>OZ241900.1:0-4557093 GCA_965203615.1 Candidatus Azotimanducaceae bacterium
CAACGACCTCAGGGTCAACATCAACACGGCGGGCGCGGCGGTTCTGCGCAGCCTCGGGGTTTCCTTCCCGCCGGAGCAGGCGGAAGCAATGCTCGAATCCCCAAGGGAGTTCAAGGATGTTGCGGAAGCCGTGACCCTATACCCGGACCTGGCGAAAAGCGCCGAACTGCTGACCGTGTCCAGCGTGTTCTTCGAGGTCCGTGTACGCGTCGAATGGAACGAAGCGCGCGCCGAACTGATCTCAATGCTGTACCGCAGCCCGGACAGCGGCGCGATCCGGTTGCTCGGCCGTGATTTCGGTCGCCGCGTTCCCTCCATCATTGAAGAAATCCAACGCCGGGCGGGCAACGCATGATGTCCCCGCCTTGCACCGGTTCGTCCCTTGGGTTACTCAATGGCCCAGGATTTCGGTACCACCAGATAGGGAAGACGCGGTGCGCCTGTTCATAAGAGTCCGCCCGGCGGACACGCATCCGACACCAGATGCGACCCGGTGCGAGTGGCTGTTGCGCGACAACCGGGGACGGGCCGTGGCGCAGGAGACATCGGATCTCCATGCACTCAAGGAAATGATCGACGCCGGCGGAGACTTCGATCCGATTGACCTCGCCGACCCCGACAACGTCGTTGTCTTCGTGCCGAGCGCCGAGGTCGCCTGGCTCTCCTGCATCGTGCCCGGGCGTCGAGCGGCGCAGATTCGGAGCGCATTGCCTTTCGCCGTGGAGGAGTTCCTGACCCAGGATGTCGAATCGATGCACCTGGCGCACGGGACGATTGCCAGGGGCCAGCCTGTTCGCTGCGCGCTCATCGACCGGCAACGGATCACCGATTGGCTCGACCGGTTGCGCGACTGCGACCTGCGGCCAGGTCACATGGTGCCGGACGCAAGCCTGCTTCCTTGCAACGAAGTTTCCGCAAGCGTCCTTCTCGAAGACGCGGAGGCGTTGGTAAGGACGCCGGAGCATATCGCCAGCGTGGAAGCTTCGTCGCTACCGGACATCCTGCAGGCCGTCCGGGCAAGCTTCGGCGAGTCGGACGATCCCGTCGGACTGGAGATCATCGGTGGAACCCAGCTTTCCCTGGCTGGCATCGCTGGCAGCGGCTTCAGCGTCCGCAGCGCGACTCTCGACGGTTCCGTGCTCGAGTTCCTCGCATCGAGGTGGGAAGCAGACCGTCCGGAGATCAACCTGCTGCAGGGAGAATTTGCGCCGCAACGGCGCGGAAGCACGTCGCCGCGCGGATGGCGCAGCGTGGCGGCGTTGGCCGCCGTCTGGGTGTTCACGGCCCTGGCCGTGCTCATTGGCGAGGGCTACGTTGCAAGCCACCAGGCGGACGCGCTGGAAGCGGAATCGATCGACCTGTATCGCAGCATCTACCCGAACGAGCGCCGCGTTCACAATGCCTACGCGCAGATGCGCGCCAAGCTTCGCCAATCCGACGCGGGGCAGGGGACATTTCACGTTCTGCTGGGACAACTTGCCGCCGGGACGACCGAGGGATCGATCAGCGTCCGGTCGATCACGTTCAACGACTCCCGGGGCGAACTCACGAGCGAACTCTGGTTGCCGGGCTATGCCCAGATAGACGCGCTCAAGCTCGAACTCGAAAACCAGGGGCTGACGGTCGACATCAGCAGCGCGGAAGAACGGGACGACATTGTCCGCGCCCGTTTGCGCATAAGGTTGCCCGGATGATTCGGGAGGGATTGCGCAACGCCCTTGGCGTGACGGGAATCGACCGGCGATACCGGGCGCTCGAGCCTCGGGAGCGCCTCCTGCTACACGTGACAGGAGCCGTGCTGCTCGCGGCCATCCTGTACGCGGCGGTCTTTTCTCCCGCGTACGAGTTCCGGGAAACGTCGCTGGCACGCTACAGTTTGCAACAGGACCGGCTCGAGTGGATGCGCTCGCACGAAGCAGACGCCCGGCGGCGAAGCGACGACGAATCCGGGTCGGCCCCGTCGAATCGCTCGCTACTGACATTGGTCGACGCCACGGCCCGCGAAGCAAACGTTCGTCTCACGCGCTATCGTCCGGAAAGCGACGGCAGCGTCAACGTTGTCATTCAGCGGCAGCCGTTCAACGACGTGTTGCGCTGGACCGCACTGTTGGTCCGGGAAGATCTGCGCATCATGCAGGTCGCCATCGATGCCGAGGATGAAGAGGGGGTTGTCAACGCGAGGCTGAGCATCCGGTAGGAAGGTGCCCGGGACCACGTCCCCGTGATCCTATTTAACATAATATATATTATGCGAAATCAAATATAGGTTATGAGGCGACGTCTTCATGAAGACGCCAGCAACGCTCGGCCCACGACCTTGAGCGCCAGCGTCTCTTCCGCGCCCTCGAAGATGGAGAGAACGCGCGCGTCGACAAAATAACGGCTCACGGGAGACTCTTCCCCGTAGCCCATGCCGCCGTGGATCTGCATGGCTTCGCGCGTCACGCTCTCGGCGACCTTGCACGCGAAGAGCTTGACGAGACTCGCCGCAAGCTGTGCGTCGTTCCGGCCGGTATCGAGACCGCCCCCGGCGTCGATCCGCTGGGCGACCGCATACGAGAACTGCCTGCAGGCAACGATGTACATGCCCATGCGCGCCAACTTTTGCAGGGTCAAGGGATAGTCCGCAACGGCGCGGCCGAACACCTTGCGGTTCTCCGCATACGCGAGCGCGGCCTCGAAAGCGGCCCGCATCAATCCGCTCGCGCGCGCGGCCGTCTGCAGGCGGCCTCCGGAAAAGCCGCGCATCGTGTAGTAGAAGCCCCTGCCACGGCCACCGGCCTCACCCACGAGTGCATCGTCCGGCACGAAGAAATCGTCGTAGAACATCTCGAACGAGTGCATTCCCCGATAGCCGATCGTCGGTATCGCGCGTCCCGAGACCTTGCCGCCGCGTGGTTCGGCATATTCGAAGTCGTGTCCGTCGTAGGCCGGCTTCTCGACGACGAAGAGCGACAGCCCGCGGTGCGCGGGCCGGATGTCCGGATCGGTCCGGGCGAGCACCAGGATGACGCCCGCCTTGCCCGCGAACGTGCACCAGGTTTTGCCTCCGTTAAGCCGCCATCCGCCTTCCGCCTTCGTTGCTCGCAGGGAGACCGCAGCCACGTCCGATCCGGTGCCAGGTTCCGTTACCGAGACCGCACACAGCGGATCGCCAGCCGCGAGACCCGGCAGCCAACGCTGTTTCTGTGCTTCCGTGCCGCCTTCCAACAGTGCCTGCGCCATGATTTCCGGGCGCGTGATCAGGCTGCCGGCCGCGCCCAGCGAACCCCGCGACAGCTCTTCGGTCACGATCACCATGCCGAGCCGGTCCTCGCTGCCATCCGGCTGCAATCCACCGTAGCGTTCGGGCACGCACAATCCGAAGCAGCCGAGATCCCTCAAGCCGTCGATGATCGTCTCCGGGATCATGGTGTCCTCGCGGTGGATCGCTTCGGCCAACGGCGCCACCCGTTCGTCCGAGAATTGACGGAACGTCTCCCGGATCATCGACTTTTCGGCGTCGAGGTGGTCGTGCGGCAACCGCCCGCTTCGCTCGCGCCAGGCCTGGCCAACGGCGCTCAGGTGAGCTGGAGACAGGTATTCGTCTGCGAGTTCCACATAGTCGTTCGTGAGATCCGTGGCGCTCAGGCCGTAGGCGCTGGGCCGAACCCGCAGCCTGTGCTGCAGGTTGCCGGTGACCTCGGCACAGAACGTCAGTGCGAGCGCCTCCTTGAAGCACCGCTCGCCTGGCGGCGCGTCGCACGCGGCATACTCCAGCATGATCTCGGCCGCGGTAAGCTCGGCACTGGAGAATGCCAGGTCGTAGAGTTCTATCTGCGCTTCTTCATGCAGCCGGGCGGCCGCCCTTTCAAGCGCACCGCGCGCATCGGCTACGATTTCCCGCGCGCGTTCGCATCTGTCCATGCGTGGCATCGGGGTAGCAAACGCGGAATTCTACTGCATAATCCGGGCTGGCCTGCGGTCCCGGCCACGAGGGCGAAGACCATCGCAGTGATCAAGGAACGACCAGGCCCGGGACAAGCCCGCCACATCTGGAACGAGGACCCCGTGGGGACACCAATAGCGCCCGTCCGCGAGTTCTTTCGCGACCTGCAGGACGAGATCGAGGCACGTTTTCAGCGCCTGGATGGCGAGGGGGCTTTCGTCGGTGAGAGTACCGCCCTGCCCCGCGGCGGACTCTCGCGCCCGCGCGTGCTGCAGGACGGCGCCAACATCGAAAAGGCGGCGATCCTGTTTACCCATGCGATCGGCGACAGCCTCCCGGCCGCCGCGACAGAACGCAACCCACACCTCGCGGGACAACCCTTCGAGGCAACCGCCATCTCGTTGATCGTGCATCCGCGCAACCCCTACGTACCCACCGCCCACATGAACCTCCGGTTCTTTCTCGTTGGAATGGAGAACTGGCATTTCGGCGGCGGTTTCGACCTGACGCCCTTCTATCCGTTTGCCGAGGATGTCGTTCACTGGCATCGCACGGCCTACGAGGCCTGCCGTCCGCACGGGGATGTCCATGCCAGGCTCAAGGCCAATTGCGACGCCTATTTCTACCTGCCGCACCGACAGGAGGCGCGCGGCGTCGGCGGCATCTTCTTCGACGACTGGACCGAGGGTGGATTCGACGCCAGCCTTGCCTTCGTCAAGAGCGTCGGGAAACACTTCCTGCCTGCCTATGCACCGATTTTCGAGCGCCGCGCGCAGGTTCCCTGGGGCGAACGCGAAGAGAACTTCATGCTGTTTCGGCGCGGCCGCTACGCGGAGTTCAACCTGGTCGTGGACCGCGGCACCCGCTACGGCCTTCAATCCGGTCGAAACGTCGAGTCCGTGCTGGCTTCGTTGCCGCCCCGCGCGCGGTGGGCCTACGATTACAAGCCACCGCCGAACTCGCCCGAAGCGGCGCTGACCAACCATTTCCTTGCCCCACGCGATTGGCTGGAGCTTGTGGATAAGTCTGGGGACTGATTATCGACGGGATGGGGATGAAGTGTTACAGGTGGATGAAAATGCGATTTTTATCCGGTTAAAACAATTAGATAACATGAATATCTAAGAGAATAGATGCATTTTGTGAGGTAATTTCAGGCACATCTCAACGGTGTGGCTTGTGTATAAAAAGCGCCCTCGTGACACGCGGTGTCTTTGTCGGCAAATCTCATGCCCCATCCTGGTGCACGAATACAGTAACTCTCTGAAAGCCATCACATTGCCTTTTGTCCCTTCGAATGCAATCGGATGTGCGGCTTTCGGGATCGCCGGGCAAGCGGTAACCTACAGCGCGCGCTGAAGGTCAGGGATGAGGCCTGTGAGCGGTGATGATGCGCCCGCCGGGCGGCACGGATAGCGTAGGAAGATGGAAGCACTTCAATTATTGCTGAGCGGACTCTCCCAGGGGTGTGTCTACGGACTCATCGCGCTTGGCTTTGTGATGATCTACAAGGCCACGGAGATGCTGAACTTCGCGCAGGGCGACATGATGATGCTCGGCGCTTTCGTGGCATTCACTTTCGTGAACCTGGCGGGACTGCCGTTCTTCCTGGGATTCCTCCTGACGCTCGGCGTCATGGTCGGCTTCGGCATGGCCCTGGAACGCACCGTGATTCGGCCGATGATCGGCGAACCGCCGTTCGCCGTGCTGATGCTCACCATCGGCCTCGGGTTCATTCTGCGGGCCGTCGCGGGGGCGATCTGGGGGAGCGACAACAAGACCCTCGACGTCCCCTTTGCCGGCAAGGTACTGGATCTCGGCGGTGTCGTCCTTGGATACGAGAACCTGGTAGTCATCGCGGGCACCGCCCTGCTCTGCATCGCGTTGTGGGCGTTCTTTCGCTTCTCGCGCATCGGCATCGCCATGCAGGCCGCGTCGCAAAATCAGCTCGCCGCATACTACAGCGGCGTGCCGGTGAAACGCGTCACTTCACTGGTCTGGGGTATTTCCGCGGCCATCTCCGCCGCTGCCGGCATCCTCGTTGCCCCGGTGATGCTGATCGATCCCGTGATGGGCTTTCTTGGCATCAAGGCGTTCGCGGCGGCCATCGTGGGCGGGTTCGGCAGCTTGCCGGGAGCGATCGTCGGCGGGTTGCTCATCGGCGTCGTGGAGCAGTTCGCCGGACTCTACCTGCCGCCGGGTCTCGGCGAGGTCAGTGCTTACGTCATCCTGCTCGCCATGCTCTTCCTGCGACCCCAGGGCATCTTCGCTTCGATGCAGCAAAAGAAGGTCTGATGCGGTTCGTACTCACAACCCGGTACGGCCAGGACGTCAACCTGTTTCGCCACAACGGGCAGCGTTTCTGGTACGCGCTCCTGGCCGTGGGCGTAGTCGCCGCCCCCTGGTTCATCAGTGCCTTCTACGTCGGGGAACTCGTCCTCGTCTTCATCTGGGCCATCGCCGGCATCGGTCTCATGCTGCTGGTCGGTTACACCGGACTCGTCAGTCTCGGCCACTCGGCATTCCTCGCCATCGGCGCATATACGCACGCGGTGCTTCTCGGCTATGGCGTACCCCTGGTGCTGTCGGCACCTCTCGCCGTGGCGTTCACAGCCCTCATCGGGGCACTGGTGGGCATTCCCGCATTGCGCATGACGGGTGTGTACCTCGCCATCGCGACGCTCGCGTTCGAACGTATCGTGGCCTATTGCATCGAGCACTGGGAACCGGTCACGGGCGGATTGCGCGGCATGTCCGTACCGCAGCCCGAGTTCCTGGGTCTCAGCCTGACGGACAGCTACGTCCTTTACTACGTTTCCCTGGGTATCCTCGCGGTGGGCCTGCTCGCCGCGGCAAACCTGCTGCGCAGTCCCATGGGGCGGGCGTTCATCGCCGTGCGGGATTCCGAGGTATCGGCCGAGAGCATGGGTGTGCACCTGGCGCGCACGAAGACGACAGCGTTTGCCGTCTCCGCCGCGTTCACCGGTCTGGCGGGCGTGTTGCTGGCCCACCGGATCGGCTACCTCGCGCCCGACGCGTTCACCGTGCAGACGTCGATACTACTCCTGCTGCTGGTCGTGGTCGGCGGGCTGGGATCTCTCCACGGCGTTGTCTTCGGCGCGATCTTCGTCGGCTACCTGCCCCAGGTGATCGCCCTGGCGCGAGACGTCCTGCCGCCGAGTGTGGGCCAGATCCCAGGCCTTGAACTGGGTGTCTTTGGTGCCATCCTGGCACTGTTCCTCGTCTTCGAGCCGCTGGGGCTATACGGTCGCTGGCTCAAGATCCGGTCGTGGCTCAGCCAGTTTCCGCTGTACAGGAAGGCAACGCACAAACGCCAGAAGTCCTATCTCAGAACGGAGCGCGTCCACTGATGCAACGGGCGGGCGAAGCTGCGGCAAGGCTGTTCGAGGCGCACGACCTGTCGCTCAGTTTCGGCGGCGTCAGGGCGGTGCGGGACGTGTCGTTCGAGATTCGCCGGGGCGAAGTGTTCAGCATCATCGGTCCCAACGGCGCGGGCAAGACGACGGTCTTCAACCTGATCAACCGCATCTACGACGCCGATGCGGGCAGCATGGTGTTCAACGGCGCGGACATGAGCCGGGTGCCCGGACACCGCGTCGCCCAGCTCGGCATTACGCGGACGTTCCAGAACACGGAGCTGTTCGATCACGCGACGGTACTCGAGAACCTGCTGATCGGCCGCCACGTACACCGCCGCACGAACCTTTTCGCCGAATGCCTGTTCCTACCCTCCGCGCGCCGCCAGGAGATCGCATTCCGGTCCTACGCCGAAGAGATCATCGACCTGCTCGAACTGCAGGCCAGCCGGGACCAGATGGTCGGCGCCCTGCCCTACGGCACGCGAAAGATCGTGGAGATCGCCCGTGCGCTGTGTGCGGAACCGCAATTGCTGTTGCTGGACGAGCCTTCTTCGGGGCTCAACCCGGAAGAAACCGAGGACCTGTCGTTCTGGATCGAGGATATCTCGGCGGACCTGGGGGTCACCATCGCCATGGTGGAGCATGACATGAACCTGGTCACAACCGTCTCGGACCGGGTGATGGCGATGGCGGACGGTGCCTCCATCACCACGGGCACTCCATCGGAGGTGCAGGATCACCCCGAGGTTCTGCGCGCGTACCTGGGAGACTGATGTGGCGTTGCTCACGGTCAGGAACGTCGAGACCTACTACGGTCCCATCATGGCGATCCGGGGCGTGTCGCTCGAGGTCAACGACGGCGGAATCGTCGCCGTACTGGGCGCAAACGGCGCCGGCAAGACCACGGTGCTGAAAACCGTCTGCGGCGCCATGGACCCGCGCAAGGGCACCGTCGACTTCGACGGCAGGAACATCACCAGCCTCGATCCCGACCGCGTCGCGCGGCTTGGCATTGGGCATGTGCCCGAGGGGCGCGAGGTGTTCCCGTTCCTTAACGTCGAAGAGAACCTCGTCGTCGGGGCGTTCTCCCGCAAGCGTGCCGATTTCTCCGACGACCTGGAGATGGTGTACGGCTATTTCCCGGGGCTTGCCGACCGTCGCAAGCAACCGGCGGGATATCTGTCCGGCGGCGAACAGCAGATGCTCGCCATCGGCCGGGCGCTGATGCTGCGCCCAAAGCTGATGCTCCTCGACGAGCCTTCGCTGGGGCTCGCGCCCACATTGGCGCAGGAGATCGCGACCATCGTGGGACGGTTGCGAACCGAGCGGCGGATGGCCATATTGCTGGTCGAGCAGAACGCCCGCATGGCCCTGGACGTCTCGGACTACGGCTATGTCATGGAGACCGGCCGCATCGTCATGGAAGATACGTGCGAACGGCTGAAGAACGCGACGGATATCCAGGAGTTCTATCTCGGCATGAAGGATCGGGGCGTGCGCGGACGGCGACGATGGAAGCAGCGCAAGACATGGCGATGAACCCGAACCATACCGTTATCGAAGACTGCGCCACCATCCCGGTGCTGTTCCGCAAGCGCGTGGCCGAACTCGGCGCGAACAAGGTGGCCCTGCGCGAGAAGGACCTCGGCATCTGGAACGAGTACACCTGGGCGGACTACGGGGAGCAGGCGCGTCAAGCGGGATTGGGATTGCTCGCGCTCGGTCTCGATCGCGGCGACATCTGTTCCGTCGCCGCCGAGACGGTCAAGGAATGGCTGTTCGCCGATCTCGGCATCATCTGCGTGGGCGGCGTCACCAACGGCGTCTATCCGACCGATTCGTCGTCGCAGGTCGAATATCTCATCAACGACAGCGGTACCCGCTTCTACTTCGCCGAAGACGAGGAACAACTCGACAAGGTGCTGGCTGTCCGGGAACGCACCCCGACGCTCGAGAAAGTCATCATCTTCGACATGGAAGGCCTGCGCGATCTCGACGATCCCATGTGCATGTCGTTCGAGGAACTGAAACGCATCGGCCGGGACTACGACGCAAAACACCCGGACGCCTGGGACCGGGAGATCGACCGCGCCGCGCCCGATGACCTGATGATCCTGACCTACACCTCGGGCACCACGGGGCCGCCCAAGGGCGCGATGATCTCCCAGGCCAACGTCATGTTCATGATGGTGACGATGATCGGCAGTTTCACCGTCTACGATACCGACGAGCAACTCGGTTTCCTGCCCCTGGCGCACGTCGCGGGGCGCATCTTCTACACCTTCCTCGGAATAACAGTAGCTTCTGTCGTTAACCTCGTAGAAAGTCCCGAAACGCTCGTCCAGGATCTGCAGGAGGTGTCGCCGACGGTGCATTTCGCGGTGCCCAGGGTGTGGGAGAAGCAGTTTTCCGCCGTGCGGATCATGCTGAAGGAGTCGACCGCCCTCGGACGCCTCGCCTACAACGTCGCCATGGCGGCCGGCGTGCGCCGGGCACGCTACGTCAAGGAGAATCGGCCCGTGCCATTGCCGCTGCGGCTGACCTTTTTCTGCCTGGAGCGGCTGGTACTGAAGAACGTGCGCCGGATGCTGGGCATCGATTCCTGCCGCTGGCTTTCCACCGCCGCGGCGCCCATCGCGCCGGAACTGATCGACTGGTACTGGGCGCTCGGCAAGCCCATGTACGAGGTATACGGGCAGACCGAGTGCACCGGCATAGCGACGGCCAACCTGCCCGACGACTTCCGCATCGGCAGCGTCGGCAAGCCAACGCCGGGCACCGAGGTCGAACTATCCGCCGAGAACGAAATCCTGATACGCAGTCCGGGCGTCATCCAGGGTTACTGGAACAAGGCCGAACAGACTGCGGATACGTTCATCCAGGGCTGGCTGCACACCGGAGACGTGGGCCGGATCGACGAAGATGGCTTCATCTACCTGATCGATCGGATGAAGGACATCATCATTACCGCCGGAGGCAAGAACATCACGCCGAGCGAGATCGAGAACCAGCTCAAGTTCTCGCCCTACATCACCGACGCGGTGGTGGTCGGCGACCGGCGACCATATCTCACCTGCCTCGTCATGATCGACCAGGAAAACGTCACCCGGTTTGCCCAGGACAACGACGTGCCTTTCACCACATACACCAGCCTGTGCCATACGCGCGAAGTGGAAGACCTGATCGGCGGCGAGATCGAGGAGGTCAACACGAAGTTTGCCCGGGTCGAGACCATCAAGCAGTTCCGCCTGATCGACCAACTCCTCGATCCGGAGGACGACGAGTTGACGCCGACCCAGAAGCTGAAGCGCAAGGTTGTCAACGAGAAGTACGGCGACCTGATCGACAGCATGTATCAGAGCGCGTAACGCCTGGGCAGGGGCGTTGGGCTCGATCACGAGGCGGTATTCGAATCCGCCTTGGAGTCCCCTTCCTCCGATTCGGCCAGGACCAGCTTGTCCACGATGTCGACCACGCCGCGAACCTCGCGGACCAGTTTCAGCGCCCGCTGGCGAAGCTCCGGCCGCCCGATCTTGCCGCGAAGCATGACAACTCCCTTGTCGACGTCGACCTTGATGCGAAAGCCGCTCAGTTCCTCGTCGTTCACCAGGGCGGCCTTGACTCGCAGCTTGATGCTCACGTCGTCGATCACCTCGCCGACCGTTCGGCCAGCGGACTCGTCGACGTAGCTCTTGCAGCCGGCGGTCAAGAACACCGCCAGAATCGAGAAACACAGGGCTCGGGACATGTTGTTTAACCTATCAGACTGTCGGGCTTGGCGCATTAGCGGCAAGATCGACGGGGTGATGAGTGGGCCTGGGCGGGGACAAGAGATGGCGCAGGCGAAGCCTTCGACGGATCTTGTGGCTCTGGCGCGTGAACCGGGGCGACCTTAACATTCACCCGACCTTCTCGCCAAGGAAACCGCATGCACACCGCGCCCACCGTCATTGCCTCCGGACTACGTTTTCCCGAAGGACCCATCGCCATGCCGGACGGGACCTTCATCGTGGTCGAGATAGCACGCGGCACTCTTTCCCGGGTATCCCCGTCCGGAGAGATTTCGGTCGTGGCGGAAACCGGCGGAGGACCGAACGGTGCCGCCATCGGTCCGGACGGCAAGTGCTATGTGTGCAACAACGGCGGCTTCAACTGGGTAGAGAGCCGCGGACGCCTGCGTGTCCAGGGTCAGGCGACGGACTACAGCGGCGGCCGTATCGAACGGGTGGACCTCGATACCGGCGAGGTGGAGGTTCTCTACACGCACGTTGACGGCATCCCCCTGAAAGGCCCGAACGACATCGTTTTCGACGCGGCGGGCGGCTTCTGGTTCTCCGACCTCGGCAAGACCCGCGCGCGGGAACGCGACCGTACCGGCGTTTACTATGCGCGGGCGGACGGCAGCCATGTCGAGGAGGTGATCTTCCCCCTCGAAGGCCCGAACGGGGTCGGTCTATCGCCGGACGAAGACGAACTGTATGTGGCCGAAACCCCCACCGGCCGCCTCTGGGCATACGCGCTCAGCGGTCCGGGGAGACTGGTCGGCGAACCGGCCGACAAACCGGACGGGGGACGGCTGATTCCCGGCCGGCAAGGCTACTTCCTGTTCGATTCTCTCGCCCTCGATGCCAACGGCAACATCTGTGTCGCGACTCTGCGTGAGGGCGGCATCACGGTTCTGTCGCCCCGGGGTGACGCGCCCGGTTTCGTGCCGATGCCCGATCCCATGACCACGAACATCTGTTTCGGCGGGCCCGATCTCGCCACCGCGTACATCACCCTTTCGTCGACCGGCCAACTCGTTTCCATGCCGTGGGGCCAGCCCGGTCTGCCACTGAATTTCCTGAACAAGTGATCGCCGTGGGTTCCCGACACCTACGGGCGACTACCCTGCTGGCCGTAGTTGCCTGCCTCTTTCCTGCGGCCGCAGCAGCGGAACGCGTCCACATCGTGATACCGGCGGCCGCCGGTGGAGGTCTCGACGGCACCGCGCGGGCCGCCGGACGCGCGCTGACCACGATGGAACTGGTCGAGGCCGCTTCCTTCGAGAACATAGCCGGGGCCGGCGGGGGCCGGGGCTTGAGCATGTTCGTGGAGAACTCGGCCCGATTTCGTGAAGCCCTCATGGTCAACTCGACGCCCCTCATCCTTCGTCACCTGCAGAACCTCTACCCCCCTGAGCTTTCGTGACTTGACCCCCATCGTTGGCCTGGTTGCCGATTACGGGATATTCGTCGTCAGAAGCGAAGCCGCCGCGAGCGACTGGGCCGGCATCCTGGCGCGGCTCAAGGCGGACCCCCGCGATGTGATTCTGGGCGGAGGTTCCGCGCGCGGAAGCCTCGATCACATCGTGGCGGCACTTGCGCTCGATGCCGCCGGAGTCGACGCTCGGCGCGTCCGCTACCTCCCCTACGACGGCGGCGGCAAGGCCATGCTTGCCCTCCTCGGCGAGGAAATCGAACTCCTGTCCACGGGACTCGGTGAGACTCTCCCCTTCATACGCGCGGGACAGGTGCGCGTGCTGGCCATCACGTCACCCGAACGCGTTGCCGCCATCGAAGATGTTCCGACGCTGACCGAACTCGGCTATCCGGTCAGGTTCGCCAACTGGCGTGGCATGTTCGCGTCGCCATCCGTGGACGACGAGGTGCGCGAACGGCACCTCGAGCGATTTCGCTCCCTGACCGCCTCCGACGCCTGGCGCGAGACCCTTGAGCAATACGGCTGGGAACCACTGAACGTGTTCGGAGAAGACTTCGCGCGATACCTCGAGCGGCAGGAGACGTTGCTGACGGGAACCATGGCGAAACTCGGTTTTACGCGGTGACGCGCCGCATCGTGCCGCTGGCGCTGCTCGCCATCGCCGGCGCCTACCTCTGGGCCGCCGCGCGAATCGAACTGGATCCCTGGTCGGCCGACGAACTGGTCAATGCCCGCGCATTGCCGTTGTTCTGCGGAACCCTGCTCGCGCTAATCGCCGCAGGCATGCTGTTTCGGGGTATCGCGCCCGTGGACACGTCCCGGCGATACAGGCCACTCGCCCTGATGTCCGCGTGCATCGTCGGCTTCGCCGCGCTGATCCCCAACGCGGGGCTGTGGCCCGCGCTCGTGCTGTTCCTCGCCGCATCCCTCGCGCTGCTCGGCGAACGCCGCGTAATGGTGCTGATTTTCGCTCCTGTCGCCACCGCATTGACCGGCTGGATGCTGATCGAGGTGGCCCTCGGCGTATACATCCATCCCGGCGCCTGGTGGTCCTGATGTGGGAGGGCATCGCTGCGGGGCTAAGTACCGCCCTCGACCCGACGAACCTGTTGTGGGTCGCCGCGGGCTGCTGCGCCGGAACACTGATAGGCATGCTGCCCGGACTGGGCCCGATCACGGCCATCGCGCTGATGATCCCGGTGAGCTATACGCTGGACCCCGCCGCGGGATTGATCATGATGGCCGGGGTGTACTACGGGGCCGTGTTCGGTGGTTCGACCTCGTCGATCCTGATCAATGCGCCCGGCGTCGCCTCCACGGTCGCCACATCCTTCGACGGCTATCCGATGGCACGCGGCGGCGAGGCGGGACGCGCGCTCGCCATCGCCGCCTATGCTTCGTTCGCCGGCGGCACCATCGGCGCGATCGCGCTGCTGCTGTTCGCGGGCGTCCTCGCCTCCTGGGCAACCGCGTTCCAGTCGCCGGAATACACCCTGATCCTGGTCTTCGCCCTGTCGAGCATCGCCGCCTTCGCCGAACGCGGGCGCGTCGCAAAGTCCTGCGTCGCGGCGTTGCTGGGGCTGATGCTCGGCACCGTGGGGACGGATCAATCGGCTGGCGTGCAACGTTTCACCTTCGGCCGTCTCGACCTGATGGACGGCATCAGCTTCATCCTGCTCGCGATGGCCGTCTTCGCTCTCGCCGAAGCGTTCCACATGCTGACAACAAGGGACAGCGGGGGCGGATACCGTCCCGCCACCAGCGTGCGCCTGGCGAAGGGCGACGCGCGCGCCATCGCGCCCACCGTGGGACGCAACTCCGCCCTTGGTTTCCTGGTCGGCATATTGCCCGGGGCCGGGGCCACGCTGGCGAGTTTCTTCGCCTACGACTTCGAGAAGCGCTTCAACCGCAAACCCGCGTGCGGCATCGCCGCTCCCGAAGCTGCCAACAATGCGGCCTGCACCGGCTCCTTCGTGCCCCTGCTGACCCTCGGCATCCCCGGCTCGGGCACGACCGCGGTGCTGCTGGGCGTCATGCTGAGCCTCGGCATCCAGCCGGGTCCCCGCCTGCTCGAGTCCGACCCCGCGGTGTTCTGGGGCGTGATCGTCTCGATGTACATCGGCAACCTCGTCCTGCTGGCATTGAACCTGCCGCTGATCCCCTACATCTCTCGACTGATCCAGGTCTCGAAACCGGTGCTCATCCCGTTCGTCGCGGCGTTCTCCCTCGTCGGCGTCTACCTGACGACGTCGAATGCCTTCGATCTCTACCTCATGCTGGGCTTCGGTATCGCGGCCCTGATCCTGCGTTCGTGGGGATTTCCGCTGGCGCCCCTGCTGCTCGGCTTCATTCTGAGCGGCATGCTGGAGGAGAATCTGCGCCGCACGCTCTACCTCGCCGACGGATCGCTGTCGATACTCCTGGATCGTCCGGCCACGGTGGTGCTCGCCATCGCCTGCGCCGCGATCTGGCTGGCGCCCGGGATTCGTTGGTGGCGGAACCGGCCCACGGACAGGCCGCCATCATGAATTGTGGCCAGGCCCATTAGACTTCCTGTCCTTGTCGGTTAACATAGCGTCCAAGCCCCGGACCACGGGCCGACGAGACAGGGGAAGGGAAACATGCGCAGGTACGCGAGACGCGAGGAAGACGAAGGCGCACAAATCAACCTGACGCCCATGCTGGACGTTGTCTTCATCATGCTGATCTTTTTTATCGTGACGGCGACGTTCGTGAAGGAAGTGGGCCTGGACGTCAACCAGCCGGAAGACGACAAGCCGAAGACGGTCGATCCCGACAAGCGAAGCATCGTCGTGCGCATCACGAGCCGGGACCGGATACTGATCGCGCAGCGTGATGTCGACTGGCGTTCGGTCCGCGCCAATATCGAACGCATGCATGCCGAGAATCCCGAGGCGCCCGTGATCATTCAGCCGCACCCCGATTCCCGTACGGAAGTCATGGTCCACGTCATGGACTCGGCTCGGCAGGCCGGAGTGGAGAACGTCTCGCTGGCTGCGGGGAACTGACGCGCGCCGCCCGGCAACCGGCGCGGGTAAAACCGGCCATCAATGGGTGCCCCGCGCCCTTGACCGTATAGTCTCGTGTCACGTGTCCTTGTGACCGGAACGCTGGCCGTGGACTACGCGGCCGACTACGGCGGTCGCTTCTCCGGCCTCCCCCGCCATCCCGGTGTGAACCTGTCGATTCAACTCGACCGCATCGAGCGCCGCTTCGGCGGCTGCGCCATGAACATCGCTTACGGACTGCGCCGCCTCGGTCAGGACGCCTTGCCGTTCGTTTTTGTCGGCGACGACTACGGCGAGGACTATCGAAGGCACCTCGAGCAGACCGGGATCGATCAGGGCGGGATCACGCAACTGCCCGGTGCCGGGTATTCGTCCCATGCATTCGTTTTCACCGATGCGGAAGGCAATCAATTCACCGGGTTTTTCCCGGGTCCGGCGAGGGTCGATGACTTCAGCCGGCGCCTCGCTGAATTCGTGGAAGACCGCCGCCCCGACTTCGCGGTTCTGGCGCCCGACATCGCCGTGAACATGATCGATGCCGCAGGCGTCATGCGCGACCAGGGCATCCCGTTTCTCTGCGACCCCGGACAGGGGCTGACCGATTTCACCGCGCGCGAGACGGGAGAACTCATCGACCGGTCCGATGCGCTGATCGTGAACGAGTTCGAATTCGAGACCGTGAAGTCCCGGTGCGAAGCCGAACTGCGGTCCCTCGAGTACGTCGTGGTGACGACCGGCGAATCGGGGTCCTATTGCGGGGATATCGTCATTCCGGCGGTGCCGACGACAACCGTCAGGGATCCCACCGGTTGCGGCGACGCCTATCGCACCGGGTTTGTCGATGCGCGCCTGCACGGCGCCGGGATACGCGATGCGATGCGCGCAGGGGCTTGTGCCGCCACCATCAACATCGAGTACGAAGGGACGCAGTCGCACGATTTCGCGGACTACCACAAGCGCTACCGCGAGGCCTGGAACGAAGCGCCGCATTGGCTCGGAGCGCATGTGCCGTGACGATGGTGGGCATAACCTCCGTGGGGATTTGTCGCCGTCCCGGTCCACGGCTACCATGCGGGCGGGTGCAAGGCGCTCGATTCAACGAACCCGCCGGGAAAACGACATCCCATGAAGCCAGGAAAGATCATTCTGTTGAATGGGTCGTCCAGCGCCGGCAAGACGACCATCGCACGAATGCTGCAGCAGCTTTATCCGGAGCCCTACCAGCACATCGCGCTCGACCAGTTCCGGGACGGCATGTCCGGTCGTTTTCGCGGGTTGAACTCGCCCTCGGGCGACTCCGGCGCGCGCGGGCTGAACGTGGTGCCGATCGAGCGCGATGGCGAGCGGATGACGGAAATCCGCTTCGGCGACGTGGGCAGACGCGTCCTGCGGGGGATGCGCCGGTCCATCGCGACTTTCGCCCGCGAAGGCAATCATGTGATCGTGGATGACCTGATGTTCGAGAGATCCTTCCTTCTCGATTATCTCGACGCGCTGAAGGGACTGGACGTGACATTCGCGGGCATTCGCTGCGACCTGGCGGTCGTTAACGCCCGGGAAGCCATACGGCCCGGGCGTTTCCCGGGCACGGCCACATCCCATTTCGATACCGTGCACGCGCACTGCATCTATGACGTCGAAGTCGACACGGCCGAATCCACGCCGAGACAATGCGCGCAGGCCATCATGTGCGCCGCCGAATCGCCGCCCCACGCTTTCGATCAACTTCGGGAGAAATTTGGTGTCCATTGATTGGGTTGCCTGGAGCCCGGCGATCCCGGTCGAGGTGCTGGCGAACGCCAGGGGGCACCGGACGCATCCGGAGATTTGATGAACCAGGAGGCGCAACCAGCGGCACGCGGCAAGGTTCTGGAGGTCGAGGACATCCACACCCGTTTCCATACGCGGGACGGCACGGTATACGCGGTCAACGGTGTGGGCTTCGATCTGGAAGAAGGCGAACTGCTCGGGGTGGTCGGGGAAAGCGGCTGCGGCAAGAGCGTCACGATGTTGTCCATGTTGAAGCTCCTGCCGATGCCGCCCGCCGAAATCGTATCCGGCCGGGCTCGCCTCGACGGCAAGGACCTGATGGCGCTTGGCGCCGAGGAACTGCGGCACGTTCGGGGCGCCGACGTGGGCTTCATCTTCCAGGATCCCATGACCTCGCTGAACCCGGTCCTGACGATCGGCTACCAGTTGACGGAGCCGATGCGAACGCATCTCGGGATGAACCGGGCCGACGCTCGCCGACGTGCGGTGGAACTGCTCGGCCATGTCGGGATTCCATCGGCGGAGGATCGTCTCTCCGCCTTCCCCCACCAGTTCTCGGGTGGCATGCGGCAACGCGTCATGATCGCCATAGCGCTGGCCTGCAATCCCAAGGTCCTGATCGCGGATGAACCCACGACAGCGCTCGACGTGACCATCCAGGCCCAGATCCTGGACCTGATCCGGGAACTCCGGCGTCGATTCGGCATCGCGATCATCTGGATCACGCACGATCTTGGCGTGCTGGCAGGAATGGCGGATCGCGTCATGGTCATGTACGCGGGGAAGATTGTTGAAAGGGCCGATGTGGGCGCGCTCTACGGCGGGCCTCAACATCCGTACACGCGGGGGCTTCTGGGCACCTTGCCCAGGCTGGATGGAACGCGCGCGCATCGCCTGGCCACCATAGCCGGCCAACCGCCGCATCTCCGGGAGCCTCCCCGAGGATGTCCGTTCGTATCGCGTTGTCCGCATGCGTTCGACACCTGTCGCCGCGAGAGCCCGCCCCTGCTCCCGGTCGGGGACGGTCACGAGGTGGCGTGCTGGTACGACATCGACGCCGGAGCCGTCCGTGCCCAATAGCGTCCCGCTTCTCGAGGTCGAAGACCTGACCATGCATTTCCCCATCATGGCCGGCGTCTTCCGGCGACAGGTCGGCACCGTGAGAGCCGTGGACGGCGTCGGCTTCAGCATCGCCGAAGGAGAAACCCTCGGACTCGTCGGCGAGAGCGGTTGCGGCAAGTCCACCGTCGCGCGCGCGGTCCTGCGGCTTTACGAACCCACGTCGGGGCGCGTGCGGTTCCGCGGCCAGGACATCGCCCGACTCGACGGCGAGCCCCTGCGACAGCTCAGGCGGCGGATGCAGATGGTGTTTCAGGATCCGCAGGCAAGCCTGAATCCCCGCATGACGGTCGGGAGCATCGTGGGCGAACCGTTGCTCGAGCACGGGCTCGGCAAGGGGCACGCGCTCGCGGCGCGGGTGGAGGCGCTGCTCGAATCCGTCGGGCTGGAGCGCAGTTTCGCCAATCGTTATCCGCACGAGTTCTCGGGCGGTCAGCGGCAGCGGATCGGGGTCGCCCGTGCGCTCGCGCTCGAACCGGAACTCATCATCTGCGACGAACCCATCGCCGCGCTCGACGTATCCATCCAGGCACAGGTGGTCAACCTGCTGGAAGAACTGCAGGAAGACCTCGGGCTCACCTACCTCTTCATCTCCCACGATCTCGGCATGGTGCGTCACATCGCCGATCGCGTCGCCGTGATGTATCTCGGCAAGATCGTCGAACTCGCGCCGAGCGATCATCTCTACCGGGAACCCCTGCATCCGTACACGCGGGCCCTGATGTCGGCCGCGCCGATGCACGACCCGGAGCTCGAGGCAAAGCGCGAGCGCATCATCCTGCGCGGCGACGTACCGAGTCCTTCCGATCCGCCGCCGGGGTGCCCGTTCCACACGCGCTGCCCGATGGCCGTGCCAGAATGTTCAAGCCGCACACCCGAGTGGCGCGAACCACGACCGGACCACCGGGTAGCCTGCCACCTGGCGGAGTAGCGGAACGTCGGCATGAGAGCAGTTCAGAACCACCACACCCGTCCGAGGACACCACCATGAAGCTACGTCACGCCACACCTTTCTTTGCAATTTTCGTGTCCATGATCAGCGGCGAGCCCGCCTTTGCGGCCCAGGCGGAAAACCGGCATCTCAACATCCTCTACTGGCAGGCGGTGTCGATACTGAATCCCTATCTCTCCGGCGGCACCAAGGATATCGAGGCCGCTTCCATGGTTCTCGAGCCCCTCGCCCACTACGATGAGAACGGCGGCATGGTGCCGGTGCTGGCAACCGAAATACCCACGCTCGAGAACGGTGGGGTGGCACAGGATCTGCGCAGCATCACCTGGAAGTTGAAGCCCGGCATCACGTGGTCCGATGGCACGCAGTTGACTGCACATGACGTCGCGTTCTCCGGCGCATATTGCCTGGACGAAGAGGCCGGCTGCGCTTCGCTCGCCTCGTTCAACGACGTCTCCGCTGTCGAAGCGGTTGACGACCACACCGTGAAGATCACGTTCGCAGTGGCCAAACCCTGGCCCTACGGTCCGTTCGTTGGCTCACTCTCGCCCGTCATCCAGCGCGATCAGTTCCAGGACTGCCTCGGGGCCAGGGCACAGGAGTGCACCGGGCAGAACTTCGGACCGATCGGCACGGGACCGTTCAAGGTCGACGAATTCCGGGCCAACGACGTTGTCAACTACTCTGCCAACGCGCTCTACCGCGAGCCGGGCAAGCCCTGGTTCCGCACGGCCACGTTCAAGGGTGGCGGCGACGCCGCCTCTGCGGCGCGGGCGGTGCTGGAAACGGGCGAATACGACTACGCCTGGAACCTGCAGGTGGAGCCCGAGGTGCTGGAACGGATGGTCGCCGCGGGCAAAGGCCAGATCCTCATGGGATTCGGCAGCCAGGTGGAGAGGTTGATGGTCAACCAGACCAACGACGATTCAAGCCTCGGCGAACAGCGTTCCCTTTACCTCGACGGCACCAATCCGCACCCTTTCCTCGCGGACCCGGCGGTGCGGCGCGCCCTGTCGCTGGCCATCGACCGCGAGGTTCTGGTGATCATCGGATACGGTGCCTCCGGAAGGCCTACATGCAACATCGTGCCGGCACCGGCAGCCTACGCGTCCATGGCCAACGAGTCCTGCAAGACGTCCGATCCGGCCGAGGCGAACCGCATTCTCGACGCGGCCGGCTGGGTGCCGGGCAGAGACGGCGTGCGTACGAAGGACGGCATACGCCTGTCCATCCTCTACCAGACCTCCACCAACTCGGTGCGCCAGGGTACCCAGGCCCTGATCAAGCAGATGTGGGAGGCGATCGGGGTCGAAACGGAACTGCGCAATATCGACGCCGCCGTGTTCTTCGGTGCCGACCCCGCGAGTCCCGACACGTTCCAGAAGTTCTACGCGGACGTGCAGATGTATACCAACAACTTCCAGGGTACGGACCCCGAGGTGTACATGGCCGGCTGGGTGTGCGACAAGAGCCCCGGTCCGCACAACCAGTGGCTGGGCACGAACATCCCGCGCGGCTGCTCGGCCGAGTACGACGGGCTTGTCGAGCAGCTTTCGATCACCCCGCCCGGTGGGGATCGTGTCCGGATCGCAAAGCGTCTGAACGATATCATCGTGGAGAACCATTACATGATCCCGCTCATCTGGCGCGCGACGGTCTCCGCGCGATCGAATTCACTCATGGGCGTGCGGATGAATCCCTGGGATTCGGAGCTGTGGAACATCGCGGACTGGCATCGGTGAGATGATTCGCTTTATCACGCGGCGCCTGCTGTTCGCGGTACCCACCCTGGTCGCGATCAGTTTCGCGATCTTCGCGCTCCTCGATCTCGCGCCGAACGATCCTACCGGGCAGTTGCCCCTCACGATCCCTCCCGAGGTGCGCGCCCAGATTCGCGACTCGCTGGGACTGGACCAGCCATTCCACGTGCGCTACGCGAAATGGATGGAACAGTTCTTCGTGAACGAGCCGTTGAACCTGATAGAGGAGACTTTCGATGTAGAGATCGGCGACTCGAGCGAACGCCCCCGGATACGCTCCTGGGCCACGCGCAGCCCGGTGGTGGATATCATCGCCGAGCGGATGCCCCAGACCCTGTGGGTAGTGGGCCTGTCCTACGTCGTCGGCATCCTCATCGCGGTGCCCATCGGCGTGATATCCGCCTATCGGCAGTATTCGTGGTTCGACCAGATCGGCACCTTCGTCTCGATGGTGGGTTTCTCGGTACCGACCTTCTTCACCGGCCTGCTGGCGATCATCCTCTTCAGCGTCATGCTGCAGTGGCTGCCCTCGATCTACGACACCACCCACGAAGTCACGGATCTCACGAGTTTCTGGGTGCAGGTCAAGCAGATGGTCATGCCGGTGATGGTGCTGGCGCTGTACAACGCCGCCCAGCTCAGCCGCTTCATGCGCTCGGCGATGCTCGACAACCTGAACCTCGACTACGTCCGCACCGCACGCTCGAAAGGGCTGAGAGAGCGCGCCGTGCTGCTCATTCACGTGCTGCGCAACAGCATGATCCCGGTCGTGACGATGATCGCCCTCGGCGTGCCGACGATCTTCAGCGGCGCCATCATCACGGAACAGATATTCCGCGTGAACGGACTCGGGCAGCTTTTGATCGTGGCGATCCAGGGCGCGGATATTCCGTTGGTGCAGACGCTGACCTTCCTGTTCGCGGTGCTGATCGTGCTCTTCAACCTCATCGCCGATGTCCTGTACGGGATCCTCGATCCCCGCATCCGCTACGACTAGCGCGATACGATGCCAACCGAGATACCCGACACCCCCCGCACGCACCGTTCGCTGTGGGTCGACGTGTGGCTCACGTTCCGGCAACACACCGGCGCGCTGATCGGTGTCGGCGTCTTCGCGGGCATCCTGCTGGCGGTGTTTCTCGGCCCCTTCGTCCACGACGTCGACCCGCAGTACCTCGACCTCCAGGCAAGGAACGAGGGCGTTTCCCTGGCGCATCCCCTCGGCACCGACAATCTCGGCCGCGACACCCTCGCACAGGTCTTCGCCGGCGGCCGCATCTCTCTCGCCGTCGGTTTCGCCGCCATGTTCCTGTCGCTGGTCCTCGGCACGGCGGTCGGCACCCTGGCGGGCTACTTCCGGCGCCTGGACGGACCGCTGATGCGGTTCACCGACCTGTTTCTCGCCCTGCCCCTCCTGCCGCTGCTGCTCGTCATCATCATGCTGTTCCGCGACACCCTGCGTAACGCCTTCGGCCCGGAGACCGGCATCTTCCTGCTCATCGTGTTCGTCATCGGCATCACGAGCTGGATGCAGACCGCGCGAATCGTCCGGGGCGAGGTGCTCGCCATCAAGGAACGGGAGTTCATCACCGCCGCCCGCAGCATCGGCACGCGGGAGCGGCGCATCGTCAGTCGGCACGTCCTCCCGAACGTGCTGAGCCCCATCATGGTGTCGGCCACGCTCGGAATCGCCAACGCCATCATCACGGAGTCCGCGCTGTCGTTCCTGGGGCTCGGATTCCCGCCCGACTTCCCCACCTGGGGACGCCTGCTGTTCGACGGCGCGAACTTCATCACGATCACGCCCGCGCGAGTGCTGTGGCCGGGCCTCGCAATCTCGCTGACCGTATTGAGCGTCAACTACATCGGCGACGGACTACGCGATGCCCTCGACCCAAGGTTGCGCGACACGTAGTCCTGCCGGCAGTTCGCTTATCATGCCGAAGGCGGCCGGAACGAGGGACGACATGGAGAACATCGGTCTGCTCGACGAAATGCGACGGATGCTCGATGAAGCCCGACGCGCAGTGGTGTTCACCGGTGCCGGGATCAGCACCGAGTCCGGCATACCCGATTTTCGCAGCCCCGGTACCGGGCTCTGGAACAGAATCAAACCCATCGGGTTTGACCAGTTCATGGCCTCGGACGAAGTACGCCAGGAGTCCTGGCGCCGCCGTTTCAGCGGGGCTCGCGAGATGGAGTCGGCCAAACCCAACAAGGGTCACCAGGCGGTCGCAAAGCTCGTCCGTGAAGGCAAGGTCATCGGCGTCATCACCCAGAACGTCGACAACCTCTTCCAGGACGCCGGCATCCCGGACGAGCAGGTGGTAGAACTGCACGGGAACGCCAGCTACGCCACATGCCTCACCTGCGGCTGGCGCTACGAAATGGAAACGCTGAAGGCGCAGTTCAGCGAGCGGGAACGGATAGATCCCTGCAAGTTGTGCGGCGGCATCATCAAGAGCGCAACCATCTCGTTCGGCCAGGCGATGCCGGAAGACGCCATGCGCCGCGCGCGCGAGTACACGGAGTCCTGCGACCTGATGCTGGCCACCGGCTCAACCCTTATCGTCTATCCCGCGGCGGGATTTCCCGAGTACGCCAAGCGCCTCGGCGCGCGGCTCGTGATACTCAACAGGGAGGAAACGCCCCTAGACGGCATTGCCGATCTCGTTGTCCACGACGAAATCGGGCAGGCGTTGTCTTACGTGGTCGGCGTAAACTGACGCGGCATTGCCGCGGGCAGCCTATTCGGTAACGTCCGGCTCCAGCGGCTTCTCCAGTTCGCGCCAGTCGATATCGCCGTCGGTCGCGAAGTTCTCGAAGTCGAGAACGCCCATCTCTTCGAACTTCGGGCGTATGCGATCGGTCAACAACCCGATGCGCCCGAGGTTGGGTATCACGCGCTCGTAGAGGCGGGTCTGGAAATCGGCGTTGATGCCGCGCTCCACCAGCACCCGTTTCGCTTCGTCGACATCCCAGCCGAAGTGGCGGAAGACATCAGTGGCGATCAATCGGTCGCGGCTGACGATGCACGCCTCGTACGCGAACTGTGCGCGATCTTCGCGTTCCTTTTCCGACAGCGTCTGTACGAATTCTTCGAGATAGTTGACCCCGAAGGTCACGTGCCGCGCCTCATCGCGTATGACCAGGTAGAGCAGTTCCTTCAGCACGGGATCGTTCGTGTCGTTTCTCGCGGTGTGAAATGCCGCCAGTGCGAGCCCTTCCAGGATGATCTGCATGCCGATGAACTTCAGATCCCAGCGTTCGTCGGTGAGGATCTTGTCCAGCAGATCCTTCAGGCCACGCGTTACCGGATAGCGGAATCCCACCTTCGTCTTGATGTATCGATTGAACACCTCTACGTGGCGGGCCTCGTCGAACGTCTGGGATGCCGCGTAGAGCTTGGCGTTGAAAGTCGGCGCGCTGGATGCAAGCTGCGACGCTACGAGCAGCGCGCCCTGCTCGCCATGGAGGAACTGCGACAGCGACCACGACTGGTTCTGGAAAAAGTACTCCACCCTGCGCTCGACGGACATCGCGTCCCACGGCGGATAGCCGTTCCAGGGATTCTCTTCCAGCCACGATTCGATCTGCTCCTCGCCCCACGGCTCGACCTCATGCCAATCGGGCGTCTCGTCCCAGTGGATATCGAGGCTTGCGTTCCAGTTGAGGCGTTTTCCGAGTTCGTAGAGTTTGCGTATGCGATCTTCGGCGACGCGATAGTCCCAGTTGTAGCTGCAGGTGAGAGGGGTCTTGAAAATCTCGGCGACGTGCTCGACCTCCGCGGGCCCAAGTGACTCGGCAGCTTCCCCGCCGGTACCGGTTGCTGCGGCACCGTCGTTCCCGTTCTGCGCGACGCGACCCTCGGGCCTGAACCGGGCGATCGAGCGCGGCGCGTCCTTTACGCGGGTAATCAACATTTCCTCTTTTCCATTCTTTTCATTGTAGTTTTGGACAGTAGCACAATTGCGAGTACGGATGCCGACCATATGGACCCTTCAAGGGCGACTTCGTTCAGTTGGGGAACGCGATGGTTCCGTTGACTCCAGATGCCGGTGCGGGCCGCGTTGCCGGGACAATCCTGAGGCTGATGCCGGCCTGGCGCGCCGGGGGAATCGAGCGCATCACCTATCTCGACGGCGGATACGCCAACGACAACTATCGCTTCGACTACGGCGGCGAGGTTTTCGTCCTGCGGATCGTTCGCGGGGCCGCCCGGCAACGCGACGCGGAGATGCGATTCCTGCAACTGCCGATCGCGCCCCGGGTCGTGGCGGCGGATCCGGAGCGGGGCGACATGATCACCCGTTGGATCGAGGGCACGCTCCTGGCGCAATCGCCGGTCGAGCCCAGCGAGGCGGCCATGTACCTCCGGGAACTCCACGGTACCGTGCCGCGCGGCATAGGCAGATACGACGCGGTGCAGGTCGTTCGTGACTATTCGAGCAATGCGACCGTCTCCGCGGTGGCGGCCAGGGCACTGCGCCGCCTCGACTGGTCGGTCGAGGAGACAGCCGGTTGCCACAACGACCTGAACCCGTGGAACGTCATTCGCTGCGGTGTTGCCTGGCGCACACTCGACTGGGAGTTCGCCGGCGACAACGATCCACTGTTCGACCTTGTGGGTCTTGCCTACGGCATGGGTTACGGAGACGACGCCTTCGACGCGCTTGTCGCTGGCTACTACCAGAGTCGTCCTAGCGACGGGCGCCTGATCGAAACCAGAATCCTGTACCAGCTCAGGGAACACGCGTGGGCCCGGCACCAGGTCCACCTCGGCAATACGCGCGACGGTGTGGCAGACCAGGTCGCCAATACCGAACGCGAACTGCAACGCCTGATGGCGGGTTCGTGACGAATCGCCAGCTACGTATTCGTCGGAACAACGCCCTGACGTTCCAACGCCGCGAGGGCGGATTGCAACCGCGCATCGTTGGTTCCGCCAACGACATCGAACGCTACGCCGCATTCCGCGAGAGCTGCCCGATAAACGTCGAATAGCCGCTCCCGGTCAAACTGAGATTCGCGCAGCGGGTCCGGTTCCCAGGGCAGGTCCGGGCGCGCGAGAAGGTACGCCCGCGGAGGCTGCGAGCGCATCGCCGCTTCCACCCAGTCCGGCACCCGTCCGTATCTTTCCTGCCACCAGATGCGAATCACCAGCAGGTCCGTGTCCAGCACGAGTACGGCGGGCGCCTTGTCCAGCGCGCGTGCCTCCAGGTCCAACTGGCCCCTGGCGATTGCCGCGAGATCGTTCTCGTCGTAGGTCGGCCGGCCGGAGAGGTAGCCGCGGGCGTATTCCTCCACCCATGGCGCATCGAACCGCTTCGCCAACGCCAGAGCGAGCGTGGTCTTGCCGCAGCTCTCGGGACCGACGATGGAGATGATCCGCGTCACCGCTCCAGTGTAGAACAGGAGGACCACACGCGCAGTGCCGCCGGGGGACTGCCATAAACCGCGGGGCGACTTGCTAAAATCCCCCCGAGTCGAGATTGGATGCTGCATGACAAAGACCATCGCCATCGTCGAGGATGATCCCGATCAGCGCGCAAACTACGCGGACGCGATCACCGCGAAGGGTTACGAAGTCACCGAATACGAGAATCGCGAGACGGCGCTTTCCGGTTTCAAGCGGCGTCTGCCGGATCTCGTAATCCTCGATATCGTGCTGGGCAATGAAGTCGATGCCGGCTTCCAGCTTTGCCGCGACCTGCTCTCCCGCGCACCGTCGCTCCCCGTCATCTTTCTTACGGAACGGATCGACGAGATCGACAAGATTTCCGGACTCAGGCTCGGCGCCTGGGACTACCTTCCAAAACCGATTTCCCTCGACTACCTCGCGGAGCGCATCTCCTCGCTGCTGCGCATAGATGAAGTGCGGACGACAAACACGGCGACCGGGTCCGACAGCAGCCGGCAGATCGGCGATCTCGACCTGAACCAGGATGCGCTCCTGGTCTCGTGGAAAGGCCAGCGGATCAACCTCTCGGGCACGGAGTTCCGCATGCTCGCGAAGCTGGTCCGCCGTCCGGGACATGCTGTCAGCTACGAGACGCTCATGGATGCGACCATGCAGAGCTTCGTCACGAACAACACCATCAATACCCACATGCGGAATATCCGCAAGAAGTTCCAGGCGGTGGACCCGCAGTTCGCCTGCATCAAGAGCGAGTACGGCTTCGGTTATCGCTGGTCGATGACATGAAGATCGGTTCCAGGTTCCGCGGCCCCCGACTCCGTACAAAGCTGCTGGTGCTCGCACTGGGCGTGCTGGCGCTGCCGTACCTCTCGTACCTGCAGCTCGCGGAGATGGAGCACCTGCTGATCCAGGGACAGTCGCACGCCCAGTTGCTCACGGCGGAGGGCATCTCCACCCTGTTCAATGACCGGCAGGACCTGTTCAACGACCTTCCTGTCAGCCTTGAGGATTACGAGCCGCTCTTCGCACATCCAATCGAAAGCCCCGTGCGTCTCGACGGCGGCATCGAGGATTGGGGCGAAGTGGAAACCCGCATGCAGCGATTCGGCGCCGAGGACGGCGAAGCCCGGGACGGGAGCTTCAGCCTGGTCCTCGGTGAACGCGGCGGTTATCTCTACGGATTCATGAGGATCCTGGACGACGCGAGAATCTACCGTGAACCGTCGTCCCTGCGCCTCGACAACGCGGACCACGTGCGGCTGAGTTTCATACGCACCGACGGGGAAGAAGGACGCGCCACCATCACCCTGCCCCGCCCGGGAGTCACCACCACCTATCACATGGAGGAGGACTGGCGATACGCCGAAACCGGCGCTCCGGCGAAACAGATTCCGGGTTACGTGACCGAAACCGAGCAGGGATACGACGTCGAGTTCCGTCTGCCGCTATCGGCGCTCGGGTCGCGACGATACTTCGGCGTCGCCTTCGCCGACGTGGACTCGCCAACCGGCGAGATGCTATCGCTTACGCAGACGCTACCGACCGCCGGCAAGGAGAGCTTCAACCTGGTGATCCTCCGCTCCCCGGAACTGCTGAATATCATCGAGGGTCTCGGCTACTCGGGGTCCCGCATTCTCATCATCGACCCCGAGCGGCGGGTGCGCGCCGAAACGGGCAGCCACACAATCGCCGGCGCACCTCGGGACGCGGCCGACTGGGTCCACAAGATCGGGAAATGGGTCCGCGGGTTCTCATCCACCGTGCCAGAGGCGGGGACCGTCGAGCAAGTCATCGACGCATCGCTCGAGGGCGATCCGAAATTCGTGCAGCGCACGCTTGAGAACGGCGTCGAGATCATCACGGCGGGGTATCCCATCGTTTCCGAAGACGCCGTCCTCGGCACCGTGCTGGTCGAACAGAACATGGAACAGATCCTGGCTTTCCAGTACGAAGCGATCGAACGCGTGATGCTTGTCTCCGCGCTGATCCTGCTGTTCGTATTCCTGGCGTTGTTTGCCTTCTCGGCCCGGCTGGCATGGCGCATACGCAACCTGCGCCGCGAAGCGGCGGCGGCGATCGACGAATACGGACGATTGCGCACGGTGTCGCTGAAAGCCGAACGCGGCGCCGGCGACGAGATCGGCGACCTGTCGCGCAGCGTGTCCAACGTCCTGACGCGCCTGCACCAGCACAACACGTTCGTCGAGAACATGCCGCGCACGCTCCGCCACGAGATTAACAATCCGCTCAATACGCTGAGTACCTCGCTGCAACACCTGGAGCACGAGAGCCCTTCCGGCGCGAACAAGTACCTGGCGAGCGCCAAGCGCGGAGTCATGTTGATCGGCTCGATCGTGCAGAACCTGGCCGACGCCGCCAGTCTCGAGGAATCCCTGCAGGCGGAGGAACTCGAGATCATTGACATGCAGCAGTTCCTCGAGCGCTACGTTGGAAACCTGAAGACGACCCAGAAGCAGCGCGAGATCGTCTTCCGCGGCGTCTCCCATCCGCTGCTCGCCCGGATAGCCGACTTCAGGGTCGAACAGCTTCTGGACAAGATCATCGACAACGCCGTCGACTTCCACCATCCCGGCAGCCCCATCAAGGTGCAGCTCGACGACTATGGAGACTCGCTGCAGATCACCGTGGCCAATCGGGGACCCGTGCTGCCGGCCGCGGATGGCCAGTCGCTATTCGAATCCATGGTGAGTCACCGCGGACCGCAAAGCCGATTGCATTTCGGTCTGGGCCTCTACGTCGTTCGTGTGATCGCCGAGTACCACGGCGGCACGGTCCGGGCAGCCAACCTGGCCGACGGCTCCGGTGTCGCCATCATGGTGCGATTGCCGCTGGTTTCCGCCGTCGCGGCCAACGAGGAACTGGGAGCGGCACAGTCCAACTGACGCCCCCGGGGCCAACTGGACGCCAAACGCGGTCCGGCGCGGTTAGCGCGCCACGCTGTAGACCGCCCCCAGGGCGGCCTCGCCATCGCAATGCACTTCACCGCGTTCGACCATGTAGAGCATGGCGGCGAAAACGCTACGGGCGGCCGCCGGATACATGAACTCCGGCAGCTCGGTGTACATGACGGGCACCATCTCCTGGATCCGCTCAATTCCCCGTGACAGACACGCCCGAATCTCGTCTTCGCGCTCCAGCCTATGCGCGATGAATGCCTCCACGTGGGGTCCGGGTCGCGAGATCGCCGGCCCGTGCGTGGGCCAGTAGACGGCGTCGTCGCGTTCGAGCAGGAGGCGAAGGCTGGCCATGTAGCTTTGCATGTCTCCGTCCGGCGGCGAGACGATGCTGGTGGACCAGCCCATCACGTGATCGCCGGTGAACAGGGCCCGATCTTCCCGCAGTTGATAGCAGATGTGGTTCGAGGTGTGGCCCGGCGTGTAGACGCATTCCACGGACCATCCGTCGCCCTCGATGATGTCGCCGTCCGCCACCTTGATATCCGGCGCAAAGTCCATGTCGCCCCCCTCCTCCACCGGCACGCCCTGTTCGATCTTGCCCGCACCGTGCGGTCCATATCCGTAGGTGGCCGCATCGGTGGACTCCCGCAGCAACCGGCATGCGGGCGAATGGTCCATATGCGTATGCGTCACCAGCACATGCGTGATGGTCTCTCCCCGTGTCGCGGCCAGTATGGCTTCGACATGCGCGGGATCAGGCGGCCCGGGATCGACGACCGCCACGTTGCCCCGTCCCAGGATGTAGGTTCCGGTGCCGTACAGCGTGAACGGGCCCGGATTGTTCGCGATGACGCGCCGGATGCTCGCAGACAGGTCGGCCACTGCGCCGTACTCAAAGCGCAGTTCCCGGCGGAAAGGGATCTCTACTGCCACGGAATTAGGCCACCGTTTCCCGACTCGTTTCGACGCTGAGGATTCCGAACGTGGTCCGTTGCAATGATGGTGCCACGAATTGTCACTGTAAACGCGTATCGCGGTCCCTATAATTGCCGGTCCGTCCTTTCGCCCGACCCGCATTGGAGATTCGAATGGGATACCAGCACATCGTCGTACCGGACAAGGGCGAGAAGATCACCGTCAACGGCGACGGCAATCTCCACGTTCCGGACCATCCCATCATCCCGTTCATCGAGGGGGACGGCATCGGCATCGATATCTCCCCGGTGATGATAAAGGTGGTCGATTCGGCGGTGCGGAAGAGCTACGACGGCGCGCGCTCAATCTCCTGGATGGAGGTCTACGCAGGTGAGAAGTCGCTTGAGCTGTACGGTGAAGACGAGTGGCTGCCGGAAGAGACATTCGAGGCGATGCGCGAGTTCCACGTCGGCATCAAGGGTCCGATGACAACGCCGGTGGGCGGGGGCATACGCTCGCTCAACGTGGCCTTGCGGCAGGTACTCGACCTCTACGTCTGCCAGCGGCCCGTCCGATGGCTGCAGGGCGTGCCGAGCCCCGTAAAGGCGCCGGAAAAGACCGACATGACGATCTTTCGGGAGAACACGGAGGACATCTACGCGGGCGTCGAGTGGGAGGCGGACTCGGCGGAGGCCGTCAGGATTATCGGTTTCCTGCGCGAGGAAATGGGCGTGCAGAAGATCCGGTTCCCCGAGCATTGCGGCGTCGGCATCAAGCCGATTTCCGTCGAGGGCACCCAGCGCCTCGTGCGCAGGGCGCTGCAGTATGCGATCGACGAAGATCGCGACTCGGTGACCTTCGTGCACAAGGGCAACATCATGAAATTCACCGAAGGCGCGTTCAAGGACTGGGGCTATGAACTCGCTGCCTCGGAGTTCGGCGCAACGCTTCTGGATGGCGGACCCTGGCATGAACTGACGAACCCGAACACCGGCAAGCAGATCGTCATCAAGGACGTGATCGCCGACGCCATGCTGCAACAGATCCTCACCCGCCCGGACGAATACGATGTCATCGCGACGATGAACCTGAACGGCGACTACCTGTCCGATGCGCTGGCGGCCCAGGTTGGCGGCATCGGCATCGCACCGGGCGCCAATATCGGCGATGAGGTCGCGCTGTTCGAGGCCACCCACGGCACGGCGCCTAAATATGCCGGCCAGGACAAGGTCAATCCGGGCTCGCTGATCCTCTCGGCTGAAATGATGCTGCGTCACATGGGCTGGCGCGAGGCCGCCGACGCCATCGTGCGGGGAATGGAAGCCGCCATTTCAAAGGGCACCGTCACCTACGATTTCGAGCGTTTGATGACCGGGGCGAAGCTGCTCAAGTGTTCGGAGTTCGGCGACGCCATCATCGCCGAAATGTAAGCACGGTCCGCGGAGCCAGACGTCTCCGGGAACGCCGGTGCCCGGGGCGGCTTCCGGCTACTCGCCTTCGTCCCGCCAGTGCTTTGCCCGCTCGAAGTCGTCGCCCGTGGAGCGGATCCAGGTTCCTTCCGACCCCGCCTGGATTTCTTTTTTCCAGAACACCGCCTTCGTCTTGAGCATGTCCATGACGAACTCGCAGCCGGCGAACGCCGCGCCACGGTGGGTCGACGCCGCGAGCACGAGCACGATCTGATCGCCCGGCCCGAGGTTGCCGACGCGATGGATGACCACCACGTCCTGTAGCGGCCAGCGCCCCCGCGCCTCGTCGACGATGCGCTCGATGCTCGCTTCGGTCATGCCGGGATAGTGTTCGAGAAAGAGGCCGGACACTTTTCTTGCGAGGGGTTCCCCCTCGCGCTCCCCGGCTGAAGGCCGTTCTCTTGCGAGGGGTTCCCCCTCGCGCTCCCCGGCTGAAGGCTGTTCTCTTGCGAGGGGTTCCCCCTCGCGCTCCCCGGCTGAAGGCTCCTCCTCGCCGGCCCTCGCCAGATCTCGCACCAGTCCCGCGAATGCGACGATGCCGCCGGCCGACCCGCCGATACGCCGTCGAAGGGCATCCCATTCACGCTCCAGCGAGAAGTCGTCCTCCTGTATGCGAATGGACACCGCCATGCTCAACCCCCCGTCACCGGCGGCATGAACGCAACCTCGTCACCCGCCACCAGCACGGGTTCCTCGCCCTCGTGCACGAGACGCAGGTTGACGGCCACGCGAACGTCAGCCGCGTCCAGTGCCGCCATCTGGTCCTCCCGCAGGCGCGCGGCGAGACTTCGGCGCAGATCGCAAAGGCTTGCGCCGTCCCCGATATCGACATCCAGGACATCGTTGTCGACCGCTTCCCGAAGCGAAGCGAAAAATACCGCTCGCACCTTCATCGGCGCCACGCGCCGCTTGTGCCGCCTTCCTTGGCGATGAGTTGCACGCTCTCGATGCGCATGCCCCGGTCCATGGACTTGCACATGTCGTACACCGTCAGGGACGCCACGCTCGCGGCCGTCAGTGCCTCCATCTCCACGCCCGTCCTGGCGCTCACCTTGCACCCGGCTTCGATGCGCAACCTGTCCTCGCCCTCGATCTCGAACTCCACGGTCACCGTGGACAGCGGCAGCGGGTGGCAAAGCGGTATGAGTTCGCTGGTGCGCTTGGCGGCCTGGATCCCCGCGATTCGTGCCGCAGCGAATACATCGCCCTTTGGCACATTGCCGGATCGAATCTCGGCCAAGGTCTGGGGACGCATTGCGACGACCGCCTGCGCCCGGGCCGTGCGCACGGTAACGTCCTTGTCGGACACGTCGACCATGCGGGCCGCGCCGTCGTCGCCGATGTGTGTGAGTCGCGCCATGCACAAGATTACAAACCAGCGCACCGGGCCATGCAACCGACGGACGCGGCTAACCTCTCGGCATCGCCCAACCGCGTACAATATCCGTTCCCCTCCGATATGGGACAGGTGACACGTGACCGGGTCCAGGGTGATCGTCGGCATATCGGGCGGCGTCGACTCGGCCGTCGCCGCCCTCCTCCTTTCGCGCCTGGGATACCGCGTCGAAGGCATGTTCATGAAGAACTGGGACGAGGACGACGACGAGGAGTTCTGCACCGCCGAGATTGATCGCGACGATGCGCGTTCCGTGTGCTCCCGTCTCGGGATCACGTTGCACGAAGCGAACTTCGCCGCCGAATACTGGGACAATGTCTTCGCTGGCTTTCTCTCCGAGTACGCCGCCGGGCGCACGCCGAATCCCGACGTGCTCTGCAACCGGGAGATCAAGTTCAACATCTTTCTCGACTACGCGAGGCTGCTGGGGGCGGACGTGATCGCTACCGGCCACTATGTGCGCTCAAAACATGCCAACGGCGAGTTCCAACTGCTGAAAGGCGTGGATCGGGACAAGGACCAAAGCTATTTCCTGCAGGCTGTCCCGCGCGGGCAACTCCGGCAGTGCCTGTTCCCGCTCGGAGATATGCACAAGGACGAAGTACGGCGACTCGCCAGGGAAGCCGGCCTGCCGGTACACGACAAGAAGGACAGCACCGGCATCTGTTTCATCGGCGAGCGGCGTTTCGCCGACTTCCTCGCACGGTACCTGCCCGAAAGCGAAGGGCCGATCGTCGACGTCCAGGGGGCGCCGGTCGGCGCGCATCGCGGCGTTGCCTACTATACGCTGGGCCAGCGCCAGGGACTCGGCATCGGGGGCCGGGCAAACCGGCCGGAAGCGCCCTGGTACGTGGTCGCGAAGGACGCCCGGCGTAACGAACTGGTGGCAAGCCAGGACCAGGCGGACCTGATGAGCCAATCCCTGACCGCCGACGAAATGAACTGGCTGGCAGATGTCAATCTACCCCTGCGTTGCGCCGCCAAGGTGCGCTACGGGCAGGTCGACCAGGCGTGCTTCGTGACACGTCACGGCAATGGCATCCGGGTGGATTTCGAGGCGCCCCAGCGCGCGGTGGCCCCGGGGCAGTACGTCTGCCTCTACGACGGAGACCACTGTCTCGGCGGCGGCGTGATCGTTGAGGCGCTGTCGGGGACAGCGCGGGCGGTGGCGTAATGGAGCCCGGATCGATGACGGCCATCTCCCCCCTCGACGGACGCTATCGCTCGCGGGTAGCGGCGCTTGCGCCGCTGGTCAGCGAGTTCGGCCTCATGCGCAACCGTGTCATGGTGGAAGTGGAGTGGTACCTCCACCTCGCTGCGGAGGAACAGATTCCCGAACTCCCGGCACCGGACGGCGCGGACCGGGATGCCGCGCGCGCGATCTGGCGGGACTTCACGGTCGCCGATGCGGAACGCATCCGGGACATCGAACGGACCACCAACCACGACGTCAAGGCGGTCGAGTACTTCGTCAAGGAACGTCTCGGGGACGTGGCGGAAGAGCAACTGGAGTTCGTGCATTTCGGCTGCACTTCCGAGGACATCAACAACCTCGCCTACGCCGTCATGCTCAGACGCGCCCGGAAAGAGGTGATGGTTCCCGCCATGCGCGAGGTGATCGAACGATTGCGGGAACTGGCATCCGCGACCGCCGATGTTCCCATGCTTGCCCGCACCCATGGCCAGGCGGCGTCCCCCACGACCGTCGGCAAGGAACTCGCGGTGTTCGTCGCCCGCCTCGAGCGCCAGCTCAGCGGCTTCGACGAGGTCGGCGTCCTGGGCAAGATGAACGGTGCCGTCGGCAACTACAACGCGCACCTGGCGGCCTTCCCGGAAATCGACTGGCCCGCACTCGCCGCCCGTTTCGTCGAGGGCCTGGGACTCGGATTCAACGCTTACACCACGCAGATAGAGCCGCACGACTACATCGCCGAGTATTTCGATTCGCTGACTCGATTCAACCAGGTCCTGCTCGACCTGGCGCAGGACACCTGGGGCTATATCTCCGTGGGCTATTTCAGGAGCCGCCGTGTCGAGGGGGAGACCGGCAGTTCGACGATGCCGCACAAGGTCAATCCCATCGACTTCGAGAATGCCGAGGGCAACCTGGGCGTGGCCAACGCGCTGATGTCGCACCTGGCGCGCAAGCTTGCCGTGTCGCGCTGGCAACGCGATCTTTCCGATTCGACCGCGCTCAGATCCGTCGGGACATGTCTCGGGCATTCGCTGGTCGCATACACCTCCGCCCTGCGGGGAATCGGCAAACTCGAACTCGACACCGAGCGGCTGCAACAGGACCTCGACAGCAGTTGGGAGGTGCTGGCCGAGGCCGTGCAGACCGTCATGCGCCGGGAGCGGCTGCCGGAGCCCTATGAACGCTTGAAGGAACTGACCCGCGGACGCGAACTCGACGAGGGCTCGTTCAAGGCGCTGATTGAGGCCCTCGACCTTCCCGAGTCAGCGCTGGATGCCTTGAGGCAGCTAACCCCGGCAGGCTACACGGGACTCGCGCAGCGTCTCGCGGAAATGCTGACGCAACCGGATTCCTGACACCGGCGCGCAAGCGATGGAGATTCGCGTCGCCGAGGCTGGCTGGAGTGCACGACGCGCGGAACTGATGGCGATCCGCACCAACGTATTCGTCGATGAGCAGGGCGTTCCTCCAGATCTGGAATGCGACGGCCGGGATGCGGACGCCACGCATTTCCTCGCCACAGACAGAGCCGGCAATCCCGTCGGTGTTGCGCGCCTGCTTGTCGATGGCCAGATCGGACGTATCGCCGTGTTGCCAGCCTTTCGACGCCGCGGCATCGGCCGCCGCTTGCTTGACCTTGCCATGGACACCGCCCGCGCGCGAGGCGACGGCCGCGTCTGGCTACATGCGCAGGTAAATGCCCAGGACCTCTACCTGCAAGCGGGATTCCGCATCGTGGGCGAACGCTTCATGGAAGCTGGAATTCCCCACATCGCAATGGAGCGCGATCTGGCATAGGGGATGCGGCGTAGGAGGTCGCCGCTAGCCAGCGATGCCGACGAGCTCCGACAGCAGCGCGGCCAAGCCCATGGCTTCAAGACCAGCGCCTTTGGGGAAGCGATCCTCCCTGCCGTGCAGAATGATCGCGCGGTCCGGTTCGACGTCTTCGAAAGCCATGTGCAGAGCGCGGTCGGTGGTCGCCAGTCCGCGTCTGACTTCGATAGCCCATCGCTGACCGTTCGGCAGGTCGAGGACGAGATCAAGTTCGACGCCGGTGGCAGTACGGTAAAAGCTTGCTTCGGTGCGTTCTGGCGCAACGCTTAGCGCCATCTCGACGACGAAGCCCTAAGGACGACAAGGCGTCGTCGATGCGAATCGAAATACGCGCCCGGATCCGCAAGCTTCTCGAGATCAGCCGGATTCTCGAGATCCAGATAGAGACCCGGCCGCTCCGCGGTCTCATCGGCGACGGCCCGCGCTAATGTCGTCTTGCCTACCTGCCTCGGGCCAATGAGTGCGACTGCGGGGAAAATACCCAGGTAATCTCCCACGCGCGCACTGAGGTGCCGAGCAACTGTTTCTGCCGTCATCCTTGCAATCATGGAATCCTATTCCGAAATTACAAGTTTATAGGGCCCTATTTCTGGATATAGACGATCACCGTCGCGTTGTCCTGGTTCGGTCTCGACTCGGCCCTGACCGCAGCGAGCAGCGCTTCCGCAATCGATCTCGACGAGGTCCCATGCGCAGACGCGATCGCGGCGATTCGGTCCTCGCTCAACGTCTCGAGCCCATCGCTTGCGAGGATCAGGACATCCCCCGCTTCCAACTCGATGGCGTCGTCCTGCAGGTCGATGAGCGGAATATCCCCTCCCATGACGACGGATCGAAGCCGGTGGTGCCGGACGTCTGTCGCGGCTTCATCGGGTGTCAGGTCCCCGAGCTGCACGAGCTGCCTGAGAAGCGGCGTCATGGAATGATCGCGGTTGAGACGTATCAGCTTCCCGTTCGCAAAGCGCCACATCGGCGAGTCACCGACGCTGAGCCAGCGCAGGAATCGATGACCCGTGATGTGCGCTGCCACGAGAGTCGTGCCCATGCCGCCCAGGAACGGATGTTCTCGTGCAACGCTCGCGACGAGCCGGTTGGCGCTCATCAAGCTGTCTTCCAGGCGTTCCGAGATGGCACCTCGGGTGTTGAGAAAAGCCGCGCCAAAAGCTTCGACTGCCGTGCGGCTGGCTGTCGCGCCGCCGGCGTGCCCTCCCAGCCCATCCGCCACGAGCATCACGAGCTGTTCGCCCATGTTCCGGTAACCTGGATCCACGAGCCAGCCGAAGCCGTCCTGCTGCTCCTCTCGCCGGCCCTGAATCTGCCCGCCGGCGCAGCCGGAAGGCCCATCGAAAATGCCCCGATCAGGGCCCTGGAACGTCTGGATCAAGTTCTCGTTCAACGCGCCTCGCCAGTCCCGGTGCGCAAGACCGCCTTTCGATTCCCACGAAAGAAATTCACCACGAAGCCCCCGCATAGTGCAAAATGTAGACACACCTCGATTGTCTACATTTCTTCGGCGCGATGCCGCCCGAAGGCATTTGCTTTAGGAGACCCGAATGGCACTGCACTATGTTCCCCGCAAATCGCGGGCGGAACAAATCCGTGAGTTGGAACTCGAGTGGGAGACAAATTCGCGCTGGGCCGACGTGAAGCGCGGCTACCGTGCGGAAGACGTCGTAAAGCTCCGCGGCACCATCCCGCATCGAAGCATGCTCGCCGCCCACGGCGCCGACAAACTGTGGGAAAACCTGCAGACCGAGGACTACGTCAACGCGCTCGGCGCGGTCACCGGCGGACAGGCGGTGCAACAGGTCAAGGCAGGCATCAGGGCGATCTATCTTTCGGGTTGGCAAGTAGCGGCGGACAACAACACGTCGGAGACCATGTATCCCGACCAGTCGCTGTACGCAGTGAACTCCGTACCCCAGGTGGTGAACCGCATCAACAATGCGTTTCGCCGCGCCGATGAGATCCAGTGGGCGAATGGCGTCGACGATGGAATCGACTTCTATGCGCCCATCGTGGCGGACGCCGAAGCGGGGTTCGGAGGCGTCTTGAACGCGTTCGAGCTGATGAAGGCGATGATCGCGGCTGGCGCTGCGGGCGTGCACTTCGAGGACCAACTCGCTTCGGTCAAGAAATGCGGGCACATGGGAGGCAAGGTGCTCGTGCCAACCAAGGAAGCGGTCCAGAAATTGATCGCGGCACGTCTCGCGGCTGACGTCTGCGACGTCCCCACCGTTTTGATGGCACGCACCGATGCGAATGCCGCGGACATGGTCGTCAGCGACGTGGACGAGTGCGAAGGACCGTTCCTGACGGGCGAGCGCACACCGGAAGGCTTCTACCGCACGCGTCCCGGCATGGACCAGGCGGTCGCCCGGGGTTTGGCCTATGCGCCCTATGCGGACCTCATCTGGTGCGAAACCGCCGTGCCCGACCTGGACGAGGCAAAGCAATTTGCCGAAGCGATCCACAGAGAGTTTCCAAACCAGATGCTGGCTTACAACTGCTCGCCGTCGTTCAACTGGAAGGCGAACATCGACGATGCGACCATCGCCAAGTTCCAGGTCGAGCTCGCCGCCATGGGATACCGGTTCCAGTTCATCACCCTGGCCGGGATTCACAGCATGTGGTACAGCATGTTCGAACTCTCCCGCGGCTACGCCGAACGGCAGATGTCGGCCTATGTCGAACTGCAGCAGAAGGAATTCGCGGCGGCGGAGGACGGCTATTCGTTCGTCAGCCACCAGCAGGAAGTGGGGACCGGCTACTTCGACGAGGTGGCGAACGTGATCCAGGGCGGTGAGTCTTCGGTCACGGCATTGACCGGGTCTACCGAGGAACAGCAGTTCCGCCAGGCGCAGAACGGATAGCAGAAGCGCGATTCTGCCGGCCAGACGGACTCTGCCGGCCAGATCGCCAGAGCGCGGGGGGTTCCCCTCGCGCTCCCCGGCTTGTCACCAACGCGAGTAGCGCACGAGGGAAGCTGCAAGCTCGTCGTAGCCGCTGACGGCCACGATGGCTGGATAGGCCGTGGTGACTCTCGCCGGCGCATTGAAGAAACAGCCATGGTTGGCCGCCTGCAGCATCCCCACGTCGTTGAACGAATCGCCGGCGGCACAGACGGTGTAACCGAGCGCCTGAAACGCTTCGACCGCGGCCTGTTTGGGGTTGTCCTGGCGGAGGCGGTAGCCGACGATCTGATCGTTTTCGACAGCGAGCTTGTGGCATAACAGGAGGGGACTCCCAAGCTTGGCCACAAGGGGCATGGCAAATTCGTAGAAGGTGTCCGACAGAATCGCCAACTGGAACCGTTCCCGCGCCCAGGCGAGAAAATCCGTTGCGCCGGGCAGGGGCTCAAGCGACCCGATCACCTCGACCATCGCGCTGAAGGGCACGTCGTGGCGTGCCAGGGCGCGCAACCGCAACTGCATGAGGTCGTCATAGACCGGCACATCGCGGGTCGTCTTCTGCAATTCGTCGATGTCTCGGTCTCTGGCGATCGCTTGCCACATTTCAGGTACCAGCACGCCTTCGAGATCAAGGCACAGGATGTTCAATTGAGTCCCCCCAACAGCGCGGCGCGCGTATGTTAGAACGAGTCGGTCGGATTTACATCGCGATGTACTGGCTCAGCACAGTTGTAGAAGAACTCGTAGTCGGTGAGTCTCGGGGTGACGCTGGTAACGTTGAGGGGTCCGTCGTAGAGGCTCCAGAACTCGGTTCGGGCGGAGCGGTTGGAGCGGTTGGCGCGTTCGACGCAGCCGTTGAACTGGGGCCGGCGCGGCGGCAGGACGAGCAGCGAGATGCCGAGTTCCTTGCCCACATGCAGAAGTGCGACCGCTTCGTTGCAGCCCGCGTCCCGCAACCGCTGATACGCCCGCAGCGTCCGGTGTCGCTCGGCCGCCTCCGCCGGCATGTGCTCGTCAACCCTGAAGCTGCGGTACGATCGGATGCGCATGGACTTGACCCGACCCGGCGCCGCGGGCGCGTTCAGTGTAAAAGTTGACGGTAGTGTGTTAAATCATATTTGACGAAATCGAACGTTCAGGGGCGGATGAGAGCGGACTTGCAACCGTGAATTCCTACAGCTTCCATGGAACAAACGTGTCCGGGGCGCGCCAGCGACCCGGCACGATTGCTCCATGGTCGACGAGCGGGGCCGGGCCACAGGCGAAGCCGAAGGCGCCGGCTGTGGGGCACTTGCATGGAAGTACGTTTCCGGCGACGGGGAAATGCTGGCACTTCCTCACGCGTCAGCGGTCGGGGAAACTCCCCCGGCTGAGGGCTCCTTGCATGGAAATACGTTTCCGGCGACGGAGGAAATGCTGGCACTTCCTCACGCGTCAGCGGTCGGGGAAACTCCCCCGGCTGAGGGCTCCTTGCATGGAAATACGTTTCCGGCGACGGAGGAAATGCTGGCACTTCCTCACGCGTCAGCGGTCGGGGAAACTCCCCCGGCTGAGGGCTCCTGGCTGGGGTCTCATGACCGGTGGAGGACTGTGGCTAAGTCAGATCGGCTGATCGACACATACATGGCACTACGCGGGCAGATCGCGCGGTTGGTGATGCGGATTGTGCCGCCGAAAGAGGTCGAGGACATTGTTCAGGAAACCTATGTCCGCATTTGCCGCGTGCCCGATCAGGAGACGACGATACGTGACCCGCGTTCCTATCTGTTCCGCACGGCGCGGAACCTGGCGCTTGACCATGTGAAACGCTCAGAATTCCGGTTGGCTGCTGGAACTGATATTGATGAGTTGCAGTTGGAGGCCATCCTGATTTCCTCGGCGATGGATCCAACCTATGCCCAGGCTGCGTCGGACGAAGAGTTCGTGCTGTTCTGTGAAGCGGTTCGCTCTCTGCCGAGGCAGTGCCGACGCGCCTTCGTGCTGAAAAAAGTCTACGGCTACACGCTGAAGGAGATCATGGCTGAGATGGGTTTGGGTCAACCCACTGTAGAAACACACATAGTCAATGGCACGAAGAGATGCGTGCAGTACATGCGACATCGGCAGGAGGGCAGCGTACGACCTGTCGGACGCGATTCAGGGAATACGGGTTCTTATTCGTCTATGGGCCAACGAGGAGATGATGCATGAAGAACGTCGTATCGATCTCGCGGGATGATGAAGTGCTTGAGATTGCCAGCCGCTGGGTGCTCAAAATTGATGCAGGGGAGTTGAGCGCAAGCGACGGAGCCGCTCTTGGTGCGTGGCTGGACCAGGACGAATCGCATCGCGATGTGCTGATGGAGGTTGCGGCTGTGTGGGACAAGACTGTCGCTCTCGCACGGTTGGCCGAGCTGTTTCCGCACGGGTCAGAAGGCAGTCATGCCCGGCGCGGTCCATGGAATCAGACATGGGTCCAACCAATTGCGGTTGCTGCCGGCCTGGCAGTGCTGGTGATCTCGGGACTGTTGCTGCTGGTCCCCGATGGTCATCGAGTGCCCCTGACGACATCAGCCGAGTATGCGACTGCAATAGGCGAGCAAAAGACCGTGTTGCTTCCCGATGGCAGCGAGGTGGTGTTGAACACCAATAGCCAGTTCGCTGTGACCTTGACGCCGGCAAGGCGCCTGCTGCGTCTGGTTCGAGGCGAAATTCTCGTGCGAGTTGCCGAAGATCATGCCAGGGCATTGTCCGTGGTCGCGGGCGATCGAATCATTCAAGCCGTTGGCACGGAATTCGTAGTGGAAATCACTGACAATAACCGTGTCGAACTCATGGTGACTGAAGGCGAAGTCGTCGTCGGTATTCGACCATCGATTGTGGCGCCGCCTGTCGGTGACATCGAAGCGCCAGACTCCACGAACTTGTTACCCTTGCTTGCGAAGCTGGACGACAACGTTGTAGCGGCGGGTGAGTCGGTGATCATGACCACCGCTGAGCCGGTTCCGGTCAAGGAAGCGGTTTCGATTGACGAGATTGAGGTCCAGTTGTCCTGGAAGGATGGCCGGCTGATCTTTCGTTCGGAACCCCTTGAAAAGGCGCTGCGGGAAGTCGAGCGTTACACGACGGTCGAGTTCGTGTTTCTCGATGAGTCGCTGAAAACCCGCACCCTTTCCGGGCGTTTTCGGGTCGGTGATGTTGAGTCGTTACTTCTGTCGCTTCGCGTCAATTTCAATATCAGACATGAATTCGATGGCGAAAGCCGCGTGCTCCTCAGCAGTCTCTGATAGAGCGAGTCAGGCCTCTCCGCAAAAGGGAGGAAATTCGTTCCGTTCGTGTTCAAGGAAAATCTGTCCTGAATCGTCATTAACGCGAGCGCAGGAAAATCACGCTGCAAGGGTGCGGGTGAGCATCTTGCTGTCCCTGGTGCTGGTGCTGGATGTCGGCTCGGCCGTATCAGCACGCGAGTCGGAACGACAGTTCGATTTCGACCTACCACCACAGCCGGTTCTCAGTGCGCTCATGGAGTTTGCTGAACAGGCCGACCTGACGCTGGTGTTCCCGGACGATGTAGTCCGGGACAAGTCCGCCAACGCATTGACCGGCAGCTACACACTGCAGCAGGGTGTCGACATCCTGCTTGCGGGTACCGGGTTAACCCCGACGTTCAGCAACGAAACCGTGCTGAGCATTTCAGCCGACGATCGGTTGACGAACGAGGGGAACGCCATGAAGAAAAACGCCATGCAGAAAAGAGCACCATTACTTGAACGGCTGACTGTTGCTCTGACAGGAATCCTGTGGGGTGCCGGCGCGCTAGCCGCCGATGGCGGCGTCAGCCAGAGCGCAACGCAGAGTGAAGGGCAGACAGAAGAGCAGATAGAAGAGATCGTGGTGACTGCCACCCACCATGAGACCAATCTGATGAAGACGCCCATGGCTATCTCGGTGCTGAGCGACGAAGACATCGTTGAGCGCGGGATCACCAACATCAGCGATCTCTATACCTTCGTGCCCGGGTTGTCCTACCAATCCAGAGACGGCGGTGAGAATACAATCAGTATCCGCGGCTTGACGCCGCCGACCCTGCTCGGCGCTTCAATGGTGGCGATATACATCGACGATACCCCGGTGACTGCGCGGCCACCCGGCACCTTCGGAACCGGCAGCAATCAGGGACAGATTTCAGGCAACCTCCTTGATATAGAGCGTATCGAAGTGCTTAAGGGACCACAGGGCACGCTCTATGGAGAAAACGCCATGGGTGGCGCCATTCGCTATATCACCAAAAAGGCCGACGCAAACAACCTGGACTGGGGCGTGATGGCCGGATTCAGCAACAACTCCGAGAGCGATGACCTGAGCCGCCGTCTTGGCGGCGTGGTCAATGTTCCATTGATCAGCGATACCCTTGGGCTGCGAGTGAGCGCCTCCCGTAGAAACCAGGCGGGTCAGCTCGATGTCATCGGCGATCGCGTCGAGGACGATGTCGATTCTTCCGAAGAGACCAGCGCGCGAGGCAAGCTCACCTGGTACGCCACGGATGCCCTCGAGATTTCCTTTTCCGCAAGCCGCGTCGAGCTGGATTTGGCCGGTCCGAAAACAGGCCATTTCGCAATCGGCACAGACGTATTGAACTCACAAGTCGTCGACAACGCAGGCGAGGATGTTCAGGACCTCTATACCTTTTCGATCACGCACGACCTTCAATGGGCAACTCTGACCTCCAACACGTCCCTGTTTGAGCGAGAGTACGACTACACAACCGATTCCTTTGCCGTCTTTATCATTGAGCGGTTCGTCGGGCAACTAGCCATTCCAGCCTTTCCAGATGGCTTCGGCGGATTTGTCCCCAATCCGCGATACGATCCGACGTTCCCGCCCATGCCGCCCTGGCTCTCCGCACTAGGCGCGAACATCACCTACGCCTCGGAAAACTCCACCCAGGAACTGCGCCTGGTTTCCAATGGCGACGGACCCTGGTCCTGGGTCACCGGGCTCTATTACAAGGAACTCCACAACGTAAACGGTGGTTCTACGCCGGAGCTGATCGTGTATCCAGCGCCGGGTCTGGAGGCGTTCTCGACCCAGATGCAGGCTTTGTTCCCCGCAAGGCAAGCCTATGACGATGCGCAAGAGACGTCTGTGTACGGCAATGTCGATTATCAGTTCAACGAGCAGTGGAACGTTGGTGTGGGCCTACGCTATTCCAATGTCAAGACAAGCCGGGAAGGCGATCCTCTGGAGATTGATGAAAACGTGTCTAGCGTTCGTTTCACGCTCGACTATCAGCCCAACGACGACGTGCTGGCGTATTTCACAACCTCAACCGGATTTCGGCCTGGTTTGAGCAACGGAACCCCTCAATGGTACGGCGTGATTCCGGCCCTGGAAGCGCTTGGCACGGCCAATTCACTTGAAGAAGCAGCGTTCATGTCTGCTCGCCTGTCCGCCGATGGTGACCAGGTCACCAATTACGAGTTGGGTTTGAAGTCTCGACTGCTAAATGACCGGGTGCGGTTGATCACATCCGTGTACTACATCGACTGGACAGACATTCTCCTGGCCGTGAACTATACGCACACGCTGGCGCCGTTGCCGGTCAACTACAGTATCAACGGCGGTGACGGCCATAGCCAAGGCATCGAACTGTCCCTTGCGTTTGATGTCACAGACAACCTGACCTTATCTGTAACCGGAGATTACAATCCCGAAGCGGACCTCGACGATGGCGTAGAGCCGGTCAACCGCAGCACGATCATGATTCCGCCCGGAACCCGGCTCCCCAACGCGCCGGAGTACGGCTACAACGTGTCGGCTGACTATCAGCTCGAGTTTGGCGCGTTCCTCGCCGGCGCGCGAGTGGACTGGGCGGGCGTGCCGTCGGCACGGTACCACCTCTCAACGCCTCACATAACGCCGGGTTACCACCGAACCAATCTACGCTTCACGCTGCGAGACCAGAGCGGGAAATGGCGAGCCGGGTTGTTCGCCGAGAACCTATTTGATGAGACCATCATTTATCAGGTGAATCCTTGGGGAATGACCTATGCGCCGGGGCGCCAGATAGGCTTGGAGTTTTCCTACGTGGCCGGGGGAATCTAGCACCTCAACCCAATGTCCGCTTTGGCCGGGCGGGGAAAGGAACGCGGACAGGACGCCGCGAATGGAACGGACGTTGACGAGGAGGTATAGGATCTTCGTCGAGGACACCGGACTCGCTGGAGGCGACCTGGTGTCCCGGGAGGGCGATCTGGCATCCGGTCACGCTCGCCATACTTGGCCCGCGTTTTCCAGAACGAGGCGACTGCGGGGCGCGATTTCGGTGGAGATCTCCGTGGAAATGCTGTGTACAAGCGCCTCATTCATGCGAAGTACGGAGCGGCGTAAGAAAGTTGCTCGCATCCGACCGACGCTTGTCGTTCGGTCGGCGCTGAGCGGAATCGCGGGCGCCTCCTTTAGCCAGTGAACGTCTGTGCCGCCGTTGCGGCGGTGTCCCGTATTGGTCAGCTAGCGAGGCGTCTCGTTGGTTACCCTGTGGTTAGCCGGATCGTGCTCCCGTTCACAGTCAGGGGGCGAAACCCGGTGCGGGAAGCGTGCCGGATGCGCATCCAGACACGTTGCACGACGTCGCCGGCGACGGGCGTGCGGCGGCGTTCAGGCGGTGGCGGCGAGGTAGTCGGTCCATTGCTGCATGAGGGTGCGTCACCGAGCCGTGGAGATGGTCTCCGGACTCGTCTGGGACGGGAACACGAGGTTGCCGACACGGGGCAGTTCACGCCGCGCCTCGTCGAGCACGGCCAGGGCCTAGTCCGACAGGGGCACCCGGTGCTCTCGGGCCGCCTTCATGCGCTGGGAGGGATCGTCCAGATCGATCGCGGCCTCAAGGTCGATGTCGTCCCATGCCGCGCCGCGAACCTCGGCGGAGCAGGCCGCCGTGAGCACCAGGAACTCGAACGAGAGCACGGCGCCCCGGTACGCGCTCGAGCGCCGCACCTTGGCGACCGCCGCGCCCACTTGCGCGTATGGCAGTGCCGCCCGGTGGGTGATTTGCGCGTTGTTGTTCGGCAACGCTGCGGAGATCGCGTCGCCGGCGGGGTTGTCGGTGCGATAGCCCTGCGCGACCGCCCATTTCATCACTGCGCCGATTCGCCGCCTGACGCGCCCGGCGGTCTGCTGCTTGGTCGTCCAGATCGGCAGCAGCACGGCGATGACGTCGGTGACGGTGACGGCGTCGACTGGCATATCACCGAGCCGGGGCAGCACGTAGTCGCGTAGCGACGAGCGCAAGTTCTCCTCGCTCCTGCCGCCGAGCTTCCAGCCCCGGCGTGGATCGCGATCACAGTCTCACACGCTTCGGCGAAGATCGGCACTTGGCGGGCGGCACGGCGTCGGGGGTTCCGGCCCTCGGCGATGGCCTGGGCGTTTTCAAGCGCCCGCTGGCGGGCCAGGGCGAGGGTGACAACCGGATAGCGGCCGAGGCCGATGCTGGTGGGCTTGCGGTCGATCCGAACGCTATGCGTCCAGCATTTGGTGATGTGGCCGCGCGCGGCGGTCCTGACGAGGAGGCTCAGCCCGAGACCGCCGCGACCGTCGCCGTAGCGGCCGGGGGTCTTGACGGTTTTTGCGAAGGTGGCGGAAAGCATGTTGGGTCTTTTCATGGCGGTTTCCATTACTCGTTTCTTTACTGTCTAATGTTGAGATGGAGTGTGCCCCCGTAACACGGTGAGTGGCAATAAATTTCTATTTATCAAAAGGTTAACGTACTTTTAGAGCCATCCAGGAAAGCCCTGAAACTCCTGATTCGCGCTCGGTGCCGCGGCGCGGGCCCGCATCAGCGCCCCCTCCCGGCAGAAGCACAGAACCTGCGCCATCTTCTCGTCGAACTCCAGATCGCGCCGCTCCAGGTAGTAGCGAATCTTGTGCGGCCGAACCTCCTGGCTCGCCAGGATCTTCGACACCGTGCCCGGCGCCAGCGACGACAGGTCCGGATGCCCAGCGGCGCCGCCAACCGCCGCACCGTCCGCGTCTCCTCAGCGTAGCCCAGCTCCGTCGGCTTGCGGTACGCCAGCGCCACCAGCCGGGCTCTCGAGCCCCGCGTGGAGCAAGGCCGGATGTCCATACTCATAAAGCACTTGCCGGGGCATCAGGGGTCTATTGAAGTGCCAAGGTGGGAACTGAACCGGCGGCGAGTCGCGAACTGAATGTGAATGGCAGCGTGTTCTAGTCGCTGCAATCGACAGAGCACCAGGCAGACCCTCCAAGATAAGCGGCACCTGTGATGCTCGGATTTCCCACCCGTTCGTTGTCGTCGTGTTATGGTTCGCAGATCCCACTAACGGTTCAAGACGCGGAGGGAACAATGAAATCAGTTGGCGATGCTGCCACAAAGGCCATAGAAGTACTGAAGGACGTGATCAATGAGCTTCCGAAAGACACGATTCCGTTGGCGATTGGCGCAGCTGTCGCGTTGAGTGGTCTGGTGGTCGTCGCGAAAGCTCTGGCGGTGGCCGAGAAGGCGCTTGACAAAGCCCCTGATGCCGCCCCGACGAATACGGACAAGGGCAGAGTCATAGATGCCTGAATGGCTGCAGACAGCTTGGGACATATTCTGGGTCATTGTGCTAGCACCCCTAGATCACCGGATGCCTCACCCGGTGGTGTAATGTAGGGCAAGCGCGGCCGGTGATCCACGGAGGGCTAGGAGCCTGCGCCGTAGAGGCTTCTGGAACGTTCTCGCAATGTGTCCATGCCGGTCCAAGATGCGTCAAATAGTGATTTAACTAATTGATAAAGCCAACCTCGCATAGGTCCGTTCGGGGATGAACCGGTGGCGGGCATGATGTACCCCATGGGGTCTGCGCAGACTGCCCACATGGTCCCGCGCGAAAAAGCGCCGCCCCGGTCATCGGCGCATCACATTCGATTGTCGAGCACCAGCACGCCCGCCCCGGTGTTCGATACAGGCACGTGGTAATGCTTGTGCACCACTTCCACATCCTGCTGAAGGGCCCCACGCATCACGAGCCACATGATAGTCTCGATGCCTTCCGTTCCCGCTCGCTCCATGATTTCCGAGTTGCTGAAATTCGCGAACCACTCGGGATCGTCAATGATGTGTTCCATGCACTCCAGGTCGAAGTCCACATCGATCATCCCGGCCCGCTCGCCCTGTAGCTGGTGCGACATGCCTCCGGTTCCGAGAATGACCACTTTCAGGTCTTCCGGATACGCTGCAATGGCTTCACCGAGCGCACGCCCCAGAGAAAGGAGGCGTCTTGCTGTCGGAACGGGGTGCATGACCGTGTTGATTGCCAGAGGAATCGCTTTCACGGGCCAAGCGGGCAAGTGACCCCAGAGAAGGCTCATCGGCACGATGAATCCGTGGTCTACGAGCATTTCCTGGCAGGTGGTGATGTCGAACTGCGACTCGACGAGAGACTCGGCAAGGTGCCAGGACAACTCCATATCGCCATCGAACTCCACCCGCTGCGGCAGGCCCCATCCTTCATCGGCGTTCCGGTAATGCGCCGCGCAGCCAAGGGCGATCGTTGGAACGGCATTCAGAAAAAAGTTCAGTCCATGGTCGTTGTACACGACGATGGCAAGGTCAGGATTGACTTCAGCGAGCCAGGATTTGACTGGCTCATAACCGTCGAAGAAGCGCTTCCAGTAATCCGTTCCCTCAAGGCCGTTCGCCATCGCGTTGCCGACGGCGGGGATGTGCGAGGTGGTGATACCGCCCACGACTCTAGCCATGCCAGAACCCTCCTGCCTTTCTCAGCTTCTCTTCCAGTCCCTCTGCCTTGGCATCCAGATTGGCCTGAAACTCGTCCCGCGTGATGCCCTGAAAGGCCGCTCCCGTGTGCTGCATGGTCATGCCTTTCGGCACCGCGAGTTTCGCCAGGTAATAGATGTTGGCACCCAGGTGGAGCAGTTCGAGAAACTCGAAACCCAACAGCGCTTCCCGTTGCTCTGCCGTCAGGTCGAAACCTCCCGCATAGCCTTCCGGGTCGTCCTCGAATGCCCTGCGATTCTCCTCGTGATTGAAGGAAAACAGCAGCTTGTTGAGAGCATAGGCCGCGTGCGCCGTCTTCCCATCGAAGACGTACGTACCCGGCAGATCGTCGTATTCGTGATTGCGCCAGCTCATAGCTCTTGCTCCAGCCGATCCAGTGTCACCATCGTCCCAAGCCCCTGGGCCAGACTCGAGTTCGGTTCGCGGCCCTCGCGGATCGCCGCAAAGAACTCACGGTCGGCCAGCTCAATACCGTCCGCACTCACAGCGACATCGCTCACGTCAATCTGTTCACCATCGCCGCTGAAGAGATCGTCGTAGTTGGCGACGAATGTCCCCTTGTCGCAGATGTAACGGAAGAAAGACCCGAAAGGACCCGCGTTATTGAAAGACAGCGAAAGCGTGCAGATTGCGCCGCCCGCGTTCTTCAGCCCGATCGCCATATCCATCGCAATGCCCAGTTCCGGATGCATCGGGCCCTGCAGCGCGGTGATCCGTTCTGCCGGCGATCCGGTCTGATACTGAAATAGGTCCACGGTATGGCAGGCGTGATGCCAGAGTAGATGATCCGTCCAACTCCTCGGTTCGCCATTCGCGTTGGTATTGGTGCGTCGGAAGAAATAGGTCTGCGCGTCCATCTGCTGAACCTTGAGTTCCCCGGCGACGATGCGGTTGTGCACCCACTGGTGCGAGGGGTTGAACCGTCGCACATGATCCACCATGGCAACGACACCGGTCTCCTTCTGCAGTGCAACCAGCGTCTTCGCGTCCGCGAGATTGTCCGCCATGGGAATCTCGACCATCACATGCTTGCCGGCTCGCATCACCCGGCTCGCCTGCTGCGCGTGGATAGGCGTCGGCGTGGCCAGAATAGCCGCTTCCACACCCGGCTCTGACAAGGCCTCATCGAGGTCCAGCGTGACATGAGGAATACCGCGCGTCTCAGCCACCGATTCCACGGCTTCTTGTACGCCCCCGCAGATGGAAACCACTTCGACATCGTCGATACGTTCGATCGCGTCCAAGTGCTTGTTCGCGAAAGCACCTTCGCCAACCATGCAGATCTTCAATCGATGTACTCCGACCCTCCGTAAGGCAACCCGACATATTGCTCGGCAATGACCCGCCGTCCAGCCTCGTTACCGAGGTAGTAGTCGAGCTGGGAGTCCATGAGCCGGGAAAACGTCTTTCCTTCCAGATCTTCCACGTGCATACCTTCCAGGCTATGCAGCATGTTGGTCATCCACCAGGAGAAGCGCACCCCGTGCCAGACTCGCCTGAGCGCGACTTCGGAGTACCGATCGAGCGATGATCGGTCGCCGCTCGCATAGAACTCCCCGAGACCCTTGCAAAGGGCATCGACATCGGACGCAGCAAGGTTCAGTCCCTTCGCGCCCGTGGGTGGCACGATGTGCGCGGCATCGCCCACCAGAAAAAGGTTGCCGTACTGCATCGGCTCGCAGATGAACGACCGCAGAGGCGCAATGCTCTTTTCGATGCTCGGTCCGGTGACCAGCCGTTCACATGCGCTACGCGGCAACCGCAACCGCAGTTCCTCCCAAAACGCTTCGTCGCTCCAGTCCTCCACCCGATCGCCAAGGGGCACCTGAAGGTAGTACCGCGAGCGCGTGGCGGATCGCCGGCTGGCGAGCGCGAAGCCTCGCTCGCTCTTGCAGTAGATCAGTTCCTCGTCAACCGGAGCCGTCTCGCTCAACAGGCCCAACCAGCCGAAGGGGTAGCCCCGCTCGTACTCCGTTTTGAGCGCCTTGGGAATTGTCTGCCGCGAGATTCCGTGGAAGCCGTCACATCCAGCGACGAAATCGCAGTCGAGCCGGTAGTCTTCCCCACCTCGACTGAACGTCACGTACGGCGTTCTGCCAAGAGGCTCGTGCGCCTGCGCGTCGACCGACTCGTACAGGGTGGTAAGTCCCGCCTGTGCCCGCACTTCCATGAGGTCCCGGGTGACATCCACCTGACCGTAACAGACCACCACATCGCCACCCGTGAGCCCTTTCATGTCAACCCGGGCAAGTCGGTCGCCCACCGCGATGGAGAAACCTCCATGCAACTCGCCTTCCGCATCCAGGCGTTCCGCAGCCCCCGCCTCACGCAGCAGTTTCACGAACCCCCGCTCAAGAATGCCCGCACGAATCCGGCCGAGCACGTAGTCCCCCGTGACCCGCTCGATAATGATGTTGTCGATACCGCCCCCTGCCAGGAGCTGTCCAAGAAGGAGACCCGACGGTCCTGCGCCGATAATCGCGACCTGCGTTCTCAGTCGTTTCAGGTTGCCTGTTCCTGACTGCCGTAATCAGACGACATCTTCCCATTGCGGCACCACACTTAACAGTCGGATTCTGCGGGCGCCCGTACTCTCTCGCGCGTTCACTTCGTGAAACGCGTCAATCGCTCGCGGAATCTCGCTTGTCCAGCATGTCGATCCGGATAAACTGCGGCTTTTGAACGCGCACAAAACCATGGATCCAGACTGGTTGCCGTTTCATCCCTCCCCATGGCGGGAAGTGATCCAGGTACGCAGTCGTTACTTGCGGCGGCGTTCGACCTGGAAACCAACACTGAATCGGTGAACGATGCGACAAGCCGAGGGTCTCTCAACAAGCGCGTCCTGGTTGTTTCCTCGGAAGGTGTTGATTGTTGGGGCAGTCACCTTGGCGCAGTCCTCACTGGCGCAAGGGGTGCCAACGGGCGCATCGCCAGCGCAAGGGTCTCTCGCGGAAGATCGCGATTGGCAGCACGGGGCGACCATGTTCGGCCGCCTCAAGTACTCGTCCGACTTTTCACACTTTGAATACGCCAACCCGAATGCCCCAAAGGGCGGGACGCTGGTGCTCCGCGGGGTCAACTTCACCAGTTTCACGCCCTTGCTGTTCAAAGGGGTGTACCCGTTCGAGGCGCTGGCCGCCGGAACGCTTTATGACAGTCTCTTCGTTCGGGCCAACGATGAAATCGGCTCGGTGTACGGCAATCTCGCCGAGCGTATTCGCATTGCAGATGACCTGAGCTCCGTTGCGGTCAGAATTCGCGATGGGGCTGTTTGGCACGATGGTGTGCCCGTCACGGCACAGGACGTCAAGTTCACCTTCGACCACGTGTTGGCGAACTCGGTGACCGGCTCCCGCACATCCATGCCTGTCGAGTCGGTCGAGATCGTCCGGGAACGCGAGATTCTGTTCCGGCTTCAACAGGTCACGGGGCTGAACAAGAGCAGTTTTATCGGTCCCATGACCTACTTCCCCATACTGCCGGAACACTACTGGCGGACCCGCGATCTGTCTCAGACCACGTTGGCACCTCCGCTCGGCAGTGGACCCTACCGCCTCGCCGAGTTTCAGGCGGGTGGTTTCCTATTGTTGGAAAGGGTGCCGGACTACTGGGGACGGGATCTGCCGGTCAACAAAGGCAGGCACAACTTCGACCGCCTTCGCTTCGACGTGTACCTGGATGCCACCGTCGCCCGGGAAGCGTTTTTGAAGGGGCTGTTGGACTTCCGCACCGAGGATGACCCTCATCGATGGCGGACCGGTTACAACATTCCCGCCGTGGACAAGGGTTGGCTGGTGATGCGCCAGCATAACCAACGCACGCGCTCCGGATTCCAGAGCGCGTTGGCCTTCAATACGCGGCAGGACAAACTGGCTGATGCGCGAGTCCGGGAGGCCTTGGCACTTGCGTTCGATTTCGAGTGGATCAATCGCGTGATCTACGACGGCTCATATGAACGGGCCTATAGCTTTTTCTCCGATACGATCCTGGCCGCCCGCGATCTGCCCGGTGAGGCGGAGCTTGCACTGCTGAATCCCTTCCGCAGCGAGCTGCCGGCGCGCCTGTTCTCCGAGCCCTTCGCGTTGCCCAAGACCACCGGCTACGGTTTGCGTCGACAGGATCTCCTGCGCGCCAAAGCGCTGTTCCAGGAGGCCGGCTGGGAGATTCGGGATGGCGTAATGACCAACGCTTCGGGTGAGGCGTTTGCCCTGGAGTTCTTGAGCGCCTCGGCCGACGACAAGCGGATACTGCTACCGTATGCCGACCAGCTCGGTCGTCTTGGAATCGCATCCAGAATCCGCCTGGTGGAGGCGGCACAGTACATGAACCGGTTGCGTCGTTTTGCCTACGATGCCCTGCTGGCGGAAGTTCCCTTCGGGTTCCCGAACGTAGACGGAATCTATCGTCACTTTCACTCGAACTCCGCCAACACGCCCGGTTCAGCCAATGTCACGGGCACCAGCAGTCCGGCGGTAGATGCACTGCTTACCATGGTGCTCAAAGCCGATGACGACCTGGATCAGTTGACGGCCGCCGCCCGGGCGCTTGATCGCACACTGCTCTGGAGCCACTACATGATTCCCATACTCGGTTGGCAAAAGCCAAATGTCGTGTACTGGAACAAGTTCGGCAGACCTGCGATCGAGTCCGAGTATTTGACGAGCTTCCCGGACACCTGGTGGTGGGACGAGAAGCTGGCGTCACGCATTCGATCGGATGGAAACTGACAAAGTGCATGCAGGCGCATTTGTCGGCGATCGGTTGAAGCCAGTTGCCGTCTTGTGAGATCCCGTTGGACATGGAGCATTTATGAAAGTCGCGACAGAACAGTTTGAGTCAGAACTTGTACCGAACCCCGCGCAATACGATGTGCTGTTGCCGCCAGGCTACGCTGAAAGCGACAAGACTTACCCGCTGTTTTATTGGTTGCACGGCGGCGGCGGTCCTGAGATGCCCGCAAATTTTCTGGGCCTGATGAAACCGCGACTTGCCTCCATGTGGGCGGATGGCAGTTTGTCCGAGATGGTCGTGGTCACACCGCATTGCGGCGTGTTCCCCAACAACTACCTGGACTTTCCGGACGGTTCCCGCCACTGGGAGACCTATATTGCGAGGGAGCTGCTGAATCACCTTCGTTCAAAATATCGCATCGCACGGGAAAGAAGCGGCACGTTCATCGGCGGCATATCCATGGGAGGCCTGGGCAGCCTGACCATAGGACTGAAACACCTGGATACCTTTGCCGCGATCATCGCTTTTGAACCGCAGATCTCCGGCACTTTCGAAAAACCGGCCGGCTACCCTGAGTTCTACACCCAGGAATTCCACGACAAAAATCAGCCCGCCAATATTGTCCGGGACAATCCAGACCCGATCAGGGACTCATGCGTGCAGATCTACTTCGAATGCGGATCGAAAGACGAGCTTGGTTTCTTCAAGGGCACCAACCTCCTGCACAACACGTTGCTCGCGAACAATGTCCATCACGAGTACAAGTACGTTTGCGGCGCCGGTCATCTGGACGAATCTTTCGACTGGCGGATACCTGACGGCCTGGCGTTTCTGGAACGAGTCATCAATCCACCACCGAAAAGTGCACCACCCGTCCGGAATCATGAAGATGCCCGGCGAATGGCGGAAGACATGGAAGCCTTCCTGAAGTCGCACTGGGACTCAATACTGTAGTGGCCGGCCGCTGCCAGGCTCAACCGTCCGCGGCGTCGCAACTCCCGCTCAATCGAGCGGTTCCATATGTGTCTGAGCTAGAACACGCGATGACCGACTGTAGCCAAGGGGCATCGAACAACCGGTTTCAGATGATCAGGCGCCCGCTCTTGCCGTGGCCAACTCCGCTTCCCGGCACGCGGCGCGCCTTATGCATATGACCAGACAGTATTATTTTTGTGCGGCGGCCGCTGCTACTCTTTATTCCGTTTGATTGTAACAATCACGAAATGACTGAATCTAATACACTAACGCAATCGCCCGTTCTTTCCGACCCGGCGCAGGACACGGCGACGAAGTTGCTCGAGGATGCCTTCGCGCGCTTTGACCGGATCGCCATATCGTTCAGCGGCGCCGAGGACGTCATCCTGATCGACATGGCCTGTTCGATCCTGGACAAGAGTGTTCCGGTCTTCACCCTGGATACCGGGCGCCTGCACCCGGAAACCTACCGATTCATGGAGACGGTTCGAGAACGCTACGGCATTGACATCGATGTTCGATTCCCGAACGCCGCGCAGGTGGGAGAACTCGTGCGGAACAAGGGGCTGTTCAGCTTCTATCGCGACGGACACCGGGAATGCTGCGGCATACGCAAGATACAGCCGCTGCGCGAGAAACTCTCAAGCCTCGACGCGTGGGTCACCGGCCAGCGCCGCGACCAGGGCGTGACCCGCGCCACCCTTCCAGCCGAACAGGTCGATACGGTGTTCTCCACGCCCGAGCGAACTCTCGTGAAGTTCAATCCCCTTGCCGAGTGGACTACGGAGGATGTCTGGTCATACATCCGCGAACACGATGTGCCGCACAATCCGCTCCACGACCAGGGGATGCCAAGTATCGGATGCGAGCCGTGCACGCGCGCCATCGGGCCGAACGATAGCGAACGCGATGGGCGCTGGTGGTGGGAAAACGCCGACAAAAAGGAATGCGGTCTGCATGCCCAAAACGTCATACCCGTGAAGCCGGTCACGTTCGTGACCTGAGGGCATCACGTTCGCCGACGCCATCCTCAGCGGATGGGCAGTTCGATATCCTCGAAAAGCTCCTCCCGGCGCGCCGGATTGCTTGTGGCAAGCGCGGCCGTCACCAGGTCGTCCGTCAAGTGGCTGGCGAACAGGCGCACGAAATCCAGCATGAATCGGCGCATGAACGTCCCCTTGCGACAACCGATGTAGGTAACGCTGGATCTGAACAGGTGGCTTGCGTCGATTGCCGTGAGATCACTGTCCTGCACCGGATCGTAGGCCATCGTCGCAATGATGCCGATGCCGAGCCCCATGCGAACGTAGGTCTTGATCACGTCCGTGTCGGTCGCCGTGAAGACGATGTTCGGCTTCAGTCCGGCTGCGGCGAATGCCTCGTCGAGGCGCGAGTGGCCGGTGAACCCGAAGACATAGGTCACCAGGGGTTGTTCCGCCACATCCTGCAGCTCGATGCGCGACTTTGTCGCCAATGGATGGCCGTTGGGGACCACGACGGTACGCGTCCAGCGGTAGCAGGGCATCATGATCAGCTTGTTGAAGTGTTCCATGCCTTCGGTGGCGATCGCGAATTCGACCTCGCCGTTTTCCGCAAGCCTCGCGATCTGCTCCGGCGCGCCCTGGTTCATGTGCAACACCACTTCCGGGTACTCAGCCCGAAACGCCCTTATCACCGCCGGCAAGGCATATCTTGCCTGCGTGTGCGTTGTCGCGATGGAGAGGTTCCCCCGACGCTCGTTGCTGTATTCCTCGGCGACGCGCCGGATGTTCTCGACCTCGTAGAGGATATCGCGCGCCATGTCGACGATGACTTCCCCCGCCGCCGTCACGTGGGTAAGGCGTTTGCCGCTGCGGGCAAAGATCTGAACACCGAGTTCGTCCTCGAGCATCCGGACCTGCTTGCTGATGCCCGGTTGCGAGGTGAAAAGGTATTCCGCTGTCCGGGACACGTTCAGGTTGTGGTTTGCGATTTCCCAAACGTATCGCAGTTGTTGAAGTTTCACTATTCCGTTATAACGCGAGCGACTTATAGTTTCAACAATACGCTGATTGCGGCATATGAAACAAAACGCCAACGCCATGCGGCCAACGGCGTTCTATCCCCTGTCTTTCATCACACCGTGTGGGACGTGTCCTGTGGTCAGGTGCCCGCGCGCATGCTCAACGACACGCGCCTGATCATCGAAGAACACGTCGGCCCCGAACGCTCTCAGGAACTCCGTCTTGCTGCGGCCACCCAGGAAAAGGCATTCGTCCAGGCGAATGTCCCAGGCGCGCAGGGTCTTGATGACCCGTTCGTGCGCCGGCGCGCCCCGGGCCGTCACGAGCGCCGTGCGAATCGGGCAGTTGTCGAGGGGGAACTCGCGCTGCAACGCGTGGAGCCCTGCGAGAAACGGCTTGAACGGTCCACCCTCCAAGGGTTCATCCGCCGCCGCAGCCTCGCTGGCGGTGAAAGCGTCCAGCCCCGAGGATTGGAAAACGCGCTCCGCCTGGTCCGAAAAAACGACCCCGTCGCCGTCGAACGCGATCCTGAGTTCTCTCGGCTCGCGGTCCGACCAGGCCGTTCCGAAGATGGTCGCCGCGGCAACGCCGCTTTCCAGGGCCTGTGCGACGTCCCCGGCAACGGTCGACAGGAAAAGGTCGCAGTCGAATGCGCGCACATACCGGTAGGGATCTGCCCCGCCACCGAACGCCGCCCTTTGAATATCGAGCCCATGGGCGCGAATGGAATTGAAGATCCTCAGGCCGGTATCCGCCGAGTTGCGTGACAGGAGTATTACATCTACTTTATTTTTACCGAGTATTTTATTGATATTTATTAGTTTTTTGACCAGCGGAAAGGCGTCACCAGGCTCGAGCACCTCGTCCTCATGCTCGATCTGGTACTTGCGATAGGCTTCGAGCCCCCGCTCCTCGAAGACACGATTGCTTTCGTCGAGATCAAATAGCGCCCTCGACGAAATCGCTACCGTGAGTGAGTGTTCTCTTGGCATGGTCTACGGAAGCCTGCCGTGATCGGCACCGCTACCGTCAGTTCGCCTGGGACGAGGCTGGCACACAATCGGGGCGCCCCGATGCGGTCTGCTGCGGATCGAGCGCACGCAATAGGGCGCACGCGCGCGTGAAGCGCGGCTCAAGAGGAGTTCAGGCGTCGAGATCGGGAATGAGGCCGCTCTGAAGACGACTGATCATGTCCTTCAGGCGAAGTTTCCTCTTCTTCAGTCGCTGGATCCGCATGAGATCGTGATGGCCCGTCTCGATCAGATAGCGAATGACTTCGTCCAGGTCCCGATGCTCGACCTTGAGCTCCTCAAGCCACTTCACTGTATCGGCTTCTTCCAAATTCGTTTCCATGAGCAACCTGTCATTGGCATGATAGGGATGTTGATGGCCGCTGTCCTGTGTTGATGATGAAAGATGAACAAACTTCCATCTTCTAGGCGCGCGATCGACCAGTTCCTCGCCTCGGTGTCGGCCACGAAGCTCCCGGCCGAGGGTGTCTCGCAACGCCTGATATTCGCCATGGACGCGACGGCGAGCAGGTCACCGACTTGGGATCTCGCCTGCTCATTGCATGCGGAACTGTTCGGCGCCGTGCGCGATGTCGGCAACATCCTCGTTCAACTCGTCTACTTCCGGGGACATGACGATTTCCAGGCATCCTCCTGGAATTCCACACCGGACGCGCTGCTCAATACGATGCTGGGCGTGCGCTGCCTGGGTGGCAGAACACAGATCCTTCGAGTCGTCGAGCACGCCCGCCGGGAATGCGCATCACATCCGATCAGGGCGCTGGTGCTCGTCGGCGACTGTTTCGAAGAAAACCCGACGGAAGTGGTGTCGGCCGCGGGACAGCTCGCTGTATACGGTGTGCCGATGTTCGTGTTCCAGGAAGGGCACGACCCGTACGCCGGGAAAGCGTTTTCGGAACTTGCGCAAATCACCCGGGGGGCACACGTGCCGTTTCGGGCGGGAAGCGCGCAGGAGCTAAGGGAACTGCTGCGGGCCGTGGCCGCTTACGCCGCTCGCGGCCGCTCCGGGCTGGAAGCCGCTTTGAACAACCCGATGGCGCACAGACTCCTGACCCAGATCGACCGATGATCGTTGCGATAGCCGGCATCATGGCGGCTGTTGGATTCTTCCTGCTCGTGCGCCTCCTGTGGCTCAAGGCCCAACCCAAGGGCCATGTTGCGCTCCTGACGGCCGCCAGCATCGCGCTCGTGGTGGGTCTCGCCCTGCTGGCGGCGACCGGACGCCTGCACTGGCTGGTCGCCCTGGGCGCAGCCGTCTTCCCATTTCTTCGCCGGCTGCTGTCGATCGTGCCGTGGTGGCAGATGTTGCGCGGTATCGGACCCATGGCGGGCCAGGCGTTCCCGGGCGCGGGGGGTTCCGGCGGCGGTAGCGCGCCGGAACATTCCGAAGTACGGACGGGCGACCTCAGGATGACCCTGCATCACGCCTCCGGCGAAATGGACGGCGAAGTGCTGGCCGGCCAGTTCCGGGGCCGCCGACTATCCGAAATGGAACTTGACGACTTGACCGCGTTGCGCGCAGGCCTCAATGACGGCCAGTCGGCACCGCTCCTCGACACGTACATGGAACGGCGTTTCGGAAGACGGCAGGACGGGGCGGAACAGGAGCGCGATCGGTCGGCAGGCGCCTCCGGACCGGATGGACCCATGACCGAATCCCGCGCGCTGGAAATCCTGGGGCTGGCGCCCGGCGCCACCGAGGAGGAAATCGTCGACGCCCATCGCCGGCTCATGCAGAGACTGCATCCCGACAGGGGTGGATCCACCTACCTTGCGGCCACGTTGAACGAAGCCAAGCGCGTCCTGTTGAATCGATAGCCGAGCAGTTCCCGGGATCAGGGTGCCATCAGGCCCGCAGCTTCCTTTTCCAGCGCCACGAGGCGCTTGACCCAGTTGTGCAGCAGGAGGAAGTCGGCGCTATCGAAACCGAAGGTCTCGCTCAGATCCTTCAGCAGACACTCTTCCTCGACCTCGAAAGCGCCGTCCACGTAGCTCAGGCGCAACAGGTTCAGCATGGCGATCGTTTGCGCGCGCCGCGTCGGGAAGATGTCACCAATGCCGTCCAGTTCCAGGTAGTCCGCCTCGGTCGCCGGATTCAACGCCATCTCGCGTTTGAACTCGTCCAGCATGGACTCCTCGTTGGGGTCGAGAAGCCCGTCGGAGACGACGACATTGTGGGCAAGGCCAAGCAACGCCCTGCGCTGTTCATCGGTGAGCGAGGAGAGCCACATCGTCGATATGCGAGGGTGTCAGGCCACCCTTCATCCCGTCGCCTGTCCAGCCTGCTGCGCTTCGGGAGGTTCGACAGGCGGGTCGTCTTCCGGCGTAACGGTCGCGATGAAGCTCGCCACCATGATGACCACCGCCAGCCATCCCCACAGGAGAAAGAGCTTCATCACCCACGGCTGGCCGCGAAAATCATCGAGCAGTTGGCGCATTGACGTCCCGCCACGGCAAAAACGGCAGAATATCACAGCGACCCACCGACAGGCTTCCGCCGGGCCGCAAACGATGTAGTCCTTTTCCCCGCCAGGTTGAAACCGGCACACGCGCGAGCGTTTAATCACTACTTCCACGGAACAAACGTGTCCGGGGAGCGCGAGGGGGAACCCCTCGCAATCGAAAAGCCGATGCCGAAGGCTGCGGCTGTGGGACACTCCCTTCTTTCGAGCAGGCCAACGATGCGGATTTCACTGACAACCTGGTGTGCGTTCTGTTGCACAAGTCTCGCCTGTTCCGCCGCCGTCGCCGAAACCGAGTGGTACTTCAGCGCAGGAACGGGCATTGCGTTCCATTCCGGCATGGGCCAGGAGGGTTGGAACGAGGATACCGTGTGCTATCCGACCGATGCGTGTTTCGACAACGATCCCGTGCCGTCGGTACCCGGTTATCGCTGGCGTTACGCGATAGACGCGGAAAGCGGCACCGGGCTGGAAGTATCCGTGGGACGTCGGTGGGGCGACTTGCGCATCGAAGTGTCGGCAGCGCAGAGTCGAACCGACCTGCAGCAGCAATTCACCAGCATCGAGTATCTCGACGGGAGCGCGAGATTGCCTCGCAACGCGTCCGTGGTCGCCGATGTCACCACGTCCATCGGCGATCTCACCCTGAGGTTCGTGTCTCTCAGCGCCTACCGTGACTTCCGCCCTTCCAGCTCGCGCATCACGCCCTACCTCGGTATCGGCGCGGGCGCCGCCTTTGCGAATTTCCGGAACCTTCGTTTCTCCGCCGACTATCGGGACACCTCACCCATGCAGCCGGCCTATGATCCTCCCCTGACGTTCTACGGCAGCACACAGAATGCGGAACACTCCGACATCGTGCTCGCCGTCCACGCCCATGCCGGTTTCGACTACTCCGTCGGCGTCAACACCCTGATCGGCGCCAAACTGACGTGCTCCCGGATTGAGGCTACGTCCGACGACGGCACCTACCTTCGTCACCCGATGCATGCGCAGAATCCCGACTTCTACAATCGGAACACCTTCGGCGCCGCGCGCGCCTGCACGACAACCATTGCCGTGAAGCGCAGCCTCGGGCGCTGACCCCGGCATCGGCACACCCCACGGCACCTGCGGTTTCGCCTCTCCTCCCGGACGCGCGCCGCAAAAAACGACGCATGTTCCCTGCCAGCGAGCATAGAATACGTGCCGTGCTTCCCCCGCTCGTCACCCTCGACGCGAAGCTCCGCAGAACCCTGCCGGAGCAGACAACGGCGGCACCCCGGGCACGTCTGGCCCGAGAGCTGAAGTTCGCCCACGACCTCGCCATGGTCGAAGCCGGCAAGGCCGCCTGGCGAACGGCGGACGTGTTGCCGATCGACGCGTTGATCACGCGGCGGTACGAGGAACTCGCCGACGCGGGATGGGATGCCGCGGCGCGCACACTCCTGTCTCGCGATGCATTTCGCATCGCCGCCGAATACGCCGCACCGAACGAAGATCTCGCAAGGCACGTCGAACTGTTCATGACTGCCTGGGGGCTCGCGCAAGAATGGGAGCTGCTCGATCAGGCATCCGAATTGCAGCGGTCTGAAAACGGACGCGCTTTCTTCGACTGGTCCCAACGCTTCGAAAGGCAATGCCGAGACAACGGCTGGATCACCACCCCGGAGTTGCCGGCGATGCTCGCGCGCTCGGTGCAGGAGGGGACCGCCCTGCCCCATCACCTGGCGCTGGTGGGAATCGACCGGCTGTCACTGGCTCGGCGACGCTGGATCGAATCGCTTGCCGCGGCCGGTGCCAGGGTCACCGAGGTGCCCTTGCCATCCGCGCGCCGCAGCGCCGTCGCGCGTCTCGTGCAGACCCGGACATCATCCGGGGAACTTGCTGTCGTGGCGGCGTGGGCACGCGAAACACTGGCTCGGAATCCTGAGACCACACTGGGAATCGTTGTACCCACCCTGAACCGCGAGCTGGGGCGATTTCGTACCCAGTTCCAGGCGGCATTTGACGACTTCGACGACATTGACCGTTTGGTGAACTTCGGTGGCGGCGGCCGACTCCTCGACGAGAGCGTATGCCGTGATGCGCTGCGGCTGATCGAATGGTCCCTGCGCCCCCTGCACTTCGAAGTCGTCGCCACGTTGCTTCGTTCCCGTCATGTCCTTGTGACCGGGGATGCGGCGGGCCCGCTCCCTTCCTTCCTGCCGACGTTCTTCGACCTGACGGCATACGCAGGCGAAACGCATGCGCTAGCCAAACTGACCCGAAGCGCGCCGGCCCTCGAGTATCCCTCGGCCTGGGGCCGTCACTTCCGGCACCTGCTGCGCGAGAGTCGCTGGCACGAGATGGACCTCGAGCGACGGGCGCACCAGGCTCGCGTGCAACTTGACTCGCTATTGCTGCGCCTCGGTGAACAGGACCCGATAGTCGGCAGATGCAGCGGCGCGGAGGCATTCCGGATCCTTAGGATGATCGCCGCCACCCGCACGTTCGCCGAAAGCTCGCCGGGCGCGCCCATCCAGGTGCTGAGTCGAGAAGACTCTGTCGGCCTCACTTTCGACAGGATGTGGGTGTTGGGGGCCGACGATGTGAGCTGGCCGGGGCCGTCGGATCCGAACCCACTCGTTCCAACGCGGTTGCAAAAGGAGATTGGCGTCCCGCGAGTGACCCAGGCCGACGAACTCGACTGGGCCCGCAACACAACGAAGTCCTGGCTGGCCAACGCGCGGGAAGCGACTTTCAGCTATGCCGAAACCGACGGCGACGCCGAGCGGGGACCGAGCCGGCTTCTGCCGCAACTCCGTCCCATCCATGCTCGCGCAGTCTTGAGCGATCCTTTGCTCGCCAGGTACCGGCACCCCTACATGCGACGCGGGGCAGTCCAACTCGAGACGCGAGTCGACGAATGTGGCTCGAAGCTTGCGTCGCCCATCGTGGTGGACGGCGGGGTTTCCGTTTTGCGGGACCAGTCCATCTGCCCTTTCCGGGGCTATGCGATCCACAGGCTCGACCTGTCCGGGTCGCGGGCGCCTCACAGTCTCCCCGATGCGCTTGACCGGGGCGCGTTGGCGCACGAAGCCGTCGCGCGCTTGTTCGCGGCCCACCGCACGACGAGCGAACTGCTTGCCCTGTCAACCGATGATCTCCGCGCCGTCGCCACCGATGCCGTCGATGCGCATGGCACCCGCTGGCCGGAAGCGTTCCGCGAACACGAGACCGGGAGGCTGGCATCGCTACTCGCAGGGTGGCTGCAAATCGAACGGGAGCGGGCGCCGTTCGAAGTACAGGCGGTAGAAGGCCCCGCTTCCATCGAGCTGGGCGGGCTCGGGTTTCGGCTCCGGCCGGACCGGCGCGACCGGACGGACGACGGCCAGGTTGTCCTGATCGATTTCAAGACTTCTCCCGCAACGGTCATGGACTGGCGCCCGCCCCGTCCAAGGGAACCACAACTTCCTCTCTATGCGACGGCTGGACCGGATGCCAATGCGGCCGCTTTCGCGCAACTCGTGCCCGATGCCATCCGCCTTGTCGGTGTCGCAGACGACGTGCCGGGGTTTACTCGTCCAGGCCGGCTCGGTGCCGGCGATTTCGAAACCCTGAAGTCCCTTTGGCACGATGCGCTGCTGGTCCTGGCCCGGGAATACAGGGACGGCCTGGCGACGGTCTCGCCGCAGAGATCAACCGATTGTCGAAACTGCCATCTGCACTCACTGTGCCGGGTATTCGAAACAACGTGAACCGCGTTCTCGACGACAGCGCGGCCCGAGACCTTGCCGTAGATCCACGCCATTCGGTCATCCTCCAGGCCCCCGCCGGTTCCGGCAAGACATCGCTGCTCGTACGCCGCTACCTGGCACTCCTCGGCCACGTCGAGCATCCCGAGCAGATCCTCGCCATCACGTTCACACGCAAGGCCGCGAACGAGATGCGCCAGAGGGTACTGCGGGAACTTGAAACGCGTGCGGAGAACGCCCTGGCGGCCATCGACCGGGATGCGGAGTCGGGCTGGCATCTTCTCGACCAACCCGAACGGATGAAAATACAGACCATCGACGCCTTCGCTCTCAGCCTGGCGCGACGGATGCCCGCCGGAAGCCGCTTCGGTTTCGACGCCGATTTCGTCGAGGACGCCGACGCTGTTTACGCCATAGCCGTGGACCGGCTGTTCGAAAGACTCCGCGGCGATGCGGCGGCACCGGTGCTCGCTGAGGTCCTTGCCCTGATCGACAACGACTACGAGGAAGCGCGTGGCCTGCTGACGGCAATGCTGGCGCGGCGCGATCAGTGGCTGGACCCGATCGTTGCCGTGGCGCAACACGCGGAGCAGCCGGACATCGTAGCCGCAAACGTCGAAAGTGCCATCCACACGCTGAACCAATCGATGATCGCGAGAGTCCGCGATGACGTTCCCCGGCAGTTGCTCGATGCCCTCGGGGAAAGCACCCGGTTCGCCGCCACACAATCGAACCGGGAATTCTCGCGCGGTCCGCTCGACGCCGACGACATCGACGCCTGGCGTGCCGCTGCGAAGCTCCTCACGACGGAAAGGGGCACGGCCCGCCGGCGTCTCAACGCGCGCGACGGCTTTCCAACGAGCGCAAGAGAAGAGAAGGCGCATGCCATTGAGGTGATCAAGGCGCTCGACGCGCATGGTGCCACGCCGCATTTCGCTGCTATCAGGGCCGCTCCCGCCAGCGCGTTGCCCGATGCCGAACGAAGGGCCATCACCTGTTTCGCCGTTGCGCTTTCGCTGCTGAAAGTGGAACTCGACGCGGTGTTCAGCGATCTCGGCGCGGTCGACTTCCCGGAACTGATCATCAATGCGCGCCGGGCGCTCGAACGCGAAGGCGCGCCTACGGACCTTGCGCTCGCCCTGGACTACCGGATATCCCACATGCTCGTGGATGAATTCCAGGACACTTCGCTGGGACAGTACCGCCTTCTGCAGACCCTGACGGAGTCGTGGCACGAGGGCGATGGCAACTCGTTTTTCGCCGTGGGCGACCCGATGCAGTCGGTCTACCGGTTTCGAGACGCCGACGTGCGCCTGTACCAGGAGACATTTGCCCGAGGAATCGCGCAAGTGCCGCTGCGCCGACTGCAACTGACAAGCAATTTCCGCTCCCGCGCCGGCCTCGTGGATTGGTGCAACACGACTTTCGGGGCACTGCTGCGCCCCGATTCCATCGACCAGGTGGGCCACCAGCCATCCGTCCCCGCGACGGCGGCCGGCGGCGAAGTACGAGCGGTCGTGTCTCTCGAAGACGCCGCTGGCCACCGACAGATCGGCGCCGTTGTTCAGCGGATTCTCGAAATCCAGCGGAAGAGCCCCGAGGACTCCATCGCCGTTCTCGTGCGGGCGCGAACCGCCCTCGCAGGTCTGTTGCCCGCACTGCGAGGCGCAGGCATTGCATGGCAAGGCAAGGACATCGAACTGCTGGCTGACACCGGCGTAGTCCGTGACCTGCATGCACTGACCCTGGCGCTTGCGGATCCGAAGGACCGCTTCGCATGGCTCTGCGTGTTGCGTTCACCGCTGGTTGGCTTGCGTCTGACCGACCTCGAGTGCGCGACGCGCGCCCAGAGTGTCGACGATATGCTGCGCGGGCGTGGTTACTCGCAGGACGGGGAACGCAGAATCGCCCGCCTTGCCCTCGTTCTGGCCCGGCAACCGCAAGGAGGAAGCACGCGCCGCCGGGTCGAGTGGTTCTGGCTGCGCCTCGGCGGAGTCGACGCATACGATAGCGACACGCACCTGGACGATGCGGAACGCTACCTCGACCTGTTGGAGGAGATCGAACCGGACTCCGCGCCAAGCGCGCTGTGGTCGGCCCTTGGCCGCCTCTACGCATCTTCCTCGGCGGAGGGAAGCGGTATCGAGATCATGACGATCCACAAGGCGAAGGGGCTGGAGTTCGACCATGTCATCGTGCCGGGCCTGGAGAAGGCAACGCGCCGCCCCGATCCGGCGCTCGTACTCTGGCGCCCCGAAGGGGACAACCTGCTGATGGCAACGGCGACCTCCCGCGAAGACGGCTCACTCTACCGCTGGCTCGTTCACGAAGAACGTATTCGGGACCGGAACGAACTCGGTCGCCTGACTTACGTCGCCGCGACGCGCGCAATCAAGTCCCTGACATGGTTCGCCAGTCTCGAAAAGGGAGTCGATTCGCCACCGCCTCGAGAGTCCATGCTGTCGCTGATCTGGCCGTTGATCCGCGACAAGGCGGTGTTCCTGGAACCTGGACCGGACATCGATCAAACCGCGCCGAAACAGCCCAACGCGGTCAAGAGCCTGCCTGGCAGCCATGCGTGGCACCCGCCCGTCGCGCTTCCGAAAATCGCCGCCGCATCTTCCATGGAACAAACGTGTCCGGGGAGCGCCAGCGACCCGGCGCGATTGTTCCATGGTCGACGAGCGGGGCCGGGCCAGAGCCCTCAGCCGGGGAGCGCGAGGGGGAACCCCTCGCAAGAAAAAGACCGAAGCCGAAGGCGTCGGCTGTGGGGCACTCACCCGGAGATGGAGGCCACGCCTGTTCCATTGATCCTGGACCAGCCGGAAACCGCCATCGGCAATGTCGTGCATGCCGAACTCAAGCGACTCGCGTCGAGGCGACTACCCGATTCACCCGCCCACCTGCAGGCGCGGGAAGCGGCCTGGGATCGTCGATTGCGTCTCGAGGGCATGGCGAGACCCGAAGTGCTCGCAGAGATTCGCAGGCAAATCGCCGGCGTTCTGGACGACGAAGTCGGCCGCTGGCTTCTCGACAGTACCCGCTCCGAAGCGGAATCGGAGTCGCCGTACACGGCGCACATCGACGGCGAATTGCGCAATGTTGTCATCGATCGGGCATTCGTCGACGACACGGGTTGCCGATGGATTGTCGATTACAAGACCGCCAGGCCCGGGGAAGGCCAGGACGAGGCCGGGTTCGTACAATCGCAACTGGCGCGTCACGCCGCGCAGCTCGCCCTGTATGCCCGTGTCCTGTCTCAATTGGACGACTCGCGCCCTGTCAGAACGGCGCTATACCTGACAGCCCTGCCGAAACTGGTGGAGGTCGAGGCGACCCAGGCAAGTCAATAAGGCTTGACATTATCTCGCCGAACGCGAAAATCGGCGCCCTTGGACCAGTTAACTGGTCATCCCCTGACGATGGGAAGATTGCAAATGTTGGAGTGCACACGGCGTCAGACGCGCACGCGCACCGTACGAGAGTGCCGGTCGACGCTGATTCGCTGGCGACGCTACGGGTTTACCTACGTTAAGTTGTAGCGCGGCTCGCTTGCGGGCAGCGCTAGCTGCCTCTTGAGTGAAAACCCCGATAGGCAGCGCCATCGGGGTTTTTCTTTTGCGCGATCAGCAAGACGCTTGCTTGGAAGTGCTCCTGGAGGAGGCACAAATGGAACACAAGACGGAGAACCTCAACGTGCTGGCACACGAAATTCTGCCGAGCCCACTCACCGTAAAGGAAACCCTGCCCGCCGCGCCGGAAGTCGCCGCGGCAGTGCTCGAAGCCCGGCGGTGCGTGCGGAACATTCTCGAACGGCGGGACCATCGCCTTCTCGTTGTCGTCGGGCCATGCTCGATCCACGACACCGACGCGGCGATCGAGTACGCGGGCAAACTCAACCAGCTTGCCCGGGAAACATCGGAGAGCCTGTGTCTCGTGATGCGGGCCTACTTTGAGAAGCCGCGAACCACCGTCGGCTGGAAGGGCTTCATCAACGACCCCTATCTCGACGATACGTTCCGCATCGAGGAAGGCATTTGGCGCGCGCGCAAACTCCTGATCGACATCACCCGCATGGGCCTGCCGCTCTCGACCGAAGCGCTGGACCCGATCATGCCCCAGTACCTGCATGACCTGATCACGTGGTCCGCCATCGGGGCACGCACGACCGAGTCCCAGACGCATCGGGAGATGGCGTCGGGCTTGTCCTCCATAGTCGGTGTCAAGAACGGAACCGACGGGAGCCTCTCGGTCGCCGTCAACGCGCTGCGGTCCATGACCAAGCCGCACCGTTTCCTCGGCATCAATCCCTCCGGGCAGGTCGCGGTCATCCACACGCGCGGCAATGAACTGGCGCACATCGTCCTGCGGGGCGGCAACGCGGGCACCAACTACGATCCCGATTCGATCGCCGCATGCGAAAAGACGCTGCGTGAGGCCGGATTGCCGGCGAACATCATGGTCGATTGCTCGCACGCGAACTCCAACAAGGACCACCGCCAACAGCCCGTTGTGGCGCGAGCGGTTACGCGCCAGATAGAGGACGGCAACGCATCCATCATCGGCATCATGCTGGAGAGCAATCTCGCCGAGGGCGGCCAGCCTCTCAGCGGCGACCTGCGTTATGGCGTGTCGATCACCGACGCGTGTATCGGTTGGGAGTCCACGGAATCGCTGCTGCTCGAGCTGGCGGATCGGCTCTCTCCGGCGCTCGCGCAACGGGCGGCGTGATCCCCGGACGCGCCGCGGTTCATCGAGAGAAGGCGGCAACTATCGATAGTAGGCGTTTTCCGCAAAACTATGGTCGGTCGCGTCCCGGATGGCGATGAGTTCCGGAACCTGGGCGATCAGCGTCTTCTCGACGCCCTGTTTCAGCGTGATGTCGACCGCCGCGCATCCCTGGCAACCGCCGCCGAACTGCAACACCGCGGTATCGCCGTCCACCACCTCGACCAGCGTGACCATGCCTCCATGCGCCGCGAGACCCGGGTTGATCTCGTTGTAGAGCACGTAGTTGATCCGGTCTTCCAACGGCGAGTCCGGCGTGACGTTGGGTGTGCGCGCGTTCGGCGCCCGGATCGTGAGCTGCCCGCCCAAACGGTCTTCCTGGAAGTCCACGACCGCGTCCAGCAGATACGGCTCGCTGCGCTTTTCGAAATACGCCGTAAACCCGCCCATGTCCACCGCGACATCGTCGTCCTGCTCTTCGCCGGGACGGCAATACGCGATGCACGTTTCGGCATTGGGCGTGCCTGGCTGGGCTACGAAGACGCGAATACCGCAACCCTCCTCCTGCTTGGCCAGGAGTTCCTTGAGGTAATCCCTGGCGACTTCGGAAATCTCTATCACCGGAAAATCCCGATCAAAATGGTCGGGATATCTTAGCGGATCGCATTCCCCGCGTCTGCACGATCTCCGCGTTCCCGCGTACCCCCGTGAGCCTGGCTGAATGAAACCAAGTCATGTTGTGCCGTCGCAACTTCAATTGCGCTCTCTTTCTCGCGGGGTAGTCTGGCGCGTTGCCCTAGTCTGAAATGACATCGGCCTGGAGCGATATCCGGGCCGGATTCAGCGCGCAAACGATGAAACACCCTCTGACACAGGCGCTGGAAGAGCGCATCCTGATCCTCGACGGCGCCACCGGCACGATGCAGCAGGCGCAGGGGTTGACCGAAGGGGACTTCCGGGGCGAGCGATTCAAGGCCCATCCCGCGCGCCTGCAGGGAAACGGCGACGTGTTGTCGCTCACCCGGCCGGATGTTGTCGAATACACCCACGACGCGTACCTCGCCGCCGGCGCGGACGTCATCGAGACCAATACGTTCACCGCGACCCGCATAGCGCAGGCGGACTATGCCCTGGAGGATGCGGTCTACGACATGAACCTGGCGGCCGCGCAGATCGCGCGCCGCGCCGCCGACGCGTACTCGACGGCGGAGCGGCCGCGGTTCGTTGCCGGGGTACTCGGGCCCACGAACCGAACTGCCAGCATCTCTCCCGATGTCGAAGATCCCGGATTTCGCAACATCCGTTTCGGCGAGTTGGAAGAGGCGTACGTCGAATCCACCACCGCCCTCATAAGGGGCGGCGTCGACCTGCTGATGATCGAGACGGTGTTTGACACGCTGAACGCCAAGGCGGCCCTGTTCGGCATTCAACGCGCACTGAAGGAATGCGGCGCACAGTTGCCTCTGATGGTGTCCGGCACCATCACCGACGCCAGCGGGCGCACGCTATCGGGGCAAACCTGCGCCGCCTTCTGGCATGCGATTTCACACGCCGAACCGCTTCTCGCCGGACTCAACTGCGCGCTGGGCGCCGCCGCGTTGCGTCCCCATGTCGAGGAACTCTCCCGCATTTCGACGGCTTTCGTCAGCGTGCATCCAAATGCCGGCCTGCCGAACGAATTCGGCGAGTACGACGAGACGCCCGAATCGATGGGAGATGTCATCGAGGACTTCGCGCGACACGGCATGGTCAACATGGTCGGAGGGTGCTGCGGCACGACCCCGGCACACATCAGCGAGATCGCACGGCGCGTTCGCGGGATGGCGCCTCGACGTCCGCCAGCGCGAAACGGGCACCTTTCCCTTTGTGGCCTGGAAGCACTCGAAGTCACCGAGGACTCTCTTTTCGTCAACATTGGGGAACGCACGAACGTCACCGGCTCCGCCCGATTCCGCCGCTTGATCAAGGGCGGCGACTACGTTCAGGCATTGGAAGTCGCCCGGCAGCAGGTGGAAAACGGGGCGCAGATCATCGACGTCAACATGGACGAGGGCATGCTCGAGGGCACCGAGGCCATGGGGCGTTTCCTCGACCTCGTCATGAGCGAACCCGACATAGCCCGCGTGCCGATCATGATCGACTCCAGCAAATGGGAGGTCATCGAAGCGGGCCTCCGCCGCGTACAGGGAAAGTGCGTGGTCAACTCCCTGAGCCTGAAGGACGGCGAAGCGGCGTTCGTGGGGCATGCCCGGCTATGCCGCGCATACGGTGCGGCCGTCGTCGTCATGGCTTTCGACGAAGCCGGCCAGGCAGACACACTGGCCCGCCGCAAGGAAGTCCTGAAACGCGCATACGACATCCTTGTGAACAAGGTCGGCTTTCCCCCGGAAGACATCATCTTCGACCCCAATATCTTCGCCATCGCCACGGGCATAGAAGCCCATGCAAACTACGCCGTCGACTTCATAGACGCCTGCCGATGGATCAAGCGGGAGTTCCCGCGCGTCAACTGTTCCGGCGGTGTGAGCAACATCTCGTTCTCCTTCCGCGGCAACGACGCCGTGCGCGAGGCGATGCACGCCGTCTTCATCTACCACGCCATCAGGGCCGGTTTGACCATGGGCATCGTCAATGCCGGCCAACTCGCGATCTATGACGAGATTCCCGAGGACCTGCGAGACGCCGTCGAGGACGCCGTGCTCAACCGCCGAGACGATGCCACCGAACGCCTGGTGAGCCTCGCGGAACGCTTTGCGGGCCGTGCAAGCGAGGACATCGAAACCGAGGAATGGCGTGACGCGCCCGTGGCCGAAAGGCTCTCCCACGCACTGGTGAAGGGCATCTCGAGACACATCGTCGAAGATACCGAACTGGCGCGGCGCGAAGCCGCGCGTCCCATCGATGTCATCGAGGGACCGCTGATGGACGGCATGAACGTTGTCGGCGACCTGTTCGGATCGGGAAAGATGTTCCTGCCCCAGGTCGTCAAGAGCGCCCGCGTCATGAAACAGGCGGTTGCTCACCTCACACCGTTCATCGACGCCTCGCAATCCTCCGATGGCGGAAAGAACAGCAGCAAGGGCAAGATCGTCATGGCCACCGTGAAGGGGGACGTGCACGACATCGGCAAGAACATCGTCGGCGTCGTATTGCGGTGCAACAACTTCGACGTGCTGGACCTCGGTGTCATGACCCCCGCCGAGACGATCCTCGATGCGGCCGTCGAAATGGACGCCGACCTTATCGGGCTGTCGGGGCTGATCACGCCATCGCTTGACGAGATGACGCGCGTGGCCGCCGAAATGGAGCGGCGCAATTTCGAGATACCCCTGCTCATCGGCGGCGCGACCACCTCCAAGGCGCATACGGCAGTCAAGATAGCCCCGGCCTATTCCGGCCCGACGATCTATGTGCCCGACGCATCGCGCGGCGTCGGCGTCGCGCAGAACCTGGTCTCCGACAACGCACGAAACGCGTTCGTCGAGGACATCGAGGATGAATACGAGACCATTCGCAGGCGCCGCGACAACGGTGCGCGGCGCAGACCGATAAGGACGTACGCACAGGCCCTCGCCAACCGTCCGGAGATCGACTGGTCCACCTACCGACCCCGGCGTCCGGCACGCCCGGGCACTACTCGCCTTTCCGAATATCCCCTCGGCAGACTCGTCGGGCACATCGACTGGACGCCTTTTTTCAGGACATGGGAACTCGCCGGCAAGTTCCCGGACATCCTGCACGACGAGACCGTGGGCGAAGCCGCCACGGGACTGTATCGGGACGCCCGCACCATGCTGGACCGGATAGTCGAGGAGAACTGGCTTGCCGCCCGCGGCGTCATCGGCCTGTGGCCCGCGAACGGCGACGGCGAGGATGTCCGAATCTGGCGCGATGACGCCAGGGATGTGGCAATGGCGACCTCGCACCACCTGCGCCAGCAGGCGGACAGCGGCAGGCCCAACCTGAGTCTCGCCGACTACGTGGCCCCCGACGGCATCGAGGACTATGTCGGCGGGTTCGTCGTCTCCGTCGAATCCCAACCCGGGGCAACCCGTCACGTGGCGGACGACGACTACGCCGACATCATGGTCAAGGCGCTGGCGGACCGCCTCGTCGAAGCCTTCGCCGAACACCTGCACGAACGCGTGCGCAAGGAGTTCTGGGGCTATGCCCGAAGCGAGAGTTTCAGCAACGACGAACTGATCGCGGAGCGCTACCAGGGCATCCGGCCGGCGCCGGGCTACCCCGCCTGTCCCGACCACGCGGAAAAGGAGACGCTCTTCGCGCTTCTCGATGCGACGTCCGCCACGGGAGCGACGCTGACCGAGAGCTACGCGATGTGGCCCGCCGCAACTGTCGCCGGGTGGTACTTCTCGCACCCGCAGTCGAGGTACTTCGGTGTCGGCCGGATCGGTGAAGACCAGTTCGAGGCCTATTGCCGGCGCAAGGCCGTCGACCCCTTGACCGCGCGCCGCTGGATCAGTTTCGTCCTCGACCGCTGACACCATGCGTCGGCTCTAACCATAGAAAAAATGGTTAGTTCTCACCCGAATCCGGAATTGATACCGTGCGCCGGATGTACCAATACCAGGATTTCGATCAGCGTTTTGTCGATGAACGCGTCGAACAGTACCGGGAACAGACCGGGCGATACCTTGCCGGCGAACTGACCGACGAGCAGTTCCTGCAGCTTCGGCTGCGCAACGGGCTCTATATCCAGCGTCTTGCGCCCATGCTGCGGGTCGCCATCCCCTATGGAACGCTGTCATCGCGGCAACTGCGCGCGTTGGCCGAGATTTCGCGCCGCTACGACAAGGGCTACGGGCACCTGAGCACGCGCCAGAACATGCAGTTCAACTGGCCCGACCTGGAGGACGTTCCCGACATTCTCGCCGACCTGGCGAAGGTCCAGATGCATGCCATCCAGACCAGCGGCAGTTGCATCCGCAACGTCACGACGGACCAGTTTGCGGGAGTTGCCCACGATGAGAGCGTCGATGCGCGTCCCTACTGCGAGATCATTCGCCAGTGGTCCACCCAGCATCCCGAATTCGACTGGCTGCCACGGAAGTTCAAGATCGGCCTGACCGGCGCCGCGACGGATCGCGCCGCAATTCGGGTCCACGACATCGGCATGCGCGCACATCGGGATACCTTGGGAAATGTCGCCTTCGATGTCCTGGTCGGGGGCGGCCTCGGTCGCACGCCCGCCATAGCAAGCGTCATCCGGCGCGGACTACCCGAGCCGCACCTGCTGACCTACCTGGAAGCCATCCTGAGGATCTACAACCGCCACGGACGGCGCGACAACAAGTACAAGGCCCGCATCAAGATTCTCGTGCGCGCGATGACGCCCGAAGTGTTCGCCGAGCGGGTCGAAGAGGAGTGGGCGCATCTCAAGGATGGTCCGGGCACGCTGACCGATTCCGAACTCGATCGCGTAAAGGCCTGCTTTGCCCCGCCCCACTACCCGGCTTGCGACGACCAGGCACCGCTGCTGGCAGGGCAGCGTCTCAAGTCACCGGAGTTCAACAACTGGGTCGGCAACAATGTATCAAGGCACAAGGTGCCCGGCTACGCGATAGCAACATTGTCGACCAAGCATCCTGGCGTGCCATCCGGCGATGTCTCCGACGCACAGATGGAGGCCGTGGCGGACTGGGCGGACGAGTTCGGCTTCGGCGAGATACGCATCAGCCACGAACAGAACTTCGTGCTCCCGGACGTTGCCCAGGAAAGGCTCCTCGAGCTATGGCAACGGGCCGGCCAGATGGCTCTCGCCACTCCGAATGCCGGACTCCTGACGGACATCGTCTGCTGCCCCGGCGGGGATTACTGCTCGCTGGCGAACGCAAAGTCGATTTCCATTGCGCAGGCGATACAGCAGCGCTACGACGACTACGACTACCTGCACGATCTGGGTCCCATCGATCTCAATATCTCCGGCTGCATGAACGCCTGCGGACACCACCACGTCGGCCACATCGGAATCCTCGGCGTGGACAAGAAGGGCGCCGAGTTCTACCAGGTATCCCTGGGCGGACATGCGGGATCAGAAGCATCCCTCGGCAAGATCATCGGTCCTTCGTTCGCGCGTCACGATGTGCCCCGGGTCATCGAGCATATACTTGATGTCTACCTGAGCCGACGGATCGAAGAGGAGCCTTTCCTCTCCTGTTTTCGCCGTATCGGCATGCAACCGTTCAAGGAGCGCGTCTATGCCGGTGCTCGTTAAGGATCTCGAGATCGTCGATGATCCGTGGACGCTGATTGACTCCGCCGACAGAATCGACGCCACGCTGGACGAAGGATCGATCGTCCCCTTCGACTACTGGGCGAGCGAGAAGAGGACGACAACCGAGGCCGGCATCCGGGCGCTTCGGCCTCCCAAGACAGGTTTTTGGGTGGACGGCGACGCCGAGGTCGAACGGATCCGCGACCACCTTGCCGGCGCATCGCTGGTGGCAGTGAAGTTTCCCGCTTTCTCCGATGGTCGCGGCCTGTCGCTCGGCGTGCTGTTGCGGTCCCGCTGCGGTTTCAAGGGCGAACTGCGAGCATTCGGCGACGTATTGCCCGACCTGGCGCAGTACCTGCACCGGTCGGGTTTTGACGCCTTCGTGGTTGAAGGCCGCCGCGCCGCCGAGACCGCGATCGCCTCGATCCAATCGATCACGGATCACTACCAGGCGTCCGTACTGAAACCGCAACCCGCTTTCCGGAGGATTCACGGCTAGCCACTGGCGCCACAAGCCGCCATCCATGCCGACGGATGCCACCCGGCCTCCGTGATGGCATGCTTGTCCGATGCAACCCGGAGTCATCGAGTCCTTCTTCCTCATCTTTGCCGGTGCGGCGGTGCTGGCAACGGTCGCGCTGTTTACGCGCCAGCCGTTGCTGGTCGCCTACATGGCCATCGGCGTGCTGCTCGGCCCGCACGGCTTCGCCTGGATACCGAATGCGGAGTTTGTCAGCGACATCGGCCATATCGGCATCATCTTCCTGCTGTTCCTGGTCGGCCTGGACCTGCCGCCGGCCAAGCTGCGAAACATGCTCGGCGCGTCTGTCGTTACAGCCCTCGTCAGCACCGCGATCTTCTTCGCCCTCGGCTTCGTCATGCTGTGGAGTTTCGGCTTTGACTGGCCGGAGGCGCTTGTGGCGGGCATCGCCTGCGTCTTCTCCAGCACGATCATCGGCATCAAGATGCTGCCAACGACGGTGCTGCATCACCGGCACATCGGCGAGATCGTCATCAGTCTCCTGCTCATCCAGGATCTGCTGGCCATCGTCGCGCTACTCGCCCTGGCAGGCATCAGCGGCGGCCAGGACAATCTGCCGCTGGGTCATCCCCTGTTTGTCGTCGCGGCCTTCCCGGTGATCGCCTGCGGCGCTTTCCTCGGCATACGGTATATCGTCAATCCATTGCTGGCGCGTTTCGATGCGTTCAACGAGTTCATTTTTCTGCTCGCCATCGGCTGGTGCCTGGCGATCGCCACCCTATCGCACCTGGCCGGCATGTCGCTCGAAGTCGGCGCCATCATCGCCGGAGTATCGCTCGCCAGTTCACCCATCGCGCAGTTCATTACCGAGACCCTTCGCCCGTTGCGAGACTTCTTCCTGATCCTGTTCTTCTTTTCCGTCGGCGCGGCTATCGATCCCGCCGTGCTGGCAAAGGTCGTCTGGCCAGCGCTGTGTCTGGGCGGCGCGATGCTCGTGCTGAAACCAGCGGTCTTCCGTTGGCTCCTGGCCTGGCAGGGAGAGTCTCGGGAGACCTCGTGGGAAATCGGGTGCCGGCTTGGACAAGCGAGCGAGTTCTCCCTCCTGGTGACCACGGTGGCGCTGAGCGGTGCGCTCATTGGCGGAGAGGCGGCCCACGTGATCCAGGGCGCAACCGTTCTGACGCTGGTCGCGTCAACCTACCTGGTAATCTTCCGGTATCCGAGTCCGATCGCGGTGTCCGAGAAGCTGCGCCGCGACTGAGCGCGGCTGACGCGCGGCGTCGGACGCCGCTAGTCGTCCAACTGCAGTACGCCGCGACCGACCATGCCGCCGGCGAGAATGCGGTCGATCGCAGCAGACAACTCCTGCAGTCGCAGGGGCCGTTGCAGGGCCTCCAGGCCGTCAATCTTCCAGTCGCCACCGAGCTTTCGCCACAGCGCGGTCTTGTCTTCGATCGGAAGCTCGACGGAATCGATTCCGAGCAGGTTCACATGGCGCAGGATGAACGGCAGCACGGTAGCGGGAAACATCGGCGATGCGACGAGGCCACACGCCGCCAGGCTTGCACCGTATTTCAGCGACTTCACCGCGTTGAACAGGATATCCCCGCCCACCGTGTCCACGACGCCACCCCAGGTTTCCCTGAGCAACGGCCGGTTGGCGCCATCCAGCGCCGTCTCGCGGTCGACGATCTCGCTCGCGCCGATGTCGCGCAGAAAACCATGCTGGAGAGGTTTGCCAGTTACCGCATGGACCGTGTAGCCCAGTTGACTGAGCAGCATCACGGCGACTGAACCCACGCCTCCCGTCGCACCCGTGACCAGCACGGGACCACCCGTCGGCGTCATGCCGAATGTCTCCAGCTTGTCCACGCAGAGCGCCGCGGTAAATCCCGCCGTTCCCAGGATCATGCTCTCTTCCAGGGTCAGGCCCGCCGGCAACGGCGTCGCCCAGCCCGCCGGGATCCGAATACGCTGGGCGAATCCGCCCGGGGTGTTCATGCCAAGGTCGAAACCCATGGCGACGATCTCATCGCCCGGGCTGAATGCGTCGACCGACGATTCCAGCACGACGCCGGCCGCGTCTATGCCCGGAGTGTGCGGATAGTTGCGCGTCACGCCGGGTTGTCCCGTCGCCGACAGTCCATCCTTGTAATTCAGCGACGAATAACGGACCTCCACCAGCAGGTCGCCGTCGGGCAGTTCCTCCACGTCGCGAGAGATGATCGACCTGGCAAATGCCTTCTCCCCTCTCTCGACCCAAAAGGCCTTGAACGCGCTCACTCAGAGTCTCCCGAAGATCCGATCGATGGATCTGCTCACCGCCGTCGCAAACTGCTTCACGAGACGGTCGATCGGTTTTTCAGGGATGATCCAGCGAACTTCGTAGACATCCCTGTCGTCACAGGCGGCAACCAGGTACTCGTCGGAGGTGCAGAGCTGATCCACCAGCTTGCGCTCGATCGCCCGCTGGCCATACCAGGCTTCGCCGGTTCCGACGGCGTCCAGGTCGACATCCGGCCGATGGTCACCGACAAATGACTTGAACAGGGCGTGAACATCCTCGATCTCCTCCTGGAGCTTGGCGCGCCCGCTATCGGTGTTCTGGCCCAGGACGGTCAGCGTTCGCTTGTATTCGCCGGCCGTCAACATTTCGACATCCACATCGCGTTTCTTCAGAAACCGATGAATGTTCGGCAACTGCGCCACGACTCCGATCGAGCCCACGATCGCGAATGGCGCCGTAACGATCCTGTCCGCCACGGAGGCCATCATGTAACCGCCGCTGGCCGCCACCTTGTCGATCGCGGCCACCAGGCGTATGCCCTTTTCCTTCACCCTGGCAAGCTGCGACGCCGCAAGGCCGTATGCGTGCACCACCCCGCCTGCGCTCTCGATCCTGACGACGACCTCATCCCCTTCCTCGGCGCTGGTGAGGATCGCGGTGATCTCGTTGCGAAGGCAATCGAGCTGCGACGCCATGAAATCGCCCTTGAAGTTCACGACGAATACCCGGCTGCGATCCGACTCGGTCTTCCGTTCGCGCTTCTGTTCCCTGTGCTGTTGCCGGGTCAGTTTCCTGCGGCGGGCGGCGGGCGTTACCGCGTGTTGCACGGCGTTGCGCAACGACCGCAGACGGTCGTTGATCCGAACCACCTGGATGCGGCCTTCGGACGGCCGGTGGCTGCGGCGGGCACCCGCGGCGACGATGATCACCACCAGTGCCACGACGATCGTCACCGCCTTGGCGAGGAAACCCAGGTAATCGAATACGTATTCCATAAGGGATTCGCAAACGGACGGGAAGGCCGGCTAATCTAACATAGGAGCCTTCAGCCGGGGGAGCTTCCCCGACCGCTGACGCGCAAGGAAGTGTAGACGTTCGCCCCATCGGGGGATACCGGGTCGCTAGCGCTCCCCGGACACGTTTGTTCCATGGAAGGCAGGCGACAAAGGGCTACGCCGGATGCAACAGAAACAAGTCGTCCAGGAACTGCAAGCTCGCTACCGCAGCACGGCGGCAGCCGGATACGACCTCCATGTCGCTTTCGCGATCGCGGACCGGCAACCGCTGGTGTGCCGAATGAACGAATCGGGCATCGTTTTCGATGCGCGGCTCACGCCCGAAGCGACCTTCTACTTCGACTCGGAGGAGACGCTCCTGTCGCTGCTGGGGGAAGGTGGCGACTTCGTTTCCGCCTTCATGCGGGGCGCTTTGCGCAGCGACGGACACATCACTCTCATCTTCATGCTGGCAATGGCTTTCCAGGCGGAACGACCGTCGCATTAACACAACGGCGGGAGTCGCCCGTCGATCAAGACTGACCGTTGGCCTCTCTCCTTTCCCTGACGAACGCGTCGATAAGCCAGGCGGAGATGGCCATCGGCGTGGGCGTACTCGGGCGCTGCGCGTAGTGGAACCACAGTGCCTCGTCAATCTCTTCCTCCTGGCAGACGATATCGCCGCCCGCATAGTCGGCATGGAATCCGAGCATCAGCGAGTTCGGGAACGGCCACGGTTGGCTACCCATGTAGCGCAGGCCGGACACCCGGAGGCCCACTTCCTCGAATACCTCGCGATGGACGGCCTGCTCGATGGATTCGCCGGGCTCGACGAAACCCGCGATCGTGCTGTAGGTGCCGTGCCGCCATCGGGCATTGCGCGCCAGGAGCATTTCGTCCCCCCTGCGCACGAGGACGATGATGCTCGGGGACAGTCTCGGATAGTTGAGCAATCCGCAGCGCGGGCATTGCTTGGCCCGGTCGACCTGGTGGTCCCGGGTCTCCGCGCCACAGCGGCCGCAGTAGCGATGCGTCCGGTGCCAATCGACAATCTGCTTGGCCCGACCCGCAAGGTAGAAGAAAGCCGAATCGACCCGTTCCATCCAGTCGCGCAGGCCAACGGCCGCGAACCCTTCCGGGACCGTCCCCTCGATCACCAGCGCGTAGCACGATTTACCCTCCCAGCGTCCGAGATAGTGCTTGAACGACACCTCGACATCGAACCAGCGAAACTCATCGCGCGTCACGGCCCTCGGGATTCCAGCCTCGCTCACGCAAACGATGCGTTCCCCAACAAAGGTGAAGTAGAGTGCGTCATCGGTTTCGGCACCTGCCGGAGCAGCTACGAAGGACTCGAACGCGTCGGGCTCAGTCGGCCACATCACTGGTTCTCTCGACCGGGAAGGAGGCAACTATAAACCATCGCCGGGCCGGCTCAGCGAGCCCCCAATTTCTCCCGCGCGACTTCCGATCCGGAGGAATAGGATATCGACCCATGCATGCAGCAGCCCGTAACCCGGCACGCCGGATCCGAGCCACCCTGCTCGGGAGGGTGCCGTGAATCGCCTCCTGCGGGAGCCACTCCTGCACTTCCTGGCCGTCGGCGCCGCACTGTTCCTGGCGTTCGAGTGGGCGGGGAATGACGATGCGGCACGTGAAGACAAAATACGCGTCGATCGACCCGGCCTCGTACAGTTCCTTTCGTACCGCGATCCCCGCCTCAACGCGGATTCGGCCGCGGACGCATTTGGATCAATGACGCGCCCACAACGCGACGCGCTCATCGAGGAATATATCCGGGAGGAGGTGCTTTTCCGCCAGGCGCGAGCGATGGGTCTCGACCCCTACGACTACGTTGGCCGGCGTCGCCTGATCACACAGCTTGACTACATCAACCGCGGATTCATCGAAACCACCCTGGAGTTTTCCGAGGACGAGTTGCGAGCCTTTTACGAGGCCAACGGGCAACGCTACTTCGTCCCGCCCCGGATCACGTTCACGCACGCGTACTTCAGTTCGGACAGCCGCGGGGAGAACGCGGAGTCGTTCGCCCGTCTGAAACTCGCGGAACTCAACGAAAACCAGGTGCCGTTTCATGCCGGTCCCTCGCATGGCGACGTGTTTCTCTACCACAAGAACTACGTAGCCCGGGAAGCGGAGGAAATAGCTTCCCATTTCGGCGCCGACTTTGCCTCGGCAGTATTCGCGCAGGAACCCTCGAAACGCTGGATCGGGCCCGTCTCATCCGAGTACGGCCATCACGTCGTGATGGTTTCCTCGCGCAAACCCGGCTATTCGCCGCCGATGGCGGAGGTCCAGCAACGCGTCATCCAGGACCTGGCGTTTGAGCGCACGCGCGACGAACTGGACCGCTACTACCGGGAGGCCCGGACTGCCTATGACATTGTCATCGACCTGCCCGAGGCGTCACCTTGAGGTTGCCCGCGGGTCTCCTGTGCATCGTAACCACCTCGCTTGCCGCCGCCGACGACCTGCGTCCCCTGGTCGTGGAGATCAACGAGGATTTCAGTCACCGGTACCTGGTGCGGATCAAGACGCCACCACGGGTCCCGGCGAACAACGTCCCGCAGGTCGTGTTTCCCGAGACCTGCAGTACAAGCGAACCGACCCGCGGCCCGACGCTGATTGAGTGTGCCGACCCACCTCACGGCGCCGAGCTATCGATCCGCTACCCGCGTGGCGAGGTGCCGAACCCGACGGTGGCAAGGGTGAATCTCGCGACGGGAGAGAGCCACACGGTGGCGCTTTCCTCGGGGATACGATCCTTCAGGATGCCCGGGCCGGAGGACGTCATATCGGTTGCCACGCAGTACCTGTGGCTTGGAGCGGAGCACATCTGGAAGGGGTTCGACCACTTGCTGTTCCTGGTCTGCCTGATCTGGATTGCGGGCACCTGGAAGCGGATAGTGATCACGATTACGGGCTTCACGCTGGCGCATTCGGTCACGCTCGCCGTGTCAGCGCTCGACATCGTCCGTCTACCCGTGCCCCCCATCGAGGCGGTGATCGCTCTCAGCGTGCTGTTTCTCGCGAGCGAAGTCACAAGGGGACCCCGCCGAAACCTGACGTGGCGTCACCCGATAGCGGTCTCGAGTGCATTCGGGCTGCTCCACGGGCTCGGTTTCGCCGCCGTGCTGAATGAGATTGGTCTGCCCCGCGTCGAGGTCTTCACCGGACTCGTCTTCTTCAACATTGGCGTCGAGATCGGCCAGGTGATCTTCGCCCTGGGAGTGATTCTTCTCATCCGGACAGCAACCCGGATAGCCGGAGATTCCGTCCTTCAGCACGGGCGAGTCCTGGCGGGGTACGCGGTCGGGTGCATCGCCGCCTACTGGCTTATCGAGCGACTGGCTGCCTACGCCTGAATCCCGCCGCACGGAGGGCGGTTTCCAACGGCTACGTCGCGGGAGCGGTCTCGCGCCAGACGACGCCACCATCGCCATCGGCTTCCATCCTGTCGAGCATCGCCTCGTGAAAGGCCAGTTCCTGCGGCGTGGCCCGAACCACCGGCAGCCGGGGCCGATCGGCGGGCAGGCGTTCGAATCCATCCGCGTCCGAAAGGACGTTCTGCGTCGAATCGGAGTCGAACAGGGAGGTTTGCCCCCCGGTCATCAACAGGTAAACGTCGGCCAGAATCTCCGCGTCGAGCAACGCCCCGTGGAGTTCCCGCTGGGAGTTGTCCACGCCATAGCGCCGGCACAACGCGTCCAGGGAGTTTTGCTGCCCCGGGTGCCGGCGACGGGCCATGTCCAGGGTGTCGGTAACCTCGCAGATGTCGCCGATGGATGGCGGAAGTCCATCGGTATCGGGCAACAGGCCGAATTCGAAATCGATAAATGAGAGGTCGAACGGAGCGTTGTGGATGATCAGTTCGGCGCCCCGAACAAAGTCGAGAAACTCCAGGGCGACATCCCCGAACACGGGTTCTTTCGCCAGCCGCTCCAGGGTCAAGCCATGCACTTCGAATGCCGCGTCGTCAATCGGCCGTTCCGGATTGACGTAGCGATGGAACCGGCTGCCGGTCAGGTGGCGATCCATGATCTCCAGCGCGCCGATCTCGATGATGCGGTGTCCCTGCTCGGGCTCGAGCCCGGTCGTTTCGGTATCCAGAACTATCTGGCGCATGGGCCGGCGAGCATCTCGTCTATGGCGTCGTTCGCCGCCTGATCGACGCGCTCGTTCTCTTCCACTCCGCTGTGACCCTTGACCCACAACCACTCGACGTCGTGCAGCGCGGCAAGCGCGTCCAGGCGTTCCCAGAGCGCCCGATTCTTGACGGGACTCCTTGCCGATGTCCTCCAGCCATTCGACTTCCAGCGACGCATCCACTGCGTGACGCCCAGCCGGACGTACTGCGAATCCGTAGTCAGGCGTACTCGACGGCGAGGATTGCCAAGCGCCGACAATCCTTCGATCGCCGCCATGAGTTCCATGCGGTTGTTGGTACTGCTCGCCGCGGCACCCTTCAGCAGGGTTTCGGCCTCGTCAACCCGCAACAGGGCGGCCCAGCCGCCGGGCCCCGGATTTCCCCGGCACGCGCCGTCGGTAAAGATCTCGACCAGCGGCTGCGTGTTCACTGGCGGGCCATGGGGCGCGGCATTGCAAAGGGCGCGATGTTGTTGCCCTCGGCGGTCAAACGCCCGAGGCCGGTTCGCGCGGCCGCGTTCTTCGCGGCAAGCACCAGGTATACACCGCCTATCGGCACGCGCCGACGGGCAAGCCAGTCCCCAACCTTCCGCCAACGTTCCCCGTCGAGCCCCAGGTTCAGGCTGGCCCGGTAATTCAGGTACCGAATGTCCTCCTCCCGGTCAAAGCCGAGAACCGCCAGCCAATCGCTCAGCCGGTACACGGTGACCAGCGACATTCCACGAGGACGGCGCAGATTCCACATCGACAACGGATTGAAGGAACAGATCAGCAACCTGCCTCCCGGGCGGATCACCCGCGTGATCTCCCGAATGGCGGCACGCGCATCCTCTGCATACTCGAGGGCATGGTGGACGATAACGCCATCCACGCTGTTCGAAGCGATCGGCAACGCCTCCAGGGCCGTGATCGACGACGGCAGTTCACTTTGGCGGGCAGCGCCCGGGTCTTGAGAAAGGTAGAACCGGCTCTTCACCATGCAACGCGCCGTCGCTGCCGCCGACCGGGGGACGGGACCCGCCCAGAGCAGGCTTTCCCCGTGAAAGCGGCGCACTTGCCTGCGTATCAACGCCGTTTCGCGCTCCAAAAGCCGCTTGCCAGGCTCGGTCTCGAACCAGTTCCTGATGAACCGGAGCGGTTGAGAAGAAACCGGCGGAGCAAGGTTGCGAATGACGGTGTTTTCCCGCAAAGTAGCGATGAAATCCGCCGTCATTTTGTACCGCGCGGATTCGATCCGCAACCCAAGAAACACGCCCGACAAGAAAGAAGAAACGCCTGCGATGCGTGTAGCCCACAGCACGCCCACTGTTGCCGGAGTTGTCGTCGACTTCGGCGCGCCTGCACGCATCGATATGGCCCGAAACACTTCCGCATCCATCGTCATGAGCCTTCGATCGCTGGTTGCGTTGGCGCTGGTTTCCGCTGCCTGCTCCGCCGGCGCGTTAACGGATGAACCATCTGTCGAGTCGTCCGGGTTTCTGGAGGCGCTTCGGCAAGGTTTCGCTTTGAACCACAGGCTGGACCAGCCCGTGGTGTTGCACGAGATAGATCGCGTCAGACGCAGCCCCTCCTACCTGGCAATGCTGTCGCCTCGAATCGAGCGCTACTTGCCCGCAATCTGCTCGGAGGCGCGGCATCGCGGCATGCCAGCCGAAATCTGTCTTCTTCCGATTATCGAGAGCGGTGTCGATCCGGCGGCCGTATCTCACAGTGGAGCGAGAGGCCTGTGGCAACTGGTTCCCGGAACCGCAACACGCTATGGCCTGAAGATCACCTGGCTGATCGACGAACGCCGCGACCCGATCGCTTCGACCGATGCGGCACTCCGGTACCTGGGCGATCTGCAGCGCCGTTTCGGCGACTGGACGCTCGCGCTTGCAGCCTATAACTGCGGAGAAACGACGGTAGCCAACGCGTTGGGCGGCGCGGGCGCCGGTGCCTCGTTCTTCGACCTGCGATGGCCCACGGAGACGGCGGCCTACGTTCCGAGGCTACTCGCCTACGCGGCGATATTTGCCGACCCGTCCGCCCACGGCATCAGCCTGCCCGACCGCCTGCGACAGAAGACGGCATGGCTCCGGCCCGCGCCCGCGGCGCCCCGCGCTCGGGGCGAATCAGCGTCGGCTTTCGCGCCTCCCGCGGCAGGAGGCCAAGTGGTTTACAGGCCCGCGTCCTCTCTCAGGGCGCCCAATACCGAACCCATGGAACGCTGACTCGCCAGTTGCGCCAATTCACCGCGCAAACTGGCGCGTTCCGCCTCGCTCATGGCGCCATAGTCACCCGGTTCGACGCGGGAGACCACCACCAGGATGGAACTACCGTTCGGAAGCCGGGTCGTCGTTGCAGAGCGTTCGCCGCCGAACGGCGGAGACAGCCTGAAGGCAGCTTCGCGCACCGAGACGGGGATACCTGGATCGACATACCCAGTTGACTCGTGGGTCTCCCAGGTCAACGAGTACTCGCTGGCCACATCCGAGGCAGCAGCGCCGGAAAGCAAGCGCCCCAGCGCAGACTCGGCGGCGACGGATGCCGCCTCGCCGGCCCGCCGTGTGACCAGCGTCTCCCGGATGCTGTCGGCCACTTCCTCGAGTGGAACTTCCGCGGCGGGACGATGGGCGGTCACCCGCACCACAAACGCTGTATCGCCCGCGACGTTGACGGCGGGACTGTTGTAGCCTTCAACGAGCACATCCGGCTCGAAGGCGGCCTCTCGCAGCACCCTGTCGCCAAAGGGTCCGTCGCCCGCCTCGCGGGTCACTCCCTCGGCCACGCGGATATCCAGCCCCAGGGTCTCGACGATGCCGTTTAGCGTATCCGGCTGTTCGAATGCGATCTCGTCCATCACCCGGAAATTCTCTTCGAAAACGGGATCTGCCCGATCACGTTTGATCGACTCCGTGAGCCGGTCCCGCTCGTCCTCGAACGCTCGCGGTTCACCCTGCCGTACTTCGAGCAATGTAATCAGGTGGACGCCAAACTGTGTCGTTACGGGTTCGGAGATTTCACCGATTCCAAGGTCCCATAGCGCCTCTTCAAACGGTGGCACGAAGGTGCCTCGACCGGCAAAGCCGAGGTCGCCATCGGTCGCGGCCGATCCCGCATCTTCCGACACCTCTTTCGCCTTGTCACCAAAGGACGCGCCGCGTTCGATTTCCGAACGAATTGCAAGGAGCATGGCAACGGCATCCTGCTCCGACCGCGACTCGCCTGTCTCCAGCAGTATGTGCGCGGCACGCCGCTCCTCGCCTCCACCCGATTCGACCCAAATGCGCTCCTCCTCTTCGAACGCTGCGACGATGTCCTCCTCCGCCACTTCCTGCTCCGCCGCCAGGGCTTGCAGCGACAACTCGACATACTCGAGGTCGACGTTCTCTTTCGTCAGGTAGAGGTGGATGTTCTCGTCGTAGTAGCGCCCAACCTCGTCATCGGAAATCTCGATGCCCTCGGCGAAGCCGTCGGCGGCAAATTCCAGATAGGCGATGTCCCTGCTTTGCCGCAGAACGCGCGACGCGTCCCTGACTTCCTGATCGGTCACAACGGCGGAGTTCTGAACAGCGCCGACAAGCTGTTCAAGGCGAACGTTGCGCGCCTGGTCGTCGAGGAACGATGCCGGCGAGAATCCTGCGTTCGCCAGAACTGAACGGAACCGTCCTTCATCGAAAACGCCGTCCACCCGAAACTCATCCATGGACGTGATCGCCCGATCCAATTCGCTCCTCGCCACCGCAAGATTCAGATCGTCCGCCAGTTGAAGCAGAAGGGTGCGATTGATCAGCGTATGCAATGTCGTCTTTCGAAGCTGCTCGCGGTCGATGAGGGACGGGTCGAGATCGTCGCCAAGTTCGGCGCGCAGCATGTCCAGGCGTCGCTCCGTTTCGCCTTCCAGGTAGGCCGCGGTTATCTCTTCGCCGTTCACGGTCGCCGCGACGGGCTCGCCAACGGGGAACAGGTTGAAAGCCCCGAACCCGAACGCCGTCAGGACGAACGCGATAATGGCGACCATGATCTTGGCGCCCAGGGATTGCGCGCCATCACGCATCTTTTGCAGCATCATGTCTGCGGCATCACGTCATCAGTGCTCCATTAAGGTGCGCGCGCGCAATCATCGCCGGCCCTGGCTGGCAAGGTTTGGTCACCGCACGATCTTTGCGCGCGGCGTCGCGATACGGCTTGCATCGAAGTACGCCTCCAGCGTCGGGAGGAGATGCCGGCACTTCCTTTACGCGTCCGCGGTTGGGGAAGCTCCCCGGCTGAGTGCTCCTAGCCGTTGACGGCGTCTCTCAGCGCCTTGCCCGCCTTGAACGCCGGCACCCTGGAAGCCGCGATTTCGATAGCCTCGCCCGTTCGCGGGTTACGCCCGGTTCGCGCCGCCCTGTCGCGCACGGAGAAGGTCCCAAATCCCGCGATAGCTACCGGTTCGGAGTCTTTCAGGGATGAGGCCACTGCGTCGCACAGTGCTTCCACCGCTCTGCCCGCGGCAGCCTTGGAAATCTCGGCCGAGTTGGAAATCGAATCGATTAGTTCTGATTTATTCATGCTCAATCTTACTCACATGGTACGTATGAAACCGGGTTGGGAAATGTTTCCAAGCTATCGCTGGGCAACACGAGTCTTATATCAACGGCGAAAAAACGCTGTCAACGGGAGAATCGCCCCGATGATCAATTCGGACGAAGGGGACGTCCTGATCGACACCCTCGCGGGATCCGGATCCGGGTTCCGGCCCGGGTTCCGTCCTGGGCGACGGAGACCGTTCAAGGGCGGCGCCAATCACCTCATCCATCCATTTGACCGGCAGGATGTCCAATGCGGACTTTACGTTGTCCGGCACGTCCTTCAGGTCGCGCGCATTGTCCTCGGGAATGATCACGCGGCGGACTCCGCCCCTGTGCGCGGCCAACAGTTTCTCCTTCAATCCGCCTATCCGAAGGACTTGTCCCCGCAACGTGATCTCGCCCGTCATGGCTACGTCCGCCCGCACGGGTATCCCAGTCAGGACAGACACCAGCGCCGTACACATCCCTGTCCCGGCGCTCGGACCGTCTTTTGGCGTCGCCCCTTCGGGAACGTGGATATGGATGTCGTGTTTCTCGTGGAAGTCGACGTCGATGCCCAGGTCTCCGGCACGGCTGCGGACAAACGTCAGCGCCGCCTGGATTGACTCCTGCATGACATCTCCAAGTGAACCGGTCTTCGTCTGGCGGCCTTTGCCTGGCACCGCCACCGCCTCGATATTCAACAGTTCGCCGCCCACCTGCGTCCATGCCAGGCCAGTGACGACTCCTATTCGGTTCTCGTCCTCGGCCCGACCGTAGTCGAACTTTCGTACGCCGTTGTAGTTCTCGATGTGTTCCTTGCCGATGGCGGTCTCCGACTCCCCATCGCCCAGCGCCTGATCCTTGACGACCTTGCGGCAGATCTTGGCGATTTCGCGTTCCAAAGCGCGCACACCAGCTTCCCGCGTGTAGTAGCGGATGAGTTCGACGATCGCCGATTCACAGATTTCGAAGTCCACCGATTCCAGTCCATTCAGCGCTTTCTGCTTGCCGATGAGAAAGCGCGACGCGATGTTGACCTTTTCGTCCTCGGTGTAGCCGGGCAGCCTGATCACCTCCATGCGATCAAGCAGGGCCGGCGGAATATCCATCGAATTCGACGTGCATACGAAGAAGATGTCCGACAGGTCGTAGTCCACTTCAAGGTAGTGGTCGTTAAAGGTGTTGTTCTGTTCGGGATCCAGCACTTCGAGCAGGGCCGAGGCCGGGTCTCCCCGGAAGTCCATGCCCATCTTGTCGACCTCGTCGAGCAGGAACAACGGGTTCCGCACTCCGACCCTCGCGACCTTCTGCAGGATCTTGCCCGGCATCGAGCCTATGTACGTGCGGCGATGCCCGCGAATCTCGGCCTCGTCCCGCACACCGCCGAGGGACATGCGCACGAACTTGCGATTGGTAGCGCGAGCGATCGACTCTCCCAGGGAGGTCTTCCCGACACCGGGAGGCCCGACGAGGCAAAGTACGGCCCCCTTGACCTTGCCCACGCGCCGCTGCACCGCGAGATACTCGACGATTCTCTCCTTCACTTCCTCAAGGCCGTAGTGATCGGCTTCGAGAATTGCCTCCGCAGCCTTGAGATCGCGGCGTGTCCGGCTTCGCTTTTTCCAGGGGAGCGACAGCAACCAGTCGAGGTATCCGCGAATGACCGTCGCCTCGGGCGACATCGGCGGCGTGCGCGTGAGCTTGGAGAGTTCATGCTCCGCCTTCTCCCTGGCCTCCTTGCGCATGCCCGCTTCGGTAATCTTGTGCCGAAGTTGCTCGAACTCGTCCGGCAACGTCTCGCCGCCGAGTTCCTGCTGGATCGCCTTCATCTTTTCGTTCAGGTAGTACTCGCGCTGGCTGTCCTCCATCTGCTTCTTGACGCGGCCGCGGATGCTCTTTTCCAGCCGAGTAAACGCCATCTCGGCTTCCATCAATCCGACGATCCGCTGCATGCGGTCGTCCAGGCTCACGGCCTCGAGGACCGCCTGCCGATCTTCGAGCTTGAAGGGGAGTTGCGTGGCAATGGTGTCGATGAGGCGGCCCGGTTCATCGATGGACGAAATCGAAGAAACCGTCTCCTGGGACACTTTCTTCGAGGATCCCGCGGATTCGACAAACGCTTCAAACTGCGACGACACCGAGCGCGTTACCGCTTCAGCCATCGTACTTTCGACAGGAGGGTCTTCCAGCATCTCGACGTTGGCGATCAAGTGATGTCCATTGTCGTGCAACTCGGCAATCCGCACGCGCCCGACGCCTTCCACCAGAACCTTGACCGTTTCGTCGGGCAGTTGAAGCAGTTGCAGCACCGTGGCCGAGGTTCCCACGCCGAAGAGGTCCCGTTGTCCAGGGTTCTCGGACCCCGCATCGCGTTTGGAGACGAGAAGAACCTGCTTGTCCCCGGCCATGGCGGACTCGAGCGCCAGGATGGACGACCGGGTGCTGACGAACAGCGATAGCACTCCGTGGGGAAAAGCCACGATATCGCGCAGTGGCAGGACAGGAAGGGAGGTGTGGTTCATTTCAACGATGCCCTGGCCGGGAGCCCTCAGCCGGGGAAGCGTCCCCGACCGCTGACGCGTAAGGAAGTGCCGGCACTTGCCCCGTCGCCGGACACGGACTTCCATGCGAGCGCAGGGTCATGCATGCGCACCGGCGACCATGGAAGCGATCGGCCGTCACTCCTCGGGCAATGCCTTGGCGCGGTTTTCGTACATCAGCAGGGGCTTGCTCTCCCCGTTGATGACGCTCGCATCGATGACGACCTTGGCGACGGAATCGGAGGAGGACGGCAGGTCGTACATCGTATCGAGCAGGACGGACTCGAGGATGGAGCGAAGCCCCCGTGCGCCCGTCTTGCGTTCCATGGCCTTCTGCGCCACGGCCTGTAGCGCACCCCGGCGAAAATCAACCTCGGCGCCCTCCATGCCGAACAGCTTCGCATACTGCTTGGTAAGCGAGTTCTTCGGCTCCGTAAGAATCCGTACCAGCGCTCCGGCATCGAGCTCTTCGAGGGTTGCCACTACCGGAAGGCGGCCGACGAACTCCGGAATCAGCCCGTACTTGATCAGATCTTCCGGTTCGACCTGGCGCAGCGTCTCGCCGATGTTCTTGCCCGAAACCTCTCTCCTTACCTCGGCGCCGAATCCAATCCCGCTGCGGTCCGAGCGTTCGACGATCACCTTGTCCAGGCCGGAAAAGGCGCCGCCGCAGATGAAAAGGATATTGCTGGTATCAACCTGCAGGAACTCTTGCTGGGGATGCTTGCGCCCGCCCTGCGGCGGCACCGAAGCGATCGTGCCTTCGATGAGCTTCAACAATGCCTGCTGTACACCCTCGCCGGAAACGTCGCGCGTAATTGACGGGTTGTCGGACTTGCGCGAGATCTTGTCGATCTCGTCGATATAGACGATGCCAACCTGGGCCCGCTCCACATCGTATTCGCACTTCTGCAGGAGCTTCTGAATGATGTTCTCGACATCCTCGCCGACGTAACCCGCCTCGGTGAGCGTCGTTGCATCCGCAATGGTAAACGGCACGTCCAGCAGCCGTGCGAGCGTCTCGGCGAGGAGTGTCTTGCCGCATCCCGTCGGACCGATGAGGAGGATGTTGGACTTGGAAAGCTCCACATCCTCGCCATTGGCGCCAGAATTGCTCTTCGGGGCCGAATTCAGGCGCTTGTAGTGGTTGTATACGGCGACCGACAGGACCTTCTTCGCGTGTTCCTGACCGATGACATACATGTCGAGGATGTCGTTGATCTGACGGGGAACGGGAAGTTTGTTGGCGTCCTTGCCCTGGTCGCTGTCCTGAACTTCCTCACGGATGATGTCGTTGCAAAGCTCGATGCATTCCGTGCAGATGAAAACTTCCGGGCCAGCGATGAGTTTCCGTACTTCGTGCTGACTCTTGTGGCAAAACGAGCAGAAAAGGGGTTTCCCCGAATCGTTGCCCTTGCCGCGTTGATGGTCCGCCATACAGCTCTTCCGTCTCTTGTGCTCGCTTTCCTTGTGGCTTTGCGGCCCGCGCTAGTCAGCGACAGGGCATCCGGTTCTCAACCATGCTTGCAAACGCGCCAAGTTTCAAGCCCGGATGTTTCCAACCGGGCTCAACACGGCACTAAACGACTGCGGCGGCCTTGAGTTTGGGAGGTGGATAGTGCACCGCGTCGATCAGCCCGTACTCCACCGCATCCTCGGGACTCATCCAGTAGTCCCGATCCGTGTCCTCGGCGATGCGTTCGATCGGCTGTCCCGTGTGCTGGGCGAGAATCGTGTTCAGCCGCTGTCGCATCGAAACGATTTCCCGCGCCTGTATCTCGATGTCCGCGGCCACCCCCCGGGATCCGCCGGATGGCTGGTGAAGCATGACGCGCGAATTCGGCAACGCAAAACGCTTCTTCGGGGCACCGGCCGCAAGCAGGAACGCGCCCATGCTCGCCGCCTGGCCAATACACCAGGTACTCACGTCGCACGAAACGAACTGGATGGCGTCGTAGATCGCCAGTCCCGCGGTGACCGATCCGCCGGGCGAGTTGATGTAAAGGGATATGTCCTTCTCGGAATTCTCGGACACCACGTACAGCAACTGGGCGACGATGAGATTCGCGACATTGTCGTCCACCGGCCCGACGATGAAGATGATGCGATCCCGAAGAAGCCGCGAATAAATGTCGTACGCGCGCTCGCCCCGGGGACTCTGTTCCACCACCATGGGGACCAGCCCAAGATTCCTGATCGTCCGGTCTTGATCGTTCACTGCTAATCCTCTTTACCAGCGGCTTCGCCGGTCGACCCCGGGTTTCCGGACATCACATCCTGGAAAGTGCTCCGCACGGTTTCGATGGCTGCCAATCCAGCGACATGGTCGACCACCTGGTCGGTGAGCGTAGTCTGTTCGACCGACTGCAACAACCTCTCGTCGCCGTAGTATGCGTTGATCACCTCTTCGGGCTTTTCGTACCGCTCGGCGATCGTTTCGATACGTTCGCGGAGCTTGTCCCCGTCCACCGTCAAAGACGCGTCTTCCACGATGGCTCTCATGACAAGGCCGGTCTTGACTCGCTTCTCCGCTTCGGCCCCGACGAGATCTCCGATCCGATCGAGATCCTCTTCCTGCGACGGAAGTCCGAGGCGGCGGCGCAGTTCCGCGCCCATCTGTTCTCGTTCGCGCTCAATGAGCGCCTGCGGCAATGCAAAGTCGTGCAGTTCGGCAATGGCGTCGAGCACCTGCTGGTGCATACGTTGGTGAATCGCCGCATCGAGCCGCGCCTGCATATCCTTCTGGATCGCTTCCCGGAAAGCCTCCTCGCCGCCTTCCGTGACCCCCAGCGAACCGAAAAAGGCTTCGTCCAGATCGGGAAGTTCGGATTCCTCTACCGAAGCCACGGCCACGTCGAAGGCGAGTTCGGTGCCGCGCCGGGATTCGTCCGGAAAGTCGGGGGGTAGCGTCGCGGAGAACGCTTTTTCCTCCCCGGACGACATGCCGCGAACGGCCTGATCGACATCCTCGAGCACGCTGCCATCGCCAACAATGAATGCCGCGTTCTTACCCGGGATACGCGGGCCGCGCAACGGATCTCCCGCAATGCTGAAGTCAGCGGCGACCAGGTCGCCCTCCTCCGCCGGCCGATCCACCCGGTTCCACTTCCTGTTTCGTTCCCTCAAGGTCTGGATCATGTCGTCGATGTCCGCACCCGTCACCTCGGCTTCCGGCCTTACGAGGCGGACATCCGAAAGGTCGGCCACCTTCACCTCCGGCATGACCTCGAAGGCCGCCAAAAAAGTGAAGTCCGCACCGGACGCGATGTCCGGCGCATCGAAGGTGGGGGGACCGGCAAGTTCGAACGATTCGCGCCGCGCCGCTTCGACGAAGCTCTCCTGCATCAGGTCGGCAGCCACCTCTCGGCGTATGGACGCGCCGAATCTGCGACTCGCTTCCTTCACTGGCATCTTGCCAGGCCGAAAGCCGTTCACGCGCGCTTCCCGCGCTACCACACGCGTCCGTTCCGCGACACGCTCGTCGAATGCCTCCGCGGGAAACGACACCTTGATACGGCGCTGAAGGCCTTCGGTGCTTTCAAGGGATACCTGTACGTCGCCTGGTGACATCGGACCTCAGAACCTAGGGGACATGCATCCGGGAAACCCGGATTTCTGATGTGTTATCCATGAGACGTAGTCTGTCTGTTCATGTGCAAACCGGCAACCCGTCCTGTGGGACGCGTACGGGCGTTGCGGCATTGGGGTGGACGATGGGGTTTGAACCCACGACCGCCGGATCCACAATCCGGAGCTCTACCAACTGAGCTACGCCCACCATCGTTGCCGCTGCACGCGCCGCGCATGCACTGACTCTCATTCATGCCGCCGGGTAGCTTCGATCCTGGCACGCCCGGCAGGGCTCGAACCTGCAACCCTCGGCTTAGAAGGCCGATGCTCTATCCAGTTGAGCTACGGGCGCAATCGGCGTCGACACCTCCCATGGACTCGTCGATCTCCTGACCATGCTCCACAGGGAAACACTGGCGTCATTCCGGCGCGTCTTCTGGCAACTTTCCGACGCGTTTCAAATGCTGTTCCGATACTCTCCTGGCCTCGGGACCCTCGTGGTCGGGGTAGGGAGATTCGAACTCCCGACTTCCTGCTCCCAAAGCAGGCGCGCTGCCAGACTGCGCCATACCCCGCCATTCGCTTGAGCATTGCCCTGCCGAGCGCGCGAATCATACTGGCCGCCATATGGACGGTCAAACTCGTAGCATGTCAAACTTGAACCCCCGGCCGGCCGCGTGGTGAACGATGCGGACAGCAAGCGAAAGACCCCATGGAACGAGCGTCCAGGGGGAGCGTCAGCGATCTGGGGCGCATGTTCCATGGGCGACGAGCGGGCTGGAACACTGACACCATGACGGCGCGAATACTCGACGGCAACGCGATCGCAGCGTCCATTCGGTCACGGATTGCCACCGCCGTGTCAGAGCGCCGCGACAAGGATCTCCGACCGCCCGGCGTTGCCGTGCTGCTGGTCGGCGACGATCCCGCCTCGGAGATATATGTCCGGTTGAAGCGGCGGGATTGCCGGGAAGTCGGTTTCAAACACGACATCCGCCATCTCTCCGCCAATACCCAGCCGGCGGAGCTCTCGGCGATGATCGAGGAACTCAACGCCGACGACAGCATCGACGGCATCCTGGTGCAGTTGCCCCTGCCACCGCAGTTCGAAGCCTCCCGGATCCTCGAGAGCATCGCTCCCTCGAAGGATGTCGACGGGGTGCATCCGTACAACATCGGCCGCCTGGCGTTGCGCAGGCCCACGTTACGGTCATGCACGCCGAAGGGCATCATGACCCTCCTCGGATTCACCGGCAGGGAGCTACGCGGTCTGGACGCCACCATTGTCGGGGCATCGAATCATGTCGGCAGGCCGATGGCCCTCGAGTTGCTCCTGGTCGGCTGCACCGTCACCGCGGCGCACAAGTTCAGCAAGAATACGGCAGGGCACGTCTCGACGGCGGACATCGTCATATCCGCGACCGGCCATCGTGGCCTCATCCGGGGCGACTGGATCAAGCCAGGGGCGATCGTCATCGATGTCGGCATCACCCGGGAGAAAAACAAGCTGTATGGCGATGTGGACTTCGAGGCGGCCCGCGAGCGGGCTTCCTGGATCACACCCGTGCCCGGAGGCGTAGGGCCCATGACGCGGGTATCCATGCTGGAGAACGCGCTGCAGTCCGCCGAAGCCACATGACCGTGCCCCACAGCCTCGCCCATCGTCGATCATGCAACAACCAGGGCCGGTCGCCGGCGCTCCCCGCGGATGGCTGATCCATGAAGGTGCTGTTCGTGTCCGACCTGCATGTCGATACGGGCAGGCCCCACGTGCTCGAGGGACTGAATCGCCTTGTCGAGTCCGAGGCCCCCTCAGCCGACGCGCTCTACATACTGGGTGACCTCGCCGAGGTGTGGATCGGCGACGACGACGACTCCGAAACCGCCGGAGCCTTGCGCGAAGCGCTGTCGCGAGCCGCGCGACTGTGTCCATTGCGGATCATGCACGGGAACCGGGATTTCCTTCTCGGTCAGCGTTTCGCCCGGGATGTCGGCGGTGAGCTCATCGACGACCCCTACGTAGCCCAGATAAACGGACAAAGGGTCCTCCTCACCCATGGCGATGCTCTCTGCACGGCCGATACGGCATATCAAGATGCCCGCCGCCTGTTCCGCTCCGAAGCGTGGCAACGCGACATACTGGGCAAGAGCCTGGAGGAGCGACGCGGGATAGCTCGGCAGATGCGCGAGCAGAGCAAGGCGGCAAACGCGAACAAGGCGGAGAACATCATGGATGTGACGCCCGAAGAAGTCGTCGCCCTGATGCGGCAGACCCGTTGCGAGACGCTCATCCACGGCCATACGCATCGGCCCGGAGTGACCGACGTGCCGCTCGGAGCAACGATCGGCACGCGTTATGTCCTGGGAGACTGGGATCGCTGTGGCTGGTTCATCCGTTTCGGAGACGCGCAGGAACTCGTCTGCTTTTCGCTATAGCGGCCTGCCTGCCGGCGGACCGCCATGGAACCGAAGTTCGTCGTCGGGGTCCAGGATCAATGCCCGCTCCGCCTCCAGCAATTCCGCCACGCGATCATCGACCGGCCCGCCCGCGCAATGCCGGGCCAGGCTGAGATAAATGCGGAAGTGGCGCGCCTCGGAAGCGAGCAGGTCCCCATAGAAACGTCCCAGGTCCCCGTCCACGCTGAGGGAGAGCCGATGGAAGCGTTCGCACGAACGCGCTTCGATGATGGCGCCGACAATCAACGTATCGACAACGCGCGCCGGCTCGCGTTTGCCGACGCGCGCAAACAGGCCGGCGGCGTAGCGCGAAGGCGACAGGTGCCGATAGGTGACGCCGCGCGAATGCATGACCTTCAGCACCTGCTCGAAATGTCGCAGTTCCTCGCGTGCGACCTTCGACAGAGCCGTCAGCAGGGCCGGTTGGTCGACGTAGCGGAACAGCATGTTGAGGGCGGTGCCCGCAGCCTTCTTCTCGCAGTTGGCGTGGTCGATCAACAGGATGTCGAGCGAATCCAATGCAGCCGCCACCCAGGCGTCGGGGGTTTCGCAGCGCAGGAAGGCGCGAACCGGGTCGATGTCAGCGACGGTCATTGCGCGAGAATGCGGAAGCTCCGCTCGTAGGCGGCGGTGGCGCGCGCATAGAACTCGCGGTCTATGGCACCAAACAGCGCATGGGCGGCAATATCGGCGGCAAAACCCGAGCGAATGAGTCCAAGGGAGGCGAGATCGGGCGTCCCGCGCGTGCGGCGCAGAGTCTCGTAGGCAACGCTCAGTCCCGTCCAGTCGGGGGCGGGAGCGATTCGAAGGGCCGCGGCGGCTTCAAGCAGGACCGCTTCGTTGTCCACCAGCACATACTCCGCGACCGCGGCGTCGCGCAGGTCTTTCAGACGCCGCCAGACCGCAACGCGCTGCGCGTCGGCGTACCCGTTCCAACCGGTCACCTCGTGGGCAAAGCGTTTGCATCCCCGGCAAACCAGGTCTCCATACGTGGTTGAACAGATGCCGATACACGGCGTTTGTCGCACTCTCAAGCCGCCGCGCCCCGAAGCGCGCACGGCACGAAACAGGCAATTCCGGTGGGTGCGCTAGACATCATGGTTGTGCAAGGCAATCTGGTCACCGTCCAGATCCGCATGCCGGCGCAGCTTGGTCGCGTCATTGCGATCGACCGACAGGCGATCGAGGTATGCGTCGTCGATGTCCCCCGTCACGTAGTGGCCGTCGAAAACCGAGCAGTCGAATGCGTGGAGACCGGGATTGCCCTCCCGGGCCGAGGCGACGAGGTCCTCGATCGTCTGGTAGATCAACCAGTCGGCGCCGATGAGTCGGCCGACCTCGTCTTCCGTGCGGTTGTAGGCGACGAACTCATGCGCCGCGGGCATGTCGATGCCGTAGACATTCGGATAGCGCACGGGCGGTGCGGCGCAGGCAAAGTACACCTTTCGCGCCCCCGCATCCCGGGCAAGCTGAATGATCTGGCGTGTCGTCGTCCCGCGCACGATGGAATCGTCCACCAGGAGCACATTCTTGTCCTTGAATTCCAGTTCGATCGCGTTGTGTTTCTGCCGGACGGACTCCCGCCGCTGGCTCTGTCCCGGCATGATGAACGTGCGGCCCACATAGGGATTCTTGACGAGCCCCTCGCGGAACTTGACGTCCAGGCGGTGGGCGAGTGGCAGGGCTGCCGTGCGCGCCGTATCGGGGACCGGAATCACCACGTCGATATCGTGGTCGCGCTGTGAATAGCGATCGACGATGCGGTCCGCCAGCGTCTCGCCCATCCGCAGACGCGCCTTGTACACCGACACTTCATCCATGATGGAGTCCGGACGGGCGAAATAGACGTGCTCGAAGATACAGGGGGAATATGCGCGTTCGGGGCCGCAACGCCTCGTGTGCAGGTTGCCGTCGACGTCGATATAGACGGCCTCCCCCGGCATCACGTCCCGGATCAGTTCGAACGAAAGCGTGTCGAGGGCGACGCTTTCGGAAGCGATGATGTACTCGGTACCCGACTCCGTCTCGCGTCGCCCGAAAACAAGGGGTCTTATGCCGTAGCAGTCGCGAAAGCCCACGATACCGCCGCCGATGATCATCGCCACCACCGCGTAGGCGCCGCGGCAACGCCGATGCACGCCTTCCACGGCCGCGAACACGTCGTCCGCGTCCGGCGCCTGCGCGCCAGTCCTGTCCAGTTCGTGGGCAAAGACGTTGAGCAGTATCTCCGAATCCGAGTCCGTGTTGACGTGGCGACGGTCGGCGTGGAAGACGTCCGCCTCCAGCTCCGCCGCGTTGGTGAGATTGCCATTGTGCGCCAGGGCAATGCCGTACGGCGAGTTGACGTACATCGGCTGCGCCTCCGCCGAACTTGACGTGCCGGCGGTCGGATAGCGGACATGCCCTACCCCGAGGTTGCCCACCAGGCGCTGCATGTGGCGTTGCTCGAATACGTCACGCACGAGGCCGTTGGCCTTGCGGAGCTGTACCCGCGTGCCGTCGCAGGTGACCATGCCCGCAGCATCCTGGCCGCGGTGCTGCAATGCGGTCAACGCGTCGTACAGCGCCTGGTTGGCCCGTGACCTGGTAACGATTCCGACTACGCCGCACATGGGTCTATCCAGTCAGGTTTCTATGACAGTTTGCCGCTCGGGCTCGGGGTCCGCCGCTTCCAGGTCGGTCGCACGAAACAATTGCAGGATGTCCTGTTCGAAGACAAGCAACTCCGGGCGCAACAGGGACTCCTGCCACCAGTCGCTCGTCTCCGCGAAGGGCCGTGCGACGATGAGCGCGGCGATGACAACCAACCCGCCACGCAGCGCACCGAATACAAATCCGAGAAACCGGTCGGTGCCACCCAGGCCCGTCGATTGAATCAACCTGGCGAGCGACCATTGCAGCAACCCGCCCGCGATCAGAACCCCAAAGAAAACGATGCCAAAGGCGATGGCGACGCGTATCGGCCGGCTCGCCTCTATCGCCGTCAGATACTCCGCGACGGGCGAGGCGAATACCATCGCACCCACGATCGCACATGCCCAGATCGCGAGGGAAACCACCTCCCTGACCAACCCCCGGAACAGCCCGATCACCGCCGACAGGAGGATAAGCGTCAGAATGACGATGTCCGCAGCGGGCAGCATCAAGGCCGCGTCCTGCCGGGGGCACCGTCATCGTTCGCAACATTCGCCCTCATCAATAGCCGAACCGAACCACCATGGCGTCGAAATCGTCATAGCGATCGGTCAGCTCCACCTTGAGGCGGTCGGCATCTTCCCGGTCAATCATTGGGCCGACGGCGACGCGCGTCAGCTTGTCCGGCTTCTTCATGTTCGACAACAACGCGTCGTAACCGTCGGAGCGCAATCGATCACGCAAGGCTATGGCGCGCTCATACTCCGCGAAGCTGCCAACCTGGACCGCCCACGCGTCCGCCGGCATCTCGATCAGTTCGTCCTCTGCGACGATCACCGGTTCACCGATTTTGACACCCGTCTCGAGCCGATAGCCTTCGGGATCCGTCTCTGCCAGAAGTTCATCCCGGCCGGCGATGATGGAAGTGAAGTCCGGAACCGGCGCATCCCGCGCGGCTTCGACAGCGCTGACATCGATGCGCTCTTCAGGCAACGGCGGCAGTTCCAGGGGTTCGAGCCCATCGCCATCAAAAAGCATGGGAAAGAAAATCGCCGCCAGGGCAAGGAGGAAGACGGTGCCGGTGACCCGGTATCGAGTCCGGTCGGTCAGCATCGGCCGTAGCTGAACCTGGTGTCGAATCCCGCATGGAATCCTTGCGGGACGGAGCCAGAGCTTGGGTTAATTTGCACGGATCAGTTCTTGGCGCGCACGGGCTACGGTATCGAACGAACCGAGTACGAGGATAACATCGTTTGCCTCCGTAGTAGATAGCGCGCACGCGATCGCGTCGATCATTCGGGGCTGCCGCAGGTGTCGGACACGCAGTCGTTTGCCCAGGTCTCCAGCGCTCAACCCCCTCGTCGCCGCATTGTCCGTCAGCACCCAGCGGTCTACGCAGTCCGAGAGAGCGGTCACCACGCCGCCAACGTCCTTGTCCTCCAGCATTCCCAGGATCGCGCAGGCAACACGCGTGTCCAGGTGCTCACGCAGAAACCGCGCCGCATCGGGGTTGTGTGCGACATCCAGGATCCAGCGGCGCCCGAGACCGTCGACGCGTTCATGACGTCCCGGAATCGTTGTCTGCCGGCAGGCTTCCCGCACCACCGCCTGGTCGACATCCGGCTCGATCATGGCGAAGGCCTGCAAGGCCGCAGCGGCATTGTCCAATGCCACTTTCGGACGGTCCTCCACCTGGATCCGGCGGCCGCCGACCAGCTCGACCCTCCAGCCGCACCTGTCATCGGCGACGGAAAAGTCGACGCCACTCCTGATGAGCGGGGCGTTGAGTGCCGCCGCACGTTCGCAGACGGAGTCGGGCACGTCCCGGGCCCCGAAAACCACCGGTCGCCCCGGGCGCATCACACCGGCTTTCTCCGCCCCGATGGATTCGAGGTCCGGGCCAAGATAGTCCTGATGGTCGAGGCCAATACTCGTGATCACCGCGACATCCGAATCAACGATGTTGACCGCGTCGAGGCGTCCCCCGAGGCCCACCTCAAGCACCGCCACGTCCACGTTGCGGTCACGGAACACCCGAAACGCCGCGAGTATTGCGTACTCGAAATACGTGAGCGCAACGCCGCGACGGGCCCTTTCCACGTGTTCGAACGCGGCCGCGATCTCGTCATCTTCGACCTCTTCTCCGTCGACGCGAATACGCTCGTTGAATCGCACCAGGTGCGGTGAAAGCGTGGTCCCGACGCTGCGGCCCGAGGCCAGCAGGAGCTGTTCCAGGAAAACCGCCGTCGATCCCTTGCCGTTGGTTCCCGCCACGACGAAATTGACGGCGGCGGGCGGATTCACGTCGGCGCGGGCGGCGACTTCCGCGACAGGCCGCAGGCCGCGCGCAACGGTCTTCGGGTGTTCGACGCCGATGCGATCGAGCCAGGCCGCGAGGCTAGCCTTCATAACGTGTCGATGGCGTCCCGCAATTCGCCCAGTTTCGCCTGCAGCGCCGCGGGTATGCCTTCGGGTTCCGCCGCGCGGTCTCCCATGATGTCGACCAGGACGCTTCCGACAACGACGCCGTCCGCGACCTGGGCCACCGACCGGGCCGATTCCGCATCCTTGATGCCGAAGCCGACCTGGACCGGCAGAGTGCATACTTTCCGCAACCCCTGGATGTTGCGTTCGACATCGGCGGTATCGAGGTGATCGGCACCGGTCACGCCCTTCAGTGACACGTAGTATATGAACCCGCTGGCCCGCTCCGAGATCTGTACGGCACGTACCAGCGATGTCGTCGGCGCGACCAGGAAGATCAGGTCGATGTCCTCGCGCGCCAGCGCTTCCTGTAGCGACGCCGCCTCGTCCGGCGGCAGGTTCACCAGGATCAGCCCGTCGACGCCGGCTGCCCGCGCCCGCGCGGCGAAAGTCTCGTATCCCATGCGCATGACGGAGTTGAGGTATCCCATGAGGACCACCGGCGTCGAATCATTCACCAGGCGAAAGTCCGCTGCCATGCGCAGCACGCTCGTCAGTGTCACGCCGTTGGCAAGCGCGCGCTCGGACGATCTCTGAATGGATGGTCCTTCCGCCTCCGGGTCCGAGAACGGCACCCCGAGTTCAACGATGTCCGCGCCGCCACGGACCAGCGCGTGCATCGCGGGCACCGTGGCTTCCCGCACGGGATCGCCCGCGGTGATGAACGCCGTCAACGCCTTGCCGCCCGCGACAATCCGTGCCGCCAGCGTTTCGCCAAGGCGGTTCACAGCTCGATACCGTCGAGTTGGGCCACGGTGTTGATGTCCTTGTCGCCGCGGCCCGAGAGATTCACGATGACAATCTCGTCAGCGGACCTCTGTTGTGCTTCCCGCGCGACCCACGCTACGGCGTGGCTCGACTCCAGCGCGGGCAGGATGCCCTCGGTCCGGTTCAGCAGCCGAAACGCCTCCAGCGCCTCGTCATCCGTGACAGCGGTATAGCGGGCACGGCCGATGTCCTTCCAGTAGGCGTGTTCCGGTCCGACGCCCGGATAGTCGAGCCCGGCCGAAATGGAGTGCGTCTGCATGATCTGGCCGTCCTCGTCCTGCATCAGGTATGTGTGCTGGCCGTGCAGGACGCCCGGTGTCCCCGCGTTCAGGGGCGCCGCGTGCTGCGCCGTCTCCAGGCCCAGGCCCGCCGCTTCGACACCGACCATGTCGACGCTCTCGTCGTCCACAAATGGATAGAACAGTCCCATCGCGTTCGATCCACCGCCGACGCAGGCCACCAGCAGGTCCGGCAGGCGTCCCTCGAGGCGAAGGCACTGCTCCCGCGCCTCCCGGCCGATCACCGCCTGGAAATCCCGCACCATCATGGGATAGGGATGCGGTCCGGCGACGCTTCCGATGATGTAGTGCGTCGTATCGACATGGGTGACCCAATCGCGCATTGCCTCGTTCATCGCATCCTTGAGGGTCTTTGAACCGGACTCCACCGGCACCACCTCCGCGCCGAGCATTTTCATGCGGTAGACGTTGGCGCTTTGCCGGGCGATATCCTCCGATCCCATGTATACGCGGCAGTCGAGACCGATTCGCGCCGCCACCGTCGCAGTGGCGACTCCATGCTGGCCCGCTCCGGTCTCGGCGATGATGCGCGGCTTGCCCATGCGTTTCGCGAGCAACGCCTGGCCCACCGTGTTGTTGATCTTGTGCGCGCCGGTGTGATTGAGATCTTCGCGCTTGAGATAGATCTTCGCCCCGCCCAGTTCCGCGGTGAGGCGCGCGGCGTGGTAGAGGGGAGTCGGCCTGCCCACGTAGTTTGCGAGATCATCGGTCAGTTCGCGCTGGAATTCGGCATCGTGCTTGAGCGCCTCGTAGAGCGTCCTCAACTGGTCCAGCGCATGCACCAGCGTTTCCGCGACGAAACGCCCCCCGTAGGGCCCGAATCGTCCTGCCGACCCGGGCTGCCGATACGGAGACCTATTCGTTCCCGCCACGTCGCACCTCATCCATGAACGCCCGCACCTTGGCCGGACACTTTACGCCCGGATCGAAGCCCTCGACACCGCTGCTCACGTCAACCCCGTAGGGACGCAGCCGCCGAATCGCCTCGCCTACATTGTCGGGGGTCAGTCCACCCGCGAGCACCAGCGGCTTCATCGCACGTGCCGGCCACAGCGACCAGTCGAATGGACGGCCAATACCACCCTTCACGGCCGGGTCGAACGTGTCGAGCAACAGGCCCGCCGCGGTGCGGTAGTCGCGCTCGATCGCTGCCGCATCGATGGGTTCGCGGACGCTCACGGCCTTCATGTACGGCACGCCGAATCGTTCGCACGCGGTCCGCGGCTCGTCGCCGTGGAACTGCAGAAGTCCAAGCGGAACCTGGCGCAGGACCTCTTCGATTCGCTCGGCTTCGGCGTCCACGAAAATGCCTACCGGAGTCACGAAGGGCGGCAAGACGGCCACAATGTCGCGCGCCACCCGGGCTTCCACGCACCGTGGGCTGCCCGGATAGAAATTCAGGCCGATGGCATCACAACCCGCCGACGCCGCCACGGCGGCATCGGCCACGGAAGTAATCCCGCAGATTTTCGCCCTTATGCGCACGACGTTTTCACCTGGAACCTGGCAGAACGGTCGATTTTACGTCACAGCAGCGTCGGCGGCGGACAATAGGCGATATCGAGGTCCGGGTAGCCGACCTGCACGAGGTACAGCCCTGCGGCCGCCGCAGTTGGCGCCGCCTTCGTCCTGTCCTTGCAGGCCAGCAGCCGTGCGAGGTACCCGGTGTCCTCCTCGCCGAGACCGACACGGCGCAGGCTGCCGGCGATATTGCGCACCATCCTCAGGAGAAACGCATTGGCGGCAACGTCGAGCACAACCTGCGGTCCGCGACGGTATACCGACACGGATTCAACGCAACGGTACGGGGTGTTGGACTGGCAGCCCGCGGCCCGGAAAGACGTGAAGTCCTGCTCGCCCAGCAGGCATTGCGCCGCCCTCGACATGGTTGCCTCGTCCAGCCGCTCGCGCGACCAGGCCACTTTGCCGCGCAACAGCGCGGGCGCCGTCTCCGACTCGTGGAAAATGTACACATAGCGTCGCGCGGTAGCATCGAAACGGGCATTGAACCCATCGGTGGCCCGGCGCGACCAGGTCACCGCGACCGCCTTGTTCATGAGCGCGTTGACGCCCCGGCGCCAGGCGTCGAGCGGTCTGTCGGCATGTGTCGGGAAACTCACGACCTGTTGCGTGGCATGGACGCCCGTGTCGGTTCGTCCCGCCGCCGTGACGCGGACCGGCTCGTCGGCAACCTCCGAGAGCGCCGACTCCAGCGTCTCCTGAACTGTCGGAACGCCGCGCTGCGCCTGAAACCCGTGGAATGCGCCTCCGTCGTACTCGAGCCCCAGTGCGATGGTCACGCCCGGGCCGGGTGTCACTCCATTCGTCCCAGGAGATCCTCAGCTTCGCGCCGCTCTTGTTCGCTTCCTTCCGCCAGCACCTCTTCGAGGACCTCGCGAGCCTGTTCGGTTCGACCCATGTCGACAAAGGCCCGTGCCAGATTGAGCTTGGTCGACGAGGCATAGTCGTCGGACCCGGCGTCCGGCGCCAGCCGGCCGGTCGCGATCCGCCTGGCGCCAAGCGGCTGCGGCGCCGGCTCTGCTGCGGTCGTTCCCCGGCCCCCTCGGACCCTCGTGTACAGAAAAGCGATCACGGCCACCAGGAGCACGGCCAGGGCAACTCCCGTGACCAGATTCCGGCGCGTCGTCCCAACGTCGTTCGCGGTGCCCGACTGCGCGTCGGCCGCCCGAGTCTCGCTGTCCGCCAATCGGCGGCGCATCGTCGAGATCTGGGCTTCCAGCGCCCCAATCTTGGCAGTGGCGACATCGAGTTCCGTCTGGACGGCTTGCAGGCGTTCCTCCAGTTCCGCGTTCCGCAGTGCGAGCATCTCGGGACTCTCATCCTGGACTTCGGGCGGGACAGCGTCATCCTGGGGAAGAACCTCCTCCCATTCGGGAGCGGGCGCTTCATCCGCCGGAGCGTCCGGTTCCCCAGTCTCCGCAGCCGTCGATGTCTCCGTCTCCGCAGCCGTTGCCGGAACCCTGAGCATCACGCCACGCATCAGGCGGTTGGGATCGCCCGCGAGGAACGCATCCGGGTTCATGCGTTGCAGGGCGGACACCGTCTCCGCCACTGTCAGCCCATCCGGCCGCACCTTCCTGGCAATGGACCAAAGCGTATCGTCCCGCGTCGTCGGCCCGTACATCCCTCCTGCATGAGCCGGGGCTTCTTCCACCGGCGTTTCCTTCACCGGTTCAGTCAGTTCGAGATCCACAGCCTCGAGAATCGCCGGCGCTTCTTCCGCCAGGGCCAACTGGCCCCCACCGAGGCAGAGGCCAATCACCCCGAGCCGAATGACAGCCCGCAACGCGGGGGCCAGGCGATCAGCCACCCGAGTATCCATACCCGCCTGCAACCTGCGCACTCCCGTTACGCGGCCAGTTTCGGCAGCAGGTGTTCGGCGATCTGGACGCTGTTGAGCGCGGCGCCCTTTCGCACGTTGTCTGACACTATCCATAGATTCAGTCCATTCGGGTGAGAAATGTCCTCTCGAATTCGGCCTACGTACACCGAATCGTTGCCGGCCGCATCCCCGAACGCGGTGGGATAGCCAGCGTCTTCTCTTTCGTCTATTACGGTGACGCCTTCCGCGGCCGCCAGCAACTCCTTGGCCTCTTCAGCCGAAATCGGCGCCTGGGTCTCGATATGCACCGCCTCCGAGTGACCGTAGAACACGGGAATTCTCACGCAGGTCGGATTCACGAGGATGTCCTCGTCGTCGAATATCTTCTGCGTCTCCCAGACCATCTTCATCTCTTCCATCGTATAGCCATTGTCCTGGAAGTCGTTGATCTGCGGAATCGCATTGAAGGCTATCTGCACGGGGTGCAAGTCAAGCTCGGCATCCTTGCCGTTCAACAGGTTCGCCGTCTGGCCGGCGAGCTCCGATACGCCGCGCGCGCCGGCACCGGACACGGCCTGGTAGGTGGCGACGTTGATGCGCGAGATGCCGACGGCGTCGTAAATCGGTTTCAGCGCCACAACCATCTGGATCGTCGAGCAGTTGGGATTCGCGATGATCCCCCGCGCCGAATACCCGTCGATGCAATCCGGATTCACCTCGGGCACGATCAGTGGCACGTCATGGTCATAGCGAAACTGCGAGGTATTGTCGATTACGACCGCACCCGCCGCAGCCGCTCGCGGAGCGTGTTCTTCGCTGACCGGTCCACCCGCCGAAAACAGCCCGATCTGGATGTCCTCGAAATCGAAGTCTTCAAGCACCTCGACGCGGTGGGACTTACCACGGTACTGCAGGCGTTTGCCGGCGGACCGGGGGCTTGCGAGCAATACGAGCCGATCCACCGGAAACCCGCGTTCCTCCAGGACCTCCCTGATCGCCTCGCCCACGGCGCCTGTGGCGCCGGCCACGGCTACGTTGACTCTTTCCACGCGGTTTCTCCTTGAATTGCGGACCGACTAGGTCGTCGCGTCCGCGGTGGCGGCGTCTTTGGCCAGTGCGGCGATGACAGCATCGGCCATTTCATCGGTCCCGACGCGGCGGAGGCGTTCGCCGCCGCCCTCAGGGAATATGTCGGCGGTCCGCAAACCATCGTCAAGCACTTCCGCCACGGCCGCCTCCATGCGATCCGCGGCAGCGGCCGCATTCAGGCTGTAGCGCAACATCATGGCTGCCGACATGATGGTCGCCAGGGGGTTCGCGATATTGCGGCCAGCGATATCCGGAGCGGTGCCGTGCACCGGCTCGTACATGCCCTGGTCGCCGGCGTTGAGCGACGCCGAAGGGAGCATTCCCAGCGATCCCGTCAGCATGGCCGCCACGTCCGAAAGGATGTCGCCGAACATGTTGCCGGTGACCACGACGTCGAACTGCTTCGGTTCCCGCACGAGCTGCATGCCGGCGTTGTCGACATACATGTGCGACAGCTCCACGTCGGGATATTCCTCGCCGACTTCGCATACGACATCGCGCCAGAGCTGGGTCACTTCCAGTATGTTGGCCTTGTCCACCGAAGTGAGCCGCTGCCGGCGTTTGCGCGCGAGTTCGAACGCGACGCGCGCAATGCGTTCAATCTCGCGCTCGTCGTAGGCAAGGGTATTGAAGCCCCGCCTGCCGCCATTGCCCACCTCCACGCCGCGCGGCTCGCCGAAATAGATGCCGCCGGTCAGCTCCCGGACGATCAGGATATCGAGGCCCGCGACGAGATCCGGCTTCAGGGACGACGCCTGCGCGAGCGGCTCGAAGAGGATCGCCGGACGCAGATTGGCGAACACGTCCAGGCCGGACCGCAATCCGAGCAAGGCCTTCTCCGGACGTTGATCCATGGGCAGATCGTCCCATTTTGGACCGCCGACAGCGCCGAGCAGCACGGCGTCCGCCCGCTTCGCGGCTTCGAGCGCATCGGCCGGAAGCGGGTCCCCGTAGCGGTCTATGGCTATCCCGCCGACCTCCGCGTACTCGAAATCGATCGCCGCATCGACGTGCTCCAGCACCCGGACCACATGCGGCATGATCTCCGCACCGATCCCGTCCCCCGGCAGTACCAGTACCTTCGCGCTCATGCTCGAAACACCCACGGCGCGCGTTGCCTGTGATCCTGCTCGAAGTCGCGGATCACCGTCGCGCATTCCAATGTAAGCCCGATGTCGTCCAGGCCGCTCATGAGCCGCTGCTTGCGTTCGGCGTCGATGTCGAAGTCCCACGACATGCCGTCATCCGCAGTCACGCACTGCCGTTGCAGGTCCACCTCGAGCGAGAAACCGCGCACCTGAGCGCGCTCGAACAACGCATCGATCGCATCGCTCGCCAGCACGATCAACAGCAATCCGTTGTTGGCGCTGTTGGTGGAGAAGATGTCCGCGAAACTCGGCGCGATGACGCAGCGAAACCCGTATTCCATCAGCGCCCACACCGCATGTTCGCGGCTGGAGCCGCAACCGAAGTTGTCCCGCGCGATGAGTATGCTGGCGCCCTGGTAACACGCCGCATTGAGGACGAAATCCGGGTTCAGTTGCCGTTCGTTCTGTGTCTTGCCCATGTCGCCTTCGTCGAGGTAGCGCCATGCGTCGAACAGGTTGTCCCCGAACCCCGTGCGCCGGATCGACTTCAGGAACTGTTTCGGGATGATCTGGTCCGTATCGACGTTCGCCCTGTCCATGGGCGCGACCAATCCCCGGTGGGTATCGAATCTCTCCATCTGAACCTCCGGCTACGCCGCCAATTCCCTCGGGTCGGCGAGATAACCGGCCACCGCGCTGGCGGCTGCCGTCGCCGGGCTCACCAGGTGGGTTCGGCCGCCATGGCCTTGCCGGCCCTCGAAATTGCGGTTCGAGGTCGACGCGCAACGTTCGCCCTGGTAGAGGCGGTCCGCGTTCATCGCCAGGCACATGGAACAACCGGGCTCACGCCACTCGAAGCCGGCGTCGATGAACACGCGGTCGAGTCCTTCCTCCTCGGCCTGACGCTTGACCAGGCCGGATCCGGGAACCACCAGCGCCTGGGGTACGCCAACCTTGCGGCCTGCGGCAATACCGGCCGCGATCCTCAGATCCTCTATGCGGGCGTTGGTGCAGGAACCGATGAAGACCTTGTCGAGCGCGATCTGCGTCATCGGCGTTCCCGGTTCCAGGCCCATGTAACTGAGCGCCCGGGTCGCGACCTCGGCCTTGATCGGGTCCTCGAACGCCGCCGGGTCCGGCACACCCTCGTCGATGTCCACCACCAGTTCCGGCGACGTTCCCCAACTCACCTGCGGCGATAGCGTGCCGGCATCGATTCGCACTTCCCGATCGAACGCCGCGTCCGGATCCGAACGCAGGGTCTTCCAGTAGTCTACGGCAGCGGTCCAATCGTCCCCGGACGGCGACAGGGGACGCCCCGCCACATAGTCGAGGGTCGTGTCGTCCACGGCGACGAGGCCCGCGCGTCCGCCCGCTTCGATCGCCATGTTGCAGACGGTCATTCGACCCTCCATGGACAGCCCACGTATCGCGCTACCCGTGAATTCGATCACGTGGCCCGTCGCACCGGCCGTGCCGATCCGGCGGATCACGGCCAGGATCAGGTCTTTCGCATGCACCCCGTCCTGCAGTTCACCCTCGATTTCCACGCGCATGTTGCCGCTCTTGCGCTGGGCGAGGCACTGCGTCGCCAACACGTGCTCCACCTCGGATGTGCCGATACCCTGCGCCAGGGCAGCGAAGGCGCCGTGTGTGGAAGTGTGCGAGTCGCCGCAGACGATGGTCATGCCCGGCAGCGTCGCGCCCTGCTCCGGCCCGATGACGTGGACGATGCCCTGGCGGATGTCGTTGATGCCGAACTCCTCGATGCCGAAGTCGCGGCAGTTGGCATCGAGCGTCTCCACCTGGATGCGCGCCACTTCGTCGGTGATACCTTCGACGCCGGCCATCCGTTCGCCACGCACGGTGGGCACGTTGTGATCCGGCGTAGCAAGGTTCGCTCCCGTGCGCCAGGGCGCGCGGCCAGCGAGACGCAAGCCCTCAAAGGCCTGGGGCGAAGTCACTTCGTGCAGAAGGTGCCGGTCGACGTACATGAGACCCATGCCATCGACGCGCTCGCCGACGAAATGCGCCTCCCATATCTTGTCGTAGAGCGTCTTGCCGCCCATGCGTAACCGCTCGCGAATCCAATGACACCAAACGGCAATTTTACGCCGGAACGGGCGTATTCTGCATGTCGGCGACCGGACGGATTTCGCCGGGGTCAATCGGCGGTTCCGAACATCAAGGCTTCCCAGAAGCGCATCATGTCCTCACGAAACAGTTCCTGCTGGTCACCCTCGCTGCCGATGCGGGCGCCCCGGCGCCCATAACCCGCCTTCATCGAATAGACCATTACGTCGCGTTCGCTGAGGTCGGGTTCCGCTCCCTGCGCGAGCGGATGAATCAGCGCCCCGTCTTCCCGGATGTAGACCGTCGGGGCCGCGGGCGCCACCGCCGCGTCCTGAATTGCCTCCAGGGGCGTGTCCCGATCAAAGCCGTGGTGCGCTCCCCCGAATATCCGGCAGCTTGCCCTGCCGCCGCAAAGCCGCATCGCGTGCATATGCGCCTGGACCTGTTGCGGTGAACACCACTCGTCCCGGTCACCGATGACGGACCGCACGACGGCGGTCCCGATGTCCGGGTTCAGAAACTGCAACCCCGACCAGGGGTACGCCGCGTAAACCCCGCACATGGCAGCCGGTACATCATCCACGAGTTGCGCCATGCAGGCGGCGGACAATACCGCCGACCCACCCCGGCTATGCCCCTGGACCCCGATGCGCGCGATGTCGACATCACTGCGCGAGCACAGGACGCGGACCGTGGCGAGAACATCCCAGGCGCTGGCGGCGAACGAGTACTGGGCCTGGTTGGCCACGGTCGACTCCACGCCTCGCAGCCCAAAGGGGTCGACCACGCACGCGGCGATTCCTTGGTCGGTGAGCAGCTCCGCGGCGGCCAGGTGGGACGGTCCCACGCCGAAGCTGCCCGGCACCACGACGACAACCGGCCGGGCGCGCCTCCCCTTCGGCATGAAGAGCTTCGCGAGAATCTCCGCATCCGGCATCGAATCGGGGGCCGATAAGGCCTGGAAGAAGCCCGTTGGGTTGGCGGAACGAACGCGCAGCGTCTGGCCATGAATGCCATTGTCGAGTTCCGTCGCATCATCGAAATGTGCCATTAGCCGCCCCACCGCCACGTCGCGTTGCAACAACAGATTGAGATGGTGATGATAAGTGCGATCACGGCCAGGAGTGATTCCCGGGTGAAACGCGCCATCAGCAGTTTCAGCCGCGACGAACACGGCGACTGGATCGCCGCTCTCAATTGCGGACACGCCCAGCACGTGCGTCACCGGCCGCCATTCCTCAATCGACCGTGGATCGTCCACGAGAACACCCGAAACGCGATGATCGGCACCGAGCTGGATTGCCCCTGTTGCGACCGCATGGAGTGGCCAGATGGATTCGTTCCCGCCCGAAAGACCCCGGAGTTCGACGAGACAACGCTGCCGTCGGGACTCACGAAGGACCATGCGACCAAGCGCGGGGTGTGGGCTCGGATCCACGTCGTATCCGGGACACTCAAGTACGAAGTCGGAGCGCCGATCCGCCGCGCCTTTGTCGTCGAAGCGGACGGGACCGGAGTCATAGTTCCGGAGGTTTCACACCGGGTCGAGGCCATCGGGCCGGTCCGCTTCTTTGTCGAGTTCTGGCACGCGGCACCCACCGAACACTAGCGCTGGCAGCCGGCACCGGGCCGCAGGTACAAACCTGCCACGTTCATGTAGCCTTGCCGTCACGGACCGGCGGGATACAGCCAGCCGACCGGAACACCGCATAATCGAGAGCGTCATGGAGATAACCGTCCCGGAACTGTCCCTCGTCGTTCTGGTCGGCGCCTCCGGGAGCGGCAAGTCGACGTTCGCCGGGAAGCACTTCAAGCCAACCGAAGTCCTGTCGTCGGATGCGTGCCGCGCATTGGTCTCCGACAACGAGAACGACCAGGCGGTTACGCGCCAGGCGTTCGAGGTTCTCCACTACATCGCCGGGCACCGGCTGTCGCTCGGCAAGCTGGTCGTCGTCGACGCCACCAACGTCCAGCGGGACGCCAGGCGAAGTCTGCTGCGCCTCGCCCGCGAGCACCACGTGATCCCCATGGCAGTGGTCCTCGACCTGCCCGAGCGCCTGTGCCGTGACCGCAACACCCAACGCAGCGACCGCAACTTCGGGTCCCACGTCGTACGCCAACAGGTCCGCCAGCTTCGACAGTCGTTGCGTTCGCTGAGGCGCGAGGGATTCCGCCAGGTCCACGTGCTCAAGTCGCCCGACGAGATGGATGCGGTCACTTTTGTCCGCCAGCCCATGTGGACGGACAAGCGCACCGAAACAGGCCCGTTCGACATCATTGGCGACCTCCACGGCTGCTTCGAGGAAACGCGGGCGCTGCTCGCCAAGCTGGGCTATTCCATCTCGGAGTCCAGGGGCGAAGACGGAATCCGCTATTCCGCGATACCGCCCGACGGGCGAAAGGCGATCTTTGTGGGCGACCTGGTGGACCGCGGGCCCGACAGCCCGGGAGTGCTGCGCCTCGTGATGGATATGGTCGACGATGGCGCCGCGATCTGCGTACCGGGCAATCACGACGACAAGCTGCAGAGGAAGCTCTCCGGCCGGAACGTCAAGCTGACCCACGGCCTGGCCGAAACCATGCAGCAACTCGAAGGCGAGAGCGAGGCATTCATCGACCGGGTGATTTCCTTTGTCAGGGGGCTGATCAGCCACTACGTGCTGGATCGCGGGCGACTCGTCGTTGCGCACGCCGGCATGAAGGAGGCCTATCAGGGGCGCGGCTCGGGCACCGTTCGCGCCTTTGCACTCTACGGCGAAACCACCGGCGAAACCGACGAGTACGGGCTTCCCGTTCGCCACGACTGGGCATCCGAATATCGCGGCGACGCCATGGTCGTCTACGGCCACACCCCTGTGTCGGAGGCGGAATGGCTGAACAACACGATCTGCATCGATACCGGCTGTGTTTTCGGGGGCAGCCTCACCGCGCTGAGGTATCCCGAGAAGGAACTGGTCCACGTGCCGGCCGAGCGATGCCACTACGAGCCGGTCAGACCCCTCGCGCCAGAACAACCGGCCGGCCTCACGGCACAGCACGAGCACGACGACATGCTCGACATCGAGGATGTCCTGGGCAAGCGCCGCATCGAGACCCAATGGGGCAGAACCGTGATCCTGACCGAAGACCGAACGCTCGCCGCCCTCGAGGTGATGAGTCGATTCGCGGTGCACCCGAAATGGATCAACTATTTGCCGCCGACCATGTCGCCGTGCGCAACCACCAGCAGGGCGGGCCTGCTGGAACATCCCGAGGAGGCTCTCGACTACTACCGAAAGCAGGGCGTGCACGCGGTGATCTGCGAAGAGAAGCACATGGGTTCCCGCGCGGTGATACAGATATGCCGGGACGCCGGCACCGCGCGCGACCGGTTCGGCATCGAGACGGGCGAAATCGGCGCCTGCTATACGCGGACGGGGCGCCGATTCTTCAACGCGCGGGATCTTGAAGCGGAGTTGCTCGACCGGCTTTGCGCAGCGGTCTCCCGGGCGGGACTGTGGGAAGAACTGCGAACGGAGTGGCTCACGCTCGACTGCGAACTGATGCCGTGGTCGATGAAGGCCATGGACCTCGTTCGAACGCAATACGCGGCGGTGGGAGCAGCCGCCAACGTGTCGCTGCCGGCGAGCATGGAACTGCTCACCCGCGCGCGGGAACGCGGTGTGGCCGTGGATCGGATGCTGGATGAGCAGCGGCAGCGCCACGAGGTGGTGGACCGGTACGTCACCGCGTACCGGGGCTACTGCTGGGAGGTCGAGTCGATCGAGCAATTGAGGCTGGCGCCCTTCCACCTCCTCGCGAGCGAGGGCGAGACACACATGGACAAGCATCACGGCTGGCACATGGAAACACTGGCCCGGCTCGCGTCTTCGGCGGACAACGTTTTCGTCGCAACACCGTACCGGACGGTGAGCCTCAATGATCGGACCGAATGCGACCGGGCAATAGCCTGGTGGGAGAGACTCACGGCCCGGGGCGGAGAGGGAACGGTGATCAAGCCGCTGGAATTCGTCGCCAGGGGCCGGAGCGGATACGTCCAGCCGGCGCTCAAGTGCCGCGGGCCCGAGTATCTCAGGATCATCTACGGCCCGGAGTACTCCCGGCAAGAGAACCTTGAACGGTTGCGGTCGCGCGGATTGAGCGCCAAGCGGCAACTGGCGATGCGGGAGTTCTTCCTGGGACTGGAAGGCCTTCAGCGCTTCGTCGACAGGAAACCCATCCGCCAGGTGCACGAGTGCGCCCTGGGGGTTCTGGCGCTGGAATCCGAACCCGTCGACCCGAGGCTGTAAGAATGCTGCTGACGATCTCGACGACCCACAATCCGGCAACCGACCTCGGTTTCCTGCTGCACAAGCATCCGGACAGGCTGCAGTCCTTCGACCTGTCGTTCGGCAAGGCCCATGTGTACTACCCGGAGGCGACGGAGCAACGCTGCACGGCTGCGCTTCAGCTTGAAATCGACCCCATCGGGCTGGTCCGGAGCATCAGGAGGGGCGGCGGCCAGCGTCTGCTGGAGGACTATGTGAATGACCGGCCCTACGTGGCTTCGTCATTCCTGAGCGTTGCCCTGAACAGCGTGTTTCGCTCCGCCTTCACCGGCGGCAGCCGGGACCGGCCAGAACTCGCCGCAGCAAAGATGCCGCTGGAGGCCGTGGTCCACTGTCTGCCGAGCCGCGGCGGCGAAGCCGTGCTCCGCCGCCTGTTCGAACCCCTGGGCTACGAGGTAAGCGTCGAGTCGCATCCGCTGGATACGCAGTTCGGCGCCTGGGGAAAGAGTCCCTACTACACCGTCAAGATCGCCGCCGCAAAGCGTCTCCGCGACCTGCTGCGCCATCTCTACGTGCTGATCCCGGTGCTGGACAGCAAGAAGCACTACTGGGTCGGAGACGACGAAGTGGAGAAGCTCCTGCGCCATGGTGAAGACTGGCTCGAATCGCACCCCGAAAAGGAACTCATCGCATCCCGCTACCTGAAGCACCGGCGGAGTCTTGCGCGGGCGGCCCTCGAGCGTCTGACGGACGGCGAGGACATCCCGGCATCACAAGAGGACGGCCAGCCGGACACGGAGCAGGTCCTGGAGGCGCCGCTGCGGCTGAACGACCGGCGAACCGCCGCCATCGTCGCCGCAGTCGGGTCGATTGACGCACGCACAGTCGTCGATCTGGGATGCGGCGAGGGGAAGCTGGTCAGGGAACTGCTCCGCATTCGGACACTGGCGAAAGTTGTCGGCGTGGACGTCTCGAGCGTCGCGCTGGAGTTCGCCGAGCGGCGGCTTCGCCTGCGGGAGATGCCGGAGAACCAGCGCAGGCGCATCGAGTTGATGAACGGATCCCTGACCTATCGGGACGCCCGGTTGCATGGCTTCGACGTGGCTGTCGCCGCCGAGGTCATCGAGCACATCGACCTCGACCGCGTCGGCGCTTTTGAACGCTCGGTGTTCGAGTTCGCGAAGCCGGGCGCGGTGATCATTACGACGCCCAATGCCGAATACAACGTGACTTTCGAGAACATGGGCGCCGGCCAGATGCGGCATCCGGACCATCGCTTCGAGTGGACACGGGCGGAGTTTGCCTCTTGGAGTGCTGCGGTCTGCCAGCGGTTCGGCTACGAAGTTGAACACCACGGGATCGGGGAATTGCATCCCGATTTCGGCACGCCGACGCAGATGGCGGTCTTCAAGCGCGCCTGACGGTCCGGACCTGGCCGCGCAGATGGTCATGCAGCCCGTCTGGGACAGCAATGCCTACCAGAAGCACCGCCATAGAGCCTGACGCGCAGCCGCCATACCGTGACCAAGGGGCAGGCGAGAGTTGATATTCTGTGCCAATGTCTGCGGCTCCCATCCATGAATTCTGGGGAAAGGCATGTGCGGCGGTGCCCGGTCCCGAGTGGCATCCGCTCCCATTGCACGCGCTCGATGTCGCGGCCGTAGGCGCATCCCTCTTGAAACAGCCCAACTCACCGGCGCGGAGTCTCAACCGATATCTGGGGTGGTCAATGGACGAAACAGTCCCAGTCATCTCCTACTTGCTCGGTCTTCACGATATAGGCAAGTTCGCGCGGAGGTTCCAAGCGAAGGCACCGAAATACTTCCCGTCTTGTCTGAGAGCCGATCCCACTGAGCTTCAAACGTCATACGATCATGGTTCCGGGGGCTTGAGGCTTTTCGATTCTGACCCGAGCATCTTGCTTGGCAGTCCAGAGGTCGACTACTTGGCTTGGGTTCCCCTGTTCTCCGCCGTATTCGGACACCATGGCGAGCCGCCAGCCAGTGAAGGAACTCCGAATCTGCGATCTGACTTTGGCAGGCCTGGAATCGACGCTGCTTATGCGTTCGCCAGGGAGCTGCGTGACCTGTTTGAGGTCAATCTCTTGGACCTGCCCGTCGACGATGAGCGTGCATGTCGCTCATCGCACATTCTGGCAGGCATTGCAGTACTCAGCGATTGGATCGGTTCCAACCAGCGCTGGTTCAGATATCGGGAGCCCGAAGCTGATCTGAGCAGGTACTGGCAAAGTATCCAGTGCGTAGCAACCAAGGCAGTTCGTGAAGCGGGGCTCATCTCGGCCGCCCCAAGCAAGAGACTCTCCTTTCGACAACTGATCGATGAGACCGCAAGGCCGAGTCCGATGCAGGATTGGGCCAGCCAAGTGCCACTGCCGTCCGGGCCAGCACTTTATCTTATCGAAGACGAGACAGGCAGCGGGCCCGTTGTCCAATGAGAAGGTGAGGGTGAAGTTGCCGGATCCGTGAAGCGGTTGGTTGTGCGGATGTTCTGCTGCGAAGAGCGGGATGTTGGGTGCGCCGGCGCCGCTGGTCAAGAGGTGCCGGAGTTTGAGCGGAGCGGCGGTCAAGGGCGGACAGGAGGCCGGACCGCGGTCGGTGTTTTGCGGCACCGGTGGGGAAGAGTCGGGAGTCGGGTTTGGCGAACTGTCTTGGGGCGTCCTGTCCGGCGCAGCGGACCCTTGACGGCCGCGCAGCGACCCACGCTGTGGGCGGGGATGGCGGCCGCCGGCGTTGGATGGGACTCGAGCGGTCGGTCGGCCCGCGCCGGCCATGGCGGGCACGTTCGCGGTCGCCATCCCTGCCCGAGCGGCGAGCGAACTGTTCCCGGGCGGGGGCGTCATCCGGCGGCGCGGTCGGGCGCCGTGCCGGCGCGTATGCGCAGGAACAGCTCGCGACGCTCGGCTTGGACGCGGCGGACGGCCTGGAGGTCGGTCTCGGCGGTGGCCGCGGCGTCGAGGAGCGCGAAGCCGAGGCCGGGCTTGAGGAACCGCCCGGCGTCGGCGAGCGATCGGAACCGGGCGTAGGGCGTCATGACGTCGCGCGCGAGGTACTTGCGCCGGACCCGGCCGTTGCCGTCGCGGTTCTCGGTGGCGAACAGGCATGGCCGGTGGAAGTTGAGGAACGGGGACAGCGTGCCCTGGGCGAAGCGGTTGACCTCGGGCGCGAAGCGTTGCGGGATGTGGTCGTGGCCGAACCACCTGCGCACCACGTTGGCGTTCTTGCCCTCGACCAGCGCGTTGTCGTTCGAGCGCCGGGCGCGGGACTTGGTGAACCGCTCGACGCGCAGCTTGTCGAGCAGCCCGGCGACGCGGTGGTTGATGTACTCGCTGCCGTTGTCGGCGTGGAAGCCGAGGATGGGGAACGGGAAGGACAGCAGCAGGCCCTCGAGCAGCGGCAGCAGGAAGCGCTCGGAGATGCCGGCGACGGCGCCGACGAACTCGTACTGGGTGACCTCGTCGACGAGGTTGATCAGGTACAGGCCCTTGACCCCGTCGCGGTCGCCCTGGTGGACGGTGTCCACGCGCACGAAGCCGGGCCGGCCCTCGGGCCGCGGCGCCTGCCGCAGGCCGATCGCCGCGGTCGCCGGCCGCGTCTTCGTCCACAGCGTGCGCCTGGCGCGATAGGTCGCGGAGTGGCGCAGGTTGTAGACGTGGCCGTTGGAGATCGTCGCCAGCCGCGCGAAGCGGGCGTCCCCGAACACCTCGAACTGGCGCCGCAGGATCTCGCGCGTGGCCAGCCCCGACATCTGTCCGAAGGCCTCGTCGATCTCCGCCAGCAGCCGGATGTCCGCCGCCGCGTACTTGCGCGCGAAGGGCCGGCCGCGGTTGCCGCCGCGCCGGTCCCGGATCGTGCCGGTGTCCCGCCACTGCCGCACCAGGCGCTCCGTCTGCTTGCGCGAGATGCCGGTCGCGGCGACCAGGAACCGCAGAACCACCCCCTTGTCCCGCTTGCCGAGCCGCCGGTAGCCGAAGCGCTCCAGCGTGTCCCGGACGAAGCCGTAGGCATCGGCCCGGTCCCTCGGTTGGAAAACCACAGCCTCGTTGCCTTCCACAAAGGCACGAAGCTGCTCGATGGTGCGTAGCCGCCGCGTCTGAATGTCCACGATCATCCCCGAATGATGCGCGGAACTCCCGTTTCACCCTCACTTCGCGTTGGAATCGGACCTTCGCTTCACCCTCACTTCGCGTTGGACAAGGCTGCGGGAAGACGGAGGCGGCCACCATGCTCGTTCATCGTCTGATACGCTCGGGTTCGGCTTCCGGGGTCTACATTGCGCTGCCAACGATGGCGACTGCGAATGCGATGTTTGACCGTCTGGCAACCATCCACCGCCACCTGTTTGCAGATGGCGCCAGGCCATCGGTGGCGCTAGTCCACGGTGCACGAGATCTGCACCCGGGCTTCGCGGCTGCGCACCTCAGAGGAGGTCGCCTCGAACTTTCCTATTCGGACTCCAACGAGTCTGCGGACGTTACCGCGTCTACCGCTTGCGCGGACTGGATCGCCGATGACCGGCGACGAGCGTTCCTCGCCGATATCGGTGTAGGGACGGTGGATCAGGCGTTGCTGGCCATCCTGCCTTGCCGACATCAGTCGTTGCGTCTACTGGGGATCACTCAACGTGTTCTCGTGCTGGACGAAGTACATGCCTACGACGCGTACATGGGAACTGAAATCGAGTGCCTTCTCGAGTTCCAGGCGGCTTTGGGGGGATCCGCCATCCTCCTGTCCGCGACATTGCCGCTCTCGGTACGACAACGTCTTGCGCAGGCATTCTTGAGGGGACTGGGGCAGACGCTCGCCGCAAGCGATACCTGCATGGCGTACCCGTTGGCAACCGTCTCCGCCGCCAACATTCAGTCCAGCAAGCCCGTCTCGGGCATGCCAGGACGGGGACGCGCACTACCGGTCAGATTCCTTCGAACTCTCAACGAAGCCCTTCGGGAAGTCGAGCGGGCGACCAACGCCGGCAACGCTGTGCTTTACATTCGCAACACGGTCGATGACGTGCTGGACGCCCACGCGGCTTTGCGCATGCGGGGGGTTTCATCCGATGTGTTCCACGCGAGGTTCGCACTTGTCGATCGGCTCAAGATCGAGGCGGAAGTAGTCACTCGCTTCGGCAAGGCAAGCGAACCGAAGGCCCGCAAGAGGGTGCTAATCGCGACTCAAGTTGTCGAGCAGTCGCTGGACCTGGACTTCGATGTTCTGATAACGGACCTGGCACCAATGGACCTCCTGATCCAGCGAGCTGGCCGCCTCTGGCGGCATGAGCGCCCTTACCGAGACGGCCACCCTGAACTGGTCGTGGTTTCCCCCGAGCCAGCCCCGGATGCGGACGCGAACTGGTTCAAAGCCGCGTTTCCGCGGGCCGCCTACGTGTATCGGGACCACGCCCGACTGTGGCTCACCGCTCGGGCGCTGAAAGACGCTGGCGTGATCGAGAGTCCGGGCAGACTCCGCGTTCTGATCGAATCCGTCTATGGCATTGGAGTCGACGAGAACGTGCCGTTTGGGCTGCGGCAGTACTTATTCGATGCGGAAGGGCGAGCGGGTGCCGAACGTGGTATCGCCAATTCTAATGTACTGAACCTGGGCACGGGGTACCGGCGGGATGGGGGTGAGTGGGATGCGGACATCCGCGCACCGACTCGCCTCAACGACGATCCTCAGCAAGTATTGCGGTTGGCGCGCGAACGCGAGGGGCATGTCGTTCCGTATGCTGTTGATTCGGCGCCCGGGGAACGGTGGCGCGCATGGCGGCTCAGTGAAGTCAACGTCCCCGTGCGACGAGTAGCGGACGAATTGGTGCCCCCCGACCTAAGGGCAGCCAAAATAGAGGCCAAAGCCGATTGGGGTCGTTACGACACCGATATCGTGCTCGTCGTGTTGCGTTCCGACGCCTCAACAGGGGCGTTAACAGGCACCGCCAAAGGGGCTGACGGTCGCGAAGTGAAGTTGACCTATAGTACGGCCCACGGGTTGATAACCACCTGAACGTCTCCTATGTTTATGCCCCTTCCCGCAACTTTCGGGATGTACCAGGGGTCGCGTAGGTGGAGCAAACTGGATCTGACGATGCCTGAGGGCGGATCTCCATTGAACCTTGTGACCGATCATTGGCTTCCCGTCCGGCGGCGAAGCGGCGAGGTTGCGTGGATCGCGCCATCCGGGATCACGGACGCGATAGACGATGACCCGGTAGTCGCATTCGCTTGGCCTAGACCCGACTTCAACGGCGCCGCCTTGGAACTCTTGATCGGACTATTGTCCACCGCCGCCGCGCCCGCCAATGACCGCGAATGGCACAAGTGGTGGATGAAACCTCCAACACCCGACGCACTCGCGAGAAGGTTCGATGAGTTCGCAAACGCTTTCTACCTCGATGGCCAAGGACCACGCTTTCTCCAGGACCTCGATCCACTTGACGGGGCGGACAAGAAGGACATCGGCGCTCTACTGATCGACGCACCGGGAGCACAGACGCTTCGGAACAACGCGGACCTATTTGTAAAACGCGGCAGGGTGCCTGTCTTAGGCCGGAGGGCTGCCGCCATGGCACTGTTTGTGCTGAACGCCTTCGCGCCAGGCGGTGGTGCAGGTCACCGAACGTCGTTGCGAGGCGGCGGACCGATGTCAACGCTCGTAGTTGCGGACCACCCACGCCTGGGGGACACGCTCTGGACACGGCTGTGGGCGAATGCTGAGACATCGGAACAGATCGCGCGGCGTACCCCCGGTCGCAATGAGGACGATACGGATGTCTTTCCATGGGTCGAGCCCACACGGACCTCAAACCCGAAAGCAGAAGGCAGGTCGACGACGCCCGTCGATGTCCATCCGCTGCACGTGTACTGGGGGATGCCCCGACGGATCCGTCTGCAATTCGAGCGTGGTGAAGGGCGACCGTGCGCCATCACGGGCGTGTACGACAAAGTCGTAGTGGTCGGGTACCGCACACAAAACTACGGAACGAACTACTCGGAAGGCTTCGAGCATCCGTTGACGCCCTACTACCGGCAAAAGACGGGCGGCGTCAAGCTCCCCGTGCATCCCCAGCCTGGCGGCATCAGTTACCGGCTTTGGCCAGGAATGGTGGCGCAAAGCGCAGACGGACTACGCGAGCCTGCGGCCACCGTGCGACGTTGGAAAGAGTCGGGAAACCGCTGGCATCTGGTACGCCCTGAAGGAGAATTGCGGTTGAGCGCGTTCGGGTACGACATGGACAACATGAAGGCCCGCGCCTGGATCGAAGGCGAGATGCCATTGTGGACATTCGACGATGCGGAGGCCACCAAGGCCGGCGAGGAATTCATGGGGCATGTGATCGCCTCGACGGAGACCGTTGGGCGTCTGGTGGTCGGTGCCATCAAATCTGCCCGCCACGAACGGCCGCAAGACGCCACCGGCAACTACGGCTTCATCACCGAACGTCTCTATCAGAACACCGAACAGGCGTTTTACGAGGCAATCAACGAAGCCGTGTCTGGAATCAAGAGCGCATCGGACCCAGATGATCCGACTCGTGAAGCCCGGGCACGCTGGCCGGTCACCGTGGCGGGACCGGCGCTGGCATTGTTCGACGAGTACGTGCCATCGGAGGGACTCGAGACGCGAAACATGGAACGGCACGTGAAGGCGAGGTTCCACCTGTCGTCGGCCTTGCGCGGGTACGGCAAGGGTGGCAAGGCTCTCGAACGCGACCTCGGTGTCCGACTGCAGCCAGAATAAGGGCAAAAAAACAACAAGGGGACCGCCGCATGACCAACTCACGACCGCAGGACATCGCGCACGACTGGTGGACGGAGCTAAGGAATCCGTCCGGGAATCATCGGGCAGCACTCGCCCGCATGAGACGGGCACATATGCCGATTGACGTGATCCAAGAGCCCGAAGCACTCCGACTGATCGCCCGGTTGCGCCCCTACCAACTCAACGACGACCGGGTTGCGGCCCTCGCCGGCGTTCTCGCCCTGGTACGAGAAAACGAAGAGATCCGCGTCGCGCGAGCAGTGGGTCGACGTTCGCTCGACGATGTCCAGTCAGCGCAACTATCCGAAGGTCGCTTCCGTCGCCTGATGCAAACCGAGGGCGACGACCTTATGGGCCAAATGCGTAGGCTTGTGCATATGACCAAGGGACGGGTGAACGTTCGCGATCTGTCGGACGCGATACTCTACTGGGGTGACCAGATCCGCAAGAGATGGACCTTCGACTACTACGCGGTTGCCTCCCCTGTCTTCCCACCCTCAATCGACCCCACGGATCAACACAATCAAGGAGCCACGAATGGCTGACTTCCTCCAACTGCATCTCCTGACCGCCTACGGCCCCTCGAACCTCAATCGGGACGATACCGGACGTCCGAAGAGCGTCGTCTTCGGCGGGGCACCTCGATTGCGCGTGTCATCACAGAGCCTGAAGCGGGCTTGGCGTGCGTCGGATGTATTCAGGGACAGGCTCGACGGGCACTTGGCACAGCGCACTCAGCGACTGGGTGCCGACCTTCGCGAACATTTGCGCGCGGGCGGGATGGAGGATGAGCAGTCGCTCGGTGTTGCGCGCAAGATCGCGGGAGTGTTCGGCAAGCTCAGGGGGGTCTCTGACCAGAAAGATGCGACATTCATCGAGCAGCTTGCCTTCGTCTCGCCGGAAGAGCGGGCCAAAGCTTTTGAACTTGCCGACCAAGCGCTGGCCGGAGTGGAGGTCGCCGCGAAGCCGGATACTGTTCTACAACGGGCTGACTCGGCCGCGGATGTCGCCATGTTTGGTCGAATGCTCGCCGACAATCCTCGATTTAATCGCGAGGCGGCGGTCCAGGTGGCACACGCGATTACAACCCACCGCGCGATCGCCGAGGACGACTACTACACCGCCGTGGACGATCTGAAATCGCGCGATGAACCCGACGATGCGGGTGCGGGGTTCGTTGGCGTTCAAGAGTACGGCGCGGGTGTATTCTACCTCTATACATGCGTTGATCGCGATCTCCTTTTGCGCAACCTCGACAGCGCAAGGGCGGTACGAGACGCAAGTCTAGCGGCGTTGGTCGAAGCCGCCGCCACGGTTTCCCCGCGTGGAAAGCAGTCGAGTTTCGCAAGTCGTTCATGCGCGATCTACGTTTTGGCGGAGAAAGGCGCTGAACAGCCACGGACCTTGGCGCCAGCCTTCCTGAAGCCCGTTACGGGCGGAGATCACGGCACTGCGTCCGTCAAGGCGCTGGAGGATTTCCGTGACCGCCTTGACGACGCCTACGGTGACCGTGCAGACGCCCGGTGCACAATGGACGTCAACTCCGGCACCGGAACATTGCACGATGTCGTTGAGTTCGCGGTGACCTGAGCGGTGTCGTTCCTACTGTTCACGCTATATGCGCCAATGGCGTCTTTCGGCGAAATCGCCGTGGGCGAGCGACGCATGAGCTGGGCGCGTCCAGGGCGTTCAGCCGTGTTGGGACTCGTGGCCGCAGCCATGGGAATCGACCGTAGCGACGAAGGGGCTCACCGCTCGCTCGAAACGACCCTGCACTACGCGGTGCGCACCGATGCAACCGGCCTGCCGCTTGTCGACTATCACACCGCGCAAACGCCGAGACGGCGAAGAGGGCAGAGTTTCGCAACCCGAAAGGAAGAACTGTCGGCAGATAACCCACACACGGTACTTTCCATTCGCGAGTGGCGCACGGACTCGTACTTCACTGCTGCCATATGGGCGCGTAAGGGCTGTCAGGTCGATCTCGATAACATGGCTCGCGCGATGCGACACCCGCATTTCGTTCTCTATGTCGGCCGCAAGTCGGCCCCCTTGGGACTGCCGATGAATCCAACCATCGTCGAAGCGGACACCTTCCTCGCCGCCCTAGATGGCCATGTGCGATCAGAACCCGAACTCCATGTACTACAGCGGATTCGATCATCGGATGGCAGATCCCGAGTGATCGCATGCGATCTCGATGCGCCGGGGATTCCTCACGACTTTCGAAGAGAACGTCGACGCGATGGTGTATTGAGCCGCGCGCGGTGGCAGTTCAATGATCGTGAGGAGGCAGTATTCTCGTGGGTCGATGGCGGTGCCGGATGAACCAGGTCTATTTCTCCCGCGTAGAGCTGAAGCCGGACATCACGGTCAGGACATTGGCGCCCCTGCTTCTTGGGCGAAGTGACAGCACGCATCCAGGACACCACCTTATGTGGTCTCTATTCGCCGCTGAGCCGGACCGAAGGCGCGACTTCCTCTGGCGAGAGATAGAGAGCGGCGTGTTCTTCGTCCTCTCACCACGTCCGCCGGAAGACCGACACGGGTTATTCGACGTATCGCCCCCCAAGATTTTCGACCCGCAACTTGGCGAGGGCGACACACTACAGTTTTCCCTTCGCGCCAACCCCGTGGTCAGGAAAAGGGGCCAAACCGGGGCAAGGTCGAGGAAACACGACGTTGTCATGGATGCGCTGCACGGCGTGGGCACGAACCAGCGAGCTGCCAGCCGCCTCTCGGCGGTGCAGGACCGCGGTTTCGCCTGGCTCCGTCGGCAGGGCGACAGAACAGGCTTCTCGGTCGCGCCATCAACCGTACGCGTAGATGGATACGAGCAACATCGCGTTGCCAGGAAAGGCGCACGCACCATGTCGTTCTCCACGCTCGACTTCGAGGGGTTCCTAACCGTGGTCACGCCCGACTCGTTCATCAAAGCGGTAGCCGGGGGGTTCGGTTCCGCAAAAGCATACGGGTGTGGGCTAATGCTGATCCGGCGGGCTAACCGGACCGCATGAGCCGACACGACCTCCCTCATTTGAAAATGGGATAAGGCGAGATTGCGTTCCCCAACAGGCATTCCGCCACCTCGGCCCATACCGATCAAGGATCGCGCCTCGATCCTCTTCGTGGAGCGCGGAAGATTGGATGTTCTGGACGGCGCGTTCGTCGTCGTGGACAAAAACGGCGTTCGCACGCACATCCCCGTTGGCGGGCTTGCTTGCCTGATGCTGGAACCTGGTGCACGGATTTCCCATGCCGCGGCAGCGCTCGCTGGTCGCGTCGGTTGTCTTTTGGTATGGGTAGGTGAAGCAGGCGTCAGGCTGTATTCGGCGGGCCAACCCGGGGGTGCCCGCACCGACCGTCTGCTGCATCAGGCCAGACTTGCGCTGGATCCCGACGCACGCCTCAGGGTTGTGCGCAAGATGTACGAGATGCGCTTCGGCGAACCGGCCCCTCAGAGGCGTTCGGTGGATCAACTGCGCGGGATCGAAGGCGCGCGCGTGAAGCGCCTCTATCAGCTATTTGCGCAGCAAAACGGCGTCAGTTGGAAACGCCGCCGGTATGATCCCGGCAATTGGCAAGCTGCCGACTTGCCCAACCGCTGCCTCAGCCAAGCCACCGCCTGCCTGTACGGTCTTTCCGAAGCTGCGGTTCTCGCGGCGGGGTATGCACCGGCGATCGGGTTTCTGCACACGGGCAAGCCACAATCGTTCGTTTACGACGTTGCTGATGTATACAAGTTTGAAACCGTGGTCCCGATTGCCATGCGAGTCGCTGGAGCGGCGCAACGCGGGCGGCAGCCTGCCGTTTCAGATCCTGTCCGCGAAGTGAGGCGCGGATGTCGCGATGCGTTCCGAAAGACAGGTGTTCTTCAGCGCCTGATTCCGGGCATCGAGGAGATGCTTGCCGCTGGCGGCATCGATCCACCCAAACCGCACGAAGAAGCTCAGCCAATCGCCATTCCGGAAGAGCCAAGCGGTGATGTTGGTCATCGCGGTTAACAACGCGCCTCCGCGACTGCGAGGCAGATTAGCGGTTTGGCTGTTGGAAATCCGCGCCGGTATTTATGTGGGCAATTATTCCCGCCGCACTCGCGAGATGATCTGGAGTCAGGTGAAGGAAGAGATCGAAGACGGCGATGCGATCATCGCGTGGGCCGTACCCACCGACGGGGGATACGACTTTGATACCTGCGGCGCGAACCGTCGAATGCCCACCGATTTGGACGGGCTCAAGCTCGTGAGCTTCTACCCGCAACAGTCAGATCTATGAGTGCTGCACAGTTAAGCAGTGTCATAATTAGCTGCCGGCTCACCAGACCGCGTATTTCGTGGTTGAGAGTTGGTTCGCTGTTTAACAGAATATTGTCTTCGTAATATCAAATAGTTACGGGAAGAGTGTTCCCCGCGCATGCGGGGATGAACCGCCCAGGACGCCGTACAGGGACTGTATCCAGGCGTGTTCCCCGCGCATGCGGGGATGAACCGGCCCAGGCGGGCACGACGGCGCAGCAGAAGGCGTGTTCCCCGCGCATGCGGGGATGAACCGATGATCTTGTCGGGACCCATGGGCGACAACCGGTGTTCCCCGCGCATGCGGGGATGAACCGCGTCGAAAATCGCCGAGCAACGCGCGGAAGAAGTGTTCCCCGCGCATGCGGGGATGAACCGGCTGAGGCGGCGTTGCGCGAGCGCGAGTACCGGTGTTCCCCGCGCATGCGGGGATGAACCGGCGCGAGTCTGATCATCACGCTATTGGAGACGGTGTTCCCCGCGCATGCGGGGATGAACCGGATAGACGGCGAGGACGCGCCGAAAGAGCTAGGTGTTCCCCGCGCATGCGGGGATGAACCGGCGGGAGGCAAGACCCACATCGGCGTGGCGCTGTGTTCCCCGCGCATGCGGGGATGAACCGGCGCGGTAATCAATGTGGTGCTGAACGCCGCAGTGTTCCCCGCGCATGCGGGGATGAACCGTTAGGATGAGCCGCATGGACACCGTTGAAATCGTGTTCCCCGCGCATGCGGGGATGAACCGATGAGAGTCCTGATACAGGGCGGAACGGCGAAGTGTTCCCCGCGCATGCGGGGATGAACCGCGACACTAACTATCTGGTTGGGGGTCAGGTTGGTGTTCCCCGCGCATGCGGGGATGAACCGCCAAAGCACGTGGCCCATGTGCGGCGGTCCGCCGTGTTCCCCGCGCATGCGGGGATGAACCGCCAAAGCACGTGGCCCATGTGCGGCGGTCCGCCGTGTTCCCCGCGCATGCGGGGATGAACCGTTTGCGGTCCCACTCGAGCGCGGCGGAAGTGTGTGTTCCCCGCGCATGCGGGGATGAACCGTCGGACGCGCAGATAGTTCGCCTCGCGCTTAGGTGTTCCCCGCGCATGCGGGGATGAACCGTCGAAGCGGTTGCCGATGGTGAGTAGGCTTGAGTGTTCCCCGCGCATGCGGGGATGAACCGGCGCGGGTGTGCGCCACGTCTTCGGCTGTGCCGTGTTCCCCGCGCATGCGGGGATGAACCGGCATGAGCGTGGGCGTGATCTCTCTCGCTATCGTGTTCCCCGCGCATGCGGGGATGAACCGTCGGGAAAAGCGATCGCGCACGCCGCCTTGAAGTGTTCCCCGCGCATGCGGGGATGAACCGGTGCCGATCGACCCGCGGTAGGTGGGCATGACGTGTTCCCCGCGCATGCGGGGATGAACCGGAAACTACGACAGTAGAAACAAAGCCCGACAAGTGTTCCCCGCGCATGCGGGGATGAACCGCAGCCGAGCACGCGTGCGAGTGGATGCTCGCAGTGTTCCCCGCGCATGCGGGGATGAACCGACGGTGATCTCCTCGTCGACGACCGCGGTCGCGTGTTCCCCGCGCATGCGGGGATGAACCGGAGCAAGCTCATGGCGATACCGAAACGTCAAAGTGTTCCCCGCGCATGCGGGGATGAACCGTCGAGTGACGCGGACGGCGCTCTCGCTGTCATGTGTTCCCCGCGCATGCGGGGATGAACCGAAAACCCTGTCGAGGAAATCACCGAACACTTGGTGTTCCCCGCGCATGCGGGGATGAACCGCCTGTCACCCAGGCCATCGCCGAAGCCTTGGAGTGTTCCCCGCGCATGCGGGGATGAACCGCCCATGCAACGGGGCGTTGCCGTCATGCTGCGGTGTTCCCCGCGCATGCGGGGATGAACCGGCCGCCGTCGCGATAGCGGTCGCCGTCGACCGGTGTTCCCCGCGCATGCGGGGATGAACCGTTTCAGCTTGTGGGGAGGGACGGGAGGCCCTGGTGTTCCCCGCGCATGCGGGGATGAACCGACAACGGTTCGACCATCGACACGGACGCGGCGGTGTTCCCCGCGCATGCGGGGATGAACCTGTCGTCATCCGAGACCGGATGCCGCTCGAATAGGTGTTCCCCGCGCATGCGGGGATGAACCGTTTGACTTTCTATTTATGCTGCCGCTACTACCGTGTTCCCCGCGCATGCGGGGATGAACCGACCTTCGGTTTATCGTCAAGTTGTCGGCGGGTGTGTTCCCCGCGCATGCGGGGATGAACCGTTCGAGGGCACGAACCTTAGTCCGGCGACCGAGTGTTCCCCGCGCATGCGGGGATGAACCGTGATGCTGGCTACTCCGCTGCATTGGGGATCCGTGTTCCCCGCGCATGCGGGGATGAACCGAACGACGAGCACGTCTTCACGTACGACAAGTAGTGTTCCCCGCGCATGCGGGGATGAACCGCCAACGCTATCATCGAAGAGTACGCGGCGCAGGTGTTCCCCGCGCATGCGGGGATGAACCGGTGGGGGGCAAATCCGCGATGGGCTGCACCTTGTGTTCCCCGCGCATGCGGGGATGAACCGGCTCGCGCTTCGGGTACTGCGGATTAATCGGGGTGTTCCCCGCGCATGCGGGGATGAACCGAGGGCATGACATGGCTAATCGCGGCCTAAGAACGTGTTCCCCGCGCATGCGGGGATGAACCGGGATTTCAGCTCGATGCCTTCCGCCCGGGCCTGTGTTCCCCGCGCATGCGGGGATGAACCGTATCTCGCGCGCTGGGCGAAGGCGGGTTTTTCGTGTTCCCCGCGCATGCGGGGATGAACCGGCGCTGGCGTGCGACCTGGCGAGGTACCTGCTGTGTTCCCCGCGCATGCGGGGATGAACCGGACACGGTATCTTCATATGGACTATTGCTAGAGTGTTCCCCGCGCATGCGGGGATGAACCGTTAGGGCGTTTAACTACTCCCCTGCTGCTGGCGTGTTCCCCGCGCATGCGGGGATGAACCGTATGTGCGGCATCTCATCCGCGAAGCATCGCCGTGTTCCCCGCGCATGCGGGGATGAACCGCCTACCGGCATGGGTGTGGCATGTACCGCCATGTGTTCCCCGCGCATGCGGGGATGAACCGCCTACCGGCATGGGTGTGGCATGTACCGCCATGTGTTCCCCGCGCATGCGGGGATGAACCGCATCACATTCAGAATGTGACCTCCAAGGATTGAGTGTTCCCCGCGCATGCGGGGATGAACCGGCGATGCTCGCGGGCGGCTCGGACGCGGAGATGTGTTCCCCGCGCATGCGGGGATGAACCGACTACTGGCGGATTCAGAACGGGGCGACCGGGGTGTTCCCCGCGCATGCGGGGATGAACCGGGGGCGATTGAAAGCACCGCGAAATATCATCAAGTGTTCCCCGCGCATGCGGGGATGAACCGGTCAGATCGCCCGCGCCCTGATTGGTGATGACGTGTTCCCCGCGCATGCGGGGATGAACCGGTGGACCATGTGGTGGTTGGCGGCTGCGAAACGTGTTCCCCGCGCATGCGGGGATGAACCGTATAGGGCGCAGGTGATTGATTCGGCTTGCGTGTGTTCCCCGCGCATGCGGGGATGAACGGCAATGGGGGGGCCGACGGCCAAATCCGGCGGGTGTTCCCCGCGCATGCGGGGATGAACCGCGATCCACGTCATGCGCGCCAGAGGCATTCTGGTGTTCCCCGCGCATGCGGGGATGAACCGGCGAACCGGTTGCAGTCCGGTTGGATTCGGAAGTGTTCCCCGCGCATGCGGGGATGAACCGGCGACGATACCCAGGGCAACGGGGATGAGGACGTGTTCCCCGCGCATGCGGGGATGAACCGCCATCAATGAACGCTACCAGCGGCGGGTTGTTGTGTTCCCCGCGCATGCGGGGATGAACCGGTCGCGGCGATCAACACGTGCCACGCGCGCTGGTGTTCCCCGCGCATGCGGGGATGAACCGATGGGCGCGCGAGTCCCGGTCGCGGCAACGCGGTGTTCCCCGCGCATGCGGGGATGAACCGACGAGCGCATACGGCGCTGTGATGGCCGACCTGTGTTCCCCGCGCATGCGGGGATGAACCGATACGGACATTCGCGCCGTCGAACCTCATAGCGTGTTCCCCGCGCATGCGGGGATGAACCGATCTCGGACGAATCCGCCGACATCCGCTGTTCGTGTTCCCCGCGCATGCGGGGATGAACCGCATAGATGGCTGCTGGCCGCGCTGTCGGCCACGTGTTCCCCGCGCATGCGGGGATGAACCGCTATATAACGCTTGCCCGGTGCTTTGCCGAGTTTGTGTTCCCCGCGCATGCGGGGATGAACCGCTGCTGCAGGACCACCTGGTCGCGCAGGTTCCGTGTTCCCCGCGCATGCGGGGATGAACCGGCAAGCCACGCGGAGCGGACACGATACCCAGTGTGTTCCCCGCGCATGCGGGGATGAACCGTCGTGGGTCTTCTCGACCAGCCCCGGTACCTGGTGTTCTCCGCACATGCGGGGACGAACCGTCGCCAGCGGCGAACGCGTCGTCGACTCTGCCCAGGCATCCTTGCTCTCGTCGAGCGAAATTCCCCAAAAGGCGAGGTGGCGGCCTGGAAGGTCTCCTCGACCTATTCCGACAATTGGCACAAAGCGACCTCTTGAATATCCTGCGGAAACGCCCCACAGACATCACGTCGCCGAGGCGATCACTTGTGGCGCCAATCTCGGATCCCTACTCCCGATTCACCGTGGCGTTCTGGGCGCGGTCGCGGAGCAGGTGATCCATGAGGACCATCGCCACCATCGCCTCGGCGATCGGCGTCGCGCGAAGGCCGACGCACGGGTCGTGGCGCCCGGTTGTCACGACCTCCACCTCGTTGCCCGAGGTGTCGACGCTCCTGCCGGGAATGGCGAGGCTCGACGTCGGCTTCAGGGCAATGCTGACCACGATGTCCTGCCCCGACGAGATGCCGCCGAGCACGCCGCCCGCGTCGTTCTTGACGAAACCGCTGCCGCGTATTTCGTCGCGGTGTTCGCTGCCGCGCTGGCGCACGACGTCGAAACCCGCGCCGAACTCGACGCCCTTGACCGCGTTGATGCCCATCAGCGCACCCGCGATCTCGGCGTCGAGTTTGCCGAAAACGGGCTCCCCAAGGCCGACCGGCGGATTCGATGCGACCACGTTGATCCGTGCGCCGATGGAATCGCCGGCGGCACGCAGTTCGTCTATCAGGTTGGCGATGTCGTCGACGACGTCGGGATCCGGGCAGAAGAACGGGTTGGCATCGATCGCGTCCCAGTCGAGCTTCTTCGGCACGATATCGCCGATACCCGCGACGTACCCGCGCACCGACACGCCGTATTGCCCGGCGAGGTATTTTCGCGCTATCGCGCCGGCGGCAACGCGCATGGTGGTCTCCCGGGCGGAAGCGCGGCCGCCGCCCCTGTAGTCGCGCACGCCGTACTTCTTGAGGTACGTGTAGTCGGCGTGCGCCGGCCGGATCTGGTCCTTGATGGCGCTGTAGTCACGCGAGCGCTGATCCACGTTGTCGATGACAAGGCCGATCGGCGTCCCTGTGGTCACGCCTTCGAACACGCCCGACAGAATCCTGACCTGGTCCGGCTCCTGCCGCTGCGTGGTGTATTTCGATTGCCCCGGGCGGCGCCGGTCGAGGTCGACCTGCAGGTCCGCTTCGGATAGCGCGAGGCCTGGGGGACAGCCATCGACCACGGCCCCCATGGCGACACCGTGGCTCTCGCCGAATGTCGTCAGGGTAAACGCTTGTCCAAAGGTATTGCCGGGCATCGGATTACGCCGCAGACGTCTATTGCCGGAAGTATCGGGAGTCGCCCGCTGGTTGACAAGTCAACGCCGCGGCATCCAGGACGAACACGCCGAAACCGCCGTCAGACAGCCGTTCCGCGGACGCCATTTCGGGCCAGACGAAAGGCAGGCCGGGAAACGCGGCGCCAAGAGCCGCCGCCGTATTACCCGCTTCGCCGGCGAGCAGCCCGCCGGCACGCAGCCAGGCACCCACCTCCGCCAGCAGCCGCCGCCAACAGTCGAGGCCGTCCGCGCCCGCCACCAGCCCGTGCCGCGGCTCGTGCGCATATTCCGCCGGCAGCGCCTGGAACTCGGTGTGCGGGACGTAGGGCGGATTGGCGAGCACGAGGTCGAACTGCTCGCAATCGAGCGCGTCGAAAAGATCGGATTGTCGCGCTTCAACGCGGCCGACAAGGCCGAAGCGCTCGATGTTCGCGCGCGCATTCGCCACGGCCGCTTCGTCGACATCGGCCAGCAGGACACGCGCCCGGCCAAACCGAAGCGCGGTCGCAATGCCGAGACAGCCCGTACCGCAACACAGGTCGAGCACCGTTTCCGGCGGCCGTCGCAGCCAGGGCCGAAAATCGCACCGAATGAGTTCCTGCATGGGCGACCGCGGGATCATCACTCCCCGATGCACGGCGAACCAGCGATCCGCAAACCACGTTTCACCGGTGAGGTACGCGCAAGGTACGCGCTGAACGATGCGCCGCTCGAGGAGTTCTTCGAGCGCGTCCCGCGTGGTCGCGTCCAGCGGGTGATTCTCCAGGAACCCCAGCACGAGCAGTTCCGCTTCACTGCGCGGTTCCGCGCCGCCATGGCCGAACCAGAGCGGGTGGCCGGCCAATCGGTCGGCGCAGGCCTCGATCAGGACATCAACGCATTTCATGCCACAAACGCCTTCCGGGAGCGTCAGCGACCAGGGGCGATTGTTGCACGGACGACAAGTTGGACCGGAGGCACTTCACTCACTGCGAAGGCGATACGGCAGCACCAACTCCACCCGGGCTTCCGCCAGCGCCTCCCGCGGGCCGAGCGGCCCCAATCCGTGCGCTTCGGCGGCGACACCACCGACACGCTGCAGGACTTCCGCAGCCGTCGCGGCACAGCGCTCGGACGACCGCTTCAGGTCATCCACCGGTTCGGATCCATACAGGTGGCAGACGACGTGAATGGTCTCCCGGCTGAACGGTCCCAGGGTGGCCGCGACAGCCTCGATCCTCGCGATGTCTGCTTCGGTCAGGGCGCCCACCTTGTCCGGCACCACGCCCTCGATGACCGCGAAGCCGGTCCGCGCCAGGGTCTCCGCCAGCGTCCGATTGGTGTCGAAAACGACCTCGCCCTCCGGCACGACGACCTCCACGTGCGCATACAGGCGCCGGTTGCCGCGCTGTACGGCATAAACGGCAACCAGCTTCGCCTCGCCGTCAATCGTCATCGGCGCCGCCAGGAAACGCTGGCTGCGACTCGGAGCGACAAGGTAGGGAATGCCGAACACATCGTGCGCCCAGATCGTGCTGCGCCCGCAATCCGACCCTTCGCATGAGAAGACGATGCCGGATCCCCCCGCCTCCAGGACTTCCCGGTAATGCGCCACTATTTCGTCGAGTGGCTCGCCGTCCGGGATGCGATAGGTCACGCGCTGAAGCGGGCCCGAGACCCGTACCCCCTCGATGCGGAGTTCCTGGCGGATCTTGTCCACCGGCGCCGTTATGAACCGGTACGGCAGGGATTCGGCGACTTCTTCGTACTCCACGATCCAGGAGCGCGGGAAACGGTCGATGCCGTCGGGGTCGCGTGCGCCGGGAATGTCCTGGGCGGCCAGCGTCGACGCTGTGACGACGGCGAGCGCCAATCCAAACCATTTCAACGTTCGTAGCTCCAGGTTCTGGGCGCCGCGAACTCGACATCGGCCACCGCCTCGCCCGTCATGAGCCCGGCGATCACGGCGGAGATGTCCGCGCCGTTGAACAACACGTCGTGCAGCCCTTCCATGAGGGGCATGTGCACGTCCAGCTCAATACTCTTGTCGCGGACCACCGCGAGCGTGTTGACGCCTTCCGCCAGTTTGCCGAGTTGATCCATGGCCGCATCCAGCGTGTTGCCACTGGCGACGCGATAGCCGAGCTGAAAATTCCGGCTGAGCGGCGAAGTGCAGGTGACGAACAGGTCGCCGACGCCCGCCAGCCCGAGAAAGGTGAACGGATTGGCGCCAAGGGATACCGCGAAGCGGCTCATCTCGGCCAGGCTGCGCGTGATCAGCATACCGACGGTGTTCTGTCCCACCTCGAGCGCGGCGGCCATGCCACAGACGATGGCGTAGATGTTCTTCAGCGCTCCGCCCAACTCCACGCCGTAGACGTCCGCGCTGGAATAGACGTGGAATTCGGCGCTGCTGAGAACCGTCTGCACCGCGCCGCGCAACGCGTCGCTGCGGCTCGCTACAACCGTCCCCGCGTACTGTTTGCCGGCCATCTCTTCCGCCAGGTTGGGGCCGCTGATGACGCCCGTCACGCACTCCGGCAGCAACTCGTCGAGAATCTGGCTCATGAGGTGGAACCCCTCGGCTTCGACGCCCTTCGTGCCGCTGACGACGAAAGTCCCCGGCCGCACATGCGGCGCGACTTCCCGGGTCACTTCCCGAAACGAAGCGCTCGGAACGGTCAGGAACACGATGTCGCTCACGCCGACCGCCACCGACATGTCGCAGGTCGGCCGCACATTGCCTTCCAGGGGAAAACCCTTGAGATAGCGCCTGTTCTCGCCGTATTTCCGCATATCGGCCAGTTGTTCGGCATCGCGCATCCAGAGGTAGGAGCGATGGCCATTCTTCGCGATGATGTTCGCAATGGCCGTGCCGAAATTTCCCGCACCGACGATGGCGGCTCGCATTGGGGAGGTCTCATCCGTGAGGCTGGCTATGTTAGCAAACGGCCGCACGGTCGGTTTCGCCAGGCAAACCGCGGCTGAGGGCCGCCATAGACCTCCTAAGATACGCCAGGATCGTTACGTAACGTATTGCTTATCAATAAATTAATAAGCTGTCGTCTATCGGTATCAGTAACGACGTTCGAGTATTAGGACCACCTCGCCGAGTCGGAAAGATTGCGGCGCCGGGAAACGTCCATTGGAACAAGGCGTATGGGTGTGGACGGTAGCGGCCATTCAGCCAAGCAATTCCAGCAGCAGGGAGTTCACCCGGCGCACGTAGTCGCCCGGGTCGGTCAGCGATTGACCCTCGGCAAGACTGGCCTGGTCGAACAGGACCTTCACCAGGTCGCCGAAACGATCCTCGTCAGCCTCACCGTCCAGTTTCAGCACCAGGGGATGTTCCGGATTGAATTCGAAGTGCGGCTTGGAGTCAGGCGCCGACTGACCGGTGGCTTCCATCAGCCGCCGCATCTGCGCGCCCATGTCGTGTTCGCCGAGCACCAGGCATGCCGGCGAGTCGGTGAGCCGCGTCGAGCGACGCACGCTCTCGACCCGATCCTCCAACGCGTCCTTGATGCGCTTGGCCAACGCGTCGTCGCCCTCCTCGTCCCCGGGCTTGCCCTCGCCGTCGAGGTCCAGTTCTCCGCGCGTCACATCCTGCAGCGACTTGCCATCGAACTCGTTGACGAACGTCATGAACCACTCGTCGATCCGGTCGGTCAGCAACAGCACCTCGATGCCCTTCTGTCTGAACATCTCCAGGTGCGGACTCTGTCGCGCCGCCGCAAGGTTGTCGGCGATGAGGTAGTAGATCTTGTCCTGGCCGTCCTGCATGCGGTTGACGTAGTCGGACAGGGATGTGCGCTGCTCCTCGCCATCCTTTTCGGTGGAAGAGAAACGCAGGAGCTTCATCATCGCTTCGCGATTGGCGAAATCTTCGGCCATCCCCTCCTTCAGGACCTGGCCGAACTCGTCCCAGAACGCGTCGTAGTCGTCGCCTTCGATTCTTGACAGGGTGTCCAGCACGCGCTTGGCCAGCGCATTCCTGATCGTGGCGACGGCCGGGTCCTCCTGCAGGATCTCGCGGGATACGTTGAGCGGCAGATCGTTGGAATCAACGATGCCCCGAACGAAGCGCAGGTATAGCGGCAGGAACTGTTCCGCGTCGTCCATGATGAACACGCGCTGCACGTAGAGCTTCACTCCGCGCGGAGACTCCCGGTTCCACAGGTCGAACGGCGCTCGACGGGGAATGAATACGAGGCTCGTGTATTCGAGCCTCCCCTCCACCCTGTTGTGGCTCCAGGCGAGGGGGTCTTCGAAGTCGTGGGAGACGTGCTTGTAGAACTCCTTGTATTCGTCGTCCTTGACGTCGCTGCGGGAGCGGGTCCAGAGCGCGGTCGCCGAGTTCACCACCTCCTCCGATATGCCCTCGGCCTCTTCACCCTCGCCGTCCTTGTCGCCGTCGGTCTCCGCAGGCATGACCACGGGCACGCCTATGTGGTCCGAATACTTGCGCACGATGCTCTTGAGCCGGAATGACTCCGCGAACTCCTCCGCGTCGGACTTGAGATGCAATACGACGCGAGTGCCTCGCTCCGCCTCTGCCTCCTCGACGGTGAACTCGTCTTCCCCTTTCGACTTCCAGCGCGTCCCCTCGTCGGTTCCGGCCTTGCGGGTAATCACCTCCACCTCGTCTGCGACCATGAACGCACTGTAGAACCCGACCCCGAACTGCCCGATGAGTTGCGCGTCCTGGCGCTGATCTCCGGTAAGGCGCTCGAAGAACTCCGCGGTTCCGGATTTCGCGATGGTGCCGAGCTGCTCCGTGACCTCGTCGCGGGTCATGCCGACACCGTTGTCCGCGATGGCAAGGGTCTTGGCCTCGGTATCGAACTCGATACGAATCCTGAACTCCGGATCGTCCGCAATCAGCGCGTCGTCCGTCAGGGACTCGAACCGCAGTTTGTCGATGGCGTCCGACGCGTTGGAAATAAGCTCGCGCAGGAATATCTCGCGGTTCGAATACAGCGAGTGGATCATCAGGTGAAGCAACTGCCTGGCTTCGGTCTGAAATCCGCGTGTCTCGATTGTCATGGGCCTGCCGCCTTGTCCGAGCCGGCGTGGGTTTCGTTATGCCGGGAAGGCCCCGCAAGGACCTTGACATCTTGGCTTCGCCTGCGCGCCGGCCGCAGAGAAAGCTCAAGGCACCCGCCTATGGCGAGCCTATATGGGTTCAACGCGGCTTTTTTCAATCCGGCTTCGAACCCGACCAGCCGGTGACCTCCGCCAGGGCCGCGCCGATATCCGCGAGACTCCGGACCGTCCGAACGCCCGCCGCCTCAAGCGCGGCCAGCTTCTCTTCCGCCGTACCCTTGCCGCCGGCGATGATGGCGCCGGCGTGGCCCATGCGCTTGCCGGGCGGCGCGGTCACCCCGGCGATGTAGGCCACCACGGGCTTCGTGACATGCGCGCCGATGTACTCCGCGGCCTCCTCCTCGGCGGTACCGCCGATCTCGCCGACCATGACGATGGCCTCGGTGCCGGCGTCCGATTGGAATAGCGCCAGGATGTCCACGAAGCTGCTGGCCGGGATCGGATCGCCGCCAATACCGACGCAGGTGGATTGGCCGAAACCCATGTCGGTGGTCTGCTTGACCGCCTCGTAGGTCAGCGTACCCGAGCGCGAGACGATCCCCACGCGTCCCGGCATATGAATGTCCGCCGGCATGATGCCGATCTTGCAGGCGCCGGGAGTAATGACCCCGGGACAATTCGGGCCGATAAGGCGTGTATCCGTCAGATCGAGCCGCGCCTTCACCGCGAGCATGTCGAGCGTCGGAATGCCCTCGGTGATGCAGACGATCAGTTCGATGCCTGCGTCGAGCGCTTCCAGGATCGAGTCCTTGCAGAACGGTGCCGGGACGTAGATCACCGATGCGGTGGCGGCGGTCGTCTCGACGGCTTCGCGCACGGTATCGAATACCGGCAGGCCGAGATGCTCCGTGCCGCCCTTGCCGGGCGTCACACCCCCCACCATGCGAGTGCCATAGTCGATGGCGTGCTGGCTGTGGAGCGTCCCCTGGGAACCTGTGAAACCCTGGCAGATCACCCGAGTATCGGCATCGACGAGTATGCTCACGGACGCGCTCCCGCGGCCTTCACGGCCTGCTCCGCCGCGTGCGCCAGCGACTCCGCGGCGATCAGGTCAAGTCCGCTGCCCGCGAGGCGCTCCGCCCCCAACTGCGCGTTGTTGCCCTCGAAGCGAACCACCACAGGCACGTCCACACCCACTTCCGTAATCGCGCCAATGATGCCGTCGGCGATGATCGCGCAGGACACGATGCCGCCGAAGATATTGATAAGGACGGCCTTGACGTTGCGGTCCGACAGAATGATGCGAAACGCTTCACCGACTGCTTCCCGGGTCGCCCCGCCACCGACATCGAGGAAGTTCGCCGGATTGCCTCCATAGAGTTTCACGAGATCCATGGTGCCCATGGCCAGGCCCGCGCCGTTGACCATGCAGCCGATATTGCCTTCGAGGGCCACGTAGTTGAGACCGAAGGCATCGGCCTGGGCTTCCCGCGGGTCCTCCTGGGATGCATCCCGGAGCGCCCGCAATTCCGGATGGCGGAACAGCGCGTTGTTATCGATGTTCATTTTCGCGTCGAGGCAATGGATGTGGCCTTCGCCGGTGACCACCAGCGGGTTGATCTCCACCAGGGAACAGTCCAATGCCTCGAACATCCGGGTCAAATTGAGAAACAGGCCGGCAAATTCCCCTACCTGGGACCCTGCGAGCCCGAGCGCGAACGCCATTTCGCGTCCCTGGTGCGGCTGGGCGCCCACGTACGGATCGATCGTCGCCCGAAGGATCTTCTCCGGTGTCTCGGCGGCGACCTGCTCTATCTCCACGCCGCCTTCGCTGGATGCCATGACCACCACGCGACGCGACGCGCGGTCGATCACGGCCCCGAGATACAACTCGCGCGCAATGTCCGCACAGGCTTCGACGTATATCCTGCCGACCGGCTGGCCGTTGGCGTCCGTCTGGACGGTAACCAGGCGTTGGCCGAGCCATCGCTCGGCGAAATCGCGCACGTCGTCGATCGACTCCGCGACCTTCACTCCACCCGCCTTGCCCCTGCCGCCGGCATGCACCTGAACCTTGCAGACCCAGCGCGAACCGCCGATCCGGCCCGCTGCCGCTACAGCTTCGTCGGCGGACTCTGCGGCTATCCCGGTCGACACCGGCATGCCGTGATCCGCGAACAGCCGTTTCGCCTGATACTCGTGGAGGTTCACGCTCGCCTCAAGACCCAAGCACTTTCACGAATTCCAAAAAAGAGACCGGGGGGGACAGCCAATGCGCTGTCTACTATATCCAGCGCGACGCCGAAGGGATAGGGGAGTGGACCACTCGGACCACGCCCGGCGTGTTGCCGAAATGCGGCGCATCTGTCAATCTCGCGGTTGTTTGAAAGTTCGTCGGAGGCAAGCGATTGGAAGCCGATATCGATGCGTTGCGCGCAGCGTTCCTGGACCGTGAATTCGACGAGGCGACGTTCAGCGTCGAGGGCAGCAGCTTCGCGGAATACGCCCGCGCATGCGGCGAACTTGACGCACGCTTTACCGACCCCGCCGACCCGGATTTCCAGGCGCCGCCGACATTCGTGTCCACGCTGGTCGGTGGACTGGCGCTGCCACCCGACTTCCCCGAACTGACCGGCGTCACCATGGACGCCGGCAAAGCGGTCGAGTGGAAGGCGCCGATACGCGACGGCGCGACGTTGACCGGCAAGTCGCACCTGCACGACATCTTCGAAAAGACCGGGCGTTCCGGGCGCATGGTGTTTCTGGTCCGGCGCATGGAGTTGTACGACGAGCACGGCACCCATGTCGCGAACGCCGACACCCGCACCGTCATCAGGGAGCGGTCCTCGTGAGCGAAACCGTTGCCACGATCAACGATGTCGAGTTCGGCGCCGAATTGCCCGCTTTCTCGCCCGACACGAGTATCGACAACATCAAGCGGTTCGGCCGGCATGTGGGTTGGGGCGGACCGCGGTTCACGGATCACGAGGCGGCGCGCAAGGAGGGCTTTCCCGGGGCACTCGTTCCCGGCGTCATGAGCCAGGGATTTCTTGGGGCGATGATCCACCGCTGGGCGCCAAGCGCCGAAATCGTCGTCATCGATACCATTTTTCGCGCCCCGGTGCTTGCCGACACGCCGCACACGATCGCCGGAGTGGTAACGGACATCGACGAGGAAGGAGGAACCGTCGAGATCGACATCACTATCACCAACGCCGCACGGGAAACCCGCGTATTGGGAACTGCGACGGTCCGTCTGCCAATCCAATAGCCAACGTCGCGATCGACCGACGATGGAAACGCGACCGCCAGGCGTGACTTACCCAAGGTCGCCCGGCGCGTGGCTTCTCGCGCTCGCTTTGGCCCTCACCGGCTGCGCTCCGAAGTCGGACCCGTCTCCCACCGACATCACGCTGAACGACCGCGGCGTCGCCCTCATGGGCCGCTACGAGTACGAGACCGCGGAACGGACCTTCGCCGAAGTCGTCCACAACGCTCCCCGATGGCTGGACGCGCGTGTCAACTGGGCGATCGCCACCCTGAACCGCCAGCACGAAGGGGATGAACAGCGTGCCCTGGAGATCCTGGCAGGGGTCCTCGAGCAGGATCCGGACCACGCCAGGGCCGCGTATACGAGCGGGATCCTTCGCCTCTACCTCGGCGAGGCCGGGCCGGCGGAGCAGCGTCTGCGCCAGGTCGTCGATGCCGATCCGGACGATGCGTTTGCCGCCTATTTCCTGGGTCAGATCCGGCTGCAGTCGGCCGATCACGCCGAGGCGGCATCCTGGTTCCTGCGCGCCGCGGAACTCGACCCCTACTTGCGCAGCGCCTATTGGGCCGGCGCACAGGCGCTCCGCCGCGCCGGGCGCATAGAGGAGTCCCAGGCACTGCTCGCCGACTACCAACGGTTCGAGGACAACCCCGCCGCGCACGCCGCGGCCTTCAGCTACGGCCGCATGGGCCCCAAGGCGAAAGCCCTGGCGGCCACGCATGCCACCCGGCCAGCATCGGAGCGCCCGGCGGGGGACGTGTTCTCGGCGCGCACACGCATTGGCGCGGGAGCGTGGTCTTCCATCACGGCCGCGGACATCGACGGGGACGGGACACTGGATCTCGCCGCCTCGGGCACCGATGGCAACCGTTTCTTCTTCGGGACGAAGCACGGCAGCTTCGTCGCCGACCCCGACCATCCCCTCGCTGCGGCGAGCCCCGGCGCGAGCCTTTGGGGCGACATGGACGACGACGGCGACGTGGATATGCTGCTCTGCGGGCAGGGCGGCACACGGCTATGGCGGCAAGTCGAAGGCGGAAGCTGGAAGCCTTCGGAAATCGGGCACGATGCGCCGTGCGACGCCGGTGCGTTGTTCGATGCCGACCACGATGGCGATCTGGACATCTTCGTCACCGGTCCGGGCGGGAGCGAACTACTGAACAACAATCGCGATGGTTCGTTCCGCCCGCTCGCGGAAGAAATGGGTATCGCGGGGGGACCGGGGCGCCAGGTGCTCGCCGCCGACCTCGATAACGATCGCGACCTCGACATCCTGATCCTGCACGCCGAACCGCCCCACGCTGTCTGGCAGAACGATCGCACCTGGCGCTACCAGGAGTTTCCCGGGCTGGACGACTTGCGCCGCACGCCGCTCGCGGCGGTCACGACCGCCGACACCGACGCCGACGGCAGGCTCGAAATCTACGCCGTCTCTTCGACCGGCGAATTGCTCGCCTGGCGGCGAAGCGAGGGTTCCTGGGAGAGGATGTCGCTCGCCCCCGCCGAGACGCCCACAGGGATCGCCCAACTCGCCGTCGTGGACTTCGACGGCGACGGCTTGCTGGAACTGCTGCGCGTCGGGCCGGATCGCGTCTCCATCGTCGATCCGCGCAATGGAGCCGTCTCCTGGCAGCAGAGCGTCGATGGTGCCGCCACCGCCCTGGGCGTGCCGCTCGATCCCGCCACAGGCCCCGCGCTGGTCGTCTCGGGCGCCGAAGGTATCGACCTATGGCCACCCGGGCCGGGCCGCTTTCCCTTCCTGGGACTGTCGCTCAGCGGACGCAGCGAATCGGATCAGATGCGTTCCAACGCTTCCGGTATCGGCACGCGCGTGCAGGTGAAGACGCAGCAACGCTGGGTCGCGCTGGACACGCTCGACACGCACTCCGGACCGGGACAGAGCCTCGTCCCGCTGAGCGTGGGACTGGGCGGAAGTCCTCGCGCCGGGTTCATCGCCCTGCAGTGGTCCGACGGCGTTGCGCAAACGGAACTCGACCTCGACGCCGGGCTATTGCACCAAATTGCGGAAACGCAACGCCAACTCGCGAGTTGTCCGGTCGTGTTCGCGTGGAACGGCGAAACGTACGGTTTCGTCGCAGATGTGCTCGGTGTCGGCGGACTCGGCTTCTTCGATGCGCCCGGCCGGTACGCCCCACCGAGACCTTACGAGAGCCTCCTGCTGGACGCCGCCACCCTGGCACCGCACGACGGCCGCTATCGACTCAAACTCGCCGAGCCCATGGAAGAGAACGCGTACCTCGACTCTGCGCGCCTGCGGGTGTTCGATCTTCCGCCGGATTGGTCCATGGTCCTCGACGAGCGCATGGGCACCGCCGACCCGCCGGTAACCGGGAGGCCCATCGCCTACCGCAAGAGTCACGCGCCGACGGGCGCGACCAACATCGATGGAGAAGACGTGCTGGCCCTCGTCGCGGAACGGGACCTGGAAGCCCCTCCCCCTGGTGCAATGGACGCACGGTTCATCGGCCTGCTGGAACGGGACCAGGTGCTCACTCTCGAATTCGGCGAACCCGTCGACGCCGACGGCGCCGTGCTGGTGGCCGATGGCTGGATCGAATACCCCTATTCCCAGACTGTCTTCGCGGCATGGCAGGCGGGTGTGCGTTACCGGCCGGCCAGCCTTGAGGCGCGCGACGGGAACGGCGAGTGGCAGACGGTCGCGGCGGACTTCGGGTACCCGGCGGGCATGCCGAGAACCATGGTGCTCCCCTTGCCGGACCTTCCCGCAGGAACAGACGCGCTGCGGCTCTCATCCAACATGGAAATCTACTGGGACCGGGTGCGGGTCGTCATCGAAGAGCCGATGCCCGTCGCCATGCCGCCCGCCAGGCGGCCCGTTGACGCACGCGTCGCACGAACCGGCTTCGCCAGGCGCACGACCGGTCCGCAGCGCGTGCCCCACTACGACTACGACGCACGCGCGCCCTATTGGGACGCCAAGCACCAGCACGGCTTCTATACATCGTTTGGGGACGCAACCCCGTTGATCTCGGAAATCGACAGCGCCGTTGCGATCATCGGCAGTGGTGAAGAAATCCACCTCGAGTTCCGCGCCGGACTGCCGCCCGCGCCCGGAGATCGCCGCTTCTTCGCCATAGAGTTCTACGGATGGGCCAAGGACATGGATCTCTACACCCAACACGGCGATACGGTTTCTCCCCTGCCATTGCTGCAAGACACGACAGCCGATGCGCTTGAACGGCGCGCGCGGCTCCACGCCCGCTACAACGTCCGCTTCCAGGCGGGCCTGTGAGAAAAACCGCCTGGCGCCGGCGGGCGACCGCTGCGTTCCGCGATCGGTTTTTCTGCCGGCATTACCAACCGAAGCTCAATTGAAAGCCAAGTCTTGATTCGTCCCTGCATGATTCCGCCACAACCCGTGTACGAGTTGCGGAGGTCGGGGATCGCTCACGCCAGAGCACGCCGCCAGCGGATATGATCTCACGCTTACAACGCGACGGGCGACGGTTGCCCGGGGTCTTGACAGCATGAATAGCGCGAGCATGCCGGAAGTTGTCGGGCCGCGGTTGCGCAAACTGCTGGTCGCCGTGCTGGTGCTGTTTGCCCTTCTGATCGTCAACTCGATCTACCTGGGTGCGGTTTCCCTGCTGCAGTGGTTCGAGGGCACCAGCCTGGAAGGGCCGCTGTACCACTCGATGTTCCTCGGCCATCTGGCCCTGGGATTCGTCATCGCATTGCCCGCGATCATCTACGCCGCCCTGCACCTGCGCCGCGCTATCCATCGTCCAAACAGGCTCGCCATACGACTCGGCCTGGCGCTCTTCGTGGTAGTGCTGCTGCTGATCGGCACCGGCATCGCTCTCACCCGCGGCATGCCGCTGATCGAGTTGCGGGGAGATTCGGCCCGTTCGGTCGCGTACTGGCTGCATGTCGCGGCGCCGTTCGCGGCATGCTGGCTATTCGTCCTGCACCGACTGGCGGGACCGGCCATCCGCTGGCGGGCGGGTGTCACCATCGCAATCGTGGGCATCGGTCTCGGCCTTGCGGGGGCCTGGCTCGCCAAAGCCCCCGACACCCCGGGCACTCAAGTACAGGCCGACTTTTCCCCCTCCCTCGCAAGAACGGCGACCGGTGGCCACATCCCTGCGGAACAACTCATGCAGGACGACTACTGCGCCCGTTGTCACGCCGACATCCATGCCCAGTGGCGATACAGCGCGCACCGTCTCGCTTCCTTCAACAATCCGGCCTACCTGTTCTCGGTGCGCAACACCCGGCGCATGGTCCTCGCGCGCGACGGCGATGTCTCTGCGGCGCGATTCTGCGCTGGTTGCCACGATCCCGTGCCGCTCTTCTCCGGCGCCTTCGACGACCCGGAATTCGACGACGTGGAACATCCCGCGGCGCACGCCGGCATTACCTGCCTCGCCTGCCATGCCATCGAGAGTCTCGGTAGCCCCCGCGGCAACGCCGACTACGTCATCGGCGTGCCGCAGCACTATCCGTTCACTTTCTCCGACAACGCGATCCTGGCATGGATCAATGGCCTTTCGATCAAGAGCAATCCGGACCTGCACAAGCGCGCGTTCCTGAAGCCGATGCATCGGACGGCGGAGTTCTGCGGCACCTGCCACAAGGTCCATCTGCCGGAGGCCCTGAACGCCTACAAGTGGCTGCGGGGCCAGAATCACTACGACGCGTTCCTCCTGAGCGGCGTGTCGGGCCACGGCGCGCAGAGCTTCTACTACCCGGAGCGGGCGGAAACGAACTGCAACGGTTGCCACATGCGGGCCGTGCCCTCCGCCGACTTCGCCGCCGATTTCGATGCGACGCTCGGGGAACCCGCCATCCGGGGACACCAGTTTCCGGCGGCCAACACCGCGTTGGCTGCCCTGCTCGGTTGGCCGGAGGACGTGATCGATGCCCATCGCGCGATGTTGGACGGTGCGCTCCGAATCGACCTGTTCGCCATCCGTGCGGGCACGGACATCGAAGGTGAGGTCATCGCGCCACTGCGTCCCGAGGTTCCCGCCCTGACGCCCGGCGAAACCTACGTGTTCGACGTGGTGATCCGTACCCTGCGCCTCGGCCACCTGTTCACGGAAGGAACGGCCGACTCCAACGAGGTCTGGCTGGATGTCACCGTCGAAAACGGCGACACCGTCATCGGCCGCAGCGGCGCCCGTGACGACATCGGCGCCGTGGACCCCTGGTCACACTTCGTAAACGCCTACGTGCTCGACAGGCACGGCAACCGCATAGACCGCCGAAACGCCGAGGACATTTTCACCAGGCTGTACGATCACCAGATTCCCCCGGGAGCCGCCGCCACCGCCCACTACCGGGTGCGGATTCCCGACACCGCCACCGCTACCGTCAAAGTCGCCGTCGCCCTGCGCTACCGCAAGTTCGACACCACCTACATGCGGGCATTCCAGGGCGAGCGGTTCGAGAAAAACGACCTGCCCATCGTCACGATCGCGGAGGACAGCCTCGTCTTCCCCATCGGGAGTGCGCCAGCCACGGCGCCCACTCCGGACATTCCGGCGTGGGAACGCTGGAACGACTACGGCATCGGTTTGTTGGCGAAGCCGGAACGCGGCGCGCTGCGCCAGGCCGAGAACGCCTTCCGTCGCGTCACCGCCCTGGGCAGACCCGAGGGAGATGTGAATCTCGCCCGCGTCATGCTCCGCGAAGGCCGCTTGATGGAGGCGGCCGAGTCGCTGCGCCGCGCCGCGGCCAATGGCGCCTATCCCTGGTCGGTGGCCTGGTTCGGCGGTCTCGTCGACATGCAGAACGGCGAATTCGACGCGGCCATCCGCAGTTTCACCGATCTGGCCGATACGCGGTTCGAAGAGGCGCAGCGGCGCGGATTCGACTTTTCGCGGGACTACCGGGTACAGAACGCGCTGGCACAGGCTCTGTTCGAACGCGCGAAACTGTCGGCGACGCCGGCGGAAGAAGCAGAGCTTCTCCATTCGGCCGCAAACCGCCACGAAGCCGCACTGGCGGAGGACCCGGAGAACGTCGCCGCCCATTACGGTCTTGCGCAGATCTACGCGCGGCTTGGCGACCAGGAATCCGCGAGCCGCCACCGCGCCCTGCATGCCAGGTACCGACCCGACGACAACGCCCAGGATCGCGCGGTCGCCGCCGCCCGACGTCGCGACCCCGCAGCCAACTTCGCTGCCGAAGCGCTCGTCATCTACGACCTCCAGGGTCCCGGGAACCTGTGAACAGCGCGACCGGAGGAGAAGCGCGAATCCGCCGCGCGATGCGCCAGTCTTTGGTCGCCATCGTGCTCCTCGCGGCAACGGCCGCCGCGATATTTCTGGCAACTCGACCTACCGGGCCGCAGGAGGCCGTCGAAGAAGCCGATGTTCCCGGCCCCACTCTCCGGTCAGAAACGGTCATCGAGGCCCCCACCATCGGGTTCACCGACATTAGCGAGCCCGCGGGCATCCGTTTCGTCCACGAGAACGGGGCGTACGGCGAGCGCCTGCTGCCGGAAACGATGGGCGGCGGCGTCGCGTTCTTCGATTACGATGACGATGGCGATCCGGACCTGCTACTCATCAACTCCGATCACTGGCCATGGCGCCCCGTCCCGGCGACGAAAGCTACATCACGCCTGTACCGCAATCTCGGCGACGGTACGTTCGAAGACATCTCCTCCCCCGCCGGACTCGATCTGACCCTGTACGGAATGGGTACCGCGGTGGGCGACTACGACGGCGATGGACACATGGACGTCTATGTCACGGCGCTCGGCGGCAACCGATTGATGCGCAATGTCGGCGGGCGTTTCACGGACACAACGGATGCGGCCGGCGTTGCCGGCGAACCCGATGCCTGGAGTACGGGCGCCGCGTTCTTCGACTACGACCGAGACGGCGACCTCGACCTGTTCGTCTGCAATTACGTTCGCTGGTCACCCGAAATCGACCGCGAAGTCGACTACCGGTTGACCGGCGTCGGCCGCGCCTACGGGCCGCCGACTGATTTCCCCGGTGTCGACAGCTACCTGTTTCGCAACGATGGCGGCCAGTTCACGGACGTATCCGCCGAGTCCGGCATCAATGTCCCCAATCCGGCCACGGGATTGCCAGCAGGCAAGGCGCTCGCCGCGCTGCCAGTGGACGTCAATAGCGATGGATGGCCGGATGTGGTCGTCGCAAACGACACCGTGCGCAACTTCCTGTTCCTGAATCGCGGCGACGGAACCTTCCGCGAAGCGGGCGTTGAGCTCGGGCTCGCATTCGACCCCGCCGGCCTCGCGACCGGGGCCATGGGCATCGATGTCACGCACTTCGCGAACGACGACCGGCTGGCCATCGCCATCGGCAACTTCGCCAACGAGATGACTTCATTCTACGTGTCCAGCGCGGCCACCGATCTTTTCAGCGACGACGCCATCGTGGCAGGCATCGGCGCCGACAGCCGCCGGGCGCTGACCTTCGGCCTGCTGTTCCTTGACGCAGATCTCGATGGCCGGATGGATCTCTTCGCGGCGAACGGCCACGTCGAACCCGAGATCGCCAAGGTCCAGGCCAGCCAGACCTATGCGCAACCGGCGCAACTGTTCTGGAACTGCGGCGGCGCTTGCGCGCGTCGCTTCCAGCTCGTCGGAGGCGCGCTTCAAACGCCGCGCGTCGCCCGGGGCGCCGCCTACGCCGACATCGATGCGGACGGCGACCTGGACATCGCGTTGACCCAGGTCGGCGGGCCAGCCGTGTTGCTTCGCAACGATCATCGTCTGGACAACCGCTGGCTGCGCCTGAAACTGCGAGCGCCGCCGCCGAACGTGCATGCGATCGGCGCGCGCGCGATCGTCGAAGTATCCGGGACGCGGCAGTTTCGCACCGTCATGCCGAGCCGCGGCTACCTGTCCCAGGTGGAGACGGTGCTCACCTTCGGACTCGGATCCGCGGAACAGGCAGACGCGGTCACCGTTACCTGGCCCGACGGCGACACCGAGACCTGGACCGATCTGGAAGCGGATCGCGTCCACGTTCTGCGCAAGGGAGCGTCAACTTAGGCGCAACCAAATGGTCATCGTACTTTTCGTTTAGCTCCACTAAACGCAAAGAGACTGGCCGGACCGCGGGACCTCGGAGCCAGACGCGCCCACGTATCGCTGCTGACCGCGTGGTTATCGTGGATCATGGCAATGACCTACCCGCTCAAACGGGCGCTGACCAGACGATTGAGACTCACGCCCTGCTCCGCCGCCTGGATCGCCAGATCGCGGTGTGTTTCGGGCGGAATACGTACGACAAACCTGCCGCTGTACGGACGATCCGCGAGCGGCTGCGGTGGGGACTCTCCGGTCTTCCGCATATCATTCAGAACTTCCCTGACCAGGTTCCGGATCCCGGCCAATGCCTTCCCCGCCGTCGGCGCAAGCCAACTCAGCGATGGGAATTCGGCACAACAACCGACGTGCTGGTCGTCTTCCACCGACCAGGTAATTCGATACGTGTAGTGATCAGGCATCCCCGCCCTCCAGTTTGTCGATTGCCCTGAGGACCTGTCGAACCTGATATGCCTTTGCCATCCCGCGATCGCTCTGGATGTTTACCCGCGGATTCCCGGGCCACGGTGTGCGATACACGCGATGACTCGAACCCTTTTGCCGGGGCTGGCCGAAGTACTCGTCGCATAGCCTGCACAAGTCCCGGTACCGGACACCCTTAGGGTTCCGTCGAAATGCATCCAAACTCAAACCAGTCCACCATTCACATTATGATACTATTACCGACACTATCAACCGAACTTGATCAAGTCTCGAGGACTCCCGTTTCCGCGCCGTCGCGTATTGACCGTCCCCCTCATCCCGGCGGCGGAACATCCGACCGGCAAGCTTTCGACCTGCGGGCCGATGTCGCCATTCTCTCGGCGGTGGCGCGATCCAGGCGATGCAGCGTTGGTCGCGGTCCGGACCGCCAGTAGCGCCAGTCGTCCCGTTCCGCGGTCAGCGTCCCCGGTGCCTCGCTGCGCCACCTGACGGCGCCAATATCTCCCGTTGTCACCATGTGCGCTCCGATGGCGCGGTATCGCTCGACCACCTCCGGGTGCGGATGACCGAAGTGGTTCTGATGACCCGCCGAAAAGATTGCGACACGCGGACACGCCCGTGCGACGAAAGACGACGATGAGGACGTGCGGCTGCCGTGATGTGGCGCCATCATCAGGTGCACCGGACGAGTCTCGACGTGCTGTTCCACCCCGCTTCCCACGTCTCCGGTCAGCAGGACCCGGCTCTCGCCATCGTCGATTTCCAGCACGCACGAAGCATCGTTGCCCGTCGCCGGGCCCAGCGGCCACAACACGCGGAAGCGAACTCCGTCCCAAAGCCACGCATCGCCGCGTCGGCATGGCCGCGCGGGAATCTCCTCCGCCGGCTCTCCCGCGCTGACCGTGCGCACATCGAGGCGGCGCAACACGGCCGCCGCCCCGCCGATGTGATCGATGTCCGCGTGGCTTAGCACGAGTTGCGTTATGTCCCGGCCGTGCTCACGCAGCGCCACCGGCACGACGATGGCGTCTCCCGCGTCGTACCCCGAGGGATAGCGCGGTCCCGCGTCGTAGATCAACGCGTGATTGCGTGTTCGTACCAGGGCTGAGGTGCCCTGTCCCACATCAAGGGATATCAACTCGAATCGCCCCGCCGGAACACGATCAAGCGTTGGCAGGATCGAGAACATCGCGGCCGCCAGCGCGCACCGGCCAAAACGCGACCAGGGTAGAAGAAAAGCCAGGGACAGCGCCATCGCGGCCACCAGCGCCTGGAAGTTGTTGCTTGCCGGCACCGTCGGCACGGCACCGACTCGTTCAATGATCCACATGACCGCACCAAGCGTCGCGTCCGCGAATCCCAGTATCAGCTCCGCCAGTGTCGGGGCGATCGGCAGCGCCAGAACGCCCACGACGGATAGCGGCGCGGCCGCCGACGCCACCAGCGGAATCAGCACGAGGTTCGCCAGCATCGCCAACGGCTGGATCTCGCCGCTGAAGATCCCCAGCCAGGAGGCGAACCCAACACAGATGGCTAGCTGCGCCAGGACAAGCGCTCCGACGCGTTGACGAAAGCGGGACAAAACGGTGCGCTCGGTCCGTCGCTTCAGCCGCGGCGAGAAAAACGCGATGAGCACACCGACCGCCGCGAACGAGAGCCAGAAGCCGGTATCGAGGGGCGCCATTGGATCCGCCGCAAGCACCGCCGCGAGCGCCAGCGCAAGTCCATCGAACGCACCGATGCGCCGGCCCACGACCGCCGCGAATATGCCGACAGCCGTCATGATGCTTGCCCGTGTCACGGGCAACGACCATCCCGCGATGGTCGCATAGGCCAGCACCGCCACGATGGCAACCGGACCCGAGACGGCCCGCGCACGAAAACGCCTGGTGAGAGGAAGTATGCGTCCGATCAGGTTTCCGAGTCCCAGTCCCAGAGCGCCGAACATGCCGATGTGCAGACCGGATATGACCATCAGGTGCACCGTGCTGGTGTCCCGGAACAGCCGCCAGGCGGACGCCGGAACCAGAGACCCGTCACCGGTGCTCAAGGCAAGAACGAGGCCGCCATGCGACAGCGCCATTGCCTCTATCCGTTCTCGCAGTCGCAGTCTGTAGTCGGGAACCGTCGACCGGGTATCCACTTGCATCTTGCCGTCGACAACGTATCCCGTTGCGACGATCCCGCGGCGGATCAGCCAACGCTCGTAGTCGAAGGCGTGAGGGTTGACATACGCGCGCGCCGGACTCGCCTTGACGACCATCCGCCAACGCTGTCCCGGGCGCGGCATTTGATCCCCCATCCACGACAGCCTAAGGCGGTCGCCCGGGTCGAGACCGCAATCCGCGCCACGCACCAGTTCGCCTTCGAATCGGCAGACATCGCCCTGCCGCTCCGGCAAGCCCACTATCGCCAGATCCACTTCGACCGGGTCCGCGCAGCCGGTCATCCGGCTCGACACCGCATCGACGATAGTCCAGCAACCCCATGCGAGACCCAGTGCGAACAGCGCAACGGGCCGCGCGGCGCGCACCCACAACAGCACACCGCCACCGATACCGACGATGGGCCAGAGCATCTCGGAGGGCGGCGCCGCATGCGCGGCAACTACGCCCCCGGCAAACGCCATCAGCAGGATGCGCATGCGTATTCGTCACGGGGCATTGGCATAATGGCGATATGCCACACCCGTTGATCCAGCGGTACCTGCCAACCGCCGAGAGTATTCGTGAGACACCTATACTGCGGCCGTTGAGACATCTCCTACAGAATCCCGAACTGTGGCACCTGCACCGTCGCTCGGTGGGAGGCGCCTGCTTCATCGGCATGTTCTGCGCCTTCATTCCGCTGCCCGGCCAGATGCTGGTGGTCGCAGCGTTGGCCATCGCCGCACGGTGCAACCTGCCGATCGCCATAGCGCTCGTTTGGGTGACGAATCCGGTCACGTTCACGCCGATGTTCCTGTTCGCGTACAGGCTCGGCGCGTGGCTGCTCGACATGGAGCCAGTGTTCAGCGAACTTGACCTGTCCTGGGCGTCGCTCAGGGCAAGCTTCGCGGCGCTATGGTGGCCGCTGATCGTCGGCTGCCTGGTCTGTGGCTGGGTGAGCGGACTCACCCTGATGGTGATTGCCCGCGTGACATGGCGGTTTCATGTCGTTCGGCGATGGCGTGAGCGCCGGGAACGGCGGCGCGCCAGCGCCCTCTCGCGGGTTGTGTCTCAGTAGCAGGCGGAGTCAGCCCTCGTGCAGCGCGGTCGCAGGATTTTCGGCCACGGCCTTCAACGCCGGCCGCAATACCGCGAGGAAACACAAGCCAAGCGATAGCGCCGCGATGACGATCAGGTCGCCCGCCAATACCTCGGACGGCATCCTGCCGAAACCCGTCCCCGAAAGGATGCTCTCGCCCATCATCCATGCGATGCCCCGGACAACCGGATCGACATTCCAGGCGATCAGCACGCCCGCGGCGAGGCCTATGCCGGTGCCCAGGATCGCCACGGAGAATCCCTGCACGAGGAAGACCTCCACGAGAAACCGTGAAGGCGCCCCGATGGTCGTCAGCATCGCGATGTCGCGACGTTTCTCGTTCACCAGCATGGTCTGCCCCGACACGATATTGAATGCAGCGATCGCGACGACCAGCGCCAGGGAAACGAACATCAGGGTCTTCTCCAGTCCGACGGCGCGGAACAGTTCGCCATAGCTGTCCATCCAGGTGGTCAGTCGCCAGCCCGGCGGCAGCGACGAGCGCAGGTCCGCTTCGATCATCGGGACATCCAGGGGATCGCCGAACACCAATCGCCATCCCGCGGCACCGCTCGCAAGGAGTCCCCGCCGCTCGATATCGTCGAACCGGACCACGGCGAGGGTCGCATCCGGCTCCGCGCCCACCTCGAAGGTGGCCCGCAGCGTGAAGCGTTCGATGCGGGGACGCGCCCCATTGGCCGCGGGAACCATCAGGACAAGCGCGACAGGATCGCCGACGCCGATTCTCAAGGCCCTGGCAAGGCGCGCTCCCAGCATGACTCCTCCGCGCGCGCCGAACAGTTCCTCGAGCGATCCGTCCACCATGCTGTCCTCGATCAGGTCCAGACCATCCGCCTCGTCCGTATCCACGCCAAGGAGCACCAGCGCGGTAGCCGCCCCGCCGCGCGAGATCATCGCGGGTCCCTGGAACAACCGGGCAACGGACACGACGCCCAAGGACGGCGTCGGCTCGTAGCGTCTTTCAAAATCCCAGTCCCGTGGCGGTATTGCGAGGGCGTGGGGCACGCTGCCAAGCAGCCTGGATTTCAACTCCCGGTCGAAACCGTTCATCACGCTCACAACCACGGTCAGAACCATCACCCCAAGCGCCAAACCCGCGAATGACACCCAGTTGACAAAGGACGCGTACTGATTACGCCGCGACGTCAGGTATCGCCGCGCCATCCAGAGCATGTTCAACACGTGCGTCATCGATCAGGTCAGGACGCCATCCCGGAGCACGAGCGTCCGGTCAAGGCGCGCGGATAGGCTCTCGTCGTGCGTCACGACCACGAAAGCCACGCCGGTGGCCGCGACGAGTCGATCCATCACCTCCAGCACGCGCTCGGCGCTACGCCGGTCGAGATTCCCCGTCGGTTCATCCGCGAGAACGACCCGCGGCTTTCCCGCGAGCGCCCGGGCGACCGCGACCCGCTGGCGCTCACCACCCGAGAGTTCGTGCGGCCGGTGGCCCGCGCGCGCGGACAACCCCACGGATTCGAGCAACGCGCGCGTATCGTCGACCACGTCGCTCATGGCCGCGCCCGCCACAAGTCTCGGCATCGCAACGTTTTCCAATGCCGTGAACTCCGGCAACAGGTGGTGGAACTGGTACACGAAACCCATGTAGGCGTTGCGCAACTCCGCGCGCCGGGCCGGGTTCGCGGCGGTGAGGTCTTCGCCCATCACGTTGACGCTGCCGGCGTCGGGGTCCAGGAGTCCTGCCAGAATATGCAACAGCGTGCTCTTGCCGGAGCCGGACTGGCCGACGATAGCCAACCGCTCTCCCGCCCCGACGTCGAGGTCGGCGCCGGCGAGCACTTCGATCCGCGCGCTGCCCTGGAAATACGTCTTGGTCAAGCCCCCGGCGCAGATCGGCGAACTGTCATTCATGGCGCAAGACCTCCGCCGGATTCAGCCGGCCGGCGCGCCAGGCCGGATACAGCGTTGCGATCAGGCTAAGGCCGCACGCCGTGGCGGCGACGCGGGCGGTGTCGCCTGCGGCGAATTCCACCGGCAACCTGTGCACGAAATACTCGCCCATCAGGTCGATGTTCCACGCTTCCTGCGCCCATCGATAGCCGTCCTCGGTCAGCGCCCCGAGACCCAGGCCGAACACCAGTCCCAGTCCGACGCCGGTGAGCGAGACCAGCAGACCAAGGACGATGAAGACACCCACGATCAGCGTGGATCGCGCACCCAGCGTACGCAGGATCGCCACGTCCGACCTGCGTTCGTTGACGATCATGACGAGACTCGAAACCACGTTGAACGCGGCCACGGCGACGAGCAGCGAGAAGATCAGGAACAGCATTCCCTTGGTGACCTGTATCGCCCGGTACACCGGACCCATCGAACGCAACCAGGTACCGGCCGCAAAGTCGTCCACACCCACCGCTTCGAGCGCGCTGGCGGCGATGGTGGGCGCGTCGAGAGCGCGGTCGACACGCAATTCGAACGCCTGCGCCCGCACCGGCGAGCGAAACAGCCTCTGCGCGTCCTCGATGTGCGTGTAGGCGACCTCCCCGTCGAGTTGCGACCAGGTCCTCAAGACACCGGCTACGCGCAATCTCTTGCGTGCCGGGAACGCTCCCAGCGGCGTCAGGGTCAGGTCCGGCATCACGGCGGTGACAGAACCTCCCGCCACGAGGCCGAGTTGCTCCATGAGTCCGCGACCGAGCACCACGTTGAAGCTCCCCGGCCGCAGCACGCTGGCGTTCCCAATCTCGAAGTAACGGCCAATGACCCGTTCGTATTCCGCGGGGTCTATGCCCTTCAACCGGACCACCGCGACACCCGTGCCCGTGGACAGCAGGACCCCGCCCGAGGTCACGCCTGCAATATGCTCCACGCCAGGCACGTCCAGCAGTTCCGCCGCAACGAGGTCCGGTTCCGAGAGCGTGCGACGCCCCGCTATCGTCACATGCGGGACAACACCCAGAACACGTTCCTCAAGTTCCCGCTCAAAGCCGCGCACCACCGCCTGCACGTATAGAAGGACACCCACCGAGAGCACCAGTCCCACCAGCGCCGTGGCACCGACAAAGGAGACGAACCGGTGTCGGCTCCCCGCATAGCGGAGCCCCACATTGACCGCGAGGGGGCGAAACAAGAGAAGTCCTTGGCGACAAGCTTCCAGGCGATTGTAAAACGAGCGGTTGCGAGTTGCGTGGTCAGTCTCCCGGCGCCAGAAGCGATGCCATGCGCGGCGTCGCGCTCGGCTCGAACCCGTCTTCCGTTCTCACCAGCAGGTATGCCGGCAGTTCCTTTGATCGGGCGAAAGCGAGACCCGCCTCCGGACCCAGGACGGCGATCAGGGTCGCATACCCATCGGCCCACATCGCCGACGCGTGCACCACCGAGACGGAAGCCAGGCCATGTGTCACCGGCCTTCCCGTGCGGGGATCGATGGTGTGCGAGTACCGCCGCCCATCGCGTTCGAAGTAGCTCCGGTAGTCGCCGGATGTCGCGATTGCCCCTTCATCCAATGCCAGGACACGATGCGCCGTACCTCTGCCGTCCGGCATCTCGACGCCCAGCCTCCAGGGATGTCCTCCGGGACTGTTCCCTCGCACGCGGACTTCTCCACCGATTTCCACGAGGTAATCCGAGCATCCCTGTTCCATGATGTTCTCCGCGACGGCGTCGACGGCATGGCCTTTTGCCAGGGCCGACACATCGACGCTCACGTCGAGGGTCTTGCGCAACCGGTCGCCGTCCAGTTCCAGGTGTCGGAACCCGGTACGCGCGAGCGCCGCCTCGACTTCGCGGTCACCGGGAACACGGCGCGCCGGCGCCGGGCCAAATCCCCAGGCATTGACCAGCGCGCCCACCGAAACATCGAAAGCGCCATCGGACATCGCACCCAGTTCAAGGGCGGCCCGCATGACCTCCGCAAACGGTGGCGACAACGTGGTCCACTCGCCGGCGGGCGATGTATTGAATCGAGATATTTCCGAGTTCTCATCCCAGGTGGACATCGACGCGTTGAGGCTCGCCAGGACGGCATCGATTCGATCCGCATCGAGAGTCGCGGGACATCGCGCGACGACGCGATACGTCGTGCCCATCGTGTGTCCGCCGACCGCCTGGTAGCCCGCGCCATTGCAAGCCGCGACCAGTGCCGCCAACAACGGCACAAACCAGACCCTCAACATTTGTGTGGCAGTTCCTGCATTGGGCAGCGCGACTCCGCCGGAAAGCCCCGGTTCCAGTCAAAGCGGTTGACGTTGATCGAACCCCGCAGACAAACTTAGTGCCCGTCGATGCGTCTCTGCCGCACCGGCAACCCATCAACCGTACACGCAACCAGCGTGCGAATCCGATCCAACGAGAGAGTAGCAAATGGAATTCTGCATCGTCGAAAAGGCCGATCATGTCTTGACGGTCACCCTCAACCGCCCGGAACGGCTGAACGCGCTGCATCCCCCCGCCAGCGCGGAACTCGGCCAGGTCTTCGACGACTACGCGGAGGACGACGACCTGTGGGTGGCGGTGGTTACCGGTGCGGGCCGCGCCTTCAGCGCCGGAAACGACCTGCGCTACGTGGCCGAAGGCGGCAAGCCGTTCCGGACTTCGGGCGGGTTCGGCGGCCTGACGTCGCGATTCGATCTGACCAAGCCGTTGATCGCCGCCGTGAACGGCTTCGCCCTGGGCGGGGGCCTCGAAGTCGCGCTCGCCTGCGACCTCATCATCGCTTCCGAAGACGCCGTCCTGGCGCTGCCGGAACCGACGGTCGGTACCGGCGCCATCGGCGGAGGACTGCAACGGCTGCCACGCATGATCGGTTCGAAACGGGCGCTCGGAATGATCCTCACTGGGCGACACATCACCGCTCGGGAAGGCTACGAACTGGGGTTCGTCAATGCTGTCGTGCCCCACGACCAGTTGATGGAGGAGACCGGCAAGTGGGTGGCACAAATCCTGCGCTGCGCGCCGCTGGCCGTCCGGGCAAGCAAGGACGCCGTGTACCGCAGTCTCGACATCCCGTCGCTGCCGGAGGCGATGGAAACGCGCTTCGAGTCCGTCCGGGCGATGCTGCACAGCGAGGACTTCCAGGAAGGGGCGCGGGCGTTCTCCGAAAAGCGACCGCCTGCCTGGAAAGGCCGTTAGCGCCATGAAATCCGTCACCCTCCGGGTGCCGTGTTTCACCCCCGCCCAGGCCCACCTATCACCGTGCGCCTTGATCGGCACTACGTGCCGTTCTACGGCGCACGCAGCTAGCCGAGCACGCCGAGCTCTCGGCCGATGAGAACCGTAGCCGTCAACATCCTCGCGTTCGGGGGTGGCTTCGTCATCATGTCCCTCGAACTGCTGGGCGGCAGGGTGCTGGCGCCCTACTTCGGCGGCAGCATCTACGTCTGGGGCAGCATCATCACGGTGTTCATGCTGGCCCTCTCGGCGGGATACCTGCTCGGCGGCTACCTTTCGCTGAAAAGCCCGAACCTGCACAAGCTCGGAGTCATGCTGCTGGTCGCGGGCGTCCTCGTCTGCCCGCTGGTGCTGATCGCCGAACCCGCGATGGCCTGGATCTTCGACCGCGTGGAAGATCCCCGCTACGGATCGCTGCTCGCTTCGGTAGTCCTGTTCATGCCCCCCACCATCATTCTCGGCATGATCTCCCCCTATGCGGTACGTCTTCTCGTGCGGGCCACCGAAGAGTCGGGCCGGGTGGCCGGCACGCTGTATTTCGTTTCCACATTCGGAAGCGCCCTCGGTACGCTAGGGACATCGTTCTACTTCGTCCTCTGGTTCGAACTGAACACCATCGTCGCCATGCTGGCCGGCACCCTCGCCCTGCTCGCGTGCCTCGCCTTCGCCGTGGGTCGAATTCGATGAAGCCCGCCCTGATTCTGGTCCTTGGCCTGGTCTGCGGCACCGCCCTGGCCGAAGTCATCCACGAGGAGTCCTCCCTGTACGGAAGGATTCTCGTCACCCGGGAACAGGCGCGACTGTGCATGCAGTTCTCCGGCCGCGCCGAACAGCGCAGACAGTCCTGCATCGACGAGAAGACGCCGCGAAAGATGGCACTGCACTACACCCGCATGATGATGACTGCGCTGCTGCTGGCACCGGATCCCGAACGCATACTGATAACGGGACTCGGCGGCGGCACCTTGCCCAAGGCGCTCGCGGAGTTGCTTCCCGACGCGCGCATCGACATCGTCGAGATCGATCCCGCCGTCGTATCCGTGGCCGAACGGTTCTTCGACTTCCGCGAGCGAGGAAACATGCACGTGTTCGTGCAGGACGCGAGGGTCTTCACACGCCGCGCCATCCGCGACGGCAAACGCTACGAAATGATCATGCTCGACACTTTCGACGGCGACTACATCCCGGAACACCTGATGACCCTCGAGTACCTGCGGGAGACGCGTCAACTGCTCGCCCCGGGCGGCGTGCTGGCCGCCAACACGTTCTCGATCAGCCGGCTCTACGATCACGAGTCGGAGACCTACTTTCGCGCTTTCGGTCCCTTCTTCAACTTCACCATCCGGGAGAGCGCCAACCGCATCGTTCTGGCCTCCACAACGCCGCTCCCGGACAACCGGACGCTCAGGCAGGCCGCCCGGATGTGGCGCCAACGCCTGGCACCCTACGGCGTACCGATCACCACGTATCCCCGCCGATTCGACCGCGCCCAGAACTGGGACCGGGATCGACGACCGCTGACCGACCAGTACTCACCGGCGAACGTCCTGCAGCGAATGGACTGAAGTGTGCGGAACGCATTCCCGCACGCCGTTCACAGACGCACCGACATTCTCCTGGTCCACAGCCCTTTCCAGCCGTCGCCGTCGCACGGGAATCTGCGAAATCGCCCGTAGAATTTTCAGCGATTGCCCATGGCGCGACCACCGGCAAATGATCAACTCTTGCTGTCGAACAATCACCGGACCCAGTGATGGTGAACGCGATCAGTCACGACCAGAACTTCAAGAACCTGATACTGGAATATCCATACGACGCACTCGCGTTCTTCGCTCCGGAAGAAGCCCCGCTGCCCGAAGAAGAGGTGGATATCATCCCGTTGCGACAGGAACAGCTACAGGAACGCCTCGGCGAACGGTTCCGCGAGCTGGACGTACCGCTGCTGGTCGAGTGGCACAACGGTCGCCGAGACGCGATCCTGTTCGTGCTGGAAGAAGAAACGGAGTGGGGCAGATTCTCCCTGCATCGGCTGGCGCACTATTGCCTCGACCTGGCCCAGCTACTCGAGACCGACCGCGTGGTTCCCGTGACGATCTTCCTTCGTGCTGCCGAAGATGCCCCCGTGTCGCTAACCCTCGGCACCGAGCGTTGCGCCTACCTGACTTTCGACTATCTGGCCTGCAAGCTCAAGGAGATACCCTTCGAGCGCTGGCAGCACAGCGACAACGTGGTAGCGCGGGTAAACCTGCCGAACATGCGCAGGCCGGGAGGGAGCAAGGTCGAGGTCTACGCACAGGCAGTCCAAGGCTTGCTCGCCCTAGAGCAGGACGGCGGCAAGCGAGCAAAGTACCTCGAATTCATCGACATCTACGCCGGCCTCACGGACAATGAGTTCCGGCGGTATCAACAGCAATATCCCGAGGAAACCAGCATCATGGCAGGAGCATTTCAAAGGGCACGCGACGAGGCAAGGCAGCAAGGCATGCAGCAGGGCATCCAGCAAGGCATGCAGCAGGGCATCCAGGAGGGCATGCAGGAGGGCATGCAGGAGGGTATCCAGCAGGGCATGCAGGAGGGAATCCAGCAGGGCATGCAGCAGGGCGTACGCCAAGGTCGCGTCGAAGGGGAGCGGGCGGTGCTGGAACGGCTGCTACGGCGGCGGTTCGGTCTCCTGTCGCCCGGAGTCGCCGAAAGGCTAAGCCAGGCGTCTGCAAACGATCTGGAGACCTGGGCCGACAACGTGCTCGACGCCGACACGCTTGACGAGGTATTCGACTCACCCCGCTAAATCTCACAAGTGGCGCGCCGTCGCCGCATCTTCCAGAACCACCATACTTCCGCCCGCAAAGCAATTCCTTCTGCCGGGCGTCGTGGGATCACATTCCCAACGGAATGCCGACAAGGTTGTTTCGATCGTACCAAGTACTATGACTGTTTCTGAGTGCGAGGATGGGTCTGTGAACAATCGACCGAACCTGTTCAGTTACGCGACGAAGGAACTATCACAGGATGCGGTGATCTGTTGGTTGATCGATTGGGCAGGACAGCCGAAGACCGAGGACGCGTCGTTACGACTGTGCGGTCGAGAGCTCGTGCAAGCGCTGTTCGACGCGTGGGGGGACGAATATGCCGTGACCCTTGGCGACAGCGTTCGCACGTGAATTGCGAACACTCTTCTCTAGGGAGCGAAATGCTACGAATGCCGAGCCTCCCGATCCAACCGCACAGGGTCTCCAAGACCTCGGCGCGGCTGCGGGCCTGTCACCGGAAGATGTCCAGATATTGGAGGCACTGCTTTACCGCGAGACGCACCCGGCGTTCGCAGACATGATGGAGAAGTTTTCCGATGACATCGACATTTCTAGCCGCCGTCGACTGAATCTGAGAGACCCGCTGCTCGCGATCATCCTCGGTCTGTCCGTCAACGGTTCAAGGTCTCGCTTGTCCAAGGGCGCTCCCCTGATCCGGCACGGCCTAGTGTTCGTCGACGATTACCTGAGCATCTCGGTGGCGCATCGCTTGCGGCGGTTGACATCGGTCGTTGACGATCAGGCAGATGTGCGTCGCGTGCTGTTCGGCGAAACCCCGGATCACGGAACTTCAATGGACGGATTTCGATCATCTTGGCCGAAGTCTCAGCGATGTGGAGAACCTATTGCAAGGTGCCCTCGAACGCGGCGCGCGGGGCGTCAATATCCTGTTTTACGGGCCGCCTGGCACTGGCAAGACTACAGTTTGCCAAGTGCTGACAGATCGGGCAGGCGCGCAACTCGTGAGGATTGGCGAGTGTGACGAGGATGGACACGAACCTTCCCGCCGCGTCCGTCTTCAGGAACTGCAGATGGCACAATGCCTGTTCGGCGAAGATCGCAACACGGTATTGCTTTTCGACGAGATGGATGACCTGCTTTCGCACGGTCATCCCATCTTTCACGTTCAACTGGGATCGCACAGCCAGCACTTCGGAAATTCATCCAAGGTGTTTTCGAACCGTCTGCTGGAAGAGTCACGAGCGCCGATTCTGTGGACAACCAACGAAACCTACCGCATGAACAGCGCCATCCTTCGCCGTGTGACCTACGCTGTTGAAATGCGCCAACCGCCGCCACGAATTCGAGCCAGAATCTGGGAGCGACAACTGGCTCGCCACAGCATCGAGGCGACGCCCGACGACGCGTTCGGCCTTGCCCGCGAATTCGACGCTTCCCCCGGCGTCGCCGCAGCGGCGACCAAGGCCGCTGATCTCTGTACCGGTGACATCGCGACGGTGCGGCGCAGCGTCCGCAGTCTGGCGCGCCTGCTGGGTCGTGATGGGCCACCCTTCAAGGTCACAGGCCGTTTCGATGCCTCGCTCTTCACCGCGGACATGGACCTCGCTGCATTGCGGGTCCTGACGCCGGATGATTTCGCCGTCGTGCGACGCAAGGCGGAATTGCTCGGGCAGTTGCGCGATGCGGCTAACTTGATGAGCATGCTGCACGCCGAGTGCGATGCGAAGCCGGACCACCAGTCGACAATCGGATTTGGCTGCCCGTGACGCCGAAGAACTGGCCAACCGGGCACGGCGAGTACAGTCAGTCGTGCTTGGGAGTTTTGATCGAGCTCAACGAATGGGAAAGAAGAAATGACAACACATTTGAAGGCCAGTCTGACGGGGGCGCACAAGGAGTTGTTTGGACGCATGGAAATCGATGCGACTTCCGGCATTGTCACGGGGCCTTATGTGAATTTCGCGGCCTACCCGTATATCGGCTCGCGCTACGGCGAGATGCGGAAGATCCTGATCGTGGGTATGGATATCGGATACGACCCCAATCCAGGCACCGTACAGTCGTTCGAAGAAAGGCGATTCTGGATTGAAGATGCCAACGGTCTGAACGAACTCAACCCCCACATGTCCGGAACGTGCACGACGACGATGCATTTCTTACAAGACCAACGCACCGAGTGGCAGCGGTGGCTGAGCGAGTCATGTCACGACCTCGTTCCTCAGGCACTGTTGAACGAATGGCAACCGCATCCAAACCCGCTTTCATACATTGCGTTCACGAACTATTACAAGTTTCTCCTGATTGGCAACTGGCAGCGCGTACAGCTTGACCACGAAGCCGAAGAAGATCTCCTGCTGAAGGAAGCAAGGATTCTTGAGCCGGAGATCATCGTCATGCAAAGCACCAGTTTTCGTCACAAGAACTACAGGACGCTGTTGGGCGGTCTCTCAGAAATTGCCAAGGTGTTTGTTGGCTACCATCCCTCTGTACGAGGAGAAAAGCGACGGCTGGGGAACCTGCTGTGCTCAATCCAACGCTGGTATCCGTGACCCAAAGCTAATCACATGCGCCATCCGCGCCATGACGTGGCGACATACAATGGTCCGATGCGCAAAGCGACTGATACGACCCTCCGCAACCTGGCCATCCTCGCGACCATCCCGGCGTATCCGAAAAGCAAGAGCACGAGCCAGATTCAGAACGAACTGCGGGACAAGGATCCGGACTACGACGTGACGGCGCGCACCGTTCAGCGCAGCCTGGAGCAGCTATCGGCCGTATTCCCCATCACTGCCGATACCCGCGGCCGCGCCAATCACTGGTACTGGATCGACAGGCACGCACTGACGCAGATTCCCAGCATGAGCGCCTCCACCGCCTTCGCGTTGCGGCTCGCCGCCGAATACCTGAAGCCGATCATGCCGGTATCGGCGCTGCGTCAACTCGACCCGTACTTCAGGCACGCCGCCGGGACCCTCGACGGAACCGCGCTCGGGCGATGGATCGAAAAGGTGGCGATCATCGGCCGCGGGCCGGTCCTCAAGCCGCCGGATATTTCCGACGATGTGCGGGAGGCGGTCTACGCGGCACTGATGGAGAACCGGCAACTCGAATTGGACTACCGGGGCAGAGAACGGACTCGGTATCAGCGCATCGTCATCAACCCTTTGGGCCTGGTGGTTCGAGAAGGTATCGTCTACCTGGCCGCCACGGCGTGGGGCTACCAAGACGTTCGCCACTACGTCCTTCACCGCATGCGCCGGCCTGAACTCCTGGACGCCCCTGCAAGGCGCCCTCCCGGTTTCCGCCTTTCCCGCCACATACGGGAGGACCTCAGGTTCTCCTATCCGGTGAACCCGGGCAAGCTCCGGCTGCGCGCCCTGCTCGACTCCGGAACCGCCGTACACCTCACCGAAAGCCGGCTGGCCGCAGACCAGCACATCACCGAAACGGACGACGGGCGGATGTTGATCGAAGCGACGGTCCCGGACACTGCGGATCTGCGCTGGTGGCTGCTCAGCTTCGGCAGCGCCGTCGAGGTGCTTGAACCCGCCGCGCTGCGCGAGGAGTTCAGGCAACAGGCGCAAGCCCTGCGGGACCTGTACGAATGATCCGCGTACACGCCTCCAACCGCATGGAAATCCTCGCCGAGTGGCTGGCGGACGACATGCGCAATCAGCCCGCCGAACCGCTCGACGCCGAGCGCATAGTCGTGCCGCACCGTCTGCTGGGAGAGTGGCTTCGCCTGGAGTTGGCCAAGCGCCTCGGCATCGCCGCCCACCTGCGGGTCGAGTTGCCCGCCGAGTTCGCCTGGTCTGTGATGCGCGAAGCCGTGCCGGACCTTCCGATTGAGTCGGCATTCGAACCCGGCACCCTGCGATGGAGAATATTTGGTCTGCTCGGCCGCTGGTCCGGCGACGACCCCATTCAACGCTACCTGGCGGATGGCGATCCCAGAAAACGATTTGAATTGGCGGACAAGCTCGCGCTCGCCTACGACCGTTGCCTGGTGTTCCGGAACGGGCAGTGGAACGAGGGCGATCCATCGGAGTGGCACGTCCGCCTCTGGGACGAACTCGTGCGCGACATCGGCACGGCGACACACTGGGTCGACGCGGTGGACACGTATGGTCGCGCAATCGAGCAGGCGAGCGGCTCAGGCGGCTCTGCGTCACGACACCCGAAGGTGCGACTGTTCGGCATCGCCATGCTCTCCCCTTCCTATCTCGAACTGTTGCGTCGCATCGGCGCGGTCATGGATATCGATCTGTTTCTGCTGAGCCCCTCCCGGGATCTCCGCGCACCAGGCGTCCCGCCTGTCGATGCCGGTGACGAGCGAAACGAACTCGTTGCGGTCTGGGGCCGCCTGGGGCGCGACATGCAAACGCTCCTCGCCGAGAAGCTGGCGTTGGAGCCGGGCCGGCAAACCCATGCCAAGGTCTCGGGAACATGCCTGGGAGAAGTGCAACGGGACATCCTATCCGGCAGGTCGGCAACCGAGGCGCGCACCGCAACGGCAGACTCGGCACCGCGAATCGGGCAGGACGAGACCCTGCAGATCCACGTCTGCCACTCCGCGACGCGCGAGGTGGAAGTACTGCACGACCGCCTGCTTGGCCTGTTCGACGACAATCAGGATTTCCAGCCCGCCGATGTCCTCGTGCTCACACCCGATCTGGACGCCTACGCACCCGTGGTGGAAGCCGTATTCGGCTCGGCCGACAAGATTCAGTTCAACATCGGGAGGCAGCGCGCCAGGGTGGGCACGGCCATCAACGCGTTCCTCGACCTCCTGGCGCTGGCGGGATCTCGCTACACGGCAAGCGAATTGCTCGCTCCCTTGCGGGCCGAGTCCGTGCGGCACCGTTTCGGCCTTGACGAAGGCGACCTCGCCCGCATTCGCGATTGGGTGGGCCGCGCCGGCATCCGCTGGGGCATGGACGCCGCGCATCGCACCGCGGACGACGTGGCTGCGCCCGCGCACAACAACTGGCACCACGGCCTGCGCCGGCTCCTGCTCGCATATGCGATACCGGATGACGACGCCCTCATTGACGGCATAGTGCCCTGTCCCCTCGACCGGCGCGGCTACCAGTCCGGGGCCGGCGACTACGCACGCCTGGGATCCTTCGTCCGCTACTGTGACCTCGCCCGCGAGTTGAACGGCTGGATCGCCGATGCACATACGCCCGGCGACTGGGCGCAACGCTTGCACGCCGAGGTTCTCGGTCGCTTTTTCGTTCGCCAACCCTACTTCGATGCGGAGTCCGCCCGCGAGATCGACGCCGTGGCGCGGCTGATCGACGGCTTCGTCAGCGAGTGCGCTGTCGCGGACGCGGAGGTCCCGGTGCCGTTCGAGGTCCTGCGAGACGCGCTGGTGAGTCACGCCGGCGTCGAGGCGCGCGCTGTTCCCCGGCTGGCCGATGGCGTGACGGTCGCCGGCCTGGCGACGGGGCAGGTGTTCCCGGCCAAGGTGGTCTGCCTCATCGGCATGAACGACGGCGCATTCCCGCGCAGGCCGCCGCCCACGGCATTCGACTTCATAGACCGCCTTTTCGGCGACGATGCGCGACAACTCGGCGACCGCGATGCGCGCGATGAAGACCGATTCGCCTTCCTCGAGGCACTGCTCGCGGCGCGGCGGTGTTTTCTCGTGAGCTACACCGGCAGGGACCTGATGGAGGACAAGCCCATCCCGCCTTCCGTGGTGGTGAGCGAACTGACCGACTACCTGCGCCAGCGCTTCCCGGCGGCCGACGGGTGGGAGACGCGGCACCCGCTGCAGCCATTCAGCCGCCGGTACTTCACGTCGGAGGACCGGCATCTGTTCAGCTACTCGCAAGCGATGGAACAAGCCGCCCGTGCCGTCGAACGTATTCCCCAACCGCCGACGCGTTTCGCCATCGACCTGCCTTCGGTGCCCGCAACGCCAGGCAACGAGATTTCGCTTGACGAACTTGTCCGCTTCTCCGCGAGCCCCACGAAGTATTTCCTGCGCAACCGTCTCGGCCTGTACCTCGACGTGTACGACGACGAGATGGGCGACGACGAGCCGTTCGAGTTGAACCATCTGGAAGCGTGGCAACTGAAAACCGATCTGTTCCAACGGCAACAGAACGGGGCAATCAGTGATCACGTGCTGCTGGCGGCCACCGGACAGCTACCTCCGGACAACCTGGGCCGCATCCAGTATCGCGAGACGGCGAAGGAAGTCGCCGCTCTCGCCGCCGCGCTGGAACCGTACAAGTCGCATTGCGAGGAAACCGCTGTGGACATCGCAGTCGATGGCTTCCGCATTGTCGGCACGGTTGGGCGGTTCCACCGGGAAAGGAGCGAACTCCTTTGGTGGCGGGTCGGCGACATACGCGCAAAGGACAAGGTGGATGCCTGGCTGCGCCTGTTGGCGTTGACTTGTGCCGTCGAGCGCCGCATCACCGCCTACCTGCTCGGGAGCAAGACCAATGCGCCCCTCATCATGAACGGTCCCACGCCAGAACAGTCGCGATCCCATCTGCGCCGCTGGCTCAAGACGTGGACAGAGGGCCAGCGCGCACCTCTGCCTTTCTTCCCGCACACGTCTTTGACGTGGGTGACAAAGCCTTCGGGAGCGGAAGCCGCCTGGAATCAGTCCTATGACGACGGCAAAGACGACTACCACCGAATGGTCTTCGCCGACCCGCCTATCACCGAAGCGTTCCGCTCGTTGGCGGGAGACCTGCTTGAACCACTGGTAGAGGCGATGCAATGAGGGCACCGGCGCAAACTCGGCCGCTCGACGCGCCGCTCGACGGCGACCTGCTAGTCGAGGCGAGCGCGGGCACGGGCAAGACCTATGCGCTGACCACGCTGGTCGCGCGCCTGATCGTCGAGTCCGGGTGGCGCATCGACGACCTGCTGATCGTCACCTTCACCGTCGCGGCCACCGGTGAATTGCGGACGCGCGTTCGGAGCGCCATGCGCGATGCGCTCGAAGTCGTCCGCGGCGGCGACGAGGGAGACGGACAGGCGGAGGATCTTGTTCGTCGATGGCGCGCAAAACGAATCGGCTTGGACGTGATCGAATCAAGACTCGGCGCCGCCATTCGCGACTTCGACCGCGCCAATGTCATGACCATCCACGGCTTCTGCCAGCGGGCGTTGACCGAGTTCGCCTTCGATGCCCGCATTCCTTTCGGTTTCGGCGTCAGCGGCGACGACAGGGCCGAGGTTGCCGCCGCCACGCGGGACTTCTGGCGGCAGCATATCGCCCCCGAACCCATTCCGCTCCTGCATGTGGCGCAGAGCGATAAATTCTCCCTGGATGCGCTTGGCGAGTGGGTCGGCGGGCATCACGCCAAGCCGAGCGTGATTCGTGGCGTTGCCGACTTCGCCGATGGGTACGCCTCAGCCAGCGCCGCGCGCCTCGAGGCATTCCAAGCCGCGCGCGAGGCCTGGGGCGACCCGGAGCAACGGGAGGGCTTCCTCGAGGCCCTGGCAACACTGCGCTGGAACAAGAACCAGAACACGGAACGCCTGGAGGAGGTCTTGGCCGCATTCGACGCCAACGACCCCGACCTGCTTCCGCTCGTCAACGCCGGCTACTTCGGCCGGCAAGCGCTCGCCGGCAAACTGAGCAAGCGGCCGCCGCAGGAATTGCCTGCCATCTCCCTCTACGATCACTTCGAAGCATTGGGCGCCAACGCCGGGAAGATGCGCGAGCTGTGGCTGCCCGATCGTCGACAGCGCCTTCTCGAGTACGCAAGAAAGTCCCTGCGGCACGACACCTGGAAGCATCGCCGCCTGAGCTTCAACGCCCTCCTCACGGAACTCGATCATGCCCTCTCGGGCGCAACGGGCGCGGCCCTCGCCGAACGCCTCCGCGGGCGGTACCCGGTAGCCCTGATAGACGAATTCCAGGATACAGACCGCTTGCAGGCCGGCATCTTCGAGAAGATCTATCCGCCAAGGGACACTCCTGCCGCCGCGGCGCCCCCAGCAGCCCCCCCGAAGGGCGGTCTCATGATCGTCGGCGATCCCAAGCAGTCCATCTACCGCTTCCGGGGCGCGGATGTCTTCGCCTACCTGAACGCGACGGCCCACAGGCGCGGCATGCGCAAGCTCTCACTCACGCGCAACTACCGATCCAGTCCCGCGCTCGTTGCGGCCGTAAACGCGTTGTTCAAGCGCGGCAATCCCTTCCTGCGCCCGGAGAAGATCCAGTTCGAAGAAGTGCAAGCCGCTACGCGCCACTCCGATGGCTTGCGGACCCGTGGACAGGCAGTGGACCCCAAGCCCTTCCAGTTGCGGCTCTTCCCCGGAACGGAAGAAGGGAAGAGTTGGAACAAGGGCCAACTGGTCGACGTAGCCGCCGATCATGCGGCCGACGAAATAGCCCAGTTGCTCGATTTGGCCCGGGAGGGCAAGGCGGGCATCAGGTCGAACGGCACGTCGCAAGTCCTCGTCGGCGGGGATATTGCCGTCCTCGTTCGTACCGGCGAACAGGGCCGCAACATCGCGGGCAAACTGCGGGAACGCGGCGTTCAGAGCGTCGAGATGGGAATAGACAGCGTATTCGAGACGCTCGAAGCCACCGAGCTGAAGCACCTCCTGCGCGCAGTGGCGGCCGATCCGGCCGAGTACAACTTCGCATCGCTGTTGCGCGGCGCGCTGGCGACCGATCTGTTCGGCCTGACCATGTCGGATCTCGCAGAACTCCAGGACGACGACGACACCTGGTCCCGCTGGACCATGCGGGCGCAAGACTGGCGCAGGACGTGGAGCGAACGGGGCGTCGCGACCCTCGTTCGAAGGCTGCTGTTCGCGAAAGATACGAATTGCGCCGCCCGCCTGCTCGAATATCCCCATGGCGCGCGCCGCCTGACGAACGTGCTGCATCTAACGGAGTTGATGCATGAGGCCGAGGCCGACGCACGGCTGTCGCCGCAGGGGCTCGTCGAATGGCTCACCCGCGCCCTGGCGCACCCGGATCCCGCCGACGAAGGCGCGCAGCTTCGCCTGGAAAGCGATGAGCACCTGGTGAAAATCGTCACCATCCACCGCAGCAAGGGGCTGGAGTTTCCGGTCGTTTTCTGCCCGTTCGCCTGGTACAGGCGCCAACGGAGAAGACAGAAAACAGCGGAGTACCACGAGTTGGGCGGCGAATTTGCCGAGATTCTCGATCTGAATCCCTCGAGCGACGCATACGCTCAGGAGTGGATCGAAGACCAGGCGGATGAGTTGCGTCTCATGTATGTGGCGCTTACCCGGGCGAAATACCGTTGCGTGGTAACGTGGGCGCGCGCAAACGACAGCCAGAATTCGCCGCTCGCGTGGCTCATTCATCGTCCCGAGTCGCTGGCCGACAGCACGCTCAAAGCGCAACTGGACGCCAACGCCGCGCATGTCCGGCGGCTGAGCGGCCAGGAATGGCTCGCGGAGGTCAAGCGGTTCGCGAACGGAGCGTCCGAAACTGTCGCCACAGCCGTGTTGGGTGGCGCCGCCTCGGTTCCCCGGCGCGTGGACGAGAACCTGAAGCTTCCCGGGCTCGAACCCCTCGCCGCCCGCGATCTCGACCGTGAGCTTCGGCGCATCCGCCAACGGACCAGCTTCTCCGCTCTCGCATCCGAGATGGGCGCGGCCGTCACATCGGAGGAGCACGAGGAGATCGACGAGCCGGATCACGACCAGGAGCCCCCTGCCGGCGCGGATGAGGAGCAGCCCGAATCCCCCGTCGAGAAACCGCCACCCCGGCCAAAGAGCGAAGACACGCTCGACGCGTTCACCTTTCCGAGCGGCTTCCGCGCCGGCATTTGCCTGCATGACATCTTCGAGAGGAGCGTCGTTCCCGGCGCCGACCGCGAGGAAATCTGCCGCGACGCTCTCGCCAGGCACCGTATCGACGCCAAGTGGGAACCGGTCGCCCGGAAGATCGTCGAGAACACGTTCGGCGCCCCCCTCAGGGGCCCGGCCGACGAGAGCGTCTTCCGCCTCGGCGATGTGCGCCAACCCATCGCGGAAATGGAGTTTCACCTCCCCCTCGAAGGACTTGACCGCGCAAGTCTCGGCCGGTGTTTTGCCGACCACGGCTACGACCACGGGCTCCCGGCGAGCCGAAGCCGTATCGACGGCTTCCTGCACGGGTTCATCGACGTCGTCGCGCGACACGGGGAGCGCTGGTACCTCATGGACTACAAGTCGAACTGGCTCGGCGAGAACATCCAGGCCTACTCGAGACCCGCGGTGAGCGCCGCCATGCGTTCCGCGGGCTATTCCATGCAGTACCTGTTCTACGTCACCGCGCTGCATCGCTTCCTGCGGCTGCGATTGCCGGACTATGACTACGCGCGGCACGTCGGCGGCGTCTTCTATCTCTTCGTGCGCGGCATGTCGCCGGACCTGCCCGGCAACGGCGTCTACCATGACGCGCCGACCCGCGATTGCATCGAAGCGATCGACGCCTGCTTTTCGGGCTCGGCGGAATGAACCAGGACTTCCCGATCAGCGACCTCTGCGAAGTCCGCGCCATGGCGGACATCGACCGTTACTTCGCGCGACTGCTCGCCGAACTTGGCGCAGCCCCGGCCACGTGCCTCGCGGGTGCCGTCACCAGCGCGATGCATCGAGGCGGACACGCCTGCCTGCCCCTGGACCGGTGCGCTGACAGACCGATCATCGAGATTCTGGAATGGTCTTCGATGGAGGCGGGGCATGTCGGCACCGACCTGCCCGACCACATTCGGGAAGCGCGCCTGCCGGCGTTCGCGGATCTGAAAGTTGCGCTGTCCGGCAGTCCGGTGGTCGCTTGCGGCGAAGCGCTCGAGGCCAAGCGTCCCCTGGTCCTCGATGGCGACAATCTGTATCTCTACCGGATGTTCGCGGCGGAATCGCGGCTTGCCCAAAGGATGTGCGAATTGGCGCGGGACGCCACCACACCTGGCAGTGATGTCGCACGCTGGATGCGCGAGGTGCTCCTTGAGGAATCCGAAACTGCCATTGCCGCGGCGAAGATCGCGGTCTCCCGCCGGCTATGCGTGGTTACCGGGGGTCCCGGCACGGGCAAGACTACCCTCGCCGCAGGGCTCATCGCGCTCCTGGCGGACTTTGGATTGACCGAGCCGCGCCGCATCGCGCTGGCCGCCCCGACAGGCAAGGCGGCGGCGCGCCTGCAGGAGTCCGTGAGGACACAGTTCCAGGCAAGAGCGCTGGCCGACAAGGTGCCCGTGCTGCGCGATTTCACCCCGGTCGCCAGCACGCTTCACCGACTGTTGAACAGGACCGACACGCTTGTCGATGTGCTTATCGTGGACGAATGTTCGATGGTCGACATGCCCCTGATGGCCCGGCTTCTTGACAGCCTCAGGGAGGGTACCCGATTGATTCTGCTCGGCGACGCCGGACAGCTATCCTCGGTAGAGCCGGGCTCGGTGTTCAGCGATCTCTGCGCCACATCCGATAGCGAAGACTCGCCGCTGGCGCCATGCATCGTGCGGCTGACGAAGAGCCATCGCTTCGGTCCGGCCAGCGGCATCGGGCGTCTCGCCAGCGCCATCGGCCGAGGCGATGCACCCGGTGCCATCGCGGTCCTCAAGGACAGTCCCGACACGCACATGGAACACATGGCCGACGAGGCCGCATTCGACCGTTTCGCGCGCGAAACGGCTGCGGAATGGGCGGCGCACATCGAGGATTCCTGCGTCGGGGACGCGTTCCCCGCCCGCCGCGTCCTCTGCGCCCATCGGCGCGGACCGTTCGGCGCAAACCGATTCAATCGCCTCGTGGAACGGCGCCTGCGAGACACGGGGTGTATTCCCGCGAACGACGAGTTCTATCCCGGACGCCCGATCATCGTGACGCGCAACGATCGGGCGACGGGACTGTCCAACGGCGACACCGGCGTGGTGACTCTCGACAGCCAAGGGCGTCGCCGGGTGTGGTTTCCCGACCTCACGGGCCAAGTTGAAGATGATGCCCGGCATCTCGTCTCGCCTTCCCGTCTACCGGAACACGAGAGCTTTTTCGCCCTCACCGTGCATCGCGCTCAAGGGTCCGAATACGACGAAGTGGTTTTCGTCCCAGGCGATCCTGAGTCCCGCGTAAACACGCGAGAGTTGCTCTACACGGCGGTCACGCGCGCCCGCAACAAGGTCACCGTGTGCGCCGACGAAGATACCATCGCAGCCGCTCTCCACCGGACCACTGCACGCGCGACCGGCTTGCCCGAACGCCTACGCGACGGCTGAGCCCTCATTCTTTACGCACCAGCGGCGTCTGCGCGAGGTGCGTGCCACCGTCGAGGATCAACGTCTCGCCAGTGACGATATCGGCACCTTCGATGAAGTAGAGAATTACTTCAGCCACCGTGTCAGCGGTCGCCGTGAGCCCGAGTGGTGCGCTCGCCTCCAGGGACGCCTTCGCCGCGGCGTAGCGTTCGTCGCCCATGCCGCGTCTTAGCCAGGGGCCCTGAATGAACCCCGGGCACACGGTGTTCATGCGGATTTCGGGGCCGAGCACGCGAGCGAGCGAGCGTGTCATGGTAATCAACGCACCCTTGGATGCGGCGTACGCAACCGAACTGCCTCCGCCGGTCACGCCCGCGGTGGACGAGACGTTGACGATGCTGCCACCGCCGCCCCTGCGCATCGCGGGCACGACCGCCCGCGTCGCCTGGTACGCCCCGACGGTGTTGACCGCGTAGATGTGCAGGAAGTCTTCCTTCGTCAGCCCCTCGAGATCACCGTGGGCATTGAATTTCGTGGTGCCCGCGTTGTTTACGAGCGCGTCTATGCGCCCCCACCTGTCGAGTGCCGCCTGTGCCAGCGCTCGACATCCATCGTCATCGGAAACATCCGCCTGCACCACGGTGGTCTCGACCCCGAGGGCTTCGCACGCCGCCTGCGTCTCTCTCGCCCCCTCCTCGTTGTGGGCGAAGTTGATGACCACATGGCACCCCCTCTCCGCGAGTTGGCGCGCGCAGGCCGCGCCCACGCCGGAAGAAGAGCCGGTGACGATCGCCACGCCGTCCTGTATGTCCATGCTGCATTGTCCTCGATTGCGACCGGGTTTCCGTCCGACTCTCGGCGTCGAGAGTCAACACCCTATGATAAGGTCACGCGCGGCAAACCGGGGGCTCGCGCGGACAAGCTACATGACTACGAGATCTGTGCGCCCAGGCATCGAAGCGGTTCTGTGGGATATAGGCGGCGTACTGACCGCCAGCCCATTTGAGGCCTTCAATCGGTTTGAAGCGGCGAACGGTCTCCCTCGCGACTTCATTCGCGGCGTCAACGCAACAAACCCGGAAACCAATGCTTGGGCGCAATTCGAGTCGAACCAGGTCGATGTCGACGCGTTCGATGACCTGTTCCGCGCCGAGACCGCGGCGCTCGGCCATCCGGTGAACGGCAAGCGTGTGCTTGAAATCCTGAGCGGTGCGCCTCGACCACGAATGATCGAAGCCCTGCGGAGTTGCAAAGCGCACTTTCGAGTCGGCGCCATCACGAACAACATGAAACCCACCAGCGAGAGCCCGCCGGCCGCGGAGGATCCGAACCGCGCAACGCTCATCGAAAATGCCATGTCGCTGTTCGAAGTCGTCGTTGAATCCAGCGTCGAGGGAGTCCGTAAACCGGACCCGGCGATCTACCGCATCGCCTGCGAACGCCTGGGCGTCGAGCCATGCCGAACGGTGTTTCTCGACGACCTCGGCATCAACCTCAAACCTGCCCGCGCGATGGGAATGCATACGATTAAGGTGTTGAACGAAGATCAGGCATTGGCCGAACTATCGGAAGTGACGGGCCTGCGGTTTGAGTAGCGCCGGTTAATGTGCAGCCGGCTCAGCGCGGTTCCAGTCAGCCTGAAAGTGACTCCAAGCGTGATACCGACTTTCTGAATCGCGGGCATTCGGACCGTATTGTCTCCAATCCCATTGTCTCCGCGACTTGGGGGCCGTGAACGGCTTTCCGGTATCTTGGGATGGCACCGACAATGCGCCTGCTTGGGGTCGTCGTTGATGTCCTCCGGCGTCGGGAATTGGCTGCGTATTCTCCTCAACGCCCCGACGGAGTCGTCGGGAGCGTCAATTAATCCGCTGAAAGCCTCGACATCCGCAAACAACAAGCCCTCGAACTCGTACTGTTGAACGTATGGGAACACTCTTGTTTCGTTCCAACTGCCACCGATCCTGTTGCCGACCTCGACACGCAGATGGGTCTCCAGATCCAATACGTTTCTACCGCCTTTGTCCCGGAATCCGTAGAAGTCAACCAGCGAAGTTACCGCGTCGAAGGACCCGTAAAGGCTCGCCATGTCGGATGCCAATCCGTCTATCGTGACGTTGCCACCGCCTTTGTGTTTATTGCGCGCACGTCCTATCCGGATTGGCTGGATTTCAATGGCCATTGATCGTAAATGATCCAAGAGCACTGTCTTGACGAATTCCTCCTCTGTTTGGCCCTCTACCGATACGGCGAGCCGAATCATGGGCGCCCGCCGATGAGGTTCTTCTGCCACAGCTCGCCTGTACTGAAATCATCGAGCCAAATCTGGTACTGGTCCGCGTCGAGTCGGTGGAACTCCGTTCGTCTGTCGCGAAGTTCCAATACGACGATCTCATCTAGATCAAACGCGTCAACGAGCAACGGCGATTGCGTCGCGATGATCACCTGCCTTTCAGTCGCGAGCGACTTGATCATATCGGCGACCAGCGCGATGGCGGTAGGGTGCAAGCCGAGTTCCGGCTCATCCAACAGGATGACATCCGGGAGCATTTCCGATGGCAAGTTCAGCAACGTGACAAGTGCAAAAAACCGTAAGGAACCATCGGACGTCAGGTGTGCTCCGAGAGTTTCGTCCGTGCCCTTGAGCTTCCACCGCAGGATGACTTTTCCGTATCTCTCTTCGATCTGAAAGCGATCAAAAACAGGCAGAATGCGGCTGATATGACGGCAAACTTGTTCGAACCGCCTGATGTCTTCATGCTCCAACCGATACAGGACCGCGGCCAGATTGCCCCCATGCGACCGCAGGGTGTTGTTGTCCGAGACATCCCAAGCCTGTTTGAATTTCGAGGTGTCGGATGTGTCGTGAAACTGAAAGACCGCGCAGTTTCGCAGCAAGCGAACGACCACCGAAGCGGTCTTGCGATCAATGCGATCAAGCTGCTTGGTCTGTGCGGACTCGACGATTCGCGCCTCACCACCCCCAAAAACTCGTCGGACAGTCGCATCTACAATGCTGACGGGCCAGAGCTCCCAATCAGCGATGCCACTTCATCCCGGCCTGGAATGGAACTGGCTGCGCCCGCCCGTGTGGTAGCCAGGGCACCCGCTGCGGAGCCCGCGATCAACGCCTCTCGAGTACTTCTTCCTTCAAGCAAGCCTGCCATGAGGTAGCCGACGAAGGCATCGCCGGCGCCGGTCTCGTCCACCGCCTCCACGGCGAATGCTCCGAGCGCCAGACTGTCGTCGCCCCGACCGTAACGCAGACCCGCGCGACCCTGGGTGACTACGACATCGCACGCCGGATAGCGCGCGCGCAACGTCTCAAATGCGTCTTCGACACTCGGCTCGCCAGACAACGCCTGGGCTTCGACTTCATTGACGACCAGCAGATCAACCGCGCTCAGGTCGTAGCCGTGGATCCGGTCATCGACCGGCGCGAGGTTCAGTGCAAGCTTCGGGACTGCATCGGAAGATCTCTCAAGTATCTCTTCCATCTTGTTGATTTCATTTTGCAAGAGTAGCCAATCATCCGCATCGCATAGCTCGAATGCGACGTCGATATCGGTGTCGCTGAGGGTTCGGTTGGCACCTCCCGAAATGACGATCGCGTTTTCCCCCGAAGGGTTGACCTGAATCACCGCATGACCCGACGGGGTGTCTGTCTCGCGCACGGCGCCGACATCGACACCAGATTCGGACAACTGCTCCTTGAGCCAACGGCCATCGGCGCCAACGCAGCCCACATGAACAACTCGCCCACCCGCCTTTGCGGCGGCAAGCGACTGGTTGAGTCCCTTGCCGCCAGCGTATACGGCGTATTCCAGGCTGGCGACGGTCTCTCCCGGAGCCGTGATGTTCGGTACGCTGTAGACGTTGTCGATGCACAGCGACCCGAGGTTGACCAGCTTGGGCATGTCGCCTTAGCCGCCCTCGATGCGCTGCATGAAGAAGATCTCGCTGTCTTCCCGTATCGGCTCGAGCCACGCGTCCTGGTAGATCTGGCCATCGATGGCGACGGCCGATTTCATCAACACTTCTTCGATGCCCGGCCACTGCCTGTCCACGGCACGCACCACGCCACGATAGTTCGAGGCATTGACCTCGATCTCCCGGGTTCCGCCCGTGTGCTGCAGCAGGTGGTCGGGAAAAACGACTCTAGCCATCGCTGTCCAGCCTAGTCAAAAGCGGTGCGCGCGGGCAGGCACCAGCGCGCTTAGCCTTGGCCGCCCTTGAGCCTTCCTCAAGCGTCCTCGTGCGCATCGATTGCCGCCAGCACGTTCGGCGGCGACAGCGGCAGATCGCTGAGTCGGAATCCCAGCGCATCGCTCACCGCGTTGGACGCCACCGCAAGGGGCGCCACGATAGGCGTTTCGCCGACACCCCGCACGCCATAGGGGTGCGAGGGATTCGGCACCTCGATGATCTGCGTATCGATCATCGGCATGTCCGACGCCACGGGAACACGGTAATCAAGGAATCCGGCGTTCTCCATGACGCCGTTGTCGTCGTAGATGTACTCCTCGTTCAGCGCCCAGCCGAGGCCCTGCACGGCGCCGCCCTGCATCTGGCCTTCCACGTAGGCGGGATGGATCGCCGTCCCGGCGTCCTGGATCGCGGTGAAGCTGAGGACGTCCACCTTCCCCGTCTCCCGATCAACCGTCACGTCGGCGAAGTTCACCGAAAAGGCCGCTCCCGCGCCCTGCGCGTTCACGCTTGCCCGGCCGAGAATCGGACCGCCCGTCCGGCCCGCGTTGCCCGCGATGTCGGCCATGCTCAGGGGATCGACATCGATGTTGACGCCGGGCTTCGGAATTGCCTGACCATCGGTCCAGTCCACCTGGTCCGCGTCGATATCCCAGGTCGCCGCCGCACGCTGCTTGCACTCGGCAATGATGTCCTCGCAGGCGCGCACCACCGCGAGACCGGTGGCGAACGTCGTTCGGCTGCCGCCGGTGACGTTGCAGAAACCGGTAGATTCGGTATCGCCCACATGGGCGCGCACGACATCGTACGGCACGCCGAGCGTTTCCGCCGCCATCAGGCACATGGATGCCCGCGAGCCACCGATGTCCGGACTGCCTTCCATCACCGTCGCCGTGCCGTCTTCCGACAGCCTGACTTCGGCGCTCGACTGCATGCCGATGTTGAACCAGAATCCCGCAGCGATGCCGCGGCCGGTACCTTCGGCTTTCGGCGTCGTGTAGTTCGGATGCACTTTCGCCGCCTCGAGGCACTTCTTGATGCCGATGGGCGGAAAAATGGGCCCGTAGGGCGCGTGTGTGCCCTCGTCGGCGCAGTTTTTCAGCCGGAGATCGATCGGATCCATGCCGATCTTCCGCGCGACTTCATCGAGGGCCGATTCCATGGCATGCATCGACTGCGGTGCACCGGGCGCGCGATACGCGGCCACCTTGGGCTTGTTGACCAGCACATCGAATCCCTCGATGCGGAAGTTCTCGAGATCGTAGGGAGCGAAAACGGACATGGACCCCGGACCCACCGGAGCGCCCGCAAATGCGCCCGCTTCGTACGCGAGCCAAGCCGTGGCGGCGGTGATCGTGCCGTCGCGCCTGGCGCCGACCTTGATTCGGCAGTGCGACGCGGAGGTCGGCCCCGTCGCCCTGAACACCTCTTCGCGAGACATCACCATCTTGACCGGACGACCGGTCAGTTCAGACAGCTTGACGGCCACGGGCTCGAGGTAGATGACCGTCTTGCCCCCGAAACCACCACCGATTTCCGACGGCGTGACCTTGATCTCGCCCACGCTCTTGCCGAGCACGCCGGCCGTCATCGACCGCACGTCAAAGTGGCCCTGGGTGCAGCACCAGACCGTGGCCCTGCCCTGTTCGTCCAGGGACGCGGTGCAGGCATGGGGCTCGATATAGCCCTGGTGGGCCGTGGGCACGCGGTAGTCGCCTTCGACCACGACATCGGCCTCCGCGAACCCGGCTTTCGGGTCGCCGCGCTCGAATTTCGTGATCGCCGCGATGTTGCTGGGCGCATCGCCGTCCCCGCCGCGAGTCCGCTGGTTCTCGTCTACCAGCGGCGCGCCGGCCGCCATGGCGGCATCGACGTCGAGCACAGCCGGCAAGACCTCATAGTCCACGTCGATCAGTTCCAGCGCGCTTTCCGCCAGGAACGCCGTCTGCGCGGCGACCGCCGCCACGGCATGTCCGTGATAAAGGACCTTGTCGCGGGCCATGACGTTCTTCGCCAGGTCTGAAACCGTCCCGCCGCCTTCGCCGGAGATCTCACCCTCGGCGCCGGCGGGAAAGTCCGCGCCGGATACGACCGCGTAGACACCCGGCATCTGCAGCGCCCGGCTGGCATCGATGTTCTTGATGCGCGCATGGGCGTGCGGGCTGCGCAACACCTTGCCGTGGATCATGTTCGGCAGGTTCAGATCCGCGCCGAAGTTGGCGCGGCCGGTGACCTTGTCCACCCCATCCGGCCGGACGGGTCGGGTACCAATCGCTCTATAGTCTCGTGCTTCAGCCACTCAAGTTCTCCCTCAGGCTTCGTGGGCCAATTCGGCTGCGGCGTCCTGTACCGCTCGAATGATCTTGTCGTAGCCGGTGCATCGGCAAAGGTTGCCAGCCAGCCAGTAACGAATCGTCGTCTCGTCGGGGTTCGGGTTCCTGTCCAGCAGCGCCTTCGTCGCCACGATGAATCCCGGCGTACAGATTCCGCACTGCAATGCGGCGTGTTCCAGGAACTTGCGCTGCACCGGATGCAGTTGGGAGCCCTCGGCTATGCCCTCGATCGTCGTGATGTCGGCACCCTCCGCCTCGACGCCCAGCGTCAGGCAGGAACACACGAGGCGTCCGTTCAACATCACCGAACACGCGCCGCAGTCTCCGGTCGCGCATCCTTCCTTGGTTCCCGTCATACCCAGTTCGTCTCGCAGCACCTCGAGCAACGACTGTTGCGGCTCGCACAACATCTCCCGGGATTCGCCATTAACGCTCGTGACGACATGTACCTTACTCATAGCGTGTTCTCATACCTTGTTTTCATATGCACTGTTCTGGTGATCTGCCGGGCTTCGCGCACTAGCGCGCGAGCGCCCGGTCCCTGGCGTTTGCCCCCGCCCGTCGACACAGCACGGCAACCACCTTCTGTCGATACTCGATGGTTCCGCGCTTGTCCGTGATCGGCGACGACGCGGCAGTGCAAGCCGCCCCGGCGGCCGCGAGGGCTTCGTCGTCCACGCTGGTCCCAATCAGCGCCTCCCCGGCCGCGGGAACCAGCAGCGCCGTCGGCGCGACCGCTCCAATGGCGACCCGCGCGGCCGTGCATGTGCCGCCATCGTCGAGCGTCAGGGCGACGCCCGCACCGGCGACGGCGATGTCCATTTCCGTGCGCGGGATGAAACGCAGGTAGCCGTCCGCCGTGCGCCCTTTGGGCGTCGGGAACTCAAGGCCGACCAACAGTTCGTCCGCCCCGAGGACATTGGTCCCGACGCCGGTGACAAAGTCCTCGCAGGCTACGCGTCGCGTGCCTCCCGAACCCGCTATGACGCAGACGCCGGAAGCGGCGATGATGGCCGGAATGGTGTCCCCTGCGGGAGACGAGTTGCAAAGGTTGCCGCCGATCGACGCGCGGCCCTGGATCTGGGTCGAGCCGATCAGGTCGGCTGCTTCGATCAGTCCCGGGAGCAGGGCTTTCAGTTCCTCGTTTTCGTTCAGCAGGGCCGAAGGGATGGCCGCACCGATGAATACCGTTTCCGAGCCGATTTCGAGCCTGTTCGTATCAGCGATGTGCTTGACATCGACCAGCGTACGCGGCTCGCGGTCTACTGACCGCATCTGCACGAGCACATCCGTGCCACCGGCCAGAATCTGTGTCCGCCTGCCTTCTTTCGCATGCGCGGCGAGAACCGAAACTGCTTCGTCCAACGACGTCGGCTTGGCGTAGGCATAAGCCTCCATTGCGTCTCCCTTACCCAGTTGATTAAACGTATGTATACCATGAACTCGCGCGCGCCGGAACGTGTCTTTGGTCTATCCTTGATTCCCTGATAACGATCTGACGCATTCGCCGGAAAGGTCGGCGGGGACAGGGCTTGCGTGAGAAAATAGGTTTTTCGGCGATTCACTTGACGGGTGAAGTTTTGAAGAAGCGCAAGATCCGGCCGCCGAAGGTGGAGTTCGAGTTCACGGACCTGGACCTGACGGGGTTCGGCGGGGCGTCGATCCTGGCGCGGACGGCGCGCGAGTTCGGGCTGTTCGAGTTGTTGGAGGAGGCGGTGTCGGTGAAGGTCCGGGACCGTGGCGCATCGGACGCGGAGACGCTGTGGGCGATGATCGCGTCGCTGTGCCGGGGGCACGGGGCGCTGTCGGACCTGGACGCGCTGCGGGCGGACGGCGTGGCGCGGGTTCTGCTGGGGCTGCGGGAGGTGCCGGAGGCGCGCCGGGCGGGGGAATGGCTGTCGCGGGTCGGGACGGCGGACGTGAAGGGACTGTGGCGGGCGGCGGTCCGGTTCGCGGAGCGGGTGGCGCCGGCGATCGTGGAGCACGAGCTTGCGACGCGGGGCCACGTGCCGGTGTTCATCGACGCGACCGGCATCGAGGTGGACGGCGCGCTGTTCGAGCGGACGCGCAGGAACTACGACGGCGAGCGGGGCTACTGGCTGCACGCGGCGTTCGCGGGCGGGCTGTGGACGGCGGGCCAGCTGCAGCCGGGCGGCGGCCGGGTGACGCTGAACTGGCGCAAGCTGCTGGAGTGGACGGCGGGGACGGTGCCGGCGGGGACGCCGGTGTGGCTGCGGGCGGACAACGCGTACTACAAGGGCGAGCTGGTTCGGCTGTGCGCGGCGCGCGGCTGGGACTACTCGATCAGCGTGACGAACGACGTCTGGCGCGCGCCGGTTCTGGAGCAGATCGAGGGGCTTCCCGACGCCGCGTGGACGGACCTCGGCATGGAGGAGGAGGCGATCTTCGCGACGCATCGCCCGCGCGGCTGGGACGCGGAGCAGCACTACGTGGTGGTGCGGCGGCGGACGGAGAACGGGCAGATGCTACTGGTTCCGCGGCGCGCGGTGATGCTGGTGTCGCGCGACGACCTGCCGCTCAAGGAGCTGGTGCTGCGGCACCGGGGCAAGCAAGGGCAGGAGAACGCCTTCAAGGGTCCGCTGCGGGACATGGACCTGCACCACCCGCCGTGCCGGGGCTACCGCGCGAACCAGGCGTTCTACGCGCTGGGCCAGATCGCGCAGGTGTTGCTGCGCGCGGTGCAGTACGGGGCGCTGCCGAAGAGCGCGCGCCGGCACGGCATCCGTCCGGTCATTCGATACGTGATGCGCGCCACGGCGCACATGGTGCGCACGGCGCGCCGGGTGTGTCTGCGCTTCGCAAAGACGAACTTCCGTCTGGACTGGCTGTACCGGGCCATGATCGTCCTGGAGGCCCGCGCCCCGCCCGCCGCGGCCTGACGCACCGACCGATCGCCGAACGCCGCTCCGCGGCGGGGACGCGCTCGCCCGACCGCTTGAAACGGGTGGTCGCGAGGGCCGCCGAGCCCCTTCCCGGAACGTTCCCGCGCGCTCTTCACGCCTTCATTGCCCCCGAAGTCCCCGCTTCACCGCCAGAAAAACGATCATCCACCGCAAAATCCTCTCGGAGCACCCTTATCAGGGGATTGGGATGGTCTATGCTCCCTTACGCGGCGATTTCTGCGCGGTTGTGACTGGCATGTCGCCCGGCCGACGCGCCGCGTTGCTCCGTGCTTGACCGATTTGGATACTGCACATGGCCGGATCACTACCGTCGCCCCCGCCTTTCGATCGTCGCGCGTACGCGGACCACCTCGCATCCGTGTCGGCCACGTGGACGGCCGCGATGGACGCGGCTGGCGTGGACGCCGCCGTCGTACCGGCGGGTGGCGCTGGCGTTTACTTCCAGGACGACATCGCCCCACCGTTCCGCCCCAACCCGAATTTCGCGCAATGGGTGCCACACGATGGCACCGAGCACTGCGTACTCGTGTACCGGCCGGGCGAAGCACCGCATCTCTTCTTTCACCGAGCGACCGACTACTGGTATTCGCCGGCGGCGGTTCCGGATTCGGTAGAGGAGGCCTTCGAAGTCGAGGTCGGCGACGATGCCGGCGCGCTTCTCGCCAGCGCCATCGACCGCGCCGCGCGCGCCGGCCGCGTGGCGTATGTCGGACCACCGAATGGCATGCACGACGCCGAGCGCGTAACAGTCAACCCGGATGCGCTCCTCGCGCATCTCCAGCATGCCCGCGCCTACAAGACGGATTTCGAACTCGACGCCATGCGATACGCGACGGATCTCGGCGCGCGCGGCCACCTGGCCGCCCGCGCCGCGTATTTCGATGGCGCGAGCGAACTCGACATCCATCTTTCCTACCTGAATGCAAGCCGCCAGACCGATGCGGACCTCCCGTATCCGAACATCGTCGCGCAGAACGAACACGCCGGCGTGCTTCACTACCAGCACCGGAATGCCAGTCCACCGTCGCAACGGCGCAGCTTTCTCATCGACGCAGGCGGCAGGCACCTCGGCTACGCGTCTGATATCACACGCACCTACAGCGCCGGGCGGGATGTGTTCGCGGAGCTGATCGACGCCCTCGATGAAAGACAGCGCGCGTTGATCGCCGACATCCGACCCGGACTGTCCTATGTCGATCTGCACGAACGCATGCACCGCAGCATTGGTGAATTGCTGGCCCGGTTCGGCCTGGTCCGCTGCGGCGCCGAGGCCGCGTTCGATGCGGGGGTTACGGATGTCTTCTTTCCGCATGGACTCGGCCACCTGCTGGGATTGCAGACGCACGATGTCGGCGGATGGCTCGCCGCCCCCGACGGCCGCGTATCGGCTCCGCCCGAACGTTACCCTGCGCTGCGACTGACACGGCCCGTCGAAGCCCGGCAGGTCTTCACCATCGAACCCGGGATCTACTTCATTCCACAGTTGCTCGCCGCCGCCAGGGAATCACATGGGCGGGAAATCGTGTGGCCCCGGGTCGAGTCGTTGCTGCCGTACGGCGGCGTGCGTATCGAGGACAACGTGCTGGTCACAGGTGATGGCGCCGAAAACCTGACGCGGCCCGTCTTTCACCGCCTGGAACAGGCCTCCGGCTAGGCTCAAGCCCGCTCTGCCCCTCCCGCGTTCGCTCTGTCCGCATGATCGGAGGGAAGCGCGTCAACGGCGCCATTCACATGGTGTGCGTGCGGTAGTCCGTTTCCTGGACGCCGTCCAGGTACTTCTCGATCTTTTCCCGCACGAAGCTGTCCTCCTCGCCGAACTGTACGCCTGCCCCGGGCACACGCTGGCCCTGCGCACCCTTCGGCGTGACCCAGACGACCTTGCCCGCCACCGGTATCCGTTCCGGCTCATCCAAAAGCCGCAGGACCAGGAAGACTTCATCGCCGAGGCGGAAATGACTTTCCGTGGGAACGAACAGTCCGCCATGCGTCAGGAACGGCATGTAGGCGGCACGCAGTACGCGCTCGTCCCTGATCCACAGGGAGAGCACGCCGTCGTTCCTGCCCGATTCCCGCGCTTCGTGGTCATGGTCCGCCATGACGCCGGATTATGGCCCCGTCGATGCGCCTCGTCCGTAGGTCGGCGACCTCGTTTCGGGTGGGAAATCGCCGCCACGGAGCGAGGCCCACGCAAACAGCAGGCGCTCCAACTGGAGCTGGCGCCCGAGCCCGCTGCTGGACAACACCGCCATGCGGAGCGCCGTAAGGTGATCCGCGAAGTCAACGAGAGCCTGTGGATCACCGGCATCCCGCGCCAACCCGTGAACGATTCGCACCCACCGGCCGGTGAGTTCGACCAGGTCTTCGTTGCGCCACGCCTCCGCGGCCTCCAGGCTCGACCGTTCACCGGAGGCAACCGCCTCCAACACGACTCCAATGGGGTCGTCTCCACGCTCCAGCGATTCCAGGACCCTATAGGGAGCACCACCGAGTTCCGTCGCATGCGCCGAGACATGATCCGCCTCGAAGCCCTGCGCCACGAGCCATGCAAAGACGTCTTCCTGGCTCGCCGCGAACACCGGAATACGTTGACAACGGCTGCGCACGGTGGCGGGCAACAGGTCCGGCGCATCCGTGACGAGAATCAGAAAGCCTCCCGACGAGGGTTCTTCCAGGGTCTTCAGCAACGCGTTCGCCGCGTTCACCGTCATGCGGTCCGCACGGTTCAATACGGCCACCTTCGCCGCGCCGCGCCGGGCGGTCTGGTACATGAATTCGCCGATGTCCCGAACCTGGTCGATCCTGACTGACTGGCCGTCGGGATCGACCCAGCGCAGGTCGGGATGCGCCAGCGCGCGCGCGTCCGACTCCGTGCCCAGCCCCAACAATGTCAGCGCACACCACGACGCGAGCATCTCTTCGCCCCAGCCGCCCGGGCCATGCACCAGCACGGCATGCGGCGTCCGACCGCTCGACATCATTCGTTCGAACCTGCCACACGGCGCCTGCAGCCAGGGAGGAAGACTCACGACGCGTTCCGGAACCTGCGTAGCCGCTCTTCGATCTCCGCTGCCACTTCCGCGGGCGATCGAGAGGCATCGATGACGCAGATGCGCAGGTTTCCCCGCGCAAGTTCGCGGTAGCGCGCGCGCACCCGTTCGAAGAACGCGCGCCGCTCGCGCTCGAATCGGTCAAGCGCCCGGGCTTCTATGCGTGCGTGGGCCTGTTCGACCGGCACATCGAGATACAGCGTGAGGTCCGGTTCCAGTTGCGGATGGACAAGCCTTGCGAGCGAGTCGATCAGGCCGGCGTCAACACCACGCCCACCGCCCTGGTAGGCATGGGTCGCGTCCGTGAAGCGTTCGCAGAGCACCCAGCGTCCCCCTGCCAGGCTCGGCTCGATCAGCTCCGCGACGTGCTGCGCCCTGGCGGCGAACATGAGCAGCGTCTCCGCCAGGGGATCGACGGTTTCTTTCCGAGTGGACAGGAGCAGGCCGCGAATCTCTTCCGCCAGCGGCGTACCGCCGGGCTCACGGGTTACCACCACGTCCACATCCATCGCGCGCAAACACCGCTCGGCGACTTTGACATTGGTCGACTTCCCGGCGCCCTCCGACCCTTCCAGGGTTATGAACCGCCCTCGTGCCATCAGCGCAGTGCTCCCGCGCCCAACTGAAACCGCCGTACGGCCTCCACGTGCTCTTCCAGCGTCGTCGAGAACTCGCTGGACCCATCTCCGCGCGCGACGAAATACATGAACGCTTCCTCCGCCGGATGCAGCGCCGCGTGGATCGCCTGGCGTCCCGGCAACGCTATCGGTGTCGGCGGCAGGCCTCGCCTGGTGTACGTGTTGTAGGGACCGTCACGGGCGAGGTGCGATCGGGTCAGGTTGCCGTCGAACTCCTCTCCCAGTCCGTATATGACCGAAGGATCGGTCTGCAGCAGCATGCCCTTCTCCAGCCGCCGTACGAATACCCCCGCGACCCTCGCCCGCTCCTCCGCCAGGCCGGTTTCCTTTTCGACCAGCGATGCCATGACCAGGGCGTCGGATTGATCACGATACGGGAGGCCCGCGGCGCGCGCATTCCACTCCGTCTGAATCACCGACCGCATCTTGCGGTATGCCATGCGCAGTATCTCGGCGTCCGTAGCACCCCTCGCGTAGTGATACGTGTCGGGAAAAAACTGCCCCTCCGGATGCCCCTCGCCCAGGTCCAGGCGGGCCAGAAGTTCGCCAACATCCGTTTCTTCAAGTGTGGTTTCCAGACCCGGCGCCTTGCCTGCGGCGTCGAGCAGGTCAGCAACGGTCCAGCCCTCCAGCACCTGCAACCTGTAGACAACAACCTCCCCGTCGACAAGCTGCCGCAACACTGTATTCGGATCGGCAGCGGGCGCAAATCGATATTCGCCGGCGCGCACGGACTCGGTCACATTTTCAAGGCGCGCGAGAGCCGAGAACAGCGTCGCGCTCCCCACGACCTCCGCGCTCTCGAGATCGCGAGCCAGGTGGCCAAAGCCGGTCCCGGGTTCGACATCGACAACGACCGGCGCCACCAAGGGACCCGAACGGTCCGCCCAGACGTAGATGAATTTCCATGCGGCGAGCGACCCCAGCGCGATTGCCAGCACGACGGTGGCAACGAGGATGTAGGGCAAACGCCGGGACATGGCATCGATTCTACTCGGAGCCAGTGCGTCCCGTTCGCCTCCGTCGTACGCGACGGTTGCCAGCTAGATGCGCGTGAAGACCAGGCTGCCGTTCGTCCCGCCGAAGCCGAACGAGTTGGTAAGCGCCGCCTTGACGGGCATTTCGCGGGGCCCTTCGGACACGTAGTCGAGATCGCATCCCTCGCCGGGGTTCTCGTGGTTGATCGTGGGATGGATCGCCTGGCGTTCGACCGACAGCGCGGTGAAGATCCCCTCCACGGCCCCGGCGGCACCCAACAGGTGCCCGATCATCGACTTGCTCGAATTGACGGGGACGCGCGTATCCGAGCCGAAGACGGTCTTCACCGCGAGGGTCTCCGCCACATCTCCCTGCGGAGTGGAAGTGCCGTGGGCGTTGACAAAATCGATGTCGCCGCTCGTTAGCCCGGCATCGTGGATGGCGTTCTTCATGGAAGCTACGGCACCCGCGCCATCGTCCGGGGGGCTGGTGATGTGGTGCGCGTCGGCGCTCATGCCGAATCCAGCCAGTTCGCAATAGATGTGGGCACCGCGCTTCCGGGCGTGTTCGTACGACTCGAGCACCATGACACCCGCCCCGTCTCCCAGCACGAAACCGTCGCGGTCCCGGTCCCACGGCCGGCTCGCGTGCTCGGGATCGTCGTTGCGCGTGGAAAGCGCCCGCATGGAGGCGAAACCGGCCACCGTCAACGGCGACGTCGCCTTCTCGGAGCCGCCCACGACCATGACGTCCGCATCCCCGTACTGGATCGTCCGAGCCCCGTAGCCGATGTTATGCACGCCAGTCGTACACGCCGTGACGATGGCCAGGTTGGGACCGCGGAACCCGTACTTCATGGACAGGTTTCCGGCGAGCATGTTGACCACGCTCGCGGGCACGAAAAACGGCGACACCCGCCTCGGACCCCCCCGATTCAGGTCCCCTTCCGTTTTCGTGATGGTGATGATGCCGCCGATCCCGGAGCCGATGGCGACGCCCACCCGGCTGCGGGAAGCCTCGTCCAGGTCATTCAGACCCGCGTCCTCGACGGCCTGGGTGCCGGCGATCAGTCCGTACTGGATGAAGTCGTCCATCCGCCGCACTTCCCTGCGGTCCAGGTGCTCGGTCACGTCGAGGTCCTTCACCGGCGCGCTGATCTTCACACTATGCGCCGATGTGTCGAACGTATCGATGCTCGCCGCGCCGCTCACCCCGGCCAGCGCGTTTTCCCAGGAGGCCTCGACCGTATTGCCAATCGGCGAGAGCATGCCTAGCCCGGTGACCACTACCCGTCGTTTATCCATCTGTTCCCTTTGTTTCAGGTGATCGGTAGTACAGGCGGCGCCCATATGCCGCCTGTGGCCCGGCTCAGCTCGTCGATCATGAAAAGTTTATGCACGGGTCAGTGCATCTGCAATCCGCCGTTGACGTGCACGGTTTCGCCGGTGATATACGCGGCCTCGTCGCCCACGAGGAAGGAAACGGCCGCGGCGACCTCCTCCGCACCACCTATCCTGCCGACGGGAATCCGTTGCATCAGTTCGGCGCGTTGCGCTTCCGACAGCTCGGCGGTCATGTCCGTATCGATGAACCCGGGCGCGACGGCGTTGACGGTGATGCCCCGCGAACCCACTTCTCGCGCCAGCGCCCTCGTGAAACCTTCAATCCCCGCCTTCGCGGCGGCATAGTTGGCCTGCCCGGCATTCCCCATCCGCCCGACAACGGAGCCGATATTCACGATGCGGCCCCATCGCCCGCGCATCATCGACCGCAGCAGTGGCTTGGTCAGGCGGTACACGCCGGAAAGGTTGACATCGATGACGTCCTGCCACGCGTCGTCGGACATCCGCATCAGCAGGCCGTCGCGGGTGACTCCGGCATTGTTGACCAGTATCGCCGGCGATCCGAAATCACGCTCCACCTCGCCGAGCGCGGCGGCAATGGAATCGCTCGACTGCAGGCGCAACACAACGCCCGCTCCGTTCTCTCCGAGCGTGGCCCGAATACGCTCCACACCCTCGTCGGCCGTGGCCGTGCCCACCACGAATACCCCGTCGCGAGCGAGGCGGGAAGCGATCGCGCGCCCGATGCCGCGACTTGCCCCCGTGACCAGCGCTACGCGTCGTTCGTTCACGGGGAAAGCGCTCCCCGGCCCGTCTCGTCGATCATGGAATGAGCTTCAGTCGCGCGGGACCGGGTGCAGCCGACTGCTGCCATGCAGTACCCGTACCCTGCCGAATTGACCACTTGACTGATTGGAATGCTGCAACGCCTGCCAGGAGCGAAGCAGGTTCGCGCATTATTGATGCGCGAGAATGTAGTCGATGGCTTCCTTGACGGTGGTGATCTTCTCCGCTTCCTCGTCGGGAATTTCGGTCTCGAACTCTTCTTCCAGCGCCATCACCAACTCGACCGTATCCAGCGAGTCCGCTCCGAGATCATCGACGAAAGACGCTTCGTCCTTGACCTGTTCTTCTTTCAAACCTAGCTGGTCGCAGATAAGCCTCTTCACCCTTTCGTCAACGCTACTCATGTTGTTTGTCCATGGTGTCTTGAAATTTCCGCGCTACGCCGCGCCGCCTGCTCCCGAATTCGCGGTCACGGCCGATCTCGGAGGGCGATGCGGTAGTGTAAGCACCGCTCCACCCATGTGCAATCGAGACTGACGCACCAGCGCAGCCGCACGGCGCGTTCCGTGGAGCACACTCCCCAAAAAACCCGAAAACATGCACATGCTCACTCGAGCGCCGCTTGCATGCCTTCCAGGGTGCCTATGCCGGCGACTTGCAGAGACCTGTCGATGCGGCGCACGAGTCCCGCCAGGACGTTTCCGGGCCCGCATTCGAGCAACCGATCAACGCCCCTGCTGCGGATGGTCGTCACGCAGTCGGTCCATCGGACCGGGGAGTCGACCTGGCGCAAGAGCTTGTTCTTGATCGTTGCCGGATCCGTTGACACGGTCGCATCGAGGTTGTGTACAACCGGCACATCGGGAGCCCGCAGATCGATGGCATCGAGCACCGCCTCGAATCGATCCCTTGCGGGGCGCATCAGTTCGCAGTGGAAGGGTGCGCTCACGTCCAGCATCATCGCTCGGCGTGCGCCCGCCTCCGAACATGCAGCAGCGGCCGATTCGACCGCCGCCCTGGCGCCCGAGATCACCACTTGTCCCGGCGCGTTCAGGTTCGCCGGCTGCACGACGCCGTCGACCTGCTCACAGCAGGCGGACACAGCCTCGTCATCGAGCCCCAGTATGGCCGCCATCGCGCCTTCACCCACCGGCACGGCTTCCTGCATGAAGCGCCCGCGCGCGTTGACCAGGCGCACCGCATCCGCGAAATCCATGCTCCCCGCCGCCGTGAACGCCGTGTATTCGCCGAGGCTGTGGCCCGCCATCACGGCAGGCGCCGCGCCTCCCCGCGCGCGCCAGACTTCCCACAGGGCAACGCCCATCGTGAGCAGCGCGGGCTGCGTGACCTCGGTCTCCATGAGGCGCGAAGCCGGCCCTTCGAACACGATGCCGGCCAGATCGATTCCCAACGCATCGTTTGCTTCCTCGAAGCGTTCTCCCACCAGGGCTTCCGTCTCCAGAAAGTCGCTTGCCATACCGACCCGCTGGGCGCCCTGCCCCGGAAACACGAAGGCTATCGCCATGTTGGGAATCTCCCGATCATTGGGTCTTGGGCGGCATTTCGGGCAGCACTTCCGGCATCGCGCCCCGCAGATTGCCCGCGAGGGTCAGTCCTCCGGTTCGAGGATGCTGCGGCCGCGGTAGAAGCCATCCCTGGTCATGTGATGGCGCCGATGCGTCTCGCCCGTGGTCGAATCGACTGACAGCACGGGTTTCGACAGCCCGTCGTGGGATCGGCGGTTGCCGCGTCGCCGGCGCGTCACCTTGCTCTTCTGTACAGCCATGCCGCTCTATCCCTCATCCGTTCCAGGTTGCGCTGCGCCCCTTGCGAACGGGCTTTTTTCGGTACCCGATCACGGCAGCGCCGCGCATCATAGGGACGTGGGTCCTGAGTGTCAAAATCTCGATGGACGCAGTTACAATGCCGCCCCCTTGAAGATCGTCCTGGCATCCTCGTCCCGCTACCGCAAGGAACTGCTCGGCAGGCTCGGCGTTCCGTTCGAGACCATCGCGCCCGGAGTAGACGAAACACCCCGCCCGGGCGAATCTCCGGAGCGTCTCGTCCTGCGTCTGGCCCGGGCGAAGGCCGCCAGCGGCGCGCGGCAGAGCGGTGCCGCGGTCGTCATAGCCTCCGACCAGGTCGCGGTCGCGGGCGGGCGCACGCTCGGGAAACCCGTGACGGCCGAAGACGCCGTCGCCAACCTCATGTCGATGGCCGGAACAACGGTGACGTTCATGACGTCTCTCGTCGTGGTCAATACGCAGGGCGCAACGCACGAGCACGTCGATACCACGCGGGTACGAATGCGCGATTTCTCGGTCGACGAAGTTCGGCGCTACGTGGAGCTTGAGCGGCCGCTGGATTGTGCGGGCGCCATCAAGTCGGAGGGTCGCGGGGTTCTGCTGCTGGACGGCATCGAGACGAACGATCCGACGGCGTTGATCGGACTGCCGTTGATCCGTCTCGGGGCGATGCTGAGGGCGGAAGGTGTGGGGCTCTAAGTCGGCCCAGGACTGCCGTTCGTCGGGCCGTCGGGTGATTCACCCTCCACCAGCATCTCCCACACGTCCTGGAACGATGCATCGAGCGGCGCCTCGTAGCGTCGCCGCGCATCGCCGGCCGGGAGCGCCAGGGACGAGGCGTGCAGCATCAGTCGGTTGACTCCCGCGATGGCCGCCCTCCGATCGGCGTACTTCTGGTCTCCGACGATCGGAAAACCGGAGGACGCCGCGTGTACCCGAATCTGGTGTGTGCGCCCGGTTCTCGGGAATGCCCGCAGCCGGGTGGCGCCATCCCGCGCTTCCACGATTTCAAAGTCGGTCCGGGCGCGCATGCCGGCCGAATCGGGACGGACGCGGCGCTCGCCATTCGGCAGCACGTATCGCAACAACGGGGTGCGTATCGCGCGGAGCCGCCGCGGCCAACGCCCGTGAACGACCAGGTCATAGCCCTTCTTTACGCGACCGTCGCGAAACGCGGCATGGTATTGGAGCAGGGTGGAGCGGTTCTTCGCGATGGCAAGGCAGCCCGACGTGTCGCGGTCCAGCCGATGAACGAGCTCGTAAGTGCCGCCGGGATACAGGGCGCGGACCGCTTCAATGACTCCGAGCGAAATGCCGCTCCCGCCGTGGACGGCGACCCCGGCCGGCTTGTTCAGCACCAACAGGTGCTCGTCTTCATGGATGACCGCGCCGGCGAGCCACGCGCGATGGCCGTCCAAGCGATCTCCCGCCGCCTGACGCGGCACATCGCCCTGAAGGGGTGCGCGAACCGGGGGAATGCGAACCACGTCGCCCGCGACGAGTCGCCTCGAAGGGCGGCAGCGTCCACCGTTCACGCGTACTTCCCCCTTGCGCAACATGGAGTAGACCCGCGCCCTCGGAACGCCTTTCAGCAGTCCCAGCAGAAAGTTGTCTATACGCTGGCCGGCGTGGTCCGTGATGACCCGGTGTGTTGCAGACGGCCTGTGATCCAGCGCCATGCGCGCTCCCCCTCCAATCCATGGAACAGCCCTTCGGGTCGCACACGCGCCCGGGAGGCTTACGCCACTGTGGTATAGTTGCGCCGCCTCGGCAGGACATCAAGTGTGCGGGGCCACCGTCCAACCCAAAGCACGGACGGCGGCAACACAGCGCCGGGCAGGCCCGGTCGGGTGTCCATAGGACCGACGCGCGCTGCATCGACATTGTCGACACAAGGCGCGAAACGGCGGCTTCGATTGCCGCGCTATTTTTGACTGTAAACGAAAGACGGACGCGTTTAAGGAATTATCGACGACAGGCACATCCGAGGTAGGGCCGCGATGACACGATCAATTGCCGGCATATCTCGCATGCCATCCGCATCAGGACACGCTGCGTGCGTGTAGACAACCCGCCAGCAAGTGGAAAAGCGGCCGAAGCCGCGAAAGTGAGCGTTTTTTTGGAATCAAGCAAAGACCCTATGGATGCCCGCAAGCTCGCTGGATCAGGAGTGGAGTAACCCTGCGCGGAACCAGCCGACATGCCGATTGGCGGAATACGCGGTTGCCGCGCGTGCTGCGCGAATTTGTGCCTGAGCACATCTAGCCTGCCACCTCGCAACGCGGGTGACTGAACCCGGGTTCCGAGAAGTCGAACCCCAAACGCGTCCTCGGTGAGAAACCAAGGACCAACACACTATGAAACGCATGCTAATCAATGCGACGCAGGCCGAAGAGGTGCGCGTCGCGGTTGTCGATGGACAGCGTCTGCAAGATCTCGACATAGAAAGCCCCGGACGCGAACAGAAGAAAGGCAGCATTTACCGCGCGAGAGTGACCCGCGTCGAGCCGAGCCTCGAGGCGGCATTCATCGACTTCGGGGTCGAGCGCCACGGATTCCTGCCACTGAAGGAGATTTCCCGAAGCTACGTCGATTCCGGCGATGCAGATCGCGAGGCGGGGTCCCGCAGAACCGAAATTTCGGACCTGGTGCGTGAAGGCCAGGAGTTCCTCGTCCAGGTCGACAAGGAAGAACGCGGCACCAAGGGCGCGGCGCTGACCACGTTTTTCAGTCTTCCCGGGCGCTACATGGTGCTCATGCCCAACGATCCGAGGGCGGGAGGCGTTTCCCGTCGCGTCGAGGGCGAAAATCGCGACGCGCTGCGCGAAGCGCTCAGCCAGCTTGAGATTCCTGATGGAATGGGCGTGATCGTGCGCACCGCCGGCGTCGGTCGAAGCCAGGACGAGTTGCAAAGGGACGTCGACTACCTGCTGCAGCTCTGGCAGGCGATCCAGCGCGCCGGCGACGAGCGGCGCGCGCCGGCGCTGATCTACCAGGAGAACAACCTGGTGGTGCGCGCGATACGGGACTGCCTGCGCGACGACATCGGTGAGCTCCTGATCGACAGCGAGGAGGCCTTTTCCGAAGCCGAGACGTTTATCGAGCAGGTGATGCCGCACTACAAGAATCGCGTCAAGCGGTATTCCGACGATGTTCCGCTGTTCAGCCGCTACCAGATTGAAAGCCAGATCGAAACCGCCTTCCAGCACACGGTCAAGCTGCCGTCCGGAGGCAGCATCGTCATCGACCCGACCGAGGCGCTGGTTGCCATCGATACCAACTCGGCGCGCGCCACAAAGGGCGCCGACATCGAGGAAACGGCTCTCAACACCAACCTCGAGGCTGCCGAAGAGATCGCACGGCAACTGCGCCTTCGTGATGTCGGCGGCCTGATTGTCATCGACTTCATCGACATGGCGAACACGCGGAATCAGCGCGCAGTCGAATCCAAGCTGCGCGAGGTACTCGAGTCCGATCAGGCACGCATCCAGCTCGGCCGGATCTCGCACTTCGGACTGTTCGAAATGTCGCGGCAGCGTCTGCGACCGTCGCTGCAGGAGACGACCACGGAGGTCTGTCCCCGATGCAGCGGGCAGGGCCGCATCCAGGATATTCAGTCGCTGGCGCTTACGATCCTGCGCGTCATGGAGGAGGAGGCGCTGAAGGAGCGCAGCAGCATCGTCAGGGCGCTGGTGCCGCTCAACGTCGCCGCCTACCTGCTGAACGAGAAACGCCGCGACGTGGCGGACATCGAAAAGCGTACCGAGACGCACTTCGTCATCGTGCCGAATGCGAGCCTCGAAACTCCGCAGTACGAAATTCAACGCATCCGCGAGGACAGCGCCGAAGCGGAAGCCGAACTGTTGAGCTACGAACTGGCCGATACCGCTGCCGAACCTGAGCAGCGGGATCGAGAGCACGACCGGCGCAGGAATGGACGGCCGGCGCAGGAGCCCGCCATCAGGCCCGCAGCGCCTGCTCCCGTTTCTCCGGCCCCGTCCGCGGAGCCCCGTGCCCCATCCCTCCTGCGACGACTGTTCAGCGCCTTGTTCGGGCCGGGGACCGCCTCGACCGCGAAGCGGCGCAAACCCAGTCGCGCCAAGACGAATGGGCAACAGCAACGTCGGAATCGCACGAAGGACAACAGGGCAAACCGCAGGCCACGCGGCGGGCAAGCCGCCAGGAACGATCGACGGTCCCGGGCGGGTGGCGACCAGCGCAGCGGCAACCGCCGCGGCGAACGCCAACAACGCTCCCCCCGAAAGTCGCGGGGCGACCAGGACCGTAGAGCGAAGCAGGCGCGTGGTGAAGCGAGGGAAAGAGGAGACGGCCGCAGTCGATCGCGTCGCAACGGCAATCGGCGTAGGAACGAGGCCGCCGCGGACAACAGGACCAATGACAATGCCGCCAAGCGCAAGCCGCGCCGGGACCGCCGTGCCGCCAGCGACGGCCGGGAAAACGCCCCGCGCCGAGATCGCGAGCCGGCAAATGCCCGGGTGAACAGGGGCGATTCCAGGCCTGTCGCGGAAGTTCCCCCCGTCGTCGCCCAGGACGAGCCCTCCGTCGCTGCCGCAATGCGTGAGATGGACGAGGCGACTTCAACAGCGGATAACGAGGTCAAGGACTCTCCGGTGCAACAGCCGTCGACATCCCGGGATAGCGATGCGGCCTCCCGCGAACCCCGCGCTGGCCGCCGCCGAGAGGAATCCCGGCCCGCGACACGATCGGATGCGGACGCCGCCACCGGACAGGACGACACCGCTGCGGCGGTGGAAGCGCCCAGTCAGGCCAGGCCCACCGGCAGGGCGAGCAATGATCCGCGCGAGATGCGAAGACGCGCAGCCGAACAGCCGCCTGCCTGATTGCAGGGTAGCTTCAGGACAGGGGATCAGTCGCTTCCGAGGACCTGGGGCTCGAGTTCGAGTTCGACGTCGAATCTGTGTGCGACGTCGTCCGCGATGCGCTGCGCCAGGTCCACTATCTGTCGACCGGTCGCGCGGCCGTAGTTGACCAGCACCAGCGCGTGCCGGGGCCAGACGCCGGCGTCGTCGTGCCGGTACCCCTTCCAGCCCGCCCGCTCGACCAGCTTTGCCGCCGGCACCTTGAAACGGTCGCCGGCGTCGAACGCATCGATATCCAAACGGCCGCGCAACCGATCTAGCTCGCGGGCCGACAGCGAAGGATTCTTGAACGTGCTGCCGGCGTTGCCGGTCCTGCGCGGGTCGGGCAATTTGCGGCGCCTCACGCGAATCACGGCTTCGGCTACCAGTCGAGGCGTAGCACGCCGACCTGTTCGGGAACCCATTCGGGAACCCATCCGGGAACCCATTCGACGCAGTTCCTCGCCGACGTCCCGGTATCCCGTTTCGAGCGCCCGGTCGCCAAGCTGTAACACCAGCCCCGTGACGGCATAGCGTCCAGGTTCGTCCGACTTGAAAACGCTGTCCCGGTAGCGGAACGCGCAGGCTGGCGCGTCCAGCATCGTTGGCCGCATGGCATGCGTGTCGACCGCCCTGACGCCGACCACCAGCGACGACAGTTCCACCCCGTACGCGCCAATGTTCTGTATCGGCGCCGCCCCGACCGTGCCCGGGATGAGCGCCAGGTTTTCAAGACCCGACACGCCCCGGCCCAGGCAGGCGCGCACGAGGCCATGCCAGCTCTCCCCGCTTGCCGCCGTCACCCGCACGGCATCCCCGTGCGAATCGAACGAGACTCCCCGACTCCTGATTCGAATCACGCGGCCCTCGATCCGCGCGAGCAACACGACGTTCGTGCCGCCGCCGAGCAACGTGACCGGCACCGACTCCCGTCGCGCCCCCGCCAGCGCATCCAGCAATCCCCGTTCGTCGTGGACTTCCACGTACTGCTCGGCATTGCATTCGACGCCGAAGCTGTTCGCTTCCCTCAAGGACACATCGCGGCGAAGGCGCGGCGGCGAAGATCCGCTCAATGGATCATCCAGGGTCATAGGCTCATGCACCGGTATACTAGCCGCCGTTCACGGGAGGACGCGAATGGACATCGAGGGCAAGATCGCCGCAATCACCGGTGGAGCTTCGGGTTTGGGCCAGGCCACCGCCAGAATGATCGTCGATCACGGCGGCAAGGTCGCGCTGCTCGACCGCAACGTCGAACTCGCGCGCACGGCTGCCGGCGAACTCGGCGATGCGGCACGCGCCTTCGCCGTCGATGTGCGCAGCGCGGACTCGGCGGAAACGGCCATCGGCGAAGTCATGGACACCTTTGGCGCCATACACATCAACGTCAACTGCGCCGGAATCGGACCCCCTGGACGCACCGTGGGACGCGACGGTCCGCTGTCGCTCGACGCCTTCAACTTCGTCGTTCAGGTCAACCTGGTCGGCACTTTCAACACGCTCCGACTCTGCGCCGCCCGCATGCAGGACAACACGCCCGCCAACGAGGATGGAGAGCGTGGCGTCATCATCAACACCGCCTCCGTGGCCGCATTCGAGGGCCAGATCGGACAAGCGGCCTATAGCGCATCCAAGGGCGGCGTGGTGGGCATGACGTTGCCGATCGCGCGCGACCTGGCGCGGGCCGGGATTCGCGTCTGCACCATCGCGCCTGGCATTTTCGGAACGCCGATGCTGTTCGGCGCGCCGCCGAGCCTGCGCGAGACGCTGGCGGAGATGACCCAGTTCCCGAAACGCCTCGGCGAAGCGTCGGAATTCGCGCTGCTTGCAAAGCAGATCGTTGAGAACCCCTACCTCAACGGCGAGACGATAAGGCTCGATGCCGCGATCCGGATGCAGCCTCGATGAAGCGGCGCCCTCACCCTTCCCGGTGATCGAAAATCCGCCGCACCCGCTGCAGATCGTCCGGCGTATCGACGCCTCCGGGTACCGCCGCCAGGGCTTTCTCCACCGCGATGCCCATGCCGTTCTCGAGGAACCGCAGTTGCTCGAGTGACTCGGTGCTTTCGAGCCGGGAAATCGGGAGAGCGACGAAGCGGCGCAACGCGGCGACGCGATAGGCGTAGATTCCGATATGGCGATGCCAGCCTCCATCGGAACCCTCGAGAGACGCCGGGAATCCGCCCCGCGCATAGGGGATCGGCGCCCGGGAAAAGTACAACGCGCGTCCGTTTCGAGTGACAACGACCTTGACGATGTTCTCGTCGAGGATGTCCGCCGGGTCGCGAAGCGGTTCGCTCAACGTCGCCACCCCGACATCTTTTGACCTGACCAGCAATGCGGCGACCTGGTCGATGACGGCGGGTGGAATGAGCGGTTCGTCTCCCTGCACGTTCACGACGACGTGATCGTCTGTCCAGCCGCGCGTTTCGGCGACTTCCATGACCCGGTCGGACCCCGACGCATGGTCCGTGCGCGTCATCGCGGCCCGCACGCCCGTCGACGCCACGGCCTCAATGACGCGCCCGTCATCCGTCGCCACGATCACCTCCCGGGCGCTCGATTTCGCGACCCGTTCGGCGACATGCGCGAGCATGGGCTTGCCGGCGATCCGCGCAAGCGGCTTGCCCGGTAGCCGCGTGGACGCGAAACGCGCCGGAACGACGACGGAAAAGGTGCTCAAACGTCGATGCCGCTCTTGCGGAACCTGTCCGCCAGCGCTTTCTCGAGCCCCTCCGAGGGCTGCATGACGATCTTCACGAACCAGCAGTTCTCGGGCGGGAACGCCAGGCCCCGCATCCTTTGCGCGTCCTTCTCCGTGGTGACGATCCAGGTCCCGGCGGGGACCTCGAGGTCGGCGGAGGTGAACAGGTGGTGGTCGGCGAACGCCCGGATGGACGGAGCGAGACCGACCTCGGCCAGCGTGCGCGAAAAGCGGCGCGGATTGCCGATCCCGCAGATCGCGATGACGGGCCCGTCGACCCGCTCCCTGAACTCGGCCGCCGGAACCGATTCCCCCGTCGCCAGGTTGTGAACCGTGGTCGGCCGGGCGGTCATGGTGTGTTCCCCGGGAACCAGGCCGGTCGGCGCGCCGTTGGCGACAACGAGGTCGACTTCGCGCAGGCGCGACACGGGTTCGCGCAACGGACCGGCAGGCAGTTGCAAGCCGTTGCCAACACCCCGGTCCCCATCCAGGACCGCGATCTCGACATCCCGCGCCAACGCATAGTGCTGCAGGCCGTCGTCGCTCAGCACGACGTCACATTCCGATCGCGCCAGCAGACGCTGCACCGCAGCCACCCGGTCGGGGTCGACCACCACCGGACATCCGGTGCGGCGCGCGATCAATGCCGCTTCGTCGCCAGCCTGGGAGGCCGGCGTATCCCGAGCGACATCGAGCGGATAGGACGCGCGCCCGCCGTGTCCGCGCGAGACGATCCCCACGCGCCTGTTCCGGCGCCGCAACCACCGGGCAAGCCAGATCACCAGCGGTGTCTTGCCGGTGCCGCCGACAGTGATGTTGCCGACTACGACGACCGGGACCGGCGCCCGCCACGCCGCCCCGCTTCCGGAGCGATGACGTTCGCGCCTGCGCCGCGCCACGAAAGCGTAGAGCATCGACAGGGGCCACATGAGTTTCGGCCAGAACCGTTCCGCGTACCACGCCTCGGCAAGGGAACCCGAAGGGGTTTCCACGCGTTCCGGAACAGGTGCCGGGTATCGAGTCACGTCGGCCGAGACGGGTTCGTCGTCTTCGTCACCGTTGGCGAAGTGCAACTGGTGGAACCTGGCATATGCCCCGCCCGCGCCGAGCAGTTCTTGGTGCTTGCCCATTTCGACGATGCGCCCGTCCTCGATCACCGCGATCTTGTCGGCCTTCTTCACGGTCCACAGGCGGTGCGCGATAACGACGGTCGTGCGGCCGCGCATCACTTCATCGAGCGCGTCCTGGACGCGGCGTTCGCTTTCGACGTCGAGGGCCGATGTCGCTTCGTCGAGAATCAGGATCGGCGCATCCTTCAGCAATGCCCTCGCGACTGCCACACGCTGGCGCTGGCCGCCGGAGAGGCGCGCCCCGCTGTCTCCGACCACCATGTCGAGGCCCGCCGGATCGGCCACGAACTGGTCGACATGCGCACGCTGGACCGCCCGCTCAATGTCCGCGTCGTCAGCGACGGCAAGCCGACCGTACGCGATGTTGTTGCGCAGGGTATCGTTGAACAGCGTGACCTGCTCGGACACCACCGCGATCTGGTCCCGCAGATTGCGCAACGTGTAAGTACCGAGCGGATGTCCATCCAGGAGAATCTCGCCACGCGTGGGGTTATAGAAACGGGGTATCAGGTTCGCCAGGGTCGACTTGCCGCTGCCGGAGCGGCCTACCAGGGCCAGCGTCTCCCCTGGCGCGATGGAGAACGTCACGCCGCGCAGGATGTCGTCGCCGTCGTCTTCGTATTTGAACCAGACGTCCCGAAACTCGACGCGTCCCTCCACCCGTTCAACCTCAACCTGGCCGGTATCGGGCTCCGCCTCCTGGTCGAGCTGGGAGAATATGTTGCCGGCCGCGGCAAGCCCGCGCTGCAACCGCTCGGTGACCTCGGACAGCCGTTTGGTCGGATTCGCGAGCAGGCCGGCCAGGGTGATATAGGTGACGACCCCGCCCGCAGTGAAGGCGCCACCGATATCGGGCACCAGCACGAGGGCCACGACGACACCCAGCAGGCATGCCACGATGAGCTGAATCCCCTGCGTATTCCTGGCCTTGGTCGCCGCGAGTTTCGCGCTTCGCCGGCGGATGCGATCGCTGGCTCTTGTGAAGCGGTCGCGCTCCCTTCTTTCCGCGCCGAACGCGCGGACCAGCCGCTGGCCGGCGATCACCTCCGAAGCGACCTGCGCAACGTCGCTCATCGATACCTCGAGCGTTTCGCTGAGGTGCCGGTAGCGGCGCGCGGCGGAGCGCACGATCACGGCGATGAGCGGCGAAACGACTGCGAAGATGATCGTCAGCAGCCAGTTCAGGTACAGCATGTACGCCAGCAGGAAAATCACCTTGGCACCGTCCTGCAGGATGATCCTGACGACCTCCGTCACGGTGTCGCGCAACTGGGAGGCGGAGTAGGTCAACCTGGACAGCAGTTGGCCCCGGCCCGTGCGGTCGTAATAGGCGCTCGGCACCACGAGCAGACGCTCGAACAGATCGCAGCGGATCACGTGCACGATGCCGAAAGAGATGCGCGACAGGAGCAGTTCTCCGGCGATGGCGCCCACCGCCCGCACGGCTGCGAGCGCCACCATGAGCGCCGGATAGAACCAGATCGCGCGCGTATCAGGCGCATCCGACGCGTTGAACGTGTCGATGATCTGGCCGAGCAGGCCGGCAAAGGCTGCCTCCGCGCCAGCGGCCAGCAGAAATCCGACCACCGCGAGGACGAACCAGAACCAGTGCGGTTGCAGGTAGTGGAGCAACCTCCAGTAGAGCGACAGGTCGCCCTCCTGAATCGGATCCGTCAGTCTCGGTTCTTCTCGCTCGTCTGCGGGGTCCGGCGTCATTGGCGCGCCTCGGATGTGCGGGTTACCGCCGCTGCCGGTTCACCATGTGAATCGCCCGTCCGCCGACCGCGAGCGCCGCCTCGTGCACGGCTTCGGCGAGCGTGGGATGCGCGAACATGGTCAGTCCGAGGTCTTCGGCGCTGGCGTCGAATTCCATGGCGATCACCGCCTGCGCGATGAGTTCGGAAGCCTGTGCGCCGAAGATGTGTACGCCCAGGATTCGGTCGGTCTCCGCCTCGGCGACGATCTTGACGATGCCCTCCGAATCGTTCGCCGCCAGCGCGCGGCCGTTGGCGGCATAGGAGAAGGTGCCCGCGTTGTAGTCCTCGCCATCGGCCCTGAGATCCTGTTCGGTGCTGCCGACCCACGCGATCTCCGGATGGGTGTAGATGACGTTCGGAATGCACTCGTAGTTGACCATGGGTTTGTGGCCGGCAATCCGCTCGGCAACCATGACCCCCTCCTCGGCGCCCTTGTGCGCGAGCATGGGACCCCTGACGACATCGCCCACCGCATAGACATCCGGGGCATCGGTCTCGCAAAGGTCGTTGACGTAGAGAAAGCCGCGTTCGTCCAGGTTCACGCCGCTGTCCGGCGCCAGCAACCCTTCCGTGTAGGGCCGGCGGCCCACCGCGACAATGAGCTTGTCCACGGTCAGGGTGTGGTCGCCGTCCTTGTCCTGGTAATCGACGGCCACCTCCCTCGATTTCCCCCCGCCCTGCACCTTCGCGCCGGTGACGCGCGTGCCGAGACGGATGTCGAGGTTCTGGCGGCCGAAGGCACGCAGGGCGTCGCGCGCGATGCGCTGGTCGGCAATGGGCAGGAAATCGTCGAGGGCCTCCAGCAGGACGACTTCGGCGCCGAGCCGCGACCAGACGCTGCCGAGCTCCAGGCCGATCACGCCGGCACCTATCACGCCGAGCCGCTGCGGCACCGCGTCGAATTCCAGCGCGCCGGCGGAATCGACGATCACGCCGGAAACCAGGGGCACCGGGTCGATCTCCATCGGCACGGAACCGGGCGCCAGTATCACGTGGTCCGCCGCGAGTTCGGTGACCTCGCCCTCATGGCTGGTGTATTCGACGTGCTTGTGGGCCAGCAACCTGCCGTGGCCGGCGAGCGACTCGACCCCGTTGCCGCCGAACAATGCCCCGATGCCGGCCGTCAGTTTCGCCACCACGCCATCCTTGTGACGCATCATCTTGCCCACGTCCACGGACAGGCCTTCGATACCGATGCCCACTTCCTCGAAACGCTGCGCGGCCTCCACGTACTTGTGCGACGCGTCGAGCAGCGCCTTTGAGGGGATGCAGCCCCAGTTCAGGCAGGTGCCCCCGAGCGTCGGATTCCCTTCCCTGTCCAGGGACTTGTCGATACACGCGGCGCGCATGCCGAGTTGCGCCGCGCGGATAGCGGCCGCATAGCCCGCGGGGCCGGCACCGATCACCACGATGTCGTATTCGTTTGCCATGAGTTTCAGATTTCCAACAGTATCCGGGCCGGGTCTTCCAGCAGTTCCTTGATCGTCACCAGGAAGCGCACGGCCTCCTGGCCATCGATCAGCCGATGGTCGTAGCTGAGCGCAAGATACATCATCGGGCGCGCGACGATTTCACCATCCTCCACGACCGGCCGCTGTTCGATCTTGTGCATGCCGAGGATCGCCGTCTGCGGCGGATTCAGTATCGGGGTCGACAACAGCGAGCCGAAAACGCCACCGTTGGAGATCGTGAAGGTGCCGCCCGACATCTCCTCGATGGTGAGCTTGTTGTCTCGGGCACGGGCACCGAAGCCCGCGATCTGCTCCTCGATCTGGGCCAGGCTCGCGGCGTCCGCGTCGCGCAGCACCGGCACCACCAGGCCGCGCTCCGTGCTGACCGCGACGCCGATGTCGTAAAAGCCGTGATAGACGATCTCGTCGCCGTCGATGCAGGCGTTGACCAGCGGGAAGCGTTTCAGGGCTTCCACGCTCGCCCGCACGAAGAAGCCCATGAAGCCGAGACGCGTCCCGTTGTGGGCGCGCTCGAACGCATCGCGGTAGCGCGCCCGCAAATCCATGATCGGCCCCATGTTCACTTCGTTGAAGGTCGTGAGCATGGCCGCGGTCTGCTGCGCTTCCACCAGGCGTCGCGCGATGGATGCCCTGAGACGCGTCATCGGCACGCGGCGCTCCACCCGGTCCTCCGGCGACAACGCCGCCTCGGACGACGGCGCCACCGCGCTGACCGGCGCCACTGCGGGTGCCGGCGCTACAGAAGCGCCCGGCGGCGGCGCGGCAGGTGCGGTGCCGACGGCACGCGAGACATCGGCCTTGGTGATGCGCCCGCCACGCCCTGATCCATTCAGGGTCGTGACGTCAATCCCGTTCTCTTCGGCGAGTTTTCGCGCGGCCGGAGAGATCCCGACTTCGACCGCTGTAACAACCGTGTCATGTTCGGCGGGTGGTGCAGGGGCGGCATCGGCCCGGGCCCCGGATTCGAAGCGCGCGATGACTTCGTCGCTCAGGACCGTCTCGCCCTCCGCCTTGAGGATCTCCGTCACGGTGCCGTCGGCGGGCGCGACGATCTCTATCACCACCTTGTCGGTCTCGATTTCGGCCAGCATTTCGTCACGTCTGGCCGTCTCCCCGGCCTGCTTGTGCCAGGCGGACAGGGTGCCGTCCTCGATGGACTCCGGAAACGTGGGTGCCTTGATCTCCATGGTCATCTACCCGATGAGTGCCTCTTCCACCAGCCGGGTCTGCCGGTCGATGTGGTGGCTGAAATAGCCGCTGGCCGGCGATGCGAACGCCACCCGCCCGGCGTAGAAAAGGTATAGCGACACATCGTGCCGCGCCAGCACGCGGCGCATGTGGTGCTGGCTCGAGTACCAGGCGCCCTGGTTCGCCGGCTCTTCCTGGCACCAGGTGACATATCTCAGTTGCCTGTACGGCGCGATCGCCTCGCCGAGTTCCTGTTCGGGGAACGGATAGAGCTGCTCGATGCGCAGAATGGCGACATCTTCGAGTTGCCTCTCGCGGCGCTCCTGCAGCAGGTCGTAGTACACCTTGCCGCTGCACAGCACCAAACGCTTGACCCCGTCCGGATCGAGATCGTCGACTTCCGGAATCACGTTGCGGAAACTTCCCTCGGCCAAGTCCTCCAGCGAGGACACGGCGAGCTTGTGGCGCAGCAGGCTCTTCGGGGTCAGCGCGACGAGAGGCTTGCGCAGCGGCCGCATCACCTGCCGCCGCAGCATGTGGAACATCTGCGCCGGCGTCGTCGGCAGACACACCTGGATGTTGTGCTCCGCGCAGAGCTGCAGATAGCGTTCGAGCCGCGCGGAAGAGTGTTCCGGACCCTGCCCCTCGTAGCCATGCGGCAACAGCATCACCAGGCCACACAACCGCGCCCACTTGGTCTCGCCGCTGGTGATGAACTGGTCGATCACCACCTGGGCGCCATTGGCGAAGTCGCCGAACTGTGCCTCCCAGATGACCAGCGAGCCCGGCGTCGTCGTCGCATAGCCGTATTCGAAGGCGAGCACGGCTTCCTCCGACAACAGCGAATCGTAGACCTCGAACGTCGGCGCATCCGGCGACTCCGAGAGGTGCTGCATCGGCACGTAACCGTCGCCGGTCTTCTGGTTGTAGACCACCGCATGGCGATGCGAGAACGTGCCGACACCCGTATCCTGGCCGGTCAATCGCACCGCGTGTCCCTGGTCCAGCAGCGTGGCGTACGCCATGGTCTCCGCGAAGCCCCAGTTGATGGGGGCCGCACCGGCGCTCATGCGCCGGCGGTCCTCGAGCAGGCGCTGCAGTTGCCTGTGCAACGCGAATCCGTCCGGAACCGTATTGACCCTGCGCGCCAACTCCTGCAGGTGGGCGAGATCCACGCGCGTATCCGCGGGCGTCGTCCACTCGTGATCCAGGTAGGGGCGCCAGTCCACGAACAGTTCTTCGTCGGGTTCGTGCACCAGGCTCTTGGCGACGTGGTCACCCGAGTCGAGCGACGTCCGGTAGTCCTCGGCGAGCGCATCGGCCTGCGCCGCAGACGCGGCGCCCTCTTCCGCCAGGCGCGCGGCGTAGATTGCCCGCGGCGTCGGATGCTGCCGGATCGCCTGGTACATCAGCGGCTGCGTCTTCATCGGCTCCTCGGCCTCGTTGTGGCCGCGGCGCCGGTAGCAGACGAGGTCTATGACCACGTCCTTCTTGAACTGCATGCGGTAGTCCACCGCGAGACGCGTAACGAAGATGACCGCCTCGGGATCGTCCGCGTTGACGTGGAATATCGGCGCCCGGACCATCTTTCCGGCTTCCGAGCAGTATTCGGTGGAGCGCACGTCGTCGATGCGATGCGTCGTGAAGCCGATCTGGTTGTTGACGATGATGTGCAGGGTGCCGCCGGTCCGGAATCCCCGCGTCTGCGACATCTGGAACGTCTCCATCACGACGCCCTGCCCCGCGAACGCGGCATCGCCGTGAATGACGATGGGCATGACCAGGTCGCCCTGGGCGTCGCGCCGGCGATCCTGCCTGGCGCGCACCGAGCCTTCGACCACGGGCGCCACGATCTCGAGGTGCGACGGGTTGAACGCGAGCGCGACGTGCATCTCGCCGCCGCTCGTCTCGACATTCGAAGAGAAACCCTGGTGATACTTGACGTCACCCATGGCCGCCATCTCCGCCAGGCGCCCCTCGAACTCGTCGAACATGTCGCCGGGGTGCTTGCCGAGGATGTTGACGAGAACGTTCAGCCTGCCCCGGTGGGCCATGCCGATGACGGTCTCGACGACACCGTGGGCGCCCGTGCGCTGCAACGTCTCGTGCAGCATGGGGATCAGGCTGTCCGCGCCCTCGAGGCTGAACCGCTTGGTGCCGGGATACTTTGCGTGGAGATACTTCTCTAGGCCTTCGGCGGCCGTCAGGCGCTCCAGCACGACGCGTTTCTCATCGGCGTCGAGCGCGGGGTTCGAGCGCGCCGCTTCCACGCGCCGGCACACCCACAACTGTTCGGCGGCATCGGCGATGTGCATGTATTCCACGCCGATCGAGGAGCAGTAAGTGCGGTCCAGCGCATCCAGGATGTCGCGCAGGCTCGCCGTGCCGACGTCAAAGAAATGCGCCGAGCCGGTCTGAAACACCGTGTCGAGATCGGCGGGTGAGAGCCCGTGATAGGCGAGGTCGAGCTCCGGGGCGTCGGCGCGCCGCCAGACGCCGAGGGGATCCAGGCGCGCACGCCGGTGACCGCGACTCCGATACGCGGCGATCAACTCCAGCACCCGCACCTGCTTGGTCTCGTGCTCGTTCGAGATCTCTGTGCTGACCTTTTCCGGCCTCGCCCGAAGGCGGTTGCGTCCGAGCCGCCCGAAGTGTTCGACGATGGCGCCATGCGGCACGTCCGGCGTCTGTCGATGCCGGGGCAGCCCGTCGAAATAGTCGCTCCACTGTTCGGCGACCGCGCCGGGGTCGTTCAGGAACGACTCGTAGAGCGATTCGAGATACGCCGCGTTGCCGCCCGAGAGGTGGCTGCTCTTGCGCATCCGCTCAACGAAGGAATCCGCCATATTGGCCCTATCCCGCTAGTCCAGAACGCTTGTGACGCACCGGCATCCGCCGTGTGCGGCACATCCGAACCCTCTTTGCACGAGAATGAACGCCCGGTCAAGTGCCGCGCGTGACCATCATGGACTTGATCTTGCCGATGGCGCGGGTGGGATTCAGGTCGCGGGGGCAGACGCTGACACAGTTCATGATGCCCCGGCAGCGGAACACGCTGAAAGGATCCTCGAGATCGGCGAGTCGCTCCGCCGTCGCCGTGTCGCGGCTGTCGGCCAGGAAGCGGTACGCCTGGAGCAGTCCCGCCGGACCGACGAACTTGTCCGGGTTCCACCAGAACGACGGGCACGACGTCGTGCAGCAGGCGCACAGGATGCATTCGTAGAGACCGTCGAGCTTGTCCCGCTCTTCCGGCGACTGCAGCCGTTCCTGCGCGGGCGGCGGCGAGTCGTTGATCAGGTAGGGCTTCACCCGCTCATACTGCTTGTAGAACTGGGTCAGGTCGACCACGAGGTCGCGGATCACGGGCAGTCCCGGCAACGGCCGCAGCACCAGGCGACCGCGTTTCACGACCTCCGACACGGGCGTGATGCAGGCAAGTCCGTTCTTGCCGTTCATGTTCATCCCGTCCGAACCGCACACGCCCTCGCGGCAGGACCGCCGGTAGCTCAGGCTCGGATCCTCGGCCTTCAGCATCTCCAGGAGATCCAGGACCATCATGTCCCTGTCGGCCGGCAGATCGACGGTGACGTCCTGCATCCGGGGGGACTCGTCCTCCTCCGGGTTGAAGCGGTAAACACTGACCTCCATCGTCACTCCCCTAGTAGCTGCGCTCCGTCGGTTCAAACGTTTCCACGAGGCTGGGAGCGAAATTCACGCCGCGTTTGCCGACCCGCCCGCTGGCGGGCAGGTACAGCGAGTGGCATAGCCAGTTTTCGTCGTCCCGGGTCGTGTAGTCCTCGCGCGCATGGGCGCCGCGGGTTTCGGTGCGCGCCTCGGCGGCGATGGCCGTAGCCTCCGCCGTTTCCAGCAGGTTGTCGAGTTCCAGCGCCTCGAGGCGCGCGGTATTGAAAGCGGCGCTCTTGTCCGCGAGGTGAGCATTGCCTATGCGCTCCCGCAGGTCGGACAGCGACTGCATGCCGGCGCGCATGTGCGTCTCGGTCCGGAACACGCCGAAGTTGGCCTGCATGACCTCCTGCAGTTCCTTCTTCAGCTCGGCCACGCCTTCGCCGGATGTCGACGCGTCCCAACGCCGCAGCCTTGCGCTTGCCGCCTCGACGTCCGTATCGCCCGGGTCCCGCGCGCTCGTCCCCTGCCGCATGACCTCCTCGAGGTGCACGCCCGCCGCCCGGCCGAACACGACGAGATCGAGCAGCGAGTTGCCGCCGAGCCGATTGGCGCCGTGCACCGAAACGCAGGCGACCTCGCCGACCGCATAGAGACCCTCCACCGGCAAGTCTTCGTCGCCGTCTGCGTCGCGCGTCAGCACCTGTCCGTTCACGCGGGTCGCGAGGCCTCCCATCATGTAGTGGCAGGTGGGCACGACCGGAATGGGATCCGTGATGGGATCGACGTGCGCGAAGGTGCGCGACAGTTCCAGAATGCCCGGCAGGCGGCTGTTCAGCACCTGTTCGCCCAGGTGGTCGAGCTTGAGCAGCACATGGTCCGATTCCGGACCAAGGCCCCGGCCTTCGAGCATTTCGATGATCATCGAACGGGCGACGACATCGCGGCTGGCCAGGTCCTTGGCATTCGGCGCATACCGCTCCATGAAGCGTTCACCGTCCCGATTGATCAGGTACCCGCCTTCGCCCCGGCAGCCTTCGGTGACCAGGACCCCGGCGCCGTGGATGCCGGTGGGATGGAACTGCCACATCTCGATGTCCTGCACCGGCACGCCGGCGCGAAGCGCCATGCCGATCCCGTCCCCGGTATTGATGTGGGCATTGGTCGTGTTCGCGTAGATGCGTCCCGCGCCGCCGGTGGCGAGCACCGTGCCGCGCGACTTGACGAACACGACCTCCCCCGTCTCGATACGAATGGCGATGACACCAACGACCACGCCGTCCTGGTTCTGGACAAGATCGACGGCGAACCACTCCGACAGGAATACCGTTCCCGCGCGAATGTTCGCCTGGTACAGCGTGTGCAGCAGCGCGTGTCCGGTCCGGTCGGCGGCCGCGCAGGTGCGCGAAGCCTGGCCGCCCCGGCCGAAATCCTTCGACTGGCCACCGAACGGCCGCTGGTAGATGCGCCCGTCCTCGTTGCGCGAAAACGGCAGACCCATGTGCTCGAGTTCATAGACGGCCTGCGGCCCCGTGGAACACATGAACTCGATGGCGTCCTGGTCGCCGATGTAGTCCGACCCCTTGACCGTGTCGTACATGTGCCAGCGCCAGTCGTCGTCCGGATCTTCGCTGCCTATGGCGCAGGTGATGCCGCCCTGGGCGGAAACGGTGTGCGACCGGGTGGGAAACACCTTCGACAGCACCGCCGTGTTGAAGCCGGATTGCGCGAGTTGCAGGCCGGCGCGCATGCCGGCGCCCCCTCCGCCGATGATGACGCCGTCGAATTCGAGTACGCGCAGGCCGGTCACGCGAGCCTCCATATCACCCAGATCGCCCACGCCCCGTAGGCGAAGAGCACGAGGCCAACGGCAACCTGGTAGGCAAGGCGAACGACCGTCGCGGCACTGCCGAAGTAATGCGGCCGTAGATAGTCCGTGCCGACAGTCCACATGCCGATCCACGTGTGCCCGATGAGCGACGCGATGGCGAGGGAGGCGAAAACCATCATCACGGGCGTACCCAGGTATGCCACCAGTTCCGCGTGCCCCGCGCCCGGGTTGACGGCGAACCAGCCGCCGACGCAAAGAGCGAATAACCCCAGGATGACCGCCGATATGCGCTGCACCAGAAAATCGAAAAGCCCGCGACGGCCGGGGCTCGCGGCGTTCGCTACCACAGCCAGGCTCCAAGTCCGACCGCCGCCGCCGCGGCCAAAACGAGTACGGTCCATGAACTCCTGCGACCCCCTTCGAGCGAATCGCCCAGGTGGAAGTCGAGCAACAGGTGCCGGATACCGGCCAGCAGGTGGTAGCAGAGCGCCACGAGCACCGCCCACAGGGCCGCCTTGCCGGGTGGCGTTGCGAGCAGCGACTCCGCCTCGGCAAAACCGGATTGCGACCTGAGCGCGCTGTCGAGGAGCCAGATCAGGTAACCGGAACCGACGAACAGCAACGCGCCCGAGACGCGGTGCGTGATCGACGCGACCGCCGTCACGGGAAGAAAACTCGTCGGCGACAGATCGATTGGGCGATCAGCCGAAGCTCGCGCCATGTGGTCCCCGCATACCCTGAATGGAGAATGAGTCTAGTGCTCCGTCACACCCAAATCTACGGGTATCTGCGGCACTACCGTGGAACAAGTGTGTCCCGGGAGCGCCAGCGACCGGGGACGCTTGTTGCATGGTCGACGAGCGGGGCCGGGCCACGGGCAACGCCGGAGGCGTCGGCCGTGGGGCACTTTTTGCCCCCTGGTGGTTCTCATGCGAGGGGTGCCCCCTCGCGCTCCCCGGCTGAGGGCTGTTCTCATGCGAGGGGTGCCCCCTCGCGCTCCCCGGCTGAAGGCTGTTCTCATGCGAGGGGTGCCCCCTCGCGCTCCCCGGCTGAAGGCTCCGTTGCTCCTCCTTGTGTGGTGCCTGCCACACCGCGTCGTCGCGCCTCGCCAGGAAACAAAAATCCCTCGCAGCTACACTCCCGTGGGACAAACGCCTCCGGGGAGCGACAGCGACCCGGGGCGGTTGGTCCATGGGCGACGAGCGGGGCCGGGCCACAGGCGGTGCCGAAGGTGCCGGCTGTGGGGCACTCGCACATTTGGGTGGACAAACACTAGCAGCCCGTCAACCTAAAGCGTCAAAGCCGATACACCCTGGCCGCGGTGCCATAGAACATCTCCTGCTTCTCGTCCTCGCTGAAGTCACGGACGATCTTCTTCATGCCATTCCACATCACGTGGTAGGAGATGGACATCTTGTCCACCGGAAAGTTGCTCTCGAACATGCACCGCGACGGCCCGAAGCAATCGATGGTGTGCAGGTAGTACCGTTTCTGGGCCTCGGCGAACTCGTCGGAAGTCGGCGGCATTTCGCGCCCATCCCAGCCGAACCCGTTGTCCGGCATCGCCAGGCCACCGAGCTTGGCAATCACGTTGGGACACTCCGCAATGGCGGCGATGTCCTCTTTCCACTGCGGGAAGATCTCTTCCTGCCGCCCGGCATAGTGGCCCACGCCCAGCGGCGTGCCGAAGTGATCGAGGACCATCGTCGTTTCCGGCACGCCGCGCGCGAGTTCCAGGTAGTCGCGGTTCTGATGGAAGAAGTGCCACGTGTCGTAGGTGTAGCCGAGCTCACCGAGCCTGCGCATCCCCGCTCGAAAATCGGCTTCGCCGTAGGGACAGGGTCGCCCCCTTCCGGGATTGGTCAGCGTGCCCGTGGTGTCGCTCGGCCCGGCGTGGCGGATACCGCGAAACAGTCCCCGACCCGCCGCCTCGTGCGCCTGCAGCACCTCTTCGACGCCATCGGCAAGACCCAGGTCAGCGTGGCTGACGATACCGGCGATGGTCGCCGATCCTTCCCGTTCCGCGCTTTCCCTCGCGACGCGGGCGACGAACTCGGTCTCGCCCACCGGTCTCAGGTGCTCCGGGCCATCCTCCCGATAGCCCGAACGGCACTCGATGTAGACGGTCTTCTCGATGCCGTGTCCCGATTCCGTGTCTCGCCAGAGATCTTCCAGCATGTAGCGGCCCAGCCTCCTGGGCGTTTCCCATAGGTGGTGATGGGCATCGATGATCGGCCGCTCCGGATCGACAATCTCCTCCTCTACTGCGGCGAACCACTCCTCACTGTGCGGTTTCGGCATCGATTTCTCCTCGGCCATGGCTCCTGGTGAGCCGCTATTGTCGCTCAAATCGCAGGATTCCCGGCATTGCCATCCCGCCGCTCGTCGTGTGTCCGAAACAGAAGTCGTCGTTCGGGGCGTCGTGTGTCCGAAACGAGTTATGTGTGTCCAAAACACGGTGTGTGTCCGAAACGGCGTGTTTTCCAACGCGATATGCTTGAACGATGTTCGATCCCATCCGAACGCGGATCAGCCTGGCACTCGCGGCGATGCATGCCCCCCCGCCCGCGGACACGCCCGAACTCGATGTACTGTTCGCCAAGCTCGGCGCCGGCGGGCGCGACCGCGCCGAAACGGAACAGCAGATCTGGACGATCTGGTGTTCGCACGAGGATGACGCCGCCGCCCACGCGATGCTCGCAGCGATCCGCTCGCTGGAGGGCAGCGACTTCGTGAGCGCGGGCAAGACGCTCGACCGGATGGTCCGCCGTTGGCCCAACTGGGCGGAAGCCTGGAACAAGCGCGCGACCCTGCGTTTCCTGGAAGACCGCGACGTGGACAGCCTCAGCGACATCGTCTACACGCTGCAGCGCGAACCTCGCCACTTTGGCGCACTTGCCGGATTCGGCCAGATCTGCCTGCGCAGCGGCGACATGGAGTCTGCGCTGATGGCATTCGAGCGCATCCTTGCATTAAACCCAGGCGAGAAAGAATTACGGCAAACTGTTGAAAAAATGCGTAAAAAAGTCAAGCAAACCATCCATTGAGCGCGTATTCGGCAGCAACCGCCATCAAGTCCCGGAACACGAAAGCGGCAGCGCCGAGACCACTCGATTCCCGAGCCTTTTGGGGTGGCAATCGCGGAAGCCCGGTTTGACAATCGAAGGTGGCAGTCGAGAGAATGGACGGCCCACTGGAGCGCAGGTTCCATCCCGGGGAGGATGCAGAAAATATGGGAGAGAGGATGGCGAGCCTGACAGTCGACTCCAAGGATCCGATCGAGTTGCCAGTGCATGCCGCGAGCATCGGCCCCGACGTGATCGATGTGAGCGCACTTACGAATCAGGGGTACTTCACGTACGACCCTGGATTCGTCTCGACAGCCTCCTGCAACTCCAACATCACCTACATCGACGGCGACGAGGGCGTCCTGCTGCACTGCGGATACCCCATCGAACAGCTTGCCGAACGCTCGGACTTTCTCGAGCTTTGCTACCTGCTGCTGAACGGCGAACTGCCGTCGGCCCCCGAGAAGGACGATTTCCTGCAGGACATCGCGCGCCACGGCAAGGTGGATGAACAACTCCGCAACTTCTACAGCGGATTTCGCCGCGACGCGCATCCCATGGCCATGATGTGCGGCGTGGTCGGGGCGCTGGCAGCCTTCTACCACAACTCCCTCGATATCACCGATGCATCCGACCGGCGCGACACCGCGCATCGCCTGATCGCGAAGATGCCCATCCTGGCCGCGATGACGTACCGGCACACGTTGGGCCTGCCATTCGTTCACCCGCGGGACGACCTCGGCTACGCCGAGAACTTCCTGCGCATGATGTTCGCGCCGGCGGACGGCGACTACGATGTCAACCCGGTCCTCGCGCGCGCATTCGACCGCATATTTCTCCTCCATGCCGACCACGAGCAAAACGCGTCGACATCGACCGTGCGCCTCGCCGGGTCCACGGGCGCCAATCCCTACGCCTGCATCGCGGCGGGCATTGCCGCGCTCTGGGGACCCGCCCATGGCGGCGCCAACGAAGCGGTGCTCAACATGCTTGCCGAAATCGGCACGCCGAACAATATCGACAAGTTCGTCAACAGGGCGAAAGACCCCGACGACCCGTTTCGGATCATGGGATTCGGGCACCGCGTGTACAAGAACTACGATCCCCGCGCCCGGGTCATGCAACAGACCTGCCGCGAGGTGCTGGACGAACTTGGCGTCGAGAACGATCCCACGCTGCAGATGGCGCAAAGACTGGAGAAGATCGCGTTGGAGGACGAGTATTTCGTCGACCGGCGGCTATATCCGAACGTGGACTTCTACTCCGGCATCATCCTGCGCGCGATAGGCATTCCCGAAGACATGTTCACCGTTGTCTTCGCCACGGGGCGCACCCCGGGATGGATCGCGCACTGGTGCGAAATGGTGGCGGTGCCATACAAGATCGGGCGTCCGCGGCAACTCTATACCGGCGAGTCGCGCAGGGACTTCGTTCCGATCGAGGCCCGCTGAGCCGCTCGCGGCGGAACGTCAGCCGCCCGGTGGGCCGTCGACACGCCGCAGACGTTCCACCAGGCTCGACGTATCCCAGCGCTCGCCGCCCAGGGCCTCCACTTCCGCGTAGAACTGGTCGACAAGCGCGGCCACCGGCAACCGCGCTCCGAACTTGCGCGCCGCCGACAGCGTCATGTCCAGGTCCTTGCGCATCCACTTGACGGCAAAGCCGAAGTCGAACTCCCGTTTCGCCATGGTCTCGGCGCGGTTGTCCATCTGCCAGCACTGCGCCGCCCCCTGGGATATGACGTCGATCACGAGGCCGACGTCAAGGCCCGCCTTTTCCGCAAAGTGCATGCCTTCCGACAGGCCCTGGATGATCCCCGCAAGACATAGCTGGTTGACCATCTTGGTGAGTTGGCCCGACCCGACATCGCCGATCAGCGTGACCGCGCGTCCATAGTGCTGCATGACGGGCTCCGCGACAGCGAACGTGCCGGGGTCGCCGCCCACCATGATGGTGAGCTGGCCGTTCTCGGCACCCGCCTGTCCGCCGCTCACCGGCGCATCGAGGAAACCCGCGCCCCGCTCCGCGGCCTCGCGCGCGAGTTCGCCCGCGAGTTCGGCGGATGCCGTCGTGTGATCAACCACGATCGCCCCGCGCTTGACTCCCGCCAAAACGCCGCCGCCGCCGAGCGTAACGCTCCTGACATCGTTGTCGTTTCCGACGCACATGAACACGATGTCCGCGTCCCGCGCCGCCTCCTGGGGGGTCGGCGCCGCTTCTCCCCCATGCTGCTCAACCCACTGGTCCGCCTGAGAAGTCGTGCGGTTATAAACCCGAACGGCATGTCCCGCAGCCGCCAGGTGGCCGGCCATCGGGTAGCCCATGACACCCAGTCCGACAAATGCCAGCTTCTTGTGATCGTCCATAGTCACCTGCCCGCCAATCCAACTTTCACCATACCGCAAAACCCGGACACACACCGTGGCAAATTCCGGACCGTGGCAAATTCCGGACCATGGCAAATTCTGGCAAATTCCGGACACACACCGTCGTGTGCCCCGAGAACGTAGGACAAATTCCGGACACACACCGTCACACTGGCAAATTCCGGACACACACCGTCGTGTGCCCCGAGAACGTAGGACAAATTCCGGACACACACCGTCAGGCAGATTTCGGACACATACTGTCCTGTGCCACGAGAACATCGATCTCACCTGCGTGGCCCGCGAACTTCTCCTACACACGGCAATCGGCAATTCCGCATGTAGTGGCCCAAAGGTCCGACGCGGGTTACGCACTCCCGGCCCGAGGCATTGATTGTCGGATTGGATCGGTTAGAGTCGGTGTCAACATGTCCTCTTCGCGGGCATGGGAGGACGCGATGGATAGTCGAGGGCTCTTCGCCAGTCTTGTCTTGATGCTGGGCGTCGTCGCTGCTGCCGACGAGGCCGTGGAAACCGATCCTCAGGTTGAGTTCACGGTGGCATACAAGGCCTATCGCGAGGCCATGGAGGCGTCGCAATTTGCTACCGCCGTTCTGTATGCCGAACAGGCTCGCGAACTCGGCGAACAGGTCTTTGCCGACAATGACGAAGTGATGGCGACATTGGCCCTCAACCATGGACTCGCCCTCTCCGAGGCGGGTTTGAAAAGCGCGGCATACACGGTCTTGAAGGACGCCCGGAAGCTCGTGGAGAAAGCCTTTGGTCGCGAGTCCCCGAGTCTCTTGCAACTCGAGATGTCATCGTTCAGCAACGCACCGCGGGATGCCGCGCCATGGCACCTGACGAACATGCTGAAACTCGCCCGACAACACTATCCGGAAGACGGCGAGTCGATGGCCTTGATCAAACTGCACGCGGGCCGCCTGGCCTGGTGGGACCGGCGGGCGTACAGCCTGCTGAGTGAGGCGGCGAACACCTTCGCCCGAACGGGTCAGTCCGAGCGCGAGGCGCACGCGTTGTTCTATATTGGCAAGATCGATCTCGGTCGCCACAGGTTTCGAGACACCGTCGAGGCGATGTCCCGGGTCGTGGACATGCTCCCGGCCGAGCACGGGACCGTACTCATGGCGCGCGCCAACCTGGTCGATGCGTACGAAAATCTCGGTGAGAGCGAGCGAGCCACCGAGCACTGCCTGGCGATCGGGCGGACGACGCCCTGGGGAGGAACCGCGGACTACCAGCCACTGTTCAAGCGTCCGCCAGTTTACCCCCGCGCCGCGCAAGTCCGGGGCCTCGAGGGGTATGTGCTGCTGGAGTTCAGCGTGGACGACATGGGCTTCGTGCGCGACCCCTCCGTCGTCGAATCAGGGCCCGGCCGCGGAAGCGGCGCCAGCGCCGCGCAATACGTCGGGGATTTGGAAGCCGCCGCGATCACGGCTGCCAAGAGATTCCGCTACGCGCCAAGGTTCGTCGACGGAAAACCGGTAACAGTGGATGGCGTAAGAAACCTGATCAAGTTCGAACTCGAACCGATGTCGCCCTGATACCGGCTCCAGGTACACGGACAGGAATCGCGGCCGGCGCCACCGAAGACCCATCGAGGGATTGCGGCCGTGGTCCGCGTGTTTCTCGAATCCACTTCCCAAATCCTTCCATGGTGGTGATGTGCGTCCCGAATCCGGACGCAAATCGGGACACGGACGCGGACGCAAATCGGGAGGTCGCAAATCGGGACACACACCGTTACGGACGCAAATCGGGACACACACCGTTACATGCGCAATCGGGACAAATCCGGACACGGGACAAATCCGGACACACAACGTCATGTGGCACAAGCACACCAATCTCACCGGTTTGAGACTGCGAAGTTCTCTTACACACAGCATCGGCGATATAGGCAATGACGCGGCGGCGATCGCACGCACGCTTTGCCGCTCGGTGCCATCGACCTCGCGCGCGACACCGACCACACTTCCCGTCATGGCAACGCCCAGACACATGCTGGTCGACGGCCAACAGGCCTGCGACTATCACCTCGCCTCCCGTTGCGTACGTCGCGCATGGCTCTGCGGCCGGGACAAACGCTCAGGCAAGGACTACTCGCACCGCCGCCGTTGGCTCGTCGACCGACTGCTCCTATTGGCACAGTGCTTTGCAGTGGAGATTTACGCTTATGCAATCATGAGCAATCATTTCCACATCGTCCTGCACTACGATCCCAACGCCTGTCTCGCCTGGAGCGATGAAGAGGTCGCGAGGCGCTGGACTGAGGCGTTTCCGCCGAGAGTTCGCCAAGGCGAGGTCGACGCAGCCAAAGAGGCGGCTTGCGAACAACTCCTCCGCGACCCCGTACGCCTATCCCGGGCGAGGCGCACGTTGGGCTCGCTGTCGCATTTTATGAAGCACCTCAAGCAGCCTATCGCGCGGCGCGCCAACATCGAGGACGGCTGTGACGGGCATTTTTTCGAGCAACGCTTCTATTCCGGCGCGCTCCTCAGCGAGAAGGCCATGCTTGCGGCCATGGCCTACGTCGACCTGAACCCGGTGCGCGCGCGACTGGCGCAACGCATCGAGCAATGTCGCGAAGCGTCTGTTAGCGCCCGCCTGAAAGAGAATAGTACGGCCGCCCTGGCCGCCTACTTACGGCCCATCGCCTCTGGTCTCTCACGGCCAACTGTGCCGCACGTCGCCGTATCGCTGGCCGATTACCTCGACCTTTTGCGCGTCATGGCGGCCGCACAGGCAACTCCCCCAACCGAGCCCACCGACCCCGTGGCACGATGGATTGCCCGCACATCCGCCCTCCGCAAGCGCCAGCGAGCCTATGGGCCCATCGAATCACTACGACAGTGGACCGCCCAACGCGGCTTCCAGCTGCGCGAGACACCTCTGCCTAGCTGACCCGAGCGCCCCTTCCGCAGCCTCTGGTTCACCACCTCGGGATCGCGTCTGGGGCGGATCGCGTGATAAGCCTCGCACGCATCGCCAACAATATCCCCGCGACTCAATCGAAAACGACCCAGGCCTCTAGCTCTCGATGCGTCCTACCCGACCATGTGTGTCCGCATTCCATACCAACCCGACCATGTGTGTCCGCATTCCATAACCCGACCATGTGTGTCTACCACCATGGTGGTTATGTGTGTCCCGAATCCAGATAATCGACGGCCATGTCGCGCAGATCATTACCCAGTGTCGACACCGTGCTGTCGGACGCGCTCATCGGGCCCGTCATCGCGCGGTGGGGACTGCAGGTCGTCAAGGACGCCGTGCGCCACCTCCAGGAGGAAGCGCGGGCCAGCGAGGTTCCCGACTGGGCAACCCGATCTTCGGACTACGCCGCAGCGATAGAAGACTGGATCACCACCCGCGTCGGACATGGTTACCAGCGGGTATTCAACCTCACGGGGACGGTCATCCACACCAACCTCGGCCGCTCCGTCCTGAGCGCGGAGGCGATGGCGGCGGCAGCGGCGGCGGCCACTGCGCCAGTCACGCTGGAGTATGACCTGGGCACCGGCCGGCGCGGCACCCGCGAAGGCATAGTCACGCACAGGCTGAAGCTCCTGACCGGGGCGGAAGCGGCCACGGTGGTCAACAACAATGCCGCCGCCGTGATGCTCGTGCTCAACACCCTGGCGCTCGATCGATCCATTCCCGTATCGCGGGGCGAGTTGATCGAGATCGGCGGCAGCTTCCGCATCCCCGACATCATGGCGCGCTCCGGCAGCCGCCTGATCGAGGTGGGCACCACCAACCGCACCCATCTCCGCGACTATGAGAATGCGATCGACGACTCCACCGCATTGCTGCTGAAGGTCCATCCGAGCAACTACCACATCGAGGGATTCGCCAAGTCGGTGAGCGAAAAAGAACTCGTCCGCCTCGGCCGCGCGCGCGACCTGCCGGTCTGCATCGACCTCGGCAGCGGCACCCTCCTCGACCTGGAGCGGTTCGGCCTGCCGCATGAGCCGACACCCCGCGAGATGATCGCGGCGGGCGTGGATCTCGTGACGTTCTCCGGCGACAAACTGCTCGGCGGCGTCCAGGCCGGCATCGTCGTCGGCCGCGCCGACCTCGTGGCGCAACTCGACAGCAACCCGATGAAGCGCGCGCTGCGCGCGGACAAGATCACCCTCGCGATACTCGACGCGACACTGCGCGCGTACGAAGACGAAACCACCGTCGCCGAGCGCATCCCCCTGCTTGCCACGCTGACGACGCCGCTTGAGGAACTCGATTCCCGTGCCGCCGCGATATCGGAGACACTGGCGGGCCGCATCGACGATTCGTTGTCCATCAGCATCGAGGCATCGCAATGCCAGCTTGGCAGCGGCGCCCTGCCCGACCAGCACGTGCCGAGCCGAGCCGTCGCCATCTCCGGGCCGGGACGAGCGATCGGGCAACTCTCCGCCAAGTTCCGCCGTCTGCCCATTCCCGTGATCTCACGCCGGCAATCCGGACGGCTCTGGCTCGACATGCGGTGCGCCGAGCCGCTGGACGAACTGATCGCCTCGCTCAAGTCCCTGTCGACGTGATCGTCACGCTCGCCGGCCACGTCGATCACGGCAAGACCGCCGTCGTCCGGGCGTTGACCGGCGTCGACACCGACCGGCTCGCCGAAGAACGGCGCCGCGGCCTGACCATAGACCTCGGCTTCGCGTACGCCGACATCGGCGGTGCGCGCATCGGTTTCGTCGACGTGCCGGGACACCGCCGCTTCATTCACAACATGGTGGCCGGTGTCGCGCGGAACCAGTACGCGCTTCTCGTCGTCGCCGCCGACGACGGCGTCATGCCGCAGACGGTGGAACACCTGCAGATCCTGAAGCTCCTCGGCCTGCGCCAGGGCATCGTCGCGCTGAACAAGATCGACCGCAGCGAGCCTGACCATATTGCCGCGGTTCGCGAGGATATCCGGACGCTCATGGCGGACTCGTTCCTGCGCGATGCCGAGATCGTTGAAGTCTCGTGCACCGACGGCCGCGGCGTCGATACGCTCCGTGCACATCTGCAACAGGCAGGCGAAGCCTACGCAACCACTGTCGAGGACCGGGCTTTCCGGCTCGCCGTCGACCGCGTCTTCTCGCTCCGGGGTGTCGGCGTCGTAGCCACCGGTACCGTGGTTTCCGGCGCGACCCGTACCGACGACCGGCTGGCAATAGCGGCAACCGGTCGACCGCTGCGCGTCCGCGGGCTGTTCGTTCAGGACACCCCGGCCGAACAGGCCGTCGAGGGTGACCGGGTCGCGCTGAATGTCTCGGGTGCGCGCCTCGATGATCTTTCACGGGGCGACTGGATCGTCGCGGAGTCCACGGCGGACACGACTCGCCACGCAACCGTGGAGCTTGGGGTTGTAGAGGACTTTCCCCGCGCCGTGCGTCACTGGGCGCCGATCCATGTGTATGCCGCGACCAGCCACAGCCAGGGAAGAATCAGCCTGCTGGAACCCTCTCCCGTGGAACCCGGCGCTACCGCTGCCATAGACATCGTGCTGACGGAACCGGCGCACATCAAGGTCGGCGACCGCCTGATCCTGCGCGACCAGGATCTCGACCGAACCCTCGGCGGGGGCACGGTTATCGATGTCGAAGCGCCCCACGGCCGCCGCCGGACCCAGGACCGGCTTGACCGCATCGCCGCGTTACGCGGTGCGTCCACGGACGATGCCCTCGCCGCACTGACCCGACGTGATGCCGTGGACGCGAATACGTTTCAGAGCAACTGGAACCTGACGGCGAACGCCATGCACGAACTCGTGCAGCGATCGGGACTGATCGAGCACGGCGAACACATCGTGCATCCGGAACTTGCGCGCACAACCGAGCGCGCGGTTGTCGACACGCTGGCCAAACATCATGAAACCGAGCGCGAAAGCGGCGGCATGCCGCTGCAATCCATCGCTGACGCGCTCGGCGTGTCGATGACGATTACGCGCATCGCCATCGAGAACCTGACCGAATCCGGCGAAGTTCGCGCCCAGTCCGGCAGCTATGCATTGGCCGAACACAGTGCCGAGATCCCGCAGGCCCTGGCGGCCCTGTTCGATCGCATCGAACCGCTCCTGGACTCGGCCCAACCCGCGAGCCTCGGCGACGTCGCCAAGCGGCTGCGGACGCCGCTGCCGGCCCTGGAGCGCAACATGCGCGCATTGGCTGCCCTCGGCCTGTGCCAGCGCGTCAGCCCCAACCGCTATTTTCTGAACGCACGTTTGCGCGCCATGGCCGACATCGTGCTGGACCTGCCGGACGGCTTCACCGTGCGCCAGTTCCGCGACGCCTCCGGCATGGGGCGCAACGTCGTCATCGAAGTCCTGGAGCACTTCGACCGCAAGGGTTTCACCCGCCGTCAGGGCGACACCCGCCGCGTCGTGGGCGATCCAGACCAAGTGCTAGACTGACACGCGGAAGAGCATCGCCTCCGGTGGGGCGCGCGGCCTTCAAAGCCGTTGAGACGCGCAGAACGTGTCTGGTGGGTTCGACTCCTACCTCTTCCGCCACCCCTGAAAGCCCGAATCTTCCCGATTGTACCCAAAACCCGCCGCTTATCAGCAGGTTACAGGCTATTTACTTTCCCGATTGTTCCCGTAGAATGTCGGCTATTCCCGCCGCAAGTGGCGGGTGAATTGGCGGGTTCGACTCCTACCGTGGGGTTCGACTCAAGAGGTAGCGACCGATCCGCCGGATTCGGAAAAAGGGAGTAGCGACATGAGACTGACAGCAGCAGAAGTCAGAACGAAAACCAGGCGCGGGACGCACGGCGACGGCCGAGGGCTGTATCTGCGCGTCCATCACAACGGGAGCAAGTCGTGGATGCTTCGCGCAACCGTCGACGGGCGGCGGCGGGAAATCGGCATAGGCGGCTATCCGGACGTGTCGCTGGCGCAAGCCCGCAAGATCGCCGCCGAGCACCGCGCCGCGATAGCCGAGGGCCGCGATCCCGTTGCCGAACGGCGGCGCCCGAAGACGCCGACGTTCCGCGACGCGGCCCACGAGGTCCACGCCTTCAACCTTCCTCGCTGGCGCAGCGCGAAACACGCCGCCGACTGGATGGCGACACTGGAGCGGCACGCGATGCCTGCGCTTGGCGACATGCGGCTGGACAAGATAGACGAGAGGGACGTGCTGGCCGTCCTCAAACCGATATGGACGGCGCGGCCCGAAACGGCGCGGCGCGTCCGCCAGCGCATCCGCGCCGTGATGAAGTGGGCGAAGGCCCACAGGTTCATCAAGGACAATCCCGCCGGCGAAGTCATAGACGGGGCGTTGCCCGCCATGCCGAAGGTCAAGGCCCACCTTCGGGCGTTGCCGTACACGGAGGTCGCCGCCGCGCTGGAAACCGTGGAGGCGTCCCGCGCTTCCATGTCCGCGAAGGCTTGCCTTCGCTTCGCCGTGATGACGGCGGCGCGATCCCAACAGGCGAGGCTCGCGACGTGGGCGGAGATCGACCTGGACGGGCGCGAATGGCGGGTGCCCGCCGACCGCATGAAGTCGAACCGCGAGCATCGCGTGCCGCTTTCGGACGCGGCCCTGGACGTGCTCGAAACCATGATGCCTCTACGCGATTCGTCGGATCTGGTGTTTCCGTCTCCCGCGCGCCCGCGCAATCCGCTGTCGGACATGACTCTGACCAAGGTTCTGCGGGACACCGGACTGGCGGAGCGCACGACCGTCCACGGATTCCGTTCGACGTTCAGGGATTGGGCGAGCGAAACGACCAACGCGCCCCATGCCGTGATGGAGCTTTCGCTGGCGCACACAGTCGGCGCCGCCGTCGAGCAAGCCTATGCGCGTTCGGACCTGCTGGCGAAGCGCCGCGCCCTCATGGACGATTGGGCGGCGCATTGCTGCACACCCGTTGAACCTGTCGAACCTGTCACCGATCCCGGCAACGTGGTCGCGCTGGACTTCGGGCGGAGGGCAAGCTAGATGCCTTTCGCAACCCCCGAGCAGGAACGGCTATACCAGGGCGCTGTTTCCACTATGGAGACATTCAAACGCATAGGCGAGGAACGCGGGTACGGTTCGGCCCGAGAGTGGGCGACGCAACAGGGCTGGACGTTGACGCCGCCCGGACGAGGGCGCCCCGAGATAAGGGGCGCGCTGCATGTCCACATTTGCGCCGCCATAGCCTACGCGGGAATGCAATTTCCCGACTTGCCCGTCTACCGCAACAGGGGACACACGAATAGATCCCTGCTGGACGCGGTAACGCGGGTCTGGCGCGGGCACACCTACCATTCCGCGAAAAAGATATGGGAACACAAACGGAGTCGGGCTTATCGGGCCGACCTGAATAGGGTGAGGGACCACCTGAGGGCGGGCAAAGTAGCTGTGATGCCTGACTTTCGCCAACTGTCGCGCACGGGCAAATGACGGAACCGAGATTGATCCGCTTGCCGGAAGTCATGCGGCGCACCGGCCTATCTCGAACAACGATCTATCGGCTGATGAAGGCGGGAACGTTCCCCAAGCCTGTGCCTTTGGGCGCCCGCCTGAATCTGTGGAGCGCCGCCGAAATCGAAGCGTGGATTGACGACCTGCTGAATTAAGTAGGAACCACCAAGCGGGAACGTGCGGGCATAGTGCCCTCCGGCACAACGAAAACCGGAGACACCCATGCCGACCGACCGACTGCTGACCCGCCCCGAGGTAGAGGATCGCGTTCGCCTGACGCGATCCTCCATCTACCGGAACATGCGAAAAGGGCTGTTCCCGCTTCCGATCCGCATAGGGCCGAAGGCTGTGCGCTGGCGCGAATCCGAGATAGAGCAATGGCTTGCAAGTCAGCCTCGAGCCGCCGGGGATGGCACCGGCACCTGACCGGATGGACGAATGGACGCCCGGCGCCCTCGATCGATGGGCGTGGGTCATTGCCAATCTCCGGGGCAAGGCGAAGGTTCTCGCCGCGTTGACCTGGTTTGCTGGTCCGCCGAAATACATTGCCCTCCCTGGTAACGACCGGCTGCTTAAGATCGTCGGCGGTCATAGGCGAGACTTGCAACGACACTTGCGGCAACTCGAACAAGACGGCCTGATCGAACGCATAGCCCACGCGACTGGCGGGCAAGGCAAGGCGACCGTCTACCGCGTCAAATACCAAAGGGCGGGTATTTCCCCCGCCCTTTGGGAATGGGAAAGGGCGGGGGATTCTCCACCAAAGGGCGGGGGATTCTCCACCAAAGGGCGGGTATTGCCCCCGCCCCTTCCAGAAGAACCAGAAGAACCAGAATACCCCCCCCAACCCCCCGAATCCGAGACACCCAAAGCAGGCCCCGCGCGCGCAACGGAGGGGGGGGAGTTCCGCATCATCAAATTCACGTACAAGACCGACGAAGGCGACGAGCATGTCATCACGTCGATTCCGCCAAACTGCCCGGAGTGGCTACTCGACCCCAAACCGCCAAACGATTACCAAGACGACAACTCGGGATCGCGGGCGCGCAATCTCCGCAAACGCCTGGCCAATGCAATCGGTGAACGCGCATGGCGAGCCGTGCTGTCGTCAGTAGCGAACTACATCAAGAAGAATCCCAGTCATGATCCTTGGCACTCGCTGGCCTTCAGCATGTACGCCAAGGGACACGGCGACCAGTGGGAGAGAGTACGCGGGGCTGCTGCCCTGGCCGAATTAAGTAGGAACCCGACAAAGCACGCTTTGCAGTAGAACGCTCGGGCCATGAGCCAGGCATCCGTCACGAGAACCCTTAGGGACCCTGAACGCTCGAACAATGGCGTTCTCTTAGACCGTGCGCCGACCTGTTCTATGTTAGACCGCCCCGAATTGGGCCGGGCCGTGGTCGAGTCGATGCGGCGGCGGGTGACGGTTCTGCGGTTCCATGCGGACTGGATTGAAGCGGCCTACGCGCCAGCGATCGAGATAGCGGCCCTGTCGATTCCCCGAGGAGGGGCGAAGACATGGCTCGCGGCGCAACTCACGGCGTCGAATTTGACGCCTGGAACGCCTACGTTCGAGGAGGGGATCGAGAGTCTTGTCGTCTCCGCTTCGATGGAGCAAAGCCGAATCCTGATGACATTCCTTCGGGAGGCCCTGGCCGACCGGCTGGACGAATACCGATGGAACGATTCGCCAACGCGGTTAGGTGCCGTCCACAAGGCGACGAATGCCCGCGTTCGGGTGCTTTCGTCGAGCGGCAAGCGGGCGATGGGGTTGTCGCAATTCTCGACGATCATTGCCGAGGAACCGGCAGCATGGGAGCTCCGGGGCGGCGCCCTGATGTGGGATGCGCTGCGCACGTCGCTCGGAAAGCGGGATGGACAACGGCTGCTGTTGATCGGTACGCGAGCTCCCGCCGTTCCCGGTACATGGTGGCCCGAACTGCTGGACGCCGGCAGCGGGCCCGGAATCCACGTCACCGACATTCACGCGCCCGCCGGCGAGCCGTGGGACGACTGGAAGACGATCCGCGCCTGCAACCCCATGCTGGACGTGAACGCCAGTCTTCGAAGGACGGTACTGCGGGAACGCGACGAAGCGCGCCGCAACCCGACCATGCGGCCCGCGTTCGAGGCGTACCGGCTGAACCGCGCTACGGCGGTCGGTCGGGAAGTCCTGCTGTCGGTCGAGGAATGGGACCGCGTGGCGGAGCGCCCGGTACCGCCCCGGGACGGGGATCCCATCGCGGCGGTTGACCTGGGCGGGGAACGCTCATGGTCGGCCTGCTGGCTCCAATGGGAGAACGGGCGGGCGGAGTGCTTCGCGGTTTGCCCCGGCATCCCCGACCTGGCGCAGCGAGAGAAGCAGGACGCGCAACCCGCCGGGCTGTACCAGTCGCTCGCGGATGCCGGGGTTTTGATTCCAGACGAAGGGCGGCGCATGGCGCGGGTGTCCGTCCTGGTCGAGCACCTGGACGAGATGGGCGTCTATCCGTCCCGCATGATGTCCGACCGCTTCATCCTGGGCGACCTGAAGGACGCGGTCGACAACCGATGGCCGATCGAGCCGCGCCGCGTTCGATGGTCCGAAAGCACCGAAGATATAGCCGCCTTTCGCCGGATGGCGAAGGACGGCCCTCTCGCGGTGGCGCCCGAGTGCGCCCCGCTTGTCGAGTTCGCATTGTCCGAGGCTGAATGCCGCAGCGAAGACGGCGGGAGCATCCGCCTCTTGAAGCGCCGGAATCAACGCAGTCGGGACGATGTGGCGGTCGCGGGCACGCTCGCGGCCGGGGAAGTCTCGCGGCAACTCAGCCGCGCTCCCGCAACCGTTCACGTAGAACACTTCACACCTTGGGACTGACGGAGGTAATCGCATGTCACCCAAACAGAAAATTGAGCTACGCCGCTCGCAGGTCCGGCAGAGACTCGGGGAGATCGCCGCGCTCGAGGGCGATGCGCTCACCGATGAGATACGGACCGAACGCGACGGCCTGATGGTCGAGCTGCGCGAGTCCGAGCCGCAACTGCAGGCGGCCATAGCTGCCGAGGAAGCGGACGAAAAGCGCGCTGACAACCCCGGCGGCGAAGCGCCCGACCCCGAGATGCGCGAGCGGCTGGAATTGCGCGGCAAGGCGAAGCTCGGAAACTACCTGGTCGCCGCGCTTCGCGGTCGGCTGCCGAGCGGGGCGGAGGCCGAGCTTGCGGCGGCAGCCGACGTCGACGGCATCCCGTTTGAGCTTTGGGACGTTCCCCAACCGGAGCGGCGCGAAGCGAAGGGCGAAACCGAGCAACGGGCAATCACCGAGGCGCCTACCAGTGTCGGCCTGAACCTGGACCCGTTGCGCCCGATGGTTTTCGCGCCGAGCATCGCCGGTAGGCTCATGGTCGATATGCCGATGGTCGAGTCCGGCACGTTCGCGTCCGGCACGATCACGACCGCGGCCACGGCGGGAGCGAAGGGCAAGTCCGAGGAGGTTCCCGAGACTGAGGCGTCGTTCACGACCGTGACGGCGACACCCAAGCGCATCGGCGCCGCTCTGCGGCTGACGCTGGAAGATATCGCCAGCGTGGGACAAGCCAATTTCGAGAGTCTGCTGCGGCAGCATATCTCGCTGGTGTTGTCCGATGAACTGGACGACCAAATGCTGAACGGCGACGGCATGGCGCCGAACCTGGCGGGCTTCTTCAGTCGGATCACCAACCCGAACGCTCCGGAGGCGGGCGTCGAGACGTGGGCGCGGTTCCTGGCGATTCAGGCGAGCGGAGTCGAGGGGCTTTGGGCCAGCGGACTCGAGCACGTTTCGATCCTCTGCGGACCCGAAACGTACAGGCTCGCCGCCGTCACATTCCAGGGCGACGACGCCGAGGAATCGGCCGCCGCGTACCTGAGGCGCACCGGCGCGGGCGATGCCGGTTTCTGGACAAACAAGCGGATGCCTGACAAAGCGGCGCACATTCAGCAAGGGCTGCTATGCCGGAAAGGCCGCTCGATGGAGCCGAGCCCGATGCGGACGGCGGTTTGCCCGCATTGGGGATACTTCTCGATCGACGACATCTACACCGGAGCGGGAAAGGGCGAGCGCCGTTTCGTCCTGAGCGCCCTTGTGGGCGACGTGATCCTGGTTCAACCGGACGCCTATGCGAAGGTGGCGTTCCGCGTCTCGACCTGAGCGGTTCCGATGGCCGTAGAGATACGCCACCTTGCCATTGATGCGGCGGAGGTCCGCATCGAGGGGCGCAGACTGTCCGGCATCGCCATGCCGTATGGCGCGGTCGCGACGAATACGCCGGTCGGACCCGAGCGGTTCGCCCCCGGCGCGTTCGAGGGCCGCGCCGACGACGTGATCCTGTTCTACGAGCACAACGCGGGGCGTCCGCTTGCGCGCACCGGCGCGGGCCTGGTGCTGACGGACACTCCCGAGGCGTTGCGCATGGCGGCGGAGCTTCCCGAAACCCGCGATGCAGACGACGCATTGACGAACGTTCGCGCCAAGATATTTCGCGGCCTGAGCGTGGAATTCGTCGCCGTGCGTGAATCGCGCGACGGCGGAATCCGCGTGGTCGAGGCGGCGGAGCTTCGCGGCATCGCGGTAGTGACCCGGCCCGCCTACGGCGATGCCGAGGTCGCCGCGCGGGAATCCGCCGAACGCGCGGAACCGGACGACGGCCCGCCGTGGTGGGCGTACTGATGCGCTGGCCGTTTCGTCGAGAGACGCGGGCCGCGAGCGGCGACTATGCCGCCGACATCGCGGAGGGCGCGATGGCGAAGGCTGCCGGAATGCGGGCCGAGGCCGACGCGCTGGCGGCGACGGCGACGGCGGTAAACCTGTGGGAACGATGCCTGATGATGGCGACCGTAACCCCGGACGGCCCCGCGCTGGCGCCCCTGGACGCGGCGATGCGCGGCCTTGTCGGGCGGGCTCTTGGCACGCATGGCGAGTTCCTGGCGCTGATCGAGGTCGACGGGGCGACGGTGCGGCTGCTTCCCGCGTCCGGATGGGATGTCTACGGAGGCAGTCCCGAGCCTTCGACCTGGTATTACTGGCTGACGCTGCCCGGGCCGCAAGGATCGCGCACCGTGGTCCGTCCCGCGTCCGAGGTCGTGCACGTGCGAATAGGCGCGTCGGTGGCTCAGCCGTGGCGCGGGCGGTCGCCGCTGCGCACCGCGAGAACCACCGGCAACCTGGCGGGCCGCGTCGAAGCGGCCTTGTCCCGGGAATCCATGATGCCGATCGGCCGCATAGTCGCCCTGCAGCATCACCGCAGCCATGAGAACTGGAAAGACACGGTTAAGAACGTGCAGGCCGGAGGCGTCACCGTGATGTCTCAGGAGGGCGGAGGCCGCGAGCAGCTGCCGGGCAGCCGATGGGCGCCCGCGAAGTACGGCCCCGAGCCGGACGCCAATCTCGCCGACGCGCTGCGGAGTCAACTCGGGCGCGAGATTCTGAGCGCCTACGGAGTGCCGCCGACGCTGTACGCCGAAGCGGGCGACGGAAGCGGCCAGCGCGAAGCGTGGCGCCGCCTTTGGCTCGGGACAATCGCGCCCCTGGCCGAAACCCTGGCGGCGGAGGCCCGCACGAAACTGGACGACCGCGCCGCCGTGGATCTCGAGGCGTTGCGAGCCGCCGACGAAGACGCGCGTTCGCGGGCCGTCTCGAGGAGGGTCCAGGCGGCCGCGATGGCGCTCGAGAAATTGGAGATGGGGAAAGCCGAGGCGTTGCGCCTGGCCGGACTGTAGGAGGCCGAAACAATGGCGATTCAGAGGCACGCGATACAGGAAGACCCTACCGCCGTTCCGAACTTGCAGGCGGGAGAACACTACTTCATTCAGAACCAGACAAACCGGACGATCCAGGTTGCCAACGTCACCGGGGCGGCGCCGATGGCCGACGCGCCCGCCGTCAAGGTCGCGCCGCTCGGCAAGGAATACATGGACCCTGTGGAGGGCGAAACGTGGTACGTGTGGGGCTACGGGCGCGGAGACTACATCGTCGCGGAGGTTTCGGCCTGATGGCTCACATCGTCCTTGAACTGGACCCGGACCTGGCTGCGGCCGTCGATGCGCTCATAGCGGCGCATCCCAACCCCTACGAGACGAAGGCGGCGGATTTGGCGAAGGCCGCGATCATGGCTGCTGCCGACCTGGTGCGCGACGATGGCATGGTCATATCGAAAGCGGCCTATGTCGAGACGCTGGCGAACTACGCCTGTCGAATCCTGAGCCTGAAAACCGGCAGCCGGTGGGTATGGGAGACGCTTGGGGACTCGCCCGAGAGCGAAGTTCGATATATCGACACCAAGCAACCTTTCGGAGAAGAGGAGACGCTGCATTGATGGAACACGGCCCTTGCGGGCGACTCGGGCGCGGGTGCCCTCCCCAAAATGTCCCGCGAAATTGAGCATGTTCCCGAATCTCGCCCGCTTGGGCCGTTCACCGAAAACGCGGCGCGGAGGTTCCCCTGGCTCGGAAATGAATATCACCGGACAGGGTGATCACCGAACCAGGGCGGACTTTCCGCGCCGCGCTCACAACGAAATTCGCCGTTGGCGCTCGACGTCACGCTATCAACGCATGAGGGCCGCGTTCCTGCGCGATCACCCATTGTGCGCGGAATGCCAGCGCAACGGCATCGTCCGGGCAGCCGACGAACTGGACCACGTGACACCGGCGGCCCTGGCGCCGCATCTATTTTGGGACGGCGAAAACCTGCAAGGTCTTTGTTCCGATTGTCACCTTGCGAAAAGCGAGCGGGAACGCGGCGGCGACGAATCCCCCGAGCGGGCCGCGTGGCGTGAGCGGATGATGTCGGGGTCTACGACCACGAAGACGACGTGCTTCTCCTCCACGAAGACGACGTGCTCGTCCACCACGTAGACGACGTGCTCCTCCTCCACGTAGACGACGTGCTCCTCCTGAGAAGCCGTTAGAGCGGTTTTCAGGGTGTCGAAGGCATGAACGTACCGCCGAAGTGCCCTACGGCGGGCCTGTGGCGAGTCTGGCGGCGGAAAGGGCAGATTCGCGGCGCGGACAGTGCCCTGGTTTCGTTTTTCGCGGGGCATTCCCCGAACAAGGGCACTGTCGACGCCGGGCGAGCCTCAATCTTCGACGATCCGCAAGCCTTCGGTGAGCGGTTCCCAATCGTGGCACGACGATTTGCCGGAGTAGCGTGTTTCGTCCGCGTCGAGCAGGGAATCGAGCGAGGTCCGCACCTTCGAGGGCGGGCGACCGTGGGCCGTCCAGATCTCATTGCAGGCGCTTTCGCACCTTCGGACGCCAGCAAGCGCGTTGCGCATCTCTCGGCAATCCGTTGTGTCGCTGGCGCCACCCTTCACGTGATGCAGGATGGCGTGACTGGTGTACTCCCTGAAGCACTCGACATAGCACATTGTGACCGCCGTAACCGCTTCGGGCGACGGAGTCGCCGGCGTGGTGTCTTCTGTCGCCTGGGTTGCCGAGGCGAGCAGCAAAAGCGCCAGCGCGGAGGCCCTGGCGGATGAGGTGGCGGCGCGAATTGAGAATTTCATGGAATGATCCTTTTTCGTCAATGGGTTAGCGGCGGCGATTCGACTCCTACCTCTTCCGCCACTACGGCCAGATGCGCTGGCTGCAAAATCGAGCACCTCCCGGCGGGCACATCAGGGGTAGATCCAGATACCCGCTCAACCATGGGCAACCGCACTCACCGGCCCGGCGAGCCATCCAGGCATCTGTGCGCTCACGCTCGCCAGTTCCCGGCGATCGTCCTCGCTTAACCGCTGCCGTACCATCTCCGTCGCCGCGCCGGCCCTGTCACGCCCCAGCCAGGCGAGCGCCCGGATCGCCTCGCCGGCAGGCCGACGCGCCAACGCTAGTTGCCATGCCAGCGCATGGCGCAATTCGATCCGCTCGTGGCCGAGCGTCAACATCCGGCTCGGCCCGGACGTCAGAAAGATGCGCTTGACGGGTACCCGCGTGGTGAGCCCGAGCAAGTGCGCGGCCATGGCGCCGCTGTTCGCGATGTGCTCTCCGCGCGCGGCCGCAAGCCCCTCGACGGTTTTTTTGACCGACGGCGCGCGGTGGCCGAACCGTCCCTCTACCGGCAGGACATACACACCCCGTCCCACCCGCAGCAGCGCGCCGCGCCGCACAAGGCGTGACAGGGCCTGATCGACCGCCGCCCGGCTGCCGAGATGCAACAACCCCTTCGCCAGCACCGGAGTGCCTTCCGGCAGTCTCTGCGCGTGACGCAGTACCGTTTCGCTCAATCGTTCCATGGCGACACCTCTCGAACGTCAGAAATATGTGTTTGTTTCTGACACTTTTCAGAGATCTCCAACTGCCCTCCTGAGCCGACCCATGCCAAATGACGACCCACATTCCGTGCTTTGGCCAATCCCTGACAATGCGGTCAGCTTGACGGCAGCGTGGCCACTGGGGCACGTTGATGCCACGGGAATCACGTGCCTGATGCCATGAGGAACATCACCGAGGAGGAGCGTCTGCACTTCGACCGCCACGGCGTCGTGCATTTGCCGGGGCTGCTCGACGACGAATGGCTGACGGGCATGCAGACGGCATTCGCAGAGGAGATATCCGCCGATCCGACCCGAGTCAACTTCGTGGACTTCAAGGCCCTGACGCCGATGATCGAGGCGAGCGGTGCCGAATTCGTCACGCCCGGGATCGCATCCGCATCTGGACGTTTCTGCATCAGCAGCTTCAACTGGCGACGCTTTCCCGCGCTGTGCGCCCTTTGCTGCGGCCCGCCGCTGCCCGAGACGGTCGCTTGCCTGATGCAGTCGCGTCGTATCAATTTCTACGGCGAGCAACTGTTCCTGAAGGAAGCGGGTTCGCTGCACCGCACGGCATTTCATCAGGACATGCCCTACTTTCACGTGACGGGGAACAAGTGCTGCACCGTCTGGATACCGCTCGACGCCATCGAGGCCGACAACGGCATGATGGGATACGTCAAGGGCTCCCACCGCTGGCGGACGCATGCGGCCAACGGATTTGTGACCCAGACGCCGTTGCCCGGGTCGCCGCTGCCGCAGTTGCCCGACATCGAGGGCGCCGCAGGCGACTACGACATCGTCTACTATCCCGCGCAGCCGGGCGATGTCATCGTCCACCACGCCAATACCGTGCACGGCGCCACCGGCAATTCCGCTCGTCAGGACCGCCGCGCGGTCTCCCTCCACTACCTCGGCGACGATGTCCGCTACCGCGAGCGCCAGGGGGCGGCCCTGGATGCGGGAAAGTCCCCTGCTCTCGAGAACGGCGATCTCATGGACAGCACGGAGTTTCCCCTGGTCTGGGCGAGCGGCAAGGGATACGTGGCGCCGACGGGTCTCGACCTGCTTTCCGCGGACGTTTGAACTCCAACCCGCCAATCGTTCCCTGAAATTCGTCAAGACCTGTCACGGGACGACCGCCCCTCCGTCCTACGCCGGCGGACTTTCGCCTTGTATGCTAATGGCCTCCATGACGCGTTGATGGCGAGACCGAATGGGCGGTGTCGGCGGTACGGGACACTGCAGGCTGGACAGGATGCATGAACGCGCCTCGTCGCACGGAGCAACAAGACTCGGCTTCGTCTTCCTGGTGTCCGTTCTCGCCTGTAGCTCCGCTGCGAGCGTTCTGGAGGGATTGGAGTTCAAGCACGGGATCGCGTTCTTCCACGACCTCAAGTATCCCGCCGACTTCACGCACTTCGACTACCTGAATCCCGACGCTCCCAAGGGCGGCAAGCTGGTTCTGGCACACCCCATTTCGTTCAACACGCTCGCACCCATGCCACAGGGTGAGACCGGTGCACCGTCCGGGTACCTGTTTCGCGGCGACACGCTGATCGTGCGCGGCGGGGACGAGATCACGGCGTTCTACGGCAGGCTTGCGGACGGCATCGCGGTTACCGGCGACGACAGGACGATCGTGTTCAGAATCCATCCGGAGGCGGGGTGGGATGACGGCGTGCCGATCACCGCCGGTGATGTCGTGTTCACCTTCGAGACACTGAAGGCCCAGCCATGGGCCGGCTACTTCTTCCGCTTCATCGAGTCGGTCGAGGCACTGGACGAACGCCATGTCGCGTTTCGCGTGATCGCTCCCCTGACGCACGATCACGTGACGTTGATCCAGTACATCACCATCCTGCCGCAGCACTATTGGCGCGACCGGGACCTGACTGCCCATACCGTTGAGCCACCCGTGTCGAGCGGGCCTTACCGCATCAAGCAGGTGAAGGCGGGTCGCTATATCGAGTACCAACGCAATCCGGACTATTGGGGCAGGGATCTTCCCCTCAACAGGGGCCGGTACAACTTCGATACGGTGCGCTACGAGGTGTACCGCGACAGCACCGTCGCAAGGGAGGCTTTCCGCAAGGGATTGATCGACATCCTGGACGAAAACGATATTCGGTATTGGGTGACCGGCTACGAGGGCCCCGATCTCGATAGCGGACGGATCAGGAAGATCCGCCGGGAGTACGGCATATCGGTAGGCATCGGCATAGCGATCGTCCTCAACAGCCAGGTGTCCAGACTGGCCGACAGGCGGGTTCGAGAGGCACTCGCACTGGCGTTGGACTACGACTGGATCAACGAGAAGCTGTACCACGGCGAGCGCACGCGGGCACTGAGTTATTGGCCCCGGACCATCCTGGCAGCGACCGGCTTGCCCAGCGAGGACGAGTTGGCCCTGCTGTCGCGCTTTCGGCACTCACTGCCCCCCGCACTCTTCGAGCGGCCCTTCGATTATTCGAAGACCGGAAGTCGGGCCACGTTCAACGAGAACCTCCTCGAAGCGCGGGACCTGCTCGCCGCGTCCGGCTGGCACTTCGACGATGGCGCACTGCGCGATGCCGGCGGGACACCGTTCACGCTCGAGTTGCTGACCCTGGATCCTGTCAACACGCGGATCCTGCTGCCCTGGTCCGCAGCGCTCGGGCGACTCGGCATCGAGGCGAGCATCCGTCTCATGGATGTCACGCAATACACCAATCGCATCCGACGCCGGGAATACGACGCGCTCGTCCAGGATTACGGCATCCTGATGCCGCCGACGCTGGAGTTGCGCTCCCACTTCCACTCCACCTCGACCGGGCAGGAAGGCTCCCGCAACGTTACCGGCGTCAGCGATCCGGTGATCGACCACCTGGTCGAGAGCGCGGAAGCGGCCGAGACCCTCGATCAGGTGATCGCGGCCTGCCGCGCCCTGGACCGGGTGCTGCTCTGGGACCATTACCTGATCCCGCTGTACGCGATCGATCAGCGTCGCACGTTGCACTGGGACAAGTTCGGACGGCCGCCCGAACCGCTCTATCGACCCGCCTATCCGGATGGCTGGTGGTATGACGAATCCAGGGCGGCGCGACTCAGCATGGAACGGTGAGAATCTTTCGAATCACCGCATTCACCCAGCGTGTGGGATCACCATATGAATCCGTGCCCGCGGTTACCCACAGCTTCTCTGTTCTGGTTTTCGCCAGTTCATCGAGAAGCGACTGCAGACCGTCCGGTGTCAGATCCGTGAAAAACCGGCCTTCCGGTGCAAAGCGTTCTCCCGAACCATGCTTGAAGGACATGTACATCACGCCGCCAGGCTTCAGCGCGCGAATCAAACGTGAAATGCAGTCCGGCAGTTCGACTCTCGGAACGTGGAGCAACGAAGCGTTCGCCCAGATTCCGTCGTATTGCTCAATCTCATCGAGCTCCTGAAATCTAAGTCGGCGTGTGGCCACGCCGGTGTGCCTTGTACTGAGCCGACATAGCGCCGCGGAGGCATCGAACGCCGAAGCATCGTAACCGTGGCGCAGGAAAACCGCGGTATCCCGGCCGGAGCCGCTTCCTGCGTCCAGAATCCGCGCGCCCTTTGGCAAGCCACCAAGAAACAACCGATACGCCGTCGATATCCGTGCATTGACGGTGGTACGGAAGTACTGCTCCGCATTGCGTTCGTAGTAATCCCGCGTCTGACGGATCAACTCGTGCCTCGCATCTTCCGCGCCTGCTTTCGATGACTCTCCAGCAACCCTGGCACGCGGGCGGGATCGGTACGTCCCCAGCCGCACTCCGTCGAAATTCCGAATTCGTCCAGGTACTTGCGTGCGGCGGCCATGCGGGCCGCGTCTCCCGCTTCGTCGTCGTGGTGAATGAGACCCAGGTAGAGCTCAGTGTCCCCATCAACGACAAGATCCCGCAGGGGGCGAAAGTAGCCGTCATCCGTGCGGTCGCGCGGCACCGGCACGTGCAGGAAGTCGATCTTTCTCCTTACCGCTGAATCTATGCCGTTCATCATTTCCACGAGTATTCCCATGTCCCTTGGCATCACCAGGTGTTCGTCGGCGGGAGACCCGTAGCAGAGGTGATAGCCGAGTTCCACGTCCTCGGGTACCGCATCGCCCAGCCTGCCGAGCAGGTCGAACACCTGTTCCTTGTAGTCGTCGGGCCGATGAGGGAAGTAATCCTCGAAGACCAGGACTTCCTGACAGACGTCGAACTGAACGGCGAGATCCCCATGCGGGATCCCGTCCAGGATGTTCTCCAATGCGATGCGCAGGGACTGCTCATATACACCGATGAAATCCCGATGGACCTTGTGGCTCATGTACATGCAGGCGGTGGACATCGGGGTGGGCAGGCAGACCTGGAACCGGATGCCGTCCGGGATGCGTCCGTTGCCGCGCATGGTCCCGAAGACGCCATGAGAGTCTAGGGCAGCCCTGTCATAACCCGTCTCGAAGCAGATGCTCTCGAGGTCCGCTCCGTCCGTGAAACGCAGTAGCGGCATGGCACGCAATAGCCGGCCGTTCCACTCGCGGATCTCCAGTTCCGGGACCGTGGGATCGATTTCGATGTCCGGGTGTTCCATCAGAATCTCGCGCTGAAAGGCGATCCACCGGGAGCGCTGGCCGGTTTCGCCGTCGGGAATGCGGCTGATGTATGGGCCGACGGTGTCGGCAAGTCGCTCGAAAACCTCTTCGCATGTCTCCAGGGCAACACTGCCGACGAGGTGTACCGGTCTTTTCACGCTATTGTCTCCCGTTACCGGCTGGTCGACCGGTCCAGCAGCCAGCCCTTTGGCTGAGATTGATTCGATGGTACAACCAGACGGTCGACTCTGATTGGGTAACCGTTGAAACCTGCCGACGATCCTTGCACCGACTACCGGGGGCTGGTTCGCACGAGTTACGACCGGCTGGCCCCGGCTTATGCCGCATCACGCGTCGGGAAAGACCATCCGGAACTCGAGTGGTTGCAGAGTCGCCTGGACGATGGTGCGTCGGTGCTTGACATCGGTTGTGGCGCCGGGGTTCCGATCACGCAGTCGCTGGCGCAGAGGTTCGCGGTCACGGGGGTGGACGTTTCCCGCGAGATGATCCGGCTGGCCCGTGCCAACGTGCCGTGCGCGAGCTTTGTCCAGTCGGATATCACGTCGGTCGAATTCGACAATTCGGCCTTCGATGCGGTGGTCGCATTCTTTTCCCTGTTCCACATCCCGAGAGAGGACCATCCCGGTCTGTTTCGCCGGATCCGTGACTGGCTGAAGCCGGGTGGCTACCTGATGTGCACGCTCAGTCTTGACAGCGAAGCCGGGTACACGGAGGACGACTTCTTCGGCGAGAAGATGTACTGGAGCAACTACGGCCTGTCCGAGTCCGAAGAGATGCTGACGCGGCTTGGATTCACGATACTCAGGACCAAGGTCATCGGCCACGGGCTCTCTGAAGCCACGTATGCATCGTCGGAGCAACATCCGCTGGTACTGGCGACGAGGGGATGATCGGAGCGTGAGTGGAGAGCGTTGTTGACGGGAGGCGTTCTCCATGGCAAAGCCGTGGGTGTCAACCGCCACAGGAACAGGAGAACCGCATGACGCCCGAAACCGACCGTCCCGAAACCCGTCTTCCGTCCGAAACACGACGCGATGTGCTGAAAGGCTCCGTTGCCGGTCTCGCGGCCGGCCTCCTCGCCAACTCGCGGCCGGCGTTTGGCCAAGACGCCGCCGGCGAACGCGCGCCCGACATCGCCATCCCCGCGTTCGACAGCACCCACGAACTCAAGCCGCTGCCGTTCAGTTCATCGAGCCTGAAGGGACTGTCGAAGGGCCTGATCGAGTCGCACTGGGCGAACAACTACGGCGGCTCGGTCCGGGCGCTCAACGAGACGAACCGCCGGCTCGCGGCGGCGTTGGCCGACGCCAACGTCCCGGCGTTCACCTACAACGACCTGAAACGCGAACACCTGATGCGTTCCGGCTCCGTGGTGCTGCATGAACTCTACTTCGACAACCTGGGCGGCGACGGGAACCCGTCCGCCGACCTGCGCGGATTGATCGGGCGCGCGTTCGGTAGCCACGACCGCTGGGAGACCGAGTACCGACGGATCGCGGCGGGCCTGGGCGGCGGCTCGGGTTGGGTGGTGCTGGGATACAACCGGCAGTTCAGGACCCTCGAAAACTACTGGATGGCGGACCACATGCACTTTCCGGCCGCCACGGAGCCGCTGCTGGTGATCGACATGTACGAGCACTCGTACCACATGGACTACGGCGCGGCGACGGCCCGTTACATCGACGCGTTCTTCGCGAACATCCAGTGGGATGCGGTGTCGGCCAGGGTAGAAGCGCTGTAGCAATCCAAAACCGCCAGCCCAGCGAGATTCGGCGTCAGTCCATGATCGCCTGGCGAATGCTCTCCTCGAAGTCCCGGCGCGCGGGCCCGTACGGTTGCTGCAGCATGAGGACGCCGGCGAGTTCCTCGGCCGGGTCGGTCCAGGACACTGTGCCCGCCGCGCCGCCCCAGCCGAACGCCCCCGCGCTGCGCGGGCTATCCGCCGCAACCGGGTCGAGAACCACCGAGACGGTATAGCCGAAGCCCATGCCCTGGAGTCCCTTCGAGCCGCCGGCGAACAGGTCGCCCACGTGGTTGCTGGCCATCATTGCCACGGCACCGGGGCTCAGCAGACGGCGACCGGAGAGTTCGCCGCCGTTCGCCAGCATCTGCTGGAAGCGGAGATAGTCCCTCGCCGTGCTCCACAGGCCACGGGAAGTCGCCTCGCCGTCCCACTTCGACATGTCGACGCCCCGGATGACGACCCGTCGCGGCAGCTTCGATGGCGGCACCTTGAAGTGCGTGTCGTGCATTTCCAACGGCTCGAAAACCCGCGTCTGCAGGAACTCTTCGTACGACATGCCGGAGACGACCTCGATAATGCGGGCGACGACCTGGAGCGCACCGCCGTAGGACCAGCGCGATCCGGGGTGGAAGTCCAGCGCGAAGTCCCCAAGCATGGGAATGAAACCGGCAAGCGTCGCGCGGTTTACCCCGGGCTTCAGCCGCGTTCCCAGGCCGCCGCTCACGAGCCCGGACGTGTGCGTCAGCAGGTGATCGATCGTGATCGGCGTCTTCGCGGGAACCAGCCGATGCGCCGGCGGGTTGCGGCGATTGACCTTGACCGGACTGATGTCCTTGTCCGTGGGTTCCGCCAGCACCGCCACCTGCATGTCGGCGAACTCGGGAATGTACTTCTCCACCGGATCGCTCGGATGAATCAGGCCCTCGTCGATCAGGATCATCGCCGCGACGCCGAGAACCGGCTTCGTCGACGACGCCATGACGAAGATCGCGTCCCGCGGCATGGGGCGTTCGGCCTCGACGTCGATGAGCCCGTGGGCCTCGAAGTGAACCACCTTGCCCCGACGCGCCACGGCGGTCACCGCGCCCTGAATCTTGCCGGCGTCGATGTGCCGTTGCATCGCCGCGTCAATCTGCTGCAGCCGCTCCGTGGACATGCCGACCGACTCCGGCTCCGCCACGGGAATCTCGACGCCGCAGACAGCGACCGCCGAGATGGTGCAGAGGGTCGCAAGACCTGCTCTCAAGTACATACCACCGTGCTCCGCCCGAAAAGAAGCAGAATTCAGGCGCGGGCAACGCTTGTCAATGTCGATGTCGTCCGGCTGCGAGCCGAACTCCCCCACAACCGCCTGCGCTCGGCATCACTTTGTTCGGTTGTGCTGGCGGGCTAGAGTAAGGGCCCCGAGACGGACAACGCAGCAGGCAAACATGAAACTTCGATGGATCCTGTCGTGGCTCTGCGTTGTTCTTACCGGTTCGCAATATCTCGCCGCCGATCGCCTGAACGTTCTCTTCATCACGGTGGACGACATGAATCGGGACTCGGTGGGCGTGTACGGCGCGAAGGTTCCGGGAACGACGCCGAATATCGACCGGCTTGCCTCCGAAGGACTGCGGTTCGAACACGCGCACGTAACGGTAGCCATTTGCCAACCGACGCGGGCGGTCTGGATGACCGGACGCTATCCGCACAACAGCGGCGCATTGGGCTTCGATGAGATACGGTCCGGCGTGCCGACCCTGCCGGAGACGCTGAGGCAAAACGGTTTCTACACCGGAATCCTCGGCAAGACCCCACACGTCGTGCCGTCGCGGGAGAACGCCTTCGAGTACCGTCGCCAACGCGAAGAGATGCAGTACGGGAGGAGCCCGGACCTGTACGGGGGATTCGTCGCGGAGTTCCTGCGCGACGCCAGGAGCTCGGATCGGCCGTTCTTCCTCATGGTCAACACAGCCGATCCGCATCGGCCGTTCGATACGCGAACGCCCGCGGCGCAACGATCGCTTGTCGAAGCCGGCCCTGCAATGAACGACGAGAAATCCTGGTACCTCCGTGAATTTCCCGCGCCGTCGCGAATCTACCAGCCGGACGAAATCGTCGTGCCGGGTTTCCTGCCGGATCTGCCGGAGATCCGGGAAGAGATCGCGATGTATTACTCCTCGGTGCGGCGAGCGGACGATGTGGTCGGCCGGGTGCTCGATGAATTGAAAGCGGCCGGGGTTGCCGACAACACGCTCGTGATGCTCAAGTCGGACCACGGCATTGCCGTGCCGTTCGCGAAAACCAATGTCTGGCGGCACTCGACGCTGACGCCGTGGATCGTCCGATGGCCGGGCGTGATCAAGCCGGGCGTCCACGAGACCGAACACCTGGTGGCCGGGATCGATTTCGCGCCGACCATACTCGACATCCTTGGCATCGATGCGATGCAGGGCATGGACGGGCGATCCTTCCTGCAGGTGCTGGAAGGCAGGAAGCAGGATGGGCGTGAGTTCGTCTATACGCAGATCAACACGCTCGTCACGGGAGCGTCCTACACCATGCGATCAGTCCAGGGAAAACGCTTCGGGCTGATCTGGAATGCCTGGAGCGATGGCACAACGGTCTTCAGAAACGAGTCGACGAAGGGGCTCACCTGGAATGCGATGGTCAGCGCAGCCGAATCTGACTCGACGGTGGCCGCGCGCGTGCAGCACTTCCAGTATCGGGTCCCGCTGGAGTTCTACGACTACCAACAGGATCCGGATGCCCTCGACAATCGAATCCACGACCCTGAGGCGAAGGAAGCGATTCAGGCCTATGCCCTGCGGCTCGGCGAGTTCATGCGCTCCACCGGCGATTTCGCCCTGGCGGACTACGAGGGGTTGGGGCTGAGTCCGTAGGTCATCTGCCGAGGATCCACACCGTCAACCCGTAGATGCGGTCTGCAAGTCCACGAACCTGCGGTAGTGTCCGTCCTCGCGGGCCATCAGTTCGGCGTGGGTGCCCTCCTCCACGACACGGCCCTCGTCAAGGAACACGACACGATCAGCCACCGCAATCGTCGACAGGCGATGCGCGATGACGATGACGATGCGGTCCCTGGCCGCCTCGTATAGCGCGTTGACGAGGTGCTCCTCGGTCTCCGGGTCGAGGGCCGATGTCGGTTCGTCCAGGATGAGGATGCGCGAGTCCTTCAGAAGGCCCCGGGCAATCCCGATACGCTGCTTCTGTCCCACCGACAGCTTGCTGCTCGAGGTGCCCAGCATGGTGTCGTAGCCCTCGGGCAACGAGGCGATGAAGTCGTGAATACCTGCCGTTCGCGCGGCCTGTTCCACCTCTTCGGTGGTGGCGTGCGGTCTGCCCAGACGGATGTTCTCGAGGATCGGCTCGGCCGTGGTCTGCGTCTCCTGGAACACGTAGCTGATCTGCCCGCGCAGACTCTCGATCGTCACGTCGTTGACGTCTTGCCCGTCGATCAGGACCCGGCCCTCGCTTGCCGCGTGATAGCGCGGAAGCAGGTACGCAAGTGTCGTTTTTCCGGCGCCGGTAGGCCCGACGATGGCGACGATCTGTCCCATGCGGGCGTCGAATGTCACATCCCGCAGGGCACGTCGGCCGTCCGGGTAGACGAATCCCGCCTGCCTTAGCGACACGCCCTGCGCGATCGGGGGCAAGACGCGGCTTCCCGTCTCCGTTTCGGGCGGCAGGTCGAGCATTGCGAACACCCGGCGGGCCCTGGCGGCATCGGCCTGTATGCCGACCCAGATTTTCGCCAGGCTCTGGGCCGGGTCCCGCATCGCGGCGAAGTATCCGATCACGACGACGTAATCGCCCGCGGAGAGGTCGCCAAATATCACCCAGGAGACGACAAAGACGGTAAAACCCCATTCGAGGAACTGGCCGGCGATCTGCAGGATGGTTCCCACCACGCCCTGGGCCAGGTCGCTGTAGCGGATGCGCTTGAACGACTCCGCGCTGTCGAGGCGGAATCGTTCACGTTCCGTCTCCCTCGCGCCGAGGCCCTGCACCGCCAGCATGTTGTCCATGCCTTCCTCGATGTTGCTGGTAAAGGCGCTCTGGGACGCCAGCATGGCCTGCGCGCGCCGTCGCAGCATGCGCGAGAAGGGCGCTACGACGAGCACGTACAGCGGCAGCGCACCCACGGCAAAAAACGCAACGGCGGGGGAATCGGGGTATGCGCTGAGCATGGTGGCGAGAGCTACGGCAAAGGTGCCCACGGCGAAGACCGGCTCCTGCACGACCGTGCGCATGATGCCGGGAATCACCTCCGTGTCGTTCATCACCCGGTACACGGAATCGCCGATCGGCTGGTCGTCCAGCTTGGTCATGGGCAGGGACTGCACGCTCTCGAACAGGCGGGAGCGCACGAGGTGAACGACGGACTGCTCTATTCGAATGTCGAACAGCGCCATCACGTACCTGTGCCCAAGCCTGGCGAGCAGACCCACCACGGTGAGCAGGGCCATCCAGAACATGATCCACCCCGCGGACGTGCCTTCGAGCATCTGCACCGCCGGGATCAGGAAGGACGGATAGCCGGTCACGTCTTCGACCGGCTGTCCCAGGACCACGTGATCGATGATGATCTTGCCCATCCACGGGGCCAATACGATGGCCAGGTTCTCGGGAACCCAATGGCTCACGAAGCTGATGCCATACCGGAACCACACGTACCGGAGGAACAGCACGCTGCGGCCGATGATCCGGAAGGTCTGGCGGTAATCGATGTCGGTTTCGCGGTCGGCGAGACTCGCGCGATCGTCAAGTGCCTTCTCGTCCTCGCGCAGGGTGCGCAGGGAGAGTCGGGGCCGTTCGAGTTCCCGCTCAGCCATCGTCCCGGTCTTCCCTTTGGCGCTCTACCAGGTTCGCCTCGGATTGAACGAACGCCCGGTAGCGGCCATCCGCAATGCCCATCAGGGTCTCGTGACTGCCGCTTTCCACGATGCGGCCCCCGTCGAGATAGAGGATGTTGTCCGCGCGGCGGATGGTCGAAATCCGGTGGGTAATCAGGAACACCGTGCGCGCGGCCGTCCGGGCACCTGTCTCGGTGACGCGCCCGGCGCTCCATTCCGCGAGGTTCGACAGGACGCGGTGTTCGGTTTCGGCATCGAGGGCCGCGGTCGGTTCGTCCAGCACGAGGATCGGCGTATCGCGCACGAGGGCGCGGGCTATCGACAGGCGCTGGCGCTGGCCGGTGGACAACCTGCCGCCCCGGTCGCCGAGGACGGTGTCGAGTCCCTCGGGCAACCCGTCGAGGAAATCCTCCATGCACGCCAGCCGTATGGCCTCGATCACGGCCTCGTCGCTCGCATCCTGGGCGGCGTAGCGGATGTTGTCGCGGACCGACAGGCGGAACAGCACGTTTTCCTGCAGCGCGATGGCGATGTTGGCGCGCAACGAGTCGACCTGGCAGTCGCGCAGGTCCCGGCCGTCGATGCGTATCGACCCCCCGTCCGGGTCGTAGAGGCGCAGCAGCAGGTTCATCAGCGTCGTCTTGCCGGCGCCGGTAGGACCCACGATGGCGGTGACCGTGCCCGGCCGCGCGGTAAAGCTGACGCCCTCCAAAACGGGGCGGTCCTCACCGTAGGCGAAGGTGACGTCTTCGAAACGCACCTCTCCCATGCGAGGGGTGCCCCCTCCTCCCAACCCGTCCAGCGGCAATGCGCCGGCCCTGTCCCGGATCTCGGATTCCATGTCGAGAATCTCGAATGCGCGGCGCAGGCCCATGGCCATGACCTGGGCGCCGCCCCATGCGTCCACGAGTTTCGGAATGCGGGTGGCCGCCTCGGAGAACTTCTCCTGGGCCCACCGATAGGCGGTCAGGTTCCACAGTACGAACGAGAATCCGGCCAGCGCGATCAGTTCGTTCGCGAAGGTCGGACGTCCCGCGTTCGCCCACAGGGCCATGAGGACGGTGCCAGCCAATATGAGGGACCCGTAGATGAGTCCCATGGCCACGCCGACGACCGTATGCACCCGCGTTTGACGGTAATCGGCGTTGAAGGCGATGAGCGAGTCCAACTCGAACCGGTCCTGCGACTGCCTCTCGACGCCGTAGGCCTTGTTGAGACGAACCGCGCGGAACGCCTCCTGAACCCTCGAAGTCAGGTCGGCGTTGGCCATGCGCATGACGAGATTCCGCGTGCGGAACCTGCGCATGGCCCAGTACGCCAGCAGGATCAGGGGGAAGAAGCTGACGAAAACGGCAAAACCCAGCCACGGGGACAGGAGCACCACCAGGACCACCAGGAACAGGCACTGGATGGTTCCCCTCGATAGGCCCATAAGGAGGTCCAGGACGCCCGTGACCTCGCTGGCGTCAACCTGGACTCGGAAGATGGAATCGCCCGTGCGGTGGTCGCTGTGGTACCTGAGCGACAGGCGCTGCCAACGGTCCGCCAGGGCAAGACGCAGATCCTGTTCGATATTCTGCATGAACCAGGTGCGGTAGTACTCGATGAGGGGGCCGAAGAGGAAGAGCGGCATCATGACCGCGAATTGGATCAATACCACCTTCCAGATCAGGGCCATCCGCTGCCCCTGCGCGAGTTGCCCCGTGACGTCGCTGGACATCTCGGGCTCACCGAAGAGTTCCGCCCTGCCGGGGTTGAGCGGGTCGGCCTGCAGAATGGACTGGTTGAGCAGGTCCGCCACCAACAGCCCCATGACGAGAAAGAGAATGCCCTCCAGCGCCACGTAGCCGTACCAGTAGACCATGTGCGACGCCACACGAACGCGGCATCGAAGACGCATCTCTCCTGCGCAGCGGTCGACCCCGAACTGCAGTATCCAGCCCAGCATGCACGCGCCGGTAACAGCTCCCGCGTACCAGCCGTCGGCGACACCTTCGACGTAGGTGGCCGCCACCACGTTGGCGGCCACGCCGAAGATGAGCAGGGCGAATGCGAAGACCCTCTGGATCTGGCCGGTCAAGAGGGCAACGGGCCACGCGCACAGCGTCATGGCCAGTATGGCGGCATACAGAAGGTTGAATGGGTACGCGAGGCTCGCCGGAACGTAGCCCAGGTAGGGACCGCCCATGGCCACCGCCGTAACCAGGGGCGGGACATAGCCGAATCCATGTCCCCGGCCCGATACGGCCTCGGCCACCCGGTCCTCGATGCCCTGGCCAGGCACCCACCAGCGGCCGTAGACCTGCGGCCTGATATACGGCCAGGCGCGCAGCAGCAGATAGAGAACCGCCCTGATGCTGCCCCTGTCGTCGGACACGCGCAGGTCCCGATCGGGCGGGATAGGGTCGCCTTCGCGGAAGTAGGGCAAGGCCCTTGCGAGGGCTTTGTGACGGCCATGGTCCGTTTTCAGCAGTGCCTCCTTCCACCAGTAACGCCCGGGGCATCCGGACGGACACATCACCGCAGCAGCCGTCGTGCCGGCCACCGCGACCGCACTTGCGGAGAAAGGGCCTGACTTCCTATCGACGACTCAAAGAACTTACACTGGCGGGACACAAACAACGAGGGCGACCATGGTCAATATCGAAGACCTGTATTCCATGAAGGGCAAAGTCTGCGTCGTGACGGGCGGCTCCAGCGGCATTGGCAGCTACATGGCGGAGGGGTTCCTTGCCGCCGGTGCGGCGAGGGTATACATCACCGCGCGGTCGGAAGACACGCTCCGGGCCAAGGCGGCCGAACTCAGCGGAATGGCCGATGGCGAGTGCATTGCCATTCCCGGTGACCTCGCCACGATGGAGGGCTTGGCCGACCTCTCCGCGGCGCTGCGCCGTGATGAGGACTACATCGACGTACTGGTCAACAACGCGGGTCTCGGTACCGGCGGCCCGTTCGAGCGCATGGACGTTGCGGACTGGGACAGGACCATGGACCTCAACCTGAGGTCGCCGCTATTCCTTACCCAGGCATTGCTTGACCTTCTGAAGAAGAACGCGACGCCCGAGGATCCCGCGCGCGTCATCTTCACCGGTTCGGTGGCAGCCAGTGGGGTCTACGCGCATGTCATGGCCTATTCCACCAGCAAGAACGCGATCGAACACCTCACCCCGTCGCTCGCACTGGCTCTCTGCGAGGACAACATCCTGGTGAACACGATCGCACCCGGCAGGTTCTACTCCGAAATGACCCGGGGCGCCTGGCAGGACCCCGAGGCTGAACGTTTCAAGCGGGAACTCGAGAGAATCCCGACGCACCGCTACGGGGACCTGGAAGACATGGCCGGGGTGGCGGTGATGTTGTGCAGCCGGGCAGGATCCTATTTCACGGGCGAGGTGCTCAACGTCGACGGCGGACACCGCCTGCGACACTGACGCGCTTCAGGATGCTTGAGGCAAGGAGGTCCCTGTAATGCAATACGATCCATCCATCACGCGGCTGCCTGTCCATCTGCGGCCCCCCGGCCGATTGTTCCGGCGGTGGACCTGGCAGCCATCCGTGATCGTCGCGCTGGCCATCGCCACATCCCTGGCGGCGGGCCCGGAGACCAACGTTGCCGATTACGTCATCGTTGGAGAACTGGGCGACGCTGTCACGAGCGGTGAGGTGGTGGTGACGCGATCATCCGTCAACTATGGAGCAAGCGACGAAGTGGATCGGGCATCGATCTCCGACGGGAAGTTTCGCGTCGCCGGGCAGATAGACGACGACATGGGCGTCGTGACGTTGACAGCCGAGGATTCGGCGGGCACCACGTTCGGCACTGCACGGTTCATACTCGAACCGGGCGAGATCCGGGTACAGTACGACGGACCCGCGGAAGGACTCCTGGTTGACGGTGGGCCGTACAACCAACGAGTCATCGGTGCCTGGTACGACACCGATGAGTTTCAAGCGCTCCAGACCGACTACGCCAAGGCGATGGCGGCGGCCATGGAGCTCGAAGATGAGTCTGAGCGCCAGGCCGTCATGCAGGAATTGATGCGTGCGCAGAACGCGCGGAACCGATTCCGGGGTGATGCACTACGTGCCATCGCGCTCTCCGACGACGACCCGCTCGCCAGCTTCTTCGCCCTTCAGATGGGTGGACTTGGCGGGACCGATGCCCTCGATCGCCTGGACGAACTCGAGGCCATCGCCGAGCTTCCCGCCACCGCAAAGGCACTTCGATCCGTGAGGGAGACCCAAAGCCGCATTTTCACGCGACGGATGTCCCGCGTCGGCGACAAGGTCGAGGAATTCTCCGTTCCCGGCCTCGATGGCAAGATCCACGGTCTCGCAAACGCCCTGGCCGAGAACGAGGTCGTGCTGGTCGAGCTCTGGGCGTCCTGGTGCGGCCCCTGCCGGGCAGACGTGCCCCACCTGAAGGAAGCACTCGAGCAGTACGGCGAGCGCGGCTTCGACATCTTCGGTTTCTCGTTGGACGCCGATCGGGAGGACTGGGAGGACGCATCCATCGAGGACGGGATCACCTGGACAAACACCAGTGACCTGAAGGGCTACGACAGCCCGATCGCCGCGCAGTTCGGCGTACGGATGATACCGATGAACATACTGGTCAGGGCCGACGGCGAGATCGTCGCCCTGCACGCGCGCCAGGAGCGCTTGATGGCGAAGCTGTCGGAGTTGCTTGACGAGTGAGTCGCTGAACTCAGGCTGGCTCCCGGCGACCGCACCTGAAGTAGGTCTTCGGTCCCGAATCGTCGGAGCACGTCAGGTGGTATGGCATCAGTTCGATCCCCGTGCCGGCGATTCGAAACGATCCGTCCGCGGAATCTTCGAGCGTCTCCAGCGCTTCATCGGGTAGCCGTCCATCGAAGGGTTCGTCATCGGGGATTGCCGAGATTCGCTGTGCCAGTGCAATCGGGCCGCGGGTGAAGGCGACCCACTGCTGGCCGCGCTCACCATCCTGGACATGCAGGTTCAGTTCAAACTCGGCATCGATGGCGAGGACATCGCCACTGTCCCACCGGCGGCGCAACTCGTGGAAGCCCCGATCGTTGACCGTGACCTCCATGCTCGAGCCGTTGACCCGCACACCTGAGAGGGCCGTGCCCGCGGGAAGCCTGAACTCGCACGTATAGGTCCCGGGGCTCGCGACTTCGAAGCGAATCTCCGTAGTTGGATCGGCGGGAAAATCGCTCTCCACTACCAGGGTGCCGCCGCCAAATACTTCGCGGAGCGCCACGGTACACGGGGCCAGCGTGCTGATCGAGAGATGGCCGTCGATCTCGCCAACGAGGTGGCCCGCCACCATTTCCATTCCCCGGGGCATGCTCGAGGCGCAGCAGGTCATTCTCTCGTCGTATGGCGGCCGCGCCTCGTTGGGGGCCGTGAAATAGCACCATTGGACGCCGTCCCCATGCTGGTGGCCATGCAGGCTGTTGTACAGGGTCACTTCCGCCGCATCGAGGTACGCGCTCTCGCCCGTGAATTCGAAAAGATGCAGGCAAAGCTGTATCCAGGTCGCGTCGCAGCAACCCTCCACCGAGACTGCCCAGGGATCGAAGTCTTCGGTGCGGGCAAAGCACTCCTGGTTAGCGTTGTAGGACATGTGCCGGGTCCACGGACCGCCGGTGACGAGGATGTGGTTCTTCCTGATTTCGGCCCAGCCGTTGACCGCCGTGTCGAGGTATTCGCGTTTGCCGGTACACCGGTATAGCCGGAGATAGCCCAGCAGGTTCGCCATGAGCTGGTAGCCTTTCCCATCACCCGGACCCACGACGCTGCCGCCGCTTCGCATCGTGCTCATCAGTCTGAGACCGGGGTTGGCCTCCATTCTTCGGACGATGTGCTCGGCGAAATCCCGGTACTTCGTATCTTCGGTCCGCTCGTAGAGCATGACGATCGATTCGAGCAGCGTCGTCGCGGAGATCCCCCTCCGCGTTCCGTACTTCGTCAGGTCCGCCCCGTCCCCGCCGTAGACCTCGATCAGGAGGTCGGCCATGCGCCGGCAAGCGTCGACCACCCGTGCGTTCGGAAATACCGCCTCGTAGGTCAGCAAGCCATAGAAGTTGTACCGGTGCGTCCAAGTGTCCCACCCGGCGCGTGGTTTCCGATCCGTCGGGACATCCATGTCGTCGTGCGGTTTCGCCACGGGAACGTTCTCGGGTTGCGCCACGAAGGTGGAATCGGGCGCATAGGTGCCGAGATAGCCATCCGGCAACTGCGTGGCGAGCAGGCGCTCAACGTTGCGCTCAAGTTCGGCCCGGAGCTTTCCGTCGCGTGTCGCCAGCAAGGCGAGCGTCGCGGCGTGCAGCCATTTTCCGAGATGCTCGCCCTGCCAGGGATGGGCGCCGGGCCTCCTCTCGAATCCGTCGATGAGATAGCCCGACTCCGCCATGTACCAGAGGCGGTGATTGCGCCACAGATCGAGTCTTTCCCCCTGCGATCCACGCACCTCGACCGTGTCGAGCGCTCGCCACCTGTTCATGCCACCGGCAGATTCGTCCATCCCCGCTTCTCCTCGCAGCAAGACATCCCGTCAACGTGGCAAAACGTAACACGGGAGCCACGGGGCCGCGCCGCTATCGCCGCAACGACGAAGTCCCCGCAGCCGCATCAACATGCCGATCCGGTAGGATTGACCTGCCACCCGACGCGGACTTCGAGATGGACCCCATCAGCCAGGGCGCGCTCGGCGCCACCGCGCCGCAGGCCATACTGGGCCGCGGCAAACTCCCGGCCTTCGCGTTCCTCGGCTGCGTCGCGGGCATGGCGCCCGACCTCGACGTGCTCATCCACTCATCCACGGATCCGTTGCTGTTCCTCGAGTTCCACCGCCAGTTCACCCATGCGTTGTTGTTCATTCCCGTCGGCGCCGCACTCGTCGCGGTGCTGTTGCACGGCGTCGTGCGGCGCACCCTGCGATTCAGGGAAACCTACCTGGCATGCCTGCTCGGCTATGCCACGCACGGTCTGCTGGACGGCTGCACGGCGTACGGCACCCAGCTCCTCTGGCCGTTCTCCGACTACCGGGTCGGCTGGAACAACGTCTCCATCGTCGATCCCCTGTTCACGTTGCCCCTGCTCTGCCTGGCGATCCTCGCCGCCACCCTGCGCCGCCGCGCATTCGCCGTCGCGGGACTGATGTGGGCGCTCGGCTACCTGCTGCTCGGCGTCGTCCAGCACCAGCGGGCCGAGACCGCCGGCGAACAACTTGCCGCAGCGCGGGGCCACCAGCCGCAACGCCTTTCCGCGAGCCCGGGCCTGGGCAACCTGCTCCTCTGGCGGGTCGTGTACGAACACGACGACGCGTACTACATCGACGCCGTCCGTACCGGTCTGGCGGTGGGCGCATGCCCCGGCGCCAGCATCCCGCGGCTCGACCTGGCGCGCGACTTCCCATGGCTCGATCCGGGCAGCCAGCAAAGGCGCGACGTCGAGCGTTTCCGCTGGTTCGCCGATGGATACCTCGCCGTCGATCCGCGCCTGCCCAGTCGGATTATCGACATCGGCTACTCGATAATGCCCAACTCCACCGAGGCACTGTGGGGCATCGATCTCGATCCCGGCGCGGCCATGGACCGGCACGTTCGTTACGTGGAGCACGAAGCGTCCCGTTCCGACCAAATCCGCCGATACCTGCAATTGCTGATGAGCGAAGACTGCTCTGGTCGTCTCGACGCCCGCGACGGTTCATTCCATGACGGCCGAGCCGACTCGCGGTGACGACTCCAACCACATAGTCGAGCACGCGCGGCAGCGGGACTGACGGGACGTGCGAGGCGCACGATCGCCGTCAAATGAACGAAAAGACCTGATTTCCACCGCCATAGGCATATTGTTCATTCTTATTACATACTAATCCTCCATAAGTTCATCTAATGGACACACAAGGCAGTTTGACTTCCTGTAGGTTTTTTTTCGTCCTACGTGCCCATGCGACCACATGCCCAGACGTTACCGGCGATACACCACCAGCATCTCCTCGGCGAAGCGCTCCGGGGCGCGCCGCTCCCCGTACCTGTTTCTGATCTGGCTGCTGATCGTTGTCGGTTTTGTCGCCGGACTGTTTTGGCTGACAGCCGCGTAAACCCCGCGACGACCCTCTCGCAACGGCGTCGAACGATACGGAAAATCGGGTTGGGCTGACGGGTATCGGCTAGTCAGTCGGGAGCCGAAGATTGTCCCGGCTGCTGCATCCAATAGAGGTACGGCGCCAGGGGCAGCAGAACATTGACGACTACTCGAAACGCGCTTTCCAGCCGATGCGGATACGGCGGATAGATGGCCAGGTCCACGCTCAGTCGCCACTCGTGTTCGCCCCAGTCCGTGCCGATGTAGAACGATCCCCCGAGAACGCCGACCAGGACGATTCCCGGAACCAGCCAGCGTGGCCGGGACCGGCGCTGGAATGCCATCCAGAGAAACACCGCGCAGAGAATAACGGGGGCGGTGTATTCGAATGTCGCCAGAACGGCATCGACGGCACCGGCAAACCAGGGATCGGCAACACTCTCGCCCGATGGAAGAACAGCGATCAGCCCCAGGACCAGGACCACCACGAGGCCCACCATGGCAATCGGCGGCAGGAGCGCATAGATGGCCCACGGCCAGCGGGCGGCCCATGACCGCAATTCGGGTCGCGCCAGCATCTGGTCCGTCACTTCCGTCCCGGTACCCAACCTGGAGTTGGCCCACTGCTCGGCCTCGAATTCACTCATGCCACCGGCGACGGCGTCCGATTTCAGATCCAGGAAGTGATCCCGCAGTTCACGAACGATACGTCGGACCCGACGCGGTGATATTCCGCCTCGAAGCAGTCGATTGGTGACACGTCGACAATCGATAGGCTCAGACATGGCCTTCCTCCATCGAAACGGCGGTTGCCCTGGTCAGAACGTTGTCGACGCCTTTCCGGATTCGCTCCCATCGGTCCTTCAATCCCTCGAGCCGTTCCCCTCCCCTGGCCGTCACCCGGTAGTAGACGCGCCGGCGGCTGTTCACGAGCCTGCTCTCGGCCTGGAGCGCACCGGCGCGCTCCAGGGTGTGCAGAACGGGATAGATCACGCCTTCGCCGAGAGAGATGTGGTCTCCCGTTGCCTCGCGAATCGCGCGGACGAGTTCATAGCCGTACATGGACCGGCGCTGCAGCAATTGCAGTATCAGGAACTCCGGCACGCCGCTCATGAAGGGGGGATTCGATCCGGGCATTTCGTCTGTCGCTCCATACCTTGTGGTTCGAGGCAACATACCTACCGGTTCTAGGCATGTCAACGATAGCTTCCAGGGTCAGGTTGAAAAGCTCGCGAGCGACATCCGGTGAGTCCGTACCACCTGCACAACGCACAGTGATTGGTTCGCGAACCGGGATCGAAGTACGATGCGCGGCTCCCGAGAACGGAGATTCTCCGTCATTCTCTCGAATGCGTTCAGCGTGGCCCCGCTTCACAAGCCGCACGACGTCATGCCGGACAGGATGATGCGCAACGCGCCCACAGCCTGCGCGGACCAGCACCTTGACCGGCGGCGCGATATCTTCGAGGCATCCCAACGGTGATCGGGTCCTGGTTCGAACAACACTGGTTCGCGGTCGCGCTGGCGGTCGTCTACACCGCGTTCCTGCTGGCACACGCCCGGCTCGGCCTGCGTGCCGGCCGGACTGCCGCCGGGTTCTTCATCGGTGACCGCCGGCTCGGCGGGGCCGTGATCGGCGTTTCTTTCTACGCCACGTTCGCCAGCACGAACAGCTACGTCGGCCTCGCGGGAAAGAGCTACGAGTACGGACTGCCGTGGCTGATCATGGCGGCGATGATCGTCGTGTTCTGCTGGCTGTCGTGGCGCATCGTCGCGCCGCGCATGCGCCGCTTCGCCGCGGCGTGGGGCTCGCTCACCGTACCGGATTTTCTCGCCGTCCGATTCGACAGCGACCGGGTACGTGCCGCGGCGGCGGCTGTCATCGTGTTCTCGTGCCTGTTGTACCTGATCGCCGTGTTCAAGGGCGCTGGCAACCTCCTCCAGGTATTCCTCGGGATTCCCTACCAGCTTGCCGTGATCGTGACGCTCGGTCTCATCGTCATGTACACGATGCTGGGCGGATTCGTGTCGGTGGTGCGCACCGATGTGCTGCAGGGTTCCCTGATGGTGGTCGGATCGATCCTGCTGTTCTACTTCATCACGTCAGCCGCCGGTGGCGTCGGCGTCATCACCGAGTTGCCGAGAGAGCCCTCCCGCGCCCACCTGGTCGAACTGAACGGCGCGATTCCGTTCGTGGTCCTGATCGGCATCGCGCTCGCCGGCTCGCTGAAACTCCTCGTCGACCCCCGCCAGGTCACGCGCTTCTACGGCCTGAAGGACGAGCGCAGCGTACGCGTCGGGGTCTGGGTGGCGGTCATCGGGATACTCGTGATCCAGTTCTGCCTGTTCCCGCTTGGCCTCTATGCCCACTTCCTGATGGACGGGGTGACGGACACCGACCTGGTTGTACCCACGCTGGTCAACGACCCGGCCGTGATTCCGCCGCTGGTCGGCGACTTTCTCGTGATAGCGATTCTTGCCGCGGCGATGTCGTCCCTCGACAGCGTGCTCCTGGTCGCCGCCTCGGTCGCCTCAAGGGATCTGTTCGGCAGGCGCACGCATGGCGAGGGCACGGTCGTGAGCGGCGCCAGGCTTGGCGTCGCCGGCTTCGCCGTGGTCGCGGCTGTCGTCGCCCTCAATCCGCCGGGCGGCATCGTGGAGATCACGATTTTCTCCGGCAGCCTGTTCGCAGTCTGTTTCGTGCCCACGATCCTGCTCGGCCTACACTGGCGCCGAGGCAGCGAAGCGGCGGCCCTGACGGCATTCGGCCTGGGAATCGCCGTGCTGCTGGGCTGGTTGCTGGCCGGGTTGGGCGATATCGTCCACGAGGTCTTCCCCGCCCTCCTGGCATCTACCGTCGCCTATGTGGTTGTCTCTCTTCGCAGCCGATCGGTGGCCCGCCGGGAGGTCGCCCGCGTGTTCGAGGCAGAAAGCGCATCCGAATGAGTTCAATGGCGTTCGCCGGATCGGCAAAAGGACCGATGCTTCGATAGCACGGTTCGGATCCCCAACCCCGGGACTTGACCGCTTGATAGCGAAGGATCTGACACGCCGGCGGGCCAGCGCTCGTCGACGTTTGCCGTGGCAAGCGTCGCCTCGGGCACCATAACCCTCTTCGGAAGACTCGGTTCGGTGCCCGGAGAACGCCGATAGAGTCGCGCAAGTTGGATCGATGACGTGAATCGCAGACATTTGCCATGCCCCATCGCCTTCGATTTTGTGTAATCTCTCCTATTGGCTCCGTAAGGCGCTTCGCGTCGACCATATGTATTGGCTTCTGGCCACGTTCTTTTTTGTCGCGCTTGGCTTGTCCTTCTTCTGCTCGATGTGGGAGGCTGCGCTGCTAAGCATCACGCCCAGCCACGCGCGTCTGCAATCCCAGCAAGGCACCCGTGCCGGCGCATACCTCGAGGAATTCAAGGCCAACATCGACCGTCCCCTGGCCGCGATCCTGACGCTCAACACCATCGCCCATACTGTCGGCGCCATCGGCGTCGGTGAAGAGGCGGCGACGATCTGGGGCGATGCGAGCGCATGGGTCACGAGAGTTGCGGTCCCGGTGACGATGACCATCGCGATATTGGTATTTTCGGAAATCGTGCCGAAGACCATCGGTGCGCTGTATTGGCGTCAGCTAGTGAATTTCACGGTCCACTCGGTTCGCATATTGACCATCGTGCTGGCGCCTTTCGTCTGGCTCAGCCAGTACATCACCCGTCGGTTGAAGACCGATACGGCGCGACCCGTGCTGACCCGCACGGACCTGATCGCGATGGCGGAACTCGGGGCGGAGGAAGGCGTCTTCGAGGCCGAGGAAAGCGAGATGATCGGTCACCTGATCCGTTTCCAGTCGATCGAGGCGCGCGACGTCATGACGCCCCGCACCGTGGTTGCCGTGGCGTCGCAGACCGAGACCATCGCCGAGTACTACGGCAATGCCAAGCGGCAGCGGTTTTCGCGGATCCCCGTGTACAACGACTCCATAGACCACATCACGGGTTACGTGCTGAAGGACGACGTGCTTTCGGCCCTCGTGGACGGGCGCGGTGCCGAGCCCATCGCGAACCTGCGCCGCGAGATCGTCGCAGTGAGTGAGACCTACGCCATCACACACCTCTTCACCACCCTGCGGTCGCGCCAGGAGCACCTGGCCGTCGTCATGGACGACTTCGGCGGCATGGCGGGCATCGTGACCATGGAGGACGTCATCGAGACGCTTCTGGGTCTCGAGATCGTGGACGAGACCGACGCAACGACAGACATGCGGGAGCTGGCGCGGCGCCACCGGGTTAGACGGGCGAGAGCCCTCGGCACACTGGATAAACCCGAAGGGCAACCGGGCAAGTAGCTACGCCGTCGGCACCGAACGAACCTCTCTACGGACGCCACACTCTCCGAAACGACCGGCCCCCATCCGGGCCTTCGCTCAACAGGTAGACGTCCGGGTTGGTCAGAGCTTGCCATCCCGCATATCCAAACGTGGCGTCCACGGAGTGAAGCAGCAACGCCAGGAGGTTCCCGTGGGTGACGATCAGGGGCAAACGGTATTCACTGTCGAGAATGTCTTTCAGCACGGCCTGGGCGCGGCACAGGACCTCGCTTGCCGATTCGCCCCCGGGTGCGCGAAGGTCCGGATCGTCAAACGAGCGCCGGACAAACTGTTGCCAGTCGGCAATGGGCGCCGCCGAGAGCGTGCGTTCGTTAAGGCCGGGGTCCTGCCGGATCGGCAGTCCAGCGTCTTCCGCGTAGGGCTCGATACTCTTGCGCGCCCGTGCGTAGCGGCTCGCGGCGATGAAGTCGACCGCGTAGTCCGCAAGGAAGTCGCCAAGTCGTTCGGCCTGCCTGACGCCCGCTTCCGTCAGTCCCGCGGCCGGTTGCTGGCCGGCCGACTGGCAATGGCGAACCAGCAACACCGATCGGACTCTCGACGCAGACACTGCTTCTCCAGGATTGCCGGTCGCTCCCTCGAGGGCATTCTACCAAGCGCGAACACTTCGGAAGCCGCGCCCCGTGTGCAATAATTTGGCGTTTTCCGACCGGGGGCATGCCGTGGACCGATCCGAAGCCATTGCGAACGACGTTACGAATGGAAGGCTGGCATCTGCCTACGTGCCGCCATTCCAACTGACGGAAGGACAGCCGCCGCCGTTCGCGGCGAACGGTGGCCATTCCTACATGGAGTTCGACCGGGACGGGGACGCGGGAACCGCCGTGGCGATGGAGGACGCATTCGCCGAGGTCGCCTCGGGGGAAAGCCAGGCGGTCGTCGACATGCTGAAGAACACGCCTGCGGGTCCCATCGAGACCAGGTGGGGCACCGGGTTCCGCACCTACGAAGAATGCCTCGATTACATCCGCGAGAAAGGCATCGAAGCCCCCGAGGGCGGCCTGGCGCTGCCGCTGCGGTACACGATCCATGAGAAACCCTCCTTCACCATCGTCCCCTCCAACGCATTCTGGCGGGACCCCGCGCGCAAGGACGAGGCGAAGACGTTCCGCAGGTACGAGCGCGAACTTGGCCGGCCGTGCCTTTACTATCCCCAGGTGATGCGCGACGCGCGAAGGATGGAGGAGTACTACCCCGGCCTCTCCCCCAATAGCTCCGAATGCATGGACAGGCTCGGCGTCTCATTGGCGCACTGCGAGTCGAAGTGCCGGAACTTCTACGACTCGGCGGAAGTGGAGCGCGTGTTCTATCCCGAGATGGAGAAGCTCCTGCTCGATTTCTTCCCCGGCGCGACGGATGCGCTCGTGTACAACCACGACGTGTTCAACAAGGACTACGAGGGCGACCGCACGGAGGACCAGGACAACAAGAACCCCGGCGTGAACTCCGGCTACGCCAACCTCGTGCACAACGACCTGAACGACAACAGCGGCCGCGTTCGCTGCCGCGAACTGCTCACGAAGAACCTGCGGAACTTCGGGCGCGAGCAACACTACACGGAGGAGCAGGCGGACGCGAAGATGTCGCGGAGGTTCATGTCGATCAACCTCGCCAAGCCCATGGAGACTGTCGGGCAGTACCCCTTCGTGCTCTGCGCCTGGCCCTCTTTCGCCGACCAGGCGTACATCACGAACTACCGCATCTATGACGACCGCGTCGGCGAGACGACGCGGTTCACCTACCGGCCCGACCACGAGTGGTACTGGTTCCCGCGGCAGAAGAGCACGGAAGTCTCCATGCTGAAGTGCTACGACTCCGTGACGGACGGTTCCGTCTCGCGCTGGTCGTTCCACACGGCGTGCTTCGACCCGACCGCGCCGGACGACGCGCCGTGCCGCAAGAACGTCGTGGTGAGGTCTTTCGTATTCTTCTGAAAGCGCGCGCTGATCCGGAACCAGGAGGCGCATGAGTCTGTTGGGTGGATTGCTGCGGTTCGTCGGCAACCTGGTCGTGATAGTCCTGGCGCTGTTCGGCTTGGGCATCCTCCTGCTGCTCTGGTAAGGCGCGCGACCAATCACCGCGCTGTTGCGCGCCCTGGACATGGCGCTCGGCCAGCGGGGTTTCAAGATCGGGCGGCGCGTCTGATGTAGCCGGGGGCCGCCCGCCAACACTTGCCCTCGATCGGGCTATCAACCGCCCGCAATCTGGTATGTGTGCGCCCAACGCACAGGAATCCGTAACAAAAACTTCACATTAGACGTAACAGGACCGTCACAGACCCTCGCTAAAGTGCCGCTCGACCCGCACCGAGCGGCCCGCAGCCGCGATCAGCGCCGTTCGGGATGCGGTCCGTCCATTTGTCTAGCGAGGAGTTTTAGTCTATGCGTTCTTTCGGGAAAGCCCTGCCGGTAGCGGCACTCTCGATCCTGCTCGGTGCTTGTGGCGGCGACATCGTCATCGCCCCGGAGACCACCGACGCGTCCACGGACCATTCCCAGAACAACAGCAACAACACGACCGCCGCCGTGTCCGAGGTTCGTTGCGCTTCCTACACCAATAGCGGCGGCCAGACGATCGAAGGCAATGTAGAGGGAGCCAACTGCGTCTACGCTCCATCCTTTGTCGATGCCGGCAACAACCTGACCGTCGACCTCACCATTCCGGCGCTAGACGACGATGGCGCCCACATCTTCGAAGGCAGCCTGTTCGTCGGCGAGAACCACGACTCGGATACGGAGCTCTCGGCCGCCGGCATCGCCAAGGGCGGCGACGGCCCGACGCTCACCATCGAAGCGGGGGCCACCCTCGCCTGGCGCGACAACACCAAGTTCGTGATCATCAACCGCGGCTCGCAGTTGTTCGCCGTGGGGACCGCGGACAAGCCGATCACCTTCACCTCCGTCTCCGACATCGAGGGCACTGTCGGCGCGGAAGACGTGCAGCAATGGGGCGGGATGGTCATCAACGGCTTCGGCGTCACCAACAAGTGCGACTACACGGGCAGCGTCGGTGGAAGCCTGACCACGTCCGACTGCCATGTCGCCTCGGAAGGCGCGGAAGGCCTCGACGAATCGCACTACGGCGGGGCCAACAACGACGACAGCTCCGGCCGGCTCGAATACGTGCGCGTCAAGCATACGGGCGCGGAGGTCGCCAACGGCGATGAACTGAACGGCATCACGTTCGGCGCCGTCGGCCGCAACACGATCGTGAAGAACCTGCAGGTGTACTCGACCTACGACGACGGCATCGAGATGTTCGGCGGCGCCGTCAATTTCGAGAACTACGTTGCCCTCTACGTGCGCGACGACTCGATCGACATCGACGAGGGCTACCGGGGCACGATCACCAACGCCCTGGTGATCCAGCAGGAAACCGACGGCAACCGCTGCATCGAGGCCGACGGCATCGGCAGCTACAGCAACAAGACCGAAGCGTTCATCCAGGACATGTTCGCCCGCGGCCTGAACAGCCGCCCGACGATCAATGGCCTTACCTGCATCGTCTCGCCGAGCACCGGAACCCACGACCCCGGCGCCGGCTGGCGCCTGCGCGAAGGCATATGGCCGACGATCTCCAACGCGCTCGTCGTCAGTTCCTTCGGTCAACCCGCGGAAGGCAGCGACAACTGGTGCATCCGCGTCGACGACACCGTCGCGTCGGAAGGATTCGCGAAGGGCAACGCCAGCATTTCATCGACGGTGTTCTCCTGCGAGACCAAGTCCTCCAAGAGCATTGCCGGCATGTCCGTCCACGACTGGCTCACCGCGAACGGCGGCAACGTGTTCGTGGACGTCGCGGGCGTCGTCGACGCGACCCCGAATGCCGACACGGGTGTGCAGTTGCTGGAGGGGATACCGCCGATCTACTCGATTAGCGCGGACACCAGCGTCCCGACGGTCGAACCCATGGCAGTTTGCGGCGGCGGACGCACGGCCTGCGAGTTCGTCGGCGCCGTGAACAGGAGTTCCGAAGACTGGACGGACGGCTGGACCTACGGCATCCACGACGGCAGCCGCGGGCAGGCGCTGTGGTTCGAATAGCGATGCCTCCGACAAGGCCCAGACACTCAATCAACCCGACAACATGAAACGGGACACCCTTGCATGAATAGATGGAACTCAAGTGCGACGGCGGCTACGGCCGCCGTTGCCATTTTTTCGCTCACCGCCACCGCCGGAGAACTGCCCCCCGAGTTGCGGGCGGAAGGTGTGGACGAGGAGGTCGTCGTCCTCGGCCGCCTGTACAGCTCATCGCAGGCCCTGATCGAGGAACGCAAGCAGAGAGAAGTCGTGATCGACGTGATGCATGACGAGACGCTCGCCCGCCTGGGTGACTCCACGGTGGCGGCGGCGTTGCGCCGCGTCAGCGGCCTGGCGCTGATCGACGAGAAGTTCGTCTACGTCCGTGGCTTGGGCGAACGCTATTCGAGCACATCGCTGAACGGCGCCCGGGTCCCCTCCCCCGACCTCACGCGGAATGTCATCCCGCTGGACATCTTCCCGACATCCATTGTGCGGTCACTGGTCGTGCAGAAGGGCTACTCGGCCGACTCGTCCGCCAACTTCGGCGGCGGCGCCGTGGACATCCGTACCAAGGCCGTGCCATCGACCTTCACCTTCGGCCTCGAAGTCGGCTCGGGCCTGAACCTCGCCACCGGGGACGAAATCCTCACCTACCGCGGCGGCGGCAACGACCAATGGGGTACTGACGACGGCACCCGCGCGCTACCCGGATTTATCTCGTCGCGGATCGACCGGTATCGCGCCAACGTCAACGTGCAGCAGTTGCTTAACGAACTGCGCCGGGAAGGCAACCACGACGCGACCGTGGCCGATGCCCAGGAGATCAACCGCGCCCTCGCCACCGCTCTCAACAGGGACATCTCCATCAGTACGGACGACAGCAGCCCGGACCTCGACGTCAAGGGCAGCATCGGGACGAGTTTCGATATCGGGGACCGGCTCGAGTTCGGCATTCACACCGAGTATTCCTACGATACGAACTGGCGCCACACCGAACGCACCAGCTACAACTTCCAGGCGCCCGAGGAACGTACCGACAAGAAACGCGAAACGACGCGCTCCATGGACGTGACCGGCGTCGTCAACGCGGGGCTGAACTTCACCGACGACCACGAGGTCGCGGGCATGGCGCTGATGTTGCGCAATACCGACGACAAGGCCGGGATCCGGGACTTCTTCGACGAGAACCGCGAGCGATCGGACGGGCTCGGCAACCGGGAGTACCGGCTGAAGTTCGAACAGCGCGAACTGATGGTGACGCAGTTGCACGGCACGCATCGCATCGGCGGCGAGACCAAGGAAATGATCCCCGGCGCGTGGCTGGACTGGATGCCGGAACTGGCCGAATTGACCTGGTTCTACTCCATGTCCGCCGCCACGACCGACATCCCCAACCAGGTGTCCGTCGACGCCCAGACCCAGACCGATCCGGACACCGGCGATGTGCTGCAGTCCCGCGTGAAGACCAGTTCCTCGGCGGCCCGGTTCCGTTTCACCGATCTCGACGACGAGATCCTCAACTACGGCTGGAAAGCCATGTTCCCGATCGAGATCAACTGGTCGCTCATAGAACTCAGCGGTGGCTATCAGCACGAGCAAAAGGCACGCACCTACGACCAGTCCCAGTTCGGTGTCGGCGCGCTGTCAGTCAGCGATCCCGCCACGCTGCGCGGAGACCTGAGCGACGTGTTCTCCGACCGGAACATCCTGGACACGGACAACGACTACGTCTTTTCCCTGCTCGGCTCCGGCACGCGCAGCTACATGGCGGCCACCATGACGGATGCCGTATTCGGCAAGCTCGACTGGACCTGGAACGGCACGTTCCGGTTCTCCGCCGGCGCGCGCTGGGAGGACTACAGGCAGGTGGCCCTGCCCTGGAACCGCTACGGGTACTCGGTGGACAACCCGCAGATATCGACGGACCCGGAGGTGATCGAAGAAGCCACTTTCCTCGACGACCGCATCTATCCGGCAGTCTCCGCCATGTACATCGGCAGTTGGCTGGCCGAGGTCTTCCAGGTGCGGCTAGGCTACGGCAAGACCACCGTGTTGCCCGACCTGCGCGAGATCACCGACGCGAGCTATGTCGACCCGATCACCGACGAGATCGTCAACGGCAACCCGGGGGTCGTCCCTTCCCTGATCGACAACTTCGACCTGCGTGCCGAGTGGTTCCCCGCGAACGGCGACAACTACACGGTTTCGCTATTTCTGAAGCGTATCCGCAACCCGATCGAGTACTTCGAATCTCCCGCGAGCGACACCAACGTCGCGCGCGAGATCCTGAACGCCGACTCGGCGGAAGTGAAAGGCATCGAATTCGAGATCGTGAAGCAGCTCGGCTTCCTCGGCGACTGGGGAGAGGCGTTCTTTGTCCAGAGCAACGTCACGGTGCAGGACTCCGAAATCGAAGTCGGCCCGGACGCGAACGCACCGACGAACCCGCAGCGTCCGCTGACCGGGGCCTCCAACTATGTCTTCAACATGATGCTCGGATACGATTCCTTCAACAGCAAGCACTCCGCATCGCTGATCTACAACGTATTCGGCGAGCGGCTGTACGTCGCGGGGCGCCTCGGCGCGCCCGACGGCTACGAGCAGCCGTTCCACAGCCTCGACTTCACCTACTCCTGGTTCCCGACGGAGACCCTCACGGTCAAGGCGAAGTTCAAGAACATCCTGGACCAGACCATCGAGATCCAGCGCGAGTCGATCGTCACGTTCGAGGAGGACCCCGGACCGGCGTTCGCTGTCAGCCTGAAGTGGGAGTATTGATCGGGGGCGCCTGGCACCCACGCCCGGAACAGCGTCAGGCGTTGTAGCGCCCTGCCACGGCAACTCCCGGATTCCTGTCGCCATGGATGGGGGCCGGCGCGGCGCGCAGGGCGACCTCGGGCGTCAACGAAATCGCCGAGCGGGCGGCGTCAGGCTGCGTGGCCGGCAGGGGGGCATCGAGAGACTCGGCCACAGCTTCGTGCCAGACGGTGCCATCCGCGACATTCAAGCCATTGGCGAGATGCGCATCGTCGGCGATTGCCTGACGCCAGCCCTTCTCGGCGATGTTCCTGACGTACGGCAGGGTGACGTTGTTCAGCGCCAGCGTCGCGGTGCGTGGTACGACGCCGGGCATATTCGTGACGCAGTAGTGGACGACGCCGTCTCGGACGAAGGTCGGCGCGTCGTGCGTCGTCGGGCGGCTCGTTGCGAAGCAGCCGCCCTGGTCGATGGAGATGTCGACCAATACCGAGCCGTCGCGCATGTCGCGGACGTCATCGGCACTTGTCAGTTTCGGTGACCTCGCCCCCGGCACGAGAACCGCGCCGATCACGAGGTCCGCACCCAGCACATATTCCCGGGTCGTCGCTGCGTTTGCCATGACCGTTCGGGCACGGCCGTCGAACCGGTCCGCCAACCAGCGCAACCGGGACACGCTCCTGTCGAGGATCGTGACGTCGGCGCCCAGGCCCAGGGCGATGGTGGCCGCGTTGGCGCCTGCCATCCCGCCGCCGATGACTGCCACGCGGGCGGGTGCAACACCCGGGACACCACCGAGCAGCACGCCGCTGCCGCCGGTGGTTCGCTGCAACGCGTTGGCACCCACCTGCACCGACATGCGGCCCGCGATCTCGCTCATCGGCGACAGCAGCGGCAGGCTGCCATCCGCCGCGGTAACGGTCTCGTAGGCAATGGCGGCGGCACCGCTCGCCATCAGCGCGTGGCTCAACGCGGGGTCGGCGGCCAGGTGGAGATAGGTGAACAGGACCTGGTCCTTCCCAAGCATCGCGCATTCGCCCTGGTTCGGTTCCTTGACCTTGACCACGAGGGTCTGGGCGAAGGCTTCCTGCGCGGAGCCGATGCAGGCGCCGGCGGCGACGTAATCCGCGTCGCCGAATCCAATGCCCGCACCAGCTTCGGCCTGGACCACGACGCTGTGTCCACCATCGGTCAGTTCCGCAACGGACGTGGGAGTGAGTCCGACCCGGTACTCGTGGACCTTGGTCTCCCTGGGGACGCCAATACGCATGGGTTTTCGCCTATTTGGATCAGCCAGTTCCATGACTTTAGACAACCCGATGCGCAACCGGTTTGCGTTCTTGCCCGCCGTGTTGGAGCATATTCGAACTATCTTCGACAAAACATGAATCAAGCAGTGGAATCCATTGACATAGACAATAGAGACAGAATAATCCTGCACGAAATACAGCACGACGGACGGATCAGCAATGCGGAACTCGCCGAGCGCATCAGCCTGTCGGAGTCGGCGAGCTTGAGGCGCCTGAAGCGCCTGGAGGACAGCGGCATGATCCGGGGCTACGTCGGCCTCGTGGACCAGTCGCTGGCCGGCTACCCGGACAACGTCTTCGTGCAGATCACGCTGGCAAGCCAGCAGCGCGACGACCTCGCGGCGTTCGAGCGGGCGATCGTCGAACTGCCGGAGGTCATGGAGTGCTACGTGATGTCGGGCGAGGCCGACTACCTGGTGCGCGTCATCGTGCGCGACGCCCGCGACTACGAGCGCATCCATAGCCGGTACCTGACCGCCTTGCCGGGCGTGGACCGCGTCCACTCGAGCTTCGCCTTGCGCACCGTGGTCAAGCGAACCGAATTGCCTGTCCGATAGGACGCGTTCGAGGAGGGACCCCGGACCGGCGCTCGCTCTCGGCTTGAAGCGGGAGTATTGATGGGGCGCTTGCGACGCAACAGAGCGTCGGGCCGCAGCCGCTGCAAGAAATCAACGACCCGTAGTCAGCGCACCTGGCCTGGGTCGAACTCTTGCCACCGGCGCTCGAAGACACCGTTGTGGATGAGGTGCAACGCCCGTTTCTCCGGTGGCAGGGGGGATGCTCTCATGGGCAATTCTCCGGTCAGGACATCAGGCGCTCCTTCGCGAACCCAATCGATGATGTCCCCGAAAGAGACTTCCGTCTACGGCCACCTCGTGTGAGCCGCCTGTCGTATCTTTTCGAGTTCCGGGCGCAACGGCGTCCCGGGGGTGGAAACCACGGCATAGTCGCCCTCGTAGAATCCGTGCTCGAAAGCCACCTCGACCGCCATGCCGGGCCGCACGGTGTCCGTGAATGCCTTGATTTGCGCTCCCGGTACGTACTTACCCATTCCGTGTTCTCTTCGTTCGCGTGAGTCCAGCTCCATCAAGGACGCCGATCACATACGTTACAGTTATTCGACCTGAAAACGTCGTTTTCTGCCCATCGCCCGTTGAGACCGGTACTTATCGGACAGAGAGTCTGGTTTCAGACCGAACCCCCAGCGCACGCGCGATCTCGCAAAGGCGCTGATAGCTGGCGGACGCGTAGCGTTCCGCCTCGTATCGCTGGATCTGCTGGGCCTTTAGTTCAAGACGTTGTGCCAGCGCCCGCTGGCTTAGCCCCGCAGCAATCCTGGCCTTAATCAATCCCTCTGCCAGTTCCTCAAACGAATCCACCGAGATCACGGACAGGTCAGCGGACTTGAGCCGCTCGTACTCCTCAAGCTCTTCACAGAGATCCGCGAGCTGACTCTCCATCGCCTCACGCTCGGCCTGCACCAACCTCGGATGTACGTCCACGCCCTCATATGACTTGGGATCAAACTCCTGAATCGCGCGGGCGAATCGCTTCGCCATGTTTCGCGTAATCCTGTACTGCCTTTCGTTCGTGATCATGGCAAACACAACATTATCGTTGTGTCTTTGACACAGTCAACAGCCCGTTCTGCGCCTCAATGAGTTCGCAGCCATGTTGCGCGGATTCACCCAATGCCTTCCAAGCCGTTCACTTCGATTTCGCTCAAGCACGCCCACCGAACCATCTCGGCCCGCATGCTGGTAAGCTGTTGAATTCGGACGAATCCCGGAGGGGGGTATCGAAAAGCATGGGCGACGAAATCGCACGGCGGCATTTCAACGCAGAGGACTTTACCCGGTTCCGCCGACATCTCGATCAGGAAACCGACCTGGTCGGAAGCCTGTTCGCGCATGACGGATTCAGCCACCGCGGCGACATCGTGGGATTCGAACTCGAAGCATGGCTGGTGGATAAGGCCGGACAACCGGCCGCCCACAACGAGGCGTTTCTGGACGAACTCGGCAATCCGCTGGTGGTGCCGGAGCTCGCCGCGTTCAACATCGAACTGAACGGCAGTCCCTGCGCCATCACGGGACGGGTCTTCGCGCGCCTGCATGACGAACTCGGCGCCACCTGGGACGCCTGCCAGCAAACGGCGCAGTCGCAGGACCTGCAACTCGCGATCATCGGCATCCTGCCGACAATCAGTCCCACCCTGCTGAATTCCGGCTCGATGTCGAACATGGTGCGCTACCAGGCGCTGAACGATCGCGTGCTGGCACTGCGCAACGGCGCGCCGGTCGAGGTCGACATCGAAGGCGCGGACACGTTGCGGCTGTCGCATGACGACGTGATGCTGGAGGCGGCCACCACGTCGTTCCAGATCCACCTGCAATGCCAGCCAGCCGTTGCGGCGCGCACCTACAACGCCGCATTGGCCGCGTCGGCACCGATGGTGGCGCTGGCGGCAAACTCTCCGTTCCTGTTCGGCAAGTCGCTGTGGCACGAGACACGTATTCCGCTGTTCGAGCAGGCGGTATCGGTGGGACCCCGAACCCCGGCGCGGGTGAGCTTCGGCAGTGGATACGCCGACCAGTCGCTGTTCGAGATCTTCAACGAGAACCTCGTCGAGCATCCGATCCTGCTGCCCTCCCCGACCGGCGAACCGGCGCACAAGCTCAGCCACATCCGACTGCACAACGGCACGATCTGGCGCTGGAACCGGCCGCTCCTCGGCTTCGATTTCGACGGCCAGCCCCACCTGCGCATCGAGCACCGCGTGGTACCCGCGGGACCCACCGTCGAAGACTGCATCGGCAACGCGGCCGCGTACCTGGGACTGGTGCGGGCGCTGGTGGACGCGGAAACCCCCATAGAGTCGGAGCTCGACTTCGCCGCGGCGCGCTACAACTTCTATGCCGCTGCCCGGCAGGGGCTCGATGCGCGGCTGCGCTGGCGCCGCGGCATGCGCGGCGCACGGGAACTGCTGCTCGAAGAGCTTTTGCCGGCGGCAAGCGCCGCACTGGCCAAACTCGACATTCCGGACGACGACATCGACCGCTTTCTCGGCGTCGTTACCAAGCGGGTCGAGAAGAACTCCAACGGCGCGGCGTGGCAGCTCCGTTGGGCGGACAAATACGGCGCGGATTTCGGCGCGTTGACCAACGCCTACGTCCAGGCACAGGAGTCGGGAGAGCCGGTGCACGAGTGGAGCGTATGAGCTCCGGACACCTGTCCACCTGCAACACGCTCCCCGACGGTCTTCTCGAATGCCCGGCGGCGCGACTCGGAGATGTCCTTTCCGGCCCCACGCTGTTCGACCTTTCCGGCGGTCGAAAAGGGACGCTCTTCATCACGGTACTGCAGCACGGCAACGAGACCTCCGGATGGGACGCCGTGCGCACGCTTCTCGGCACGAGGGACGCACCTCCCCTGATGCTGTTCGTGGCCAACATCGACGCGGCACGGCAGAACGTCCGCAAGCTCCCGGACGGCGTGGATTTCAATCGGGCCTGGGAAGGCGGCGACTCGCCGGAAGCCGCTGTCGCCGAAGAGGTCACCGCGCGCGCCATGGCGGCGGAGCCCCTGGCCGCCATCGACGTCCACAACAACACCGGCCACAACCCGCCGTACAGCGTTGTCACGCGCACCGACGAGCGCTCTCTCGGTACCGCGGCAGCCTTCGCGCAACGCGTCATCGTCATCGACCATCCGGGCGTGCAGACGCGGCGCTTCTCCGAGTTCTGCACCGCGGTGACCGTCGAAGTCGGCACGGCGCACGACCCGTCCAGCGTCGAACGCGCGCGCACCTACCTGGAGGCAGCCTTCCGCTGGCACGAGCCGCCCCGGGTTTCTGCCGGGCAGCTATACCTCTACCGGAACCTGGCTCGGATCCTGATCGACGGGGAAGACGGCGCAGTGACGCCCCGGCAGGAATTCGAGGCGCTCAACTTCGAACACGCGGAGTGCGGAACGGTCATCGCGAACGTGCGGAACGGCCAGGGACTGAAGGCGGTCGATGAGTCCGGTACGGACGTGACCGCCCACTACCTCGAAACGAGGGATGGAGAGATCCGGCTGCGGCGCTCCGTCATCCCCTCCATGTACACGACGGACATCCGCGCCGCCCGCGCGGACTGCCTCTGCTACCTGCTCGAAACGCTGCCCGGTTCGTGACCGACGCACGCCAGTTCCTCCAGATCGAGCGGCCCTTCCGGATGATGCGGGGCGTTCTGCCACGAGCCAACATCGCCTACGAAACCTGGGGCGAGCTCTCGGCCGCCGGAGACAACGCCGTGCTGCTCTTCACCGGGCTGTCGCCTTCCGCGCACGCCGCCTCCTCACCTCTCGATCCCACCACCGGATGGTGGGAGGACATGGTGGGCCCGGACAAGCCCATCGACACGAATCGCTACTTCGTGGTCTGCGTCAATTCGCTCGGAAGCTGTTTCGGCTCGACCGGCCCCGCCTCCATCGATCCCGGGACGGGCAATCCCTACCGGCTCGGTTTTCCCACGCTATGTCTCGAGGACATCGCCAACGCGGGCCACGCCGTCATCGAGTCCTTGGGTATTTCGAGACTGCACTCGGTCGTCGGCGCCTCCATGGGCGGCATGACGGCGCTCGCATTCGCCATGCTGCACCCGGACGCCGCCAACGGGGTCGTCCTCATCTCCTCCGCCGCGCGCAGCCTGCCGTTCTCCATCGCCGTACGCTCGCTGCAGCGGGAGATCGTGCGTTCCGACCCGGCATGGCGCGGCGGGAATTACGAACCTGGGGAGCCGCCGACGGTCGGCATGCGGCTGGCAAGGAAACTCGGCATGATCTCCTACCGGTCATCCGCCGAATGGACCGTGCGCTTCGGCCGCGAGCGCGCCACCGACGAACCGGTGCGGGAAGCCTTCGGCATCGACTTCGAGGTCGAGTCCTACCTCGAGGCCCATGCGGTGCGGTTCATCGGCACCTTCGACGCCAACTGCTACCTGTACCTGTCACGGGCGATGGACCTGTTCGACGTCTGCGACCACGGCGGCAGCCTGGAGGCCGGCCTCGCGCGGGTGCAGGCCGAACGCGCGCTGGTGGTCGGCGTGGAGACGGATTTCCTTTTCCCGCTAGCCCAGCAGCGCGAACTGGCGGACGGATTGAAGGCGACGGTGCCGGATGTCGACTTCCGCGTGCTGTCCTCGATCCAGGGACACGACTCGTTCCTGGTGGACATGGACCGATTCAGGCCGGCGGTGGCGAGTTTTTTCTAACAGAAGCGACCCGATTGCGGTCCACCTTCCGGTCACAGGCAACACGTCTCGGCATCGCCGAAAACGGCCAAAGACGGACCATTTCGCTCGCAAGAATCAAACGCTTGGCCGATCGAAATGCATGAGGCTACCGCCGCAAAGATGCTATGGTGCCTTGATCCGTGGAGGTTTCCCGATGCAGCCCGCTGAACCATATTCGTGGCCGGATTTTCCTACGACCGGTTCCAAGAACGACTCTCGGCGAATGTGCTTTGAGCAAGGAAAGGCTTTCGTTTACATGCCCGCCGACGACGACTCGCGCGTGATCACCGAGTGGCCCAACGGAGTTGTCGAAGATCATCTGCTGGCAGACGATACGGTAACGCGCAAGTGGCCGGATGGTCGAGTCGAACATTTTTGCGCTAGCGACCCCGACGCCAAGGAGTACCCGTACATCGCTCCCCCTAGCGCTTGAATGCCGACGCCCGGCTTCGTCATCGTCATCGGAGCGAATGGTGCCGGGAAAAGCACTTGATGCCGCAGACATCGCGGGACGCTACCGCCGAACTTCTACGACGCTGATTCCATCGCGCAAGGCCTCGGCAGCTACGACGATCCCGCCCTCCAGATCGAAGCTCCAGCCCTGGTCGACACGGCAATATGTTATTCCGCTCAAATGGCCCCCAGAGGGACACGAATCACTCTTGGTAGACATGGGCCGGTTCGGGCCGACAGTGAGCTTCTTCTAGGCGATATTGCGCCAAGTTATTGGTAGCACGGGGAATTCCACTGCTGCCATTGAACAAGACGCCACACCACCAAGCCAAAACACTCGATCAAGAACAACTGCCCAGTTGACATGCACATGTAGTGTGTCCTATATATGACACATGACGCGATTCGGCGACAGCATTCGGGCGATCCGGGAAGGCTTGCGTGAAGAGGACCGACGCTTTTCTCTGCGCCAGGTGGCACAGCGCATCGGAGTCGAGCCGGCCTATCTGAGCAAGATCGAGCGAGGGGACGTAGCGCCACCTTCCGAGGCCGCGACCATCCGGCTGGCGCGCGAGCTGGGCCAGGACCCGGACGTGCTGTTGGCGATGGCAGGAAAGGTGTCTGGCGATCTGCAGGAGATCATTCGCAGGCGTCCCAAGCTGTTCGCCGAATTGATCAGGCAACTGAAGGAAGCACCCGATAACGCCATTCTAAGAGTGGTGCGCGAGGTGCGCGACGGAGAGTGGTAAGGAGGACCTTGATGATCACCCTCGAAAACGATGTGTTGGAGTTCCGGTTTCCGGAAGTTCACGAGAAGGCGCGTTGTTCTATCGAATTTCAACGAACCTTGCGCATTCCGGATGACGACAGGGACTATCCACTGCCGCCGGGCCTGGGCAGGTTTTCGCTTCGACACCTGGACGACTATGCGGCGCGGTTGCCGGAAACGTGGCGCCGTCGCGGCGGCGTGATCTTGCCGATGCACCAGGCCGAGGCCATGTGGATCAACTTTGGGTCGGGATCTGACTACCCGTTCGCGGTCAAAGTTGCTACCGGAAAGATCTGTGCGCTCACCGGTGACGCTTGGGTCAACCACCTGAACCGTGATCCGCAAGACTACGCAGTGTTGCCTGAACAGCCGTGGCTCGACGGCTACTGCGTCGAGAAAGGGGTCGTTCGTCAGTTCGTCGCCATGCCCTTGGGCGAGGGTTATACGGTAGAGGAGCAGCTTACAGGTGCCGCCCTGCACGGTGGATTGCAGATCGTGGCCTACCCGATGAAACGCGAACGATATGAGTTGCTTATCAGTGAACGGGACACGGGAACAGTGGAAGGTGATGTGTGCTATAGCATTCTGTCCGTACAGGGGCCTGGCGATTCGATGGGGCTTGCGCCGGGTGGACGAATGAAGCAGGACATCTATGACGACCTGTACGGTCTCGACGCCTGGGACCAGCGGCACGCCAGTCGGTGCTTCGTCACCATCGTCAATTCCATGCAATGGATGGCCGTTACCGGAGAGCAGCCACCGGCCCATCCGCCTACGGCGAGGACCTACACCGAAGCAGGGTTCCCCTGGTTCGACTATTACGGTGGCGATATCGCCGCCGTAGACGGTGCCGACAAGCTAAGGGAAATCGATAGTGTGGCGAAAATCGCTGAGGAGAAAGGCACCGGGCCGCTACCGGACAACGAAACAATCGACGTGGCGGGCCCCGTAAAGCTGGGCAAACACGCTATCAGACAGGTACGGGAGGGAGCTCTCGCCGGATCTGCGGATCGTTGAACCACGCGCACATTCGGGTCCGTGACGAACTTAGCGCGCACGTCATCCGTGGCTTCACCACCGGAAAAACAATACAGCACGCAGGACGCCGCTATTGGCAGGTGATGTTTCCCGAAGTCCGGATTTCGTGCTTGAGCCGAAGCTCGAGTTGATCTCAAAGGACCTCGACGACCCCTGATCAGGAGTGGGACGGCATTGATGCGGCCACAGCGCCCGCAACCTTTCAGACCGCTCTACCGGGCTAATGCGCCAGCCACGTTTCGATATCCTGTTTGAGTTGGTCGGCGTCCACGAAGCCACGGGCGAAAAGCCGAAACGCTTCGCCGTCGTCGCTCGCCAGCACGTTCGGCAACGCGCTCGTGCCGTAGCTCCGGGCGGTGAGGATTTGACGGCGCGTCCGCTCCATCACCGGTTCCCTACCCATCAACCCCACCAATAGGTCGGGATCCGCGCGGAGTTCCTCGCACGCGTCGCGCAGCACCTCGATGTCGTTGATATTGACCCCGTCGACGAAGAGAAGCCGCTGCAGGTATTGCACATACGCAAATGGCGGCGCGCTGGTCAGCGTGCGCATCGCTTCAACGGCCAGGCAGGGCAACTGGCTATTGAAGATCATTTCCTCCGGCAAACGGCGCGAAAAGTGTTGACCCGTGACGGCGGCCACCCGGCGCCATTGCACGTCCAGGCGTTTCAAGCCACTTTTCGTCAACGGCTTCATGGTACGGATATTGATGCCGCCGACAGCGAGATCGAAGGCCACGCGACCATCGAACGTCTCCAACGTGGCATCGATGTGCGGCGCCATGGCCCAGCACCACGCACACATCGGGTCGACCACGAACTTGAGCGCCGGCCTCATCCGTCGGCGTTTCCCCGCGCCCGCACGGCCAAGAGACCGTCCTCGACGGTGCCGATGACGGCAGCTTGTGGGTAACCGCAATTGCGCAGAGCATCCGTGCAGGCATCCGCTACAGATGCCGGAACGCCGGCGAGCAGTCCGCCCGCAGTCTGTGGATCGGCCAGCAGACGGAACTCGGCGCCGTCCCGGCCGCAGCCTTCGGTCATGAAATCGTCCAGCGCCTGCTGGTTGTTCGGCTGCAGGGAACTCTCGACCCCGGTCCGCATGAGTTCCAGCGCGGCGGGAAAGAACGGAATCGACTCCAGGTGCAGCACCGCGCCGACGCCGGATGCCCGCGTCATTTCGCTCAGGTGTCCCGCCAGGCCGAACCCGGTCACATCGGTGCACGCGGTCGCGCCGTGTTCGGCCACGATCCGGGCGGCGGCGGCGCTCGATACGTCCATCGCGTCCATCACCTCGATCAGGTCCGGACCCGCCGTCTTTCCGCGCATCGCGCCTGCCAGCACCACTCCGGTGCCAATGGGCTTGGTGAGGATCAGGCGGTCGCCTACCTGTAATCCGCCTTTCGCCAGCAACCGCTCGCCCCCACTGGCGAATGCCGCGAAACCCACCGAGAGTTCGACGCCTTCCGCAGAGTGTCCACCGGCCAGGCTGACGCCCTGTTCGTCGAATACCGCAACGGCACCCGACATGACCTGGAACAGCTCCTCCTCCATCAGCGCGTCGGCCATCGAAGGCACGGTGACGATGGCGAGCGCGTAGTTCGGCACGGCGTTCATCGCATAGAGGTCGTTCAGCGCGTGGTGCGCGGCGATACGTCCGAAACGGTAGGGATCGTCGATCATGGCGCGGAAGGCATCGCAGGTCGCGACCAGCGTCGGGTGCCTGAACTCGATGACCGCGGCGTCGTCGCCGATGCCCTGCAGCAGCGCTGGATCTTCGCGTTCGGGCAGGCGCCGCAGTACGCGCGTCAGCAGGTCAGCGCCGAGTTTCGCACCGCAGCCCCCGCAGCGCATGGTTTCGGGCGCGTCCGGGCGTAACGCCGGAGCGAGCTTCGGTTCGTCTTCCACCATCTCCGGCAGATCCTGGAAACGCCGCATGAAACGGCGGTCGATCCAGTCCTTGCCACGCCAGACCCACCGGCCTGAAGCATGGAAGGCGCCCCGTGACGCTACCGCGTGGCCCTGCCCCGTACCGATCAGCGCGAGGGCCTTGGACTGCGCCCGGTAGCGCCGCAGCGGCTTTTCCAGTGCATAGCGTCTCAAGTTCTCTGACAGCGCCGGGCCCTGGCGCACCGCAAATACGCCGGACTTGGGCCTTGGCTGGCCCTGCATGGCAGCGGCATCGCCGCTCGCGAAGACGTTCCCGTGGGAGGTCGACTGCAGATAGCGGTTGACCTCGATAAAACCGCGTTCGTCCGTCGCCAGTCCGCTGTCGGAGAAAGCGTCGGACGCATCCACGCCGGTCACCCAGAAGACATGGTCGTGCTTGATCGCGCGGCCATCGCGAGCGCGAACCGTCTCGGCGTCGGCCCCCTCTGCAAAGAACTCTGTGACGACTTCGACATCCCGCTCCCGCAGCAGGGCGCGCAGTTTGCGCCGGACGGCGGCCGCATGGCCCGGCAGGATGTCCGAATCGGCGGTGACAACGACGCAACGCGACGTATCAGGGAAACGTGTGTGCACGGCAAGGGCAAGCTCCACGCTGCCCGGACCGCCGCCAACGATGACGAGTCGCACGGTTTCTTTCGCGAGTCGCTCCGCCACGGCCCGCCAGCGCGGCAGGAAGCGGCCGATCGGCTTGACCGGCGTGATCCATTCGGCGTGTTCGAGGCCGCCGCCGGGAACGCCGCCGGTGTTGATCGACAGGATGTCGTAGCGCATCGGCGGACGGCCGCGCAGCAGCACGCGGTTCTCATCGGGTTCGACGCCGGTCACCTCCCCCGCGATGAAGTTGGCGCCGGCGAAGCGCGCCAGGCGCGCGACGTCGATATGCAGTTCGCCGGCCTCGTAAACACCGGCAACATGCCCCGGCAGCATCCCCGAATACGGCGTTTCTACTTCGCGCGCGATGATCGTAAGGCGTAGACCCGGCTCGGGCCGCATGCCGAACCGGCGCAGGACCTGGACGTGGCTGTGTCCCGCACCGGCGAGCAGGATGTCCTTGACGGCGGGCGCGCTTTGCATGCGATCCGGCCTATCGCGCCGCGTCTATGGTTGGCACATGCCCTGCTGCAGAGTACTCCAGGATGGCGGCATCGGCCGTAACGAGCGCGGCTGTCCAATGCCGCGCGGTAGCAATCAGGAATCGATCGGCGGGATCAGCATGGAATTCGCCGGGCAGGCTTACGCTATCCAACGCGATCGCCGGTTCGATCGGGCACAGATCGATTCCCGGCGAGCCGAGCACCCTATCAATCCAGACGCCAACATCCATCGCCAGCCGCAACCGGCCCCTGGCGACGAGGAGCGCGATCTCCCAAGGCGTAATGGCTGAAACGCCGACCCGGCCCGTGCGTCGTTCGTCGTCGATCCGCGCCCTGGCTTCTGGACCGATTCGGGGCGAATCCCCCACGGCCCAAACCAGTGCATGGGTATCGAGGATGATCACCTCAAGGCGGACCAGTCCGTAGCCGGTGCCGCCGGCTCGAGGGGATCGTCATACTTCAGCACGGTACCGCGCATGCTGCCGATGAACGATTGCGTTGGCCCGGTCGATGGTGGCAACGACACGACGGCCACCGGGCGCCCCCGCCTCGTAACGGTGACCGATTCCCCCGTGTCCTGCATCTCCTTGATAATGCGCAGACACTTCGCCTTGAACTCCGCAGCCGAAACCTGCCTACCGCTCACGCATTCTCTTCCTGTACAAAATTAGTTGTACATCATACAGAGTGGAGGTGCGGAGTCATAGAGCGGGGAGCGGGGAGCGGGAGCGTCCGTCGCAAGACTGGTCAGCCCAACCCGTAGACGATGCTCGGGAGGCGTTCGACCAGGTAAAGCGGCAGCGAGAGCAGGCGATAGCGCACGGATGTCGCACCGGAACCCGTGATGACGCGGGCCTGGATCTCTTGCAGGGAGGGTTCGGCGAGGTCGAAGCGCACGGCGAGACCCGTGCGCTTTTCGGCGGCGAACTGATGCAGGGACTTCAGGGCGCCCGCGCGTCCCGCCTTGACCTCGATGGGCACGATGCGTCCGCCGAATTCCGCGACGTAGTCCACTTCGGCGTTGTTGGAACGCCCTTCGCGCAACCAATAGGTCAACTCGCGGTTTGGATGCTGCGCAAGCAGTTCGGCGAGATGCTGGCCGATGAACTGTTCGGCGTTGGCCCCCTCATTGACCAACCCGTTGTCCGTTTGGCCTGAGAGCGTGGCCCAGTTGAGCCCGCATACGGCGTTCATCAGGCCGACATCCAGAAATACGAGCTTGTAGACGTTCTCCTTCAGGTCCGCCTGTAGCGGGAGACCGGAGCAGTGACTGTGCGTCACCCTGGAGATCACGCGCGCCATCGCAAGGATATCGATGTCCCGGCGCAGCGTGGCGCTCTGCTGATCGGGGAAGATGTTGCTGTATTTCACCTTGCGCCCGGCACGCATGGCGGCAAAGTTGAACACCCCGAGCATTCGCGCCAAGTCCCTCCGGGCGGCATATTTCGGGAAGTCGTCCCGGTAGGTCTCGATGATGCTGGAGTGAACGCCGCTCACTGCGTTCAGGTCGTGGGTTTCCGCGTAAACCTGGACCGCTTCGGGCATGCCGCCGACGAACAAGTACAGTTTCAGAAGTTCGAGGAGACGCTTGTGAACCAGGGGATGCGGCGATTCGGGCGCCTCGTCGGCCGCGTCGAACTCGAACCCACCGACCTCTTCGGCGAGCGTCGATTCGCCGATACCGGCCAGGAATTCGGTAAAGGTCATCGGTCCCATGTTCAGGTACTCGACCCTGCCGACTGGCATCGAGAACGAGTGACTGGACAACAGGAACTCCATGAGCGATCCGGCCGCGATGACCGGCAGTTCCGGCATGTCCTCCAGGAAGTACCTGAGCATGGGAAACGCGGCGGGCGCAGCCTGAATCTCGTCCAGGAAGAGCATGGTGCGATCCGACAGTGCGGGCGCGCCGGTCAGCGCCTGCATCAGGTTCAGCATTTCCCGGGGATTGCTGTCATTGAATGCTTGGGCGAGTTGCGGGTACCGCTCCAGGTTGACGGTGAACAGATCGGCATCCACATCACCCTCCCGCGCAAGCAGGTCGACAAGAGTTGACTTGCCGACCTGGCGTGCACCGCGGATCACCAGGGGCTTGCGGTAAGGCGAGCGCAGCCAGTTTTTCAGGATGCCGAGTTGGCGGCGATGCATGAAGCTATATAGGTAGCAAAAACAGCATCATATTACGATTTTATGGGGTTGTTTCAATAATTTTAGTATCGAATTGAGGGCTTATCCGGATGTGACGCCGGATAATGCTATCCCGCCACAGGGCGATGGAACTCCCGTGCGTGGTCCACGGGGCATCGCTCGATATGCTGATTTACGGGGTCCACGGAGAGGTCGGTGACTCTGCCGTGGTTTCGAAATCAGGCAGCGACGAACTTGCGGATCTCAATCTCTTCCCGGTTTTGTCGTGCGTGCCAGAGATCGTATTGCATCTGCTGCTGCAACCAGCTCTCAGGGCTGCCGCCAAAGGCTTGCGACAACCGTATGGCCATTTCGGGAGAAATGCCGAGACGTCCGTTGAGGAGCATGGAGAACGTGTTGCGCGACACCGCAAGCCCCTTCGCGGCTTCAGGCTTGCCCTGCCGGAAAGGAAATGTGTTGCGCCGCGAGCGGCCGAATCTCCGCTATGGTTTCGAAATCCCGGTCCTGGTGGAGCAATAGCGCTTCGTGCTCGATGGCAAGTTGCGCGATGCAACAGTCGATTGCGCTACGCACCGTTCGGCCACGGCGCCGCAACTCGTAGTAGATGCGGGCTGCGGCGCGCCAGGTGTCATCACTCGCCTCGACGTAGTCCTGACCCTCAAGGTAGGTGGCCAGGGTGGCCCACTCTCGTTCGTCGAGGGCGCCCTGCAACAACTCCAACTGGTTGAAGCGCGTAAGCACCACCTCGTCGTCATCAATGATGGCTCTCACCCGGTCCGCAGCCGCACCACTCGCGTCTCGCAGCACGTCGACCCACACGGACGTGTCAATCAGAACCGTCACGGAGCCGCCGCATCTCCTTGTGGTCGAAGTCCGACCGCAGCTTTACCTTGCCAGCCAAGTCAAAGAGGTCCTTTTTTTGCCGATGACGCACCAGTTCGCTGAGCGCCACATGCACGAGTTCACGCTTCGTTCTAATACCGGTGAGCGCAAACGCCTGCTCAACCAAGTCGTCGTCCAGGACGATATTCGTACGCATCTTGAAGCTCGAGGGTGTATTAATAGGTGTATCGTACCCCCATAGGAGAGCCTCAGCCAGCCCCTTGATCGGGCGCTGGGATCAACCCGGCGACGGTGGATTCAGAGGCAATAAAATTTGTAGATCGCAACCCCATTTCGGGTGCAATACCAAGGCGGCGATTGAGGAGCAGCCTCACTCACCTCGCGTGTGGCTTCAGTTCAAGCTACATCCTGAAGACGGTTCGACCAATCCTTTCCCGATGTCGCCGGGGGGAGAGGTTTACCATCCGAGATGAATATCTCTATGGCTTCCTCAACGATCTGGCATAGCTCGGCGAAAACCGATTGCTCGTCGTCACCATGGCATCCGCCCCCAATCAGCCCAGGTGCGCTCCCGATGTAGCATTGATCCTCTTCGGACCATTCGACAATCTTGACGTAGCGCGCACTCGGTTTCACGATTTCGACTCCCTGATCGCCCGTTCGACGAGGCGCTCCTGATAGCGCCTGGCATCAGCGCCCAGATTACCAGAGATGGTTATCGGTTTAGCCACGTTCGGGTGTGCGAAGTTGCGATGACTGCCCTTCCCGCCACGATTCCAGCCTGTTCCAAACGCGCGATCAGTTCACTGACCTTCGGCGGCATCTTTGTTCAGTGTCCAAATTTGCCCAGCCTCCGCACCCCCGAGCCACCGACAAATAGTACGCATGGCAGGGGCGCCTTTTGCATCAGCGATATGCGGGCGTTGATGTGGTCTACCACTGCATCTTGTGTAAGCCGCCGCCGAAGAGCACTACCGTCGAACAACGACTTGATACTGTACATCGATACAGGGTAGCCTGTCCGGCCCCTGTACGGAAACACAGTAATGCATATCCAACCTCGCTTGCCGGATCACCCGGATCTCTGGAGGGCGCGCGAACTCGCGACGGACCCGAATCGGCGCCTGAATTCCACGAACAACCACGCCACGGGGTTTGACCGACTCGACGGGCTGCTGCACGGCGGCGGCTGGCCCGCCGCAGGCCTGATGGAACTCCTGTGCGACGTCCACGGCATCGGGGAACTGCGGCTCCTGGCATCCGCCCTGACGCGCCTGAGCCGTAACGAGTCGCGCTGGGTCACCTGGATCAATCCGCCTTTCGTGCCCTACGCGCCGGCGCTCGCCCGGGCGGGCATCGACGTGAACAAGGTGCTCCTGATCCACCCGAAAAGCCATCGCGAGGCGCTGTGGGCGCTTGAGCAGGCACTGAAGACCGGCGCGTCGAGCGCCGCCCTCGCCTGGCTCGACGAGTCGGCGCTCAAGACCACCGAGATCCGCCGCCTGCAGCTCGCGGCAAGCACGGGCCGCACCTGGACAACGCTGTTCCGTCCCGCCTCCGCCGCCGACAAGCCGTCGATGGCGGAGCTTCGCATCCTGGTCGAGAGCGAACCGGCGGGCAGATGCGACCGCCTGGCATGCACCCTCCTGAAGCGCCGGGGCGGCTGGCCCACTTCGCGCATCGCGCTCGATATAGGCCATGCGCCCATTCGTCGCGAGCGCGCGGCCGTCGGGGAACAGCTCGCGTTCTGGCGCAACGCGAACGGCTATCGCACGGCCTCGTAGCCAGCACCAACTACGCTTCCGGGGAAGTCATGGGACAGGCCGCCGCCAGACTGCCGCGCGAACGGCACGAACGGCACAAACGGAAAGCGCCGGCGCATCGGACGGCGCTCTGGTACGGCGTACACCTGCCGCACCTCGGCCTCGAGATCTTCGAACGCCGCCATCCCTCGAAGCCGGACGAGCACAACCGCCCCACCGTGCTCATGGATGGCAAGGGGGTGTCGCTCATGAACGTCCCGGCACGCGACGCCGGCATCGCGCCCGGCTCGACGCTGGCCACCGCACGCAGCATCGCTGCCGACCTCAGGCACTTCAACCGCGACACCGACGGGGAGCAGAGACGCCTGCGCCTGCTGGCGGAGGCCGCATACCGGTACTCCCCCCGCGTCGGCATCCCGGCGGAGGACGGCCTGGTGCTCGACGCGGGTCCGAGCCTGAAACTCTTCGGCGGCGCGGAGACGCTCGCCGCCGGCCTCCTCGCACTCTTGCGGCGGCTGGGACACGCGGCACGCATCGCCGCCGCACGCACGCCAACGGCATCGATGGTCCTCGCCCGTGCCGGAATACCCAATGTCGCCGATGTCGGGAGCCCTCAGCCGGGGAAGCTTCCCCGACCGCTGACGCGCAAGGAAATGCCGACACTCTCCCCATCGACGGGGACGTACTTCCATGGAAGTTTTGACACGCTGCGCGCTGCGCCGCTCGAATGCGCGGGCGCCGAGATCGCGGCGCGGGACATCGAGCGGCTCGCCAACATGGGCATATTCCAGTTCGGCCAACTCCTCGACCTGCCCCGGGACGAACTCGGCGCGCGTTTCGGAGTCGCGCTTCAGGACTACCTGGCACGCCTCGCCGGCGATATACCGGACCCGGTGCGCCCCATCGTTCCGAGGGAGAAATTCTCCTCGTCCGTACATCTCATCGAATCGGTCTCGGACAAGGACGCCCTGCTCTTCCCCATGCGCCGCCTGGTCTCGGAGCTCGCCACCTGGCTCTTTGCGAAACAGCTCGGCGTCCGCAGCCTGAGGTGGCGTTTCGAACCGCTGGGCGGCAGTGCGCAAGACGGATGCAAACTCACGGCCAGATTCGCCGACCCCCGGTTCGACGCCGATGGCATCCTGGCGGTAAGCAAGCTCGAACTCGAAGGCGCCGAAGTACCGGGCGAGGTGATGAGCGTCAGCCTCGCCGTCATGGCCGCCGAACCGGTGCGGCCGGAACAGGTAGGCCCCGCCGATCTCTTCGGCGCGAAACCGACGTCCGAAGCCTTGCCGATGGAACTCGTCGACATGATCTCGGCACGCCTCGGGCGCGGGGCGCTGCAGGGGCTCGCGCTGGCGGACGACCACCGTCCCGAGTTCGCCTGGACACCGCGCTCCCCAAGCGCGAAACGCAATGCTCCGCCCGCGGAGGGGTGGTTCCACCCGAGGCCGCTATGGCTGTTCGAACCGCCCCGCCCCATCGACATCGGCCATTTCCGGTGTTTGAGCGGTCCCGAGCGCATCGAGTCCGGCTGGTGGGGCGAAACAGTCGCCAGAGACTACTTCATCGCCGTGCACAAGAGCGGCGCGCAGTGCTGGATCTACGCGAACCGCAGGCCCAGCAAGACACGCCGATGCGATGACGGCCAGGACGAACACGGAGCATGGTTTCTCCATGGCTACTTCGCCTGAAAATTCGCCCGAAAAGCCGCTGCCGGCGTTCGCCGAACTGCACGCGGTGTCGAACTTCACCTTCCTGCGCGGCGCATCGCACCCGGAGGAACTCGTCAAGCGCGCCCACGACCTCGGCTACGCCGCCATCGCCATCACCGACGAGTGCTCCGTGGCCGGCGCGGTGCGGGCGCACATGGCCGCGAAGGCGTGCCGGGAAGAGGGCCACGGCATCGACCTCATCGTCGGCGCCGAATTTCACCTCGACGAAGACATCTTCCTGGTGCTGCTGGCCCCAAGCCGCCTCGCCTACGGCCAGCTAGGGGCACTCATCACCAAGGCCCGCCGCCGCAGTCCCAAGGGGGAATACGCGCTGGGACTTGAAGACCTCAAGGGAGCGGTCGATGCGTGTTTCGCGCTCTGGGTCCCGGGCGTGAAACCCATCGGCGACCTGATGGCCGAGGGCCGCCTGCTCCGCGAACGCCTGCCGCAACTCTGGATCGCCCTCGAACTCTTCCTCGAACCCGCGGACCTCGACAAGACCGCGAACGCCCTCACCCTGGCGACGCGCCTCGATCTCCCCATCGTCGCCAGCAACAACGTCCACATGCACGCGGCGCAACGCAAGCCCCTGCAGGACCTCGTCACCGCGATCGCGAACAAGACGACGGTGGCGGAACTCGGCACCGCCGCGCAGGCGAACGGCGAGCGTTACCTGCGCCCCGTCGACCGCCTCCTCGAGCTTTACCCGGAGGAGATGCTGGACGAGTCCGTCCAGATCGCCCGGCGCTGCGACTTCTCCCTCGACGAACTGCGCTACGAATACCCGGAGGAGCTTGTGCCCCCGGGCGTCGAGGCGCACGAGCACCTGCGCCAACTCACATACGAGGGTGCGGCGGAACGCTGGCCGGACGGCGTGCCGGACGACGTCACCGCCCTCGTCGAGAAGGAACTCGCGCTCGTCAGGCAGCTCGCCTACGAGCACTTCTTCCTCACCGTGCACGACATCGTGCGGCACGCGCGCTCCCTTGGCATCCTGTGCCAGGGACGCGGCTCCGCAGCCAACTCGGCGGTCTGCTACTGCCTGCACATCACCGAGGTGGACCCGTCGCGCATGCGCCTGCTGTTCGAGCGCTTCATCTCGAAGGAGCGCAACGAGCCGCCGGACATCGACGTCGACTTCGAGCACGAGCGGCGCGAGGAGGTGATCCAGTACATCTACGAGCGCTACGGCCGCGACCGCGCGGCGCTCGCCGCCACCCTCATCACCTACCGGCCGCGAAGCGCGATCCGCGATGTCGGCAAGGCCCTGGGGCTCGATCTCGACCTGGTCGACCTCCTGGCGAAGTCCATGGCCTGGTGGGACGGGCGCGACTCGATCAACGCGCGCCTTGCCGCCGCGGGCATCGACCCCCAAAGCAGGGTCGCTCGCCAGTTCCTGTACCTCGTCAACGAGATACTCGGCTTCCCGCGGCACCTGTCGCAGCACGTCGGCGGCTTCGTCATCTCGCGCGGCCCCCTGTCCGAACTCGTGCCGATCGAGAACGCGGCCATGGACGACCGCACCGTCATCCAGTGGGACAAGGACGACCTCGAATCCCTCGGCCTCCTCAAGGTGGACGTGCTCGGCCTCGGCATGCTGACGGCGATCCGCAAGACGCTCGACCTCGCCAACGACTTCCGCGGGAGCCGCCTTACGGTGGAGAAGATCCCGCCGGAGGAGCCCAGGGTGTACGAGATGCTGCAGCGCGCCGACAGCGTCGGCGTATTCCAGGTGGAATCCCGCGCGCAGATGTCCATGCTGCCCCGGCTGCGCCCCGAATGCTTCTACGACCTCGTCGTGGAGGTGGCCATCGTCCGGCCCGGCCCGATCCAGGGCGACATGGTGCATCCCTACCTGCGCCGCCGCCAGGGTCTCGAACCCGTCACCTACTCGAACGACGCCGTGCGCAACGTGCTCGAGCGCACCCTCGGCGTGCCGATCTTCCAGGAGCAGGTGATCGAACTCGCCATGGTGGCGGCGGGATTCACGGCCGGCGAGGCGGACCAGTTGCGCCGCGCCATGGCGGCCTGGCACCGGCGCGGAGGGCTCGAGCACTTCGAGCAGAAGCTCATCCAGGGCATGCTCGAACGCGGCCACGACCGCGAGTTCGCCGAGCGGATCTTCGAGCAGATCAAGGGCTTCGGCGAATACGGCTTCCCGGAATCCCACTCGTCGAGCTTCGCGCTCTTGGTCTACGTTTCCGCCTGGCTCAAGCGGTTCGAGCCGAGCGCGTTCTACTGCGGACTCCTGAACAGCCTGCCGATGGGCTTCTACACGCCCTCGCAACTCGTGCAGGACGCCGCCGCCCACGGCATCGAAGTGCGCGAAGCCGACGTGCAGGCGAGCGGCTGGGACTACCGCCTGGAACCCCCCGACCCCAACCGGAAACCCACCGGCCGCCTGTGCTTCGACGCACCCCTCGCGCCGCAACCGGCCATTCGCCTCGGCCTGCGCCAGGTCAAGGGACTCTCCGAAGAAACCGCCGACCGCATCGCCACCGCGCAGCCGTTCACCGACGCCAACGACCTCCGCCGTCGCGCCTCACTCGACAAGCGCGACCTCGATTTCCTCGCGCGCGCCGGCGCCCTCGGCCAGTTGAGCGGCCACCGCTACCAGGCCCACTGGGACACTGCCGGACTCGACAACCCCGCCGCCATCTGGTCCGCCGCCGAAGCGCACGCACCCTACCGCACGCGCGTCCGCCTCGACGGCCCCGACCCGGGTGAAGACGCCATGGCGGACTACCGCTACCTCGGCCTCACCCTCGGACCGCACCCGATGTCGCTGCTGCGCGAGGACCGCGCGTTCCGCCACTGCCGCCGCGCCGCCGACCTCACGGACTACCGCCACGACCAGTTCGTCCAGGTCGCCGGCATCGTGACCTGCCGCCAGCGCCCCGGCACCACGTCCGGCGTCGTCTTCATGACCCTCGAAGACGAGACCGGCAACAGCAACATCGTCGTCTGGAGTTCGGTGCTGGAGCGGTTCCGGGCGGCGCTATTGCAGGGACGGCTGCTGGTGATCAAGGGCGTGGTGGAGCGCGAAGGCGAGGTCATCCACGTGGTGGCGGGGCATGTGCGGGATCTGACGCACAAGCTTGCCGGGTTGTCGCAGCGGGAGACGAAGGACACGGCTTTTGCAAGCCGGAATTTTCATTAGGGGTCGAATACAGGTGGACGTCGAATAGCCGAACGTGTTGTGTATATTGAACCGATGCGCTACGTATCCTTCATCCACCGGGACGACGTCGGCTACGGCGTCAGTTTCCCCGACTTCCCCGGCTGCGTGGCCGTCGGGAAGACCGTCGACGAGGCCGTGAGTCACGCGTGCGAAGCCCTGGCATTCCACGTCGAGGGCCTTTCCGAAGACGGGGAGCCAATTCCGCCGCCTCGCTCAATCGACGCCATCAAGCGTGACCCGGAACTCGCCGACTGGCGTCGCGGCGCAGACATCGTGCTGGTCCCGCTACTGCTCGACCGGGGGTCCTCGCGGCGGGTCAATATCTCCCTCGACCGCGGGCTGCTTGAAGCGATCGACGACGAAGCCAAGCAGCGCCGCATGACCCGCTCGGCCTTCCTCGCAACGGCCGCTCGGCATGAGATAGAGGCTACTTGATTGGCCTGGCGGCGGGTCGGATAGCCGGCCGCTAAGCCATTAGCGCCGATCGACCATCCGTACGGGTGGCAACCGGCGCGCGCCCCACGACCTGGCGTCCGTTTCGTTTATTGCGTTTGCTAGACGCGGCCGGTACGGTCTCCGCGAACACACCTTACAGACTCTTGAGAACAGCATGCCGACGCCGCCCTATTCCCCGCCGCTCTCCAGCGCAGACATTGAAGTTGCACGCGCCTCAAGCAAGCGCCTCGCGTCGTTCCTTAATGCGGATCATCCGCTGAGCCTCCGCGTCACCGACACTCACAGCGAGGAGGTGATCGACCTACCGGCATGTGCTGGCGCGCTTCTGTTGGAGATTCTGGAAGACATGGCCGCTGGCCGCGCCGTCGCCGTCCTACGCAGGGATGCCGAACTCACGACCCAGCAGGCCGCCGACTTCCTCAACGTCTCGCGCCCCTTCCTCGTCAGGCTACTCGAACAGGGGACCGTCCCGTTCCGCAAGGTCGGCACTCACCGTCGCGTTCTTTTCGATGACCTGCGCCGATACAAGGACGCCACCGACGACGCCCGCCGCAAGGCGCTCGACGACCTCGCTGCAGACGCACAGGAACTTCGCGTGGGCTATTGACCCTTGCGGAAAACAGTCGCCTTCCTCGACGCTTCCGTCCTGTACTCGGCGCCCCTACGCGATCTGCTGCTCGAATTCGCCGTCTCCCTTGGGTGTTGGGTGTTGCCAACAATATCAAGGCGCCCTATATTCGCATCCAGATAGGAACTAATTTATCTCGATGACACCCGACCTGACCATACGAGAGACGGCCGCCCTGTCCGGAGTCCCCCGGACCGCAATCGAAAAGGCGGTCCAGTCCGGCATTATTTCGACCCAACCCGGCCCCGCCCGCCTGCGAGGAGGCGCGATGCGTTATCTCCCCATCCAGGCGGTCGTCTACTTCCACGCCCTCAAAGCGGCAAACCTGACGGATCTCCCGATACGCCACAAACGCTCGATCTGGACGCGCGTCGCCCAACTCGAATCCATGCAGCTCAAGGCCATCGAGTTCACGCCGGGGACGACACTTGACCTCGCCCGCCTTTCGGCCAGCACACTGGACCACGCGGAGCGATACCGTAAGGCACGCGATCGATTCATCAAGTCGCATCCCGATATCCTCGGCGGCACGCCCGTCATCGACGGAACGCGCATCACTGTCTACGCGGTGCTCGGCCGCTTCCAGGGCGGCGACACTCTCCAGGATCTGATCGACGACTACCCGGACGTTCCCCCCGAGGCATTCAAAGCTGCCGAACTGTACGCCAAGGCTCATCCGTTACGAGGACGACCCTCCGGACGACCTTGGAGCAACGCCGCCTGACTCTTTTCCCACGCCTCACCGGTGCGCCTGTTTCTGAACGGCACTATGCACCTCTCGCCACTCCCCATCGATGAGGCCAATGGCTGACGACACTGCCGTCCATTCCCTCCATGCATCGGTACGGGCGTTTGTTCCGTGAAACAATACGATCCATGCAAACCGACCCACTCCCCTCTCTCCGCGCGGCCTTCCATCGTTTCGCGCGGGTGGAAGCGCCCGGCCTCGATTCGCCGACGTACGCGGAACTCGCTTACGGCGTCTCGATGGACGACGACCTGCTCAAGATCGCCGCGCATACGCGGCCTCATCAACCGCCACCCAACATGCTGTTCGCCGCCGTCCAGTACCTGCTGCTCAGCGGACTCGACCATCCCCTCGCCGCTCACTACCCGATCATTGCAGCCAAGCCGCGCCCCCTAGGCCCCGCCCTTCCCCACTTCCGCGATTTCTGCCTCGAACACCGCGACCGCATCGTCGAACTGATCCGCACCCGCCTCACCCAGACCAACGTCGTGCGCCGCTGCACCTGCCTCCTGCCCGCCTTCTCCATCGTCTGCCACGAAACGTCCTCGCCCCTGGCCCTGATCGACCTGGGCGCAAGCGCCGGCCTGAACCTCAACTTCGACCGCTACGCCTACCGCTACCAGCGGGACGGGCGCGAGATCCTGCGGTGGGGATCCGACGGTGCGCAGATCAAGCTGGAAGCGGAACTCCGCGGAAACGGCGAATTGCCTCCAATTCCGTCGGCCATCCCCATCGCCAGCCGGGACGGTATCGATCTCGATCCGGTAGACCTTGCCAATCCCGACCAACTCCTGTGGCTGCGAGCCCTGATCTGGCCCGAGCACGTCGAGCGCCACCAGCAGTTGATCGACGCGGCGACCGAGTTCAAGGACAGCGACATCCGCATGCACGCGGGCGATGCGACCCGCGTTCTGCCGGCGTTGATTGAATCCGTCCCCCGCGAGCACGCGCTTGTCGTCTACTCCACCATCGCCCTCCACCAGTTTCCCTGGGAGAGCCGTCAGCGCATCGCCAACACGCTCGCCGCCGCCAGCGCGGAGAGGCCCGTCTGGCAGATCGCGCTTGAAGGGAACGACCCGGAACTGTCCATCACCCGCTACCGAAACGGTGCGGGCGAGACGGAGACGTTGGCCGATGCGTCGCCGCATGGGTGGTGGATTGAGTGGCGAGGAACAGGTGAGTACGCCTAGCCAGTCACTTGGCATCGCGTTGCCTGCCGCCCATCCGTAAGGGTGCGTTCAAGAACGATCAGCACCCGGTCGGCCGCCGGACGTCAAATTGTCGCGATACTAAGCTACCGCTATGATGGCGTCGTCCGCCAAAGGCCAGCCGAACAAATGGAACCGTCCGCGTGTCGGGGAAGCACTCGTTAAAGACGAGCCAACGGCTCGCGCATCGAGCGGCGGAGAGAGGGCCGACGTGAGCTACATCCCAGCACCACAGACCAAAGCCAACAATCTGATGGTCCGGCTGATGGCCATGGTGGATGCGCCGAACGAAATTGCATTACGCGCGGTCGAGAGAGACGCCAAAGCAGTGATGGATGTGGACCCGGCCGGCTCCCACACAGTGCTCGGCGCGATCGCCAGTCTCCGGTGGGATGCCGAGAGTGTTCGCGAGCATTTTCGGATCGCCCTGCAACATGCCGATAGCCCCGAAACTCACCACAACTACTCCATCGCCCTGGCGCTGGTTGACGAATGGCGGGACTCGCTAAGCGCCGCCGAAACAGCACACAAAAAGGCACCAGACAATACAGCCATTCTGGACAGTGCGATCAAGCGTGCCGTCGAAGCTGGGCAATTCCGGGTGGCGCGAAAGTACTGCAATCAACTCAACGCCTTGCGCCCTGGCGAGGCTCCACATGCTCTCACGGGACTGTTGGAGAATTTCGTCGCTTCGCTTGACGCGGGCGCCTTCGGGGAGTCGAACATCCAGCGGGTTCTCGAGATCGCCAACTCCATCCAGCGCACCAAAAGTGTGCATGGCACCGGAGTCCCTGCCAAGGTGGACCAGGACGAGCCGCACTCATTCCTTTTTCGTCGATTCGTCATCGCCTCTCCGGAGATGGCGGCGACCCTCAACTCAACGCTCGCCGACGAAATCGTCTCTCACGACGATCTCGTGGAGAATCCCGGTCTCCTGTTCATTCCTTTTTTCGTCGGAGTGGGCGACTGAATGGCGGTGACGCCGGAGTCGATGCTGGCATCCGCCGCAGCGATGAGCCTAGGCGGCGCCGAAGTGGATTGGCGCAACGCCAGCAGTCGCGCCTACTACGCCGCCTACCACCGGTGCCGGGCGCTCGCGACTTCGATCGATCCCCACACCGATCTGTCGACGGCCGAGTCACATCGTCACGTCACCGACATCCTCCAGCAAAGAGGCAGCCCAAACGCGGCACGAGGGCTGGCCCACCAACTCGCCGCATTGCGGAAGGTCAGAAACCTCGCGGACTACGAGATCGATGACGAATTCGATCAGGATTCGGGCCGCAGCAGCGTAGAGGCATGCCGCAAGATTCTTGAGCGGGCTAACGCCATTTAGCAGCGTCGCAGTCTGGAGTCGAACCGCCAGCACGCCGCGCACCAAGGCAGGTTCCACTACGGGCTCCGATAAATGAGCGACTTCGAAATCCTCATCAAAAGTGGCAGGACCGACAACGGCGCCGACCCACGCCGTATTTCGATGCGCCTCGGCGATGCATGCCTCACCCGCCTGTTCCGTCGGGGGAGCAACGCGCCCGACGACTGGCTGGAAGCCCCTCCCGTCCCGCTGGCCTTCTGGTTCATTGACAACTGGTGGCGCATACGCTGGGAGCCAACGCCCCACGGGGACCTCAACGCGGAGTGGCTACTTGCACATCACCTGTCGTCTGTCGGGGCCGGATACCATTGGCCGAACGCGTCGATCTGGGGCGAAGGTTCGCGCGTTGGCATCGCCGTTCACGCCGACGCCAACAACCTCAAGCCCTCCCTGAAGTTCGTCGCGAAGCCCAGATTGGATTACGTCCCATCCTCAAGCATCGAAGACGCCATCGACCGTTTCGTTCGAGCTGTCCTCGAAAGTGTCGGCGACGCCTCAGACGGGCTCGGCGCCGAATACCGCCAATTGCAATCCGAGCGCACCGAACCCTCGGGCGGCATGGCGCAAGCTCGAAGCCATGCTGGGGTTCGATCCCGACGACGCCCCGGACGGTCTAGTGGCCCGCCTGGAAGCTCTATCGGCGCAATACGGCTCGGAACCGCTCCAGGAGGCGGCACTCGCCCATCCGGGCAAGCGGACAGCCGAAGCGCTGGACCACTGCATCCATGCGGCCGAGTCTTCCAACGTCCTGGTTCGTTCGCCGTTCCCCGCGGAAACGATTGCCAATCCGACACACATCGATCGGGACTCTTTCCAACCGCCTTGCTTGCTCGGGGTCAATGCCGCCAACCAGATGCGCGATTGGCTCGGCGTACCGCCGGGACCGATACGCAACCCGCGACTCAGCGAGATTGTCGGGACAAACGTCGATCACCTTCAAACCAAACGGCGATCAACCTTCACTATTCCCTACGCCTTGCGGCTACGCGAAGAAAAGGGCAGCAGACTCGCCTTGCGGTCCGCCTGGTCGCACACGCGACGGTTCGAACTCTGCAGGAGCCTCGGCGACGTCATGTGGTCCCGCAACGACGAAATGGGACCGCTGTCCGCAGCAAAATCCGAGCGCCAGAAATTTCAAAGAGCCTTCGCCCAAGGGTTCCTCTGCCCATTCGACGACCTGCGGGCGTACGTCAACACCGACGAGCCGGGCGAGGACGACATCCATGCTGCCGCCCGCTACTTCCACGTTTCGGAACGCTTGATCGAAGCAACTTTGATCAGCAACCGCGTCATTGATCGAGGTTCGTTCGAACAAATGGTGGACGCGGCGTAGTCAAGCCCTTGAATCTCAATGCCTTCCCGCCACTGATGGGTGTCGTTGAACTCTCTTCGGGCGACCCGCCAAATCAGCAGCGCAAGACGTTGCGGACGCCATGATGGTCCTGCTTTCGTTCCATCAGCCAGATGCGAACTCGACCGCTTGCTGGTAGTGGGTGAATTTGAGAAATTCAGCGTAGCTGCGCGGCCCGCGCGCATTTCGCGAATCGGGCATCGACTGCGATTACGTGATAGTCGCGAGTGACGTGGAACGTGTGCTCCGCGTAGGGGCGCATCGAGCATGCGGTGTATGTTCGGCATCCGACCACAGAGGTCAGCGCCGGCCAGACCTCCAGATCGGGATGCTGCGCGGCGAATAGCTTGCCCGCCTCAATGGCAGTGAATCTCATGCGCGCTTCGTTCAATCGCCCCCCGCGCATCGACCCCGACAGCTTACCTCTAATTCGAATTGACCCACTATCCCTTGCCCACGAAATTGCTGCGACTGCAAGCCGCCGCTATGATGGCCTCGCTCGCTACGGCTAGCCGCATCCGATCCGCCCAATCCGTTGTCGCGTCAGCCTGAAGCGCATCGCTCAACGGGAGGCAAATTCCCTTCCGGAGGGGTGGCTGAGTGGTCGAAAGCACTGGTCTTGAAAACCAGCGAGGTTAACGCCTCCCAGGGTTCGAATCCCTGCCCCTCCGCCAATACATAAATAAAAACAATATCTTATTGGCCTCATACCCCAATTCGTATCACGAGAGCGAACGACTTGAAGACCCGAGACCGCCCGAATCCCCGCGACACCTTCCCGTAACCGTTCGATCATGCCGGTACGGTCGTAACCGTTGGGCCGCAGCGATAGGCGATTACGCCCCGCGGAAGTCCGAAGGATCGCGAACAGGCCCTTTCACCGGGTCTGGACGCACTTCCGAGCAAGCAGTGAATGCGCTGCCTTCGTTGCGTCCATCACAAAGTTGCCCCCCAGCCCAGACCGATGGACCATGCGCGACGGTGACCACAACAAACGCACGCACCCGTGCACAACAAGGAGCCGACCATGAAGCCGATCACCGTGAATGCGAGGTCGATTGCCGACGCCTGGACTAGCGCGGTCGATCTGAAGCCTGTCGTCGGGGCCTACGAGTTCGTCTTCGTCGTCCACGTATCTGTACACGCCGGCGAAGAGGGCTGGCCACATGTATCCATCATCGGTGCCCGTGTCAACGTCGAGTCGGACGACGGAGCCCAGCAGCTGCTCGGGTTCGCTCGGCCCCAGCAGCCATTCGACATCGTGCCTCTACCCCACCCAAGGCACGGGTCATACGTCCTTCACCTGCCTGTCCAGCCGGGGCAGGTTGCCGCCCTGGAGAAGCTGCGCGAAGCCAGAGACCTGACCTTCCGACTGATGCTCGTCGGAACCGGCAAGGACGATGAGGGCAGCCATATCGTTCGCGCGATACTCAACGGCTTCCCCGTTGCCCGGTCAGACTGGCTGCGACGACTCGGCGCCGCCGGCGTGCGCAATGTCATCCTCCTCGAGGTGCCATTGCCGATCCACGAGAGTCTGCCGGGGAGTTCCGCAGAGATCACGTCCAGTCTGCAGCGCGCCGAAACCCAATACCGTGGCGGCGACTACACGGCCTGCGTCGGATCCTGCCGGCTGGTGATCGAGGCGCTCGGCAAGAACCTAGGCATTGACTGGAACGCCGCCCTGAGCTACTTCAGCAAAGGCCGCAAGTCAATGACCAAGCAGCAGCGCGAGGAAGCCCTCTACGCCGCCCTGCGGCACTACACGCATCCTCCCCACCATGTATCCGACGGAGGCGACCCCAAGGTCTACACGCGACAGGAGGCCCAACTCGCTCTGACCCTGACGTGCACCGCCGTGTCCAACAACGAAAGCGCCTAGCCCCCACTGCGGCCATCCGACCCCCGCGCTCGGGCTCGCGATGCTGCGACCGGCGAGTCATGGCGGGAACCCTCCGGCTTCCGGCTCGCTGCAATCCATGATGCTACCCGCCTTCGCTTTATCAATGCGTTAAGCGTACTTTGGGAACCTTGCGGAGAGGCACGAAAAGTCAGCGGTGACGGACTGTCCCTCCGCCAGAGCTTGACTTTGAACAAAAAAACACAACATCAAAGAATGGATATGTCTTCGGACATCACTGGATTGCTTTTTCTGGAGGAGCCGGGAGCTGCTTTGACGCAAAGGCCATGTTCTCTGAGTCGGGATGTCGTGCGTGATTAAGACCGATTGGGCTCATGCCTCGTTGGGTCTACGCCCGCCCGTTCAGGCCCATGCCTCGTTGGACAAGGCTCCCCGTTAGCCGGTTAGGGAGTACCCGTTGCGCTCCCACCGATTCGTCATGTATAGTGCCCCGCCCCTTTCAGAGCTACTACATATTGCGCTGTATTTTCGTACAGACCATAGAAGCAAGGACACGATGGTAGACACGAAAGACGCCACCGGTACCGCAATCGTAGCGGTCCTAGCACTGGCAGGAACTGGATGCTCGACACCCACCCCCGTGAGTGTTGATCCGTTCCATGGAGTGGATCGAAAGCAACCTCGATGAGGCTCATTCAGGAAGACGCTGTGACCGACAGTGAAGAAGAACAACAGTCTATACGGCCCTATCGAGTTCTCAGTCTCGATGGCGGCGGCATGCGCGGCATCTACATGGCGGCATTCCTTGCGAGACTGGCGAGTCAGTTTGCCCGGATTCGCAAGGAGGCGGCACTTGACTTCGGCCGTGGTTTCGACCTGATCACCGGCACGAGCACCGGGGCGATCGTGGGTTGTGCTCTGGCGGTTGGGCGACCGATGGCTGAGATCGTCGGCCTTTACTGTGAGCATGGACGCAAGATATTTCCGCATCGGATCGCGGGAAAGGGTAGCGCTGTCTATCGGGCCGTTGGGGGAAACCGGTACGTTCGGGCTGGCGACAAGGCCCTCCGGGAAGCGCTGGGAGACGTACTGGGTAACACGACTATGCTCGACGTGTACTGTGGACGCGGGATCTCGTTGTCCATCCCCGCCGTACTGATGAGTGGGCATCGAGCTTGGGTGTTTAAGAAGACGCCGTGCAGCGGCGTGCGGGACGACAACTATCCCTTGGTCGATGTGTGCATGGCGACGAGCGCTGCGCCGATCTTTCGTTCACTCGCGGCGATCAAGGATCCCAACGATCCAGAGGGACCCTTGCAGGTGTTTGCGGATGGCGGTCTATGGGCCAACAACCCGGTAATGGTGGGGCTTGTCGACGCAATGATGATCGCGGAGCCGGGCCGACCGATCGAGATCTTCTCGCTCGGCACCTGTCCCCGACCGGAAGGCGACGACCTTGACGCAGAGTCCGCACATCGGTCAATGCTGGACTGGTTACTCGGGGCCAATGTGCCAGCGCTGAGCATCTCGGCCCAAGAGTTCGCCTTTGATCACATGGCCCGGCTATTAGCCAACTCGATCAGCCGCTGCGGGCAGAACGTACGAACGGTGCGGTTCCCAAACAGACCGGTGCCCGCGAGCATGATGGCCTATTTGGGGCTCGACGACACGAGGCCCGAGGCGGGAAGGCGATTGATAGCGCAGGCCCACACCGACGCTGATCTGACGAAGAGCGTCTGCGACGATCCCAATAGTGACGACGGCAAGATGATCAGGGACCTAATGGACGGGTTGCCCGCGATGCCGTCCGATGGCGCGGTCTGGAGCCGCGCTTCCCAAGACGCGTAAGGAGGACGCGATGTTTGACTGTTCCAAGGACGTACGTGCCTACCACAACCAAGAGGTCAACTTGCCCACGAAGGAGCGGGACGCGATGCGCGACAGGCGGAACGTCAACCGACGCCGCGTACGTAAGGGGTTGGAAGACGCTGACAAACCGGCGCCCATTGAGTTCGTCAAGCAAGGCAGCTATGCCATGAAGACAATGGTGCAGGACCCAGACAACGACTACGACATTGACGATGGGGTCTACTTCTACAAGGTCGACCTGGTTGGCGAGCGCGGGGCCGAGATGACATCGCTGCAAGCCCGACAGATGGTTCGTAACGCGGTCGACGACGGCAGCTTCAAGCAGGATCCCGAGGTTCGCTCGAACTGTGTGCGGGTGTTCTATCAGGAGGGTTACCACGTCGACCAGCCGGTCTACCGGCGTGTGGTCAAGTCCGGGCTCTTTGGTGACGAAATCCACAACGAACTCGCGTCGAGCAGTGGCTGGAAGCGGTCCGACGCTCGTCACGTTTCGGAGTGGTACGAGGAGAAGCGTCGCGAGTCTGCGGACGGGCACATGTTGCTGCGCATCAATCGGGACCTGAAGAAGTACGCCAGGAGCCGGCAGAGCTGGCGCACGGGCATCCTCAGCGGATTCGGCATTTCCATCCTGACGGTCGAGTGCTTCAAGGCGGACCAGCGTGAAGATGTCGCCCTTTACGAAACCATGGTCGCAATTCGTGATCGGTTGGGATGGAATCTTCAGATCGCGCACCCGGTCACCCCCGGCGACTACATCACGGACGGTTTCGACGATGCTCGCGCGCGACTCTTCCGCGACAAGCTGACCAACGCGATCGACTGGCTGCAACCTTTGTTCCGGACTGACTGCAAGCGCGAACGTGCGCTCAAGTGCTGGGACAAGGTGTTTGCCACGACATTCTTCAGCGAGCGGCTAGAGAAGGAGGCGCAAGCCTCGACATCGGCATTTGTCGGTTCGGCCGCGATCATCTCGTCGACGTCGCGTGCGCGAGACGCCGTAAACACAGCCGGCGGCGGCCGCCATGCCTGACACGCCGCTCCTGGCCTCAGCGGAGGGAGCCGCACTGAAAATCGAAGCGCGGCTGGGCGAATTGACAGGTCAAACACCGGAGTGGCTAGACTCACGCGCGATGGAAGAGGCCTATCCGCAACGACCCTTCTTTACCGGGGGTTGGAGGGTCGGTGTCCGATGCACGGACGGCGTTGTACGCCGATTCGACACCGTAATGACGGCTGGCTTTCCATCCGTGCCAGTCCGTACGGCACTGGTTGACCATCCGCCATCGATGACTTGGCCTCATGTGGAAGGTGATGGTGTCCTGTGTCTGCTTCCGAACATGGCGGAGTGCGACCCTGACGATCCACCTGCCGTGGCAGAGAACCTCTTTGGCAGATCGGTGCGTCTCATCGAGGAACTGCTCGAAGGAACCATCGTCGAGCGCGATTTCCGTGAGGAGTTTCTGACGTATTGGGCGTATCGGCACCATGAGGACGGTAGCCACCTGTTCAGCCTGTTGAAGCCAGAGCCGCCCTCTCGTGTCGTCAGGGTGTGGCATGGCGAAGGGCTTCAGGTGGTTGGCGAGGACGCGCCGACGTTGGCGCAGTGGTTGCGTAGCCGGTACGGTGCCGACGTAGATACTCGGACAAGGTCGGGTGCCTTCATTTGGCTGGATACGCCGCTCCTCCCTGCGGAGTACCCGGAGACAGCGGCAGACCTGCGTGGGCTGGCCGTCGCAGCCGGCCGGGATGCAAGTGAGGCACTTGGCGAGGCGGCTGCTAATGGGCCCAACAGCTTGGTCGCCATCATTGGCGCTACGGGCCGCGTCGGCCCAGGTCTCATTGCAGTAGAGGCATTAAGGCCGAGACGTTCGGGCTCTCGGCGGTCGTCCGGCGCCGATCCGTTAACGAAGGGATTTCGACCGGGGCGAGTGAATAAGCGCGTCGCCCTCAGTCGGTACTTTGGTGCTGGTTCAGTGATTCGAAGCGGCGTGCAGCGTGCCGACGCGAACTGGGTCCATGGACGAAGCCGCGATTGTCGAACCCCGCAGTTGCTGGACTCCACCGTCGTGGTGGTCGGGTGTGGCTCGGTCGGTGCACCGGTCGCCTGCTTGCTCGCCCAAGCAGGTGCCGGGAGGGTGGTCCTAGTAGACCATGACGTCTTGAGCTGGCCGAACGTGGGCCGGCATCCCCTGGGCGCTGCCGCGGTCGGACGGAACAAGGCAGAGGCCTTAGCCGAGCGGCTTCAGCCTGACTTTCCTCATCTGAGGATCGAGGCGCGCGCAACCGATTTGCACCGACTTCTGCAGCAAGACCAAGAACTTCTGGGCGATGCTGACCTGATCATCTCCGCCACTGGAAACTGGGCCGCTGAGAGCTCTCTAAACCGCTGGCACATCGAGAGCGGGCGGCGCCTCCCGATCATGTACGGCTGGACGGAAGCACATGCTTGCGCTGGTCACTCTGTGGCGATTGGCCGCGAAGGTGGCTGCTTCCAGTGCCACATCGGTCGGACTGGGGCACCGTCCTTCAAGGTCGTGGCCTGGCCCGACGGGGGAACCGAGAGCCAAGAGGAGCCCGCCTGCGGGGCTCACTACAGCCCCTACGGCCCGGTAGAACTGAGCTACGTGACAGCAATGGTTGGCGACGTTGCATTGGAGTGCCTGCTCACACCACCGCGACAGTCATTCAGTCGGGTGTTCGTTGCATCTTGGGGGCGCATCGAAGAGTTGGGGGGACAGTGGAGCGAGGAGTGGATTGCGGAACAAGAGGACGAACGTGGCGTGCTGGGCGTGAGGACGGTGGACCGTCCGTGGGCTCGCCGTGCGTGTCCTGCGTGTGAGGCTCAACCCGGGGACAATTAGGCTCCGTCAGTTGGCCTTACGGGCGTGCGAACCTGCTGCGGCTGGCGATGGTTGAAGCGGACGTATCGCGTCGGGACTGCGCCGAGACAGTTGGGCCGGTTTCGCCGACGAGTTAGCGGGGCCTCCGATTAGAGGCGTTAGAGTCGCGACATGATCGCAGGCGACCAGTCGCAGACAGAGGCAACACGTTTTATTCTGGGTCACTAGTGTCGTGTCCCGGAAATAACTAAACAAAGTCGTTCGATCTTGGCGAGGATGGACTCGGCGGTCGCGACCCAGGCGAAGGGGGTGGTTTGTTCATTGTAGTGCTCCACGAAGGCGTTGATCTTGTGGACCAGCTCCTTGACGTTGGAGAACGACCCCCGACGGATGGCCTGCTGGGTGATGATCCCGAACCAGCGCTCGACCTGGTTGATCCATGAGGCGTAGGTGGGGGTGTAGTGCATGTGGTATCGCTCTCGCCGGGCCAGCCAGGCCTTGACCTTGGCATGCTTGTGGGTGGCGTAGTTGTCGACGACGAGATGGATGTCGAGGTGCGCCGGCACGCTCTTGTCGATGTGGCGCAGGAAGGCGAGGAACTCCTGGTGCCGATGGCGGCGCTTGCACTGCGCGAGCACCGCGCCGGTGGCGACGTCCAGCGCGGCGAACAGGGTCGTGGTGCCGTGGCGCACATAGTCGTGGGTGACCCCTTCGACATAGCCCAGTCCCATGGGCAGCATGGGCTGGGTGCGCTGCAGCGCCTGGATCTGGGTCTTCTCGTCCACGCACAGCACCACGGCGTGGTCGGGCGGGTTCAGGTACAGCCCGACGATGTCGCGCACCTTCTCGACGAAGAACGGATCGTTGGACAGCTTGAAGTGGCGCTGGCGGTGCGGCTGCACGCCGAACAGGTCGAACCAGCGCTGCACGGTGCTCTTGGAGATGCCGGTGTGCTCGGCCATGGCGCGCACGCTCCACTGCGTGGCGCTGGGCGGCTCGACCCGAAGGGCGGTGTTGATCACTTCGGCGACGCGCTCGTCCTCGTGGGTCCGGGGCCGCCCGGCGCGCAACTCGTCGTGCAGGCCCTCGAGGCCGCGCTCGCGGTACCGGCGGCGCCACTTGCCGACGGTGATGTTGCTCACCCCCATGCGTTCGGCGATGGCGGTGTTCGGCTCGCCTTCCGCGCAGGCCAGCACGATCTGCGCCCGCTGCACGATCCCGTGCGGAAGCGAGCGGGAGCGGGCGACGCCGAGCAGTTGGTTCTTCTCTTCGTCATCCAGGGTTATGGGAGCGGCAGGTCGACCACGGGGCATGGGCGGACTCCATAGGGAACACGCCCATTATTATATACGTTATTTATGGGACAGTACACTAGCAGATGACTAGACCGTACACGGCGGCACTCCAGCACAGTCTACAGGTCGTGTGCTAGGCTGCGCTGCCCTATGATCGCTCCGCCATCGACTCTCCTACTTCGCCGACTGACACTTCCGAAGTTCCTTTACCGGAGTGCAAAGGATGCCGTAAGCCGCCCCCAACCGCCGCACTCATGGGGCTTGGCCACGTCGCTGCTACAGGACTCGGCCGAGGTAATCCTTCGCCTAATTGCAGAACATCATCAAATCAGGGTAACCACGAGCGCTTCGTTCGGCGCGCTGCTGCAGGAGGTGGAGCAACGATTTCCAATCCTAGGCGGTCATCGAGCCAGCCTAACGGCATTGAACACGGCCCGCGTCGCCTTCAAACACCGCGGCCACGAGGTGGCCGAGAAGGACGCCCAAGTGTTTGTCTGGAACGTCGAGCTATTTCTGACCTCGGCTTACAAAGAGGCATTCGCCATCGATTTCGCCTCCCTCTCCCTCGCCGATTCCATCGGCCATATCCGGACCCAGAATTGGTTGAAGCGGGCTGAGAGTGCGTATGTAGCTGAGCGTTACGGTGAAGCAGTTGCACATGCCGCCAAGGCAATGACGATCTACATGGCACACATTACGGGAAATGACCCAGCCATTGAGCTTCGTTCGGTCGTGCAATACCGGCGAAGGGAAGTGAATGACTTTGAAAGCTGGGTCGATGCGATTCTCCCTTTGCTCCAAGCGCGTTTCGATCTCTTCACGCGGGGCGTGGATGTTGCGGCATTTGATCGATTCATGATGCTGACTCCGCATACGACCCTTAGTCGCTACGGCAGCATCGAACAGCATCCCAGATCGAACAATCCCCAACCGTCGCAAGGCGACGCCAGATTCTGCATAGACTTCGCAGTCGACTCGGCGCTGGCTCTTCGCGACAGGAGCGTGCTCGTGACCACAGGCGCAATGAAACAACTCGAACGGGTGCGGCTGAAGTCGAGGTGCGAGGTATTTGCTAACTGGAAGACCACTGCTGACCGAGGCATCCCTTTCGCCAAAAACAAGGAACGCGAGGTCATCCGGGTTGCTCAAGCCGGCGAAATACTCACGATTGCATCGGTCTGGAGGGGCGTGATGCATCGTGACTACATTCCCGTACTCCAAGACGGTGATCCTGCATATGTCAGTCGTGAATGCGTTGATGAGAATCCGCAGCCTGGACAGCCTGTGAAACAGCCCCCAACACGGAGCAGGCCAATCGGCGGAACGCCCAGCACCGAACAAACAACAAGCCACGAACCGCAGTAGCGAATACGGTCGTTGTGGGTGACCCCGGCGCTGCCCATACGCTTACCCCCCTTTCCGTCTGCTGGCACGCTGCCAATTGTCCGGAGTGTTCGTCGACTTCGTGCTACTTTGGCTCGACGTGAATCGAGGTAACGTTGACCAAGACAGCGCCCGGGAGATTTTACATGGGGTTCGGACTGTGAAGGACTTAAAGGATTGGGTGAGTTATATACTGGTTCCGATCATTGGTGTAGCGGTGGCAATTGGTGGGGCCGCATTCTTCGTCGGTGGCCTGGAAAATCGAGTCTCATCGCTAGAGCAGGTCTTGGGAAATCCGACGAGCCCGGTGACTTTCGGAGAATGGCAGCGAAAGCACCATGGTCAAACGTTCACCGCACCCACGGATGGCTTCGTTGTGGTTCGTAGCCACGGCGACACGCCGCCCGCAGAGTCAGACTTTGAGGTGCTTGTGGGGATGGATGGTGAGTTGCGCCCCGTAGCGAGAGGAGGCGCGTACCAAAGTGCGGCCAGTCCCGTTCCGAAAGGTAACCGGTGGTCAGTTGAACGAGGCTCATCATCGAACGAGGGCACGATGGATATACACTGGCTCCCGCTGCTGGCTAACGCAGAGAACTGACTGTCGAGCGATGGGAGCAGCGCTCAAGACGACGTCTGCCCCAATACCATTCATATCCGTTCTTTCCTGAATGGAGCCACACGCTGTACCCGCGACAGGAAGTGCAACTCTACTTTCGTCCCGACCGGGTCCATTAGCCCCGACACGCGCGCCATCGCTGCGTCGACCCCCGCGCTGTTCCTCCTCAACCTTTCCATTCCCGCCGTCGCGATGCGAACAATGCTGGCACCACCCATCCCGGTGATCGCCATGGCCAATGTGTCTAGCAGGTCCAGACTTATCGAAGTGCCTGTCTGTCGACGGCCGTGCTTACGAAGCTCGGCGTTCAGTTTCTCGATCTCCGCCGCACGTTCGTCCGTCGGTAAGTGCGCAAGCCGCGCGTAAAGCGCCCTTCCGCCCGCCCTCGTCGAAGCCAACCCCGTATCCCACAGGTACTCCCTGATCGGTATGTCCGGATCGAAGTCGAACAGAGGCAACGGGGGCACGATGTGCTTTCCCGCGTTGCGTCGCCTCTCGTTTTCTACCCAAGCTGGCCCAAGTTCGGCATTGAAGCATCGATGCAAGTTGAGCAGATGCCCCAAGAACCCCTTCATGTTGCGGTGCGCAGACCATTCGTTCAATGGTCCGAACACTGTCGCGTCCAAGGCATGGCCTAGGTGAACCGGCTCTCCTGCGGATACCGCCTCCAACTCCACATCGATGCTTCCCACATCCTCCACCAGTCCAGCCACCGCATCAGCGAGCGAGACACAAGGCCCGCCTTTGGAGCCAATATCGAGCACTCTCAACAGACCGCCTCGTAAACTCACCAGCGGCCACAACATGATCTGGAGCAGACCGGCGGGGTTGACTCCGAGCCGTTCAGCCAAGAACTCGCTTGCCGCACCAATCAAGGGCAGAAGGTCCGGGTCGCGAAGAAACGACTGCTCATAACTTCGAACAACGTCCGCAACGAGCAGGGCCGCCGTAGTTCTCCGTCCCAATATCGCGCAGCGATCCCGTTCGTGAATCGACTCCAGCAGTCCAACATCCAGCCGTTCTTCCGGCTGGGTCGTCACGAACTTCAGGCGTCCGCTCTCGACAATCTCCAGCAGGTCATCCTTCGACAACCGCTGTGCCGCCAGAAACGGCCCCTGACATTCCAACAGCGGAAGGCTGCACCACACTTCGTCATACAGCAGAAGCGCCTGCCGGAGATTCAGGTGATCCGACTCGCCCAGGGTGAAATCGAAGTAGCAGCGATACGCGTCATCGTCCACGCCGGGGAAACGGCTCCGGTCGAATCGGTTTGCCCCAATGCTCTCGATATTGTCAAACCAGAAACGCTCGTCCTCAACCACGTAGCTCGGAGCCCGGGGCCGAAGCCGAGATGACCACACGAACATCGGGTTTCCCTCCTTACGGATACCGATCTCGGCGCTGTCTGACACCCGAATCTCCGCAGGGAGTGGTATTCCCAAAGTCTCGACGAACTCCGCTATCCGCCAGCGCGTCTCGATCCCTAGATCGTCCCCAACCAGGATGGTCACGGCGGCGTCGGAAGAATGCCGCTCTCCGATGCCAACCACATCCACTTCGGGGAACCGGGACAGCAATAGATTCTGTAAGTCGACGACGGTGAGCGGCAAACCAACCATTGTGCCAATCGATTCTTGCTCGGTCAGCGAAGGTATCTGCCTCAAAAAAGAGGCGGGGATGGAGTTCGATAGTTCCACCGCGACGGCGACGAATCGGATCGACCTATCGAACTCCTCCGCGATTTCGTCAACATCCTGCACTTCCGCCGGGATGACAACGGTGAACTCATTCGGCCTGACCTCGTATATGTCGGTGACCAAATGCGGGAACCGCGCTCGAAGCAGCGCGTCAATCCGCCTCACCTGTCCTTCGTATAGACTAACCGGCACTGTCACACCTCTTCTCGAAGCTACTCCCGCGATGCACCCCGCCGTCACGCGGCGACTCTCGCCGTATTCCCTAGATACTAACCGTGCTTCCCAGCCCCGACTCGCACCCATCCCCCACCACCTTTAGACTTCACCCCCAAGGTTCGGCACGAAGTTGACCCACTTGGGACCCGGCATAACAAACGGCGACCTGAACTGGATTGCCAATTACATCTGGAGCATCGCGGACGACGTGCTCCGCGATCTCTATGTGCGCGGCAAGTATCGCGACGTGATCCTGCCGATGGCCGTGCTCCGGCGGCTGGACGCCGTGCTGGCAGACAGCAAGCAGGCGGTACTCGACATGAAGACCGCCCTGGACGACGCGGGCATCGTGGAACAAGACACCCCTTTGCGAGGCGCTGCCGGACAAGCGTTCTACAACACGTCGAAGTTCACACTGAGTGACCTCCGTTCCCGTGCCAGCCAGGAACGCCTCGAAGCCGACTTTCGCGACTATCTCGACGGCTTCTCGCCGAACGTGCAGGACATCCTCGAATGCTTCGAGTTTCGCAACCAGATACCGCGCCTGAGCCGGGCGGATGCGCTTGGGACGCTGATCGAGAAACTGACATCACCAGATGTCAACTTGAGCCCGGAGCCGGTCAGGAACACAGACGGCTCGATCAGGCATCCGGGGCTCGACAACCACGGCATGGGGACGATCTTCGAGGAACTGGTACGCCGGTTCAACGAAGAGAACAACGAGGAAGCCGGCGAACACTGGACACCGCGCGATGCGGTGAAATTGATGGCTCAACTCGTCTTCCAACCCATCGCCGACGACATCGAGTCCGGCACGTACCTGCTCTACGACGGCGCATGCGGCACCGGCGGCATGCTGACCGTGGCGGAAGAGACGGTGCAGGAAATCGCCGCCGAGCGCGGCAAGGCAGTGTCCACGCATCTCTACGGTCAGGAAATCAACGCGGAGACCTACGCGATCTGCAAGGCCGATCTGCTGCTGAAGGGCGAAGGCGATGCGGCGGACAACATCGTCGGCGGCCCCGAGCACTCGACGCTCTCGAACGATGCCTACCCATCCCACGAGTTCGACTTCATGCTGTCCAATCCGCCCTACGGGAAGAGTTGGAAGACGGACCTCGAACGCATGGGCGGCAAGACCGGCATGCGGGATGCGCGGTTCCTGATCGACCACGACGACGATCCTGAATACTCGCTCGTCACGCGATCAAGCGACGGGCAGATGTTGTTCCTCGCCAACAAGCTCGCAAAGATGAAGACAGGCACGCGCCTCGGCAGCCGTATTGCGGAGGTACACAACGGCAGTTCGCTTTTCACGGGAGACGCAGGCCAGGGCGAGAGCAACATTCGGCGCTGGATCATCGAGAACGACTGGCTCGAAGCCATCGTCGCCCTGCCGGTGAACATGTTCTACAACACGGGCATCGCGACCTACATCTGGGTGCTCACGAACCGAAAGCCCGAGCACCGGCGGGGCAAAGTCCAGTTGATTGACGCCACGAACCGCTTCCGGCCCCTGCGCAAGAATCTGGGCAAGAAGAACTGCGAACTCGGCGAGGAGGACATCGCCCTCATCTGCGAGACGTTCCTTGATTTCAAGGAGAACGACGAAAGCAAGGTCTTCGACAACGCAGCACTCGGCTACTGGAAAGTAACAGTGGAACGGCCCCTTCGATTGAAGAGCCAGTTCACTCAGCACACTTGGAAAAAGCTTCGGTTCGGCTCGGGCGACGCGGACCTGCGGGCGGACTTGTATCAGGAGTTCGGCGAGCAACTCTTCGAGGACTTTGCCGCCGTCGCGGTACGCGTAGGTGAAGTGCTTGCGGAGTGGTCTTCCGAGTCCGATGAACGACCTGCCCGAAATATCACCGACGCGCAGAAGAAGCGGCTTCGGAACGGAGATACCTGGGCGCGGGACGCCCGCCTGGTGGAACTGGCACCCGCCCTACTCGACGAGTTGGGTGACTCGGTGTGGAACGACCACAATGTGTTCCGCGCGGCGCTTGACGAGGCACTGAAACGCTTGGGCGTAAAGCTAAGCGCCACGGAGAAAAAGGCGATCTACGACGCGACTAGCTGGCGAAGCGAAGACGCGGCCCCGGTCATCAAGAAGGTTCACAAGAAGCGCGTCACGATACCGGACCCGCTACACGGCCTGTTCACAGCGGACATGGACGGCAAGAACGCGGTCGTGGAGTACGAACCCGATACGGAACTCCGGGACACGGAACAGGTTCCGTTACTAGAGGCTGGCGGCATCGATGCCTTCCTCGAACGGGAAGTGCTGCTCTACGTGCCCGACGCGTGGTACAAGCCCGACAAAGTCAAGACGGGCTACGAGATCAGCTTCAACCGCTACTTTTACAAGCCAGAACCGATGCGGTCGCTGGAGGAGATCCGGGCCGAAATCGTGACGCTTGAAGGGGAAACAACCGGCCTGCTAGACGAAATCCTCGGAACCGTCGTCTGATGGCGACAGAACACCCTTTCAGTTGCCGCGACTTCGGCCACCTGCGGCCCTACAGCGAGATGAAGGACTCCGGCGTCGAATGCTTAGGGCGGGTACCCGCCCATTGGCATGTAGCAACACTGGGGCAAATTGGACGGTTCTTCAAAGGAAATGGCGGCACCAAGGCGGATGAGGTGCGGGAAGGCGTCCCCTGTGTGAGATATGGCGACCTTTATACGCGCCACGACTTCCACATCGCATCGAGTCGGGCCTTTGTCGATCCCGCCGTTGCGGCCACAACCTACACGCCGATCAAATTCGGAGATGTTCTGTTCGCTGGTTCTGGCGAGACTATTGACGAGATTGGCAAATCTGCAGTCAATCTCATTGACGATCAGTCATTTTGCGGCGGCGATGTGATTGTGTTCCGCACCCGGGTCGAGATGGACGCCCAGTTCTTAGGCTATGCGACTGACAGTCGCCCATCCGCGAGGCAGAAGGCGCAAATGGGCCGAGGGTTCACCGTGATCCACATTTATGCGAACGACCTGAAATACCTCGCTATGGCCATTCCGCCCCTTCCCGAACAGATCGCCATTGCCAGCTTCCTCGAACACACCTCAAGCCGCATTGACCGCTACATCCAAGCCAAGGAGAAGCTGATCCGGCTACTGGAGGAGCAGAAGCGGACGATTGTCTACGAGGCCGTCACAGGACGCATTGACGTTCGCACCGGCCGACCCTATGCGTCCTTCAAGCCTTCCGGTGTCACATGGCTTGGAGAGTTGCCTGAACATTGGTGGACTCGCAGGCTTTGCACCCTCGCAAGCATTACTACGGGCGACCGGGACACGATAAATAGACAAGACGACGGGCAATATCCATTCTTCGTCCGGTCTCAGATCGTTGAACGAATAGACACGTGGTCGTTCGATGGCGAAGCGGTCTTGACAGCCGGAGACGGGGTGGGCGTGGGGCGCGTATTCCACTACGTTGACGGCAAGTTTGACTATCATCAACGTGTGTACAAGTTCAGCGATTTCCGTGGGATACTCGGGAGGTTCTTTTTTGAGTTCCTCAGAGCGATGCTTCGTTATGAAGTGATGCGCGGCACCGCGAAGTCAACGGTGGATTCGTTGCGACTTCCGATGCTGAGGAACTTCGCTTTCGCGGTCCCCACGCTGCAAGAGCAATCCCGAATCGTTCACCATGTTGATAGGGAGACCGGCCGTATAGACCATGCACTCAACCGCATACGGGAACAAATCAGGCTTTTTCGAGAGTACCGCACGCGCCTGATCGCCGATGTTGTTACTGGCAAACTCGATGTACGAAGCATCGTGGCCGAACCGCCGAATGTGGAGTCAGTTGGAATCGACCAAGGAACTCATGAGGACGGAGCTAAATCGAATTCACACAACACGGGACACGGCACGGACGGGGTGAACCCATGACGGATTGGACGGGATGCCCCGCGGTCGAGCAAACCCCCGGCAAGATCAGCGGCGCCTGGGCTTTCTCCGGGACTCGGATCCCGCTCTATGCGCTATACGAAAACCTAGCCAGCGGGGCCACGATCAACGAGTTCGTCGATTGGTTCCCGGAGTTGGATAAGGCTCAGGTGCAAACCGTTCTTGAGCACGAAGCAAACGCACTGCGTAAGGACTTGGCAGTTTGAAGCCGCTGTTCAACCAGGGATGACGTGAGCACCGACACCTCCGAAGCGGGTCTCGAACGCCACATCTGCATCGCGCTCGCGGGCCACGCGTGCGAGCCGCCGAGTCCCGATGCTGTCGCCGAACCGCCAGCCAGCTACGGCGGCGTTGGCTGGACGGGCGGGAGCTACCTTGACTACAACAGAGAGTATTGCGTCGATCTGGTTCAGCTAACCGCGTTCGTGTGCGCGACCCAGCCGGAACTCGCCGAAGCACTGGCCCCGAACGAGGATGGTCCGACCAGGCGAAGATTCCTTGCGCGGCTGCAGGGGGAGATATCGAAGCGGGGGATCGTCGACGTGTTGCGCAAGGGTGTCGCTCATGGCGCACATCATGTGGATATCTTCTACGGGGCACCCTCGCCGGGCAACGAGCGGGCCAGTGAACGCTTCGAGCAGAACCGGTTCAGCGTCACCCGGCAGCTTCGCTACAGCCGCGACGAGACGCAGCGGGCGCTTGACATCGCGCTCTTCATCAACGGCCTGCCCGTCGTCACGTTCGAACTGAAGAACAACCTGACCAAGCAGACCGTGGACGACGCGGTCGAGCAATACAGGCGGGACCGGAACCCTCACGAGAAGCTCTTCGAACTCGGTCGGTGTATCGCGCATTTCGCTGTGGACGAGTCGGAGGTGCGCTTCTGCACGCGGCTCGCTGGCAAGGCGTCCTGGTTCCTGCCGTTCAACCGGGGCTGGAACTACGGCGCCGGCAATCCGCCGAACCCGAACGGACTGAAGGCCGACTACCTGTGGCGCGAGGTGCTGACGCGCGAGAGTCTGACCAACGTTATCGAGAACTACGCCCAACTGGTGGAGAGTCGCGACGACAGGACAGGACGAAAGACGCGTCTGCAAATCTGGCCCCGTTACCACCAGCTCGACGTGGTGCGGGGCCTCCTCGGCGATGCGGTCGAGCACGGGGCGGGAACAAAGTACCTGATCCAGCATTCGGCAGGCAGCGGCAAGAGCAACTCTATCGCGTGGCTCGCGCACCAGTTGATCGAACTCGAAAGAAACGGGGCGCCCGTGTTCGATTCCATCGTCGTCGTCACCGACCGGCGAATCCTGGATCGCCAAATCAGCGACACCATCGGGCAATACGCACAGGTGCGCGCGACGGTCGGCCACGCGGACCGTTCGGGCGATCTGCGCCGCTTCATCGAGACCGGCAAGAAGATCATCGTCTCCACCGTGCAGAAATTCCCGTTCATCCTCGACGAGATCGGGACCGGACAACGCGACCGGCGCTTCGCCATCATCATCGACGAGGCACATTCGAGCCAGGGCGGCAAGGCGTCAGCCGCGATTTCGAGTGCCCTCTCGGACGCTGGCGCGGGAGATGACGAAGAAAGCTACGAGGACCAGATCAATCGAATCATGGAATCGCGCCAGTTGCTTCCGAACGCCAGCTACTTCGCGTTCACCGCGACGCCGAAGAACAAGACGCTGGAGCTTTTCGGCGAGCCGGACCCACAGCCTGACGGTGCGGTGAGGCACCGCGCGTTCCACAGCTACACCATGAAGCAGGCCATTGAAGAGGGGTTCATTCTCGACGTGTTGCGTCACTACACGCCGGTGGCGAGCTACTACCGGCTCGCCAAGACCGTCGAGGACGATCCGGAGTTCGACACGAAGAAGGCGCAACGCAAGCTTCGCCGTTTCGTCGAGGGGCACGACCACGCCATCCGCCTCAAGGCGGAGATCATGGTGGACCACTTCCACGACCAGGTGCTGGCGCGCAACAAGATCGGCGGACATGCCCGCGCCATGATCGTCACCAACGGCATCGCGCGGGCGATCCAGTACTTCCATGCGCTCGACGCCTACCTGCGCGAACGCAAGAGCCCGCATCGGGCCATCGTGGCGTTCTCGGGCGAGCACGACTTCGCGGGCGACTCCGTGACCGAAGCCTCTCTCAACGGTTTCCCGTCAAGGGCCATCGCCGAGCGCATTCGCGAAAATCCCTACCGCTTCCTGGTGTGCGCGGACAAGTTCCAGACCGGCTACGACGAACCGCTGCTGCACACGATGTACGTGGACAAGACGCTGTCCGGCATCAAGGCGGTGCAGACGCTCTCACGGCTGAACAGGTCGCATCCGAAGAAGCACGACGTATTCGTCCTCGACTTCCTGAACGACGCCGACACGATCAGCGAAGCTTTCGCCGACTACTACCGAACGACAGTCCTGGCAGACGAGACGGATCCGAACAAGCTGCACGACCTGCAGGCGGAGTTAGACAATGCACAGGTCTACTCGCCGGAGCAGGTCCAGACGCTGGTGCGACGGTTCGTGGGCGGCGAAGATCGCGACCAGCTCGATCCGATCCTCGACGCATGCGTTGCGATCTACAAGACAGACCTCGACGAAGACGGCCAAGCGGCCTTCAAGGGCAAGGCCAAGGCATTTGTTCGTACCTACGACTTCCTTTCCTGCGTGCTGCCATACACCAATGCCGCGTGGGAAGAACGCTCGATCTTCCTCAACTTCCTGATTCCGAAGCTGCCGTCCCCCGAGGAGGATGACCTGTCGAGGGGCATCCTCGAAACCATCGACATGGACAGCTACCGGGTGGAGAAGAAGGCCGTGCAGCGCATCCTGCTGCCGGACGAGGATGCCGAAATCGATCCGGTTCCGACGACGAGCGGCGGGGGGCGACCCGAACCCGAGATCGAGCGGCTGTCGAACATCATCAGGGTATTCAACGAGCACTTCGGGGATATTGCCTGGGAGGACGAGGACCGCGTCCGGCAGATGATCACGGAAACGATCCCGTCGCGGGTGGCAAACGATGAGAAGTTCCGCAACGCGAGACTGAACTCCGATGCTCAGAACGCTCGAATAGAGCATGACCAAGCCCTGGCGCGCGTCATGATGTCGCTGATGAAGGACGACGCGGAACTTTTCAAACAGTTCACGGACAATGAGGGTTTCAAGCGGTGGATGGCCGATACGGTGTTCGAACTTGCATATCGTCAGTCTGGGACCGCGTCATGAGCGGCGGGAAAGGATTGGTGGCGGCAGCAAAGCCAGAGGGCAGTGATGGTTCGAACCCACATGCCTCGGTAGCCACCCGACCTCCTAAGCTACATTTGGGTTCGACGCCTCGCCAACCAAAAGCGACACGCTCACAATCTACCCGCTGTTCCTTGACGGCAATAAACGACACATTTTGGACCTCTATCTAGGAGCAACCATGACTTCTCCACGTCTATTCATCAGTTACTCCCATCACGACGAAGAACTTCTGAAGGAGTTTACCGCCCACCTTGCCCCATTGATCAACAACGGCACGATCACGTCTTGGGATGATCGTGAGCTTGTTTTGGGCGACCAGCTAGATGAGACGCTTCGATCCGAACTCCAGTCGGCGGATCTCATAGCTTTCCTTGTCAGTTCCGACTTTTTGTCTTCCATCAGCTGTTATGAGCACGAATTATTACGGGTCTTAGAACTCCGCTCGTCCGGTAGAATCGGAGTACTCCCAATAATATTGAGGGAGTGTCTATGGAAGGATACACCTCTCAAGAACTTTGTTGCGGCCCCTAAAGACGGCAAACCAGTTACCTCTTTCTCCGATAAGGACGCCGCATGGGTATACGTAGCCGAACAAATCAAGTTACGGGCCGCTCAGTGGGTCCATGATGTTTCCAACCTCCGTGACAAGCCAACCATCTATGAGGCTTCAGCCATTTCACTGAATCCAAATTTCATGAACTGGCTAATCGGAACAGAGGTTTCGTTTCAACACAAGGTCAAGGAAAAGGTTCATCTGCCGGATGTATTCATCTATCCGGATCTCAGAGGGCGGCAAGATCGCGACAATGATTTCATTGAGACAGTGAACTCTTCTCAACTGAAGCATCCGGATTTTGTCGGCGATGGAATCCTTCTACATGGTGAGGAACAAGCGGGCAAAACATCATTGATTAAGATGCTTTACAGCCACTACCATGATCAGGACTTCCTACCTCTATATGTCGACGCTGGAGAAATTACTTCCTCTGACCTCAAAAGAGCGTTTTCCCGACCAGTCCGGCAGCAATACGAGGGCACTACGTGGGATGACTACATATCCACCACCGCTCAGAGAATACTATTTGTGGACAACTATCATGCCCTGAAACTCAACATTAAGTTCGAAGCGCGATTCCTTGAAGCAATTAGAGCAGCTTTCCAGCACAAGGTCTTGGTTGCAGATAGTTCGTTAACATTTGATGAGAAACGCATGGTCGAGGTCTCACCCTTTCGGCGCTGGGAAATGCTGCCACTAGGACACGCTCGACGCGGCGAGCTAATCGAACGATGGAATAGCCTCGGCGAAGAGGAAACCATAGGGGCGACCGCGCTCCAGCGACGAAACGACGATACAACGCGAAAACTAAACGCGATAATACGGAGAAACCTACTCCCTCCAAAACCATTTTTTGTTCTAACGGTCATCCAATTATTGGACTCCCTGATGCCCACCAATTTCGAGCTCTCCTCTTACGGTCACTGCTATCAGGCCTTGATCCTACAGGCACTTCACAAGGTCGGAGTGAGGACGCAGAACTTTGACCTGTACGTCAACTATCTTTCCGAACTTGCCTACTCCTGCTTTTCACATGGAGGAGAATCGCTAACCTCCGATGAGTTTAAGAATTTCACAGAGAAGTACTCCCAGCGTTTCCTTCTTGGCTCCCATGAAGAAATTCTAAAGACACTAACCCGCGCCGAAATCGTTCGAATTGACGTAGACGATAGATTGCGCTTTTCCTACCAGTATATCTTTTATTTCTACGCTGCCAAATACTTGGCTGACCACATTGAGGACTGCGAGCACGAAATCGAAAACCTCTGTGAAAGGTTGCATTCCGAACGCAACGCCAACATCGTCATATTTCTAATGCACCATAGTCGAGATCAACGGATCATTGACGAAGTGCTCTTACGGGCCGAGATGATTTTCGATCAAGTTCCGGTTGCAACACTTCACCGCCGCGAGACCGAGCACATATTGGGAGTCGCCCAACAAATCCCCGAATTAGTCATAGATCAGATAGATGTCGAAAGCGAGCGAAGAAAGGAACTCGAAAGACGAGATCATCTTGATGCCGCGCCGGACGATAGCGAGAAATTCGAGGAGCAGCTTAAGGATGCGGACACAACTGTGATCGACATAGTGCGGTCCGCGAGAATGATCGATGTTGTGGGTCAGATTCTGAGGAATCGATCAGGTTCCTTAGAAAAGAAGCAGTTATCGGACCTTGCCCAGTCCGGATTTGAGACCGGTCTTCGTTTCCTCAGATTTTGGCTCGAGTTTACCCGGCGCGAAAAGGGTGACATTGTCGCTTTGATTGCGGGAGCGCTCCTGGCGGGAGCAGACGGTGCGAAAGACGACGAGAAAACGCGAAAAGCAGCAATGGAACTTTATCTCAACCTTTGCTACGACGTTTGTCATGGAGTATTGGGGAGGATCGCCAATTCATTGGGCGCGAGGGAGCTAATAGAGATATTCGAGACCTTGGAACAGCAGGAGCCAGACTCGGTAGCAATAATGCTACTTAATATCGCCATCCAAATGGAGTTCACAAAAAGGATACCCAAAAGCAAGATAAATAAACTAAGTAGCAAATTGCGCTCCAATCCTATAGCGGGATTGCTATTGCGGCAACTCGTAATTCAGCATCTTTACCTTAACGAAGTTCGGGTAGGTGATAAGCAATGGATTTCGTCAAAGCTCGGAATTTCAATCCGTTCGCAGCGTCGTCTTGAGGGTAGCAGGGCAACAAAGATCTGAATCCAGTGGCGCCGCGAGGGTTACAAGGGAACAATGCCCGGAATCGCCGAGGAGACCCGCATCTCCCTTGAGGCCGGTCAGCCAGTCTTCGTGCTCGGCGGATTCGGCGGATGCGCGCGCCACGTTGCGGAGACGGTGGGTCTCATCGAGCGCTGGTCCGGTTCACGAGATGACTGGACCGGGCGCGATTGTTTTCGGCAGTACTCTCCTGACGACCTTCGCAACGGTCTTTCCGCCGAGGAGAATCTCGTCTTGGCCCGGACACCCCACATCCAGGAAGCAGTGGCGCTAGTGGACCGCGGTCTCCGTCGAATCTGCGGAGGTCAAGACGCCGATGCACAGAGTATTCATTAGCTTCGCTCAGGCGTGAATCCGCAACTCGTTGACGATGCAGCGAGTCGGGGGCCTGATCAATCCCGACCCAAGTGGGACATTGCCGCCATTCCAACCGTCGAAAACGCCCTCGCCCCTTCGGCAAACTTCCTCTTCGGCGCCGGATCGAACGCCCGCCGGCCTTTCGGGCGCGCCGTGTTTCACCCCTGCCCTACGCCGCCATCTCAGGGATGGTACGTAGACCCCGCTAACCAGCGGCATCAACGTCTCTTAGCAAACTGCGCCCGAACACCATCCTGTCCAACAAGATTGCTCAATACGGCGTAATTCCCGCGCTCCCGGCGAATGCGCCCCGCAATGATGCTGGCGTCGATGCCGAGCCTTTCGGCGTCCAGCCGCACCGCTTTCTCAGTGACCGCAAACCGAGATTGGCATCCATTCCAGCTTTCCTCCGGTATCAAGTTGTTCAACGCGAATGCATCGGCCTCTCGTTCAAACCTGTCCCCCGCTGCTGTCTCGTCCTCATCAAAGAAGTCGTAGCGCGCACCCCCCATGAGATGCAGGAAGATATGCCCGAGTTCGTGAAAAAGGACGAACCAGAAGTTGTCCAGACGGTCGAACCGAAGCGTGAGTCCGACGACGGGCCGACCGTTCTCGTCCAGCATCGCCGCGCCATCGAGATAGGTTCCCGGCAACTCCCTCTCCGTCACCACGGGAATCCCGCGGCTAGCAAGCAGTTCGGCTGCTTCCCCCGGGCCGCCCGGTCGCCTCGTCAGCGCAACCAAGTCCGGGAGCCAGCGATCATCCAACTCGAACGAAGGCATGGCTTTGTGTCGGACCGTGTGCCTGGCCCTCTCCAGCACACGAGCTTGCCACGCCAACAACGCATACTCGTTCGGCGACGTGTCGCCTCGGGACTTCTTTCTATGGAGCGCCGTCGCAAACTGTGGTCCCGCGGTTTCGCGGAAGTAGTCCTTGAGGTCTTGCACGACATCCCCGCCAATCGTCACATGGAACCATCGCCGTCTGACCATCTCCTTGATCGGAAACCGCCGCCACTCGATCTCCTCGGCTTTCCCCCATGAGAAGACACCACCCTGACCAGCCTGTTCACTTCCGAACAAACCTTCGGTCTGAACGCCAAGAACTCTTGACACCTCAATCAGTCTGGCAAGGCTCGCGCCCCTGTAGCCAGAGGCCTCATAGCGCTGGACTTGCTGCGGTTTCACCTCCAGCGCCTGCGCGAGACTGGTCTGGCTCATGCCGGCAGCAATCCGCGCCTGCACGAGTATTGAAGGCAGGCTCTCCAGAGAGAAGGACTTTGCGAATGCAATCTCGCCGGCCTTGAGCATGTCGTAGTCAGAGATATCTGCTTCGAGCCGCTCGATCTCGCTGCGAATCGCATCCGTCTCCAGGTCTCTCAGCCAAGCCTCTACCGCGCGTTCTTCCGACGCCACGAGCGCTTCCTTCAGTCGCTCGACCTCCCGCACAGAGATGCGACGTTGTTTATCGCTGTAGATCATGCCGTCACCTCGACTCAATCATTGGATCTGTGGTGAGTTCGACTTCCAGAATCCCTTTCCTGCTTCCGCTGTGTCGCTCAATTTGAAAGAACTCAAGGAATGTCTTTCCCACCGTATTCGCCGCTGCGGACGACGGGAAAAACTCGCCCCCGTACGCCGCTTTCTGGGCAGCCCGGTCGTTGCTGAAATCGCGGAACACCTGCGGCAGCAATCGGCCTACAACGCCCGCCGGATCCCAACAGACATCGTAGTCACCCGGTATGGGTTTCCCCGTCACATAGCTGCCATCCACATATAGCCGGGCACAACCCGCTGCCTTCAGGGCACGAGACGCTTCCAGCAAGCCGTCAAAAAGTGTCCTACGCCACTGGTTGATCGCGAAAGCCGCCGCAATTCCGGTCAAGTCCGCCTTGTGGACACCGGGCGGCAACACTGGCCAAGGCGCCCCCGTCACGTCAATCAACTCCGGGATCATTTTTACAACAATAAAGTTGTAACTTGCGGTGTGTCAACCGAGCCGGTCGGGCGTCCTGGCGTCGAGATCGGCAGGAGTTCGGGATGGGCAAGGCGGACGGATTGGACAGGGCGAAAGACGGAAGCCCGAGGGCGGAGGATTTCATGGCCGGGCTTGGGCATCCGCAGCCCGCATCTTGCCCGGTCAGGTGCTGCGAACAAGGTCAGCGCGCGCGCATGCGCTAGCGACCGGCTGATCTGGAGCGAACTGGCGAATTAGCGGACATCGCGCCACTGCATCGGCTGATCTGGAGTCGTCTCCAGATCAGCCGATGCCATGTACGCGGCATCGTGCATCTGCTGCCGCCGTACTCGGGCAACGTGACCAACCGGCTGGTCAAGACGCCGAAGCTCTACTTCACCGACACGGGCCTTTGCGCCCATCTCACCGCGTGGTCGTCCCCGGAAACCCTGGAGGCCGGCGCAATGTCCGGCGCCATTCTGGAAACGTGGCTGTTCGGGAAGTACTAAAGAGCTACTGGCACCGTGTCCGCCCCGCGCCGTTCCACTTCTACCGCGACCGGGACAAGCGCGAGATTGACCTCATCATCGAGGCGGACGGCCAACTGCACCCGGTGGAGTTCAAGAAAACCGCCCGCCCAAGCCGAACCGACACCCGCCACTTCGAAACCTTGCGCAGGTTCCCGCCGCGCATGGGCCCCGGGGCGGTCGTCTGCCTGCGCGAGTCCGCCATGCGCCTCGGCAGCAACGTGCTCGCGATTCCGGCAGGTCTGCTGTGAACCCGGCTGGGTTGCGACCCCGATCAGGTAGCACCCATGTGCGAGCGTCCGAAGCAGGCATTCGTTGGCCCAAAGGGTCCGGTCCTCAGTAAAATGACACGGGCGAAGTCACGATGGGACACCGGTGACAGCCGACCTCCTCCAACGATTTCAGGCACTGAATGTCTGGAAACGTGGCGACAAACGGGCACCCCACAAGCCCCTGCTCGCGCTCTGGGCGATAGGTCGCTGCCTTCGAGGCGAGCCGCGGCTGACGTCGTTCGAGCTTGTCGATCAGGAACTCGCGGACCTGCTGCGCCGGTTCGGCCCCCACCGCAAGACGATCCACACGGAAGACCCGTTCTGGCGCATGCGGCGCGATGGCGTCTGGGAAGTGGACCGGCCTTCACTGGTGCGATCCAACGCCGAGGGCGGCCCATACAAGGGCGACCTCCGGCGTCACCGGATTCGGGGCGGCTTGACCGAATCCGCCTACGCAACGCTACAGCGACAGCCGCACTTGGCGCGGCAGATCGCAGACTACCTCGTGGCGAGCCACTTCCCGGTGACGCGGCAGGACGCGGTGCTCGAAGCAACCGCAATCTCACCGGACGATGTCGTTGGAACCGAGGTGCGGGACATCGACAAGTGGATCGACGGACGCCGGCGGTGGCGGGACCCCAGGTTCCGAGCGAAAGTACTCGCGGCATACGGAAGCCGATGCGCCGTGTGCGAGTTCGCGGGGCGGCTTGACGACAGGCCGCTGGCAATCGAGGCGGCGCACATCAAGTGGCACGAAGCCAACGGGCCGGCCGAGGTGGACAACGGACTGGCACTGTGTTCCCTGCATCACGACCTGTTCGACAGCGGCGCGTTCACGCTGATGCCGGAACTACGGGTCATCGTGGCGGATGCAGTCCGAGGCGCGGGCGTAGAAGCCTCGCTTGGCCGGTTCCATGGGAAGACACTACGCGCGCCGCCGGGAGCCGGGTTTCCCCGTCCCAATCCGCGATTCCTGGCGTGGCATAGGAGCGAAGTATTCAGGGTCCCCGGACTCGCGCGTTAGGTTTCACGTGAACAGGTCGGCTGTCCGCGCTTCGCCTGACTCACGCATCACGACCACGCCCGCGACTTGGTCAGCCCCGTCCATCGTCGACTTCCTGACATCAAAGAAAGCAATGTTCGTTGTGCCAGGCTAACGCATTGGGATCGGGGCGCTGGCCGTGTCCTTACGTACCGGCATTACAAGCCACCCTCGATTGCATCAGACCTCGTAATCACCCGTTTGGACAGTTCCAACACCGTTTTGCAGACCGTTAAAGGAAAATCATCGTCTATGTCGTAGTCGGCGCGAGCACGGCATTTTCGGCATTCATCGAGCATGTAGGCCAACTGTCTCAACGACGAATTCCGCTCGTGTTGGAGCGCTTGAACAAGTTCATGATGGACACTTCCACCGTCAGAAGAGAAGTTCAACACGCGCTCTGCAATTGGCTTGACGCGGTGGAATGCGGCGTAATAGGCACGGCTGGTGGCGTTCCGCCAATCCACTTCTGAACTCCCGTTACCCGACGTCTCCGCAGATTCCAGGATTTCCGCTGGGCTCACCGCCATCTAGCAGCGCGTCCCAATGAACATGGGAACAAATTTGATGCCAGGGTTCCGCATCAGATCCGGCTTCTCCGCGATCTGGCCAGCAAGCTCCTCGTTCATCAATGCCGCCTCTAACGGAGTAGTGAGTACGTGGCGTTCGAATACGTGGGACGATGAATCCTCGGGGTCCGGCCAAATTCGCCAGCGGGCACTCCTGATCTTCCTGTCGCGCTGGATGAAATCGGCGAGATTGAGGATCTCCCCTGCGCTCTCTTCATCAACCTCTCCAGCGACGACCTTGCCCGCCAGATAACGAACAAGGGCTGCGTGCTCATGAGGCGCATCAGGGAAGAGCGATTCCCACTTCGCACACCACCTGGCTGCCTGAGTGAATCGTCCGTTGGCCAATGCCAAAACGATAGCCTGGTCGAGCAACTCGCGAATATCGGGGGCCTTCTGCAGAGCTTCGCTCACTACTCGAAGCGCACGCACATTCTCATGCAAAAGAGAGAGCGAGACTGAGTAGTTGTAGGCCACTCGCACATCGGAGTCGTGTTGCATTGCAATCTCGTGATGTCGCCGCGCATCGTCCGAGTCACCTCGAATGGCTGCCACACATCCCATCACTGTGTGAGCACCTGCCGGATCGGCATCCATAAACTGCCGCGCCTGGCTTTCAATCCTTGCCAACGCAACTTCGTCGACTTGATCTGAATGCGAAACTTCGGCCAGACGGCCAATCAGGTCGGCAACTTTGCTGGCCGGTGCCGATACCGATACGTAGTTCATGTCGTGTGGGATCAGTCCGCTGGGAACCCCGGAAACCGACTTTAGCACGATGGGGGTTGGCTCCAACAAGTCGAACGGGCATGCCCCGGGTGGGGCAAGCGTACAAGCCGCGCATTCCTTGGCGAACACTGCGTCAGCAACCCGGGAGGACATACAGCCTATTCTGTTCGGGTTGAGCCAGGCCTCTACTGCTGGAATGAAAGAGATCTCGGTTGTCGGCGGACTCAAAAGGCGGACCGTTCGCATCGCTGAAGTGTGCCCATCAAGCAACTCGAATAGTCTTCAATCCTGAGACCCTTGGATCAGATCACGCCGACTGCTCATGGAACACGACCGAAACTTCACCGGAAAGATCAACCGCACCGCCGCCGAATCGACGATCTCCTGGACCTCGGCACCCTCCCCGCTCCGCCAACGACCCAACATCGTTATGATCGTCCTGGACGACGTCGGCTACGCTGAATTCGGCTGCTACGGCTCCGACATCGAAACCCCCGCCCTCGACAGTCTCGCAGCAGACGGCCTCCGCTACGCCAACTTCCACGTAACCCCCCTCTGCTCACCAACCCGCACCTGCCTGCTCACCGGCCGCAACCACCACAGCGTCGGAATGGGCCGAGTAGCAGAAATGGTCAACGGCTTCCCCAACACCCGGGGATTCGTTTCCCGCGAGGCAGCGAACCTGGCCGAAATGCTGCATCCGCACGGATACCAGACCCTTGCGGCAGGCAAGTGGCACCTGGGCTCCATCCACGAGACCAGTCCCGCCGGCCCCTACGACCACTGGCCCCTGCAGCGGGGCTTCGATCGCTTCCACGGCTTCATGCCGGGCGAGACGAACCAGTGGAACCCGGAACTGATCACGGGAAACGAGCGGGTCGAGCAACCCAACCGCGAGGGCTATCACCTGTCGGAAGACATCGTCGATCATTCCTGCAAGTGGCTGCGGCAGTTGGTATCCGCCGATCCCGACCGGCCCTTCTTCCTCTACGTCGCGTTCGCCGCCGGCCACTCGCCCCACCACGTGGCCGCCCCTTACATCGACAAGTACAAGGGCAAGTTCGATGACGGGTGGGACAAGGCCCGCGAAAGGATCCTGGAGCGTCAGAAAAAAACTGGCCTTCTACCCCAAGACCAGCGCCTCGCCCCCCGAAACCCGGGCGTCCAGATCTGGGACGAACTCGACGCCGACGAGAAGCGCCTCGCCGCACGCCTCATGGAGGTCTACGCCGGGTTCCTCGACCACGCCGACGAGCAGATCGCCCGGCTACTCAAACAGATCGACGCCCTCGGCAAGCGCGACGACACCATCGTGATCGCCATTTCCGATAACGGCGCGAGTCCGCTCGGCGGTCCCCACGGAACCTACGACCATCAACGCAGCAGGGTCGGACTCCGCCCCAGCGTGGAGGAGAATCTGGCGCGGTTCGACGACCTGGGCGGGCCGCTCACCTACAACCACTACCCGTTCGGCTGGGCCATGGCCGGCAACACGCCGTTCAAGCGCTACAAGGGAAATACGTACGGGGGTGGCGTGCGCGCGCCGCTACTGATCCGCTGGCCCGACGGGATCGAGGCGAAGGGCGAGACCCGCCGGCAGTTCTACCACGCGGTGGACATCACACCCACGCTGGTGGACGTGCTCGGAGTGCCGCTGCCCGCGCAGGTCAACGGCGTGGAGCAGATTCCCCTGCACGGGGTGTCCATGGCCCACACCTTCAACGACAACGGCGCGGATACGCGCAAGACCGTCCAGTACTTCGAGATGGTCGGCCACAGGGGCATCTGGCACGAAGGGTGGAAGGCGGTCACGTTCCACGAGCGGGGCGTGGATTTCGATTCGGATGTCTGGGAGCTATACAACCTGGACGAAGACCTGGCGGAAATCGACGACCTGGCCGGCCGGTATCCGGACAAGCTAGTGGAACTCAAGGACCTCTGGTGGCGGGAGGCCAAGCGCTACGGCGTGCTTCCGCTGGACGACATAAGCCGGCGGTCAAGCGTCGGCTGGTGGCCCGAGCCCAGGGACCGCTGGGTCCTCTACCAGGACGCGGTGCTGCCGCACCATTTCAAGACTGGGCCACGGGTGCGGGGCGTGTCGCACCGGATCACCGCCCGGATCGAACGCGAATCCACCGGCCAGAACGGCGCGATCATCGCCGACGGCGGGCGGTTCGGCGGCTGGAGCGTCTTCATTAACGGCAATCGGCTGCACTACACGACGAACAACTTCGGCGAGCGGTGCCGGGTGTCCTCCCCCATTGCCATTCCAGACGGGGCCGTGACGCTTCGGGCGGATGTGGTTCGCACTGGTGACGACGAGGGGCGCGTGCGTTTCTACGTTGACGGCGAGCCCGCGGGGGAAGGTGTGCTGTCACCGTTCCGGCAGTACAACTTCGTCAATGAACCCCTCGATGTTGGCCGGGACAGCCAGACTCCCGTTGATGATCTCTATGAGTCGCCGTTCGTATTCGAGGGGACGATTGTCGATGTCGTGATCGAGGCGTTCGGTGAGGAAGTGATGGACTACGAGGTGCTGCTGGAGGAGTTGATGGGCAGCCAGTAGGGGTAATCAGCTCACGCTGCGTTCACGCCGCAACAACCGAAAACGACTCCGGCCCATAGGTCACCCTTCCGACGACCGTTCCTGGACCTCCCCATCGACCACTTCGACGCTGACGACGTCGCCTCTATCGATCTCGTCTATCGCTTCCCGCAACCGCCACGTTGCGGGGCGAACGAATCAAGTGGCGTGTCTCCATCAGGGACTTCAGGTTCCGCCGGGCCTGCGTATAGTTCAGCACCAGTCCCATTGCCATGGCCGCATCCTCTCAAATATCCGAGTACAGACTATCGCGTTTCGCCGGACTGTCGAAAACCGGTGGGAAGCGGTGGAACGTTGGTAACATACTCGTTACCTATATCTGATGTTCGACATCGAGGAATGCGTTGATGCCAGAGGCGTCGAGGGTTAGACCATGCCATTGACCCGTGACTTCAGGGAGACGATCCAAGCGCGGATCAAGCGCGACGCGGGCTTTCGCGAGGCATTGCTCGAGGAGGGCGTGGAGTGCCTTCTCACCGGCGATGTGGACACCGGTAAATCGGTACTCCGAGACTACATCAACGCCACCATCGGGTTTCGGGAACTCGGTGGATTGGTCGCGAAATCGCCGAAGAGCCTGATGAGGATGCTCGGGCCGGACGGCAACCCCCAAGCCCGCAATCTCTTCGAGATCATCCGTTGCCTTCAGGAACGGGAGGGTCTGCATCTGAAGGTGCAGACAGTGCGCTGACGGGGTTGCGCGGCCGACGCAGGCGAGCCCGTCCGCCTCCGTTCAACCAACAGCGCCCCCAAGCCCCTCAAGCGCAAACGCAACCCGTTCATCCACGGTGGGCGCGAAGCTGTCCCGCGCGAGAACCGCCCGCAAGCGGTCGTCCAGGCCGGTGCCGTTCGCGATCTGGATCGACAGGCCGGGGCGCGCGTTCATCTCCAGCAGCAAGGGTCCGGCATCCGCATCGATGACGATATCGCAACCCAGGTAGCCGAGTTGCGTGACATCGAAGCAGCGGCTCACCAGGCGCAGCAGGTCCGGCCAGCCCGGAATGCTGATCCCCTCGAGGGGCACGTGGCTGTCCGGATGGTGGGTCACGGCGCGGTCGTTCTGCACCGCGCCGATACTCCGTCCGTTGCGAATGTCGAGACCGACGCCGACCGCGCCCTGGTGCAGGTTGGCCCTGCCATCGGAGGCGCGCGTGCCGAGGCGCAGCATGGCCATCACCGGGTAGCCCTGGAACACGATCACCCGGATATCGGGCACGCCGCCGACGCTCGTGGAGTCGAACATCGGATGTGCGGTGACCAGGGATTCGACGATCGCCGAGTCCGTCCGGCCGCCCAGCGAGTGCAGGCCGCTGATGATGTTGGTCAGCAAATGCTTGATGTGCCGGAGGTCCACCCGCTCGCCGCTGCTCTTGACGAAGTGCTCCCCTTCCCGTCCGACAACCACGAGGATGCCGCGGCCGCCGCTGCCCTGGGCGGGCTTGATGACGAACCCCGGGAGATCGGCCAGTTGCTTGTGAACGGCTTCGATCTCGTACTGATGGGAAAGGTCGTGCAGCAGCGCCGGCGTCGGAATACCGGCCCTGGCGGCCAGTTGCTTGGTGAGGAGCTTGTTGTCGACAAGCGGATAGGCGCCACGGTCGTTGAAGCCGGTCACGTAGTCGAGATTGCGCCTGTTCAGGCCCATCACGCCCCGCTCGCGCAGCTCCGAAGGGGTGGCCAGCCATCTCATTCGGATCGCTCCGCCAGCGGCCGGAAGCGACGCAGCTCGAGCAGTCGATACCCGGTGTAGCGGCCGAGCAGGAGTATCGCCGCCAGCACGCACAGGTGCAGTTCCGGGTAGTTGAAGGAGAGGTGCCGGACGAGCGGCAGGTTCATCACGAGGTAGGCGCACATCGCGACCAGCAGACTGCCGAAGCCCTGAATCAGCGCTTCGCCGGCCCCTTCCTCTTCCCACAGTATGGACATGCGCTCCACTGTCCAGGCGAGTATCACCATGGGGAAGAAGGTGATCGCGAGGCCGCTGATCAGCCCCATGCGATAGCTGACCACGGCCAAAGTCGTCACCAGCGCGATCACCACGACCACGAGTGTCGCGATGCGCGCAACCAGGAGCAGGTTCAGGGCCGACAGGTAGAAGCGCAGCAGCAGGGCCGCGCTCACCACCAGCACCAGTACGACCGTGCCCGCCAGCAACTCCGTCTGCAGGAAGGACAGCGCGATCAGCACCGGCATGAAGGTGCCCGCCGTGCGCACGCCCACCAGCAGGCGCATGAACACCACCACGAGGGCGCCCACCGGCAGCGTCAGGATGAGCTTGAACGTCGCCTGTTCGGCGATGGGCAGGCTATGCAGTGTCAGGTCGAGCGGGCCGTTGCGCAGCCTCGACAGGGCGAGCGCGGAGCGGGTCTGGCTGGTCATGGAAAAAGTGACCCGGCTGTTGACGCCGCCGACCACGTCGAACAGCGAGGGAGCATCGGTCTGCCAGAGCAGCAGCCGGGAGGTGTCGTCGAGCCGCCCGCTCTCCAGGTCGTAGAGCAGCCAGTCGCCCTCGTGCCAGACCCGCACATAGTCGCGCAGTCGTTGATAGCGGCGGCCGTCGGCAAGCGGCAACGCCTTTACCGTGCGAGCGGCGACCCCGGCCTCGTGCAGGAGCGCGCTGATGAGGGGCGCCGGGGCGTGTCCCTGCAGCAGGAGGCTCATGTTCTGGCTTAGTGGCCGCGTATTCACCGCCTGGACCAGTTGCTCGGCCAGCGTCATGGCATTGGTGGCCCTCGGCAGTACGGCGTCGAGCACTCCTGTCGCGGCGGTTGCGTAGGGACCTTCAAAGGACGGCCGGTCCTCGTCGTCGGGCGGCACGGGTGCCACGCCGTGCGCCGGGTCGACGATCAGTTCGGCCTGGTAGAACAGGACCTGTTCGCCGGTCGCCGAACGCCTGGTCCAATGCGCACGCCGCTGTCTGCCGGACTGGTCCACGACGAAGCCGAAGCCCGGAGAAGCGCCGGTCTCGCGCACGGCCAGGAACCCGTCCTGTTCCGGCGGCAGGGTGAGCAGGGCTTCGGCCGGCGCGCCGGTGGCGAGGAACTCGACGCGCGCTTCAACCTGCCAGACCAGCCGATCTTCGTCGGGCAGCACGGGAACCCCCGTGCTGACATGGCGGTACACGGCCAGGCCAACTCCCACGGCGGCCAGCAACACCGCGCCAACGACGTAGAACCAGCGTTCCATGAACCTCCCGTCAACCGCCGGGTTCGGGCAGCGGCTGCACGAACTGGCGGGAGACGTCGACCAGCATCGTATCCATGAGGAAATCGCGGCCGAGAATGACCGGGTGCCTCAGGTGCGAGCGATCCGATAGGTTGAACTCGAAGCTGCCGAACAGTTCTCCGATCTGCACCCGCAACACCACCACCGGACGCCGGGTACCCTCGACATCCGACTGTTGGAGGACCCGCACGTGGCGGAGCACCTTCCGCTCGATGGTGTGGGCCGCGGAATCGACCGCCACGGCGAAGCGCACCCAATCGTCGCCGTCCCGCTCGAAATACACGAGGTCCGTCGCGGTCAGGGAATTCGAGTCGGCGCCGGTATCGACGCGGGCCGGGACCGAGATTCCCGGCGGGCTGATGCGGATGGTCTCCACGGCGCCGACCGTCATCTTCGCTGCAATGGCGTCCGGAACCACTTCGACCGGTTCTATGCAAGGCTCCTCCTCCGCGTCGGCGGCAGGCAGTTCCGGCATCGTGCAGACGGGAACCGGCAGTTCGATCGGCTTGGCCAACTGCAAGTCAATTTCATCCAGCCGGACATCGATGGCCTGCTCCATCGCGAGCAACTTGGCCGCGAGGTCTTCCGTGGACTGCCCGACCGCGTCCATGTCCCCGGCCAGGTCGCGCAATTCGCCGCGCAGCGCGTCGAGCGTCGTCTGCTGGCGATCCAGCGCGGCGCAGCCCGCCATGGCCAACGCGGGCAGGATCACCAGCCACCGCTTCAAGCGCGCACTGCTCCTTGAAGACGTCGCACTAACGCTGTTGATGGCTGGTGCCCTCGGCATAGGTTCCACGGCTCACTCGGAAACTACCATGGTACGCGCCAAGCCGCAGGGGGCCAAGGAAGGTGGTCGGCAACAAATGAAAGTGTCCGGTTCTAGAACAAATAGCCTGTCCGGTCTCTCCACGAGGCCGCGCGGGCAAGGCTTGAGCGTTGCCGGCAGTCCGCCGCAAGCCGCTCGTTGCCGGAGTCGTCGCCGTCCCAATCCGCGATTCCTGGCATGGCACAGGAGCGAAGTATTCCGAGTCCCCGGACTCGTGCGTTAGGGTCCGGCAGACACGCACATCGCCCGATTCAGGCCATCACGACAACGTCCGCCCATGTTCCGTTAGCCGATACTTCTGGTTCCTTGCCGTTGGCGACTCGGGTCGGGTCATTTCGACCAGGCCCGCAGCGAGCGCCGGGCGGATGTAGTTGTTGCGGAACGTAGGGCGATGCGACAGTCCGAGCGCGGCCATGAGTTCCGTCGCGGATTTCGTGCCGGCACGCAGTTCGGCGAGCAGGCGGGCTACTTGGTCGGTTACCTGGTCGGTTGCTTGGTCGGTCGCGCCGAGTTCCCGAACAGCTTCAAGAATCGCCTCCAGCATGAACAAGCGGAAGGGGGTGCTCTCGCCGTTGGAAGAACTCTCTCGAATGGCCTCGTAGTAAGCGCCCTGGCGCGCGTGAATCAGGCTCTCCACGGGCACGTCCGCGAACAAGGGGTTCCAGCGCGTCAGCACCAACGTTTGCCAGAGTCGTCCCATGCGACCGTTTCCGTCCTCGAAAGGATGGATGAACTCGAACTCGTAATGAAAGACCGAACTCGCAATCAGCGGATGCTCTCCAGTGTTTCCCAGCCAGGACAGCAGATCCGACATGAGGTGTGGCACACGGCTGGCGGGAGGGCCGACATGCTGCACCTCGCCTCCTCCAGCGACCGCGACGCCGCCCCGACGGTATTGCCCAGGAGCGTCCAGCAATCCGGCCATGAGTGTCGCGTGTGCGGCGAGCAGATCCGTTTCGCTTGCGGGATTCCACTGCGGGAACTGTTCGTAGGCCTTGATGGCGTTGCGCACTTCCTGAATCTCGCGAAGCGGCGCGACCACCGGCTTGCCTTCGAGGATGGTCGAGATCTGGCCCTCGGTGAGCGTGTTGCCTTCGATGGCCAGCGATCCCTGAATGGTGCGGATGCGGTTGATCCGCCGCAGGCGAAGATTCGCCTGGATCGCCGCTTCCTCCGCCCGTCCGATCGCCTCGCCGATCCGTTCAGCGAGGGCGAGAATGGTCGAGGTAATCGTGTATGGAGGGTCCGCATTCATGTGCGTTGCCAACACGCCCCTGTCCGCAATTCCCTCTGGAAACCTTGCTCGGAATGTTCGTGCGAACGTAAGCTCGTTGCGCCGGACGACAGGAAGTTGATCTTGGTCAGATCCCCACGCTGAGGGAGCATTTCGAACCAATCGCGGTCAGTATTCGCCACTACGAGGCTGACGCCCATTACCACTATTCGTTACCGACATGGCCTCGGCTGTGAAACCGGACGGGCCAGTCCGCGAAGCGCTGGCCAAGCACAATACCATAGGTGCCCTCAGCCGAGGGCTTCCCCGACCGCTGACGCGTAAGGAAGCGCCGGCATTCCCCCGTCGCCGGAGGCGGAATTCCATGCAAGTGCCCCACAGCCGGCGCCTTCGGCTTCGCCTGTGGCCCGGCCCCGCTCGCCGCCCATGGCACACTTCGATCGGTCGCGCGATCCGCCGCGCCACTCGCACTCCTCGCTGCCGTTCCCCGGATTGTCCGGGCACCATAAATACGGGAATATGGCCTCGTGAAGACCACAATCGAACTACCCGATGTCACTTTGCGCCGCGCCAAGGCATTCGCGGCCGTCCACGGCATCACCATGCGGCGTTTCATCACGGACGCCATCGAGCGGCAACTCCGGAGGAACACGGTTGCAGCCGGGACTGTCACCGGACTCGACGACGCCACGTCCGAGCCGGATGCGGAACCGCCATGGATGGCGGGATTCGGTGGCCTTTCCGACCTGGGTGACGAGCACCGCCTCGTCCTCGATGCAATCGAAGAAGAGTTCGAAAGGCTCGCTCCCGACGACATCCCGTGATTCTCGACACCAATGCGCTGTCGGCCTGAGCCGAGGGTCTGGCGGGCGTAGAGACCCCGCTACGGTCCGCTGACCGTCTCGTCGTGCCGAGTGTCGTTCTCGGCGAGTACTACTACGGTATCCGCCAATCGATCCACCAAGCGCGCTACGAGGAATGGCTTCGCCGATACCTGCCGCTCATACAGGTGGCAACCATCACCTCCGCCACGGCGAGTGCCTGCGCCGACATCCGGCTACAACTCAAGCGCATCGGCAAACCAATACCCGCAAACGACGCCTGGATTGCCGCTCTCGCCCGCCAACATGCTCTTGCCGTTTTGAGTAACGACACGCATTTCGATGTTATCGACGGCGTCCGGCGGATCGCCTTCTGACGATCACGCCCGGATTCGGTTGCCCCTGAATTCCCGCTAGAGCTGGTCGATCACATCCTTCCGGAGCAGCACCGATTCCGGATACCGCAGCTTCGAGATCAGCCACTCGCCCTCGATGCGCCTGAACTCCCAGGACCACCGGGTGATCGACCTCGCGGTATTCAGTTCACCACTGACTCGGCCGCCCATGGGGTCGGTCAAGTCGTCAGCTTCACGGTCTGCGACGTAGTGCGTCACGTAGTTGGTGGCCCTGGCATGATCTTCGTCATCGACATCGATCAACAGGTTGGTGCTGAGGACCACGTTGACGTTGTCATCGACCGCGTCGATTGCGGCGAAGTGTTCGCGGATCTTCTCGCGCCCGACAAGCTCGAATGCCCGTCCGTCCTCGGCGAAGAGATCGGCGACTTTGGCTTGCTCGCCTTCAAGTACCTGCAGGAACCTGTAGACAAGCCGTTCGCATCGGTTGTGGATTTCAAACTCGTTGTTGGGCGTCATCGGCAAGTCGTTCCGTTGTTGTCTGCGGCATTCTACGACCGTTTCCTCTTGACGGGTCCCAGGGTCAATCCGGCGAGCCAAGCAGGAACTTCAACGGAACGTGCAACCGCTCCCGCCATGCCCTCGGCGAGTGGTCGGCGCCTTCGAACCGCCGCGTGATCCAGTCCTCACCGGCTTGGAAGCCCCGGCTCCGCATCACTTCGTCCATCTTCATCTGATGGGGTCCATAGGCGGCATCGTAGGTTTCGGTGCCGTAATCGAAGTAGACGCGATGTGATCCGGCGGCCGGCCAGTGTTCGGCGAGCCACTCGACAAGGGCGCCGTCCGCGATGACCCAGTGGGGCGACAGGCAGGCTGCGCCGCCGAAGACACCTGGATACTCCACGATGGCGTACGCCGAGATCAGTCCGCCGAGGCTCGACCCAAGGACGAAGGTGTCTTCGGGCCCCGGCCGCGTGCGGTAGATCTCATCGATGAACGGCTTGAGTTCTTCGACAAGGAACGCAAGGTAGCTGTCCGACGTGTATTCCAGGTCGAACAGGTCCGGCCGCCCGCTGATCATCCGCTGCCTGACCTCGTCGGTCAGGAATTTCTGCGGAATGTACTCGGCTCTCCGGTTGGCCTTGTTCTCGGTGTTCGTCCACACCGCCACGACGATCGCCGGCCTGATGTCCCCTTCCCGGATGAGGCGCGCCATGGTCCTGTCCACATCCCACGACCAGTCGGTACCCGCCCAACGCGGACGGCTTTGATCAAACATGTACTGGCCGTCGTGCATGTAGATGACCGGGTATCGCTCGTCGGATGCGGTGTCATAGCCCTCCGGCAGCCATACCTCCACAGAACGGGCCGGGACGCGCGTGGAGAGAAAGTCCTGGTGGTGCACCAGGGTGCCGGGCGATGCACTGCGAGTCTTCGAGGCCTTCATTTCCTCTGCCTCCTCGTTGGACCCGGCAAAGACTGCACAGGCCAGCGCCAGGGCCGTCAGGCCAAGGATCGTCTTCGGGCCGTTCCACACGAGGTCCGGATTGCCCCGCCCCCGCCAGTCAAGCCGGTGTATCCCGCTACCCCAACGGTTGTTCACCTGGCACTCCCGCAGTCACAGCGCTGACAACTCGCTCGCCGCTTCAGGCAAATTTCTTCTCGCGGGCGAGGACAGGGTCGAACGTGTACCCGGTCTTCAAGGGGGCATCGGTCACCACCGGCTCGCACACCCGGCGCCCGTGTTCCGACAGCAGGTCGAACATTTCGCGCGGCATGGACGGCAACTGGCGTTCATGGAACCAGGGCGCGAGGAAGATGGCGTTCGGAATCGCCCGCATCTCGTTCGTCAGGTTGGGCGTGCCGCCGTGCCAGGCGCGGATGTCCCGGATCAGGACCGATCCGGCCGGCGCCGGACAGACGGTCGAGTACTTCATCCAGAGCGGTTCCTCGGCAAGTTCGGGAATCTTCTCGCGCGAGTGCTGCGTGCCGGGGATCTGCCGGGTCGGGCCGTTGGTCCTGGTGAAGTCCTGGGCGAGAAAGTTGCAGCAGACGACCGGGCATGGGAGGTCGCGGATCGTGAGGATGCGGCGCGGGTCGAAGAACCCGCCCGGCCAGTCGCCTATGTCGGCGTGCAGTCGCTGGTACTCGATCGCACCGGGCAGGCAGAAGTCGCCGGCGGCCCGTCGCAAATGGTAGTCGGAGGAGCCGAAGATCGCCGTGACGATGGGCGTGAGCGCCGGCAGGTCCACCAGCATGACCCACTCCTCGCGATGCAGGACGGAGTTCGTCAGGCTCGCGCCGCCCCAGGAATAGCGGTAGTTGCCGCGGGGGCCCTGGCCGTTCGAATGCTCGGCGACGACGGCCTCGGCTTCACGCTCGCAGCCGCGGCGCAGGAAGGCGACCTCGTCCGCGTCGAGCACGTCGCGGACGATGACGAAGCCGTCCCGGTAGAAGATGCGGACCGCCCTGTCGACTTCCTCGGGCCGCAGGATCTCGAGTCCCGGCATGCCATTGCGGGCCTCGAGGTCACGCCGCAGCGCTTCAACATCCACCGACACGTCGTCTCCCCGCACCTCGTTCATCCGGCCTCAAGACCGCGGCTGCGGCGAGGAGAGCAGGAATTTCAGCGGGATGTGAAACCGCTCCCGCCAGGCTCTCGGCGAGTGGTCGGCGCCTTCAAAACGCCGGGTGATCCAGTCCTCGCCGTCCCGGTAGCCCTTGTCCCGCATCACCGCGTCCATCTCCAGTTGATAGGGCCCATAGGCTGCATCATAGGTTTCGGTGCCGTGGTCGAAGTAGACCCGATGCGATCCGGCGTCCGGCAGGTGGTCGTCGAGCCATCGGATATAGGCCCCCCGGGCAATGTTCCAGTCCGTCGACAGGCAGGCTGCGCCACCGAAGACGTCCGGATACTCCGCGATGGCGTATGCGGAGATCAGGCCGCCCATGCTCGATCCAATGACGAAAGTGTCTTCCGGGCCCGGCCGCGTGCGGTAGGTCTCGTCGATGAACGGCTTGAGTTCTTCGACGAGGAACCTGAGGTAGTTGTCCGACGTGAATTCAAGACCGGCCAGTTCCGACCGATCCGTGATCAACCGCCGCCTGACCTCGTCGGTCACGAATTTCTGCGGCATGTACTCGGTGCCCCGGCCGCGTTCCGTCCTGTCGTTCATCCAGATCGAAACGACGATCGCCGGCCTGATCTCCCCTTCCCTGGCAAGCCGCGTCATGGTCCTGTCCACATCCCACAGCCAGTCGGTGCCCACGAAAGGCGACTGGCCTTGATCGAACAGGAACTGGCCGTCGTGCATGTAGATGACGGGGTATCGATCGGCGGATGCGCTGTCATAGCCCTCGGGCAACCACACGTCCACGGGGCGAGGCAGAATGAGTTCGGTGGGGAAGTCCGGATAGTGGACGAGGTTACCTGGGTGTGAATTGTCAGTTATATCAGTTCGTTGAGTGGGGATCTTCGAGGCCTTGTTCACTTCTTCCTCCCATTCCTTCATCCGGGCACGTCTACGCTCGTCGATTTCGGGATCGGGTTCCCGCCCCGTCGGAAGGACCCTGCCTTCGGGATAGTCGTAGCCCAAGCCGCTGCGGCTCACCGAAAGGCTCCAGGATTCCAGTTGTTTGCGCATACGCTCGGCGCGTTCCGGGTACAGGTCGATGAGGTTCTGCTCTTCCTTCGGGTCGCCGATGACGTTGTACAGCTCGAAGGGTTCCTGGATACCCTGTCCCCCAGGTTGGAACGTGACGTTCTGAACCAGCTTCCAGTCGTTGTCGAGCCACATCCTGCCGTCGCTTGCCCTGAATCCCAGCGGTTGGTCCCGACGGGCCGGTTCCGACTTGAACACGGGGGAGAGCGAGATGCCGTCGTGCACCTTGTTGATGGAGTCCGGGCTGAGCCCTGCCACGTCGATCAGCGTCGGGAACATGTCCACCGTTCCCGCAGGGAAGTTGGACACCCGCGGTTCTATGCCGGCGGGCCACTCGACGATGGTCGGTACGCGCAGTCCTCCTTCGTAGAAATCCTTCTTGAATCCGCGCAGGTGACCGGTGGAGTCGGGATGGACTCCCCTGTAGCAGCCAAACTCCCGTGCTTCGTCGCTGGTCAGGTCGGGATCGATACCGGCGCTGCAGTTCGCCGGATAGTCGATGTTGGGTGTCCCGCCGTTGTCGCTGGTAAACCAGACCAGCGTGTTGTCCGCGATGCCAAGGTCCTTGAGTCCCTGCCTCAGGTGACCGATGGAGCGGTCGATGGCGACGATTTCGCCGAGCATGTTCGCCGAGGTTCGATCCAACACCTCGAGGAAGGGCGCGATGTCCTCCTCGGACCCCTCCCACGGACCGTGGGGCGCCGAGTACCAGATGACGACGAACACCGGCTTCTTCGCGGCGACCTGCGTCCCGATGTACTTCAGGGCCTCGTCGACGATGACCTCCGAGCCATCGCCCTCGAACCGCTCCACCGTGCCGTTGCGGCTCAACTCGAATCCGCCTCCTTCGAGGGTGAAGCGGTCGAACCCGCTGGTCGCGCTCAGCCAGTAGTCGAAACCCAGTTGACCCGGACCGTGGGGGTCGTCGGCGGGAAGCGGATGTCCCTTCGGGCCCGCCTGATTCAGGTGCCACTTGCCGAAGTGGGCTGTCGAGTAGCCGGCGTCCCTGAAGGCGGTGGAGAGCATCTTCTCCTGCTTGTTGATGGAGTGTCCGACGCGGAACCCGCCGGTCCGGTCATTGGTCCGGCCCGTGAGCACCGATGCCCTGGTCGGCGTGCAACTGGGCGCTCCCGCGTAGAACCGGTCCATCCGGAGTCCGCTGCGCGCCATGTCGTCGAGGTTCGGGGTCTTCATGTGGGGATAACCGTAGTAGCCGGTTTGCGCCCACCCCATGTCATCGGCCATGAGCAGGATGACGTTGGGCCTGGTGTCGGCAAAGACGGCAGACGCCAGCATCAGGGCCGCCAGACCAAGGATCGACTTTCCGCCGTTCGACACGGCGCGCGGTCTGTTCGGCCCCCGGCTATCAATTCGGTGCATCTTCCTACCCTATCGGTGTTTGTATCGAGCCTAGCAATGCCGAATCGGTCCAGTCAGGTTCCTTGACGTCGAAGATCACCCAAAAACGCTCGCCCTCGACTACCTGGCGCTCGCGCGAACTTCCAAGTGACCTTGATAATTCCATGGGTCACGCACGTACTTTTCCTACGCGACTACAGGTAAGTCTTGCATTGCCCCCACTCTCGAGGGAGGAGTAGGATGCAGGTCATGGGCACTCGATGTGCAACTCTGAGCCGCAAGCCAACCACGGAGCTGATCGCAATCATCGCTGTCGGCGTCGCCGTGCTGGGCCAGGCCGCTTGGTTGGATGGGAAGATCGAGCGTCTTCAGGAGGGCCAAGCCGAGCTTCGAGAGCGTCTGGCTGTGATCGAAACACGCTTTGCCAGCCCCGCAGGCCTTGCACGATCCGAGACGGAGACCTCCACCGGCCAGCATCGCTCACCACCTTCCGCGAGGCGTAGCCCCCCATCGCGAAACTGAACGCGCCTCGTCGCATTTCACCCACGCCCCGGTTAAAATCGTTCATGCCGAACGATCAGACTGAGCGGACGCACATTGCTGGACCCAGTCGCCATCCATGAAATCGCCGGGGCTGCGCTCCTCGGCGGCGCGATCATCCTCTTCGGCGCGGGCTATGCCCTGTTTCTCGCACTGTCCCGACTGAACGGCTCCGTTGCCTTCGCCAGGATCTCGCTGGCCTGCTACGCCGCGCTGGCGGCAAGCGTCGCCGGGCTGACCGCGCTGCTGAACCTCTGGGGGTGGTGGCTCGCCCTGGTCGTGTTGATGCTGGTCGGCTACTACCTCGCGCCCAGATTCATCTGGCGCCTTTCGGAAGCCGTGCACCGCGATACGCCATCTACATCCGAGGGGGACCGCCGTGGCTGACGAGGGACCGGAGGAGCGCATGGAGTGGTGGGCAAGCGAGGATTTCTGGCGCAAGGCCGCGATATTCATCACGGCATTCATGGCCCTCATACTGCTGATCCTCACCTTCCACACCCTCACCGTCATCGAGGCGGGCGCGGAGGCGGGCCGGGTGCCGGCCTATTCCGTCATCAACCACCGCATCGGCTTCGAATTCGACGAGGAGCGCAACATGGGAGTGCCGGTGATCGGGCCGCCGGCGCCGCTGTTCGGGGAGATGCTGACCGAAGAGGAAGCGCACCGGCTCGTCGATCACGGCAAGCTCACCGTCCAGGCGCGCAACTGCATGAACTGCCATACGCTGCTCGGCAACGGCGCCTACTACGCCCCTGACCTGACCAAGGCCTGGCTCGACCCCGGCTGGGGCAACGAGGCGGCGAGGGAAATCCTGATGACCCGGTTCCTCGACGATCCGATCGCCAACGCCCGCACCTACGGCACCGGGCGCCGCATGCCCGACCCCGAGTTGACGGACGCGGAATTGCGCGGAGTGATCGCCTACCTCAAGTGGATGTCCGCCATTGACACAAACGGCTTCCCGGCGGGGTTCACTCCCCTGCCCCAGGGACCGCTGACGGAGGACGGATCGTGAGCCTGGGCAATATCGACTACGCCTCGCTCAGCGTCGGCAAGCGCGTCGCGGTTCACTATTTCCTGGTCGCCATGGTGCTGTTCCTGGCGCAGATGCTGTTTGGCCTGCTCGCAGGCTGGCAGTTTCTCGATCCCGATTTCCTGTTCGGCGTGCTCGACTTCAACGTCAACCGCATGGTGCACATCAACGCCATGGTGGTGTGGATGCTGTACGGCTTCATCGGCTCGATCTTCTGGCTGGTGGAGGACGAGTCGGGCGTACCCCTGGTCGGCGCGGCGATCGCGAAGGCGACCTTCTGGGTACTGACCGCGGCGGTGGTCGTGGTCGTCGTGGTGTACCTGGTGGTGCAGACCGGCCCGGGCGACAAGTGGTCCCTGTGGCTCATCAACGAGGGCCGGGAGTACGTCGAAGCGCCGCGCTGGGCCGACATCGGCATCGTCGTCTGCATGGTCGCCGTCTTCTACAACGTCGCCGGCACTTTCATCGCCGGGCGCTGGAGCGGCATCTCCGGCGTGCTGGTGCTGGACCTCATCGCGCTGGCGGGCCTCTACCTGGCCGGCATGTTCTACACGACCAACCTGCCGCTGGACCAGTACTGGTGGTGGTGGGTGATCCACCTGTGGGTGGAAGCCACCTGGGAAGTGCTGGTGGGCTGCATCATGGCCTGGGGACTCATCAAGACGCTGGGTGCCCGGCGCCGGATCGTCACCACGTGGCTCTACATCGAGGTCGCCCTGATGTTCGGGTCCGGCATCCTCGGCCTCGGCCACCACTACTTCTGGATCGGCACGCCCGAATACTGGCTCGGCGTCGGCGGGTTCTTCTCGGCGCTGGAGCCGGTGCCGCTGGTGGCCATGGTGGTGCACGCCGTGTACGACGCCGGCCGCCACGCGTTCCGCGCCAGCAACCACCCCGCCCTCGCCTGGCTCATCGCGCACGCGTTCGGCAACTTCCTGGGCGCGGGGGTATGGGGCTTCATGCAGACGCTGCCGCAGATCAACCTGTACACCCACGGCACCCAGTGGTCGTCGTCCCACGGACACCTCGCCTTCTTCGGCGCCTACGTCACCATCATCGTGGCGCTGATCTACATCGCCGTGCAGCGCCTACGGGGCGATGTCTGGATGTCCGCGGATCTCGCGGGAGGATGGCGCTGGAAGTGGTCCCTGGGGCTCACTCACATCGGCATGATCGGCATGACCGTCGCGCTCTTGATCGCGGGCTACGAACAGTCCTTCGTGGAGCGGGCGGTGGGCGGTTCCACCTGGCAGGCCTATTTTGAAGGCCAGACGCAGCCGTGGTTCATCGAGGCCATGTGGTGGCGCATGGGATTCGGCGTGGCGATGACGGTCGGCGTCGTGCTGCTGCTCTGGGATTTCCTCAGGATAGGCGCGGGCGAGACGCGCGCCATCAAGTCCGTGGGAGAGCCCGAGGCCGACCCGGCGGAGGAGGATGGGATAGTGGCGGATGCGCCAGCGGCGAGTGCTTGACTGCGGGAGATCGCGATGAGGAAGAAAAACGTGCGAAGCCGGACGGCAAACTGGGCGAAATCCGCGGTCGCATGCCTGCCCCTCCTGGCCTGCGCCGGTCTCGCCATCGGTGCGGCCCCCGTCGCACTTGAGGGCGATGCCGCCGCCGGCAAGGAAAAGGCCGGGTTGTGCGCCGCCTGCCACGGCCCGGACGGCATTTCGGTCAACCCGCTGTGGCCGAGCCTGGCGGGACAGCAGGAGGCCTACCTGGCCGCGCAGATCCGCGCTTTCCGCGACGGCGTGCGCGAAGAGATCACGATGCAGCCGTTCGTCGAGAACCTGAGCGACCAGGACGTCGCCGACCTGGCCGCCTACTACGCCGACCTGTCGCCCTGCCCCTGACCCCGGAGCCGAATGCCCTCCTGAAAGATGACGAGGGCTGACTTCACGCAACCCAGCGGGCTATCTGTCCAGTGAACGGCTCGTCACCGCCACGGACGGAGAGCCCATGCGCAATGCCACGCGCGTCTGTTCATGCTCGAAGGCCGGCATGTACTCGTTGCACTGGTCCAGTGTCAGACCATTCGCCAATAGCCGGTCGCGCCAGAGCGAGGCAACGGCCTCCGCCATGGTGGCGGCATCCTGACGCGCGTCATCCTCGGTTCTCTCGAAGAACGGCGCCGCCTCGACCCACGCTTCGACCGACGCGTCGAATCCGCTGATTTCGCTGATGCCAGTCTTGAGTCCGCGGTGACGGAACGGCTGCGGGTTGATGTCGAATGCCGGCGCGAGCACCCAGTTCCCCTCACCTGCGTACAGCAGGCCGTGGTTCTTCAGGTGGTCGTCGTTGTTCGACACCAGGATGGAAAACAATATGCGGCGGTGCAGTTCCGCCATCTCGGTAAGGACGTCGATGTCCGTACGGCACACGGTTCGGAGTCCGTCGGCGATGTCGGTATAGAAGCGCGACTCGCCCCTGTGCGCATCGAGCAGGGTCTGCGCGGACATATAGTGCCGACGCCCGGACTCGCCCGGGGCCCGATCGAACCGCTCGATGAGTGCCACGGGCAATTCCGCCCCGGGCATCGCGAGTGTCGCCGTCGCCGCTCGGATTCCCACATCCCGAGCCAGCGAGAGCGTGGCCACTTCCACGCGCTCCACGGGCATGGTGTCTCCGATCATCGTGAATTTCGCGACATGGAAAGTCCCTTCCTCGTCGAGCACGACGGATTTGGGACGCGCTCCCCCAAGGCTCGCGGTGGCCCCCCGAAGTTCTCGCGCAAGCGCCGCCAGATCGCCTCTCCCCGACTCGATGTCCTGGCAATGCCGTCGCAGGCGCGCCAGATCAAGAACACGAGGGGTTGGTGGTGCATCGTTCGCCAACGGGTTGCCTTCAGCGTCCAGAAACCGTAATGCACCGTGTCGCGTCCGGTCATCTACTGCCAACACGTAGCCCATCTCGTGCTGCGGGGTTCCGGCCGAGCGCACGATGATCGACCTTCCCCAAGCATCCGGAGCGCAGTCCGAGAAGACGCCGGGGATGCTGCCGCTCGAGTCGTCGGGAAGACCCGCGAAGAAAAACCGCTGGTCGCCGAGCGGCAATGATGGGGCCAGAGCGAATGCCGAGGGACTCTCGATCCACTCGTCCGCGTACCTGAAGAACGAAATCTGCTTCTGCCGAACGCCACCGAATTGCACCGTTCCGACGCGTCCAAGGCCTTCGCCAATGGCGACAACATATTCGCCGTTCACAGCAGGGCTCCCTCGGGAGCGGACGACGACGCTGACGCACTGGCACTCTCGGCCGAGGCACGGCGCGTCTGCACCCTCACCCGCTGCGGGAGAGCTTCGATGTCCATGAGCAGTCCGATGTCGTCCTGACCCACATCACTGAGGTCGTCGAGGCGAGACAGGGCCCCCAGGGCGAGCAATGCCATGGCGAAACTCCCCATCGCAACCCCGGGTTCGCCCGCCTCCAGTGCCCGTAGCGTGGATACGGACACACCCATGCGTGCGGCCAAGTCACGTTGTCGGATACGCCGCCGACGGCGGGCCAGTTGGATGCCCCGCCCCAGGTTTCGGAGCGCGGCGGATGCACTGGGAGATATACGTCTTTTTCTCATAAAAGATAAAATACCATATCTTAAACCCTTTTAATAAATAGAATTAAAGGAGTTAAATGGTCGTCGATGGTTAGGCAGAGGCGGAAAGGACCCCTTCGTCTTGCGATTCTCGTCGCCACTTGTTGATCATTGCCGATCCAACGCCGGCAGTTTAGTCCAAGCCTCGCCCTGCAATTGGCGCCCGCTCCGCTGGGTATGGCCAGACCCCCGCGCCGATCTCTCACTGCGACCTGGTCAGGCTCGCGCGATCCTCCCTCAGAGGAATTTCTTCTTGCGCCCCAGGACAGGGTCAAACGTGTACCCGGTCTCCAGGGGGCCATCGGCGACCACCGGCTCGCATATCCGCCGACCGTGTTCCGACAGCAGGTCGAACATCTCGCGCGGCATCGCGGGGAGCCGGCGCTCATGGAACCAGGGCGCGAGGAAGGCGGCATTCGGAATCGCCCGCATTTCGTTCGACAGGTTCGGCGTGCCGCCGTGCCAGGCGCGCAGGTCCCGGATCAGCGCCGACCCGGCTGGCGCCGGACAGACCGTCGAGTACTTCATCCAGAGCGGTTCCTCGTCAGGTTCGGGGATCTTCTCCCGAGAGTGCTGCGTGCCGGGAATCTGCCGGGTCGGACCGTTGGTCTTCGTGAAGTCCTGTGCGAGGAAGTTGCAGCAGACAACCGGACACGGGAGGTCGCGGAGGGTGAGGATGCCGCGTGGATCCATGAACCCGCCCACGCGGTCGCCTATGTCGGTGTGCAGGCGCTGGTATTCAGTCGTGCCGGGCAGACAGAAGTCGCCCCCGGCCCGTCGTATGTGGTAGTTCGCGGAACCGAAGATCGCGGTGACGATGGGGGTGAGCGTCGGCAGGTCCACCAGCATGACCCACTCCTCGCGGTGCAGGACCGAGTTGGTCAGGCTTGCGCCGCCGTACGAGTAGCGGCCACGGCCACGTTTGCGATCCTGGTTCGGGTCCAGGGCGACGATCTCCTCGGCCTCCCGCTCGCAGCCTGCCCGCAGGAACTTGACCTGGTCCGCATCAAGCACGTCCCGGACCACGACGAAGCCATCGCGGTAGAAGATCCGAACCGCATCGTCGACTTGCTCAGGTCCCAGGATCTCGAGGCCCGGCATGCCATTGTTGGCTTCCAGGTCGCGTCGCAGCTTTTCGATACCCATGGTCAACCCCGCAAGCCGAGCAGAAACATCAATGGTATGTGAAACCGCTCCCGCCACGCCCCCGGTGTGTGATCCGCACCCGGGCTTCGTTTCGTCCCGCCGAGCTACCTAAGTCGCGCCGCGCGCCACCATCCACATGTTGTCGCTGGTCGGCATGCGATCCACCGGGCGGAACTCGGCGACCTCCATGCCGGCCTCCTCCACCATCCGCCGCAGGGAGCGGGGCGTGAAGTAGTTCACGTGTCCGGGAAAGCGGAATCCGCACCATCCCGCGCCCATGACGTGCCGGTTCAGGCTCGCGTAGTTGGGCACCTTCAGGATCATGGCGCCGGCGGGACTCAGGGCGCGGGCCGCGGCCTGAAGCAGTTCCCTCGGGCGGATTTCGTGCTCCAGAAACGCGTTCGCCACTATTCCGGCCAGACTCCGGGCGGGCATCCTGTCCAGGCCATCGAGCGCCGGAATCTGGTGCACGACGCCTCCCCGCGCCGACAGCCGCTGCCGGGCTTCGCGGGCCCGCTCCTGTGAGATCTCGATGCCCATAAGCTGGAACCGCTCGGGCAGCGAAGCCAGCTTGTCGCCCCTGCCGCAACCGATATCGACCACCGGCCCCGCCGGAAACCAGCGTTCGACCCGACGAAGCAGCGGATTGGCCCGGACTGCGAGACGACTCCGCAGCACCCGCACCGTTCTCGACGCCATGGACCTTACCGGGCGCCGCCGATACACCCGCTCCAGTCGTTCCTTCTTGCCCACGCGCTCCCAGGCGAGGTCGGTCTCCAGTGCCTCGTATGCCGGCGGGTTCTCAAGGTAGACGAACGCGCAAGTCCCGCACTGCTTGAGCAGCCACTCTTCGTGCGAATACCTGAGCGGCGTTTCGGACGCGTTGCCGGTCCCGCACTGCGGGCAATGCCGCCATGTCATCGCACGCTCCCGGAGCCGGCGTTCAATGCAACTTTCGGCCTCAAGCCCACTACCCGCCCTCGTCGACAGCGCGACCCGCCGCAACAAAGCCCAGTCTTGCCGCAAGCGCCCGCACGCCGATGGCGAGGAGTATGACAAATGCCTCGACGATGAGCGCGATGCCTATGCCGAGAACCGCGGAGTACCGCACGTTCCCGCTTTCCCTGCGGCTTTCGGCGTCGTTGTTCTCGAGACCGAACCGGATTTCGCCACCGATGCTCTCGGCGTTGCCCGAATCCGACATCATGCCGTACACAAGCGACACTTCGTCGGTCCTGAAGCCCACCTTAATGTCGAGAGCGCTGTATGTCGGCTCGTCACTCGTGGGACCGGCCGCTTCGTCTTCGGGGACGTCCTGATTCTCGCGGTCTCCTTCGTCTTCGGGCACGTCTCGATCAACCTGATGACCCCACATGTGAAAGAAGGTCCGCACGTTCTCCGGCACCTCGAAAGCGACCGCGACGTCTATCGGTTGCCATTCCTCCTCGAAAGCAACCTCATAGTGGATGCCGGATCGCCGGAAATCGATCAGGGCGGGATCCCCTTCGTCCTCTTGGCCACGTATTGCGAAAGACGGGCCAGCGCCGGTCAAGTCTGGCGGCTCGATCTCTCGGAGAGCACCGTCGACGACTGTCACCTCAGTTCTCTCGATGTCGTCCCAGTCAATAGGACCTGTGCTGCCGTTCGCCCCTCTGGCGATGGCATCAAGATCGCCGCCAACTATACGCACGAGTTCAGACCTATCGTCATAGCTGAATGGCCGCAGTGCCAGGTTGCTGCTCAGAACCAAAGACCTCAACCAGCATCCCGCCCCCAGCACCGGTACCGAATCGTCGTCGAAGAACCTGAACCCGAGGAGGGAGGCGCCAGACGAACTGATGTTGCCCAGCAATCCCAGTTCAAGGTCGTCGCAGCCCTCGGTATTGACTTCCACCTGCATCACGTAACGGGTCGGCGTCTGCGTGATCGACGAGATCTTCTGCAGTGAGTACCAACAGATGCCCAGACCCACCAGCGTCAGCACGATGATGATGATGATGGGATGACCTCCGCCCAGCACCAGGCGCGCCCAGTGCATGCGGGCGGTGGGGACCGTGTCCTGCTCCGACATCGCCTGTTCAATGTCCTTCGGGTCTCGTCACTTGCAGCGAGTGTACTCGATGGGCACGCTCCCAGCCCCGGCTGTGGTCAACTGCCACGATGGGCGGGTTCCGCAGAACCCGAAAGGGGCCGCGACTCAACGTGTACCAGGACGGCGGCATACCGGCCGGGCTTGTCGAGGAGCATCCCGAGCACTGAGCCCGAAGCGCGATGCCAGCGCTCTGTTCTGTTTTTGGGTGATCGCCTTTCGGCGGGATTTGGGCGAGGACGACGTAGACCTTATGATTTTGTCTCCCCCTTTTCAGATTTCGAGGACATTGGTGAATCTTCCGCATGCGTCCGTACTCAAGGCCGACTTCGATCGCGACGGTTTCGTGATCATTCGCGACTTCGCAACACCGGAGGAGGTGCGCGAAATCCGTGACCGCGCGGAAGCGGCGACCAGCGACGTCGTCCGCAAGGGCCCGTTCAGCAATATCACCAAGGGCCTGGAGAGACGTGACAGCTTCTTCGGCGAACTCCTCCACAACGGCCGGCACGTGCCCATCGTCGAGACCCTTGTCGGCAGGAAGCCGGAACCCACCACGGCCAGCTTCTTCACCAAGACCGACAACGATCAGGAGGTGCATCCGCATGCCGACGCCGTGGAGGGCACCGTGATCTGGATCGCCCTCGACGAAACCGCGAAACACAACGGCTGCCTGCATTTCCTGAAAGGGTCCCACAAGCGGCGTGCGGAGTTCGCGCACCTGCAGGCGCACACGCCGACGGACCTGTCAGATCATCCCGACACCGTCGAAGCCGCGATGAGTCCCGGTGACCTCGTGATCTTCAGATCGAACACGGTGCACTGGTCCGGACCCAACCACGACGGCTCCGTCCGGCGGGGGTTCAACTGCTTCTACCTGGGCGATTCCTGGCGCAAGGGTTCGAAAAAGGCTGGGCAAAAGGGCGGCATGAAGGATTGGAAAGCCGCCAAGAAGATGAAACCGGACCACGCCAGCCCGTAGCTGCCGATTGGTGGATTCCCAATACCGCGCCGGAGGGGCGCCTACCCCTCCGGCGCTAAAGCGGCTGGCTACTCGCCCAGCGAGTACTTGACCTCCAGGAACAGCACCCGCTTGCGAACATCGACCCGCTGGGAGTCGTACGGCCTGCGATTCGAACTCAACATGAAAGGAAAGTCCCTGTCGAAGATGTTCCGTCCACCCACACGGAACAGCAGGCCGTTGTCCATTTCGTAGCTGGCCGTCAGGTCCACCGTGGTGTACGAAGCGACTGGTTCGGTCGGAAGCGGAAAGAAAGCGTTCTCGAAGTCGTTGTTGATATATCCCGGAGTGTGACGGATCCAGAGGTCCGCCGTGGTCCGGCCCGCCAGCAGGCTCACATTGGCGTCCAGCTTGTACTTGTCGACACCGATGGACTCCCCGAAGAAAGCGAACTCGCCGCCCCCGGGCACCGCCTCGTCGAACATATCCAGCACTCGGTGGTAGACCACGCGCGGCCGGATCGTGCCGAAAGCGGTATCGAAGCTATAGGACACCTCGAGGTCCACCCTTTCGTCCGCACGGCGCGAGATGTTCACGGACCGGCTGATGGTCTCTTGCAGGTTCCCCGCCTCGTCGCGAATGAAGAACTCGGGCAAGTTGCCGTACACCTCCACTGGTAGCAGCCCACTCAACTGGTTGCTCGACGCGATCCTGTTTTCGAAATCGATACTCGACCAGGCCGTCTTGATTCGCAGTCCCTCGATCCCGCTCGGATTCCACTCCAACCCGAAGGTCCAGTTGGTGGAGGATTCGGGCAGCAGATCGGGATTGGGTCCAAAGCTCAGAGTGCCAAAGACAAAACCCGACACGATCGGATCGTAGATGAAGGTATTCTCGATCCTGCGGTTCGTGCCTCCGAACAGACTCGTCACCGATGGCGTCCTGAACGCCTCTGAGCGGGACGCGCGCACGGCCAGGGTATCCGTTGGATGCCAGGCGATTCCGAACCTCGTCACGGTGTTGGCAAACTCCGCATCGATGAGGATCGGATTGCCGTCGGCATCGTTCTCGATCGAACCTTGCGCACTGTAGTTGTCGCGTCTGGCCTGGACGGACAGAACGAGACGCTCCAGCATGGGGCGGCTGTTGGCTTCCCCCACCAGGGGCAGTGTGCCTTCGATAAAATGCGCCGTGAGCTCAACCGTCGGGCGCTCGGTTCCAATGTAACCTTCGATGAAATCGTCCCCCGGCTCTTCTACCCAGCTCGACCGCATTTCGGTGCCGACCACGAAACCGACCTGGCCGCCCGGGAGATTCCACAGTTGACCGCTCAGCTTGGGCTCGACAATGCGTACATGGGTATCGTCGAGGTCGTTGGCGAAGCTGCGGTAGAACTCACTGATGGTCGAGTTCTGCCCGGTGCCGTCACCGAAAAGGTTGAGTGCGACCGAGGGATCGGGACTCGCGATCAGGTCGAGGAGGCGTTGATACCGCTCGGGGTCGTCCACGCGCGTCGACGGCGGCGCAAACATGAACTGATCACCTTCGGACGACGACTCCGACTTCGTGTAGTCGAGATCCAGGCGGAGGTTGTCGTTGAAGACGTAGGCAGCGCTCAGGACGTAGCGCAGTTGACTCTGCAGATCCCTTTGCTCCACCTGGGGCAGCAGGCCCTGCTCGGTCTCGGTATCCGCGTAATAGCCAACGTAGACGTCATGGCCGAAGTTGTTGAACGCGTTACTCGCGGGCACCAGGATCGAACTGAAGCCGAAGGTTGAAACACCGGAATTGGTCTCCGTATCGGACGCCAGCAGATCGGCCCGAAACTGGAGCTGGTCCCGCGCGCCAAAGTTCTGCAGCAGGCTCGCCGTGACCGACCGATTGTCCTGTGCGGGATAGACCTCCTCGCGGATCACGTCGAGGTAGTCCGAGGACTGGGGCGCCACGAAGTCGCCCGGCTGGGCATTACGACCGTCGTTGCCGGGCGGCAGTATGAGCGAGGCGGGCCCCCACCTGGAGAGCGCCACGGTCCCGGATCTCGCAAACCCCGTGCCGACGAAGTTGTAGCGCTGGTCGCCTCCGTAGCGGTCGCTGTAGTCGTTCGTGGTGTAACCGGTGGCGCGGGACGTCACCGGATCGGACTGGTGCATCGTGACGATGACCGAGGCGTTGCCGCCATTCCAGCCGAAACCGCCGTAAAGACTGGCGGAATTCGCATCGCCACCCGTGCTGCTGTCCTCGACCTTGCCACCGACGCTGAGTCCCCTGAAGTCCCGCTTGGTGATGATGTTGATCACCCCCGCCACGGCGTCGGAGCCGTAGACGGCGGAGCCTCCGTCGAGCGAGATTTCCACCCGTTCGATGGCACCCGAGGGGATGTCGTTGAGGTTGGCGGCCAGTTGCTCGGCGGAGCTCGCGATACCCGCCAGCCGCTTGCCGTTCACGAGCACCAGGGTGTTCTTGGAACCGAATCCCCGCAGGTTCGCCGTGGCCGCACCGAGGCCCAGCGCGCCGAGATTGGCGTCCAACAGGTCACTGCCGAAATGGAGGCTGTTCGAACTGTTGATCGTCGAGAAGTTCTGTGGAAGCGAGCGGATGACGTCCTCGACGGTCGTCAATCCCTGCCTGGCGATGTCGTCCGCGGTGATCACGTCCACCCTGGCGGTAGGGTCGCCCCCCTGAAGCCGGGTACCGGTGACGACGACCTCTTCGACCACCTCGTCGTCCGTCTGCTCCGCAGCGGTGATTTCCTCTTCCTGCGCAACCGCAGTTCCGAACGGCATCGCGATAGCTGCCGCGAATGCCACAATTCGACCGGTACGCCCGGTCCGCGCGTAATCAAATCTCATCTCTTGATGTTCCCCGATGTTCCCTCATTGCCCACGCACCGGCGGTCGGGTGTCTTTCAACTCAAAACAAAGACACGACCGCCCGCCAGGTTGCCGGGCTATTCGTGGGCGCGATCATGCGCCACTATCCTTACCGAAACCTTACGATTTGCGGCCGAGCGGGCGCACGTCGGCTTCGCTCCCGGCCCGTGTCAGCTTTCGGTAAGCTGAGCGGAGTAGCGTCCGGGTAAACAATCGGAAAAGACCGCCATGAAGACCAAGTATTTGACTGCCTTCGCCGCGCTGCTCGCCGCGAGCGCCAGCGCCGACGAAATGAGCTTTCCCGAGATCCTCGACGCCGGCATTCCGGGAACCCCGAAACTCGGCCAACCCACCCTGGTGACCGGACCGGCCAAACCGATCCTCACGGAGAAACACGGCCTCGCCGCCCCGGCGTTGTGGGACTGGGACGGCGACGGCAAGCGCGATCTCCTCGTCGGCGAGTTCGAAACCAACTCGGGCGAGGATTTCCCGATGGGTGCCGGGGGATCGACGATCCGCGTCTACCGCAACGTCGGGACCGATGCGGCGCCGAAGTTCACCGACGAGTTCGAGTGGGCGCGCGACACCGGGGGCACCATCCTCGAGGTGCCACAGTGGTGCTGCATCGGCTTCACGCCGCAGTTCTACGACCTCGACGCCGACGGCCACCTCGACATCATCACCGGCCAGTACCATCCCGGCGACGTGACCTGGTTCCGCGGCAGCGACGACGGGTTCCTGCCCGGCGTGACGCTGCCCCAGGAGGGTAACCCGGCCTCCAATGGACAGCCCGGGTGGGGCGACTACGAGGGTGAACCGGGTGATATCGGCACGTTCGAGTACTGGGTTTACAGTTCCGCGAGTTTCGGCGACCTCGACGGAGACGGCGACTACGACCTGATCGTCGGTGGCAGCGGCGGACTGCGCATGAGCGAGAACGTCGGCAACGCCAGGGAACCGAGCTTCGGCATGCGCAAGCCGCTTCTCGACGTCGACGGCGAGCCGCTTCGCATTCTCGACCGCGGCCCGGAGTGGGAAGCGTTGTTCGACGACGGCGGGACGCCACCGCCGGACGGCGACGGCAAGAGCAGCCCGCTGGTCGTGGACTGGGACGACGACGGCGTGCTCGATCTCCTGGTGACGGGTTCGTACCGGCACCCGGCGAGCCAGGCCGTCACGTTCTTCAGGGGCGTGAAGACCGAGGATGGCCACCGCTTCCACCAGGGCGTCGACCTGCTGCCGACAGCGGACGGCTCCAAGGCGCTGCCGGGCAGTGGCCAGCGCGTCTATGTCGACGACTGGAACCGGGACGGCGTCAAGGACCTCATCATCGGCGCCAGCATCGCCACCGTGAACGGCGGCGAGTTCAGCGACGAGCTTTCCTGGGAGTGGGAAGACGTCACCGAGGTCGAGAGCGCCGGCAAGGATCCCGGTCGCTATCCGCCCCGGGAGCGTCCCACGGAAGAGTCGCTCGACATGGGTACGTTCAGGGAAAATGTCGGCGAGGAGCAGTTCCAGGAGCACGTCAAGTTCAACCAGGAGTACTGGGACGACACGATCGGCCGCCTCTACGAGGAGGGCAAGGCTTACTGGCTGACCATGCGCCACCAGGGCCGCATCTACGTGATGCTTGGCGAGCGCCGGGATACAGCGGCGACCAGCGCGTCGGCGCCGGTTTCCGCCGCAACCGGCCGGCGAGCGTCGGGTTCAACATACGGGAAGCCGCCTGTCACCGTGGCCATCGTAACCCCAGGCCAGGTGGTTGAGGGCGAAACCGCGAGCCTCGCCGTCGATATCACCATGCGGCCGGGCTGGTACATCTACGCCCCCACCGAGCGCAATGCGGCGCAACGCGCGATCCCGACAACTGTCGACTTCGAACTGCCGGACGGGGTCACGCCGGCCGGAGACATGGAACTGCCGATCTATCATTACAAGGGCGTCTATGACATCTACGAAGGCACCGACAGGCGTTGGACGCAACCCGTCTCCGCGAACGCGCCCGGGACCTACGAGGTTGTCGCCGAGGTCACCTACCAGACCTGCAAGGACGACCTCTGCCTGCCTCCCCGGACCGAGACCCTTAACGCTACGCTGGCGGTCGTAGCCCCCGGGCAGTGACATGCACCACCCGGCTTTGCCATGAGAATCCTGCTGGTAGAGGACGACCCGGGCCTCGGTGACGCGGTCTCGAACCTGCTTCGCAACGAGGGCCATGTCGTGGACCTCGCCGAATCGCTTCGAATCGCCAAGGCCGCGATCACCGACTTCGCCTACGACGTCGTGCTGCTCGATCGAATGCTGCCGGACGGCGAAGGCACCGAACTCATCGCGCACGCCCGGGATGCGGCCGTGCAAACGCGGTTCCTCGTCCTCTCCGCCCTCGGCGAAATCGAGGAACGCGTCCGCGGTCTGGACCTGGGTGCCGACGACTACATCGTCAAGCCTTTCGAGCCGGACGAACTGTGTGCGCGGATTCGCGCCCTCGTCCGGCGTCCCGCGTCCGGGGAGCCGCGCGTGGTGGAGTTCGGCAACCTGCGCCTCGACTGCGGCACGCGCGATATAGTCGTCCGCGCCCCGAACGGGGGCGAAGATGTCCCGATCATGTTCCCCCGCCGCGAGATGACGCTGCTGCAGACCCTGCTGGAACGCGGCGGCCGGGTCGCCACCCGCGAGTTCCTGGAGTCGGCCATGTACGGCTTCGACGACCTGTTCCAGTCGAACACCCTCGAGTCTCACGTGTCGCGGCTGCGCAGGCACCTGGCCGATGCCGCCGCGGGCGTGACGATCCACACCGTTCGCGGCGTCGGTTACATGCTGCGAGAGCAACCGTGAAACGCCGGCTTGCCGTGCCGTGGCCCCGTTCCTTGATCGCAAGGATGACGGTCCTGTCCGTCGTGTTCCTGGTGCTCGCCGTAGTCTGGCTCGCCCTGGCGCCGTATTTCAGTTCCAGCAACATCCCGCCGTTGGAGAGAACGGAGTTCAGCGTTCGAGGCGAGATATCCGGGGCACTCGATCAAGATGATCCACGCGAGTACCTGCGGGAGTCGGCTGTCATCGCCGAGGTGGCGACGGCAAACGAACACTTCCGTTACTACGTCCGGATGGGCGAGGAAGAGATCGGTTTCGGGCCGCCGCCGAGTCATGTGGCCATGCTGCCGCGCCTGCGCACCCTGGTGGACGAGTCTCAGACGCAGGCCTATTGGAGCGCTTACATCGACGAGGGAGAGACGACCGCCCGGCTCAGTTTCAGTCTTCGTGACGGCAAGGAGACCTTCGTCGAAGTGTCGGGCATCGACACGCCCGTCGACCTCCGCGGAGTGAATATCGCGCGCTTCCTGCCCGACCTGTTGTGGTGGGTCGGCAGGGATCCGTTGATCGCGGGCGGCGGCGTGCTGCTGATCGCATTGGTCGTGCTGTTGCTGGCCGTTCGCTCGCTGCGAACCCTGACCCGCGCCGCCGACTCTTTCGATACGCGCAAGGGCGAACAGGCGCTGATGCCCGAGGAGGGACTGCCTTCGGAGGTCGCCTCCCTGGTCCGCGCGATTAACGAGATGATCCGGCGCGTAGAAGCGGTGCAACAGGAGCAGGAGATGTTTCTCGCCACCGCCGCGCACGAACTGAGGACGCCGATGACGGTGCTGCGCACCCGCCTCGAGGAACTGCCCGAGTCCGATGCCAAGACCGTGCTTCGCGACGATGTGCGCCGCATGGCGACCCTCGTCGATCAACTCCTGCGGCTCATGCAGATCCGCAACAGCCGCGACCTGCCCGACCAGGTCGACCTGGTCGCCGCCGCGCGGGAAGTCGTCGCGAGCCGCGCGCCGGTCAGCGTCGGCCGCCAGGTCGACATCGAACTGGACAGCGAACCGGCGTCCCTCATCGTCAATGGCCACCGGGGGCTGGTGGAAGTCGCGATCGCCAATCTCGTGGACAATGCCATTTCGTTCAGCAAACCCGGCGACACCCTCAAGGTCACCGTCGACGGCACCGGGCGGATCACCGTCAGCGACCACGGTCCCGGCATACCGTCCGCCGAACTCGAACGGATCTTCGAACCCTTCGCGAAGAGTCCCCCCAACCGCCTCGGACACGGCCTGGGGCTCGCCATCGTCCGCGCGGTCATGACGGCCCACCACGGCGATGTCTCGGTACGCAATTGCCAGGAAGGCGGCACCGACTTCGCGCTGCAGTTCAGGGACCCGACACTGCCGCAACCGGCCTGACGGCCGTATCAGGGCGCGCGAGGCCGGCTCGGATCCTCGATCCACTCGCTCCACGAACCCGGATACAACGCGGGTTCCGGCAGGCCCGCGTCGACCATGGCGAGGATGTTGTGCGTCGCCGTGACGCCGGAACCGCAGTAGCTCACGACATCGCGTTCCGCGAGCCCCCGGAAGCGCGACACATCGCGGCGGAAGCGGCCCCGGGAGTCAAGGTTGTCCGCGCAGGGATATGAGAGCGCGCCGGGAATGTGGCCGGCGATCCGGTCGATGGGTTCTTCCTCGCCCAGGAATCGCGCTTCGGCGCGGGCATCGATCAGCGTCAGCGATGCGCGGTCCGCAACGATGTCGTCCGCTTCGACCAGGCGTATCAGCGGCGAACGCGGCCGAAACGCAGACGGCTCGACCTCCGGCACGTCGCGGGTGACCGCTCCTCCCGCGTCAAGATAAGCGGCAAGGCCCCCGTCCAGGACCGCGCACGACTCGACCCCGAGCCAGCGCGCGAGCCACCAGAAGCGGCACGCGAACTGGCCGCCGGCATCGTCGTAGGCGACCAGTTGATCGCCCTGCCGGATGCCCCAGGCGGCGAATCGCCCCGCCAGCACATTCCGGTCCGGCAGCGGATGGCGGCCCCGCTTCCCCGGCGGTCCGGCAAGGTCCCGGTCGAGGTCCGCGTAACGCGCGCCGGGGATGTGCCCTTCCCGGTAAGCGGTCAGGCCGTAAACCGGATCGCCGAGTGCGGCGCGGCAGTCCATGGCGACCCACCCCGGCTCCCCTCCCCGGGACAAAAGCGTTGCGGCATCGACAAGGGTCGTGAACATTGCGGGACTAATCTAGCATCCGTCCCGAGTTCACGCGGGCCGGAAGCAACGAGATGATTCTTCTCTGGTACGACCGGGTCATTATTGCGGGCTTTCTGGTCGCTTGCCTCGCGATCCGGCTGGCGCTGCGCCGCCGCGCCGGCCGTGACACCGGCGGTCCAGGATGGAAACCCGTGCGCGAGAGCCTTGGGCAGGAGGCGCCAGCGGAAACGGAGGGTCCAATTACCAGGTCGTTGCTGAACGTGCTGCTCGGCTGCATCGCCATCTACGCGCTGCTATTCGCCGCCGGCAGCGCCGTTTACGGTGAGGTCCTCCGCTCCGGGGTCCTGTTCGTCCTTGCGCTGGCGGCGGGAACTCCGGTCGTGGTCAGAGTGATTCGTTCCAGTCCGACGACTTAAGGGTCCCCGGACGGCCGACGCTCAGAGCCGCCAGATCAGGCTGACCCCGACGCCGAATTCGCTCGTCTCCAGTTCGACGGGCACCGTGACGGCCACTTCGGGGAAGGGAACGATGAAGACGACGATCAAACTACCCGACGTCACTTTCCGGCGCGCCAGGGCTTTCGCCGCCGTCCAGGTCATCACCTTGAGGAGTTCATCACCGACGCCGTCGAACGGCAGCTACGCAAAGGCCCCGTGATCGGGCGTGAGCGCGGATCGGAGTAGTATCCGTCCATCCACAAACGAACTCACATCAACCGGCATGTTCAAAGGCTCCAACAGTTGCAGGACGTGGAGATTCCGTGGCCGTCGGGCGGAGCCGGAGCGCACGAGGAGGATTCTTCGTAATCTTCTATCGTATATTCAATAAGTTGGGTTGGTATGCGAGACTCTTTCTCCTTTTTGTTGGCGTCGATTGCGGCCTGATTCTGAGAGTGAACATTCGGAAACTCGCCCGTACGGGGATCGTCGGCCCGCTATTGTGTTTCGGGGCCGTCGCAGCCAATGCGCAGGCCGCAGACGGCATCTGCGAGCGCACGCCCCAGGTCCGAGACAAGATTCTCGAGATCTTCCGCGATCTGGATTGCGAGGACATTACCGGCGAGAACCTGGCTTCGATAAAGGTCCTGGAACTTTCGGCTAGCGGAATCAGCGCGCTCAAGGCCGGGGATTTCGACGGCCTGTCGGGCCTGGAGGAGTTGAACTTTCCGCACAACCAGCTTACCTCGCTACCGGAAGGTCTTTTCGACGGCCTCACCAACCTGCAGCAGTTATGGATCAACAACAACGAACTGGTCTCGCTGCCGGCGGGCACATTCAATGGCTTGACGAGCCTCGTGTTCCTGCTGCTCGGAAACAACAGGCTCACGGAACTTGATGCGGGACTGTTTGATGGCCTCCCCGCCCTCGAACGGCTCTTTTTCGGCGGCAATCAACTCACGCATTTGCGTAGCGACACCTTCGAAGGGCTCACCAACCTGCAGTGGCTCTATTTCGCCGGCAACGAGTTGACGGTATTGCCCCACGGTCTTTTCGATGGGCTGTCCAGGCTCCGGGGCCTATACATCTTCAATAACCGGCTGCCATCGCTGCCCGAAGGGATTCTCGACGGGCTCGTCAACCTGGAGATACTGAGCCTGGAGAACAACCGGCTAACGCAGTTGCCGGACGGCGCCTTCAGTGGTCTGGCCAGCCTCGAGCAACTGAGAATATACGGGAACCGGCTCGCCAGGCTGCCGCAAGCCGCATTCGAAGACAGCGTCGGCCTGCGCTCCCTGCTCCTGCAGGACAACCAGTTGGTGCGATTGCCCAGCGGAATCTTCGCTGGCCTGACCGAACTGGGGACGCTGCACCTTCACGGCAACCGGCTGACCGCGCTGCCGGAGGGTATATTCGCAGACCTTGCAGACCTGCGGGAACTGGACCTTCACGGCAACCGATTATCGTCCCTTCCCGATGGCGTGTTCGACGGACTGATCGCTCTCGAGAGACTGCACATTCACGACAACCGCCTGCGATCTCTTCCGGATGGCGCATTCAGCGACCTGGCCAGCGTCGAGGAACTGCATGTCTATCACAACCAACTGAAGGCGCTACCCGACGGGGCCTTCGAGGGACTGGCCAACCTCGTCGAGCTGGACCTCCACGCAAATGCGATCACCGCCATCCCCAGTCGCGCCCTCGACGGCCTGTCCAGCCTCGCCAGGCTCTATTTCAACAACAACCGGCTGTCCGTGTTGCCGACTCGTACCTTCGCGGGGTTGTCGAGCCTGCAGGTGCTGGATTTCGCAGACAACCGGCTGGCCAGGCTCCCCCGGGGGATATTCAATGGGCTTCCCCTGCTGCGGACGCTGCGTTTTCAGGGCAACGAACTGACCGCGCTTCCGAAAGGCCTGTTCGCAGGACTCAGCCGAATGCGATGGGTATGGCTCCACGACAATCCCGGCGCACCGTTTCCGCTGGCTGCGGACCCGGTGACACGGGGCGTTCCGGTGGCCGATGGGCACCGCATCTCGCGCGTTGCCGCCGAGACGGCGACGGGCGCGCCCTTCGACATGAACGTGGCGCTGTCGGTCACAGGCGGCACCGCAGATGGTCCGATGCTGCTGATAGAGACAGGAGACTCCAGCAGCGCGCAGGCTGTTGTCATCACGCGAGACGGCGAATCGCCGGTCTGGGTCACCCTTGGGCCGCCCGATCTCCCCACCCGCCGGTGCGCGGGCGAGTTCTGCTTCCGGGGTCTGATCGGGGCCGCCAGCGATCCGCTGCGGCTGTTCGACACCAGGCCGATGGTTTCCGAGCAGGTAGCGGACCAGGAGGCCGGCGCAGACGGAGACACCGTAACATTGCGCCTGCCGCGTTACTTCTCGGACATCGACAGTGCCGCTCTCGAGTACGTCGCGACCTCAAGCGATCCGAGCATCGCGACGGTCACGGTGAAGGGCGAGACCGCAACGATCACGTCCGTTGGAGACACCGACGGAACAGCTACGATCACCGTACGGGCCACGGATAGCGATGGGTTGAGCGCTACGCTGGAGTTCACCGTGACGATTCGGACCGAGATCACGCGGAATCGGTGGCCGGGCTGGCGGCTGGCGGCGATCCTGGCGGCGAGAGAAGCCGCAGAGAACGGACAATCAGCGTCGGCGGCGGAGCCCGTCGGAGGGAACTAGCGGACCGCTGCCGGGATTCCGCCTTCCCGGGAATTGAGGCGGCCGGTTGCACTATGATACGGGGCCAACTTTGTGTGATGGCGAGCCTCACCGGATGCGCATTACGCTCCTGATTCAGGGTGCCCCCTTCGCTTCGGACGCGCCGCGCTCGGCCTTGAGATTCGCGCGGGCTGCCGTTGCGTCGGGACACCATATCCACCGCGCATTCTTCTACAACGACGGCGTGTATATCGCGAACGCGTTCGCCAGCCCGCCCCGGGACGAAGCCGATGTCGCCGCACAATGGATCGACTTTGCCCGGGCCCACGATGTCGACCTGACGGTCTGCGTCGCGGCATCGCTGCGCCGCGGCATCGTCGACGAGAACGAGGCGGAACAGTACGAGCTTGGCGGTGCCAACCTGCGCGAAGGCTTCGAGATCGTCGGCCTGGGACAGATGGTCGAGGGGATGCTGGAAGGCGACCGAACGGTGACCTTCAGTGCGTAGCGTCCTCTACCTCGTGCGCAAACCGCCGGGAGCGCTCGCCAACGAGATGATCGACATGATGCTCGTCTCCGGCGTCTTCGAACAACCCGCGCGCGTGCTGTTCCTCGACGACGGCGTGCGGCAGCTTGCGGGGTCACAGGACGCGTCCCTCGTCGACCGAAAGGACACGGCGAAGGCGCTGGGCGCGCTTCCCGCCTACGATGTCGACGAGCTATTCGCGCACGCCGGGAGTCTCGCCGCACGCGCCATCGACCCTGACGACCTTGCCGTCAACACACGCATCGTCGAAGACGACGAGGTGGCAGCCCTGCTGCACGCCGCCGACGTCGTGGTCACGGACTGACATGTCCCTGGTGCACCTGGTTGGCCGGGCGAGCGGCCTCGACGCCTGCCTGCGCTATGTCGGCCCGGACGATGCCGTGCTGCTCTTCGCCGACGGCGTCTATGCGGCGACCGACGCGCAGAAAACGCGAGCCGCTGTCGTCGCCCTCGAAGACGACGCGGCCGCGCGCGGCGTTCGTATCGAATCGCCCGTCGTGGCCGTCGGCTACGACCGTTTCGTGGACCTGGTGGTCAGCCACGATGCGAGCGTCACATGGACGTGACCGTGCCGGGGCTGGACCGGGACGGTTACCTCAAGGACCTGTCCGAATGGTCCGAAGGTCTTGCCCGGGAACTCGCGGACCGCGCCGGCGTCACACTGACCCCGAAGCACTGGCGCGTGATCCGCATGGTGCGCGCGTTCCATGCCGAGACGGGCGTGGCGCCCGCCATGCGGCCGCTGGTGAAACTCGCGCGTCTGCGGCTCGGCGAAGAATACGGGTCGAGCATTGCCCTGATGCGGCTGTTCCCCGGCAATCCGGCCAAGCTCATCGCCAAGATCGGCGGACTGCCGCGCCCGACGAACTGCGACGTATAGCGCGCGTTCGACCGGCATCCTGCATGCCGCCTCGACGCGTCACTCGACGCCTGCCACCCGATGTCGGTGCGCTCCAAACCACAGAGCCATACCGAAATGTCCGCTGAATAAGCGGACTTTCCAATATGATGCATGGCGTTATCGGGACTGGCCGAGTTGCGTCCTGAGGTCGACCACCCGGCCGATGATCGTCGTCGTCGGCCCTGGAAGGCCGGCCTCCTCCACCGCCTGCGCGAGTCCCGATATGGCTGCCGCCACAACCGCCTGGTCTTCGAGCGTCCCCCTGGATATGGTCGCCGCCGGCGTCTCGGGGTCCATGCCGTGCTCGATGAGTTGCACCGAGAGTTGCCGCAGACCGACCAGTCCCATGTAGACCACCAGCGTCTGGTCCGGCTTCGCCAGTTCCGGCCAGTCGAGGTTGACGACATCGTCCCTGAGGTGGCCGGTAACGAAACGGACCGACTGCGCCCAGTCGCGATGGGTCAGCGGTATTCCCGCGTACGCCGCGCAACCGAGTGCCGCGGTAATGCCGGGAATGACCTCGAACTCGACGCCGTGTCGGCGCAGAGTCTCGATCTCCTCCCCGCCGCGACCGAAGATGAAGGGGTCCCCGCCCTTGAGGCGGGCAACCCGCAGTCCCCGTTTCGCGTCGGCAAGCAGGAGCGCGTTGATGTCCGCCTGCCGCGTGCCGGCGAAGGCGCGGCGCTTGCCGACGTAGACGCGCCTGGCGTCCCGGCGGCTCAATTCCAGTACCGCCGGAGAAACGAGGTTGTCGTAGTAGATGACGTCCGCCCGTTGCAGCGCGCGCAGCGCTTTCAGCGTAAGAAGGTCGGGATCGCCGGGACCGGCGCCCACCAGCGACACAAACCCTTCGGGGGCGTCTGCCGCGATGAGCCGTTCGAGTTCGCTGTCCGCCGCGGCTTCGTCGCCGTTGCCGATGAGTGTGGGGACATTGCCGTCCAGGGCCGACTCCCACAAACGGCGCCGCGCGTCGATGTCGGGTACCGCTTCCCGCACGCCCGCGCGACGTCTGCCCAGGAACTCCGCAAGCCTTCCGGTGGCGGCCGGAAGCAGCGTTTCGATCTGTTCCCGGATGCGTCGTGCAAGCGTGGGCGATGCGCCGCCGGTCGAAACCGCGACGGTTACCGGGGAGCGGTCCACAATGCTCGGAAAGATCGCCGTGCAAAGCGCCGGATCGTCGACCGTATTGATCAGCACGCGCCGTTCCCGGCAGGCGGCGAAAGCCCGGCGATCGACGTCGGGGACTCCCGTCGCCGCAATGACGAGCAGCCGTCCCCGGATATCCTTCGACTCGAATTCGCGCAACTCGACCTCGAGGTCGTGCCGTTCGGCAAGTTCAGCGACGTCATCGCAGAGCGCCGGCGCGACGATCGTGACCAGCGCGCCGACATCGACCAGCGACCGGATCTTTCGCGCGGCCACCTCGCCGCCGCCGATGACGAGGCAGGGCTGGTCCGAAAGGTCCAGGAACAGCGGCAGCCGTTTCACGGTTGGCCGAACCGCAGCCTCGTGTCTCCGCCCATGTACGGTCGCAGGGCTTCCGGCACGCGCACGGTGCCATCCGCCTGCTGGTGATTCTCCAGCACGGCGATGAGGGTCCGCCCCACCGCCAGGCCGGAGCCGTTCAGCGTATGCACGAACGCCGTGCCGTCTCCCGCGCGATAGCGCGCCATCATGCGGCGCGCCTGGAAGTCGAGGTAGTTGCTGCACGAGGATATTTCCCGGTACCGGCCCTGTCCCGGCAGCCAGACTTCGAGATCGATGGTCTTGGCGGAGGCGAAGCCGAGATCGCCGCCGCAGAGCACCACCGCCCGATACGGCAGCTCCAGCCGCTCGAGGATCGTCTCGGCGTGGGATGTGAGTTCCTCGTGCGCATCCCACGAACGCTCCGGCTCTACGACCTGCACGAGTTCCACCTTGTCGAACTGGTGCAGGCGGATCATGCCCCGCGTGTCCTTGCCGTAGGTGCCCGCCTCGCGGCGAAAGCAGGGCGTGTGCGACACGTAGCGCAACGGCAGTGCGTCGGCGGACAGGATCGTGTCGCGGACCACGTTGGTGACGGGCACTTCGGCGGTGGGGATGAGGTAGTAGTTCTCGTCGCCACGGACGCCGAACTGCTCGACCTCGAACTTGGGCAGTTGGCCGGTGCCTTGCAGCGCGTCCGCGTTGACGATGTACGGGACGTAGAGTTCCTCGTAGCCGTGCTCGCGCGTATGCACGTCGAGCATGAACGACGCCAGCGCCCGGTGCAGCCGGGACAGGTCGCCGTACATGATCGAGAACCGTGAGCCCGAGATTTTCGCGGCCGCGGCAAAGTCCAGCGCCGTTCCCGCGAGGTCGACATGATCCCGGGGCTGGAAGTCGAAGATCGTGCGATCGCCCCGGGAACGGATCTCGAGGTTGTCGTCCTCGTCGTCTCCCGGGGGGACGGAAGCATCGGGCAGGTTCGGTATGCCTTCGAGGAAACCGTCGAGTTCCACGCGCAGCGTCTCGAAACGCGCGCGCGCCTCGTCGAGGCGGCGGCCGAGATCTCCCACTTCGGCAATGAGGGGCGCGATGTCCTCTCCCCTCGCCTTGGCCACGCCGATGGCCTTCGACCTGGCATTGCGCTCCGCCTGCAGGGTCTCGGTTTCTTCCTGCAGGGCCTTGCGATCCGCCTCGAGCGCGGTATAGCGGTCGAGGTCGAAGTCGAACCCCCGCACCTTGAGGGCATCCCGCACTTCGGCCGCGTGGCGGCGCAGGTAATTGCGATCCAGCATTTATTCTTCGCTCGACCCGGTCGAGCCCGACGTCGTGTTCTTCTCTCCAGCCGCGTCCCGGCGCACCGTCCGCGAATGATCCAGCTCGCGCAGTGTAGCCAATCTGTCGGCGATTTTTGCCTCGATGCCGCGCTTGCGCGGCCGATAGAAACGCACGTCCTCCATCTCGTCCGGGAAATAGCGCTCACCGGCGGCGTACGCGTCCGGTTCGTCGTGCGCGTAGCGGTACCCCTTGCCGTGGCCGAGTTCGGCCGCGAGCCGGGTCGGCGCGTTGCGGAACCGCGCCGGGACCGGGTAGCTCGGGTGTGTCGCGACGAAATTCCGCGCTGCGGCGAGCGCTTCCTCCACCGCGTTGCTCTTCGGCAGGCAGGCGAGGTAGACGACCGCCTGCGCCAGCGCCAGTTCGCCTTCGGGCGACCCCAGGCGGTGATAGGCGTCCCATGCCGCGAGCGCGAGCTGCAGCGCGCGCGGGTCCGCCGTGCCGATGTCCTCGGTCGCCATGCGCGCCACGCGCCGCGCGACGTAGAGGGGGTCGCAACCGCCGTCGAGCATGCGCGCGAGCCAATACAGCGCGGCATCCGGCGAACTTCCGCGCACGGCCTTGTGCAGCGCCGAAATCTGGTCGTAGAAGGCATCGCCACGCTTGTCGAATCCGCGGTAGCTCTGGCCGCCGGCGAACTCCACGTGCTCCGCGGTGATGGTGCCGTCGCCGAGCTGCGCGGCGATCTCCAGGGTATTGAGCACACGGCGGGCATCACCGTCGCCATTCGCGATCAGGCTCCGAAACGCGTCCGGCTCGATCTCAAGGTCATCGAATTCGCGCGCCATAGCGCGGCGCGCCAGGGTCTCGAGATCTTCGGTCCCAAGCGGCTTCAGGACGTAGACTCGCGTGCGCGAAAGCAGCGCCGAATTGACCTCGAACGAGGGGTTCTCCGTTGTCGCGCCGATGAAGACGATGGTCCCCTGCTCCACGTGCGGCAGGAAGGCATCCTGCTGCGCCTTGTTGAACCGATGCACCTCGTCGATGAAGAGCACCGTCGTGGCGTCCGGGTATGCCCCGGCGTCGGCGATGGCCGCCCGCACATCGCGCACGCCGGCAAGCACCGCGGAGAGGCTCGTCCAGCGCGCGCCGGCGGCATCCGCCAGTATCCGGGCCAGCGTCGTCTTGCCGGTTCCGGGAGGACCCCACAGGATCATGGATGCGACCCGGCGCGAGGCCGCGAGGCGCGCCAGCGGGCGGCCGGGCGCCAGCAGGTGCGCCTGGCCAACGAACTCGTCGAGACGCGTGGGCCGCATGCGCGCCGCGAGCGGCGCGTCAGCGAGTGGAACTTCGCGCGGGGGCATCGCCGATCACATCGACATCATCGGGAATCTGAAAGTCAAACAGGCCCGGTGCCGGCGCGGGGTGCAACGTCGGGTTCCTGAACGCGACGCGGGTTTCCTGGTCGAGATGATCGACGATCACGATGCCGACCAGGAGCGCGCCGGGTTTCGCGATTTCGTCGCCACGGTCCGCCGGCTGCGGCGCGAAGGCGAGCTGGATCCGCTGGTAGAGTGCTTCTTCATCTCGAGGATGCAGGGTAAACACGTTGTCGTCCTCCCGAACGACCGTGAACGCCGATTCCAGGGCATCCATCGAGCCGATTAGCAGGCGGGCGGGTGTGCCCTGGAGGGTCTCGTCGAGCGGCTGGACCGTGACCTGTGCGAGGTCGGCATCGAACACGTAGACCGTCGTGCCATCGGTGACGACTAGCTGGCTGTAGGGCTCGACCACCTCCCAGCGAAACCGTCCCGGTCGTTGCAGCCGCATCGTGCCGCTCGCCGTCTGCAGCGCCCGCCCGCGCCCATCGACGACCACCTGCTCGAACTGCGCGGCGTATTCCCGCATGGGCGCGATCAATTCGCGCAACGCGGCGGAATCGGAGGTGGGCGCGGCGACGGCCACCGCGACGATTGCGGTCAACCCGGTATTGAGCACGCGTCAGCGCATCTCGCCACTGTCCGGGACGAGGACCTGGCGGCTGCCGTTGGTGTCCATCGCGCTGACCACGCCGGCCGCCTCCATCGCCTCGATCATCCGGGCGGCGCGGTTGTAGCCGATCCGGAGCTTGCGCTGCACCGCCGAGATCGAAGCCCGGCGGGTCTCGATCACGTGTGCCACGGCCTCGTCGTAAAGCTCGTCCGACTGCTCCGGATCGTTGTCGCCGGCGACAGCAAGCGGGCCGCCCGCAATCGTTTGGAGCACCTCCGTGCGGAAATCCGGCGAGCCGCGCTCCTTCCAGTCCGCGACGACCGAGTGCACCTCCTCGTCCGACACGAACGCGCCGTGCACGCGCACCGGTATGCTGGTGCCCGGCGGCAGGAACAGCATGTCGCCGTAGCCCAGCAACTGCTCCGCGCCGCCCTGGTCGAGGATCGTGCGCGAATCGACGCGGCTTGAGACCTGGTAGCTCATGCGCGCCGGAATGTTCGCCTTGATGAGTCCGGTAATGACATCCACCGAAGGGCGCTGGGTGGCGAGCACCAGGTGAATCCCCGCCGCCCGCGCCTTCTGCGCCACGCGGGCGATGAGTTGATCGACCTTCTTGCCGACGATCATCATCAGGTCCGCGAACTCGTCGATGACGACCACGATGACCGGCTCTTTCGACAGCGGCGGCGCCTCCTCCTCCGCGTCCTCCGGCCAAAGCGGGTCGGGTACGGGCCTGCCTGTCTGCTCGCCCTCCTCGATCCGCCGGTTGTAGCCTTCAAGGCTTCGCACCCCCAGGGCAGACATCAGCCGATAGCGGCGCTCCATCTCCTCGACGCACCAGTTGAGCGCCGTCGCGGCGTCCTTCATGTCCGTCACGACCGGCGTGAGCAGGTGCGGGATACCCTCGTAGACCGAGAGTTCCAGCATCTTCGGGTCGACCAGGATCAGGCGCAGCTCCTCCGGCGTCGCCTTGTACAGCATGGACAGCAGCATGGCGTTGACGCCCACGGACTTGCCCGACCCGGTGGTGCCGGCAATGAGCAGGTGCGGCATCCTGGAGATGTCGGCGATGACGCTCTCGCCCGATATGTCCTTGCCCAGCGCCAGGGTCAGCGGCGAATCCGCGTGCTGGTAGACGTTCGAAGCCAACACCTCGCGCAGGCGCACGGTCTCGCGATGCTGGTTCGGTATCTCGATGCCGACCACCGTCTTGCCCGGAATGACCTCGACGATCCGCACGCTGATGACGGCGAGGGAACGCGCCAGGTCCTTGGCCAGGGCGGTGATGCGGCTCACCTTAACGCCGGCGGCGGGCTGCACTTCGAATCGCGTCACGACCGGACCGGGCTGGACCGATTCGACCGTCGCCTCGATGCCGAAGTCGGCGAGCTTGGTCTCGAGCAGGCGCGACATGTCCTCGATGTTCTGTTCCGAGAACCCGCCGCGGCCGGCAGCCTCCTCCCGGTCCAGCAGGTCCAGGTCCGGCATCTCCCCCGCGGGTTTCCGGGTCTCGGCCGCCGCGGGCGGCGTGTCGACGGTCGGCGGTACCGCGGCCGCCCCAGGCGCCGCGCTCCGCGTCCTCGACCCGCCGGCGACAGGCGCGGGACGCGTCGATCGCCTCTTCGGCGCTGTCGCAACGCGTCCGGCCTCGGGCTTGCCCGCCAGCGCCTTTTGCCACAACGAACGTACCATCCGTGTCGCCGAGTCGACTGCCTTTACGACCAGGTTCGCCACCCTGTGCACACCCTTGCCCGTCTCCTCGACAACGACGACCCACGAGTATCCGAGGGCAGCCTGCGCTCCGATAAGCAACATGGCCACCGCGATCAGCGTGAGGCCGACCCAACCCAATACCGGCAGGCCCATCGAAGCCAGCCCGTCGCCGATGATGCCGCCCGGGCCCGCGCGCAGCACCGTCGTCGGCTCGACATGCAGGCGCGCCAGGACACAGGCCGACACCACCACGGCCAGCCAACCGCAGAACCGGATGCCGAACAGCGGCCACGTCCAGGTTTCGGACGCGGGTCGCAGGATCTTGACGCCGGCGACCACCAGCGCCAGCGGCAACAGGTAGGAGATGCGCCCGAACAGGACCAGGATGATGTCCGCCACGAACGCCCCGCTCTTGCCGACGAGATTGGATACGGCGAGATCGGTGCCGGAGAAGCTCCAGGCCGGGTCGTGCTCCGAGTAGGACGCGATGGCGAGGAAGACGTAGACGGCCAGCGCCAGCAGTAGAACGAGCGCGATTTCGCGCACGGGCAACGCGGTGGTGCGAGTCTCGGCCAAATCATCCCTCGCGGTGGCGCAAATCGGTATTTTACTCCCTTCGCGGGCCGCTTGGGGATTTGTCCTCACACGCCGCTATCGCCGCACCCACTTCCCGTCGGCGCACCGGTACGATGTCGATCCAATGACGAGGTCACCGTCTTCGAGCAGGACCGGCGTGTCCGCCGATGCCTCGACCTCCAGGCGCGACGGACAGGGCCCCTCGCCGTCCCAGGAGAAATCCGCGCGAAGCAGGTCGGCGGTGAGGCAGATCTCCGCGCGATCCTGTCGTCCCGGCCCACCAAAGGGGCCGATCAGTTCCAGGGACCGTGCGCAGTCCGTCTCGGCCCGAGAAGGAGATTCCACGTCAGGCGGGGTCGAGCGCTCCGTTGGCGGCACGTCGAGTTCGATGCTGGTCAGCACGATTGCGAGGATCAGCGCGACGGCAACGGTGAAAATGCCGGCCGCCACGAGCGAACCGGCCCACCGGCGCGTCGCCCGGCGGGCGCGCTTGAGAATCCTCTCGTCGAGGTCCGCCGGGGGCGTCCCCTCCGATCGATAGGTCTTGTCGAACCAGTCGTCAGACATAGTCCCGCATCCCCCGCCTCAGTTTCGCCATGGCATACCGCAGGCGGCTCTTGACGCCCTCCTCCGTGACACCGGTCACGCGCGCTATCTCCCTGAGCGTCAGCCCGGCTTCCTTGTGCATGATCAGTGCTTCCCTTTGTGCATTAGGCAAGGCGGCGATCAGCGAGTTCAGACGTTCCGTCGCCTCCAGGTTGGCGGCGTCGCGTTCCGGCGATCCATCGGCGACCGCCTCCACGTCGGAGGCCATCTCCCGCGGTTGACGGCGAAACTGATCGATCAGCACGTTGTGCGCGATAGTGAAGAGGTACGCGCGAAAGTTACCCCTGCCACGGTACTCACGGCGTTTCGCCACGATGCGCGACCAGGTTTCCTGGTGGCCGTCCGCCGCGTTTGCCGGATCGGTGGCCCGCAGAAAATAACGGTAGACCGCATCCTTGTGTCGGCCGTACAACCTCTCGAACGCCGCGTAGTCGCCTGCGGCGAAGCGACCCATCAGGTAGTCGTCCGAGAATTCAGCCAATGCCGGGCGCCCCGTCGCACGCAGTCACGTAGAAGGTAACCCCTTTTTCGACCCCCGTCCGTTCCAATCAACGTCCGAACAGGCCATGAGGGGTTACGGTCTCCCACCCAAATATCAGCCGGAGTTAACCCCTTCTTCGGGACCAGTCCGTTTGCAATCAATGTAGTCAGCCCGAACGAGGAACCACCGTGATCAATCTACGATCTACCCTGCAGGGGTCACCGGCACTCGCGATCATTTGCCGCCAGGACGTTCTGGACACCACGCACATGGCACGATTCGCGGTCAGCGTGGCCGTCGGACTGGTGACCACGCTGCTCCTGTTTCTGCTTATGCAGGCGCTGATCAAGAGCGATACCAACCCGTTCACCGACCCGGGAAAGGGGGACATCCTCTCGTTCGTCCGGCTGGAGGAGGAAGTCACGATCCCACCGCCGCGCGACCCGCCGAAGCCGCCGCCCACGCCCGAAGAAATGCCGCCGGAGCGGCCAAAGGTCGAATATGACGAGTTCGGCAAGAGGGGCTTCGAGATCGGCCCCGAGCCGGTCCCGCCCGGCCGAGATGGGCCAATTCGTCCCGGATTCGTGGCTGACGGGGACTACCTGCCGATCGTCAAGGTGAAGCCGGTCTATCCCCGGCGTGCCCAGCAGCGGGGTATCGAGGGGTACGTCCTGCTCGAGTTCGTGGTCACGACCTCAGGCGCGGTGCGCGACCCCGTGGTCATCGAGGCCAGCCCTCCCGGAATCTTCGATCGGTCCGCGATTCAGGCCGCGCTCAAATTCAAGTACAAGCCAAGGGTGGCCAACGGTGAGCGGATGGAGGTGTCGGGCGTCCGCAACCTGATCCTGTTCAAGTTGCAGGGAGGGTGAGACTCGCTCCCCGGGGCGCCGCGAACTCCGCCTTGCGGCCGCGGCGCCTGCCGCCGTAAGGTACAGGGAATTGCCCGCACGCCAATGACCCGCCTTCACGGTCGATGCGCAGGAAGCCGGCGTGGACGTGCCGCCTCAAGTGAGTCCCATCATGCCCAGGCGCGGACCGCGCGATCCCCGCACCGATGAAGCGCTGGTACGAACCTGCAATCAGGGGAATCCCCGCGCCGCCGAGGATGCGTTCGAGGCGCTCTACCTGCGACACAAGGACTTCGTTCTTCGTGTCGCGCTGCGCTTCGCGCCGGATGTCGACACCGCGCTCGACGTGCTGCAGGACACCTTCCTTCAGTTGCTGCGCAGGTTCCCGCCTACCGGAGATGGGATCACGCTGACAGCGAAGCTGACGACGCTGCTGTATCCCATTGCCAGGAACACGGCGATTTCAGCAGTTCGCAGGGCCGGCCGGTTTCCCGTTGCCGAAGGCATCACGCCGGACCAACTCACCGAACGACCCGCTCTGGAAGATGATGACATCGGCAGACTTCTGGCTGATCTGCCGCGGGGGCAGCGTGAGGCGATAACGCTTCGATTCGTCGACGGGATGTCGATCCGGGAAGTCTCGGAAGCCCTCGGCATACCCGAGGGCACCGTCAAGTCCCGGCTTCACCACGGCATCGCAAACCTCAGGTCTTCCCCCGTGCTGAAGGATTTTTTCGATTGAATGAACCTTTTGCCCGTCCCGAGCGTTACATGAGCAAGAGAAACCCCCATGACAGACACGAACGAAAACGAAGACCAGTTGCCGGCCGCCGTGATCGCCGAACTCAGGCGTCGCGATCAGGCCCCCGCAGTCATCACGTCCCGAGTCGACCATGCCCTTTCCGGCATGGCGCGCGCCCACTTCTCATCCCGCAAGGTCCAACGGTGGCGTCAACCTGTCTGGGCCGCGGCCGCGGCCTGCGTTCTTCTAGTGGGGCTGTTCACAACGAACCTCCTTGACGACGAGGTCGGCACATCCATCCACGCGGACGTGGATGGTTCCGGCACAGTCGACATCGCCGACGTCCTGGCCCTTGCGCGCGCGGGGCAGGCCGTCGACCAGGAGACTCTCGATGCCTTCGCCTTTCGCCTGGTATCGCTCGACGGGAACGATGCGCCGTGAAGAAGCTTGTCCTGACCCTGGCCCTGTTAACCCCGTTCCCCGGCGTTGCGTGGGCGGAGGGCGCGCGAAACACCCGGTTCATCCCGCTGGAAGTCCAGCTCGACAGCCCCCAACCCGTCGCCGCATGGCAGTTCGAACTGGAGGATCGCGAAGCCGCCACGAAAGTGGTCGGTGTGGAGAACGGCGGTCACCCCGCGTTTCCGCGGGCGCCCTATTACGACCGCGCGGCCGTCGCCCGGGGTGACACGTCGAGAATCGTGGTCGCCGACTACTCCCTGGCCGACGAGGAACTATTGCCGGTCGGCCGCTTTCGTCTCACCACGTTGCACCTGATGGTGCGGGGCGAGCCCGATTTCGAGCTACGCCTGGTCACGGCGACGGCACCGGACGGAAAAACGATCGATGCGTCCATTTCACTCGCAGAAGCCAACACAAACCCCCAGGAGGGATCCCCATGAACAGACAGATCCGGTGCGCGATCTCCGCGACAACCGTCCTGATCGGCATCGCGTGGCTGGTGTCGTGCGCGTCCCCGACGGAGCTGGAACCGGTAGAGCCGCCGGCGGCACACTCAACGTCGTTACCGCCAGCGTCGACCGAAGCCGTAGACCGAATAACGACAGACGAGATCTGGGTCATCGCGAAACCCGATCCGGAAGCTGGTCTCCCGAGGGAATCCGCCATCGAGGCGTCGACCACCTATGTCGACACCAAGCTCTTTCACTCCCCTGCCACGATCGTTGCGTCCGAAGAGGACAACCGCGCCGCGCAGCCCGGTTCCAAGTCCGAGCTGACGGACGTCCGGTCCGAAGCGGACGACGGCACCGCTCGGCCCGGTTCCGGGTCGATGGTGGCGAATGTCCGGTCCGAAGCGGACGACGGCGGCACGCACCAGGTCCCGCTGCCCCTGCAACATACAGCCGTCGATGCCTCCGTCGCCGGCCACATCGGTACGGTCAACGTCAAGCAGCAGTTCGCCAACCCGTTCGACACCAAGATCGAGGCGATCTACCTCTTTCCGTTGCCCGAAATGGCCGCGGTCACCGAGTTCCTCATGGTCATCGGAGAGCGGACCATCCGCGGAATCCTGCGCGAAAAGGAAGAAGCCGAGGCCATCTACCGCGAGGCCCGAGCGCAAGGGTACCGCGCGAGCCTGCTGGTCCAGCGGCGGCCCAACATATTCGAGCAGAAAGTCGCCAACATCGAACCCGGCAACGCCATAGATGTCGACATCACCTACTTCCACACGCTGGCCTACAAGGACGGCTGGTACTCCTTCGTATTCCCCACCGTGGTGGGTCCCCGCTTCAACCCGCCCGGCCGTGCGGACCCTGTTCCGGCGATGCCGCGCGGCGGCAACTCCGGGGCTGCGGTTGCAACCGGAGTGGAATACCTCAAACCCACGGAACGGTCTGGCCATGACCTCGCCATCAACGTACAGATCGATGCGGGCGTCTCGATCGAAGAACTCAGGTCGACGCACAAGATCGATGTCGAACGTGACGGCGCGACATCGGCCACCGTCCAACTGGCCAGGCGCACGACAGTCCCGAACCGCGATTTCGTGCTCGACTTCCGCGTCGCCGCCGAAGACGTCAAGTCGAATCTCATGACCCATACGGACCCGGAGACGGGCGAGGGGTTCTTTTCGCTGATGGTGATCCCGCCGCTTGAGACCGAGACCGTCGCCCGGCGACCGATGGAGATGGTGTTCGTCATCGACTGCTCCGGTTCGATGTCCGGCGTGCCTCTGCGACAGGCCAAGGAAGCCATCAGGACGGCGCTCGGGCAGCTCAATCCGGACGACACGTTCCAGATCATCCGTTTCTCGGACAATGCCTCCCGGTTCGGCACCGCACCGGTACCCGCGACGAAGGCCAACCTGGCGACCGCGCACAGGTATCTTCACGGCCTGATGGGCGGGGGCGGGACCTGGATGATCGAAGGCATCAAGGCGGCCCTCGACTTCCCCCACGACCCGTCCCGTTTCCGCTTCGTCTCATTCATGACGGACGGGTATATCGGCAACGAGGGCGAAATCCTGGCCGAGGTGCACCGCCGGCTCGGCGCGGCCCGCATCTTCAGCTTCGGCGTCGGCACCTCCGTCAACCGCTACCTGCTGGAACGGATGGCGAAGGAGGGGCGCGGGGTGACCGCATACCTCGGGCTCCACGACTCCGCCAAGGACGTCATGGGATCTTTCTTCGAGCGCGTTAGCCATGCAGCCCTCACCGACATCGAGATCGACTGGGGCACCATGACGGTTTCCGAAGTCTATCCCAGCCGCCTCCCGGACCTGTTTGTCGGCAGGCCCCTCGTCATCTCGGGCCGTTTCGAGGGCGAACCGGCTGCCGTGACCGTCTCGGGAACGGTCGACGGTGCTCGCCGCTCCGTCGTGGTCGAGGCTGCGGGCCAGGGTGCCGGTCCATCCGTCGCCAAGGTCTGGGCGCGCTCGAACATCGCCGACCTGGCCGACCGGCAGGCGACCGCCGGAGACCCGCATGGCAAGCTCGGCAACATCATCAGGCGCATCGCGCTCAAGAATCAGCTCGTCTCGAACTACACGTCGTTCGTTGCCGTCGACTCCTCCGGGACCACCGCAGGACAGTTCGGCGTCACAGTGCACCAGGCGGTACCGGTACCGGATGGAGTGCGATACGACACCACTGTCGACTGAAGGAAACTGCTCGCGCCGGCGCCGCCTTGCGGTGCCGGCGCCGCCCGCCGTAAGGTAGCGCGACCTCATCAAGGCGCGCCGGCAAGATGCTCAACTGGTCCTTTCCCTACGCCTCCAGGCGGGCGCCGGTGTTCGCGCGCAACGTGGTCGCGACTTCGCAACCGCTGGCGGCCGAAGCCGGCATCGACGCAATGCGACGAGGTGGCAACGCTGTCGATGCTGCGCTCGCTACAGCGATCACGCTGACGGTCGTCGAGCCCACCATGAACGGTCTCGGCAGCGATGCCTTCGCGATCGTCTGCGACGGGGAGAAGCTGCACGGCGTCAACGGCTCAGGACGATCGCCGCGCGCCTGGGACGCCGAGCGTTTCTCGGGGTTGAGGGAAATGCCCAACCTGGGTTGGGATGCGGTCACCGTTCCCGGTGCCGTGGATACCTGGTCGGTGTTGTCGAAACGCTTCGGTTCGCTGCCTTTCGCGGCGCTATTCGACTCGGCCATTCACTACGCAAGGGAGGGTTTCCAGGTCGGCCACATCACCGCCAGTTCGTGGCAGGCAGCCATCGAGACCTATCGCGGATTCGACGGCTTCATGGATCATTTCGCTCCCAACGGCACGGGACCCCAGCCGGGGGAACTCGTAAAGCGACCGGATGTCGCCCGATCGTTGGAGCAGATCGCCGAGTCTCATGGAGAGGCGTTCTATCGGGGCGCATTGGCGGAAGCGACAGTCGCGAATGCTTCGGCCATGGGTGGCGCCATGTCGATGGAGGACCTGGCGGAGCACCGGACAGAATGGGTGGTGCCGGGCGCCCAGACATATCGTCACGTCACGTTGCACGAGATACCGCCCAACGGCCAGGGACTGGCGGCGCAGATCGCGCTGGCGATCCTGGGACACTGGGACCTGGGCGATTTGCCGCCCAACGGCGTCGAGTCCGTGCACCTGCAGGTCGAGGCAATGAAGATCGCGATCCGTGCCGCGTTCGACCACTTCGCGGACCCCGAATCCATGACCGCGACGCCCGAGGCCCTGCTCGATGCCGCGTCGATCAGGCGCGTCGCCGGAACGATCCGCCGCGACGCATCCGCGCTGCCGCCGGCCCGCCTCCCAGGTGGCCATGACACCGTCTACCTCGCCGCCGCCGATGCGGACGGCCGCATGGTCAGCTTCATTCAATCGAACTATCGCGGGTTCGGTTCCGGCATCGTCGTGCCCGGCACCGGCATCGCCATGCAGAACCGGGGCAACGGCTTCACCCTGGAACCGGGGCATCCAAACCAGGTCGGCGGCGGCAAGCGCCCCTACCACACGATCATTCCGGGATTCGTCACGGAGGACGGCGCGCCGCGCCTGGCCTTCGGCGTCATGGGCGGACACATGCAGCACCAGGGCCACGTGCAGATGATGCACCGCATCTTCGATCTCGGCGAGAATCCCCAGGCCGCCTCCGATGCGCCCCGGTGGCAGGTTCTGCCCGATTACACCCTGGCGCTGGAAGACGGATTCTCCGATCGCGTGGCGGCCGAACTCGCGGATCGGGGACACCACGTGGTGCGAGTCGAACCCGATGCCCACCTATTCGGCGGCGCACAACTCATCTACCGGCTCGACGACGGCTACTGCGCCGCGTCGGACCACCGCAAGGAAGGAATGGCCACGGGCTTTTAGGAGTCCTCAGCCGGGGGAGCTTCCCCGACCGCTGACGCGTAGGTGAGTCCGCGCCGCACAAACCTACGAGTCGACATATTGCGAAGCGGAGGGCCGAGAGCAAGAATTGACAGGGTGTATCCAAACAGCCTTGCGCCTCGCACGAAACCTGTAGATTGAGACAATGACCAAGACAGTTACTTCACCCTACGATGTCGCCGAGCACCTTCGCACGCCGGAGGAAATGGCCGCATACCTCGAAGCTTCAATTGAGGAGGCCGACGGCGACGCCACGTTCATTGCCAAGGCGCTGGGTGACATCGCCCGAGCCAAGGGTATGTCGCAGGTTGCAGGCGATGCCGGCCTGTCCCGCGAGAGCCTCTACAAGGCTCTTTCGGGAGAACGCAATCCGACCTTGGGCACTGTTCTCAGGGTTGTCGCGGCTCTCGGACTGAAGCTGTGCGCCGAAGCGGTGCTCGACCCGGACGCAGCCGGAAAGCCTGCACTGGCACGCCGTTGATGTGAAGAGTCGGAGGGCTGGCTGCTAAACGCGATACAAAGTCGGCACGAAAGTTCCCCTCAGCCCTCTTCGAGGTCCAGCGATGCCGAGTTCATGCAGTATCGGAGACCAGTCGGGTCAGGGCCGTCGTTGAAGACGTGCCCGAGGTGGGCGTCGCAGTTGGCGCAGAGCACCTCGAGGCGGCGCATGAAGAGCGACCTGTCCTCCCGCACCGTCACCGCGTCCGGCGAAACCGGCTGGTAGAAGCTCGGCCAGCCGGTGCCCGAGTCGAACTTCGTCTCCGAGTTGAACAGCGGAGCATCACAGCACTTGCAGTTGTAGGTGCCCTTGGTCTTGGTATCCCAATAGATGCCGGTGAAGGCGGGTTCGGTGCCGCCGCGGCGGGTGATCTCGAATTCGGCGGGGGTCAGTGCCTGGCGCCACGCCTCCTCTGCTTTCTGGACTTTGCCATCCTTTTCAGCCTCATGCATACGTCACCGGCCCCTGCTAAACTTCGCCGCCCCATCGCCTCGACACGATTTTACGCGGGGTTACTACAGGTGCAAGGCACTGACAAGACGGCAGATCTCGGCGCCGCCGAGATAGCGGCATTGCCGCAGGCGCGGCGCAATTTCATGAAGTCGACCAAGCTCGACGACGTCTGTTACGAGATTCGCGGTCCGGTCCTCCACGAAGCGCACCGCCTCGAGGAGGAAGGCCACCGGATCCTGAAACTCAACCTCGGCAACACCGCTCCGTTCGGCTTCGAAACCCCGGACGAGATCGTTCGCGACGTCATCCACAACCTCCCCGAAAGCCAGGGCTACGCGGACTCGAAGGGCCTGTTCTCCGCCCGCAAGGCCGTCATGCAGTACTGCCAGCAACTGGCCATTCCCGACGTCGAAGTCGAGGACGTCTACATCGGCAACGGCGTCAGCGAGCTCATCAGCATGGCCGCGCAGGGATTGCTGAACGACGGCGACGAGGTGCTCATTCCCGCGCCGGACTACCCGCTGTGGACGGCGGTCACGCGCCTCGCCGGCGGCGTGCCCGTGCACTACATGTGCGACGAGGGCGCGGGCTGGATGCCCGACATGGCCGACATCCGTGCGAAGACCACGCGCCGCACCAGGGCCATCGTCATCATCAACCCGAACAATCCGACGGGCGCGGTCTATGAGCGCGACTGCCTGCAGGATCTCGTGCGATGGGCGGAACTGCGGGACCTCGTCGTCTTCGCCGACGAAATCTACGCCAAAGTCATCTACGACGATGCGCAATACGTCCCCGTCGCCTCGATTCCGGCCGATGTACTCACGATCACCTTCAATGGACTGTCAAAGGCGTATCGCGCACCCGGCTTCCGCAGCGGCTGGATGGTGGTGAGCGGCGCCAAGCGTCGCGCCGGCGACTACATCGAGGGCCTCGACATCCTTGCATCCATGCGCCTTTGCGCGAACGTGCCGACGCAGCATGCGATCCAGACGGCGCTCGGCGGCACGCAGAGCATCGATGACCTGGTCTGTCCCGGCGGACGGCTGGAGGAACAGCGCACCCATGCGCATGCGCTGGTGGGGCAGATTCCCGGCGTCACGTGCGTCAAGCCGAAAGGGGCGCTCTACCTCTTCCCCAGGATCGACGCGAAGCGCTTCAACATCTCCGACGACGAGCGCTTCGTCCTGGATCTCCTGCGCGAAGAACACATCCTGGTGATCCAGGGGACCGGCTTCAACTGGCCGGAGCCGGACCACATCCGCCTGGTCTTCCTGCCGCATGTCGACGAGCTGACCGACGCCATCGGTCGCCTGGAACGCTTCCTGGCGCGCTATCGCCAGGCGTAACGCCAACTCCTCACGCCCGGGCGAACGCCGTTTCCGATGAAACGCAAACGCCTGGAACAGGTCGGCTACCTGGCGTGGATCCTGGTCGGCGCGTCGATCATTGTCGGCGGGACACTGATCCCTTCCCCCGCGCTCGCCATCCTCCTGGTCGTCGTGGGTTCGGCGATATGCTTCGGCGAGTGCGTGTCCGCGCTGCGCGGAAAGCGGAGCGGGCGACGGCGCAAGAAGTGGGTCGTCTGGGTGACGTACCTGGCCACCCTCCTCTGCGCCGCCGCGTTCCTTGGCGTGGCCTGGATGGTCGCGGAGCTCTGGTGGGTCCAGTTGATATGGGTCGCTACGGGGGTCGCGCTGTGCGTTCCCCCTCCGGAACTCGCCAAGCGTTGACCGGAAGCCCCTGGTCGGGTCGGATAGGGCTGCCGTCAGCCGTTGCGCAATCGAATGCCCAGCGCCCGCGTGGATGCGCATCTCTCTTGAGGCAAGCGCCGCGTGCTGGCCGTGCGCTCATCAGCCACGAACGTCTCCGGCTATCCGTCCTTGACTGCGTGGTGCCGCGTAGATCCAACTCGCGATGCTCGCCGACATTCCGTCGCGACGTAAACAAACCAACGTACTTTGACGCAGCCACGTATGCTATACGCCGTTCCACCGTGGCCACCCTTAGCTTCGAGCCGCCCCCCAAATACGGTGTCTGTGCACGATCCCGTGTCTAAACGTGACAGCCTCCCACGCATTTGCTAGGTTGCCGACCATGACCAAGGAGTCCTCAAACCGCCGCAAGCCAGTGAGGGTCTTCCTGAGCTACGCATACGACGACGCCGCTCTTGCCGAGCGCTTCCGCGAGGCGCTCGCGGACAGCGGCCTGGAAGTGTCCGATCCCGACCGCGACCATCTCCCCGGCGACAACTGGGCGGGCGAGGTCGCGCGCGCGCTGGAAGAGTCCCAAGCCATGGTCGTCCTGCTCACCCCGGCGGCCCTCAGCTCGCCCCATGTGAAGCGCAACATCGAGTACGCCCTCGGGGCAAAGAACTACAGCAATCGACTCATTCCCGTCGTCGTTGGCGGCCTCAAGCGTTTTCCTCGCAAAGAGGTTCCTTGGATCGTGCGGCGCATGCCGTGGTTCGAGTTGGACGACACCGAGACCGAGCCTCCCAAAGTCGAGCCGATCGCAGAGGCGATCCTCAGTCACGCCTGACGATCACCCCGATCACCGGTGCCCGTTCCTGACGAAGTCTTCCTGTCGCACTCGAGCGTCGACAGACCGTTCACGGCCAAGCTAGCCGGGGTACTCCGGGAGCACGGCGTCCCCGTGTGGTACAGCGATACCAACATCCGGGGCGCGCAGCAATGGCACGACGAGATCGGAGCGGCGCTGCGACGGTGCGACTGGCTCATCGTGGTCCTGACTCCTGACGCTGTGGGGTCGAAATGGGTCAAGCGGGAACTCCTGTTCTCGCTTCAGCAAGACCGGTTCGACGGCAGGATCGCTCCGGTCCTATATAGGTCGTGCAACCATGATGAACTTTCCTGGACGCTGGCGTCTTTGCAGATGGTCGAGTTCCGGCAGGACTTCGACCAGCGCTGTCGCGACTTGCTGAAAATCTGGGGCATCGGGTACGTGGCGTCCGGGTCGTAGTTTTGGGGCGGCCCGCCTCGGGTCCGCTCCGCGCACGCCCGTACGTTAGAGCCACGCGTCCTCTTCGGTCTTGAGATGCTGGACAGCCTCCCACTTGCCGGACCTTTCGGTCATGTCCGCCTCCGGTCGAGTCCGACTATCAAGCCAGCAGGCGCAACACTCTCTCCGCTATGGCGAACGACGACGTGAGCCCGGGCGATTCGATCCCGAGCAGATTCACGAGGCCGGGGATGCCATGTTCCCGGGGGCCCTCGATCACGAAGTCCGACGCCGGGGTGCCGGCCGGCGCGAGCTTTGGGCGGATACCCGTGTAGTCGGGTTGCAGGCGATCGGGATCGAGGCCGGGATAGTACTTCCGGATCGCCTCGACGAATCGGTCGCGATTCGCCGAGTCGAATGCATAGTCGGCCTCGTCGATCCACACGACATCGGGACCGAAGCGCGCCTGTCCACCCATGTCGAGCGTGACATGGACGCCCAGGCCCCCCTCGTCGGCCACCGGATAGACCAGGTGGGTGAATGGGCTCCGGCCCGAAAGCGCGTAGTAGTGTCCTTTCGCGTAGTAGCCCCGCCGCTGGCCCCCGAGTGCGCTGGCGACCTGCGGCGCTTCTAGCCCCGCCGCATTGACAACGACACTCGCGGCAAGGTCAAAGTCGCCGCAGCGCACGACCAGCCGATCACCTTCGCGACCGAGATCCGTGACCTCCGTGTGGAACGACACCACCCCGCCGTGCGCTTCCACGTCCCCGTGCAGGCTCAGCATGAAGGCATGGCTGTCGATGACGCCCGTCGTCTCCGAGAATACCCCTGCGAGGCACTGCACCTCGGGTTCGAGCCGCAGCGCCTCGTCGCGGTCGAGCCAGCGCAGGTTTCCGACCCCGTTGCGTAGCGCCTGGCGCTGGTAGCCGCGCAGCACGTCGAGGTGTTCCGGGGATGTCGCGACGATGAGCTTGCCCAGGCGGTTGTAGGGCACATGACGATGATCGCAGTATGCATACAGCAGCGCCTTCCCCCGCACGCAGGTCTCGGCCTTCACCGACCCCGTCGGATAGTAGATTCCGGCGTGAATCACCTCCGAGTTGCGGCTGCTGGTCTCCGCGCCGATCAGCGCATTGCGCTCGAGCATCAGCACTTCCCGCCCCGCCATGGCAAGTTCCCTCGCCACGGCCAGGCCGATCACGCCGGCGCCGACGACGACCGCATCGCAGCGTTCAGCCAAGGTCGTTCACCCCGCCGCGAATAAGGCGAGGCGCGGGCCGCGACCCGGGGTTCAGAGGCATTCGACCGAGCGCAGCCACGCGATGTATTGCGCCGAAAGATAGGGTTCGCCCGCCACCATGTGCGCGACATACCAATCCGGCGGTTTCAGGTTCGGCGCGATCACCGCGCGGTTGGCGAAATAGGTCCAGGCCCAGGTTGCGCCGTCTTCGGTCTCGACGCGGATCGTCTCGCGGCTGTAGTGAACCGGCGCACCCTCGAACCGATCCATCTTTGCGATCTCTTCGTCGCCGATCAGCCGATAGAGCACGCCTTCCGCCACTCCCCCATTCCGGTACGCAAGACTGGCGTGTCCGGCGCCCGCCTGAAAGCGGGAGCGCTTCTCGAACCGTACCGTGAAGTTCGCCGCCCGCGCGGCGGTGATACGGTCGTAACCGATGCCCCGCTCGGCGACCCTGCGCGGGTTCATGTTGCTGCCATAGGCGAAGTAGAAACTCACGCCCTTTTTTCGATGACGAATTCGAGCCGCGGACCCGACGCCGCGAGTTCATGGAGCGCGTGTCCCATGAATCGGCAGAAATTGCGAAAGTCGCGCGTCGTGGACGGATCGGTGGCAACGATATGGACCGTCTCTCCGGGCCTCATCTCGCGCACCTTGTTGCGCACGATCATCAACGGCTCCGGACACACGAGTCCGACCGCGTCGATTTCGAAGTCCGCAGCGGGGGGTGGCCCAGGCATGGGGGCGATGGTAGCCGACTTGCCGGACAAAAATCACACCCGGCCCCAACCCGCGATAGGGATCGAGGCCGGCGACTCGCGCGCATGCCCCGCATCCAGGCAACCGGCTGTCTGCCCAAACAGGTGACCGCTTCCGGGCCAAACCCCTTGACTGCGGCGCGAGGCGGTATGACACTCCCAACCTAGCGTTGTCGGGCGGACGCTACACAAGCGAATGCCGCCCTGGAGATCACGATGAAACATCGGGCAAGCTTCATTCTGGCGGGGTTGACCACCGTCGGCGGTGCTTATGCCGATGAAACGATCCGCGAGGCGCTGCGCGAGGAAAGCGACGCGTTGACCCGCATCGAAGTGCAACTCGATGCAAACGAGTATGCCGCCGCAGCTTCCGCCGCCGAGCAGGTAATCGAGGAAATCGAAGACCGTTCGCACCGGCATGACCTCGAATTGGCCCGGCCTCTCATGCTGCTCGGCGACGCCCGCCTGGGCCTGGCCGATGTCATTGGTGCGCTGGACGCCTATGACCACTCGCTACTGGTCACCAGGACCAACAAGGGCCTGTTCACGCCCGACCAGGTCGAAGTCGTCTACCGCGAGGCGACCGCGCACGCCGCGCTCGGCGACCGCGAAACCGCCAACAACCGCCATCAGTACGCCTATGAGCTGCTGACCCGCGCCTACGGCGACGACGATCCAAGGCTCATACCGGGCATCTTCCTGCTCGCCGACTGGTACAACGACGAACACAACATCTTTGTCGCCCGCAGGTTGTTGGGGCAGGCGGTCCTGTTGGGCAAGCGCCACCTTCCCGCGGACGACCCGAAAACCATCAGGGCACTCAAGGGACTCGCCCGCACATTCCGCGAAGAACGGTTTCCGACCGTCGCCGCCCTCGAGAGACGAAATGCCGCGAGTCCTTCGTATTACCGCACGAACAGCCGCTACCAGCAGGTACAACTCAACAACTTCAGTCCCGGAGAGCGCGCGCTGATCGAAGTCATCAACATCGAGATGGCCAAGGCGGACGGCTCGAACTCGGAAGTCGCCGCCGCCATGCTCGAACTCGCCGACTGGTACCTGCTGTTCGAAAAGTACAATCGTGCATTTCCGCTTTATACCCGCATCTGGGAACTCCTCGAATCCGACCCCCAGGGTCTGGAGGCGGTGTTCAAGGATCCCACGCCTCTCTACCTTCCACTCCCGCCGCCACCCACTCCGGCCCTCGCCACCGTGACGGAAGACGGCATAGTGGAGTTGGCGCTCACCGTCTCGGACCGGGGCCGCGTTTCCGAACTGTCCACCTTGCGCTCGGAGCCCGAGGGCATGATGGAGTTCAAGGTGCGCAAGGCCACCCGGCGAGCCCGCTACCGCCCCGCCTTTGTCGAGGCGCTACCCGTCTTGACCGAAGACGTGCGCGTCGAGTACCACTTCCCCTACAAGCCGGACCAGAAGTCGGCCCCAGCTACGTGACGGGCGCCCCTTGGCCGGGGGAACAGGAAGGGTAGGCGTTCGGGTTCCGCAACTGCATTTCCCGCAACGGGAAACTCCCGGCGATGCGTATATGAACCATGTATGAACGATGCGGAACCTTTCGACCCCAGGCATGCCATAGGGAGTATGATCGATGCATCGCGACGTGTGCTGCAGGCACACGGGCTGAGAGATCAGGGGCGGCCATGAGAAGGAGTTGTACCGCGATGAGGGTCGTATGGACCGTCGCGTATCTGGGCCTGTTTTCCGGCCTGGTAGCAGTTTCGTCCTGCAAGGCACCACCCTCGGCGGGGATTCCGGGGATTCCCGGAATGCCGGGAATTCCATCCCCCGGCTTGCCTTCGCCGGGACTGCCTTCGCCAGGTTTGCCTTCGCCGGGCATGCCTTCGCCGGGACTACCTTCCCCAGGCATGCCCTCGCCGGGGATGCCTTCGCCGGGGATGCCTTCGCCAAGTTTGCCCTCCCCGGGGTCGCCTTCACCAGGTTCGCCCTCACCTCCGGGGGGTCCCTCGGACGGTGCGCCGGGCGATGACGGAAAGCCGCGCGGAGACGGCGACCAGGACGGCGCCGGCGACGATGGATGGGAATCGAGCAATGAAATCCCGGGTCCGGAGGGGAACCGGCCGAACGACGGTTCGGAAGAAGAGGAATCCGGAAATTCTCGAGAACGCAGCGACTTCGAAGAAGCGCTCGAGGAGTTCGACGGCCAGATCCTGAGCGAAAGGGAAGCGATTCTGGCACGCCGGAACGAAACTGCGGGCCAGGGCAAGCGGCCGGAACCCGAAGAGCCTGAGACTTCGAAAGAGTCGGAGGACAAGCCCGGCGCCGGCGGTGGTGGGTCGACAGAGGGAGAAAGTACGCCCGCGCCAAAACCACCCCCCAGGTTGCCCGTCCCGCCCGATGTCGCCGACGCCACGGACGACGATGTCGTGTGTCGTCAGATCCGGGAGGCCGCCATGGCCGAAACCGATGTCGAACTGCGCGAAAAGCTCTGGGACGAGTATCGGCGCTGCGGAGGACGGAATTAGCGTGGTTCGAGACGGCATGGCGCCGCACGGCAATCCTGTGCATCCACAGACAGCGACCAGGCGGACACCACGGCCGCAGGAAGTCTGCTGGGCGCTCCTCTTTATGATCGGCCTTGCGGGGTGCGTCACCCAGACCGTTCGCGTGGTGGACATGACCCCACCCGAAGCACTCGCCGAGCCCGTTCCCGAAGAGTTGTTGCTCGATGTGGGCGTCGAGACATTCGATGCGAACGTTCCCGAGGAATTCGACGACCAGATCGAGGCCAACATTTCCCCGGACGTGAGGCGCGCGGAAGGCAATTACCTCGCCTACTACCTGAAGAACCTGTTGCAGTCCACCGGCAACTGGGGCGCGGTGCGCGTGGTGCCGCGGGCGACCCACGCCGTCGACGTTACCGTCCAGGCGACCATCGAGCACTCCGATGGCGAGTCCATCGCGCTGCGCGCCCGCGCGACCGACGTGCTCGGCACCGTCTGGTTCGACCGGGAGTATCGGGCTCTCGCCAGCAAGTACGCCTACGACTCCGCGTACGAACAGACGATCGATCCGTTTCAAAGCGTCTACCGGGAGATCGCCGATGACATGGTCGCGTATCTCAAGACGCTCACCCCGGATCGAATCAGGATGATCCGCGGCGCCGCGGAAATGCGGTTCGCACGCGACTTCGTCCCTGACGCGTTCGCCGACTACATCACCCAGAACCGGTCCGGAGGATTCGAATTGCGACGCCTCCCCGCCGAAGGGGACCAGAACCTCGCGCGCGTGCGACGCGTGCGCGAACGCGAGTACCTGTTCATCGATACCCTCGACGAATATTACGAGACGTTCGGCACCAACATGTTCACGCCCTACCAGGAATGGCGGCGCGCCACCTATGACGAGGCCATCATCTACAAGCGTGCCCGACAGCAGGCGCGGTCCCGCGCCATCGCGGGTTCCGCCGCGGTCGTCAGCGGCATCGCGACCCAGTCCAGGGCCGAAACGTACTCCGTATCGTATTGGGGCGGTGTCGTCGGCATCATCGGCGGCGCCGCACTACTGAAGACCGCGCTCGACAAGCGGGCCGCAGCGCGGGTCAGTGCGGACATGCTGCAGGAACTGGGCATGTCCGCCGAGGCCGCAATATCACCGTATACGCTGGAGTTGGAAAACCAGGTTGTGCAGCTACAGGGGAGCGTGGAGGCACAGTACGAGGAGCTTCGTCGCATTCTGAAGACGGCCTACTACAGGGAACTGGGACTGGTGCTTCCGGACGCCCCCGACGGGGTGGTCGGCCAGGATGTCGTTGAACCGTGCGTAGACGAAGGCGAAGTGCTGCAGGATGGCGCAGAAAACGAAGCCTGCGAGCAGGGGCCGGACGAAACACTTAACCAAGCGCAAGCGCCAACGGGACCTTCGAATCATCACCAATGACCGAGTCCGAAAACCGCGACCGCGTAGTCATTACGCCCGCGTCCGCACCCCTCACAAGGCAGGACGCCCGGCGGCGGGCGCGCATCCCGAAACTCTCGCTCGGAACCTACGTGTTCGCCGGCGTCCTCGTGGCGCTGCTCGCCGTCGCGACCTGGATTGTGTTCGTCTTGCCGGGTCACGTCGACGATGTGCAGACCGTTGCCGTAGACGCCTCGCCGGGCGACCGCCAATCTGCCGGTGACCCCGGCGGCTTCGCCCCCGTAGAAGATGTCGTCCCGCCTTTTCAGGAGAGCGAACTGGCGAAGGCACAGGAGCGCGCGAAGGCGACCATCGCCGACGTAGTAGAACTGCAACGCCTGCTCGAACAGGACATGAACGTCGAGAGCTGGGCAGACGAGGCCTACGCTTCCGTGTTGGACCAGGCGATCGAAGGCGACCGGCTGTTCGAGGAAGCCCAGTATCACGGTGCCCAGGCCGGCTACGAAGCCGCGGCGGAAGGTCTTCGCGAGTTGCGCGATGAGGGTCTCGCCAAGGTCGAGGACGCGGTTGCCCGCGGACAGGCGGCGCTCGATACGCTCGCAAGCGAAGCGGCGGCCGAGGCTTTCGCCGATGCCCTGGCAATACAGCCCGGCAACGCCGAAGCGCTCAGCGGCGCCGACCGCGCCGCGCTCCAGCCGCAGGTGCTGGAGCTTGTGCGCGCCGGGGACCGGGCTCGGCTGCGGGGAGACCTGAAGCGGGCCGAGGAACTGTTTCGGCAGGCGCGATCAAAAGACCCGCTCACCCGAGGGGTGGATTCAAAGATCGCGGAAGTCCGGGCCGACCGCGCCGAGATTGCCTACCGGGAGGCGCTTTCCGCCGCCTTCGCCGCGTTGGAGCAAGGTGAATTCGACAACGCCGAAGCCGCCTTCAACCGCGTCCTTGCGACCCGGCCGGACGATGCCGGCGCGCTGGCCGGCTTGCAGCAGACCGGTCAACGCCGCACGTTATCGCGAATCGACGCCCTGCGCGCGCAAGCCGGTGCCCAGGAAGATGCCGATGACTGGGAGGGTGCCCTCGCAACCTTCGACGCGGCCCTCGAGATCGATCCCTCGCTGCAATTCGCGCGTGACGGCCGCTCGCGGGTGCGCGAGCGCGTGGAGATCGCCCGTGCAATAAACGCCATCCTCGATGATCCGGCTTCGCTTTCCGAAGACGCGCGGTTCGGCGAGGCGAAAGTCCTGCTCGAAAACGCCCGCGCGCAAACTGCTGCCGGCACCGCCTTCGATACAAAGGTCCAGGCGCTGGCCGAACTGCTGTCCCGGGCCGCCGAACCCGTCGAACTGGTCCTCGTCTCCGACAACGCAATGGACGTGGTGATTCAGAAGGTCGCCGCGCTGGGCAGTTTCAAGCGCCATGCGCTGCACCTGCGACCGGGTCGCTACGTCATCGTCGGCAGCCGCGACGGCTGCCGCGACGTGCGAGTGGAGATCCTCCTGGAAGCGGGCCTGCCGCCGGTGAACGTGCGCTGCGAAGAGCGCATCTGATAGCGATAGGGGACGATCGCGTGGAACACGCCAGGGCGACGATCAGACCCGTGACGTTTCGGCCCACCGCGCCGGAGGGGAAACGGAAGCTCATCCGCCTCAACGCGTGGCAATTGGCGGGCATCGTGGTCGCCGTCGCCGCCGCCTGGTTCCTGTGGTTCATGTTCACCGCCAAATCGGTTCGGTTCGAGTTGACGCCGCCGACCGCCGGCGTGGCGGCCGAGGGTGGTTTTCAACTGCGTATCGGCGAGATCAGCCTGATGCGGGAAGGCCGCTATCGCCTCCGGGCCGAGGCGCCCGGCTACTACCCGCTGGAAGTGGATGTGGACGTCGGCCGAGACCGCAACCAGGAATTCGCCTACGAGATGGCGCCGCTCCCGGGTCGCATCACGTTCGCATCTTCGCCGGCCGGCGCCCGCGTACTCGTCGACGGCGAGGACATCGGGGAGACCCCGTTGACGTCGGACGTGGCCGCCGGCGCCCGCGCGGTCGTGATCACCAGGGATAACTACCAGCCCGCATACCTCGGCATAGAGGTCGAGGGACGTCAACAGCCGCAGTCCGTCGACGCCGAACTGCTCCCCGACTGGGCCGATGTCACCATTCCTTCCATCCCGTCCGAGGCGGCCGTCAGCGTCGACGGGGTCCAGGTGGGCGTGACGCCCGGCCCGATTCCGGTTCCGTCCGGCGAGCGCAACATCCTGGTGAAGCTGCCGGGCTACAAGGGCTGGCGGGACATCCTGCAGGTGACGGCAGGACAGCCGCTGAAGTTGTCCGAGATCAGACTCGAGCGTGCCGACGGCCTGCTCTCGGTCCGTTCGTCTCCGCGCGGCGCCAGCGTCACCATCGACGGCAGGTACCAGGGGCTGACGCCCATCGAAATCGCGGTGACGCCGGGCGCGGCGCTAGGCATCCGCGTATTCAAGGTGGGCTACGCGCCTATCGAGCGCAGCATTCGCGTTGAATCCGGCGTCGAACGCGCGCTGTCCGTGGATCTGGAGGCCCTGACCGGCACCCTCGTGGTCGTCGCGGAACCAGCCGATGCGGAACTCTGGATCGACGGCAAGCGCACGGATGGGCTGAACCGGCCGATTACAATGCCCGCCGTTCCACACGAGATCGAGTTGCGCAAGGAAGGTTACGCCGGCTACCGCAAGACCGTGATGCCCCAACCCGGCTTCTCGCAGGAAGTGAAAGTGCGGCTCCTGACCATCGCCGAGGCGCGGCTCGCCCGCCTGAAACCAACGATCACCACGGCCCTCGGCCAGGAACTATTGCTTCTCCAGCCCTCGCCCCTGACACTCGGCGCCTCTCGTCGAGAACCCGGCAGGCGCGCCAACGAAGTCCTGCGCGACGTCGATCTCGCCCGCCTGTTCTACCTCGGGACGAAGGAGGTCACGAACGCCGAGTTCCGCCAGTTCGCGTCGGGACATTCGTCGGGAAGGTTCCAGGACGCCGATCTCGATCGCGAGGATCAACCGGTTTCGAACGTCTCCTGGGACGAGGCGGCCCTGTTCTGCAACTGGCTGTCCACGCAGGAAGGGAAGGAACCGTTCTACGTGGAGGAGTTCGGCAGCATAGTGGGCATCAACTCCGGTTCGCTCGGATACCGCCTGCCCACCGAGGCCGAGTGGGCATGGGCAAGTCGCCATGTCGATGACGCGTCGCCACTGCTGCGCTTTCCCTGGGGCGACCGCCTGCCGCCCCCCGACCGTCATGGCAACTACGCCGACCGCGCGGCGACCCATGTCGTCGGCCGCATCATCTTCGGCTATAACGACAACTACACGGGCTCCGCCCCGGTAGGCACGTTCAAACCGAACGTAAAGCAGTTCTACGACCTGGGAGGTAACGTCGCGGAATGGGTGCACGACTACTACGAGATAGCGGCGCCGGGCCAGACGTTGAATCCGCTCGGGCCACACGAGGGCGACTATCACGTCATCCGGGGTTCAAGCTGGATGCACGGAACGCTGTCGGAGTTGCGTCTGTCGTTTCGCGACTATGGCGCCAAGGGCCGGAACGATGTCGGCTTCCGGCTGGCCCGTTTCGCGGAGTAACGCCGTGAGAGTGCCCCACAGCCGCCGCCTTCGGCCCCGCCTGTGGCCCGGCCCCGCTCGTCTCCCACGGCGCAAACGCCCTTGGTCGCTGACGCTCCCCCGTGGCCTTTGTTCCATGGGAGGACCCGCGTTGCTGTTGCTGCTGTGTTGCGCCCTCGGTGTCGGCGTCCGGGCGGCGGAGGATTCGGAGTCTCCGGATCCAGCGCCCACTCCCGGCAGCGGGGAGGTCGATGCCGAAGCCTCACGCGCGACCGAGACCGCCGAAGAGGCCCGGGGCGAGGAGGACGCCGAGTCGCCGGAAAGCGAATCCCCCGAGATATTCATCCCGAGCGAGGATATCTCGGAGAGCATCGCCGTAAAGTTCCCCGTGGACATTTAGGTCACCCACACCCATGAAAAACTTCGAATTCTTCTACCAGATCATCGCCCTCGTCGCCGCCGTAATCCTCGTGCACCTGGTCTACGTCACGATGATTCGGCCCAATGCCGAAGCCATCCTGGAAGTCCGCGCGCAGAGCGCCGCGATGGGCGAACCCATCGCCGACGAGCGCTCCCTCTACGTGGTGTTGCGCGACTATGAGCAGGAGTTCTGCTTCATCCTGGGCATTTGGGCCATGGCGATCGTCGGCTTCAAGGCGCGCAACTCGTTCAAGGAGCGCCGCCTGTTCGAGCAGGAGATGATACGGGTGAGCGAGGGGATCAGCATTCTGCCGGAGGATACGCGCGAATACGCGCGCCCCTTGCAGGCCCTGCCGGACCGCGTGCGCGAGCAACTGCTGCCCCGCGCATTGCTGGCCGCGCTGCAGCGTTTCGCGTCGACGCGCAACGTGCAGGACGTGTCCGAGTCCATCCGCCAGGTCTGCGCCGCGGAGTCCGACCGGCTGGACAGCGAACTGTCGATCGTCCGGTATATCGCCTGGGCGATCCCTTCCATCGGCTTCATCGGCACCGTGCGCGGCATCGGCAACGCGCTCGGACAGGCGCACGAGGCGGTGGCCGGCAATATCGCCGGTGTCACGGAAAACCTGGGCGTGGCGTTCAACTCCACGTTCGTCGCCCTGGTGATCAGCATCCTGGTGATGTTCCTCGTGCACCAGGTGCAACTCGTGCAGGAACGCCTGGTGTTCGATACCCAGAACTACTGCGACCAGCAGCTAGTACGCCACATGCAGGTGCGCTGACCATGTGGGTGCTCGAACTGAACGATGCCGAGATCGCCCTGTCCCGCGAGGCGGGCGTGCACTACCGGGAGCCCGGCGTGGCCCTGCTGGAGCGCCAACCGGTCTTCGGTGATGCGGCCCTCGCCGCCGCGCGCCTGCGGCCCAGGCAGTTCCAGAGCCAGTATTTCGCCCGCATGAACGCCGAGCCGGTCGTTCCCGGCATATCCGGCATCGCGAACCAGGCCGACTTGGCCTACCGGCACCTGCTCCACATCAAGGCCGCGGCCGGCATAGGGGACGAGGATGAACTCTTCGTCTCGGTCCCGAGCACAAGCACGCCCGAACAGCTCGGGCTGCTCCTCGGCATCGCCCGGGAAGCGAAACTCAACGTGCGCTCGGTGATCGACTCGGCTGTCGCCGCGGCGAGTTCCGCGGGACTGCCGGAACGATGCAAGCTCATCGATGTGCTCCTGCATTCGGCGGTGGCCGTCGACCTGGCCATCTCCGAGAGCGCGCGCCGGGACAGCGTGCGGGAAGTCCCGGAAGCAGGCCTCCTGCAGTTGCTGGAAGGCTGGGTCGATACGGTCGCAGACCGTTTCGTCGGCGAGACGCGGCTCGACCCGCTGCGCGTCGCCGAAACCGAGCAGCAGGTGTTCGACCAGGTGTGCGCCCAGGTCCTGAAAGAAGACGCGGTGGAGTTGTCGGTGGGCGTCGAACATCGGGGCAGCGAGCGCCGCATCCGCGTGCCGGCCACGGCGCTCGCGGAAAAGTCGGCGCAACGCTACGACCTCCTGGCGCAGCGAATAGGCAACACCACCGCGCTCGCCCTGACGCACCGCGCGGCGCGCCTCCCCGGTCTCGCGGACCGCCTGCGGACGTTGGGCCACCGATTGATCCTTCTCGACCCGGATGCCGTCCGCGACGGCATATGGGAGTGCGCCGACATCCTTCGAGGCGACGACGAGGTCGCGTTCATTTCGTCGCTGCCGGCGAACAGCGAGGCGGCGCCGCCGGAGGAGATACCACCGACGCACATTCTCTGCGACGCCATGGCAGTCCCGCTTGGCGATGACTTCCACGCCAGCCGCCACCCCCGCGCGAATGCTCTCGGCAACGCGTTTCACATCGTGCGCCGCACCAGTGGACATTACGTCGTGCCCGGCGCGGAAGCCGAGGTGCTCCTGAACGAGCACGCCCTCGTCGCGGACACGCGCATCTCTCTCGGCGACTCGATCCGGTGCCGGCAACAGGAGTTCACCGTCATCCATCTCGAGGGGAAATAGGCGATGGCGCAGTATTCCAAGCGACGCAACGTCAGCGTCTTTTCGCTCTCGTTCCTGGATGTCATGTCGTGCGGATTCGGTGCCACCGTACTGGTGTTCCTCATCATCAACCACGAGGTCGACGACGAGATCAAGGAGGTCAACCGGGACCTGCTGTCGGAATTGCGGCTGCTCAACTACGAAATCACGACAGGCACGCCCAACCTGACCGAATTGGAGAAACGCCTCGAGGACGTCAAGGCCAGGATCGCGCAGGCCAAGCGCCTCCGAGTGGCCACCGTGGAGGATGCCGAACGCAAGCGCGAAGAGTTGACGCAGCTCGAGGCCATGACGATCACGCAACGCAAGAGCCTGGAAGAACTGATGGCCGAAGTAGACATGCGTGAAGAAGACGTCGAACGGCTACGATCCACCGAAGAACAGGAAACCGGGCGGGCCAACCTCGAGATCGAGGGCCAGGGCGACCGGCAGTACCTGACCGGCCTTTTCATCGGCGGCACGCACATATTGATCGCGTTGGACGCCTCCGCCAGCATGCTCGACAACACCCTCGTCAACGTCATCCGGCGACGCAACATGTCTGTTTCGCGGCAGCTTCAATCTTCGAAATGGCGGCGCGCCGTGAGCACCGTCGAATGGCTCGCCTCACAGCTTCCCCTGGAGAGCTACTACCAGATCTATCGTTTCAACACCCAGCCCACGACGGTGTTGCCCTCGAACGACTGGCACTCCTCGATCGACCCGCAAATCATGGCGGATGCCATCGATACGCTGCGCGAGACGCCGCCCTCAGACGGCACGAGCCTCGCCAACCTGTTCAGCGCCATCGACGAGATGGATCCCCTGCCCGACAACGTGCTCCTGATCGTCGACAGCCTCCCCACCCAGGGCAGGGCGCCGCCGCGCTCGCCAACCGTCAGCGGGCGGGAGCGGATGGATTACTTCGTCGAGGCGACGAGAAGGCTGCCGCGCAGCATACCGGTGAACGTCATCATGTTTCCGATGGAGGGAGATCCCCTGGCGGCGGGCGCCTACTGGAGCCTCGCGCAACAGACCGGCGGCGTATTTCTCGCGCCATCCGAGGATTGGCCATGAAGAGCAACCACGACCGGCCGCCGGCTCCCCCGGGAGCGGTTGTCCCATGAGAGCATTGCGTAGGCGCGAGATCGAACAGTTCAGCCTGTCGTTTCTCGACGTCATCTGCTGCGGTTTCGGTGCGATCGTGCTGCTGCTGATCATCACCAAGACCATGCAACCCATGGTCCTGGAGCAGACGACCGTCGACCTCGATGGCCAGGTCGCGGCGAAAAGAGAGGCCGTCAACACGATCCAGGGACAAACGAGGACCGTAACCCGGCAGATCTCGGACGAGCAGCGCCAGCTCGACATGGTCCTGGAACTGCTTGCGCGGGCAAAACGGGAACTGTCGGAGATTCTCGGCCAGTTCACGACAACCAGGGAACAGGCGGACGAGCAGGCAATCGAAAACAGCCGCCTGAAGGCGGCGAAACAGAGCCTCACCGAAGAGATGACGCGGCTGCTCGGCCAGGGCTTCAGGCGGGAAAGCAAGGTGATCGGCGGCATCACCGTCGATTCCGAATACATCATCTTCGTCGTCGACACCTCGGGCAGCATGCAGACCCACGCGTGGCCCCACGCCGTCCGCAAGGTGAGCGAGACCCTCGACATCTACCCCGATGTCAAGGGAATCCAGGTCATGAACGACATGGGCGACTACATGTTTCCGAACTTTCGTGGCCAGTGGATGACCGACTCTCCGGAGCGCCGCAAAGCTATCACCTCCCGCCTCGCAACCTGGGCGCCCTACAGCAACTCCAGCCCCGTGGAGGGCATCGAGCAGGCCATCCAGACATTCTGGTCACCGGAAAAGAAGATCAGCATCTACGTGTTCGGAGACGATTTCTCGTCGCGGACAAGCATCGAGTCGGTGGTCGACCGGGTGGACATCATGAACGCCGCCGGAGCGGACGGCAGCCGACGGGTCCGTATCCATGGAGTCGGGTTTCCGGTCATCTTCCGACTGGAACGCCAGGCAGCTTCCGGCTTCCGCTACGCGGCGCTCATGCGCGAACTGGCATTCCGGAATAACGGCACCTTTGTGGGGTTGCCGGGTTTGCAGTAGTCTCTGACCGCATGAACCGATCCATCCCATGATGACTCGCTCGAACCACGCCCAGGCACGTGCCTGGGCGAACTCGTTGCGCCTCGGGTTCCTCCCCGTCGCCGCGACCTTCCTGTTCGGTTGCACCGGTGCGAATGTCATCGTCAAGACCGTCGTACCCTCGCCGTTGGTGGAGTCCGTGCCCGTGCGCGTGGGCGTGTTCTTCGACGATTCGCTCAAGGGCTACGTCCACGAGGAATCCCTGGAAGACCACGGCAACTTCCGCATCGAACTCGGTACCGTGCAGGTGCCGGTATTCGAGCGCGTCTTCGATGCGCTGTTCGAGGAGACCGTCGCGCTTTCGTCGATGGAAGCGGGCGATGGAGTCGCGGCGGTCATCGTGCCGGTTTTCGAAGAGTTGCAGTTCGCCATTCCCGCGCAAACCCGGAGCCAGTTCTTCGAGGTCTGGATCAAGTATCGGATCGATGTCTACGATCCCGACGGCGAGCTTCTTGCGCAATGGCCATTGACCGCCTATGGCAAGAGCAACGAACGCAACTTCGGGTTCATGGAGGACTCCAAGGGGTCGGGGTTGAATGAAGCCTCGGTGCGCGCCCTTCGCGATGCCGCGGCACACCTGTCGTTATACTTTCCGCGCGTGCCCGAGATCGCGGATCTGGTTGGGGAGGCACAAGGATGAAGACTCTATTTCGGCGAGGGGCACGCCCTCGCGCCGCTTGTTGCGCAGCCGGGCTGAAAGCTCTCTTCATCGGCGCGACCGGTCTGTCTGCCATGGTGCTCTCGGGCTGCGTGACCGCCACCGTGCAGCAGGTTCGGGAAGCGCATACGGGAATCGAGGCGGACGACAGGGTTGTCGTCCTCGGACGCAGGCACAAGAGCCGCAACGAGACCGAGACGGACTTCATCGATTGCGTCAGCGATCAGATCACGAAGAAGAGCGACGGCGTCAACGTCATGTCGGAAAACGAGTTCGTGGATTCGGTCTTCCCCTGGTTCGAGCCGCTCACGGCGCCGCTGGACGTCGACGATCTGACCAAGGTGATCTCAAGACCCCTGGTCGCCGAACGCATAGATGAAATCGGCGTGCGCTACCTCGTCTGGATAGAGGGCGACACCGTGCGCTCATCGGAAGCCGGCAGGCTCACCTGCAACATCATCAGCGGCGCCATCCCGGCATGTATCGGTTTCCTGTCCTGGGACAGCGACTCGAACTACGAAGCGTCGATCTGGGACGTCGAGAGCGGCATTCACGCGGGCCGGGTAAGTGCCGAGGCCAGCGGGACGAGTTTCGTGCCTGCCGTTGTCGTGCCGATACCGATCATCGCGCAGGTGCGTCAAAGCGCCTGCACGGGGCTGTCGGACCAGCTACGGGAATTCCTCGCCAGCGAGTCGTAGGACCTCGCTTTTGCGGTCGAGGCCGCCACCTGCCAGCGTTATCGGGCGCGTCCAGCTACTGGTGCCCGAAAGTCCAAGGATATCCGCGGCATAGAGTTCCTGGTTTCCCCGGCGGGCAGGTCATTGGAGAATGCGGGCTAGATCGACACGTCTGCCTCATCCGTGCAATCCAGCGTCACCGGGCAGTCGTTTCTACCCTCGCACCGAATGCGCACCCAACTCCGGTCGGCCGCGGTTGCGGGAGCAATGGCATACGCCCGGCGGGCTCCTTGTGCATTGGGCCTCCATGTTCGAAATGCTCTGTCCTGTACGCGCATGGAACAAACCGCTTCGGGGTGGCAGCTAGCCCATCGACGGACTGCGGACCTCCAGCACCTCGCCGTGGGCCCGCTTCGGCTCCACCGCGTACCACCCGGTCAGTTCGGCCTGCAGTCCCTTTCTCCTGGCGCAGCAGTCAACCAGTTCGTAGAACGGCGGACGGCCGGGGTCGGCGATCACCACGCGGTTGGTGCCGCCCCGGATGGCGCGCGAAACCAGGTTGAGCATGGGTTTCACCATTCTGTCCCAGAAGCAGATGTCGGCGCCGACGACCAGGTTCTCCTCCGCAAGACGCCTGGTGGTCAACTTCTCGAACGGTCTGTGCAGACTTTCCACCTCGACATCGTTCAATACCTCCAGCAGCTTCAGGTACGGAAAGACATGTCTGTCGGCGTCGACACTCGTGACACGCGCACCGAAGGTCTTGGCGCAGTACACGCCCGCGGCGCCCCAACCACAACCGATCTCCATGACCCGGGCGCCGGTTTGCGGCGGGTGATGCTGCAGGTAGTCCATCAGGATGAAACTCGTCTGCCAGGTCCTGTCGCCATGCAGCGACGGCGTGTGGGCACGCCTCAGTCGCTTGACGAATCGATGCTGCGACTGCAACAGGTAGAGCCCGTACGCCTTGTAGATGTGCTCTTCCGGCATTTGCTCGAGTTTCGGCATGTTCTTTCGACGTCACTCAAGTCGAGGCGAAGGACAACTAACGCATGTTATCGCCCCAGAGCCGCTCGTCGATCATGAAAGTGCCCCACAGCCGCAGCCTTCGGCTTCGCCTGTGGCCCGGCCCCGCTCGTCGATCATGAAAGTACCCCACGAAGTCGGATTGCATCCCCCAGACGAAGGTGTTTTGTCCTCGCACGACAATTCCCGAGTATTTTAGTCAGGTATTTGGCTATAATCGCTCCATGACCGAAGAGACCCTTCAGGAGCGCCTGTCGAGCGAGTACAGCGCCGGCTTCGTCACCGACATCGAATCGGAAACGCTACCGCCAGGCCTCGACGAAAACACCGTTCGCCGGATTTCGGCGAAAAAGGACGAGCCCCAATGGATGACCGACTGGCGGCTGGAGGCGTATCGTCGCTGGTGCACCATGCAGCCGCCGCGGTGGGCGCATGTGCGGTTCGAGCCCATAGACTTCCAGGCTATCTCCTACTTCTCCGCGCCCAAGGGGGACAGGCCCAGGTCGCTCGAGGAGGTGGACCCGGAGATTCTCAGCACCTACGAAAAGCTCGGCATCCCCCTGCACGAGCAGGAGGCCCTGGCCGGGGTGGAGCGGCCAAGGGTGGCGGTGGATGCCGTATTCGACAGCGTTTCCGTCGCCACGACGTTCAGGGAGACCCTGCGCGAAGCCGGCGTGGTGTTCTGCTCCATCGCCGACGCCGTGCGCGAATATCCCGAACTCGTGGCCAGGTATCTCGGCAGCGTCGTGCCCCGGGCCGACAACTTCTACGCCGCGCTCAACTCGGCCGTCTTCAGCGACGGATCCTTCGTATACGTGCCGAAAAACACGCGATGCCCGATGGAGCTGTCCACGTACTTCCGCATCAACGCACAGAACACCGGACAGTTCGAACGCACGCTGATCGTCGCCGACGAGGGCGCGTACGTCAGCTACCTCGAGGGTTGCACAGCACCCATGCGGGACGAAAACCAGTTGCATGCGGCGGTTGTGGAACTCGTCGCCCTGGACGACGCCGAGATCAAGTACTCCACGGTGCAGAACTGGTTTCCGGGCGATGCCGAGGGCCGGGGCGGCATCTACAACTTCGTCACCAAGCGCGGCGCGTGTCTCGGCGCGCGTTCGAAGATCAGTTGGACGCAGGTCGAGACGGGATCCGCGATCACGTGGAAGTACCCCAGCGTCGTGCTGCGCGGTGACGACTCGACCGGAGAATTCTATTCGGTGGCCCTGACCAACAACCGCCAACAGGCGGACACCGGCACGAAGATGCTGCACATCGGGCGCAACACGAAGAGCACGATCATCTCCAAGGGGATCAGCGCCGGCCAAAGCCAGAACTCCTATCGCGGACGCGTCCGAATGAACCCTGCCGCCGCCGGCGCCCGCAACTATACGCAGTGCGATTCCCTACTGATCGGAGACCGCTGCGGGGCGCACACGTTCCCCTTCATCGAGAGCCGCATTCCCAGCGCCATCGTCGAACACGAAGCGACCACGTCCAAGGTCAACGACGACCAGCTCTTCCTGTGCCAGCAACGCGGCATCGACCCGGAGAAGGCGATATCGATGATCGTCAACGGTTTCTGCAAGGAAGTCTTCCGGCAACTGCCGATGGAGTTCGCCGTGGAAGCGGGCAAGCTCCTCGAAGTGAGCCTCGAAGGCGCAGTCGGCTAACCGCCGCCACGGAAACGGACCGATGCTGGAGATCACAGACCTGCACGCACAAGCAGCGGGCAAGCCGATCCTGAAGGGCATCGATCTCGCGGTCCGGCCCGGCGAGGTGCACGCCATCATGGGCCCCAACGGGTCCGGCAAGAGCACCCTGGCCAATGCCCTGGCCGGTCGCCCGGAGGTCGAAGTGACGTCCGGCGACATGCGGCTCGACGGTACCGGTCTGATCGGACTGGCACCGGAGGAGCGCGCCCATCTCGGCCTGTTCCTGGCCTTTCAGTATCCGGTGGAGATACCCGGCGTCAGCAACATGGAGTTCCTCAAAGCGGCCGTGGACAGCCACAACCAGGCGCTCGGACGCGACGAGTTGTCCGCGGCGTCGTTCGTGGCGCGGGCGCGGGAAGCCGCATCGCGGCTGGACCTCGCGCCGGAGTTCCTGAGGCGCGGCGTCAACGCCGGGTTTTCCGGCGGCGAGAAGAAGCGCAACGAGATATTGCAGATGCTGCTGCTCGAGCCGAGACTGGCAGTGCTGGACGAGACCGACTCCGGCCTCGATATCGATGCCCTGAAAACGGTCGCACAAGGCGTCAACGCGTTCGCGTCGGAGACGAACGGGGTGCTCCTGATTACGCACTACCAGCGTCTGCTCGACCATATCACCCCCGATTTCGTGCATGTCCTGCTCGACGGCAGGATCGTCCAGACCGGCGACAAGTCCCTCGCCCACAAGCTTGAGGCCGATGGCTATGCCCGCCTGGCGGAATCCGGGCCATGACTGCTGCGGAACTGTTCCACGCGCGCGTACTCGATGACGCGTCGGATCGATCGTGCTACGCCCCCTGGCTGGACCGCGGGCCGAGCATCGCGGCGCTCGCCGACGGCCCGTTGCCCGAGCCGAGGTCGTACACCTGGGAATACTCGAATCCGAACCCCTGGTACGAACGAAACTCGCCGGGTTCCGATACCCATGGGTCCGCATGGGGAATCGTCGCATCGAGGGATGTCACGATCTCGGACTTCGATGCGGCAGGGTCCCGGGAACGCGATATCATCGAGGCGAACCTCAACGCCACCATAGACCGGCACCGATATCCACTCGCCTCGATAAACGATGTCCTCCTGCACCGGGGTGTTGTCATTGAAGTACCGGCACGAGCGAGGATGGCCGAGATCGAACTCGGGCCGTTGGGTGGCGGGTTTGAGCGCGTCCTGCTCATCGTCGGCGCCGGCGCGTCAGCGACGCTGGTGGAACGCCCCGCTTCGCCCACCCATCGCGTCGTCGAGTGCCTCGTCGGCACCGGCGCCAGCTTGTGCCACACGCGCCTGCAGCGCGGGTCGGATTCGCTCGAGTACCACCTGGTCTCAAGCCGCGTGTCGACGGGGGCACGCTACCGCTTCGCGCAGTATGCCGAGGGCGCCGCGATGCGGCGCAACGATATCCACGTCGAAGCGGCCGGCGATGGCGCCGACATCGAGATTCACGGCGCGTGGCACCTGTCCGGCCGCCAGCACCTCGACACGCAGATCAACGTGCATCACAGCATCGGTGGTGGTACCAGCCGCCAGACCGTGCGGGGGGTCGTAAACGATCGCGCCAAGGCCGTATTCAACGGCCGCATTCACATCGCCGTCGACGCGCAGCGCACCGACGCTGCGCTCACCGCCAAGCACATGCTGCTCGCGCCCGCCGCCCAGGCGTATGCCAAGCCGGAACTCGAGATCTACGCCAACGACGTCAAATGCGCGCACGGCGCCACGATGGGCGAGATCGACAGCGATGCCCTCTTCTACCTCCGCTCCCGCGGCATACATGAGGCCGCCGCGCGCGATCTCCTGGTCGCCGGTTTCCTGGAGGAAGCCCTGGGCGACCTTCACCCGGACGAAGGACGCGCATTGCTGAACGTGCCAGCCCGACGACACCCGGCATGAACGCCATGACCTTCGACGCCCACGCCGCGGCACGCGACTTCCCGCTCATCGAACGCGGGAAGAACCTCTACCTGGACAACGCCGCCACGACGCAAAAGCCCGCCGCGGTCCTGGACGCCGTGCGCCGGTACTACGAGACGACCAATGCCAACGTGCACCGCGGTGCGCACGCGTTGAGCGATGCCGCGACGCAGGCCTTCGAGTCCGCGCGCGCCGATGTCGCCCGGTGGATCAACGCGAAGTCGACGGCCGAGATCGTGTGGACGCGGGGCACGACCGAAGGCATCAACCTCGTCGCCCAGGCCTACGGCGGTTCCGTCCTCGGCCCCGGCGACCGCGTGCTGATCACCGAACTCGAACACCACTCCAACATCGTGCCCTGGCAAATCGTCTGCGCCAAAACCGGCGCCACCCTGGCTGCCGCGGAGGTCGCGCCCGATGGAACCATCGATCTCGACGACTTCGACGAGAAACTCGACGGCAATACCCGGATCGTCGCGTTCGGGCACGTGTCGAACGCCCTTGGCACGATAAACCCCATTCGCGACCTGATCGCCCGCGCCCGGGCCGCGGGGGCCGTGACCGTCGTCGACGGCGCCCAGGCAATGGCGCACTTTCGCGTCGACGTGCAGGAACTCGATTGCGACTTCTACGCTTTCTCGGGCCACAAGATGTACGCGCCCACGGGCATCGGGATCCTGTACGGCCGCGAAGGGCTGCTTGAAGCCATGCCGCCGTGGCAGGCCGGGGGCGAGATGATCGAGGAGGTACGCATCGAGTCGACCACCTACGCGCGCCTGCCGTTCAAGTTCGAAGCCGGCACGCCCAACATCGCCGGGGCGATCGGTCTCGGCGCGGCCGTCGGGTACCTGGAGGCAATCGACGCGAAAGCGCTGGCCAGCCATGAGAGTGACCTGCTGCGCTCCGCCACCTCGCGCCTGAGCCAGATCGAGGGCGTTCGCATCCTCGGCACGTCCCCGGACAAGGGACCCGTGCTTTCGTTCCTGATGGAGGGCGCCCACCCCCACGATGTCGGAACCCTGCTCGACCAGCAGGGTATCGCCGTGCGCACGGGCCACCACTGCGCGATGCCCCTCATGCAGCGCCTGGGCATCCCCGGCACGGTCCGGGCGTCCTTCGCCCTGTATAATTCGCTGACCGACGTCGAGCGGCTGGTCGCCGGCGTCCACAAGACGAGGTCCTTCCTATGACGGACACCGCAATGCCCGCAATGCCCGCAATGCAAAGAAGCTTCAATCCGGAGAGCATCACGATCACGCCAAGGGCCCTGGCGCACGTGAAACGGCAACTGCGCGGCCAGGACGCCACCGTGCTGGTCCTCGGCATCACGGAAAGCGGATGCAACGGATACATGTATGAACTCGACTATGCGCGGGGCGAACTCGCCAACGGTCGATCCTTTGGTTTCGCCGAGGGCGTGAGCGTATTCGTCGAAGAGCAGAACTGGCCCTTCGTGCGCGGCACGGAAATCGACTACGAGACCGAGGGTTTGAACTCGATGCTCAAGTTCAACAACCCGAACGCCGACGCCAAGTGCGGCTGCGGCGAGAGTTTCTCTATCGCGTCATCGACTTAAGCGCCGCATGCATAGCACGGACCGCCGAATCGTTCCCATCTCTCGTGCCGTCGATGCGCGCCTCGTGCCCACCGGCACGCCCACCACGATCCCCGAGGGCGCGTTCGTGACGTTGACGCAAACGCTGGGCGGCGCATACACGGTGGTGTTCGAAGGCAACATGGCCCGTATCGAAGGCGAGGACGGCGACGCGCTAGGCCTCGAACCCGTCGGTTTGGAGTTCGAGCCGCCGGCCGACGGCAGGCCCAGCATGGCCCAGGTCCAGCAAGCGCTCAGCTCCGTGTACGATCCGGAAATCCCCGTCAACATCGTCGAACTGGGGCTGGTCTACCGCTGCGACATCGTCGACCGCGACGCCCCCTCGCGCTCCCCGTCCGGGGGCCGGGACCATGCCGTGCACATCGACCTGACATTGACAGCGCCAGGCTGCGGCATGGGGCCGGTGCTGGTCGATGACGTCAAGCGTCGCGTTGCCCGCGTTCCATTCGTTTCCGATGTCGTCGTGCAACTGGTGTTCGATCCTCCCTGGTCGCGCGACATGATGACCGAAGAGGCCCAACTCGCGCTGGGGATCTTCTGACCCCGGGGCGATGGCAGATCTCGACGAAGTACGCAGCGCCTTCGAGTTCTTCGACGACTGGGAGGACAGGTACCGCTTCATTCTCGACCTGGGCCGCTCGGTACCGCCACTCGACCCCGAACTCAAAACCGATGACCGCCTGGTCCGGGGCTGCCAGAGCCTGGTATGGCTGGTTCCGCGCTACGATACAGACACGGGACACCTGCACCTCGAGATCGACAGCGACGCGCATATCGTGCGGGGCCTGATCGCCATCGTCCTCGCTGCCTACGACGGCAACCCGCCCCGGGAAATTCTCGACTTCGACATCGAAGGGCTGTTCAACGAACTTGACCTCATGCGACACCTGAGCCCAACCCGCGGCAACGGCCTGCGCGCAATGGTGACCCGCATACGGTCGGTAGCGGAAGACGCTGCCGCAGGAGCCAGCCATGCCGGTGACTGACCGAGTGGTACGACGCACTCGTGACGCCATACTGACCTGCGTTGGCGGTGCCGACCCTTGGTCGAAGGTGGAGTGGAGCATGAACAGGCGGATATGCGGGTCAGGATGGGTCGGAGCCCTGTTGCTCCTGGTTGGCGTCGCCGGTACCGCGACGGCATCCGAACCCGAAACGGGGGATTCCGAGGAGGCGTACCGAATGACGCTGCAGATCCTGGGCGGCCTTCCGTCGTGCGGAGACGAGTGGAGCGGTCCGGAATACTATGGCGCCGCCACTCGACGGGACCCGGAAGTCGAGAAAGAACTCGAAGGAATCGAAGGGGAACTCAACCGGCTGGAGCCCAGGATCGAGGCCTTCGATGAACGCATCGAACCACTGCAGCGACGTGAACACAACACCGTACCCCTGCCGGACGGCGAGCTGCGGGAACTCGAAACGTTGCGTGGGAGAAGCCTGGAACTTGCGCGAGAACTCGAGGACACGAAAGAACTGTCCCATGAAGAACGCCAGGCGCTGGAACGCGAGCAGGACGAGACAGACAAAGCGGTACGCGGGCTGGAGGACAGCATACCGCTGTCCGAAGAGGAGGCGCGTTTCCTGCGCGACCAGCGCGAGCAACGTGCTCCACTCGCCGACCGAAGGGATTCCCTCACAGCGCGAGAGGGTGAGTTACGAGACCTGATATCAATGCGGACGCCCGGTTCGCTCCGTGTTTACCCGAACGACTCGCTGAAGCTCCGGCTGATGGAGGACGACGCCTTCAGAGACGATACGTGTGCTACCTGGCAACTCACGCTTGAGCGCGAAATCCTCGATGAGGGTGGGCGTGACCTGGAGAGCGGCGGCCGCAAGTTGCTGAGGCTTTGGGTGCAACCCGTTTCGCCGTAGGGTCCTCGCGGGGTGCGCCCCACGGGCGGGACACACCTTGATACTGGACATGCGTACATATATCCTACGTTCATGGTCGATACCGTCCTACGCGTCTTTCAGTACGTACCCCCGCTCATGGCGGTTACAGAAGAGGATTGGCAGAAGTTCTGCGCGGGCGCGATGCCGCTGCAGGCGGAGTTGCCCGCACGCCGTATCCACATACTCGCGGTGACGCTGCTGGCGCAGCCCATGTTCACCGATTCGACCGACAAGGGCGAAAACGCCTGCCGGAGCATTGAACCGTTTCTCGTTGATGTCGACGCGAGCGGCTATCTCGTGTCCAAGGACGCCACGCTTGCCCCATTGAACACGTCCGCGGCTTCAGTGATTGACCTGCGTCCGCGGCTTCTGTCGCGCTACCTGCGTCACTCCTACGTGTGGTCGCCGCCGGCCTTCGTCCTTTCGGAGGCGCTGGACCGCGCTCTCGCCAGCGTCGCGCATCCGGAACGCATCTCACTATCTACCTGAAGTACTCGTAGGTTCTCGCAAAACCGCTGCCAAAGACGATTACGATCGGGTCTTTCGCCACCGAACGTAGTCGGCGTGGTCGTCCACGTCCCACAGGGCATCCAGCAATGCGACGTGGAGACCAGCCTCGGCAGCCCGGCCCAGGGTCTGTTCGACTACCCTGCCGGTGCTCCATTCGATCGACTGAAACAGTTCCGCACGGGGCTCGCTCATGCCGATAAGGCAATAGCCGCCGTCTTCCACCGGGCCGAGAACCGCGTCGGCACCGGCGAGCCGGCCGAGCGCCTCTTCCACGTACGCCGCATCGAGCATCGGAATGTCGGAGCCCACCACGACCATTGCGCCGGCCACGAGGGCCGCCAGCATGCGTCCGCCAAGGTCGGTGTCCGGTTGCCGGAAAGCGGGCAGGCCGTACTCGGCCTCCCATCTCCTCAAGTCTTCGTTGCGTTCGCCCTCGAACCACAGTTCGCAGCTAAACGCGCCCCCCTGCAGCGATTTCAGAGTCCCTTCGACCAGTTCGACATACGCTTCCAATGCCGCCTCCTGCCCCAGGACCTGTGCCAGGCGCGTCTTGACCTTGCCGAGTTCCGGCGCGCGCACGAACACGGCGACGCGGCTCGACGGGTCAACCAAGGGGTTGGTCCGAATAGTAGCGGGCATGCAACTCCTCCGGCCGGGCACCACAGAAATAGCGTAGCCGGATATTCCACATGAGTAGCGTGGTCCGCAGCACGCCATCGCGCTCCCAGCGGCGGGAAGACGCCACGAGCCGTTGCCGCACCCGTTTCGGCCTCGCCAGCCGGCGCAGCCGCCTGGAAAGCTCGATGTCTTCCATGAGGGGCTGGTCGGGCATGCCCCCCACCGCGTCGAGCAACCGCCGCGAAACAAAGATGCCCTGATCACCGGTGCAGATTCCGGTCAGGAAGGAGCGTTGGTTCATCAGCCAGGCGATCATCTCGAACGCGGGTGAAATGCTGGAAAGCCGGACATCGAACCTTCCCCAGAGCACGGACCCGGCGGAGTCTCGCAGCGCATCCAACAGTGCCGGCGCGACACTCGCGTCCGCATGCAGAAACCAGATCAACCTGCCTCGGGCCATTGCCGCGCCGCGCCGCATCTGCCCGGCACGACTTGCCCGGCAACGCGCGAAGACAACGCCGTGACGTTCGCACACTTCGCGCGGACCGTCCTGGCTGCCGCCATCGACGACGATGACTTCAAGGCCCTTCTGGGCGGCGATCTGGCCGAGTAGTTCGGCCAAGGGCGCAGCGTCGTTCAACGTCGGAACGACGACACTCACCAACGGAGACGGATTGGGTTCCATTCGTCACTGCCGATCATACTGCGCCCTGCGATGGCAGCCCCGGCAAACTGCGGGCGTGTTGGGTTTAATGTTGGGACAGATTTGCGGACTCAATCAAAATCAGTCACTTAGACAGCATAATGGCAGCCCCGGCAGGAATCGAACCTGCATCTACCGCTTAGGAGGCGGTCGTTCTGTCCATTGAACTACGGGGCCATCCAAAACCGACCCGCCCGTGCGACGGTTCACGCCGCCGCCGGGCGGACGGGATCATACTGGCAGGCTGGCCCCGTAACCACCAGCCAGTGGCGCCGCTAGAACCGGACCCGGACCCCCGCCTCGATCGTGCGGCCCGGTTCGGGGACAAGGTCTTTCACCAGGGATGTGTGCTTCCGCTGCTCGTCGTCCGTCAGGTTCTTGCCCTGCACGTACAGGCTGAGCGCGAGACTCCCGGCTTGCACGTCCCAGCCGACGTACGCACGCAGGTCGTTGTAGCCATCCGTTTCGAGTTCGAGTTCGGCCGCATCCTCCTGGCTGAAAACGCGCATGAAGTCCACGTGAACGGAAACCGGGCCGTTCTCGAGCGCCATGCCGACGCCGACGCGGGCCGGTGGGATGCGCGGGAGACTGTCGTTGCCCCGCACGTCGACGCTCGCCGAAACCGTGTCGAACATGCCGTTGAGATCCAGTTGTCCACCCTCCCATTGTGCAACCGCAACCGACGCCTCGACATCCAGCCCGGCAAACGTCGCGTCCGCCTGCCGGAATTGCCTTACCACGAGACCTTCCCTGTGCTCGCCCGTCGGCAACTGAAAGATGAAATCGGTGAACGCAGTGCGGTAGATCGTTCCAAGCGCCGACCAGCGCTCTCCCCGTCGACCCAGGGTCGCGGACAGGTTAAACGCCCCCTCCTCTTCCAGGCTGGGATCACCCAACTCGAAACTCCGGGTTCCGAAATGGACGCCGTTGGAGTACAGCTCTTCCCCCACCGGGGCGCGGCTGGAGTAGTCCGCAAGCACGGTCCCGGTCCATTCGTCGTCCAGGGGAACGACCATGCCAAGGGAGGCGCTGATGCCGCTGAACGTGCTGTTCGCGCCCGCGGCGGGTTCATGCTCCACCCGGTCGAAGCGAACGCCCGACTCGAGCTGAAAACCCGGGAAAGACCGCTCGCCTACCCAGAATACGCCAAGGCTCCTGGTGTCCACCGGCGGCACGAAGGCCTCTTCACCGACAACGGAGAAGCTCCGGTCACTCGTCTGCAGGCCAGCCACGCCTTCCCATCCCGCCACGGCTTCGTGGGTGACCTCCGCCCGCGCTTCCCAGGCATCGTTCTCGAAAGCGGAGCCGACCTCTCCGGACGGTTCCAGTTCGTCATGGGCGTAGTCGTTGACGGCTAACCGCAGGTTCAGGCTGGAGATACCCGGGAACGGATCGGCGAACGCCGCTTCGAAGTCCACCCGGGTCTGGTCCAGGTCCCCCATCGCGTCGCCCTCTTCCCCGTGCTCGTCTTCATGCTCGTCTTCCGCGTGCTCTTCCTCGTCGTGATGACCTTCCTCTTCCTCGTCGTGATGTTCCTCTTCCTCGTCGTGATGTTCCTCTTCCTCATCGTGGGCGTGCCCGTGACCGTGACCCGGTATGCCGTATTCGACAGCGAGCTTGCTCACCGAGACGCCGACAAGGAAGCCGTCACCGACCAGGGAGAATCCCGCAGATCCGCCCTGCACCTCGAAGCCGCTGGCGGGCAGCACACCGAAGATCTCCTCTTCCTCCTCGTCTTCGTGATGTTCTTCCTCCTCCTCATCCTCGTGGTGCTCTTCTTCTTCGTGTTCGTGCTCCTCCTCTTCCTCATGCGCCATTTGCCGCACGGACTCCGCATATCCCGGAATCTCGTAGTTTTGGGCCTTGCGGGAGAACCCGTCCAGGTGCCAACCGAGCATCCCGGCACCGCCGTCCAGGCGGAACACGGCATTCCTTCCTTCCCCGTTGTCCGCCGCGTTGAGGTCGAGCCTGCCGCTCATTCCCGTGAGCGCGTTGTGCGGTATCCGCCCGGTATGCACGTCGACCACGCCGCCGATCGCTCCCGAGCCGTACAGCAACGTGGATGACCCCTTGAGTATTTCCACCTGGTTCGCGACAAATGGATCGACGGCCACAGCGTGCTCCGCGCTCGTGACGGAAACGTCCAGCGTATCGATTCGGTCCTCCATGATTCGCACCCGCGCACCGTCCAGACCATGGATCACCGGCCGGCCGAGGGCGGCCCCGAAAGAGGCGTTGTGGATGCCCGGCTGATTGCCGACCGTGGCGCCGATGTTGCCGGCCGCCTTGCGATCAAGCTCCTCTCCGCCCAATACGTCGGCGGCCTGGGCCAGGCCTTCTCCCGAAAGCGGATGTCCGACCACGACGATCTCTTCAAGGGATGAAGATTCCTCCTCGTCGTCGGTGTTGTCCTGTTCCTGCCCCGGCGCGGCGAACGCGGCCGCGGCCAGGCAGGGCACCAGGGCTGCCAGACACAGTGGTGTGCGATGCATAGTCCAATCTCCAAATAGCCACACAGGCGCGACACCCGTAGGCAGGTAGTCGCGCGAACTTTGTTTACGTTGCGGTCAGGAGATGGGAGGGGCGCGCGAGCGGCTGAACTCGAACGGACGGGGAGAAAGGACGACCAAGAACACCGGCACGCTGTGTGTAAGGCGCCAGGTGTACGGCTGGCCGCCAGCTCTCTTGACGTCGAGAACGTGTCCGGGATCGGAGAGTCCGCAGAGTGTACAGACCTCCTCCTCGTGCTCATCATCGTGATCGTGCTGGTCGAGATGCAGATGCGCGGAGGCGGCCGCTTGACCGAGACACAGCGACAGCGCAACAAGCCACACGACTCGCTGCAGCATGCGATGACGAATCGAATCAGGCCTCGACATGCGCGCAATACTAACAGGGCCCGTTTGCCCGCGAAACGCTTGCCAATCCGCAGTTCCAATCTGTGTATTCTGTCTTCCTGCATGGACGAGGCTGTGGGGCGCTCCGGTCGGAAAACGCCTGCGATGGACGGGAAAATGAAGGCTGTATTCTGCGAGAAACTTGGCACGCCGGATGACCTGGTCGTTCGCGACATTGAAGAACCGGGCGCGCCGCGCGCGGGCGAAATTCGGGTCGCGCTCAAGGCGCGGGGCGTCAGCTACACCGACCTGCTCATGATCGCCGGCAGTTACCAGGTCAAACCGACCCTGCCGTTCATCGTCGGTGGCGAGGCCGCGGGGCGCGTCACTGAAGTAGGCCCGGGCGTACAGGGATTCCGCGTTGGTGACGCGGTGTTGACCCCGGGGGGCTGCGTCGAGCAGGTCGTCGTGTCGGCGGAAAGGGCGACCGCCATTCCGAAGGGTGCCGACCTGCAGCAGGCTGCCGCCTTTCGTAGCAACTATGCGACCGCGCTCTACGCCCTGCAACGCGCGCGTCTTTCGGTCGGGGAGACACTGCTGGTGCACGGCGCCGGCGGCGGTGTCGGCCTCGCTGCCGTCGACATCGGCAAGCTGTTGGGCGCGCGGGTGATCGGAACGGCGGCGGGCGAAGACAAACTCGCCATCGTGGATGGCATGGGGGCGGATCACACGATCGACTATAGCGGCGGTTTTCGGGAAGCGGTGAAGGCCCTGACAGGCGATCGCGGCGCGGATGTCATCTACGATCCCGTGGGCGGTGATGTGTTCGACGAATCGATGCGCTGTATCGCTCCGTTCGGGCGCATCCTCATCGTTGGATTTACCAGCGGTCGCGCCGCGCTCGCAAAGACCAACCACCTGCTGATCAAGGACGCCGAACTCATCGGATTCACCATCGGCGCGCTCGCCCGGCACGATGCCCAATGGGCTGCGCGCAACGAAGAGGTGCTGATGAGCTGGCTGGCGTCAGGGCGCATCCACCCGCACATCTCGCATCGCCTGCCGCTGGAGCGGGCGCGGGACGCGCTCAACCTGATCACCGCCCGCAAGGTGGTCGGGAAGGCTGTTCTGGTAAACGACTAGCGGCCGGCGCACGACGCCCGGACACAACCTATCTAATTTTCCAATCCAGTGACCGGGTTCGAGGATCACGTGCCCCAGCGATACCTCAGCTTCAGCACAAGCTGTTCGGAAGCGGGATTCTCGAACGCCTCGGTCAACATCGAACCCAGGTCCTCGCCCACGCCGTTCGGCAGATCGGCATGCTTCGTGTAGACGAAGAACAGGTCCGACATGGGCGCCAGCTCCCAGCGATAGCGAATCTGGAAGCTCAGTTCCGTCACCGAGAAATCCGCGCTGCTCGGATCGACATCGGTGACAGCGGGAACCAGGTCGCGCGATGGCGCCAGATCGTAGAACCGGGCGGCGCTGGCCCGAACGGCGGCCCATTGCAGTGCCATCCGGAACTGCTGCTTGCCGGTGATGAAGTAGTCAACGCTGAACTTCGGCGACCATTCGTCGGACCCGAACAAGGCGAATCGCTTCGCTTCACGGTGCAGGACCCAGCCGTCGCGCTCGGTGTAGTCGACCCCGAACTGCATCGCCATCCTGTCCGCCGGTCGCCACGTGACCCCGCCGCCATAGCCACGGCGAGGACCGCCGAGATCTTCCTCGCCCCACTTCGCTTCGAGGTCAAAGCTCAAGGGGAGCGTGTCGTTCGATTCGTAGCGGAAGCGCAGATCCCAAGCCTCCTCGACGCGGTAGCTGCCATTGCCGAAGCTGTTGCGGTCCTCGAATCTCGCCGGGGACCACGCAGCGTGGACCCGCGCCTTGGAAAAACCCGCCAGGCGCACATCCTGGACCACGTCCACGCGCCCGAGCACGCGCTCTCCGGCCCCGTTGTGGCCCCCGCTCAATGCCAGATGCGTGCGGCTCTGGCTCGTCCAGGCAAGGTCCGAGCGGTAGAGGCGCGCCTGATACTGATAGCGGGTCAGGTCGTTGCGCCTGAGGTACCCGAGATCGTCGATGTCGAGGTTGTCGTCGTAGTGGTCTATCGACAAGGTGTGCGTCAGCCCCGGCGCCGGCGCGTACTTGATATCGAGCATGCCGCCATAGCCAATGTCCGCGTTCGGCACGGAGGAAGTGATCGCTTCGCCGTCGACTTCCCAACGGCCGGTGGCGGTCATCGCGTGCGCATCGACCGCATGGGCGACGGCATCACCGTCCGGGCGCTGCGTCATGGTCGACATCCATCCCAACGCGCGCGAGTGAATTGCACCGCCTTCCCAGAGCATGCGGGCCACGCCATAGTTCCTGCCGCTCTGTTGCACCGGTACGTGCTCCCCCGCGGACGAGACGCCTTCGAGCCGGGTTTCGTCTTCCCCGGCAAACAGCAGGCCAAAGCGCAGTTGTTCGCGCTGGCCAGTCGCCTTTACGGCGCCCAGGAGGTCCGTCGGACCGTGGAGTTGGGTCGGCGATACGGTTACGTCATCGGGCACATCCGGGCGCGGCGGCCGGCCCCCGATCCGGCGCGTATGCAACACCCGCGTTCGTGGCGGGCTGGGCCCGAAACTGTAGGAACTCCGCGTCCCGGTGCGGAATACCTCCTGGCCTTCCTGGAAGAACAGGCGCTTCTCGGGATAGAACGTCTCGAAAGCGGTCAGGTTCACGATGACGTCATCCGTTTCAACGTCGCCAAAGTCCGGATTGACAGTCGCCGTTACCTGGAAGTTGGTGGATGGCCGCCAGAACAGATCGATGCCGGCGTCGGTACCGACTTCCCCGGCAAGATTGTCCAGCACCGACGACACGTAGGGGTAGACGCTGTATTGCTGTCGCAGGTCGACACCGTTCAAAGCGAGTTCCTGGAACTCGGACAGGAATTTGGGCCTCGACATCGGACGCGCGGGCCAGGACCACATTTCGTTCAGATGCGCGACCCGCCGCGTGGCCAGGAGAGCCATCGTGCGGTCGCCCGTGGACCTCGGCATGCTGACGAGTGACCAGGGAATATAGAACTCTGCGGCCCACCCCGTTTCGGTGCGGGATGTCGCCCCGTACCAGGCGCCGTCCCAGTTGGTGCTCATCTGACGCTCGGGCAGGATGGTGCCATCACTCATGCTGCCGCCGAGGCCGAGACCGAACCAGAAGCCGTAGCGCCCTTCGCCGGAAGTATCCAGGAAGAACATGAAGGAATCCCGCGTATGCCACTGGTCGCGGCTGCTCAAGCGCTCGACCAGCGTGTCCGGCGCCTGCTCCATGTGCGCCGACAGGTAAAAGCCCCTGGCGGTGTAGAAGAACTTCAGTTCCGTGCCGAGCCCGGCGGGCGCCAACGTGTCGGGAGATACGACGCTGAAATCGCCGTAGCGAGGAAGGGTCCGCCATACCGGCTCATCGAGTTTGCCGTCGACGATGACAGGCACGTCGTCTTCCATCCGAACGGTGACGATGGCCGGCGCGTGACCCGCATCGGGGATCGTCAGGGTGGATTCGACGGGGACAGGCCCGGCAACATCGCGCGACGGATGGCGAGCGTCGCCCCACGTCGGCACCGAAACCGCTACACATACCGACACAAGCAAGGCCCAAGGGACGGCCGCGCGCATGAACTCTCCCGGGGAAAACGGCGCATTTTACGCGCATGCGGCTGAAAATTCAAATTTCTCAATCGGTTACGCACGTTCCCGTATCCGGAAACGGATGCGATATACGCCGGGCCGCACCGAGGCAGACGGTGACGAGCCGCACTACTCCCGGTATTCCCCCCGCTCTGCCGCTATATTGCGCCGACCATGCCCGACGCCGCCCCCATCGAACCGAAGGAACGCATCGAGGGGCTCGACGTCATACGCGGCCTCGCGCTGCTCGGCATCCTGCTGCTCAACATCCTGGCGTTCGGACTGCCGCATCGGGCCTACGTCGACCCGACCGTCGACGGTTCCGTGGCGGGAATCGATTTCGGTGTCTTTGTCGCCGTGGAACTGGTGTTCGAGGGGGCCATGCGTGCCCTGTTCTCCATGCTGTTCGGCGCGGGCATCGCGCTGCTCGCGACGAGCGGGCGGGCCACGGGGACATACTATCGACGCCAGTTCCTGCTGCTGGGCATCGGTCTGCTGGATGCGTTCGTGTTGCTGTGGACCAACGACATCCTGGTCACTTACGCCCTGGCGGGAATGCTGTTGTACGCCTGCCGAAACTGGCGACCCCGCGGGCTCTTCATCGCGTCAACCGTCGTCTTCGCCTACCTAGCGACGTTCTATGGCCTCCTCTTCTTCCTGCTTTCAACGATGCCGGACGAGGCCCAGGCGATACAGGAGCGCATCGCCGCCGGCGTCGAAGTCTCCGCCGAGGACCGGATCGTCGTGGAAAGCTGGGCGGAGATCAGGGCCTCGTTCGACCCGCCCGCCGACGTTTTGGAGCGCGAGGCGCTGAAGTTCCAGGGATCGTACCCGGAGGCATTCGTGGCCAACGCCGGGAAGGTCGCGGAAACCTACTTCCCGGGGCTGCCCCTGGTGTCCTTCTGGGACGCCGCGGCGTGCATGTTGCTTGGCATGGCGCTCTTCAGGACGGGCGTGATCCAGGGGCGCAGGAGCACGCGTTTCTATGCGCTTCTTGCGGCGGCGGGCTTCGTTGTCGGGCTCGCGGTCAACGGCTACGAGCTGTCGATGAAGATTGGCAGCGGGTACGCAATTCGCTGGGTTTCGGGCGTATCGACGATCACCTACGACATCGGCCGCGTGTCGATGGCGTTGGGATTCGCCTCTATGACGCTGATCGCGTGCCGGCGGGGATGGTTCGCAAGACTCCGGCGGGGCCTCGCGGCCGTCGGACGCATGGCGCTCACCAACTACATCCTGCAGAGCGTGTTCGGCCTGGTCATCTTTCACGACTTCGGTTTCGGGCTATGGAACGAGTTGGCCCGCCATCAACTGTATTTCATCGTGGCCGGCGAGTGGATCTTCTCGGTCTGGTTCAGCACCTGGTGGCTTCGCCGATTCCGGTTTGGCCCGCTTGAGTGGTTATGGCGTTCGCTGACGTACAAGCACAGACCACCGGTGCGCCTGCCTCACGCATGACGGACTGTCGAGGCTAGCCGCGCTACCCCGCCAGGAGAATCAATACACCCGCCGCCACCGTCGAGCCGATCACGCCCGCGACATTCGGTCCCATCGCGTGCATGAGCAGCAGGTTGCCGGGATTCGCTTCCTGGCCGACGCGGCTGACGACGCGGGCCGCCATCGGCACGGCCGAGACGCCGGCGGCGCCGATAAGCGGATTGATCGGCCGCTTGAATACCAGGTTCATGCCCTTCGCCATGAGCACGCCGCTTGCGGTGCCGATAGCGAATGCGGCGGCGCCGAGCAGCAGTACGCCCAACGTCCCGGTGGACAGGAACTGGTCGGCGCCCAGCTTCGAGCCGATGGCGAGGCCAAGAAAGATCGTCACGGTATTGATCAGCGCGTTTCTCGCCGTGTCGGTGAGCCGGTCCACCACGCCGCACTCGCGCATGAGGTTGCCGAAGCAGAACATGCCGAGCAGCGGTGCCGCCGTCGGCAACACGAGCGCGACGACAATCAGCAGTGTCAAGGGAAAGAGTATGCGCTCGCGCCTCGAGACCTCCCGCAGTTGCGTCATCTCGATGCCGCGCTCCTGCTCCGTGGTCAGCAGCCGCATGATGGGCGGCTGGATCAGCGGCACCAATGCCATGTAGGAATACGCGGCCACCGCGATGGCGCCCATGAGGTGCGGCGCAAGCTGTTCCGCGACGTAGATCGCCGTCGGTCCGTCCGCCCCGCCGATAATGGAGATGGCCGCCGCCTCCCGGAGGGTAAAGTCCATCACCCCGAGCTGGGTCAGGCCCACGGCGCCGAGAAGCGTCCCGAAAATACCGAACTGGGCAGCCGCGCCGAGCACCAGCGTTCTCGGATTGGCAAGCAGGGGCCCGAAGTCCGTGAGCGCGCCGATCCCCATGAACACCAGCAACGGGAATACCGCCGTATCCACCCCGACCAGGTAAATCAGGTGCAGTATCCCGTCGCCGGTCGCGATCTCCACACCCGGAATGTTCGCCAGAATGCCGCCGAAGCCGATCGGGACAAGCAATAGCGGCTCGAACCGGCGCGCGATGGCGAGGTACAGCAGGAGCAGGCCGACGCCGATCATGACGCATTGGCCGATCGAAATCTGATACAGGCCGGACGCCTGCACCAACTCCATCAACTGGGGCACGGGCGCGTCCTACGCCGTCCGGCGCGTCGCCGCGCGAATTCGGGATGCGACGGGATACGAGGGCTCAGGCAAGGTCGAACAGCGCTTCGCCCACGGTCACCGCGTCGCCCTCCGCGACGTGCAGCGCGGTCACCGTACCGGCCTGGGGAGCGACCACCTCGGTCTCCATCTTCATCGCTTCGAGCACCAGCACGGTGTCGCCCTGCTCCACGTGCGCGCCGAGCGGCACGACGATCTTGAAGATGTTGCCCGCCATCGCCGCCGGGACTGCGGCCCCGTTGACGCGGGGACGCCGAATGGGCGGTGTCGTCACCTCGCCGCTTGCGGAAACCTCGACCGTGAACGCCTTGCCGTTGACCCGCACCTCGTAGGTCGCGGCTTCTTCCGAGGCCGCAAGCCCAGGCGCGAGTTCTTCGCGGGGAACCGCTTCGAATTCCTCGGGGTTGTCCCGGTTCTCGAAAAACTTCAGTGCAACCTGGGGAAACAACGCATAGGTCAGGACATCGTCGGCACGGTCGGGCGCCAGGTCAAACGACCGCTGTCTCGCGGTCTTCTCCAGTTCCGCCGACAGCGTTTCGACTTCGGGCGGCAGCAGGTCCGCGGGCCTGCAGGTGATGCGCGTCTCCGATTCCGGCAATCGCTCCAGCAGTTCGGGCGACAGCGGCGCCGGCGTCGCTCCGTACTCGCCCTTCAACAGGTTCATCGTCTCATGGGTCAGGCTGGCATACCGTTCGCCGCGCAACACGTTGATCGCCGCCTGCGTGCCGACGATCTGCGAAGTCGGGGTCACCAGCGGAACGAAACCCAGGTCCTCGCGCACTTTGGGAATCTCGGCGAGGACATCGTCGAGCTTGTCGGCGGCATTCTGCTCGCGTAGCTGGCTCTCGAGGTTGGTCAACATGCCGCCCGGGACCTGCGCCACGAGGATGCGCGAATCGACGCCGCGCAGACTGCCCTCGAACGCGGCGTATCGCCTGCGAACCTGGCGAAAATACGCCGCGATGTCTTCCATCAGGTGAATGTCCAGGCCCGTGTCCCTGCCCGAGCCCTCGAGGATCGAAACCAGCGACTCGCTCGCCGAGTGCCCGTAGGTCATGCTCATCGAGGAGATCGCGGCGTCGACGTTGTCGACCCCGGCCTCCACCGCCTTCAGGTAGGTGGCCGTGGACATTCCGGTGGTCGCGTGCGAGTGCAGGTGCACCGGAATCTCGAGCGTCTCCTTCATCCGCGAGATCAGCTCGAACGCGACGTAGGGCTTCAGGAGGCCGGCCATGTCCTTGATGCACACCGTGTGCGCGCCCATGTCCTCGATCCGGCGCGCCAGGTCGAGCCACAGGTCGATCGTATGCACCGGGCTCACCGTGTACGCCATCGTGCCCTGGGCGTGCTTGCCCTGCTCCATCACGGCGGCGATGGCCGTTTCCAGGTTGCGCATGTCGTTCATCGCGTCGAACACGCGGAACACATCGATGCCGTTCGCCACGGCCCGTTCGACGAACTTGCGCACCACGTCGTCCGCGTAGTGGCGGTAACCGAGCAGGTTCTGTCCCCGAAGCAGCATCTGTTGCGGCGTGTTGGGCATCGCCGCCTTGAGCTTGCGGATGCGCTCCCAGGGGTCCTCGCCGAGATAGCGGATACACGCGTCGAATGTCGCCCCGCCCCAGGACTCGATCGACCAATAGCCGACACGGTCAAGCCGGTCCGCCACCGGCAGCATGTCCTCTACCCGCATGCGGGTCGCCAGCAGGCTCTGGTGGGCGTCGCGCAGGACGAGTTCGGTGATCCCGAGCTTGCTCATGGTCGGGCCTACGGCCCCGTTGCGGCCCCGGCTGCCGCGCGAGCGCGGTGGTGTCGTATCGCGGCGGCCACGGCGGCGGCCATTTCCACGGGCGCGTCGGCGTCTTCCCCAGCTTGGGCGGGTTCCGCAGGTCGGGGCCGGGGATCGATGAGCCGCGACATCACGGCGATCGCGGCGATCAGCGTCGCGAGCAGCATGAACACGGTAATCATGCCCACGGCAGCCAATGCCAATGCCTGCGGCAGCAAGTCGACGCTCACGACAACACCCCATTCGCAAGGTTGTCGTGGACGCCCGCGCCTGTCGTCTCGGCCTGCTCCATCGCCCAATCCTCGTCCTCGCCAAGGATATGGCGCACCCGACAGGATTCGAACCTGTAGTCCCCGGTTTCGTAGACCGGTGCCTTATCCAATTTGGCCACGGGTGCTCGTGCAAAAAGGGCGCGTATTATCGGGGAAAGGAAGCGGTCGAAACAAGTAAATCCGCACGAAAAGAAGGCAATACCGGCTGGCCCCAGGGACCGGGCTGCGCCACGCCTGAGGCCCGCATGGATCGCAACCAGGCAGAAGGCCGCGCGCGGCTACCAGTGCCCGACCCGGCGATTCCACCGGTAGAGCGCGGCCGCAAATGCGTTGTAGGCCGCGCGGAGAAGGTTCCGTAACACGGGCAACCGTGCGAGTCGAGCCGCCGGGCGCTGCCCGGGGGTCATCGCCATCAGTTCCGTGACGGCGTCCGCGCCAACCTGGAGGTTGCCTTCACCGTCGACCACGTGCAGCCGTTCCCGAACGAACTCGAGGTCCGCGCCGGCCTCCGAGACCGCGTCATTGTCCGCGTGCACGTCGATCCATTCCAGCGCCTCGCCGCAGGGGTCGAGCCGGACACGCTGGCGCCGAATGCCGGCGGCGCAGACCGGACAGGCACTGTTGTAGTACACCTTTGTGGCGGACATGCCTCTCCTTTTCAGGACAACGTCCTGGCGAGTGCCGCGCCGATCTTCGGCCATCGGAAGTCGAAGCCATTCTCGACCGCCTTGGCCGGAACGGCCCGCTGACTCGCCAGCATGAGTTCCCGGGCCATGTCGCCCATCGCCGCGACAAGTACGAAGCGCGGTATCGCGAACCAGGCCGGGCGCTTGAGCGCGCGCGCAAGTGCCCTGGTGAATTCGCGGTTGGTGACCGGGTGGGGCGCGACGGCATTCATCGGCCCTCGAATCGATTCGTTCGCCGCGGCATGGGCGATCAACCGCACCAGGTCGTCGCGCTCGATCCAGGACATCCACTGCCGTCCCGAGCCCAGCGTACTTCCGAACCCCAGGTCGAAGGGCGGCAGGAGTTGCGCCAGCAGACCGCCTTCGCGGCCGAGTACCAGGCCGATCCGCAGCACGACGACCCGAAGGCCACAGTGCTCCGCCCGCAGCGATGCCGATTCGGCGGCCTCACACGAGCGATGCGTGAAGCCGTCGGCGGCATCGGCATGCTCATCGAGAAGCATGTTGCCGCGATCGCCGTACCAGCCGACGGCGGAGGCAGCGATCCAGACCGCCGGCTTCACTTCGAGCCGCTTCACGACGTCAATCAAGCGCCGCGCCATCTCGGTACGGGAATCGGTGATGCGCCGGCGTCTCGCCCGCGTCCACAGGCCCGCGGCAACGGGTTCGCCCGCCAGGTGGACGATGACATCGAACCGTTCGTCCGGGCGGATCTCCTCGAGGTTCGTGACTACGCGAAACGGCGGCTTGAGTGGTCCGGTCTTGGCCGCGTCTCGCGTCAGCACGGTGACGTCCTGTCCGTCGCTCGTCAGGGCCTCGGTCAAGCGTTGTCCCACGAATCCCGTCGCGCCGGTCACCAGCCAGCGACGGCGGTGCTTCAGATCGAGGTACAGGCGCCGTGACTGGAACCCTCGGAGGCGGCGGGCGGCGGTGAAATCGCGGGCCGCCATCGCAATGAGGCCGACACTCGCGACGGACGCCAGCCATGACCAGACGCCGCGATGCTCGAACTGGATTGACGTCGCCGTGTGCATCCACTCCCAGACGACCGGCGCCAGAAGCGCGACCAGCGCGCCGAAGTTGATGGCCAGCAATCCGTGCAATGCCCTTTCCGACGACGGCAGCCGCCGGGTGGAGTCCTCGACGAACCAGTCGATGAAGGTGATGACGACTTCTATGCCAAGAAGCCCTATCACCACCAGAGATGCCCAGCCGAGAGGCACTACCCAGGCGAGTACCAGGAATATTACGGCGTAAGCCAGGTTGCGCGCACCGTGCAGGCGCAGCTCGCGGCTCGCGTCAGCCCGCCAGGGCAGGCGCGCGATCAGTTCGTGGTGGACGACGACATCCAGGAAACCCAGTACGACCTGGATGGAAACGACGACCCAGACCGAAAGCGGAATCATGCCGTGTCCTCGAACTCGGCCTCCTGGCGCAGCACGACGCCGAACCAGGGATGGGTCACTTCGAGGCTGAACCGGAATCGCGAAGCAGCGATCTCCGCGTGGCATACCGTCAAACGCCCCGGAGTCAGCCAACGCGGCAACGGGATGCGATGCTCGCCTAACCCGAGGTGGTAGCCGGCGCTCTCGAACACCAGGGAACGGCGTTGGGCGCGCACTCGCAATGCCATGCAGATACCGCAGCCCAGGTACTCCTCAAGCCCCGTTGGTCCCGCGAATCGCTTGACGGACCGAATGGCCTGGGGACGGCCGCTTCTGCGCCGATACACGCGCGTCCATGCCGAATCGTTCGCGTCGACCGTCATGACGACGACTGCCGCGGGCCCCGTGGCGTCGTCGAGCGGCAGGGGGCTGCCGACCAGGCGAGCGAGATTTCGGAACAACCGGCCCACCAGCGTGGACTCAGAACGCACGACCCGCCCGCGATAACAGGCCAGGTCGCTCTCGCGTTCGAATCGGGCGCGGGTGCGCGCAGGCAGGTCCCGCCACCGTTGGCCCACCAGCGCCGCGTAGCTCGCCGCGGGCGGCGTCGGGGAGTCCACTTGGCCCGCGACCGCGATCGGGTACGCCGGTGCATTCACCCCCGCCGCGCGACTCGACAAGAGCTCAGCCATGCCCGACAGTTCGAAAGCCATATATTTCTGTAATTTCTGTTACAACAGAAATATGAGTCATTGGCGATGCCGTGTCAACTCGTCGATGCAACGAGTTCGATAGTCCAATGTGCGGCGCGGGGGCATGTCCGACCGTTAGCGCGGTCATGTAACGGGGCGCACCGATGATGCGCCCGAAGGACAGGGAACGACCTACGCCTCGCTCACGTCGTCGCGGGAACGAGTTCTCGCCAGGCGCTCCTCAACACCCTGCTCGCCGACCGCAGGAAGATCCCCAGGAGGACCACGGCCACGATCAGGTCGGGCCAGGGAGAGGCAAAGGCCCAGACGGCCGCCGCCGCACCGATTACGGCGAAACCCTCGATGACGTCGTTGCGCGAACATTCCCAGGAAGACGACATGTTCACATCGCCGTCGCGGTACGGAGTCAGGAGCTTGAGACAAACCGCATTGGCCACCAGGTTCAGCGCCGCCGCGACGGACATGGTGCTCGCCACCGGCGCATCCAGCTCCGTCAACCGCCAGGCGATCTGCACCGCCACCGCCAAAGCAGCACCGAGGATCAGCAAGCCCTTGATCATGGCGACCCGAGCCTTCGCCCGCGCCGAAGCACCCACTACCGCCATGCTCAGGGCGTACGTCAGCGCGTCCCCCAGGTTGTCCAGCGTTCCCGACAGCAACGCCGAGGAGCCGCTCAGCACCGAGCCCGCCACCATGATGGCGAAGGTCGCCACGTTGATGCCGAACACCCATGCCAGGACGCGGCGCTGTCTGGCCTCCAGGTTGGCTAGGTCGACGGTGCCGCAGCAGCAGGAATCCATGTGGCCGCAAGTGCTATTGCCTTGGCACGTATGATCGCACAGACACGGCGGGCCGCGTTGGGCCAACCGCCCGACATGGCGTGAGCATCTGCCTTCACCGTCTTGCCGCGACCAAGTGCATGGAGTAGAAATCACCCGGTCAGCCGCTTTGGGCGATGGAGTTCACCATGGGCGTCGTGCAAGTTACCGTCACTATCCGGAATCCCGCCGAACCCGAGCGTTCCTGGGACGGCCTGTTCCTGGTGGATACCGGATCAACGGACTGTGTCGTGCCCGGCCGCGCCCTGCGGGAAATCGGCCTGGAGCCCAGGGGCCGTCGAACCTATGAACTGGCCGATGGGCGCGAGGAGACGGTGGACATCGCCGTGGCGGAAGTCGAGTTCATGGGCGAAATCGTGGGCGCCACCGTCGGCTTTGGCAACGACCACATCGAGCCAATACTCGGGCTGACGGCGCTGGAATCGGTCGGCATCGAGGTCGACCCCGTGTCGCAATGCCTGAAACGCAGGCCGTCCGTGCGCATGAAGGGACGGCTCGCCCAACGTTGCGATCAGAAGCAGCGGGCCGCGTAGTCTGCCTACGCACCACCACATCCACAGCGAAGCCCGGCGAGTGTCCCGAGCCACTTGATCATGCGCGGCGACTCGCGACTCGGAAGATCGACGTGTGCACGATCTCCGTTGCCACTTCGCCGCCCACGACGTAAACGATGGCCAGGTCCACGAACTCGTGCCCCTTGCTCCGCCACTTGCGCGTCGGCACGGTGCGGACCTCGACCTCGTCACCCACGCGCAGCAGCCGCCGGAAGTGCACCACGGAGCCGACGTGTATCCAGGCCGGCAAGACGTAGCGCCGCATGAAGGTGCGGTTGGCCGTGCTCAGGATCGCGTGAGGATGCAGGACCCCAGCCCGGTAGCAGGCCAGGCCATCGTCCACCTGCACGGCGAACTCGGCGTTCTCCACCGCGTCAGGTGACCACGTCCAGGCAGGGAACGGTTCGCCGACCGTCACGTTGTCCCATTCGATCTCGGGCCGCTCCGCTACGGGTGCGCCGGGTTCGACCGCGGCAGCTTCGTCGTTTGGAGCGAGCGGACGCGTGCGCAGTTCGGCGAGCAGGATGCCCCGCGCGTGGCACTGGACGGTGTGTGTCTCGCCGGACGTGTCGTGAGTTACGGTCAGGCTGTCGCCGTCGTAGGCGGGTTTCAGGAAACGCACGCGCGCCTGCCATCCCGAGAGCCAGTCCGGCCCCAGCGTGTCCACCAGCGGATGGGTCATGTGCCCGAACACGGCAGCGCCCGGCACCAGCGCGCCCTCGAAGCCGAACTGCGCCGCGACCTCGTCGCTGTGGATGCGGTTCTCCGCGTTGGAAGAGAAGTTCCGCGCGGTGGTGTGGTAAATGCCCATATGCGATGTCGCCTTGATCCGGTAATCGGGCTTGCCTAGCTGAAGCCGGCATTCTTGACCCTGTCTTCGATTGTCTCTAAATTTCGCCACCGCTTCATTGGGCCGCCAGGAGATGGACCGTGACAACGAAGACCTACAGCTCCTTTCGAACGCACGAGCAAGCGGCGTAAGGGATTCCCCTCTGAACGCCGCGTGAAACGTGGCCACCGGATTGTTCATGGCGACAAGGAACTGGTCGAGAAACTCGGCCGCAATGATCTCTGTCCCTGCGGATCCGGGCGTAGATTTCAGGAATTGCTGCATGCGCAAGGGCCGCTTCGACGGGTCCATGCGGGACGACTACTTTTAGGTAGTTCCTAGGTCGGGCGGCAGGGTGAGTCGAACGCCCTGCCGCCTTTCCCTGCTGAAGCGCACACCAGGCGAGAACAGGGGTGCGGGCCGCGCCGCTCAGATCGGTGTGATCTCCACCGTTAGCCGGATGGAGTAGCGGCGAGGCGCCCACGACCAGGGGCAACTGCCGACACTTCCCGCAAGGCGTAGGTCGAGGCCGCCTACGGCCGCACGTTGCTCGCAACTTCGAACTCCCCGAAATCCGTGCCGAGCGCCCGGTCCGAGAAACGGAGCGCCCGCACCACTTCGGGAGCGACCGAGGGTCCGCTTTCGATCCGCTCCGGATCGAGCACGAACCGCAGGAAACCGCCGGCCGAACCCGGGCCGGTCTGAACAATGCCGTGGCGTTCTTCACCCGGCCGGCTCTTGCGATACTCCTCGCCGTCTCGAACGATATCCAGCACGAGGTTCTCCTGGAATAGCCGAGAAGTGATGGACCAGCCCGCGCAGGTACGCCGGGCATCGGCGGACTCGACGATGGCCTTTTCCAAGAGGTCAGGTCGGTAGTCGAGTTGTTCGCCCTGCGTGATGGCAAGGCGCAACGGTGTCAGCGGCAGCCCGAGACCCTCGGCCAGCGGACCGAGTCCCGCGCCGGCCCTCGCATTCATTTCGGTGGGAACATAGCCCTCCTCCGCGAGGATTCCATCGATGCCGAACGGGCCGCGATAACCCACCGTCTCCCGGAGCGCGGTACCGACGCGATAGGCAAGGTCGCGCATGGCCGTCCGGTCGTCCGGATTGGGATCGAACGCCGTCGCGCAACCGGCGTAGAACAGGCGGTCGCCGGAGACGGGCCGGAGCACGACCATTTCGACGGGGCGGAACACCGCCACCGTGTCCGGAAACACGATGCCGTGGATGCTTGCCGGTATGCCCTCCAGGAACGGCATGACCCGTATCCGGTCCGCCATCCGCCGCAACGACTCGAAGGACTCCCGGCCGTCGTGGCCATGGCGTACCCAACGCAGACCCAGACCGCCGCCGTGGATACCCTCCCGGGCATCGGCAGCCCATACCGTACCAAGCCCCCGATCCAGTTCCCCGGTCGCAGACTTCAGTGCGTCGTAGTCCACGGGAATGATCCTCGACGGGGCGCGTTGCACGCCGATCGCATCCCAGAACGCATCGATGTGCACCTTGTCTTCCAGCGCAGCCCAAGAGGGAAGACGCGCGGCATACGCTTTCCGGCCCGCAACATCCATCGACTCCGCCAAAGGACTCGCAAAAACGAAACGCGCCGTACCCGCCGGATCCCACGCATCTATTTCGCTGTGCAGCCTGTCAGGCAAGACCGCCAACGCGCTCTGGAAGTTCCGGAACTCTTCGAGTGCGTCCTCACCCTGGATGCCCAGCAAACGCAGCTCCGCCTCCTCCGCCGTCGGCAGGGCGCCGGTCCCCTCGCTGGCCGCGATCAGGAACGGGCGCTCGGCACCGAGCCCGGTCAGTCGCCGCGCGAGCGCGCCGAGTCCCGCGGCGATCGTCCCCGCGATCAGGAACTTTCGACCGGCAAAGACCGGACGCAGCAAGTCCAAGTAGTAGGCGGTTGCCTCCTCGGCTAACGGCGAGACGCTGTCTTTCATGTTGGGGCTCCTCGGGAGGACATCGTCCCGGAGGAACCGTCGACGGGACGCCTACTCCGGGAGCGGAGAGGTCCGTCGATTTCTAAGGGGAATCAGGTTATCGGTGACAAACCGACAGGACGAACCTCACCACCAACGCCACACATCAGCGTGGCGACGCACATCAGGGACTGGATGTGGCGGGCGTGGTTCATGGGCGGCGCACCCTACCGGCGGTTGGCGATCATGTCAACGCGCGGCAGGTGACATCATCATGATATCGGATTTGCGACTGAAATCGTGTGTGTCCAAGTCAGAGTGAATGCGACCCCGGGGACACCGTGCCGCAAGCGGCCTGCCGCGATGATGTCCGCAGCGGGTCTATCGCCGATTTGGCGACCGGCGATTCCAGCCTGGGGCGTGCGGCCAGGTCTCGAGGCTTTCGTCCACAACAGTCCATGCCGCCCGCGAATCGGCGAAGATGTTGTCGCTCGGTCTGTGCCCCGGATCGTTGTCGAGACAACCGGCGGGGACACAGACCTGCGCCTCCCGCGCCCAGGGTGTCCGCGAACCGCAGGTTCCGCAGAATGCGCACTCGAACCGGGTGCCGGGCATGCGGTACCGGGTGGTGTTGCTCGCGCCGGCGAGCCAGCGAAATCCCCTTTCCCGCGCGCGCAGGACGGTCTGGTAGGCCGCGCTCACCGCGCGCCGGCATCGCGAACAGTGGCAGTTGTACATTCGAATCGGCGGGCCGTCGAATTCGAACGCGACCGCGCCGCAAAGGCAGCTTCCTGCGATGGCGTCCGACGTTTCCGTCGTCCGGGAGGGTCGGTCCACCGGCGTGGCGTCCGGACCAAGCTCCGCCGGATACGCTTCATGAAGCGGCAAGTCGTCGACGATGGTGTGCCAGGGCGCCATCGAACCGGTGAACATATGGAACCGGGGGCGCGTGCCGGGATCTTCGGCGACATTGCCGATGGGAATGAGCGCGAATGGCAGGCCTTCGCCTGTCGTCGGGACCGCAGCGCCGCAACGGGGACAGAAAGGCCGGTAGCCCGCGGCGGACGACTGGTATGTGGTGATGCGCTCCGCTCCGTGCGTCCATCGGAAGTCTCCCGGCGCTGCCGTACCGAAGGTGGCGAACGCACTGCCGTGGAACTTGCGGCACATCGAGCAGTGGCAGTGGCCCACCATGTCCACCGGCCCATCGATTTCGAAAGCGATGTCTCCGCACAGGCAGCTTCCGCTCAGCTTCATGTCGCTCCCAAGGCTGATTCCCCGTTCAGACCAAACGCCACTTTGCCGGCGTCGGACGGTTCAGTGAAGGGTGGCGCCTTCACCCTGTTGCCGGTCCTGACGGATGTCCCCGCCGGTTGGGTCGTTTCCTGACGTCTCGACATCTGGGAAACCGGCACCTAATCCGTACGCATCTCGGCGATACCCTTATTGACCCTGGCGTTCTTCCGCTCGTCGAGCCACCAAAGGTTGGGAAAGCCCGACCATCGCATGTATTCGGCCCCGATGGGCGGATGTCCGAACCGGTCCCAGTAACAGATGTGCCGGCCAACGGGATGTCCATCGGGTATGACGTAGAAATTCCACAACAGGACCCGGTCCAGGGCCCGCCCAGCGGTGTTCATTTCCTCTTCCGTGGTGGCGGCGGCAACCTTCTCGACAAGAAAGTCCACCGCTGGATTCTTGATTCCAGCGTAGTTCATCATGTTCGGAAGATCCGCATTCTGCGAGGTGAACTGGCTGCGCATGCGCCAGGGAAAGGGGACATTGAACGTATAGAACTTTCGAATGGTCGCGTCGAAGTCGTAGTTTCGCAACCGATTGACCATCAGGTTGTTTTCTATCTTGCGCAGGACGGTTTGGATACCGAGATGTCGGAGGTTATCCACGTACGGCGTCAGCATGCGTTCGAAATCGCTACGCGAGATCACGAATTCGAAGACGAACGGGGCACCTGTATCCTCGTTGACACGCACGAAGTCCCTGACCACCCAACCGGCTTCACGCAGTAGCGCATCCGCCTGCAACAGCGTGTCGCGATTGCGACCAAAAGGCGCATTCTTCGGTAGCGGCACCGGTTGCGCAAAAACCCGCTCCGGCAGTTGGTCTCGAAACGGTTGCAGCAGTGCGAGTTCCCCCTTCGAAGGCAATCCCCTGGCCCGCAACCCGGAGCGGACAAAAAACGAATTGTTCCGCTCCAGCCCGTCGTGCCACAAGACGCGGTTGGCCCACTCGAAGTTGTAAGCCAGGGCCAGCGCTTCCCGTACCCGAATGTCCTTGAATAGCGCCTTTCGCGTATTCAATGCGACGCTGTAGTGCATCCCGTACGCGCCGCCCATGGTATACGTCTCGGCCTTGAACAGACCCTTGCGGCGGCCGACAAAGTCATAAGCGGAGTGGAAACTCTTTTCGTTCTGTTCACGGTGATAGTCGAACAGGCCCGCCCTGAACGCCTGCAACATCACGCTCTCGTCAAAGAAATACGTGAGCTGTATGCGGTCGAAGTTATACATGCCCCGCGTGATGCTCAGGTCCCTGGCCCAATAGTCCCTTACCCTTTCGAATACCAGTTTGTGTCCCGGATCCACTTCCACGATCCGGTAGGGACCATTGCCGAGAGGCGGTTCCATCGTCGTCACGTCAATCCTGCGGTGCTCGTAGTAGTGTTTCGGTAGCGGTATGAACAATGTCGTCTGAATAATCAACTGGCCGGTCTTTTCCGCAGTCTCGGTGAAGACGAACCTGAACGACCGCGGCCCGGTCTGTTCCAGCCGCTCGATATCCCGATAGGCGTTTTTCCAGCTCGTGGACGCCTGGTTCTTGTATACACCGAAGGTCCACAGGACATCGTCCACGGTGACGGGCACACCGTCATGCCAGTACGCGTCCTTGCGCAGGGTGTACGCAACCCAACTGTAGTCGTCTGCCACCTCGATGGTCTCGGCCAGGCGGCCATAGTAGGTCGCCAGCTCATCCTCCGAAGCCACCATCAGGCGCTCGTGGATAATCGAGAAAACGCGCGGATCGACGTAAGTGGCCAGTATTCCCTTGTCGACAAAAGGATTCAGATTGTTGAAGGTACCGATGGCAGCGACCCTGGCCATCCCTCCTTTCGGCGCCTCCGGGTTGACGTAGTCGTAGTGAGCCATGTCTTTCGGGTACTTGGGTTCTCCGAAGTACGCGAAGCCGTGACTGGGCTCGCTGGCGAGAGTTGACCCGGCGACAAGGGCGCCTAGCCCCAACAGGATGCGTTGGACGCGTGACCTCACAGACTCGAGCGCAAAGATCGCCATGGGTCAATGCGCGGATGGAACGCAATATCATCGAACTTCGCAAGCGGGCTGTCGACGCGGCAGCCGCGCGCATGCCGGTGACGGATTCGGGCACCGACACGCAAAACCCGCGGATGGCGAACCAGATTCGAGGCGTCCATGAACGCAGCGCTTCAGACCGACTAGACGAATAGGGTCACAACTGTAAACCATGTCCTCGGACCGAACCCGAAAACATGGCGGACAGCGAGTCCGTCACAAGGTCGATGGCGTCAATCTGGTGGCGGACAGTGACCCGGTCGATGGGCAGATGATCGTCGCAAACCGGCGCCCCGAAATCCGTCGCCCTGACGGGTGCCGCGTTTCACCCGCGCCCAAGCCCACCCGTCATCGTGTCCGCTAGGGTTCGAGAAACCGCAACGTGCGCCGGGTGTCGATGATGTCCTCGATGGCGTTCTTCAACTCTTGCGCCGTGGGCGCAACGCGTACCTCGTCGACATTGGAATTGCCGCCGCGGCCCCTGTCCACACACTGTTCGAGTGCCGAGATGGCGGCCAAGTCATTGCCATATGTCCTGGTGCCGCTATATATCGCGTGAATGCGCACGCCGCGCCTCCCGGCGAGGTCGCAGGGTTAGGTTGACATAACCGGCGACTTTTTGAGTTGATTGCGCATATGTAAAACAGAGTTTTTTATGTTGTTTTCATAAAGATTGATCTACGCTCGCGGCACGATGCGCCAGAGACGGTCAGCGCATGGCGCTTCGACCGATCCAGAGTTAAACAGCCATGACACGACCCGACCAACCGGGACAAGACATGCAAGGTCCCCTTGAGCGCTATTCCACCCTGAGCGCCGCGATCCTGCGCATCAGCGCGAGTCTCGACCTCGACACCGTACTGCGGGAGGCCGTGGCCGCCGCCCGCAGTCTTACCGGCGCCCGCCTCGGCATAATCGCCACCGTCGACGACGCGGGCGCGCCGGGCGACTTCATCGTCTCGGGTTTCACGCGCGACGAGTCGCGCGAACTCGGTGGCTGGCTCGACCGGGGGCGCCTTTTCGAGCATCTGCGCGAACTGCCTGCAACGCTGCGTGTGCCGGACCTCGCGGAATATGTCCGCGGCCTGGGACTCTCGCCGACACCGACGCTCTCGCGTGCCTTCCAGGGCACGCCGATGCACTATCGCGGCGTCAACGTCGGCAACTTCTTCCTGGCCGAGAAGGCGGATGGCGCCGAGTTCACCGATGACGACGAAGCGATTCTGATGCTGTTCGCGTCCCAGGCGGCCGCTGCGATAGCTAACGCACGCACGCATCGCGACGAGCGGCGCGCCCGGTCCGACCTCGAAGCCCTCGTCGAAACTTCGCCGGCCGGTGTCGTCGTCTTCGACGACCGCAGCGGCCGTCCGTTGTCGTTCAACCGCGAGGCCAGGCGGATCGTCGAGAGCCTGCGGATGCCCGGCCATCCACCGGAGCAACTCCTGGACGTGGTTGCCTGCCGCCGCGCGGACGGCCGCCAGGTGTCGCTCGCCGAGTTTCCGTTGGCGCAGCAGTTCACGAGCCCCGAGACCGTACGTTCCGAGGAGGTCGTGCTCACGGTGCCGGACGGCCGCAGCGTCCGGACGTTGATCAACGTTACCCACATTCCTGCCGAGGAAGACGAGGCCGGCTCCGTCGTGGTGACCATGCAGGATCTCGCCCCCATCGACGAGATCGAGCGCATGCGGACCGAGTTCCTAAGCCTCGTGAGCCACGAGTTGCGCGCGCCGTTGACCGCCATCAAGGGCTCCGCGGTCACGCTGCTGGAGGAAGGGGTGGACCTTGATCCCGCCGAAACGCACGAGTTTTCCCGCATCATCGTCGAGCAGTCGGACGTCATGCGCGGCCTGATTGCCGATCTGCTCGACGCCGGCCGCATCGACGCCGGTACGCTCTCCGTCACGCCCGAGCCCTCGGACGTGGCTGATCTCGTGGAACGCGCCAGAAGCACTTTTGTCGGCGGCGGTGGCCACCACGGCATTGTCGTCGACCTGCCGACCGGCATGCCCCAGGTACTGGCCGACCGGCGTCGGATCGTACAGGTCCTCAATAACCTCTTAGCAAACGCCTCTCGTCACGCGCCGCAGTCGTCCACGATCCGCGTCGCGGCGGCGCGCGAAGGGACTCACGTCGCGGTCCTCGTTTCCGACGACGGCCCGGGCGTGCCGCCGGAACTGCTGCCACATCTCTTTCGCAAGCACGTCGGCGGTGGCTCGGGCGGCACTGCCGCGTACGGGCTCGGACTAGCGATCTGCAAGGGGCTCGTGGAAGCACACGGCGGCCGTATCCGGGCCGAGAGCGACGGCCCCGGCCAGGGCACCACGGTCACTTTCACGATCCCCGTCGCCGGAGACCCGGCAGTTCCGGGCGACACCCGCGCAACCATCCAGCCGCCGGTCGGGAGCGAGCGGCCGCGCATCCTGGTGGTGGACGACGACCCGCGCACGCTCCGCTTCGCGCGCGACGCGTTGTCGAAGGCCGGCTACGCCCCGCTTGTAACCGGAACGCCACAGGACCTGTCACGGATCATCCGCACTGAACGCCCGCGGCTAGTTCTGCTCGACCTGATGCTGCCGCGCGTCGACGGGATCGAACTGCTGCGGCAGATTCCCGAACTCTCGGACGTGCCGGTCATCTTCATCTCCGGCTACGGCCGCGACGAGACGATCGCGCGGGCGTTCGAGTCGGGCGCCGCCGACTACATCGTCAAGCCGTTCTCGCCCACGGAGCTCGTGGCGCGTGTGAGGGCGGCCCTGCATCGACACGAGGCACCCGAGCCATTCACGCTGGGCGACCTCGCCGTCCATTTCGAGCACCGGCGGGTGACCGTGGGTGGCCGCGCCGTGGACCTCACCGTCACCGAGTACGAGTTACTCCGCGTGCTGGCCCTCAACGCCGGACGCGTCGTCCACTACGACACGCTGCTCCGCCAGGTCTGGAGCGGCCGCAGCAACGCCGACACGAACCTGGTTCGGATATTCGTCAAGAACCTCCGGGACAAGCTCGGCGACACCGCGGTCGATCCCACCTGGATCTTCAACGAGCGAGGTGTTGGCTACCGCATGCCGAAAGCCGACTCTCGTTGAGGGACGGCTTGGGTCCAGGTTGGCTCCAAGGGCGTGTTGCCGTGGAAAAATTGTGTGCTTATGGCGGAGATGGAGTCCGTCACTTGAGTTTGTCTAGGGCTTCGCTATAGCGCCCCAAAGTACAATTAACAGTCCGCCACCTCGTCGTAGGGGTGGGCCGGCATGTGATCTTCGCTACGCGGTCAAGCGGATTACGGAGACTGTTATTGCGACGTAGTCCGACGGCAACAGCGGAACAGTATCCCCGAGAGAGGACGCATCGCAGGACGCAGCCGGGTGCCATTCGATCAACTTAACGCGGTGAGTGGATGGACAGGCTTCGCTCCGTGATCGCGAGGGACGTGGCGGGTAGCGGTCAGCAAAGGCAGAACTGGGTAGGAAGGGGAGCGGAATGAAAGAGATTGCAAGAGATTGACCGGCATCCGCGGGTGTGGTGAGCTAAGTCGTCCTATACGGGTAGAGTGGCAGACGGAAACGAATTGCCCGCGGGCCGAGGACTGTGGGATCGTCGAGGAAGAGGACAACGAATCGGGTTCCGTAGCGGGGAGTGTTCGGGAGATCGCCCCTGGTGTCCAAGTGGTTCCACCGGGACGTCTGCCAGGAGTAACAGTCGAGCTGTGGACAACTGCCACAACTTCAGCGAACGCCGTGCGCGACGCGACGGCACTCCGGGACCTGACGCGCCTGCGCCGGGTATGGCCGCGGCGCGGGCTGTCGGAGCGGCCCGGCGTCCGGACGGTCGACGCCCCGCCTTGAGGCGCGGGCCCGCCGCGAGGACCGGGTGGCGTTCGGCGGCGAGACGTTCCTGCCGCGGGTCTCCGGCGACAGCATCGCGTGACGACGACTTCGCCTGCGTGGACCCGGACGGGCGCTTCGTGGGCGTTCGCGACCCGGCGACGGTCGCGTGCGCCGGATGGTCGAGGCGGACCGTCTGAGGACGCCGGAGTCGTCCCGCCGGTCGCCTGGTTCCGTGTTCGGGACGGCGGCTGCGGCGACGTTCGTGGGTTTCGCCCTGCTGGCATGGCCGGCACCGGTGACCGGCGTTGCGGCCGGGGACGCCGTCCGCGGGTCCGAACCGCCCGAGGCGGAGCTCGCCCCGCAAGGTCGCGTGCCGAACCGATCCTATCCGGCGAGCGAGCTCTTCACACAGATCAGTCCCCAGCTCGGCGACCGCCATCACAACCAGCCGACGGTGATCGACGGCTACCTGCTGCTGGCGGGCAATGGCGTGCACGAGTTCTGGGACATCTCGAATCCCTATTCGCCGACGCTGGTCTCGGAATTTTTCAGTCCCCACCGTTTCGGCGAGGCGGAATCCCACCAGGTCTCCTATGCGAAGTTCGCCGACGGCAGTCTCTACATGGTGACGATCTCCGGCCGCGGCATCGACCTTTGGGGCATCGACGACGTGGACGTGCGCGAGCCGCGTCTGCTGAAGGCTCTCAAACTGCCGAACATCGACTACGGCAATCTGCACAACGCCGTCTGGGGCGTCGCCTGGCAGGGAGACTACATCTACGTCGGCGCGAGCACGAGCGGCCTGTACGTTGTCGACGCCGCCGACCCGGCCCGGGCGCGGCTGGTCCGCGTGGTGCCGCGGGGCAGACTGGGCGGCGTCGCCGCGGGGCCGTTGTTCGCGCTCGGCAACCTGCTCGTGATCACGAACCCGCTGAATCTCTCCGGCATTGTCACCCTGGACATCAGCGACCCGACCGATCCCACGCTGCTCGATTTCGTGAGGCCTCGGGGCAAGTCCTACGTCGGCTGGTTCTACGGCCGCAACGCGGTGCTGCAGACGCCGTACCGAACCTACGACGTGACGACCAACCCGCGCGACATCAGGCTGATCGGCTCCTTCACCACGCCGGCGAGCGAGTACGTGAGCCACGGCGACGGACACCTGTTTCTCGGTGGCCTGCGCGGCGGCTCCCAGGGCATCTGGAAGTACGACATCGGCGACCCGGACAAGCCCCGCCTGATCGGCCGCATACCGGGCCGCGACACACGCTGGGACGACCAGTTCTCGGTACCGATCGGCAACCTGGTCGCGATCAGCGATGACCAGAACGTCGGCGGCTACGTGGGGTCATACCTGGCTGTGCACGACACCGCGCCCGACACCCGGCCGCCCGCGGTCGACTACGTGAATCCGCCGGACGGTGCCGTCGACCAGGCGCTGACCTCGGCCATCGGACTGTCGTTCACGGACCAGATCGAGTTCGCCTCGGTCGGCGCGGCGACGCTGTTCGTGCGTCCGGTCGGCGGCGAGGCGCTGGCGGGCAAGTGGGGCCACTCGCATACCGTGGTCACCTTCTCGCCCGAGGAACCGCTGCGCGCCGACACCGCCTACGAAATCGTCGCCGTCGGCGGCGGCGTGACCGATCTCGTCGGCAACGCGCTCGCGCGCGAATTCCGCGCCGAGTTCCGCACCCGCGCGGGGAGCTTGGGCGAACTTGGCGGAATCGGCGCACTGGCGGCGGCGGAGATCGGAAGCAACGCCGAGTTCGCCGCCAACCCGACCTCCGAGGCCCACGGGTACCGGTGGGACTTCGGCGACGGCGACGGCGCAGTCGGCGCATCGGCGTCGCATGCCTACGACGCCCCCGGACGCTACACGGTCACCCTGTCGGTGCTTGAGCGGGATGTGCTGGAGGCCGAGTGGGCGAACCTGTCCGGCGGGGTGGCGGTGGCCAGCGATCGCCCGGGCTACTCGGGCAGCGGATTCGCCGACTATCCGGAAACCGCCGGAGCGAACGTCAAGGTCCAATGGCGGATCGGGCGGAGCGATGCCGGCGTGGCCGACATCGAGGTGCGCTACGCCAACGGCGACGGCGCGAACCGGTCCCTGGATCTCGTCGTGAACGGCAACGCGGTGGAAACGGTCGCGTTCCCGGGACTCGGCGACTGGAACGTGTGGGCGACGGTGACGGTCGACGGCATCGCGTTCGATGCGGGCGACAACACGCTCGAGTTCGTCGCGCGCAACGAGGCCGGCCCCGACGTGGACCGCGTGAGCCTGACCTCGGCGGTGGTGGCGTCGTACAGCGGCACGCAGATTGTGCACCGCCCGTTGACGGCGAACCCGCCCGCGCACAGCACAACGCTCGTCGTCACGGCCGACGGGGAGAGAGTGTGGGCCGTGAACCCGGACGCCGACACGGTGACGGCCGTGGACGCCGACGACCTGGAGAAGGCGTTCGAGAGCCGCGTGGGACGGACGCCGCGCACGCTGGCGCAGGCGCCGGACGGGACGATCTGGGTGGTCAACGAAGGATCGCACGACATCAGCGTGCTGGACGCCGGCGACGGCGAAGTCGTCGACAGGATCGAGCTGCCGTATGCGTCGATGCCCTACGGCGTCGCGTTCGCGCCGGACGGGACGGCGGCGCACGTCACCCTGCAGGCGCTCGGACGACTGCTGCGGATCGATCCGGCGACGCGGACCGTCGTGGACAGCCTTGCCCTGGGGCCGGATGCGGACGGCGTCGTGCCGAGGCCGCGCGGGGTCGCGGTGGACGGCGCGGGCGGACGCGTGCTGGTATCGCGTTTCGTCTCCCCCGACGCCGGCGGCGAGATCTACGACGTCGACGTGGCGGACGGGACGATGAAGCTGGCCCGAACCATCGGTCTCGCCATCGACCCCGGGCCCGACACGCCGGAAAGCGGCCGGGGCGTTCCTAACTACCTCGGCGCGCCCGCAATCAGCCCGGACGGCACCGATGCGCGGGTGCCGTCGAAGAAGGACAACATCGGGCGCGGCGCCGACCGAGACGGGCTGGCGCTGACCCACGAGAGCACGGTGCGTACCATCGTCTCGCGGATCGATCTGGCGGCGGAGCGCGAGGACCTCGCCGCGCGGATCGATCTCGACGAGCACGACATGGCGTCCGCAGTCGCCTTCAGCCGACTCGGCGACTTGTTGTTCGTGGCGATCCAGGGGTCGAACGCGGTGGCCGTGATCGACGCCTATGGCGGTGCCCAGGTCGGTGGCATCCCCACGGGTGCGGCGCCGCAGGGCCTCGCCCTGGACGACGAGGAGCGGCTCTACGTGCAGAACTTCCTGGGCCGCAGCCTGTCGGTGTTCGACGTCGCCGGATTGCTGTCCGGTACGGGCGAATCGGTGCGGCTGCTCGCGGAGATCGATCTGGTCGAGAACGAGACGCTGTCGGACGAGGTCCTGCGGGGCAAGCGGATCTTCTACGACGCGTCTTCCAGCGAGATGAGCCTGGAGGGGTACATCAGTTGCGCCAGTTGCCACCTGGACGGCGGACAGGACGGCCGCGTCTGGGACTTCACCGACCGCGGCGAGGGGTTCCGGAACACGATTACGCTTCGGGGGCGCGGCGGGACGCGCCTGCACGGTCCAGTGCACTGGACCGGCAACTTCGACGAGATCCAGGACTTCGAGAACGTCATCCGGTCGCATTTCGGCGGCAGCGGATTCCTGAGCGACGACGACTTCGAACGCGGCACCCGCAGCGATCCGTTGGGCGACGCCAAGGCCGGCCTGAGCCCGAAACTGGACGCCCTGGCCGCGTACGTTAAGTCCCTGACCGACGTTCCGCCGAGCCCCTACCGCGACGCCGAAGGCAGGCTGACGGCCGGAGGCGAGAACGGCAAACGCGTGTTCGCCGAACAGGGCTGCGGCGGCTGTCACAGCGGGGCCAGTTTCACCGACAGCGCACCGGGGGTCCTGCACGACGTCGGCACGGCCGGCGCCGCCTCGGGCAAGCGTTCGGGCGGGCCGCTGGCTGGTTTCGACACGCCGACGCTGAAGGGCGTCTGGGCGACCGCGCCGTACCTGCACGACGGCTCGGCGTCGACGCTGGCGCAGGCGATCAAGGCGCACGATGACGTTTCGCTGTCGGAGGACGCCCTCCGGGCGCTGGTCGCCTACGTGCGGCAGATCGACGAACTGGAACTGTCGCCGCGCGACATCGGCACCCGGGCGGCGGGCAACGACTCGCCGCGCGGCATGTGGGGGGACGGGGAGACGCTGTGGGTGACGGACTATCTCGATGAGAAGCTGTACGCATACGCCATGGCGGACGGCAGCCGGCTGCCGTCACGGGACATCGATGCACTCGCGGCCGCGGGCAACAGCCGTCCCAACGGCATCTGGTCGGACGGGGAGACGCTGTGGGTGGCCGATCTCTGGGACGGCAAGCTGTACGCGTACCGGCTCGCGGACGGCTCGCGCAACGCGGAGCGCGACATCGATTTGGCGGCGCGCCGGCCGTTCGGCGTGTGGGGGGACGGGGAGACCCTGTGGGTCGGGGACAAGACGAACGCGATTCGGGTGTACGCGTACCGAGCGTCGGACGGCGTTCGCGACACGGCCAAGGAGTTCGTGCTCCGGGACTGGCCAAAGGGCGAACTGGCGCAGGGTCTGTGGTCGGACGGCGACATCTTCTTCGTGCTGGGTTTCAAGACGCGGCGGGCCTACGCGTACCGGGACGGCGCGCGGGTACCCGGCCGGGACGTGCGGGGACTCCGCAACTCCCGGCCAACCGGCCTGTGGTCGGACGGCGAAGTGCTATGGGTGTCGGAGTACCAGGGGGCCGCGAATCTACTGGCGCACGACCTGCCCGTCGTGTCGGCGAACGCGTCGCTGACGCGCCTGGCGCTTGCCGGGCTAGACATCGGGTCTTTCTCGCCGACGACCACATCCTACGCCGGGCAGACCACGGCGGCCCTTGCGACGGTGGCCGCGTTTCCGGCGTCGGGGGCGCGGATCGCTATCGAGCCCCCGGACGCGGATGCCGGGAGTGCCGGGCACCAGGTGGCGCTGCCCTCGGTCGAGACGCCGATCGCGTTGACGGTGACGGCGGCGGACCGCGAGACCGAGCGGACCTACAACGTGTCGGTGATGCGGACCGGGACCGCGGCCGGGCGGACGGTGACGGTGGCCGCGGACGCGCCGCGGGTGACGGAGGGCACCGACGCGACGTTCACTGCATCCGTAGACCCCGCGCCTGCCGAGGCGTTGGAAGTGGCGGTGACGGTGGCCGCGGAAGGCGAGGTCCTGTCCGGGACCAGCCCGTCGTCGGTGACCTTCGCGGCGGGCGAGGCTCGAGCCGTGCTGGTCGTCGCCACGGAGGACGACGCGATGGCGGAAGAGGACGGCTCGGTGACGGCCACGCTGCGGGCGGGCGACGCCTACGTGGTCGGCGATCCCGCGTCCGCCACCGTTGCGATCCAGGACGACGACAGGTTGGTGACGGCGGCGTTCGCGGCGGACACGGTGCCGAACAGCCACGACGGCACCAAATTCTCGGTCGAGTTCTCGTTCAGCGAGGACATGCCCGGGATGAGCTACCTCTGGGTGCGCCACACGCTGGTCGGCGTGACGGGCGGGGCGCTGGTGGGCGAGCGCCGCGTCCCGGCGGGTTCGAACCTGAGATGGGAACTCGACATCGAGCCCGCGTCGTGGAGCGCGGACACGACGCTGACCCTCCGAGGGGGGCTCGAGCTGGCGGACGGCCGGACGCTGTCGGCGGGCGACGCGGTGACGGTGCCCGGGCAGCGCGCCGTGTCGATGACGGACGTGGCCGCGGCGGAGGGCGCCGCGGCCGCGTTCACCGTGAGGCTCGACCGGGCGGTAGTGGAACGGGCGGTTGTGAGGTACGCGACATCGGATGGCACGGCAACGGCAGGATCGGACTACGACGCGAGGGCGGGGAGGCTCACGTTCCAGTCCGGCGAGATCGAGAAGACCCTGGAGGTGCCGACGACGAACGACGCCGCCGACGAGGACGACGAGACATTCACGCTGAGGCTGAGCCGACCCACGGCCAACGTGCGCCTGTCCGGTAGTACGGCAACGGCAACCATCCGGGACGACGACGAGACGCCGTCGGTCAGCGTGGACGACGCGTGGGCCGCCGAGGGTGCCGCGGTGCCATTCGCGATCACCCTGTCGAGCGCGAGCGGCCGGCAGACGACGGTCGACTATGCGACATCCGACGGGACGGCGACGGCGGGCTCGGACTTCGACGCGGCGGCAGGGACGCTGACGTTCGCGCCGGGCGAGACCAGGCTGATGGTGGACGTGCCCACGACGGACGACGACATCGACGAGGACGACGAGACCCTGACGCTGACGCTGACCAACCCGGTCGCCCTGACGCTGGGCGACGCGACCGCGGCGGGAACGATCGAGGACGACGACGGAGTCGGCCCGACAGCGGCGTTCGAGGCCGCCACGGTGCCGAACAGCCACGACGGCACCGAGTTCTCGGTCGAGTTCGCGTTCAGCGAGGACATTCCCGCGATGAGCTATGTCTGGGTGCGCCACACGCTGATCGGCGTGACGGGCGGGACGCTGGCGGACCAACGCCGCGTCTCGCCCCCGTCGAACCTGAGATGGGAGCTCGACATCGAGCCGCAGGCGTGGGACACGGACACGACGCTGACGTTCGCGGCGGGGCTCAAGCTGGCGGACGGCCGGACGCTGTCGGTGGGGGACGCGGTGACGGTGCCCGGGCAGCGTGCCGTGTCGATGACGGACGCGACCGCGGCGGAGGGCGCCCCGGCCTCGTTCACCGTGAGGCTCGACCGGGCGGTGGTGGAACCGGCGGCTGTGGCGTACGCGACATCGGATGGCACGGCAACGTCAGGATCGGACTACGACGCGAGGGCGGGGACGCTGGAGTTCCAGTCCGGCGAGATCGAGAAGACCCTGGAGGTGCCGACGACGAACGACGCCGACGACGAGGAAGACGAGACATTCACGCTGACGCTGAGCCGGCCCACGGCCAACGTGCGCCTGTCCGGTACTTCCGGTATTAGGGCAACGGCAACCATCCGGGACGACGACGAGGCGCCATCGGTCAGCGTGGCCGACGCGCGGGCCGTCGAGGGGGCCGCAGTGCCATTCGCGGTCACGCTGTCGAGCGCCAGCGGCAGGCAGGCGACGGTCGACTACGCGACATCCGACGGCACGGCGACCGCCGGCTCGGACTTCGACGCGGCGGAGGGGACGCTGACGTTCGCGCCGGGCGAGACCAGGCTGACGGTGGACGTGCCCACGACGGACGACGACATCGACGAGGACGACGAGACGCTGACGCTGACGCTGACCAACCCGGTCGCCCTGACGCTGGGCAGCGCGACCGCGGCGGGAACGATCAAGGACGACGACGGAGTCGCTGGTCCGACAGCGGAGTTCGAGGCCGCCACGGTGCCCGACGCCCACGATGGGACCACGTTCCCGGTGACCGTCGCCTTCAGCGAGGACATCGCGGGAATGGGCTATGCCTGGGTGCGCGACTCCCTGGTGTCGGTCGCGGGGGCCAGCGCGACGATCGCGCGGCGCGTCTCGCCGCCGTCGAACCTGAAATGGGAGCTCGACATCGAGCCGCAGGCGTGGGACACGGACGCGACGCTGACGATCGCGGCGGGGCTGGCGCTGCCGGACGGCCAGACGCTGTCGGCGGGGGACGCGGTGACGGTGCCGGGGCAGCGCGCCGTGTCGGTGACGGACGCGGCCGCGGCCGAGGGGGCGTCGGCATCGTTCGTCGTGACGCTCGACCGGGCTGCAACGGGAACGGTCGAGGTGGACTACGCCACGTCCAACGGCACGGCGGAGGCGGGACTGGACTACTCGGCCGTGCAGGGCACCCTGACGTTCGCGGCGGGGGAGACGGCGAAGACGGTGACCGTGGCGCTGCTGGTCGACAACACCGAGGAACAGTCGGAGACATTCACTCTCACCCTCTCGGGCCCGGAGGGCGCTGCGCGGCTCTCGGACGCGACCGCGACGGGTACGATCGAGGACGGCGGGGCTCCCGCGCAACCGACCGCGCGATTCGCGTCGGTGCCTCGGGAGCACGACGGCGCCACGATGTTCACCGCGGAGCTCGATTTCAGCGAGGAGATCGACGACATCGGCTGGCAGTGGGTCATGGACAGTCTCGTGACGGCGACGAACGGCACCGTGGAGGTGGCGCGGCGCAAGTCGGCGCGCGTCAACCTCGGGTGGGAGATCGATGTCGCGCCGCAGTCGACGTCGATGGTGACATTGACGGTGGTGGACGGACTCGACCTGCCCGACGGCCGCACGCTGCTCGGGGGCGCGCAGGCGACGGTGCCCGGTCCGACGCCGCAAGCCGCCAGCGTGGTCGGAAATGTGGCAACGCTGGTCTGGGACAGTCCCCGCGACGGGTTTGGCTCGCCGTCGGCATCGGATTACGGGGTGCGGGTGAACGGGGCGCCCCGGACAGTGGCGCTCGCGTCGCTGTCGGGCAGTACCCTGCAACTGAAACTGGCGATGCCGGTCGGCCCGGACGATGTGGTGACGGTGGGCTATCTGGGTTCGGCGATGCATCCCCTGGCGGACGCGAGCGGCAGGCTGCGCTCCGCACCCTGGGATGGTGTGGCGGTCGCGAACCTCACCGCCAGGGAGCGGGCGACTCATCCTGGTGGGACCGGCGCGAGCGAGCGGCTGGCGGTCCGTTCGGGCATTGCGGCGGTCGGAACGCTCGCGCTCGACGCGTCGGGTCGCGGGCTTGAGGACTTGACGGGGATTGCCGGGCTGACGGGGCTGCGACGCCTGGACCTGTCGCGCAACGCGGTAGCGGACCTGTCGCCGCTGGCGGAACTGGTCACCCTGAGGGACCTCGACCTGTCGGACAACAGAATAGGGGATCTCTGGCCCCTGTCGCGGCTCTACGCCCTCGAGCGTCTGAACCTGTCGGGCAACCGGGTGGCGGACGTGGCTCCGCTCGGCGAGTTGCCCCGCTTGAGGGTGCTGGTGTTGGATGGCAACGCGGTAATGGACGTCGGACCGCTGACGCACATGACCGGACTGGAGAACCTGGGTCTGGCGGGCAACGGCATCGCGGACGTGACCCCGCTGCAGGATCTACCGGCGCTGCGCCGGCTGAATCTCGGTGGCAATCCCGTGCGCGACGTGTCGCCCCTCGGCGACATCGGGTCGCTCGTGTGGCTGGTCCTGCCGGGCCATCCGATCAGCGTGGCGGAGGACACGCTGTGGCGGCTGACGAAGCTTCGCTGGGTGTGGTACCGGTCCTTGGCGGAAGACGGACTGCGAGACGGGCGATGAAGGGTGCCTGGACGGAAGTCGGTGGTAAAGCCGACGGCGATGGAACGACGGGGAGTTCAAAGTCACTCTTCCCGTGCAGGGTGGCATGATCGATGCCAAGTGGCGCCCTCAGAGGCCCAGTTCGGTGTGCGAACCGATGCGAACCAAGCGAAGCGTCTGCGGGTCGGGTTTCTGATAGATCAGTACGAGATCCGGCCAGACATGGCAGTCGCGGAAATCGCTCCAAGGACCACTCAGCGCATGGTCGTGATGGCGCGCGTCGAGGGGAATGTCGTGGGCGAGAGCGTTCACGAGCAACGCGAGCCGCTGATCGAGCCCGTCTCTGTGTCGACCCCGGGATTCACGTCTGTAGTCGCGTCTGAACCGAGCGGTCCGCTCAATCGTCCGCATGCAGGTCGTCGAACAGGCTGTTGACGTCGGCGAACTGGGGGAGATCCCCAGCCCGCGCTTCCTTCATCGCGGCGATGGTTTCGTCGTTGGGCACGAGCGGCGCGAAAGGCAGCGCTTTCTCGCGGGCAACGCGTGTGAGTAGCAGGCGTACCGCATCGGAGACAGTGAGTCCCATTGCGGCGAGAACCACAGCGGCCTCTTCTTTGACTTCGCGGTCGATGCGCGCCTGAACAAGCTGATTCGCCATGTTGGTCGTTCCATTGAAGTCGAAGCATTGCATGGCATTGTCATGCAGTGCCGCTGCTTGTTCAAGACTCTGCGGACGTCGATGGCAATAGCTGGGCGCAGGGCCGACCGTCGTGGCGCGAGGCATCTCGCGGCTCTTTGGTACGATTTGGGATATGAATCCACCAGGATATTGATTTAAATTACTTTATTAGCGGATAGGGAGACCGCCAGAACACTGATTTCGACCGTCTCCCCACACCTCCCAAAGTTCACTTAACAATCTGATAAATATACGTTTTTAGTTCCTTGACGTTTCTCGTTGATGCGCGCATATTTCCCATAATTGTGATAACGGAAGTGATAGCATACCCGCCGATGAAACGCCCTAAGCGACTCTCCGCCACATTCGTCAACACCATCAACGTTCCCGGCCGGTACGGCGATGGACGCGGCGGACACGGCCTGAGCCTTCTCGTGAAGCCCGCCTCCACCGGCGGCTTCTCCAAGTCCTGGGCGCAGAGGATACGCCTCGACGGCAAGGCCGCCAACGTGGGCCTCGGCGCCTACCCGGTGGTCACGCTCGCCCGCGCGCGGCAGAAGGCGCTCGCCAACGCTCGGATCGTCTCCGAGGGCCGCGACCCCCGCGACCGGGCCAGCCGCGCGCCGACCTTCGATCAGGCCGTCGAGACGGTCATCGGGATCCACGCCGAGAACTGGAAGGATGGCGGCAAGTCCGCCGCCCAGTGGCGCGCCAGCCTGCGGGACTACGCCGTGCCGAAGATCGGCGCCAAGCGCGTGGACCGCATCAGCACCGCCGATGTCATGGAGGTTCTGTTGCCGATCTGGTCCACGAAGCGGGAGACCGCGAGGCGCGTCCGGCAGCGCATCGGCGCGGTCATGAAGTGGGCCGTCGCGCAGGGCTATCGCGAGGACAACCCCGCAGGCGACGCGATCTCCGCTGCGCTGCCGAAGAACAGCGTGCGCCGCCGGCACCAGAAAGCGCTGCCGCACGCGCAAGTCGCCGAGGCACTCCAACGGGTGCGCGCGTCTCAGGCGCACCGGGCGACGGCGCTCGCTTTCGAGTTCCTCGTCCTGACCGCCTGCCGCTCGGGCGAGGTCCGCGGAGCACGGTGGGACGAGGTGGACGGCGCGGCGGCCACCTGGACGGTGCCGCCCACCCGCATGAAGGCGAAGCTCAAGCACCGCGTACCCCTCTCTCACCGAGCCATGGCCGTACTCGACGAGGCGCACGAGATCTCCGACAGGAGCGGCCTCGTGTTTCCGTCACCGACCGGTCGCGTCCTGAGCGACAGCACGCTCTCCAAGCTGCTGCGCGAACTCGGCATCGGCGCCGTTCCGCACGGCTTCCGGTCCAGCTTCAGGGACTGGGCCGCAGAGCGAACCGACGTGCCGCGCGAGGTCTGCGAGCTTGCGTTAGCACACGTCAACAGCGACCGCGTGGAGGCCGCATACAGGCGCAACGACCTGTTCGAACGTCGCCGCGAGTTAATGGCCGAGTGGGCCAATTACATCGGGACGTGACGCCCACGTCCCGCTTCGGCATCTGTGTTCTAGCCCCTCTTCTCCAGAACCCTTAGCGCCGCAATGGCGCTACGCCCGAGAACTGGGTCCGGTGCAAACTCCCGGAGCATAGCCGCGTCAACGCTATTGCCATTCCGACCGAGCACATCCATCGCAAGGATCAGACAAGACCGCTTTTCGTCCTCCGAGAAATGTTCGAAACAACCCTTCTGAGCCTCAGGTCGGCGAAGCGCGCGGCGGCAAAGTCCGATCAACTCTCTCCCATATTCCTTGGCGATGCTCCACACTACCTGCGACTCCCCAGGCCGACTGAGCTTTCTTGGCGAGTCAGCCATCTGGCACATCCTAATGGCATCGAGCGCACAATCCTGGGACGGGGAATCGAGAACTCTGAGCCGCTTCCCACACTCACGCACACGGCTCTCATTGTCGACATCCATCCGGTTGCTCCAATAGAGGAGCGATCCGCACGCGCCCAATGCGGACTCGCGCGAGTCCGAAGGCTCATCGCCCCGAGGCAACCTGCAACCGAGCCACGCCAGCCCGATGTACGCCGTTACGAAAGCGCTAACCGCGTCCAACGGCGCCCACACGTCTGTTGGAGGTGGTTTCAAAAAGCGCGAAAGCGATCCGCACAATTTCGCATCGCCGAACCAACATAGGCTCACCAACAACGTGTCCACTAAGAAGGAACCGATCTCCGCCCCCTCCGCGGCCATCGCCATCAGCTTCTTCTGATCATCCTCGGCAAGCTGATGAATCGCCTCCCAGTACGCGATCTCGAACGGGTGATCAAACTGACAGACGTACAGTCGCCATGCATCCGCCGCTTGGGCCCCGCTCCGATCATCCAGACACCATGCCACTTCCTTACGTGCGGCCTCACGGTGGTCATCCTCAACTTCTTCAAGCCCTCCCAAACTCCGCAGCGCCTCCAGTAGCGAACTGCCAAGCGCCGACCCAGGATTCGGCAGACTCTCCAGAACGTGCCTCAGCTCTTGTCGACTCGCCTCCGTTTTTGGCGCGGCGAGTTGAGCCGCCTCCAGCAGACGCAGACGGAGGTTGTAGGGTGCGGTAGACCATCCTGTGCGTATGCTCCGGGCAACAAACCCATCGAAGATCTCCTTCCACCGACTCAATAGAAGTACGAGCAGCCGCTGACCTGCCGACAGGTTGTCCCCATTCCCGTGCGTCGCAACGAGACGCCGAAGCCGTTCCAACGGAACAGGGGCTCCTTGTTCCATTATGCTGGCCACCCCGCTATGTAGCGCGAAGCAAATCATCGATATCCCAGGACCACCGCTCCCGAAGACGTATGTTCTCGCGAAGAGCTGGTCCTCCAGGGCGTCTGTCTGACCGTCGGTTTCCCTTCTGATCCGATCCTGTTCCTCCGAGAGCCGACGATCCATTGTCCCGACAGCCTCCAACATCGTTTCGAGATGATTCCCCCGCCATATCATCCCGGGCAGAACTGCGAGAAACGCCCTGTCGCTGTCGTTCCATGCCACCAGGGTCGCCCTGTCGAACTCCGCACCGACATATCCTGTCCCTACTCGTGCGAATCGCACCGCTTTCGCTTCATCGCGGACTCTGCCCAAGATGTCCCGGCACCGGCCCTCCGCCCACTCCAAGGCTGGTGCACCACAGCCGCCTGACAGACATGCCCGGATGGCTTCGGGATTGTCGATTCGCGCGAGGAATCTCGTGAGAAGCGCATCGTCGTCTATCGCGCCGATGATGAGATCCATCCGCTCCGCGTTCGCAGGACTTCCAATTGCGTCGATCAACCTGTCTACGCTTCCGCCGCACGCTCGAACCGCTGCTTCTGCGACGAATCCATCAAGGAAACTCTCATGGGCGAACGCTACGCGGTCTCCCCGCCGAGATAAGAAACCCCCGTGTTCCAGCCGGGCAACCGCACCATCGTCGATGCCCTCACTCGCCTGAATTCTGTCCAGGTCGCGTACGCTCACGCTGAATGAAATGCGATCAGCTAGCCAATCCGCAATCGTCGTCGCGGCCCTGATCGCCACGCTCGCCAAGTCACCCAATCGCCGCCGCGCAAACGCGTCGAAGAGCCTGAACCGGCCTGCGTCCGGCGGGACCTCCAAGCCGACCTCCGCCACAACCCTCGCCTCGAGACCCGAACAGACCGAACGCAACAGCAACTCCATGCTCTTTGGGATGTCCCTCACCCCCAGCACTTCCCGCACAATGGCGCGTTTTACTTCGAGCGACGTTGGCGGCACGTCTATCGTTTCAAGCGCCAAGAGTTCACCTCGGGCAAGGGGTACTCGCGAGGTAACCAGAACCCGCGCGTCACACTTCCGCGCCAACGCCGCCACGCTCCGGGTGAGACCGCTCCGAAGCGTCTCCGCACACTCGTTGTAGCCGTCAACAACGAGCAGAACGGGCCGAGACAGACGACGACGGGCCTTCAACAGCCGAGCCGCGGACGGCATGTCAAGCAGCGCGGCTTCCCTGTCAAGGACCTTCCGCAGATTCCCCTCGTAGTTCCTGACCGGGACAATCAAAGCGACACCGCCACTACGCACGAACTCAACGGCGCAAGCCCATGCGAGCATCGTCTTTCCGCGTCCCGATCCGCCGAGGACTAGCGCATCCTGCTCCCCCGCAGCTACGCGGCGGTAAACTGCCAACGACTGCATCGCCTTCCCGTTCCGATCCTGACAGTCGAAAGGGACCAGCTTCTCGCCGGGCCCGTACGTTCTCGCGAGTGCTTGCTCGTACCGCGCCATCAGCTGCCCGTCTTCCGCCACCACGGGGTCGCTAGCCTCGGCCATCGAAGACACGCTCCTGCAACCGCGATCCACGGCAAGTCTCCGCAATTGCACGCGCGCCTCCGTCCAGTTCTGCCGCGCTGCCAGGATTACATCGTCCAGATTCCCGAGATCCACCATGGTCACCTTGAAGTCTCCGGGGCAGGTTTCGGAACCGTCGGGTTTTCGTCGAACGAAGACCACGGCCCCTGCTGGGTACGGAGCTTGTTGCGGACCCCATCCCGACATCGCGTCGCGGATCGCAAATTTCGCTTCCAGCGCCTGCTCGTACGGATTGGTTACCTCCTTCCAGTCACCGCCGGCAGTCTCCAACTCCCAAGGACCGTTCTCGGTACCGCGGACGGCCCTCGAGAATTCCTTGGCCTCGATCACGACCAAACGATTCTCCGTCCCCACCACCAGATCCACCTGCCTGCCGCCTATATGGACATTGGCAACGACGACAGCCGACAGCTTTGCGCGTCCCAACACTCGCAGAGACTCCTCTAGCGCACGCCGTTCGGATCCGTACTGAATCGGATGACCGACATAGACCTCTACGTTAGCGGGGATCATGATCGTTCCGCCCTCGGGCCGTTCCTTCGCAATCACGGCAGACAACCTATTGCACATCGAAGACTCAGGCAACCTCGTCGGATTCGCTTTGCGAGTACGTAACCTCTTTGTGCCCTGTCCCTTTCACCTTCCCCCAGTGGCCTATCTTCAAGGCAGCCGTAGCTCCGACCAGAACCCGCCCACTCTAATTGTGCTGGCAGGCCGAGACTCCCCGCTTCGCTGCCAAGAATGCTCCCAAGAGGTCGCTCCGCGAACCCTTCTCCCCAGGCAGGAACCCGTCGATCCGCATTCCCCACGGTACGGATACGTTCAGTCGTCCGTCATGGGCGCCAGCGTGTCACGCGTGCTCGGCCGGTCAACCCCCGAGGGGTTCTCCGCACGCTCCGACCTCGCTAGCGCGAGGTGACCGGCCTGCGCGCGCGTGCCGCCTGTCCAGGCACCGACGCACTCCCGTGTCGGCAACTCAGCCTGACAGGAGAACAACATGGATCTCGAAACACTACGCGCCGAGTGGAGCGCATCCCTTCCTCCCGGATACGTCCGGCCCTCGGAACGCCCGGACGCCTTGCCAAGGTGCTGCCAGAAGCGTTGCAAGAATCCGGTGGCGATCAAGGCTAACGGCAAGCCCGCGAAGTCCTGCCAGCGGTGCCTCGACCGGCGCGCCCGGTCCTGCAGGCGCCGCCGGGCGCATTTCGTTGCGCAGGGCGGCTGTCGTCGCTGCGCGTATCGCAAGCGTCTCCACGGCGACTTCCTGTGCCAGCGGTGCCGCGACGACCGCGACATCGAGCGCGCGCAGAAGCGCCGGGACGCCATCGACGCCGCCATGATCGACGAGTTCGCCGCCAAGCCCGACAAGGCGCATCGCGCGAGCAACCTCGACATCGGCGTCTCGCCCTTAATGCCGAGCCGATGGTAATGCCGAGTGCGTATCGGAAGACCGTATAGACAGCGGAGTTGCCGGCAGTAGCACTCGGCATTACAGCGGACAGTGACTTTGGGCATCTTCGTCCTCCTGATAGACAACAGGAGGACATACATGCCTGCAATATCGAAGTACCGGCCCTTTGAAGACGCTTTGTTCGCAGCCTTGGTCGTTCCCCGGTGTCAAGGACAGCTTGATGGCGCTGCTCGGCGGCAAGTGACTCCGGGTGTAATGCCGAGTGAAAGTGCCGCAGAGGCCCTCGTTCCGAAGCCTCTCGCGCTCCACTCGGCATTACCAACCTCTCGGCATTAACGGCGTAATGCCGAGCTCGGCATTGCGCCGTGGAACGCGCGCCCAAAGCCCGAGCCCTCCGCAGCTTATTGGTCGCCGCTCCCCGATCCAGAACCGCGCGAACAGCGTAAGTGGGCGCACCCGCTGTTCGACCATGGCTGGCGATACCGCCGCTGCTAGCGCCGCATTTGCGGTCGAGGCGCGCAATCTTCGGGTCGCGCGCCTCGGCGTCATCAAGTGCGCTGTAGATCCCCGCCCGCACCACCATCCGTCGCGTCGGGCACTCGCAGCCATCTCCGGCCCATAGACGGCTCTGTAGGTGAACATCGCGACGGCTCAATCCGGTCGTGGCCTGACGATTTTAAGTAGCTCTTCGTAGAGGCTCCAGATGTCCTCCGCGATGTCCGCTCCCGTATTCCGCCGAATCCGCCGCATCGTTGCTTCGAGCCGACCTTCGAATTCGGCGTGAGATTTGCCGTACGGCAGTGGGATCTTCTCATCCAGATCACTTGAGTCATACTTCGTCGCGGTTTCCCGGATGCGGCGGAACTTGGGTCGCAACGCGACCGGGAAGTCCTCCTCTCGCAATGGCAGCAGATGGTCCCCCACGGCCGCCGACAGTCGACTTCGGACATCACCTTTTCCGACGCACATGGTTTCAACGGCCGCTGTCACCCGCCAGATCACATCCTCAGCGCGCTCCACGTCTCGCAATGTTGTTCCCTTGTTGCCGGTCATGCCGCCATTCCGCCTTAGCGCCAATCACGCGGCTGGAGAGCCGGCTTCGGCTCGAGCGACTGGCAGCCGTCCGCCTTGAACATGTGGGCGTAGCCAATCAGCATGGTTTGTCTTAAACGCTCGTTTCAGATACGGGTGGAGCAGTTCCCGTCTTGCCCCGATTCTACGCCCCACAACCCGTTCCGAAAACAGAGTTGCGCAAACGTCGCACTCTCATCGAATAGCTACAGATTTGCGACTTGGCACTACCCACCCGAACTGAGAACGCCGCCGGCGGCTAGTCGACCTGTCGGGTCTCCGGTTCAGAGTTCAGCTAGTCTCTCGACACGCCCGTCCCACCTCACTTACCGCGTGCCTGACCCGTCGAGCGCCGTCCGGGCCTGAACGCGCTCGGCGGCGCCTCCCATCTTGCGAACCCCGCAAGCCAATGCCAGCCCTTTCCTATCTGATAGCTCCAACTCAGAGACGCCGCACTCGAGCGTGCTCGCTGGTACGTCTCTGGCCAATCGCCAACCGTGGCCTGCGTGAACCACGCCAAAGCCAACAGGGCCGCACGTTCGTCATCGTCCAACTCCGCGAACATCCCTTTGAGCCGCTGATAAGAATCCAACTCACGATGACCGGCCAGTTCGCGCAGACTCAAACTTCCCTTCTTGCCTTGTCGGCGGAGCGCGGCCACCTGGTCACACTCCGTTCTCCACGCCGCATACGCACCACCCATTGCCTCCACCTTGGCCTTGTCGATCAATGGGGGCGGATCGCGCCTCCGCTCCGTCTTCTCGATCCACTCAATGGCCCGTCGCCGCTCCTGGCGAAGCTCTTCGAGCGTTTTCCCACGCGGCTTGCGACTCAGGCCGAATGGCCATAGCGGGAACGACCAGCTCGACACGATCCGATCCCTGGCAGCTTCGTCGCGAACCCCATGTCCGCTCTGCAACAGCGCGTTCAGCATGCTCACGATCAAATCCTGCAAGTCGTCTCGGGACGTCCCTTCATCCAGTTCGAACCCTCGCCAAGCATCCGCAATCACTGCGACGCCCTCGGCCCACTTCGCCCCCGCTTCGCAAAGGGCGCGACACAATTCCACGGACTCCGGCGGGCGATACGTTGTGAAAAAGGGACTCCGGGTGTCAGGAGCAATCCATGCATAGCCACCTGATCTCTCAGTGATATCCTTTACGTAGTCGACGTAGATTGCCCGTTCCCGTTCAGTGGTGATCGAGTTCGCGAAGATCCAATCCACCGTATTCGGGCCATCGAGATAGAACGGCTGACGCTCAAGTTCTATCAGGCCGTTAAGCTCGCCGAACGATGCGATGTTCGGATACGAGCAAGTCAGGGCGTAGATGCGCTTTGCCAGATGATTGTCGAAGCACTTCAACGTCTCCTGTCGCCGCTCCGTCGGACACCTCACAGCATCCAGCAAGATCAGGACCTTCGCGGCTTCCTCCTCCGCGAAGCCACGGACTATGTCGCTCGCCCTATACTCCTCGGCCGAAAACAACCGCCGCGCGGTGCCCTCAAGGCTCTCCGCGTTGTCCACGATCAGCGGCACTCCCTCGGCAACCGTTTCGTAAAGCGACGTTTCCGAAATCCTACCGAGTTCCAGAACAGCATCCCTCATCCTCTCAGTCCCCCTTCGTTTCGGAAGCAGAGGCTTCCGTTGACACCTGGTCATCTAAGGCGGTCTTGGCTTGCGGCCGACTCAACGAGGTACGCTCCTTCCCCGCGCGTACTCTCGCTCCCGAGGCGCATCACGTCGCGCACCAGCCGTCCTTCCCTGGAATCCTCGCCCCCGTCCACCTCGATATGGAAGCCGTCTTCGTCGTCGGGGTGCTCCCAGAAACGAACGGTGAGCTTGCCGCCGGCCGTCACCTCCTTCTCGCCGAAAAGCGTGCACAGCCACTTGCCCGCAGGCATCTCCTCCTTCGCCGGACGGTTCTCCTTCACCTCAAAGCCCCGCTGGAAAACCCAGTTCATTTCCTTCAGCCGGCGTCTTCCGCGGAAGTCGTCCTCGAATCGGAATGCCCCAGTCGGAGCTTCGTCCGCCGTGATCTGTCCGAGTTTCCACGGTATGTCCTCGAATCCGTTGGTCTGTCCGTTCCAGCGCACTCCCTGGCCGGGTCCCCGAAATCCCGTTGCCCGTGCGACGAACGCCCGCAGGTCTGACTGGGCTTCCACCGCGCCCCCGCCCGGGACCAGCACCCACCTCCTCAGCGACTCCGCGAAGAAAGCGGACAGACCATCAGCGTCCGCGTCGGGCAGGAGCCCGCGATGCGCTCGATAGATCAGCTCCGCGAAGCCATTGAGCGGCCCGCCATGCGCCCGCATCCATTCCGTCGACTCGCGTCGAACGTCGTGGTACGAGAGTCCCTTCTCCACCCGTTCCACGTTGAGTTTCTCAATCATCTCCTCCAGACGCCACGCAAGACCTTCGGAGAGTTGCTCGTACACCCCCCTCAACCGCCACCCTCTGCACTCCGTCTCGCACAGCTGCACCGCGACGTCCCAGATCGACAGCAGGGCCTCAGCGCTGTTCGTCGGGATACTCTTCTCCGGGGCCGTTAACGAATACCGCCACCGCTCGTATCCGCTACCGTCCTCGGCTGACACGACGTTCAGGAACTCGCCCGCGGTCGCAGGGCGGATGTACGGATGGAGCGTCCTGAACCGGCCGTACTGCTCGGTCAGCGCCACCCGGATCGGCTCCTCCAGGCAATCGAAGAGTCTCCCCAGGTTGTGGTGCCTAAAGGGCTGCCGCGCATCGCCCTTCGCTCCCTTGGGTCCGCGCGTGGCCACCAGTTCCTCCACCGTCCGCCCTCGCGCCTCCGCAATGTGGAACTTGAACGTCTGCTCGATCCCGCTGTAGGCGGCCGTGATGAACGGCCACGCGCCCGCGATCTCCGTCCCGGGATGCCAGTCATGTCCCTTGAACGTGTCCTCGTAGGCCTCCCGGGTGCGCTTGTAGGCCGTTTTCAGGCGTTGGACGATCTCGCTCTGTTGTCGGTTCATGGCTGTTTCCCTTGCAGGGCGCGCAACGTAATCGAACGGTGTGCAGCCGTCCAGCGGCAGCCTTGTCCAATGAGAGATGAGCCTGAACGGATGGGTTGATTCCAACGAGAAGTGAGCCTGAAGGGTGGCGTCGGAGATCATCGGAGGATGATCTTGAGCCTAGACGTCGAACGACTTCACACCCTGGACCAGGTCCGTGCCTTTCTCGACGGCAACGAGCCTGTTGACTTCAAGCCCCGCTCCCGCGAGGAGGCCTACGCCTTCGTCCGGCGCACGCTGGCGCGCTTCGGCTACGCCCGGCTTGGCAAGGCCGACAAGGGCGCGCTGCGGCGTTTCCTCGCCAAGACGACCGGTCTGTCGCGGGCGCAGCTGACGCGCCTGGTGCGCCAGTACCTGGACACCGGACGCATCGTCGACCGCCGCGGCGGGCCGCCGGCGCGGCCCTTCGAGCGTCGCCACACCGCGGCCGACGTCCGCCTGCTCGCGGACGTCGACGCCACCCTCGGCCAGATGGCCGGGCCGGCCACCCGCGAGGTGATGCGCCGCGAGCACGAGGTGTTCGGCGACGAGCGCTTCGCGCGCCTGGCGCGGATCTCGGTCAGCCACCTCTACAACCTGCGCGCCTCGACCACCTACCGCCGCAAGCGCACGACGCCGGACCTCACCAGGGCGGTGCGGGTGGCCATCGCCGAGCGCCGCCGCCCCCGGCCCGAGGGCCGGCCCGGCTTCCTGCGCGTCGACACGGTCCACCAGGGCGACCTCGACGGCAGCAAGGGCGTCCACCTCATCAACACAGTGGACGAGGTCACCCAGTACGAGTTCATCGGCGCCGCGGCGGCGATCTCCGAACGCTTCCTGCTGCCCGTGCTCGAGGGGCTCCTCGACCTCTTCCCCTTCGCGGTCATGGGCTTCCACGCCGACAACGGCTCCGAGTACATCAACCGCAAGGTCGCCCGCCTGCTCGCCAAGCTGCACGCCGAGTTCACCAAGTCCCGCGCCCGGCACTCCAACGACAACGCCCTCGTCGAGGGCAAGAACGCCAACGTCGTGCGCCGCTGGCTCGGCCACGTCCACATACCCCGGCGCTTCGCGCCGCTGGTCCACGAGTTCACCCGCGGCGTCCTCTCGCCCGCCGTCAACTACCACCGGCCCTGCATGTTCGCCGTCGAGCACGTCGACGAGCAGGGGCGCGTCCGGCGCCGCTATCCGCACGACCAGGTCGCCACGCCGTACGAGCGCTTCCGCCGCATCGACGGCGCGGAGCGCTTCCTCAAGCCCGGCGTCGCCTTCGCGGACCTCGACCGCGCCGCCCACGCCGCCAGCGACCTCGCCGCCCTGCGCGAAGTGAACCTCGCCCGCGCGGAGCTGTTCCGGACGATCGGACTCGCGTCCGACGCGCAGCCGGCGGCTTGAGGCCCTCCGGGAATGCGGCCGGGAACGCCGCGGGATCCGCCGTGTCAACCCGCTGCGCGGGTCCTCCGCTTCGCTCCGGCCCTTCGGGTGACACGCCGGATCCCGCGTCGTGGAGGTTGGCGACGACCGGAAGGGTACTTCCGGTCGTCACTGACCGGCCGGTTCACGCAGTCCACCCCCGCGTCTCGACGTTGACCGCGACCCCGGTTCCCGGCAACGTTCCCCTACCGCAGACACAGTGATCCCGACCAACCCGGCACGACTCACGAACGCCCTCGTTCAGGCTCATCTCCGTATTGGAATGGACTGCGGCGCTGCGCGGCTCAACACGCCCTGGAGGCCCGCAGGTCGGCTGTCTGGGGCCGCCGCCGCTTCGCGGCACGCGCTCCAGTCGCCTACGGCGACCCGAACCCCCTTAAGGATTTCGGCTCGTTCGGCCGACAGTCACTCGCGCTTCCGTCCTCCGGGCGCCAAGACTCATCGACAGTGTTGCTGAACCAGCGTGACTCGCTGGTCGCGAGGTTCGACCGCCGGGCGGCTTCATGCCGCAGAAGAGGCCCCTCCCGCTGCGGCGCGGCCTGTCAAGGGCGACGGTACCGTCGGCGTAGCACACCCTTTACAGGCTGCGACGCGCCGCCGACGCTGCCGTTCCGGATGGCGACCGGGCTCCCTTTCGCATCGCGGCGTTCGTCTCCCTGACCACGGGCGCTCACCACGCCACTCCCCGGTCGCCATCCCTGCCCCCAGGCGAGCGCCTTGTCCGGTGCCTTCTTCCAAATTGGGTTCGACCCGTCTGCGACCTCCCGAAACTTACTGAACGTGACTTAACATTCTGATAAGAATAAAGTTTTGAAGTAGCCCTCGCTGGAGGCTACGATCGGCCAGATGTATCCGGCAACCGTTCTTTCGCGACCGTTAGCACCGCCGCAAACCCGCCAGTGACTTGCCATACTTCCGCCTTCGACGCCTCCGCCGAGGCCGCACGCCTGAAAGCGGAGACCCGCGCGCGCCGACCCCGCCGCCTCGGGCGCTCCCGACTCGACCGGTACGCCCACGAACTGCTTGCGCTCGCGGACGAGGGCTGCACGACCGCGGAACTGCGGCGCTGGCTGTCCGACCGCCGCGTGCATGTCCACCACTCCACCGTCGCCCGCTGGCTGCGCCGCCGCGCCAACGGCTGACCGACAGGTTCCGTGCCGAGATTCCGCTCCACCCAGCCGCCCGAGCGCCAAGCCGCGAGCGTGATCGCCCGGCTCGTCGAGGACGGCGCGTTGCGCCGCAATCCGGACCGCCCGCCGTCGGTGCGCACCGTGGCCAACTACCGCGACTGCCTGCTCCAGGTCGCCCGCCACATCGCTCCGGATGGACGGGAGCTCCGCGACCTCGACGCCGACGCCGCCGTCGAATACCTCCGCACCCGCGTCGACGATCTCGCCCAGAAGGCACTCGACATGCACCGCCAGGCGCTGCAGGCCATGCTGGTCCACGTCAGCCGCCGCCTGCCCGAGGGCCAGCGTCTGACGGTGGTCCGCTCTCACAGGCCGCGGCGCAAGGGCGGGCGGGCCTACACGCCGCAGCAGGTCCGCATGGTCGCGGCGGCGCAGAACGACCGCAACGGCCTGACCACCCTGATCGCCCACGCCGCCGGCCTGCGCGCCCACGAGGTGCCCACGCTCGCGCGCCCCGGCGAGCAGCCCCCCGACCGCCGCCCCTCGCGCCCGGAGAAGTTCGCTGGGAGGCCGGGGCGGGACTACACCGTGATCGGGAAGGGCGGCCTCGTGCGCGTCGTGCGCCTGCCGGAGCATCTGGCCGAGCGCCTCGAGGAGCGCCGCCTCGCCGAACCGGCGCGGGTCGTCGACCGCGGCATCCGCTACGTCTCGCGCTACGACGTCGCCGGCGGCGTGGCGTGGAGCGTCAGCTTCGGCAGCGCCTCCAAGCGCGCGCTCGGCTGGTCGAGGGGCGCCCACGGGGTACGCCATTATTCGGGAGGCCGGATTATTCCGAAGTGGCGTCTGTCTTTCGGCAAAAGTATCTGGATTTCAGTGGCATCAAGCACGGGTATTGGTTGAGTTTCCGGAATAATCCGGGCGTCTTCTCCTGCTGGCAATGTCGCCAGCCACATGGAGAAGACGGATGTCTATCGAACTTTTCTTTCCGGGCCCAAGAAGCCGGCGGGGGTTGCGGGTCGGACCGCTGGCCGTCGAACTCGACGGGTTCGCCTCTTGGCTCGCAACGCAGGGATACGCCCGCCAGACCGGCGAGACCAAGCTTCGGCTTGTAAGCCACCTCAGCCGCTGGCTTGAGCGCGAGGGGCTTGGGGTCGAGGCCTTGGACGAGGCGCGTTTCGATCGGTTCCTGCGCACGCGCGGAAAACCCAACGGCGGAGCGGTTCTGGGTCGGGAACTGTTGGCCCATCTGCGCCGTGGAGGCCGGATCCCCCATGCTCCCGAAGACACGGCCAGCGACGACGCGATCACGCGGATCGAACGCATCTACGAGCGCTTTCTCGTCAACGAGCGCGGCCTGAGTCCGTTGACGGTCGGCAAATATCTCCCCGTCGTGCGCGCGTTTCTCACGGAGCGCTTCGAAACGGGGGCCGTGGCCCTTGAGACGCTGGGCGCCAGGGACGTCAACCGGTTCATCGTGCGCCACTCCCAGGGCTTCGCCCGCTCCCATGCCAAGGGTCTCGCCACGGCGTTGCGCAGCTTCCTGCGCCACCTGCGCCAGCGCGGGGACATCGCCGTCGACCTCGCCGGCGCGATCCCGCCGATCACGAACTGGCGTTTGTCGGAGCTGCCGAAGTCGCTTCCCCCCGAGGGGGTGGAGTCGGTTCTGGAAAGCTGCGACCGCAATACGGCCGTCGGTCGGCGGGACCACGCCATCCTCTTGCTGCTGGCGCGGCTGGGCCTGCGCGGCGGCGAAGTGGCCACCCTGACGCTGGAAGACATCGACTGGGACAAGGGGCTGGTGACCCTGACCGGCAAAGGGCGGCGTCGCGAGGCGCTGCCCCTGCCCGAGGAAGTCGGGAGCGCTCTGGCGGCCTATCTGCGGGACGGCCGCCCGTCGTGCGCGACGCGGCGCGTGTTCGTTCGCGCGATAGCCCCGCACCGGGGCTTCAGCTCCACGATGGCCATCTGCGATATCGTGCGGCGGGCGCTGGCTCGCGCGGGCATCGAGGCGCCCTTGAAGGGCGCGCACCTCCTGCGCCGCTCCCTGGCTTGCGGCATGCTCAAGAACGGCGCGTCGCTCGAAGAGATCGGGCAGGTCCTGCGCCACCGGCATCCCGAGACCACCCAGATCTACGCCAAGGTCGACCTCGATGCGTTGCGCGCGCTGGCGCCCGAGTGGCCGGGAGGTGCGTCGTGAACGATCTCCGCACCCTGCTCGACGAGTATCTCGCCACGCGCCGCGCGCTTGGCGTCAAGCTGGAGGCCACGGGCCGGTTGCTTGAGCGCTTCGTCGCGTTCGCCGGCCAGCAAGAAGCCCTCTTCGTCACCACGGAACTGGCGCTTCGGTGGGCCACCCAGCCGATCCATGCGCAGCCGGCCCAGTGGGCCAAGCGGCTCGGCCTGGTGCGCGGCTTCGCCCGCTATGCGAACGCTGTGGACCCTCGGCACCAGATCCCGCCGCAGGGCCTGATCGCCCACCGGTACCGCCGTCAGCCGCCCCACATCTACAGCGACCGGGAGATCGCCGACCTGATCGCGGCGGCGCGTGAGCTGCCCGGGACCACCGGACTCAGGCCCTTCACCTATGCCACGCTGCTGGCGTTGCTGGCGGTCACGGGCATGCGCACCGGCGAGGTCCTGAACCTCGACCGGGACGATGTCGACTTCGTCGGCGGCGTTCTGACCGTTCGCGACAGCAAGTTCGGCAAGTCGCGCCACATCGCGCTGCACGAGTCCACGAACCTTGCGCTGGGCCGCTTCGCGGCGCAACGCGACCGGCTCTGCCCCGCTCCCCGCGATCCGGCGTTCTTCCTGAACGAAAGCGGCACGCGGATCACCGAGTCGACGCTGCGCTGGACGTTCGTCCGGCTGTCCCGGCGGACAGGGCTCCGGGAACCTGCGAAATCCAGCGGGCACGGCCCCCGCCTCCTTGACATGCGCCACTCGTTCGCCGTCGGCACGCTGGTGCGGTGGCACCGGGACGGCGTCGACGTCGAGCGTCACATCCCGCGCCTCGCGACCTGGCTCGGCCATGCCCACGTGAGCGACACCTACTGGTACCTCTCCGCCACCCCGGAACTGATGCGGGCCGCCGCCCGGCGGCTCGACCGCATCGCGCCGAGGCCGCGGCCATGAAGGCTCCCGCCGACTTCCCGAGGCTCCTGGCCATGTTCTTCAGCAGCCACCTGATGCAGCAGCGCCGGGCAAGCCCGCATACCATCGCCAGCTACCGGGACACCTTCCGGCTGCTGGTGCGCTACGCCCAGCGGGAGTTGAAGAAGCCGCCTTCGGAACTGGCGCTCGAAGACCTCGACTCCGCCTTCATCGGCGACTTCCTCAGCCACCTGGAAGACGAGCGCGGCAACGGTGCGCGCTCCCGCAACGCCCGCTTGACCGCGATCCGGTCCTTCTTCCGCCACGTCGCCTTGCACGAGCCGCAACACGCGGCCCTGGCGCAACGCGTTCTGGCCATGCCGAGCAAACGTTACCTCCGGTCGCCCGTGGCCTGGCTCGACCGGGACGAAGTCGAAGCGCTGCTCCGCGCCCCGGACCCGCGGACCCGGTTCGGCCGCCGCGACCGGACCCTGCTCGCGGTGGCGGTGCAGACCGGGCTGCGGGCGTCGGAACTGATCGGACTGCGTCGCCGCGACGTGCATCTTGGCGCCGGCGCCCATCTGCGCTGTCACGGCAAGGGACGAAAGGAACGCCACACGCCGCTGCGCAGGGATGCGGCGGCGATGCTGAACGCGTGGCTGAAGGAACGCGGCGGCGAACCGGACGACCCCGTGTTCCCGAACCAACGCGGCCGGGCGCTGAGCCATGACAGCCTCGGCTACCTGCTGGACAAGCATCTGGCCACGGCGCGGGTCGACTGCCCCTCGCTCGGGAACAAGCGCGTCACCCCGCATTGCCTGCGCCACACCGCGGCCATGGACCTTCTCGCGAACGGCGTCGACCGGGCGGTCATCGCGCTATGGCTCGGCCACGAGTCCGTCGAAACGACGTTCATTTACCTGCATGCCGACCTCGAACTCAAAGAGCGGGCGATGGCCAAGACCTCGCCTTCGGACATCCGACCGGCTCGCTACCGGCCCGACGACGACCTGTTGGCCTTCCTGAACGGTCTCTGATTATTACGGAAACGATGGACCGAAGAGCCCGTGATCCGCCGCCTCCCGCTGCGAATCCGGAATAATCCGGTGTCCGGAATAATGCCTCTTATTCCGAAGTCGTAATAAGCGGCACTCGTACGCCCAGGAGCGCATGCGGGAACTGCAGCGGCTGCTCGTGCGCGCCGACGCGCTTGAGACCGTCAGCCAGGAACTCGGGCATTTCCGCCCGGAGATCACGGAGACCTACTTGAGGTGATGCGCCTCACGCTGGAGCTCAAGCCGCCCGTCGCCGAGAGCCTCGACCGCGTCGTGCGCGCCGAGTGGAACGAGGAGCCGACCCACTGGACCCGTTGCGCCGTATTCATCAACCTCGTGCTTGAGCGCGCTCGGCAGCTACCCGAACGCGGGCACAGCGAAGCTGGCGCCGGACAGGCGCGGCAGCCGCGCCGCGAAGCACCCGAGGCCGTCCGCCGCGAACGGGACACGCTGCGCAAGGCGCTGGAGGCCGAGCGCGCCACGCGCCGCCGCGACCGCGAGCGGCACGCCCGGATCCGCGCCAGTCTCCGCAACGCCCGGGGCGCGGTCTCGCGTCTCGAGGACTCCCGCGCCGGGTATCGCCACCTCGCGTTGCGCGTCGAGGCCGCGCTCCTTCGCGCGCCGCGGCGCGACGATCCAGGCGGCCTCGAAGACCGCCTCCGCCCGGCGCTGCGCCATGCTGGCTTCGAGCTTCCGGACTCCAGCATCCCGGCCCGGTCCGCCGCGGACTCCCGCGCGCCGCCCCGCCGCGATTCGCCGCCGAAACGCCGCAAGACTTCCTGAGCCGCAACGTCCGTCCGCCTAAACCGCGGCTCGTCCCCCCAGCGCGCACATCCCGGGCCACACACCCCCCGACGCACACTACTGAATTGCTAAGCACGCGGCGCTTGCCACCCCCCGCGGCCGCGTGTAGGGTTCCCGCCGTTCCTTTGTACCTCCGGGTACGTGCGTGGTGCCCCGCCATACCAACAACGGGGAAAACTGCCGCCAGCGGCGGCTATCAGCGATCCCCCTGCTGAGACTGGGGAGAGACGATCAGGCAGACCGCGGGTGACCCCAACGGGACGCCTGATCCGCAGCCCACCCCCGGCTGATCCGAACGGGAACGCGCCAGACATGGCGCGGCAGGACGTTCCACTGCCCTCGAAACGGAACCGCCGCCCGCGACAGGGCAAGCGTGCGAACAGTGCCGACGCCGTCCGCGAGGACGAAACGGGTGCGAAGAGGATGACCGGACTTCTCAACCGCGATTCCGCTCAGCGCCGACCGAGCGACAAGCATCGGTCGGATGCGAGAGATACTTACAACACCGCCGAACGCTTGTCGCCATACGCCCGACCCGATGGATGTCTGCACCGCGATTCCGCTCAGCACCAACCCATGGCAAACATCGGTCGGATGCGAGTAACCTTACTTACATGACAGCGAAGTCGCTTGCACAGCCACGGTCCACTTCCGTGGCAACCTAGTCGTGCATCACAGATGCCCGGTACGACCGCGTTAATCCATCGTCGAAGTCCGCAGCAAGCGCTCCATCAGAGACTCCACCAATGCCGACGCCCCCTTGCACCCCGGCTCAGAAGCATCGCTGATGGCTTGAGCCTGTTCAATGATCCGCCAAAAGCGACTCTGAAGCTCGATCGGGGGGACAGGCATGCCCAGTGACTGTATCTCCCTCGCATTGATGTTTGCCTGCCCTATGGCCCCACGTGCCATACCAAAAAGCTGTCGCTTAACCGACGCTGAGTTCAGGAAGGCCCACACATAGCCGGGAAAGACGTGAGTTGCGTCAAGGCGCAACCGAATGAAGTAGGACGCAGCAACTGCCTCGAAGCGGCCGTCCCACACCCCCGTCTTTCCGACAAGTTCTTTGCTGTTCGTTCGATTGAACAGAATGTCGCCGGGTCTGAGTGAGTGTTTTTCCATTTCCGCATTGGGGAGAGTCACGAACTTCATATCGGCGCAATCAAGGTAGCCGTCAAACGTGACATTACCCATCCGAATAACAGGCACGCCATTTCCCTCCATGCTGCTAAAGGGCTTCTTGCTCGTCCCGTAGCGTGCCGACACGCACAAGTCTCTGATTTGCCGTACGCTCCATCCCATGGGGTTCCGCATAGGATCGCCGAACATCCTGACGAATAGCGCCGGCACGAACTCCCGCAACCTCTCCGCCGCCCGATCCCGCAGCCGCTCGATCCTCGCCGCCCGGTTCAGGATCGCCACGATCCGCCGCTGCTCGTCCAAAGGCGGCAGAGGAATCGGATGCGAAAGGTAGCGCTTGGTTTCGAGGTTTCGGATACCCGATGTGTGCTTTTGGTATTGCAGAGTCCCACCAGAGAGATGGAGGTGGCGGAGACACCAGAAGAGGAACTCGGGCTCGGCGATAGTGCGCTCAACACGCAAACGCGCGGTGAAGTTCCCAAACGCGTGCGCAATGTTATGGCCGCGAAACAGACAAACACGTCCAACCGGCTGGTTTGGCCCACCGCCTGATTTCTCCAGAATGATGTCGTTCGGTTCGAGCGTCTTGCTTGCCCGCTTCCGCAGCTCAATGTTGCGATACGTCAAGTTCTCGAATCGAAGCGATCCGTCCGGTCTAAAGTTAGTAGATCGCAGAACACTGATGCCGTTTGCCTCGACTTCAGGTCCCCACACGCCCGAGTCGTGGAGGACCAACAACTCTTTCAGAGGAACGCATGGGTAGCTCATTCGGTTGACGTCCCGCGCACGGCCACCGCCAACTCATCAATCTCCGCCAATATCTCCGTCTCAATTCCCCTGAGTTCGTCCAGGATCTCCAACGGATCGCGATGCTCGACCGCCGCGCGGCTCTGCGGCCTATGGCGTCCCGCGCTCAGGTTGAAGTCCGCCTCGCGGATCGCTTCCGTCTCTGCGAACCACCACTTCTCCGTCCACTCGCGGTCGTCATCACGATCGCTCCATTCCGCCTCGCGGACATCCCGCTCGCCGTACGCCGCCACCAGTCCCGGCAGATCGTCCTCCTCGATCGCTTGGTCGTGGTTCGCGTCCAGCTTGAACCCGTCGTTTTCCGCGTGCAGGAACATCACCCGGTCGGTTGTGCTGCCCTTCCTGAAGATCAGCACCGATGTCTTCACCCCCGAATATGGGTTGAACACGCCACCGGGAAGGGACAGGATCGCCTCGACCGTGTTGTTTTCGATCAGTCTTCGACGCAGTTCCCGGTGCGCCCCCGTGGAGCCGAACAGCACGCCCTCGGGCACGACGACGCCGCAACGCCCGCCTTCCTTCAGATGGTTCAGCATGTACTGCAGGAACAGCAGTTCCGTCTGCGCCGTGCGTCCGACCTTCACGTCCTCGACGATCCGGTCGCGGTCCAGTCTGCCGGAGAAAGGCGGGTTGGCGAGGATCGCGTCGAAGCCCTGCGGCGGCATGCCGAGTTCCGCCTTTGCTGCTCGGTCCAGTGTCCGGGTCAATGCATCTCGTCGCAGTACGAGCACACGGTCCAGCCCGCGCAGCGTCAGGTTCATCGTCGCGAGCCGTACCATCTGCGGGTCCACGTCCGCGCCGTAGAAGGTCGCCTCGTGCAGCCGGCGCACGGCAGCCCGGCTCAGTCCGTCGCCGAGCCCACGCCGCAGCGTCTTGCCCTCCGCCTCGACCTCCTCAACGCCGTCGGGCGACGAGTTCGCCAGTCGGATGTGGTCCCACGCGGCGACCAGGAATCCCGCCGTTCCCGCCGCCGGGTCGTACACCGTCTCTCCGATCCGGGGATCGACCAGTTGCACGATCGTGCGGATGACGTGCCGGGGCGTGCGGAACTGGCCCAGTTCGCCCGCCTGCCGGATCTGGCGCAACACATGCTCGAACAGGTCGCCCTTGGTGTCGGCGTCCACCCGGTCGAGATGGAGGTCGTTCAACTGGCTCACTACCTGCGTGAGCACCGTCGGCTCGTCGATCACGAGCCGCGCACCGTCCATGAAATCCGTCGCCCCGTTCGCCGCCAGCTCCGCGTGGAACGGAAACACCTCATCCCGCACCCAATTCACAAGCCGCTCGCCGTTCAGCGCGTGCGCCCACGAGGACCAGCGCATCAGTTCGCGCCGCACCGTCTCGACTCCATCCTCCGGAGCGTTGCGGGGATTGCGCAGTTGCCAGTCGCCCTCGAAAGCGCTCGCGTAAGCGGCAGCGCCTGGTCGCCGGGCCGCCCGCGCTCGTGCCGCGTCCGCCGCCTCGTACATGTAGAAGTAGATCAGGAAGCTGAGCTGTTCCGCGTTTTGCGCGGGATTCGGATAGCCGCCGCCGAACAGGTAGTCGCGGATGCGGTCCACGCCCCGACGCAGTTCAGGTGTCATCGGCATCTTCGAGTCCTCAACCCGCCCCGCCAGCCGCAGGGCCAGATGCACTTCCAGCACCGAGTACCCGCGCATTGAACCCGGCGATCAGATCCCCAAGCGCGTCGGTGCCGCCGAACACGCGACGCGCCTGATCGTAGCCGCCAAGCGCGTCGAACGGATGCTCGTCCAGGTCGTAGTCCCCGAACGGCTCCGGATCCATCGCGTCGGCCATGATCCGCCTTCCGATGAGTCCGGCCCAGCGCGACTGCTCCGCGTTGAACTCCTGAGTTCCGCGCCACTCCTCAACGCGCAGCCCGATCTCCGCAGCTCGTGCCTCGTGCTCGGGCGTCCTAACGATCCGGCCGTCATCGTCCAGCGTCAGCCACTCGCGGGTCGCGGGATCGATGTGGTCGTCCACATCCAGCGTCAGCAGAATGCCGGGTGTCTCGGGTGCCTTGTACGGGCGGGAATCTTCCATGACCTCGCCCGCGATCTGATCGTCGTCGTCCCCGTGGAAATCCGTCACGCCCACGAAGTCGAACATGGTGAAGTCGGTCTTGCCGATGTGTTCCGCCTTGCGCGTGCCGCGGCCGCGCATCTGCCGGTAGAGGATCGCGCTTCGCGTGAACCTCGCCATCACCAGATTGACGACTTCAGGGCAGTCGAAACCCGTGTCGAGCATGTTCACGCTGACAAGGATCTGCGGGAACTTTTCGTCCTTGAACCGCTTGATGATCGATCCGGCATCGGGTGCCGGGCCACCGCCCAGATCGCTCACGACGAAGTCCGCAAAGCGGGTTGTCGGATCGGGCTTGAGGTCCGCGAAGTGTTCGTCGAGCATCGCCGCCAGCGTCTCCGCATGACGCTTGGTCACCGCGAACGCGATGGTCTTGCCCCATGTCGGCGTGCGCCGCACGCCGTCTTTCCCCATGAAGCCCTTCTCGAAGCAGTCGCGGAACTCGCGCACCATCGCGCGGTTGCGCTCAGGAATGGTGAACTTCCGCTCTAGCGCACGGGGATCAACGGTGATGCGGTCCGATTGATCGAACAACCCCTCGAACTCGTCCTTCGTCGCCTGATCCATCGCCGTCCAGTCGAGTTCGTCCCTCCCGACCTCAAAGCCGCCGTCAGCAGCAGTCTTGACTGTCATCGCCTTGTAGATACGGTACGGAACCAGATAGCCAGCGTCGATGGCCTCTCGTAACGTGTAGCGGAACGTCGGCGTGTCGAGACCGAAGAACCGCAGCGTGTCCCGCACAAAGCGTCCGTCCTCGGGATCGGGTAGGTTGTCCGCGTCGATCGTGCATGGGGTCGCGGTCAGGCCGAGCTGGATTCCGTCAAAGTGCCGCAGCACACCGCTCCACTTGCCGTAGATCGAGCGGTGGCATTCGTCCGTGATCACCAGATCGAAGTATCCGGGCGAAAGATCCCGGTACTCCGCGATCATCGTCTGGAGCGTCGCGATGGTGATTCGTTTCGCCCGGTCGAACCCGCGTCCCGGCCGCAGCACATGGCAGGGATAGTCACGCAAGTGGTCCGTGAACGCGTCCTCGGCCTGTCCCGCCAGGGCTATCCGGTCGACCAGAAACAGCACGCGGGTCACAGCGCCGGCTTCGAAGAGCCGCTTGACGAACGCCGCCGCCGTCCGTGTTTTGCCGGTCCCCGTGGCCATCTCGACCAGCAGGTTGCGGCGTCCGTGGGAGATTTCGACGCACAGCGCGTCGATGCATTCGATCTGGTAGTCGCGGTCCACAATCCGCTGGTCGGTCTCCACCGTGGCGAGGTCGCGCCGAATACGCCGGGCGGCAATCCTTCGTTCCAAGTCGTCCTGCGAATAGAAACCCGCGATCTTGCGCGCGTGCGCGTCGCTATCGCGGTCGAGAAACCACACTTCCTCGCCGTTCGACAGGAAGACGAAGGGCACTTCCAACTGCTCCGCGTAGTGCCGCCCCTGGTCCTGCGCCGTCACCGGATCAGTGCTTGCCCGCTTCGCCTCCAGCGCCGCCATGGGGCGTCCCTGGCGGTCGCAAAGCACGTAGTCCGCTTGCGTGCCGTCTGGGAGCGTGTACTCGAAAGCAACGCTCGAGCCGTCGGTCAGATTCCACCCCGCGTCCTTCAGGAGCCCATCGATCTTGACGCGGGCGAACGCTTCTGTCGTGCCGCTCACGCCTCGGCCCACGGATCGATCAGTTCTATCTCCATGTCCGCGAAATCCCGAACATTCCGCGTTGCGATTGTCAGATTTCGGGAGCGCGCGATCGCGGCGATCTGGCAATCAGCTGGCGCGACAGGGCGGCCAGCAGTACGGCGGGAGGCCGCGATACCGGCATATTCGCGTGCGGCCCGGCTATCGAACGGCAGCACCCTATCTTCAAAGTCGTCACGTAGGATCGCCTCAACCGCCATGCCCAGCGCATCCCGCCGCCGTCCAGCCGGCAGGAGCGCAACTCCGTAGCGCAACTCCGCCTCGCCGACTGCCGAGAAATGTAAATCCGAAGCTTCGCGACCTGCGACCCAATCCTCGACCGCACGGTTCGGCGACGGGCGCAGCAGTTCGGATACCACATTCGTGTCCAGTAGCACCGCCATCTCGTCGGCTCAGTCGAAGGACGGAGGCTCGCGCGTTAACTCCCGCGGCGGAAGCTCAAGCTCCACACCGCCAAGGGGCGCGATTCGGGCACGTATGGCAGCGGCGAGGTTTACACGCGACTTATGCACGACCGCCTCGCGCAGAATCAGCCGCGCTTCCTCCTCCATGGACCGCCCGTTGCCGGCGGCCCGCACGCGCAACCTAGTCTTAACCTCGTCGTCCAGATTCCGGATCGTGATGCTCGCCATGGAATCACTGCTCCTCGTTCGCTGTCCTCAATGTAGGTCACGATTGCGATGCAATCAAGCCCGACTGTCCACGAGTAACCGATGACACCATTGACTCCACTCCCGAACTCTCGGTTCTGGCAGCAAACCGCCCGCGAGGCTAAGATGCGCCGCTCCGATGACTTGTTTGTCCCGTGCCTAAGCCGACCCCCACCGAAGACAGCTCCGAGATCCTCACGCGGCTCGCTTTTTCGATTTACGGCAACCCGGGCATCTATGCCCTCCTGCTTGGCTCCGGACTCTCTCGCGCGGCGGGCATACTCACCGGCCACGACATTACCCTCGATCTAGTCCGTCGAGTAGCAATTGCCCAAGACAAAACGGATCAACCCGACTGGGCCGCCTGGTACAACAGGAAGTTCGGCAAGGCACCGGACTACTCCGAGTTGATTGCCCAACTCGGCGCAACCAGCCACGAGCGCCGAGCCATTTTGGCAAGCTACATCGAGCCGACCGAGGACGATCTGCAGCAAGGTCGCAAGATACCCACCAAGGCACATCATGCGATCGCGGCTCTCGTTCACAGGGGGATGGTTCGTGTCCTCATCACCACCAACTTCGACCGACTCCTCGAGCAGGCACTTCAAGAGCGCGGAATTGATCCGACGGTGGTCGACTCTGCGCATGCCCTGCGTGGCGCCGAGCCGCTCACGCACTCTACGTGCTACCTCGTCAAACTGCACGGCGACTACAAGGACGCGCGAATCCTCAATACCGATCAGGAACTCGCCCAGTACAGCTCAGAGATAACGAACCTCCTCGACCGCATATTCGATGACCACGGACTTGTCGTATGCGGCTGGTCGGGCGCGTGGGATATTGCCCTTTGTGACTCCATCATGGGCAACCCGTCTCGAAGGTACTCCATGTATTGGGCCGCTCGCGACCCGCTTAGTGACGCCGCGCAACGCATCGTCAATCATCGACGAGGCCAAATCGTCTCCATCGCGGATGCCGACGACTTTTTCGGGAAGCTACGCGACCAAGTTCAAACGCTCGCTCAGACCCACCGACAGAACCCCCGCAACGTAGACCTCCTCGTCAGCACCGCCAAACGTTTCGCGGCTGACCACGACCGTCGTATAGACCTCCACGATCTGATTGAAGCTGAAGTGCAGAGGTGCCTCCACGCTCTGCGCACATCGACGTCGGAGGTGGACGCAACCCCCGAAGGCGCCGAGCGACTTATCGCGTTTCAGGTGTCGTCGACCGAGTCGCTTGCCCGCGTGCTCGGGGTCCTCGGGCGATGGGGAGACGGCACCGAAAACGACTCCGTGGTCAATGGATTGGTTGCAGTCTGGCTCGAGGCCGGGGAGAGCAAACCTGCGATTGAATATCTCAGGTACTACCCAGCGGTTCTGCTGCTATGGGCCTATGGCATTGGCCTCACCATAGCGCGTCGCTGGGGCGACCTTCACCACCTGTTGTCCCACCCGGTTCACACAGTTCATGGAGGTCCGCACCGCTTCGTCTACGTAGTTTCGGAGTGGTTGCTCGAAGGCTACCGCAATAGGACTTGGACACGGCTTCCTTCCCTCCAAAACCATCGCACGCCTGACTCTGACCACCGTTTCGGCGTCCTGGACCGTTGGCGCAACAGTTTCGCGGCCGTGATGCCGGACTTCGAGGACATGCACGACACTTGGGAGATCCTGTTCGCCTTGATCTACTGCGAGCAGGTACCAGGTGAAACCGATCGCCAAAGCACGCACTTCTGGGCGCCGGTTGGCCGCAATACCTGGCGCTGGGCCTCCCGGGATCGCATCCTGGCGCGCATCGTCGACGGCGACCTCCACAATGACCTGATCGCTGCCGGACTAGCCGGTGGTAGCCGGGACCGCCTCGCCGCCACGGCCGCCAGTTACGCCGACTTTGTCAGCACGCGATGACGCAAAAGACCCTGCATCTGGGCTGACTGAGAACCAAAAAATCACATACTTAAAGTGATAACTACATTTTCATCTATAGAACATAGTCGTTTTATTTCAATAAGTTATTGGAAATATCTGGCGGAGAGGGAGGGATTCGAACCCTCGATGAGCTTTCAACCCATACTCCCTTAGCAGGGGAGCGCCTTCAGCCGCTCGGCCACCTCTCCGCGGGGCGGGGGATTGTAGCACCGGGCGATGCCTCCCTGGTGCGTGACATGAGGAGGCGAATGGCGAGTTCCAGGCTATCTTCGTCGGAGCGGAGTCACCCTGGATAAAGGAAGGACTATTCGCCGCCCCTGCGGCTTACCCCTTGTGGGGCCAGTCATTTGCCCTTCCAGGCGATGTCGCCCACTCGAACGGCGCCGGGTTCGACCACCCTCGCGTTGATACCGCGAAGGTTGAGTCGTCGTCCTTGCTTCGAGTTGACGAAACGCGTGGCGTCTCTGCCGAACCGCGCGGAGAATTTCTGGCAACCCGTATGCGGAACCGCGGTCACCTCGATCACGGCTTCGCCGATTTTCAAGCGCGTGCCCGGAGGAAGGTTCTCATTGCCGAGATCGATGTCGATGTATAGCTGATCGCCCGCCAGGGCCCAGCGCTCCCGGCTCCGGGCCACCAGGGCGGCCGCTCTCGCGTTCATCACGGTGATTTGCATGTCCAGTTGTTCGACCGATTCCTGTCCATGCTTGGTGTGATGCCACTTGTCGCCGACCAACCCCGCGTCAGGGTCGAGCATGCCGACATCGAGAATCTCCCGCTCATCGGTGCGCGGCCGGCGTACGAGCAACTCCAGGCGGCCGCCGTCGCTCGGCGATGCCCGGATGTGGTCGAGGCCCGCATCGAGTTCATCTCGGGTCAGGTGTTTCATTGCACGTGCTCGGAGGACTCAGCGACGAGGGGAATATGGGCCAAGCCGGCATTCGCTTCAACCGGAGCGATGCGGGAAGCGGGTCAATCCTTGACCGGCGGGTCGGACAGGTCGAACGCGGAGTGGATCGCGCGGACGGCGAGTTCGAGGTAGCGCTCGTCGACCACGACGGAGATCTTGATTTCCGAAGTGGAGATCATGCGGATGTTGATGTTCTCGGCGGCCAGCGCGTCGAACATGCGGGTTGCGACGCCGGCGTGGGAGCGCATGCCGACGCCGACCACCGAGACCTTGGCGATGCGGTTGTCGCCTTCGACATCGCGCGCATTGAGGTCCGTGCTCACTGCGTCCAGCAGTTCCCGGGCACGCGCGTAGTCTTCGCGCTTGACCGTGAACGTGAAGTCGGTCGAGCCGTCTGCGCCGACGTTCTGCACGATCATGTCGACTTCGATTAGCGCGGCCGCGATCGGGCCGAGGATCTTCGAGGCGATGCCGGGCACGTCCGGGACGCCGAGGAGCGTCAGCTTCGCTTCGTCCCGCGAATAGGCAATACCCGATACGACGGGCTGTTCCATGTCTTTTTCCTCCGTCGTGATAAGCGTGCCTTCCCCCTCGCCGAAGCTGGAGAGCACCCTCAAGGAAACTCCGTACTTGCCAGCGAACTCCACCGCGCGTGGGTGCAGTACCCTGGATCCGAGGCTCGCGAGTTCCAGCATCTCCTCGAATGTCACGATGTCGAGCATCGATGCACCTTCGACGATGCGGGGGTCGGCGGTGTAGACGCCATCGACATCCGTGTAGATGCGGCACTCGTCGGCCTGGATGGCAGCGGCCACGGCAACTGCGGTCGTGTCGGAACCGCCGCGACCGAAAGTCGTCATGTTGCCGTGCCCGTCGATGCCCTGGAAGCCGGCGACGATGGGCGTAATGCCGTTCTTCAGATCGTCGTTGAGCGCGGCGGTGTCGATGTGTTCTATCCGTGCCCGCGTGTGCGCGCCGTCGGTGCGAATCCGGACCTGCCAGCCGAGATAGGACTTGGCGGCGAAACCCCGCTCGATCAGCGCCATGGCCAAGAGCGCGATCGACACCTGTTCGCCCGACGACAGGAGCACGTCGCGTTCCCTGGGCGCGACTTTTTCGGCCACTTCGCGGGCGAGTCCCTCCAGCCGATCCGTCTCGCCCGCCATGGCGGAAACGACGACGACGATTTGCTGGCCCGCGCCGAGGCTACGGACAACCCGGTCCGCGACGGCGTGAATGCGTTCGACGCTGCCGACAGAGGTCCCGCCGTATTTGTGTACGTAACGCGGCGTTGCCTGCGAGGATTCGCTCCCCGCTGCTGATCGTTGTTCCATGCTATTGGCCGATGTTCGGGACGCGTCGGCTCAGTCGTCCGCGACGCGCTCCTCCACCCACTGCCGTACCGAAGCAAGGGCTGCCGGAAGCGCCTCTGGCTTGTCGCCGCCGCCGCCCCGCGCCATGTCCGGCCGACCGCCACCCCCTTTGGCGCCGACCTGGGAACCCACGAAGCGAATGACATCGCCTGCGGTGAATCGGTCGGTCAGGTTCTTCGTCACGCCCACAGTGAGATTGACGCGGCCCCCGTTCACCTGGCCGAGCACGATGACGGCGGTGCCGAGCCTATCCTTGAGTCCGTCGAGCGTGGTCAGCACGGTCCTGGAATCACCCTCAACCTCGGCGCCCAGTACGCGGACGCCGTTGACGTTCACTGCCTCGCTGGCAAGATCGGTTCCGCGTGACTGCGCGAACTGGCCCTTTAGCGCTTCGAGTTCTTTTTGCAGGGATCTGGCCTGTTGCGACAGGGATTCCACCTTTTCGAGCAGGTTCTCGCGCCCGCCGCCGACGACCTGGCCGATGTCGGCGATCAACCGTTCTCCTTCCCGGGCATGGGCGACGGCGCGCGCCCCCGTAAGGGCTTCGATGCGCCGGGTTCCCGCCGCGACACTGGATTCCGAGGCGATGCACATGTAACCGATATCACCGGTGCGCCGCACGTGCGTACCACCGCAAAGCTCGACCGAGTAGTCGCCGCCCATCGCGAGGACGCGCACCAGGTCGCCGTACTTCTCGCCGAACAACGCGATGGCGCCCTTGTCCATCGCCTCCGCGTAGGGCATCTCCTCCGCGGTCGCGGGTGAGTTGTCGCCGATGCGCGCGTTCACTTCGCGCTCGATGGCGCGCAACTCCGTATCGCCGAGCGATGCCGGGTGAGAAAAGTCGAAGCGGAAGCCTTCCGGACCGACCCGCGAACCCCTCTGCTGGACGTGGGTACCGAGCGTGCGCCGCAATGCCGCGTGCAACAAGTGCGTGGCGGAGTGGTTGCGAACGATGTTCCAACGGCGCTCGCCGTCGACCGTCGCTTTCACCGCCTGTCCCACTGCGAGCGCGCCCTCCTCCACCGTGCCTCGATGCAGGTGTTGACCGCCGCCTCGCGTGGTGTCCGCCACGGTGAATCGAACGCCGTTCGTCCGGATCACGCCGGTATCTCCAACCTGGCCACCGGATTCCGCGTAGAAAGGTGTGCGATCAAGCACCACGTAACCCGATTCCGAAGCTTCCAGGCGCTCGGTCGGGATGGGGGCGGCGCGTTCGGCATCACGGCCGTCGGGTTTCGGCAGTCTGAACAGCGACACGACGTTCGCCTCGATGTCCAGCGACTCGTAACCTTCGAATTCCACGTCGGAGTCGATCTGCATGCGTTGCTCGGCACTCGCATCGAATCGGCCTGCCCGCTGCGACCGTTGCCGCTGCGCCTGCATGGCGGATTCGAAACCCTCCATGTCTACTGCCAGTCCCCTCTCTCGCACGACATCCGCAGTCAGATCAGGTGGAAACCCGAAGGTGTCGTAGAGTTGGAACACGACCTCTCCGCGGATGATTCCACGATGAGACAGTGGTTTCGGGGCTCCGCCCTCGGGGGACTCAGCGCCAGATTCTGACGCAAGTGCACGCATCATCAACGCATCGTTGATGTAGGTGTCGAGCAGCACCATGCCATGAGCGAGCGTTCTCGCGAAGCGCTCCTCCTCTGCGAGTAGTATTGCTTCGATATTCCCCCTGCGCTCCTCGAGCTGCGGATAAGCCTCTCCCATCTGCTCGGCCAGGGGTGCAACGAGGCGATGGAAGAACGGTTCATGCAGGTCGAGCTTGTGGCCGTGCCGCAAAGCCCGCCGGATGATGCGCCGCAGGACATAGTCCCGATCCTCGTTGCCGGGCATTACGCCTTCCGCGATCAGGAACGCAGTCGAGCGGATGTGGTCGGCAATGACCCGAAGCGACGCGTTGGCCAACATTTCGGCTCCGTCATTGAGCCCAGCCATGCGCCCGGCCGCGAAAACGATCTCGCGGAAGATATCGTTCTCGTAGTTCGAGTGCACGCCCTGGGAGATCGCCGCGACACGTTCGAGGCCCATGCCGGTGTCGACGCCGGGACTCGCCAAGGGCGCGAGTTCGCCGTCGGGGGACCTGTCGTATTGCGGAAACACCAGGTTCCAGATTTCGAGGAACCGGTCCCCCTCTTCTTCCGGTGAGCCCGGTGGCCCTCCGGCGACCGATGGTCCCTGGTCGTAGAAGATCTCCGAGTCCGGACCACAGGGACCCGTATCGCCCATGGCCCAGAAGTTATCCGGGTGTTCGATTACCCGCTCCGCCGGCAGACCGATCTTGTCGATCCACAGCTTTCGGGCCTCTTCGTCGGTGGGATGCACCGTCACGTACAGGCGCTCACGGTCGAGCGCAAGGACATCGGTGACAAACTCCCACGCCCAGTCGATGGCGTCTTCCTTCAGGTAGCTGCCGAAACTGAAGTTGCCGAGCATCTCGAACAGCGTCTGGTGGCGCGCCGTATAGCCGACGTTCTCAAGGTCGTTGTGCTTGCCACCGGCGCGCACGCAGAGCTGGCACGACACCGCGCGGTCGAAGCCCAGGCGCTCGCGCCCCGTCAGCGCGTCCTTGAACTGCACCATGCCGGCGTTGGTGAACAGCAACGTCGGATCGTTGCCTGGAACCAGGCTGCTGGACTTGACGACCCTGTGGCCGCGCGCCGCGAAGAAATCGAGATAAGCGGCGCGAATCTCGGCAGTCCTCACTGTCGCGATTCCCGAAGTTGAAAGGGCGGCGGATTATACGGTCTGCGGGGCCAGTTTTCCTGATCGCGGGAACGCGTTGCAGCGCAATCGGATCTCGCACGCCGGATTAACGTCGGCGCACCTTGCTCCTAAGGTGCCCTCGATACCGTTCGATAGATGATGTCGGATGCGAATCCGCGGGCCGCGAGGAAACGGGCGCGTTTCGCCCACTCGGAGCGGTTTGCCGGCGTGTCGGCATCGTCGTTGCCGGCGCTGCCGAAGCGTTTGGCCTGCACCGCCCGGGCTCGCCCAAGCCAAAAATCATCCGGGAAGGTGAGCGTATCGTCGATGATGTCTTCCGCCACGCCCCGTTTCCGTAGCTCTGCGCGAATCCTGATTGGACCCTGACCGCGATCGACACCGCGACGGACAAACGCTTCGGCGAAGCGAACATCCGACAACAGGTCCCGGTTTGCCAGATCGTCGAGTACGGTGTCCACCTGCGCTTCTATTCTTGCCTGCAAATTTGCCTGCACATCCGCCCGTAAATCCGTCTGCACATCGGCCTGTAAATCCGCCTGCAAATCCGTCTGCACATCGGCCTGCACATCGGCCTGCACATCGGCCTGCAAATCCGCCTGTACGTCCGTTTGCACATCCGCCCGCGCGTTTGTTTGCACTTTTGTTTTTGAGGAATCGGATGCGCGGCGGCGCAGAAGTTTGCGGCGCAGTTCGACCCGAGAGTGTTCCCGAGTCGCGAGCAGGCGCAGGGCTCGCTCGGTCAGGGTTGCCTCGGTCAGTCCGGATTGGGGCATGTTCATGGTGCTATCGCTACGGGGTTGAAGCTATACGCGGCTTTTTTGCACGTACACGCGGCTGATTACGACCCGGCTACTACACCCGGCTACCACACTCCGATACTCGGACGGTTTCGGTTAGCGGGACCGAACAGCGGCCCGGTTGCCCCGCCGATCGGTTTCCGCACCCTGGCTTTCTCTCTTTTCACTCTCTTCGCTCTCCGTCGGCTGGGGCAGCAAGGCCGTGCGTACCCGCGCATCGATTTCGCTTCGAAGGTCTTCGTTGTTGTTCAGGAAGTCCGCCGCGTTCTTTCGCCCCTGGCCGATGCGGTCGCCGTTGTAGCTGTACCAGGCGCCCGACTTGTCGACGATTCCATTGGCGACGCCAAGGTCGATGATCTCGCCGGTCCGGTTTATCCCCTTGCCGTAGAGGATCTGGAACTCGACCTGCTTGAACGGCGGCGCCACCTTGTTCTTGAGCACCTTTACCCTGGTCTCGTTGCCGATGACCTCGTCGCCGTCCTTGATGGCGCCGATGCGGCGAATGTCGAGGCGCACCGAAGAATAGAACTTGAGGGCGTTGCCGCCGGTCGTGGTCTCCGGCGAGCCGAACATCACGCCAATCTTCATGCGGATCTGGTTGATGAAGATCACCAACGTATTGGACTGCTTGATATTCGCCGTCATTTTCCGTAGCGCCTGGCTCATCAGGCGCGCCTGCAACCCGACGTGCGAGTCTCCCATGTCGCCCTCGATTTCCGCCTTCGGCGTGAGCGCGGCGACCGAGTCTATGACCACGACGTCGACGGCCCCGGAGCGAACGATCATGTCGCAGATCTCGAGCGCCTGTTCGCCGGTGTCCGGCTGCGAGACGAGCAGGTCGTCCGTATTGACGCCCACCGCCTCCGCATAGATGGGATCCAGCGCATGTTCGGCGTCGATGAACGCACAGGTGCCGCCATCGCGCTGCGCCTCGGCGATCACCTGCAGGGTCAGCGTGGTCTTGCCGGAGGATTCAGGCCCGTAGATCTCGACGACGCGCCCCCGAGGCAGGCCACCCACACCGAGCGCGGCATCGAGCCCGAGGGAGCCTGTCGACACGGCCGGAATCGCCTCCTGTTCGCGGTCGCCAAGCCGCATCATCGAACCCTTGCCGAATTGCCGCTCGATCTGCGTCAGCGCCGCCCTTAGGGCTCGATCTTTTTCGGTTCCCGCCATATTGAGAATCTCCGCTGGGATGAGAAAGTCGCGGTACTGTATATCCGAACAGTGAGAAGTGCAACTCCGGTTTTGCGGAAAGCGTCATGTCCTACGCACTTTTCCGCCCTGGCTTACAATACGCTTTTCCCTGGCCCGCTGATTTCTTGACCGCAGGAAGCCCATTGCAGTTGAGTCGAATTCCACACGCCGAATCCGGATCATTCTCGATGGCCGTACGGACGAAATGAACGCCGCGGCCCACACGCCGATGATGCGGCAGTACCTCGGCATCAAGGCCGAGTTCCCGGATATCCTCCTGTTCTACCGCATGGGCGACTTCTACGAGCTGTTCTTCGACGACGCCCGCGAGGCGGCGAGCCTGCTCGACATCACCCTCACCGCCCGGGGGCGCTCCGCAGGGCAACCCATCCCCATGGCGGGCGTGCCCTTCCACAGCGTGGACGGCTACCTGGCGCGGCTCGCGCGCATGGGACGATCCGTCGCGATCTGCGAACAGATCGGCGATCCGGCGAAGTCGAAGGGACCGGTCGAGCGCCGCGTGACCCGCATCGTGACGCCGGGCACGCTCGCCGAAGACGGGCTGCTGGATCCGGACCGGGAGAGCGTGCTGGCCGGGATACATCCCGATGGCGACGGCTGGGGGCTGAGCTGGCTCAACGTTTCTTCCGGGGAGTTCTACATCCGCGAATGCGGCTCGAGCGATGCACTGGTGGCGGAACTGGACCGGATCGGCGCCGCCGAACTGGTCGCGGCGGAGGATGTCGACATCGACGCTGGCCGGGAGATCACCCGCCGGCCCACCCTCGACTTCGACGTGGACCTCGCCGAACGGTTCCTCACCGAGCACTTCGGTGTGCGGGACCTCGCGGGTTTCGGCATACACGAAGTGACGGGCGGGGTGGGCGCCGCGGGCGCGGTGTTGCGCTACGCACAGAACGCGCGGCGAAAGTCTCTCGACTACATCGAATCAGTCCGCCGTTTCGAGGCCGGCGACCACGTGATCCTCGACCAGCGCACCCGGCGAAACCTCGAAATCGACTCGCGCCTTGACGGCCAGCCCACATCCCTCGGCACCGTGTACGGCGTCCTGAACGAGACGCGCACGCCCATGGGCGCGCGACTCCTGAAGCGCTGGCTCGTGTCGCCGCTTCGGGCCGCCGACCGCGTACGCGAACGCCAGCGCGCGGTGATGGCCCTGATCGAAGCGCGCGGCCCGGAGCGGCTGCGGGCAGATCTCGGAGAAGTCGGCGACATGGAGCGCATCGTCACGCGCATCGCGCTCGGCAGCGCATCGCCGCGCGATCTCGCGCGGCTGCGCTCAAGCCTCGCCGTCTGGCCCGATATCCGCGCCCTGGTGGAGACGCTCGATGCGCCAACGCTCGTTCGGCGTTTCGCGGCCCTGCCGGCCCTCGCGGAAGAACACGACCTGCTGTGTCGCGCGGTGGTCGACCAGCCGCCGGCGACATTGCGCGAAGGCGGCGTCATCGCGCGCGGATTCGACGAGAAACTCGACGGCCTGCGGGATCTCACCGAGAACGCCAGCGGTTTCCTGTCCGACCTGGAGGCGAAGGAGCGGGAGCGCACCGGGATCGCTTCGCTCAAGGTCGGCTACAACCGCGTGCACGGCTACTACATCGAGACGAACCGCGCATCGGCCGAGGAGGTGCCCGCCGAGTACGTCCGCAGACAGACGCTAAAGAACGCCGAACGCTACATCACGCCGACGTTGAAGAAGTTCGAGGACGAGGCGCTGACGAGCCAGGCGCGGGCGTTGCGCCGGGAAAGGGAACTCTACGGCGACCTGCTGTCGCGCCTCAACGAATCCGGGTCGGTATTGCGCGCCGCGGGCGAGGCGCTGGCCGCCCTCGACGTACTGTCCGCGTTCGCCGACCGCGCCGAATCGCTGGGACTGGTGATGCCCGAGTTGACCGATGTCCCCGGCATGCGCATACGCGGGGGACGCCACCTGGTCGTCGAGGCGGAGTCCGACGCGCCGTTCGTGCCGAACGACCTCGACCTCGACGAGTCGCGCCGCATGCTCGTGATCACCGGTCCCAACATGGGCGGGAAGTCGACCTACATGCGCCAGACGGCGTTGATCGTGCTGCTCGCCCACACCGGCTGTTTCGTCCCGGCGACCTCCGCGGTCGTCGGACCCATAGATCGCATCTTCACCCGAATCGGCGCATCGGACGATCTGACCAGCGGCCGCTCCACCTTCATGGTGGAGATGAGCGAGACCGCCGACATCCTCCACAATGCAACGCCCCTGAGCCTCGTGCTGCTCGACGAGATCGGGCGCGGCACGAGCACATACGACGGCCTCGCCCTGGCATGGGCGGCGGCGCGCCACCTGGCCGTTCGGCTACGTGCCTTCACCCTGTTCGCGACGCACTACTTCGAACTCACCGCGCTCCCGGAGGAGTTCCATGGCATCGCCAATGTGCATCTCGACGCGGTGGAACACGGCGCGGACGTGGTCTTCCTGCACATCGTCAAGGATGGCCCGGCGAACCAGAGCTACGGCGTGCAGGTGGCGAAGCTCGCCGGCGTGCCGGAAGCGGTGCTGACGCTCGCGCGCACGCGCCTGGCCCGGCTCGAAACCCAACACGGGCGGCGCGACGCGCAACAGGGGGACCTGTTTGCACCACCGCCGGACGACGTTACCGGGGTCGATGAGGATGCCGAGGAGGAAGAGGTCCTGCGCGACCGCCTGCGCGATGTCGACCCGGACCAGCTAACGCCTAAAGCCGCGCTCGACCTCGTGTTTGACCTCAAGAACCTGCTGTAGAATACGCCGCCGCAAACAAGACGAGGACACCCATGACTTTCGTGATCGGCGAAGCCTGCATCAAGTGCAAACTGACGGATTGCGTCGAGGTGTGTCCGGTCGACTGCTTCTACGAGGGGCCGAACATGCTCGTCATCCATCCCGACGAGTGCATCGACTGCGCCCTGTGCGAACCCGAATGTCCGGTGGACGCGATCTATTCCGAGGACGAGTTGCCCGAGGACCAGGAAGACTTCCTTGAACTCAATGCCGAACTCGCGGAAATCTGGCCGAACATCACGGAAGCGAAAGACGCCCCGCCCGACGAGGCCGAGTGGCGCGAGATTCCGAACAAGCGCGGGCTGCTCGAGCGCTGATCCCTGCCAAGCCGCGCGGGGACCCTGACAGCAAGGCCAAGCCCCCTCGCAGCCTGCCGTATGACTTTACATCGGGCTCCACATCACTCGGAAGTAGGTATAGCCGCCGTTGAAGGAGAAAGGAGACTGCTCGGGATAGATCAGTCCGGCCACCTCTCCGTGAGGGTTCTCATCCGGGTATTCGTCGAACGCGTTCTGCAGGCCAAGCAATAGCGACAGCTTGTCGGTCACATCGTATGCGACCTCGGCATCGAACAGCATCTCGGGCTCCGGATAAAACGACACCGAGCCGTCGTTCGTCGGCGCATCGTAGTAACCGCCGTAGTGGCGCGCCCGAGCCAGAAGTCGCCAGCAGCCTTGCAGGTGACTCCAGGTCACCGTGACCCGAGAGTCCGGCCGGCCTTGTTCGATCTGCAGACGGCGATTTTCACTGGTGAACGCAGGATCGAACTTGGCGAGTTCGATACTCGACCAATTCGCCGCCAACGTCAGGGTGGAGACGCCGGCCCCGAGGTCGAAAGGCAGATTCGCCACGATATCGAAGCCCGTTGCCTGCACGGTCTGCTGGTTGGAAAAGAAGCGTACCGACGAGAAACTCGTGGCGTCGGACACGCCCACAGCGAGCAATGCGTCGATGTCCGCCGGGGTCAGGCTGAACCGGCTCGTGAACGCAATGCGGTCCGTAATCTCGATGTTGTAATAGTCCAGCGTCACGTCGAGATCGCCGACATGGAACACCAAGCCGAACGTCAGGTTGACTGACTCTTCGGGAGTCAACTCCTGCGCGCCCTTCTGCTGCGCGATCGGGTTCGACGGCGGCAGCGTCGCGATGTCCGCCAGCTTGCCGTTCTGGAACTCCGTCGTGACGTTGCGGAGATTGGCCTGTCCGGCGGTCGGCACCCGGAAACCAGTGCTCGCGGCACCGCGCAACGCGACGCTATCTGAGATCTGCAGACGAGCCACGATCTTCCCGTCCAGCGTCGTGCCGAATACCGAGTAGTTCTCAAAGCGCAAGGCGCCGCCTAGCAGGAGACGCTCGGACACGTCGGACTCAAGGTCGACGTACGCGGCTGTGGCGCGCACGGTGTGCTCTCCCGCGTCGCCGGGCTGAAATCCGGCAAAGCCGTTCGAGCCGACGCCGAAGCCTTGCGCCGCGAGGCCGAACTCGATGTTCGGATCGATGTAGAACGAGTTGGGATCGCCGTTGTGGATGCGGAATGTCTCATCCCGGTACTCCAGGCCGGCGGCCACATTCAGAGGCCCCCACAGACCCACCTCGAATGGCCTCGACAAGTCAAAGTTGACCACTCGGTCCGTCTCCGTATAGGCCCCGGCGTCGTAATAGACGGGAATGTCGTTTCGCTGCCCCAACAGTTGCGGATTGATCGTGTTGTAGATGTAGAACTCGGCGTTGCTGCGGCCCGCGGTCACACTCAGGTCGTAGTACCAGGCATCGCCAAAATTGCCGCGCACACCCCCGGCCACCGCAAAGTCGTGGATGTAGCCACCGAATTGCGGCGTGAAACCGCCGGGGAACTTCTCGATAAGCGAGTAGCAATTCGGATCGGCGCGGATCGCGGCCAATGCCGTACTGTCGGCCACATTGTTGATGATGTTGACGACCGGACAGTTGCCGGTGCCATCAGGGGTCAGATCGGCGACCTTGACCGTCGGCACGCCGTTTACCAGCCCACCGTTGAAGACGCCGTTACGCGTGTGCGGGTTCCGATAGTAGAAACCGCCTTCCACCTGCCGCTCGGCCCAGTTGCCGAACGCGTACGCCTCGCTGCCGTTGCCGAGATCGAGGCCGAAGTTGCCGAAAAGCTTGAAGTCGCCGGATTTCTCCGGTGCGCCCCAGATCTGCGCCGCCGGCTGCCGCACATGGGTATTGCCAGCGTCGATCAGCGCCTGCGCATCGCCGCGCTGGCGGCTTCGGCTCGTGGGATCGGTTTCTTTCCACTCGAAGCTCAAGTTGGCGAAACCGTCGTCGCTGAGCGGCAAGCCCATGTTGGTGGCCACGGTCAGCCTATCGCCGTCGCCTTCGAAGTATTGCCCCCATTTGGCGTCGACCGTGGTGCCGCTATCGTCTTCCTTGAGGACGAAGTTGAGGATGCCGGCAATCGCGTCGGATCCATACTGGGCTGACGCACCATCGCGGAGCACTTCGAGGCGGTCGAGCGCGATGGCGGGAATCGCGGACAGGTCGGGCCCTTGCGATCCGCCGGAAATGCCGGCGCCGAGCAGCGCAATAACGGCCGCGCGGTGGCGACGCTTACCGTTTACCAACACCAGCGTGGCGTCCGGCGGCAGAGAACGCAGCGTCGCCGGACGGATAAAGGTCGCCGCATCGCTAATAGGTTCCTGGGCGACGTTGTACGACGGGACCGTTGCCGCAAGCAGGGAGTCCATGTCGCTGTCGCCGTGCGCACGGAACTCGTCGCCGCCGATCACGTCGACCGGCACCGGCGAGTCGGCGGCGGAACGGTCCCGGCGCCGCGAGCCGACGACCACGACCTCTTCGATCTGACCGGGCGCCGCCTGTTCAGGCGCGGCTTCCTCCTGCGCCGAGGCGACAGGCCCGGAGACCAGGCAAACCAATAGTGACGCAAGGAACACCGAACCCGAGCCCGCAAAAGTCGACATGGTGCGAGAAGGTCTCAAACCACTCGGGGCACCCGGGAAATCTGTTCTTGCAAGTAAATCACTCCGCATCCGACTGCTCCTCTAAACTACGTTTCGATCCAACCAATAATAATGCACTCAAAGCAACGCCGTCTGCAATTGAGCCGCCTCTGTCTTTGCAATAACTAATATGGACGATAACAACAGCTTATGACGGTCGGACATACGGAAAAAAACCCTGATGCCGCTCAACGGGTACGGCGAACTGAAGAACACGAGTATCTTCCGCTTCGCTCGGACTACGGATCGTTGAGCCTCGACCGGCTTTTTGCTATTGTGTCCGCCCATCTTGCCGCACACCGGCGGCATCGGGTGGTTCGTTGACGCACTACATTTTCGTAACCGGGGGCGTCACTTCTTCTTTGGGGAAGGGCATCCTCACCGCCTCTCTCGCCGCCATCCTCGAAGCCCGCAAACTCAAGGTCAACATCCTCAAGATGGATCCCTACATCAACGTGGATCCCGGCACCATGAGCCCGTTCCAGCACGGCGAAGTCTATGTCACCGCAGACGGCGCCGAGACGGATCTCGACCTCGGGCACTACGAGCGATTCATCCGCCGGCGCATGTCGCAGCACAACAACTTCACGACGGGCAGCGTGTATGCCGAGGTCATCCGGAATGAGCGCCGCGGCGACTACCTCGGGGGTACCGTGCAGGTCATTCCCCACATTACCGACGAGATCAAGCGACGCATCCGCGCCGTCGGCGAAGGCGTGGATGTCGTGCTGGTCGAAATCGGCGGCACCGTGGGCGACATCGAGTCGCTGCCTTTCCTCGAAGCCGTCCGGCAACTGCGACTGGAGGTCGGCGCGTCCCACACCCTCTTCATTCACCTGACACTGGTGCCCTACCTGAGCGCGGCGGGAGAAACCAAGACCAAGCCTACGCAACATTCGGTCAAGGAGATGCGGACGATCGGGCTGCAGCCGGACATCCTGGTATGCCGGTCCGAAGAGTCGATCACCCAGCCCACCCGCAGCAAGATCGCGCTCTTTACCAACGTCGAGGAACGCGCGGTCATCCCGTTCGAGGACCTGGACGCCATCTACGAGGGGCCGCTCAAGCTGCATGCCGAGCACCTGGACGCTATCGTGGCCGAGAAACTCAAGCTCGAGTGCGGCGAGGCGGATCTCAGCGAATGGCAACGCGTGGTCGAAGCGCTGCACAACCCGGCGCGCGGCACACGCATCGCCATTGTCGGCAAGTACCTGGATACGCCCGATGCCTACAAGTCGCTGGTCGAAGCGCTGACCCATGCCGGCATCCGCACGCGGACGCGTGTCGATATCGAGTATCTCGACGCCGAGGCCATCGAGAACGACGGCACCGGCGTCCTGGATAACGTCAACGCGATTCTCGTCCCGGGCGGCTTCGGGGAGCGCGGATTCATAGGCAAGATCGAAGCGGCGCGCTATGCGCGAACGAATAATGTGCCCTATTTCGGCATCTGTTACGGGCTGCACGCCGCAGTCATCGAATTCGCCCGCAACGTGGCCGGACTGGACGACGCCAGTTCGACGGAAATCGACCCCGAGGCCCGCCACCCGGTCATCGGCCTGGTGGAAGAGTGGATGGACAGCTCGGGACGCATGGGTCGCATGGAGCGTCGCGAGAGACGCGACGGCTCGGAGGACATGGGCGGCACCATGCGCCTCGGCGAACAGTCATGCATCCTGGCACCCGACTCCCTGGCCCGGCGCATGTACGGCACCGATGCCGTCAACGAACGTCACCGGCATCGCTACGAGGTGAACGAGGCGTACGTTTCGCGATTCGAGAGCCTGGGTCTCAAGGTGGCTGCGCGAAGCGCGCGCGACTCCCTGGTCGAAATGGTCGAACTGGCAGGCCACGACTGGTTCGTGGCCTGCCAGTTCCACCCGGAATTCACCTCGTCGCCGCGGGACGGCCATCCGCTTTTCACCGGGTTCATCGAAGCATCCAACCGCTACGCGCAGCGACGCGCAGCAGCAATGACGAAACCGAGAGACGAACGCAGGACCAACGGTCAGGGAACTTCCCTGGAACAGGCAGGTCTTGGGAGCGCCAGCGACTCGGCATGATTGGGGCATTCGGTCGAATAGCCCTTGCAGGGGGGATAGTCTGAAACTCTGTACTTTCGAAGTCGGCAATGCCGACCCCATGTTTCTCATTGCCGGACCTTGCGTCATCGAGAGCGAGGCAATGGCGATGAAGACTTCGACGCGGCTGAAGGAGATCACCGGAACGCTCGGCATCCCCTTCATCTACAAGAGTTCCTTCGACAAGGCCAACCGTTCCTCGCACACCAGCTACCGCGGCCCCGGACTCGAGAGCGGCCTGCGCATCCTTGAGCGGGTGCGTGACGAAGTGGAGGTGCCGGTATTGACGGACGTCCACGAAGACACGCCGCTGGATGAAGTGGCGGACGTCGTCTCCGTGCTGCAGACACCGGCGTTCCTGTGCCGGCAGACCAATTTCATTCAGAACGTCTGCAGATGCAACCGTCCGGTCAACATCAAGAAAGGCCAGTTCCTCGCGCCCGCCGACATGAGCCACGTGGTCAACAAGGCGCGCGCCACCGGCAACGACGACATCCTGGTGTGCGAACGCGGCGTCACCTTCGGCTACAACAATCTCGTCTCCGACATGCGTTCGATTCCGATCATGCGGGACACCGGCTGTCCCGTCGTGTTCGACGCCACGCACTCCGTACAGATGCCCGGCGGACTGGGCAATGTCTCCGGGGGCCAAAGGGAAATGGTGCCGGTGTTGGCGCGGGCGGCGGTTGCGGCCGGCGTCGCCGGAGTCTTCATGGAAACGCATCCAAACCCCGACGAGGCACTCTCCGACGGACCGAATTCCTGGCCGATGGACCTGATGTCGGACCTCGTCGAGGACCTCCTCGCGATCGATGCCGCCGTCAAGTCGCGCGGCTACATGGAGACACGCTCGGAAGCCCGTTCGGGAAGCCGATGAGCATCATCCACAACGTGGCGGCCCAGGAAGTACTCGACTCCCGCGGCAATCCCACGGTGCGGGCGGAAGTGGTCCTGCGGGGAGGCGCGCGCGGCGACGCTTTCGCGCCCTCCGGCGCATCCACCGGTGCCCGCGAGGCGCTCGAGCTTCGGGACGGTGATCCCAAGCGCTTTTCGGGCAAGGGCGTGACGAAGGCCGTCGCCGGGATCGTCAGCGAAATCGCCCCGGCAGTCCGGGGCATCGACGCGCTCGACCAGGAGGTCCTCGATCACGCGATGATCAACCTGGACGGCACCCGCGACAAGTCGCGACTTGGCGCCAACGCCATCCTGGCCGTCTCCGTGGCCGCCGCCAGGGCTGCGGCCGCGCATAAACAGGTGCCGCTGTTCGAACACATCCACGACATCTTCGACGGCGGCGACATGCGCCTGCCGGTCCCGATGATGAACATCCTGAACGGTGGCGAACACGCGAGCAACAACGTGGACATCCAGGAGTTCATGGTGCAGCCCGTCTCGATGTCCTCGTTCAGGGAGGCGTTGCGCTGCGGTGTCGAGATCTTCCACGCCCTGAAGGGGATACTGAACGCACAGGGGCTGTCCACGACCGTCGGCGACGAAGGCGGCTTCGCACCGGACCTGCCGTCGAACGCCGCCGCCCTGGACGTGATCGCCCGTGCCGTCGATGTGGCAGGATACGAACTCGGCAAGGACGTCATGCTCGCCGTCGACTGCGCGGCCTCGACGTTTTTCAACGACGGCAAGTACGCGCTGGGCGGCGAAGGAGCGACTTACTCCGGCGACGAGTTCCGCGCATATCTCGTCGATCTCGCCGACCGCTACCCCATCTCTTCCATCGAAGACGGGCTGGACGAAGATGACTGGGATGGCTGGTCGAAGCTGACGGACGCGCTCGGCGAGCGGGTGCAACTCGTCGGCGACGATCTCTTCGTGACGGACACCGCGCTGTTGCAGCGAGGCATCATCGACGGTGCCGCCAACGCGATACTGGTCAAGCTGAACCAGATCGGGACCTTGACCGAGACGCTCGCCGCGGTGCGCATGGCACAGGACACCGACTACGCCGTCGTCATATCCCACCGTTCGGGCGAAACCGAGGACACGACCATCGCGGACCTCGCCGTCGGCACCGGTGCGGGACAAATCAAGACCGGGGGCTTGAGCCGCTCCGATCGCGTCGCCAAGTACAATCGGTTGCTCCACATCGAAGCGCTACTCGACGACGAGGCCGTCTATCGGGGGATGGGAGAGCTGGCAGCCGCACATGCAGATTCTTGATGCAAGGCAGGTAGCAGGCAGACGGTCACCGTGAAGTTCTTCCTGTGCCTGGGTGTCCTCGCCATAGTGGTCCTGCAGTACCGCTATTGGCTCGGTGACGCCGGTCACATGGCCGTCGTCGAACTGACGGAAAAAATCGAGGCCGAACAACGCCTCAATGACCGGCTGGTTCGGCGCAACCGTCTGCTCACCGCCGAAATCGCCGCGTTGAAGGAGGGCCTCGATGCCGTGGAGGCGCGCGCGAGGACGGCGCTCGGCATGATCGCGGAAGGTGAGACATTCTTTCTCGTGGTCGACGATGATGAAACCGGGCCGGAGGGCGAAGGCGGGCTGCAAACCCCGTGATGCGCTGGCCCCGCGCCCACGCTGGCGCGTCGACCGTCACCGGTATTCTGCGCTCGACGCCTGACGACTTCGAAGTGACCGAATCCTTGCCGTTCGAGCCCGAGGGGGAAGGCGAACACCTTTACCTGCTGGCGGAGAAACGCGGGGTCACCACGCATGCGGTACAGAAGATGCTTGCCGGCAGTTGCGGCGTCCCGATGCGCGATGTCTCGTTCGCCGGCATGAAGGACAGGCGCGCGGTGGCGCGCCAGTGGTTCAGCGTGCGCCGGCCTCAGAGGGAAGATGTGCATGTCGACGGGGGCGTGCGTATCCTGCGACGCGTCCGCCATCGGCGAAAACTCCGGCGCGGCCAACTGGACGAAAACCGCTTTCGGATCCGTGTCCGAGGCCTTACCGGGGATCCCCGGGCGTCGCTGGCGCTGCTCGGCAAGCACGGCGCACCGAACTATTTCGGCGACCAGCGCTTCGGTGCCGCCGGCGAGAACGTGGGCGCCGCCCTGGACTGGGTGCGGGCGGACAAACCCCGGATTTCGCCGTTTCTGCGGTCCGTATACCTGTCGAGCCTGCGCAGTTTCCTGTTCAACGAGGTGCTCGGCAGGCGCGTCACGGACGGCACCTGGCGCAGTTCCCTCGATGGCGAGGCCGAACTGGACGGACAGCCCACCGGCCCTCTCTGGGGCCGGGGCAGACTACAGAGCGCCGGCGCCGCGCGCCTGCTGGAAGAGCGCCTGGTCGGGACCCACGTCGAAATTGCCGAGGCACTGGAGTTTGTCGGACTGCGCCAAGAACGACGATCCCTGGCGGCGCTACCCCGAAATCTGTCCTGGCACCTGGATGACGGCGCGCTGACCATCGAGTTCGCGCTCGGCCGGGGCATCTATGCGACAACGATGCTCCGCGAAGTCGGAGAGTTTCGCGATGCCGCACGTTCCACGGTGCCAGACTGCGATGCGGCCAGGCAATGACGCGTCTACGGGGATGGCGGGCATGGTTCTCCGAAAGACTCGGCATCGTGGCGCGAGGCGTCGCGATGGGCATCGCGGAAGTCGTGCCCGGTGTTTCCGGCGGAACGATCGCCTTCATCACGGGCATCTACGAACGATTGGTGAACGCCCTCGCCGCCATTTCGGCAAGTTCGCCGAGGGTCCTGTTGCGCGACGGCTTCGGCGCATTCCAACGGACCCACGACCTTGCGTTCCTGGCCACGCTGGCGCTTGGGATGATCGTCGGTCTGTTAGTATTCGCGCGCGTCCTGGGCTTCTTCCTCGATACGCACGGACCGGTTGTATGGGGTTTCATTTTCGGCTTGATTGCGGCATCCCTACCCAGGGTCGCGGTGCGCACCACGTGGCGGTTCCTCGCGACCTTCGGCATTGCCGGGGTCATCGTGGCGGTCCTCGTGGCGACCCTGTCGCCGACGAGCGCGGATCCCAGCTATCCCCGCTTCCTGCTCGGCGGAGCGCTCGCCGCTTCCGCCTGGATCCTGCCGGGCATATCCGGCAGCCTGGTGCTGCTCCTGCTCGGCCTTTGGGAACCCGTGCTCACGGCACTGAACACGGCTCAACTCGACATTCTCAGCGTCACCGCGGCCGGGATGGCAATCGGCGTGCTGTCCTTCGCCAAGCTTCTCGCCCGTCTGCTGGAACGCTTTTCCGCCGCCGTCTTCGCGCTGCTTGCAGGCTTGATGGCCGGTTCCCTGGTCCGCCTGTGGCCCTGGCGCGTGGACGACGCGATGGTGCTGCCCGCAACCTACCGCGCAGGCACGGGAGATGACCCGATGATCGCCTGGGTCGCCGTCGCCGCATGTCTCGGCATTGCCGCCATAACACTACTCGCGAAAAGTGGCCAGCCAGCGGATCATTAGCCTGGTCGTCTGCGCGACGCTCGCCGCGGGCTGCGCCACGCCGTCGCGCGCGCCGGTCCTGGACAGATCGGAGCCGATTTCGACACCGGACATCCAGTCGCCGCGTGAGTATGTCGTGAGACCCAGGGACTCCCTCTACGCGATAGCCTGGAAATACAACCTCGACTATCGAGACATCGCGCGCCGGAACGGCATAGCGCCCCCCTACACCATCTATCCGGGACAGAAACTGTTGCTATACGGCACGAAGCGTGAGGCCCTCGCTGCCGAGCCCGTCCCAACGGTGAGCCCCGGAACACCGGCACCGGCGCGGACAGAACCACGGGCCGTCGTCCCGCCTCCGGCGCCAAAGCCCGCGCCCACTCCGGCAAGGCCGGCGGCAAAGCCCGCAGAGCCCGCTCCCAGTCCGGCGAGACCAGCGGCAAAGACCGTCTCGAAACCCGCCCCCCGTACGCAAACAAGGCCGCCCGCCGCGCAGAAACCTGCTCCCGCCCAGCCCGGACGCGCGGGTTGGCGTTGGCCGGTCAACACGCAGCCGGCGCGCGGATTCGGCCGGGGCAACAATGGCATGGACTACGTGCTTCCGAGCGGACACCGGGTGGTCTCGGCGGCGGCGGGCCAGGTCGTGTATGCCGGCGCCGGGCTGGGCGGATACCTTTACCTGATCATCGTCGAACATGCCGACAAGTACCTGTCGGCCTACAACGTGAACGTAGAGCCCGGCGTGACCGAGGGAAGCAAGATCGCCAGCGGCGGGAAGATATGCGACATCGGCTCCGGCAGCCCCGCCACGCGCCGGCTGCACTTCGAGATTCGCCGCAACGGTACGCCGGTAAACCCGGCGACCATCATCGGCCGGCGTTAACGGCGACTATTCCGGGGCGGAAACGCGATCGTCCCGCTGAAATTTCAGCCGGACGAACCTGACGTTCGGCATCGACACGTCAAGCGATCCCTCCTCGAGGGTCGCACGGTCAAGCCGTACGGCCTTGACTCGAAGGAGCATACCAATTCACGATGGCGTCCACTCCGGCCACCATCCGCCCTGGACCGCGAACTCCTCCGCAACCCCAATACCCGGGACCGCAGCCAGGCGGTCGCCGTCGAACAGCAACGGCCAGGCGTCTCTCTGCCACGGGGGTATTCGGTGTTCCTGGAAGAGCGTCTTCAGGCGCTTCGATACACCGCGTCCCGCGGGCGCGAGACGCTCGCGTCCCGCACGGTATCGCACCGTCAGTTCCCGTCCGTCGGCGACGCCCGCCTCCGCCCGCCGCCAACCGATCGTGCCATGGGGCAATGGTTCCCTCCGGCCCGCCCGGATGCGAGTGTCTTCGCTGGAACGAACTTCCCGCATCGGGAGATGCGAGACACGGTAGAGGCGGTGGTCATACCGCCGGACCGTATCGCCTCCCGGCAGCCGCACTACGGGATTGGCGTCGTCCGCGGCGTGGGCCTGGCGCACGATTTCGTCAATGCGCCGGTCCGATACGCCGACTCGAAGCCACGCCCGCACCGTTCCTGGCGTCAGGCCAGCGATCGGCACGCTTGTTTGCGGAGCGCCAAACGGTTCCGGCACAACTCCAGACAGGATGTCGACGGCACCGGGGAAACGCGACTCGATTCCGGGCATGATCTCGTGGCGGATGAAATTCCGGTCCCTCCCCAAATCGGTATTGGAAGGGTCTTCCACCCATTCGAGACAGTTCGCCTTCGCATAGTCGGCAAGTTGCGAGCGGCGCAGATGCAGGAACGGCCGCGAGAGGCACCCCGCGCCCAGGGGTCGCGCAAGGGGCATGCCGACCGGCGCCCGTCCGGTGAACAGCCGCCAGAGTACGGTCTCGGCCTGGTCATTGGCATGGTGGGCCAGCAGCAGTACTTCGGAAGGTCCCAGCGTCTCTCGCCACGCGGCATATCTCGCGCGTCTCGACCGGGCTTCCACGTTGCCCGCCTCCACCGCCACGCGAAGCACATCGATCGGGACACCCAGCATCCCCGCCACGCGTTCGCAGTGGCGCTGCCAGGCGTCGGCTTCGCCTTGCAGGCCGTGGTTGACGTGAAGCGCTCGCAGCCGGGAAGCGGGGAAGCGCGTCACGACCGCATGCAGCAGCACGGTGGAGTCCATCCCGCCGCTGTACCCGACCGCAAAGCACCCGGCGTCGGCGATCGACGCGACCGCCCGCTCTACATCGTCAGTCAACCTGCCCCTGTCCTAACCCTGGCCCGGATACGCGAATCCGACGCGTTCCGCGCCGAACGCCGCGCCCAGTTCCTCTATCAGGGCATTGCTCGGCACAACGCGCCACTGTTCTCCCAGGTCGACGCGGACGCGCGCCTTGTCGCAGCAATACTCCACGGCGACCGGACAACCGTCTGCCGCCTCGCCGAGACGATGCGATTGCAGCAGGTCGCGCAGACGCAGTGCAAATTCGTCGTTCGCGCCGTTGCCCTCGACGGATATTTTCAGACATTCCGCCAGCCGCACCCGGGCTTCCTCGAGGGTTTCCACCGACCGGGCACGCAGTCTCAGCGACCCGGCATAGTCGTCATACTCGACCTCCGCCTCGACGACGAGCACGGCATCGTTGACAAGCTTGTCGCGGGCGGCGCCCAGCACCTTGTCGGACACCGTCGCCTCGATCCTGCCTGTGCGATCATCGAGCCCCACGAACGCCATGGAATCGCCGCGCCTGCTCCTGCGCGAACGGACCGAAACCACGAGGCCGGCGACGGTCTGCGTGCCCCGTCCCTGTGCCAGCGACTCGATGGGGGTTGATCGCAGCGTGGCTATTTCATCGAGGTAGGCGTCGATGGGGTGCCCTGTGAGATAAATGCCCAGGCTTTTCTTCTCGGCAGCCAGTCGCTCGCTCTTGCTCCAGCAGGCCGTATCCGCAGGCGCCACCGGTTCATCGGCGACGATGTCCCCGAACATGTCGCTAATGCCCATGGCGGCATCGCGGGCCCCCTGCTCGGCACGCGCCAGCGCGGTCGGCAACTCCGCCATCAGGCGCGCCCTCAGGTGATCCACCTCCTCGCCCTCAACGGCGAAACAGTCCAGCGCGCCGGCGCAGATCAATGGTTCGATGACGTTCTTCGCATTCCGGCCCGCATCAGACCCCTGAATGCGGGAGCAGAGGTCGAACAAGTCCTTGAACGGACCACCGGACGCCCGTTGCCCGGTAATCGCCGCGACCGCGCCCGCGCCAACGCCGCGCACCGCGCCCAGACCATAGAGGATGCCGCCGCCGATCACGGAGAACCGAAACTGGCTCGTATTGATGTGTGGGGGGCGAAGCGTCAGCTCCATGCGTCGCAACTCGTTCACCAGGGCCACCATCTTGTCCGCGTCCTGCATGTCGGCCGACAGCACCGCCGCCATGAACTCCGCCGGGTAATGGCATTTGAGCCATGCGGTCTGGTAGGTGACGATGCCGTAGGTCGTGGCATGGCCCTTCGGAAACGCGTAGCCGGAGAACTTCTCCATCTGATCGAAGATGCGCGCGGCGCGGGGCTCCGGAACACCCTGCGACAAGGCGCCCTCCATGAACTGCTCGCGCACCTTGACCATCTCTTCGGGCTTCTTCTTGCCCATCGCGGCCCGCAGCACGTCCGCTTCTCCCTGGCTGAATCCCGCCAGCACGCGGGCGGCGTACATCACCTGCTCCTGGTACAGCAGGACGCCGTAGGTCGCCTTCAGACCGTCCTCGAGTTTGGGGTCTTCGTATTCAACCGGCTTGCGGCGGTGTTTGCGATCGATGAAGTCATCCGCCGTCCCGGACTGCAAGGGACCCGGCCGGTATAACGCCACAAGAGGGATGACTTCGTCGATGTGGTCGGGGGCCAGGCGGCGCAGCAGTTCCTTCATGCCCTGGGACTCGAGCTGAAAGACCGCGGTCGTTTCGCCCGTGCGAAGCAGCGCATAGGTCGCTTCGTCGTCCAGCGGTATGGCGTCGATATCGAGGGCCGGAACACCCTCCTCCCGGCCGGCGTTCACCGCCTTCACCGCCCAGTCGATGATGGTCAGGGTTCGCAGTCCGAGAAAATCGAATTTCACGAGGCCTGCCCGTTCCACATCGTCCTTGTCGAACTGGGAAATCGTGCCGCCGCTGCGGTCGTCCGCATAGAGCGGCACGAACTCCGTCAGCGGCCCCGGCGCGATGACCACGCCGCCGGCGTGTTTGCCCACATTGCGGACGATGCCTTCGAGCTTGTAGGCCATGTCCACGATCTCGGCGGCATCCGCGTTCTCGTCGATGAAGCGCTGCAGTTCCTGTTCGCGCGCCACCGCCGTCGCCAGGGTCATTCCCACTTCCGCCGGAATCATTTTCGACAGCCGGTCCGCCAGCCCGTATGGCTTGCCCTGGGCCCGGGCCACGTCTCGCACGACGGCTTTTGCCGCCATCGTGCCGAAGGTGGCGATCTGGCTGACCGCGTCCGCGCCGTAGCGCTCCGCGACGTGGCGAATGACCGAGTCCCGGCCCTCCATGCAAAAGTCGATATCGATGTCCGGCATCGACAGGCGCTCGGGGTTCAGGAAGCGCTCGAAGATGAGATCGTATTCGAGCGGATCGACGTTGGTCACGTTGAGAGCGTAGGCGACCAGGGAGCCGGATCCGGACCCCCGTCCCGGACCCACCGGAACACCGTTGCGCCTGGCCCAGTTGACGAATTCCGCGACCACCAGGAAGTAGCCCGCGAACCCCGTCTCCTCGATGATGCCGAGTTCATGATCGAGGCGCTCCGCGTATGCCCCGGCATCGACGCGCGATGCTTCCCCGGCGCGCGACCGCAGCCTGGCCTCAAGGCCCTCGGTGGCGCTGCGGCGAAGAAAATCCTCCAGCGACTCACCGCCCGACGTGGGGTAGTTCGGCGGGTGATACGCTCCCAGATCGAGCTCCAGGTTGCACCGCTTTGCTATCTCGACGGTGTTTTCGAGCGCTTCCGGCAGGTCGTCGAACAGCTCGGCCATCTCCTCCGCGGACCGCAGGTACTGCGCCTCGCTATAGGCGCGTTCACGGCGAGGGTCGTTCAGCGTCCGGCTCTGTTGGATACAGACCCGGGTCTCGTGCGCTTCGAACTCGTCCGGCTGGAGAAAGCACACGTCGTTGGTCGCGACCACGGGCAGCGACCGTGCGCTGCACAGATTCACCGCCGACCGCACATAGTCGTCTTCGCCGGCGCGTTCCGTGCGCCGGACTTCGATGTAGTAGCGGTCGCCGAACGCCGTTCTCCACTCGTCCGCCAGGCGCTCCGCCTTCGGCGCGTCGTCGGCAAGCAGCGCCCGGCCGACATCGCCCTGGCAGCCGCCCGAAAGCGCGATCAGTCCCTCGGGTGCGGACAGTATCCATTGACGGTCGAGCAGGCCGTGTTCACGCCGGCCGCGCCGGGCTGTTTCCGGCCCCGTTTCCTGCCCAACCGGCGCCTCCGTATCAACGTAGGCCCTCGATACCAGCCGCAAGAGATTGGCATAGCCCTCGTTGGACGCGGCGAGTAGTACGCAGCGATTCACGTCGCCTCCATGGCGATAGCGGAAGTCGACGCCGACGATCGGTTTGACACCGGCGGAGAGGCAGGCGTCGTAGAACTTCACCAGGCCGAACAGGGCGCATCGATCGGTCATGGCAACCGCCGGCATCGACATCTGCGCGGTCCGGTGCGCCAGATCGCCGATCCGCACCAGGCTATCGGTGATCGAATACTCAGTGTGCACCAGGAGGTGCACGAAACCGGTCGCTGTCACAGTAACTCCACTTGTCCTTGAGACTGCCTCGCCGCGTACGCCTCGGATACGGGCGCGAAACTCCTCCGATGAATGTCCGAGGGACCATAGCGGCGCAAGGCCCTCAGGTGCTCTTCCGTGGCGTAGCCCTTGTGCCGCTCGAAACCGTATTCCGGATGGGCGGTCGCCAGCCTGACCATGTCGGCGTCCCGCGCGACCTTTGCAAGGATGGATGCCGCGCTGATGGCCGGCACGGTGGCGTCCCCGCCGATAATGGTCACCACCGCGCAGGGTAGCGGTGGCCTGGCGTTGCCGTCGACGAAAGCCACGTCGAGCGGGATCGAAAGCTCCGCGACCGCGCGCCGCATCGCCAACAGGGCGGCCTGCAGGATATTCAGTCGATCGATCTCCTCCACCTCCGCCCTGCCAACGCCCCAATCGAGTGCTTCGTTCCGAATCCGTTCGGCCAGGGTGTCCCGCCGCTTCGAGGACAGTCGTTTCGAGTCGGCAAGACCCGATATGGGCCGGGAAGGGTCCAGGATGACGGCGGCCGCAAGGACCGGACCCGCCAGCGGACCGCGTCCAGCCTCGTCGACGCCCGCCACGCGCCCGCTGTCATCCCGCAATGGTCCGAACAAATCCAAAGTCACGGACTGGCTACCAGGGAAAGCACTGTTTCCGCCGCGCGCTCCGATGCACTGCGCCGCAGTATCGCATGCTGGCGGTCGAACTCGTCGAAATAGCCGGGTTCCTCGCGGGCCCGCCGCATCTCGGCAAGCAACGCGAGTGCCAGAGGCTCCGGCTCGGCTGCATCCTGCAGCAGTTCCGGCACAAGGCGGCGGCCGCTGAGGATATTCGGCAAGGCAACGAACTCCGAAGACTTGAGCGCACTGACGATGCGATAGGTCAGGGGTCCCAGGCGATAGGTCACCGCCATGGGACGGCGCAGCAGCATCGCTTCCAGCGTTCCGGTGCCGGACTTCACCAGGACTCCATCCGCCGCCGTCATCGCCTCGACGGAATTCCCCGCGATCAATCGAACATCGAGGTCATCGAATCGTTCGCGGACCATCTCGCTCAGCATGCGGTGGATCCGCGGGTCCGCACAGGGAACGACGAAGGCGCACTGCCCAAGCTCGGATCGCAGACGCGCCGCGGCTTCCAGGAGGATTTTCCCGAGCGCATCGACTTCCGACACGCGGCTGCCCGGCATCAGCGCGACCACGACGGAATCTTCGTCGAGTTTCAAACGCTCGCGGGCCTTCCTTCTGGCCGCTTGCGAACCCGACTCCGGACCGATCTCGTCGGCCAGCGGATGTCCAACGAAGACGGCGCGAACGCCGTGGTCCCGATACAGCGCGGGTTCGAAGGGGAACAGCGCCATTACGACATCCGTCGCGCGGCCTATGCGCTTCACGCGGCCCCGGCGCCACGCGTAGACGGACGGGCTCACGTAGTGCGCCGTCGGGATGCCCCGCCCTTTCGCCAACCGCTCGGCCAGCAGGTTGAAGACATTGAAATCCACGCCGACCACGACATCCACTCCGCTCCGCGAGAAGTGGCGCACCAGGTCCCGCAACAGGCGCAGCAGGTCCGGCAACCGTTTCAGCGGATCGATGAATCCGTTGACAGCGAGCCTTGAGAGCGCAGCGCGGGATTGCAGACCTTGCGCCAGCATCTGCTCGCCGCCGATCCCCGTGAATTCAACGTTGTCGACGCGGCACTGGATCGCCCTCATCAGCCGGGCACCGAGGATGTCTCCCGATGCTTCGCCCGCGACGATGCCGACTCTCAGGGCCAACGTCAGGCGGCCATCGGATCGAAGCTGGCGTGGCGGTTCAAGTCGCCTGCGAGCCGCGTCGCGGTCGAACGATGCCGTGTTCGGATGAACGTATCGCGTCCACGAACAGTTTCACCTCGGGATGACGATCCGCCTGGTCTTCAAGCGCGTCGCAGGCCTCTTTCGCCGTCAACCCGGAGCGATAGACAGTCCGGTAGGCACGATCGAGCGCGACGGACACCGCTTTCGGGACGGCGCGCCGGCGTATCCCCTCCACATTCAGTCCCACCGCGCATGCCGGGTTGCCCTCCGCTGTCACGTATGCGGGGACATCCTTTCGAACGTATGCGAACGCCGCGATATGGGTGAACGCGCCGACCGAGCGGAACTGCAGGACGCCCGCATAGCCGCCGATGTTGGCGTGATCGCCCACGGACACGTGTCCCGCGAGAGAAGCGTTGTTGGCCATGATGACGTGGTCGCCCACTTCGCAATCGTGGCCGATGTGCACATAGGCCATGAAGAGATTGTTGCTGCCGATGACGGTCGCGCCCCGATCCTGCAGCATGCCGCGATGGATCGTGACGCCTTCGCGAACCACGTTGTCGTCGCCCATGGTCAGGGTTGTCGGCTCGCCGCGGTAGGCCAGGGCGGGCGTGTCCTCGCCCACGGTCGCGAACTGGAACACCTGGTTGCGCCTGCCCAGGGTCGAGGGTCCCTTGATGATCGCGAGGGGCCCTATTCGACAGCCATCGCCGATCGTCACATCGGGTCCGATGATCGACCAGGGCCCGATCTCCACGTCGTCACCAATTGTGGCGCTCGGATCGATGATGGCGCGGGGGTCGATCAATCTTCCGCCCTCTGTCGCGCGCAGAGTACCTCGGAAGCGCACGCGAGGTTGCCATCGACAAATGCCCTGCAATCGAACTTCATCATGAAGCGATGCTGGTTGATGATCGTCGCTTCCATGTCGAGTCGGTCGCCGGGGCCCACAGGCCGCTTGAAACGTGTCTTGTCCGCGCCGACGAGGTAGTAGAGGTAGCCCTCCGCGGGTTTCTGTCCGTGCGTCCTGAACGCCAGAATGCCCGCAAGCTGCGCCATCGCCTCGACCATCAGGACGCCCGGCATGATGGGGTGTCCCGGAAAGTGCCCCGCGAAAAAGGACTCGTTGACCGAGACGTTCTTGAATCCCTCGATCGACCTTCCCGGTTCGATCGAGGTTACGCGATCCACCAGCAGGAACGGATACCGGTGCGGGAGATAGTCCATTATCTCGCGCGGATCCATCATCGTATTTCGCTCTCGTTTTCCGGCTGCTGTTGCAGCGCCTTTTCCAGCCTGGCCAAGCGCTTGGCCATTCCGTCGAGTTGCGCGAAACGCAGTGCGTTTCGCTTCCACCGCCGGTTCGTATTATGCGGCACGCCGCCGGAATAGATACCCGGTTCCCTGATCGAACCCGTGACATGCGTCATCGCGCTCACGACGACGCCATCGGCGAATTCAACCGGTCCGTTCCCCGCCACCCCGACACCGCCCCCCAGAATGCAATGGCGACCGATACGGGTGCTCCCGGCCAATCCGACACAGCCGCAAAGGACCGTGTGCGCACCGATGCGGCAGTTGTGCCCGACCTGCACCTGGTTGTCGATCTTGACCCCGTCTTCGATCATCGTGTCGTCGATGGCGCCCCGGTCGACCGTCGTGCACGCCCCGATACGGACATCATCGCCGATCCTGACCCCGCCCAACTGCGCGATCATCTGCAATCGACCGGTGTCGTCGGGAGCGAACCCGAAGCCGTCCGCGCCGATGACGGCACCCGAATGGATCATGCAACGGTGGCCGATGCTCACCCCGTGACAGAGCGTGGCGTTGGGCATGACGACGGTGTCGTCGCCAATGCTCGTGCCGGCGCCCACGAAGACCCCGGCGCCAATCTCCACCCGATCGCCCAATACCGCATCCTCACTGACCACCGCCCCCGATGCGATCGTGACCCCGTCGCCGATGTTCGCCGTCGCCGCGACCGTGGCGGATGCATGGACTCCCGGGACGGCCGCAGGCCTGTCATCGAACATGCGTGACGCCACGGCGAAGGCGTGGTACGGACTGTCGGTCACCAGGGCATTCGTCGGACAGGCAACCAAGTCCTTCTCGCAAAGGATGACAGCCGTGGCGGTGGTGTCGGCAAGGAATCTGCCGTAGGCCGGATTCGAAAAGTGCGTCAGTTCGCCGTTTCCGGCGTTCTCGAGCGATCCCAGGCGGTCCACCGTCGCGGCGCTATCGCCGCAGACGACGGCACCGATGCGTTCGGCGACTTCCGCTAGCGTGAATTCCTTGCGCCCGGCGGCCACGGACCGCTGTTACTGCTTCTCGTTGAGCTTTTCGGTGACCTTGCGCGTGATGTCGTGCTTGGTGTTGACGTACAGCAACCCGGCCCGGGGAATCACGACGTCGTACCCCTCGATCTCGATCAGGTCGGTCAATACCGCGTCCAGCTTCGGCCCCATCTGGCGGAAGATCTCCTGCTGGCGATCCTGCAGTTCCTTGCGGAACTTGTTCACACCGAACTCGTAGTCGAGCTGCTTGTCCTCGATGTCCTTCTGCATGCCGCGTTTCTCGGCATCGCCCAGGATCTCGGCGTCATTCTGCAACCGCTCCTGCACGGCCTGGATACCTTCCGCGAGCTTCTGCAACGCGTCCTGATCCTCCTTCAGGTCCTGCTCCACCTGGGCAGCCAGGGACTTGGCCTCTTCGCTGTCACCGATCGCGCGCTGCACGTCAAGCACGGCGAACTTGTATTCCGCCGCGACGCCAACGGCCGAAAAACAGAAAAACGCGAGCAACGCCGCCGAGAGCCACTTGACCACACCTATTCTCCTCATCGTTAAACTACAGCCCCGCCGGCGACTCCTTTGACAATTCTGGCGATTGTATGTGGATGCCGTTCGATTATCACGCCCGGATTCCGGCGGTGAACCAGCCTTCCACGCACAGCGTTACAGCGTTCGGCCAAGTTCAAACGAAAAGGTTTCCTCCTCGTCGAACGGACCGACGTTGAACGGCGACGCGAGCACGAAGGTCATCGGACCCATGCCGGTCAGCCAGGTGACGGAAAATCCGGCGCTGTACCGCAAGGCATCGACGGAGAAATCCTCGCAGCGCACTGTGATCGCCGACGGATCGAAATCGCCAACCCGCGCAAGGCGCTCCGGCGTGGGACAGTCCGTATTGAAGACGTTGCCCACATCGACGAAGAACACCGGCCGGAACTGGCCCCGATTCTCCAGGAATGGCAGCGGAAAGATCAATTCCAGGCTTGCCTCGAAAAGGAGGTTGCCGCCGATCGGGAGGCCATCCGGGTCGATGAAGGTCGAGTTGGGCGGTTCCGTTCCCCGGGGACCCAGGGAACTCCGTTCGAAGCCGCGCACGGAGCCGAAGCCTCCGGCGAAGAAGTGCTCGTAGAACGGGAATGTCTCCGTGTCTCCGTACACGCCGCCGTAGCCGACTTCGCCCCGCATCCTGAGCGACCAGCCCCGCGGCAGGCGAAAGTACTGGTCTCCGGCGTACTGCAACTTGTAGAAGGACAGTTCGCTGCCCGGCGCCGCCACTTCCAGCGCCACTGACTGGCTTCGTCCGGCCGTGGGGAACAGACCGCGGTTCAGGGTCGAGCTGATCCACGTGCTCTCCACCTTCCAGTTGAGGAAATTCCCCTCCTCGCGCTCGATGAAGTCGGCTATTTCGAGCGCGGCGAAAAGTCCTTCCGTCACCTCGGTCTGCTCGACCGTGAATCCGAACTGAAGCCGTTGCGTCTCGCTGATCGGGAAGCCAAAGGTGGCGCCCGCGCCGAGCGCGTCGGTCGAAAACCGCGCGAGATTCAGGCCCGAATAATCCGAACGCCTGAAGTAGAAGTTATAGCCCCGGCTGACCCCGTCCATCGTGAAATAGGGATCGAAAAAGCTCCCGGTCACGTGCTTGTAGAAGTCGTTCCAACCGATGCTGATCCCGATGCTGTTGCCGGTCCCCGCGACGTTCTGCTGCTGGTAGCTCGCGCCGACGTGCAATCCGGTGATTTCCTGGTAGCCGAGCTGGCCCGAGATGACGCCCGTCGGTTGTTCCTTCACAGAGAACTCGACGTCGACCTGATCGTCGGTGCCCGGCACCTCCGGCGTCTCGACATTCACCTCCTCGAAGAAGCCGAGGCGCTCGAGGCGAACCTTCGACAGCTCGATCTGCGCGGTAGATGCCCACCCCCCCTCAAGCTGGCGCATCTCGCGGCGCAGCACCTCGTCATGGGTCGTCTTGTTGCCGACGAAGGAAAGCCGCCGCACGTATGCGCGCTTGCCCGCCTCGACGTAGAACGTGACGTCCACGGTGCCGTCTTCGCGCGTTTCCGGGATGCCGGTCGCCGAGGCGAAGGTATACCCGGAATTGCCAAGCACGGCGGTGATCCGCTCCTCGGTAGCGGTCATGAGCGCCCGCGAGAATGTCTGTCCCTCGGCCACCAGGAACAGGCTCCGTATCACGTCCGGGTCCACGTCCCGAAGCTCGCCGGCCAGGTCGACTTCGTTGACGGTGTACAAATCGCCCTCGTCGACGTTGACGGTCACATAGACCTGCTTCCGGTCCGGCGCGATGCTGACCTGGGCCGAGCGCACCGACATGTCCACGTATCCACGATCCTGGTAGTAGGATTCCACGCGCTCGATATCCCCGGAGAGCTTCTCCTGGGAGTACTTGTGATCGCCGCGAAAAAAGGAAAACAGCGTGGGGTGCTTGAGTTCGAGGCTGTCGAGCAGTTCCGCCTGGGTAAAGACCGTATTGCCGACGACATTGATGTGACGGATGCCCGAGTTGTCGCCTTCTTCAATGTTGATCTCGATCGCGACCCGATTGCGGGGCAGCGTGTTCGCCTTGGTCTCGATCGACGCGTTATAGCGCCCCTGCGCGACATAGCTGCGCTCGAGTTCGAGCCCGACGCGCTCCAGCGTCGCCTGCTTGAAAATTTCTCCTTCCCGCAGCCCCTGTCCCGACAACGCCTCCATCAGGCTCTCGGTCTTGATGGCCTTGTTGCCATCGATCTCGATCGATTCGATCGAGGGCCGCTCCCGGACGCTGACAATGAGGATGTCGCCGTCGCGCGACATGGTGACATCGTCGAAATACCCGGAGGAGAAGAGCTCCCGCACGAGCTGGCGCACACTGACGCTGTCCACGACATCGCCGACAGACACCGGCAGAAGGTTGAAAACCGTGCCCGCAGAGACCCGCTGCAGGCCCAGCAGCCGAATGTCGCCGACGCGAAACGGGTCCCACGCCGACGCGCCGACCGCGACGAACGCGGCGAGCAGGCCGGCCAGCACGATAGTTCGTTTCACTCTATTCCTCGACTACCGTCGAATGTCGACGTACCACCCTGGGCCATCAAAGGAGACGCGCGACGTCATTATAGATGACGAACAGCATCGTGAAACCGACGAGGAACAGCCCGACGCGCATGCCCACGGCCTGCACCTGCGCCGGCACCGGCCTGCGGGCAACGATCTGGGCAAGGGCGAACAGGATATGTCCCCCGTCGAGAATCGGTATGGGCAGCAGGTTGATCACGCCGAGGCTGATCGACAGCAGCGCCAATATGATGAGGAAGTTCCGCCAGCCGGTCTGTGCCGAGTCCCTCGCGATCTTGGCGATCATGACCGGTCCGGAGAGATTCTTCGGCGAGACCATCCCGGCGAACATCTTGCCCAGGAGATTCAGTGTGAGCACCGTCTTCGCCGCCGTTTCGTTGGCGCCCCACGCCAAGGCCTCGATCGTCGAATAGCGAACCGTTCGCACCGGCGCCTCGACACCCGCGAAGCCGACCGTCTGTTCGCCCTCCGCCCTGGCACTCGGCGTCAGCCAGAGCTCGACTTCGCGTCCGCCGCGGTCCACGCGCAGCGCGATGGCGCGCTCCGGGGCGCCTCGCACCGCGTTGACCCAATCGACCCAGCTCTCGACGGCAACGCCGTCCGCCGCCAGGATCCGGTCCCACGCCAGCAAACCGGCCCGCGCCGCGGCGCTATCGTCGCGAACGCGGCCGATCACCGCGGGCAAGGCCACGATGCCAAGTTCGGCAAGCAGATCCGGGCCTTCCTCCCCGCGCTGCCAGTCCTCCACCGGAATGCGATATTCGCGCATCGACGAGGCATCCGGGCGCTGCGCGGAGATATGGATGTCCCCGGTCTCTCCCAGGCGCCCCGCCAGGGCCACGCTGACTTCGGACCAGGTCGGCGTCCGCCGACCGTCTATGGCGACCAGTTCCTCCCCGCCGCGCAGGCCGGCGGCATGTGCCGGCGTGCCCTGTTCGACCGTGCCGACGATGGGGACGTAGGCCGTGACGCCCGCAACCGCAATCGCCCAATAGACGACGAAGGCAAGCACGAAATTCGCCGCGGGGCCCGCCGCGGCGATGACGATTCGCCACCAGGGCGAAAGCTTGTCGAAGGGAATGTTCGGGTATTTCGCCCCGGCCCGGGGTTCCCAGTCACTGGTGTCTTCGCCCTCTCCGTACATTTGCAGGTATCCACCCAGCGGTATCGCCGCGAGGGTGAACGCAGTGCCCCGCTTGTCCGTCCACGACAGCAGCGGGCGGCCGAATCCGACGGAGAAACGCAGGATCCTGACACCGGAAGCGCGCGCGGCAAGGTAGTGTCCATACTCGTGCACCGTGACGAGAATGCCCACCGTCACCAGGAGGTACAGGACGTACTGCAGTGCTTCCATGCGTTGTTGTGCCGCGTCACTTGGCGCGCGCCGGAAGCGCGGCCCTGTTCACATCATAACAGTGTCCAGAGCGCGAATACCGGCACCACCGCGATGGTCGAGTCGATGCGATCGAGCACCCCGCCATGGCCAGGCAAAAGCGTGCCGGAGTCCTTGGCGCCCGACGCCCGTTTCACGACACTCTCGAACAGGTCGCCGAACACGGCGACGACCGACAGAGCAAGGGCCACAACCGCCCATTGCCGCAACGGCCCCAGGTCGAGCGCCCAGGCTATCCCGACACCCACGGCCAGACCTGCGCACATGCCCCCGGCCACACCTTCCCATGTCTTTCCCGGGCTCACGCGCGGCGCCAGTCTGGTTCGGCCCAGTGCCTTGCCCGCGAAGTACGCCCCCGTATCCACCGACCATGCCAACACGAACGCCCACAGGATCAGCCAATGACCGCCCCCGGAAGCATGCATCAGGACCAGGCCCACCCAGGCACCGGCGAAAACGAGGAGGCCCGCCGGGACCAGACAGGTCAGCCGCGCCAGGGTGCCGGGCGCCGGCACCGCCGACGCGCCCGGGTTTCCGACGTGATGATCGAAGCATCCTGCCGCCCACAGCACCACGAAGACGCACGCAAGCAGCCAGAAGACGGAGGTCGCGACCAGCACGGGAATCCGCCATTCGGGCAGCAGCCACAACGCGCACATGCACGCGCCGGCGAGGAGCACGTAGATGATCCTGTTGCGCACGCCCGCGAGCCCCGCCAGCGCGGCCCATTCATTGAGGCCGAACGCGGCCAGGACGAAGACGAACAGCGCGAACAGGCCGTTCGGCAGGAAAACGACGCCGGCGAGGACCGCCGGCGCCAGGACCAGCGCGGTAAGGAGACGGTACTTGAGCAATCAGCCGCGACCGCCAAAGCGGCGCTGGCGCGAACCGAACTCCGCCAATGCACGCCGCACCGCATCGGCATCGAAATCCGGCCAGCACTCCCTCGCGAAGTAGAGTTCGGTGTAGGCGAGATCCCACAACAGGAAGTTGCTGATCCGCTGCTCGCCGCCGGTGCGGACGCACAGATCCGGTGCCGGCAAGGCGGCGAGATTCAGGTAGGAGGCGAACATCCCATCGTCGATGCTTGCCGGATCGACCAGACCGGCGCGGGCGTCCATGGCGAGCCGGCGTGCGGCCTGGGTTATGTCCCAGCGCCCGCCGTAGTTGGCCGCGATGGTGAGGAAAAGGCGACCATTGGGTTGGGTAATCTGCTCCGCGCGATCCATCAGCTCACGCAGGTCGTGCGTGAAGCGCATCCTGTCGCCGACGATATTCAGCTTGACGTCCTTGTCGTGGAGCTCATCGACGTCGTTTTCGAGGAAACCCCGCATGAGTTCCATCAGCACGGAGACCTCGCGCTCAGGTCGACACCAGTTCTCGGTGCTGAATGCGAATAGCGTCAGGTACTTGACGCCCGCGTCGGCACAGGTTTCGGCAACGACCCTCACGTTGTTCGCCCCGGCGCGATGGCCGTTGGCATCCGGCACGTTGCGTCGCCTCGCCCATCGACGGTTGCCGTCCATGATGATCGCCACGTGGCGGGGCACGGCACCACCGGCCGCAGGTTCCCATCCATTGGACTTCCGCTGCAATTCGACGTGCATCATTTCCCGCGCACCCAACAGACCACCCCGCACAGACTATCGCCGGCACCGGATGCAAACGTGCAATTCGCGCTCAAATCTCCATCAAGTCGTTTTCTTTGCGCTCGAGAGCACTGTCCGCCTGTGCCACGCGCTCGTCCGTGACCTGCTGGATGTCCTGGTTCGCCCGGTGCGCCTCGTCTTCGGTGATCTCCCTTTCCTTGAGAAACTCGCGGATGTCGTGGTTTGCATCGCGGCGAACATTGCGTATCGCCACGCGCGTGTGTTCCGTCTCGTCGCGCGCCTGGCGGGTCAGGTCCCGGCGGTTCTCCTCGGTCAGCGGCGGCAGCACGAGCCGGATGACGTCCCCTGTCGAGGTGGGTGTCAGACCGAGGTTGCTCCTCAGGATCGCCTTCTCGATGTCCGGCACCATTCTTTTTTCCCAGGGAGCGATGGCCAATGTCCGCCCCTCCTCCACCGTCACGGTCGCGACCTGGCCGACGGGCGTCGCCACGCCGTAGTAGTCGACCTCGACCCCGTCGAGCAACGAAGGGTGCGCGCGCCCGGTGCGAATGCGCGCGAATGCGGCATGCAGCGCTTCCAGGGACTTGGCCATCCTGTCGTCGGCATCGCTGACAATATCGTCGATAAGTTCCATGCGATCACCTCCCGTTCCGCAACCGACCGGTTTCGGCACTGCCAACTCGATACGAGCCCTACTTCGATAACAGCTCTACTCGATCCCGGCTTCGCCCGCTAGTGCCCGACTTCGAGCCGGACGAGTCGTACGCAGCGCGCTCCCGCGTCGGCGAGCAGCTTGCCCACCTTTTGCTGGGGATCCTTGACGAACTGCTGCTCGACGAGGCTAAGCTCCCCCAGCGTCTTGCGCAAACGGCCATCCACCATCTTTCGCAGAATCTCCGGCGGCTTGGGCCTCCTGCCGGCCGCCGCGTCGGCTTCGGCCTCCGCATCTGCCTGCGCCTGATAGATCCCCCGCTCCTTTTCGACGAAAGCCGGGTCGAGTTCGTCCAGCGCCACGACCTCCGGCGCCGATGCCGTCACGTGCATCGCCATATCCTTGCCGAGCACCGCGTCACCGCCCTCCAGCTCGACCAGGGCGCCCTTGCGCCTGTCCACGTGAACGTATCCGTAGATCGCGCCGGCATCCGTGTCGAACGTAACCACGCGGCCGATGGTGATGTTCTCCCCGATTTCCTGTACAAGCGCGGCACGCGCCGTTTCCAGGTCGCCGGTCATGAGCGCCTCCGCGCTGTCGCAGCCAGTGTCGAAAGCCGCGTCGGTCACGGTATCCAGAAAGGCGCCGAACTTCGCGTTTCTCGCCGCAAAATCGGTTTCGATATTGACCTCTACCATGGTGCCCCGTTTCGCGTCGGAGTCGACCCTGATTCCGAGCAGGCCCTCGGCCGCGGTGCGGCTCGCCTTGTCGGCCGCTTTCACGGCGCTTCTCGTGCGCAATATCTCGATGGCCCTGTCCATGTCGCCGTCGGCCTCTTCGAGCGCTCTCTTGCAGTCCATCATGCCGAGCCCCGTCCGGTCCCGGAGTTCCTTGACCAACCGCGCACTGATCGTTGCCACAGTCAATTCTCCTCTTCAGTTTCCGGGTCGGACGCCGCGAGGTCCGGCTGCACTGTCGCTCCCGCCTCGCCCGCGTCCGCCGAACCTTCGTTTTCGGCCACGGCGTCCGGACTGTCTTCCGCCGCAGCCTCCGCATCTTCGACGGCTTGTTCCGTCGCAGCTTCCGCCGCATCCGGCGAACCGGCAGCGGGCTCCGCTGCCCCTGCCGCATCGATCGCCTCGGCCAGCGCGGCGCTCGACCGTTCCCCGGCCGCCTCGTCCTGCACTTCGACGAACTCATCCGCCGAGACCAGGGCGGCATCGTTCCTGCCTTCCTCGATAGCATCGGCGACGCCCATCACATACAGGCGAATCGCGCGAATCGCATCGTCGTTGCCCGGGATGACGTAGTCGATGCCATCCGGATCACTGTTCGTGTCCACGACCCCGATGACCTCGATGCCGAGTTTGTTCGCTTCGGACACCGCGATGCGCTCGTGCTGCACGTCAACGACGAACAGCGCATCCGGCAACCCCCCCATGTCCTTGATTCCGCCCAGGCTCCGCTGCAGCTTCTCCATGGTGCGGCGTTTTCGCAGCGCCTCCTTTTTCGTGAGCATCTCGAAGGTCCCGTCCTCCGCCTGCGTCTCGAGTTCCTTGAGGTGCAGGATCGACTGACGGATCGTCTTGTAGTTGGTGAGCATGCCGCCGAGCCAGCGCTGGTCGACGTAGGGCATGCCGACGCGTTCGGCCTGTTCCCTGATGACCTTGGCGGCGGCGCGCTTGGTGCCGACAAACAGGATCTTCTTGTGTGCGGTGATGAGAGTGCGAACGTGGTCGAGCGCCTCGTTGAACGCGGGCAGCGTGTGCTCGAGGTTGATTATGTGAATCTTGTTGCGGGCACCGAAAATGTACGGTGCCATCTTGGGATTCCAGAAGCGGGTCTGGTGGCCGAAGTGGGCACCGGCCGCCAGCATGTCGCGCATGCCTATAGAGGTCATCAATGTATCTCCGGGTTGGTTCATACGTGGGGCTCGCTGCCGAATCCGATGGCCGCATGCGGTGCATGCGCGCCATCCACCCGCGGCAGCTCTTCCGGCCACACGTGATCTACCCAGACCGCGCGAGCAGCGCTCCGCGTCTGGAATGTCCAAACAGCGCCTTATACCATAAAGCGAGTCTCTCCCCTTAGTCCGCGCGGACGCGAGCGATATGCCGGCAACGCCGAAAACACCAGAAGAGATCGAAAAGATGCGAATCGCGGGCCGCCTCGCCGCGAGCGTTCTCGAGATGATCGGCGAACACGTCAGACCCGGCGTCACCACCGAGGAGCTGAACCGTCGCTGCCACGAGTTCATCGTCGACGACCTCGACTGCGTCCCGGCGCCGCTCAACTACTCGAACGCGCCGGGCCAGCCGCCGTTTCCGAAGTCCATCTGCACATCGGTGAACCATGTTGTCTGCCACGGCATTCCCTCGGACCGGAAAAGACTCAAGAACGGCGACGTGATGAACATCGACGTGACCGTAATCAAGGATGGCTGGCACGGCGACACCAGCAAGATGTACTTCGTCGGCAAGCCCGGCGTGCTGGCGCAACGCCTGGTGCGCGTGACCCAGGAGTGCCTGTACAGGGGCATCGAAGCGGTGCGCCCCGGCGCCCACCTCGGCGACATCGGCGCGGTTATCCAGGCGCACGCCGAGGCCCACCGTTATTCCGTGGTCCGGGAGTTCTGCGGTCACGGTATCGGCAGGACATTCCACGACGCGCCGCAGGTCCTGCACTATGGCCGGCCCGGTTCCGGAGAGGTCCTCCGCGAAGGAATGACCTTCACCATCGAGCCCATGATCAACGCCGGCAGGCGCGATGTGCGGCTGCTTCCCGATGCCTGGACCGTCGTGACGAAGGATCACAAGCTTTCAGCGCAGTGGGAGCACACCATCCTGGTCACCTCGACCGGGTCCGAGGTGCTGACGCGCCGCGCCGAAGAAACCACGCCGCATTGAGCCGCCTGCCCGACACGGCGGAACTGCGGTACCGCATCAGCGTCGCCGACGCCAACCTGGCCGCCCGGTTCTGGGATGGTGAGGATGTCGATCTGCTCGTCGCCGAGCGGGCGCGGTTCATCGACGCGTTTCTTGCGGAAATCTGGCAACACTGGTTCGAGTATCGCAGCGACATCGCGCTGCTCGCGTTGGGCGGCTACGGTCGAGGCGAACTGCATCCGCAATCCGACATCGATCTACTGATTCTTGTCAGCCGGGCGAAGTCGGGCAGCGAGGAGATCGCCGCTTTCGTGCGCTTCCTGTGGGACCTGAACCTCGATATAGGGCACAGCGTGCGCACGGTTCGCGATTGCGTGCGCGAGGCCGCGCGGGACATCACGGTCATCACCTCGTTGTACGAACGCCGCCGACTGACAGGTTCCGCAATCCTCTGCGGCAAGCTCGACCGCGCCCTGGGCAGGAGGCGGATCTGGCCAAGCCGCGCATTTTTCGCCGCCAAGCGCAACGAGCAGGCGCAACGGCACGCGCAGTTCGACGATGTCGAATACAACCTCGAACCCAATATCAAGGGCGGCCCGGGAGGCCTGCGGGACATCCAGACCATCGGCTGGATCACCGAGCGCCACCTCGGCACGTCTCACCTGAGCGAGCTCACGCGAAACGGCTACCTGACCCCGCAGGAGCGCACCTGGCTGATCGACGGCCGCCGATTCCTGTTCAAGGTGCGCTTCGGGCTGCATCTCGTCGCGGGACGCAAGGAGGACCGGCTGCTGTTCGACCACCAGCGCGCACTGGCACAACGATTCGGCTACCGAGACTCCGACGCGCAGCTTGCCGTGGAGCAGTTCATGCACGACTACTACCGTCACGTACTGGCGTTGCGGGAGGTCAACGACATGCTGCTGCAGCACTTTGACGAGGCGATCCTGCGTGCCAGGGAACGTCCGCGCATCGAACAGATCAACGCGAGATTCCAACTCCGCAACCACTACATCGAAACCACGTCGCCGCAGGTGTTTCGCGAAGACCCCGCGGCACTGATAGAAATATTCCTCATCATGGCGCATCGGCCGGACATCGCCGGCGTGCGCGCGGAGACCGTGCGTTGCGTTCGCGACAACCTGGAACTCATCGACGACGACTTCCACCGCAACGCGAAGGCCACGGCCTATTTTCTGGAACTGCTCCGGTCACCGAACGCGCAGCTTTCCCGAATGCGCCGCTACGGCGTGCTCGGCCGCTACATCCCGGAGTTCGGACGCATCGTGGGCCAGATGCAGCACGACCTGTTCCACATCTATACCGTTGACGCGCACACGATCATGGTGACCGAGAATCTGCGCCGTCTGCGCGACGGGTCCACCGAAGAACGCTTTCCGCTGGCGACGCAATGCGCGCAGAACGTGCCAGAGGTCGAACTGCTCTACCTTGCGGGACTGTTTCACGACATCAGCAAGGGCCGGGGCGGAGACCACTCGGAACTCGGCGCGATCGACGCCATCGCCTTCTGCCAACGCCATGGCCTCGACGCCGGGGACACCGAACTGGTGGGGTGGCTGGTGCGTGACCACCTGCTGATGTCCACCACCGCCCAGCGCGAGGACATCTACGACGCCGACGTCGTCGAAGCGTTCGCCGAACGCGTCGGAACGCAGTCCCGGCTGGACTACCTGTATGCGCTCACGGTCGCGGACATCACGGCGACCAATCCGAGCCTGTGGAACAGTTGGCGCGCCACGCTCATGAACCAGCTCTACGCCGAAACCCGCCTCGCGCTGGCCCCCGGCGTGACGCCGCAACCGGAGGACCGCATCGCCAATCGCACGGCAAGAGCCCTCGAGACCCTGGCGCAGCGCGGCATCCATCGAGACGAAGCCCTGGCGCTCTGGGACGATCCAACCAACGAGTTCTTTCTGCGTCACACGGCGATGCAGATCGCCGACATCACCGCCGCGATGCACCACCACGACGTGCTCTCGGGTCCGCTGGTGATGCTCCTTGACCTGCATGCCCCCGGCCGGGAGGAAAGCGTGACCGAAGTCCTCGTCTACACGCCCGATCGCCCCAGGCTGTTCGCCGCCAGCGCCGTCGCACTGGACCAGTTGAACCTGCGGGTCCATGACGCCAGCATCAACACCAGCGCCGGCGGCCTGTGCTTCAATTCCTACATCGTGCTGGACGAGGACGGTCGTTCTCTTCGCCAGGACGACGCGCGCCGAAGGCGTATTCGAACGGTCCTGGCAAACGCCCTGGCGGATCCGAACCCGGACTCGGAAGGGCCGACGCGGCATGTGTCCAGGCGGCTGAAGCAGTTCGTCACACCCACCGAAGCCACCATGAGCACGGAGCCGGACTGGGAACACAGCGTGCTCAAGGTCGTAACTTCCGATCGACCCGGCCTGCTGGTCCGCCTCGGCCTGCTGTTCGTCGAACTCGGCATCTCGGTACAGCGCGCGCACATCACGACGCTGGGCGAGCAGGTCGAGGACATGTTCCAGATCGCCAAGGTTCCGGAACCGGCCGACGCCGAACGCATCTGCGCCGCGATCCGAAACCGCCTGGACACCGCGCATGGCGCCCTCAGCCCAGCGCACCAGAACGCAGTCGGTATCCACGAACACGCCGAGCAGCACAGGAACACCCGATGAATCCGCATCTCGACGCCCTGCAGGCGTATCCCTTTGAACGCCTGGACGCGTTGAAAGCCTGTGTCGAGCCGCCGGCGGGAACGCCGCACGTGCCGCTCTACATCGGCGAGCCGAAACACGCGCCGCCCGACTTCGTCATCGAGTCCCTAAGCGATGCGAATGTCCTCGCCTCGGGGCTGGCGGCATACCCGCCGACCCGGGGCGGCCATGCGTTGCGTACCGCGATATCGCAGTGGCTTGCCCGCCGCTACGGCACCCGTGTCGACGCGGAGCAACAGATTCTGCCCGTAAGCGGCACCCGCGAGGCCCTCTTCTCCTTCGGCCAGGTGGTTCTTTCCGGGAGCAGCACCGCGCGGGTCGTCATGCCCAATCCGTTCTACCAGATATACGAGGGGGCCGCCCTGCTACGCGGCGCCGTGCCGTGCTACGCGCCGTGCGCGCCGAGCGGCATACCGGATTTCGATGGCATCGATGACGCGACCTGGCGGGCGACGGAACTCGTTTACATCTGCTCGCCCGGCAACCCCAGCGGCGCCGTCATCCCCGAGGCAGAACTGCGGGAACTGATCGAGCGCGCGCATCGCTTCGACTTCGTCATCGCATCCGACGAATGCTATTCCGAGATCTATCGGGACGAAGACGCGCCGCCCGTTGGACTGCTGCAGGCTGCGGCTGCCATGGGCAACACCGGGTTCCGCCGCTGCGTGTCTTTCAACAGCCTGTCGAAGCGATCCAACCTTCCCGGACTGCGTTCCGGATTCGCCGCCGGGGACGCCGACATCATTGAACGGTACTACCTCTACCGCACCTATCACGGCTGCGCCATGCCGGAGCACGTGCAGACCGCCAGCGCGCTCGCGTGGGGAGACGAAACGCACGTCCAGGCAAACCGCGCCCGCTACCGCCGGAAGTTCGAGGTGACCCATCCCATCCTCGCCGAGGCAATGGACGTGGACATGCCGGAAGCCTCGTTTTATTTGTGGCCCCGGACCCCGGTGGACGACGAGACCTTCGCCCGGGAACTCTACGGTTCCGAGAACATCACCGTCATGCCGGGCAGCTATCTCGGACGTCGGCGCGAGGGGGTCAACGCCGGTGCCAACCACATTCGAATCGCCCTCGTCGATGAGTTGGAAGCCTGCGCCGAGGCGATAGGACGGATTCGGGACTTCGTGCTTGCAGGCAGGATCAAGCTACACTAGCGGTCCCCGGCTCAAGGCCGAAAGGCGAACCCACAAGATGAGCGACCTGTTCAGTTTCGCGCTTGGCTCAAGCACCAGGAGCAGTGCGGGCGACATGCTCGATACGTGGTATCCGCTGCCGCTCAAACGGCCCCAGGGCGTCGTCGCCAAGGCCGCGCGACAGGTGGGGAATAGCGAGCGCGCCGGGCCCGATCAGGCGATGCTTGTCGCCGACGCCCTCGACGCCGACGGCAAATCCGCCTCCGCCAGCGTCTACCGGATGCTCGCGGAACTCGACCTGCCATTGACGGCAGTGACCTTGGAGAACGACCGGGACATCGCTTCCGCGCCGGAGGCATACCTCAAGCTGCACCTCATGTCGCACCGCCTGGCCTTGCCCAACACGTTGAACCTCAACGGTATTTTCGAATACCTGCCGACGTTGGCGTGGACCAGCCACGGCCCCATGGATCCGTCGGAGGTGCCCGCGCGCATCGCGGCCGCCAGAGTCGGCGGCGAGCACCTGGCCGTCTACGCGGTGGACAAGTTCCCGCGGATGACGGACTACGTCATTCCTTCGGGAGTGCGCATCGCGGACTCGAGCCGCGTGCGGCTCGGGGCGTACGTCGGCGAAGGCACCACGGTCATGCACGAGGGCCAGATCAACTTCAATGCCGGCGCCCTGGGACCGAACATGGTCGAAGGTCGCATTTCGCAGGGCGTCATCCTGGGCGCGCACAGCGACCTGGGCGGCAGCGCCAGCACCATGGGCACCTTGTCCGGGGGCGGCGAAATCGTGATTTCCATCGGCGAACAATGCCTGGTCGGCGCCAATGCGGGCTGTGGAATCCCGCTCGGCGACCGATGCACCATCGAGGCCGGCCTCTACATCACCGCGGGCACGGTGGTTCAGGTCAGGGACGAGTTCGGCAGCGAGGTCCGCACTGTCAAGGCGCGCGACCTCGCCGGCCAGAACGACATGCTGTTCATCCGGCACAGCCAGACCGGCACGGTCCAATGCCGCACCAACCGGCGCGCGATCGAGTTGAATGCCCGCTTGCATGCGCACAACTGACGGCGCGACGCTCGCGCTGACCCGGGAACTGGTCGAACTTCCCTCGGTAACGCCGGAGGACGGCGGTTGCCAGGACCTGATGATCGAGCGTCTGGCGCCCCTCGGCTTTGCCGTGGAGCGCCTTCCGTTTGGCGATGTGCAGAACTTCTGGGCGCGGCGCGGATCGACGGGGCCGCTGTTCGTCTTCGCCGGACACACCGATGTCGTGCCTGCCGGTCCCCTGGATTCCTGGTCTTCCCCCCCTTTCATTGCGGAACTTCGGGACGGATGCCTGTACGGCCGCGGCACGGCGGACATGAAATCCAGTCTGGCCGCGATGCTGGTGGCGGTGCGCCGATTTATCGCCGAGCACGGCGATCACCCCGGGTCGATCGCCTTTCTCGTTACCAGCGACGAGGAGGGCGATGCCGTCGACGGGACGGCCAGGGTCGTGGAATGGCTGAAAGCGCGGGGAACCGTGATCGACCATTGCCTGGTCGGCGAACCGTCGTCACGCGAGCGCGTCGGAGACGTCGTGCGCGTCGGCCGCCGCGGTTCGCTCAGCGCGAGGCTCGTCGTCAAGGGGATTCAGGGCCATGTCGCCTACCCCGAAGACGCCTCGAACCCGATACACAGCGTCCTCGGCGCACTGCATGACCTGGCGGAGCGCGAGTGGGATCGCGGCAATGCGTCCTTCCCGCCCACCAGCTTCCAGATTTCCAACATCAATGCCGGCACCGGCGCGTCGAATGTGATCCCCGGCGAACTGACCGCGCAGTTCAACTTCCGCTTCAACACCGAACAGACCGCCGAGGGGTTGCGCGCCGCTGCACAGGCGGCCCTCGACACGTCCGGCGCGCAGTTCGAGCTCACGTGGGCAGCGCCGGGACAGCCGTTCCTGACGCAACCCGGGCGCCTGACGCAGGCGGTCCTGGGCGCGATACGCGACGTTACCGGTCTCGCCGCCGAGACATCGACCGGCGGCGGCACTTCGGATGGCCGCTTCATCGCTCCCGCTGGCGCGGAGGTGGTTGAGCTGGGTCCCGTCAACGCCACCATCCACAAGATCGACGAGCATGTCGCGGTCGCCGACCTCGAACCCCTGGCGCGAATGTACGAGCGCATCCTCCAGCACATCCTCCTCGAGTGAAGCACCATGCGCTACGCGCTTGTCGGAGTCCTGGTGCTCATCATATGCATCGTCTACATGGCGCCGGCCACGCTTGTCGCGACGGCGCTCGGCGACGAAGGGCCGACCCGCCTGACCCAGGCACAAGGCAGCATCTGGGACGGTCAGGCCACGGTCGAATACCGGGCCTGGCCGCTAGGGTCGCTCTCCTGGGAGTTCAACGCGGCCGGTCTCGCCGGAGGCGAAGCGATCTTCGACTGGCGCCTGTCGGCTACCGGCCACCTGCTGGCCGGCAGTGCGCGCCTCGGCTTCGAGGGACTGTACTGCAACGCGGCCGGCACTGTGCGCGGCGTTGCGCTGCGCCGCGTCCTGGCGCCCTACTGGATCGAGGCGGGAGGCGATCTCCTCATCGACCACATCGGTGCCGACGTCACTTACGACCTGCAGCCCCGGGACGTTGCCGGCGAGCTGTCGTGGAGCGGAGGCGAGGTGCGCTACCGCCTTGCCGGCGAGCACTACCAGATCGTTCTGCCGCCGCTCGCCGGCATGCTCGAGACAGTCGAGGCCAAACCCGAGCTCACCGTGTTCGCGGAGGGCATCGACGCCCCGCTCTTGCGTGTTCGCCTCGGCAACGATGGCTGGCTCGATATAGGCGTAACGAAAATGCTGACGAAAATGGCCGGATTTCCGTGGCCGGGGAACGAACCCGATCACACGATCGTCATAGATGTGAGCGAGCGTCTGTTTTAACCTCGGCCTTTATGGAAAGTGTCATCCACCACGCCACCGACAGCGCCCCGCCGGAGGCGACCGGAATGCGGGACGTCGAGGGCTGAGATGTTCAATCCTTCAAAGGCACTACTCGTGACCGCGCGCGTGCTTGTCATCGGCGGCCTCGCCGCGACCCTGGCGAGGGCAATCTGGTCCTTCGCCCTCGGCCCGGAGCCCGCGCAAGTCGTCGAATCGACCCGCACGGAAGCGCCGCTGGCGCCGGAAGTCATGCATGTCGAACAAGTGATCGCGCTAGACCTGTTCGGCACATCGCAAACCGGGACCGGCGGTCTCGACGTGGACGCCACGCCGGACACCGAGCTGGATCTCAGGCTGCTCGGCATTTTCTTCGCGAACCAGCCGGAAGCCTCTGTCGCCATTATCGGCGCCCGCGGAGACCGGGGCGAAGCCTACGCCATAGGCGATCCAATCTTCGGCAGTGCAAGGCTCAAGGAGATCCACAGGGATGTTGTCCTGATCAGTCGTGCCGGCATTGTGGAAGCCCTGCGTTTCGACGACCAAACCCCGCTGACGGCGAATCGAGATTCGTTTGACGCTTACCGGCAAACGGAATACCAAACAGACGAGCCATTGGCGGCGGTGGATGTCGGCGGTCCCGAAGCGAACGAACTCGAGAAGTCCATCGAGCTGTTCCGCACCAGGCTCGAACAGGACCCCGAAGGAACGCTTCGCGCAGTCGGACTCGAACCCGTTTCGGTCGACGGCGACACGGGATACCGCATTGGCCGGGACGCGGGCGCCAGGCAACTAGGGCGCACCGGCCTGCAACCCGGCGACACCATCCTATCGATCGACGGGCAGCCCATAGGGGACATCCGGCGGAGTCCCGAGGCGTTCGGCAACCTGCTGGCAAAGGGTTCGGCGCGTCTTGAGATCCAGCGCGGAGGCCGCCGGTTCTTCCTCACAACGTCGCTCGCGACGCTCGTCGCCCTCGCCGCGACAGAACGCGAACCCGCCTGAGTCAAGCAATGCACCTTCGAATCAGCCACCCAAGCCCGGACCGCCGTCTCCGACTCGGCCTGACGCCAGGCCATGCCCGCATCCTTGCCACCGCGCTGGTGACCGCGCTGGCTGTCGGCGCGTCCGCAGCGGAAAGCGCCACCGACGAAGCCGAGACGTGGACCATCAATTCCCCCAACGTGGACATGCTGCAGTTCATCACGCAGGTGGCCGACATCACCGGCAAGACCTTCGTCATCGATCCGCGCATCAAGGGCACTGTCAATGTCGTCTCGCCGGCACCGCTCGACAGGGACGAGGTCTACGACCTGCTCCTGTCCGTGTTGCGCGTGCACGGCATGGGTGCCGTGCCCATCGGCGACGGCGACGTCGTCCACATCGTCCAGAACCTCACCGCGGTCAAGCAGTCCGGCGGCGTGGTCGGCGAGTCGGCAGCGGTGCCCGCGCAGGAGATCGTTACACAGTTGATACCGGTGCAGAACGTCGAGGCGTCGGAACTCGTGAAGATATTGCGGCCCATGAGTCCGCAACATGGCCATGTGGGCGCCGTCGCCGACCGCAACGTCATCATCATCAGCGACCACGCGAACAACGTCGAGCGCCTGCGCCGGGTCATCCGGGAACTCGACGTGCTGAACGACGATGAGGTCGTCGTCCGCGCCCTCGAACACGCCTGGGCCGGCTCGGTGGTCAACATCCTGGAACAGGTGGCACCGGAACAGATGGCAAAAGGCGCGGTCGGTCCCCAGTCCGTCCGCATCATTGCCAATGAACGCAACAACAGCCTGCTCCTGCGGGGCAAACCGCAACCGCTGGCGGTGGTGAACGACCTCATCGACAAACTCGACGTGCCGGCGACCGCGATGAGCAACACTCGGGTGATCCACCTGTCCTACGCCGACGCTGCGGAGCTTGCGGAAACCCTCAACCAACTCGTCGGCGGAAGCGCTGCCGAGGAGTCGGAGTCCCCGATACAGACCACCATCCAGGCCCACACGGCCCTGAATGCGATCGTCGCCCGGACCAACCCCCGGACGATGGAAGAGATCATCAACATCGTCAAACAACTCGACACGCGCCGCGCCCAGGTGCTGATCGAAGCCGCTATCGCCGAAGTCTCGGTAACGGACCTGTTCAGCCTCGGCGCCGAAACCGCCGCCGCCGATGAGCGCGGCCGGTCCGTGCCCGCGTTCAATGCCACGCTGAACGGCATCATCGGCGCGCTTCTTGGCGACAGCGACAGTGAGACGGTCAGCCCCGTGGATGTCCTGGCCCAGGCGGATTCGCCCACCCTCGGCATCGTCAAACTGGACCGCGACGGCGTCACCTTCGGCGTGGTGCTGAATGCGCTGTCCACCAATACCGCCTCGGACCTGCTCTCCGCGCCGAGCGTCCTTACCCTGGACAACCAGCAGGCCACCATCCAGGCCGGCCAGGAGGTCCCGTTCCGTACCGGCTCGTTCAGCACCGTCGGCGAAGGCACCACCAATCCCTTCACCACGGTCCAACGGGAACCCGTCGGCATTACCCTGGAGGTCACGCCGCATGTCCACGAAGGCACCGCGGTACGGCTCGAACTCATGCAGGAGGTGTCGAACCTCCTCGACTCCGGCGCGGCATTGAACGCGGCCGACCTCATCACCCAGAAGCGCAAGATCCAGACCACCGTGCTCGCCGAAAGCGGCGAAACCATCGTGCTCGGAGGATTGATCCAGAACGATTACCGGGACACCGCCAAAAGGGTGCCTCTGCTTGGCAACATACCCCTCGTTGGAAGGTTGTTCCGCAGCACGTCGCAGACACGCAACAAACGGCACCTGCTGGTGTTCATTCGCCCGACCGTAGTGCGAACGCAGGAGGACGCGAACCGCATTACCGCCCGCATGTACGACTACATCTGGGAAGTCCAGATCTATTCGCAAGCTCCGGCACCCTCCCCCGACAGCCTGTTCGAGGGGCAGTCCGAGGACTAAGTGCTCCGCCAAGCCCAAATCTACGGGTATCTGCGGGTCTTTTTGTCCCCTGGACTTCGTTGCTCCTCCTCGTGTGGTGCCTGCCACACCGCGTCGTCACGCCTCGCCAGGAACCAAAAATCCCTCGCAGCTACACGCGCATCTTTGGGCTTGGCGGAACACTGAGCCAATGCGCAGCGAGAAGGGCGACCGAAGGTTCGCGTCATTCGCCAAGCGCAAGAACTTTGCCATCGCGCATGCGTTGGTGCGCTGGCTGATCCGTCCGACCACACCCGGCATGGCAGCATCCGACGCCGTCAACACCGTGTACGTGCTGGCGAATCCTTCCCTGACCGACCTGATCGCCCTCGACCTCGTGGCGCAGGAGGCCGGCGCCGCGCGGCCCCTGGACGCCCTGACGGCGGATGGCATCGACGAGGCCCACCGCTTCTTCTTTCTGAACCGAGGCGGTTTCCGGCGCCGGCCCACCCGCGAACACTCCGCGCGCATGCGGAGAATCGAGCGCTGGCTGCTCGATCACTCCGGCGCGGAAGCCACCTTGATACCCGTATCAGTCTTCTGGGGACGCGCCGGCAACAAGGACCGGTCGATCCTGCGCTCGCTCTTCTCCGACGACTGGTCGGTCACATCAAGATTCCGCCGGTTCATGAGCCTGTTCTTCAACCGCACCGACATCCTCGTGCAGTTCGCGACCCCCATACTGTGGCACGACATCATCGACCCGGGCATGGACCCCAACCGGCTCGCGCGCCGAACGGCGCGCCTGGTACGCGTGAAACTTCGCAACCAGCGCACGGCGACCCTGGGTCCCGACCTGTCACACCGGGGCAGCCTCGTGGCGCGCATCCTCGGGAGCGAAGCCGTTCGGTCCATCGTTGAAGAAAGCGAACGGCAAGACGCCACGGCGCGGCTGGCCCGGCACTACGCCGACGAAATCGCCTCCGACCTGTCCTATCCCGGCCTTCGGCTCTTCAACGGATTCCTCACCTGGTTCTGGCATCGGATCTATGCCGGCATCGAGATCAGGGGTCTCGATCGTTTCGCCGATGTCGCCGAGACACATACGCTCGTGTACGCGCCGAGCCACCGCTCGTATATCGACTTCCTGCTGCTGTCGTATGCGCTGTTCCACGCCGGCCTGATGCCCCCGCACATCGCCTCCGGCGAAAATCTCAACATGCCGCTCATCGGGCCGTTGCTCCGCCGCGGCGGCGCCTTTTTCATGCGTCGCAGTTTCGCCGATGACCCGCTCTATGCGGCGGTGTTCTCCGAGTACCTCTACCAGGTGCTCTGGCGCGGACACTCCGTCGAGTATTTCATCGAGGGCGGACGTTCCCGGACCGGACGCCTGCTGCATCCGCGCACCGGCATGCTGCGCATGACCATTCGCAGCCAGCGACGCGGCGTGCGGCGCCCCGTCGCCATCGTGCCCGTGCACATCGGCTACGAAAAGCTGGTCGAAGCCGGGGTCTACCTGGAGGAACTGCGGGGCGAGGCGAAGCCCCGGGAGTCGGTTCGCAGCGTCGTACAGAGCCTGCGGCTCGTCCGCCAGTCATTCGGCAAGGTCGCCCTCGATTTCGCAGCGCCCATACAACTGGGCGCGTTCGTGGATGCGCAAGGGGACGCCAACGAGAACTCGATCGCGCGCGCCCTCGCCGTCGAGACGCTCGCTCGAATCAACGCCGTTGCGTCCGTCAACCCGGTGAATCTCGTCGCGCTCGTCACGCTATCCACGCCACGGCATGCCATCGACGAGGCGCTGGCGATCGAACAGATCGAGTGTCTGCGCGGCCTGCTCGCCCTGGATGCCGAGAACCATGCGCACCAGGTCACGTCGGTCCCGGCAAAGGACATCCTCGCCCACGTCGAGTCACTCGGCATGCTGGACCGGGATAGCCACGATTTCGGCGACATCCTGAGCCACGACGCATTCACCGCAGCGCGCATGACCTGGTACCGGAACAACGCCTTGCCGGCATACGCCGTCCCCGCGCTGATCGCCTGCCTGCTGGTCAACCGCCGCCGGCGCGTGCGCGACGCCGACCTGGCGCGGTATTTCCACGCCGTGTATCCGCACATGCGCGCCGAGTTGTTCCTCGAACCCGAGAGCGACGGCCTCGTGCATCGATGGCTGGGCCACCTGGCGCAACTCAACCTTGCAAGCAGGCGCGGGGACGACGGGTACGCGCCTCCACCGAGACACACATCCGAGCATTTTCGCCTGCGGCTGCTGGCCAACATCGCCATGCCGACTATTGAACGCTATTACATCGTTGTCGCGCTGCTGATGCGTCACGCGACCATGGCGCGTGCGGATCTCGAGGAAGAGTCCGGCATCGTCGCCCGCCGCATGTCGAAGATCTACGGCATCGATGCGCCGGACTTCTTCGACGCCGCCCTGATCCGCCGCTTCATCGAGACCTTGATCGAATGCGGCGCGGTGCTGGTATCGGAAGCCGGCGACCTGAAGCCCGCCCCCATCCTCCGCGAGGTCGTGCGCGGCGCCCAGGGCGTCATCAGCGACGAGTTCCGCCAGGCGGTTTCGCGCCAGCGGCAGTAGGGGAGATCGCCGTCACCCGGTAGATCCTGCCCCCGGAGTCGTCCGAGATGAGGAGCGATCCGTCCCGCGCCACCAGCACGTCCGCCGGGCGTCCCGTGGCCTTCTCGCCGTCCAGCCAGACATCCACGAAGGGTTCCGCATCGGTCTCCCCGGCGCGCACCACGCTTACCCGGTAGCCCACCTTCGACAACCGGTTCCAGGATCCGTGCTCAGCGATGAACAGCGCGCCCGCGTACGCCGGCCCAAACGCGTCGCCGTCGTAGAACGCCATGCCCAGGGCCGCGGAATGCGCCTGGATCTCGTACACCGGCGCGACGTAATCCGCCGGATCGTGGCCTTCGCCAAACTCCGGGTCGCGGATGTCCGTACCGTGAATGAAGGGGTATCCGTAGTGCGCACCCGCGTCACGCACCACGTTCACCTCCTCCGGCGGCACGTCGGGTCCCATCCAGTCGCGGCCGTTGTCCGTGAACCACAACTTCCCCGTCTCGGGATGCCAGTCCATGCCCACGCTGTTGCGCACCCCGCGCGCATAGATCGACCAGTCGCCGGACTCCGGATGCATGCGGAGAATCGTGGCGAACACCTCGTCCTCCGGCTGGCAGATGTTGCACGGCGCGCCGACCGGCACGTAGAGGTGGCCGTCGGGACCCACCGACAAGTATTTCCAGCCGTGGTGCCCCTTGTCCGGCAGCGCGTCGGTCACGACCTCCGGTTCCGGCCGGTCCCGGAACGTGCGCTCGATGTCCCGGTAACGCAGCACGCGGTTCAGCGCCGCCACGTACAGATCGTCGCCGATCAGCACGATGCCGCTCGGTACCGAGAGCCCGCTCGCGAAGGTCACCACCTCCGCCTCGGCGCCAGGCACGAGGGTGACCGCGTACAGCTTGCCCGCCCTCCTGGACCCCGCCAGCAGCAGGCCGGAGTCGGTTTCGGCCATCTGCCGCGCGTTCGGCACCTGGTCGGTCACCACCGACAGCGAGAATCCCGGGGCCATCCCCTCCCCGGCGACGGCCAACGCAGGCGCCAGCAAAAGAAGCACCGACGTGATGACGTTCCGGGACGGTGTTCGCAGGACGATCATGCGTACAGCTTGCTCGATTCGATGCGCCGGGGTCAACGTTCAGGCGACACCGCGGAACGTCGGGGACGATGACCGTTCCCGACAGCATTTTTCTTCCCCTGCCAAATGCGGCATGACATGATCCCCCCGGACCAATTCCGTCCGCCGCCGATCGTCATGACCAGCTACTTCATTCGACGCTTCCTGCTGATCGCCCCAACGTTCATCGGCGTGACCGTCCTGGTCTTCATCCTCACCCGGCTGGTTCCCGGCGGCCCCATCGAACGCATGCTGCAGGAAGCGGCGATGGCCGGCGGCGATTACACGAGCGAGACATCGGGCTTCGATGGCCATGGCGGAAGCACGCTATCCGACGATCAGATCGAGGAACTGAAGGCGTACTACGGCTTCGACAAGCCGGTGCTCGTCGCCTACGTGGAGTGGCTGGGCAAGGTGCTGGTCCTCGATCTCGGCACCTCCACCCGCTACAACGACCCCGTGTGGGACACCATCAAGGATCGCTTCCCCATCTCCATCTTCTACGGAGTGGCGACCCTGATCCTCACCTACGGGGTGTGCATTCCGCTCGGCATCGTGAAGGCGATTCGCCACAGGACCGCCTTCGACAACGTGAGTTCCGCCCTCGTGTTCTTCGGCTACGCGATCCCGAACTACGTCGTCGGCATCGGGTTGTTGACCTATTTTTCGGCGGAACTGGAGTGGTTCCCCCTGGGCGGATTCGTGAGCGACGAATTCGACTCGCTCTCCGCCGTGGGGAAGGCGATGGATGTGCTCTGGCATGGGACGCTTCCGCTGCTGGCCTACATGGCCGGGAGCTTCGCGGTGATGACCATGCTGATGAAGAACTCGCTCATGGACAACCTCGCCGCCGAATACGTGCGCACGGCCATCGCGAAGGGCATGGACTTCAGGCGCGCGGTGTTCGGGCATGCGTTGCGCAACAGCCTGATCCCCATCGCCACCTCGTTCGGCAGCATCATCACGCTGATCCTGACCGGTTCCTTCCTGGTCGAGAAGATCTTCAACATCGACGGTTTCGGGCTGCTCGGTTTCGAGTCCCTCGTCGAGCGCGACTACCCGGTGGTGATGGGCATCCTGGTCATCTCCTCGCTGCTGTTCCTGATCGGCAACATCCTCTCGGACATCTGCGTCGCGCTGGTCGACCCGCGGGTGAAGTTCGGCAGTGGGGAGTCCGCCCAGTGAATCGCAGCGAATCACCAGACCCCATCCCCGAGAGACCGTTCTTCAATCCGCTGACGGTTAGGCAATGGCAGCGCTTCAGGTCCATCAAGCGCGGCTACTACTCGGCTATCTTCCTCACCGCCGCCCTGGTCATGTCCCTGGGCGCGGAGCTATTGGCCAATAGCCGCGCGCTGGTCGTCCACTACCAGGGCGCACTCTTCTTTCCCACCTACGGCGACGTCATCCCCGGGCGGACGTTCGGCCTCGACTACGACTACGAGACCGATTATCGCGAACTCAAGCGCAGTTTCGCCGAGAGCGATGACGGGGACTGGATACTCATGCCGCCGGTGCCCTACGACCCGTTGGAAAACGATCTCGACGGCGAGGGGTACCCACCATACCCGCCCTCCTTCGCGAGCAACCACTACCTCGGCACCGACTCCACCGGGCGCGACGTGCTGGCGCGCCTGGCCTATGGGCTGCGCATCGTCTTCGGCTTCGCCTTCATACTGCTCGCGTGCAACTACGTGATAGGCATCGCGTTGGGCTGCGCAATGGGGTTCTGGGGTGGCGCATTCGACCTCCTGTTCCAGCGCGTCATCGAAGTCTGGAACAACGTGCCGTTCCTCTACGTGATCATGATCGTCGCCAGCATCGTGGTGCCGAACTTCTGGACCCTGCTGGCCGTGATGGTGATCTTTGGCTGGACGCAGATGACCTGGTACATGCGCACATCCACGTACAAGGAGAAATCCAGGGAGTACGTCCTTGCCGCGCGGGCATTGGGCGCGTCGAATTCACGCATGATCGCGAACCACATCCTGCCGAACACGATCTCCGTGATCGTGACGTTCATCCCGTTCTCCATTGCCGGCGCCATCGCATCGTTGACCGCCCTCGACTACCTGGGTTTCGGCCTGCCGCCACCCACCCCAAGCTGGGGCGAGTTACTTGCCCAGGGCACCAGCCACCTGGAGTCGCCCTGGATCGTTAGCTCGGTGTTCGTCGCCATGGTGCTGGTACTTTTGATGGTGACCTACATCGGCGAGGCGATCCGCGAGGCGTTCGACCCCAAGAAGTTCACGTACTACGAATAGGAGAAACAGCATGGAACGACGCGCGCTCGAGCATTCCGGTTCTCGAACCACTTCGGTTGCGGACGCCCATTCGTCCACGCGGCGGCGCGTTTCGGTCAGTCTCCTCGGAGTGGCACTCGCCGGCCATGTCCTGCTGCTCTCCTCCTGCGACAGCGGAACCGGCGAGGGCGAACCCCCTGCCGTCGTCGAGCCGCCCGCCGCCGTGGAGTTGCCGCCCATCGAGTTGCGCCCGGGCGATGGCCTCCCCGCAACGCTTCCGGCGGACCTCGTCTGGCAGACCAACGAAGACGACCCCATGTTCGCATCCACCGAAGCCCGCCGCGGCGGCACGTTTCGCACCTCGATGCTCGCCTTTCCCCTCACCCTGCGCCGGGTCGGACCGGACTCCAACGGCGCCTTCGCCGGCTTCTTGCGCTACAACCAGCTCTCACCCGTGACCTACCACCCCAACACCCGCAGGCCGATCCCGTCGTTGGCGACGCACTGGGCATTCGGTGCCGACGGACGCAGCATCTACTACCGCCTCAACCCGCGCGCGCGCTGGTCCGACGGCGTGCCCGTGACGGCGGACGACTTCGTGTTCGCGCTACAGTTCATGCGTTCCAAGGTCATCGTCGCCCCGTGGTACAACAACTACTACACGGAACGTATCCGCGACGCCAGGCGATACGACGACCACACCATCGGCATCCAGGGTGCCGATCCGAAACCCGTCAATGAGATGCACGCCGCGTACGGCTTCGGACCGCAACCGAGGCACTTCCACGTGCTCACGGACGACTGGGTGAGGCGCACCAACTGGGAGATCGAGCCGAATACCGGGCCGTACCAGATCACCGAGGTCAGAAAGGGCAAGTACATCGACCTGTCCCGCAAGGCCGACTGGTGGGGAGACGAGGTCAAGTATTACAAGCACCGCTTCAACCCGGACAAGGTGCGGGTGCGGGTCATCCGCGACCCGAACATCGCCTTTCAGCACTTCGAGAAGGGCGAACTGGATGCGCTGGGACTTGTGCTGCCGCAGTATTGGCATGAAAAGGCAACGGGCGGACCCTTCGACGCCGGTTACATCGTCAAGTACTGGTTCTACAACGATCTTCCGGTACCGTCCGCTGGAATGTTCCTGAACACGGCCGATCCCATCCTGAAGGACCGGAAAGTCCGCGTCGGCCTCGCCCACGCCATGAACTTCGACCGCGTCATCGAGACGGTCCTGCGGGGCGACTACGAGCGCCTGCCGACGTTCCAGCTCGGCTTCGGCGACTACGACAACCGCGAAATCAAGGCCCGGGAGTTCGATATCGGCAAGGCGGGCGAGCACTTCGACGCCGCGGGGTTCGACACGCGCGGCGGCGACGGCATCCGTCAACGCGACGGCCAGCGACTGTCCCTCAGGGTCACCTACGGCAATCCACAGCATACGGAGCGCCTGGTCATCCTCAAGGAGGAGGCGAAGAAGGCGGGCATCTCGCTGGAACTGCAACTTCTCGACTCCTCCGGCGCATTCAAGCAGATGCAGGAAAAGAAGCACCAGATCGCCTGGATGACCTGGAACAGTTCGGGACTGACGCCGCGTTACTGGGAACACTTCCATTCCGTGAACGCCAACAAGACACAGACCAACAACCTCGCCAACCACGCCGACCCCGTCATGGACGAGCTGATCCTGGCCTTCCGCGCTTCCGCAGACATGGGAGAGAGGGTCGCGCTTGCGCACCGACTGGAGCAGATGGTGCATGACTCCGGCGTGGTGATTCCGACCTTCCAGGTCCCCTACACCCGCGCCGGGGCGTGGCGCTGGGTCAAGCTACCCGAGTGGCTTGGCACGCGGACCTCCGCATCGCTATTCAACTCCCAGCCAAACTCCGCCGGGAGCTTCTCCGCGGGCGGGCTGTTCTGGATCGACGCCGAGGAGAAGGAACGCACCCTGGAAGCGAAGGCAGAGGGGCGCGCGTTCGAACCGGCCACGATCGTCAACACCATGTACCAGGCCCGCTGACGTCATGGCGCTGCTCGCAGTCGAGGAACTGTCCGTCGGCTTCGACACCGAGGATGGCGTGGCGAACGTGGTCGACCGCGTCAGTTTCGACGTCGAGGCTGGCGAGACGCTCGGCCTGGTGGGCGAGTCGGGGTGCGGCAAGAGCGTGACGGCCCTGTCGATCATGGGCCTGCTGCCGAAGCCGGATGGCCGCATCCAGGGCGGGAATATCCTGTTCCGGGGCGAGAATCTCAGGGAATTGCCCGCCGAGCGCATGCGCGGCATCCGGGGCAACCGCATCGCGATGATCTTCCAGGAGCCGATGACCGCGCTGAACCCGGTGCAGCGGATCGGCCGCCAGCTCGCCGAGACCTTCGCCTTGCACGAGACTGGACTGTCCTCGGCCACGGTGACGCGTCGCTGCCTCGACCTGCTCGCGGAGGTGGGTATCCCGGCGCCGGAGAGCCGCCTCGACGAATATCCCCACCAACTCTCCGGCGGCATGCGCCAGCGCGTCATGATCGCCATGGCGCTCGCAAGCCGACCGGACCTATTGATCGCCGACGAGCCGACCACGGCGCTCGATGTCACCATCCAGGCGCAGATACTCGAACTGTTGCGCGACCTGCAGCGCGACACCGGCATGGCGATCATCTTCATCACCCACGACCTGGGCGTCATCGCCGAACTCTGCTCTCGGGTCGTCGTCATGTATGCCGGACGGATCGCCGAACAGGCACGGATCGAGCCGCTATTCGCGCATCCGCTGCACCCCTACACGCGCGGTCTGCTGGATTCCATTCCACGGCTCGAAGACACGCCGAAGACCCTGCTGACGACGATTCCCGGTACGGTGCCAGGAATCGACGATTTGCCGAGCGGCTGCCGCTTCGTCAACCGATGCCCGTTCGCGGTCGAACGGTGCCACGGCCGGTCTCCCCCGCTCCGCGCGTCGACACCCGGCCACGAGGTCGCCTGTCATCGCTGGCGCGAAATCGAGTCCGGTAACGCGAGGACCCGCCAGGCATGAAGAAAGGCCGGGACGCGCCGCTGCTCCAGGTGCGGGGACTGACCAAGCACTTCCCGGTGCGCGGCGGGGTCTTCCTGCGCACCGTCGGACACGTGCACGCGGTCGACGATATCTCGTTCGACCTGAACACCGGCGAAACCATCGGCCTCGTGGGCGAGTCCGGATGCGGCAAGAGCACGGTCGGCAAGACGCTGCTGCGCCTGTACGATCCAACCGCCGGTTCGGTCTTCTTCGACGGCCGGGATATCTCCACGATGAGTCGCGTCGAACTTCGGCGGCTGCGCCGGGACATCCAGATCATCTTCCAGGACCCGTTCGAATCCCTCAATGCCCGGCACACCGTCGGCAAGATCCTCGAAGAACCATTTGTCATCCACCGCCTGGGCACACACGCGGAGCGCCGCAGGCGGGTCGATGAACTACTGGAACGCGTCGGACTGGACTCCGGCGCCGCGAACCGGTTCCCCCACGAGTTCTCCGGCGGCCAGCGGCAACGCATCGGCATCGCGCGCGCCATCGCCCTCAAACCGCGCCTCATCGTCTGCGACGAGGCGGTCTCCGCCCTGGACGTATCGATTCAGTCCCAGATCATCAACCTGCTACTCGAACTGCAGCGGGAAATGCACCTCGCACTGATCTTCATCGCCCACGACCTGGCCGTGGTGAAGCATGTCTCGGACCGCATCGCGGTCATGTACCTGGGCGAGGTGGTCGAAACCGCGGATGCGAAGGACATCTACGAATCGCCCCGCCATCCGTACACCCAGGCACTGATCTCCGCAATTCCGGTTCCGGATCCGACAGCGCGCCGAGATCGTATCGTGCTGGTCGGCGATGTGCCGTCACCCATAGATCCGCCCGGGGGCTGTCGCTTCCACACCCGCTGCCGTCACGCCCGCGACGACTGCCGCCGAAGCAAACCCCCGCTGACCGCAGTGGGCCACGAAGCGGAGGTAGCCTGCCATCACTGGCGCAACCTGGGTTGATGGACAATTGTGATGTCCCCCCAAGGACCCCTTCCATCAGAACCTGTTGATGGTTCAAGCCAGATTGTTACGTATGAAGGCCAGGCCAGAGTCAAATCTCGGCAACAGTTTGCAGCGATGACTTTCTAGCTCATCTACTACGATCTGGTCGTCAAAGTCCTTGGAGTTTCTGTTCAAAAAACAGCTCTGGCCGTCGGCTGAACGCCGACTGAGATCGGAGATAACGGCCGCAAAGACAATTGCATCCTGCGGAGAGAAGTCGTGTGTTCCCTGGTAGCGGATCGCCGCAGTCAATATCGAAGTTTCGAGAGGAATCACACTCGCAACCTCCATGATCTCCTCAAGCACCTTGCCAAGGCGTCTAACAGCCTCATCAGCACTACTGATCAACAAAGCCGTGAGTTCGTCAAATCGATGCATGTGATCCGCATACGTTGCGGTACGTCCGATCTGCTTCAGCTCTTCATCGAGGTCACGTCGTATTCTCAAGCGCTGAATACGTCGTCTAATAAGGGTTTCGTATGGCTCAGCTAGTGAATACGCAGGGACAACGAGGGCAACACGACCGTCGCTACATAGCTTCAGCAACTCCTCGCAGCTAACGGACTGTTCCTGAGCGAGAGCAAGTTCCAAGACGAAATTTGACTCGACATATACATTCACAGAAGCGCTTCATATTCAATGCGGCCATCACGAACGGCAGAGCGAAATCCAGACTTGTCCAGCCAATCTTGATCGCAATTCCGCTGCTTCGACATGCTTGATGGTCTAGTCAGGTCGCTTAGCCAAGCGCTAACAAGCAGTTCAAACGCTTGGCCGCTAACCTTCCGAGGGTCTAGCCCCGCATTTTCAAAATATGGCGCGAAGACAGGTCGCAAATCGAACTCGTAGTCTGGTAATCGTTCGACGGGATCAATTCCGGCGTCCTTCCATACATAGAGCCGGTCAGGAGTGACCAAGAGAAAGAAATCCGATCCCCAGCACCCGCCATGGGCAAGAATGTTCCGCCGGGTACGGGCTGCCCAATCGGCCGAAGTTCCGAACCTGTTCTTGACCTCGGCAAGAGCTGTCAGACGACCGTTTCCGTCGTACAGAGCAAGATCAGCGCGCAAAGGCATAAGAGGTTCACTGGCATCTTGGAGACCCGGGAGTATCGTCAGGCCTTACCTGAGCGTCAAGGTCTCCAAACGCTTCCAACAGGAGGTGGCTACGTCGGGGTCGACCCGGTCTCAAAATGGCACGTAGAGCAACTGCGGAGCAACCTCAACAGCACGCCAGCTTTCTGGGTTTCACCGCGTTGGGTGGTACACGTCGAAGCGGACCGTCCGTCCAGTCACCTGCCAGTCCGGGTCGCCGACCACGGGACCATGCACCCGCTGTTTGATGACGACGCGGCTCAGCGCACGACGCCGCGCAATCTCTAGCAACTCAAGCACGTCCGGCGCTTCCTCGCCGACGACCTCTCGCAACACCTGCAACGGCTTCGCCGGCAAGGCGGTCTTATTGCGCGGCGGGAACATGGGATCGAGATATACGACGTCATAGCGCTCACCATCCGGGCCGGGCATCCGTAGTCGCGCATCCGCCAGTTCTGCATCGGCGCAGAGACCGCTGCGGCGCAGACGGTCAGCCAGCATCGCAAAGACCAGGGGACTGACTTCGAGCATCCGCACCCGGCAGCCGAGGCGCGCGAGGGTCAACCCGTCGGTGCCCCAACCTGCCATCGCGTCGAGGACCCGCAGACCTTTTCCCGCGGCGCACGCGCGGGCCAACCCCGATCTTGAAGGACGCCGCCGGGAACGGTCCAGTCCTCCGGGCAATCGAAAGCACCCGTGGCCTGCTTCGCGCAGCGTCAGACCATCCCTGTCAACGAACAGGTACCAGCCGCTAGCCGGCGCGGCACCTGGCGCCAGCGAGTATCCACCCGGCAATCGCCGCGCTATCTCCCGTGCCACGGTCTCCGCCGAGGCATCAAAGTGCAGGACGGTTCCAGGGTTCGGCATCATTGCGAGGCCCAGCGGGTCGCATCCGGAAGGCGGGGCACACCAGTCAGTTGCCGGCAGGGGGCCCGGTCGCGCCGGCGCCCTCCCGCGACCCGTCCATCTTTCGCCACGGTGAATCGCCATCGACGTAGAACGGCACCGCCCGTTCCGGATCGAGCTTCGGTCTGTCGATGGCCAACGTGCCCAACACGGCGGCGCGCAGGGGTTGCTCCCGGCGCGACACCAACCAACCTTCGGGGGCAGCCGGCAGGGCGTCTTCCGGCATCAGCACGTCGAAATCTTCGCACTCGAGACCCAGGGGAAGGAAACGATAGCGCGCAGCGTAGACCCAACCGGCCCTTGAGCGGCGCGCCACGATGACGCCACCCGCCAGGCCATCGCGTCGCCGAACCTGTTCCGCCGCCACTTCCGATGTCGGCACGGGGATCACGGGGATCCCCGCCCCGAAAGCGATCCCCTGGGCGATCGCCGCACCGATCCGCACCCCGGTGAACGAACCCGGTCCGGCGGAAAACGCAACGCCCTCAAGCTGATTCGGGTTCAGATCCCCGGCAGCCATGACTTCCTCCACCATCTGGAGCACCAGCGCGTTGTGCTGACGTGGCGCGATTCGTGTAAGTTCCAACACTTCGCCTTCGCTGACGAGCGCCACCGAGCACGCCGATCCCGTGGTTTCCAATCCGAGAACGGTCCCACCGGCACCGCGTCCGGTCTGGGGCATCGAATTGCTCCCGGCAGGTTGCCTGGATCTCGGCTTTTTGTCGCGCATCGACCCATGCTAAACGCTGACGACGCTCTGGCGAAACTGCTCGCCGCCGTCAAACCCGTCGAGGGCAGCGAACTGGTGCCCGTGGCAGAAGCGCTCGACCGGGTCGCGTCGGCCGACATGGCGGCCCCCGTCGATCTGCCGCCGTTCGACGCTTCCGCGATGGATGGCTACGCAATTGCCGCCGCGGGGTTCACTGGACAACCCCCGCACGCGATCACCGTAATCGGCGAGAGTCTCGCCGGACATCCTGCGCGCGCCCGCGTTTCCGGCACGGATGGGGTGCGCATATTCACCGGCGCGCCGATCCCGGAAGGCGCGGACAGCGTGGTCCTGCAGGAGGACACGCAGCCTGTCCCGGGCGGTGTCACGCTCAGCGAGACGCCCGGCCCGGGAGACAACGTCCGGCCGCGCGGACACGACGTCTCCCGCGGCACTCCCATCGCTCGCAGGGGCGACCGGCTCGACGCCTACCGGCTGAGTTGGCTGACGGCGTGTGGAATCGACCGGGTGGATGTCAAGCGGCGGGTCAACGTGGCGATCTTTTCCACCGGCGATGAACTCGTCGACACGGGCCAGTCCCTGGGGCCGGGGCAGATCTACGACTCGAACCGGTTCGCCCTGGCGCGGCTGATGTCGGATCAGCCGGTAAACCTCACCGATCTCGGATGTCTGCCGGACTCTCCCGGCGCCATCCGCGCCGCCCTCGAGCAGGCCGCGGGCAGCGCCGACATGGTCCTCACCAGTGGCGGCGTGTCCGTCGGAGATGCCGACTATGTCCGCGACATCGTCGAGCAGATCGGCCGCCTGGAGTTCTACCGGATTGCCTTGAAGCCCGGCAAACCACTGGCGGTCGGGAAGATCGGCGACGCCGACTTCTTCGGCCTGCCGGGCAACCCCATTTCGACCATCGTCACGTTCCTGCTGTTCGTCGTGCCCGCCATCGAGGTCCGTTCCGGCGGACGGCACACCTCGCCCTTGGAGTTCGCCGCAACCCTCGCCGACGACATTGCCCACACGCCGGGACGGCGCGAGTACCAGCGCGGCATAGCCGAAAACGACAACGGTGGCCTCGTTGTCCGCTCCACCGGCGACCAGAGCTCCAACCGGCTCGCGACCTTCGACGGGGCCAACTGCCTGATACGCGTGCCGGAGGAGCGCGGCGACATCGCCGCCGGAGAGACCGTGTCGATCGTGCTGTTACGCGACCGGGGGCGGCTGTTCTAAACCGGGGAGCCAGCCGGGCAGCCCGTCAGCGCCCCAGGGAATCCAGCATGCTTCGCCTGACGCTGTCCACATCGCCAGCGCCATCGACGGTTCGATACTCGAGGGGCGTGTTCCGCGCAAGCTCCGAATAGAAATGCACCAGCGGTTCCGTCTGGCGCCGGTACACCGCCAGGCGCTCGCGGACCGTCTCCTCCCCGTCGTCAACCCTCTGCGCCAATGGCTCTCCCGTTTCGTCGTCCGTGTCCGGAACCCGGGGCGGATTGAACAGCACGTGATATACGCGACCGCTCGACTCGTGAACGCGGCGGCCCGTGATTCGTCTCACGACCTCGTCGTCGTCCACCTGCATCTCGATGACGCAGTCGAGTTCGACCCCCGCCTCGAGCATGGCTTCGGCCTGGGCGATCGTGCGGGGAAATCCGTCGAACAGGAAACCCTCTTCACAGTCCGGCTGCGCGAGCCGTTCCTTGACCAGTCCAACGACGATGTCGTCCGAGACGAGTTCGCCCCTGGCCATGACGGATTGCGCCATCTTGCCCAATGGCGTTCCCGCCGCTATCGCCGCGCGCAACATGTCCCCTGTCGAGATCTGCGGTATGCGGCAGGTTTCGCAGATGAATTGCGCCTGTGTGCCCTTGCCCGCCCCGGGAGGCCCCAGCAGAAGCAGCCTCATGAGCGGCGCACGTCGCGCACGCTCGGGATGCGTCGCAGCCGATCCACCACCAGGGCGAGCTGCAGTATGTCCCGCACGCGAATGCACAGTGAGATGTCCGCGGACTCTTCCTCGGCATGGGCGCGAGCCACGGTACTCACGACGTCGATGTCCATCGCCGCGAGGAGCGATGTGATATCGCGCAGCAGCCCCTGGCGGTCGTCACCCGCGATATGCACCTCCTGGATCGATGCCGCCTGCGGGGCCGGTGCCGCAGGCAGCAGCGAGAGTTGCCTGTCCTCGACCTCGTGTCGACCAATGAGGCGTACCAGATCGATGATCTGGCACTCCCCGACGCCCACCGCCCGCCACAGTTCGTGCTCCGACGCGTAGCCGGCCTCCCGTGCCAGTTCGCCCGGTTCCGCGGACAGATCGAGGCGGCGAAGCGTATCGAGCAACAATGTGCGGCCAGCCGCGACATTGGATTCGACCACCTGTTCCCGGAACCAGGATTGGATCTTCATTCGGGCGCGTGCCGTCTTGACGAAATCCAGCGCCGGGTTCAGCCACTCCCGGCGCGGCTGTTCCGTCTCGCCGGTGATGATCTCGGCGGTCTGACCCGTAGTCAGCGGGGTATTCAAAGGCACGCGAACTCCATCCACCCTGGCACCAACACATCGATGGCCGATTTCCGTGTGCACGCGATAGGCGAAATCGACGGGCGTCGCGCCCTGGGTGAGGTCGAGAACATGTCCCTGGGGCGTGGCGACGTAGATTCGATCGATCGACACCGGCTCCGCATCCAGATCCGACAAGTCCGCGATGTCCGCCACGTCATCGTGCCACTCCAGCACGCGGCGCAGCCAATTCACCTTGTCCGAATGCAACGACTGGCGCCGTTCGTCCTTGTATTCCCAGTGCGCGCAGAGGCCGATTTCCGCCTGCCTGTGCATTTCCCTGGAACGAATCTGGACCTCGAGCACCCTTCCCGACGGCCCCATGACCGCGGTGTGAATGGACCGGTAGCCGTTGTCCTTGGGATTGGCCACGTAGTCGTCGAACTCGCTGCCGATGTGAGGCCACGCGGTATGCACCACGCCCAACGCCCCGTAGCAGCGCTGGACGTCGTCAACGATCACACGCACCGCTTCGGCGTCATACACCTGGGAAAGGTCGATGCCCTTGCGACGCATCTTGCGCCAGATGCTGTAGATATGTTTCGCGCGGCCGATGACTTCCGCCTCGATGCCGGCATCCGCGAGGCGGTCCTTGATTTGGGCCACGATCTTGCCCACTCGGGTTTCGCGTTCGTGGCGGCGGGCCGCGAGAGACGTGGCGATCCGCTTGTACTCGCCCGGATGCAGGTACCGGAACGCCAGGTCTTCGAGCGCCCACTTGACCTGCCACACGCCCAGCCGGCCCGCGAGCGGGGCGAAGATCCGCAGCGCTTCCCGCGCAAGCCGACGGACTGTCTCCTCGTCCATCGACTTCGCCATGCGCAGGGCGATCACGCGTTCCGCGAGCTTGATGACCGCGACGCGGGGATCGTCGATCAACGCCACCAGCAGGTTCCGCACGTTGTCCACCTGGTTGCGCGCCTCGTTGCCGAGCATCGGCAGATTGGAGAGCTTGTAGTCGCTCGTCGACGCCATGCGCAACATGGCGTCCACCAGGTTCGCGGCATTCACGCCGAGCGACTGCTCAAGCGTATTCGGGGGAATCGGACGCGTGCGCGCCGACTCGTAGACGAGACCCGTGGCCACGGCATCCGCGTCGAGTTCAAGATCGACGAGGAGCTGCGCCAGGTCGAGCCCGAACTGCTGACAGCCCGCGTCCACCATCAGTTCCGTAGCGGCGTGGACCTTCCGCCGATCACGCTCGTCGAGACTGTCCTTCCAGGCATCCAGATCGACGCGGCCAGTGTCCTGCTGTGGGCCATCGAGCCTGATCTGGACCATCGAGGAGGATTTCTCTCGTCAAGGCCGTCGCGTGCGGCCGACCTGCTTCAACATAGCAAAAAGGCGCGCAATCTTCTCGCGAGAGGGCATCTACCGGCCTCGAAACAGCTCCCTGGAAGCCAGCGGTCGCGGACCGAGATGGGGCCTCAGGGCACGCCGCAAAATGACCTTCGCGGCGCGGCGAACGTCCTTCGCCTCGTAGCGGTCCCGAGCGATCTCCTTGAGCACCCGACCCGGGAAAGCGCCTTCCGTCGCTTCGCCGGCAATTCGAAAGCCCTCTCCCTCCGTGAAGACGTAGTCGCGATCGTCCACCATCGCCTCACCGGAGATGCTCTCGACATCGAACGTCGGCCCGTAGCCCAGTTCGAACAGCAGACGCTTTTCGAATACCCGCAGCGGCGGCTCGAGGTCAGCCTCGGACTCGAGCCGCTCCAGAGTCATTTCATAGGCCCGGAACAGGTTCGGCGCCGCCTCCGACGGTCGCAGCGAGCGGACCAGGAGTTCATTGACGTACATGCCGGAGAAGAGTGCGCGCCCGGCGAGCCGCCAGCGCCGGACCACTTCCCGGCCGGTCACGGTGACCAGTGATCCGCCTCCCCGCCAGCCGATCTCCAGCAGGCAGAACGGCTCGATCGGCTGCGGGCGGCGCCCACCGCGCACACCCCGGGCCACGCCCGCCACGCGGCCATGCTCCGGGGTGAGCATTTCGACAATCGCGCTGGTTTCCCTGTATGCGCGCGCATGCAGCAGGTAGGCTGGCTGGCGGAGAACGGTGACCTTCACCGGTAGCCGAGCGTCGCGAGCACGCGCGCGTCATCGGTCCAGCCCCGCCGGACCTTGACCCAAAGCCGCAACATGACGCGCTGGCCGAGCAGCAACTCGATATCGGCGCGGGCGTCCTGGCCGATGGACTTCAGGCGAGCCCCGCCGCGGCCGATCACGATGCCTTTCTGACTCGCGCGCTCGACGTAGATCACGGCATCCACTTCGGCCACGTGCGGCTTGGCCGTGAATCGTTCGATGTCGACAGTCGCGCGATGCGGGATTTCAGCCCCCAGGCGCCGCACGATTTTCTCGCGCACGATTTCGGCAAGGAAGAACTCCGTCGGCCGGTCCGTCACATCGCCCTCGGCGAATAGATGCTCTCCCTCCGGGAGCAGCCTGGACAGTTCCGTGAAGAGCGCATCCAGCCCCTCACCCTTGAGCGCGGAGATCGGGACGATGGCCTCGAAATCGTGGCGTCCGCGCACATCGTCGATCATCGGCAACAGTCTGCTTCGATCCCGCAGGCGGTCGATCTTGTTTATCGCGCAAACGCATGGGCACCGCGCATCGGCCACCCGCCGGAGGGCCAGTTCGTCACCCGGCATCCAGCGCCGCGCCTCGGTCAGCAGGACGACGACATCCGACCCGCGAATCGCGCTGGATGCCTGTCCCGACATGTAGCGGTTCATGGCGCGCCGGCCAGGACGGTGGATTCCCGGCGTATCGAGGAAGATGACCTGTGTCTCGGCCCGCGTATCGACCCCGAGCAGGCTGTGGCGCGTCGTCTGCGGCTTGCGCGCCGTGATGCTGAGCTTTCGTCCCAGCAGGTGGTTGAGGAGCGTCGACTTGCCGACGTTCGGCCGGCCGGCCAATGCCACGAATCCGCAACGCGTCGCAGTCATATTGCTTGCTTGAGCTGATCGAAGAGCTTCAGGGCGGCCCGCATCTCTGCTTCTTTGCGCGAACTCCCCGCCGCCGTGCTTTCGACGTCGAGGGCATCGATCCGGCAGAGCACGGTGAATCTTGGCGCGTGGTCGGCGCCCTCCATGCGCAGCACTTCGTAGCGTGGCAGCGCCATCCGCCGGCTCTGCGTCAACTCCTGCAGCAGGCTCTTCGCATTCTTGACCGCGCTGCCGTCGAAATCGCGAAGCTGATCGCGGAACAGTCGATCCACCACTTTCCCGGCAGCTTCGATGCCTCCGTCCACGGCCACCGCGCCCAGCAGCGCTTCCAGCACGTCGGCAAGCAGCGTAGGCTGACTGTGCACGCGCCTCCCGCGCTCTCCGGTACCGAGTCGCACGTTGCGTCCGATGCCGAGGTCGCGGGCAATTCCGGAGAGCGTCTCCTTCCTGACCAGACTGGCTCGCATCAGTGTCAGTTCATGCTCGCTGGCATGCGGATGGCTTTCGTACAGGCGGCGCGCCACGAGATACCCCAACACCGCATCGCCGAGAAACTCGAGGCGTTCGTAGTTGTCAGCACCGCCGCTCCTGTGCGTAAGCGCCCGGACAAGCAGGTCCCGGTCGGCGAAGGTGTGCCCTATGGCGGCCTCGAGTTGAGCCAATCCGTCGCTCACGGATCAGCGATCCACCTTGAGCACCGCGAAGAACGCTTCTTGTGGTATATGCACGCTGCCAAGCTGCTTCATGCGCCTTTTTCCAGCGCGCTGTTTTTCCAGCAGCTTTCTTTTCCTGGTCACGTCGCCGCCGTAGCACTTGGCGGTGACGTTCTTGCGCAGCGCCTTGACGTTGACCCTGCCGATAACCTGGTTGCCTATCGCCGCCTGGATCCCGACGTCGAACATCTGGCGCGGGATCAACTCCTTCATCTTGCGAATGAGGTCCCGCCCCTGCGCCTCGGCCTGTTCTCGGTGCACGATCATCGCCAGCGCATCGATACGGTCACCGTTGATCAACACGTCGAGCTTCACCAGCGGCGCCGCCTCGAAGCGCACGAAACTGTAGTCCAGCGAGGCAAATCCCCGGCTTACCGACTTCAATCGGTCAAAGAAGTCCATCACCACTTCCGACAGCGGCAATTCGTAAGTGAGGGCCACCTGGCCTCCCGAGAACTGCGCGCTGCGCTGGACGCCCCGGCGCGCCACGCAAAGGTTGATGACATTGCCCAGGTAGGTTTGCGGAACGAGGATCTGCGCCTGGGCGATGGGTTCGCGCAATTCGGCAATCTGCGCAGGCTCCGGCAGGCGGGATGGGTTGTCGACCTCGAGTATCCGGCCGTCCCTGGTGGCCACCTGGTGAACCACTGTCGGCGCCGACGTGACAAGGTCCAGGCCGTACTCCCGTTCCAGGCGTTCCTGCACGATCTCCATGTGCAGCATGCCCAGGAATCCGCAGCGGAAGCCGAAACCGAGCGCGGCGGACGTCTCCGGTTCGAAGAAGAGCGCCGCGTCGTTCAGGGTCAGCTTCGCCAACGCGTCGCGGAAACTCTCGAAGTCGTCGGACGAGACGGGGAACATGCCCGCATAGACCTGCGGCTTGGCTCGAGCGAAACCCGGCAGCGCGTCGACATCGGCGTCCCTGGACGCCACCAGGGTGTCTCCCACCGGTGCGCCCTGTATCTGCTTGATGCCGGCCACTACGTAGCCGACATCACCGGCCGACAGCACGCCGCAGGTCTCTCGCTTTGGCGTAAAGCGCCCGACATCGTCGACCACGTGAACGCGTCCCACGGACTTCGCCAGGATCCTGTCGCCTTTCTTCACGGTGCCCTGCACGACGCGCACCAACGACACCACGCCCAGGTAGTTGTCGAACCAGGAGTCGACGATCAGGGCCTGCAATGGCCCGTCCGGATCACCCTCGGGCGCGGGGATATCGCTCACCAGCCGCTCCAGCAGACCTTCCACCCCGCTTCCGGTCTTGGCGCTCACGAGCAACGCATCGCTCGCGTCCAGACCGATGATGTCCTCGATCTCCGCCCGCACGCGATCTGGATCGGACTGCGGAAGGTCGACCTTGTTCAGCACGGGCAAGACCTCGATACCCTGATCGATCGCGGTGTAGCAGTTGGCCACGGATTGCGCCTCAACGCCCTGGGCGGCGTCGACCACCAGCAAGGCGCCTTCGCAGGCGGCGAGAGAACGCGACACCTCGTAGCTGAAGTCCACGTGACCGGGAGTGTCAATGAAGTTGAGTTGGTAGGACCGACCGTCGCGAGCCGCATAGCGCAACGTGACGCTCTGGGCCTTGATCGTGATTCCGCGCTCGCGCTCAAGCTCCATCGAGTCGAGGACCTGCTCGGCCATTTCCCGCTCCGGCAGGCCGCCGCAGAGCTGAATCAACCTGTCCGAAAGCGTCGACTTGCCGTGGTCGATGTGCGCGATGATCGAGAAATTTCGGATGTGGTCGATGGCCGGCAAGGCGCTGATCCCGGGCTGGGCCGTCATGCGGAACGCGGTCGGATTTTACCTGTTCTCCGTTTCGGCGGCACGGCCATCGCCTGCTGCCGGCAGCCCCCGGGCGCGGATCTCCAGCAGGACAGGGTCCACCCAGTCGTCGAGTCCGGCGCGTCGTGCGACGAGCAACGCCAGCACACCACCGCCCGAGAACCCTGTTGCGGCGCCCGCGAACGCCGCTCCCCACAGCAACTCCGCCACAGCCGCGGCTATCAGCATGAGGACCAGGGGGAAGCCGAATGCGACCGCGGCGGCGCGCGAGATACCGACGCGCGAAACGCCGACCAGGACGCAGTCTCCACGCGCGACACCCGCCGCACCGTCTCGCACGTCGAACTCCCGCGGGAAGGCGAATCCAACGCCGCAACGCCACTGCACATCAGCCCGATCAGCGGTCTCGGCTGCCGGACAGACGGCGCAATGTTCACGCCGCACCGCGACCCGGCAGGTGCGGTCCTCGACCGAAACCACCGTTCCGCTGCGCAGGATCAACCCGTCAGGATCACGGGAGGCCAGACGGCCCGTATCAGTCCTGATAGTAGACCGACTTCGCGATGCGCGAGGCGGTCGTCGTCGGTACTTCGCCAACGACCGTCACGAGGTGCGCGTGCACCCGCTCCGGCTTCACGACATGCGTCACGACCACCGTCGCGCCATCCCGCGACACCAGGTCTGAAACCTGACCATCGGGCGACGATTCGACGAACACATGGAAGGCGGCCAAGCCATCGCTCCACATCATGGCCGTAACCGGTTCTCCTGATCCTCGCAGGTCGCACACCTCGGCATCGGCCATGACAAAACCATCGGGTACCCACCCGGCATGCCACCTGATAGGCGCATCGGCTGCGCGCTCGCCACGATCCTCCGACGTCAGGGGCTCTTGAATCCAGCCTTCGCCCGGCTCCGGTTCCAGCGCCGATTCGGAGATACCTTCCCCGATCACTACGGATGCGAACTGAAACACCTCGAGATTGTCTCCGCGGGCATCGTGCAACTCCGAGCGGAGCAACAGCCCGGTATCGTGATCAAGCCAGAGTCGGTGCCCGAAACGATCCGCGTCCGAAGGACGCAACATGATGTGTACCGCCCGTCGCCCTGCGATCCTGTCCTCGCCATCGACGTGTATGCGGTAGTGTTGTTCCGACATCTCGAAGCGAGGGGCGAACGAGCGTCCCCAAGGTCCGACCGGGGTACCGCGTTCCGAGTGCAGGGTCTCGTCGCTCGGCGGCACCATCCGCACGACATGATCGCCGCGTCGGATGACTTCCCGGGGGGCGCCGTTCAGATGCACCAGGCGTACGCGTTTCTCGCCGTCCACATTGAGGTGCACGATTCTCAGCATCGCGAATCCCGAACCGCCGCGATACATGAACACACCGTCGTAGCCGAGTTCGTCGAACGCGGCGTGCATCGCATCCAGCCACTGTTCGGGAGTCTTTCCCTGGGACGTCTCTGGCTGTGCATACGATCCGAGTGCGCCGACGGCAAGCATCCAGACGGGAAGATGAAACAACCGCCTGCGGGGAGCGCCAGCGACCCGTGTGCTATTCATTGCGGACAGCCTGGGGTTGCGGCCGATAGGCCGCCAGTTTGGCGATCGGGATCGGATGCGCGCGGTTTGCCATCGAATGCCGACGCAGATGCTGCAACATGTAGGCATGCGCGCGTGCCCGGTCTTCCGCGGAAAGCGTCTCCCACGACGCGTGCTGTACAAGCGGGGCGGGCGGATCAACGAGGGTAGGCGGATCAATGAGGGCAGGCGGATCAACATGGGCGACCGGGTCACCCGCCAGTCGCACACCACCGGGATGCTGAACCGGATACAGCCAGACTGCCAGGACAGTCGCCGCCGCGACTCCGAGAACCGCTGCCCCCGACCGGAGGCCGAAGGGTTGGCGCCGCGGAACACCTTCAAGGGCCCCCGTCGATTCCTCGCCAACGCCAGCATCGACTGCGTTCCATAGGCGCCGGATCGCCTCGGCGCCATCCGTCGCATCGATGTGTTCATCGGGTTCATCAGCCATCGCGCTGCGCGCTGTGTGAAAGCGATCCCAGATCTCGCGCAAGTCATCGTCTCGCGCGATCTCGTCGAGGACACGCCGCGTTTCAAGCGCCGACGCCTCGCCATCCATGATGGCCGACAGAGCTTCCTTCATCTCATCAGTCACCGGCAACCATCTCCTCCAACCGTGTTCGCTCCAACCCCGTCCTGATTCCTCGACGCTGCTCCATCCTGTCGCCGTCTTCGACCGACGAGAAAGCGGATTCGCTCATCGATCGATTCACGCGCCCGAAAGATGCGCGAACGAACAGTGCCAACGGGACAATCCGTGATTTCAGCGATCTGTCGATAGCTTAGACCATCAAACTCCCGAAGAGTTACCGTGGTCCTCAAATCGTCCGGCAGATCCGCGATGGCCTGCCTGATCGTGGCGGCGAGTTCGTCGCGGCGAAGCGCCTGTTCAGGGCTCTCCGAATCGCCCAGGGCGTACGCGCCGTCGGTGTGTTCCAGTTGCTCCGCCGTGTCGATATCCACGTCGACCGTCGGGGTCCGACGACTTGAGGCCGCGACGTAATTCTTGGATGCGTTGATAGCGATTCGGTAGAGCCAGGTATAAAAGGCGCTGTCACCCCGAAAGTTCGGCAACGCGCGGTAGGCCTTGATGAACGCCTCCTGCACGACATCGTCGAGTTCAGCCGAGTCACGCACGAAGCGTCCCACGAGGCCCCTGATCTTGTGGCGGTACCGGAGAAACAACAGGTCGAAGGCCCGCCGGTCACCTTTCTGCGCCCGGCGCACAAGTTCCTGATCGGGTTCAACAGCAGCCAACGATCGCATCCCATCTCGGCCATCGGGGACCGGTATCCCGGACGCCTCCGACATTTCGGCCCGACATTCTGCATCTTCAGCGCGGTATATACTAGCCCGCAAATCGTGCGAGATCATTCGTCGACCCGAAGAATGTCATTTAATTTCAACTGGATACCTGCACATCGCCGGAGACGGGAGGCCGCTCGCGGAAGCTGGCAAAACCGATGACCGACCGACATCACGCCGACGTGCTCATCATCGGTAGCGGCGCAGCCGGCCTCGCGGCCGCCATCCAGGTGGCCGACCGGGCGCGGGTGATCGTGCTATCCAAAGATCGCATCGACGGCGGGTCCACGAACCGCGCCCAGGGCGGCATCGCCGCGGTCACGGGCCCCGGCGACTCTCCCGAGGACCACATACGGGACACCATGCGGGCCGGTGCCGGCCTCTGCGATGAGCAGGTAGTTCGCTACGTGGTGGAGAAGGGCCCCGATGTCATCGGGCGCCTGATCGACTACGGCCTGCTGTTCGACACCGACGGCGAGGCCACATTCCACCTGACCCGGGAGGGCGGGCACAGCCATCGCCGCGTCCTGCATGTCGCTGACCGTACCGGCCTCGCGATCGAGAGCGCCCTGACCGAACGCGCCCTGGAACATCCCCGCATCGAGTTCCTGATCGGCCGCCTGGCAATAGACGTCGTTACAACCGGCAAGCTGGGAATATCGCCGGACCGTGCGATCGGCGCCTATGTCTATAACCGCGAGACAGATGCCGTGGAACTCATACAGGCGTCGAACATCGTGCTGGCGACCGGCGGGGCAAGCAAGGTCTATCTCTATACAAGCAACCCCGACGGCGCCACCGGAGACGGCATGGCGATGGCCTGGCGAGCCGGATGCCGGGTTGGCAACATGGAGTTCAACCAGTTTCATCCGACTTGCCTGTTTCACCCGCATGCCAAGTCGTTTCTCATATCCGAAGCCGTTCGCGGCGAAGGCGGCCGCCTGTTGCTGCCGAACGGCGACCGTTTCATGGACCGCTTCGACCCGCGCGGCGAACTGGCGTCGCGGGATGTCGTCGCGCGTGCCATCGACCACGAGATGAAGCGGCTGGGCGCCGACTGCCTGTACCTGGACATCAGCCACCGATCGGCGGACTTCATCGAATCGCATTTCCCGACCATCCGCGCGCGCTGCGAGACGTTCGGCATCGACATGACCAACGAGCCCGTGCCCGTGGTTCCCGCCGCGCACTACACCTGCGGCGGCGTGCTGGTCGACCGTCACGGCGCAACGGACGTGCCGGGACTGTATGCCATCGGCGAAACCGCCTGCACCGGACTGCATGGCGCCAACCGACTCGCGAGCAACTCCCTGCTCGAATGCATGGTATTCGCCCACTCCGCCGCCGAACACATCGTGGAAGGTCTGACAGAAGAGAAACCGTGCTTGCCCGAAGCGCCCGTCTGGGATGCCAGCCGCGTGACGGACTCCGACGAAGACGTGGTCCTGTCCCACAATTGGGATGAGCTCCGGCGTTTCATGTGGGATTACGTGGGGATCGTGAGAACGAACAAGCGTCTGGAACGCGCGTACCGGCGGATCGAACTGCTAAAGAGAGAAGTCCACGAATACTACGCAAACCATCACATTTCGAACGATCTCATCGAGTTGCGCAATGTCATCCTGGTGGCCGAACTCATGGTGCGATGCGCCATGTCGCGCCGCGAGAGTCGAGGCCTGCACTACACCCTGGACTACCCTCACGCGCTGAACCGGGCCCTGCCCAGCGTACTGAGCCCCGGCACGAATCCCTGGGATGTCCTTCAGCCACTGGCCGACCGCCGCAGTCGAGCGAAGTCCTGAGCCGGCAATCGCCCGCGCCGTATTGGCAGTACACGCCGGGTGGTCGGTATGACAAGCCATCTCCGGGTCATCCAGCAAGCGCCCGCCAATCGCAGCACGTCGCCGTGGCGGCGAACCTCGATGTGGTCGTCAAAAGCGATCAGCAGATACGTCTCGCCGGGTCGGGCGCGAATGGACTTCAAGGCGAGACTGGCTCCGCATACGGCGATCCACCAGGGGGACAACAGCGTTCCGAGCGCCGCCGCCAGCAATGCATGCAGTGCCGCGACCGCGACGAACCAGTCCGCGCCAAGCGACCAGCGGATTTCATGGCGCCCGGAAAACCGGGGTTCCGGATGCGGTTCTTGACTGCCTTCGGGCTCTGAACTGTTCGGTCCCATGTCGTGCCGTCCTTCCCACACACCGCGCCACCTTTTTGTGCCAGTGACAATGTCCCGGAGCCAAACGAGGAACTCGCCCCGAGCGGGCGGGCCCTGGTGTGAAACCCGCCGGCCCTTCGGGCGCGCCGTGTTTCAGCCCTGCCCAAGCCCGCCTTTCACCGTGTCAGTCCACGGCGAACCAATCAATGGGATCGAATCCCCGAGCCTGAAGATAGCGATTCGCGCTTGAAAAGTGGCGGCAACCGAAAAAGCCCCGGTTCGCCGATAGCGGCGATGGGTGCGGAGCGGAGAGAACCAGGTGTCTGCGCGTGTCCACGAGCGCGCCCTTGCGTTGCGCATAGCTTCCCCAGAGCAGGAATACCACCGATTCCCTCTGGTCCTTGATCAACTCGACAACGCGGTCGGTGAATGTCTCCCAACCCCGTCCCTGATGTGATCCTGCGCGTCCGCGAACCACGGTCAGCACTGAGTTCAGCAGCAGCACACCCTGCCGCGCCCAGGGTATCAGGCAGCCGCGACCTCTCGGGATTTCACTACCGCCGACGTCTTCCGAAATCTCCTGGAAGATGTTCTCGAGCGACGGCGGACGAGGTACGCCGGAGCGAACCGAGAAACAAAGCCCATGTGCCTGGTTGGGCCCGTGATAGGGATCCTGGCCAATGACGACGACGCGCACCTTGGGGAGCGGCGTCAGGTTGAGCGCGGCGAAAATCTCGCTGCCATTCGGATAGACGACCTTGCGCGCCCGTTTCTCGGCAAGAAGGAATTCCCGGAGTTGCCGCATATAGGGCTTTTCGAACTCCGGCAACAGCGCCGTCTTCCAGGACGCCTCGAGCACGACGCGATCCGCCGTTTCGCTCATGTCTCGGCCTTTCGCATTTGCGGAAACAACAGGACGTCGCGTATGGAAGACGCATCTGAAAGCAGCATCATCAATCGATCTATGCCGACGCCCTCGCCCGCGGTCGGCGGCATGCCGTATTCCAGCGCCGTCACGTAATCGGCATCGTAGTGCATGGCTTCGTCGTCGCCCCGGGATTTCCGTTCCGCCTGCGCCCTGAATCGCGCGGCCTGGTCGTCCGGATCGTTGATCTCCGAAAACCCGTTGGCGATTTCCCGCCCCCCGACGAAGTACTCGAACCGTTCAGCGACGCCCGCCTCCGTGTCGCTGCGGCGGGCCAGTGGGGAGACTTCCGTCGGATAGTGGGTGATGAATGTCGGCTGCAATAGCCTGGGTTCGACGCGACGTTCGAACAGTTCCGTCAATATCCGGCCGTGACCCCAGTCCGCCTCGACCTCGATATCCATGGTGCCCGCCGCCGCCGCAAGCGTCGACCGATCGGCGAGATCCTCGGCCGCGATGCCCGTGTGCGCAATGACCGAGTCGGCCATCGTGTGGCGCGCGGCGGGCGCGCCGAAGTCGATTTCGTTTCCCTGCCAGGTAACGATGGACGAGCCGGTCACCGCTGCCGCGACTTCACGCATCAACGCTTCCGTCAGGCGCATCAGGTCCTCGAACGTGCTGTACGCCTGGTAGAACTCGAGCATTGTGAACTCCGGGTTGTGCCGCCTTGAAAGGCCTTCGTTCCGGAAGCTCCGGTTGATCTCGTAGACGCGCTCGAAACCGCCCACCGTCAATCGCTTCAGGTACAGTTCCGGAGCAATGCGCAGGTATAGATCCATGTCGAGCGCATTGTGTCGCGTCACGAAAGGGCGCGCCGCCGCCCCGCCGGGAATCGGGTGCATCATGGGCGTCTCCACTTCCAGGAACCCGCGCGCATCGAAGAACCGGCGCAGCTCCGCCAGCAGTCGCGCTCGCATGGTGAAGCGGGACCGCGACTCCTCGCTCATGATGAGATCGAGATAGCGTTGCCTGTATCTGACTTCCGTATCCGCGAGACCGTGATACTTCTCCGGCAGGGGGCGCAGCGCCTTGGTCAGCATCTGTATGGTCTCTGCAGCGACGGTGAGTTCGCCCCTGTTCGTCCGCATGAGCAAGCCGGAGACCCCGACGATGTCGCCGATGTCGTACAACTCGCGGAAGTCCTCGTAGGCGGAAGCACCGATGTCGTCGCTGCGCAGATAGCACTGAATGCGTCCACTCACGTCCTGCAGGGTGATGAAACTCGCCCTGCCCATGACCCGGCGCAACATGATGCGTCCGGCGACCGTGACGGATAGGGATTGCGCTTCGAGTGTCGCCTTGTCTGTCGCCGCATGCGTCTCCTGCAGCTCTGCCGCTAGCGAGGAGCGCTCGAATCCGCTCGGGTACGCCAGGCCGCGTTCCCGCAGGGCGTCCAGCTTGTTGCGGCGGACCGTCAGGATGTCGCCATCTTCCGGCATCAGCTACCAAACCCGGACTTGAGACTGGCTTCGATGAAATCGTCGAGATCACCGTCGAGGACATTGTTCGGGTCGCCGCGTTCGACACCGGTTCTCAAGTCCTTGACCCGCGATTGATCGAGGACGTATGACCGAATCTGGTTGCCCCAGCCGATATCGACCTTGCTGTCCTCCACCGCCTGCTGCTCCGCCTGGCGTTTCCGCAACTCGTGTTCGTAGAGCTTTGCGCGAAGCTGCTTGAATGCCCTGTCCTTGTTCTGGTGTTGCGAGCGTTCGCTCTGGCACTGCACGACGATGCCCGTCGGCAGATGCGTCAGCCGCACCGCCGAATCGGTTCGGTTCACGTGCTGCCCGCCGGCGCCGCTGGCGCGGTACGTATCGACGCGGACGTCGCCGGGCGCGACGTCTATCTCGATGTCATCCTCGACCTCGGGAGACACGAAGACGGAGGCAAACGAAGTGTGGCGGCGATTGCCAGCGTCGAACGGGGATTTTCTCACCAGCCGGTGGATGCCCGTCTCGGTGCGTAGCCAGCCGTAAGCGTAGTCTCCGGTGAACTGAATCGTGGCGCCCTTGATCCCGGCAACATCACCAACCGACAGGTCGACAACATCGGTCTTGAAATCGCTCCGTTCGCCCCAGCGCAAGTACATGCGCAGCAGCATCTCCGCCCAGTCCTGGGCCTCGGTGCCCCCGGAGCCGGACTGGATCTCGAGAAAGGCATTGGCGGGATCCATCTCGTGATTGAACATGCGGCGGAACTCGAACTCGGAGATGGCCGTCTCGACTGCGTCCAGATCAGTATCGATATCGCCTAGCGCATCCGCGTCCTGTTCCCCGGCAGCGAGTTCCGCCAGTTCCGATGCGTCGGACAACTCGGTCGCCACTGCGGCGAGCCCGCCGACAACCTTGCTCAGGGCAGCCCGCTCGCGCGATAGCGCCTGGGCTCGATTCTGGTCGTGCCAGACGTCCGGCGCCGCGAGTTCCCGCTCAACCTGCCCCAGGCGCTGCCGCCGTGACTCGTAGTCAAAGATACCCCCACAGCGCTTCGCGACGCGCGTCAAGGTCCTTGATCCGGTCGCGGACGGAAGTGATATCGGCCATGGGAGATTCCAAAAACCCGGATTGTACCCTCTACCGAGAAGTGGACACACATCTTCGAATCCACGCACTTTCCCCTCTTCGGTAACTGGCTGACTGCATCTTGAACACCAGTTCCGCGAACGCCACCGCGAAAACGAGTAGAAGCGATGCGGCATCGGGGGGCTGCCCCAACAGGAGCCACCAACACGCAGACACTCACTTCATCGCCTGGCGCTACGTGTGAAGGTGGGGCAGAAGCGTGCACTCTGCTGAATGCGGCTTGAGGCTACGAGGAAAGTGCTGGGTAACCTCTAATGCCCGCAATGCCCGCGCCCGCGCGCGAGGACGCAGATGCTTATCAGCAACAACCCCAAAGCAGTCACCGTCTCGCTGTACCGCCTGCCCGTAAGGACGAAGTTCTTCAGGTGTTCGCAATTGAACGTGATGATGTTGTAGAGGTTTTGGCTTTCTGCGACCTCCCACGCACGCGCAATCACCGCCGGACGGGCATCAGCGTGCGTTCGTCGAAGACTGACGGGTTGGCCGGCGGCAAACTGCTTGAGGGGCACAATGCGGGGCGGACCGCCCCTCACGATATCGAGCACTTGGCACCAACCCACGGCGACGCCGTAGTGGGTTACAAGACCTGCATCTCGCGACAAGCTGTCGCCGGGTGAAGGGATTAGCATGGTTCTCACTGCTCGTTCAGCCACCGCGAGCTGCTTTCAGCAGGAAGTAGATCGCCGCGGCGATTCCGGCGCCGACTAGCAGGTTCTTCAGCGTCTGGTCCATTTCCTTCGACCCCGCTGCCTTCTCGAAATCCTGCATCAGGGCGCACTGGTAGGCGCTGGGCCCGTAACCCGAACCAGGCGTCTCCCAACGCGATACGGTCATGGATCTTGACCGCCACCCGCGAGAGTCGCGAGCCCGATCGGACCCTTGCGTCGAGGCACGTCAGCCAGACAACGCGGGCATTCTGTCGCGGTCGATTTGCACGAAGCGCACCAGCCGCGCCGGACCGGTTACCGACTCCACCCGCCAGCCGACCGCCGCGCACGCGGCGGCGTCAGGGGACGCGGCCCAACCCTCGGCGTCCGTCCACCACGACGCAGACATCGCAGCCTCGGGCAAACCAGAGCACGTCAACTCCCGGACTCTCTCGATCGGCAGAACACACGATCTGCCTCCCGATCGGGCCAGATACGGTCCGAGCGCATCGCCACCGCTGGCGCACTCCTGTTGTCCGGAGTCCGGCTCGGTAACGGCTGCGCGCTTCACTTCCATGTCCTCTTGCCCAAGACTTTTCGCGCCCAGTGTCTCCCTTGATGACGTGACCTCGCAAGTGTTTTCGGGTGCTCCACAACTGCGTCGGTCGAGCGGGGAGAGGGTGGAAGGTTACGTGGTGTTGGTCGCCGACTTCATGCGACCGCAAATCGTCCAGACGGCGCCTTAGGTGACCGCGGCCGACCCGCTTGGAGCTCAGAACCGGCCGACGGCCTCGAGCAGGACCCGGCCGCCGCCTCCCGGAAGCCCGCCCCGCTCGACGCCCCACTCCACGACCAGCCGCCCCGCGGGGCCGCCGAACTCGTGGCGCGCGCCGACGCGCGCGCCGCGCCCGGAGCGCGCCGCGTCGAGCTCGACGAACGGCGTCGCCACGCCCCGCGCGCCCGCGATGCCGTAGCCGAGGCGGCTCCGCGACGCCCAGCCGCGCCGCGCGGCCTGCGGTACCCCGCCCGGCGCGGCCCACGGCGCGATCCCGCCCGCCATGCCGAGGACCGGCGCCGCCGTGCCCCGGCGCCACGCCAGCGAGCCCCGCCAGCCCGTGCCGTCCGCCCTCGGCAGCAGCGACAGCGCCACGTTCGCGCTCCGCTCACGCGCGTCCTCCGCCGAATGGAACGCCAGCGCCCGAACGCCGGCGTCGACGCCGAACCGCAGCGGGATGTGCCTGAACCGCACGCCCGCCGACACCTCCAGCCCCGCGCCCGTCGCGCCGTCGCCCCAGTCGCCCAGGGCGAACGCCCGCACGAACGTCGTCAGCGGACACTCGCAGCCCGGCTCCGCCACCCCGGAGGCCTCCAGCCCCAGCTTCGCCCGCCCCGCGCGCGCGAGAAGGCCCGCGTCGCCGCCCGTCTCCAGCTCCACGACGCCGACCTCCTCCACCACCGACAGCTCCGTCGACTCCCGCCGCGCGAACGGATGCCGCCCGCCCGCCGCCGCCAGCCGCATCGACAGGTCCGACGCGCTCCACTCGCCGCCCTCGCAGCGCCGCATGCGGAACTCGCCCCCGCCCCGGCCCAGCGTCGCCCACACCCAGCCCGCGCCGACCCGCCGGCCCGCGTACGGATGCACGCCCGACACGTCCGCCTCGATCTCGCCGCTGCCCGAGCCGCCGCCGCACGCCTCGACCGAGCGCTCGAAACGGTAGTCCGCCGACGCCGCGCTCCGCGACGCCGACACCCCCGCCAGCCACGCGCCCGTGCGCCACTCCGCGCCCACATGCGCCGACTCCAGCGCGCCGTCGTGCCAGCTCGACCCCGGCGCCGACCCGAAGCGCTGCGCCTCGCCGCGTCCCCACACCGACCACGCCGGGCCGTCCGCGCCCGCCGAGTCCAGCGAGAACGAGAACGGCTCCATGCCGCGACCGGACCGGCCCGCGGCATGGAGACGGTCCGCGCCATGGAGACGGCCGCCGAGCCCGGCCTCCGCGCCGAACAAGCCTCCCCGGTCGCGTCCGGGGAGCCCGACGCTCGGCATCGGCGGGATCCGCAGCCCGCCCGCGTCCCGAACGGCCGGCGGCGCGGCGCGCGGGGCGCCGCTCGATGCGCCGCGCTCGCCGGGGAGCGCCGCCGGGTCGAAGCGGGCGCGCACCGACCCGGACACGCCGGCCAGGATGCCCCGGCCGATCGACGCCAGCGCCGACTCCAGCGCCTCGAGCTCCGCCGGGTCCGCCGCCACCCGCACCTCGACCGCGCCGCCCGCCGCGCCCGACCCGTTGGCCGCCGACACCGCCACCGACGTCTCGCCCTCGATGCCCGGCACGATCGACAGGCGGCTTCCGTCCAGCGTCGCCGACGCCACCTCCGGCGCCGCGGAGACCGCCGAGAACCGCAGCTCCTCGCCGGCGAAATACTCCGCCAGGTCCAGCTCGCGCGGCGCCCCGCCGACGCACAGCAGCGCCGCCGGCAGGCGCCCCGCCAGGGCCGGCGGCGCGAGGTCGTCGTCCAGGATCGTGCCCGTAGCCGAAACGTCCGCCGCCGAAGCGTTGGCCAGCGCCGACAGCGAAACTCCGAACGTCTCCTCGTCCGCCTCGTGCAGGTCGTCGTCGATCACCGCCACCCGGATCGTCTTCGACACCTCCCCCGGCGCGAACTCCAGCGCGCCCGACGCAGCCTCGTAGTCGACGCCCGCCTGCGCCGTGCCGTCCGACGTCGCGTACGACGCCGACACCCCGATGCCGCTCGGCGCGCTCAGCGCCACCGCGAACTCCAGTTCGCCGACATCCTCGCCGCCCGACGCGTCCGCCACCGACAGCGACGGCGTCTCGTCGTCGTCCCGGATCGTGCCCGCGGCCGATCCCCGGTCCAGCGACGCGCCTCGCGGGCCGGACAGGACGACCGCGAACTCCTCGTCCGGCTCGTCAAGGGCGTCGTCGAGAATCGCCACCCGGATCGTCTTCGACACCTCCCCGGGCGCGAACTCCAGCGTGTCCGCCGCCGGCTCGTAGTCGGCGCCCGCCTCCGCCGCCGGACCCATCGACCCCGCCGGGTCCGCCGTCGCATACGACGCCGTCACCTCGACCAGGCTCGGCGCGCTCAGCGTCGCCGCGAACTCCAGGGCCCCGGCATCCTCGCCGCCCGACGCGTCCGCCACCGACAGCGTCGGAGTCTCGTCGTCGTCGCGGATCGTGCCCGTCGCCGATCCCCGGCCGAGAGCCGCGCCTTGCGCAGCGGACAGCGCGACCGCGAACTCCTCGTCCGGCTCGTCCAGCGCGTCGTCGAGAATCGCAACCCGGATCGTCTTCGACACCTCCCCGGGCGCGAACTCCAGCGTGCCCGTCGCCGGCTCGTAGTCGACGCCCGCCTCCGCCGTGCCGTCCGACGTCGCGTAATCCACGGTCACGCCCGACGCGGCCGGGCCGTCCAGCGTCACCGCGAACTCCATTTCCCCCGCGCCCTCCGGCGCCTCCGCGTCGGCGATCGACAGCGACCGGCCCGGCGCCGCCTCGTCGTCGTCCAGCAGCTCCACCGTCGCCGGCGCCACCGGCAGGTCCGACGCCCCCGACACCGTCAGCGTCTCGTCCGCCTCGACGACCAGGTCGTCCTCCGGCCGAAGCGCGAACGCGCCCGTGCCGCTCGACTCGTTCGCCGCGATGACGATCTCGAAATCCGGGACGGCGGCGAAATCCACCGCGTCCGGGTCGCCGCTGCCCGAAACCGAAACGGTCACGGTCGTCGCCGCCGTCCGGGCGCTTCCGTCCAGCCTCGCGGTCACCTCCACCCGGGCCGGGCCGTCGCCCTCGGACACCCGCGAAGGCCTCGCAGACAGCAGGATGCGCGTCGACTCCTCGTCGTCGTCCGCCAGCGTCACCGATGTCGACCTCACCGGAAGGTCGGACCTGCCCGATATCGTCAGTTCCTCGTCCGTCTCGACCGTCGTATCGTCCAAGGGCTCCAGGGTGAACGCGCCCGTGCCGCTCGACTCGTTCGCCGGAATCGCGATCTCGAAGCCCGGAACCGGGGCGAAGTCCACCGCGCCCGGGTCCCCGCTGCCCGACACCAACACGGTCACGGTCGTCCCGACCTGGCGCGCCGCGCCGCTCAGGGACAGAGTCACCTCCACCCGGGTAGGGCCGGCGCCCTCCGACACCAGCGGAGGACTCGCCGACAGCAGGATCTCGCGCGCCGCGGCGTCGTCGTCGGTGATCGTCACCGATGTCGGCGTCACCGGAAGGTCCGACTCGCCGCTCAGGGACAGCGTCTCGTCGGACTCCACGTCGTCGTCGTCCACAGGCCTCAGCGCGAATGTCGCGCGGCCGGCGGACGCCCCCGCCGCGATGACGATCGCGAAGTCCGGCACCGGCGCGAAGTCCACCGCGCCCGGGTCGCCGCCGCCCGACGCCGACACCGCCACCTCCGTCGCCGTCGTCCGGGCGCCTCCGTCCAGCGTCGCGGTCACCTCCACGAAGGTCTCCCCCGCCCCTTCCGAAACCGTCCGGGGCTCCGCCGACAGCACGATCCTCGACGGCGCCTCGTCGTCGTCCTCCAGCGTCACGGCGGTCGACGTCACGGGCAGGCCGGACGTCCCCGAGATGTCGAGAACCTCGTCCCGCTCGTCGACCGCGTCGTCTTCCGGCGTCACCGTGAATCGATGCGCGCCGACGGTCTCGCCCGCCGCGATCACGATGTCGAAAGCAGTCGCCGACGCGACGTAGCCCACGGCATCGGGCCGCCCGCTGTCCGTCACCGACACCCTCACCGCGGTGTCGACCGCGCGGGCGCCGGCGTCGAGCGTCGCCGACACCTCCACGGCGCTGGCGCCGCCGTCCTCACGAATCCGGTGCGGGTTCGCCGAGAGCAGGATCGCCCCCGACGGCTCGTCGTCGTCCTCCAGCACGACCGCGTCTCCGGTCACGTCGAGGTCGGAGCTGCCGTCCACGGAGACCGTCTCGTCGGTCTCGTCCACGTTGTCGTCCTCCGGCGTCAGCGTGAAGGTCCCGGTCCCGCTGCTTTCGCCCGCCGCAATGGTGATCGTGAAGTCGTCCACCGCGGCAAAGTCCACCGCATCCGGATCGCCGCCGCCGGTCACCGACACGACCACCGCCGTCTCCATCGTCCTGGCGGCGCCGTCAAGCCTCGCGGTCACTTCCACCGAGGTCTCGCCCGCGCCTTCCGAAACCGTCGAGGGCGACGCCGACAGCATGACCCTCGACGAGGCCGCGTCGTCGTCCACCAGTTCGATCATGTCTCCGGTCACGTCCAGGTCGGAGCTGCCGTCGACGGCGAGCGTCTCGTCGGTCTCGTCCACGTTGTCGTCCTCCGGCGTCAGCGTGAAGGTCCCGGTGCCGCTGCTTTCGCCCGCCGCGATGGTGATCGTGAAATCGTCCACGGCCGCGAAATCCACCGCGCCCGGGTCGCCGCCGCCCGACACGCTCACGCTCACCTCTGTCGCCTCGGTTCGCCGTCCCCGGTCGAACGTCGCCGTCACCGCGATCTCGGTCGCGCCGTCGCCCTCCGAGACGCGCTTCGGGGAAACCGCGAGGGCGATCGTCTCCGGCACGCTGTCATCGTCCAGAATCGTGCCTGTCGCGCTCGCGTTGATGATATCGAGCGCCGGATCGCTGGTGCTCACTCGAAATTCGAACGTCTCGTCCGCCTCCTCGAGGTCGTCGTCCGTGATTAAAGCCACGAGGGTGGTCGTAAACGAATCCTCGGGAAGCCAGACGTAGAAAAAGTTCTGCCTCTCGAGATCCTCCCCCACCACGGCGGTTCGGCTCCTGGTCTGGATCCCCAGCGTGAATGTGCGGGGGAACCTCCCGTTCAGCTTCAAGGTGAACGGCATTCTCCTCACCGACTCCGAACCCGACGCGTCGGATACCGTGAGCGTGTACAACGGCACCTTCTCGCGGATCAAGCCGCAGGCGCAACACCACCCGCCGGTGGCGCACGCGCCCCATGGACATCGATAACTTCCTTGGCGTTCATTGAACACAACCCCATCCGACGGGTCTTTCAGCGTTACGACTACGGCTTCTCTGACTTCGGTGCCCGTGTCCTCTTTCGTCCGGACCGAGATGGTCTTCCTCGTCTCCCCCGGTTCGAATGTGAGCTTTCCGGACCCGGACGTGAAGTCCGACCCCTTAGTTGCCAGAGGATACGCGCCCGACACCGCCCTGAAATCGTCGGTGGCCCAGTCCACCTGCACGTCATGGTCGACCGCGTGCGAAAGAGTCACGGTGAACTCGAGCACACCGCCTTCCACAACCGACCCTCCGCTGATGTCCATCGTGGGCTCAGCCCACGACGGATGCGTCGAGAGGACGACCGCCACCGGCAGCAGCCAGCGAAACGCCAATAGCATCGAACGATGAAAAAGCCGCGCCCCGACTCCGGCGGGATTGCGCCGGTCGCCGGCCTCCCGGCGGCGCCGGAGCGGCGCCGCTCGCATCGGTCGGGTTTTTCGTTCCCGGGGGGCGCGGTGCGGTGTTCTCATTCTTCTGCGCTGCCGACGTGGTCGGCTCCAAGCATACGAATTCACATGCGAAAATTGCGCTACGACTCATTCTTTTTTAATGAATTTTAGGAGAAATTTTGAGGGCAAAGATGCCAAGGCCGGGATCGCTCCCGGGTCACGCGCGACACGCCGCGCCACGACCTGGTCGCCACCGAAACGCCGGTCTCTTCGTCCGGCAGCGCGGTTGTCCCGAGCCGGCGTGGCTCCCCCGGCCGTTGCTGGCACGCCCCCGTCCGCGCGCTACAGCGAACGTGGCGTACGGTGCCCTTGCGATGCGTCGACCGCCTACTGCAGCGCAGTCGCAGCGGAGGCACATGGGGCGCCCGACGGCGCCCTTCTCACGACGCCCCGTGCGACATCCCGGCCGACCGCTAGGAGCTCAGAACCGGCCGACGGCCTCGAGCAGGACGCGGCCGCCGCCTCCCGGAAGCCCGCCCCGCTCGACGCCCCACTCCACGACCAGCCGCCCCGCGGGGCCGCCGAACTCGTGGCGCGCCCCGACGCGCGCGCCGTTCCCGGAGCGCGCCGCGTCGAGCTCGACGAACGGCGTCGCCACGCCCCGCGCGCCCGCGATGCCGTAGCCGAGGCGGCTCCGCGACGCCCAGCCGCGCCGCGCGGCCTGCGGGACCCCGCCCGGCGCGGCCCACGGCGCGATCCCGCCCGCCACGCCGAGGACCGGCGCCGCCGAGCCCCGGCGCCACGCCAGCGAACCCCGCCAGCCCGTGCCGTCCGCACTCGGCAGCAGCGACAGCGCCACGTTCGCGCTCCGCTCACGCGCGTCCTCCGCCGAATGGAACGCCAGCGCCCGAACGCCGGCGTCGACGCCGAACCGCCGCGGGATGTGCCTGAACCGCACGCCCGCCGACACCTCCAGCCCCGCGCCCGTCGCGCCGTCGCCCCAGTCGCCCAGGGCGAACGCCCGCACGAACGTCGTCAGCGGACACTCGCAGCCCGGCTCCGCCACCCCGGAGGCCTCCAGCCCCAGCTTCGCCCGCCCCGCGCGCGCGAGAAGGCCCGCGTCGCCGCCCGTCTCCAGCTCCACGACGCCGACCTCCTCCACCACCGACAGCTCCGTCGACTCCCGCCGCGCGAACGGATGCCGCCCGCCCGCCGCCGCCAGCCGCATCGACAGGTCCGACGCGCTCCACTCGCCGCCCTCGCAGCGCCGCATGCGGAACTCGCCGCCGCCCCGGCCCAGCGTCGCCCACACCCAGCCGTCGCCGACCCGGCGGCCCAGGTACGGATGCACGCCCGACACGTCCGCCTCGATCTCGCCGCTGCCCGAGCCGCCGCCGCACGCCTCGACCGAGCGCTCGAAGCGGTAGTCCGCCTCCGCCGCGCTCCGCGACGCCGACACCCCCGCCAGCCACGCGCCCGTCCGCCACTCCGCGCCCACATGCGCCGACTCCAGCGCGCCGTCGTGCCAGCTCGACCACGGCGCCGACCCGAAGCGCTGCGCCTCGCCGCGTCCCCACACCGACCACGCCGGGCCGTCCGGACCCGAGCGCGCGGAATCGAGCGAAAAAGAGAACGGCTCCATGCCGCGACCGGACCGGCCCGCGCCATGGAGACGGTCCGCGCCATGGAGACGGTCCGCATCATGGAGACGGCCGCCGAGCCCGGCCTCCGCGCCGAACAAGCCTCCCCGGTCCCGTCCGGGGAGCCCGACGCCGGGCATCGGCGGGTTCCGCGCGACGCCGGCGGCCGGCGGATCGTCGCGACCGCCGGGGAGCGCCGCCGGGTCGAAGCGGGCGCGCACCGACCCGGACACGCCGGCCAGGATGCCCCGGCCGATCGACGCCAGCGCCGACTCCAGCGCCTCGAGCTCCGCCGGGTCCGCCGCCACCCGCACCTCGACCGCGCCGCCCGCGGAGCCCGACCCGTTCGCCGCCGACACCGCCACCGACGTCTCGCCCTCGATGCCCGGCACGATCAACAGCCGGCTTCCGTCCAGCGTCGCCGACGCCACCTCCGGCGCCGCGGAGACGGCCGAGAACCGCAGCTCCTCGCCGACGAAATACTCCGCCAGGTCCAGCTCGCGCGGCGCCCCGCCCACGCACAGCAGCGCCGCCGGCAGGCGCCCCGCCAGGGCCGGCGGCGCGAGGTCGTCGTCCAGGATCGTGCCCGTCGCCGAAACGTCCGCCGCCGAAGCGTTGGCCAGCGCCGACAGCGACAGCCCGAACGTCTCCTCGTCCGCCTCGTGCAGGTCGTCGTCGATCACCGCCACGCGGATCGTCTTCGACACCTCCCCGGGCGCGAACTCCAGCGCGCCCGACGCAGCCTCGTAGTCGACGCCCGCCTGCGCCGTGCCGTCCGCCGTCGCATACGACGCCGACACCCCGATGCCGCTCGGCGCGCTCAGCGCCACCGCGAACTCCAGCTCCCCGGCATCCTCGCCGCCCGACGCGTCCGCCACCGACAGCGACGGCGTCTCGTCGTCGTCCCGGATCGTCCCCGACGCCGACCCCCGGCCCAGCGCCGCGCCTCGCGGGCCGGACAGCGCGACCGCGAACTCCTCGTCCGGCTCGTCAAGGGCGTCGTCGAGAATCGCCACCCGGATCGTCTTCGACACCTCCCCGGGCGCGAACTCCAGCGTGCCCGACGCCGACTTGTAATCGACGCCCGCCTCCGCCGCCGGACCCATCGACCCCGCCGGGTCCGCCGTCGCGTAATCCACCGTCACGCCCGACACGCTTGGCGCGCTCAGCGCCACCGCGAACTCCAGCTCGCCGACATCCTCGCCGCCCGACGCGTCCGCCACCGACAGCGAAGGAGTCTCGTCGTCGTCCCGGATCGTGCCCGTCGCCGATCCCCGGCCGAGAGCCGCGCCCTGCGGGGCGGACAGGACTACCGCGAACCCCTCGTCCGGCTCGTCAAGGACGTCGTCGAGAATCGCCACCCGGATCGTCTTCGACATCTCCCCGGGCGCGAACTCCAGCGTCCCCGTCGCCGGCTCGTAGTCGACGCCCGCCTCCGCCACCGCACCCATCGACCCCGCCGGATCCGCCGTCGCATAGCGCACCGTCACGCCCGACGCGCCCGGACCGTCCAGCGTCACAGCGAACTCCAGCGCTCCCGCGCCCTCCGGCGCCCCCGCGTCGGCGATCGACAGCGACCGGCCCGGCGCCGCTTCGTCGTCGTCCAGCAGCCCCACCGTCGCCGGCGCCACCGGCAGGTCCGACGCCCCCGACACCGTCAGCGTCTCGTCCGCCTCGACGGCCAGGTCGTCCTCCGGCCGAAGCGCGAACGCGCCCGTGCCGCTCGACTCGTTCGCCGCGATGACGATCTCGAAATCCGGGACGGCGGCGAAGTCCACCGCGTCCGGGTCGCCGCTTCCCGAAACCGACACCGCCACCTCCGTCGCCTCCTGGCGCCGGCCGCCGTCCAGCGCCGCCGTCACCTCCACCAAGGTCGGGCCGTCGCCCTCCGACACCCGCCCCGGAGACGCCGACAGCAGGATGCGCCTCGGCCCATCGTCGCTGCCGTCGTCGTCGTCCGCCAGCGTCACCGATGTCGACGTCACCGGGAGGTCGGACCTGCCCGCTATCCCCAGCCGCTCGTCCGTCTCCGCCACAGTATCGTCCTCCGGCGCCAGGGTGAACGCGCCCGCGCCGCTCGGAGCGTTCGCGGGTATCACGATCTCGAAGTCCGGGACGGCGGCGAAGTCCACCGCGTCCGGGTCGCCGCTGCCCGAAACCGACACCGCCACCTCCGTCGCCGCCGTCCGGGCGCTTCCGTCCAGCCTCGCGGTCACCTCCACCCGGGTCGGGCCGTCGCCCTCCGACACCCGCGAAGGCCTCGCCGACAGCAGGATGCGCGTCGACGCCTTGTCGTCGTCCGCCAGCCTCACCGAGGTCGGCCTCACCGGAAGGTCCGACCTGCCCGCTATGCCCAGCCGCTCGTCCGCCTCCGCCGCCGCGTCGTCCTCCGGCGCCAGGGTGAACGTCCCCGCGCCGCTCGCCGCGTTCGCATCGATGGTGATGGTGAAGTCCGGCACCGCCGCGAAATCCACCGCGCCCGGATCCCCGCTTCCCGACACCGTCACCGTCACGGTCGTCCCGACCTGGCGCGCCGCGCCGCTCAGCGACGCCGTCACCGTCACCGCCGTAGGACCGTCGCCCTCCGACACCAGCGGAGGACTCGCCGACAGCAGGATCTCCCGCGCCGCGGCGTCGTCGTCGGTGATCGTCACCGACGTCGGCGTCACCGGAAGGTCCGACTCGCCGCTCAGGGACAGCGTCTCGTCGGTCTCCTCCACGTCGTCGTCCACGGGCGTCAGCGCGAATATCGCTCCGGCGACCGTCGCCCCCGCGGCGATGACGATCGGGAAGTCCGGCACCGGCGCGAAGTCCACCGCGCCCGCGTCGCCGCCGCCCGACGCCGACACCGCCACCTCCGTCGCCGTCGTCCGGGCGCCTCCGTCCAGCGTCGCGGTCACCTCCACGAACGTCTCCCCCGCGCCCTCCGAAACCGTCCGGGGCTCCGCCGACAGCACGATCCTCGACGGGCCCTCGTCGTCGTCCTCCAGCACGACCGCGTCTCCCGTCACGTCGAGGTCGGAGCTGCCGTCCACGGCGAGCGTCTCGTCGGTCTCGTCCACGTTGTCGTCCTCCGGCGTCAGCGTGAACGTCCCGGTCCCGCTGCTCTCGCCCGATGGAATGGTGATCGCGAAGTCCTCCACCGCCGCGAAGTCCACCGCGCCCGGGTCGCCGCCGCCCGACACGCTCACCGTCACCTCCGTCGCCTCCGACCGCGTTCCCCCGTCGAGCGTCGCCGTCACCTCGATCTCCGCCGCCCCGCCGCCCTCCGAGACGCGCTTCGGGTCCGCCGCCAGGACGATCGCCTTCGGCGCCTCGTCGTTGTCCACGATGGTCACCGTCGCCTCGCCGTCGGCGATCGACACCCCGTCGCGGCCGGTCACCCAGACGGTGAACGTCTCGTCCGGCTCCGCCCGGTCGTCGTCGATGATCGGCACCTGGAAGGAGACCCCGTGCAATCCCGCGTTCCACCAGGGACTGAAGCTCTTGAGCGAACCCTTCGGCTCGAAGTCCTTGCCGCTTTCCGCCGTCCCCGGCCGGGTTCCCCAGTTCACCAGGATGCGGCGCTCCGATCTCACGCTCAGCTTGCCCGAGACGGTCGCGACCCCGGCCGACTCCGACACCGAGATGTCGGACAGGCTGATCTCCGCGTCCGCGTCGTTGTCCGTGATCGTCGAACAATCGGCGCAGCCGCGCGCGCCGCACGTCCTCCACGGGCAGGCCGCGCTGCTGGGCAGGGATGCGAACCTGGCGTTATTCAGTCTCGAGCATGACATGATCACGGCCTCCTCGGGCTCGTCGGTCTGGTCCTCGAGCGTCTGGACCCTGTAGGTCTTCGCCGTTTCCCCGGGAGCGAAAACGATGTCTTCCCCGGCGTGATATACGTAATCCTCCCCGCGCTTCGCCAGCCGGTACGCCCGCGGGTTCTGCAGAGCCGGAATCGGGTTGTACCGCGACCGGCAGAAGACGCTCACGCTTTTCGAGACCGGGGCGCTGAGGGTCAGGGCGTATTCGAGCATTTCGCCCTCGGGCGCCGACGAACCCCGCACGGTCAGCAGCGGCAAATCGTCGTTCACGATCGTCCCCGCCGCCTCGCCGTCGAGAATGGTCGCGCCCGTCGGGTCCGACAGGCTCGCCTTCAATGTCTCGTCCATTTCGACGATGTCGTCGTCGGCGACCGGCACCGCGACGGTGCGCTTCGTTTGCCCGGCGCCGAACTCCACCGTCTCGGTCGTGCCCGTGTAGTCCTCGCCCGCGACGGCCGTTCCGTCCGAGGTCGAAAAATCCACCGACACCGCGCCCTGGACCGACTTGTTGAGTGCGAGGGCGAACTCCAGCTTGCCGGCGGACTCGCTGGCCCGCGCGTCGGAAATCGAGACGGTCGGCAGGGCGTCGTCGTCCACGATCGTCCCCGTCCCCTCCCCGTCGAGAATCGCCAGGCCCGCCGCCTCCGACAGGTGCACGGTGAACGTCTTGTCCGGCTCGGCGTTGTCGTCGGAGACGAGCGGCACATCAACGGTCTTGCTCGTCTCCCCGGCCCCGAACTCCACCGTCTCGGTCGTGGCCGTGTAGTCCTCGCCCGATTTCGCCGTTCCGTCCTTCGTCGAGAATTTCACCGAAGCGGCGCTCCCGGGGCCCATGTTCAGGTCGAGCCGAAAGCTCAGGCTGCCCGCCGACTCGAGACCCTTCGCGTCGGAAACGCGGACCGTGGGCGGCTCGTTGTCCAGTATCCATCCGCAAACGCAGCAGACGAGGCTAGTGCAGCCTCCCGACCACCCCGGACAGCTCCTATAACTATTGGCACTAATTCCTGTCTTGAATTTGGCGCCTGCCGGGTTCCTCAATGAGACGGTCAAGTGCTCGTCGTGTTCGGGCTCCCCGTCGTCATGCGTCTGGATCTCAATGGTCTTCCTCGTGTCGCCCCGTTCGAACGTGATCGAACCGGACTTGAACATGAAGTCCTTGCCCACTCCCTCTGTCGCACTACTCCAGCTCCGCTCCACCGAAAAGTCAGTCGTTACTTCGCTGCCGCTCGCCGCGCTCAGGGTGACGACGAATTCGAGCTTGCCGCCTTCCGTGACCGCCCCGCTGGAAATCGACATCAACGGCGCGGCGGAAGACACGTTCGCCGAGTTCACCGGGAGCGCCTCCGGGCCGGCCGCCCCCGCGCCATCAGCCTCGACCGCGCGGACCGGCGCGGATGTCGCGAGCATGACCGCGACGAGCATCGAATGATGAAACAGCCAGCGCGCGGCTCCCGCCGGATTGCGCCGGCCGCCGGGCTCCCGGCGGCGCCGGAGCGTCCACGCTCGCATCGGTCGGGCGTTTCGTTCCCGGGGGGCGCGGGGCGGTGTTCTCATTCTTCTGCGCTGCCGACGTCGTCGGCACCAAGGATACGAATTCATGCGCGAAATTTGCGCTACGATTCAGTAATTTTTAGTGAATTTCGGGAGAAATTCTGGGCCCAAAGATGCCAGGGCCGATTGCGCCGCGTTGTGTGCGAACCGCGCCGGTTCGCCTGCGCGGTTGCAGCAGGCTCCAGTTCGGGTCGCGCATGGCGTCGCAAGATTCGAAGATCGGCACAGCCGGGACGCGTCGCTTGTGCCCCGGCCGCAAACGCGCGGCCGGGACGGATCCAGCAGAGCTTATGTAATGGGCGACCCTGTGTCCTTCAGGACATCCGGATCCCGAACCGAACTGCGCCGCCGCCCGTCGACGCGTATTCCCTTGCCGTCTCATGCGGCGGCCGCGGCGTGTCTCTCGACATCTGGCCCGCCAGCCCTTCGGCACCCGCCGCGCCGTGCGTCGCCCGATCCCCGGGCACGACCGGGATCGCTCCCGGTCGGACGCCTGGAAGGGGCGCAGCTTCATCCGCGGCGGGTTCTGTTCATGGCGACGCTGACCGCCATCACCCACAACCCGGACCTGGCCCGCAAGTACCGGCAACTGCGCGCGCGCGGCAAGCCGGCGAAGGTCGCCCTGACCGCCGTCATGCGCAAGCTCATCGTGCTGGCCAACGCACTGCTGCAACAGGATCGGCCATAGTCGCCGCGCGCCGTCCCGGAAACCGGACCCGCGCTCGCGGCAGCCCGTCGATCATGACCGGAACTGGCTTCCGGTCATCAGCAACCTCCGCGCCGGGTGTCCCGCAGGGCCGGAAACGAAGCGGAGGAGCCGCGTGGCGGCTTGATGTTGTGGGACGCATGGCGCTCCGGCGGCACCTCCGTTGACAACACGGACACTGCTAGCGCTGTGACTCCAGCCGCGCCAGGACGAAACCTCCGTCACCGACGCCCTGCTCCTGCCCGAACGACAACTCGCTGATGAACCCGGACCGCCCGCCGAGCGACTCGTAGCGCAGTCCCGCGGCGACACGCCTTCCCTGATTCGACTTTCCGACTGTCGCGAAAGGCCGCGCCAGTCCCCGCCGCGCCCGGAAGCCGTAGCCGACGAACATGTCCGCGCGCACGGACCGGCGAGCGGCCGTCGGATCCAGCGAAAGCTCCCAGTTCTCGCCCAATCGGGCGGTCTCGTCCGACATGCCGCGCCGCAACGCCATCGAAACCTGCAGTCCCGTTCCATTGGCCTGGGGCAGGTATGCGACCGAGACGCTGGCGCCGATTTCCCTGTGCTCGTCCGCAGTGTGCGCGGCCAGCGCGCGAAGGCCCGCATCGATGCGCAACCGCCTCTCCGGTGCGTCCAGCCGCGCACCGAGCGCGATCTCCGCCCCGGAACCCTCGATGCCGTCGCCCCAGTCGTGGCGCGCGAAGGCCCTGGCCCATCCCACGATCCCGGCCCCGGTGGCGCACACTCCCCTTGCCTCCACACCGAAGCGTGCTCGACCAACCGAGACGTTGTGATTGCCCGCCGGTCCCATGGAGGCGTCGGTCTTCGCGCGCAGCACGCCCAGGTCCTCCACCAACGAGACTTCCAACCGATCGTTGCCGCGGATCAAGTGCCGTCCGCCGAGCGCTCCCATGCGCATGGACAGGTCCGCGACGTTGCGGTTACCCGAGGTGCAACGTTCCACGATTGCCTCGCCGCTTCCCGCGCCCGCCGTCGCCCAGACCCAGCCGCGACCGACTCGCCGGCCGATGTAGGGATGGACGCTTGTGGTTTCCGTTTCCAGCAGGCCCTCGCCTGTGCCGCCTCCGCCGCAGGCCTCCACGGAGCGAACGAACCCATACTCGGCGTCGGTGCGTCCCAGCATGCCTGCGGCGCCGAAGAGCCAGTCCCCGCGCCGCGCATCCGCGCCGATCTGGAGTGCGGTGAACGACCCATCCTCGAGGAGTTCTCCGTCGCCGAAACGCTTTGTACTGCTACGCCCCCAGACCGACCAGTTTCCCAGCCCCGACCCGGGCGATGCCGAGAACGCCAGGGAACGGGAATCCGGCGACAAGTCACGGGGAGGCCATTCCTCCGAGGCTTTGCGCGTCGCGAGGTCGCCGTAGTTTGCGGACCAGTTGCCGGCGAGAACACTCGCCGCGCCCCGATGATCAAGCGCGGTCGTCGCGGGGGCCGCCGCGTTCGACCTGCGATCGGACGTGTCGGCAATCGCGAACCTCTCCCCGATCGCGTCCACGACGTCGTTCAGGATCAACCCCCCGGCCACGGCCAACCCTCGCTTGACGGCGGCCAGCTCCGCAGGATCGGCGACGACGGTGATCGTCAGATCGAACGATGCCCGGCTGCCCATGTTGGCGGCGGTCACGGTCACCGAAGTCGTACCTTCGGCGACCGGCGTCAGGACGAGCACTTCATCGTCCAGGCCCACCGTCGCAACGCTTGGGTCCGGATCGGAGACGGAGAAGGAAAGGTTGTCGCCGGAAAAGTGCCGGGACAGGTCGATGATGGTCGGCGCGCCGCCGACACAGAGCGTGGGATCCTCGGGGAGGATCGCGACGGCCGCCGGCTCCTCGTCGTCGTCGACGATGGTCCCCGTCGCTTCGCCGGCGACGATAGCGGCGTTCACCGGGGACGACAGCCTCGCCACGAACGTCTCGTCGGGCTCGTAATTCTCGTCGTCGACGATTTCGACGGGCAGGGCGGCGCTCGACACGCCGGGCGCGAAAAAGAGCGTTCCCGAAACCGACCGGTAGTCCGCGCCCGCTGTCGCCGACCCGTCCGCCGTGGCGTAGTCCACGGTCACCGTCTGCGCAGTCGGACCTGCCAGCGTCACCACGAACGCGATCATGCCGCCCTCTTCGGCCGAGCCGCCGTCGATCCTCAGCTCGGGAAGCGGGTCGTCGTCCTCGATGACGCCGCTGGCGGTGGCCGTGCCGATCATGGCGTTCACGGCATCCGCCAGCACCACGGTCAATGTCTCGCTCGGTTCGTCTATATCGTCGTCGACCAGGGGCACCGATACGATCTGCGTGGCGCTTTCGCCGGTGAACTTGAGCGTGCCCGACACGGCATCATAGTCGTCGCCGGCCGTTGCCGTGCCGTCCTCCGTGGTGTAGGCCACGGTGACGGGAGCGCCGGTCATCATCCCATCTGCCGTCACGGTGAACTCGAGTGCCCCGGAGTTCTCTTTCGCGCTCGCACCCGCCACCGTCAGCAATACCTCGTCGTCCTGAATGGTGCCGCGCGCGGGAGCGCGGGGCAGGCGCGCATTCCGGGCGTTAGACAGCTTGAACTCGAACCATTCGACTGGCTCGAAAACGGAATCGTCGATGATGCCCACTTCGACGGTCTGCGCAGTCTCGCCGGGCTCGAATGTCAGCGTCCCGGAGGCGGTCAGGTAGTCGGTATCGGCCGTTGCCGTTCCGTCCGCCGTGGCGTAGTCCACGGTGACCTGTTTGCCGCTCTTTCCCCTGAGCGAAACTTCGAAGGACAGAACGCCCGCGTTCTCCACGACTTCTTCGCCCCTGAGCGAAATCCTGACCTCCGGGTCGTTGTCGTTGATCGGAATGACCACGTAGTCGAATTCCAGATCGACCGGAAACTCGCGGGTGCTTTCGAGCTGGACCGCGAATAGCTCCTGGAACTCGTCCAGCGCATCTTCGAGGGTGTTGAGGGTCGCGGCGGCGGACACGATCTCGCCGGCCTTGATCGTCAACGTTTCGGAAGCGCTCACGTAGTCCACGTCGGCGGTTGCCGTGATGGGCATGGTGCTGTAACGGAACTCGAGATCGGTCTCCGCCGGTACCGGCTCGCCCTCGTCGTTGACATTGCGAACGGCAATGCCCCGCGGTGCGCCCTCCACTACTGGAGTGGCACACGCTACCGTTGCTCCAACCGGGGGATCCTCCCACCCGCACTCGACGCTCGCGAGCCGGACAGACGCCGGACTCACGCCCCGCGCGGCGTCGCCGGACACGACGGACACGTAGAAGACATCGGGGCCGACCGGTTCGTCCGGACGCTCTTCGGCATGGTCGACGGCCGCCAACAGCGCGAGAACGTACGCCACTCCTATTCGCGAAGCCCTTGGCGACGCACACACTCCTTCGGTTGTGCCTACCATGATCGAGTACTCCGTCTGGGACCGATGAGCGGAACAGTGCGCCGTATGGCCACGATGTGTTCGCCGACGTCCTTCATTTTCGTTGTCCTTGTCGGGCGTTGCCCGAATCCAGCGCCTGGGCGTCGAACTGTGCCGCGGCGTGGCCCTCCGCCGACGCGGCCGGAACGTGCGGCACCGTGTGAACCTCCTCCGCGCCCCGGGCGGACATGCCGAAAAGCAACGCCGCTGGCGCGAACATACGCCGGGCTCCTATCCGGTCCCTGGTCTTGCGGAGAAACCCTCGAGATGACCACATGCCAGCCGGCTGCATCCCCGATCCGCAGAAGCCCCGCAGCAAGCTCCGCGAGGGAGCGCGCCGAGATGGCTTGCCTGACCTAACTGGGACCACGCCCAAGCTTGGCATGTTTCGTTTCGACTTCTTGCCGATCAATCGGTAGAGTTGCAGCCGGAGTCGAGAAGCTGACATTCGCTCTCGGTGTTGCCCCGGCATCTGCTCAATACCTTCTGCTCCGCCTCGCCCTGAGAGGGGCCAGCATCACTGGATATCCAGCAAACTTGGGTGTTGGCGTTGTACCCGCTGGCGATCGCCCCACATTGTTCGAACGTCCGCGCAGTGCCCCGGCACTGTCCTTCGCCGCCGTTGCCTCCGCGTGTTCGCATTTCGACACACTCCGCGATCGCTAGTTTCTCCGCCGCTTCCTTCGACTTCTGATCTACAACGAGACCCCACGCGTCAGTTCTCGCTGGACCGCGACAGTTGTCAACGTCAATGGCAGTTGCCCCGAAGCTCTGCGGCTCGGAAACCGTCAGAAGAACGGCGGAAGAGCAGTTGTTCGTCGTGTCGGACTCGCGGGGCACGGCATCCACGCAGGCCCCGAAGTGGTACGTGCCCGCCGGCGGCACAGCGAGGTCGATCGACTCGCCGCTGCTGCCGGAGGCGGCGAGCGCGGGGACGCTGTCGGTGCCGACGGGCGCATCCGCCGTCGAGACGACGGAGTCGCCGGAGCGGTAGTAGCGCAGCGTCGTCGCCGAAGCGGCACCTTCGCCCTGGTTGCGCACCGTCGCCGACAGCGTGAACGTGGCGTCCGGTCCGTCGTGGAGACGAGTCGACGGGGAGACGACCACGAGGTCTGGCAGACTCGGCGGCGCCGGCACGGTGACGGGTACGGCCGACGAGCAGTTGTTGGCGGTGTCGGATTCGGTGGCCACCGCATCCACGCAGGCGCCGTAGTAGTACGTCCCCTCCTCTGAAGGCGCGAGCAGCGTGATCGATTCCGCGCTGGTGGCGGACGCTGCGAGCTCGTCCACCGGGTCGGTTCCGACCGCCATGTCCGATGGCGTGATCGTTGTGTCCGCCGACAGGTAATAGCGCAGCGTCGTCGCGGAAGCGGCTCCCGCGCCGCGGTTGCGCACCGTGGCCGACAGCGTGAACGCCTCGCCGGGCGCCGGTCGAGCGTTGCTGGCGGACGGCGAGGCCACCACCAGGTCGGGCCGGTCGGGCGGCGGGGCATAAACGGTGACCGTCGCGGAAGCGGAGCAGTTGTTGGCCGTGTCGGATTCGGCGGGCACCGCATCCACGCAGGCGCCGTAGTAGTACGTCCCCTCCGCTGAAGGCGCGAGCAGCGTGATCGACTCCGCGCTGGTGGCGGACGCTGCGAGCTCGTCCACCGGGTCGGTTCCGACCGCCATGTCCGATGGCGTGATCGTTGTGTCCGCCGACAGGTAATAGCGCAGCGTCGTCGCGGAAGCGGCTCCCGCGCCGCGGTTGCGCACCGTGGCCGACAGCGTGAACGCCTCGCCGGGCGCCGGTCGAGCGTTGCTGGCGGACGGCGAGGCCACCACCAGGTCGGGCCGGTCGGGCGGCGGGGCATAAACGATGACCGTTGTGGAAGCGGAGCAGTTGTTGGCGGTGTCGGATTCGGCGGGCACCGCATCCACGCAGGCGCCGTAGTAGTACGTCCCCTCCGCTGAAGGCGCTAGCAGCGTAATCGACTCCGCGCTGGTGGCGGACGCTGCGAGCTCGTCCACCGGGTCGGTTCCGACCGCCATGTCCGATGGCGTGATCGTTGTGTCCGCCGACAGGTAATAGCGCAGCGTCGTCGCGGAAGCGGCTCCCGCGCCGCGGTTGCGCACCGTGGCCGACAGCGTGAACGCCTCGCCGGGCGCCGGTCGAGCGTTGCTGGCGGACGGCGAGGCCACCACCAGGTCGGGCCGGTCGGGCGGCGGGGCATAAACGATGACCGTTGTGGAAGCGGAGCAGTTGTTGGCGGTGTCGGATTCGGCGGGCACCGCATCCACGCAGGCGCCGTAGTAGTACGTCCCCTCCGCTGAAGGCGCTAGCAGCGTAATCGACTCCGCGCTGGTGGCGGACGCTGCGAGTTCGTCCACCGGGTCGGTCCCGACCACCCTGTCCGATGGCGTGATAGTTGTGTCCGGCGACAGGTAATAACGCAGCATCGTCGCCTCGGCCGGGGCCATGCCGAGGTTGCGTACGGTCGCGGACAGCACGAAGGCCGAGTCTGGTGTCCGGACGCCCTCGTCCACCGACACGGACTCGACCACCAGGTCCAGATTGCCGACGCGAGCATCGATCACCAGCAGCCCCGAATCCGCCGGATCGCCCCGGGACAGGTTCGCCACTTCTCCGTCCTCACCGTATCCCAGACCCATCACCTGCAGCATTCCGTACGATGTCACGAACATCCGCCAGCGACCGGCGCCGGTTCCGAAGCGCCCCTCGAAACCGTCTCCGCCGTCCTCCAGTGCCGCTGCCGTCAATACCCGCGTTTCTCCCGGATTGAGCGTCAGGGCGACTCGTCCCTCGGGCGCATTGTCGCCGGCATCGTCAGTTCCGGCGATGGAGACGCGCGTCTCCGACTCGCCCGCGTTGAACAGGTGCAGCCGGCTTTCCTGGCCCTCCTGTTCCGCCGAGTGGAATATCGGGACATAGTGGCGCCGAAGCCCGTCCGGCTCCCGCGCCGCCGCTTCGTGCATCGGAGACAGCCGGTCGCCTGCCGCGCGCACGTACGACAACACCTCGATGTCCAGGTCGCTGGTCAGCTCCAGCCTCCAGTCCCCCTCGCCCGCTCCCGTACTCCCCGTCAGCCCCTTGGCCGTGTTGCCAAGCTCCAGGTCATTCGAGTCGAACTGCGCCGCCTCGTTCGCACGGAGAGCAAGCGTCAGCGCCTCGTACGCAAGTTCCGTGCCGTCGAAGGCCTCGATCCGAACCTCCCCCGCCGCGTCCGAGCGATTGATCACCCGAACCAGCCCTTCGCGGCCGAGCGCGTCCGACGCCGGAGGGAACAGCGGCACCCGATGCGCGCCCGCGAACTCGCGCGCCGGCGCCCCGGACAGGTTCGCCAGGCGACCGGCCGCGTCCTCGACCAGGCTCATCGCCATCACCTGCCTCGGGGCCTCCCCATCGAGCCGCCACAGCCCCGTGCCGTCGCCGAGCGAACCCGTCAGTCCGGGCGCCTCGCCGGACTCGAGTTCCGACGCCGTGTAGGTCTTCGATTCCCACGCGGCCAGCTCGATCGTCACCCCTGGCCCGGGCGAGACGCCGAGGTCGTCCGTGCCCCGCACCGTCAACTCGATCGCCTCCCCGGAGCGGTTGAGGAGCCGCAGCAAACCCGTTACCCCGTTGTCGTCCCCGGGATCGAACGTGGCGATTCGGAAACCCTCGCCGTCGCCAACCGCCGCCTCAAGCAGTTCATCGAGAACGCCGCCATCGCCGTACGCGTAGGCCTGCAACTCAATGTTCAGGTCGCTCGCCAGTTCCAGGTGCCAGTCGCCCTCGCCGGGGCCGGTGCTACCGGAAAGCCCGGCCTCGGGGTTGCCGGACTCCAGGTCGTCGGAGTCGAAGTGCGCGGTCTGACTGGCGCCGATCGAAATGCCGAGCCCCTCGACCCGCGTTCCGGCTGCGTCGATCGCCACGATGGCGACGCTCCCGGCACGGTTCGAGTGGTTGACGATCCGGACCAGTCCCTGGGGTCCGGTGTCTGATACCGCCGGGAACAGGGGCACCACGTGGGTCGAGGCATCCTCCTGGGCCGCAGCCAGTGTGGCAAGCATGAAAGTGAAGGTCCGGATCAGAGCCGCGTACCAACGGACGCTGTGCTGCGTCCGGGCGAATCGAAACCCCGACATGCGGTGTGTTGCCGACCGGGGCCTCCATGGCGCAGGTGCTACCTGGGCGGTCAGGGAAGACACTAGCCACGGCCTCACCTCGCGCGCACGCACGCGGCGGCTCTGGCGCAGAGCGTGCCGGACGCTGCGCCGATGCTCCCGGACTTTCATGTCGAGTCTCCGCACGTCTCACGTCGTTCCCTCAGACATTAGAGTTTTAATCATGAAATGTGCGCTACTATCTCTGGTTATATTGTGAAAAATAGGAAAACAACAATGCATCCAGATCACCCGGACATACGCGCCGGCCGATGACCGGTGCCGACGATGGTCCGCGCTGGATCACGGTGCGCGCCCCCGCTTGTCTGATCAGGAACAGCCGAATGTGGAACCAGCTTCCCCGTCCCGAACGTTCAGTTGGAACTTGGGGAAGATCGGTCGCCCCCGCGGCCGACAGGGCCACGCGCCGGCGCGCAAGGCCGCCGTGCTCGCCTCGATCCCCTGTGCCCGCGCACCCGCAACGCCAGCGGGATGTGCAGCTACGACGATCTCGCTCGCCCGGTCTGGATCCGCCGCGAACACGTCGATCCGCCCGCAGCCGAACGCCTGGAGGCTCAGAACCGGCCGACGGCCTCGAGCAGGACCCGGCCGCCGCCTCCCGGAAGCCCGCCCCGCTCGACGCCCCACTCCACGACCAGCCGCCCCGCGGGGCCGCCGAACTCGTGGCGCGCCCCGACGCGCGCGCCGCGCCCGGAGCGCGCCGCGTCGAGCTCGACGAACGGCGTCGCCACGCCCCGCGCGCCCGCGATGCCGTAGCCGAGGCGGCTCCGCGACGTCCAGTCCCGCCGCGCGGCCTGCGGAACCCCGCCCGGCGCGGCCCACGGCGCGATCCCGCCCGCCACGCCGAGGACCGGCGCCGCCGAGCCCCGCCGCCACGCCAGCGAACCCCGCCAGCCCGTGCCGTCCGCCCTCGGCAGCAGCGACAGCGCCACGTTCGCGCTCCGCTCCCGCGCGTCCTCCGCCGCCGCCAGCGCCCGCACCCCCGCGTCCACGCCGAACCGCAGCGGGATGTGCCTGAACCGCACGCCCGCCGACACTTCCAGCCCCGCGCCCGTCGCGCCGTCGCCCCAGTCGCCCAGGGCGAACGCCCGCACGAACGTCGTCAGCGGACACTCGCAGCCCGGCTCCGCCACCCCGGAGGCCTCCAGCCCCAGCTTCGCCCGCCCCGCGCGCGCGAGAAGGCCCGCGTCGCCGCCCGTCTCCAGCTCCACGACGCCGACCTCCTCCACCACCGACAGCTCCGTCGACTCCCGCCGCGCGAACGGATGCCGCCCGCCCGCCGCCGCCAGCCGCATCGACAGGTCCGACGCGCTCCACTCGCCGCCCTCGCAGCGCCGCATGCGGAACTCGCCCCCGCCCCGGCCCAGCGTCGCCCACACCCAGCCCGCGCCGACCCGCCGGCCCGCGTACGGATGCACGCCCGACACGTCCGCCTCGATCTCGCCGCTGCCCGAGCCGCCGCCGCACGCCTCCACCGAGCGCTCGAAGCGGTAGTCCGCCGACGCCGCGCTCCGCGACGCCGACACCCCCGCCAGCCACGCGCCCGTGCGCCACTCCGCGCCCACATGCGCCGACTCCAGCGCGCCGTCGTGCCAGCTCGACCCCGGCGCCGACCCGAAGCGCTGCGCCTCGCCGCGTCCCCACACCGACCACGCCGGGCCGTCCGCGCCCGCCGAGTCCAGCGAGAACGAGAACGGCTCCATGCCGCGGCGGCGGGGCAGGCCCGCGGCGGCGAGCCCGCCGTCGGCGCCGGGCCAGCCGTTCGCGACGGCCTCCGCGCCGAACCAGCCTCCCCGGTCCCGTCCGGGGAGCCCGACGCCGGGCATCGGCGGGTTCCGCGCGACGCCGGCGGCCGGCGGATCGTCGCGACCGCCGCCGGGGAGCGCCGCCGGGTCGAAGCGGGCGCGCACCGACTCGGACACGCCGGCCAGGATGCCCCGGCCGATCGACGCCAGCGCCGACTCCAGCGCCTCGAGCTCCGCCGGGTCCGCCGCCACCCGCACCTCGACCGCGCCGCCCGCGGAGCCCGACCCGTTCGCCGCCGACACCGCCACCGACGTCTCGCCCTCGATGCCCGGCACGATCGACAGGCGGCTTCCGTCCAGCGTCGCCGACGCCACCTCCGGCGCCGCGGAGACCGCCGAGAACCGCAGCTCCTCGCCGGCGAAATACTCCGCCAGGTCCAGCTCGTAGAGCGCCCCGCCCACGCACAGCAGCGCCGCCGGCAGGCGCCCCGACAGGGCCGGCGGCGCGAGGTCGTCGTCCAGGATCGTGCCCGTAGCCGAAACGTCCGCCGCCGAAGCGTTGGCCAGCGCCGACAGCGAAACTCCGAACGTCTCCTCGTCCGCCTCGTGCAGGTCGTCGTCGATCACCGCCACCCGGATCGTCTTCGACACCTCCCCCGGCGCGAACTCCAGCGCGCCCGACGCAGCCTCGTAGTCGACGCCCGCCTGCGCCGTGCCGTCCGACGTCGCGTACGACGCCGACACCCCGATGCCGCTCGGCGCGCTCAGCGCCACCGCGAACTCCAGTTCGCCGGCATCCTCGCCGCCCGACGCGTCCGCCACCGACAGCGACGGCGTCTCGTCGTCGTCCCGGATCGTCCCCGACGCCGACCCCCGGTCCAGCGCCGCGCCTCGCGGGCCGGACAGCGCGACCGCGAACTCCTCGTCCGGCTCGTCAAGGGCGTCGTCGAGAATCGCCACCCGGATCGTCTTCGACACCTCCCCGGGCGCGAACTCCAGCGTGCCCGTCGCCGGCTTGTAGTCGACGCCCGCCGCCGCGACCGCGCCCATCGGCCCCGCCGGATCCGCCGTCGCGTAATCCACCGTCACCTCGACCAGGCTCGGCGCGCTCAGCGTCGCCGCGAACTCCAGAGCCCCGGCATCCTCGACTCCCGACGCGTCCGCGACCGACAGCGTCGGAGTCTCGTCGTCGTCCCGGATCGTCCCGAACGCCGATCCCCGGCCCAGCGCCGCGCCTCGCGGGGCGGACAGCGCGACCGCGAACTCCTCGTCCGGCTCGTCCAGCGCGTCGTCTATCACCGGCACACGGATCGTCTTCGACACCTCCCCGGGCGCGAACTCCAGCGTGCCCGTCGCCGGCTTGTAGTCGACGCCCGCCTCCGCCGCCGGACCCATCGACCCCGCCGGGTCCGCCGTCGCGTAATCCACCGCCACGCCCGACGCGGCCGGGCCGTCCAGCGTCACCGCGAACTCCATTTCCCCCGCGCCCTCCGCCGCCCCGGCGTCCGCGATCGACAGCCACCGGGCCGGCGCCTCGTCGTCGTCCAGCAGCTCCACCGTCGCCGGCGCCACCGGCAGGTCCGACGCCCCCGACACCGTCAGCGTCTCGTCCGCCTCGACGACCAGGTCGTCCTCCGGCACCAGCGCGAAAGTCGCCGTCCCGCTCGGCTCGCCCGCCGCAATCACGATCCCGAAGTCCGGAACCGGGGCGAAGTCCGCCGCGCCGGGATCGCCGCTGCCCGACACCGACACCGCCACGGTTGTCGCCTCCTGGCGCCGGGCGCCGTCCAGCGCCGCCGTCACCTCCACCCGGGTCGGGCCGTCGCCTTCCGACACCCGCTCCGGAGACGCCGACAGCAGGATGCGCCTCGGCTCATCGTCGTTGTCGTTGTCCTCGTCGTCGTTGTCGTTGTCCTCGTCGTCGTCCGCCAGCGTCACCGATGTCGACGTCACCGGAAGGTCGGACCTGCCCGCTATCCCCAGCCGCTCGTCCGCCTCCGCCACAGCGTCGTCCTCCGGCGCCAGCGTGAACGCCCCCGTGCCGCTCGGGGCGTTCGCGGGTATCACGATCTCGAAGTCCGGCACCGGGGCGAAGTCCACCGCGCCCGGGTCCCCGCTTCCCGAAACCGAAACGGTCACGTTCGTCGCCGCAGTCCGGGCGCTTCCGTCCAGCCTCGCGGTCACCTCCACCGGCGTCGGGCCGTCGCCCTCCGACACCCGCGAAGGCCTCGCCGACAGCAGGATGCGCGTCGACGCCTTGTCGTCGTCCGCCAGCCTCACCGATGTCGGCCTCACCGGAAGGTCCGACCTGCCCGCTATCCCCAGCCGCTCGTCCGCCTCCGCCGCCGCGTCGTCCTCCGGCGCCAGCGTGAACGCCCCCGCGCCGCTCGGAGCGTTCGCGGGTATCACGATCTCGAAATCCGGGACGGCGGCGAAATCCACCGCGCCCGCGTCGCCGCTGCCCGACACCGAAACGGTCACCGTTGTCCCGACCTGGCGCGCCGCGCCGCTCAGCGACGCCGTCACCGTCACCGGCGTAGGACCGGCGCCCTCCGACACCAGCGGAGGACTCGCCGACAGCAGGATCTCGCGCGCCGCCACGTCGTCGTCGGTGATCGTCACCGACGTCGGCGTCACCGGAAGGTCCGACTCGCCGCTCAGGGACAGCGTCTCGTCGGTCTCCTCCACGTCGTCGTCCACAGGCGTCAGCGCGAATGTCGCGCCGGCCACCGTCGCCCCCGCGCCGATGACGATCTCGAAGTCCGGCACCGGCGCGAAGTCCACCGCGCCCGGGTCGCCGCCGCCCGACGCCGACACCGTCACCTCCGTCGCCGTCGTCCGGGCGGCTCCGTCCAGCCTCGCCGTCACCTCCACGAACGTCTCCCCCGCGCCCTCCGAAACCGTCCGGGGCTCCGCCGACAGCACGATCCTCGACGGGCCCTCGTCGTCGTCCTCCAGCACGACCGCGTCTCCCGTCACGTCGAGGTCGGAGCTGCCGTCCACGGCGAGCGTCTCGTCGGTCTCGTCCACGTTGTCGTCCTCCGGCGTCAGCGTGAAACTCCCGGTCCCGCCGCTCTCGCCCGCCGCGATGGTGATCGCGAAGTCCTCCACCGCCGCGAAGTCCACCGCGCCCGGGTCGCCGCCGCCCGACACGCTCACCGTCACCTCCGTCGCCTCCGACCGCGTTCCCCCGTCGAGCGTCGCCGTCACCTCGATCTCGGTCGCCCCGCCGCCCTCCGAGACGCGCTTCGGGGACGCCGCCAGGACGATCGCCTTCGGCGCCTCGTCGTTGTCCACGATGGTCACCGTCGCCTCGCCGTCGGCGATCGACACCCCGTCGCGGCCGGTCACCCAGACGGTGAACGTCTCGTCCGGCTCCACCAGGTCGTCGTCGATGATCGGCACCTGGAAGGAGACCCCGTGCAATCCATCATTCCACCAGGGGCTGAAGCTCTTGTGGGAGCCCCTCCGCTCGAAGTCCTTGCCGACTTCCGCCGTTCCCGACCGGGTTCCCCAGTTCACCAGGATAAGGCGCTCCGATCTCACGCTCAGCTTGCCAGAGACGGTCGCCACACCGGCCGACTCCGACACCGAGATGTCGGACAGGCTGATCTCCGCGTCCGGGTCGTTGTCCGTGATCGTCGAACAATCGGCGCAGCCGCGCGCGCCGCACGTCCTCCACGGGCAGGCCGCGCTGCCGGGCAGGGTCGCGAACACGGCGTTCTTCGCGTTCCAGCAGTCGCCGATCACGGCCTCCTCGGGCTCGTCGGTCTGGTCGTCGAGCGTCCGGACCCCGAACGTCTTCCGCGTCTCCCCGGGGGCGAAAACGATGACTTCCCCGTTGTGCTCAACGTAATCCTCGCCGGCCCTGGCAAGCCGGTACGCGCGCGGGTTCTGCAGAGCCGGAAACGGGTTGTACCGCGACCGGCAGGAGACGCTCACGCTTTGCGAAATAGGCGCATCGAGGGTCAGGGCGTATTCGAGCATTTCGCCCTCGGGCGCCGACGAACCCCGCACGGTCAGCAGCGGCAAATCGTCGCTCTCGATCGTCCCCGTCGCCTCGCCGTCGAGAATGGTCGCGCCCGTCGGATTCGACAGGCTCGCCTTCAATGTCTCGTCCATTTCGACGATGTCGTCGTCGGCGACCGGCACCGCGACGGTGCGCCTCGTTTGCCCGGCGCCGAACTCCACCGTCTCGGTCGTGCCCGTGTAGTCCTCGCCCGCGACGGCCGTTCCGTCAGAGGTCGAAAAATCCACCGATACCGCGCCCTGGACCGACTTGTTGAGCGCGAGGGCGAACTCCAGCTTGCCGGCCGACTCGCGGGCCCGCGCGTCCAAAATCGAGACGGTCGGCAGGGCGTCGTCGTCCACGATCGTCCCCGTCCCCTCCCCGTCGAGAACGGCCAGGCCCGCCGCCTCCGACAGGTGCACGGTGAACGTCTTGTCCGGCTCGGCCTCGTCGTCGGAGACGAGCGGCACCGCGACGGTCTTGCTCGTTTCCCCGGCGGCGAACTCGACCGTCTCGCTGGTGGCCGTGTAGTCCTCGCCCGACTTCGCCGTTCCGTCCTTCGTCGAGAATTTCACCGAAGCGGCGCTCCTAGGCGACTTGTCCAGATCGAGCCGAAAGCTCAGGCTGCCCGCCGACTCGAGATCCTTCGCGTCGGACACGCGGACCGCGGGCGGCTCGTCGTCCATGATCGTTCCCGTTCCCTCCCCGTCGAGAACGGCCAGGCCCGCCGCCTCCGACAGGTGCACGGTGAACGTCTCATGCCCTTCGGCGTCTTCGTCCAAGGCGATCGGCACCACGACGGTCTTGCTCGTCTCCCCGGCGCCGAACTCGACCGTCTCGCTCGTCGCCGTGTAGTCCTCGCCCGATTTCGCCGTTCCGTCCTTCGTCGAGAATTTCACCGACGCGGCGCTCCCGGGCCCCTTGTTCAGGTTGAGCCGAAAGCTCAGGCTGCCCGCCGACTCGAAAGCCCTCTCGTCGGAAACGCGGATCGCGGGCAGCTCGTCGTCCAGTATCCATCCGCAAGAGCAGCAGAGGACGCTAGAGCAACTTCCCGAACTCCCCGAACAGTACCTGTAACTATTGCCACTTCTTCCTACCTTGAATCCGGCACCCGTCGGGTGGCTCAATGAGACGGTCACATTCTCTTCGATTTCGGACTCCCGGTCGTCAAGCGTCTGGATCTGAATGGTCTTCTTCGTGTCCCCGGGCTCGAACGTGAGCGAACCGGGCCGGTACGTGTAGTCACGGTTCGCTGTCGCAGTGCCATAACTCGTCTCGACCGTATAATGGACCGTCACCTCGCTCTCGCTCGCCGCGCTCAGGGCGACGACGTATTCGAGCTTGCCGCCTTCCGTGACCGACCCGCCGGAAACGGAAATCAAGGGCGAGGCGGGAGACAGGTTCGCCGAGGTCGCCGGGCGCGCGTCCGGGCCGGTCTCTCCCGCGCGATCAACGTCGTCGGCCGCGCGGACCGGCGCGGATGTCGCGAGCATGATCGCGAAGAGTATCGAATGATGAAACAGCCGCACCGCGGCTCCGGCCGGATTGCGCCGGCCGCCGCCCTCCCGGCGGCGCCGGAGCGGCCATGCTCGCATCGGTCGGGTCTCTCGTTCCCGGGGGGCGCGGGGCGGTGTTCTCATTCTTCTGCGCTGCCGACGTCGTCGGCACAAAGGATACGAATTAATATGCTAAAAAACCGCCACTATTTAGTAGTTTTTCGTGAACTTAAGGAAAAATATTGCCAACGAAGATACGATGTCTCTCGGCAGCGGCGCGGGGAAACACCGTTGCGGGCCAAGCAAGAGGCATGACCGCGCGGTCGGGCACGCACTTCTCATCGACATTCAGGAAACAGTCCGAAGCGCGGGATCGTCCCGCGGCGGAGGTCTCCGACGACCACAACAACGGCGGTCGGCTACAACGCGACGACACCCGGAAACTCGCGCGCTTCCTCGACGCCGAGGCCGACCTCGCCAGCCGGTCCCGGGGACCGAGCTCGCTGTCCACGCCGACCAGCCGACCGCCCGAGGCGTCGCCCCGCCAATTCGGAGGCGCTACAGATTCATGCATGAAAAGTACGCTACAATGACATGCACAATTGTTAACTTATGGTTAAAAAAACGATGGAGGATGGTCCCGAACGTCCCGCCGCGACAGTGCCAGCGCCAGCCGATCCGGCGGGTCGCGACGACGGCGAGGCCAAGGCGCTGCGCGACCGAATCTCGGCGCTTTGCGCGGCGAGCGCCCGCATCAACGCCAGCCTCGACATCTCGACCGTCCTCGGCGAGATCGCCGACAGCGCCCGCGCCCTGACCGGCGCCCGCTACGGCGCGGTCACCACCGTCGACGCCGAGGGCCGCCTGCAGGAGTTCCTCACCCGCGGCACAACCGAGGCCGAGCACCGCCGCCTCGAGGCATGGGCCGAAGGCCCGCGCCTGTTCGAGCACCTGCGCGACCTGCCCGGCCCGATCCGCCTCGACGACCTCCCCGCGTACGTCAGCACGCTCGGCCTCGACGGCGACGCGCTGGCGCCGTACAGCACTTTCCAAGGCACGCCCATGCGCCACCGGGGACAGCACGTCGGCAGCTTCTGGCTGGTCGAGAAGGCCGGCGGCGCCAACTTCGACGACGCGGACGAGGAGCTGCTGGTGCTGTTCGCGTCGCTGGCCGCCGTCGCCATCGCCAACGCCCGCGCGTTCCGCGATGAGCGCCGCGCGCGCGCCGACCTCGAGGCGCTGGTCGACACCTCCCCCGTGGGCGTCGTGGTGTTCGACGCGGCGGCGGCGCGTCCGGTGTCGCTGAACCGCGAGGCGCGGCGCATCGTCGAGCGCCTGCGCCGGCCCGGAACCAGCACCGAGGATCTGCTGGACGTCGTCGTCTGCCGGCGTGGCGACGGCAGCGAGGTCGCGCTCGGCGATGTCCCGCTCGCCGCGGCCCTCGGCGACGCTCAGACGGTGCGCGCCGAGGAGATCGCGCTCTCGGTGCCCGGCGGACCCAGCGTCGCGGCGCTCCTCAGCGCCACCCCCGTGCGCGGCAGCGCGGGCGTGGAGACGGTGGTGATCACCCTGCAGGATCTGGCCCCGCTCGAGGAGTTCGGCCGCCTGCGCGCCGACTTCCTCGGCATGGTCAGCCACGAGCTGCGCGTGCCGCTGACCTCCATCAAGGGCGCCACCGCCACCGTGCTCGGCGCCGAGCGCGCCTTCGGCGCCGCCGAGGTCATGCAGTTCCTCCGCATCGTCGACGACCAGGCGGATCGCATGACGGGGCTCATCGGCGACCTCCTCGACGCCGGCAGCATCGACGCCGGCACGCTGTCCGTCGACCCGGAGCCGTCCGACGTCGGAGCCCTCGTGGACGCGGCGCGCGGCGCGTTCCTGGCCGGAGGCACCGGCCACGACGTGGCCGTCGACCTGCCGGACGACCTGCCGCGGGTCATGGCCGACCGCGCCCGCGTGGCGCAGGTGCTCGGCAACCTGCTCGGCAACGCCGCGCGCCACGCGCCGCCGTCGACCATCCGGGTGGCCGCGCGGGCGGTCGGCGGCCATGTGGAGGTTGCGGTCGCCGACGACGGTCGCGGCGTCGCCCCGGAAGACCTGCCAAACCTGTTCCGCAAGTACGCCGGGCGGACCCCGGGCGCGGCATCCGCCGGGCGCGGCCTCGGACTCGCCATCTGCAAGGGCGTCGTCGAGGCGCACGGCGGCCGCATCCGCGCCGAGAGCGCGGGGCCCGGCACCGGCACGCTGGTCGCCTTCACGCTGCCCGCCGCGAACGATGTCCCGGCAGCCGCCGCGCCGGCCGAGGTGCGCCCACCCGACGGCGGCGGCCGTCCCCGCGTGCTCGTCGTCGACGACGACCCGCAGACGCTGCGATTCGCTCGCGAGGCGCTCGGCGAGGCGGGCTTCGACGCCATGGCCACGGCCAACTTCCGCGACCTCGCGCGCATCCTCGACGCCGAGCGACCGGCGCTGGTGCTGCTCGACCTGGTGCTGCCCGGCAGCGACGGCATCGAGCTGATGGCGCAAGTGCCGGGCCTCGCCGACGTGCCGGTGATCTTCATCTCCGCCTACGACCGCGCCGAGACCGTCGCGCGGGCTCTCGACGCCGGCGCCGAGGACTACCTCGTCAAGCCGTTCTCCGGGACCGAACTCACCGCGCGGGTGCGCGCCGCGCTGCGGCGCCGCGCCAACCCGCCCAGGTTCGAACTCGGCGAGCTGGCCATCGACTACCGCGCCCGCCGCGCCACCCTAGCCAGCCGCGTCCTGGAGCTGACCGCCACCGAGCACGATCTGCTGTGCGCGCTCGCCCGCAATGCCGGCGGAGTGTGCAGCTACGACGACCTCGCGCGCCGCGTCTGGAGCCGCCGCGAACACGTCGACCCCAAGCTGGTGCGGGCATTCGTCCGGCGCCTGCGCGCCAAGCTCGGCGAGAAAGCCGACCGGCCCGCCTACGTCCTCACCGAGCGCGGCGTCGGCTACCGCATGCCCGCGTCCGACCCCCGCCAGGCGGACGCGCAGGGGTTCCGGGACGGCCGCCCGCGGGGCGATGCCCGTTAGAAGTTCGCGCGATGTCCGTGCGGAACGGGGGCCTCGCGCGCTTCCTGAATCAGTTCACAGAGCGGCCGACGTAGTTAGAAGTTCGCGCGCACTTTCAACCCGAAGGTCCGAGGCGGATTCACAAACGTATGCCAGCTTCCGGTCTGGAATACCCCAGCTCCAGCGAGTCGGAGGTCTCGGGCCCGAAATGGCTCTGGTCCACCAGGTTGCCGTCCGCATCGCGATTGCCCACGGCTTCCTGGTCCAGGTTGAATCCACCCGCCTTGTAGCCGCGGGCGAATCCGCCGTAAAAGGCGCAGGTCCTCGGTGGGTCGCCACATCGCCTTGAGGGTGCCGGTCAGCTTGGATTCGTCCGCTACGGGGGCGGCGGTCGGTTCGAGCGACCGCGTCGGCTGGGAGCCACCAAGACCAAGCCAATGTGCGTCTCGGAGTGGCGATGTTGGTTGGCCTTCGATGAGGACGGCAGGTTCGACATGGATCGATCGGTGGAGAACATCGACCGCGCGAGGAAGATACTCCTGACCACCGTCAGACACGGTCGCAAGTGACAGTGTCGGTCGAAGCGCGAGTCAGCGGAATACGCCAGCCCAGCAAGCCTTTCTTCCCGCTTGGCGGCGGACGGCGACCTTGACCGCCTAGCGTCCGCAACCCTGGATCGACCCGCCTTGCCGGCCGCAGGCCGCCCGGCACACCTTCTCCAGTTCCCCGATCCGGAACGCGCCCCAGTCCTTCGCGTCGCGGCTCAGCGCGCCGCCGACGGCCGATCCGCCTCCTCCGATTCCGACGGCGCGCCTTCCGGCTCGCGCACCCGTACCATCTCCGCGTCGACCCAACGCCAGACCGCCCTCGAAGCATCCACCGCGACGAACCGGAACTCCTCCCGGCCCACGGGGCTCGGCAGCGTGGTCGGCATCCGCGTCTCCATCGCTTGCTCCTCCTTCCGCAACCGCTGCCATCACCGCACGGCCACCCGCCTCCGGTCAAGGCGACATCCTCCCGGCGCGGCGTGTGACCACGCCCCCGGCGCGCGTGCGAGTGTTCCGCCCCGATCCCGGAACTCGAACGCGGACGATACGCCGTCCGCGTCCCGCCAGTCGCCCGCCCCGCCGCCCCAAATCCTCAGTCAAAAACCGGCGTGGAGGCCGGGCCGGGCGGACATGGCCAGGGTTCTTCGACGGCAGGTTTGGCGTGTGACGAATATGTCATTTCGCCGAGCCCTATGCCCGGCGCGCGAACGGAATTCGGGGGCTCGTCCCTAGGGGAACGCCTCGGACTTCAGTTCGATCAACGTGACTTCGTCTGTCGGCTCCGGTCCCGTGACGACGCACTTCAGCGGCATTCCGTCGATGCGCGTTGCCGGCGAATCCAGGAGCCGCAGGGTATTCGAACCGGGAAGACGATAGCCGTCGGCCGCGCTCACGTTGACCGCGTAGCCGGCATCCGCCAAGGCCTGGACGGTGATCGGGCTCAGCGGCATGCCGATGACGTTCGTGCTGAAGCTTGCGACCATGAGTTCATTGCCGAACACCGAATCCCGCCAATGGCTCGCCCCTCCGCCGCCGGGCTCCATGGGCACCTTCTCGCCCGCGTAGTTCTTCCCGCCGGCGGCGTCGAACGCCTCGGTCGCTTTCGCGCCGGTGAAATGCGGGTCGCTCGAAGAGCCGCCCACGAGACCCCAAAACCTCGAGACCGACCCGAACCCCACAGCGTGCGCCATCTCATGCATCACGACGCCGAAAAGCAGGCCCGCGGACCATGACGAGACGTCATCGGCGTCCAACGTGATGACCGACACCGCCGGCAGCCCCGACGACCGACGCACCAACACGGCGCGCGCATGGCCCGCCACGCCGCGCCGGCCGTCGATGGGCTCGACTCCGACGAAGATCCTGAGATCGTCGACCACGCCGAAGCCCAGGTTTCCCGTGCCGGGGTAGTAGACCGGGCCGAGACTCTCCGCAATGATGCTCCCCCATCGCGCGGCCGCCGCCCGAAATGCGTCGGCCACCGCGCTCGATGGGGAAGTGCGCCAGACGATTTCGACATTGAAGGAGCTGTTGTCCACGGTGTCCCGGCGCCATTGATCCGTGCTGTCCTGCCCCCCGGCGCAGGTGTAGCGCAAGGTGCCGGCTCCGGCCGAGGCGAAGGTGAGCCTGGTCGAGCAGCTGCCCCCGAACGCGGTCGGATCGTCATAGGTCTGCGTCAGCGTCCCCGTGTTCGGACCCGTGTTCTTGTACGTGTAGCGTCCGCTGTTCCCGCCGCCTTCCAGGAAGCGCCCCCCGGACCCGAAAACGATGTAGTAGCTCGGGGTCGACAGGTAGTTGCCGACGAAAAGCGCGTCAAAAGCGCCCTGGCCGGCCGGGGCGGTGGCGGGACCCGGCGGTCTCACCGTGAGTTCCGCAGCGGCGGAGCAGTTGTTGCCGGCGACCGACTCGCCGGCGACCGGGTCGGCGCAAGCGCCATAGTGGTATGTCCCCAGACTCGTCGGCGCCGTCAACGCGATCGACTCGTCGCGGACGGCGTTCGAGGCCAGGGCCGCAGCCGAACCCGCGCCCACCTGCGTGTCGGTCGCGGATATGCTGGCGTTCGACGAGCGGTAGTAGCGGACCACCGTCGCCGCCGCCGCGACATCCCCCCGATTCCGAACCCTCGCGCTCAGCCTGAACGCCTCGCCGCGGTTCACGGAAGGCGGGTCGATCGACACGGACTCGACGACCAGGTCGGGCGACCCGGAAGGCGGCGGCCGGGTAGGCGGAAGAGGATTGCCGCCGCCCCCGCCGGAGCCCCGAGTGGCCCCCGCGGCCGGGTCCGACCACTTTCCGACGCCTTCGTCATTCGCCGCCCTCACCCGAACCTCGTACAGCGTCTGCGGCGCCAGCCTCCGGATCGTCGCCTCCGTCGCCGTCCCCTCGTGTCCCGCGTCCAGGTATTCCTCCGTCCCGCGCTCGCGGTACTCCACGTCGTAGTCCGCGATCTCGGGACCCGTGTTCGCCGGCGCGTCCCACGCCACCCTGAGCCCGTCGAAGCCGAATGCCGACAACACCGGCGGCACCGGCTTGCCCGGCGGCTCGTCCACGTCCAGGACCAGGATCCGCACCGCAATCCGCGCGGCCCCCGCGGCAACGTGCGAAGCTTCCACCTCGACCGCGTAGCTCGACCGCGCCTCGTGGTCGTAGTCCACGCCTTGCCGCGTGCCAAGCTGACCGGTCGAAGCCTCGATCACGAACGCCTCCGCGTCCTCGCCCGCAAGGCGGTAGCGCAATGCGCCTTCGCTCACGACCGCGGCAACGGGCACGCCGATGCTTTCGCCCGGCGGCGTGTTCTCACTCACCTCCCGATCCGCGCTCTCGCCCTCGACAAACCGGGGCGGCGCCAAAAGGGTCCTGCCGGACGCGGGCGCCGACCACTCCCCCTCCCCCACCTCGGTCCAGGCCCGCACCCGAACCTCGTACTCCGTGATCTCGGCCAGGCCGGTGATGGTCGCTTGCGTCGCCGTCCCGTCATGGATCCAGTCGACGTAGCGCGAGTCGCCCGCCGCGCGGTATTGCACGTCATAGTCCACGATCTCGAACACCGCGCTCTCCGGCGCCGTCCACGAGACCGTGAGACTGTCGTGGGTCACGTCCGACAGCGCGGCCAGCGGCCGCTCCGGCACTTGCCGCCACCAGCGCGGCCGCAGGATCCAGCGCGCCAGCCCGTCGTCCAGCGCCGGCGCGGCCGCGCCGTCCGATTCCGCCGCGCCGGCAACGGTCGAATCAACGCCCGCCACGGCAACCAGCGAACCGCATGCGAGCAACGCCGCGAACGTCCGGGCTGCCGTCCGCCGACCAACGCGGCGCATCCAACGAATTCGCTGGCGGAGGCTCGATCCCTCCCGCGAGTCCGGGAAAGAACCCTGTTGCAAGATGGCCGCCGGCAAGCAACCGGCGCGGGCGCTTCGCCAACTTCCGCAACCCGCACGACGGCACGGCGCGCACCGCCGCGAGGAGCGTGGGCGGCGGGGACACCGCGGTCGGGCCATCGGGATTCCTCCGCCCTACCGATCTCCCCGCGGACCCGTCGCGCCTCTCGCCGCGCGCTTCCCGACCGGAGCCGCGGCCGCCTCCGATGCTGCCCTCCGCGAAGTCGATGCGGTTCTCACGAATGTTCCCCTTGGTCGGTCGAGCGTCCCGCCAACGTTACAGACCTATGCGTGAAAAGTGCGCTACAACATCAAGTTTGATTGTGAAGTAAAGGAAAAATTGTGCCGGGACGCGCGAATTCTCTCCGCTCCCGCTCTCAGACGTCGACCGATCGCCAGCGCCGAGCGTCCGGCCCCGGCCGGGATGCGACCTGGAACTGACCGGGAAGCACGTCAACCGAGCAACGTTCCCCGAGGAGCCGATCGCGGGCGCGTCGCGCGAGGGCCGGAAGTTCCCGCGCTATCGCCACGACCATCCGTTCATCGCGGGAGACGAGGAGACCGAGTCCCGAATCTCGTCCACGCGGTGAGCATCCCGGCGCCCCGCTCGCACCGGAAGGTCGTCATCGGCTCAAGTGTCTTTCCCGGCACGGACGGCAAACGACCGGCCTACGACGTACCGATACACCCCCCGATCGCAACTCTAGCCGCGCACCGCAGACATCGCATTTCGCGGGCGCCCTTCCGGCGAGCGTTCGGGCATGAATGCGATCACCGCCCGCGCCGATGCGGAACGCTTTCGTCCAGGGCATGAGCGCGCGGGGCCAGCCGCGCCTTCAAGCCGGACTGGAACTCGTCGCGTAGGTGGCCATCGCTCCGCCGCACTGCAAAAAAACGCATGATGCGCGAAGGCCGCTCGGGGCAGAACGCGCCTGCCCCGTGGCGGTCGCGTCACTGCATCGGAATGCGAATCACCACGCCTCCTATCACGTCGCCCAGTTCGATGTCGGTGCGCGGCGAGTCCTTGTGGTTGTTGTGGCAGTCGACGCAGGCCTCGGAGACGGCGAAGTCCGGATACACGGCGGCGAAGTATCGTTGCCCGCCGAGTTCCTCTTCGCCGTAGAAGTTCTCTTCGTTGTCGAGGACAAATTGGAGGCCCTCCTGCTCGAGGTCCGTTCCGGGACCGTTCTTGCTGTTGATTGGATGCAGCGAAAGCAGCGAATAGGAGAAGTCCTCGGTTTCGTCCGCCACCAGTTCGGCGCCGAAACGGAACATCTGCGCCGGTAGCGGCAACGCGATATCGTCCTCGAAGTGCTCCGAGGCCTCAATCGCCTCCTCTTCGATGGTCAGTCGCTCGACCACCAGGCGCGTGTATACGTTGCGGTCTGCGGAGACGACGCTGTAGATCATGTCCGCCACCTTTGCATGCGGGACACCGGCGTCTTCCGCCGCCGTTGCCGCCAGGGTCAACCCGGCGCCGAGCCCGACCGCGACACGCCTCACGAACTTTTGTGTCATCGCGGTTCTCCCTCATTTGAAGTAATCGACTATACGCCGGGGGCGGCAACGGTCAACGAAGCGCTTCGGATGGCGCCTCGGCGCGCCGGATTGCCCATTCGATGCTCTCGACATGCACATCGGGCTTGCCTTCGAAGTTGCGGGCGACCAGGTCGACATCCGCAAGCGCGTCGAGCGCGAACTCCAGGCCGTGGCAATCGAGGCAGACCGGGCGAATCATCTTTTCGTTCGGCCGCAGGTTTTCGTTCTGGTTGTGGCTGGTCGTCACCCTCCCCCGGCGCTTGCTCTTGACCATGTGGCAGGCGGCGCAACTGACGCCGGTGCCGGGCACCGCTTCGCCCGCCCTTTCCGCCAGCCACAGCGCGTGATGTGGGCCGCCGAAGTACGCCCGCGTGTGCGGGTCGTCGTGGCAGGACGCGCAGGCCTCGACGGCGGCGTGTTCGATATCAACGGCGTGCGGCTCGTGGCAGGTTCCGCAGTCGAGCGACTCCGCGCGGGCGTCGTCGTGCATGGGCAGCCGCGCTTCTCCGGCTCGCATCTGCGTAGGAGGTGCCGGGTCTGAAAGCCGGGCCGCGACGCCTTCCGGCAGCACCGCTTCGATACCCAGCGATGCGAGTCCCTTTTCGGGAGCTCGGGGTTTCGCGATTTCGGGATGCTGTCGCATGCCGTGCCGGCCCAGCGCGAACGTCCGCACCTCCTGGCGATGACAGTCGCGACAGACGGACGCGGCGGGGACGTGAATCCAGGACTCCTCGACTTCGTTCTGCAGGTTGTTCTCCGCGACATCGGGGGCGTGGCAGTGGGCGCAGTTAACGCCCGCCGATGCGTGGCCGGAACCGGCCCAGTGATCGATCGTCGGCGGGTGGGCGAGCGCGCTGGCGGGCGCTACGGCTTCGCTTCTCCCGATCGCGGATTCGGCAGGTGGTTCCCAGGTGGAGTATTGCGCCGACAGTGCGTGGACCGGTTCGGCCTTGAGCCAGGGTTGCCCGGCGTGCCTGACCAGGAAGTCCTCGTACAGTGCCCGGTTGTCGTGATAGTTGTGGCAGTTCGCGCAGGTGTCGAAGGTTACGCCCGCGTGGCTCGGCCGGACCGTCCGGATGTCCTGGTCGCCTTCGGAGTGGCAGGCGACGCAGAAGTCCATCGCGACCGTGACGGCGCTCTCAAGCGTGATCTCGGGGCGATGTTCCACGTGGCAGGTCGTGCAGAGGCGTGCATCGAGTTTCTCCCAGTAAGCGGCCATCCGGGGGCTGCGGAATCTCTTGCGCGAGTGGCTGTCGTCGTTATCGTCCAGCGCGTCCTCGTGGCAGTCCCGGCATGTCTTGTTGAGCGCCGCCTCCGCCGTCTCCGCGTCCGCGAACGGCGGCGCCGCGTGGCAGGTCTCGCAAGCCAGTTCAAGCTGGTGGTGAGCGTCCGTGGTGGCACCGACGAGGAGCACCCGACGGTCGCCGCCGACGACCATCAGGACGACCACGATGGACACGGCGACCAGCGTGCCTACGGTCGCCACGATCGTGAGCAGGACGTTTCTCGACACGCGCCGGCTCTCCTAGTAGAGGTAGACGATAAGCACGTGGATGATCAGCAAAGCCGGTAACGCGCTGAGCGCGATGACATGCACCCGCATGGGAATGCGGGAGAACTTCCCGACCTGGGCGAAACCCAGTCTCCGGAGTTGCGTGGCGCCACCCATGAGAACCCCGGCGCCCGCACCGGATATCAGCGCCGCGATGTAGAAGCCCATGAGCACGGCGTTGAGATTGGAGCCGAGGCGGAATCCGGTGTGGGCGAAGAGCAGCAGGACACACGACAGGCCGAGCCCGACATGCACGAGCCGCCACCAGTTCTGATCGCCCAGCCGTGACACGAACCGTAACCTTCGGAGCGAGGCGGCCGCGAATCCGGCGGCGCTTAGACCGAGCAGAACGTAGCCGCTCCACTCCTGCCAGGCCCCATCGCCCCAGAGCCTCCCGAAGAGCGTCGGACCGAACCGGTCGGGCATGGGGATGCGGGGAATCAGAACGGTGACAAGTGCGGCGATGCCGCTGATTGCGGCCAAGGCGAGCACGTACTTTCGAAAGCGGGCGAGGCGAGCCTGGATCGCCATCAGCATGGTGCGCTGTATGGCGGCGATGGCGCCGGCGACCTCGCGGCCGATCAGGTCCATGATGCGGAGCTGCCGTATTCTCGGAGTCGCTTGTCTGATCTCTCTCTCGGACAGGACTTCGGGGAAGATGCCGCAGGCATCCACCAGGGCGATCCGGACGACATCCCTTGGATCGGGGATATCGTCGGCAAGCACCACTTCCCGGATGTGCAGCTTGATGTCCCGTTGGGACCTGCCGTCACGCATGGGATAGTGGCCGACCCGTCGCCTCTCGCGCTGCTCGAGGATGCCCCGGTCAACGAGGCTGGCCAACGCCTCCTCGCGAATCGTGTCGGCTTCCTCGCCGGCCAGCAATCTCACCCAGGACCGTGCGTCCATCGCCTTCGGGTGGGCGGCGACCTTCGCCAGGATGCGGTCCAGCATCGCAATCCCGGTCGGGTTTTGGTTGAGGACGATGAGCGATTCGAGGTCGGTGTCGATGCGAAGCGCGAACGCGAGATCCGTCAGTGTCGCACCGGCGAGGGCGCACTCGAACGCGTTGCTGTTGACCGGCAGAAAGGCGCCGTCTTCCTCACCGAGCAGCAGCAGGAGGATCTCTTCGGTAAAGGTGAGGGGGGTGCCGATCATGTCTCGCGAAGTTGCGCGGCAGCACGCGGCTATGGCCGCCCGTGGGGCATCAGTCTACATGCTTCGGTTTGCTTGGATGCGCGCGCCTGGATGCGGGGCTTGGCGCCAATTGAGTTGCAAGGCCGAAATCGGAAGAGGCCTTTCCAGTCTACAACAGCCAGAAACGGCCGGCATGGCTCCCACTCCGTCTACGCCCCGCGGTTCTTCGGTGGCGCAACCCAAGCTTCTGATTGAACGAGGAGTGGCGCAGGGCCATCCGGGAATACGCAAGCCCCCCCGTCGCGCGCGAATCCGCCGCGCGCACTCAGCGGTTCCGCTCCGCTTCCGGCGATCGCTTGAGGAGACATCGGCGAGCCCCTCCGGGGCCGGGCTGTGGTAATGCGTACCGAGCCTCGCGGCTTCCATCCCTCTCGCGGGCGCGCGGACGACCGCTCGCCGCCATAAACGACGCCGTCCGGCGCCAATCCTCCACACGCCGCTCGGCGCAGCGCAGACATCGAGGCCGGCGTCTTTTGACTCTCCCGCGACTTCGCGCACGCCTTTCAGTTCCCGGGGACGACACGAGAGTGGCTCGTCCACGCCGTCATCCTCGCGCGGCATCCCCGCCGGGTCCAAGGCCAGGCCCTCGCGGGCGGCGCTACGCGCCGGCCTTGAGCCGGCGTGCCCGCCGGGGCGTCGCCCGAGCAATCTCCCTGGGCAGGAGCATTCCGACAACGGAGCAACCGACATGCAAGCAAAAGCCTTTCTGGAGCGGCACGCGCCGCGCCTCGTCGAGATCGCGAAAGACCTCGATCCCAAACTTCCGGACGACTCCGGCATCAGCCAGTTCCTCGAACGCGTCTACGCGGACTTCGACACGCTGGCGGACAAGCCCGGCGGCAGCGCCCGGCGGCCGAAGATCCCTACCTCGCCATGATGCTCGAGCAGCTGCGCAGCATGGGCACCAGGCTCGCCAACGCCGAGCCCCTGCCGCCGCGATTCAGGATCCACTGGTTCGAAGATCTCGACGCCGAAGACGCCGACGACTGAGCTCGCGGCCGCGGCGCGGTCCCGCAGGACTCGAACCGCCCGAAATCACCGGATCGCGGCGGCGGCGGCAACACCCTCTTCGCACCCAGCGCGATGGCCACGCAACGCATCCCGCGCCTGAAATGCGAGGCCGCCGGCGCGGAGGGAGCCGGAGCTCTCTCCGCGCGGCGGTCGGTCAGATCATGCCGCGGGCGGCCATGCTGACGGTCTCGGTCCGGGACACGACGATGTGGTCCAGCAGCCGCACGTCGATCTCCTCGAGGAGATCCTTCGCGCGGCACGTCACCTGCATGTCGCTCGCGCTCGGCTCGGCCACGCCCGACGGGTGGTTGTGGTAGCAGATCAGCGCGCTCGCGTTGTGCTTGAGCGCCTTCTGCAGGATCACCCGCGGGTACACCATGCTGCGGTCGACGGAGCCGTAAAACAACGGCTCGTCTCGGATCAACCTGTTCCTCGTATCGAGAAACAGGCACCCGAACACCTCGCGCTCGCGGCGGCCGGTCCTGAGCTGGATGTACCTGGCGGCGGCCTCGTCGCCCGTTATCACGGGTCCGGCGGCCACCTCCTTCGCCATCACCTCCAGCGCCAGCTTCACCACGCTTTCCCTTTCCGCCTCGCTGAGCGTCTCCACGCCCAGGCCGGCGGACCTGTTGTCGTCCTTCATTGGGTTTCCTCCGGGAAGGACTCCCGCGAACAGGCACCGGCCTCCGCAGGGGACATCGGTCCCCTGCGGGAGTGGGCGGATTTGCCGCCCGGTCTTGCATACGCCGGTCTTGCGACCGGCTCCTCAGCTCAACGCCACGGCGATCCGCCGCGGCAACGCCGACCTAGGGTCGGCAGTCAAGCATTCCCAGAATCAAACCTCGATCTGCCGGACCCCATCGCCGCAGGACCCGCCATCCGTTGCACGACCCCACGGCCAAAGGGCATCCGAACCCACAACCCGGTTCGCCACACGACGCCGAAGCAACTGCGCGCCCCGAGTCCGCTCAACGGTTTTGCTTTGCCGTCGACGACCGCCTCCGGGGGGACGGGCGAGCCCCCTTCGGGGTCGGGCTGTCGTACTGCGTACCGAGCCTCGCGAGGCGAGTCTCGGCCCTGGCGGGCTTCCATCCCTCTCGCGGGCGCCCCGCCGGCGTCCGTCCCCCGCGAAGTACCCTGTCCGGCCCGAATCCGTCACGGCGCCGCTCAGCACAGCCGGGACTTCGAGGCCGGCGGGGCGTCCTTGTCCCAGAACAGCTCGCCGGGGAACAGCATGCCCGACGCGCGGCGTCCGTCCGCCAGGTCCGCCTTGAACGCGTCGGCCCGGCCGCTCTCCGACCGCCTGGTGCTGTGCCTGCCGAGCTTCAGGACCCGGTTGCGGATGGACTTGGGCGGCATCGACTCGGCGGCTGCCAGCGCCTCGAAGCAGTCGGGATCGACCACGAACGCCGAACCCTCGATGTTGTGCAGCCAGCCGCGCTCGGCGTTCGGCCGGACGCTGCCGTCGCCACGGCGTTCCCGCCGATGGGGAACACCGCGCGGTCGACGCCGGCGGCGGTGCCGGCATGGATTTCCGCCATGCCAACCAAGTTCAATATCCGATAAATCACTTAAGAAACAGCAAGTTGAGAGACTCGTAGGTGGGCGGTTACAACGTGGGTTCCCTCGCAAGGACATTCCGGTTAGGCGCAGCCACCCGAGCGCTAACACGCGGGTACTCGAGGCATTGAACCTTCGTTCAGATTGCATTCATGGACCGGGTCGTACCCTGCAGGAAGACGCGGGCGGAATCACCCGTTCGGAGGGTGGAATACACCCTTGCATTTCGACCTCCACTTCAATTAGCCGTTTGCGAACGCGGCGTTGGGTGGACGGAGGTGGGTGGCACGGATGTTGCTCGACTAGCTTAGCCGAACCGTTTGGGCGTTCGACCACTTGGAAAAAAAGGAACACGCATGGCGTTACTGCACTACGCGAATCTCGAAGACCACCGGCCGGATGTGCTCATGAAGCGCGCGTTCTATGGACTGACGCCGTTCTACCAGTTCCTCCGACATACGAAGGCCTATCAGGACAGCGAGGATGCTGTGCGACGCGTGAGTTGGGAGGTCTGCGGCGGCGGGAAACGACGGCGGGCGGCGTTGGAAACGAAGGACGGTGTGTGGGTCCGGCTTGTGGAACGGCCGGGGGCCACGAACGCTGAAGGCGATATCCGGGCCTTCATGGATGACGGCTGCAAGCATGTCTACGAGGCCGAACCCCTCGGAAGTGCGGACGTACACGGCAGGGTCGAGTTCGATCACGAACGCCGAATTTCGATCCTGGATAGGAATCCACGAGAACAGCGCCTGAAGCTTGAGCGGACGCCGAAGTCGGGGCACTCGGAGTTAGTGATTCCCGCCAACACTTGGCCAATTCGCTGTCAACTGCAAGCGATTGAACGGCTGCGGAACGCGCCCTTGCCGACGCATCGACCGCTGCTGCGTCTCTTCGAGGCAACCGATCACGCCCAATGGAACGATGTCCACCCCACAGCGATCGAGGAGTCGGGGTGGACGGTCCTGACCGAAGCCGACCGGGCGGGCACCGCGGAACAGCGCGAGTTCGTGGAGACCGCTCTGGCGACGCCGGATTTTGCGTTCTTGGAAGGTCCGCCGGGATCCGGAAAGACCACCGCCATATGCGAACTGATCCTGCAACTCGTGAGGCAGGAGAAACGCGTTTTGCTCTGCGCATCGACACACGTGGCGGTGGACAACGTGCTCGAGCGGCTGATGGACGACGACACCGGTCACCGAGGCTTGGTAATCCCGGTGCGAATCGGGGACGAATCGAAAGTTTCCGAAACGGTGAAGCAGTGGCGGCTCAGCCAGTTTGTCAAGACCGAACTGAAGCGCTTGCGTGGCGCATACCGGAAGCTGGGTTCACCGTCGCCTTCGCAGCAGGCGATGGGAGACGCGCTCGGCGGCAACGGCCAAGGGCAATCGGTGATCGAACGCGTGATCCTCGATGCCTCGAACCTCGTCTGCGGCACGAGCATCGGCATCCTGCGGCATCCGGATCTCAAGTCCCAAAAGTCCGCGAGACGCACTTCGGCGGCTGATGCGAACCGTCGGCACTCGATGCGGCCGTTCGACGTTCTGATCGTCGATGAAGCCTCCAAGACGACGTTTCAGGAATTCCTGGTGCCCGCACTGCACGCGAAACGCTGGATCATCGTTGGTGATCCGAAGCAGCTTTCGCCCTACGTCGACGAGGATGAGATGGCGGTGAACTTGCGAGCCTGCCTGCCCGACGAAACCACGCGGAATGCGTGCGTCGATGCGTTCACCACAGCGTTCTCGCCGCCACGACGGCGCGGTGCGGCGGTGGTTGCCGGCGATGATCGTGCACGGGCCGTGTACGCGGCGCAGTGCGAAGCTCGGGACGCGACGATTGCCGATGTCCGGCATGCCAACGGCGAGCTAGCCTACGCCGACATCGTCGTGGGCGAGGCGAAGGAAATCGAACGGCGCGTTGGCGACCTGCCGCTCGACGCGGCGACGCTACGCGGGGCGGCGGGAAAGTTGGATGTTCTGCAAAGGCGAGTCCGGGCATGGTGCGCCCTGACGAACCGGGATGGCGAGCCGCCTCGCTGGGAGAACGAAGTCGCGTGGCGTCTCGGGCGCTTGTACGACCTGCGTTTCGCCAAGGACCGAGATTCTGGCCGCGCAAGCTCGTGGGAGCGGCTTAATCGGGAAGTACAAGACCTGCTGCCCGCTGACGGTGTCGACACGAAAGGCGGCGAGACGCGACCGTCGATCGCCAGCGTGCGCCAAGTCGCGCTGCCATCGGTTCTCGAATCGCTGCGTCACGGGTTCGCCGACGGCGAGGCGAACAGGCACCGCGCCACGGCGTTGCGCGATGGGCTTCCCGAGCAGGTTCTGAACCAACGCCGGGTGCTCCTGACGACGCAACAGCGCATGCACCCGGAGATCGCGGCGTTTTCGCACGAACACATCTACGACCGCGAGGCGCTCCACACGCCCTCCTCCATGGAGTCCGAACGAAAGTGGGACTACCCCCGCTATCGACACCGTTCGGTCTGGATCGATGTCCGCGGCGAGTTCCACCGTCGAACGAACAGCAACGTCGACGAAGGCGATGCCGTGCTTGAGGAGCTTCGGCTATTCGAGGACTGGGCGAAGCATCACCCTCGCCCGGGCGGCGGTCCCTGGGAGGCGGCCGTTCTCACGTTCTACCGCGGCCAGGAACGGGATATTCGCAACCACCTGCCACGTTCGCGGCGAGAAGGGTCGGATCGCGTCAGGATCGACGTCTGCACCGTGGACCGGTTTCAGGGGCACGAGGCGGACATCGTCTTCATCAGCTTCGCGAACCGTCGTTCGACGAATTTTCTGGAGTCGCCCAATCGGCTGAACGTTGCCCTGACGAGAGCGCGCTACCAGCGGGTGATCGTCGGAAACCGAGACGGCTTGCGACGCTCTCACAGCGATTTGCTTAGGGCATTGGTGGAGAAGGAACCATGGGATCAGAACCTCGGCGAAGAGGAGGAGAAGTGAACGAAGTGTTGTTGGAACGCGACTTGTCGGTCTGGGCCGGAAACGTGGTGGCCCAAATCGCGCAGGCCGAGAAACGCGCCGAAATGTATGCGATCGCTCTCAGGGCCAAGGAAGAGTCGGAGACGGACGAGGGCGACATCGCCAAACACCTGCTGTGCGCCGACGATCCGACGAGCAAACGGATGGCGCGGAACCTGCTGCACATCTGCGTGCGACACGGGCTCATGGAAGAAAGTCATGGGCGGTACACGCTGACGGAGGATGGAGAGCACGTCGCGGAGACGGAGCAGGTCTTCGTCCCGGCGCAGGGCACGTGGACGATCTGGGCAAGCGACGATGGGTTGCTCGGGGTTCCGGTTGTGGAGGTCAAACCGTTCGTCGAGCCGAGCGCATATGACGAGGTTCTGGGCAAGCACAAGGATCGCGAGCCGCCAGGATCCGACGTCCCGCCTTGCCTAGAGCAAGCCTGCAAGCAGACGTTCAAGACTGCCACTTCATCGGTGGCGACTCGACTGGACGAACTGGCGCAGAAGGCTGAAGCCATCGAGCCCGGCGCCTCGCTGCATCTGAAATGGAACATTGGCAAAGGCGAACTGGGGCTTGTCGGCAAACTTGGCGAGCGCGACGTGGATGCCGAACTTGAGGCTCCGGAGAGGTCGCCGGAGGAACTGTGGCGGGATCTGCTTAAAGGTGCCTGCCTGTGGAACCAGTGGGACGATGGGAGAAATGCGCTGCTCGTGTTTTTCGACGACACGTCGGAGGCAGAGCGCCAGACCATGACGAAGTCCGTGGAGATTGTGCCGCGCATTCCCGACTACGGGGTGTTCGACCGCTTGACGCTTGAACTGCCGATCAACGCAGCAACCCCGGAAGATGCCCAAAAGTGGGCGGAATGGCGGCTGGTCAATGGAATAGACGAGTACGCGACGGAGGCGCACTACGACGAGTGGTCCCGGAAGGCTGCAGAGCCGTTCGGGCATTACGACGTACACATGCCAAAGCGTGCGGAGCTGGCCCGCGACTACCCCCTCAAAGGCGAAGCGCCGAATTGGCACCTCGTCGCCGCCGAAGACTGGAAATTCTGATGAATGACGCCAAGAACCCCTGGGTGCGGGAACATAGCCGGATCGTCGACCAACGCGACTGTTCCATGCCGCCGACCTGGGTTGCCGTTGAGGACTCGGCATCCGTCGCGAAAAGTCAAGCCGCCGAATCCGTATGGACATCCGGTCCCGGTCGCGAGATGGCCAACCGCGCTGTCGGTCTGCTTAGGCAGGCCCATAAGAAGGCCGTGGTGTGCAGCTTTCTGATTGCCGACCGGCACGTCGAGGATGCCATGCTGGAAGCTGCGGGGCGCGGAGTTCACGTCTACGTGATGCTGTCCTCCGAAGCCCGGCTGGAGCGCGAACCCGGAGACGGCGAGTTCGAGCGAAAAGTCCACGAAGGCCACAAGGCGATGCTGCAGCGGCTAGGCGGTCGCGTCCTCTTCCGGTCGGCATCGCACTTCCATGCGAAGTGCATCGTGGCGGACCCGGAGGATGCTCCGGCGGGAATGCTCCTGACGGCGAACCTCACGAGGGAGGCCCTCGAACGCAACAACGAACTGGCCGTCGAGCTTTCCGGCGATGAAGTGCGGCAAGCGGCGGAACTGATGCGGTGGGCGATGTGGGAGGCCGCGGACCACGAGCTACAGGATGGCCGCAGCTTCCGCGCCGTCAAGCCGCTGGGGTGTGTGCCGCATCCGGGGAACGGTGGAGGGGTCTTGGCGACCACGCCGCAGAAACGTCGGTTGGCGGGCGACCACAAGGGTCGCCCTCACGAGGCTGGTACCGAACTGTTGGACGAGGCCTTTGAAGTGATCGGCAGCGCGGGCAAGGATCTCATCGTGGCTAGTTTCGGGTGGGATGCCGACCATGTCATCACCGAGTACCTGGTAAAGCGGGCCCGTAGCGGACTCAATGTCACGGTGTTGGCACGGATGCGACCGAAGTCGATGCCGGCGCTCTTGGCGCTGGCGGAGGCAGGCGCGCAGGTCTTGGGGTTCCGGTGGCTGCATGCGAAGGCGCTTTGGACCGATACGGGCAGGGGGCTCGTGATGTCGGCGAATCTGGAGCCGGATGGGCTCGATGACGGATTCGAACTGGGTGTGCCCCTTGAGGGGAAGCGGGTCGAGGAGTTGCGGATGTGCTTGGCACATTGGGTGCGTCAAGCGCGGTGGAAGCTCTTGCCGAAACCGACGTTGGGCGAACTCTCGGGCGACGTGCGCGTGTGGCGGGACAAGACCTTCACGGAGTTGGCGGTCGAAGGTAGACGAAAGGTCGATCTGGGCGGCGTGGAAGCTCAATCTGCTGATGGCCTCGACAGCACACCGCCACTTCCGGCTGTTGACCCGATGTGCCAGCCAGCGCATGAGATCGAGTACAGGTGGCAAGTGCACGCGCCGAAGCTCTCACACAAGGCGAGACAGGTGTACAAGCCGGGCACGAAGGGAAGGAAGGTCCCGTACGACCCGCCGGTTTACAGCGAATCCCGCGGCAGACGCGTGGTCGCGGTTCGGTCTCCGAACCAGTTGGACGATGCCCGTGGCGTGGCTCAAGAGGCCGGAGCGGATGCGATAGTCGTCGCGAACGGAGCGAAGGTGTGACGGATACGGGCTCGCTGCTGGTTTGCTGGCACTCGGAGCGCGCCGGCTTCGGCGTCCTCGAACGCGCATTGAGCGCATTGCGAAACCGCCGCGTCGAGGTCGGCACGGTGCTCTACCTCGTCCAGTGCGGTCGCGAGTTCGGTACATTGCCGGACCTCCCAGGCGTCGCGTTGGAGTCGCTGGCGCTGCCACTGGACGACCCGACGCACCATGCGCAAGTGTACGCGGCCGTTCGGGATCAGGTGGTGCCGCGGCTCAACGGCCGGGGGACTGTCCACGTCAACGTCTCGCCGGGGACGCCGGCGATGCACGCGGTGTGGATCGTCCTTCACGCCAGCGGCGCGCTCCCGCCGGGGACGCGGCTTTGGTCGTCGCAGTTCAACCCGGCGACGAAGCGCTCGCGCATCGATCCGGTCGAGTTCCCGATCACGACCTATCTGGCAGAGGTCCGCAAGCTGCGGCGCATGGATCCGGATCGCGCCATCTACAGCCCCGAGGCGCGCTCCCCTGCCCGGCGGGCCGCACTCGAGCGTCTCGCGCGCTACGCAAAGGTTCCGGACATGCCCCTGCTTGTGCTCGGCGAACGGGGCACCGGCAAGACCCGCATCGTGGAGACGCTCGTGGCGGAGTTGAAGCGGCGTCCTGGGAAGGTCGTCACACTGGCGTGCGGCGGCCTCGATTCGTCGCTTGCCGACAGCCTGCTGTTCGGCCACCGCAAAGGTGCCTTTACGGGTGCCGTGGGGGACCGGCGCGGACTGCTGGCCGAGGCGGACGGCGGCATCCTGTTTCTCGACGAAGTGCAGGATCTGCCGAAGGCGGCCCAGCGCAAACTCGTGCGGGTGTTCCAGGATCGAGGCCGCCGGTACCGACCGCTTGGGGGCGACACCGAGGTGGCCGTGGATGCCGAGTTGGTCTGCGCATCGAATCTGGACGATGCGGTTCTGCGGCAACGGCTCGATCCCGATCTCTACGACCGGGTCAGCCATCTGTCGGTGCGGATCCCGCCTATCCGCGCCTGTCGCGAGGATTTGGTCGACGATTGGCAGGCGGTCTGGCGCGAATTGCGACAGCACGATGGCTTGACGAACGAAGCGCCTTGGAATGCGCGTTTGGCGGGTGCGCTTGCGAACCACGATCTGCCCGGCAACCTCCGCGACCTGCAACGGTTGGCGGCACTGGTGATGGCCTGGTGGTCCGGCGACGCGGACGAGAGCATCGGTACTGCGTTGGCGGAGTGGGACTCGAGGTCGAAGGATGCGGAGTGTGAGTGGGATGAGGTGTTCGGGAGTGGTTCGCGCCGAGAACGCATCTGGCGCTTCAGACGGGAACTGGCAGTGCGGGCGAAGCGTAGATACGGAACATGGAGGGATGCCGCTGGGGCGCTCCAGTGCGACGAGAAGACGCTACGGCAAGACGCGGCCCTGGCTGACGAAACCTAGCCGTATGCCCGCTGTCGCGTGTCGGTCCAATGTGCCGTGGTGCTGAGCTCAGGGCCGCAGCTTGTGTGCTACAACCGACTCGTCAGGGTCATTCGAAGGTGGGCAGCCGTGTCGAGTGGGGTGTGCGGGGTGGACGGGTGAAGGAGAACGGGCATGGTGATCGTGGTCATAAAGTGGTCGATCTGGTCCAGCCCCTCGACCAAAGCCACCACGGTCCCGCCGCGGCGTCCGTCGCCCGTCCGCAGGATCGCCACGTGCGAACGGCTCAGCGCCGCCTCGACGGCGACTCCCGCACCCTCACATCGGGGGACGTAAGCGCCGCGGCGCCGATCGCCGCCGGCATGCCCGGTGCCGGACACACCTGGATGAGACGCAATTCCGAGATGGCCGACAGCGGCGTCTCACGCCGAAGCTCCACCAGCCTGTCGAGCACCAGCCGGCCGCGCCCGCCGGTCGCCTCGTGGTAGTTGTATAGCTGCTGGAACGCCGCGCTCCGACCCGGATACGACAGCCAGCGCACCTGCTCCAGCAGGAGATTCCAGTGGTGCAACTGGTAGTCGTCGTCCTCCAGCACGATCACGGCCCCGCGCAATTCCTTCGGCGCCGACGCGTGATCCGGATCCCTCGGGCCGTGCGTCTCCACGAACTCCTCCACCGTCAGCGTGGACCGTTCGGCCGCCTCGAATATCGAATGTCCGGCCTCCGTCCGGTCGCCCGTCCAGCGTCCCTCGGGAGCGTTCCACAGGTCCGGCACCTCGTCCGGACCGACGAAACCTCCGAGGTAGAGCTCCCACGGCGAGTACGGCACTCTGTTGCCGCCGCTCCCGATACTGCCGAAGGTTCCAGCCGACCACAGGCCGCCGCCGAGGTCGACCAGATTCTCAAGCCGGAAACCGCCCAGCTGCCCCTCGGCGCTGCTGAACCCCCAGTGTGCGCCGGCCGAGGTCTCCACGCCGAAGTTCGCCCATATGTGCATCAGCTCATGCAGCGACGGTCCGTGGGCCAGTGCCCTCAGATACGGGAAGTGGATCACTCCCTTCAGCCGCGTCGAACCGTACGATGGCCTCTCGAAAGGGTCCAAACCGATGCCGTCCACCTCGTTCGACACCTGCCAGTACACGCCGATGTAACGAAGATCCGCGTGGTACGACAGGAACGGCAGAGCCGACACGAACAACAGAACGTCGAACCCGTCCCCGAAGTGCGCCAGGAACTCCTTCGTGTACGTCACCAGATCCAGGTCCCACGAGACCGTGTCCAAGTCCGCGTCGACCCGCATCGATACCGCCTCGTCGCGCAGCACGCGCAGCGGCGAATCCGGAAAGTCGTCCCTGTCGCGGGCGACCGTCGCCCCGCGCGACTCGAGTTCCGGGATGTGCGTCCGCAACGCGTCCGCCCCCAGGGGATTGCCCACCAGCGAGATCGTGTCGCCGGCTCCCAGCCTCGGATTCTCTACCAGGGGGGCGATGTCGCGGACGCGATTGTTGTCGAGGCTCAAAACTAGAAGCGATTCCAACCCGGCAAGCGGCGACAGGTCCTCGATCCGGTTTCCGTTAACGTACAGAGTGTAAGGCTCCGCCGACTCCGCCAGAGGCGGTATCCCTTCCAACCCGCCACCGATCATTCTCACATAACGCAGAAGCGGCAGGCCCTCCAACGCTTGCAGGTTCTCGAACGGCGTGCCCGGTTGGTGGAGGTGCAACCTCTGAAGCGATGCGAGGCCGGCCAGCGGCGACAGATCCCCTTGCGACGGCGATGCCACCAACTCGCCCAGGTTCCGCAACCCTGCCAGTGGCGCGATATCGACCTTCGGCAGCATCTCATCATCGGTTGGAAAGCCTGTCTGCCAGATCTCCTCCAGCGACGTGAGTTCGGCCAGGGGTTCGAGGTCGACGGAAAGACCTGCCATGGACAGCCTTCGCAGCGATGCGAGACTCTCGAGCGGCGACAGATCGTCGATCGCTGTTTCGCTAATGGCAAGGCGTTCCAGTTTGCCAAGCGCCGCCAGCGGACGCAGGTCGGAGATGGATGTGCCAGTAAGATCGAGTTCCTCAAGATCCTCCATCCCCGACACGAACGAGAGATCCTCGACTGCCCACAGGTTTGCAAGATTCAGGCGGCGCAGTGACGTGAGCGTTGCTAGCGGCTCCACCTTGGACACCAAGTTTCGCCCCAGAGTCAGATCCTCCAGCGACTGAAGTCCGCCCAGCGCCGAGATGTGCACGATATAGTTGTCGTGCAGCCGCAGATACGTCAGGGACGTGAGCTCCGCCAGCGGTCGGACATCGACCACGGCATTGACCGCCAAACCTAGATGCTCGAGGGACGTCAGCCCGCCAAGGGGCGACAGGTCCGCCACCAAGTTCCGCCACAGTTCCACGTGCGTCAGCGACACGAGCCCCGACAACGAGGTCAGATCCGAGACCCGGTTGCCGCCAAGTTCCAGTTGGGTCAGCGACCCAAGTCCCGACAGAGGCGTCAGGTCCGACACGTCGTTGTACGTCAGTCCCAGGTGCTCGAGTGACGCCACGCCGGCGAGAGGTGAAATATCGGTGACCGCGTTGAAGGACAACTCCAAGTGCGTCAGCGACACCAGCCCCGACAGCGGCGACAGGTCCGCCACGCGGTTGCTGCTCTCCCTGCGGTCGCCGATGCCCTCCTGGCCCAGTTCCAGCCGCGTCAGCGGCGACGGGTCCGCCACGCGGTTGCTGCTCTCCCCGCCGCGGCCGATGCCCTCCGGGCCCAGTTCCAGCCGCGTCAGCGCCTCGAGGTCCGACAGGGGCTGCAGGTCGACGACGTCGTTGTACGACAGTCCGAGGTGCTCGAGCGACGTTAGTCCGGCGAGAGGCCGGAGGTCCGATATCCGGTTCTCAGACAGGTCCAGATGCTCCAGCGAGGCGAGCGCCTCCAGCGGAGTGAGGTCCACGAGAGAGTTGTGGGACAGATCCGCCCATTCAAGCCCGGTGGCGTGCTCGAGGCCCGTCAGGTCGACGATCCCTTCACGCTTGGCGCCGAGATCGGACAACGTCCGCAGGTCCACATCCGTGATCGTCTCCCCGGGCGCCTTTCCGAGGGCCCGCTCCAGAACCCGGCGCAGGTTCTCGTCGGGAATCTCAACGGGAACCGCCGGCGTCACGGGCGTCGCCGTTGCCTCGACCGACGCCGGACCCTCGCCGCCCGCGTTCACCGCCCGCACCTGGAAGCCATACGTCGTGCCGTTCTCGAGGTCCGCCACCGTGTGGCCCGTCGTCCCGGAGCCGCTGCCGGGAACCCTCGTCCACGCGCCCCAAGTGCCGTCGCCGACGCGTTGCCGGTAATCCCATCGGATGGCTGCCATGATCGCCGTCCACGACAACTGGACCTCGCCGTCGCCGGCCTCCGCGGTCAGGCCCGTGGGCTGCGGCGGCGGCGAAACCGGCCCTGGTGCCCGCCCGTCGCCCGCCTCGCCGCTCCCGCAGCCCGAGAGAACGAGCACAAGCGTCACCATGCAGGCCAAGTCCGGTGCGCGTCGACGCGGTCGCGTCGTTGTCGTTCCACCGCTAGACAAGCCGGTCTCCCAATCCGCCCGTCCTTGGAGATTAGGTTAACGGTTTTGCTGTAAAAATAGCGCTAACTACGTCCGTAGTTTTATCAATTTTTCACTAATGAAAACGGTCGGTTTCACGACATGTCGCCACCAAAGCGCGCAGAGCATGCGAATAGCGGGCTTCACGGTCTAACTGACGAATACTCCCTCCGACGGTTGACTTGCGTCCCTCAGCGATGCGCGCGCACACGATCTCGGGCCACGGTTGGCGCTGGTCTGATGCGGGCAGCGATGCGGTCGCGAGGAGCGATCCATCAGTCCCAGTCGGCCTGCGCCCGGTAGCGTGACAACCACTTATAGGCGGTTCGCGCGCTTACCCCCGAGGCTTTTGCGGCTTCTTCGACGCGAAGGCTTTCCTCGAGAATCCGCCGCACCGGGAGAGCAATATCTGCGAAATCCTTCTGGGATCCGATGCACGGCGACATACCGGATTGCCCGAACCGTTACGCCCATTCGCACTCGTGCAGAGGACAGAACGGCAGAGTGTAACGAGGAGAACTCGCGCTCGACGATGTGCCACTACGTGCTCCCCCGGCTCGACGACACGCCTGTGGACGCCGTGACCGGCACTGGCGTCCTGGATGTACTGCTCCCGATCTGAACCACCAAAACCAACGCCGCCGGGAGCACCGAGACGCTGCGGGATGTCTGCGAGCTTGCGCTGGCCCACGTCAATAGCGACCGCGGGGGAACCCGCCTACCGGCTCACGGACCCGTTCGAGCGCCGCCGCACTCTCATGCAGCGACGCCGCTCCTGGTTTCGCTTGGAGTTCTGTGGGTATGAACGGAACCCGCAAGTACCCGTCTCGCAGCAATTCGAGAACAGGTCGCATCGATGTGTGATCCTCGGTCGCTTCAACACGCCCCTACTCATCATCATCCTGATGCCGCGCGCACAAACTCCGAAACACCACCCCAAAAGCAGAAAGATGCTCTGAGCCAGCAGCACTCCAAGAGCAACCCCGATAGCCGTGCGCCAAGCCGTCCGCCGCACACGTCGCCGCACTTGAAACCATGCCCGCTAGAGTCCCGCGTTCAGTTCTTCCATCATGCCCTCTCCTCCTTGGGGCGAGCCGCCGGGGTGCGGCGTTGAGAAGCGGCCAAAAGCCCGCCGCCCCTCACCGCTTCGGGGAGAGGACCCCCGGCAGCCCGCACAAACAAAAAAAACGCGCATCGCGTTCCTGGACAACCGCTTCGAACGCAACGTTTCCTTTGGGGTCAAATCGTTGTCGGAGACTTCCCAAAGCAGTTCGTGAACTTCCGCATCGCCCGGATAGAACCGGCATAGGACTCCGAGCGTGGCCCTCCACGCCGAACTCCTCGAGATATGAGTCCAATCGATACTGCCGTCATGCTCTTCTGTCCGATCGCTATTGTCGAAGTCCGCGTCGTAGCCGTTTTCCTCGTGGTGCGCGCGCCAGTACCGGATCAAGAACTCCTTGAGGCCGGGCACCTTCGAGTAGTCGCGCCTCGGCATCCTCCCCTTTCCGCTTTCCGCAAGGTACCAGTCATCGATCCCGTGTTCGGCAAGACGCTCAACCATGGCGACAAGCGTCAGCGCTGCCACTGTCAAATAGGCCGCTTCGGCATCATCGCTCTCGATCCCTTCCCGAACGATCCTGTACGCCTCTGCGTTCGGCAGCGCAGGATCGTAGATGCCATCCGTCATGAATTGCCGGTGGCGGTCGACGTCCGCCGCGAATGCGCCTACGGACGCGACCAGTCCGACAAGCAACACTGCCCTCATCCTCGTTCCCGTCATCGCATGTGCTCCTTGCCCCGTTCCGACAGTCGTTGCCCGGCGGCTCTCCCCGAACGGTTCGCGGATCGAGATCACCGGGCGGCCTTCCGGGCCCGCTCGTCTGGCGTCAGCTTCCAAGCAGTTCCCTTGCCGCCCGGCTGAGCCACCCGGCCGCTTTTGCGCAACTCGCCCAGGTGCCCGAGCGCAGTCGCGTCGAACGGCACGCTCTCGCCGGGGTGGGGCAGTTCCAGCACGTCCGTGATCTCCCGCAGCAGGAGCCCGTGGTGGGGGGCGACCGCCAGCAGGTCGAGGATCGCCTCCCGCATGTACTTGCGGCTGAGTCGCGCATGCTGCCGGCTGGCCTCCAGTGCCCGCATGCCGCTCGGCGGAGCAAGCCCTTCGGGCCACCGCTCCTCGACGCCATCGTCGCCGCGCCCGGGTTCCCGCGCGATGCCCTCGGAGCGACGCTCGCCGGTCGCCTTCGAAGAACATCGCCCGTCAGTCTCGCGCCGGCCACCCATAGTCATCCCCGTAGATCCCGTGTCGAAATCAAAAAAGCCCGCTTGGTCGGAGGTCGGCCCGGAGGGGTGGAGCCGACCCCCGAATCGCCGCCGTCGGCGCGAATCCAGAGATTCGGCCCGAGGTGAGACACGGGAGGACAACCTTTCGGCGGCGACCGGTACGACGATACTCCAAATGGTCCATCGGATACAGGAGCGAAGGCGATTTTCGCCGCAACGGGGTCGACAAGAATCGCGCGCGTTCACGCCGAAACTGTTTCAGCATGGGCGCTCGGATGATCACCAACGTGCCTGCGGAGTCTCTTTCGTCGGCATGCGCGGCCAGCGCCGCCGCCGGCTCTTCGAGCCGGTGGTATCCCGCCTTGTGTCCGTTGGCCTTGCGGAGTTGTTCCCGCCTTGCCCGCCGTCGCCTAGTGCGAGCTTCTCGACTAGCTCACATCGTCCCGACAAACCGAGAGCCCCTTCCACTTCTTGGCGACCGTCTATCGGCTAGCGCAACTCGTACCTCAGAGACATGCCGAAGATCCGCGGCTCCGTGAGGAAGTAGTTGCGGAAGAAACCCGATGTGTCCGAAGTGAGGTACTTGCCCGTCACGTTCTCGTCGTCCCGGAGATTTCGCGCCCAAGCCTTCGCGGACCAGCCGCGCCCGCTGTCGTACACCAGCATCAGGTTATGCTGGCTCCAGGCATCGATCTCATCGCCGACCGTATTGAATTCGCGAGCGTACGACTTGCTCTGCCAGTAGTAGTCCCAGCGCAGGGTCAGCAATCCGGTCGGCCCCATCAGCCAGGTATGAGCCAGGCCCAGCCTGAACGTGTGACGCGGCGCGTTCGGCAGGTCGTTGCCGTCGAGGTCGATCGGGATTCCCTCCAGCGTTTCGACGCCGAACGCGTCCAGGAACCGCCGCGAAAAGTATGCCGGAATCGCTACGCCCGCAGCGTTCGGGGGATGGAAAATGCCCGTCGCCGCGCGTCCGCCGAGGAGCGCCCGCGTCGCCGCCGGCAACGATTCCGCGAAAGCCGCGACTACCCCGGGCGTGATCTGGGACTCGCGCGCAATGAAGTTGATGCCCGTCAGGGAGCCTGGATCGATGTTGTTCAGCACGATGTAGTCGGGGTTGCCGCCGGTTCTGTTGATCGGATCGATCGAGGCGGTGTCCCTCACATGAGCCCGCAGCGCGCTGTAGGTGACATCCACCAGCAGGCCGGGCATGAAGAGGGGACGCCAATTCGCTTCGAGTTCCAGCCCTCGGATGCTCGACCCGATGTTCTCGTTGATCGAAGTGTTGTTCTTGATTCGCGTCACCTGCAGGCCCGCGTAGTCGTACACGAACAGCGCGCTGTTGATCGCCAGCCCGCCGTCCATCAGCGTGCTCTTGACGCCGATCTCGAAAGCGTCGACCTTCTCCGGAGCGAAGGTGAAAGGCGATGTCTCCTGGAACGCCTCGGGAATGGCGGGATTGAATCCGCCCGGCTTGTAGCCGCGGCTGAAGAAGCCGTACAGCATGGAGTCGTCTCCGAGCCGGTAGTCGAATCCCGCGCGGCCCGTCATCTCCCGCCATTGCGCGCGGCTCGGGCTGTTCGTGACGAACCGGGTCTCTCCGAACGCGGGCACCGGACCGACCGCGTCGGCGATGGCGGCGAACGCCCGCGCCCCGGCGGCGATGCCCGCGTCCCGGGCGATCGCCGCGGGACTCCGCGACAGCAGCGCACCGACGGTGCCCTGAAAGATCGGCGGCAGCGGCAGCGCCGCGATGGCCTGCGGCACCAGCTCGATCGGCAGCAGCCCCGCAGCCACCTGCCCTCCAATGCCCTCGGCGGCGCCGAACGCCGCCATCGAACCGATGGCCGCCGGAGAATTGGACGCGTACACGCCCGCGGCGTCGTGAAACTCCAGCATTCGCGTCGAAGCCTCGCTCAGACGCGCGGTCGGATCGAGGGCCATCGCGACCATTTCCCCGAACAGCCCGCTGCGCAGCCAAATGGGCGTCGTACCGAGCAGCCCGTCGAAAGCCGCGCTCACGTTCACCGAGTTGAACAGCACGCTCGAATCGCTGACCAGCTTGGTGTCCTCGTTGAAGCGCAGCCCCGCCGTGAACTTCAGCCTGTCCGTCGCGTTGTAGTAGATCTCGCCGAAAGCCGCCTGGCCGTCCTGCGGAGGACCGCCGTCCTCCGGGTTGTTCGCGTTGAAAAAGAACCCCGGATAGAGCGGCGGCGAGCCCAGCGCCGGAGAACCGTAAAGGCTGACCAGATCCAGCGTGTTGGCGAGGACGTAGTAGCCCCCCTGGCTGTTCTCCTCGTGGCGGACGGCGCCGAGCAGGAAGTTGAACGCGCCGCCGAAATCGGAGTGCACCTTCGCCTCCACCGTCCGGTACCGACCTTTCGTGTCTGCCTGGAAATAGCTGAAGCTGCGGGTCTGATCCGTCGGCAGGACGCAGCCGCCGAACACGCCCGACGTTCCTTGCGCCATGTTGCAGGTGGTCGAGAGCCACTCCGCGCCCGCCCCGCCCGCCGGTTCGGAGATCGGCCAGGCGCCAGCCGGATTGAGCGGCGTGGCGGCCAGCCGCGGCCCGACGTCGATCTGGTAGTCCTGGCGTATGACCTGTTCGTAGTCCCGCAGCGCCCCGACGAGGGTGAATTCCATGTTGTCGAAGCCGTAGTGGAAGAGGAACGTCCAAAGGTCTTCCTCCGACACGAACACCGGCTCGAAGTCCGTATGCACCTCCCTGAAGCTGCCGAGCGCCGGGCGGGGGTAGTCGTACATTCGCGGGTCCGAGCCGTCGGCCCCGGCGGGAAGCGCCCCGGCGCCCGCGCCGAATATCCCGCCGGTGGTCGCCCCCAGATGCGGCGTGTCCCAACCGATCTCGTCGGGCAGGCATCCGGTCGTCGGCAGACTGTTGCGCTTGCACACCTGGTTGGTGATCTGGACCCGGTCGTCGTCCTCCCGGAACACGCTGTACTGAATCCATGCGCTCGCCCGGGCGGACATGTTCCAGAACAGCGTCGCTCGCGTCGCCCAGAGGTCGCGGCCGTCGACATTTTCGTCTATGCCCGGAATCGCCCGGCCGGCGCTGTCCGTCTGGCCGTGCGCCAGATTCTCGATATAGCCGTCGCGCTCGAGCTTGAATCCGGAGACGCGGGCCGCGATGTCCCCCGTCAGCGGCACGTTGATCGCGCCTTTCGCGCGCCTGTGGGAGAAGCTGCCCAGCTCCACGTCGGCAAAGCCGGCGAAACGGTCCGGCGAGGGCATTTTCGTCACTACGTTCAGCGCGCCGCCCGTGGCGTTGCGGCCGAACAGCGTCCCCTGCGGTCCGCGCAGGATCTCGATGCGCTCCAAATCGAAGAACTCGATCGCGTTCAGATTGGTGGCGACCGCGATCTCGTTGACGTGCGAAGACACCCCCGTCTCGCCGCTGCGCGAAACCACAAGCTGTCCGATGCCGCGGATGCTGAAGTTCGAGCCGCCGAAGTTCGTCGCTCCGAACGAGACGTTCGGCGCGTTCAACTGCAGATCGGAGGGATTGATGATCTGGCGCTCTTCGATCACGTCGTCGGTCAGCGCCGTGACCGCGATCGGCACGTCCAGGATGCTCTCCTCGGTACGCTGGGCCGTCACGAGCACCTCTTCCACGGTCGGAGCTTGCGTCTCGACTCCAGTCCCGGAGATCTCTTGAGCCGTCTCCGGCGTTGCAACCATAACCGCGCAGCACAGCGCCATGACCCTCGGGATTTGAACAGTCATTCCTCCCCCTTCTAGATGTCGGACTCGTAGCTTGGCCGGAGTCCAATTCGGGCTCCCGCCGTATCCGGCCCCAACGAACGCCGCAGGTGCCTATCGTGACGGAGAATAGCCCAATTTGTCGTCGGACACAGAACCCGACACGACTACTCGCGGCCTCTCGGACAGAGACCCGCGGCCGCGCGATCTCTTGGCCGTCCCCGTGTTCCCCGTACAAAATCACGAGCCCCCAGGAATCGAGGCGCCCCCGCGTTGGACTGGAAGCCTTCGGCACCAAAGCCGAGCATGTTCTTCTTGTTCCTGCCGCCATCGCCCCCGGACACGCCGCGCTAACCCGAGCCGAAGGTCATGCGGCGGATAACGTCGTGGCCGTCGAACCAGCGATGCTTATAGGCCGCCGCGACATGGCCGACGGCGACGGCCAGCATCGTGTACGCGAGCCACTTGTGGACGTCCTCGGCCAGGCTCTGCGCATCCTCTCCCGTCTCGGGAAATACCGTGGGCATCTCAACGCCGAACCAGTGCGCCGCATGGCCGCCGAAGTTCGTCTCCGCCCAGCCGGCCACCATGACCAAGGCCGGAAGCGCGTACAGCGCCGCGTGTCCCACATGCGCCGCGGCGCGCTCGATCCCCCGGATCGTGTCCGGCAGCGGCGGCGGCGGAAAGGCCAGCCGAACGCCGATGCGCGCGGCGAGCAGGGCGAGCAGCGTCACCCCGACGGATATGTGCAGGTCGAACAGGAACTCCTCCAGCGGCGAGTCGTCATCGACGAGGGTCGTCATCGCGTAGCCGCAGCCCCACATGAATACGAAACCGAGCGCCATGATCCAGTGAATTGTCCGCGCGGCGAGGTGGTATTTTTCTTCGGCCATCATAGTGCTCCTCCGGTCGGGCTCCCAATCCGCAAAAGGTTCGCCGCAGGCCCGGATCGTTGCCGAGCAAAGCGACTCCCACCGTTTCGTTTTGACATTCTACATTCGCGTCGGTTCTGGCAGTCGGCAGCCATGATTCCGCGCCCGCGCAGCAGATCGCGCAACCACCTGCCAAGCGCCGGACTCATGACATCCCCATCCGCGGCGGGCCGGCCAGCGTCGGTCGATGTCCCGTTTTGAACCTCGCGCCAAGACGGGCCCCCGGAGAAAACTCCCCGCCCATCCCCAACGGTCGGAGGGCGCTCATGCAGCCGTGAGGATTACGACTGTCCGGCAACCCGGAAATCCAACACCGCTCCGCCCCGCGTCGGCCGGGATTAGCGTCCCGATAACACTTTTCCGTTTGCCGGCCCGCCAAGCTCGCTCGTAGACTGTTCCACTCCCAGGGCAGCCGGACAGTCCACTCGCATGAAAGTGCCCCACAGCCGCAGCCTTCGGCTTCGCCTGTGGCCCGGCCCCGCTCGTCGCGCAGGAAGGCGGCGCCGGGAAGACCACGCTCTGCCTAGCCATCGCCTGCGCTGCCGTCCGGGATCGTTTCGCCGCCGCCGTCGTCGACCTCGATCCGCAGGCGTCGGCGACGAGCTGGGGCGATCGCCACGACTCGGAACTCCCCGTCGTCGTCGGCGCCCAGCCGCCTCGGCTCGGCCGGATCCTCGAGGCGGCCGCCGAGATCGCCGCGGTCTACCAGTCCATCCGCCGACTCGTCGGCTTGCCCGCTTTCCGGCGAGCCGACTTGCCGACAGGCGGACAATCCGACCTGTCCCACCGCGGGGAAGATCGCAAGTCCACTTCAAGCGAGCCCGACTTCCATGCCCGGCAAGCCCCCTGACCTGCGCCAAGCCCTCCTCGACCAAGCCGGTCGAAGAGCCGCGCCGCGAATGCCGGCGAGGCCCAAGGAGGACGCCGCAACCGCGTCGGTACGCCGCGCCACGCAGCCCGGCCGCGTCGGCAAGATCAGCTTCACCGGCTACTTCGCGCCGGCGGTGCGCCGCCAGCTACGGCGCCTCGCGGCCGACGGCGACACCACCATCCAGGCGCTGCTCGGCGAGGCCCTGAACGACCCTTTCGCCAAGCACGGCCTGCCCGAGATCGCCGATGCCGACTCCTGAGCCGGCGCCGATGCCGTCAGTCCCGAGGCGCCCATCGGGACGCGTCCGTACCGATCCCTTAGCTCGCGTTGTCCCTGCGCACAACGCCGGGCTTGCCGACCTTCTTCGCCCACCACCGCAGGTGCGCCATGCGGTTGCGCATCGTCCCGCCGCCCAAGGGTCAGCCGCGCCCGTGCTAGACTTAGGCCGAAGCGGTCCCCAGCTCGCGGAGTGACACGAAGGATGAGCCGAACGAATCGGATCGCGGTCGCCTTGGTCGCCGCGACGGCGGCGGGTTGCGCGACGATCACGAGGGGCACCGTCGAAGCCTTGGTGATCGAGACCGATCCGGCGGGGGCGACGGCGCGCCTGTCCAACGGAATGCAGTGCACGACGCCATGCGCCGTGCTCGTGAGGCGTCGGGGCGATATCGTCGTGACCATCGACAAGGCGGGCTACGAATCCGTCGAGGCGACCGTGATTACCAGCGTCGACGCGACCGGCGCGACGGGCATGGCCGGGAACTACTTCCTGGGGCCGATCGGCATCATCGGTGCGGTGGTCGACTCCCGCGGCGGCGCGGCGCATTCCCGCCGACCGAATCCGCTGGCGGTCAAGCTGGAGCCGCTCGCGCAGCCAAAGCGCCGAATCGGGGTTCCGGCGGACGCCCCGGACTCGGCGGCGGAAGGGTGCGCCGCGAACATCGGCGCACACGAGTCCGCCGCACGACGCGCGGATTCGTCAACGGATAGGGCGAAGGAGGAACATTGCGCATGAAGAAAATCATCTGCCTCGCGGCGGCACTCTGGTTCAGCACCTCAACCGGGCATGCCAATCCCGGACCCGCGGACGAGGACGGCTGCCGCGACGGTCCGGATGCCCAGCACTGCCATCAAGGAGGCGGCGCGAGCGCCGAGTCGCTGCTCGTGGTGGCGGCGCTGATCGCGGGAGGGGCGTACCTCGTGCGCAAGGCGGCGGACGACCGGCGGCTGCGGCGCGCGGCCAACCCCGTGCCGGCGCTGCAGCGCTACGACGACAACCGCAACAGCAGGATCTCGTGCCGGGAAGCGAGGCGCCACGGCATCGCGCCGGCACCGAGGGAGCACGCCGCGTACCCGTACATGCGCGACCTCGACAAGGACGGGGTGGCATGCGAAGGACGCAGTCGCCCGCGATCGCCGGAAACGGGCATCAAGCCCAATCAATCCACCAGCACTAAAGGACTGAAACGATGGAATTGATTTCCAAGCACGCCTCCACCATCGCGGCCAAACTCACAGCCTTTGTCGCCGACCTTCGAGGCGTATCCACGGTCGAATACGCGCTCATGGTCGTGGCGATAATCGCCGCCGTAGCTCTTGCCGCGGGGTTTCTGGGCGACGCATTCGATCAACTGTTCAAAGACCTGAGCGACGAAATGACGACGGGGGTGGGTACCGTCAAAAGCAAGGTCACCTAATCGACCGGCAAAGCACCTTTGAGTTGCAAGATTTCCTGCGGTGGTTGAGCGCCGGCACACAAACTCCCCGGCGACGGCGCCCTGCTGTTGCGTCTTTACCCCTTGATGGCGGTGCGGTCCAACCCGCATATCGCAGTCCGCTATGATTCGCGGGCCGACGCGGCGTGCCGGCTCACGATACTCGGCACGGACCGAATCAACCGGCGGACCAGGTGACATCAAGGATTTCGAGGGCAAGGCATGAAACGCTTCTACCCGAAAAGCCAGGTCATGCAGCTGGGCTCGCTGTTGATTTGGGGGCTTTCGATCCTGGCGATCCGCCAGGGGATCGGGCTCGATTGGCAATCCGGCGGGCTCGCGCTCGCGGGCCTGCTTGGCCTGGTGGTGGCGGTCTATCTCACGAGCGGCAAGCGCCTCGATGTCGACGCCGGCGGCGAACAGGTTCGCGTCGTCTGGCGGCTCGCGGGAGTGCCGTTGTGGAGAAGCGCCAGGAATTTCGCGGCCGGCCGGGTGGAGTTGCGCCCCGAGTCCATGATGGGATCCGGCGCCCTGCAGCGCAATGCCGTCTATGACCTCGTGCTAACGGGGCACGAGGAATCCGCCGCCGAGCCCACATCCGGAGACGCGGCTCTCGAACTCAAGGAAGACCAGATCCTGTTCGCGCGGGCGGAACGCCGCGCAAGAGCGGTCGCAAAGGCACTGGACCTGCCGGTCGCGGTGCGCTGGGACCGATTCCACGACGACCTGCCGCGCGACACGCGCGAACGCGGTCGATGGAGCCAGCCGTTCGCGTACCCCAAATCGCTCGGCGACTGGCGGAAGTGGGTCTAGTGGCTGGCGACGTTCATACGCCTAGTCGCCGAGTCACCGTCCGCGCCCAGATTGCCGCCATCGTCGCCGCAATGGAACCGAACGCCATATGCGACCGCTGCCTGACCGAGATGCTTGGCCTCAAGGGCCCGACGCACGCCAGCACCCGAACGCGAGAACTCGCCAGGCTATACGGCTATAGCCGCGAACCGGGCAAATGCCACCGTTGCCGCGAACACAGGCTGGTCATATCGAGGCTCCGGTAGCCACGTTTCGGCAACGGCAGCCGCGACGAGTCGAGCCCCTGGAAGGTCGATTGCGGATGGCCGGCACGCCATGTGCCGTCGAGCGGAACCTGGCACCGCCCTCTTTCCGCGAACGAGCGTCACTCCATTCGGAGCACGAACAGCCCATTGCCGATGTCGCTGACCAGGACGGTTCCGGAAGGCAGGTAGGGATACACGCCCCACGCGCCCTCGAACGCCGGCCCGTCGCCGTTCGGGTGCGTGTCGAAGTAGGCGATTTCTTCGATTTCCCCCTCCCTCAGGTCGCCGAACTCGAGAACGCGCAGGCCAGACGCATAGTTCGCCTCGAACACGCGATCGCCCAGCACGTAAAGGTTGTGGTCCGTGGCGCGGGTTCCAAGGTCGTGCGCGTACAGGTGCGCCGGCGCGTCCAGATCCGACACGTCGAAAACGTGCGTCCGCGTGGACCGACCGAGGTCCGACTCGTCCAGCTCGTCCCCAAGCAGAAAGAACGCATGGTCCTCCGTCAGCCATCCTTGATGCGCATACCGCATGTCCGGGTAGGTCAGCGTCGACAACGTCAGCGGCGCCGACTTGTCCGTGACGTCCACCACCTCGACATGATTCTCGTTCGAACTCACGCAGATCTCGCGGCCGCGGTGCTCGGCGTCGGGCCCGCGGTAGACGACGCATTGCGTGTCGTGGGTCCTGTTCTCCGGCGCGTGGCAGCCCGCGAACATCGGATTGATCGGCGTTCCGATGTCGACCATGTGCAGGCCCCCGCCGCACGTGTCCGTGCTTACGGCGTACGCATAGCCGGTCTCCTCGTTGATCGCCAGGTTGTGCGCGTGACCGAAATCTCCGTACACGGCGTCGGCGGAGAACTCCCGAGATCCCGACAGCCCGCGCAGACGGCCGAGATCGAACACCTGCATGCCGTGGTCGCCGGCGCCGTCCGCGACGATGTACGCATGATCCCGGTGGACCTTGATGTCGCGCCAGTGGGACTCCCCCGTCCGGGTCGGCAGCCGTCCGAGAAACACCGGACTCTCCGGGCCGGAGACGTCGACGAACGCCACGCCATCGCTCATGCCCATCAGCGCGTACTCGGCGCCGCCCGCCGCGTCGGTCCATCCCCAGATGTCGTTGCCCGCCTTTCCCTCCATCTCGTCCAGTTCCATCCTGCCGACCAGAGAGATGCCCGAACACGCGAAGTCGCCCGCGCGACCGTCCTCGCACCGCGTCGCTCCGGAGCTCGCGGGGGGAGGCGGAGGGGGAGGCGGAGGTGGAGGCGGATCGGGAGCAGCCGGAGGTTGAACCGCGTCAGGTGTCGGCGCGCTCCCTCCGCCGCCCCCGCACCCGCAGACGATCAGCGCGCAGGCGACGGCGATCCAGCGCCGAAGACGCGCGGGCAGACCGACCGCGCCCCTCAAAACGCACACCCGCATCGATCGGCCGACAGAAGCGCCAACCCGACTCCGAACAAGAAAAGCGAGATAGGGGACATCAAGCATCCGCTTCGCGAGTCTCCACGCTCGGCTCCCCGCTGGCGAAAAGGTGAGCCCCCGGCGTGAGGCATGGGGCCGGGGGCTCCGGGCCGCGAATTGCGGCCCCGCGAAACAAGGGAACGGCGTCGGCCCTGACCGACAGAGTCTCTTCCCCGGAAATTAACAATAGTCTGGCCACGGGACAGCTCGAGGACATCTTCCTGATCGCGCCCGGCCGACGCCGGAACCTTTTGCCGCCGCGGCGAGAACGGTTCCCGCCCCGGCCAGACAAGAGACTAGTGCGAAACCGATCCGCGTGTCCAACGGAGTACCCGTCGCAGGTGACGGCCGAGCGCCGGCTATCGTCCGATGCCCAAATGCCGATTTCGCACTCCATCGCTTTGTTGGCCGTTCGGCAACCGAATATCGTCGATGATAACCTTCGCACGCGCCGCGGGCGACAATCCCGAGGCGACGACAGCAAGGGAAGATGCGACATGGGTACGAGAGCACCGAACAGGGGTTCGTGCGGCGCCGGCCGACGGGACGAAACACCGTCCTCGACCAAGCGGCACGCCGCCTATCTCGCCAAGGCGAGCGGCCTGACATGGAAACAGGCGGCGCGTAATTCCGGCTACGCGAATGAGAATGTCGCCCGCGGCGAGGCCAGGAACCACGCCGACCGGCGGGGCCTGCCGTGGCCGCCGCAAGCGCATCCCGTGCCGGAATGGGCCAGGCGGGTTTCCCGGGCATTTCCTCCGAAGCCCGCGCCGCGCTCGCGACCGCCTCGCCGATAGTCGGCCAGAGAGGCAATCGACAACGGGAAATGCTGTGTCGCGCCGCGGGTGATCCACGGGATTATGGCGCCGGCAGATTGCGCGGCGTCGCTAGAGATACCGCAAGTTCCGACGGATCGCGATAATGCTGTTGATCGCGTCCTGAAGCTCTTGCGCCGTCGGCGTGACGTGCACCTCGTCGACGGATCGATTGCCCAAGTGGCCCCGGTCCACGCAGTCTTCCAGAAGCCTGATGGTGTTCCTTTGGGTCCAAGTGCCTCGACCGCCGATGTAGATCGCGTGGATGCGCACGCCCCGCTCCCCGGCGATACGGCAGGATTCCAGAAACCAGTCGTCGAGCCTGTGCCCGAGGAGATCACGGTGGGTAAAGTGCTGCCGCCCGGCGCCATCCTGGGTCGTCGGGTAGCCACGGTGGGTAAACGAAAAAGGCGCCACATTGGGCACGGGCGGGCCGTCCCCGATGTTCACCACCTCATTGAGCCGGCCGTACGCGCCGAACACCATGTGCGGTCGGCAGTAGTGCCAGTTGTGCACGGGCCGGCCAGTGAAGCCGAAATGATTCGCCGGGGCCATCAGCACATCTACCGCATCCGTGCCGCTGATGGGCGAGTCGCGGTCGTGGCCGCGAAACAGTTGCCAGGGCGTCATGCCTTGCAGCGCGTCGCGCCAGAGCGTTCGCGCAGTATCGATGACCGCCTGATCCGACACTGGATCGAGGCTTCGCAAGACCGGGTGAGTGGCCTGGAAGCCGTCGAGCACCCTCGACAGGCCCTCGACAGTGAATGTCCCGTCCGCCCCGATATCGAAACTGTCCGCGAACGTTGCGGGGTCGGGAGCGGATCCAACCAGTCGGATGGCGCGGCTGGTCGCGTTGACGACATCTGTATGGCACCTCCCGTGGTCGCCGAAAGAATCCGGGTTGGCGGTGATGGCCGCGCCCGGCGCGTAGCGAAGCCTGTCCGGGGGCGGCCCGCGGTAGAATGAGCGGCCCACCTGAGTGTTGCCGCCGACATTGGCGCCGTCCGACACGATCACGATTTCCTTGCTCACGAGCCGCGAGCAGCCGCGCGCGGCCACGCCGGCGCCGCACGGCACGCGCGGCAGATCCTCGCCCGCCGCCGTGCTCCTGGTCTTCCACACGTCGCGCCAGAGCGGGGAAAGGAGGCGCAATCCCCACACGATGCCGAGATGCAGATAGGTCTGGCCCTGACGGATCGATGGCGTCGTCTGCACGACATCGTAGTCCTGCACCACCCGCAGCGCGTCCGGATCGTCCGTCAGCGGCACGATGGACGCTTCGGGGCAATAGAGGCTCCCGCCCCGGTCCGTCGCGCGCAGATGCCAGTGATTGTCGGACACCACGCCGTTGGGCCGCAGATACGCGGCGCGATCAATCGTTCTCCGCATCACATCGGCCAGCCTGCCGTCCGCCATTCCGTGAATGCGCGCGTCGGGCCACGAATACGCGGTGAACCGCGTGTTCGGGTCGTTCGCGTCCGGCGGCGCGTCGGAGAAGTGCAGCGGCAAATCCCGCAGGCGGGGCGATCCGGGTTCCCAGCCGTCCACGTCGGTTATCGCCGGCCAGTTGCCGGCATCCCCGGGATCCCAGATCGTGGGCCTGGCGTCGGGATCCCAGTACGCTCCCCACCTCGCCATCACGCAACCGTTCCAGAAGTCTTCTCCCTCGAAACTCCATGTGCCGATGCCGGGCGCCTGCGCGGAGATGTTCTCGGTGCCCGGCCGGTGCAGGTTCCAGTCGCCGATGTCGAGGAAGTCGGGCAGACTGCGCGACGCCAATGGCCCCATGTTGCTGCCCGAGCCATAGGCGTGGAAGGTGTCGACCCAGTGCCCTTCGCTGTCCCGCGCCGTTTGCGTGCTGTAATCGGCGCCCGCGAGCATGCGCACATATCGCTCCTTGGCAGCCGTTTTTTGCGTCCCCGACGTATCCGCCACGTTTACCACGTTCGCGAAGGGCACTATGGAAAGACTGATCGCGCCGGGATTCGTTTTCGAGATGGCCTCGACGGTGGTCGCGACAGTGGCGACCGCCTGCTTCAGCACGTCCAGCCGGGAGACAGTCCAGCCGCTTGGCGTCTCTCCCATGGATATGGACACGTCCAGGGCGAGCGCGAATTCGAACTCGCTCATGGTGAACTCCACCGTTACCTCCTCCCGCACCGGCGACGGATTCCCGCCGCCGCCGAGAGCCCAGAGGCTCGCGAACGCGTAGGTGGCGTTTCGCCCGATCGAGATCGTGGTCTGGTTCATCGCCGCGTTGTGAACGATGGAAACGTCGTCCTTGGAAATCGTCAGCCGGTCCAGCAAGCCCCGCATGAATCCCGCGACGCGCTCCTTTATGGCCCCCTCGGCGGCCACCACGTCGCCGCGCAGGAGGTGCGAGGACGCGCCCACGGCGGCGCGCAGCGCGGTCCGGATCTCCTCCTGCTGCGCTTCCCTCCAGGCGTGGTTGACCACGAGCCCGCCGACGGTGGCCATCAGGAGCATCGCGAGGGATCCGCCGATGATCATGGCGCCGCCCTTCCGGGATCGGACGAACGCAGCCAAAAACCGCCGCCGCCGGAGCCCCGGGAGCGATTTCCGGCCGACCGCCGCCTCGTCGGGACCGCCGATCATGAACTGGGCGGAGTCGCGGCCGCGGTGCACCAGCCGCACTCGCTCAGGTCGCCGACCGAAGTCCACACCGAGCGCCTCGTCATCACCGGGGACACGTCCAGCGACGCCAGGCCCATCTGCGTGAATCGGCCCCCGATCCGCCGCGAGCGCGGCCCGCCGCCGAAGTGCGAGCAGGTATCCACCACGACCCACCACTCCTGTGGGCGGAGGTTGCGGCTGACCCATTGGTCGACGGCGGGCGCCGTCAGGGGCCCGCTTCCGTCCGGATCGGCGTCTTCGTTCGGCAGCACCGTCGCGGTCGCCGCGAACGCCTGGCCAGCGTTCGGCAGGGCTCTCGCGACGTGCGCGCAATCGCCCCGGCCGGAGGGGAACGCCCGATCATAGAATGTCCTGGTCACCACCGGGCCGCACCAAGCGCTGTCGTTCACGCAGGCCGATCCGTCGTGGCGGGATGTCCCGCGCGTGACGAGCGCGACGTGCAGGACGCCCGCGCTCGTCTCCCCGAGCCTGGCCGCCGCCGCGCCGATCACGTGATTGACCGAAGTCACGCTCGACCAGTCGGCGCCGCCCGCGACCAGTTGGGCGATCACGGACATCTCGCGCGCGACGTCGGTGCGGTGGGCGGCGAAAACGCGCAGATCCCACACGGCCGCGGCCAGCACCAGAACGAACGGCACGAGCACCACGAACTCGACGGCGGCGGAGCCTCGAATGGATTGTCGGAGATTTGACCGGCGCCGCTCCGGCTCCGGGCGAAGCCTGGTCTTGTTGTGGCCCACGTCTTCCCGTTCCCCGTCGTTTCTCGCCCGCCATCCGCGCGAGGCGGATGTTTCGCGATGGATAGAGATATTGTCGAAATGCGAGCTGGCGGAACTTGCGCGCCGCTCGCCATCGTCTTTCGTATGTTAATCGATAGCGGTTCGCCAACCAAACCGTTCGGGCGATAGGTTGGCTTCGGCGCACGAGCCTGTTCGGCGACCGTCAAGCGGTCGGACCCGTCCGCGCGAAGGGCGGCCCCGGCCTTGCCGTTGCCGTCGCGGCGCGGCGTTCTGCAGCCCGAGCGCCTGCCGACCAAAGGGAGCGGACGGCCTGAAGGGCCACGAGGCGCCGTCGGCCAGCAGCGCCGAATCGGTGGCCCGAGTCCTTGAGTCAACGCGGCCCGCGCTTCGCGCCGCAGCCCATCGAAACCAGCGCCTTTTTGCTCCATCGCGGCAACGAACCATGTCGCGCGCCAATGAATCTGTCCAACCGGCGATGCAATCGCGGCATACGCATCCGGAGCAGGTTTCTCGCTCCATCACCCGGGCGACACTCGTGCGGATCCATCGAAGAGGGGCCGGAGCTATGTTCATACCGCGCGAAAGGGTTGCGCGCCCCGCGGCCCGGTAGCCAGGCAGCCAATGCGGCACGCCACCAAGCCAGGCGCCGCGGAATGCGGCTGGCTTCTTGCCCGCACGCCGACAGACCCTTCCCGCGTTGCGGGCTGCATCACGGCCTCGGGCGCCGCCACCACCAGCGCGCACGGTCCCGGCGACTCGGCCGGCGAACTTGAGCGCTGTCTGCCGGCACTTCGCCGGCGATATCCCGGCCCGCCTGCGGATTCCAAACCCGCAATCCGGGTGCTGCGCGACGCGCTGCGGCGATCGGCCTGCGCATCCACCGCGACTCGACGCCACCGCAGGGCGTTTTCGGGAAGACTCTCGCCAGCGTCTTCGCCCTTCCGCTAACGCGCGCGTTCCTCCGCCTGGCCTTCCGGCGCTAGTCCGACCGGATGGCGGCCGCTGCGGCATGATTGGCTGAACAAGTGGCGCCGCTGTCGCTGGGCCTTCCCGAACACCACTTGTAGGACGTTCGGCACCAAAATCCGCGCACGCCCACGTTCCGCCGACTCGCTTGAACTGCGCCGAGCGGCGGCGGGCCACGGCCCGGATACGGGATGGCCGCCCGGTGAACGTGTCGCTGCTCGCAACCACACCCCGTGGCAATCAGCCCGGCGAGGCTTCGCTTCCCGTTTTCGCCTGCCTCGTTTCCGAACGCCGCCCGCTTCGAATCGCTCCGGTCAGAACCGCTGACAGCTACGCCGGTCCGGACGCCCGCGAGACTCCCGGGAAATCGGTCGGAAAGCCGGAACGACGACTCGGCGAACTGGACCATCCAGCTCGCCAAGCCTGCCCCTTGCGCCGCCAGATCGACCGCCGCAGTGTCGTCAGCGTCCAATGTGAAATCGCCGCAAAGCAGGTCGCGCGGCCGTCGTCCGGCACGACGACCGCAACGTTGAAAACGCCTTGCGGCATCGTCCAGACGCCGCAAGGCGTTGTGCACATTGAAAATATTTCGTGCTAGGCTCGCCCGTCCCTTGGGGAAGGTGGCCTGCAACGGGTCGGTTCGACCGGTTGCTCGAAGGCCCTTTGAGGAAGTGATCCTCGCTCCGGGCCGCTGGCGCGGACGGGGGATGGACGATGATTGTCAACAGACAATGCGCTGACGACGCGGGACTCGCACGAGCGGGAGTCGACCGGGAGATCATGGATGTCCCAGCGTTGCTTCCGTCGGCCTGGCCGGCGAACTCGCGTCGGCCGATGCCCGGGAGAACGTCCCCGATGCGGGGAATCGACCGTACGTGCGCCGACCACGGCGTCGAGCGGGTGGACCGAAGATGACCGCCGGCGTACGGCCAAACAGGCCGCCGGTCGGCCCGGGGGTCGCCAGCGCCCCGCATTCCATTGCCGGACATCGCGGCAGGCGCGCAGCGTTCGGGTTTAGTCTGGCGTTGACGTTCGGAGCGACGTCGGCCTTCGGGGCAGAGGCCAGCTTCGTGGAAAACCGCCCGGGCGAGTACTACACCGAGGAAGACGTGATCGGTATCACGGTTACGTTTGGCGGCGAGTTGGTCACGGTGACGGGCACTCCCACATTCTCGCTCACGGTGGGTCGCAGCGCGCGCAACATGACCTACGATAGAGATGCCAGCACCGATACTGAACTGCGCTTCAACTATACCGTGGTCGATGGAGACGCGGACGACGACGGCGTCAGCTACGGCTCGGATGCACTCAGGGGTGGGAGGATCGTGTCTGGGGACCCTCCAGTCCCGGTGGACCGGACCGTCACTGCGATTGCCCGGGACCATGACCAAAGGGTCGATGCGAAGAAGCCGAGAGTCGAGAGTGTTCGGTTGACCTCCAACCCCGGACCGGATCGGGTGTACGGCATCGGGGAAAAGGTCGAAGTCTCGGTCACCTTCGATGAGTTGGTCACCGCCACCAGCGATACGACACTGAAACTGACGGTTGGAACGGAATCCCGTGACATGTCGCTCGAGGGTACCGATCCGCCGCAGACGTTGGTCTTTCGTTACACGGTGAACCAGGATGACCAGGTTGATGAGGACCCCAACGGGGTGTCCGTGACGACCGGAGCACTTTCGGGAACCATCACGGACGACGCAGGCAACGAAGCGGTTCGCGATCTACCGCGGGTACCCGATCAGTCGGGACATGCGGTGGACGGCGTCCCACCGGCCAATCCTTCCCTGCGCATCGTGTCGAATCCGCGCGCGGGCGGCATCTACCGTCGCGGCGAGTCCATCCTTGTCGAACTCCGTTTCCGCGAAACCGTGCGCGTTTCTGGCGAGCCGATGCTGAAGTTGCAGGTCGGCACCCGCGAAGCTCCCTTCGAGCGCTTGGCGACCTACGACGCCGGTAGCGGCAGCTCCGCCCTGGTCTTCCGCTATGTGGTGAAGGACGCTGACGGCGACCAGGGCGCTGACCTCGACGAGGACGGGATATCCATCGCGGAGAATGCGGTAGAACCCGCCGAAGCCATCCGGGACTCGGCCGGAAACCTGTGGGACGACAAGCACTCGGCCCTGGCGGAGCAGCGGTCGCATCGGGTGGACGGCAGCCTGCCTACCGTGCGCGTCACGCGCGTGGACGTCACCTCCGACGAGCCGCCGCCTTACGGAATCGACGAGTTGATCGAGCTGGAGGTGCGCTTCAGCGGCCACGTGCACGCCGAAGAGGACGATGAGCCAAAGCCCGTAATGTTCCGTCTCAGGATAGGAAACACGATCAAAGAAGTCGGCTTCGCGGATGCCGACGGCAACGGCACGGACACGCTGAAATTCGAGTACGAGGTCGAACGGGACGACCAGGACGAGGACGGCGTCGGCTATGCCGCCAACGCGCTCGTGGGAAGCGGGCGCCTCGTCGACGGCCTCGGTTGGCCAGTGGACCGCACGGTCATGGCGCTCCCTCGGTCGGATCATGTTGTGGACGGCGTGATACCCCACCTTCGCGACCCGCCCCTTGAGGAGCGCTCGACGCCGCGCCGCGGCAACACCTACTCGGCCGGCGAGTCGATCGAGATCGCGGTCCTGTTCAACGAGCCGGTCCAGGTCGAGCACGATCCCGACTTGCGGCTAACGCTGCGTATCGGCGACGTTGTTCGAAGAGGCGTCCTCGTCCGCGGCGACGGCACGGACACACTGATCTTCCGGTATACGGTGCAGGACGGCGATCAGGGCGACAGCGTGTCGATAACGGGTCTCGCGGGCGGGACAATCCGTGACCTTGCCGGGAACCCCCCAGACGACCTGCTGATCGAAGACACCTTGGACGATCGCAAGGTCGATGGCGTCGCACCCGAGCCCCAACAACCCGGCCTGGAAATTGTGTCGGACCCGGGTGAAGACGATATGTATGTGGCGGGCGACCGGATCGAGATAGAGGTCCGCTTCGATGAGAGGGTCAATGTCTCCGGGCGCCCGGTCCTGCTGGTCTCTATCGGCGAACCGACCGCCGACGATAACCTGACCGCCAACCTAACCCGCCGCGCGACGCTGGAGAGGACGCGGCCGCTAGTGCTTTCCTTCGCGTACACCGTGCAGCCCGGGGACCTCGACAAAGACGGCATCTCCATCGGATCGGAAGCGCTGCAGGGAGGCACAATCACCGATGCGGCCGGCAATCCGATCAAGCGTTCTTTCGGGGAAGGGGAGTCTAATCCTCGCGAAGAGCACATGGTGGACGCTGTCGAACCCTCGGTGGTCGGAGTCGAAATCACCTCCAATCCGACGAACGATGAGTTCTACGTCGCCGAAGAGCGGATCGACGTGGAAGTCACCTTCAGCGAGATTGTGTACGTACACCCGCCGGCGTCGTCCCTCGCCCTCGACATCGCAGTCGGGGCGGCGTCGCGCCGGGCGGCCTACGTCGATGGCAGCGGCACCCCCACGTTGCTGTTCAGCTACGAAGTCCAGGTGGGCGACCGCGACGAAGACGGCATCAGCATCGGCCCGGATGCATTGAGGCTGGGCGACAACCCAGGAGCCGTCACGGACGGCGCCGGCAATCCTCCCGAGGGGACAACGACGGTGCCGCGTCAGCCCGGACACAAGGTGGGCGCAGCCGGCGTGCCTGCGGTGACCTCGGTGAGCATCCTTGATCCGCCGGGCGGAGAGTTCCACGCCGGCGACCGCATAGAGGCGCTTGTGGAGTTCGACCGCGTCGTCCACGTCACCGGCGCACCGGCGCTGACGCTTTCCATCGGCGCGCGCAATCGGGCGGCGTCGTTCGCCGGCGGCAGCGGGACCAGAACGCTGCGTTTCGGCTACACCGTGGTGGCGGCGGACCGGGATGACGACGGCGTCAGCGTCCCCGCGAACGCGTTGAGCGAAGGGTTGATCGCCGACGATGCCGGCAACGTGGCGGACAGGCGCTTCCGCGCGGTGCCCCCGGACTCGCGGTGGACGGTGGACGGGAGCGTCGTGGGCGACGTCAACGCCTCCCTTGAGATCACGTCGGACCCCGAGGACGGAATGTGGTACGGACTCGGCGAGAACATCGAGATCGAGTTGCATTTCCATACACCGGGGAACCCGACGGATTCCGTGCGCGTCCACGCGACGGGCGATCCCGTGCTGCTCCTCGAGATCGGCGGCGGCACAGTCAACGCCGCCCTGGTCTCCGGCAGCGGCACTGACGCGCTGACATTCCGCTACACGGTGCGGGCCGGGGATTATGACAACGACGGCATCAGCATCGGTCCCAACGCCCTGAGCGGAGGCACCATCGTGACCGCGACAGGCGAGGCGGTGGATCGCCGGTTCGCCCCCTTGCGGGCCAACCAGACGCACAAGGTGGACGCGGTCGAACCTTCGGTCTCCCGGGTCGAAATCACCTCCGATCCCGGGACGGACGACACTTATGTGGCCGGAGACGCCATCACGGTGGAAGTCACTTTCGACGAGGTGGTGCACGTCACGAGCACCGGCGGCGAACTCTCGCTCATGCTCTCCATCGGCCAACACCTGCGCGCGGCGACGTTCTTCCGCGGCAGCGGCACCGAGATGCTGGAGTTCCGCTACTTCGTGCAGGTCGGCGATGCCGACGACGACGGCATCAGCATCGGGCCCAACGCCCTGCGGGGAGGGACGATCCAGGACATTGCGGGGAACGCCGCCGCCCGCAGTCTCGACGGTCGCGGACCTTACGAGGGGCACGAGGTGGACGCGGTCGAACCTTCGGTCCTCGGGGTCGAAATCACCTCCGATGCCGGGCCGGACGACACTTACGTGGCCGGAGACGCGATCACGCTGGAAGTCACTTTCGACGAGGTGGTGCATGTCACGAGCGCCGGCGGCGAACTCTCGCTCATGCTCTCCATCGGCGAACACCTGCGCGCGGCGACGTTCTTCCGCGGCAGCGGCACCCGGATGCTGGAGTTCCGCTACTTCGTGCAGGTCGGCGATGCCGACGACGACGGCATCAGCATCGGCCCCAACGCCCTGCGGGGAGGGACAATCCAGGACGTTGCGGGGAACGCCGTCGACCGCGGTTTCGAAGGTAGCGGACCTTACGAGGAGCACATGGTTATTGGCCTTCCCGCGCCTCGCGTGGCGGCCGAGCGGCCCATCATCGTGTCGGACGCGGGATCGAACCGGACGTATACGACGGACGACGAAATCCGCATCCACGTCAGGTTCAATGCCCCCGTGTACGTCACCGGAGACCCGCCGGTGCTGAAGCTGGCGGTCGGCTCGATGTTGAAGGACGCGATATTCCAGGAGGGAAGCGGCTCCTGGACGTTGAAGTTCCAGTACACGGTCGAGGCCGGCGACATCGACGAGGACGGCATCAGCATCGGCCCCAACGCCCTGATCGGCACTATCGAGGACCGCGCCGGAAACCCCGTGGACCTGGCCCTGCCGCCGCTGTTGGCGCAGCCAAACCACAAGGTCAGCGCCGAACTGCGGCTGTTCCCGCTTTCGCTCACGCTGGAGGTGGGGGAGCAGCAGTCCGTCAACCTGGCTGACGTGCTCAGGGACCTGGACGTCCCGTATCGCGGCAACTTCCACCCGCCGTCTTCCGACGACGACAGCATCGCCACGGCGAGTCTGGCGGGACGCAGCTTGACGGTCGCGGCCGTTACGGAGGGCGCCGCCGTCATTACCGTGGCGGCGACGGATGCCGCCATCTTCCTGGTCTTCGGGGTCACCGTGGAGACCAGCGCCGAGGAGACGGCGGTGCTCGAAGATGCGCTGGCGGCCGTGGGCCGCGGCCTGATCGCCAGCGCCGGCAGCACGATCGGCGCGCGGTTGGAATCCGATCAGAGCAAGGGCGACGTCTGGGGAGGCCTGCGCGCGGCGCCATCGGTGTCCGTCGCCCCGTGGTCCCAGCGGTCCGCTCTCGATGGACCCCGCCGCTGGGGCGACCCGCTCGGCCATGGGTATCCGGGCATTGAAGATCCCTATCTGCGGGACTCCATGCGGTACGAGGCCGCGCAGTGGCTCCGCGGCGCCCGGTTCGAGATGCCCTTCCGGGGGCCCGGCAACTCGGCCAGGTCCTGGTCCGTCTGGGGCGCCGGCGACTGGCACGCGTTCGAAGGCAAGCCCGACGACGGCCTGTATGACGGCTCACTCACATCGGTGTACCTCGGCGTCGACGTCCGGGACGACCGATGGGTCAGCGGCGCGGCCGTGTCCCGCGCCATGGCAGACGCGACTTACGCATTCGGTCCCGAAGGGCAAAGGCAAAAAGGTCGCCTGCAAACGGAACTGAACGTGATTCACCCCTACGCGCAGTGGTCGTTCGACGACCGCGGCAAGGCATGGGCGATCCTGGGATTCGGCGATGGCGAAGCGACCGCGGAACGCGATGGCCAGGACGCCTCGAAGGCATCCAGCGACCTGACGATGCTCATGGGTCTGGGCGGAATGCGCTACGCCTTCGGACCATGGGCCCGTTTCGATTTCGTCCTCAAGGGCGATGCGGGATTCGCCAATCTCGGGACCGACGAGGGTCCGCGCGCCATCGAGGGGCTGGCCGTGAACGTCCAGCGCTTGCGCGCGGGCGCAGAAGCCTCCCTGCCGATGGCCTTCGGCGGGATTCCGGTAACGCCGTTCATCGACATCGCCGGCCGCTACGACCACGGCCACGGCGCGACCGGGGGCGGGATGGAACTGGCGGGCGGCTTCCGCTACCGGAGCCCCCTGGTCGGCCTGGAGGTGAAAGGACGCGCGCTGACGATGCACAGCGCCGAGAGCTACTCGGAGCATGGCGTGAAGGCGACGCTGCTCGTCGGTCCGGACGGAAGGACCGGCTTCCGGCTGCTGCTGTCGCCGAGATGGGGCGGCACCGCGGAGGCCATGGACATCTTTCGTCACCGCGGCCATCCGTTCGGCGCCCTCGGCCGCGACCATCGCGGGTGGGGTCTCGGCACCCGGATCAGCTACGGCTTCGACATGCGGCGCCGACCGGGAACCATCATGCCGTTCGGAGAGATGGACCTTTCGCGCGACGGCCATCGCCGCGCTCGCCTGGGCTTGAGCTATGAGCTGGCAAGCACGGTGCAGGGATTGCCGCATCGCCTGGAGATTTTCGGCGAAGGCGCGGAAAGCGATCTCCATGGCACCATCCTCCGGTTCCTCCTGTCCGGCCGGGCGCACTTCTAGCGGCGCCTTCCGGCTCCAGCCACGATGACCAGGTTCGTCCTCACTTGGTTTCCATTTCCGATTAATTGACTGAGTAATCGATCAAAACAGTTTGACTGGATGCCAATCGATTCGCGTTTTGTCGTGCATGCACGACAAACCATTTTCCAGTTAAATCATAGAGTTGTAATTCTCTTCCCTCATCCATCTCTCGATCCTGCGGCTATTCTGCTTCGGTTTCGTCGGGCGGTCGATCGTGTATTATCTTTGCTTTCTACTCCGCCGTACTGTCGCAGTAGCGCCCTTATGGCTGCCAAAAACGGAGGACTGCCAACTTGACGGAAACAGAGAACCAAGCCGAAGTCTCGGATGCCCGCGGACGCGAAAACGTCGTCCACATCGAAGAATTCGATCCCGAGCAGGTGCGTCCGTGGCGATACCACAACCGCACACGTTCCGGAATGGACGACGCGTCGCTGGACGCGCTCGCCGCCTCCATCCGGCGCGACGGGCAGCAGCAGCTCGGCCTCGCCCGCCGACTCCCGTCCAGCGAGACGCACGTCGCCGAGGCGATTTTCGGCGTGCGGCGCCTCGAGGCTTGCCGGCGCGCCGAAGTGCCCTGGCGGGCCGATGTCCGCGACGCATCGACGCCCGACTCGGTGTGCGCCGTGCTCATGCACAGCGAGAACGAATGGTCCGAAGGCGTGTCGCCCCTGGAAAACGCCGTCCAGTGGAAGGCGATGCTGGAAGCGGGCGTGTTCGCAAACCAGTCGGCGCTCGCCCTCGACCTCGGCTGCCACCGGGGCACCGTTTCACGCGCAATCCGCACGGTCAACGCCCTGTTCGACGACGACTGGCTGGAGCGCCTGGTGCGGCCCGTAATGCACGAGTTCACCGCCCGGGCGGCCGACCGGCTCGCCGACGCCTGCGCCGACCGCGAGCGGCTGGGCCGCGCGAGATACCGGGCGAGAAGCCTGGTTCCCGGGTTCGTGCCGGCGCAGTCCCTATATGTCGCGCTTTTCGGCAAAGATCTCCCGCCGGTCCAGCGCGAGACGGTTTTTGTCCGGCGCAAGGGCCGAGCCGGCGGCGGCGCGGTCGCCGCGAAGATCGAGCGCGACGGCATCGGCGGCTTCAACGTCAGCGTCCGAGCCCACGAGCAAACGCCCGCGGAGCTTGCAGAACTCGCAGAGCAGGTCGAGGCGCTCCTGGCGACAGAGGCGGCGGCGGCGTCAGGTGTCCGTTTGGGACGCAGGCTGGTCGCCAACCTCACGCCCGAAGACGCCAAGGACGCCAACCGCGCCTGGCTCGAGGGGTGCATCTGGTCCGCGGCCCGCGCCAGCGGCCTCGAGTGGGACCGATGGAGATGCGCCACCGTTGCCGACGTCCTTCGCAATCAGCCCGGCGGATGGGAGAACGCCGTCGTCCGCGCCATCGGCGGGACCAGCGCCGATCCGTCTGGAGGTCGCGCCAACGACGCGCCCAAAACTGACTGAATGATCAGTTAATTCATTGCCGACGCATGATGGCGCCGGGCCGCCATCCGCCATCATGCATTGGGCGCAATCTCGCGCGCCGCCGCCGCCGGGACAACATCCTCGGGTTTCGCAACGAATGAGGACTCGACGAGAGCGCCGAAGTCCGCCAGCAGGACGCGCACCTCCAGATCCTCTCCCAGGAATCGCGTTGCGAATACGCCGGACACGGTTGCTGCGATCAGACGAGCGAGATTGCCGTCGCTGGCCGACGGCAGCGCGCGGTGGCCGTTGGTTCCCCACTGCTTTATCCAACGCCGCCACATGGAAACGGATCGCGCGTCGACTAGGCGTGTCGCTTCGCTCACCACCGCGCGCGGATGCTCGCCTCGGAGCGACGACAGGAGCAAATCGATTTCCGGATGCGCCCGAAGGAACGCGGCCGCCTTGTCGATCACCCGCATGAAGGAAACGCCGCGCCCGTCGACAACGGGCAGCAGCTCCCGGTAGAACTCGTCGGCCGCCAACTTTACGGTTTCCAAGTACAGCCGGTTCTTGTTGTCGAAGTGCCAGAACACGGTCCCGTTGGCAACGCCCGCCCGATCGCTGATGGTCTTCACGGCGGCACCGTCAAGCCCCCGGCGCGCGAACTCCATGAGGGCGGCATCCAGGATCCGGCGCCGCGTGAGTCGTCGTTTGTCTTCCCTGGACGCCATTAGCGTTGCCGCGATCCTTCGGCTGCCCCGCCCGGGCAACGCGTCGGTCCATTGGTTGAATGCATGGCTGCGACACTCTCCTCCGTCGGCGTGTCGACACCAAAATCATAGCCGTTTACTTTGTGAATTTACGGTGAATTGCATGGCGATTTTCGATCATTTATGGTCAACTCCGGTCCCGGAGGAGGTGCCATGCACAGTCCGCAAGAGCTTGCCCGCGAGAATGCCGCGCTCAAGGAGCGCATCGCCGCGTTGTGTTCCGCCATGCTTCGCGTCACGGCCACTCTCGACGTCGATACCGTGCTGCATGAGATCGTCGACTGCGCCCGCGCCCTGTCCCATGCCCGATACGGGATCATCGTCAGAACCGGCGACGGCGGCCAGGCGCTGGATTTCATCACTTCGGGCGTGAGGGCGGAGGAGAAACGTCGGATGGCCGACTGGCCGGACGGGCCCAAGCTGTTCAATCACTTCGCCAGCCTCCGGAGCCCGCTGAGGTTGGACGACCTGTCCTCCTACGTGCGCGACCTCGGGTTCTCCACCGATGTCGTGAGTTCGCGCAACCTGCAGGCGGTGCCGCTGCGGCATGGCGACACGCTCGTCGGCACCTTTTTCCTCGGCGAAAAGGCCGATGGCCAGGCGTTCACGGACGCGGACGAGGAGCTGCTGGTGTTGTTCGCCGCGCAGGCGGCGGCGGCGGTGGCCAACGCGCGGGCGCACCGCGACGAGCGACGAGCGCGCGCCGATCTGCAAGCCCTCATCAACACGTCGCCGGTAGGCGTCGTCGTTTTCGATGCGAAAGGGGCGAGACCGGCCTCCTTCAACCGCGAGGCCGAGCGTATCGTCGATGCGCTGCGTACTCCCGGGCGACCGCTGGAAGCGCTGTTGGAGGAGATCACCTGCCGGCGCGGCGACGGACACGAGATCGCCTTCGACCAACTGCCCTTCGTCCGATCGATCGGCACTTGGCAGTCCGTCCGGGCCGAGGAGATCACGCTCTCCGTCCCTGACGGGCGCCGTATCGCGATGCTCGTCAACTGCACTCCCATCCACGCCGAGGACGGCACTCTCGTCTCCGTGGTCGTCACCATGCAGGATCTCGCGCCGCTCGAGGAACTAGAACGCCAGCGCACCGAGTTTCTGAGCCTGGTCAGCCACGAACTGCGCGTCCCGCTGAGCACTATCAAGGGCTCGGCCGCGACCGTGCTCGGCGACGAGACCGGACTGGACCCGGTGGAAATGCGCGAGCTATTCCGAATAGTCGACGAACAGGCCGGCCACATGCGCGCCCTGGTCTCCGACCTGCTAGACGCCGGGCGCATCGAAACCGGAACGCTTTCCATCTCCGCCGGGCCGACGGACGTCGCCACCCTCGTCGAGCGCGCCCGCAAGACCTTCGCCAACGCCCGCGGTCGCCACCCCCTGCGCGTCGACCTGCCGTCCGACCTGCCCCCGGTCGTCGCGGACCCGCAGCGCATCGTCCAGGTGCTCAACAACCTGATCGCCAACGCGGCTCACCACTCGCCCGAAGCCTCCCTCGTTCGCATCCGCGCGGTCCACCAAGGCGCTTTCGTCGCCATTTCGGTAGCCGACCAGGGCGTCGGCATACCTCCGGACCGTCTGCCCCACGTGTTCCGCAAGCACGCGGGCGGCGCCGCCGGCGCGAGCGAAACGGGGCTCGGACTGGCCATTTCCCGGGGACTTGTCGAAGCTCACGGAGGCCGCATCCGCGCGGAGAGCGCCGGCGCGGGCCTCGGGGCGCGCTTTACGTTCACGCTCCCGACTGCCGAGCACGGTTCGCAGACCCCGCCGGAACCCGTGGCCCCTAGCGGCCCCAAGCAACCCATACTCGTTCTGGACGACGACCCCCAATCGCTCATCTTCGCGCGCCATGCGCTGGCGGAGGCCGGCTTTGTTCCGCTCGTTGCCTCCGACCCCTCCGAGCTTCCACGGCTGATCCGTTCTCGGCGACCGCGCCTGGTTCTCCTCGACCTCCTGCTGGGGAACGCGGACGGAATCGAGTTGATGGCCCGAACGCCGGAACTTGCCGACCTGCCTGTCATTTTCATCTCGGCGTACGGACGCGACGAAACGATAGCGCGCGCCCTGGAGGCCGGTGCCGCCGACTACATCGTAAAACCGTTCTCCCCGACCGAACTCGTCGCCCGCATCCGCGCCGTATTGCGCCGCCACGCCGAACCCGAGCCGTTCAAGCTCCGCGAGCTCGTCATTCGCTACGCCGAGCGACGCGCGACATTGGCTGGCCAACCGCTGATGCTCACCGCCAAAGAATTCGACCTGCTTCGCGTCCTGGCCACCAACGCGGGACGCGTGGCGACCTATGAAATGCTGCAGCGCCAGGTCTGGGGCGGACGCGAACGTGAGCAAGGACCGCCCGTCCGCGCTTTTGTCATGAAGCTCCGCCGAAAGCTGCGAGATGATCCCTCCAACCCGGTCTACATCCTCAACGAACGTGGCGTCGGCTACAGCATGCCGCGTCCTGGCGACATCTGAGGCGCATCTCGTTGCGAAACAGTCGCAAACAGGGGCCGACCAAACCTGCGTTCCGCTTCTGACCGCCCAACTCCGGTCGCGACCGGGACGCGGCCACCGCGCGACATCCACCATCCAGCGCGAGCCCCCGACAAGAGCGCAGCGGAGAGTCGCGGCGCAGATGCGTAGCCTTATTCAGGACATGGGCGTAAAACGGGCTTGCGACGAACTGCCTGTATTGCGGTCAGCCGAGCCGGACGGTGACAACACCGCGCCCCAGCCCGGAGGAAAGGCGCAATCAGCAGCCGCCGCAACGCCCGCCGAGTCTGCTCCCGCACTCAACGAAGGCCGGGTTCCAGCACCGGCGACGACATCATCGTTATTGAAGATCTGTATCACCAAAATAATCGCTCAACGAAGGCCGGAGTTAGCTCCGGCGACAACCATACGTGGGTCGAGCTTTCCGCAACCCTAGCACACAACGCTCAACGAAGGCCGGAGTTAGTTCCGGCGACGACTCGCGCACGCGCTGTACACGCGCTGTCCGAGAACAATCACGCTCAACGAAGGCCGGAGTCTACCTCCGGCGACGACCGGAACTATCGCATGCAGACCGAGTTACTGCTCGTTGGCGTCTTCGGTCATATACGCCGCCCCGCTAGTCCACCGCTTCCGGTTTCGCCAGCAGCGCCTCCACTTTCGCGGACCGCCTCACTTCCGGCGATGGCGAGACGCCCGACTCATCTTCTGGACAGGCCGCTTCGACGTAGCCGTCCAAGTGAGTGATCGCGGCGTTCGCCACGTCCGTCGCGAACACTTGGCAAAACCCGAGGTCAAGGCAGCATGTCTGTTGCTCTATTTCGTAGGCCGCCGTGCTCCACAGCGTGCTGTTGGGGATCGTGCGAAGACACTGGTTGAAATCGCGGACGGCACTGGTAGGCGATCCCGCGTCCCGCCTCTCACGCGCTCACAGTCCTCGTTGTCGTGATCGTCACTTCTGTTCCGATCTCTTGCTGGGCGACCACAACTCCGGCGACAAGAGCAACAACCGCGACTGCGGCGACGATCATGTGCTTCATTGGCCTTCTCCCTCTATCGTCTCGCCTCGGCACGTTCGCCGCGCCAGCGTCACAACATCGGGCAAATCCCAATGAGCGTCGGTGCCTGAGTCGACGGCGGCACCTACGACACCGCCGAATACGACATTGCCCCACGCCATGCCGCTGTTGTCCGGCGCGATGGTCCGCGTCAGCACATGGGGGCCGTCCTCGCATCTGAGGACCAGAGCGTCGTCGCTCTTGACCACCGTCACTGGCCCCGGCGCTCGAAACTCCCAGGTTCCCTTTTTGTTGGTGGCTTTGCAGAGCATGGATTCGCTGCAATTGCCGATCTCGACGTTCACGGTGTCTTTGGTGCCCTTCGTGATGGAGGCGCATCCCGTAGCGAGCAACAGGCCCGCCAGAATCATGAGCGCTCTCATGTCCGCGCGTCCTTAGACGCTCCAAAGCGCCAGTAGAGGAACAGCACGATTGCGCCGAGCGCAACGCCGCCTAGAACCGTGGCTAAGGCAGCCACGACGATCTCTTTGTTGGTCATCGTCATTTCCCTTCGGTTTTTAGGATCCCCGCAGCCAAACCACTCAAGCCGGGTCGTTGTGCCCGTCTCGCAGCAAGACAAGAGATCCTGCGTATTCGACTTAGCGTTGCGGAGCTACCCCGTGCCGGGTTACGGCTCTCCCACTCGGCAGGCCGGCATCGGGATTGCGCTGCCAACGGGCACGAGGACAAGAATGCGCTATGGTTGTTGCGGGAGTCAAATGCCTGGCGAGGGAATAGCCATATGCCGCATACAATCAGTCCGAGCGCCGTATTCCGCCTACGCGGCGGCGGCGACGATCATAGAATGCGAGCAAAGCCCGCCATCAAATCCATCCAACGGTCTTTCGCGAACAGTTACGCCTTCAAACGTCCGAGATAGCAGATCGTTCAGATCTTTCGTCGGCAGACCGGGAGGGCGTTTCGGCGCTTGCTCGCCGGACGTCCGGTTGGCCTACGATCCGAACGTCCGGGGTAGGTGCCGTCGCTCATAGCGAAGCGAAACGAAATCGCGCGCAGATATGCAGGTCAGCAGCCCGACCGTGTCGCGTGCCGGACTTGTACTCTACCGAGGGGCATCCTTCCCCTTGACGTCGACGACATCGGCTCGGCTAGTCGGGCCCAAGAACTCGGACCAAGCGGGATTCCGCGGAGGACGCACTTGCCGCGCTCGGTGCGATGTCGCCGGCTCTCGACCCGTCGATGCGCCCTTGTGCCGTGGACATTGTGAGCGTTGTCGCTCCACCCTCCAGCGCAGTGGATGAGGGCGCATTATCGAGGACAGTGCGCGAAGTGATCCATCGCGGAGATCGCCACCACGGGTTCGGGCTTCATAGACTTTCGGCCCCTATGGCTCGGGTGGGGTCGGCCGTCGCCCGACGCTGGTATCGGACGCTGCGCCAGCCCGCATGTACACCGGCCGAGCGCCATGCGGCTCTCCGCCAGGGATTCCAGATGTCCAGCAGCGCATCGATGCCCCATGCGTCGAGCGGCTGCTCCCAGGCGGGCCAGAGAAACTCTCGAGGATCGCCGCTGCCGGGAGGTGTGCGCCATCCCCTCTGCCTCTCGTCCGGGTTGCTCCCGTCGCTTCGCTCCGCACCTCTTCCCCGCATGGGGAAAAGAGCAAGGCCGAAGAACGCCAGCACCTCGACGACGGGTTCTACCCAAGGGTCCGTCTTGTCCGCTAGCGATCCAAGGCGGCTGTGGTCGAACCCCAAGCCGTTGTCCTTGACGCGGCTCGCCTGCCCCATCAGGGAAGCATGGAGCCGCGATCGACAAAGCGGTCCGACCTTCTCATGAAGCCGTAATACGCGGTAATGAAGCCACCTGGTCGGCCCCGTGCCGGCGGCGTCGAAGGGCGCGTGGGCCACCTTGCCACGCTCGTCCACGCTCAGGTCCGTCAGCGTTGAGGACAGCGTCCAGGAAGCCGGGGTACTGCGCGCCTCCAGGGCTCGACCCCTGAAGTCCTCCACCGTCACCTGACGTTCGAGCTTGCGGGCATTCCGCCAATCCGAGGCTATCGGCAGATCGTCCAAAAACTCTCGGTCCGGCCACGCGTGCACCAACGCGTCCACCGGATCGAGTGACTTCGCGGACAGCACCGCGACAGGAGCGTCTTCCGTTGTCCAACGCAACCGCAATCGCGGATCCAGCACTGTCGCACCCACAGCAGCCAACCAGCCGTTGAGCCATCCAGCGGGCAACCCGGCGCATGCGCATTCACTCATCCGTAAACGTCGTCCTGTTCCCGGACCCCGGCCGATACAGCGTGGTCGGCGTGAATGACAATGGCCTCCAGCAGCGCCAGGCCCCAGGGCCCAAGATGCTCGTCAAGCCGCCGGAATCGGGCCGGCTGACCCCAATCGGTGATTCCGAGGTCGGCTTTCGCCTCCACCGCGACCCCTTGAACCATGCCGCGCACGGTCGCGGGAGTGCCATCGACGGCAGGCGCAACCAGCGGCCTGCCCTTGCCGTGGTGGCTGATCACCAGGTGAACCAGCAAATCGCGTTCGATCGGTTCGCCCCAATCGGGCGTTCGTTCGAGCCACGCTCGAACCAGCCGCGCGGAGAGGTCTTCGTGACGGCCGCCGCGGGGCCAGCCCGCCCGGTGCCGCTTAGCCTCCCACAGGTGTCGGGGGGTGTCCGATTTCGCAAGCAGAGCACCGGCTTGTTGTCTGTCGGACGAGAGCCACCGTTGAAAACGGGGATCCGCCTTCCCGATGTCATGCAGTGTTGCAGCCTTTGCAACTATCCCCAGCAGGTCCGGCGGCAAGCCCAATCGCTCTGCGATCATCCGCGCTCGATTACCGACGGCATTGCCATGCCGATCCAGTTCCACTGCGGCAGGACCGAGCGAAAACTCGTCGAAATCGTCGTTGCGCATTTCGTTCCGGGGCTGCCGAACGGCCAGCCGAGGTACTTCATTGCGGGGCTGCAAGAGACGCGGCGTCAACGCACCCGTGAAGGATGCCCACTCCTCGCGCTCCCAGCCGGGCGGCACCGGAGCGCTCCGGATGGAGTCGAGTATCTCCTGCACGGCCCGCGCCTGCTCTGCCTCACCCTCGTCCGCATCGTCAACGAGGCCCAGCGCAGCCGTTGTCAACTGTTCCAGACGCAAACCGCACAGCCTTTCGATCGCCCGCGTGTCCAAAGGCAAGCCCAAATCCTGAAGCGATGCATCCACGACGGGCTCCGAACAGGACGGGTTCCAGCCAAACTCGTCCATGAAGCCTCGGTCCGTCGGCAGCACAACTCGGTCGCCGGACCGCAAATCATCGACTGCCACGGTTTCGACGGTGACGCCATCCGCACCGATCCGGCACACTTCCTGGTCCGCGAGGAGTTCCCGCACTTCGTCGAGAGGCACGTCGATGGCCTCGCGATCGCTCGGACGGGGCCAAATCCGTTTGCCGGCGTCGGGCACATGCACGCGCCACAGCAGCGAGACAGAGAATCGGGGCGCCTCGATGCCGCTGAAGTACGGCTCCACCGGCGCCTCCCCGTCCGGAGGCGTGGTCGTCTTGGTCCACTCCCACAGGAGGCCGGGCAGGATCTCGGGCGCGCGGCCAGGATCGTCCCCGGGCGATCCCAGGACCTCACCGACGACGCGCGGGGACAGGCTGACGGTCCCGTCCTCACCGCAAGCCGCCTGTAGCCGTTCCAACACCTTCGCCGGCTCGGACCCGTACACCGGCCAGGTTTCTGCCGTCCGCTTCGCTCCGCGCCGCTTGAGCGGCGGCAACTGCACATAGGATCCCCGGGCGTGCGGGAAACGACCAAGACGGTTGAGCCGGCCAAGCCGCTGCGTAAGCGCCCGGACGCCGCACGCCTCGGTTACAAGACACTCCGCGTCCACGTCCGCCCCAACTTCGAGCGTTTGCGTCGCCACCACGACAAGGTGGCGCGCACGCGTTTCCGTATTCCGGCCAGCCGCCATGCCGGAATCCGGGTCTAGAATCCGCTCCCGGATTCTCTGCGCCTCCCGTTCCCGGGCGAGACCGGTCAACATCATAAGGTCGGCGTTTGCGAGAGCTCTTGCCTTGCGCAAGTGGTCGAATGCGCCACGCGCAATGCGGGGAGAGTTGGCGAATACGAGGCAGGCGACGGGTCGCTGGCTTCGATCGATCAAGTCCAGCGCGGCATCGGCAAGGTGCCGGGCTACGTCTCCTGCGCCAGCGATCTTCAGTCGCACGGGCTTTACGGCGTCGAGACGCTCGCGCACGACGGCGTGGGTTTCGTCGTCCGCGGCGAGGTCGAATCGCCCCGACGTGCCGGCGTCGCCCGTGGCGGTGAGCGCCACAACTTGTGGCCGCGCGCGTCCTCCGCCGAGGAGCTCTTTGGCATCCGGATGGCATTCGGCTAGTGCGGGGATAAGGGATTTCAGGTGCGGGACAAGATGTGCCTCGTCGAGGAGCACGAGGCTGTCGGTCCCGGCCATGGCGGCGTCGACCGGACGATGGCGCGAGCCGTAACCTCGAAACAGCAGGCGCGACCCGTACATGGACAGCGTGCATAGAACGATGGTCGGACGTGCCGCATCGGTGGGCGAGCGTGAAGCTATGCCGCCGCGCAGGCTTATGACATCCAGTGGGGCCGCATGGTCGTCCACCCAGAGCGAGCGAAGCCGGTCGGCAATCCTTTCCGCGACCTGCCGATCTGCGTCGTCCAGTTCCGCGGCTGTCGGGTCCCATAGCGCATCGGCCAGCCGTCGCGCATGATCGGCGGTCGAGTCCACCAGCAAGCGACGGTTGACCACCCACCAGATTCGCGTCGGCGCGGTGCGCCGGCACGGAACCCGGTCGGCCTGCGATGCCAGCCACCAAACCGCAATGTCCAAACAAGCCGTCTTGCCAAGCCCGGTGGGAATGCCGATCTCGCTGCTCCACCTCTCCTCCTTGGCGACCAGATCGGCCAAGCGGGCCTGCCACGGAAATGGGTCGCGCCCGTTGATGGCGCGATAGAACTCCGGAAAAGAGGGCAGAGGAGGCAGCCCTTGTGCACCTGGCCGTGTCGCACCCTTGTGGACGACATGCCCCTTCTCAGTCATCGACAGGCACGCACAGGCCAAGCCCCCGCTGGCGGCCGGCTCCGATGACCACGGGCCCCGGAACCGGCTCCGAGAACCAGATTTCCAGGTGCGAGTACGGAAGCGCGGGCCGACCCGGACGATTGACCTCCACCGGCACCAAGTCCACCCCGCCCGAAACGAGCGGCGAACGGGACCGGCGAAACGAAACCGGCTCCGGCAGGCCGGCGTGCCTGCACCATCGAGCAACCTCGGGGAGGCGCACCTTGCCGCGCCTCTCGTGAACGGCGGGAAACGCGGTCGCCCACCCCCGCGACCGTCGCAGCCACCGGCGCGGGTGGGCTGCCCAAGGCTGCGGCTCGTCTTCCCGAGGGAACACGGCCACCTCCACCCCGAGCCCCTTGAGCACATGGACCGCGAACGCCGCTTCGCGAACCTTGCCCCGCGTCGCTTCGTCCGCGTCTCGAGGCAGCCATAGAGCCAGACCGTGGATCCTGCCCCGCGAGCGAGCGAAGCCGACATCGGGCAGCGCCAGATAGCGACCGAGGTCGTAGCCGGATCTCTCGAACCCATGGCCGTGAAGAACCGCCGGCGGGTCTCCGTGAATCCGCTGATAATGGCTGAGCACCGCTTCCTTGAAGAGCGACGTGAGCGCAGACACGCGACGTCCGGGGACGGCCGGGCGCAGCTGCAGCCAGGCGACGACACGGCCAATTTCATCGTCGGCTTGCGATCCCGGCGTCCGGTAGCGAGCGGAATGCACCAATGCGGGAAACTGCGAACGCGCGACGGAAGCGCCGCGAACGCTCCATGCGTCGAAAATCCGGTCCAGAAGGCCCGTATCGCCCGGCCGCGGCACGTTCAGCGCGGCTTCGCCGTCTGGATCGGGCGCAAAGACATCCGCCGGCGGGTCGCCAGGAAGCTCTTTCGCGACGCGAAGACGAACGGGGGTGTCGGACGCGCCGAGGTAGCCAACGCGCGCGGCTCGCAGACGGATTGACTCGAAGGTCTTCCGGTCAGGAGTCTGCTCCCATCGGTACACGACGCGCGATTCTCGAGGCGAAACTCTCACGCCTGCCCGATGCAGCGCGCCCCGGCGGGCAACGTACTCCTGGTGCGTGCCGTTGGCCCGTGAGGCAATCACCACATACCGCCGCTGCAGCGCCTGATGCCACGCCTGCGAATGCGCGTGAATCGTTGGAGCGGGCAATGCCTCCAGCCAAAAAAGCTCGCTGCCGTCCGTGACCCGTGTCTGCTGTCGAGTCCCATCCGCCGCGACAAGCGCGGCGAACAACCGAGCCGGGGACGGGGGCCACTCGCCGCGCTCCAAGCGCCCGGTGTTGGCGGTCCCGTCCGGATCCCCGCGAAAAGTGCCGTGGAGCAGCTCCACGCTGATGGTGAACATCAGTCGTCGAGTACCGGCCAGGTCGCGAGGATCGCTTTGCGCAGGTTCCACTTTGGCTTGAGCGTTTTCGCCTCGCCAGTCCAGCCATCCAGCGGCACGCCCGCGGATTCGGCCTGCCGCCTTGCCGCGCCGAGCAGCTCGCGCGTGGCCGCCACGCCGCCGAGGTCGCAGGACTCGTCCCCATCTTCGCCAAGCCAGGTCATGGTTGTCGCCTTGGGGCGCAGCTCGGCGCCGGACCGCAACGCGAAACCTCTGCCGAAAGCAAGCTGATGCGCGTGCAGGCCCAGCGACACAAGAAGCGCCCGCACCGCCGCGTCGGCTTCAGCGTCTCCGGTTCCAAGCCCGACGCGCCGAAGTTGCGCGAACGAGACGGTGGCGCGTTGGGTCACCCGGGCGAACGACACCGCCGCCGCAGCGGCGTCCGCGCCCATGAAGAGCACCTGCCCATGTCCGATTTCCGAGAGCTTGTCGCTCTTGCCGCCCTCGACCAAGCCGCCCGTCCCCACGTCCCAATCCGTACGGTCGTTCGGGTTGGAAGTAACGCGTTCGTCCGTGCTCAGGTTCAGGGCATCCCCCTTGAGGCCAAGCACCCTCGTTTCCGTGGATGCCGGTTGCCAGCCCACGATCTCCGACACCCATGCCCTAGCATGCTTTGTATTGTGGCGGCTCTTCCCCAAATGGGACTGCCAGAATCCATACAGCAGCGCCTGCGGGAACCAAGCGATCAAGGGGCCGCAGGCTCGCGCCGTGGCACCGAAGATTGCCTTTCCGATCGCCGTTTTCATGAAGTCCTCGCCGTTGAACTCCGAGTCGCGCAGATACGCATCCGCGTTGCGATGGGGAAACTCGAAACTCGACAGCGATTTCGGAAGGTGTGCCGGCAGGTGCGGCAGGTCGGACAGATCCAGCGTGAACTCGGGAATCGACATCGACTCCCGGTGCTGTCGCAGGGCGTGTTCCAGGCGGTTGGCCTGCGAAGGAACGTTGTCGATGACGATGACCGGCGTCGGCTCCGAGTCTCCCGCCGCCGCCCAGCGACGATCATGCTGATAGTTCCCGCCCTGGTACACGGCAGGTTTCACGGGACCACCGGCGCCAGCCACCGGTTCCAGCTCCGTGTCGATCCGAATGCCGTCGTCGAACGAGTCGTCCGCGCAGCCGGCCAGCAGCGAACCCAAGTCAATGCGTCGGGACATGCTTCCCCGCTCTCCTATTTCCCACTGCGAGCAGCGCACTACCACTCTCCCGCTGGCTTGGGACGCCGCCCCGCTGTTCCCGTTCCTCCGTCTCTCTAGGCCAACTCCGCAAGCGCATTTCCGAGATGCGCCAAACGCGGTTCGCCGAACCCTATGCTTGACGCATTAGGGTGCCACGGCGCGTCGGGAAGCGCATCCGGCTTTTCGTCACAAATTCGTGGCGAAAGCACGCGTTCTCGTCAATTTTTCGTAACACATGACACTCGCCGGTCGAGCCTGTAGTCGGACGCTGCGAGTCGGCCGACGTTGCCAGGCCTGCGCTGCCAAGCCGACGCACTCGCGGCGACCGCGCACCAGAAGGCGCTCAATCCACTGGCCGCGCCGAACCCCGCGGCGGCGCGACCCTGGTTCAACAGACCGAATGCCTTGATCTTCTTCCAAGCGCCGTGTGTTCGATCCGCGACTCTCGGGGACGTGCAAGCTCATCTTGGCACTCCCCGCTAGACACTGTCGTGCAGCACTTCGGACGCCAGCGATGCGGTCCTTCCCCGGTACACTCAAGGTCGCAACAAAGATACTCTAGCGAACTAGTCCCCGTTTGCTTGGAGGAGTACGCATGAGGAGATCTCTGGTCCGCGCCAGTCTCGCCGCTGCCGCATGGGTCGTTTGCCATCCCCTGGCGCTGGCGAACGAGGATGCCCGCGCCAAGATGGCACTGAGCGACGTTGGGCAGGTACTCGTACTGCCACGGGACTCCTCGCCGGGCACGGAGCATGTCGGGTCGCTACGCGCCGACATCGCGCACGAAGACGGCTTTCGGGTTTACAGGGTCGAGTTCGGAGATCGCACCTACTGGGCGCACAGGATTCTGGACGGTCGCGCTCGGCCGATGGCCTTCGTGCCGAACGAGGGGAGATTCGTCGATGTGCTGCCGGAACTGAAGGTGGTGTTGAACGACCCCGATGACCTGAAAGACGTCATCGACGCGGCTGGCGCCGTTGACGGCAAGGCGTATCCGCCCGGCTGGGCGCTGCTCCGCCTGCGGCCGGAAGTCAATCCCGCCCAGGTTGCCGAGGCGCTGTCATCGCATCCGTCGGTGGCCGAAGCCGAGGTGCGTCTGCGACCGCCCCGGGTTCGCCCCATGCAGGCGCGGGACGGCGACTCCGCCCACAAGGACAGCCCGACAGCCGATCTTTTCGTCGGGATCTTGGGCTTCAGTGACGAAAACCTGGCCACCGGCGGCTCGTTGGACGTTTCCGTATTGTTCGAGAACTCCGGAGCGGCGGCATCTTCGGAGACCACCGTCGCCTGGGCGCTCAACACCAGTCCCGACTTCACCGGGGATGACGAGCTGAGCGGAGAAATCGTCTTGCCGCCGATCACTCCCGGGGGCGACCTGGAAATGCCGATCAGATTGGATTTCGGCGAGCTGTCCGACACGTCCGAGGGCGCCAGCTACTACGGCATGGTCGAGATAGCCGATTCCCCCGAAGAGCCGGCGCGCCTGCGCCTCGACAACGTGGATGTCTTCGGCTTCACCCTGGGCGGCCAGAGCGGCGGCTCCTCCACCATCAGGGCCCGCTGCGACCAGGTCGGCAGCCGCGGGCGACTCGGCTCGAGCGGCCCCGATCCCTTCGTCGACGAGCAGTGGAATCTCGACAACACGGGACAGGCGGCATTCGCGCGCAGCGGCGGCGTGGCCGGGGAGGATCTGAACATGGACGGGGTCATCGCGGACTCGAGCGCACCCACGGGCGCGGGCGTTCGGGTTGCCATCGTCGACACGGGCATGGAGATCTGCCATCCGGACCTGGAGGCGAATGTCGAGCCGGGCAAGTCCTGGAACTTCCTGGCGCCCGGCAACCCGGCCGGATCGCGGCCACACGATCCTTTCTACCCATCCAACACCGGCGACCACGGCACCTCCGTGGCGGGCGTCGCGGCCGCCGCAAGCGACAACGGCATCGGCGGGAGAGGCGTTGCGCCGGATGTCCTGCTGCGCGGCTACAACTTTCTTCCGGCAACCTGGAGTGGGTTGACGGGGAGTTACTTCGATTCACTGGGGATGTCCAGGGCCGACCCCGACTCGTCGGCGGTGGACATATTCAACATGAGCTTCGGCACCGAGTGGGCCGAAAACGCCGCCCCCGCGACGGTTGATCTGTTCCGGCATGGCGTCGAGAAGCTTCGCGGGGGGCTGGGCGCCATCTACGTCAAGGCCGCCGGCAACGGTTTCGAGTGGTGGAGCTGTTCGGGCTATCTCCTGCCCGTGCACGACGACATAGGCTGCAGGGCGGCCAACGCCGATTCCAGCAACAATCTGCCCTATCTGATCGTGGTCGGCGGCCTGGACGCCAACGGCTGGCGAGCGGACTACGCCTCGGCCGGCGCCAACCTGTGGATTTCCGCTCCGGCCGGGGAATACGGGCTGAACGGGCCGGCGATCATCACCACGGATCAGATGGGCCTCGACACGGGATACAGCGGCGAGGGGATCGGCCTCGCCGTGAACGCCTCGTTGAATCCCAACGGCAACTACGTCAGCACCTTCAACGGGACGTCCTCGGCGGCCCCGAATGCCTCGGGCGCCGTCGCGCTGCTGCTCGAGGCGCGCCCGGATCTGACCTGGCGCGATGTCAAGCACATACTCGCCCGGACGGCGCGGCGCGTGGATGATCCGGGGATCGGGCCGGTGGAACGCCTCCTGAGCGGCGGATACTACACACTGCAGCATGGCTGGACCGACAACGCGGCCGGTCATCGATTCCACAACTGGTACGGCTTCGGCGCGGTGGACGTGGACGCGGCCCTCAATCTGGCGGCGGTCCATGAGTCGGACAGCCTGGGCGAGTACCGGGAGACCTTGCCCTACGCGCGGGATGCCCTGGCGCTGTCGATCCCGGATTCGAACCTCGACGGCGCGAGGGACCGGTTGCGCGTCGACGACCTCGATCCCGACGCCAGGGTGGAGTCGGCCACGGCGACGGTTCGCGTCGATCACCCGTTTCCGCACGACCTGTCGATCGAACTCATATCCCCGGCGGGGACGAGAAGCGTGCTGAACCCGGCTTTCAACGATGTGCTGTCGCGGCGCAGCGGGGAATTGGAGTGGGATCTCCTCAGCAACGCGTTCTACGGCGAGGACCCGACGGGCGATTGGGAACTGGTCGTCGTCGACGCCGCAAGCCGGGACGAGGGCCAGCTAACCGGCTGGGATCTGCGCTTTGGCCTTGGTTCTCACGCGGCCGGCATACATCCGGCCGGGGGCGTCTCCGACGACCACGGCAACATCCGGCGGATGGCTACCGGTATCGGGATTTCCGGTTCTGTCGGCGGCGTCCTGGAAATCGGCGGCGACATAGACTACTTCCGCATCGTCGTCACAAGCGCGATCACGATCGTCCTGAGCACCGAGGGCAGCACTGACACGTTTGGCGTCCTGGAGGACGAAGACGGCGTCGTCCTGGCATCAGACAGCCATGGCGGCCCCGGGGCGAACTTCCGCATCGTTCACCGCCTGACGCCGGGCACCTACTACCTTCGGGTGCAGGGGCAGGACAGGACTGCTACCGGCGACTATACGATCCTGTTGCAACAGGACTCGCCCGGGCCGGTCCAGGCCCGGGCGTATGCCATTGCCCCCGAAACCGCGGCCGACCGGAGCTGGGTGCGCATTCGTTGCGAGGGCAGGAACGACTGCCCGGTGACGCTGGATTGCACGGACGAAGCAGGCGTGTCGATCGAGGCCGCATTGTCCAACGACCTCCCCGCAGGTGAAACCGAGGAGCTCTATGCCGCGGATATCCTGAGGCTTTCGGGGGCTACCAGTTGGACACGACGGCTTGCCTGCCTGGTGCGAAGCCCCGAGCGGGTTTCGGCCCAGGTCTGGACCGAATCCGGAAGCAACAACGTGCTCGTGAACAACACCGCGATCCTCGACAGCGAGGTCGAAGGCGGCATCAATGTGGCGCGAGTCTATTCGCTTCCGGCTCCGAACAGTCCGAGTGGAAACCTGCTCAACCTGCGCATCCGCTGCGAGTCGGCGCAGGCCTGCCAGGATGTTCGCTTGCGGTGCTTCGACGACAATGGCAACGAGAGGGGAAGGGCGGAGTTGATCGAAAGGGCGGATCGTGGCATTGCCAATGGCCGGATCGACCCCTGGGCGGTCGCGCACCTGCAGGCAGGTCACGTTGGCGACATCATCCAGCGATCCACATGGAACGACTTGAGGATGTCGTGTGAAGTCGAGTCGTCACGACCGATCAGCGTCCAGATTCTCACCAGAAGCGGGGGCTCGGGCGGACCCCTGGTGAACAACACGGCACTCAGCCTGGGACGCTGACGGACCCGCCCAGGCGTATCTGGTCCGCAGCTTAAGAACCTGCAACGTGCCAAGGCCAGCCAAGATGATCTCAAGTCCGGAGCTGATGTTCACGGTTGGGTTGCAGATCACGCGGCCAGGGCGAGCAAGGGCAAAACGTCGGGCCGTTCCAAGACCGGTTCTCGGCTTTGCGAACGCTCGCGATAGCATTACCCGACGGTCGCCCATGTTTTCCAACCGCGGGCAGACGCTACCAGATCGCGCGGCCGGATTGCCGGGAGCTCAGAACCGGCCGACGGCCTCGAGCAGGACCCGGCCGCCGCCTCCCGGAAGCCCGCCCCGCTCGACGCCCCACTCCACGACCAGCCGCCCCGCGGGGCCGCCGAACTCGTGGCGCGCGCCGACGCGCGCGCCGCTCCCGGAGCGCGCCGCGTCGAGCTCCACGAACGGCGTCGCCACGCCCCGCGCGCCCGCGATGCCGTAGCCGAGGCGGCTCCGCGACGCCCAGCCGCGCCGCGCGGCCTGCGGGACCCCGCCCGGCGCGGCCCACGGCGCGATCCCGCCCGCCACGCCGAGGACCGGCGCCGCCGAGCCCCGGCGCCACGCCAGCGAGCCCCGCCAGCCCGTGCCGTCCGCCCTCGGCAGCAGCGACAGCGCCACGTTCGCGCTCCGCTCACGCGCGTCCTCCGCCGAATGGAACGCCAGCGCCCGAACGCCGGCGTCGACGCCGAACCGCCGCGGGATGTGCCTGAACCGCACGCCCGCCGACACCTCCAGCCCCGCGCCCGTCGCGCCGTCGCCCCAGTCGCCCAGGGCGAACGCCCGAACGAACGTCGTCAGCGGACAGTCGCAGCCCGCCTCCGCCACCCCGGAAGCCTCCAGCCCCAGCTTCGCCCGCCCCGCGCGCGCGAGAAGGCCCGCGGCGCCGCCCGCCTCCAGCTCCACGACGCCGACCTCCTCCACCACCGACAGCTCCGTCGACTCGCGCCGCGCGAACGGATGCCGCCCGCCCGCCGCCGCCAGCCGCATCGACAGGTCCGACGCGCTCCACTCGCCGCCCTCGCAGCGCCGCATGCGGAACTCGCCTCCGCCCCGGCCCAGCGTCGCCCACACCCAGCCCGCGCCGACCCGGCGGCCCAGGTACGGATGCACGCCCGACACGTCCGCCTCGATCTCGCCGCTGCCCGAGCCGCCGCCGCACGCCTCCACCGAGCGCTCGAAGCGGTAGTCCGCCTCCGCCGCGCTCCGCGACGCCGACACCCCCGCCAGCCAGTCGCCCGTGCGCCACTCCGCGCCCACATGCGCCGACTCCAGCGCGCCGTCGTGCCAGTTCGACCCCGGCGCCGACCCGAAGCGCTGCGCCTCGCCGCGTCCCCACACCGACCACGCCGGGCCGTCCGCGCCCGCCGAGTCCAGCGAGAACGAGAACGGCTCCATGCCGCGACCGGACCGGCCCGCGGCATGGAGACGGTCCGCGCCATGGAGACGGCCGCCGAGCCCGGCCTCCGCGCCGAACAAGCCTCCCCGGTCGCGTCCGGGGAGCCCGACGCTCGGCATCGGCGGGATCCGCAGCCCGCCCGCGTCCCGAACGGCCGGCGGCGCGGCGCGCGGGGCGCCGCTCGATGCGCCGCGCTCGCCGGGGAGCGCCGCCGGGTCGAAGCGGGCGCGCACCGACCCGGACACGCCGGCCAGGATGCCCCGGCCGATCGACGCCAGCGCCGACTCCAGCGCCTCGAGCTCCGCCGGGTCCGCCGCCACCCGCACCTCGACCGCGCCGCCCGCCGTGCCCGACCCGTTCGCCGCCGACACCGCCACCGACGTCTCGCCCTCGATGCCCGGCACGATCGACAGGCGGCTTCCGTCCAGCGTCGCCGACGCCACCTCCGGCGCCGCGGAGACCGCCGAGAACCGCAGCTCCTCGCCGGCGAAATACTCCGCCAGGTCCAGCTCGCGCGGCGCCCCGCCGACGCACAGCAGCGCCGCCGGCAGGCGCCCCGACAGGGCCGGCGGCGCGAGGTCGTCGTCCCGGATCGTGCCCGTCGCCGAAACGTCCGCCGCCGAAGCGTTGGCCAGCGCCGACAGCGACAGCCCGAACGTCTCCTCGTCCGCCTCGTGCAGGTCGTCGTCGATCACCGCCACGCGGATCGTCTTCGACACCTCCCCGGGCGCGAACTCCAGCGTCCCCGCCGCCGGCTCGTAGTCGACGCCCGCCTCCGCCGTGCCGTCCGACGTCGCGTACGACGCCGACACCCCGATGCCGCTCGGCGCGCTCAGCGCCACCGCGAACTCCAGTTCGCCGACATCCTCGCCGCCCGACGCGTCCGCCACCGACAGCGACGGCGTCTCGTCGTCGTCCCGGATCGTGCCCGCGGCCGATCCCCGGTCCAGCGACGCGCCTCGCGGGCCGGACAGGACGACCGCGAACTCCTCGTCCGGCTCGTCAAGGGCGTCGTCGAGAATCGCCACCCGGATCGTCTTCGACACCTCCCCGGGCGCGAACTCCAGCGTCCCCGCCGCCGGCTCGTAGTCGACGCCCGCCTCCGCGACCGGTCCCATCGATCCCGCCGGGTCCGCCGTCGCGTAATCCACCGTCACGCCCGACGCGGCCGGGCCGTCCAGCGTCACCGCGAACTCCATTTCCCCCGCGCCCTCCGCCGCCCCGGCGTCCGCGATCGACAGCGACCGGACCGGCGCCTCGTCGTCGTCCAGCAGTTCCATCGTCGCCGGCGCCACCGGAAGGTCCGACACCCCCGACACCGTCAGCGTCTCATCCGCCTCGACGACCAGGTCGTCCTCCGGCACCAGCGCGAAAGTCGCCGTCCCGCTCGGCTCGCCCGCCGCAATCACGATCCCGAAGCCCGGAACCGGGGCGAAGTCCACCGCGCCGGGATCGCCACTGCCCGACACCGACGCCGCGATCCGCGTGTCGCTCCGACGCGCGCCCCCGTCCAGCGCCGCCGTCACGGTCACCCGAATCTCGCCGTCCCCCTCCGACGCCCGCGGCGGATCGACGGTGTTCCTGTCGAAGCGGCGGGCGGCCGCGCCGCGCCCTCCCGACCCCCGCGGCGGATCGACCGCCAGAGACAGCAGGATGCGCGTCGATTCCTCGTCGTCGTCGGCGAGCGTCACCGATGTCGGGGTCACCGGAAGGTCCGACCTGCCCGCTATCGCCAGCCGCTCGTCCGACTCCGCCTCGGCGTCGTCCTCCGGCGCCAGGATGAACGTGCCCGAGCCGCTCGACGCGTTCGTCGCGACGACGATCGCGAAGTCCGGCACCGCCGCGAAGTCCACCGCGTCCGGGTCGCCGCTTCCCGACACCGACACCGTCACGGTTGTCGACTCCCGACCCCCGCCGCCGTCCAGGGTCGCCGTCACCTTCACCGCAGTCGGACCGTCGCCTTCCGACACCCGCCCCGGAGACGCCGACAGCAGGATCCGCGTCGACGCGTCGTCGTCCGCCAGCCGCACGGTCGTCGACGCCACCGGCAGGTCCGAATCGCCCGACACCGTCAGCGTCTCGTCCGTCTCCGCCGCGCCGTCGTCCTCAGGCGCCAGGGTGAACGTGCCCGAGCCGCTCGCCGCGTTCGCATCGATGGTGATGGTGAAGTCCGGCACCGCCGCGAAATCCACCGCGCCCGGGTCGCCGCTGCTCGAAACCGAAACGGTCACCGTTGTCCCGACCTGGCGCACCGCGCCGCTCAGCGACGCCGTCACCCTCACCGAAACCGCCCCGTCGCCCTCTGACACCAGCGAGGGCGTCGCCGACAGCAGGATCTCGCGCGAGGCCGCGTCGTCGTCGGTGATGGTCACCTCGGCCCCGGCGACCGGAAGCGCGGCCTCGCCGCTCAGGGACAGCGTCTCGTCGGCCTCCACGACATCGTCGTCCACGGGCCTCAGCGCGAATGTCGCCCGGCCCGCGGACGACCCCGCCGCGATGACGATCGCGAAGTCCGGCACCGCCGCGAATTCCACCGCGTCCGGGTCCCCGCTGCCCGACACGGACACGGCCACCTCCGTGTCCGTCGTCCGGGCGCCTCCGTCGAGCCTCGCGGTCACTTCCACAATGGTCTCTCCCGCGCCTTCCGAAACCGTCGATGGCGTCGCCGACAGCTCGATCCCCGTCGAGGCCGCGTCGTCGTCCGCCAGCGTCACGGCGGTCGCGGTCACGGGCAGGTCCGAAGTCCCCGAGATGTCGAGAACCTCGTCCCGCTCGTCGACCCCGTCGTCCTCCGGCGTCAGCGCGAATGTCGCGCGGCCGGCGGACGCCCCCGCCGCGATGACGATCGCGAAATCCGGCACCGGGTCGAAATCCACCGCGTCCGGGTCCCCGCCGCCGGCGACCGACACGGTCACCTCCGTCGCCGTCGTCCTGGCGCCTCCGTCCAGCGTCGCGGTCACCTCCACCGACGTCTCTCCCGCGCCCTCCGAAACCGTCCGGGGCTCCGCCGACAGCACGATCCCCGACGGGCCCTCGTCGTCGTCCTCCAGTTCGATCGTGTCTCCGGTCACGTCGAGGTCGGAGCTGCCGTCCACGGAGACCGTCTCGTCGGTCTCGTCCACGTTGTCGTCCTCCGGCGTCAGCGTGAAGGTCCCGGTGCCGCTGCTCTCGCCCGATGGAATGGTGATCGCGAAGTCCTCCACCGCCGCGAAGTCCACCGCGCCCGGGTCGCCGCCGCCCGACACGCTCACGCTCACCTCTGTCGCCTCGGTTCGCCGTCCCCGGTCGAACGTCGCCGTCACCGCGATCTCGGTCGCGCCGCCGCCCTCCGAGACGCGCTTCGGGGACGCCGCGAGGGCGATCGTCTCCGGCGCCCCGTCGTCGTCCAGAATCGTGCCCGTCGCGCTCCCATTGACGATCCTGACCGCATCGCCGGTCGTCACTCGAAATTCGAACGTCTCGTCCGGCTCCACTTCGTCGTCGTCCGTGATGAAAGCCGCGATGGTGGTCGTCAACGGATCGTCCGGAAACCAGACGAAGCCATAAGCGGTTCTCTGGAGGTCCTCCCCCACCACCGCGGTTCCGTTCCTCGTCTCGACCCACAGCCCGAATGCGCGGGGCAACTTCTTGTCCAGCGTCAACGTGAACTCCATCCTCCCCACCGACTCCGAGCCCGACGCGTCGGACACGGTGAGCGTGTGCTCCGGAGGCTTGTCGCGGATCAACCCGCATTCGCCGCAGGTGCCGTCGGCCCCGCAGCTCCGCCACGGGCACTCGGGGCTCGCCGAGAACGTCGCGAATGTGGCGTTCCTCGGATTCTCGCACCGAAACAGAATCGCCTCGTCCGGCTCTTCGCGGTTGTCCCACTGCGCGTGAATCTGCACGGTCGTGCTCGATTCGCCGCCGGCGATCCGGACCGGTTTGCTGAAGCTGACGAAGTCGTTGCTCGCCGCCAACGGATACGCCGGGGGGCCGCGCTGCCGAACTGCCCGGTTTGCGGTGGCGCACGAGACCGACACGCCGGTGGGGGGCGCCGGATCGGACAGCGAAAGGGTGAATTGCACCGCGCTGCCCTCGTCCGCCGCCGACGAGGAAAGCGTCATCCGCGGGACATCGTCGTCGATGATCGTGCCCCGCCCCTGTCCATCGAGGAAATACGCGCCATTTCGATTCGAGAGGCGCACGAACATCGTTTCCTCTCCCTCGCTGTCGTCGTCGTCGATGATCGGCACGGTCACCGTCTGCGACGTTTCGCCCGCGCTGAATTCGACGATCTTGGTGGTCTTCGTGTAGTCCTCGCCCGCCGCGGCCGTTCCGTCCGCGGTCGTCAAGGTCGCGGAGACGGCATCTTCGGACGATTTGTCGAGCGAAACCCGGAACTCAATGCCGCCGGCCGACTCGTTCGCCGTCGCGTCGGAGACCCTCATGCCCGGCACGTAGGCGTCGTCCAGGATCAGCCCACAGGCGCAACACACGCCCGTGGAGCACGAGCCCCATGGACAGAGATCACTTCCCCCGCGTAGTGCGAAGAAGGATCCCTCCAGATTTTCCAGCGTTACGACTACGGCTTCATCGGCTTCGCCAGACACCATGTCCGCTTTCGTTTGGACCGAGATGGTCTTCTTCGTCTCCCCCGGTTCGAACGTAAGCGTTCCGGAGCCGTAAATGAAGTCCGCCCCTTTGGTTGCCAGAGGATAAGCGCCCAGCTCTGCGCTGAATTCGTCGGTGGACCAGTCTGTCCGCACTTCGTGGTCGACCGCGCGCGAAAGCGTCACGGTGAACTCGACCACGTCGCCTTCCTTGGCCGACGCACCGCTGATATCTATCCAAGGCTGCTGGGCCAACGCCGGGTGGGTCGAGACCGCCGCGGCCAACGGCAGCAGCCAGCGAAACGCCAATAACATCGAACGATCAAACAGCCGCGCCCCGACTCCGGCGGGATTGCGCCGACAGCCGCCCTCCCGGCGGTGCCGGAGCGGCCACGCTCCCATCAGTCGGGTCTTTCGTTCCCGGGGGGCGCGGGGCGATGTTCTCATTCTTCTGCGCTACCGATGTCGTCGACGCCAAGGATACGAATTCATGCGCGAAAATTGCGCTACGATTCATTCATATTTTATGAATCTCACGAGAAATATCGTGAACAAAGACACGGGCATCACTCCGGAACAGCGCAAATACGATCAGGTCACACGCGCGTGACTGTCCTCGCCGCCGCGCTCAACGCCCTCGCCGAACAGATCCAAGGAGTCAAGATGCTGCCCAGGCAAGCGAACTAGTGAGCGCGGCCACTGGGCCGCATGGTCTTGGCAAGATGACTCCCGAGGCGGTGATAGAGACCAACCACCATCGTCACCACGCACTGCAAGGAACGCGCCGCCAAGCTCATGGGATCGGCCACAACGGTCCAGAGCACATCTCATGGAGAACTGCAGCCCGCGCCACCGTTTGCTTTTCGACGACTGCAAAACGCACCTGGAGAATCTTTCTCCGGGCGTCCGGCGCGGTTCACCATTCCTGCAGAGCCGCCGGTCCCCCGCGAAGCTGGCCGCCAACACAAGAACCGCGTCCAGCGACCAGCCCGCCCGCCTTCGCCGAGAACTTGCTATCCGACCGCGAGCAAATGCAGCCTCAGTCGGCGCTCTCCCTCCAGTTTTCCGAGAACGCCAGTGCGGCCGTGCTGAACGGCCGCCCATCGTATCGGCACGGCCACGCCCGGCCCGACGCCCTGCGGCCGTTCAGACTCACCCAGGCCTCCAGGGCCGGGATCATGACCACGCTGGCGCCGTATTCTCTTTCGGGCAGCTCAGCCGGCTGCTCGTGCGCCATCATGAGCGGTTCGATCAGCCTGCTCCAGTTTAGCGAAATCTCGTCCGAGCCCGAACGAGCGGTCTGGCTCCACCCGCCCCGCGCGTCGCCCCCTCGCGAGAACGTCGCGCGCTCAACGGCTACACCGCCGCCCGCGGTCTCCGGATTCAGCATGCCCTGCACGGTTTTCTGCAGCCAACGCACCATCTCCGGGTTGTCGGCATAGATGCGCCACTCGTCCTCCGTCAATTCGCTCCGGATGAACAGCGCATGACCGGCGCCTGCCGGAGAATAAGTGACCGTCCAAAGGCTCGCGTCGGTCGTGAACGGATCGCCTGCCGCCTCGCTCAGCCGGATGAAAGGGTTCTCGCCAACCAGGATCACCTTTCCCGGCATGATCGGCGGAAGCGCCGGCGCCGCGCCGCTAGTCAGATCGAGGCTCGAACTCGTCATGGCTTGTACCCCCTGCGGCCCGTGGCCGCCGCTCGCCGCACAGCACGCCGGTTCAATCGAGCCCCATTGATGCGAGGCCGTCGAAAAATCCGGCTACCCCGGACCGCACCTTCATCGTCGAGTCTGATCGGACCATGTCCGCAGCATGCCATGACACCGCAGGCGACGCCAGTACCGCTTGTCCTTGGCTTGTCCATGCCGAACGACCATTCCCGAATGCGTTGCATTGCGCGTTGCGCCGCGGTGACCCATCAACAGCATCCGAAGGAACGGCGACCCGCGGAACACGCGCCCCACGGCTCGCCCCGCGCCCAGGATAGTCGTGTCGACTCCGCACGTTGGCCCGCGGTACCGGGACAGGAACCGTCGCCGTCGACCCGGAGCCTCTACGACACAAACCCGCTATCACCTCGCCGCCCGCGTCCTGCACGGGCTGATGGCCCCGGCCCTGGAATCCGACGCCGGATTCCACACGGACGGTTGACGACGACCGCAGGCCGGAAGTTGCCGAGGCCCGCTCGGCAGTCTATGTTCCGTTCTTCCATCCATGGGAGCGTTGCCGTGACTCAACCCACCCACACCAAGGAAGCGATCCGCGCAGCGATGGATCACCTCATCGATCGCGCGACCCGTTTCGACATCGATGCGTTGCAGACGATCTACCACAGGGATTTCCACACGACACTGGTCATGCCCGACGGCAACGTCGACACCTACGGCAAGGAGGAGTTCATCGCCCATTTCCGCAAGCAGGCAGAAGAAGGCAAGACGCGGCTCAACCCCTGGGCGGACTGGCACGATTTCCATGTCTTGCGCGACTCCGCGGTCTGCGTTCTCACCCGGAAACACAGCGGCATGACCGGCGACGAGATGAAACTCCTCTGCAACATCGAGTGGCGTTTCGAAGACGGTCGCTGGCAAGTGCTTCGAGAGCAGATCTTCCTGCGCCCGCTCGACTCCTGAAGCACATTGATTGAGCTCGGAGCCCAACTCTCTCGAAGGGGTGCGCCGCATTCGATTGCGAAGCCAACGCGCAGCCCGAGCGCATCCACGCCCCGGCAGCCGCACTATTGGCACACCATTTCGATACGGCCATGCCCGGGTTCGCGCGAGATTCGCATCCGGGCCGGTATCTCCATACGCCGATTCTCTTCCATCGGCTCTCAGCGCATGCGCCGCCTGCGCCCGCTCCAATCTGTTAGAGCGGCGGCGGACCGAGTGTCACGCCCGTTACGGGACCGTCGCGTCGATCACATAGGCCGCCACCGCGGCCAACAGGCCTTGGGCTTTCCCTCGCCGCTCCCGCGACGGCGCTGCCGACCGCTTGGACCTCAGAACCGGCCGACGGCCTCGAGCAGGACCCGGCCGCCGCCTCCCGGAAGCCCTCCCCGCTCGACGCCCCACTCCACGACCAGCCGCCCCGCGGGGCCGCCGAACTCGTGGCGCGCCCCGACGCGCGCGCCGCTCCCGGAGCGCGCCGCGTCGAGCTCCACGAACGGCGTCGCCACGCCCCGCGCGCCCGCGATGCCGTAGCCGAGGCGGCTCCGCGACGCCCAGCCGCGTTGCGCGGCCTGCGGTACCCCGCCCGGCGCGGCCCACGGCGCGATCCCGCCCGCCACGCCGAGGACCGGCGCCGCCGTGCCCCGCCGCCACGCCAGCGAGCCCCGCCAGCCCGTGCCGTCCGCCCTCGGCAGCAGCGACAGCGCCACGTTCGCGCTCCGCTCACGCGCGTCCTCCGCCGAATGGAACGCCAGCGCCCGAACGCCGGCGTCGACGCCGAACCGCAGCGGGATGTGCCTGAACCGCACGCCCGCCGACACCTCCAGCCCCGCGCCCGTCGCGCCGTCGCCCCAGTCGCCCAGGGCGAACGCCCGCACGAACGTCGTCAGCGGACACTCGCAGCCCGGCTCCGCCACCCCGGAGGCCTCCAGCCCCAGCTTCGCCCGCCCCGCGCGCGCGAGAAGGCCCGCGTCGCCGCCCGTCTCCAGCTCCACGACGCCGACCTCCTCCACCACCGACAGCTCCGTCGACTCGCGCCGCGCGAACGGATGCCGCCCGCCCGCCGCCGCCAGCCGCATCGACAGGTCCGACGCGCTCCACTCGCCGCCCTCGCAGCGCCGCATGCGGAACTCGCCTCCGCCCCGGCCCAGCGTCGCCCACACCCAGCCCGCGCCGACCCGCCGGCCCAGGTACGGATGCACGCCCGACACGTCCGCCTCGATCTCGCCGCTGCCCGAGCCGCCGCCGCACGCCTCCACCGAGCGCTCGAAGCGGTAGTCCGCCTCCGCCGCGCTCCGCGACGCCGACACCCCCGCCAGCCAGTCGCCCGTGCGCCACTCCGCGCCCACATGCGCCGACTCCAGCGCGCCGTCGTGCCAGCTCGACCCCGGCGCCGACCCGAAGCGCTGCGCCTCGCCGCGTCCCCACACCGACCACGCCGGGCCGTCCGGACCCGCCGAGTCCAGCGAGAATGAGAACGGCTCCATGCCGCGACCGGACCGGCCCGCGCCATGGAGACGGTCCGCGTCACGGAGACGGCCGAGCCCGGCCTCCGCGCCGAACCAGCCTCCCCGGTCCCGTCCGGGGAGCCCGACGCCGGGCATCGGCGGGTTCCGCGCGACGCCGGCGGCCGGCGGATCGTCGCGACCGCCGGGGAGCGCCGCCGGGTCGAAGCGGGCGCGCACCGACCCGGACACGCCGGCCAGGATGCCCCGGCCGATCGACGCCAGCGCCGACTCCAGCGCCTCGAGCTCCGCCGGGTCCGCCGCCACCCGCACCTCGACCGCGCCGCCCGCCGTGCCCGACCCGTTCGCCGCCGACACCGCCACCGACGTCTCGCCCTCGATGCCCGGCACGATCGACAGCCGGCTTCCGTCCAGCGTCGCCGACGCCACCTCCGGCGCCGCGGAGACGGCCGAGAACCGCAGCTCCTCGCCGGCGAAATACTCCGCCAGGTCCAGCTCGCGCGGCGCCCCGCCCACGCACAGCAGCGCCGCCGGCAGACGCCCCGACAGGGCCGGCGGCGCGAGGTCGTCGTCCAGGATCGTGCCCGTCGCGGAAACGTCCGCCGCCGAAGCGTTGGCCAGCGCCGACAGCGACACTCCGAACGTCTCCTCGTCCGCCTCGTGCAGGTCGTCGTCGATCACCGCCACCCGGATCGTCTTCGACACCTCCCCGGGCGCGAACTCCAGCGCGCCCGCCGCAGCCTCGTAGTCGACGCCCGCCTGCGCCGTGCCGTCCGACGTCGCGTACGACGCCGACACCCCGATGCCGCTCGGCGCGCTCAGCGCCACCGCGAACTCCAGCGCCCCCACGTCCTCGCCGCCCGACGCGTCCGCCACCGACAGCGACGGCGCCTCGTCGTCGTCCCGGATCGTGCCGGACGCCGATCCCCGGCCCAGCGCCGCGCCTCGCGGGGCGGACAGCAAGAGCGCGAACTCCTCGTCCGGCTCGTCCAGCGCGTCGTCTATCACGAACACCCGGATCGTCCGCGACGTCTCGCCGGGCGCGAACTCCAGCGTGCCCGACGCCGACTTGTAGTCGCTGCCCGCCTCCGCCGCCGCACCCATCGACCCCGCCGGGTCCGCCGTCGCGTAGTCCACCGCCACGCCCGACACGCTCGGCGCGCTCAGCGCCACCGCGAACTCCAGCTCCCCGGCATCCTCGCCGCCCGACGCGTCCGCCACCGACAGGGATGGCGCCTCGTCGTCGTCCCGGATCGTGCCCGTCGCCGATCCCCGGCCGAGCGACGCGCCTCGCGGGGCGGACAGGACGACCGCGAACTCCTCGTCCGGCTCGTCCAGGGCGTCGTCGAGAATCGCAACCCGGATCGTCTTCGATACCTCCCCCGGCGCGAACTCCAGCGTACCCTTCGCCGACTGGTAGTCGACGCCCGCCGCCGCGACCGCACCCATCGACCCGGCCGGGTCCGACGTCGCGTAGCGCACCGCGACCTCCTCCGGGCTGGGGCCGTCCAGCGTCACCGCGAACTCCATTCCCCCCGCGCCCTCCGCCGCCCCGGCGTCGGCGATCGACAGCGACCGGCCCGGCGGCGCCTCGTCGTCGTCCAGCAGCTCCACCGTCGCCGGCGCCACCGGCAGGTCCGACGCCCCCGACACCGTCAGCGTCTCGTCCGCCTCCGCCGCCAGGTCGTCCTCCGGCCGAAGCGTGAACCTGCCCGTGCCGCTTGGAGCGTTCGCCGGTATCACGATCTCGAAATCCGGCACCGGATCGAAATCCACCGCGTCCGGATCCCCGCCGCCGACGACCGACACCACTACCTCCGTCGCCGCCGTCCGGGCGCTTCCGTCCAGCCTCGCGGTCACCTCCACCGACGTCGGGCCGTCGCCTTCCGACACCCGCCCCGGAGACGCCGACAGCAGGATGCGCCTCGGCCCATCGTCGCTGCCGTCGTCGTCGTCCGCCAGCGTCACCGATGTCGACGTCACCGGGAGGTCGGACCTGCCCGCTATCCCCAGCCGCTCGTCCGTCTCCGCCACAGTATCGTCCTCCGGCGCCAGGGTGAACGCGCCCGCGCCGCTCGGAGCGTTCGCGGGTATCACGATCTCGAAGTCCGGGACGGCGGCGAAGTCCACCGCGTCCGGGTCGCCGCTGCCCGAAACCGACACCGCCACCTCCGTCGCCGCCGTCCGGGCGCTTCCGTCCAGCCTCGCGGTCACCTCCACCCGGGTCGGGCCGTCGCCCTCCGACACCCGCGAAGGCCTCGCCGACAGCAGGATGCGCGTCGACGCCTTGTCGTCGTCCGCCAGCCTCACCGAGGTCGGCCTCACCGGAAGGTCCGACCTGCCCGCTATGCCCAGCCGCTCGTCCGCCTCCGCCGCCGCGTCGTCCTCCGGCGCCAGGGTGAACGTCCCCGCGCCGCTCGCCGCGTTCGCATCGATGGTGATGGTGAAGTCCGGCACCGCCGCGAAATCCACCGCGCCCGGATCCCCGCTTCCCGACACCGTCACCGTCACGGTCGTCCCGACCTGGCGCGCCGCGCCGCTCAGCGACGCCGTCACCGTCACCGCCGTAGGACCGTCGCCCTCCGACACCAGCGGAGGACTCGCCGACAGCAGGATCTCCCGCGCCGCGGCGTCGTCGTCGGTGATCGTCACCGACGTCGGCGTCACCGGAAGGTCCGACTCGCCGCTCAGGGACAGCGTCTCGTCGGTCTCCTCCACGTCGTCGTCCACGGGCGTCAGCGCGAATATCGCTCCGGCGACCGTCGCCCCCGCGGCGATGACGATCGGGAAGTCCGGCACCGGCGCGAAGTCCACCGCGCCCGCGTCGCCGCCGCCCGACGCCGACACCGCCACCTCCGTCGCCGTCGTCCGGGCGCCTCCGTCCAGCGTCGCGGTCACCTCCACGAACGTCTCCCCCGCGCCCTCCGAAACCGTCCGGGGCTCCGCCGACAGCACGATCCTCGACGGGCCCTCGTCGTCGTCCTCCAGCACGACCGCGTCTCCCGTCACGTCGAGGTCGGAGCTGCCGTCCACGGCGAGCGTCTCGTCGGTCTCGTCCACGTTGTCGTCCTCCGGCGTCAGCGTGAACGTCCCGGTCCCGCTGCTCTCGCCCGATGGAATGGTGATCGCGAAGTCCTCCACCGCCGCGAAGTCCACCGCGCCCGGGTCGCCGCCGCCCGACACGCTCACCGTCACCTCCGTCGCCTCCGACCGCGTTCCCCCGTCGAGCGTCGCCGTCACCTCGATCTCCGCCGCCCCGCCGCCCTCCGAGACGCGCTTCGGGTCCGCCGCCAGGACGATCGCCTTCGGCGCCTCGTCGTTGTCCACGATGGTCACCGTCGCCTCGCCGTCGGCGATCGACACCCCGTCGCGGCCGGTCACCCAGACGGTGAACGTCTCGTCCGGCTCCGCCCGGTCGTCGTCGATGATCGGCACCTGGAAGGAGACCCCGTGCAATCCCGCGTTCCACCAGGGACTGAAGCTCTTGAGCGAACCCTTCGGCTCGAAGTCCTTGCCGCTTTCCGCCGTCCCCGGCCGGGTTCCCCAGTTCACCAGGATGCGGCGCTCCGATCTCACGCTCAGCTTGCCCGAGACGGTCGCGACCCCGGCCGACTCCGACACCGAGATGTCGGACAGGCTGATCTCCGCGTCCGCGTCGTTGTCCGTGATCGTCGAACAATCGGCGCAGCCGCGCGCGCCGCACGTCCTCCACGGGCAGGCCGCGCTGCTGGGCAGGGATGCGAACCTGGCGTTATTCAGTCTCGAGCATGACATGATCACGGCCTCCTCGGGCTCGTCGGTCTGGTCCTCGAGCGTCTGGACCCTGTAGGTCTTCGCCGTTTCCCCGGGAGCGAAAACGATGTCTTCCCCGGCGTGATATACGTAATCCTCCCCGCGCTTCGCCAGCCGGTACGCCCGCGGGTTCTGCAGAGCCGGAATCGGGTTGTACCGCGACCGGCAGAAGACGCTCACGCTTTTCGAGACCGGGGCGCTGAGGGTCAGGGCGTATTCGAGCATTTCGCCCTCGGGCGCCGACGAACCCCGCACGGTCAGCAGCGGCAAATCGTCGTTCACGATCGTCCCCGTCCCCTCCCCGTCGAGAATGGTCGCGCCCGTCGGATTCGACAGGCTCGCCTTCAGCGTCTCGTCGAATTCGACCATGTCGTCGTCGGCGACCGGCACCGCGACGGTCTTGCTCGTTTCCCCGGCGGCGAACTCGACCGTCTTGCTGGTGGCCGTGTAGTCCTCGCCCGATTTCGCCGTTCCGTCCGAGGTCGAGAAATCCACCGAGACCGCGCCCTGGACCGACTTGTTGAACGCGAGGGCGAACTCCAGCTTGCCGGCGGACTCGCTGGCCCGCGCGTCCGAAATCGAGACGGTGGGCAGGGCGTCGTCGTCCACGATCGTCCCCGTCCCCTCCCCGTCGAGAACGGCCAGGCCCGCCGCCTCCGACAGGTGCACGGTGAACGTCTTGTCCGGCTCGGCCTTGTCGTCGGAGACGAGCGGCACCGCGACGGTCTTGCTCGTTTCCCCGGCGGCGAACTCGACCGTCTTGCTGGTGGCCGTGTAGTCCTCGCCCGATTTCGCCGTTCCGTCCCTCGTCGAGAACTTCACCGACGCGGCGCTCCCGGGGCCCTTGTTCAGGTCGAGCCGAAAGCTCAGGCTGCCCGCCGACTCGAGATCCTTCGCGTCGGACACGCGGACCGCGGGCGGATCGTTGTCCAGTATCCATCCGCAAACGCAGCAGAGGTGGACCAAGCAATTTCCCGATGATCCCGGGCAGGCCCTGTAACTATTGGCACTCTTCCCTGTCTTGAATTCGGCACCTGCCGGGAAATTCAACGAGACGGTCAAGTACTCCAAGTGTTCGGACTCCCCGTCGTCATGCGTCTGGATCTGGACGGTCTTACTCGTGTCCCCGGGTTCGAACCTGAGCTTTCCACTGTCGGGCGTGAAGTCCTTGCCGAACGTCGCAACGGTATTGCCCAGCTCGACCTGATAGAAAACCGTTACTTCGCTCTCGCTCTCCGCGCTCAGGGTGACGACGAATTCGAGCTTGCCGCCTTCCGTGACCGACCCGCTGGAAATCGACATCAACGGCGCGGCGCGAGACGCGTTCGCCGAGGTCGCCGGGAGCGCGTCCGGCCCCGTCTCTCCCGCGCGATCAACGTCGACCGCGCGGACCGGCGCGGATGTCGCGAACGCGATCGCCACGAACATCGAATGATGAAACAGCCGCCTCAAGACTCCGGCCGGATTGCGCCGGCCGCCGCCCTCCCGGCGGCGGCGGAGCGGCCATGCTCGCATCGGTCGGGTCTCTCTTTCCCGGGGGGCGCGGGGCGGTGTTCTCATTCTTCTGCGCTGCCGACGTCGTCGCACCAAGGATACGAATTCATGCGCGAAATTTGCGCTACGATTCAGTAATTTTTAGTGAATTTCGGGAGAAATTCTGGGCCCAAAGATGCCAGGGCCGATTGCGCCGCGTTGTGTGCGAACCGCGCCGGTTCGCCTGCGCGGTTGCAGCAGACTCCAGTTCGGGTCGCGCATGGCGTCGCAAGATTCGAAGATCGGCACAGCCGGGACGCGTCGCTTGTGCCCCGGCCGCAACCGCGCGGCCGGGACGGATCCAGCAGAGCTTATGTGATGGGCGACCCTGTGTCCTTCAGGACATCCGGATCCCGAACCGAACTGCGCCGCCGCCCGTCGACGCGTATTCCCTTGCCGTCTCATGCGGCGGCCGCGGCGTGTCTCTCGACATCTGGCCCGCCAGCCTTTCGGCACCCGCCGCGCCGCGCGTCGCCCGATCCCCGGGCACGACCGGGATCGCTCCTGGTCGCGCGCGACACGTAGCGCCACGACCTGGTCGCCACCGAAACGCCGGTCTCTTCGTCCGGCAGCGCGGTTGTCCCGAGCCGGCGTGGCTCCCCCGGCCGTTGCTGGCACGCCCCCGTCCGCGCGCTACAGCGAACATGGCGTACGGTGCCCTTGCGATGCGTCGACCGCCTACTGCTGCGCAGTCGCAGCGGAGGCACATGGGGCGCCCGACGGCGCCCTTCTCACGACGCCCCGTGCGACATCCCGGCCGAACGCTAGGAGTTCAGAACCGGCCGACGGCCTCGAGCAGGACCCGGCCGCCGCCTCCCGGAACCCCGCCCCGCTCGACGCCCCACTCCACGACCAGCCGCCCCGCGGGGCCGCCGAACTCGTGGCGCGCCCCGACGCGCGCGCCGTTCCCGGAGCGCGCCGCGTCGAGCTCGACGAACGGCGTCGCCACGCCCCGCGCGCCCGCGATGCCGTAGCCGAGGCGGCTCCGCGACGCCCAGCCGCGCCGCGCGGCCTGCGGTACCGCGCCCGGCGCGGCCCACGGCGCGATCCCGCCCGCCACGCCGAGGACCGGCGCCGCCGTGCCCCGGCGCCACGCCAGCGAACCCCGCCAGCCCGTGCCGTCCGCACTCGGCAGCAGCGACAGCGCCACGTTCGCGCTCCGCTCACGCGCGTCCTCCGCCGAATGGAACGCCAGCGCCCGAACGCCGGCGTCGACGCCGAACCGCAGCGGGATGTGCCTGAACCGCACGCCCGCCGACACCTCCAGCCCCGCGCCCGTCGCGCCGTCGCCCCAGTCGCCCAGGGCGAACGCCCGAACGAACGTCGTCAGCGGACACTCGCAGCCCGCCTCCGCGACCCCGGAGGCCTCCAGCCCCAGCTTCGCCCGCCCCGCGCGCGCGAGAAGGCCCGCGTCGCCGCCCGTCTCCAGCTCCACGACGCCGACCTCCTCCACCACCGACAGCTCCGTCGACTCGCGCCGCGCGAACGGATGCCGCCCGCCCGCCGCCGCCAGCCGCATCGACAGGTCCGACGCGCTCCACTCGCCGCCCTCGCAGCGCCGCATGCGGAACTCGCCGCCGCCCCGGCCCAGCGTCGCCCACACCCAGCCCGCGCCGACCCGGCGGCCCAGGTACGGGTGCACGCCCGACACGTCCGCCTCGATCTCGCCGCTGCCCGAGCCGCCGCCGCACGCCTCGACCGAGCGCTCGAAGCGGTAGTCCGCCGACGCCGCGCTCCGCGACGCCGACACCCCCGCCAGCCAGTCGCCCGTCCGCCACTCCGCGCCCACATGCGCCGACTCCAGCGCGCCGTCGTGCCAGCTCGACCCCGGCGCCGCCCCGAAGCGCTGCGCCTCGCCGCGTCCCCACACCGACCACGCCGGGCCGTCCGGACCCGAGCGCGCGGAATCGAGCGAAAAAGAGAACGGCTCCATGCCGCGACCGGACCGGCCCGCGCCATGGAGACGGTCCGCATCATGGAGACGGTCCGCGTCATGGAGACCGCCGCCGAGCCCGGCCTCCGCGCCGAACAAGCCTCCCCGGTCCCGTCCGGGGAGCCCGACGCCGGGCATCGGCGGGTTCCGCGCGACGCCGGCGGCCGGCGGATCGTCGCGACCGCCGGGGAGCGCCGCCGGGTCGAAGCGGGCGCGCACCGACCCGGACACGCCGGCCAGGATGCCCCGGCCGATCGACGCCAGCGCCGACTCCAGCGCCTCGAGCTCCGCCGGGTCCGCCGCCACCCGCACCTCGACCGCGCCGCCCGCCGTGCCCGACCCGTTCGCCGCCGACACCGCCACCGACGTCTCGCCCTCGATGCCCGGCACGATCGACAGCCGGCTTCCGTCCAGCGTCGCCGACGCCACCTCCGGCGCCGCGGAGACCGCCGAGAACCGCAGCTCCTCGCCGGCGAAATACTCCGCCAGGTCCAGCTCGCGCGGCGCCCCGCCGACGCACAGCAGCGCCGCCGGCAGGCGCCCCGACAGGGCCGGCGGCGCGAGGTCGTCGTCCCGGATCGTGCCCGTCGCCGAAACGTCCGCCGCCGAAGCGTTGGCCAGCGCCGACAGCGACAGCCCGAACGTCTCCTCGTCCGCCTCGTGCAGGTCGTCGTCGATCACCGCCACGCGGATCGTCTTCGACACCTCCCCGGGCGCGAACTCCAGCGTCCCCGCCGCCGGCTCGTAGTCGACGCCCGCCTCCGCCGTGCCGTCCGACGTCGCGTACGACGCCGACACCCCGATGCCGCTCGGCGCGCTCAGCGCCACCGCGAACTCCAGTTCGCCGACATCCTCGCCGCCCGACGCGTCCGCCACCGACAGCGACGGCGTCTCGTCGTCGTCCCGGATCGTGCCCGCGGCCGACCCCCGGTCCAGCGACGCGCCTCGCGGGCCGGACAGGACGACCGCGAACTCCTCGTCCGGCTCGTCAAGGGCGTCGTCGAGAATCGCCACCCGGATCGTCTTCGACACCTCCCCGGGCGCGAACTCCAGCGTGCCCGTCGCCGACTCGTAGTCGACGCCCGCCTCCGCGACCGGTCCGATCGATCCCGCCGGATCCGCCGTCGCGTAATCCACCGCCACCTCGACCAGGCTCGGCGCGCTCAGCTCAACCGCGAACTCCAGCTCGCCGACATCCTCGCCGCCCGACGCGTCCGCAACCGACAGCGTCGGAGTCTCGTCGTCGTCGCGGATCGTGCCCGTCGCCGATCCCCGGCCGAGCGCCGCGCCCTGCGCAGCGGACAGCGCGACCGCGAACTCCTCGTCCGGCTCGTCAAGGACGTCGTCGAGAATCGCCACCCGGATCGTCTTCGACACCTCCCCGGGCGCGAACTCCAGCGTGCCCGTCGCCGGCTCGTAGTCGACGCCCGCCTCCGCCGTGCCGTCCGCCGTCGCGTAATCCACGGTCACGCCCGACGCGGCCGGGCCGTCCAGCGTCACCGCGAACTCCAGCTCTCCCGCGCCCTCCGGCGCCCCCGCGTCGGCGATCGACAGCGACCGGCCCGGCGCCGCCTCGTCGTCGTCCAGCAGCTCCATCGTCGCCGGCGCCACCGGCAGGTCCGACGCCCCCGACACCGTCAGCGTCTCGTCCGCCTCGACGGCCAGGTCGTCCTCCGGCCGAAGCGTGAACCTGCCCGTGCCACTCGGGGCGTTCGCGGGTATCACGATCGCGAAGTCCGGCACCGGGGCGAAGTCCACCGCGTCCGGATCCCCGCTTCCCGAAACCGACACCGCCACCTCCGTCGCCGCCGTCCGGGCGCTTCCGTCCAGCCTCGCGGTCACCTCCACCGACGTCGGGCCGTCGCCCTCCGACACCCGCGAAGGCCTCGCCGACAGCAGGATGCGCGTCGACTCCTTGTCGTCGTCCGCCAGCCTCACCGATGTCGGCCTCACCGGAAGGTCCGACCTGCCCGCTATGCCCAGCCGCTCGTCCGCCTCCGCCGCCGCGTCGTCCTCCGGTGCCAGGGTGAACTCGCCCGTGCCGCTCGTCGCCCCCGCCGCGATGGCGATCGGGAAGTCCGGCACCGGCGCGAAGTCCACCGCGCCCGGGTCGCCGCCGCCCGAAACCGAAACGGTCACGTTCGTCGCCACCTGGCGCGCCGCGCCGCTCAGCGAAGCCGTCACCTCCACCCGGGTAGGGCCGGCGCCCTCCGACACCAGCGGAGGACTCGCCGACAGCAGGATCTCCCGCGCCGCGGCGTCGTCGTCGGTGATCGTCACCGACGTCGGCGTCACCGGAAGGTCCGACTCGCCGCTCAGGGACAGAGTCTCGTCGGACTCCACGTCGTCGTCGTCCACAGGCCTCAGGACGAACGTGCCCGAGCCGCTCAGGGCGTTCGCGGGTATCACGATCCCAAAATCCGGGACAGCGGCGAAATCCACCGCGTCCAGGTTCCCGCTGCCCGACACGGACACGGCCACCTCCGTGTCCGTCGTCCGGGCGCCTCCGTCGAGCCTCGCGGTCACTTCCACAATGGTCTCTCCCGCGCCTTCCGAAACCGTCGATGGCGTCGCCGACAGCGCGATCCCCGTCGAGGCCGCGTCGTCGTCCGCCAGCGTCACGGCGGTCGCGGTCACGGGCAGGTCCGAAGTCCCCGAGATGTCGAGAACCTCGTCCCGCTCGTCGACCCCGTCGTCCTCCGGCGTCAGCGCGAATGTCGCGCGGCCGGCGGACGCCCCCGCCGCGATGACGATCGCGAAATCCGGCACCGGGTCGAAATCCACCGCGTCCGGGTCCCCGCCGCCGGCGACCGACACGGTCACCTCCGTCGCCGTCGTCCTGGCGCCTCCGTCCAGCGTCGCGGTCACCTCCACCGACGTCTCTCCCGCGCCCTCCGAAACCGTCCGGGGCTCCGCCGACAGCACGATCCCCGACGGGCCCTCGTCGTCGTCCTCCAGTTCGATCGTGTCTCCGGTCACGTCGAGGTCGGAGCTGCCGTCCACGGAGACCGTCTCGTCGGTCTCGTCCACGTTGTCGTCCTCCGGCGTCAGCGTGAAGGTCCCGGTCCCGCTGCTTTCGCCCGCCGCGATGGTGATCGCGAAGTCCTCCACGGCCGCGAAGTCCACCGCGCCCGGGTCGCCGCCGCCCGACACGCTCACGCTCACCTCTGTCGCCTCGGTTCGCCGTCCCCGGTCGAACGTCGCCGTCACCGCGATCTCGGTCGCGCCGTCGCCCTCCGAGACGCGCTTCGGGGAAACCGCGAGGGCGATCGTCTCCGGCACGCTGTCATCGTCCAGAATCCTGCCTGTCGCGCTTCCGTTGACGATCGTGATCCCATCGGTGGTGCTCACCGAAAATGTGAACGTCTCGTCCGGCTCCACTTCGTCGTCGTCCGTGATGAAAGCCGCGAGGGTGGTCGTCAACGGATCGTCGGCCAACCAGAGGTAGCTATAAGCGGTTTTCTGGAGATCCTCCCCCACCACCGCGGTTCCGTTCCTCGTCTCGATCCGCAGCCCGAATGCGCGGGGGAACTTCTTGTCCAGCGTCAACGTGAACTCCATCCTCCTCACCGACTCCGAGCCCGACGCGTCGGATACGGTCAGCGTGTGCTCCGTGTCGACAATTGTTCCCTGCGCCTGTTCATCGATGAAATAGGCGCCCTTGATATCGGAGAGGCGCACGATCATCGTTTCGTTTTGCTCGCTGACGTCGTCGTCGATGATCGGCACGGTGACAGTGCGCGACGTTTCGCCCGCGCTGAATTCCACGATTCGGGTGGTCCGCGTGTAGTCCTCGCCCGCCACCGCCGTTCCGTCCTCCGTCGCAAACGACACGGAGACCGTGCTCTCGGACGCCTTGTTGAGCGAAATCCGAAACCCCATGCCGCCGTCCGATTCCTTCGCCCACGCGTCGGAGATCGACATGCCCGGATCGTCGCCGTCGTCGACGATCAGACCACAGGCGCAACACAGCGGGCTCGCCCCGCACTTGTCCCATGGACAGCGATCACTTCCCTCGCGTGATTTGAATACAGCGCCACCCGACAGATTGCTCAGCGTTACGACTACGGCTTCAGGGGCTTCGCCAATCGTGTCCTGCTTCGTTTGGACCGAGATGGTCTTCTTCGTCTCCCCCGGTTGAAACGTGAGCGATCCAGAGCCGGGCGTGTAGTCCGCCCCCTCCGTCGCCACAGCATAGGCGTTTCGTATTGCGGAGACCTCGTCAGTCTCCCACTGCACCTCCACGTCTTGATCGGCCACGCGCGAGAGGGTCACCGTGTACTCGATCGCATCGCCTTCCGTGGCCGATCCCCCGGTGATCTCCACCGTAGGCTGAGCCCACACCGGGTGGGCCGAAACGACGGCCGCCACCGGCAGCAGCCAGCGAAACGCCAATAGCATCGAACGATGAAAAAGCCGCGCCCCGACTCCGGCGGGATTGCGCCGGCCGCCGACCTCCCGGCGGCGCCGGAGCGGCCACGCTCGCATCGGTTGGGCGTTTCGTTCCCGGGGGGCGCGGGGCGGTGTTCTCATTCTTCTGCGCTGCCGACGTCGTCGGCGCCAAGCATACGAATCCAATCGCGCAATTTGCGCTACGATCCATCACTTTTTTATTAATTTACGGAGAAATTTAATGACTAAGAGGTACCAGTTAACGTTGCGAAACACCGTTCCGCCCCAAGCAAGTGGTCCAAAAGCGCGCGGGCGTGCAGACCCTCATCGTCGAGCAGCAGCCTTTGGCACCCGCAGTTGCGCCCGTCCATGCCTGACACTGCGCTTGAAACACTACGACCCATAGGCTGCTCTACTACTCGTACTAGCGACAACTATGGCGTGCCTTGAACGACAACGACCGCTTCCCAACATGCTTCGTCGATAATCCCGCGCCCGTACACGATCACCCGCCGTGCGCCGCTCCACTTCGGACTGGAATAGCAAACCAGATATGCCGCGCCGACTCCCCGACCCGGTAGGTACCGAACCAAGCCACTGTGGCGAGCGGCACGGCACTCCAAGTCGCACCCCACCAACACCACCGGTGGCGCCTGCGCCCGCCCGTCAGCATCGATGTCCCCGCGCTTCCGTCGGTCAGCCGAGCCAGAGTCACCCTATTCGGAAGCCGAGGCAGCCGATTCCCCCTCTCGATCCCTCAACGTACGATCAGCAGGCTCGCCGCCGCCTCCCGCGGGACCGCCGGCACGTTTGGGTCTGGCGCTCGCGTGTCGATCAACTCCTCGTTTGGGTCGATCGGCGTCCGCAAGCGGCCCAGAAATGTGAGTAGCTGCGCCCGCCCGTGCTCCGACAGTCCCATGAACGCATCGCGCGCATCCCTCGCTTCGCCGCCATGCGCCTCGATGGCCTGGGAGAGCACGCTCGCCCGTCCGTCGTGCAGGTACGGCGCCGTGTCCGCCACGCCCCACAGCCGCGCCGTGGTGAACTCGGAATTCGAAATCTCCCCGAAAGCGAAGCTCTCCGCCAGCCCCTCGCCCATGTCGTGCCGCTTCAGGTCCGCGAACAGCGGCACGAACACGCCGCCCTCGCCTGGTACCCGCTCGAATCCCACCTCCGCCAGATCGATCTCCGCATACACGTTCCGCCACGGATCGTGCGGCACTTCCGGGTGGCTCAGCGGCAGGAACCGGGAGCGGGTCTTGAGCACGGGCACGTGGCACCCGGCGCAACCGGCGTCCAGGAAATGCAGGAAACCGTCCAGGCCCGCAGCGCCGAGGGGTTCGACGAACGGCACGGGGTTGGTCACGTCGAACACGTGCAGCGCGCTCATGTCCACCACCGACACCTCGTTGACCACCCCGTCGCCGTCGGCGTCCTCATGCTCCCCGACGACCTCCACCGGCTGCATGCCGAAATGGAACCGCATGGCCACGCGGTCGAAATCGCGCATCGAAAAGTTCTCGCCCTTGCGCCCGAACGGCCGCACCACCAGAACGTCCTCCGCACGGCGTCCCGCATTGTTCTCGAACCCGATGCCCTCGACGTGCAGCGCCACCCCGCCGCCCTCCAGCGTCTCGATGTGGCCGAAATCCACGCCGTGCGTGGTCAGGGGCGTGATGCTGCCGGCGTCCGCGGCTCGCGCTGCGCCCAGCGCCCGTTGGAGGTCGCGCGTCATTTCCTTCGCCAGCAGTTCGACACCTCCGCCCCCGAACAGGAAGGGCGGATTCGCGTAGCGTCCGTTGAAGTCCGCCACGCCGTCCGGGGAGAGACTCAGATTTGGTTCGTGTCCCGACACGTAGTTGACCCGGACATCCGACGAGTCCGCGACATCGAGCAGGCTCGGCATGATCATCGCATTGTTCACGATCCCGCCCACGCCGCCGATGCCGAGCACCGGGGGACGCGTGGAGCGCTTCACGAACGAGTGGCACTCGTTGCACGACTGCGCATCGAGGCCGTTGATCCGCAACGTCATCCCGTTGCCCTGAAGCGTCGGACGGTGACCCGGCGTGATCGCCCCGGTCTCCGAAGAGTCCCGCCCCTGCAAAGGGCCATCGCCGTAGCCGTCGAAGGTGTTGAAGGACGTCGTGAACACTACCAGACCACGGCGGCGTACGCTGTCGAGTGTCACGCTGCCGTCGGAGAGGCCCTCTTGCAACTGCTCCATGTTCATCGGGTTCTCCGGGAGGGCGGCCCCCTCCTGCTGGGCCAGCACCGTCGCCGGAAGCGCAGCCAGACACGCCCACAGCATTGCCACCCTCCGTCGGTTGCTGGACTCCATACCCTCCTTCGTTCTTCCGCCGGCCACGCTCACACAAAACGCCCACGAGGACGTTGGCGGACAGCCGCCGGGGCCTCAGCACCCGCGCTGCTGCGCCTCTCGTCCAGCAGGTTCGGCGGATCCGGTCGCCGGTTGTTCGGCGCCGCGCCCTGGCACGGCTACGGCAACGCCCAATTCCATAAGGAACCACCGCCACATTAGTGTGCCAGCGTGTTGCACCGAGCGCATCCCAGTTTCGCTAATTTTAACACATACTTGAGTATCAATCACGAATTTATCGTGAATTAGGCTTCCGGGCCGCCAACCGACAGCCCCGCGATCCGAAAAATCCGCTGATATCGACCGCCGAAGGGGGGGTGAGAATCAACGCCTTGCGGTTCAAAAAGCCGCTCGCAGGCACGAGGGCTGATCCGCTTCCCGTACCGCCCGGGCGTCAGGATGCCTCGGACCCCCGGCGCGCTTCGACAGCCGCCACCGCACCATCTCAACCGCCACCCGCGCCGCGGAACTCGTTGATCCGAGCACACTCCAGAGCAGCGGCGATCGCCGCCTCCGCCACCTTTGCCGCAGCGTGATTGCCAGACACAGCCGTGGGCCGCAGCACTTCGTGGACCGCAGAACCAAGCTGCAACTTTGCCTAGCGGTCCGCAACTACAAGCCCAGCGCACACGCGTAGCGTTCCATCAGATCACGCCGCAGGGCCAGCATGTCCGAGCGCGCGTAGCTCGCGACCACCGAACCGCCCACGCGGTGACTCAGGCTGATCTCCAACGGACGCTTGGCTCCCTATTCGTTTCTCACAGCCCTTTTGCTAGCCCACAACGGAGTTGGGGTTCAATCCGGCCGGCGTACCTATGCCGGAGCACATAGATCAGGGCTAAAGCCTGTGCTGCACCACCTCACATGACCGCATTGTGCGCCCGAACCCAAGTTGTGTGTCCCGAAATCCAAGATCCAAAGTCCAAGCGTGTGTCCCGAGTCGAAGGGATCTGCCTTTATGTGTGTCTCGAAACTACGGGTTCCAGGTCGTCCACTATCAACTGCAGCGTTTCGATGCCTGAGTAGTCGTTGATGCCAAGTCGGTAGAGGGCCCGGATGCGGTCGCTGCCGACGGGGTCCTGGTTGAACGCTATGGCATCCACCACCCTGTCCCCATGCCGTAGTGCCAGCTTGAGGTGTCGCTGGCCCACCACACGCTCGGCGACAACATTGAATTCGCCATGGAACGTCGGTTCCTCGAAGCCCTGGCCCCAAGGCCCATGCCCTGCGATCAGGCGTGCGTTCTCCAGCACGACTTCCGATGGTTCCAGTTCTCCGTCTGTCACGCGGATTCCGGCGAGGTCCCGTTCGGTGACACGCGCTTCGACGGCTTCGCAAAACGCCTTGGTGAAGCGATCCAGGTGCGACCGCTTGATCGACAGGCCCGCGGCCATCGCGTGACCTCCAAACTTCACCATGAGTCCGGGGAAACGCGCTGCGACATCATCGAGGGCATCGCGTATGTGGAGCCCGGGAATGGAGCGGGCCGATCCCTTGAGTTCGCCCGGCGCGGCTTTGCCCGCGTCGGCGAAGGCGATGACGGGACGATGATGGCGTTCACGAATGCGCCCGGCGACGATACCGACAATGCCCTGATGCCACGAAGCATCGTAGAGACATATCGCGCTACGACGCTCCGTACGGGATTCGTCCACCAACAGGGTCGCATCCAGGGTCATGTCGCGCTCAATGTCCCGGCGCTCGGTATTGAGTTGATCCAACTCTGCGGCAAGCCGTCGAGCCTCCCCCGCCGCGGTGCTGAGCAGGCACCGGATACCCACGGTCATGTCGGACAGCCGGCCCGCCGCGTTCAGCCTCGGGGCAATCGCGAAACCGAGATCCTGTGCGGCCAGCGTGCGCATGTCCCGACCCGCCACCTGCGCCAGGGCCTGGATTCCGGGACGTGCCAATCCGGCGCGCATGCGCCGCAGTCCCTGGTGCACCAGGATTCGGTTGTTCAGATCGAGGGGTACGACATCTGCGACGGTACCGAGAGCCACCAGATCGAGCCAATTCGCCAATTTCGGAGAAGCCAGGTCCCGACGCCTGAAATACCCGTCCTCCGCAAGGATCGCGCGTACACGGCTAAGCACGTAGTAGACAACGCCAACGCCCGCAAGCGCCTTGCTGGCGAACTCGCAACCTGATGCGTTCGGATTGACCAGGGCGCAGGCTGGCGGCAACTCGCTGCCGGGCAGGTGGTGGTCCGTAACGACCACATCGACTCCGGACTCCTGCGCCAGGGTCACGCCCGCTACGCTCGACATGCCGTTGTCCACGGTGACGATCAGGTCCGGTTCGCGTTCCAGCGCAACGCGTACGATCTGCGGCGTCAAGCCGTATCCGAATGCAAACCGGTTCGGCACCAGGTAATCCACGCGTCCGGCGCCAAGGGCCTTGAGCAGCGAAACGGCAAGCGCCGTGCCGGTAGCGCCATCCGCATCGAAGTCGCCAACAACCAGGATTGCTTCACCGCCGACGACCGCGCGGGCGATGCGGCCTGCCGCCGCATCCACGCCGGACAAGCCGTCCGGCGATAGCAGGCGCGACAAAGAGAGGTCCAGATCCTCGGAAGACGCGACACCTCGCCCGGCGAGCACCCGGGCGAAGAACCTCGGATACCTCCGCAGGAGTCCGGACGAAACTTCCGGCACCTCTCGGGACTCGATTTCGATCACTTCGCCCCCGTCACGCCTTGCATGCCGATTGGGTTGACGTCGCCCCTCCAACCCCGAGGTTCGGTCTAGTCGCCGTCCGGGTTCTCCAGATTCGCTACGCGAATACGCCTGACCCTTCCCGTCACGCCCGCCAAATCCTCGATGTCGGCCACGGCCCGCTCCGCATCGAGTTCACGGACGACGTCGGTGAGGATGGCAATCGGCACCCACTCCGATCCCCGGCTGCCGCGTATCGCCTCCGCATGCTGGATGACACCTTCGATCGATATGCCGTGCCTGCCAAGGGTCTGCGCCACATCTGCGAACACGCCCGGCTGGTCCTCGGCTGGCACGTTGAGGTAATGCGCACACGTGAGCTCGCCGATCGGAGAAGACTGCGGATCGCCTTCGACGGGAAACACCGCGCAGGATCCAGCGCCGCCGCGCGCGAGTTCGATGAGATCTGCGACCACCGCGGACGCGGTTGGCCCGGCCCCCGCCCCCGGACCAACGTACAGCGTCGAGCCCACTGCGTGACCCTTCACCTGTACCGCATTCATCACACCGTCTACCTTGGCGATCAAATCCGATTCCGGCGTCAGACACGGATGTACCCGCGCCTCGACGCCCTTGTCAGTACGCCTGGCGACCCCCAGCGGTTTGATCCGGTAGCCGAGTTCCCGCGCGTAAGCCACGTCCTCGGCGTCGACATCTGCTATCCCCTCGACATGGACGCTGGCGAAATCGAACGGCGTGCCGAACGCCAGACCGGCCAGGATCGCCAGCTTGTGCGCCGCATCGATGCCTCCGACGTCAAACGTCGGGTCGGCCTCGGCGTAACCGAGTCGTTGCGCCTCTCGTAGCGCAGTCGCAAAGTCCTGCCCTTCCTCCGACATGGCCGTCAGTATGTAGTTCGACGTGCCGTTGATGATGCCGGCCAGCCACTCGATCCGATTGGCGGCGAGGCCCCGGGTCAGGGCGTTGATGATGGGAATACCCCCCGCGACCGCCGCTTCGATACCAACAAAAACCCCGGCCCGGCGGGCATCGCGCATGATTTCGTTTCCATGCAGGGCGATCAGGGCCTTGTTCGCCGTAACGACATGCCTGTTCGCCGCAACGGCCGCGTTGAAGAGCACCTTCGCGGCGTCTTCGCCGCCAATGACCTCGACCACCACGTCGACGTCGTTCGCAACGGTCAAGTCCGCGAGGTTCGTGGAAAACTCGGCACTGCCCAAATCGACTTCCGGGCGAGGAGTGCGACTCGCCACGCGGGTCAGTCGAAGTTCGCGTCCCGCCGCCATGGCCAACGACGCAGATTCACGTTGAAGCAGACGCACAACGCCTCGGCCCACCGTGCCGAGACCCGCCAGCCCTATTCTCAGTGGCGTCTCAACGCTTATTGCACGCCCAACCCTTGTGCCAGTTCGGCCGCCGGAACGTAGCCGGCGATCACTTCGCCATCGGAGGTGATGATGGTCGGCGTACCCTGAACACCGAACCGCTGGCCGATCTCATAGTGTTCCGCAACGGGGTTGTCGCAGCTCTTCGAGAGAATCGGCTTGCCGCGCTTCAGCCTCGTGATGGCGTCATGCCGATCGTCCGAACACCAGGCCGAAACCATCTTGTCGTATGTCTCGGAACCTATCCCCATTCGGGGAAACGCGAGATAGCGCACTTCGATACCTTTCGCATTGAGTTCCGGCACGTCCGCATGCAGCTTGCGGCAGAATCCGCAGTCGGGGTCGGTAAACACGCTGAGCACGACCCTGGGCTCTCCTTCAGGCGGGAAGACGATCATCTGCTCCATGGGAACATCGGCAATCAAGGCCAGACGCTTGGCCGATTTACGCGCCTCGAAGGGGTCAACCGGCCCCTGGTCTGTCAACGCGTAGAGGATTCCCGCAATCGCATACGAGCCGTCCTCGGTAACATGCAGCATGATTCCCTGATCGATCTCCACCGTGCGCATTCCGGGAATGGGCGACGATATGATCGCGGCAATATTGACGTCCGGCAGCCGACGCTGCAGCACATCGGCCAGATCCCGGTCTCCAGCGGCAATGCCGTCCTCTACGACATCGACTCCCGCATCGGGCGCGACGTCATCCACGCCCGCAGCCATCGCCATCGTTGCGAGGGCTACCCACGCCGCCACAATTTGCATCATTCGCATACTGCTCTGCCGATATCGGAAACCTGACTTTAGAGTGCGACCGTGGCCAATCGTGCGATTCATCCTCTCGGGTGATGCGTCGAGTGTAACCGCTTCAGGCGATCCCGCGCGACATGGGTGTAGATCTGCGTCGTCGACAGATCCGAGTGACCGAGCATCATCTGCACCGAGCGCAGGTCGGCGCCGTGGTTGATCAAGTGCGTCGCGAACGCGTGCCGCAGCGTGTGCGGCGATATGTCTCGCACGATCCCCGCACGTAGCGCGTACCGCTTGATCGCGTGCCAGAATGTCTGCCTCGCCATGGCGTTTCCTCGCCTGCTCGGAAACATCACATCGCTCGGTTTGCCGCGCAGAAGGGCGGGTCTCGCTTCCGCCAGGTAGCGCGTCAGCCAGCGCAGGGCAACCTCTCCCACCGGGGTGAGCCGCTCCCGGCCACCCTTGCCGACGACGCGCACGACCCCTTGCCGCGTATTCAGTGACGAGACGTCCAGCCCAACAAGTTCGGATACGCGCAAGCCCGTGGCGTAGAGCAGTTCCAGCATTGCGCGATCCCGAAACTCCGTTGGACATCCTATCGGGTCGTCCGCGTCGGGTGCGGCCAGCAGCGCCTCCACTTCGTCCTCGGAGATCGACTTGGGTAGCGGCCGGCCAAGCAATGGCTGCGTGATGTCCAGCGTCGGATCGCGGTCGATGCGCCCCGCATCAACCGCGTCGCGATAGTAGCCCCGAAGGCAAGACAGAAGCCGCGCGCTAGAGCGCGCAGACAGGCCACCGGCGTGACGGCCCGCCAGGTATCGCTCGATGTCGTAGTCTCGAGCCTGATCAAGGTCGCGACCTGCCTCGACCGCAAGCCAGGTGCCGAAAGCGCTCAGGTCGCGGCGATATGCCGCGAGGGTGTTCGCGCTTAAGCCGCGGCGAAGCCAGACTCGATCAATATAGGCATCGACATCATGACCGAGCGGCGAGTTCGTTCGCTGTTCTCCGGGTGCTGAATCGCCTGTCGGCGCGTCAGCCTGCATGACCTTCCATGGAAGCAACGCTTCCGAGAGACCCGGCGCGATTGTTCAGTTCCGCCACCGCGTCCGTAACCGCTCCTCGACTACCGGTCAGACCTTCTCCTTGATCCGCGCCGCGCGACCCGACAGTTTTCGCAGGTAATAGAGCTTCGCCTGGCGCACGTCCCCCCGGCGCGTGACGGCGATGCTGGCGATGATCGGGCTGTGCGTCTGGAATGATCGCTCGACACCGACTCCGTGCGAGACCTTGCGTACCGTAAAGGATGAATTGAGCCCCCGGTTACGCTTGCCGATGACAACACCCTCGAACACCTGCAGCCGTTCGCGAGCGCCCTCGCGCACGCGCACCCGCACGGCGACCGTGTCTCCCGGCCGAAACTCGGGCAAGTCGTCCCTGAGCTGCGAGTTCTCGAATTCCTCGATGATCTTGTTGCGCCGCATGAAACCTACTCCGCTCGTTCTGCCGGATCTTTTGCCGCCAGATGTTGTCTCAACAGATCCCGATCTTCGGCGGATAGCACCCGGTTCACCAACAGGTCCGGCCGACGCCGCCAGGTCCGCGCCAATGCCTGTCCCCGCCGCCACTGCGCGATTGCGGCATGGTCGCCGCTCAGCAGTACGGAAGGGACGTCCGCGCCGCGATACTCATGGGGACGCGAATAGTGCGGATAGTCTAACAGGTTGTCCGCAAAGGACTCGCATTCCGTCGATGCCGGATTGCCGAGTGTCCCCGGCAACAGGCGCGCCATCGCGTCGAGGACGACCATGACGGCGAGTTCGCCCCCGGTCAACACAAAATCCCCCAGGGAAAGTTCCATGTCGATCTCGCGTTCGACGAACCGTTCGTCCACACCTTCGTAACGACCCGCCACGAACACCAGGTTGTCGAGGTCAGCGAGTTCCATGGCCGTGGCATGGTCGAACCGCCGGCCCTGCGGGGACATGTACACCGTCGTCACCGGGCCGGGCGCCGATGTCCGCGCCGCCTGGACGGCGTCGGTCAGCGGTGCGACGGTCATCACCATGCCGGGACCCCCGCCATAGGAGTGGTCGTCCACCGAACGTCGGCGGTCAGGGGCGAAATCGCGGGGATTGATCACCCGCAGCGACATCTTGCCGTCCGCGATCGCGCGCGCTACCACTCCCTCGCCGGTCAGGGCACCGAACAAGGCCGGAAATATGCTGACGACGGCGGTCCACATGGCGGCTCAAACCGGCTCTTCCCAGTCTACGACGATCACCGATCCGCGCAGGTCGACATCCTTGATCACCGATCCGATGAAGGGAATCAGACTCTCGCTGGCACCGTCGCTGACAACCAGCGCGTCGTTCGCGCCGGTGGCCATGAGGTTCTCGACCTGGCCGAAACGGTCCCCGTCGACCGAAACCACGTCGAGTCCAATCAGGTCGCGCCAGTAATATTCGTCGGTCTCCGGTTCCGGCAAGGCGGATTCCGGCACACCGATGAGAACGCCGCGCAGAGCCGCCGCCGCTTCACGATCATGAACTCCGTCCAGCCGGCAGAGAAAGCCCTTGTCATGTCTTCGCGCTTCCTCTGGACACGCCGCCACCGCACGCCACGTGCCGTCTCGAAGCAAGCTCCACGGGACATAGCTCAACAGGTTCTCCGCAGGATGCGTGTACGAGACGATGCGCAACAGGCCGCTGATACCGTGCGGACCGGCAACTCTTCCGACCACGACCATTCCGTCGTCGCGAAATTGCTTCGTCGCCAAGTTGGACATTGTGTGGCACGCCCTCCCGCAAGCGGACGGGCTAATTCGATACTGCGCCTTCGCGCCGCGCCGCGCCGATGAGCTGATTGACGCGATCGGACGGTTGTGCTCCCACGGACAACCAGTAGTCGATTCGATCCAGATCGACTCGCAACCGCTGCTCATCGTCTTGTGCCAATGGATTGAAAAAACCCACGCGCTCGATGAAACGCCCGTCGCGCTTCGCCGACTTGTCCGCCACTGTCAGGTGGTAGAAGGGCCTCTTTTTCGCGCCGTGTCTCGCCAGTCGAATCGTGACCATTCGGATCGGCTCCCTGTGAAAGGCGCGCATATTACCGCAAGCGCCCAACCTTGGCACGACGGCGAGGCGGGTCGGATGAACGGCGGGCAGATTCCCACCCATTACGCATTACGCGTCCTGGACCTGCAACGGCGCGTCCATCGGGACCGGTGAACGTGACGGAGTCGCGCGTGCAGGTCCATGGACGACGACGGACGCTGTCAGCGGCGAAAACGGGGCCGCTGCGCCGCCTGGCCCTGCGCCTGAAGTCTGCGCATCATCTTGTCCATTCCTCCCCTGCGGCTCGCCTTGCGCATGACCTTCTGCATCTGCTTGTGCTGCTTGAGGAGTCGATTGACGTCCTGTATCCGCGTACCGCTTCCGGCCGATATGCGCCGCTTTCGCGACCCGTTGATGGTGTCCGGAAACTGCCGTTCGCGGGGCGTCATGGAGTTGATCATGGCTTCCATGCGGCGGATGTCACCGTCGTCGACGCCAGCCTGGGGCAACTGGCTCGCGCCTGGAAGCCTGTCGAGCATGCCGCCGATTCCACCCATCCGTGCCATTTGCTGCAGTTGATCCCGGAAGTCCCCAAGGTCGAACCGACGGCCCCCGGCAACCTTTCTGGCAAGGCGCTGGGCTTTCTGCCTGTCGACCTTGCGCTCCGCCTCCTCGATCAGGCCGAGCACATCGCCCATTCCCAGTATGCGCGACGCGATGCGGTCGGGATGAAACGGCTCCAGCCCGTCGGTTCTCTCGCCAACGCCGATGAACTTGATCGGTTTGCCGGTAATCGAGCGCACGGATAGCGCCGCCCCGCCCCGGGCGTCGCCATCCGCCTTGGCCAGGACCACCCCCGTGAGCGGGAGCGCCGCATCGAAAGCCTTCGCTGCGCGCGCGGCATCCTGTCCGGTCATCGCGTCGACGACAAACAGCGTCTCCACCGGCTGCAGCACCCGATGCAGTCCCGCAATCTCCGCCATCATCTCCTCGTCGACCGAAAGCCGGCCCGCGGTATCGACGATCAGCACATCGTCCAGCCGCGTTTTCGCATCCGCGAGCGCTGCACCGGCGATGTCGAGCGGCCGTTGTCCGACTGCGCTCGGAATGAACCGCGCGTGGACTTCCTGGCCAAGCGTTCGCAGTTGCTCGATGGCGGCTGGCCGATATACGTCCGCGCTCACCAGGGCGACTTTTCTTCGCTCGCGTTCGATCAGCAGGCGCGCGAGCTTCGCCGCGGTGGTGGTCTTGCCCGCACCCTGCAGGCCAGCCATGAGGATGACCGCGGGAGGCGTTGCCGCGAGACTCAACGCGTCATTCCGTTCGCCCATCAGCGTCACGAGTTCCTCTTGAACCAGCTTGACGAAGAACTCGCCCGGATTGAGCCCGGCCGCTATGGATTGACCGATCGCCTTGCGCCGCACCTCTTCGGTGAATGATCTGACCACTTCGAGCGCAACGTCCGCATCCAGCAGCGCAAGGCGCACCTCGCGCAACGTCGCCTGAATGTTCTCTTCCGAGAGATACGTCCTTCCGGCGAGACCGCGCAGAGCGGCCGTCAAGCGCTGACTCAAGCTGTCGAACACCGGCGTCTCCATGCGGCAAGTCGGAAGGCCGGAATTATAGTCCGTTGCAGGGGAACCGCGATCGGCGGGGCATCGAACGCGCTGTCGGGACACAACCTGGACGCGCGCTGGCGCAAGGTGCGGCCAATGTGCCAAACTCGGCCATCATGCTCTCGCAATCGCGGGTGGCGGCGCGCCCGCCCAGCGGCCAATGAACCCCCTCTATCCCGGAATTCTCGCCATACTGCTTTATGCTGCCGGATGCTTCTCGCAGTTCCGTGCGCTGTCCGCGCGCGAACCCGAGCCATCAAGGGGACTGCAGGCGCTTTCCGGGTTGGCCGTGACGATGCACGGACTATGCGTCGGGCTGGTCTTTTATGCGAAGACCGGCATCGACCTGTCGTTGTTCACGATCGCCTCGCTCATCGCATTCGCCGCGACGGTGACGATACTTGCCGCCTCCCTTGCCCAGCCGCAGGGCAGGTTGCAGAACCTTTACCTGTTCGTCTTTCCGTTCTCGATCATCGCCGTCGCCGGTTCCCTGGCGTTCGGCGGAACAAAGGTGCGCCAGATCCTTGAAGGCGGCTTGCTGGCACACCTGCTGGTTTCCATATTCGCGTACACGCTGCTTACGGTCGCGGCGTTCCAGGCGGTACTCCTCTGGGTGCAGGAACGCCACATCCGCCACAAGGAACCGATCGGCGTGATTCGCATCCTGCCCTCCCTGGAAACGCTGGAAGTCGCCCTCTTTCAGCTCCTGTGGGCAGGTTTCGCCCTGCTGACCGTTTCCATCGCGATCGGCTTTGCATTCCTCGACAATGTGCTGGCGCGCGATGTCGTGTCCCACACGGTTCTCGCGACCGTATCGTGGTTCATCTACGTGGGTCTGCTCGCGGGTCACCGGATCCTCGGCTGGCGCGGCTCGATGGCCGCACGGTGGACACTCTGCGCATTCGGGCTGCTGGTGATCGGGTACTTCGGCAGCCGGTTCGTGCTGGAGTTCGTGTTGGGCGGCGGCTGACGGAGAGACGCCAACGCACGCGAAGGCGCGCCGGGGGAAATCCCGGGGCGAACTACCGCCTGATCTTCCAGCGTCGGTTGACGGCGGAGACGATCGCCGACAGCGAGGCGGTGATCGTGTTTCGGCTCATGCCGATGCCGTAGCAGCACTCTTCGCCATTGTCGATGGCCAGGAGGCAAAGCGCGGCAGCGTCCTTGCCCGTGGACAAGGCAATCTCGCGGTAGTCGATGATGTTGAGGGGCTCGTTCAACGTATCGACCATGCCGTTGACGAACGCTTCGATGGGGCCGCTGCCCTGGCCGTCGATGCGCACCGCGTTTTCCGACACCTCCACCATCGCCTCGCAGCGCTGCGCGTCATCGTCGCCTTGCGTGAGGTCGTAGTCGATCAGTCTGTACGGCCCGTCCTCGCAGAGGTATTCGTCGATCAGTGCCTGGAATATCTCCTCCGCGCGCACTTCACGGCCGAGGCGCTCGGTCATGTCCTGCACGTGCCTGGAGAACTCCACCAGCATTTCCCGAGGCAGCGGCACGCCGTAGTGCTCCTCGAGCACAAAGCCGACGCCGCCCTTGCCGGACTGGCTGTTGACGCGAACGGTCTCCTTGTACGAGGAGCCCACGTCCGCCGGATTGATGGGCAGGTACGGAACCTCCCACATGTCGTCGCCCACCTCGGCCATGCCCTTTCGGATGGCATCCTGGTGCGATCCCGAAAAAGCGGTGAACACGAGGTCGCCCGCATAGGGATGGCGTTCGTGCACGGGCAGTTTATTGATGGCTTCGACCGTCTCCCGTATGCGCGGCATATCCCGAAAATCCAGCTCCGGGTCGACACCCTGGGAGAACAGGTTCATGGCCACGGTAACGATATCGCAATTGCCGGTCCGCTCTCCGTTGCCAAACAGCGTCCCTTCCACGCGCTCGGCGCCCGCCATGAGCGCGAGTTCCGTCGCGGCGACGCCCGTACCGCGGTCATTGTGGGTGTGCAGGCTGACAAGGACTCTTTCCCGGTCCGGGAAGTTGCGGCAGAACCACTCGATCTGATCGGCGTACACGTTCGGCGTCGCCATTTCGACAGTGGAGGGAAGGTTGACGATGATTCTCTCTTCCGCCGTTGCTCCCCAGGTCTCCGCAACGGCCGCGCAGATTTCCACGGCAAAATCGAGTTCCGTCCCGGTAAAGCTCTCCGGCGAATACTCGAACGCGACGTTCGCATCCGACAGTCCCGAGAGTCCGTCCCGGACGAGCCGCGTCCCGTCCACCGCGAGCTTGACGATGCCTTCCCTTCCCAGGCGGAACACCACGCGCCGCTGCAGGGCGGAGGTCGAGTTGTACAGGTGAAAGATGACGTTCCGGGCGCCGTCCAGGGCTTCGACAGTCCGCTCGATGAGTTCCGAACGCGCCTGGCACAGCACCTGGATCGCCACGTGATCGGGAATGCGGTCTTCGTCGATGATGCGGCGAATGAAGTCGAAATCCGGCTGCGACGCGGCCGGAAAGCCAACCTCGATCTCGGAAAACCCGACGGCCAGCAGCAGTTCCCACATGCGGATTTTCTCGTCCACGTTCATGGGATCGATGAGCGCCTGGTTGCCGTCCCTCAGATCGACGCTGCACCAGCGCGGCGCGCGCTTCAGCGTCGCCGCGGGCCAGGTGCGATCCGGCAACTCCACCGGTCTGAAAGCGCGGTACTTCTGAAACGGCATGGCGCCAGCGCGCGCGCCAGCGTTGCCAACGGCGAACTCTCGACTTGAATGCATGGCGAATTTCTCCCGAATTCGTCCCGACTTCTTTGGTGGTGGCGGCGGGCCGAAGGCCCGGATTTTGAGATAGATGCCGGCCTAAGCCGGCAGGAGAAGTGCCAGCCGCAACGCGATCTCGAACAGAACTGTAGTGCGTCGGGCCATAGCGCCGCACTATAGACCTGTTTCCACGCTTGTCAACGCGAGTGGTTGCGATGGGCCGGCGAGAATACTTGGCCATCGGTGATCACCGCGATAGTTCCCTGCCCGTCCGCGGCCGTCCCGGGATGGAAACCTGCCGGGTCAAAACCCAATCAAATGTCTATTTCAGTTGTGAACCATCGAAAATACAGGCAGTTAGCCCTCCTGCTTGCACGCGGTTTGGGCATTTTCGGCGTTTCCATCAAATCATGCTCAAATGTTCGGCGACGACCTCTGCCAAGCCGAGTCCGGAGGATCCATGGATAGCATTGATCCGGGGCAAGGGACACTACGCCCAGAACGGCACATAGCCGGATCTCGGGCGTGCCGGATCTGCGATGCGGATCAGCCCTTTGTCCAATGCTTGACGAATGACATCCGAGACTTGCGCCGCATTGGAGCTCTTGATGCCGAACCGCTCGCGCAGTTCCCGGTTTCGCATCGGCGTGCCGCTGAGGTGAAGCAACACGGCTTGCTGGTAGCAGGCACGGAGGCGTTCCTGCGTCGTCGTGCGCGCGAACGGACGGGCGGCGAAGAGAGAAACCCGGGTGGCCGATGCCTCGGCCCGAAACTCGGGCGGCGGAAGCTGGGCCACACCAACCGCAGCGACCACCTTGTCGATGCCGGTTCCCTGTTCCTCGCACAGCCCCAAGCGTCGCATCAGCGAGGCGAGCGCTTCGTTGCGTGATCGCGGCGGAGAGTCAATAAATCGATCCGGCTCCACCAAGGGCTTGCCGGGATTCGTGATCTCCAGCCGGTTTCGGAACAGTTCCACCGTTGGACCCGCGCCCGTGATCGTCATGTCTTGATGAATCAGGGAATTCGCGATGACTTCGCGGATGGCCAGGGCAGGGAACAGGGGTGTCGCATGGCGGACGATGCCGCCTTGCTCCGGCGATGGCACGATAGTGTTGATGTAGTCGTTCATCGCGACAAAACCCACGGCGTAGCCAAGCGGGAAGTCCTTGCGTCGGAGAACCTGGGCATCGCGGCCGTTGCCGTCATACATCACAAAGCGAACGGACTTGCGTGCGAGGCGGTCGCTGGTCGCGCCGATGTCTCTGGCGAAAAGGATGGCGCCGAGGTTCAGGATGTTCCAACGACCACCGACGTCGGCAGAGACGAGGCGCTCTTGTGCCAAGTCCTCGAGGATGCTTCCTTCGCTCGTGGGCACCGGCTTGTCGAGACCGTCTTAGTAGGCGTCGCAGTCGAGAAGATCGAGCACCTGTTCGCCCTCCAGAAAGCCGCGCGCGATGCCGGCTGCCCAGACGTACGGGCGCAGTTTGTCCCACATGGCTCGCTGGCGGTCCGGGTGGTCGGCAAGTCGAGGGGTTGCCTCGCCGATGCGCACGAAGGCCGTACGATCAAACTCAATGGGTGCCGTGGTTGCCGACGGGATAGTCAACAATACCAGTCGGCCTTCGGGATGCTGGACGGTCTCGAACGAGAACGCGACGTCCGGTCGCAAGTGCTGCGTCAACCAAAGTTCCAGTGGCTGTTGCTTCGTCTTGGCGGAGGCGGGGTCGAATTCGGTGCCGGTGATCGCATGGTCGCCGTTGTTCGAGCCGCACACCGAGGCTGTGCTCGGGGTTCCCCGAACTCCCAGCAAGGCGGCTTTAATCGACAGGAACTTGTTTAGCCTGATCCCATCTTGCACTGCACTGCAGCGGCGGCGTTTCTCGCCTTGCTGCGCGCCTCGTCGATAGACAGGCCAACCGCCAGGGCCACGCCCATGCGTCGCTCGCCCCGTACTTCGGGCTTCCCGAACAGGCGAATCTCCGTGCCTGGTGCGGCGAGGGCGTTATCGAGTCCTGAGTACGTGACTTGGTCAGAATCGCCATGCGCAATGATCACCGCGGAAGCCGACGGTCCACGCTGCACGATTTCCGGCACGGGCAGACCCAGTATCGCGCGGGCATGAAGGGCGAACTGGGACTTGTCCTGGCTGATCATCGTCACCATGCCGGTGTCGTGGGGCCTCGGACTCACCTCCGAGAATATGACCTCGTCTCCCTTGATGAAGAACTCGACCCCGAAGATGCCGCGGCCCCCGAGTTGGCCCGTGACCAGCGCAGCGATGCGCTGCGCCTCGGTGCGGGCCGCCTCGCTCATGGGTTGGGGCTGCCATGACTCCTGGTAGTCGCCGCCCTCCTGGCGATGCCCGATGGGTTCGCAGAACGACACCTGGCCGTCGCCGTGGCGCACCGTCAACTGGGTGATCTCGTAGTCGAAATCGACGAAACCCTCGACAATGACACGGTCCGCCGCGCCCCTGGCGCCGCTATGGGCCAGGCGCAATGCCGCCTGGGCATCGCCCCGCGAAGCGACGGTGGACTGTCCCTTGCCGGAAGAACTCATTACCGGCTTCACGATGCACGGCACGCCGATGTCGTCGATGGCGGCGAAATACTCCTCCTCGGTCTCCGCGAAGCGATACGCGGAAGTGGGAACGCCGAGTTCTTCCGCCGCCAGCCGGCGGATGCCTTCGCGATTCATGGTCAGGCGCGCCGCCCGCGCGGTCGGCACGATGTTGAAGCCCTCGCTTTCCAGTTCCACCAGGGTCGGCGTTGCGATCGCTTCGATTTCAGGCACGACCAGATGCGGTTGTTCCTCCTCGATCACCGCCCGCAGCGCCGCGCCATCAAGCATGTCGATGGCGCGGGCCCGATGCGCGACCTGCATCCCCGGCGCGTTCGCATACCTGTCCACCGCGATGACTTCCACGCCAAGGCGCTGCAACGCGATCACGACCTCCTTGCCGAGTTCCCCCGAGCCAAGCAACATCACCCGCGTCGATGACCCTGATAAGGGCGTGCCGATTTCGATCATTCCCGCTCTGCTTCCTCCTGCGCTTCCAAAGACATCTTGTATATTTTGAAGTTATTAACGTAAAGGTTTGAAAAATAAGTTATTTGTTCTATTTCTTCCGTGGTCAGGTCACGCACTACCCGACCCGGAGAACCCAATACCAGACTGCCGTCCGGAATCGTCTTCCCCTCGGTGACCAGGGCGTTGGAGCCAACGAGGCAGTTCTTGCCGATCGTCGCACCGTTCATCACGACGGCATGGATGCCGATGAGAGAGTTGTCGCCAATGGTACAGCCGTGCACCACCGCATGGTGGCCCACCGTGACGCCATCGCCGACGGTGACAGGAAAGCTGTCGTCCATGTGCACCACGGCACAATCCTGGATGTTGGTGTTCGCGCCGATGGTGACCGTGTCGTAGTCGCCGCGCACGACGGCGCCGAACCATACGCTCACGTTGTCGTGCAGCACCACGGAGCCGACAACCGTGGCCGACTCGGCCACGAAATAGTCGCCGCGCGTTACCACGCGCCGGTCGCCCAAGGCATAGATCACGCGCTTCCACCCTCCCGACGGCGCCGGTTCCCTGCGTTCACATTGTGTCGAAGCCGGGCGCGCAAATCCATCCAAGACGTTCGATCCACGGAGGCGGTTGTTCCATGCGCGGCTATAATCGCGTCCGTGAACTATTGCAGCAGTTGCGGTGCCACCGTATCGAAGCAGATCCCGCCGGCCGATGATCGCGAACGATTCGTCTGCACAGCCTGCGACACGATTCACTACGAGAATCCGAAGATCGTGACATGTTGCCTGCCCGTCTTTGAGGACCGCGTACTGATGTGTCGCCGCGCCATCGAACCACGCCGCGGACTCTGGACACTGCCGGGAGGTTTCCTCGAGACCGGGGAAACCGTGTTCGATGGTGCCGCCCGGGAATCCTGGGAAGAGGCGCGGGCACGTGTCGACGACCCCTCGCTGTACACGGTATTCAACCTGCCGCACATTTCGCAGGTCTACATGTTCTTCCGCGCCCGCCTCGTCGGCGGTCGCTACGGCATCGGGGAGGAGACCCTCGAAGCGTGTCTCTTCCGCGAGCCGGATATCCCCTGGGACGACCTCGCATTCCCGGTCATTTCCAGGACGCTGTCCCACTATTTTCGCGATCGACAAGGCGGGACATTCCCGGTCCGGGTCGAGGACATCATCATTCGAGACGCCGGCAGCGAGGGTCCGCCTGCCGCCAGCACGGATGGCAGCCCAGGGCAGTAACAGGTCCACCGACCGCACCGGCGGAGAGGGCGCAGATCAGACCGACGCCCCGATACGAGCCGCCGGCGCCTTTGGCATCGCCGCACCCGTCCGGATCACTCGCTACGGCTCCGGCAACATCAACTCAAGCTATCGCGTGATCGCCCGAGACGGCGGCGACTATCTGCTGCAGCGAATCAACCGGGCGGTCTTCGTCCATCCCGAACGCATCGCCCACAACCTGGAGCGGTTGTATGCGGCGCAGCCCCACCGGCTGCCCGAAATCCTGCCCGCGGCGGAAGGCGGACTGTTCTATCGGGATGCCGGGGGAGATTTCTGGCGCCTGTACCGCTTCGTATCCGGGAGCCGCCACATGGATACTGCGGCAACAGCCGAACTGGCCCACGGGGCGGGGCGCGCATTCGGCGCCTTCCTCGACGAAACACGCAGGCTCCCCATCGACGATTTCAGGGAAACCGTGCCCGGCTTCCACGACCTGCCGGCCCGGCTGCGTGCGTTTGGCCGCGCACTGTCCGCCGATTCCCGCGACCGCGCGCGGCAGGCCCGGGCCGCATGTCAGCGCATCGAACGTTTCTCCAATCTCGCGGCCATCGCGTTCCCGCGCGACCGCATCACCCACAACGACTGCAAGATCAGCAACGTCCTGTTCGATGCCAACTCGGCTCGCGCATTGTGCGTGGTCGACCTCGATACGGTTATGCCCGGCGCCGCGGCTCTCGACTTCGGCGACCTCGTCCGCTCCGCGGGGGCGCGGACCGACGAGAACGAAACCGACGCGTCGCGCATCGGCCTCGACCTGACGCGAGTCGAGGCGATTGCCAGTGGCTTCTGCGCGAACGCCGCCCTTGCCTCGAACGAAACGGACACCCTGGTCGACGGCATCCTTTACGTGACACTCATGCTCGCGGTCCGGTTTCTGACGGACTACCTGGATGGCGACCGGTACTTCCATACCGCCTATCGGGATCACAATCTCGACCGCGCGCACAACCAGTTGGCGCTACTGCGTGACATGGACATCCAGCGGACCACAATCTCCAGGATAGTCAGGCGCGCGGCGCAGGGGACGACGCGGGGATAGGCGTCTTGTAGCGGTCAACCGCCACCGGTAACCTCGTCGGCTAAAGCCAAGTACGGACGAAAGCGATGAAATACCTCCACACCATGGTTCGGGTAAACGACCTCGATGCATCCATCGACTTCTACACGAAACTGGGTTTGCAGGAGCTGCGGCGCCACGACAACGAAGCCGGCCGGTATACCCTCGTCTTCATGGCGGCGCCCGGCGACGAAGACGCGCAGGTTGAACTCACCCACAACTGGGACCCCGAAACCCTGGGCGGCGGCCGCAACTTCGGTCATCTCGCCTATCGGGTTGACGACATCTATGCGCTGTGCCAATCGTTGATGGACGCCGGCATCACCATCAATCGTCCGCCCCGAGACGGGCACATGGCCTTCGTCCGCTCGCCCGACAACATCTCGGTCGAACTGCTGCAGAAAGGCGGTTCGCTGCCGCCGGCCGAGCCGTGGTCCAGCATGCCGAACACCGGCGAGTGGTAGGCGCGGACGAAGCGCAGGGCGTACAATGCAGGGTCCAGTCCCGGGAGGAACTCAGATCATGGCAGAACCCGCAATAAGGACCGAAGAACCCACCACCAGGGCGCCCACCACCCTCGATCGCTCCTGGAACGAGATTTGTGATCTTGGCCTGCAGTCGCATGTCGCCGAACTCGATGCCTACGGCTACACGATCGTCCCGCCCGAGATCGCCAACCCCAACAACCTTTGCGAGCGCCTGCTCGAGGCCTGTCTCGACATAGCCGAACGGCGCAACGGCGAGCGCCCCGACCTCGAAAACGGCTCGACGCACGTCAACCTCGAGGGGACGGGAGTGGCGATGCGCTACACGGGACATACGTATCATCCGCACGGGCCGCTGGGCGACGTCTTCCATTCGCTGCTCCTCGAGGACGACGTGTTCCAGGAAGCGCTGATGAACCCCGTCCGACTGGCTTTGGTCACGCACCTGCTCGGCTACAACGCGGTCATGTCGAGCATGGGTTGCTGGATGAAGGGATCCGGCAGCACGACGCTCGCGCTGCATGCGGACAACTCGCTGCCGTCACCGCTGCCGCCGCACGCTATCGGCTGCCAGACGACGTACTGGCTAACGGACTACACCCGGGAGAACGGCTCGACGGCGGTCGTTCCGGGAAGCCACAAGTGGTGCCGCCAGCCACATGGCGACGAGAAGATCGTACCGGAGAAGGAAGGCGACCGGGGCAATCCACAGGCGATACCGCTTGAGGGCAAGGCCGGCTCGCTGCTGATTCACCACAGCAACCTGTGGCACGGTGCGTACAACCGCACGGCGCCAGGGGTGCGGGTCAGCCTGACGAATTACATGTTGCGTCACTTCATGCGGACAACGGAAAACTACATCGACAAGATTCCGCAGGAAGTGCTCGACCGGTATCCGCCACGGTTTGCGATCCTGACCCAGCAGGGAGTCAAGGTCGGAGGCTCGAACCCGGCCGAGACAAAGCACCGGGTAGAGACCGCCGAGAAGTACCTTGCCGCCTACGCGAAGGAGATCGGGGAAGGCTATCGACCCGTAGAACAGTAAGCCGCGCGCGCCACCCAAGGACGTTGGCTTAGCGCGGCGCGGGGCGCAACCGGCGCGCCCCGGATGGGCGTTGCGCCGCTACCGATCTACGCCTTTTTCCCAATGCCGGACCATGGGCGCCAGGTCATCCCAGAACGCTTCGGGGATGTCCACCGATCCCGCTTTCGCGTTCGCCGCCGCTTCATCCGGCGTCCGACCGCCCGGAATGGCGCAGGCGACCTGTGGATGGCGAGTGCACCACTGCAGCGAAGCCGCCAGGAGAGGGATACCGTACTGGTTGCACAGGTCCTCGATCATGCCGACCTGGGCCAGGCACTCCGGGCTGAAGTTCCGCCGTCCCTCCGCAGACGCCTGCGAGGGTCCCGTGGCGAGAAGTCCGATCTCAAGCGGCGTGGCGCAGGAAATTCCAATGTTGTACTTCTCCGCCGCGGGCAGGATCTCCTCCGCCGCCGTCTGGTTGAGCAGGCTCCAGGCATCCGGAACCACCGCGGCGTCGAATTCTCCGGTCACGATAAACGGCGTATTGATCTCCGGGTCGTTGCAGGCGATGCCGATGCACCGGACCAGCCCTTCGTTCTGAAGCCTGCGAAGCGCGCCCAGAGCGCCATCGTCGCTCATGACCTCTTCCACGGGATAACCCCCCGCGTCGTGGATATAGACGATCTCGAACTTCTCTAGCCCCAAGCGTTCCTGGCTGCCTTCAAAGGCCTGCAGAATGCCGTCGTACGAATGGTCCCGTCCTTCTCCGAGATAACCCACCTTGGTGACGACCGTGCAGTTGGCCGCGAGGTCCGGACGTCGCTTGATGGCTTCGCCAACGATCTTCTCGGACCCGCCCCGCGAGTACACGTAAGCGGTGTCGACGAGAGTGCAGCCCCCCTCCATGGCTGCGATGATGGTCTCCACGCCAAGTTCGAAGTCCATATCCGGCGTACTGATTCCGGAGTCTGCGGGCTTTCCGGAGTACATGGCTCCAAGCCCGATGATGGAGACCTCGAGATTTGTTCGTCCCAGGGTTTTGGTTCTCATGATTGCTTCCTCTTCCCGTGCCCGTTGCACGAGCCTATGTAACTTCAGCGCGCTACGTCTACGTGCGGCTACGTGCTATTGACAACGCACGCACATCGTAACCCGCGTCGCGGAGCGACCCGACGACGGCTTCGACCTGTTCTTCCCCCCGCATCTGCAGCAGAAGTTCGACAACCGTGGCACGCACCGTGGACACGCCGAACGCGCGCTGATGCACGATGTCCACGATGTTGCTGTCGAGTTCACCCAGTCGTCGCGTGAGCTCGCCGAGCGCACCTGGCTGATCGGGGATCTCGACCGCGATGCGTACCAGGCGGCGTGACCGCACGAGGCCACGCTGCACCACGGATGACAGCATCATCATGTCGATATTTCCACCCGTAAGCACCACGACGGTCTTGCCCGCAGCGAGCGCGGGGTTTGCGATGACAGCGGCAAGCGCGGCCGCACCCGCACCTTCGGTGACAGTTTTCTCGATCTCGAGCAATTGAAAGATCGCCCGCTCGATATCCTGCTCCGAAACCGCCACCATGCGGTCCACGTTCTGTCGGATGATGCCCATGGTGATCTCACCCGGCGTGTCAACCGCGATGCCCTCCGCGACCGTGCCCGGCTGCGCGGGATTCGGATCGCGGCCATCGAAGGCGGCCACGGCGGCGCTGAAGCGTTGCGCCTGCACACCGACCGTCGTGATGTCCGGCCGGATCGCCCGAGCCGCGATCGCGGTACCCGCAAGCAGGCCGCCGCCTCCCACGGGTACGACAAGCGTATTGATATCCGGCACCTGTTCCAGCATCTCGATGCCGAGCGTTCCCTGGCCCGCAATGACGGCCTCGTCTTCGAACGGATGCACGAGGATTCGACCCAGGTCGTCGGCCAGTCGGTGCGTATACTCCAGCGTCTCGGCGAAGCGGTCGCCATGCAGAAACACTTCGGCACCGAATACCCGGGTCTGCTCCACCTTGGCGTTCGGCGTGTGGCGCGGCATGACGATGGTGACGCGCATTCCCAACCTGCTGCCGTGATACGCAAGCGCCTGTGCGTGGTTGCCCGCGGACATGGCGATAACGCCCCGACGGCGCTCGTCCTCGTCGAGAAGCAGCAGTTTGTTCAGCGCCCCGCGTTCCTTGAACGACGCCGTGAATTGCAGGTTCTCGAACTTTAGATAGAGGTCGGCCCCGAGAGACTTCGACAGGGTTTCCGACCGCGTCAGCGGCGTCCGCTCGATAGCGTCACCCAGCCGCGCCCTCGCCGCCTCGATATCCTCGAAGGTCACGGTCATGTTCAGTGCCTTTCAGCCGACCCGGTTGCGCGGCATTGTACCGACGCTGGACAACTGTGCCCGCAGGATCGAGGCGATTGATGCGCCTACCCGGGCGGCGACTTCCGTGGGAGCAACGACTGTTGCGTTTCGGCGGCATCAATGATGTCGTCCCAATCCCAGAGTTGCGGAATGGTCTCGACATCGGCCCAGGCCCGAGCCTGATCCGCATAGTGCGGGCTACCCGGATGGCCCGACGCGCCGAGCGGCACGATCCATCGGGAATTGCGCCAGTCCGAGGGATCGTGGATGTAACGGTTGACCGACATCAGCGTGGCAACGCACCGGTCGACCACCGAATAGGCGCCCGCGAGCGGAGTGTCGGCATCGCCGTGCGTCTCGACCTGCGGCGGATCGAGAAACTCCGCGCACTCCGGGAACATTTCCGACAATGGATGGCGGGGACGGGTGTGGTGAACGGCGCCCCAGGTCCAGTTGCGCATGTTTGGCCCCAGCCGGGAGCGAAGCTCGCGAACAGCCCGGGCCACGGCGGATTCGATGCATCCAGCCCAGGTCTCTCCGGCAGCCAGGCACGAGTCGTCGTTCTCCGCCATGGCAGCGACAGCCCGCGCGTACAACGCTGCCGTGTGTGTTGCGGGTCCGCGACCGATTCCGCCCGGCGCACCGAGGGCCGCATCCGACAGCGGGCCAAGCGCTGCCTCGACGATCGCGCGAAACACGTATGCGCGCGCCACGCCGTAGATCGCCGCACCCGGGGACGAGCGGTCCATGCGGCAGTCCCAATCCACGAGGATGTCGCGAGCCGTTCGGGCATCCGGGTCCGCGGGATTCATCGTGACAATGCGGTCCACCAGCGTCCGGGCGGGTATCGACTCCCGATCCGCATGGATGGACGCCATGTCCTCCACCATCGCCTCGCCGTCGGGCAACGCCGAGAGCCGCGCGGTGATCCGCCGGGCACGCCAATCGGGAGCGAAGAACGTGTTGATGTAGTACGGATAGTCGGCGGTCGTCGGCGCATTGTTGCAGGTAACGACGAAGCCGATTTCCGGATTCCGGGCGCGCGGCATTTCCTCGAACGGAATGCGGCCATGCCATTCGTGCTCACCGGTCCAGCCCGGCACCGGGACCCAGGCATTGGCCATGGACCGAATCGGGATCCGTCCGCGGTACCGATAGCCATACGCGCCGTGAACATCCGCGTAGACGAAGTTGTTCACGGGTTCGGTCCACTCCTCGAGCGCCCCTTCCGCTTCGTCCGCCGACCGTGCGACCAGGAGATCATGGAGCGTATCTGCCCATGGCGTGCCCCCGTTCGTCCCAGGGTGACTGAACGCGATACCGTATCCCGCATCGGGATTCCCCGCGACAATGGGCCCATGACGGGTTCGTACCAGGGTCAGCGTCTCTGACTGGCCGTCGCGAACGTCAAGTTCCTCATGGCGAACCTCGGCGGGCAGCCAGGTCTTGAGCCAGGCGTATTGGAGCCGTCCGTCGACGGTACGGAAGCGTTCAATATAGAGATCCTGGTAGTCGGCCATGCCATGTGTCATGCCCCAGGCGACGTACTCGTTGTGGCTGAAGTGCGGCATCCCCGGCACGCCCGGCAGGGCGTAACCGCTGCAACGGAATGCGGGACAGGTGATGTGTGTCTGGTAATAGACGTTGGGCACATCCAGCGCGCGGTGGGAGTCGCCCGCAACCAGCGGCAGACCGGACGCCGAGCGATCACCGGAGATGGTCCAGGCATTGCTGCCGCCGCCGGTCTCGCCCAGCCACTCGAGTTCCGCCGCGGCGAGAACATCGAGACTGTCCAATGCGTCACCTCCATAGGACTCTCCGGGAGGGACCGAGACGAGGCTGTCGTCCGGGTATCCGCGAAACAGCGGCGCGGCCCGCTCAGCGCCCAGGGCGCGCGCCAGGCGCGCCCGCCACAACTTGAGTTCAAAGGTCCCCATCAGCATGTTTCGGACCTTGTAGACGGCAAGACAGTGCCACGGCTGCCAGACCTCCGGCGTTCTTCCCAGGATTCGATACTCCACGGGCAGGGACCGCGTTGTCTCCAAAAACGCGTTGACGCCCGCCGTGTAGGCATCGAGCATCGCGCTGGCTGCGTCGCTCGATACGGCGAGGTCGGCCTTCGCGGCACGTTCGAGATCGAACGTGCGCATGAGCCGATCCTCCGCGATACCCGACTTTCCCGCGAACTCCGACCATCGGCCGACGGCCCGGTGGCGGTCGCGATCCATGTGCCAGAGCCTGTCCTGCGCCGTCACGAAGCCCTGCGCGAAGAAAGCACCGTGGTCGGTCGCCGCGCGAATGTGCGGAACGCCCCACCCGTCGCGAACCACCAGCACGGGTCGATCCAGCCCCCGGATCCTGACAGTCGAAGTCAGGTCGGGCAGCGCCGCCAAGAGGTCCGCGCGCGCAATGGACATGTCGACTCCTTTCAGATGCGGCAACTCTAACGGAAAAATCTCGGGACACCCCAAGACCGCAGGATCAATATCGCATGAGATTTTCGGCGCTTTCACGCAATGGTCGGGGCAGATGTCGCACAACATACCGCAAGCCGAAACGGCATGATCGGTGCCATCCGCGCGACACGGGCCGGTCGACGCTTCATGGTCGCCATACCCGGTCCGCCAAGGGCAAGCTGCTACACTATCGAGGGCGAACAGGGCGATGAATGCGACCGTGATCGACACGCTGAGATTTGCGGACCGGTTGAAGGCAGCGGGGTTCGAAGCACCGCGCGCCGAGGGTCTTGCACGCGCGCTCGGCGACGAGTTGGCCGAGCGGATCGTTACGAAAAGCGACCTGGACGGGGCTCTTCGACCGATTTACGCCAGGTTCGACGCCATCGATGCCAGCTTCGACGCCATCGACGTTAGGTTCGATGCCGCGGCGGCAAACTCCGATGCCAGGTTCGATGCCATCGACGCCAGGTTCGATGCCGCGGTCGCAAACTCCGATACCAAATTCGATGCCGCGGCGGCAAACTCCGATGCCAGGTTCGATGCCATCGAGGCCAGGTTCGATGCCGCGGTCGCAAACTCCGATGCCAGGTTCGATGCCGAGGCGGCAAACTCCGATGCCCGGTTCGATGCCATCGAGGCCAGGTTCGATGCCGCGGTCGCAAACTCCGATACCAAATTCGATGCCGCGGCGGCAAACTCCGATGCCCGGTTCGATGCCACGGTCGCCAACTCCAACGCCAGGTTCAACGCCATCGTTGACAGCTCCAACGCCAGGTTCGACGCCATCGTTGACAGTTCCAACGCCAGGTTCGACGCCCTGGATGCAAAAATCGATGCCGTGCATCGGGAACTTTCGGGCAAATTCAACATCCTGGTGGGTGTGATGGCGCTCGGGTTCACACTGCTCGCCGGCCTCGGCGGATACAACGCTGTTTCCCCCCGCTTCGCTCCATCGGTCACTCCCGCACCGGAACTAAAGCAGGAAGCGAAGGAACTTCCCGAGCCGGCGTTGCGATCGCACGGCGAAGGCTGAACCAACCGCCTGTCCCGACTGTCGTAACGGCCAACTCCCGGGTGAGGGAGACCGTTCTTCGCGTGGCGGACAAGGCGCACGTGCTATGTTGTCACGTTGCGGCGGGAGTTCATCATGGCCAGGGACATCAGGACGGCGGTGCGGGAAATCTGCCTGTCGTTGCCGGAAGTCGAGGAGCGTGCGGGACACGGCATGCCCGACTACAAGGTCCGGGGCAGATCTTTCGCGCTGCTGGCCATCAACCATCACGGCGACGGTCGCATTGCCTTGTGGGTCCATGCACCGCCGGGCGCCCAGCACCTGCACGTAGACGGCGAACCAGCGGCCTACTTCGTGCCCCCCTACGTGGGACCCCGAGGATGGCTGGGAGTGCATCTCGACCGGGGCAATGACTGGTTCACCATCGGAGTCCGGGTCAGAGAGGCCTACGTCCACGTCGCGCCACGCGCGCTCACGGGGCAACTCGGCGACCCCATCGAAATCGAACCGCCTACCGAAACCGTGGATCCCGAGGACTTCGATCCGCTGTCGGCCGCGCATGCGCAAGACAAGCTTGCACGCATCCGCGCCTTCTGCGCTCGCCTGCCGGAAACCTCCGAGGGCACCCAGTTCGGTGTCCCGGCGTTCAAGGCAGGCAAGAAGACTTTCCTCACCGTCCATCGTCATCATAAGCGGATGCGGCTCGAGTTTTGGGTAGGACCGGAGCTCCAGTCGACCTTGTGCGACGACCCGCGTTTCTCCATTCCAGCCTACATCGGACATCGAGGCTGGATTGATCTCGACGTGGAGGACCGCTTCGACTGGGACGAGATACGTGAACTAGCAATGGGCAGCTACCGTCACTTCGCACTGAAACGCATGTTGAAGGCGCTTCCGGATTCGCTTATGCCGGAGGGCGACGGATGACTCCCGGCCGCCAAGAATGAAACTCGCTCGACCGTGAGAGAGCCGGAAACGCCCCCCAGGTCAATCGTTGTCGCGAAATCCGGGATGTGGGCTGGTCTGCATCCCGGCATGGCGCTGGCTTCCATCACGATGGTGTTGCTGTTCCTGGCATTCACGGTGGTCGATGTGGAACGCGCTGGCACGGCTTATGCGAGTGTCCGGGGATGGATCGAGTCGACCGTGGGCTGGTTCTACATCCTGGCCATCTGCATCATGCTGGTGGCCTGCATCTACGTCATGTGCAGCCGCCATGGAAAAGTACGCCTGGGCGATGACGACTCGCGCCCCGAGTTCAGCACGTTTTCCTGGCTCGCGATGCTGTTCTCGGCCGGGTTGGGCATCGGTCTCCTGTTCTTCTCGATCTCCGAACCGATGCTCTACTTCGATAATTCCGCGTCCTTCGGATATCCGAACAATCCCCATGCCGACCACGCCGGCGCCGTGGAGATGAACGAAGCCCGCGCGGTGGACGCCATGCGCGTCACCTACTTCCACTGGGGATTGCATGGCTGGTCGGTCTACGTGATCGTCGGCCTGTGCCTCGCCTACTTCGGTTTTCGCAAGAAGCTCCCTCTCACGATGCGGTCCGCCCTGTATCCCATCATCGGCAAGCGCATATACGGGCCCGTGGGCCACGGCGTCGACCTGCTCGCCGTGTTCGGCACGGTGTTCGGTGTTGCCACTTCTCTCGGACTGGGGGTCAAACAAATGGCCGCCGGACTCGACACGCTTTTCGGGGTCACCTCGGACCTGTCGACGCAGATCGCTCTCATCGTGGTCATCTCGACGGTGGCCACGCTTTCGGCGGTGTCGGGTGTGGCCCGGGGCATCCGCATCATTTCCGAGTGGAACATCTATCTCAGCATCGTCCTGCTGGCGTTCTTCCTCTGCTTCGGGCCGTTCTTCTGGCTGCTCGGCTTCTTCGCGAAAACGGTGGGTGACTACCTTTGGAACCTGGTGCCGATGGGAGTCTGGCTCGCCACTGAGCCCAACGACGCGACCTGGCAGGGCGCCTGGACCATCTTCTACTGGGGCTGGTGGATCGCCTGGGCGCCCTTCGTCGGCATGTTCATCGCCCGAATCTCGCGCGGACGCACGATCAGGGAGTTCACCATTGGCACGATGTTCGTGCCAACGGCGGTAGGCATCGTCTGGCTCTGCCTGTTCGGCGGCAACGCGCTCCACATGGAGTTGAACGCGGGAGGCGGGATCGGCACGGCAGGCATTCTGGAGCTCGTGCGGGAGTGGCACCTGGAAGCGGCGCTATACGGCACCATCGAGCGGATGACCGACATTTCCTGGCTTGTCTGGTCCATGTCGGCGCTGGCGACGTTCCTGCTGGCAACCTGGTTCATTACCTCCTCGGACTCTGGCACCCTGGTGATCGCGACCATGCTGAGCATGGGAGACGACCATCCGCCGCTCCGTTTCCGTGTCGTCTGGGGACTCGCGATCGGCATGGTGGCGGCGGCGTTGTTGCTCGCCGACGGCCTGCAGGCCCTGCAGGCCGCGTCCATCGCCGCAGCCCTCCCGGTCTGCGTCATCCTGCTGGCGATGACCGCCGGGGTCATCCTGTCATTGAACCGCGATGCCTCGGCAGCCCGGGCCAGCGAGACTTCGAGTCAGCGCTGATTCGTATGGTCGCCGCTGAATCCCCCTGTCCCCGGACCGGGCACAAAACGTGATCAAGTCTCTCGAAAGTCCCGGTCCCCGCGCCGCAGCAGTTGCAACCGACTGAAGAAGTCGTCCCGAGAGACATAGCAGCCCTGCAGCAATCGTTGACCGCTCGCGGGGTCGAAGCCAAGCCGCGCGTGCATGAATCGGTGATTGTCGAAGACCTGGCACTCGCCGGCGTCGAGGCGAAATCGGAACTGCATCCTGTCGCTCGACGCGATGCCGAGAAACTTTCTGTGCGCCCGATAAAACGCCATCTGCGATTCCGGCTCAATATCCACCGGGCCAATCAGCGCCGGATGCAGGCGCGTGCCCACGATGTCACCGTCCTCGTCTACATCGATGACCGTCGCACGGTTGACGATGTGCCAATCGTCCGCGATCGAGGTGAAGGTCACCTCGCGCGCGCGCAGCAACTCGAAAGCGGCCCGGTCAGACCGCCGCAGTTCCTCGGCACAGGCGATTCCGTCGACCAACACGCTGTCGCCGCCCGTGGCGTCATTGCGCAGACAGTGAAGGAACTGGATGCCCGGCGGATACCTGCGGCTTGGGAGGTCGTTGTGGGGATAGAGCCTGTGGGGCGTGTAGGCCAGGTTCTCCGCATCCGGCCTTGACCGCACGTTGAAGTGGTGGCCGAAGTGAGAACCTTCAATCAAGGCGATGCGCATCGCCAGCTTTAGCACTACGAGGTCTTCCGACGGAAGACCCTTCACCAGGGCGACACCCTTTTCGTCAACGCGTTCCAGAAGTTCAAGCAATCCGGAGTCGGAGGTCATGACACCGTCAAAGTCGACCGAAATCGCCTGCTTGCTCCATTCGGCCACCGACCAGGAATGCGGACGCTGTTTTCGCTGCAACCGCGCACGGCGCTCCATTCGATGCGCGTCGAGCCAGGCCCAACTGAAGAAGCTTCCGTCGCATGCGGCTTCGTGATCCGGCCACTGGAGGTGCAGCCCCTGCGCCCCCGCACCGATGGACGCGGGGGCTATGTCCAGCGGAATGGCGAGAAAGTCCGCCATGCGTTCCCAGGCCTGCGGGTGCGTGCACCTGGGACAGTGGCAGTTTTCACGCAGCCAGTAGTACAGGTGGCGGCTGCGATCCCCATTGGGCCAGGTGATGTCGACGCCGTCCGGTCCCTCATCCACCCGCGGCCTCGACGTAAACTCGATCGGCGCGGCACCGTCGCGGAAGACACGGGGCTTCGAGATGCCGTCGGTAGCGTCTTTTTCCATAGGTCGCTTACCCCGCTCCTTTGCCCGTTGCGGAACGCCAGCGGAAACCCTCGCGGGCAGCTTCTTCGATCGCTCTTACATGACGCGTCATGGCGCTGTCAATGCCCTGCCCGGCACGCCAATCCTGCGTGACGACACGTTGCGTGCCGTACCGTGACCGCCCCGCCCAAAAATGGCACCGGCGGGCACCAAGGGAACGAAAAACCGTACAATGCTCCCATGGCACAGGGGTCGGAAAAGGCGTCGCGAATCGAGGCATTGCGGGAGGAGCGCAAACGGCAAGTCGCGCTCGGCTACCGCGTTTTTGCGGCCCTCGGATGGGGCGATCTCGGCGATGGTCACATAAGTGCCCGCGATCCGGAGAGAACGGACTGTTTCTGGCTGCTGGATACGAACGTGGCCTTTCGGGACGCGGATGTGGAGTCCCTGGTCTTGGTGCATCCCGACGGGACCGTCTCCAACGGGCATCGCCCCACGAACTGGCCAGCCTACTACATCCACTACCCTATCCTCGCCGCCCGACCGGATGTGGTGAGCGTCGCGCATACCCACACGCCCTACGGTACGCCGTTCGCGGCGTCGGCGACCCTGCTCCAGCCCATCACCCAGGAAGCCTGCATCTTCTATGAGGACCACGCCCTGTTCGATGACGAAGAGGTGCAAGTGCAGAGCCTCGAGTGTGGCGCACGGATCGCCCGGGTCCTCGGCCGAAACAGGGCAGTCGTATTGTGCAATCATGGGTTGCTGACAGCCGGACCGAGCGTACAGCACTCCGTGGCAACGTTCGTAATGATGGAACGCGTCGCCCAGGCGCACCTGAGAGCGCGCGATCCAAAGCCGATTTCACACAACGCCGCGCTCTATGCCAAGGCCGATCTGACCGACGCGAGCTACCTCCAATCGGTCTTTGATTTCCTCATCAGGCACCATCTCCCGCACCGGCCCTGAACCGGTTCACATTGTCTGCCGGGACTCTGGACCCCGGTTCGGATGGCGACGCTTCGCGCTCCTCCAGCAACCGAAAGTGCCGCACGTAAAGGCGGTAGCGGTCCTGGATTTCCCGCACGTAGCGGACCACCTCGGCACCGCGCACGTAGCCGTAGACCGCGTTTCTCGCATGTTCCGGCTCCGCCAGCTTCAACATCGCCCGCTCCACGTTGTCGAACCAGACCGAACCGTCGAGACCGAGTTCGCGCGCCAGCCGACGTCCGTCGCGGACGTGGCCATGCCCGGCGTTGTAGGCGCCCAACGCGAACAGAATCTGCTCTCCCACGGGCAGATCGGGAAAGCGCTGCCGGGTCCAGCCAAGATAGGCAATACCGGCGGCGATACCCGTTTCGGGATCCCCGAGCCTGTCGGTGTCGACGCCGAGATCCCGCGCGGTTCGCGGCAGCACCTGGAGCAGGCCCTCGGCGCCGGCGAAACTCGTACTGTTCGGGTCGAAGCCGCTTTCCTGGTACATCTGGGCGACGATCAGCCGCCAATCGAACCCCGCCGCCGCCGCTGCCGGACGAACGATGTGGTCATACGGCGATAGCGTATCTCCCGTGATGCGGTGCTCGCGGTGACGCGCCATCCGGCGCTGGTTGACGAAGTACTTGTTGCGCAGGACATTGAACTCGTAGCCCCGGTAGCCCTCGCCGACAAACGCATCCAGGCGGCGCAGGAGTTCCGTGTTTTCGTCGCGCACCGCCCAGGCAAGTCCTTTCTCCGGCTCTACGGCCATGCCGAGGGAAAGACGCGCGTCGAACGTGGTTTCGAGCCCCGCCCGGTGGCTGTCTACCAGGGTGACGTCCAGGCTGCCTGCGGCAATGTCAGAGAGAATCGCGCTGGTGGACCGATCGACGAATTCCACGTCGAAGTCGGCGCCGGCGCGAAGGCCTCGCAGTGTCGTGGCATAGCTTGTCTGCGGGTTGACAGTGATGCGCCTTCCAGCGAGACCGTCGAGATCGGCGATCGGTTCCCCGGCGGTGACGAATGTCTCTCGTATCCGCATGTAGGGGCGGGTAAAGCGCAGGCCCATGTCCACACGCTGCCCCGTCGGCACGATGCCCGCGGCGATCATGTCGCCGCGGGACTCGACCAGCCCATCGATCAGTTCCGCGATGTCCTCGGCAACGATCACCTCCAACTCGAGGTCGTGCGCGTCGGCGAAGGAGCGGACCATCTCGTACTCGAAGCCGAGGAGTTCGCCTTGCCAGAGGTAGTAGGTGGCGGGTGCGTTGAGGGTGAGCATCCGGATGCGGCCCGAGGCGACAATGCGGGCCCAATCGCGAAACTCCTCGGCATGTTCCTCGATGGTGTGGCGTTCCACCAGGTAGTCGTCCAGGGTCCTTCGCAGGATCGGGTTGTCCCGTCGCAAGGCCCAGGCGTGGTCCTTCAGTTCGGGGAGTTCGCGCAACTTCTGCACGCGCTCACTCGTCGCGACGATCACGCGCGCGGCGGCTTCGTCCATGATGGTCGCATCGATGACTCCGGCTTCGAGCATTGCCTGGAAGCCGATTGGATCGGTTTCCGACGGCACCGCCACGCGTGGCGACCCGGGATAGTGGCGCGCCAACGAGTCCACGTAGGCGGTGTGCTCGGCGACACCGAAATTGCCGCGCTCGGAAGTGCCGACGACCCATTCTCGCGAGCGCGTCAGCGGGACCGAGAAGGCCACCCGTTCCATGCGCGGTCCCGTGACGGTGAGGTTGGACACCGCGACGTCGGCGCGACCCTCCTCCACGCTGCGAAGCAAGTCGTCCACGTCGGACACGACAATCCACTCGACGACGAGTCCGTGGCGGCGGGCGAATCGTTCCGCAAGACTCCGGTACTGCTCGGTCGACAGTCCCTGCGACGGCAATGTCTCGAAATCCGACCACGCCCGCCGAGCAAAACGGATGGTGCCGCGCTCCTTGACGACGGGCCAATCACCCACGGCCGGACCGCTCGACAGCGTCCCGGTCGTGCGTTCCGGTTCGCACGCAGCGAGCGCGAGGGTCACCAGGGTCGCCAACACCGCGCGTCGCCCGCGCGATGGCAAACCCGTCGCCATGTCGTTACCTCGTGTGCCAGTCGCCACGCCACCGCCTCTGTCAGCCCACCGAATCAGACCCCGAATACTACGGCTCGGTTCCCATTTGCCGGAACGGGTGACACGCGCCATCAGCTACTCGACCAGGACGTTGAGAGGCAACGCGGTGGTGTACTTGACCTGCCGAAGCGCGAACGTCGACGTCAGGTTCCCGACCTCCGGGAGGTGTACCAGCGAACGCTTGAGGAGACGCTCGTACGCGCTCACATCGGCGACAACGACCCGCAGCAGGAAGTCCGTCTCGCCGGAAACCGTATAGCACTCCACGACTTCCGGAACGTTCTGCACCGCCTCCTCGAAACGGCTCAGCGCGTTCTCCTGGTGACGCTTCAGGTTCACGTTGACGAACACGTTGACTTCGAGGTCGAGGTGCGCCGGATCCAGCAGCGCTACCCGTTGCCTGATGAAGCCGCCCTCCTCGAGCCGTTTGACTCGCCGCCAGCAAGGCGTGTGCGACAGTCCTACCCTGTCACCGAGTTCCTGCATCGACATGTCCGCGCAATCCTGCAATTCAATGAGAATCCGCCTGTCGATTCGATCAAGATATTTCATCCTACATTATTTCCAGAAATAGGAACCAATTTGAAAGATTGTCGCACTAAGAACAATAAATGCAACGCGATACTCGAGAATTCGACATATGATCATAGGCGAGAACACAGGTGCGGATATGCCAGCCCAGGGTGTCGCCACGAACGGAGCACCGCGCGGGATTCGCGCGGCAAACCCTCTTATGCAGGCCCGCTACCGGAAAGAACCGGGCATCGCCTATCTGACCGGCATTCAGGCCATCGCCCGTCTTCCCCTGGATCAGCGCAGGCTGGACGAACGCGCCGACCTCGACACCGCCGGATTCATCTCTGGATACCGCGGCTCTCCCCTCGGCGGTCTGGACCAGGAGCTCTGGCGCCTTTCCGATGAACTAAAGGCCCACCGGGTCGTCTTCCAGCCCGGGGTCAACGAGGATCTGGCCGCGACCGCGGTATGGGGCAGCCAGCAGGTCGGGCTGTTTCCCGGCGCGCGCCGGGAAGGGGTATACGGCCTCTGGTACGGCAAAGCGCCCGGACTCGACCGCTCCTCCGACGCGGTGCGCCACGCCAACGCGGCCGGCACCAGTCCTCGCGGCGGCGTATTGCTGGTCGTGGGAGACGACCACGCCTGCAAATCTTCCACCCTGCCGAGCGCCAGCGAATTCGCGTTGCGTGATCTGGGGATTCCGGTCCTGGCACCGGCCGACGTGCAGGATGTGCTCGATTTCGGGCTGGCGGGATGGGCCATGTCGCGTTACGCCGGCTGCTGGACCGGCCTCGTCGCGCTGACCGACATCATGGACAGCGCCCTCACCGTGGACATCGACCTCAACCGTCACCGCTTCGTGAGTCCGCCCCACGAAGAACCGTTCCCGCACATCCGACTTCAGGACTCGCCCGCCGACCAGGAGGCACGACTCGAGACGAAAATGCACCTGGCGCGGAGGTTCGCGTCGGCGAATGCCCTCGACAGGATCGTGACGACCATCCGATCGCCACGGCTCGTGCTGGTGACCGCGGGCAAGACCTACGCCGACGTGCGCGAAGCACTGGCAAGGCTGGGTTTGCAATCGGAGGCACAACTCGTACGCGCCGGCGTGCGCCTGGTCAAGCTCGGCATGACCTGGCCGCTGGACACCGCGCTGGTCGACGATTTCTGTCAAGGCGCGAGGCGCGTGATGGTGATCGAGGAGAAACGGCCGTTCATCGAAGACCAGCTCCGCGCGATTCTGTTCGGTCGCCCTGTCGAACTGATAGGCAAGGCCAACGGCGGACAACCCGCGAATCCGGACGATGCCAGGGTCGGCGTCAGCGGCTTTCGAAGAACCAATGTCTTCGGCCGGACCCTGCGACCAGCACGCCCTGTCGCAGGGTCGACCGGCGGGACTCGCCTGCTACCCGCTGCGGGACAACTCGATGTGGCCGACATCGCCAGGGCCATCGCCGACGCGTTGCCTGCCGTAACCGATCACGGTTATCTCGGCGAAGTCGCGGCTGCTGCCAGAACGCTTCCCGGCAATGCGAAGTACTCGAAGCACGTCCGCAAACCCATGTACTGCGCCGGGTGCCCGCACAACACCTCGACCCGCGTTCCCGAGGGCAGTCGCGCCGCCGCCGGTATCGGTTGTCACTACATGGCGCAGTGGATGGATCGCAATACCGGCACAGCCACCCACATGGGCGCCGAGGGCGTGAACTGGATCGGCCAGGCGCCGTTCACCGACGAACCCCACATCTTTGCCAATATCGGCGATGGCACCTATTTCCATTCCGGGATCCTGGCGATTCGTGCCGCCGTTGCCGCCGGCGTCAACATCACGTACAAGGTGCTCGCCAACGACGCCGTGGCCATGACAGGCGGCCAGCCCGTGGACGGCCCGCTGACGGTCGAAGACATCGTCGCCCAGGTCCGCGCCGAAGGCGTAGCCGCAGTCCGGGTCGTCAGCGACAAACCAAAGCAGTACCGCAAGGCGGGATTCCGCGTTGCAACGCGAGATGCGCTGGATGCCGTGCAACGCGAGCTGAAGGCGACACCGGGTTGCACGGTGCTGGTCTACGAGCAGACCTGCGCTGCGGAACTGCGTCGACGCCGCCGACGGGGCCTCGCCGCAGATCCGGACATTCGCGTGGTGATAAACGACGCCGTCTGCGAAGGCTGCGGTGACTGCTCGACACAATCGAGCTGTGTCGCCGTGGAGCCCCTCGACACCGAATTCGGGGTAAAGCGCACCATCAACCAGACCGCCTGCAACAAGGATCTTTCCTGCATGGATGGCTTTTGTCCCGCCCTCGTCACGGTCGCCGGCGCCAAGCCCAGGACCACAGCCGAACCAAACGGCGCCGAACCGCTCGTGCCCTTGCCCCCTGGCAGCAGGAACGCGGCCAATATCCTCATCGCGGGCGTAGGCGGCACGGGTATCGTCACCGTCTCCCAGGTAATCGGTACTGCCGCGCATCTCGATGGCAGCCAAGTCTCGACACTGGACATGACCGGCCTCGCGCAGAAGGGTGGAGCGGTGGTGAGCCATGTGCGCATATCTCCCGCGGGAGCGCAGCCCCATCCGCCTACGCGAATCCCCACGGCGTGCGCTGACGTGTTGATCGCGGCCGACGTGGTCACGGCGGCGGGCACGGACGTGCTCAGCCTCGCATCGGCGAACAGGACCGGCGTCATCCTGAACACGCATCTCGTGCCGACCGCGGAATTCGTTCTCCGCCAGCGTCAGGGGTTCGACTTTGACCAACTTCAGTCCCGGGTGCAGGGGCAAGCGAAACGCCTGGCCACGGTGGACGCGAACGCTGCGACGGAGACGTTGTTCGGCTCAAGCGCCTACGCCAACATCTTCCTGCTTGGCTACGCCTTTCAGATGGGCGGTATTCCGGTGTCCATGGAGTCGCTACAGCGGGCGATTGCGCTGAACGGCGTGGCCGTCGAGCAGAACCTGCTGGCATTTCGGCACGGTCGCGCAGCGGCCCACGAAATCGAAACGTCGCCGGCCGAACTGGTGACCCGCCGCCCGACACGCAACCACGCGATGCAGCCACGGCGCTCGTCGAACCTGGATGATCGCATCGCCAGGCGACGCGCGTTCCTGACCGAATACCAGGACGCAGCGCTCTCGAGGCGGTACGAGAAGCTGGTCAAACGGATTCACGACCTGGAGACACGCGTCAAGCCGGGCAGCCACGCCTTGACCGAGGCGGTCGCCGACAGCTATTTCAAGCTGCTCTCGGCCAAGGACGAATACGAGGTTGCGCGCCTGTTCACCCGTCCGTCCACCGCGGGGGACCGTGACTTCGCATCCAGGCTTGCACGACAGTTCGAACCTGGATTCCGGACAACCTTCTATTTTGCGCCGCCAATCCTCGCCCGCAAGCGCGCCAACGGGCGACCGGGAAAGATCGCCGTCGGCGGGTGGATCATGCCCTTCCTCCGACTTCTGGCGAAGATGAGACGATGTCGCGGCACGGTCTTCGATCCGTTCCGGTACAGCGGCGAGCGCAGACTTGATCGCACATTGCTGAACCGCTTCGAGGCCGACATCGAGACGATCACAACGCGCCTCGATAGCGCCAACTTCGAAGCGGCTCTCGCCATGGCACGCCTACCAACAGCGATCAGGGGTTTCGGGCCGGTCAAACAGGCGGCCGCCGAGTCGGCGCTGAAACGCCGGAACCTCTATCTGGCACAGTTGCTCACGCCACCGGGACTGGCGCAGCCCCACCCGTGTTCGCGGGAGGGAAGTCGCGAAGCCGCAGCGTAGGACTGCGCCCTGGCCCCGCCTCCGGTTCGGTCAGGACCCCAACTGTTCGCCGCCGTGTGGTAGCTGCAACGGAATCGTCTTTGCGCGCCTGTCGGTATTCGATGCCCCTCGATTCTCCATCTGGTGGTGCAGACGGCGAATACAACGGCTGCCGGTCGTGACAAACAGGAACGGAAAGAGGGCATGGACCAGGCAGGCAAAACCGCCGGCCAGCATGGCCATCCCAAATCCCACCGCCTTCACCAAGTGCTGCGGGTAGGTTTCTCCGACATCTCTCAGGTGTTCGGTCAATGGATTCATCAACGCGCCGAATGGTTTTTCCACTGCTAGAACCATATCCTAACAATGCAAGAAAATTATTCTAAAGTCCTCGCTATATGCGCCGCACTGTAGAATATATTTTTGATAAACGCCCTTGTCCGGGAATAGATGGGCAGGGCCTGCAGCAACGGGAGCCATCGCATGGATCGCATCGATCTGAGAATCCTCGACCTGCTCCAGCACGATGCCACGCTCTCCACGTCGGATATCGCGGAGGCCGTCGGACTGAGTACCACGCCGTGCTGGCGCCGGATCCAGAACCTGGAAAAGGAAGGCGTGATCACGCGGCGAGTGGCCCTGCTCGACCGAGATCACCTGAATGTCGGTGTGGACGCATTCGTCGCCATCCGCACCGATGAGCACAACAAGCGTTGGCTGGATGCATTTGCGAAGGCGGTGGCCGCGTTCCCGGAGGTCATCGAGCTCTATCGAATGAGCGGCGAGGTGGACTACCTGATGCGCGTCGTGGTTCCGGACCTCGCCGCCTACGACAGCTTCTACCTGCGCCTCATACGGGAGGTGGATCTCTACGACGTGAGTTCCAGTTTCGCGATGGAGCGCATCAAGTACACCACCGCCCTGCCCCTCAGCTATGTCGGGGAGGAATGAGCTGGCGCTACTGTGGTTTGCCGCCCTTGACCACGATCCGGTGCATGATGCGCAGTTCGTCGTAGTCGCGAATGGCGTAGTGCATCACCGAGCGGTTGTCCCACAGCACCAGGTCATCGAGGTCCCAGCGATGCCGGTAGGTAAATTCCGGTCGAGTGCCGTGCACGAATAGCCGGTACAGGAGCAGCTCACTCTCCTCGCTCGGCATGTCCAGGATGTACCGGGTGAAATTCGCGTTGACGTACAGGGCTTTGCGGCCTGTCTCGTCGTGTGTGCGTACCACCGGATGCACCGAGTCCTCCACGTCGGGGCCAAACACCTTGCCGGTATGGAACGCCTTCAGATCCGAGATGCGTTCGCGGGTTTCCTCGTCGAGCGTCGCATAGGCGAGATGCTGGTTGGCGAACGCCGTGTCGCCGCCCCGTGACGGCAGCCGCCGCGCGTGCAATGCCGTGATGATCGGCGGCGTGGCGTGCCAGGTCATGTCTGAATGCCATCCTCCGCCGAACGGATGTACGCCGCGGAAGAACGTGAACTTCCTGTCACTCTTGCTCCCGATCCATTGCACGTGATCCGTATCGCGGTGTTTGGTCGCAGGATGGGTAAGGAGTTCACCCCAGCGCCTGCCAAACGCGGCCAACTCCAGTGCCGAGAGTCGCTGATTCGGGATGACCAGCAGGTGATGGTCGAGCAGCAGTCTCCGCAACTCGCCGATGACGTCGGGACCGCTGTCCCTTGAGAGGTCCAAACCCTCGATACGCGCGCCGAGGGCAACGCTTACCGGAGTAGCTGAAATACGAATGTCTTCGGCCGCTTCCGCCATGACCAATCCTCTGTCCCGCTCGCCAAGTCATGGTCCCGCGTCCGGTCGAGGCCGTCAAGCGTGCCCGGGAGGCGACCCTCGGAACGGGTCGCAACCACTCGAGCGGGGCCGGGCCAGAGCCCTCAGCCGGGGAGCGCGAGGGGGAACCCCTCGCAAGAAAAAACCGAAGCCGAAGGCGCCGGCTGTGGGGCGCCACCTGAACAGGCGCTCCAACCGCTTCCCAAAGCGGAAACTGCTATGCTGCGCGCGCGTTCCCCCTTGGAGTCTTCAGGACCATCCCCATGCCTGTATCGCTCGGCGTGCATCTCGGCCAACAGAGCATTCCCATGCCGGAACTGCGGGCGCTTTGGCGCAAGCTCGACGCGCGCGGCGTCGACTGGATCTCGCTTCGCGATCACCTGTACGAAGCACCGTTTGACGGTGGCGGCGAGCCTCACTTCGAAGCGCTCGCCGCCCTCGGCGCGCTGGCGGCGGAGACGACGCGCGCCCGGATAGGCTGCCTGGTGTTCTACATCGGCTACCGCAACCCGGCGCTGCTGGCAAAGGCGGCGACAACCATAGACCACATTTCCGGCGGTCGCTTCGAACTGGGCATCGGGGCGGGATGGCACGTCTGGGAAGCCTATGCGTACGGCTATCCGTTCCCCGACATCGGGACCCGCCTCGACATGCTCGACGAGGCGGCAGAAGTGATCCGCCGACTGTTTACCCAGGATCGAACGACCTATTCCGGCAGACACTTTCAGGTCGACGATGCTTACTGCCTGCCGAAACCGGCGGGGCCGCGTCTGCCCATCTGGATCGGCGGCCTTGGAGAACGTCGCACGCTCGAGATCGCGGCACGGCGCGCGGACGGATGGAACGCCGCATATGTCAACCCCGAAGAGTATCGTCGCCTGAACGGCGTGCTCGATCACTGGTGCGAAGTGAACCAGCGGGACCCTTCGAGGATCCGGCGCGCGGCCAACGTGGCGTTTGCGTTGGCGATGAACGATTCCGGCGCGAAAGTCGAACGCCGAAGGTTGCGGGCACTGGACAGTGGACAGCAGCTCGATGACGGGGCGCTGACCGGCACGCCTGACTCGGCCATCGAACAGGTAATGCGGTACGTTGAAGCTGGGGCCCAGGACGTCAATGTGCTGCTGCAGCCGCCTTGGGACGAGGAGGCTCTGGACGCCTATCTCGACGACGTCATACCCGCGATTCGCAAGGAAACGGGCCGCGCGAAGTAACCCGCGATTCCGGCCCTCGCAACAGCCGCTACGGGTCGCTGGCGCTCCCCAGCGGCGTCTGTTCCATGCGAGTGCCCCACAGCCGGCGCCTTCGGAACATCCGCTTGGCCTTCGCGACGTCTTCGGCGGTCTTTAGTCCACCATTCCCTTTCAGGCGACAACTGAAGTTCGACAGCACCGGAATCATGCAAAACGCCGCCACCACGAGGTACAGGGATTCATGGCGGTGGGCGATCCAGTCTCCTCGCAGGTGCGGCACCATCTGGAAGAACAGCGCGAAGTAGCAGAACATGGCGACGGTCGCGCCGATGGCACCCATCCATGCGACCGGCAAGGTGATCCGGGACTTGAGCGACAGGAGCGCAACCAACGCGCCGTATCCGTAAATGAGCGACCAGGGGGCCGAGCCGTTTTCGTTCAGGTAGCTCAAGGCTAGAACGATCAGCGCCACACCGATCAACCCATTCACGTATCGCATACAGCGTCCTTGCCCCTTCGCATCAGCGCTGGAACCCAATACTCGTCAATCCCACGCGAATATTCAACCATTTGTTACGAATGGTGACACATCCTGAGGCCGCAAGAGGAGACTGCATCGGCATCGAGGACCGGTGTGCTCCGATACTACGCCGCCGTTCGCTCCCCAGTGTTCGCGCGGGCCTTGCGCACGGTGTCCCACGCCGCCTTGATCTGCTGCGTGCGTTCGGTGGCGGCCCGCATCATGCGGATGAGATTGGTCGCCCGGCCGCACTCGGATCGAAGCTGGTCCAGCACCGCGTCAAGGGGGAACTCCGGCCGCTTCCCTTCGTCGAAAAGCGCCCGGGCGGCCGCGCACTGCCGTGCGTCGAGACCGAGTTGATCCATCACCTGGTTGGCGAGGCCGATCTCCTCCGGAGTGACGCGTCCATCGGCCTTCGCAACGTCCCCCATGACACCGAATACGGCAGCGAAGAACGCGAGTTGAGTGCGCTCCGAACCGGACTCCTCCGGGCCGATAGAGCTTGGGGATCGGCCGAAGCCCCGTCCCATGGCCGCGCCGAGCAGCGCGCCGATGGGTCCCCCGAGCAGGTAGCCGAACGCGCCGCCCAGCAGCAGACCCCACCAACTCACGGAATCACCGAAGCACGCGCAGCCGTCGCGATGCGGCACGACAACGACTCGCCAGCAACTCTCAATATCCGTTTATCCATCGACACCCGCATCGTACACTAGCGCCAACTGCGGTACGCATGGCAAGGGAGATTGGCAGGGTGGCATTCGGCGGCATCGAGACAGCGAAGTTCGGGATTTCGATTTTCCCGACAGACTACGCCATACAACCCGCGGAACTCGCGCGGGAAGTGGAATCGCGGGGACTGGACAGCATGTTCTTCCCCGAGCACACGCACATCCCGGTAAGCCGGAAGACGCCGTTCCCCGGTGGCGGAGACCTGCCGCAGCAGTATTGGCGCGCCCATGACCCCTTCGTCGCACTCGCCACCTGCGCGGCCGCGACGGAGAGAATCTCGCTCGGCACCGGCATCTGCCTCGTAATCGAGCGCGACCCCATCACCCTGGCGAAGGAGATCGCATCGCTCGACACGCTTTCGGGCGGCCGCGTGATTCTCGGCATCGGTGCCGGATGGAATCGGGAGGAGATGGAGAACCACGGCGCCGTGTACAAGGATCGATGGAAGATCACGCGGGAGAAAGTCCTGGCGATGCGGGCCATCTGGACCGAGGACGAAGCCGAATTCCACGGGGAATTCGTCGATTTCGATCCCATCTGGTCCTGGCCGAAGCCGGTCCAGCCCGGCGGACCTCCGATCTGGATCGGCGCCAACTCGAGGTGGGTCTTTGATCGCGTGGCGGAATATGCGGATGGCTGGATGCCCATCGGCGGCCCGGGCTCCGGCAACATGGAGCGCCTGCGCAAGGCCATGCAGGCGAGGGGCCGGGACCTGGCCGGCCTCGACCTTGCCCTGTTCGGTGCTCCCATGGACGCCGCTCAATGTGCAGGGCGCATAGGACAGGGGTTCGACCACATCGTCTTCGGTCTGCCGTCGGCCGGCGCGGACACGGTGCTGCCGATTCTCGACCGAATTGTCGAGGTCGTCGCCGCTATCCGGGGCGATTGAGTCCAGGTTATCGATCAAGACGTACAGCGTCCCACCGGGTGAACCCCAAGCGCCTGCTCATCGTATATCACTCGCAGCGCGGCACCACCGGGCGCATGGCACAGGCTGCCTTCGATGGCGCGAAAGACCCCGAAATCGAGAACGTCGAGACCAGGCTCATGCGCGCCGCCGACGCGCAACCCGAGGATCTGCTCTGGGCACATGGGCTGCTCATCGGCACACCCGAGAACTTCGGCTACATGTCGGGCGGCATGAAGGATTTCTTCGACCGCACGTTCTACCCCGTCGAGGGGAAGATCCAGTCGCTGCCCTACGCCGTTTTCATCAGTGCCGAGAACGACGGAACCGGCGCTCTGACGGCGATACGTCGGATCGCCGCAGGTTATCCGTTCAACGAGGTGGCCGAACCACTGATCGCGAAAGGGGAATTGACCGAGGCCCACCTCGCGCGATGCCGCGAACTGGGCATGACCTTGGCAGCAGGGCTCGAAGCCGGGATCTTCTAGCGCAGGCGCCCCGGGTCAATCGGCCAGGCGGTCTTCGGGTTCGGGCTCTTCCGCCGCCGTTTCGAGGGCCGGCGGAACGTGGGGAATGTCCACGATCATCTCGGTGAAGCTCCCTTCTTCCGACTCGACACGGATATTGCCGCCATGCTGGCGCACGATGTCGCTGGATATTGCCAGGCCCAGACCATTGCCCTTGTCCGTCGGCTTGGTCGTAAAGAACGGATTGAAGATCTTGTCGATGACCTCCTGCGGCATTCCCGTGCCGTTGTCGCGCACGCGAATCTCAACCGTCTCCTCCATGCGCCGTGTCGACACCGCGAGGGTCGGCTTGTAGTCATCGCCGGACGCGATGCGCCGGTCATTGGTGGCATCGCAGGCGTTGCCCACCATGTTCAGGAAGACACGACCCAGATCCTGGGGAACGACATCGATTTCGCCGGCGCCCGGGTCGAAGTTCTCCTGGATATCGAGCTGGAAGTTCTCATCGGCCGCTCTCGCGCTGTGGAAAGCAAGCCGGACGTGTTCCTCGAGCAAGGTGTTGATGTCCGTCGGCTGTCGCTCGCCGGAACTTCGGCCCATCCGCAACATGTCGCGCACGATGCGGTCCGCGCGATCCCCGTGACCGCCGATCCGCTCGAGGTTCTCGGTCAGGTCCTGGCAGATCTCGTCGATCAACTCGCGCTGTTCTCCGTCCACCGACTCGCCGCTCTCGTCGAGAACTTCCTTGAGTTCCTCGATCAATTCGGTCGACGCCTCGGAAAAGTTCTTGACGAAGTTCAACGGGTTCTTGATTTCGTGCGCCACCCCGGCCGTCAGTTCGCCGAGCTCCGCCAACTTCTGCGATGCGATGATCTGATCCTGGGCCTCGCGCAGGTCAGCCAGCGCCTTTTCGATGGTCTCGTTCTTTTCCTGCAGTTCCTCGGCCAACTTCTCCACCAGGTTCAACCGTTGAACTTCCAGGGCGTGTTTTCGGAAGACCTCAAGCGCGGCGGCCATTTCGGCAACTTCGTCGTGCCCGCTGATATCGACCTCCGCTTCCAGGTCACCGTCCGCCATGCGGCGCATGCGATTGGACAGTCGGCCTATGCGGCGCAAAATGACGCCGCCCACAAACAGCCAGGCGATCAGTATGGCGCCGATGATGCTGACGACGTTGAGCCCCAACAATACGCGGCGACCGGTGAGGATCGCGTCCGTGGATGCTCCGGTGGCTTCGTCGACGCCGGCTCGCGCCGAACCGACATAGCTCTCGACATCAGCGACCAGGTCGACTTCCAGATCGTGATTGCGTTTCTCCAGGTCCCGCTGGCGGTCGACGAGCTGCAACGCCGATGTCCGCACATTGAAGCCCCCCATCTCCCCCACGCCAAGTTCCGCGAGGCGGGCAAACAGGGGTGTTACGGCTTCACCGGCCGAAGAACCCTCGAGCGCGGCGAGGCTGCGGTCTATCCCGCCGATAGCGGCTTCGAAACGCTCACGCAACGGCTCGATCAGGGGTGAGTCGGAAACATTGAAGGCACTCGCCAATAGCTGCGTCGCGATGCTGGCCTCGCGCCGCAGCGAAGCCAGGTGACGATAGCGATCGAACTCCGCCGTGGAGAAGTGTTGCTCCTGGGGAACTCGCGGCTGGTCGAGCTCGCGATAGCCGGTCATCGCGTAGAACAGTTGGTCGTCGATCGCCGTCGTCAGAACCACGGCCAACCGGTTCTGGAGCGCGGCAAGTTCCGCGCGCACTGCCTCGCTGCGCTCCGCAAGCTCGAAACCCGCGCGCACGGACTCCTTGATCGCTTCGGTGTTGGTGATGAGTTCCGCACCGTGCTCCCGGATTCGTTGATAGGTCTCGCCCTTGTCCTGCAATTCCGACAACGACGCCTCGAAGGCATCGCGCTCGGCGTCCACGCGCTCGGAGACGTCGGTGAAGGACAAGGGGTCAGCGGCGGTCAGCCTCGGCGCCGCCGCGACCAGGGCACCGCTTTGCTGCACCACGGCGAATGCCGCTTCCATTTCCGGCACGTTGTAGTCGTTCACCGTGCTCTGCAAGTTTCCGACGCGATTGAAGGCGAACCAGCCCACCAGGCTGGCGAATGCGGTGAAAGCAACCGCAAATCCGATACCCGCGTAGAGCCGGACCGAAATCCGGCGGCTCGCGAGCAGCAGGCGACTCAGGCGTTCACGCATCATGGCGCCGGACGCTTGAGCGAAGAGACCTCACGGTAGCGGCCTCCATCGTCGATCATCGTGAGGAAAACCATGTCCGATCCCTGGTTGTCGTTTTCGCCAAAGCGCAATTCGAACCCATCCAGGTCAATCGGTTCCGCTTCTCGCAGGACATCGAGGAATGCGCTCCTGGTCACCTCTTCGCCGCACCGCTCAAGCGCGGCAATCGCGAGACGTCCCGCCAGGTATCCCTCGAAAGACACGAAACCGGGTGTCGCGTCCGCATCGTACATAGACAGGGCTCGCGAGTAACTGTCCACTACCGGCGGCGCGTCGCCCGTCGGGAACGGCACCACCTGGGTGACGACCACGCCTGCGCCACCCTCGCCGAGCTCGTTCACCAGGGCATTGCTTCCAACAAAGGATATCGTCACGAACACCGGATTGAATCCCGTATGCCGCGCCCACTTGATGAACGCGGCGACAGGCTGGTATGCCCCCACCAGGATCACCGCACCCGGACCCGTCTTCCGGATGTCCATCAAACCCGTCTTCACGGCCGTCGTGTTCCGGGGATAGACCCCCGTCGACACGTAGTCCATTCCCCGCCGCGCAAGGGCCGCCCGGACCCCCTGGTAGCCCGCGCGCCCGAACGAGTCGTCCTGGTACAGGATGGAAATACGATCTATGCCGAGATCACCGATGAGTCGCGCCACCATCTCCTCGGTTTCCTGATCGTAGGATGCCCGCAGGTTGATGACGTTGGCGAACTCCGGATTTCGCAGAAAGGCCGCGCCGGTGAACGGGGCGACGTAGGGGATACGCGCGGCGGCGGCCACCGGGGCCGCCGAGCGTGAGGTCGGCGTACCTACGGCGCCGATGAGGGCAAAAACACTGTGCTCACCGATCAGTTCCTGCGTGTTGACGACTGCCGTTTCCGGTTCGTACGCGTCATCGAGCGACACAAGCTCCAGTTGCCGACCGTGCACGCCGCCGTTTCGGTTCACCTCCGCGAAAGCGGCTCCTATGCCGAGGCGCATGTGCGTTCCAAGCTCCGCTGCGGGACCGCTGAACGCCGCGGACTGTCCAAACAGGACGCGGTTTTCGGTCACGCCAGCCGAAGGTTCTTCCGCGTCCGTTTCCGCCGTGTCCACCTGTTGGGCGCCCGTCGACAGGGACACTGCCAGGACTCCAGCCAATGCCACGCCAGAGATTCGCCGCTTCGGCGCCGCCCGATACTTCATTCAGTATTGTGCTTTGTCAGCGTCAGGCGATTGCGATCGTTTTCGCGCCGATACTCAACGTCGTCCATCAGGGTCTTTACGAAAAAGACCCCGAGGCCCCCGATATTGCGCGCTTCGAGCGTAGCTCGCACGTCCGGCTCCGCGGCCTCCTGCAGCGGGTCGAAAGGCTGCCCATCGTCGACGACATCGATCACCACGCGATCGCTATTCGACTTGACCCTCACCTCGAATTCGTGGGCCCCGTCATCCTCATAGGCGTAGCTGATGACGTTCATCACGACTTCCTCCAGCGCCAACTTGATGTGGTAGGACATTTGCTCCGACCATCCCTGCACCTCGCCGAACTTCTCCACGGCACGATCCAGACGGGCCATCTCATCGGTATTGTTGAGCAGGTGGAACGTCGCCTCCGCGCTGTCCCCCGCCCCGGTTTGGTCAGTCGGTTCGTCGGGCGTCACGATCCAGCCTCGCGCATCAGGGTGACGCAGGTAATGTCGTCGAACTGCGGCGCGTCCCCGGCAAACGCCTGGACGGCGTTGAACACCGCCTCATTGGCTTCCTGAACGGAGCCGGGCGGACCGCCATGAAAGACCTCCTGCAGTCGGTCCGGCCCGAACTCTTCACTGTCGTGGTCAATCGCCTCGGTCACGCCGTCCGTGTACAGCACCACCATCTCCCCGGGTGCCAACGTGACACGGCTCTCCTCGAAGTCGTACTCGGGCATGACACCGAGCGCGACGCCGTCTGTTGTCGGCAAGTACTCCGACGTTCCGTCGGCGTGAACCAGGAGCGGGGGATTGTGGCCCCCATTGGCATAGGAAAACTCACCGGTGGCCGGATCGTATACCGCATAGAAGACCGTGACGAACATCAAGGACTCGTTGTCTTCCTCGAGCAGGTCATTTACCGATTTGAGGACGATGCCGGGGATCTCGGAGCCAATCGCCGAACCTTTCAGCAGCGTCCGGCTCGACATCATGAACAGCGCCGCGGGAACACCCTTGCCGGAGACGTCCGCGATAGCGATTCCCAGGCGACCGTTCTCGAGACGCACGAAATCGAAGAAGTCGCCGCCGACCTCGCGCGCGGGCACCATGTTGGCAAAGGTCTCGTACCCAGCGCCCTTGGGAAATACCTTGGGCAGTATCGACTGTTGCATCTGGCTCGCCACGCCCAACTCGTTCCTGATCGCGACCAGTTGGTCCCGGGACTCGAGGGCCTCGCGCCAGACGGCCATATGCACGAGCGTCCGATCGATCGTGATCCTCAGATCTTCGAAGTCTATGGGTTTGGTTATGAAGTCGAACGCACCGCGGTTCATGGCCGTTCGGATGTTCTTCATGTCACCGTATGCCGACACGATCACCGAACGAATGTTGGGGTCGACCTTGGACACCTGGTCCAGCAGGGCGAGGCCGTCCATCTGCGGCATATTGATATCGGACAGGACCATGTCGATGTCGGGCTGCTCGTTGAGTCGCTCGAGGGCCTCAACGCCGTTGTGCGCAAACACGAACTCGTAAAGCCCCGCCCGAACATACCGGCGCATGCGTTGCCGCATGAGATGCTCCAGATCGGGTTCGTCGTCAACAACAAGGATCTTGTGTTCTGCCATCGTTCCGTCCGCGTTCCTGGCACAGGCCAGTTCTTGCCGATGGGGCCGCAAAACCACCATTCGATCGGCCCCTCGCCCCTATCCTATAATAGACTCCTGACGGACGCCCTCCGCGATCGATCCATGGATTGCGATTACAAACTCGACGCAGCGATACACGATGAGCTGTTCGAGAAGTTTGCCGCGCCCCGCGAACATTGCCGCAAACTGTACGAAACCCTCGGCGACCTTACCGCCGAAGAACTCTCAAGCATCCAGGAACACGTCACCTCCGCCTTCTCGAACGAGGGGATCACCTTCACCCTCTACGGCGACGACGAAGAAGTCGAACGCGTCATTCCCGTCGACTGTATTCCGCGCATACTCTCGGGTGCCGACTGGAAACTGATCGAGTCGGGGCTCAGCCAGCGCGTTCTCGCGTTGAACGAGTTCCTGCAGGACATCTACGGGGATGCCCGCATCGTCGCCGACGGCGCCATCCCCGCAGCGATCGTGCGGGGCTGCCCCCAATACCGGGTCGAGATGCGGGGCGTGCATGTTCCCGAGGGGGTCTGGGTAGCCATCTGCGGTTCGGATATCGTGCGCACCAACGACGGCTTCCAGGTGCTGGAAGACAATCTCCGCGTACCTTCCGGCGTGTCCTACATGATCGCCAATCGTAAAGCGGTGAAAGCGAGCCTGCGGCGCCTCTACCGAAGCTGCCGCGTACGCGAAGTCGAGTCCTACGGACGCCTGTTGCTTGAAACCCTGCGCGAACTCGCGCCGAACCGCCGATCCGATCCCAGCATCGCGCTGCTCACCCCGGGGGTGTACAACTCGGCGTTCTACGAGCACATGTTCCTCGCCGACGAGATCGGCGCAGAACTCGTGGAAGGCCGCGATCTCATCGTTAAAGACGGATTCGTCTATATGCGAACCACGCGGGGAATGCGGCGCGTCGATGTCATCTACCGCCGCGTGGACGACGACTTTCTCGATCCACTGGCGTTCCGCGAAGATTCGCTGCTCGGCGTTCCGGGTTTGCTCCACGCCTACCGACTGGGCAATGTGACCCTCGCCAACGCCCCGGGGACAGGCGTCGCCGACGACAAGAGCGTCTATGCCTATGTGCCCGACATGATCCGCTACTACCTGGGCGAAGAACCCATCCTGGCAAACGTCCCGACGCGCCTGTGCCGGTGGCCCGAAGATCTCGAATACACGCTGGACAACCTGGAAGACCTCGTCGTGAAACGCGTTGGCGAGTCCGGCGGCTACGGCATGCTTGTCGGGCCGGTATCGACGCCGTCCGAACGCGAAGCCTACGCGAGGGAACTGCGCGCAAATCCCGCCGATTTTGTCTCCCAACCCGTGCTTGCCCTGTCCCGGGCACCGTGCCTGATCGACGGCAGTATCGAGCCTCGGCACGTCGATCTGCGCCCGTTCGTCCTGCGCGGCCGCGAAACCCGGATCGTTCCGGGCGCGTTCTGCCGCGTGGCCCTGCGTCGCGGTGGCCTGGTCGTGAACTCCAGCCAGGGCGGCGGCGGCAAGGACTGCTGGGTGCTCGGGGACTGATCATGCTGTCGCGCAGCGCACAGGGACTGTACTGGATGGGAAGGAACCTGGAACGTGCGGAACACCTGTGCCGTCTGCTGCGAAACCAGGTGGAGTCGCTGGTCGACCGGCCGGTCCGGGATATCCACTTCGGCTGGAGCCGGATCTACGGCAGCCTTCAGCGGCAGCCGCCGGTCGGCAACCTGGAGCCAGGTGGCGACGAGGACTTCACGCTGGCCGACTCCTACACCCTGGCCGACGACCTCACGTTCGAGCGCACCAACCCCGCCTCCGTCTGGAGTTGCTTCTACCTTGGCCGCGAGAACGCGCGGCAAATGCGCCACTGTATCAGCGCCGACATGTGGTCAAGTCTGAACCTCGCCTATCTTCGTCTGCAGGGACAGCGCATCGAGGAAATCTGGAGGACTTCTCCGGAGGACTTCTACGCGCAGACGTGTCGTGACATTCACGCATTCTGCGGCGTGGCGGAAGCCACCATGTATCGCGACGAGGGATGGCGCTTCATTCGCCTCGGGCGCTTCATCGAACGCGCCCAACTCGCGGCATCCCTGTTCCTGGCCCACATGGCGGCCGTCGAGGCGCAGGAAGAGTCGCTCGACTCCGACTCGACCAGCCTTTTGCATGTATACCGGGCATTCTCCGCATACAAGCAACGGCACAGCGTCGAGATTCAGCCGGACCGGGTCATGACACTTGTGGCCACGGACCCGCTCCTGCCGAGTTCGCTGTGTCGATCCCTGGACACCGTGGCGCGGGAACTCGATGTCATCGGGCCGGGGCCCGGTACGCGGGACAGCGCTGCCGCCGGGAGACTTGCGGGCCGCCTGTGCGCGCTCTTTCGCTACGACTGGCCGGATGTCGAGGACCACGAGGCGTTGCTGCGCAAAGCCAATACCTATTGTCGGGACCTGCACGATCTCATCACCGCCGCCTACATGGACTACCCCGTCGAGGACTGCGTTCCCTGACGTCCACGATGGCCGGCATTCGCTACAGCATCCAGCACATCTCCAGCTACCGCTACGAAACACCTGCGCAAAGCTGCGTCATGACCCTTTGCCTGCGGCCAAGAGAGGACCGGGGGCAATCCCTGCGGGCGTTCGAAGTCAGGACGGAACCCGTCGCGGCGCTAAGCGCGCAATCCGATTCCTACGGCAACACGCATCACGTCTTCAGCCTGCACATGCAGCACGACGCACTGCGCATCGTGGTGCAATCGGAGGTCCGTTCCGCAGTGCCGGCCCCGCTACCCCTGGCACTCCCGCGCGACGCCTGGCGAGAAGTACGTTCCTGGGCGAATTCGTTCGAGCATTGGGACTTCGCCTCGCCGAGCGCGCTGACCCGTCCGACTCCCGCGTTGACCGCCTTCATCGAGCGCCAACAGATTGCGCCCGTAGCGGACCCGCTGACCGACCTGCTCCGACTCTCCAGCACGCTGCATCGCGTATTCCGCTACGCGAGTGGCGTGACGACCGCCGAGTCCACCATGGATCGCATTCTCGAGACCGGCGCCGGAGTCTGCCAGGACTACGCCCATGTCATGATCGCCATCGCGCGCCTCTGGGGCATCCCGTCCCGCTATGTCTCCGGCTACCTGGGAGACGCCCGCCCCGATGCCGAAACGTCCGCCGGCACCCACGCCTGGGTGGAGTGCCTGCTGCCCGAAATCGGCTGGCTCGGATTCGATCCGACCAACAATGCCCTCGCCGACGAGCAGTACATCCGCCTCGGCGTCGGCCGCGACTACCGCGATGTCTCGCCAACCCGCGGCGTGCTGCACGGAGGCGGCAAAACAGAGCTCGAGGTGGAAGTGCTGGTACGTTGCCTGGGAGCCCTCAGCCGGGGGAGATTCCCCGACCGCTGACGCGTGAGGAAGTGCCGCATTTCCTCCGACGCTGGAGGTGTACTGCCATGAAAGTGCCCCACAGCCGCAGCCTTCGGCTTCGAACTTTCTCTTGCGAGGGGTTCCCCCTCGCGCTCCCCGGCTGAAGGCTCTTTTCTTGCGAGGGGTTCCCCCTCGCGCTCCCCGGCTGAAGGCTCCGGCCCGGCCCCGCTCGTCCCGAACGGTCCGGGACGAGCTAATCCGCGAGGGCGGATATCTCGGTCTCGGAGAAGCCGAATTCCCGCAGGACTTGCCGCGTATCGCTGCCGGAATCCGGCGCAGCCCGATCAAACCGTTCCGCCTGGGGGAAACTGGACAGGTTGATCGGCGACCGGATCAGGTTCACGTCACCGAGTTCGGGATGCGGCGCCGGCTTCGTCATCTTCAGGAACTTCGCCTGGGGGTTCTCGTACGCCTGCGCGACATCGTTGACCGGCCCGCACGGGACACCGACCGGGTTCAGCCGTTCGATCAGTTCTTCGACGGTGAGATCAGCGATGGCCGACTCTATGTCGCGCGTCAGCGCGGCCTTGTTGCGGGCGCGATCCTGAAACGTGGCATAGGCCTCGGTCCGCAGCAGGTGCTCCGCGTCCACGGCATGGCAGAAATTGCCCCACATGCGGAGCGAGGACGCCGCGATGTTGACCAGGCCGTTGCGGCACGCGTAGGTGCCCATCGGGGTCGCCACCGGGTGGTGGTTGCCCTGCTGCCGCGGCACGTCGCCCAGCATCGTATAGCGCGCGCCCTGGAAATCGATCTTGTTCAGCATCGCTTCGAGCAGCGATGTGTGTACCCACTGCCCTTCGCCGGTTCGCTCGCGGTGCAGCACCGCCAGCAGGATGCCCTGGCCGAGGAACATGCCCGCCGCCGTGTCGCTGATGGCGATGCCGACGCGCATCGGACCGCTCTGGGGCGTTCCCGTGATCGACATCAGCCCGCTCATTCCCTGCACGATCTGGTCCACGCCCGGGCGTGAGCTGTAGGGACCGTCCTGGCCGAATCCGGAAATGCTGGCATAGATGATCGACGCGTTTGCGGCCTTCACCGATTCGTAGTCGACCCGCAGCCGGTGCTTCACCTCGGCGCGAAAGTTCTCGACGACGATATCGGCGGCCGCCGCCAGGCGCATGAACGCGGCGTGGCCAGCTTCGCTCTTGAGGTCGAGCACTATGCCGCGCTTGTTGCGATGCAGGTTCTGCTCGTCCGGCCCGCGACGCGCCCCGATGAGCCTGCTATTCCCTCCCGGGGGCTCGATCTTGATGACGTTCGCGCCCCAGTCGGCAAGCAACCGCACCGCCGTGGGCCCGGCCCGGGCATGGGTGAGATCGAGGACCGTATACCGGCTTAGGGGCAGTTCCTGCATCGGGTCTTGATTCGCATGTCGACGTGTCCGGACATCATACCCGACCGAATACCACCTCGTTGCCCCGGGCCGGCTGGGCCGGGACATTCTGCGAGAGACTCAGCGAACACGCGGCGAAGCCCGCGCCGACCAGGAAAACCACGGAGGGCGACACGACCCACACCATCCCCAGGACCGCCGGGATGATCACCGCGGCGATGTGATTGATGGTGAATGACACGCCGGCGGTGGAAGCGATATCCGCCGGATCCGCGATCTTCTGCAGGTAGGTCTTGATGGCGATGGCGAGCGCGAAAAACATGTGGTCCGCAACGTACAGTCCAGCCGCCAGGTAGGCGTTGTCGACGAACGCATAGGCGGTGAAGACGCCGATCAGTCCAAGGTATTCGAAGGTCAGTGCCCGGCGCTCGCCGATGCGTCCGATCAGTGCGCCGATGCGTTCCGCGAAGAAAAAGTTGAACACGTGGTTGATGAGGAACAGCGCCGCGATGTTCGCCGCGCTGTAGCCGAACTTCTCCACCATGAGAAAGCCGGCGAAGACAATGAAGATCTGCCGGCGCGCACCCGACAGGAACGTCAGTCCGTAGTACAGCCAGTACCTTTGCCGCAGGACGATGCTCTTGCGTTGCGGCGTCTTCGAAGGGAATTGCGGGAAGGAAGCAAGCGCCACAGCGAGGACCAAGACACCGCCGCCGGCCACCAGGTAGATCCACACGTAGTCGATCCCGATCGACAGTGCGGCCCACACCACCGCAAAGCAGACGAGGGACGACATGGACCCGACGGCGATCAGCTTGCCGAGAATGCGCGGCGCTTCCTCCTTGGACAGCCACTGCAGCGACAGCGACTGCTTCACCGTTTCGAAATAGTGAAAGCCGATCGACATCAGCACCGCCGTGCAGTAAAGGCCGTATTCGAAAGGGAAAAAGCCGGTCAGCGCCGTGCCGAGGCCGAACAGTGCGATGGCGATCACCGCGAACGTCTGCTCCCTCAGCACGAGCAGCACGAAGACGGCGGTGAAGGCCAGGAACCCGGGAACCTCGCGCAGGCTTTGCAGGATGCCGATCTCGACGCCGGTGAACCCGGCGCGCTCGATGACGAAGTTGTTCAGCAGCGCCTGCCAGGCCGCGAAACCGAGCGGTATCGCGATGCTGGCGACGACGAGGAAGAACCTCGGGGTGCGGAGGTGTTCCGGAATCACGTCGGCGCCGGGCGAGTCCCGTGTCCCGCGATCACTTGGTCAGGCTCGTGTAAACGCGCTCGACGAAGCCGAGGGACGCCGATTCCAATCCGTAGGTCTCGTCGAAATCGGCGGTGACCTTCGCGTCGATCACCTCTTCCCTGGTCTTGCCTTCGGCGATGAGGTCGGCGACCCGCGACCGAACCGTTTCCAGCATGCCGACATAGGCCTCGACGGCGGCGCGGTCCGCGATCTGCCCGTGCCCGGGAATAACTACCGCGTCCTCGGGGAGTTCTTCGAGAACCGCTCGGCAGAACGCGATCATGCCGTCGATATCGCCGCCGCTGTCGACATCGACGAAGGGATACCCGGTGGTGACGAACACGTCACCGAAGTGCACGACGTTCTGTCCGCGAAAGATGACCGCGGTGTCGCCGGTGGTATGGGCCGGCCCGGCGTGAATGAGATCGATCCGCTCGCCGTTGAAATGCAATCGCATGCCCCCGGTATACGTAATTGTGGGCAATGCCTCCTCGGGGTAGGGCTCCTGGCGGTACCTGGCGATCACCAGGTTGATCAGTCCGCCCCGCGCCATGTCGTCGCGCGCGTTGGCATGCGCCAGAATGCGTGTTCCGCCGGGTCCCAGGGCCAGGTTGCCGTGGGCGTGGTCGAAGTGCCAATGCGTATTGATCACATAGTCGATCTCGCCGCCGGCCCCGGTTTCCCGTCCGAGCGCTTCGATGGCCGCGCGAATCTTCGGAACCATCTCGGGAAACTGGTCGTCGACGATGAGCACGCCATCCGTGCCAATGGAGACGGCCACGTTGCCGCCCAGGCCGAACAGCACGTGGAGGCCGTCGCCCACCTGTTCGGTGGTGACCTCGGCCGCCTCGAAACGCCAGCCGAAGCGTTCGAGCAGTTCGTCGAGAGACATCGCATCGTCCGCGGCGCTCGAAACCATGAGCCACACGAGGACCGCCGCGAACATCGTCTTCGTCGGGTGCATTGTTCCGGTCTCCGTCAGTCCGGCAGCCCCAGAATGCGCTTCGCGATGATGTTGAGCTGAATCTCGGACGTTCCGCCCTCGATGCTGTTGGCCCTCGAGCGCAGCCACTCGCGCGTCGTGGCGAGTTCCCTGTCGGCGAATCCGTCGCCCGACCAGCCGAGGGCCTGAACGCCGAGCAACGATGTCAGGATGTCGAACCGGTCCTTGTTCTGCTCCGTCCCGTAGTACTTGAAGAACGACGAGGTGAAGGTCGGCGCCCGGCCGCTTCTGCTCTCCTCGCCGTTGCGGCGCATCGAGAGGCCGAACGCGCGGTCGTTCATGGAGTGCTCGATCACCCGCGCGCGCAACCCGTCGTCGGCGATGCGGCCCCGAACATGGCCCGCATAGCGTTTCGCGAGCGCCTGCATCGAGCGCGCCCGAACCCCGCCGCTCAAGCCTCCGCCCATGCCCCCGCCGATCGACGTTCTCTCGTACTGGAGCAACCGCTTCGCCACGGTCCAGCCCTTGCCGGGCTCGCTGATGACGTTGCGCTTCGGCACCCGCACATCGTCGAGGAAGGTCTCGCAGAAGGGCGATGCGCCACTGATCAGGCGGATCGGTTTGACCGTGACGCCCGGGGACGCCATGTCGAACAGTATGAAAGTGATGCCGTCGTGTTTCGGCACGTCCTGATCGGTACGCACGAGGCAGAACATCCAGTCCGCCTGGTCCGCGTTCGAGGTCCATATCTTGGAACCATTGATGACGTAGTCGTCGCCGTCCTCCACCGCGCGGGTCTGGAGTCCGGCGAGGTCCGAGCCGGAACCGGGTTCGCTGTATCCCTGGCACCACCAGATTTCGCCGCGCACGATTCTCGGAATGTGTTCGCTGCACTGCTCCGGTGAGCCGAATTCCAGTATTGCGGGGCCGATCATGCTCGATCCCATGCCGCCGCCGAGGGCGGGCCGCGCATGGATCCGCCGGAGTTCCTCGTCCAGCACCTGCGTCTGCTCCTTCGACAGGCCGCCACCCCCGTATTCCGCAGGCCACATCGGCATCGTCCATCCGCGGTCCGCCATCCTGTCCATCCACAGCCTGGTGTCCGGATTCTTGTGTTTGGCACGTCGGCCGAAACTGGGAATCTCGTCCGCCGGCATGGGCGTGCGCATGCTCTCCGGACAGTTTTCCTCAAGCCACGCCCGCGTCTCTTCCCTGAAGCTCATGTCACTCTTCGCCCTTCACTCTTTGCCATTCACATTTCGCCATTCACATTTCTTCCTCTCGCCAACACCATCACCGGCGACTCCAGCGCACTGATGTCCGCCAGCGGATCTCCCTCCACGAACATCATGTCGGCGGCATGGTTCTCCGCGATGCGGCCGGTCACGCCGCCCAAGCCCAGCGCCTCCGCGCAGTCCGACGTGGCCGAGCGCAACACCTCGAGGGTCGTCAGCCCGGCGAACCGCGCAAAGACCGGCAACGCCTTCGCGAGATCCTGGTGCCGCACATTGGGAATGCCGGCGTCCGTCGATGCGACCAGGCGTACCCCGGCGGCGCGCATGTCGGCGAAAGTTCCCTTCACCAACGCTTCGAACTTGCCGTCGCCACCCGTAAACCGCTTCCAACCGGCGCTGATTGTAGGGGAAACCCAGATTCCCTGGCGCGCGATTTCGGCCGCCACCGCCGGATCGTATCCGCTTCTGCGCCCATCATCCCCGATCCATGAACAGTGTTCGATGGTTGCGACCCCGGCGCTTGCCGCATGGGCAATGCCCTCGGTGCCATGGCAATGTGCCGCGACATCCATGCCGCTCGCCCTGGCATGCTGCACGATGGCGCTGGTCGAGGCCGCGTCAAACTGCGCGCTCCGGGGCGACGAGCCTTTCGTCAACATGCCGCCGGTGGCCATGATCTTGATCAGGTCGACGCCATGCTCGAGCTGACGGTCGATCACGCCGCGCGCGGTGTCCACGTCCTTCGCCTCGCCGCCCCAGAAATGGCAGTGACCTCCAACCGAAGTCACCGGTTGTCCGGCGCACAGCAGTCTTGGACCCCTTAGTTCCCCGGCATTGATGCGGTCCCGGAGGTCGATTTCGAGCCACTTGCCGCCGCCGAGGTCGCGCGCCGTGGTGATGCCGGCGCGCACCATCTCCTCTGCGCGCTCGACCATTCCGCGCCAGACGTCCGCATCGGCTACGGCAAGCTGTTCGTCCGGCGTGCGCAGACCAGGGTCCAATGTCATGTGGACGTGCGCGTCGATCAGGCCCGGCATAAGCGTCAGGCCAGACATGTCGCGGACCTCATCGCCGCCAGCGGTCTCGTCGACGGCAACGATGCGCCCGTCCTCCACGGCGACGGAACCGACGCCGAGATAGTCTTCCGCGGCACCATCCCAGATGCGGGCATTCCGATAGGCGATCCGGCCGGGCATTTCCATCAGCGTCTTCGATGGGCGTTCGATCAGCGCACCGTCAGCCGCTGAACCGCGGCCTCGTTGAGGTCGACGCCGAGTCCCGGCGCATCGCCAAGGGTCGCGACTCCGTCTTTCGGCAACACGGCGTCGCCGTACAACTCGGCCACGTCGTCCAGGGGACCGGAAAACTCGGTGGAGAACTCGTGCGGACGGGTGGCGTTCTGCACCGTTGCATAGACGTGCAGCGATGCCATGGAATTGATCCCCGCCTGGGGGCTATGGGGCATGACGGGTTTATCGAGGACGGTCGCCATTTCGTAAATGCGTTTAACCTCGCCCGGGCCGCCGGCATTGAGGATGTCGGGCTGCAATATGTCCGGATCGCCCAGCAGCACGAGGTGCTGGAACCACCAGCGGAAGGCGTCCTGTTCGCCCGCCGAAACGGCGACATCAAGAGCATCGCTTACCTGCTTCAGTCCCGGTAGATCGTAGTGCGGAATCGGCTCCTCGAAATGGTCGATGCCGAGTTCCTCGAAGCGGCGGCCCTGCTGGATCGCGGTGGACACCGAGTAGCCGTTGTTGGCGTCGAAACCGAGATACTCGCCGCCGGAGAGGTATTCGCGCACCAGTTTGAACATGCTGTAGTCCTTGGCCGGGTTCACATCCTGGCGCCAGCCACGCCAGTCCATGCGAATCTTGAAGGCCCGAAAGCCCTGCTCCCGGCCGTTCTGGACCAGGCGCAGCATTTCCTCCGGACGCATCCGCCAGCCGGATCCGGTGCTCCAGTACAGCGGAATCGCTTTCCGCCTGGCACCGCCCATCAACGTGTGCACGGGCAGCCCCGCCTCCTTGCCCGCGAGATCCCACAACGCGACGTCGACTGCGCCCACGGCCCAGCCCGGCAACTTGTACGAGCGCTCGTCGCGTCCCAGGGCCAGGGTTTCCCAGTGCCGATCCACCGGCCGCGGGTCTTCACCGACCAGTTCGGGCTTGATCGCACTGCCGAGGTAGGCGTCGAATACCGCGCCGTGACGGCCCGGCACTTCGGCATGGCCTTCGACGCCCGTATCCGTCTGCACGCGCAGGAGACCCTTGCCAATGGCCAGCGGCGTGTGGGTGATGTCGGTGATCTTCATGATCGGCAGCGTTCTCGACGGGGTGGCTGGTTAGCGCGGCGAGCACTTTGGTCTCGCCTGGCTCCGCTCACTATAACAAACCACGCTCGCCGCCCCGGGCCGCGCGCTGGCACGCTCGACGTGGAATTGATCGCCAGGTGTTCCAGGTATTCAATGATCGCTACCGCAGACGCGCCGCGACAGGAAATGGACCATGGATTTGGGATTGGCAGGGAAATGGGGCCTCGTGGTCGGCGGCAGCCGCGGTATCGGCAAGGCGATCGCGCTCGAACTCGCGCGCGAAGGCGTCGATCTCGCCATCAGCGCACGAACCGGGGAAGAACTCGAGCGGACGGCGAACGAGATTTCGACGGCGACCGGGCAACGCGTCTTGCCCCTCCCCTGCGACGTGAGAGACCGCGATAGCGTCGAAGCCGCAGTCGACGCCGCCGCCCGGGAACTCGGGGGCCTCCAGATACTCATCAACAGCGGCTCCCGGCCCGGCGGCTCACCCACGGCGACCGGCCGGATCGACACCATCGTCGACGAGGACTTCCTGGACGACTTCGACACCAAGTACATGGGTGCCTTACGCTGCGCCCGGGCTGCGATCCCGCATCTGAAAGCCTCCGGTTGGGGCAGGATCGTCAACATCAGCGGCCTGAACGCGCGCACCGCCGGCAACATGAGCGGCGGTGCCAGGAACGCGTCCCTCGTGCACCAGACGCGCACCCTCGCGATGCAGTTGGGGCGCGACGGCATCACCGTCAACTGCATCCATCCCGGCGCCACGCGCACGGAACGCACCGCCGTCGTGCTGGAGGCGAGGGCGAAAGAGGCCGGCATGACGCCCGCCGAGGTCGAAGCCCGCGACTACGCCGAGGACAACCCGCGAAGCAACTCCATCGGACGCATGGTGGATGCCGCCGAGATCGGCTACCTGGCGGTGTTTCTCTGCTCCAGGTTGTCCTGGGCCGTCAACGGCGAAGTGATCGCCGCCGATGGCGGCGGCAGCAGGTCGGTGTACTACTGATCCCGGGCCGGCTATTGGCGCGAAAGCCGGATCGGCGGCGCCGAGGACAGATGCGTGGATCGGAACGGATTGATGTCTATCCCTCCCCGGCGCAGGAATCGGCCGTCCACGGTCAAGCGCTCGCACCGGCAGCGCGCCATGAGGTCGACAAAAATCTGCTCGACGACGGTCTCATGGAAGGCCTGGTGGCGCCGGTAGGAAACGAGATACCGGAGTAGCCGTCCACGATCGATTTCCGGCCCCCGGTAAGCGATGAGCAGCGACGCCCAGTCCGGCCAGCCCGTGACGGGACACAGGGACGCGAACAGGTCCGTGTGGAGCGACCGTTCCACGAGCCGTTTACCGAAGGCGTCATCCAGTATCCCCGCGTCGCGCTGGTACGCCTCGATTGCGACCGGCTCGTTGTCGAGTGACTCTCCGGGCGCGGTTTCGGGGCGCCCCGGGCCGTTCAACGCCACCATGGATACGTCCGCGTGCGCCCCGAAGAGAGCGATCAGATCTCCCCGGATCACTTCAAGGATGTCGGCTTCCCCCGCGAACGACATCTGCGAAAAGGCGTTGAGATAGCGCTTCAGCGACTTGCTTTCGACGGTCGCGGGCGTTGCGCATGGCACCCTGATCCGCAATACGCCAACGGCCGGGACACCCCGCTCGGTCAGCCAGGACAGCTCGTAGCAGTTCCAGACATCCTCGCCGACAAAGGGCAGGGGCGGGCCCAGGCCGAAGGTCCGTCTTTGCTCCGACCGGTCAACGGGTTGCAGTAGCGCACGAGTCGATGTGCCGGCGCATGGCATCGCGGGAGGGTGTTCTCAGGCGTCCGGGGCGGCCATCACAACGGGCAAGCCTTGCCGCGCGCCGGGCACCGCGCCGATGACGACACCATCGGCATAGTCGAAGGCATCCACGACGATGGCTGGGCCGTCCCGCCCGAGGACCGTTGGACGCATGACCGCAAGCCGCCCCTCGTCGACGATCCATATCTCGGCGCCGACCTGTTCGGCCGCCTCCGGCAGCGTATAGGTATTCTCAAGCGACGGACCCTTGATCGCGATATCGACGAAGGTGCCCGGAGGCAGTTCGGGAACCTCGTCGAAGGACAGGTACACCCGCGCGAAACGCGTCCGCTCGTCGAGTTCAGCCGAGACGCGTTCCACAGAGGCCGACAGCACCGTGTCGCCTGTTCGGACCGATGCCTGTCGCCCAACCGGGGGCGATATGCGGTGCAAGTCGTCCTGGCTGATGAAACCCACCGCTTCCACCGCATCCAGCGCGAATGCCCTGCCGAACGACTGGCCCTTGGTGAGCAACTGCCCCACTTCGGCCGCCGCCTCCGTGATGCGGCCCGCGAACGGCAGGGAGAAGCGCGTACGGGACAGTTCGAGCGCAGCCACCTTGGCGCGCGCCCGCGCCGAGGCGAGCCGCGCCCTGGCCTGTTCGATCTGGGGGACGCGCGCGACGAGCGGCGGCACCGCTTCGCCCGGATGCAGGATGGCATAGTTCTGACGCGCGGCGTCGCCCTCGGCCTGTTGCAGCAGCAGCGCGGACTCGGCCGACTCGACATCGGCCAGCGCCTGTTCGACGGCCAGTTCGAAGTCGCTGCGCTCGATGACCAGCAATTCCTCCCCGGCGGCAAACGATCCGCCGGCTCTCAGGTTCGGCGAGACGACCGCCACCCGGCCGGTGATCTGCGGCGTCAACGCGACATGGTTGCGCACGTCGATCGAACCCGTCGTCAGGACCGTGAGCGCCGTGAGCACCGATCTCGGTTGAATCACGCGGACGACCGGCGGCGGCGCGGCCCGTCCCAGGGCGTTCGGACCTTCGGCGCCCAGCACTTCCTCCTTCGACGGAGCACGCGAAAAGAACAGCGCCGCAACGACGGCCGCCGCGACTGCCAGTATCTGCACCGGACCGGCGAAGCGGCCGGTACGGCGCGCGGGACGCCCCCGCCTGTCGACCGCACCTACAGACCGCGGCCGCCTGAAAAAAGATCCGAACAAACCATTCGCCGTCCAACACCTACGGATGCGGATTATGTCAAACGCCGGACGGCGATCACATGGAATCACGGCATGTCGACAAAGACGCTGGAAGTTGGTCAGACAGGAGCCTTCAGTCGGGGAAGCTTCCCCGACCGCTGACGCGTACGGAAGTGTAGACACTCGCCCCATCGGCGGATGCGTACTACCATGCAAGCTGACCCCGTGACACGCGCAGGTACGCATGACAGCCGGCCCGCCAATACCCGACAGTGGCAATGCCATCACGGTCGACTGGCTGCAACGGGCGCTGGCGGCGGGAGAGGCGTTCGATGTTCCACCGATCGGAAGCGTCGTCGTCGAACCGATCGGCGCCGGACTTGGCCTGCTCGCGGACATTCTCCGCTGCCACCTGACCTATCGAGACTCCGCCGGTGAATCCTCCGCGCAGACCGAAACACCTGAGACCGTCATCGTCAAACTGCCGAGTTCCGAGGAGAAGAGCAGGCGCTTGTGCAAACGCTTCTACCTGTACAAGCGGGAGTACGACTACTACAGCCGCCTCGCGCCGCATGTTCCGCTGCGCACGCCCACCCTGCTTTACGGCGACTATGAACCGCGAAACGACCGCTTCGTCCTCGTCCTCGAAGACCTGGGCCACATGACCACCGCGGACCAGGTCGTCGGCGCGACGGCCGAGCAGGCGAGGCGCGCCATCCGCGGGATCGCGACGCTGAACGGCCATTTCTGGAACAAGGTCGACCAGCCCGCCCTGGCAGGCGCCCGCGAAGAGCTGAGTCCGAAGTACCGACCCCTGGTGCAGATGGTGTACCTCTCGAACCTGTTGCCAACCATCCGTCACTTTCGCGGCGTCTTCTCGAACGAGATGCTCCGCTTCGCGGAAGACTACGGGCCGCACGTGGCCCGGCACATGGGTGTCCTGGCCGCCGGTCCACTGACGTTATGTCACGGGGATTTCCGCCTCGACAACATGTTCTTCGGCGACGCGGGGGACTTCGCCGTCATCGACTGGCAGATCAGCGCGATCCAGAGCGGCCTGTACGACGTCGCCTATTTCCTGGGGACAAGCGTTACGAGCGACGTTCGCCGCGAGGTCGAACGCGACGCGCTGGCCGAGTACCACGACATCCTGCGCACCATGGGAGCGCACGACTTCACGTTCGAAGACTGCTGGGCGCTGTATCGCCAGAACATCGTCGGTCGTCTCATCACGGCCGTCATCACAAGCGGCGGGCTGGACCTGAACGACGAGCGGAGCTACCAACTCGCGGAAATCAGCCTGCGGCGGACCCTGACGGCCATCGAGGACCTGGATGGGGTGGAACTGGTCTACGGCCAAGACGGCCCAGGTTCCGCAACCATTTTCTCGAGCCTCTCGCGGATCGGATACAACCTTGCCAAGAGCCTGTACAGGCACTGATTCCCGCTCCCGCCAACCTCCGAACAGCGACGCTCTACCTGTCCGTGCTCGCAGGCTAAAAACCTGCGCGACTATCGCGTTTGCATGGAAGCACGCATCCGCCGATGGCGGGAACGCCCCCACTTCTTTGCGCGTCAGCGGTCGGGGAAGCTCCCCCGGCTGAGGGAAATTACCCGGGCCAACGTCTGGCGAAGATCCTCCCGAATGATCACCAGCGCGGGCACCAGGAACAGGATTACGAGGCTCGCGAACACGATGCCCGTCGCCAGGCTGACCGCCATCGGGATCAGGAACTGCGCCTGGGTACTGGTCTCGAACAGCATCGGGGTCAGACCGAGGGCGGTCGTCGCGGTGGTCAGGAAGATCGCGCGAAAACGCAGTTGCGCAGCGGTGACCACGGACTCCGTCGGCGATGCGCCGGTTTCCCGACGCAGCCGGTTGTAGCGGTCGACCAGAACCAGCGAGTCGTTCACGACCACGCCGGCGAGGGCGACCATGCCGAAGATCGAAACGAATGACAGGTCGTAGCCGAGAATGAAGTGGCCGATCAGCGCGCCCCCCGCGCCGAACGGCACCGCCGCAAGGATGATGAACGGCTGCACATAACTTCTAAGCTGTGACGCCAGCAGGACGAAGATCACCATCAGCGCCACGAGGCCCAGGTATCCGAGTGCCCCCAGGTCGCGGGACTGTTCCATGCCGAAACCTGCCTGGGCAATCTGCAATCCCGGATAGCGGCGCTTGAGTTCCGGCAGTTCGTCGCGCTGAATCCTGGCATTCACGTCCGTCGGCGTCGCCACGGCGGTATCCACTTCACCGGTAACCGTGACAACCCGCAGGCCGTTGATTCGGTCGATGGACGAATAGCCGCGTGACTCGGTGACGCGCGCGACGGCGGAGAGCGGCGTTTCGGCACCGTCCGCCAGCCGCACCCGAACATTGAAGAAGTCCTGCGCACTCTGCCGCTGCTCCAGCGGATAGCGCACCATGACTTTCAGTTCCTGGCGCCCCCGCTGGATGCGCTGCACCTCCGCCCCAAAGAAATTGCCGCGCAATTGGCGGGCGACATCCGACGGGGTAAGTCCGGCCGCCTCGCCCGCCGGGGTAAGTTCGATGTTGTACTGCCGCTTGCCCAGGATGTGGGAGTCCTGTATTTCGTAGACAGACGGGTAGCTGCGGCACGCCTCCCTGAGGTCGTTCACCGCCGCTTCGAGTATCGCGTCGTCGTGGTGTGCCAGTTCGTATTCCACGTCCGCCCCGGCCGGACCGGCAAACTCCGCGGAGAACGTCAATCGCTCGGCACCGGGCACGTCGCCCACCTTCAGGCGCCAAAGGCGTTCCAGTTCGGTCGCCGCCAGCGTGCGCAGCGGTTCGCGATGCAACTGGACCTGGACCGCGGCGACGTGGCTCGCAATCAGCATCTCCCCCGTGCCACCCGGCCCGGTAAACTCGCCGGGCCTGCCGCCCACCGTAACGCTCAGCGCCCGCATCGAAGTGCCGCCCACATCCGCGTCGACGGCATGCGCCGCCTCGACGATCTTTTCGGCGGCCGCATGCGTCACCGCGAACGGCGTTCCTACCGGAAACTCGATGTCGGCCCGCATCCCGTCCGATTCCAGGGTCGGGAAAAACAGGAACCGCACCGCACCGCTCGACATCAGTGACGACGCGAGGACAAGCATCAGAACCCCGCCGAGCAGCGTGACATAGCGGTGGCGGACCGACCACCGTACCAGGGGCACGATCCGGTTGTCCCGAAAGCGTCGAACACCACGCGCCACCGCCGCCTGGAAGGCGTCCAGCGGCCAGCGGCTCCAGGTCCCCGGATGCGCCAGGTGCGCCGGCAGGATGCAGAACGCCTCGATGAGCGACATCGTGAGCACGGTAATCACGACCAGCGGGACCACGCCAAGGATCTGGCCGAAGGTGCCGGTAACGAACGCCAGGGGCGCGAACGCCGCCATCGTCGTCAGGACGCCCACCAGCACCGGGCCCTGCACGCCGCGCGTACCGGAAATCGAGGCCACCGGCCCGACATTGCCCGCGTCCCATTGGGAGGAGATGTTCTCCCCCACCACCACGGCATCATCAACGACGATACCGATCACCATGATCAGGGCGAAGAGCGAAACCATGTTGATGTTCACGTCGAGAAAGTCGAAGAACAGGAATGCCCCGAGGAACGATATCGGCACGCCCATCGCCACCCATAGCGCCAGCCGCAGGTCCAGCATGACGACCAGGAACAGGAAGACCAGCGCGAATCCGAGCAGGCCGTTGCGCACCAGCAGGCTGATGCGATCCTTGAGAATCTCGGTCTGGTCCTCCCACACCGCTATGTCGATGCCCGGAGGAGGCTGATAGCCTGCGAGAAGGCTCTTGATGTCTTCCGCGATCACCAGCGCATCCTCGGCCTCGGACTTCTTTACCTGCACGAAGACGCTCTGCCGGCCGTTGTACTCGTGGATGAGATCCTCATCGGCGAAGCCGTCGCGGATATTGGCAACGTCCCGCAGCCGGAGCACCGCCCCGTCCGGCGCCGAACGGACAACGATGTCCTCGAACTCCTCGCCGCGTTCGCGCTTGGCGTTGGTGCGCAACAGGAGATCACCGCCTTCCGTGCGTAACTCGCCGGACGAAAGGTTGAGCGACGCCCGACCCACGGCCTGGGCCACCTGTTGAATGCTCAGGTCGTATCGGCGCAATGCCTCCTCGCGCACCTCGATGGAAATCTCGTAGGGACGGGCGCCGACGAGCGAGACGAGCGAGACGGACGGCAGGGCGAGCAGTTCCTCTTCCAGACGCTCGGCACCCCGCCTCAGTTCCGCTTCCGACAGTTCGGAAGACACCACCATCGTCATGACGTCACTGATGGTCTCCGCACGAACGACGCTGGGCTGCTCGGCGTCCTCCGGTGGAAAGTCAGAGATTCGCTGTACCGCCGACTCGACATCGTCGTGGACACGCGCCGCGTCGACGAAGTCCTTCAGTTCGACAGTCACGGTGCCGACATTCTCGGAAGCCTTGGAAACGACACGGTCAACGCCGTCTATGCCGAACACCGCCTCCTCCACGCGCCGGGTGATGCCCTCCTCCACCTCGGTTGGGGTCGCCCCCGGATAGGAGACCCGGACGGTGATCACCTGCGGGTCGACGGTCGGGAATATCTGCGCCGTAAGCTGGGATCCGGCGAAGAACCCACCGACGAGCATCAGCAGCATGATCAGGTTCGCCGCGACGGTGTTGTGGGCGAACCACTCGATCAATCCGCCGTCCCGCGGCTCGCCGCCTCCAACCAGAGCGTCGCTCAAGACCTCATCCCCGCGAAAAGGCGATGTTGCGCCCGGCACCGATGGCCGTTACGCCAGCTTGCAAAAGCCCCATCCGCTGTCCGCGCCGCCCGATCAAGGGGGCGGATTATGAACAGTCTCTGTCGACCTGTCGCGCGCGCCGGCTGTCGTGTCCGACAGCGAACAGGCCATGGCCGGCCGGTCGGGCTGGTCTTCCAGGACGGACACGTCGACCAGCCTGAGTTGTCGTGGCAACTTCGCGGGCATCGTGACGGTCTGCGGCACCCGGCGCCCGTGGCGGTCGACGACATCGAAACGCGCGGGCGACGCCTTGCCGCCGTCTTCGTCGGGAATCTCGTAGTCACACCGCTCCGTGCCATCGTCGCCGACGCTGCGTTTCCGCAAGACCATCGCGTAGCTCTTGCGCCCGTTGTTGAGCACGAGTTCCGCGTCGCATCGCGCCGTCACCCAGAAGAAAGACATGATGTCGACGCCTTCAGGCCCCGGTTGATCCTCCTGGGGCTCACCATCCCGCACCTGGCGCAACACGCCTTGGGCGACGTGTATTACCCGGCTCCGCTTCTTTCGTGCGAGTTCCTGCATCTGAAACGTCTCCGGCACGGCACGTGTTTCTTCGATGCGGCCCCGGACGTCGAAACGCGCTTCCCAGGGCGCGACCCGGGCCCAGATACCCGTCGTCTGCATGTTCCCGCATACGCGATATCGACCGCCCCCGGTTTCCGCATGGACAAGTGCCTCCCCCACCCGTACGCCCCGAATGAACACGTTGTATTCGAGTTGAAGGGCAAGCGTCTCCGCCATCGGGTCGGCCACAACCGACGACGCGGAAACCGCCATCGCCGCAGCGGCGACGCGCGCCGGCCAGGCCCGGAAAGTCTGTGACGCGGAACGCCGCATTAGATATGCTCGGAATGCACAAGTCGGTGGGGGGTTCTCATGTCTTTCCCGGTCAAATCGCTTACGACAATAGCGCTGGCGTCACTCCTCCTCGCCCATGCGCCGACCAGCAGCGCCGACGACAAGGCCGAGTTCCAGCGCACCTACGAACAGTACAAGCAACACATGGAAGCCAAGGAAACCTCCGCGGCCCTGGATGCTGCAGCGCGAGCCTACACGCTCGGCTCGAGGCTGTTCGGGAAAAAGAGTGTCAACACGGCGAACCTCGCAGTCAACTACGCGATCCTCTTGAACGATACCGGAGACTACAAGGAGTCGAGAAAGGTCCTGCGGGGGAAACTCCCGGTCCTGGAGGACCACTACGGCAGTGATGCCATCGAACTGGTGCCGGTCCTGGTCCAACTTGGCCGGGTGAAGTTCGATCCCCAGAGGCCGAGGGAAGCGCTCGAACACTTCAGCCGCGCGTCCTGGCTGGCGGGCAATCACGAGAGCAAGCTGTACCGCGCCCAGCAGTGCTTCGATATCGCGCGGGATTTGCTGCAACGCGGGGGCATTCAGTTCGCGGAACAGTACATCCAGAGTGCCCACGCAATCTACGCGGAGGAACTGCAGGAGAACGACATGCGGCTCGGACTTTCTTCCTTCCACATGGCCATGTGGGCCGCGGGAAGGCGGCAGTTCGAAAAGGCCGCCGAGTATTTCAACGGCTCCCTTGCCGCGTTCGAGACGGGCGAGGACCCCATGCGACAGATGGAGAGCACCATCCGGCATCGCCTTGTCGAAACCTACGAGAGCATGGAACAGCCAGATCGCGCGACCGAACACTGCCTTGCCCTGGGTGCGCGCCGACCATGGGAGCAATCGCCCGCACCCATCTACAGGGCAAGGCCGGTATTTCCCCAGGAGGCCATTGACGGCAAGCTGTCGGGAGATATCACGCTCGAGTTCACCATCGACGAGCAGGGCTATGTGCGCAATGCCGCCATTGCCGAATCATCCGAAGAAGCGCTCAACGACATCGCGATCAGCATGATCCAGAGGTACCGCTACGCCCCAAGATTCGAGGACGGCAGGCCCGTCGCGACCGATGGGGTGGAATACGTCGCCACGCTCACCGCCGAGGCGCCTGAAGCGAGACCTCGGCCCAGGGCCCGGGGGGATCGGCGCGGACGCCGGGGCGATTCCCCTCGCGCCCGAGGGTTCCCGGGTGGCCGCGACCCGCGCCAGAACGACTACCCCGGCGGGGTCGACGACTAACCGTCTCCCGCGGGCACAGGGGAGGACTCTGCGTCCACCTCACCCTCCGCGGCGTCGACGAGCAGATCCTCGAGCGGGACGCTGAGCTGTTCCGCGATGTAGGACGAAACGCCGAACACACCTTCGTACCGGTTTGATGTCGCGGCGTAATCGTCATCCTCCAGGGCGAACAGCGCCAGCTCGTGGGATCCCGCGTCATCAGCCACGGTAAACCGCACACTCGGTTGCGGCGGCAGTTCCGCATCAACGAGGTCCAGCACGTTGAGCCTGCCAAGACGGTCGACGAAGGTCGTCGTCTCGTCCTGGTCGAGCTCCAGGCCCTCGGTCGTCCAACCCGTATCGGTTGACGTGAGCGTCCACTCCGCATCCGCCGACTTGCGCGCGACGGACCGCATCTCTCCCTCGGGCTGCAGGAGCGACTTGCGCAGCCAGTCAGACTGTTTCGCGCCCGCTTCGTAATTCGAGAAGGTGATCGCGTAGACCGGCCCGCCCGCAGCGTGGCGCGCATGCACCTTGCCGAATGTCGGCGACGTACCGAGGTATATGTCGGCCAGGGTCTCGTCCCCCGCAGCTATCGTGACGTGGCGCTGGTGCGCCTCTTCGACGACCTCGAACCGTTCCATGGCCGATTCGCTTGTGGCCACGGGCCAGCCGGCGCCCGCGCCGGACAGTTTCTGCAGCACGCCGTCAATTTTCCCGGCATCCGCAGGCAAGCCCGTGGATGCGCCGTCCGACGACAGTTGCCATTCGCCGTCGGCGCGCACAACCGTCACGGCGCTGTCGGCATCGGCTACGGTCAGCGAATCGACGCTCCGGGCGTCAAAGCCCAGGAAAACGGATGGCACGTCCCCGGGACGGGATTGCAGACCCCAGACCAGGGCGACGATGACCAGTTGCGCGAGCAGGATGGCGCCGAGGATCGTCTGCCTGTTCATTGCCCCCTCCTGTCCAAGCCCTAGAGCCATGCGGCCTGCCGCCGGCGACGCCGTGCCCGCAATGCGACCTGCAGCACGAACACGCCGAACACGGCGATCACGGCGACGGCGTAGTTGATGTACTCCCATACGCGCTGTGCGTTCTCTTCCATCGGCGGGAGTGTCCGGTTGAAGTGGCCGCGGCCCCTGATCGTCAACAGGGCCTGGTCTTCCACCGCCCAGTCCACGAGATTCGCCATGAGCTGGATCGAGTTCGCGTACCGCGTCCCGTCAGCCGAACCGATCATGCCGAGGGTCTGGTCCGCCAGGAATGAGCTCGACCCGATCACGATCAGCCGGGCCGACTCCGGCGAGCGTTCGATGACACTCGTCACGGCACCGATGCCGTCATCCTCGGCATCCCCGCCGTCCTCATCCGAATTCCCGCCTTCGTCGCCAGTCCCCAACCCGTCTTCCTCGGCCGGGTCTTCTTCCTCCACCTCTTTTTCGAGCAGCGGCGACTCCTCGAAGAAAGAGTCAAAACGCCCTTCGATCATGCCCGCCAGGGTCACAACCCCGACCTCTCCGCTCGGGGTAAACGGCGTTTCGCCGTCTTCGCCCACGTTTGGCATCACCTCGGTCGAGGTGGAACGCCAGGCCTCCGGGGAGCTGCTGAGCAGCGTCGTGACGGCGCGGCCGGCGTTCGTTTCCGTGTCGATGTCCACCGGAGAGCCCCATGCGAACGTCACCTGCGGCAGTTCCGAGACCGGCATGAATTCCTGGTTCAGCCCCTGGTCCCGCACGTCCACGAAATACGGATAGTCCAGCATGACGAGTTGCTGGAAACTGAACCCCCCGACCTGTCGCCGCACCGGCACCGGGAAGGCCGAGTTGGCGGCGTCCATGACGAAGGACTTGTCGATCGACACGCCGTGATGCGCGAGCCAGTCGTCCAGGCCGGTGTTCTTCGACATCGCCATGAGCGACTGCGAAGTCAGGTGCACTTCGAACGCGCCGGCCGCCACCACGACCGTACCGCCGCGCATGAGAAACTGGTCGATCGCGAAGACCTCCCTCGCTCCCAGCGCTCCGGGGTCCACAACCAGCAAAACGCCCGATCCGGCACCCAGCTCGCCCGACTCGAGATCCGCCGTCGTGACATCGAAGTCCACGGTCAGGAAACCGCGCAGGTTTTCGAATTGATCCCCCGGCGGCATGGGCATCTGTTGCTGCATGTACGGATTGGGCGCGGGCGGAAGGGCGATCGCGACCCTCTTCAGCACGCCCTCGGCGAACCGTTTCAACCCCTCCCCGAGGCCGCGTTTCAAGCCGTCCGCGTCCAGCGATTCCGGTATGGGTATCTGCACTACCGTTTCGCCATCCGAAAGGGTGAGGTAGTAGAAGAACGTCTCGTTATCGAACAGGCTCGCCGCCATCGGCGTAAACCCGTAGCGCTCGCCGATCTCGATCGCGAGCGCGCCGTCGCCCGCATCCGGGTCGCGTATAGCGGAGGTGAGCTTCCCGTCCGACTCGGCGATCAACTCGTCGAGCACCACCTCGAGATCGCCCTTCAGGTCCACGAGGACGGCGGGCAGCCGCTCGTCCGCGGATATGTATCCGGTGAACTCGACGGGGTCACTGATGGCATCGAATATGTCGCCCCCACCCCGAAACCCGTACAGCACCTTCTTGATGGCTCGGGTGACGTCGTACTCGGGGTTGCGCAAACGCACGTCGATATCGGCTTCGCCGGTCACCTTGACCTCGATCAGGTCTCGGAAATCCAGCACTTCGTACTCGTCGCCGTACTGAATGAGCACGTCGAAGTAGGAGCTCACCAGACTCGACTGGTAGCGGTCGGCAACCTGGAAAGGCACCGGCCGGATGCCGTACTTCGAGTTCGCCTCGTCCTCCAATTCCGGGTCGGACGCGGGGTCGACCAGTTCAAGACGCAGGCGTCCGTCGGCCGCGACTTCGTATTCCGTCAGCAGGTCACGCATCTCGGGCACCAGCGGCGCGAGCAACGGATGCGTCTTGGCGCTGAAATAGCCCCGCACCAGCATCGGTTCGCGAAGCTGCGACAGGTATGACCGGGTGGCGTCGGAAATCGAGAATTGCCTGCCTTCCGTCACATCCCACCGCATCGCGACATTCCCGGACAGCCCCGACAGCCAGAAGTTCGCGACGACGAAATTCAGCGCGATCAGCGCCGTCAGGCGTTGTGCGCCGCGATGCCGCGTCTCCGCGCCGTCATCGGCCCAGCCATGGCTTTCGATGGCATAAACGTTCAACGTCAGGAACACGCCGACGATCGACACGTAGTAGTAGAGGTCGCGCAGGTCGAGCACGCCTCGGGTGATCGACTCGAATCGTGAACCCGCACCCAGGGCGCGCAACGCGTCACCGACTTCGTTGTCGAACAGCTCCGCGATTAACGGGCTTCCTACCAGGTAGAAGGCGCCGCAGGAGAACGTGGCGAGAATCAGCGCGACAATCTGGTTGTCGGTCTTCGCGCTGACAAAGAGGCCAATGGACAGGTACGCCGCGCCGAGCAGCAGCGCCGCAACGTAGCCGGCGAAGACGGGACCCCAGTCCAGGTCTCCGACAAGGGCGACCGTGACGGCCAGCGGCACCGTCAGTGCAAGCGCCACCGCCAGCAACGTCCAGCAGGCGAGGAATTTTCCCAGGGCGAAGTGCCATGCGGTTGTCGGCACGGTGACCACGAATTCGAGCGTGCCGACGCGCCGTTCGTCGCTCCACAGGCGCATCGTCAGCGCGGCCGCCAGGAACACCAGCAGGATCGGCAACCACTCGAACATCGGGCGGACGTCCGCGATGTTGCGCGCAAAGAACGCCTCGCCCCAGAAAAAGATGAATAGCGTCACGCCCAGGTAAGCGAGCAGGAACAGGTACGCGATGGGCGAACCGAAAAAGAGCGCAAGCTCCTTGCGGACGATAGCGAAAACCGGATCAGACATCGGTGTCACCCACGCCGCGAAATACCGTCTCGAGATCGCGTTTCTCGCGCTGCAGCGTATGGAAGGCAATCCCCGCGCGGACCAGGTTGCCGGCGACTTCGGCGGCAAGTTCGTCGCCCGGAGGCCGATCGAACGTGAGGAACCAGCCGCCTTCGGTCGCATCCACATCGACCCCCTCGCCGACCACTTCCGTCAGCGCTTGACCCGCAGCTTCCGTTCCCACGAACAGGCGCCGGCTCTCCTGCAGGTCGACGAGTCTCTCGTCCAACGCGAGCTTGCCCGCCCGCAGGATCATCACCCGATCACACACGGCGTCCACTTCCTGCATGATGTGAGTCGACAGGATGACCGTGGCGGATTCGGCCAATCGGCGGATCAGGTCGCGCATCTCCTGGGTCTGGGCAGGATCGAGGCCGCTGGTGGGCTCGTCCAGAATCAGGAACCGGGGCGCGTGCAGAATCGCCTGGGCGACACCCACACGCTGCTTGAAGCCCCGCGACAGCGTGTCGATGACGTCAAGCGCACGCTCGTGCAAGCCGGTCGCGTCTATCGCCCTGCGCACGGCCGATGATCGATCAGGCGACGGCACGCCGCGCACCGTGGCAGCGAACTCGAGATAGTCCACCACGGTCATATCCGAATACAGGGGAACCGTTTCCGGCAGGTACCCCACCTTGCGTTGCACTTCGGCAGCGTGTTCGGTCACATCCTGTCCGTCGATCTCCGCCGAGCCCGAACTTGGCTCGAGAAAGCCGGTCAGCAGCTTCATGATCGTCGTCTTGCCGGCGCCGTTGTGGCCGAGCAGACCGACGATTTCACCCTGCCCAATGGTGAAACTCACCGAATCCGCCGCCACGTTCTCGCCAAAGCGACGCGTCAGCTCCCGTGCTTCGATCACTCTCAAATCTTCCTGACCATCCAGAGCGGCGCATATTCTTAGAATGTTGCCGGCGAATTTCAACCCACCCTTGCGGATATCCGGCCACGCCTTCCGGACGATCCGCTGGTCCCCTTGCGCACAACACCTGTTGCCGCGGGGTTCCGGGTCAACGTAGTACTATCCGACTCCCTCGGAGGAGGTGTACAAGTGCGGGAAGTTGCGGGCAAGGTCGCTTTCGTCACGGGCGGCGCGAGTGGCATCGGCCCGGCGATGGCCCGGTCGTTCACCGCAGCCGGCATGCGGGTCGCGATCGCGGACATCGAGGAAGACGCCCTCGAACGGGCAGCCGCGTCCTTCGCACCGAACAACACCGAGGTCATCGCCCTGCGCGTGGACGTCACCGACCGTGAGTCCATGGCACGGGCCGCCGACGACACCCAGCAGCCCATGGATCTCACGGCCTACGAAGGACTGCTGGATGGCATGCTCGACCCCGCCATCGTCGGCGACATGACGCTCCATGCCATCCAGCAGAACGAGGCATACATATTCACCCATCCCGAACTCGCCCGCGGCGTGTCCGGTCGACTGGCGGACATCCAGGCATCCATGGACCGCTGGCGGCAGTATCGGGAGCGGCGCGGACTCCAGACTAGCGGACCGACGGAACATCAGGCGGGCTTGGTCGGAGGCAATACATGGCGCCCGGTCATGGCGACAGGTTCTATGGCGAGCGATCCGTCCGCTCCATCCTGGTTCCGGGCCGCAGCGCGCGAACCACACGGGACCCCATGCTGATCAGGGCCACGAGGCTGCTTTTCGGGAGTGTGAGCATCTGTGTATACCAGTGGTTCATGGTATCGATGAACGCCATCATGTCGGCGAGTCGCGTCATGGCAACGCCGCTCACCTCGGGGTCGGCTTCCGCCTGCGCAATGCACTCCTTCAGCGCCAGGCGGACCGGATCTATCTCGCGCGCCTTGCGCCCTTCGGCTATGCGCGTGACGATCTCCCACAGGTCCGTCTCGGCCTCGAAGTAGTCGCGCCGATCGCCCCGCACGGAGACGCGGCGCACCAACTTCCAGACCACCAGTTCGCGCAGCGAATTGCTGACGTTGGAGCGCGCGATCCCGAGTTGGCTCGAGATCTGTTCCGCGGTGAGCGCATGCTCGGACAGGTACAGCAATGCGTGAATCTGGGCGATCGAACGATTGATCCCCCAGTGCGTGCCCATGTCGCCCCAGCGCAGGATGAAATTCTCCACCGCCGCCGGCAAGCGCGTTTCCGTATTTCTGGTCATATCAGAAATATCTGGTCCCACAGGCGAGAAGTCAAATGGGCTGGCACCACCGCGCCTCGCGTATCATTCCTCGAACCCGTCTGAACGGCAGCAAGTCCATGTCGGCACCCGAATCCACTCCGGTCCTGGTGGGTATCGCCCAGGTCGGGCAGTATGCCGACGACCCTGCGACGGCCGAGGAACCCCTCGACCTCATGATCCGGGCGACGCGCGCCGCCGCCGAAGATGCGGGCGCGCCCGCGCTTCTGACCGGCGCCACCGCAGTACGCGTGATGCGTGGCATGTGGCCCTACGAAAACCCCGCTCTGGCGGTCGCCGAGGCGGTCGGAAACCCCTCCGCCGAGACCGGCATATCGTTCTGGGGCGGCACCGTCGTCCACCACCTGCTGGCGGTTTCCGCGCTCGAGATCCAGCGTGGCGACCACGAGACGGTGATCCTGACCGGCGCCGAATGCGGCAACACCCAGGCAATGGCCCGCCGCGCCGGCACGGACCTCGTATGGCGGGATGCGCCGGGGAAGCCCGATCGCAGCATCGGTGTAGAACTGAAGATGCGCCATCGCGCCGAGGCCGCGCGCGGCATCCTGAACCCGATTCAGATGTACCCGATCTTCGAAAACGCGATTCGCCACGCCCGCGGCGAGTCTATCGACGCCCACATGACACGCATTTCACAACTGTGGGCACGATTCAGCCGCGTGGCATCGGAGAACCCTCACGCGTGGATGCGCGAAGCGAAAACGCCGCTCGAGATACGCACACCGGGGCCCGGCAACCGACGTGTCTCGTTTCCCTACCCGAAGCTCATGAATTCAAACGAAAAAGTGGATCAGGGGGCAGCGCTGATCCTGACCTCCACCGATGTCGCGCGGCGTCTTGGCGTGCCCCGGGACAAGTGGATCTTCCCCTTGGCGTCCACCCAGGCACACGACACCCACGCCACCTCCCATCGCGACAACCTTCACAGCGCACCCGCCCTCGGCATCGCCGGCAGGCGCTGTCTCGAAATGGCCAATCTCGGCATCGACGACATCGAACACCTGGACGTCTATAGCTGTTTTCCGTCCGCGGTGCAGGTGGCGGCGGCGGAACTCGGTCTCGAAGAGAGCGCGCAGTTGACCGTCACCGGCGGCATGTCCTTCGCCGGTGGTCCGCTGAACAACTATTCGATGCACGGCATGGCGCGCATGGCCCAGGTGCTGCGCGGGCAAACCGGTGATATCGGCCTCGTTACCGGCAACGGCGGTTTTCTGACCAAGCACGCCTTCTGCGTATTCTCCTCGGAACCACCCGCGCGGCCATATCGCTACGACGAGCCGCAGGATGCGGTGGACGCGTTGCCGACACGGGAACTCGCGGAAAACGCGAGAGGACCGGTGGAAATCGAGTCCTACACCGTCATGTTCGGCCGCGAGGGTCCCTCCATCGGCCTCGCCGCCTGCCGTCTCCCGGACGGCCGCAGGACGTGGGCGAATACAAGGGATACCGACGTGCTCCGCGCCATGACCGCGGAGGAGTTCTGCGGCAGGCCGGCGCACGTCGAAACGGACGGCGGCGTTACATTCCAGTGACTGCGCGGGCCGCCAGCAGTGCTCCGCTACAACTTCGCCTGCTCGCCATGCTCTACGATGCCCTCGTCCTCCTCGGCATGTGGGTGCTGACGATCGTGCTGCTCGTGGGCGCGACAGGTGGCGCGGTTGCCGGTCCCTGGGTGCAGACTCTCCTGTTGGCGGAGGCGTACGCGTTTTTCCTGTTCTTCTGGACACGGCGCGGCCAGACGCTCGGCATGCTCGCGTGGCGCCTGCGGGTCACGGCCGGCGATGCGCCCTTCGGCCCGCGCCAGGCCCACCTGCGGATGGCCGGCGGGATCCTGAGTCTCGCCTGCCTCGGCCTCGGGCACCTCTGGATGATGTTCGATCGTCAGGGCCGGAGTTGGCCCGACATTCTCTCCGGCAGCAACATCGAACGCGCCGACGCGAAGCGGTAACATAGGCGCCAGAGACGCGAACGATCGACGGGGCGGGACATGCGAATCGCGGTTTTGGGCGGCGACGGGTTCATCGGGTGGCCAGCGACGCTGCACCTCTCCAATCTCGGCTTTGACGTATGCATCGCGGACAACCTGAGCCGGCGGTGGATCGATACGGAACTGGGCGTGCAGTCCCTGACGCCCATGGACTCCATCCAGGAGCGCAGGCGCGTCTGGCATGAAGTCACGGGGCACGATATTGGCTTCGAGCGCATCGATGTCGCCACCGACTACTCGGGCCTCAAGAGTTGGCTCGGCGATCTGCGTCCCGACGCCGTCGTGCACCTCGCCAAGCAGCGCGCGGCCCCCTACTCCATGAAGAGCGACCAGCACAAGAACTACACGGTCTCGAACAACGTCAACGCCAGTCACCAGGTCCTGAACGCGCTCGTCGAACTGTCTCTCGACGCCCACCTCGTACACATCGGCACCATGGGCGTCTACGGCTACGCGAATGTCGGCGCGACGATTCCCGAAGGCTACCTTCCCGTGGACATCCGTCTCGACGACGGCAGCACCGAGACGCTGGAGATCCTGTATCCGGCCAACCCGGGCAGCATCTACCACATGACCAAGTGCCTGGATCAACTCATCTTCCAGTTCTATGCCAAGAACGACGGATTGCGGATCACCGACCTGCACCAGGGCATTGTCTGGGGCACCCACACCGACCAGACGCGACGGCACGTGCAGCTCATCAACCGGTTCGACTACGACGGCGACTACGGCACCGTGCTCAACCGTTTCCTGATCCAGGCCGCCATCGGCCACCCGTTGACGGTGCACGGCACCGGGGGCCAGACAAGGGCGTTCATACACATCCAGGACTGCGTACGCTGCATCGAACTCGCGCTACGGAATCCACCGGAACGCGGCGCGCGCACGCAGATATTCAATCAGATGACGGAAACCCATCGTTTGCGCGATCTCGCGCACATGATCTGCGGCATGACCGGGGCCGAGATCGCCTGGCTGCCCAATCCCCGCAACGAGCCGGAGGAAAACGAACTCGAGGTGAGGAACGACCACCTGCTCGACCTCGGCCTGCAGCCGACGACCCTGAAAGAGGGGTTGCTGGAAGAACTCGTCGATGTGGCGAAGAAATACGCGCACCGCATCGACCGCAGCCGCATTCTCAGCACCGCCGCGTGGAGCAGGGAACGGGCCGAGCGACTCGCCGGCAGCAATGGCGACGCCATCGGATAGTCAGCGAGTTTTCGCGGCTCTTGTCCTGACCGTTTCCCGCATCTGCGGACCCTTCTGAACCGGATTTGCATGGAAGTACGCATCCTGCGACGGAGGAAATGACGACACTTCCTTACACGTCAGCCGTCGGAAAATATCCCCCGGCTGAAGGCTCCTTGCATGGAAGTACGCATCCTGCGACGGAGGAAATGACGACACTTCCTTACACGTCAGCCGTCGGAAAATATCCCCCGGCTGAAGGCTCCTTGCATGGAAGTACGCATCCTGCGACGAAGGAAATGACGACACTTCCCTACACGTCAGCGGTCGGAAAATATCCCCCGGCTGAAGGCTCCTTGCATGGAAGTACGCATCCTGCGACGGAGGAAATGACGACACTTCCTTACACGTCAGCGGTCGGAAAATATCCCCCGGCTGAAGGCTCCTGATGTTCGCCTACGCCACCCTGGTGACCAACGCCGACTATGCACTGGGAGCGACGGCGCTGGCGCGTTCGCTGAAACGCACCTCGACCAATTGCCCGCTCATCGTGATGGCCAAACCCGGAACGCCCGGGCTCGACGATCTGGAAGGGGAAGGCTGCATCGTCCGGGAGGCCGGGAAGCCGGCGATGTCGGAGGCATTCAAGTCGCGCCACAGCCGCGCGGCCCAGCATGCCAGGAGCCCGTTCACCAAGGGCGAAAAGCCCGTATTCCACGACCCGATCGACAACTTCATGAAGCTCGAGCTCTGGCGTCTTGAAGAGTACGAGCGCATCGTCTTCATCGACGCCGATGCGATCGTCGTGCGCAACGTCGACAAGCTGTTCGGCTACCCCGAGTTCTCGGCCGCACCCAACCTGTACGAGACGCTCGAAGACATGCATCGCATGAATTCCGGCGTCTTCGTCGCCAAACCCAGCCGCCGGACCTACGACGACATGCTTGAGCGGCTCGACACTCCGGACGTGTTCTGGCGAAGAACGGACCAGACGTTCCTGGAGTCCTACTATCCGGACTGGCACGGCCTGCCCTACACGTACAACGTATTGCAATACATCTTCTTCAACCTGCCCGACCTCTGGCATTGGCCAAGCATCAAGCTGGTCCACTACCAGTACGAAAAGCCCTGGCAGAAGGATCACCCCAAACGCGATCTGCTCGCGCCGTTGATCGACCTGTGGTACCGGATGCTCGAGGGTCGGCCGATTCCGGAAGACATTCGCCCACCGGCACAGCGATGAGAGTCTCCCTGACCGGCGCCACCGGAATCGTCGGCCGCTTCATCGCCGCCCGTCTCGCCCGCGAAGGCTGCGACATCGTGGCGCTGGCGCGTCCAGGGAGCGACCGCACGAGTTTCGATTTCCCCGTGACCTGGATCGAGGGCGACCTGGATAGCGAGGCTTCGGTGCAGTCGCTGGCAGAAGGGGCGGACGCGCTCGTACATTCCGCCTACGATCACCTTCCCGGCCTCTACCGCGGCGGAGAGGGCGACGACGTCGAGGGCTTTTGGCGAACCAATGTGTTGGGAAGCCTGCGCCTGCTGCACGCCGCAAACGGCTGCGATGTCGGCCGCATCGTGGTCCTGTCGAGCCGAGCCGTCTTCGGTCGTCCTTCCAGAACGCGCGTCGGCGACGACCATCCGACCTCTCCCGACACGCACTACGGCGCGCACAAGGTTGCCCTCGAGGGGCTCGCGAGCGTGTATCCGCACACAACATGCATACGGCCCACCGGCATCTACGGGATCACCCATCCTGCATCCCGCAGCAAGTGGTTCGACATGGCACGCGACGTCATCGCTGGCCGCCCGATCACGACTGAACGCACCTCAACCGAGGTTCACGGGGACGACGTCGCCGCCGCCGTGTGGCTGCTGCTCACGGCGCGGGACGCCGATGTCGCCGGCCGCTCCTTCAACTGTTCCGACATCGTCGTGAGTACGCGGGAGATCGCGGAACGCATGTACGCCACTCACGGCATCCCCAGGGGATCCCGCCCGGCATTGCCCGAGGAGTTGCCGCCGCCGGACATCATCATGCGCTGCGACGGACTGGGCGACCTCGGCTGGGGGCCTGGCGGACGCCGGCGTCTCGGAACGACCATTCGAGACCTGCTGAACGCCGCCGAGAACTCGGTTTGACCGGCCATTCGTCCGTACTTTCAAGTGGTCGAGCGTGAAGGCAACGAGCCAGCGACGGTTGGTTTGGGTATCGATCAGACGTTGGTCCTGAAAGACCTCTGCGACGCACGTGGCCCAATCCTCAGCCGCGTACAGAATCGATCGGTTCGGATCCCCAGGCTTTTCGAGATGGTGGTCAAAGCGGCTGGGCGTGGGCCCGTAACGACGAAAAGTGTTCCAGGCAGGCGCATATGGTTCCCGCATATAGATGCGCCAGAGGGGTCGACCGGCGGTTAGCTCAACTACTTCCTCCTCGCGCGGCTCGTACAGATCGAGACGCTCGGGAGGCGGTTCCAGGCCCTCCGGCAAGGCTCAGGCCGGTGTGCCGACTGCAAGCGCGCCCGCGAGACGCGCGACGGGTTCCGACGGGTATCCTCGTAGCAACCAGTCGCGTGGCGAGATGGGATCAAGACCCGTCTCGCAACGCGCAAGGTCGGGGCTTGGCGAAGTAAACCAGTTGAAAACGCCTACCGGGTGGATAGTCCTGTCAATTTCCGGCAGCACCTTGAGTACATTTGGAATCAAGCCGCCACTGTCGTCGAATTGGAACAGGGGCAGTCGATGTGCGGCACCACTCGCGACCGCAATGCTGTATAGCCGACGCTTGCGTATCCACCTTTCGACCCGGGAGATGCCGCTGCGTAGCAACGGCGCGACCTGCGGCGGAGTGAGCCCGTTGCACAAATGGCAGCCAGCTTGATCGCGGTCCTGATGCCCGGATCGATCGAAGATGAACTCAGTCCGGCAGTCGGACAATGGTCACGAAGGAGCGCGCGTTCTGATCCGCTGAGTTGAGCACCGGGAAGGGCCGATTCACGCCTCTTGGCGACGTCAGCCAGCGCCTGGTCAACGGCAATCCCGAACACTGCGAGGGCACCCGCGGCCTGGGCCGTGGCGACGTTGGGGTATTCCGTCCAAGTGAACAGAGTGTGCCGTCGGGCGAAGGCCCGGTTGCCGCCGACGATGTTGATCGCGGATCGGATCTCGCGGTTGACATCGTCTACGCGAAAGCGCCCGCCGTGTGCCTCGAGGATGTCCATTATTGGCCGCGAAAGGCCGTAGACAGTGCCCGATGTGAACAGGACCGACTTAGTGGGTCGCCGTCTTTTGGCGGGGACAAAACCCTGGTTTTCCATCACGGGACGGACAAGGCGCCCGATGTGTTGCTTGACCGGATTCGGTCGCACCTTGTCGCCGAAATAGCGAATAAGCTCCGCATCGATCGCCTCCACGGCTGGGCGACCTCGCTTGGATGCGTCGATCATTGCGTCTACCGTCGAATCCTTCGCAAGGAAATCCACGATCTGACGCTCAAGCTTGGTGTCGACGGCCATAATCAACGAAGCCAAGATCACTTCGCTCCGCATGGTATTTCTTTCTCATTCGAACATCATCCGCGATACGCCCAAAGATCAGGCCAAAAACAACCACGGAAGGTGTGAGCGTTTTCGTGCATACGGGATCCCCTCGATACTGTCGCAGCACCCGTCGTTCCATGATCGACGAGCGGGGTCGGGCAAGACATCTGTTCCACGATAGTGCCCCACAGCCGACGCCTTCGGCTTCGCCTGTGGCCCGGCCCCGCTCGTCGCGCATGGACCAAGCGCCCCCGGTCGCTGGTGCTCCCGGGAGGCATTTGTTCCATGCGAGTGCCCCACAGCCGACGCCTTCGGCTTCGCCTGTGGCCCGGCCCCGCTCGACGACCCTCCCGCCTTCACCAAAAAAGATCGCGGTCAAGTCGAGCAAACCGAATGTCTCGCACAACGGCGAAAGACACGTCTGTTCGGAGTATTTTCTCGTTTCGCGAGAAGATTCTGCGCCTTGTGTTAAAAATCGCCTACAAGTGTGTGCAAAATCGTTCAAATCTTGTCGGGAATATTGCTCAAATTTGCGTGCGAAAACGTCCTGTGGGGTGTAATGTTCGCCGCAACCGCGCTGTCAGGCCATGGAGTTTGGCTGAAGCCGAGTTCAACAAGGATGGACACCACGGTAACAATTTGAAATTGCGTTAGCGTCGCCCGGCCAAACATGCCGGTCGACCCACGTCGCCCCAAACAATGGGAGCGCCAACGGAGGGAAAACAATGGACGCAACCGAAAACCCGCAATCAATGTGGATGCAGAACCTCGTCCGCGTGGCTCTCGCTGGCTGCCTGATCGCCTTTTCTCCGCAGCTCATCGCGCAGGAAGACGCAGGCGCCGAGGAGGAAGAGGCACCGGCTGCCGAAGTCGAAGAAGAAGAAGTCGTGCCCACGGCCGAAGACGAAGAACCCGCAGCCGATGAACTCGTCGTCGTCACCGGCTCGCGCCTGAAGCGGGATACCTATTCCAGCATCGCGCCGCTGCAGATCATCACGGCGGAAGTCTCAAGGGAAGCTGGCCTGATCGACGCTGGAGACATCCTGCGCGAATCGACCGCCTCCGGCGGCAACCAGGTCGATCTCACATTCCAAGGCTACGTGCTCGCTAGCGGCCCGGGCTCCACGGAAGTCAGTCTTCGCGGTTTGGGCGCAACCCGAACGCTGCTATTGATCAACGGTCGGCGAATGGCTCCATCCGGCGTAGAGGGCGCGCCGATCAGCCCGGACCTCGGCCTCATTCCCGGCTCCCTCATCGGGCAGTACGACCTCTTGCTCGACGGCGCATCGTCCGTCTACGGTTCAGACGCCATCGGAGGTGTCGCCAATATCATCCTGCGGAAGGACTTCGACGGCTTTGAGATAGACCTGTTCCCGACGTTCCCTCATCACGAGAACGGTTTCAGTCCGGTCGCGACCGTAACTTGGGGCAAGAACTTTGACCGGGGATATGTCGGCATCGGTGCCGAATGGTCAGATCAGGAGGCCGTTACTTGGGAAGATCGTCCCTGGACCGCAGGTTGCGAACGCCATGCGGAGATAGACCAGAGCGGCGAAAGGCGGCACCAAGAATTGGTTTATACCAGGGTTTACGGCATGGAGTGGGACGACTGCGCGTTGGGCTACCTCGCACGGCGAGTATTCGTTCCCGGAACTTGGCAGGGAAGCATCTACTATTCCCCGGGCTACAGCAACGGCGGCTGGCCGAACTTTTCCGAGTCGAACGTTCGCGCAATCGGTGTCGACGGCGACGGTGACGGCAGGACGGATATTTCCTTTCGTAACCACGACCTCAACGGCAGAGAACAGTTCACGCATCTGTATCCAGAAAGATCGCAGTACTCCATCATGGCCTACGGCGAATACACGCTCGAAGGAGCGATGAACCTGACGCCATTCTTCGAAGTCATGTACGCCGAGCGCGACTTCTTCAGCGACAGCGGCGCTTCTCCGTTGGTTCCCGACGTGCCGGCGCGAAACCCATTCAACATCTGCAACCCGGAGGGCGAAAACGGCGTGGATTGTGGCCTTGCCTGGAACGCACTCCTGACCAATCCAAACGTACGCGCCCAATACATCGCTCGCTACGGAGGCCCCCCTCCCGGCTTCTTTTACGAACCCGCCCTGGGACCCGTTCTAACTGTACCACTCGTCGCTGTGCGTGGAGACCGCACCCAGATCTATGTTCATCAGAGCCAGGTCCGGCTGGTGGGAGGCGTAAACGGTGATCTGCCGTGGATGGACTTTGCCAGCCTTAGCAACTGGACGTTCGACTTCGGCGTCGTGCATACGAATTCGGAAGGCTCCTCAAGGCGGCCCGGTATCCGCGAAGACCGGCTCAACCTGGCCTTGGGCGTGTACTCTACAACGAATACGCCCTGCGAAAACGACACCGGCGAGCCACTTGTTGCTGACACCGCACCCGGTTGCGTACCGCTCAACATGTTCGCACCGTCCCTGTATCCAGAAAGCGTTGTTGGCGATTTCGCGACGAGGGAGGAGCGGAACTACGTCTTTGACGATCGCGACTTCGACACGGTCTACAACCAAACGCTGGTTTCCTTCTACATGACGGGTAACGTGCTGCAGCTTCCCTCGGACTGGGTCGTGGGCGGCATTGGTTTCGAGTACCGTCTGGATGACCTCGATTCGATACCGGATGAGGTCGCCAGCGACGGGCTTTTCTGGGGTTTCTTCAAGGACGGTGGAGCCATTGGCGACAAGTACACTCGGGAGTTCTTCGGCGAACTGGAGATTCCCATCATCGCTGGTCAACCCGCCGCCGAAGAGCTCGTGTTCAACATCTCGGCACGATTCACCGACGACGAGTTCTACGGCGGTGCCTGGACGCACTCCTATAAGATGGCGTACCGACCCGTTAACTCGCTGCTGCTGCGCGCTACCACCGGCACGTCCTACCGTGCGCCGAATTTGCGCGAACTGTTTCTGGTACCTCAGACCGGTTTTATCAACGTATTCGACCCGTGCCTGATTCCAGACCAAGCTATCGACGAACTCACCAGAGAGTACATACCCGGGAATGACCCGCGAGACCAGATCGTCCTTGAGAACTGCCGCAAAAACGGCGTCGATCCGACCGTAGCCAACAACAACGGGTTCAACGTTTTCAGCGTGGAAATCGGGAGGGGCGGCTACAAGGGGCTTGACGAAGAGCGATCAGAGTCTCTTTCCACCGGTCTTGCCTGGGAACAACCCTTTACCAATGCCTTCGATCTATCGATCGGTATGAACTACTACGAGATCGATGTTACGGATTCGATTATCCCACCTTCAGCGGCATACATTATCTTCGACTGTTACAACTCCCCCAGTGGAGTCAGCGCATTCTGTTCGCGGATCCAGCGCGCATCGGACCCCGTGCAACCGTTCATCGAATACATTGACCAGGGCTTCATCAACCGCGACAGCCAGATCCACCGCGGGGTGGACATGAACGTCGCCTTCGAGGATAGCTGGACAGTATTTGACCGAGCTATCGATGTCACCGCCGACCTCATCATGCACCGGCAGATCGAGGCTTCGGACCTCCTCATCAACGATCAAGGGATCGAGGACTTTGATGACGACGCCGAGGAGTGGGGCTATCCTGAGTTGACTGGGCAACTCTACCTCGCCGCCGAATACGGCAAGTGGCGCTTCTCTTGGACGACGATCTATCTCGGCAGTGTCGACCAGGACCCCGAAGGTCTCGACGACTGGGGAGTCGCTAATACCTGCCTCGGGCCACCGAACGATCTCCTTTGTCGGGATGTGGGCTTCGGCGACGAGTACTTCCATCACAGCGTCAACCTTCGGTGGCGAGGCGATAGTCTGCAAATCGCCGGCGGCATTCGCAACGTCTTCGACGAGGCCCCACCGGTCGTTGACCCCGAAGAGGTATTCTCCAGAAACAACACGCCCATCGGCTACGGCTATGACCTCTTTGGCAAGCGCTACTTTCTGAATGTCAGGTACTTGCTGGGCGGCCCCGGAAGCCTTTAGGCGTTCGCTGAGTTAACCCGCGTTCTTGTCGGAGGATACGATGATTGAAGAAAGCTGCGCGGTCGGCCTGCGCAAGAAGCTGGCGGTCGCGCTATGCCTCGCGGGTCTCTCGGGCGGTGCATCCGAGACGCCGCTGGAACCCTATCCGCTCGAACATTGGGCATTGCGCGCCACGATCAGCAATGTCGGACTGTCCAGGGATGGCACGTACATGGGGCTGATGCGAATCCCGACGCGCGGCGCCAACCCGATCATCGAGGTCTACGAAACCGCTGATCTCGCCAAGGAGCCGTTCCGCCTGGATGCGGATCCGATGGAGATCGTCCAGTACTCCTGGGTCAGCGATGACGCGCTGACATTCACATTGAGGCAGAAGGTCCGTGACAGGATCGAGGGCTACAACCAGGGAGTATACGAGTTCAAATTCGCGTTGCTCGATTTGATGAAGCAAGAAACGACCGAACTGGGGAACCGCAACATTCTTGTGGCCCACGTCCTTCCCGACGAACCGGATAAGATCATCGTCGAGTACTTTCCGACGGACACCCGAGGGCCCGGCGCAAGATCGAAGGATGCGTACCGGTCCCGATCCTACCACCTGATGGACCTCAAAACCGGGAAGACAACCTTGCACATTCGCGGAAGGCCCACAACCGGGCGGATCTTTTTCGACGCGGACGGGAACCCTCGATTTACCCAGGGTTTCGACAGGAATGCCCAGTCCTACGTCTGGTACACGCGCCGGCCCGGATCTTCGCGATGGGAGGAGGTGCACCGCCAGCACGAGGACGAATTCGGATTCTTCGGGATCGAAGGCGTCGACGACATGAAGGCCGACAGCATCCTTGTCACCGCCCTAAACGGCGAGGATACCTATGGGCTGTGGTCCCTCGACATCAACACCAAGACCATGGAGCCGATCTATCGCCGCTCGGACGTGGACATCATCGGTACTCGCACACACAGCAACCCATGGACCCACATGGGCAAGGTAGTCGGGGTCGGTTATTTCAAGGACAATTACCACATCGAGTACTTCGAAGACGCCGACTCCGCGCTCGAGGCCGCGACCTACGCGCAACTCGAGAGCATCATTCCCTACGCACACTATGTGCGAATCGTCAGCCGTTCCAGGGACGGCGCGACGATCGTCGTCACCAACGAGGGGCCGAGAGACCCGGGCACGTACTACCTGCTGAAAGGCGGCAGGTTCCAACCCATCGGTAGCCGGAAGCCCCTTCTCGACGGCGAGAATCTCGCGGATCTGAAGCGCATCGAGTACAAGTCCCGGGACGGCCTGACGATTCCCGGGTTCATTACCGTTCCGCACGGGGAACCGCCGTTTCCCCTCGTCGTCATGCCTCACGGCGGGCCTTTCGTGCACGAGATCATCCTCTTCGACGAGTGGGCGCAACTGCTCGCCAACAACGGGTATCTCGTGTTGCAACCGCAGTACCGCGGCTCCCAGGGCTACGGCATGGAGTTCTACACCGCCGCATTCGAGGAAGGTGGCCAGGGTGGCTACGCCATGCAGGACGACAAGGACGACGGCGCTCTGCATCTCGTCAAGGAGGGGCTGGCAGACCCTGATCGGATGGCCATGTTCGGGTGGTCCTACGGCGGGTACGCGGCGCTGGTCGCCGCATACCGCACGCCGCAGATCTACCAGTGTACGGTCGCGGGTGCTGCGGTCGCGGACCGGATGATGCAGGTCAACTACTTCCGCGACCGCATTGACACCGCAGAGGGCCTAGCATTCGTGAATACGTGGCTCAGGAGCCTGTCGCCGATCGAGGATGCGGAGAAGGTCAATGTCCCGATGCTGATCGTCCACGGTGACGTCGATCAGCGCGTGCCGGTGGACCACGCGGACAAGTACCTGAAGGAACTCGACAAGCACGGCAAGTCCTACAAGTACGTGGAACTCGAAGGGGCGGATCACTTCTCGAACACGCTGTTCTACGACCACAAGATCAAGTTTTACGGCGCGCTGATCGACTACCTGAAGAACGACTGCGGGCCGGGAGGGCTGTAGCGGCCAACCGGCACCTATTCCGGCAAGTACTCTTTGATCGCACGAAGAGTCTCAAGCATGTAGCGGTCCTTGGCGCGTGCGGTTTTGCTTGACCTCGCTACGGTCGAAAAGTCAGTCGCGGTTTCGGGCATTGCGGGCGCGCAGAATCGCGTTCACGTTGCCCTGGAGGATCCGAAGACGCTCTTCAGGCGTTTTCGATGCCATCCATCGAAGCATCGTCAGGTCGACTCCCGATCGGGAAAACGAGGGTCGCGGAGTCTTCGAGTTGTCAACGGCCATCGGTTCATTATAAGAGCCAGACTGAACCCGGTGCATGTGATGGCACCGAACCTCTGTCCCATCGATACGCTTGAGTCCTGACGACGTGACCCGACCTGAACTCATACGACCCATCGAGCTTGCCCCCGGCGAGAAGGACTGGACCGGCCGCTGGTTCGGCGAAACGGTCTGGCAGGCACTGAACGCTGCGCGCGACGGGGACGCGGCCAGGCTCCGCGCGATGCTCGAAGACGACCCCACGCTGGTCAAGGCGGAGTTCTGGTATACCCCGCCCCTGCATTTCGCAGTGCGCGAGGGCCACCTCGATGCCGCCCGCATGCTCCTGCAGGCCGGTGCGGACATCTTCCACCGCTCCTACTATGCACAGGAACCCCTGCTCCAGATTGCCTGCGACCGCGGCCACGACGAAGTCGCAGAACTATTGCGCGACGAACTGGGCCGCCGCGCCGCCTCCGGTTCCCGCCATGCCATCCACGAGGCCGTTTCCAACGGCGACACGGACGCCGTGGAACAACTCCTCGCGGAACAACCTGGTCTCGCGAATCACGGTGACCACCTTGGCCGAAGCCCCCTGCACTACGCCGTCGAAGCCGGTGACGCGAACCTCGTCGACCGCCTCATCGACCTGGGCGCAAACGTGGACGCGTCGGGATTCAGCAGCGACGACCGTCTCGGCGGAACCGGATTCCGGCCGGCGGTCCTGGCGCTCTGGCACCATCCTTATTGGCAGCAGCGCAACGACTACGCGATCGCCCGCCGGTTGCTTGCGCGGGGTGCGCGCTACTCGATCACCGTCGCCGCGGCGCTGGGCGATGAGGAGCGCGTCGGCGAACTGCTCGCATCAAACGTCGATCTCGCCAACGACCAGGAATCGGGCGGCAAGCGACCGCTCTCGGCCGCCGCAGAGCGCAACCACGTCGAGATCGTCAAACGTCTGCTCGACGCCGGTGCCGATCCCAATCTCGACGAGGGCCCAAACTGCCCCAGGGGCCACGCATTGTGGGCGGCAGCGCATTTCGGTTTCTTCGAGATTGCGAGAATGCTCCTGGAAGCCGGCGCCGATCCCAATGCCGAGGTGGAATCGTCAGGGACACCCACCGGCACGTCCAACAAGGAAATGCGTGCGCTCCTGTATGAGCACGGAGGCCGGATGCCGCTCGCCATGCACTTCCACGAAGACAACATCGACACGATCGCCGCGCTGCTCGACGCGAGGCCGGAAATGTTCGACGACATGCGGGTCACCGAAGGTTTCACCCTGGCGGTGTCCGCAGGCCACGAGGCACTCGTTCGCCTGATGCTGGCTCGCGGCTTGCGCGTACCCGCCTCGCTCACCTATTGCCAGACATATCTTTGGCGATCGCGTGACCTCGCCCGGTTGCTGCTCGACCACGGCATGGACCCCAACCTGCCCAACTGGCAGCAGGTGCGGCCACTACACTACATGGCCGAAAAGGGCGATATCGAAACGGCCAGGCTGTTCCTCGCGCACGGCGCCGATCCCAACGCCATCGACGAGGAATACCGCACCACGCCCCTCGGCTGGGCGGCACGGCGCGGCCAGGCCGAGTTCGTCCGCTTCGGATTGGCGAACGGCTTCGATCCGGCGGTGCCGGACGTGCCCGTTCGGGCTACCCCACTGGCATGGGCCCGGCGCCAGGCTCACCACGAAGTCGCCGCGTTGATCGACGGCGCAATGCCATCTGGTCGTCGGAACCACAGATACTAGCTGTGGTTCGCAGACTGCGTTTCTAGCGTTGTTCTGGGAGGTTCACACGCTTGCGTAGATCATTCCAACTCAAATGGGGCAACCCTTTTAGCGGCCAGACCCACCATTACGTATGGTTGTAGCCGGGAACAATACAGCGATTGCGTTCATGGCAGATCTACGAGGGTCGGTCTTCAGTAGCAGCAAAGCTCTTTCCAAGGCGATCCTCGACGTTACTGGCAATCCTATACAGCGTTCTATAGAAAGCCAACTCAGTGAAACCAAATGCAATGGCAAGCGCAAAGAGCCCGGGATCAGCAATGTTGAGTACCTGGGCCTCCGCAATCAAGAACAGGAAAAGACCTGCTATTCCCCCGATGACGGGACGCACGACTTCGACGCTGGCTAATGGAGGTCGAACGCCTTGCTCCCCATAACGCATGGTGGCGATACCGCTTAGGAGACCACCCAAGAAGCCAGCTACAACCATCGCGATGGGTCTTTGCCAATGTTCGTTAGAACTATTTGAGCACTCCGAGCACGCGAACAGCACGATCAATAAAGCGATACACGCAAACGCACTCAAGGAAAAAATGATGCCGTAGCGACGAATGCTGACAGTCCGCCAAAGATCAAGAACTAGTCGATCATCAAGAGATTTCCTGAACTCGACCATCTCGTGTCGCAACGCACGATCATCAGCTTCGCTGCACCTCTCGCACTCGCCGAGCTCCTTGGCAATGTCGTCCAACCTGCGCTTCAGCGAAGCATAGGCCGCTTCATCTCCAAGATGTGCTAGGCGACCCGATAGAGTTCGCCACTTTGCACGTAGCTGACGGCAAGGCAGGATCAACAACATGTTTTGCTGAATCAGCATTAGCGACTGCCAGATGAACAACTCTCGCGGGAACATGCCCTCGAAAGTCTCCTTGATCCCTTTGAGAAGAACCTTGCACTGGGAGAAGACCTCTTGCTGGTCTTCGGTCAGGCCGCTTGCTTTATCAACCGTCTCTATTGGCCTTCAATCGCTTGGATCTCGAACTCGAAGTTCTGAAGAGTCGTGAACCAGCGACGACGAAGACCCATCCGTTAGAGTTACGTGGTATCTGGGCCCGCTATGCGCGTTTAATGCAGGACAGGTCAGGCACCGACTTGGACAGATACTCCAGTGTGCCGAAGAGCCGGGTGCTTGGGCAAAGGTTGTCGTTCATGATGATGGCACCGTCTACGACGGCCAGATCGAGACCGAGTTCGGACCCAACTTCTCGGATGTAGTCGCTGTCACGTGTCACTACTTCCCGCTCGAACTGAACGGCGTCCGCCTCCGAACGAAGCATTGACATTGCTTCTTTGACCAACGCGGCTCCAGCACACAACATTGTCTTGTGCTCATCGTGTCGTCCCGGACTCAGCGGTACTTCTTTCTGCGCCCGCAGTTGCAAACAAGTCCGCTCAACGAGCACGCCAAGGTCAAGACGCATCGTCGTCTCCTCCAAAAACCGAACTCCAGTCACAGCATGGTACCACTGAACGAAGCCGAGCAACATCAGTAGCCTTGTCCAATGAGAGATGAGCCTGAACGGATGGGTTGATTCCAACGAGAAGTGAGCCTGAAGGGTGGCGTCGGAGATCATCGGAGGATGATCTTGAGCCTAGACGTCGAACGACTTCACACCCTGGACCAGGTCCGTGCCTTTCTCGACGGCAACGAGCCTGTTGACTTCAAGCCCCGCTCCCGCGAGGAGGCCTACGCCTTCGTCCGGCGCACGCTGGCGCGCTTCGGCTACGCCCGGCTTGGCAAGGCCGACAAGGGCGCGCTGCGGCGTTTCCTCGCCAAGACGACCGGTCTGTCGCGGGCGCAGCTGACGCGCCTGGTGCGCCAGTACCTGGACACCGGACGCATCGTCGACCGCCGCGGCGGGCCGCCGGCGCGGCCCTTCGAGCGTCGCCACACCGCGGCCGACGTCCGCCTGCTCGCGGACGTCGACGCCACCCTCGGCCAGATGGCCGGGCCGGCCACCCGCGAGGTGATGCGCCGCGAGCACGAGGTGTTCGGCGACGAGCGCTTCGCGCGCCTGGCGCGGATCTCGGTCAGCCACCTCTACAACCTGCGCGCCTCGACCACCTACCGCCGCAAGCGCACGACGCCGGACCTCACCAGGGCGGTGCGGGTGGCCATCGCCGAGCGCCGCCGCCCCCGGCCCGAGGGCCGGCCCGGCTTCCTGCGCGTCGACACGGTCCACCAGGGCGACCTCGACGGCAGCAAGGGCGTCCACCTCATCAACACAGTGGACGAGGTCACCCAGTACGAGTTCATCGGCGCCGCGGCGGCGATCTCCGAACGCTTCCTGCTGCCCGTGCTCGAGGGGCTCCTCGACCTCTTCCCCTTCGCGGTCATGGGCTTCCACGCCGACAACGGCTCCGAGTACATCAACCGCAAGGTCGCCCGCCTGCTCGCCAAGCTGCACGCCGAGTTCACCAAGTCCCGCGCCCGGCACTCCAACGACAACGCCCTCGTCGAGGGCAAGAACGCCAACGTCGTGCGCCGCTGGCTCGGCCACGTCCACATACCCCGGCGCTTCGCGCCGCTGGTCCACGAGTTCACCCGCGGCGTCCTCTCGCCCGCCGTCAACTACCACCGGCCCTGCATGTTCGCCGTCGAGCACGTCGACGAGCAGGGGCGCGTCCGGCGCCGCTATCCGCACGACCAGGTCGCCACGCCGTACGAGCGCTTCCGCCGCATCGACGGCGCGGAGCGCTTCCTCAAGCCCGGCGTCGCCTTCGCGGACCTCGACCGCGCCGCCCACGCCGCCAGCGACCTCGCCGCCCTGCGCGAAGTGAACCTCGCCCGCGCGGAGCTGTTCCGGACGATCGGACTCGCGTCCGACGCGCAGCCGGCGGCTTGAGGCCCTCCGGGAATGCGGCCGGGAACGCCGCGGGATCCGCCGTGTCAACCCGCTGCGCGGGTCCTCCGCTTCGCTCCGGCCCTTCGGGTGACACGCCGGATCCCGCGTCGTGGAGGTTGGCGACGACCGGAAGGGTACTTCCGGTCGTCACTGACCGGCCGGTTCACGCAGTCCACCCCCGCGTCTCGACGTTGACCGCGACCCCGGTTCCCGGCAACGTTCCCCTACCGCAGACACAGTGATCCCGACCAACCCGGCACGACTCACGAACGCCCTCGTTCAGGCTCATGTCTGTATGGGATCAGACTTCAGTCCATGTCGGGGCCAATAAGTGCGTCAATCGACGTCAAATCCCAGTTTTGGATTTCCCAATCCCCTGATAAGGATGCTCCGGGAGACGTTTTCGGTCGGTTGATCGTTTTTCGGCGGCGAAGCGGGTGTTTCGAAGGCCGGGAACGCGCCCCGGAAGTGGCTTCGCGGCTCTCGCGACCGCCCGTTTCGGGCCGACGATCTGTCGACGCGTCAGGCCGCCGCGGGCGGGGCGCGGGCCTCCGCCTCCAGGGCGACCATGGCCCGGTACAGCCAGTCCAGCCGGAAGTTCGTCTTGGCGAAGCGCAGACACACCCGGCGCGCCGTGCGCACCATGTGCGCCGTGGCGCGCATCACGTGGCGGATGACCGGGCGGATGCCGTGCCGGCGCGCGCTCTTCGGCAGCGCCCCGTACTGCACCGCGCGCAGCAGGACCTGCGCAATCTGGCCCAGCGCGTAGAACGCCTGGTTCGCCCGGTAGCCCCGGCACGGCGGGTGGTGCAGGTCCATGTCCCGCAGCGGACCCTTGAAGGCGTTCTCCTGCCCCTGCTTGCCCCGGTGCCGCAGCACGAGTTCCTTGAGCGGCAGGTCGTCCCGCGACACCAGCATCACCGTGTGCCGCGGAACCAGAAGCATCTGGCCGCTCTCCGTCCGCCGCCGGACCACCACGGTAGTGCTGCTCCGCGTCCCAGCCGCGCGGGCGATGCGTCGCGAAGATCGATGGCCAGAAAGTGCTTGTCCCCGCGCACGTTCACGCCGATCACCACCAGCACGGCCGACCGTCGTCGCCACGCAGGCCGCTGCAGATGCCGTCCGCTCACACCTACGAGCAGACGGATACTGCACACAAAGTCGAGTCTAGTCCGTCAACCACGCACGCAAAACGTCAGCTACGTGAGGGCTAATCAAGTAGCCAACGCCATGATGGGGATTCGACTTGGCGTTGCCAATGGAGAGCCCTCTCAAGGCCATATTATAGACACGCTTATCGGTAATCCTCTCTACCATCCCTAGTGATCTCATCAAGCGAAAGTCATCAGCAAGCGTTTGGTCATGGCTAATGTAATCGTCTTCCGCCGCCATGTTTATCCAGGTTCCTACTCGCGGATAACGCCGGGCATGCTTTGCCCTAGAGCCTTTGAGATTATCTTGAACCGTCGGATTCCCTAATGGCGATCCCAACGTGACCCAAACATTAACTCTCGTATCGATTCTGTCATATTCATGGTAGTAGGTCAGTTTCCACATCACGTCATGCGCAATCATCGATCCAAGACTATGACTGATCAAGAGCACGTCCGAACTTTTTGAAAGATCGTCGCTTAGCAACTTAGTTAAAGGCCATCGAACATCACTTCCGAATTGAGAGTCCGGATTCCAATACTCCTTCACGTCCGGTGCTACCCGAGAAATAAGGTTGTCCGCCACCCCTAGCCATTCCAGTGGTCTGTGTAGAGCATCCGCTAACGCTTTTCTATAACTGGACTTTCCCGGTCGATCTCCGTAAAAGGACTTGCTCAGCAATTGATCTCGCGTCAACTTCTTTAGCTCCGTAAGGCATGCCTTTCGGTCCAAGATGTTCTGTTTCTCTTCATATTCCCTACCTATGTCGGACAAAAATTTGTTTGACTTGTCGCCATAGTGTGCCATTTCAATTGAGCCACTACTGGTTAACGCGTCGAAGGCGTCCACGCATTTGGGATAATCACGCTCAAGACCACTTCTCAGAGCATCCTTCCAGTTAGCAAGAAGAAACTCACGGTTGGGCTTGAAATTGCGACCGTGAATTAGGATTAGTCTTTTATTCATTTTTCTTCTCACCGTGTTCATGTATCAACCGGCTATACGAACTCTGCATTATTGTAACCTCCCGTTGAGTCTAGCACGTATTCGGAGTCAACGAATCGCGAGAAAGCTCTACCAACACGGAGGCCGGATACCGCTCGCCATGCACTTCCACGAAGGCAACATCGACACGATCGCCGCGCTGCTCGACGCGAAGCCGGAAATGTTCGACGACATGCGGGTCACCGAAGGTTTCACCCTGGGGGTGTCCGCAGGCCACGAGGCACTCGTTCGCCTGATGCTGGCTCGCGGCTTGCGCGTGCCCGCCTCGCTCACCTATTGCCAGACATATCTTTGGCGATCGCGTGACCTCGCCCGGTTGCTGCTCGACCACGGCATGGACCCCAACCTGCCCAACTGGCAGCAGGTGCGGCCACTACACTACATGGCCGAAAAGGGCGATATCGAAACGGCCAGGCTGTTCCTCGCGCACGGCGCCGATCCCAACGCCATCGACGAGGAATACCGCACCACGCCCCTCGGCTGGGCGGCACGGCGCGGCCAGGCCGAGTTCGTCCGCTTCGGATTGGCGAACGGCTTCGATCCGGCGGTGCCGGACGTGCCAACCTGGGCGAGCCCGTTGGCGTGGGCGCGCCGCCGGCGCCACGACGAAGCAGCGGGACTATTGGAAAGCCATGATGCAACTTGATCAACTCGACGAGACCACGCCCGTCTGATTCGACTGTCTACATCTCCTTCCGCCTGGATGCGGTCGGAGAACCTCGCGAAGTCGAACTGTCCCTACCCTGCCGCGTTCCAAAGTTGTTCAACGGCCCACGCTGGAGCCTGGCCTGCAGACGCGGCAGGATGTCGGCAGCGACCTCGGCAATCTCGACCGCCACCCGGGGGTTCGTTCCGAGTTCATATTCGAGCGCGACAGTAAACGGTCGAAGCAGGTCACGGGCTGGAGACGCAATGACCAGGTCGCGCATCTCCTGAACGCCAAGCGCGACCGCCAGATCGATCAGACGGGCGATACACTCGATGGGCAGCAGCCGCTGACGGGCGAGGATTGCCAGGAGCGTCTCGGTGCTTTCTTCACACCGGGGGCGATCACCAAGCCCAAGTAGCGCGAGTGCCCGCACCCAGCAGATACGAAACGAATCTTCCAACGACACGCTCGACAGCATTTGCTCGGCCTGGACCACGGCCTGCAATGCCGACGCGTGGTTCCCAGCGAGCAGTCTCGCCTGCGCCACAGGGATCATGGACCGTCCGACCAGGGCGTCGTGCCAGGGTTCGCCAGCTCCCGCCATCTGCTTCAGATCTTCCGCCGACGCGAGCAGTTCGTCATGCCGGTCCAGAGCGCCCAGCAGCGTGAGCCTGTCAAGATGCACTTCGGTGAGGAGGCCGCATGCTTCGGAGTCCTCACGACCCGCAACATGGCCGAGAGCTTCCGCAAACGCATCGAGCGCGGCGTCTGGATGCCCTTCCTCGCGCAGGAGCGTTCCCTTCGCGTGCCAAGCCTCCCCAACGACTACTGGCAGCCGTCCCTCCGAAGAGGCGCCGAACCGCCGTACGACCTCTTCCCACGCACGGAGTGCCTCCGAGGAACGATCAAGTTCCCAAAGTGTGGATCCCTTGTTGAGAAGCGCAATGGCGTTGACTTCGCGTGTTTCCATCGTCGCGGCACGTTGGCAACGCTCAATCGCCTGGTCATAGGCGTCGAGGGCTTCGGGCACTCGGTAAAGCCCGTCTAGTACCACGCCGGTGTGGAGCAATGACATCGCGCCGATCCGCACAAGTTCGGGAGCGCTCTCACCACTGCAGCGGTCCACCGCCTCACCGTATGCAGCAAGAGCCCCGGCAGTCCGGCCGACGGAGGCGAGAGCGTCCGCGCGTCGACAGACAGACTGCGCGCCAACGACCGCGAGATCGGGACGGGACGATGTGTCAGCCAAGCGTTCAGCCTCGCCGAAGGCGTTGATCGCACCGTCGATCCGTCCCAGTTGGCGCAGCACATCTCCCTTCTTGACCTGGGCCTTGGCAAGTGCTTCCACACAGGATTCCCCTGGTACCCGCCCGTAGCGACTCTCGACCTCATCTAAGGCCGCCAGAGCATCCTCCAGCCTGTCCATGGCGGCTAGCACGAACCCGCGGTTGGCCGCCGCCATTGCCGCGCTACCCACAAAATCGGAGACATCAGCGGTTGCGTATCGACGCTCCACATCGTCGAACCTCGCCAACGCGTTTTCGGCATCACCCCGTTGTCCAGCCAGCACCCCCAGGTTCACATCGGCCAGTGCGACCACTTTGCGAACGTCGGCGTCTTCACTGTCGCGATAGCGCCGCAGAATCTCCTCGTACGCGCGAACCGAGTCGTCGAGGCGCCCCAGTTCACGCAAGAGCTCACCCTTGTTGCCGAGCGCGTGCGCCACGAAGACCTGGACAGCCGGCTGCTCATCGCTTCCGAAACGATCCAGCACCTCATCGCTGGCCGCAACGCCGTTGCCGGCGTCTGAACCACCGAGGATCAACGCACGGTTTGCCAACGCCCTGGCCACAGCAACGGATATTCGGGGGCCGACAGACTCCCCGTAGCGAGCGACAATGCGTTCGTTGGCGGCGACCGCGTCCTCGCTGCGCCCGAGGGTCTGCAGAATCTCCGCCCGATGCGCCTCTGCGCTCGCCGCAACTTCTGGGTCCACTCCGCCAGCATCGATGAAGGCGAGCAGATCCTCGCACGCATCAAGCGTCTCGGATGGCCGGTCCAGTTCCGACAGCACGCCACAGCGCATGAGCCGGACCAGAGTTCCAACACCGGCATTCGGTTCCGCGCCGTCTGGATCATGCCGAAGTTGCGCTTCGTCGAGGATAGGCAGGACCTCGTCCACGCGACCGGCATCCAGAAGCCGATCCGTTTTCTCGAACAAAGGCTGCGCGGCCGTTAGTGCGCCCGACGTGCCGATGCGGTCATCCGGATCCGATGCTTCCAAACCACTCGAGCGGGCCGCTTCGACCAACTCGCGACGATGCGGTTCGAGCGCACGCAGGGCAAGGAGCCGGTTGAAGGTGGCGTCGTGCAGCGCGCGTTGCTGGGGATCGAGCACCGATGCATCCGTCAGGATGCGCAAGCCGATGGTCTTGAGTTCGCCGGTGGAGTAGAACGACTCCATAAACCGGACGAGCGCTTCGACCATGGGTTCCGGCCCACCTGCGCGACGCAGCAAGTGATAGATGTTGTAGAGCCGTTCGGTGACATAGTACTGCCGTCGGCGCCCCGTGCCGCCGGCCACCTCCACCCCGCCCCGCGTCATCAGGCGGGCAAGTTGGGCGCTGGACTGGCTGGGCGACAGCCGTGCGCGCTCCGCGATCTCACTGGCGGTGGCCGGTTTCCAGAGATCGGCGAGGGCCAGGTAGACGCGGCGTTCCTGGGGAGGGAGTGCCTCGAGATGACCGCGAAAGTACTCGGTGTGTTCATCGACTAGCCCCAGCAGGTCATCCAGCAGTCGTCTGAACGAACGTGCCCGGCCAATTCGAGCCACGATCACGAACAGACGCGGATTCCCACCCGTGAGTATTTGCAACGCCCGAACCGCGCCCGGCCGTGCTTCCCGCCCCGACAACGACTCCCACAACCGGGCGCAGCCCGCTGCGTCGAGCGGTCGCAGTGTCAGCACCCGGAACAGGTCATAGAGCGGTTGGTCGGCGGCGTCGATCTCGGCAAAGCGTCGGGACGCGCTGGCCAGCAGCACGATCCGTGGCTCGGTCTGCAGGGTCTTGCGAAGCCGCCAACCAGCATCGGGGTCTCGCATCTCGCCGAGTATCGTATTCAGGTTCTCCACGACGATCACCAACCGTCGGTCGATCCGGTCCGCGAAGTCGAGAAGGGCTACGAGACATCGATCCGCCAGAGTGGCTTCATCGGTGATGGAGCGCAGTTCATCATAGGTGGCAGCGAGGTCCGGGGAGTCCTGTCCGCGCGAGACTCGCCGAGCAAGTCGTGAGACGCACTCCAGCCAGAACTCGCCCGTGGTCGCCACCCCGTAGCTCTCCTCCGCGAACACCACCGGCAAGTAACGGCCCGACAGGAGGGGATTCCGACGGAGTTCCGCCGCCACGCGCAGCAGCAGCATGGTCTTGCCGCTTCCCCGTGGCCCGATGACGATCTGGTGCGGACTCGCTGTCGCACCGTCCTCGCGTAGCACGTCGACCACAGACTCGAACTCCGCCGTTCGCACACAGTACGAGGAAACCAGGTCGTCGTCGGACAGGAATGCGGGGTTGTACGTTCTGACGGGCAAGCTCGACATGGTCGTCAGGTCGATCGGTCGGCCAGAGGCACGAAACTCCCCCCGTATCGGGCCCGCCACCAGTCCTCAAGCCAGCCGGAAAGGAACCCGTAGCCGTCGCTGCGCCGCTTGAGATAGCCGTCGTGCTCGAGGACATGGAGGACATCCTCAATTGTTCGCTGGTTCGGCAACTCCGGGGCGTAACGACGACGATAGGCGTCAACCGTGGCGTAGAGCAGACCTGACGGACGGGATGCCTCCGAGAGGAGTTCGAGCGCGAGTGGATATCGTTCGGCGCCCAGCACCAGGCGCAGACGGCTCTCGTAGTGGTCCAACCCCGCTTGCCCCCGTGCACCGAGCATGTCCTCCGCGTACACGGTTTCGACATCCTCGAGCGTTGCTTCGACACGGCGCGTGCGGTGCAGCAACATCTGGAGACAGTCGAAGAACTGCTGCACGTGATGGGGCACGGCGAGCCGTAGCCGCCTGCACATGTGTTCCGCGACAGAAGGAGGTACGAGCAACTCATACGTGGACGCCAGTTCACGGATGCAGGCGACCGCAGTCTCCTCGTCCCAAGGTTTCAGGTCGAACGGTGCGTAGATGTTCGCGTGCGCCGACAGCCCCGCCTGCCGCAGGATCGGCTCCAGTCCGACACTTCCGCACAAGATGAGGATGATGCGGCCACGATAGCTCTGGCCGTTGCGCTGTAAGCAGGGTGTGCGTACGCGTTCAGCAAGCACCGCCAGTTCCGCCTCCCGGTCGAAGAACCGGTCGCCATCGACCCAATTGGAACCTCCCTTGTGCAGTCCCAATCTCGACCTCACTTTGCCATCAATTTTGTTGGCAACAATTTTGTTGGCAAATTAACGCAATGTCAATCCGCCCTCGTCGACGCGATTGGTGACCGACGCTACTGAACGGGTCAAACGCCCGAGTCTCTCCGGTCGAGAATCTCGGTGTCGGCCGCAGTCGTTCAGACCTGCAGCGCGGTGGAGAAGTCGGGCACGCCAGCCCAGCGGCCCGGATCCGTATGCCGCATGACGGCCACGGTCTTGATCACTTCGGGGTTCGCCAGGCCGTGTGGTTTCCCGCCGGTCAGCACCCGGATGATGTTCTCCGCTTGCATGACGGACGTCTCGGCGATGAACACCGGAGACATGGCGGCGACGTGCGGCGTCACGTAGCAGTTCGGAAGACGCAGGAGCCGGCTGTCGGAAGGCAACGGTTCGATTTCCGTGACGTCGAGCGCGGCGGCTTCGATTTCGCCGCCTTCGAGGGCGTCGGCCAGCGCTTCCTCGTTGACGATGGGGCCGCGCGCCGTGTTGACCAGCAACGCGGTTGGCTTCATCCGCTTGAAGGTTTCAGCATCGAAAAGGTACTTGGACTGGTCTGTCGCCGAGCTGTGGATGGTGATGTAGTCGGCCTCGGCGGTCAGCGTCTCGAAGTCCACGAGCTGCACGCCGTACAGGTCGCCGGCAAGCTGGCTGACGTACGGATCATGGGCGAGGATCCGGCTGACACCGAATCCTCGTGCGCGACTGGCAAACGCACGGCCGATGTTGCCGAAGCCGACGATGCCGACGGTATGACCGGTCAACCGGCGCATCGACGTGGTGAAAGTACTCCGCGAGTTCGGATCGTCCGCCCAGGCGCCGGCGCGCGTACTCGTGATGGCATCGAACAGGCGCCGGGTCAGCAACAACAGCAGCGACATCGCATGATCAGCGACTTCCGTGGTGTTTGAGCCCGGCACGTTACACACCATCACCCCGAGTTGCGTAGCTGCTTCAAGGTCGATGGAATCTACGCCGACACCGAAGCGGCTGACCGCCTTGAGGTTCGGGCAGGACTCCATGACCCGCCGCGTGGTGGGCGGCTGGATGCCCACCTGGGCACCGTCGGCATCGCCGATCATTTCGATCATCTCGTCTTCGGTCCCGCAGCGGCCTATCTCGACGTCGATTCCCGCAGCTTCGTATAGCTCTCTCTGTCGCGCCCGATCCCCGCCCTGTAACACTACTCTCACCGGATGTCCTCTCGTTGTTGAATGAAGGAGCAATTTTGCCTTGAATGGGGACGCAGGCGAAGCCCGTATCACGTTTCAGCCGTCATTCACCACTGTCGTTGCCTGGAATCCATCCGCCAAAGGCGAAGCCGGAGGATCGGCTGTGGGGTGCTTTCGTGTTCAAATAATGCTCCGCCGTAAAGCACAGGGCGGCAAATCACGGGATGACAAACAGACAACGAGGAGGCTGTTTGATGGATATCGGCGAATTCAGGGGTTTCAACGTGACGATGCGCGATTCCGGCATTGCGTGGTTCCAGTTCTCGACCCCGGAACGCTTGAACGGCATGACGGCGAAGATCAAGCGCGACCTCGTGGAAGCCGTTACCCAGGCGCAGATGGACAACGCCGTGCGCGTCGTGGTGTTCACAGGATCGGGCAGAGCGTTCTGCGCGGGCGACGACCTGAAGGGCTACCGGAACGCGGAGATTTCAGGCTCGCCGCTGGTTCCCGAAATCGACCACGGCCACGACAGCGGCATCGGCACCTACAACGGCCTGCGCACCATCTCCCAGCGCGTCAATACTGCCGTCCGGTCGCTCGACAAGCTGACCATCGCCGCCATCAACGGGTTCGCGATCCAGACCGGGTTCTCCCTGGCGCTCTCCTGTGACTTCCGCATCGCGGCGCGAGGCGCGCGCATGGGCAGCGCGACGTTGCGCTTCGGCCTGTTGCCGGACGAGGGCGGCCAATACCTGCTGGTCCAGATGCTCGGCGTCGCGAAGACGATCGAATTCCTGATGAAGAAGAGGATCGTAGATGCGGACGAAGCGCTGGGCCTCGGCCTGGTGAACGAGGTCGTGGCGCCCGGCGATCTCGAGAGGGCGACAATGGATCTCGCCACGGAACTTGCCAATGGACCACAGGTATCCATGCGTCTCCTGAAGCGCTCGGTATACAACGCCGCCGAAATGAACTGGGAGCAGAGCCTCGACGAGATCGCGGCCAAGACCGGGATCTCCGACCACCACCCCGACACCCGGGAGGGCGTCAGGGCGTTCCACGAGAAGCGCGCGCCAAAGTTCAACGACTGGCTGGAGTAGCCGGCAGGCAAGGGTTGCCTGACGCGCCCATGGAGGTCGCGTCGCTATCTCCAAGGACCGAGACCGCTGGGTCGCGAGCTTTCAGCCCCCTTGACCAGAACGAAACGGCGGACCGTTGATCTCCAGCTACGGCGCTTTTTCCGGGTGATTCCGAGATTCCGCGACATTCGGCCGCTGCAGGCCCAGGGATTTCCCATAGATGTCGGTGAGCGGCAGCAACAGGCGCATCAGCTCGGCCTGTCGCGACAGCCCCTGCTTGGCGTAGATGTGCTTCACGTGCCAGCGCACGGTGCTCTCCCCTCGACCCGTGGCGGCCGCCACTTCGCGGACGGTGCGGCCCTCCGCCAGGAGCGCGGCGATCTCGCTCTCCGCAGCCGTCAGCCCGAGCGCATGGGCAGCGACAGCCGGATCGACCCGCGGCCGACGCTCCAGGTCAACGGCCCGCACCAACACGGCGATGCGCGGTTGCAGCGCGCCATCCCCTTCCTTGCGCGTGGGCGTCGCATGCAACAGCACGCGCCGCCCGGCGGCCGTTCCGACCGTAAAGGATCCGCTTGCGGCCGCGCAGCCGATCGATGGCATGGCGCTAGCCAGCACTCGCTGCAACGCAGCGTCCTCCGCCTCCGATGCGGCATGCAGCAAGCCGTCGACATCGGTGAGCGACCCTCCCTCAGACAGGAATTGACAGGCACGGGCGTTGGCACTCACGATTCGCCCACTCCCGTCCAGTCCGAAGACACCGGACCCCATGCCGTCCAATAGCGCGGCAAGCGACGAGCCGAACACCTGCGCGTCGACGAGCGCCTGGCGTAGCCGCACGAAGAGCCGCAGGTGCGGCAGCAACGACTCGATCATGCGCAAATGTCCCGCGGACCAGCCGTCGCGTCGCACCGGATCCGCAAGTGTCAACACGATACGGGAGCCGCCGGGACCGTCGAGGCACACGTTGAGCCCATTCTGGGTCTCCCATCGCGGCAGCAGCTCGTTATACGCAACCGATGTGCGCTTCTCCTCCACCGTGTATAGCGAGGACACCGGCACCAACTCGCCGTCCTCCAGATCGGAGAGGCGCCCCACCCTCTCGTCAAGGCTGTAGTAGGCCTCGAAGTACTCCCGCTCCCAGTCCTCGCGGCGCTCTCCGCGGAAGCAGAAACGGGCGAAGACTATCTCGGAATCCTCCCGCGAATTCCCCGCGCACACGACCAGGTAATTGCCCTTCGAACCGCACGCCTCATCGATCAGGTTGGACGCGGTCAGCCACGCCGCGTCGTCCAGCGCACTCTCCTGTAGGGCTGCTACGGTCCGCTGGAACAGCTCCCGCTTTCCGGCTCGAATATGCCACCCCCGTACTGTTCCGGTGAACTTTCGCGCCGAATCCCGACGCACGCCGTCGGCACGTAGTCCTTCCCAAATAGACGACTGAACTATCCGCGAAACTCTGTGTATTGTCTATGTCGAATCGGATAATTATCGTGTTCAAATGATGTTTTGCATCGCTCTATCGTTAAACGGCCCGACCGTCGGGCCCAGTGCTTCCGTAACGCCTTGAGCGGTAAGCCGCGACTGGCGACATCTGGGGCACTCAATGCCGTTTACTCGGATTCTTCAGCGTAGTCAGCCCCGGTGATGCTCCTCTCGATACTCGCTTCCCAGACGCGGAGTTCCTTCATCATCCGTGCCGCGATGTCCGGCCGCTGTCGGATCAGGTTGTTGGATTCGGACGGGTCGCCGACGACGTTGTAGAGCTCGAAGTCCCCGTCCTCGCCGCTCGTGTAGTTCCGCACCAGCTTCCAGTCGTTGTCCAACCAAGCCCGCCCGTCGACGACCCTGAATCCCATCGGCTCTTCGCGCCGCGGGGGCTCGTCGTTCGCAAGGACGGGTGACAGTGAGACGCCATCGTTCACGGGATTGATGGAGTTCGGGTCGAGTCCGGCGACATCGATCAACGTCGGGAAGATGTCCGTCGTGGCGGACGGATAATGCGAGACCCGAGGCTCGATGGTTCCCGGCCACTCGATGATCGTCGGCACCCGTATGCCCCCTTCGTAGAGGTCCTTCTTGAAGCCCCGCAAGTGACCGGTGGAGTCGGGGTGGACTCCCAGGTGCTCCCCGTAGTCGATGTCGGGGAGGCCGCCGTTGTCGCTGGTGAACCAGACGATCGTGTTCTCCGCGATTCCGAGGTCTCGAAGGCCTTGCCGCAGGGTGCCAATGGACCGATCCATGGCCGCCAATTCGCCGAGTTGCAGCGCCGAAGTCTTGTCGGTGCGGTCCAGGTAGGGCGCTGCATCCTCCTCTGTCGCCTCGAAAACGCGGTGAGGCGTCGAGTACCAGACCAGCACGAACACCGGGCGACCCTTCTCCGTCTCCCGGGCGATGAATTCGAGTGCTTCGTCAACGATCACCTCGGAACCATCGCCTTCGAACTGTTCCGGGACGCCGTTTCGGCTCAACACCGGATCCAGGTTGAACTGCGTGGAGATGCTCAGCCAATAGTCGAAGCCGAGTTCCCCAGGGTTCAACGGGTCGCTGAGCGGTATCTGGTGACCCGGTGTATTGCTCCCGTTCAGATGCCACTTGCCGAAGTGCGCGGTGGCGTAACCGGCCTCCTGAAAAGCCGTGGACAACATCCTCTCCTGCTTGTTGATCGGGTCGCCCACCCGGAAAACACCTGTCCGATCATTGGACCGACCGGTCAGTACTGCGGCGCGCGTTGGCGAGCACATGGGGGCGGTCGCATAGAATCGGTCCATACGCAAACCGTTTTCTGCCATGTCGTCGAGGTTCGGCGTCTTGAGGAGCGGGTGGCCGTAGTAGCCCGTTTGTGTCCAGCCATGATCGTCGGACATGACCAGTATTACGTTGGGCTGGTCGGCCGTTGATGGCGCGGACAATGCAATCCCGCCCGAAAGCACGAGCAATGCGCTGACCGTCCTTCCACGAAACAGACGTGTCCGGGGAGCGTCAGCGACCCGGCACGATTGTTGCGTGGTCGGCGAGTGGGGCCGGGCCACAGGCGAAGCCGAAGGCGCCGGCTGTGGGGCACTCACAGTGGACGTTCCCATTTGGTTCAACCTCTCCGGAGAAGGCCTAATGTTACAGGCCCTCGCCAGCGGCCAAACGCCCAAGCCGCACCACCACGACCATCCACTCGGCGGACCATGGGCCGATTCTGCCAGAACCTGTTCTTGGTACTGTCACGATTTTTCACGATATACTGCGTCACAAAAGGTGTGGTTGCAGACGATGCAAGTCGAAAAGCTAGTCCAGGATCGAGTCTTCTCACCGGCGTTGATCGCCGACGAGCTCCGCACAACCAGGCGGGAACTCGCCGGCACGCTGGGACTCGGCATGGATGCGTTCACTCGCGCCTCCAGGATTCGGGCACGCAAGTCCCAAGTCCGGCTGCGTCAGATGGTCGAAATCATGAACCGCATCGAGCCGGAGATGCGCTCGCCGATCGCCGCCTACGCCTGGTTCCGTAGTGCGCGGCTTCCCGGCTTCGGGGGCGCCACGCCGGACATGCTGGTGCGCGACGGCAAGGGCGAGCATGTACACGCCTACCTGGACCGCGTTGCAGCGGGAGGGTATGCCTGACGGCGGTTGCCGGGATGCGCTTCCGCGGCACCGTCTACCGCGCGCACAACCCCCAATGGGCGTGGACGCCGCTGTCGGGCGAAGGGGCACGGCGTCACGGCGGGCGCTTCAACAAGCGCGGCGTCCCCGCGCTCTACTGTTCTCTTTCCCAGATTGGAGCGATACGAGAGGCCATGCCACTAGGCAGACCAATGCAGCCCCTCACGTTGTGCGCCTACGAGGTCGATGCCGAACCCGTGTTCAATGCTCGCGACCCAACGCAGCTGCAAGAGAGCGGGTTTAGCGAAACCGATCTAGCCTGCCCCACGTGGGAAGCCGACATGCTGGGCGGACGTGTCGCCGCATCCCAGCGTCTCGCCCAGAGATTGGTTGATGCGGGCCATGTCGGCATGCTCGTCCGCAGTTTCGCTATTGATGCCAGCGAAGACGATGTCAACCTCGTGATGTGGCACTGGAGCGATTTCTACCCGACGCGCGTGACGTTGATCGACGAGCAGGATCGCCTTACGCGCCTATGAGCGCTGGTGCCCTCGCCTCCGACCATTCCTGGAGGGACGGCCAAGCTTCGGCCATCACCATCGACGACGGCGTCACATACGTCAAGGTGCTTACGCTGCCGTGCTTACGCTGCCGGAGTTCGAGAACCACACCGAGAACATCGAACCGGAAGACAACGCCGAGTAGAGTCGCGAGGACGAAGCGAACAGGGACTGTCGGCACGAGACGAGAATGGAACTCAATCAGCGGATACCAGGATCCGTTCTACGACGGGGACGCCGGTCCGTTGGCGATGAGTCGACGGATCAGCAATTCGCGAAACGCCGACAGGTCGCGCCAGCGCATGGCGGCGCGTACGGGCGTGCCGGCGGCGGACTCGAATGTCAGTCCGTCGTCGCGTACCTCGAGTTGCACGGTCTCCATCTCGAGCAGGTCCTCGGCGAACGCCAGATAGACGGCAACCGTGTCGAATAGCGTCGAGCTGCGCATTGCCGGCAGTTCGGGGATGCCGGCCGCTTGCGCCCAGATGCGGTAGTTGGCCATCACCGCCTGCATGAGCGGGTCTTCGGCATCGCGAACCCTGGCGTAGTCCTCGCCGTCGAGCATCACGACGCCGCAGGTGTCGAGCGGCGTAAGGGTAATGGGCCAAGGCGTTGCCAGCACCGTCCGGAAAGCCGTCACGTCCGAGAACACGTTGTATTCGGGCACCGGCGCTGCGCTGTCGCCATAGCCGCGCCGGACGGCGCCGTGCATGCCGACGAAGCGCGCATTGGCGGCGATTTCCGGTGCCAGGGCCAAGGCCGCCGCGACCGTACTGGCCGGACCGATCGCCAATACGGTGACCGGCGCCGGGGAAGCCATGATGGTCTCCGCCACGAGCCTGGCGCCATCGGTTCGAACCGGCCCCGCATAGTCGTCGGGACCGTAGCCGTCGAGCCAGGCTTCCTGGCGACGGTGGCTGGGTGCCAGTTGGCTGTCGCCGCTGCCTTCGCCCACCGGCACGTCGGCGCGGCCGGCGAGACCGAGCAGTTTGGCGGCGAGCAGCGCGCGGTAGTGCGTATCGCCGTGGCTGGTCACCACGGCCTTGAGGTCGAGCTCCGGCGAGCGCAGCAGCATGGCCAGCGCCCACGTGTCGTCGATGTCCGTTCCGATGTCTGTATCGAGAATGACGGGGGTCAAGTGAACCTCCTCGGGATTCGGGGGCGCAAGACTACGTCCCGGGACTCGCAGGGCAACCAGGTGAACGGTGGCGGTTCGCGAACCATCGTACCCGTCCATGTTGGTTCCACCGCGGCGTAGACGCGCCTACCCCTTGTGTTCCTCGCGCAAGGCCTCCGTGTCCGCGCGCGGGTCGACGATGCGCTGATCGAGCCTGGCGAGCAGGCGTTGGTCGTCCGTCGGCACGAGGCGGCGAGCATAGCCAGCCTCCCTCGCCCGGTCCTGCGTTTGCCTTCGATTCGCTCTTTTCGTGAGCGCGACTCAAAGCCGTTTCCGTCCTGGGACGGGAGGTACGCGCCCTACCGTTCCCCTCGCCACTCGAACATCGCAGCAAGAAGCTCCGGCGTTGAATAATCCGTGATGTCGTCGTCCGAGAATCCCTCCGCCCGCTGCCGGTCGAGATACCACCGCTGGAAATCCTCGTAGTCCGCCAGTACGCGGGCTCCGCTGATCCGCTCGAAGCCGCCCATCCCCACGAGCCAGTTCCGCACCTTCCTGACCGCGACGGCATGGTCACCATGATGTGCCTCGATGTCGCTCCCCGCCAAATCGGATATCGTCGCCTGGTATCGGAAGCGCTCCTCCTCCAACACCAGAATGACCTTCCTCGATAGGCTCCCTCCACCGAAGCGACGGCAACCGAAGTCGACACCGAGCTCGAACGGCATATTCAGGCGATAGTACTCGCCTTCCTCGCGCGCCTGACACCTACTCAGGTCGTGAATCGAGTACCTGGACGAGGCCACCCGTTCTTCTCCACACGCGGCTCGCCGGCATTGCTTCGCTCCCGGGCGATGCGGGGCCTCAGCCCGAACCTGATCAGGCAGAACAGAACCGCCTGCAGAATGGGTTCGTAGTCTTCGTCGAACGGGCAGTTTACGAAGGCGTTGCGGTCGAACTCGCCATCACCTTCCGCCGCAGCGCCTAGCCCTTCGGCGGAAATGGGTCATTCCCGTACGAGCTCCGTTCGCGGATCCGGCCATCCCGACCGTGAACGTACACCTCCGTCCGCTGCCTCCGGGCGATCTCGCGCGCCGCATCGATGGCTTCGCGCTGCGTCTCGTAGCGGCGCGTAACGCGCTCGGCGCCCTCTTTGCGCACGGCCCACTTTCCGTCTCGCGGAACGACGTGTTGGCCCTTGCTAGCCATGCTCACTGTCCTTAGTTTCGCTTGCCAAGCAGTATAGCACCAGCCGCCCCCCGCATGGCCCTTCCCAACCTCCCGCGGCCCGGCCCTCGTACGGCCTGAACCCGTTCGATGTAGGTGGCGCCGTAGCAATCCACTGATTGAACGAGACGCCGTCGTCTTTGGCCAAACGTGCGGCCGTTTCCTTCAGCGAAGCCGGCAACTTTAGCGGGTACTTGTAACGGGTGGATTCGCTCCCGTTCGTAGTCTCCTCAAGATCTCTCTCGGCGCTGTGACCGCGATGCCCTGAGCCCTGCCGGGAACCCGGGGGCTCCCTGGTGTGCCGATCTTGAGCTTCTTCACCGTGCGCGCAAATTTGCTTACCCGGCTAGCGCCTTGACCCGTTCCATCTGTTCCGCAAGGGCGTTCAGTGCGGCCGCCAGTGCAGTCACGCCGGGTACGACCTGGTCGTATTTGCGCTGCTCGATGGCCTCCCGGACCCACGGCAGAGTCTTCGCTCCGTAGCCCGTGTACCGGCCGGGCGAATAGATCTGGTGCCGGTACCAGGGTCAGGTCCGGCAGGCCTTCCTCGCGCAGTAGAACGCGCTCGGCGGTGTAGAGCAGCGTGTTGATCTCATCCAGGTTGGCCGCGTCCAGATCCGGATACAGCCTGGTCCCGTTCAAGGCGGCGTCGAGCCTGGCCAGCGCGTTGTGGATCGGCGCGAAGTGAAGTGCGGCACCGTATCGCGCAGTGGAGGGGGGCGCAGCGGCTTCGTGGGGTCGAGAGCCGCCGCGAATTGGCCGGACTCGATGAGACCGTTGACGCGGGCCGTCTCAGCGCGCTGTTTGTCGGCAAGTTTTTCGATCTCCTCGACGTAACGCCTGACGGTCGAGGCAAGATCCTTGAAGTCGAAGGGCAGGAGCGGCGCGTTCGCCATGCGCAGCGTGGCGCGGCCGGTCGTTTTCGCAAGCACGACGCCGTAGACGTGACCGGGGTCGACGAAGCGCTCGTGGTGCTCGATGGTGTCGTAGAGCGTATGGTATGTGCCGCTTTCCGCTTCGCCGCCTGCAGAGACGTGGGCCGACGAGATGCCGAGGTGCTGGAAGAAGGCGCTGTAGTCGGAGCCGGAACCGAGCGCCTCGAGCGAAAGGTCCCGTTCGGCCAGATCCTGGCGCGACTGCTCGTCGCCGGTGGCGCGGATTCTCGCCCGGTTGCGGTCGGCCAGGCTCAAACCCGTCGGCGGGTCGGCCACGTCGCGCTGCACCTCGGTCCAGAACCTGGTCAGCGCGTGGCTGCCGCCAAGGCTCAGGAAACCGCGCTCGTTGGCGTCGGTGTTGGTGTACAGGACGGCCTTCCGCCTGAGCTCCTCGCCGTGCTCCTCCGCCCATTCGGTAGATCCCATCAGCCCCTGTTCCTCTCCACCCCAGGCGGCGAACACCAGGGTGCGGCCCGGAGGTTCCGGGAGTTGCGCGATGGCCTTGGCCTCGGCGAGCGTGGCGACGAGCCCGGAGATCGGGTCGCGGGCACCGTGGTTCCAAGCGTCGTGGTGGTTGCCGCGCAGCACCCACTGGTCGGGCCAGCGCGCGCCTTCGAGGCGCGCGACGACGTTCATGGCGGTCACTGTGCGCCAGTCGAACTTCACGGTGAGTCGCACGGTGGCCGGTCCGGGCCCGATGCGGTAGGTGATGGGCAACGCGCCCCGCCACTCGGGCGGTGCGACCGGGCCCTCGATGGCGTCGAGAAGCGGGCGGGCATCGCCGTAGCCGATCGGCAAAGTCGGGATCGTCGGCATTGCCGGCGCTTCGTCCCGGGCCAGGGGGACCTTCCTGGATCTGCAGACACACCTTCCTCTACTGGCGACTGCGGAAAGGAAGACGGTAACGGGTACGGATCGGCAGCACCCGAGATGACCGGCGCTCCGCCTAGCAGATGCAGAGACCTCTACTTGGTCGTCGCTTCGATCCTCGACCGACTGCCTCGGCAGCAAACGGCTCGTAGCCAGACCCCGAACGCTGTGTCCACCGGCAAAGCCCCCACGTTCACAGGTGCCGCACCACGTCCACGCGCCTTGCGTCACCCGCCGGTTTGAACCTCATTCTGTTGCATGGTAATGAGCCATGTTCCCATCATGTGCCGCAAAATCACTTGGAGTTCTATTTCGAAATAGTGCTATTTTATTGGTTATGAACCATCTAAGAACGCAACGCTTAAAGCCTCTCCTCGACACGGTCCCGCCCGGCTTCGTGGTGGACACGCCTTGGCTCACGACCCGCGGCATCGACCCGAAGTCCATCCACGACTACGTCGCACGCGGCTGGCTCGAACGCCTTGTCCGCGGGGTGTACCGCCGTCCAACGCCGCAACGCGTGCCGGGCGGCGACGGGGATTTCTGGGCCATCCTTCTCCTTTCCCTACAACGGCTCATGAACTACGCAGTGCATCTGGGCGGTGAGACCGCACTCGACTTAGCCGGCCACGCGCACTACCTGAACCTCGGCGGAGCGCCGCGCGTGCGTTTTTACGGCAACGTGCCGTCCTGGCTCAAGCGCCTCCCCACGTCGACGGAGATCGTCGTCCGCCAACGCACCCTCTTCGGCGACGACCCGGTGGGCATCGAGGAGTTCGACATCGGGGCCGGAGCCGTCGTCAACGCGTGGCGTTGGCCCGTTTGGGCGTCGTCTCCCGAACGCGCCATCCTAGAAGCACTCGACGAGTTGCCGCGGCACGCGAGTTTCGACAACCTCGACAAGATATTCGAGGGCCTCGTGTCGCTACGGCCCCGCCAGCTCACGGCGCTGCTGGCCGCCTGCCGCAGCGTTAAGGTCCGCAGGCTGTTCTTCGTCTTCGCGGACCGCCACGGCCACGGGTGGCGGGAGCACGTCGACGCGTCGGCCATCGACCTCGGGTCCGGGCCGCGGGCCCTCGTCGCCGGCGGACGGTTCCACCCGACCTACCGCATCTCCGTGCCCGAAACGCTGATGCCTGCGTACCCTCGAACCACGGACAGCGATGCTTGACCGCTACCTGGCACAGGTTCACCTGCTCCTGAGCGTCCTGCCCGAAATCGCGCGGGAGACCGCGTTCGCGCTCAAGGGGGGCACGGCCATCAATCTGTTCTACCGGGACCTGCCAAGGCTGTCCGTCGATCTCGACCTAACGTGGCTGCCCGTCACGGACCGCCAATCGTCGCTCCGGAACATCGACGACGCGCTCGAACGCATCGTGGTGGCCATCGCGGCACGCCATCCACGGTTCGAAGCACGCCGCGCCGCCGGAGGCGGGGGCGCCGACACGCGCGTCATCGTCAGGGACGGCCGGGCGCAGGTGAAGATCGAAACCTCTCCGGTCACGCGGGGGGCGGTTTATCCGGCGCGGTCGATGCCGACATCCGAGGCGGTGACAGACCGTTTCGGGTTCGTCGAGGCGAACGTCTTGGCCTTCGAGGACCTGTACGGCGGGAAGCTCCACGCGGCGCTCGACCGCCGTCACCCGCGCGACCTCTTCGACGTCAAGCTGCTCTACGACAACGAGGGCCTGACCGACGATATGTTCCGCGTGTTCATGGTCTACGTCGCGAGTTCGGGCCGACCGATGCACGAGCTCCTCGCCCCGCCGCCTCCTCTCAGAGGAGACCTCTACGACAAAGAGTTCGTCGGCATGACCCGCGAAGCGATTTCCCTGGATACGCTCGCCGACACCGCCCGGACCTTGCACGCCGACATCAGGTCACGCCTACACGGCGAAATCGCGGACTTCCTGCTCTCCCTCCACGACGTAAAGGCATGCTGGAGCGCCTCGTTGAGCGCGATCACGGCGGGCTACCAGAGTGGATTGGACGAGCGTCGTCCCCTACCCTAGTAGGAGGTCAGGCAAGTGACTGGGCGCGTGTAGCGAAGTTCTCGCCACGATTAGGGAACGCCTCTCCGGAGGCTTCCATGCAGCGCCATTGCAGGCCGGTGGCGTCCGCAGAAAAGGAAACGCCCCTTTCGGGGCGTCGGGCCAGCGATACTATCGCCAGCGGGGTGCCGACAATGATCCTCGGAGGAGCTGACATTGTCAACGCTCGCGAGATGGGCCTGGATAGGAGCGATATCGGGGGCGGCGTGCAGGACGAGGACAGCAGCAGGGCGAAAGGCCACAGAGTCAGGGTGTACGTTGACGGGTTCAACCTGTATTACGGGTTGCGGTCAAAGGGCTGGCGACGATTCTATTGGCTCGACGTAAGGGCGCTTGGGCAGAACCTGTTGCGTCCGGGACAGCGGCTGGCCGGCGTGAGGTACTTCACGGCGCGGATCGCTGGCAGGGATCGCGGGAGACAGCGCCGCCAGGCCGTGTTCCTCGAGGCGCTGGAGGCCCTCGCCGACGTGCAGGTTCACTACGGGCATTTCCTGTCGAAACCCCGGGAGTGCCGGACCTGCGGCGCTCGGTGGACGGTCTACGAAGAGAAGATGACGGACGTCAACATCGCGGTGAGGCTCCTCGGCGATGCTCAGGACGACTTGTTCGACACGGCGATCCTGGTCTCTGCGGATGGCGATCTTGCCGGACCGGTGGAGGCAGTTCTGGAACGCTATGAGGACAAGCGTGTGATCGCCGTGTTCCCGCCGGGCAGAAGGTCAGACAGGTTGCGTGGAGCTGCGACGGCGGGATTCACAGTGGGACGAAGAGTGCTGAAGGACAGTCAGTTGCCGCCGCGGATCGTCAAGCCCGACGGGTTCGTGCTGGAGCGTCCGCAACGCTGGAACTGAAACTGTGGCATTGCGGCTTGCCACGGTCGGAAGGTTTAGGCAGCGGCGCGAACGGGCGACTCGTTGCAGGTTCCGAAGCGGATCGTTGAGCGGTGGAGAGCCGAAAAACGACCGTCACCATCTACGACGAGCTGCGCGGCTTGTAATTGCCACGACCACGACCAGATCGGCGTGAGTATCTGGACGGGACTGCCTTAGGCCTGTAGCGGTCGTAACTGACGCGGTTTGCGCGGGTTGATCGCCCAGCGGCCGTGTCTAACGGAGCGACTTCATACAATGCCTGCTTGGGCTCGCGTACGCTCCAGCCCTGTCTTTGGGCAGCGTCGATGTCCGCTGGCGAGATTGCCACGCCGCGAGTTTGCGAAGGCCACGCAAGTTCAAGGAAAGCCTTGGGGTGATCCGCAGATTCGATAGGATAGCCCACTTCGGGAGGCGTCTCGCCACGGCGGCGCAGCTCGTCGATAAGTCCGTACATTGCCGGGTCAGCGCGCTTGGACACGAGATTCCAGCTCGGCGCGGCGGCATCGACGCCCTGTTCCCGGCGGAGCTTGGCGATCTGCTGGCTGTTCTCGTGGGAGACGTGTAAATGCCCATGGTTGGGTGCGCGCCGATGACAATCCGCGCAAAGCGCCTGCAAGTTCGATCCGCGATTGTCCGTTTTCACACCATTGACATGGTGAACGTGCAAGAGGTTTCTGTGCTGATCGAGGTGAACTCCGCATTCCTGGCAAGTGTAATTGGCGGACTCTTTCGTGCGTCTGGACACGTCCGGCCAGTCGGCGGTGTAGGAACCGTCCTGTTCGCCCGCGAGGCGCATTGGCATATGCGGGAAGTAGGAGCTGTATGTTTCGAAGAATCGCTGTAGATCGAAACGGGCGAACGCGCCTTTGCGGTCGTGGCGATAGCCATCGTAGTTTAGTTCGCGCAAGCAGTTCTTGCAGACATTGAGTCGGGTCTTTCCTGAGACGCGTTGTCTAGCCTCGTCGGAACCGGTGATGGTGAATTCACCGCTGCAGTCGTTGGTCGCGACGTACCGTTGGAAGCGGCCCTTTCGCTTCATATCTTCCAAGGTGGCGCACCACGCGACGTGGAATTTCCTGCCGTCGTGGCGACCGGCCAGCACCTCTGCGACGTTCCAGCCGTGATCCTGAATGTAGAGCAAGACATGGCGGTTCTGATAGGTAAGGAGGCCCTGAAGCGTTTCGATGTCGTCGATCTTGACTTCGATGCCCTCGGGGAGTTCCCAGTCGACGGGTTCACGCCCGTGAGCGGCGCCACTAACGGGATCGTGGACTTGGACGTGGTCCGCGCCCATCTGGACGACAGCGCGACGGAGAAGGCTGAAGTCGGCGTCAAGTCGCACCGCACGCCCCCTGCTCCTCGAGGATCTTGCGGATTTTGGTTTCAGCGTTGGTGACCACTCTCACGGTGACTCTACGGGAGGCGCTGGACAACTCGGCTCCTGTAATCGGATCTTTGACCGCGTGCGCCGAAGAGAAACCGACGGCGGCGACCTTCGCCTTGATCCACTCGCGGGTCGCGGAGAGTGCGGGCAGGGAGTGGACATGCTCAAGGACAGACCGCGTCCTCCCTTGGGACAGACGCATGTTGTTGAAGTAGGCGTCGTCGCCGGTCATTCCGAGCCACTCGCTCGACGTATGTCCTTCGATGCGTACCTCGTCGATCTCGTCCTTGAAGGTCTCGAGTACCCCGAGATAGCGAGGAAAGAAGCCGTCAAGGATCTCGACGAACCGTGGCTGAAGGGCGTCCTCGCCGGCTTCGAAGAGCACTTCCGGAGAGTGAAATGCGACGGAAAGGTCCGAGGATACGGTAGCGTCCCAGCTCTCGAGATCGAGGGCGAACTCCTCCTGCAAGGCATCGTGGATCGCAACCTGGGTCTCGCGGTAGGCGACTGCAATCTCCTTGATGCGGTCGCGCTCGCAGTATGCGTGCCGCATGAGAGCGATAGAGATAAACAGGAACACCATCATCAGTCCGGCCATGAGATCGGAGATGCTGAACCAGTGTTCGCCATCGTCACGCGACCGCGGAGTGCCGAGAATCCGCGCTGATGCAGGTGACTCAGTCAAAAGGCGCCCCCGCATCGCGCATGGATCCGGGTCGAACTCGGACAATGCGGCCCATCTCTTCCACGAGGTTCTGGTAGTCGTCTGCGAACTTGCCAGTGATCTTGCCGAGGTCCCGTCCCATCTCGTTCAACACGCGGGTGAGTTCGTCCTGCATGGATTTGTCGAAGACGTCAAAGCTGTCGTTGATGCCCTGGTTGGTCTTGTTGAGCGCCTCCCCCAACTGCTCCCGAAACGCGTTTCCCATGGTCTCCGCCGCATTCTGGTGCGCTTGGACTGAGTTCGTAACTGCAGTCTCGATCTGACGTTGGAGGAGGTCGCTAGCCTCCGTGACGGCACGTACCGCTTCAGTCGTAGCGCGACTCGTTGACTCTGCGGCTTCCCGCATTGACTCAGCCAGCGTGGCGGACGACTGCTGTGCCTCGCGGGTGAGTTCGTCGTTGCGCTGGACGATAGCGTCGATGCTCTCCTTCGCCTGCGTGAGCAGTGCGGTGTACTGAGTGGATGCGGCTTCAACTGAAGCCGCCATCTTGTCGGCCATTTCCTGCACGAGGGCCTGCGTGATGGGAATGGCTTCGAGAGCGCGGTCACGCATTTCAGCGAACGCTTGAAGATGGGCTTCAAGTTCCGATAGCTGTCGGTCAGCGGTGGCGACTATCGTGGCGAGGCTCTCTATCGCCGGAGGGATGCCCTGGGCAGACTCGGCGATGCTGGCGACGGCTTGCTGGGAGTGCTGAGCAGCCTCGACCGATTGTTCGTAGAGTTGGTGGAGTTGGTCGAGTTGGGTGCGGTACTTGTCCTGCCACTCGACGAGTTTCTGCACGGAGGCATCGAGGGCTTTGAAGTTCTCGCCGAATTGTTCCGTCAAGTTGTCATTGAAGTCCGAAATGACCTGCTCTAGTGCCTGGATGACCTGCTCCGTCGCAGACTTGGAGAGTTGCTCACCGAAGTCGTCCAGCTTGGCCCAAAGGGACTCCTCGAACTCGGCGCGGTTGGCCCGGTCTTCGCGCCGTGCATCCTGAAAGTCAGTGCGCATGAGCTTTAGCTGGCCGGCAAGGCTGGACTCATCAGCACCAGCGATTGCATCTCGCAGTGTTGGGAGCAACTGGAGCATTTGGGAGTGATTGCGAAGCTCGGACAAAATCTCTTCCGGCCCGGCCTCCGGAGTTGAGTCGGCCTCGACAGGTCTCAGTATCGGCGTCGTGGTCAGGCCCTTGAAGACGATGCTCGTGAACATCCCGGCGAGGCTCGTGATGAAGGCCGTCTTGAGGCCGTCCAGTAACCGACCGATGCTGCTATCAACGTCGGTGGGTCGGAAGTCGAGGAGACCGATGACGATGCCGACGAACGTCCCTAGGATCCCTACGGTGGTAAGCATCGTGGGAGCATAGGCGGTGAAACGAGCAGCCCGACCATTGCGCGCGCACCAGCATGCGAACCCGAAAAGGGCTAGCAGTACCCAGAGGAAGAACTCGGTGACTGTGGTAGGAGAAACCCCAATCAGGAGGGATTCGAGAAGACCCGCCACTATCGCGATCTCGCGATCATGCGTGGGTGTGCCGTGTTGTGCGCGAATCCGAACATGACCTGACATTCGTACCAGAGTTTGGACCGGCCGCCAAGCGCCAAGCTGTGGTCAGCCAATGGTGGGAGTTGGCAAAAGCGCAGTGAACACGCCAGCAGCCAGGCCAAGGGTCCGGCGCTTCCGAGAGCGCCCTGTCGCGGTCGAAGCGCGAGGACCGTCGTCCGTACGCCTCGACCGCGGATGCGGCGCTAGTGGCGGCTCAACCGTCAACCATTGTCGTCGGCCAAGTCTGCTCGGACTTCGGTCGGGGTCCGGCGAGGACGACCAATCTCGGCCTCGGCCCTTTGGACGGCCAACCGCTTAAAAGTCGGTCCGACCACCGCCTCCGAGGGGCTTCTGCAGAGGCCCCCCGATGAACCCTCCCGAAGGTCCGATCAAGGAAATTCTGACAGACAAGACCGCTTGCGGGCTTCGGTCGCCTTAGGAGATAGAGCGCGGCCCGAAGGCAACGTTATGTTGATCTCTACATAACGTTGCCTTCGGCCCGCGCTCTAGTCGCCTACGGCGACACGAACCGACCTCTCCAGCGCCGTCCCGCCTTCCCGAATCCACCGACGCTCGGGGCGAACGGACGCGGGCGCGGATCGTGGCGCGCGGCCGACCGCGTCGCTCAAGCCCGGGGCCCTACGGGCGGCGCTGACGTGCCGGCCTTGACGCTGCCACCGGCGCTGCCGGGAGTGCCTCGGCGTCTACCGCGTCCACAAGGGCTGCCTGTGGTACGGCCTCGGGCGACCACGCGCGCGTCGGGGCGGCGCGGTTCGCCAACGGCTGGCTGGTGGCGCAGTTCCCGTGGAAGCCGCGAACCATGCCCCGCGTCCTACACGGGCTGAACACCGTTCCCATCCGAATGGACCGCCAACCCCAAGACGTATCGGAAGGGTCAGGCGACCTAAGGTGTGTCTTCGGAGTGTCCTCTAGTAATTGCAACCTGCTGAAAGAATTCGGCACTCCCTACCCTTCGTAGATAGGCAAGACTCCAGGGCTTGGAGTTTCGCTTCTGCGAGCGTGTTGCCAATACCTGTCTTGATGAACTGATGTTCCGGTGAATCAGCGATCGCACCACATTTATCGAATACTGTGTCTATGACGCATGCCGTGTGTCTACACATGGATAAGGCGTTTTCAACTGCCTCATCCTGTGTTGAACGGCCCACGGAGAATCCGATCTCTTTTCCGATTCCTGCGTGTGCGATGGCACCATAGCGCTGGTCGGTCATAGCGCATCCAGACAAACTGATCGAAAGTACCAGCACACCTGTTGTAAATCTCATCCTATCCTCCACGTAAGAACGTGTCAGTTCACCTCCAGCTAGGAGGACGACCAAAAATTTTATCGAGCCCCGTCCCTGGCGGCAAAGCCAGCAGGTTGAACCCACGCAACATCGTCGCCAATCCGAAGTGCGCAATCCTCACTTGCAGTTTCACCGGTCAAGACTGCTGTTGCTGACAACTTTAAATTGCCCATTTTTGTTCACGAAGGGGAGAAGCGTCAATTTCAAATGGATACACTACCCAGGCGAAAGTACCCCGCAGCAACTGAACTGGCGGCAGACTTCGAACTGGCCAGGCTGATTGCAAACGATACCAAGCACTTCCTGTCCAAAGTCGACACCCGCGTTCAAACGGGCTTCCGCTCCGGTTTCAGTGACGCGTTTGCACGCCCATTGAATGTCGTGTATCCAGACGGGCGGATCGACTCTGCGGACGGGCTAATTGGAAGGCTGGTTGATTTCTGGAAAACTCGAATCCCAACGTAAGCTGCCTGGTCTGGCTGCACCGGCATGAGCCGGCTTGCCTTTGACATCCGCCACGCTCCCAGAGCCCGAGACTGGACTCCCGCCTACAGCGCCACGGCGCGACATCGGCGAGCGGACGACTCCCGCGCTCATCCGACCGGGCTGTCAGTGACGCCTTGAACGCGTCGGCTTCAGTGGCGAGGGCGTTCCTGATGCGCTGTGTCGGCGCAGGGGCCAGCCTGGGTTACGCCCTCCTGCTCGCGGACGTACTGGCACCGGTCGCCATGGGGGAGTTCGCGGTCGCCGTCTCCGTGGCGGTGATCGCCGCGACGTTAGCCAAGTGCGGCCTCGACGCTCACCTCATGCGGCGCGCCGCCGAGCGCCCGGAAGCCGTCGGGCGTCTCGCGGTGCGCTGCCTGGCGATGGCAGGGACTGCGGGAGCGGTTGCCGGGGCGGTATGCGGGGCCGTCGGATTCGTCACTCGCCCCGACGCGGCGGTGACGTTCGCCATGATGCAGGTTGCGGTTCCGTTCCTGGCGATGGGTTTCGTGCTGGCGGGACTGCTGAAGTCAGGCAACCTGCCCGCCGCGGCGGTCTTTCTCGAGACGGGCGGCTGGCAGACCGCGATGTGCGCCTCGGCCGTCGCCATGCGTTTTGCCGGCAGCGATTCCCTCGCGGTCGTCGCGGTCTGTTTTACGGCGGGATCCGCGCTCGCGCTGGTGGCCGGGCTCGCCGTCGCCCGCGGTTTCGTGTTCGGATCCGATCCGCCGCAGGCGGACACCGCAATCCGGTTCCGGGAGACGGCGCCGCTGGCGGCCGTCTCGGTGTGCCACGTGCTGGTGCGCTGGACGGACGTGCTGTGGCTCGCCTGGTGGTTCGACGCGACCACGGTGGCGGTCTATACGGTCTGCACGCGGCTCGCCGGCGGCATCGCCGTCGTGGGCCACGCGGTGAGGGCCGTCGCGGCGCCCCGGTTCGCGCGCCATCATCGGCGCGGCGAGACGCGCGCCCTGCGTGTGGAATTCCGCCGGGCGCTCGCGACCTCTGCCCTCTGCGCGACGCTCGGCGCGACGGCGTTGGTACTGCTCGGGCCGTTCGTGCTTCGACTGCTCGGCTCGGACTCGCCCTATTCGGACGGCGCCGGCATCCTGCAGGCTGCGGCGGTGCTGATGGCGGTGCACGTGACGCTGGCGACGGTCGGCGATCTTGCGGCGATGTCGGGCCGGGCGGCGGATCATCTCAAGGGCGCGGCGGCAATGCTGCTCGTGCAGCAGGCGGCGTACGTGGTGCTGATTCCGCAGTTCGGAATGGCGGGGGCGCTGGCCGGTTTCGCGCTGCCGCAGGCCTTGGCGTCTCTGCTCACGCTCGCGCTGTTGCGGCGGCGGCGGGAGTTCGGCTGGCTGGCGCGAGGGTCCGATTGATGGGCGACCAGTGCGAAGCTCCATCCCGGGATCGGTGTAACCGTTCGGTCGTGCCGGTATGGCCGATCCTGGCGGTCGACCGACGGCTACCCCCAGTCAAGATAGACGCGAAGCGACCCCGCGATCCACGAAGCCGCTTCGCCGTTTGATCACCTCGAGCGCGGTGGATTGTTGCCGCGCCCCCCACCCGACGGGTTGCCGGTTGTGCTCGGGGCATTTGACGGGCGTCCGCCGCCGCCGGACCTCCCGCCGCCGGACCTCCCGCCGCCGGATCTTCCACCGCCGGATCTTCCGCCTCCGCCGCCTGCGCTTCCTCCTCGTCTGCTCATGTCTTGCTCCTGTTCTAGTTGATCAACCGGTATCCGCCGCTCTCCGGCTTCCACCAGTAGTCAGGATGCTACGCCAAAGCACATGAACACGGAGTGAACACCAAGGCCAGCCATCACGGCGAGTTTTGTACCGGCAGCACCGAACGCTTACCGGGATCGTGACCAGGGCGGATCTTGAACCTTGGCCCCTCGCCTGCGTCCGCAACCGCTTTACCCTGCCCCGAACACTATTGATCCCGATGCGGCGAGAGCGCCGGGAGGCCGGAAGATGCGACAGCCGACTCCGGGCCTTCAGCGGACCCGGAGACTGGCAGCATGAAAGGTTCCGCTCCCGACGCGGACGCCGCGTCCCCGCCAGCCAGTTCCACGGAAGACGGCGGGAACGCCGGCGCGCCGCGCCGGGAACGGATTCGGGGAACCCGCGGCGGAGCCATCCGCTCGCGGGCGCCCGTCTCACCAGCGCATTTCGGTTCGCAGCTCCGCGCCCCAGGCGGGGCCTTCGAGGGTCTCCTGTCGCCGCAGGCCGAGTCCGATGGACAGCGCGCGCCGCAGCCACTCGGGCTTGGCGGCGTAGGCGGCGCCGAACCGCAGCGCGTCCCCGGCGGGACCCGTGCGCTGGAACCCCAGCGTCGGGGTCAGCAGCCCGCGCAGCCGCCGCGACTCGATGCCGTAGCCGAGTTCGGCGTTGAGCGTCATTCCGGCATCGGCGGCCGCGAACGGCGGCGCCGGGCCCGTCGCCGGCATCGCGCCCCGGCCCCACACGAAATTGGAGGCGCCGGGCCGGCCCCAGCTCGGCGCGAGCGAGGCGAACAGCCCCGTGCCGTCGGGCGCGGCCTTGACCGTGAGCGTGGCGGCGGCGCCCGATTCCCGGTAGTCCGCGCCGCCGGCGAGGGCCATCGAGCGCCCGCGCAGTTCGAACTCCATGCGCGTCCCGGCGTAGCGCAACCCGGCCTCGCCCTCGTAGCCGGCCTCGGCCGTGTCGCCGCCGCCGTCGTAGCGGGCGTTGATCCGGACATACGGCGAGAAGCGGCCCGTGCCGGCGACTTCCACGCCGGCGCGGGCGCGATGCGCCGCCGAATCGAGTTCCGCGAGCGCGGCCTCGCCGTCCACGTCGAGCGTCGCCGCGCCGACGTCGGCCAGCACGGAGATGCGCACGGCCTCGAAGTCCGCCAGCGCATGGCGCAGCCCGGCCGCGCCCAGGCGCATGCCGAGATCGCCGCGGGGGACGTCGCCCTCGGCGCCGTCGCGCTCGAGCGTCGCCGCGCCGCTCCCGGCGCCGAGCATGGCCCACAGTTCCGTGCCGCCCGGGAGCGCGCCCCTCGCGTACGGATACACCGCCGCGAGATCGGTCGTCAGCCGCCCGGCGCCCGGGGCGTCTCCGGCGAACGTGTATTTCGCCTGCCCGCGCCCGCGCGAGAGCGCCAGGCCGCCCAGCCAGCGTTCGCCGAAGCGCCGGTCCGCGCCCAGGTACGCCGTGCGCCATTCGCCGTCGAAGCGCGAAGCGCCCCCGCCGCCGCTGAAGTTCTGCACGTCGCCCATGCCCCACACCGTCAATCCCGACAGGGGAGAAGGCGCGCGGCCGTCGCGCTCCTCCCCGGCGCTCGGCGCGACGGAGAAGGCGAACGAGCGGTTCCAGAGGTTGCCGCCGACCGCCGGCGCGCCGGCGGAGGCGCCGCCCGGCGGCATCGCGTGGCCGGCCGGCAACCCGCCGGGCGGCTCCATCCCCTCGCCGCTCGCGCGGCCCCGGCCCGCGTCGAAGCCGGCCCCGGGCCATGCGGCGGCCGCCGGACCGGAGTCGGGCGGGGCCCATGGGCCGATCGGGCCGGCCGCGGGGCCGCCCGGCGCGGCCGGTCCGCCCGCCGGAGCGGGCAGGCCGAGCAGCGCGGATAGGGTCGCCAGGGCATCGATGTCCTCGAGCGCGGGCAGCGCCCGCGCTTCGCTGTCGGAGGCCGCCATGCGCGCGCCCACGACGCCGGCGGCGCCGGACAGCAGCGAGCGCGAGAGCCCGTCGAGCGCCAGCCCCAGCGCCTCGGCCTCCTCGTCGGAGACCGCCTTGACCGTGACCGCGAACGTGACGCTCGCCGCGCCGCCCGGGTTGCTGGCGGTGACGGTGATCCGCGCGGCCCCCACCGCTTCGCCGCGCAACCGCGCGGCCGCGCCCGCCGCTTCGGCGGCGCCGCCGAACGACGCCACGGAGGCGTCGCTGGAGGCGAACGCGAAAACAAGGTCCTCCCCCGCCAGCGCGGCGGAGGCGTCCACCGCGATGTCCCGGCCGCCCGCCACCAGCTCGATGTCGGGCAATGCGCCCGCGAGCGCGGGCGCCGCCACCGTGGTGCGCGCCGCGGCCGTCGCCCATGCGCTCTCGCCGTCGCCGAGCGAGCGCACCCGCACCTCGTAGGCGCTGCGCGCGGCCAGCCCGTCGATCGCCGCGCCGGCGGACGTGCCGCGGTGGGGGTGATCCGTCCACTCGCCGACTTGCCGGTCCTCTGCCCGCCGGTACTGCACTTCGTAGCCGTCCAGCCTCGCGCCGATGTCCGAAGGCGCCGTCCAGTCGAGCTCGATGCGGTCCGGGCCGGTCGCCGCGGCCGTCACGCCGGCGGGCGCGCCGGGCGGCTCCTCGACGTTCTCGACCGTGACCGTCACCGCGAAGCCGCGGTTCGCCGCCGGCGGCGCGTCGCGGTCATCCCGCCCGCCGCCGCCCGCGGCGGCGACGAACGTGTATTCGGCCTGGCGCTCATAGTCCAGCGTCACGCCTTCGGCGATGTGCAGCGCGCCGTTCGCGTCGATGGCGAACGCGCGGTGGTCCGCGCCCCGGCTCGACAGCGACAGCGCGCGTCCCCCGGCGCCGTCGAGCAGGCCCCCGAGCCAGCCCACCGCGGCGCCGGCGGCGTGGTTCTCCGCCACCGCGAACCCCGCGGCGCCGCCGTCTCCGTCCGCCCGGCCGACGAGTCCCGCCAGCACGTCTTTTACGGTGATCTCCAGCGACGTCTGGCTGCCCGCCGAAATGCCCTCCGGCAGGTTGTCCGTGTCGATCGCCACCGTGAACTTCTCGTCGTCGGTGTCCTTGTCGATCGAGGTGCCCACCCACCACGTGCTCAATTTCCGGCCGCCGCCGATCCGCCTGGGGTGCGCGCCCTCGTGCACGTCGCCCGGCTCGGTGTCGATCCCCGTCACGTTCACCGGGATGGTGATCTCTTCCCAGAAATTGACCGGCGCCGGCGCCGACAGGACCACCGTGAGTTCCGCCGAGGAGCCTTCGTCCACCCTGAGGGACTTCGCCGACAGCGAGACGCGCACCCCCTTCGTCCCGGTCCCGGGATCCACCGTCGCGCTGTCCTCGATCGTGATCTCCGCCGAAGACGGGCTGCCTATCGTCAGCCAGGTCAGCCAGCCGTACTGATCGGCCTGCTCCAGATGGACCCGGAACCGCTCGTCGTCCGGGTCGGTGTCGCGGTACGTCTGCACCGTGAACTCCGCCGAGGTCTCCCCGGCGGGGACGCGGACCAGAATCGTGGTTTCCCGCACATCCTCGTCCTCGTCGGGGTCGTGTTCGGTGGTGATCCCGCTCACCCGGACCAGGATGTCCGCCCCCAACCCGCCGGACGACGCCGGCACCGGCCGGGAGAACACCAGCGACAATCTCGCCTCCTCGCCCTCCGCCACCGAGGCGTCGATCGCCCGCAGCGTCACGGTGGAGGTCTCGTCGTCGACGATATCGATCTCCACCGAGGCCGGACTGCCGGCCCGCACATACGGCGGCAGGTCGGCGCTGTCCAGCGACACCGTGAACCGCTCGCCGTGGCCGTCGTCGTCCTGGTTCGCCTGTATGCCGACCTGTCCGGTGGTGTCCCCGGCGTCGATGCGGATGCCCGCCGGCGTCTCGTAGTCGCCGGGCTCGGCGGTGTCCTCGGCCTTGCCTTCCCCGGCGATGCCGTACCTCAGCGGGATGGTCACCGCCACGGCCAGCGCCTCGGTGAGCGTGGCCGTCAACGCCACGCTGGAGCCTTCCGCCACGTTGCCGGGCGCCGACAGCGACACCGACGGGCGGCCCTCGTCGTCGACGATCGTCACGACCGCCGAGGACGGGCTGCCCGCGGTGACCTCCGACGGCAGCGAGCCCAGCGCCGCCGTCAGCGTCTCGTCGTCCTGGTCGGCGTCCTGGTTGGTCCGGATCGTCAATGTGCCCCTGGATTGCCCGGCCGGGATCGCGATGCTGACCGGGGACGGCAGGCTGTAGTCGCCGGACTCCGCCGTGCCCGCGGTCACCGTCACGGGAATCGTCACCGCGCCCGGGAGCAAGGAGGACAGGCGCGCGGTCACCGTTCCGGCGTCGCCCTCCAGCACCGCTTCGTCGGCGGACAGGGACACCGACGGCGTTTCGTCGTCGTCGATGACGATCCGCACCGAACCGGGGTCGCCGACCGCCAGGCCCGAGGGCAAGGCGCCGAACAGCACCGTGAACGCCTCGTCGTCGTTGTCGGCGTCCTGGTTCGCGGTGATCGTCCCCGTGCCCGAAGTCTGGCCGGCGGCGATGGCGATGGAGGAGAGCGCGCTGTAGTCGCCCGCTTCGGCCGTCACCCGCCGCTGTCTCAGCGGCACCGCCACGTCGCTCGAGAGCGCCTCGGCCAGGGTCGCCGTGACCGTCACCGCCTGGCCCTCCGCCACCGTGGCGGGCGAGGCCGACAGCGACACCGCGGTCTCGTCGTCCTCGATCGTGATCTGGACCGACGACGGACTTCCCACCAGCGCGTCGGCGGTGGGCAGTCGCCCGATCGACACCGTGAACGTCTCGTCGTCCGCGTCCGCGTCGTGCCTGGTGGAGATCGTGCCCGTGGCGCTGGTCTCGCCGGCCCCGATCGATATGAAGTCCCGGGTTCCGGTATCGGTCCTCTCCGCCGTGCCCCGCCGCAGCGTCAGCGGCACCGACAGCCTCCGCGCGAGCGGCTCCGACAGCGTCACCGTCAGCGTGACCCGCGATCCCTCCGGGACCGGGTTGGGCGCGGCGGACAGCCGCACCTTCGGCCGGCCCTCGTCGTCCGCGATCGTGATCCGCACCGAGGACGGGCTGCCCGCGACGACCCCCGTCGGCAGCGTCCCCAGCGACACCGTGAAGCTCTCGTCGTTCTCGCCCGCGTCGTTGTTCGTCGCGATCTCGCCCGAGCCCGACACCGCGCCGGCGGCGATGGTGATGGAGGCCAGCGCGCCGATGTCGCCCGACTCCGCCGTGTTCGGCGCGGCCGTGGAGATCGTCACCGGAATCGTCGCGGCGCTCGCAAGCGGCCGCGACGCCGTCGCCGTGACCGTCACCGCCTGGCCTTCCGGCACCGGGTTCGGGGAGGCCGAGAGCGTGATCGCGGGCAGCGACGGCGTGCCGCTCCCGAACGCCCAGACGCCGTCGCCGACGGCGTTCGTCGCCCGCACCCGCACCCGGTAGGCGGTGCCGTTGGCCAGGCCCGTGATGTTCTGCGCGGCCGTGGGCGGGGAGGTCTCGGTGCGCGAGACCGCCACCCAGGCCGCCGACGCGTCGCTGCCCGAGGCCGCCGCGGAGTCCGCGACCGTGCCCGCGACAGCCGAGGTGTAGTGCACGTCGTAGCCGGTGAGCGTCCCGGAGGGCGCGGTCCAGGACAGGTTCAGCTGCTGGCTGCGCGGCTTGACCTTCAGGTTCGCGGGGGCGGCGGGCACGTTCGCCCGCGTGACCGTCACGGTGTAGGTCTTCGTCGTGGTGCCGTCCGCGGCGGTGACCTCGACCGTGACGGCGTTCTCTCCCATCGACAGCGGGATGGCGGCGCTCGCGGTGCCGCTGGTCACCGTCGCCAGGCTCGACCCCTTGCCCACCTTCACGGTGGCGCTTGCGTTGTTGACCGTCGGGGTGATTTTGAGGTGCGTCGTCGTGACCGGCACCGTCGCCGTGTAGGCGGTGACGGAGGCCGAGAAGGTCGAGGGGTCGAGCGTCAGCGCCGAGAACGCGCCCGCGGCGCTGGTGCCCGCGCTCGCCGTCAGGGCGGACAGGGTGGCGTCCTCGGTGGGGGACCCCGGTTCCGTCAGGCTCAGCGAGACCGTGTCCCCGACGCTCCAGCCCGGGTTGTTCGACCAGATCATCCAAGCGCCGCTCGTCGTGGCGTCGGCGATGACGTAGGAGTTGGAAGTGCCGACGACGTTCAGCGTCAGCCCGGTGAGGGCGGTCTTGGCGGCAGCGCCAGTGAGACCGGAGAACCACACTTCCAAGTTTGTCCGGCCTGGCGGGTTGGCCAAGATCCCGGCGAACGTATAGGTGGTGCCTCCATGGGTGAAATCGTCGTCGCTGAGGGTGGCGGCGGTCGAGCACTTATTGGCGGTGGTGCTATGACCATTGTTGCAGCCTCTACCGGTTGCCGATTTCACGTTCAGCGTGGCGGACCAGACGGTGGTGGTCTGCGCCTCCGCGGGCGCGGCGGCGAACAGCGAGAGCATCCCGGCCAGAAACGCCAGGACGGGAAGCGATGTGGAGAGGCGGCGGGCGCGGGCGCGCCCGGCGTGGGCGTCAGGCCGCGGGGAACCTAATCGAGGGAGCGGCCTGCCACCAGAGACAACTCGGGCCGCTGGGCCGCTGGGCCGCTGGGCCGCTGGGCCGCTGGGCCGCTGGGCCGCTGGGCCGCTGGGCTAGATTATACACCGGCCTTGCGGCGCTGTGTACCTCAAGCCGTTGATTTTTCGTCTCTTTCCCGCCGAAAGAAGCGCGCTCCGCCGAGGTCCGCATGCCGTTCTCCGATCGCTGCGCCGCGCTTCGCTCCCGGCCCGCATGCTCCAACCGAACGCCCCGCCCGGCGGGGGGTTCGGCAAATGCCGGAGGGCGGCGACCCGCGCGCGGCGGCTGCGATTACGCCTCCGATTCGAGATGCAGAAAGGCCTTTCGGCACGATGCCACAGGGCGCGCGTCCTTTCAATATGCGTTCATAAACGTTCCATGTGAGAAATTCCTATTTTCATGTGTGAATCATTGCCGGAGGGCAGGCGGCCGTAAGCGTACGGCAGTCTCTCCGGCGAACCCGGCCATGGAACCGGGTAGTATTTCGCCATGATCACGCTATTTTCGCGCCCGGGACGATGATCTCGCACCGCCACCGCTGCATCTACGTCAAGGTGCCCAAGTGCGCCAGCACGAGCGTGCTGGAGTGGTTCGCGGCGCACGGCGGTGGGCGCCCGAGCTTCCGTCCGGCGTGGCACGGCGGGCCGATGTCGCGGCGCCTTCCGGGCACGGCGCAGGCGATGAACCTGTATCCGGACTATTTCACGTTCACCTTCCTGCGCAACCCGTACGAGCGGTTCGTCTCGCTGTGGCTGGACCTGCGCCGGGTGGCGCGCGAGCGCGGCGCGGACGCCGCCGGGGGGCTCGCGAGCCTGCGCGGGTTCGCCGAGTTCAGCGCGGAGCTTCTGGCCGACTTCGGCCCCTGCTGGGGGCGCGAGGCGTCGGCGGCGTTCCGGGCGCGGCGCGACCGCGCGTACGGGCCCGGCGGGGTGCGGCTGGGCGACCTCGGCTGGTCGGCCGACCACCTGTGGCCGCAGACCGCGTTCGTGCCGGACTGCAACCCGGCGCGGCTGTTCGGGGTGCCGCGGGCGAACGCCGCGCCGCTGTCGTTCGTCGGCTCGGTGGGGCGCCTGGACGCGGACTTCGCGCGGCTTGCGGAGCTCCTGGGCCTGCCGGCATCGCCGCTTCCGCGGGATCGCGATTCGGGGAACGGGTCCGGCGCGGCGCGCACCCGGCGCTACGCGTCGTACTACGACGGCGCCACGCGGCGGCTGGTGGAATCGCTGTACGCATCCGACCTGGAGTTCACCGGCTGCGGTTTCGAGGACGCGCGCGTGGCGGTGGCGGCGCGGCGACCGGGCATCGCGACGGCGCGGCGCGCGGCCCCGGCGCGGCGTCCCCCCGGCACGCTGCCGGCGCGGGCGCGGCGCGCTCTGTGGTCGCTGGAGGCCGGCGCGACGGCGCGCCTGCTGCGCCTGCCGGCGCTGTGGCGGGCGGTGCGCCCGCTGGCGCTGCGGCGCGGGCCGGGCTGAGCCCGGTCCCGGTCGCGGGCATGGACGCGGGGCGGGCACCGGCGGTGCTGGTGAGCGGGGGCGCGGGCTACGTGGGCAGCCACGTGGTCCTGGCGCTGGTCGAGGCGGGCTGCCGGGCGGTGGTGCTGGACGACCTGTCGGGCGGGCGTCGCGCGGCGGTGCCCGCCGGGGTGGAGTTCATCGAAGGGGACGCGGGCGACCGCGATGCGGTGGCGGCGGCGGTCGCGCGCCACGGCATCGCGGCGGCGGTGCACCTGGCGGATGCGTCGGCGATGGACGCGCCGCCGGAGCGCATCGCCGCGGCCGCGGCGACCAGCGCGGCGTTCGTGGAGGCCTGCGCGGCGCTCGGCGTGCGCCGCCTTGTGCTGACCTCGAGCGCGGCGGCGCACGGTTCGGGGGCCGGACCGGCGGGCGCCTACGGGGCGGCGAAGCGCGCGACCGAACAACGCGCGCGCTCGGCATTCGCGGCGCCGGGGCGAAGCTGCGCGGTGCTGCGCTGTTTCAACGTCGCGGGCGCGGACTTCGGGCTGCGGGCCGGGCCGCGGCGCGGCCACGGGCTGGTGCAGGTGGCCGCGGAGGCGGCGCTGGGCCTGCGCCGGGCGGTCACGGTGTTCGGCGCCGACCGGGCCACCGCCGACGGCACCTGCGTGCGCGACTACGTGCATGCGAGCGACGTGGCGGCGGCGCACGTGGCGGCGCTCGCCGCGCTTCGGCGCGGGTCGGGGAGCCTGACCGCGGACGTCGGCACCGGGCGGGGCCATTCGGTGCGCGAGGTGCTGGCGGCGGTGGAGCGGGCCTCGGGCGCGCGGCTCGACGTGCGCGAGGGGCCCCGGCGGCCGGGCGACGTGGCCGCGTCGGTGGCGGCGCCGGAGCGCATCGCGCGCCTGCCCGGGTGGCGGGCGCGACACGGGCTGGACGCGGCGGTTGCCACCGCCCTGGCGTTCACGCGGGCGCGGGCGAGAGCTGGGGGATCCGCGCCGCGGGCCGGAGACGGCGGGGCGCCATGAGCGGGCTTCGCGGCATCGGCTCGCGATCGGCCGCCGGACCGGCGCCCGCGCCTCGACAGGCCGCATCGGCGCCGCGGGGCGGCTACAAGCGGCCCTTCGACATCGCCCTGCTGGTTCTCGCGCTGGTGCTGCTGGCGCCGTTGTGGGCGGTGCTCGTTCCCGCGATCGCGCTCGCCGTGCGGCTGGAGGACGGCGGCCCGGCGCTGTACCGCCAGGCCCGGCTCGGGCGGGGCGGCGCGGTGTTTCGGATGCTGAAGTTCCGCACCATGCGCGTCGGCGCCGAGGCCGGGACCGGTCCGGTGTGGACGGCGGCGGGCGACGCGCGGATCACCCGGGCCGGGCGGCTGCTGCGGCGCTTCCACCTCGACGAGCTGCCGCAGGCGGTCAACATCCTGCGCGGCGAGATGAGCCTGGTGGGACCGCGCCCGGAGCGCCCGGAACTGGCCGCGCGCATCGAACGGGAGGTGCCGGGGTTCGCCGAACGCCTGCGGGTGCGCCCGGGCCTGGCCGGGCTGGCGCAGGCCGAGGGCGCGAGCTGGCAGGACCCGGCGCTCAAGCTGCGCTGCGACAACCGCTACATCGCCGCGATGGGCCCCTGGCTGGACCTGAAGCTGTTGGCGCGCTGCCTCGCGCGGACCCTGGCGCCGCGGCGGGCCCGCGAGCGATGAGCGCGCCGCGGTTCGACCCGGAGCGGCTGCTCTTGGGGCCGATCCGCGCGGCCGTCGCGCTCGTTCTGCTGACCCCGCTGGTGACCGCGCCCTGGACGCTCTACCCGTTCAGCGTCGGCAAGGCGCTTTGGGCGCGGGTGCTGATCGCGGCGGCGTTCGCGCTGTGGGCGGTGCTGGCGCTCGCGCGCCCGCGCTGGCGCCCGCCGCCGAGCGCGCTGCTCGCGCTGCTCGGCGCGGGGCTCGCCGTCGCCGCGCTGTCGGGTTGGTTCGGGGTCGACCCCGGAATGAGCTGGTGGTCGAACTACGACAACATGCAGGGGCTCGTGAACGCCGCGCACTGGGCCGCGTTCGCCCTGGTCGTGGCATCGGTGGCGCGCACCGGACGGGACTGGACGCGGCTGCTCAACATCAACCTGGCCGTGGGGCTGGCCGTCTCTGTGATGGCGGTCCTGCGCTATGCCGCCCCGGAGCTGCCGCTGCCGGTGCCGGCGCAGGAGGGGCACTGGCCGCGGATCGGGGCGAGCGCCGGCAACCCGATCCTGCTCGGCGCGTACCTGCAGGCCATCGCGCTGCTGGCGACGGGTTTTCTGGTGCGCTCGTGCTGCGCGCCTGCGCCCGCGCCCGCTACGGCGCGGCCCGCGCGCGGATCCCGGAAGGGGAAGGCTCGCCGGCGGGCGAAGGCGCGCGCGCGTCCGGCCCCCCGGCCCGCGCAGGGAGACGGCTGGGGACCGCGGCTGTTCTGGGCCGCCACCGCGGCCTTCTCGCTCGCGGGCCTGTCTCTGACCGGCTCGCTCGGGGCGCTGCTGGGGCTCGCGGCGGGACTCGGCGGCGCCTGCCTGCTCTACGCGCTGTTCGGGCGCGCGCGGCGCGCGCGCTCGCTGGGGCTGGCCGGGCTCGGCGCGCTCGCGGCGGGCGGGCTGGCGCTCGCGCTTGCCGTCGCGGCGGGCGGCGGTGGCGGCGCCCCGAATGCGGACACGGGCCGGGCCGAACCGTTCGAGCGCCCGGCGCTGGGCGGCGGCAACGTGATGATCGAGCGCGCCACCAGCGGCGCGTGGGTGCGGTTCACCGCGGGCAACCGGGCGCGCATCTGGGAGTCCGGCGCCAGGGCGTTCGCCGAGCGCCCGCTGCTCGGCTGGGGCCCGGAGAACCACTACGCGGCCTCGGCCCGCCACATCTCCGCGCCGCCGGAGCGCGCGCGGGTGCAGTACCACGCGCACAACCTGGCGCTGGAAGAGGCGGTCGGCAAGGGCGCGCTGGGCCTGGCGGCCTGGCTCGCGCTGTGGGCGCTGACGGGGCGGGTGGCGCTGCGCGCGGCGCGGCACGTCAAGGATGCGAGGCGGCGCGCGCTGGCGGTGTTCGCGGCCGCCGCCCTGGCCGGGTGGTTCGTGCAGGCCCAGACCTCGTTCTACTGCGCCGAGAGCTGGCTTCAGCACATGCTGCTGCTCGGGTTCCTGGCGCGCCTGGAGACCGCGTTGCGCGGCGATGCCCCGCAAGCCGGCCGCTTGACGGCGCGGCTGCGCGGGTGGCTGGACCGCGCGCCGCGCCCGAAGCGCGTCCCGGCCGGCGCGCGCGCCGCCGTGGCGGCGGGGGCGCTCGCGCTCGCCGGGGCCTCGATCGCCTCCAGCGCGGCCATCCACGCAGGGGCGCGCGCAATGTGGCGCGCCGATCACGGGGGGCCGTTCATCGCCGAACTCCGGCGCGCCATCGGCGCGTTCGAGCCGCTCGCCGGCGGTCCCCGGGTGGTGCTGTTCAACAACCTGGCGCTGAACTGGGAGGTGTTGGCCGCGCACCAGCCCGGCGAGGCGGCGCGCCTGCTCGCGCTGGCCGACGCCGAGGCCGGCGCGGCGCTGGCCGCCCGGCCGGAGAGCTGGGTGCTGCACCACGCGCTGGCGCGGCTGTACCTGAAGGTGGCCGCCACCCGCCCGGAATACGCGCCGCGCGCCGAGCGCCACCTGGCGCGCTCGCGCGTGCTGGCCCCCAATCTCGACCCGATGGAGGCGCCGCTGCCGCCGCAAGCGCCGGAACGGGAGGCGCGGTGAGCCCGCGGCGCCCGCCCGCGCGCGGCGGGGAACCGGACGCGGACGCGCCCGGCGCGCGGGCCGCCTACGACTATGTGCTGGCGGTCGGTCCGAGCCGCTCGGGCAGCACGTTCCTGTACCGGGCGCTGAACGCCCATCCGGCGTTTTGCGCGCCCGAGATCAAGGAGGCCCACTACTACCGCTCGCCGCGGCGCCTGGCGCGCGCGCTCGGGGAACTGCGCGGATCGGGGGCGATGCTGCTCGACGTCGCCGACACCGCCTGGCCGGACCCGCAGCTCGCCAAGGTCGCGGAATTGGCCCGCGGCGGCGTGCGGACCCTGGTCGTGGTGCTGCTGCGCCGGCACCGCGACCAGGTGCGCTCGACGATGGCGTACCGCAAAAGCCGCGTGCTGCCGGCGCTGGCGGGATGGATGTCGGGCCCGGCGGGACTGGAGCGCGCCGCGGTCCGCGACAGCCTGACGCCGGCGGCGCTCGAGCGCATCTTCGCGCTCGGCGCGGATGTGCTCACCGTAGAGTTCGAGGTCCTCGCCGATCGGCCCCGCCCGGTGCTCGACGCGCTCGCGCGGCTATGCCGCGCCGAGCCCTTCGGGCGCATCGCCACGGCGCCGGTGAACCCGGCGCAGCGGGCGCGGTTCGCGCCGCTGGCGGCGGCGGCCAAGCTCGCGGCAGTGGCGCTTCGCGCCGCCGGCGCGCGGCGCACGCTGCAGGCGCTGAAGGACCGGCCCCGCATCGTCGCGCTGGTGTTCCGCCCGGCCGCCGAGGCGGAGCGGCCCGCGCTGAGCGAGGCGGCCGGCGCGCGCCTCGACCGGCGCGAGCAAGCGTGCCGGGCCGCGGTCGGGGCCGCGAGCGAGCCGCTCGCCGAGGGGCTCTGGCTCGCCCGCTCCGGCTCCGAGCCCCGGCGCCGGCGGCCGGACGGGGGTGCGGACTAGCCGCGAATTCCGTGAAGGTTGACCTCGTCGGGTTCGTGCTGGCGCGCATGGTCGGCTTCGGCCACCGCGAGGACCGCTACGAGTCGCCCATCCTCGCCATCCGCCGGGAGCACGAGGGCGTCTACGCGTCCGACGCCATGAAGGCGAGCGAGACCATGAAGCACCTCGACCCGGTGCCCGCGGTCGATCTCGGCTGGCTGGCGGAGGAGGACGCCGCGGCGTCGTTCCGCGCCTACCGCGCGCTGCCCGACGACGACCGCGCCAGCGTCCTCGCGCACGCGGTCGCGTCGCTCTTCATCCCGCGCCTGGCCGACGACCGGGACGCCTCCGGCGCGCACGAGCAAGCGATCCGCGACCTCGACATCGACTTCCCCGCCGAACTCGGGGCGATCGGCGCCCAGCCGTTCGACGCGGACTTGGTCTGGAACCGCATGAGCAAGGCGCTGATCCTCAGCGCCGCTTCGGAAACGCTCGGCGACGACTGGGCCTCCAGGCACGGCGGGCTGAAGAAGAAGGACCTCGTCGCGGCCGTCGCCGAGGCGTTCCGCCACGACCCGGCGCGCGACGCCGAGACGGACGCCGCCGCCGTGCGCTGGCTGCCCCCGGGGTTCTCCCCGGCCGACGCCGAAGCCGCGGCCAGCGGGACCCCGGACGCTGCCGCGAGCGACAACGCCGAGCCCGCCCCGGAGACCGCCGACGACCCGACGGACGCCGAGCCCGCAACGGGCGACGGGGCCCCGGACGCGCCGGGCGCCACGGCCACGGCGGAATCCGCGACCGAGGAGCAGCCTCCGGCGGCCGACCCCGACGGCAACGGCGCGCTGCCCCCGTTCCTCACCTCCTAGGAGGTCCTCCGCCGCGCCAGCGAAGGCGCGGCCCTTGCGGCCCGACCGCCATCGACGGCACGCCGCTTGCGCTTCGGACACTATTGTCCGATCATCCGCCGGTGAACGGAAAAGAGTTCATCGACCGCGTCACCGCGCTCGGGCGCCGCCGCGACGTGCCGGTCCGGGTAGACGCCAAGCGCGGCCGGGGCAGCCACGTCATGCTGTACTACGGCGACCGCAAGACGGTCGTCAAGGACCGGCGCAAGGACATCGGCCCGGGCCTGCAGTCGGCGATGACCCGGCAACTGGGGCTCGACCCCGCCGACCTCCGCTGAGACAACGAGGAGACCCCATGCAATTCGTCTACGCAGCCGCGCTGACCGCCGCCGGACCCCGCGAGATCGTCGTCTCGTTCCGCGACCTGCCGGAGTGCCTCACCTCGGGCGAGGACGCCGAGACGGCGCTGACCGCCGCCGCCGACGCGCTCGCCGAGGCGCTCGCCGGACGCATCGACGACGGCGACCCCATCCCGGAGCCCACCAGCGCCGAGCCCGGCGAACGCGAAGTCGCGGTGCCCCCGGGCATCGCGGCCAAGGCCGCCCTCGCCATCGCCTTCCGCGACAGCGGCCTCACCCGCGTCGCGTTCGCGGCGTCGCTCGGGGTCGACGAGAAGGTCGTGCGGCGGCTGCTCGATCCCCGCCACGGCACCTCTCCCGACCGGATCGGCAAGGCGCTACGCGCCCTCGGCCGGCGCATCGCGATCGACGTCAGGGCCGCCTGACGCGGCCGCGCGCCGCCCGCGTCACGGGCGCAACACCTTCGACAGCACCGACACCACACCGCCAGGTTTCACGTCCGAGGCGACCTTGCGCACCCAGCGGCCGACCCGGTAAGCTCTGCTGTCCGGAGTGGCTCGTGGATGGGGGCACACCGCGGGCCGACGACTCCGCCGACCTTTACGGAACCACCTCGAATCCGTGCGCGTCGGAGGAGAACATGGCGGCGTACCTGGAGAGGCTCCGCGTGCTGATGGAGGCCGGGGCGCTCGGGATGCTGTTCCCCTACGGCATGCAGTTCCAGAAGAACCGCTCGTGGGTGTTCTTCAACCGGGGCTACAAGCCGGTGGGGATGAGGTCGGGATCGTGGGTCGAGTACGCCGCTTCATCGCCACCATCGCCCGGCGGCTCGGGGGGCGGCGGCGATGCGGAATCCGCGCCCGCGGGACGGCTCACGGGCGAAAGCGCTAGCTGAAATGCTTTTATAAGCCCATGACTCCGAAAAAATATTTTGGATTCAATGGGTTATATATGGTGGATGGCGGAGCGGACGGGACTCGAACCCGCGACCCCTGGCGTGACAGGCCAGTATTCTAAACCGACTGAACTACCGCTCCGTACGTGCGTGGTGGGTGTTGCAGGGCTTGAACCTGCGACCTACGGCTTGTAAGGCCGTCGCTCTCCCAACTGAGCTAAACACCCCGCGCTGGCGACCGCGTATCTTACCGTCGGCCATAGGACTGTCAAATGCCGCGAGGGAAATCCCGCGGGAGGTGATCGTTCGAGCGAGGTCGGCCCACGGACACAAGTGACTTGAGGGCGCGAGATATCCTCGAACCGCCTAGAATGGATGCCGAACCCCAGCAGCCAAGAGCCGAACATGATCGAAGGCATCGCCTACCTGATTGCCATGGTGACTTCGGCCATCTGCGTGGCAATCCACTATGCAACGTTGCGGTTCCTGGGCGCCCGCACCTTGCATCACCGCCGCCACGGAGTGCCGGTGATGGTGGCCGGTCTGATCCTCGTGCATTTCGTCGAAATCGGCGTGTTCGCCGGCGTCTTTGCTTCGCTGTCGGGCACAGCTTTTGGATCGGTGCAAGGCGCTGAAACGTTTCTCGACCACATGTATTTCTCGGGCTCCGCCTATACCACGCTCGGCATAGGCGACCTGGTGCCGCTCGGGGCGCTGCGGGCCGTCACGGCCGCCGAAGCGATCGCGGGTCTCGTATTCATCGCCTGGACCGCCTCGTTCGCGTTCATCCAGATGCGACACGCCTGGGGCGAAGAAGGGGCGACCGAGTGAGATCCATGCCGGCGAGCATCGTCAGCGATTCGAAGCGCCCGTCCGCATGAAAAGCTGGACCCGCGCCGTGCCGATCATCGATACGCTGCACGGCTACCGCCGCGTCGATTTCGGCTACGACCTGGTGGCCGGCCTGGTGCTCGGCGTCGTGACGGTCCCACAGGCGGTCGCTTACGCGTTCCTGGCGGGGTTGCCGGCGCAGGCCGGACTCTATGCCTGCCTCGCGCCAATGGTGATCTATGCCGTGCTCGGTTCCTCACGCCAACTCATCGTCGGTCCCGTCGCGATCGCCGCCCTCATGGTGGCGGCGACCGTGGGGGAGCACGCACCCGCGCATTCGGACGCGTATCTCGGTATCACCACCATCGTCTGCCTGCAGGTCGGCATCCTGCTCCTCCTGCTGCGGCTCCTCAGGATGGGCGGGATCGTCAACCTGTTGAGCCATCCCGTGATCACGGGGTTCGTCAACGCCGCGGCGATCCTGATCATCATCAGCCAACTGCCCGCTTTCACCGGCATCTCGATCGACCGCGGCGACAGCGCGGCGGACCGGCTTGCCCAGATCCTCTCCGGCATCGGCAACCTCGATCCCGTCGCGGTCGGCATCGGTGTCGCAAGTCTCGCCGGCGTCTGGCTTGTCCGGCGTTACGCGGGTCTGATGGTAGGCGACCGCGACCATCCGGTCAGTCGGACCGGTCCGATGATCGTTGCCATCGCGGGCACCGGCGCCGTTGCGATCTTCGGACTCAGCGTCGACACCGTGGGTTTCGTGCCGGCCGGGCTGCCCGAGTTCGCCCCGCCCCCCTTGGACCTGACGCTTTGGCTGGACCTCGCGCCCGCAGCCGCGATGATTGCGCTGGTCACCTACATCGAGAGCTTTTCCATCGGCACGACGCTGGCGTCGAGGCAGCGCCGCCGCATCGACGCGTCGCAGGAACTCGTCGCCCTCGGCGCCGCCAACGTCGGCGCGGCGTTCACCGGCGCCTATCCCGTCGCAGGCAGCTTCTCCAAGTCGAGCGTCAACGTCGCCGCCGGCGCGCGGACACCGGTCAGCGCGCTGGTGTGCGTGACGGTGATCGCGGCAACGCTGCTGTGGTTGACGCCGCTGTTCGAAAACCTGCCGCACGCGACACTCGCCGCGATCATCATCGGGGCCATCGTCGGGATCATCGACTTCTCGATGCTGCGGGAACACTGGCGCTTCTTTCCCGGGGACGTGGTGGTGCACTTCCTCGCGCTGGGCGGGGTGCTGCTGCTCGGCGTGACGCCCGGTCTGCTGCTCGGTGTCGGCGCCGCCGTCGTGCTGTTCATTCATCGCTCCAGCAGGCCGCACATCGCCGTGGTGGGGAGGCTCGGCGACTCGGTCCATTTCCGCAATGTCGATCGGTATGCGACCGAGACGTTTCCGCATGTCGCCGCCGTCCGTCCGGACGAAAACCTCTATTTCGCCAACGCCAACCAGGTGGAGGACCAGGTGCTCGCGATCGTGGAGCGTCACGGGGAAGCGCGTCACGTCGTACTGGTCTGCAGCGCCATCAACTTCATCGACACGACGGGCCTCGAAATGCTGCGCCGCCTGAACCATACGCTTGGAGGTCTTGGCATCGCGCTGCACCTGTCCGAGGTGAAAGGCCCGGTTCGCGACCAACTCGAATCGACGAGCCTCGCCGAGGAACTGTCAGGCAACCTCTATCTCACGACCGACGAAGCCATGCGGGAACTCGGTCCGTCGCAACCCCCCCGGGTCGAAGGAAGCCGCTAAGCCTGGCTCACCGATCATGTTGCCGAACCACGGCACATTTGCCAATCTGGCACCTTACTCAACAGGTCGACGGGCGGCAGCATGTACCCAGGAAATTGGGCAAAGGTCTTTCCCGACAAACCCGCGGCAATAGACAGTTCGACCGGCGCGACCCGGACCTATGGCGAACTGAACGACCGATCGAACCAGCTCGCGCAGTTCCTGTTCGACAAGGGCCTGAGGCGGGGCGACCATGTGTCGATCTTCGCCGAGAACCATCTCGCCTGGTTCGACGTCGTGTGGGCCGCGCTGCGATCCGGCCTCTATCTGACGACAGTCAACCGACACCTCACCGACGAAGAGGCTGGCTATATCCTCGACAACTCCGAATCGCAGGTGCTCATCACGACCCGCGCTCGGGCTGACGTGGCAGGCAATCTCCACAAGTTCGCGCCCGGTTGTCACACCTGGCTCATGCTCGATGGCGCCGTCGATGGCTACCAGGACTTCGAGGAGGCCATCGCGGACTGTCCCGCCGAGCCCCTGGCGGAGGAGCCGACGGGAGGCGTGATGCTATACAGCTCTGGCACCACCGGCCGGCCAAAGGGCATCCTGAGACCCCTGCCGGAAGCCTCCATCTCCGAGGACGCGGGACCGGCGCGCGCCCTGCAAAGCACGCTGTGGGGATTCGACAAGAACGCCGTATACCTTTCTCCAGCGCCCCTCTATCATGCGGCACCGCTGAGTTTCAGCGCGGCCACGCAATCGCTCGGCGGCACGGTCGTGTACATGCCGCGCTTCGATCCGGCGCATGCCCTGCAGGCAATCGAGGAGTACGAGGTCACCCACAGCCAGTGGGTTCCAACGATGTTCTCGCGCATGCTGAAACTCGAAGAGTCGGAGCGCCGACGTTACGACCTGTCCTCGCACAAGGTCGCGATCCATGCCGCCGCGCCCTGCCCGCCGGCGGTCAAGGAGCAGATGTTCGACTGGTGGGGGCGAATCATCTACGAGTACTACGCCGGAACCGAGGTCAACGGGTTCACCCATACGGGACCGGACGAGTGGCTCGAACACCCGGGCACCGTGGGCAAGCCCATCATGGGCATCATCCACATCTGTGACGACGACGGCACAGAACTGCCCGCAGGAGAGACTGGACAGATCTACTTCGAGATGCCCACGCCGCCGTTCGAGTACCTGAAGGACCCGGAGAGGACCAGGGAGGCGCAGCATGCCGACCATTCCAACTGGACCACGCTGGGCGACGTCGGCCACGTCGACGACGACGGTTTCCTGTACCTCACCGACCGGGCCACCTACATGATCATCTCCGGCGGCGTGAACATCTATCCGCAGGAAATCGAGAACGCGCTTATTCTCCATCCCAAGGTCCTCGACGTGGCGGTCATCGGGGCGCCGAACGAGGAAATGGGCGAGGAAGTGCGGGCGGTCGTCCAACCCGTCGAAGGCGTCGCGCCCGGATCCGAACTGGAAGCGGAACTCATCGCCTACACCCGGGACAACATTGCGCACTACAAGTGCCCGAAGGCGATCGACTTCCGGGACGAACTTCCCAGGCTACCCACCGGCAAGCTCTACAAGCGCTTGTTGAGAGACGAATACTGGGGCAGGCGCGGATCGCGCATCGTTTAGCTGCCGGATGGACGGGTCGGCATGGGTATTCGGCTACGGCTCCCTCATATGGCGAGCCGACTTCCCGTGGCTGGAACGGCAACCGGCGATGCTGGCCGGCTGGGCGCGCCGGTTCTGGCAGGGCTCCCACGATCACCGCGGCCTCCCCGAGGCGCCCGGCAGGGTCGTCACGTTGGTGCGGTCGCCGCATGAGACATGCGCTGGCGTGGCGTACCGCGTGGAATCGCAAGTATTCGACCACCTCGATGACCGGGAGAAGAACGGCTACGACCGCGTCCCGGTCAGCCTGGCACTCGCCAGCGGGGAGAACGTGGATGGCGTCGTCTATATCGCGCCTGTCGACAACTTTGCTTTCCTGGGAGACGCGCCGCTCAAGGAGATGGCGCGTCACATCCAGGGATCGGCTGGACCGAGCGGCAGGAATGTGGACTACTTGCTGGAGCTGGCCGCGGCGCTGCGCGACATGGGCGCCGAGGATCCGCACGTGTTCGCGCTGGAGGCCGCCGTACAGGAGGTTCAGCGCCGTTGAGTCGGTGCGATCTCCCGAACCCGTGCCTCGCCAAGCATCGGCACTTCGGACGTGCCCTCAATGCATGCGTTCATATGGTACAATGGCTTGTCCCTAATGCACCGAACGGCACAAGTGATGCGACGAGGACCAAACAAACGAAGCGCACTTATGTCACTCAAACAACCTACGCTGGGCGAAATACGAGACGGTGTGCCGGCAAGCTTTCTGGACGATCTGAAGAACACCCTGGAAATGACGGAAACGCAACTCGCAAGGGCCGTCGGCGTCGCGCGTCAGACCCTGATTCGACGGCGCAAGAGCCGGGCGGTCTTGCCCGTGGCGGAGGCGGACAGGGCTGCCATGCTGGCAAGGGTGTTCAACATGGCGCTGTCGTACTTCCACCACAACAGGGACCACGCGCTTGAATGGCTCAAGCATCCCCACCCCGCTCTCGGAGGCGAAACGCCGCTCGAACGCGCAGACACGGCCATCGGCATGGAGGACGTGATAGATCTTATCGGCCGCATGGAGCACGGAATACCGACATGAAAGTGCCCAACGGGCCCGCTCGTCGATCATGCAACAACCGCCCCGGTCGCTGACGCTCCCGGAGGCGTTTGTTCCATGAAAGTTTGGCGAATCGCCAAGGTCGAGCGGGCGCGCAGCGTCGAGGACATGTTGAACGGCGAAGGCGCCTCCAGGTACGGTGGCCGATGGAATCCAAAGGGCATGCCCGCCGTGTACTGCAGCGAGAACTCGTCGCTGGCGGCACTGGAAGTCCTCGCCAATCTCGTCAGCCCATCGACGTTCCCAGACCACCGCATCCTGGACCTCGACGTTCCCGATGACGCGATAACCGTGGTTTCGGCATCCACCGGCGACACCCGGCGGATCGGTGCCGAAATGCTTCGGACGCACCTGGCGATCATGGCACCAAGCTCGGTGAACCCATTGGAACGCAACGTCGTGATCAATCCGGTCCATGCGGACTTCGACAAGGTTGTTCCCGGCACGATCCAGGCCTTCGAGTTCGACCGCCGGCTGGCGGGATAGGGCCACCGCCCAAGCGCGAACTGAAGCTGAGAACAGTCGGCTCTTACTCCGACTGCAACGCGGCCACCGGGTCCATGCGCGCCGCAGAGAGCGCGGGATATACGCCGAATCCCACAGCTATTGCTACGCAGACGACAACCGCCAGCACGATGGCCGGCAACGACCATGCGACCGCCCAACCCGCAAACGCGGCGATCACGTAAGCCATCACCACGCCGAGCACGACGCCCGCCGCCGCACCCACCACCGCGATCACGGCGGTTTCCACCAGGAACTGCCGCACAACATCCTTCTCGCGCGCCCCGATCGCACGGAGCAGGCCGATCTCTGAACGTCGCTCCATGACGCTGGCCAGCATGATGTTCATGATGCCGATGCCGCCCACGAGGAGCGAAATGCCGGCGACGGCGGACATGACGATGGTGAAGATCCACTGCGTCTGCTTCTGCTGCGCCAAGAGCCGCGCGGGAACTATCAGCCGCGTGTCTTTCTGGCCACCATGGCGCCTGTCCAGCAGATGTTGCACGGCTTGCGCCGCGGTCGCGGGCGAGACTTCGTCCGACACTTCGATCTTCAATTCGTCAAGCTCGGGCTCCATGGAATCCCCCGACAAACGCCTCAAGCCCGTTTGCAGCGGAAGATACACGCGGTCGTTCTCCCCGCCGATCTCGCGACCCTCGAACTCGCCCTCGGGCAACTGTCGATCCTCCAGCACGGCCACGACCTTGAGCCACAGGTGATTGACCTTGACCACCTCACCCAGGGCGCCGCCCCTGGGAAACAACCGGTTCGCCACGTTTCCGCCAAGCACCGCGACCTGCGCGAACCGTTCGTCGTCTTCGGCATCGAACACCTCGCCTTTCCCCGCATCGAGCCGCGTCAGCCCGAAGTAGGACGGGCTCACGGCCCACACTTCGGCGTGACCGTGCCCTTGATGGGAGAACAGATCCCACGCCTTGATGCTTCGAACGCCCGCCCAGCCCTCGACGAAGGGCAGCGTCTCCGACATGGCGAGCGCATCCGCAACCGAAAGCCCCGCCGAGTGTTTTCGCGTGTCCCGCATTGCCTCCCCAAAAGGCTCGTCCGCTTCGACAATCAGGTTTCTGACACCCATTCCCTCGATCATCGAGAGCGCTTCCCGGCGTCCCCCCTCGCTGACAGCGATCATGGCGATCACCGCACCGACGCCGAAAATCATCCCGAGCAACGTCAACGCCGAGCGCAAACGGTGGTGCGCCAGTTGACCGAACGCCTGTCCGATGTCCGGACGGAGGTGTCTGCCGAACAACTCGATGGATTTGCGGAAGCTCTCGACCCGCCCGATCGCGGTGCGCGCGAATCGCTCAGTCATGACGGGGTCCTCGAATCCTTCGCCACGGACCAGGTAACGCGTACGGGGTCCTTCAACCGGCGCTTCCCGGCACCGAAACGGCGACCCGCTCTCCGGCGACCAGACCGCCGGCAACTTCGACCAGCGTTGGACTGCGGCGTCCGAGGGTAACCCGCCTGGGCACCGGTTCCCCTTTGTCCAGGACATAGACAAAGGCCACATCCTCTTCAAAGAACACGGCCTGCTCCGGCAGCAGGAACGCGTCTCGAATCGTGCCGGTCGTGATGGTCGCCGTCAGGCTGCTGCCGACGCGCATCACCTCCGGGTCCACCTGGTCGGGTTCCGCCTCGACGACGAAGTACTTCTGCGGATCGTTCCGGCGCCGGGAACGGCGACCGGCGAAACGCTGGAAATGCGCGCCGCGAAATCGCGCTCGACTTCGCTGTCGATACGCAGCGCGACAGGTTGACCCGGCTCGATCCCCACCGCATCGATTTCCGGCACGAAAATCCTCGCCCTCACCTTGCCGCGCACCGGCAGCAGACCCACGGCCCGGCCGGGGAACACCGACTGGCCCTTGGAGAGCTTCTCGCCCCAGGGCGTGCGCGCATAGACGAACGTACCGTCGGCGGGACTGGACAACTCCATTTGCGACAACGCCGAGTTCTGCTTGTCGAGCTTGTCCTGGCTGGCCCGACGACCGCTGGCGATACGGCGCTGCTCGGCGGTCGAACGCTGGTCGTGCGTGACGGCGCGCCACGCGTAGTACGCATCTTCAACGCCCAGGAACTCGAGATCCCCCAGGGCGTCGATGTACTCGTTTCGACTCATGAGGCGGGGATCGACGGTCACGTAGGTCTGGGCGATGTCCGTCTCGTCGTCGACACGCTCCGTTTCGTGTCCGATAAGCGTGCGGTCGATGGCGCTCCGGCGCGCATGGCGTTCGATCTCCAGATCGCCGTTCACCACTGCCAGCACGCTCGACTCCCGCTCGACACGCACTTCGCTCTCGTCGAACCGCACGACCACCTGCCCTTTCCTGACCTCCGAGTACTCCGGCACCATCCAGGTGATGTTGAAACGCAGATCGACGTTGGTCGGCATCCGAATGGCAATGGATTCGGCCGGCACCACCTCTCCCCTCGCGCGCACGGTGAACGTATGGTCGCGCGCGGTCGCGGAAACCGTCGGCAGGCCGCTCGAGGACTCCGCACAACCCGACAGGACCACGGGGACGGCCAGCAATACCCATCGACTTGTCACAGGCGCACCATGTCCCCTTCCTGCAAGCCGTGTTCCACGACAAACAGGTCCCCGCTTCGCGCGCCGAGGGTCACCGACCGCCACCCCGCCCCTTTCACCACCACGCCCGGCGATCCCGATCGGTACACGAGCATCGTTGCCGGAACGGCGAGCACCTGCCTCAGCATCGAGAGTTCCACTTCTATCTGGACCGACATGCCGAGTCTCAGCACATCCGGCTGTCCCGGTTCGATCTCTACCCTGATGTCGCGAACCATCGCCTGAGAATAGCGCGAGCGACGGCGAACGGTATTGGCCACTTCGCTGACACGACCGACAAGGTCCGCCTTTCCGGCCGCGTCTATGGCGATCCGCACCCGCTGGTCGGGGGAGACCCGCGCGGCGGCATGCTCGTGAATCTCGGCCTGCACGGCCAATCGGCTGTCGTCCGCCAGCCTGACCACCACCAGTCCCGGGTGCACCGTGGCGTTGACGTCCAGCTTGTCGCCCTGATTATCCGTGCCGAGAACCGCCACTCCGGACCCCGGTGCCCTTATGGTGAACGATGCGAGTTCCTTTTCCGCCGCCGCGAGTCGCATCGCGAACTGGCGCACGTTGGTCTCGACTTCCCTTTGGCTCGCCTGCCTCAAGCGAAGTGTCAATGCCTGCCGGTCTCGCGCCCGCTGCATGAGAACATTGGCGACGCGCTTCTCCTCGACGAGTTTCCGGTACTCGATCCCGGGAACCAGTTCCTCGGGCTGTTCGGCCTTTCGGTCCGCCTTCCTTGCCGCGCTCTCCGCCGCCGCCAACGCCACTCTTTCGTCCTCGATCTCCTGGTCCTGTCTCTCGGCCATGGACAGGAGCCGGTTGCGCTCCTGCTCGAGTTGGCCGGAAAGGAGGGTGACATCGTCATCCAGGTTGCTGCTGTCGAAACGGGCCAGCAGGTCGCCTTCCCGAACCCGTTGACCCTCCTGCGCCAATTCGACAATGGATGTCTGCCAGTTGCTGCTCGGCGGCGGGCCGAAGTGCAGCACATCCGTCGACACGACGATGCCGCTGGTGGCAACCGTCACCGGGCGATCCGCCCTCTGCACTTCGAACCACTGTTCGGCGGCGGCGCCGAATGGCGCGAGCAGGACCACCAGCAGTGCCGCCCGCGCTCCCCGGCGATGTGTATTCCATGCGACGTTCGTCATTGGTCAAGCTCCGCCATGACCGACATTCCCGGCATGAAGACGTCGGGCATGCCGTCGGCGGGCACGGCGGTGAGGTCAAAATAGCCGCCCCGGCTCCAGTCCTTGCGCTCCGTCGCCTGGTTCGAGGTCCAGTCCACGGTGGCGACAACCGGTCGCGTCGCCACGGCGTCGGCGATGACAATGATCCCCGTGCCCACGGGGAACCTGAGTATGTCGGCCTCGTGGACCCGGAAACGGAAGCGAAGGTCTTCGCGGCTGGCCACATACGCGATGTGATCGCCACTCGGGAGTGTTGCGCCCGGAAAGATCTTGCGTCCCGTGAACTCGCTCTCCGCATAGATCAGGAAGCCGGCCTTGGTCGCATGCACCTGCGTCCGCTCGAGTGCCTCCCGCATGCGCGTCGACTCCAGCTCGGCTCTCGCGACCCCCAGTTCCATCGACTCCTGCGCACCCGCATTCTCGGCCTTCTTGTCCGCGAGTTCGGCACGCGCGCGTTCCAGCCTCTGTTCGGCCGTGGCGAGGGCGAGTTGCGCGCGAGAGTGGATCAGCCGAGACGTCGCGGTTGGCGGAACTTCGGCGTCGAGCCGAGCGATGCGCACCGCAGACTCCTCTCTCAAGACCGCCGTTTCCGCGTCCATGATCGCGAGGTCCAGTTCAACCTGCCGCCGTTCGTTCTCATACGTCTTGCTTTCAAGGTCGATCGCGGCCTGCTGTTCCAGCACGATCAGGCGTCCGGGGTTCAGCCGAACGATCAGGTCACCGACCGAGACAGTGCTGCCTTCCGGGGCCATCCACTCAACGCTTCTCTGCCACGAACCCGGCAGACGGGGCATTTCCACAATCTGCGCGTCGCCATCTTCGACAACGCCGGTCAGGTAGGGCGGCGCCGCATCGGCAGGTGCCATGCAGGACGCCAGCAATACAGGCGCCAGGGACGCTCGACGGCGTTTGCGGAGAGACGCTGGCGACGGGGGTAACGCCGGCCCTTCCTTGCGCGTCAGCAGTCGGAGATGTTCCGCCGGCTGCGGGTTAGCGTCGTACGCGATCATGTTCCACCTTGCCATCGCGCATGCGCACCACGCGCCGGGCGTGCGCGGCAATCTCTTCCTCGTGGGTCACCATCAGGATGGTCTGACCCTCCCGGTTGAAGTCGCCGAACAGTTCCATCAGGTCCTGGGAAGTTCTGGAGTCCAGGTTGCCCGTGGGTTCGTCCGCGAGCAACAGCGAAGGCGCGGTCACCAGGGCGCGCGCGATCGCCACCCGTTGGCGTTGGCCGCCGGAGAGCTGGTTCGGGTGGTGCTGCATCCAGTCCCGCAGCCCGAGCCGGGCCAGCAGTTCCGGACCCCGGCGCCGCGATTCGTTTTCCGCGTCGTCGTCCTGCGTGAACCTTAACGGCAGCAGGACGTTGTCGAGGGCGGTCATTCGAGGCAACAGGTGAAAACTCTGAAAGACGAAGCCGATATAGCGATTGCGCAGGCCGGAAAGCTGTCCGTCGTCCATGCTGGACACCGGTTGGCCGAGCAGCCGGTACTCGCCCCCGTCAGGCTTGTCCAGGCAACCCAATATATTCATCAGGGTCGACTTCCCCGACCCCGACGGCCCCATCACGGCGACGAATTCGCCGCCATCGACCTCGATGTCAACGTGATCCAGCGCGCTGACCCGGGCTTCCCCCACCTGGAAGGTGCGGCACAGTCCCGATGTCGAAATGACGTTTCCCCGTTTTGTCCGCAGAGCCATTACCTCGAAGACGCGCAAGCCCTATCGCAGGGGAACGGGTTCGAACTGCCTTTCGGACAGACCCATGACGGCATCCGGGCCCGCCTGTATCGCCGCGAGATACGCGCCGGCGCGCGGCAGGATGTGGGTGTTGTAGAAGCGCGCGGTGACGATCTTGGCGGTGAAGAACGACGCATCCTCATCCGCCGCCTCAAGGCGCGCCGCAGCCGCGAGGGCACTCCTCGTCATGGCGTTGGCCCCCGCGACGACACCGCACAACATCAGCATGTTGACGGCCACGGCACCCGCCGCCGAGAAGTCATTGCCGGCATTTTCGAACAGCCAGTCCACGGCCGATTCCAATCTGTCGACTCCCGCGCGGTAGGCCGCCGACTGGTCGGGCAAGCGCGACTCGAGATCTCCCTCGATGCTCCGCATCTCACCGATCCATGCTCGGATCGCCACGCCGCCGTCCCGCAGCATCTTCCGGCCCACCAGGTCGGATGCCTGAATTCCCGTGGTCCCCTCGTATATCGTCGTGATACGGGCATCTCGGTAGTGCTGCGCCGCGCCGGTCTCCTCGACGAAGCCCGTGCCGCCGAACACCTGCAACGCGAGGGATGTGATCTGCTGTCCGGTCTCGGTGATCCAGCCCTTGACGATCGGCGTCATCAAGTCCGCGCGGGCCTGGGACCGTGGCGCCTCCTCTCCGCGCGTGGCGCGATCGAGATGCGAGGCACCGATATATCCCACCGCGCGCATCGCTTCGATCTGCGCCTTCATTTCCATCAACATGCGGCGCACATCCGGGTGGTGGATGATGGTAACCGGTGCGTCGTCACCGGGCAGGCTGCCCTGGACCCTTTCCTGCGCATACTGCAGCGCGTGCTGATAGGCCCGCTCCGCCACGGCCAGACCCTGCAGCCCGACGCCGATACGGGCGCGGTTCATCATCGTGAACATGCAGGCGAGGCCGCGATGTGCTTCGCCGACCAGGTAGCCGACGGCGCGGTCGTATTGCATGACACAGGTGGGGCTGCCGTGAATGCCGAGCTTGTGCTCGATGGACACCGCCTTGACGCGGTTGGCGGGACCGAGGCTGCCGTCCGCCTCGACGAGAACCTTGGGCACGAGGAACAGGCTGATTCCCCGGACGCCCGGCGGCGCGTCCGGCAAGCGCGCCAACACGAGGTGAACGATATTGTCCGCCATGTCGTGGTCGCCGTACGTGATGAATATCTTCTGACCGCTGACGAGATGGTGGTCCCCCTCCGGCACGGCACCGCAGCGGATAAGCGCGAGGTCGGACCCCGCCTGCGGCTCCGTGAGGTTCATCGTCCCCGTCCAGGAACCGTCGATCAGGTGTGGCAGGTAGGTGGTCTTCAGGGCATCGCTCGCATGGGACTCGATCGCGCGCACCGCCCCGTGGGAGAGTTCCGAGCAGTTCGACCACGCAAGATTCGCCGACTGCCAGAGTTCCGACACCGCGGCGGCCAGCAGTTCGGGCAGGCCCTGACCCCCGAAGTCCGGATTGTCACCGAGTCCGGTCCAGCCCCCGGCGCGGAAATGTTCAAAGGCTTCCCTGAAGCCTGTTGGAACACGCACGCCATGCCCGTCCCGATCGAGGCGGGCGCCCTCCTGGTCTCCAGTTACATTGGTCGGCGCGATCACCTCCTCCGCCAGTGCCGCAGCCTCCTTGAGCGCCGCGCGCACCAGGTCCGGTGTCGCATCCTCGAACCCCGGCAACGCATTGATCTCGTGCCAGGGGACGAGTTCCTCCAGTACGAACCACATGTCGCGGGTCGGCGCCCGATACGCGGTCATGGGCACTGTCTCCACGATGGCGCCACAGCACCTCGATGCACACGCGGTCGCATTGGTTGCTTCATGCGTGGTCCTCGAGAATCATCGCCGCGCCCTTCTCGCCGATCATGATGGTCGGCGCGTTCGTGTTGCCGGAAACGAGCGTCGGCATGACCGATGCGTCCGCCACCCGCAATCCCGCGACGCCGTGCACGCGCAGCCGTTCGTCGACGACGGCGTTGGCATCGCCTCCCATCCTGCAGGTCCCGACCGGGTGAAACACGGTCGATCCGGTTCGCCGGCAGAATTCGAGAATCTCGTCGTCCGACTGCGAGGCCTCGCCGGGATACAGCTCGCGTTCCACGTAGCGCGACAGGGACGGCGCGGCCGCCACGCGCCGGGCGACGCGTATGCCTTCGATGAGGGCGGCGCGGTCGACCTCCTCGGAGAGGAAGTTCGGCCGGATCGCCGGCGCCGCGCCGGGGTCCGCGCTTTGAACGTGAATCGAACCGGTGCTCTCGGGACGCAACTGGCACACCGCGCAGGTCATTCCCGGTTCCTTTTCCAGCGTGCCGCGCGGGCGCCTGGCATCGTGGCTCGCATGCGCGAAGTGGAACTGCACGTCCGGCGTCTCGATTCCGGTGCGCGTGCGCACGAAGCCGTGGGCGATTCCCGCCGTGTACGTCAGGACGCCGCGGCGGCGGAAGGCGTATTTCACCGCCTCGACCAACAGGCGAGTACCCCGCGTGTCCTCGTTCAGTGTTCTCGCCGCGCCCCTGACCCGCCATACGACGGAACTCAGGTAGTGGTCCCGGTAGTTCTCGCCCACTCCGGGCAGATCGCGAACGACATCGATTCCGAGACTGCGCAGCAGTTCGGGCTGGCCGATCCCGGAGAGTTCCAGCAGTTGCGGCGACTGCACCGCGCCCGCGGTCAGGATGACGTCCCTGTTCGCGGTCGCTTCGACCATTCGGCCCCCAACCGCATAGCGGACGCCGGTGGCTCGAACGCCACTTCCGCCGGCAGTCCCGGATTCTTCCGTGAGGACGCGTTGCGCCAGTGCCCGGGTGACGATGGTCAGGTTCGAGCGACCCCGCACCGGGTCGAGGAAGGCACGCGCCGTACTCATCCGCCTGCCGTTGCGCTGCGTGACCTGGTAGATGCCGAACCCTTCCTGAGACACGCCGTTGTAGTCCGGATTTTTCGGATATCCGATCTCGCCGCCGGCTTCCACGAACGCGTCGAGTATCGGGTGGCTCTCGACCATGTCGGCGACGTTCAGCTCGCCCGCGTCACCCCGGAGTTCGTCGCCCCCGCGCTCGAAACTCTCCGAACGCTTGAAGAACGGCAGCACCTCCTCGAAAGACCAGCCCCTGTTGCCCAGTTGCGCCCAGGTGTCGTAGTCCCGCGCCTGGCCGCGCACGTACAGCATGCCGTTGATGGAACTGGAGCCGCCCAGAACCTTGCCACGCGGAATGGGAATCCTGCGCCCGCGCGTATTCGATTCCGGTTCGGTTTCGAAACACCAGTTCACGCTCGGCCGATCAATCATCTGCCAGAAACCTCCGGGAATGTGAATGAGCGGGCTCCAGTCCCGACCGCCGGCCTCGAGCAGCAGGACCGAGTTGCGGGGATCGGCGCTCAGCCGGTTCGCCAGTACGCAACCGGCGGAACCCGCGCCCACCACGATGTAGTCATATCCCGGCATGAAACCTCCGGACTGGTGACGGCAGCACAATAGTAGGCAATCGGAGCACGCGGAATCCATGCGTGTTTTCCGTCGCCAGCACGAAAAGCTCCCAATCTCTCCGAGTTGCCGAAAACAATTCCCGATCGGCATCAAATACCGTTTGATAATGAGAATTATTCCGACTTACAATGGCCGGCATGGCCCTGACGCTCCCGGATCTCATCGTCGGCGACCGCGCCCGCGTAGTCGCATATAGCCGCATCGACAATATCGCGCAACGCCTGATCAGCCTCGGACTGACACCGGGCACAGCGATTACCCTGAAGCGAATCGCCCCGTTCGGCGACCCCGTCGAGATTCACTTTCGCGGCTTTCGACTGGCACTGCGTCCCCGGGAAGCGGCATGCCTGGAACTCGAGCGCGCCTGACACACCCCGCCGTCGTCGCTATCGTCGGCAATCCCAACTGCGGCAAGACCACGGTTTTCAACCGCCTGACCGGGGGCCGGCAACGCGTCGGCAACTGGCCCGGCGTAACCGTGGAGCACAAGACCGGGCACTACGATCACGGCGGCCAGCAAACCGAAGTCGTGGACTTGCCTGGCACGTACAGTCTCGGCAGCGGATCCGCCGCCGTGGACGAGCAGATCGCGCGCGACTACCTGGCCGACGGCAAGGCGGATGTCGTCGTCAACGTCATCGATGCCTCGTCCGTCACGCGTGGCCTATACCTGACAACGCAACTGAGGGAGTTGGGCGTACCTGTCGTGGTCGCGCTCAACATGACGGATGTCGCGGCGCAACAGGGCATTCGCGTAGATGACGAGGCCCTGTCGCGTGCCCTCGGCTGTGCGGTCGTGCCCCTTGTCGCCTCCCGGGGGAAGGGCATCAACGCATTGAAGGGCGCAGTCGCCGATGCGGTGCGCGACGCACCCCCGGCGAGGGCCGCACCGACAGAACAAGCCACCGGCACACCGCCCGACCACGCCTCCGATCTTGCACGCTACCAGGACATCGACGCGCTGGTCGAAGACGTCGTTCGGGTCACGTCGGTACGGCGCACGCTGACCGACATTGTCGATGCCGTTGTCCTCAACCGCTTTCTCGCGTTTCCGATCTTCCTCGGCGTCATCTACCTGATGTTCATGTTCACCATCAACGCCGGATCCGCCTTCATCGACTTCTTCGATATCGCGGGCAACGCCATCTTCGTCGAAGGCCCGCGGGTGATCTACGTCTGGCTGGGACTCCCGGAGTGGCTCTCCGCGTTTCTCGCCGACGGCGTGGGGGGCGGAATACAACTCGTCGGCACCTTCATCCCCGTCATAGGCTGCATGTTCCTCGCGCTCGCCGTGATTGAGGATTCCGGCTACATGGCACGCATCGCCTTCGTGCTGGACGGCCTGATGCAACGCGTCGGATTGCCGGGCAAGTCCTTCGTGCCGCTGATCGTCGGTTTCGGCTGCAATGTTCCGGCCGTGATGGCCACGCGCAGCCTTGAGCGCGAACCGGACCGCATCCTGACCACCATCATGGCGCCCTACATGTCCTGCGGCGCGCGTCTGACTGTATATGCGCTGTTCGCCGCCGCTTTCTTTCCCTACAACGGCCAGAACATCGTCTTCGGGCTGTACCTGATCGGAATCGCCATCGCCGTGCTGTCCGCGCTCACCGTCCGGAAGTACCTGCTGAAAAGCGAGGTCTCCCACCTGGCGATCGAACTGCCGTCCTATCACCTCCCCACGATACGAGGCGTGCTGCTACACACCTGGCAAAGACTGAAGGGTTTCGTTCTACGGGCCGGAAAGGCCATCGTCGCCGTGGTGATCGTCCTGAACATCGTCAGTTCCGTGGGCACCGACGGATCGTTCGGCCACCGGGACAAGGACACCTCGGCCCTGGCGGCCATCGGGCGGACGATCACGCCCGCACTGCATCCCATGGGAATCGACGAGGACAACTGGCCCGCGACGGTCGGTATCTTCGCCGGCATATTCGCCAAGGAAGTCGTCGTCGGTACGCTTGACGCGCTATACGCGGTCAAGCCGGACGATTCCGGCACGTTCGATCTCGGCGACGAACTCGACTCCGCCTGGAGAAGTATCGGCGACAACCTGGCCGACCTGGGCGCCACACTGGCCGACCCTCTCGGTATCGGCGTCGGCGACATCGAAGACACCCAGGCCGCCGCCTCCGAGCAAGCCGTTGAAATCAACACGATTCAGGCCATGCGAGGGCTGTTTCACGGTGAACTGGGCGCTTTCAGCTACCTGCTCTTCATCCTCCTGTACATGCCGTGCGTGGCGACGATCGGGGTCATCTACAAGGAAATCGGCGCAGGATGGGCGATCTTCAGCACGGCGTGGTCGCTCGCCGTGGCCTACGCCGCCGCGGTGCTCTGCTACCAGGTCGGTAGCTTCGGAGATCATCCCGGTTCGTCGACGGCCTGGATACTGGCCGTGGCGGTCTCCGCGACGGCAGCCTTCTACGGTCTCATCGTCTTTGGCCGGCGATACTGTCGGCGGCAGGATCTCATCCCGGTCACCGAAGTCAGGTAGGCCCCTGCCGACCCGCAACGAAAACCGCCAAGCAGGACGAAATTGCCTGCAACTCTCGATTCTTTAGACTACATGTCTGCAGCCGTACCAGGGATGCAACCATGAAAACCATTACCGTCCGGAATGTTCCACCCGACATTGCTGCCGCTCTTGAAACCGAAGTGCGGCTTCGGGGGCTCTCTCTCAACCGCACCGTCCTCTCGCTGATTCAAGAAGCACTTTCGCGATCGACAAGCCGGGGCGAGCCACAGGCGGGCCGGAGGCACGGCTGTGGGGCACTCGCTTGGAACAAGCGTCTCGGGGAGCGTCAGCGACGACGGAGCGGTTGTTCCTCCCTGAGAGGCGTGAGGGTCCTCGGTTCGTCGAACAGCCTTTCCCATATGTCGCACACGGTTTGACGGTAGGTGGTCAGCCGCGCGTTTGCTTCGGCAGATTCCGGCAGGTCCAGCGTCTGGTAGTGCACCTGTCCCCGCAGCGCGAGGTACGCCACCACCAGTCTCTCGGCGTCCTCTTGCGGCAGGACGCCTGCCGTCCCCGCTTCCTCAAGTATTCTGACGTTGTCCGACCAGGTCGCGAGGTTCGGATGCGCGTGCGCCCAGGCCAGAACCAGGTATTGAACGATGAACTCCACGTCGACAATGCCCCCCACACCGCGTTTCAGATCGACGTCGTCGCCGTGTTGCGCGGCAATGCGCTTGCGCATGTTCTTCACTTCGCGGCGCAGCGACTCCTCGGACCGGGGCTGACATAGCAGTTCCCGGCGCGTGTCTTCGAAAGACTGCATGAGTACCGGATCGCCGGCCACCGCCCGGGCCCGAATCAGTGCCTGTTGCTCCCACACCCACGCGCGGCTGGTCTGGTATTCGCGAAACGCCGCAAGACTGGACACCATGAGACCGGCGTTGCCCGAGGGACGCAGGCGCATGTCGATCTCGTAGAGCGGCCCGGTATAGGTCCGCACCGTGAGCAGATGCAGCAGTCTCCGTACCATGCGGTGCAGGAACTGGGACGCCGTCCTCGGCAAGTCGTGGAGGAACACGAGGTCGAGGTCCGAATCCATTCCCAACTCCTGCCCCCCGAGCTTGCCGTAGCCGACCGCGATGAACGGCCTTCTCTCGTCGGACCCGTCCGCGCACTGCTCCCAGGCCAGCCGAACGGCGTGCTCCAGCACCGCCTCCGCCAGCCAGCTCAGGTAGTCGCTGACATGCATGATGGGCAGCAGACCCCTCGCCTCCGCCACCGCCACGCGAAAGACGCGTTGCTCCTTGAATTCCCGCAATGCGTCAACAAGCGCTTCTTCGTCCCGAGCGGCCGCAAGGGCCGCACCGAGTTCCTCCACCAGCGCGTCGCGGCCCGACAGCAGGTCCCACGCGTGTTTGTCCAGCATCACTTCCATGAACACCGGTTGCGCGGCGATCTGGTCCGCCACCCAACGACTCTGGCCCGCCAGACGCACGAAGATCTCCAGCGCCTCCGGGTTTTCCCGCAATAACGCCAGGTAGGTGGAGCGGCGCAGCAAGGTCTTGAAAATCGGCACAAGGCGCTCGACGGTGCGCAGGGGGCTCGCTTGCCGGCTTGCAATCTGCAGCACCTCCGGCATCAGCGCATCAAGCCGGTTCCGGCCATCCTCGCTGACCGAAGACCGGTCGCGCGCCTGGACGAGGTCGCGCAACAGGCCAGCCACCGTCTCGGGTGCGTCGAAACCTGCTTCGGCCAATTCGGCCGGATCTTCGCCAGCCGTCCACAGGCCGCCCTGTGCCTGCGGGGCTGCCGCACCGATGACGCGATCAAAAATGCGCTCCACGTTGTCGCGATGATGGGCAAGCGCGGAGAGGAACGACTGGTAGGACGCGAAACCCATGGCGACCGCCAACCGCAACCGACTGCTTTCGGTCACGGGCAGCCGCTGCGTCTGCCGGTCCGCCTCCGCCTGAATGCAATGCTCGGTGTTGCGCAGGAACCGGTAGGCGTCGCGCAACTCGGCAACGGTGTCGGCGTCGAACCTCTCGGCTCGCTCCAACTCGGTAAGGGTGTCGAGGAAGCCGGGTTTCTGCATATCCCTGAATCGTCCGCCGAGAATGAGCTGCTGCACCTGCACGGCGAACTCCGCATAGCGAATGCCGCCGGGACCGAGTTTCACGTCCTCCGGGCGATGCCGCTCGGCGGCGAGGCGCGCCTTCATCTCGCGCATCGCTTCCAGCGAACCGAAATCGAGATAGCGCCGGTACACGAAGGGCCGCAGCGAATCCAGCAGTTCCTCGCCCCGCGCCGTGTCGCCGGCACATGCCCGCGCCTTGATCAGCGCGTAGCGTTCCCAACTGCGACCCTGTGACTCAAAGTAATCCTGCATCGCGCCGAAATGCATGACGAGTGGGCCGCTGGCACCGTAGGGCCGCAGTCGCATGTCCACGCGAAATACGAAGCCGTCGACCGTGATCGGATGCAACAGATCGATGATTCCCTGCCCGACCCGAATGAAGAACTGCTGGTTGCGGACACCGGAGGTCGTCTGTCCGTCTTCCGGAAAGGCGAACATGAGGTCCACGTCGGACGACAGGTTCAGTTCGCGCCCGCCCAGCTTGCCCAGCGCGAACACCGTGAGGCGCTGCACCGCGCCGGAGGCCCCGCGCGGTTCGCCGGCGCGTTCCGCCTCGCGCCGCTCCGCCGCCTCGAGGGCCGCGCCGATGAAACCATCGGCCATGTCCGAAAGCGACCGCGTCGTCTCTTCCAGCGGCGCAGTTCCCGCCAGGTGGCGCCAGACGATCCAGAGTTGGCAGCGATTGCGCAGCTGGCGGAACTCCCGCTTGAGGTCGTCGGTCGTTGAGGCGCCGGTGTTCGCCTCGGCCAACTCGTTGCCGAACCAGGCCCGGTCGAACGGTGACTCGAACCGTGCCGCATCCAGGGATTGCAGGAACCAGTCCCGCTGCTGCGTGGCCACGCGCTGCGCGAAATCGCTCAGTGCCAGGATCCGGCGCGCCGACTCCGGGAGTTCGATGCCCTCCCGCTCCGCGAACCGGTCCGCCAGCTCGGTCAGACCCGTCGGCAATTGGCTGGAATCCATCAACCCGCCACCTCTTTCGTCCAGGTTGCAGGGAAGCGCGGCAACCCCGCGGCGAAAGGCATTCTAAAGCGCGCCGGGATTGCTGCCTACGGTTGCGACATCGCCGATTGGATGTAGTTCTGGATTCCCGCCTTGCCGATAAGTTCCAGTTGCGTTTCCAGCCAGTCCACGTGCTCCTCTTCGGATTCAAGAATCGATTCGAAGAGCTCGCGGCTGACATAGTCCGATACGGATTCCGAAAAGGCGATGGCCTCGCGCAGCGCCGGCATGGCCTGCATCTCCAGTTCGAGATCGCACTTGAGGATCTCTTCGACATCGGTACCGATGAGGAGCTTGCCCAGGTCCTGAAGGTTCGGCAGCCCTTCGAGGAACAGAATCCTCTCCATCAGGCTGTCCGCATGATGCATCTCGTCGATGGACGCCTTCTTTTCCTTCTCGCCGAGTTCTCCCATCCCCCAGTCGGAGAGCATCCTTGCGTGCAGGAAGTACTGGTTGATCGCCGTCAACTCGTTCTTCAGTACGCCGTTCAGGTGTCCGATGATGTTCGCGTCCTGCGGCTTCATGGCTTCTCCGACTACAGCCCGGAATCCGTCACACTATCGCTGGGTCACTGGCCAATGTCAAACTTAAGTTTTTGAAATATAAATGAAAACTATTATCAGATGCGATCTATGGATCGCTCGTCCAAGCGTGATGAGGCAGAGATAACAAAGGATGTTTGCTATTACTAATCATTCTCATTTAGAATTCGCTCACGATGTACGTATGCCTCTGCCAAGCCGTCAAGGACGCCGAGATAAAGGACGCTGTCAGAGACGGCCACGCCAGTCTTGAGGCGCTCGCCGACAAACTCGGCGTCGGCACCGGCTGCGGTTGCTGCCGCGAATACGCCGAAGCTCTCATAGAGACGCTCACTCCCGTCGGCATCCACGAAGCCGCCTGAACGCCCCTTCGGGCACCCTCGAACCACGAACGGCCAGTATGGTCGTGCGCCGGCGTCATCCGTATTGACAAACAGATGACTGTAGGCTCGCCCTGCGGTAGCCTCATCCTTTGGGATCAGCTTGCGCGATCGCAACGATCCGCGGCCCCATGCAAGCGGGAACTTCTCCACACGACACCATATAAATAACTGTTTTAAAACAACTTTTAAGAGGGGATAAATGGACTCCAGCCGAACAGAGGTCCTGATCGGGAGCGCCTCCAGTCGCGGCGCATCCACTGAACTCAGCGTCGAGGTGCCGACCTACGACCGCGAGAGACTGGAGGACGTCGGCTTCATGACCGCCATGACGCTGACACTGCTCGGCAACTATGCCCAGACCGGGCACTTTGGCGGCCCGCTCGCCTATACGCCCTACAACGTGGCCCTGCACCTGGCCGGTCCGGAGAACGGCGGCCTGCGCTACGACTACCGGCGGCCCAAGCACCCCTTCGGCGACAGGCTGCTGCTCGCCGGAGGTCACAACATCCCCACCCTCTACGCGCTATGGATGGTCATGGGCGAGGCCATGGCGCGCCGCTTCGCCGCCACCGGCGACGAACGCTTCCGGGTGGATCCCGAGGTCGCGATCCTGCCCATAGACTGCCTGGGCTTTCGCCGGGGTGCCGGTGTCCTCCCGACACTGCTCTCCGACAACGGCCTCGACAACGACCCCCTGTTCGCCCAGGCCAGGCTGCGCGGCATCCGCCCCCTGGCCGGACACGCGGAAACCACCGATCTCATCAACGATGTCAACGGCGGACCGTCGGGAATCGGGATAGCCACCGCGGCGGGCAAGGCCGCATTCTGGGACTTCATGGGCGCCGGCGAATCGCCGAAGATCGTGGCCCTGGAGGGTGAAATGGCCATGACCTCCGGCCACTCCCAGGAGTTGAAGACACAGGCCGTCGCCCAGCAGGTGGGCAAGCGCCTGCGCATACTCCTGTCGTTCAACAACGCCGGCATCGACGACTCGTTGATCGGCGGCGTGGTATCCGAGTCCATCGACGGCTATCGCATTGCGGACCAGTGGGCGGCATACGGCTGGAACGTCCTCACCCTCGAGAACGGCAATGACTACGACCAGGTGCTGGCGGCGCTCAAGACCATGGACACCTGGGACCCCGATGATCGGCGACCGATGATAGTCGTCGGCCGAACCACCAAGGGTTGGTGGCCCGCCGCGCAAGACGGCGAGATTCCCGGTTTCGGCCCGCAGATCGTCGGCTATCACAGCCACCCTTACGAGATGAAGATGAACGTGCCCTACTTCGTCGCCCTGGCCGAGACCTTCGAGAAGCGTTTCGGCGTCGCCTTCGAGGGCATCCGCGACGGCGCGGTCTCGGATGAGGCCGAGCGGTTGCGCCAGTTCAAGACCAACATCGATGTCGTCATGTCCGTGCTGGAGCAGGACGACCGCGGAGTCTGGCTCACCGATCGCATGGTGGAGATCGGCGACGGGGTTTCCGACGACGTCAAGCTGCGCTTCGACGTGGCCAGGGATCCGTTTCAGGATGACCGCCTGCAGATAGACGCGCTGCCGGTCGAACCATGCACGGTCGCGGGAAACCTGAACGGCAAGTCCGAGGAAATCAGCGTCGAACTGTTCAAGCAACCGGGCGAGGTCGCCGGTACGAGGCGGGCGATCTCGGAAGTGCTGAAGTGGATGAACCACGTCACCGACAACAGGTTCATCACCGTGTCCGCCGACCTCTCGAACTCCATCAATGTCGAGAAGGGTTCCCTGACCGGACACTACAACCCCCGTACCAACCAGGCCGGCACGCGGCTCAAGGCGGCGATCCAGGAGGCCGGCAACGCGTCCACCGCCGTGGGCCTGGTCGGCCAGAGCGCATCGCTTGATCCCGACGTTCATAGCGGCGTATGGGCGATGAGCGGAAGCTACGGCGCGTTTACGCCGTTCATGTACCTGCCGGCGCGGGTCTGGAGCCAGCAGAACCAGGACAGCCCGTTCCGGGTTGGCGTCCTCAACGTTCTTGCCGGCCACTCGGGCCCGGAAACCGCCGCCGACGCGCGCACCCACTTCGGCATTTTCGCGCCCCAGGTGTGGAAGCTGTTCCCGCGCGGCCAGGTCATCGTCCTCAATTTCTGGGACTACAACGATGTCGCGCCGGGCTACTTCGCCGCCGCCGCCATCGCCGCCCGGGAACCGTTGGTGGGCGTAATCGTGCTCGAGGTGGCACGGCCCGACTTCCCGGTGGCAGACCGCTCGACGTTCGCCGACACGGACCTCAGGGCGGCCGCCAAGGGCTTCTACGTGCTGCGAGACTTCAAACCCGGCGAACCGCGACACGGCTATGTCGTTGCCCAGGGTTCCAGCTCCACCGTCAACCTGGTGCGGGTACTCCCAGAGCTCGAAGCCCAGGGCATCAATGTCAAGGTGATCGCCGCCATCAGCGAGGAACTGTTCGAACGTCAGCCGAAGGCCTATCGCGATGCCGTACTTCCGCCGGAGGCCAGGCACGACCTGATGATCGTCACGACCGGCACGCAGCGCATGTGGCCGCTACGCGATGTCGGGCCGCTGACCGCTGAATACTCGATGGTTTCCGACTGGCACGACCGTTGGCTGACCGGCGGTCTGGAGCCCGACGTGATCGCGGAGGCGCACCTGGACCAGGATTCGATTCGGGCAGGCGTAGAGCGATTCGCCCGAGACCGCGATCAGCGCCTTGGACGCCTGAGGGAAGCGCTAGCCGCGTTGTAGCCGCGTCGCGCTGATCGTTCAGGACGGAGCAAGAGAATGCTTGAGCGCTTTCTGGTGCCGGATGCCGATGTGGTGCGCGTATCCGAAGACGCCGCACGGGCAGGCACCCAGGCCATATTCGAACGCATGGGCCTCGCGCAGGCCGACGCCGCGCTATGTGCCGACGTACTCATCGCCAGCGACCTGCGCGGCTGCGAGAGCCACGGCATCTCCAACATGCTGCGGCGATACATCGAGTCGTATGGCGCCGGACGATTCAATCCCGACCCGAACGTCCGCGCGGTGCGCGAATCCGCCGTCAGCGCGACGCTGGATGGGGACCGCGGCATCGGCTTGCAGGTGGGGCCACGCGCCATGGAGATGGCCATGGAGAAGGCCGAGGCGCACGGCATGGGCGCGGTCGGCGTGCGCAACTGCGGCCACGTCGGAATGCTCGCCTACTACGCCATGATGGCCATCGAACGCGACATGATCGGCGTGACCATGGTTTCGGCCGCCGGCGACCACATGATCCCGACATTCGGTACCGAACCGGTCTTCGGCACGCATCCGATCGCCTGGGCGGTGCCCGCCGGCGAGTTGCCGCCGTTCGTTTTCGACGTGGCCACCACGCAGGTCGCCGCCAACAAGCTCGCGCTCTCCAGGCGGGTCGGTTCGAAGCTCGAGCCGGGGTGGATAGCGGACCTCGACGGCAGACCCATCATGGAGCGGATCGATGTGCCCGAGGGGGCACAGAACCGGATGCTGCCGTTCGGAGGTACCCGGGAGAATGGCAGCCACAAGGGCTATGGCTTCGCGGCAATCTCCGACATCATGTCGGGAATCCTGTCCGGCAACGGTCCGGGATTCCTTGCCGGTCGAGGGAGCACATCCCAGTTCGTCATGGCGTTCAGGATCGACGCCTTCACCGATCTCGGCCAGTTCAAGAGCGACATGGACGCGCTACTCACGAGGCTCAGCACGATGAAGCCCGCCCCCGGTTACGAGCGCGTCTACTACGCCGGCCTGATAGAGCACGAGGAAACCCTGCGGCGAAGAGCCGAGGGCATCCCCTATCACCGCGAGGTCGTGGAGTGGTTCAACCAGACCAGCGAAGAGTTGCGGCTAGAGATCCGGTGGCCGTAGCCCACGGCCGGAGCATTACCGCCCTTCGAACTTCGGCTCCCGCTTCTCCATGAATGCCCGCATCGCCTCGCGGGAGTCGTTGCTCGCACCCGTTCGCATGTGGCGTTCCGTCTCGAGTTCGATGTATTCGCGTAATGGCATGTTTTCGGCGTTGATGAAATTCTGCTTCATCTGACCGATGGCCAGCGGCGCGGATTTCGACAGGCGCTTGGCAATCTCGCGCACGTCGTCGCGAAACGTCTCATCCGGGAAGGTCCTGAGCACTAGGCCCATGCGTTCCGCGTCCTCGGCACTGAACTTCTGCGACATGAAGAACAGTTCCCGCGCCTTGGTCGCCCCGACTATGCGTGGCAGGAGCCACGGCCCACCCATGTCGCCGGAAATCCCGACGCCGAGAAACGCCGAATTGAACATCGCGCGCTCGCTTGCATAGCGCAGGTCACAGGCGCAGGCCCATCCCAGGCCCGCGCCGGCGCAGGCGCCGTTGATCGCGGCGATGGTCACCTTCGGCATCTCGTGGAGCAGTGTCGTGATGTGGAAGTACTCCTTCTTGTTCGGCTCCTGCGGTTCGCCGCTGGTCGATGCCCTGAGATCCGCGCCTGGGCAGAACGCGCGACCGGCGCCCGTGAAGATGACGACGCGGACACGCTCGTCCACCGCCACCTCGCGCAGACACGCATGTACTTCCCGGTTGAGCGTCCCGGTGATGCCATTGAGGCTGTCCGGCCGGTTGAGCGTGACGGTGGCGAGGTTGCCGTCGATTTCGTAAAGGACGGTTTCGTAGTCTGACATGGTTCCTTCCCGGAGCGAGTGCGTCGCAAAGCCTATGCCGATTCGCCCCCGACCGACAAGGTGATGCAACAGTTCTCGAGTGGGCACCCAGATGTCAACCGGTTGCTCCCGGCGCCCAGGGATTCACGATTCGTACGCCCGCAGCCTTGAAGTCACCCGCATCTCGTGTCGCCACGCTCATCCGATGCACCAACGCGATTGCCGCAATCTGTCCATCCGCAATATTGATTCGCGTCCCCCGACGCTCCGCAGCCGCCGCCAGATTACCGTAGGCTTCCGCGGCACGTTCATCGAAAGCGTAGGTTCGTCCCACAAAACGATCGCGAGTCGCTTTCCAGAACTCCAACAGGCTTGATCGTCTCCGTCCAGCCGGAAGCCGGGCAATCCCGTATCGCAGTTCCGCCAGCGCAATCGACGGCAACGCCAACAATTGTTCGTTCGCTTCCAACCACCGGACAACCGTTGTGTCAGGCGATACCCGGGTTAGCTCCGACAGCACATTGGTGTCGAGCAGAATCAAAATTCGACCACAGACTGGGGCTGATCATGCGACTGGAGGAACGAGTCAATTTCCTCACCAGGGACGACGAGGGCAACGAGATCATGCGGAAACCGCGTTGGCGCAACGGGTAGGTGGGCAGCCTGGTCAAGGATCGACCTGGCGAGCGCTTCAAGGCTGCAACCACTCGACTCAGCGCGCTTGCGCAGTCGTTCTTTCGACTCGGCAGAGAGATTGCGTATCGTGATGCTCGGCATTGGAATCTCCGCGTATGAACCAGCCTCGAAAATGATTGCATGCAATCACTTTCACAGCAAGCCACCATTCGCGGTCAACTGAGGGCCAGCACTAGTGCACGCATCCCCGCGCCAAGGTTTCGAATATCGTCTCGACGAGGCCGTCTCGTACGCCGACCAGGCGATCCCAACGATTCACCGTCGCGTCCTGCTGGTGGGTGTGCAGGAAAAAGTGCGCGCCGACTTCGAGATTCCGAACCCCCTCACCCGACAGGACCACGCCGTGATGGTCGATTCCCGTCACGGTGAGGTCGTCGCGTCCCTCCAGGGTCGGCAGGCCGTTGGGCGCTCCGATGGCGTCGATGGGCACATCGCCGATAGCCGTGCAGGCATCCGGGCGTGCGTACACGCGTCCCATCACCCGGATCGCAAGGCGGAACTCGCGCATGTAGGCATAGGGAACTTCCATGAGGGCGTACGTTCCGCCCTCGATTTCGGTGACCTCGGGATACGATGCCGCCACATCGTAAGTCCATGACTCCCCCGTCGAGACGACCTCGACAGGAACACCGGCCGCCTCGATCGCCTTCTTGATCTCCAGCACCCGTTCGATGGACTGCCCACCCTCGTCGAATCTCTGGTCCCGGTTCGGCGACTCGACCATCGGCACCTGGTGACTCATGACGCCCCGGAACCGCAGGTGCCGCGTTCCCGCCACGATTCGGGCCAGCGTCACCGCGTGACTAATCGAACGCACGCCCCCGCGCCGCATCACCGTATCGATCTCGATCACGACGCCCAGGGTTGCACCAGCCGCGCGGGCACCGGCGGAGAGCCTCTCGATCTGCATCTCGTCGTCGATGGCGACCATCGTGTCGACCCGCCTCGCCAGCATTGCGAGTCGCCGGATCTTGTCCGCATCGACCACCTGGTTGGCGATGAGGACGTTTCCGGCGCCAGCCTCGGCGAACACCTCCGCCTCGGACACTTTCGCCGCGCACACGCCTCCAACCGTGCCCCCCGCATCAATCTGCATCGCGAGTATCCGGGGCGACTTGTGGTTCTTGCCGTGGGGCCGCAAGCGGATGCGCCTGCCGCGGTAGTGGCCGGCGATGAGGCCAATGTTGTGTTCCAGGGCGCCCATGTCGACCAGGAGCACGGGCGTCTCGAGCGCCTCGATGGGCGTCCCGATCATCAGAAAGCCCCGCGCGCGCTAACGGGCCAGACCGCCTCGAGGCGACCGTCGCGAATGCCGAACGCATAGTCGTGCAGCGCAAACGCGGTGGCGATGTCGGCGGGAACCAGTTGCAGCCAGTCGCCAATGACGGGCGGCGGCTCGTCCGGCGGAAAGAGCACGATGCCGTGTTCGGCGCTGCCCCCCGTTGCCTGCAGCCGTTCGCGTCCCAGGATGCCCGGGTGGCCGTGATCTCGACCCACGGCTTTTTGCCCGCAGTCGTGAATGGCGCGCCCTTTTTCCGGAACGCTCGTGATGCGCGCCGAGACCGTGACCGCGCCATCGAGGGAGTTGGCACCCCAAAGGGCCAAACCGTCATCTTTCGCCGCAACCCCGGCAACAACGCGAATCGATCTCGCCAGAGCTTCCGCACGGCGTCTCGATACGTCGGTCACCAGCGGCCGCAGAATTCGAATGTCGTCAAAACCCTCCAGGGCGAAGCTCTCCGCCTCCGCGATGCTACGCACCGCGATACCGAAGACCAGGGGATGCGCCATCTGGCGCCAAGCGATCTCTGGCGTCTTGTGGATCCACACCTCGGCCCTGTTCGGGATCGCCACAGTCGCGAAGTTCGCATCCATGCGGGCGAGGTCGACCAGAAGCGAGGGAGTATCCAAATCCTCCACCGCAGTTCCCAAGGGCTTTTTGATCGGGCGTTGCACGGAGGTTCAAACAAAGAAGTGCTGCCGCAACGCAATCAACCCCACGCAACCGGTCGTTCGTGGCAGCAATGTATCACCAGAGCCGACTCACGCCATATCGGTCGAACACCGGATCGACCGAGACGACGGGCAGGTCGCGCAACAAGGCCTGGGCGACGAGCATCCGGTCGAACGGGTCGCGATGGGGGCCGGGTAGGCGTCCGGCGCGTTCGGCATCGGCGATGCCGATTGACAGTTCCTCGAAACCCTGGTCGGTGATGTGGCCGGCGACATCCAAAGCCACGACCTCGCCCCCGGGGAGTTTGCCGATCCGGAATTTGGTGGCGATTTCCCAAGCGGTCGCTGCGCTGATCAGGATGTCGTTCGCCTCGTCCGCAATCAGGCCGCGTGCCGTCCCAGACAGGCGCCCGCTATCCGCAATCCACCATAGGAACACGTGGGTATCCAGCAGTGTTCGCACCAGCTAACGACTTTCCCACGCCGCCAGTTCCTCTTCTGGCAGCGGGTCAAAAAAGCTCTCGGAAATGACGACCTTGCCCTTCAGGACATCCGGTTGCCGCCTATTTCGGGGTTTACAGCCGACCAGACGCGCGACGGGCTCGCCCCTGCGGGCAATCACGACTTCCTCGCCCGCTTCGACCCGCGCCAGCAGACGTGAGAGCTGGGTCTTGGCTTCATGCACATTGACGAGGAACATGGACTTGGACTCCTGCCGGTCACGACCTAGCTAACATAATAGCTAGGTCGCTGCCCACTTCAAGGGTCGCCCACAAACCGACAAAAGCCGCGAACCGATTCCCTATGCCAAAATCACTTCGTCGCAACGGCCCGGAAGCTGCCATGGCCCAGATTGAGAGTGTCGTCGCAGAATTGCTGCATGATCGGTCCCTCGTCAACGTCGTCGTGCGCGTGCGCGACTCCGACGGCATGGAGGGCGTGGGCGAGGCCTGGTGGGGAATTCTCGATCGCGGGCAACCGAGCAGGACCGCGTCGCCGGTCATTGCGGTTGTCAATGACATGCTCGCGCCCAGGCTATCGGGCTGCGACCCCGAAGCCATCGAACGCCTCTGGTTTGACATGTGGGACTGGGGCTATCGATACGCGGACCAGGGCATCTTCCTCATGGGCCTGTCGGGCGTGGACCTCGCCCTCTGGGACCTCAAGGGCAAACGTCTCGGCGTCGGCGTCGCATCGCTTCTCGGCGGACCGGTGAGCGACGGTATTCCCGGCTATGCGAGCCTGCCGCCCTTGCGGGAACCCGACCTTCTTGTCGCCGAAACTGCGCGCGCCATGGAAGCCGGATTCGCTGCAGTCAAGCTGCACGAGATCGACCCGGAACTGACCGCCCTGCTGCGCGACGAGTTCGGCAACGCCGTCCAGATCATGGTCGATGTCAACGGCCACTTCGATCCGCTGGAAGCGATCGCCGTGGGCAAGCGACTGAGCGAACTGGGCGTCACGTGGTTCGAGGAGCCGGTGCGGCCCATGCGCGACCATGCCGCGATCGCCCGGGTCGGCGAATCCATCGAATGCGACCTGGCCGGAGGCGAAAACGAGTACACGCTGGAAGACTTCGATCGCCTGCTCGCCACGGGCGCGCTCGCCTACCTGCAACCCGAGATCACCAAGATCGGCGGCCTGACCGCCGCACGCCGCGTCAGCACGCTGGCCGAGCTGTACAACGTCGCGCTTTGCCCGCACAACTTCAGACTCGGCCCCTCGTTGTACGCGTCCGTGCAGTGGGCATTCACGTCATTCGTATCGAAGTGGATCGAGGTCCCCTGGATGCCACCCGGTGAAGCATTTTCCTTCACCGCCGACCTGCCCCCGATGCGGGACGGCCTGGTGTTGCCGATCGAAGGACCGGGGCTTGGGTGCGGGTGAACCGGGACGCCTCAGAATCCGGAACGAGCATGGGCCGTTTGCGGCCGGACCCAGGCAAGCGCGGCGATGGCGACGACGATGGCCGGAATCGACATGCCGAGCACGGTGTTCCAGCCGAATAACTGCATGACGACACCGGCGCCCAGCGAGCCGGCAGCCGAGATGCCGAATACCACGGAATCGTTGATCGCCTGTGCGCGGAACCGTTCCTCGGGACGATGTGCGGTGCCGAGGAGCGTGGTGCCGCCGACATAGAGGAAGTTCCATCCCACGCCGAGCGCGACCATGGACGCGCCGTAGTGCAGGACTTCCCGGCCCGCGAAACCGACGATGACGGTGATGCACAACACGCCTGCCCCGACCAGCATCACGCGGCGGGCGCCGGCCCTGCCGATGAAATATCCCGTGAACAGCGAAGGCGCGTACATCGCCAGCACGTGCGCCTGAATGACCGCCGCCGTGTGGGCAAGGGAGTGCCCATCGATGACGTGCATGGAGAGCGGTGCAGCGGTCATGGTGAACGTCATCACCCCGTACCCCACCGCTGCGCCGAGAACGGCAAGGAGGAAAACCCGGTTGCGTGCGATTGCGACGGCCCCACGAACATCCGTCGCTGCCGCGGCAGGCATCGGAGGGGCCGAATCCCGGAGTTTCAGCAGCACCGCGCCGACGCATACGTAACAACCCGCAACCGCGGCGAACGTTCCGGCGAAGCGCGCACCCTCTACCCAGTGCTCGCCTCGTGCGGCAAGCTCGGGACCCAGGATCGCGCCGACCAGCGAACCCGCAAGCGTGATGGACACGGCCCATCCCGCCGCACTCGCGGGGACGCTTTCCGTCGCGGCGAAACGGTACTGGTGCGCGAAGGCGTTCGCAGCGCCCACGAGTACGGCTGCCGCGCAGAACAGGACGAAACTCTCCGCCGTCATCGCCCAAAGCGCACATACGGTCCCCACGCAACCCATCCCGGCCCCGACCGCAAATCCGCGAGGCCGACCGATCCGCGACATGGTCCAGGCAGCGAACACAGTGGCGAGCGCGGTACCGACGACGAGCAGCGACATGGGAAGCGTGGCGAGCGCGGGCACCGGTGCCAGGTCGTATCCGACGATTCCGCCCAGCGTGATCAGCGCTACGGTTCCCGTGACGGAACCGGCCTGCGCGACAGACAGGATCGCGACGTTCGCGTTGAGACCCTCGATCAGGCGCAAACTCGGCTACCAGGGCAACCGGTCCAGGTCGACGTTGCCGCCGGACAGGACAATGCCAACGCGCATTCCACCCACGTCGATCCGGTTCTCGATCAGGGCCGCGAGGGGGACCGCCGCAGATGGTTCCACGACGATCTTCATCCTTTCCCATACGAGGCGCATCGCCCGAACGATCGCCGCTTCGCCCACCGTTACGATGTCGTCGACGAGGCGCTGGATGAGCGCGAAGTTCCGCACTCCCAGCGAGGTCAGCAAACCATCGGCAATCGTCTTCGGCACGACTGATGGCAGGCGTTCTCCGGAACGAAACGAGCGGTGGGCATCGTCCGCACCTGCCGGTTCGACCGCGACCATGCGAGCCCCAGGCGCGCGTGACTTGACCGTCAGTGCCATGCCGGCCGTGAGTCCGCCGCCCCCGATGGGTGTCAGGACCAGGTCGAGATCCGGCACGGCGTCGAGCAGTTCCAGCGCCACGGTCCCCTGCCCCGCGATGACGAGGGAGTCGTCATAGGGATGCACGACGGTGGCGTTGGTGCGGGCGAGTACGTCCTCGAGCATCGCTTCGCGCGCCTCAAGCGTGGGCGCGCAATAGTCGATCCCGGCGCCATAGCCCGAGACCGCAGCTTTCTTCACGCCCGGAGCATTGCGCGGCATCACCACACGGCAGGGAATGCCGCGCAACTTCGCGGCAAGCGCGAGCGCGGCGCCGTGATTGCCCGACGAGTGGGTTGCGACGCCCCGCTCCGCATCGTCTTCCGGGAGCGAGAGCACGGCGTTGCAGGCGCCGCGGAACTTGAACGCCCCGGCCTTCTGGAAGTTCTCGCACTTGAAGAAAAGCTGCGCCCCGAACATGGCGTCCAATGTTGACGAGGTGAGTACCGGCGTGCGGGTGGCATGGTTTCGAATGCGGGCCGCCGCATCGAGCACATCGCGCATGGACGGAAGGTCCGCGAGCCGCCCCCGTTCCTGGTTCTGCATGTTCATCGATTCGCGCTTGGCCCGGAATCGAGGTTAGCTCTTTCTCCCCAATTTGGGGAATGTTTCGTAGGGCCTGCTTTTGGCAACATGCGAGGGATTCTTTGGGGAGGACTCAGCCATTACACCGTAGCAACCACGGGTCTCATGGTGAGTCCTCATGCCATTTGTAGAAAGAGGAGTTAATGGCATGAACCACGCATTCGCATCGTTTTTCGGTGCATTTCTATGCGGTACCGCGCTGCTGGTCGCGGTGCCGGTTTCCGCGGCAGAAGGCGTTTCTGAAATTGCCGACGAAAGCGCGCTTGAAACCGTCGTCGTGACCGGGTCGCGAATCGCGTACTCGCCCACAGACGGACCGCAGCCGCTCACGGTCGTCACCCGTGACGACATCGAAGCCTCGGGACTGCTGTCCATCGGTGATCTCATTCAACGCCTGCCCATGCAGGGCTCGGGCGTCAACCGGACGTACAACAACGGCGGCGACGGATCGATTCGGGTCGAACTGCGCGCGCTGGGCTCCGCGCGCACGCTGGTGCTCGTCAACGGCAAGCGGTGGGTAGCGTCCGGCGAAGGCGCCAACTCATCCATCGACCTGAACACCATTCCCATGGCCGCCATCGAGCGCCTCGAGGTCCTGAAGGACGGGGCCTCCGCAGTGTACGGCTCGGACGCCATCGCAGGCGTGGTCAACATCATCCTGCGCAAGAACGTCGAAGGGATCGAATTCTCCCACCAAAGCGGCGGATTCACCGCAAGCGGCGGCGGCGAGGAGCAGACGTGGAGCGTCCTCGGCGGTACCGAGGGGGACCGGGCCCGGCTGACGATCGGCGCGAGCCTCACGACCATCGACTCCCTGTCGAACGCGGATCGGCAACAGACGGCCAAACGGCCGGACGACGGCGGCAGCTCCGGCACACCGCAAGGCCGATTCGCCTACGGCGGCGTCTTCGAGGGATTCTCCAACTTCACGGTACGCGAAGGGGACGCGGGGACGGACCCAGGTCATTTTCGCGAGTGGACAAGCCCCGACGACCGGTTCAATTACAACCCGGACAACTACATCCAGACGCCGAACGAGCGGCGCAACATCTTCCTGAACGGATCCTACGTACTTACGGACAATATCTCGTTCCTGTTCGACGCGCTGTACCAGAACCGGCTCTCGGACCAGCTTCTTGCGCCGACACCCCTGTTCTGGGGCTTCAGCCCCGACGAGGGCATCGATGCGACCAACATATACAACCCGTTCGGCACTACCCTCTGCGGTTTCTCGGGAACCAACAACCTCGGCGCCGATTGCAGCACACTGAGCGAACCCATTGCCTACGGGTGGTTCGGACGGCGCATGGTCGAAGCCGGCAACCGCAACTTTCTGCAGGATATCGAAACCTTCCGCGGCGGGTTCGGCCTGGAGGGCGGTCTGGGTGACCGCTGGAACTGGGAAGTCTACTGGTCATGGGCGCAGAACAAGGCGTCCGTCACCACGGAAGGACTGCTCAATACCGACGCCATCCGCAAGGCCCTCGGTCCCGCCTCGGGTTGTACCGGGGATTGCGTACCACTGAACATCTTCGGCGGTCAGGGCACGGATGCGAGCTACGACGGCGACGGCCGCTGGACCGGCTCCGGATCGATCACCGAAGCGATGCTGAACTACATCAGCTTCACGGCCCACGACAACGGCGGCAACGACATGAAGAATCTCAACGTCCAGGTCACGGGCACGGCGTTCGATCTCCCCGCCGGACCGATCGGCACCGCGTTCGGCTACGAGTACCGCGAGGAGTCCGGCTTCACGTCTCCCGACGCCCTGATCGTCACCGGCGCGACGTCCGGCAACGCCTCGCAGCCCACCGACGGCAGCTACGATGTCGCGGAGTTCTTCGCCGAGATCGGCATTCCCCTCCTGTCCGGTGCGCCGCTCGCCGAGTCCCTCGACATCAACCTCGCCGTCCGCCGCTCCGACTACTCGTCGTTCGGTCAAACCACGAAAGGCAAGTACAACATCATGTGGCGTCCGCACAACGACCTGCTCCTGCGCGTGACGGTGTCGGACGGCTTCCGGGCGCCGTCGATCCCCGAACTCTTCTTCGGCCAGTCGGACAGCTATCCGGAGTTGCAGGATCCCTGCGACGTCAACTCGCCCAATTTCACGGGCAGCGGCAACCAGCAGACGAATGCGAATTGCGTGGCCCACGGCGTGCCGGACGGGTTCACCCAGCCCAACTCGCAGATCCGCATCACCGTCGGCGGCAACCCGGAGCTGCAGCCTGAAGAGTCCGAGAACTTCAGTTTCGGCATCGTCTACCAGCCCTTGTGGCTGGAGGGCTTCCAAGCCGAGATAGACTGGTTCGACATCGAGATCTCCAACACGATCTCCGCAATCGGCGACCAGAACATCCTCGAACAGTGCTATAGCGACACCCCTCAATACTGCGAGCACGTGGACCGGGGCGCCGGCGGTTTCGTAACGGACCTCCGCGACCTCAATACGAACGTGGGTGCGCTGGCCGTATCGGGGATCGATGTGGCCCTCTCCTGGAGTGGCGTCGATACCGCTTGGGGAATCTTCGACTTTGGTTGGGACATGACCCAATACGACGAGTGGGAGAGCACCGACGCCCTCGGCACGCGCTTCCAGGAAGTCGGGTACGTGTTCGGTAGTTCCCGAAACAACAATGCCGATCTGCGTTCGACGGCGCACGTCGGCTGGACCTGGCGCTCGTGGTCCGCGCGCTGGTCCTGGCAGTACATCGCCGAAGCCAAGGGGGTCGCGAACACATCGCCGAGCCACAACGTGGATGGCGTCTACGATGCGGGGGACGAGGTGCGACCGCTGGAGGCGAAGCTCTACAACGACATGGTCGCTTCCTACCTGTGGGAGCGGAATGCGTACAACGTGACCTTCGCGGCGGGCGTCGACAACCTGTTCGACGAGGATCCGCCGTACTTCCCCGAGTCATTCGCCAACGACTTCGATCCGGACTACCGGGCGTGGGGAAGCCGCTTCTGGTACGCACGGGTCAAGCTGCACTTCAACTAGAAGCCGCACCGGGTCAACGTCTGCAACGCCACTGCGCGAGTGGTGGCGTTGCAGCGCCGTGAGCGTTCAGGCGGGGACAGGCCCCAGGATGGAAACTTTGGCGAGTTCCCCAAGCGTCCCATCCCGCAGGCTACATCTGGAAGCGCACCCTCCCGTATACGAAACGCCCGACGGTATCGAAGGTCCGCACATCGGTATTGTCGTTGAAACCGTCGAGCGAGAACGATGGGTCATCGTCGAGAACGTTGTCGACCCCGACGGTCAACTTTGACCTGCCCCGCCATGCATCGAACTGCCAGTTCGCCTGCACGTCGTGGTAGACCGCGCCATCCAGTGTCCGTTCGAGAATCTCGCCGGTGAACTGGTCTTCGTACTCTTCCATGACGTCGTCAATGAACCGAATGTCCCAGGAGACGTCGATGTTGTCATTGAAGATGTAGGCCAACCCCAGGGAGTATTTCCACTCTCCAAAGTGTCCATCCTGGTCATCGCGGAACCATCGCGCATGCTCGATGACCGTGCCGTCCGGCTGAATCACGTCATGCGCAAGTATGCGCGTCAGGTCGAGGCGAACATCCAACTCGCCCACGGGCAGCGGGAGACCCTGGTAGGCAAGCGCCAAGTCTATGCCGGAAGAATCCAGTCCCGCGGCGTTCGCGGTCCGGTTGTCCAGTTGCCGCACGTTGCCGTCGGGAAAGCGTTCGATCCTGTCGCACAGTTCACCACGCATCGCGCAGGCGTTCAGGATGAAGTCCGCACCGAGCCCCCCGATCGCGTCCACGAGTTCATAGTCGTAGTAGTCGAGCGCCAGGGACAGCCCCGCGAGTACCGTTTCGGGTGTCCACACCATGCCGACGGTAAAGATGTCCGCCTCCTCCGGCGTGAGCGCCGGGTTGCCGCCCACGCGGGTCCGAATCTGGGTGCTGATGATCTCGAAGCCCTGGTCGGGAACGCGCGGGTCCATGCACACGTTGCCGCCGATACGGCCCCCGGAGCAGGGGTCCGACAGCGACGGGAAGGAGGATCCCGCGCCGCCGAACAGTTCGCCGACATTCGGGGCGCGGAACGCCGTGGAGAAGCTGCCCCGGACGACCACATCGGCGCCGACCCTCCACCGTAGACCGATCTTGGGATTGGTGGTCGAGCCGAAGGCGCTGTAGTCCGAATACCGCACGGCGGCCTCGACCTCGACAAGCTCCGCCAAGGGTTGGTCCGCGAGCAGGGGCAGCACGACTTCCAGATAGCCTTCGATGACATCGTAGCCGCCGGACGTGGGTTGGCGCGGCGTGCCGGTCGCCGCATCTCCCAGCGCAGCGACCCTCGGGTCCGGCATATCGAATGCGAACTCGTCCCGGTACTCGAGCCCAAAAGCGGCACCGACAGCGCCCGCGGGCACCTGGAACAACGACGGTGTCGTCAGGGAGACGGCCAGCATCCGCTGATCCATGCCGAAGGTCTCGTCGGTCGTGAAGGTGAGGTAGTCGAGCATCTCCTGCGTCACGCTGTTCTCCCCGAAAGTGTTCAGAGGCACGCAGTTCCCGGTGTCGTTGGCGCACCGCAGACTACCCGGCGAATCGCCTACGGTCGGACCCACCGCGTTGGCGACGCGTTCAAGGTCGTAGATATCCCCGAAGTGGGACTCGCGTTGTGACTCGCCATAGGACGCGTGGGCTTCCCACGACCAGCCGGCGAGCGGACCCTCGAACCACTCCCCACGCAGACCGAACAGGAGCCTCGCGGTGTCCTCCTCGTTGGGCTCCATGCGCGACCCGCCTTCGACCATGCGCCTCCGCCAGTCGGGAATGTCGGCGCCCAACGGATTGTAGAAGTTGTCTTTCGAGTAAGGTGCGGGATGGCCGAAGAAAGCCAGCGGCGCGAGCGGCACTTCCGCCAGCTTCGCCTCGGACGAGCGCATTACGTATGTCGCTTCGAGAAAGCCGGAGAGGTCTCCGAGTGGACCCGCCGGCAATTCGTCAAGCTCACTCTCGCCAAGGAATGACAACGATGCCCGCGAATTCGGTTGCCGCTGGTAGTTGGACGGCGCGTAGTTGTAGGAGTCGCCGCCAAAGTAATCGAAGGTGCGGAAGTCTCCGTACTCCGGGCCGAGCGTCAGGTCGCAATTCCCTTCGAGCGCGCCGTCTCCGTTGCAGTCACGGGCCGCCGCCTCTTCGGAGAAGCTCCGGTAGCGTCCCCACGGTGGTGCCGAACTGCCGAGAAAAATGATCTCGCCAGCGGCATAGAAGAGAGGCGTCTGCGCCCACTCGCGACCGGTGACTTCGATCTCTTCCTCGTCGGTGAACGACGCTATGAAAATCGAGTTCCCGGGACCTCCCACGGTCAGGTCGACCTGCTGCCGGGCGCCGCCTCCTCGCGTCGAGTCGCCGGCGTAGGCGCTCAACTCGAATCCCTCAAATCGCTTCTTCGTGATGATATTGACCACGCCCGCCACGGCGTCCGAACCGTAGACCGCCGAAGCACCGTCCTTCAGGACCTCCACCCGTTCGATGACCGATGTGGGTATCGTGTTGAGGTCGACCGCCAGACCGTTCGCGCCCTCGTCCACACTGGCCACGGCCCGCCGGCCGTTTACGAGGACAAGGGTTCGTACCGCGCCTATCCCGCGCAGCGAAATCTGCATGACCCCGCCGCCGCCGTTGTTGATCTGCGTCGTCTGCGCGCCTCCGGCAACAGACGGTATCTCCCGCAACAACTGGCCGATCGAGGTCGCACCGGAACGGGCGATGTCCTCCGACGAGTACGTCGCCACCGGCGCCACGCCGTCCAGGTCCGCGCGCGGTATCCTCGAACCCGTCACGACGATCTCCTCGATCGCGGGCTCGCCCTCCTGCGCGAACGCCGATTGCGGCACGGGCAACGAAAGCCACAATGCCATGATCAGGCATCCGGGGATGTGCAGGCACCTCGGTACCATCGCAACTTCCCTGTTCGTCAAGTTCAAAAACGTCATTTGGCTGTTCCTCCCATCATCGGTTGCGACACGACGCCGTGATCGCACGGCATCACGTCCCGTCCGAATCTCTTACAATGCGCAAGTATAGTGGGTTCAACACGCTTCATATGCGTCATCAAGCGACACCAAAGTGAAAGTACTCGTCATTGCCGACGTGCACGGAAACGCCGAGGCGCTGTCGGCGGTCCTGGAGAAAGAGCGGGATGCCGACTCGACGGTATTCCTGGGGGATTCGGTTTCACCGGGTCCGCAGCCGAACGAGACCGTGGCACTGCTGCAGGGATTGTCCGGCATTTCCATCCTCGGAAATCACGACGTGGAAATACAGGAGCGTGAACGGCTCGCCAACTGGCCGGCCCCGTGGCTGGCGTTCTACGACTGGATCTTCGATGTCTTCGATCCCGCCGGATACGCGTACCTGCGCGACATGCAGCCGGGGGGAGAATACGAGGTCGACGGGATCGGGATGTGCCTGCAACACGGCATGCTCCCGGGCAACGTGCGCCACGTCCTGCCGGATACGCCCGACGATGACATGGTGCGACTATCCGGCGGCAGCGATTGCCGGTACGTGCTCTTCGGCCACTCCCACATCCAGTTCAGGCGCACCGTCCGGGGACAGGAGTTCATCAACCCGGGCAGCGTGGGCCAGAACCGCTGCGGCAAGTTGCTGGCCTGCTACGGCGTCTTCGAAGACGGCGTATTTTACCACCGCCAGGTCGAGTTCGATCCAGGACCATGGCTCGAAGCCATGGACCGAATCACCACGCTCGACGCCTATCCGGACTTTCGCGAGCAGTTGAAGCAGCGCCTGCTCAGCGGCTATGGCATCGGCGAGCGGGAACCGTGGACGCGGTACGCGCGCGAGGGGTACTTCTGACCGATAGATGGTCGATGCCCGGGCGCCGAGAGAGGCGTCAGGTCTTCTCTTCGAGCAGTTGCCGATAGGTCCGCAAGTGGCGGAGCGACGAAACCTCGTCGCCGCGCAACGCGAATATGCGCGCCAGGTTGTAGTGGGCATCGGGAACGCTCGGCGCGCGGTGGTAGTACTTCGCCGCAGTCGATAACTCGTCGAGTTCGTCGAACACCGTGCCGGTGTTGTAGGTCGCGAGTTCATGTCCGGGCGAAGCGTCGAGCGCGAGACGATAGTGGCGCTTGGCCCGCTTGAGATCGCCCTCCAGTTGGAACAGCCGGCCAAGGTTGACATGCGCGTCCGCGTTCGTTGGATTCAGCGCGATGGCGCGGGCGTACGCCTCCTTGGCTCTCTGCACGTCGGTGTCCTCGAAGTCGAGCCCCAGGTTGTACCACTCGTGGCTGCCCAACTCCTCCAGGTCGCCAAAGCCGTCCGCCTCGTGCTCCGCAAGGCGCGCGACTTCACCTGATGCCTGGGCTGTCGCCGGCGTGCCGAAATCGAGATGCCCCTGCCCCGACTCCGCGTCCCAAAGCTCTTTTTCGGCACGGACCACGACATCCCTGCCATCGGCGAAGATCCGCAGGGAAGCAAGCGGTGTCGCTTCCGGCAGCCTGCCCTTGAGCTTGGTCAGCGCGGAAATAGCCTTGCGCGCGGGGACCTTGTCATCCAGCAACCCCTTTGCGGTGCGCAATAGCACGACATCCTGAAACGAGAATCGGTACTCGCGGCGTCCGCCCCGCTCCGGTTCGACGATGCCGCGCTTGACGTACTGCCGCACCTGGTCGTGACTGAGGCCGATCAGACCCGCCACTTCACCCGTGGTGTATCCAGCCGCCAACCCGTTGTTGTCCACTTCTGCCATTCGCTGGCTGTCTCGGAGCTTATGCCTTCGCGCGACGCCTTGTCTGCGTTCCGGTCTTCGTTTCGCCACGCCCGTTTGCGGCACCCGTTTTGGTTGATCCTGACGCCGGCGCCCGGCGCGTCGCGCGCTTCGCCGGCTTGGCATCCCCGGCCGCGCTCACGGAAGCCTTCAACGCCTCCATCAAGTCGATGATCTTCGCTTCGGGGCGCTCTTCCGGCGCCACCGACACTTCCTTGCCCTCCACCTTGCGCTCGATCAACTCCAGCATGTGCGCGCGAACCGCATCTTCAAACTTGTCCGGCTCAAACGCCTCGTTCGTGCGTTGCTCGATGATCTGAATCGCAAGATCCAGTTCTCCTTCCGCAACCTCGACCGAGTCGAGGGGCACCTCGTCAAAAGTCCGCAACTCCTCCTGGTACTTGAGCTGCTCCAGCACCAGTCCATCGCTCATGGGGCGCACCAGCACGAGGTGACTGCGGCCCCGCTTTGCGAAGTTCGCCAATGCGGCGCGGCCGGTATCCTGCAACGCCTGTTTCAGCAGGTGATAGGAGCGCGCGGCCCCCGTATCGGGTCCCAGGTAGTAGACGTGATCGATATAGATTCGCTCCACGTCGGCCAGCGGGATGAACTCGGCGATGTCGATCGCATTCGTCGACTCGACGTTGAGCGCCTTCAACTCTTCCGCGGTGAAGGTCACATACTGGCCTTTGGAGAATTCATAGCCCTGGATCAGCTCACTGCGCTGAACTACCTCGCCATCGGTGGCACGGATATACTGCTGCTTGACTCTCGACACCTGCGTGCCATCGTCGCTCAGGAAGTTGAAACGGATGTTCCTGGTCGAATCCACCGTCGAGTAGAGCTTGACGGGGATAGAGACCAGACCGAAGGAAATGGTGGCAGAACCAATGGGACGCGCGGCCATCTGACGCACTCCGCAATGTTTTAGCGACTATAGCGCAGCTCTCATATGCCCTCAACACGGGACAATCTTGCGAGTTACCGGCGCAAGCGCGCGCCCGGGTCGACACCCGAACCTTTCGCTGACCACACTCAGCGCACGTCCGCCGCGGGCTCGCGGCGGTCTTTCGTCGTCCAGCAGCATGCCGCCACCCGTCTGCATTGGGACTTTCGACTGGAGGTAGACGGGGTCTTGCGCTCGTGGGCCGTGCCGAAGGGCCCATCCCCCAACCCCGAGGACAAGCGGTTCGCGGCCCTGGTGGAGGACCACCCCCTCGACTACGCCGACTTCGAGGGTCGCATACCCGATGGCAACTACGGCGCGGGCCATGTCATCGTCTGGGACTGTGGTACCTATGTCGAGTTGTTGCCGTTCGACGCCGGCTTCGAAGAGGGCAAGCTGCTGTTCGAGCTCAACGGCCACAAATTGCGCGGCCGATGGACCCTGGTTCGCATGAAAGGCAGCCGGGGCGCGAGTCGGCAAGAGGCGGGCAAGGAATGGCTGCTCATCAAGGAGCGGGACCAATGGGCGGGAACGGCCCGGCCGCACGACGACTCCGTGTATTCGGGCCTGACGCTCGACGACATGTCGGACCCACGCAAGGTTTCGCGAAGGTTGGCACGGCGGCTGAACAACCTGGAACCGCGGCCCCCGAGATCCGGCGCGGTGGAAATCAAGCCGATGCTCGCGCGCCCCGGCGAAGCCTTTGACCGGAAGGGCTGGATATTCGAGATCAAGTACGACGGCTATCGCCTGCTGATCGAAAAATCCGATGGCGAAGTCTCGCTCCGTTCACGCAACGGCAAGGATCTCACGGCGAGCTTTCCTGAAATCGCCAGGGCCGCCGAACGGCTTCCCTACGCGCAGTTCGTCATCGACGGCGAGGCGGTCGTGCTGGATGAACTCGGCGTGCCGAACTTCTCGCTCCTGCAGCACCGCGGACGCGCGCCCAACGGAAACCCCGCCGCCGGTGGCGCGTCGGATCTTTCCGCCATCCACTACGCGTTCGATCTGCCGCAGGCCCTCGACCGCGATCTTCGAGACGTGCCCCTGGTCAGGCGCAAGGCCCTGCTCCAGGCCATGCTGCCGTCGGCCGGTCCGATTCGATACTCGGACCATGTCGACGAGTTTGGAATCAACGCCTACCGGTCCATGCGCAAGCTCGGCATCGAGGGAGTGGTGGGCAAACGCGCCGAAAGCGCGTATCGGAGCGGACGGTCCCACGACTGGATCAAGGTTCGGGGCGTACGCACCGGCGACTTCGTGATCGCCGGCTGGGCGCCCAACAAGTCCAACGCCCGCGACATCGGCGCGCTGGCCCTGGCGGAATTCCGCAACGACCGCCTGGCGTTCTGCGGACGATTGGGGTCCGGCCTGGGCGGAACCGCGCGGGAGACGCTCATGCATCGCCTCAAGGACCTCCGCGAAGGCGATGCGCTCGACGACGACCCCGAGATACGGTGGGTGCGCCCAGCGCTGGTCTGCGAGGTCGCGTACAAGGAATACACGCGCGACGGGCGATTGCGCCAGCCCTCCTTCCAGCGGCTCCGGGACGACAAGCCACCGCGCGAATGCACCAGCGCTTTCGACGACCCGAATCCGGTGCCTCTCCAGGCGGCGCCCCAACGCGACGTGGTCGTAACCAATCCGGACAAGGTCTTCTTCCCCGAGAAGGGGCTCACCAAGAACGACCTGGTGTCCTACTACGAACGCGTGGCGGAGTGGATGCTGCCCTACCTCAGGAACAGGCCGCTGGTTCTCACGCGATTTCCGGACGGCATCCACGGCAAGTCCTTCTACCAGCGCGATGCGCCGGACTTCGTGCCGGAGTGGGTCAAACGGACATCGCTCTGGACGCAGTCCGAGGACCGCGACATCAACTATTTCATGGTGGACGACGCATCCGCGCTGAAATACCTGGCCAACATGGGCGCCATACCGATCCATGTCTGGCATAGCCGCATCGACAGCCTGGAACGGCCCGACTGGTGCGTACTCGACCTGGACCCGAAGGAGGCGCCGTTTGAGGATGTGATCGAGGTCGCCAGGGCAATCCGTGACCTGCTCGAGGAGATCGAGCTGCCAGGCTATCTCAAGACCAGCGGGGCCAGCGGCCTGCACATCATGCTACCCATGGCGCGCCACCTCACCCACGATCAATCCCGATCGTTCGGCGAACTGCTCGCCCGCGTGATCGTGACGCGTCGGCCCGACATATGTACGGTCGTACGGGCCGTGCGCAAACGCAGCAACAAGGTGTACATCGATTACATGCAGAACCGCCACGGCCAACTCATCGCCGCCCCGTTCTCGGCGCGCGCCGAAGCCGCCGCGTCGGTGTCGATGCCGATCAAGTGGTCGGAACTCAACGGCAGGCTGAAGAACGCCAACTACCACATCGAAAACGCCCCCCGGCGATTGAAGCGCGCCGGAGACCCGATGCGCGACCTGCTCGCGGAAGAACCCGACCTCGAGGGCAGCCTGTCCCGGCTCGCCGCGTTGCTCTAATCCGCATCGCTCACCACCCCGATGGATCGGGTGGAACGAGGCGGCCCCCTTATTTCTTGGCGAGATATCCGGACTCGACGCCTGCGCTGGCACTGGCCGACGTTATTCGTCCGGCCCTTCGTCGGGCGCCTCGCGTCCGGACGGCAGGACCCTGCCTTCGGGATAGTCCGCGCCTTCGACGCTCCGGTCGACCGATGCGTTCCAGGCATCGAGTTCGGCCTTCATTCGCGCCGCCAGTTCCGGCTGCTTGTGCATGAGGTTGTCCTGTTCCGCGGGATCGTCGACCACGTTGTAAAGCTCGTACTCCTGCGTCAGGGACTGGTAGCGTTCGCCGTCCCACTCGCCGTCGACCAGCGCCTTTTCGTAGTCGATGCAGGAGACGAGCTTGTGGTCGTTGTCCAGCCACGCGTACTGGCCCCGTACGCGAAAACCGAGCGGCCGGGATCGCCTTGCCGGTTCCGCGGCAAACACCGGCACCAGGGACATGCCGTCGTGCACTTCGTTGATGTCGCCGGGGGCGAGGCCGGCCACTTCGATCAGCGTCGGAAACATGTCCAGCGTACTGGCGGGAAACCCGGAAACCCTGGGCGCCACATGGCCCGGCCACTCGATGATGCCGGGCACGCGGATCCCGCCCTCGTAGAGCATGTTCTTGAATCCGCGGAGATGTCCGGTGGTGTCCGGCTGTATGCCCGGCAGGGACTTGCCCGAAGCGTTGGTCACCGAGAACGTCGGCAGGCCGCCGTTGTCGCTCGTGAACCAGACGAGCGTGTTCCCGGCGATGCCCAGCTCCCTCAAGCCCTGGCGCAGGGTGCCGATGGAGCGGTCCATGGCGACGATCTCTGCGTGGTGCGTGCGGGAGGCTTCCGGCAGGTCCGGGAACGCTTCCATGTCTTTCTCCAGCGCCTCGAAAGGCCGATGCGGAGAGGCGTACCAGATCATGACGAAGGCGGGCCTGTCCTGCTCGTGCGCCCCGGCGATGAACCTGAGCGCCTCTTCGACCAGCACTTCGGAAGACTCGCCCGCAAGCCGCTCGGGCGTCCCGTTGCGGCTCAGCAGCGGGTCCAGGTTGAACTGGTTGGTCTCGGTGAGCCAGTAGTCGAAACCGAGTTCGCCGGGATGGTGCGGGTCCGACAACGGCATCGGATCGCCCTCGGGGCCGTGCACGGCATTGAGATGCCATTTCCCGAAGTGCGCGGTCGTGTAACCGGCGTTGCGAAAAGCCGCGGAGAGCGTTTTCTCCTGCTTGTTGATGGAATCTCCAACGGTACCGACGCCGGTGCGGTCGTTGGTTCTGCCGGTCAGCGCGGTCGCCCGGGTGGTGGAGCACTCCGGAGCGCCCGAATAGAAACGGTCCATGCGCAGGCCGCTTTCGGCCATGGCATCCAGGTTCGGCGTTTCGAGGACCGGATGGTCGTAATAGCCGGTCTGCGCCCAGCCCATGTCGTCCGCCATGACCAGGATCACGTTCGGCGCCGCCACCGCGGTCGCGGCCACCAGGGACATCGCGACCGCGCCGACGATCCGCACGGTTGCGCTCAAGCGGTGCCCCAGTCCCTGTAGAGCTTCGGGTTGGCCCAGCGCTGGCCGACATCGAGGAACCCCCGAGGTCCGCGCTTGCCGTACTCGAAGGGATCGCCGGTCGCCTCCATCCAGCGATGCAGGCGCGTTTCCATCTCCTCCACGGCGGGCCGCGCCTCGGCGGCGCCGAAGATGTTGCGTGTCTCGAGGGGATCCTCGTGCCGATCGAACAGCCACGGACCGCGTTCGTGGTCGAACCAGCGGGCGTAGGTGTAACGCCCGGTCCGCACGCCCCGCCAGCGGCCCACCCACTGCAGGCGATTCGGCCAGCCGTTGCCCATGTTCATCAGGTAGACGGATTCGTTGGCGCCGGGCGTGCGCTCGGTCTCGTCCGGCGCGGGCTCTCCTCGCCACACCGCGGAGACATCCCTGCCCTGCAGTCCGTCGGGAAGCGGGACCCCGCAGGCGCCCAGGAGGCTCGGGACGAGGTCGATGGCGCCCACGAAAGCGTCGCTGCGTGACCCGGGGGGCGTGCCGCCGGGCCAACGGACCAGGAGCGGCGTGTGCGCCGACTCGTCGTAGGGGGTGGCTTTGGAAGCCCGCATGGACGGGTGCATCCAGACATCCTTCGGCTTGCCGTAGCCGTGGCTCGACAGGTGGTCACCGTGGTCCGAGGAGTAGCAGACGAGAGTGTCGTCGGCGAGACCCAGGCGGTCCAGCGCATCCAGCAACCTTCCCATCTGCGCGTCGAGGCCGGTGCAGCAGCCGTAGTAGTCGGCGATCTCTCGTCTTGCGAAGTCGGCCATCTGTTCCGGCACGTTGTCCGGCAGGTCGACATCCGCGGGATCGTAGATTCCGTATTCGTCGGGATACTGCGGGTACGGCCAGTGCGGCGGGCGCCAGGAAACGAACAGTGCGAACGGATCGCCTTCCCGCTCCTGCCTGTGCGACTCCATGAAATTGATGGCCAGATCCGTCTCCACCGCGGGCGACCAGCCGGCATGGCGCGTGGGCCCATCCTCGTTCTCGTAGTAGCGCTGGTCGAAGTAGTTGCCGCCGATCCCCTCCACGGCCGCCAGGTAGTCCAGACCATAGCGGTTCTCGGCGGTATACGGGGGGATGCCGAGATGCCAGACGCCGACATGGCCCGTGTGGTAACCCGCCGACCGGAGCGTGCCGGGCAAGGTCGGGATGTCGCGAAACGGTTCGTATTCGTTGCATATCACGCCGTTGCGCCAGCCGTATCGGCCGGTGAGCAGGATCGCCCGGAACGGCGAGCACAGCGGGTGGTTGGAGAACATGTTTTCGCAGACCATCCCCTCGGCCGCCATCCGGTCGAGGTTGGGCGTCTGCACGACCGGGTTGCCGCTGGAGCCGAGCGCGGTATAGCGCTGCTGATCGGAGAATACGAAGAGGATATTCATGGGGTTCTTGAGGTGATGCGGATGGCGAGCCTTCAAGCATAGTGTACGACTCCGGGCGATGTCGCCGTTCGGGCGACTTGTTCCGCCGTGAGACGGCATAATGCGCGGTACATCACACAAGTGGAGTAGTGGAATGACCGTACGTGCGAGCCGATGGCTGCGGGCCATCCAAGTCGCTTTTGTCGTTGCCGCGGCGACGACCGGCGCCACGGCGTTTGCCGAGGAGCAGACCCCTTCCTCTGAAGAGATGCACGCCGACATCGAGCATCTGATGAAGTTGACGGGCGCCTATGACGACAAGCTGATAGAGCAGTTGGGCAGCGTCATGGCCCAGCAGGTTGCCCAGGCGAGCGGCGCCACCACGCCGGAAGCGGCGGCGCGTTGCGTGGCAATCGCCGTCGAGGCGGTTAGCGAAATGTTCTCCGATGGTGAATTCAAGGCGGAAATGAACGCGATCTACGCGAAGTACTTCTCGCATGAAGACATCCGCAAGATGATCTCCTTCTACGAGACGCCGACGGGCAAAAAGACGATCGAAGTCATGCCGGAGCTGATGTCGGAAGGCATGCAAGTCACCATGAAGTGGATGGCACAGATGAACCCCGTGATTCAGGAACGGGTGGCCAAACAACTGCAGGAAGAGGGCCTGATCGAGTAGCGTGCCGCACTCTTCGTCCATGAACCCATGACGGTAGTCCTGGGGGCGATCTACGGCATCGCCATTGTCGGGCTATTCATTGCCGTGGGCGTCCACTGGATCTCCAGGCGCAAGGAGATCCGCAGTTGCTCGCGGTTCGCGTGGGTGATCGTCGGCGTCTACTCCATCGCAATGATCGCCGTCGTTGCGCCAGCCGTGATGGAGACATCGTGGCTTCTCACCGTGATGTTGCCGGTCGACGTTCTTCGGACGTTCCTGTTCGCCGCTGTCGGCCTCGCCTGCTGCTCCGCCGCCGGTGTCGTTGCCTTCCCGCTCCTGAAACCCGCTCTGGGTGCTCCGAAGGACTTCGTACGGCCTTCCCTGTTCGTGCCCGCGTCACTCGGCCTGCTGTTCGCCGCAACATGGAGCGTGTACTCCATCCTCCTGTTCAATCTCGCCGATCCCGAACTGACCGACTTCGCCAAGCGCCTATTCGGAGAACTCGGCGTCAGTGACAACATGGCAATGGCGATGCTGGGCGTCTCGGTGGCGGCGTTGGGCGAGGAACTGGTGTTCCGCCTCGGCATCCAGAACTACACCGCGCGGATCTTCGGCTGGTGGGACCGCCGTTACTGGCTGGCCATCCTGCTGTCCGCAACACTCTGGTCGCTCGGTCACGTCGGCACGCTGGAGCCCGGCTGGGTCAAGCTGGCACAGGTCTTTCCCGCCGGACTGGCGCTTGGCTGGCTGGCGAGGAAGCACGGCATCGAAGCGTGCATACTGGCGCACGTCGCGTTCAACATCGCCGCCTTCATGATGACCGAAGCAGGGATTCTGCGGCTGGGATGACCGGCGACCGTCGGCCAAAAAAGGAGGGCAACGATGGCAAAAGCGGTAGTGTTACTGACCGGCGCGTGCGGCTATGTCGCATCGCAAGTGCTCGGGGCGTTCCGGGACCGGTACGAACTCAGAATGATCGATGTCCAGTCCCAGGACCGGGGCGGTGCTGCGATTCCCTGTGTCGAGATCGCAAACCTGGTCGATACCGACCGTTCGAAGTACGCGCACCTGTTCGAGGGCGTCGATGCCGTCGTGCACCTCGGCTACGGGCGATCGCGCGAGCCTGAGGAGATCGACCGCTTCGACGCCGAGTGCGACAACGTTCGCATGGCGAACAACGTCTACCGCGCCGCGTTCGATGCCGGCGTGCGGCGCGTCGTGATGGCGAGTTCCAACCACGCGGCGGACTGGTACGAACATGCCCTGATCCATGACCGCAAGAAGGAGATGGTGTCGACGGACGAAGTGCCCCTCTCCGACAACTTCTACGGCTGGGCCAAGGCCGCCTACGAACTGCTCGGGTTTCCCTACGCCTGCGGGATATTCGGCCGGGAACTCGAGGTGGTGCACGTGCGAATCGGCGCGCCGCGCGAAGTTCCGGGGTCCGTCTACGAAGGGACCCCGTCACAGCAGCACGCCGGCGGCTCGAATCTCGCCAATTTCAAGCGCGACCTCGGCGCGCACTTCAGCCGGCGGGACCTGCAACAGCTCTTCATCCGGGCCATCGAGACGCCGGACATCAGACGCGCCGACGGCGTGCCGTGGCTGGTCGTGTACGGCATATCCGGCAACACCCGGGCGTTCTGGTCGCTCGAGTCCGCCCGCCGAGTGCTCGGCTACGAACCGGAAGACGACTCCGAGGTCAAATACGCCGCGGACATCGCCCGTCTCCTCACCGGACCGGACGCGACGATCGGCGGTGGCCGCGTGGGCGACTGAACCCGTCGCACAGGACAGCAGTCGGAGGTCCGCGCCATATGAACGCTGCAAGGGAAGTCGCGGAGCCGCGACTGTCGCTGCTCATCGAACTCGCCGGCGACAGGCCCGGCGCGCTCGAGGCAGCACTCCATCCTTTCACCCGGCACGGCGTGAGCCTGACGCATATCGAATCGCGGCCGCGGCGGGGAGAGACGTTCGACTTCTACGTGGACTGCATCGGGGAACGCGGCGAACCGGCGGTGGAAGCCGTGATCGCGACGCTTCGGGCCGAGGCGGTGCACGTCATCGTGCTCGATCATCGGGACGTGCCGTGGTTCCCGCGCGAAGTCGGGGAACTGGACGCCGTCGCCAACAATACCCTGGATGCGGGGATTGCCCTCGACGCCGACCATCCGGGATTCCGCGATCCCGCCTACCGGGAGCGGCGCGCGGCCATCGACCGGCTGGCGCGCGAGCACCGGCACGGCCGCGTTTTCCCCGTGGTCGACTACACGCCGGACGAGGACGCCACCTGGCGCGAGGTCTACGGGCGCCTGGCGCCGCTGCACCGAATCCACGCGTGTGCCGCGTACCGGCGTTCCCTCGCCGACCTGGAACGCGACTGCGGGTACGGCGAGAGCATTCCCCAGGGCCGCGACGTCAGCGCCTTCCTCGCCGCGCGCACCGGGTTCAGACTGCGTCCCGTCGCGGGCCTGCTGCGCCCGCGCGACTTCCTGAACGGCCTCGCCTTCCGCGTGTTCTTCGCAACGCAATACATCCGCCACGGCTCGAAACCTTTCTATACGCCGGAACCCGACGTTTGCCACGAACTGATCGGTCACGCGCCCATGTTCGCCGACCCGGATTTCGCCGACCTGTCCCAGGAGATCGGCCTCGCGAGTCTCGGCGCCGACGACGCCGACATCGAACGCCTGGCGCGCTGCTACTGGTTCTCCATCGAGTTCGGGCTGCTCGCCGAGGCGGGCGAGATCAAGGCCTACGGCGCCGGTCTCCTGTCGAGTTACGGCGAACTCGAACACGCCTGCCTGGACGAATCCCGCAGCCGCCGCGAAGCCTGGGATCCCGTGCAGGCCGCAGAGCGCACCTATCCCGTGACGGAATACCAGCCGCACTACTTCGTCGCCGCCTCCCTGCACGACGCGCGCACCCGCATGCACGGGTTCTGCCAGAACCTCGCCCGTCCGTTCTACGCCCGCTACCACGCCGCGACCGAACGCATCTGGGTAGACCGTGCGGTGCGCCGGGTCTAGCCTTGACGGCCCTTGTCAGTGGAGTCCGCGTGAACGCTTCGACCGAGACCAACTTCCTTGGCAGCGTGCGCAGCATGTTCGACCGGGCGGCGCACGCCCTCGATGTCCCGCCGGACCTCGTCGAGACCATCCGCGAGTGCAACTCCGTCATCCAGTTGCGCTTTCCCGTGCGGCTGAGAGGCAGCTACCGGATGTTCTGCGGCTGGCGCGCCGTGCACAGCGAACATCGGCTGCCCGTCAAGGGCGGCATCCGCTACGCGCCCATCGTCGACCAGCAGGAAGTGGAGGCGCTCGCGGCGCTGATGACCTTCAAGTGCGCGCTGGTGGACGTGCCGTTCGGCGGTGCCAAGGGCGGCCTCGCGATCCGCCCCCGGGATTACGACGAGGAAGAACTCGAACTCATCACCCGCCGCTTCACGCAGGAACTCGCGGACCACGGTTACATCGGCCCCAGCCGCGACGTGCCCGCGCCCGACATGGGAACCGGCGAACGCGAGATGGCCTGGATGGCGGACGAGTACCGGGCGCTGTACCCGTCCGATATCGACGCGCTCGCGTGCGTCACCGGCAAGCCCGCGACCCAGGGCGGGATGCGGGGCCGGCGGCAGGCCACCGGGCGCGGAGTCCACTACGTCGTGCGCGAGTTCTTCGGCCATCGCGAAGACATGGTGCGCTGCGGTCTCGATGGAGGCCTCGAGGGCAAGCGCATCATCGTCCAGGGTTTCGGGGACGTGGGCTTCAACGCGGCGCGCTACCTGGTAGAGGACGAAGGGGTGCGCCTGGTCGGCGTCGTCGAGCGCGATGGCGCCATCACGTCGGACACCGGCCTCGCGCCCGACGCCGTCGCCGAGTTCCTCGAGCGAACGGGGGGCGTGAAGGACTTTCCCGGCGCCCGTTTCGTCGCCGACGGCCGTTCCGTTCTCGCCGCCGATTGCGACATCCTTATCCCCGCCGCCGTCGAGAACCAGATCACGACAGGGAACGCGACGCGCATCCGGGCACCCCTCATCGTGGAAGCGGCCAACGGGCCGGTGACGTTCAGCGCCGAGCGGACGCTCCTGCAGAGCGGCAAAACCGTTCTCCCCGACCTCCTGGTCAACGCCGGCGGGGTGACCCTGAGCTATTTCGAGTGGGTCTCCAACGTCTCGCACATGCGCTTCGGCCGACTTTCCCGCCAGCTCGACATCCAGCGCAACCGGCACATCGTCGAGATGATCGAGACAACCACGGGCAAGCCGGTGCCCGAGTCCCTCAAGGCACCGCTGCTGCGCGGCACCGAAGAACTCGACCTCGTCCGCTCCGGTCTCGAAGACACCATGCGCGGCGCCTACGGCGCAATCCGCGAGACCATGCTCGGGTCCGACGCCATCGACGACCTGCGCACGGCGGCGTACGCCGTCGCGCTCGAGAAAGTGGTGCGTTCCTACCGGGAGATGGGGCTCGCCTGAACCCGCCGCCAAGCCTCGCCCCGATCAGCGGCTGGACTCGGCCCACCATTGATGGCCAATTGCCATCAGAAATACCATTGCTCCATGATCGGTACCATTGATAGCGCGGGCCGCCTGGTCATCCCGAAGACCTACCGCGAACAGTTCAACCTTGTCCCTGGACGCAAGCTCGAGATCGAGGCGAGCGGCAATGGCATGACGCTGCGGCGGTCAGACGCCGAGCCGGCGCTCGTGCGCACAGGGCATCCTCATCCACCACGGGTCCTCGCGATCCGACCTGGATATCGGCAAGTTCGTCCGCGCCGAGCGGGATGCCCGGCACACGCGTATCGCCAGCGACGCCGATTGAGTGCGTACGCTCTTCGACACGTCCGGGCCTACGACTCCTCCACCATCTCGGTGTAGCGCCGCTGCATCTCGTCGGCAGAGACCTCCTCGATGCTGTGCCCGATGTTCCATCGGTGCCCGAAGGGGTCGCGCACGACCGCCGTTCGTTCCCCGTAGAACATGTCCGTCGGAGGCATCTCCACCGTGCCACCGGCTTTCGCCGCGCTGTCGACCACCGCATCCGCGTCGTCGACATGGAGGTGGAGCGTGACCGGCGAAGCGCCGATGCTCGAGGGCGACTTGATGCCAAGTTCGGGGAATTCGTCCGCCAGCATCACGGTGGTGCCATCGAAGTCGAGTTCCGCATGGCCGATCCGACCGCCGGGCTCGACCAGCCTCATCTTCTCGGTGGCGCCGAAGGCGCGCTCGTAGAACGCGATGGCATCGACCGCGTTGTCCACACAGAGATAGGCGAATACTTCGTGCACAGCCACGTCGATGCTCCTCAGGTTTGGGAACGGGAGATTGTAATAGTCATGGAGTCATCGGGCACGCCCCGAATTCGACCGTCTCGAGCTGTGCAGCCGGAAGGTTCTTGGCCAACCGTCACCGGCCTACAGGTACTTGTCCCACAGCAGGTTGCGAAACTTGCCCTGTGGGTCCACGCGGGACTTCAGCGCCACGAACTGCCGTATCTCGGGATAGGCCTGCTCGAACTGCGAGCGGGCGGCGTGGAGGCGATACGGCAGGTAGTACCGGCCGCCGTTGGCGAGCGCCGCATCGATCAGTTCCCGGGTCCAGACGCCCGCTTCCCGGCCCGCGCGATCGCTTGCGCGCTGCTTGTAATAGAGCACGAACGAAAAGACATCCGTCGGCGCCCATGTGAGGAGCGAGGTCGAGTCGCGGGGCGAGTGTCGGATCGACACGTTAAGCGCGTTGACCCGCCGACGACGCAGGATGTCCGCCATCGCGTGCGCGAAAGACAGGAAGTTCTCCACGGGGATGAAATACTCCTGCAGCAGATAGGTGGAGAAGAGGCGGGTTCGGGGCTCCAGCGAGTCGGTGTCGAGACTGGCCTCGTAGTTGCGCCAGACGATGGACTCCCGTTCCAGGACCTTGTCCTCGACGCCGCGGCGCAGCCTCTTGCCGCCGGGCAGTTCCGAGACCATCCAGAGCAGGGTCTGGTTGTCGCTGTAGTCCCGATCGCGCGCAATCAACCGCTCCGGAACCGTCGCCGGCTCGTCCGTCGAAATCCAACTGATCAGCCGCGGCTCGTCGAACCGCGGCGGCCTCAGATCGGCGTTGTGCAGCACGGCGCCCGGGTCTCGCGCGATCCCGCTTGCGAAGTGCTCCGGGTAGCCATCGAGTTCGACCTTCTCGACCACCCGGCGGATACGCGTATTGCGGTCGAGATCGAGTTCGACTTCGGTCACCACGGCGAGTCCTCCATAACCGCCGAACAGGCCCCGAAAGATCGGCGAGTCCGGTGTCAGCTCGAGAACCCGTCCGTCTGCGCGAACCACCTGCACGGCGCGCACGGAATTCACCAGCGGGCCCTTGCCGACGTAGCGGCCGTGGCAGTTGACCGAGACCGAGCCTCCCACCGTGAAGTTGCTATAGCTCTGCATGATGCGGACAGACAGGTCATGGGGATCGATCGCGTCCTGCAGATCGCGCCAGGAAGCTCCGGCCTGCACGCGCACGATGCGACGTGACGGGTCGAGCGAAAGCACGCGGTTCATGCGGCGCATGTCGAGATGCAGCGAGTCCGGCGCGGCGACCTGGCCTCCCATGCTGTAACGGCCGCCGCCGATGGAGACCGTGCCGGACCAGCCGCCGATCGCGTCGCTCACGTCTTCCGTGCTGATCGGGCGGCGCTCAAGCGCAACGGGCACGGCGTCGAGTCCCGAGTAGTCCCTTACGACGCGCGGCTTCGGCGCCGCCCGGACCGCGCCCGGTGCGAGCAGGGCGGCTGTGGCCGCGGTGGTCAGAAGCGTGCGTCGATCCATCCGGGAGCCCTCAGCCGGGGGAGCTTCCCCGACCGCTGACGCGTAAGGAAGTGCCAGCATTTCCTCCGTCGCCGGAAACGTACTCGCATGGACAAGTGCCTCCGGGGAGCGCTAGCGACCGGCGGCGATTGGTCCATGCGCGACGAGCGGGGCCGGGTCGGAGCCTTCAGCCGGGGAGCGCGAGGGGGAACCCCTCGCAAGAAAAAAGACCGAGGCCGAAGGCTGCGGCTGTGGGGCACTTCCATGCAAGACTCCGTCAACGGGTCCGACTCGATGGACCCCGGTAGAGGTCAAGCATATCCCCATCCCCACCAAGGTACCGAGGCGCACGGTCTGCGGAATAACTTGCCCGGGCAGCGCGGTATGCTCGCCGGAGCGAGCCGGAAAGCGCCGGATGGCCAGGAAGCACCAGGAACGACACAGGGGGAACCGAACCACGGTCCGCAAGCAGTGGCCGGCGGCATCGTGGGGACTCGCGCTCTGCGCCGGGACCGTTGCGGCGTTCGGTGCAACCCACCTCGCCTCTGTGGCGTCGGATTTCCGTTCGGTGGCCGGACTGCATCGCTGGCTGATGACCTACGCGGAAGGGTTTCACCGCCGGGGTCTCGTCGGCACCGTGTTCAAGGCATTCGTGGGGCAGGAACCGAGGGAGACGCAAGTTGCCCTGGCCTCGCAAATCTCCTCCATCGGCACGTATCTCTGGATTGCCGGCGCCTTTGGGCTGATGGTGTTCGCCGCCGCCAGGACGAGGAACCGAGGTCTTCTCGGCGTGACGCTGGCCTATGCGGCGTTCGCCTTCGTCAACCCGATGTGGACGACACGCGCCCATGACAACGGTTACCTGGACTGGCTGGCGGGACTCTCGATGCTGGGGGCCCTGGCGGCGTTCGCGTACCGGCACTACGTGCTCTCGGGCGCCGTCGTTGCCTTGGGCATCGTCGCGTATTGGGGCACGGTGTTCGTCTGGCTGGCATTCGGGTTCCTGGCCGCCTGCCTGATGGCGCGCGATCTCATGCGCAATGACCCGCAGGTTCCCGTGATCCATCGGGCAATCGCGGCATGCCGGAATCGCCGGATCTTCACGTTGCTGCTGCCGTTCGCCGCCGCCGTGGCGACCGCCCTGCTGCATGACAACAATGCCGCGGTCGCCGAACTGAACCGCATCGGAAACGACCAGCAACACATCGTTCGGGAAACCTTCGTCGACATCCAGGATGCGGTGCAGCGACAGGCGAACTCGCTGCTGGAGAACTGGCGTGCGTACCTCGGCATCGCGGCCGTGTACGTCGTTCCACCGGTGCTTTGCGCGGCACTGTGGACCGCCGTCCTGCGCCGGTTCGGCCGCTCGCTGTTCCAGCCAGCCTGGCTCGACACCGGCGCGGCGGTCCTGGCGACGTTGATACCGTTGCTGTTCCTGCTGGTCGCGTTCGACCTTTCCCGGCTAATGGCCTGGACATACTTCGCCTTCTTCGTGGTAGCCGTTTTCTGGCTGTTCGAGACGAGCGGCGGCCCCGAACCCGACGTCCGCCCCGCGCGAATCTGGCCGTGGACGATGGTTCCGGTCGCATTCGCGGCGTTTTTCTGGACCAGTCCCACGATCTACGCCTGGGCCGACGTGAGCCACCTGGTGCCATGTGAGCGTTTCTGCTTCAAGGAACGGACTCCCCAGGGCGATGCCCTGGATCGTTTCCGGCGATCCGCCATCGCTTCGCCGATCCTCGAGTACACGGCCGCCGGCAGCGCGCTGCCTGGCACGACCGGGTACAACGAGAAGGGGCCTGACAACCGCTGGCATCGAATCGCCCGGGAGGGACGGGACGGGCCAGGCCATCTGATGGACCTCGACATACGACTCGACGCACACGCCGAGGGCGTGGCGGTGCGGGCCCGCGCACAGACAAACAACGCCATCCTCGGCGGCGGCGCGCACCGGCTCTCCATCTCCTACCGGGCGGCGGGGGTCGACGCGGCCAATGCCGAAACCCGCTTCACGATCTACAACAGCACGTTCCGCGGCACCCGGGAGATCTTTCGGGTGCCGCTCGAACCGGCGGCAACGGAGTTCGCCGCCACCGTCACGCCTCCGCCAGAGCTGTCGGGAAACGTTTTTCGATGGGAGATTCTCTACAACGGCAAGGGTGCGTTCGATCTGCGAAGGGTTTCCTTCGTCAAGCAGGACTTGCATGGTCGACGAGCGGGGCCGGGCCGCAGGCGGAGCCGAAGGCGCCGGCTGTGGGGCACTTGCATGGTCGGCGAGCGGGGCCGGGTCGGAGCCTTCAGCCGGGGAGCGCGAGGGGGAACCCCTCGCAAGAAAAAGACCGAAGCCGAAGGCGCCGGCTGTGGGGCACTTGCATGGAAGTCCGCCTCCAGCGTCGGAGGAAATACCGGCGCTTCCTTACGCACGCGCGGCCGGGGAAGCTCTCCCGGCTGAGGGCTCCAATGATTGACGAACCGGGTCCTGATCGCTGCGGGCCAATCTCCACACGGAACGAATTGCGCAACCGATCGCCGGTGAAACGCGGTTACCATTGACGCGCCCGCAACCGCGTCGAAAACGGGAGTCTTCCCAAATGAAATCCGCCCTCGCCCAACGCGCCGCCGTACTGTTTGGCGGCCTGGGCCTCGTCTGGGCGGTATCGCTGTATGCCTTCGCCGATCCGAACGCACTGTACTTCCTGGCGCTGGTGCCGCGGCGCGTGGACGGCCTGCCCGGCGTGATCGGCATGCCTTTCGTGCACGGGTCAATGTGGCATCTCGTCGCCAACACGCTGTCGCTGATCCCCCTCGCCGCTATCCTGCTGGTCCGCGGCACCCGCTACTACCTGACCACGATCGCCTGGATCATCGTGGCTGGCGGGCTTTGCGTCTGGCTGCTCGGCCGCGACGCCGTCCACGTGGGCGCCAGCGGCCTCGTCTTCGGCCTCGTCGGTTTCCTCATCGTGCGCGGATTGTACGAGCGCGCGCTAACCTCCCTCCTGGTCTCCCTCGTCGTCGTTCTGCTCTACGGCGGCACAATCTGGGGCATCGTGCCGCAGGGCGGCGGCATCTCGTGGGAGGCGCACCTGTTCGGACTGATCGCCGGTGCCGCAACGGCGCGCGTATTCGTCGGCCGAAGCTCTCGGACAACAGGTTCGGACGCATGATCGAACTCGTCTACCGCGGCGAAATACTGCTGTTCACGTTATTGATCGTGGCGCTCATCGCTTCGCTGTCGTTTCACGAGTTCGGGCACGCTTTTGTCGCAAAACTGTATGGCGACGACACGGCAGAACGTGCCGGCCGGCTGACATTGAACCCCGTCGCACACATCGACCTGGCGGGTCTGCTGATGGTGGTCGTAGTGGGGTTCGGCTACGCGAAGCCCGTGCCCACCGACCCGCGCAACTTCCGGTCGAGACGTGCCGATTTGTGGGTTGCGGCGGCGGGGCCCGGCATGAACCTGCTGCTCGCGCTGGTCGTATGGAACGTGTTCCTGCTGCTCCGGGGCGCTGGCGTCGACGCCGCATTCACCCTGGGATCCGAGACTTTCGTTCTGCTTCTGGTGCAGGTGAACCTCCTCTTGATGGTGTTCAACCTGATTCCCGTCGGCCCCCTGGACGGCCATTACATCCTGCCGCATTTCCTTCCGCGCGCCGCCGCCGCGGCCTACCGGCACTACAACGCCCGCTACGGCGTGTACGCGCTCCTGGGCCTGATCCTGCTGGCCATTCTGGGCGTGCCGGTCTTCGGCTACGTGATGTCCCTCGCAGCGGCGCTTTTGCCGCTGATCACGTTCGTCCCGGTGCTGTGAGCAGTCATCGGGAAGCGGTCGGCCGCCGCGCGCGATGGGAGGTGCCCGCGCCTCTGTCGACGGTCGACGTCCCGTTGCATGACGGTACGTCCATCATCCTCAGGCGGCACGGCAATCCGGAAGGGACGCGGCTCGTGCTCAGCCACGCCAACGGGCTCTCGACCGATGCGTACTATCCGTTCTGGTCGCTGCTCGCAGACCGGTTCGACCTCATCCTCTACGACTTCCGGAACCATGGCTGGAACCCCGCGGGTGACCTCGAGGCACACAATATCGAGACGCTCATCCAGGACACGGAACGGGTCGTGCAAGCGATAGACCGGCACTTCGGGGAACGGCCCAAGATCGGAGTATTCCACTCGATGTCGGCACAGGTGGCAGTACTTCAGGCCGCACGTAGCGGCGGGTTTTCCGCCCTGGTGCTGTTCGACCCGTTCATCTGTCCGCCGGGATGCGCTCCCCAACACCTGCGGACCCTCGAGGCGAAGATGTATCAACTGGCCGAGGGTGCGCGCCGGAGAAGGCGAACTTTCGCGAGCGAGGAAGCGTTGGCCGAGCGCCTCCGAGCCGCGCCCGTCTTCGAACGCCTGGTTCCGGGCGCCGCGGACCTCATTGCGAGAACGACGCTCCGGCGTGTCCCCGGTGACGCGTCGTACGAACTGCGTTGCCCACGAGAACACGAAGCAAGGATTTACGAGCAGGGATTGCACTGGGCAAGGGCCGTGAATGTCGACAAGCTACCTTGTCCGACCAAGGCCATCGGCGCCGATCCCATGGTTCCGCATTCGTTCATGCCAACCGTGGATCTGAGCGAACTGATGATCCTCGACTACGATTTCGTGCCCGAGACGACGCATCTCCTGCAACTCGAAGCGCCCGGTGTCTGCGTCCACCTCATGCTGGAATTCCTGGCGCGGACCCTCCCTGGCTGACAGCCCGCGCGGCGAAACGGCACACCAAAGTGCCCCCGATCAGGGGCGGAGTCGTAGATGGACGTGGGCGTGTGGGGCGCCACGGGTGTAAGCGACCGTGCGCCCGGTTGCCGTGGAACCGTTGCCGAAGTCCCACGTGTAGCTGCTGATGGAGCCGTCGCTGTCACCGGAGGCCGATACGTCGAGGGTGACAGCGAGCGGTGGCGGGCCGGGCGTCGCCGTCAAGCCGGCCGTCGGCGGCCGATTCGGTGGTGGGCCGGACCCGCCCGACCCCCCGCAGCCCTGCAGAGCCACGGCCACAACGAGCGACGCAGAGACGAAAAATCGCGTCGGGTATCCATGCAACCCACAATCTACCCCTGACCCCACCGGGGCGTTGCGTTAGCGCCATGAGACCCGTCGGCCGTTCGGGCGCGCCGTGTTTCACCCCTGCCCAAGCCCACCTGCGATCCCCCGCCTTGATCGGCACTACGTGCCGTTCTACGGCGCGGGCTCCCGGATGTCCACCGTGGCGATTCGGTTCGCGATCTTCTCGCGCCAGAGGAGCGGACCCTGGATGTGCACCGACTCGCCGCGTGCATCCACCGATACCGTAACCGGCATGTCCCGCACCACGAACTCGTAGATCGCCTCCATGCCCAGGTCTTCGAAGGCTAGCAGCGTCGACTTCGTGATCGCTTTCGATACCAGGTAGGCGGCGCCGCCCACGGCGATGAGCGACACGGCGCCGTGGTCCTCGATCGCCTCGATGCCTGCCGGGCCCCGCTCGGCCTTGCCGATCATCCCGATCAGACCTGTTCGCTCCAGCATGAGGCGCGTGAACTTGTCCATCCGGGTGGCGGTGGTCGGGCCCGCGGGTCCCACCACTTCGTCGCGCACGGGATCGACCGGGCCGACGTAATAGATGAAGCGATTCGTGAAATCGACGGGCAATTGCTCGCCCGACTCGATCATATCTGCCAGGCGTTTGTGCGCCGCGTCCCGGCCCGTCAGGAGCCTGCCCGACAGGAGCAGCGTTTCGCCGGCGCGCCAGGTCGCGATGTCCGCCTTGCGCAAAGAGTCGAGATCCACGCGGCGCGCGCCTGCGGAGGAATCCAGCGCGATATCCGGCCAGTCGTCCAGGTTCGGCGGGACAAACTCCGCCGGTCCCGACCCGTCCAGCACGAAGCGGACGTGGCGCGTCGCGGTGCAGTTCGGTATCACGGCCACCGGTTTGTTCGCGGCGTGCGTCGGATAGTCGGCCACCTTCACGTCCAGCACGGTGGTGAGTCCGCCGAGGCCCTGCGCGCCAATCCCCAGGGCATTGACCTTCTCGTAGAGCTCCAGGCGCAATGCTTCCGCATGGTTCGCGGGACCGCGGGCGATGAGGTCGTGGATGTCGACGGGCTGCATCAGCGCCTCCTTGGCGAGCAGCATCGCTTTCTCCGGCGTGCCGCCGATACCCACGCCCAGCAGGCCCGGCGGACACCATCCCGCGCCCATCCTCGGCACGGCGTCGAGCACCCAGTCGACGACGGAGTCGGACGGGTTCAACATGGTGAACATCGCCTTGGCCTCGCTGCCGCCGCCCTTGGCGGCGACTTCCACCGTCAGCTTGTCCCCGGGGACGATGCGGTAGTGGATCACGGCCGGCGTGTTGTCCCGGGTGTTGGCGCGATCGGCGTCGGGGTCGCCGACGACGGAGGGACGAAGGGTGTTTTCGGGATCCAGGTGGGCGCGCCGAACACCCTCGTTGACCATGTCATCGACGCTGGCACCACCCTCCCAGGCGACCTCCATCCCGACATCGAGAAAGACGTTGACGATTCCCGTGTCCTGGCAGATGGGGCGCTTGCCGAGGGCGCACATGCGTGAGTTGACGAGCACCTGCCGCAGCGCTCCCTTCGCGGCGGGGTTTTCCTCCCGCTCGTAGGCGGCGGCCATGGCGCGAATGAAATCCGGCGGATGGTAGTAGGAGACGTACTGCAGCGCGTCAGCGACGCTCTGAGTCAGATCCCGCGCATGAATTACCGTCATCGTTCATTCGCTTCAAGTCCGTGCCGCCATCATATTGCGCCTGATTCGAGTGGTTTCCAACGCCCCGCGTTACACTAGGGCGAATACCCGGGGAGTGGAACGTTGACCGACGCGTACCAGGAACGCGACATTGAGCTCGCGAGCGGCACAGTACACCTGCTTGAAGGCGGCAGCGGCAGCGATGTCGTGATGCTGCACCATTCCTGGGGCAGTCCGGGCTGGCTGCCGGTGCATGCGGCGCTGGCCGAGCGGCATCGGGTCGTGGTGCCCGACATGCCCGGCTGGGGCGGATCGGTGCGCCCGGCGTGGGCCCGCGAACCCCGCGACATAGGGATTCTCTGCGGACACATACTAGACACGCTGGACATCGGTTCCGCAGCGGTTGTCGGCACGGGATTCGGCGGTTTCATCGCGGCCGAACTCGCGGCCATGCAGCCGCGCCGGCTGCGGGCGCTGGTGCTGGTCGGCGCCCCGGGCCTGAAGCCGGAGAACGGCGAAATCCTCGACCAGATGATGGTGTCGCACCGTGACTACATCGAGCAGAGCTTTCGCGACCGGGAGAACTACGTCGCATGGGTCGGCGAGGAACCCGGCGACGACGTGCGCGAACTGTGGGACATGTCGAGGGAGATGACGGCGCGCGTGACCTGGAAGCCCTACATGTTCAGCCGCCGACTGGCGCCGCTGCTCGGCGACGTCACGACGCCGACGCTCATAGTGTGGGGTGGGCGCGACAGGGTCGTGCCGGTGGAGTGCGCCGAGCTGTACGAGGCAAGCCTGCCGAACGCGACGATCGAGATGGTCGAGGATGCGGGGCACGTGGTCGAGATCGAAGAACCGGAGCGCGTCGCGCGCCTGATCTCCGGGCACGTGGACAGTACAGGGGGTTAGTCCGACCGGCCGTCTACTTCGCGGCAACGCCTGACAATGTCTGCTGATAGTATTGCCGGTATCGGTCGCGGCGCCATTCGATAAGTTCAGACATGTTCATCGGTTATTTCACGGAACGTCCCTACCAGGATCCGAACTCCGGTTACTTCGGCAACACCGGCAGGGCGGTCATGGACCTCGGCATGTCCAACGGCTCCTACGACCCGAGGCTCGGCGCGGACCTTTACAACCGCTACCTCGACGAGAAGCTGTACGCGGAGGAAATGGGCTTCGATGGACTGATGCTGAACGAGCACCACTCCACGCCGTTCTGCATGGGCCAGGTGGTGAACCTCGAAGCCGCGATCCTCGCGCGCATCACCAAGCGCGCGAAGATCGTGCTGCTTGGCAACATCCTGCCGATCTGGGACGACCCGCTTTGGCTGGCGGAAGACCTCGCGACCATCGACATGATTTCCCGCGGCCGCCTGGTGACGGGTTGGGTGCGGGGAACCGGCCGCGAGAGCGTCGCGCACAATGCCGTGCCGCCCTACAACTGGGACCGGTTCCAGGAGGCGCACGATTTCATCATCGATGCGTGGACGCGGGACGGGCCGTTCCGCTGGGAAGGCGAGCATTACCACTACCGCTACGTGAACCCCTGGTCGCGGCCCTACCAGTCGCCGCATCCGCAGATCTGGATACCGGGCGTCATGAGCCGCAACACGGTGGCCTGGGCCGCGAAACACCGCTATCCGTACGTCATGCTGGCGACGGAACTCGGCCCGACCAAGGACTCCTACGGCTACTACGACGAGGTGGCGAAGGAGGAAGGCTACGAGGCGGGGACCCAGCACCGGGGGTACCTGTTCAAGGTGCATGTCGACGAGACCGAGGCGCTGGCGGACGAGGCTGGGCGCAAATACGTGCAGGGGCCGAGCAACCCGTTCCTCGAAGGCAACCAGGGGATAGTGCGGCCGTTCATTCAGAACCTGCCGGGGCTGACCCAGCGCAACAACCTGCTGCCGACGCTCACGAGTTTCGCCGCGGCCCGGTCGCGGGGCCGGGCGGAGCAGTTCATCGCGCAACAGCGGGCGCGCGGCGAGAAGGCGGACATCCCGTCCCCGCCGAAGGACCCCTACGCCGACCTGACGAAGAAATACAGCATCATTTCGGGCACGCCAAAGTCGGTCATCAAGCGGGTGCGCCACGTGCTCGAAACGCTGCGGCCCGGCACCATTTTCTTCTGGGACGGCGACGGGGCGATGTCCCACGAGGACAGCATGCGCTCGTTGCGGCTCATGGGAGAGGAGGTCATACCAGCGGTACGCGAGATCGGCAGGGAACTCGATCTCAAGGGGCCGTTCGAGGTGGATCCCAAGACCAACGAGGACATCGCGGAGCCCGAGGCGGACGCCGCCGAGCAGGCCGCAGCCGATTGACGTCATCGTCGTAGGTGGCGGGCCGGCGGGCAGCGTCGCCGCCACCCTCCTCGCGCGACAGGGATTCGACGTCGCGCTTTACGAAGCCGAGACATTCCCACGCGCGCACGTTGGTGAATCCCTGTTGCCAGCGACGTTGGCGGTGCTGGACGACATCGGCGTGCTGCCGGCGGTGGAAGCGGCCGGTTTCGTCAAGAAATGGGGCGCGACCATGTCCTGGGGGCGGGGCCCGGAGCCCTGGAGCTGGTACTTCAAGGAAACGAACCGGCGCTTTCCGCACAGCTACCAGGTGTGGCGGCCCAGGTTCGACCAGATACTGCTCGACCACGCGGCGGACTGCGGCGTAGCGGTGCATTGCGGGGAGGCGGTGACCGCCGTGCACGCGGGTGCGGTGACGCTCGCGGGCGGCGGGCGCGTCGAGGCCGCCATGGTCGTGGACGCGTCCGGCCAGCGCGCGCTGGTCGCGACCGCGCGGGGTTTGCGGGAGTGGGACAGCGCCTTCCGTAATCTCGCCGTGTACGGCTATTTCGACGGCGGGCGCCACCTCGACCCGCCCGCCGACGGCAACATCTTCATCGAAGCGACGGCGCACGGCTGGCTGTGGAAGATCCCACTAGCAGGCGGGGTCTCCAGCGTCGGTGCGGTGGTGGACCGGGACTACGGCGCAGGGCGGATCCGGCGCATCGGGCTGGAACCGTTCTTCTCGGAGCAGATCGCGTCGGCCTCGCGGACACACGAACTTTTGGACGGCGCGGACCGTCGGAAAGGGCTTACAGCGGTGCGCGACTGGTCGTACTGCGCGAAGTCGATGGTCGGCGACGATTTCGTGATGGTGGGCGACGCCGCATGCTTCATCGACCCGCTTTTCTCGACAGGCGTGCACCTGGCCGTGAGCGGCGCGCACCTCGCGGCGGCTTACGTCACGACGGCGCTATCGGAGCCCCACCTGCGTGCCGCTGCGGGCGCCGCCTATGAGCGCCTCTACACCAACCAGTACGCCCACTTCCGCGAACTGGCGAAGCTCTTTTACGCGTCCAACCGGACGAGTGACTCCTACTTCTGGGAGGCGCGCCGGATTGCCGGAACGCCGGACGACTCGCCGCGCGCCGCGTTCGTTCGCGCGGTGTCCGGACAGAACGCCGCGGGGTACGAGCGCTCCGTGCTGAGCCATGGCGTCCTGCCGAATGCGTTCCAGGGCGCGCTGGAAGCCGAAGTCAGCGCCAGCCGCGCGCGACGTACGCGACCGTCGGCGACTACTCGGGTCAACCGGGCTGCTGGAGTGAGCGTGCGGCGCGACATGGTCCTCGGCGACGGCAGATTCGAGTTGGGCTACGTCATCGACGGCCCCGGCCGCGACGAGTTGCCGGTCAGCACTCTCGTGGCGAGCCTCGCACACTACGCGACGGGCGACTCGCTCGCCGCGATCTCCCAACGGATCGCCACCACCAACAATGCCGACCCCGAGCGCGTGGCCGAGGCGGTACTCGCCGCCGCGGAACTGCTCATCACCGACGGCCTCCTCACCAAAACCTGAGACACACGGAATTCCCGTCCCACACGGCGTTAGAGAATTCCGCGCGCGACGGGCGCAAACGCATACATCCCGTTGCGGCATGTCTCACAGGAAGTTGCGAAATATCCTCTCGTGCGGAACTCGAGGGCCGACCACACTTGCAAACAATGGCAACGCCCCGATACCAGCTCGTCGACAACGCCACGGCACTCGGATACCACCTTGTGTCGAACTGCGTGCGCCGCGCGTGGCTGTGCGGATACGACAAGCGGACTCGCAAAGACTACTCACACCGCAAGCGCTGGCTCGTCGAGCGCATGCTAACGCTCGCCCGATGCTTCGCCGTGGAGATTGACGCCTACGCCGTGATGAGCAATCACTTCCACCTGGTTGTGCACTACGATCCAAAGGCCTGCGAGGGTTGGAGTGCCGAGGAAGTAGCAGCGCGCTGGGTGGACGCATTCCCACCGACAGAGCGAGGAACCGTGGTGGAGGAGCGCAAGCCGGAGGTTCGGGAACTGATGCTGGGCGATCTGGAGCGGCTTGAGAGGGCCCGGAAGACGCTGGGATCGCTTTCGTCCTTCATGAAGCACCTGAAGCAGCCAATCGCCCGGCGCGCCAATGAAGAGGATGGTTGCAAGGGTCACTTCTTTGAGCAGCGATTCTATTCCGGCGCGCTGCTGAACGAGGAGGCAGTCCTCGCAGCCATGGCCTATGTGGATCTGAATCCGGTTAGGGCGAAGCTCGCACGACGGCTTGCAGAGTGTCAGCACGCATCGATCAGCGCCAGGCTGCTGGAGAACAGTCCAGCCGCACTCGCGGAATACCTGCGCCCGCTGGCATCCGGTCTGTCCAAGTACCGCAGGCGTGAGACGGGCCACACCATCCAGCCGCCCCGCCTCGGCATTACCCTCGCGGCCTATATCGATCGGCTGGAGGCAGTTGTAGAAGAATCGACGGACCGCGAGACACAGTGGATCGCCGTAACAACTGCCCTCGCCAGACGTCAGCGCGCCTACGGCTCGAAAGCACAGCTGGCGCAGTGGATGGTTGACCGCGGCCTCCGCCGTTGGGAAATGCCGCTACCCGACTGACGCTCGGGCATGCCCCCGCATGCCCGAGGCGGACGAACCTCGCTCGCTTGAACAGTGGGCGCTGGCCTCCCTGTGCGACGTCACCCAGGCTTCCTCGCCCACCGACAGCGATTACTCACCAAAACGCCGGCAAAATGCCCTGTCCCGTGCGACGAAGGGTCATGCGTTCTCGCCACAGTATGCGACCAAATCAACATGTGTCCCGGCTCCTGAGTGTCCCCGCCCCAGCCGGCCACTGATGACCGTTGTGACGGCGATCACCGTCCGATGCCCCGGGACTCGGTTCGCCGTCTGCCCGCCAAACGCGTGAGCTTCTCGCCATGAACGACATTGTGATATCTCCACAACTCTGTGCGACCAAAACTCGTGTGTCCCAGTTCTCGGTGATAGAGTGCGCCCCGCCATAGTTCACTCGTGTGTCCAATGCAGAACCCCGATCAGAAAGCCCTGCGGTCATTCGGATTTCACACCCGGAGCGTGCACGCGGGCGCGCGGCCCGAACCCAATACCGGGGCTCGCGCGGTGCCGATCTTTCAGACGACGAGCTACGTGTTCGAAGACCCGGAATCCGCCGCCGCGTACTTCAACCTGCAGGAGTACGGAAATACGTACTCGCGCATCATGAATCCCACCGTCGCCGCATTCGAGGAGCGCGTCGGGAACCTGGAAGGCGGGATCGGTGCTGTCGGCTTTGCCAGCGGGTTGGCGGCGCAGTCGGCGACGTTCTTCACTCTTCTCAACCCGGGCGATCACGTGGTCGCGTCCGCCGCGCTTTACGGCGGTACCGTGACACAGCTCAAGCACCTGTTCCGAAAGATGTGTGTCCAACTCACGTTCGTCGATCCGGACGCGCCTGAGAACTGGAAGGCGGCGCTCACCGACGATACGAAACTCCTGTTCGCCGAGACCATCGGCAACCCTGGCGGCAACGTGCTTGACATCGAACCGGTGGCCGCCATCGCGCATGGCCACGACATTCCCCTCGTGGTCGACAACACCTTCGCCACTCCCTACCTCTGCCGTCCCATCGACTGGGGTGCCGACATCGTCGTGCACTCGGCGACGAAATTCCTCGGCGGTCACGGCACCAGCATCGGCGGCGTCGTGGTTGACTCCGGTGAATTCGACTGGTCCAACGGCAAGTTTCCGGTCATCGCGGACCCCTCCCCCGCCTATCACGGGCTCGCATTCCACGAGACCTTCGGCGGCTACGGTTACCTGATGAAACTGCGCGCCGAGACCCTGCGGGACCTAGGCAGCGCCATGAGCCCGTTCAACGCGTTCCTGTTCATGCAGGGAGTCGAAACGCTGCCGCTGAGAATGGAGTGCCACGTCTCCAACGCCGTCACACTCGCCAATTGGCTGCGCGAGCGCAACGAGGTGACCACCGTGCGGTATGCTGGTCTCGACGACAGTCCCTACCGGGACCTCACAGCCAAATACCTGCCAAAGGGTGCCGGTGCCGTTTTCTGTTTCGACCTCGCTGCCGGGCGAGAGTCCGGGCAGGAGTTCATTCGAGGGGTGGAGTTGTTCTCGCACCTGGCCAACGTGGGGGACGCGAAGAGCCTCATCATTCACCCAGCCAGCACGACCCACCGCCAGTTGAACGAAGAGGAACTCGCTGCGGCGGGGATCGGCCCGGGAACGATCCGGCTTTCCGTCGGCATCGAGGACGTGGACGACCTGATCTGGGACCTGGAGGCCGCCTTTGCCCGTATCGCCTGAATATCAAGACGCCGAGACGATACAGCGCATTCTGCACCATGCGCGGACCGTCGCCATTGTCGGGCTCTCGCCGAACGAGCTGCGAGCGAGCAATTTCGTCGGGTTCTACGCGGACCGGCACGGCTACGAAGTGATTCCGGTCAATCCGCGCGAGGACGAGATCCTGGGGTTCAAGTCCTACCCCTCCCTTGAGGACATTCCAGCTCCCGTCGACGTCGTCGACGTGTTCCGGGATCCCGCCGCAGCCGTCGACATCGCGAAGCAAGCGGTCGCCATCGGCGCGGGAGCCCTGTGGCTGCAGTTCGGGGTGATCAGCGACGAAGCCGCCGAGATCGCCAAGGCTGGCGGCCTCGATGTCGTCATGGACCGGTGCTTCAAGATCGAGCACGCCCGCTATATCGGCCGCATGCATTGGCTCGGCTTCAATACCAGGGTCATCACCGGGCGCCGACCCGGGCACCTTCTCTAGGGGGCCTTGTCCGAGGTTGTCACATCGCGTGTCAGACTGAGCCCATTCGCCTTGTGAGAGCCCAAAAGTGTGTGTCCCCAGTTCACTGCCTACGAAGCCGCCGAGATCGCCAAGGCGGGCGGCCTCGACGTCGTCACGGACCCGTGCTTCAAGATCGAGCATGCCCCTACATCGGCCGCATGCACTGGCTCGGGTTCAATACCCGGGTCATCACCGGACACCGGCCCGGATACCTGCTGTAGGTAAAGTGCCCTCGAGACCTGCGCCCCTGGCGAGCACAGTGAGGGCCGCGTCCCTAGCCCAGCGTCCGTTTCAGGTAAGCCTTCAAGCGCCGCCAGGCGTCCGCCGCCGGCACACGGTTGACCTCCGGGTCGCGATCGACGTGCAGCCAGAAACCGTGCTTCACGGGATCATAGATGTGGACATCGTTCTCGACGCCGGCCGCGCGAAGCGCCTCGACAAAGCGGTCGACCGCCTCCGGCGGGATGCCGCGATCCTGCCCCGCGAACGTGCCGTACACCTCGTGGCGGATCTTCGCGAGCTGCTCTGGATCGTCGAGCAGGCGGCCATAGAAGATCGCGGTCGCATCGTGGTGCTCGCTGCCAAGGGCATAACTCAGGGCGACACCGCCGCCGTAGCACCAGCCGATCGCCGCCACCTTGCCCGTGGTGTCGGGACGCTGATCCAGGTACTTGGCTGCGGCATCGAGGTTCGCGATGATGGCGTCCGGATCCGCCAGCGTCTCGCGCACCAGCGCCATGTTCTCCTGCGGATTGGTGCCGGTGCGGCCGCTGTAGAGGTCGGCCGCAAGGGCGGCATAGCCCTCCGCCGCGAACGCATCGGCCACCTGGCGGACGCGATCCACAAGGCCGTTCCATTCGTGGATCAGGATCACACTCGGGTGCGGGCCAGTGCCCTCCGGCAGTGCCAGATAGCCTGTCGCCTCGCCGTGATAGCTCAGCGCCTCGCCGCGGGGCGAGCCGGCCTCGCCAAGCAACGCCGGCGGAATATCGTCCGTCGTGCCGAAACTCCAGGTCGCGGTGAGCAAAGCAAGCAAGGCGAGGCGAGGTTTCATGCGGATCGTTCCCGTCGATCATTGAGTTCCGCCACGATACGCCCATGCGCCTGCTCGTCCAAGCGATAGGCGAACGAGGCGGCGATGAGCAGTACCTGAACGAGGAGCGGCGCAACGGACATCGCCCACAGGATCGCCTCCAGGGTATTGTCGGACTGCTCCATGTGTGCGACGAAGCCGAAAAACGCCAGCGCCCCGGCAACGCCGGCACCTCCGACGGCCTTGGCTATCTTCTGAAAAAAACTGGCCGTGGAAAGGATGAGTCCATCGACCCGCACCCCGGTCCGCCACTCGGCGTACTCCACCGTGTCCGGGATCATCGCCCATCCGAGCACGGCGATCGGGGCGCCGCCGATGGCAAGTATCGACCCCCACACGAACACCATCGCGATATCATCCGGCGGCGTGAAGTAAAAGCCACCCGCCCCGATCATCGCGACCACCGCCCCGACCCGGATGCCGCCCGCCTTGCCGAAACGCCGAGACAGCCAGGGCACCGCTATCAGTCCTGCGAACATGACTGGCAAAGTCACCCCGAGATACAGCGACAACAGGTCTTCGCGGCCCATGTTGTACTTGAAGTAGTACGGGGCCGCAGTCATGCGCAGGGTAAACGCGAGCATGCCCAGCGTAAAAAGCAGCACGACGACCACCAGGGGCCAGTTGGTCGACAACGCCCGTGCCCCGTCGGCCATTGAGAGCCGGGGAGACGGGCGAACGGGCGTGATGCGTTCCTCGGTGCCCGCGAACGTCACCCACAACAGGGCGGTCGCCACGATGGCGAACAGGATCATCGCGGTCCGGAAACCACCCGCCCCACCGCCGAACCAGCCCACCATTGGCAACAGGCCGACCGAAACGACATATCCGCCAGCGAACGCGCAGCCGATACGCAGTGTCGACAGGATCGTTCTTTCCTGGTGTTCATCCGTCAGCACCGCTGTCATGGCCGCATAGGGAATCGTCACGGCGGTATAGACGATACCGAACAGCACATAGGTCACGTACGCCCAGACGGCCTTGCCGAAGTCTCCGAAGCCGGGGACAGTGAACGTCGCGACGGTGATCACACCGAGGGGCAGCGGCCCAAAGAGCAGGTAGGGTCGGAACTTCCCCCAACGGCTGCGCGTGTGGTCCGCGATGAGGCCCATTACCGGATCGGTGACCGCATCGACGATCCTGGCCACCAGGAATACGCCGCCCGCCACGGCCGCCGACAGTCCGACCACCTCCGTGTAGAAGAACAGCAGGAAGGTCATCGCCGACATGAAGTACAAGTTGATGCCGAAGTCGCCGACCGCGTAGCGCCATTGTTGTCCGCGGTTCACGAGGGTGTCCCTCTAGAGAGTGCCCGACAGCCGTGCCATCGTCCCGCCGTTGGCATGGCCCCGCTCGTCGACCATGAAAGTGCCCCACAGCCGCAGCCTTCGGCTTCGCCTGTGGCCCGGCCCCGCTCGTCGCGCATGGACCAAGCGCCCCCGGTCGCTGGTGCTCCCCGGAGGCATTTGTTCCATGAAAGGGTTGTCGAAGAGAACGCACGCCTTTGAACGCGCGTCCGCGAGCGACGGGTCCGACGGTTCGCCGGGCGACCCGGTCCGGTTACGATGTCGACGGCGCGTCTGGACAACCTGCGTGGGCTAACGGAGAGAACCTGCCTGTACGCGCAGCAGCCGCCCCGGCGCAGCGTCAACCCCCGCCGTTCTCCGAGATCGCCTCGAGCACCTTCGGCGGGGACATCGGCAGTTCCGTCATGCGTATGCCGATGGCGCGGCTGACCGCGTTCCCGACCGCCGCCAGCGGCGCGACGATCGGTGTTTCGCCGCAGCCCCGCACGCCGTAGGGGTGGTTCGGATTCGGCACCTCGACGATCTGGGTGTCGATCATGGGCAGATCCGAAGCGACGGGCACGCGGTAATCCAGAAAGCCCGGATTGTCCATCACGCCCTTGTCGTCGTAGAGATACTCCTCGTTCAGCGCCCAGCCGATGCCCTGGACCGCACCGCCCTGCATCTGGCCTTCAACGTAGTCGGGGTGAATCGCCTTGCCCGCGTCCTGCACGGCGGTGAATCGCGTGACCGTCGCGCGGCCGGTTTCGCGGTCCACCTCGACATCGGCCAGGTTCACCGAAAACGCCGGCCCCGGACCCTGCGCATTAAGCGAAGCGCGCCCGGAGATCGGGCCGCCCGTGCGGGCCGAGTCTGCCGCAAGTTCCCGGATCGAAAGCGGCTCCACCTCGATGTTGACACCCTCGATCGGGCGTGCCGAGCCGTCTTTCCACTCCACCTGGTCGACGTCGATGTCCCAGGTCATCGCGGCGCGGGCGCGCAGTTGGCCGATCACATCCTCGCACGCCCGCACCACGGCCAGTCCGGTGGCGAAAGTGACGCGGCTGCCACCGGTCGTGGCGCAATACCCGGTGCTGTCGGTGTCGGCGACCTGCGCGCGTACCCGCTCGTAGGGCACACCCAGGGTTTCCGCCGCCATCAGCGCCATGGAAGCACGGCTGCCGCCGATGTCGGGGCTGCCTTCCACGATCTTGACGATGCCGGACTCGGTCAGGTGCACCTCGGCGCTCGAGGTGTTGCCGCCGTTGAACCAGAAGCCCACCGCCACGCCGCGGCCGTGACCCTCGGGCAGCGTCGCCGTGTAGTTGGGGTGGTTCTTCGCGGCCAGCAGGCAGGCCTTGAGGCCGATGGCGCCGAACGTCGGGCCGTAAGCCGCACGGGTGCCGGCTACGGCTGCGTTTTTCAGGCGGAATTCGATCGGGTCCATGCCGATCCGCTGCGCCAGTTCGTCCATGACGGACTCGCCGGCGTACATCGCCTGCGGCGCACCCGGCGCCCGGTAGGCCGCGACCCGCGGGCGGTTCGTTACCGCCTCGCGGCTTTCGATACGCACGTGGTCCACATCGTACGGAGCGAATATGCACATCGCGCCGGCGCCCATCGCGCTGCCCGCAAAGGCACCCGCATCGAACACCAGGTTCGCGGACATGGCCGTCACGGTGCCGTCCCGCTTGCAGCCGATCTTGATCGTATTCACGGTTCCCGAGGCCGGACCCGTGGCGCGGAACACTTCTTCCCGCGTCATGACCATCTTCACCGGCCGGCCGCTCTTCTGCGACAGCTTCAGCGCCAGCGGCTCCAGGTAGATCGTCGTCTTGCCGCCGAAACCGCCGCCGATCTCGCTCGCGATGACGCGGATGTCGCCCACGTCCACGTCCAGCACCATGGCGGTCTGGTCGCGCACGCCGAAGTGGCCCTGGGTGCAGCACCACAACGTGGCCTGCCCGTCTTCCTTGAAGCTGCCGACGCACGCATGTGGTTCGATATAGCCCTGGTGCACCATGGGGGTGACGAAGGTGCGCTCGACGATCTCGTCGGCCTCGGCGAAACCGGTTTCCACGTCGCCCTTCGTGATGAGGCCGCACTTGGGAACGTTGGAGGGTTTTTTCGGCGTCTCCGGCAGACCCTGGGTGACCATGTCCTCGTGCAGCAACGGCGCATCCGGTGCCATGGCCTCTTGCGCGTCCGTAACGGACTCGAGGACTTCGTAATCCACTTCGACCGCGGACACGGCTTGCTCCGCCACCCGGTTCGAAACCGCCGCGACGGCGGCGACCGCATGACCGTGATACAGCACTTTCCGGCTTGCCATGAGGTTCTCGTTGAACGCCCGCTGTCCGAAGCCGAGTTTTGCGCGGTCGGGAAAGTCGGCAGCCGTGATGACCGCCATGACTCCGGGAATCGCCTCCGCCCTGGACGTGTCGATGGACCGGATGCGCGCATGCGCGTGGGGGCTGCGCACCACTTTGCCGTGGATCATGCCCGGCATGTCGAAATCGGCACCGAAATTGGCGCGTCCGGTCACCTTCTCGACACCGTCCGGCCGCACGGGGCGCGTGCCTATGTATTTGAAATCAGGGGCTTGGCTGGTATCAAGCGCTTCGGCCATGGGGTCTCCTCGGTTGGCAAGCTGTTAGACGCGGCACCGGACCGCGCACCGCCCCATGATAGTCTACAAAGCCCGGTGGCTGCTCAGTCCGCGTTCGAACAACCGCGCATGTCCAGTGAAGAAAATCGAGATCGGCGCGGGTTCCCGACGGATGCGCTGGCTGGCGCAAGGGTCGCGCGTCTCGCCACCGAGAGCAGCGGGAAACCGCACCTGGTTCCCGTCGTGTTCGTGCACCGCGACGGCGGGCTCTGGGTTCCCGTAGATGGCAAGCCGAAGCGGCACCAGCGCCTGAAGCGGCTCGAGAACATCCGCCGGAACCCCCGGGTCTGCCTGTTGATCGACCATTACGATGAGGACTGGCGGACGCTCTGGTGGGTGCGCGTCGACGGCCGCGCATCGGTCGTTTCCCCCGACGGAGCCGGTTTCCCCGGTGCGTTGGCGGCGCTGAAAGACAAGTACCCCCAGTACGACTCGGTGCCCATCATGTCGGCCGTCAGGATCGAGATCGAAAGCGTCTCTCACTGGCGCGCAGACAATGGCGTCGGTTAGGAGGCGAGTTGCAGCGAGGTCCGGTCAAGTTCGTGCTGGTCCATCACGCGGTCTGCGACGCCCGGGTGCACTACCGCGTCTCTGCGGCGGGAGAAACGACAGTCGTCCTCCAGGAGTCCGAGCGCGCCCGCCATGCGAACGCGATAGAAGTCGGTCTCGAGGGTGACTTTTCCGAGACACCGCCAGGCGATCTTCAGATCGAGGCGCTGAAGGCGCTGCTGCTCGAGATCAAGCAGCGCTATCCCGATGTCGTTGTCGGCGGCCACCGACAGGTGCGCGGCGCCCGCACGGATTGCCCGGGGCGGGGGTTTCCGCTGAAGGCCCTTCTCGCCTGGACCCGTTCCGGTCTGATCGAGGCCCGGGACGCGGCGCTCCAGGAAGAAGTGGAGAGCCAGTACCACCCCTAGCCGCGGGATGAGGACTACGCGGCCGCGAGGTCCCTCGTCGCAATGCGCTGGCGCAGCAGGTGGTGAACGAGATCGATGGTCGGCGTCGCGATGCCCGCCAGCGCGCCGAGTTCCTGCACCGCGCCCACGATGGCCTCGTTCTCCAGGGGCCGGCCGAGTTCCAGGTCCTGCAGCATCGACGTGCGATGTGCCCCGACACGCGCGGCACCGTCGACGCGCCGCTCGACATCGATCGCGAAATGCGCATCGTAGGCTTCCCCCACCGCACGACCCTCGATCATCATCGCACGGGCCACGCTGCGGGTGCCGGGTTCCGTGGCAAGAACGTCGAGCATCGCGCCGGTGAGCGCGCTCAACGGGTTGAAGGCGAGGTTGCCCCAGAGCTTGATCCAGATTTCGTCGCGCAGTCGACGGCGCAACGGTGCCCTCAAGCCCGCGTCCGAGAGGACGGACGCGAGTTCGCGGACGCGGTCGCTGCGCTCACCCGACGGTTCTCCCAGGACGAACCTGTCCCCCGAGAGGTGGCGCACCACGCCGGGCTCGACCACCTCGCAGGACGGATACACGACGCAGCCGATGGCGCGCTCCGGCCCGATGCCACGCCACACCGCTCCGCCGGGGTCCACGCTCTCGACATGGCGTTCGCCGAAGCGCGAGCCGAGGCGGTGGAAGTACCACCACGGAATCCCATTGACGGCGCTGACCACCGCGGTATCCGGTCCGAGCAGCGGTTGCATCGGGGCGACAACAGCCGGAATCGAATGGCCCTTCAGGGTCACGATGACGTAGTCCTGGGGTACGAGGGTCGTCGGATCGTCTGTCGCCGTTACGTCGACGGTCAGGTGCCCATCGGCCGTTTCGAGCCGCAGACCCCGGCCCACCATGGCCGCGAGGTGTGGTCCCCGGGCGACCACGGTCACGTCGCAACCGGTCTGCGCCAGGCGCGCGGCGAGGTAGCCGCCAATCGCGCCCGCGCCGTATACGCATACTTTCATGGGATAAACGCCTCCGGGAGTAATAGCGAGCGGGGGCGATTGTTCCATGATCGACGAGCGGGGCCAGGGCGCGGGACGAGCCGAAGGCGAGGACTGTGGGGTGTCATCGGCGTAGTGGGGGCGGGACGTATGTGCCGGGAAGCGTCTTCATCCGCCCAGCCCCAGTGCGTCGGCGAGCCCGATGCGCTGTATCTTTCCGGTCGCGCCCTTGGGAATCGCGTCGACAAAGACGATGGTCCGGGGCACCTTGAAGTCCGCCAGCCGAATCGCCGCGAAGTCCCGGAGCGCGTCCGCTTCCACCGCATGGCCCTCGGCCAGGACGACCACCGCGGCCACGTCTTCGCCCAGCCGTCGATGCGGCACCGCGAAAGTACATACCTCGTCGACCGCGTCGTGGTCCAGCAACACTTCGTCCACCTCCAGCGGAGCGATCTTCTCGCCACCGCGGTTGATGATCTCCTTCAACCGCCCGGTCACCTTGACGTAGCCGTCGCCGTCCATGAAGCCCTGGTCTCCTGTCCGAAACCAGTCGCCGTAGAACGCCTGGGCGTTGGCTTCCGGGTTGGCCAGATAGCCTCGCATGACATTCTCGCCCCGAATGACGATCTCCCCTTCGACGCCGGTATCGACCGCGACGCCGTCGGTATTCATCACGGCTACTTCCGGACCCGCCGCAAGGCCGACGAACCCGGCCTTGCGGGCCGCCGGCGGCAGGGGATTCGAGCACATCTGGTGCGCCGCTTCGGTCATGGCGTAGGCCTCGATGACCGGCGCGCCAAACGTCTTTTCCAGAGCCGACATCACGGGCGGCGGCAGCGAGGCCGACGACGAGCGGATGAAACGCAGGGACGCGTTCCGTATCCGTTCGCGGTTGCGCGGCGCACGGGCAAGGATCGCCTGGTGCATGGTCGGCACCGCGCTGTACCAGGTCGGCGCAGCCGCCTCGAGCCAGGAGAAGAAGCGCAACGCGTCGAACCCCGGCGTGCAGTAGACCGAAGCGCCGCTCGCGAGGCTTGCGAGGACCGGCGCCATCAGTCCGTGAATGTGAAACAGCGGCATGACATTGAGGCAGGTGTCGGCGGGAGACAGCGACAACGTGCGCGCGATGTTGCGGGCCGACGCGCGAAGGTTCGCCTGCGTCAAGGGAACCATCTTCGGCCGCGAGGTGGTGCCGGAGGTATGCAGGACGAGCGCCATGGCATCGGCTCCGCGTGGCTCGACCGGGGCCTCGCCATCGGTCGCGAGGGAGAATTCGCCCGCTCGACTCCCTTCCCGCAGACGCAGCACGGCCAGGCCCCGCTGCTCGGCCACGGCAAGGGCTGGTCCTTGTGCACCTTCAGCCGCGATCAACGCTCTCGCGTCGAGGTCGGAAAGGTAGAAGTCGAACTCGTCGGCCTTGTACGCGTGATTAAGCGGGGCGACCGCGCACCACGGCACCATGCAGGCGAAAGCGCTTGCCACCGCGGGGCCGTTTGGCAGCACGACCGCGACGCGGTCATCCGGCCCGATGCCTGCGGCCCGGAGCGTCCGGCCCGTGCGCCAGACCTGTTCGCCAAGCGCGGCATAGGTCATGGGTTCGCGGTCCGGCGCCCGGATGGCGGGGGCCTCGTCGGGACCGGCGATCAGAACATCCATGGAATAAACGTCTCCAGCGAGCTGCCCGCGCGCGCGGCGCGGATTGTAGCCTGTATGACAAAGAGATTCGGGACACACGCGAAATCCGTCCTACAGGTCCCCGGGTCGTCATCCTACGTCGGATTGCGGGAGTGGCCGGAACGGATGGCGTCCAATTGGCGGCGGCCGCAACGCATGAACGCCGGAGCCGTCGTCGCCGTTTGCGCCCCCCGCGCGTTTCCGCCAAAGTGCATGTTTCGTACTTGCTGGAAGCGCAATGAGAACTGCACGGATATGGCTTACCGCCCTGGCGGCCCTGGCCCTATCGGCGAGTGCCGTCGAGTTGGCCGGTCGCGTGACTCACGGGGAACTCTCCGAGATCAGCGGGATCGTGAAGTCGAGCTACGGCGACTTTTACTGGGTGCACAACGACAGCGGGGACAGCGCGCGCATCTACGCCATCGATGCGGACTCACGTCCCGTAAAGCCACCGTTCCTGCGCATCTCCACCGACGAGTGGCAGGGACACCAGATCGACAATGCCTGGCACACGGACTGGGAGGATATCGCGCTCGCGAACGGCGTGCTTTACCTCGCCGATGTAGGCAACAACGGCAACGCGCGCCGCGACCTCGGTGTCTACGTGGTCAACGAAGCGGACCCGCGGACCGTCACGACGATGCGCGCGCTCAAGTTCATTCCCATACGCTATCCGGACCAGCGGCGTTTCCCCGCCGAACAGTGGCACTTCGACTGCGAAGCCGTGTTCGTGGCGGACGGCAAGCTCTATTTCCTCACGAAGCATCGCCGCCCCGGCGAGCATGCGTCCTGGGAGGCTGGCGTCAAGCTCTATCGGCTGGACACCCAGCACATGGACCGCGAGAACGTGCTGACCTTCGTCGGCGGGCGCGATGACGTGGTGCTCGCCACCGGATCGGACCTGTCCCCCGACGGAACCCAACTCGCGGTAGCAACGTACAGCGCCCTGTGGATATTCAATCGGCCCAAATCAGGGGACAACTGGCTTGCAGGGGACGCCAGCAGCCTCGAGCTGAGGCGGACGGTCGCCAAGCAGCTCGAAGCGATCGCCTGGGATGACGCGACCACGCTGCGGCTCATCAACGAGCAGGGCGACGTCATGCGCGCGCGCGTTTCCGAGTTCTCGCCGGTCCCCTGATGTCCAGCCAACGCGACGACCCGGGCTTGTTCGCGACCATCTACAGCGCCCGTGCGCTGCGCCGGTTCAAGCCAGAGCCTGTCCCGGACGAAGTGCTCTTCCAGTTGCTGGACGCCGCGATTCGGGCACCGTCCGGGCAGAACGCGCAGGATTGGCGCTTTGTCCTGGTGCGCGATGCGGGTCACAAGCGAAAGATGCAGGAATGGGCACAGATTCCCTGGCGCCGTTACCAGGCGCGCTTTGCCGAAGGTCCCGAGGCGATGGACGCCCTCCCCCGGTCGCAGCGGCTATCGCTAAGGAGCGTCGAACACCTCGTGCATCATTTGGCGGAGACTCCCGTGATCATCGTCGTCCTCGGCCTCAAGGGACGCCACAGCACCCCTGGCGGTAGCACGTTTCCCGCCGTGCAGAACCTGCTGCTCGCCGCCCGCGGCCTCGGCCTCTCCGGTTCGGTGTTCAACTTCCCGCTCTCCAGGGAGGATGCGCTGCGCCAAATGCTGGGGATTCCCGACAGCAACGAAGTCTATTGCGTCCTGCCCATCGGGTACCCGGCGGACAGGCATGGCCCGTTGGGACGCAAACCGGTCCGAGAGGTCGTCTATGACGGCAACTTCGGCGAACGTTGGTCGTTTGCCGAAGCGCAACCGGATACCGGATGGGAGGAGCGGTGGTTGCAGGAGTGAACGCGCATCCACGCAGAATCGCGGCGATGCGCCCTACGCGAACGGGTCTTCGCCGTGGGCTTCCTGTACTGGTTTCCTGCTGGCTGGGCACGGCCATCAACGCCGCGCCTTACGCGTTCGAATCCGCCGAGTTTCTCGCCGAATCGGGAGCGTGGCCGGCATGGACAGAGATGCTGTCGCGTCACGCCGTGCAATTCGAGGATCTGCAGGGTTGTATCGAAGACAAGGCGGCATGCTCGTGGCGGACGAAGTCCTTGCACGTGATCCTGGCCAGGGGCACAGCGCTGCCGAAGGAGAAACAGGTTCGGCTCGTCAATCGGTACGTCAACCGCAAGCGTTACAACGAGGACCGGCGCAAAATCGTGAGGGACGAGAGCGGGACCCTCTCCATCCCGTCCCACTGGGCCACGCTGCTGGAGTTTCTCGAGAAAGGCGGCGACTGCGAGGACTTCGCGACGGCCAAGTACCTGCTTCTGCGTCACTTTGGTTTCGACGCGGAGGACATGCGCGTGGTCGTCGTCTACGATCGCAGCCACCGCTCCCATCATGCGGTTCTGGCGATGCGACTCGATGCCCGGACGACCTGGGTTCTGGACTCCGACAACCGCATCTACAAGGTCCGAAGACCGCGAGGATACAGGTACGTCTACGCCGTAAACGAACTCGGAATCTGGGACCACGACATCCGAGTCCCGCGCAACCGGCGGTCGCGTTAGCGGCAGGCGCCCGGCAGGCAGCCTCGGCGCGGTCGCGCAGAGCGGCGATCCGGGCTACTGGTCGCCGCGAATGTAATGCTCCAACTGGTCGATGAGCGACGCTTGTTCCGCCATGACCTCGGTAAGTAGGTCGCGCAGCGACAGCATGCCGATAACGACGCCGGCGTCGACCACGACCAAGTGGCGAATGTGGTGGCGTTGCATGAGTTCCATGCACGACTCCACGCGGTCATGGGACGACACGGAGATGACGTCCTGCGTCATGATCTCCGACACCCTGGTCTGCTTCGACGACTTGTCCTTGAGGATCACCTTGCGGGCGTAATCGCGTTCCGATACGACGCCCACCAGCTTGCCATCCTGCAGCACTGGGAGCGCCCCGACGTGCTCTTCCGCCATCTTCTCGATGGCCTCGTACACGCTGGCGATCGGCAAGACCGAATAGATCACGCCGCGACCCCGGTGCCGCATCACGTCCCTGACTGTCTTCATTGGTCCGACTCCTGAGACTGAGTCGATTGTGCAGCGACTGGGGAGTCTTCGGCAAGGCCAATCAGTACCAGCGGGCCTTGTCGACGATGTTGCCCAGCGGCTCGCCCGCAACGAATCGCCGCGCGTTGTCCCGGAGCAGCGCATAGCGGCGCTCGGTGATGTCGGCGGCGCCCCCCGTCGCCACGTGCGGAGTGATGAGCACGTTGTTCATGCGCCAGAGCGGGTGGTCGGCCGGGAGCGGCTCGATCTCGAACACGTCGAGGCCCGCGCCGGCGATTTCGCCTTCGCCGAGCGCCGCGGTCAAATCGTCCAGCTTGCAGGTCATGCCGCGGCCGATGTTGATGAAGTACGCCGACGACTTCATGCGTCGAAAACGGTCGGCGTTCCACATGAACTCCGACTCCGGGGTGTGCGGGGCGGTCGTGACGACAAAGTCCGCAGAACCCAAGAGGTCGTCCAGCTCCTCGGGCGGGTGAATCTCCGCGGGGCACGAATGTTCGGGACGCGGATCGATGCCGACAACCTTCGCTCCAAACGCCGCACATAGCCTCGCGGTCTCGGCCCCGATGCCACCCACGCCGTTGATGAGCACCGTCGATCCCGGCAAGCTGACGTAACCATGTCTGCGGGCCGATGAATCCCACCTGGCTTCCCGCTGTGTCGCCATCCAGTACGGCAGACCGCGCGACAGCGCCAGCATGAACATCAGGATGTGGTGGGAGATGTGGTCCGAGTAGATGCCGCGCGCATTGGTCACGGTCACGGGATGGTCGATCAGTTCGCGGTAATAGTAGCCGGCGAAGGGCGCGGCGAAGGGACTCTGCAGCCATCGCAGCTTCTTCGCTGCCGGGAGCATCTCCGGAGACACCCAGCCGTAGACGGCTTCCGCACTGGCCAAGGCTTCCCGAGCCGCCGCGTCATCCTCCGCGACGACAACATCGAGCCCGGGAACATCGCCCCGCAAACGCCGCGCCCAGGCTCGCAGCCCGTCATCGATGGGCGGCGTCATCACCAACACGGATTCGTTCGTCATCGTCACCCCCTGCCGTTCGCCCCCTATCTTTGCGCGTTTTGCCACGCTTGGCCATGCCGGCTCTCGGGATGGGTGTCCCGGCTGATTGTGTGTGTCCTGAAACCGGTGGTGCGGTGGTGACCCTGATTGTGTGTGTCCCGAAACCGGTGTGCGGTGGTGATCCTGATTGTGTGTGTCCCGAAACCGGCGGCGTCCCGAAACCGGCGTGCGGTGGTGACCCTGATTGTGTGTGTCCCGAAACCGGTGTGCGGTGGTGATCCTGATTGTGTGTGTCCCGAAACCGGCGGCGTGCCGGCTCTCGGGATGGGTGTCCCGGCTGATTGTGTGTGTCCTGAAACCGGTGGTGCGGTGGTGACCCTGACTGTGTGTGTCCCGAAACCGGTGTGCGGTGGTGATCCTGATTGTGTGTGTCCCGAAACCGGCGGCGTGTGTCCTTGTTTCGGCGGGTACCCCGTCGCGGTGGCGCGGGCGAGTGGCCGTTGGTTTAATGCGGCGAGGGGGCGCGGTTGCGCGAGCACCCTGGCGAACGGGAGACTTCGATATGGCGAAACGCGTGCACCTTGTTACCGGCGGCTATCCCCCCGGCTCCAGTGCCGGGCACGACATGGACTACGCGCGCCTGCGGCTTCTCGGGTTCCTGGCGGAGCACGAAGACATAGCGACCACCGTCGCCGGGGATTTCGGCGATCTCGACAAGTGGCTGGCCGATACGCGCCTGCTTGTCACCTATGTCGCCGGGCCGTACCCCGATACGAAACAACTCGGCACATTGAACGAATGGCTCGAGGGCGGAGGACGCTGGTTCGCGCTGCACGGTACCAGCGGGGGCCGCGCCGCGCGCATCGAGGGATCCTCGCAGCGCCAGATGGTGCGGGAGGCGCATCACGAGACGCTCGGCTGCTTCTTCCTGAATCATCCGCCGGTTCGCCGATTCGAGGTGGCGGTGCACGACCCGCATCCCCTGACCAAGGGTCTGCCCCAGACTTTCGAGACCGAGGACGAGCTGTACATGGTCGAACCCATCGGCGATGCCGAAATCCTGCTGACAACGGAATTGCCGCGGGACCCGTCCCCGCCCGGGTTCGGCTTCCACTACGACGCCGACACGTCGCTTTTGCCCGACGGCAAGACCCGCGTCCTTGGCTACGTGAAACCGGCCGGGGACGGTGCGGTGGCTTACGTGGCCCTCGGGCATTGCCACTCGCCGAGATCGAATTCGCAGCCTTTCGTGGACGAGTCCGTGGCCAGCAACGGCAAGACTCCGAGCCACTTTCGTGGCAGTTGGGACAACGCCGCCTTCGAGACGCTGTTGCGGAACGCGATCGCCTGGGGCACCGCCTGAAAGGCCCCGACCCGGCAGTATCCAATGGGCCCCGAGCCCGGCCCGCAACTTGCGTGGAAGTACGCCTCCAGCGTCGGGGGAAATGCCGACACTTCCTTACGCGTCAGCGGTTGGGGAAGCTCCCCCGGCTGAGGGCTCCAAGCGGCGGCCCGCCGCAATGCGCGCATGACTGAAGCCGAGGAAAGCTCGCGCCGAGCGACCTTCTATCCGCGGGGGATGTTCTCCTCCCTGCTCCTTGCCGACTATCGGTTCGTCTGGCTCTCCAACCTGTCGGCTTCCTTCGCCATGCAGATGGAGATGGTGGCCCGCGGCTGGCTCATCTACGACATGACCAGTTCACCCCTGGCCCTGACCTGGGTGATGCTGTCATCCATGCTGCCGGCGATCCTGTTCTCACTGGTCGGCGGCGTGATCGCCGACCGCATGGGCAAGAAGAAAATCATCATGGCCGCGCAGATGTTGAGCACCGCCGCCATGTTCGTGCTGGCGACCATCGTCTACCAGGGGCACGTCACGTTCTGGCATTTCATCTGGTTCGGCCTGTTCAACGGCACGGTCATGTCCCTCAGCATGCCCGCCCGGTCGTCGATCATTCCGGAAATCGTGGGTCGCCGCTACGTGGTCAACGCCATGGCGCTGCAGACTTCCACTTTCAACCTGTCGCGCATCCTCGGACCGACGCTGGCCGGCGCATTGATTGCCGCGTTCGCCGCAGGCGATACCACATCCACGACCGGGGTCGGCATCGTGTACTACGTTATCGGCGGTCTCCACGCCACGTCCATCATCGCCACGTCGATGATGCGCTACAGGCGCAATCCCGGCCGACAGCGCGATACCAGCGTGTTGACCGATGTGGGGGATGGATTTCGATACATGAAGCGGCAACGCCTCGTGCTGGGGCTACTCATCATGGGCCTGGGCCCGATGACGTTCGGATTCTCTTCGCACATGCTGCTTCCCGCCTTCAATGCGGACGCGATCGGAGGCGGCCCCCAGGATCTCGGCCTTATCCTGACGGCCATGGGCGCCGGCGCGCTGGTGGGTTCCCTGACGCTCGCCCGACTCGGCGACATCAGCAGGAAGGGCCGGGTGATGTTCGCGGCGGCCTACTTCTGGGCGGTGGCCCTGGCGGCTTTCGCCCTGTCGAGCACGACGTTCTGGGCGATGTTCCTGGGACTGTTCACGGGTCTGTTCGGCTCGATCATGGGCTCGCTCAACATGAGCATCGTGCAGCTCGCCGTCCGTCCGGAATTACGCGGCCGAGTCATGTCGATCAGCATGATGACGCACGCCTTGACGCCGCTCGGGGTCATACCCATCAGCGCAGCGGCGGAATTCCTCGGCATCGAGATCGGTCTGCTCATCAGCGCCACCCTGTTGGCTGCGACCACTGCGCTTCTGGGCAAGGCCTATCCGGAACTGCAGCAGATCGACAAGGGGCACGGCCCGGCGATGCTCAGGCGGACTCGCCCGGAGAAGAGGCCTGAAGTTGATGCGGGTTAGCCGGTGTGGCGCAGGCCGCTCGCAATTCCCGCCATGGTGATCTTCAGCGCCTCCGCGACCTGCTCGTCGTAGTTCTCCCGCAGGCGACCGATCAGCTCCGCCTGCAGCAGGTGCAGCGGGTCGAGGTAGGTGTTCCGGACGCGAATCGAGTCTTGCGCCATGGGATTGTGTGCGAGCAACTCGTCCCGGCTGCGGAGTGCGAGCAGGTTCTCCTTCACCCCGGCCGCCCTGTCGCGAACGGCCTCGTGCGTGGCGCGGTGCGCCTTGGGCGTCAGGCGCTCGGCGTAGAAGTCGACGAGCGCGAGATCGGTCTTCGCCAGCAGCGCCTCGAGCCCATCCATCTGCATGCGGAAGAACGGCCATTGCATCAGGGCCCGGAACCGGTCATCGGACGCATCCTCCCGCAGCGCGGCGAGGACCGCGTCGGTGCCGAGCCACATGGGAAGCATCAACCGCACCTGGGTCCAGGCGAAGACCCAGGGAATCGAATTCATGCCGCCTATGCCGGCAACAGTCGAACCGTCAGCCGGGTCGCTGCCAAGCGCCAGGGTCTCGAGTTCTTCCTGGGGCGTGATCTCGCAGAAATAGTCGACGAAGTCCGACTGGTCGACAAGCGCCCGGTAGCTCGAACGTGCGCGGTCCGCCAACTCGGTCATGGTTGCGCGCAGTTCCGCTGTCGGCACCGGCGGCGGGTCGAGAGTCGCCTCGATCGTGCCGATGAGGTAGCGCATCACCGTTTCCCGGGCGAGCGCCGGATCGCCGAGCTTGGAACGGATGGTCTCGCCCGGCTCGGCAACCCTTAGCCGCCCGCCCACCGTATTCGGCGGCTGCGCGAGGATCGCGGGCTGGGCCGCGACCCGCCCCCGTCCGATGGCGCCGCCGCGCCCGTGGAACAGCGAAAGCCGGATTCCCCGGGTTTCCGCCACTTCGGCCAATCGCTCCTTCACCTGGTACAGCGCCCAGGATGCCGCCATCATGCCGGCGTCCTTGGCGGAGTCCGAATAGCCGATCATGACCTGCTGTTCGCCGCCGGCGTACTCCGCATACCATGGGATCGAGTGCAACGTATCGATCGCTTCGGCGGCGCAATCGACGTCGTCCAGCGTCTCGAACAGGGGCACCACCGGCAGGTTCGCCCGCAATCCGCTCTCTCTCAGGAGGAGAACCACGGCCAGGACATCACTCGGAGATCTCGCCCTGGAAACGATGTACGCCGAGACGCCGTCGCCGTCCTGTTCGGCGATCACCCGACAGGTTTCGAGCACTTCCCGCGACTCGGCGCTCACCGGCCAATCCGCCGGGAACAGCGGGCGCCGGCCCTTGAGCTCATCGAGGAGGAACTCGAGGCGCGCGTCTTCGCTCCAGTCCGCGTAGCCGCCGCACCGCTCATCCGCTCCCAGATACCTGGTGACTTCATCCAGCACCGCGGTGTGGCGGTCCGCGCTCTGGCGCACGTCGAGGTCCACCAGCGTGACGCCGAAGGCCTTGACCCGGCGCAGCGTGTCCTTGAGCGGTCCGTCGGCGATGATCTCCATGCCGACATCGCGCAGCGACGCGTCGCAAAGCGCCAGGGGTTCGTACAGGTCCGCCGTTGCGTGGTAGACACCGGGCGGCGGCGCGGGGTCCAGCGTTTCCGCCCAGGCGCGCGTCGCCAGCAGACGCTCGCGAACGGTGCGCAGCAGTGCCCGGTAGGGTTCCGGATCTTCGCCGACGCGCTTGCGCAGCGGACCGTTGCATTCCGCCATGGACAGGTCGGTCTGCAGCGTTTCTATGTCCCGCAGGTACAGGTCGGCCGCCATCCAGCGCGCCAGCATCAGCACCTCGCGCGTCACCCGCGCGTCGACCTCCGGATTGCCGTCGTGATCGCCTCCCATCGACGACGCGACAGCCACCGGGGCGGCATAGGGAGGCAACGGCGGCAGATTGCGCCGCACCAGGGCCTCGTCGATGTCCCGGAGGCAGGCCGGCAACGCGTCCCAGAGGGAATTCTCGACCACCGCGAAACCCCACCTGGCATCGTCCTGCGGCTCCGGCTGGCGGTTGCGGATGTCCTCGGTGTGCCACGCCTCGGCGATCAACCGCTCCAGGCGCGCCACGCTCGGCTGCGCCTCTTTCAACTCCGCGCCGATGGCGTCGTATTTCAGCATCAGCGTGCGGCGGAGCACTTCCGTCGGGTGCGGTGTGAGCACCAGTTCGACGCGCATGTCGGCAATCGCATCGACGGCGCGCTCGGGGGAAAGACGATCGAACAACTGCGCCCACGCCGAGTCCGCATCCTCCTCGAGACTCTGGACCTGGTAGTCCTGTTCAGCGATGTTGGCAAGGTTGAGAAACTGGTTGAAGGCCGCCGCGACGTCCGTGACCTCGTAGCTCGGTATTTCCGCGAGGTAGCGATACAGGTCCGTCCACGCGCCCTCGTTTCGGGCCGACTTCGCCAGCGCGCGTATCGTCTCGATGCGGCCGAGAAAGTCGCGGCCCCGATCACGCTCGATCACTTGGCCGAGGAGCCGGCCAAGCAGCCGCACCGTGTCCCAGAATCCCGGTGCCGCGGGATACTCGGGCGGCCTTTCGATCTGCGGTTCAGGCATGGACATCGGCGACTCTCTTGTTGTTCGCGTCGAAATCTTCGAATCGGCGATCCGACATCATCGCTCCCAGGCTCACACCCGGACATTATCCCCGCGCGGTGAGGATTGGTGAACTACTCGCGACGAGCGGGGCCGGGCCACAGGCGAAGCCGAAGGCTGCGGCCGTGGGGCACTCGCATGGAACAAACGCCCCCCGGGAGCGCCAGCGACCGGGGGCGCTTGGTCCATGCGCGACGAGCGGGGCCGGGCCACAGGCGAAGCCGAAGGCTGCGGCCGTGGGGCACTCGCATGGAACAAACGCCCCCCCGGGAGCGCCAGCGACCGGGGGCGCTTGGTCCATGCGCGACGAGCGGGGCCGGGCCACAGGCGAAGCCGAAGGCTGCGGCTGTGGGGCACTGACGCGATCGGGAGAGGACTCCCATCCACCTCCCAGCGCCTGGTAAAGCGCCACCGTCGCATTCAGGCGCGCCAACTTGTTGCCGAGGTAGGCGTTGCGGGCGGAGAACAGGGCGTTCTGCGACAGCAGCACCGTCTGGTAGTCGGCCACGCCCTCGCTGTAGCGCAGTTCCGCGATGCGGAACGACTCCTCGGCACGGCGGCGATCCTCAAGCGCCACGGCCTCCTGGGAGTTGAGCAGCGCGATGCTCTTCAGCCGAACCTCGATGTCGTTGAAGGCCGACAGGACCGACTTGCGGTACGCGGCCAGGCTCGACTCCATGGAAAGCTGCGCCCGGCGCACGTTCCGCGAACGCCGCCCGTCGTCCACCAGGGTCTGCGCCAGGTTTGCGGCCGTGGCAAGAAAGGCATCCGGCGCGTCGAGCAGGGAACCGAGTGAGTCGCTCGCGACGTTGCCCGACGCAGTCAGGGTGATGTCCGGCAGGAATGCCGTCCGGGCGAGGCGCACGTTGGCATGGGCCGCGCGCAGGTTGGCTTCCGCCTGCACGATGTCCGGCCGCCTGGCGAGCAGTTCGGCGGGGAGCCCCGGCTGCACCCGGGGAACCCGGATGCCCTCGAGCGTCTGCGCCGAGATGTCGAAGCCCTGCACCGAACGCCCGAGCAGGAGCGCCAGGGACGCGCGCGCGGCGAACTCCTCCTGGACGAGGTCCTTCACTGCATTGCGCTGTCTCTCGACGGCGATGGACTGCTGCAGGGCATCGATGGGGGTGATGGTTCCGGCGTCTACCCGCGCCTGCACGATGCGGGCGATCTGTTGCGCGTTCTCGAGGTTCTGCTGCGCGGCGACGATGAGATCCCGATTGATCAGGACGCGAAAGTATGCCGAGGCGGCGGTGCCCAGGATATTCAGCGCCGCGTCCGCGGCCAGGGCGGCGTCGGCATCGTAGCGCGCAAGGGCCGCGTCGTAGCGCGCCGGCTTGCTCAGGATCCCGGCATAGGCGAGCGTGCCGCCAAGCGACGCCGAGGTGTTCGTGGAGTCCGACCGGCTGTCCGTCCCGACACTCGCCTGCGCCGTCAAGGCGGGCATGGGCATCAGTTCGAGCCCCGCTTCGCGCAGGGTCAACTGCGCCGCTTCCAGGTTGCGCGCGACAGTGCCCAAGTCGAGGTTCGCCGTCTTGACCCCGGCGATGATGGCGGAGAGTTCGTCGGCGGCGAACTGCGTCCACCACCCTTCCTGCGGCGGTACCCCGTCGTCCGGCGCGCTGTCCCAGGCGACGGGAACGTCCGACCCGGGCAGCCCCGGCATTTCGACGGCGGCGCACCCGGCGAGGAGTGCCGCGGCAAGCAAACAGGCGAACCTAATCATGGGCCAGGGCGTCGACCGGATTCAGGCGGGCGGCATTGCGGGCAGGCGCAAAGCCGAACACCAGGCCCGTTCCGGCGGCGCAAGTGAATGCCGCGATCATGGGCAAGCCGGTATACGCCATGCGCAGATCCGGAACGATGGCCTCCAAGAGCCCTCCGATGCCAACGCCGATGACGATGCCGATCAAGCCGCCCACCCCGGAGACGACCACGGCCTCCACGAGAAACTGCACGAGGATATCCGTTCGCCGCGCACCCGTGGCAAGCCGTATTCCGATCTCGCGGGTCCGCTCCGTCACCGAAATCAGCATGATGTTCATGATGCCGATGCCACCCACGAGCAGCGCGATGGATCCGATGGCGCCGAGAATCATGGTCGCCGTGGCCAGGGCCTCGTCAACCATCTCCTGCAATTCGACGGGATTGAAGATATTGAAGTCCTCCACCGAATGACGCGCCTTGAGCAGCGCCCTGATATCGGCCACGGTCTGGTCGAGGAACGCGGGATCCCGAACCCGAACCTGGAATCCCCAGACCGTCCTCCAGCCCATCAGCCGAATGGCGCCGGTCCTCGCGGGAATGAAGGCGACGTTGTCGCGGTCGCCCTGCGCCGATCCGCCTTTCCGGCTCATCGTGCCTATGACGAGCAGGGGCGTGTTCTTGATCAGGACGTATTTGCCCAGGGCATCGCCGTCCGGGAACAGCGCATCGACCACCGACGCGCCGAGGACAACCACCGATGCCAACGACCCATTGTCCTCCTCCGAAATGAAGGTCCCCCTCGCCAGAGGCCAGTTGTCGGCTTCGGGATAGTCGTGGAATGCGCCCTGGACGCGAACGTTCTCGCGGTCAACATTGCCGTGACGCAGGGTCTGGTTCTCCGACAACTGCGGCAGCACCGCACGCACGTTCGGCACCTCTGCCGCCACCGAATCGAGGTCCTCGAACGTGAAGTGTCCCGGCCCGTGGCTCCTGTCCCCCCACACGGACACCCGATCCGCGCCGGCCGCGGTGATCTCCGAGACGATCTGCTCCTTGGCGCCCTCGCCGACCGCCAGCATCGTGATGACCGACGCCACCCCGATGACGACGCCGAGCAGGGTCAGGAAGGTACGCAGCGGGTTGGTCCTGAGCGACCGCATCGCCATGCGTACCGCCTCCCACGTGTCGGCCAAGGAAGAAGCGGTCTGCGCACCGTCGTCGGGCGAATTCACGGACGGCAGGTCCGGTTGCGCCGCCGCGCCTCTGCGGGTGCGGGTATCGCCGATGATCCGGCCGTCCAGCAACTCGATCCTCCGGTTCGCATGCTCGGCGACGACCGGATCGTGCGTGATCAGGATCACGGTGTGGCCCTGCCGGGACAGGTCCTCAAACAGCTTCATCAGTTCGCTGCCGCTCCTCGAATCCAACGCGCCCGTCGGCTCGTCCGCGAGGATCACTCGCCCGCCGTTCATCAACGCCCGCGCGACCGATACGCGCTGCTGCTCGCCCCCCGACAGTTGGCTCGGCAGGTGGTCCGCGCGGTCATCGAGACCCAGGGTGCGCAACAGTTCCAGCGCGCGGTCTCGACGGCGACCCTGGGGGAGCCCGGCATAGATGGCCGGGATCTCGACGTTCTCTTCGGCGGTCGCGCCCGGCAGCAGGTTGTAGCCCTGGAACACGAAGCCGAAGACCTCACGGCGCAGCCACGCCAACCCGTTCGGATCGAAGCTCCGCACGTCGCGGCCGGCGATGCGATAGGTTCCGCCGGTCGGCAGGTCGAGGCAGCCGATCAGATGCATCAGCGTGGACTTCCCGGAGCCGGACTGCCCCACGATGGAAACGAACTCCCCCGCGCGAATGGACAGGGAGACACCGCGCAGGGCATGAACCTCCACACCGCCTTCCGTTATATAGGTGCGCCTTACGTCTTCGAGCTCGATCAGCGGAACCACGTGCTCGCCCGCTGCCCGCTCGTGCGATCCCGCCGTCAAAACCGCACGACCGCCTTGCCCGGCCGGCCGATCCGCATTCCGCCGCTCTCCTCCTCCGCGACGCCGGAGATCACTTTCTCTCCGGGTTCGAGGCCCGAAACGACCTCGGCGGCGATGCGGCTTCTCATCCCGAGGCGCACGGTCCGTTCCTCCGGCATACCTTCCTCGGCCATCACCTGCACGGTGGCCGTGTTACCGCCTGGGTTGCGCAGCGCGCCCACCGGCACCTTGAGCACGTCGCGCACGGCGGAAATGATGAAGAACGCCTGGGCCGTCATGTCGGGCAACAGGACACCGTCATCGTTCGGGACGTCGAAAATGACGGGGTAGAGCACCACGTTGTTCTCGGTTGTCGGCGTTGGAACGATCTCCTCCACGGTTCCTTCCCAACGCCGTTCGCCGCTGCCAAGGGTCGTGAAGTACACCGGTGTGCCGATTTCGAGTTCGCCCACATCCGCCTCCGACACCCCTGCACGCACGGACATCGCCGACAGGTCCGCAATCCGCAGGACGGTTGGCGTCTGCTGCCTCACGTTCAGCGTCTCGCCTTCCTTCCTGTCGATGGAGACAACGGTGCCAGAGACCGGCGCGTACATCCTCGTGTAGCCGAGTTCCGCTTCATCGCTCGCGAGGCTCGCCCTGCTCTGTTCGATCTGCGACTCCAGCACGACGAGCTGCGTGCGGGCGGACACCAGTGCGTTCATGGCGCTGTCGTATTCGGCCTGGCTTGTGGCCTCCGCCGCCAGCAGCCGCTCCTGGCGCGCCGCGTTCGCCTTGGCGAGGGTCAGCGCCGACTCGCTCGCCTCGCGCTGGGCTTCGGTGGCGCGCAACTGGGCCCTGCCCTGCTCCACCTTGTTGATCTGCACGGTGGCGTCGATCTCCGCCAACAGGTCGCCCTCGGCGACGGTCTGACCGACGACCACGTGAATCTTCTGCAGTTGCCCGCTGGCCTGGGCGCCGACATCGACGAAGGCGCTCGGCTCTATGGTGCCGCCCGCAGTCACGACGTTCTCGATGTCGCCACGGACCACATCAACCAGCAGCGGCGGCGCGGCGGCGGCCGCGCCGCGCGATGTCAGCCACCAGCCGCCACCGGCCAGCGCGAGCACGGCAATCGCGACCCACCAGGGATGCCGGCGGAAGAACCCGAAGCGCGACGCGCGCCCGGGAGTGCGTGACGCCGCAGGTGAGACCGGGTCCACGCCCGTCAGAGCGGGAACTTCGTCGGCCTTAGCGGCCACGGAAGATCTCGCTGCAAGGCGGGGGTGATTTCAATGGAATGACCAAAGGACTCAAGGGAACAGATTGTTACCTTAGGTAACATACAGCTTCACGAGCCCGAATTGAACCGTGCTAGAGTATTTGGACCGTGAACGGCGCGATTGGTTTCACCCAGTTTACGCGCCCGAGAAACGGCTTCTCCGTACCAACGACTGCCGAGGGACGTCCTTGTACTACAACCTGGCCACCATCAACGAAGCCATCGCGGAAGCGATCCCGGACCGGGAGGCCATCGTGTTCCGCGACCGGCGGTTCAGCTACGCGGACTTCACGCATCGCACCAGGCGTTTCGCGAACCTGCTCATCGAGCACGGTCTCGGCTGCCACACGGAGCGCGACGCCCTCGATGACTGGCACAGTGGCCAGGACCACCTGGGGATATACCTCTACAACGGCAACGAGTTTCTCGAGGGAATGCTCGGCGCGTACAAGGCGCGCGTGGCGCCGTTCAACGTCAACTACCGCTATGTCGACGAGGAACTCGTCTACCTCCTGAACAACGCGAAGACGCGGGCGCTCCTGTATCACAGTTCGCTGGCCGAGCATGTGAAGCACGTGCGCGACCAGGTACCGTCGCTGGAACTCCTGATCCAGGTCAACGACGAGCCGGCGCCCCTGCTCGACGGCGCAGTGGAGTACGAAGCGGCTTTGGCCGGGGCCAGCGACGAAAAACCGAGGTGCGAATGGTCGCCGGATGACCTCTACATCCTCTATACCGGGGGAACCACGGGCATGCCGAAGGGCGTGCTGTGGCGGCAATGCGACATATTGATCGCAACGCTGGGCGCGCGGCGCACCGACGGCGAGGTGCTGCAGACCATCGACCAGTACATTGCCCGGGCGCAGGCAAGCAATCGCCGGCATCTTCCGGCACCGCCGTTCATGCATGGCGCCGGACATTGGGTCGCGCTGCAGGCGTTCAATACCGGTGGCACGGTCGTCATCCAGAACGAGGTTCGCCGCTTTGACGCGGCCGACGTGCTCGACCGGATCGAAGCGGAGCGCGTCAGCAACCTGCTGCTGGTCGGCGACGCTTTCGGCCGCCCGCTGGCGGACGAGCTGGCGGAGCGGCAACGCGACCTGTCATCGCTGCGCTACATCATGAGCGGCGGCGCCGTCATGACGGCCAAGCTCAAGGCGGAACTGCTCGAATATCTGCCGCAGATTCGCATCATCGACACGGCGGGGTCTTCCGAGACCGGTGGCCAGGGATCGCAGGTGAGCACGGCAGCGACCGGCGCGGAAACCGGCCGTTTCAGGCTGTCGCCGCACAACGCGGTGCTGTCGGAGGACCTGGCCCGGAAGCTCGAACCCGGCCACGACGGTCTCGGCTGGTGGGCGCGGGCCGGCAACATCCCGCTCGGCTACCTGGATGACGAAGCGAAGACCGCCGAGACGTTTCCCGTGGTCGAGGGCGTGCGCTACTCGGTACCGGGCGACAAGGTGCGACTGCTCGAAGACAACACGCTGGAACTGCACGGACGCGAGTCGGTCACGATCAACTCCGGCGGCGAGAAGATCTTCGCGGAAGAGGTCGAAACGGCCCTGAAACATCACGATGCGGTGTTCGACGCCGTGGTTGCCGGGCGTCCCTCTGAACGCTGGGGCAACGAAGTCGTCGCCATCGTCAAGCTCAAGGACGGCATCGAGACCACCGAGGAATCGCTGCTCGAGGAGTGCGGCCGCCACATCGCCCGCTACAAGCTGCCGAAAGCGTTCGTGTTCGCCGACGAGATCCTGCGCAGCCCCGCCGGCAAGGCCGACTATCGCTGGGCCAGGGAGCAGGTCTCGAACGCGCAGTAGTCCGGCGGGTCGACTACGGCCTCGAGACTTCCAGCCGCCTCGTACCGCTTCCCAAGCGCGGCAGCAACCGGTAGATTGGCCGCATGAAGCGCCAAGTCCTTCTCGATCATCTCCGCGCCACGCACTTCGAGTCCGGCGACCGCGAACGCGCGATGTCAAACGCCAGGCACATTGCGCGATTCCTGCGATCCAACGGTGCCCGGCGGGTGGTCGGAATCGGCTCGGCGTTCGATCACTCTCGACCATTCACCCGACGCTCGGACATCGACCTTGTCGTGGAGGGCATTGAGCCCAGAACGTTCTATTCGGTGTCCGCTCGCGCCGCTGCCATGACGAAATTTGACTTGGACGTGACGCCGCTGGAGTCTGCGACTCTCGCCCTGACGCGCATCGTGGACGAAGAGGGTGTCGAACTGTGAGATTGGAAGAGGTGTTGGCCCGGCGGCTGGCCGCCGAGATCGACGCCGAACTCGCAAACCTCGACGCGCTTGAGAGGGAATTCGAAAACAGGCCGCAACAGGACGACAGCTATTCGTTACGCGCGCGCGGCTCGATTGTTCACAACCTCTATGCGGGCGTCGAACGCATATTGGTCCGGATCGCCCACGAACTCAACGGAGGTGTTCCACAAGCCGAGCAGTGGCACCAGCAACTCGTCGAGGACATGCGGCTCGACATTCCGGAAGTCCGTCCCGCAGTCATCGACTCTACGCTCGCTGCAACACTGGGCGAATACCTTCGCTTTCGGCATGTCTTTCGCAACGTCTACGGATCGACCCTGGAGGCAGACCGGTTGCAGCCGCTGGAACAGCGACTGCCCGCGACATTGGCCTCCTTTCGAGAACAGGTCCGGGCATTCCTCTGTTGGATGCTGGGCTGCGAACGAGAGGAACCGCAAACGACGGATTGAACGCTCTACCGGCTGGAGCCGTGGATGCGTTCCGTCACCGCCTGGGTGGAACGTCCGAACGTCGGCATGATCGCCGAGTGTCGGCCCGCACCCCCCGCCACGAGCACGATCAGGTTGTCGGGATCGTTGATGAGGCGCGCGCCGTCGCGTCCGCGCGGACCGAGCAGGTGGTCCGGCAACCGCGCCTCGAGCAGGTCGATGGACGCCTCGGACAGCAGATTGCGAGGAATGATCGCGCGTTCGCTCAGGTACCGCTTCACGTCGGCCTTGCTGAAGCCGTCCCTCGCGATGACCTCCGCGTGTTCGGGTCCGAGGACGATGACGGCCTGTCCCCCGAGGTAGAAGTTGTTCGCCCCGGGCGATGCCAGCGTGCCGGCGACCGTCAGCAGGATGTCTTCCCCGGTCCGGCCATGGTGGTCATTGACGTTGTGCGGACCTTCCGCGCCAAACACCGTGACGTGGCTCGCATCGGCGTCGAGCCCAAGCTCGTCGTGGAACGTCTCCCAGGGATTCGCTTCCACGTTCTCCGCGAAGCAGAACGAGTACTTGGCGGGAGAACCCATGGTCGAGCGGTCGAGCACACCGGGCGCGGCGCCGCCGATGTTGGTCAGGATGAGCCGTATCGCGCGGCCGATCACGGCGTTCGCCCGCTGTCCCTGTCCCATCGCGTTGTAGCTCGAGTTGAGATCGATCTCGTCGCAGATCGGCCCGCCCACCAGACACATGACGGTGCACGGGTGGGTGGTCGACTGCAGCGCCTTGAGATTGAAGCGCGGATCACACATCGCGCGGGTCGCAGCCACCACCACCGGGACGTGCTCCGGCCGACAGCCCGCCATCACCGCGTTGGCGACAACCTTGCCGATGGTGGCGCGGCCGAGGCGCGGCTCGACCAGTCCGAGCACCTCGTCCGCATCAAGATCGCCCAACAGCGCGCGATAGCGCTCGGGCGTGGGAGGAATGATCGGTAGTCCGTCGGTCCATCCGCGCTGGTAGAACAGCCGATCCACGGTGTCCAGACGGTCCGGCACCCGGATGACCTCTGGCGCGTCGGGAGCGTTGAAGTCGCTCTCGAACAGCGACCGGTGGCGCAGGCGTCCCCGGGTCTCGATGCGCTTGTCGCGGTAGGTGGCTTCCAGTTCGACGGCGTCGCCGGTCAGAGCGGAGACGACCTCGTCGATGGAGTCAGCCGCGAAACGCCGGCACTCTTCGTCGTCGCGCCGCGCCAGCGGGTGGGGCACCACCACGATCGGCAGCCCCGGCAGGCCCCAGCCGTGCGCCTCGGCTTTCGCCAACGCGAAGAACTCATCGGTGCAGATCGCTACCGCCGGAATGTTGAGCTTTTCGAGCTCGATGGAGTCATGGATACACCACGACGTGCAGGAGCCTCAGTCGCAGACCGCGGCCACGACAGCGTCGCAGTCGCGAGTGAACTCCTCCGTGAGGTCGGCGGGCTTCGTGGCTTCCTTGCGCAGCCAGAGAAAGTTGCTGATACCCAGGCGTTCCGACAGGTTCCGCTGCACGAAGCCGAGCAGGACGTCGGCGTTCTTCTTGTCGTTGGCAAGCAGACCGACGGTCGCGTCCGCATCCAGTGCGGGACGCGGCGTCAGCGGCGCCGTCTGCACCTCGAATACGCCGCAGGGGTTCATCACTTCCATGTTTGGTGTCTCGTTTCAGATCGGAACAAGAGAATCACATTCCGCAGGCGGCAGTCACGCTTTCCCAGTTCTCTAAGGCATCAATCTCCATCTGAACTTCTCCACCGTACGCCGACGCATGCCTTCCTTGATGCGCTGGCTGTCGATTGGCTTTCTTGTGGCGTGTTCGCCAAGGAATCCCCTTAGCGATTTCCCCGCGCCAACAACCCGAGAGTTCCTGCCGATGTCTCCGGGACACGCAGAGTCGTTATCCATGGTCTGACGATACTCGATGTATCAAGTGAAGACGAACTCCGGTACGACTACCTCCCATTCATCGCAGAGGAGGCGATCCTGGTACTCGGGTTCGCTATCTTCGCGGCGCCAGTGCACGACCGCATGCACTCGGGCGGAGTGGAATCGGCCCTGCGTCCTGTACTGCCTCGCCAACCGACCGATTGGTTGTCCGTGCCCGTTCGTGATCTCCCAGGGCGTCCTGTCGGTGTTGATCGATAGTTCGTCACCCGGTTCGAGGCGGCGAATCGCATCATGAATGGGGTGGTTGGAGCGGCGCCATCCCGCAAAGCTCAATTGGACGTCACCGAGCGTCAGCGTCTCTCGCCGGAGCTTCAACTCCGGCGGCACTTGCCGGTAAGCGACAAAGGGGCGTTGCAGCACCGACGGGTTGCCACGCAGTTCCGGGATCGACGCGGTGCCCATAGATTCGTCACGCACCTCCAGTCCGCCCAGCGCCCCCGACTGGTTGTACGGGGTTTTCCGGGCCAGCGTCAGGGTTTTTCTGGCCCGGGTCATGGCCACGTAGTAGAGACGACGCCAAGCGTCCGAATCTTCACCGCTATCTGGCCTGCGCCAGTCGTCGTCAAGGATGATGACATGGTCGAACTCCCGTCCCTTGGCGCTGTGGGCGGTAACCAGCAAAAGCCCATTCTGGCGACGGCGCAGTTCCCTGCCCCATTCGGCGAGCCACTCGTCGAAGCTCTCCACGGGAATCTCGGCATCGCCCGTCTCAAGCCGAAAGTCGGATACGGCTTCCCGGAGGACATCCATCCAGTTCCCATCGGGTTGCGCGCCCGCCCAGCTTTCGAGAGCCATCGCATTCACGAGGCGCGCGCCTCGGCCCTCCAGCCAGGTCAGTAGCCGCCGCGTCTCGCGTAGCCGCCAAAAATAGCTCGCATCGTAGTTGGCCACCTGCGCCGGAATGCCTTCGAGCTCGCAGTAGCCTTGTACCGGATCCAGCGTACGCCAATGCCGGGCGATGACGGCGCAGTTGCGCCAGTCCCAATCGCCCGCCGTCGCTGCAAGCGCCTCCAACCGTCTTAACTCGGAGATTGCCGCTACCGCCTGTGTCCGGTCGTCAGGCCCGGCCGGGAGCATCTGCACCCGGCCGCGGGCGACAGGGTCGCGCGCAGCCCACTCTCCGCCAGCGGCATGTTTCCTTCGCGCACGGTCGATCTCGATGGAGTGTTGTTTCTTGATGCGCTCCCCAGCCGGCGCAATGAACGCATTGGCGGCGTCAATGATGTGGGCCGTGGAGCGGTAGTTCTCCGTCAGCCAGGCTGGGCGAGCGGCGTAGTCGTCGCTAAATCGGCGGATGAACGCCACCGACGCACCCATGAAGCTGTAAATGTTCTGGTCGTCATCGCCGACGGCGAACAGCGTCAGCTTGCTGTCCGCCTCGTCCAAGGTGCGTCCCGCCAGGGCCGAAATGAGCGCGTACTGGTCCGGGTCGATGTCCTGGTACTCGTCCACGCAAATCCAGCGAAATCCGGCCAACAACCTCTCCCGTTGCGTATCCGCTTCCTCCGGCGGCAGACCGTCGCCGCGCAACAGTGCCGTCGCATCGCGCAGCACGTCGGCGAAGGCGTTGTCCGACCCGGATCTGTCGCCCCCTCCCGTGGCGGCAGCGAAGCTCGCGCCGACCAGGCGCATGGCGAGCGCGTGGCAGGTGAGCACCATGACGCCCCGGGCATCCCGGCCCACCAGTTCGTCGAGCCGACGACGAATCTCGACGGCGGCGTGGCGGTTGTAGGCGAGCGCCAGGATGCCGCGCGGGTTCTCGCGCCGTACCCGCAGGAGGTAGGCGATGCGATGCACCAGCACCCGGGTTTTGCCGGAACCGGGACCGGCGAGTACCAGTACGTTGGTCTGTTCACGAATGTCTGCAACGATCCGCCGCTGCGCCCCGCTCAGATCTTCAACAATGGTCCGCCAGGTCTGAGGCGTGGTCTCACGTGTAAGTTCCGCATGCCTGTTCGGCATCCATCGGTCCAGGAACAGGTCCCTATCCAGGTTGAAGTAGTCCATGGCGAGGCGTACCGCATCAGCCATGGCGTCGAGTCCGCGTTCCGCGAACTCGGCCATGACATGGATCTGCAAGACCTGCTCCTGGTAGTGGAGCTTGAGCGGTTCAAAGTCCGCATCCTCGAAGCCTGGCCGGCGAACTCCCGAACGTGGCCGGTCTGACAGGTGAATGGTCATCGCGGGTCGGAACACCGCAAGACCCTTGTTGAGCCGGATCACTTCCTGTTCGTGAAGCCAGAGGAGGCTGCGATCAAGCAACTTGCCGAGGTCCCGGTCCTCGCTTTTCAACACGAGGTCGTCCGCGAGAACCTTTCGCAACGCGCCCATGGTGGTTTCTGCGAGCAAGTCCGTACCCCTAAGCCCCGGCGGCAGTACCGCGATCAGGTGGGCGAGGAGCAGTCCTGCCGCAGTACGGCGAAGTTCCGCCGTGCGCGCGAGGGCACTCCATTCCCGTCGCAGCGTGACCGCCACGGTTTCTCCGTCCTGGCGGCGCATGTCGATGCTACCGACTGACCCTCCTTCCGCCCGATCGTCGCCTCGACCATCCTGGGAGATGCTTCGCAGAATACGCAGCACCCGGTCCGGGAGGGCATGTGAAAGGCCGTCGTCTTTCAGCTTCTGGGACGCGATGCGCAGATGCAGCCGGGAGCGTTTGCTCTTTTCCAGGTCCGGCGCCGCTTCGCGCATGTGATCGATAAGCCCCGTCTCCAGATCACGGGCTTCCTGCAATCGCTGTTCGGAAGAACGCGCGATTCCGGCGTGCACAAACGCCGTCAGCGCCAAGTCGTTGGTGACGAGACCCAGGTGCTCCAGATCGTGCAGAGCCGTTCGAACACCCGCCGCACTCAATCCGGCGACACCCATCAACTCGTCGGTGGAAATCCCTTCGTCGGCGTCGGCGGCGATCAAGGCGCCCACCAACTTCAACAGTTCCCGGCGGCGGGACTCCTCCAGGTTCTTCCTCGCGGCAAGTCTGTCGCGTGCCTCGTCCACGGAGTTCACGCGCAATGAAGAAGGGAACACCTGGACCCGGTTCTCCTCCCGTGTCAGCAAGGCGGCGTCCTCAAGCCAGGCAACCGCCGTTTTCACCCGCGTGTCGTCCGTGTTGCTGTCGCGTTCGAAGGCGTTGTCCTCGTCTTCGACCAGTACTTCACCCGCAGTCGCGACGACCTCTCCTTTCAAACGGCGCTTGCGATCCATGTTCCGCAGCGCACGGAGGATGCCGTGGATTTCCCGCCGGGTGAGGCGCGAGCGCGCCGACATGCCGAACTGCCGCTCCACGTCGTCGTCCGTGTAGAGCAGGACGCAGCGGGCGGCCTTGCGGTCCCGCCCCGCGCGCCCCGCTTCCTGCAGGTAGTTTTCCAGCGATCCCGGTATGTCGGCGTGGATCACGAGCCGCACATCCGGCTTGTCTATGCCCATGCCGAACGCGTTGGTCGCGGCGATGACCCGCAACGAGCCGGCGATGAAGCGCTGTTGCGTATTCTTCTTCGTTTCCGGCGGCAACCCGGCGTGAAAGTGCGCGGCGGCGAAGGCCTTCCGGTTCAGGTATTCCGCCACGTCTTCGCAGTATTTCCGCGTCGCGCAATAGACGATCGCCCCGCCGGACCGCTCCGGCGGCAGATCAGACAAGAGCACCTGATGGATGTCGTCCAGCTTGTGGGCGCTGTCCGTGGGCAACACCGCAAACTCCAGATTCTCGCGTCGGGCACCACCGTCGAACAGGGAGAACTCGATGCCGAGCTGATCGCGAAAGTAGTCTTGTATGTCCGCCACCACGTCAGGTTTCGCCGTGGCCGTCAGGCACATCACGGGCGGCGGGTCGGAATCTGCCGCCCGCTCCCGAATGAAGCGCCCCACATAGCGATAGTCGGGCCGAAAGTCGTGGCCCCAACGCGACAGGCAGTGTGCCTCGTCGAGCACCCACGCGCCGACTTCCCGCTGTGCGAGGGTTCGGCGCAGCGAGCGGTTGCGCAACTGTTCCGGCGAGATCAGCAGAATGGCCGCATCGCCCAGGCGCACCCGGTCCAGCGCGTCCGCGCGTTCCGGCATGGACAGCATCCCGTTCACCGTCACGCACGAACCGATGCCCCGCCCCTCGAGACCCGCGACCTGGTCCGCCATGAGCGCCACGAGAGGCGAAATCACCACCGTGAGCGCACCGGTCTTGTCGTAGCGGGAGAGCGCGGGAACCTGGTAGCAGAGCGACTTGCCGGCACCGGTGGGAAGAATCCCGAACGCGTGCTCGCCGGCCATGACCCTCTCCACGATCGCATGCTGCATCGATCGGCCATCGTCTGTAACCGGCTCAGCGCGAAAATGGTCGAACCCGAACCACCGCTTGAGTTCCTTCGCGGCATCGTGTCGTTCACGGCACCAGCCGCAACCTGCAAAAGAGCAAGGCACGTCACGAAGGCGCCGCACCAATGCGCCAGCCTCCGGGAACTGGTGGCGCACCCAGGGCGGCATGACGGAATTGCCGCCCGCAACGGAAAGCCAGGCGAGCGCGTACGCCAACGGCCAACCGTCGTGCCCGCCCGTTAACGCCTCTCGTCCCTGCACGACGCAGACATTGCCATCCAGAAGGCGGTCAATCGCTTCTCTCACTTCCCCATCAGCCGGGCGGCCCGCATTCCTGAGCCCGGCAAAGAAGGCATGGAAGCCTTCAGACGCTCCAGATTTCGTAGTCAACCAATGCCAGGCAAGGAGCAGATCGGGGTCGGCGCGAGAAAGCGCATCCCGTTCATCGGCAAGGAGGTCGAGCGCCTGTCGTGCGTCGAGTTCGGGGTTGTTGACCTGTCCCCGCACTAATCCCCCATCCTGGTAGTGCTTTACGAGGTGGTGGTAGGGGTTGGCAGGAAATGCCAGCGGACTCAGTCGCAAGGTGTCCAGCAGTGGCATGCTCAACATGCGCAGCTCGGGCGCGGCGGCTTGAAGATGCTTGATGTCGAAGTCGATCAGGTTGTGACCGACGAGACACTCCCCGTCCCCGGCAAAGTCGTCAAGCTGCGCAAGCGCGTCGCGCAAACCGGCGCCGCGAAGACGCCCTTTCGGAAATGTCAGCGCCGCGCCCGTTTCTTCGTCGACGGCAGCGAAAGCGAGAATGCGCCCGTCGCGTTTTCCAACTTCCAGGTCAACAGAAACGCAGCGCATCGACGACCCCACGCTTCCGTTCCACCCCGTCAGTCGCGTTGCACCGCCGCGGCCGCCGCTTGGCGTTTCGCCGTTGCGAGAACCTTCCTGCAGTATGCCAGGTCGCCTGACGCCTTGCGGTCGAGTCCGAAAACGTCGCAAAGCGTCGCGACGTCTACCGGCGTCTCGCCAGCCATCAGCAGAAGCCGTGTCGCGATGGCGGTCTCGTACGTCCGGATCAGCGACTCCGCCGTGCGCGGGTCCAACGCCAGCGACATGCGCCGCTCCCGGAAGAACACGCCTTCCTGGCCGTCTTCAACCACCAAGATCCCACCGATGGAGAGCGTTCGGGCGTACTTGACCGTGTCACTGAACGTGAGGGCGCCCTGGTCGCCCGCCCCTTGCATTGAAGCGTGCACTTCGCCCAGCGTGAATGGCCCGGTCCGGTCAGCCATCGCCCTGAACAGCCACGAGAGAACTGCTCGGCGGTGCGACGCGTCTCCATCGTAGCGCAGTGCCTTCAGCTTTGCCTTCCTGGCCAACTGCGCTGCTTCGCCGTCATCTCGCCCTACCGCCGGGGCCGAGATGGGATAGACGCGCAGGTCGCCCCCTGTCGCGGGTGCCGGCACTACCCGTACGACGCTATTCATCTGGCCGAGGAAGCTCCCGAAGCTCCTGAAACCGTACGAACTCTCGTCAAAACTGGACGATAGCGCTCGGCGCAGCATCGTCTTGACCTCCGAGCCGAGAAGCCCCTCGGGATCTTCCCGCACGATCTCCGCCAGCTTGATGCGAACCTCGTCGATGCTCTCCGAACCCGTTGGCTCGACGGTCGACGTGAGCGCCTCGTAGCGTAGGAAGCGGTCGCAAAGCGACGAGAAGTCGCTACTCACCGCGCTGTTTGGAGACACTCCGATCACGGTCTTGCCGTGACGCCGCAGTTCCTTTAGGACGTGTATGAAGTCTCGGTCACCCGACACGATCACGTAGATGTCGATATGCGGCAGCGAGGACATCAGGCTGATCGCATCGACTGCCATCTTCACGTCAACCGCGTTCTTAATCTGCGCGCCGCGACGCTGACCGAAAACATGCACCAGTTCGATACCGAGCCCGTATAGGTCAGCCTGGTACTGATTCACATCCCTCATGCGCCAGTCCGCGTAGGCGTTCGCGACCAGCACCCGCCCATACTCGTCCGCCAGCCGGAACACCGCATCGCAGTCGATGTCCTCCTCATCCACGGCCCTGACCAAGTTCTCGAAATCGATCAGGAGGGCTACTTGACCCACCGTAGCCGCGTCCACATTCACCTTCGCCTATTCCCCGTTGGCCCAAACACCGACCATTGTCCCAAACCTCCGCCGACGGCGCGATGGGGGCGAGACGTGGTTCATAACATCTGGAGTTTTGTTGGTGAGTGGAGCAGTCCTTCCGGGTGGCGTCAGCCGGCTGTCACCGCGATGGCATCCCCTATCGGCTCGCTGCACAGCGGTTCTTTGTTTCGCGCGTTATTAACGTGCGTGGACACCGGCACGACATCGAGCGGATGCGGCAGCGTGGGCCCCAGCATGGCCATGAGATCCCTGGCGGGGGTGGACCGGTCGATCCATGTGCAGGCATCGTCAAAGGACAGCATGAGCGGCTGCCGATCATGGACGAAGGCGAGGTTACGATTGGCCGGCGTGGTCACCACCGCGAATCCAACGGTGGCGTCTCCCGTCGCCCGATCTCGCCACCGGTCCCAGACTCCGGCGAGCAGCATCGGGCGTTCGCCGGCCGGCCTGACGTAGAAGGGCATCCTGCCGCGGCCGCTGCCCGTCCACTCGTAAAAACCGCAGACCGGCACGACGCAGCGGCGCCGGCGGAACGGTTCCCTGAACGCGGGACTCGTCGGCAACGTTTCGCAGCGCGCGTTGAACATCGCGTAGCGCGTCGCCAGGGTCTTCGACCAGTACGGCGTCAGCCACCAGCGGGCCGACGTCGCGCGGCGCCTATCGTCCCGCGCATGGCCCACGATCCAGACCTGCTCGGTGGGGGCGGCGTTGCGGTTGTCTTCGCCGGGATACGGCTGTCCCGTCAACTCGACGAATATCTCGACCAGCGGGTCCGAAACGACGTTCAATCGCCCGCACATTCACCAAACCTCCGACAGCTTCACCGACGGCCTTACCCCGCCAGTGTCAGGCGTGCTAATTTTAGGAACGACCATTCTGGCCGGCAACGCACGGCGCATCGGGAGGGGACATGGCCGCACTTGATGATTTCCGCGAAGAGACCCGGACCTGGCTCGACCGCAACTGCCCGGCGGCCGCGCGCGGCCCCGGGGACATTCCCGCCGGCGGCACGAAGTTGCCCATCGACGATCCGGACACGCTGCTCTGGCGCGACCGCATGGCCGAGAGGGGATGGACCGCGCCGACCTGGCCCGTGGAGTACGGCGGCGGGGGCCTCTCGAACGAAGAGTCCATGGTGCTCGTGCAGGAAATGCAACGCATCAGCGCGCGCGCTCCGCTGACCGGCATGGGCGTCAACCTCATCGGCCCGACCCTGCTCGAGTTCGGCACCGACGACCAGAAACGACGCCACATACCGCCCATCGTCCGGGGAGATATCCGCTGGTGCCAGGGATACAGCGAACCCGGCTCCGGCTCGGACCTGGCGAGCCTGCGTACCCGCGCCGAGGACAACGGCGACCACTTTCTCGTCAACGGCCAGAAGATATGGACCTCCGGCGCGCACTATTCCGACTGGATCTTCGCGCTGGTTCGCACCGACCCCGATGTCCCGAAACACGTCGGCATCAGCTTCGTGCTGATGGACATGGACCAGCCCGGCATCACGGTCCGGCCCATTCGCCTGATCAGCGGCGCCTCGCCGTTCTGCGAGACGTTTTTCGTCGACGCCATCGCGCGCAGGGACGACCTGGTCGGAGAGCTGAACAAGGGCTGGACCGTCGGCAAGCGGCTGCTGCAACACGAGCGCGGCAGCATGGCGTCGCTGGTCGGCGGCGCGGCCACCGACCCCAGGCCGACGCTGCAGGACGAGGCCAAGCGCCTTGCCGGAGACGACGGCGGGCGCATTGCCAACACCGGCCTGCGCAGCCAGGTGGTTGTCCACAACATGAACGATCACGCGTTTCGTCTCACGCAACTCCGCGCGGTGGAAGAGGCGCGTGGCGGCGGGACCCCCGGACCGATCACTTCCATCTTCAAGACGTACGGCACGGAACTCAGGCAGGAGAAGTCCTCGCTATTCGTGCAGATGCGGGGCACCCGGGGACTCCTGTGGGACGAGGCGTCTGCCAACCAGCAGTTCGAGGACACGCGCACCTGGCTCGCGGATCGCGCCTCCTCCATCTACAGCGGCTCGAACGAGATCCAACGCAACATCATCGCCAAACGCGTGCTCGGTCTGCCCGACTAGTGCTCTCGACATTCCCCGCAGACCGAAACAGGATCGTTGAACATGCCCCTGTCACGCGACGCGCTACGCTTCGCCGCGCCGCTGGTGTGCGCGACCCTGGCGGGCTGCATCGAGAACGCCGACGTGCCTGATACCGCCGAGCCGACCACACCGCCCGTGGCCGATCGCCGGCCGCACACCTTCACCTACCACGGCATCGAGGTGGAAGATCCCTATCACTGGCTCCGGGACCAGAGTTATCCGGTTGTCGACGACGATGACGTGATCGCCTATCTCGAAGCCGAGAACCGCTATTTCGATGCGGTCATGGCGCCCCACAGGGAACTCACGGAGACGCTGTTCGAGGAGATCAAGGCCCGGCAGAAGCCGGACGACGAGTCCGTTCCCCTGAAGGACGGCAACTTCTTCTACCAGTGGCGGTTCGCGCCCGGCGCCCAGTACCGGACCTGGGCGCGGTGGCCGACAGACGAGCCGGACTCGGTGCAGACCCTGCTGGACGAACCGGCGCTGGCCGAGGGACACGACTACTTCGATCTCGGCGCGTTCTCGGTCAGCCACGACGGACGCTACCTGGCGTACAGCACCGATACCAGCGGCGCCGAGCGCTACACCATGTTCGTCAAGGACCTCGCAAGCGGCGACCTGCTCCCGGACACGATGGAGAACACGCTCGGCGACCCGGTGTGGGCGGCGGACAACCAGACCCTGTTCTACAGCGTGTCGAACGAAAACTGGCGCTCCTACCAGGTGCGCCGCCACACGCTGGGGGAACCCGCCGATCGGGATCCCGTGGTGTACGAGGAGCAGGACAGCGGCTTCTGGGTCGGTCTCGGCGAGGCCTCTTCGAAACGCTACGTGATCATCTCGACCGGCGACCAGGTCACGAGCGAATCGTACCTGCTTGCCTCGGACGACCCCGGCGGGGAACCCGCGCTCGTCGCCGGGCGGCGCGTCGGCCACGAGTACGACATCGACCACCAGGGCGACCGGTTCATCGTGCGCACCAACGACACGCACAGGAACTTCCGGCTGGCGACAACGCCTGCGGACGACTTCCACGAATCCGCCTGGTCCACGCTCATCGAGGGCTCGGACGACGCTTACCTGCTCGGGGCCGTGTGCTTCGATCAATGGGTCGTGGTCGAAGAGCGTGTCCGCGGCATCGACCAGGTGCGCATCCTCGACCGGGATGGCGGGGAACGGCGCGTCGCCTTTCCCGAGAGCATCTACAGCGTCGGGACCGGCGCCAACGCCGAGTACGACACCAACATCGTCCGCCTCTCTTACGCGTCCATGGTCACGCCCGACACGGTGTACGACTACGACATGGGCAGCGGCGATCTTGCCGTCCGGAAGGTCCGCGAGATACCCAGCGGCTACGACTCCGACCTGTACCGCACGTATCGCATCGAGGCGCCCGCGCGGGACGGGGCAACGGTGCCGGTCTCCATCGTCCACCGCAAGGACACGCCTGTCGACGGCAGCGCGCCGGTCTACCTCTACGGCTATGGGGCGTACGGCCACGCCATCGACCCATCTTTCTCCACCAGCCGCATCTCGATTCTCGACCGCGGCTTCATCTTCGCCATCGCGCACATCCGGGGCGGCACGGAACTCGGCCGCGACTGGTACGAGCAGGGCAAGCTCGCGCTTCGGACCAACACCTTCAACGACTTCGTCGATGTCGCCCGGCACCTCGTCGACGAAGGCTTGGCGACGCCGGGCCGCATTGTGATCAGAGGCGGAAGCGCCGGCGGCGAACTCATGGGCGCGGTCGTGAACCAGGCGCCGGAACTCTGGGGCGCCGTCGCCGCGCACGTGCCGTTCGTCGATGTCCTGAACACCATGCTCGACGAGTCGCTGCCGCTCACCCCCGGCGAATGGCCCGAGTGGGGCAACCCGATCACGGACAAGGATGCGTTCGAGTTGATCCGCTCCTATTCGCCCTACGATCAACTCGCCCGGGGAGACTATCCGCCCATGCTCGTCACCGGCGGCCTGAACGACCCCAGGGTCACGTACTGGGAGCCGGCCAAGTACGTCGCGAAGCTGAGGACCCTGAAGACCGACGACGATCCCCTGGTGCTGAAGACCAACATGGGCGCCGGCCACGGCGGCAAGTCGGGACGCTACGACGCGTTGTACGAGGTTGCGGAGGAGTACACGTTCTTCCTCGTGGCCCTGGGCATGACCGGCGGCTGACCGCCGATGTCGAGGACGACGGCCATGGCCTTTCACCCGCGGGTGGATGCCTGGTTCGCATCCCGTTTCGAGGCACCGACCGATGTCCAGGCGCGAAGCTGGCCCAGGATCGCGGCGGGCGAGCACCTTGTCATCACCGCGCCGACGGGAAGCGGCAAGACGCTGACGGCGTTCCTCTGGGCGCTCAATGCCTTCGCCACCGGCGCTTCGCGGACCGGCGCGACGCGGGTGCTCTACGTGTCTCCCCTGAAAGCCCTGAACAACGATATTCAGCGCAACCTGACGGAACCGTTGCTGCAGCTTCGCGACGCCTTCGAAGACCGGGGCGAAACGTTCCCCGATGTGCGCGCCGCGACGCGCAGCGGCGACACTCCCCAGGGGGAACGCCAACGCCTGCTGCGCCGACCGCCGGAAATCCTCATCACCACGCCGGAGAGCCTGCTCCTGCTGCTGACGACAACCCGGGGGCGGCAGGCGTTGTCGACGGTCCAGACCGTGATCCTCGACGAGATTCACTCCATCGTCGACAACCGGCGCGGCGCATCCCTGATGACGAGCCTCGAACGGCTGGTCGAGATCGCGGGCGAGTTCCAGCGCATCGCGCTGTCCGCGACGGTGCGCCCCCTCGAAGCCGTCGCGCGTTTTGTCGGCGGCCGCGACGGGCACGACCGACCGCGCGAGGTCGGCACGGTGTGCTCGGCGGCGGACAAGCAGATCGAACTCGCCGTCCGGTTTCCCGAAGCGGCCCGCTACGCCGCGGAGAACGGCAAGAAGGTATGGGAACCGTTGTCCGACGTGTTCCGGGACGTGATCGACGCGAACCGCTCGACACTGTTCTTCGCCAACAGCCGCCGGCTGACGGAGAAGATCACCCTCAAGCTGAACGACGACGCGGTGAGCCCGATCGCGTATGCCCATCACGGGTCCCTGTCCCGGGAGGTCCGAACCGAGGTGGAGCGCCGCTTCAAGGACGGCGAACTGAAGGCCATCGTCGCGACCAATTCGCTGGAGATGGGCATCGACATCGGCGATCTGGACCAGGTCGTGCTGGTGCAGTCGCCCCCCTCCCTCGCCGCGTCCCTGCAGCGCATCGGGCGCGCCGGGCACAACGTCGGCGACACGAGCCGCGGAGCGCTGTTTCCCACCCATGCGCGGGATTTCCTCGAGGCCGCCGCCATCGCCAACGCGGTGCGGGGGCGCGACATCGAGCCGCTCTCAGCCATATCGAACCCCCTCGACGTGCTGGCGCAGGTGCTGGTCTCAATGACCGCATCGGAAACGCGCACCGTCGAGGGGGCGTACCGGACGATTCGCCGGGCCGGCCCGTATGCTTCACTGGATCGCCAGCAGTTCGACCTGGTCGTCGAGATGCTCGCCGGGCGCTACGCCGGCACCCGCGTACGCGACTTGAGACCGCGCGTCGCCTTCGACCGCATCCGCAATACGCTGAAAGCGCGCAAGAGCGCCGTCTTCGCCCTGTACAACGCGGGCGGAACCATCCCCGACCGGGGCTACTACCAGCTCCGGCACGCGGAGTCGGGTGCCCTCATAGGGGAACTCGACGAGGAATTCGTCTGGGAGGCGACCATCGGACAGGCCTTCACCCTCGGCACCCAGAACTGGCGCATCGAGCGCATCACGCACAACGATGTCCTGGTGAGGTCGGCGGAACCCAGCGCCACCGCGCCGCCGTTCTGGCGCGCGGAGAACATCGAGCGCAGTTTCTACTTCTCCCAGCGCGTCGGGGACTTCCTGGAGTTCGCGAACGGACTGCTCGCCGCCGGCGCGGAGGATGCACTGGAGCGCCATCTGCGCGACGAACTCACCTTCGAAGCCATTGCCGCCGGGGAACTGCGCGACTACCTGGCGCGCCAGCGCGAAGCGTCCGGCCGGGACCTTCCGCACAGACATCACGTGCTGCTGGAACACATCCGTACCGGGCCGGGCGGCTATACGGGCCCAGACCGCAATCAGCAGATCGTCCTGCACACGTCCTGGGGCGGCCGCGTGAATCGTCCCATCGCGCTCGCGATGGAGGCCGCCTGGCGTCAGCGTTTCGACACCGACCCCGATATCCATGCCGACAACTACGCCATCGTCGCGCAGGTCCAGGAGGGTGTCGATCCAAACTCGCTGCTCTCTCTCGTAACGCCCGCCAACTTCGAAGCGTTGCTGCGCCAGTCGCTGGAGGGCAGCGGCTTCTTCGGTGCGCGGTTTCGCGAGTGTGCGGGCCGCGCCCTCCTCCTGACACGGCAGCGGTTCAACCAGCGCATGCCACTGTGGCTGACGCGCATGCAGGCGAAGAAACTCCTCACGGCCACCAGGCGGCTCGACAACTTCCCGGTATTGCTCGAAACCTGGCGCACCTGCCTCAACGACGAGTTCGACATGCACGCCGCGCGCGAGGCGCTGGCCGACATCGAAACCGGCGCGGTCGCCACCTCGATCACCGATGTTTCCGCGCCGACGCCGTTCGCCGCCGGCATCGCCTACGACCAGGTGAGCCGTTACATGTACGCGGACGACACGCCGGAACGAAGCGCGCCATCCGCGCTCTCCGAGGAACTGATCCGCCAGGCCGTACACGACCAGCGGCTGCGGCCGAGCATCGCGCCGGGCGTGATCGCCGATTTCGAGTCGAAGGCGCAGCGCACCGCCCCCGGCTACGCCCCGCAGGATGCCGAAGATCTCGCCGAATGGGTGAAGGAACGCGTGCTGATGCCCGAAGCGGAGCTCTCGGCGCCATCGGCGGACGCGCCCCGGGACCTGCCGGACGAGATCATCCGCGTCGCGCGGGGAAGCGAGACCTGGCTCGTCCATGCCGAAGACGCCGGTCACATTGAACGCACCCTGCTCGGGCGGGCCGTCGCTGCCGAAGGCCGCGAGGATCCCAGGGACGCCTCGCAGCTATTCACCGAGTTCATTCGTTTCTACGGCCCGCGCACCCGCGACGAGCTGCACGCCCTGTTCCCCGTTGAACCCGGCGCGCTCGATGCGATCCTCACGTCCCTGGTGGATTCGGAGACCCTCGTCGAAGGACCGCTGGTCTACGGGTCCGAAGCCAATCACTTCTGCGATGCGGAAAACCTCGAAACGCTCATTCGCTTCCAGCGCGCGGCACGGCGCGCGACAGTCGAACCGCAGCCGGTGCGCAGGTTGCCGGGATTCGTCGCCGCCTGGCAGCGCGTCGGCGCACCGGCATCGGAGAGTCGGATTCTCGATGTCGCCGAACAGCTCCGGGGGTTTGTCGCGCCCCTTCCGTTCTGGCTGGAAGATGCCTGGCGCTCGCGACTCAACGGCTTCGAGCCGGAGATGCTCTCGTCCGCTCTCGCGAACTACGGATTGGCCTGGCGCGGCGCGGGCCGGGAACGCATCACGTTCGGCTTCAAGGACGAGCTGGACGCGCTAACGCCACCCGCCGCTGCGACGAGCGAGATCACGTCGCTGTTCATGGACACGGCCGCCCGATACACCTTCGCGCAACTGATGGATGCCTCCGACATGGACGCGGAAGCGTTCAATGCCCTGTTCTGGGAGGCGGTCTGGGCGGGACAGGTGGTATCCGACGACGTGCTGCCCCTGAAGACCGGCGCTGCGCAACGCTTTCGGCTCGCCGACAGGGTCGAGCACCCGCGTCAGGCACCCAGCGCATCGGACAGGCGGCGCGTCCGTGCGCGGGCGCGCCGCGTCGCGCAGGGATGGCCGGGCAACTGGATGCTCGCGAATGCGGAGCAGCCGTCCGAGGACGGTGCGCCACCGGATCCCATGGAAGCGCTCGAAACCGCCAAGGACCTCGCCCGCGTCCTGCTCGACCGGTACGGAATCGTGAATCGGGACATCGCCGCACGCGAGGGTGGCGTATTCCGCTGGCGCGACCTGTTTCGCGCGCTGCGCGTCATGGAACTTTCCGGCGAAGTGGTGACGGGGCTTTTCTTCGAGGACCTGGCGGGTCCCCAGTTCGCCCTGCCCGGCGCAGTACGCGAACTGGCTCGCCCGACGACTGGCCGTCAGGAGACGTTCTGCGTCAACGCGGTCGACCCGATCGCCCCCACCGGCCTTGGGCTTGACTGGCAGGCGCTCCCCTTCCGGCGCGCGCAGAACCACATCGGCTTTCACGCCGGCGAACTGGCTTTCGTCGTCGAAAACGGCGGCAAAAGGCTGTCCATACACCTGGAACCGGACGATCCGGCTCTCGATACCCTCGCCATCGACCTGGCGGAGATCGTTCGGGGACGGACACGCGTGGCAATCGACACCATCAACGACGTACCCGCCAGGCAGAGCCCCTACCTCGAAGCCCTCGGCCGACACCTGAACCTCGCGCACGATCACCGCGGGGTCTACGTGGAACGACGCCTCTAGTATCGTGTCGTGCGAAGACTGCGGCATCGCTATCGGGATACGGAGCGGACTGATACGATCCCCGGATGGCCTACGATCCCGACAACATCTTCGCGAAGATCCTGCGCGGCGAGGCGAATGCCCACGTGGTGCTCGACGAGGAACACTGCTTCGCGTTCATGGACCTGATGCCGCAGAGTCCCGGCCATACGCTCATCATCCCCCGGGAGCCCGCGGAGGACATCTTTGACCTGAGCGCGGAAGGACTCGCGCACGTGGCCGCGACGACGCAACGCGTCGCCCGCGCGGTGAAGACTGCATTCAAGCCCGACGGCCTCATGATCGCGCAATTGAACGGCGTCGACGCGGGGCAGACCGTGTTCCACATCCACTTCCACGTGATACCGCGATACGCGGGCGAAGGGCTGACCTTCCACGCGCGATCGATGGCGGATGCCGACGAACTGGCCGCGAATGCCGCCAGGATCCGCGCAGCGCTGGAAACCTGAGACTCGGGGTCCACGTCGCGAGCGCCAACTCGAAACGCAAAGCCGTTTTGAGGGGTAGAATGGGGCGCAAGGAGGGGATATGGACATTGGGTATTTGACTTTCTGGGGCCCGAAACCGGACGAGTCGGTCACGGAGGGCTATGCCGCGAACCTGAAAGAGGTCGCCGCCGCGGACGCGATCGGAATGGACTCGGTGTGGGTCGGAGGCGTCCCGCTGGGGGGCATTCAACCGCTGCAGATTGCGCCGGCCATCGCCGCGGTCACGAGCAGGATCAGGATCGGGACGGCCGTCCATCTCCCGCACCTGCGGGCACCCGGAGAGAAATTCGAGACCAATGTCCGGGAAGGTGGATCCAGGATAGACCGCAGGGGCCAGGCGGGAGAGCGCTACAAGTACGTGTTCGACAACCTCCCGCAGGCGAACCCCATCAATGTCGCCGAGCAGATCGCCATCATCGACCAGGTCAGCAACGGCCGCTTCATCTACGGCGCGGGGGGCAACACCACCGGCGACCCGCGTCGCCAGAGACACTTCCTCGAGTACCTGGACGTGATGAAAAAGGTCTGGACGGAGGACCAGTTTTCCGGCTACGAGGGCGAATTCTTCAATTACCCGCCGCTCCCCGGGGTGTCGCGCATCAACCCGAAGCCGGTGCAGCAGCCCCATCCTCAGATCCTGCTGCCGCTGGACAGCCAGCAGAACTTTATCCCCATGGGAAGAAGCGGCTATTGCATCGCCATCGGTGGCGGCAGTTCACACAACGAGCGCGGCGACGCCGTGCTGAAGCGGGACGTGGCGAACTACCGCCAGGCATGGAAGGATGCGGGCAACCCCGGAAAGCCCAAGGTCGTGATCCGCATCACCGCCCACGTGTCTGCGTCCCAGGCGGAAGTCGACAGCATCCGGGAAGCCGCCGACAGGGCCCGCGCGGAGAGAATGGCGGCGCGGGGGCAGACCCCTCGGCAGGGCGGGCCCGAGAGGGGATCCAACCTTGTTGGAACGCCGCCCGAGGTGGTGGATCGCATCCACGAGCTCGAGGAGGACTTCGGCGCCGACGAGATCATGTGCACCTGGATGGGCCGCGCCCTCTCTCGCGAGGATGTGGTCCAGACCATGCAGCTCATGGCCGACGAGGTCATGCCCAAGGTCAAATAGGACGGATCCGATCACCACAACCGAACGGCAGTACTGCTCCGACCTTTCCCTTGCCGCCGGGGAACCCCTGGCGGGCACCGCCGCCACGGTCGACGTCTGGCTGCTGCTCGAATACAAACCCGTCTGGCGCGCGAAGGCCGCCACCGACAACGACCTGCCGCCCGCGGTCACGGACTGGCTGGACCGGCAGATGGAGTCGATGACGGGTCAGGGCCTGAAACCCCGGCTGCAGTTCATTCGGCGGCCTGAGCTCGACCGCGAGGAGATCACGTTGTTCGTCGGTACGGCGAAAGGTCTGTACTGCGCGGAAAGCGCCAGCTACGGCGCGATCACGGATCTCGACATCGCCAACGACCCGGGAAGCGCGTCCATGCCGTGCGTCGAGGAGCCACGGTACTTCGTCTGCACGAACGGCCAGCGCGACCTCTGCTGCGCCCGCTACGGGCTGCCGGCGTACGCCAGGCTGCGTGAACTCGTGGGCGAGCGCGCCTGGCAGACGACCCATGTCGGCGGGCACCGGTTCGCGCCGAACGTGCTGACGCTGCCGCAGGGAGTGCTGTACGGCCGCGTGCGGCCCGAAGACGTGCCTCGATTCGTCGAGGATGTCGAAGCGGGCCGCCTCGCTCGGGATCACGTGCGGGGCCGGTCCGCCTTTCCCGCCGAGGCGCAGGCGGCGGAAAAGGCGCTGGATGAGGAAGTGCTGGAACTGGTGGACTGCGAAGCGGGCCGGTTGGTCGTGCGAACGCAGACGGGCGAACGCCGCATACGCGTGACGCTGGCCGACGCGATGGAGATCACTGCCAGTTGCGGCGACGAAACGACCGAGTGCGTGCGGCCTTTCAGCGTGGCGGTAGAGGGCTTGCATGGAAGTACGCCTCTGGCGACGGGGGACGTACCGGCACTTCCTCACGCGTCAGCGCTCGGGGACGCTTCCCCGGCTGAGGGCTCCTAGCGCCACGAAATCCGTCACCCTGACGGGTGCCGCGTTTCACCCCAAGCCCACCTATCTCACCTTCCATGGTCGACGAGCGGGGCCGGGCCGGAGCCTTCAGCCGGGGAGCGCGAGGGGGCACCCCTCGCAAGAAAACAGCCTTCAGCCGGGGAGCGCGAGGGGGAACCCCTCGCAAGAAAAAGACCGAAGCCGAAGGCTGCGGCTGTGGGGCACTCACGGCGACGAAACACTCGCCTGCAGGTAGATTAGCGTGCCATGCCAGGGCGGCACGGAGTCGCTGCGGTAGATGCGGCCGCAGCACGTTTCGAACTCACCCGCGTCCGGGTAGTTGTCGAACAGGTTCTGCGCGCCGAGCTTGACCGCATACCTGTCCCGGAACGACCAGACCGCTTCCGCGTCCAGCATGACTTCGGGAGAGAACCGCTGGACCGTCGACAGGCTTGCGTCCAGGGTGTTTTCGTATTCTCCGTAGTACCTGGCGCGCAACAGCAGATCCAGGCGACTCACGGTGTGCCTCAACGTCACGACGGCCGTAGTGCCCGGCGCGCCGTGCTCGATGTCGTGTTCCGCCTCCGCATCCACATGTGCGCCGCGGCGCCTGAAGCCCGTGCGGTTAATGTTCACCGCCGCCTGCAATGAAGTGCTGCCGAGAGCCCAGTCGGTGCGCCACGCCGCGACCAGGTCGATGCCCCGCGTCTCCGTATCCACGTCGTTGGTGAAGAATCGCACCTGCGCGATGTCGTTCGCGCCGGGAACGCCGAGTGCGACGAGGCGCGCCGCGTTCTCCGGATCCACCGAGAACTGGGACGACAGCACGATGCGGTCGTCGAGGCGGACGTGATAGAGGTCGACCGTCACCTCGAGGCCCTCCAGCACCGTGATGCCGGCACCCAGGGTCCAGGAGCGCGAGCGTTCCGCGTCCAGCGGCATGCCGCCGAACAGGGCGGCGGCGGGATGCGCCGGCGGGAACACCCCCTCGGCCCTTGGAAAACCGTCGGGGTCGATTCGCGTCGAGACGTTGGTCGTGGAGATCTGGCCCGGGGTCGGCGCGCGAAAACCCGAGCCGAGGGACCCGCGCACCTTGAGGCGGTCGGTGAGGCTGTAACGCGTCGCGAGCTTGCCGATGCCGACGTCGCCGAAATCCGAAAAGTTCTCGTAGCGCACCGCGAAATCCGCCAGCCAGTGCGCGGCCAGATCCACCTCGAGATCGAGATAGCCCGCGTAGCTGTCCCGGTCAAGATCCGAGGTGAACAGCGGCGGATAGCCCGGAAAACCGTTCGAACCTATCGGCAGGGCATTGTTGACGGGATCGCCGTCGGGACAAAGGGAACCGATGGCCCTGAAGCCGGGAACGCGGCACTCCACGACGGTCAGGTCATCGTCGGCATCGGCGTCGACCTCCACCTGGGTGATCTCGAAGTTGAACGGGTCCGGGCGCGCGAAGGGTCCGATCTCGTAGGACGGCGGGTCGCCCGACTCTATCGCATAGCCCTCCTTGCGGTGCTCGAAGCCGAAAGCGACGTTGAGCGGGCTCGCAAGGCCCGTTTGCCAGGTGATGACGAAGTCGGCATTCGCAGCGTACTCGTCATTGACAAGCGTGCCGGGGTGAAATCGCGTCGGGGTTTGCGGTCCCATGGAGGGATTCATCGTGTTGGCGATGCGGTAGCGGATCTCGTTTGCGCCGTAGCTCACCGAGAGGTCGAAGGTCAGGTCGAATGCCAGGACGCTGTCGCGCTCACCGCGAAGACCTCCGCGGACCGCGTAATCCGTCACGCCACCGGAGAACTGGGGCGTGAAACCCGCCGGGTAAAGGGCCGCACGGGGATCGTAGACGGAACCGTCCTCGACCCGCACCGGCAGCAACTGGCTGACGCCGGGACGCCGATAGAAGAAGCCGCCGGTCTGGTCCTTGGTCGCGTAACTGGCGAACCCATAGAGTTGGGCAGCCAACGCCGGCGCGGTCTCGGGCATCCGCACCGGCACCAGCACCGGCAGTTCGGCATTGACGACGACGGTGCCCTGACGGCGCTCCGGCTGGCCCCAGACCTGCGCCGGGCTTGCGAAGCGCCGGTCCCCTCCGACGCGGTGAAAGTTGTCGGCGAAGCGCGTATCGAGGTCGTCCGGAATGCCGTCGCTGCCGAGCGCCGCCTGCAACAGGTCGCCGGCAGGCGACCACGTGTAGGTCAAGGCATCCGGGCCGAAATACGTGACGCCGTCGACGGTCAAACGACTGCCGGTCGCCTCGAGCGGAGTAATGCCCGAGTTCCCGATCGTGAGGTCGTAGGGCTGCGACCGGCTGGTGGGCGCCGCATCGGAAAACTGCCCGCTCACATTGAGGAAGCCGCCCGTGCCCAGGGGAAAGCCCGCATTCCCGTCCAGCGTCAGTTCCTCGCCGTCGCCACGCGTATATCCCCCCGCGCGGGCACGAAGATCGAACCCCGAGTCGCGCTTCTTCAGCCTGAAGTTCATGACCCCGGCGATGGCGTCGGACCCGTACTGCGCCGCCGCGCCGTCCCGCAGCACCTCTACCGCCTCGATCGCGATGGAAGGGATGCTGCCGACATCCACGCCGTGCGCACCGAAGCCTCCCAGTTGCATCAGCGCCGCGCGGTGACGCCGTTTCCCGTCGATGAGGACCAGCATGTGGTGGGAATCGAGGCCCCGCAAATGCACCGGCCGAATGAAGGAGGCGCCGTCGGAAATCGGTTGCCGGCGAACGCTGAAGGAAGGAACGATGGCGTTCAGGACATCCACGAGGTCGGAGGAATTGACGCTCTCCACCTGCTCCCGATCGAAGACGTCCACCGGAACCGCCGTATCGGCGGCGGCGCGCGCCTTGACGCGGGTGCCAACAGTGACCACGACCTCGATGAGTTGCTCCGATGTTCCCGTGCCGGTCGCCCCACTTGCGGCGTGCGCCACTCCCTCGCCGCATGCGGACCAGGTCAGCGACAGAAACCCAACGCCGAACAAGCCTCGCGCCCGCCGGTCCCATGACGCGATGGCATGGCGAACAAGGACGACTCGACGCCGCAGACTTCGGACAATGGTCAAGGCCATTGCCACGTCGGCCAGAACGCTGGTGAAGTCGGTAGAGCGTTGGTTCGTGGCGGCGGACACGGCAACCCGGGTCGCTCGCGCGAGTCGGGCATCGTCACTGCGGCGTGTACCAGATCGGCGACGTATAGGCCCTTTCCTGGATCACCACGGCCTGTTCCCCGGGGATTTGGGCGGCATCGAGTTGATGGAACCTGGCGTCGTATACCGTCCAGCGCGGCGTCGGGATCTGCAGCACCCGCACGTAATAGAACGCCGCCGCGTCGGGGTCGAAATCCGGATCGCGCCACACGGTACTCAGTTCGGCCGCGCCGATGCTGTTCAGGTAGGTGGCGTTCCCGATATCCACGGTATTGCCGACCGGATTCGCTGGCGTGCCGTCCTCACCCGGCGTTCTGCCATCGGAAAGCGCCACGTCGTACACGCGCTCGAACGACTGTCCGATGCTGTCGCGCCAGCCCTTCACGACCTGCACCCGGTCCAGGTTGGCACCGTCGGGATCCTTCACCGCGCGCACCAGGAAGCTCGGCGCCGTGCCTTCGGGCGCGGCGGTCAGATCGCCGCCCATGGGTACGCCCTTGCGGTAGCCGACAGCCGCCAGCCGCGGATCCGCAGCATCCCCGGCGACGAAGTCCCAGCCGGCGAAAAAGCGCACGATCATGCGGGGACCGGTGGTGGCATAGACTTCGCGACGCTTCATGGCGTCGAACAGGGCCCGTCGCGTATTCTCCCGCGCCCACACCGCCGCGTAGCCCGACACCGCGTTGTTCGAACTGGAGAACGCGCGGTAGCGGCTGGGTTCGTTCATTCCCATCATGCCCCAGTAGTTGTCCTCGTCCGCCGTCGCCAGGCCGGAGTGGGAGTCGGTGCTGCCGATCATGCCGAACTTGAAGGGGTTCACGCCCAACTCGGCAGCCAGGTCCAGGCCGATGCCCAGCGCCGGCCGGGCGTAGGATTGCCGCGCCGCAGCAAGGTTGGTTCCCGGCGGTCGCCAGTTTCTCTCGAAGTCCGCAAAGCTATCGTTCGGCGACGCCAGCGGGTGCGTCTCGCTGTCCCCCTTGTACTGGGTCACCTCGACGACGGGTTCGAACCGCGCCCTGGTCCTGGCGTAAGACGGCGTCAGCGGCGCGCCCCCGTAGTCGCTCGGGCCGAACATCTGGCCAAGGCTGAGATTGCTGTTGTGCGGAATGGAGATCGCGCTCCCGCCCAACCGATCTTCGTAGTCCGCGAGATACGCCCAGAGATCTTCCGGGTCGCGACTGTCGTACGAGGAGAACGGCACCGTTCGTCCAGTCAGTTCGGGCCCGTCTGCGAAGAGAACGTTTCGGTGGATCGAGGCGTACCCCTCCCCCGCCCCCCTGGCCGTCCATTCGTAGCCGGCGAAGGTGGTGAACGTGCCCGGATCGTTGTGCTTCTCGGCGACGCGGATCACTTCGCTCCACATGTCGCGGCGAAAGCCTTCGTTGATGTCGTAGTCCTCCATCCAGGCCGCCTTGGCGGCGCCGAGGGGACTTCGCATGGCATGGAACTCCTCGGTCGTCCCGGCGTTCAGAACGTCGGCAAGCGGCGGGAGGGCGGCGATGATCCGCGCCGAGTTGCGCGAGCTTTCCGTCTCGGGCAGCGCGGCAGGATTCGCGGCGAGGAGCGGCAGGACGCCGAGATTCTCCGCGTGATCCGCCACCATCAGGAAATCCAGCGCACGGCGCAGACGCGCTGGCTGGCCGCTGGTCGACTGCACGGTTTCGCCTTTCGCGAAACGATAGGCGTCGTCGGGCGTGATCCGCGAGCCCAGCGCGAAGGCGTCGCCGGAGAGATACGAGTGCAGGTGCGTATCGCCCCAGTAGACGTTGTCCGGGTATGCGTCATCGACATTGGGCGAATACGACTCGGCCACCGCCACGACGGGGCACAGCCAGAGGGCAAGAAGCAACGCCGCTCCTCCGACCTCATCGATCCGCGCCAATCGGCAACGTGTGTTGATCATGGGTTGTTCATCGACAAGAATCCGAAATTCCGCCGATTCAGCCCGACGAGAGGCTCGCGCTGGACTGCTGCCCCATCCTGCGCCAGGCGCGGGCACCCCTCGGCATCTGCTCGGTGACAAACCGGCGCAGGTCAGCCGTCAACGTCTTCACGTCGCCCTCGGGTTCGAACATTTCGCCGATTCGCACCTCGTAGGCCGCCTCCTTCTTGTTCAACAGTTCGCGAAACAGCGTAATGTCGCGCAGTTCCTCGTGGAGCAGCCAGAATAGGTAGAAAAGCCAGGAGTTGTGGCCGCGGATGTGCATGGGTATGACCGGGGCGTTGTGCTTCTTCGCGAAGTGGATCGCGGAGGTCTGCCAAGGCCGTTCCATCAGGCCCGAGACGCTCGGCCGCGCAAGCCGGCCCGAGGGGAACACCACGACGAGCCTTTGCCGGCGAAAGGCCTCCGCCGCCGCGCGCAGCGTTTCGCGCTGCCTGGTGAGCGTGCGTTTCGCCTCGACCCACTCCACCGGGATGATCATGTCCTCCATTCCGGGAGAGACCCTGAGCGCGTCTCGATTGGCAAAGAACACGATGTCCTCCCGCACGCGCTTCAGGGCATCGTAGACGACGACGCCATCCGCGACGCCGGTGGGATGATTCGGCATCACGACGACAGCCCCGCGTTCGGGCACCTGGTCCGCGCCGTCGACGGCGACATCCAGCGCCAGCAGATCACTCATGTATCTGAACACCTCGGCGCCACTCATCGAAGCGATGGTGTCCGCCATCGCCACGGCTTCGTCGTAGCCGAGCGCGCGTTGGAGCGACCGCATGATCAGGCGCCAGACCAGCGGATGACGCATCAACCGCGAAGCGCGCTCCTCGATCAGAGTGTCGACGATGTGTGTCACCTGGCCCCTATCGGACAGTCGATGCCGTCATGTCGGTTCCCTGATGGCCCCTTTGGTCAAAGGTTCTCACGGAACCCGACAGGAAGTCGATTACAGCACCGTTAAATTGGCCGGCGGCCTGCATATTCACCGCATGGCCGGCGTCCATGTCGACCACGGCAAGACCGGGCATACTGGCGGCGGCGAAGTCGCGGTGCGGCTGGAAACGTCTTTCGAAGCGCCCGCAAGCAAGCAGCGCGGGCACGCGAACGGCACACAGCTCGTCGCGCACGGATGCCCTGGGCGTGGTGTGGCGCACAGTGTTGGCGACGCCCTCGGGGTCAAGCTGCCGGGCATCTTCCAACAATGCCTCGTGAATCTCCCTCGGGAGCCGCCGGGCATGCCTCGGGTGGACGCGTATTCGATCTATCTCCTGCATCCCTCGCATCCGGATGCGCTCGGCCGAACGCGCGCCATCTTCCGCCCGCTGACTGACCAGGTCGGTGGGCGCGAACGCGGCCATGGAGTTGGTGAAGATGACGCCTCGAACAACCTCTGGACGGGTCAGGGCGTAACGCAGGGCAAGGGCGCCCCCGAGAGATCCCCCGCCGACGAACCAGGACTCGGCGCCGAGTTCGGCGCGGATTGCGTCCAGTGCGGCAACATAGGAATCCGGGGCGTAGACGCCCGCATCGTCGGGACTTGGAGAGCGGCCGTGGCCATAGAGTTCGGCCACCACCGGGCGGCATACCGCGCGCAACGCCGCGAGGTTCGGCGTCCATTGCACGCGGCTGCAAAGGAAGCCATGAAGGAGCAGCAGGAACGGCCCGTTCCCCGGATGGACCTCCCAATACGGCGTCACAGAGCGGCCGCCACCGCGGCGCAGAACTCGGTCGTGGTCGCCGTACCGCCCTGGTCGGGGGTGAGCGCGCCGGTCCGCCCGTCGCGGGCATCCGCATAGACACGAAACAGCGCGTCCCTGATGCGGCCTGCCTCGCGCGCGAATCCGAGGTGCTCAAGCATCATGACCGCACTCAGCAGCGACGCCGTCGGGTTGATGATGTTGCGCCCGGCAATGTCCGGCGCGGTGCCGTGGGCGGGTTCGAAGTACGCGTATTCGTCCCCGAAGCACCCGCTGGCCGCCAGGCCGAGGCTGCCGAGAAGGCCGCCGGCGGCGTCCGAGAGGATGTCCCCGTACAGGTTCGGCATGACCACGACATCGAACCGCTTGGGTTCGCGGATCATACGGCAGGCGAAGTCGTCGACGATGAACGCGTCGAAAGCGACATCCGGGAACTCGCCCGATACCTCGCGCGCGACTTCCAGGAAAAACCCGTCACTGCCACGGAGCATGTTGTGCTTCGTCGCGCAGGTGAGCTGATTGCGGCGCCGGGCCGCCAGGCCGAAGGCGAAACGAACGACGCGCTCGGTCGCCTCGCGGGTGATGACCTTGATCGCATACTTGCCGTCCCCGAGTTCGTGCACCGGACGCCGGATGGTCCGGCCGACCAGTTCGAGTGGCGCCAGATCGCCGAGCGGACCTTCGCAGCCGACATACAGGTCTTCCAGGTTCTCGCGGACAATGACGAAATCGATGCCGTCCGGATCGCGCAACGGACTGGCGCAGCCCGGCAGGTGCAGGCAGGGACGGACGTTGGCGTAGGTCTGCTTGCCCCAGCGCAGGTATCCGAGCGCGCCGCCGGTATTGCCGCTGGTGGAGCCGAAGAACGTCGTGTCGGCGTTATCGATCATCTGTTTCGCCGCGGCAGGAAAGGCGCTTCCCGTCCGCTTCTCTGCCTCCTCGCCCACCACCGGGTAGACGAACTCGAGACCGATGTTGAGCGACTTCAGGAGTTCGATCGTCGGACGGACCGCCTCCGGCGCGGCATCGTCGCCCTCGATGACGGCGATGGTCTTGATCATTTCCTCGACTCCGGGGGAAGGCTGTTGTTCGGACAGGCCCGAAAAATGGTCTATCTCGGTCCGGGTTGCAAGTGGCCCGACGCTTCAGCCACCCATCGAACATGGAAGAACCATCCCGGCGAATCCCAATCCGGTTGGCATGGTCGCGGGTAGGGGGCAGTATTGCTTGAGGGGCGGTGCGTGATGCCACCGTCTCGGCCACGAACACCGCAGGGGGAGGCATCATGTCAACAGCATCCAAGCTACGCTCCGAACTCGGCCACCCCGTGATCGATGCCGATGGCCACTGGCAGGAATTCCGTCCGGTGGTCGAAGAGGCGCTGGAGAAGATCGGCGGCGAACCGGCGGTCCGGGCATTTCGCGCCAGCGGAGAGTTCCAGCGCCGGTCACTGGCGATGAACGTCGAACAGCGCCGCGCCGAGAACCTGGACCAGCAGTCGTTCTGGGGCATTCCCACCAAGAACACGCGGGACCGCGCCACCGCCATGATGCCGGCGCTACTGTACGAGCGCCTGGACGAATTCGGCATCGACTTCGCCGTGCTCTTCCCCACCGCCGGCATGGGGCTCACGCGCGGCGACGACGACGAGGCGCGGATCGCTTCCTGCCGGGCGTTCAACATCTATCAGGCGGAACTGTTCGCACCGTTTTCGGACAGGATCAGGCCCGCCGCCATGATCCCGACCCACACCCCGGACGAGGCGATTGCCGAACTCGAACACGCGGTCGGCGAACTGGGATTCAAGGTGATCATGCTGAACAGCATCGTCGAACGACCCGTCGAGCGGGGTTCCGGACCCCGCTACGACATGCTGGGCATCGACAGCGACTACGACTACGACGCCCTCTGGCGCAAGTGCCTGGAGCTGAAGGTGTCGCCGACCTTCCACCGGGGATCCCGGGGCCGCGCCTTCCGGAACTCGCCCTCCAACTTCTGCTACAACCACGTCGGCCACTTCGCCGCCGCGGGGGAAGCGGTGTGCAAGGCCATGTTCCTCGGTGGCGTCACGCGGCGTTTCCCGGATCTCAACTTCGGTTTTCTCGAGGGTGGCGTCGGAATCGCCTGCCTGCTCTACAACGACCTGCTGGGCCACTGGAACATACGCAACGGCGAAGCGCTCGCGCATACGGACCCCGCGAACCTCGACATGGGGCTGATGCGCGAACTGGCGGACAAGTACGCGAGCGCTTCGTTCGCCCGGCATGTCGCTCGCGGCGCCATCAGCACGAGCAACGGCCCAGAGACCACCGGCGGGGTCCAAGACATCGACGACTACTCGGCCTGCGGCATAAGGACCAGGGAGGACTTCCTCGACCTGTTCGTCAGGCCTTTCTACTTCGGTTGCGAAGCCGACGACCCCGCCAACGCGTGGGCGTTCAACCGCGCGAACAATCCCGGCAACGCCGAGATGCACGCGATGTTCGGCTCCGACATCGGCCACTTCGACGTGCAGGACATGGCCGAAGTGCTGCCGGAAGCGTTCGAACTGGTCGAAGACGGGAAGATTGATCGGAAACAGTTCAAGCGCTTCGTCTTCGACAACCCGGTGCACTTCTGGGGCAAGACCAACCCGGAGTTCTTTGACGGTACGAGCGTGGCGGACGCGGCAAGGCACGTGCTCGCGGGCGATTGAACCCGGCGTTTTCCTGGAATGTGCGGCGATAATCGTCGACCGCACCTCGGCCGCCTATGCGAACCTGCCGAAGGACGCCCAGGCGAGAATCGTTGCGGAACTGACAGCCGCCCAGGCAAAAAACACTTGACCTTTTCGGAAATGAGGGAAAAATACACGGTCCCTCCACTATTTCTTCATTTTCTATCGATGTCGAAAGGGTTGGATCGCAACAGGACGGTAACTGTCGGAAAGCAAAGAGCATTTCCGAGAGCGTGTGTTTTGGCATCCGCCGCCATCGCCCTGGGCATCCTGGCCTTTGCGGCAAACGGGCACTTCTCAGGCTCCGGATACGGCCCGCAGCCTTTCGCCATTCCCGCGCCGAGTCGGCCATCCATGACATGGGAAACCGAACGCGCGATCTTCGCCGAGAGAATCCACCGGGCTTTCGGCGTCAGCGCGCCGGTGGCCCTGGAGTTTTCGGGGTGGATTCTCGAAGCCTCGGACCGGCAGGATTTTCCGCCGGAGTTGCTCGCCAGCCTGGTATTCGCCGAGAGCACCTTCCGCAAAGCCGCGCAATCGTCGATGGGCGCGATCGGCCCAGCCCAGGTGCGGGACCGCTACTGGCAGTCCTTCTGCGGCGGCAACCTGCGCGATCCGGAGCAGAACATCTACTGCGGGGCGCAGATCCTGAGCCGCTTCCGCGATCGATGCGGCGACGTAAGCAGCGTGCCAGGCTACAACCATTTCTCCTCCTCCGTCCGCGAACACTTCTGCGCCCTGAAGTCCTACAACCTCGGCCCGTCCAGACGCGGCAGCGCACTCTGGCGCAATGCCGGCATGCGCTACCTCGACAAGATCGAGGGCGGCATGTCGCAACTCCAGAACGTTCGGCTGTAACCCACGCCGTTCGTCCCAAACGCCGGGGGGTTATCCTGCGGTGACACCATCTCAAACCTCGCGGTGCCTCGGTCTCGCCGTCGCGGCAGTCCTCGCGCTGATCGCCACCGGGGCATGGGCGCAGGACAACGCCGACATGCCGGACGCCGCACTCCTTGCCACGGCCGACGGTGCCGGCTGGCTTTCGGTGCTACCCACCCTCGTCGCGTTCGTCCTCGCCGCCGCCCTGCGGCAGGTCATACTGGCACTGTTCGCGGGCGTCTGGGTCGGCGCCTTCCTGATTGCGGGCCCCTCGGCGTCGAGCATCTGGCATGGAATGCTCAACGCGGCTTCAGACCACGCGGTGGCGTCGGTCGCGGATGCGGGGCGCGCCGCCCTGATCGTCTCGACACTCATGCTCGGCGGCCTGGTCGGAGTCGTTTCGCGCAACGGCGGCGTGCAGGGCATCGTGCGACTGGTCACGGCGTGGGCGAGTACCGTGCGCCGGGGGCAGTTGGCGACGTTCGGCATGGGCATCGCGCTGTTCTTCGACGACTATGCAAATACGCTCGTCGTCGGCAAGACCATGCGCCCGGTCGCCGACGCACTACGGATATCCCGGGCGAAACTCGCCTACCTCGTCGACTGCACAGCCGCCCCCGTAGCAACGCTGGCCCTGATCAGCACGTGGATCGGTCTGCAACTCGGCCTCATCGATGCCGCGATCAGCGAAATTCCGGAAATCGAAACCAGCGCCTACGGCGTGTTTCTCAACTCGCTCGCGTATAACTTCTATCCGGTCCTGACCCTCTGTTTCGTCGCCACCATCGCGATCACCGGTCGCGACTTCGGACCCATGCGCATCGCGGAACGCGCTGCCAATCGTGGAGAGGCAACCGCGGACACGCTCCAGCCCGACCCCGACACCGAACCGAAGCCGGACAAACCCGCACGTCCCGTCAACGCGTACGTTCCTTTCGCGGCCCTGCTCGCCGCCATGCTCGGCGGACTGTACGTCACGGGCGTCCGGGAGACCGGGAGCGGAGCGGACCTGACAGAAATCGTCGGCGCGGCCGACATCTATACGGCACTGGTCTGGGCAACGCTCACCGGCGTCGTCACGGCCGGAGCCTTAAGCCTCGGTCAACGCATCCTGTCGGTGGGCGAAACGGTGGATGCGTGGTTCGCGGGGGCGCGATCGATGCTCTACGCGATCATTGTCCTGGTCCTCGCGTGGTCGCTATCCAGCGTCAATGCGGAACTGCAGACGGCCGAGTTCCTGGCGTCCCGACTCGGCGACGCGCTGGATGCGCGGCTCATGCCCACCGTGGTATTCGCCCTGGCGGCGGTGACCGCGTTCGCCACCGGCACGAGCTGGGGCACGATGGGTATCCTGACGCCGCTTGTCGTACCGCTCGTCTGGACCAGCACCGCGCTGCAGGGTCTCTCGGGCGCCGATCACCTGCTCTATGCCTCCGTGTCCGCGGTGCTTGCCGGCGCGGTCATGGGGGACCACGCCTCGCCGATTTCGGACACGACGATCCTGTCGTCCGCGGCGACTTCCTGCGATCACCTCGAGCACGTGCATACGCAACTCCCGTACGCGCTGGCCGTCGGCGGCATCGCCGTGTTGCTGGGCCTGATTCCGTCGGGATTCGGGTTGCCATGGTCGATCTGCATGGTTGCCGGCGCCGCTTGCGTGGTGGCCGTCGTGCGGTGGCTCGGCGAACGCCGGCCCGACGATCCGCCACCCGACGGCTGATCGAGCCGCGCCGTATAATCAAACGAGGGAAACAAGCGGAGAAACCCATCAGCGCAGCCGACGACAAGTCCGCCTGGAAAGCCCGGGCGGCGCAGGAATTGCGCGGCAAACCGCTTGACGAACTGACCTGGGCGAGCCCGGAAGGCATAGCGGTCAAGCCGCTGTACACGGCCGGCGATCTCGTCGACATCGACCACCTGCATTCGATGCCGGGGATCGCTCCGTACGCGCGCGGGCCACGGGCAACGATGTACGCCAATCGACCCTGGACCGTGCGCCAGTACTCCGGTTTCTCCACCGCCGAGGCGTCCAACGCCTTCTATCGGGCGAACCTCGCCGGCGGACAAAAGGGTTTGTCCGTCGCCTTCGACCTGGCCACCCACCGCGGATACGACTCCGACCACGCCCGCGCCGTCGACGATGTCGGCATGGCGGGCGTCGCCGTGGACTCGGTGGAGGACATGAAAGTCCTGTTCGACGGCATTCCGCTCGACGAGATGTCCGTGTCCATGACGATGAACGGCGCCGTGCTGCCGGTGATGGCGAACTACATCGTGGCCGCCGACGAACAGGGCGTCTCCCGCGGCGACCTCTCCGGCACCATCCAGAACGACATCCTGAAAGAGTTCATGGTGCGCAATACGTACATCTATCCGCCGCCGGAAAGCATGCGCATCGTCGCCGACATCATCGGCTACTGCGCGGATCACATGCCGCGCTTCAATTCCATTTCCATCTCCGGCTACCACATGCAGGAGGCCGGCGCGACCGCCGTGGAAGAACTGGCGTTCACGCTCGCCGACGGACTCGAGTACGTGCGCGCGGCTCTCGGCACGGGCCAGGACATCGATGCTTTCGCGCCGAGGCTGTCGTTTTTCTTCTGCATCGGCATGAACTTCTTCATGGAAGTCGCCAAGCTGCGCGCGGCGCGCATCCTCTGGGCAGAGCTGATGGCGCGATTCGAGCCGCGCAACCCGGCATCCAGCATGCTGCGCATGCACTGCCAGACGTCCGGCGTGTCGCTGCAGGCGCAGGATCCCTACAACAATGTCGTCCGCACGACGATCGAAGCGCTCGCCGGCGTGCTCGGCGGCACCCAGAGCCTGCACACCAATTCGTTCGACGAGGCGATCGCGCTGCCGACACCGTTCTCCGCCCGCATCGCACGCAACACCCAGACCATCCTCGCGGACGAGACGGAGATCACGCGCGTCGTCGATCCGCTCGGCGGCAGCTACTTCGTCGAGCGCCTGACCCAGGACATGGTGGATGCCGCCCGCGGCCTGATCGACGAGGTCGAACAACTCGGCGGCATGACCAGCGCGATCGCGGCGGGAATGCCCATGCGGCGCATCGAAGAGTCCTCGGCCCGGCGCCAGGCGCGGGTCGAGCGCGGGGAAGACGTGATCGTCGGCGTGAACAGGTACCCGCCGGAAGAGAGCGAGGCCGTAGACGCCCGCCTGATCGACAACTCCGAAGTGCGCGCGGCGCAGATCCGCCGGTTGGCCGAGGTGAAGTCGAAACGCGATCAGGCCGGAGTCGACGCGGCGCTCGCCGAGTTGTCCGCGCGGGCGGAGTCCGGCGGCAACCTGCTCGCGGGCGCCATCGACGCCGCGAGCCGGCGCGCGACGGTCGGAGAGATCACGGCCGCGCTGGAGTCGGCATGGGGGCGGCACGAAGCCGGCGTAGCTCTCGTGCCCGGCGTCTACTCGGACGCCTACGGCGACCACGAGGGATTCGGCGCCGTGCGCGACGAGATTCGCGAGTTCGCCGATGTCGAAGGCCGGCGGCCGCGCATATTCGTGGCGAAAGTGGGCCAGGACGGGCACGACCGGGGGGCGAAGGCCATCTCCAACGCATTCAACGATCTCGGCTTTTCGGTGGAAATGAGCCCGCTGTTCCTGTCGCCCGCGGAAGCCGCGGCGCGGGCCGCCGAACTCGAGGTCGATGTCGTCGGCGTCTCGACCCTGGCGGGTGCGCACAAGACCCTCGTACCCGAACTGATCGCCGCGCTCGAAGCGATGGAGGTGGCGCCCGTGGTGGTCTGCGGAGGCGTCATACCGGAACGCGACCACAGGTTCCTCCACGATCTCGGCGTTCGCGCGATATACGGACCCGGCACCGACATCCTCGAAGCCGCGAGCGCCATTCTCAAGATGATCCCCGGCAGGAATCGGTAGGGCCGCGGCCGAAAACGATGATCGGAAGACTCAACCACGTCGCCATCGCGGTGCCGGACCTGGAAGCCGCCGCCACGCTTTACCGCGACACGCTCGGGGCCATCGTGTCGGCGCCGGTGCCATTGCCCGATCACGGTGTGACCACCGTCTTTGTGGAACTGCCCAACAGCAAGGTCGAGTTGATCCATCCGCTGGGCGAAGCATCTCCCATCGCCGCATTCCTCGAGCGCAATCCCCGGGGCGGCATACACCATGTCTGCTACGAAGTACCCGATATTCGCGCCGCCATCCACGTCATGCAGGCACGGGGGATGACGGTCATCGGCGACGGAGAACCCAGTACCGGCGCCCACGGCCTGCCTGTGGTCTTCCTGCACCCGAAGGATTTTTGCGGCACCCTGATCGAACTTGAAGAGGTAGCGTCCGGATCATGAGCAAGCCACTCGAAAAGCTCGCGCCCATCCTCGCCGAACCATACGGCGACGGCGCCGCCGAAGACCAGGCCGGAAGATACGAGCAGTCGCTGCGGGAAGCCCGTGTCCTGCGGGACAAGCCTTTCCGGGCGGGCGGCTACCGCAATATCTCGCGCCAGCACGCCAAGGGGCGCATGACGGTGTGGGAGCGGATTCGTGTACTCGCCGACGACGAGCCGATGATCCTGTTCCAGAACTGGGGTCCGTACCTCGACGGCGCGTCTCTCGTCACCGCCCTGATCAAGGCCGGTGGGCGGGATGTCGCGGTCTATGGCCACGACTTCACCAGCCGCGCGGGTTCGATGGACGCGACCAACGGCAGGAAGCTGGCCTCGCTGTACCAGTTGGCCGCGAAACAGGGCATCCCGCTCGTCGGCCTGAACGACAGCGCCGGGGCGTTCGTGCCCGCGGGCGTCGGCGGCCTCGACGGCTACGCCGAGGCGTTCACCGCGCTGCGCAGGATCAGCGGCATCGTGCCGAGCGTCATGTGCATGTTCGGCTTCAACGCCGGCGGCGGCTCCTACCTGCCGCGCCAGGGCAGCTTCGTCATCCAGCCGAACGACACGTTCTTCGGGCTGACGGGCGTCGGCGTCGTGAAGGAAGTGCTCGGCGAAGACGTGACGCCGGACGAACTCGGCGGCCCCGGCGTGCACGGCGCCTCGGGCGTTGCCGATTTCACCGTGGAAGACGAGACGGCGGCGCTGGAACTGGTGCTGCGCCTGCTCACCTTCCTGCCGGACAACAACCATTCGAGCGCGCCGTTCGTCGCCACCAGCGACCCGGTGGACCGCGACACCGATCTCGACACGCTGTTCGGTACGGCGTTCAACTCGCCCACCGGCTTCAACACGCCATTCGACATCCGGCTCGTGATCCAGGAAGTGTGCGACCAGGGCGACTTCTTCGAAATCCAGGCGGGACGGGCGCGCAGCATGGTCACGGCGTTCGGCCGGCTCGGCGGGCACGTGACGGGTTTCGTCGCCAACAACAGCGCCTTCTCCACCGGCTTCATCGACGTGGACGCCGCGTACAAGGCCGCCCGGTTCATTCGATTCTGCAACCTTTACAACATCCCGGTGGTATTCATGGAGGACACCACCGGATTCCTGCCCGGCACGGACCAGGAACGCCGCGGCGTGGTGCAGGCCGGGCGCGCGATGCTCGACTCCATCGTCGACCTGCGCACGCCGCGCATCCTCGTCCTCGTGCGCAACGCCTTCGGCGGCGCCTATGCCTCGTTCAACAACTACGCGACCGGCGCGGATTTCGTCTTCGCGCTGCCGACGACGCGGGTCGCCGTCATGGGGCCCGCCGGCCGCGAATTCGTCTACAAGGACGAACTCCGGGCACTGACGCGCGAACGGCAGGCCCGGTTTGCCGCCGCGGTTGCCGAACAGGTCGCCGCAGGCAAGCCGCGTCCGGAAGCGCACCGCGCCGCGGAACAGGAAGCGTCGCGCTGGTTCGCCGCCGAGGATGCCAGGCTGATCGAGCGATACGAGCGCGACCTCATGAATCCCCGCGAGGCGCTCGCCCTCGGCTCCATATCCCAGCTTGTCATGCCGGCCGACCTGCGCCGCCTGCTGACCGAGTCGATGGACTTCTGCATGCGGCACTACACGCCCGGTGCCATGGCGGGACCGCAAAGGGAATTCCACTGATGCCCGCGGGGCAACAGCGCTCGACGACGCGCCCGGCGCGGGACTCCGCGTGGGTGCGGAGCTTCGACTGCACGGATCTCAAACCCCTGATCATCTGTCGCGGCCCGGTGCGCAAGGAGGCGATGGACGTATTCGAAGCCATGGGCATCACCGGCTACGGCATGTTGCTGTCGGACAAGGACGCGGTGGCGCATCCGAACGCGCAGGCGCCGGAACTCAGGACCCTGCGGAATCGGCAAGCAGCGCACCGCGTCAGCGACTACACGGGCACGGACAGCGCCGGACGGGAGGCGCGTATCGCCGAAATCGTCGGCATCGCCCGCGAGCACGGCTACAACGCCGTATTCGCCGGCTACGGTTTCATGGCGGAGGATGAAACGCTGGTCGAGGCACTCGAAGCGGCCGACCTGATCTTCATCGGACCCGGCTCGGCCACCGTGCGCGCCGCCGGCCGCAAGGATGCCGCGAAGCGAACGGCACTCGCGCAATCGATCAGCGTCACGCCGGGAGTCGACAACGTCACCACCCGCGCGCTGCTGGCAAAGTGCGGCGAGCGCGCTGGGCTGCAGCGGCTTGCGAAGGAGAGCGGGCTGACGCCACCGAAGGGCGAATGCGACGGGGAAGCGGCCGCCGACGCGTTGCTGACCGAAGCCGCGCGCCAAGGTATCGAACTCGTCACCGACGACGAAGTGCTCGATGTCGTTCGCGAGCAGGCCCGCGCGCTGCTGGAGCGATTTCCCGACCGGCGCTTGCGCCTCAAGGCGGTCGGTGGTGGCGGCGGCAAGGGACAGCGCGTGCTGCGCGCACCGGCTCACTACAAGGCCGACAGCCTGGATGAACGCCTCGATGCCGTAGCGGAGGACGCGGTGGCGGCGGCGCGCGAAATATGGGTAGAGGTCGCCGCCGCGGACAGGAACGTCCTGATCGAACTCAATGTCGATGCCAATCGCCACCTGGAGGTGCAGGTGATCGGCAACGGCGACTGGTGCGTGGCCCTGGGGCTCCGCGACTGCTCCGCGCAGATGCACGAGCAGAAACTTGTCGAAGCGTCCGTCACCGCCGAGTCCCTGCAACGCGAGATCGCCGCGACAGATGATCGCGAGACCGCGCGCGCCCTGGAAGCGGAGTTGAGGGTCCTCACGGAGATGGAAGACGAGGCGGCGCGCTTCGGCCGTGCGGTGGGCCTCGACTCGGTCTCCACTTTCGAGTGCATCGTGGACGGCGAAGACCACTACTTCATGGAGATGAATACGCGCATCCAGGTGGAGCACCGCGTCACCGAACTCTGCTACGCGCTGGAGTTCGCCGACCCGGACGACGCGGGCAGCGTGTTGCGGGTCGAGTCGCTGATCGAGGCCATGGCGCTGGTTGCGCGCCACGGCGCAAGGCTCGCGAAGCCCCGGCGCGTCCCGCTGCAAGGCGATTCGCTGGAAGTGCGCCTGAATGCCACCGACCCGGCCCTGCGTCCCGCCGCCGGGGGACTGATCGAATCCTGGTCGCCTCGGACTCCGGGCGAAATCCGCGATGACCAGGGTATCTGCGAGCGTAACCCCGACACCGGACTGTTCGCGCCCTACTACCTGGCGGGCGCCTACGACAGCAACATTGCCCTGCTTCTCACCACGGGCGATACGCGCGAAGAGACCTGGCGGAACATGATCGAAGCGCTGCGGTGCATGCGCATCAAGGGCGCCAATCTCAAGACCAACCGCGATTTCCACTACGGCCTGCTGAACTGGCTGATTGCAAACCATTCGCGCGCGAAGATCGAAACGCGCTTCGTGCAGGCGTACCTGGTCGCCGTCGGCCGCCTTTTCGACGCTGCCCGGGCTGTTGATCTCGACCTTGCGTTCGATGTCCTGAAGACAGCCGCAAGAGAGAACGTCATGGGCGAATCCGGAGGTGCTGACGCCTCCGACAAGGAAAGGGAGGCGGTGGGCGCAGCGTACGACCGCGCGATGGACCTGAAGTCAACGCTGATTCTTCGACCGTTGCAGCGTCTGTTCGCCAATCCCCACCTGCTCGCGGGCTGGGTCGCCGCCAGCGCCGGCCACTTCGAGACCGGTGAGTCGGCGGGAGTGCGAGGCGCGCCCCACTGGCGCGTCAGTCCGGCGGATGCACTGGATGCGCTTTACCGGTACCTCGCCATGGACCAGGCGGAAGCGGCGGCGGAAGCGATCTGGGACCATGACCGCGAACTGCTCGATGCGACCCGTGCTCACTACGCGCGCCTGCGGGCCGGTCTCGGCGCAACGGACTTCCCGGACCTGAACAGGCTGTTGCGCGAACCGCATAGCCCCGCCGGCGCACCGCCCGCCATCGCCCAGGCCTGGGACACGGTGCGCGCGGAGCACATCGGCTTCAACCACGGGTTGCAACTGCTCGCCCTTCCACAACTCATTGCCCGGGAGAGCGGTTTCGGCAAGGTCGGGGTAGCCTCCGATCTCACGGTTGCATTGCCGGAAGAACTCCACTCGCCGGACTTGCTGGCCGAGGCACGCAAGACGCTCTCTCCCCCGCCGACGGCGTCGGACGACGAGATCGTGGCGGAGATCGGCGGCATGTTCCATTCGCGGGAAGCGCCGGGCATGGCTCCGTACCTGGAACCGGGCACGCACTTCGAGGTTGGCGACACGCTCTACATCATCGAGGTGATGAAGATGTTCACCAAGGTCAGCGCGATGTTCTCCGGCACCGTGGACGAGTGCGCGATGACGGATCGGGACGGTGTTGTCGTGCGCCCGGGGGACCTGCTGTTCAGGGTGACGCCCGATGAGCGGCCGGAATCGATCGACCCCGACGCCGCTCGGCGCAACCTGGTCGAGAACACCCGGCGCCTCGCGCAGGTTTGTGCGGAGAGTTTCGCGGGCCTGCCCTGATCCCCGGTTTTTCGAGCCGCTAGCCCGTAAAGACTTCCGCCAAGGCGATACCAGCTTCCCCCGCCACGGCATACAACAGGAAGACGCGATCCTCCTCGACGTATATCGCGGGGTCCCGAAGCTGGTTGACCGAACCGTAGACGGGGCCGCGCAAGGAAGGTTCGAGCGGCGCACCAGCGCCTTCCCAGTCGCGTTCGGGCCGTAGCACCTCCCTGGCTTCGGTCTCCTTCCAGTCCATCCAGTCTCCCGCGAGGTCCACCACGCTCAGCAGGATCCGCTCCGGCGCGTCGCCAACCTGCGTCCAGAACACGTACAGCGTGTCGCCCCGTTTCAACAGCGCCGCGTGGCGCATGTTGGCATTGAACAGCAGCGGACCCTCCTCGAATCCGGTGAATTCGTCACGGGAACGGTAGAACCTGCCCGGCATCGCCATCGCATACGTCATGCCGCGATGGCGGAACACGCGCATGTACGACCTGCCGAGAATCTCCGGATGCGCCTCGAAGTGGATCCCGTCACGAGACGTGGCGACACGGCTGACCTGGTAACCGGGGCCTTCCAGGCCGTGGAAGTACATGACGATCCGTTGCGCGTCATCGTCGACATGGACGTCCGGCGAAGCGATATGGGGCGTGGTCGCCTCGCGCAGGGGATCGAGGCCCGGAGGAGTCCTCGCCGTCAGTTGTTCGCGCATTGCGGGCGGCACCTCGGGAGGCACGGTCGGAAAGTGCGACTCCTCGAGTTGCAGGCTGCCCGGTGCGTAGACGCTCCAGGGACCAGTCAGCCTGTCGGCATACGCGAGTCGGATATAGCTGCCCTTGTGGTCGGCGAAGTAGAGGTAATACCGGCCCAGGGGCGCTTCCAGCCAGGCGGGCGCGTGGATAAGCGACGGTCCCTGGATGTTCTCGCCGATGCTGGCGCCTGTCGAGGCGTCGATGATCGGCCCGTCGCGCAGCCGTTCGGCCCGCACGGCGAGATCTTCAAGGCCCGCAGCCATGCCATCTATTCTCCGACCGAGGAATCCGTCGAGCGGGTGGCGACGCGCTCTCTCAACTCCGTGCTCGAGAACGTGTGCGGGCGCTCGTTGAAGTAGCAGCGGCTCAACGTCTCCTCGCGGCCGGTGAAGTCCCTGTCACGGTACTCCTCCCCGAGGATCCGCACGTCCCAGTCGACGTGCTCGAGGATGTCGAGCAGTTGTGCCTCGGTGCTGTAGACGATGACCTCGTCAACGTAGCGGCACGCGGCGACCTGAATGTGGCGTTCGACGATGCTCTGCACCGGCCTGTTCTTCTGCGGCCGGTCGATGGAAGGATCGCTCTGCAGGCCGACGATCAGGTAGTCACAAACGGTCTTCGCCTCGCGCATCATCATGACGTGGCCCGCGTGAAACAGGTCGAAGGCACCAAAGGTGATTCCCTTTCTCATCTCCTGCGGTTATCCCCAAGGCGTTGGATTCTCGGACGGCATTCCGGCAAAATCGCGCATCCTCATGACCTTTCCGTCCAACCCGGGGCCGTAGCTCAGTTGGGAGAGCGCGACGTTCGCAATGTCGAGGTCGGGGGTTCGAACCCCCCCGGCTCCACCAGGACGCAAAACCTCATACGTATCGCCGCAATGCCTTTCAGGCCGCGCCCAGGTACTTCTGCATTTCCGCCCGGCCGACCACGAGGTGATGCACTTCGTCCGGGCCGTCGGCGATCCGCAAGGTCCGCTGTCCCGTGTACATGCGGGCCAGGGGCGACCATTGAGAGACCCCCGTGGCACCGTGGAGCTGAATCGCCTGGTCGATGATCTGGCATACCCGCTCCGGCACCATGGCCTTGACCATGTGCACCCAGACCCGCGCTTCGCGATTGCCGAGCACGTCCATGGCCTTCGCGGCCTTCAATACCATGAGGCGCATCGCTTCGATCTCGATCCGCGCGCGGGACACCAGCTCGATGTTCTTGCCCAGTTGCAGGATCGGGCGGCCGAACGCCTCCCGGGAAACGCCGCGGCGCACGAGCAGGTCCAGCGCGCGCTCGGCCTGGCCGATGGAGCGCATGCAGTGGTGGATGCGCCCCGGACCCAGGCGGGCTTGGGAGATCTCGAAACCCCTTCCTTCGCCCAACAGGCAGTTCTCCTTCGGCACGCGGACATCCTCCAGCATGATGTGCATGTGGCCGTGGGGGGCGTCGTCGTGGCCGAACACCGTCATGGGTTCGATGACGTTTACGCCCGGGGTGTCCATCGGCACCAGAATCTGCGACTGCTGCCGGTGCGGCGCCGCGTCGGGGCTGGTCTTGACCATGCAGATCATGATCTTGCAGCGGCTGTCGCCGGCGCCGGAGATGTAGTACTTCTCGCCGTCGATGACCCATTCGTCACCGTCGAGCCGCGCGCGCGTGCCGATGTTCTTCGCATCCGACGACGCCAGGTTCGGCTCCGTCATGCCGAAACAGGACCGGATCTCCCCGGCGAGCAGCGGTTTCAGCCACTTTTCCTTCTGCTCCGGCGTTGCATAGCGCTCGAGCACTTCCATGTTGCCGGTATCCGGCGCGCTGCAGTTCAGGCACTCCGAGGAAAGCGGGCTCTTGCCCAGTTCCGCCGCGATGTACGCGTAGTCGAGGTTGTTGAGCCCTTCGCCGGTCTCGGCGTCCGGCAGGAAGAAGTTCCACAGACCGCGGGACTTCGCCGCTCGCTTCAGACCGCCCAGTATCTGCTCCTGGCGCGGCGAAAGGCTCCAGCGGTCTCCGTGTTCGCCGGCGGCTTCGTTATAGGCCGGCGTCTGGGGGTTGACCTCCTCCTCGATGAACTTCCTCACGGCGTCCAGCAATGGCTGCGCCTCTTCGCTCATGGTCAGGTTATTCAGGTCGGCGTCTACGTCCGCGGTCGCGGCTTCAGGCATGACTTGTCCTCGAAACAATGGAGTGGAATGGCCCATTCTACCGCCCCTCCGCCGACGCAACACCGGTTCGGGAGCATTTCGGCAACCGCGCTCGGATATGGCATCCACACGCAAGGGGATGGTGTCGAAGATGTCCGACGCAATGTGCGGGAAGCCGTTGACTGCTACTTCGACGACACCATGGATCGGCCGAGCGTGATTCGGCTCCACTTCGTGCGCGATGAGATCATGGCGGCGTGAAGCTGCCCCGCGATGTCAGCGGCGCCAGACTGCAGCAGGCGCTTCGGCGTCTCGGCTAGGTCGCGGTTCGACAACGCGGCTCCCACGTCCGAATCACCACCCAGGTCAACGGTGAGCACCACGAGGTGATCCCGCTACACGGTCAGATCCGGGCGGACCCTATCAGGCATTCTGAAGAGCGTGGCTCGACACCATGAGATGCGCGTCGAGGAAATACTCATTACCCTCGACCTGTGAGCGTGTCGTGCGGAGACAGGCTGAACAACTGGCGCGTACGCCACGTCGAGGCGATCTCACCTCGAACAAGGAAGCGGCATTCGCCGTGCACTCGAGAAAGCCCGCCAGAACGTGACCGTCCCTGGTCTGGGTGCGATACTGCATGGACATGGCGCGGTAGACGGTGCTCAAGCAACCAGCGGCACCTGTCCCGGGCCTTTTGCAGGCGATTTCGGCATGGACGGACAGCGAGACATCGGCAAGGTTACGAAGCCGTTCGACATCGAACTGACGCTTCCGGGCAGCAAGTCGATCGCGCTGCGTCACCTCGTCATGTCGGCGCTCGCGTCCGAGGCCACGGAACTCGTCGGCATTCCCCGGTGCGACGACATCGACGCCATGGTCCGCTCACTGTCCCGACTCGGCGTCGGCATCGAAACCGGCGGCCGTTCGCGCCTGGTCGTGAGTCCGCCCGATACGCTCGTCGCCGGGGACGTCAGCATCGATGTGAGCTTGAGCGGAGTGTCGCTGCGTTTCCTGCTGGCGGTCGCCGCATTGCGCCGCGACGTGACGCATATCGATGGAGGACCACCGCTGCGCGTGCGGCCCAACCGCGACATGATCAAGGCGCTACGTCAACTCGGCTGCCGGGCGCAGGCCGCAGACGACGAAGGGCACCTGCCCATTTCCATCGCCGGCCCCGACGAGTGGGCGCGCGAAGTGGACGTCGGCACCCGGGTGTCCAGCCAGTATCTGTCCGGATTGATGCTGATTGCCCCGCGCCTGCCGCATGGGCTGACCCTGCGGCCGAAGGACGAACCCGTATCCGCCCCCTACGTCGAGATCACCCGCACTGAAATGGCGAGGAGAGGCGTGCCGGTCCGCGTCTCGGGCAGCGACACGATACGCATCGAACCGGCAGCGTATCGAGGCGGCGTGGTATCGATCGAAGGCGATGCCTCCGCCGCGACGTATTTTGCCGCTGCGGCGACGTTGCACGCCTCGTCGGTACGGTTTGCCAACCTGGGCCAATCGACGACCCAGGGAGACTTCGCCTTCCTTGATCTTTGCCGGCGGATCGGTGCCGACGTAGAGGCCCGCGACGACACCGTTTCCATCGAGGGTCCCGCGGAACTGCGGGCGATCGGACACGTGGACATGGAGAACATGTCCGACGCGGCGCCCACGCTCATGGCGATGGCGCCCTTCCTCCCCGGCACCACGCATATCACGGGGCTGTCCACGTTGCGGCACAAGGAATGCGACCGCATCGCCTGCCCCGCGCGCGAGCTTCGCAAGGCCGGGGTGGATGTCGAGGAAGGCGACGACTGGGTTCGGATTCAGCCGCTATCGGCGCCGCGCCCGGCACAATTCCAGACCTACGACGATCACAGGATGGCCATGTCGCTCGCCGTCTTCGCAAGCCAGGTCGGCGGGTGCGCCATCCTCGATCCCGATTGTGTGGCGAAGACCTACACGGACTTCTGGGAAGACCTGGAAGAACTGTACGCGTAGCCCGGCCGGTGCTCAGGGCCGATACGAGTCCCGCAGCGTCACGATCCTGTTGAACACGGGCACAGTCGACGAATGTTCGACCGGGTCCTTGTAGAAATACCCGAGCCGTTCGAACTGGAAGCGCGATGACTCCGCCTCGACGAGGGCGGGTTCGACAATGGCCTTCCTGACGGCGAGCGACACGGGATTCAGTTGCTCCTCCATATTGTCCGTCGCGGGGGCCGCCACGCTGAAGAGCCGGTCGTAGAGGCGCACCTCGGCCGAAACCCCGGAAGACCTGCTCACCCAGTGCACCACGCCTTTCGGTCTTAGCCCGCTGGTGTCGCTGCCGCTCTTCGATTCCGGGAAATAGGTGCAGCGCAACTCCGCCGCGCGGCCGTCCGCGTCCCGGATCACTTCGTCGCAGCGGATGATGAAGCCGTGGCGCAGGCGCACCATCTCCCCCGGAGACAGTCGCCGGTACTTCCTTGGCGGCGACTCCATGAAGTCGTCGCGTTCGATCGCGATGGATCGGCCGAACGTGATCCTTCGCGCGCCCAGTTCCGGCCGTTTCTGGTGCCAGGGCGCGTCCAGTTCCTCGTCCTCGTCGGAAGGATAGTTGGTGATCGTGACGGGGAGCGGATCGAGCACCGCCATTCCACGCGGCGCTTCGTCCTCCAGGGCGTTGCGCGCGCAGAACTCCAGCAGTTCCATCTCGACGCGGTTTTCCTGCCTGGTGACGCCGATGCGGTTGCAGAACTCGCGGATCATCTCCGGCGTATATCCGCGGCGGCGCAGGCCGGAGAGCGTCGGTAGCCGGGGGTCGTCCCATCCCGCGACGCGGCCTCCCTCCACGAGCATTCGAAAGAAGCGCGTCGACATGACCGTGTACTCGAGGTTGAGCCGCGAGAACTCGATCTGCGGCGGGTGGAACTCGACCCCCGTGTTGTCGAGAACCCAGTCGTAGAGTTCCCGGTTGTTCTCGAACTCGAGCGTGCAGATCGAGTGCGTGACACCCTCGAGGGAATCGCACAGGCAGTGCGTGAAGTCGTACATCGGATAGATGCACCAGTCGTCGCCGGTGCGGTGGTGGGTCGCGTGGCGGATCCGGTACAGGACCGGGTCGCGCATCACGAGGTTGGCGGCCCCCATGTCGATTCTGGCCCGCAGCACATGCTCGCCGTCGCCGAACTCGCCCGCCCGCATGCGCCTGAACAGGTCACGATTCTCATCGATGGGACGGTCCCGGTCGGGACTCTCGCGCCCGGGTTCCGTAAAGCTGCCACGAGTCGCGGCGACATCCTCCGCGCTCTGGCTGTCGACATAGGCGAGCCCCTTGTCGATGAGTTCTTCGGCGAACCGGTACAACGCATCGAAATAGTCCGACGCGAAGGTCACGGTACCCCAGCCGAATCCGAGCCAATCGATGTTGCGCCTGATGGCGTCGACGAACGTCTGGCTCTCCTTGAGCGGATTGGTGTCGTCGAAACGCAGAAAGGTCTTGCCGCCGAACTCCTCGGCGATGCCAAAATTGAGGCAGATGGACTTCGCGTGGCCGATGGTCAGGTAGCCGTTCGGCTCCGGCGGGAACCGCGTGACCACGCCCTTGACGACGCCGTTAGCCAGGTCACGGCGAACGCGGTCGCGAATGAAGTCGCGAAGGTCTTCCAAGGCAGGCGTCTCCTGTGACGACACACGGTGTGCGGCGGCATTGTAAACAATGCGCCGCGCCCGGCGAGCGCCGTGCGCGTATACAATCGCCCGCATGCGCCCGGTCCTTTATCGCGTGGGGTTCGCCATAGCCGCCGTGGCCGCCCTGGCCGTGGCCGCGTGGCTCGGTGGCCCGCCCGATCCGACAGAGCAGGCGGCCAAGCGGCTGCAGGCGGAACGGTGGTACGGCGTCAGCCTGCACGGTACGGACATCGGTCACTTCCGCACTTTCGGACGCACATCCCGCTCGGGCTACCGTTTCGACTCCGAACTGGTCTTCCGGTTGGGAACGGGTCCGCAAACGCGCATTGTGGAATCGTTGGTATTCGATTCGCAGGCACCCTACCCGCTCCTGACCGCGAAGCACGCCTACATCAGCGCCAACAATTCGATGCAGGTCGGCATCGAGCGGCACGCGGGAGGCCTTGCCGCCTCTGTCAACGGCCAGACCACGGAACTCGACTGGGATTACCTGCTGAACGACTATCTCGCGGTCGAGATGTGGCTCGATCGGGACCAGCCCGTCGGCGCGGTGCTTGACTCGAAATCGATCGATTTCGACCGGCCGTCCCTGAAGCGGGATTCCTGGCACGTCATCGATCGCAATGACTCGGGCTATCGCCTCAGAAACCGCGAAGGGTCGATCGTTCAAATGGATGCCGACCATCTTCCCGTGCGCCTGAACGTAGCCAACCTGTTCGACATGACCCTGGAGGACGCTTCCTGGACAGCAAGCGCCTGGCAAGCGGTCCCACCGCAATCCGACGCCCGGAAGTACCACGTCTCGATCGACACGCCGCTTGAGACGCCCCGAGACCTGACGCGGCTCCTTCTTCGGGTCCGCGCGGGCGATTCGATCGATGCCATGTCCTGGCCGATGCTGCACCGGGATGTCCAGGGCAACCTGGTGCTGGAAAGCCGACGCGACGCCCGGCGACGCGTCGATCCGAACGATCTCAAGGCGTTGTCGGGCGCGACCACAGCCCTCCCCGCAGACGACCCGGCGGTCAGGCATCTCGCGCAGCGCGCGACATCGGGATTGACCGATCCCGCCCGCCGGTTGGAAGCGCTCGTTGGCTTCGTTCACGGCTATATCGATTACACCGAGGAGGACTCCGGGCGCACTGTCTCGAACATATTGCGCGACCGCCGCGGCGACTGTACCGAATACGCCAACCTCCTCACGACGATGGCGCGCGCGCTGGGGTTCGCCGCGCGCACCGTCACCGGGCTCGCGTATGACATCGACTCGGAGGCGTTCGCGCTGCACAACTGGAGCGAAGTGGCGCTCGACGGCTGGTGGATTTCCGTCGATCCAACCTGGAACCAGGTGCCCGCGGATGCCGGCCACCTGCGGTTGCCGGACAAGCCGGGACTGGCTGTCTTCGGTCTCCTGCCAAGGATCGAGTTCGAGCTCGTGCAAGCGGAGTACGGAGGACTCGGGACGTAACAGCGGACGGACGATCACTTCAGGTCGTCAAACATCATCCCATCGTCCTCGTCCCATTCTTCCTCGTCGAACCAGTGAATGCCGAACCGTGAGGGCAAGGGTTCGTTGCGCTCGAGCCGCCCGCCCATGTCCTGAAGCTGCTCGATCATCATCAGGAGGTACGGGTCAGTTTTCGGACCGGGGCGAACCACTTCCTCGAGTTCTTCCAGGATTGTCACGCACCACCAGAAGACGTCCTCTCCCGGCAGGGATTCGCGCTTGCCGGGTTTGTCCGGCACCGAGTCGAAGTCCCGGTAAATCTCCTCAAGCAGCTTGCCGAGCTCTGCGTCCCCCTGCAGCGCGGGCGACGCGCCCTTGGCTATCTCGATCAACCGCGGCCGATGCCGCGCAAGGAAATACCGCGCTTCCATACCCTCGATTCCATACCGGCGACGTTGCCGACATTGTCGAGGGGACCCATGGCGAGGGATATGGACAGAAGCTGATATTCGTGCGCGACATCGGCCCGACTTGCGTTAAGCCGCAAGCTACAGGAACCAGAGCGACAGCGCGGGCACGTAGGTGATCAGGAGTAGCGCGATCAGCAGCACCCCCATGAACGGCAGGCATGCCGCGTACAGTTCGAGCACCGGTCTTTCGAACCGGTAGCTCGCGATGAAGAGGTTCATGCCGATCGGCGGCGTGAAGTAGCCGATCTGCAGGTTGGCGAGGAAGATGATGCCGAGATGCACCGGATGGATGCCGTAGCCGACGGCCACCGGCAGCAATAGCGGCACCATGATGATCACGGCCGCATAGACATCCAGCACCGCGCCGAGGATCAGCAGGAGGATGTTGAGCAGGATCAGGAACGTCAACGGACTGGTGATGCTCTCCTGGACGAACTCGAACACGCGCTGCGGCACCTCCGCATCCACGAGGAAGTTCGTGAAGGCCAGCGCCACCCCCAGGATCAGGATGATGCTGCCAACCATCACCATCGACTCGCGAACGATTCCGGCCAGTCGCTTGATGGCGACTTCCCTGTAGAGGAACACTTCCGCGACCAGGACGTAGAGCGCCGTCATCGCCGCGGCTTCTGATATGGCGAACAGGCCGGAGTAGATGCCGCCAAGAACAACGAATGGCAACGGCAGCTCCCATCGCGCCGCCTTGACTGCGACCCATAGGGCGTGCCATTCGAATGGTGTCCGGGGCGCCCCGCCGTGGCGCAGCGCCGTCCATCCGGACAACAGCACGATCATCAACAGCGCCGGCAACAGCCCCGCGAGAAACAACTGCTGGATGGTGAACGGCTCGCCCACCTCCATCTGCTGAGCCACGATGCCGTACAGGATGAGCGGCACCGACGGCACGATCAGCAGGCCGAGACTACCCGAGGTCGTCACCAGCCCCAGGCTGTAGCGCTCCGAATAGCCGTTCGCCATGAGCATCGGCAGGAGCAGCGCGCCGATGGCGACTATGGTCACGCCCGAGGCGCCGGTGAGCGCGGTGAAAACCGCGCAGGTGACGAAACCCACGATGGGCAGACCGGAGGGCATCCAACCGAACAGCGCGCGGGTGAGATCCATGAGCCGTTCCGACGTCTTCGCCGCCACCATGAGGTAGCCGGCGAAGGTGAAGAACGGCAGCGCCACCAGCAGCGGCGTGTCGGCGATGCGGTACAGCTCGATGGGCACCACGGTCAGGTCGACGCCCGCCGAATAAAACCCGAGCATCGCCGCCGCCATCACGACGGCGAACAGCGGTGCGCCGAGGATGGCCAGGAGGACAATGCCGATGGCGAGCGCGATGATCATGGCTGCGCCTCCGGCTCTTCCGCCGGCGGCGGCTTGATCGACGCGATGAGATAGCGCAGACCCATGACGCCGGAGGCGACCGGTATCACCAGTTCGCATACCCAGGCCGGCACGGCACCGAAACCGGGGGTGCCGTCGGCGTAGTCGTAGCCGATCAGCGTGATCGAGTACCACCCCAGCGCAAGGCAGAGCATCGCGGTGAACAGGTTCGTGACGCGCGCCAGCCGCCGCGCGGTCCGTTCGCTCGCGAACCGGCCGACCACGTCCACGCGGATATGTCCGTCCGGCCCTGCCGCCATCGCACCGATCATCGTGATCCAGAGCAACGCGACCCGCACCATGCCGTCGCCCCACGTAAGACCGGTGTCGAACAGGTTTCGCGCCAACACCTGGTACACGGCGACGCCGATCATCGCCAGCAGCAGCGCTACCAGGAGCCCGGACTCGATCCGTCGCAGCACGCGTGCGACGTCACTCAGTACAATCATGGAACAGGCTTACCCGGGGAGCGCAGCGACCGGGGAAGTCTACTCCATGATCGACGAGCGGGGCCGGGGCAGAGCCCTCAGCCGGGGAGCGCGAGGGGGAACCCCTCGCAAGAGAAAGTTCGGCGCCGAAGGCTACGGCTGTGGGGCACTATCATGGAAAAGGCTTACCCGTGGAGCGCAGCGACCGGGGAAGTCTATTCCATGATCGACGAGCGGGGCCGGGCCACGGGCGGCGCCGAAGGCGACGGCTGTGGGGCACGCGCGTTCCCGGATGGGTTTCCAGACGAGTTCCTGAAGGCCCGGAGGTGGGAGGTCAGGAGTTGGTGGTACTCCCGGCTCACGATGCCGTCCTCGACCCAATCCAGAGCCGCCCCACGCGCGCGATCCTGCCACTGTCGAGTCTCCGCTGCCGAAGGCTGGATGAACTCGAGTCCCTGGTCTTGCAGCACTTTCCGAACATCGTGGTGATCCGCGCGATTGCGCGCATCGGCGGCGGCCACCGCCTCGCCAAGCAGACGTCGGACGATCACCCGGTCGGCCTCTTCGAGCCGTTTGAACGACCGTTCCGGCAGCACCATCACCGCATAGATGTACATGAACGGGAGGTCGAGGACGTAGTCGAGCTGGTTGTGCCACTGCAGCGCGAGTGCGCCCACGAGCGGTGTCGCGACGGAATCGACCAGACCTGTCTGCAATCCCGCCAGGACGTCGGTCATGCCGAGCGGCACCGGAGAGATGCCGAACGCGGTAATCGCCTTCATCGCGGCCTCATTGCCGGGCGGCGTCCAGAGCTTGATGCCGGAAACATCGCTGATCGAATGCACGCGACGCTTGCTCATGGCATAGGCCATGCCAACCTCGGCGAAGCCCGGACAGATGAAACCGTTGTCCTCCAGCCCCTGCTGCAACATCGCGTCCAGCCGTTCGCGCACGTAGTCCACCTCATCGAAGTCGGCGAACTGCATGGGCAGGTTGTAGAGCTGCGCGTCCGAGAAGATCTTGCCGAACGTACCCGTCGTGAGGATCGCGGCCTGTAGTTGGCCGATGCGCATTTTGCGCATGACGGTCCCGTCGTTTCCCATGACCCCGCCAGGATAGATCTTCAGCTCGACGCGTCCCGCCGTCTCTTGCTCGATCGCAGCGCCGGCTTCGCGCAGCAGCGAGATCCACACCGTGCCCTCCGGCGAAATCGTCGCCAACTTGATGGTCGCGGCGCCAATGGGCACTGAACACGCAACCAGCAGGGCGGCGACTGCGAGGCGCAGGCCAGCCGACCGGCCCGGCATGCGATCAGAAATAGTCATCCGCAGACTCCAGCAATTCGCGGGCGCGCTCCTGTGCGATTCGGTTGGCCAGCGTCAGCCCTTCGACCTTCGGATTCGCCCGCAGCACGGCCTCGAGTTCCCGGTCGTGCAACTCGCGGTCGAAGACGAGGCGGGCGTAGTACTCCGCCAGGAACACGCGGGGCATGAGGTACTCGCCGCCGGCAACTTCGATGGCGCGCTCGAAGTGCGCCCGGCCGACTTCAGGCCGACCGCCCAGGGCAGGCGGCGCAAGGGTTTCCATCACCCCGAGGTACAGCATCGGGCCGGCGTTGTCGTGGGTCTCGTCCACTTCAGCGATACGCGTCATGACGGCCTTCGCCCGCCCGAGTTCCGCGACCGCGCCCCAGTCTCCGCTGTTCGCCGCAATCCAGCCGCCCCAGGCCGAGGCCAGGGAATACGCCAGCGACACGTCATCCTGATCGAGGCTGCGCAGGTTGGCTTCCAGCACATCGATGTCGTCGGTGCGCGCCGAGCAGGCCCAGGGCAGCCTGGCGCACGATGCCCGCTGCGCCAGTTCGAATGCCCGTTCAGCGAATCGGCGCTGCCGCTCCTCGTCCTCGACAAAGGCGGTGGCGTATGCGCCGTTCAACGTCACTCCCGCCTGCATCAGGGCGATGCTGTCGGGGCTGCTGCGAAGGAATCCCTCGAGCATGATCAGAAACGCCGCGGACCCCTCGCGGGCGACCTGCAGGTCTTCGGTGTTGAGCAGCGCGTCCGACATGTCCTCCGCCAGCCCTTCGGTCACCGACGACATGAGGGACTGGCAGCCGCAAAGACCGACGCAGAGCGCAACGGCAACGATTCTCATGGCAACGCTTTTATCGAACCACCTGTGACATTGCAATGGCAATTAGGGACTCGGCGAAGTGGGCGGCAGCATCAGAACAGCCACGTCTCGAGGTTCTCGACCGGTTCGCGCCGTTCCAGGTGGCGCCACCCCTTGAGACAGCGCACGATCAACCACACTACCGTGGCCACCAGCACGAGGTATCCGACCAGGACCAGCGTCAGCACGGTGCCGATGAAGGAGAACAACACCAGGAGCCAGAAGGTACGAATCTGGAAACGGTAGTGACTCGCAAGCCAGTTGGGGGCCTCTTCGCGCGCCATGTACGCCAGCACCACGCCGACGATCGCGGTCACGCCGACCATGACGCTGATCGCGTACAGGGTGTAGATGAGCTTGGCCTGCCTGTCCATAGCGGCGTGTCCCTGACCTACAGCACCTCGCCCCACGCCTGGGCCGAACAGACGGCGTCGACGCCGAGCTCCTCCACGTCCAGCACGCATGCGATCCGCTCCTGAATGTCGCGCCCGCGGCTGATGCTGACCTTCATGGCTTTTCCCCATGGATTCCGGTCAGTATACCCTCGCCGCGCGTGGGGGATCCGGGACTCAAAAGCGCGTCATTGCCGCTCCTCCTTGCCTGCAGGTTCCTCCTCGCATTCTCCCTTTTCACTCCCCTTTTCCCTCTTTAATTCCACCCGGATTTGCCGTTAAATCACGTACTTGTTCCCGACTGACTTCGAACCGGTGTCCGACGCCAATCCCAACGTGTATCGAATACGCGGGCATCGTCCGTTGCGCGGAGCCATCCGCGCCCAGGCCGCGAAGAACGCGGTGACCAAGCAACTTGTCGCCTCCCTTCTCACCACCGAACCCTGCCGGCTGCACGATGTGCCGGACATTACCGAGATCGACGTTGTCCTCGACATGCTGGCGGAACTCGGCACCGCGTACGACCGGCGCGATGACGGCACCGTCGACCTGGCTACGCCGCGCATTGATTCGACGGCGATAAGCGAGCGTTATTCCGGGGTCAACCGAATCCCGATCCTGCTGATCGCTCCCCTGCTCCATCGGGCTGGCATGGCCCGCGTACCGGTGGTCGGCGGCTGCAATATCGGCGAACGCCCCATCGACTTCCACATCGACCTGCTGCAGAAGATGGGTGCGGAAATCGACGAGGACGATGACGGCTATACCGCCAGGGCGGATCGGCTCAGGGGCACCGTGCTGGCGCTCCCCTACCCAAGTGTCGGCGCCACCGAGAACGCGATCTTCGCGGCTTGCCTGGCCGATGGGACCACCGTGATTCACAACGCGGCGGTGGAGCCGGAGATCGTCGATACGGTGCTCTTCCTGCAGAAAATGGGGGCCCTGATCCAGATCGATACGGACCGCAAGATCGTCATCGAGGGGGTGGAGGAGCTTTCCGGCGCGAGCCACGACCCGGTTCGCGACCGGATCGAAGTGGCGTCATTCGCGATGGCGTCCGTCGCAACTGCGGGCAGGCTTCGCATCGAAGGCGCGGACCAGGCGGCCATGATCACGTTCCTCAATACGCTGCGGAAGATCGGCGGCGGGTTCGAGGTGGACGCCGGTGCCATCACCTTCTTCCGCGCCCGCGGCACGCTGGACCCCATCCACATAGAGACTGACGTTCACCCCGGGTTCATGACGGACTGGCAGCAACCGATGGTGACGCTCCTGACCCAGGCCGACGGCGTCTCCGTCGTGCATGAGACCGTGTACGAGAAGCGATTCGGCTATACGAGCACGCTGAACGACATGGGCGCCAACATCACCCTGGCCAAGGATTGCCTCGGCGGCAAGGAATGCCGTTTCACCGACCGCAACTTTCCGCACAGCGCCATCGTCCAGGGGGCCACGCGCCTCGCCGGGCGACAGATCGAGATCCCCGACCTGCGCGCCGGATTCGCCTACCTGCTGGCGGCATTGATCGCCGACGGCGAGAGCGAGATCTTCGGCACACGGTTCATCGAACGCGGCTACGTCAACGTTCCCGAACGCCTGGCGAGCGTGGGCGCGGACATCGATGTGCCGACCCGGCGCGCTGCGGTGGCTTAATCAAACAGCTTCACCTCGATGCCCGCGTACAGTTGGCGCGGCATGCCGGGGAAGTAGCGATAGCTGCCGAAGGCGAAGTCCGCGCGGTCGGCGTAGGCCGCATCGAGCAGATTCAGGAGCCGCGCGAACAGCTTGACCCGGTGCGTGACGTGCCACGCGCCGCGCCAGTTCAGCAGGCGGTGGCCGTCGTAGCGGGCGGTGTTGGATGCGTTGATGAAATGCGAGCCGACGTAGACGACCTCAAACTCGGAAACCCGGCCATCAGTCTCGATACGCCAGCGTGCGCTGCCGAGCCAGCGCGGCGCCGTGTCCACCGCATTGCCGTCGGTGATGCGCTCGCCGCCGCTGACATCGCGGGTGAAGGCGTATCGGTGGCGAGCATGGGTGGCAGCAAGGTCCAGCGTATGTGCGCCCCTGCTCCAGTTCACCGCTACCTCGATGCCCGTCGACGCGGTCCGACCGTCGCTGACGTTGAAGCCATTGGCATCGCGAAAGATGAGGTGCTCCGTCGTCTGGGCATACAGCGCCACGTCATAGTCGAGTCCGTTGCCGTCACCACGCATTCCAGCCTCGACGGAACGCAGCGTCTCGCTTTCCAGGTCGGTCACAACCTGTCCGCGCTGCAGGCGGTAGAGTTCCGTCGTCTGGGGCGGCCGGAATCCCTGTCCCGCCACGACGTGGAAGCTGCGTTGGCCGGCCGGCGACCAATGCAGGCCGAGACGCCCCGCCGCATTCGCATATGCATCGTCGCGGTCGGCGGGACGGGTGTACAGGCAGCCACCGAACCCGCACGCGCTACCGTCGTCGCGGGTGTTGCCGTCGAGATGCCGGTTGTCGTACGCGTAGCTGTTGCGCTCGAGGCGACCGCTGGCGACCGCCTGAAGGCCCGGTGCGAGATCGATCCGCGCGTCGTAGAACATCGCCAGCGTGATGCCGCTGACGCGGTAGTCGTAGTGCGTGCCGGGCGGACGGGTCGCGACCAGGAACGGCGAGCCGCGCGTCGGGTCGTCCTGACGCTGGGACAAGTGCGCGTCAAACGCATCCAGGGTGGCGCCCGCAGTCCACCGCCAACCGGCATCGGAACCCAGTCGCGCCTGCAGCCCCACGCTCCGCTGGCCGTTCCCTTCCAGCGGCTGACCGGGCAGGAAGTGCTGCAGGAACGCCATCGACGAACGCCGCAGATAGGGCGTCACCGTGAGCGTCGACGACGGCGTCAACTCGCGTCGCCAGATGCTCGTGGCACGCGCGGACCAGGCATCCCGGTAGGCCTCGGGATTCGGATTGGTGCGCTTGAGGTCCGAGTCATACGCCTCGAAACCGCGCACGAAACCCCCGGTTTCCTGGTTGAGCAGGGTCGCCGTGACCGATGTCGCCACATCCCAACCCGCCATCGCGCCGCGCGCCCCGGCATGTACTTTCTGCTGACCATAGCCGGTGTCGTCGCGATAACCCGAAGAAGAGGTAGACAGAGCATCCAGTCGCCAGTCCGTCCCGCCGCCCGTCATTCGGGTCTGGACGTACCGGTAGGGACCCGCCTCGACACTCCCCCGCCAACCCTCGGCACTCGTCGCGGTAACGGTGTTGATGACGCCGTGCAGGGCGTTGCCGCCGAACAGCGCGCTTGCCGGGCCCCGCACCACCTCGACCGCGGCCGCCTGTTCCGTGTTCAGTTCGAACAGGTTGTTGACGTTGCAGAAACCGGGCGGGCGAATCGGCACGCCGTTTTCGAGATACAGGAACTCGCCACAGGCACCGGCGCCCGTCAATACGCCAGAGCGGATCGCCGTCAGGTGTTCGTGGCCGGAACCGCGGGAGACCCACACGCCCGGAACCCGGACCATGACTTCGTGCACGTGGCCGGCACGGGTGAGATCGATCGCGTCGGCGTCCACCGTGGATACGCTGCCCACCGTCCCATGCGCGGCGGCCACCGATGCCTCGGCACGCACGACGATCTCTTCCAGCTCGGGCGCTCCCGAAATCGCCAGGGCCCATAGCACTGCGGCTACCGCCAGAACTGGCTTGCACTCCTTGCAGAACCGATAGGGTGAACGCATGTATTCGCTTCAAGACAGGTGCGATGGTCGCCCCGCGGGCTCCCCGCTGGTACTTTACGCTTTCATGAGCGTCGGGGCTCCATCAGCGACATCCAGAAACGAGTTTCAGAGGGCAGCTTGCCTCATCGACGCCACTGCACTGGACGGTGCCGTGCAAGCGCTCCGGCAGGGCGACGATGCCGGCAGAATGCAGGTCGCCGCGGCGATGGCATGGGCGGGGTTCTCCTGTCCCGCCGCGATCGAGACGGTCTACGACAATATCTCCGCCGCCTGGCTTGGATCGGGCGAGACACCACCCATTCCAAACGACTTTGCCGAAGCTCCACTGCGGCCCGATTTCTGGAGCGCGTTCTGGTCCGTGGTCGACGACGCAGAGAAAGGCTACGACGCCGCCTCGATCACCACCCGCGTTGCCGCCCTCGGCGGTGCCGTGCATCCGGGCTTCGAGGCCATCGCCGAGTCTTGCGCCCGGCACCACCCCGGCGCGGGCGCGGCACTCGTCCGACCGGTGCCCGGCCGCACCGACCTCGAAACGCTAGGCGCCTGCGACAACAACAGCCTTGGCAGGACCCTGTACGGGATGATCGTCGAGCAGGGCTACGATCTCGAGGTGCTGGACCGCGAGGCGATCAAACTCGATGCGCTGCCCCCGTCGCTTCGATACCTGAATACGCGCATCCTGCAGATGCACGACGTGTGGCACCTGGTTGCCGGGTACGAGACCACGGCTTCGCACGAGATCGCCATCTCCGCGTTTCAGCTCGCGCAGTTCGGCCACAACTACTCAGCGATGTTCCTGGCGACCGTGACGACGATTTCCCATGCCATGCAGCCGGCCGGAGTCCCGATTCTGATGCAACTCATCGCCGAAGCCTGGCAACACGGCCGCCGCGCACCCGCCTTCATGGACATCGAGTGGGAAGAGGAGTGGAACAGTTCCATCGAGACCATCCGCGAGCGCCACGGGATTCCTGTCTATCAGAGCGTGCTTCCCGCCAACTTGCTGGAATCCCTCGCAAGCGGCTGACAAGGAACGTCCCGCGAGTATCCCGTTGCGCTTGCACATTGCGAGACAGGATCGACTGCCATAACCTCTTTCGACATGTTCACCAAGCTCCTGCAAAAGCACGTTCGCCGAGGGACGCTGACGCTGGTCGCACCGGACGGCACGCGCCATACCTTCGGCGACGGCAGCCCCCGGGTAACCTGGCGGATTCGCACGCCGCGGACGATATTCAAGATCCTGGTGAACCCGGAAGCGAACCTCGGCGAGACCTACATGAACGAGGAGTGGGACGTGGAGGAAGGCGAACTCGTCGACCTGCTCACGATTCTCCGGACCAACCTCGAACCCGCCGTCGCCGGGCGGAGTGTCACGGCCCTCCTCGCGCCCGCCGCCACCGTCTTCAAGTCATGGAACACGGTGCGGGCCAGCCTGCAAAACGTCAGCCATCACTACAATCTCGACGAGGCATTGTTCCGCGCATTCCTGGACCAGAACATGCACTACTCCTGCGCCTATTTCCGCGAGAGCGACATGACGCTGGAAGCGGCCCAGGTTGCCAAGAGCGAGCACATCCGCGGCAAGCTGTGCCTCGAGCCCGGGTCCCGCGTACTGGATATCGGCAGCGGCTGGGGCAGCCTCGCGATGCACCTCGCGGAACGCGCCGACGTCAACGTCACGGGGCTGACGCTGTCCAGCGAGCAGGCTCGCGTCGCCAGCGCCGAAGCCGAACGGCGGGGGCTTTCCGATCGGGTGGAATTCAGGCTGCAGGACTACCGCCAGCATCGCGGCGAATACGATGGCGTCGTGTCCGTGGGGATGTTCGAACATGTCGGCCGGCGCAATTTCGACCGGTTCTTCGACACGGTCCGCACCCTGCTCGCACCGGACGGCGTGGCGCTGATCCACACGATAGGCCACACGGGAGCGCCCGTTCCCACCAATCCCTGGATTGGGCGCCACATCTTCCCGGGCGGCTACATACCCGCCGCCTCCGAGGTGATTCGCGCCATCGAGCGGAGTGGCCTTGCGCCGAGCGACGTGGAGGTGTGGCGGCGTCACTACGCAGCGACGCTGCGCGAGTGGAACCGTCGTTTCCAGGCATCCAGGGAGACTTTCCAGAACAGCCACGGCGAGCGGTTCTGCCGCATGTGGGAGTTCTATCTCACGGTCTGCACGACCGCGTTCGAGATCGGCAGGCTGGTGGTATTCCAGCTTCAACTTGCGCACCGCAACGATGTCGTGCCGTTGACGCGCGAGTACCTGTACAACGGACTGGCATCGGAAACCGGGGCGGTCGCGGATGGATAGTGACAAGCCCGAAGAGCCCTCCCGCCGACACGAGCGACCAGGTGCCGCGACCGATCCAACCGAGGATACGCCTGCCGAAACCCGAAGCCTCCAGTCCTCCGTCGAGCCCGGTCCGCCCAGCAGTTCCAGCATCCGGGACTACCTTGTCTATGGCCTGTCGCTACCCGAGCGCGCGATTCGCGGCACCGCTGGCGTCGTCGGCGGCGCTCTGCGCGAGTCGGCCGCCGCGCTCATTCCGCAGACCTTTCGCAATGCCCGGACCTACCAGATCTTCGTCGGCCAGATGCTCGACTTCCTGGCCGAAGACGTTGGCGGCGTCGCGCGCCCGAGCCAGTCGGAGGACGCCCGCGTGGAGAACTACGTCGCGCGCAAGACCGTCGGCAATTTCATCGAAATGGCGAGTCTCGCGACGATTCACGTGTCGCCCATGCTGCTCCTCGCCATCGTCAGCGACATCGCGTATGGATCCAAGGCCTATCTTCGGGAGCTGGCCGAGGAACTGGAGGCGCAGGGCGTGATCACCGATGCGGCTGCGATCAACCAGGTGGACGACCTGCTGGACGCCGCTGCCAGCGCCAGCGATGAAACCGCCACGGCGTTCGATACGCCGCCACTATCCGTCGAGGGGCTCAGAGAGACCGTTCGCCAGACCCGGGACCAGCTACGCGGCATGAGCCCCGGCCAGGTGCTCTCCGAAGACGAGATCAAGCAGCTCTGGGAACGCATGCGATCGATCGCGCAACGCGAGAACACGAGCCCGCTCGCGATTTCCGGCGCGCTGACCCTCGGTTCCCTCGACAAGTTCGCCAAGATCGGCAGCGGCGCCCTGACCAGCGTTCGCGTCGCCGGCACCCTGCTCGACGGCGTGGTGCTGGACCACTATCGAACGGTCCTGGCAGACATCGACGAAAAGGGGTTGTATCCGACCCTGGCGGCATCGAGCCGGCCCTATGCGGAAGCCCTCTGGCACAACTTCTCGGCCGACCGCCAAACCGTCACCGAGAGCTTCCTCACCAGCGGAGTCGCCGAAAAGGCATTGGGCAAGGCAAAGCGTTGGCTCAAATCGGCTATCCCGCGGTCATAGGTTGACCCGGGTGTCCAACATACGCGTCCGCCGCAACCCGGTGCGAAATCGCCGAATCCCGTGTAGACCGGGTCGTACTACCACAAGACGTCGATAGACATCTTGATGCCTCATAGGACTCGCACTATGATGCCTCCATGCGTACGACACTCACCATCGACGACCACATCGCGGAAGCGTTGAAGTCCCTCGCACGTACCAGCGGCAAGACCTTCAAAACGGTGGTCAACGAAGCTTTGCGTAACGGCCTTACTACCGGCGAGAAACCCGTTCCAGAGCAGGGAACTTTCAAGGTGGCGTCAGCCCGCCGAGGATTCTTGCCCGGGATTGACCCGCTCAAGCTCAATCAACTGGTGGATGAGCTCGAAGTTGACGACTTCACGGGAAGGCGTCACGGCGAGTCAGCGTGATCCTTCCCGATATCAACCTCGTCGTCTACGCCTACAATGCGGATGCCCCACATCACGAGGCGGCAAAGGCATGGTGGGAGCGATGTCTCTCCGAGCCGGAGCCGGTGGCTGTAGCGTGGGTGGTCGTATTGGGTTTCGTCAGGCTCATGTCCAATCGGCGGGTACTTGCCCGTCCCATGTCCGCTTCGGAGGCTGCGGACCATTGCAAGTCATGGCTCATGCGGCCCAACGTGCGCATCTTGCAGCCGGGGCCAACGCACATGGACATTCTCGCCGGTCTCCTCGATGGGCCTATCGGACCCAACCTGATCACGGACGCCCACCTCGCAGCGCTCGCGATCGAACACCAGGCGGAGCTGCATTCCAACGACAGCGACTTCGCTCGTTTCTCCGGCCTGGCGTGGCGCAATCCCGTGAGCTGAATGCGACGTGCCGCGAATTGCGGCACACTGGACTTCGTTCCATCGGCGCTGTCCGACAGAACGCAACAATAGGGAGATATCCATGTCAATCGGTGCCGGTATCGGCATAGCGAACTTCGCCTTCGACGATGCGCGCGGGTTCTGGAAGTGGGTGGACCTCTGCGATGCCGGCGGGGTCGATTCCATCTGGCAGTCGGACCGCATCATCAGCACCCAGCCGGCCCTTGAGTGCATGTCCGTCATGGCCGCCCTCGCCGGCGCCACCCGCCACGTCAAGTTCGGCATGAACGTGGCGAGCCTCGGGCTGCGCGACCCGGTGCTCACGGCCAAACAGTGCGCGACGATCGACGTGCTGTCCGAAGGACGTCTGCTGCCCGCCTTCGGCATCGGCAGCGCCCGTTCCCGCGACTACTCGGCCACGGGGAAGCCCACGCGCCGGCGCGGCATACGGGCGAACGAAGGGCTGGAGATTCTCACCCGGCTCTGGACCGAGGAATCGGTGGATTTCGACGGCGAGTTTCACCAGTTGGACGCCGCCAGCATCAGCCCCCGGCCAGTGCAGCAACCGCTGCCGCTCTGGATCGGCGGCTCCGCGCGACAGGCGATCGAACGCACGGCCCGCTGGGGTACGGGTTGGCAGGCCGGAATCGATGCCGCCCACGAAGTTGCCCCGGTGATCGCCGCGATCAAGGCACGCAGCAAGGAACTCGGCCGCGCGATCGATGAGGATCACTATGGCGCCGGTTTCGGATTTCGGTTCGGAACCCGGACCGAACCGATTGTCCTGCGCAACGCGCAGGTCCTTCGCGAGCGCCTCGGCCGAGACCCCAATGGCTACACCGCGGTCGGCGGCGGCGACGAGATCATGGCCCTGCTGCGGCGTTTTCACGCCGCCGGTGTGCACAAGTTCGTGCTGCGGCCGATCGCCAGCGGCACGGACGACATGCTGTCCCAGACGCGCGCGCTGATCGACAAGGTCCTGCCCGAAGTCGCCGCCATGAACGGTCGGGATGGCTGACGCCGAAGCGCGACGTTGCCTGGAATGGACCCACAATCGTTGAAGTCGCTGTACGAGTCACAACTCGAGGCGGACAGCACCGGCAGGGGATCGCGGCAGACGCGGCGGATGTTCCGCGCAATGTTGAGGGCCACGACCGACCTCCCTTCCCGCAACCTCGCGACACCGTCTGACGCGACATGGGTGTGGTCGGACCTGCACCTGGGCCACGAGAACATCATCCGCTACACGAATCGCCCCTTTGAAAACGTCGGGGTAATGAACGCGCATCTCTACGCCAACTGGGAAGCCTCGGTCGGCGAGAACGACACCCTGGTCTTCGTGGGCGACGTCGCCATGCGCACGGCGCTCTGCGAAGACACCTGGCAACGCATCCGCGGCGGCGCGGGGCGCGCGAAGATCCTGGTGGTGGGCAATCACGACCTGACCGGTTCCGGAACGTTGCGCGTCGGTGGTTTCGACGACATCTGCGCCGTTCTCTGGACCGACGGCGAAGCGCCGCTCGTCTTCACGCACCTGCCATTGGCAACGGTCCCTGAGGGCTGGGCCAACGTCCACGGGCATACGCACAACGCGGAACCGACGCATTCGCCGCATATCAACGTGTCCGTCGAGCAACTCGACTACCGGCCAATCCAGCTCAGCCGCATCCAGGCGCTGGCGAAGGAGATTGTCGCCGGGCGCTATCCGCGGGGTGCCACCACGATGGAGCGCATCGCCAACCTGTAGGCCTGGCGAACGGGCGCACACCACTCCGGGAGGACGCATGACAGGATCACGCATCACGTTCATGGGCGCCGTGCCGCCATGGGAGTGCGACATCGTCGACCATTTCACGGTCGCGTACTACTACCAGAAGCTGGACCACGCGACCGACGTGGTTCTGGCCCGCGCCGGTCTCGACCCAACCGACCCCACCGCGCCCACCATGGTCCGATGTCTCACCCGGTTCGAGCGGGAACTGCGCAAGGGAGACATCTACCGGATAGAGACCGCGCGCCTCGACGCCAACCGTCTCGCGCACCGCCTGATCGACGCCGAATCGGGGACGGTGTGCACGCACTTCGACCAACTCCTCTCGGCGCCGATCCCCGAAAACGGCGCCGTGCCTGCCGGAGACGACTGGCAACGAGCGCCGATTGCCCCCGCGGAAGTTCCGCCCGCCGCGGCGCGCTGGCTCGACACCGGGGCGGACGTACTCACGGCCGGGGACTGCGGGCTCGCGGGCCGCGCGAGTTCCCACGCCTACATCCTGCGTTTCACCACCGCCGGCGAGCATCTGCGTAACGCCATAGGGATGACGGCCACCTACGTGCGGGAAAACAACGCTGGCTTCGCCACCTTCAGCTTCGACGCCCGATTCACGGCACGCGCGACGCCGGGGACGCCCCTCGGAGTCAGGTCGACCCTTGCCCATGTCGGACGCACCTCGCTGCGCATCGAACATCGGCTGCTCGACATGCGCGAAGGAACTGAACTCGCCGGCCTCACGCAGGCGGGCGTGCACCTCGACAAGACCAAGCGCCGGCCCTCGCCGATGCCCGCCCACATCGCCGCCGCCGCGCGAGAACTGCTGGGAACGTCGTGATCGAAGGCACACAGAGACGGCCGTCACGGTTCGCACCGATTTCACCTTGACAGGATGACAGCCCCCGACTAGGGTCCGCGCCCGATGGACGATTTGACCGTAAACCGCTCGATTACCGCGAGCCGCTACTATTGGCGGTACCCGCTGGGGTCCGTCCGGTCGATCCGTCAATCCTGACCTAGGGGCCTGCGCCGTAGAACGGCACGTAGTGCCGATCAAGGCGTAGGACCGTAGGTGGGCTTGGGCGGGGGTGAAAGATGGCGCGCCCGAAGGGCCGACAGATTTCATGGCGCTAACCGCAAGCAAGACAACGGACCTCTCGCAACGGGAGGGTCTCTCTGCCATTTGGTCCCTCGGTTGCGGTCCGGGGAGCCACGATGACCCGACAATCCAGACGCCCCGTGGATGCAGAGGCGCGCGAGTACTACACGGCGCTGCTGCGCCCGGTATTCGAAGGACGGCGGTTCATTCTCGCGGGTGGGCCGGCGTCGAGCCTCGCCAGGAAGGCGCGCGCCCTGGCGGCTCTCGGTGCCGCCAGACCGTTCCTGCTCGCTTTCGGCGAGGGGATGGGGGAGGTCCCCGGCCCGGAAACCGGAGAACTGCATGTCTTCGATATCCGGGCCCGGGACGTGGTCGATCAACTCCTGCGGGAGGAAGCGACGCTGCGAGAACTGCCGTCGAACGTCACGGCGATGATCGACCGTTGGGACCCCGATCATTCGGCGCGGGTGTTGTGTTCGCCCGGCGATGTGCCGAGCGTGGCCGGCCGGGAGTCCTACGCAGGCCGCAGACCCGACTGGATAGCACTCGAAGACAAGACGACCGTCGACGCGTTGTGGGACGCTGCCGGCGTGCATCGAGCGCCATCGCGCGTCGTGCCCGCCGAATATAGCGAACTGGTCGCTGCGGCCGCCGCCCTTGATCGGGGCCTGGGTACGGTATGGGCCGCTGACATCAAGTCGGGAGTCCATGGTGGCGCGGTCGGCCTGCGATGGGTGCGACCGGGCGACGATGGCCTCTCCGCAGCCGAGTCGTTGTGTGACATCGCCGACCGCGTTCGCGTCATGCCATTCCTGGAAGGCATCCCGGTCAGCGTTCACGGGATCGTTTTCGGCGATGACGTCGCCGTGTTCCGGCCCGTCGAAATGGTCGTCTTGCGTCCTCCGGAAGGCGATCGGCTTCTGTACGGCGGCAGTTCCAACTGGTTCGACCCAACGCCCCAGGATCGCGAAGCGATGCGCCACGCGGCACGGTGCGTGGGCCTGGCGTTGCGCCAGCGGGTCGACTATCTCGGCGCGTTCACGATAGACGGCGTACTCTCGCCCGACGGATTCTTGCCGACGGAACTGAACCCCCGAACCGGCGCCGGGCTGGGAACGCTCATCGGGGGCTTAGCCGACTTCCCGTTAGAACCCTTGTGCTGGGCGGTTGCCGAGGGCGAGCGCCTGGCAATTCGGCCAGGTCTCCTCGAGCGTGCCGTGTTGGACAGCGCGGATCGGCATCGTGCAGTCAGGGGCTTTGTCGTTACGGACACGGTCTTCGACACGAGTAGCACGTTCGACCTCGAGCGCGACGGCACGGAGTATCGCGAGGCGCACGGTGAGGAGGCACCGGTCGCGAAACTGGTTGCGGGCCCCAACCCGGTCGGTGGTTTCCTGTCTTTCAGCCTGGAGACGGTTCGGAACAGGCCAGGCGCGCCTGCGGCGCCCGAGATGGCCCGGGCGTTGCGCTTCGCGGATCGCCGACTCGGAACCGCTTTCGGCCGATTGGAAACTGCGAGGGACGTTCGGACGCGATCCGCCTGAATGACCCTCACGCGTCGCGCAGCCGCCGCTCTAACTCCTTGATTCGTGCATCGGCGGCACGGCGCGCTCGGGCTTCCTGATCGCGTTCGCCCTCCGCAGCGCGCCGGGCGGCTTGCGACTCCACATATGTCAGCAGGAATTCGTCGCGCATCGGGTCGAACAGGCGCAGCGTCTCGCCCTCCAGCCGAAGCTCCAGGCCCAGCAGGCTCGCATGGCACAGCGCGCCATCGCGCTCCTCGAGCGGCAGCGCCCGGTAATTGCCGTCCGGTCCCAACCGGCGACCCTTCAGCCTCGGCTCCAGGTAGTCCCCTTCCCGGTCGAACTGCCAGTACTCCGAGACGCCAAGCTCCTCGTACAGCCTTGCCTTGCGTCCCTCATCCTCGCGCCGCGTGCTTTTCGAAGTCACCTCCAGCACGAAATCCGCCAGCTTTCCTTCCAACCAGGTCAGCCACACCCGGCGCTCCGGCAGCTTGGGAACGCCCAGCGCCACGAATACGTCTGGCGACACGCTGCGACGGGGATCCCCCTCCCGGTAGTACATCATCATGTCGCTGCCGACATAGACGTCCGGGCGGTCGCGGTAGAACTCCTTCAGCGGCAGCGCCGCATCGACGGTGGCGGACCAATGTTTGGGCGTCTCCGCCATCGGCTTACCGTCGGATTCCGGGTAGTCGGACGGTGCGAGCGGACGAACGGCGGACGGCTCGGCAGAAGAACGCTCCGGGCGTCGCAACTGGATGGGTTCGCGCATGGCGGTCTCCTTGGCGAGGCCGTGCATCGGTCGGCGGAACGTTAGCACACGCCATCTGCAGCCGTAAGCGGTGGCAGGCGAGGCTCGCGACTCTGGACATGGAACGGCACGGCCGCACGGAAAGCCGTGCAATATGCCACCGACGCCACCGGAATCATGCCGGCGATTTGCTCGACTTCGCGTGCGACTATGCCGAAACGATGTGGGCCACGTTGCCGCTGGCGGCGAGACACTCGATAATCGCCGCTTTTCCTCGGAGGGAGTCCATGTCCGGCAAGGAATCCATCGCCATACTGGGCGGTACGGGCGATCTCGGCACGGGGCTGGCCATACGCTGGTCGAGAACCGGGCACGAGATCGTGATCGGCTCAAGGACGTTGGAGAAGGCCAAGGCCGCCGTCAAAAATCTGCAGAAGATCAGTCCGGAAACCCCGGCGCGCGCGATGGAGAACGCCGATGCCGCCATGGCCGGAGACATCGTCGTGCTGACGGTACCTGCGGAGCACCAGATCTCGACCCTGGAAACCGTGCGCGAGGGCCTCACGGGCAAGATCCTCATCGACGTGTCCGTGCCCCTGGTTCCGCCCAGGGTCGGCACGGTGCAACTTCCCGAAGCGGGGTCCGCGGGCAAGCGCGCACAGGACTTCCTGGGTGACGAGGTCATGGTGGTCTCCGCGTTTCAGAACATCGCCGCGCACCTGCTGCAGCGGGACATCGAGATCGAATGCGACGTGCTGGTAGCCGGCAACAAGCGCGCGGCCAGGGACAAGGTCATCGAACTGGCGGCGGATGCGGGCCTGACCGGCTGGCACGCGGGTCCCATCGACAACGCCGCCGCCGCCGAAGCGCTCACCAGCATCCTGATCCAGATCAACCGCCGCCACGGGATATCCCATTCGGGGGTCAGGATCGTCGGTCAAACGGGGCACGAGGAATAGATGGCGCTCAGCGTCACCGGTATCGAAGGCTTGCCCCTCGTTCGGCCCGGTGACGATCTCTGTGCGGTCCTTCTGGACGCCATCAACGCACAGATGTCACTTTTCGACGGCGACGTGCTGGTCGTCGCGCAGAAGATCGTGTCCAAGGCCGAGGGTCGCCTTGTGCGACTGGACGATGTTTCGCCCTCCCACGACGCCGCCGCGCTGGCCGCGGAGACCGAAAAAGACCCCCGCCTGGTGCAGTTGATCCTCGATGAATCCGTCGCCGTGGTACGCAAACGGCCCGGCGTGCTGATCGTCCGCCACCGGCTCGGCTTCGTCAGCGCCAATGCCGGCATCGATCAGTCCAACGTCGACCAGGGTGGCGGCGAAGTCGCGCTGCTACTGCCGTTGGACCCGGACGCTACGGCGGCCACGTTGCACGCGCGCATCCTCGAGGAGACCGGCAAACGCGTGGGCGTTGTCATCACCGACAGCGCGAATCGTCCCTGGCGCCTCGGCACCACGGCCATCGCCATCGGCGCTGCGGGCATCCAGGTGTTCGACGACCGGCGGGGCGACTTTGACCTGTTCGGGCGCGAACTCAAGATCACGCTGGTCAACCGCGCCGACAGCATCGCGACCGCCGCGGTGCTCGTGATGGGCGAAACGACGGAGCGGATTCCGGCGGCGCTGGTCCGGGGCTTTCCGCCAGAGTTGCCAGCGGGCAACGCGGCCGCGATCAATCGACCGCTGAGCGAAGACCTGTTCCAATGAGCGTACTCGCGCTCACCGGCGGCATCGGCGGCGCCAAGCTCGCGCTCGGTTTCACCAAGGTTCTCGAACCTGACGAGGTCACCTTTGTCGTCAACACGGGAGATGACTTCGAACACCTCGGCTTCCACATCTCGCCGGACGTCGACACGCTCGTCTATACCCTCTCCGGAGAGGCCAATGCCGATACCGGCTGGGGGCGGCGCGATGAGAGCTGGCACTTCATGGACGTCGCGCAACACCTCGGCATGCAGACCTGGTTCCGCCTCGGCGACCGCGACCTCGCGCTGCATGTCTATCGCCGGGAGCGCCTGGCCGAGGGCGCCACGCTGACTGAAGTCACGGGGGAGATCTGCGAACGTCTGGGCGTGACCCAAACGGTCCTGCCGATGTCGGACGATCCGGTCCGAACGCGCGTGCTGACTGCCGAAGGTCCGCTCGCCTTCCAGCACTATTTCGTGCGCGACCGTTGCAGACCCGCCGTCACGGGTTTCGAGTTCGATGGAGTCGAAAATGCCCGGATCAATCCCGGCATCGAAGAACTGGTCACCAGGGGTGGGTTGACCGCAATCGTCATCTGCCCGTCCAACCCCTTCGTATCCGTCGACCCCATCCTGGGTGTGCCCGGCATGCGTGACCTCCTGAAGTCGGCCGGCGTGCCGATCATCGCGGTCTCCCCCATCGTCGGCGGACGGGCCATCAAGGGACCGACGGCAAAGATGATGCGCGAACTCGACATTCCGGCATCCGCAACGGCGGTAGCCCGGCACTATCGGGACCTGATCACCGGCTTTGTCCTCGACGAACGCGACGCCGACCGCCAGTCGGAGGTGGCGAACCTGGGGCTGGCTACCACCGTCACGCAGACCGTGATGTCGAACCTCGACGACCGCATCGCCCTGGCCCGCGACGTGCTGGCCTTCGTCAGCACTGTTGAACACCGAGATTAGATCAGTCCGGAACGGTCACCACGCTGGTCCCAGATGCGCAGTATTTCGATGCGGTCATCGATGACACGGTAGATAATCGAAAAGGGTGTGCGTTGAATGGGAAACTCGCGGACCCCAGGCATGTCCTCAACAGGATGTCCGACTTGGGGATTTTGGCGAATAACGCTGCAGGTCGTACGATAGTGCTCGGCCGCGCGCTTTGCTCGGGCAGGGAACGCTCCGGTGTAGTACCTCCGCATCCACAGCAAGTCCGAACGGGTGGACGGCAGGAAAACGAGGTCCATCGTTCACTTTCGAGTATCGGGCGGCGGTGGCGGAAGCTCCGCGTCGGAACCCCACGACGAGACCCACGTATCCATGGCGTTCTGTGAAATGAACGCACCCTCTTCGGCCTCTGCGAGCGCGGCGCGGATTGCGGCACGCTTTTCAGCCCGGTTGCGCAGCAACGCTTCGATCGCCTTGACGGCAAGATAAGATGCAGATCGATCTTCACGCCTAGCCTCCCTTTCAAGGCTCTTTTTCAGATCTGCATCGATGCGTAAGCTAAGTCGTTCGGTGGTCACGCCGCATTCTCCTCCTTGCTTGGGCAGGCTCGTGGCTGACATGGTATGACAATCAACTCGGACTCTTCGAAATGCCCGCCATGAGCACGCATCGCATGTGGGCGCTGGTGCCCTTCAAGGGTCCCGAGGGCGCCAAGGAACGGCTCAGCGCGTACCTGTCGCCTAGCGAACGCCGGGCTCTGACGCTCGCCATGGTGCAGGACGTGCTGGACGCGCTAACGCGAGCATCGCTCGCCGGCGTATTGATTGTCTCGCGCTCGCCGGAGGCCCGGGAGCTGGCCAAAGCGTTCGACGCAGAAGTGTTCGCGGATTCGGCGGACGATCTGACCGGCGCCGTCACCGAAGCCAGCGCTTTCGTCGCCGACCGCGCCGAAGGCACCATGATCGTGCACGGCGACCTGCCCCTCCTCACCGCCGATGAAGTGGACCAGGCCCTCGAGGCACACAGGGACATCACCCTGTTGCCCGACCGGCACGACATCGGCACCAACTGCATCATCGCCACGCCGCCGAACGCGATGAGCTACCAGTTCGATGGCACCAGCTTCGAGCCGCACCAGGCGCTGGCGCGGGCCGCCGGTTTTGAGCCGCGCATCGTTCGCCTACCCGGTTTCGGCCTCGATATCGACACCATCGACGGCTTGCGCACGTTCGCCGCGGCGGGCACCGACACCCGCAGCGGGCGGCTGCTCGTAGAAACCGGTGTGGCATCGCGGCTGACGGCCACCCATAATTAGCGGCTTCAACGGGGCTCCGGGGACACGATGCGCGCCGAACGGACACTGGCTGCCGCGGCAGACGGCGAACTGCCTGCCACCAAAGCCGCGCTCGCCCTCGCTGACTTCCCGGACACGAGGGCGCTGGCCGAGGTCGCCGCGACGTTGCGCGACCGCGAGTTCCTGAACGTCGTCACCTATTCGCGTAAGGTCTTCATCCCGCTGACCCACCTGTGTCGCGACGTCTGCCACTACTGCACATTCGCGCAGACGCCGTCCAGGCTCGACGCGCCCTACATGACGCTCGACCAGGTGCTCGAAATCGCCCGCCAGGGCGCTGCCCTCGGCTGCAAGGAAGCGCTCTTCACTCTCGGCGAAAAACCGGAACTGCGTTACCGGGCAGCGCGCGAGGCGCTGGCGCGAATGGGGCACGACACGACGGTCGCCTATTTGCGCGACGCAGCAGCAGCGGTCCTCGAAGAGACCGGGTTACTGCCGCACCTCAATCCCGGCAACATGACGCCGGAGGAGATCGCCTCGCTGCGTCCGGTATCGCCGTCCATGGGCATCATGCTCGAATCCGCGTCGGAGCGATTGACCCGGCGCGGCATGCCGCACTACGGCTCCCCTGACAAGGTGCCCGCCGTGCGGTTGCAGACGCTCGCCGATGGCGGGTCAGCGGGCGTGCCCTTCACGACCGGCATTCTGATCGGCATCGGCGAGACCCGCCGCGAACGTATCGAGTCGCTGCTCGCGATCCGCGATGCGCACGAGGTGCACGGCCACATCCAGGAAGTCATCATCCAGAACTTCCGCGCCAAGCCCGACACCAAGATGCGCCAGGCGCCGGAACCGAGCCTCGATGAATTGCTTTGGACCATTGCCGTCGCCCGCATCATCTTCGGCGCGTCCATGAGCATCCAGGCACCGCCGAACCTGAGCCCCGGCGTGCTGCGGCAGATCGTTGCCGCCGGCATCAACGACTGGGGCGGCGTCTCCCCGCTGACGCCCGACTTCGTGAACCCTGAAGCCCCCTGGCCCCATGTCGAGGAACTGGCCCGCGAGACGGCCGGCGCCGGCAAGCACCTGCAGGAACGCCTGACCATCTATCCCGCCTATGCGCGGGCGCCGGACCGCTGGGTCGATGCCGGCCTGCGGAAGCGCGTTCTCGACATGATCGACGGCGAAGGTTTTCCGCGCACCGATGACTGGTCGCCCGGATCACTCGACGCACCCCCGGGAGCCACGCTTGACCGCATCTACGCGCCTCCTCGCGAGGGCAGTGTCTCGCCCGACCTCCAGGACATCCTCGCGCGCGCTTCGGATGGCAACGACCTGGACGAAGAGGACCTGGTGCGTTTGATCCGAGCGCGGGGCGACGACTTCAACGCCGTTGTCCAGGCAGCGGACCGGCTCCGCGCCGAGGTCAACGGCGATGTCGTCAGCTACGTCGTCAACCGCAACATCAACTACACCAACATCTGCTACTTCAAGTGCCGCTTCTGCGCCTTCTCCAAGGGCAAGCTCGCCGAGAACCTCCGGGGTCGCCCGTACGACCTCGGCCGCGAGGAAATCCAGCGGCGCGTGCGCGAAGCATGGGACCGGGGCGGCACGGAGGTGTGCCTGCAGGGCGGCATCCACCCCGAATACACGGGCGAGACCTACATGGAGATCGCCCGCGCAGTGAAGGAGGCGGTGCCTTCCATGCACGTGCACGCCTTCTCTCCGCTGGAGGTGTGGCAAGGCGCCGCCACCTCGAACGCAAGCGTCAGGCAGCATCTCGAGGCGTTGCGTGATGCCGGGCTCGACACGCTGCCCGGCACCGCGGCGGAAATCCTCGACGATGAAGTACGCGCCGTGATCTGTCCCGACAAGATCAACACGGATCAGTGGCTGGAAGTGATGCGAACCGCCCATGAAGCCGGATTCAGGACGACCGCCACGATCATGTATGGACATGTCGACCAACCGAAGCATTGGGCGCGGCACCTCATGCGCATTCGGGCGCTGCAGAAGCGCACCGGCGGCTTTACCGAGTTCGTGCCCTTGCCGTTCGTACACATGGAAGCGCCGCTCTACCTCCGTGGTGGTGCCCGCCGGGGACCGACGTTCCGCGAGGCGATACTGGTGCATGCCGTCGCCCGGCTCGCGCTGCATCCCCACATCACCAACATCCAGGCCAGTTGGGTAAAGATGGGCCACGAAGGCGTTGTCGCCGCGCTGAACGCCGGCTGCAACGACCTCGGCGGCACGCTGATGAACGAGAGCATCACCCGCGCCGCCGGCGCGAGCCACGGCCAGGAGACCTCGCCCGACCGCATGCGTTCATTGATCGCGTCCGCCGGCCGCACGCCGAAGCAGCGCTCGACGGTCTACGGGGATGTGGATGCCGAGCGCATCCGGGCCGGACTCGCCGCAAGCGAACTCGCGGCGATCGTCAACACCCCGGCACGCAAGTACGAGCGGGTCCGGACCCACGAGCTGGTCAGGAACGAAATCTAGCCCGGCGGACCTATCGCGAATGGGGGCAGTGCCGCTTCTCGCAGGGCACGCCGTCCCCATCGCCGTCGATGCGCGTCAGGCCGCACTGCGTGAGGTAGAAGCGCGCCTCGGCGCAGGAAGTCATCTCGCGGCAGTAGGTCTTCCGGCCGCAGGTGAAGGAAGCCGTGGGGGGCGTGGAAGCAAGTGCGGGGGTATTCGCAGTACGAGTGCCGCGGCGCCATTGCCATGGCGGCACATGCTGCGCCCGCGGCAGTGACCAGAGACCGGCGCCGGCCTGCCGGGCGCGGCGTTCGTCGTCCAGCAACGATTCGTCGGAAAGGTATTGCCGGTAGGCCCACGCGTGCCCTTCGCGCACCATCTCGCGGTTTATGTCACGGCCATCGACGAAGATCTTTCCCAGCATTCGGTCGTAGCGGTCCGTCCCTTCAGACTTGATCTTCACCTGTCGGCGAAACACCTTGTCGGCCAGCGCCCGCCTGGCGCGCGTGCCCCAGGGTTGCCCCCGCTCGGGCGTATCGATCTCCGTCAGGCGCAGACGCGTCTGCGAAGGGCGGCCCGCTTTCTCGACGAGCAGGGTAACGGTGTCCCCGTCGGCGACGCCGACCACCACCGCGTCCAGGCAGGAGGAACCATCGCAGGGGTCCGCGAATGCACCCCCTGCCAATAGTACGAGACAGGTCGGGAGTAGCACCCGAATAGCTGATCTCCCACAAGGAATGAGGCAACCATCCTACAGCGCACGGCCCATACAGTGAATGATCATTTCGCAATGCCTCAAGGGCGATCACGTCTACAAAAAGGAAACGCGCCGGTGCATTGCGTCCGAGTATATACGGTACGATACACATCGTATTGTACAAATGGAGGTGTATCGTGCGGACGAACATCGAACTGGATTCTCAACTCGTTCGCGAAGCCATGGAGTTGAGCCGGATCAAGACAAAGCGGGCCCTGGTACATCGGGCTCTGGAGGAATTCGTTGCCAACCGCAAGCGGCGAGATTTGCGGGAGCTCAGGAGGTCGAGACTGGTCGATCCCCACTATGACCACAAGGCCGCGCGGATAGCCAGGTAAGCCATGTACCTCGTGGACACCTCCGTCTGGATCGACTACCTGCGCGATCGCGACGGACCTCACGTGGACTTCCTGGAAGAACTGCTGCGCGACCCGCAGACCGTCGGCATTTCGCACGTCATCTACATGGAGATCCTACAGGGTGCGCGCGACATGGCGGCGTATGAGGAATTGCAGTCCTATTTCAGCGGACAGCAATTCCATGGGTTCCGGGATCCCGCCAAGGCCCACGCGATGGCGGCGCGCATCTACGTCGATTGCCGCCTACAGGGCGTCACGGTGCGATCCGCCATGGACTGCCTGATCGCGCAATGCGCCATAGAGTCGGATCTGATCCTGTTCCACCACGACCGCGACTACAGTCGCATCGCGTCCATACTGCCGGAACTGGAGGAACGGCACTTCCTCCAGTAGCGGTCAGGGGTATCTCGCCACGATGGCTCGCGCCGTCGTCTCGTCCTCCGCAGCGATAATGGACTCCCGTTCGTCGCCCATGCCCACGAATCGACCGTCGTCGTCCGTCCAGATCCAGAACGACCGGCCGGTGACTTCGGGTAGTCTGACCTCGTAGGCATGGCTCAAGCCCGTCGGAGGTCCCTTGCGCCCCGCGTACCGCCCGGCGAGCGGCATAACGCCCCAGTGACGGCCAGCAAGGTCCCGGTGAAAACACAGGGTGCGAACGGGCCATTCCGACTCGCGGTCGCGTGGCCTTGTGCAAGCGTAGAGCCCCATCAGGGTATCCGGAACGATCGGCCCGTCTCCCTTTTCCTTCACCACCAGCGTCGGTTTCCCCCGCTTGGCCCTGGAGGACAGGCCACCGGCTTTCGTCGACGTGAAGACCACGTCCTCGTCGTAGTTCATGCCTCGCTTCGCCATCATCGCCGCCGCCCTTGGCGTCGCCCCCTCGGCGCTTCGAAACGACCGCCAGGAAAAGTTCTCAGCATCAGTAAGCGCGAGGTCCGTTTCGAACCAAAGACGCGCTTCGGCGGACTCCGGACCATCTCCGTCGACGGGTTCCAGCGGGATATCCATCCGCTTGTGCACTTTCACCGTTCCGTCGGAATCGAGCTTTGCCGAGACGTGTCCCAGCCCGCATGCGCCCTCTGAGTGGTGAACGAACCACACGTCGCGCCATCTAGCTGCAAACGCCCTGTTCCCCTTCGATGCATCCGGCATGGCTTTTTCTCCTTTCAGGTTCTGAGATGACAGTTCAAGAACACCTTTCGCAGCCAGACCATCGCGCAGCCGGGCGATGCCCCGGGAAAGGCGGGAAGCCACCGTGCCGGGTTTGCAGTCCAGGGTTTCGGCGATCTCCCGGTAGCTCAATCCTTCGAAATAGCGTTTCAGAAGCGGACCGCGAAACTGGTCCTCCAACGCGTCTATTTCCGCTACAACCGCGTCGAACAGTCGCGTACGCGCCACGGAATCGGCCACATCCGGCTCTTCGATGTGCTCGCCAAACCGGGAGCTTTCCTGTTCCCGGCGACGGCGGCGGATCGTCTTCCGCAGCGCATCCATCGCCGCAGTCGAGATAATCACGCTCCACCAGCCCAGCGGATTCGCCACTTCGCCGTTCGTCGGCGTCGAATCCATCAGGCGCAGTATCGACGCCTGCACCACGTCCTCCGCTTCTTCGGGGTAGTACTCCCGCGCCTTTGTGATCGCCCAGGCACGGTGCCGACTGACGAATGCCGCGAGCGCTTCGTCATCCCCATCGCGGTAGAACCGCCTCAGCAACGTCCTGTCGTCTGTTTCGCGCAACTGTTCACACCCGTCTTGCCTTAGGGACGCCGCCGACACCGATTCTGTTCCAGCCAGGGCAACCGAGGGGGCGGATGGCGGATGTTCGGCTCTGCCGAGGCGGATAGTTCTTGCCAAGCTTCGGCCAATGCCGATAGTGTCGCGCCATGATCACGATCAACATAACGCTTCCCGATGCCCTCAAGTCCTTCGTCGACGACCAAGTCGGCGCACGCGGCTACAGCACCTCGAGCGAATATGTCCGTGAACTGATCCGAAAGGATCGGGACCGCCAACGTCTTCGCGAAATGCTTCTCGAAGGCGCGGCATCGCCGCCGGTCGGTATCGCCGATGCAGACTATTTCGACCGGCTCCGAGGCAGGATCCGCAACGCTGGTCGGCAGTGATCAGCAAACCGGCTGGCAACCGGTTGTCCTACGCGAGCGCGCAAGATCTGACATCGATGAGGCAGTCGAGCACTACTTGGCCGAGGCGGGTTCGGTAATTGCGGTTGCCTTCGTCGACGCATTGGTTGACACCCACCACCGTATTGGCGAGCAACCGGTAAGCGGTTCGCCACGCTATGCACATGAGTTAGACATTCCCGGCCTTCGAGTCCAATCGATCCGGAAGTTCCCGTATTTGGTCTTCTATGTCGAGAAGGACTCGGAAGTCGATGTCTGGCGGGTCTTGCATGCGGCGCGGGACATTCCCGCCTGGATGGGAGAGCCCTCGGAAGATTAGCCCCGAGCGGCACGACTCACGTCGCCCCCTTGCCCCGTCGCAGGAGCGACTGGGCACGGAGCACCGTTTCATCGTCTGGCGTGCTGCTCGCATTGGCATACATGAGGCTGGCGGCGAGGAGTCGATCCCGCCACGAGAATCGGAGCTGCCGATAGTTCTCAAGCATGGCTTCGGTGAACTTGATGTCGTGCGTTCCCCGGTTCTTGAGGGTCGCGTACCAACGCATGCGGTCGGCAAGCGCTGCGGAATCCCCGCCGGCACCGAGCCAGCCGAGCGCCTGCCGCACCGCGCTGTATCGGCTGCGCCCGAGGGTATCGAATATCTCGTCCAGACCCTCCGCCGGGAGCGGTTCGACGGTATCGATGCGCCGGCTGCCTGCGTTGGCTCGCGGGGACGTGAGTTCCCGGAAACGCGGCATGAATGCGACCGCCTGCAGGAGTAGCAGGCGACGGGCGTGATCCGCCTCGCACGCGGCGTAGCAATATCGCATCGCGTCAGCCGTCGTGTTGGCGTGCACCGCCACAATATCGTTCCGGCGCATGACCAGTTCTGCCGCGAACATCGCGACCGCTTCCCACACCGTGTCAGCGCTGATGCCGCGCTCAAGCAGGTCGACCGAGGCGGCCACCGCCTGTTCGCTGCCCGCGGTCCTGAGTTCCTGCAGGAGGGTTCGCGCAGCCGCGATGTCATGCCGTCCCTGGCTCCAGTCCACCGGAAGCGCTGCGGCGATCGACCGATTCGCCCTCCAGTCGCGGTCGGCCAGGTATTCGTGGCGCGCCGGGTCGTCATTGCCCGCCCGGTTCTGCAAAGCGAGCGCCAGCGAACGGATTAGGGGCTCGTCCAGGAACAGGTCAGCCCCGAGGGCTCCGTGCAACCGGTGCGCGTTGGCGGCAGCTATGGTCTTGTGCCCGATAGCGCGGAAGTCGCGGGCAGAGTGGAGCATGAGCGTCTGCAGCGCCGAATCGGCCTGCCCACCCATGACCATGCCATGCGCCGCGTAATCCGCGGCATCGCGATCCCATGCGGCCAGTGCGGACATCAGCGCCGGTGAGGAGGAGGACACCTCGATCGCCGGGAGCGACCAGGGACGGAAATGGTCCTGCTGGGAAGACGCCCTCTTGAAGTAGGCCGCAGTCCAGAGCAAGGGCAGCCAACGCCGCTCGTCCGGCATACCGGCGACCGCAAGCTCGACGGACCGCAGCATCATGACGGCGTGGTACCTGAACCCGACATGGGGATATGGGCTCACTTCGCGACACGCGGCAATCGCGAGCGCCCGCAGCAGTTCGGCCGGCTGCAGGCCCCCGCGAATGCGTGCGACCAGATTGGAGATCAGGGACCCGGAAGGCGTCTCGATCAGCCATCGTGCGATCTCGCCATCGCGAGGCGTTGAAGCCCGCGTAACCCAGGGCGCCACCGCCGTCGCCGCGAGAAGGTGCCTTCTGGAAATCATGCGGGACGTTCCACCGCCCGCGCTAGGGCGATTGCGGCACGGCGCCGTGGTCGAAGATCTTGCCGGGATTGAGAATGCCCCTGGGGTCCAGTGCCTGCTTCAGGGTGCGCATCAATGCCACTTCCTCGGCTGTGCGGGAGATCAGGAGATAGGACTTTTTCTCCAGGCCGATACCGTGTTCCGCAGACACGGTCCCGCCGATGTCCGCGAGGGGTTCGTAGACCGCGTGCTCGACCGCCTCTCTTGCGTTCTCGTCTTCGCCGGCACTGATCCCGAAGTGCAGGTTTCCGTCGCCCAGGTGGCCGAAGGTGAAGTTGCGGTAGGTATCAAAGGCGGCGTCCAGAAGGCGGTTCACGTCGCTGACATAGGCTTCCATGTTCGGTATCGGCAAACCCACATCGAAGATGAACAGCGGGGGAAAGCGGTTGCACTGCTCGACATCGTCGCGCATGGCCCAGATTTCGCGCCGCTGGGCCTCGTTCTGCGCGATGACCGCATCCGCCACCAGTCCTGACTCGTATGCCTCGGCCAGCGCCGCCTGCGCGCGTGCCCCGTCGTTGTCCGCATCCCCTCCCATGGCTTCGATCAAGGCATAGTACGGGTAGTCCTGGGACAGCGGCGGCTTCTGTTTCGCAGGCGGCGTCGTGACGAGCCGATAGAAATCCGACCACAGCACCTCGAACGCCGACAGGGCCCCGCCGAGCCGCGCATCCATGTGCTTCAGCAGTTCCGGCAGCTTGTCGAAATCCGTCACGGCGGCGAACAGCGTCTCCTGGCTGCGCGGCTTTTCCCGCAGGCGCAGCACCGCCCGGGTGACGATTCCGAGGCTTCCCTCGCTGCCGATGAACAACTGTTTCAGGTCGTAACCCGCGTTGTTCTTGATCATCTGGTTCATCGACGAGACGACGGTGCCATCCGCGAGCACGGCCTCCAAGCCCAGCACCATGTCCCGCGTCATGCCGTAGCGAATGACGCGGTTGCCGCCGGCGTTGGTCGAGATGTTGCCACCCACGGTGCAGCTTCCGCGGGCGCCCAGGTCCAGGGGATACAGCAGACCGTGTTCGTCGGCCGTCTCCTGCACCACCTGCAACGGCACCCCGGCCTGCACGGTCATGGTCCGGTTGATGCGATCCACTCCTTCGACGCGGTTCATCCGCTCCAGCGACAGCATGACGTCGCGCGGCTCGGTGATGGCGCTCTGCACCAGGCCCGTGAGCCCGCCCTGCGCGATGACGCTCTGTCCCGCGTCGTTGCAGACTTTCAATACCGCGGCGACTTGCGAAGTCGTGCGCGGGCGGACGATGGCCTTGGCCGCAATGGTGTCGGAGCGCCAGATGCCTGCCGGACGACTCGACACATCGGCGCCCGTCAGTACGCCGCCCGGACCGGTGATCTCGGCCAGCGCCTGCGCGATGTCAGCCATTTCCGCTCCCTCGCGAAGTCATTCAATCGCCAAACGGCGCAAGCTTACCACCCGCCCTATGGCCCCCGGTCGTGGGGCAAACGCAGACGCAAGCCCTCACGCTCGGCCGACTCCGAGTCCAAGAACGCGTTGCACGACGTGAGCTGCCGGGCAGTGGTTTCCACCGTGCGCCAATCCATGGCGGCGGTCCACCGCTGGGCATAGTCCAGCATTCGTATGAGCGGTTCGGTGACGCCGTTGTGCGTCAACGCGCGCATGGCCGCCAGGTAGTCGCCGCGAAACACGGTGGGGATGACAATACGTTCTTCGTCCCGGCTCAGGAGTTCCGCATTCATCATGATGCGTGCCAACCGTCCGTTCCCGTCCGAGAATGGATGCACCTCGCCGATCAGAAACAACAGGAAGGCGGCGCACTCGAACGCCGTCTCCAGGCTCAGGTACAGATCGAACCCCTGTTCCAGGGTGCCGATGACTTCCTCGGGACGCACGAAAACCGTGGCGCCGGCGCGATTGGCCACCAGCTTGAATTCGCCCGGACGCACATCCGGTCGGTTTTGCAGAATTGTCGCGTGACGGCGACGCAAGATCTCCAGGAACTCCTTCGCGTCCCGGGGCACACGTCGCATTTCGTCCGGGTCGGAGACGACCCGCCAGACGCCGGCAATGTCGTGCGCATCGGCCGGACGTTCAGCGGGTATGCGGCCTCGGAAAACGATATCCGCAGCCTCGTCGACGGCAAACTCCGTACCTTCGATGAAGTTTGAGAAATACGCATCGTAGAAGGCCAGCGTTGCGGCTTGGCTGCCGTCCCGCAGCGCGCTGCGGCGCATCGCCACCGGTTCTCTGCGCAACGCTGCCTGCAGCCGCTCAAAGAGGGCGAGACGCGCAGGGTCATACGGTCGCCCACGTCGACGGGCTCGCGCGGTTGATGCTGTCAAAGTCGCCTCGCGCGTACCCGCCATCGCCCCAATCAAACTGTCCAACAGCAGGGACTCCGCATCTCTCCCCAGATTCGCAGCTATCGTTCGCGCGTCGTCGCGCAACCGGTTAGCCGCCTCCATTCCGGCGCGCTGGATCAGGTCTTCCACGCGACCTTCGATTTCGCGCCGGGGCAAAGTACGCGCCACGCGGCCCGCACGCGCGCGCGAAGGTCGAAGATTGTCAAGGTACGCCCGCGGCGTGGAACTCAGGAACAAGCCACCAAGGAATGGACGATCCGTCGGCAGCGGTCCGACACCCCGACGCGGGCGTAGCGTGATACCCGGCAAGGCAACGGTACCCCCACGATCCGCAACCAGACAAATGGATCCGTCCACAGCGGGTTCGTTCTCGAGTGCCGTACGGTCCGCAATGAGCGCGCCGGGAAAATAGCCGGCCACAATGTGCCAGAGATTGCGCCGCACCACGGCCTCTGGTGCATCGGTGAGGTTCCTGGTGTAGAGGCGGGAGGCGAGCTTACGCAGTTGGCCGGAGTCCAGCCGGCGCGAGACCTCGCGGCTGATTGCCGTATTGGATACGAATGCCTCGGGCATGGAATCCACGAGCCGAGCAGGCGAATTTCTGGGCATTTACGCACCTCTTCCGCCCCCATTATGGGAATAATCTCGGGTTAAGGCGGGTGTATTGAGAATTATGCGCCTTTAGGCCTCACGACTCCAAGTCGCGGTCGACTCGCGGCCAAGCCCGAAGTGCTACAGTACGAGTCGGCGGATGTCCTGCAGCAGCCGCGTCAGTTCCACCATGAATCTCCCGCCTTCGACGCCGTTGATAGCGCGGTGATCATACGAAAGCGACAGCGGCAATACGGCGCGCGGCTGAAACTCCAGACCATCCCAGACCGGCTTCATGGCAAGCCGCCCGACGCCCAGGATGGCGACCTCCGGCGCGTTGACGATGGGCGTGAAACCCGTCCCCCCGACGCGGCCGAGGCTCGATACCGTGAAACAACCCCCCTGCAGGTCGCCCGGCCTGACCTTGCGTTCGCGCGCCGCGGTCGACAACTCGGCGATCTCGGCCGCGAGTTGCCACACGCCCTTCTGATCCACATCGCGGATCACGGGGACAATCAGCCCGTCCTCGGTGTCGACGGCGAATCCGATGTGGTGGTAGCGCTTGAGGATCAGACCATCGGCGACCGCGTTGAGCGACGCGTTGAGACGCGGGAAGTTGCGCAGGTTCTCAGCGCAAGCCTTCACAATGAAGGGCAAAGGCGTCAGTTTCACGCCACGCGCTTCTGCCTCGGCGGCGAGAGATTTGCGAAAAGCCTCCAACTCGGTCACGTCCGCCTCGTCGTGCTGCGTCACATGCACGACATTCAGCCAACTGCCGTACAGGTTCGTTCCGCCTCGCCTCTCAAGCCGGGTCAGGGGCACCTCTTCGACGGGGCCGAACTTCGCGAAGTCGATCTCGGGCACGCCGGGGAGCGATGCCGCCGGTCCGCTACCCGTCATCGTCGCCTTGACAAATGCCTTGACGTCGTCCTTGACGATGCGTCCCCCCGCCCCGGAACCCCGTATGGCCCCCAGGTCGGCACCGAGTTCCCGCGCCAGCCGGCGCACCGCGGGACCCGCGTAAACGCGATCCGTTCCGGCCGGATCGCCTGGCGCCGGAACGCTCGGAGCCGCCACAGACCCAACGGAGGAGGCTGCCACGGGTGCGGGGACGGAGACCACAGGTGTTGCCGCCTCCGCAAATTCGGAGTCGATTTCCGCCGGTTTCGCGGTCTCGCCGGCCTGTTCATCCGCGCTCGCCGCATCCGCCTTCGCCGCAAGGGTCGCGATGACATCGCCGGCGTTCACCGTGTCACCCAATACGACCTTCAGATCGCGCAAGGTTCCGGCGAACGGGGACGGCACCTCCATGGAGGCCTTGTCGGACTCGATCACGATGAGCGGGTCGTCCACCTCGATGGCATCGCCGGGCGCGACGCACAGTTCGATGACCTCCACGTCCTCGGCTTCGCCGATATCGGGGATGACAACGTCGGTTTCGTGTTCCGTGGCTGCGCTCATGAGATTCTTGGATTCGGCTTGTCCGGGTCGATGCCCATCTTTTCTATCGCGGCGCACACTTCGGCGGAAGCCAGGACCTGCCGCCGTGCGAGTTGCTCGAGCGCGGCGAGCGTGACGAATTTCTCGTCCACCTCGAAGAAGTGGCGCAGCTTCTCGCGCGTGTCGCTGCGCCCGAAACCATCGGTGCCAAGCACCCGGTACGGCGCATCGAAGTGCGGCCGGATCGATTCGGCATGCCTCCTGACGTAGTCCGTCGACGCCACGACCGGCACGTCGCCTTCAAGGCACTCGGCGACGTGGGATCGACGCGGCTTCTCACCGGGATGCAGGAGGTTCCATCGTTCCACGTCCGCGCCGTTGCGCGCAAGCTCGGTGAAGCTGGTCACGCTCCACACTTCGGAGGAGATACCGTGCTCGTCCAGCAGCCGCTCCGCCGCCTTCAGCGACTCCCGCAGCACGGTGCCGCCTCCCAGCAAACGCACGCGTTTCGGATCGCCGTCGGCGAAGTCTCCGAAAGTGCGCAGCCGATACATGCCCTTCACGATCCCCTCGCGCACGGCCTTGGCCTTCGGCATGGGCGGCTGGGCATAGTTCTCGTTCATCACCGTGATGTAGAAGAAAACGCGCTCGCCCTCGCCGTACATCCGCCTGAGCCCGTCGTGGATGATGACGGCGAGTTCGTGGGCATAGCACGGATCGTAGGCCACGCAATTGGGTATCGCCGACGCCAGGAGGTGGCTATGGCCGTCCTGGTGCTGCAGGCCCTCCCCGTTCAGCGTCGTACGCCCCGCCGTGCCGCCGAGCAGGAATCCTCTCGCCTGCATGTCGCCGGCGGCCCAGGCGAGATCTCCCACGCGCTGAAAACCGAACATGGAGTAGAAGATGTAGAACGGGATCAGGGTATAGCGATGCGTACTGTAGGACGTCGCAGCGGCGAGCCAGGCGGAAAACGCTCCAGCCTCGTTGATGCCCTCTTCCAGCACCTGTCCGTCCCGGGACTCCCGGTACGCGGCGATCTCGCCCGAGTCTTCGGGTTCGTAGAGCTGACCCTCCGAGGAGTAGATCGCGAGCTGGCGAAACATGCCTTCCATGCCGAACGTGCGCGCCTCGTCGGGGACGATGGGTACGATGCGTTCGCCGATGTCCTTGTGGCGCACCAGCGTCGACAGGATGCGCACGAAAGCCATGGTCGTCGAAATGGCCCGCTCGCCGGACCCGTCGAGCTGACTCTTGAACAATGCCAGGTCCGGTGCCGGGATGCGCGTGTCGTCGAGCATGCGTTTCGGGATGGGTCCGCCGAGTCGTTCCCGCTGCTTCTTGAGATAGATCGACTCGGGCGCGTCATCCGCCGGCCGATAGTAGGGCACGGCGGCGAGCTCCTCGTCGGAAAGCGGAACGTCGAAGCGGTCGCGGAAATGCTTGAGTCCCTCGAGGTCGAGTTTCTTGACCTGGTGGGTCGTGTTCTCCGATTCGCCCGCATCGCCCATGCCGTATCCCTTGACGGTCTTCGCGAGGATCACGGTCGGTTCGTCCTTGTGGTTCACGGCGGCGTGATAGGCGGCGAATACCTTGAACGGGTCGTGGCCACCGCGATTCAGGCGCATGATGGCGTCGTCGGAGAGGTGTTCCACCAGGGCCCGGACCTCGGGGTGCCGGCCGAAGAAGTGCTCCCGGGTATAGCCGCCGCCCTTGGCCTTGTAATTCTGGTACTCGCCATCGACGGCTTCGTTCATCCGCTGCTGCAGCAACCCTGCCGTGTCCTTCGCCAGGATCGGATCCCAGTGGCGTCCCCACACGACCTTGATCACGTTCCAGCCGGCGCCGCGAAACTCCCCTTCCAGCTCCTGGATGATCTTGCCATTGCCGCGCACCGGGCCGTCCAGTCGCTGCAGGTTGCAGTTCACGACGAAGATCAGGTTGTCGAGCCGCTCGCGCCCCGCCAGCGACAGCACGCCGAGCGACTCGGGTTCGTCGCATTCGCCATCGCCGAGAAACGCCCAGACCTTGCGGTCGCCCATGGGGATCAGCCCGCGCCGGTCGAGGTACTTCATGATGTGGGCCTGGTAGATGGCCTGGATGGGGCCCAAGCCCATCGACACGGTGGGGAACTGCCAGTAGCCCGGCATGAGCCACGGATGCGGATAGGAGGAGAGCCCGCCGCCATCGACCTCGCGGCGAAAACGGTCCAGTTGCTCCACGGTCAGTCGGCCCTCGAGAAACGAGCGCGCATAGATTCCCGGGGCGCTGTGTCCCTGGAAGTAGATCAGGTCGCCCGCATGCGCGTCGGTAGGGCCGCGGAAGAAGTAGTTGAAGCCCACGTCATACAGGGTGGCCGCCGAAGCGAACGTGGAGATGTGCCCGCCAAGGTCGCCATCGCCCTTGTTGGCACGGAGCACCATGGCGAGCGCGTTCCAGCGGATGAGCGAGCGAATGCGGCGTTCCATGAAGAGGTCGCCCGGCATGAAGGCCTCTTCGGTGGGCGGGATGGTGTTTCGATACGGGGTTGTCAGCACGTAGGGCAGGCGCTCGCCGGTCTGGGCGAGCCGGGAGGACAAACGCTCCATCAGCGAGTTCGCCCGATCCATCCCGTGTTCCCGGATGACCGACTCCAATGCGTCGAGCCACTCCTGGGTCTCCTCGGGATCGATGTCCTCAACGTGCCTCGTGTATTCCATCGCGTTCCGCTCAGGTCAGCGCGTATGCCCGTTTACACGCATTATATAGGCAGTCACCCGCGCTCTCCGGGAGTCCTGTCATTGCGTCGGACCGCCAGCCGAGCCAAGAGTCTCAGCCGTGCAGCCGCGCGGCGCCCAGTACGCCGCTTGCATCGCCGAACGCCGCTGGCCGGAGAGAGGTCTCGCCTTCGTGGGAAAAACCGTATCGGGGCATGAGTTCCGGCACCCTTTCGTAGATTCGCCCGATGTTGGAAACGCCGCCGCCGAGTACGATGACATCCGGGTCGACGACATTGACGATCTGCGCCAGGGCCCGGGCGAGCATCGCGAAGTAGAGGTCCAGGGCGGGCGAATCCAGGGTCGCGATTTCCTCCGGAGTTCGAGCGACGCCTTCGAGTTGCTCGTACGTCTGTGCCAGCCCCGGGCCGGAGAGCCACGTTTCGACGCAATCCACCCGCCCGCAATAGCAGGTGCGGCTCCCGAGGCGCGCCTCGCACTCCCTCAAGCGGGGCTCGACGACCCGGTCGGCGCGGAGATAGGGCATCGGCGTGTGGCCCCACTCGCCACCCACCGCGTTCGCGCCGTGCAACAGGTCTCCGCCAATCACGATGCCCCCGCCCACCCCGGTTCCCAGGATGACACCGAACACGACGTGCGCGCCCCGGCCCGCACCGTCCCGCGCCTCCGATAGCGCAAAGCAGTTGGCGTCGTTGGCGATACGCACCCGGGGACCCAGGCGGCACACCAGGTCATCGAGCAGCGCCCGTCCGTTCAGCCATGTCGAATTGCAGTTCTTGAGCACGTGCCGCCGCGCCACCCACGCGCCGGGCGTGCCGATGCCCACCGGACAGGGGCCGCCGGCGCGCGCGTCCAGGTCATCGACAAAACGGCACAGCGCACCGAGCGTCGCCTCGTAGTCGCCCTGGGGCGCCGAACGGCGTTCGCGATGCGTCACTTCCCCGCAGGCGTTCATCAACACGCCTTCGATCTTCGTACCGCCGAGGTCGATGCCGATCCGCAGGCTGGTCATTTTTTGTGCGAGGGGTTTCGCCTCGCGCTGCTTTCTTTTGCGAGGGGTGCCCCCTCGGACTCCCCGGCTGAGGGCTCCTCTGCGAGGGACACCCTCGCGCTGCTTTTTTCTGCGAGGGACACCCTCGCGCTCCCGGGCTGAGGGCTGCTCTCTTGCGAGGGGTGCCCCCTCGCGCTCCCCGGCTGAGGGCTCTCTTTGTGCGAGGGGTGCCCCCTCGCGCTCCCCGGCTGAAGGCTCCAAAGCCCCCCTTGTACCCGCCGCCAATCAAAGTGTGGGCCCGGGTCGGTCTTGCGCCCCGGCGCGATTTCGCTGTGGCCCACCACCGCGCTCCGGTCGATGCGCGGATAGTGGGCAATCAGGGTGTCGAGAATGTCTGCGAGAGCGCCGTACTGTCGGTTCGTGTAGCCGGATTCGTCGGTGCCTTCGAGTTCGATGCCAACGGAAAAGTCGTTGCAACCGGTGCGGCCGCGCCAGCACGAAACCCCCGCGTGCCACGCGCGGCGATGCAAGGGGACGAACTGGGTAACCGCACCCCTGCGACTCACGAAGAGGTGGGCGGAGACGCGGACACCTTCCAGGTCGGCCAGGCGTGGATCGGCGGTGCAGTCCAGGGTGTTGCAAAAGAACCGCGCGACGGCACCCGTGCCGAATTCACCCGGGGGCAGCGAAATACCGTGCACAACGATCAGGCATACGTCCAGGGGATCGGGACGGGCATTCTGATTCGGCGACCGCACGCGGCGGGCCTTCGTCAACCAATGATCGGGGCTTACAATCACAGCGCGATCATACGCAAGCGATAGTTCATGCAACACCATCCTTTACCGCGCCGACCCTCACCGGAGATTGTCGCGGAAAACGTCCGCGCCGCCCTGGCGGAAGATGTCGGCGGCGGCGATGTGACCGCGGAACTCGTGGGCCGCGATGCCGTCGCGCACGCCGTGGTGATATCCCGAAGCCGCGGCGTGTTCTGCGGAGCGCCCTGGGTCGTCGAAACGTGCCGACAGGCCGACGCCGGCATCCGCATCGGTCGCATTGCGGAGGACGGCGCCGAGTTGGCCCCGGAAGGCGTCGTGATGGAACTGTCAGGCGCCGCCAGAAGCCTCCTGACAGCCGAAAGGACGATCCTCAATTTCGCCCAGCTCCTGTCCGGGACCGCCACGCGAGCGCGCGCCTATGCACAGGCTGTCGCCGGCACCAAGGCCCAGGTTCTCGACACGCGCAAGACCATTCCCGGCCTGCGAGCCGCCCAGAAGTACGCCGCCGCCGTCGGCGGCGTCCGCAATCATCGAACCGGGCTGTTCGACGCGTACCTGATCAAGGAAAACCACATCGCCGCGGCGGGCGGCATCGGGGTCGCGGTTCAACGCGCGCGGGATGCCCGACCGGACCTGGTCGTGGAGATAGAAGTCGAGGACATGGACCAATTCCGCGAAGCCCTTCGCGCCGAGCCGGACATCATCCTGCTCGACAATTTCTCCCCCGAGGCGACCTCCAAGGCGGTCCGGCGCAACGGGGGGCGCGTGAAGATCGAGGTTTCCGGCGGAATCAGGCTCGTCGACGTCGCCGCGATCGCGCGCCGCGGGGTCGACTACATCTCGGTCGGCGACATCACCAAACACGTCGAACCGGTCGACCTTTCGATGCGGTTCAGTTGACGCCCGGCTGCCTGGGCTACGGACTCGCGCCGTCACAGGCAGATCTTCCGCGCTACCCGCGAAACTTGCGCGACAGAATCATCATGGGCCGGCGTTGGATCTGGACCGATGGCTGTCGGGCACGAGTTCGGGAGGTTACCCTTCGCCCGGGCGCAGCATCCGGTAGCCGACGCCACGCTCGTTGAAGATGTAGACAGGATCGGCGGCGGAGTCGCCCAGCTTGCCGCGCAGCTTCTTGACGAACGTGCGCACCAGTTCCTCGTTCGCGTGTTCGCGGCCGGCCCACACCTGGCGGAGCAACAAATCGTAGGTGGCGACGCGGCCCGCATTGGCGGACAGCACGCGCAGGAGGTCGAACTCGGTGGCGGTGAGCACGAGCGGCTCTCCACGGAGGGCCACGCGGCGCTCGTCGTAATTGATCTCGAGATCGCCGATGGTGAACGGTTCAGGCTCGGTGCGCCGACGCAACGCGGCCTGCACGCGGGCGACCAGTTCGGTCTGCGAGAAGGGCTTGACGATGTAGTCCGCCGCGCCGACCTCGAGCGCCCGGGCGATGGTTTCGTCGCGACCGTAGGCGGAGATGAAGATGACGGGGATATCGCCGAGTTCGGGAATCCGCTGGAGGAGTTCGATGCCGTCGGTGCCGGGCAGCAGGAGGTCGAGCAGGACCAGGTCGGGATTCTCCGAGCACAGCATTCGGGCCAGTTCGCGCGGCTCCCCGGTGACGAGCGGCTCATAACCCGCGGCAGAGAGGGCGCCGCGCACGTAGATCAGCGTCTGCGGATCGTCGTCCACCACCAGCACGCGCGGCGCCGCACGACCGTCGCGGGTCGAGGCGACGGAGCGCGCGTCGGGGATCGGCGCTTCTTCGACGGCCGGGACAGTGAAGGTGAAGCGGGCGCCCGTCCCGGTGCCTTCGCTCTCGGCCCGGATGCGCCCGCCGTGCGCCTCCACCAGGCCCTTGCAGATGGCCAGCCCGAGTCCCGCACCGTGTTCGCGGGCACCCTTGAGAACGCCGGCGTGCTTGTCGAACAGGCGCGGCAACAATGCGGGCGGTACGCCCGTTCCCTGGTCGACCACCGAAACGGCGACGTGGACGCCGTCGAGAACTCCGGCGATGTGGATCGGCGTCGCCCCAGGGGAGTGCCTGGCGGCGTTGGTGAGAAGATTGTTCAGCACCTGCGCGATGCGCTGGCGGTCGACCATGACGCGAGGCAGGTCGGGAGGCAGGTCGATGTCTACCGGATGGCGGGCGTTGGCACTCAGGAAGGTGGTCCGGGCCCGATCGACGAGAGTAGCCAGTTCTGTCGGTTCGGGGTCGACAGACAGGGTGCCGGTCGCGATTCGTCCGGCGTCGAGCAGGTCGCGTATGAGCCCGTGCATCTGGTCCGCCTGCTCGTCGATGATGCGAAAAAACTGGCGCTGCTCGGCCCGGTCGAGGTCGGTCGCGGCGGATAGCACCGTCGCCGCGGAGCCCTTGATGGCGCTGAGCGGGGCGCGCAGCTCGTGGCTCACGAGGCTCAGGAACTCGGCGCGCTGGCGTTCCAGGTCTTCGAGCGGCTCCAGATCCTGCATGGTGACCACGACGGACACCACGGCCTTGTCCTCGCCACGGATCGACGTCACGTTGATGAGCGTCGTGACACTTCGGCCGTCCGGTGTCGACAGCACCATCTCTTCGGCGCGGAGGGTCTCCCCCCGGTTGAGGGCGAGTGCGATGGGAAATTCGTCGAGGGAAGTTTCACTTCCGTCGGCGCGCCGACAACTGATTACTTCGAGCAACTCTTCAATCGGACGTCCCGGCATGCGCAGGCCCTCGACGATGCGCAACGCCTCCCGGTTGACGGAAACCGGGCGGCCGCTGGCCGCGTCGAACACGACGACGCCGACCGGGGAGGTCTCGACCAGCGCCTCGAGGTCGGCCCGCGCGCGCCGCTCGTCGCGATGCGCGCGCGCGTTCGCGATCGCCGCAGCCGCGAGGGAGGCAAACAGCACAAGCGTTTCCTCGTCCTCGTCGGTGAACCCGGGCGCGCCCTGCTTCTCGGCGAGAAAGAAGATGCCGACGAGCGAGTCCCGGTGGCGCATCGGCATCACCTGCAGAGTGCGCGAGCGCATCAGGTCTGCCGACAGGCCCAGCCCGCGCACGTAGCCCGGCAGGTCGTCCAGCCTGAGGGGCCCGGGCTGGTCGAGCAGGTGCTCGAACAGGCGCTCGGCTTCCGGCCACGCGTTCAACTGGCTTTCCTCGTCCGCCGTGAAACCCGAAGTGACCCAGTCGAGCGGCCGACCGGCGGCATCGACGTTAGTAATGATGCCGTAGCGGGCACCCGTCAGACTGCAGGCGCCGGCGACCACCTCGCGAAGCACGGTCGTAACGTCAAGGCTCCCGGTGATGCGCAGCATGGCGCTGCTGAGAAGAGCACCACGCCGTCTGAGCGCCTCGTTCTGACGTTTGAGTTCCTGCGGACCAGGCACGGTCTCTCCGTCTGATGCACTGTCTGCGCATGGCGAACAAGTGCGGGCTCGCCAGGAATGCGCTTTTGTCAGAAGAGGATTTTAGCGGAAAGGACGCCAGAAATTGTTTCCCGGGAGTCCTCAGCCGGAGGATCTTCTGGAGTCTGGTGCCGGGACGGAGACTTGAACTCCGGACTCCCGCATTACGAATGCGGTGCTCTACCGACTGAGCTATCCCGGCGCGGATCCGGCCACTGTCTGGACGGATGCAAGGATACTCGAAAAGGGCCGGTCGCGAAGGTCGGAACTAACTCGATGTCGGCGGAGGATCGCCGAGTCGTCCCCGCATTCCACCGCGAAATTCCGATAGTTCACGGGCGAGGCTTTGGTGATCCGTGGCCAGGTTATCGATCTTGTCTTCAACCCTGTCGAATCGTTGATCAATGGCTTCAAAACGCTGATCGATCACCTCGAAACGCCTGTCGAACTGGTTCCGGAACATGCGCGACATCAGTCCCATGAACGCGACGCTGACGCCGAGGTAGAACAGACCGAGCGAAATGACCGTCCATTCCACTATCGTTCTCCGGCGACCTTCAGCGCATCACGCGTCATTGGACTCACTGTACCCATGCGCCACCCGCCCCGCAATACGGCGTGCCTGACCAGGCATTCAGCACGGCGTCCGGGCCGGCATGATCCGGCAGACCCGGCGGCCCTCGGCATCCGTGGCCGTGACCCGATAGCTCGAAGCCGTGGCTTCTTCGACGACATAGGTCGCGCCTGTATCCGACGGCGGGCGCCAGCCCGTGGTATCGGTGAGGGATGTCTCCCCGGCCCGGGCGTCGTAGGTCCCCTCGGCATAGGCGCCGGTGCGCAACATCACATCCGCCTGAAAGACCTCCATCGTCGCGACGCTGTTGATCAGCGCGCCCGTCGCTGCAGATTCGACGTAGCCCCGGTAGAGCGGCGCGGCAATCGCGACGATGACGCCGAGAATGGCGACGGCGACCATCAACTCCACCAGGCTGAAGCCCGTACTGCCGATCAGGCGCATTGTTTTCCTCCCCTCGCCCCTGCCGGAAGCAGCGATCAGAGTTCCGACCAGAGAATCGTGCGCTGGGCCACCGCGGAAAAATCGCCGTAGGCGGGCCGGGTGAGGGTCACGGCGTAGTCGCCGTTGGCAATGTCACCCGCTTCGGCGACGCCGACCTGCCCCAGCGTGGCATTTCCCGCCAGGCCGGGAATGTAGGGAGGTCCGCCGCCGGGCGCCGTGCCTCCGCCCTTTCCGGTGAGCTGGGCGATCCAGTACGCCTCCGACATCAGGCCATCCTGCTCCGCCGGGGTGCGAATGTTCATCGCCAGTTCGGAACGTATCTTGCGCAGCTCGCTCTCGACGAACCGGGCACCTTCCTCGTAGTGGGAATTCAGCTTGGTCATGTTGGCGTTCAGCACGTAGTTCTGATAGAGCGGCAACGACACCGCGGCGAGGATGCCCGCGATCGCCACAACGATCATCAGTTCGATCAGGCTGAGACCCCGGCGCATTCCCGCCCGTCGCACGGGTTGCCGGACCTGCGGTCCGCTCGTCCTGAAATGGGTGGTTTCATGCATCATGCGCGCCCGCCTCGATTCACTGCCATGCCCGATATGCTAAACCGACAGCCCGGTCCGTAAAGCGAGCCAACGCCGCTTTCGCTGTGAGAGATCACCCCTGCCAGTCCCCGTTGATGACGGCGCTTTGTGGGAAACCTCCAATGTCGAAAACCCGGGATGTCGCACAAGAATCATCGCGCCTGTCCCGCCGACGCGCACCCCGCGCCCGCCTACACTTCCGCGATAAGTGCTGCACCACGAATCATGGCAACCGCGCAACCACCCCTGACAGGTCTGGCCCAACGCCTGGTCAACGATGGCGTCCTCACCGCCCACCAGGCTCGCGGAGCATTCGACGCGGCACGGCGAAATGCCCAGCCGCTGGTGGGACACCTGTTGCGCCGCGGCCTCGTGGCACCCGATGCGATCGCGATGTGCGCGAGCCGGGAGTTCGGCGTGCCCGCCATCGACGTTGCCGCCATCGACCCCGAGACGCTACCGCGGGAATTCGACGAAGGGCTCATTCGGCGCCACAACGTTCTGCCGCTGGTCCGGCGCGGTGACACGCTGCATGTCGCCCTGGCAGACCCGGCCGATGTTCGCGCGCTCGACGCGGTCAAGTTCGCGGTCGGCATCGACATCGAACCCGCGGTCGCTGCCGCCGACAAGTTGCGTGAAGCGATCGAACAGTACTTCTCCCGGGAACGCGACAATGTTCCGGCATTCGACCATGACGACGGCGACCTGACGGACGAGATAGACCTTGAAGCCGTCGAGACCGACGCGCCGCCCGTAGAGGAGGCGGAACAGGCCGACGACACGCCCATCGTTCGGTTCGTGAACCGCACCCTGCTCGACGCCATCAGGGCCGGCGCCTCGGACATTCACTTCGAACCTTACGAGTCCCGATACCGCGTGCGATTTCGCATCGACGGTATCCTGCGGGAAGTGTCGGCGCCCCCGCCCAACCTTGGCAATCGGCTTGCCGCGCGGCTCAAGGTCATGGCCGCGCTCGACATTTCCGAGCGTCGCGTCCCGCAAGACGGACGCATCAAGATGACGTTGTCGAAAACGCGCTCCATCGACCTGCGCATGAACACCCTGCCGACCATGTTCGGGGAGAAGATCGTGCTCAGGATCCTCGACCAGTCGCGCGCGCGTATCGGCATCGAAGAGCTCGGCTTCGAGCCCGCGCAGGAACAGAGCTATCTCGATGCGCTGAACAAGCCCCAGGGCATGATCCTGGTGACCGGACCCACCGGCAGCGGCAAGACGATGACGCTCTACGCCGGCCTGAACCTCCTGAACGAAGCGACGCGGAACATCGCGACCGCCGAAGACCCCGTGGAAATGCACATCGACGGCATCAACCAGGTCCACGTCAACGCGAGGGTCGGCCTCGACTTCGCGACCGCCCTGCGTTCGTTCCTGCGCCAGGACCCGGATGTCGTCATGGTCGGCGAGATCCGCGACCTGGAAACCGCCGAAATGGCGGTCAAGGCTTCCCAGACCGGGCACCTTGTCCTGTCCACGCTGCACACCAACTCGGCCGCCGAGACGTTGACGCGCATGCGCAACATGGGCGTGGCCCCATTCAACCTCGCGACATCGGTCAGCCTCGTCATCGCCCAGCGGCTGGCGAGGCTCCTGTGCCCCAACTGCAAGCGGCCCATCGACGTGCCGCGGGAAGCGCTGCTACGGGAGGGGTTCCCGGAACGGGACGTCGACCATGGATTCACCGTGTACGAGGCCAATCCCGAAGGTTGCGGCAAATGCCGAAACGGCTACCGGGGCCGCGCCGGCGTATACGAAACGGTGGAGATGACGCCCGAGATGTCGGGTATCGCGCTCCAGGCGGGCGACAGTTTTCAGTTCGCCGAGCAAGCGAAAAGGCACGGCTTCGACGACCTGAGAGCGGCGGGGCTCAAAAAGGTGATGCGCGGCGCAACCTCGCTGGCCGAGATCAACCGCGTAACGCTTGCCCGGCAGCAACCGTCCTGAGCCCGGAAGCGATGCGAGCGCAACAGGCGCGGCCAGCGCGGTAACGATGCCGGAGACGCCTGTGTTCGCCTGGACGGGGCGGGACCGCCAGGGTGCCGCCGCCAGCGGCGAGATCGCCAGTCCCAACCCGCAGATGGCGCGTGCCGCGTTACGGCGCCAGGGGATCCAACCCGCGCGCCTGCAACGCAAGCGGGAATCTTCCGCAAGCCGATTGGGGGGACGCATCAAGGCGTCCGACATCGCGTTCTTCACGCGCCAGCTAGCCACCATGCTGCGCTCCGGCGTGGCCCTGGTGCAGGCCTTCGACATCGTGGCGAGCGGCACGGAAAAGCGGCCAATGGCCGACCTGGTTCGGGCTATCCGCAACGATATCTCGGCCGGCGAATCTTTCGCGACCGCACTTCGCAGGCATCCGGCGCAGTTCGATGCGCTGTTCTGCAACCTGGTGGATGCGGGAGAACGCGCCGGCGCCCTCGAGGCAATGCTGCATCGCATTGCCACGCACAAGGAAAAAACCGAGGGGCTGAGATCGAAAGTCCGCAAGGCGATGGTGTATCCCATCGCCGTGATATGCGTTGCCGTGGCAGTATTCGGTATCCTGCTGGTCAAGGTGGTGCCTCAATTCGAACAGATATTCGCCAGTTTCGGGGCCGAGTTGCCGGCCGCAACGCTTCTCGTGATCGCGATTTCCGAGTTTGCGCAGGAGTGGTGGCTGGCGCTCCTGGTCGCCTTTGCCGTGCTCCTGGCCGGATTCCTCGCCGCGCGCCGTGCGGCACCAGCAAAGAGCGTGATGGATCGACTCGTCCTGCGGCTTCCGGTCGTCGGAGGGATCTCGCGCAAGTCCGCGGTCGCTCGCTGCGCGCGCACGATGTCGACCACCATTTCGGCGGGCGTTCCGTTGATCGAAGCGCTGAACTCCGTGGCAGCGTCGGCGGGCAACTCGGTGTTCGCGCGAGAGATGCGAAGAATCTGCGATGAAGTCGCCGGCGGACGGCAAATCAGCGCGGCCATGCGCAACGGCCAGGTCTTTCCCACCATCGTCGTGCAGATGATCGCCGTGGGCGAGGAGTCCGGCACCCTGGACGACATGCTCGACCGATCCGCCGCCTATTACGAGCAGCAGGTTGACGACACCGTGGAGAGCCTGACTTCATTGCTCGAACCGATGATCATGGCCGTGCTCGGCGTTCTCGTCGGGGGGCTGATCATCGCCATGTACCTGCCGATCTTCCAGCTTGGCGCGGTCGCGGGGGGACTGTAGTCCGCATGGCTCGCCCCACCGCTCACCACATGACGCTCGCTTACAGGCCCACGCGCAAAACGGGGTACAGATGCTCCTGAGTCTCGGTTGGGCGCTTCCCGTGCTGCTGGCCATCCTCTTGCTGGCCATCGGCAGCTTTCTGAACGTCGTCATCCACCGGCTGCCGATCATGCTCGAACGGGACTGGCGGACTCACGCCCGCGAAATCCTCGAAGTGACCCCCGAGTCTTCCGAGCCGGAAGCGCCTTTCAACCTGGCAGTACCCCGTTCGCGGTGTCCGGAGTGCAAGCACGCGATCGAGCTTCGGCACAACATCCCGATCGTGAGCTGGCTGGTGCTGCGCGCGCGATGCCCGTACTGCAGTTCCCGGATCCCGGCACGGTACCCGCTGGTCGAGGCGGCCACGGTTCTGTCGGGTCTCTGTGTACTGCACGCTTTCGGCTATGAATGGCTCACGGTCGCCCTGCTCTTCTACATGTCGAGCCTGATCGCCCTCGGCTGCATCGACATGGAGACACAACTCCTCCCCGATGAGATCACGATCCCACTGCTTTGGGCCGGCGTCCTGGCGGCGCTCTTCTTCGGACACATCTCCCCGGCGGACTCGATCCTCGGCGCAGTCCTCGGCTACATGGCGCTCTGGCTCGTGTACTGGGCATTCAAGCTGCTTACCGGCCGCGAAGGCATGGGGCACGGAGACTTCAAGCTGCTGGCGGCGCTTGGCGCCTGGCTTGGATGGCAGGCCCTCCCGGCGGTGGTCCTGATCGCATCGCTTGCCGGCCTGGTCTATGCCGCGGTCGCCCTCGTCAGGCACACGATAAGGCGCGATCAACCGATACCGTTCGGACCGTTCCTCGCCGCCTCGGGGTGGGTTACGCTAATGTTCCGTGAACAGTTGATCGCCATTTGACGAGCGGCGCGCGGCTCCGACCGGCCCCGCTCCCGGCCCCGCACGCCATGCCCAACCCGGTCCGAATACTGCCTTGCCCGACATGCCGAAAGCCCGTCAAGTGGTCAGCGGAGAACAAGTACCGGCCGTTCTGCTCCGAGCGATGCCGGCTGATAGATTTCGGCGGCTGGGCGGACGAGAGCTATCGAATCGAGGGCGACCCCACGTTCGACGACGCGCCAGTCGACGGGATGGACGAGGACTGAAGCCACAAAGCCCGCGCCACAAAGACAGCTAGTCCGATGCCAATGCCGCGATCGGATCGAGTCGCGCCGCGCGCCGCGCGGGGACGATGCCGAACACCGTTCCCGCCGCGATTGCGCACGCCAACGCGACTGGAACAAACCAGGGCGCAAACGCCACCGGTCTTGCTGTCAGGTCAGACAGGAGAGGCGTGCCCACCAGGGCCAATAGCACACCGCAAACGCCCCCAATCGTCGTCAAGACCGTGGTCTCGACCAGGAACTGCGCCGTAATGTCGCGGCGGCGAGCCCCGACAGCCATGCGGATGCCGATCTCCCTCCGGCGCTGGCTGATCGCGGCCAGCGTGACCGATACGATGCCGAAGCCGCCGACCAGCAGCGCGGTCGTGGCAATCGTGGCGAAGATCGCCGCGTAGGTCCCCTTGAGTTTCTTGTGCGCAGCCCACGTTTGCGCGTCGTTATACACGGTGTAGCCGCCTCGCCCGTGACGACGAAACATGAAGTCCTGGATGTCGCCGGCTGTCTCTTCGATGCGCGAAACATCCTCGACGAGCACATCCAGCCCGTCCAGTTCATCAGTGCCGAACAGCACGTCCGCGCCTGTCCTGAAGGGGATGAGCACATTGGAACCAGTGCTACCCATGATGTAGGGAAGTCCCGGCGGTGAATTTGCCGGATCGGTGGTCAGGATCACCCCTTCTCCCACGAGGCCGGGGCGGCTGGTCAGCACTCCTTTGACCAGGAACTGCAACCCGTTGATCTCGATATGTTCACCCACCGGATCGATATCCGCCGCGAACAGCGTTTCGCGCACGATGGGCCCGATCACGGCAACCATCGCGGCCTCTTCACTATCGCGCTGGTTCAGAAATGCCCCCTGTTCGATCGGCCACGGCAGGTTCTGCAGGAATGTCCTGGGCTCCGTACCGTCCCTCGCGCGTACCATGACTCTCGCCAGGTGCTCACTACCGGCCCGCACCGTCAGGAAATCCATCATCCACGGCACGACGGTCCGGACATTGCCAACCTGTTCCGCGATCGCCCGGGCGTCCTCCATGGTCCTCGGCAGGCGCCGCATCTCACCGCCCACCGTTTCGATGCCCCTAACAATGAGCCGGTTCACCCCCATGCGCTCGATGGCCGCCAGGGTGTCCCGGCTCGCACCCTCGACCAGGCTCAGGAGGGCAACCACCGACCAGATGCCCAGGGCGACGCTGGATACCGTCAGAGCGGCCCGCAAGCGTCCGCTTCGCATGGCGGTCAACCCCCCGCGAACGGCCGCCAGCCAAGGCATGATGCCCCGGCCGGATGTTCGAGGTTCAAGCGCGGCATCGGCCGCCGAGCGGGGTCCGGAGTCCTCCACGATCCGACCATCCCGCAGTGCCACGCGGCGTTGCGCGCGGGCCGCCACCCGGTGGTCGTGCGATACCACGATCACCGCATGTCCACGTCCGGCAAGCTGTTCAAGCAACGCCAGGACTTGCTCGCCCTGCTCGGCGTCGAGCGACCCGGTGGGTTCGTCGGCCAGGATCACCCGCGCGCCGTTGATCAAGGCCCGCGCAATCGCGACGCGCTGCCGCTCCCCGCCGGACAGCTCGCCGGGCATGTGATCCGAACGCTCGCGCATGCCGAACGCGCGCAGGAGTTCCTCCGCCCTGTCGCGGCGGCGCGCGCTGTTCGCGGCCGCGTACGTCGCCGGCAATTCGACGTTCCCACGCGCCGTCAGTGATTCCAGCAGGTTGTAGTTCTGGAACACGAACCCGAACGTTTCCCTGCGCAGCCCGGCCAGGGCGTTGTCGTCCAGGCGTGCAACTTCCGCTCCGCCCAGTCGATACTCGCCATCCGACGGCCGGTCCAGGCAGCCCATGATGTTCATCAGGGTCGTCTTGCCCGAGCCCGACGCACCCGTCACGCAGACGAATTCGCCGGCATCGATGGCGAGATTGATGTCGACGAGGGCTTGCGTCTCTACGCCCTCTCCGACAAACCTCCGCGAAACACCCTCAAGCTGGAGCAGCGGTGCATTCAAATCCAACGAGACCTCGTCAAGGGACCGGTAGCCCTTGTAACAAAGGAACTCGCGAGTCGCCACCGTCCGGCGGCCAGTGAAGAGTCAACCGGCGGGCCGCGCCAATCGAGTCAGGTCCGGTATTCGGCGTTGATCCGTACGTATTCGTAGGAAAAGTCCGAGGTCCAGACGGTCTCCTCGCAGTTGCCCCGGCCGAGGTCGATCCGCACCGTGAACTCGTCGCGCGCCATGACGGCGGCGCCCCGCTCTTCCGTGTAGGACGCGTCGACCAACCCGCCGTCCGCGACACAGACGTCGTCGAGGTGGAGTGACACGCCCGCCGGGTCGAGACCGTCGATGCCGGCGCGGCCGATCGCCATGCAGAACCGGCCCCAGTTGGGATCGCCGGCAAACAAAGCCGTCTTGACCAGGGGCGAGTGCGCGACGGTATAGGCCGCGCGCAAGCATTCGTCGGCGGATGCTCCGCCCTGCACCGTCACGGTGACGAACTTCGTCGCACCCTCGCCGTCGCGCACGGTGCGCTCCGCAAGGTCGACCACCAGCGGTGTCAGCGCGTCAAGCAGGGCGTCGTAGTGCCCGTCGCCGACGCCGGCGCGGCCCGTCGCGGCAACGACGAAAGAGTCGTTGGTCGAGGTGTCGCCGTCTATCGTCAATCGGTTGAAGCTGCGTTCGCCCAGGTCCCGCGCCAGGGCCTGCACCGCTTCGGCGGAAAGCGCCGCGTCGGTGCCGAGGAACGCGAGGAGCGTCGCCATGTCCGGCCGGATCATGCCCGATCCCTTGACGATGGCCGTGGCGGTCACGTGCGAGCCGCCGATGTCGAAGCGGCCGGACACGGCCTTCGGCTGCGTGTCGGTCGTCATGATGGCCCGCGCGGCGGACAGCCAGGCATCGTCGCGGAGCGCGTTTCCCGCCTGCCCGATTCCCTCGGCCACGCGATCCATCGGCAGGAATTCACCGATCACGCCGGTGGAGAACGGCAACACCTCGTTCGCACCGCATCCAAGGACTTTCGCCGCAAGCGCGCAGCTCGACCGCGCATCCGCCAATCCACGCTCTCCGGTGGCGGCGTTGGCGTTGCCGCTGTTGACCACCAGGCCCCGGGCGGCGCCCAACCGCTCTGCCGCGACCACAACCGGTGCCGCGCGAAAGCTGCTCCGGGTGAATATGCCGCCGACACTGGCGCCCGGCTCGAGAGCGAACAGGGCAAGGTCGTCACGGTCGCGATACTTGATGCCGGCTGACGCCGTCCCGATACGGATTCCCGGGACCGCTCTCAACTCTCCGGGCGGCGGCAGGTTGACGGCCATCTCAGGCCGCCTTGCCGCAACAGTGCTTGTATTTCTTGCCCGAGCCGCACGGGCAACGTTCGTTGCGGCCCACCTTGCGTTCTTCCCTGACAAACGTTTCGGGTCGCCGGGCCTCGGCACGCCCATCCGCCTGGCCATCGAGCGCCGTGGACTCAGCGTGCTGGAAACGCATGCGCCGCGCCTGCTCCTCCCGGCGGCGGCGTTCCATCTCTTCCACGTCCTGCTCATGTTCGAGCTGGACCCTGGACAGCAGCCTCACGACGTCACGGTTGATGTTGTCGAGCAACTCCTGGAACAGTCCGAACGCTTCCCTCTTGTACTCCTGTTTCGGCTGCTTCTGCGCGTACGCCCGCAAGTGGATTCCCTGCCGCAGGTGATCCATGGTCGCGAGGTGTTCCTTCCACTTCTGGTCGAGGACCGTCAGCATGATCTGCTTCTCGATCAGGCGCATGTCGATACCCTGGGCGCGCCACTCGATCTCCTTGCGCTCGTACTCTTCCGTGAGCTGTCCGCGGATCTTGTCGCGCAGGGGTTCTTCGCTCAGCGCGTCGTCCTCCTCCAGCCAACGCGTGATCGGCTGGGTGGAGTTCAGTTCCGCGGCCAGCGCCTTTTCGAGCCCCTCGATGTCCCACTGGTCTTCGATGCTCTGCGGCGGAACGAAGCCGTCGATCAGGTCCTCGACAACGTCGTCGCGGATGGTCTCAATGGCCTCCGACAGGTCGGCGGTCCCCATGAGGTCGTTGCGCAGCCGATAGACCACCTGGCGCTGGTCGTTGGCGACATCGTCGTACTCCAGGAGATTCTTGCGGATGTCGAAGTTGCGGCCCTCCACCTTGCGCTGCGCCTTCTCGATGGAGTTGCTCACCATGCGCGCCTCGATGGCCTCGCCCTTCTCCAACCCGAGGTTCTGCATGAAGCCGCGCATCCGGTCCGTGGTGAAGATGCGCATGAGGTTGTCTTCCATCGACAGGTAGAAACGCGACGAGCCCGGGTCGCCCTGACGTCCCGAACGGCCGCGAAGCTGGTTGTCGATGCGTCTCGACTCGTGCCGTTCGGTGCCGATGATGTGCAGGCCCCCAGCCTCCACGACGGCCTCGTGGCGATCCTGCCAACTTGCACGGATGCTCTCTTTCTCGGATTCCGCCGCGGCTTCGAGTTCGACTTCCAGGTTTCCGCCGAGAACGATGTCCGTGCCTCGGCCCGCCATGTTCGTGGCGATGGTGACGACGCCGGCGCGGCCCGCCTGGGCGACGATTTCCGCTTCCCGTTCGTGTTGTTTCGCGTTCAGCACGCTGTGGCGGATCTTGCGCCGCTGAAGCTCCCCCGACAGCCGTTCCGAGGACTCGATGGACGTGGTGCCGACGAGCACCGGCTGCCCGGTCTCGATGCACTCGTTGATGTCCTCGACGATGGCGTCGTATTTCTCGTCCGTGGTCAGGTAGACGAGATCGTTGCGGTCGTCCCGAATCATCGGCGCGTGGGTCGGAATGACGACGACATCGAGCCCGTAGATCTGGCGAAACTCGAACGCCTCCGTATCCGCCGTGCCGGTCATCCCGGAAAGCTTGCCGTACAGGCGGAAGTAGTTCTGGAACGTGGTCGAGGCGAGAGTCTGCGACTCGTTCTGGATCGAAAGCCCCTCCTTCGCCTCGATCGCCTGGTGGATGCCCTCCGACCAGCGCCTGCCCGGCATGGCGCGGCCGGTGTGCTCGTCGACGATGACGATCTCGCCGTTCTGCACCATGTAGTGCACGTCCCGCTTGAAGAGCGCATGCGCCTTCAGCGCGGCGTGGACGTGGTGCAGCAGTCCGAGATGCGCGGGCGCGTAGAGGCTCTCGCCTTCCGCGAGCAGGCCGAGGCGGATCAGTTCTTCCTCGACGAAACCGTGTCCCCGCTCGGTCAGTTCGGCCTGCCGGTTCTTCTCGTCGATGAAGAAGTCGCCCGTGTCCTCCACCTCCTCGCCGCCGAACCGCGCCGGCAGATCCGATTCGACCATCTCCTGCTGCTTGAGCCGCGGCGCGAGCCGGTTGATCGTGACGTACAGCTCCGTGCTCTCCTGGGCCGGCCCGGAAATGATGAGGGGTGTGCGGGCCTCGTCGATCAGTATCGAGTCCACCTCGTCGACGATGGCGAAATCCAGCGAACGCTGGACCTTGTCCTCCGCCCTGAAGGCCATGTTGTCCCGCAGGTAGTCGAAGCCGAACTCGTTGTTCGTGCCGTAGGTGACGTCCGCCTGGTAGGCGTCGCGTTTCGACATCGCATCCTGGCCCGATTGCACGACCCCCACGCTGATGCCGAGCGCCTCGTAGATCGGACCCATCCAGGTGGCGTCGCGGCGCGCCAGGTAGTCGTTGACGGTCACGATGTGCACGCTGTTGCCGGCGAGCGCGTTGAGGTAGGCCGCGAGGACCGCCACCACGGTCTTGCCCTCGCCGGTGCGCATCTCCGCGATGCGACCTTCGTGCAGGGTGATGCCGCCGATGATCTGCACATCGAAATGGCGCATGTCGCGGGTGCGCCGCGATGCCTCGCGCGCAACGGCGAACACCTCGGGCAGGATGGCGTTGATGGTGGCGCCCGACGCCAGCGCGTCCTTGAACTCCGCCGTCTTGGCTTTCAGGCCGGCAGCCGAAAGCTCCCGAACCGACGGCTCCAGCGCATTGACCCTGGCCACGGTCCTCTGCATGCGCTTGAGCTCGCGCGTGTTCTTCGTACCGAAGACTTTCTGGAAGAGTCCGACGTCCATCGCAATGCGACCTTGAGAATTGTGCGTGATTTTACCGGTTTTGACCGGCGCTTGACGCGGTGGCCTTCACCGAGGCGAGCCTGCCGTCGACCAGGGCGGCCACCCGGTCCGCCGTCCGGATCGTCTCCGGCCGGTGCGCGACGATGATGCGCGTGATGCCGAGCGACCTGATCGACGCGTTGACATCGCGCTCGGTCGCGACATCCAGGCTGGACGTCCCTTCGTCCATGAACAGGATCCTCGGCCGGCGATACAACGCCCGCGCGAGCATGACGCGCTGCTTTTCGCCCCCGGATAGCGCCGAGCCCATATCGCCCACGAGCGTTTCATACTGCATCGGCTTCGCGATGATCTCGCGGTGAATGCACGCCAGCGTGGCCGCATGCACAACGCGCGCCATGTCGATTTCCGAGTCGAAAAACGCGATGTTCTCGGCGATGGATCCCGCGAACAGCGCATCCTCCTGCATCACCGACCCGACATGCCGGCGGTACTCTCCGACGCCGACGTCCACGAGAGTCCGCCCGTCGACCAGGACCCGGCCCGCGGTGGGCTCGAACAGACCCAGCATGATCTTCATCAGGGTTGTCTTGCCGCTGCCCGAAGACCCCACGAAGGCGATGGTCTCACCGGCGGCGATGTCGATGCTGACTCCGCCGAGCACGTCCGGCAGGGCATCGCCGTAACGGAAACAAACTCCATCGAGACACAGGGCACCGCGCAATGGATCGTCGCCACGGCTCGCGGTCGACGGCAACGCGGCGGGTTCCTGCTCCGCAAGGGCGATGTCCGAGATGCGGGAAAGATGCAGCTCCAGCATTCGGAACTCGATCAGGCGTTCGACCAACGCGATGGCCTTGTCGGTGAACTGCCGCTTGTACGCCATGTACGCGAAGATCATGCCCACCGTGAACTCCGCGCCGAGGGTCATCTTCGCCGCAACGTAGATCAGCACGACGTGCTCGATGCCGAAGATCATGTTGTTGCCGAGCGCGAACCAGATGCTGAGCTTCTGTACGCGCACGTCAGCGTTGACGGCGTCGGCGAAGCGGTTCTGCCACGCCCGTCTCCTGTCCGTCTCCCGTCCGAAGAGCTTGATGCTCAGAATCCCGCGCACGGTCTCCATGAAGAACGACTGTTCCCGGGCGTGGTAGACGATGGCGTCTTCGCTCCGTTGGCGCAGCGGCGGATAGGAAACGATGCGCAGAACCAGGTATAGCGCCAGGGCAACCAGGGCAATCGAGGCGAGCGCGGAGCTGTACACGAACATCATGACGAGCGTCGCGATCGCCATCACCCCGTCGATCGCCGTTGCGACGAGACCCTCCGTAAAAAGCGACCGGATCGGACCTACGGAACCGAATCGCGACACGATGTCGCCCATGTGACGCTTTTCGAAGAAGTCCGCCCGCAACCCGACCAGGTGGGCAAAGAGATTGCACACCATCTGGTAGTTCAGCATGTTGCCGAAATAGAGCAGCACATAGCCGCGGAGCAGTCCCGCAATGGCGTTCAGAACGGCAAGCGCGCCAAACCCGAAGGCGAGCACAAAGAGGAGGTCGGCATCGAACTTCACCAGCACCTCGTCCACCGTCAGTTGCAGATAGAACGGGCTGACCAGCACGAACAACTGCAGGACCGCCGACAGCACCAGGGCTTGCACCAACGTCCGCTTGAGACCGCGAATGCGGGTCCACAGGTGGTTCAGACGCAGTCTGGCGCTCTCCTCGGCCTTCTCGAACTGCTTCGTTGGGTGGAGTTCCAGCGCCACCCCCGTGAAGTGCTTCGAGAACGTCTCTCGCGTGTATCGCCGGGCGCCGGACGCGGGATCGTGGACAACCATCGATTTCGCGCGCGCGGACTTCAGCACGACGAAGTGGTTCAGGTCCCAGTGGATGATGGCGGGGGTCTGAACCTTCCGAATGTCCTCGAGCGGCACCTTGAGCGCCCGGCAACCCATGTTCAGGCGCGCGGCCATCTCCATGATCGCGGACAACGTCACGCCAGCCGCGCTGGTGGGAAAACGTCGTCTGAGCGCCGCCGTGTCCGTCTTGAACCCATGGAATCCCGCCACCATCGCGAGGCATGCCAGGCCGCACTCCGTGGCTTCGTTCTGACGGATGATCGGCAGCTTTCGCGCCCCGAAGTTGAGGAGCTTGAGATCCTCTCTAGCCATCAATAGCGCACCGCCCGGAACGGTTCCGTCAACCAACTGAAAAACGAACGCCGCTCCAGGATGATGTTGCCTTCCAGCAACATGCCGGGCTGGAGGCTGAAGCTGTGACCAAAGGCCATCACTTCCTGCGAGTCGAGCCGCACCGCAACCCGATAGGAGGGTTCCGCGAGATTGAACGGGACATCCGCTTCCGCGGCAGGGGTGATCGTCGGCGCAATGTAGCGGATCACCCCGTCGTGGGTGCCAAATCGCTGGTGGGGAAATGCCGCATACAGCAGGCGAACGGACTGCCCCGTTGCGACGAACCCCGCCGCCCTGCTGGGAACGAAGAGTTCCGCCTCGAGTTCGCTACCGGCGGGCAGTATCGAGGCGAATGGCCTTTGCGGCGAAACGATCGCACCGGGAAGGTCGCGAATCGAGGCGATAGTGCCCGCAACCGGGGCCTTGACCACGTATGCGCGCCGCCCCTCGAGCTCCGCTTCGCGTTGCTCGATGTCCGCAAGCTGGCTCTCCAGTCTGGACACCCGCAGCGCAACCTCCTGCGGGAACATCGCCAATTGGTGGTCGATGTCGGTCAGGCGCGCGCGCAACTCGGTCAACTGCCGGCCCTGCCGTTTCTCTTCCAGGTGATGGGCGAGCCAGGCCTGCCTTCGCCGCTCCGATTCGACAACCGAGATGAAGCCTCGCTCCAGCATCGCGTGGACCTTTTCGAACGCCGAGCGCGCCGATCCCGTGATCTCGCGTTGCAACTCGCGCTGCTCTTCAAAGGACGCGATCTGCGCGTCCAGGTTGTCCCGCGCGGCCTGGAGCCGCGAACGTTCCCGCGTCAGCCGGTCCTCTTCGAGACGTATCTGGCGCTCGAGCAGTTGCTCCTGGTCGCCAAGCGACTGCAGGGCTATGGCAGCGGCGGTGTCGCCGGCAAGCGACGGCGCTTCGCTCTGCACCACGGCGAGCACCTGTCCCGCCTCGACCTCATCGCGCACGCCCACGCGGGCATCGCGCAGGACACCCGAACGGGACGGCGCCACCCTCACCAGGCCCTTGGTCGGCACCAGGTAGCCCGGTACGCGCTCCGCCCGGGCGTAGGTGCCCAGAAACGCGAATGTCCCGACGGCCACCAAAGCCACCAACAACCACCCCGTCACCACGGCGATGGATAGCGGCGTGACGATCAGGACGTCTCCGTGCAGGCGCTGGCGTTGCGCCTCGAGTACTTCTTTGCGGAACAGCGGCGGCATCGCCGGTACGATATGCACCTGGCGGGGCCGCGCATACGGTATCCCTCCGCTATCCCGGTAGGCGATGTCTCAAATTACGTGCGGCACATGCTGCACAAGTGGAGCGTCAGCGCGGCGCCAGGTACTCTGCGGGGTCGAAACGACGACCGTCTCTCAGAACTTCAAAGTGGACGTGGGGCCCGGTGGTGCGGCCGGTGCTTCCGAGACGGGCGATCGCCTGGCCCTTCTTGACGATATCGCCGGGTTCGACCTGGACCGATTCGTGGTGCGCATAGCGCGTGGAGATGCCTTCGCCGTGTTCGATTTCGACCATCTGGCCGTACGCGCCCGAGGTTCCGACGAACGTGACGACCCCGCCGGCAACGGCCTTGACCTCGCTGCCCGGCCTGCCGCTGAAGTCGACGCCCTGATGCCACGCCGGCTGTCCCGATATGGGGTCGATGCGCGAGCCATAGCGCGAGGAGATCCAGCCGCCGTCCAGCGGCCCGCCGCCGGGCACGATCTGGTCCCTGAAGCTGCCCTGCGCGAGCATCGATTCGAGCATCTTCATTTCGCGTTCGCGCATCCTCAGTTCCGCCGACAACTGATCGATCCTGGCGAAGTAGTCCGATGCGGTAACGCCCCCGCCGCCCAGGCCGGCCTCCGGACCGCCTGTCGCCGCAGGCACGTCGAAGCGGAACTCACCGTCACTCAGGCCGGCAACCTGCGGCATTTCCGACACGCGTTCCGCGAGGGCTTCCATGCGCAACATGCGTGCCTCCATGCCCGCGAGTTTCCGACCCGCGGCGAGCACCTGTTCCCCCGCCTTTTGCGAAAGCCGATCGATCTCGCCGCGCTGCTGGCCGAGCCGATCATTCCAGCTCGACACGGTCGCCTGGTTCAGGGCCTGGATCGATCCGTGGCGAAAAAAAAGGGCGACGTTGACGAGGACGAACAGGCCAAGAAAGACGGCAAATCCAATCACCGGCGCCTGCGGGATGGTGACCGCGCGAAGTCGACGGTGACCGTCGCCGGAAGCTATGATGTGAATCGTCTTTTTCATCGAATCCACGCGGATGCCCGTCCGTAACATAGATGAAATCCTCGATAATCGCCATTCGCGGCGAAACTCCGCGGCGCATCAGCTTGGGAGGTTGGTGAACCGCGCCGAGCTGCGGGCATCGTGGACCGACCAGTTTCGTGCCCTGCTGCCCCCGGAGGAGGCGCAGCGCTTCGAGGTCGCGAACATTCGCAGCAACAGGCTGACGGTACACGCCAGCAGCGCCGCCTGGGCGACCCGCCTGCGCTTTCGGGTGCCGGAACTGTTGCCGGCGTTGCGCCGGTTGGCGGACTTCGCGAATGTCGAGGAGGTCAGCATTCGAGCCACCCGATAAGAACGACGCGGCCAGGCGGAATGTCGTTCGAGCGGGGCGGCAATCGCCTCGCGGAAAAGCTTCAGAAGGGCCAGCCAACCTGGGGCTTCGGCAGCCGCAGCGCGCGGTCGAGTTCCCTGAGCAAATCGCCATCGCCACGCAACTGATCCGTCACCGCCAGGCTTGACGCCGCGCGCACCCCCAACCAGAGGCGGCTGAACGCGCCGACCGAGGCGTGCAGCGTCGCGAGCCTGCTCGACTCGCCCCGCTCCGCCGCGCAGTCTTCGCCCAATGTGACGATGTAATCCCCGGCGACGCCCCGCCAACGTGTCCCGGCCTGCAGGTGTTCCGCCACCGGGTCCGAGAGTTTCAGGTTGAAGGTCACGCTCTCGGCGTCGAGATGCGTCTTCGCGAGGCACCCGGCCAGATCGAGGATACGTACCTGGGCATGGGCCCTGGTCGTGTGCTCTCCCGCGTGCCTCGAACCCCTGCTGATGCCGCGGCTGCGCAGCGGCTGTTCGAGCAGGTCCTGGAGCTGGATCTCCGGCGGCTCCTTCATCGCCAACGAATACACCTGGTCGCCCAGCGACCTGATCAGGGCCAGCATTTCCAGTATCGGTATCGCCGTGGCGCAGGGTTCCCGGAACCGTGAAGACCACGCACTCGGCCTGGCCGTCGATCGGGAAGACCGCCCCGCGCGAGGCCCGGGCTTCCGCCTCGAACAACTTCGCCTCGTCCTCGTTCTCGAGCCAGCCCACCTCGTACATGATGCGCTTTGCGGCTTCGAAGTCGCGGTCGTGGTCGTAGTCGAGAATCTCCATCTTCATGCGGCGCACAGACTACCGGCCAGCGCCACCTCCCGCCAGCAGTTGACCAAGTGCCGGACTCGCTTTTAGCATTCCCGGCGCGAGCGCAAGCCCAAGCTGTGTCTTCCCTTGTAGGCATGTGAGAACCACATCGTGTCCTGGCGGGAAAAACTCCAAAACAACCAGATCGTTGTCATGGACGGCGGCACGGGTTCCGAACTCAAGCGACGGGGCGTGCCGATGAGCCGGGCGGCCTGGTCTGGACTGGCCGTGCACAGCCACCCCGAGGTGGTGCGGGCGGTACACGAGGACTACATCGCCGCGGGGGCCGAGGTGATCATCACCAATACGTTCGGGACCACCCGGTTCCTGCTGGAGCCGGCGGGCCTCGGGCGGGAGTTCGAGAACATCAACCGCAACGCAGTGCGACTTGCGATCCAGGCTCGCGACGCGTCCGGCAGGGACATCGCCATCGCCGGATCGATCTCGAACCTGCCGCCGGGAATGGACGCCGCCAACTATCCCGATCCCGACATCGAGTTGACCGGGCTCAGGGAACTCGCAACGGTTCTCGCGGACAGCGGGGTGGACATCATCGCACTGGAGATGATGCAGGACACCCGGCATGCGGCTCGTGCCATGCAGGCGGCGCTCGAGACCGGCCTTCCCGTCTGGCTGGGAGTGAGCTGCAGGCAACGCGCCGGCGGAAACGGGCTTGTGAGCTTCAACCTGCCCAACATCGATTTCGCCCGTCCGCTCGACACGCTCATCCCGATGGGTCCGAGCGTGGTCAACATCATGCACAGCGATGTCGGCGCCGTACCGCGGGCGATCGCGATGGTGCGGGAGCGCTGGACCGGCCCCATCGGCGTCTACCCGGAAGTCGGAAAATCTACTCCGCCCACGTGGTCGTTCGATATCGATGCGACGCCCGAGCGCCTGGTCGAACACGCGCGGCGATGGACCGACGGCGGCGTGCTCCTGGTCGGCGGCTGCTGCGGCACCACGCCGGCGCACATCGCGGCGCTGGCAAAGGAATTCGGCTGACGGTCTCCGCTACACGGGCTCCGCGATGAAGACGGGGATGGTCCGGGTGGCTGCGGCCCTCTTCCCATAGTCCTCGTAAGGCGGGAATGCCGCCACGGCGACGGCCCACACCCGCGCGCGCTCGCCGGCGCTTTCGACCTCCCGCGCGCGCATCCTGAAAACCTCCGTCCCGTCCCGAATCTCGACATTTCCGTCGGCGCGCAGGTTGTAGACCCACACCGGGTTCCTGGGCGCGCCGCCCATGGAGCCCACCAGCACGTAGCTGTCGCCATCCTTGACGCGCATGAGCGGCGTCTTTCGGATGGCGCCGGTCCTGTTGCCCCTGTGGGTCACGATGATGCAGGGCAGGCCCGTGTCACGCAGCTCCGTGCCTTTCGTCCCGCCACTGCTTTCGTAGAGTTCGACCTGCTCGCGGACCCACTGGACCGGTGTTGGAACGTAGTTGGCCATCGGGACTCCTACTGCTTCGTCCGGTCCAGGAACGCCCGGATGTCGAGGTAGCTCTCATCCGCCGCATCTTCGGGCTCGGCGACGCGGCTGCCGCGCCATGCCTCGCCCTTGCGTCGATACGTCGGCAGATCGAAATCCGCATAGTCAACCGGTTCGTCGGCGCGCGCGGCGGCAACCTTCTCCTCGACGACGGCAGGACCCTCGTCCGTGTCGCTGAGACCCGTCACGACCACGGTCACCTTCAGATCGTCGCCCCACTCCGGATCAACGACCATTCCGAGAACCACCTTGCATTCCTTCGAGGTGAACTCTTCCACCGTGTTGCCCACCTCGTATACCTCGGCGAGATTGAGATTGGGTCCCGCGACCACGTTGACGAGGGCGCCGCGCGCTCCCTCGAGCTCGATGTCTTCGAGCAGCGGACAGCGAATCGCGGCCTCCGCCGCCTCCCGGGCACGAGTCTCGCCGATGGCCCGGCCGGTCCCCATCATCGCCTTGCCCATCTCGGACATGACCGTGCGCACATCCGCGAAATCCGTGTTCACCAGTCCGGGCCGGATAATCAGGTCCGAGATTCCCTGGACCGCACCGAGCAGGACATCGTTCGCCGCCGCGAACGCTTCCAGCACCAGCGTCTTCTCGCCGAGTACGGAAGGAAGCTTGTCGTTCGGAATGACGATCAGGGAATCCACGTGCCGCTCGAGTTCCTGGATGCCCTTTTCCGCAGTCTGCGTGCGTTTCTCGAACGAGAACGGCCGGGTCACCACGGCGACCGTGAGGATATCGAGTTCCCTGGCCACCTCCGCAACGACGGGCGCCGCGCCCGTCCCCGTGCCACCGCCCATTCCGGCGGTGATGAAGACCATGTCCGCGCCTTCGAGTATCTCGGCGATTCGCTCCCGGTCCTCGAGGGCCGACTGTCTCCCGATCTCGGGATTGGCGCCCGCGCCCAGCCCCTTGGTGACCGAGGCGCCAAGCTGGAGAATCGTGTTGGCGTTGACGCTCTTCAGCGCTTGCGCATCCGTGTTGGCGGCGACGAAATCCACGCCGTCCACGTGATGCTTCAGCATGTGCTGCACCGCATTGCCACCGCCTCCGCCGACGCCAATCACCCTGATGATCGCGCTCTCGGGGGTGCTGTCCACAAGTTCAAACATCTACCTGCTCCTCATTGTTTTCCTGGATAAGTTCAGACGTTTTCGCCGAACCACTTGCCTATGCGGCTGAAAATCCCGCGCGAGCCGGCCTTGCCGTTATGGCCACCGTTCTCACGCTGCTGCCCGTATACGAGCAATCCCACGCCGGTCGCGTAGATGGGATTGCGAACGATGTCGGGCAGCCCTTCCACGGCTCTCGGAGTCCCGACGGAGACCGGCATGCCGAAGATCTCTTCCGCCAGCTCGACGGCGCCCTCCATCTTCGAGGATCCGCCGGTCAACACGATCCCGGCGCCCAGCATCTCCTCGAACCCGCTACGCCGCAGTTCCGTCCTGACCAGCGTGAACAACTCCTCGTAGCGCGGCTCCACGACCTCGGCCAGCGCGTGGCGCGGCAAGTCGCGGCGCGGTTTCTCCCCGACGCCCGGAACCATTATGGTCTCGTCGGGATGCACGAGCCTCGTCAGGGCGCATGCATACTTGATCTTGATCTCCTCGGCATGCCTGCTCGGTGTCCGAAGCGCCATCGCGATGTCATTGGTGATCTGCGCGCCGGCGATGGGGATCACGGCCGTGTGTCGAATCGCGCCTTCGGTGAAGACGGCGATGTCGGTGGTTCCGCCACCGATGTCGACCAGGCAGACTCCCAGTTCCCGCTCGTCCTCCGTCAGGACGGAATAGCTCGACGCCAGTTGCTCCAGGATCACTTCGTTCACGGCAAGGCCGCAGCGCTCGATGCACTTCTCTATGTTCTGCGCGGCGTTTACGGCGCAGCTTACGAGGTGAACCTTTGCTTCCATTCTCACGCCCGACATGCCGAGGGGTTCCTTCACGCCCTCCTGGCTGTCGATGACGTACTCCTGGGTGAGCACGTGCAGGATCTTCTGATCCGCCGGGATCGCCACCGCGCCGGCGGCATCGATCACCCGGTCGACATCCTGCTGCTGCACTTCGTTGTCGCTTATCGCGACGATCCCGTGAGAATTCAGGCTCTGCACATGGCTGCCGGCAATGCCGGCGTAGACGGAATCGATTCTGCAACCGCCCATCAACTCCGCTTCCTCCACCGCCCGCCGAATCGACTGGACGGTGGATTCGATATCCACGACCACGCCCTTCTTCAGCCCGGTCGAAGGATGCGAACCGATTCCGACAACCTCGACTCCGCCATCCGGTGCGACCTCACCCACGAGGGAGGCCACCTTGCTGGTGCCTATGTCAAGCCCGATGATCTTCCGTTTGCCGTTATCCGCCACAATTGGTTCCTCGCTTCGCTAATTGCTCGCCAGCAGTGCCCCGCTCGTTACACATGAACAACCGCACACGGTCGCAAACACGACCCCTCACCTTGTGTTCCATGCAAGGGCTTCTTCCGCTAGTTCGTCTCGCCAACGAACAGCTACGCCACTGCCATAGCGCGCATCGATTCGATCAACCCTTCCCATCTGATGGTCCAGCGCGTCCGCGTAGACCGCGAGCACGCGCTCGAGACGCCCGTTGATGTCTTCCGCACCAAGCATCACGGTCACGTCGTCCTCCAGAATCAACTCCCAGCCGCCGACCTCGGTCTCCTGAAGCGACTTCAACGCCAGTCCGACATCCGCCAGCCGGGCGTTCAACTTGCCGTAGACCTGCATCGTCTCGGCGCTGGTGAAGAGCGTTCCGGACAATTTCGGGAGCGCTTCCTCCGCGACCGGCAATCCCGGTGCACCGACGACTTCTCCCCCGGTCGTGACGAATTCCGCGTTGCCCCAACGTGCCGCGAGCGGCTCTCGCCTGACCGATACGTCAATCACGCCCGGTCCGGTTCGACTCACGCGCGTATCCCTGGTCCAGCCGAGGGCTTCGATCGCCTCGACCACATCGACTACGCCGGTGACGGCCGAGTCCAGGGTGTCGATCACCGCGGCGCGGATCTCCTGCCGCTCGATGTCGGTCAACTCTCCCGCGATCCTCACGAATTCGACCGGAGCCTCGAGGTAACGCCATACGACGGCCGTCGCCATTCCCACGACCGCTGTCATCATCAAGGCCGCAATCAAAGACCTGACGGGCACAAACGATTCACGCCGCATTGCTCGACTCCTCCAGTCCCCGGGAAACCCGGCTCACATTCCCCGCCCCCTGAACGATCAGCACGTCGTCGTCCCGGAGCAGCGATCCCAACAGTTCCAGCGCCTCTTCCGGCGTTTCCGCGAACAGCGGATTCATGCCCCCGAAACGCCGAACGCCACGACACAGCGCCCTGCCGTCGGCACCCGCGATCATGTCCTCGCCGGCCGCATACACCTCCAAGACCAGCAACAGGTCCACGAGCGGCAGCACCTTGACGAAGTCGTCATACAGTTCCTGGGTGCGCGTGTACCGATGGGGCTGATAGACCATCACCAGGCGCCGTTCGGGCCAGACGCTGCGGGCCGTTTCGATCACCGACCGCACTTCCGTGGGGTGATGCCCATAGTCGTCGACCAGCGTGATGAACTTGCCGTTCACCCGGCGCGACGCGACTTCAAACCGTCTGCCGACGCCCCTGAAACGTCGGAGCCCATCGATGATGTGGTCGTCGGAAACCCCTTCTTCCGTTGCGACCGCAATCGCCGCGAGCGCGTTCAGGACGTTATGCAGGCCCGGCATGGGCAGTTCGATCTCGAGGTCCGCGCCGTTCGACCGCATCGCCCTGAAGGTCCAGCGCATCCCGCTCGCGACCACGTCCACCGCCCGAAAGTCCGCGTCGTCCCGCATGCCGTAGGTCAGAACGGGGCGGGCGAAATCGCCGATCATCGAACGCACGTTGTCGTCGTCGATGCACAGGACCGCCACACCGTAGAACGGCAACCGGCCGACGAAGTCGAGAAAGCCGCGTTTCAGCCGCTCGAAGTCGTTGCGGTAGGACGACAGGTGGTCGCGGTCGATATTCGTTACGACGACCACCATCGGCTGGAGAAACAGGAACGAAGCATCGCTCTCGTCCGCCTCCGCGACGATGTACCGTCCGGCGCCGAGCCGGGCGTTGCGGCCTTCGCTCTTGAGCAACCCACCGATCACATAGGTGGGGTCCAGCCCGGCGCGTTGAAGGATCGCGGTGACAAGGCTTGTCGTGGTCGTCTTGCCGTGGGTGCCGGCGACCGCGATGCCATGCCTGTAGCGCATGAGTTCGCCGAGCATCGTCGCCCGCGACACCACGGGCACGCGCAGCTCGCGAGCCATGACCACCTCGGGGTTGTCTTCGCCGATCGCGGCGGAGACCACGACTACATCGGCATTGCCAGCGCTGTCGCCGTCATGACCGATGTTGATGGGAACCCCCAGTCTCGCCAGGCGTTCCGTGTTGGCGGAGCGCACGATGTCCGAACCGGTAACGGCATAGCCCTGGTTCATGAGCACTTCCGCAATGCCGCACATGCCGGAACCGCCGATGCCGACAAAGTGAATGCTCCTGACGCGCCGCATCTTCGATTCCATCTCAGCGCCTCGCATGGGACAGACGTGTCCGGGGAGCGCCAGCGACCGGGGGCGCTTGGTCCATGGGCGACGAGCGGGGCCGGGCCACAGGCGAAGCCGAAGGCGCCGACTGTGGGGCACTCGCATGGAACAAACGCCTCCGGGGAGCGCCAGCGACCGGGGGCGCTTGGTCCATGGGCGACGAGCGGGGCCGGGCCACAGGCGAAGCCGAAGGCGCCGACTGTGGGGCACTCGCATGGGACAGACGTGTCCGGGGAGCGCGAGCGGCCCGGCGCGGTTGTTGCCTGGGCGACGAGCGGCGCCGGGCCACGGGCGAGGCACTCGCACGCCCGTCGCCCTCCAGGTGCGTCCTGAAGGCCAGCGCCATGAGCCCGGCGCACACCAGCAGGCTGTTGCCGCCGAAACTGATGAATGGCAGGGTCAGCCCGGTGGTCGGCAGGACGCCGGTATTGACGCCGACATTGATCAGCACCTGTGCGCCGATCACGAGGCCGGCGCCGTAGGCCAGGTACGCTCCGAACATCCTTCCCTGGTCCGCGGCGGTGCGCGCGATGGAGAAGGTGCAGAGCACGAGAAACGCGAGCAGCAGGAACAGGGCGCCGGCGCCGATCAATCCGAGTTCTTCCGCAACGACCGCAAAGATGAAGTCGTTGTGCGCTTCCGGCAGGTAGGAGAGTTTCTGCACCCCCTCGCCCAGGCCAACGCCGAACCATTCGCCGCGCCCGAAGGCGATGAGCGCCTGGGTCAACTGGTAGCCGCCGCCATGGGGCAGGGACCAGGGGTCCAGAAACGCCACCAGGCGCTCCTCCCTGTAGACTTCCAGGCGCAGGAGAACGATGAGGGCGACCGCCGCCGCCCCGGCCACGCCGAGAAAGTGGCGCAGGCGCGCCCCCGCCAGAAACATGAGCCCGCCCGTCAGGAGCGCCAACAGCAGGGTTGTGCCGAAGTCGGGTTCGATCAACACCAGTCCCGCGAGAACGCCGGCCCACGCGAGCGGTCGCAGGAACGACCATATGTCGCTCCGCACATTGTCTCCGGCGCGCGCAAAGTACGCCGCGAGATAGATCGTCAACAGGAACTTGGCCGCCTCCGAAGGTTGCACCGTGAACGCGCCGAGCCAGATCCACCGGTGCGCGCCGCCTTCCTCGAGGCCGATCCCCGGAACGAGCACCAGGGCGCACACGGCGATGGCCGCGACCAGGCACCAGCGATGCAAGGACTCCCAGACGTGCAACGGCACTTTCGCGATTGCCGCGAAGACCACGAGCGCCGCCGCGACGAATACGCAATGCCTGGCGATATACGCGTCTGACGTGGCCGCCGACGCCACCATCACGGCGCCGGCGGCGAGCGCGGCAAACCACGCCATCAGTACGGTCGTGCCGAAACGGTCATCCATGGGAACCTGCCGCTCTCTCGACCGCCGCCGCGAACGCATCGCCGCGGGCTTCGAAGTCGTCGAACATGTCGAAGCTGGCACAGGCCGGCGCCAACAGCACGATGCCGCGGCCGCGTGCCGCCGCCAACGCTTTCGCAACGGCTCGATCCATGTCGCCTGCCCGGCTGACGGGGACGACGCCATCCAGCGCAGCCTCGATCCGCGGGGCGTCCCTGCCAATCAACACGACGTGTTTCGCATAACGCGCGACCGGGTTCTTCAACGGTTCGAACGATGCGTTCTTGCCGTCGCCTCCCGCGATCAGCACGATGTCCGGCTCTTCCTCGCCGAATCCGGCGAGCGCAGCGGAGCAGGCCCCCACGTTGGTCGCCTTGGAATCGTCGATACAGCGTACCGAACCGACCTGGCCGACGAATGCCGAACGGTGTGGAAGACCAGCGAAATCAAACACGTGTTCGGGCCGCCAATCGCTGCCGGTCAGCGAAGCGATCGCGCACGCGGCGAGAACGTTGTAGGCGTTGTGACGACCCGCGAGCCGAAACGACGATTTCGGGAAACGTGCGCCGTCGATGATCAGCTCATCCCCCGCCAGGCGCCAGTCGGGGCTTTCGTCAAGGGCTATGGCGGGAATGCCCGGAGGCGGTCGCGTATTGCCGTCCCGACCGTTGTAGACGGCGGCGCGACAGCCGCAGTAGACGCGGCGCTTGGCCTCGCGATACGCGGCGAACGATCGATGGCGATCCATGTGGTCCGCGCTGATATTGAGCACGGCGCCAATATCGAACGTTCCCGCGCCCATGCGCTCGAGCTGAAAGCTGGACAACTCGAGCACGTACCAGTCGACCCCGGAATCGAGCAGGTCGAGAGCCGGTACGCCCAGGTTTCCGCCGACGCGGACTTCGTTCTGTCCCCGGCCGAGGAGTTCCCCGACCATCGATGCCACGGTGCTCTTGCCGTTGGTGCCGGTGATGGCGATCACCGGCGCATTCGCGCGCATGAGGAACAGGTCGATGTCGCCGAGGATCTGAAGGCCCGCCTGGCGTGCCGCCCGGGCGAGACAGTGGTCGAGACCCATTCCGGGGCTGATGACCGCGCGATCGAAGTCGGAGAATTTCACCGCCGCCGGATCGAGAACCTCCACGTCGGCAAAGCCCGCCCGCGCGGCATCGCGATAGGGCGGATCATCCCGCGTGTCGCAGACGGCGACCGGCACTTGCCCATGTAGGTGCCTGAGGCAGGAATAGCCTGTCGCCCCAAGACCGATGATCAACGTTCGATCCCCGGTCATCGGATCTTCAACGTCGACAAGCCGACGAGCACGAGGACCAGGGCGATGATCCAGAACCGCACGATGACCCGGGGTTCGGGCCAGCCCTTCAGCTCGAAGTGGTGATGGATCGGCGCCATGCGGAAGACCCGCTTTCCGGTGGCCTTGAACGACGCCACCTGCATGATCACGGAAACCGTTTCCAGCACGAACAGTCCGCCCATGATGAGCAGGACGATCTCGTGGCGAATGATGACGGCGACCACGCCAAGCGCCGCACCCAGCGCAAGGGCACCCACGTCCCCCATGAATACCTGCGCTGGATAGGTGTTGAACCAGAGGAATCCGAGACCGGAGCCGATGAGCGCACCACAGAACACGGCCAGCTCACCGGCACCGGCGACATACGGAATTTGCAGGTAGTTCGCGAACTCGATGTGTCCCGCCAGGTAGGCAATGAACCCCAGTCCGGCACTCACCATCACCGCCGGGAGAATGGCGAGGCCGTCGAGACCATCGGTCAGATTGACCGCATTGCTCATGCCGACGACCATCAGGTAGGTGAAAACGATGAACCCCATGCCCAGGGGGATGGCCACCTCCTTGAAGAACGGCACGATGAGGCTCGTGTCGGCCGGCGTCGCAGCGAGTTCGTACAGGACGATGGCGGCGGCCAATCCCACGACGGATTGCCAGAAGTACTTCCAACGCGCCGCCAGTCCCCTGGCGTTGCCCTCCGACACCTTTAGGTAGTCGTCGTACCAGCCGATCACCCCGAAGGACAGCGTGACAGCCAACACGATCCAGACGTGCCGGTTGGCCGGGTCGCACCACAACACGGTCGTCAACAACGTGGTCACGAGAATCATGGCACCGCCCATGGTCGGTGTGCCCGCCTTCTGCAGGTGACTCTCCGGCCCTTCCTCGCGGACGCGCTGGCCAATCTGCAGGTGCGCCAGCTTGCGAATCATGACCGGCCCGAGCGCAAGCGATATCGCCAACGCGGTCAGTGCGCTCACCATCGTTCGGAAGGTGATGTACTGGAAGACGCCAAACACGCCGAGGTATTCGGACAGGAACTCGGTCAGGCGCAGGAACATTGGTGTTACGCCGCCTGCGCATCCAGCGCGGCTTGTGCGAAGCGCAGGTCGCTGTGCGGGACTCGCTCTCCCGCGATGTCCTGGAAGTCTTCGTGGCCCTTGCCCGCCACCAGTACGACATCGCCGGTTCGGGCGCGCTCGATGGCCAACCTCACCGCCGCCGGCCGATTCGGTTCGACGTTGTAGAAACCCGGCGACGAGAACCCGGCGGCGATGTCGGCAATGATCGAATCCGGGTCTTCCGTACGGGGATTGTCCGAAGTGACAATCGCTGCGTCCGCCCCCGCCTCGACGGCTTGCGCCATCATCGGCCGCTTGCCCGGGTCGCGATCGCCTCCGCAGCCAAAGACGCATATGAGCCGGCCGCCGAGATGACGGCGCACGGCAGCAAGGGCGGCAACGAGGGCCGCCGGGGTATGTGCGTAGTCGATGAAAACCGCCGGGGCCGAACAGTTCGGTGACGCCACGCGCTGCATGCGGCCCGGCACCGGCACCATGCAACGCATCGCCGCCACCGTCTCGTCCAGCGGCTTGCCGGCGACACAGACCGCGCACAGGGTTGCCGCGGCGTTGTAGAGTGAGAACTCGCCATACGATGGCAGCCAGAAGTGGCTGTCGCCCCAGGGCGTATGCCAGCGGCCGGTAATGCCGTGCGGATGGAAACCCGTATCCGACCAGGTCACCTCGGCATTCGCGGACTCGCCGTAGCCGATCGTTTCGACCCCGGATTCCGCCGCGATGCTCCGGCCGAAGGAATCGTCGACGTTGACGATGACGGTGCCGACGCAGGGCATCTCGAACAGCCTGCGTTTCGCCGCGGCATACCGCTCCATGGTGCCGTGGTAGTCGAGATGGTCGCGCGACAGGTTGGTCAACGCCGCGATGTCGAACCGCACCGCCGCGACGCGATCCTGCTCCAGCGCGTGCGAACTGACTTCCATGGCCACCGTCCCGTGACCTTCGCCGCGCATTGCCCCGAGACGGCGCTGCACGGTGACCGCATCCTCGGTGGTCAGCGTGGTGCGGGACAGGCGCGAGACACGGCCCCAGCCGATGGTGCCCATGTAGGCCGCATCGTCCAGCAGCGACGCGCATTGATACGCCACCGTCGTCTTGCCGTTCGTGCCCGTGACGCCAATACAGGTCAGGGCGGCGCTCGGATCGCCGAAGTACCGGGCCGCGATTTCCCCCTGCCGGACCCGAAGGTCGGTCAACACGACATTCGGGACACTCGCGGCGACCGGTCGCTCGGAACACACCGCCGCCGCGCCGCGCGCGAGGGCTTCGCCTATATGCCGATGCCCGTCGTCCACGTCGCCGACGCAGGCGAGGAACAGGTCGCCCGGAGACACCCGCCTGGAGTCGTTGGCGATGCCGGTCACGACCGTTGCGCCACCCGTACCCAGTAACTCGTCTAGTGTTCTAGCTGACGTCATGCGACCTCTCCGCCGGCAGATGGATCCAGATGATCGGGGGCCACCCCGAGGATGCGCAGCGCGCGCGCCATGATCCGCGCGAACACCGGCGCGGCGACGCTGCCGCCGCCGATGGCCGTGCCGCGGGGTTCATTGATGACGACCACCAGCACGATCTTCGGATTCGCCGCGGGTGCGAAACCGGCGAACAGGGCAACGTGCCGCCGTTCATCGTAGCCGCCATCGGAGACCTTGCGCGTAGTCCCTGTCTTGCCGGCCACGCGATAGCCCCGGACCTTCGCCTTGGGCGCCGTCCCCATCGTACTGACAACCTGCTCGAGCATCCGCGACACGTCCCGCACGTGGCGTTCTTCGAATACTCGGATTCCCGCCAGGTCGGTCGTCCGACGGAGCATTTCCACCGGACGCCGCACGCCGCCCGAAGCGAGCGTCTGGTAACAACGCGCAAGCTGCATCGGGGTGACCGTGACACCATACCCGTACGCCAGGGTCGCGCGGCCTATCCGCTTGTCGAGATCCTGGGTGGTGAGTACGCCGAACGTCTCTCCAGGCAAACCGGATCCCGGCGGTTCCCCGAAACCTGCCCGCACCATGACGTCGAACACCGCATCCTCCGGCAAGTCCAGGGCTATCTTCGTCATGCCCACCTGGCTCGACTTCGCCAGTACCTGGGCTAGCGTGAGCACGCCTCGGTTGCTGGGATCCTCGATCAACTTCCTTCCGACCGAGACATATCCCGGAGACGTGTCTATCTGAGTCGACGGCGTGTAGCGGCCACTCTCCAGGGCCGCCAGCGCGGCGAGCGGCTTGACGGTCGATCCCGGCTCGTACGTGTCGGTCACCGCGCGGTTGCGAACACCGCTGGACGTCCGCTCCGCGGCATTGTTCGGGTTGTAGGACGGCTGGTTGGCGAGTGCCAGGACTTCGCCGGTCTCCGCATCCAGCATCACCAGCGAACCCGATTCGGCGTTGTTGTGTTCGACGGCAGACTTCAGTTCCCGGTAGGCTGAAAACTGCAGCCTGAGATCGAGACTGACGGTGATGTCCTCGCCGAAATGCGGGTATTGGAGAAACCCCAGTTCTTCGACCGTGCGCCGGTTGTTGTCGAGCAATATCCGCTTGCTGCCCGGCGTCCCCTTGAGGAACGAATTGAACGTGTACTCAATACCTTCCTGACCCACATCATCGATGTTCGTCATGCCCACGACGTGCGCCGTGGTTTCGGCGGCGGGGTAGAACCTCCTGTATTCGGAAAGCGATCGCACGCCATTCAGGCCAAGGTCTTCAATCTTCCTGGCGGTCGCGGGGTTGACGTGTCGCTTGAGATAGACGAATCGCTTTCCGCCCATCGCGAGGCGACGTTGGAGAACTTCGGGGGAAACGCTCAAGACCTCGCCAACCGCCGCCAACTCCCCGGCCGAAAGTGTCGTCTTGCTTGGATCGACCCAGATCGAATGGACGGGCGTGCTGATCGCCAGCAGTTCGCCGTGCCGGTCACGGATGTCTCCGCGATGCGCCGGTATGCTCACGGTGCGAACCGCAATGGCCTCGCCGCGCTGCTTCAGAAAATCCCGCCGCTCGGTCACGCTCAGGTAGGCGACGCGCGCAAGCAGTCCAGCGACCGAGATCATGAAGAACCCGACGAGGATGTAGTGGCGCCACTTCACTGCCGTATCCAGGTGACCTCCTCCGGGAAATGCATGGACAGCGCATCGTTCGCAATTCGATCCACGTTGCGGTACGACGAGAGCGTGCCCCGCTCGAGCAACAGCCGGCTGTGTTCCTCGAGCAACGCGTCGCGCCGCGCCTGCTCTTCACTCAACCGCGTATAGGCGCCGCGCATCTCGTGTGACTTGCTCGCGACCTGCACGCCGGACACGGCGGCGAATGCGAAGATCACCGCGCCGAATATCCACTCTCTTGCCTTCGGACGCGCCTTCACGCGCACTTCTCCACCACCTGCAGCATGGCGCTCTGCGCCCGGGGATTGGCGGCGACCTCCGCGCCCGATGGCCGGGCGTTGCGCACAACGTGCCGGGCGGCCCCTCCGGGTTCCCCCCGGATCGACACGCGCCTCAGCACCGGATCACCCTGGACCCAGGCCCGGAAACGGCGGCGAACCATTCGATGCTCAATGCTGTGAAAGGAGATGACTCCGAGACGGCCCCCGGAATCGAGACACGCGAACGCAGCGTCCAGGCCCTCATCGAGCTGATCGATTTCATCGTTGACGTGAATCCGCACCGCCTGGAACACGCGCGCCAGCGTCTGGCGGTGCACCTGGCGCCCCATCGCCGCTTCGCGGATCGCAGCCACGAGATCGAAAGTCCTCGCCAACGGCCGCCTCCTGACAACGGCGCGCGCTACCCGGGCCGCCTGGCGTTCCTCGCCATAGCGTCGAAAGACCTCGGCCAGGTCTTCCTCGTCGGCGGAATTGAGCCATTGCGCGGCGGTGACGCCCTGCTTGCGGTCCATCCGCATGTCGAGTGGCCCGTCCCGCATGTAGCTGAAGCCGCGGTCGGGCTCGTCAAGCTGGTGCCCGGATACGCCGATATCCATCATGACGCCGCTGATCCGATGCAGCCCCCGAGCACGCGCTACGTCATTAATCCGCGAGAACGATGCGTGCTCGACCATGACGCGTGAGTCCGTCTCGGCAAGGCGCCGCGCGTTCGAGACTGCGATCTCATCGCGGTCCATCGCCAGGAGCTGCGCCCGTGGCGCCAGCCGGGCAAGCAGCGCGCGGCTGTGACCGCCGCCGCCATAGGTCGCATCGACGTACCGGCCCGCAGCGTCCGTCATCACGGCCGACACGACTTCGTCCAACAATACGGGTGTGTGGGGCATCGCATCAGATGGACAGGGCATCCAGCCCCGCCGAATCGGTCAGTTCCGAGGTCCGTTCATGCGCCGCGGCGGACCAGTTCTCCCGGCCGGCGTGCCAACGCTCCTCGGACCAGATTTCGATCTTCTTGCCGATGCCGGCCACGATGAGACGCTTCTCCAGGCCCGCGAACTCGCGCAGCGTCGGCGGTATCCGCGCGCGGCCGTGCCCATCCAGTTCGATATCCGTCGCGTTCCCGATCAACAGTCTCTGGATGTCACGTGAGGAAGACTGCACGTTGGGGAGCGACTGCAGTTGAGACTCGATCTGCTCCCACTCGGGCAACGGATAAAGGACGAGGCACCGTTCTCTGATGTCAATCGTGATGACGACCTGGCCGGCGCAGTGGTCCAGCACAACCTGGCGAAAACGCGCCGGCAGTGCCATGCGGCCTCTGGCGTCAAGCGTGACTGAGTTGCTGCCGCGGAACATGGTGATTAACGACCGCCGCCTATCCGTGAATGCCCACGAGATACCCTATCGGCCTATTTTTACCCACTTTTTCCCACTTCGGCCCCCGACGATAAATGCCTTGCGGGAAGGGGTCAAGTTAAAAAATCGACCAGATGAGGGGTCGGACAAGGAAGATCGGAGTCGAGCCGGCCGATAAGCCGGGTTCTGTCGTGGACAGCCATTCATCTGGGACGACCGTCACCGATCGTCTCTCGCGGCCTACCCGAATCCAGCGCGGACCACGCGTACAGACTCCTATTTGGCCTTGCTCCGGGCGGGGTTTGCCTAGCCGCCGGCGTTGCCGCCGAACGCGGTGCGCTCTTACCGCACCCTTTCACCCTTACCCGCCGCGCACGGCGGGCGGTCTGCTCTCTGCTGCACTTTCCGTGGGCTCGCGCCCCCCAGGGGTTACCTGGCGCCCTGTCCTGTGGAGCCCGGACTTTCCTTCACGCCTCGATAGAGAACGCGACGGCTGCCTGGCCGGCTCGACGGCCTACAATAACACCTGCGTGAACCAGGCGAGTGCCCCACAGCCGGCGCCTTCGGCTCCGCCTGCGGCCCGGCCCCGCTCGTCGACCATGGAAGGGCAAGTTGCGGCGGCCCTAACCGGGTCGCGCGATGGCCCGCCGATACAACTCGGCCCGATCGGCGCCCGTCAATCGCGCCGCGACGCGAGCCGCCCGCGACGGCGGCAACTCCTCCAGCAGGATGTCGAGGACTTCCGCGCCGGCCAGCAAGGGTTCTTCCCCGCAGCCGGCAAGGATGCAGACGAACTCGCCCCTGGGGGTTTCCATAGCATCGGCGACGCTGGCGACCGTTCCGTGAACAATCGTCTCGTACATCTTCGTGAGTTCCCGACAGACGACGATTTCGCGTTCGGCCGCCCCCAGGTCGAGCAGATCCTCCAGGGTGTCCACGATTCGATGCGGCGCCTCGAAGAACACCGTCGCCTCACTTCGAGCGAGCACGCTCGCCAACGCCTCGCGCCGGCGCGGCCGGCGCGCCGGAAGGAAACCTTCGAACGTGAAGCGGTTCATTGCGATCGGCGACGCCGAAACGGCGGCGATCACGGCGCTCGCGCCGGGCACGGGAACCACCTTGATGGCGCCATCGTACGCGAGGCGCACCAGCTCGAACCCCGGATCCGACAACAGGGGAGTGCCCGCGTCGGAGACCAACGCGACATCCGATCCGGCCTTCAGGCGTTGAATCACCTGGCGACTCGCCGTCGTTTCGTTGCGATCGTGCAGACTCACCAGCTCCGCCGGTGACGCGCCGATGTGGCGCAACAGGGTGCGGCAACGTCTGGTATCTTCGCAGGCCACAATCTCAACCTTTTTGAGGGCATCGACGGCTCGCGCCGTGATGTCCGAAAGGTTTCCAATAGGGGTCGCCACAACAAACAGGCAACCGGTGTTCCGCAAAGCATTCATGGTTCCGCTCAAGATCCCGCTGGCGATCTCCCTGTCGATTGTCTCAATCGCAGGCTGTCAATCACAGCGCGAAGACCCACCGGTCGAAACGGGCGTCCCCGAAGCCATTGTCGAGGGGGATACCGCGGCCGCCGGAATCGAGCGCGCCCGGCAATACCTGGCCAACGGAGATCCCGGGACCGCTGCGGCCACCCTCAATCAGGTTGACATCGCGACGTTGACATCGCCCTACGAGAGGTTCGAGTGGAACGCTCTCGACGCCGAGATTTCCCTCCACATGGAGGCGTTCCCGGCCGCGGAAGAACGGCTCGGAAATGCCAGGCCCACAGACGCCGCGCAACGTTCCCGGCTGGCCCTGCTGTTCGCTCGCATCCACGCCGCGAGGAAAGACTATGCCACCGCATCCTCCGCCCTGATCAGCGCGGCGCGGGATGACGCGGCCGATGGCGGCGAGTTCGCGCGCACACTGGTCGAGGGCGCATGGCGGTATGGCCAACGGGTTCCGGGACATCGCATTGCCACCCGCCTGCGGCGCGTCGACGAATCTCCCGAACGCGCCTGGTGGCGACTCATCGCCGCATTCAATGAAGCCCTGACCACCCAAGGCCAACAGGATGTCTGGGAGCGCTGGCGAACCCGTCACCCGGAGCACGTCGCCGCGCGGTTCCTCCCGCGCACATTCGTCGAGCCCGATCGGGGTCCTGCCCGGATCGCCTTGTTCCTGCCCTTCTCCGGCCGCCTGGCGAACGCGGGAGAAACCGTGCGCGACGGTTTCCTTTCCGCCTACTTTCTTTCCCGCGCGGGATCCCGACAATCGATCCGCGTATACGACACCGCCGCGGAACCCATTGGCGCACTGTATCGGCAAGCACTCCGGGACGGCGCGGACTTCATCGTCGGCCCGTTGTCGAAGGAGAACGCCGCCGACCTGTGGGCGATCGACCCCGACGTGCCAACCCTGACCCTGAATACCGTTGCGGTCTCGACGAAAGGTCGGGCCCATCCGATCCAGTTTGCACTCACCGTGGAGGACGAAGCGCGGACGATTGCGCAGCGGGTGATGGCGGACGGCCGGCGCCGGGTAATCGTGCTGCGTAGTGGAGAGAACTGGACCGCACGGGCTTACCGCGTGATTTCCGAGCTACTGGCGACCGGAGAAGGTTCGAACGCCGGCGCCGCATCGGGGAATGCAATGTCGCGACAAGTGCCGCCCGCCGGCACCAGGCTGGTGGGTTCGGGCGTTTTTGCGGAGGGGGCCGACGTGACCTCGGTCGTAGGTGAGACGCTACTGATCGAAGCGAGCAAACTACGTCACCGGGACGTCCAGCGAATGGTTGGCGACGAGGTCGAGTTCACGCCCCGGCGGCGCGCGGACATCGACGCGGTGATCGCCCTCATCGACGGCGGCCAACTGGCATCCCTGAAGCCGGCCCTCGCATTCCACTTTGCTTCGGACCTGCCGATATACGCGTCTTCCCAGGCGGCCCGCGATGTCCGTGATCGGGGTGACCTGGAACTGCTTCGAATCTGCGACATGCCCTGGCGGCTGTTTCCCCCGGAAATCAAGGCACAGATGCGCGAGGCGTTCCCGAACAACCGGGGCACCGCCGACGCGCTGTTCGCCTTCGGGTTGGACGCCTATCGCCTCGCCAACCAGATGGCCCGACTGACCGCATCGAAGGACAGCAGGATCATGGGGGTCACCGGCATCCTCCAGCTAGGCCCTGATGGCGTCATCCGCCGCGAACCCGTTTGGGCAATGGCACGCAAGGGACGTTTCGAGCCGTTGGCTCCAGTTGCGGGGCTTTCTCCGGTGCGTGATGCGGACCTGGCGACAACGGGCCGGTAGACGCGCCGAGGACAAAGCCAGGCGATACCTTGAGCGCCGCGGCCTGTCGACCATCGCGCGGAACTACTCGCGGCCTTACGGGGAAATCGACCTCGTCATGCGGGACGGGCCGGTCCTGGTCTTCGTCGAGGTACGCTATCGGGGGCGCGGATCCTGGCTCGACGGGGTCCAATCCGTGGACGCCGCAAAAAGGCGCCGGTTGACCAGGGCCGCCGAGTCGTTCCTGGACACGTACCCGGAATACGATGCCGACGCATCGAGGTTTGACGTGGTATCGGTGTCGAGGACAAACTTCGGCAAACGGGTTGAATGGGTGGCAGATGCGTTCACAAGCTAGCTTCCACATGGCACGGCGGGTCGCTTGCTTTGGCCTCTGCGCTGGCCTGCTGTTCCTGATGTCCTGCGCAAGCGAAGACCTGCGCAACCGCACGACCGGCGCTTTGATCGACGACATTGGTATCGAGCTTGTCGTCATGGACGAGATCAACGCGGACGAGCGACTGAAGGCCAGTCACGTGATCGTTGTCAGCATGAACGGCGTCGTGCTGCTGGTCGGGCAACTCCCGACGGAAGAACTGAAGAGCGCGGCGCAACGCGCAGCGGAGCGGGTCCGAAAGGTGCGCAAGCTCCACAACGAGATCGAGGTGGCACCGCCCACGAACATCGGCGTGCGCACCAACGACAAGTGGATGAAGAGCAAGGTCAAGACCGCCCTACTGTCCAGCGAGGACGTGGACGGCAACCGCATCAAGGTCGTCGTGGAAAACAGCGTCGTCTACCTCATGGGCGGCATAACGCGCCAGGGGGCGGATGCGGCCGCCGAGGTGGCGCGGTCGATTTTCGGCGTCCAGAAAGTTGTGAAGGTGTTCGAGTACGTCGACTAGGAGCCCTCAGCCGGGGGAGCTTCCCCGACCGCTGACGCGCAAGGAAGTGCCATCATTTCCTCCGTCGCTGGAGACGAACTTCCATGTAAAGTGCCCCACAGCCGCAGCCTTCGGCTTCGCCTGTGGCCCGGCCCCGCTCGCCGGCTTGGCGGGACAGGCGAAACACGGCTTGGGCCGTGCTAGCGAACCACGGTCAGTGTCGGTCGCGGCTGCCCACTTCGCCTGGGGGCATCGCCTCCGGTGGGACGCAACGATGTCGTGCCGACTTCGAAAGCCATGCCCTGTCCCGTCTCCTTCGCATACACGGCGACAACGGCCGCAAGGGGCGCGACGACCCGAAAGGGCCGGCCGCCGAAACGGGAGTCGAAAGTCATCGACCCGTCAGCAATACCGAAGTTGCGCACCGCGCGCGGGGAAATATTGAGCACGATTCGATTCGCTTCCACGTAGTCGGCAGGCACCTCGACGCCATCAACATCCGACGCAACGATGACGAAGGGCGTGCAGTCGTTATCCGTGATCCAGTCGATGAGCGCGTTGATGAGGTAGGGCCGGGAAGAATTCACGTCAGTCGTACATTTCTATTTCGGTCTCCGTGAGACTGCCGCGAAAAGACGCACGGGAGAATATCTCGCGCATGTATTTGCGCATCGGGCGCGCCTGGCGTTCGGGAAGCTTGATCCCCATGTACTTCAGGCGCCAGAGGATGGGCGCGACGCAGCAATCGACCAGGGTGAATTCGTCGCTCATGAAAAACGGTTTGTCCGCGAATATCGGGGCGACCGTGATCAGGCTCTCCGACAACTCCTTGCGCGCCTTCGCCAACGTCGATTCACGACTTCTTCCGGACATGAGCAGGTCGACGCTCCGGGTCCAGTCCTTCTCGATGCGGTGAATGAGCGAACGGCTCTGCGCGCGCGCCACCGGATAGACCGGAAGTAGCGGCGGGTGGGGGAAACGCTCATCGAGGTATTCCATGATGACCGTGCTTTCGAACAGGACCAGTTCACGGTCCAGGAGTGTGGGCAGCGTGTTGTAGGGATTGATCTCGGCCAGGTCTTCGGGTTTCTTGCCCGGACTGACATCCACGATATCCACGTTGACGCCCTTTTCCGCAACGACCATCCGAACGCGATGGCTGTAGTGATCCGATGCATCGGAAAACAACGTCATCGACGATCGCCTCGTGACAATACTCATGGGCACCTCGCGCAGAATCAGTGGATGTCCTTCCAATACTCGCGATTGAGGAGGTACGCGAAGACGAAAAGGATGCCCAGGAACAGAAGGACGTACACGCCCAGGCGTTCGCGTTCGAGGCGCGTCGGCTCGCCGACGTAGTAGAGAAAGTTGACGATGTCGTATACAGCCTGCTCGAACTCGTCCTCGCCCAGAAGCCCTGTTCCCGCTTCCACCACCAGCGTGTCGCAGCGGACGCGGCGCATGATCTCACCCTCCCGCGTCAGTGAGTCCTCTGAACGCAACGCCAGGAACCCTTTCAGCACCGCGTTTTCGCCCTCCAGCAGATCCACGGGTTCGGGACCGCAAGCGCTCTCTGTCTGCGTACCCTGCAGTTCCATCAGGACGTTCGGCATCCCGACATTGGGAAAGACCTTGTTGTTTACGCCAAACGGCCGTTCTTCGTCGACATAAAACGTCAACAGGTAGTTGTAGAGCCAGTCCACGCCCCTGACCCGCGCCACCATGGTGAGATCCGGCGGCGCCGCGCCGAACCAGGCTTTGGACTCTTCCAGCGGCATTGACGTTGCCATCAACCCGCCGATCTTCTGTCCCGTGAAGATCAGGTTCTCCAGAAAAAGCTCTTCCGGCACGCCGAGGTCGACCGCCGTGCGTTCATAACGCTGGAACTTCAGGGAATGGCATCCCAGGCAATAGTTGACGTAGTACTTGGCGCCCCGCTGCAGCGACGGCGCGTCGCGCAGATCGGGTTCCATTGAAACCATCGGCCAGTCCGACTCGGCGGCGCTGGCCCCTACGCCCAACCAGAGGGAAAGGGCGAGCGCAATGCCTCTATTCATGCCTCTAGTCATGCCTCTAGTCATGCCTCTACTGATGTACTTCGCCGCGGCACGCGCCCCGCGCGGGAAACTCCCGGGGCGGTGGACGGACGCCTGGATCGGCCGGGCGATCACGTCACCCGTTCCGGCACGGGTTTGGTGCGCTCGGCACGCGTATACCACGGCATGAGAAGAAAGTACGCGAAGTAGAGCAGCGTGAACACCTGGGCCGCCGCCGTGGCCGTCTCCGAAGCCGGAATCGTTCCCAGGTAGCCCAAGACCAGGAAGCTGACCACGAACACGGCCAGCATCCATTTGGATGGGGCGCCCTTGTGCCGAATCGAGCGGACGCGGCTCCGGTCGAGCCACGGCAAGACCGCGGGGATCAGTATGGCGCCAGCCATCACGATCAGGCCCCAGAACTTGGCGGGGAGACCCAACAGCGGGTAGGTGGTCGCCCGCAGCATCGCGTAGAACGGCGTGTAGTACCAGACCGGTGCTATGTGTTCCGGCGTCTTCAGGGGGTCGGCCTGCTCGAAGTTCGGTTTCTCGATGAAGTACCCGAACATTTCCGGCGCATAGAAGACGACTACGCAAAACGCGAACAGGAACACGATGAGTGCCCGAAAGTCGTGCACCGAGTAGTAGGGGTGGAAAGGAATGCCGTCCAGCGGCACGCCCGACGCGTCCTTGTGCTTCTTGATCTCGATGCCGTCCGGGTTGTTGGAACCGACGTGGTGCAGCATCACCACGTGCAGGAAAACGAGACCCACCAGCAAAAGGGGTAGCGCGACGACATGCAGCGAGAAGAAACGGTTCAGCGTGATTTCCGACATCAGGTAGTCGCCACGGACCCACTCCATCAGATCCGGACCGATCACCGGCACCGCGCCGACCAGCGAGACGATGACCTGCGCTCCCCAGAACGACATGTTGCCCCATGGCAGGAGGTAACCGAAGAACCCCTCCATCATGAGGACGAGGTAAATCGCCATGCCGACCAGCCAGAGGAGTTCCCTGGGCGCCCGGTAGGAACCGTACGCCAGCCCCCGGAACATGTGCAGGTATATGACCAGGAAGAACGCCGAGGCACCCGTCGAGTGGATGTAGCGCAGGAGATAGCCGTACTCCACGTCGCGCATGATGTACTCCACCGACGCGAAGGCACCGTCTCCGCTCGGGACATACATCATCGTCAGCCAGATTCCGCTGACGATCTGCACGACCAGGACAAAGAGGGCGAAGACGCCGAAGTAGTACCAGAAGTTCAGGTTCTTCGGCGCGTAGTACTTGGTCGCGTGGTACTCGACGGTCTCCGTGAGCGGCATCCGCTCGTCGAGCCAGGCCACGAAACGGACCCAGCGTCCGGCAGGCCGTGCAGACTCCGCCATGCTAAGCGTGCTCCTCGTCCTCGCCGATGACGATCAGGTTGTCGGTCTCGAAGCGATACGGCGGAACCGGCAGATTGTCCGGCGCCGGCTTGTTCTTGAATACGCGCCCGGCCAGGTCGAATTCCGATCCGTGGCAGACGCAGAAAAAGATGTCATCTTCGCGGCGAAATTTCGGCGAGCAGCCGAGGTGCGTGCAAAGTCCGACGTACACGCCAATGTCCGGCCGCCGCGAACGCCACGCATTCTTTGCATACGCCGGCTGCATCTCCTCGTTCTTGGAGTCCGGATCGGCGAGTCCATCGCTTTGGGCGGTCAGACGTTCAACGGTCTCCGCCGTACGTCGCAGGACGAATACGGGCCGACCGCGCCATGCAGGTATCGGACCGAGCATTTCTCCCGGATTCAGCTTCGAGATGTCCACTTCGATGGGCGCGCCGAGGGCGCGGGCCTTCGCGCTGGGATTCCAGGACTTCACGAACGGTATCGCGGCGCCCGCCACGCCGATGCCACCGACAACCGCAGTCGAACCGACCAGCAATCGCCGACGCGTCTTGTCCACGTTGCCCTCGTCGGCGCGGGGGTCGTCGGTCTCTACATCACTCAAGAGGAAATCTCTCCCTCAACTCCATCGGCGCGTTCAATGGGCCCGCGCCTGCCACCCTTGATGGCGGGCGCCGCGCAAATGCGACCGCCCGAGCCACCTACGATACTTCCGTCCTGGCGCCACGAAATCCATCGGACTTGCCTGCCGGCCCAGCACGTCGAACAGTCTGCTAGCGCTTGGAGAATTGCGGACGCTTGCGCGCCTTGCGCAAACCCACCTTCTTCCGTTCCACCTCTCTCGCATCGCGCGTAATGAAACCCGCACGCCGCAGGTCCGCCCGCAGGGTCTCGTCGTGTTCGACCAATGCGCGCGCCACCCCGTGCCGTATCGCTCCAGCCTGACCGGATGCGCCGCCGCCCCTGACCGTCACGTTGATATCGAACCGGTCCACGACACCCGCCACCTCCAGCGGTTGCCGAATGATCATGCGGGCGGTTTCACGGCCAAAGTACTCGTCGATGGGCCGACCGTTGACGATGATTCGCCCGTTGCCCGACCGCATGAATACCCGCGCCGTCGATGTCTTGCGCCGACCCGTACCGTAGCTGTATGGCTCTGCCATTCGTCTGACTCCGCTTGTCTCCGCCTGTCTCCGACCGCCCCTGGCAACCCCTATCCGAGCAACTGCAGCGGCTTCGGCTGTTGCGCGGAATGGGGGTGATCGGATCCGGCGTAGACCTTGAGTTTACGAAAAACCGACCGGCCGAGTGGGTTGCGAGGGAGCATGCCCCTGACGGCATTCTCGATCACCCGCTCAGGATGTTTGGCGATCATCTCTTCGAAACGCGCCGCCTTGATGCCGCCCGGGTATCCGCTGTGCCGGTAGTAGATCTTGTCGGTCTGCTTCTTGCCCGTGACACGAACCTTCTCCGCATTCACCACGACTATGTAATCGCCGGTATCGACGTGGGGCGTGTACGACGCCTTGTGCTTGCCCCGCAACCGCCGCGCGACCGCCGCCGCCAGTCGCCCGAGCGTCTGGTTATCGGCGTCCACGACATACCAGTCGTGCTCGACATCCTGCGGACGCGCGCTCAAGGTCTTCATGCGGAGGGCCTGGAATTCGGAGGCGCGATTTTAACGGCGAGACCCGCCAATCGCAACCGAACCGCCGCCCGCCGTCGGTCCCGCCGGCCAATGCGCCGGGTCCGGAAAAACCACTCCGGGTTGCGGGACCTCACGACGACATTCAGGGCGTATGCGTACGGCCGAGATACTCCGACGAGCGCATCTCGCGCAAACGACTCCGGGTTCGCTCGAATTCCATTCGCAGGAGCTGCCCGCGATAGAGGCGGCCGATGTCGCACGCCGCCGACAGCACCAGGTTGACGCCGCGGTCGTAGAACTCATCCACTAGGGCGATGAATCGTCGCGCCAGGTCCTCGCTGTCGGCATCGAAACGCGGGACGTCGCTAACCAGCACGGTGTGGAACTCCCGCGACACCTCGATGTAGTCGTTGGCGCTCCTCGGTCCGTCGCAGATGTCCCTGAAATCAAACCAGGCCGCCCCATCGCCCGCGCCCCTGGTCGGAATACGGCGACCGTTGACCTCGATCGAGGTCCCCGTCCCACCGTGCGGGGCCAGGGCCGCGAACGATGCGCCAAGCCGCCGGTCGGTCTCCTCCGAAGCCGGATACAGGTAGGTGTCCTCCGAAGCGAGGACGCGCAGGCGATAGTCGATCCCATCAACGATGCGCAGAATCCTCATGTGCGACTCGATGCGTTCGATGGCGGGCAGGAAACGGCGCCGCTGCAGGCCGTTCTCGTAGAGCCGTGACGGTTCGACGTTCGATGTCGCGATGACGGTGACGCCCTTGTCGAACAGGGCGCCCAGCAGTTCGCCAAGGATCATGGCATCGCCGATATCCGAAACCGAGAACTCGTCGAAACAGAGCACGCGGCCCTCGTCCGCGATGCGCTCCGCCACGTGAGCCAGGGGGTTGGGAACGCCCTGCAGTTCCGTCAATTCACCGTGCACGCGGAGCATGAAACGGTGGAAGTGCATCCGGTGCTTCGCCTTGAACGGCAGGCATTCGAAAAACAGGTCCATGAGGTAGGTCTTGCCGCGGCCGACCCCGCCCCACAGGTAGAGGCCGGTGGCCCGAGGCGCCGGCTGACGCAAACGGAGCCAGGGCCACAACCGCCGCCGCCGCACGAGACGCCCATATATCGCATCCAGTTCCGCCACGGCTTCGTCCTGTCCGGGGTCTCGTTCAAAACCCCCGCAGGCGACGTTTCGATCGTGGGCTTCCCCTGGCGACATGCCGCGCGTCGTCAGGAAGATCCGTCGTCGAGTCGCGCCAGCGCCGCCATGGCGTGGGCGGTAAGTCCCTCTGCTTCGGCTATGGCGGCCGCAGTGCGTGCCAGGTCCCGCACGCCCCCCGGGACAATGCGGATAATCGAGCTGCGCTTGACGAAATCCAAGACGCCCAGGGGCGACGCGTAGCGCGCCGTACCGAAGGTGGGCAGCACGTGGCTCGGCCCCGCGCTGTAGTCGCCGAGGACTTCCGCCGAATACCCGCCGAGAAAAACTGCCCCCGCATTCACGACGCGAGGCAGCAGCGCCTCCGGGTCCGCCACCGCAAGCTGCAGATGTTCCGGCGCGACGCGGTTCGCGATGGTCACGGCTTCGTCGAGATCGCGGGTCTTGATCAACGCGCCCCGGGCGCCAAGCGACGCCTCGATGATCTTGCGGCGCGCCATGTCCGGCAGAACCGCTTGCATCCGGTCCGCCACCGCCTCGAGGTAGTTCGCGTCCGGCGAGAGCAGCAGCGCCTGCGCGGCCGCATCGTGTTCGGACTGCGAAAACAGGTCGAGCGCGGTCCAGTGCGCCGGCACGCTGCCGTCGGCAACGATCAACACTTCGCTTGGACCGGCAATGCTGTCGATTCCCACGTGGCCGAAAACCTGGCGCTTGGCCGAAGCGACATGGGTGCCGCCAGGACCCACGATCTTGTCCGCTCTGCGTATCGTTTCGGTGCCGAACGCCAACGCGCCGATCGCCTGTGCCCCGCCAATGGCGAACACCTCATCCACGCCGGCCATATCCAACGCCGCCAGAACGTGCGCATTCCGTTCTCCGTTGGGTGTCGGCACCGTCACCACCACCTCGCGAACGCCCGCCACGCGCGCCGGAATCACGGTCATCAGCACCGTCGACGGATACGCGGCCTGGCCGCCGGGCACGTATACGCCAACGCGGTCGAGAGGCACGACACGCTGACCCAGCCTGTTGCCCAACCCGTCGTCGTATTCGAACGCGCCGCCCTGTTCAAGCTGCCGCTCGTGGTAGCGCCGGATTCGCGCGGCGGCGGCGGCGAGCGCTTCGCGGTCGGATTCGGGCAGGCGTTGTCGACATTCGGAGAGCGTTTCGGCGTCGATGCGCAGGGCAGCGACACTGGGCGCGGTGACCCCATCAAACCGGGCCGTGTATTCGACCACGGCGGCGTCGCCGCGCTCTCGAACCTCCCGGAGTACCCCGGCAACGGCACGCTCGATCTCCTCCATTGCCGGGTCGTCCCAATGGATGAGCCTGTCGAGCGCGGCGTCGAAGTCGTCGGATGCCGTGTCCAGGCGGTTCACGCCGATCATTGCCGGGAGCCTATTGCTCGCCGGCGGCCAAGGCGCGAATGGTGACCGCGTGCACGGTCCCGTCGCGGATCAGGTCGCCAATGGCCTCGTATACAAGCTGCTGCCGCCTGACCCGGCTCAGGCCCTCGAAGGCGGGACTCTGAACGCGGACATCGAAACGGTTCCCCTCACCCGTGACTTCCACCTCGGCCTCGCCGAGGTGATCGCGGATACGGTCTGCAAGCGCTTCCTGATCGACGGGGGCGTCCATGACGGCGCGAGGTTACCACGCCCGGCCAAGTCCAGCGTTCGTCCGCCATGGGGCGATGGGACCCTGCCCGACCGGCATGTCCGGAGCAAATCCCGTCCTCCCGGGCGGCCCACCGGCCATCTGATTGACGCGGCACCCCCATGTTGCAATGCTTGCGGCACACGGAACAACCATTCCGCGAAATCCTTCTATGTGGCTTCCCGTACTGGCTTTGATCGTTGGCTTCATCGCTCTGGTCTGGAGTGCGGACCGTTTCGTGGCGGGCGCGGCGGCGACAGCGAACAATCTCGGGGCGTCCAAAATCCTCATCGGCCTGACCGTCGTGTCCATCGGCACCTCGGCGCCGGAAATCCTGGTGGCGCTCGCCGCAGCCATCGAAGGCACGTCCATTCTCGCCGTCGGCAACGCGATCGGGTCGAACATCGCAAACATCGGCCTGGTCCTCGGCGTTACGGCCATCGTCGCACCGCTGCCGTTCGCGGCGTCGGTGCTGAAAGTCGAACTGCCCTGGCTGATCGGCGCGACCCTGCTCGCCCTGCTGTGCCTCTACGACCTCCACCTCGGGGTGGTCGACGGCTTGCTGCTGCTAGCCGGATTGGCGCTGATCATCCATCGCCTGGTACGGGAGAGGCGGAAACCGGAGCAGTTGCCGGATTCCATCCAGGAGGAGCTGGAGGAACTGGAGGACATGCCGACCGCGCGCGCCCTGGTTTACCTCGTCGTCGGTCTTGGCGTGCTGCTTGCCTCGGCGCAGACGCTGGTGTGGGCTGCAACGGAAGTGGCAGAGTATCTTGGTGTCAGCGAACTGATCATCGGCCTCACCGTGATCGCGATCGGTACCAGCCTGCCGGAACTCGCCGCGACCCTCGCCGCCGCAATCAAGGGCCACCCTGACATCGCCATAGGCAACGTGGTCGGTTCGAACATCCTGAATATCGTCGCCGTACTGGCGGTGCCGGCACTCGTGCATCCAGTGGCCTTCGAAACCCACGTGTTGTGGCGTGACTTCGGCACCATGGCGGCGTTGACCCTGCTGCTCGTGCTGTTCGCCTACGGCTTCGGCTCGCGGCCGATCATCACCCGCTTCGAGGGTTGCGTCATGGTCTTAAGTTGGATCGGCTACAACGCACTGCTATATACCCAGGCATGAAGCATCCTGGTACCGACATTTTTTCTCCGTCCGCGCTCGACCTGGCGCGACATGTCGATCTTCTCATCCTGGATGTGGACGGCGTAATGACCGACGGACAACTCTATTACGAGGACTCGACAGGTCCTGCGAACGCCGACGCTTCCCGACCGGCAGGTGTGGGGTCCGGAATGAAGGCCTTCTACGCGCAGGATGGGGCCGCCATCAAGATGCTGCAGGCGGCGGGCATCCCGGTCGCCGTCATTACCGGTCGGAAGTCCGAGGCCACGGCGAGACGCGCATCCGAACTCGGTATCGTCCACGTCTACCAGGGCATCGAAGACAAGACGGCCGCACTTGGCGCGCTCTGCGGTGCTTCCGGCATCGAGGCGGAGCGGATGGCCCATGCAGGAGACGACATACCCGACCTGACGCTGTTCGCCCGCGTCGGCATGCGCCTGTCCGTTCCGCGGGCGCACCCCGAAGTCGCCGCCCGCGCGGACTATGTCACGAAGGCCGGACCCGGCGCCGGCGCCGTACGCGAAATCTGTCATCTCATCCTGGTCGCCAAGGGCCTTTGGGAATCCGCCCTGACCGCCGCAGGCGCCGCGCCGCGATGACCCGCCGGTTTGCCGCCGCCGCCATTGCCGCGCTGGTGCTGACCCTGGTCTACATGTACACCGGCGATCGGGCACCGCCACCACTACCGCCGGAACTCGCGGACGAACCCGACATCTACATGGAGAGCGCCGCCATCACCAGGTTCGGCGCGGACGGAGGCATCCGCTACCGTCTCCAAGCTGAGCGAATCAGGCAGTTCGAAGCACCCGGCGTCACCTATTTCGAGAATCCGACCATGCGCCTGCACCAGGAATTCGGGCCGCCCTGGCTGGTGAGCGCCTCGCGCGGAGAGCTCCGGCAGCCATCCACACCGGACGGCGCAAGGGACGAGCACCTGCGCCTGAGCGACAGCGTCGAGCTCACGCGACGGTATGACGACGGAAGGCGATTCACGTTGGTGACGACTGCCCTCGATGTCTATCCGGCGCGCCAATTCGCCCAGACAGATCATGCTGTTATGATCGAGACTTCCGGCAGCAAGACGACGGCCGCGGGATTCGAGGCCGACATGGAACGCGGATGGGTAAAGCTGCTATCGGGACCGGCCCAGCGGGTCCACGGCGTCATCGAGCCTGGTCAACGGAATCGGGTTCTTTGACGCAAGCGAGCGTTTCCAGGCGATTCATACCCTTTTGGCTGGCGCTGTTGGCGTTTGCATTCGCGGGGGACGCCCGAGGGCTGCCGGAGGACTCGGCGCAACCCATACACTTCCGCGCCGACAACGTCGAAGGCGACCTTGTCGGGGGAAGCATCGCACCCGCCGACAACGCATCCCCTGACGCGCCGACCAAGCGCGTGATCGCAACCGGATCGGTGCAGATCGACCAGGGTTCGATGCGCCTGGAAGCGGACCGGGTCGTCTTCGAAAGAGTCGGCGACCGGATCACCCTGATCAACGCCGAGGGAGACCCCGCGCGCTACCGCCAGCAGATCGAACCGGGCGCCGACTTCGTCGAGGCCCACGCGACCAACATCCGCTACCGCCCCAAGGACGAGCAGATCGAACTGATCGGACGCGCCTGGCTTTCGCGCGCCGGCGACGAGTTTCGAGGCGAGTCGATCAAGTACGACATGCGCCAGGGCAAAGTCTCGGCCTCCGGCGAAAAAGACGGTGTCGAGATGATCCTGCAGCCGGAGAGCCTTCAGCCGGGGAGCGCGAGGGGGAACCCCTCGCATGAGAACAGCCTTCAGCCGGGGAGCGCGAGGGGGAACCCCTCGCAAGAAAAGAGCAGCGCGAGGGGGAATCCCTTGCATGAAGACAGCAGCGCAAGGGCTGTCCCCCCGCAAGAAAACAGCACCGCGAGCGCATATCCCCGTGGAAACACCAGCGCGAACCCCACTCAGGTCAATGACCCCTAGCCGTGCCCACTGCTCCCCCCGGACAAGACTCGACGCCCAGTTCCCAACTCTCGGCGACCAACCTGACCAAACGCTATCGCGGCCGCAATGTCGTCGAGGGGCTGGACCTTTCCTTGTCCAGCGGAGAAATAGTAGGGCTGCTCGGACCGAACGGCGCCGGCAAGACCACCTGCTTCTACATGATCGTCGGACTGGTACGGATGGATGCCGGCTCGATCGTTCTCGACGGCACGGACCTGAGCCGCGCCCCGATGCATGTGCGGGCGCGCGCCGGAATCGGCTACCTGCCCCAGGAAGCGAGCGTGTTCCGCAAGCTGTCCGTGACGGACAACCTGAGGGCCGTCGCCGAACTGCGCCAGGACCTGGACCGGCAATCAAGGCGCAAGCTCGTGGATCGCCTGTTGAACGAGTTTCGCCTGACGGATGTCCAAACCTCCATGGGCGAACAACTGTCGGGAGGAGAGCGGCGCCGCGTCGAGATCGCCCGGGCGCTCGCGACCGAGCCCACGTTCATGCTGCTCGACGAACCCTTCTCGGGCGTCGATCCCATCTCCGTATCCAACATCAAGGATGAGATCCGCGGCCTCGCGCAACGACGGATCGGCATTCTCATCACCGATCACAACGTCAGGGAAACCCTCGACATCTGCGACCGCGCCTATATCGTCAACGACGGACACGTCATTGCGGCGGGGGACGCCGACGCCATACTATCCGACGAAACCGTGAGAAGCGTCTACCTTGGAGAGCGGTTCGAGTTGTAAATGCCGCACACCGCCGAATGAAACAATCCCTGTCGCTCAGATTCGGCCAACAGATGACGATGACGCCGCAGTTGCAGCAGGCGATACGCCTGATGCAACTCTCGGCGATGGAGTTGAACCTCGAGATACGCGAAGCTATCGAAACAAATCCGATGCTCGAACTCGCGGAGGATGAAGACACCGTCGACGTCGCGGCGGAGGACCTCGGCAGCGATCCCGAGTGGGAACGCCGTGAAGACCCGCCGTCGCCGCCAGACGACGAAGGAGATGGCTTCGTCGAGGATGTGGGGATTCCCGAGGAACTTCCGGTCGATACGAGTTGGGACGACGTGTACCAGGCGTCGGCGCCGGCCGGACCGCCCCTGCGCGACGCCATGGAGTTCGACAACGCCGCCACCGAGTCCCTTACCGACCACCTTCTGTGGCAACTGAATCTCGCGCCGATCGCAGCCCGCGAAAAACTCGTCGCGGCAGCCATCGTCGAGGCCATCGACGCCGATGGGATGCTGCAGGCGGATCTCGAGGACATCGCCGAGTCCCTGGCCGGCGCATTCGATCCGCCAGGCATTTCCACTGCGGAAGTGGAGGCCGCACTGGCGCGCGTGCAGCAGTTCGAACCGGTGGGCGTCGGCGCACGGGACCTGCGCGAGTGTCTTCTCCTGCAACTCGACCAGTTGCCGCCGGACACCACCTCCAGGGACGACGCCATCTTCCTGGTTTCAGAGCATTTCGAGCGACTCGCGGGCAGCGACTTCAACGCGCTCGCGCGCGCATCCAGACTCGACGCCGAAGCGCTGCGGCGGGCCATCGACCTGGTCCGTTCATTGAACCCGCGTCCCGGAGCGGCAGTCGGCGACTTCGACACCGAATACATCGAACCCGATGTTTTCGTCAGCAAGGACAACGGGCGCTGGCTGGTGGAACTGAACGGCGATTCCATGCCGAGATTGCGCATCAACGACGTCTATGCCGGTCTCGTGCGACGCGGAGACACCAGCGCCGACAACACGTTCCTGCGCAACAACCTGCAGGACGCCCGCTGGTTTTTGAAGAGCCTCAGAAACCGCAACGAAACCCTGCTCAAGGTCGCAACAGAAATCGTCGAGCGCCAGAGAGGATTCCTGGACCACGGGGAAGAGGCGATGCGGCCCCTCGTCCTGGCCGATATCGCGAACGCCGTGGGCATGCACGAATCCACGATTTCGCGGGTGACGACCCGCAAGTACATGCGCACGCCGCGCGGGATATTCGAGTTGAAGTACTTCTTCTCGAGCCACGTCGCCACGGCGACGGGTGGAGAAGTATCAAGCACGGCGATCCGGGCGTTGATCAGGAAGGTCGTCGCGGACGAGAGTCCGAATCGGCCATTGAGCGACAGCCGGATCGCGTCCATTCTGGCGGAGCGCAACATTGACGTGGCTCGCCGAACCGTCGCAAAGTACCGGGAGTCCATGGCGATACCGTCCTCCAACGCCCGAAAGAGACTGGTTTGATCGCCTTGACCACCCTGCTTCATACCCGTGACCCGCCCCAATTCATCCCGACATGCCCATTGCGCTCAACCATCAGCCACTAGGGAGTCTTCATGCAACTGAACATTTCCGGACATCACCTCGAAGTCACCGATCCCATTCGGGCGTACGTCGTCAACAAGATCGGACGCCTGGAACGCCACTACGACCACATCACCAATGTCCGCGTGGTGCTGTCCGTCGACAAGCTGGTACAACGGGCGGAAGCGACGGTTCACGCCCAGGGAACCGATCTCTTCGCCAGCGCGGACGACGCGGACCTCTACGCCGCCATCGATGCGTTGTCGAGCAAGCTCGACCGCCAGGTGCTGAAGCACAAGGAGAAAATGGCGAACCACCGCACCAAGGCGGGGTGAATCCCGCTTTCATGCCTTGGGACAGGACGCAATGATCGACCTTCGCGGAGTTCTCCATCCCGACTGCACTCGCACCGACGTGCGCGCCGTATCCAGGAAGTCAGCGCTTGAACAGGCAGCGCAGCTCATCGCGGAGCACGATCCCGACCTGGATGCCAGGCGGCTGCTGCGCGAGTTGCTGGCGCGCGAACGCCTGGGCAGCACGGGGCTTGGCGGCGGCATCGCGGTTCCCCATTGCCGAATGCAATGCGAACGGCCCCTCGCCGCCTTCATGCGCCTGGCTCAGCCCATCGACTTCGACGCACCCGACGACCGCCGCGTCGACCTGATGTTCACCCTGGTCGTGCCTCGCGACGCCGCCCAGGTCCATCTCGACCTCCTCGGCGCGCTGGTGACGCTGCTGAACGAACCGGACAACCCGATGCGCCTGCGCCGTGCCGAGGATGATCGCGCGCTGTTCCGGGAAGTGATGGCCATGGTCGATGGCGCGGCTGCGGCGTGAACTGACTAGCTGGTGCTTCGAGACTCCTCGTGACCGATGGTCAAGTCGTCATCGTCAATGCCCTCGGGCTTCATGCCCGAGCCGCAGCGAAGCTCGTCAACCTCGCGAAGACATTCACCTGCAGCATCGAACTCTGCGCGGAAGACAAGAGCGTCGATGCCAAGAGCATCATGAAGGTGATGATGCTTGCCGCCGGCCAGGGCACAGTCCTGAACCTGCGAACCAGCGGCGACGAGGAGGAAGATGCGTTCGAGGCGATTTCGGCCCTGATCGCGGACCGCTTCGGCGAAGAGCAGTAGCACTCAACTCGCGACGGTCATGGACCCGACCAGGATCGATCCGGTGTGGATGTTGCCGCGGCGATCGATGTCGTCGCCGGCGGCGACGATACCGTGGAACATGTCGTTGAGCGTCGACGCGATGGTCACTTTCTCCACCGGATACGCCGGCTCGCCGTCCTCGATCCAGATGCCCGCCGCAGCGCGCGAATAGTGCCCTGAGACGATATCCACGCCCTGGCCCATCAGTTCGGTAACCACCAGGCCGGTCCCCATCTCCCGCATCAGCACCTCGGGGGACACGGTATCCGTCTCCAGTGCGAGGTTGAAGACGCCCCCCGCGTTGCCGGTGGTCGTGAGTCCCAGGCGCCGTGCCGAGTATGAACCGAGGATGTAGTTTTCCAGGCGCCCGGCCCGCACGAACGCCTTGCTGTCGGTGGCGACGCCATCGCCATCGAAACCGGCGCTGCCCAGGGCCTTGGACAGGTGCGGGTATTCCGCAAGGGTGACGGCCTTCGCCGCGACCTGTTTGCCGAGTGAGTCCGTCAGGTACGAGGCGCGACGGTACAGGGCAGCACCGCTGATCGCGCCGAGGAGGTGTCCGATCAGCCCCGCCGCCATGCGCGGATTGAACAGCACCGGCCAGTTGCCGGTCTTGATGGGCCTGGTGCCCAGTCGGGCCACGGCTCTCCTCGCGGCCTCCCTGCCGACACCCACATGGTCCTCAAGGTCCGCCGGGTCACGGGTGACGCTGAACCAGTGATCCCTCTCCATTCCCGAGTCTTCGCCGGCGACCACCGCGCAGTGGACGCCATGCCGCGTCCCCGTCACGGCGCCCACGAAGCCGTGGCTGTTGCCGTATACGCGGCACGAACGCTGCGTCGAGACCTCCGCGCCCTCGGAATTGACTATGCGCCGGTCGTAGTCCAGGGCGGCGGCTTCGGTTTCCAGCGCCAGGTCCCGAAGTGCGTCCGCATCCGCGGACCAGGGATGATGCAGATCCAGGTCGGGGATATGCCGCGCCATTCTCTCGGGGTCGGCGAGACCATTGCAGTCGTCCTCTTCGGTGTAACGTGCGATGCCGAGTGCCGCCCGCACCGTCTCGCGCACCGCGTCGGGCCTGCTGTCCGAAGTCGTGGCGGTGCCCTTGCGGGCGCCCACGTAGACCGTGATGCCGAAACCGCGATCCTGGCTGAACTCGATGGTCTCGATGTCGCGCTGGCGCACCAGGACGGTCAGTCCCTCGTCGTCGCCGACCGAAACCTCTGCAGCCGTGGCCCCCTGCCCTCGCGCTTCGTCGAGGATGTCGCCGACCAGGTCCTTGAGATCGGATTCAAGATCGCCGACGTCCACGGAGGCCATGACTCAGGCGGTGCCGCCGACGGTAATCTCGTCGATCTTGACCGTCGGTTGCCCGACGCCGACGGGCACGGTCTGTCCCTCCTTTCCACAGGTGCCGATCCCCTGGTCGAGGGCCAGGTCGTTTCCGACCATCGACACGCGGGTCATCACTTCCGGGCCGCTGCCGACGAGGCTCATTCCCCTGATCGGGGCCGCGATCCTGCCGTTTTCGATCCGGTATGCCTCCGTGGCGGAGAACACGAATCGTCCCGACGTGATGTCCACCTGTCCGCCGCCGAAGCTGACGGCATACACGCCGTCATCGACACTGGCGATGATCTCCTCCGGATCGGACTCTCCCGCCAGCAACAGCGTATTCGTCATTCGGGGCATGGGCAGGCAAGCGTAGGATTCCCTGCGGCCGTTGCCGGTGGGCGTCATCTGCATCAGGCGCGCGTTGAGCTTGTCCTGCATGTATCCCCTGAGTACGCCGTTCTCGATGAGCACGGTGCGCTGGCCCGCCGTGCCTTCATCGTCGAGGGATAGCGAGCCACGCCTGTCCTTCATCGTCGCGTCGTCGACTACCGTGCACAGGTCCGACGCCACTTTCTCGCCCACCCGCCCCGCATAGGCGGAAGTTCCCTTGCGGTTGAAATCCCCCTCCAGGCCATGTCCGACGGCCTCATGCAGCAGCACCCCGGCCCACCCCGGCGCGAGGACCACCGGCATCGAACCTGCGGGTGCGTCCACGGCATCGAGATTCACGAGCGCCTGCCGCACGGCTTCGCGCGCATAGTTCCGCGCTTCCTCATCGGCGTCGTCGGACAGGATCCAGGAGAAGTCGTGACGCCCCCCGCCACCCGCGAAACCGCGTTCCCGGCGGCCGTCCCTCTCGACGATCACGGAAACGTCGAAGCGCACCAGGGGGCGCACGTCGCCAGCGAAGGTGCCGTCGCTCCCGACCACCAGGTTTGTCTCAAAGCTCGCCGCGAGACGCGCCGTCACCTGCGTAACGAGCGGGTCCAGCCCGCGCGCGAATGCATCGGTGCGCCGCAGGAGCGCCACCTTGTCTCGCTCCGGGAACGACGCGAGGGGATCGATGTCCGCATAGCGCGGCGCAACGTCGCGTCTCCGGTAGGCCTGGATCGCGCCGTCACCTCCGGAACGGGCGATCGTGCGCGCCGCATCCGCAGCCTTGCCCAGCGCGGGCAGGACGATGTCGTCAGCGTAGGCGAATCCGGTCTTCTCGCCGCTGACGGCACGCACGCCCACCCCCCGATCGACGCTGAAGGCGCCGTCCTTGACGATGCCGTCCTCCAGGGTCCAGGACTCCAGGCGCCTCTGCTGGAAGAACAGTTCGCCCGCGTCCACCTGTCGGTGCATAAGCCGCCCGATAAGCCGCGACACGTCCTGCTCACCGATTCCGTCCGCCTCCCACAAGTTCCGCCTGGCGGTCTCAATAAGTTGCGTCACTCCGCATCTCCGGGTTCGGGGTGATCCATTTCGCTCCTGAATATATCAACGAACTCCGGGTTCGGCTCCTCTATGGTGCCCGTGATCCGATACCTGGCGCTCGACAGGGTCTTGATCTGATCCTTGAATATCTCGCGTCCCACCAACACGCCGACGGCCGACACCGGTTCGGTGGTGGCGAGCCAGACGGCGTACCAGGGCAAACTCGACGATAGCGGCAACGTGACGATCATCTCGTTGTTCAACGTGCCGTCCGCCAGGTCCACCGTGCCATTGATCCTGAAGTCGGAACCCGGGCCGTGGATTTCCATGGGTTCCATGAACGACAGGACGCCCCCGTCAAGTTCGCCATTCGCGCGGACACGATCAAAGCCGATTCCGCGCTCGAACAAGTCGGAAAAGTCGAGCGTCAGCCGCCGCGCGACATTCGTGAAGTTGAGCAACGCGAGGATCTTCGCACCCGCCGCTTCGTCGACATCGAGAAATCTGCCCGTGTCGATTGCCATCCGCATGTCGCCGGACAGCTCGCCGAGTTCGAAGTTGAGTGGCGAACCGGGCCACTCCACCGTCGCCTCGATGTCGACACTGGCGCTTTCGACGCTTGGCGCGTAGCCCCATTGCGGCAATACAAGCGCAAGGTCGCCCGCGGTGATCCGGCCACTGAACCGGGACGTGTCGGATTCCCTCGTCCAGACCAGATCGTCGGCAGCCTCGATGCGCATGCCCTTGATGTCGCCCGCGAGGTCCTTGAGGCGAATGATGCCGTCGTCGCGCCGAATGCCGAATTGCCAACTGCCGTGGTCGTCGTCGCCGAGCAGGGCCCGGGCAATTGTGACGTCGGCGTCGGGAACCTGGTCGAACACCGAGACATCCAGCAGGTCACCGTCGGACTCCCCCGCAGGCACACGGACCTCATCCAGCGATACGAGAAGGGGTTCCTCGCCGGCCATGACCACGGTGCCCCGGACCTCGTTGCTGTCGATCCCGATGGCGGCGCCTTTCTGATCGGCGACGCCGTTGAACATGACATCCGTGAGTTCGATATCCCCGAGCCAGACGCTCTCCACCGCCAGTTGGTCGAGCCGCCATGGCACCGACTGCGGCATCAGGGCGGCGCCGTCCCCCCCTAGCCGGATCGTTTTCATGAGTCCCGACAGGCGAATCTCCGAAGACGAGAAGTCCGGCCGTCCCGTCGGAACGCCGATGCCCAACGCTCCCCGTACGACATCGCCGTCGCGCGTGTGGAACCAGCCCGCAAAGCGCTCGCCGCGCACGTCTGCGCGGGTGTAGTCGTCGTCGAAGACCAGTTCCACATCCAGGCGGCGGGGCTGGTCCGCAGGCTTGTACAGGGGCGGTGGCAGGTCTATGTCGATTCCAACCCCGTCGGATTCGATGGTCAGTTCCGGCACGCGGGACGGATCGGCGAAGGCCCTTAGCTGCGCGTTGAACCCGAACTCGCCCGCCGCCTCCGGAAACTCGCGGGTTTCGAGTATGCGGTAGACATCCGCGACGGTTCCAGTTCCGCGAAAATCGAGGATGTTCGCTTCTTCGGAAGCCACCGAGGAAATGTGAACGGGGAAACCGAACAGGGACCCCTCGATGGCGGTGGCGGACAGGTAGTGCGGAGACTGGAAACGCGCGCTCCCGTTCAACCGTGAAAACAGCAACCTGAGATCGGCCAGGTCGAACGCAACGTCGTCGAGCTCGAATGCGAGATCGACGTCGGGAGGATCTGCCTTATCGCCGATCGGGATCCTTAGCCCTCCTTCGATACCCAGTGCGCCGTCGCCGCGCCAGCTCTCGGCCACGAATTGCAGTTCCTCGGACAATGGTGTCGTCCGCACGAAGTCCAGGGCGTGCTCCGCCGGAGTCCGTGCGTTCAGCGCAATGTCCACGTACCCCCCGCTCACCGGCGCGCGCAGGGTCGAGTCGCTGATAGCACCTCCGAATACGACGCCTTCGACTACGCGTGCGCGCACCTCCTTCCCGGTAATCGTGACGCTGCCCTGCAATGCCTCCGCCTCCGGCCAGTCCTCGTGGTAGTCCACCGTTCCGTCGACGACCAGCCCAGCGACCTCGAAGCGGCGGTTGGGCAATCCGGGGCGGGTCTGCGTATGCCCATGATAGACAGTCGAAGCAGCATTCAATTGCCCCGCCACCAAACTCGACTTCAGCCAATCCCTGAGATTGCCGCCCAACTCCTGCGGCAAGTGGCGCTTGATCACATCCACGCGCACGCCGTCCGCCAGCGCGAGCAGGACGAATCGCCCTTCCAGGGGGTCCCGGGGCCGGGTCAGCGAAAAGCCTCCTCCCCCCGCAGCACCGCCGAGTTCAACCGCCACGTTGCCACGCGCGGCCAGGTAGCCCCGCTCGAACCAGAAGGTGACGTCTCCGGACGCGACATCGTAGTCCCACGAGTTTTCGAAGTACCGCGGGAGGCCAAAACGCAAGGCCTCGCAACGAAAGTCGATCCGAAAGGACCTAAGATGGCCACGCAGGCGCCCACAGCCATTTGCCACTTCGGGGACTCCCCGGTAACTCGACATGGAGATGCCCTCGAGCAGCGCCTCGTAGGCAAGTCCGCGTCTGCCGAGGTGAGCTCGAATCGCATTCAATCGGCCGGCGGCTGCAACACCGTCGAACCAGTGCCCGTGCGTCTCCAGACCGGACGCGAGCAACGCATTCACCTCGGCAAGGTCGATGTCCTCGAACCAGAATCCGACCCCGTCCCCGTCGCCAACTACATGAATTCCTGCGATTTCGACGGCAGCCTCGCCTGCCGTCGCCCGCACCGACGCAACGCCTCGATACATGCTGTCGCCGCCGATGGCTCGGGCCACCGTCGTCACGACGACGTCCAGTGGGCGCGCCGTCCCACTAGACATCTGTGAGTCCATCACAACCGCAGCCTGGTCACCGTCTCCGGCCCATCGCCCCTCGATGTCAAGCCGAAACTCCGGCAGGGCAAGCGCCTCGGCGAGTCCGCCGGCGACCGATACGCCATCGGCAAGGAACCGACCGGCACCAGCGGGCTGGTCACCGCCAACGGTCAGGTCCAGGTCGACGAGAATGCAGCCGCAGCTTTCCTCGAGGGGCGCCCTCGCGCTGCTGTTGTCTGCGAGGGATGCACTCGCGGCCGTGGGTTGAGGGGTCCCTTCTTGCGAGGGGGCTCCCCTCGCGCTGCTGTTGTCTTGCGAGGGGTGCCCCCTCGCGCTGCTGTTTTCTTGCGAGGGGTGCCCCCTCGCGCTCCCCGGCTGAGGGCTCTTTTCTTGCGAGGGGTCTCCCCTCGCGCTCCCCGGCTGAGGGCTCTCCGAACTAACCATCACGTGCCAGCGATGCCGGTCGCCGCGATTCGTTGCGGAGATTTCGGCGTATAGGGTGCCCGTGGCGGAGTATCCTTCGAGCTCGATTCGACCGGCCAGCTTTAGTTCGTCGCTGTGCCTCAGGAATTGATCCAGCTCCATTTCCCCGGCCTCGCCGCCGAGCTGCCAGCCGGACGGCGTTCGGGCGAAACGCAGACGCGACGACTCGACGTGCAGGCGCCGCGCCACCAACCGGTTGCGCCAAAGGCTCTCGACGACATCGAGTTCGAGTTCCAGCCCCTCCAGTTCGCCCCCCCGGAAGCGGACGACCGTAGCGGAAATCGAGGGATTCAGATAACGCCAGGATCCGGCAAGGCCTTCGATCGAAACGCCCCTCTTCTCGAGACTCGCATTGACGCGATCTTCGAAATGCACAAGATTGGCGAAGAGCAGGCGCCCCCCAGCCTGCGCCAGCGCGAAACACCCCACTAGCACGGTAACCAGTAGTAGTGCGGTTCGGCCCCGCTCGTCGCGCATGCGTGTTGCCAACGACCGCTCCGTTAGCTAGATGATCCGACCCGTCATACCCAGGCGAGGCGTCGTGTACAGCGCTGAATCAACTCCGCAACGAGCGGCCACATGACCATCGCGACGATAGCGGGCACGACCAAGGTAACCGATACCTGCGTGCCCTGCACTAGCACTGCCGTGATGCTCTTGACGCACTCCAACCCAAGCGCCAGGAAGAAGAGCACGATCGCCTGCTGTAGACGGGAAAACATTCGAATGCGTTCGTAGAACGACCATGCGACGAATACGACCGCCGCCAGGCATAGCCCGTTGATGCCGAGAGGACTCCCCTGCAAGACATCGAGCACCAGACCGAGAAGCCACACGAAGATCATGGGAACCCGATCAGGCCGCTCGATGCCCCAATAGAACACCGCGAGCAGGACCCATTCGGGCCGCAGAAGGGCGAACCACCAGGGCGCCTGAAACGGAAGTTGCGTGGCGGACAAAGTCAGGGCGAGCAGAAGCGTCAGGACGACCGCCCAACCCCCTCGAAACGGAATCACTCCGGTTCTCCAATGGCGGCCTGAGACACGACCAGAACATAACGAATGCGATCCAGGTAGGCCGTCGGCCTCACCTTGACGATGGCAAACCTCTCCGTTCGCAGCCTTTCGACTTCAATGACCGTACCCACCGGGTAGCCCTGGGGAAAGCGCCCGCCCAGACCGGAACTGTAAAGCACGTCGCCCTCGCGAATGTCGGTCGACTTCGGAACAGCTTCCAGCATGAGATGGTCATACGCGCCGACCCCCGCAGCGATGACGCGAATGTTGTTGCGGCCGATTTCAGCGGGAACCGCATGGGTCGTATCCGTGATGAGCAGCACGACGCTCGTCTTTCGCGCTGTCTCGATGACCTGTCCAAACAGGCCGCGGGTGTCGATCACCGCCGCGCCCACCGCGACCCCGTCGGCCGTGCCCTTGTTGATCACGACCCGGTGTTTCTGGACATCCGGCACGACGGCGACGAGTTCGGCAATGAGCTTTTGCCCCGGTACGCGCGCACTGCTGCCGAGAAGCTCGCGCAGCCTGTTGTTCTCCTCGCGCATGGCCACAAACTGCTGCGAGACCGCAGACAGGTCCGCCACCTGCTCCTCGAGTTGCGTTATCCGCGCGCGCATTCCGACGCGATCGAAAACGACGTCTCCGAACCAATCGCCGGCTCTCCAGATGTGGGTAGGCACATTGGCCAGCAGATACACGGGCTGGGCGATGGTACCGATCACCGACCGAACAGGAACCAGCAAACGCGTGTTCGCCTCGATGAAGACAAGCAGCACGGAAAGCGTCGCAAGGCCGGTGAGCAAATAACCGGCGCTCGCTTCCCGCGCGAACAGACCTTTCATGGAGCCCTCAGCCGGGGTGCGCGAGGGGGAACCCCTTCCATGGAACAAACGTGTCCGGGGAGCGCCAGCGACCCGGCACGATTGCTCCATGGTCGACGAGCGGGGCCGGGCCACAGGCGAAGCCGAAGGCGCCGGCTGTGGGGCACTCGCAAGAAAAGAGCCCTCAGCCCCGGGAGCGCGAGGGTGTCCCTTGCAACAAAGAGCGCGCGAGGGGGAACCCCTTCCATGGAACAAACGTGTCCGGGGAGCGCCAGCGACCCGGCACGATTGCTCCATGGTCGACGAGCGGGGCCGGGCCACAGGCGAAGCCGAAGGCGCCGGCTGTGGGGCACTCGCATGAAAAGAGCCCTCAGCCCCGGGAGCGCGAGGGTGTCCCTTGCAACAAAGAGCGCGCGAGGGGGAACCCCTTCCATGGAACAAACGTGTCCGGGGAGCGCCAGCGACCCGGCACGATTGCTCCATGGTCGACGAGCGGGGCCGGGCCACAGGCGAAGCCGAAGGCGCCGGCTGTGGGGCACTCGCATGAAAAGAGCCTTCAGCCCCGGGAGCACGAGGGTGTCCCTCGCAAGAAAGGCTGCGCGAGGGGAGACCCCTCGCCTAAACGAAGCGCCGCCCAACCCCCCCGTACCGGACAACCTGACCGTCCGCCGAGCACTACAGGACGGCTGGGCAATCCGAAACGAATCGGGTCATCGGTAGAGGAGCATCTCCGTATCCAGACCTTCGTCCATGAGTTCAAGGGCTTTGCCTCCGCCACGGGCGACGCAGGTGAGCGGATCCTCTGCCACCACCACAGGCAACCCGGTCTCTTCCGAAAGCAACGTATCCAGGCCCCGCAACAGGGCACCACCACCGGTCAACACGAATCCCGTTTCGCCAATATCCGAGGAGAGTTCGGGCGGCGTCTGTTCCAACGCGGTCTTGACGTGCTGAACGATCATGGAGAGCGGGTCCTGCAACGCCTCAAGGATCGCGGTGCTGTCCAGGGTGAGGCTGCGCGGTACGCCTTCCGCCAGGTTTCGTCCGCGCACGTCGATCTCGAGTTTCTCGTCGAGCGGAAACGCGGCGCCGATCTCCTGCTTGATACGCTCCGCCGTCGCTTCGCCGATCAGGCTGCCCTTGGTGCGCCGAACGTAGTTGGCGATGGCCTCATCGAAGCGGTCGCCGCCAACACGAACCGTCTCGCTGTAAACGATGCTGTTCAGTGAAATGATCGCGATCTCGGTGGTGCCGCCGCCGACATCGACCACCATCGTTCCCCAAGCTTCGTGCACCGGCAGGCCGGCACCCAGGGCCGCAGCCATGGGTTCTTCAATCAGGCGCACATCCCGCGCTCCAGCGGACTCCGCCGATTCCGTGATCGCCCGCCGTTCCAACTCGGTGGACTTGCATGGGACACACACCAGCACGCGCGGGCTCGGGCGGATGAACGCGTTTTCGTGGACCTTCCTGATGAAATACTGAAGCATCTTTTCGGTGACAACGAAGTCGGCGATGACGCCGTCGCGCAACGGTCGGATGGCGGTAATACTGCCGGGAGTGCGCCCGAGCATGCGTTTCGCCTGCGCACCAACCGCCGCAACGCTGCGCTGATTGTTGCTGTCTCGAATCGCCACGACCGATGGCTCGTCCAGAACGATGCCCTTGTCGCGCACGTAGATGAGGGTGTTGGCCGTGCCGAGATCAATGGAAAGATCTTTCGAAAACAGCCCGCGAATGGCCTTGAACATCGTAAGGAGAAAACCCTCGACCGGATAAGCTTATGCACTGTAACAATGGCATCACCGTTCAGCAAGAAAGCGCAAGGGCCGGAGCAGCCCGGATTCCGTTGAGGTGTCGGCGGGCCGCCCCCGGATGAGAATGCGCTGCCGGATGTAGTAGAGTCGTGAACTCACCCGATGCCGCCGGTACCCCGATGGACCGCGAAACCCTCGCCAAGCTCGCGCGTCTGAGTCAGCTTGAACTCGCGCCGGAAGAGGTGGGCGCAGCGCTGGACGACCTCAACAGGATCGTCGCGTTGATCGACGAGATGCGCGCCATCGACACCGGCGAAGCAGCCCCATTGGCGCATCCCCTCGATACCGAGCAGCCACTCCGCGACGATGCCGTGACGGAGTCGGTGGACCGCGAAACCTACCAGGGAATCGCGCCCGCAACGCGTGACGGCCTCTACCTGGTTCCCCGGGTCGTGGAGTGAACTGTCGCGGTGAGCGCGCATGAATCCATCGCCGAACTGCGGCGCGGCCTGCTGGACAGACGCTACAGCGCCGTCGAACTGACCGATCAATGTCTCTCGCGTATCGACGCAACGAACGAAAGTCTCAACTGCTTCATCACGACCACTCACGATGAAGCCCTGGCCGCCGCCAAGGCCGCCGATGCACGCATCGCGCGGGGAGAAGCCGGCCCGTTGACAGGTGTTCCGCTGGCACACAAGGACATCTTCTGCACCAAGGGCGTGCGCACGACCTGCGCATCTCGAATGCTCGCGAACTTCATCGCGCCGTACGACGCCACCGTCGTCGCCAGGCTGGATGCCGCTGGCGCGGTGTGTCTTGGCAAGACGAACATGGATGAGTTCGCGATGGGATCATCCAATGAGACCAGTTGGTTCGGACTCGCGCGCAACCCCTGGGACCCGGACCGAGCGCCCGGCGGGTCATCCGGTGGATCCGCGGCCGCCGTCTGCGCCGGCCTCGTACCGTGCGCCACTGGCACCGATACCGGCGGATCCATTCGCCAGCCCGCCGCGTTCTGCGGGGTAACCGGGCTCAAACCTACCTATGGCCGGGTTTCGCGCTATGGCATGGTGGCGTTCGCGTCAAGCCTCGATCAGGGAGGTGCTTTCGCCCGCGAAGCGGACGACGTGGCTACTCTTCTCAAGATCATGGAAGGGCACGACCCGCGAGATTCCACCAGCACGGACACGGGGCCCACGGCATTCCGCGGCCCCGAATCCATGACCATCGGCCTGCCGGCCGAATACTGGGATGGCCTGGATGCCGGCATGGGCGGGTGCCTTGAGGCCGCCGTGCGCGAACTGGAGGCCGCAGGCCATGCATTGACCAGCCTGTCCCTGCCCCACACCCGTGCCGCGGTGTCGACCTACTACGTCATCGCCAGCGCCGAGGCCTCCGCAAACCTGTCGCGCTACGACGGTGTGCGTTTCGGGTATCGCGCCGAATCCTCGGAAGACATCGACGAGCTCTATCGCCGCTCTCGGGCCGAGGGTTTCGGCGCCGAGGTCAAACGACGCATCCTGACCGGGACCTACGCCCTCTCGATCGGCTACTACGACGCCTACTACCTGAAGGCGCAGCGGGTTCGGCGGCTGATTCGCCAGGACTTCCTGGACGCGTTCCACAAGGTGGACGTGATCGCCGCGCCCGTGACCTCGGGTACCGCCTTCAAGCTCGGTGCCACCACCGACCCGGTGGCCATGTACCGCCAGGACGCGTTCACGATTCCCGCGAATCTCTCGGGACTGCCCGCAATGTCCTTGCCCTGCGGCATGCTCGACGGGTTACCCGTAGGGTTGCAACTTATCGCGCCGCACTTCGAGGAAGGCAGGATTCTCAACCTCGCCGCGCAGTATCAGCGGCGGACAGACTGGCACCGGCAGCATCCCAAAGCACCCCCCGCGGTAGATTCGCCGGATGGAAAGCGCGTCCATGCCGTTTGAAAGCGTTATCGGGCTCGAGATCCACGTTCAACTCGCGACAGCCTCGAAGATATTCTCCGGCGCCGCAACGGCGTTCGGCGCCGCCCCGAACACACAGGCCTGCCCCGTGGACCTGGGACTGCCGGGGGTGTTGCCGGTGCTCAACCGGGAGGCCGTTCGCATGGCATTAACGTTCGGCCTCGCCATCGACGGCGAGATCGCCCCGACGTGCCGCTTCGACCGCAAGAACTACTTCTATCCAGACCTGCCGAAGGGCTACCAGATCAGTCAGTTCGAGCAACCCATCGTCGGCCGCGGCACGGTCGCCATGGACTCTCCGGAGGGCAAACCCCGCACCATCGGCGTCACCCGCGCCCACCTGGAAGAGGATGCCGGGAAATCGATCCACGACGCCTTCGCCGGCCTGACCGGCGTCGATCTCAACCGCGCCGGCACGCCCCTGCTCGAGGTGGTGTCCGACCCCGATCTACGCACGCCCGAAGAAGCGGCCGCATTCTTCCGCGAGATGCATGTCCTGGTGCGCACCTTGAGAATCTGCGACGGCAACCTCAACGAGGGATCCATGCGTTGCGATGCGAACGTTTCGATCCGCCCGGTCGGCGCCAGCGAACTCGGCGAACGCACGGAAATCAAGAACCTGAACTCCTTTAAGTTTGTCGAACGCGCGCTGCGCCACGAGATCGAGAGGCAGGTCGACGTTCTTGAGTCGGGCGGCCGGGTCGAGCGCGAGACGCGGCTGTACGACCCGGAACGCGACGAGACGCGGCCGATGCGGGGCAAGGAGCTGTCCGACGACTATCGCTACTTTCCCGATCCCGACCTGCTGCCGGTTCGCATCACGCCGGAGTTGCTGGACGAAGCGCGCGCGCATTTGCCGGAACTGCCATGGGCCAAGCGGGCACGATATGTGGATGTACTCGGCCTGACGCCATATGCCGCGCGCGCGATCGCCGACGACCCGGACACCGCCGCCTACTTCGACTCCATGATCGCGGCGGGAGCTGACGCCAGGCAGGCGGCCAACTGGATCATGGACCACGTCGCCGCCACGCTGAATCGCCACGATACCGACATCACGCGGTGCCCGGTCTCCCCCGCACAGATGGCGCAGCTCATCGAGCACATCGAAGCCGGCACGGTCTCCAACACGGCGGCGAAAACCGTTTTCGATGCGCTCTGGACGGAAGGCGGCGACATCGATGCGATCATCGATGCGAAGGGATTGCGCCAGATGCGCGATACCGGCGAACTCGCGAGGATCGTCGCACGCGTTGTCGACGAACATCCGGAGCAGGTCGCGGAATTTCGATCGGGCAAGACGAGGCTGCTGGGCTTCCTCGTCGGCCAGGTCATGCGCACGACGCGGGGAAAGGCGGACCCAAGGCAGGTGAACGCCCTGCTGAAGGAAACGCTCACGGCCCCCCGAGGACCCGGAGAGCGGTAACCGGGAACGGTCTTTACTCCACGCCTTTTGGAAACGAGAAGGAATCCATGCCATGAGAATCACGGATGTCAGCGTCACGGTGTGGGAGTGGAAGGACATTCCGCCAACCCGTTACACCAAGACTGTGTCCAGTTCCCGCACCCGTAGCACCCAGATGGGGCTGCTCCGCATTCGCACGGACGACGGCATCGAAGGAAACGGTTTTCTCGGTTCCGCGCTGGGGTCGGCAAGGGAAGATGCGCCGTTCGTGATCGCGGCGGTCAAGCCCATGTTGATGGGAGAGGATCCCCTGGCGCGCGAACGCATCTGGCAGAACCTGATGCGACGGGCCAGGGGGCGCATGCCGGTGGTGGGCGCCGTGGACGTTGCCCTGCACGATTTGGCCGGAAAGGCCGCCGGCGTGCCGGTACATCGGCTATTGGGTTCCTACCGCGACAGCGTGCCCGCGTACGCAAGTTCAGCGGTGCTCGACTCGCCGGAGGCCTACGCCGAGGAAGCGGTCCGCTACAAGGAAGCCAACTGGGCGGCCTACAAGATTCATCCACCCGGCATCGCGGCCGAAGACATCAGGATCTGCGATGCGGTCCGCCGGGCCGTGGGCGACGACTACCGCATCATGCTGGATTCCACCTGGTCCTACGACTACCCGGATGCGGTCAGGGTGGGTGTGGCCATTCAGGAAATGGGGTTCTACTGGTACGAGGACCCGCTTGCCAACGACGACATCTACTCATACGTGAAGCTGAAGCAGGCGCTTCACATTCCGATCATGGCCACCGAACTGCCGTTTGCCGGTCCCACATCCTATGCGCCCTGGGTGATGGAACAGGCCACCGACTACCTGCGGGGCGACGTGTTCATCAAGGGCGGCATCACGTCCTGCATGAAAACGGCACACCTGGCCGAGACGTTCCAGATGAACTACGAGGTGCACCACGGCAGCAACTCGCTCAACAACATCGCCAACCTGCACATGATCATGGCCATGAAGAACTGCGAGTTCTTCGAGGTGCTGCTACCCGACGACGTGCAGAAACACGCGATCAGAAACGAGATCGAGCTGGACGGGAACGGCCATGTCCACGCCTACAACGATCCCGGGCTGGGGGCGCAGATCGACTTCGACCTGATCGAGAGCAACAAGCTGGCAGATCTCTCCTGAGTCTGACAGGGGCACGCAGAAGTGTTTAGAAATCCATGTCCGGATTGTCCGATCGCAGGCTGTTGATCGATCGCAGTACTTCCAGCAAATGCAATGATTCAGCCCGGTCGAATTGCGGGCATTCGCGCAAACCTGCAGCCAGGCACCGATGGATGGCTTCGGTCATGTAGTAAAAGCCCTGCTGGTTGGGAAACGCACCCGGCAGGCTGATCGAGTCAGGCAAGGGATACTCGAACCGCTGTAGCGGAGATGGTGTATTTCCGCCCATGTAACGGGACGGCGTAGCCGGCGGTATTCGCACCGTCAGGGCAGTCGGGCAATGGGCCGGTTGTTCCAGCGTGATGCGCCCCTTGGTTCCGGTGATTTCAGTCACTTCCGGAAATTCACTCGGAAAGGCAATAAACGCAAGGTGGGCAAAACGGTTGTTTTCAAACTCGAGGATCGCCCCTCCCGGCCCGCCCATCATCCCACCGGCTTGTATGCCGATCGGTTTCGCATCCACACCGTAGGCGAGCGTCGCAGCCTGGGTCGTATACAACGCGTCGAAATCGGCCTGAACCATGACCACATCGCCGATGGCGCCCGCTTCTATCAGGCTACGCGCATGCTCTACCGCCGGGAAAAAACGCGTCCATACGCCATCCTGCAACATCACGTTGTTGCGTTCCGCCGCGGCGTACATTTCCCGAGCGTCCTCCACACTCTTCGCCAGGGCTTTCTCGCAGAGTACGTGCTTGCCAGCCTCAATCGCCTTCAGGCTGTGTTCCTTGTGCAACCTGTCGGGAGTCCCGATGTACACGATGTCCACTTCCGGGGAAGCCAGCATGTCTTCGAAGCTGCCGTATGCCCTGTCCACGCCGTGCGCGTTCGCGAATGCGTGCGCCCTGTCTTCAGACCGGGAGGCCACGGCCGCCATTGTGGCGCCGGCGCATTCACGCGACGAACGAACGAACTGGCGGGAAATCTCCCCGGTACCAACAATCCCCCAACGCAAGGGAAAGGCCACATCTTCCGCGCGGGTCAGACCCAGACCAACATCCCTGGGCGTAAAGGATGGCCCGGAAATGGGAGGGGTTTTCTTTTTCCTCGACGGCTTGTTACTCATGCGAAGACTGGTCCTCTTTTTGGTTCAACACACCAGGTAACGGCCCTTGTCTCAAGGCTTGCCCAGGAGAAACTTCAAGGGAATGTGCAACCGTTCACGCCAGGCTCTCGGTGAATGATCGGCGCCCTCGAAGCGAAGCGTGACCCAGTCCTCACCGGCCGTGTAGCCGTGCTGTCGCATCACCCCATCCATTCGCAGTTGATACGGTTCGTAGGCGGCATCAAGGGTCTCGGTCCCATAGTCGAAGTAGACTCTGTGTGACCCGGCCGAGGGCAGGTGGTTCTCGAGCCATTGCACCACGACACCATCCCCGATGGGCCAGTGAGACGACAGGCAGGCCGCACCGCCAAAAACGCCTGGGTACTCCGCGACAGCGTATGCGGAGATCAGACCGCCCATACTGGAGCCGACGATGAACGTGTTGTCTCGGTCCGACTGTGTGGCGTAGGTTTCGTCAATGAACGGTTTGAGTTCATCGACAATGAACTTCAGGTAATTGTCGGCGGTCATCTCCTCTCCGCCTTTCTCGACGGCAAAGCTCTGCCCCTTCTCCTTCATCAACTGCCAGACCGCGTCGGTTACGGGTTTCTGCGGCATGTATTCGGCTCCCCGCGCACCCTTTGCCCAACTGGCCATCCAGGTCGAAACGACAATGGCGGGCCTGATCTCACCATCGCGGACGAGCCGCATCATGACCTTGTCCACATCCCAGAACAGGTCCATTCCGGTAAAGGGCGAAGCGCTATGGTCGAACATCATCTGGCCATCGTGCATGTAGATCACCGGGTATCGGTCGCTGGACGCAGGGTCGTAACCCTCGGGCAACCAGACATCCACCGGCCGGACCCGTATGAGTTCCGACGGAAACTCCTCGTAGTGGACGATGGTGCCTTCTATTGGAGTTGGAGTTCGCGTGGCGACCATCTCCTTCAGGAGTTCTTCTTCCTTGTCCAAATGCTCATCCTCCACCGGCAGAGTCTTGGTCGCGTCCGCGGAACAACAACCTGCATCGTACTGCCAGCCGCAACCAGCGACTCCCAGGCACAAGGCCAGGCCAGCACCACATTTCAGAACTATCAGCATTCCTTCGACCCTGAATCGTGATTGCGAAAACAGGACGCCTTTCAGACCGGATCGCCCAGGGCGATCAGGTCGTCCCGAATGCGTTGGACTTCGTCCGTTTCCAATTCGAGCACTCCCGCACCGGCATTCTGAATAGCCTGCTCAACGGTTCGAGTGCCGCAGAGCACGTGCGTCGCTCCGGATTGGGCCGCGGTCCATGCGATCGTCAGTTGCGCGATCGTACAGTCATGCTTCTCGGTCAGGTCCGCCCAGCCGGCAAACATGTCGAGCAGGCGTTGCCGGTTCTCCAGTCTGAACCAGGGGAGCCATTCGCCCGCGGTATTGCGGAAATCATCCTCCCTGAACACGCGGTCCAGTCCCACCTTCCCGGTGAGCAGACCTTGTTCAAGTGACCAATAGGTCAACGTCGCGATGTCGTTCTCTTTGCAGTAGGGCAGGATGTCTGCTTCGCGATCACGAAAGATCATGCTGTAGCGAAACTGGTCGCTGGCGAGATTACCGGCCTCTCGGTATGCATCGAGCTGATCGAGCGACACGTTGGACACGCCGATCGCGCGGATCTTCCCCTGGTCCTTCAGGTCCATGAGACAGCCCATGGTCTCGGCAATGGGAGTGTCCTCGGGTGGCTTGGCCGGCTTGTGGCACTGCAGGAGATCGATATGGTCCACGCCGAGCCGCCTCAGACTGTTCTCGACTTCAATGGCGATGGTGTCCGGACGCAGGCTGACGTAATTCTCCCTGCCATCCTTTACGCCATTGTACGAGCCCCTCTCGTCCTCCCACCAGACGCCGCACTTCGTGGCGATGACTACCTGGTCGCGGCGGCCCTTGATTGCCCTACCGACAATTTCCTCGCTGTGCCCCCAACCGTAAGAGGGCGCAGTGTCGACGAGCGTGACCCCACTATCGAGGGCTGCGTGGATGGCCCTGACGGATTCATTGTCGTCCGGGCCTTGAAAGGTGTCGCCTCCGCCGATCGCCGCCGTGCCGAGCCCGACGATGGAGGCATCGACTCCCGAGGTTCCCAAAGGTCTGTACTGCATCCAGATTCCTCACTGCCAGCACCTAAGATTGCCCTGTCACGACGGACGCGGGCAAGCTGCTTCGGTTTGCAACGCTCCGCGACGGCCGAGCGGTAGTGGCGGGGGGACGATGAATCTCTCCATTGCTAGAATCGCGGTTGAAGCCACGACCGAATTCACCAGGAAAGTCCAAATGCCAGACGCTGAACTCGATGTAGAGTCAGTTGCGTGACGGTCCGCGACGAGGACATCCGTGGCGACGAGCGACTGACGCAGAACCCCACGCAGAGCCGCTATCTGTGGTTCGACCAGCAAGTCGTGCCGGACACTGGCTTCGAGACTCTCAACGAGCGCCTGTGGGAGCCGCTGCTCAGCGTGGCGGGCGCCACCGATCCTCGCCGCGGCCTCAGGAACCTGCGTCTGGTAGCCGCCCTGGACCTGTACACGACGAATCTGCCGATGACGGTCTATGCCGCCGGGCCGGGGTATAGCGCCGGGATCGATAGGGCGTGGACGCCGAGCCAAGGTGGCCTCCTGGTCGAACTTGAACCGCTAGAGTCCGGCGGGGCGGCCGTTTTCGCTCAGAGCACCGGGCATGTTCCCGGTCTGCGTGGGCGGCTGAACCCGATACGAGATACGTCCGACCGGACATACCTGTACGCCGACAATATCGCTATCGACGAGGGACGACAGCAGCCGGTGCCGTTTCGACTGGGCAAACCGATGCGGCTGACAGATGCACATGGCGCGGAGCTCTCGGTCACCATCGTCGACATTGTCGGCCGGTCCTCACTATTGGAATACCGGCCGTACCAACCATAATCCGCGTGTTGTCGGCAAGGAGCCGGCCGACTTTCAAGATAGTGCTGGCAGCAAACAGTGTTCCAATTATTGGGTGAAGTCTGAGCAGCGTATTGTTCAGCTTCGCAGCCAATGTGCTTCCATGTGCCAGCTACTTCTATGGAACAACGCACCAGGGGAGCGTCAGCGACCGGGGGGTGTTGTTCCACGGGCGGGACCGGAGGTCCCGGCCGTTGGGGCATTGCATGGAACGAACGCGCTAGAGAGTGCCAGCAATCCGGGCAATCCATCCACGCAAGTAGAGTTGGACCGGGCCACAGGCGGAGCCGAAGCTCCGGCTGTAGGGCATCGTTGGGGAAGCGGCGATGAGCACCATAGACCTCGATAACGACGCGCGGGATCGACGCCGTCTGGACGCGATCCCCGTCTGGGGCGCTGGACCGATACCGGCGGCACGCGACCGCGACGAGGTCGAGGACGTCCGCGGCTTCACCGATGTCCTGCGCATCTTCTTTCGCACCTGGCCATACCTGCTGCCGATGGTACTGGGATATTGGCGCGAACGCGGCGTAGTCAATCGGTCCGGCTGGCGCAGGTTCGGGACGACCGACTGGAACTACCGCTACGTCCCGTTTCTCGTGACAGCGCTGCTCGTCGTTGGGCTTCTGACGGGGCTGGTCAGCCACGGGGAGAACTGGCAGCACGACTATCTCGTCTACGCCGGGGTGTTGATGACGCTCCTGGTCTGGGCGCTCATGTTCGTGCGTGGACCGGCGTTTGCCTGGAGCGCCGTTGCGCTGGTCGTCGTCGGTATCGCCGCCAACCTGTTCGCCATTCTTGCCGTGGCCGGCTGGGGGGACAACGTCTTCGTCGGGCTGGTCAGCTTCGGTTGCCTGTTCATGTGGCTGCTGCAGTATCGCTTCGTCGGCGGTGAGCTGCAGCTTCGCCTGCGCCTCGGCTGTCACCTCGTGTACTACTACATCATCGTCTGGCTGGAGATGCTGGTGGGCGTGGTGATAGGCCTTTTCACCGTAGATCTCCTGAACCAGTCGATTCTCCAGGCCGAACCTCTGACGCCGTTCCTGGCGGAACTCGTCGGCCGCGAGGATCTTGCCACGGGAGCACTGGAAACGCTCACCGAGGTGCAGCGTCAGGAACTGCAATGGACCTACATGGTCATCATCGTGCTCGTCGGCCTGCTGACTTTTCCGTTCGGGGTGGCCCTGCCCTACTACAACGTCTGGATCATGCAGCAGATCAACCAGGATCTGCGCCTGGCTTTGGTCGAGCGCTGGCACCAGCTTTCGCTGCGCTATCACGGCGATCACCGGGTCGGCGATTCGGTGTACCGCATCTACCAGGACTCGGCGCAGGTCACCGCCATCATCGGCATGCTGGTCAGCGTCGTGATCCAGGTGACCCAGTACACGATCACCATCCTTTTTGTCACGGCGCTGGACCCGATCCTGGGCCTGATGGGTGTCACCATCGCCATCTTCGCGATCGGCTGGGCGCGCTGGTTCTCGCCACGGGTAAGGACGCGTTCACTGGTGGCCCGAGAGACCAATTCCGACCTGACCTCCCGCATCCAGGAGGTCCTCGGCGCGGTCAGGGTCACCAAGGCGTACGGGCGCGAGGCCGACGAGCAGCGGCGCTTCGAGGAAGACAGCGTCATCGCGTTCAATGCCGCCCACAAGGTCCGATCGCTGGTCGCCGTCGTCGGCATCATCATGTTCACGCTGGCTGCCGCGATCCTGCTCTCCGGCGAATTCCTCATGGCGATCTGGGCCAGCACGGGCCGCGAGACCTTTGCCGCGGTGCTGATCGGGCTGATAGGCCTCTCCTTCGTGCGCTGGAACCTCGCCGCATTCCAGTGGGCACAGGACCAGTTCTTCAAGGCCAGCGGGCAGGTGCGGGGACTGGTCCGCGACTGGACCTCCGCCCAGGACATGGCCATGGGCCTCGACCGGGTGTTCGCGATCCTGGATATCGAACCGGACGTGAAGAACGCGGCCGATCCCATAGCCATGCCGGAATTCGAGAAGGAGATCCGATTCGAACACGTGAGCTTTGCCTACGAATCAGCAAGGCCCGTTCTGCGGGACGTGACTTTCACCGCGCCAGCCGGCTCCATCAATGCCATCGTCGGTCCCACCGGTAGCGGCAAGAGCACCCTGGTCAGCCTGCTGACGCGGCTGTTCGATCCAGACACGGGAACGGTCAGCATCGACGGCAACGACGTGCGCGTGCTCGACGTGGAGAGTCTGCGCGCCAACGTGTCCATCGCCCTGCAGGAAAACGTCCTGTTCGGCATGAGCGTCGGCGACAACATTCGTTACGTCGTACCGGACGCCACCGATGAAGAGGTTCTCGAGGCCGCACGCGTCGCTTGTGCCGACGAGTACATCGCGGGGCTGCCGGAAGGGTTGAATACCATGCTCGGCGACCGCGGCGGACGGCTGTCCACGGGTCAGCGGCAGCGGCTGTCGATTGCCCGGGCGGTGTTGCGCGACGCGCCGATCCTGATCCTGGACGAGCCCACGGCGGCACTGGACGCCGAAACCGAACACCGGGTGCTGGAACGCCTGGCGGCCTGGGGCGCGGGAAGGGTCATATTCCTCATCACGCACCGCATCTCGACCATCCAGCGGGCGGACCAGATCCTCTACCTGGATGACGGCGAGATTGTCGAATCCGGCAGCCATGACGAGTTGATGCAGATCGAGGACGGCCGCTACCGGCGCTTCGTCGAAACCGAGGCCGACCTGGCGCGCGGCAGAACCGGAGAGTCGCCGTGAGCGAGTCCGTCGTCATAGGCAAGTCCCTCGAGGCGCATGAGCGGTCACTCGATGCCGCGGCAAGTACGCTGGACCAGGATACGGACCTCAATTTCCGCGACACGTGCCGCGTCATCGGCAGGGCCCTGACCTACATCAAGTACTTTCCCTACCGGTTCATTGCCAAGTTCCTGCTCTTCGGCATGTCGCTGATGACGCCCCTGGTGCTGCCCTGGCCGATCAAGATCGTCATCGACAACGTGATCCTGCAGAAGGCCGTGGCCCCGGAGGCGTTCCCGGCCTACTTCCGGCCGTTCGTCTCGTTCCTGGATGGCCGGACGCCATTCGAGATGATGGTATGGGTGCTGTTCCTCGGCATCGCGATGGTGCTGCTCATCGGCGGCTTCGGGTCCACCGGCGGCGCCAACGATCAGACCGACGCCGGGATGGCCCAGGGCCACGACAAGGCAACGCAGACCGAGAACGAGGCGAACGCTGCGTACAGCAAGTTCGCGGGTCTCGTGGGCTTCATCGAGTTTCGCCTGCAACTGCGGCTCAGCCAGGCGCTCAATCACCTGCTGCGCTCACAACTCTTCGAGCGCATCCAGACGTTGCCGCTGCCGCTCCTGAACGACCAGAAGATCGGGGACAGCCTGTATCGCGTCATGTATGACACCCCGGCGCTGACCAACGTCTTCTTCCAGACCCTCATGTCGCCGATCGGCGCCATATTCACGGGCACGCTGGTGCTCGTGGTGATGTCGTTCAACTATGGACAGGCGCCCGAAATCATCTGGCTCGCCATCTGCATCCTGCCGATGCAGTTCCTTGCCATGCTGCCGTTCCCGCGCGCCATGCGACGTCGCAGCCAGGCGAGCCGCGCAGCGGGGTCGGTGACAACGGGGAACATCGAGGAAGGCATCAGCAACGTGCTGGCGGTGCAGAGCCTCGGCGGCAACAGGCGCGAGCGGCAGCGTTTCCGCAGCCACAGCGCCGAGTCGTTCAAACGTCACCGAGCCGAAGTGCTGGTGGGCGTGATGTACGGGGTCGCCAACGGCATGGCAAGGGGATTGATGGGCCTGATCGCCTTCTACTTCATCAGTTCCCGGGTCATCGAAGGCGTCCTGACACCGGGCGACTACGGCGTCCTGTTCTTCTATTACGGCTGGCTCTCGGGCTCGGTCACGGCGCTGCCTTACCTGTGGATTCGCATCCAGGCGGACATTCCGGGAATTCGCCGGGTGTTCTTCCTCATGGACCTGCCGAGCGAGACGGCGCGTCACGGGACGGAGCTCGGTTCAATTGATCACGGTGTTGAGATGTCCGGCGTCAGCATGGCCTATCCCGACGGGCGCGAGGCGTTGCGCGACATCGACCTGACGCTGGACGTCGGCGAGATTACGGCGTTGGTGGGCCCGACCGGGGCGGGCAAGACCAGCCTGGCCCACCTGATCCCGGGATACCACGATGCGAGCGCAGGCACGATTCGGATCGACGGGCAGGACATCAACGATATCTCCTTGAGAAGTCTGCGCGACCAGGTGTCCTACGTGTTTCAGGAGACGCAGCTTTTTTCCGATTCCATCCGCGACAACATCCGCTACGGCAAACCGGACGCCACGCAGGAAGAAGTCGAGCGTGCCGCCAGGATTGCCGGAGCGCACGATTTCATCAGTGCACTGCCGGAGGGCTACGACACGCAGCTTGGCACGGTGACCAGCAAGATCTCCGTCGGGCAGAAACAGCGCATAGCCATCGCCCGCGGCCTGATCAAGCCGGCGAGCGTGCTCATTCTGGACGAGCCGACCTCGGCGCTAGACCCGGAGACCGAGTCATACCTGGTCCAGGCGCTGCACGAAGCCGCGAAGGACCGGCTGGTCGTCATCATCGCGCATCGGCTGTCGACCATCGCCAACGCCGACAAGATCGTGTTCCTCGACGACGGCAAGATCCTTGAGGAAGGCAGCCACGACGCCCTGATGGCGGACGCGGACGGTCACTACCACCGGTTCGTCACGCTGCAATCGGCGCCCGTGACGGGTTGACGGGAGGGTGACGATCAAGTTCTACGAGGATCTCGTTCCCTGGTCGGACCTGAAGGTGAATCCGGGGCGCGTGGTGAAACACACGACCGAGGTCCACCGGCCGGTGCTGGTCACGAACCGCGGCCGGGGCGTTGCCGTCATCCAGTCCGTCGGCGACTATGAGCAAGCCCAGGAGGAGCGCGAATTCATGCGTGCGGTGGTTGCCGGGCTTGTGGATCTGGACGCGGGAAGGGAGGTCGATTTCGACGAGGCCAGGGAGCCCTCAGCCGGGGAAGCGTCCCCGATCGCTGACGCGTGAGGAATTGCCGGCATTTCCCCGTCGCCGGAGACCTACTTCCATGCAAGCGGCTCGGTCTGAAATAGCTTGCCCAACCGCTACTCGAGCAATTCGCCCGGTTTGAGTCCGACGGAGCTGGCGAACTCGCCTGCAGGGATCTTCCCCCTCCCCTTCGGCCGCACCCGCAGCACTTCGATGCTGCCACCTGCCGCCGCCACTTCCACTCCATGGTCGCTCACGCTCAGCACCGTACCAGGTCGGGCGGCGGTTTCGCCTCTGCGGCGGGCATCGAAGAGCTGCAACCGCTGTCCGTTGCATAACGTCCAGGCTCCCGGCTGCGGATTGCAGCCGCGGATCAGGTTGTAGACTTCGGCCACGGGCCTGGACCAGTCGATCTCCGCCTGCTCCGCACGGCACCAGCTTTCGTAGCTTCCGGCACCGGGGTCCTGGTCGATCTTCGGCGCCTTGCCGTCGCGCACCAGGTCCACAGCCTCGATCATGGCGTCCACGCCGAGCGGAAACAGGTGGTTGAAATACACGCTGCCGAGGGTGTCGTCCGGACCGATGCCGACTTCCTTCTGGAGCAGGATCGGACCCGTGTCGAGGCCGTTGTCCGGCCAGAAGATGCTCAAGCCGGTCCTGGTCTCGCCGAAGATGATAGGCCAGTTGATGGAACTCGGTCCCTTGTGCATCGGCAGCAGCGAGGGGTGATACTGGATCGTGCCCAGGGTGGGGATACCGAGTGCCTCCTTAGGCACGAAAAGCGTGACGTAGGCCATCACTCCCAGGTCCGGCTTGAGGTCGCGCATCGCATCCCAGGCCCTGGGCCGGCGGAACGACTTCGGCTGAAACACCGGCAGCCCGTGTTCGAGCGCGCATTCCTTCAACGGGTCCGGCGGGCGACCCTCGGTGTCCGGCGCCGTGAAAACGCCGACCACGTCTTCACCCCGGTCGAGAAGCGCCCCCAGGACGGAACGCCCGAACGCCTGCTGGCCGTTGACGATGATTCTCATGATCCCCCTCTCATTGCTCGACTCGCCAGTTCGCGCCGGTTGCCGTGTCCCTGTTCACGAGTCCGTCCAGTCCTTAAGCGGCCAATAGGACCCGCGGCCGATGCGTGCATCCGAATTGATCACTCGGGGCATCTATCTTACAAAGGCGCAAGTCGCCGCCTCTTGAGAAAACCACATCATGGAACACGTTCACATACAAGCGCTCGGGATACTGATACCGATCGTCCTCTTCATCGCCATCGCGGTCGTACTGTGCATTTACTTCCACCTGCGCCATCGCACCAGCCAGTCGGTCCAGGAAACCGTTCGCACCGCCATCGAACAGGGCCAGCAACTCACGCCCGAGATCCTGGAACGGCTCGGGCAGACTCCCCGGCGCGGGAAGACAGAGAATGCTGACCTGCGCCGGGGCGTCATCCTCATCACGGTCGGACTCGGGATCGCGGCCTGGGTGGCATGGAGCGGCGTGCTCCACGGGCCGGCGATGCTACCGCTAGCCTTTGGTTCGCTGCCCGTTCTCATTGGAATCGCGTACCTGGGGCTGTGGAGATTCGACAGGTCCGCGTAGGGGGCCGGGGGCACGCACGACCGTGGGGAGTCGCGACGAGCAACTCGTTGCGCGTGCCATCGCGACCGGCGACCCGGCAGACTACGACGCGCTGATACGTGGCCATCAGTCTTGCGTGCGTAACTGGCTCCGCCACCTTGCCGGGGACTCCGCGCAGGCGGACGACCTGGCGCAGGAGACCTTTATCCGGGCATGGGAAAGGCTGCACACGATCGACGATGCGAGAAAGTTCCAGGCCTGGGTGATGAAGATCGCCTACAACACATTCCTGCAGTCACGCCGCAGGCAGGGTCGAGAGACGAGATTGGCGGATGCGCTGGGTCGTGAGCATCTGGCTGCCGAGAGTGAAGGCACCCCGATCCGAGACGCCGACCTGGCCGACCTGCCCAGAATGCTGGCGGCCCTGAGCCCGGAGGAACGCATCGCCATGGTCCTCTGCTACGCTTACGGGATGAGTCACCGGGAGGTCGCCGAAATCACCGAAATGCCCCTGGGCACGGTGAAGTCCCGCATTCGCAGAGGGGCGGCGCGGATTCGAGAACGCTTCGACATTGCTCATGGATAGATTCGTACCCCACGACGAAGAAAGCCATCTCTCGGAGTTCTTTCGCCCGCTCAACCCGCCCCTCGCGGACGACGGATTCAGCGGCATCGTTCTGCGCCGCATCAGACGGCGCCGGTGGCTGCGCGGCATCGTACTTGGGACGGCGGCGGTTGTCGGGGGCGTACTGGCATTCGGCCCTCTCCACGAACTGGCCGTCCTGCTCTCCGAGGGCCTCGTTGTCGCTGCCACGCGATGGAGTGACTCCGCCTGGCTGGCGCAGAACGAGGTGCTCGTGGTCGCGGCGCTGTTGGCTCTGGTCCTGCCCGGAGCGATTCGACTGTTGGAAGAGTAGCGGCGACTCGGTCGCCGGGTCACTGACGTCTTGTGCCAGTCCCCGACGCGCTCCACGTGTGCGGCAGTCTGGCGGCGATTCCCTTGCCGATCCAGATCCGCGGGCGGGAATGCTTGTAGTCCTGTTCCTTCTCGCGGGCACGCACGAGCGGCACGGCCCGGTCGAAGGCGGCGCCGAAGTCCGCATCGACCAGGCTGTCGCGGTAGAAGGCCGCCCCGAAATAGGTGTACTCGCGCCCGTTCTCGCAACCGAATGACGTGCGTCGCGCACTGGCGGCGGTGATGACCATGGCACGGGGCGACTTCAGGGACTTGATGAAACCGCCGGAGAAACACGCCGAGACCACGACCACGTGCCACGGTAATCCCGCGCCTGCAACGATATCGCCGACCTCCTCGGCCGAAAGGTCGTTCAGCCCCAGGTTCTCCAACGACACCGACAGCTTATGGTCTCTCGAACCGTGCGTAGTGATATGCAGGAACAGCAGGTCCTCCGGTCCCATCCTGGCCGCCATCCCCTCGAGTACTGTCGCGAGGTTCGGACCATTCGCCAAGGGCAGTTCGTCAACGGTGTTGCGGCTGTTGATAAGCAACACGGTGCGACCCTCCGTGCCGAACTTCTCCCGGAACAGCGAATCGACGTTCTTGACCTCCGTCTCGAAAACGTCCTCGGCGTCGTCCGGGGCAAAGCCCACGAAGTAGATCTCGGCGAGGTCGTCCGTGGAGACCCGCACGCGGTCGAGGGCGGCGCGCACGAGTTCGGGTTGCGCGTAGTAGACGCTCTCGATGTCGAGCGGCTGCTTCTCGGGGGCTGCCTCGTGTTGTTCGTCCCCCGTGGCAAACCCGGTCGCAACGATCACGATGCAGGTGACCAGGCGGCGCACGAAAACCATCGGAAGCTCCCGTTTCATATGGAGTCGCAAACATGCCCCTGCACGAGGGTGCCGGAGAGTAGAACGCGGGGCGGGAGCATAGCAGTCCCGCGGGACTTTGCCTCGCCAGCGTCGAAGCCGACGAGCGCATCGCGATCGCGAAGGCACGGGAAGCAGGCGACTCGGTGCGGGGTCGGCATCCAGGGAGTGCCGGCTTCCTCGAGTGCGGGGTAATATGAAGACCAACAATCGAGGGGACATTTGACTTGAGTCAGGATCCAGCAGTCGCCGTTCTCACGGGAAGCCACCCTTTCCATGTCCGGCCTTTCCACGATTTCATCTACGGTCTCGATGGGATCAGCCCGTACATGCAGAGCTTTGACGACTGGCTGACCTCCGCCGGCTTCGAAGACAACGACGAGGAGGTTCGCGACAGCTACGACGTGACCCTGTTCTACACGATGCTTCGGGGATTGCCGGAAGGGAAGTCCCGGGCATGCATCGAGCATTTGCTCGACAGCGGTCAGCCCGTTTTCGTGTTGCATCACGCGCTGCTGAACTACAGGGAAGACGAATGGTGGGGGGAGATCATCGGGTTGCCCGATCGGAGCTTCAGCGCTGGCATCTGGTTGGGTTCCTACCAGGTGGACGTGAACCAGGACCACCCCGCTTCCGCCGGGCTCAATGACTTCGAGATATACGACGAGACCTTCGCCATGGGCGACTGCAGCGATGACTGCGACGTTCTGCTCACGACATCGAAACAACACTCCATGAACACGCTGGCGTGGACCCGGGTCCACCGGAACTCGAGGGTTTTCTGCCTGCAGCTCGGTCACGACCCCAGGAGCTGGCAGAACCCCGCGTTTCGGACAGTCGTGCAAAACGGCATTCGATGGTGCGCCGGTGACCTGGGAGCCTGAGACCTGAAGACTGTCTTGTCAGGAAGTCTCTGTGCTCATATCAATTGAGCGAGAAAGGTTCTGGCCGGAACAATGACCGGGGTCTGCACCTCAAAACAGTCGCGTGCGACATAGTCGGCGTCAATCGCCACCTGGAACGCGTGCGATGCCTGCAACTGTTTCTGAAAATGCTCCAGCGCAGTCGATAGCGGCGCTTTCTCGCTGCTCTTGACCTCGACCAGGAACCAGGGTCTCGCGTCTCGAGTGACAAGGAAGTCAACTTCGCGCTTCTGCTTGTCGCGGACAAAATGCAGGGAAAAATCACCTCGTCCCGATTCGGTCCACCAGTTCACCGCTTTGTGGAGCGCGCTGGCCACCAGGTTTTCTGCCCGGGCACCAGGGTCGGCCACTTGTGACCAGTCCCATAGGTAGTACTTTGGCTCCTTGCGCAATGCCCGGGGCACATTGCGGTGCCAGGGCCTGACGGTGAAGCAGTAGTAGAGTGACTCCAATGTGTCGATCCACCGCCGTACGGTATCAATGGATACGCGCACGCTCTTGGACAGATACGTATAGCTCGTGAGTTGACCAACCTGCGAACGCAACAAGGTTGCCAGCAGTTCAACCTGCCCCAACTCCTGAATCCGGGTCAGGTCGCGCAGGTCTTCCCTGAACAGTTGCTCGTTACGCAGGCTACGCCATCGATTGTAAAAGCGCTTCTGACCCTTGAGGAAGGGCTCTGGAAATCCGCCGAATTGCCACAATGATTCCCATTGATCGCGCTCGATCCGCCCCGGTGCCGGGTTAATCAGTGCCTGTCTTGTCGATGCGGCTACGCATTCGGCAACGGAAACAGGATGCAGGGTGTAGGGGAAATAACGTCCCATCAAACTGTCCCCGCCCCGTCTGAACGTGGCGAGCGAAGCACTACCTGTCACCAGAACCTGCGCACGCGTTTCGTACTGATCAAAGAACCCTTTCAGCAAGTCTCGCCAGTGCTGGTATTTGTGGAGTTCGTCAAAAACGCATAGGGGCAGGTCAGTTTGCAGGCGATCGAGCCCAAGCTGCTCTGCAATGGAAGACGGTCCCTTGACGATCATCTCTCGATGCGCCTGGTTGTCCCAGTTGAAATATCCAGCCGCATCGCCCAACGACCGTGCAATCGTAGTCTTTCCAACCTGGCGTGGCCCCGACAAAAACACCATCTGACGATTGGTGCTGAAGTGCTGTTGCAGCTCTGCCAGTAGGTAACGTTTAACTACCAAAATTAGTATTGTCGTAGATTGGTCACGACTATTTTACGATGATGCTTTGAATAGTCAACGTCCGTGAAGTGCGTTCTCGACATGCCGTCCGGCGCCCTTTGACGACTCCGTTCAAACGAAACAGTTGCGCACCGACCGGATGATTACCGTCCCGCCTTGATGCGGGCCGCCTTCTCCTCGTCGAACCACCAGCCGTCCGGAAACGGTGCTATGTACATCTCGTCGGGCTGGTCGGGCCGTCCAAATTTGTCCCAGTAGACGATGCGCGTGTCGTCGAGGACATCGAGGGGGAACTGGTAATAGTTCCATAGCAGGACGCGGTCGAGCGCGCGCAGGGCACTCACGAACCGGTCAAGGTCTGTCGCCCCCAGGGCCGCATCGACCAGCGCATCGACCGCGGGATCGTCGATGCCGGACGGATTCCAGTATGTGTTCGAGGCCGAGTGGAAATAGGGTCGTAGCTGCCAGGACGGCGGCACCTCCATGAAGCCCTGCAGCAGCAGGGCGTCGAAGTCGCCACTGCGCCGACGATTGGTGTGGCTAACGCTCTCGACCATCCCGATGTTCGCCTGGATACCCAGTACGGCGAGCGCATCCACGTACGGCAACAGAATCCTCACATTGGCTGGCGAGGCGCATAGAAACTCGATCGTGAAGGGCTCGCCCGCCGCGTCCACCAGGACGTTCCCTCGCATCGTGTAACCGGCGTCCGCAAGCAGTTGTCGAGCCCTCGACAGACCCTGGCGGTCGACGCCGATGCCATCCGAACCGGGGAACGAGAAGGCCCGGTTGAATACGGCCTCGGGCAACCCCGCGCGATACGGTTCGAGCAGCGCCACTTCCGATGGGCCCGGTAACCCCGATGCGGAGAACATCGAGTCCGCGAAGAAGCTGTGCGCGCGTCGTCGTTCACCGCCATGCAGCGCTCGGTTCTGCCACTCGAAATCGAAGGTGTGGGCCAGGGCTTCCCGCACGACCGGATCGTCGAACGGTTGTCGGCGCATGTTGAGCACGAGCCGAGATCGGGAACCGCGCACGGCGCCGGAACCCAGGGTGCCTTTCCGCAGCCAACCGCGCTCGCGGGCTGGAACGTTGTAGGAGAACAACCAGTGGTGGGAGTCACTCTCGGTCCAGACGTCGATCATCCCGGCGCGCACCGCCTCGCGGGCAACGATGGCGTCGAGATAGCGCTCGTAACGAATCGTATCGAAGTTGAACCTGCCGCGATTGATCGGCAGTTCGCGTCCCCAGTAATCGGGGACCCTGCTGTAGATGAAGTACCGGCCCTGCGGGGATACCTTTGTCAGTCGATACGGGCCGCTCTGCAACGGCGGTTCATTGGACGGTTGGGTAACATCGCGGTCGAGCCAGTAGTGCGCCGGAACAATCGGGATGAAGCTCATGATGTAGACCTGCTTGGCCACATCGGAGTCGCCGTGAACCACAACCGTCAGCGGACCCGGCGCGTCGACCCCGGTAATCCAGTCGAGAACCCCTCCCCATCCCGAAGACATGTAGTCCTTGCGGAACGTATCCAGCGAGAATTTGACATCCGTGGCGGTAATCGGCGTCCCGTCGTGCCAGCGGGCCTCGGGTCGCAATCGAAAGACGATGCTATGCCGATCGCCGCTCAGTGCCACCGACTCGGCAAGACTGCCGTAGAAGCCGGAAAGTTCGTCCCCAACGCGCTTTAGCAAGGAGTCGTATGACAGCCCGTATCCGGGCGGTTTGGACGTTGGTGTCGCGCTGACCATGCTGTAGGTATAGGCCAGCGTCAGCGCGCCTCCTTTCGGGGCATCGGGATTGACGTAGTCCAGGTGCGCGAAGTCCTTGGGGTACTTCAGCGCGTAGTTGGGTATCTGCGAGATGCCGTGACGGAACTCGAGGGCATCGTAATCGACGCCGGCTGCGGTCGCCTGTCGCGGACACAGGGCCAGCAGCCACAAGCCGGCAATCGATGCTACTGCGCGTGGACAGATCCGGAACACCTCAAGGAACGGGAAGTCGAGGAAACGGCATGATCAGGGTCGACGCGATCTGGCAGTGCCCCACAGCCGGCGGATTTCAGGGCTAGAAGACCGACAGGACCTCTGACTCAACCCGCTGTATGGCCGCCGTATTGCCCCCAAAGCCGCAAAACATGATCTCGTCTGCGCCAGCCTCGATATAACCGCCCAGATAGTCCTGGACAGCGTTGACGGTTCCCCAGCAGTACCAGGGTTGACCCGGTGATTTCTTCCACTCTTCATCACTGTCGAATATCCTGGTCGGTATACAGACCGTGCGGCGGATTTCTGCCGGATCCCGCCCAAAGTCCTCACAGTGGCGATCGATCGCCCGTTGCTTCTGTTTGTATACCTCCACACCACCGGGGTGCCAGAAGTCGAGGTTGCTGGTATCACCATAGCGCGCACAGGTCCTCAAGGTGCGCTTTTCGCCATTGCCACCGATCAGGATGGGAATCGGCCTGTCCTGAGACGTTCTGGGTGACATGGGCGCATCGTGCAACTGATAGTGCTTGCCGGAGTAGTTCACGTATTCCTCCGGATCCTTGGTGAGCAGCAGGCGGATCAACTGCGTCGCCTCCTCCAACCGGTCACTGCGCTCCCGCAGCGACGGGAAGTCCCAGCCGTAGGCGGTATGTTCCTGTTCGTACCAGGCAGCGCCCAGTCCCAGTTCCACCCGACCGCCCGATATGTGATCGATGGTGGTCGCCATCTTTGCTACCAGCGCCGGGTTTCGGTAGGTGTTTCCGGTCGCGAGGATGCCGAGACGCACGCGGTCGGTCATCGTCGCCACGGCAGAGAGCAGCGTCCAGCCCTCCAGCGCCGAACCGTGTCCACCTACCCCCGGCGGCATGAAGTGATCGGAAAGCCACAGGCTGTCCCAGCGACCCGCTTCCACCGTCTTCGCGACCGCGACAACGTCGGACCACTGCGTATTGTATTGACCGGTCTGTACACCGAATTTCATGGCGATCTCCTGCGATTTGTTCTTTCCATCTTCATTAACTCACATTTCTCGCGAACGTCTTCATGCGTTGACCGTGCCTCGTACAGCGCCAACTGTCTTGAAAATGGGCCACCATCTCACTGCCAGTGACCACGTACACAGACAACCCCAGGCTGGCTCCGTCGAATTCGCGGCAAGGAGGTGAAAGCGGGGCGACAGGCGTACTGCAACGCAAGGTGGGAGTCAAGGCAGACGCAATGCTCGCAGGCGGGAGTTCACCCACAACGGATGCGGCGACAGGGCGGGCCATGGTTGCGGCAAGTGTCTGGACACATACTGCCGGTAGATGAGGTCAACGAGGCGCCATGCCCTTCGGGCTATCTAAATCCGCCGCCACGGCTGCCTACGGCATCGCCTGTGGTCCCGTCGAGTTCATAGAGGGACGGTCCTTGCAAAATAGAAATGCATTTCTAAAATGCACGAATGCTCAAGCGCACGATCTCTCCCCTGATCGCTCAACGCCTCCGCGACTACCCCGCCGTCGCTCTCGTTGGGCCCCGGCAATCCGGCAAGACGACTCTCGCGCGTCAACTCGGTAAGCGCTATTACGACCTGGAGCAGGAATCGGATCGCCTGCGGCTTGACATCCAATGGGACGAAGTCGTCGCCGGACGCGGTCTGCTGGTACTGGACGAAGCCCAGGAATGGCCCGAGGTCTTCGCAAGGCTCCGTGGCGAGATCGACAGTGATCGCCAGCGTACCGGCCGGTTCCTGCTACTGGGTTCGGTCTCCCCCGCATTGATGACGCGCGTTTCGGAATCCCTGGCGGGAAGACTGTCGGTCGTCGAACTCGCCCCCTTCGTGCTGGAGGAACTCAACTCCAGCGCTCAACGCGACCGCCATTGGTTGATGGGCGGATTCCCCGACGGCGGAGTACTGAATGGAAGAACGTTCCCCACTTGGCAGCGCGACTACCTCGACCTCCTCAGACAGCGAGACCTGCCAAACTGGGGCCTGGCAGCGACGCCGCAAACCATGCTGCGTCTGCTGCGGATGCTCGCGTCCGTTCACGGACAGGAGTGGAACGCCAGTCAGATCGGCAACAGCCTCGGATTGTCCTACCACACGATAAACTCCCATGTCGACTACCTGGTAGGCGCTTTCCTGCTCCGCAGGCTCGATGCATATCACGCGAACATCAGGAAGCGCCTGGTGAAGCGACCCAAGATCTATTGGCGGGACACGGGTTTGCTGCACGCGATCATGAACGTCGAGGACGCCGACTCGCTGCTGAGCCAGCCTTGGGTTGGGGCAAGCTGGGAAGGGTATGTCATTCAACAGGTGATCAGCGCACTGGAGATCAAGGGAACGGTGCACAACGCCTTCTACCTGCGTACCAGCGACCAGCGCGAAATCGACCTCGTTCTGGAACTTCGGGATGAACGCTGGGCGATCGAAATCAAATTGACTACCCGGCCCAGCCGCGACGACCTTGCATCGCTGAACCGTAACGCCGACCTGATCGAGGCCGACAGGCGGTTCCTGGTATGCCGCAGGAGTGACCTCGTGCAGAGCGGAAACCAGACTGTCTGCGACCTCGAAGAAATGCTGGAATGTCTGCCTTGACGACTGGCTGGTCGAAAGCCAAGTGCCATGGACTCGCGGGACACGACACGAGCCAAACGCTTCTATCCTAATAGGAAATCGGCTTACTGATCGCCCTGTCGGCGGGTGATGCGGGCATTAGAATTGCCTGCATGCCGACGTTGACGCACATCAAGCAGCTCGAAGCGGAAAGCATCCACATCATCCGCGAGGTTGCGGCGGAGTTCGAGAACCCGGTCCTGCTGTATTCGATCGGCAAGGACTCGTCGGTCCTGCTGCATCTCGCGCGAAAGGCCTTCTTTCCCGGAAGACTGCCGTTTCCGCTGCTGCACGTCGACACGACCTGGAAGTTCCGCGAAATGATCGCGTTCCGGGACCGGATAGCGCGGGAGTACGGTCTCGACCTCATCGTCCACACCAACACCCGGGGCGTCGCCGACAACGTCACGCCGTTCACCTACGGCAGCAAGAAATACACCGACATCATGAAGACCCAGGCGTTGCTGGAGGCACTCGAAAAGCACGGCTTCGACGCGGCGTTCGGCGGCGCCCGGCGGGACGAGGAGCGCTCGCGGGCCAAGGAACGCGTCTACTCCATACGCGACCGCAACCATCGCTGGGACCCCAAGAACCAGCGCCCCGAACTCTGGAACCTGTATAACGGCAACATCAATCGCGGCGAGGAAGTGCGCATCTTTCCGCTGTCTAACTGGACGGAGATCGACATCTGGCAGTACATCCTGTCGGAGAACATCGAGATCGTTCCGCTCTATCTCGCCGCCGAGCGGCCCGTTGTCGAGCGGGACGGGACGCTGATCATGGTGGATGACGAACGCATGCAGCTCGAACCGGGCGAAGAGCCGCAAAGACGCATGGTCCGGTTCCGGACCCTCGGCTGCTATCCACTGTCCGGCGCCATCGAGTCGACCGCGCGCACGTTGCCGGAAGTGATGCAGGAGATGTTGCTTGCCACGCACTCCGAGAGGCAGGGCCGGCTCATCGATCACGACGCCGTGGGCTCGATGGAACAGAAGAAGCGCGAAGGGTATTTCTGATGTCCGTACCGACACCGATGTTCGATCAGCGGCACCTGATCGAGCGGGACATCGACGGCTACCTCGCGCAGCACGAACGCAAGGAGATTCTGCGCCTGTTGACCTGCGGGTCGGTGGACGACGGCAAGAGCACGCTGATCGGCCGCCTGCTGCACGACTCGCAGTTGATCTTCGAGGACCAACTACGAGCCGTCGAGCGCGAGAGCAGGACCGGCGGCACCCGCGCCGGCGAGCTGGATCTCGCGCTTGTCGTGGACGGATTGCAGGCCGAACGCGAACAGGGCATCACCATCGACGTGGCCTACCGCTACTTTTCCACCGCCAGGCGCAAGTTCATCATCGCCGACACGCCCGGCCACGAGCAGTACACGCGCAACATGGCCACCGGCGCCTCCACCTGCGATGCCGCCATCATCCTGATCGACGCCGCGAACGGCGTACTGACGCAGACCCGCCGCCATACCTTCATCGCGCGGCTGCTCGGCATACGGCACCTCGTCGTCGCCGTGAACAAGATGGACCTGGTGGACTACGACGAAGCAGCCTTTGCGGCCATCCGCGAAGACTACGACGCGTTCGTTTCCCGCCTCAGGGTGGAGGATCTCGACTTCATTCCCATATCGGCGCTGCAAGGCGACAACGTCGTCGAAAGGTCCGAGAACATGCCGTGGTATCGGGGCGCGTCCCTCATGCATCTGCTTGAAAACGCGCACATCGCGCCCGGCGGCGGCTTCGACAACTTCCGCATGCCGGTGCAGCGCGTGAACCGGCCGGATGCTTCCTTTCGCGGCTACAGCGGCAGCGTGGCGAGCGGTGCGGTTCGGCCGGGCGACGCCGTCGTCGCGCTGCCATCCGGCCTCGTCACCGAGGTGACGCGGATCGTATCGATGGACGGGGACCTCGAGGAAGCGTTTCCACCGATGGCGGTCACGCTGACGCTGGCCGATCAGATCGACATCAGCCGCGGCGACGTGCTGGCCAGCCCCGCCAACCAGCCCCGGGTTTCCGACGCGGTGGACGCGACACTCGTGTGGATGAGCGAAGAACCGATGACGCCGGGCAAACAGTACATCGTCAAGCACGGCAGCAAACAGATCTTCGGCCGCGTGGAAACGCTACGCGACCGGATCGACGTCAATACCCTGGCACTTTCGCCCGCTTCGACTCTCGAGTTGAACGAAATCGGCCGCATCCGCCTTGTTACCTCGGAGCCCGTCGCCCACGACGCGTACGAGGACAACCGGTCGACCGGTTCGTTCATCCTCATCGACCGCCTGTCGAACATCACCGTCGGCGCCGGCATGATCGAGATGCCCGGGGGCCAGGCGGCGCGCTCCCACTGGGACGAAACGCCGCACGGCCAGTTGACGCCGACCCGTGCCGCCGTCAGCGCAGAAGAGAAGGCGCAGCGCCTGGGACAGACGCCCGTGACCGTGCTATTCACGGGCCTGTCGAAGAGCGGCAAAACGGTCATCGCGCAGGCAGTGGAGCGCAAGCTGTTCGACGCGGGTCGGCTGGCGACGGTGATCGACGGACAGAACTTTCGCCTGGGGCTGAGCCGGGATCTCGGTTTTTCCGCCGAGGACCGCTCCGAGAACGTGCGCCGCGCGGCGGAATCCGCCCGGCAAATGAACGATGCCGGCCTGATCTGCCTGACGGCGTTCGTCGTACCCCTCGACCAGGTGCGCGAGCGGGCCCGGACGGTGGTCGGCCCCGACCGGTTCCTCGAGGTGTACCTGACCGCGCCGATGGAGGAGCTCAAACGCCGCGACCAAAGCGGCCTCTTTGAAGCGGCCGAGCGCGGCGAGATTCCGAGTTTCCCCGGCGTCAGCTCCAGGTTCGAAGCACCGGCGGCGCCGGATCTCTCGCTCGACACGTCATCGCTCGGCGTGGATGAGTGCGCGCTGCAGGTGATGGACCTGTTGCGCCGAAGAGGTTTCATCCGCTAAACACCGCGGTGTATGCTCGCCCGAGCACTCGCGCCACGGGAGCGTTCGATGTCCGCCAAGCCGTTGCCAGCGGTCGATTACCTGAAGATCCCAGACGATGGCGACCCCTACCTCGAAGGCCACAAGTGCGGTGCCTGCGGCACGATCTTTCTGGGTGCGCGCCAGTCCTGCGCCAGGTGCGGAGCCCGCGACCAGATGCGTGCCGTGCGCTTGTCCAACACCGGTACCCTCTATTCCTGGTCGATCGTGTACCGCTCGTTCCCCGGCATCGACGTGCCATACATCTCCGCGGTGGTCGATCTCGACGACGGCGCCACGATCAAGGGCAACCTGATCAATGTCGAGCCGGACCCGGCGAACATCGCATTCGACATGCCCGTCGAGGTGACCTATGGCGACGCCCTGGGACGCAGGGACAGGGAGGGAAACGCGTACCTGTCCTACTTCTTCCAACCACGAACCGGGTGAAGGAACACCACCGGTTGCAAGGGAGCCAAGCAAATGACTGATGCCTATATCGTTGGCGTGGACATGATCAAGTTCGGGCGATTCCCCGAAAAGACCGTGCCCGAACTCGGGGCCGAAGCGGCGCTCATAGCGCTCGACGACTGCGGCCTGACCGTCCAGGACATGCAGGCGCTGTACTGCGGCAACCTGGGGCAGGCGAGCGCGATGGTCGGCCAGAGGATCCTGCAGCAGATCGGTCAGACCGGCATACCGGTGGTCAACTGCGCAAACGCGTGCGCCACGGGCGCGACGGCGTTCCGCGAGGCCTGGGCTTCGGTCAAGGCGGACCTGTACGACCTCGTCATAGCGGTGGGCGTGGAACAGATGGGCCGCGGCCTGCTGGGTGGCGGCAGCGGCCGCAGCGGTATTCCAAAGGAAGGGCTGCTCGGCTCCGGGACCATGCCGTCGGTGTTTGCCGAAGCCGGCATGGAGCACACGCGCAAATACGGGACCACGTTCGAACAGTTCGCCAAAGTCTCGGTGAAGAACCATCACCACGCGACGATGAACTCGAAGGCGATGTACCAGATCGAGACGCCTCTCGAGGCCGTCATGAACTCCGAAATGATCTCCTATCCCAACACCAAGCTCATGTGTTCGGTCAACGTGGACGGTTCCGCCGCGGCGGTGATCGCCAGCGAGAAGAAGGCGAGAGAACTCGGCCTGATGGACCGCGCGGTCAAGGTGCGGGCGTCCGTGCTGACTTCCGACCCGTGGCAGGAACGCGACCTCGTGATGCCCGACGTCAATACCTGCACGCGCACGGCCGCGGCGGCGGCGTACGAGATGGCCGGGATCGGTCCCGGCGATGTCGACCTGGTCGAGCTTCACGACTGTTTCGCGACGGCGGAAATCCTCCACTACGAGAATCTCGGCCTGTGCGCCGACGGCGAGGCGGGCCGCCTGATCGATCAGGACGAGGTCGCGCTCGGGGGCAGGATCCCGGTCAACGTGTCCGGCGGCCTGCTGTCGAAGGGTCATCCCCTGGGCGCCACCGGCATCGCCAACATCTATGAAGTGTCCACCCATCTGCGCGGCGAAGCGGGCAAGCGCCAGGTGGAAGGCGCCCGGCTCGGCATGACCCACGTGATCGGGCTCGGCAGCGCGTGCGGGATACACATCCTGGAACGCGCGGCCTGATCCCGAACCGGACGGGTTCCGCACGCATGCGTATCGGCGTCGTCAGCGACACGCACAACAACCTGAAGAATTGCCGCCGCATCGTGCAGCTTTTCAACGATGCGGGCGTCGATGCCGTCGTTCATACGGGAGACATCACCCAGGCCAAGACGCTTGCCGTGTTCGCTTCTCTCGACGCCCCGCTCTACGGGGTGTTCGGCAACAACGACCAGGAGCGCGACGAACTCACCGCCGTAGCTCGGGAATTCGGCTTTCGCTTCCAGGATCCGCCGCTCGAAATCGCCTGGTCCAACCGGTCGATCATCGTGGTCCACGACCCGCGCGAACTGGAGGGCACGCTCGGGCCGGAACACGATCTTGCCCTGCATGGACACACGCACATGCTTCGCATGGAACGGCAGGGTTCCCAGCAGGGTTCCCGGCAGGGCGGGCAGCTACTCTTCAATCCCGGCGAGTGCGCCGGTCACATGGTCGGCCTGAACGCCGTCGGCGTCGTAGACCTGGACACGCTGGAACCCCAGCTTCTACATTTCTGAAACGTCTGGCCGCCGAATCGCCACATTCCCGTCGCCGCACGAAGACACGACATTGCCGTGCCATGACATTGCTGTATAGTCCCGCCGCTTCTAATCCGCATAAGCCCGCGAGGAACCCGGGAGTCTGAGATGCCCGCGCAGTCCATGGACGAACTGGTTGCCCTGTGCAAGCGCCGCGGCTTCGTCTACCCCGCGAGCGACATCTATGGCGGGCTGCAGGGCGTATACGATTACGGCCCTCTCGGCGTCGAACTGAAGAACAACCTGAAGTCCGCCTGGTGGCGCACCGTCGTGTACCAGCGTGACGACGTCGAGGGGCTGGATTCCGCCATCCTCACCAACCGCAACGTGCTGCGCTACTCGGGCCACGAGGACACCTTCACCGATCCGCTCGTGGATTGCCGCGCATGCAAGTCACGGTGGCGCGCTGATCACCTGAACGGCCGCTGCCCAAGCTGCGGCTCCGACGACCTGACCGAACCGCGGCCGTTCAACCTGATGTTCAGGACCACGATCGGACCCGTGGAGGACGACTCCGCGTTCGCCTATCTTCGCCCGGAGACCGCGCAGTCGATCTTCACCAACTTCAAGCACGTGCTCGACTCCACGTCGCGGCGACCGCCCTTCGGCATAGCCCAGATCGGCAAGGCGTTCCGCAACGAGATCACGCCGAGAAACTTCATCTTCCGCGTGCGGGAATTCGAGCAGATGGAACTGGAGTTCTTCGTCGAACCGGGGACCGACGAGGACTGGCTCCAGACGTGGGTGCAGGCTCGCCTCGAGTGGTGGCAGGACCAGGGCGTGAACCCGAACAACCTGCAGTTGTACCACGTGCCCAGCGAGGAATTGGCGCACTATTCCAAGGCGACCGTGGACATCATGTATCGCTTTCCCCACGGACTGGAAGAACTCGAGGGGATCGCCAACCGGACCGACTTCGACCTCGGCTCGCACTCGAGGGGACAGACCGAACTGCCCATCGACGCTGAAGTCAAGCCCAATGCGGACTCCACGGCACGGCTCGCGACGCTCGACCAGGCTACGGGCAAGTGGACGGTGCCCTACGTGATCGAACCCTCGGCCGGCGTCGACCGCGGGGTCCTCGCGGTACTCAATGAAGCCTATCGGGTCGAGGAACTGGGCAACGGCCGGCGCCGCACGGTACTCGGCCTGAGACCCCACCTGGCACCCATCAAGGCCGCCGTGATACCGCTCAAGCGCAACCATGAGGGCATCGTCGCGAAAGCGCGGGCCATCAAACAGGCGCTGCAGGCGCTGGGACTCGGGCGCGTGCTGTTCGAGAACACCGGCAACATCGGCAAGGGCTATCGCCGGCACGACGAGGTCGGGACGCCCTTCTGCGTGACGGTGGACTTCCAGACGATCGAGGAGGACGACACCGTGACGGTACGCGATCGCGACACCATGGACCAATGCCGTGTCGCGGTGAACGACCTGCCCGCCTGGCTTTCGGAGCGCCTGTGACGCGCGCGGTCATCGCCACCATCGGCGAGGACAGGCCCGGCCTGGTCAACGATCTCGCGAGGCTCGCGAACGATCTCAAGCTGTCCATCGAGGACAGCCGCATGACGGTGCTCGGAGGCGAGTTCGCGGTGCTCATGAGCGTATCGGGCGGCGGGCTGGCGCTCGCGCGCCTCGAGGACAAGCTCGCCCGCCTCGCCGAGGACAACGGGCTTGCCCACCTGTTCCGCCGCACCAGCGACCGCGAAGGCGTCGAGGGCTGTCTGCCGTATACCGTGAACGTCACCGCAATGGACCATCCCGGCATCGTTCACGCCGTGGCGAGCTTCTTCTCGTCGCGCGACATCAACATCCATAGTCTCGATACCGTAACCGAGCGGGCGCCGCATACCGGCACGCCGATATTCTCGCTGGCAATGGAAGTGGAGATACCGGCTACCGTGCGGATCGCGGAACTGCGCGACGCGTTCTTCTATTTCTGCGACGACCGCGACCTGGACGCCGAGTTTCGTCCCGCCTGACCAGCAAGGACCATGGCACCGCCAACCCCAACGGCCTGAATCATGGGTCTGCAGGGAAACGCAGCCCTGCCGGCAGGCCCGGATGCAGCGAAGACAAGGTCAGGTTCGGGTTGTAGAAGGGATCCCGGGGAATGTGCTCGGCGATAAACCGTTCCAGCAGATCGTTGTCGGACGGAGGATCTGAGCGGCTTCTCGACTGCGACTCGTGGTGCAGCAGGACGATTTCCGGCAAGTAGACGTTGTGCAGTCCGGCGAGGTATGCCCGAAGGCAGAACTCGGTATCGCTGCCGACGACTCGATACGCCTCGTTGAAGACGCCTATCGCATCAACGACGTCGCGGCTGACGGCGAGACATGCCCCGGTGACCGTCGCCACGTTGCGCGAAACCCCGGGCGAAACGAATACGCCGCCCGTTTCCTCCGGCCGGACGCCGCTGTACACATGGCCGGTGCGTCCACTGTAGCCGACGACAACGCCCGCGTGCTGAATCGTTCCGTCCTCGAACAGCAGCAACGGCCCGACAACGCCGACGTCTTTCCTGGTGGCGTATTCGGCCATCCGCGCAAGCCATCCTTCGGTCGTGGACACGGTGTCGTTATTCAGGAAGACGAGCACGTCGCCCGTGGCTTCGGCCAGGGCAAGGTTGTTGAGGCGCGACCAGTTGAACTCGATGTCGGCGGTCAGCACACGGAAGTTCTCTCGTTCGCGCCGCATCCGCCTTAGCCAGTCGCGGGTCTCCGCCAGCCTCGAGCCGTTATCCACAACGATCACGTCGAACCCGCTTCCCGCGTTCGTCTCATACAGGCTATCCACGCAGGGCGCCAGCAGGTCCACGCGGTCACGCGTTGGAATCACCACCGTCACATGCGCCCGCCCGCCGGTGCCGAAGCGACAGCGCCAACCCGAAGAAGTGGTCTCCACTCCCGCACAAGGCCCGTAGCGGCGGCGCAGCAGGCTCGCGAGGCTCGCGGGCGGGACCGTCGGCGGTGTATCCGCTGCGGCCAGCCCATGGCTCAGCACGATGGGCAGATGTTCGATCCGGCTGGCGACTTCCACCATGCGAAGTATCGAGTCGTACGGGTCCCCGAAGCTCCATTGCCCGTCCCAGATGCGACGCGTCACGCCTACGCAGTCCGTGACGTAGTTCTCGTGGAACAGCAGGTCCGGCGAAAAGTCGGGCCTGAAGGAGGGAAGTCGGCGAACTCCCCCGATGTCGATCCGGTCCGAGTCCCCGTAAACGATATCCGCCCCCGCATCGAGCGCGCGGGTGATGGCACCGAGGCCGTTCGGGTGCAGGCTGCGCCCGCGGCCGAGCAGGACGACTCCGAGGGTGTCGGGCGACAATACGTCTGGACCGGCCATGGCCGCCATCGGTTGCGCGTCGACACCGCGCGCGCGCAGGTCGCCAAGCGAATAATCGGGGCACGAATCCGGGGCCTCAACGAATAGCTTCGCACCTCGTGCAGCGTCGGCCAGATTCGCGACCACGAACTCGCGCTGGCCGTCATCCAGTCCGGTGAGCGAAGCGGCCAATGCAACCTTGACCGGCTGTTCGTCACTCGTCGCCTCGACCACTTCGACCCATCGACGATAGCGCCGGAACTGCTCTGCCGGCGAGAGCGATGTGTAGTCGATCAGGACGCCACAGGCGCGCCGCAGCCCACCCGCGCGCAGCAACGCGCTGCGAAGATCCCGTCCCCCTCCCCTCGCCCGAAGTGCTCCCGGCAGATACCAAACGGCACGCAGGAGTTCCCGTAGCCGTCTCGCATACCGATGCAAGGTCGCGAACAACGGAACCTCAACCCTCGGCGAGGCGCAGCAGGTACTCTCCATAACTGCTGGCACCGAGTTCCCGGCCGAGCGCCCGCAGTTCTTCGCGGCTGATCCAGCCATTCAGGTACGCCACTTCCTCCAGCACCGCGATGCGCTCGCCGTGCCGCCTCTCCAGGGTCTGAACGAACGTGGATGCCTCCACCAGGCTGTCGTGGGTTCCCGCGTCGAACCAGGTAAAGCCTCGCCCCAGGCACTCGACGTGCAGGTCCCCGCGCTCCAGGTAATGACGATTGACGTCACTGATCTCGAGCTCACCGCGATCGCTCGGCCGCACATCGGCGGCGACGTCCACCACGTCGCTGTCGTAGAAGTAGAGCCCCGTGAGCGCCCAGTCGGAACGCGGACGCGACGGCTTTTCCTCTATGGAAGTCGCGCGCCCTTCCTCGTCGAAGGCCACCACTCCGTAGCGCTGGGGGTCGGGCACGCGATAGCCGAAGACCGTCGCGCCCCGCGGGCGCGAGACAGCCGCGCGCAATCGTTCCGTGAGTCCATTACCGAAGAATATGTTGTCGCCGAGGGCGAGCGCGCAGGCCTCACCGTCAATGAACTCCCGGCCGATCAGGAACGCCTGGGCCAACCCGTCGGGACTCGGCTGCCGGGCATAGGAGAACCGCATGCCCAATCGGCTGCCGTCGCCCAGCAGGAGTTCGTAGCTCTTGAGACACTCGGGCCAGGAGATGATCAGGATCTCCCGAATCCCCGCGAGCATGAGCACGCTGATCGGGTAGAAGATCATCGGCTTGTTGTACACGGGCAGCAGTTGTTTCGATACCGCCAGTGTGACGGGGTACAGGCGGGTCCCCGCACCCCCCGCGAGAATGATGCCCTTCATGCGGTCGGCTCCGTCAACTTTCCTTCCATCCGCGCGGCCCGTCTGCCGCAGGCATCAAATATCGACGATTCCGCCGTACATTTCGACATCGTCCAGGACCTTGTGCCAGCGCACGAGTTCCTTGTACCAGTCGAGCGTAATGGTCCGAACCGTCCTGTCGACGGTCCCGGCTTCGAGTGCCTCGCAGATTTCCGCGACCCCGTCTTCGGCGGTCTTCTCGGCGCGATAGCCCAAGGCCTCGATCTTGCCGAAGGCAACGCGGTAGCTGCGAAGATCCGGATCACCATACCACTCGATCTCGACATCCCCGGGCACGCTGGCCGCGACGGCTTCCCCAAGCGCACGAATCTGGTAGGTGTTCGACGCCGAGCCGACGTTGTAGATCTCGCCGTTTACCGTTGCGGGATCCGCCTCCAGCATGTACATCAGCGCCCGCGCCGTATCCCGCACATGAACCATCGGGCGCCATTGCGTGCCGTCTCTCATCAGCGGCAGCTTGCCGGTCTTCCATGCGCCGTAGGTCATGCCGTTGATCGCCAGATCGAAGCGCATGCGCGACGAGAGGCCGTATACGGTCGACTGCCGAAGCACGACGACACAGTACGACTCGTCCGCAAGCGGCAACACGCCCTGCTCTGCCATCTCGTTGGCCCGCGCATAGGTCGTGAGCGGACTCGTGGGGCTCGCTTCGTCGGCGATGACACCCTGGGCCTGCGCCCCGTAGATGCTGCATGAAGAAGGCAGGACATATCGCCTAACCCCGGCCTCCTTGGCGAGACGGGCGGCGCGCGCCCGCGCCCGGTGATTGATCGCAAGCGTCGCCTTCTCAAACAGTTCGCCGGACGGGTCGTTGGAAATCGCCGCGAGGTCGATGATCGCCTCCGCGCCTCGGAAGTGGGCCGGCGTCAGCTTGCGCGTGTCTTCGACGACGACTTCGAGATCCGGGTGCTCGGCCAGCAGTTCACGACCGAAGAAAAACCGATCCACGGCCCTGACCTTGTGGCCTTCGCCGAGCAGCATGGGCACCAGCGTCGTGCCAATGTACCCGCCCGCGCCCGTGACGAGGACGCATTTTCGCTTGCGCGTCATGCCTGGTTTGAATTGCGCTATGCGCTACCGCCGGGTCTCGGAAGGGGCTGGTCTTCACCGGCGCGTTCATAGTCGTCGTCGAATCGGACGATGTCGTCCTCGCCAAGGTAGGTGCCCACCTGCACCTCGATCAGTTCCATCGGCACCGTGCCCGGATTGCTGATCCGATGCATGCTGCCGACCGGGATATAGGTCGCCTCGTTCGCCGACAGCGTCGATGTGGCGTCCCCGCAGGTCACCCTGGCCGTGCCACGCACGACTATCCAGTGCTCGGACCGGTGGCGGTGCGCCTGCAACGACAACCGGGCGCCCGGATTCACCGTGATCTTCTTGACCTGGTAGTGCTCGCCCGCCTCCACCACCTCGTAGGTTCCCCAGGGCCGATCAACCCGGGCATGCGCCTCGGACTGCGTATACGCGAGATCCTTCATGCGCCCTACCACTTCCTTGACCTTCTGGGTATGGCCTTTTCCCGCGACCAGCACCGCGTCGGCGGTATCCACGACCATCAATCCGTCCACGCCCACCGTGACCACCAACCGCTTGTCCGCCTGAACGAGGGAGTTCTTGGTATCGACCGTGATGACATCGCCCGCGATGGCATTGTTGTCCTCGTTGCGCGCGCGGATGCCGTGCAGCGCCGACCACGACCCGACATCCGACCAGCCGACGTCGAGCGGCAGCATCACGGCCCTGTCCGTCTTCTCCATGATGCCGTAGTCGATGGAATCCTTGGGCGAGTTCGCGAACTCCGGACCGGGCCGGAAGAAGTCCTGGTGGTCCGAACCCGTTTCAACCGCCGCCCTGCAACTGGCAAGCATATCGGGCTGATGGCGGTCGAGTTCCTCCAGGTATGCGCTCGCCCTGCAAAGGAATATGCCGCTGTTCCAGTAAAAGTCGCCCGACTGCACGTACTCCTTCGCCGTCGTCACATCGGGCTTCTCGTAGAACTCGGCAATGCGGCGGACGCCGTCTCCCAGTGCCTCGCCCGAGCGGAAGTAACCGTACCCGGTGTCGGGACCCGATGGCCGGACGCCGAAGGCGATCAGTTGACCGGAATCCGCGGTCTCCATTGCCGACCGCACGACTTTGCAGAAGACATCCGGGAGTTCAATGTGATGGTCCGAGGGCACGATCAGCAGCACGGGGTCCTCGTCGCGGCGCAGCGCGTGACACGCCGCCAACCCGGCTGCCGGGGCGGTGCCGCAGGCGACCTGTTCCAGCAGGATGGCGCCACACTGCTGAGCGATCTCGCGACAGTGTTCGGCGACGAGGAACCGATGCTCCTCGTTACAGACGATGTACGGCGGCATCGCATCGAGGCGTGCCACGCGCAACAGCGTTTCCTGCAACATCGATCGGTCGCTGGTGAGGGATAGGAAATGCTTGGGGTAGCGCCCGCGCGACAGGGGCCACAAGCGCGTCCCCGAGCCGCCCGCCAACACTACGGGAAGGATGGACTCCAAGTTGCCTGCTCCTCCTCTCCTCCAACGACAAAGCCGGCTCAAGAGTTTCGCCGGTCTTCACACTGTTGCTATCATTCTATCGCGTTGCGTTCGGCCAATGGGAGAGGCACCGGCGGGGCGCGGAGGGCCATGCCGGGGGCACCATTGCGCGTTCTACACGTCTACCGAACCTACTACCCCGATAGTCGCGGCGGCATCGAAGAACTCATTCGTCAGATCTGCCTCTATACCAAGTCGCGCGACATCGACAATCGCCTCCTCGCGCTGAGCGCCAACCCCGTACCCCAGGTGCTTCGCCAGAAAGAGGTCAAGGTGTACCGCGCCCACCGCGACGTCGAAGTCGCGTCCTGCGGGATGTCGCTACAGGCATTCGCCATGCACGAGCGCCTCGCCGAATGGTCCGACCTCATCCACTATCACTTCCCCTGGCCTTTCGGCGACCTCCTGCACCTGACATCCCGGGTCAAGCGGCCGACGGTTCTGACCTACCATTCCGACATCGTACGGCAGCGCGCCCTACGGCTGCTTTATCGCCCGGTAATGAACCGTTTCCTGCAAAACGTCGACCGTATCGTGGGCACCTCCCCCAACTATTTCGCCACGAGCGACGTGCTGCGCCGTTTCCGCGACAAGGTGGAGATCGTTCCCATCGGTCTGAACGAACACACCTATCCCAGGGTCTCGTCCGACATTCGGGCCGAAATGCGGAACAGGTACGGCGAAGGGTTCTTTCTTTTCGTCGGCGTCCTGCGCTACTACAAGGGTCTGCACATCCTCCTCGACGCCATCGCCAATGCGCCCTTCCACGTCGTCATCGCAGGGTCGGGGCCGACCGAGCGGGAACTGCTCGAGCAGGCAAGGCGACTGCGCCTGGACAACGTCTCCTTCACTGGCTACGTATCCAACGAGCAGAAGGTGGCCCTGCTGTCGCTCTGCCGCAGCGTGGTCTTTCCGTCCTACCTGCGCACCGAAGCATTCGGCGTGGCGCTGCTGGAGGGAGCGATGTTCGGCAAGGCCCTGATTTCAACCGAAGCTGGGTCCGGCACCAGCCACGTCAACATCGGCGGCGAAACCGGATTGGTGGTGGACCCCGGATCACCCTCCGCACTGCGTCGGGCGATGGATCGAATCCATGATTGCCCCGAGTTGGCTGACGCCATGGGAAGGCGCGCCCGGCAACGTTTCGACCGACTCTTCACCGGCGACCTGATGGGCGAGCGATACGCCGAGATCTACCGCAGTCTTGGACAAGAGGCGCTGGCAACCCAACGCAGCAATGGTGCCGGCATCTGACGTGGGCGGCCGGTGAAGATTGCGGTCGACACTCGCCCGTTGGCCGCGCCGAAGACGGGTATCGGTCGCTACCTTGCTGAACTGCTGCCGCGAATGCTGCGGCATTCGACTCACGAGTGGTTTCTCTACGGTCCCCAGCCTTCCCGGGGGACACCGGCGACGCCGGGGAAGACGCATCCGACCGCCATTGACGGCATGGGGAATGTCGTCGTCCGGACGCCGGATCTTCTGCAGGAACTGCATGCGCAGGTGCTCTTCCCGAGATGGGCGGCGCTCGACCGGGCCGACGTTTTCTGGTCGCCGCGCCACCGCGTTCCGATACGGATGCCGACTGCCACCGTTGTCACTATCCACGACCTGGTGTGGAAGCACGCGCCGGAGACCATGCGACGACTGGGATACCTCCTCGAGCGCGCGACAATGCCCCGCGCGATCAGGCGGGCAAACCGCATCATCGCGGTATCGCGCGCCACCAGGTGCTCCATCGAACGCTACTTTCCCGATGCGGCCAACAAGACGACCGTCGTACACCCGGCGTCGTTCGCCGCAGCCTCGGACATCCCGGCTATTGCCTGTCCCCGGCCCTTCGGTCTCTTTGTCGGCACGGTCGAGCCGAGAAAGAACCTCCAGCGCCTGCTCGCGGCTTTCGCGGGCATGCAGCACGACGTGGGACATGACCTGCATCTCGTCGGAGGCTCGGGCTGGCGCATGCCGAACGCCAGCGCATTGATCCAGGCTCATGGGTTGCAGGGACGCGTCCAGGCGCTCGGAGCGCTGGAGGACGGCGACCTGCTCCGGCAGTACGCCAGTTGCGATTTCGTCGCGTTGCCGAGCCTCTACGAGGGGTTTGGCTTCCCGATCATCGAGGCGATGGCTTTCGGCAAACCCGTGCTCACCAGCAATACGTCGGCCATGCCGGAGATCGCCGGCGACGCCGGGTTGTTGGTCGACCCGACATGCACCGACGACATCGCCCGCGGACTCAGGCGCATGATGACCGACGGCGCGCTCCGGTCACGATTGGCCGCCGCCGCCCGCCTGCGGGCGGGGGACTTTTCCTGGGATTCAACCGCCGCTGAAACGATTCGCGTCATCGAGTCGGCGGCCGCCGCTTGACGCGATGCCGATGGCGACCGGCAACCAGATGAGCATCCACGTCCAGCCAATCTTGGCGACCAGTTGGTGGCCGTCGAGAAGATACGCCGGCAGCGCCAGCGCGTAGACTGCGAGCGCGAGTTTCGCCTCCGGCCGGGCAAAGTTCGCCAACAGGGCGCGCACCGACAGCACCAGCAGTGCGGCGAACAGCGTGACCGCGACCACGCCCCCCTGGTACAACACCGCGAGGTACAGGTTGTGCGGATGCACCAGCAGGTAGCAGCCGACAAAGACGTCTTCGTCCGCCAACACGCCGCTGCCGAACCACGGCCCGCCCGCGAGTGCGCGGGAAAGGATTTCCGACCAGATTGCCGGCCGATAGCTGTCGCCTCGTGGCAGCAGGAGTTCGCTTGCCGGACTCACCAGCAACGCTCCGACGATCAGCATCGACGAAACGGCGAAAGCGATGACGATCACGCCGAACATTGACGCCGATTTCGTTCTCCGGGAAACGAGGTAGACAACGCAGGCGAACGGTACAGCCACCCAGGCGTTGCGAGAGTCCGTCAGGAACACGGCCGAAAAAAGGCACAGCGCATTCAACACGGCCAACGCGCGCCAACGCAGCGCTGGCGCCTCGAACAGCCAGTAGAACGTACACAGCAGCGCCACGCCAAAGATCAGGGCTGCGGGCACCTGGAGGTGCAGTTGGCCGAGGCCGGTCAGACGGCCATCTTCCGGGGGAAAGGCAAAGAACCGGAACAGCGCTACCGCCGCCGCAGCGCCACCGAACACGGCGATCGTCAGGGTCAGCCGCCGAAAGAACCAGTCGGTGCGCAGACCCTCGGCCGCAGCCACGATAAAGCAGACAACCAGCAGCGCCTTGCTCCATTGGCTGAATGCGTCCCGGGCATCGAACGGGTCGGACCAGAAGCTTGAAGCCGCCAGGTAGCCCACCAGCGCCACTGCACAGAGAAAAGTACGGTCGAGCCAGAGACCCAGCCAGCGACCGCACCCCGCGAGGGTCAGGATGGCGAGCAAGTAGGTAGGAACGCTGGATCCGCTCTGACTGGTCAGGACGAATACCGACGCGAACGAAAACACCAGCAACGCGGCGCCGATGGGAACGCGATATTCGAGGAGGTACATCCCGTTAGAGCGTACCCCGGTTAGATCATCGGGCCAATCTCCTCAAGACCCACCCTTCGGCGGCAACGCGCCGCGCGGTCTCGCACGCGCGCGTGAAACAGGTCAGGGTCGCGGCTTGCGCCGGTCGAGGACCAGCCAGGCGATCAGGTAGGCGGCGATGACGATCTTCGGGAAAAACAGGCCGGTTACGACAGTGCCGACACGCACCAGTGACGGATCGATACCAAAATAGCTCGCGAACCCCGCGCAAACGCCTCCGATCCAGCGCCGTGCGTAGTCCAGCGCGAGGCAATCGCGACCGGCGTCATCCATTTCGTAGTCCATATCCGCTCCGTGACGTGACAGGCATTGCCGCTTCCAGTCCTGCCGCGTCGACCGGCGAGACGATCGCCGGGCCATGCGCCTGCGCGATGATGCCGAACAGGAGCAGGGCAACCACGAGCAAGCCGAACGCAGCGACGGTGCCGCGTGGCGCATTGATTCGAGACAGTCTGAACATGACTCCTTTTCCAAAAACCCGTGTACATCATTGGGCATCAAGAAACGTGCCAAGTTCCCCTCCCCACCTCTTTTTGCCAAATCAGGCCAATCGAGCGCGTTTCTCGGAAATCGGCGGCATCTTCGACGTGCATCGGGATGTCGAGGCGCGGCAAATTCTGTTTCGGCCGACTGACCACCATTCTCCCGATGGCGAAAAACGCCAATAATTGATGTATTCAGCCTAAATATCTCATTGCTAGACATCGACGCGCGCACTTGTATGCGCTTGGCCGATCACGTATGCGGCGAACGTGACATCCACATGCCGATTCATTAATTTCAACCGCCGAATCCTCTGGAATGCCGGGAATGGACCTGCACTTCGCTTCCGTCTGGGAAGCCATATCCGATACGGTGCCCGACCGCGACGCTCTCATCTGCGGCGAAGTGCGGCGAAGCTGGCGCGAATACGACGATCGGGCGGCACGTATCGCAGGCTTCCTGCAGTCGCGCGGCGTCCGTCCCGATTTCAAGGCCGCCATCTACCTGCACAATTCGAACGAGTACCTCGAAGCCCAGTACGGCATCTTCAAGGCTCGCGGCGTTGCCGTGAACGTCAACTATCGATACACGTTCGACGAACTCGTCTACCTGCTCGACAACGCCGACGCCGAGGTCGTGTTCTTCCAGGCATGCTACGCGGCCCGCATCTGGGAAATCCGCAGCCGCCTGCCTCGGGTCAGGACCTACATCCAGGTCGACGACGGCACCGAGTCGCTTCTCGCGGATGTCTTCGACTACGAACAGGTCATCCGGGACAACGCGCCGATGGAACGCATGGAACGGTCCGGCGATGACATCTACATGCTCTATACCGGGGGCACGACGGGCATGCCGAAAGGCGTGATGTACCACCACCACCCGTTTGTCTTCGGACTCACGGCCTTTGCTCTCGGCAGCCGCGCCGCCGCGCCCAGGCAGGTCGAGGACGTGCCGGCGGTTATCGAGGCGGTGTTGAAGCGGGGAGACCGGCCGGTCAGCCTGACCGCTTGTCCGCTGATGCACGGGACCGGCATGTGGCTTGGATCCATGTTGCCGCTGCTCGCCGGAGGAACGGTGGTGACGATTTCGAAGCTCGGACTCGATCCGCACCTGATCTGGGAGGAGGTGGAGCGGAACCGCTGCACCAGCGTCACCATCGTCGGCGACGCGTTCGCCAAACCCATGCTGGAAGCGCTGAACGACGCGAAGGCGCGGGGCAATCCCTACGACATCTCCTCGCTGCAACGGATCATCTCAAGCGGCGTCATGTGGAGCGCGGAGGTGAAGGCCGGTCTGCTTGAGCACCACGACATGACGCTTCTGGACACCATGGGCTCGACCGAAGGCGGCCTGGCCACGTCGGTGGCGAAGCGCGGCAACCCCGTCGAAACGGCCAGGTTCAAGATCAACTCGGGAGTCCGGGTATTCACCGAAGACGGTCGCGATGTCGAACCCGGATCGGGGGAAGTCGGCAGGCTGGCGAGCGGCCGCACGGCGGCCTTCGGCTACTACAAGGATCCCGAAAAATCCGCCGAGACGTTCAAGGAGATCGACGGCATCTGGTACAGCTTTGCAGGCGACTGGGCGACCGTGGAAGCCGACGGATCCATCACGCTCCTGGGCCGCGGCAGCAACTGCATCAATACGGCCGGCGAAAAGGTCTATCCGGAAGAGGTGGAGGAAACCCTGAAGCGCCACTCGGAGGTATACGACTGCCTCGTCGTCGGCATCGCCGATGAACGTTTCGGGCAGCGCGTCGTCGCGGTCGCTTCGACCCGGAACACGGTCTCCGAACAGGATCTGATCGACTTCGCCCACGAACACATGGCCGGATACAAGTCGCCCAGGCAGATACTGTTCGTCGACGAGGTCCGGCGGGCTGCCAACGGCAAGGCGGACTACAAGTGGGCGCGCTCGGAAGCGGAACGCGCGTTTTCCTGAGGCCGCACCGATGAGAATTCCCGAACCCCTGTTCGTGATCATCAACCGCGCCATGCGGTTGCTGCTTCGCTCGCCCCTGCACCCCCTTGTGAGCCGGAGCCTGATGCTGATCTCGTTCAAGGGACGGGTCACGGGGCGGACCTACACGACGCCGGTGCGCTACGTCCGGGACGGCGAGAAGATTCGCTGCCATACGAGCAGGGACGCGAAGTGGTGGCCGAACCTGAAGCACGACCCCACGGTGGTGCTGCGCATCAGGGGACGCGATGTGCCCTGCGCCACCCGGGTCATCGACGACGATCCGCCCACCGTCCGCGAACTGTTGGCCGGCTACCTGGCGGAATACCCGGGAGACGCCGTCTACCATGATGTACGTCTCGACAGGAACAGGATGCCGGTGCCCGAGGATCTCGATCGCGCCGCGTCCCACTCGATCATCGTCGAGGCGACGCCCCTCAACCAGCGGTAGGGAAGCCGTAGCGAATGGGGATGCAAGACACACCCCTCCTGATGTCGCGTCTCATCGATCGAGGCGCGAAGGTAGCGCCCGAGGCGGAAATCGTCACCGCGACCGAGACCGGCACGCGCCGCCAGACCTACCTCGAGACCCGCAATCGCGCGCACCAGTTAGCCCATGCGCTGCGCGACGCCGGCATTGGTGTCGGCGACCGTGTTGGCTCCTTCATGTGGAACGGTTCGCGACACGTCGAGGCCTACCACGCGACGGCCGGCATGGGTGCCGTACTGCACACCCTGAACCTGCGACTGTCCGAGCACGACCTCGAATACATCATCAATCACGGCGGCGACCGGCTGATCATCGCCGACGCCGATGTGCTCCCGCTCCTCGAAAGGCTTGCCGGACGTATCCCAAGCGTGGAGAAGGTCGTCGTCGCCGTTGAGGATGGTTATGAGAACTGGTCCACGTCCTTGCCGGATGCCGTCGATTACGAAGATTTCATCGCGAACAGGCCACGGCAGTTCGAGTGGCCGGAGATCGACGAGAACACACCCCTCGGCCTGTGCTACACGAGCGGCACCACGGGCAACCCCAAGGGCGTCGAATACGAACACCGAGCCCAGTACCTGCACACCATGGCGATATGCATGGCCGACGTCATGGCACTCTCCGCTACTGACTCGGTCTGCGGCATCGTGCCCATGTTCCACGCCATGGGCTGGGGGATACCGTGGAGCGCCCTGATGCTGGGCTGCAAGCAGGTCATGCCGCACCGGTTCATGGACCCCGCGCGACTCCTGCGGCTGATCGCCGATGAGGGCGTCACCCTATCGGCAGGGGTGCCGACCATCTGGCAGGGTGTGAGGGGTGTCCTCGAAGCCAGTCCAGGCGACTACGATCTGAGCCGGCTCTCCAGGGTGATGTGCGGCGGCTCAGCGCCACCGCCTTCGATGATCCGTTGGTACTGGGACACCCTCGGCGTGGAGATGGTCCAGGGCTGGGGGCTGACCGAGACGAGCCCGCTGGCGACGGTGTCGCGCCGGATGATGCAACACGCGCATCGCGATCTGTCCATCGACGCCCAGTTCGAGAATGTCGCCAAGGCGGGCCAACTCATCCCCGGGCTCGAAGTCGAGATCGTCGACGAGGCATTCCACCCGCTGCCCCACGACGGCAAGTCCACCGGCGAGATACTGATTCGCGGACCGTGGGTTTGTTCGGAGTATTACAGGAATCCCCAGCCCGAGCGGTTCCGGGACGGCTGGCTCATCACCGGCGATGTCGGCAGGATCGATCCGGAGGAATATCTCATCATCTCCGACCGCTCGAAGGACCTGGTGAAAAGCGGCGGCGAATGGATCTCTTCAGTGGATCTCGAAAACCACTTGGTGGCGCTGCATGGAGTCGCGCAGGCGTGCGTCGTCGCGCAACCGCACCCGAGATGGGACGAGCGGCCGGTGGCGCTGATCATTCGTGCGGGAGATACCGAAATCGAGACGGAAGACATCGTCGCGCATTGCGCAACCCGGTTCGCCAGGTGGCAATTGCCCGACGACGTGCTGTTCGTCGATTCCATCCCGCTGACGTCCACCGGCAAGATGGACAAGAAGGCCGTCCGCGCGCGTCTCGAGGCGGAGGGCTACAGGTTGCCGGAGCTTCGGGAGGCGCCCTTCGCTACCGATCAAACTCCAGCGCCATCGCGCGAGACGTGTCCCGCAACTCGCCGTTCGCGAACACCAGGTGGCCATTGAGAAACGTGTGCGTGACGCGTGACGCGAAGGTCATGCCGGAAAACGGCGACCAGCCACACTTGTAGAGCACGTTTCCATCCTCGACCACGGTCGTCTGGCGCGGGTCGATCAACACCAGGTCAGCCCAATAGCCTTCGCGGAGAAATCCGCGTTCCCTGACGCCGAACAGGAGCGCCGGCGCATGGGCGGTCTTCTGCACGACGGTCTCCACCGGCATGTGCTCGAGCAGGCTCAGCAACGCGTGCTGCACCAGCGGCATGCCCGACGGCACGTCCGTGTAGCGCTGAAGCGCCTTCTCCTCGCGCGTATGGGGCGCGTGGTCCGTCGCAATGACATCGATACGGTCCTCCCGCAACGCCGCCCGCAAGGCCTGTCTGTCACCCGGCGTCTTGATCGCCGGATTGCACTTGATGTCCGCTCCACGGGTCGCGTAGTCCGTCTCGTCGAAGAACAGATGGTGTACGCACACCTCGGCGGTGATGCGCTTGTCTTCGACACGACCGGTCTCGAACAATTCCAGTTCTCGCGCGGTCGTAAGGTGAAGCACGTGGAGCCTGCTACCGTGGCGCCGCGCGAGTCCCACGGCGAGACTCGACGACTTGTAGCAGGCTTCCTCGGAACGGATGCGGGGATGCATTTCCAGGGGGATCACATCGCCGTATTCGGCTTGCGCCCGCGCCTCGTTGGCGAGGATCGTCGGCGTATCCTCACAGTGCGTGGCGATGACCAGCGGGCACGACGCGAAGATGCCTTCCAGGGTCTCCTCGTCGTCCACCAGCATGTTGCCCGTGGAAGCGCCCATGAACACCTTGACGCCGCAGGCCTTCAGGGGGTCGACGGCCTTGATCGCTTCGAGATTGTCGTTCGTCGCCCCGAAATAGAACGCGTAGTTGGCCGCGGACTTTGCCGCCGCGCGTCGATGCTTGTCCTCCAGGGCACCGGCGTCGATGGTCTGCGGAATGCAGTTCGGCATCTCCATGTAGCTCGTCACGCCACCCGCCAGCGCAGCCGCCGACTCCGTCCCGATGTTCGCCTTGTGCTCGAATCCGGGCTCCCGGAAGTGGACCTGGTCGTCGATCATCCCCGGCATCAGCCACGCGCCCGCAGCGTCGATCTCCGTGTCTCCCGCAATAGTGCCACCGACTCGCTCTATGCGCCCGTCCCGAATAGCCAGATCGCCCTCGACGATCTCGCCCTCGTTGACGATCCTGGCATTCTTGATGACTGTCCTTGAACCCATGTGCGTCGTCCTACCCGCCAACCAACTTCAGAAGTTACGTGAGCAGATGGTCCCCGCCCACCCAACGCTCGACCATTATGCCGTCCTCGTCTACCAGGAGGTCCATCTTTACGCCGGGCACTCCGAACGAGCCTATCCCGCGTGGGCTCCAGGAAGCGTCAGCAGAGAGGCCGTCGGTGCGCTATTGACGAACTGCCAGAGGTTCCCAGGGAGATAGCCATCGACGGTCCTGCCGTCCAACTCCGTTACGAGAAACCACGTCTCCCCGAGCCGTTCGCGAAGAACTGCCCCCAAGTCACGTGCATCGAGACTCGAAACGACAATGGCGGCATAGGGGAAGGGCTGTATCCAGGTGGTTACCGCATTGGTCTCGTTGAGGATGGCCTGTGCATGCCAATCAGGGCACATCTGGCTGTAGGTGAAGAGGTACGGTTTCACTATGCGGGTTGCCTGGCCGGTGGCTATTGATCACTTCCGCCAAGACGGGTGTCTTCCTCGGTCAGGATTCTACACACCCATCGCCTAGGTTTTTTGCAACTGGCGCATTTCCTACAGCCGATGAATCTCCTGCCCCGGCCCCGCGTATAATTCCGCCGCGGTGGCGACAACCCAAGGAGGGGGTTACACGCCTCATGCGCGACCCCCGAGTCATCAAGCTCCTGCGCGATCGGCTACCCGCCGGCAGCGTCGTCACCGACACCCACGCGTTGACACCTTTCGAGACCGACGGACTCACAGCGATACGGCAGAAGCCCTGGATCGTGGCACTCCCCGAAACGGTCGAGCAGGTCCGCGCAGTGCTGCGCATCTGCCGCGAAAACGCGGTCCCGGTGGTCACGCGCGGCGCCGGGACGGGTCTTTCGGGCGGCGCGCGCCCCCTCGCGGACGGCGTACTGTTGACGCTCACGAAGATGAACCGGATCCTCGAACTCGACGGCGACGCCTGCGCCGCGCGCGTCGAGCCCGGCGTCCCCAATGCGAAGATCACCGAGGCCGCCGCGCCTCTCGGGCTTTACTACGCGCCCGACCCGTCGTCCCAGATCGCCTGCAGTATCGGCGGCAACGTGGCCGAGAACTCCGGCGGCGTACACTGTCTGAAGTACGGCCTGACCCTGCACAACGTCCTCGGCATGACCGTGCAGACTCTCGAGGGCGACGAACTGGTACTCGGCGGAAAGACGCTCGACGCGCCCGGATACGACCTGATACCCGCCATGGTCGGGTCGGAGGGAATGCTCTGCGTCGTGACCGAAGTCGTGGTGAAACTGTTGCCCGAACCGTTCTCGAAGCGCGTAATGCTGGCCGCATTCGATGACCTGCGTCGCGCGGGCGACGCTGTCGCCGCGATCATCCGCGGCGGCGTCATTCCGGCCGGACTGGAAATGATGGATACGCTCGCGATCAACGCCGCCGAGGACTATGCGCGAGCGGGATATCCACGCGACGCGGCGGCGATCCTCCTGTGCGAGCTCGATGGCACCGAGGAGGGGGTCAATGCGGACATCGCCATCGTGCACGACATACTCGGCGCGGCCGGCGCGGTGGAGGTGAGAGTCGCTTCGGACGAGGCCGAGTGCGAGGCACTGTGGCGCGGGCGCAAGGCCGCCTTCCCTGCCGCAGGCAGGATGGCACCCGACTACTACTGCATGGACGGCACCATTCCGCGGCGCGAACTTGGACGCGTGCTGTCGGACATCGGCGCGCTGTCGGAGCGCTTCGGGCTGCGCGTCGCCAACGTCTTTCACGCCGGCGACGGCAATCTGCACCCTCTCATCCTGTACGACGCAAGCCAGCCGGGGGAACTGCAGAAAGCAGAAGAGTTCGGCGGCGAAATCCTCAAGCTCTGCGTCGCGCGGGGCGGCACGGTCACCGGGGAACACGGCGTCGGCGTAGAGAAGCTGGACGCGATGTGCGCCCAGTTCACGGACGCCGAACTCGACCAGTTCCATCGACTGAAACAGGCCTTCGACCCCGCGGGCCTGATGAATCCGGGCAAGGCGATTCCGACCCTCGCCCGCTGCTCCGAACTCGGTGGCATGCATGTCCACGGCGGCGTGTTGCCCCACCCGGAACTGGAGCGTTTCTGATGCCGACGCAGAGTGACGATCTCACCGAGCCACTTACCGAGGCGGTGGCCGCCGCCAGCGATAGCGGACGCTCCATGGCCATCGTGGGCAGCGGCAGCAAGCTGGATTCTCCCGGCGGGTCGGAACATCTCCGCACGACCGGCCACGAAGGCGTCGTCGACTATCGTCCCGACGAACTGGTCATCACCGCCCGGTCGGGTTCGAAGCTGGGCGACATCGAGGCAGCCCTCGAAGCCTCCGGCCAGGCGCTGCCGTTCGAGCCGCCGTTTTTCAATGGCCGGGGCACGCTTGGCGGAGCGGTGGCCGCTGGTCTTTCCGGCCCCGGCCGGCCGTGGTTTGGCTCGGTCCGCGACGCCCTGCTCGGCGTCACCATCGTCAACGGCCTGGGCCAACGGCTGTCGTTCGGCGGACAGGTGCTGAAAAATGTCGCCGGATACGATGTATCGAGGCTCATGGTCGGCGCCTACGGCACGTTGGGACTGCTGCTCGACGTCAGTCTCCGCGTGCGCCCGATCCCGCAAATCGCCTTGACGTTGGCACGCGAGTGCACGGCCGAGGTGGCTGCGGCGCTGACCCGCGACCTGCTCCGTCAGCCGCTGCCGGTGACAGCCACGGCCTACTGCGGCGGTGTGCTGCGTATTCGACTATCCGGCAGCGACGAGAGCGTCACCCACGCCGCTCAGCATCTCGAGTTGGATATCGAGGTAGAAGACGAGGCGTTTTTTCGGGCCGTCCGCGATCACGCACATCCCTTTTTCCTGCGCCCGGGCCGGCTGTGGATGCTCTCTCTGCCCCCGGGTGCAGCCATGGATGAGTCCGACACGTTGGCCGAGTGGGCGGGAGCGAGGGTTTGGTGGCGAACGGATGCCAATGCAGACGTTGTCCGGGCGAGGGCGTGCGCCGCCGGCGGATTCGCCACAACGTTTCCCGGTTTGCCTGGAGACGTCGCCGCGCCCGTGGGGAAATACATGCAGCGGGTGAAGGCCGCCTTCGATCCCGCCAACATTCTGAACCCGGAACTCCTGCCCCATGCAGACTGACTTGCCGGCGGAGTTCCTGGCCACACCGGAGGGAGAGCGTGCGAACGCGATTCTCCGATCCTGCGTGCACTGCGGATTCTGCAACGCCACCTGCCCGACCTACCAGGTTCTCGGCAACGAACTCGACGGCCCGCGCGGACGCATCTACCTGATCAAGGGCATGCTGGAGACCGCGACGCCAAACGCCGCCGTCACGACACATCTCGACCGCTGCCTGACCTGCCGCGCATGCGAAACGACCTGTCCATCCGGCGTGAAGTACGGGGAACTGCTTGAAATCGGACGCGAGTTTCTCGAGGGCCAGCGCAAGCGCAGCTTCTTTGCGCGCCTGGTGCGCTGGTGGCTCACGCACGTTATCCCCAGTCCTCGAAAGCTGCGTCGCTGGCTTCGGGCTGCTGCGCCGCTGCGACGCCTGGCGCCGCGGCACCTGCGGGCCATGATGCGGCCTCCCGCGAGGGCGGTTGTCGGCGACAGCACGGGTGAAGTGCTGCTGCTGCAAGGGTGCGTGCAGCGCGTCATGACGCCCGAAGTGAACGACCATCTCCGGGAGCTGCTGGCGGCCCGCGGTGTGTCCGCACGCTTCGATCCGAACGAAGGCTGCTGCGGGGGCCTGAGCCTGCATCTCGGGCAAGCCGAACAGGCACGGTCTGCCATGCAACACAATCTGGACGGAATGGACTGGTCCGGGGCCGAGCGCATCGTCTCCACGGCGAGCGGCTGTGGCGTGACGTTGAAAGAGTATGATCATGTCCTGGCAACCGCGCCGGACCACGCGGACGCCGCCCGGGGCTTCGCCGCGAAAGTCTGCGATGTGTCCGAACTCCTTGACGGGTTCGAGTTCGGCAAGCGCGACGATCTGCATCGGGTCGCCTGGCATGCGCCGTGCACGCTGCAGCATGGACAGAAGATTACCGGCCGCGTAGAAGACCTGCTGACCCGCGCCGGCTACGAACTGGTCCCGGTGCGAGACGGACACCTCTGCTGCGGGTCCGCCGGGAGTTACGCACTGCTGCAGCCGAAGATCGCCACCGAGCTGAAACAAGGCAAGACCGCCGCATTGATGGAACACCGACCCGACGTTATCGCCACCGCCAACATCGGCTGCCAGATGCATCTCGGTGACGGCAGCAGTGTGCCGGTCGTCCACTGGCTGCAGTTGCTGCGATGAGACTGCCTGAAGAAATCGTTACGCCCCGCCTGCTATTGCGCCGCCCCCGGGCCGGGGACGGGGCCATGATCAACGATGCCGTGCACGAGTCGTTCGCCGAACTGTCCCCCTGGATGCAGTGGGCCGCGACACCGCCGACCATGGAACAGTCCGAGGCGTTCGCCCGGGACGGGGCCGTGCGCTACAACAATGGGAGCAGCGCGGAACTCCTGATCCTGCACCGCGAAAACGGCGGTTTCATAGGCGCCACCGGCATGCCGCGCATCGACTGGGATCTGCCCGGATTCGAAATCGGGTACTGGTGCAGAACGAAAGAAACGGGCAAGGGTTACGTCAGCGAGTCCACCTGGTGGCTCGCGAAGGCGTTGTTCGCACTGGGCGCCAAGCGCGTCGAGATTCGCGTGGACGATCTCAACCGGCGCAGTTGGCGCGTCGCCGAGCGGCTCGGGTTTGTATTCACATCGCTGCAGAAAGGGGACCTGATCGCCAACGACGGCGGCCTCCGCGACACCCGCATCTATGTCGCGCTCTCGTTGGAGCAATTGAACCGGCCGAGTCCGTGACGGTCGTCCTGCCGGATGGGGCAGGCAGCTAACCCGAGGCCGCTTCGTCCGCCCGCCGGGCTTCCAGTTCCCTGCCCACCAGTTGGTCCACGACGTCCAGGGCCTGCTTTCGGCCGATGTCCATGTTGACCACGTACTTGTCGGCCACGACGATCGCCGGCACGGCGAGGAGGCCAGCGTCCCGGAACGTCCGGTCTATTTCCGCGACCGCCCTGCGAACGCTCGGCTCGTCGATCGCGGCCAGGAACGTATCCCGCTCGACGCCGTAGCCGTCAACGAAATCGGCGAGTCTCCCGCGGTCGGTGAACTCACGGTTGCGGTCATGGATGGCACGAAACAGGCGCTCGTGATTTGCGTCGAGCGCACCCGCCCGCCCGAGCACGACATGCGCCCGCGCCAGCACTTCGGCTCCACCGGCGAATCCGACATGCGCGCGGCGGAAGCTCGCCCCCTCGGGGAGCGTATCCTTCCACGTTTCGAGCATGGGATCGAAGCTGCGACAGTGCTCGCAGCCGTAAGAAAAGAACTCGACCACATCCACCGTTCGCGACCGGGGCACTCGCGCGCCTTCGAGGACACGGTAGTGGGAATCCTCTGCGGCCTCGCCACCCACGTCGACGGCGGCACCATAGAAGATGCCCACGACCGCGATCAAGACCGCGATCAGCGCGACGAACCCCATGCTGGCGTAGCGTATGAGGCGGAGTTTCTCTTCGGTCTTGCGGATTCTCCTAGCCATGGACCGAGTGTGTCACAATTCAACGCATGAACGAACAGTACGAGCTCTACCAGTACGACTCCTGCCCATTCTGCCACCGCGTGCGGGCATTCCTGGACCGCGTCGGCATCGACATGCCGATGCGCGACACGATGCGCGACATGGCCGCCTTCCGCGAACTTCTCGTCGGCGGGGGACGACCCACGGTGCCGTGCCTGAAGATCACCAATGCCGGCGGCGAGACGACCTGGCTGTACGAATCGAACGACATCATCGACTACCTGTCTCGGGTAGCGGCATAAAGCCCGGGGGGGAAACATGAAACTCGGCCTGTTGGGCGGCTACGCCGGTCGCAGCGTCCAGGTCCCAATCGACCGGATACGCCATGCCGAGGCCCTCGGCTACGACTCCGTGTGGACCTCCGAAGCCTATGGCGCCGACGCGGTGACGCCAGCCGCCTGGATCCTGGCGCAGACCGATCGCATACGCGTCGGCACCGCGATCATGCAGATGCCCGCACGAACGCCCGCAATGACGGCCATGACCGCCATGACACTGGCGCAACTCTCGGGCGGCCGATTCATCCTCGGCCTCGGCGCGTCGGGGCCCCAGGTCGTGGAGGGCTGGCACGGCGTCCCGTATGGCAAACCGGTCACGCGGCTCAAGGAGTACGTCGCGATCATCCGCAAGATTCTCGCGCGCGAAGCACCCCTGGTCTTCGACGGCGACCAGTACCAGCTTCCCTTTTCCGGTCCCGGCGCCACGCGTCTTGGCCGACCGTTGAAGAGCATCCTGCATTGCGCCGAAGACATTCCCATCTATGCCGCCAGCATCACGCCAAGGGGCGTGCGGGCGGCAGCCGAAGTCACCGACGGGTTCTTTCCGATCTGGATGGATCCCGAAAAATACTCCGTATTCGAACAGCCGATTCGCGAGGGGCTGTCCCGGGCGGGCAGATCCGCCGCCGAATTCGATGTCGCACCTTTCGTTACCGTGGTCATGGGCGACAGCGTGGAAGCGTGCATGCGCCCCATCCGGGGCAACATGGCGCTATACATCGGCGGCATGGGCGCGCGGAACCGGAACTTCTACAACAACTACGCGAAGGCGCTGGGCTTCGAGGAGGCCGCCGCCAGGATCCAGGATCTCTACCTCGCCGGGCGGCGCGATGAGGCGATGGCTGCCGTGCCCGCCGAATTGATCGACGCCTGCCACCTGGTCGGCCCGGCGGACCGAATACGGGAGCGCCTGCAGCGCTGGAGAGGAACGGACGTCTCGACGATGATGATTGGCGGCGGATCGAACGAGGCGCTCGAGCTGATCGCGCAGGAGATGCTCTAGCCCGCATATCTCCCAGGGGAAAGTGCGCCATGGCCCGGCCTGACTCTCGATAAGGAGGCGAATCAATGCCCGTCTGGCTGTTCTGTATCCTCGCCATCGCAGTCATTGGCTCCGCCGGAATCGTGCTGCGTTTCCTGGTGTTCGGAGATCTGGATCCCCTGCACGTCCTGCTGAGCCTGTTCTTCTCACTGAACTTCCTGGCGAGCTATTGGGAGATCTGCCTCTACTTTCGGCGGGACCACATCGAGCGGCGCGTGGATTTCTGGCGCGAGCGTGGGAAAGAGCAGGGACGATCTCCCGCGATGCTGTTCCTTCGACAACGCGTGACGGCGAGCAACGCGCTCTCCACATCCTTTTGGGCGGACATCTGGGCGAGCTACTCGTTGTACGACGGCTCCTATGCGGACAGGCGTTCGTTCGGCTTCACCTGCGACATCGCCAACGGCTTCGTGACGCCCCTGCCGTCGCTGCTTCTCTACGCCACGTTTACCATCCCGTTCCTGCCAGCCACCGCAGCCGGCGTACTCGGGGCCATGCTGTTCTGGCAATGGCTCTACGTCACGTCCGGGTACTGGGCGAGTTTCTTCATCGCCGGGCGCCACCGACGGCTGGATCCCCTGGAAGCGGTGCTCCACGTCCACGCCGCCAATTCGCTGTGGATCCTCTTGCCCATGCTTGGTCTCTACGTCTCCGTTCGATTGATCATGGACGGAGATTACGGCGTCCTGGGTCTGGGCTGACCCGGGCTTGCATGGAAGTACGCACCTAGCGACGGGGGAAATGCCGGCACTTCCTTACGCGTCAGCGGCCGGGGAAGATTCCCCGGCTGAGGGCTCCTAGCCGCGCAGCATCGCCTCGACGATCCCCCAACCGCGCTCGGCGCGTTCGCGGGCGGCCTTGGCGTATTCCAGCGCGTGCTCCGAACTCGCGTTGCCGTCGAGGCCGCGCTTGTAGACCCCCTGCACGATCCCCGCGGAGCGGAACATGTTGAACGCGATGTAGAAAGGCCAGTTCTCGATGGCCGGACGCCTCGCCTCCCGGCAATAGGCATCCACGAGCTCCTGCTCGCCCGGGATGTTCAACGCTTCGAGGTCCGCCCCCGGTAGACCCGCGCTATCCGGGTCACCGTAGAATTCCTGGCACCAGTAGCTGAGATCCGCCATGCCGTCCCCGAGGGTCGACAGCTCCCAGTCGAGGATCGCGGCAATGCGCGGTTCCGTGGGGTGCAGGATCAGGTTGCCCAACCGGTAGTCGCCATGCACGACGACCGGCGGCGAATCCGCCGGAAGGTTCTTCGGCAGCCACTCTATGAGAGCGTTCATCGCCTCGATGGTCTCCGTCTCGGACGCGACGTACTGTCTGCTCCAGCGGTTGACCTGGCGGGCGAAGTAGTTGCCGGGCCGGCCGAACTCCGCAAGGCCTACCGATCCCGGGTCCACGCTGTGCAGCCGCGCGAGGGTGCGAACCATGTCGAGATAGATTTCGCGCCGCTCCTCACGGCTCACGGAGGGCATCAGGTTGTTCGTGAAGAGCCGGCCGCGCACGTGCTCCATGAGGTAGAACTTGGTGCCGATCACGCCCGAGTCTTCGCACAGGCAATACATCTTCGGCACCGGCACGTCGGTGGCGCCGAGCGCGTCCATCACGCGGTACTCGCGGTCCACCTGGTGCGCCGACGGCAACAGTTGTCCCGGTGGCTGCTTGCGCATGACGAACTCGCCGTCCGGCGCTTCGATCAGAAACGTCGGATTGCTCTGACCGCCCTCGAACTGGCGGACTGTCAGCGGCTCACCGCCGTACCCGTCCACGTGATCGGCCATGTAGGCACGCAGCGCGTTTTCGTCGAAGCGGTGCGCATCCCGCACCGGCGTGAGTTCGGCTTCGCTCATGGATGCATCCCGCCTTGAGGGCGCCGACAAGGATATACGGTTGCGTCGAGCGACCGCAAAGTGAGACGCTCCCGGCGAACGTCCCAAGGCAAAGGAAGACGATGTCACTTGAGAAGCGCATAGCGGTGACCATGCCCGTTTCGAACCGATTGCAGGAGAATGCCGACGTCGTGCGATGGGCCGAGGCAAACGGTTTCCAGGACGTCTGGTTCGCCGATGCCGGGGCGCCGGACTCGTTGACGATGATCGCGGCCCTCGGCGACTGCATCAAGCGGATGCGGGTGGGATGCGCGGTCACACCCGTATACACGCGCGCGCCGTCGGTCCTCGCGGCCACCGCGAACGTGCTGGGACAGGTGTACCCGGGACGCTTTGTCATGGGTCTCGGCTCCTCCAGCGAGGCGATCATGACCCGTTTCAACGGCATGCCCCTGGAAAAGCCACTGACGCGCGTCAAGGAGACCGCGATCATCGTTCGGCACATGCTCACGGGCGAACGCACCGGCTTCGACCTCGAAACCCTGTCCAGCAACGGCTACCGGCAGGCACCCATGGAACATCCGCCGCCACTGTACCTCGCGGCGCTGCGGCCGAAGATGATCGAGATGGCTGCCGAATACGGCGACGGGGTCGTGTTCAACCTGTGGCCGAGGAAAGCGCTGCCGAAGATGATGGAACACGTCAGGATCGGTGCCGCGCGGGCCGGAAAGAACTGGGAGGATATCGAGATCGTCAATCGCAAGGTCGTCCTGGTGACGGACGACAGGCAGGCGGGCTACGACCGCTTCCGGTCCGGATACGCTCCGTATTACGCCAATCCGGTCTACAACAAGTTCCTGGCCTGGAGTGGCTACGAGGATGCCGCCGCCGAACTGCTGGAGGGCTGGGCGAACCGCGACCGCGCGCAGACAGCCGCCGCCTTCTCCGAGGAAATGATCAACGAGATCGCCCTCATCGGCAGCGAGGAGGAAGTGCGGGAAGGCATTCGCGCGGACGCCGCCGCCGGCATCCATACGCACATCATCGCGCCCATCGCGCCCATCGACGCCTTCCATCCGGACGCGCGCGCCACGTTTGCCGCGTTCACCGGCGACAGGTTCAGCTTCTAGGATCCGTGCGCGCCATTGCCCTTTCAATGCTGCCGCATAGCGCTTCGGCGCCCCTGCGAACGTCGAAGGCGAACTCGCGCTGCTCGGAGAAGAGGATCGAGTCCGCAATCACGCGCGCCTGTCCCGCGTAGGGGAACTCGATGACGCGCAGCAGTGTGCCCGGATAGGGCGACGACCCCCGCGCTCGATCCTCGAGAGTCTCCCTGACGCAGCGGAACATTGGATCGACATTGCGGCCGTGGTCCGGATGGTGGAAGACCTCGACGGTCGTATCGTTCCAATGATCGCGGGCAATCGCATACCTGCCGGAGTGGATCGCGAATGCAGACCCGGACCGACTTGGCGACCCGAGTCGTGACGCACCTGGACCCCGCACGTATTCGAAATACCGGCGCGCGTTCTCTTTCCACTCGCGCTGCAGTGTTCCCGGCCCGACCGCGACCTGGTCGAGGCTGGTTCCGACAATCGTCCTGATCCGGGTAGCCGGCAACGTTTCGCCCGCAGGCCCGGGATCATGGCCGAACGACGGCACCACGTCCCCGCTTTCGAGGAACGTGCCGTTCTCGATCAGCCGCACCCTCCCCCGAGGCCGGAACCCACGCTCCTCCCAGGCCAGTTGAAAGTGCATCATGACCCGCTCTCCGGACCGCAGCGGCCGGGCGAACGCGTAGCGTTGGAACCCGTACTCGGGGTTCCGTTCCAACACGGACGTGTTCGGGATATCGACTTCCGCAATGTGGGCTCCTCTCGGCACAAGGAACATGAGGACGTCAATCGGTTCGGCCCGCACGTTTGCCAACAACGCCGAACCCCGACTCTCGAGCCGGCGCTCGGTCGGATGGATATCGATGGCGATGTCCCAGGCCACCACGTGGGGAACGCCGGACCGGGCAGCACGCTGCTCGCGCTCCCGCTTGCCGGCGGGTTCTTTCACCTGGGCGTCGATCGTGTTTGCCGAGATCCACCAACCCGCGCCGGCCCAGACCACAAGAGTCGGAACACCAACGTTCACGACAATTGCCGGGAGGCGCCATCGCCCGCGAGTGAGCCCGTCCCGACGGGTCCACGCATGGGTCGCCAGCACGACGAGCGCCGCAAGAGCCGTCCAGTACAGTCCCTCCCCATAGAACAGCGCCAGATGTTGACCGTAGCCATTCATCCCCGAATATTGCACGGGACTCGGACCCGTCGGCGTGCCCCCGCCGTCGAACGCCCAGGCGACGAGGAACACCGCCGCGGCAATCAACTTCCCCAACTGCTTGCGGCGCGAAGCGGATTTGACGGCGACCGTGGCGATCTGGAGCGCGTCGCCCAGGACGACCTGCAGGGCCATGGAAACGGCCCCCAGCGCAACCACGTGCCAGCCGAAATCGACATAGATGACGTACGCGCAGAGAACGAAGTCGATCCCGCGTTCGCAGCGGGCGATCTGCGCGCCGACGGCCGCGATCAGGAAGGCGGTCAACGCGACGGACACGAGAACGCACATCGCCGCAGCCTTCGACGCCACCGAAATGTTCGTCGACGCAGCACCCCGATGCGCAATCTCTCCGCCGCAATGGATGGCGATCAGGTAAGCAGGAAACTGGAATCCGGCGGCGGCGTGCCGCGCCACGAAATCCGAATTCAACGCGAGCGGTGTACCTCGGAACCCGGCCGCATCGATGAGGTACCCAACGCCGACTGCGACACCTAGCGCGAGCAATACGAAAAAGGCGGCACCGAAAACCGCCCTTGTTTCCTTCCATGCGCCCGACAGGAATCGACACGCAGGAACCTGCCGCGAAAACCTGCCGTATTGCCCACCAGGCACGCGGTGCTCCCGGGCGGCATCGGAGGGCGGCGCGTACATCCGCCAACCGTAAGCCGAACGCCTACGCCCAGTCGATGGCGATTCGACTCCTCAAGGCAGCAGAAGAAGACGCCAATCGGCGTACTACGATCGCCTATTCGGCGGCATCGGAGAAGTTCGTGATCGCAACATCACCCTGCGGAAACCTGGCGACGATGTTCAGTTGGCCGCCCACCGCCTCGATATAGGCGCGCAGGTTGGAGACATACATGTCAGTCCGCCGCTCCAGCTTGGCGACCGCGGGCTGGTTGACGTTCAGTGCTTCGCCGAGGGCTTTCTGCGTCATTGCCCTTGCCTTGCGAAGCTCGTGAAGTGCCATGGCAGCGCGAAGCTCCGTCTTCTTTGCGTCAATACGCTTGCGGCGATCCGGCGTAAATTCCCTGGTGAGGTCGCTGAAGACCTTTGGTCCACTCATTCGATCAAACCCTCTTCCGTTGACGTCGTCCTGTTCACTTCCGTCAGATCGCTCCACCACGCACCGAACTCGTCCGTGTATCCGACCTCCCCAGTTCACGCGCCGTTGTATTCCTTATATGGAATGTCGTCAAGTGTGTTTGTCTGTCAACTTCACCGCGCGGGGGGATGCCGCGACGGGGCGCAGGGCGGCGCGCTATGATCGAAGCACCATGCCCGGCTTCAGTGACCTCCGAAAACGGCTCGATGTCCTGCGCGCCCGGAACATGTATAGGAGGCGCCGCAATGTCGGCAGCCGGCAGGGGCGCAAGATCCGGGTCGAAGGGCGCGAACTGCTGAACTTCTGCAGCAACGACTATCTCGGTCTCGCCGGCGATGCACGGATCGCGGAGGCGTTCAAGTCGGCCGCATCGCGCTGGGGGGTGGGGGCCGGGGCCTCGCACCTGGTCTGCGGCCACACCGAGGCGCACGAGGAACTGGAACAGGCGCTCGCCGAATTCACAGGGCGGCCCCGGGCGCTCGTTTATTCCAGCGGCTACGCCGCCAATGTCGGCGTCATCAACGCACTCCTGTCCGTCGGCGACCTCGTCTGCGAAGACCGCCTGAACCACGCCTCGCTGCTGGATGGCGGATGGATCAGCCGCGCGCGTTTCGCCTGGTACGACCATCTGGACTGCGACGACCTGGACCGCCAACTCGACGGTGACGCGAACCGCAAGCTGATCGTCAGCGACGGCACGTTCAGCATGGACGGTGACCGTTGCCGCCTGGACGATTTGATCGCCGTAGCCCGGCGACGGGACGCATGGGTCATGATCGATGACGCCCACGGCATGGGCATACATGGACCGGAGGGGGTCGGTCTCGTAGATCCGGCCAGATACTCGGTGGACGATGTGCCGGTGCTGATCGGGACTCTTGGGAAGGCATTCGGCACATCCGGCGCTTTTGTCGCCGGCAGCGAAGCGCTCGTCGAGACGCTGATCCAGCGTTCGCGCAACTACATCTATACGACCGCGATGCCACCCGCTATCGCCGTCGCAACACTCGCTAGTCTCGCCATAGCCCGGGCCGAGACTTGGCGGCGCGACCGGCTGGAAGCCCTCATTGGACGATTCCGGGACGGAGCGCTGCGCCGGGGATTCACCCTGCCGCAGTCAGCATCTCCCATCCAGCCCCTGATCGTGGGCGATCCGCAGGCGGCGTTGGACATGAGCCGGGGCCTCGAGGAACGCGGCTGCCTTTGCACCGCCATTCGCCCGCCCTCGGTCCCGGAAGGCACGTCGCGGCTGCGTATTACCTTCACCGCAGCGCACAGCGACGCAGACGTGGATTGCCTGCTTGGCGCGTTGGAAGACTCTCGCGAGGCGCATGGTTGAGACATCGGCTCCCGACCGGCGCAGTCAAAGTACGCGCCGGACGCCGAATGGGCACACTTCTGCGTTCACCTGATCCATGGGTTGCAAGCCTTGCCTGCCGCCGAGGAGCAAACCCTTCTTGTCGAGATCAACACACATTACAATAGCGATTTACATAGGTTACGCTATAGCTATGAGAACCATTCAAATCACCATGGACGATAAACTCGTGGAGCGCGTCGACGAACGGGTCAAGCGACTCGGCGCGACTCGATCGGGATTCGTCCGGCGAGCACTGCGAGCAGCCCTCTTTCGCTACGAGGAGTCGGAAAAGGAAGAGCGCCATATAGCTGGTTATCGTCGGACGCCTCCCACGCGGCACGAGTTCGCCATTCCGGAGGAGGACCATGCGTGGGGTGATGACGCGTGGAAAGATGAATGATGCGGCGCGGCGAGATACGGTGGTACCGATTCGCTTCACCAGACAAGCGCAGGCCAGCGCTAGTCCTGACGCGAGATTCCGTTATCGACAGGCTGGGTGAAGTCACCGTCGCTCCCGTTACGACTACTATTCGCGCCATACCAAGCGAAGCGGTGTTGTCCATGGATGATGGAATGCCACGCGATTGCGCTGTGAACTGTGACCACTTGCAGACAGTCCCAAAGACGAGACTGGGTGCACTCTTGACGACTCTTTCGAGGGAAAGGATGCTTCAGGTAACAGCGGCCATTCGCTTCGCGCTCGACTTGAGGTGATCGGAATCACCTCGTCCCGTACACGCTCAGTTTCAGGTGTCCGTCGAGGCAACGACACTTCGGCTTGAACTCACGTTGATTGGCGACATCCGTAACATCACCTCCGATGACCTGCTCGCCATGACGATCCCTTCAGCCATTCGCTGGAAGGACGGCAGGCTGTGGCTGCTCGACCAGCGTAAGCTGCCGGAGGAAGTCGTCTACGAAGAACAGGCGAACGCCGAGATGGTGGCGGCGTCCATCGCCGACATGAAGGTTCGTGGCGCGCCCGCCATCGGCATCGCAGCCGCATACGGCATCGCACTTGCCGCCCGTTCCGGTCGTGATGTCGCGCAGGCGGCGGAACTGCTCGTTGCGGCGCGTCCGACCGCCGTCAACCTCGCCTGGGCGGTGGATCGCGTCATCCGGGCGAACGATGCCGTCGCCGAAGCCGAAGCCATTCACCGCGAGGACACGGAAATGTGCCGCGCGATCGGCGAGAACGGCCTGGACCTGATCGAGCCGGACGCGGTGGTCCTCACGCACTGCAACGCCGGCGCCCTCGCCGTCTCCGCCCTCGGCACCGCGACAGCGCCGCTGTACCTCGCGCATGAGGCCGGCGTACGTTTCAGGGTGTTCGTGGACGAGACACGGCCATTACTCCAGGGGGCACGGCTGACTGCATGGGAACTGGTCCGGACCGGTCTCGACGTCACTCTCATCTGCGACAGCATGGTCTCGCACCTGATGTCGGAGGGGACGATCGACAGCGTGATCGTGGGCGCCGACCGCGTCACGGCCAATGGCGATGTGGTGAACAAGATCGGCACGCGGGGCATCGCCATCGCCAGCCATTACCACGGTGTTCCCTTCCACGTCGCCTTTCCTTCGTCGACCTTCGATCCGGATACGAAGACCGGCACCGATGTCGAAATAGAGCAACGCGACACCAGCGAGGTGACGGGGCCGATTCGGGTGGCGCGAGGCGTGCATGTCCGGAACCCCGCATTCGATGTGACCCCGGCGGAACTGGTCACAAGCTGGATTACGGATCGCGGCCGAATCGAGAACGCGCGCGATCTGGCGAAACTGGAGTGATGACATGACCGAGTCGCTACGTGCGGCTCAGTCGTCGTCCCGTACCACCGGATAGCACGGGGCGCCCCAGTCCTCTTCGGGATTGACGATCAACAGGTGAATCACGCGGGGGACCAGGTCGGCAAGGATCGCCGTGCCGTCCCGGACCTGATCGCGGTTCACGCTGCCGTGCCAGGTCGCGCCGCCGTGCATGAGTTGGTTGCGCAGCGTGTAGAGCCGGGCCAGGACGATCGCCAGGACCGTCGCTGTCTGACGCTTGTCGCCGAGCGCCCGGCGCGCCGCCGTCTTGGCCCCCTCGAAGCTCCTGCGCCAGCGGTCTTCGTCGACCTTGCCGTTCTGATAATCCCAGAAAGGCTGAAACACGAACCGGTTGTCGAGCAGGACACGAAACGGACCTGCGAACCTTGACCAGACCAGGTCGTAGAGCAGGTTGTCACTGTCGAGGTCGACCAGCCGCCTCAGAAAACGGTCCAGTACCGCCTGCTCGGGCGCCGCCGCTTCACGCTGTATCTCATCCGCATATGCCGCGTTGAGCGAAATCCAGAGGAACATGAACCTGGCGTCGTCATCGTCGCGGCAGCGCTCCGCAGCTTCCAGCCAACTGAGCGCCCGGTGTACGCGCAAACCCAGATCTTCGGCGCCCTTCCCCCGTATCCGACGCGACCTCGCCTTCAGGCTGGCATGATCGAAAGTCATCGTGCCGTTCCCTTCGTTCGACGGTCGATGGTACACCCGAACCGGATAGCGATATTCCCACGCACATTCGGGTTGTTGTCCGCTCCCCGGTTCGCGCAAGACCAATCATCATTGTGGCCTCGCGTCTCCTGCCGATTCGGAGGTTCACCGTGTCTCGCGCGCTCCATGTCGCTGTCGTCGTCCTGCTCGCCTTCCGGGTCGCAGCGGAAGAGGCGGCGAAAGAGATCGAAACGCCGCCGCTGTCACTCGCCAACGTCTACGATGATGACGTCGACATCAAAGCGTATTGGGTCAGCGAGAAACTCGACGGAGTCCGGGCGTGGTGGGACGGCGAGTCTCTTTACTCACGCCAGGGCAACCGTTTCGACGCCCCCGCGACGTTCGTCCGAGGATTCCCCAGGGTCCTGCTCGACGGCGAACTCTGGATGGGACGAGGCACTTTCGACAGAGTGTCGGGCATCGTCCGCCGAACGGCAGGTCGGGAGAACGCGTGGCGAGGCGTGCGTTTCATGGTTTTCGACCTGCCCGGAAATCCGGGAACCTTCGATGAACGCCTGGCCCGCCTGAAGGAATTGCTGGACACGGCAGGGACTTCGAGGATCGGCCTGGTAGAGCAGTTTCGGATCGACGATGAGGCCGAATTGATGGCCACGCTGAATAGGGTAGTGGCGGGCGGCGGCGAAGGCCTGATGTTGCGAAGGAGTGAATCGTACTATCGAAGGGGACGTTCCGACGACCTGCTAAAGCTCAAGCTGTACCAGGACGCCGAAGCGGTCGTGGTCGGCCACCTGCCCGGCAAGGGCAGACTCGCCGGGATGCTCGGCTCGCTTCTGGTCGAAATGCCCGACGGCCGCCGATTCAGACTCGGCACCGGATTCTCCGACGAGATGCGTCGCCAGCCGCCACCCGTTGGCGCCACGGTCACGTACAAGCACTACGGCAAGACCGGCAATGGCATACCCCGGTTCGCCAGCTTCCTGAGGGTTCGGGACGACATTTGAGGCCGGCCAGGCGGCTGCGCGCATATCGACACGACGTGTTCCCGACTCAACCCCCGGCGCCCGTCTCCATTGGCGCGTCAGGATCGAGCGCCCATTCGGACAGGGAACCATCGTAGACCGCGACCCGCTCCTGGCCCGCCAGGACGCAAGCGAAGGCATCGATGGTTGCCGCGATGCCGGCGCCGCAATACGTGATGACGCGATCCGCATCCAGCATCCCCGACGCCGCCAGGGCTTCGCGCATCTCGTCCGGCGCCTTGAACCGTCCTTCGGTCAGGAGTTCGCTGAACGGGAGATTGCCGCTGCCGGCGATGCGCCCCTGGCGGGCGTAGCTGGACCGCGTTTCGCCACGGTGCATCGCGGCGCCAAGCGAGTTCACCGTGCATACGGAGGGGTCGCCGATGGCGTCGGCCACCGCCTGCTTGTCCGCAAAAACCTCCGGGCGCGGACGCGCCTCGAAATCGCCGCGAGGAAAGCGCGGTACGGCCGTTTCCACGCGTCGGTCGCCGGCGCACCAGGCGCCGAAGCCACCGTCCAGCACCGACATCCGCTCATAGCCGAGGTAGTGAAGCAACCACCAGGCACGCGTCGACCACATCACGCTGCTGCTGCTGTAAAGCACGACGCGGCTGTTCATGTTGACGCCAAGGCTCCCGAACAGTTCCTCCAGCACATCGGGCTCCGGCAGGGTGAATTCGAGTCCGCTGGTCGTATCGGCCGCGTCACCGGCCAGGTCGAGAAACTGCGCCGCCGGAATGTGTCCTCGATCAAAGGCCACCCGTCCCAACTCCCGCTCCATGCCGGGACCCTTGGGCTCCAGGTTGGCAGCGGTCTCGAAGAGGCGCAGATCGGGGTCCCCGAGAATGCGTTCGAGATCTTCGACGGAAATCAGGTAGTCGTTGCGAACCAGTTCCATACCGATGTTCCCCGGTGCGGTTGCCAGCTCACCGAGTATAACCATCCAACCGGCACTCCACGCCCGGCCACCGGGGTCTGCGCCTCTATTCCGCCTCCCGACACGTTGGCATCACGCCAACAACTGCAGTGCGTTTTCTTTGGTTACCAGTTCGGCCTCGTCGAGTCGTTCGAGGAACGGCCTGACATCGGTCGCAGCGCGGTCCCAGTCCAAGGCTTCCAGTCGCTCCGAAAGCACGTGTCGCCACGTTCGCGCCGTCAATTCCTCGCCCCGCCAATCGGTTTGAAGTAGCGCTGCGTTCAGTAAGGCGAGGTTCGGAGACGGCCATTCCGGGTCGCTCAGATACCAGATCAGGTCGTACAAATCCCTTCCCTTGGTGTACGGCCGTTGAATCACCGCGTGTAGTTTGCCCGCAAGGAGCGATGACCGATCATGGTGATAGAGCCGCAACGATTCGTGTCGCCGGACGAGGGCAATGGCCGTCTTCGCACCGCCAGGCGGGTGGGTGTCTACTTCGATCTTGACGGCGAGCGACTCCCGCAAATGCGGAGACAGGCCGATATCGTACAGCACGCCCGGGAACCGGACGAAGGCGCTGTGCACGGCACGGTGTTGGCGAATCCGCAGGTCGACCTCATAGTGTTCCACTGACAGTTCGGCGCGAACGGCCCTCAGGTACCGCGGGAGGTCGTACCGCGAGGGATCGCCCTCCAGAGCGAAGTCGAGATCTTCGGAATAGCGCGGCAGGCTGTACAGGAATCGCAGGCAGGTTCCCCCTTGAAAGGCCAACGACGTCATGGCCCCTGCCCGCTGCAGCGCACCGAGAATCCGCGCCTGAAGGTACTCGCGCGCGACATTTCGCCCGCGCTGCGGCTCGAGTCCTCCAACAAGCTGTCTCAGGTAGTCCTTCATAACGCCTGATAACCCTCGCCATTGCTTGCAATGCTGCAAATACGGCGAACGGCCCGAGTGATCTTCGGCGCGTCGCAGGCATCGGCGATCGATTCCAATCGGGCGCGGCACAACGCATCGTAGTTGAGGCGCAATTCCTCGAGGTAAGCGCCCTGGTCGCCGCCCGGCTGCAAATGAATCAGGTCAACCAATGCCTTCTCGGCAGTTGCCACGAATGCGCCCTGGTCACCAACCAATTCGACGTATCGATAGCCGAACATCAATCCCGCCTTAAGATGGCGGAACGAAAACCGGCCGAGGGGCGTGCGGCGAAGCTCGGGTCGCCCCCCGCAAACACTGGTCACCTCTGCCACGTATTCGGGAATCGCATCCCAGAAAGCCAGAGCCGACAGACCGCTGACATAAGACCCCGGCCGGAGCCGGTTCGCGACAAGAAAAGAGTGGGGCGTCTGCTTTCGCCAAGGCGGCGCGAGTGCATACAGTCCCCGGCGCAGTTGATGAATCTGTCCGGCTCCGGTCCATCGGGATAGCTGGCGCCGCAAATCTCCGGGATCGACGGTCCCGGCCAGCAATAGGCCGGTTTCGAACACCGGCTCGTCCGCGACGATTTCAACCAGTTCCTTAAATTTCATTACAGTAAGTTACCATATATGGTGTTTTCATTGCGTAAATGTAGTCTACTTCACCTGATCGACCGTTGTGCATTGAGACCCCGCCAAGCCGTGCGAAACGGGGCATCTGCCATGATCGTCGTGAGCGATCTTCGCCAACAATCGGCGAGATTCACGAATGACCCATGCATCGGCATGGGCTACGCAATACAAGCAACTATTTGAAAATTAGCTATTTTTTCGAGAACGGGCACTCTGGCACGAGAGTTGCGTCTTAACCCGTCGACCAATCACAAGGAACATCCATGTACGAACGCTCCGCGCTGATACGTATCTGCTGGTTCACCATGGCCCTTCTGTGCCTCGTCATTGGCCTTGTCGGCCTCATCTTGCCGATATTGCCCGGGATTCCGTTTCTCATTCTGTGCGCGGTGTGCTTCGCGCAGGCGTTCAAGCGCGACCGCGTATTGGAGAGAAGCGGCCTCGACGAGTACAGACGCTGGCGCAGACGCCATTTGGCGTGAAACTGCGGAGACCTCGACTAACAGCCGAGACCCTGTGAAATCTGGGCATAGCTGGTGAGCGGCACCGCGCACATCCGATGCCAGTCCGCCTTGTCGATGACCGGCTGGTTCAACAGGTCGATCATGTCTTCGAACTTGCTGAGCGCGGCGCAATCCACCACCTCGGGGTCGGCCGCTTCCCGGTGTTGCGCCCAGGCGCGCTCACGGGCATAGCGCCAGAACTCGCTGTCGTACCTGGAGCCGCATGAATAGTGCCAGCCGACGAACAGGCCGTAGGCGAGCATGTTGTTGATGAGAAAGCGATTGACCGTCGGCGCGTCGCGTTCGAGGTGTTCCACCGGACGGTTCAGACGTATCTGGAGCACCATCCCGATCTGCAACTGGGCGGATACGATCGCTGTCGCCTCCAACGGCTCCATGAAGGCCGCGGCGTTGCCGACGCGGGCGATCGCACCGTCGAATATCCGGCGGTGAACGAAGTTGGGAAACGGGATGACCGCGCGTTGCTCGAACTCCGATACGCCATCGGATTCGAGGAATGCGTCAAAGTCCGACTCGACCTCCTCCAGGCTGGTTACATCCCGGTTGAAGATGTACCCGTAGGACGTGTGCACGGTAAGCGGAATGACGAACACCCAACCGTGCGGACGCGCGACCGCGCGCGTGTAGGTGTGTTGCAGCACCGGCCCACCCTGCGCTGGTTCGATGATTGCCGGGCAGCGACGGATGACGGCCGTGTTGGTCGGGATGAATGAAATGTCGATATGTTCGTCGGGATGCAGTTCCCTCGGGAATCCACGGGCATCGAAGACCAGGTCGTAGCGTTCCGGTTCTCGGTCCTCGAACTCCACTTCCGCCCCGCCCTCGACCCTCGTGATGTTCAGCACTCTCGCGTCGATGTGGCGGGCGCGGGTGCTCATCTGCAGCAACTCGCCCATGAAGTCGGCGGACAGGTGATAGGCATAGGACACCTGTTGCGGCGTGAAGTAGTGGGTAAAGTCCCGACCGCGCCGGCCCCACCCCTCGAATGCGACACCGTACTTGCGGGTCCCGTTCAAACGTTGCTGGACGGTCTCATGCGGCAAATCGGTCAATTTCTGCAGTTCCTGCACCAGGCTCGGCCAACTGCCTTCGCCGACACCGATGACCGGGATGCGCGAGTCGTATATCTGGTGCAGCTCGTGGTCGCTATCGGGGTGTAAACGCGTGACGCTGGCGGCGGCCAGGGCGCCCGCGGTTCCCCGCCCCACGACCGCAATCTTCCTCAAGGAACTACCGCCCGGCTGCATCACGCCAGATGATCCCCGCTATCCATTCGTGCCGTGTTCACATGCAATTCGACCTGGCTGTCAGAAGCTGTACGTGAAATTCACGCCGACGAAGCTGTCACGCCGTCCATCGTAGGTCAGGTCCCGCGGGTCCGAGCTCAGGTTCACGATCGCTTCCAGACGCATGGACCAACTCTCCGAGAGGCGGCGCTTCAGTTCCAGGTTCAGCGAGCGGTAATCGTGGTCCAGGTCACCCAGGATACCCACAACGAATTCGGTGCTTTGCACATCGTTGAACGCCAGGAAGCCCGCGATAAACAGGTCGTTCGCCCAAATGGTCGGGGCACGGCGTCCGCGACTGTCATAGAGCCACTCGGCGAGCAGCGTCAGGTCCGCCGCGGAACCGAACAGCGCGTACACGGCGCGTTCCAGGCCGAGGATGCATGCCTGGTAGTCCTCCTCCTGGCCCAGGAGATTGGTCGCGCCGCTGCGGCGAGTGGCTTCCATCTTGTAAAGCCAGGATCCGGTCGTGAGCTGCGCGTCGACGCCGACCTGCCGAATCTGCTCGTAGTACGGGATCAAGGGCGTGTCGGCCGCCGGCAACAGCCCGGGTTGATGGCTGGCAAAAAGAAAAATGGGTTCGCGGCTTGTCCCGACAAACCCGCTCAGGCCGAAATCCAGCAGACCCACGGCGTGGCTGTAGCGAACCGCAAGATCGACATGGCGCTCTTCGGCACCACTCTCGTAGGCGGCGTTCTCATCGATCGGAAAGGCCGACCTGAGGCGCCCCGAGGGACCGGGAAACGTACGCTTGCGATGGTAGGGAAGCAGGAACGATTCGGCGATGCCCCATGCGCCGGAAACCGTCAGGTGCACCATCGGCTGACCCAGCTTGGGCCGGTCGCGCGGGTGCTCGACGAGGTCCAACTGGTTGACGATGTCCACGAGGTTGTGCAGTTCGGCCACGCCCCAGAAGACACGGTCCAGCCCCACCCGAAGCTCCCAGGAATTCTCGCCCCAGTCTCCATACGTCAACAGGTAGGCCTCGCGCAGGTCCGCATGCGTGCGCTGCGAGTCGGCGCTGTCGTATCGATATAGCGGGGTGAACGTGAAGCTCGTGGTTTCCGCGAGATCGCCGTAGAGCGTCGGTTCGACGACCAGCCCCGTCGTGCCGGAACGCTGATCCGGGAAGGCCGGCGATTGCGGATACCATCGCGCCTGCAGGCTCGCATCACCCGAAAAATCAAGAACCTGCGCCTGGACACCCGCGGCGGCCATGAGCACGAGGGCCGCAATTGCGCCGCCACACCGCATCAGCGCACGCGTCGCAGTGCGGCCTGGGTGAATTCCCGATCATCCAGATCGGTACCGAACTGAAAGTCGGTCCAGCGAATCACCGTGCTCGCCCCGGTCAGGTGATTCACCATCGTCTGCTCTCCTGCCCGCCAGTATCGGTCCAGGTATTGCTGATAGTTCTCACAAGTGAGCGTCTTCAGGTGCGAGCGCCGTCGGTCGTAGAGCTCCATCTTCCAAAGGCGAAGCTCGCTCGTGTCCTGCCAGACGACCTTGCGGCTATATCCGGACTTCTCGTCCAGCGGGGTCTGCTCGATCACCGTGCAGGTGAGTTCACCGCAGGGCTCGTCGCGCAGATACCGGTAGGAATACTCCTCCACCTCCGGGGAACTCATGTCCTCGTACGAAAACTCGCTTCCCATGAACGACCCCGAACGCCTCGAAGCGCTGATGCGCTTCACCCGCTTGAGCGCCGGCAGATACAGCCACTGGTCGTCAGGCGTGGTGGCGTGCGCGTGGGTCAGGAGCGCGGTCCCCTGCACGTCTCTCGGCTGATCGAACACGAACAGGCTCTTGTCGCCATCCCCCGGCACTTCCAGCACCTTGAAGCGCATCTCGCGGACGCTCTCCCGGCCTTGCCGGTCGCGCAGCACCATCGTCATTCCGGCGGTGTAATTGCCGAAGCCGTCGTCCATGGCACTCGCCTCGCGGGCGATTCTCAAGCCCTTGTCCTCCGGTGTCTCTTCCTCGGCAAGGGAATCCGCGTACGGCAGGCAGAAGCACGCGACAGCCAGCACCAGGACACGGAACGAAACACCCCCGCGCGATACCGAATCCTCCATCGGGTCTTGGCCGATCAACCGGCTATCGGTGGTGTCGTGGTCAAGGAACATCCCGCAATGGTCCGGTGATGGATGTCTTCCCATTGTACCCCTGTTGCCGCATGCGGCCGGTCCGGCCCGGGCGATGTACCAGCAACAAGACCGCAATTTCAATCATTTAGAAAACTTTGACACCCCATTTGAAATACTAGCGAGGGGCGGAAATGCGTTGCTAGCCGAGATATCGTCATGTACGTTCATCGACTGATCGGTTTGGCGTGATTGGCCAAGCCGCATCCACGGAGTATCTACCATGAGAAGTGGCGACGACATGCTGAAGCAGATTGTCGAGAAGTCCGCCCTCGACGCGGGATTCAGGCAACAGCTTCTTGCAGACCCCAAGACAACCATCAGTTCGGAACTGGGAATCACGATTCCCGAGTCGATGACGATCCAGGTGCACGAGAGCGACATGCAAACCGTGCATCTCGCGTTGCCGCCGGATCCGAACATCACGGAGGAACAACTCGAAGCTATCTCTGCCGGCCTTTGCTGCTGCTGGTAGACCGATAGCCTGAAACCAGCCGCCCGGATACGAAAACGACCGCATCCGGCGGGGCTTGAGTTGACCCCGTCAACCTGGCATCAAGCTGGGATGGCGGGGTTTTGTTTATCCGCTCCCGTCAATGGTCAACCGCCCCGGAAAGCACCATGAAGACATAGGCCTTGGCTTTGCCAAGCCTATTTCCGGATATGACAAGCTTGATGTGGTGTATGCCACGCAGCAGCACATAGCGCCCCGACTTCGCAAACAGCGTGGTCGGTTTCGACACCCAGTCAGCCAGCGCCCGAATCTTCTCTGGCAGGACGAGATCTTCGTGGCTCAGCGCTTCCAGGAACGGGTCCCAATCCGTAAGGCCGTCGAGCCAATAGCGCGAGTCCTTCGTATATCTCTGTTTCACGATGAGCGTCAGGCCGAGGGTCGGGCCGACGCCCTCTTCCCGCACGTCGAGATTCACGCCGGACCTGACGATGTTCGCGCGTTCCCTGAAGCGTGAAATCACGGATTCGACCGCCGATACCTGGCCCGGCCAACCCGTATCCTCAAGGTAGGCGCGCAGTTCCTGCTGCGTCCTGAACCCCATGATTGCGAGGCGGATGCACCGCGGGCGGGACGGGAATACGCCAAAGGAATCCAGGCGCGTATCTTCCGGCTGCGCCAGGTAGACGCGTTCGACGTTCTTCCTCTCGGCTTCATTGGGCTCCCACCCCACGCAGGAGACGAGCGCATCCACCACCGTGGAGACATCGCTCTCCTGGCGGCAGCCGCCGATGATCGGGCGTTCGCCGGGCCGCAGGAACATCCCCGGCAGCGGATTCTCGCAGCCCTGTGCCGAGCCGATGTCGTATTCCAGCATCAGCTTCGGGCCCACGATCGCACGCAGGGGTGAGCTTTCTGCGTTCATGCGGCTGAACAGCCGCATGATTGCGGCCGCGGTCTCGTCGGTCCTGTCGGATCGCGCGCGCTCCGCAAAAAACGCCGCCGTTCTCGTCCCGCTCGCTAGCGACGCGCCGAAATCCGCCTCCGGGCTGGCTTCATGCAGGGGCAGTTCGAAGCCGAATGGAAGGGCACCCATCGTGATCGGAAGATTGCTCGCGCACTCGAGGATTCGATTCCATTGGTGGTCTCCGACAAGGACCGGCGCGACCCTGTTCCGAAAGTGCCCGAGCAGATCGCCCATGGTGCCGCCCTCTTCGGCGAGACGGTCCTGGGTCAGCGTGACCGCCGCGTCAACATCCATAAGGTCTCCTTACGCGATCACCGGTGCCGGATTCAGATCGGCTTCCGCAAGTGGCCGCTTGCGCAAGCCCATGCTGACCGGCACGTCGTACAGGCGCCCGGGCGCGAATCTCGCCCAGAAGTGGCGCAAGCCCGGCACGATGACCCGCACCACGGGCATGCCGATGTCGGGCCGCGTCTGGTCCAGCACAAGGAACTCGAGACCCTTGGCTTCCACAAGCGCGCGGCAATACTCCACGTCGTCACGCGTGTCCGTCGATTCGATTGCCGGATAACTGGCAGCCTGCCGCATGGGCACGTCAGCGCCGGGCGCCAGCCAGGGACAGTCGGCGAGTCGAGCGGTTCTCCACCACCAGAGCGCCAGCGGATCATCGATCATGGGCCGGCCATCGCCGCTTCCGGGACGTGGCAGCCAGGTAAGGCACTGGTTCAGTTCGCAAAGCGCCCGCAGGGCGGCGATGCGCGGGTCGGCATGGGCGCCGGCGCCGTAGATGATGTCCTCGGTGTTCGCATCCGGCCTGCGCGCAAGCGCGACAAATGCGGGAATGCCAATGTCGCAGGTCACGTCGAGCATCCACAGATCCCGCTCGTAGCGGGCGTAGTAGCCCGCAGCCGATGCGAGGTAGTCGTCGTCGAAGCTCGCGAGATCGACCCCGGGCACCCGCAACCGGTTGTACCACCAGATGGCGAACGCGTCTCGTTCAGCGAGCTCGTAGAAGCCCTGTAGGATGGCTTCTTCCACGGTATTGCCCGCGGCGCAACCGTTGGAATCGGCGATCAGGTCGTTCACTCCGCGCTGTTCGGGCGCCATGCTGTAGAGCATCGACGTCGGCAGATACCGATGCCGCTGCTTCGTCAGCGACCATACCGGCGTCCAGTCGATTGCGGCATCGGGGTCGAGACGGGGCGGGACGACGTTGTATGGGTGGCCCTTGGTGTTGATGCTCTCCGCGTTATCGAGCTGATGGTCGCTGAAGAGCTGCGCATCGTTGGGATGGATGGCCTCACCTCCGCCGAATTCGATGAATCGCCTGACAATCCGAATCTCGTCCCCATGAAAGGCGCCAGAGTAGCGCTCGATGGCCTCGCAGAGTGCGCTGATCTCGGATTGCTCCCTGGTGCTGCCCTTGCCGGCGCTCTTGCTGCGCAGGCTGCGCCTGAGCGAACTCAAGGTCCGGCTTCGCATGCCGAGATTGCTCCCCGCCCAATAGACGTGCAGCCAGGAATCGTCCTCGTCTGTCGTACGCCTGAGCCATGTCACAACGCCACTGATCGGGCTTACAAGGTGGCCGTATTTCGCCAGCGTGGCTTCCGGAGCCACCGTTCGCGCGCCGCCGCTGTTGCGATGGGTCTTGGGGCTCGATGCCAGATGTACGGCAACGGGCGGGCGATCCGGCCGACGCAACGCTTCGTCGCCACATGCCGGGCACTGCGGCCGGCGCAGAACTCGATGCCGCGAACTTGCGAGCGTGCCGACGTGCATGGAGATCGCGTGTTCGTGAATGGGCGCAGCCTCTTCCAGCACGAGCCATTTGACGATCTCCGCCGCAACCAGCCCACGTAGCGCCTCGAGCACCGCCGGGTCCGCCGCGAACGGCTTGAAGGCGCCCTCCTCCCCGGCGAAGTTGCGCAGGAAATTGTGGACTTCCTGGTGGCTGCGCAGACGGTAGGCCAGACAGGCCCAACAAGGGGCTTTCCCGCCCCTCCGAAAGACGGGACCGAACAGCGGCTCCATGCCCCTCGGCCGCACGAGCATCCAGGGCGCTCCGGAGTCAAGCTGTCGCCGATTCACTTCGGCAAGACGCTCTTCGAGATAGTCGTCGCAGACGATCACGGCGAGCTTCGGATCGTCGGACCCCACACGGACACCGGCCACTTCCAGGTGCCGGGCCAGTGGGCCGTCGTCACCGGCAACGGCGATTCGCGAGTCCGCAAGCCGTTCTTCAACCCAGCGCGGCGATGCGCCGAGTGACGACCAGTAGGCCGCGCGCGATTGATCCATGCCGTGATCCGCAGAGACCAGGTATCCCCGGGCGGAGAGCGAAGCAACCGCCGCCCGCACATCGCCGGCGGCATGCCGATCCCCGAGTGCGCCAACGATCTCACCCAGCGAGCGGTGGCCGTCGAGCAGCGGCAAGAGATCACAGGTCAGCCCGCCGTGCATCAGGGTATTGAAAGAGTCGGAGACCAGCAGCATCTGCTGCTGTCCGATAGCGTGGAACTTCAGATGCGGAGTGAGCGCGGGAAGCTCGACGAGTCCCCGGTCCGCCGACGTGGTTCTCGTCAATATGCCGCGTTGCGGATTCGGTTCCATCGGGGGTCGCACCCGGGATTCTTGTGCCGCATCGGCCGACACCGTCAGGCTCGCGCGACGAGCAAATCGATTTCCTCGGCCGCGCGCGTTGCCGTGTCGGCGACCATCGAGGCGAGCGAATCGAAATCCTCTTGCCCACAAGCGCTCGCCACGAGGGACCGGGTCTTGTCGCTCGCGGCAGTTGCGTCGAATCCTTCGCCGCCCACGAGCCGCAGGATCCCCTGCAGATCGCGCCACAGGGCCGCGGCTCGCGCCAGCGATTCCGCATCGACCCTCTCGAACACCAGGGCTGCGGTTGGGGCGGAATCCTCGATCTTCCGCGTCATCCGCAGGAGTCGCGCCACCCGCTCGACATCGTCAAGCCCGCCGCGCATACGCGCGTAGGTGGAAACACCCGTCTCGGCGGGGTCCGGCCGTGGCTCGCGCAACTTCGCCACCGAGGCCTCTTTGTCGCCAGCCAGGACTTCGCGGCGTGACGCTTCGAAGCGGTCACCGATCCCGGATTCCCCGCACTCGAACACGCAGCGCACCCTGGTGAGGTCCGACAGGTTTCCATCCGGCCCGCAATGCTCAGCGAGGTCGGAAAGCGGCAGGGCAATGCAGGATTTCGCGCCGCGCGGGATCGGGGAAAACAGCAGGCTGTCCTCCGCCAGATCCTTGAGTGTCTCGCGAAAGCGACGGCACAGATAGGCATTTTCACCCCTCTCCCGGCCGTCATGGACGAACAGGATACGAATGGCAACGCCGGGGAACGCTTCCCGGCTGGCGAGGTCGCCTAGCAGTATCGCGGCCACGCCGCCTTCGCCAGGCGATCCACGTCGATCGACGACGTCTGCCTCCACCGCCGCCAGCACCGTCGTGATCGAAGCCTCGGCGAGATTGGACAGCGCGGTCCGCGCCTCCGCCGGCGAAAGGTTTCCGCGCAGCACGTGCATGCCGATCTGAAATGCCTTGTCGTTCGACCAGTTGCGCACGACTTCCGCCGTTTCCTTCGCATCGGCTGTCGGCAACTCGGCGATCTGGTCCTGCATCTCGGCAACGCCCATCTCCATCGTCCAATAGAGTCTCGCAAGCCCGCGTCGCGCGATCGTCTCGTAGTCCTGGTCCGGTCCGAATCCCTTCGGCAGGTCGAGATCGGTGAATTCCCTGTCCTGCAAGTTGTCAAGAAGTTCCGGATTGCGTTCGATCCACCTGGCGAGCCGAGGGGCGGTGCCGAAGATCTCGGTAATGGCGTCGAACGCGTCAGGGCGCGCGGCGGAAATCGGGCTGTCGTAGGCGCTCCAGTCGTCGATCTCGGGATAGAAGTGCTTGCGCCATTGATCGACGAGAGGATCCATCTTCTCGAACCAGCGCTTCGGCCGCAGAACGAGATTCATCATGTCCCCGTACGTTCCCGGCAAGTGCGGCGACTCGTCGGGGCTGCCGGTCTGCAGCAGCGGATACTGTCGGGCCACCATCGCATGGTGGTCCGCGTGCCGCTGCATGTTGAAGAACATCCAGTTGCTGAACTTCCAGTCGGCGCTCCAGGAATGGCGCGGCATCACCCTTTCCCAGCGGCCATTGGGCAGAAGCACCCGTCGCAGACCGTAGTGTTGAAAATAGTTGCTGATCTTCATCGAGAAGACGCAGCAGAGGCCCAGGAAGGCAAATATGAGAACCGCCCAGACGCCGCCCATCCAGTACACCAGCGCATACCAGAACGCGACGCTCAAACCGTAGCGCCAGAACGGATTGGTGTAATGCCACACGGGCAGACGCCGCCGCGCCAAGCGGCCGCCTGCGGCTTTCCAGGAATTCGTGAGGTTGCTGGCGACTTCCCTTGGGAAATACCTCCAGAAGCTCTCGCCCTTCGGAGCGGACCCCACATCATGCGGCGTGCCCACCTTGGCATGGTGGATATAGACATGCTCCGTGGCGTATTGCGGATAGGAGGCGGAGGAGAGCAAAAACTCGCCGAGGCGCCTTTCCCACGTCGAGCGCCGATGGACCAGTTCGTGACCGACGACGAATACCGCCTGCGCCTCCATCGTCAGGATGATCACGAGGAGCGCCTCTTCCCAGATCGCGAACGGATTCGCGACGAGGATCTGCCACATGCCAAAGATGAGCGTCGGCGGCCACAGGAACGCCCAGGCCCAGACCGGCAGGTTGTGCCAGAGCAGGCGGCGTTCCGGCGTCCCAGTGGGGTCGATGTTGCGCCCGTCCAGACCCAGCACCCGATCCAGCGGCCCGGCGACGCTCATAAACAGGAATGCGGGCAACAGCCACCAGCCGCCATGGATGGCGGCAAGAACAATCAACGGGAATATGCCCAGCGGCAGGTAATGCGGAAGGGCATTGAGGACCGACGGCTCGACGTACTGCGCGAGTTCGGTCTTGTCCTGGTTTAGGCCACCAGTTGCGGCTGAATCTTGCGGCATGGCCGCTTCTCTACTGGACCCTCGGACCGGCGTTCATGGTACCACCGAGCCGGGTTACCCGCATGTCACTCACCCCTCCAGAACTTCGATGAGACGCCCCAGGGCCTCGATACAAAATGCCGAAGTCAGGGACTCGGAGCCATGCCCAATCTGTCCTACCACGCCCCACTGCAACGACTGGTCGCCGAAGGCGAGAATCTCGGGCCAGCTTCCGTCCTCGCGTTGCCAGCTCATGAACCTGTCCACCTCGCGTTTCGCATCGATCCGGTCGAGGCCGCCGACATTGTAAAGCGCCGACACGGCCTGCGCGGTCTGCAGGATATGGCCGAATTCGCCCTTGCCGTCGCGCAGGCTCAGTATTCGATCCGCGAGTACCGGGCGCAGTTGATCGAGGGCGGGCCGCGCGCGAACCACAGCACGGGCGATCGCATAGCAGATCGAGACCGTATCGGGATACCACTTGGACGAGCCGTCGAGGCTGCCCAGGGTAACCAACGCCTCCAACCACTCCCTCGCGTCCCTCGTCTCAGGGTGGTCGCCAAGGTAGGCGATGACATTCGCATTGACCACGGGGTCGGCTTCGATGCGAAATGTCGAAACGACATCGGGTTCGTCTTCCGCCATCACCCAGGTCATGAAACGACCTTCCCCGTCGCGATTGGCCAGTATCTGCGGAACGTTCCTGCCCAGCATAATCCAGGGGTGGGCTGGGTCGGACGCGAGAACAAGCGAACAGAGCGTGGTGCTGTCCAGGTCCTGGGGGAGATGGCGGTAATAGCGCCACAGTCCCGGATATTCCATGGTGTTGGCCAGGTACGGCCGGGTGGCGGCGCACATGGCTTTCGCCGACGCCTCACCGCAACTCTCGAGCGCCAGCACACAAAGCGCCGAAATGAAGGCGGGCCTTTCAAAATGGCGTGGAATGTTCGGGTCGGCTACATTGAACCGGATGCAGTGCCAGGCCCCGTTCTCGTCGATCGTGGTTTCGAGAAAGGCGAGGCCGCGGCGAATACCCTGTCTCGCAGTCTCGGCAAGCGTTTCCCGCGAAGCACCACCTGCCTGGGCCCTCGCCGGGTTCATCCCTGGAGGACGCATCGGCGGTGCGGGGTCATACATCGTCTTCTTGAGGAACTCGAGGGAGGCCGCCCCGGTCCTCGCCGCCTCCCGTTCTTCCGCGCTGCGCCCGCTCTTCGGCGGAAGCACGATATGTGTCGCGGTATCGGACGCTTCGTGCACGCAAATCTCGTGGCCCTCGGCCAGCGTCACGCCGAATTCCCGTTCGATCGCGTCCTTCGGATCGACGAGCAGGCGCGCGCGAAACTCGCTGTCTTCCGCGGCCCTCGAGAGAAGGCGTCGCGTTGCGTCGATTGGGCCCTTCATTGCTGCCTCTTGACTTCCGCAGCCGCCGGGCGGCAACGCGATTGGCGCGTGCGCGACACCCAACGCATCCAGCTCAGGCGACCTGCCTCCTGACCAGTTCCTTGAATACCCCCTCCTCCTCCATGAGTTCCGTGAAGGAGCCGCTTTGCACGATCTTTCCCGCCTGCATCACGTAGATGCGGTCAGCCTGTTCCAGCGTCGACAGGCGATGGGCAATAACGATCCGGGTCGAGGTCAGGAGAGCGAGGTTCTGCATGACCTCAGCCTGGCTTTCGTTGTCGAGCCAGTTGGTCGCCTCGTCAAGCAGCATGACGCGCGGGCTGCCCATCAGCGAACGAGCGATCGTGACGCGCTGACTCTCGCCGCCCGAAAGTACCGCTCCGCTGGCCCCGACCATCGTCATCAAGCCCATGGGCATGGCCTTGATCTCGCTTTCAATCCCGGCGGTACGGGCCGTCTGCCAGACTTCTTCCGTGGTCGTGCCCTCGTGGTGCGCGACGATATTGTCCCAGAGGTCCTGAGGATGCAGGCGCACGGACTGGGGTACAGCGCCTACTTTCCGGCGCACCTGTTTCAGGTTCAGATGCCTGAGATCACGTCCGTCGTAGTACACCGCGCCAGCGGTCGGCCGGTCGATTCCAAGGGCGAGCCGAAACAGGGTGCTCTTGCCGGCACCGGACTCGCCGGCGATCGCAACGAATTCGCCCGGACGGGCGCGAATCGTGACGTCATCGAGGATCAGCGGGCCGTCGGGATCGTAGCGGAAGGAAATGTGGTCGAAAAGAACCTCGCCGCCGAGGCGCTCAACCGGCTCTCCCTCCACCCCGGCTTCGGGTTCCGCCGCGAGGAGCGGGCGCATCTGGTCGAACGCCGGCAGCATGGCGGCGATCATGCCGAACGACTCGCCGAGCCGGGCAATGGCCGCCTGGAAGATGACGAAGACGGTATAGACGACGAGAAAGTCGCCGACCGGAACGTTCCGGTCGGCAACCGTTACCACCGCGAATAGCAATACCCCGGCGGCAAGGAAGGGAAGCGCGGCACCGAATGCCCGCGAATGTCCCTCAAGCGCGCCCAGTTCGAGCTCGGCGCGCTTCTGTTCGCGATAGTCCCGGGCCCACATCGCGAAAGCCGACCCCTCCGCGTTTTCGACCCGCAGCTTGGCGATCCCGCCCACGATCTGGAACAGCCGGCCGGCCACCCGGCGCGCTGCGCCGAGCATCCGCCCGTATGGCGCGAGCTGGCGCAGCCCGAGGGCGACCGTGACCAGGAGCGACGCGAGGCTGAAGGCAAGGGCGATGACGCCCAGGGTCGCATCGTAGAAGAAGATGACGCCAAAGACCGGAAGCAGAAAGACGATCGCGAGCACGCTATCGGCAACGACTCCCTGCAGACCATCCCGAAGATTCTGGAATGTCATCCCCGACATGGCCAGATCGCCGGCCGGCTGACGGTGCAGAATGCCGGACGGAAGGCGCATGAGGCGATCCCAGAAGGCAGCTTCGACGCGTGACGCGCGCCCCTCGAGCCGCATCATCGCGGTCCCCTGAAACAGGTGCAGCAGTGCGCCAAGCAGGCCAAAACCCGCCAGCGCCACGACCACGGCATAGAGTGCTCCGGCGCTTTCCCCTGCCGCCGTCTGACTGGAGACATGGTTCGCAACGAATCCAAGCGCAAGTGCCGGGAGCAGCTTGATCAGACCGCCCGGAAGACCGGAGACCACCAGGCGCGCCAGGTCCGCGGCCGACCCATGCAGCGCGATTCTCAGCAGGTCTGCCGGTTCGGCGCTCCCCGATGGCAACGGCCGATAGAACATCCAGGCCTCCTGGCCGAGAGTCCCGGCGCGAGCCGCCGTAACCCGGACGCTGCGTTTCGAGACCGGGTCGATCTCCCGGTAGCGCCCGAACGCTCCGGGCAGCAGCGCAACGGGCTGGCCGTCCGCCGCGCGGAAGGCAAGCATCGCGTTGCTGTCGCCGCGCCACCAACTCCCCTCGGCCCCCAACCGCACGCGCCGGGCGCGTACGCCCGACGCATCAAGGATGTCAACGAGGCCAACCGGCGTATCGGAAGGTCCCGAGCGCGTTGGAATCCTGAAGTCGATCCCTTCGTGGCTGCCGACGATTTCCAGGGCATCCGCCAACGACGTGTCCTCGATGTCGTCATCCCGGTCAACCGGCAGGTCATAGATGTTGAAGAGACGCTGCCGCGCAGTTTCTTCCGCCGCGCGCCGGCTCGTGGTCCGCGCGCGTTCGAGATTCGCGTCGTCGACCACGGCCAGTCGGCGGTTGAGCCTTTCCATGGCCAAAGCGACCGCGTGGAAGGAGGCAAGCGCCGGCATTAGCGTGCCTTGCCGGGCGAGCGTTTCGGTTGACGTGCCCGATAGTGTCACCTCGTCGAACAGCGTGAGCCAGCTTGACCGCGTCAGCGGTACGGCGGCTTCAGGCGGGCCGCCCGCTTCGGCAAGCTCCGTTTCGTCGACGACGTCCATGAACAGGCCGGATCCGGGCGGCGGCCTGGATACCCAGACCACGCCGCGCCGGACGGACAGCGTGCACGGTGCCAGGGTCCGTGTCGCTTCGGGTTCGGCCAGCGCGGTCGGGCGCGGGAGGTGGCCTGCAAAGCGCGAAAGCGTATCGGTCATGGCGGTCAGCCAGGTATCGGTCTGTTCCGCCAGTTCCGCTGGATCGACCTCGGACATCCGCGACGCCGGCAGGCGTTTCAGAAGGGTGCCGGGCAAACCTTTGGCAACCAGGCTGAGCGTCGTGTCCTTGTCCAGGTCCTGTTCATCCGGTGCGACACCCGGCAGGAACCCGCCCGCCTCGCGGCGCAGCAGGTGCTGCGGCGCCGCCTGCTCGATGCCGCCCCTGAACTCGACCAGGAACAGGTCGATGGTGCCCTTGTCAATGAACCAGACACTGTCCGGATCGTCGAGATTCACCGGCTGGTTGCCGGCGCAGGGCACGGATGTACCGGAGCTCGTGGCAAGTGCCGCTATGGACGTATATTCCGGCCCCGCGTCCTGCATCAACCCGACCTGACCAGCTTGTGGTACGTGCCGTCCCGGTCGGCGATCAACTCGTCGTGCGTGCCGCGCTGCACTTCCGCGCCCTTGTCGAGCACGATGATTTCGTCGCAATCCCGCACTGTGCTGAGCCGGTGCGCGACGATCAGGCACGTGACGCCGCGGCGCCGCAACGCGTCATCGACGAATTCCTCCGTCGCGGCATCGAGAGCGCTGGTCGCCTCGTCCAGGATGAGCACCGTCGGATTGCCCACCAGCGCGCGGGCGATCTCCAGCCGTTGCCGCTGCCCACCGCTGAAGTTCACCCCGCCCTCCTCTACCAGGGTCGCGTAACCGTGCGGCCTGACAAGGATCTCCTCATGGATGCAGGCATCGCGTGTCGCGGCGATGATGGCTTCATCCGGGACGGCCGGGTTCCACAGCGTGATGTTGTCTCGCACGGACGCGGAAAAGAGCACGACATCCTGATCCACCATGGAAATGGATCGCCGCAGCACGTCCTCGGGAACCTCGCTCCGCGGATGGCCATCGAACAGTATCTCGCCCGACCAGGGCCGATAGATGCCCGACACGAGACGCGCCAGGGTCGACTTGCCGGAACCGCTGGGACCCACCACGGCGACCCGCTGCCCCGGTCTGATCGCGAGGTTGAAGTCCTTTATCAGGGGCGGGCGGCTCCTGTTGAAACCGAAGGTGACGTCCTTGATCTCGAGCTGGCCCGCAAGCTGGAGGCGGCCGTTGAACGTCGGGATGGACGTCGTTTCCGGACTTCGGCGGCTGAACACGGGGTCGGGAGCGGTTCTGGAGATGTCTTCCAGCCGCTGCAGGTCCGTTTGGAGCGCCTGGCGTTTTTCCGCGAACTCCAGAAAGCGCCCGATGGGGTTAAGGAACATTTCAGCCAGGATGTAAAACCCCACCAGCATCCCCAGGGTCATTTCTCCAGCCGTGACCATGATCGCCCCCAGACCCAGGATCGCAGCACTGCGAAGCGCACCGATCAGGCCTGGAAGCGCGATGTCGACCTGGCCCAGTTCGGAACAGAGCTGGCGCGCACGCAGCTCCCGCGCCTGCTGGCCGCTCCAGCGCGAGAAAAACCGGTCATCCGATCCCGTCATGCGCAAGTTGTCGGCATGACTCAGCATCTGCATGCCGACGCCGATGAGCAGTCCCTGTTCGCGCCGCATCGCTTCGCTTCGAACGGCGCGGCGCGCCCCCACGAAATGGGCCAGCATGACGTGCAGGATCCCCAGCAAAAGCACGACCAACGTGAGCAGGATGTCGTAGGCCAACATCACGACGAGCAACACCGCGCTCATTGCCATGTCGATAAGGAGCACGAGGAACTGCTCTGTCAGGTTCTTCGCCACCCGGTCGATGGACGAGACGCGGTCGGTCACGTCGCCGACCAGCCGGTGGTCAAAAAACTCCACCGGCAGCCGCAGCAGCCTCGACAGGCCACGGTTGTAGCCAATCACCGAAATGCGGACCGAGAGCCGTTGCAGGAATCGGTGCTTGAGCAGGGACAGGACGTATACCAGGATGCCGCCGCCAAGCAGGGCCGCCACCAAGCCGCCCCACGCCCCGTGATTCTCCAGGACCTTGTCGACGAAGACACCCAGAGATGTGGGAACGACAAGCGCCAGCAACGTCAACATGAGCCCGCAGGCAATCGCACCCGTGAGCACCTTCCACGATCCAGCCAGCAGGGTGCCCAGTTGCTCGAACAGGCCGGGCCGCTCGCCGCCGGTTACGAAGCCCTCGCCGCGCTCGAATCTCAGCGCAATGCCGCTGTAACCCTTGTTGAACTCCTCAACGGAAAGCCTGCGCCTCCCCGTGGACGGGTCGTTGAGATAGAAGTTGCGGTCATCGAATCCTTCGACGACCACGAAATGGCTGAATTGCCAGAACACGATCAGCGGCAACTGCAGCAGTTTCAGTTGCTCCGCGCGCACGCTCAGCCCGCCACACTCGAGACCGTAGTGCCTGGCGGCCCGCACGATGCTCGCGGCACTGCTGCCGTCCCGGCTCACCTCGCACTTCTCGCGCAGTTCAGTGAGCGGTACCCAGCGCCCGAAGTAACCCAATACGCTGCCGAGACACGCGGCACCGCATTCCGTCGCGTGCATCTGCAACAGGATCGGTGTGGTTACCCGGCGTCTTGCCGCCTTGTCTGCGCCGTTACCAGGAGCCCTGGAGGCGGACGCCAGCATCCTACGGTCGCCTCATCTCGAAGAGCGCGATCGGGGATTGTCTGCCCAGTTCGATGACAATCCGGCACTCCCTGCCCTCGAGGGAAGCGAAATCAATACCCTGGTCGAGCACGATCTCGACGAGCTGTGGCGACACGGGCGCCGCGGAAGCAAACGTCGCCATGCCGTCGGATACGGACACCGTGGCAACATTCCCGATTTGACCGTCCAACGTGTCTGCTGCACCGTCAGTCACCGCCAGTTCGATCACGGCAGGCATGCCGGGTTCGATACTCGGCGAGACGCCTCTTTCCACCCAGACCAGCACCTGGACCGTCCCCGTGTTCCCGGACAGCTCTTCCTGGGGTTCGACAAGCATGCCGTCAAGCGCAAGGTTGCGGACTACGCTGCCGAAGAAGAACCATGCCACGAGGATGCACAACAACAGCGCGATGCCCATGACAAGCAGGCGTTCCCGCGGAGTGGAGATGGTCAGCAGCCGGTCGAGTTGTTCCCGCTCTTCCTTTGCTTCGGCAACCGTGTTGTGAAATGAGTCGAATGGATTATTGAACACAACCGTGCATGTAGCCGCCTTCCAGAGACCAAACAAGTATATGCAAACTCGTCACAGTTGGGCCTGAGGCGCGGCGCGCCCCCCCGAGCTTCGGTCCACCGCCATCAACAGCGCTGGCAGGAGTGTCAGGTCGGCGACGAGCGCAAAGCCGATGATCATCGCGGTCAGAATCCCAACCTGTGCGGTCGGAACGAACGGAGAAAACACGAATATCAGGAATCCCGCCACCAGCACGACGGTCGTCGTGATAAGGGCGCGGCCAGCCGTGTCGAAGGCATAGTGCACGGCCTGTTCGGGATCCTGGCCGTATTCGCGCCGCGCCCGGCGGTACTTGCTGAGGAAGTGCACGGTGTCGTCCACCACGATGCCCACCGTCATGGCAACGACGACGGATAGCGAGAGTCCCACCAGTCCGACCGTCAGACCCCAGACGCCGAAACCCAGCACGGCGGGAAGCAGGTTGGGAACGATGCTGATGAGGCCCAGCCGCAATGATCGCAGGGCCAAAAGCAGAATGGCGGAAATCGCGACGAGCACGACTATCGTCCCGAGCAGCATGGCGCGGATGTTGCGCTGACCGATATAGGCGAACAACGCCGAGGGACCACTGCTGTTGACATCGGCAACGTGCACTGCGTTCTCGTCCAGCCAGGCCTCTGCGCGCGCATTAAGGTCAAGCAGGTCCTGCGAATACAGCGTCTCCGTCGACACGGACATGCGCGTGGCGGACCGGGACCGGTCGATCTGGTTGTTGAGGTCCAGGCCCTGCGGAAGCGAGAGTTCGTAGAGCAACAGGTATTGCGCCGCCAGCTCCTGGCTTTCCGGAATCCGGTAGAAGGCCGGGTCGTCGCCGTGCATGCTCTGGTTGAGTCGCCGGAAGGTGTCCGTGATGACGGCCACGTGGCGTACCGGCGGCTGTTCCCTATACCAGCTTGCGAAGTCCGACACCTCCGCCAGGAAGCGGGGATCGGTGACACCGCCCTCGGTAGATGCATGCAGCGAATACTCGAGCAGCGTATTGCCGCTCAGGCGCTCGTCCATGAAATCCGTATCCTGCCGAAACTCGACGCTCTCATCGAAGAAGTGCACCAGGACATCGTTGAGTTCGTTCTTCGGGATGGCCAGGATCATTGCCGGCACGACCACCACCCAGCCCCAGAACAACGGCTTCCTGTATCGCAGCGCCCAATCCGCCAACCAGCCTATCGTGGGTCCCCGGAACCGGCGGTCCTTGGCCGCACGGATCGGGAGAAGCGAAAGGAAGGCCGGCATGAACGTGACGGAGAGAACGAAGGAGGCGGCGATACCGAAAGCGACGAAGTTGCCGAGATGACGGTATGGCGGCACTTCGGAGAAGTTCATGCTGAGGAATCCGAGGGCGGTCGTCAGGCTCGCCAGGAACACGGGATGCAGGTTGAGCCTGATGGACTCGACGATGGCATCGTGCCGGGAGTCCCCGGCGCGCAACCGCTGCTGCAGCGCCACCAGCAGGTGTACGCAGTTCGCCACGACAATCATCAGCACGATGGTCGGCGCCGGCGTGATGGGCGGAGAAAAAGGCAAACCGACCCAGATGCCGAGGCCCAACGAAGCGAGAATGGAAAACACGATGACCGTCCCGGTCGCCACCACGCCCGTCCAGCCTCGGATGAGGACACCGAGGATCAACGCCATGAGCAGCAGGCTCGCAGGCAGAAAGATCATCTGGCTCTCGATCGACGCCTCCACGAAGGTCTGGTTGATCATCACCGTGCCGACGACGCGAAGGTCCACGCCGGGGAATCGCTCCTCCGCCTCGGCCGCGATCGATCTCGCGAATTCCGCCACTTTCGCAACCGGCCCCAGCAGATCCTCGTCCGGCAGCTCAACGGTGACGTTCACGACGCTGACATCCCCCTTGTCGGCCAGGATGGCACCGCCGACACGCGGGTCGGACAAGGCGATGTCGCGGATTCGCGCTCGGGCTTCGGCCGAGCCCAGTTCCTGCGGATCGACGAGGTTCCGCACGTACAGGTCGTCGCCCTCGGCGGTCGTATGCTGGAAGTTGGTGAGCGAGTCGACGCGCCTTGAATACGGCGTCTGCCAGGCGGCCTGCGTGAGCCAAACGGTGGCCGAGAGTGCCTCCTCCGAGGTGGCGTCGCCGTCGTCCGGGACGATCAGGAACGCGATGTTCTCATTCTTCCCGTAGGTGTTCTCCAGGGCCTCCAGGGCCAGAAGCTGGGGATTGTCCTCGTCGAAGAAAATGCGGTAGTCGGCGGAGAACTCGAACCGGGCAATGCCGACTGAAGCGGCAGCAACCCAGATCAGCGTCGCCAGGATCACCCACCGGCGGGCGGCGAGCACCCGCTCGGCGAATCGCTTGGCGAATGGCTCTCCCGTTGTTCCCGGCGTGTCCATGAAGGCCACTAGTCAAGAACGCATTTCAGAGTATGCGGCACCATGGGAACTATGGTCCGCCAAACACGTTGGACCGTCAGTTCCCCGACACCGAATCGACACCGTCGAATAGCGACTCCAGCCGGTCCGCGACCTCGTCCGGCAGCTTCGGCGCCTGGATGTGCGCGACGTTGGCTTCCAGGTGCGCGACGTTGCCCGTGCCCGTGAGGATGACGTGCGCCCCCGGCTCATGACGGCAGAAACGGTAGGCCGCCTGCACGAGGGACTCGACATCCTGGTGGTCCGCCACGAAACCGAGGGGATCGTCACCGGCAAGCGAGACATCCACGGCACCCTCCTCGACCAGCCCCGCCAGCAGTTCCCGAAGCGCTTCGGGCCGGCTCAACGCCCGGCGCACGGCGAACATGATCAGGGTGCCCACATCCTTCTCGAGCGTCTGCGCGAACACCCGTTCCCGCGCCGAGGGATTGAGCATGCTGAATCCCACCATGATCACGTCGAAGTGATCGTCCGGCAGCACCTGTTCGAACATCCGGTGTTGCGGGTCGCGGATGAACGTCTCGGTCACGCCGAGGAAGCGGATCTTGCCGGCATCGCGCTGGCGATGCATTTCCGGAACCAGGCGCTCGAGGCAGTGGGGGTATTGCTCCGGGCGCATTCCATGCAGGTGATACACGTCCACGTAATCCGTACCGAGCGCCCTGAGGCTCTTCTCCAGGTTCTCGGTGAGTCCCTCGGGCGTAAGCAATACACCGTCCGCGCCAAAGCCGGGGCCGACCTTTGTGGAGATCACCACCTGGTCGCGGCGCCCCCTGATGGCCTTCCCCACCGCCGGCTCGGTCCCGTAGACACGTGCCGTGTCGATGAAATTGATGCCGAGGTCCATCGCGCGCTGGACGATGCGCACCGCATGGCTTTCGTCGTGACCGGTCCCCGTGCCGAGCCGGCTATGGCCGCCGCAGCCGAGCCCCGCAACGCTCACTTCGAGGCCGGTGCGGCCAAGTCTAGTCGTCTGCATCGTTTCTGGTTCCGTCCACTTGATCGACGAGCGGGGCACTCGAATTCGACTTACGTTACCTGCTTCGACTGCTTCACGTAGTGCGCGAAATCGGCGTACGTCCCGTTGCCTTTCGACGATGCGGCCCAATAAAAGTACGAAATCGCCTTGCGCGGCCGTTCGCTACGGTTCGGCTCCGACCAATGTACCGTGAGCGAGTGGTGGATGGCCGCATCTCCCGGATTGATCTCCACCGCGACCGCGCCTTCGCTTCGGGTGTCGAAATCAAGTCCGAGCTTGCTCGGCAAGTCCAGTCTGTGCGTCCCCCTGACGTAGTGCAGGCAGCCGTTCTCCTGGTCCGCCCTGTCGAGGGCAATCCAGATCGTCGCGCCATTCCGCCGATGGCCAATACCGTCAAAGTGCGGAAGAATCGCCCTCGACTCGCCCGGAACCCGATCAAAATAGGCGGCTGTCGCGGGATCCAGTGCGTCGTCAAGCAGTGTCTCGATCAACCCGACCTGTGGTCCGCGCCGGAACTGTTCCTCGAACCAGGGATCGACGTCCTGCAGGTTCTTCCTCGTCGGACCGCGCCACGCGGACTCGTGCTCTCGCATGCAGCGTTCGGTGCGGGCCCGGATCTCCGATAGTTCCGCCTGCGACAGGAACCCCGGGATGATCACACAACCGTCTCGGACAAAGTCCCGCTTGATCTGGTCTACGTTCTGTCCCCAATCCCCTGATTCCAACGCCGCGCTTCCTCTATCGAATATCGAACAGGCCAGCCATTTTATCGCCAGTCGTGACGGGCACCGACCGTGTCCCAAGAAATCTCACCCAGAACCGACTAATCCTCCATGGCCGGAACGAACTCCGGAAACGCCTCGATGCCGAGTTCGGCGACGTCCTGTCCCATGACTTCCACATCGGGAGCGATGCGCGCGCCGATCGTCCAGTCGATCACTTTCCACGCAACGAGGGAAACCCCGAACGCGAACGCCCCTATGGTCACGATGCCCACCGCCTGCACGACAGGGTCCGCGCCCGCCGCGATGCAGGCCGCAATGGTGCCCCAGATGCCCGCACCCATGTGCGCCGAAATGGCACCGACCTCGTCGTCGATCCTCAGGAGCATCAGGATCTTCATGCCGATCATGGTCACGCCGCCGCCAATTCCGCCGATGGCGATGGCCCAGTAATGGTCCACGATCACGGGCCCGGCCGTGATCGCCACCAGGCCGCCGATCGCGCCGTTCAGGACCGCGAGCAGATCGGTCCGGCCGAAGACCTGGCGAGACAGTGTCACCGCGACCAGCACGCCGGCCGAAGCGGCGAGGTTGGTGTTGACGATCACGTTGCTGATCGTCACGGCATCAACGACGCCGGAGAGCGCCGCCTGCGAACCGCCGTTGAAACCGAGAAAGCCCAGCCAGATGACGAATACCCCGAGCGTCACCGCCGGCACATTCGAGGGAGGCGTGATCTTGATGGTTCCATCCGAGGAGAACTTCCCGCTGCGCGCACCGACGACAAGCGCCCCCGCAAGCGCCGCCCAGCCGCCGGTCGAGTGAACGATGGTCGATCCGGCGAAGTCCTGGAAGCCCATCCTGCCCAGCCAACCGCCGCCCCACGTCCAGGCGCCCACCACGGGGTAAACGAAAGCGGTCAACACGATGATGAACAGAAAGAACGACGACAGCTTCACACGTTCGGCGAGCGTTCCCGACACGATCGAAGCCGTCGATCCCACGAAGACCATCTGGAAGAACCAGTGCGACATGCTCGAGTGGCCGTGCGCCGCGACGGCGGAAGCCCGCGCAGCGTCGCCAGCCAGCAGGGCCTCCTCCAGTTCCGTGGCGCCGTAGCCCAGCAAACCCGTCTCTTCGACGCCGGAGAACATGATTTTGTAACCGGCAAGATAGAAGGTCAGTCCGGCAATGGCATAGAGACCAACATTCTTCAGGCAGACGACCGAAGCGTTTTTCGTGCGCACGGACCCGGCTTCGAGCATCGTGAAGCCCGCACACATCCACATGACCAGCGCGCCCCAAAACAGGAAAGAGAAGCTGTTCAGAACGAACTGGGTTTCAGCATCCACGACGCTGCGGCCATTTCAACACGGTGTCGCAGCCTAGCAGTTTGTCGAACCCGCCGTGTCCGCGGCAAGATCGACGGAGTACGGGAGGGCCTGTGCGGTAGCCGCAACACAGCGCGTCCGAAAGGCCGACGGGTTTCGAGGTCGCGAGGTATCATCCGCTCCCGGTCGCCGCCGGCGCACGCATCGACCCGGCAATGCGCTCGGACCAAGCATGGGAAAATGCGACCGCCCTCCAAAACCGGACGACACCATGACGAACACGCGAGTTCTGATCACCAACGACGATGGCGTCGAGAGTCCCGGCATACATGCGTTGGCACGGCATGTCGAACAGGCGGGCTACGAGGTCCTGGTCGTCGCTCCCGATCATGACGCCTCCGGCACCGGCGCGGCGCTCGGGCGCATATCTGCCGATCACCCCATTGCCCTGACAGAGACATCCATCGACGGACTCGGGGCAAACGTCTACGCGATAAGCGGCCCGCCAGCCCTTTGCGTGATGGTGTGCAATCTCGAAGCCTTCGCTCCGCGCCCGGACGTCGTGATCTCGGGAATCAACGCCGGGCTCAATACCGGACGGGCCGCCCTGCACAGCGGAACTGTCGGCGCCGCGCTGGCCGCCCAGAACTTTGGCCTTCGGGCGCTTTCCGTGAGCCTGGCCTCGTCGGAACAGTGGTACTGGGACACCGCCGCCCAACTTGCCGTCGAAGTGCTGCCCGCCGTCGTCGAGGGTCCCGACCGGGGTCTCTTGAACCTCAGCGTGCCGGGTGTATCGCGAGAGGAGGTTCGAGGCATCCTGTGGACCGGGATGGCCGAGTTCAACAGCGTTCGCGGAATGGTATCGAAGATCGAGAACGGCGAACTCCACCTGGAGTTCGAAGAAACCGGACACCAGCCCGAAGCCGATACCGACCTCGGCGCCGTTCGCGATGGATACGCGGCCGTGACGTCGATACAGGGCACGGTCGAGGTGTGGGGACCCACCGGCGCGCCCGGCGAAACGTTTCGGCGGGAACACCGGGCGCCCGGCGCAACCGAGGGTCACGAGTTGCGCCCGGCGCGGTCGTACCTGGCCCGGAGCTGAACTGTTCTAGCGCGACTCGCGGCGCACCCAGCGGCTCGTCGTCCGGACATCCTCTACCGATTCGCCGGCCTTCTGCCAGCCATCGAAACCCGCTTCCAGGTGGGCAACGTCGCTGAACCCCATGTCCCGCAATGCCTTCACCGCAAGTGCGGAGCGTCCACCGGCAGCGCAGAACAGCACCGTTCGGCGGTCCTCCCTGAACCAGTCCCGGAAGTAGACGCTTGCCGGATCGGCCCAGAACTCGAGCATCCCCCGAGGTGCGTGCAGGGCGCCGGGAATCGTGCCGAGGTCGACCCGCTCCTGGATCTCGCGGATATCCAGCAGCAACAGCTCAGGGTTTTTCTGCCGCTCGGACTTCAACTGCTCGATGGTCAGGTTCTCGATCTCCCGCTTGACCGCCTGCACTTCGGAGAAGATGTTCTTTATCGCCATATCACCCTCCGACTACCGGTCACGGGTTCTTCATGGCGTCGATATTCAACAGCGGAATCGCGTTGCCGCCAGCCACCTGCGGCAACTGCCCGTCCCACTTCTCGGCGATGCGTAGCTGGATCAACGCCGGATTGTCGCGCAACGCTTCCGCTTCGCGACGGATCGCCTCCGCGCGCGCCTTGGACGCGACCTCTATCTGGTACGCCTCCGCATCCGCGGCCAGCGTCCGCTCCGCCGCAGCCGCCTCCGCCTGCGTCACGCGCCGCAACTTCTCGTTCTTCGCCTTGAGCGCTTCCTGCTCTGCCTTGACCTTCTCCTCGATGGCGCGATTGAACTCGTCCGAGAAATCGAAGTCCGTGATGGCCACGTTGGCAAGGCTGAGTGCGCCGACCACGCCCTTCTGCTCCAGCGTGGTATTGATGAAATCCTCGATGGCGAGCTGGATCTTGTTCTTGACCTCCGCGCGATTCGTCACGAGATCCTCCGCCGTATAGAGCGCCGTCACGGCTTTCACGGACTCCATGATGGCTGGCGCCACCAGCGTCGTCTCGACCACCCTGCGGGTGCCTATCTTCTGGTAGGTCAGCGGCATGACGTCCCCCGTCATGGAGTATTGCACCGCGACCTGGGTGGTCACGACCTGCAGATCCTTGGACGCCGCCTGCGCCTCGCTCTCCGCCTTGCGCAGCCGGATGTCGACCTCTTCGACGCTGTCGATCAGCGGAATCTTGCCGTGTATGCCTTCCGGCAAGGCCTCCATCTGCACCGCGCCAAGCCGGCGAACCACGCCGACATGCCCGCTCTCGACAATGACGAAGCACCCGAACAGCAACATCAGTATCACGAGCGCGCCGATGGCGTATGCGATCTTGTTGAGCATTCACTGTCTCCTCCGTTACTGGCCCGGGGATTCTATGAACCCGGCACGACCACGTAAAACGGTGGTGGATGCAATTGGCGTGCGAAATCGCCCACGTCAGCCAGAGTGATGTCGACGTCTTCCGGGATCGGTCAGATCGCCCAGTCGTGCCACATGTTGTCTTCGGTGGGCGCGACATCCTCGACAAAGTTGCGCGTATCTATCCACCACTGGTACCGCGCGCCCGGACCGAATTCCATGTCGTCGAAATGACTGCGGTCAGCACGCGCGTAGTCGCATGGCACGATCACGCGCACGCGGGGCTCACCCCTGTCCGCGGAGCGGTTGATGCCGGCCGAATGCACCAGGCGCGGATGCCAGAAGACCACATCGCCGGCGACCCCCGTGAATTCCACCGGCGTCGTATCGCGCAGTACGGCATCCCGAGCGAGGCGATAGCTTTCCCTTCTTGCTTGCGAGATGGCCCCGCCGTGGACCGTATCCCAATGCGGATGCAGGCGTCGGTGGGAGCCCGGCCACACCGTGAAACCGCCGGTGTCCGGCGGCGTCGTGTCCGCGAGCACCATGGCCGACAGGTGCGCTGCCGCATTGTCCGCATGGGGACCGTAGCGGACAGCGCCCTCCGGAGTTCTCGGAAATATGCAGTAGATGCCCCGCACGCGTCTCGGCGGCCTCACGGGTGCCCCGATGAACGCTTCCGCGAGGGCGCGCATTGCGGGATGATTCGCGATCCTCTCGACCAGGAAGTCTTCGGTGCCGATCCCCTCCCGCGACCGCATCTTCCAGTTGCTGCGGACCAGCAGCCCCACCCGCAGCGCATCTTCTTCGGTCCATTTCTCGTCCGGGGCATCGAGCCAGGTGTCCGGATCGTCGCGCTGGACGATGGCCCGGGGAACGTTGCTCCAGACGTGATCGACAACCCGCCGGAACGTCTCGGGATCGTCGATCAGGCCACGCTTGACGAGATAGCCCCGGTCCTTGAAGTAGTCGATCTCCCGCGCGTTGAGCGACGGTTCGGGGGTCGCGAAGGCAGGGTCGCCGTACACCGTCGCCCGGCGGAAGGCGATGTCTTCCGGCACCGGTTGGCTGGCGGCGTGCCCGACGTTGTAGTCCGCCGACCTCGGAAGCCCGGGCGACTCGGCCGCCGGCATCACTGTCATCGCGGCGCCATCCGGAACAGGGCGTATCCGGACCGGACCTCCCGATCGCCCATCGCGGCCTGGAGTTCCGCGGGGTCGGTGATTCGCACCGCGCGGCGCAGATAGATGTCATCGCCGATCTTCAGCCGTACCCGATCATCCCGCGCAACATGGTTGGGCCACACTTTCGTGTCGCACCGGCTGCATCCGACGTATAGCGTGCCGGCATCCGCCCAGGCGCTGACCGTGATGGAATGAGGAATCAGGTACCACGTCCGCATTTCCAGCCACGCTTGCGTGCGGCCCTGCAGGAATGACCAGTCCGTACCCTGCACCGGCGCGACGTCGCCGCTCAGGCCAATACCCGGCCGGCGTTCCACTGGATCCATGGGGATGAAAATCAAGCCGACATAGATCACGATGACAATAGCCACCACAATCATCGCGATGAGTTTCATTCAACACTCCTTGGGCGTTATGCCGTCCAGCCGCCAGTCCACCCGCCGCAGGATACCCGACCATGCACTGGCCGCGCATGATGGAGTGCGCGTGGCAACGGATACCCGCGCGAATGGTCACTGGCTTGCATGGAAGTACGTCTCCAGCGTCGGAGGAAATACCGGCGCTTCCTCACGCGTCAGCGGTTGGGGAAATCTCCCCCGGCTGAGGGCTCCGACCCCCCGATGAAGCCACGCCTCGTCTACGACGGCGACTGCGCATTCTGCCGCTATACCGTCGAATACGCCGCTTCGGTGACCTCGGATGCCGTCGAGTATCGGCCCTACCAGGAGGTGATGTCCGAATACCCCGATATCACCGAGGCCGAGTTCGCCGACAGCATCCAGCTTTTCGCCGACGGCGGGCGATACGAGCGGGCCGACGCCGCATTCCGCACCCTGGCCATCGGCGGCGTCCGGTTCTGGGACCGTCTCCATCGCCGCCTGCCTGGTTTTGCGGGCCTCTCGGACGCCCTGTACCGATGCGTGGCCCGGCACCGGGAACTCTGCCTGACGCTCGCGCGCCCGCTGTTCGGGCGGGAGCTGCGCCGCGCCGAATTCAACGTCACTGCCGATCTCCTCGTTCGCGGCATCGCGCTCTGCGGACTGTTCGCCTTCCTCTCGCTCTGGTGGCAGTTGGACGGACTGATCGGTCCCGAGGGCGTGCTTCCGGCCGAGAGCTTCTTCGATGCGCTCACCGGCACCTACGGGATAGAACGTTTCTGGCTGCTCCCCACGGTCTTCTGGCTCGACGCCTCACCCGCTGCCCTGCATGCGGTATGCGCGCTCGGCACGCTCGCGACGCTGACGGCGCTGCTCGGCCGCTGGCGCTGCGTTGCTTCTGCGACCGCGTACGTGTGCTACCTGTCGCTTCTCGCGGCGGGACAGGTCTTCCTCTCCTACCAGTGGGACATCTTTCTCATCGAGTGCTTCGTCATCGCCGCGGTGCTGGCTCGCGCACCCGGCTTCGGCGTGTGGCTCGCGCGGCTGGCGCTGTTCCGGTTCATGTTCCTGTCGGGTTTCGTCAAGCTCGCGAGCGGCGATCCCACCTGGGCGGACGGCTCCGCCCTCGCCTTCCATTTTGAAACCCAGCCCCTGCCGACCGCGCTTGGCTGGTATGCCCACCAACTGCCGGGCTCGATCCTCGAGTCGGCCGTGTGGATGACATTCGTCATCGAACTCGCGCTGCCGTTCTGCATTTTTCTGCCACGCAATATCCGACTGGCCGCCGCCGCCGGCTTCGTGATCTTCGAACTGCTCATCTTCGCGACCGGCAACTACAACTTCTTCAATATCCTCACTATCGTGCTGTGCCTGGCGCTACTCGACGACCGGCGGACGAAACCCGTCGTTCGCGGCGTCGCGACGACCTCGGGGCGCCGGGTGTCCCGAACGATTGCCGTCTGCGTCATGGCGCTCGGCGTCCTCGTCACCCTCCAGGCCACGTTCCGGCTTCCCGCGCCGCTGGCCGCCCTGACCGAAGCGGCCTCGCCGTTGCGGCTCGCGAACCCGTACGGCCTCTTCGCCGTCATGACGACGCGCCGGGACGAACTCGTGGTCGAGGGGTCCTTGGACGGGACCACCTGGGTTCCCTACACCTTTCCATTCAAACCGGGCGATGTCGCCGTCCCTCCCCGCTGGGCGACGCCGTATCAGCCGCGGCTCGACTGGCAGATGTGGTTCGCCGCGTTGACGACCCCCGAAGGTGCGCCCTGGATCTACGACTTGGCTTTTGCGCTGCTCGAAGCGCGGCCCGACGTGCTCGAACTCGTGGCCGACCCTTTCGGCGGGGCGCGACCGAAGTTCGTGCGCATCGTGCGCCATCGGTACCGGTTCTCGACGCCGGCGGAGAAGTCCTCGACAGGGGACTGGTGGGTGCGGGGCGAGGCGGCGACCTGGCTGCCGCCTGCGCAACTGCGGCGGCCGAAGATCACGCACGATCCCCTGACGCTGGATTGATCGGCGGGGTGATGTGCGCCAAAAACCTCCTCCACGCATATTCAGTTTGACTAAGGGAATGGTCGGGGTGATCTAGAGAAATTATCCAATAAAAACAATGATAAAAGATCTTTATACTGGTAATATAAACAGCATCCATAAACCTCTGCACCAAGGCCCCAGAGCATGTCCGTCCCGACCGAGGAAGTCGTCCAGCATCTCGACTTCGTCCCAGAACCAGCCGTCGAGCAACTCATCATCGAAGCGGACGCCGACCGCCTCGACTTCATCCCCGACGACCCCGCCGAACTGCGCCGCGCCGTCACCGACATGGCGGCGCGCATCAACCTCGCCGACTGGCGCTTTATCAAGCTCATCGCCGCGATGGAGCGCACGCGGAGCCTTCAGCCGGGGAAGCTTCCTCGACCGCTGACGCGTAAGGAAGTGTAAGCGTTCCCCCCATCGGCGGATGCGTACTTCCATGCAAGTTGGCGGGAGGGCGGCTACTGCAATCTCGGCAACTGGCTCGACCACCGCTGCGGCCTCGGACCCTGCGCCGCGCGGGAGCGCATCCGCATCGGCCGGGCACTGGAGCGGCTGCCGCGCATCGACGCCGCATTCCGCGACGGGGCGATCAGCTATTCCAAGGTGCGGGCCATCACCCGGGTGGCGACGCCGGACACCGACGCGATGCTGCTGGCGATCGCCGAGGGCAGCAGCGCCGCGCAGCTCGAGAGCCTGGTCCGGACCTACGAGCGGGTCGGCGGGAGCGGTCGCAAGCGCGCCAGCAGCGAGGAGCGGCGGAGCTTAAGCTGGCACTACGAGGACGGCATGCTGGTCATCACCGCGGCGGTCCCGGCGGAGCGGGGAGCGCTCGTGATCAAGGCGCTGCAGCAGGTCTTCGACGGCCGGGAAGATGCCGGGAGAGACGAGCGGGAGGCGTTCTATCGATCCGTGCTGCCGTTTGCCGATTGCGGGGAAACTGCGGAGGCTGCGGCCGACGATGGATCTGAAGGAGTGCTGGTGGAAGGCGCTGGCGCGGCAAACGGCAAAGAGAAAGAGGCACCCGAGCAGGCCGAATGGGCGACGGCAGATGTATCGACCGACGTTTCCGCGGAAACCCCGGTTAGTCACGCGGACGGGGAGGTCTGCGCGCAGGATGCATGCGCCGTTGTGACGGACATCGATGTTTCCGCGGAAACGCCCGCCGAGCACGCGAACGGCAAGGATATCTTCGCGCAGGTTTCAAGTACGGCCTTGATCGAAGCGGGTGTTTCCGGAGATGTTTCCGCGGAAACGGACGATCTTCCGGACTGGCTGACGTTCGAGCCCGCGAGCACCGAACAGCGCTTCGCCGACGCGCTGGTGGACATGGCCGAGCACTGCCTGGCGAGCCGCGCCGGCCCCTGGAAGCGCCGCCGCGCGGGGCAGCGATACGAAGTGGTACTGACCATCGACCGCAACGAGCTGGCCGCGCAGCGGTCGGCGGGCGGCGCGCGCTACCACGTCGAGCCGGACTGGGGCATCGACGAGGAGGATGCCCGCCACATCGCCTGCGACGCCGATATCACCGAGTTTATCCAGGACGCGCGGGGGAACCTGCTGAACTATGAGCGCCGGCGGCGGATCGTGCCGGCCCGGCTCTTGCGGGCGCTGAAGCTGCGCGACCGCAACCGCTGCCGCTTCCCCGGCTGCGCGCATCAGCGCTACGTCGAGGCGCATCACGTCCAACACTGGATCGACGGCGGGGAGACGAGTCTCGACAATCTCGTGCTGCTGTGCGGCGCGCATCACCGGCTGCTGCACCACGGCGCGTTCCACATCACCATCGAGGACGATCAGGTCATCTTTGTCGGCCGGGACGGCGAAGTGATCGCCCCGGCGCTGAGCCCGCAGTTTGCGGATGTTTCCGCGGAAATCCCGCCAGCACCAATCGGCGATCAAACGCCGGCCGCACGGCACCGTAACGCACTCAAGACCCGTTCCGAACGGGAGATCGTCGACATGCTGCACTATCGCGAAGACTGGGGTCGGAAGAAAAACGCCAGGTTTCGGAAGGAACTTGCGAAATCGGCCCGCGGAAACTTGATGATGATCTACAACTGCGACGAACGAAGATCACCCACGACCGCTTGACGCTGGACCAAATGCCGCGATCATTGCGGTGTCGCGTCCCAACCAAACCTGATAAGGACGGAGCGCCCTTGAACCTCGATTTCCGGGCCGAGTGGGCCAAGCGAAGTTGGTGGATGAATCTCATCTTCCTGTTCTGCCTGTACATGACTCTCATCTACTTGCCGTACGACCTGTTTCTGAAACCCGTCGAGGCGGACGAGGAGGTCTGGTTCGGCTTCGTGCTGCACGGCTGGTGGGCCAAGGCAACAGGCCTCCTTCACTGGCTGGTCTATGGTGCCGGCGCCTATGGATTCTGGAAGATGGCGCGCTGGATGTGGCCGTGGGCGGCGGTATACGCGGGCCAGGTCGCCTTCAGCATGCTGGTCTGGAACCTGGCGGACGCCCGCGGCGCCGGCTGGGTGGTGGGCATCGTGGCAATGGCGGTATTCATGGTGCCTGCCATCGCGCTGTGGCGGGCACGACCTGCCTTCCAGGCGGGCGTCCGATAAGGCAGAAAAGAACCCACACTCGACCCGGATAGGATGTTGTCCGCCGACGCCCCCGTCAGCCAACCGCTTGTGACAGCCGCCGTCGCAGGGGCGAGTCACGCTGAACTCGCCGCCATATCGGAACGGACCGGCACGAAGATCGAGCCACGTCTTTTCGCCGGCGCTTCCGAACTGCCCGCCGCCGAACGGGAGCGAATCGAAATCGCGTACGGCTCGCCCGACCTCGTGCGAATGGGCGCGTTCGGGCAGTTCTTCGACCTGATCGAGAGTCTGCCGAGACTTCGCTGGCTGCATCTCGGCTTCGCCGGGATCGACAATCCCCGTTTCGGCGCAATGCTCGACCGCGGCGTGCGGCTGTCCAACTCGCCCGGCGCCGCAGCCGAACCGATCGCGCATACCGCCATGGCAGGACTCCTCTCGCTCGCGCGGCGCCTGCCCCACTACCAGGCGCTGCAGCGTGATCGTCGCTGGCGGTCGCTGCCCGTCGACCAGCACCCAAGGGACTTGAGCGGCCAGACGCTCGTTATCTACGGACTTGGCGCCATAGGCGGAGAACTCGCGCGGCTGGCCCGCGCTTTCGGCCTGCACGTGATCGGCGTCCGCCGCAGTCGGGGAACGGATCGGGACCAAGCCGACGAAGTCGTGCATCCCGACGCGCTCGATGCGGTCCTGGCCCGGGCCGACTGGCTTGCCGTTACCGCCAACCTGACCAGCGAGACCCGCGGCGCCATAGATGCGCGCCGGCTGGCGCTGCTACCGGAGGGCGCACGCGTCATCAACGTTGCCAGGGGCCGCATCATTGACGAGTCCGCACTCATCCAGGGATTGCGGTCCGATCGGATCGCCGGCGCCTACCTCGACGTTTTCGAACTCGAACCGCTCCCGGCCGAGTCGCCGCTGTGGGACATGCCAAACGTCATCATCACGCCGCATGCTGCCTGGACCGCGCAGGGAAATTTCGAGCGCGCGCGGCTGATCTTTCTCGACAATCTGGAGACCTGGCTGCGCCGGCGCGAGCTCTTGACGGAGGTCCACGAACGCTGACCGCGCAAGGCGGCGTCTCCCATCCCCGGCCCGCGCGTTGACCCTCGGAAGACCGGTCAGTTAACATCACCCAAGCCATTGGCCGATCGGGGAAGCTGCGACAAGCGCCACGATGGCAATGTGGAGGTCCGACGGATCGGTCGCGTTGGACCCGCGAAACAGATGAATTGAGGACTATTGCGCATGGGTACGATGGTTACCTTTCCGAGAGAAAAACACGCGTCCGGCAAACAGATGCGTTTCACCGACATGAAGGAGGAACAGGATCGCGAGATTCTCGCCAGGATCCTGCTCGAAAACGTCGCCAACTGGGTCGCCGATCGTGACCGGGACGTGATCGTGGGCATGGACATGGGCAGCGGCGACGAAGCCCCCCGTCCGGCGCTGACCGACGAAGAGTGCGCGGAGCTGGCAAAAGCCGGGGCCGGGTCCTATGGCCACTGCACCATCATCGAACCGGTCGACCTTGAGCTTTACGAGTCGTACATGTACGCGCCGCTCAAGATGCCGGAGAAGCCGGAAATCATGCTCTCATACTGGGACATGAACCGCGGCGTCGCACCCTTCATGGAAGGCCGTGTCATGGTCAAGGCACTGTGTCCCGACGGTATCGAGTCGTGGCTCGTGATCAGCGTCCCGGTGCCCAACTTCTACACCTGTCTCGAAGGCAACTGCTGGGGCTGGCCCAAGTACGTGTGCGACGAGATGTCGGTCGAAAAAGACCATTCGGAAGTCGTCTACGAGGGCAAGGTCAGGCTGTCCATGGACTTCACTCCCGGCGGCCTCGACGACGCCACGGTCGCGAAGCTCAAGGCGCAGGGCACGGAAGGCGGCAACACCATTTCGTTCGCCATAGACGGCGGCACGGGATGCCTGATGCGGCAGGGGCGCGGCCCGGTCGACACGAATCCCAACAAGAGCTACTTCGTCGAATGGGAAGCCGGCATGATCACGACCTACATGCGGCCCGAGGACAAGTTCTCCCGCATGCTTCCGAATCCCTGTGTGACCCCCGGCTTCTGGCAGTGGGCCATTGGCAGGGGCGGCGGCCCCGCCGGCGGGATGTTCAAGGTCAAGGGCTAAGAGCCCACAACGTCCTCGCCCTTGCGGGCGAAAGGCGGCAGACTCAAACCAGGGCCTGGAAACAGGCCCTGGTTTTTTTGTGGGGCCACGGCAAGACCGCTCCGCCCGCCGTCCTTCGCCTGCCTACTTCCTGCGCCGGACCTGCAACTCGTGCAGGTTGTCCCATTCCGCCCAGGCACGCCGCCCACCACTCTTGACCAGGGTGCGTTCGAGGCGGGGATAGTGCACAACGTCGGACAGGTTGCGCTCACCGCCCATGAGGTAGACGAGGTCTTCGTCGAACGGGTTGGTCATCGCGTGTGGTTGCGACGGCGCTCCGAACCCCATGAAATCTCCGGGCCCCACTTCGAAGCGCTCATCCCCGATCTCCGCGACCCCGCGTCCTGAGAGGATGTAGAGGAACTCTTCGTCCGAGTCGTGATAGTGCAACTCCGTGCTTTCGCGCCCCGGCTCAAGACGCACCAGGTGGACGCCGATCCGTTTCATGCCAACGGCGTCTGAAAGCGCTCGTGTCATCCTCACGGCGTTGTCGTTGAACTGATGCCGATGCGGGCGGGGCACCATGGCATCTATTTCCTCATTCTTGAGCAGCATGATCGACCTCTCCAATGTCCCGCAGCACGTCCAGCAGCCGGGCGTTCTGCTCCGGTGTCCCCGCGGTGATGCGCAGCATACCCTCAAGACTCGGCGTAGCGAAGTGGCGCACGAGGATACCCCGCATCTTCAGTTGTTCGTACGTCGTGCGCGCGTCGAGCGGCCAGCTCGGCGGTGGCGCCACGAGGAGAAAGTTCGTCTGCGACACCGGACCCCTGAAGCCGATCTCAGCCAAACCGCTCCTCAACACCTCGCGCGCCGATCGGACGCGCCGCCAGGTGCCGCGGGCGTATTGCTGATCGGCGTACGCCGCGCAGGCGAGCGTCTGCGCAACCAGATCCTGGTTGTAGCTGTCCCGCGTCTTCGTGGCGATCGGTTCGAGCAGTTGCGGACTCCCCAGCAGGAAACCGAAGCGCAGCCCCGCCAGCGAATAGCCCTTGCTCAGCGTGCGCAGCAACAGCAGATTGTCGAATTCACGGATGAGCAGCGTGGCATCGTGGCGCAGCACCGGGTCCACAAAGTCGACATACGCCTCGTCGATCAGCACGACCCCCTCGATCTCGCCGGCGATGCGAGCGAGCGCGTCCACCCCAAGCAACACTCCGCTGGGCGCATGGGGATTCACGACGCAGGTCAGGCGCGCGTCTACGCGGTTTGCCCTGGCGCAGAAGTCCTCGGGCGGTGACCAGTCTTCGGACAGCGGTATCGACTCGACCCTGCAGTCCTGCACGCACGCCAGCACCTCGTAGAGCGAATAGCTCGGATCCGCCATGGCGAACACCGCGCCAGGATCGACGAACGTCGTGAAGGCCAGCCGGAGCGCCTCGTCTCCGCCGTGGGTCACAACGATTTCCTCGGCCGTCAGCCCCAGTTGCGCAGCGGCAACTCGACAGAATTCGTCCGATTTCGCGGGCGGATACCGGCGCAGTGCGGCGGCATCGAAGGCTCCCAATGCCTCGGCCACGGCAGGACTCGGCGGGTACGGATTCTCGTTGGTGTTGAGCTTGACCACATCCGTGTCGTCCGGCTGCTCGCCGTAGCGGTAACCTTCCATGCGAAGGATGCTCTCGCGTTCGTAGCTCACGGCTCATCCTCGTCGGCACTATTCTCCACGGCCGTTGGCGGCGCATCTGCAGGACCCAGCAAATGCGCCAGCCACTCGCTCTCAGGATTCGCTTCCAGCGCGAGCTTCGCCGTCATCGTCAATGGCACCGACAGCAGCATGCCGACCGGACCCAGCATCCAGCCCCAGAACACCAGGGACAGGAACACGACCAGCGTCGACAGGCTCAAGGCCCGGCCCATGAACTTCGGCTCGACATAGTTGCCGACGACCACGTTGATCGCGACGTAGCACGCGATGGCGACCGCCGCGTGGCCGGGTCCCAGTTCCACCAGTGCGAGCAGCACCGCCGGCACCGCGGCGATGATGCTGCCTATGGTCGGCACGAAGTTGAGCATGAAGGCCAGCAGGCCGCAGAGGATGGGAACGTCGACGCCTATCACCGCCATCGAGCCGCCGACGACAACGCCCGTCGCGAGGCTGGTGGTGGTCTTGATGGCGATATAGCGATTGACGTTCTCGGCGAAACGCTCGAAGTACGGCATGTCCCGGTCGGGGACTTTAAGCGTCTCGCGCAGCTTTCGCGGGAAACTCGATGCCTCGGCCAGGATGAAGATCACCGTCAGGAGGATCAGGAACCCGTTGGAGAGAACGTTCTGGAAGCCGCGCAGCGTATTGCCCGCCATCGAAAACGCCACGGCGGGATTGAAGGCTTCGAGAATCCAGTCGACGGAAAAGTCGATGCCCATCGCGCTGAGTTCCTCGAGTACCCGCTGCGCGAACGCGGTCGCCTTCGCCTCGTATCCCGGCAGCGCCGCGGCGAACACCGCCACCTGCTGCGCAACGACCGCGCCGAGACCGAACAGGACGACCAGCAACCCGGCGATCACGGCCAGGATCGCAAATCCGATGGGAACCCGGTGCCGATGCAGCCAGAACATCGGCGTCGCGGCCACCGTGGCGATGAACGCGGCCAGCAGGAACGGCACCATGATGGCTTCCGCGGCCTTGATGCCGGCGGCAATCACGACGAACGCCGCTGCAATCACCCAAGGGTTGCGTGCCGGGGATCGCTCAGCCGGCATCTTCGGCCTGCGTCCCCTGAATCACGCGCGCACCGGTACCGGCCCGTGCCGGCTTTGGCACTGCATCCCCAATGAGTCGCCGATTGGCGATGCTCGGCAGGTCGCGCCGCACCTGGGCAACGCGTTCGGGATCGATGGCGGCGATGGCGAAGCTGTCGCCTTGCGCGGGACACTCCGCGATGATGTCGCCCCACGGATCGACGATCAGGGCGTGGCCATAGGAGGAGCGATTGGCGTGGCCATGCTCGCCGTGTTGGGCGGCAGCGATGACGTACGCCTGGCACTCGATCGCCCGCGCCCGCAGCAGTACATGCCAGTGGTCCGGACCCGTGGTACTGGTGAAAGCGGCCGGCGCCGCGATCGCGACAGCCCCAAGATCCACCAGTCGCTGATACAGGTGCGGAAAACGCAGGTCGTAGCAGATCGACAGGCCCAGCGTGCCGAACGGCAGCCGCGTGGCGACCGGGGCATCGCCGGGTTCGGTGTACCGGGATTCCAGGAGACGCGTGCCGTCCGCGAGGTCCACGTCAAACAGGTGGATCTTGCGGTACATCGCGCGTAATTCGCCGGCCGGATCGAGATGCACGCAGGTGTTGTAGGCGCGGCCGTCCGGCCCCGTCTCGTGGAAGCCGAATACGAAGTGCACGCCGTTTTTCGCCGCCATGGCCCGGCATCGCTCGAATATCGGACCCCCTTCAGGCAATGGCTCGAGTATCTTGGCCCGGATACGCCCGGGACCGATGAACGTGAACGTTTCCGGCGCGAACACTGCCTGCGCGCCCGCCTCTGCCGCCTCGGCCACCAGCGATTCGGTGCAACGGAGGTTGTTTTCCACGTCGGCGGTCGCGCACATCTGGACGACGGCAACCTGCGTTTTGGTATTCATCAGAGAGTTGTCCGCTCCCACATTGCCAGCCCGCGTTCGAGCGCACGTTCCAGCCAGCCCGTGAAGCGAACCTCGATATCGCCGATGTCCTCCTTGTAGTTGATCTGGAACACCTCGTCACATAGCGGCGAGTCGCCCTCCGTTTCTGTGCCATCGTCCGACGGGACGCGCTGAAACCAAGATGCCGAACACGCCAACACGCCCTGGAACTGCTGCCCGATGCCGTGAAACGAGAACAGCACATTGCTTTGTCTACCGTCGCCAATGCCAAGACGTACCCACGAGCGGTGTTGCCTCGTATTGGCGTAGTAACGCAACTCCTTGGCCGTGGCGACGATTTGTCGATGGAAATAGTGACTCCTGCCGCCCTGGTCAGTCTCATCGTCAACAAAGAACCTGAACTCCTGGTAGTCGCCAACGGCATCCGCAAGTGTGTCGCGTACCTGCGAAACCCTGGTCGTGGTCATTTCCCGCAGTCGTTCGGCGTTTTCGACCGCCGTCTCCCACTCCTTGGCCAAGGCATCCCGTCTCGCCGAAAGCTGCTGCCGGATGGACTCGATACGTGCGTCGACGCGCAAGGACTGCCTGATGTCTCGCGCGATCCCGATTACATTGATGAACTGGCGCCGCTGAACAGCCACAAAGAACTGAACCAGGGGCTTCAGGTCGCCGTCGTCGGCGGCTTCCAGTGCTCCGATATACCTGTCCCGTTCATCGTCCCGAACGACCAGCGGGAGCCAGTCCGCCCTGATGAAGATCAACGTCGCCAATGCCCGCGCCAAGCGACCGTTCCCGTCCTGAAACGAATGAATCTGGACGAATCGGTGATGCAGCCAGGCCGCCTCCACTTCCGGGGCAACGTCAGTGTGCTCGGAATGCCACGCGATCAACTGGTCCATCTCCGCGCCGACGTGTTCCGGAGGGCAATACTCGTAGATTGAGCCGTCGGGTCTGGTCGGATTGTTCGGATGTTGCTTGTAGTCGCCCCTTAATAGCGCAACGTTCGCTCGCTGCCCGAACTGGTCCCGCCCTTCCACATACTCCTGGTTCCGGGTAAACAGGCCATGCAGTTCCTTGATGTAGCTCGTCGAAAGCTCCCGACCGCCACTGACGAAGGCGAACAGGCTCTCAATCGCCTGCTGCTGGTCACCGATCAGGGCAACCGTTCGTTCGGGATCGTCGGAAGCGCGGCTAGGCAAGAACGCAGCGTTCACACCCCGTTCGATCATCAGTTCGGTGATCCCGCGATCAAGCGTGTACAAACGCTCGATAAGACCCGTTTCGATGGCCCATTCGCGCCTTAGGCGTTCGTTAAAGTGATGAACGGCAGCGGATTCGCCAAGCGTGTCCTTCTGCTCCATCCACACGCTCGAGAGGGCACGTAACTCGCCGTCCGCGAGTTCGCGCGGCGGGGTCTCGTAGTCTTGGATGGGTACCCACGATCGATCCATTGCACCTATCTGTTCCCCAGTTTCAGAAACAGCCGCCCGGGCGAACGGTGTCCTTTCAAGAATACCATCCGTCCCGAGTTCCCGCCTTCGTGGACAGGCACGTCGGCAGATCACAGGTCCGGTAGCGTGCACTCCACGGCGTGGCCCAGGAACTCCTCGATGGCGGGCAGGTTGAAAGCATCGCTTTCGGAAACGAAGCTGATCGATGTGCCGGTGGCACCGGCGCGTCCGGTCCGACCGATGCGGTGAACGTAATACTCCGCTTCTTCCGGAAGGTCGTAGTTGACGACATGGGTAATGCCTTCCACGTGAATGCCGCGCCCCGCGACATCCGTCGCCACCACCAGGCCCAGCTCGCCGCGCTTGAACCGGTTCAGCGTTGCCAGACGCCGTCGCTGGGGAATGTCGCCCGCCAGTCCCTCGCATTGGATTCCCCGCCCGCGCAGGTACCGCACGAGGTTGTGCACGGCATCGCGCCGGTTGACGAAGACCAGCGCCTGGCCCGGTTTGTGGCGATGCACGAAACTGACGATGGCATCGCGCTTCTCCGCATCGGAGAGCATCCAGAAATGCTGGTCCACCGCTTCAGCGGCAATGGATTCGGGTTCGATGGCGACGTGAATCGGATCCATGGTCCATTGCCGCGCGAGGCGCATCACGTCGTCGTTGAACGTCGCGCTGAAGAACAGCGTCTGCCGGTGCCGCTTGTGCGGCGTCTGGTAGACGATGCGGCGAACGTCGGGGATGAAGCCGATGTCCATCATGCGGTCCGCCTCGTCGATCACGAGGGTCTCGACGCGCTTCAGATCGACCACGCCGCGGCCGCAGAAGTCGAGCAGGCGCCCGGGCGTCGCGACCAGGATGTCCACCTCTCCGCCTCGCAGTCGATCGATCTGGCGATTGAAGTCAAGGCCGCCGAACACCGCGACGATCGTCGTGTCGAGATGTGCCGACAGGTCGATCGCGTCCGCCTCGATCTGCAACGCCAGTTCGCGCGTCGGGGCAAGGATCAGCGCCCGGGGCGTTCCGGGCGGATTCGGCCGTTCAAGCCGTTCTTCCACGTGCCGCGTCAATATGGTGATGAGGAATGCGGCGGTCTTGCCGGTGCCCGTCTGCGCCTGGCCGGTGATGTCGTAGTCCGACAGGCTATAGGGCAGAACCTCGCTCTGCACAGGCGTGCAGCGCTCGAAACCCAGGTCGGTGATCGCGCGCTGCAACGGCTCCGGCAGTCCGTAGCCGGCGAAGGTGTCGTCGGTCATGCGCCCCTGTCTACACGTATTCGCCGGGCACTTGCGAGGCGAATGCAAAGGGCAAGGACCTCCGTTGCCGCCTCCACTTCCTCGAGCGAGGCGAAAGTGGGCGCCAGCCGGATGGTCTTGTCGTCGGGGTCCCGTCCGTAGGGATGCGTCGCGCCGGCCGGGGTCAGTTTCACGCCGGCCCGTCCGGCAAGTTCCACCACCTCTGCCGCGAGTCCCGGGATCGTGTCAAGGACGATGAAGTAACCTCCTCGGGGACGCGACCACTCGGCGATCCCGACACCGTCGAGAGACGCGTGGAGAATTCGGTCCACGGCTTCGAACTTCGGCCGCACCAGGTCGGCGTGGGCCCGCATATGCGCCTCGACCCGGCCGCCAAGGAACCGCACGTGACGTAGTTGGTTGACCTTGTCGTGGCCGATCAGCATCACCGAGAGCCGGGTCTCCAGCTTGTCCAGAATCGCCGGGCTACCGGCGACAAAGCTGATACCCCCGCCGGCGAACGTGATCTTCGACGTCGAGCCGAATACGACGACGCTGTCGCCCGTGCCGCAGGCCTCGGCACGCGCCAGCACATCGTCGAGCTCCGCCGGCGGGAACTCGAAGTCGTGCACGGCGTAGGCATTGTCCCACATCACGATGAAACCTCCCGAAGCGCGGTTCGCCAGCGCCGCGATTCGGCGGACGGTTTCCGGCGAATAGATGCAGCCCGAGGGATTCGAGTACTTGGGCACGCACCACATGCACTTGATCGAAGGATCCGCTTCCACCAGCGCCTCGACGCGGTCCATGTCCGGTCCGGTCGGCGTCATCGGCACATTGATCATCTCGATACCGAACGACTCGGTAATCGTGAAGTGCCGGTCGTAGCCGGGCACCGGACATAGCGCCTTGACGGGCGCCTCGTCCACCCACCGCGGACCGCTCAGTCCGTAGTGGAACGCCGCGTCGATCACCTGGTACATCAGCGTCAGGCTGCTGGGACCGTCGGCGATGATCCGCTCGGCGGGAAGCCCGAGTATTTCAGAACCGAGTTCCCGCGCTTCGGGGAGCCCGCGAAGGTCGCCGTAATTGCGCGCGTCGATACCGGAGGGCGACATGTAGTCGCCGTCGAGAATGCCGTCGAGCGCATCCGACAGGTCAAGCTGCTCCGGCGCCGGTTTGCCCCGCGTCAGGTCCAGCGAGAGGTTGGAATCGCTCACAGCCGCATAGCGTTGGGAGAGCGTTGCCACTTCGCGTTCGAGGCCGGCGATGTCGAGTTGCGCGTATTGCATTGCGTTTGGTCTTGGTCTGGCCCCGCCGTTTTGACAGCGGGCACCCAAGCGGTGTTCCCGCGAACTTTCGATGCGGCGCGCATTGTACCCGCAACGCGCGACCCGGATTGCGGGGGCTGTCCTCCCGCAGTCTGGGGCTATGCAGTCAAGCCCGCGGTTTCCTCGACACCGAGCATCAGGTTCATGTTCTGCACCGCCGCGCCGGCGGCACCCTTGCCCAGGTTGTCGTAGCGCGCGGACAGCAGGACGTGTTCCGGGCCCGCGAAAACCATCAGTTCGATGCGGTTCGTGTCGTTGCATGCCGTGGCGCCGAGAAAACCCGCGTCCTGCGCACACTCCGCCCCCAGCGGCAGCACGCGCACGAAGGGTTCGCCCGCGTAGCGCGCCCCCAGGGCATCGCACACGTCGGCGGCGCTGGCGTCACCCTCGAGTTCGTCCAGGAACAGCGGCACCTGGGTCAACATGCCCTTGAAGAAGTGTCCGACCATCGGCGTGAACAGTGGCGTCCGGCGGGTGCCGGCGTAGCGGCGCATCTCCGGCACATGCTTGTGCGACAGTTGCAGTCCATACGGCCGCACGCGCCAACCGGGTTCGTCACGCGCGGAGTAATCGGCAATCATCGCCTTGCCACCGCCCGAGTAGCCCGACACCGCGCTGATCCGGAGAGGGAGTTCCGGCGAGACGATGCCAGCATCGATCAGCGGTCGTACGAGCAGAATGAAACCTGTCGGATAGCAGCCCGGATTGCTGACCCGCTGCGCGTTCCTGATCGCATCCCGCGTGGTCTCTTGATCGAGTTCCGGTAATCCGTACACCCAGCCGTCCGCTGTCCGGTGCGCCGTGCTGGCGTCGAGGATTCGTGCCGACGGTGCCAGCGCCGCCGCTTCCCGCGCCGCGTCGTCCGGCAGGCACAGGATGGTCACATCCGCCGTCTCGAAGTACACGCGACGGCTTGCCGCCTCCTTGCGTTCGGCTTCGGGGATTTCGAGCAGTTCCAGATCGTCCCGCGACTTGATCCGGCTCGCGATCTCGAGTCCGGTGGTACCGGCCTGACCGTCTATGAATACCTTGTGCATACGCGCGATGTCGTCTCGGCGAAAGTCGCCTTACCACAAAGGGAGAAAGGTAACTGATTGTAAACCAACCGGTTACCGAACCGGGACCCTTGGCTAACGGAGAAACAGGTCGACCGCCGGGTTGCCGGTTTCCTCCCAATAGCGGTAACCGATGCGATCGAGGTACGCCGAGAGCCCCTCCCGGTCCACGTCCTTCCCCTCGAAGCCGACCAGCACCCGGCCCCATGCGGCGCCGTGGTTGCGGTAGTGGAACATCGTGATGTTCCAGCGGCTTCCGAGTCCGTTGAGGAAACGCAGCAGCGCGCCGGGGCGCTCCGGGAACTCGAACCGGTAAACGAGTTCCGGCTTGCTGCCGAAAGTTCGTCCGCCGACCATGTGGCGCACGTGCAGCTTGGCGGCTTCGTTGTCGGTCATGTCGGTGACGCGGTAGCCGGCGTGCGCGAGGTCATCGAAGGCAGCCTGCCTGTCCTCGCCCGGGCGCACTTCCAGGCCAACGTAGACGTGCGCCTCGTCTTCCGCCGCGAAGCGGTAGTTGAACTCGGTGACCGAGCGCTTGCCGAGCACCTTGCAGAAGCGCCGAAAGCTGCCCGGTTTCTCGTCGATCGTGACACCCAGGATCACCTCCCGGTGCTCGCCGAGTTCGGCGCGCTCGGAGATGTGCCGGAGCCGGTCAAAGTTCACGTTCGCGCCGCTGACAATGGCCACGTACCTTCGTCCGCCGTCCGGATCCTGATCTTCCGCGTATTTCTTGAGCCCGGCGAGGGCCAGGGCGCCGGCCGGCTCGGCGATCAGGCGCGTATCGTCGAAGACGTCCTTGATCGCGGCGCAAATCTCATCGATCGAGACGACGACGACCTGGTCGACGCAGGTGCGGGCGATCCTGAACGGCTCCCGTCCCACCTGCGCCACGGAAACGCCGTCCGCAAAGACGTCCAGGGTGTCGAAGGGCAGTCGGACCCGTTGACCCGCGGCCAGCGCCGCCGCCAGGCAGGCGGAACCTTCCGCTTCCACGCCGACAACGTGTGTCTCGGGGCGCAGGTACTTGACGTAGGCGGAGATTCCGGCAATGAGCCCACCCCCGCCCACGGGAACGAAAATGGCGTCGATATCGGGCTGCTGGTTCATGATCTCCATGCCCACCGTGCCCTGGCCCGCGATGACGTCCACGTCGTCGTACGGATGCACAGGCATGTAGCCGTGGCTCTCGGCCAGCTTTGCGGCGTGGCTGGCCGCGTCCGCATAGGTGTCGCCGTGCAGAACCACGTGCGCGCCGAGATTACGCACCGCATCGATCTTGATGCTGGGTGTGTTGCGGCCCATGACGATGTGCGCCTTGATCCCGAGCCTTTTGGCCGCCAGCGCAACGCCCTGGGCATGATTGCCCGCCGATGCGGCCACCACGCCGCGTGCGCGCTCGGCATCCGAGAGCTGGGCAATCCTGTTGTAGGCGCCGCGCACCTTGAAGGAAAAGGCGGGCTGCATGTCCTCCCGCTTGAGCAGGACTTCGTGACCCAGTCGCGTCGAAATGCCGTTCGCACGCTGCAGGGGCGTCTCGACGGCAAGGTCATAGACCCTCGATGAGAGGATCTTCTTGACGTACTTCTCCAGCATCGACGTGCGCTCGCGTGGAAGGCTCAGGAATCCTGGCGCAGGATCTCGTCCAGGACCGGGCGGATCTCGCGCAGGAACAGGTCCGGGTTCTCGCTCATGGGGAAGTGGCCGAGACCTTTCATCGTGCGATAGCGCGCACCGGGGATCATCGCGGCCAGTTCCTCGCCAAGGGCGGGGGTGCCGCTCCAGTCGTATTCCCCGTTCAGGATGTAGAGCGGACACGCATCGGTGTCGATACCCGCCGCCGTGTTGCGCACATCGTGGTCCACCGAGTAGTAATAGAGGTCGCCCTTGAAGACGGCGGGCGCGCCCTGGCTGTATACCCACGCCGTCTCGCGGCGAAACGCCTCCGGGCTCGTCGGCGCCATCATCCCGTACATGAGGTGCGCCTTGAAGTCGTTGCCGATTTCGGGGTGATAGAACTCGTCGTTGTAGCCGCCCGGCGTGTACGGGGCGGTCTCCAGGCCGATCAGCGCACGAAAGTCGGCAGGGTGGTGAATGGCGAGATCCACCGCCAGGTGGCCGCCGATGGAACTGCCCATGTAGACCGGCCGGTCGAGGTCGAGGGTCCTCGCCAGGGTCACTGGCACGCGCATCAGGAAGTCCTTGGTCAGCCTGTAGGGCTCGCGCCACCAGGTCTGCCCGGTGGGCGGGACGGACTTGCCGTGGTACGGGAGGTCGTAGGCGATCAGCCGGAACGCATCGCGCAGCCCGGCATCCTCCAGCACGTGGCGCCATTGCCGGCCGTCCGCACCGGCGGTGTGCTGCAACAGCACCGGCACGCCAGTCCCCGTCTCCTCGAAGTACACCCGGTAATCGACGCCGTCGAGTTCCAGGTGCACGTAGCGGCCTACCGCCGCGTCAAATCCCTGTTGCGTCATGCCGCCGACTCCGCTTCGACGCCGTTGCGCACCTCGCGCATCAACTCGACAAGGCGTCGGATGGCCGGATAGTAGGCACAGTAGTGGCCGATGTCGCCGGCCACATCGAAACCGTGATGCAGGGTCGCCGGATAGAGATCCTGGTAGAAGGGTCTGGGCACGGCTTCGAGCATCGCGTCCCAGTCCACTTGCGGCGCCATGATGGCCAGGTCGCACGCGGTGCCCCGGTACCACCGGTCGATCGATACGATCTCCCCCGAATCGACCACCATCTGGTAGCGCCTGTCGCCAATCTTCAGGCGAATCCTGCTGTTCCAGAAACGCGCGTGCATACGGAACTCGCCGTCGCCGTTCGCACGCCTTCGCACCCGATCCCAATCCAGCACCGTCCTCTCCGGTCAGTTCGCCGTCGCGTAGGGTAACCCAGTACGGGGCGAATCCTCTCCCCGACATTGCTGTCGATCGACCCTTCGCGTACTGTGCCCGGGTTTCCTGAAGGGGGTCTCGCGGTGAGCCTTCGGATAGGCCTCGTGTCCGACACGCACATACCGGAAGCCATGGATCACCTGTGGCCCCAGGTGTACGAAGCACTCGACGGCGTCGACTACATCTTTCACGGCGGCGACATCCACGAGTTCTGGGTTCTCGACACGCTGGAAAAGGTTGCGCCGGTATACGCGGCCCGGGGCAATGGCGAGGACGGCTCCGGCGGCCGGCCCGTGCAGCCGGACGATCCGCGGGTCCGGGAGGCATGGACGTTCGAGCTGGAGAACGTGAACGTGGGCCTGACCCACTACATCCCCACGGAGCAGCGTCCTCCCTATCTCACCATCGCCAGGTGGGTGGAACGCCACTTTCCCGAAAAGCGGCCGGACGTCATCGTCTACGGGGACACCCACACGGAAGCGATCGAGGTTGTCGACGGAATCCTGTGCGTCAACCCGGGATCACCGACCTACCCGCACAACTACGATACCCAGTACGGCACCATCGGCTTCCTCGATCTCGACGACGGCAAGGCCGTTGCCTCGGTCTGGCTGATCACCGACGCCGGAATCGAGCCATTCGACTGGGAGGCCGTTCCGCCCTGGCGGCGGCGCTGATCTCCCGTAACGCCATCATCGGAGGATCAAGACACGGCGTCGCCGTTAACGTCCTTCTGCCCGCCGCAGCCGCTCTTCCAGATCCGCGACGCGCCTTTCCGCCGAGTCCGCCCGCGCTTCCGCCGCTTGTCGCGCGATCTCCCCCTCTCGGTGTTGCGCAAGGGCCTCAGGGTAATGGAGCATCACTTCGCCGGTTGTGTGCTTGCGCAACCGCAAGTCGTCGCCTTGAGGAACCAGGTCCGCGCCCAGCACCTCGCTGCGGTACCCGCCCGAAGGCGAAACCGGAATACTCTCGTAGTCGCCGACGGCATTCAGTCGCAGCCCCACCAGCGGCTCGGGAAGCTTGCCCAGCAGATCGACCAACCAGAACTCGCGCACGCCCAGATCCCGGTAGATCCCCGGCTTGACCTCCACATCCTTCCGCCACGTCTTGAGCGACAGGGCTTCCAGCGCAAGATCCGGCACCTTCGGCTCCTCCCACAGCTTGTAGGAACTCCGATGATGGTCTCCCGCGTCGAGGGCCACCAGCAGGTCCGGCGCAAGGACCGCCGCCGGATTGCCCCGCTCGAACAGCAGCGCCAGGTCGTACGCGACGCACGCATTGCGGTGCTTGAGCAGTTCCCGCAGCGAGGCAAGCGTGAACAGGAGCAAATCTCCATGGAGCGTACTCTCCGGCATCTTGCCGTCCCTGCAGACGTAGCCTTCTTCGTCAAGCTCGACCGGCGGCACCGGTCGGTACAGCGCCTTGGCGTGGATAACGGACAGCGGGAGCGATTCGTCCGCGGATACCGGCACCTGCGGGCCCAGGGGCGGATTGGCAGATCTTCGTTGCATGATTGAAACGTACCACAGTTGCTCTCGGATGCTCTCGGATTCGACGCGCACAATAAGCATCCGCCAAGGCAGGTCCGATGCGTTAGCGACATCGCCCCAAAGTTGCGTGGGATTGTTCCCAATTCTTCGGCAAGCGATCCGCCCCCTCAATGCAGCGGGTTTTCCACGCCAGCCGGGCGACCTTCGTCGGACAGGCCCACCGACGTCCGCGATGGGACTTGGCGCGGCGCGCCGCATTCGATACCGTGGCGTGATGGATCGGCCTATGCCCGCGAACAGCGTTCACAACCGAACCGTGCGGAGGGAAAGTCCCCGAATGAGGGCCGTGGCGGTCGTCGCTCTCTGCACGCTGGCAACCGCTTGCGATCCCGCAAAGGATATCTCGCCCCGTCAGGCACCTGCCACGACGCTACCCGCCGTGTTTGTCTCCGACGAAGCCCAGCCTGTGGCCGCAACGCAGTGGGCCGATGTCGTGTGCGACCTGGCGGACGGTATCGACGGGGCTTCGTGTCACCGGGTGGGCGACGGCGCGATAGCACTCGAGCTTGGCCATCAGCACTTCGAGCCCGTCATTGTCGGCGCGGGCAACCGCTCCCGCCGCGGCGTGACGGCCAGCGGCCAGATCGACTCGGGAATGCAGGTGGTGCTCGGCAGCGGTTTCGTATCCGAGTTCAAACCCGTGGCACCGCTTGGGCTACTGCAGATCGACGGCACCGTCGTGTCCGAACTGTCGAACCACGGCTATACGCGCATCATCGGGCTGCGGGACGGCGCTCTCGACATCATCGGTCGCGCGGACTATCACCGGGGCCTGTTCACCTCGGCCATGCAGGTCGGCCCCGGCGTCGTCGAGCTCGGCAAGCTGGACATCTCGGAGCGGGAACTCAACCTGCCCGCCCACTTTCGCGCCTTCGTCGCCCGGTGCGAGGCCTCGACGCTGGTGGGGATCACGCTGAAACCGATGCACCTCTTCCATCTCGGCAGCGACCTCCTCGCCACCTTCCAGTCCGCAGGGCTCGATTGCACCGAAGTCGCCAACATCAGCGGCGACCTCGAAGCCCTGCTCGCGGTCCGTAACGGGGAGCGGACGCTCTACATCGGCGATCCAGACTCGCCCAAGGCCTCTCTCATCGGGTTCCAGCAGGAGCAACCATGACGCTGCAACAAGTGGAAGACCTGCGCGAGGAGGGCGAGGCGCTTTTCGAACTGCTGGACACGCTGGCCGACGATCAATGGGCACTGCCGACGCCATTCAAGTCCCGCACCGTGAACTGGGTTGTCCGGCACCTCCACGATGCCGACCGCTGGGCCGTCATTTCCATAAGGGCGCCGGACACCTACCGGAAGTGGGCGGCCAAGTGGTTGGTGGGCAAACGCATGCATCCCCGGTATCCCCGCGGGAGGCCGCTGCTACAGCGCTGGCGCGCGGACTTCGTCAGGCTCTGCGATGCGCTCGAGTCGGCGGACCCCAGCACGAGAGTGCCCTGGTTCGGTCCCGACATGGGCATACGCATGATGGCCACCGCGCGACAGATGGAGACCTGGGCACACGGACAGGACATCTACGACCTGGTGCGCGTCAGGCGCGAGAACACGGACCGCATCAGGAATGTCTGCCACCTCGGCGTTCGGACTTTCGGCTGGACATTCGCCAACCGCAATCTCGAGGTTCCGGCACCGGCGCCCTACGTGCGACTCGACGCGCCTTCGGGGACGGTCTGGGAATGGAATGACCGCTCCGAAACAAACTGCGTTCTCGGATCCGCCGTCGAGTTCGCCCATGTCGTGACCCAGGGAAGAAACATCGCGGACTGCAACCTGACCGTCGTCGGCGAGACGGCCAACGCGTGGATGAACGTGGCCCAGTGCTTTGCCGGCGAACCGCAGGAGCCCCCCGCGCCGGGCGAACGGGCCTGGTAGGGTCTGCAAGCGGATTCCGGCAGCTACCGCCTCGAGAGGTGGCCACGGTCTCCCAGGTAGTTTGCCCCCTTCGAGTCGACGATTGACCCGAGACTTCAAGTGGCTACAATGCCATCATGTTGCCTTGATTGACATCATGATACGCACCCAGATTCAACTCACCGAGGAACAGTTGGGGACGCTCAGGGCCTTGGCGCGCCAGGAAGAGCGTTCGGTTGCCGACCTGGTACGCCAGAGCGTCGCGGAGTACCTCGTCCGACGCCCCGGCACCGACCGTGCCGAACGCGTTCGGCGTGCCAGGGATGTGGTCGGGCGCTATCGCTCCGATTGCCCCGATCTCGCCGAACAGCATGACCGCCACCTCGGCGACGCCTTCGACGCGTGAGCCTGTTCGTCGACACGTCGGCCATCATTGCGATCATCGACGCGGATCAACCCGGACACCGTGACGTCGTACACGCTTTCGACGCCGCAATCGACACGGGCAATCCGTTGTACACGTCGAACTACGTACTCGTGGAGACGTTTGCGCTTGTGCAGCGCCGCATCGGGATGGCGGCGTCGCGAGACCTTGCGGCCGCGTTCGTTCCCCTACTGGACACGCTGTGGGTAGATGAAACCGTGCACGAGACGGCCCTGTCGGCGCTTCTGGCCGCCGGCCGGCGCAGCCTCTCGCTGGTCGACTGCACCAGCTTCGAGATCATGCGCCGCCATGGGCTCACGCGGGTTCTCGCCCTGGACCGGGACTTCTCGCGACAGGGCTTCCAGGTCGCCCCAGCCCGTTCCGAGTCCCCTTCCTGACGTCGGTCCGCGTTTCCCTCGGCGCCATCCGTATATCATCGTCCCGGCTATCCGCGAAGGAGCGCCGCGATGACACGCAGCCCGATCAAGCTCGGAATTGTCTTCCCCCACGACGAGATCGGGGTCGATCCTATCGCCATCCGGGACTACGCCCAGGGCGCCGAAGAACTGGGCGCAGACCACATGATGATCTACGACCATGTGCTCGGCGCGGACCCCGACCGGCCCGGCGGATGGGACGGCCCCTACGACAAGGACGTGGCCTTCCACGAGCCCTTCACCCTGTTCTCCTACATGGCGGCGGTTACCTCGAAGATCGTGTTCGGCACCTGCGTGCTTGTCCTGCCCCAGCGCCAGACGGCCCTGGTGGCGAAGCAGGCGGCGCAGCTCGCGATCCTGTCCGGCAACCGCTTCCGGATGGGGATCGGCGTCGGCTGGAACGCCGTGGAGTTCGAGGGGCTCGATGTCCCGTTCGAGCGGCGCGGCGCCCGGCAGGCCGAACAGGTCGAACTGATGCGCCGGCTCTGGACGGAGGACAACGTGGCGTTCAATGGCGACTACCACACGGTCGACCACGCCAGCATCCTGCCTCGGCCAGAACGCCCCATTCCGGTCTGGTTCGGCGGCGGCGCTCCCGCAGTGCTGCGGCGATGCGCCCGCCTTGGCGACGGCTGGGTTCCGGTCGGGACGCCGAACGAGAAGTCGCGAGAGGCGATTGCAACCATCCGGGCGGCCCGCGAAGCGGCGGGTCTGCCGTGGGAGGGTTTCGGCGTCCAGGCCCAGGCGCAGACCAGGGGCGGCGATCCGGACCGGTGGAAGACCCACCATGACCGTTGGCACGAACTCGGCTGCACGCATCTCGCCATCGTGACCCACTACGCGGGGAACGGCACCAACGTGGATGCCCACCTCGCGGCGGCGGAGCGCTATTTCGAGGCCGTCCGAGGCTGAGAGGGCGTTCAACGCCCAATCGGCAGCCCCACGAAGCAAATGACACCTGCGCCGGACAAGGACCATCCCAAGCTCGTCATGCTGGGGATGCTCCACATGGCGCAGTATTTCCCCGCCGCGTTCACCGGAATCGCCCTGCCTTTCCTGTTCCGCAAGGAGGGTCTGCCGCTCGAGATGTTCTGGCTGCTCGCGCTGCCCGCCATCCCCCGCTGGATGAAGTGGCTCATCGCCCTTGTGGTCGACAACTACAGCAGCGCGCGCATCGGTCATCGCAAGAGCTGGATCATCCCGTGCACCGCGATCGGCGCCGCCGCCTACGCCGTGCTCGCCTGGATTCCGCCGACGGTCGCCGCCGTGCACCTGATCGTCGGCATCCTGCTCGCCAAGTCGTTCATCATGGCCGCACAGGATATCGCCGTGGACGGCTACGCCGCCGAGTCGATGACGGATGCCGAACGGGCCACCGGAACCTCGATCATCGGCTTCCTGGGAACGATGGCCAACGTCTCCGGAAAGGGAGTGGTCACCCTGGTGAACACCTTTGGCTGGTTCCGGACGATGCTGGCGGCCTCCGCCCTCATGATCGCGTTCGCAGCACCCGCGATCATCCGCCGTGAACCGCCGCCTCCCGAGCAAACCAGGCAGCGCCGCGCACGCGGAGAGGGCCCGAGCCTCGTGCAGGCACTGCGCCGCCGCGAATCGCGCTACATCCTTCCCTACCTCTCCGTATTCGGCTTCGGCGCCGGGTTCTTCGGCTCGATGCTCGGCCCCTTCTTTGCGGACAAGGGCCTGACTACCACCGAGTTCGGCATCCTCTACTCGGCGGCAACCCTCGCCGGCAGCGGTCTCGGGGCACTCGTCACCCCCTGGCTCGTGGAACGCATCGGCATGCGCAGGACAGCGATCATCGGTGTCGTCGCCCTGCCGGTCGAAGGATTGGTGTTCGGTGCCCTTGCCCTTTCCCCGGGGTTACCGGTCCTTCCCACACTGACGTTCGTGGTGGCGGTCCTGGGTTTCGTCACCTCGATCTACTCCTTCGTCGTGAACAACTCCCGCTTCCGTTGGGCGTCCAGGGCACAGGCAGCCACCGACTACAGCATGCAATCGAGTCTCTGGAACTTCGGCCTGTGGGCCGCAGGATCCGCCGCCGGTTTCGCGGCCGCAGATTTCGGCTGGGCCATTTTCTTCCCCGTAGCGGGAATCCTCGCCGGTGCGGGCGGGGTCTTCTATATCGTCATGTTCGACCGCATTGAAGCCATGGTGCGGGATCGCGAGCGCGACGAGCTCGCAGGCGCCTACGTCGCGGGGTCGTAGCCCTCAACACGCCTTCCACTGCGGATAGCCCTGCCTCCCCCTGGGACGACGAAGGGCGCGTTCAGTCCCCCGTCAGGGCGTGTATCACGGCGGGTGCGGGGTTGATGCCGGTAAGCTGCTCTAGCGTACCCAATCCCCCCGGATTCACGACGTTCGCCTCGAGCACGCAGGGCGCCGCGAGATCGATGCCGGCGAACCTGGCGCCGCGGGCGTCCAGCCGCCGGATGACTTTTAGGACCAGCGCGATTTCGCCCGCATCGAGTTCTGCTCGCCGGACGACCGCCCCCTTCGCGAGGTTGCCCCCTTTCTTGGCATAGGCACCGATGATCTCCCCACCGGCAACCATCACGCGCTTCTCATTGTGTTCGGCTTCCTCCACGTAGCGCTGCAATAGGCAATATCGCCCGGCACCGCGTCCGGTCAGGTGTTCGAACACCGCGCGGCAGTGGACGTCTCCCGGCTCAAGCAGGAAGACATCGCGGCCAAAACTCCCCGCCGTCGGTTTGGCCACCCAGCGTCCTCCCTGTTCGACGATAGCCGTGAGCGTTTCCACATCGGTGCTGGCATGCGTCTCGGGGCCCAACCCGGCCAGGTCGAACTTGCCATGCAGGTACGTGAGGGCATCGACTGCGTTGATAAACCGCGCCTGGTCCAGGGTCTTCAGGATCTGCATCCTGTCGAGAAAGCCCTCCCGCGGGCCGAACCCGAGCGTCCAGACGAGATCGAACGGAGCCAGAGGCACGACATGGCCGCCGGCATCGCGCGCGGCCACGCCGTCGGCCGTCAACCCCAGCGACTCGTGGGAAAGCAATGCCGTACGCCAACCCGCAGCTTCGAACGCGGCGGGCAGGCGTTCGCGATTGTCGTTGGGCGAATCACCCGGGGAGGCAAGAAATGCAATGCGTTTCAAACTGTGGTCTTCCCGTGGTGCTGCGCCGGTTCCGCCCTTCTCCGGCACGAAACTGGCACTTGGAAATATGCGTTACACTCTGGTCATGCGCGCGAACTACAGTCTAACGCCCACCGAGATTCCGCGGCACCAACCCGCCACTCTGGCGGCCGCCGAGCGCATGGCGCTAAAGGAAGAGATTCGCGCCCAACTCGATGCGCTGGACGCCGTTTTGGTCGCACACTACTACGTCGACGCCGACATCCAGGACCTCGCCCAGGAAACGGGCGGTTGCGTCTCCGACTCCCTCGAGATGGCACGTTTCGGGCGCGACCATCCCGCTTCGACGCTGGTCGTGGCCGGCGTCAGCTTCATGGGCGAGACGGCGAAGATCCTGTCGCCCGAAAAGCGGGTCCTCATGCCCACCCTCGAAGCCACCTGCTCTCTCGACATCGGCTGCCCGCCGGACGAGTTCGAGTCTTTCGTCAAGGAGCACCCGGACCGCACCGTGGTGGTCTACGCAAACACCTCGGCGCGCGTGAAGGCGATGTCTGACTGGGTCGTCACATCCAGCGTGGGCTTGAGGATCGTCGAACACCTGAGCGCGAACGGCGAACGCATCCTCTGGGCGCCCGACAAGCACCTCGGCGCCTACATCCAGCAGCAGACGGGCGCGGACATGCTGCTATGGACCGGCGCCTGCATCGTCCACGAAGAGTTCAAGTACGACCGGCTGCGGCAGTTGATCGAGGTCTATCCCGATGCCGGCGTGCTGGTGCATCCCGAATCGCCCGCCGCCGTGATCGGCATCGCGGACTGTGTCGGATCGACGAGCCAGATCATCGCGGCGTCCCGGGAGATGCCCAACGACACGTTCATCGTCGCCACGGACCGCGGCATATTCCACCAGCTTCGCAAGCTGTCGCCGCACAAGCGGTTCATCGAGGCGCCAACGGCCGGTGACGGCGCGACGTGCATCAGTTGCGCGCACTGCCCCTGGATGGCCATGAACGAACTCCGGGCGTTGAACGACTCCCTGGAACGCCAGGACAGCGAGATATTCGTGGACGAAGAGATCGGCGCTCGCGCAATGGTACCCTTGCGCCGAATGCTGGACTTCGGACAACGGCAGTGAAAAACGTTGCCTGCGTAGCCACCCTACTCGGCGCGAGCCTTGCCCTGGCGTCGGATTACGCTGAAAAGTGGGGGCCTTCCACCGGCACCCGGATACCGGCCGGTGAGTTTGTTTCCCACACCGGGGAGATGCGCACGTTCCTCGATCTCATGGGGGACAACGGACTCCTGGTCCTGTTCAACCGCTCCGCAAACTGGTGACCCTTCTGCAAGAGTCAGTTCGTCGAACTGAGTGAATGGCGGGACCGCTTCGGAGCAATCGGCGTGAACGTCGCAGGCATGACGTATGACGACCGCGAGGTGTTGTCCGACTTCGCCTCGGACGAAGAACTGGGCTACACGCTGCTCTCTGATCCAGACGGCGAGTACGTGGCAGAGCTGGGCATAAGGAACGACGAGTACGGACCCGGTCACCCCGGTTTCGGGATACCGCATCCCGGCGTGCTGCTGATCGATTCCTCCCGAACCGTCCTGTACAAGGCGGCGGAGGAAAACTATCGCGTACGGCCCCCGTTCGAGGGCGTTTTCGAGGCCGTCAGCGCGGCAGTCGGAGCCACCGGCGACACCGCAGCGGAATAGACCACCATCGAGTCACGCCAGCGCCCTCGGAGCGGTTGGGATAGCCGCCAGTGTTCTATCCCTTGAACGCCTCGAACTCCGTCCGAAGATCCAGGATGCGCTGGGTAAGGCCCGCCGTGAGCCGGTAGTTGTCCTCGACCAGACCGCGCGCGTATTCAAGGTGCTGGATGGCTTTCTGATAGGCGCCACGCAACGCGAAGAACTCTGCCCGGGCGCGGTGGACGGCGACGATATCGCCCGCCAGGCCAGCCGTTTCCGCAAGTGCATACCAGATATCGATATCTTCCCCGTGCACGCGACTCTGCCGGATCAGCACCTCCTTGGCGTCGCCGTGCCGGCCAAGCTCGGATAGCGCCCGGGCATAGAGCATCGCGAACGGCTGGTTGTCCGGGTTGATCACCAACTGGTGCGCGAGAAACCCGGCGGCGTCCGCGCTTTGGCCAGCCTCGATCAAAGTTTCCCCGTACGAAGCCGCCAGCAGGATGCTGCCGGGATTCGAGTCGAGAAGCCGCTTCATGCCGATCACCGCTTCGACATGCTCGCCGACGCCGGAGCGGGCCAGCGCCAGGCGATAGTCCCTGGCCACCGCCGCCACGTCGTCGTCCCGCGCCCGCGCGAGCGCGTCCGCCGGCGACTGCGCGAAGTGCACCAGTGCCCGCGCGCGCATGAACTGGTAATCGCGCGAAACCACCCTGCTCCGCTCGGGATGCTGCGCCGCCTGGTTGCGGGCATCGGTTATTCGCGACTCGGTAATCGGGTGGGTCAGGAGAAACTCCGGCATCGTCTCCCGGAAGCGATAGGCCCGTTGCATCCGGGCGAACATGCGTTCCATGCCGTGAGGGTCCAGGTCCGCCCTGACCAGGGTGTTGATACCGATGCGGTCCGCTTCCTGCTCGCGGCTCCGGCTGTACCTGAGCTGGCCCTGCACCGAGGCGGCCTGCGTCCCTACCATCGTCGCCAGGCCCGCGTCAGCGTCGCCGCTCGTGGCCATGAGTACCGCACCGGCCAGCAATCCCACCAGCATGGGCAATGTCGCCTGTCTTTGCGCCTCCACGTCCCGCGCGAAGTGGCGCTGCCCCAAGTGCGCGAGTTCGTGCGCCATCACGGCGGAGTATTCGTGCACGTCACGCGCGTGGAGCATCAGGCCCAGGTGCACCCCCACGACGCCGCCGGGCACGGCGAACGCGTTGATCCCGGGGTTGTCGATCAGTACCGGATAGAGCGTGGCGTCCTTCAGGTCCGAATACTGCGCGAGCTGCCGCAACTGCGTGGCTACGTAGTATTTGAGTATCTCGTCACCGACCGCGGGAGCTTCCGCCCGCACCTGTTTCAGGAACATCTGTCCAAGCCGGCGCTCCTCGGCGGGCGAAACGATGGCCGAGGACGCATCGCCCAGTTCCGGCAACTCGTCCGGTGCCGCGGCATGCGACGACGGGAGGCCGGCCAGCACAAGGGCAGCCACCAGGAAGGTGCGGATTCTCATGGCAGAAATCGTATCAGAACGGAGGTTGGCCGATGGGTGACCCACGGGCTGCGTTGCATGCGCCGACGCCTGCCACCAATGTGCACCTGTTCCACCCACGTAGATTAGGACAAGTCGATGGGCGAAAACGTTCCTCAAAATTCCGCCGGAGAAGCCGGTGGGACACCCATTGCAAACCATGGATCACCCATGCTCCAGGTTGCAGTGCTCGAGTGATCGCCTGGTCTTGGTATCGCTCCGGGCTGGAAAACCGGGCTGCTTGCATGGAACTACGCCTCCAGCGTCGGAGGAAATGCCGGCACTTTCTTGCGCGCCAGCGGTTGGGAAAGCCCCCCCCGGCTGAGGGCTCCTGTCTAAACCGGCGCTCCGCTGTTAGTGCCACCTGCTATTCTTTCGCGCCATGGCCGAGAACACCGAAACACTGCTCGACGCGAGCGGCCTGACCTGCCCGATGCCGCTCCTGAAGGCGAAGCAGGCGCTGAACGGGATGCATGCCGGGGCGTTGCTGCGGGTCATCGCCACCGACCCCGGGTCCGTCCGGGATTTCGAAGTGTTCAGCGCGCAGAGCGGCAATGCCCTGCTGGAGTCGCGGCAGGAAGACGGCAGCTACTTCTACCTCCTCCGGAAGAAAGAGGGCTGATTTCCGGTGCGCTTCCTCGAAGTCATCGGCGGCTGGATCAACGAGCACTTCTCGAACGAGGAGGCGATCTACCTGGTGGTCCTGCTGCTCGTCGGGTTCGCGGTGCTGTTCTTCTTCGGCGCCTACATAGCGCCGGTCCTCGCGGGTCTCATATTCGCCTTTCTCCTCAGCGGTCTCGTCGACCGACTGGTCGCCTGGCACGTGCCCAGGCTCGCGGCGGTGTGGATCGTGTTCGCGCTCTTCGTTGGCGGCGCCATTGCCCTCGTGATCGGAATCGCACCGTTGATCTGGCGGCAGTTGACGGAATCTGTCAATGCCATGCCCGGTGTCATCGACCAACTGCGCGTCGTGTTGGGAGACATCTCGTCGGATTTCCCCGTCTTTTCGCCGATGGCCGCCGAAAGCTGGCTCGCCGCGCTGAACGCCGAACTGACAGAAATAGGAAAGGTGGCGGTGCAGGGCCTTGTGGCGCAGGTGCCGAACATCTTCGCCATCATCATCTACCTGATCCTGCTTCCGATCTCCGTGTTTTTCTTCCTGAAGGACGGCAAACGCATGGTCGCGCGCGTGCTTTCCCTGCTGCCGAGGCACCGCACCCTGCTCGACAGCGTGGGCCGCGAGATGAACGTGCAGATCGCCAATTACATTCGCGGCAAGACCATAGAGATTCTCATCGTCGGCACCGCGACCTACATCGCTTTCCTGTTCCTCGGACTCAACTACGCCGCACTGCTCGGCTTTGTCGTCGGCATTTCCGTGCTCGTGCCCTTCGTCGGCGCGGCGGTGGTCACCGTTCCGGTCGCCGCCGTGGGATTCCTGCAGTACGGCTGGTCCTGGGACTTCGCATACGTCATGGCCGCCTACGGCGTCATCCAGGCGCTGGACGGCAACGTGCTCGTGCCCATCCTGTTTTCGGAAACGAACGACCTGCACCCGATCACCATCATCGTGGCGGTGCTGGCGTTCGGCGGGCTGTGGGGATTCTGGGGCATCCTCTTCGCCATTCCGCTCGCAACGCTGGTCAAGGCGATCATCAACGCCTGGCCGCGCACGACAGCCGCCGAAGCGCCCGAAACGTAGCCCTAGCCGGCTTGCCACCAGTCGCGCCTTGTGGAAGGCAACACCCGGATTTACCATGACAGGTTCTTACTCTTTGGATACCTAGCATGCTGCGCGGGAGCATTGTCGCGCTGATCACGCCCATGAGGGCGAGCGGCGACGTGGACTGGACGGCCATGGATGGCCTGATCGACTGGCACCTGGAATCGGGCACCCACGGCATCGTGCCGGTCGGCACCACCGGCGAGTCCGCCACTCTCGACCACGACGAGCACAAGCAGGTCGTGGAACACGCGCTCCGCCGCGTGGACGGACGCATCCCCATCGTCGCGGGCACGGGCTCCAACTCCACCGCCGAGGCGATCGAACTCACGGCAGCAGCAGCGAAGGCCGGCGCCAACGCGTGTCTCCTGGTGACCCCCTACTACAACAAGCCCACACCCGAGGGCCTGTACCAGCACTATCGCGCCATCTCCGACGCCGTGGACGTGCCCATCGTGCTCTACAACGTGCCGCCGCGCACTTCCTGCGACATGAAAGCGGAAACCGTGGCCCGGGTCGCGCAACTCAAGAACGTGATCGGCATCAAGGAGGCCTGCGGCGACGCGGGGCGGGTTGGGGAAGTGCGAAAGGCAGTGGCTGACGATGACTTCATCGTCCTGTCGGGCGAGGATGCACAGAACCTGCAGATGATGGAACTCGGCGCCGTCGGGTGCATATCGGTGACGGCGAACGTTTTGCCGCGACAGATGTCAGAGTTTTGTACGGCGTTTCTCGACGGCGATACCTCCCGTGCACGCGAACTCGACGAAAAACTGCAGCCGATCCACGAGATTCTCTTCGTTGAGACGAGCCCCATGCCGACAAAATGGGCGCTGCACATGATGGGCCGGGTGGATACGGGAATTCGCCTGCCCCTGGTACGCCTGTCCGCCGGGCATGTCGACGAACTCAAGGCGCGCCTTGCGCGCGCAGGCGCACTTTGACCCCGCCAGCATTCCAGCACCTGACCGTCGCGTCTGCGGTCCTTCTCATCGCCGTGACCGGTTGCAGGTGGCTCAACGACGACTCGGGCCTCGTGCGCAACACGTCGAACGACTACATCGACGCGAAGCAGACCGAGCCCCTGATCGTTCCCAACGACATGTCCACAGAGCGCATCAGGAACGCCTGGCCGATCCCCGAAATCGAGGCCAAACCGCTCGCCCGGCACTACCCCGACGAAGCGCCGAAACCCGATGCCATCTTTGGCGAGGCACAGGAGCCCGTCAAGATCCAGAAGCTCGGTCAACGCCGGTGGCTGATCATCGCCGACGAACCATCCACGGTGTGGCCCGTCGTCGAACAGTTTCTCATCGACAACGGCATCGACATCGTATCGGAGCAGCCGGAGGAAGGCCGCATAGACGGTGCCTGGCTATCGCTCGGCGGCGGAGATCACAAGGATGTGGTTCGCGAGGCCATCAGCGAGCAGAAACCCGATACGGCCGGCCGCGACCGGATTCGGTTCAAGATCGAACAGGGCATCCGGTATGGGTCATCGGAGGTCCACATCCGCCACGAAAACGATGTGCTGACACAGCCAAGTGCCGATTGGCCAACAACCTCTTCCCTGGCCGACGTGGAAGAGGCGGTGCTATCCGAGTTCGGCGGCTACTACGCCGCCGGGATCACGACACAGTCGGTATCCATGCTCGCGAGCCGCATATCCACCGCGAACAAGGCGATCATCGACCGCGATGGTCAGGGTTATCCGAGACTGCGTCTCAACGTCGATTTCGACCGGGCATGGGCCGTCGTCCAACAGGCATTGCAACGCGCAGAAGTGGAGATCGGAAACAGGGAGCGAAGCGACGGTCTGTTCCAGGTCAAGATCACCAAGGACGTACTCGGAGGTCAACGCAGGTCGTTGCTGTCCCGTTTCTGGCCGAGCGACGACGAGGCCCGGCTTCTCGATATTCGAATCGACTCGAGCGAGGACTCGCAGGTGGTCCAGGTGTTCGAGCGCGGTGGGGATCCCGCGCCCGGAGAGATCAGTCAGCAGATTCTCGTGATGTTGCGCGAATTCGCTTCCTGACCTGACGCTGCGCGTCGCCCGTGCCGCGCAAAGCCGAGCCGTTGTGCGCGCTGCCATTGGCCAGCGGGGAGATGCCGAAATAGCTGGCCAACGGCGAATGTCCAACGATGTCCGCCACGCCCTTGAGCTTCAGATGCAGCCGCGACCGGGGCCATGGCACCGCGACGAGGGTGCACGCCAGTATCAACAGGTCGACGTACAGGCTCCGGTGCGCGAAATACCACGTCTCGAGCTGTCCCTTGAGCGGAATGATGACGTTGTCGTAGTACTCCTTCGGATCTCCCGGAGCCTGCGCGAGGATTCGGTCCTCGTTGCGGAACACAAGCGATCCCACGCCCGTCACGCCGGGCCTCATGCTCTTCACGATCTCCTGCACCCGGGGCGAGTAGCAATGAAATGCGCGCGACGTGAGTGGCCGGGGACCGACCAGGCTCATCTCGCCCACGAAGGTATTCCATAGCTGGGGCAGTTCATCGATCTTGAGCGCGCTCAGCCACCTTCCCGCCGGCAGGACCCGGGGATCGTCGCCATAGGTGATATCTCCGGCCCCGGCGCTTCCGCTGGCCATGGTCGTGAACTTGAGAAGGGTGAACTCCGCACCCGAGCGTCCCACGCGTTCTTGCCTGAACAGCACATCTTCTCTTTCTTGCGAGGGGTTTCCCCTCGCGCTCCCCGGCTGAGGGCTCCTGCCGACGAACCGCAGCAGAACCGAGACGATCAAGTACAGCGGCGGCAGAACGATCATCAGGAGACCACTGAGGACAACGTCGAGCACGCGCTTCGAGCCCGCATAGAACCGGGTGCCCGAGCTGTGGCCGTTGGTTGATTCGACTGGATTCATGGGCAATACGATTCGTGGGACGCCATGCCTGAAAACGCGCGCCTTTAATACGCCTTGCGGATTGGTGCGCAAGTCTATCACGCCATCGGGCCATCGCCCCTACCGGAACGATCAAAAATCCATATCCGAGACGCCATGCAAGTGCCGCTGTTTCAAATCGAGTCACAAAAACCTCGTGATGGTCACGGACCCCATGGACAGATTCCGAAACCACCGCCCACGACAGCAAGCGTCTCCCCAAGGCCGACCCGCTCTCACGCGGAAACGAGCCGCGACCTATGCCTCGTGAGACGCGTGAGGACTCTCACAGTGGGCGTTCAAAGAGGCAATCGGCTAGAGTACGAGGGGCATTCCATCCGCCTGTAATCCAGCACACCAACTCGAGAATTCCGATGCACATCGGCATCCTTCAAGCCGACCGGGTCGATCCTGAGCAACGCGCCCGGTTCGGCGACTATCCCGCCATGTTCGCGGCGACCCTCCGGCGCGGCATGGAGCAGGAGGCCACGTTCGAGTTCTTCGATGTCCGGCGCGAGCGTTATCCCCGCCGCATCGAGGACTGCGACGGCTATCTCATTACGGGCAGCCGCGCGAGCGTATACGACGAAGACGCCTGGATCGCCCATCTCATCGGTTTCGTGGGCGAACTGCGCGACGCTGGTGCCAGAACCGTCGGTATCTGCTTCGGCCACCAGTTGATCGCCCAGGCCCTCGGCGGCGCCGTTGGCCGGGCACCGGGCGGATGGGGAGTCGGCGTGCACGCCTGGACGGTGCTGCGGGAAGAATCCTGGATGCGTCCTCCGATACCGGAGATCCGGCTGCTGGCGAGCCACCAGGACCAGGTCGCCAAGTTGCCGTCCGGCGCGCGCCTGCTCGCGTCGAGCGCGTTCTGTCCTCACGCCGCCTTCGCGGTCGGCGACCACATGCTCGCCCTGCAGGGACACCCCGAGTTCACGAAGGCCTACGCCAAGTTCCTGATGCGCAAGCGCCGTCCCCTGCTCGGCGCGGCGTTCGAGCGTGGCATGCGGTCCCTCGATCAACCCACCGACACGGGCGTCATCGCGGCCTGGATCGCGCGGTTCCTGGCCGGCGGCGCACCTGTATCGGGCAGTACCGAAGAACCACTTCAAACAAGCTGAAAACGATCAAACGTCTGCCTATAATGTCCGGCTAATCCATCGGACACGATGCCGATCCTCCCGGACGCAAGCGCCAAACCAAATCAGATAGGGAATCATCGAAAATGCCGAGCCAGTATCCGTTTCGTCTGAACCCGCTCGTCGCGGCCATTTCGGCCGTCCTGGTCCCCCCTGCAACTGTCATCGCGCAGGAGCAGGAAGACGAGGACGAGGCCCGGAATCTTGTCGAAGAGATCATCGTCACGGCGCGCAAACGCGACGAGAACCTCCAGGACGTGCCTTCCAGCGTGCAGGCCATCCGTGAGGACATGCTGAAGCAGATCGGCGCGCTGCATATCGAAGACTATGCCCGCCTGATCCCGAGCATGACCTGGATCGAGTACTCGCAGGCCGGCAGCAACTACATTTCCTTCCGGGGCATCACCACCGGCACCGACGATTTCGTTGCGCAGGCGAGCGCATCCGTATACCTGGACGAGGTCTCGGTTACCCAAACCGGCGCGCAACCCAACGTTCGCACGATGGACATCAACCGCGTTGAGGCGCTGTCAGGCCCGCAAGGTACGCTCTACGGTGCCGCGGCACAGGCCGGCACCCTGCGCGTCTACAGCAATCAGCCGGATACGACGAAATTCGAGTCCAGCGTCGACACGAACTTCCGTAGCGGCCCGGAGAGCGCCATGAGCCACGCCGTCACCGGCGTGCTGAATGTGCCGCTGGTGGAGGACGTGTTCGCGATCCGCATCGCCGCCCAGACGGGGGAAGACGGCGGCTACATCGACAACGTCCTCGGGCACACCCCGGACGGCTGGTACGGTTCTCCCCACAATACCGGCGAGCGCGCCGCATGGGGCACGCTCGACAACTCTTCCGTCGTCGAGGACGACTGGAATTCCGTCGAATCTCTGGCCACCAGGATCCAGGCGCGATGGAACATCAACGAAGACTGGTCGGTAACGCTCGGCCACAACTACTCGGTCCAGGAAGCCCAGGGCGCCAATGACTACAACCCGTACGTCGGCGACCTCGAAACCATCGCGTTCAACAACAACTATCGACAGGACGAGTGGGACCTGTTCTCGCTGACAGTCAGGGGCGACCTCGGTTTCGCCCAGTTCGTCTCCGCCACGAGCTTCTTCGACCGCCAGTACGATTACTCCCTGGACGGCACTGTCTACTTCAAGTACTACCACTCCTGGGGCTGCGAGAACCGCTCCGACACCTCCTATTACTACTGGCTCTGGGTCAACCCCGATACCGGACAGGCGGTGTACTACCCGCAGTACTGCATCATGCCCGGCGACCCCGGCCAGCACGGCGACTACCTGGGTGTCATCGAAGGACCCTCCTGGAACGACAAGTTCGCCCAGGAACTGCGCATTTCGAGTCAGGGAGAAACGTTCGACTGGCTGCTCGGCTTCTACTACGAGGAGAGCAGCGACAACTGGGACTCCGTGTGGATGAAGTCGTCGTCCCACAACTACCAGGACACGGTTTCCCTGAGGTACTTCGAAGACCGGTACGGTCAGTCGTTCCCCAACGCCGAATACGCCTTCCTCTCGACCGACCGGACCAACTGGAAGCAGACCGCCGTGTTCGGCGAACTGATCTGGCACGTGACGGATCAACTGCACCTGACGGTTGGCGGTCGCCAGTTCCAGACGAAGAACGACAAGCAGTATCTCAAGTACCACGCCGCGCACACGGGACCGGACGGCAGGCAGGTTGGCGGCGCCCTGCAACCCATTTCCCAGCCCGGCACGGGCGGATTCGCGGTCGCGCACTCCGAGATCAGCGAGTTCGTGCCGAAGTTCACCCTGAGCTACAGCATCGACGACGACAAGATGGTGTATGCGACCTACACCGAGGGCTTCCGGACCGGCGGCACGAACCGCAACAACGGCCGCGCCGACTGGTCGCGCACGTTCTTCCCGCAGGTTTTCGAGCCTGACGTCGTCGCCAACCAGGAGGTCGGCATCCGGACCCTCTCGGCGGACGGCAGGTTCAAGTTCAACGCGAGCGCGTTCTACATGGACTGGCAGGACTTCCAGATCGAGGTCGTCGACCCGAGCGGCCAAAGCTGCACGCCGGAGGAACCCGTTCGCTGCGGCAACCCCTGGCTCAGGGTGGTCGGCAACGTGGGGGATGCACACACGTCCGGCGTCCAGGTTGACCTGGCATGGGTTCCCGCCGACGGTTGGGATGTCGGCGCCAACGCCCAATGGCTCGAGGCGCAGTCGGACGAAGAGATCATCCTGAATGCCCGGCTGAATTCCCAGGGCGAGCCGAGGGCCGTCGTTACCAAGGGACTCGATCTGCCCAACACGCCGGACTTCACGGCAGCGGCCTGGGCCAGCTACACCTGGCCGGCACCGATTGTCGCCGGCGGTCAGATGACCCTGTCAGCCAGCTATTCGTACCGGGGCGAGTCGACCAACGTGTTCATTCCGGTGCCGGAGACCGGGGCGAACCCCTCGTTCACCAACGAGGCCTACCACTGGATGGGCACGCGGCTCGCGCTTTATTCGGCGGAGAACGATTGGCAGGTCGACGTGTTCGTCAACAACCTGACCAACGAGCGGGCGGACTACTGGCACGGGACCGGCAACTTCGAGTGGCAGTTCTCGCGCACGAACGAGTACGATCGATATCACCGGGTGTGGACCAACCGCCCGCGCGAGTTCGGCGTCCGCTTCGCCAAGTGGTGGAGATAGCCGGGCGGAGAGCGAGACCCTCGCTGGCCAGGGAACCCCGCTCACGCGGGGTTTTTCCTATGGCAAGACCGAAAACACCCGCCTGAAGTACGCGGCATGAGTCCTCCCCACACCCATCGGCGCGGCACAGTCACCCGCCGAAGAGCGCTGGGCGGACTATTGGCCATGGGCGTCGCCGCCAATCCGGTCCTGTTCAGGGCAGCGAGTGCCGGGCAAGCCGGCTCCGTACGGATGCAGGCAAGGATGTTCTTCGAGCCCCACATCCCAAGCGCGTTGCGGCGCGCGCTTCAATATGCGGGCGAAGACGGGTTCGTCGCCTCCATGCCCCAGTTGCTGCATGCCCGCACCCACGCGCCCTACGACAACATCATCTGGAATACCTGGTTCACCGCGAACTCCGAGGAGAGCGTCGTCCGGACACCGCAGGGGAACCACGTGGTCGTCGCCGTCCACGGCGGCGGCATCCTGGCATCGCCGGAGCGGATGGAACGCAGCCTGCACGCCGATCTCAGCCGTGATAATCCAGAGGGCCTGACCGGACAGACCGCCATGAAGATCTCCCCAGGGGAAGCCCGGGACGTGCTCGAGGGAAGGTTGCCCGACGGTGCCGAGATACCCGTGTATCCGTTCGAAGAGTTCAAACGCGGCAGCTCGGACTTGCCGATGCGCTACGGCGTCATCCTCGACTTCGAGTTGGCACGGCAGGCGAAACGGGGTTACGAGCGCTTCGAGGTCCTGAAAGACGAACCGAACATGATCGTGCGCGCCGGCGGCGTCGAGCCCCTGTCCGCCTATCTCGACAGGTTCCAGGCCCGTCACAACACGAAAGTGATGGGGAACTGGCACCCGTACAATCGCATCGATCCGGACGAGCCGCAGACGCGCATACCTTTCCTCGCCGGCAACAGGGGCGGCATCGGCAGCGAGGGGAACGACCAGGGACTCGGCTGGGGCTACGACGCCGAGTACGGATTGGGCGGGGATGCCAGCACCGTCGGCATGGCCCGCTATGTCGCCGTCGCCCCCATGAATGTCGCGACCAGCCTGCGGGATCTGGACTTCGAACTGTGAGCGCCTGGGCAAGGAACCTGCCCAGGCCAATGAGCCGGCGCGGAGTCCTTCAGGCACTTGCCGCCGCGGGCCTGGTGTCGGCGTTTCCGTTCAGGATCGCAGACGCCCGGGAGGCAATGGACCGGGCTCGCATGGTGGCCGCCGTGTTCTTCGACTCCTACGCCACGGCCGCGCTGCGCCAGGCGCTCCGGTACGCCGGAGACAGCGGCTTCGTGGCCTCGCTGCCGCAACTGCTGCACGCCCGGGCGAACGCCTTCTACGACAACATCATCTGGAACACCTGGTTCACCGCGAATTCCGAAGAAAGCGTGGTGCGGACGGAACAGGGTAGCCCCGTCGTGATAACGGTGCATGGCGGCGGCATCTTCGCCACGCCAAGACGGCTGGAGAGCAGCCTTCGCGCGGATCTCAACCGCTCCAACCCGGAAGGCCTCACCGGCCAGTACGCCGGGAAGATCACCGCCACGGAAGCCCGCGACCTGATCGACGGGAAACTGCCCGACGGGGCTGAGATTCCGATTTACGCCTACAGCGAGTTCAGGAACGGCATTGCCGGGCTGCCGATGCGTTATGGCGTCGTCCTGGACTTCGAACTGGCGAGAAAGTCCCCGAGCGGCTACGAGCGCTTCGAGGTCCTGAAACAGGATCCCCTCATGATCGTTCGCGCGGGCGGGGCGGAAGCAGCCACCAAGTATCTGGATAAGGCAGCGGCGCGACACGGCACCGAGCGCATGGGAACGGGGCACCCGTTCAACCGAATCGACCCGAGCCAGCCCCAGACCCGTCTCCTCAACCTCGGCGGCAACCGCGGGGGCACGAACAGCGAAGGCAAGGACGAAGGCCTCGGCTGGGGCTACGACGAAGACTGGGGCATCAGCGGCAACAACGGGCTGGTCGACATGGCCCGCTACGTCGCTGTGGCGCCGAGAGATCCGTCAACGAGTCTGCAGTACCTGGATTTCGAGCTCTGACGGGGCGGCGTGTGGCGGAATGACTGGATCGCGCCCGCGAATAGAGCGAGAGGCATCGCTTACCTATCGCAGCGGAGACCGGGTGGAGCCGGGCGATGTCGTCCTGGAGCCTGTGAATGGTGATGAAAGACTGGGGATCGTCCAGGACATCCTGATACCCAACTCCGAGAAAGCAATTCGCTTCGGCGTGTCGTCGGGGGGAGTACTCGTCAAGTGGGACGATTGGGAGGGTGAAGTTCTCCTTGGTCTGGAGGTGCTTCAGGGACCTGATTACGTCTTTCTTGTTCGCCGAAAGAGCGAAGTGCCGAAGCCCGCTCCGGCCTATTGCAGCGGGGAGCCAGTGGAACCGGGGGATGTCATCGCGCGACCCAAGAGCGAGGCCATGGGAGTCGTCGTGGAGGTCGTCTTGCCCCACGCCGCCAAAGCGATCTGGTTGGGCATGCACTCGGGTGGAGCGATCATCAGGTGGGACGGCTGGCCAGCGGAGGTCTCAATCGGTCCCGATGTTCTTCGCCGAGAGGTCCGTTTCGTTCGTCGAAAGAGCGAATGAATCGTTCCATCCGGCGGACATGGGCTACGGCAAGGGTCGCCGCCCTACCCGACACAAGTTCAAGCGGAGCGCTCAAAACTCCTTCGCGAAGTCGAGATTCTCCTTGACCAGTTTCTCGTTGCTTCCCAGGGCGTAGTGCTTCGACATGTCCGGCGAGTACCGGCTCGCGGGCGGATTCTTGCCCAGCGCTTCGGCCATCGCGCGGATGTGGTGCGGCCCGGCGCCGCAACAGACGCCCTGGTAGTTCACGCCCAGCGCCAATGCCTGCCTGGCGAACTCGGCGATCTCGTAGCGGTTGCAGGTCAGGTTGTCGAGCGCGGTGGGGAACGCGCGGTCCGGGATGCAGTCGCAGCCGGGGTCGGTCAGCGCCTGGAAGTTCACCGCTTCGGGCGTCGTCCGATAGGGGACGGGAAGCGCCGCCAGCGGACTCTCGACCGCCTTCGCGATTTCCTCGAGGACCGGCAACATCGTCCAGGGCCCCCGGATGCAGTTCAGACCGACCACGTCCGCACCCGCGTCCCGAAGCCTGCGGCAAGCCTCGGGTACCGTGTAGTCGTCTCTTAAGCCCTCGCGATGCACGGCCAGGGTGATCACAGAGTCTGCGCCGGCCTCCCGAATGACCTCCAGGGCCAACAGGGCCTCCTCGTAGAAGGAGAACGTCTCGCCGATGATGAAGTCCACACCGGCTTCCGTCGCCCAGCCCACCTGTTCCTCGAACATGGCGCGCGACTCCCTTTTGCTCTCGGCATCGTCGGGCAGGAACACGTTGGTGTTGCAGATGTTGCCCGCGACCAACGCGTCCCCTTCCGCCGCGACATCCTTCGCAAGCTGCAACGCGCGGCGGTTGATCTCCTCCAGGTCGCCCTCACGCCCGACGATCCTCAGCTTGTCGCGGTGCGCGTAGTAGGTGAGCGCCTCGATCACGTCGGAACCGGCGTACATGAATTCCCGGTGCAACTCCGTGACGGCATGGGGATGGTCCAGGACAACCTCCGGCACGTAGGCTCCAGCCTGCACATACCCACGGCGCTCCATTTCGAAGACATACCCCTCGGCGCAGATCACCGGGCCTTGTTCAAGGCGCTCAATAAGCGACATCATGGTCTTCTCCTTCAAATAACGCCGTCGCCCGTATCCTTCGTGCCTATGCGGCGCAACCATTCCGCCGCACCGATCAGGAGCACCGTGCCCAGGAATATGCAGGACCCGAGCGCCAGGACCGTCGGCAGTGTCTGCGGAAATCGGACCTGTGTCCACATGAAAACCGGCAGAGTGACCGAATTGCCGCCGAGGAACAGGGCGAACAGGAACTCATCGAACGAGGTCGTGAACGTCAGCAGGAACGCCGCCCCCACGCCGGGCAGGATGAGCGGGAAGGTCACCCGCCAGAAGGTCATCCAGGCGTTCTCGCCCAGGTCGAGCGCCGACTCCTCGAGACTCTTCGAAAAACCTTCGAGCCGCGCCCGAATGACCAGCGTCGCAAACGGCAGGGTGGCGACAACATGGGCGATGCCGATGGTCCAGAGCGATAGCGGTATGCCGATGGCCAGCATCAGCACGAGCAGGCCGACGGCGAGGATGATGCCGGGCATGACCATGGGCAGCATGATGAAACCGAGTGCCGCGCCCTGACCGGGCAGGCGGTACCGCGTCAATGCCCTTGCACCGATCGTCGCAAGCGTCGTCGTCACGAAAGCCACCGACAGCGAAAGTCGCAGGCTGTTGCCGAGGGCGTCGAGCAAGCCCGGCGTAGCGGGAATCCCCGCGTACCACTTGAGCGTGAATTCCTTCAGCGGCAGCACCATCTGAATGCTGTCGTTGAAAGAGAAGATCGGCAGCATCAGCGAAGGTATGTACAGGAACAGGAGGTAGACCACCATGTAGACGTGCAGCGGTCCGAAGCGCTGTCGTTTCTCGGTGGTCGCTGCCCTCGTCGGCGCCGCGGACTCCATCTCGCGCCTCCGGACGGTCCCCAACTGCGCGAGCCAGATGAACGTCACGACGATGAGCGTGATCGCAAGCATCATGATGATCGTGAGCGCCGCGCCCAGCGGCCAGTTGTAGGCCGCGCCGAACTGCGCCGCGATGATCTGGCCGAACATCATGCCTCGCGGGCCGCCGACCATCATCGGCGTGATGTAGTCGCCGACGGTTGGGATGAACTGGATGACGGCCGCGACGATGACCCCCGGCATCGACAGCGGCAGAGTGACCCGAAAGAACGTTCTGATCGGGTCCTCACCGAGATCGGCCGCGGCCTCCAGCAGAGAGCGGTCGATTTTCGAGAGCGAGACATAGATCGGCAGGATCGCAAAGGCGGCCCATGCGTGAACGAGAGTGAGGATGACGGCGAATCGGCTGTACAACAGGTAGTCGAGCGGCGCGTCGAGTATCCCGATGTCCATGAGCGTGGAATTGATGACCCCGCTGTTGCCGAGCATGATCTTCCAGGCGAGCACCCGCAGCAGGTAGCTCGTCAGGAACGGCAGGCTGATCAGGATCAGCCACGTGAGCTGGTTCTTCCTGACCTTGAATGCCAGGAAATAGGCGACCGGGTACGCCAGCAGCACGGTGATCAGCGTCACGGTGGCCGACATCCGGATCGACCGCAGGAGCAACTTGCCGTACACCCACTTGTCGAAGAACGCCTCGTAGTTCTGGAGCGTGAACGTCTGGACGATGTGAACGTATTCCTGGGACCAGAAGCTGTAGACGACGAGGGTGAAGATCGGCAGCGCGAGCGCACAGATCATGATCGTGAGCGCCGGCGACAACTGCGCGTAGCCACGCAGCCATTCGTGCCGGAGGAATAGCGCCCTCATCGTCATCGGCGTCTCGGGGAATCCTGGTTGCCGAGCCGCATGACCGCCCGAGCTGGGAGGAGATACGACGTCTCGAAAACGTCCGGCAAAGTGCCACAGTTGTTGACACCGCGCAATTCGGTCGCGCAGTCTTGCGGCTCCACCGACGCGCCTCACCCCTGTAGCCTCTGGCATTCGCGGATGCGTCGGACCGTAACGCCCCGATCGAAGGACGGAATCAACATGACAGACACCAGGATGGAAGCGGAGATCATCTTCGAACCCCATGTGCCGCGAGCGCTTCGACGCGCTCTGGACTACGCCGGCGAAGACGGATTCGTTGCCTCGTTGCCACAACTGCTCCACGCCCGCGCCAACGCCTCCTACGACAACATCATCTGGAACACCTGGTTCACGTCCTACTCGGAGGAGAGCGTCGTCACGACGGCGCAGGGCAACCGCGCGGTCGTCGTCGTGCACGGCGGCGGCATTTTCGCCTCCCCCGAACGTTTCGAGCGCGTCTACCGCGCGCCTGTCGACCGCAACGGAGAGGAAGGATTCACCGGCCAATACGCCGGCAAGATCACGCAACGCGAAGCCAGCGACGTCCAGAAAGGCTTGCTCCCGGACGGCACCGAGATTCCCGTCTACCCGTTCGAGGAGTTCAAGCGCGGGATCGCCGACCTGCCCCTGCGCTACGGCGTCATCCTCGACTTCGAGATGGCGAGAAAGTCGCTCAGGGGCTACGAGGACTTCGAAACCCTGAAGGACGAACCCAACATGATCGCCCGCGCCGGCGGCGTCGAGGCGAACGCGGCCTATCTCGACAAGTTCCGGGATCGCCACAACACGAAACTGATGGGCAACTGGCACCCCTACAACCGCATCGATCCCGACCAGCCCCAGACGCGGATCATCTTCCTCGCCGGCAACCGGGGCGGCATCTTTTCCCAGGGCGACGACCCGGAGGAGTGGGGGTACGACGAGGAATACGGCATCGGCGGCGACGCCTGCATACACAACATGGGGCGCTACATCGCGGTCGCGCCGCACGACGTGTCGACCAGCTTGCGGAACCTCGAGTTCGAGCCCAGCGAGTAACCCTGCCGGAACACCGGCCGACCACTCATGAAATACGCCAAACCGAGTGCACAGCTACTGGCCCTGGCGGTCCTCGCCGTGATCCCGCAGGCCGTTGCCGAATCGGCGGTCGACCTTTCGCTGCTGGAGTGGAAGGGATACGAGAATCCCCTGTTCCATCCGGAATACACCGCCCGTTACGGCGGAGAGCCCAAGATGGCGTTCTTCGCCCAGGAAGTAGACGCACTGCAACGCATGCGCAACGGATACCCCGTCGACCTGGTGCACTTCTGTACCAGCATGACCGCCATGGCGCGGGATGCGGGCGTTATAGAGCCCCTGGACACCGATCGCATTCCACGCTGGGACGAGGTCATCCCGACCCTGCTCGATGTCGAAGGCGTCCGGGCCAACGGGAGCTATTGGCTGGTGCCCTGGGACTGGGGCTACTCAACGGTTGCCTACAATCCCGAGACGATCGACGTCGAGAACCCCACCTACGATATCTTCGTCGATCCCCGATTCAGGGGAAAAACCGCCCTTCCCGAATCCATCGGCGTCAACATCTTTATCGCCGGCATCATCGGCGGCTGGGAAAATCCCCTCGACCCGACCGAAGAGGAAATGGAGTCAGCCAGCGGGATCTTCACCAGGATGCTGGAGAACGCGCGATTCGTATGGACCGACAGTACGCAACTGGAGCAGGCATGGGCAGCGGGAGACGTCGGCATCTCCTACGTCTACGGCAGCGCCACGCGCAGGATGAGAAAAGAAGGCATGCCGAACATCGTCATCGAACCCTTGATGATGTGGATATGCGGATTTTCCCTCGCGACGGACAGGCCGGGCTCGACGGACCAGGCCTACGACTACATCAACGCGATGCTCGACCCGGTCGGCGGCGTCGGCCTGTTCGATGAGTACGGATACGGCCACGCCAATGCCAGGACCAATGACCTGATCGGTCCGGAACGGCTCGCCGGGACAGGCCTCGACGATCCGGTGGAGCTCTTTTCCCGGGGCATCTTCATGGCCGCCGTCCCGCCGGTGAAACGCGCCAGGCTGTTCCAGCTCTGGTTCGAAGCCCAGGCCGGGCTCGACTAGGCGGAGGCCGCAGTGTCCGAGTCAGTCACCAATTACTACGACGCCCTGGGTCCCTTCTACCATGACAACATGGGCTGGGACTGGGACGCGGTCATGCGCGAGGAAGGCGCGATACTGGGCCGATTGGTCGCCAGCCAGACGGAACGCGGCGAGGCATGCAAACTGCTCGACTGCGCCTGCGGCATCGGGACCCAGGCGATCGGCCTGGCGCTGCAGGGCTATCGCGTGCATGCCACCGACCTGAGTTCCGTATCCGTCGACTGTGCCCGAGCCGAGGCCACGCGCATCGGCGTGGACATTACCTTCGGCGTCGCGGATTTCCGCGACCTCGGCGCGTCCGTCTCCGGTGCGTTCGATGTGGTCGTTGCCTGCGACAACTCCATCGCGCACTGCCTTTCCGACGAGGACCTCGCCGCAGCCACGACCAGCATGAAGTCGAGGCTTGATCCCGGCGGCGTCCTGCTGCTGAGCCTACGGGACTACGGTCCGCTGGTCGAAGACAGGCCACGCTTCAACAACCAGCACGTCCAGGACCGGCCCGATGGCCGCCGGGTGGTCTTTCAGCTATGGGACTGGGCCGACGATGGCCGTTGCTACGTCATGCACCAGTTCCTCATCAGGCAAGCCGACGACGGCTTTGAAACGAATCACTTTCAGACGAAACTGCGGGCGCTGCAGCGCGAAGATATTGTCACCGCGCTGCAGGACGCAGGTTACGCCGACATCCGCTGGAACCTGCCCGAAGAGAGCGGCTACTACCAGCCGATCATCACGGCCCGCAACGCCTAAGTCACAGTATTGGAGCAAGGAATGCCCGACATGGAAGCCGCAATCATCTATGAAACACACCTCCCCGATGCCCTGCGGCGGGCGCTCATTTATGCAGGCGACGACGGCTTCGTCGCATCGATGCCGCAACTGCTCCACGCGCGCGTTGGCGCCTCCTTCGACAACATCATCTGGAACACCTGGTTCACGACAAACTCCGAGGAGTGCGTCGCGAGAACGCCCCAGGGCAACTGGGTCGTGTTGGCAGTACACGGCGGCGGGATCTTCGCCTCCCCCGAGCGGATTCGCACCCTGTATCACGCGAACGTCGACCGCGGCAGCGAACTGGGCTTCACGGGAATCTTCGCGGCCAAGATTTCCGAGCGGGAGAACCGCGATATCGTCGAGGGCCGATTGCCGGACGGCCGACAGATTCCGGTCTTCGATTTCAACGCCTTCAAACAGGGGATCGCCGACCTGCCACGACACTATGCCGTCGTCATGGACCTGGAAGTAGCCAAACGCGCGCACACCGGTTACGCGGGCTTCGATGACCTCAGGGACGATGCGATGATGATCGTCCGCGCGGGCGGGGTCGAGCAGGCGGCGGCCTATCTCGACAAGGCAAAGACGCGCGGCAACGCGGACACCATCGGCAACTGGCACTCGTTCAACGAGATGGAGGCCGACCAGCCCCAGTCCTGCATCTGCCTGGTGTACGGCAGCCCCGGCGGCACCCGCGCCCGAATCTACGCGCCGGAAGGCATCGACCACCTCCGGGGCGTCCAGACGGACTTCGGCCTGCGCGGCGACACCGGCATGATCAACATGGGCCGCTACGTGGCGGTGGCGCCGAGCGACGTCGCGACCAGCGTGCGCTACCTGTCATTCGGAACCTGACGAAAACCAGCAAGAGCGAGACACGCATGGACGATACCCGGATGGAAGCCACCATCGTCTTCGATTCCTACCTGCCGGATGCGTTGCGGCGCGCCCTCGACTACGCCGGCCGCGACGGGTTCGTCGCCTCGATGCCGCAACTGCTCCACGCGCGGGCGAACGCGCCCTACGACAACATCGTCTGGAACACGTGGTTCTCGTCGAACTCCGAAGAGACCATATTGACGACCCCGCGGGGAAACCATGTCCTCGTGAGCGTCCACGGCGGCGGCATCTTCGCTTCGCCCGAGCGGTTCGAGCGGGTGTACCGGGCGAGCGTCGACCGCTTCAGCCCCGAGGGCTATACCGGGCAATACGCCGCCAAGGTCTCGGAACACGAAGCCCATGGCGTACTCGAAGGCAGATTGCCCGACGGCAGCGAGATCCCGGTGTTCCCGTTTTCAGATGTCCGGCAGGGCATCGCTGACCTGCCCCGCCGCCATGCGGTGGTCATGGATTTCGAGACGGCCCGGAACTCCACGAGTGGATACGTGCCCTTCGACGACCTGCGAGAGGAGCCGCTGATGATCGTCCGCGCCGGTGGCGTCGAGGCGGCGGCGGCGTATCTCGACAGGGCGCGGGACCGCCATGACACGAAGGTCATGGGCAACTGGCATCCGTACCACAGGATCGATCCGGACCGGGCGCAGACGCGCGTGCTGTTCCTGACCGGCAACCGCGACGGCGTCGGCACCGAAGACGACGATGACGAGATCTACGGCTACGCCGCGGACTCCGGCATCGGCGGCGAAGCCTGCATCCACAACACGAGCATCATCAATATCGCGCGCTATGTCGCCGTGGCGCCGAGAAGCGCGTCGACGAGCGTGCGCGACCTGTCCTTCGCGAACGGCTGACCCCATGCCGCCAATCGAGGATCGCCGATCACGGCGGTCCTCCTTGCCGCGCTGCGAGCCGCCGGGTCGACCAGGCGACGCCGGAACTACCGCCGACGAGTCGGTGGTATGGTGTCCGCATGAAGCGCCTGAAGCTGCCCATCGGCATTCAGACCTTCCGCGAGATTCGGGAGGAGGGCCACTACTACGTGGACAAGACGCCCCACATACTGCGCCTGGTGCGGGGCGGCAAGCACTACTTCCTCTCGCGCCCGCGGCGGTTCGGCAAGAGCCTGCTGCTGGACACGGTCAAGGAGCTGTTCGAAGGCAACCGGGCGCTGTTCGCCGGGCTGCACGCCGCCGACCGCTGGGACTGGGACGTTTCGCACCCGGTGCTCCGGATCAGTTTCGGAAGCGGCCTGTTCACCGCGCCGGACGGCGCGCGGGCGAGCTTGATGGCGCAGATGGACCGGCTCGCGAAGCGGCTGGGCCTCGATGCCAGCCACGACACGGGTCCGGAACGGTTGGCGTCCCATATCGAGGAGATGCACCGCCGCGCGGGGGCGCGGGTGGTGGTGCTGGTGGACGAGTACGACAAGCCGATCCTGGACGCGCTGGAGAACCCCGGCCTCGCCCGCGCCAACCGCGACTACCTGCGCGGGCTGTATTCGGTGATCAAGGACTGCGACGCGCATATCCGCTTCTCGCTCATCACCGGAGTAAGCAAGTTCTCGAAGGTGAGCCTGTTCTCGGGGCTGAACAACCTGGAGGACATCACGCTGAGGCCGGAGCATTCAACCATCTGCGGCTATACCGAGGCGGACCTCGACCAGGTCTTCGCCCCGGAGTTGCCGGGGCTGGACCGGGACCGCATCCGCGAGTGGTACAACGGCTACGGGTGGCGGGGTCGAGATCAGGTCTACAACCCGTTCGACATTCTGCTGCTCTTTCGCACCCGCGAGTTTCGCGCCCACTGGTTCGAGACGGGAACGCCCGGGTTCCTGCTGGAGACGCTGTTGCGGCGGCGCGTGGGGCCTGTGGATCTCGAAGGCATGGTCGCCACGGACGCGCTGGTGTCGCGGTTCGACGTGGACGACATGGCGACCGAGGCGCTGCTGTTCCAGACCGGCTACCTGACTATCACCGCCGAACGGCGGCGCGGCGACCGAACCCTGTACGAGCTCGGCTACCCGAACCGGGAGGTGCGCGAGAGCCTGAACGGCAGCCTGTTGCGGCACCTGACCCGCGATCCGAGGCTGGACGCGAACGGCGCGCGGCTATACGACCTGCTGGAAGCCCAGGACTTCGCCGGCCTGTCGGAACTCGTCCGCGCCTTCTACGCGGGCATTCCCCACCAGTGGTACACGAACAACGAGATCGCGAACTACGAGGGCTACTACGCGGCGGTGTTCTACGCCTACTTCGCGTCGCTCGGGCTCACCGTCTCGGTGGAGGACAGCACCATCCGCGGCCGGCTGGACATGGCGCTGCGCTTCGACGGGGACGTGTTCCTGTTCGAGTTCAAGGTGGCCGAGCAGGCCGGGACGGGTTCGGCGATGGCGCAGTTGAAGTCGAAGGGCTACGCCGGGAAATACCGGGGAACGGGCGCGGCCATCCATCTGATCGGCGTCGAATTCAGCAGCGAAACGCGCAACATCGCCGCGTTCGAGGTGGAACGCCTGTGACATCGTGCCAAGCCTGTTCTGTGGTCAGGCATGCCGCCGGCAAGGGGCCGCCGACCGCCGCGGTGCGCGATATCCGGCACGACAGGCGGGAGATTGCATCTTTCGGCTGTATCGCGGTGATGCGAGCGGGGGTGTTCCGTGTCGCCGGGTGGACGATGCTCGGTCTGGCGCTTGCGGTCGTCTCGGGGCAAGCGCGGGCGGACGAAGGGGTGTCGGTCCAAGGCGAGGCCGCGCCGGAACGCGCGCAATCGGTCTCTGTCCCGGCGAGGCCGCATCTCGCGCGGCTCGGGGCCATGGATACGGCAATTGCCGTGGCGCTGCCCGCAGCGGACGAGGAGCAGCGCGCGGCGATGGAGGAGGATCCGGGCATCGGACCGCTGCGCATCGGCTTCCATCGGGTGCCGCCGACGGAATACCTTGGCGACCTGACGCCGCGCTTGCACTGGGTGACGGACCCGGACGACGGCAGCGTCAGCGCCGCCGTGACCGTGACATCGCCGAAGGCCGTGCGGGTGCGGCTGGCGATCCGCGCGGAACTGCCGCCCGGCGCCGAGATCCGGTTCTTCCAAGGTTCGCCGCCCACGGTCGTCGGCACCATGAGCCGGGACGACTTCGCCGAGTTGGACGGCGCGGAGGGCGAATCACTCTGGTCGCCGTCCGTGGAGGGCGACACCATCGGCATGGAAGTCACGTTGCCGTCCGGCGATGCGCAATACGAGACGGTGGTGGAGATTCAGCGGGTGAGCCACCAGTACCGGCCGCTGCGCCCGACCCATTCGTTGCGCAGCCGGAGCACGTCCGGGCGAGCTAGTGCGGATCTCGAGTGCCCGCATGTGGACATCACCTGTCGAGACGTGGGTCCCAACGTCAACGCCGTCGCGCGAATCGCCTTCGAAACCGCAGAGGGTCCAGGGGCATGCTCGGGCACGTTGATCAACAACGACCACGAACCGACTTTCGTACCCTACTTCCTGACCGCCCACCACTGCGTCTCAACATCGTCCGCCGCGAGGAGCCTGGAAGCGTGGTGGTTCTATCAGGCCGCCAATTGTGGTTCCGGTGATTTCGACCGGAGATTCAAGATCACGTCCGGCGGTGCCGACCTGCTGGCAACGAGCGAGCCGCAGGACTCGACGCTGCTTCGACTGAGAAGCCTGCCGCCACACGGAGCGTTGCTGTCTGGATGGAGCGCCGGTCCGTTCGTCGGTGCCGATCAGGCGGTATACGGCATCCACCATCCGGGAACCAGGAAAAGTTACGTCGAGGGCGTCACCGGCAACCCAATGAACGGGCGGGTATGCGATGAAGATCAGGCCGACTGCTTCATACTGAGAAATGGCATTCCCATAGAAGTCACCGACGGTGCCATCGAAGGTGGGAGTAGCGGCTCTGGTCTTTTCTACCGTGGGTATCTGGTCGGCGTCCTCTCCGGCAGGAGCACTTGTTTCGAGGCGTATTACGGCCGCTTCAGCGACTTCTACCCCCAAGTGCGGCTATGGTTGCGCCGGGAGGGACTGGGCGGCGTTGCGGTGGCGCCGACGGCCCTGCGCGTGCCCGAAGGCGGCAGCGCCGCGTACGCGTTGCGCCTGGAGTTCGCGCCCACGGCTGCGGTGACGGTCAGCCTGTCCATCACAGGGGATCCCGACCTGTCGGCGAGGCCCGCGTCTGTCACGTTCACTGCGTCGGACTGGGACGCGTCCCGTCGAGTCACGGTATACGCCGCCGAAGACCGGGACCGAAGCGACGGTTCCGCCACGATCACCCACCGCGTGTCCAGTCCGGACATCGCCTACGACGGCATCGCCGTCGAGTCGGTCGGAGCGACCGAACGCGACAACGACCGCCGCCTGCTCGTCCGCGTGACGGGGGTGTCGGCCCGCGCCGCAGACGACGGCGGCACGCTGACAGTGCGCTGGAACGCCGTGGCGGGCGCAGATGCCTACGTCGTGGAATGGCGGCAGCGCGGCCAGGATTTCGCGGAGCGGCGGCGCCTGGTGGTGCCGGGCGGCGCCACGGCGACGACACTCGAGGACCTCGACAGGAACACCATTTACTTCGTGCGCGTCACCGCCATCGCCGAAGGCGTGATGGACGGTCCGCCGTCCGCGACGGTGTCGGCCCCCACCTCCGGGACGCCGCGATCATGGATGCGCGGCTGGCGACTCGGAGTGTTGCAGGTGGCCACCACGACGCCGAGCGTCTCCGCCCCCTGAGTTGTCGCCCGCACCGAGCGTCCCCGGATTTGGCTCCTGGTCCGCGATCAGGGATGCGACGGGCGGCGCCAGCTTCAGCAGGCGATCCACCTGCGCGGCCGCAGCCGCCCCGTACCGGGCGTCGCGCGCCGCGGCAGAGTCGTAGGCGAGCGCCAGCATCGCGGGAACGCGCCAGTTCCACGGCTCGACGCGCTCCGCCGCCCGGCCCTGCGCCTCGATCATCGCCAACGCGCGCCGGAAGTCCTCGTCGGGCACGGAAGCCAGATCGGCGCCCGCGAACATGCGCAGCCGGAGGTAGTTCCCGAGCGGCGGGAACGCATCCACGGCCCGCGCGATGCCTGTCAGCGATTCCGCCGACACCGTTCCGGCGTCGGTGGGCAGGTGGGCGGCGGCGATCCGCGCGGCCGCGAGCGGCCGGTATGCGACAGCGTACAGCGCGGCGGCGATCAGGCAGAGCGTCAGCGCCAGGGACAAGGCGCCAGCGAAACCGCCGCGCCGTCCTCGATCCGGGACGGCAGGACACGGTGCGCCGCGCAACTCCAGCGCGGCGACAAAGGCGACGAGCAGGGCGAACTGCATGTTGTTGGCCGGCGTGTCGGGCAGAAACAGGCCCTGCGCGAACAGCGCCGCCAGCGCGGCGGCCGCCCCGGCAGCCGGCATGGACGGAGGGTCTCGGCGGCGACCGCCGACGGCGCGGTAGAGCGCGCGTGCGAGCGCGACCCACAGCAGGACCCAGGCGGCGAAACCCAATACGCCCTTGGTGGCGAGTTCTTCGACAGGCTTGTTGTGCGCATGGTCGAAGTGCTCGCCCAGGCCCTGCCCGGGACGCGCGTGCCGGCCCCAGGCCACGACGAAGTTCTCCGGACCCCAGCCGAGCAGCGGTCGCTCCGCGAAGCCGCTCAACCCCGCGCCGATGGCCGCCGCGCGCCGGCGGCTGCTGGGGTCGTCAGGGCCGAGGTCGGCGAGGCGCGACAGCATGCCGTCGGGCTCGCCGGTCTGATCGGTCTCGACGCTCGCGAGCCACGTCGCGGTGCCGAGGCAGAGGACCAGCGCCGCGGCAACCGTGCCGTAAATATGCCGGCGCGCGGCGCCCGAACCGGCGACCAGCAGCAGCACCGCTGCGCCGACGGCGAGACCGACCAGCGCGCCCCGCGATGCCGTGAGCCACATCGCCGCCACGCTCAGGCAGACGGCACCGAGCAAAAACGTCCGCAGACACGCCCGGGCCAGTCCAGCCCCGCCCGAGCCGAAGCCGTTCGGAGCCCCGCGTAGCGAATCGATCAGCAGCCCGGTGCCGATCAGCGCGTTGATCGTCAGGTAGGCGCCGAGATAGTTCGGATTGCCCAGCAAGGCGCGCAGCCGGCCGTCATCCGGCGCGCCGTCGAAGACGTAGTAGTCCAACAACCCCCACGCGCAGACCGTCGCGCCCACCGCGACACTGCATGTGAACAAAAGACGCCAGTCGCGGGCGTCCCTGAGCGCCGACGCGGCCACCACGGCGAGGACGAACCAGTGGCCGAGATCGACGACGCCCTGCATTCGCTCGTAGGTGGACCAGAGACTCCGCGCGGGGCTCGCGCCGGCCAGAGCCGAGACGAGGGACGCGGCGAGCCACGCCGCGAAGGCCACGAGAACCCACGATCCCCCTCTGGCCCAGGGGCGCCAGGGCAACCGCAGGGGCGCATGGCGAAGGGCCAGCGCGAGCCAGAGTCCGAACGCGACTTCGATGAGCGCTCGAGCGAACGTGGCCTTGCCGACGACATAGGGGAACAACACGCCGGGCGCGACGATGGCCGGCGTGACGGTGATCAGCAGGATGACACCGCGCAGGGTCCATGCCGGCGACCAGCAGCTTGAGCCGCCACACGCAACGCGCGAATTCCGGTTCCGGATTCGCCGCAAGAAAGCGAACCAGTATGGAGGTGTCAATTCCGAAGCGCGGGATCAAGCGGCTGCTTGCGGAAGGTCGTCATGTCGAGTGGCGGCTTGCCTTCCGCCAACGCTCTCGGAGACCCCAGCCGCGTTGGATCAACTCGCTGACAACGCAACAGGAACCCGTCCGCGCCTTCCTCGATCAACAGCCGGTCGCCAGGGCGCACGCCCATCGCGTTCAATACCTTGGCTGGGAAAGTGACTTGACGCTTGGATGTGATCTTGACGAGCATGACCGTTCCGTCGCTGCCTTGCAGTATAGCCGATGATCCACGTTGCACCGGACTTGCCGCCGCCGCATATCCATGGGAGGTTGCCCGGTCGATGACCTTGTTGCCAGCGCTCGCATGCTATTCTATGCGGTCATAATGACCGGTTAGAGATCGCAGTATGCGTGAAGTGATGGCTACCGAGGCCAAGGCGCACTTGGCGGAGCTTCTGCGTGCGGTAGAGTATGGTGAGACCGTGGCAATCACTCGTCACGGCAAAACTGTCGCGCACCTCACTCCGGCACCCGACCAGGACGGCGTCGCGCAAAGAGCGGCGGTGGAGCGATTTCGAGCGTGGCGCAAACGGCGACGCCCCGTTGGAATGACGACAGATGAAATCGTGGAACTCGTTCGCGAAGGCCGTCGCTGGTGAGCTTCGTGCTCGACGCGTCGGTCATGGTTGCATGGCTACTCGACGACGAAGACGACCCGCGTGCGCGGGCAGCGTTGGCGCGGATCGAGACGGAGACAGCGCAGGTTCCGCACGTTTGGCACGTCGAGGTGCGGAGCGCACTGCTCGGCGCAGAACGTCGGGGGCGGTTGCGATCAGACGAGGTGGACGACTGCTTGCGCCGTGTCAGAGAACTGCCGGTGCGGACGGATTCGGTGCCGGATATCGATACGGCGTTCGCATTGGCACGGGCGCGCAGACTGTCCGTCTACGACGCGCTCTACCTCGAGTTGGCCATGCGCGCCGACTCTCCCCTTGCCACCCTCGACCGTGCGCTTTCCACCGCGGCCCTTGCGGAGGGGCTACCGTTGGTCGAACACACCGCTCAGCCGCCCGAGAGGTGACAGGAGACGTCCGTCAGCCCGGCTTGAGCAACACTACAGCTTGGTCGTTGAAGCTCAGCCAGACCGGCTGGTCGATCGCCGCGGGGTCCGCCGCCATGGGTGCTTCCGTGTTCTGCACCGCCACCGCTACCGGCTCTTCGCGGCCGGCAAGACGTACGTGGAAGTGGCTGCGGTCCCCAAGGTACGCCGCTGGACCCATGCGGCCCTGCAACACGTTGCCACGGCCTGAAGGCACGGCGAGGTGCAGTTCCAGCTTCTCCGGGCGAATCGCGACAACGACTTCGCCGCCAGTCTCAGTGGTCCCGGTATCGCATCCCGTGCGCACCGTTCCGAGCGGGCCAGCATCGACAATCGCGGCGCCGTCTTCGCGGCTCTTCACGCGACCGTGGAACAGGTTCGTGGTGCCGATAAAGCCGGCCACGAAACTGGAATTGGGCCGCTCGTAAAGGCCGACCGGCGAATCCACCTGGAGCACGCGTCCGGCCGCCATGACGGCAATGCGGTCCGAAAGCGTAAGCGCCTCTTCCTGGTCGTGGGTGACGAAGACAAACGTAATGCCCACCGACCTCTGCAAGGCCCTGAGCTCCAGTTGCATCTGTTCGCGAAGGTTCTTGTCGAGCGCGCCGAGGGGCTCGTCGAGCAACAGCACCTTCGGCTGCATGATCAACGCCCGGGCGAGCGCGATGCGTTGGCGCTCCCCCCCGGAGAGTTCCGTTGCGGTGCGGCCCGCGTAGCCCGGCAGCTTGATCAGCTCCAGCATCTCCTCCACCCTGGCGCTCATCTCGGACTTCGACAGTTTCGTGGACTTTCGCAGCCCGAAGGCGATGTTCTTGCCCACATCCAGGTGCGGGAAGATCGCGTAGTTCTGGAACACCATGTTCGTCGGACGGCGGTATGCCGGTATCGCGGACATGGCCTGGCCGTCGATGTCTATCTCGCCAGCGGTGGGCGCTTCGAAGCCCGCGAGCATGCGCAGCAGCGTCGTCTTGCCGCATCCCGAGGGTCCGAGCACCGAGAAGAACTCGCCGCGACGGATCTCCAGGTCCACCTGATCCACGGCGGCGACGGCGTCGAAGTGTTTTGAAACGCCCCGGATGGAAATGACAGGCTGCTCGCTCATGCAAGAGAATGGTTGCACAAATCGGGGCTCCGGTCGCGTCGTCCATGTCCGATGATATTCTTCGCCGGTGTCGGCGATTGCCGGCCGTTCCACGGGAAGGGGACCATGGCCGTAGTCCAACTGGGTGACGTGACCGTTCAGCGCATCGTCGAGCACGAGGTTCCCGTCTATCACCCGTCCGAGTTCTTCGACGAGGCCACCGACGCGGCCGTCGAGCCCTATCGCGCCCGCCTCACTCCGCATGCACTCTGCCCCAAGACCGGATGCATGGTGATGCCGGTGCAATCCTACCTCGTTCGCACCCGGCACCACTGCATCCTCATCGACACCTGCGTCGGATGCCACAAGGGCTACGCCGAGCCGCCCGAGTGGCACCAGCGATCAAACGAAGTCTGGCTCCGCAATCTACAGGCGGCGGGGGTGGGCCCCGGGGACATCGACTACGTCTTCTGCACCCACCTGCACTCGGACCACTGCGGCTGGAACACGCGCCTGGTCGACGGCCGCTGGGTGCCGACGTTCCCGAACGCGAAGTACGTCTTCGCGCGCGACGAGTACCTCGCGATGGAGGAGGAATACCATCAGATCTTCATCGACAACGTCGAGCCGATCGCGGACGCGAAGCAGGCCGTGCTGGTCGACCTCGACTATGCGCTCGACGACGAGATCTGGCTCGAACCCACGGTGGGCCATTCGGTGGGTCACGTGGCCATTCACGTGAAGTCACGCCGGCATCGCGCCGCCATGTGCGGAGACCTGATCCACAGTCCGCTGCAACTGGCCCAGCCGGATTGGACCTGCAACTCGGACTACGACCTGGCCGCCTCGGCCGCTACGCGCAAGCAGTTCCTCAGGGATCACTGCGACACCGACACCCTGGTGCTGACCGCGCACTTCCCCTCCCCGTCCATGGGCCACGTCGTCTCGCGGGGCGATGCCTTCGATTTCAACTATCTCTCGTGACGGAACACGAGAAGGGCCGCCGGGGACGGGACGAAATCGCTTCCTGGTCCTACATGGCCCAGCAGCACTACCGGAACGGCCGCCTGCAGCAGGCGAAGCAGGAGTGTCGGCGCATACTGGAGAAAGAACAGCGGGCGGACGCCGTCCTCATGCTTGGCATGATCGCCCACGAACAGAAGGACTTCGAGGCGGCCCGCGAATACTACGAGACTTTCCTTGACCTGCAGCCGGAGCACGCGCGCGCGCATTACCACCTGGGTCTCGTCCTCAATCAGCTCGGTCGAACGGAACAGGCCCGCGAACATCTGCGCAAGTCGACATCCATCGACGGCGACAATCGCGCGGCGCAAATCCAGTTAGGCGATACGTGTACGCGGCTCGGGCACCTGGAGGAGGCCTCCGGGGCCTACGGCCGAGCACTCGCGCTGCAATCCGACGACATCGCCACGACGACAAAGCTCGGAAACGTGTACCTCGCGGCACAGCTCTTTGCCGACGCCGCTGCGCTCTACGAGCGAACCCTCGAGGTCCTGCCCAACAACGCCGTGCTGCACAGACACCTGGGAGCGGTCCTGCATCGAATGGGGCAGACGCAGAGGGCCATGGACTGCCTCCTCAAGGCCATCGACCTGCGTCCCGACTATGCAAAGGCCCGCATCGACCTCGCGCTCGTCTATCGACAACTCGAGCGGACGGTGAAGGCCATGCAACAGATCCAGGAAGCCATCCACTACATGCCCGACGATGTCGACACGCACATCAGCCTGGCGCTGACGCTGAGGCAGGAGGGGAGAATGGCTTACGCTGCGAGGCACCTCAGCCAGTTCCTGGCGATCCAACCCGCCTGCGGCGCCGCCTACTACCACCTGTCGATGATACGGCCACCGCTCGACCTGATTCCCAGGATTCGCAGACTCCTCGACGACCCGACGCTGCCGGAGGACGACGCGATACATTGCCACTTCGCCCTGGGCAATGTCCTCGACACCCACGCGGCGTCTGATCTCGCATTCGATCACTACCGGCAAGCCAATGCGCTCAAGCGCCGATCGCTCGCTTACGATCCCCGCGACAATACGCGGCGGTTCGAGAAGCTCATCGAGACGTATTCGAAGGACTTCTTCGAACGCAAACGGGGCGTGGGATGCGACTCCCACCTGCCTGTCTTCATCGTCGGGCTGCCAAGGTCCGGCACTACCCTCGTCGAGCAGATTCTCGCCAGCCACGGCTCGATCCATGGCGCGGGCGAACTCGAGGCGTTCGCTGGCGTCAACCACGCCATCGCCCACCGGTTCCGATCAGAGAAACCCGCGCCCGAGTGCATGTCCCTCATCGATCAGGAAATCGTGGATGAATTCTCCGCCCGGTACCTGGAAGAACTACGGCTGCGGTCCAACACGGCCGCACGCGTCGTCGACAAGCTGCCCGGAAATTTTGTCCGCATCGGGCTGATCAAGACGCTCTTTCCCAACGCCTATATCGTGCATTGCACCCGCAACGCGCTCGACACCTGCGTGTCCCTCTACTTCCATTACTTCCAGGCGCTGACCTGTTCCTTCGACCTTCGGGAACTCGGCCAGTACTACCTCGACTACCGGCGCCTCATGGACCACTGGGAAGCCCTCTTTCCCGACGGAATCTTCGAGGTGCGCTACGAGGAACTGGTGCGCGACCCCGAGGGCGTCAGCAGGGATCTGGTCGACTATCTCGACCTTCCGTGGGATGCGAGGTGTCTCGAGTTCTACAAGAACACCCGGGCCATCATGAGTCCAAGCAACATCCAGGTCAGGCACCCGGTGTACAAGGTCTCCGTCGACCGCTGGAAACGCTACGAGAAGCACCTTGGGCCGCTGATCGAAGTCCTCGGGACGCCGCAAGACGACCCCGACACGCGGGGAGCGCGAAGAAGCTGACGATAATCAGGCGCCGCTCGGTCTCTCCCCGCCGGGCGGATACTTCAGCGGCCCCGGCGGAATGTAGTCGAAGATGAAGGTGATGCGTTCTTCGGCGCCTCGGTTGGCGACGCTGTGCTGTTTCTGGTTGTTGACCTCGTAGGCCTGCCCTTCTTCCAGTTGATAGGGACGGCCGTCGATCGTGAACCAGACGCGGCGATTCGTCGTGATCGGCACGTGGATGCGATGACCGCAACGGAACGACGGATGCACGTCCGCATGCGTCCTGATCCTGCCGCCGGGAAGCAGTTTGGCCGCCATGGCGCGGATGACCTCGCCGCCCTGGGGATAGTGCCTGCCGATGATCTCCTGCATGAGGGGCACGGCGGTATCCGACAGGCGTTCCCAGCCCGGGCACTTCTGCACGGCGCTGTTTGGCCAGTTCGAACCGTCCGTGAAGACCATCACGATGGAATGGGTCTGGTCGTGGTGGTGATAGGTCCGCTGGCGATACTCGGACTCGAGCCAGGCGGCTTCTTCCTGGGCGAGGACGGCCTCGCGCAGGGGTGTCGAATCGACTTCCCCGAGTTCGCGAAGCGGTACGCCGATATCCATGTCATTGGGGCAACGTGGGAGATTGCTGAGACTCTATCCAACGGCAATTCGATTGTCATCACGATCGGCACCATGGTTCCCGGTCCGCCAATCGGGCCTGAATGCCGTCTTCGACCCGCGTCGTGCTTGACTTCCCACGGTCACCGGATAGTGTAAGTGCGATCCGGTAGTTTGGCCGGCCGAGGAATCCCGCAATGTCGCAGTCAGAACACCAGTCCGGCATGATGCATTTCGTGACCAACTTCAAGTCTCCCCTGGAAGAGCAACGGCTCCACCCCGTGTACGATGCGGCGCTAAGGCTCTGGCATGACCACGAAGCCGCCGAGTGGTTTCTCGATCAACCACACCCTCTTCTTTCAGGCAAGACACCCCGTGAGGTCGCGTTGGAGTCTGCGGACGGCTCGGCACTCGTTGTTCAGATGATCGGACAGGCGGAGGCGGGCGTCGCCATCTAACCATGCTCAAGTCCACTCGATTACGGCATACCGGATTGGCGACCCTACCGGCCGATTCCCTGTCTACGATGGAAGCGGAGCCGCGATCTTTCCCGGACGTTGGAACGACTCCGGACAGCCCCTAATCTACGCTTCGGAGCACTATTCGACGGCGTTGATAGAGAAACTCGTCTACACGCTACGCTTGCCGCCCAACCAGCACTTTGTCCAAATCGATATACCCGAGTCGGTTTCGAGCCGTGAGTGGACTGTCGACGATCTGCCACTCGGCTGGGATGGTGACGACCCGACAATTGCTCGCGCCCTCGGCTCGAACTGGCTCCGTAGTAGTAGTTCTGCCGTCATGGTCGTACCGAGTTCCGTAGCGCCGCTTGAACGCAACGTGCTGATCAATCCGGACCACCCGGACGCATCTCGTATTGCGGTCAGCCCCGAAACGCCGGTCCCATGGGACCGGCGACTCTTTCGGCCGTCAGGATGAACACCGAAAAAGAACACACGTGACTTGAAATGAAACAACATGCCCGCGTCGTCGTGATCGGCGGCGGCATCGTCGGCACGTCCGTGCTCTATCACCTCACGAAGCTGGGCTGGTCCGACGTCGTCCTCGTCGAGAGAAAGCAACTGACCGCCGGTTCCACCTGGCATGCTGCCGGCGGGTTCCATGCGATGAACACCGACCCCAACGTCGCGAGACTGCAGGCGTACGGGATCTCCGTCTACAGGGAAGTCGAGGAGATCAGCGGGCAGGACACCGGCATGCACGTGACCGGCGGCGTGCAGGTCGCAGCGACGAAGGAGCGTTGGGAAGTCATCCGCTACGAACACGCGCGCCACCGCGTTCTCGGGATCGAAAGCGAACTCCTCACCCCCGAGGACATCCGGAAGCTGTGCCCGATCATGGATACACGGAGCGTGATCGGCGGACTGTTCGACGGCAACGAAGGCCACATCGACCCCTATGGCTCGACACAGGCGATGGCCATCGCAGCGCGCAAGGCAGGTGCTGCAATCTATCTCAACACCAAGGTCGAGGACCTGGTCCAGGGTCCCGACGCGACCTGGACGGTGGTCACCGACCAGGGGAATATCCGGTGCGAGCACGTGATCAACGCGGCTGGCCTCTGGGCGCGCGAAGTGGGAGCGATGGCTGGCGTCCACGTGCCCATCATGCCGATGGAGCATCACTACATCCTGACAGAACCGATCCGGGAACTCGCGGAATTCGACGGCGAACTGCCGCTGGTACTCGACCTCGACGGCGAGATGTACCTGCGCCAGGAGCAGCAAGGCGTGCTCCTTGGCGTCTACGAAAAGGACTCGACGCCGTGGTCCGTGGACGGAACCCCGTGGGACTTCGGCGAAACCGACCTGCTCGTGCCCCGGCTGGACGATCTGGAAACCGCCCTGCTGAAAGGCTTCGAGCGATTCCCTCCCGTGGCCGAGGCCGGAATCCGACGCATCGTCAACGGTCCCTTCACGTTCGCGCCGGACGGCAATCCCCTCGTCGGACCCGTGCGCGGCGTGCCCAACTACTGGTCCTGCTGCGGCGTCATGGCCGGATTCAGCCAGGGCAGCGGAGTCGCGCTGGCATTGTCGCAGTGGATGATCAACGGCGAACCCGAAGGCGACATCTTCGCCATGGACGTCAACCGCTTCGGCCCGTTCGCCACCGCGGCGTACTCCAAAGAAAAGGCCAGGGAGTTCTACGAGAACCGGTTCACGATCCTGTGTCCCAACGAAGAGTGGCCCGCCGCGCGGCCGAGCAAGGTGTCGGCGCTGCACGATCGCCTCGCACGGTCCAACGCCGTGTTCGGCGAGTCCTACGGGCTGGAAGTTCCGCTATGGTTCGCACCGCCCGGCACCGACCCCGTGGAGACACCGAGTTTCCGGCGCTCGAACGCGCACGGCCCCGTGGGCGAGGAATGTGTGGCCGTCCGGGAAGGCGTCGGCATCCTGGACGGGGCCTCGTTCGCCAGGTACGAGGTTTCCGGTCCGGATGCGGTGGAATACATGGATCACCTGTTCGCGAGCCGACTGCCCCGCATCGGCCGAATCCGCATGGGTCCGATGCTCCTGCCTTCCGGGCACATGAAGGGCGACCTGACGATCATGCGGCTGGCGGCCGACCGGTTCATGATCGTCGGCTCCGGCTACCTGCAGGAATTCCACATGCTCTGGTTCGAGCAGCATGTGGGCGACCGGCACGTTCGGATCGTCAATCGCTCTGAAGATCTGACCACCATCGCCATCGCCGGACCGCGCTCGAGGGAACTGATGCGGGCGGTGGCGTCGGGCAACGTGGAACGGGAGGACATGGGCTTCATGACCGTGCGCCGGATGGATGTCGGCATCGCCCCCTGCCTGGTCGCCCGGCTTTCCTTCACCGGGGAACTCGGTTTCGAAATCTACGTGCCGCCCGCCTATGCCGGTGGCGTCTACGACCTCCTTATGGACGAAGGCGCGAAGTTCGGAATCAGGCCCTTCGGCACCCGAGCACTGGTCTCGCTCGGCATGGAGAAGAGCTTCGGAATCTGGTCGAGAGAGTTCACGCCTGACTACACGCCCGCGATGTGCGGAATGGACCGATGGGTGGCCTACGACAAGCCGGACTTCATCGGTCGCGAGGCTGCGCTGGCCGACCGCGAGGCCGAGCACCCACACAAGCTGGTCGCGCTCGAGATCGACTCCATCGACGCCGATGCGTGGGGTTATGAGCCCGTCTTTCACAAGGACGACTACGCAGGATTCGTGACTTCGGGCGCCTATGGCCACACGGTGGAGAAAAGCCTTGCGCTGGCATATCTCAAGACACCGTTCCTCGAACGCGCGGACGAGGAATTCTCGGCGCATGTCGTGGATCAGCGGAGACCCGCACGAATTCTCCCGGAACCACCGTACGACCCGAAGGCGGCGAAAATGCGAAGCTGACGGAGGACAAGACGATGGCCCTCACCAACCGGGCGGCAAGGGCGGCATTGGCCCTCGCTGCAGCTACAGCACCGGGCACGAGCGAACAGCCAGGTGTCGCGTCCTCGCCCAACGGGCCGGTAGTCCGGGTCCTGTTCCAGACGACCCTCGGTGACATCGAGATCGCCGTCTATCCCTACCGCGCGCCCATCTCGGCCGGCAACTTCCTCACCTAAGTGGACGGGGGACACTACGACGGGGCCAAAATCTATCGCTCCGCACGCAAATCGGGGCCGGGGACGATAGGCGTCGTGCAGGGCGGGCTGTTAACCGCGGCCATGTCCGGTCACAGCCCTTACCTGGATGGCCCAAGCGCTCCGTTTCCTCCGGTCAGCCACGAGACCACCGAGACCACCGGCATTTCCAATCAACGCGGCACCATCGCACTGGCGCGCCTGGACCCCGGCACGGCGTCATCAGAGTTCTTTTTCAACCTAAGCGACAACCCGGAACTGGACACCGGCGCTAGCGTTCCCGGTCGGGACGGATTTGGATACGCCACGTTCGGGCGGGTCGTCCGCGGGATCAACGTCCTTGACGCCATACAGGATCTGCCCACCGATGCCGAAACCAGCATCGTGCAGGTGCGGGGGCAGATCCTCCGCGGTCCGATAAAGATCCGTCGCGCCTACCGGGCCCGATGAATACCCATCGCTCTTGAATGCTAAGCTGAGTCAAATCCGGTCGAATGGACAACCTCACTCGGCGGTCGCGCGTCTAGTTGCCAGGGGGAATCCAAAAAATGTCCAAGCATCTGGAGCGGGCGAGGACTCTACACGACGCCATACGCAGCATCCTAATGAAGGAATGGGACCCTATCGGAGTCGGCCACATTCCACGTGCTCAGGATGAATATGACTCATATATCCCCACGATTTACAGGCTCTTGATCCGCAGGGAACCCGCTTACGAGGTGTTTGACTATCTCTGGTGGGCTGAGACGGAACACATGGGCTTGTCTGGAAACAGACAACACACCGAAAAGGTGGCAGAACAACTGGTCGGTTTGGCGAGTCCCGACTAGTGGCCGTGGGGCTTCGATCCTCGATTAGGCGATCGAAGCACGTGCCTATCCATTCTGGAATTCAGATCAATCGGATGAAAACGGATGGAAAATTGGATACGGTCCGGGCATGATCTATCGGATGGAAATGGATGACAAAACGGGTGAGCGATTCTCCGCTTCAGCACCCGCAGTGACCAACGAACTCCTCCGCCTCGTTGCCGAGGTCGACGAGTTCAAGGGTGCGTGGGATGCGATCAGCCGGGTCGCGCCCGATCGGCTGTCCCGCCTTCAGCGCGTGGCGACCATTGAGAGCTCCGGTGCCTCAACCCGAATCGAAGGTGCCGCTCTCACCGACAGGGATGTCGAACGCCTGCTCGCGCACCTTGACATCCAGTCCTTCGCCACCCGCGACGAACAGGAGGTCGCAGGCTACGCCGACGCGGTGGAGATGGTGTTGGGTAACTGGCGGGTTATCGACCTCACCGAGAATCACGTAAGGCAACTTCATCTCGAAATGCTCAAGTACTCCGAGAAGGACACCCGTCATCGGGGCGCTTACAAGACGCTACCCAACCACGTCGAAGCATTCGATCCGGACGGTCAGCGCCTGGGCGTCGTATTCGAAACCGCGACACCCTTCGAGACGCCCTTCCGCATGGGAGAACTGATCGACTGGACGCGCAACGCCCTCGATCACGACGAACTCCATCCTCTCCTCGTCATCGGAATCTTCGTCGCCACATTCCTCGCCATACACCCGTTCCAGGACGGCAACGGCCGCCTTTCGAGGATTCTCACCACCCTGTTGCTTCTGCGCGCAGGCTATGCGCACGTGCCTTACAGCTCTTTGGAGAGCGTCGTCGAGCAAAGCAAGGAGGCCTATTACCTCGCGTTACGGAGGACCCAAGGGACACTTGGATCCGAGTCGCCCGACTGGGAACCCTGGCTTGTCTACTTCCTCACTACCCTGAACCGACAGAAGGACCGCCTGCGACAACGGATCGACCGCGAACGGCTCATCCTGGGCGATCTCCCGGAACTGTCCGTCCAGATCCTCGACACCGCCCGCGACAGGGGCCGAGTGAGCGTCGCCGATGCCGTACAGGTCACTGGCACCAGTCGCAATACGATCAAGGGGCACATACAAGCCCTTTTGGCAGCGGGCCATCTCAGACGGCACGGAGCCGGACGGGGAACGTGGTATTCGCTCGCCTGAAGCGGCGCGAATCGAGCTAGAAACCGCACCGGGAATAGCGACTGCTATCAGAGTCTGGCCCGCTCCCAGACGATGGGCTCATCGTTGTCGTCCGCATCGATCATCCGAGCACACTCATGTCCGGAATGGACCGCATGCACGATGGCACCCGGCGCCCGGCAGTCGCCGATGCTTCGCACCGAGGCGATGCCGGCGTCGGCGATTCGACTCGGGTCTGCGGTCAGCTCCCGGAACAGCGCATCGTTTCGGGCCCTGACGCCGACCACGACCAGTGACTCGCATGGCAACGCGCTTTCCTCGCCACCACGATAGACGGAACTCACGCGTGCAGCACCGTCGCGGAAGTCCGTGACGCGGTGTTCCGTGACGATGCCGACGCCGAGTTCGATCATCCGCTCGCGGATCCTGACCAGTTCGTTGTTCATGAACGTCCAGGCGGATACGGCGCTGGCGGGCGTCACGATGGTGACGTCATGGCCGCGCCGCCGCAGAAGCTCGGCGAGACAGCTTCCCATGTAGTAGTGATCGAAGTCGTAGATCACCACGGGACCATCGAGTTCGACTCCGGCCAGGATGTCATCCGGCGTGTAGACGGCGTCACCGTCGAATCCCGGCGCCGGGTCGCCGTCAGGACCGAGTATCTCCCTCGTCCATAGCGCGCCAGTTGCAATCACGGCATGATCGCAGCCGAAGTCGAGAACATCCTGCGCCGTAAGCAGGCTGTCCCGATAGACATCGACGTTCGCCATGGTCTGAATCTGGTTTGTCCGGTAATCCCGGACACGCGCCCACGTCGCAAGGCCCGGCAACGTCGACTCGATAGTGACCCGGCCGCCGAGTTCCTCCCGCGCTTCGGCCAGTGTCACCTTGAAGCCGCGCTGCCCCATTGCTCTGGCGCATTCGAGTCCGGCCGGCCCGGCGCCGACGATCAATACGCGAGTTTCGGGATTCCCGGGCGGGATGCGCTCCGGGTGCCAGCCCCGCCGCCACTCCTCCCCCATGGTCGGATTCTGGGTGCAACGGACCGGAACACCGTCGTGATACGAGGAGACGCAGATGTTGCAACCGATGCACTCGCGGATTTCGTCCTCGCGGCCTTCGTCGATCTTCCTCGGCAGGAATGGGTCCGCGATGGACGGGCGGGCGGCGCCGATCAGGTCGACGATGCCGCGTCTCACTTGCCTCACCATCTCGTCCGGCGACGTGAAGCGTCCCACGCCGACGACCGGCTTCGTGGTCAACGGCTTGACGAAATCGATCAGGGGCTCCTGCGCGCCCTCCTCGCTGAACCGGGCCGATGCGGTCTCGACGGTCCAGTCCGCCGATTTCACATCCCAGAGATCGGGGATTTCCGCCAGGAGGGAAACGACTTCGTGCGCTTCCGAAGGGAGTGATTCGCCCGCTACGTCGAGGAGCGCGTCGGAACTGAATCGCACGGCCACGGCACAGGTCTGGCCAACCGCCTCCTTCATGTCCTCGAGGACTTCCCGGAGGAACCGAGTTCGGTTTTCGAGGCTGCCGCCATACGCGTCAGTGCGCCTGTTGCGCTGCGGCAGCAGGAATTCGTAGGGCGTATAGCCCATACCTGCATAGACATAGACGATGTCGAATCCGGCGGACCTCGCACGCCGCGCCGCGTCGACGTACCAGCCGCGCAGTTCGCGTATGTCCCGCAAGTCCATCGGCCGGGGTGTCGCCAGGCCCATCCAGCCTGGATAAGTGCGGTGCACGGGAACGCCGGACGGGGACATCGGCGTCACCCTGGTGAACCGGTTGCCCGGATCGCTCCCCCCGTGCCATAGCTCGACGCCGGCCAGTGCCCCATGCCGATGTACCGCATCGACCATCAGCGAGTGGACCGGTATGTCGTCGTCGTCCCACAAGCGACAGTACGGCAAGGGCGCGTCGTCGGAACTCGGATGAATGGAGCAGTAGCCGGTGTTGACCACCCCCCAGCCGCCTTCGGCGCGCACTTCCCGCATTGCCGCGCGCGTGTGCGGCATGGCGTTGCCGGTGCCTAGGGCATGGGGCGTCTGGTAGAAGCGGTTCGGCGCGGTGACGGGGCCGATCCGCACCGGCTCGAACAGGATGTCGTAGCGCGGGTTCCGGCTCACGTCACGCGAGCGCCTGCTCAAGATCGGCGATCAGGTCGTTCACGTCCTCGATACCGATGGACAGGCGCACGAGATCTTCGGGAATGGGACTGTTCTCGCCCTCGATCGAATAGCGGTGTTCGATCAGGCTCTCGACGCCGCCCAGGGACGTCGCCCGGGTGAATACCCCGCATCGCTTGACGATGTCCAACGCCTTTCCCGCGTCGCCCTGCACGCGTAGCGACAGCATGCCGCCGAACCCGCCCTCCATCTGGCGTTTGGCGATTTCGTGTCCGGGGTGGCTGGGCAGACCCGGATAGAGCACGGCCTTGAGTGCGGGGTGGCCTTCGAAGTGCCGGGCAATCGCCAATGCGGATTCCGAGGCTTTTCGCACACGGAGAAAGAGCGTGCGCATGCCCCTCTGCAGCAGCCAGGCCTCGAATGTTCCGAGGATGGCCCCGCCGTGAAGTCTCACATGGCGGATGCCTTCCCATAGCTCGTCTTTTCGCGCGGTCACGACGGCGCCCGCGACCACGTCGCAATGGCCGTTCAGGTACTTCGTCGCCGAATGCACGACGAGATCGGCGCCATGCCGAATCGGCTGCGTCAGTACCGGTGTCGCCACCGTGGAGTCGACGACGAGTGTCGCGCCGACCCCATGCGCGATGTCGGCCGCGGCGGCAATATCGATCACGTCCCAGGTCGGATTGCAGGGCGACTCCATCCAGAGCAGCCTGGTCTTGCACCGCTCGACGGTTCGAACCAGAGCATCCGGGTCGGCGGGATCGAACAGTTCGAGTTCAAGGCCCCAATGGTCGCAGAAAGCGATCAGCCACCTGCGCAATCCCCAGTACATGATCCTGGGCGCCACCACCCGGTCACCGGGCTTGAGGGACTGGATGATCGCCATGGCCGCGGACATGCCGGAGCTGAAGAGCAGGCCCGCCTCTCCCCCTTCCAGTCGGGCCAGGACCTGCTCCGCCACGACGAAGCCGGGATTCTCGTCGCGTCCGTAGCTGTGACCCGGGTCGAGCAGCGCATAGTTTTCCTTGTCGCGCACGTAGGTCGTCGACGGAAATATGGCCGGCGTGAGACCGCCCGTGCCGGCGTCGATCTGGCGCAGCGCCTGCGCGTTCAGCGTCTCCGGCGCAAGTTTCCTTTGGTTACGCATTCGGTTTTGGGTCTCGATCAGCCTAGACCAGCGTCTGTCGACACGCCCTGATGCCCGGCGAGGCTAAGGCAACCCGTCCAACATTGCCACCCGAGGCAAGCCTGGAATAAAGAGACATAGAAGAACTGCAGAAGCGACGAAAGTGTGCGAAAGGCCGGCAAGGTTTGACTCAAGAATCGATGGTGGACTAAAGTCTCGTGTGAGGCGCTGGGAGATTCCTGCCCTCTTTCCGAGGCCCGCACGTGAGTGCGGGCTTTCGTGTATTTGGAACCCCGAATGACGTACATCGCCTATTTGGACGAGTTTGGACACGTCGGCCCGTACATCGCGCGAGATGACCCGGAGCACAACGACAGTCCTGTATTCGGCTTGGCCGGATTCGTGATGCCAGCCGACGAAGTCCGTAGCTTCGGAACATGGTTTTTCCAACGCAAATGCGAACTACTGAACTTCGAGATCGAGCGCTCCGGGAAGCACCCTGCGGTGTGGGAAAAGAAGGGCTCAAGTCTCTACACCGTCAGAAACGTCCAGCGCTACCGCGAACTGCGTAAAACGACCAACCGCCTGTTGAACAAGATCGGATCGGTGGGTGGTCGCGTCTTCTACGTGGGCATCCGCAAGACCGCAGAACCGAGTGTGCACGACGCCAACGCGATGTACTCGAGCGTGTTGGCGGAGGCGATCAGACGCCTGAACGCCTTCTGCCGCGATGACCACACCGACCCAGAGCGGTTTCTGCTCGCGCTAGACGAGCATCCGCTACGTACGGAACTGCTGACGGAAGCAGCCCTGAACATGTACGGTGGGAAGGAGCCTAGACGGCAGTTGATCGAACCACCCTTCCAATTGGAGAGCCATCGGTATCAAACCCTTCAAGCGGCAGACTGGATCGCTGGGCTTGTGGGTCGCCTCGGGGCGATCTGGAAGGAGCCTGATGCTTGGCCCGACAATGTCATCTTTAGGCGTTACTTCGAGCATCGGCTGACGCAGATTCAGGTACGAAGCGGTATCCGGGACTGAGGGGCCTCAACAGATTTCTGACCGCGCGTAGTGACATGACCGGCACGTGAGCATCCAGTTACCGAAACTCATCGCGACGTCCGTCGTGCGCGGCACCCAGCAGGGGGAGAGCCACGGCGGCGTTTACACCGTCGATTTCGAGAAACGCGAAGTCGTGCAACACGTCGACTGGAACGCAAGCGGCATCGACTTCGAGGGCCGTGGCGCCGACCGCGGGCTGCGCGGCATCGAGTTCAGGGGAGAGGACATCTACATCGCCGCGAGCGATGAGCTTTTCCGCTACGACCGCAACTTCCGGATACAGGACTCCCACCGGAACAGGTACCTGAAACACTGCCACGAAATTTGCCGAATGGAACAGACCCTGTTCCTGACGTCGACGGGCTTCGACAGCCTGCTTGCCTTCGACCTGAAAAAGCAGGATTACGTCTGGGGTTTCCACCTGCAGAAACCATACGACACGTGGGGCGGCCACGCATTCGATCCGTGCTCGAACATGGGGCCAAGGCCCGTCAACACGTTCCACATCAACATGGTGCACGTCGACCAGACCGGCATTTATTTTTCCGGCCTGCATACCCATGCGCTCCTGCATCTCGACAGCAGGATGGCGGTCACCGAAGTCTGCTCATTACCGGCCGGCGCACATAACGCCCGTCCCTATCGGGACGGGTTGCTGTTCAATGACACCGAGAGCGACTGCGTCCGCTACGCCGGCCGCGATGGCAGCAGCTCCGCGTTCAGGATCGAGACATACGATCCGGACGAAGTTGAGTTCGCAGGTGTCGACGACTCCCGGGTCGCCCGCCAGGGCTTCGGCCGCGGCCTGTGTCCCGTCGGCGAGTCCTTCGTCGCCGGCGGTTCCTCGCCGTCGACCATCAGCCTCTACGACCTGGACCGCAATCGGAAAGTCGGTGCAGTGAACCTCACCATGGACATCCGGAACGCCATCCACGGACTGGAACTCTGGCCCTTCGAGGATTGACTCCTTGGGAATCAGACGGAAGTCTGCGGCCGGATGGGCGTACCGTCGAAGAATCTGGCGAGCCGAAACTCTCTCAGGTCGATGCCGCTGTCAGCGCCAGTCAACAGTCCCGCGATCGCCTTGCCTGCGCCTGGGCCGATGCCGAATCCATGGCCGCTGAAGCCGGTAGCCATGTAGAAGCCCAGTAATTCCTCCGCCTGATCGATAACGGGAATGATGTCGGGCGTCGCCTCGATCATGCCGGCCCAGCTCTCGGCGATGGGCGTAGCCGCGAGTTGTGGAAAGATCTCGTCCAGTCTCCGTCGAATCTTCCACAACGTCCGGGGATTCGGTTCGGGGTCCAGCACTCGGCATCGCTCGAACGGGGATACCTGGTCAAGGGGCCATCTCTTCGGCGTCGCCCATTCCTCGAAAAACTCACGGCCGAGAGAGAGGCGCGTGGCACTGACATCCATGAGCAATGCAGCCATGAACTTCGAGCCGAATCGAAACGTCGATGGGGTCATAGCGTGATCGAGGACTGCACCGTCGGCCACGGTGTAGCCACCGTCCTGTCGGCGGCGGAGCGCCAGTCCTGCACCGATCGCGGCACCTTCGCAAACCACTTCCCCAGGCGCCGTTCTGGCGACGGTGCCGCGCAGCCGCAACTGCGGCAGGCGAATGCCGAGTGAGCGACAGAACATGGATGTCCACGCGCCGGCGGCGCAGAGCACGGTGGATGTCCTGATCGTGCCGTGCTCCGTCACCACCGCCGAAACCCGTCCGGCAGTCGACTCGATGCCGCGAACCGCGCAGGACTCGAGAATTGTCGCGCCCTCTCGCACCGCTGCGCGCGCTAATGCCGGCGTCGCCTTGTGCGGTTCCGCCCTGCCGTCACTGGCGGTGTAAAGCGCCCCACGCCACGGGACCGTCGCACCGCGAACAAGGCGCCGCAATTCGCTTCCGTCGATGAGGCGCGTGCCGATGTCGTAGTCCTCGGCAGATTCCATCCATGCCGCGTACCGCTCTAGCTGGCGGTCGTCGTCGACCAGGTACAGGATGCCCTCCTCCCTGTAGCCCACGTCCTCGCCGATTTCTTCTTCCAGTCCCCGCCAAATGCGCAGCGACTCTACGATCATCGGCATTTCGCGTTCGTCTCGTCCCTGTTGCCGCACCCAGCCCCAGTTGCGGCCCGACTGCTCACCGGCAACGAAGCCTTTCTCGCAGACCACCACATTGATGCCAGCCCTCGCCAGGAACCAGGCCGTGGAGATCCCGATGATGCCGCCGCCCATGACGACCACATCGGCCGCTGCCGGCATCGAGTCTGGCGAAGCGAAGCTGCGGCTCCAAGTCCGGGAGACGAGATCGGCAGGGACGGATTCAAGCATGACGTTGCGCAACGGCTAAGGGCCAGCAACTCTACTAGCGGCGGCTGCATCTTGCATGGAGAGACGGCCGCCGGCACCGGCTGTGGCCACGCTCAGACGTCTCCAAATATCTACTGCCCAAGGAAACTTGGGCTGATTGCCCACCGAGATTTCAGCGATCGCCCATGGATTGTCCGCTGGCATCTGTCCCATCATTTCAATCGAACAGACACCGGGCACAGTGCATGGCGAATCCCGTCAGCCACGATCAGAACTTCAAGAACCTGATACTGGACTATCCTCGCGATGCGCTGGCGTTCTTCGCCGCCGAAGAAGCGCCGGTGCCCGAGGACACGGTGCGGATCATCCCGGCCCGACAGGAACAACTACAGCAACGTCTGGGCGAGCACTACCACGAACTCGATGTACCACTACTCGTCGAGTGGACCGACGGCCGCCGCGAGGCAATCCTGTTCGTGCTGGAAGAAGAGTCGGACTGGCGACGATTCTCTCTGCACCGGTTGGCACATTATTGCCTCGACCTCGCCGAGCTGTTCGAGACAGACCGCGTGGTGACCGTATCGATCTTCTTGCGCACCGCCGACGCAGCGCCGGCGACGCTGACACTGGGCACCGAGCGGCGACGCTACATGACGTTCGACTACCTGGCCTGCAAGCTCAACGAGATACCCTCCGAGCAGTGGCTGCGAAGCGACAACCTGGTGGCTCGAGTCAATCTGCCGAACATGCACAGCCCGGAACACCGCAAGGTCGAGGTGTACGCAGAGGCGATCCGCGGCTTGCTGGCGCTGGAGCGGGACGGTGGCAAGCGAGCCAAATACATGGAGTTCATCGACATCTACGCCGGCCTCACGGACAATGAGTTCCGGCGGTATCAACAGCAATATCCCGAGGAAACCAGCATCATGGCAGGAGCATTTCAAAGGGCTCGTGACGAAGCAAGGCGGCAAGGTCGCGCCGAAGGCGAACGCGCCGTCCTGGAACGGCAGCTCCAGCGGCGATTCGGTCTCCTCCCGACCGAAGTCAGCCACAGGATACGGGGGGCCTCCGTGACCGATCTGGAGACCTGGGCCGAAAACGTACTCGACGCCGAAACGCTTCAGGAGGTGTTCGATCCAAACCCCTAGCGGCATGCCCGAACACCGCAAATACGATGTCGTCATCATCGGCGGCGGCCACAACGGCCTGATTTGCGGCGCCTATCTCGCCAAGGCGGGACTCCGGGTCGTTGTGGTCGAGCAGCACGACATGGTCGGCGGCGCCGCGGTCACCCAGGAGTTCCACCCCGGGTACCGGGCCTCCACGTTCTCGTACCTGATGAGCCTCCTGCATCCGCAGATCATCGCCGAACTCAACCTCCGGCAACACGGCCTCGAGGTACTTCCTTGCTCGGACATGTTCAGTCCGCTGGAAGACGACTACATCGTCTACTCGGACGATGTCGCGCGCACGCAAGCGTCGTTCGCACGATTCAACGAGCGCGACGCCGCGATCTATCCCGAGTTCAACACGTACCTGTACGAAGCGGCGGAAGTGATCCGGAAACTGCTGTTCGAAACGCCGCCGGACCCGACCAGGAGAGACTGGAAGACATACAAGCAAATAGGGGCGCTCCTCTGGAAGTACCGAAAGATCGGCGGAAAGTTCTTTCAGATCTACGACATCCTGACCATGAGCGCAGACGATTACCTGCGGCGCTGGTTCGAGGACTCGCGCATTCGCGCCGTGCTGGCCTACTACGCGTCCATCGGGACCTTCGGTGGCCCGAAAACCCCCGGGTCCGCGTACGTGATCATGCACCACATCATGGGAGAGCATGAGGGCGCGGGCGGCTGGGGTTTCATCCGCGGCGGCATGGGAAAGATCACCGAGGCGATCGCCGCCTCCGGTCGCCTGGACGGGCTGGAAATCGTGACCGGGGCCTGGATCGAACAGGTCAAGGTGGCCAACGGGCGGGTTACCGGCGTCGCGACGAAGGACGGGCGCGAATTCGACGCCAACGTCGTCGTCTCCAATGCGAGCGCGAAAGCCCTTTATCTAAACATGATCGAGGCGCGGCACCTGCCGGACGAACTGCTGCGGGACATCCGCAACATGCGCACGTTCTCCACCGCATTCAAGATCAACATCGCCTGCGAGCGCCCGCCCCGCTACCCCGGCCTGCAGAAGGCGATCGACGACGGTGCTCTGGGCGACTTCACCTACCCCACCTACGTCCATTGCGCGCCGGACATCGACTACCTGGAGCAGGCCTACGACGACGCGAAGCACGGATGGTATTCGTCGAGCCCGTTCATGACCCCGGTGGTGCCCACCATCGTCGACGACACGCTGGCGCCGGAAGGCAAGCACGTCGTCAACCTGTTCGGCGGCCACGCGCCCTACGAACTGAAGAACGGCCGCTGGGAGGACGAAAAGGAGAACTTCACCAAGAACGTGTTCAGGACGCTGGACCGGTTCGCTCCCGGCTTTTCGGATGACATCATCGCCTCAGAAGTTATGGTGGCACCGGACATCGAAGCCCGCGTCAACCTCCCCCAAGGGCACATCTTCCACGGCGAACTGGCCCTCGACCAGCTCTTCTTCAAACGGCCCGCGCCCCACTATGCGGACTACCGCGGGCCGCTCGGGGGCCTTTACATGTGCGGGTCGAGCTGCCATCCCGGGGGCGGGGTTTCGGGTATCCCCGGCCACAACGCCGCCAGGGAGATTCTCAAGGACTTGGGAAAGCGGGCGTTGCCCCGCTGAACATGCGTTTCGACAACGGGCCTGTGGCAGAAATCACCCGTTCTGCCGACGCTGGACGTAGCGCGCCGCTATGGTCAATCACGCGCTTGCGACGACCGGGAGGACTATCGCGTCCGGCTTACGGAGGCGGTGCACAACTTCTCACACAAGGAGCCCGCTCCAGGCTACGGCGCAACGGGTTCCCTATCGGTTCCGCGCCATTCCGAGAGCAGGTACACTCGCTGCAACATTCCGCTTGAGGTGAGACATTCTTGAGCAGCACCACCGTCCTGGGCCACTTTCATGGAACAAATGCCTCCGGGGAGCGCGAGCGACCGGGGGCGCTTGTTCCATGCGCGACGAGCGGGGCCGGGCCACAGGCGAAGCCGAAGACTGCGGCTGTGGGGCACTCGCATGGAACAAATGCCTCCCGGGAGCACCAGCGACCGGAGGCGCTTGTTCCATGCGCGACGAGCGGGGCCGGGCCACAGGCGAAGCCGAAGGCTGCGGCTGTGGGGCACTCGCATGGAACAATTGCCTCCCGGGAGCACCAGCGACCGGCGGCGATTGGTCCATGGGCGACGAGCGGGGCCGGGCCACAGGCGAAGCCGAAGGCTGCGGCTGTGGGGCACTTTCCGGGATGCATCACCCTCTCCGACAAGCTTGGAGCGAGACGTTTCGATGTCGGTCCCGCGGCATGGGCGACGATGGGACCCGACACCGCGTGGGCCGCCAACCGCTACTTCCTGAATGCGATGATCGGCGCCGGCGACAGTTTCGTCCTCTCGGTGAACCCGCGCCTCGTCCGGCCCGGAACCTGGCTGTTTCGCGAGTTGGTCCATCTCCGTACCTGTCACGTTCGGATCCCGAGCGCACCCGCCTGGACGCATTAGGGGAGGCCACCATGCTCGTCGACCGCTCCTCGCACGCCTGGCGCCCGCCGGATGCTGTCGAGGCGTTCCGCTGTCATGTTGCGGAAGGCCTGGACGAAGGCTGGGACGTCGATATTTCCGCCTACGACAACGACGTTCCCGCAAACCATGCGTTTATCTCCGCAGCGGTCGTAGCCACGTCGGGCCGCATACGAGTCGACATCTCGCGCCACGCTGGCAACGATACTGTCTTCGTCCGTTTCGGCGAGTCCGATCCAGTTCCGTTCGAAGACCTCGCCATCGCAAAAGGAGAACTCGACCGCAGTCAACTCGATGCACTGTCGTATATCGACGATCCTGACGACCCCAGCCTTCTCCAGCCGCTTGTTGGTTTGGACCGCGCCCTCAACCTCCTTCGGGAGTGGCGCGATCAACTGCACAAGGACCTGCATCCCGACAATTCCAGGGTTGCGACGCAACTGCGGGGAATCGCAGACGGAGTCTCCGCTGGGCTGCTTCACAAGGTCGATCATTGAGTCCGAACGCGCCGGGCGTTCCCCATCGACAACTTCCCCACAACACCCAAGCCGCTCCTGACATGCAGACAAAACGAGTCCTGATCGTCGGAGGCGGGTCATCGGGCTGGACGGCTGCGGCCTACCTGAACGCCACCCTCAACACCGATGGCCGGAAGTTCGCGGACATCAGCCTGGTCGAGTCGCCGGACATTCCCCGCATCGGCGTCGGCGAGGCCACGATTCCCAACATCCGGAGCACGCTAGCCACCATCGGCATCGACGAGACCGAATTCTTGAGGGCTGTCGACGGGACGTTCAAGCAGTCCATACGTTTCGTCAACTGGCTGGACGGACCGCAGTCGGGTAACGGCACCGGGGCCGGTCCGGCCCAGTCACCGCGAACAGTCCAGGGTCTGATCGCCCCGGAGAGACGTTCGCGCCACGGGTTCTTCCACCATCCGTTCAGCCGATACAGCTCGGGAACCGAAGATGCGGGCCGGCGTTGGCTGATGAGCGACCGCTCGGTGCCCTTTATCAATACGGTGTCCGCACAACCCGTACTGTGCGAGATGGGGCTTGCGCCGAAAACGCTTGGAAACAGGGATGCCGGGATGTCTCTCGACTACGCGTTTCACATGGACGCGCAGAAGTTCGCGCACCAGTTGACCGCGCACGCGACGGCCCGCGGCGTCGAACACCACCTCGACCTTGTCGTCGGCGTCGACATGCACGAGAACGGCAACATCGCCGCGGTGCGGACGCAGTCGGGCAAGCGGCTCGAAGCGGACCTCTTTATCGACTGCACGGGATTCTCGGCGCGACTCATCGGAGATCAACTCGGAGTCGGGTTTTCGGACTGCTCCCAGTGGCTGCTCTGCGACCGGGCGATCACGATGAACGTGCCGTACGACCACCACTACCCCGGCTACGTTCGGCCCTACACCACCGCCACCGCGCTGTCTTCGGGCTGGGTCTGGGACATTCCGCTGCAGACCCGGCGCTCGCTCGGCTACGTGCACTCGAGCGCCTTCATCAGCGAGGAAGACGCGGAACGGGAACTGCGCGCGTTCGAGGGCGATCACGCCGAGTCCCTGCCCTCGCGCCTCGTCAGGTTCCAAGTGGGACGACGCGAGCAGCAGTGGGCCGGGAACTGCGTAGCCATCGGTCTCTCCGGCGGGTTCATCGAGCCGCTGGAATCGACCGGGCTCTATCTCAGCCAGATCGGAAGCTCCGTTCTGGCCGAACACTTTCCCTACGGGGACGACCTCGCGCCGCTGGCCTTCCGGTTCAACCGGATCATGGAGAACCGCTTCTACGAGATCCTCGACTTCATCAACATGCACTACTGCACGACGCGTCGGCGGGACACGGAATTCTGGCGCGAGGTCGCGCGTCCGGAACGGATCAACGACCGCCTCAGGGCGAAACTCGAATACTGGCGCATCAAGCCGCCATCGATTTCGGACTTCGAGGACCAGTTCTTCCCGGGACAACCCCAAACCTCTCTCGAGTCCGGGCCGGACAGCAGGCACCCCATCGACACGGGTCGCCTGTGGAATCACTACAGTTACGAGACCGTGCTCTACGGCATGGATTTCCTGCGCGACGAAAGCCGCGCCTGGTTTGGCGATCAGCGCCCGCGCCCAGCCGTGCTGCAGAAGGTTGTTGATGCCATCAACACCGGACCGCAGAAGCTCCCGACCCACGACATTTGGCTAAAGCGCGTCGTCGGCATGGAAGACTTCTGACGTGTCGTTCAAGGATGCGCTGAAAACCAGGGACTTCGCCGTCACGGCACACGTGAACATGTCCCGGTTGCCGGATGCCCGATCCCTGGTCCAGCAGGGGGAGATCCTTTGGCCCGCCGTTGACGCCGTGCAACTGACGGACAACCCGGGCGCAGAGGTGCACATGTCGGGCCTCGCGGCCGCGGCCCTGCTGCTGCGCGAAGGCATCGACCCGATCCTGCACATGACCTGCCGGGATCGAAACCGCATCGCGCTGCAAAGCGACCTGATCGGCGCCGCCGCGCTCGGCGTGACCAGCGTGTTGCTGATGCGCGGCGACCGCGCTCCGGACCACATGAAACCCAGGGTGCGGGGCGTTTTCGACACGCACCCGCAGGACATGATGGCCTTCGCGCGACAGTTGAAGGACGCGAAGGACGTCCCGCTCGTGACCGACTTCCTGGTCGGGGCGACCGCGACGATCTTCGATCCGGATGCGACGTTCACCCCGGTCAATCTCACCCGAAAGTGCGATGCCGGCGCGAACTTCGTCCAGACGCAGCTCTGTTTCGACATGGACGTCGTTCGCAATTACATGCGGCGCATGGTCACGGCCCAGTTGACGCACCGCCTCAGCTTCCTGATGGCGTTGTCGCCACTGCCGTCGGCCGAGGCCGCACGGTGGATCAGGCAAAACGTCAGGGGCGCCCTGGTGCCGTCGCCGATCATCGAGAGAATGGAGCGGGCCGCGGACCCGGAGCGCGAGGGAATCGAGATCTGTGCGGAGATGCTCGACGAACTGGCGACGATTCCGGGAGTATCCGGCGTGAGCCTGCTGTCACTCGGCAGTCTCGAATCCATACCGGCCGCAGTCGAGGCATCGGGCATTCGCGCCGCCATCCAGTAACGCCGGGAGAACACAGATTCCAGATCCCTTGCCACAACAGCAACTGTTTCAGCGGGCACAGAGGTTCCTGCAGACCGGAGAAGCCGAGTCCGCCCGGAACATCTGCGCCATCGTGCTGGACCACTATCCGGACGATGCGAACTTTCTTTGCCTGTCCGCCCGTGCCCTGACCAGGCTCGGCCGCCTCGACGAGGCCGACCGCGACATCGAAAAGGCGCTTTCCCTCTTCCCGGAGTTCGAACGGGCACATGAGGCCCGGGGCGATCTGCTCATCGCGAAGCGCGAGTTTTCCGCCGCGGCGGAAGCGTTCGAGGAGGCCCTGAAACTCAACCCCAACCGGCAGCAGACGCGCATGAAACTCGGCCGCGTTCTCATGGGCATGGGCCATGTGGACAAGGCCCGGGCACTGCGGGGCGAGTTCCTTCGACTCGACCGGGACAACCAGGACATCGTCAGGGCCGTCAACCTGGAGAAAGAAGAAAAGCCTGTCGAGGCCGAGCGGATCTACCGCGATATCCTGAGGCGACACCCCGACAATGTTTCGGCGATGCGTCTTTGGGCGCGGCTCGGCACGCGCCAGCAGCGGTACCAGGATGCGGAGATGCTGCTGAAGCGCGCGGTCGAGGTGGCGCCCGGCTTCAACCAGGCGTGGGCGGACCTCGTCACGGTGCAGTACGAGCAGCAGAAACACGACGAGGCGGCCGACAGCGCGAAGCGGCTGATCAAGCTCGATCCTCGCGTGCCCAACGGCTACCTGCTCCTGGCCTCCGCCCGCGCGTCCGCCGGAAACCACGAAGACGCGCTCCGCGCTTTCGACGACGCCCTCGCCATCAACCCGAAACACGTCGGCGCGCTCTGCGGCAGGGGTAACGTCTGCCGTACCGTCGGCGACCAGGCCGGCGCGATCGCCGCTTTCCGGAGCAGCATCGAGGCGAATCCCCTGCATGCCGAGGCGTACTGGAACCTGGCGAACCTCAAGACGTTCCGGTTCGAGGACTCGGAAGTCGACGACATGCTGGCGCTGGTCGGCGACGAGCGCATACCGCCCGACGGGCAGGTGCAATTGAACAACGCCCTCGGCCTCGAATTCGAGGGCCGCAAGGACTTCGACCGGGCATTCGAGTACATCGACCGCAGCAACCGGTTGCGGCGCGAGAGCGAGTTCTACGATCGCGTCGAGAACGAAGAGATGGTCGACAACTCCATCGAGATCTTCACGCGCCAGTTTTTCGACGACAACGCGAACCGCGGCGATCCCGACCCCGCGCCGATATTCATCGTCGGACTGCCGCGGTCCGGATCAACACTGATCGAGCAGATCCTGTCGAGCCACTCGATGGTGGACGGGACCCACGAACTGCGCGACCTTGGCGCGACGGTCAGGGCCGACCGGATCACCGGCGCCTTCAACCCCCGCTATCCGAAGAACCTCGAGAACATCGACGATGACGGGTTCAGGCGCCTCGGCGGCGAGTACATCCGGCGCACGCGCCGGTACCGCGGCGATCGCCCGTTGTTCACGGACAAGAATCCGAACAACTATGTGCATGCGGGCCTGATACACCTGATCCTGCCCAACGCGAAGATCATCGATGCCCGGCGCCACCCGCTCGATAGCTGCCTTGGCAGCTACAAGCAGCTATTCGCGCAGGGACAGCCGTTCTCCTATGACCTCGTGGAACTCGGCGAGTACTACCTGCAGTACCAGCGACTGATGGACCATTGGCACGAGGTCCTGCCCGGCAGAGTGCTCGACGTCCAGTACGAGGATGTCGTGGCTGACCTTGAGGATCAGGTCAGGCGAATCCTCGAGTACTGCGAACTGCCCTGGGAAGACGGCTGCCTTCGGTTTCACGAAACCGAACGGGCGGTCAAGTCCGCGAGTTCGGAACAGGTGCGCCAACCCATCTATTCGACGGCGGTGCATACCTGGCGGCGCTACGAAGCACACCTCGACCCCCTGATCGAAGTCCTGGAGCCGCTCCTCCTGGAACTGCCGAAGGAGGAGCGGCCTATCTGTCTCGGTGGATCAACCGCTTCCGTCTGAGCAATCGCACGCAATTTTTCGCCTGCATCTGGTCAGACCGCGACCATGCCACGACAGAGGGTCACGCTTCGGCAACTTCAAACGCCGTGACGTTGCGCGACTCCTCCGATCAGATAGATTGGGTGAAATGCTGGTCATTTGTCGCCAGCAACACGTCTAGGGAGTTGCCCCTAGGCCATGCCGTGTTCATGCACTGCCGCGCCAACCGCATCCAACCACGACAGGAGTGACGAAACCGGCTCGTCCCCGGGGTCATTCTCGATCACCCACTTCACTTCCCGGCCCGCCACGACGAACAGTCCGATCCGCTCGATCCCGCGTCGTAACTCTTGGATGACTTGCTCCGGAACGGATGTCTTGCCCAAACCAGACCTGTCTTCCAATGCCGTGTAAATACTTTGCCGGTAAACAGACCCGGGCGGGTACCCGTAACAGACCACGACGCGTTCCCCGTTGCTGTCCACGCCAACAGAAAAGCCCTTCGTGCCCCAATTTACGGAGTGAGCGTTCGCTCGGGCCCAATCGAGAATGCGCTCGAACACCGGGCGACCGATTTCATCGCAAAAACCCAAGAAATCCTGTTCGTTCGTCTTGGGTTGGGATGCCGACACCACATGCCGCGGCCGGCCCTGTTTGCTGCCGATCACGACCTCCCGCGCGAAAAGGCGCTTGCCGTCCTCCGCCTCGAAGAAGCTGAACTCGATGCATGTGGTGTGGATGCCTCTCGACGTGAGAAATGCTGCGGTCTGACGGATTGGCGCCGTGATCCGCTGGCCGACTATCACGAGGCGCTGCGTCTTGTTAAACGCGACACCCTCTTCCGCGCCGAGCCCGAAGTAGCGCCGGTGCTGGTCCGCGAGGCTGACCGAGTCGGGACCTTCTTCATAATCCGTGCAAATGCGGAATAGCTCTTCAAGGGCGGTGGCATCGAGCTTTTCCGCAAACGCGCCGTATTCGAGAGCTTGGGCGATGGTGTCGCGCGGCGTACGATCCCGTTTTAGTTCGACCACAAGGACGTTGCCGTCGCGGTCCAGTCCAAGCAGATCGATGTAACCCCCAAGGTCCGTCTCCACCTGACGACCGACAATCATGACTCTCCCTTCCTCGGCGATGCCGTCCGGATTCGACTCCAGCCACTGCTCAAGCGCTGCCTCAGTGTGATTCGCCTCGAACGGCAGGCGCGTGTATTCCCCGAAAGTCCCATTCGGATCGATCCCGAACACCCGCAAACCGTTTCCTTTCGTCTCCACCGACTGCCATCTCCACATTTGGGCCGGATCAGCGCCGTCGCCGACCGGGCGCGGGACGCTACCAATAGCAAAGCGTTGCGCAATGCACAAACATCGGCGTGACGGGGTCCAACCGATGCAACGCCGTCTTCACGTGCCGCTTCTCTACGCGGAAACCTCTGCGAGAATGTCCACAAGCATCGTGGACGCTACGAATGGAAGGCCAGGACATCCGCGCGGCCGATGCCTCCGGCGTACTCATCGTCCAAGCGCCGGGGACATCCCGTGAAACGTGAGCAGGTCAAGTTCTTTTCCGCCGCATGGGCTCTCGCCCGCTCTTCAATGATCCCGGTCCGGGTTTCGAGCCTTTCGAGCCCCGACTTCGGTTCGCCTGCCTTCGCGTTCCCATCCCACAAGGACGCATACAACGCAACCATCCCCCACTGTAGCTTTTCGGTCTGGGTCAGCGCGTTACAAATGCGCTCGACATCCCGCTTCACGTTGGCGTAGGTGACGAACGTCACCTCCTTGATCTCGACGATCCCCAGGATTCCCGTCGAGCCGGGACCCCACACCGCAATATCGAAACGGCCTTGATCCGGCAGGTCCGCAGTTCGTTCCTCACTTTTCCCGCCGCCCGACCAGACGAGGGTCTCGGTGATGTTCTGCTCCAAGGTCGCATATCTGCCTTTCCGATCAGCCAGCTGTTCGGCAACTTTCACGGTGCAGTAGTACTCCGGCGCTTTGTGAAGTTCCCAACCACCCGAAAGCCCGCAATAGAGATCCGCTGCGCGGTCGAAGCCGGCAATCACGTCCCGCGCCATTCGCCAGACTGAATCGTCAAACGGCATCCGCGACCTCTCCCTTTCGCGTCAGACCACCGAGAGTCTACGCTCCCACAAGGATGGTCAACACACCCATTTCAAGCAAAGTTAACCGGGTTTATCGAAATTCGATAACTTCCATTTGGCTGTGGAGGACACCCGCGCGGAATCAACCACCATCGTCGAATGTGATGACTCGGCGCAGGTAGGCGTGGAACAGGGGCACCGTGAATGCGGTATCACCGTGGGCGGGGCTATAGATCATCCCCTTTGCGATGAGTTTCGCTCGGGTCGGTGCCACTGCTCTCACGGAGCGGGCCAGAGTTTCAGCGACTTCACCGGAGCGATGCGGTCCCGCGCCGCGCTCGGCCATGGCCCGAAGTTAGTGTTTTTCGGACGGTGCCAAGCGGTCGAATCGGGCGCGAAAAAAGCTTGCGTCGAGTTCGGCGGTGGCCTCCCGGCTCGCCGTTTCGACATCGGCCATCTGCACGGGAGAGGCGCTCGCGCAGTCCCAGCAGTGCTTTCCCCATTCCTGGAGGAAGTACGGGTAGCAACCGGTTTCGCGCAACACCATCGCGAGCGCGTCGTCATCGAATGCCACCCCCAGCCGGTTCGCCGGAGCTTCGATGCCACGGGCCGCATCGTCAGACAGCGGACCGATTTCGGGAAAGGTGAACAACCTCTCCGCGTAGGATTTGGCGCAGGCCGTGCGCGCAACAAGCTGTGGGAGGCCGGCACCCACCAAAGTGACTGGCAACTGACGCTGGGCGGCACGGTGCAAGGCTGCGATGAGCGCCGACAACTCCCCCTCCTGACGTATTGCAACTCGTCGATGAAAAGCGCGAGCGCCGTGTCCTGTTCACGCGCCGCTTCCCCGACGGTCTCGACCAGGGCCGTGAGGTCCGCATCGAGATTACCGCTATCGGCGAGACCCGGTTTCGGGGCCATGTCCAAACTAATGTTGAAATCCTGGCTGCCGACCTTGATGGTGCCAACCAACCCCGCCAACGCCCTCAGGGCGCGATGCACTGCGCGACTTGTCGCCGCACGGCGGCTGAGCCGCACCAGCGCAGCGTGCAGCGGCGGGCGGCAATGACTGGTCTTCCGGGGCCTCCAACAGAATCGTGGTGAACCCCCGACAACGGGCATCTTCACTCATGCGGTTCAACAGCACGGTCTTTCCCACGCCGCGCAAACCGACCATCAGGATGCTCTTGGCGGCCAGACCATTCCGGATGAGGTCCAGCGCGATGGCCGCGTCTTCGATCAGCGCGTCGCGACCCGCGAGTTCCGGCGGTGGCGCGCCCACGCCGGGTGCGTAAGGGTTGGTTCGGGGGTCCATTTCAACCGAAGTTAGCCCGAGTTACCAAAAATCGCGAACTTTCTTGGGGGTCGTATCGAAAGCCAATGTCCGTCAGTCCGGGTGGCTTGACGGTTTCCGGCCGAGAACCTCGGTGCGGCCTTCACGCCACCGAAATCCGGTCCCAGCTACAGCAGCTCTTCTGCCATGAAACGCAGCGTCTCCGGATCCGAAGAGCCGACTTTCAGCATCGTCACCGGACTCTCTTTCCAAGCCTGCAAACGATCGCGGATCCGTTCCTTCGGGCCGACCAGGGAGATCTCGTCGCACAGTTCCCGGGGCACGGCTGCGATGGCCTCGTCCCTGCGCCCGCCCAGGAACAGTTCCTGGATCCGTTCGGCTTCTTCGCCAAAGCCCATGCGGGTCACGTGGTCCTTGTGCACGTTGAAGCTCTTCGCCCCCATGCCACCGACATAGAAGCCGACGTTCTGCCTGACCTGGTCCAGCGCGCGATCGACGTCGTCGTCGATAATGACAGTCGCGCCCGCCGCAATCTCGAAGTCCCGGTTGCGAATCGCGAAGGCATCCTTGTACATCTCCCGCATGCGGTAGGGTGAAAGGAACATCGGGAGCCAGCCGTCGCAGATCTCGGCACCCAACGCGACGTTCTTCGGCCCCTCCGCCCCGAGGTAGACCGGAATGTGCTCGCGAATCGGGTGCAGGATCAGCTTCAGCGGCTTGCCGAGTCCCGTGCCGCCGGGCAGCGGCAACCGGTAGTGCCTGCCGTCGAAGGAAACCGGGTCCTGGCGCGCAACGATCTGGCGGAAGATCGACACCCACTCACGCGTGCGCTCAAGCGGTCTGGGATACGGCTGCCCGTACCAGCCCTCCACCACCTGGGGCCCGGAAACGCCAATGCCGAGGATCAGGCGACCGTTCGACAGGTAATCGAGCGATACCGCGTGCATGGCAGCGCTCGCCGGGGTGCGAGCCGAGATCTGCATGATGGATGTGCCGAGCTTGATGCGTTCCGTGTTCGCGCCGATCCACGCGAGCGGCGTGAAGCAGTCCGAGCCGTAAATCTCCGACGTCCAGATCGTGTCGTAGCCCAGGGACTCGGCCTCCCTGGCCAGTTTGACGATGCGCGCTCCCCCCGCCGGTCCGAGCGGTCCGATTCCCAACCCTAGCTTCATTGCACACCCTCCCCAGAACAAGGCCGAAAAGCTTACACTCCCCGCCCCACCCCATGAACAATGCGCCCAAGATGGACTGCATGACTCTCTACGACCAGCGGATCAGCCACTAACGTGCAGCGAAACAGCCCGGCGCCACCTCTTCACCAACAGCACGACGGACGCGAAACCCTCGTCCTGAGCGAACGGCGCTGGCTGCGGTTCGGCGCATTCTGCGCGTTCTACTTCGCCCAGGGCGTGCCCATCGGGCTTCTGTCGGTCGCCATACCCGCGTGGCTTGCCGAAGAAGGTGCGTCCGTCGGCGAGATAGCCTGGTTCACGGGATGGGTATCGTTGCCATGGGCACTCAAGCTGGTAGCCGGCCCGTTCATGGACCGGTTCAAGTTCCCGCCTATGGGCTTTCGGAGACCGTGGGTCATGGGCGCACAGGGCGGATTGGCACTGTCCCTGGTGGCACTGGCGGCCGTGGGTACTGTCGACGTGCAGTTCCTCACACCACTCATGGTGATGGGTTTCATCGTCAACGCCTTCGCCGCAACCCAGGATGTCGCGGTGGACGGCATGGCCATCGACATCCTGCCCGAGGGTGAACGCGGCAGGGCCAACGCGTTCATGGCGGCCGGGCAGGTCTGCGGATTCTCCGCCTACGGCGCATTGTGCGGGACGCTGCTTCCGATGGTCGGCCTACCGGTCACCGCGCTGGTCTGTGCCGTGACGGTCGTCGCGATCTTTGTTCTGGTGGCCGCCGTTCGGGAACGTCCCGGGGAGCGGAGGCTGCCGTGGACTCCCGGGGAGGCTGCACCGAGGGAAGGGGCCGACCTGGGTATCGTGGATATCTTCCGGGACCTCATTCGCGTCCTGGTCCTCCCCATGAGCCTGCTGCTCATCGCAGTTGAATTCCTGAACCGCGCCCGCGACGGCATCGCGCTGGCGGTCTTCCCAAGTTTCGCGGTGACCGAACTCAGTGTGACCGCAGCGCAATACAGTCGGTTCGTGAGCGCGATTGGAGTGATCGCAGCAGTCGTCGGCGTCCTGCTTGGTCCCTTCATCGACCGACACGGGGCGAAACGGTTCCTTCTGGTCTCCCTTGTCATCAGTGCGGCATGTCATGTCGCGGCGGGATTGCTCACCGACCTATGGCAGGACAGAAATTTCATCATCGCCCTCTATTTTGTGGGGGCCGTGGCGAGTCAACTCATCTTCGTGGCGATCATCGCCCTGTTCATGAACCTGTGCTGGACATCGATAGCTGCAACCCAGTTCTCCGTCTACATGGCACTTGCCAACCTGAGCCGCACCATCGGCGGACTCCTGTTTGCGCTGGTTGCGGACGACATGGGCTTCAGCGAGCACTTCCTGATCATGGCGGGACTGCTGATACTGGCCGCCCTGGTCCTGCTGCCTTTCGACCATGTGTCAAGTTCGCGCCGCCTGAAGCAAGTCATGGATCCGGGCGGAGCGAATCGGTGACCAGCGCCATCGAGGAAACAGGCGACCTGGTGGTCGACGGCGTCAACATCACCCAACGCGTCGCCCAGATCGACGACCGGGGCTACACGATCATTCCGGACTTCATCACACCCGACGAGGTCTCACGCCTCCGCCACGCCTTCAACACCGAGGTGCACATCACCCGGGCGTTCGGCCTCGGCGCAACCGGCAGGACATGGCGTGCCCACAACCTGCTCGCCAAGACTCGGGCCGTGGATTACCTGTTCCTCGACGCGCGGGTGCGGGCGCTGGTGGAAGGCGTGATCGGCAAGTACTCCCAGATCAATGTCACGACGCTCTTCAACGTGCTTCCCGGCGAGAAGCGGCAGATCCTGCACCAGGACGACGGCCTCTGGCCGATCCCCCGGCCGCACCCGCACTTCCTCTGCAACGCGCTCATCGCCCTCGACGACTTCGATGTCGAGAACGGCGCCACGCACATTGTCCCCTACAGCCACAGGTGGCACGACCGCCCGATCGACCAGGATATCGAGACGATGCAGGTGACCATGCGCTCGGGGACGTTGCTCATGTGGGAGGGCGGACTCTGGCACGGCGGCGGCGCGAATCCCTCGAAAGACCGCGAGCGGATGGGCTTCTTCATGAGCCACATCGTCACCCACCTGCGCCCCCAGGAAATCCAGCTACTCGCCGTGCCGCGCGACATCGCGCGCGAACTGCCGGAGACGCTGCAGCGCCTGCTCGGCTACCATCGCTTCGGCCTGGGCGTCGACGGGCGTCATCCGCTCGACGTGCTCCAGGACGGCGTCGTCATCAATCCAAACGCCAGACCGGCTTCTCAACAAAGGAACTGAACCATGCCCGCAATCTCTCCCCTCGACGGCCCCGTGGCGGTCACCGGCTGCTCCGGAAACACCGGCGGACACATGGTCCGCGAACTGGCGGTCCAGGGATACGAGGTCCGCGCCTGCATCCGCGACGCGAACTCGTGGCGCGGGAAGGACTCCGTCGGATACCTGGGCCGCCTTCCGCGCGTTGAGGTCATGGACGGCTGCGACCTGTTCACGCCGGGGTCCTACAACACCGCTTTCGAAGGCTGCACCGCCGTCTTCCACACCGCCGCCGTCCTCGGCAACTCGGCGGACGGCAAGTCCCAGCCGCTGGGCAGCGGCGACAGGTCGACGGATGTCTTCAATGGCGGCGTCATCGGCACGCAAAACGTCATCGACGCCATCAATGCAAGCGGCAGCGTCAGGCGTCTCGTCTACACGAGTTCGATGGCCGCCGTTCACGGGATAGGGGAAGCCCGCCAGATTGTTCCCGCGGGCCATGAGTGGACGGAGGCCGACTGGGCGTCCAACGGAATCGACCCCGAGAAATGGCAAAGCCCGGACAACGCCTATGCCAGGAGCAAGGTCGAAACGGAGCGACTGATCAATGCCGCCGCAGACGCGAGCGGCGGCAGTTGGGACGCGGTCACCCTGCTCCCCGCGATGATATGCGGCCCGATCCTGTTCAAGGCCCAGGTCGGCCAATGGATCGAACAGATCGGGCGCATCGCCAGCGGCCTCGGGACGACATGGTTGTCGGAGTACGACCACTACTACAACATCATCGATGTCCGGGACCTCGTGAAGGCGCATCGCCTGGCCGCGGAATCACCCGTGGACCACCGCGCAACGGCCGGCGGCAGCCGCTACGTGATGCACGGCTCCGGCGGCCGTTCGGCGCTTCGACTCGGCACCGAGGTCAGGGCGATCATCCACGAGTACTTCCCCGCGTTCACGCTGGGCAAACCGAAGACTGTGACCGCCAGCGGCGAGCCCATCACCGTGCAGTCCACCGCGGTGAACGACTGCAAGAAAGCCAAGTCGGTGCTGGGCGCGACCATACGTCCCGTGGAGGATACGATCCGCGCAATCGTGGAGACGTCGATCGAACTCGGCATCATAGAGCCGCAGCTTGCCGAACCCGCGCGCGATACGTAGCGGAACGGCCAAGTTACCCGACGTCATCAATCCGAACGCCACACCGGCTTCCCAACACAGGAACTGAACCATGCCTGCAATATCTCCCCTCGACGGCCCCGTGGCGGTCACCGGCTGCTCCGGGTTCACCGGCGGACACATGGTCCGCGAACTCGTGCTCCAGGGATACGACGTGCGCGCCTGCATCCGGGACGCGAACTCGTGGCGCGGAAAGGACTGCGTCGACTACCTGAGACGCCTGCCGCGGGTCGAGATCATCGACGGCTGCGACCTGTTCACACCGGGCTCGTACCACGCCGCGTTCGAGGGCTGCACCGCCGTCTTCCACACCGCCGCCGTCCTCGGCAACTCGGCCAACCTGGAATCCCAGCCGCTCGGCAGCGGCGACACGTCCATGGACGTCTTCAACGGCGGTGTCACCGGCACGCAGAACGTCATCGACGCGATCAACGCCAGCGGCAGCGTCAGGAGGCTCGTCTACACGAGTTCCATGGCCGCCGTGCGCGGCTCCAGGCACACGCGCCGCACCGGTCCCGCGGACTACGAGTGGACCGAGACCGACTGGGCATACGAGGGAATCGATCCGGAAATCTGGGAGAGTCCCCGCAATGCCTACGCGAGAAGCAAGGTCGAAACGGAACGCCTGGTCAACGAGGCGGCTGACGCCAGCGGCGGCAGGTGGGATGCGATCACCATGGCGCCGGCCATGATCTGCGGTCCCATCCTGTTCAAGGCCCAGGTCGGCCAGTGGATCGAACAGATCGGCCGCCTGGCGGCGGGCCTCCCGACCGCGTGGCCGTCGAAGTACGACATGTACTACGACATCATCGATGTGCGCGACCTGGTAAAGGCCGAACGCCTGGCGGCGGAATCAACCGTCGACCACAGGGCGACCGTCGGGGGACCGCGCTACGTGATGCACGGCACCGGCGGCCATTCCGCGCTTCGCCTGGGGACCGAGGTCACGGCCATGATCCACGAGTACTTCCCCTCCTTCGTGCTCGGTGAGCCCGCGACGGTGACAAGCGGCGGCGAACGCATCACCGTCGAGGCCAACGGCGTGAACGACTGCAAGAAGGCCAAGTCGGTCCTCGGCGCAACCATCCGTCCCGTGGAAGACACGGTCCGCGCGGTAATCGAGACGTCGATAGAACTCGGGGTCATAGAACCTCAGGTCGCCGAGACTTCGGTGGCGAGCGGTACCGGCCGATTCACATCCCCGGAGGACGCATATTGGGAGTTCTTCCGCGCCGATCGCGCCAAGGACGCGAAGCGCTGGGCCGACGTCATGAGCTATCCCCACGTCCGCGTCGCCGCGCCGACGGGAAGCGCCTGTTTCGAGACGCCCGAAGCCTACGCATCGAACGCGTCGTGGGAGGCGAGGGAAGCGACCGGCTGGGTGCTTTCGCGGGGCGTCCAACCCGTTCGGCTGCACGAGTCCCCCGACAAGGTCCATCTCGCCGGCGGCTGGACCCGCTATGACATCGACAACGAGCCGATCCTCTCGAATCGCGTGACATACGTTCTCACCCGAATCGACGGCCGCTGGGGTATCCAGGCCCGCTTCGGCACCGATTCGTTCGACGAGAACGAGAGTTACGAGTCGGCGGCTGCCGCGGCGGTCAATGTCGTCGAACGCTTCCTTGCGGCGCTCGGCGGTGGCAACTTCGAAGCCTGCGCCGGCCTGTGCAGCTACCCGCTGATCGAAGTGGGCATCGGAGAAGTGCAGCGACTGGACGGTGCCGCCGCCCGGCGAAGGTTCGCCAACATGACCGACAGGACCGAAGCAAGCGAGATACGGGCTGCCCAGTCGGGGTCCGACGGCGTGGTCGTCAGCGTGACAGCCGGCGGCCGGACCGGCCAGGCGGTCGACGCTGTCTATCTCGTCGGCAACCGCGAAGAGCAGTGGTTGATCACCGGCATCTCCACCATCGCCGGACCGCAAGGCGACTAATCCCCGGAGGAAGGACCATGCACGCAAAACTGAGCATTCTCTTCTACACCTTGCCCTTGCTGGTCGCATGCGGCGGTGAAAGCCAGTCAACGGGCGACTCCGTGGCCGTCGTTGCAGAGCCTGAAGTCACCTACGTTACGACCGAGAACTTCGACGAAGAAGTGCTGCAGTCCAGTATTCCGGTGTTGGTCGACTTCACCGCCACGTGGTGTGTGCCCTGCAAGGTCGTCGATCCCATCATCATGGGCCTCTACCCCGAGATGGCCGGGCGCGCAAAGGTCTTCAAGCTCGACATCGACGAGGACCCTGAAATCTACCAACGGCTGGGCGTGAACGGCGTACCGCACATACTGTTCTTCAATGCAGGGCAGGAACAGGACCGAATCGTCAGCCCGCAGCCGAGAGAGGTCTACGTTCAATACCTCGAAGCGCTCATAGACGGACGATCGACCCTGGAGGTTTCGCTACAGCTCATAGAGGAAGATGAGTTTCGTCGTCATTTCATCCTGTCCCGAAGCCTTGAAGATCTGGGTGAGGCGCTGGACGAATACCCGGATCTTTTGAGCGAACCGTTCGAAAACGGCCAGACGCCCCTGTCGCTGATTCTCAATAGCCCGAACTACAGGCAGGACGATCAGATCGAGTTCGCCCTGGCGCATGGTGCACAACCCACGACCCGGGACCTGGTCGGACTGGGACGGTGCGACGACTTCACTGCCGCCGTGGCCGAAGACCCGGAGGCCGTGAACCGGCCCGACCCGGACGGCGCGACACCCCTCTACCTGTCGCTTGCCAGGTCCTACCGACTCAAAGACGGTGACTGCATTCGCGCGGTTCTCGATGCGGGCGCAGACCCGCGGGCGAACACGAGCCAGCGCTATGCACTGATCCGCACCGTTGTGCTGACGAGGGATCCGGCCTTGATCGGCGACCTGCTTGACCGCGGACTGGACTCCGAAAAGACCGACCAGAACGGCTGGAACATGTTGCATTGGGCGGCGGGCCACCAATACCCGGACGTCGTGTCGCTGCTCGTGGGACGCGGTTCGAACCTCGCCGCGACAAACGACAAGGGAGAGACGGCCGCCGATATCGTACGGCGGAAACGGGACCGCGCGGTCAAGGCGCTTGAAGAGGGAGTCGATGCCTACGGCCGTGCCGTCGCAGAGGAGTCGCGTGCGTACTACCAGGAGTCAGTCGAGAAAGCTGGACAACTTCTCGCCATTCTCGAGCAAGACCCGGCAGCAGCAGAAGCAGAAGGCTCCTAGAAGTTGCTTCGACCCGTCCTGCTAACTGCGATCGTGGGGATTGCTCCATGGCTGCTGCCATCGGCAAGCAGCGCCGATGAGCTAAGCCTTGAAAGCTTCGAAAAGGCGGTGCTGGCACTTCGTCCCGCCGCCCCTGGCATTCGTGACCCGCTCTCCATGCGCGCGGCAGCGGTCTCGGTCGACCCGGGCATTGGCGATGCCGTCGTCGCCGCAATGAAGCTGCGCATCATGCCGGGGTGGTACATCTACGCGAAGGTACCCGCCGACCAGCCTTATATCGAAACCGAATTGATCCTGGAGCACGGGCCCGAGTTGTCGGTCGTTGATGACTGGACGGCGCCTCCGACCCTTCCGCACCAGACCGCGACCAATACCCGGGTCTATGAATCCGGTACGGAGGACCTGCTGTTCTTCCGGGAACTGGTCGTAACCGGCCGGGGCGGCGGCGAATCCAGGATCACCGTCGGACTCAGGTATCAAATCTGCGATGCGGACTACTGTCTGCCGCCAACAACCAAGACCCAGCAGTTGGTCGTGAACCTGCCGAGCGAGGAGGATTCGTCATGAGGAAACTGCCTGTCACGCTGCCGACGTTGCTGGCCGCCTGTCTGTGCACGGCAGCCCTTGCCGCCGAAAAGTCCGAGCTGCGTGTGCTGTATGTCGGGGTAAACCCGGAAACCGCAGAGCTTTCCGACATGGAATCGACCTTCCAGTTCGATGCCGGCCGCCTGCTCGAATTCAAGAAGGCGCGAACGCCAGGCTTCGAGCGATTTCTGTCACGGCACTTTTCTGTGGTCGACGTAGTGTTTGCGGACAAGTACACGGAATCAGCGTCCGATGGCTACGACGTCACCATATTCGGAGACGACATCACGCCGATCAAGGAGGCGGTACGCGAACAGAACGAAGACGGAAGCTGGCTCTATGAGCCCGCGGTGTATTTGTCAGCCGATTTCGACCGGGCCGCGATATTGATCGACACCATGAGCCCTCGCGTCAGTGACGCGCACGAATACAAGATGGACTGGCTGTGCCTGTGCCTCGATGCGCACGCGCATGATCTCGAGCAGGAGCATCCAGTCTTCAATGTTCCACACAAGGTCGAATTGACCTTCACCGAAGAGGACACGCCGTCAAACTATTTCGAGTACTACGTCGGGCGCGACCTCCCGGACTCCTTGCCCATGTGGCGTGTCCAGACGGAAGGCTATACGGACGGCCATGGATTCCCCGTCGGCATGGTTTCCCATGGCCACGGGTTTGTCGAAGCGGGCGATTCGGAGGTCATCGCGTCGGGAGTGAACACGAAGCTCTCGAATGCGGTGGCATTGGGACGGCACGGCAACTTCTTTCACTGGGGGTTTGCCGCGGCACCGGATGAGATGACTGACGAGGCAAAACTCGCCTTCGTCAATGCGATCCACTACATCTCCCGGTTCGACGGCGACAAGCCCTATACGCGCAGGCAAAGCGGCGCGTTTACACGCAATATCGCGCTGGACGTTTCCCATAGAGCTTCGAAGTCCGAGGATTCGTACCAGAGGTACGTGGACTTCCTGCGCATGATCGGGAAGCAGGACGAGGAGTTCCTGCGGCACAAGCAGGAAACCGGCCAGAAACTCACGATTTCCGAGCAGCGGATTCTGAATCGGGAAATCGAGATTCCCACCAAGGAGGAGTTTCTGAAGCAGAGAATCCTGGGAAGGCTCGCCCCGGAGGTGGTCGAGCGATTCGGGACCGATCTCGAAGCGTACCTCGAATACTACGAAGCGAACGAGGAGTACCTGGTGCCGGGTTCCGCGCGGTTGTCCTATGTCGTCGACGATGATGCCGCCTCGCTCAAGACATCGAATCGCGACCCGGTGATCCTGGATACAGCAATCAGCCTGCTGGAGCAGGACGGCGAAAACGCACTGGCGCGCAGAGTGCTCGATCGCTACACGGACGAATCGTTTGACACCGCCTCCCAATGGCGGGAATGGTTCGACTCGAAAGCGGCCCGCCTCTACTTTGCAGAGGTTAACGGGCACAAGTTTGAAGTGGCCCCCGAACCGCTGCGTGACCTCGTTGAGGAACAGTAACCCCGAAGCCCAGGCATGGGCCTTCCCGTGGCGTGTATAGCCGCTACCGCGACGCGCGGTTCTCGAGTGTGACCATGGTCAGTCGATGACTGACACGCCCATCAGGACCGCCACGTAATAGATGGCCGTCCAGAGCCAGATGCCCACAATCATCCAGGCGGCAAGCCTCCTTGTCGGAGAGCCGAGAACGACGGCAGCCACGGCCGTCAACGCCTGCCCGAGGATGATGGGCGCGAGCAGCCCGACACCCACCGATCCGTACTTGACCATGAACCTCTCGGTGCGCCTGAAGACCACGCTGTCCATGCCGTAGCGGCGCACGAGCCAGCGCCTGATCGGCCAGGAGCCATAGACAAAAAACAGGCTGCTGGCCGTTCCCGATACGCCAACGACCAGAAAGGCCGGCTCGATGGGCCCTTGCATGGCGAGGATCATCGGCACCGGCAGGAAGATGTCGACAAAGCCCAGCAGGAATACGGTGATCAACGCCATGTCCAGGCCACCAAACGCACCCATCGGCTATCTCCCGGTCGGCCTGCGGTACAGCCATGGATCACGGGCCAAACCCATCGCGGTCGACTCCCGTTTCACGCCACGCCGCAATCGTCCTCGCCGACGCGCATCAACTCGATGGGCAGCGGAAGCGTCTTGACCCCTTGAATTTCGCCTGCGTGCCGGCTCTTGCTCCAGATCTCGCCGTTACCGTAGCGGGCAATCTGCTTCAGGCTCTTCGGGCGAAGCTGGTTCGTCCACTTGACCTCGACGGGCCAGAACCGGCCAGCGCGGACGTAGGCGATGTCCACTTCACCCTGCGCCTTGATGTAGTACGTCGGAAAGAACCTCCGAAAGTGGTTGGCAACGCAGGCCTCGACCACCTGCGACGACCGGACGGAATCCTGTGACAGCGGGAGTATCTGATCGTTGTAGGGGTCCGGGCGCGGTTCAAGCCAGGCTCGAACCGCGTGAAATATGAACGGATCGCAGAAGGTGAGCTTCTTCGCCTTCTTTGGGGCCGGGCCGAGTTTGTCTTCCCGTAACGCTGGCACGACCGCGACGGCATCCATGCGCTGTAGCAACTCCACGTAATCCGCTACCGTCCTGGGATGGTCTATCGAGAGATCCTGGGCCAGGCCGTTCCAGGTGACTTGGCTCGTGTACCGCCTGACGATGGCCGACAGGACTTCACGCAAGTACGCCTCCTGTTTCCCGCGCTTCAGGATGTCCCCCCGAATCCAGTCCGAGTACGTGGCGAGCACGCTCTGGCCAATCGCGCCATGCTCCGCGAGGTCGTTGATGGCCGTCAGGTAGCCACCGTGAAGCAGGTATCGGTCGAACGCGTCGTAGATCAAGTCAACCGCCTCGTCAGGCATGGCGGACAGTTCCCGCAAGTAGCTTTCGACATCCTCGACGTTACTTTCGAGCGCAACGAACTCCCTGAACGATAACGGGTGAAGATGGAAGTCGCTGACCGCTGACTCGCCCCGCCGACCCGGAAACCGCATCCTCGCCTCCTGCATGAAGGAAAGATCGGAACCCGTAACCACCAGCACGGTGTCCTCCAGCATGGCCGCGTCCGCCGCGTACTTGGCAGCCATGTCCCAGTCGCGGATGTAGGTGACCTCATCGACGATGAGGTAGTTGCAACGTCCGTGAGGGGCCTCTGACAGGTGCGTATCGATGTGGCGCAACAGGCTGTGATGGTCGTCGATCAGTTCCCCGGTAAGGTAGGAGATGGCTGTGGGCGGTACATCATCGAGTAGCAGTTCCGCCATCCACTGCTTGAGCAGCGTGGACTTGCCAGTCTGGCGGCCACCACCCAAGCTATAGATTCCGGGCGTTCGCCTCGGTAGCTGGTCAAGTAGCGCCGACCGATGCCGAAAGGCGCATCGGGCGAGATGTCGCAGTTGCGGATCGTTCGCCGAGAAGCGCCCAGAGTCCTCCCGATGGCTGTTATGGGGAAGGAATCTCGGATCCATCGGGCACCCGGGCACGGAATGGACATCGAATAGTATATAAATTTAGTCAATGTGCAATGACTAAATTTATTCAGTCCGATTGCACCAAGGGCCTCGCCTACGGCAAGGGTAGTGGCATCATATCTTCCCCTCCTCACGCCACGCCGCAATCGTTTGCGCTTCGTATCCTAGTTCTGACAGCACTTCGTCGGTGTGTTCGCCGACTTCCGGGGCGCGCTTCGGGCCGACACGCGTCACGCCGTCGACGAACACCGGCGCATTGATGACATAAGGCACGCCGATATCCTCGCGGGGGGTTGCGAGAACGCCATTGGCAATGGCCTGCTCGTCGGTGCGCATGTCCTCGAGGTGGGCGAGCCTGGATACGTTGATCCCTCGCTCGAGGAAGAAGCGTAGCCATTCGTCGCTGGTCCGGGTAGCCATGACCGGCGCCACGCAGTCGCGCAATGCCGCGCTGTGGCGCATGCGCGATTCCAGGTTGGCAAAACGCTCGTCGCCAAGCAATTCGCCGAGTCCGATCGCCTCCAGAAACGCCTCCTGTTGCGCCGGCGCGCGGATCATGGACAGCACCATCTGACGATCGTCGCTTGCCGTGTACGGGTGCCGGAGCCAGGTTCGCTCCGGCATGGTGGTGTTGGCGCGCCTTGCCGAGAAGTCCGCGCCCGCGATCGCCGCCTGTCCCAAGCAACTGGCGGACCAGAACCCGTTGGCCAGCAGCGAAGTAGATACCGCTCCACCCTTGCCGGTGATCTGCCGCTTGTAAAGACCCATCATGACGCAGGCGAACATCGCCACGCACGTGGGGTGGTCCCCCATTCCCGCAATCGACTGCGAAGGGCCGCCGCCGGGAGAGCGAACCATGTCCGAAAGACCGGAACGGATCCAGTACGCCATCCCGTCGAAACCCGTCTTCTCGGCTTCCGGGCCGCGCTCGCCGTACGCCGTCAGGGACGCATAGACCATGCGGTCGTTCAGCGGAGCGATGTCCTCGTAGGTCAGCTTCATCCTCCGGCGCACGCCCATGGGCTGGTTGGTGAGATAAACGTCGCATTCCGGGATCAGTTTCCTGAGCACCTCCTGGCCCTCGGCCGATTTCAGGTCGAGCGCGATGCTGCGCTTGTTTCGCCCGTCCATGATCCAGGTGTAGTTGATGTCCACATCGGGCGTGTTCAGCGTACGGGACAGGTAGCGAAAGGGATCGCCCCGCCCCGGTTGCTCGACCTTGATGACGTCCGCACCAAAGTCCGCAAGGATCGTGCCCGCCACGGGACCCGCGACCCACGTCCCGACATCCAGCACCTTCAGCCCTTCGAACAACAGCATCGACGCCTCCCCTTGCGTTCCAGAATCCAGCACCCGACGCTGACAGGGTATAGGCGGGCTCGGGCGGGGGCAAAAGGCAACGCCGCCAAGACGGCGGATTTCATGGCACTAACGCTTTCTCAGGCTTGAGTACAACGGCGCTTCAAACCAGCGTACGCAGGAAGTCGACCGCCGGCATCGCCCGGATGCCCTCCGGTGTGACGTAATCGGCCTTGCCGGAGAGCGCGACCTGGAACGCCGCAGCCTCCGGGAAGCGCAGCTTGAGGTAGCGCAGGCCGCGGTCGATGTCACGATCCGAGAGCTTGCATTCCACCAGCCAAACCGGTCTCCGGTTCTCAACCACGACGAAGTCGACTTCCCGTCGGTCCACATCGCGAAAAAAACGCAACTCCACGTCACGCCCCTGCACATCCTGCTGGTAGTGCGCCCACTTGAGCAGGTGACACGCAACCAGGTTCTCGAACCGAGCGCCCGGCTCGGATATCACGGACCAGTCGAAGTGGTAGTGCTTGCGCTCCTTCTTCACCGCCCGAATGCGCGGCGCCCCGAACGGCGCGATTCGAAAAATCGCGTACAGGCGCTCGATCACGTCAAGCCAGGCAGCCACGGTCTTGTGCGCCACCTGGAGATCTTCTCGCAGGGCGTTGACCGAAAGTGGGGCGCCGACGAGTTCCGGAAGGCGCAGCATCATTTCCTCAAGCCGGCCAAGATCCCGGATGGCGGTGAGCGATGCCACCTCCTCTTCGATCAGGCGTGTTCTGTACTGGCGCGACCAACGTCGCGCCTCGACATCTCCGCCACCGAGAAACGGTTCCGGAAAACCGCCGAGGCGCAACAACTCCGAGAGTCCGACCGCATCGTCAATCCCCGCCTCGGCAACCGAAAACGGATGCAGCCTGAGGAGGTGATACCGACCCTGTAGCGAGTCGCCACCGAAGCCGAACAACTCGAGCCTGCCGCTTCCCGTTACGAGAATGCGCTGGTCTTCCCGACGCGTGTCATAGAGGCCCTTGAGAAAGCCCCTCCAGGCCCTGTACTTGTGTATCTCGTCAAATACCCACAGATCGGCCGCCGGGAGCTGCCGGCGCAGGATGCGTTCCCGGTCCTCATCCGCATCCCAGTTCAAGTAGCCCTGACGCGCTCCCGGCAAGCTCCTCGCGAGCGTAGTCTTGCCCACCTGGCGCGGGCCTGCCAGAAAAACCATCTTGCGTTCCAGATCGCGATGCACCTGATCAGCAAGATATCGCAGCGCAAAGTCCATTCGGCGGAAATTACGACTAATTTATATATGGGTCAAATTTACTCGCTTGTAATTTTGCCTTGGGTGCAAGATTTCACTCCACTCGCCTCGGTACCGCCCACCGCGCACCGGCCAGAACGCACCTACGTGGATCGCTTCCAAGGCACGCCGTGTACGGCTACAGTTTCGGCGTCGATTAGCACATCGTCGGACTTGCCGCCTCAGCGACAAATCCGACCACGCGATAGGTGAGCCCTTGCGGGGGGTGAAACAAGGCGCGCCCGAAGAGCCGACGGGTTTCATGGCGCGCCCGAGACTGCATCTCGACGTCAGGCCGCTTCGGCGTCCTCTTCCAGGACTACCGTACCGGCATCCCCGTCGATGGTGATCGTCTGGCCGTGCTGAATCCTGACGGTGCCGTTGCCGACGCCGAGCACGGCCGGAATGCCGTACTCGCGCGCGACGATGGAGCCGTGCGCGAGGATGCTGCCCATGTCGGTCACGAGTCCGACGGCATGCGCGAACAGTTGCGTCCAGGCGGGTGTCGTCAGCGGGCTGACGAGGATGGAGCCTGGCACCATCTTGTCGAAGTCGGCAGCGCCAAGCACCACGCTGGCGGGCGCCGTAACGCGTCCGGAACTGACCGGGAAGCCGCGCAACGTGTCGCTCGACTCGTCGTTCAGTATCTGCGTCTCCTTGAACGACACGCCCGGGTTGGCCCGTGCCTCGTCGGGAATCGTGCCCGGCGGATGGTGGCGCTTGCGTGCCTCGCGCAGTTCGCGCCGTTCTTCGGCAAGTTCGGCGAGTTCCGGCAGTGTCCGGCCATCGCGGCGGGCCTCGATGGCGTGCTTGAGTTCCTCGGTCACGAGGAAGTAGGCGTCATCGGGTTGGCGGAAAATGCCAGCCTCGACCATGCGCCGGCCCAGTTCCGCCACCATCGGCCGCAGCACCGACCACGTGTAACCGAAATGGAACGCGACTTCCTCCCGGATATAGTTGTAGCGTCGCGCGAGCCACCAGCGATAGCGGAACTGCCAGTATTCGAGACCGTGCAGCAGTTCGCGAATCTCGGCGTGCTTCTCGACGCGCACGTTCGCCGCGCGCTGTTCCTGCTGCTTCGGATCGTAGTCGGGGTCCTGCACCATCGGCTTGAGCGACGCGAACAGTGCGGACGGGTCCTCCACCTGCGTCGGCTCGACAAAGTCCATGCTATAGCCCTGGTGGCCATACGCCGCGAGATACGCGTGGATGTCAGCAAGCACCTCACTGGCATCCTCGCGCTCCTCGAGCACCGCCATGAGAAACTTGACCGGCGTCACTATCACAACGTAGGCGAGTTCTTCGTTCGCCCGGATCTTCTTCGCAATCTCGAACAGGTCGGCGTTCGCCTGCATGGTCTTCGACTCGATCCCGGACAGGAACTGACCGCTGATGAAGTGGTGATCCGGAAGCGTCTCCCGAAGGAAGCACTGGAACTGATCGTCGGTGGACTTCGCCACGCCGAACGAGTGGCTGGAGTTGCTCGTCCAGTAGTATCCCTCCTCGATGGCCATCTCGCGGATGCCCTCAAGAAGCGTCTCATCGGATGCGGTTGCCACGTCGACCTTCTTCCATTTCGCGCCAATGCCGATGAGTCGAGGCCGCGTCTCCGTATGCCACTCGCCGAGTTGGCGCTCGTTGAAATCCGTCTTCGTCGCGAACGCGTACGTCGGGTTTTTGCTCTCCGGCATGGTCACGGTGTGCGCGAGATCCGGATCGGCCTGGGCCGCGACCCATGCCTCGAACTCTTTCCGGTCCGCTTCCGGCAGTTCCGATGCGAACAGGGCCATGTCGTGACGCTCCTGCTTCGCGATGTCCTGCCGATGCCTCTCCCTTGCGAGCGTCGCATCGCGCTCGGCGGCCTCGATCGCCGCCTCCGACACCGCCTTCAGCTTTTCCTCTTCCTTTTCCGCCTTGCGCATGCGGTGAACCTGCGGAAAGTCGAAGCGCTGGAACGCGTAACCGTTCACGGACATGAACAGGGGTCCGCCGCCGACCATGATGCTGACGCCCTTGCGCGCGGACTCCAGCCCCTCGGTCAGATACAGTTCGTCGAACAGCGGACAGATCGGGTCCGGCATGTTCTCAACGATCTGACGCCGGCTCATGAATTGCGCCGGCGGGGGCGGCGTCCAGTCCAACTCAATGGGCTGCACCGGCAGGTTCGTGATCGGCCGAGATTGCAGGAGGAAAAGCTGACCGTCGGAGAACGCCCACTCGATGTCCTGCGGGAGGCCGTCGTAGAGCCCCTCGATCGCGAGCGCAGCCTCGGCCAGTTCCCGAAGCATCGCATCGGACAGCGAAGCAAGATCGCGTGAGTTCTCGTCGACGTCAGTCAGCACGACACCCTGCTCACCGTCGGACACGACCTGCTGCTCCTTCGGCCCGATTACGGTCTCCTTGGCTTCAAGCGAGGACTTGTCGACGATGTAGGTGTCCGGTGTGACCTGCCCGCTGACCACGGCTTCGCCGAGGCCGAAGCTCGCGTTGACGATCATCTCGCTACGCTCGCCCGTCGCCGGGTTCGCGGTGAAAAGGATGCCCGAGACTTCGGACGGCACCATGATCTGCACGACGACCGCCATCGCCACGCTCGCCTGGTCGATACCGTTCTGGTGCCGGTAGCTGATGGCCTGCGGCGTCCACAGGGACGACCAGCACTTCCTGACGGCCTCGACGACCGCGTCGGCACCGCGCACGTTGAGATAGGTTTCCTGCTGCCCGGCAAACGAGAGTCCCGGCAGGTCCTCGGCGTTGGCCGACGAGCGCACGGCGAGCGCGGGGTCGCCATCGAGCGTTGCATGCGCGTCGCGCAGCGATGCGATGATCGCGTCAGACGGCGAGTGCTCATCGAACAGCCGCCGGATTTCCGCAGAGGCCCTCTCAAAGGAAATACCCCGCTCGACTATCTCGGGCCGGGCGAGTTCCAGTATGCGTTCCCCGAGCTCGTGGTCCGACACGAACGTGCGGTACGCGGCGGTCGTCACCTGGAATCCTCCGGGTACCGAAAAGCCAGCCCGCGCCATCCGCGCAAGCGATCGTCCCTTGCCGCCGACGACCTCGAGGCCGTCGTCTTCCGTGTCGAGGGGGGTCGTGAAATCTACCATCTTGTCGTGACTACTCCGTCTGGTTTGCAGTGGCTCAAAATGCGCGGGTGTACCGTGCTGAACTGGTCGTTCGCCGGGATCTGGGACCACGCGCGGGGTACCGACATTGCCAGGCCGTGCGCCACGAGGAGCGGCCTACGGCCGGGTCCGATATTCCGGGTCCCAAGCGCATGAGTCTGCATAAGCGCCTACGCCCAATCAAATTGGCCAGCGCACTTCTCACCCAAAAATCAAGGGGAAGACACGGCCTACGGCGACTGGCTCCATAGGCCCACATATCGAGCCAGACGGAACGCACATCTTCTCGCCAGCGGCCTGAGAATCAGCTCCGAACGCCTGTCACCGGCGTCTCGTGGCCGCCGGCCATACACATCCCCTTGAACTCGTCGCCCGAGATCCTGCCCTCGAACTCCATGTCCATCTCGTAGTGTCCCTTGCTCACGCCGAACACGAACGACACCCTGTTGCCTTCCACCCGGACCCTGCGGATCTTCGAGACCTCGCCGGCGGAGACCATGTCCACCTGACCGGAAAAGTCCTCGTTGACCGTCAGGATGTGCCTGCCCCAGTTCAGGTCCAGCGTCCATTTGCCGGGCAACTCCGCCGCAGCGTCGCCCGTGACCTGCGGAGACTGTTCTTCCTCCTCCTCCGGTTCGGGCGCCGCCAGCATTGCGTCGGCGACACGATGTGTACGTTCGGCCAGCTCCGAGATCCGGTTGTCGTTGCAGTCGCGGACGCAGGACATGACCCGGTCGCCCAACACGCCGATCCACTTCTCCGGCAGAGCGTCCGCCCCGAATTTCGCGCCGAGGATCGAACCCACCGTCGCGCCGGTGCAGTCCGTGTCCCAGCCGCCGCGCACCGTGACCACGATGCCGTTCTCGAAGTCGTTCGCGCCGAAGAAAAGGCCCATGACGACGAGCGCCGCATTGTTGATCGTGTGAACGCCGTGGTAGTGCCCGTACTTCTCGCTGATGCGTTCCCAGACGCTCTCCCAGTCGGGCAGTTCGCGGCACCAGCCAACCGTGTCGTGCACGGCCTCCGCGAGCCGGCACCTGGCGGGAATCTCCGACAGTCCGAGCCTGACGATCTCCTCGACGTCATCGGTCACGAAAGAGGCCGCCAGCATCGCGGCCATCAGCATCTCGCCGTAAATCCCGTTCTTGACGTGGGAAATGCTCGCGTCGCGGTATGCCAGTTCCGCCGCCTTTTCGGGCCATCCCGGCGACACGTAGCCGAAGATGTCCGCACGAATCTGCGCGCCGATCCACTCGCGAAACGGGTTCCGCCAGTTTGCCGACTCCGGCGGCCACAGGCGATTGACAAAGTTCCGGTAGGCGACCGATTCGGCCGTGTAGACGAGTTGGTACGGAAGGCGGTTCAGCCACGCATTCGCCATGTTGCGCGACGTGAGCTCCGCCCCGTGGTCCTCCAGTGCGAGCAGGCCCAGGATCGGATAGTCCATGTCGTCGTCGCGGGCCATGAACTCGATGTTGTCCCGGGTGCTCGTCTTCAGGCCCGGACTGATCGAGCCCTCGGTGTAGGGGATGTAGTCGTCGAGGGGCAGTGCGCCCGCCGATTCGAGGTACTGGTCGATGCGCTCCCGGGGCCAGCCTTCCACGGGCTTGCCCAGCGAGCAGCCCGCAGCCCGGCCGAGCCAGGCCCCGTAGATGCGGTCGCGGACCGCTTCGTCGGAAAGATCCAGGTCCATGCGCCTCGGACCGTCCGGCCGCAGCGCGCGGATACCCTCGAGATCGGACGGTTCCTCGTAGGGAAAAGACGACTCGGGTTCCAGCGCCTCGAGTTCGTCGTACAGGTCCGCGAAGACGGCACTGTCCCTCGGCTCCTCGTCAAGCGCTTTCTCGACGCGGGCTTCCAACGCCGCAACGTCGCATCCTTCCTCGCGCCGCTGCACCAGTTCCGATTGAATGAGCTGCCGTTCGATCGTGTCCATGGATTCCGTTTCCTGATTCACCGCTGGTTTTTGCAGCGCGCGATTCTAGTACGGTTCCAAGGACCGCCTAAGCCTCCCTATCGGGATTGTTCCCCAATCTGCTTGTGTGCCGCCGGTTGCGGAAACTCAACCGGCGCGTCCGACTCCGGACCCTCTACTCCGCATCCTGAAGCAACATAGCGGTGGCGACGCGGTGCGTCCGCTCGGCCAGTTCCGAGATCCGGTTGTCGTTGCAGTCGCGCACGCAGGACATGAGCCGGTCATTGAGGACGCCGACCCACTTCTCCGGCAAGGCGTCCGCCCCGAACTTCGAGCCGAGGATCGACCCGACCGTCGCTCCGGTGCAGTCCGTGTCCCAGCCGCCCCGCACGGTGACCACGATGCCCTTCTCATAGTCGTTGGCGCCGAAGAAGAGGCCCATGATGACGAGTGCCGCGTTGTTGATCGTGTGCACCCGGTGGTAGTGGCCGTATTTCTCGGCTATCCGCTCCCAGACGGCTTCCCAGTCGGATGATTCGCGGCACCAGCCCGCCGTATCGTGGACCGCTTCCGCGAGCCGGCAGTTCGCCGGAATCTCCGAGAGCCCGATCCTGATGATCTCTTCGATGTCGCTGGTCACGAAGGAAGCCGCCAGCATGGCAGCCATGAACATCTCGCCGTATATGCCGTTCTTGACGTGGGAGATGCTCGCATCGTGGAACGCCAGCTCCGCCGCTTTCTCCGGCCATCCCGGCGCCACGTAGCCGAATATATCCGCGCGAATCTGCGCGCCGATCCATTCGCGATAGGGATTGCGCCAGGCCGCCGATTCCGGGGGCCAGCGAAGCGTGACGAAGTTCCGGTACGCGACTCTCTCGGCCGTATAGAGGAAATGGAACGGCATCCGGTCGAGCCAGGTGTTCGCCATGTCGCGCGCCGTGAGGTCCGCCCCGTGCCGCTCCAGCGCGAGCAGACCGAGGATCGGGTAATCCATGTCGTCGTCCCGGGCCATGCAGTCGAAGTTGCCCAGCGTGCTGGTTTTCAGGCGCGGATGGATCGCGCCCTCGGTGTAGGGAATGTAGTTGTCGAGCGGCAACGCGCCGGCCGATTCGAGGTACTTGTCGATGCGCTCCCGGAGCCAGCCTTCAACCGGTTTGCCAAGCTGGCACCCGGCCGCCCGCCCGAGCCAGGCCCCCAGGATGCGGTCGCGAAGGGCGTCATCCGACAGACTCAGGTCCATGCGCCTCGGCCCATCCGGCCGAAGTGCGCGGATCCCTTCGAGATCGGACGGTTCTTCGAAGGGGAACGACGGTTCGGGGGAGAGGGATTCGAGCGCGTCGTAGAGCTCTACGAGAACGGCATCGTCCGTTGACTCGTCTGCAAGCGCCTCTTCCACGCGCGGCTCGAACGCCGCCACGTCGCACCCCTCCTCCCGGAGCTGCACCAGTTCCGCCATAATGCACTGCCGTTCGAAACTATCCATCTTTTTCTTCCTCCCTGCGTCCGATCCGCCGCCCGTTTCGCGGGTAGATTGTATTACGGTTCCGTCGCAAGACAGGAGACGAAACCTGGGTGCACAATGCCCATCTGAGAGTGAGGACCTGACCCCAGCGGAATCACAACTGGTAGCGAGGCCATCCGATGACACGCGTATTGGTTTGCCCACCCGAACACTTCGGCGTCGAGTACGTCATCAACCCCTGGATGGCCGGCAATGTCGGGGCGGTCTCGCCGCTCACCGCACGCCGCCAGTGGGATGCGCTCGTGCGTATTCTCGAAGATCACGCCAACGTCTCGAGCATCGAGCCCGCGTCGGGACTTCCCGACATGTGTTTCGCCGCCAACGGCGGATTCGTGCTCGACGGCACCTTTGTGCCGGCCGCCTTCAGTGTCGCACAGCGGGAGCCGGAGTCGCCCCTCTATACGCACTGGGCAGCGTGCGCGGGCCTTGAGATCGCCGACTTCGATCCGGACGTCGCTTTCGAAGGAGAAGGCGACGCGCTGTGGTGGCCGCAACCGGACTCCGAACCGCTGGTCTGGGCCGGCTACGGCGTACGCACCGGTCTTGAAGCCCATCGGGCGCTCTCCGAGCGGCTGCGCGTCCGCATTGTTTCGCTCAAGCTCGTGGACCAGCGGTTCTACCATCTCGACACCTGCTTCGTGCCGCTGCCTGGTGGCCGCATCATCTACTACCCACCCGCGTTCGATGCCGATTCGCGTCTCATGATCGGGTCGCTGGTCCCCGCCGTAAAACGCCTTGCCGTTGGTGATACCGACGCCTTCGGGTTCGCCTGCAACGCCGTGCGGATGGGACGGACACTGATCACCAGCTACGCAAGCGCAGAATTGCGAAGCGGCCTCGAAGCGTGGGGATTTGAAGTCATCGTCACGCCGCTTACCGAGTTCATCAAGGCCGGCGGTGCGGCCAAGTGCCTGACCCTGGTACTCGATCAGGACGTACCGTCCGGCTTCTCGCAGCGCGCGGCCGTCGCGTCCCCGATCCGCTCCCTTTCAGTCGAGATGGAGGGTCACCTGCTCGACGAAGGCCTCATGACGCATGCGTTCGATGCCGTCAATCGGGCCGGCAGCAGCTTCCGCCTGGAGCGGTTTCGCGCCGGCGAGCGCGGCGACCAGACGAGCCGCGTGCGGTTCGCGGTGAGTGCCCCCAACCAGGTACGCCTCGATCAGACCCTGGAACTTCTGCGACCGATCGGTGCGGCTGTGGCCGAAGAACAAGACGCCGCCGCTCTCGCCGTGGTGGAACAAGACGGCGTCGCCCCCGAAGACTTCCATTGCTCGACGATCTACCCGACCGACGTGCGCGTCGGCGACACGTGGGTGCGCGTCGAACACCAGCGCATGGATGCCGCGATCGTCGTCGACGGCTCCAGCGGCGAGCCTTCGGCCCGCTGCACGTTGATGCGCGACCTGATGCGCGGCGACAACGTCGTTTGCGGCGAAGGTGGGGTTCGGTTGCACATGCCGGACCCAAGCCGCGATCAGGGCGAGTTCGCGTTCATGTCGTCGCAGGTGACGACCGAGCGCCGGGCGGAAGTCCAGATCGAAGAACTCGCGTTCGAAATCCGCCGCATCCGCGCCCGTGACGGCCGCATCGTGGTGGTCGCCGGTCCGGTCGTGATCCATACCGGAGGCGGTCCACACCTCGCCGCACTCATTCGTGGCGGTTACGTGCAGGCATTGCTCACCGGCAATGCGTTGCCCGTGCACGATCTCGAGACCAACCTGTTCGGCACGTCCCTCGGCGTCGACCTCAACCGCGGCACCGGCGTGCAGGGCGGCCACCGCCACCATCTCAACACCATCAACCGCATACGCGCGGCAGGTTCCATCGCCCGGGCAGTCGAAGACGGGATCATTACCGGCGGCGTCATGTATGAGTGCGTGAAGGCGGGCGTGCCCTACTCGCTCGCAGGCTCCATCCGGGACGACGGTCCCCTGCCCGATACCGAAATGGACCTGGTCGCCGCCCAGGCGTCCTACGCGCGGCTGATCGAGGGCGCGGACCTCATCCTGATGCTGTCCTCGATGCTACACGCCATCGGCACCGGGAATATGACGCCCGCCGGCGTGCGCCTCGTTTGCGTGGACATCAATCCCGCAGTAGCCACCAAGCTGACGGATCGCGGCAGCGTCGAGTCGACCGGGATCGTGACCGATGTGGGGCTGTTCCTCAATCTGCTGGCACGCAGCGTGCTTCGCGACACGGCATAGCGCGCCTGTTCCGCCGGTTGCGCTTCAGGTGTCCTGCTAGCCGGGCCGTGCGAAAACGACCCGTGCCTCTGCCGCGCCGATCACGACGAACTGCCGATGCGGATGATTGACGTCAGGGGATCAACGTCAGGATGAAGAAGCCCGCCACGAGGGCGAGGCTCAGAACGCTTTGCCAGTCCAGACGTACGGAAAGGATGTTCATGGCGGCGGACATTATCGAAGTCGAAAGCGCGGATGAAGGAACCGTTGTCTCTAACAATATGCCACTACCAGGACAACGCGGCGATCAGCGTGACCGGCAGCAGGATGCACCATAGCGAGATGCTCAGCCAGATGGCCCGGCCGTTCAGCGACGCGATCGTGGATCGCCGGATCTCCATGCCGATGAAAAACAGCGCGACGATGAGCAGGAAGCGACTTGCCGCCTTCGTCAGCCCGATGATCTCGACTGGCGGCTGCAGCAGACTTCCCGCCAGGGAGGCGGCCACGAAGAGCACGAGGAATCCCGGTATCCGCAGCCGGGTTTCTGTTCGCCGCAGCAGGATTCCCGCCAGCAGAGCGACCGGAATGAGCAGCAGCGTTCTGACCAGCTTGACCGTCGTCGCGACCTCGAGCGCCCGATCGCCGAAAATCGCCGCCGCCCCGACCACCGAACTCGTATCGTGGATGGCGAGCGCCACCCAGACTCCGAACTGATCCTGCGTCATGCCGAGGTATTGGCCGACCCACGGCAAAAGGAGGATCGCGATGGCGTTCAGGATGAACACGATGCCGATGCAGATCGCCACCGACGCCGGCCGCGCGTGGATGATCGGGGCGAGAGTCACGATCGCCGTGCCGCCGCAGATGGCCGTTCCGGTACTCAACAGCCGGGACTGATCCTCATCCACTCTCATCAGCCGGCCGACAACGAGGCCAACAATCAGGGTGCACGCGACAAAAGCGATGACCAGGCCGGAATAATCGCGACTGGTCTCCCAAAGCGCCTGGACGTTCAGGGTGAACCCCAGGCAGACGATTGCGGCTTTCAGGCATAGCTGGCCGGTGCGGGTGACCTGTGTCGGGACATTGAGGCCCAGCGCCAGACTCATCGTCGTGCCGACAAGCAGCGCCAGCGCCGGGTGACCCACCCACAGGGCCCCCGCAAAGGCGACCAGCGCCACTCCGTACTTGGTACGGTCCGGACCCGCGAGGAAGGACAGTCTGCTCATGACGCGCATCACCCCGCCTTTCGTTCGACCCTGGAGGCGGCTAACGACCCTTGAACACCGGCGCGCGCTTCTCCCTGAACGCGCGCACGCCCTCCTCCCGGTCTTCGCTCGTGGAGGCGCGCTCCTGTCCCCAGACCTCGATCATGGCCGAGTCCTTCGGCTCACGGATCAGTCCTCGCAGCACCGCCTGCTTGGTCAACGCATAATGCAGCGTGGGCCCCGCCGCGAGCCTGTCCGCCAGGGCTCGTGCGCGCGGCATCACCTCTTCCGGCGCGCAGATATCCGTGACCAGGCCACTGGACTGCGCATCCTCCAACGGGATGTCGTCGGCCAGGTACAGCCAGGTCAGGGCGCGGCTGTAGCCCACCAGCTTCGGCAGTGTCCATGTGACCAGGTCGTCCGGGTGAATCGCCCGCTTGTTCCAGATCGGAATGAGTCGCGCCTGATCCGAACAGATGCGAATGTCACACAAGAGCGCCAGGCCAAACCCCCCTCCGGCGGCTACGCCGTTGATCGCCGCAATCGTCGGTTTGGGCATTTCCAATAGGTCGACACACCACATGAACCTCGGTTCGTGCGCGCGGGACGGCCACTTTCGCTGGTCTGCCGCACCGAGGTCGGCGCCGGAACAGAAGGCGCGACCCGCGCCCGTCAACACCAGTGCCCGCACATCGCCGTCGTCGCGCACATCGGCCAGCATGTCGTAAATGGCCTGGCGCAGTTCGCCGTCGAAAGCGTTCAGCCGCTCGGGCCGGTTTAGCGTAGCGGTGAGCACGCCGGTCTCACTGAGTTCGGTCTGCAGTGCGTTGCAGTATTCGTAGTTCGGCATGGTCGGGTCGTTTTGGGTTGGAAGCAATGACACTAGAGCACCGACACGCAAATATCTACGCCGGTCCCCCGGACGGGCAGATGGCCATCACGACCCACGCGTGAATGAGGACATTCGGACACATCTGAATCTGGATACCGTTAATTTCGTCCAACTCGATACTCATTTTCATGTTACCCACATTAAAATCTGCCACTCCTCGCCCAAGAACAAGATATATTGCCTATGACAAGGCCCCCTCGTTTTATCTTCTTATAGACAGCCATGCGGCGCACCGGCGGCGTATGGTTTGTTGATTGGCCCTGTCCCTGACTGAGAGAGCACATGGAACTGGACAGTTGTCGTATAGGCGATGTCCTCGTCATTTCGGTGGGCGGACGCGTCGACTGGACCGGCGCGCAGGGGCTCGGTCTGTTCCTGGACGATTTGCGTCGCCGCCACGGGTCCGGCCCGATCATCGTCGACACGGCCGACCTGATCTACATCGCCAGCGGGGGCATCCGCGCCATGCTGGTCGTCGCGCGCTCTCAGCGCAGAAGATCGGCGCGCTTCGCGGTTTGCTCTCCGCAGGACAGCTTCCTTCGGTCGCTCCTGGCGACAACCGGTCTGGACCAGGCTCTCGAGCTTCACGATACGCGCGAAGCCGCATTGCTGGCGTTTGGCGTTCAGGACTAGACGGCCCCAAGTGGGATGCCCGTTCGTTCAGGACTCACGTTGACACTGACGACGTATTAGTCTTGCCGTACGAATCGCACTCGGGGAAGCCAAATGCCCTACGCGCAAAACGGCGAGACATCGATCTACTACGCCACCTACGGCGAGCCCGATAGACCTGCGCTGGTCTTCGCCCACGGCGCGGGCGGCAACGCGGCGAGTTGGTGGCAGCAGGTGCCGGTGTTCTCGCGGGACCACCATGTCGTCGTGTTCGACCACCGGGGTTTCGGTCGATCCGTCTGCCCGCCAGAGCAGCAGAGCGCCGCGCACTATGAAGCCGACGTGACCGCGGTGATGGATGCGGCCGGTATCGACCGTGCGGTCATTGTCTGCCAGTCGATGGGCGGTTGGACGGGGGTCCGGACGGCGGTCTACCGGACGGATCGGGTGCATGGCGTTCTGCTCGGGAACACCCCCGGGGCTATTCGCACGGAGGTTACGGTCGCCAACAGGCGCAAGATGACCGAACGACTCGCCCAAGCCGGCGGCCTGATCAACCGGGCCTACAGCCCGGAGTTCGCCGAGCGAAACCCCGCCGGCGCGGTGCTGTATCGGCAGATCTCCGCATTCAATACCCAGGCAAGGCCGAACCTGCGCGACGACGCGGTGTACGTGGAACCCGGCGCCGTAAGGGACTCGGGCGTTCCGTTCCTGGTCCTCTCCAGCGACCTCGACCCGTTGTTCCCGCCGGCGGTGCTTGAGTCCGTCGCGAGCGACATCGGAGCACCGGTCGCGCGGGTCGCCGGGGCGGGACACTCGACCTACTTCGAGAAGCCCGAGGAATTCAATGCCATCGTTTCGGAGTTCCTTGAGTCCGTTGGATGGTGAAAAGTGGCCCGGGAGCCCGTGCCATGCATCCGCTGGGCGCCACATGCTTTGCCGGCCTCGCGCCGCTGCTTGCGAAAGAACTCGGTCGGCTTGGCGCGACCGGCATCACACGGACACGTCTGCGGAACCACGACTACGTGTCGTTCCACCTGGCAGGCAAGCACCTGCATTCCCTCCGGTCGCTGCGCCTCGCGGAGGACATCTTCCTGGAGGTCGCAGCGGCGAGACGCATCGAGAGGCCGTCCGACATCCGAACGTTGTCCGGAAAGCTGAACCGACAGACCGTACTTGATGCCATATCACTGAAAAACGCCGTGTTTCCTGGCGCGAAGGCCAGGAAGCGACCGTCGTACGTGTGTTTCGTCAGACAGGATCGGGACCACCGCATCAGCCGGCTCAGAATCTCGCAGCGCGTTGAAACAGCACTCGCTGCCGCGTTTCCACGATGGCGGTTGAGTGATCCGGCCGACCTGGAGTTCTGGGTGTTCTGGGCTCGCACGGCGACGCTTGCGCTGCGACTGAGCGACGAGTCGTTCAAGTATCGCGGACGGCCGCCCCCGCAACGCGCCGCGGCACTTCGGCCCACGGTCGCCGCCGCCATGGTGGAGCTGGCGCAGATCGACGAAGGCCACGTCGTTCTCGACCCGTTGTGCGGCACCGGCACGTTGCTGCTGGAAGGCAGCTTGCGACATCCGAACGCGCGGTTCGTCGGTTCGGACCGGTCAGCGGAGGCGACGGCGTTGGCGAGCCGGCGGCTCGGAGACCGGGCCGAAATTCGTCAGTGCGAGTTGACGGCGCTGAAACATGCGCCGGCCAGTTTCGACAGGGTCATCTCGAACCTTCCATGGGGCAGGCAGTTCAAGGTCGGGGACGCGCTCTACACCAACGGCATCGCGGCCATGCTCGACTGGACCACCGATGGCGGCCTGCTGGTCCTGCTGACCCCGCGCAGCGATCTGATCGAACCCACACTGCGGCGCCTGCGGGCGAAATGGAAAACGACCCGGGTACGAGTACAGGGCAGGTGGGCGTCGATCTATGTCGTCAGGAAACCACCCAATCCAACATCGGGATGTGCGTAGGTCAGAGTATGGACGTCTATGCGAAGGAGGCTGCGAACGCGTAGCGGAACTACGAAGTCGACTTGCGGCGCTCAAGCCGTCGCTGCTTCCAGTAGTCCGCCGCCCGGTCCCATTCCTCCATTTGGCGTTCCCAACGTTCCTTGAACAGGTACGGTGAAAGAACAATAAAGATACCCGAAACGAACACCACAACTCCGGCGATCCAGCCACCGTTGTCGAAAATCTCGATGATCAACAGGGCCTTGATGATGAACATCGAGCCCATTACTCCGGCTATCGTGCAGTGTTCCATCATCGAAATCGCCTGGTAGCGCAGAGCGAGGTAAAAACAAGCCGCCGCGAAGAATCCTCCGGCGGTAAAAAACAGACTCATCGAGTCTCGCTCGGCGGTCAGATAGCTCAGCCAGAACATGGCAGCGGCCACCGCCACGGATATCAACAGCGCCGGTACTACCGGCACACGCGCCATCATCAGGCGTAGTCCGCAGGCCGCCGGCCCTTCTGGTGGGTGCCGAAGCCGAACGGAGTCGGGTCATACGGTCCCACGGTGTCGACACTGCGACCCGGGTCGATGCTGTCTTCCATCCCCATCCCCCAGTAGGCGGCATTGACCAGGAGCCGCCGCAGGTCGTCGCTCCTGAGGTCGGTGGCGGCGCCCATGGTGGTACAAAAGACCCGTGACGCCTTGCCCTCGTCGCCGGTGTATTCCTTGATCCAGGCGATGGGCATGGTGACTGTGTCGGGTTTGGGATCGTCGTCGTGGTTCATGCCGACAAGGACCTGGCCGTCGAGCAACACCTGAGGGCTACCAGTCAGCTCGCCGACGGCGTAGACGTCCGTCGTTCCCCAGACGTCCTCGACACCCTGCAGGATCGGATGGTCCTTCGATCCGGGGTTGATCAGGGCGCGGGTGCTCTCGTATCCGTGGTGGCCGTGGTGCGTGACCCAGGTATCGCCTAGCACCTGGCGGCCGAACCCGCCCTCGAAGTCCTCGTTCGTGCAGTCGTACTTGGCGTAGGGGCCGGTCTTGTCGCGGCTGTACTGGAACGCGTGGGTCGCCGTCCTGAGGCCCATGATCGGGCGGCCCGAATTGACGTAGTCGACGATGTGTTTCATCTGCGCGTCCGGCAGTTCCCGGAAGCGGGTGAAGATCAGCATCAGGTCGGCCGAGTCGAGCGCCTCGAGACCGGGGATATTGGTCTGGTGCTCGGGATCGATCTCACCGGTCTCGGGGTCGATCGCGAACAGCACCGTGCAGTCGAAGCCGTGATGCGCCGACAGGATCTTCGCCATCATCGGCAGCGCTTCTTCCGAGCGGTACTCCTCGTCGCCGCTGACCAGCACGATGTGCTTGCCCGCACCGGGACCCGACGTTCCCTTGTGTTCATTCCATAGTTGATCAGTCATGGGGATGCACCATGACCTTTCCGCACGTGCCGCTCATCTGCAGTCTCCAGGCATCTTCGATCTGTGAAAGGGGAAAGTGGTGGGTGATCAGCTTGTCGAGCGAGGCGCCCACCTCGGAAATCATCTTCAGCATGTCCGGCGCGTCGGCCAGGCTCCAGTGCCAGATGCCGTGCAGGTGCAGGCCGTTGCGGATCATGCCGTCGCTGACCTCGATGGTATAGCCGCCGGATTCGCCCACGAAGGCGAAGTCTCCCAACCGGCGCGTAGCCCGCAACAGGAGATCCATGTACATCGACTGGCCGCTTGTCTCCACCGACTTGGATGCGCCGAGGCCGCCGGTCCGCTCGAGAACCTCGCCGACCACGTCGTCCTCTTCCGGGTTCAGCACGACTTCGGCACCGAGGTCTTTCGCGAGTTGGCTGCGATAGCTGTTGCGGGCAACGCCGATGACTCGCGCGCCGCGGTAGACGGCATTGATCACCGTGCCGAGGCCTACGGGTCCGAGACCGCTGACCAAGACAGTATCCGTCCCGGACACCTGCATGGTCTGCATGGCGTTCCAGGCGGGGCCGAGGCCGCAGCAGGCCATGCTGGCGTGGTCGAACGACATCTCGTCGGGGATCGGCAGGACGAGCCAGTCCTGCTTCAGGCAGTACTCCGCGTAGGCGGCGGCACCCGCTTCGGTGCCGCAGGACGCGTGGGGATCGACCGGATCCTGGCAATGGATGTAGGCACCGCTGAGGCAGAATCGGCACTTGCCGCACCAGAACCCGGGCATCACGACCACCCGGTCACCGACGTTGACCTTGCCGGGCCGCGCGACTTCCACGACCTCGCCCGCAGCTTCGTGGCCCAGGCAAGAAGGATCTTCATCGCCCCGCTGGAACTCAGCACGCGCGCAGCCGTCCGCATAGTCCGCGTACTCCGTGCAGAGCGGCGCCGACAGCACCCGGACGACCACGAAGTCGTCCTTCGCGTGGGGGACCGGGCGGTCGATCAGTTCGCACTGCTCGACGCCGGTGATGGCAACGGTCTTCAAGTCGTCAGTTCTCCCATGGGTGCAGGATGATCTTGCCGCACTGGTTGCTGGCTCTCGTTTCCAGCGCCTGCTGGACCTCGCTGAACGGAAAAGTATGCGTGATCACCTTGTCGAGCAAGGACTCCGCCCCGCGAATCGTGCCCATCATGACGCTGGCGTCGCGCTGGTGATTCCAGTGCCAGCAGCCGTGCACGGTCAGTCCCTTGCGGTTGACGTCCCTCGCATTCAGCGGGCCTCCCCAGCCCGGGGACGCGATGTGGCCACGGAGCGCGGCCGCCTGGACGAGGAACTCCGGCGCCGTCTCGACACTGCTGCATTCGACGCTCTTGTCCACGCCCTTGCCGTCCGTCAGATCCATGATTTCGTCCAGCGCATCTTCGCTGGTGGGATCGACGACGGCCTCGACGCCCATGTTCTTGGCGAGATCGATGCGGTAGGGGTTCATTTCAAGCCCGAGGACCCGCGCACCCCGATAGAGCGCGGTGATCGCGGTACCGAGCCCCACCGGACCCAGTCCCGAGATCAGCACCGTATCCGTGGGCATGACCTGCATCGTCTGGTTCGCGTTGAAGCCAGGACCCATGCCGCAGCAGGCCATGCTGGCGTGGTCGTAGGAAATGTCGTCCGGGATCGGCACCAGCAGCCAGTCCTGCTGCACGCAGTACTGTCCGAGGGTCGCAGTGCCGGTCTCGTTGCCGCAGATTTCTTTCGGATCCTTCTTGTCCGGGCAGTAGATGTGATCTCCCGAGGTGCACAGGTCGCAGACCCCGCAGCCGCTCTGCGGCATGACCACGACGCGGTCGCCGGGCTTGACCATGGTCACGGCCGGACCGATCTCGACGACCTCGCCCGCCGCCTCGTGACCGCCGAGGGGACGTTGCATGCCCCTCAGGAACACGTGGAACTCGGTGCACAGGGGCGCCGCGTGAATCTTGATCCTGGCGTAGTTCTCGGCAACGCCGGGATCTTCAAAGTCTTCCAGGCCGCATTGGCTCTCGCCGGTGACAACAACGCGTTTCATCGATAACTCCCCCGGTTTACAGCGTAGCTCAAGCAGTTCCTTGTTTAGGATACACGCGCAGTGCCCTTACCCTACCTACGCCGTCCCCTCGTTTCCCCTCGGCCTGTTCAAGCGCGTCGGTTGTAATGCGGACGGCGTAGCCGATGCTGTATATTCCAACGCCTCTTCTTGGCTCGTCCGGGGAGCAGCCCTAATGTTGGCACACTCGAAGACCATACGTGACGTCAGCCGTGCGCTACCCGCACTCGTGTCGGATCCTGACCTCGATGTCCCCGTCTCGGCCAAACTCCTCGATGCCCACGCGTCCGGACTCCGCGAGCGGTACGACAATCTCCTGCCCGTGATCGATCGCGCGGGCAAGACGTTGGCCGAAGCGATGAAGATGCACGATCCCAAAGAGAGCGCCGACCCCGAGGGAGAGGGCGTGCAGGCTCTGGAACAGGCGGAAACCTATTTCAAACACCGTCGAGAGGAACTTCTGCACTTGCGCGACGCCTTCGTTAACGTAGGTGCTTCGCCATCGCACGAGGTCTTCGACGCGGTTGACCGCCTGGACAACCTGTACATAGGGATTGTCGCCACCATGCAGGAAGTGCGGTGGTCCGTGTTGATCCTGGACGGCGTCAAGGATAGGGCCAAGACTCCAGAGGGTCACACTTTCACCTCTTCGTCGGAGTGGCTCGCGTCGCTCCATGAGGAATAGCCGCCCGCGGCTGCGCGGGTTCCGCGAACCCACCGGCAGTTTCAAGAGGAACGCAAGGCGACTGCCGCCAAGGATTCAAGAGCAACTTGGTCTGGCAGTGAACGAACTACTCGAGGGCGAACTGTCTCCAGGACGCAACTACGAACAGTTGACGAACATGCCGGGCGTGTATTCTGTGCGGCTTAGCCGCAGCTACCGTTTTGTGTTCAGCGTCACCGCAGGGATCGCCGACCCAATTGCCGTCGGACCGCACGACCAAGCGTACGCCGACGCTGTCAGACGCTACCGCCAGCGCAGGAGTTAGCCCAAAGGACTCAACCGCCTCCCGTAGGCGAGGAAAGCTAGCTCCCGCAGATCCGACCAGAAGCGTTGAACCACGCTTGGGTGGGGGAAGGTGATCCCTTCGGGCCGACCCTCACGGACACCACATCGACGCCAGATAGTGAGCGGCTGATCGCAGGGTATCCATGAAGACGAGGCACCGCTCATGGTAGGTTCCGCGCCATGGGAAGGCATCACCTCATGCGGGCGACCATCGCCGCGGTAGTCCTGTCAGCAGCGGCTCTCGCGGACGACGCGCCAACCTCCGAGATCGTCTACAAGCACGCCTACGCCTTCCTCGCCGAGCCCAAGTACCCTCCCGACTTCCAGCACTTCGACTGGGTCAACCCCGACGCGCCGAAGGGCGGCCGGATGCGTATTTCGGTCTCGGGCCAATGGGACAACATCAATCCGTGTTCCGTTCCGGCCGGGCACCGGGTGCTTGGCGTGGACGTCGAGCGGCCCTACGCGAACCTGGTGCACGACGCCTTGATGGACTGGTCGGCGGACGAGCCGGCGTCGATCTACGGCCGGCTCGCCGAGGGCATCGCCGTGGCGGATGACGGCGCCTGGATCGCGTTCAGGATCCGAGACGGCGCGCGCTGGCACGACGGCAAGCCCGTCACCATCGACGATGTGCATTTCACGTTCACGCGATTTACCACCGAGGCATCCCCGACGATTGCCACCCCGCTGAACCCGATCGAGTCCTTCGAGGTCATCGGACCCCGCGAGATCCGCTTCAACATCCGGGAGGGCCAGCGTGGCGATCCGCTGCTGCCCATCGTCATCGGCTCGAAGCCGATCCTGCCGGCCCACTTCTGGGCGTCGCGGGACTTGGGCAAAACCAGCATCACCCCACCGCTAGGTTCCGGCCCTTACCGCGTCAAGGAGCTTCGCGTCGGCCGCTGGATCCGCTACGAGCGCGTCGAGGATTACTGGGGCCGGGACCTGCCGGTCATGCGCGGCCGCTACAACTTCGACGAGGTGAAGTGGGACTACTTCCGCGACGGCCAGATCCAGGCCGAGTCGCTCAAGGGCGACGTCGTCGACGTGAACGTCGAGGGCGTCCCCAGGCTCTGGAACAACGCCTACGAGTTCCCGGCCAAGCGCGCCGGGATGTTCAGACAACACTGGCTGCCGGTGAACCACCCAGCGGGACTGTGGGCGGCCTTGTTCTGGAACCTCGACCAGCCGCGCTTTCGGGACGTGCGGGTACGCGAGGCGCTGTGGCTGGTCGCGGACTACGAGTGGATCAACTGGCGCAACTATGACTTCTACGGACTGGCGGAGAGTCTCTTCCACGGCTCGGTGCTGGCGTCACGCGGCTTGCCGAGCGAGCGGGAACTCAAATACCTCGAGCCGATACGGGACCTGGTACCGCCGCGCGTCTTCACCGAACCCTATCGGCCACCGCCCAACGGCGGTCGCGGGTGGCACCGAGACAACCTGGTCAAGGCGGCGGCGCTGTTGAAGGAAGCCGGTTGGAACGTCGAAGACGGGCGCCTCGTCCACAGCGTCACGGGGGAGGCGTTCCATCTCCGTATGTTGGTCATACCACCGGGCATGGCGGCTTCGATGATGCCCTATCTGCGCAACCTGGAACGTCTGGGCATCACGTCGACGATCAAGTCGCCGGAGACCTCCCAGTGGGTGTTCCGCATGCTTTCCGGCGACTTCGATGGCGGCGACATGTGGTTCATCACGGACTTCACGCCGACGCACGCCATGGCGCGCTTCTCGAGCGCCGAGGCGGACTACGAGTACGGCGCCAACTATCCCAATATCAGGGATCCCGCCGTCGACCACCTGCTCAAGGCAGTCAAGTCCGCGAATACCTGGGACGATTACGTCGCCGCCATTCGCGCGTTCGACCGCGTCATGCTGTGGAACTTCTATCTCATTCCGGGCATGAGCAGGACCAAGATCGGCATCGGACACTGGGACCGTTACGACTGGGTGGACGCCGGCAAGCTGGCGCGCGAGGTGTGGACCGAGTCGTGGTGGTGGGACGAAGCGCGCGCGGCCAAGGTCGCCGAGTACCTGGGGGAATAACGTGGGCCGATACGTTCTCCGCCGCCTCCTGCTGATCCTGCCGACGCTGTTCGGGATCATGGTCATCAATTTCATCCTGGTGCAGTTCGCGCCGGGCGGCCCCGTGGAGCAGGCCATCGTCCAGGCGCAGGGGCTCGACATCTCGACGACGGCCTCCGTGTCGGCGGGGGCGAGCATGGGGCCGTCCTCGCAGTCGTCCTATACCGGCAGCGAAGGACTCAACCCGGAGTTCGTGGCGCGCATGGAGAAGACGTTCGGATTCGACAAGCCGCCGCACGAGCGCTTTTTCCTCATGCTGTGGAACTACGCGCGCCTGGATTTCGGCGAGAGCTACTTCCAGAACCGGCCCGTCTTCGACCTCGTCGTCGAACGGCTGCCGATCTCGGTCTCCCTCGGGCTCTGGTCGCTGGTGCTGATCTACGGCGTCTCGATCCCCCTCGGCATGGCCAAGGCCGTGCGCGACGGCACCGCGTTCGACGTATGGTCGAGCGCCATCGTGTTCGTCGCCTACGCGATCCCCGGCTTTCTCATCGCAGTGATGCTGATCATCCTGTTCGCGGGGGGCACCTATCTCGACTGGTTCCCCATGCGCGACATGTTCTCCGAGAACTTCGACGACCTGACGTTGTTCGGCAAGGTCTGCGACTACCTCTGGCACCTCGCCCTGCCCCTCACCGCGCTCACCCTCGGCGGGTTCGCGACGCTCACGATGCTGACCAAGAACAGCTTCCTCGAGGAGATCAACAAGCAGTTCGTGCTGACCGCGCGGTCCAAAGGCCTCACCGAGCGGCGCGTCATGTTCGGGCACGTGTTCCGCAACGCCATCCTCATCGTAATCGCCGGCTTCCCGGCCGCGTTCGTGGGCCTCCTGTTCACCGGCGCGCTCCTGATCGAGGTCATCTTCTCGATCGACGGCATCGGCCTGCTCGGCTACGAGGCCGTCGTCAAGCGCGACTACCCGATCTTCTTCGGCACGCTGTTCGTGTTCACGCTGATCGGGCTCGTGATGCAGCTCATCGGCGACATCGTCTATACGTTCGTCGATCCGCGGATCGACTTCGAGACGCGGGGTTAGTTAGGTCATGTCGCCGATCAACCAGCGTCGACTCGAACTCTTCAAGTCGAACCGGCGCGGGTACTACTCGTTCTGGATCTTCCTGGTGCTGTTCGTGCTGTCGATGTTTGCCGAGTTCATCGCCAACGACAAACCGATCGTGTTCTCGCACCAGGGAGAGCTGCACTTCCCCATGTTCGCCATGTACACCGAGACCCAACTCGGCGGCGTGCTGGAGACCGAGGCGGACTACCGCGATCCGTACGTTGCGGAGTTGATCAAGGCGGACGGCTGGGCGCTCTGGCCGCCGGTGCGGTATTCCTACAACACCGTCGACTACTCCTACGAGATCACCCCATCGCCGCCGGACCGCAGGCACTTCCTCGGCACGGACGGCGGCGGTACGGACGTTTTCGCGAAGTTGCTCTACGGGTTCCGGCTCTCTGTCCTGTTCGGTCTCGCGCTCACGCTGATCAGCTCGAGCATCGGCGTGCTGGTCGGCGCGGTCCAGGGTTATTTCGGGGGGCTCATCGACCTCCTCGGCCAGCGGGTGGTGGAGATCTTCGCGGGGCTGCCGATCCTGTTCGTGCTGATCATTCTCGCGAGCATTGTCGAGCCGAACGTGTTCTGGCTGCTGGGTATCCTGGGGTTGTTTAGCTGGATGGCGCTGGTGGGGGTGGTTCGGGCGGAGTTTCTGCGGGCGAGGAACTACGAGTTCGTACTGGCGGCCCGGTCTTTGGGCGTGTCGAACCTGACGATCCTTCGGCGGCATGTGCTGCCGAATGCGATGGTGGCGACATTGACGTACTTGCCGTTCATATTGAATGGGTCGATCACGGCGTTGACGGCGTTGGACTTTCTGGGGTTTGGGTTGCCGATTGACTCGCCGTCGCTGGGGCGGTTGCTGTCGTCGGCGAAGGCGAATCTCCAGGCGCCTTGGTTGGGGTTCTTCGTGTTCGTGACGCTGGCGATGCTGCTGACGTTGCTGATCTTCATTGGGGAGGCGGTGAGGGATGCGCTGGATCCGAGAAGGGCGGTGGCGACACGAAGCGATCCCGGTGCCGAGTTGGTGAATCCGCAAACGGCGTGATCGCTGGCGACCCGCGCGGACCTTTTCGGCGTGGGCCTTCGAGTCTCCTACCCGAGCGGTCTACATCGCCGCCTGGGGCAAGATCCAGATGGGCGACGTCCATGCCCGCTCCTGCAGCGTGGGCTCCTTCTCCGCGCGCAACGGGAGGCCCAACCGATTCGCGTCCCACGTCGACCACCGGCAGGTCGGGTTCTCAAGCGCACGCACGTAATAGAAGGCGCGCTCGTTGGGGTCGAAGTCCGGGTCCTTCCACACCGCCTTCAATTCAACGTCTCCCTTGTCGAAATCGAAGTCGCAGGTCGCGAGGTCCACGCTGGCCTCGTTGTCGGGACATCGGTGGCTGTCGGGGCTTGGTTCGAGGCCATCGGAGCACGCGACGTCGTAGACCCGCTCCTGCCGGGCACCGTCGTCGAGCCAGCCCTTGACGACCTGCAGGCGCTGCAGCCACGCACTCGAGGGATCCCGCAACGCCCAGGCGAAGAAGCGCGGCGCACCGTCCGGGCGCGCCTCGAGGTCGCCGCCCATCGGGACCCCGGTGGCGTACAGCCGGCTGGCGTCGGCCGCGTCGAGATCGTAGCCGGCGAAGAACTTCACGCGGATCCGCGTGCCGCTGGTGGCGAAGGTCTCCTTGCGCCGCAGCGCCGCGTAGATCGCTTCGCGCGTGTTCGCCTCGGCCCAGACGGCCGCCAACCCCGACGCGCTCCAGTCGAATCCGGTGGTGGTGATACCGGGCAGCCGGTTCAGTTCAGGATTGTCCTCGTTGGGTATCGCGAAGCGCCACTCGGGAAGCCCATCGAGAATGCCAATCTTGCCGTGATACGTGCGTTCGTCGTACGCCGCGCCCGTGTTGTGGGTATCGCTCGAGCCGATGAATCCAAACCGGTACGGATTGAATCCCTGGTTGTGCTGCAGCTCAAATCCCGTGAGCAACGCATCGCGGACGTACGAGCCCTTGATCTCGTCAATGCTCCTGTCGCGCACCTCGAAGTTGGCCCACTCGTCGTTCGGCGACAGCAGCGGATGCGTCTCGGACGTTCCCTTGATCTGGGTCATTTCCACGATCGGCTCGTTGCGCATGCGGAGTTGCGCATAGGCCGCATCCATCGGCTCTCCGGCGAACGTGGTGGTCTGGAAAAAGTTTCCCCGGCTCGAATTGGGGTTGTGGGGAATCGCCAGCGCCTCGATGCCTTGCGTCCGCAACCGCTCCAGCCAGGCCCACAGGTCTTCCGGATTGAGGGAGTCGTAGGCGGCAAAAGGCAGGTCTGGCACGCGCGCGCCCTTGAAGATGACGTTGCGGTGCAGCATGCCGTCCGGCGCCGAGGTGTACTCGTAGCCCACGAAAGTGGTGAATCGACCCGGCGCATAGTGGCGTTCGGCCGCCTCAATGGTTCGTTGCCACGCGTCTCGACGTATCGACTCGACGGCGAGTTCAGGATCGATCTCACCAGCGTTGAGGGCCCGCCCGAAGGCGTTGCCGTAAGCCTCTCTGACAAAGTTAGGGGTGACCTCGCCCGGTGCCGCCTCGGACGATGGGTCGGCCGAATCGCCAAGCGCCGTGACGTTACCCAGATACTCGGCGTGATCGGTGACGGCCAGGAAGTCCAGCGGCGCACCGCGCATGCGGATGGTCTGACCGGCCGGATGCTGCAGTGGGGCGCCCTTCGCAAACGCGTAAGCCGCGTCAGGCCCCGTACGTGCGCCGGAGTTGTAGGCGTCGGCCGAGTACTTCGTGTGCACGTGCAGGTCTCCGAAGTAGGCATTTCGGACTGGTGGTTCCGCAACTGCTTGGATGGCGAAGAATGAAGCCGCGACTGCCAACGCACGGAGCGCGCGGGTCATCATGAGCCGGATTCGCCATGTCCGTCCGCTGTCCGAGTCAAGCCGTCGTAGCCGTTCCATGATCCACTCGCATTTTCCGAACGTCGTTGCCGAATGATAGCAACGGGTCTCGAACGTGCCATTGCGAGCGACGGTCCCTACGTGATGGAGGCGTTGCGCCAGTTGGTCTCGTCGTGTGCCGCCGCGATCGCATCCTCGCGCGGCGTCGCACATGCATCGGGACTGAAGTAGACGTGCGAGAACGAATATCGCGCCGGTATTCGGCAGCGCTCGGCGTTCGCCTGGAAAAACCCGATAGACTCCGCGTCGGTCGGCGCTCGAGTAGCGCGACATCCTCGGTCAGAAACGTCAGGTTCTAAGCGAGTCGGCGCCGGATGATGACGTCGTTATCGTCGAGACCAATATTGCGTTCCTCTCGACCCTGCAGCTATGGCTCAGACTCCATTATCCCATCGATGCTGCAACTCGGTTCAGTCGCGGCTGCGGATCGTGCCGTGTACACGCCAGAGCTTCTGCAATGGTGTGCCGTGGATAGACAGACCTTCGTCACTGATGGCCACCGACAGAGCTCTCCCCTTCAAACCGACGTTCTCCAAGATTCGTACGCCCGGTGCCGCGTTCCCGCCAAGTCGCTTCAAGTAGGCATACGTTTCGCCGCCAATTCCGGCTGTGGCCACCACCAAACTGTCCTCTAGGCCCGTCACCTCAGCCTCGTCCAAGCTGTGCACTGGCTCCATCAATACCAAGTCTCCTGCCCGAATGATCGGGAACGCGCTGTCGTCTGCCACCCGAGCCGCAACCAGCGGTCGTTCAAACAAATCCCTTACTCCTACTTCAACGACTTCGTCACGTCCGGGAAAGCTCTTTTCTTCGTACACCACCCCAACTACGGGAAGCAGCCTAGTCCTCGACCTTGGCAACAACTGTGTCGGCGGCACTTGCTCCGTTCCGCCGCGGTCGCAAGCTAAGACAATCCGAGAAGGGTCTTCGCCGTCGCTGAACAACCGACGTAGATATGTCCTGCCAGCACAAATCGCGACAACAGGATCACCATCCACGGGTTCCATCTCAAGGGATGCGATCACCACTTGCCCTTGCAGCGCGATTGGGCTCAGCCCCTGCGATCTCACGCCGTAGCACACGACCGCGCCAAGGTTCCGGAGTTCGAAAAGTTGCACGTCCTGTCCACCCGCCAGCAAGTCAGCATTGCTTCGTGCACTGACTTCTCCCAGTACTTGAATGGAGTTCGTTCCCAGAACTTTGGGGGCTGGTAGGGGCGGCAAGTTGTCAGAAAGGAGATCCTCGTCTTCACGCGTCAGACGCCCCATGAAGCGAGCATACGCCGCAGAACAACTTCGTAGCTGGCGATTGATTTCGCTGAACACTCTGTTTACTTCGCCGGCATCGTGCGGCGTCACGTCCTGCGGGCGATGATGAGCCCTATTGATGCACCGGTAGAACGGCGCGGAATCACGCAAACCAGGATGGGACAGGAAGCTTTCGAACGGAGGTTCGTTGAACGGGCGTTCGCCGCTGTTACGCGCCGTTCGCAGCGCATCGATCAAGTCCGACAATGTGGGGTTCTGACGCTCAAACGGAACCGCCGAAAGCAGGTCCCACAGCCGGTTCTCCAAATTGACTCGGACCGCACTCACGAATCGTCGCGCCTTGTCTTCGTTATTGTCGTCAGCCCGCCAGCTCCGCCTGAGTTCCTCCACTTCCCCACGATCCGGTCCGACTCTGGCAGTGAGCCGCGAGTTGGAGATCGGACTCATGAAGGCGGCGTACCAAGATGGAGATTCCGTTGATCGTGCAGGCAGCTTCTCCCGCACGGCGTTCAAAAACCGATAGTCGTTCGACGTGACGAGCGGGCACATCCCATGGTTCGGCATTTCGGTAATGGCAGCCGCCAAGTTCTCTGAGTTGATGGGGTCGAATTGGTCCTGCGGATCGTCAAGGAGTAAGCAATCGATGCCCCCGATCCTTGCCCGTACACGTTCCCACAAACTGAACACGAAAGCCCAGACACAGGCACGCAACTGCGACGCGTTCATGATCTTGTAAGCGTCGACTTCCAGCTCGCCCATCCCGGCGCGTAGGCCGAGACCCTTCTCTTGCGTGGCGTCAAACCCGCTATATGCGGGACCCCCTCTATAGTGAGGGCGGTAAATCCTCTCCAGCCAAGCTTTCGTACCCTCATCCAAGCTGGCAATCAAGCCGGTTACTTGCTGAAAAACCAGGTCGGGAAAACGCATGAACTCGGCCACGGCGTCGGCCGCATCAGCAATGCGGGTCAAGCGATCCAGAATCGCCGCGTGAGCCTTGCTTATGGAGTCCAGTTCATCAAGCTGTCGCAGTAGCGACAGAATCGGTGCCGCAGCGTTCACGCACCTTCGAAGCGCTTCCACCTGTTCACGCAACGGCAACTTGTCCGACGGCTCGCGCCCAGTCCAGTCTTGAGTTCCAAGGCTCCCGTCGACATCCGGGAGGACCGTCTTACCAACGTATCGCTCCATCAACCCTTTGATCGCCTCCACGTTGTCGACGCGCTGTCTCGCCAACTTTAGGGCCCGCTCCACGTTATGGCTCGTCCGTGCCAGCCTGCTGGTCTTGAATGCGTTGGGCCAAACCGACCCTGTTGTGAGCGCATCGTCCTTGAGCGGACAACTGGCGACAGCCAATTCCCATAGTCCCTCCGCGTTTGTCTTCAACGCGCCCAGAGAGTCTGCGAAACTCCGCTCTGCCAACAACTCACCGACATACGCTTTCCGATAAATTGCCAGCAGGCTATCTGGCAGTACCCTATCTGCGAATCCGCGAAGACTATTCGGCAACCTTTCCAGAAGTTCCCGCGATGCGTCTCGTTCCCACTCCTCGACTCCCTTGGCAACATCGTTATCCACTTCTTCGCATAGCTGAAGCGCGCTACTAACGCTAAGACCGAGAATCGAATCTTCTGAGGTGTCTGCCAAGTCAGTCCCGCAGACCGGACAGTCTTCTACCCGCGTCCCAGCGTGGTGTTCTTGATGCCAAGCCGATACCTTCGCATACAATTGCCAACGCGCCGCTTCTTCGGGGCGGGTCAAGCGCTCTGCGACCGCCTTCGCCCGTTCAACCATCTCGCGAATCACGCTCCGCGCAACGTCCATGTCGCTTTCAGTAATTGCACGCAAATCTCGAACCACAGCAATCGACGGCAACCCCTGGAGCGCCCTCGTTCCCAGTGAGTCAGAAGCGAGACGCAACTGACCAAGCAACGCATTCGCGTCGGCATAGCTCTTCAGCCCTCGCCCCAATACCGCCTCAACCCGTCCTTCAGTAGCTACCTTCATCGCCTCCAAGCGTTTGCGCGCGTCGGCGAGCAGGGAACTCCAATCCTCCGGCTTATTGTCATCGGACCCCAACAAATCGATCGGATCGCCAAGGTCTGGCTGAACCACCCAAGCATCGCGCATGTTCCTTCGTCGGCTTCGAAAATCACGCTCCTTGGCCGCAGCGTCGCGCTTGGCGTTCGTAGTCTCTTCGCCTCGAAGTCGTTTCACCAACCTTTCCGAACGCTGTCCGAGATCCTCCAACGGCTTGAGTCCGGTCAGCGTGGCGACCGCCTTAGCGAACGTCGTCCGTTCATCGAAGCGCATCTGAGCCGCAATGCCCGGCATCACGGTGCCGACCTCGACTGCAAGGTCCGTCAAGCCAAGATCGGCCAGTCCATCTACCTCCATGCGGACCCTTCCCCGGGGGCCCACTGTTAGGTAGCGACGCACAATCTGCACTTCGTCGGATTCGGCATCACGAAAGGTCAGTTGGGCCCAGGTATCGACCTTCGCCTTCTCGCCTAAACTCTCAAGTTCCACACCTGACGGAATGGGAACGGCAGGCGGCAGCTCAAGAGCCCGCTCGTTCCCGCCATCTGTTATCGAACGTCCGCCCGCCCAAGCCACAGCCATCGGTTCGTGAATTTGGTCGGGCAAGTGTTGGGACCGTAGTGCGCGTCCCGTCAGGCACCAGATGATCACGTTCTGCAGCGCCGTCTTGCCTGCCCCGTTGAACCCGCGGATCAACGTTATGTCCCGTTCCAAATCAAGGGTGAAAACTCCGGGATCTGATCCATCTGGGCCGCAGTGCCGATGCAGACCAGCGAATCGATGTGCTTCAACCCGAGTCAGCCGCCAAGTCTTCCTTGCCGCCTGCCGCCGGGAACTGATCGAAGTCATTGCTGGCAACGGAACATCGATGGCCTGCAGCACTCCCTCGATTTCGTCTCGCCGTACGGGTTTCGAGCGCACCCATAGATGTCGATTCCGCGCGTAGTGCGCGAGGATTCTGCGTGCGTTTCCGCTGCGAAGCGTAAAGTCCGAACCGCCGGGAACCTCTATGGGCTGCTGCCGCAACATGGCGGCGACTAAGTCTTCCAGACCCCCGTCGACCAGACTTACCGGGTCACGTCTATCACTATAGCCTTTTGGTTTCGAAATCATCTGTTTCTCATCCCCTTTCGACTTGCACGCTTCCCTCTATTCCTCGCTTGGGAGAGGACTCGGATGAACAACTCACCAATCTGTCACGAAGACTGAGCCGACCGTGCTCAATTGTCATGGACATCATGGCCAACGTAACAGTCACAATTCCGCTTGACAGAGTGTATTGGCACTGAGCGCATGCAGTTCGCCCCCTCGCCGCCTCTGAAGGGTCGATGTTCGTGCGTCCCACACAGTAAACTATCCTCTGGTAACAGACCACGTGCCGACGAAGGCACGGATTGGACATCAAGGTTCGAGGACCGCAATGGCAATCAAGAAGTCCGACCTTTATTCGTCGCTCTGGGCATCCTGCGACGAACTCCGCGGCGGGATGGACGCGAGCCAATATAAGGACTATGTCCTGTTCATGCTGTTCATCAAGTACATCACTGACAAGTACGGAAACAGCACCGAGTTCGCTCCGCCGATTACGATCCCGACAGGCTCAAGCTTCACCGACATGCTTGAACTCCGCGGGAAGAGCGACATCGGCGACAAAATCAATACGCAAGTCATCGCCCCGCTAGTTCAGGCCAACACGCGCCTGGCCCTTAGCGACTTCCCGGACTTCAACGATCCGAACAAACTCGGCCAAGGAAACGAGATGGTGGAGCGGCTGACGAACCTCATCAACATTTTCGCCCGTCCAGAACTCGATTTTTCACAGAACCGCGCCGAGCACGACGACATCTTGGGCGACGCATACGAGTACCTTATGCGACACTTCGCTACCGAGAGCGGCAAAAGCAAGGGACAATTCTATACCCCCGCCGAGGTCAGCCGCGTCATCGCCAAGGTAATCGGGATCTCACCGCAGAATACGAGGGCATCTACCACTGCCTACGACCCTACCTGCGGCTCGGGCTCGCTATTGCTCAAGGTGGCCGCGGAAGCAGGCAAGCAGATTACCCTAGAGGGACAAGAAAAGGACGTGACCACTGCGGGGCTAGCCCGTATGAACATGATTCTCCACGACTTTCCCACGGCCAATATCGTCTCCGGTAGCACGTTAGCCGCACCCAAGTTCAAAGACGGTGAGCAACTACGCACCTATGATTACGTCGTCGCCAACCCACCGTTCTCCGACAAGACTTGGACGACTGGTCTCGTCCCGTCGACGGACGTGTTTCAACGCTTCGCATGGGGCGAACCGCCCGCCAAGCTTGGAGACTATGCGTACCTCCTACACATCATCCGATCCATGAAGGGCACAGGGAAGGCCGTGTGCGTCCTTCCCCATGGAGTGCTGTTCCGCAGTCATGCCGAAGCGACGATCCGCGAGCAGCTTGTCCGCTCCGGCTATCTCAAAGGGATTATCGGGCTACCTCCGAATCTGTTCTATGGAACTAGCATCCCCGCCTGCCTTGTCGTACTAGAAAAGGAGAACGCCGCGGGCCGTAAGGGCGTTTTCATGATCGAAGCCTCTGTAGGATTCGCAAAGGACGGCCCGAAGAACCGGCTACGCGAGCAAGATATCCACAGGATCGTGGATACGTTCGCACGGCAGGTCGATGTCCCGCGCTACGCGCGCATGGTCGGTATCGAAGAGATAGCCAGTCCGAAAAACGCCTTCAATCTCAACCTAACGCGCTACATCGACAGCACCGAATCGGAGGATCTGCAAGACATCATCGGTCACCTACGAGGCGGCATCCCAGAGTGCGACGTCGACGCGCTTGAGGCGTATTGGCAGGTATTTCCTGGCGTGCGCTGCCTACTGTTCGAATCCGTCGGTCATCTTGGTTACGTGCGATTGAAGCCGTTGCTCATCGAGGTAAGGGATGTGATCTTGGAACACCCCGAGTTCTCGGCGTTTCAGCAGAAGGTCCGGAAGATCTTCGCCGACTGGCGCACCGCCAACACCCCATCTCTCAGAGGCTTCGGCAAGGGCAGCGACCCCAAGAAGGTGATCGATACCATTGCTGAGGATCTGCTGGTGGCGTTTAGCGAAGCCCCACTGCTCAATGCCTACGATGTCTACCAGCATTTGATGGACTACTGGGTGGAGTCCATGCAGGACGATTTGTACCTGATCTCCACCGACGGCTGGGTGAAAGGGGCGCAGCCACGCGAGATCACTAGGGTGAAGGGCAAGAACAACAAGCTTACTTGGCCTGAACCGCACGACTACATGAAGGGAAAGCGGCGCTTCAAGTCCGATCTCGTCTCCGCGTCGACTCTGGTCGCTCACTACTTTGTAGCCGAACGCGCTGCCATCGAAACGCTCAACCGTCAGTTCGCCACGCTAGAACGACTACTCAACGATAAACGCGAGGAAAACGACGGTGAGGACGGACTGTTTGCCGAGGTGATCTCAGGCGAGGGCGACAAACAGAAGATAACGGCAAAGGCTATAAAAGCACGGCTGAAGGAGATCGGTAACGATCCGCTCGACGCCGACGAACGCGCCGCCCTCGAGAAATACGCGGACCTGCTGAAACAGCAATCCGTCATCGACGCAAAGCGCAAGGCCGCAAAGAAGGATTTGGACCAAAAAATCGATGCCCAGTACCCCAGGCTTACCGAGGACGAGATCAAGAAGCTGATCGTGGAAGAGCAGTGGATGGCTCACGTGTCAGCCTCCCTTCAGGGCGAGATCGATCGTGCCTCGCAGATTCTCACCAACCGTATCCACCAACTGGCGGAACGCTACACCGTTCCGCTGCCCAAACTGGAGCTTGACGTAGAAAAGCTCAGCGCCAAAGTCGATGGCCACCTGCACAGGATGGGACTGGAGTGGGGATGAGTTCCGTACCAATGGCGAACAGGGAAACGGTAGGTGTAGTAGAGGCTGCTGGTTCATCTGACTCCTCCCCTGGATACAAACGAGAAGAGATTGGACTGATTCCCGAAGACTGGGATTGTAGGCAGCTCGGAGATTTGACCACGCGTGTGGGTAGTGGAGTAACCCCAACTGGCGGCAAGCGTGTTTACGTATCAGATGGCCGACCGTTCCTCCGTAGCCAAAACGTAGGATGGGGACTATTGAACCTCCATGACCTTGCGTTCATTACGGACGAGGTTCATTCCTCGTTCGCTGCTAGCGAAATCAAGGCAGGTGACGTTCTACTCAACATCACGGGTGCATCTATCGGGCGCAGCGCCGTCGCCGATCATTCAGTCGCTCGCGGAAACGTAAGTCAGCATGTCTGTGAGATCCGTCCCGACCCAGATCAACTCGATGCTTATTTCCTGAATGGTTATTTGCTTTCTTCGGCGGGACAAAGGCAGATTGGCACTTTTCAGGCTGGCGGGAATAGGCAAGGCCTCAACTTTGGTCAGATTCGATCATTTCTAATTCCTCACCCCTCACTCCACGAACAACGCGCCATCGCGGCGGTTTTGAGCGACGTGGATTCGCTGTTGAACGGACTGGATAGACTTATCGAAAAGAAACGGGACCTCAAGAAGGCTGTCATGCAGCAGCTTCTCACCGGCGAGATTCGCCTACCGAGCTTCAGCCGGAGTTGGAAGACAAAGCGGCTCGGTGAGATTGCTTCTATTCGCAATCAGAAAGTTCTGCCTTCGGATGTCGGCGCTGACACCCTCTGTGTGGAACTTGACCACATCGGTCAAGGGAACGGAAGGTTACTGGAATACTCAAGGGCCCAAGACTCAACATCTTCCAAATATCGTTTCTTTTCTGGTGATGTCCTTTTCGGGCGGCTTCGTTCATATCTCCGCAAGTTCTGGCATGCTGATCGGGACGGTATCTGCACGACTGAGATATGGCCTTTGATGACCGATCCTCAACAAGCAGATGGCGGGTTCTTGCATGCCGTCGTCCAAAGCGACCGTTTCATCCAAGCTTCCGGCATTTCCTATGGGACACACATGCCCCGCGCTGACTGGGACGTGGTGCGCAATCTTGAGATCCATTTGCCCCCAATCCGTGAGCAACAGGCCATTGCGGTCGTGCTTGCCGATATGGACTCCGAAATCGCTGCCTTGGAAACACGCAAGGACAAGACACACGACCTCAAGCGGGCCATGATGCAGGATCTGCTCACCGGCAAGCGTCGGTTGATCGACCGCGAGGATTCCGATGCCTGAGCACGCACGATCCGAACGCAAAACGCAGAACCGCGTTGTGGCCCTATTCACCGATCCAACGCGGTCCGACAACCTTCGGTACCGATACCTAGGCGACTGGAGCAAACGCAACAACAACCGTGCAATTGAAACGACACTCGTACGAGACAATCTCAAATCACGCCGCTATTCCGACGCGCACATTTCCGCCGCACTTCAGAAGCTCGAGACAGCTGCCGATTCGACTGGCATTACACTCTACCAGGCTAACCTCAGGACCTATCAGTTTCTGCGTTACGGCGTGCCGGTGCAGATAGCGGCCGGTGAGCCCCATGAGATCGTCCACCTCGTCGACTGGGAGAACCCAGAGAAGAACGACTTCGCCTTGGCCCAAGAGGTGACGCTGAAGGGCGGCTACGAACGGCGACCAGACATCGTCCTATACCTCAACGGCCTCGTGGTCGGCGTGATCGAGCTGAAACGGAGTTCCGTGGAAATCGGTGACGGCGTCCGCCAGCTCATCACGAATCAGGAAGAGATCTTCAACAAGGAGTTTTTCAGCGTAGCGCAACTCCTCTTCGCCGGCAGCGACGCGCAAGGGCTGCGTTACGGTACAACGGGCACGCCGGAACAGTTCTTCGTAGAGTGGAAGGACGAGTCACCAACCGCCGAGGCGCCTGCTTCGGGAGCGCTGCTCGACCGACCGCTGGCCCAAATGTGCGACAAGGCGCGGTTACTTGATCTGATTCGAAACTTCATGATCTTCGACGCCGGCCAAAAGAAGGTGCCGCGACCCCACCAATTCTTCGGCGTGAAGGCCGCGCAGACACGCATCGCGAAGCGAGAAGGCGGCGTCATCTGGCACACGCAAGGTAGTGGGAAGAGCATCGTGATGGTGCTGCTGGCCAAGTGGACCCTTGAGCACGACCCCACCGCCCGCGTCCTCGTCGTCACTGATCGCGACGAACTTGACAAGCAGATCGAAGGGGTAATGAAGAACGCTGGAGTGATCAGTCCGGATGCGGCTTCGCCGCGTATCACGTCACGGGCCCAGTTCGTCGAGAAACTCGGAGCTACGACGCCCCGTCTCCTGTGCGCGCTGATCCACAAGTTCGATGCGTCAGACCTCAAAGGCAATCCACCACCCGTCTCGGGTCACTTCCATGTGTTCGTAGACGAATGCCACCGCACGCAGGGCGGCGACATGAACAGACAGATGAAGCGTTGGCTGGAGGGTGCAATCTTCATCGGCTTCACCGGTACACCGCTCCTCCGCAGGGACAGGAGGATGACGCGGGATGTTTTCGGCACGTACATCCACACCTACAAGTTCCACGAGGGTGTGGCCGACCGCGTCATCCTCGATCTCAAGTATGAAGCGCGCGACGTACCGCAGCAGCTTACTTCGCAGGCTGCCATTGACCAATGGTTCGAACTCAAGACCAAAGGACTGAACAACTTCCAAAAGGCACGCCTACGCCAACGCTGGGCGACGATGGAAGAACTCACGAGCGCCGCCGAGCGTAAGCAACGAATCATCGCGGACATCGTTGCGGATTTCAGCTTCAAGCCGCGGCTTAACAACGACCGGGGTACTGCAATCCTTGTCACCGCTTCGATCTACGATGCCTGCCACTACTACAGGCTGTTCCAGAACACGACCTTCGGAACGCATTGCGGGATCGTCACGTCGTACGAGCCTAATCACAACGCGATTTCCCGCGAAGCGCCCGATAGCGACGAACGTTTCAAGTTCAACACTTACACCGAGCACGTCCTGAAAGACCGCCAGACCACCCAAAAGTACGAAGATGAAGCCAAACGCCGGTTCATCGAGGAGCCGGCCCAGATGAAGCTGCTGATTGTCGTGAGCAAGCTGCTCACCGGGTTCGATGCCCCGAGCTGCACGTATATCTATCTCGACAATGAGCTGCACGATCACAATTTGTTCCAGGCTATCTGCCGCACAAACCGCCTCGACGGCGACGACAAGGACTACGGCCACATCGTCGACTTCAAAGGACTGTTCAGCGAGGTGCAAGAGGCCCTGGCCGTCTACAGCTCGGACGAGCTAGACACCGACCCGGGCGATGGTGGCGACAACAACGTCCACCTGAAGGACTGGCTGAGCGAAGGCAGGAAGCGGCTGGATGAAGCCCGCGAGGCGCTACGGTACTTATGTGAGCCGGTCCCACTACCTCGCGAGGTGGAGCAATACTTGCACTATTTCTGTGGCGATGCTGCCAATCCGAATGCGCTCAATGAGACGGAGGCATTACGGATCTCGTTCTACAAGGCCGTCGCTGTCTACGTACGAGCCTTCGCGACTATGGCGAAGGACTTGACGGAGGCAGGGTTTTCCGATCCCGAGGCGGTCGCCATCCAGAAAGAGGTCGAGTTCTACAGCGACATCCGTTCCGCCATCAAGAAGCACTCGGGCGAGGAATTGGACATCAAGCCATACGAGGCGGACATGCGCCATCTGCTCAACACGTACGTCCAAGCCGACCCAGCGGCGAACCTCGGGAAGCTGAGCGAGATGTCGCTAACGGAGTCGATCATCGAGACTGGCATCCACAACGCTATCGCTCGGAAGCTCAACGAAAAGGGCAAACTGTCGAGGAATGCGATTGCGGAAGGGATCATTAACAACGTCCGCAAGACGATTATGCGCGAACGGTTAACGGACCCCCGCTTCTACAAGCAGATGTCGAAGCTGCTGGATGACCTGATCAAGCAAAGCCGCGAGGATGCGGCCGCATATGAGGAGTTTCTTCGGCGCGCTGAGGCGCTGGTGAAACGGCTAGTCACCAAGCACTCTGACGATGGCGTACTCGCCGCACTGCACGGCAGGCCGGAAGCGACGGTGATCTACAACAACCTGCCGCAGATTCTCGCCGCCAGTCGTGCTCCGGTGGACGGACTTGCGGAAACGCCGCTTCCCGAATATGAGGAAGAGCGCCTCCGGTTGGCGCTGGCAATCGACCGAGTGATGCGCGAGCAGGCGCCTGCAGGATGGAAGGGAGACCAAGCGCGCGAGGCCCAGGTACTGAACGCGCTTTTTCCGCTACTGAACCGCAACCGTGAAGCCACCATCGCGTTGTTCGAACTCGTCAAAAATCAACCAGGTTACTGATGGCAGAGACCATCCATCTTGGCGAGATCGCCATTCCTCTCACGCGCAAGGACATCAAGCATTCCCACCTGTCAGTGCATCCGCCGAGCGGTCGGGTGACGCTTGTCGTGCCAAACGGGACGCGGAGCGAGGTAGCCCGAGCCTACGCGATTTCCAAGCTCGGATGGATTCGGGAGCAGCAGGGAAAGATGCGAGGACAGGCGCGCGAGACGCCGCGCCAGTTTGTCGAGCGCGAGAGCCATTACCTCTGGGGAAGACGCTACCTGATGACCGTCAGAGAGGAAGAGGCGAAGCCCTCCATACGTCTCAGTCATCGTGTCATCACGCTTACCGTGCGCCCTGGCAGCAGCAACACCAAACGCACGGCTGTCGTGCACGAATGGCACAAGTCCCTTCTGCATGAGGCCGTTAAGGAACTCATTGGACGGTGGGAGCCGAAGCTGGGCGTCGATGTGGCTGGTTACTTCCTCCAGCGGATGAAGACGAAGTGGGGTAGCTGCAACCACCGCGCCCGCACCATACGGCTCAATACGGAACTCGTGAAGAAGCCGAAGGACCTGCTGGAGTACGTGGTGGTCCATGAGATGCTGCACCTCAGAGAACCCACGCACAGCGAACGGTTTGTCAGACTAATGGGTGAGCATTATCCGTCGTGGCGCGAAGCGAGGGCTGAGCTGAACGAGCTTCCTTTAGCTGCAGAGTCATGGAACAACTAACGAGGTGACATGGGAACCTAGCCTACACCGGCTGACGCACTTGAAGCGCTTGGCGCACTTGGCTGTAGACTGGGACACTCATGCCTGCTTCGATGGTGACCGCGAGACCGTATTTGATGGACCGATCCAACGGTCCGCCTTGTTCCCGACAAAATACCTTGAAAAGCAGGCAGCCGTTGTCGAGGAAGCGAACTGCCTTCGCACCTTCGTAACTGACATGGAAAAGAGCTCCACGTGGGGAAGACGCGTGTGACGGTTGCGCAGCCACACGTTGCACGCCAACCTTGTCTTGGAAGTGGTCGGGCTCGATCTCGAGCTTGGCTCTACGATAGGCGCGATGCCATAGGTTCACCGGGGAGAACCAGGCGAGAGTCACCGTCACGCGACGGGGTTCCTTGACGTTTTCCAGGCTGCTAGGCAGCGGGACTCTATAGAGATGCGCCGCCTCGCCGGATTGGATTTCGTCGAAACCAACAAGAGTTGCTCTATTGGGGGCACACTCCATGGCTTCATCGACCTCGGGTCGGCCGTATCCAAGCATCCGAGCAACATTGTCCTTTCGCGCAACGTGTTTCCCTTGCCCATGGGGTCCGAAGAGTGTTTCTAGCTTTTCGCTTAACTCACTCCATCGAGCTCGGTGCGCGAGCAGGGCCTTGACAACCACCCCGTAGAACATCGGATCGGCGTTCTCAAGTAGAGCGCCGTTGTCCTCATCCGTCAGAGCGTCGAATATTCGATGAGCCGCTCGCGTGGCCAATGCCGCCGCACCGCTGGTCATTCCGGTGGACCCCTCCCGATCGGTCCTACCTCCCGAATCAGGCACCGCGGCAAGCAAACCAGACAGGCGTCCCGGCTCAATCGGCCTCAACGAAAGACCTGACCCGGAACTTACAACATGAACGTGCTCTCTCCCCCCAGGCATGAAGATGTCCGGTTTGACGATCTTGCGATGTCCGAGCCCCATCGCAGACGAGATGTTGGGACCCGAGTCTTCGAATGGACCATAGGCCAACCGAGAATGAGAGCGAGTCATGGAATCCTCGTGCCAAGCACCTACCGTGACAGCATTGAGCGACTCGGCAGGCGAGATTAGCGTTCGCTGCGAGCGGTGGGTACCTAGCGCCTCAAGGATGGCGGTCTCACGCTCTTCAGGAGTGGCGTCCTCGAAATCGGTCAGACCACGGAACCCCGGCAATTGCAATGGATGCAGGACATTACCGGCGCTGACGACAAAGAGAATGCCGTATCGATCCGCCAAGTAGTCCAGCAGCCTTCCCCACGGACTCATCGAGCCGGTGAACGGACGATTCTGATCACCGAGTGACAGGTTCACGACAAAGACCTCTGGTGCCGTTGCGGGACCTTCCGAGTCACCCTCTTTCATTCGCAGGACGGCGCGATATATCGTGTCTATCAACAGCCTGTCATCCGACGGTCGTTCCGGCGCACCACCCCCCGGGGCTCGGAGCACCGGACGAACGTAAATCTTCCGCGGTAGCGATGACTCTCGAAGGCGCCTGTCTCCGTGAATGATCAAAGACGCCATCTCCGTTCCATGGCGCCGCTCCTCCACGATGCTAGTACTGGCGAGGTCATCCGGGTCGTCAACGTCCAATCGATCCGCCAGCAGTTGATGGCCTTCAACGGGTACGCCATCAATCAAAGCAACGATAGGTGGAGCCGTTGGTGGCGGCTCTATGGTGCCTTCGCCTGTGGTGCTATCCTCGACCGTTGTCGGAAAACTCGCCATCGCTTGGGGTCGGACGAACATCACGTCGTCGCAGATTGCGAGATGCACTGACTCTCGGCCACGTATGCGCAAAACCGCCTCGACTGGCAGATCTACGAGCGCGCCTTCATATGCGATCTCTGCAATCGACGACCTGTGCACAAGCTCTCCGCCAGAATTGGCAACCGAAGCCTCGAATCGCGAATTAGCGGCCTCGCGTCGACGTGACGACCTAAAGCTCCATAGCTCAACTTCCAGCCGGATCGGACCCTCTAAATCGTCCGACAGAAGATCCTCAAGATAGTCGACCATGCTGTTGGATATGCGATCCTCCGGACCCCATGGTCTAATCGCCCGAAGTCTGTCGAAGACATCGAACCAAGGCGCAAATCCGTGAGGAGCCTCCTCTCCGTTCTGGTAACGCCTCCAAAGCGAGAGTAGTTGCTCCAAGGCTGTAAGGTCCGGCATGGCGAGATACAGCCTGCCACCCAATGGTCGGTCATCCCTTATCCTCCCAGCACGACCTCGCCGAGTGTCTGGCTCAGAGAAGTCTTCATCGGCGTCGAACTCAATCTCCTCGTCGCCGAGGTATTCGAGTCCCGGTACGCGAGCCACGGCACGTTGAAAACCATCCACCGATCCAGCCACCTCAAAGACCAAGGCACGCTCCGGCGCAATTGCTGCCGGGTCGGCTGTGAAGTCCAGGGTTTCTGTCGACGCATCGATCGAACTACGTAATCGTTGGAATGTTGGACCGAGCCGCGCACCCTGACGTCGGCGCCCCGGAAGATTGAGCGTACCGCCGCCGCCTCGGCCGGGAGTACGATCAGTCAGTAGCGGATCAGGTATCCGAAGTAACGGATACTCCGCCATCCGTAGCCTCCGTACTCGCGGACACCTTCTTGCGCGCAGACCACTGGTCGAGGCGCTCTCTCACTATGTCCTTGAGTTCTCGCTCGCCCAGGGCCAGCACGCTACGGCGTCGCACATCTAGACAGAATTCTTCCGCCTCCGCATAGCTGACCATCCCGAGCCTTGCTGCGAGCGAAGTCGGCGTGTAACCGAGGGAACCATCACATGTCGATGCAAAGCGCTCCAAGAAAGCGGCCAGCTCTCTGCTCCGCGGTCGTTCCAAGGCCAGCCTCAACTGGAAACGTCTCCAAGTTGCGCGGTCCAACAGCTCCCAGTGGTTTGTTGCCCCCACCACAACTGTATAGCTCGGCAGATCATCAATTTGCATCAACAGAGACGAGACGACTCGTTTGATTTCGCCGGTCTCGTGCGCATCCCCCCTCTCTTTGCCGATCGCGTCGAATTCATCGAAGAAAAGCAAGCAAGGTATAGTACGAGCGTAGTCAAAAACACGCTTGAGCCGAGTTGCCGTCTCGCCGAGAAAGCTCCCGACCATTGCTTCGTAGCGTACGACTAAGAATGGGACAGCCAATGCTTCCGCGATCGCTTCCGCCAGCGAGGTTTTGCCATTTCCTGGAGGCCCAACCAGCAGAATCCTATGGCGCGGCTCCAACGAATGGGCACGCAATACGGGAGCGCGGTGCTGTTCCTCAATTAGCTCCTCACATGCTTGGCGCGTAGTCTTCGAAAGCACAAGCTCTTGGAGCTGTCGCCGCGGCATGGTCTCGACGATGAAGTCTCTATGGCGATGACCGCTTCCGAGGAACCCGGGTACTCGACCGTTGGGACGTTCCTCAATCGCCGTTGCTAGGCGGTCCGCAAGGATGTTGTGTTTCTTGGCGCGCTCTTCCGCGATAATTGCCTCGGCGGCGGCACGCGCACCGATCTGGTCGCCGCTCGATCCGGCCTTCACAAGGGTGATGAGTAGGTCGCTGCGGGCCACGTGAGGCCGCCAATCCAATTCGCACGCTTAAGCCACAGTTTAGCGCGAAAGGGTCTCCAGCGCAGGCCGGGTTGGAGCGAGTACGGTGCCATGTCCGGGCGAGCAGCCTAACTGCTTCCGGCCGGTCTGCCTGAAGCGACGACGGAAATCTCCCTACTGTTGGCGACCCGTGACTTGAACGTCCGCAGTACCCGGCCGTGATGGAGGGCGAAGCCGACGCAATTTCGATGCCGCGATGAAGGTCAGGCAATAGCTTGTCGCGCCGCGAAGCCCGCTCTGTCTGGCGTTGCGCAGCCTTGAGCCGCCCCAGGATCTTTCGCTTCGATCCCATGATGTATTGCTGGCTCCCATGGGATGCCTTTGGTACCCGACTTTAGTTTACAAATACAGTCGTATTTGACAGTTTGCAAACCCACGGGTCAAGCACGAACGGGACGGAATCGAAATGATCGGCATACGACTCAAGCTGGCCAGGACGGCCGCCGGACTCTCTCTGCGGGACCTCGCAGCAGCCATCGATCATCTGGTTACGGCGCAGGCCATCGGCAAGTATGAGCGCAACGAAACCATGCCGGGCAGCGGCGTCCTCATCGCGCTCGCCGACGCCTTGCACACGTCTGTCGACTACCTGCTCGGGGACCCCGACCTGGTCCTCGAGGACCTGGAGTTCAGGAAGAACGCATTTACGACGAAGCGCGGCGAAGCCCAGGTCGAGGCCACGGTCCTCGCACACCTCGAACGGTATCTCGCCATCGAGGAGATCCTGCAATTGTCCAGCGCCCAGTGGGACGAGCCGCGCAACGCGCCCTATCCCGTATTGAACGATCCGATCGAGGCCGACCGCGCTGCGGACGCGCTCCGAAGGCACTGGGGCCTGGGCCACGAGCCCATTCCCAACCTGGTAGAACTCCTCGAGGAACGCGGCATCAAGGTGTTCGCTTTCCCGCTCGGCAGCGTCGGTGGCCTCGCCGCGCGGGCGGATCGACCCGGGCATCCGGCAGTTCCCTTCGTTGTCGTCAACGCCGACGACTGGGGCGAGCGCCAGCGGTTCACGATCTCGCATGAACTCGGCCACATCGTGCTCGACATCGTCCGCAATCTGAACACCGAACGGGTCGCACACCGCTTCGCCGGTGCGTTCCTTATGCCGGCCGAGGCCTTGTGGCTCGAAGTCGGCAAGCACCGATCAGCCATCGCCCTTGGCGAACTCCTCGCGCTGAAACACGTCTTCGGCGTCAGCATCCAGGCGCTGACTCACCGGTGCCGGGACCTCGGCATCATCGGCGTGGCTACCTACCGCGCTCTATTCAATGAGTTCGACCAGCTCGGGTGGCGCTCACCTCCCTATGAAGAGTACGGGGCCATGTCCGGCGAGAAGCCAAACCGATTCCAGCGACTGTGTCTGCGAGCACTGGCCGAAGGCGCCATCAACGATTCGAAAGCGGCCGAACTCCTCGACGTCCCCATTGTCGATGTCGACCAATACATGAGCGGCACCCTGCCCGAAGCCACGCCCGCGGAGTAATGCTTGTCCCGCCGAGTGGTCGTATCGGACTCCTCCGTGCTCATCGATCTCGAGCGCGGATCCCTCTTCACCGCTGCCTTCTCCCTGCGCCTTGAGTTCTGCGTCCCGGATCTGCTTTTTTTGGCGAGAACTGCAACCGTACGGCGGGGATCGCCTCGTCGCCATGGGTCTCAAAGTACTCGACCTCGATGGCGACGGAGTGGTTCGAGCAGTACGCTATCGCCGGACAGTCCCAGCCCTGTCGTTGTCCGACGCATTCGCGTTGGCCCTGGCCCATCGCACTGGTAGCACCCTGCTCACGGGCGATGCCCGTCTGCGGCGCCTCGCACACGAAGAGAAGGTCATCTGCCACGGCGCGCTTTGGCTGCTGGACCGGATGCTTGACGAACGGACTGCCACGCCCCAGCAGTTGTACGACGGTCTTGTCAGCATCCGTGACCATCCTCGTTGCAGGCTTCCCGGGGCCGAGGTCAACAAGCGCCTAAAGACCTTCGAACGCGGTGACCAAAGCCATTGACGTGATCGCTGTTGTCCGACCACTTTCCCCGGCAAGCACTACGCTACGGTCCAGGCCGTCCATTGTTTCGGATCTGACGAGCGCAGCGTTTTATTGGCGCTGATTGGTGTGGTTCTTGACGTCGTCGACGGAGCATTCACTGCTCTTGCTTGTTCTTGTCCTGTCGCCCCTTGTGATCGGGTGGCGCCTCTTCCATGTCTTGTTTGGTACCCGTTGATTGGCGCCAGCGGATCGGGCGACGAAAAAGGCGTCAAATCTCAACGGCGTACCGCGCCCGGAGATCCTGTAGATGCGCCTTCAGCCAACCGGGAGCGGTTCTGTCCCAAGAGGACCATAGCGCGTTGTAGGACATGGTTCGAAACCGAGTGCTGCTCCCGGCGATCTGATCTGCAAACACTCCGATCTCGCTGCGGTGCTCCTCGAGTGGTTTGAAATCCGCGTTCAGGGGCTCCCAATAGAGGTAGAGCAGGGTCGCGTGTGGATGGTTGCGCATAAGGCCAAAGGCATGCTTGATCAGTTGGGCGGCATCCAACCGACGATAGATTCCGGGATCGTCCATCAAGCGAAGCATCTCTTGAAACCACGGGCTGTCGCGTCGCGAGTCGCGGAACGTCTTGTACGACGAAGAAAACCTGGCGCGATGAGGCGACAGGTACTCGAGGCATTTGGACTCGATAGCGACCGTCCCGCCCGTGCCCTCGAGGAAAACGTCAAGGTGCGGCGGCGTTCCCCCGAGCCCTGTCGGACACTTCTCCTCGAAACCAAGTCCTTCCGCGTCCCTCGCACCTCCCAACATGCGAAGGTCCGATAGATGACGCTTGAACGGCCCGAAACAATTCACCGCAAGGGCGGAAGACGAATGCGCAGTTCGGAACTTGCCGTGTAGCTCCCCTCCGCTCCCCTTTTCGAGATCGGCCACGAAATCACTGGTCAAGACGGAGGGAAGAAGGTTGTCGACTAAATGTGGGACATAACCTTGGACGTCCGGTTTCGCATCGGCTGATTCATGCGCATTTCGAAGCGCAATCACGGCTCGATGCCGTACGTCAGTCACGGCCATAGGTCCACTCCCAGGAGCTTACGGCGCCAGCCCATCGGCGGATGATCGGTCCCACGTCCTATCTTCCTCTTCATCCAATTCTGCCCACGCCGAGGCGTAGTCGTCCGCAAGTTCAGACGTACGCAGCAGGCGGAGTGCGGTTTGAATGACGCCCGACCGCGACTTGCCGTGCGAAAGCGCATAGGAGTCCACAAAATCTGGTGTCCTCTTCGGAAAGGCTGATACTGAGCTTCATTGGACTTCGCCGGCTTCCGTAGCCACGTTCACAGATACGCGGCGGCATCAAGGCGATCAAGTGTCGCGATGACCTTCTCCGTTCGCTGGTCACGGATCAGGATGATCGCGCGTTCGCCCTCCAATTGTGGATGCCTAGCGTAGAGCCAAGCTCGGACTTCCTCCTGATCGTTGTACTCACCAAGCCTCATTACCACGTATGACAGGTCTGACATGATGAGTTGCGTCCGCGGATCTGGTGTCTTCTGACCACTGCCCCATCGCGACACAGTCGCCTTCGACACACCCGTGATATTCGCAATGTCGGTGTCGTTCAACCCTCCCGTTTCCCGCAACTGCGTCAGAAACTGCACGACAGGTGTTGCGTGTGCCTCGCTCATGTCTCAATCCCGATCTGCCGTCTACGGCAACCTTGCATGAAACAGTTTAGTCAACTTCTCAGGTCGCGATGTGAATAGCGAATCCGCCACGCATCCATGACGCCAAATGGCCTGCAGGAATACGGGACTGCTGCGGGGAATTCGGATTTCCGGATCGGTCAGCGAATATCACCAGCTCTCACAACCCCGGCCAGCCTTGCCGTCGGGAGGATCGACACGGAATTCAGGAACGAAGCCGCATTGGGGTGCTTGCCGGCACCGCCCCGTCATTGACCTGTATCGCGCGAGAGGCGGTCCGCAAGTTCGCGCATTGGCGGCGATTGCGACACGCGCAACCGATCCAACAACCTGCGCAAATCGTACGACGGCGTGGCGGCGCGAAACGCTTCGAGTCTCACGGCGTCCGCCAACGCCGCAACGGCGCGCCGCTCCGCAAGTTCGCGCCACGGCAGCGCAGGGTCGAGCCGGGCCGAAGCGCCCTGGAGTCGGCCTGTGCGTGCTTCTTCCCCGCTCCGCAGATCGAGCATCACGCGATCGAACACTTCGAACGCGCAGATGGTGTGGACCACGCCAGCCTGGGCGATGAAGTTGCCGAGTTGCTTATAGTTGTTTGAGTCGCACGCATCGAAATGGGCCGTCGCGTCGAAGTCGGGTAGCAGCGCGTCCGCAAGGTCGCGGCTGTTCTGTTGCGGGACCAGCCGGTCGAAGGGCGAATGGTAGAGGTGGATTCGTGTGCTCGAAGCGGGCAGCGCATCCGCCAGATCGACTGTGTTGGTGAACGTGTTGAGCTGCAGCATGGTCTTCAGCGCGTCGAACCGTTCCTCGCCGTTCAGCATCCCGTCTATGAATGCCCCACCGAGGCTCCCGCCGTCGAGGACGTCATCCAGGTCAAGTTCAGCTTTCGAATACCGCAAGAAGGCGGGCAGGATGCGGTCTGTCGCATAGGGCTCAATGGCATCTCCGTCCACGCTGCGGCACCAGGGGCTACCGTCGCAGCGGTGGTCACCGAGTCCCTCAAGGGCACCGCGGAACGTCGCATACAGGTCGTGCGGCCCTCCGCCGGCGTAGACCTCGTGCAGCGCGAATTGCCGGGTGCCAGCAGCAGCGCTCGCGAGCCACAGCGAGATGGCGCTGTGCGCCCCCTGCGAATAGCCGACGACCGCGGCCGGGACAGTCTCGACCGCGTCGTGGAACGCCTCGTAGCGGCCATCAGCTAACACCGCGCGGATCATGTCGAGGGCGCTGTTCGCGGTGCGGTTGGCCATCAGGTATGTCTCCGGCCGGTCGGGCGCGCTGCTGACACCGCGCCCCCAGTTGTCCGGAGCGATGACGAGGTAGCCGCGGCCAGCCAGCAGATTGGCCAGGACGTACCATCCATCGTCCGGGCTGAGGCGGCTCGGCGTGGAGCCGGTCCCATGCGTCAAGACGACGATGCGACCCGGAGGTTGGTAGTCGGGAGCATCGCCGACGTCAGGCATCGCCACCAGGCCGCTCAACGTTGCCGTCGCGCCGGAGGGGCTGCGCGAGGCGTAGGACACGGCTTCGGACATCGTGCCATACGTCGATTCGGTCCGGCCAAGTTCAGTCCACGCCTGTTCCGCGATCTCGGCGACGATCAGGGCCACCAGCGAACCGATGATCGGATTGTCGATCTCGTCCAGTACCCCGTCCACAACGTAACGTTGGAACAACCCGTCGACGTCACTCCGCGACAGCGTCGTCTCGTCGAGAACCGTGATGCCGGAAGCGGCGCGCTCCGCATCCGAGGTGAACTCCAACTCCGTTCGATACCGATCACCCTCCCCTCCGGTGGCATCCACTCGCACTTCATAAGCCGCTCCCGGCCGCAGCGGACAGTCGAGCTTGTGATCCACGACTTCGCGGTCGTCACCGGACCCGCTGAGGTCTGTGAGCGCATGACGCACGGCAACGCCCGTCGGGCCACACTCTCCGGTGTAATCGAACCGCCAGTCGGCATCCGCGATCTGGACGATGTTCAACCCGCTCGTCGATGGGTCCACGGTTGTACCCGCAGCGGGGATGGCATCGCTAAGGGGGACCGGCGTTGGCAGAGCGGGCAGCGGAGCAGGCGGCTGAACGGTGCCAGCTCCGTTCGAGCCGCCGCCTCCACAGCCGGTCACGAAGGCAACGAATGCCGAAAGTGCCAAGAGCCTGAGGGCGTTGCGCGGGGACAGGCTAAGCACGGCGCGTGGAAGGCCGGAGACGCATCGTTCAACGGAATACGGCATTGCTTGATGCCATCTCCAAAACGTAGAGCGTATATCAGTCAGCGACGTTGCCGACGCTGCTGATCCGGGTCAACGTCTTGTCGTCCTCTTTGCAGGTGCCCCGCACTTCTCTGGGGTGTTTCCAATAAACATATTTTATGCCATTTAATATAAACTCTGGTGATTCGCCTAAAGTCTGCATGTCAGTGAGGAATGGCATGAAAGACCGACCAGTCATCTATCCAAGGCCCCGGCCCGGGACACGGACGGGACGGGTCTGGGAGGTCGCCGACGAAATCACCCGGGAGACGGGCCGGCGTGCGTTGCGGCGCGCGGTCGTGGAGCGGATCGTTACGGAGCGCGGTAACCCCGGCACGGCGAATACGCAGTATCAGCACTGGAAGACAAGCTACGATGCCTCCAACCAGCCGGTGGTTTCAGACGACCTGCGCAATGTCGAACCACAGTCGTTGACAGTCGGTCCCGATGGGAGGCTCGTGATCCCGCAGGAAATGCGAGAGGCGATGATGCTCGACAAGGATCCGCAGGTGACCGTGCGGGTGGAGACGGGCGAACTCAGGGTGATCTCGCGTCGCGTGGCAATCCGACGGACGCAAAGTAAGTTACGTCGCCTCAAGCGACCGGGAATCGACGAGGTCGATGCCTTCCTCGAGGATCGCGCGGCGATGTGGGGTGAAGAGTAGTGTCCGTCGTCTTCGACAGTTCCGCCGTGCTCGCCATGGCCTTCGGGGAACACGGCGCGGACCGTGCCGCCGAAGCTCTCGGCGATGGTGTGCTCTCGGCGGTCAATGCATCCGAAGTGGTCGCACGCCTGGTCGAAAGGGGTGCGAGCGACGAGGATGCCCGGGAGTCGCTGCATGGCTTCGGGCTGGCCATCCGTCCCTTCGACGAAGGTCTCGCGATCGCCGCTGGCCTGCTCCGTCGGACGACGCGCGCGCACGGCCTGTCTCTCGGCGACCGGGCGTGCCTCGCCCTGGCACGTCGCGAGCAGGCACGCGTGCTGACGGCGGACCGTCGCTGGGCCGCGCTCGAACTCGGCCTCGAAATGCAGTTCATTCGCTGATCGCTTCCGAGATCGAGACGCCGGCACACGGACCTGGTCTCGAACAGCAGGAAGTCCCTCAATCCCCCCGGACAGGAACGGATTCCGGTGAAGGCCAAGTCTGGACAACGGCGACGCCAGCCATCGCCTCAGCCCTCATCAAACGTAGCCGGAGGGCCCTCCCCCTCCTTGCGAACAACCACCGTTTTGGCGATCTTGTCGTGCCAGCCCTGCTTGCGACTGTCTATGGCCACCCAGATGAGTCCCAGGCATAGCGGCACGATCGAGACGGCGTAGGCGACATACCTCAGCACGTACTGGTAGACGCTCGGCTTGGCGCCGGTTCTCGCATCCACGATGACCATCGAAAAGACCATCTTGCCGGGCGTCGCCGACTTCAGCCACCAAAAGGTGATGACCGCTACTGCCGGGAATACCCAGGACAACAGGAAGTCCGCATCGCCTACCACCAACTCCTCGGATTCAAAGTAAGCAGCGCCGTAAATCAAGTAGAGGACTGGCGTAATAAGCGCGAGGATCAGAATCGCATCGATCAGGTGTGCTACGACTCGAATCCAGAATCCCGCGTAGACGACGGTGTCTTCCATCATCACTCCCCGGCTGCTTGCGGCCAAAACTACCACTTCGTGCCAAACGGAGTATGGCCTTGCGCACAGACCGGCCAAAACGGTGTCGGACTCCACCAATACGAGCCGACTCCTCTCCTTTGATTGCACTATACTGAGCAGTATGCTTATATTTGTGCACGCCACGAAAGAGAGGTCTTGGCATGGTTCCTCCAAAAAGGCTCGCCCGTCGTGAACAGGAGGCGCTCGAGGCGCTGCACCGCCTCGCGCCCTGCACCGCCGCGGAACTCCAGAACTCCATCGGCGGTACCTATTCGGGCACCCGCGCCCTGCTCTCGCGCCTGGTATCCAAGGGACTGGCGAGCCATCGCTACGACGGGCCCCGATACATTTACGAGCCGGTCCAGGACTCGTCGTCCGCGGGGAAGTCGGCGTTGCGCGAGGTTGTGGACACGTTCTTTCGGGGAAGCAACATGGAGGCGTTGAGCGCGCTCCTTGGAATGTCCAGGGACGCGGTCGACGAGGAAGAACTGAACCGGCTGCAAGAGATGGTCGAGGCCGCGAGGCAGAGGGAAAGTAGCGATGCTTGAGATCGTCGTCGCCTTCCTGGTCAAGTCGACCGCCGTTCTCGTGCTGACCCTATTGGTCTGTTCTGTCAAACGCCTGTCCGCAGCGGAACGGCACACGGTAGCGGGAACCGGCCTGCTCGCGGTGGCGGTCCTTGCGGTGCTGACCTGCCTGACGGAGTACGTCCGGGTTCCCGGGTTGGCGCTGTCGCTGCCAGCGCAAGCCGTCGACTTCGTTCCGTTCGAGGCCGTATCGCCAGCATCGGACGCGGTCCCACTGCGTCACATCGGGGGAGTGACCCGGGGAACAACTCCAGAGACTTCTGCTGCGACCATCCATGGGTGGGCCTGGGTCCTGGGAGCTTACGTAGCGGTTGCCGGGGTCCTGGGCGGATCCACACTACTGGGTCGGCGCAGGGTTGCCCGTTACGTCCGCCAACTGCCCTCTACTCGTCCACCTGGCAAAATTCCGGACTCCATCGATGTCCGCTTCGATGCGGCCGGCACGCCCTGGACCTGGGGACACCGGCGCCCCTTCATTGTTCTCCCAACCGAGTTCCAGACGTGGCCGCGCGATCACCAGGACGCGGTGCTCGCCCACGAACTGAGCCACATCCGCCGGCGCGATTGCCTTACCGACGCCCTTTCCCGATGGTTGTGCAACCTGTTCTGGTTCCAGCCGCTGGCATGGGTTGTCTGGCTTCGGCAGAGGAGGTACGCCGAGGAAGCCTGCGACGACGCCGCGCTCGAAGACGGCGCCGAACCCTTCGCCTACGCCGACCTCCTGCTCGCCATCACGCGTACCAACCTGCGTGCCCAGCCGATGGGGCTGGCCGTCGGAGGCAACGGTCTACGCACCCGATTGCGATCGATACTCCACCGCCGGACCTGTCGCAGGCGGATGACAGCCACCAAGCGTGGGATCTTCTCGCTGCTCGCACTGGTGCTCGTGCTGCCTGTCGGGTCGTGTTCTCTGACGCAGTCCGGGACCGCTGACATGCGTGCTACGGATCCAGAGCACGAGATCTACGTCTTCAGCCTCGAGGAGGGTTTGACTGCCGAGGACGCCGAGGCGGTCGCCAGCTTGAGCAACGTGAGTCGCGCAGCGCTGACGTATACGCGCCGCTTGCATGTCCACCACGAGGACGCGCGAGTGGAGGCGGTTGCCATAGCACAGGACCACCAGTTCCCCAGAGCAGAGACGTCGGGGCGCGCAGTCTGGCCCCTCGAACAGGGCGACTATCTCACCCTCAGGGACGGGAATCGCGGCGAACTCGTCGCCGTGATCGGAGGTCCCGTGCGGGACAAGCTATTCGGCACAGGCGCAATAGCCATCGGCGAGGAAATTCAGATTGGCGGCGAAGTCCTAAAGGTGACGGGAGTGCTCGCCCCTCACCCGCCATTTGTCGGCGTTGATCTACCGGCCCCCGACGAAGCGGCGACCGCCCTCTCGACCCGCCTCTACGTGCCCTACCGGTCGGGATCGAATCTGTTTTTCCAGGATACGAGTCCAAGCAAGATCCGGGTCGCTGTCCGGGACCAGCGACTCCTCGAACAGACGTTCGTCGATGTCCGCGAACTCCTCGAAGAACGCCATGGCGGCGGCCTTGCTCTTGAGGCTCTCGAAGTTCCGACACCCCCGCTGTCGTGGCCGGCGACACACGACGGCTGACATCCACGTAGTTGAAGAGCCCAATCATCGCCACTCATCCGACAGGGTCCCCCGACACCGCACCACTCGTTGAACTCACCGATGTGAGCCGCGTGTTCGAAGGCGACAGCGCGACTCCGGTCCGCGCGCTGGACGGAATCTCGCTGCGGATCAACGCGGGCGAGTTCGTCTGCATAACGGGTTCCTCGGGATCCGGGAAGTCAACCCTGATGAACATTATCGGTTGCCTGGACCGAGCGACGGCGGGCGACTGTTGCGTTCTCGGCTCTGACGTCGCGACGTTCGACGACGATGGCCTCGCGGAGCTCCGCCGCGACACCTTCGGGTTCGTGTTCCAGTCCTACAACCTGCTGGATTCACTGACGGCGCTCGAGAACGTCGAGCTTCCGGCGGGCTACGCGGGTCGACCGGGGAAGGATCAAGAGCGTCGGGCACGCGAGACCCTCGGCGCTCTGGGACTGGAACAACGTCTCGGCCACCGGCCGGCGGAACTGTCCGGCGGAGAACAGCAGCGCGTGGCCATTGCGCGGGCATTGATCAACGGCGCACGGATGATCCTCGCAGACGAACCCACGGGTGCCCTCGACAGCGAGCAGGCGGGAGAACTGCTCGACCTGCTTGAAGCGTTGGCCGACCGGGGTCACGCCGTAATCGTCGCCTCCCATGACCGGACAGTCGCTTCGCGAGCGCGCCGTGTCGTGGAACTCCGCGACGGGCGTGTTGTCAGGGACTCAGGCGCCGTGCCCGTTCGAGAGGTCGAGGCTCGGGAAGCGCAGCCGGGGCGCAGCGGGGGAATACCCTGGCGGACAGCACTACGCGGCGGACTGGCCTCCCTCAGGGCCAGCCGAATGCGTGCCGCACTGACCGTTTCCAGCATCGCGCTCGGAACATGGTCGGTCCTGGCATTGCTTGGCCTCGCCGAGGGCGTCGGACTCGACCTGGCTGCTTCCATGGAGCGCATGGGCACGAACCGGTTGACCGTCGGCCGCTTGGCAATGGTCGGTGGTTCTTTTGAGCGGCTCCCACTGACGATGGCAGATGCCGAAGCGATCGGCGACGAAGTGGACAACATCAGTACGCTATTGCCCGGCTTGTGGGAGCGTTTGCCTGTCAGCGGTGGTAGCGAGTCCATAGACGAGGTGATCGTGCGCGCGAAATCCGACCTCGAGCCCAGGACGACGCAAAACGTCTATTGGCCGCTGGAACAGGGCAGCTACCTGACGCGACGCGACGGAGAAACGGGCGCGCAGGTCGCCGTCATCGGACCCACGGTACGCAAGCGGCTGTTCGCGCCCGACCAGGATCCGATGGGCGCGCACATCCAAATCGACGGACGGCCGTTCCTGGTGAAGGGAGTCTTGACCGATCACCCCCGACAGGAAGGCGAGGGGGAGAGTTTCTGGAGCGGCCCCACCGCCTACGAATGGATAGGCACCGTCATCCACATCCCCTTCCAGACCGGCGCGGACGTACTCTTCGGCAAAGAGAATCTCAGCGGCCTCGACATACTCGTGACGGATGTGGAACGCATCGACGAAACTGCTGCCGACATAAAAGATGTGCTCTTCCGTCGCCACGGCAAAGACGGCTACACCGTGCAGAACGACGCGGTGATATGGACCTCGGGCAAGAAGCTGAAAGCAGTCCATATCGCGATCTTCGGCACCATCGCTGTTGTCGCCATCCTCGTTGGGGGGATGGGGATCATGGCGGTGACGCTCGCGTCGGTGCGCCAGCGCACACGCGAGATCGGCATCCGGATGGCAGTGGGCGCCCGGCGTCGAGATATCACGGCGCAATTCCTGGTGGAGACGGTGGTCGCCACGACGCTCGGCGGCGTCATCGGCGCGCTGCTCGGGTTCGCGGGGAGTCCCCTCCTCTCCCATTTGACGGATGCGCCCGTGGCGTTCGCGCCCTGGTTCGTTCCCGTCGCGCTCGGCTGCGCTGTTGCCGCGGGATTGCTGTTCGGTATCGTGCCGGCACGGCGGGCCTCCCGGCTCGACCCGGTGGCGGCGTTGTCGACCGATTAGAATCGTCCAGGCTTCAGCCACAAGCCAGGTCGCGCATGCCGAACAGCAATCCCGACTCGACGCCCCTCATAGAGCTCGACGGCGTCTGTCGCGTATTCGAAGGCGAAGATGGCGTTGCGGTACGCGCCCTGGACGACATCTCGTTGCAGGTCCGGGGCGGCGAGTTCGTCTGCATAACCGGCCCATCCGGGTCCGGCAAATCGACGCTGATGAACATCATCGGTTGCCTCGACCGCCCCACGACAGGTGACTACCGCGTCGCCGGCACCAACGTCGCCACCATCGACGACGACGGACTCGCCGCCCTGCGCCGGCATGCCTTCGGCTTCGTGTTCCAGTCCTTCAACCTGCTGGAATCGTTGACGGCGCTCCGCAACGTTGAACTCCCGGCAACATACGCGAACGCTCCGAACCGTTGGCGCCACCGCCGCGCGCGCGAGATTCTCGGTTCCATCGGCCTGGGCGATCGCATCGACCATCGCGCCGCGGAGTTGTCCGGCGGGGAGCAGCAGCGGGTCGCCATCGGCCGGGCCCTGATGAACGATGCGCGGGTGATCCTGGCGGATGAACCCACCGGCGCGCTCGATACCGCCCAGGGCGATGAGATTCTCACCGTGCTTGAAGAACTGGCTGGACGCGGGAAGGCGGTGATCGTTGTCTCACATGATCCCGACGTAGCGACGCGTGCGCATCGGCGGGTACACCTCGCCGATGGCCGGTTGGCCAATGACGACGGACCCGGCCCGGCGGTCGGACCACTAGCGGCTGGCAAGGCCCGCATACACCGCGGGGCCATCCCCTGGATGTCCGCCGTCGCTAGCGGTTGGGCTTCGATCCGATCCCATCGCCTGGGCGCGTCGTTGACGGTGGCCAGCGTTGCCATCGGGATCTGGTCCGTGGTGGCCCTGCTCGGGCTGGCCGAAGGTGCCCACCGCGAGGCGTTGGGAGTCGTTGATCGAATGGGCGCGAATCGGCTGACCGTCCGAGGCTACGAAATAGTTGGAACCAACGTTCTGCGTTTGCCGCAGACCCTGGCGGACGCCGAGGCCATCGCGGAGGAAGTAGCCAATGTGCGTTCGGTCGTGCCCTGGTTGGTGAAAAGATCGGTCGCGATGGTCGGCAGCCAACAAATCGAGAACGTCAGGGTCAGGGCGGTAGAGCTTGCCGGGCCACGGACGAACGAGAACGTTCCGTGGCCGCTCGAAAGTGGAACGTTTCCGAGTAGGCGCGACAGCGATGCACTCGCCCAGGTCGCGGTGATCGGGCGCACAGTGCGAGATCGGCTGTTCGGCCCGGCCTCAGACCCTCTGGGCGAGACGATCTACTTCGATGGGTTGCCTTTCGAGGTCACGGGTGTCCTGGCCCCTCACCCTTTCGGAGAAGGCGAGGGCGCGACGTACAAACTCAGGGAAGCCGGGAAGGTCTTGAGGGAAAACGTCGCCTTCATCCCCTTCCGAACTGGCGTCGAGGTTCTATTCGGTACGGACGTGCTGAACCGGATCGAGGTATTCGTGGACGACGTTTCGCTCCTCGACAAAACGGCGCGGGACATTCGCGACCTGATGAATCGCAGCCACGGCCGGGAAGGCTATACCGTCGAGAACGACGCGATCCGGTTGGCGGCCTTCAAGAGGCTATCGGGATTGCATGCCGCGGTTCTCGGCACGCTTGCCGCCGTCGCCCTGTTGGTCGGCGGTTTCGGCATCGTGGCGGTCACCCTCGCCGCGGTAAGCCAGCGCACACGCGAGATCGGCATCCGCATGGCGGTGGGCGCCCGGCGCCGCGACATCACGGCGCAATTCCTCGTGGAGACGGTCGTCGCCACGACGCTCGGCGGCGTGATCGGCGCGCTGCTCGGGTTCGCGGGGAGTCCCCTCCTCTCCCATTTGACGGATGCGCCCGTGGCGTTCGCGCCCTGGTTCGTTCCGCTGGCGCTCGGCTGCGCTGTTGCCGCGGGATTGCTGTTCGGTATCGTGCCGGCACGGCGGGCCTCCCGGCTCGATCCGGTCGCGGCTTTGTCGGCAGAGTAGGCACAGAGGTTGATTAATCTTCGCCAGACGGTAGTTTGCCGCGAGCGCCTGTACGTCAGACGCCCGCCGCGCGAGCCGACCAGTTGGATGAGTTGAGGACAACATGACCGATCTTTCAGGTCTTGACCGTCTCGAGGGATCTCCCCCGGAGTCGCGATCATTCCTGCGAACTCCCTGGTTCTGGTTGCTCGTCGCCGCGCTGGCGGGCGCGGGCGGCTGGTATTTCCTGTTTGCATCGGGCGACGGCGGCGAGGAAGAAGAAACACCGCGGCGGGGGGCAACCATCGGCCACCGGAGCCTCGGCGACCTCGTGACGGCGTCGGGCACGTTGAAGCCGAGCCGCCTGGTGGAGGTGGGCGCCCAGGTCTCCGGGCAGCTCCAGAAACTCCACGTGAAGATCGGCGACACGGTCTCGAAGGGCGATCTGATCGCCGAGATCGATGCCACGATCCAGCGCAGCATGGTCGAGGCCAGCCGCGCGGCGCTGGGGGCAACGGAGGCGCAACTCGCGGTGCAGCGGTCCGCGCTGTCGCTCGCCGAAACCGAAGCGGCGCGCCAGGAGCGCCTCAGGGCCGAGAAGGCGACGACCGAAGTCGAATACGAGCGGGCGCGCGATGCGCTTGCCCGCGCGGAGGGCGCGTTGGTGCAGCTCGAGTCGCAGATCGCATCGCAGCGGGCGCGGCTCAGGAGCGACGAGGCCTCCCTCGGCTATAGCCAGATCTACGCACCCTCCGACGGCACCGTGCTGCAGGTGCTCGCGGCGGAAGGCCAGACGCTGACGTCGACGTATGTGACCCCCGTCATCCTGCATCTCGCGGACCTGTCGACGCTCACTGTGGAGGCCAAGGTGGCCGAGGCCAATATCGGCAAGCTGGCGCCGGGCATGGGCGTCCACTTCACTACACTCGGAGGCCAGGGGCGACGCTGGCACGGCACGCTGGATCAGATCCTGCCGCGGGCTGAAGTCGCCAACAACGTCGTGACCTACACCGCGCTGTTCGACGTGGACAACGCGGACGGCGCCCTGCGCGCCGACATGACGGCGCAGGTGTTCTTCGAACTGACCACCCCGCGCGAAGTGCTCGCGGTGCCGCTCGAGATGTTGACCGACTTCGGCGAGCGCGATCCCGAGACCGGCACGCCGGCGGTGGTGCGCGTCCAGTATTCGGACGGCAGGATTGAAGTCCGCGAGATCACCATCGGCGAGACCAGCCACACCTACGCCGAGGTGCTCTCGGGGCTGGCCGCCGGCGACCGCGTCGTGGCGCCGGACTAGCGGCCCGGAAGGTGTCGGGTTTCAAGAACGTCAGGTTCGCCGCGGTGGTTCTCTGCGGCGCATGTCTTGCCGGATGCGCAAGCACACCGCTCCCCGAGCTGCCGGCGGACGACGTGCCCGACACATGGCAGGGCACCGACGACGGCCACGCCTGGCCCGTCGCCGACTGGTGGGACGCATTCGCCAGCGATGAATTGCTCGGCGTGATCGAGCGCGTCAAGGCGAGCAACCTCGACCTCGCCAACAGCGAACGCAACCTGCGGGCCGCGGAACTCGCGCTGATCGACGCGGGCCTCGACCGTTTTCCGGCACCGTCGGTCGATGCCCGGGCGACGGCCGGCTACTCGGCGACACGCGAACGCGGCGGCGACCTGCAGGACGGCGGCAGCGATGCGACCGACGTGACGCTCTCCATCGACTACTCGGACATCCTCGCCAAGCGTCCGCGCTACGCCGCGGCAACGGCCCGGTACGATTCGAGCCTGGCGCGCACGGCGGACACGCGACTGCGCATCTTCACCGCCGCCGCCGCGACCTACTTCCGCATCCTGCTGGTGCGAGACCGCATCGCGGCAGGACGGGTGAACCTCTCCAACGCCGAAGCGATCGAGCGGATCGTGCGCGCCCGGGTCGATGTCGGAGCCGCTCTGGAGAGCGAGGCCCTGCGCCAGCGCATCCTGGTTCGCCGCCAGACCAACGCATTGCGCACGCTTGAACTCGACGCCCTGAAGGCCCGCGCATCGCTCGCCCTGATGGTGGGCGAGTCCGTGTGGGACTTCGATGTCCAGGGCCGGACGCTGGCCGATCTCGCTATTCCTGCGGTGACGCCCGGCCTGCCTTCGGACCTGTTGCTGCGGCGGCCCGATATCGTCCAGGCCGAGGCGGCGTTGCGGGCAGCGCGGGCGGACGTGGACCTGGCGCGGCTCGCGTTCCTGCCGCGCATCTCGCTCACCGGCAGCGGGTCGCTGGGAACCACCCTCACGGACCTGGTGGGCGACGGCATGGCTACCCTCGGCGCGACATCCGGTCTCGTGATGGAACTGTTCGACCTCGGACGCCGCGAGCGGGGTCTGGAGGCGTCCCGGCTGCAGCTCGCCTCGCTCCTGGCCGACTACCGCCGCACCGTGATCGGTGCATTCAACGACGTGGAGGTGGCGCTCAAGGACATCGAACTGCTCGATTCGCTGGGCGAGGTGCTGGCGGAGGACGTAACCCTCGCCGAGGAGTCGCTGCGCATCACCGAGGCCCGGTACCGCGAGGGCGTGCAGGAGTTCGAAGCGCTGCTCGGCGCCCAGAACACGCTCTACGGCGCGCGCAACGCGCTGCTCGACAACAAGCTCGCCACGCTGCTCGCGGTGATCGATCTCTACACCGCCCTGGGCGGCGGCTGGCGGAAAGCGGATTGAGCCCAAGGTGCCCAAGCCCGAGCCGTCCCTGATCGAACTCGAAGGCATCGGGCGCGTCTACCGCCGCGCGGGTGCTGGACGCCGCGGAGCGGCAACGCGAGCACTGTCGGACGTGACGCTTCGGATCGGGTCCGGCGAGTTCGTCGCCATCATGGGCCCATCGGGGTCCGGCAAGTCCACACTCATGAACATCCTGGGCTGCCTGGATCGCCCGAGCGCGGGCACGTACCGGTTTCGCGGCCGCGATGTCGGCCGGCTTCAGGCGGACGAACTCGCCGCGCTTCGGCGCGGGTCGTTCGGGTTCGTGTTCCAGTCCTACAACCTGCTGGGTTCCGCGACGGCGCGCGAGAACGTCGAGCTGCCGGCCGCCTACGCGGGCCTTGGCCGGACCCCACGCGCGGAACGGGCGGAAGCGCTGCTCGCCGACTTCGGCCTGCGCGCGCGCCTCGGTCACCGGCCGCGGGCGCTGTCCGGCGGCGAACAGCAGCGCGTCGCCATCGCGCGGGCGCTGATGAACGGCGGCCAGGTGATCCTGGCCGACGAACCAACCGGCGCCCTCGACTCGAAGAACGGGGAAGAGGTGCTCGGCGTGCTGGCCGACCTTGCCGCAAGCGGCCACACGGTCGTCGTCATCACCCACGATCCGGAAGTCGCCGACTGGGCGGAACGAAGGATCGAACTGCTCGATGGTCGCGTGGTTGGCGACAGGCGCACCGGCGGAAGACCGCGCGAGGGATCGTCTGCGGCGGTCCACCAGACCGACGGTCCGATCCTCAAGCCCCGCAGCGGCCGGCTCAACCTCGAAGGCGCGGTCGAGTCATTCAGGAACACCCTCGCGTCGCTGCGTGTCAACCTGTTGCGCGGCAGCCGGTTGCGAACCGCGCTGACCGTCCTCAGCGTGACGGTGGGGGTGTGGTCGGTGGTCGCCATGCTGAGCGTGGTGCAGGGCGGCTACCGCGCGGGAGTGGAGACGGTGTCGCGGGCTGGAGCGGACCGGATGAACATCCGGTCCGGCTTTCCGCATCCGGATCGCCAGACGACGCCGGCGCTGCTGACGCTGGCCGATGCGGAAGCCATCAGGCGGGACGTGGACAATATCCGCGGCGTGCTGCCCGAGATCGGCGGCCGGAAGATGCTGCGACGCGGCGACCGGCAGGTCGAGGCGTATGTGAGCGGGTCCATGCCGGACAGGCTGGCGATCTACGGCTGGACGCTCGGGAGCGGCGTGTTCTTCTCCGATCGCGACAGCACCGGCCACGAACCCGTGGTCGTGATCGGCGCCGGAATCCAAGACGAACTGTTTCCGCACGGTGCGGAGGCGGTTGCCAGTCACATCCTGATCGACGGCACTCCGTTCCTAGTCAAGGGCGTGTTGACGCGGTTCCAGGCGCCGGGGCGCGTCACCGAGGACTTCCGGGACAAACAGGTCTTCGTCCCGCTCGGCACGGCCCAGGCACTGCTCTTCGGTAGCGATACCCTGGACTCCATCACGGTCCACGCCGCAGACCCCAAGCGCCTCGGCGACACGGCAAGCGCCGTGGAAGACCTATTGGCGCGGCGCCACGGCCACCGCGGCTTCATGCTGCAGGCGGACCTTGGCATGCGGATCGGCTTCACCAGGGTGGAGCGGCTGCTGTCAGCCCTGATCGGCGCGGTGGGCGCGATCTCGCTCTTCGTCGGCGGCATGGGGGTGACCTCGGTCATGCTGGTATCCGTCGCCGAACGCACCCGGGAGGTCGGCATCCGCATGGCCACCGGCGCCCGCCGGCGAGACATACTGCGCCAGTTCCTGCTGGAGGCGGTGGCGATCACCGTGGCCGGCGGCGTGCTGGGCACGGCCTTAGGGTTCGCGAGCCGGTTCGCGTTCGAAGCGTTCAACGTGCCGTCATCCCTGTCGGCGTGGTTCGTGTTCGCCGCCCTGGGATGCGCCGTCGGAACCGGTCTCGCGGCCGGCATCGTCCCCGCGCGCAGGGCGGCGGCGCTCGATCCCGTCGCGGCACTGGCACGGTAGGCTCAAATCCGGATTGGATGCATGCCTTGTTTCTCCGTGCCCGTGCGGGGCCTCGTGTCTTACCGGTTCAGGTCAGACCAGTCGGGCCGGTGCAGTCCGGTATCGATGTAACTCTCCACTGCCTCCGAGAAGTACGCGGTGGACATCGCGGTTCCAACCGCCTGGCGACCGTCGCAATTCGGGTTAGCAAACGCCTGGTAGCGGTAGTCGTTGCGAGGATCGTCCTTGTTCCTGATGCGGACCAATGCCCGAGCGGCCGAATCGGCGTCATCGTCAGGACGGGGGTTCGCGTAGCACTTGCCGATTCGGTAGTGGATCGTGCCCTTCTCCCTTGAAGGCTTCGGGAAACTCAAGCGCCATGTCGACGATGCCGAACCCGCGACAATCACCATTCCGATGCTGTCGGCCTTCACTTCGACAAGGCCGTCGCCGTCCAGGCACGCAAAGAGCGAAAGCGCCTGGTCGAGGCATGCGTCTCCCGTTGCGCTGCAACTCGCCAGGGCTTCGGATGTGGCGGCGCAATCCCCCGTAACCACGTCCGACGCATCGGCTTCGGCGGCCAAATGCACGACCAACAACAGAACCAACATGAATTTCACCGTCCTGACCATCGTCATGTTTGGAATCACTCCCGGTAGCTGCGACACTCGGATCATGGGCAAATTACCGTGCATCTCGATGATTAGGCAAATCCACGCTTGCCGACCCCAGGCGCCCGCAGGAGCACATCCTTGCCCATGATCCGTCTCGAAAAGATCGGTCGAGCGTTCGAGTCGCCGGCGGGCTCGGTACCGGCACTCTCTGACGTCACCCTCGAAATCGACGCGGGAGAAATGGTATGGGTCAACGGGCCATCCGGGTCCGGCAAGTCGACGCTCGTCAACATCCTGGGATGCCTGGATCGGCCGACCGCCGGACGCTACTGGTTCGGGGGAATGGATGTCTCGGCGCTCGACGACGAGAACCTTGCCCACCTGCGGCGCGAGGACATCGGCCTGGTGTTCCAGAACCACTGCCTGGTGGACTCGATGACGGCGCAGTCCAATGTAGAGCTGCCCGCCATGTACTCCGGGAGACCCCGAACGGATCGAGCCGCAAGCGCTCGGCAGGTGCTCACGAGCCTGGGTCTCGAGACGCGCCTGGACCAGTTTCCGTCCGAACTCTCGGGCGGGGAGTGCCAACGGGTGGCGATCGGTCGCGCGTTGATGAACAGTCCGCGCGTGATTCTCGCCGACGAGCCGACCGGGGCGCTTGACGCCCGCCAGGGCCGGGAAGTCCTGGCATCGCTGCAGCAGCTTGCTGGCCAGGGACTGGTTGTCGTGGTCGTCTCGCATGACCCTGCGATCGCGACATACGCGACCCGTCGGCTGGAGTTGAGGGACGGCATGCTGGTGGAGGACGTGGAGACCGGTTCCGACTCCCGCACGTCCGAGGCGACACCGGTTGGCCTGCCGCAAGCAGGGCGATCAAGACGCTCGGGTTTCGAGGGATTGCTTGCGGCGGGGAGGACCCTGCGCGCCAGCACGAGGCGTGCCGCGTTGCTGGTTGCGGTCGCTGCCGTTGGGGTGGCGTCGGCGGTAGCTCTGCTCGGTCTCGCGAACGGGGCGTACCAAGAGAGCTTCAAGGTTATGGGCAATTTGGGCGCAGACCGCATAGGAATCGGGTCGATACCCACCGAGGGCGGAGCTTCCGGTCTCGACCTGGACGACGCGCACGCCATCGAACGTCTCCCGAACGTCCGAGAAACGTTCCCCACGCAATACGTCATGAGCTGGGCGAGATACGGCGACAGGCACGTGCAGGACGTGGAGGTGTACGCGGACGACGATCGTCCGGAGTTCATGTGGGATCCGTGGCCCCTGGCGCAAGGCGAGCACATCGGCCACCGCGACAGCGAAGACAGGTCGCAGGTCGTGGTCATCGGACCGAAGCTGCGCCAATTGCTGTTCTCTCCGGACGCAAATCCGGTGGGCGAGCGCATCGACGTTGGCGGAGTGCCGTTCGAGGTCAAGGGAGTGCTCGCACCGCACCGCATCATGGAAGGGGAAACCTATCGATTCCGGTCGTTCCCGCCCAGGCTGCAGATTCCGTTGGCGACGGCCAGGGACTTGCTGCTTGGCCTCGACGTCCCTCTCCATGTAATGGTGTATGTCGACGATCCCGCACGCATAGATGAGACCGCCGGCGAAATCCGAGACCTCCTGTTCCGCCGCTTGGGTCCATCGGGTTACGTTATCTCTCTCGATGATCAGATGGTCGGCCCCTACCGCGATTCCGTAAAGCTCCAGGTCAGGGTCCTGGTTGGCATCGGCGTGGCGTCGCTGGCTGCTTCCGCCTTCGCGAGCATGCTGTTCATGTGGACTTCGGTCCGCCAGAGAAGGACGGAGATCGCCATGCGGATGGCGGTCGGAGCGGACAGGCGGGATGTGCTGTGGCAGTTCCTCGCCGAATCGGGAGCGACGACCTTGCTCGGTACGGCATTGGGTGTGCCCCTGGCATTCCTGGTCACGGCCGTGGTGCAATTCTTCGCGGACATCACCCCGGCGTACGAACCGTGGTTTGTCTGGGCGGCCGTGGCCGGCGGGGCTCTCGCTGGACTGCTATCGGGTGTCATGCCCGCTTACCGCGCGTCCCGGCTGGACCCGATAGCCGAGTTGGCGGGCAATTAGCGGGAAGAACAATACACAAGGAAACCCGTCGTGGAATCAGTCGAGGACCGCGCAACATCACCGTTGATAGAACTGCGGGCCATAGGCCGCGCTTTCGAGGACGAGGGCGAATCGCCCACGGAAGCGCTTGCCGACGTCTCGCTTGCCATCGCGCCTGGCGAGTTCGTCTGCATCACCGGCCCTTCCGGGTCGGGCAAGTCCACGCTACTGAACATCCTCGGTTGCCTGGATCGCCCGTCCGACGGCACGTACCGGTTCGCTGGAAGGGACGTCACGGATCTCGACGCCGATGCACTCGCCCGCCTGCGCCGGGACGAGTTCGGCTTCGTCTTCCAGGCATTCAACCTGCTGGACTCGGCGACGGCGCGCCAGAACGTCGAGTTGCCGGCGCGGTACGCGGGTATGGGCGCAGACCAGGGGCGTCAGCGGGCCCGCGTCTTGCTGGAGTCGCTCGGCCTGGGCGAACGGATCGACCACCGCCCGTTCGAGTTGTCGGGAGGCGAACGGCAGCGGGCCGCCATCGCGCGGGCGCTGATGAACGGTGGCCGCGTCATCCTGGCGGACGAACCCACCGGCGCCCTGGACTCCGCACAGAGCGACGAGGTCTTGTCGCTGCTGAAACAACTGTCGGCGCGAGGCCACACGGTGGTGATCGTTTCCCACGATGCCGCAGTCGCAGCCCTCGCGGACCGGCGGATCGAGCTTCGCAATGGCCGCATAGCCGAAGATTCCGGAACTTCGGCAAACGCACGGTCCGAGATCGCCTTCGAGCGAACCGGGGGTCCGGGCCGGCTGCCGGGCGCACTGGCCACGGTTCGAGACGCTCTGACCTGCCTTCGGGCGAGTCCGCTCCGCGCGGCCCTGACCGTTCTCAGCGTCGCACTCGGCGTCGGGTCCGTGGTCACGTTGCTGAGTCTTGCCGAGGGCATCGAGCGCAGGACCCTCGAGATCGTCGCGGCCGACCTGATAAAGATCCGTTCTTCCGCCACCCCCAACGCCGAAGCGATTCGACTGACGACCTCGGACGCCGAAGCGATTCAGGCCGAAGTGCCGAAGGTGCGCGAAACCTTCCTGTCGACGCTCGGCCCATTCCAGGTACAACACGGACCCGTATCCACGGGGACCGAAATCCGCGCGAATACCAGGACCCGCCCCACGGCAGTGGACAATGAGGAATGGCCCCTGGCCCGGGGAGCGTACCTCACGGCCGCCGACAACGAGCGCCGCGAGCAGGTCGTGGTGCTGGGCCCCACTCCCACCAGGGAGCTCTTCGAGGAAGGCGTCGATCCCGTTGGGGAGCACATCCAGATCGGCGGTGTGCCGTTCCTGGTAAAGGGCGTTCTTGAGGCCTCTCCGCTGCCACCGGATGTCGATCTGCCGGAGGAGATCGTGCAACCGCTCCTGGACACGTTCGGCGACGTTGCCTACGTACCGTTCCACACGGGTTTCGAACTCCTGTCTCCCGCCCGGGGGTCCGAGACGCTCGAGATCGACGGCGTCACCGTAACGACGGTCGCCTTCGGCTCGCTGAGCATCGACGTGCGCGTGGCCTACACGGCCGATGTCGAGGAAACCGCGGCAGCGATACGCGACCTGCTGATCCGGCGCCATGGCCGGGAGGGCTTCAGAGTCGCGATCGATGCCGAACGGGCCGCAACTTACGACGCCATGTGGCGTCTCCATCCAGGCATTCAGGCAGCGATCGGCACTGTCGCGCTGCTGGCCGCGATCCTCGGCGTGATGGCGACCATGCTGGTGTCGGTCGGCGCGAGGCGCCGGGAGGTCGGAATCCGCATGGCCATCGGCGCCCGCCAACGCGACATCACCTCCCAGTTCCTGGTCGAAGCGGGCATCGCGGCCACCGTCGGCGGAGCAGTCGGCCTCCTGCTCGGATACTGGACCGCCGCCGGCGTCGCCGAATTCGCGCAGCCAACCGGGATGATGAAGGTTCCGGTAGCCTTCGCCGCCTGGTTCGTACCGGTCGCGCTCTGCTCCGGCGTAGCGACGGGACTCGTCGCCGGCATCTTCCCCGCGCGCCGAGCGGCCCGTCTCGATCCGGTTGCGGCGTTGGCAGGTGAATAGCAGTCAATCCGTGAAGGCAGTGCGGGCTGGGTGTATCCGCAAGACGCTCGCGCACCGAATGTCCAGCGGGTATCTTTTTCACTCTGCATGGGAATTCAATCGCCACCGAATGACACCCGCAAGTCGGCAGGAGACGCTTTGCCATGACGACTGAACCCGACACAGCTCGTTCGCGCCGGGCCGTCGCCCTGTCCCGCCGGCACATGCCGACGGACTACGAGATCTCCCTGGCCCGATACACCAGCCGCGGAACGCAGGAGGAGGCGCGGATTCCGAAGGATTTCGGTCCGCGGCAGACGCTCGCCGGCTTCGAGGAGACCTACCGCAACATCATCGACTACATCGTGCGCATCACGTACCGCATCTGGGAGGACCGCGACGTCGAGTACATCCGCGACACGTACGACGACGCCTCCCGGGTCTACGACGACTACGGCCTGCAGCTTGGCTCCGCCAAGATCGTCAACGACACCTACCACACGACGGGCGCCTTCTCCGACATCGAGTTGATCGCCGACGAGATCGTCTGGGCGGGAGACGACCAGGTGGGATTCCACACGTCGCACCGAACGATCATCCGGGGCACCAACGACGGGCCGAGCCGCTACGGCCCGGCCACGGGACGAAAGGTCGACGTGTTGGTGTTCGCCAACTGCGTGGCGCTCGAAAACGAGATCTTCCTCGAGCATGTGATTTACAACACGTCGAGCATGCTCAACCAGCTCGGCTTCGATATCGACGACATGGCCCGCAAGCTCGCCGCCGATCCGCCGGCGGGTTGGCCACGAAGGGCCTCCGTGTGGGACGAGCAGCGTGCTGCCGCACGTCCGGAAACGCCGCTATCGATCGCCGAACCGGTCTCAGGTTTCGACGTCGACCGTTTCGTGCGGGCGAACTTCGATGCCTTGTGGAACCGCCACGATTTCGACGCGCTGACAAACGTCTACGAGCCCGACTTCGCCTTCCAGGGGCCGACGGATCGGGTGTTCCAGGGCATAGCCCCCTACCGGGGTCTGCTGGGGTCCCTCTTCGCCGCGTTTCCCGATCTTGAACTGCAGGTGGACGAGGTCTACTGGATGGGCAACGAGGCCGAAGGCTTCCTCGCGTCGGTCCGCTGGAGCGCCGCCGGCACCCACGCCGGTGCCGGCATCTACGGTCCGCCGACCTCGCTTCCCGTGCAGATCTGGGGGATCACCCAACAGCAGATCGTGAACGGCCGGATCGTTGCCGAGTGGATGCTGTTCAACGAACTCGACCTGATGATGCAACTCGCGGCCGGCCGGGGCGCATGAGCGACACGCAGAACGCCAAGAACCTGGTCCTCAGGTACCTGGAGGCGTGGGAGTCCGCTCCGCTTGGTCGGATCGACGACGTTCTCGCCCCATTCGCGAACGACGACTACCGTTTTCGGGGCGTGCATCCGTTCAACGAGCTAGCCGGTATCGACAAAGTCAGTTCGGCAGTCTGGCATCCGATGCGCGCGGCGTTCACCGCCCTGCAGCGCCGGCAGGACATCTTCATGGCAGGCGAGAACCGGATCGACGGCACGATGTGGGTCACCAGCATGGGCAAGCTCATGGGCCTGTTCGACCACTCCTGGCTCGGCATCCCGCCCACCGGCAAGATCGCTCTGATCCCGTACTGCGAGTTCCACCGGGTCGATGCCGGCGAGATCGCCGAGTCCGCGTTCTTCTGCGACATCGTCAGCGTCATGAAGCAGGCCGGATTGAACCCGCTGCCCATGCAGACCGGCGCGGAAATCGTCAATCCCGGTCCCCGGACCCAAGACGGGTTGCTCTACGACCCCCAGGAACCAGCCGAGTCCCGGAAGACCCTGGACCTCATCATGCAGATGTGCGACGACCTGGTGGAGAAAGACGGATTCCAGTCATCCAACTCCTCGCTGGCTAGCACCTGGCACGACGGCATGATCTGGTTCGGACCTTCCGGCATCGGCGCGACCTACACGATCGAGCGCTATCAGCTCCAGCACCAGGGCCCCTTTCGCTCGGGATTAAGGAACATCGACTTCAACGGCCATGTGCTGGAACACGCCGAAGGCTGTTACGGCGGCTGGTTCGGCTGGCCCAATATGCGCATGAACCAGGGCGACGGGTTCATGGGGTTGCCGGCTTCCGAGCGCACCACCGAAATGCGCGTGGTGGACATGTACCGTCGGGAAGGCGACAAGCTGGCCGAGAACTGGGTGTTCATCGATCTGCTGCACTACCTGCGGTTGCTGGGGGTGGATGTGCTGGGGCGCTGCGCCGGGATGCGCGGATAGGAACGCGGCGTCGGGTCCGGGCTCCGAGAAAACAAGGAGAAGATCAGGTGAACGGCAGGGCGAAACGCCCGGTATGGAGTTACCGGGTGTTGAAACAGCAACATGAGGGCAAGGGGGGAGAATCCTGGGTCGAAACGGAGTATGGAATCGTCGAAGCGTATTTCGACGAGGACGGTGCACCAGTCGGCTACTGCGACCCGCATGTAGTCGGCAACTCAGTAGAGGAGTTGCGCAGCGTGTTGGGGATGATGCACGCCGCGCTCGACAAGCCGATCATGGAAACGGGTGACTTCACGGCGGGCCGTTAAAGGTCGGGTGTGGGCCGGTTGTTTCGGCATCGGGATTAGGAGGTCGACCCCGAGGTCGAGGGCCGGGAAGGCAACCATCCAATCGCGGATCAGGAACTGGGAGGCCACCGCGTGTTCGCCGGCCTTGCCGGTGAAGAGGTGGGCAACGTCGTTCATCAGGCGGCGGTGTTGATGGGGGCTAACTCGCGTGCGGGATCGAGAAGCTGGACCTTGGAGGCGATATGCTTGATGCCTTCGCGCGGGAGTCCGGTAAGGACTTCGGCGACGGTCCAAAGAAGTTCGTCCCTGGCGAGCATGGCGCTGAAGTCCTGCTGCACTTGGTAGCGGATGAAAAGGCTCGCGGGAAGGGGCGTGTCGGGAGGGGTTCCCTTGTGGTCGACGAGCTCGCGGCTGTGGGGCTCGAGTTCAAACGTGCATCCGTCAGACTGGATGCCGACAAGGATGGAAATGGTCGTCATGGTCGATCCTGGGTCGCGGTCGTAAGGTCGACGGGAGCGGCACGTGCGCACGATGTTGGAGAATAGCATGCACGAGAGTGCTGATTGGTCAGGGAGTCGCGCTATCCAAGCGGAGTTCGGCATCCCCTGTGTGGGGCGAAGACGGCGCCCTTTAGAACAACGGGTCTGGTGCCGCTATATCGCCGCCTGCAACACCGCCAACCCAATCACACACAAAAAGAAATACCCCAACAACCAATAACTCGCCCGGTCAACTTTCCCCGCCAGCACGTACCAGCCGTCCTCCTTCTCCGCGCGTCCCTCGCGCGCGAACAGCGCCTTTTGCCCCTGCACCGTGTACTCCGAATATTCGGTCTTGAAGCCGTCGAGCGCGACGCTCGCGACCCATGCCACAGCAGTACTGACCGCCCCGCCGAGCGCGCAGTACCAGGGCCACGCGACGTCGTGGTAGATCTCAACGTACCAGAGTGACAGGAAGCCGGCGGCGACGCCGATCAGCAGGCCGCGTTCGGAGGCGTGCTTGGAAAAGAACCCGAGGCCGAACATCGCGAGCTTGGCGCCGACGAAGAACGAGCCCACCTTGCTCAGCACCTCGAGCACGGAGCCGCCGGCTTTCGTGAACGCGATCGCCGGCACTACCATCAGCACGGCCCAGAACAGGGTGAACCAGCGCGATGCCTTGAGATAGTGCTCGGGCGTGCCGTCCTTCTTGGCGAACTTCTCGTAGAAGTCGATTGTGGTGACGGTCGCCATGGAGTTCAGGCTGGAGTCGAGACTCGACATGGCGGCGGCGACGACGGCGGCGGTGATGATGCCCATCAGCCCCGGAACGCCGACGCCCGCGACGAACTCGAGCAGGATCAGGTTCTCGTTGTCGAAGATTCGGCCGTCGTAGTAGGCGTAGAACAGGACGCCCATGCCGAAGAACAGGACGTAGGCGAGAAAGGCGACATAGCCCATGCTGATGTACGCCTTCTTGGCGTCGCCGAGGGTCCGGGCAGCGAGCGTGCGCTGCACCATCATCTGGTTCACGCCGTAAACCACGACGTGGTAGATCGACATGGCGATCACGCCCGTCCAGATGGTGCCGACCTTGGCGGGGTCGAGCGAGTACTCGAACGGGTTGGTCTTGCCCGTCTCCTTGAGCGCCTCAAGCGTGACGGGCAGGGACTCCGGGAGTGCGCCGATCAGCAGCACCACCGTCAGCACGGCGCCGACGAAAAGGATGGCGGACTGGATCACGTCGGTCCAGATCACGGCTGCGATACCGCCGAGCATCGTGTAGGTGACCGCGACCACGGCGACGATGAGGATCGCATCGATGACGGGGATACCCGTGATGAACTCCAGGACCAGCGCGGTCGTGTAGAGCATGATTCCCGAGTAGGCGATGTTGCCGAGCAGGAACACCCCGGACATCACCGTGCGTGACGTCAGCCCGAAGCGGTTCTCAAGATAGTCGAAGATCGAGGCGACGCCGCTCTTGTAGAAGAACGGCAGGAATACCGTGACCACGACGAAGATGGCGATCGGATAGTTGATGTGGATGAAGATCACCGAGAAGCCATCGACGTACGACCAGGCGGGTCCGCCGAGGAATGTCAGCGCGCCGAAGTAGGTCGCCACCACCGAGATGCCGATGGCCCACCAAGGTGTGGTCCGGCGACCGAGATAGTAGTGGTCGGCGGTCTGGACGCGCTTGCTCAAGAAATAGCCGAGCACGAGATTGCCGGCGATGTACGCGAGCACGATGCTCCAGTTCAGAGTGCCGAATTCGCTCAACGTGTCGCTCCCGGAATCCCCTTCGATTGGCACCCGCCACCACCCCAGGGCGCCAGCGCGTCCGGGCGATAAGACAACAGACGTACTGCGAATGCAACGCGCATTGCGCGGAAATTCGGGATTGCTATAGCATCGAGTCAGAGTTGCTTCGTCGCGGGTTGGGTTCAGTTGCCAGATTCAGGAGACAGCGGAGCCGGGGCATCCCCCGGCGATCGGCCTCAACGGCGGGCGACGTCCTACGACGTGGCGCGCATCGCCGGCGTCTCCCAGTCCGCCGTGTCGCGAGTCTTCAAGCCCGGTGCCAGTGCATCCGCAGCCATGCGCCGGCGTGTGATGGACGCGGCGGCCCGCGTCGGCTACCGGCCCAATGCCATCGCCCGGGGGCTCATCACGCAGCGATCCAACATGGTCGGCGTGGTGATCTCCAAGCTCGTCAACCTGAACTACCCTGAAGTGCTCGTCGAGATCACCCAGCGGCTCTCAGGCCGCGGCATCCGGGTATTGCTGTTCGCCCTGGAGACCGAAGGGGATACCGCGTCGGCGCTCGACCAGGTCGTGCAATACCGGGTCGACGGCGTGATCACCGCCGCCATGCTGACCGGCGAACAGCTCGGAATGCTCGACGAGGCGCAGATCCCGGTCGTGTTCTACAACCGGGCGCCCGACGTGCCCGCCGTGAACGCGGTGCGGTGCGACCACGCGGCGGGAGAACGCTGGCTGGTCGGCGAACTGGTGGACTCGGGCCACCGGCGATTCAGCATCATTTCCGGGCCGGAGGACTCGCCGGTCAGCACGGAGCGGACGCTCGGGGCCGTCGAGGAACTCGAGCGCCGCGGAGTCAGCGACGTCACCGTGGCGAGGGGTGATTACGGCTACTCCAGCGGCCGGGAAGGCTTCGCGGCCATCGTTGAAGAACTCGGCTCGGCACCTGACGCCGTGATCGCGGCCAACGACACGATGGCGATCGGCTGCATCGACGAAGCCCGCGCGACGTTCGGTTTCGAAGTGCCGGGCGACGTGTCCGTCGTGGGATTCGATGGGGTCGGCCCTTCCGACTACGCGGCGTATCGACTCACCACCGTGTCCCAGCCGGTGGCGCAGATGTCGGAAGCTGCAGTGTCGATGCTCACCGAGCGGATGGAGAATCCAGATCTGCCCAAGGAGCAGCGCGTGTTTTCGGGGATTCCCATTCGTGGGAGTTCGGCACGCCTTGCGAACAACCCATAGCGTGCGCCCGGAGCCGGTCGACCGTCCGCTCCGGGAGAGCCGCACCTGACCGGAGAACGCCATGCGCACGAGCAGCGACCGCATCCTGACCACCCACGTCGGCAGCCTACCGCGCTCGAAAGCCGTGACGGACGTGGTGTTCGGACGCGAACAGGGCGAAGAGGCGCCGGACGGGGACCAGGTGATCAGCGCCGCGGTGGACGACGTGGTCGCGCTCCAAGTGGCGAGCGGCGTCGATGTCGTCAGCGATGGCGAGATGAGCAAGATCAGCTACGCCACCTACATCAAGGACCGCATCACCGGCTTCGACGGCGACAGCGATCGGGAGCCGCCCCGGGACCTGGAGGAGTTTCCCGGGTTTCTTGAGCGTCAGGCCGCCTCCGGTGGCACGCCCACGTACCGGCGCCCCTGCTGCATCGGCGAGATCGCCGTCAAGGACATGCAGCCGGTCGCCCTGGACATCGCCAATTTCCAGGCGGCGATTGCGAAGCACGAGCCGTTTGAAGGTTTCATGAACGCGGCATCCCCGGGGGTGATCGCGCTGTTCCAGCCGAACCGGTTCTACCCCGACCACGAGACCTACCTCGAGGCGATCGCCGACGCTATGGCGGCGGAGTACCGCGCCATCGTCGACGCCGGTCTCGTGCTGCAACTCGACTCACCCGACCTCGGCCTCGGCCGCCACATGATGTTCAAGGACAACAGCGACGCGGAGTACCAGGCGCTCGCAGAACTGCACGTGGACGCGCTCAACCACGCGCTCGCGGGCCTCCCGGCCGATCGCGTGCGGCTACACGTGTGCTGGGGCAACTACGAAGGGCCTCACCACTGCGATGCGCCGCTGTCGATGGTGCTGCCGATCGCGCTCCGCGCCAATGTCGGCGCGTTCCTGTTCGAGTCGGCCAACCCCCGCCACGGCCACGAGTGGCGGTCGCTGGCCGATATGTCCATCCCCGACGACCGCATCCTGATACCCGGCGTGATCGATTCGACCACGAACTTCATCGAGCACCCGGAACTGGTCTGCGAGCGCCTTTGTCGTTTCGCCGGCATCGTTGGGCGCGAGCGCGTGATCGCCGGGACGGACTGTGGTTTTTCGACGTTCGCGGGATTCGGCGCGGTCGACCCCGACATCGTCTACGCGAAGCTCGCAAGCCTCGCCGAGGGCGCGGATCTAGCGAGTCGGCAACTTTGGGGGTCGTAACCGGCACCGCAGAGTGGCACGCAGGTGCCGATCAAAGGGGCAGGGTCCCAGGTGGGCCTGGGCGGGGGCGAAACACGGTGGAGGCGAAGCCGCCGACGGATTTCATGGCGTCAACCTTGCGGCGTCGGCTCCGTGAACTCCCGTCCGGCGCGCTCGGCGGCGAGGCGCCGCTCGTTCCACGCTTGCCACTCGGCTCGAGCTTCGGTTAAGCCCTGCTCTCGGCCTTCCAACCGACCTTCAACCCGACCTTCAACCCGACCCTCTTCGCGGCCCTGCTCCCGGCCCTCGGCCTTGTGCGCCTCTATCACCGGGATGACGTATCGGTTCACCACGAACTGGTACAACGACATCAGCAATTCTCCTGTCTTGTTCACCATGCGGGTGAGCAGCATGGCAACGATTGTAATCGCAATGCACACGGTGCCAAATTCGGCGAGGACGACGAAAGTGAAGTCGCCGACATCGAGCCAGGCCTGATCTTCAAGCCCGCCAGCACCCGAATCCCAAGGCAGCTCCGCTCGTTTCCTGTAGAACGCGAAGCCGAGCGCCGCAAGCCACAGCGCGCCGACGATACGAAAGAAGGTCTTCGCATCCCGCGCGGCGACGCTCCAGACTGAGACATGCTCGTCGAGCCGCGGTGTCGGCGAAGGCAGTATCCTGAACAACCATCCCACGATTCGCCTCCACCGCTATAAGCCGCAAGCACCGCATTCTGAATCTTGCGGATGCGTGACAGTAGCGGAAGGCGACCCTGATGCTTGTGGGAAAACGGCTACAGGACGGTAGGCCTCGCGCTCAAGCTCATACGTCGGCCTGGGCGGAAGCGAAAACACCGCACGGGGCGAAACTGACTACGGATTTCATGGGCTGGGAGGCCGCGCCGCAGAGCGGCACACCGTGCCGATCAACGGACAGGGTCCCAGGTGGGCCTGGGCGGGGGCGAAACACGGTGGAGGCGAAGCCGCCGACGGATTTCATGGCGTCAACCTTGCGGCGTCGGCTCCGTGAACTCCCGTCCGGCGCGCTCGGCGGCGAGGCGCCGCTCGTTCCACGCTTGCCACTCGGCTCGAGCTTCGGTTAAGCCCTGCTCTCGGCCTTCCACTCGGCCTTCCACCCGACCTTCAACCCGACCTTCAACCCGACCCTCTTCGCGGCCCTGCTCCCGGCCCTCGGCCTTGTGCGCCTCTATCACCGGGATGACGTATCGGTTCACTACGAACTGGTACAACGACATCAGCAATTCTCCTGTCTTGTTCACCACGCGGGTGAGCAGCATCGCAACGATTGTAATCGCAATGCACACGGTGCCAAATTCGGCGAGTACGACGAAAGTGAAGTCGCCGACATCGAGCCAGGCCTGATCTTCGAGCCCGCCAGCACCCGAATCCCAAGGCAGCTCCGCTCGTTTCCTGTAGAACGCGAAGCCGAGCGCCGCAAGCCACAGCGCGCCGACGATACGAAAGAAGGTCTTCGCATCCCGCGCCGCGATACTCCAGACTGACACATGCTCGTCGAGTCGCGGTGTCGGCGATGGCAGTATCCTGAACAACCACCCCACGATTCGCCTCCACCACAAAAAGCCGCAAGCACCGATTCTGGATCATGCCGATGCGCACCAACAGCGGAAGGCGACCATGATGCAGGTAGGAAAATAGCTACAGGACCTGAAGCCTCGCGCTCAAGATCTGGATGCCGACCCTCGCCGGGGACGCTCCCCGCGGGAACGGCACACAAGTACCGGTCAACGCGCAGGGTGAGAGGTGGCTTGCGCGGGGTAAAACACCGTGCCCGAAGCGCCGACAGACTTCGCGTGCTGGGAGGCTGCGCCGCAAAGCGGCACAGGGTGCCAGTCAAGGGGCAGGGTCCCAGGTGGGCTTGGGCGGGGGTGAAACACGGCGGAGGCGAAGCCGCCGACGGATTTCATGGCGCTAACCTTGCGGCGTCGGCTCGGTGAACTCCCGTCCTGCACGCTCGGCCGCGAGGCGGCGCTCGTTCCACGCTTGCCACTCGGCTCGAGCTTCCGCCCGGCCCTGGTCGCGGCCTTCGGCCTTGTGCGCCTCTATCACCGGGAGGACGTATCGGTTCACCACGAACTGGTACAACGACATCAGCAATTCTCCTGTCTTGTTCACCACGCGGGTGAGCAGCATCGCAACGATTGTAATCGCAATGCATACCGTGCCAAATTCGGCGAGTACGACGAAAGTGAAGTCGCCGACATCGAGCCAGGCCTGATCTTTGAGCTCGCCAGCACCCGAATCCCAAGGCAGCCCCGCTCGTTTCCTGTAGAACGCGAAGCCGAGCGCCGCAAGCCACAGCGCGCCGACGATACGAAAGAAGGTCTTCGCATCCCGCGCGGCGACGCTCCAGACCGACACATGCTCGTCGAGCCGCGGCGTCGGCGAAGGCAGTATCCTGAACAACCACCCCACGATTCGCCTCCACCGCTACAAGCTGCAAACGCCGATTCTGGATCATGCGGACGCGCGCCAACAGCGGAAGGCGACCCTGATGGTGGTAGGAAAACGGCTACAAGACCCTAAGTCTCGCACTCACCCCTGGTCGACGCGGGCCCCGTCGGATCGACTTCCGGTTCGCCGAAGTCCCGGGCGTCGAAAATCCGCCGAATGGCGGGGTCGGAGTAGCGATCCACGGCAGCCCGCACTGCGGTCACCAGCGCTTCTCTCCTCGCAACAAGCGCTTCGATATCGCTACTCAAGTGCGCGAGGCGAAACAGGCTGCGTATCGAGATGACGAGTTGGGCCTGTTTTTCGAAGACAAACAGCGTGGCGAAGAAGCTCACCGGGAGCAGCAGCAAGGCCGCGATGGCCCAAACCCATCCGAATGCTATTCCGGCCAGGATTGTCACAAGCGCATACGTTGACAGCAGCACCGGAACCGCTGTCACGAGCTTCAAGGTGGCGATGTCGTCGATGTCATAGCTGAACCGCGATCCCACCGTTGCGGCGAGCCATGCGGCCGGCAGCAGGACGAATGCCCCCGGCAGCGCGAGCGGGAACAGCAAGATTGCCAGGGTGGTGCGCCAGACGATCCTTTTCATGGCAATGCCGGCGCCGACAGGATGCGAGAGTTGGTAATCCTTCAGGCCCAGGACATCCAACTCGGCCTGGTACGCTTCGATCTCGATACGCAGCCGCTCGATGTCCGGCTCCCCTGCGAAGAGCGAATAGCGTTCCACGAAGCGGCGGCTCAGATCGACATAGGTCGCGGGCGTGAGTCTCGCCGAAATCGGCTTGTAGAGGCGACGCGCGGCGTGAATGAAACGCAGCGTCGACCAGTCCGGGGCAGTCAGCGTGACGCGGGAAATTCCCTCGCTCAGTTCCGCCGTGAGCTGGCGCACGGTGCCCGCTTCATCGCTCCCGTAGGCCTCGAGACGCGCGCTGTCCATGGGTATCGGCGCCGCGAAGTGCAGCAGGACCTGGCTTCTGAACCGGTGACGGTCGAGGTAGGTCAGGCCAAAAGGAACGATCGCGACGTCGGTGTCGCGGTGCGCGGCGGCGTGCAGCGCCATTCTTGCGGCGCCGGTCTTGAGCGTCGCCAGTTGGCTATCGGTGTGGCTGATGCCTTCAGGGAAGATCGCCACGCAGCCGCCGCCGGCCAGGACCTCGTCCACGCGCTCGAAGGCGTCCCGGTTGTCCGCGCCGGAACCGTGTTCTTCGCGGCGCAGGACGGGTATCGCCCCGAGCGCCTCGAGCAGGCGGGAGAGTATGGGAAATCCCCAGAGTTTCGCGTTGCCGAGGAAGTGAATGGGGGACCGATCCACCAGGCTGATCAGCAACAGTCCGTCGATCAGGGCGTTGGGGTGATTGCCGGCGAAGATCACGGCGCCGTCCGCGGGGACGTTCTCCGCGCCCAAAACCTCGATTCGCCTGTAAAAGGTGCTGGCGACCAGGCTCAGGAATCGAACGAACCCGCAGTAGAACATGGCCGAAGGTGCCGTGCAATTTCGGTTGCAATCAAACTAACAGAATGGCCCGGACGCCGCTAACGAGCAGGTTGGCCATCGGTATGGCCGGCAGCCAATCGGGTCCGATCCGCCTCCGCCGCATCCGCTTTCCGTCGCGCCGCCGCTGTGAACCGCCCCCGCGGCTCGCCGCCGATTGACGCGAAGGCGGGCTCAAGGCATGTTCTGCTCGGTGAGGCGGCCCGCGAGCTGCCGGACAGTCCCGCCGAAACGGTATCCGGGGCGCGGGTGTTGCCCGGCAAGGACGACCCGCGACATGCAATCCAACAGACAGAGTCCATGAAACGTATACTGATCTACCTTCTGTGCGCGGTGATTGTCGTTGCCGCAGCTTTTGTCTACCTGTTCTTTCGCCCCGATATCGCGACCCGGGTCTTTTTTGGATCAGCTCTCCCGCCGGTAGAAATAAATATCAGGCAGGTTCACGACGTGCCGGCGGCGGACGAGAAGACCGTGGCCATCGTGGCGGCCGCGAATCTCTTTCTGGACTCTCTGGACGACAATCAGCGACAGGCGGCGACATATCGGTTCACCGACAACGCGCAGCGCTCCAACTGGTCCAACTTCCCTGAGCACATGGTTCCGCGCGGCGGCGTAAAGCTCGGTGCGCTCTCTGAATCGCAGCGAGAAAGGCTCGACAGGCTCCTGGGCGAACTCCTGAGCGAATACGGTGTACAGAACATCACTTATCAATTGGCCGCGGAGGACACGTTGACCTCGGGAGACTGGTTCGGCGTCACGAAATACCGCAGTGAGGACTTCTACGCCGCATTTCTCGGTGAGCCGTCTACTACGCAGCCGTGGATGTTCCAGTTCGGCGGCCACCATCTCGCGATAAACGCGACGGTATTCGGGCCGCACGTCTCCTTCTCGCCGATGCTGACCGGCGGCCAACCGCTGCGCTTCCACCTCGATGGCGACGACATCTTTATCACGCAGAGGGAAACCGAGGCGGCGCAAGCGTTCATGGATAGCCTTGCGGACGACCAGACAGAACAAGCCGTTCGTTCCGATAAGCCCATCGGCCTCTTGCTGGGGCCGGGAAAATACGGCGCAACGGTTGCGCCGGAAGGCATCAAGGGAAGCGAACTTACGGCCATGCAAAGGACGCTGCTGCTGGATGTGATCGAGGCCCGTCTGGGTTTCATGAACCACGACGACTATGCCGAGAAAATGCAGACCGCGGTGGCCGAAATCGAGGACACATACTTTGGATGGTGGGGGCCGCAGGGTGTCCTGGGCGCCGCGTATTTCCGCGTGACGAGCCCGTCCATGGTGATCGAATACGCGTGCCAGGACGACGACGGCGGCGTAGATCACGCGCACAGCATGTATCGCGAGCTTGACAACGACTACGGTTCCGCGTGGATCAGCGCCGACTGAACCCCAGAAGGACGGACAGTACGCCTGTCCCGAGCCGCTAGCGCCATGAAATCCGTTGCCCTAACGGGCACCGTGTTTCACCCCCGCCCAAGCCCACCTATCATCCCGCGCCTCGATTGGCACTACGTGCCATTCTACGGCGCAGCCTGCTAGCCGAGAATCTGGCCGAGCACCGCGAGCTGGTCGAACACGGTCCACTCGGCGACGATCCGCCCCGCCGCGGTTCGCCAGTGGCTGACGCCGAGGACGAAAAGAGGTTTCCCCGTGGCGGCGGTCCCGGCAAAGGTGTCCGCGTGCGAACCGGCCAGTGTCCAGCGCGCGGCGATGTCCAGTCCGCCGCTGCCGAAGGGCTGGCAGGCGACGTGGTCGAGGGAGACCCGGGGATCGCCGAACGCGCGCCTTGCGCTCTCGTAATGTCCCGCGATGGCCTCACGGCCGGAGTAACGCTCGACCGGCGACCGATGCAGGACCGCGTACGGCGCGTAGCGGTCCCAGCGCGTCGGGATGTCGGCCGAAGCCCATTGCATGGCTAGGAACTCAGTAGCCAATCTCGTTTCGTCCGCAGCGTTCGTTCCTTGTGCGACCGTCAGCGGCTCGGCGTGTGCGACACGTTCCACTTCACGGGCCATCCAGTCGCGGTCCTCCGGGCCCACGTGCGCGGCCAGGCAACGCGCAGTCTCGAGGGGGTCGAAGCCCAGTTGCCGGACCAGCGCAAGGTTGTCGCGCATCAGCCACTCCCGGGTGACCACGCCGTTCTCGACCACGCAGTCCGCAACGTTGGTGATGAAGACCTGCCGACCCGTCGCCTCGCCGAAGGCGCTCGGACCGAGGTTGGTCATGGGACTGGTGATCCGGTGCGAGGAATAGAATCCGCTCTCGCGACTTCCGGACCAGACGACGTTGTCGCCGAGCAGGAGCCGATCCGGGAACGCCTCCAGCATCTCCCGCGTGCCGTCCACCATGGCCTGGGCGCCGTAGATCACGCCCTCCATGCCGTACACCTCGACGTCGGGCGCGTAGTAGCGGTGGATGAGTTCCACGCCGCGCTGCTCCCAGATCTCGAAAGTGATGCCGAGAATGAAGTCGAGGATGTCGGACTCGGGGCCGTAGGCACCCGGGGGAGTGGCCGCGTCGCGCTTCAACAGAGACTCTCCTCAATCCGGCGAGGCCGGCTGTTGTGCGTCATTTGCATTGGAAGTACATTGTAAGTCAACCCGTCTGCTCCGGACCCGCACGTGATCGAGATAGTCAAAACCGGCATCGATGCCGAGGCCGCCGCCGAGCGCGATGAAGGCGTCAGGACCGCCGTCGAGGGGATTCTCGCCGACATCGATGCGCGCGGCGATGACGCGGTGCGGGAGTTGTCGCTGAAGTTCGACGACTGGTCGCCGGGCGACTTCAGGCTCTCACAGGACGAGATCGAGGCCTCGGTCGAACGTTTGCCCGCCCAGGCGATCCACGACATCGAATTCGCCCAGGCCCAGATTCGGAGTTTCGCCGAAGTCCAGAAGGCCGCGCTCGACGACGTCGAAGTGGAGACGCTGCCCGGCGTCGTGCTCGGGCATCGCAACATCCCGGTCAACAGCGTCGGCTGCTACGTGCCGGGAGGCCGCTATCCGATGGTGGCATCCGCGCACATGAGCATCGTCACGGCCAAGGTGGCGGGCGTCGAACGCATCATCGCCTGCGCACCGCCCTACCAGGGCGCGCCGAGCGACGCCATCGTCGCCGCCATGCACCTTGGCGGCGCCGATGAGATCTACTGCCTCGGCGGCGTGCAGGCGGTGGGCGCGATGGCACTTGGCTGCGAGAGCATCGAGCCGGTGGACATGCTGGTGGGGCCGGGCAACGCCTTCGTCGCCGAGGCCAAGCGGCAACTGTTCGGCCGCGTCGGGATCGACCTGCTCGCCGGGCCGACCGAGACGCTGATCATCGCCGACGACACCTGCGACGGCGAGATGGTGGCAACCGACCTCCTCGGCCAGGCCGAGCACGGTCCGACATCGCCCGCCGTGCTGCTGACCACGTCCCGGAAGCTGATCGAGGACACCCTGCGCGAGATCGATGCCCAGCTCAAGACGCTGGAGACCGCCGCGGTGGCGGGCCAGGCATGGCGGGACTACGGGCGCATCATCCTGTGCGACACCGAAGCCGAAATGGTCGAGGAAGCGGACCGCATCGCCAGCGAGCACGTGCAGGTGATGACCCGCGATCCCGACTATTTCCTCGAGAACATGACCAACTACGGTTCTCTGTTCCTGGGGCCGGAGACCAACGTGGCCTATGGCGACAAGGTCATCGGCACCAACCACACGCTGCCGACCAAGCTCGCCGCGCGGTACACCGGCGGCCTGTGGGTCGGCAAGTTCATCAAGACCGTTACCTGGCAGAAAGTATCGCCGCAGGCGACGGCCATGGTCGGCGAGTACTGCTCGCGGCTCTGCGCGCTCGAAGGCTTCGCCGGTCACAAGGCCCAGGCGGACCTGCGCGTGACGCGCTACAAGGGCGCCAACGAACCGGCCGGCATGGACCGCGAGTAACGGTCCAGCGGTTCGTGAGCAGCGAAAGACACCTTCGCAACAAGCGCCAGGCCTACGCAACGCTGAGGGAACTGGCGGCGGCGCCGGCCCCGCGGATCGCATCGGTCCTGAAACGGGCCTACCACGAGGACGCGGACTGGTTCGGTTCGCATCCGCTCAACGAACGCCATGGCATCGCCGCGATCGAGGATGCCTGGCTCGGCATGCGCCGGGCGTTCCCGGACATGGAGCGTCGCGACAGCATCCTGGTCGGGGGCGCATACGAAGGCTCTGACATGGTGGCCACCATGGGCCACTACCAGGCGACCTTCGTCGAAGACTGGCTCGGCGTGCCCGCCACCCGCGGCGTCGTGCACCTGCGCTATTGCGAAGTCCACAGGTATGTCGACGGCAGGATCGCGCGCACTTACGCACTCATCGATCTACTGGACCTCATGCGCCAGGCCGGCGTCTGGCCCCTGCCCCCTAGCCTCGGGGCCGAGGGTATGTGGCCCGGGCCTGCGACCGGCGATGGCCTACGGCTATCCGCCGGCGATGACCGCGTTGGGGACGCGTCGCGCGAGACCGTGCTCGCCATGCACCAGGCGATGTTCGACTTCGACGGCGTCAACCTCAACAGCATGCCGCAGGCCGAGTACTGGGCCGAGCACTTCATGTGGTACGGCCCCGCGGGCATCGGCGCCTGCCGGGGCATGACCGGCTACCAGGCGCATCACCAGATTCCGTTCCTCACCGCATTCCCGGACCGCGGCGGTGCCGGCCACTACGTCTGCATCGGCGATGGCGAGTACGTCGTGACTGGCGGCTGGCCAAGCGTAGTCGCGACCCACACCGGCGGTGGTTGGCTCGGTCTCGCGGCGACGAACAAACCGGTCGGGATGCGGGTGATGGACTTCTATCGGACCCAGAACGGCAGGATCGCCGAGAACTGGGTCCCGATCGACATGATCGACCTGCTGCTGCAGATGGGTACCGACCTCTTGGCGCGGCTCGAACACCTGCGCGGCAATCCGCGTCACTCTCTGTAGTTCCGGCTGACCCTACGTAGCGGCGAGCCGTCCTCCTGCCGGGTTGTCGCCGCCGTCCACCACGTACAACTCGCACGTCTCCGCCGCGCCATTGCGGAACTGCCGCGGCAGATCCACGGGGATGGACATGACATCGCCGGGCCCAAGCTCGAATTCAACGCCGCCCACTGTCAGGGACAGCGAACCCCGGTGCGCGAACAGCACTTCCTCCTGGGGGCGCGCGTGGAGCGTCGTTTCGGATCCGGGTTGAAGGATCACCTTGCGAAGCTGGAAGCCGTGGGACCAGTCGAGCTTCCCGGCGCGCATTCCATCCTCCCTGGCGGTACCGATCACCGGCATTTCTCCGATGTCGTCGGTGGTCAGCAGTGACCGGCCAGTCGGCTGAAACTCTGCTCCGCTGACCACGCAACGACGCAGTGCCGCAGTATCCATTCGCCTCAACCGGGCGACGTCCTCGACCGTGGTGGGCGGCATGACCGCAGCGTCCTCCGGCACGGTCTGGCCGCGTGCGAGATCGACGAGACTGCCGTCTTCCAGCAGCACGAGGCCGTTCTCTTTCGCCGCCTCGAACACGTATGGCGCCCAAGTGACCCGTCCGGGATCGTCTTCTCCCAGGACGGCGAACAGGAATCCGACATCATCGCCCACGTTCTCGAAGCCACGGAATACATGGATCGGGATAGAGACGACATCGCCGGGTGCCAGGACGACCTTCGCGGTCTCGGCATTCTCGCCGAGATAGAACGCCCAGCGCCCGGAATGCACGACGAACACCTCCGCCGTCTCATGGCTGTGCTGCGAGTTGACGCAGTTGGGCGGCTGGCGGGCGCCGCCGATGTTGAACCCGTGGGGAATGTCGACGTGGACGTGCTGGTCGGGGCTCTCGGAGACGCCCGGGCCGATGATGGTGAAGTTCTCCTTGCCCTCGCTCCCGGGCGTGCGGGTGTCGACGAAGGCGGTCGTGCAGGGAACGAGATCCGCGTACCGGACGAGCCGCGCGTTTAGCTGGTCGCGCGTCCACGCGGAAGCGGTGGAAGTGTCTGACATGACATCTTGTCTTGATTGGACGCCGCAACGTACTTCGAATGCAAGTTTGCGTCAAGAGATGCTAGGTTAGACGCGAGGCCCTGTGGCGATGGGTAGCCAGAGAACGCGGCGGCCTGCGGATGAGGAGACTCCAGATGGCCGAATTCGGCACGCTCAACTGGTCGATACTCGGCGTCTACATCGTCGGAAACCTGCTGCTCGGCTATTTTCTGAGCAAGCGGGTCACCCAGGCCGAGGACTTCTACCTCGGCCGGCGGACGATGCCCTGGTGGGTGATCGGCATCTCCGTGGTGGCGACGTATGTGAGTGCCCTGTCGTTTCTCGGCGGACCCGCGTGGTCCTACTCCGAGAATCTCGCCGTCATCGCCATCCATCTCAACTATCCGATCGTGATTTTCATCGTCATCACGATCTTCCTGCCGTTCTTCTTCTCAAGCGGCGTCGCCTCGATCTACGAGTACCAGGAGCGCCGCTTCGGACCCAGCGCCCGGTCCGTCATGTCGGGGGTGTTCCTGGTCTCGCAGGGGCTGACCTCGGCGGCGATCCTGTACGCCACGGCGCTGGTCATCGAGTTCATCACCGGCATCGACGTGGTGCACGCAATCCTCATCGTCACCGCCATCGCGCTTGTCTACACAATGATGGGCGGGATCGCCGCAGTGATCTGGACGGACGTGATCCAGGCCGCCGTGCTGTTCGTCGGCGCCGCGATCATCCTGGTGGCACTTGTCGGCGAACTGCCCTCGCCGCTGCTCGAAATGCTGCGCGACCTCGAGGCCCAGGGGAAGACCACGGCCCTCGACTTCTCCTTCGACTTCACGAAAGAAGCCACAATCTGGTCCGGCATCATCGCGATGACCCTGTTCCACACCACCGTCTACGGCGCCAACCAGATGATGGTGCAGCGGACGCTGACCGCGAAGAACATCGGCGACGCCAAGAAATCCTACCTGCTGATGGGCTTCGCGGCGTTCTTCATCTACTTCCTGTTCATGCTTCTCGGCACGCTGTTCTACGGCTACTACGAAGGCCGTGCGTTCGAGAACGGCAACACGATCATCCTCGAGTTCGCCTCTGGACTTGCCCTGCCCGGTCTCATGGGCATCATCGCCGCGGCGGTCATCGCCGCGGCCATGTCGAGCCTCGACTCGTCGCTCAACTCCATGGCCACCGTCTCCACCATCGACTTCTACCAGCGGTATTTCCGCCGCGACGCCGACAGTTGGCACTACCTGCGGGTGACACGCGGTTTCACCGTGCTGTGGGCCGCCGCGATCATCATCCCGGCGATCCTCTACGCCCAGAGCGAGGGGTCCATCCTGCAGACGCTGAGCCGCATCGGCTCCTATTTCGTCGGCGCGAAACTCAGCATGTACGGACTGGGGTTCTTCTCCAAGCACGCCACCGAGCGGGGCGTGCTGGTCGGCGTGGTGGTCGGTTTCATTGTCATCTGGGCCGTCGCCAGCCAGACCGACATCGCCTGGCCGTGGTACTGCCTGATCGGCGGCAGCGTCAACATCGTCGTCTCCATCGCCGCTAGCCTGCTCCTCGACGGCAAGCAGGCGGACTACTCGCCGTACACGGTGCGCGGCCAGATTCGCCAGTTCGAAGCCGAGGGGCGGCCGATGAAGGAAGGAAACTGGTACGTCGTGCCCGGCAAGATCGACCCCATCGCCTACGCCCTGCTCGGCTTCTTCGTCCTGACGATAGTGTTCCTGCTGGGGTGGGATATGCTGATCTGAGTCCGCTAAGCAGCGTCTCCAAGCGCTTCGATCAGCGGCCCGAGGTGCTTCTCGTAGCGCTTCCATGCCGCCACGGACTCGGTGTAGATCGGTCGCCGGACCTGGCTCGCGCTTGGGGTCTTGACCAGCCGCTCGGTCTCGTGGAACGCCAGCACTTCCGGCTCGAAAGGCAGGTCGAGGAAGTCGAGCATGCGCCGGCTCTGCCCCTCGACGTCCGCCACCGTGTCCTCGTAGCGCACCGTGAGAATGCGTCCCGGGAACAGCGACTTCCAGCGTTCGACGAGGTCGCAGTGGCGGCGGTAGTACTGGCCCAGCGCGGTCAGCGAGTGCGCATAAGTCTGTTTCTCGTCGAACGGGATCCGGTGAATGGCCCAGCAGTTGGCAACGGCGTCCCGGCGGCAGTAGATGAAGCGCGCCCACGGCAGGGCGATGGCCAGCAGGCCGATGTACTGGAAGTTGAGCGGCGTCTTGTCGACCACGTAACGGGCTTCGAGGTTGTCCGGCGCGTGCCGGGCAACGTAGTACTCGCCGAGTTCGCGGAATGACGAAGGGCTGAGTAGATCCATGTTGTCGGGGAACTTCTGTCCGGTCATGTCCCGGACCCGGTGCGCCATGTCGTAGGCGTAGCTCAGTTCGCCCGCGCCCGCCACGGCGCTGTGGGTCGCGAGGATCTGTTCGGTGAGACTGGTCCCGGAGCGGGGCATTCCGACCACGAAAACCATGTGCCCGTCCTGGCATCCCGCCTCGAATCCAACCCGCGCCGCCGCTGACTCGGCAAATGCGTAGAGCGCGTCGATATACGTTGCGGTCTCCGCATCGTCATAGGGCCGCACCTCCGCCTTGACGCCATTTCCCTGCGCCAGGTACTCGTAGGCCTCGTCGTACGCGTCGCGCTGCTCGAGCGCCCGGGCCAGGCCGAAGGCCAGGTACATGCGGTCGTTGCGCGTCAGGTCGCCTTCTTCCCACGCCGAGCGCATGGCGGACAGTTCGGCATCGGTCCCGGTCCGCCCGTTGATCTGCGCGAGCTGGTAGTGCGCGATCCCCATCCTGGGCGCGCTGTCGATCGCTGCCTGGAAGTGCCGCGCGGCGTTCGACCGGTCACCCATCTGCTCGTGTAGCACGCCCATCACGTGATGTGCCTCCGGGTGGCGAGGCTCCATCGCGAGGACTTGGTCGAGGGTCTCGAACGCGTCTTCGGGGACCTCCATGTCGCGCTGCACGCGGGCCATGTTGATCATGGCCGCGGCGTATTTCGGGCTGAGCGCGGCAGCTTTCTGGTAGTGCTGCAGGGCTTCCGCGTACTTGGCTTGCTTGAGCAGGATGTCGCCCTTGTTGTTCCAGGCCTGCGCCAGCTTCGGATCGAGCTGCAGCGCCCGGTCCACGGCCTGGAGACCCCGCTCCAGCCGGTCCGATTCGTTCATCGCGGCAGAGAGGTTGCTCCAGCACTCGGCAAACGTGGGCTGCAACTTCAGGGCCCGCTCGTAGGCCCGGCCCGCTTCCCGCGGCTGCTCGACGAGGCGCAGCACGTTGCCCAGGTTGTTGTAGACCACGGGATTGCGGGGATCCAGCCGAACGGACTCGCTGAAATGGCGGATGGCGTCCTTCGGCTTGCCCACGTCCTTGTATGCCAGGCCAATATTCGCGTGCGCCTGCGGGTCGCTGGCGTCGACATCCAGCGCCTGCTTGATGAACGCGATGGCCTCCGTCGGCCGCCCCGCGTTGACGCAGAGCATGCCGAGGAGATTGAGCGCATGGACATTGCCGGGATCGCGGCGAAGCACACCGCGATAGCGCTTCTCCGCCCCGGTGAGATCGCCGGCCCGCTGTGCCTGGTACCCCGCCTCAAGCGCGCGGATGATCGATTCCAACATGGCGTCTATGTAACCCGGTTTCGCCGGAACGCGCTACCCGGCCGGACATGCCCCCAACGGGGGGCGACAAAAAAGCCCCGGCGAGCGGGGCTTTTCTGTTCCATCCCGACCGGCTGGCCGGCGGGGCGCAGTCAGAAGTTCCAGGCCACCCGGAGACCCATGGTGCGCGGATTCTTGAAGTCCGCCACCGCCCGCCCCTGGCTGTACTGGTCGCCGCCGATCTGCACTTCCACGTCCGTGGCGTTCTTGACGAAGGCCTGGACGGTCACCGGAGAATCGTCGCGGCTCCAGTTCGCGCGCAGATCCACCATCGTGTACGCGTCCTGGTGCGTAAAGAAGTACTCGATGTTGGTGGTCTTGTAACTGGCCGACCGGTACAAGTAGACGGCAGGTTCGAACCGGCCCATGTTGCCGAGGTCGAACGCATAGGAAACGTCCACCGCGAGAGTGTAGCTCGGCGAGAATCGCGCATCCTTGCCGTCGAGGACGTAGACCTGCGAGCAGGTGTGGTCGCACGGCGTGGTGGTCACGATCTGCTGGTCGCCCCCGCTGCGGAACACGCGGTTCAGCACGGAACGGCCGAAGTTGTCGAGTTCCGAGTCGTTGAGCGCGAGACCGCCCCTGATGCTCAGGTCCTCGTTGGGCATCCAGTTCACCTCCACTTCGAGTCCCCTCGAGGTCATGGTTCCGCCCACGTTTCCGACCGCGACGATCGTCTGACCCTGCGCCACAAACGACGACGTGGTCAGTCCGGCGTAGCTGCTCTGGTACGCCGCGAGGTTCAGCACCATGACGCCGTCGAGCAGCCTGTTCTTCATCCCGACTTCGTAGGTGTCCACCTCGTTCGGATCCGTCAGTTCAGTTGAGCCTCCGCCCTCGATGGACCCGGCGATGTAGCCGGTCGCCGCCGACGCGTACAGCAGTATTTCGTTGCTGACGTCGTACTGAACCGACGCCCTCCAATCGATGTTGGATGCCTTGCCAGTTTGTCGGCCCGCGGCGCTCTGCTCAGTCTCGACGAACACCGGCCATGACGCGAAGCGGCTGCCCGGGTCGTCGAGATGCGCATCGGTATAGCCCGCGGCATTACCGTGGACGCTGGGGCCCCAGTCGACGTACTTGTTGAAGAAGTTCCGCTCGTCCGTGGACCGCCGCACGCCGGCGGTGACGCGCAGACGGTCGGTCAGCGAGTATTCGGCCTGACCGTAGATGGCCGTCGACTTGGTTCCGCCGTTGCCCTGGTACAGCCAGTGGCCCCAGGTCACGTTCTGCGGCGCGGTCGAGTCCGTATAGCCCCACACGAATTCGCTACTCGTGTCGCCGTCACCCGAGTCGTCGTAGGAGAAGTAACCCAACGTCCACAGCAAGTTCCCTTCGCCGAGGTATGTCAGGTTGATGTCGGCCTGGGTGGCGTTCGAGTTCACGCGCTGGCCCGCGGCGAGGCCGCAGGACGGCCCGCCCCAGCACTGCGCCCAGTAGGTCCGCCCGGTGGATGCCGGCGGGGTCACTCCCGCGTTGCGCTCGGCCCAGCCCGTCGGGTTGGGCGAGAAGTCCGAGTCGGTAAGCCGGAACTCCTCGTAGTCGAAGCTGCCCATGTTCGCGCGAAGCGTGACAGGCCCCAATTCCCAGTTGACGAGCACGCTGAACGACGTCTCGTCGATCTTTCGCATCGGCGTGAAGTCGCTGCTGATCCGGTGGATGCCCGGCGTTATGGAAGCCGCCGGATCCTCTCCGAAAGTGCCCGCCTGGTTGCGCCCGCCGGTCGCCGGCCAACTGTCATTCTCCGTGCCGGGAATCCGACCTTGGCGGGGCTGCATGACGCCATTGACGCCATCGGTCAGACCGGTGGTCGGGTTGACCGGTATGCCGAGGATGACGCCGGCATAGTCCGCGTTGCCGTTGGAGTCGTCCTTCCAGTAAGTGGTCGAAAACGTCACGTCGAAAGTCGCGGTCAGATCGATGCGCAACTGCGCGCGGGTGTAGACGCTGTTGTCGTCCCGCATGCCGCCGTCCTCGTTGAAGACGTTCTCGATCAGCGGATCGCGGAAGGTGTCGCTGCCGGTGACCCGGAACGCCACCGCGTCGCCGAGCGGGACATTCACAAATCCCTCGATACGGCGATAAGAGTAGTCGCCCACGGTGGCGCCGCCGCCCCAGTCAAATCCGGTTGCGTCGGGCTTGCGCGCGATGATGTTCGCAAGGCCGCCGAAAGTATTGCGGCCGAACAGCGTGCCCTGTGGTCCGCGCAGCAGTTCCACGCGCTCGACGTCGAGCCAGCTCGCGAGGCCCTGGCCGTACCGGGGCCGATAAAGGCCGTCGACGTAGATCGGCACGGCGACATCGTTCGTGCCCGCCGTGCCGGCGCCGCGGATGATGATGGACGGGTCGGCACCGACGTACCTGATCTTCAGTCCCGGAACGACCTTGTCCAGGTCGAGCACGTTGGTCATCTGCAGTTCGTTGATCAACTCGTTGTTGACGACGGTCACGGCCACCGGCAAATCCGACACGGCCGCCTCACGCTTGGTCGCCGTGACTATGACCTCTTCAATGACGTTCCTGGACGCCTCCTCGGCTGCCCATGCAGGCGTTGCCAGGACCGCCCCAATCGCCGCGGAGAGCGCGGTGACCTGGAACGCAGGTTTCTGTCCTTTGGTTCTCTTCATCGATGATCTTCCCTCGGAATTCGCGCTGGCCGGCCATCCCTCTGCCCGGCCGATGCTTTTCGAGCCGGGAAGTATACGCCCACCGTACTGCGAATGTAAGTTTTCGGGGCGTTTGCGGAGGTTCCGGAAGGCAATCCCGAATATCCATAAATAGTTTTTAATATCAGATAGTTATTAATGTTACATCCGTCTGCGTTCGATCGTGCGGCATGGATTCATATCACGCGATACGGACTTTTCGGGGTCTCTTGGCAATCACGTAGTGACTTCGGAGTACTTTCGAGCACGATCGCATGGCGGGGCGTTTATTTGACCATCGACCGGCGACCGCCCGACGTGGATCGGGCACTCAAGGAACCATGAGCGACCGGAAGAACGCTCCGTCGCGCATGGCGGCCTCTTCAAGGTCCGCGTCCCTGAAGAAGTGATCGTCGCCCGCATAGGTGAAGAACTCGTAGCGGTGCGACCGCAGGTAGAGTTCCTTCGCCAGGCGGGCCGACCATACGTAGGCGGCGCCACGGTCCCCGATCGCGTGGTGGATGATGATGGGTGTCCCCAGATAGTCCAGGTGCCCCAGGGGCTCGCTTCCTTCCGGGGCGAAAGGTCCGTCCAGGGCCTCGATGTCCTGCTGTAGCTTGTCGACAACGTCTTTCGGGTGTTCGGCCCCGTCCGCGGCCAATAGGTCTTCGTAGCGCGAGTAGTAGAACGCCTGGTCCCAGATATCGCCGCCAACGCTGGACCACAGCGACGCGCCCTTGACCTTGCCGGTCGCCAGGAGCGCCCTGAGGGTTACTTCGCCGCCCATGGAATGGCCCCACATGAAGACGTTCCGTAGATCGGCATCTTCGATGTCGTCGAGGGCGGCAACGAGCGCAAGCACGTCCTCCGTGCAGTAGAGCGCCTCCAGCATTCCGTCGGTGTATTCGAATCCTTCGGAGTCGCTGTGGCCGCGATAGTCCGGCATGACCACCAGGAACCCCATCGACGCGTACAGTTCCGGAATCGCGCGGTAGTAGTCCCCCGGCCGCCAGTCGACGCCTTCAGCGGTGATGCCGTAACGGGGAGGGTCCGGATGGTGGCCGTGGTTGGCGACCAGGACCGGAAAACCCTCGGCCGGCTTGTTGTCCCGCGGTGTCGCGATGAGTGCGTGGACCTTCAGTCCCGCCGAGACGTAGGAGACGAGATGGGCATCAAAGGAGTCACCGCCTTTGACGGAGCGTACGAATTCGAGACTCGTGTCGAATGTCTCGGCTCGCAGTTCGTCGATGGACAGCGGCGGCGGCTTGGCAGCGACGGCTACAGCGGCCAGAGAGGCGGCGGCGACAAAGGACGCCTGGGGTTTGATCAGCATGATGGGCAGGTAAGCGTCCGTTCCGCTTGAGCTTGCCCGGGGATTGTGCCACGCGGTGGTTGAAGGTGGTTCCGCATGGCCACGTATTCAGTACTCCGGGTACTCCTGGTGAAGCCTGGTCGGGATACCGCCGCCCTGGTACACCTTGAGTTGCGCCTCGTTCAGGTTGGCCAGCAGGTGACTAAAGTAATCCGCGAGGAACCGTTCTCGCAGGCCCGAAAGTCGTGGTTCGTCCACCAGGTTCCGAAGTTCCGACGGATCGTCCTCCAAGTCGTACAGCTCCAGGGGCTTTCTCGTCAGTGAGTCGATGTTCATTTTGTAGCGCTCGGTGCGGGCCATCGAGTACAGGTTCACTTCGCTGAAGACCACTCCCTTGCCCTGTTGGGCATCGGTCGAATCCGGACCGGACTCGACTTTCGAAAGCAACGAAACACCGTAGTCCGCACCAGGATGTGTGGCATTCGCGGCGTCAAGCAAGGTGGCGGAGATATCGAAATGGTCCGTCAATCCCCGAGCGGTCCATGGTTCGCTGCCGCCCGGAGGCCTCACGATGAGCGGAACGTTGAGCGCGCCCTCATAGAACACTGACTTCTGGCAGAACCGATGATCGCCGAGCATCTCTCCGTGATCGGAGGTGTAGACGATCCACGTGTTGTCCATCAGACCCTTTTCCCGCAAAGCCTGAAGCACGATACCGATCGCGTGGTCGTCGAATGCGACCTTGGCGTAGTAGTGGCTCGTCAGCGTTCGGCTCTGGGACTCGGTCATGTCCTTGAGCCCCCTTCGGGAGAACATTCTCCTGATCTGGGGCGAGACGGGCTCGGCGGGAGCTTCCGTGATCGCCGGAGGCATATCCTGCGGGTCGAACATGTCCCTGTAACGCGCCGGCGCATCGAAAGGCGGATGCGGTCCCATCAGGCAGACCTGCAGGTAGAACGGCCTGTCGTCCGCGTAGCTTCGTATCCACTCCGACGCCCTGTTGGCGATGTACGTGTCGATGTGCTCGTCCTCTTCGAGGAGGTTGGGCAGGTGCTCCCAGGGACGGAGGAGTCCGGTGCTCTGCCCCAGTCTGAAGTTGCGCGCGCAGTCCTCGTAGACCTGTAGCTTCCCTCGCTCGGCCAGGAAGTCGGTGTAGTAGCACCGGTGGGTCGCCGAGGGGATGGTGTCCTTTAACTCGTGGGCGAACTCGTATCCCCAGTCATGCAATCCCGACGCATGGTCGCGCGTGTGTCCGTCATCCGCCTGGTACAGCCGGAAGTGGGTCTTGCCGATCACGGCGGTGCAGTACCCGGCGTCCCGGATGTTCCGGACGTGACTCGGCCCGTGGCGATCAGCCTCGGTGCGGTTTCCCCATGCACCGTGTTCGTTGACGTAGAGTCCCGTGATCAACGAAGCCCGCGCCGGCATGCACAGTGGCGAGTTCGTGTTGCAGTTTCGGAAAACCACACCCTCGGCGGCCAGGCCATCCAGATTCGGTGTTCGGACTGCCGAGTTCCCGAGACAGCCGAGCGCGTCGCCCCGATGCTGGTCGGAGAAGATCAAAAGGATGTTGGGGCTGTCTGGCACGGTCCGATTTACCTAAACGCCACCTGGCACCGGACTCGCAGAGTGGCAGGACACAATCTGGAGTTGCCCGCCGTCCGGTGTCGTGCTCAGTTCCGGGATGTTCCTGCCGCGCCTGATAGCCGGCTACGCAGGGCAGCGGCCTCGCCTACACTGACGTTGAGATGGAGCCGCAACGCGCCCGCATCGTCGGTGATCGTGGCCGACGCGGGTACGTTGCCCAGGAAGGACAACTCCGGCTCTGCTTGAACAGTCCAGCGTTCGCCCATGCCCTTCGTCAGGTACAGCGATCGCAACTGGTAGACGTCCTCGTGACGGGTGACCGACAACACGATGCGGTGGTCCTCGCCGGATGGCGACTCCAACAATGCCTCGGACATCCGACCCAACCCGACCAGCAGCCGCGGCATGAAGATGTCCTCGCCGTTGCGTTCGACTTCGAAGTCGATCAGCGCGGTATCGGGGGAGCCGGGTTTCGCAGCAAGTGGCAACGCGGCGAGCAGAGTGAGGACAGCGACGAAGGCGGCAGCGATTCGGGTGGTCATCGGATGTTCCGAGCGACGGGCGGGACCGGTAATCCTATCGGTGTTCGCACGCTACTGGAAAGTGTCAACTCCAAATCGCGTTACCGCGTAGACGCCCTCGTCATTCCAACTTGGCCACCAGCGCAAGATGTCGATGCAGCGCTTCAGCCTGCATCATCTCCGCCTGCCTCTCGATCCAGAGCCTGACATTCGGGTGCGGCAACAGGCCGCGTTTGTCGGCCCGATAGTCCAGCTCGCTCAGCACACCCTCGTAGGGGCCGAATCCCTGTACCCGGTACGGCACCACGATCGATGTCAACCCCTGGGAGTTCGCCTGCGCAATGTAATCCTGGATCTCCCGCTCCGCCGCAGGCCTTTTTTCCGGCCAATCTTCCCGCAAGGTGAAGACCCGGATGTCCCTCAAACCCAGTTGTCCGCGGGCATTCGTGGTCCGCTGCGTGATCTTCTCGATCCAGCGCTGGTTTTCCGCGTCGTCGCCCGGGCCATGCGCGATGACGGCGACAACTTCGTTCGCCGGATCTGAGCTGAGCGCGCGAATGCGGGCGGTCAGCACTTCGTCCATTTCAACGGCATCGGCCAATCCATCGACGCTCACTTGGAACGCCAGTTCGGTATCCACTCTCCAGAACCCCATGGGCATGACCATGGCGTGGCCTTCGTGGGTCTGATCCCGATCCGCCCAGGACGGCGCGCCGCCTTGGAGGCCAAGGATTTGCAGGGTCCGGTCGTACCAGCTTTCACCGGAGACGAATACGCGCACCACGCCGACCTGACGGACCCCTTGAGATTCGAGCCTTCGAACGGCCGCTTCCATGGAACCGGCATCTGCCATGCCGAACGCGACTTCCACCGGGAATTTCGCTTTCAGTGGTTCTACCGCGTCAACCAGGTGCGCGTTCCATTCCTCGCCGCCCCCATGCGCCATGACCATCACGCCGAAGCTGAAGTCTTCGCCTGGGACTGGGGTCTCCAGTACCGCAGTCGTCTCGCAGGAGGAAAGCCCTGCCGCGATCGCGCAGATTGAAATCAGACGAGCGAATCGAGTCGCCCATTCATGCATTCTCATGGTGTGTCTCTCCTACTCGCCAAGCGCTAGATGTCGATCTGCAGACCGATGCGGAAGTTCATTCCGGGCTGCTGCGCGTTCTCGATCGCGGTGGTCGATTCGGCGTTCAGGCTGCTGATGTTGATCCACCGGGCGTAGCGTTCGTCGAAGACGTTGAACACGCCGAAACGCAGGCTTACGGACTCGGAAAAGTCATAGTTTCCGACCACGTCGACCACGCTGTAGCCGTCGGCAGTCACTCTTTCGGGGGTGGAAACCCGATCCTTCTTTCCGACGGCGGTCAGCAGCAACTCGCCGCCCCAGCGACCCGATGGCGCATCGAATCGGAGGCCCGCTACCAGGGTGAGGGGATCCACCGAATCGAGCGGTGTCGACGCGCTCAGGTTGTCGCCGCGGGCGTAGGCAAGCGCGGTGCGCGCCTGCCACTGCTCGCTCAAAAAGACTCGCGCGTTGAACTCCGCGCCGCGAATCTTCACCTCGCCGATGTTTCGATTCTGGAACAGGCTGATCGGTCCACGCGTACCGGCAAAAGCGGTTTCGATGAAGTTCGTGTAGCGATTCCGATAAGCGGCGATGCTCACGAACGCGTTCTGGAAGCTTGCCCGCAGTCCGAACTCGAGGCCTTTGCTGTTCTCGGCCGCCAGTTCCGGATTGGGTACGGTTGCGTACCGATACCCCAGGTTCACGAACGATTGGTTCGCCTCCGCGAAGTTCGGGGGGCGATAGCCCTCGGCGTACTGGCCGAACATGGACCAGGTCGCACTGATGTCGTAGAGGACTCCCAGACTCAGGGAAACCGCGTCTTCGTCGATCGACTCGACAGGGAAGCCGTAACCGCTGACCTGCCCGGTGCCGTCCAGCGACGGGTCCGGCACGGCGTTCATGCGGTAGCGGTCGTAACGCGCCCCCGGGATCAGGGTCAGTCCACTCTCCCCGAAGACCACTTCATCCTGGAGATATATCCCGGAGCGCGCCGTGGACGTGTCGGGAATGGTCTTGTTGGGGAATACCTCCGGCGGCGCGAACGGATATGCCGAAATCCGGCAGGTGGTCTGACCGCTGGCGAGTTCCTCGTCGCAGCGATTGCGGGGCCGCTGCGTATCGGTTGCCTCGAGACTCGCGCCGTAGGCAATAGAATGCGTCAATGCGCCTGTCGTTACCGTCTTGCGAAAGTTCAGATTCAGCGCTGAAGTCTGCTGGTCGAAATCAAAGGTGGACTCCCTGCGAGCGTTGGTGCCGCGATACGTGCGGGGATCGCGTGGATTGAGGAACGAATAGCTCGTGCGCGTCTGCTCGGTGTATTGGGTCGCATCGGTGTCCTGCTGGTTCAGATCGAGTTCGAGGTCGTCGAACAAAGCCAGCCCGGCCTGCCACTCGTAGCGCATGCCGACGCGAAGCCGTTCGGTGTTGTCGAGGCCCAGAGAGCTGGACACCGATTGGCCAATGTCCGAATCGAGTTGTGTTTCGATCTCCTCCATGAAGTTGTCGATGCTGAATCCCAGTTGCTGGCCAGCGGCCATGTCCCAGTGCATTTGCAGCAGCAGGCTGTCGGATCTGCCGTCCTGCGGATTCAGACTGCCGGGACCATTCACGTCCCCTTCCGCGAACTGCCTTTGCGTGTATTGGACCAGCAGGCTCGCATCGCCGAACCGGGACGCGGCCGTGAGACCGCCGTGGTATTGCGCATCCGCGTCCGCAGCGGAAGCGCGCAGATTGAAAGCAGCCCGATCCCCGTCCAGGTAATCGCCGGGCGCCTTGCTGGTCAGGATGACCGCCCCGCCTATGGCGTCGGCACCGTACAGGGCCGAAGCAGGGCCGCGAATCACCTCGACGGTCTTGATGCTGTCCGTGTCCAGGCTGTCCCGACCGTAGGAAGACGGGCCGGCGTGATAGATGTCGTTGCTTCGTATCCCATTGAGCACCGTCAGCACGCGGTTGCCGCCGATGCCGCGAATGCTGAATCCCTCGTGACCGCCGCGGCGAGCGGTGCTGATCGAAACACCCGGCTGGAAGCGAACCAGGTCGTCGAGGTCCTGGGCGATCTCCCGCTCCATGTCCTCGGCGGTGATCACGGACACGGTCCCCGCGATGTCCTCGATCGTGCGTGGCAGCCGCGTGGCGTTGACGATCAACTCTTCGACAAGTTCGTTGCTGTCCCGCTCCTGGCCCGCAGCGGGTGCCGCGAACACAAATCCGAAGACCACCGCCAGCAGGGAACTCCAGACTGCCGACGACTTCCCGGACTGCGATTGCCGCGCGACCAAATTCCTTCCGCCCATGATCTGCTTCCCCGGTCAGTGTCCTTTTCGTGTTGACCGGAGCATAGAGGAGCAGTTCATTTATGTAAATACAAATGATAACGAGTCGTATTTGTATTTATTGGAATAGTAGCGTCAACGGAAACGAACGCCGCCGGCCACGCTCGACTTCGTGGGCTGCGAACTCCCCGTCGACTCGATCGCGCCGGACGGTCGCATCACGGCCGCCCTACCAGGGGCCGTCGTCAGACAAAATCTCCGTCCGACGCGGGACGCCGCAAGGCCTGGAATCCCGTGGGTTCCCACTCGCGCAGCGCCACGAGAAGGCAACTCCCCTTGGCCTGGTCTCCCTCCACGGGCCGGATCTCGTCGCCCCGGGTCAAAGCATCGAACATTTCCACGAGTTCCTGCAGCTTTGCGCGCAAGGCCGCGGCGGACTCGGCGGACAGCATGCCCCAGGAAAAACGATGCAGGTCCCTTTCCGGTTCGAATGTTCCCGAGAGGAACGAGTTCTGCACATGCTCGATGAAGTAGCGGTGAATCGGACCATGGGGCAGCCACGCGAAACTGCGGGCGACGCGCGGTTTGATCCGGTTTCCCGGCAGCAACTCGATCAATCCCATGCGGTCCAGGCGGGCGAGGTACTGAACCAGTTGCGGCTCGGAGATCCGGTATCGCTCGACGATGCGCCCGAACGGCCAGCGGTTCAAAGCACAGGTGGCGACCAGCAGCAGAACCGGATCGGCGACCAGCTCGCGTTCCTGGTCCTCGCTCAGTGAGGTGACGCGCAACCGTTGCTCCTCCGCCCGGCGCGCCAGCTCGAGCAGATCGATGCCGGCCATGTCACACACCGCCTCGAGACGCTGCAAGGTAAAGCCGCCCGTCGAGAACAACCGTTTGACGCTGCTGAGCGAAAGGCCGAGGTGTCGGGCGATCTGTGCATAGGACACCCGACGCTGCCTGAGCGCCTGTTTGAGTGCCTGAACAATGCGTGTCGACTGGACCATGAAGTATCACCATACGCTCCTTCAATGGACCGTATCCTGACACTTCACCCATAAAGGTTGCAAATTACAAACCCTCATCGATGATGGTGATGCTCGTACAGGGGGATCGCAAATCGATGATGATGCTGTTGACAGTGTTGGCCGTGGCTCTCGCCATGATGGCCATCGAACTGATTCTTCCAGCCTGGCGGCGAGCATTCGACCGCCGCTGGATACTGCGGGCCGTGCTCTTCAACGCGTTGCAGGCGGCGACCGCACTGGTTGGCGCGGTCACCTGGGACGCCTGGTTCGCGGGCGCGTCCGTCGTCGAGCGCGGTGCCTTGTCGGGCGTGCCCGGAATCGTGATCGGATACCTCCTGGTCACGTTCGTGTACTACTGGTGGCACCGCGCCCGGCACGAAATCCCGCTGCTTTGGCGTTTTCTCCATCGGGTGCACCACAGTCCGTCGCGGCTGGAGATTCTGACCACCTTTTACAAGCATCCGGCGGAACTGGTTCTGAACGGTCTGTTGACCAGCGCGCTCCTCTATTTCCTGCTGGGTCTCGAACCCGCGATCGTTACCGGCGTCGTGTTGCTGACCGGACTGGCCGAACTCTTCTATCACTGGAACATCAGGACGCCCAGGTGGATCGGCTGGATCCTGCAGCGTCCCGAGAGTCACCGCGTCCATCACGCGCGCGGGTGGCATACCTGCAACTTTTCCGATCTGCCCGTCTGGGATGCGCTCTTCGGGACACTCGACAATCCCAGGAGCGATGTCGAGCACTGCGGCTTTGCCGAAGAGCAGCGGATCGCCGCGCTCTTGCTTGGCCGAAGCGTGCGGGAAGTTTGATCGATGCGCCCGAGTATCAAGAGAATCACGCGATTCCTGCCGCCCTCTTTGTTGGCGAGATCGAACAGGATCGCCGCCGGTGTTCGTGGCCACAACATCCGGTCGTGGCCGAAGGCGACGATGATCGTCTGCATGGGTTGTCTGCAGATGGCGGGCGACATCTTCGACCTGCCCGCCGTCAAGGCCGTCGGAGCCGTATCCCACATGTCGCCGGCACCGAAGGTCTTCACGACCCAGAGCGGGTTCGAGACTTTCTCGTCGGCCTTCGTGCTGCACGCCTGGGACGAAGAGCACGGCCTGACCGTCCTGCCGTTGACCCCGGAAGTCAACGCTCGCGTGGGCGGTCCCTACAATCGCCGCAATGCCTACGGCGCGGCGCTGTCGTACGGGCCCGTGCTGGCCCGTTCGCCGCGCACCGCACCCATGTTCTGGTCGGTGCTGCAGTTCGGGATGTGTAGTGAACGGGGTGTCGCCGCCGATCTGGGCCTGGCCGACAGGCGCCACTACGCGGTGGAGATCTTTCCCCACAACCGCAATCCAGTCGACGAATCAACCATCCGGTTCCAGGTCGACTGCGCCTCGGGACCCTTTACGGAGGACACCCACTGATGCGCGATATCATCCCCGTCTCCGGCTACACCGGTGGACAATACAGCCTGTTCCGCATCCTTTTCGGCGCTTACCTTGCCGTCCACTTCGGCTACCTCAGCCTGTACGCCACCGAACTTTTCTCCGTATCCGGAATGCTGTCCGAAGGCCGGCACAGTCCGCTGCTGGCGATAGCGCCAAGCCTGTTCCGGCTCAGCGACACGCCGCTGGTCACCGTGCTTGTCACGCTGTCCGGCGCTCTCGCCGCTGTCGCATTCGCCGCGGGGCGATTCGACAGGCTCAGCGCCGCCTGGATGCTGGTCGTGCTGATCAGCCTGTTCGCGCGCAATCCATTGATCGCCAACCCCGCACTGCCCTATGTCGGGCTAATGCTGTTCGCCCACCTGTGCCTGCCGCCCGCGCCGTTCGGGTCGCTCTCCGCTCGGGGCCGCGCAGACCCGGCGGGCAACTGGGCCATGCCCCGCCCGGTGTTCGTGGCGCTGACCATCGTGCTGTGCCTGTCGTATTCCTACAGCGGTTACACGAAACTCCTGTCGCCCAACTGGGTATCGGGCGATGCGGTCGCCCTGGTGATGCAGAATCCCCTCGCCCGGGACTGGATCCTGCGCGACGTCCTGCTGGCCCTGCCCGAATTCGTTACGACATTCATAACGGTGTTCATTCTTTACGTCGAACTGCTCTTCGCGCCCCTGTTCCTCTTCAAACGCCTGCGGGTCTGGCTGTGGAGTGCAATGCTATTCGTGCAATTCGGGTTCCTGCTGCTGTTGAGCTTTCCCGACCTGACCTTCCCGATGCTGCTGTTCCACCTGCTGCTGTTCAACCCCGCGTGGCGCCCGCGTCGACCCCTCGATGGAGCGACCCTGCATTACGACGGCGAGTGCGGCATCTGCCACGCCGCCGTGCGATTCGCTCTCGCCGAAACCCCGCGCACGGGCGCGGCCCTGGCATTTCGACCGATGCAGCTTGATGTCCCCGATGTCAAGAACGTCGGTACCTGGAGCCTCGTGGACGAGTCGGGCAAACGGTTCGAAAAGACCTCGGCCGTGGTGCGTCTACTCGAAGCTGGCGGCGGCGTGTGGCGCCTGTCCGCAACAGGTCTTCGACTGATCCCCGGATTCCTGCGTGACGGTGCGTACAACGCCCTTGCCCGATTCCGTCGCCACTTGGCGGCAAGACCTCCGGGACTGTGTCCGGTGGTCAGCCAACAGCTCGCGGGGCGGTTTCGGACAGACCCTGAAAGGAAACGGTCGTCGTCGGCAATCCCGCTTCCCGATCAGGTGCGGGCACCCGCAACGCGTCAGCCATGACGATTCAGCGGACCCGCAGCACGAGGAACTCGTAGCCGTAGAACTCCGAGTAGGCATGCCAGATGTCAATCTCGTGCTGGCACTGTTCCGCCAGTTCCTGTGCATCCGCCTCGTCGCGATGACGCTGGCGGAACGCCGTCACGTTGTCTTGCAGCGGCCGATAGTAGTCGTCCCACCAGGCCGATGCGGGGAGCGGAAAGTGCCCCACGGTGTCATAGCCGCACGCCTCCACGGCTTGCAGCAGCGCGTCGGTATCGCGGATGGCCGGGTATTCCCGGTTCCAGAACGCGGTGCATTCGGCGGGCGGTTCGGGCTTCCGCCAGCACACTTCGGTCAGCGCGACGTGCCCGTTGCTGTTCAGCAACCTGCGCCAGTCGCGCAGCCCCGCTTCGACACCGATGTTGTAAATCGCCCCTTCGCACCAGATCAGGTCGAAGGAACCGTCCTCGAAGTCAAGACCGCACATGTCCGCCACGCGCGCTTCCACCCGGTCCGCGAGGCCCAGCCTGCGCGCCTCGCCGTTCAGAGCGTCGATGAACGGTGGATGGTTGTCGATGGCGACGATGCGCGACGGCGAACTGTCGGCCAGGGCCAGTGTCTGGGCGCCGGTCCCGCAGCCAATATCGAGCACGCGCGTCTGCGGCCCGACACCCGGCACGAGCCCGAGCGCCCGACGCGTGCTCGCCGCGGTTCCCGGACCCTGCCGGGGCAGCCCACTGAACAACTCGAAGAAGAGCGCGGTGGCTCGATCTGGTGCCATGGCTGTATTGTCGCTCGTCTCGCGGTCTGCAGCCGAGACGCTCAACCGGCGCAGCACGTGTTGGCAACACGATGCGCTCTCGCCTTGCGAACAACCAAGGGACGGTGCGATTCACTTGCCACTTGCCCCCTGCTTGCCACCACCGATAGGTGTTGCTCCTGTAGCGCAATCGTCACTCCAGAGATTTCTCGAAACTTGACATCCTCGGAGATGTCTCTATCGTATTCGTTTGGTGAGACTTGTGGTTGACACCAACGTAGTGATCGCTGCTTTCCGCAGCGCCTCGGGCGCAAGCAACGAACTGCTGCGACAAGCGGCGGCAGGCACAGTCCAACTACTTTGCTCGACAGCCCTGTTTCTCGAGTACGAGGCCGTGCTGAGTAGACCCGTGGTGCGCGAGGCGACGGGTCATGGGCTGGAAGACGTGAAGGCCATTATGGACGCAATTGCAGCCATTGCCGATCCGGTCGATGTGCATTTCAGGACCCGACCGACCTTGCGCGACGCCAATGACGAATTGGTACTCGAAGTCGCCAGTAACGGCGATGCCGACTACATCGTGACGCACAACCTGAGAGATTTCGCACCGGCGCTCGAACTTGGTATATCGGTCGCCACGCCGAAGGAGATATTGAGGAGACTGCCAAGGTGAGTGAAACCACCCGCTACAAGTACCCGTTAAAGTTGCCAGCGTCATTGAAGGAGACAGCGGCGCGACTGGCGAAGAGTGATGGCGTCTCGCTCAACCAATGGATCGCCACTGCGGTAGCGCAGAAAATTGGTGCCGTTGAGACGGCGGCGGAGTTTTTCGAGCGCCGCGCCGCCAAATCGACGCGGGGAGACTTGACGCGCTATCTCGACGCCGCACCGGATGCCCCACCCCAACCAGGCGACGAATTGCCGGAAGCTTGACCAATCGCGTATTCCCCTGACGCTACGATCTTCAGTGGCTTTGTGATGGGGCTTGCAGCGAGCGGGACGAATAGGTAGCTCGCACCCTTGTCCGCGACAAGGCCGGGGTCCAGGCGGCGAACGCCGTCCAGAGGCTGGCTCCGGCGGGCGGCAAGCCTCCTGCCTACACGGGTTCCGCCGACTGCGCGGGCACGACTCGCTCGATCGGCCGCGCGATCGTCAATCCCTGGACAATGATGGAGAACACCACCACGACGTAGGTGATGCTGAGTATGAAGGGCCGGTATTCGCTCTCCGGCAGCGACAACGCGAGCGCGACGGCGATGCCGCCTCGCAACCCGCCCCAGGTCAGGACCGAAACGGCCCCCGTGGTTTGCGCTTCCCAACGGCGCAGCGCGGCGGTAGAGAGGATCACGCTCAGCCAGCGGCCGGCGAGGGCCACGGGAATGGCCAGCAGACCCATCCAGTAAGGTGCATCGCCTGACCACACCATGAACGATCCCTGCAACGACTCATCTGCTGTCTTCAACCGCCGGGATGTTGCACGCGAAGGCTTTGCATCGGCATCATTCTCCCGGCACGCGGCACCGTATCGTTCGCGGCTCTACCCGACCCCACCCATATGAACCGTTCCATGATCCACCCGATTCCCCGCCTCCTGGTTGCCGCGGGAGTGTTGGCCGCATCCGTGGCGATCGCCGATACCACCGCAGCCACGCTGCACGGGCACGTCCGCACCGTCTCGGGCGTGCCGATCGAAGGCGCCCGGGTCGAGATCGTGCATACGCCTTCGCGCACGACCAGGGCGGCTGTCACGGCGGAGAACGGCGCCTTCTACCAATCCGGCCTGCGGGTAGGCGGTCCCTACAAGGTACGCATCGCCCAGGACGGCTACCGCGACCGGGAGTTCGCGCAGATCGCGCTGCGGCCAGGCACGCAGGCACCCCTCGCCGTCACCCTGGTGCCCGTCGATGTCGAGGAAGTCCTTGTCACGGCGAGCGTCCGGGACGCCGCGCGCGATCTCAACAATGGCGTCGGGTCCGCGTACACCGCGGCGGACATTGCCGACCAGCCGTCTATCACGCGCGACGTCATCCGCACGCTGCTGCGCGACCCGCTGGCGCAGTCGGCCGGCGAGGGGAACCTGTCCGTCGGTGGCGTCAACCCGCGCTTCAACGGACTCGCCATCGACGGCTCGCTGCAGCAGGACGACTTCGGCCTCGGCGCGAGCACCTATGCGACCAGTCGCTCGCCCATCAACCTGGACGCCGTCGAGTCCGCATCGCTGGTCGCATCCGACTACTCCGTGAGCGCCTCCGGCTTCACGGGCGGCCTCGTCAACATCACGACCAAGTCGGGAACCAACGAGTGGGACGGCGCGGCGTTCTACTACTTTCACGGCAACGACCACGTCGGCGAGACCTACGACGGCGACCGGACCTTCGTGCCGGCGGCTTTCGAGGAGAAGGAGTATGGGGTTTCCTTCGGCGGACCGCTCGCCGCCGACCGGCTCTTCGTGTTCCTCTCATACGACGAGTTCGAGGCCGTCGAACCGGTCGACTTCGCCGCCTTCGACTCGAGTCGCGGCATCCAGCCGGGCTTTTTCGAGGCGCTGCGCGGGGTCGTGCAGGATGTCTACGGCTACGACCCGGGCGGTCGGCCGGCATCGGCAGCCACGCCGGAAGGGTCAGAACGCACGCTCGTCAAGTTCGACTGGAACGCGGGCGCGGCACACCGGGCTTCGTTGACGTATCAACGCAGCCGGGAGTCGGGAACATCCGTCGCCGCAGAGCGATTGACCTCGGCGTGGATCGATATCCCCATCGACCTCACCGCCTACACCGTACAGCTCTTTTCCGACTGGAACGATCGCACCTCGACCACCCTGCGCGCCAACCTGAAGGCGTTCACGCGCGGCCAGAACTGCCGGGCCCAGGGCGTCGGCGCACTGGAGTTCGACAACCTCGACGCCGGCGGCGTCAGCGGCACCCCTCTTGAGGGACTGATAGCGGGCAGCGCGGACGTGGTCGCCGGCTGCGACCGGTTCCGTCACGCCAACGCCTACGACGATGAGCGCCTGCAGCTTTACGGCGCACTCGACTACCTCGTCGGCGACCACATCCTGCGGGTCGGCGGCGAACACGAGTCCTTCGACCTCTTCAACCTTTTCATGCCGAGTTCGAACGGCCGGTTCGTGTTCCGCGATTTCGGGGCCCTAACGAGCCGCACGGCCCGCGTCGACTACGTCAACGTGCCGTCCAACGACATCGCCGACGGCGCCGCGGCGTGGAGCTACGGCAAGGCGACGCTCTTCGTGCAGGACACCTGGCAGGCGCGGCCGAACCTGGAACTCACCGCCGGCCTGCGCTACGAGCGCTTCACCCAGGACGACCTGCCCCCGTTCAATCAGACGGTTGCCGACACCTACGGCATTCGCACCGACAGGGGCCTCGACGGTCTCGATCTCCTGATGCCCCGGCTGAGTTTCCGGTGGACGGGCCTGCCGCGCACCGTCGTTACCGGCGGACTCGGGCGGTTCTCCGGCGGCGATCCGAAGGTGTGGACATCCAACGTGTTCCAGGCGCCGACCGTCTTTGCGCGCGTCACCGCGACCGGAATCTCGCCGACCACGGTGCCGGCCGAGTTGCGCGCCGCCGTGGCGGCGGGCAACCCGGTGGCTATCGATGCCATCGCTCCCGACTTCGAGGTGCCCTCGGACTGGAAAGCCTCGCTACGCGTCGAGCGCGATCTCGATCTCGTCTTCGGCGGCCTGAACTTCGGCAAGGGCTACACGCTGACAGCCCAGGCTCTCCTGGCATGGACAGCCAACGGCTTTCTGTGGACCAACCTCGCGCAAACGCAACTTGACCAGGCTCAGCCCACGGGCATCGCGCCCGACGGCCGCACGATCTACGCGGATCTCGACGACCTCGGAATCCTCAACCTGGTCGCGCTCGACAAGCACAGTGAAGGAACCAGCAGGATTCTCACCGCGGCGCTCGGCAAGCGCTACGACACGGGATTCGACCTGCAGGCGAGCTATGCATGGCAGGACGTCGACGTCGTCACGGAGGGTTTCTCCTCGCGCGGCATCTCCAATTGGCGGGGCATCGCCGACGCCGACCGCAATCGTCCGTCCGCCCGCACGTCGCCCTACCAGGTCACCCACTCGGTCAAGCTGAATGCCGGCTACGAACGCGCGTTCGGCCGTGGGTTCCGGGTCCGTGCCGACGTCTTCGGCCGCGCCTGGTCCGGTGACCGCTTCACGTACACCTTCGACGTCGACCGCGGCAACGCGCTCTTCGGCCGCGCCGGCGCCGGGGAAAGCCCCTACGACAACAACCCGCTACACGTCCCCGCGCGCGGCGACGATCCGATGGTGGCGTACGGCCCACGCTTCAACCGCGACGCCTTCTTCGCCTACCTCGACGCCAACGATGTCGAGTCCGGTATCCACGCGCCCTACTCCTCGGATGCGGGCATCAACCAGGTCTGGGATCTCCGGTTGCGCCTGGAACTGCCGGGCATCGGCGCCCTCAACCGGTGGGTGGGCGAAAACCGCGCGAGCCTGGTGCTCGATATCGAAAACGTCCTCAACCTCCTGAACGACGAGTGGGGCACGTACGACGCGGGACCGCGTTTCGGACAGGCGGCCATCGTCCGCGCGGATCTCGTCTCGGTCGCGGACGTCGCAGCCCTTGGCGTCGACGGCGCTCCGGCGCTCGTCGGCGACGCGCCCCGGACGACCTGCCGGCGGCGGAGCGACTGCGTTTACCGGTTCAACAGTTTCCGCGACGTCGCGTCGGCGTTTCCCGTGGGGTCACGGTCGGTCTACCGGATTCGGCTCGGCTTCCGTATCGATCTGTAGGGCTGGGCGACCGCGGTAGCCCACGAGATATCTACCGCCTACGGTGGGGCATGACCACGTCCGACAACGCCTTCGGTTGGCTTCCCTGGCTTGCGCCGCCTCCTCTTCGTCTACATTGCCGCCTGGGGCAAGATCCATATGGGCGATGTCCAGGCTCGCTCCTGCAGCGTGGGCTCCTTCTCCGGGCGCAACGGGAGGCCCAGCCGATTCGCGTCCCACGTCGACCACCGGCAGGTTGGGTTCTCGAGTGCACGCACGTAATAGAAGGCGCGCTCGCTGGGGTCGAAGTCCGGATCCTCCCACACCGCCTTCAATTCAACGTCTCCCTTGTCGAAGTCGAAGTCGCAGGTCGCGAGGTCCACGCTGGCACCGTTGTCGGGACAGCGGTGGGTATCGGGGCTCGGTTCGAGGCCATCGCCGCACGCGACGTCATGGACTCGCTCCCGCCGGTTGCCATCGTCGTCGAGCCAGCCCTTGACGATCTGCAGGCGCTGCAGCCACGCGCTCGAGGGATCCCGCAACGCCCAGGCGAAGAAGCGCGGCGCACCGCCCGGGCGCGCCTCGAGGTCGCCGCCCATCGGGACCCCGGTGGCGTACAGCCGGCTGGCGTCGGCCGCGTCGAGATCGTAGCCGGCGAAGAATTTCACGCGGATGCGCGGGCCGCTGGTGGCGAAGGTCTCCTTGCGCCGCAGCGCCGCATAGATCGCTTCGCGCGTGTTGGCCTCGGCCCAGACCGCCGCCAGCCCCGACGCACTCCAGTCGAATCCCGTAGTGGTGGAACCAGGCCGCCTGTTCAGTTCGGGATTTTCCTCGTCGAGTATCGCCAGACGCCACTCGGGAAGCCCATCAACAATGCCGATCTTGCCGTGATAGGTGGGTTCCTCGTATGACCCGCCCGTGTTGTGGGTGTCGCTGGATCCGATGAATCCGAACCGGTACGGATTGAATCCCTGGCTGTGCTTCAGTTCGAGCCCCATCAGCAACGCTTCGCGCACGTACGAGCCCTTGATCTCGTCAACGCTCCTGTCGCGCACCTCGAAGTTGGCCCACTCGTCGTTCGGCGACAGCAGCGGATGCGTCTCGGACGTTCCCTTCACCTGGGTCATTTCCACGATCGGCTCGTTGCGCATGCGGACTTCCGCATAAGCCGCATCCATCGGCTCTCCGGCGAATGTGGTGGTTAGGAAAAAGTTCCCGCGGCTCAGATTCGTGTTGTGGGGAATCGCCAGCGCCTCGATGCCTTGCGCCCGCAACCGATCCAACCAGGCCCACAGGTCTTCCGGATTGAGGGAATCGTAGGCGCCAAAAGGCAGCTCGGAGACGCGCGAGCCCTTGAAGATGACGTTGCGGTGCAGCATGCCGTCCGGCGCCGAGGTGTACTCGAAGCCCACGAAAGTCGTGAATTGACCCGGCGCATAGTGGCGTTCGGCCGCCTCTATGGTTCGTTGCCACGCGTCTCGACGTATCGACTCGACCGCGAGTTCGGGATCGATCTCACCAGCGTTGAGGGCCCGCCCGAAGGCGTTGCCGTAAGCCTCTCTGACAAAGTCAGGGGTGACCTCGCCCGATGCCGTCTCGGACGATGGGTCGGCCGAATCGCCAAGCGCCGTGACGTTGCCCAGATACTCGGCGTGATCGGTGACGGCCAGGAAGTCCAGCGGCGCACCGCGCATGCGGATGGTCTGACCGGCCGGATGCTGCAGTGGGGCGCCCTTCGCAAACGCGTAAGCCGCGTCCGGCCCCTTGCGTGCGCCGGAGTTGTAGGCATCGGCCGAGTACTTCGTGTGCACGTGCAGGTCTCCGAAGTAGGCATTTCGGACCGGCGGTTCCGCGCCTGCCTGGATGGTGAAGAACGAAGCCGCGACCGCCAACGCGCCGAGCACGCCAGCCATCATGAGCCGGCCCGGTGGAGCCCTCAGCCGGGGAAGCGTCCCCGACCGCTGACACGTGAGGAAATGTAGGCGTCCCCTCCATCGGCGGAGGCGTACTTCCATGCAAGGCGGATCACGGAGGCACCCTGGCCGCCTGCCGTGGTGACCCGTGGATAGAGAAATCAGCATGACATTAGTCCCCCGTTTCGCGTTCGGCCCGGCTGACGTAGAGGCTCCCTGCAAACTACTGATTGCTGCCTACCCGACTCCACTTCGTCTACATCGCCGCCTGGGGCAAGATCCATATGGGCGACGTCCAGGCTCGCTCTTGCAGCGTAGGCTCCTTCTCCTCGCGCAACGGGAGGCCCAACCGATTCGCGTCCCACGTCGACCACCGGCAGGTCGGGTTCTCAAGCGCACGCACGTAATAGAAGGCGCGCTCGTTGGGGTCGAAGTCCGGATCCTCCCACATCGCCTTCAATTCAACGTCTCCCTTGTCGAAATCGAAGTCGCAGGCCGCGAGGTCCACGCTGGCCTCGTTGTCGGGACATCGGTGACTGTCGGGGCTTGGTTCGAGGCCATCGGAGCACGCGACGTCGTAGACCCGCTCCTGCCGGGCGCCGTCGTCGAGCCAGCCCTTGACGACCTGCAGGCGCTGCAGCCACGCGCTCGAGGGATCCCGCAACGCCCAGGCGAAGAAGCGCGGCGCACCGTCCGGGCGCGCCTCGAGGTCGCCGCCCATCGGGACCCCGGTGGCGTACAGCCGGCTGGCGTCGGCCGCGTCGAGATCGTAGCCGGCGAAGAACTTCACGCGGATCCGCGTGCCGCTGGTGGCGAAGGTCTCCTTGCGCCGCAGCGCCGCGTAGATCGCTTCGCGCGTGTTCGCCTCGGCCCAGACGGCCGCCAACCCCGACGCGCTCCAGTCGAATCCGGTGGTGGTGATACCAGGCAGCCGGTTCAGTTCAGGATTGTCCTCGTTGGGTATCGCGAAGCGCCACTCGGGAAGCCCATCGAGAATGCCAATCTTGCCGTGATACGTGCGTTCCTCGTACGCCGCGCCCGTGTTGTGGGTATCGCTCGAGCCGATGAATCCAAACCGGTACGGATTGAATCCCTGGTTGTGCTGCAGCTCAAATCCCGTGAGCAACGCATCGCGGACGTACGAGCCCTTGATCTCGTCAATGCTCCTGTCGCGCACCTCGAAGTTGGCCCACTCGTCGTTCGGCGACAGCAGCGGATGCGTCTCGGACGTTCCCTTGATCTGGGTCATTTCCACGATCGGCTCGTTGCGCATGCGGAGTTGCGCATAGGCCGCATCCATCGGCTCTCCAGCGAACGTGGTGGTCTGGAAAAAGTTTCCCGGCTCGAATTGGGGTTGTGGGGAATCGCCAGCGCCTCGATGCCTTGCGTCCGCAACCGCTCCAGCCAGGCCCACAGGTCTTCCGGATTGAGGGAGTCGTAGGCGGCAAAAGGCAGGTCTGGCACGCGCGCGCCCTTGAAGATGACGTTGCGGTGCAGCATGCCGTCCGGCGCCGAGGTGTACTCGTAGCCCACGAAAGTGGTGAATCGACCCGGCGCATAGTGGCGTTCGGCCGCCTCTATGGTCCGTTGCCACGCGTCTCGACGTATCGACTCTTGCCAAGGTCCGGGATCGAACTCGCCGGCGTTGATGGCACGATTGAAGACACTGTAAGCGTCGGCGAGCTCCGAATCTGACATTGGGTTGACCGGATCGTCAAGCGCTACGACGTTGCCCAGATACTCGGCGTGGTCGGTGACGGCCATGAAGTCCAGCGGCGCGCCGCGCATGCGGATGGTCTGGCCCGCCGGATGCCGCAGCGGGGCGCCCTGTGCGTACGCGTAAGCCGCGTCCGGCCCCGTGCGTGCGCCGAACCGGTAGGCATCGGCCGAGTACTTCGTGTGCACGTGCAGGTCTCCGAAGTAGGCATTTCGGACCGGCGGTTCCGCGCCTGCCTGGAAAGTGAAAATCGCAGCCGCGACCGCCAATGCACCGAGCGCTCTAGTCATCATGAGCCGGATTCCCCCTGTCGGTCTCCTGTCCGCGTCAAGCCATCGTAGCCATTCCATGACACGCATGCATCTTTCCAAGGATTGCCCAATGGAGGCGACGCGTCTCGAACGTGCCGTTGCGAGCGAGGGTGTCCATGTGATCGAGGCGTTGCTCTGAACGGCATCATCAAAGGATCAGCACCGTGCGCGAAACGAACCAATAGGAGGCGATGCTACCGATGCCATACAGCGGAGCGTTGATGAGCCATCGCGGCAGGGAGAGCTTCGCGTGGCGCACGCATGCAACCACGGCGAGCGCGGCGGCGACGATCACTAGCTGGCCGATCTCGACCCCCAGGTTGAAGAGGAACAACGCCCAAAGCGCATTGCCTTTCGGCAGGCCGATGTCGGCAAGCGCGCCGGCAAAGCCGAAACCGTGCAGGAGTCCGAAAACGAACGCTACGATCCAGGTATGGCGGGCGGTGATGGTCGCCTCGGCACCACGCAGACGTTCTACGGCCAGAAACAGGATCGACAGTGCGATCACGGCCTCCACGGGCGCTTGTGAGAGCCGCACCATCTCGAGCGCCGACAAGCCGAGCGTAATGCTGTGTGCGATCGTGAACGCGGTAATCGTCTTGATGAGCGGGCCCGGCTTCGAGATGAAGAACATCAACCCGATCACAAACAGGATGTGGTCGAAGCCGAACAGCAAGTGTTCGACTCCGAGCGTCAGATAGCCAGGCAGACTCGCGCGCCCCTTCGAGTCAAGCGTGAAGTAGGGCGCCTCCGGTCGCAGCAAAGCCGACATGGACGTCTCGTCGAGCAGCGCAACGTCAACCAGCACATCGGTGAGCGTGCTCGACAGGCCCTCGATGCCGATCACGGATCCGACCAGGCCTGCTGGTCCGCAATCGGCCGTCCAGCGTTGAATCAACGCCGCATTGCGAACATCGTCGACGCTGCGGACCGCGAGCACGCAGTGCTCGGGCAATACGGGCTCGAGTGGCAGGCGACGATCGCCGAGCAACGGCTGCTTCCATACCACGTCGAAGACGTCGGGGTTCGTTTCCGTGATCCCGAGGTAGGCCGGCCGGACCTCGTGGCCGGCCGCCGAGGCGGCGCAAAGAACGGCAGTCGCAAGCAGCCACCGAGACCTCAACGTTCGACCTCGATCTTGTATCGCGAACGCAACGACTCGTAGTAGCGTGCGTTCGCATCTGCACGTCGTCTCGCGTCGAAGTCGCCTACGACCTTCTCCTTCACCTCGTCGTAATCAGGTGCGCGTGCCCGGGTCCGCTGGTCGACGCGCACCAGGTGGTAGCCGTAGCCGGACTCGACCGGGCCTTGCCAACCGTCTCCGGTGAGCTTCGCCAGTGATTCGGAGAACCTGGCACCGAAGTCCTTGCGAACGTCGGCCTCGGAGACATTGGCGAAGGTGTCGTGCAACATGAAGGGATCGCCGAGTGTGCGCCAGTTGGTCTCGTCGACATGGTCTGCTGCCGCGATCGCATCCTCGCGCGGCGTCGCACGTGCATGGGGACTGAAGTAGACGTGTGAGAAGGAGTATCGCGCCGGCATTCGGTAGCGCTCGGTGTTCGCCCGGAAAAACTCGATAACCTGCGCGTCGGTCGGCGGCTCGAGAATCGCGAGATCCTCGGTCAGGAACGTCAGCTTTTGAGCGAGACGGCGCCGGATGATGACATCGTTGTCGTCGAGACCAATGTTCCGCGCCTCCCGCATCAGTATCTCTTCGCGAACATGCGCGTCGATCAAGCCGTCGAGTTCTGTCTCAGTCGGCGGGCGGCCCATTTGGATTTGCCATTGGTCTTGCAGCCGCTCGATATCCAGCGGTCCGACGCGCACGACGTCCGGGCCGCCGGAACGCCACGCGTCTACGCCAAAGATCGCGGCGCCGATCAACAGGAATGCGACCAACGGGTCTTTGAGGTATTTCACGAGGCTAGTCAGATCGGCGGCACACAAAAAAACAGCCCGCACCTTTCGGTACGGGCTGCGCCAAGGTTCAACTCAGCAAGCGCTGAGGGCTATTGGTTAAAGCTGAACTGCAACCCGAGTGTCCGCGGTGGGTTGAAGCCATTATAGCCGCTGCTACCGAGCGTAAAGGGGGCGATCGCATCGGTGACATTCTGCACAAAAACGCCGACCTCATAGTTGTCGCGGGCGAGCAACAGCTTCAGGTTCAGGAACCGGTTGGTTGGCGTCGGCCGCTCGTTGTTTTCGCTCCTGAACAGCTTCTTGCCCCGGTAGTAGAAATCGCCACGCAGCGTAGCGTCGAAGCCGGCGAGCTCGAAGCCATACATCAACGAGGCGAAATAGGCGTGTACCGGCGTATAGCTGATGCGGTTGCCCGCGTCGATGTTGACGCGTACCCCCGCTCCCGCTATCTCCCCGCCCGACTGCTGCGTCTGGGTCTCCGCATCGGGGACAAAGGCGCCACCCGCGTGCAAGCGCAACGCGTCGGTCAGCTTGCCCCGCAGCTCAAACTCAAAGCCCCGGGATGCGGCTTTGCCGATGTTGGCATTGACGTCCGGGTTATACGGTGTGGTGAGCAATGGGTTATCGGGGTCCGGCAGAGCCGGGAAGTTGGTGCCGGTACGGACCACGGCGTTATTGATGGCCGTGTCATACACGCTCGCGATGACGTCGAGGCGTCCATCCAGGACCGTCGCCTTGGCCCCCAGCTCCCAGGACTCTATATCGTCGCCTTCGAAGTTCAGCAGTTGGCTGGCGGCTTCAGCCAACTCCGCGGCACCAGGGACGCCCCGCGCGACGGCATCCTCATAGTCCTCAAGTCGGGACACGAGCGCCGTGTTTATGCCTCCGGTTCGGAACGCCTGCGCATACGTGAGGTAGACCATCGTGCCGTCGTTGGGCCGCCAGCTAAGGGTGACCTTCGGCGCCGCCTTGTCTTGCGTCGCCGGCTCGGCGCGCGGGTTCGCCTCGCTCTGCGGCACCCACCTGCCTCCCGGGCCTCTCAACAGCTCCACCGTACTTTCGGCGTAGCGCACTCCGGCCAGGATATGGAACTGATCGTTAATGCGATAGCCCACTTCGCCGAAGATCGCCTCCGAGTCCCGGTCCTGATAGCTGGCGCCGCTCCTGCGCCCCACGCCCTGCAGAAGATTGTGGACTTGCCGCATCTGCTCGAGCGACATCACGTCGGGATTGAACGTGAATCCCCCGGTGCAGACCACAGGATCCCCATTCTCCGTAACCGCAGGAACACCGGTGGCAGTGTTCGCGTAGCCGGTTCCACTTGCCTCCCCCATTGAGCCGCAAGGCTCCCAAAGCCTTGGATCAGCATCGAGGTCGATGCGCTGGATGTAGACACCGACGCTCCACTCCAACCGGCTGTCCGTGTCGGAGACGAGGCGCGCCTCAGTGGCCCAGCGTTCATTGAGACTCGAGTTGGCCCGGACGCTGCTACGGCCCCAGAATCCACCGGTCCCGCAACCTACCAACGCACATGCGGCATCGGTTCGTATGTCCCAAAGCCCCCCGGCGATGGTGCCGAAGGCGCCGCCGACGCTCTGCTCCTCCGCAAAGGTGATGTCGTGCTCATAAAACCCCGAGGCCACCATCAGGTCTGCCCACGGCAGCTCCCACTCGGCACTGAGGTTGGTGAGTGTCGTCTCGGAAATTCCGCCGTCCACTAGCTGCGGCGACGCCATGTGCGTCACGTAGACGTGGGACGGGCCGTCCTTGTATCTCTGGGTCTCCCCGTCGAACGTGCCGTTCTCCCCGGTTTCGCAACCCCCTATGATGGGATATTGCGGTACTTGAGGGAGTTGGTCGCCCCGAGGGAAATTGCCGCCCGCGGGCCGCTCCTCCGAGAAGCAGTGAAAGGCGATCCCGGGGCCGCCGATATCGCTTTCGACATAGTAGTACGTCGCGTTGAGCATGAGCGTGTCGGTGGGATAGAAGGCCAGTTGGGCCCGTACTCCCCTCTCGTCGATCCCATCGACATCCTCAATGATTTCGGGCCCCACCTTGTCGAGGATGCCGGCCTTATTGCGCGCATAAGGGGTTATGCGCGCCGCCAGCCGCTCCCCGAGCGGGATATTGACCATGGAGTCGATGCGCAAACCCATGTCACTGGAATGCGACGGGGCCGAAATCCTCGTGGTGATCGCCCAGTCGAAGCCCGCCGGATTGGGCTTCTTGGTGATGTAGCGGATCGCCCCCGCCATGCTGCCTTCGCCGTATAGCGTGCCCTGCGGCCCCTTGAGCACCTCGATGCGCTCCAGGTCGAAATTCGGAAGCCGCGGCTGCCGGGTGCTCGTGCCCGTGACGGGTACGTTGTCCACATAAATCGACACCGGCGATGTCGGGGCCCGGAACTGGGCGATCCCGCGCGCCACGACCCTGTGCCAGGTGTTCGTGGCGTTGCCGTAGTTCAATCCCGGGATCGACAGAAACAGGCTTGTGATGTCCTCGACTCCCCGTTGATCGAGTTCGATGTCCGTTAACGCCGAGATGGTGACCGGCGTGTCCATCAGGTTCGTGTCGCGGTACGTGGCGGTGACCACGATCTCCTCGACCAATGAACCGTCTTCCGCTGCTTCGTCCTCGTCGGACTGTGCCGCTGCGGGCAGGCCGAGAATCGTGCCGATTGCGGCCAATGCCGCAATGGCGAGCCGTGACCGGCTCGTTGAATAGATAGTCATAGTTCCCCTCCTCTGGTCGCAAGAGCGAAACCAGGGACGTTGCATCCCTTGGGGGGGGGGTGGTCGCTACACCACTCGCCGGCCAGCGATGCCGCGCCGACGGTGTCCTCTCACGTAACTACACACTTGAAGATACACCTGCGACGCCATGCTGTCACGGCAATCACGGCTCCCGACGGGACCTATCGCTTCAAGTGAGGCATCACCGCTGCTGCGAACAGATCAGTCCCTTCTACGCGTGGGGCATCGGCGAGGTTGACCACAAATCTGTCCGCGCCCTGATCGATCTCTTCGAGCAGGGCTTCCGTCACCTGCTCCGGCGTTCCGGCCAGGGTATTCCCGCCGAACCTGACATCGGGATCGGCTTTCAGGCGGTCGAGTGCATTTTCGTTTTCGGCAACGAGGACGCTCCTGCAGATGACCTGCTGGACTTCGTCGTAGTCACGGCCAACCGCGCGACAGTGGGACTTGAGAACCTCCTGCTTGTGGCGATAGGTGTCCCGGTCTTCGAACACATGGTTCCACCAGTCGGCATGTTCAGCCACGACGCGCAGGGTGTACTGCTCGCCTGAGCCGCCTACCATCACCGGCGGCATCGGATCCGGCGCGGGCTCACAGTAAGCATCCTTGACCTGGTAGTACTGGCCTTCAAAGCTGGCCGGGGCCTCCGTCCACATCAACCGGCAGATTCTTATGGCCTCCGCCAGTTGCGCGATGCGTTCCCTTGCGCTCGGGAATGGCCAGCCATACGAGAGATACTCCGCCTCGTTCCAGCCAGCGCCTATTCCCAACACGGCCCGTCCACCGGAAATGGCCTGTGCGGTGGCCATCATCTTCGCCAGGTGCGCCGGATTGCGAAAACTGTTGCACAGGACCTGGTGGCCGACGGTCTTGTCCGGGTAGCGCCCCAGGGCAAATGACATCAGGGTCCAGCCCTCGCCGACCTTGTTGGCGTTGTTCTGCACATGGTCGGGGATCCACAGGGAATCGAACGGGGCCAAGGCTTCATCCAGATACGGGAAGGTGTCCTCCACCAGGCGGGACCAGACATTGAGACCGACAGGGATTTCCATGTGGACCTCCTGCACCACTCAGTGACGGGGCTCGTGGGTCCCGTGCGAATGGTCATATCGCTCGTGGTGCTGGCGCAGCAGGTCGACGCCATAGTCGCCACCATTGGGGGCGCGGACGATCGTGTGGATGTGGTTGCGTGACGGCACGGGGTTGTCGAATACCACGCCCGGGTGATGGTCGAACTCGATCATGACCACCGGACTGTGTACCCGGTAGTAGAAGGGCCCGTCGTCGGACGTCGCTCCCATCCAGGAGAACCAGGTCTCGTCCAAATGAGCGTTCACCTCACGCATCTTGATGTCGGCGTGAGGGTCCCGGGTCCAGCCGACGTAAGTGCGAATCAACGACAGCAGCAGGCGGCGCTGGGCATCGCTGAAATCGCCGGCCACAACGCCTTCGTACCGCACGACCGCATTGTCGTGGCCGGTCCCGCCCACCATGCGGCCGTCGAAGGGGTGCTTGAGTTCCTGGGGCAGATCGTCGGGGTGAATGGACGGACGGGTCACGGCTCTCGATCTCTGCGAGTCGTCCAGCGAACGAATGAGATCGAGCCCGGCCCGCTCTTCGGTGCCGAAAACGCTGACACCTTCCAGCAGCCCGCCGCCCCCGTCGCAGGGCTCCGATCCCATGAACGTTGGAGTCATCACCAGGTGATCGCCAATCACCATGCAGTTGATGTTCAGGTGATGCCCGTCGAGTTGCCACCCCCAGGGCTCGGAGTCGGAGGGCTGGCCGAAGATGGAAAGGAAGTACGGCCACTCGCCGAACTCGTCCGGGCTCCCGGAGACGACGGCAAGCAGGCCGTTCAGGCGCATGATGTCGCGAGCCTGATCGAACCCTCGTGCGGACAGGCTGGCAGCGACCAGGTCAAGCGCCAGCTTCCGGGTCGCGTCGGACAGCTCCTCCAGCATCATCCCGTGGCGCCAGCAATTGGGGTGAATGTTGTTCCAGGTTCGCCATTCGTCCGCGTCGAGCGGGTGCACCGTTCGGCCCCGTTGCTCGCTCGTCAGTGCCTGAAGAAAGGTCCGGGCCGCTTCCGTAATCGGCTTCGTCGAGACGCCGATCGCCGCCAGCGGGTACAGACCTTCCCGCACGACACCGTCGGTTGTGATGCCCCGAACGGGGTCGACGAGCGTCGCCAGGCGCTCGTCAAGCAGGTGCGCGAGGCCGGGACTCTGGTCAACGCGCGTCCGGGCCGACATATGCCCGCCCTGGCCCTTGCGGACCCGCAATTTCGTCCAATGTTCGGTCATTCTTGCGTAGCTCCTATCGGCTCGTCATCCTGGCCACTCCGTACGCCTCGGTCTCGTTAGCGGTTTCCGCAAGTCACGCTAATCGGTGACCAGCCTGCTGTGTTCCCTCAACCAGGCGGCAAATGCGGCTTCATCGATTTCGCTTGCGGCGAGCAGGGTCACAATCTGTACAACCTCCACCTCCGGAACCGTCAACTGCAATCCGTTCTCGGCCATGAACACATAGGCGGACATGAATCCCGCGCGCTTGTTGCCATCCACAAAAGGGTGGTTGCGGATGATCCCTGCAGCGTACGCCGCAGCCAAATCGCATGTGTCGGGTTTGCCGTACGCGTAGATCTGCGGAGCACGGGCCAGGGCAGAGTCAAGCAAGCCGGGATCGCGGACGCCTGCGCTGCCTCCAAGATCCGCGATCAGCTTCTCGTGCATGGCCAACACGACCATCTTGTTCAACCAGTTCGGGACCACTACTTCTTCGCGAGTTCACGCAACGCGTTCCGGTACTCCCTCATGCCCTTTTCGGCAAACTGCATCTGCCGCTCGAACTCGGGATCGTAGGGCGTAATCCGATATCCCCCATTGGCTGTCTCGGTCAGGTAAACCATGTCCCCTTCCCTGACACTAAGCGCATTGACCGCGTCCTTCGGCAGGCGCAGATTCAGCGAGTTTCCAACCTTGTGGACCTTCAGCGTATGCATGGTCAACCCCTCAAGCGTTTATACCGAAGTATATACGTCCTCGCGAAGGTACGCGCGTGCGCCGTCTGGATGCAACTGGCCAACCGCCACCGCGGGCGATTTAGAATGTCCGCACCGCGAGCGGACATTTGCTCGGTTGCAAGCGATAAGCCACCATCCGAAGCGAAGGCTCAATTCGGAGAAGGGCCAACCAGGGGGATGCGGACGAGATGAAAAGCAAGGTCTTGACCGATTTCGCGGCGGCGGTAGCCGACGTGCCCGATGGGTCCACGATCATGGTCCCGGGATTCGGCAATCCGGGGACGCCGAGGAATCTCATGGCGGCGCTGGTCGATCAGGGTGCGACGAACCTGGCCACCATCTCCAACAGCGTCAACCGGGATATCGCCGTCCTGGTCGAAGCCGGCCGCGTCCGCAAGGTGTTCTGCGCCTTTACTGCGCCGACCCATCCGTCGCGGGAAACGCCGTTTGTCCGCATGTACAACAACGACGAGATCGACGCGGAACTGGTGCCGCAGGGGACGCTCGCCGAGCGCATACGGGCGGCGGCCGCCGGGATCGGCGCGTTCTATACCCCGACGAGCGTGGGAACCGAACTGGCCGAAGACAAGGAGCACCGCGAGATCAACGGCCGCATGCACGTGCTGGAGTATCCCCTGCCGGCGGACTATGCCTTCATTCGCGCATGGCGCGCGGACACGTTCGGCAATTTGCAATTTCGCTTCGCTCAGCGCAATTTCAATCCGATCATGGCGATGGCGGCGACGGTCACCGTCGTGGAAGTGGAGCATGAGATCGTCGAGCCCGGGGGGATCGACCCGGATTGCGTGCATGTGCCGGGGGTCTACACCGACCGCATCGTGCAGATTCCGCCCGATGGGATCTTCGACTAGATGGATCTCGCGACTTAAGGAGAGCCGCCATGGCGGATAAACCCAGACTGACGCGCCAAGCCATGTGCGACCGCATCGCGATGGAGTTCCAGGACGGGTGGGTCGTCAACCTGGGCGTCGGCATCCCGACGTTGTGTTCGAATTACGTCGACCCGTCCAGAGACATCATCTACCACTCCGAGAACGGGGTCATCGGATACGGGCCGCTCGCACCCGAAGGCGAGGAGACTCCGCATCTCGTGAACGCCGGGGCACAGAAGGTGACCGCCGCGCCCGGGATGGCGATCGTCCACCACGCGGACTCGTTCGCGCTGATTCGCGGCGGCATGATCGATGCCACGGTGATGGGCGCCTACGAGGTCTCCGAGAACGGGGACTTCGCCAACTGGCGCTTTCCCAACCGCAAGGGCGGAGGGATCGGCGGCGCGATGGATCTCGCGGCCTGTGCCAAGCGGGTGTTCATCGCCCTCGTGCACAACACCCGCGACGGCAAGCCGAAACTGCTGCACCGCTGCCGATTGCCCATCACCGCGCCCGGCGTGGTGACAATGGTCGTGACGGACCTGGGGTTGTTTGACGTGACGCCCGAGGGGTTCCAGGTGCGTGAACTCGCCCCGGGGTGGACGCCGGATGAGGTGCAGGAGCGCACGGAGGCGGAGCTGGCAGTTCCCGAGACGATCCCCGAGTTTCAGTTACGGAACTAAAAATACCTGGCTGGCGGCAAGGTCCGCAGACGATCGGTGAGAGCAGGGGCTCGAGGCTCGCTACTCGTCACGAGAGAGTCACTGCCGGTGACCAAAGGTTGGCGGGCGTCACGAATCAAGGAGTAAGCTGTCGGGCCACGCGGAACCCGATGTCTCGGCGGCGGACGCTGGTGGTGATCCTGCCCCGGCTCGCGGAGCGGAGGCCCATCCGATTCTCGGACCAAGAACCGCCACGCAAAATGCGCACCTTGCACTCACCCTGAAGCCACGCGCTACCGTCAGAGGGCAACCCCGCGTAGTTGTAGTTCCAACAGTCCTCGACCAGTTCCGCAACGTTGCCGTGCATGTCATACAGGCCCCATGCATTCGGTTCGAAGGAGCCTACCTGGGACGTGTGCTCCCACTGATCGCCGCAAACGTCCAAAAGGCAATTCGTCCGGTTCGAGCCGATATCGTTGCCCCAACTGTACTTCGTCTCCGAACCCGCCCGCGCCGCGTACTCCCACTCCGCCTCGCTTGGCAAGCGATACTCGGCCCCCGTCTCGCTCGACAACCATGCGACGTATGCCTTCGCATCGTCCCACGACACGTGGATCACCGGTCGATTGCCGCGGCCCCATCCCCGGTCTTCAACCTTGTGGGGGTACGTAAACCGGTCGAAGTCATCGAATGTCACCTCGTGCACCGATAGCGCGAATGGCTCGGGAATGGTCACTTCGTGCACCGGCTTCTCATTGTCGCGACACCTCCGACCCGAAACACATCCCATGCGGAAACGCCCCGCCGGAATCTCGACCATCTCCGGTCCCTCGCCACCGGAGCGCAGTTGATCGCGGAAAGCGGGTTTCGGCCGATAGGTCGATGCAGGCGCGGCGACGGGCTCATCCGCCAACGTGGCAATGTCGCTCGGGGGCGCTTCGATCTTCAACACACCCGTGCATTTGACGAACTCGACGAGCACCTTCCGCCAGCCCGCGACCGTGTCGATCTCGCGCAGCGGGGATTGCTTGGGCGCGCCCGGAAAGGACATGAGACCGTGGGCGATCATGTAGGTCGGCCGGTAGTGAGGTGGTCCCGCCGCCGCCATCGACGCGCAGAGTGCGCCAATCCGCTCGTCATCGCCTCTCAGCTTTTCGACAGCGCGCAATACACGACGCCGCTCCCGTCTCGAGACGCCTAAGAAGCGATCCGCGACCAGAGCAATCACGGCAGCGTGCGCGGTAGGATCGGTGACCCTTAACGTGTCGTAGGTGGCGTAGGCGTTGGCAAGCAAAAGCAATTCGGCCATCCGATCATGTTCGCGCTCGTCGAGGCAAGCCCGGGCCCCCGATGCGATGTCGGCTGCGGTATCGGAGGCGGAAACGGTCTCGGCGGCGACGCATCCGAGTGGATTCGTGGCGGCCAGGTTGCCCGGAGACTCCCAATTGATGATACGCGGCCGCCCGGGACTATCCTCGCTGTGCGCGGCCATGGCGCACAACACCATCGCCGACACGACGGCCAAACCGACCTTACGCGTGAGTCCCACCCTGGCGACGAACATCGGTCCACCCCTGCAATAGACGCAGCGGGAGCATAGCAGGGTCAAGTTGCGCGCCCGCCGCGTCCCGAAGCCGTTTGTTTGGGCGGGGGCGAAACCGGCCGCGCCCGCAAGGGCGCCGTATTGTTGACCCTGGCGGCGGTTCATCGCGACCAAGGTAGGCTAGGCTCACCTTGAGTCCGGATCTCCCGAGAGGTTGACGATTCCATGACTCCAACTCAGTCTATTTCTCTCGGATTACCGAACGATTGCCTCGCCAAGCAGGCCGATCGCCTCGTCAAGCTGCTCGTCGGTCACGTATGGTGCCGGGCCCAGCCGGAGGACGGCGCCACGGTGGTCCGCGAATACCCCGAGACTGCGTAAGCGGGCGACGATTTCGGCAGCGTCCGGCGCGTCGAGCGCCAGGAATCCGCCGCGTCGTTCCAGGGGCAGATCGCGGTCCCAGGACAGCACAGTGGGATCGGCGTCCAGTGCTTCGATTCCCTTCGCGAGCCTGGCCAACTGAGTCTGGCTGATGTCGCGCAGCGAAGGTACGTCCAGCCCCTCGGACCGGAAGAAACGCAGCACGGCCCGTGCCCGATAGTGGCCGACCGGATCGTAAGTCGAACCGGCGAAGCGATGCGGACCATCGCCGTACTGGACGCCGCCATGTCCCGGTCCGTCGGCCAGTTCCCCAAACTCGCTGAACCAGCCAGTCAGCACGGGTCGCAGCGAACAGTCGGCGGGAAGGCGCAGGAAACAGACCCCTTCGCCGAACTGGCAATACTTGTAGCCGCCACCGACGACGAAGGCACGTTCGAGTCCCATGTCCGACACGGAGAACGGGACGACGTTGATGGAGTGGTACGCATCGACAAGCAGGCACGCGCCGACCCGCTCGCACGCTTTCGCCACCTCGTCCAGGCCATCCACGATCAGCCCGCTCCCGAACAGCACCGACGACATCAAGACGGCTGCCGTACGGTCGTCCACGGCATCGACCACGGCCTGTGCGATGGTCCCTGGTGCGGTCGCGGAGCCGCCACCGGCCACACCGACCTGTACGACTTCCAGCCCTTCCTCCTGCAACCGTGCCAGTTGCCGTCGTATGGTGTGGAACTCGCCGTCGGTCGTCACAACGCGGGGCCGGTCGCGCAGTGGCAGCGCGGACAGGAACCGGGTGACGAGTTCGTGGGTGTTCTGGCCCAGCGCGATGTGCCCGTCGGGATCGCCGAGAAGGCCGCGGTATCCCTCTCGAACCTCGTCGGCGACCGCCAGCGCCCTGTCCCACTTGCGGTCGACCAGTTCCGCGGCGTCTTGCCATGCATGCATCTGCGCGTGGAAGGCGACGTCCGGCCAGGCCTGGTGGGAGTGCCCGGTCAGCAGGATCCGTTCGCCCACGCTGAAGCGCGAGTAGTGTCGCGCAAGGCGGTGGGCATCGTGCCGGCCGGCGGCGAGTGTCACGGCTGGATCCCGGATTCGGCGATCAGAAACGGTCCCTGACTTCCCAGAGGTCCGGAAAGAACGGGCCGGTCAACACCGTGGTCAGCAGGTACTCGGCACCCGATGATCCGCCGGTTCCGGTCTTGGTGCCGATGGTGCGCTGCACCATCCTGAGATGGTGGTAGCGCCACTCCTGCATGCCCTCGTCCAGGTCCACGAGGCTCTCGCAGAACGCGGCCAGCCCGGGGTCTCCGCGATAGACACGGATCAACGCCGCCTGCACCGCCGGGTCGGTCCCCACGGGTCGGTCCTGCCACTTTCCGAGCGACGTGGCGGGAATGGAATACCCCGACCGCGCCAGCAGTCCAACGAACTGGTCCCACAAGGTCGGCGCGACGATGCGCGCCTCCAACCGCTCACGCTCGGCCGAGTCTTCGGGAAACAACTCCAGCACCGACGGTCGCTTGTAGCCGAGGATGAACTCGATCTCGCGGAACTGCGCGGACTGGAAGCCGCTGGATGCGCCGAGCCGTTCCCGGAACGCGCTGAATTCGAGGGGCGTCATCGTCTCCATGACATCGAGCTGGCTCACGAGCACCTTGACGATCCTGACCGCCCGCTTCAGCGTCGACGCGGCCCTGTCGGGCTGGTCCCGGGACAGGAGATCGCCGCTGTATTCCAGCTCGTGCAGCATGCTCTTGAACCACAGTTCGTAGACCTGGTGAACGATGATGAAGAGCGTCTCGTCGTGGGCGCGGGATAGCGGGTGCTGCAACGAGAGAAGTTCGCCGAGCTTCAGGTAGCCCTGGTAGTTCTGGAAGCTCGGATTGGTGCTCATCGGCGACCCGACGTTCGGGAACCCAGGCATGCCCGTTTGCTTTCGACCTTGTGACGAAGGGCGGACATGCATGATCGACCATAGTCCTGACAAGGGCACTCCGTCAACGGACCGGATTGACTTTCTGGCTCTTATACTCTAAAAATGAGAGTACACTTTAATAAAGAGTACTAGTTGGTGCCAAGACGGAGGAAATCATGACCGACACAGCTTCAATCAAGGACGACATCGCCTATGTCCGGGCGGCGGCCGAGCGTTCGCACCCCGGGCACGTGCCGGCGATCTATCTGATCTGGGCAGTCATTTGCCTGTGCGGATTTACCCTCGTTGACCTGGTCGGACCGGGATCGGGGTGGATCGCCATTTTCTGGTTCATCGCGGGACCGGTCGGCGGCGCTCTCACCTGGTGGCTTGCGGTGCGAGGGGGCCGCCGTGAAGGTCAGGCCGACCGCCGCACCGGGAAACGTTGGGCCGGTCACTTCCTCGGCTTCTTCGCCGTGGGCCTGCTCGGTATGGGCCTCGCCGTATCGGGTCAACTGAGCTGGTCGGGCGTGGGCTCGCTATGGATCCTGATTCTGGCGTTGACCTACTTCCTGGCCGGGCTGCACCTGGAGCGCCGCCTGATGCCTATCGGCTTCGTTCTCGGCGCCGGTTACCTGTTCACCCTCTACTTGCCGGAATACGGGTTCACAACGGCGGGCGTGATGGTCGCCATTGCGCTGGTGGCGCAGGCATGGCTCGGAACGCGGGCGCAGCATGCAGCGGACTGACCCGGACGTCGACGGCCTGGAAGAGCTGGGATCACTGCGAGGGTTGCTCGAACACCGCGTTCGGCTCGGGATCTGCGTTCTGCTCTCCGAACACGATGCGATGTCTTTCAGCCGGCTGAAGCAGGTGCTGGAAGAGACCGACGGCAGTCTCGGCACCCACCTGCGCAAGCTGGAGGACGACGGGTACCTGGCAATCGAGAAGACCTTCCGCGACCGGCGGCCGGTGACCTGGTACGAGTTGACCGGGAAGGGCCGTTCAAGTCTCAGAAAGCACGTCGCCAACCTGGCGCGATTGATTGAGCGGGTGGGATAGTCCCAGGTGCGCCTTTAGTAGTGGTATTCCTCGATACCCTGCCCCTCCATCGAATAGCCCGCTTCCACGAACTCGGAGTCGAAGCGCTCAAGCCCGAGTTTGCCGGTGACCCAGACGGGGTCCCAGATGCTGTCGAACTCTATCGGTTCCGAGAACGTCACGTAGACGATCTGGTTCGGCGGCGGCGGGGGCACATGGATGCAGGCGCCGAAGTAGGGGACGAGCAGAGAGCTCGTGACCTTGTCCTCGACGAGGTCGAGAGGAACCATGTAACCGGGGAGTTTCACCACTTGGCCGTTGAGTTCGGGCACGACCCCGGCGGGGGGTAGGTTGAAGTTGTCGAAGGACGGAATGCCGGTGTGATCAAAGAACGAGGGTTCGGCGGGCTCCTCGTCGGCGGGCAGCAGATCGTCCCAACCCAGCTCCCGTACCTCATTGTCCTTTTCGCCCGACACGGCCAGGGCGCAGGCGGCGAGGATGATCCAGAGAACGCGGTGTGCCAACGTAGCCTCCTTAACTGCAGGGCCATTGTGTCCTGTACGGAGCGGCGCGGCAATGCCGGCAAGCCTCAGGTCCGTATCGATAACCCGTCGGCGAGCGAGAAGCGATACGCTCGCCAGGCCGGCAGAGCCGCGATCATACCCGCTGCGATCGTGACCACGACCACCACGGCGAGGTCGAACCAGCCCGGAAGACCCGGCGCGAGGTAGAGGCCGAAGCGTTCCAAAACGAACGGGCGGGCCGCGAACATGCCCGCATGGATCGCCGTCACGCCGGCTATGGCCGCCGTCGCGGCAAGAATGACGGCTTCCGTGACAAGAAGCCCGAAGACCATGGCGGGACCCGCGCCCATGGAACGCAGCACTGCCATCTCCCGGCGCCGCTCGGCGAGGCTGGTCAGGAGCGTCGTCAAGAGGCCGACGAGTCCGGCGGCGATCACGAACGCGCTGACGCCGAGGAGTGCCGTTTCCGCGACTCCGACCAGCTCCCAGAGCTGCTGCAGGGTCACCCCGGGAACGATGGCCATCAACGGCTCGCGCTGGTTCTCGTTGATGAAGCGCTGCAGCCCGAACAACATCAACCGCGACTTGAGGCCGACGATGCACGCGGTGATCGCGTCGGGTTCGAGTGTGCCCGCAACGACGCCAGCGGCATCGACACCCAGACCAGCGTACTGGCCCGGGTCATCCGCCGCGTGGATCGCCTCGATGCCCGCCAGCGTGACGTGCACGGTCCGGTCCACGGGTGTCCCCGTACGGCGCAGGATGCCGGTGACCAGGAACGGCAGTTCGTCGTGCTGCTCGAAACTCACGTCACCGATGCCGTGGGAGACGATGATCCGGTCGCCGACGGCATAGCCGAGGGCTGTCGCGACATCCGCGCCAAGCACGGCGTCGTTGACGCGGGAGAAGACTCCGCCCTGGTCGAACTCGAGACTTCGCTCCCGACCGAAGCGGTAATGCGTGAAGTAGCCCGTGTCCGTGCCGAGCACCCGGAAACCCCGATGCGCGTCGCCGAGGGAGATGGGAATGGTCCAGGCGACCTCGGGCCGGGCCGCGATCTCCGCGTAACTGGCCCAGGAGATGTTGTTCGTGGCATCGCCGATGCGGAACACGGAGTAGAGCAGTAGGTTGACGGGTCCACTGCGGGCGCCGACGATGAGATCGGCGCCCGAGATGGTGCTGGTGAAGCTGGCGCGCGCCTCCGTTCTGAGGCGGTCGACGCCGATCAGGAGAGCGACGCTCACGGCCACCGAAAGAACGGTCAGGCCCGCCGTCAGGCGCCGGTTGGCAAGGCTCCTGAGAGCCAGGGAGACGAGCACCCTACCCCGCATCGTCGGCCTCCATGGGCGCCCGGTTGATGGTCTCGATGGATACGCCGCGGTCGAACGATGGCGCCAGGGCTGCGTCGTGGCTCACGAAGATGACGGTGCTGCCCGCCGCCGCGCACTCGTCCACCAGCAGATCCACGAACCTGAGTCGCGTGTTCGTGTCGAGAGCGGATGTCGGTTCGTCGGCGATCACGAGCGCCGGCCGGCCGATCAGCGCCCGCGCCACCGCGACCCGCTGCTGCTGTCCGATACTGAGTTCCGTGACCCGGCGCTCGCGCAGGGTCTCGCCCGCAAAGCCGAGGCGTCCGAGGAGCCGCAGCGCCTCCTCCCGCGGCGATCCCGCAGACTCGATGGCCGCGTCCGCGCGGGCACCGGAGAAACGGCAGGGCAGCAAGACGTTGTCCACCATGGAAAGGTAGGGCAGGAGATTGAACATCTGGAACACGAACCCGATTCGGTCGGCGCGGAACCGGTCTCGCGCCGCGGCCCCAAGTTCCCCCAGCGACTCGCCAAGCACCTGCACCGCTCCCTCCGCCGGGGTCAGGATGCCGCCCACCAGGCCGAGTAGCGTGCTCTTGCCGCTGCCGCTCGGGCCTTCCAGGAAAAGGCTCTCTCCGCGGGCCACCGCGAAGTCCGCGATATCGATGACGGGAGGGCCCGCGCGATAGCGGTAGACGGCATTCGCCAGCCGCACCGCCGGCGGCTCGATCGTCACCTCGCCAACAGGTTGCGGAGGTCCACCTGCGGCGAGCCGGGCGATGCCGTTTCCGCAACCGCGCCGCCAGGACCGACGGCACGCAACTCAACCTCCGAGAGGCGCTCAAAGGACTCGAATGCCGTGACGTCCAGGGCAGTCAGCCGGTCCGGGTCGTCGCAGCGATACCGGATCGCGAGCGTGACATCGGCATGCTGTTCGCCGGGTTCCTGCGCATCATGGTCGGCGTCGTGGTGAGCATCATCCGCGTCGTGGGCATCGTGATCGTCATGGTGAGCATCGGCGTCGTGCGCATCGTGATCGTCGTCGTGGTGCGCATGGTCAGCGTCATGGGCTTCGTGCTCGTGTTCGTGGTGAGCATCGTCCGCGTCGTGGGCATCGTGTTCGTGGTGAGCATCGTGCCCTGCGGCTTCGTCGTGGGCGTGTTCTTCGTCCCCCGCAGTCGGCATGTCCCAATGGACATCCAACTCGACCACCGTGCACGCTGCGTCGGCTTGAAGCCGAACGAGGTTCGCCGGGTCGTCAAGGAGGGCGCGCGCCTCGGCAACCGCCGCGCGATCCTGCGCATCGCGCGGCGCGTGTTCGAAACCCACCAGGTTGTACATCGGGCTCGCGAAGTTCACCGCGACGTCCGATCCCTCCACGGCCAACTCGATCTCGGCCGTGCCGTGTACATGGGCGGTTTCCGCAGCGGTTGCGACGCCAGCCAGGACCAGTGTGAATGCCGCCAGACTCAATTGAAGACTCATCGTTCCTCCTCCTTGAACAAGTTGGGACGGAACCGCAGCCAGTTCAGAGACTCGCCAGGTCAACCGCCTTGCCGGTGCGCGCGGCCTCATAGATACCAAAGAGGATCTTCATCGAACCCAGGATATCCCGGCCACCGCTGATCGGCTCCCTGCCCTCCTGGCTGCACTCGGCGAAGTGGAGAATCTCGTTGGTGAAGCAGTCGTCGCTGGGTAGCCCCCACGTGCCCGGCGCAAGCTGGTGGAAGTGGCCCATGATGTCCTCCAGTCCCTTCAACTGCCTTCCAGGCTCGCGGCGATTCATCACGGGTTCGGTTCCGGGTTCGTCACGCTCCGGCGACGAGACCATGACGGGGCCGAAGTGATCGCCGCGATAGATCGGGAATGTGGGCAGCGAGTACAGGGCACCCTTGTCGCCGAACAGTGTGTACTGCTGCGATACGGGCCCGCGGGCCGCGCACCAGAGGCAGAGCGCCGTTCCTACGGCCCCGCTCTCGAACTCGAGGGTGGCGCAGAGAATGTCCTCGGCACCGTTGATCAGTCGGGGCGAAACCGACTTGCGGACCGCCGTGACGGTCTTCACATCGCCCAAAAGGTGCCGCACGAGGTCCACCTCGTGGATCGTGTTGGTAAAGCCGATGCCGCCGCCCGCATGGCCATCGAGCATCCAGTGTCCCTCTCGGAGTCTCCCGATAGCGTTCATCATGATATCGATGCGCGCCGCCCGGATCGTTCCAAGTTCCCCGGCCGCCAATAGTTGCCGCACCGCCTCTGTTGAAGGGGAGAAGCGCAGCATGTGGGCGATCATGAGGGTTACGCCAGCCTTGTCGGCGGCGACAATCATGTCGCGGCACTCCTGCATGCTGTTGCCCATCGGCTTTTCGACCAGCGCATGTTTGCCGGCTGCGGCCGCCGCCATCACGATCGGCGCATGCGTGTCGTGACCGGTGCAGATGTCCACGGCATCGATGTCCGCTTCCCTGAGCATCGTCTCGTAGTCGAGGTAGATGTCATCGACGTTCGCTTCACTGGCGCGCTCGCGCGCCGCCGCTTCGACGATGTCGCACACGGCGGTCAGCTTTACCTTTTCCGGAAAGTGCTCGTAGACGGGCAAGTGCGCCCGGGAAATTCCGCCTGTGCCTATCAGCCCGATCTTGAATGGTTCCGACATCGTTCGCTCCTGTGTCTGGTGTCTGGTCTACGTTTACCGGTAGCCTCTCCCACACTGCGGCTGAAGCGTTCTATCGCTTCGATCACCAGCAGGCGGATCTGGAAGATGCGAGGAGCAACTGGACTCGAAAGCCTCCCCGCAAGCGTCAGATTTTCTTCCACTTCGGCACTTGAGTCTATCGGACACCGCGCGGCGAGTGGTGACCGCCCACCAGTTCAAGCCCCTGACGCGATCCCTGAAGCGTTTTTCGGGCGCGCCGTGTCCCACGCATCCCGCACTCCGCGCCCTGATCGGAACCCTGTGCCGTTCCAGGCGCAGGCTGCTAGACTTGCCCGCCCTTCCGCTCCAGGAAACCCCAATGACCCGCTTTGGCACGTTGCTGCTCGGGTGCCTCGCACTCGCAATTTCCTGTCCCACGCTCGCGAAACCGTTTCACTTCGTGACGCTGGGTGACACGGCGTACAACCTGCCGGACGACTATCCCGTGTACCGGGCGCTGATCGAGACCATCAACTCGACGAGTCCGGCATTCACCATTCACGTCGGCGACACCTGGGGGCTGATGGAGTGCAACGACGCCGAGCACCAGCGGATTCGCGACTTCTTCGCGGAGTACGACCACCCGGTGATCTATACCCCCGGCGACAACGAGTGGGTCGACTGCGCCGACCCGGAAGTCATCGAACTGGGCAATCGGTTTCTCTCGGGCACATCCACCGAGGAAGACCTCGCAACCATCGCCAAGGCCAAGTCGCTTGACAGCAGCTACGCCCGTGAACTTTCCGGCGACGGTCTTTCCAGTCTCGCCATCATCCGAAAGACGTTCTTCGCCACGAACCAGAGCCTCGGCGCGAACCCCATGGACCTGACGAGGCAAGCCGACGTCTCGGAGTTTGGCGACATGGTCGAGAACGCCCTCTGGGCGCATGAAGGGGTCGTCTTCGGCACCGTGCATGTGACCGGGACGGCAAACAACTTCTTCATCAACGACCAGGACCGGGCGCTGGAGGCGATCACCCGAAACAGGGCCAATGTCGAGTGGATCAAGCAGATCTTCGCGAAAGCGAAGGAGAGCGACGCGAAGGCCGTGGTGATCGCCCTGCATGCGGCGCTCTTCACCGATCGCCGCGATGGCGAGTTCACCGCGATCGCCGTACGTGGCGGCGCCACGGGCCCGTTCCATTGGACCGCCTGGGCCATTCGCGACCTGGGAGGCGAGTTCGGGCGCCCCGTCCTCGTCATCCACGGCGACTTCCACGAGTTCGAGGTCGACCGGCCGTTCGCGGTCTCGGCCGGCGAAGGCCAGCCGCTGCAATACGCCAACATCACGCGGTTGCAGGTGTTCGGATCACCGGAGATCAAGGCGGTGCGCGTGACCGTCGAGCCGGATACGCCCTGGGTCTTCAGCTTCTCGCCGCTGCACAATTGAGCGAACGCCCCGTTGCGAGTAGCGAAGGAGCAGAGGGTATGTTCCAACGGTATCTGAACATGCTCGACGAGGCGGGCCTCGGCAAGTGCCTGGCGCTGGCCGTCGCGTCCACCGCAGCGTGGTATCTGCTCTGGAAGCTATCCGACGCGTTACCGGCGAGCGAGTTACTAGGGCTGTTGTTGTTGTGGTCGACGGGGACGGTGTATAGCGCACTCGTCCTGTTTCGCTACCTGGACCGGGGGAACCTGTCGTGGCGTCCGGTCGTGATCGGCCTCGGGGGCGCGCTTTGCTATTGGATCGGGGTGCAGTATGCGACGGAGTTGCGTCCGAGTCAGAACGACATCATTGATGCGGCCGTCGCCGGCGTCATCACCGCAACCTTCGTCGGATATCTCGTAATCCGGTTCGGCACGCTACGGCTCGCTTGGGGGCCATTCGCGGCCCTATGCGCGGCTGGCGCCATCGGCGGGGCGACGATTGGGTGGGCGGTGCACGACGTGTTTCGCGATGGTGAACTGGAGTTCATCGCCGGCCATGCAGCTTGGCAAATCCTCACCTGCGCTGCGCTCTTCTACTCGCCAAAGGCAGTTTCGCAGGCGTGATGGTCCAGAAAGTCTACGACCTGATCGACGCCTCAAGGAACCCGACCAACCCTGGCGGGTGTTCGTCCTTCGAGCAGTCCTAGCCACCAACGTCCGCGCACGCGTCGAGCGCAGCCAGGAAGCCCTTTTCGTCGCGCGGCGAGAGGATAAAGCGCGACGAAGGCGTGATGATCTCGATGACGTCCGTGCCGAGCGCGTAGTCACCCCGGCCGTAGTCCGACCAGATCCTGGGGTTCCAGCCCAAAACCCTCCGAGGCTGCCGTCGGATATCGATAATCTCCTTCGACTCGACGCAGACCTTTCGGATTTCCGCGATCTCATCCAACGCAATGCGGTGCCATCGGAACATCGTGGTCAGTATCAGCTTGCCGCCTCTCACGCGGTATGTCGTGCCGGCGACCATCCAGACGAGCGCCACCGAGAAGACAACCAGCAGCGGGAAATTCGGGTTCCAATATTCCGGCGACATCCCAAATCCGAAGGCATCTATCAATACGAAGGCCGCCATCAATACGACACCCAGGACCAGCGGCAGGACCTTCCTGACCGTCCGCCGTCCCAGGGAGGACCGATAGACGTCAGTCCGCCCGGGCGGCTCGCGGTCCGCATTCGTCGTGTCGCGCTTATCGAACTCGCTCATGCTTTTGGTAGTGGCGGAGAGGCAGGGATTCGAACCCTGGGTGCCCGCAAGGGCACACCTGATTTCGAGTCAGGCCCGTTCGACCAACTCCGGCACCTCTCCGTGTGATGCAGGACGCCCGAATTCTCTTCGACTTCGCCGCTTGAGTCTATCGCCTGGAAGGGGCAACTGCCCTGCCCCCGTGCCTTCGCGATCAGACAGCAAGGCACTCCATTCGCCCCAATACGGGAATCCGGGGGAATCGAGGCAGGGATTATTCGCCGCCTTCGGCGGCTCACCCCTTCCGGGGTCGCTCGGCGACTACGTCGCCTTCGCGTTCTCTCCCCGCCTGGCGGCGGCTCGAGTCGAACCCTGGGTGCCCGCAAGGGCACACCTGATTTCGAGTCAGGCCCGTTCGACCAACTCCGGCACCTCTCCGTGTGATGCGGGACGCCCGAATTCTCTTCGACTTCGTCGCCTGAGTCTATCGCCCGGAAAGGGCAACTGCCCTGCCCCCGTTGCTTTCGCGATCAGACAGCAAGGCACTCCATTCGCTCCAACACGGAAATGCAGCGGAAACGAGGCAGGGATTATTCGCCGGCCACGGCCGCTAGCCACGTTAGCTGAGAAGGCTACGCCCGCGCGTTGTCAGGAGTCCAACCCCGCCATCATTACGAGCAGGTCGCAAACCCGGTTCGAATATCCCCACTCGTTGTCGTACCAGCACAACGCCTTCAGGAAACAACCGCCCGAAACCTGCGTAAACGAAGCATCGTAGATGGATGAATGCGGGTTGCCGATGATGTCGGAGGAGACTACGGGTTCTCGCGTGAATTCCAGAACGTTGCGCATGCGCGGAGAGTCGGCGGCATCTTGCACGGCCTCGTGCACGGCGTCCACGCTCGCGGGCCGCTCGAGTTCAACGAACAGGTCAACCACCGAACCGTCCGGCACAGGCACGCGGGAGGCGATGCCGTCCAGGCGTCCGTTGAGCTCCGGCAGGACCTCGCCCACCGCCCTGGCAGCACCAGTGGACGTTGGGATGATGTTCTCCGCCGCCGCGCGGCTGCGTCGCCAGTCCGAGTGGGGCACATCCGCCAGGCTCTGGTCGTTCGTATAGGCGTGCACAGTGTTGATGACCCCTTCACGGATACCGAAACTGTCGTGGAGCACCTTGGCGATGGGCGCCAGGCAGTTGGTGGTGCAGCTTGCGTTGGAGACAACGCGGTGCCCGTGCTCGAGCTTGTCTTCGTTGACGCCGAGCACCACGGTCAAGTCGACAGGGTCTTTTGCGGGGACCGTGAGCACGGCGCGCTTTGCGCCCGCCTCGAGGTGCATTGCCACCTGGTCCCGGGTGAGGAAGACGCCGGTGGATTCCACGACGGCATCTACCCCCAGATCCCCCCACGGCAATTCCCGCGGATCCCGCTCCTGGACCATGCGCGCGCGGGTATGCGGCGTGACCAGTTCGCCGTCCTCTATGGCGACGCCGCCTTCGAAGCGGCCCATCACCGTATCGTAGGTAAGCAGGTAGGCCAGGGCCTCGTGGTCGAACAGGTCATTGATCGCGACGATCTCGATCTCGTCGGTGGCCTCGGCAATACGGAAGACGGCTCGCCCGATACGCCCGAACCCGTTGATGGCAACGCGCATCAGGCGGCATCCCGTGTCGGTGAGGTCTCAAACTCCGAATACAGCGCAGCGAGGTCCAGTATTCGCCGCGCATGGCCAAGGGACTCGTGCCAGGCGAGTATCTTGATCAGATTCGATCCGGCTTTGAGGGTCCCTTTCAGGTCAACGAGTATGGATTGCGAACAACCCTTCACGTCGGACGACACGATCGGGTCCGGCGTTACGGCGATCAGTTCCGGTTCGCGCTCGGCGGCGGCGACGAACAGGTCGTTGACCGCCTCGGCGCTGACAGCCCCGTCGGCGAATGCGACGGTCATGTCCAGAAGCGATCCCGCCTGCACGGGCACGTTCAGCGCGAAACCGCTGAGCTTGCCGGCAACCTCCGGCATCAACCGCTGCACCCAGTACGGCGCGGGTGTCTCGTTGGGAATGATGTTCTCCGCACCGGAACGGCTGCGCCGGTAGTCCGGACCGGCGTAGTCCTGCAGGGTCTGGTCGCTCGTGTAGGCGTGCACCGAGGTCATGGAGGCATGATCGATGGCGCCCGCATCCCCGACGACCTTGATCGCGAGGGCCATGGCCGTTGTGGATGCCGAGCCCGCCGAGACGATGCGGTCTTCGGCCTCGATGCTGTCCTGATTGATGCCATAGAGAACGACGCGGTCGACTTCTCCCTCGGGAAGGGTTGAAAGGATGACCCGGGGGGCGCCGTTGTTCAGGTGCGGGGCAAGCGCCCCCAAGGAGCGAAACCGGGCCGTCGTGTCGATGACGAGATCCACGCCGAAAACGTCCCACAGGACATCGGCGGGCCTGGCACCAGGAAACAACCTGGTCCTGCGGTCAAATCGGCCTCCAACGAGGTAGTTGCCCTCCAGGCGCACGGAAACGTCCCGCACCATCGACCTGTTCACGAGATGATGAAGGATGTCCGGTTGGCCGATATCGGATGCGGCCACCACGTTGAATCGCTCGTCGTCCAGTGCAAGCCGATAGATGTGTCGACCCACCTGGCCGAAGCCCATCATGCCGATTCGCAACGGGCTCACGGCCTACCCCTCAGGCCCTCGCGCTCGGACGCGCCGACACCTCCGCATGCCACCGGGCCACGTTCTCGCAGTTCTCCGGGACGGGAACGCGGGCAGCCACCGAGGCGAAGTCGACGGCGCAGAGTGCCGTGATGTCAGCGATCGTGAACTCGTCTCCAGCAGCATACCGGGACTGGGCGAGATGCGCGTCCAGCCTGTTGTAGAACCGCTGCAGTGATGCCTGCCCGCGTTCGACCAGCGCGGGGATGGCGTCTACCTCGCCGACATTGCCGCCGAGTCCCCGCTTCGAGAACCTGGGAAAGGCGTTGCGAAACGTCTCGGCGGCACTCAGGAGCCCTTCGAACTCCATGTGGCGCTGGCGCGATTCAATTTGCGCCTTGCTCACCGCATCCGTTCCCATCAGCGCGGGCTCCGGGTGCGTTTCCTCGAGGTACCGGCAGATTGCCACCGACTCGTCGAGAACCGTGCCGTCGTCGAGCACGAGTGTCGGCAACAGGCCCCGGGGATTCACGGCGAGGAAGTCGTCGCCCAGGTTCTCTCCGAGGACGATGTTGAGTTGTTCGGTCTCGCAGGAGATGCCCTTCTCCGCCATGAAGATGCGGACGCGGCGCGGGTTCGGCGCCTGCTCGCAGTCGTAGAGCTTCATCGTGCCTCCCGGCGAATGCCAGTGCCTGAAACGGGGCGGCAGACTATCACAGGCCCGCCAGCGCAAACCCACCAATTACGGGGCCGATCTCGTGAACCTGAATCGTTTCTCCTCGGGCGGATAGCAGAAGCCGAAATCGGCGCAGCCCTGGTATCCGATCGCGACCTCCATGTCCCCGTTATTCTGGCGCAGGACAGGCACGCGCACGGTGACTTTTCCGTAGTACACCTCGACGTCGCCGAAGAACTCGTCGGTCTTGGGTTTGCCTTCGGGAATGACCGGGGTCCCGAGGACACCGTCTCCACCCGAGAACCCGAACCGGTGGCGGTAGAGGTAGTAGCCGTCCGGCATGCGCCAGGTCGCGACCAGGAAACCGTCTCCGGCAAGCTCCGCCGACAGGACGAACGCCTGGTCGACTGTCAGGACTTCCCGGGTTTCCCGTTTCCCGCCAAGCGGGTCGGGACCCGGTTTCAGTTCCGTGACCCCCTGCGCGACCGGCCACACCAGGGCGCAGAAGAGAAGCACGGTGGTTCGGATCGCGCGCATCGGCATGCGCGGCAATATGACACCGCGAGAGCGCCAATTGAAGTGTTCTGCCCGCCACTATATGTTCCGGTTCTTTCCACTCGACGAATCCGCTCTTGGACCGATCCTCACTGTCTCGAACCTGCCTGACGCTGCTGTTCGCGGCGCTGCTCGTCGGCTGCCCGCAAAGACCGCCGGTGGAGATCGTCGAGGAAGAGGCGCCGCCGCCCCCCGTCGAACGCCCCGATGTCAACCCCATCCTGGACCGCGCGGAAGCGGCCTTTGCGGACGACCGGCTACTTGGCGGGCCTGACGGCGCACACAGCCTGTATCTCGCGGTGCTCGGGATCGAGCCGGACAATCCGGATGCCCTGTATGGCATCGAACGCATCACCGAGACGTTCATCCAGCGGGCGCGCGAGGCATTGCGGCAGGAGCGCTGGACAGTCGCCGGCATCCTGCTTGAGCGGGCGGCGACGGTCGACGAAGACCACCCTTCCCTGCCGTCTGCGAGAGCGCAGCTACGCCAGTTGCACAACGCCGAACGCCTGCAGTTGGACCTCTCCCGAGAAGACGTGCGCGCGCGCCGGCAAACCGCAAGTGACGCGCTGACCAGGTTCGGGGTCTACGGACGCATGCCCAACGCCCGCGTTATCATCCGCGCCGCATCCGACGCCGAGGGGCGTTGGATGTACGCACGGTTGAACGATGCGCGCGGCGACAGGCGAATCCGCGGCGAGATCGTGATTGGCTACCCGCCGCGCGTCGTCATATTCCTGCTGCCGGAAACCACGCCCTAAGGCGCGTGTTCAAGGAGGCAAGTTGAACTGGAAATTCTGGGAGGCCAGCCCTGAATCGGGCGGGCAGGCGAACTGGGTCGCGCGCGCGGCGGGCATCGCCGTCGGGGCCTACCTGCTAGTCGTCATGTTCTTCTGGTGGTGGTGGGACACCGAGCCGGACATGTTCGATGTCGTGGAAGTGGCGCGGCAGTCCGCGAGCGCATCCGGGGAGGATCCGGTCACCGGCGCGATCACGACCTCCACCCTCATCCACATGGGAGAGATCCTGCTCGACAAGCGCGGGGGATACCTCGCCAACGACCTGTTCCCGCCCAGCGTGTGGATGGACAACGTGCCGAACTGGGAGTTCGGCGTCATCGTGCAGATGCGGGACATGAGCCGTGTCATGCGCGCCGACCTGAGCCGCTCGCAGAGCCAATCGACCGAAGACCCCGACCTTTCGCTCGCGGAAGGCAAGTTCTTCTTCAACAACTCGAGCTGGATATTCCCGCGAACCGAGGACGAGTACCGCGACGGCATTGAGCACCTGCAGGGCTACAGGACGCGCCTCAGCGACAGGCAGCGGCCCGAGGCGCAGTTCTACGCCCGCGCCGACAACCTGCGCGCCTGGCTCACAGCCGTCGAGACGCGGCTCGGCAGCCTCTCGCAACGGCTCTCGGCGAGCGTCGGGAAGCGGCAACTCGATGTCGGTCTGGCGGGAGACCGCGCGGCGGCGCAGTCGACGCCGACGCCCTCCGACGCCGCGCTCCGGACAAGCTGGTTCGAAATCGACGACGTGTTCTACGAAGCGCGCGGCCAGGCATGGGCGCTGTTGCACATGCTGCGCGCCGTGGAGCGGGACTTCGCCCAGGTGCTGGACGACAAGAACGCGCGCGTGAGCCTGCTGCAGATCGTGCGCGAGCTCGAAGGTACGCAAAAGACGATCTGGAGCCCGATGATCCTGAACGGCACCGGATTCGGCTTGACAGCCAACCACTCGCTGGTGATGGCGTCGTACATTTCCCGCGCCAACGCGGCGATCATCGACCTGCGGGCGCTGCTCGCGCAGGGCTGAACCGAGACTTCGCCTTCGGTATCATGTCGCGCCCAATCGACCTCAAACGATAAGTCCCGCGCCGAACGCGCGATCTTGCCGATCTGCCATCGCCGCGCGCGGCGCCCAGTCGGCGGCAAGCTGGGGTCCATTGCAGAAGCACCAAGGTTTAGGGGAGCCCATGCTGGAACAAACGATCGTACCGCCCGTACTCGGCCTTGTAGGGCTTGCCTGCGCCTTCATCGTGTACGCGCTGGTCAAGCGCTACGCGGAGGGCGAGGACAACGTCCGCAGAATCGCCGATCAGATTCACCTCGGCGCCATGGTTTTCATGCGCCGCGAGTACCTGATGCTGGCGCTTTTCGCCGGGGTTCTCATCATCATCCTGTTCGCGTCGCCCGGCCTCGGTTCTTCGACCGCGATCGCGTTCATCGTCGGGGCGCTCTCGTCCGCCGGCGCAGGGTGGATCGGCATGTACACGGCCACCAAGGCGAACGTGCGAACCACGACGGCGGCACACGTGCAGGGCGCGCCGGCAGCACTCTCCGTCGCGTTCTTCGGCGGCTCCATCATGGGACTGGCGGTCGCTTCCCTCGGGCTTCTCGGCCTGGGCATCGTGTATTACTTCTTCGGCGGCGATCCGCACACGGCGCACCACATACACGGCTTCGGCATGGGCGCCTCCAGCGTCGCGCTGTTCTCCCGTGTCGGCGGCGGCATCTATACCAAGAGCGCCGATGTCGGCGCGGATCTCGTCGGCAAGCTCGAACAGGGCATTCCCGAAGACGATCCCCGCAACCCCGGTGTCATAGCCGACAACGTCGGCGATAACGTCGGGGATATCGCCGGCATGGGCTCGGACATCTTCGAGTCCTACTGCGGCGCCATGATCGCGTCCATCGCCATCGCCGCGACGCTCAGCCTGGTCGCGCTCGACAACCTGACGACCGGCCTGGCGGAATCGGATGCCCGCGGCGCGCTCATGTTCCTGCCGCTGGCACTCGCGTCCACCGGCCTCATCTGCTCGATCATCGGCATCGGCATCGTGCGCAGCCGCTCGAACTCGAACCCGGCGCTCGCGCTGCGTATCGGGATGACCGTCTCGCCGATCCTGTTCGTCATCGCCGCCTATTTCGTCATCACCAATCTGCTCGACGTTTCGACGGCAATCTGGTGGTCCGTGGTGGCCGGCGCCGCAGGCGGCATCATCATTGGCCTCACCACCGAGTACTACACGTCGTCGAAGCCCATCGAAAGAATCGCGAAGGCAGGGGAAACCGGTCCGGCCACGGTCATGATCACCGGCCTGGCGGTGGGCATGCAGTCCGTCGTCATACCGCTTCTCGCCATCTGCGGGATCATCTTCGTCTCGACATCACTGGCCGGCCTGTACGGCGTCGGCATCGCGGCGGTGGGACTGCTCGCCACCGTCGGCATGACGATGGCGGTGGACGCCTACGGCCCCGTCGCGGACAACGCCGGCGGCATCGCGGAAATGGCGGGCCTCGGCGAGGACACCCGCGCCATCACCGATTCGCTGGACGAACTCGGCAACACGACCGCCGCCATGGGCAAGGGATTCGCCATCGGCGCGGCGGCGCTCGCGGCATTGGCGATCATCGCCGCCTTCGTCGAGACCGTCTCCTACAACCGGGGCGGCGACTTTTCGCTGCACATCGGCAATCCCGAAGTGCTGATCGGACTGTTCCTAGGCGGCATCATCCCGTTCCTGATCGCCTCGATCACCATGACCTCGGTGGGCGACGCCGCCATGGAGATGATCCAGGAGATCCGGCGCCAGTTCAGGGAAATCCCCGGCCTGCTCGAAGGCACCGCGGAGCCGGATAACGCCAAGTGCGTCGAAATTGCGACATCCGCCGCGCTGCGGCGCATGCTGCTTCCCGGCGCCATCGCCGTCGCCGTGCCGCCTGTGATCGGCTTCGGCATCAGCGCCGAGGCGCTGGGCGGCGCGCTGGGCGGCGCGCTACTCGGCTGCGTACTGATGGCGCTCACCATGGCCAACGCCGGCGGCGCCTGGGACAACGCGAAGAAGTTCGTCGAGAAAGGCAACCTCGGCGGCAAGGGTTCGGAAGTTCATGCCGCGACGGTGGTGGGCGACACGGTCGGAGATCCGTTCAAGGACACGTCCGGACCGAGCATGAACATCCTGATCAACGTCATGGCGATCGTCAGCCTGGTTATCGCGCCGCTGCTGTAAGTTCGTTCGCGGCGCTTTCACGGAGATGAGAAGACCTGCTCCAACCGGGACACACCGGGAGACGACTTCGTCCAAAGAGGAGTTCGACGAACTGCTTTGTGAACTACGCAAAATGGCGGTGGCGGCTGGATTGAGCCAATCAGATATCGCCGAAGCCATAAAGCACGTCCGAAGTCATCGCGCGGGCTGTAACGGCACCTGACCCGTCACTCCCGGTACGGCGCCATGTCCATCCCCGGATACCTTGCGCTGACGCCCGCAATGGTCTCCTCCGTCCAGTAGGGGTGCTTCGGCGGCGGGAAGCCCAGCAGTTCGCGTTCGGCCGGCGTGGCCTTTTCGATCCACTGCCGGAATTCGGGCAACTTGGCCTGCACCGACCAGCCCACGATCCCAAGCCACTTCCACGCGGCCGGCGCGTAGGTGATGAACTGCGCAAGGCGCCCGCCGACGGCCCTGAACGGCGTGCCCCGATGGAACGTTCGCATGCTGTAGATGAACAGCGCCCCGGCCGGGACGATGATCTTGCGCTCGTTGTCGTAGATCTCCGGACGCTCTTCCCGCGTGTAGTGGTTCGGCCAGCGGATCTTCTCCGGATAGTGGCGCCAGGAACACACGGCGGTGGGAGCGAGGTCCGCCGTCACGTCCGTGTAGTAGACCAAGTAGGCCGTCTGCCAGTACTCCGGGAGCTTCGGGGGATACGCGAGCGTGTGGTTTATGAAGTCGCAGTGCATGACCTGGTCCTTGTCCTGACGCGACCCCTTGTACTTGGCGTGCAGGTGCGACTGCTCGCAATAGATATCGTCGTGGCCGATGTTCTCGGCGGCGAAACGGCGCAGTTCCGGATGCATCGTGATGGCATTGAGGCGGTCGCCCCGGTAGGGGAACATCGTCCTCGACGCACGGGCCTCTGCTGGATGCCCCGGCGTCGGCCGAGTCGGATCCTCGCAGTATTCCACCCAGCCGGGGAGTATCAGGCGCAGTTCGTCCGACGCTCCGGTCAACTCTTCCTGATCGAGAAAGTCTTCGACAACCGCGTATCCGTGCTCGCGGTAGTGAGCGGCATGCGCCTCCGAAATCTTCGTCACGTCAACAATACCCTTGGTGAGTTGGTCAGAATTCTATAGCCCAAGACTCGCGTTTCGGTATCCTCGCCTGCGTCCGTCGTACATGCTCCGCCTTTACGCGCGGCGCCAATCGCCGCAAACTCGGACGTTGGCCCATCCCGCAAAGAACCCCATGCAGGACTCAGACAAGAGCGCCTCCGATCCAACGGGCGAACGCCTCACCCAGTTTCAACTGCTTGCCTCGCGGCGGTTGCTGCCGCTGTTCGTGACCCAGTTCCTGGGCGCGTTCAACGACAACCTGTTCAAGGCCGCGTTGATGATCCTGTTCGTCTATGGCGGGCTCATTGCCGAAGACAGTTCCGACCTCGCGGTCAACGCCGCCGCAGCGCTCTTCGTGCTGCCTTTCTTCCTGTTCTCGGCGACCGCCGGGGAACTGTCCGACAAGTACGAAAAGTCCCGGCTGATCCGTTTCGTGAAGATCAGCGAGATCTGTGTTGCGTTCCTCGCCGGTGTCTCGCTCTACTTCAGCAACCTGACACTGATGCTGGTAGTGCTGTTCCTGTTCGGATTGCAGTCCACGTTCTTCGGCCCGCTCAAGTTCTCGATCCTGCCGCAACACCTGCACCAGACAGAACTCGTCGGCGGCAACGCCATGATCGAGATGGGCACGTTTATCGCGATCCTTCTCGGCACGATCTTCGGCGCCATCATTGGCGGCATGAACGAGGTCTCGGCATGGCTGTTCGTTCTGGTGATGGCGGTGGCCGTGGTCGGCTGGCTGGCGAGCCGTTACATTCCCGTCGCGCCCGCGAGCGCGCCGGAACAGCCCGTGAACTGGAACCTTTTCACAGCCACCGCGCGCCTGATCGGGCTTGCGCTGGAGAACCGGGCGGTCTTTCTCTCAATTCTCGGCATTTCCTGGTTCTGGCTCATCGGGGGTGTCTACCTGGCGCAGATCCCGAACCTCACGCAGGACTACCTCGCGGGCACCCAGCGCGTGGTGACGCTCATCCTCGCCGTGTTCACCGTCGCCATCGGCACGGGCTCGTTGATCTGCGAACGCCTTTCGGGGCGCAGGATCGAGATCGGCCTGGTGCCGTTTGCGGCATTCGGCATCAGCGTCATGGGAATCGAAGTCTACTTCTCCATCACCGCCATCGACGCCACCGGTCCGCGCGACATCTGGGCCTTCCTGGCGGCCGACGGGAGTCTTCGGGTGTTGTTCGGACTGTTTCTGACCGGCATCTTCGGCGGCATGTACGTGGTGCCATTGATGGCGTTCATCCAGGCACGTACGCCTGAGGGACGCCGCGCGCGCATTATTGCCGCGGCGAACATCCTCAACTCCGCGTTCATGGTGGTGGGTGCCGTCTGGGCAATCGTCTGGCTCACCTACCTGGACCGCACCATCCCCGAACTGTTCCTGCTGATGGCGGTGATCAACATCGGTGTCGCCCTCTACATCTTCAACCAGGTGCCAGAGTTCTCCATGCGCTTCATTGTCTGGCTCCTTTCGCACACCATGTACCGCGTGACCCACAGGGGGCTTGAGACCATTCCCGAGAAGGGCGGCGCCATCATCGTCTGCAACCACGTGAGCTACGTCGATGCCTTGCTGCTGGCTGGTGCGGTGCGGCGTCCCATCCGCTTCATCATGTTCAAGCCGATCTACGACAAGCCCGTGTTGAATTTCGTTTTCCGCACCGGTCGGGCCATTCCCATCGTCGGCCGCAGCCTGGACGAAGCGGCATACGAGCAGGCGTTCCGAGAAATCCGCGAAGGCCTGGCGGACGGGGACCTGCTGTGCATCTTCCCCGAGGGCAAGCTCACCCACGACGGCGAGATCGACGCGTTCCGGCCTGGTGTCGAACGCATCCTCAAGGAGACGCCGGTACCGGTGGTGCCGATGGCGCTGCGTGGCCTGTGGGGCAGCTTCTTCAGCCACCACGGGGGCATATTCCGGGATCCGAAACGCTTCTGGAGCCGCGTGGAAATCGTTGCCGGCGACCTGGTCGCGCCGCAGGCCAGCGCCGGAGAGTTGCGCGAAAAGGTCTCAGCGCTACGCGGCGAGTTCGCCTGAGTTCCGGGGCCAGGACCTCGGCGGTCAGGTCCAGGGGCCGGTGATCGCCAACGTGACGCCGGGCGTCTGGATGTTGACGAACAGGGTCTTGCCGTCGGGCGAGAACGTGGCGCCCGCCCACTCGGAGCCGCGATAGTCGTCGGACTCGATCGCGGGTTTCCCGGGAACCCCTCCGTCGAGGTCCATGTTGTTCTCTCCCATGACCCTGATGACGCCGTTGCCGTCCACGCTCAAAAGGCGCGTGCCCCGGATCCGCATGCCCAGCAGGTTCCGATCCCCTCCCCCGTCTTCGCAGAGGATGATCGTGCCCGTGCTGGACAGGGTGATGTTGTCCGGCGCGTCGGCTTCGTCCGTCGATGGTGAGACGTAAATCGCGGTCAGTCGCTCGGCGGCGGGATCGTAGGCCCACACGCTCCCCGCCTCGGCTTCGCCGCCGGTGGTGTCCACCCAGTAGACGACACCATCGTAGTACCAGCACCCCTCGCCGCGTCGGAACCGCGCGCCGCCGCCAGCTTCTCCCTGCAGGTAGGGACCGGATTTTCCACTTCCCAGCACGGGGCGGTCCGAATCTCCGGCGGCCTCCAGTTCTTCCGGGTCGTGGTCCGGTTCGGGAATGCGCACCCATTCGATGTCGAAAGCGTCGCCGCCCCGGATGTCGGCCAGGTCCGCGTTTGGCTGTCCCTTGACGCGCAGCATTTCCAGCGTGCCGCCAGCTTCCAGGGCACCGACACGGGGCGAGCGGTCTTTCGGCAGAAAACGGTAAAAGCCGGAGATGTAACCCTGGTCTTCGGTCAGGTAGACGATGCCCGTCCGGGGATCGACGGCCGCGGCTTCGTGCCGGAACAGGCCCATATCGATGATCGGCCGCGCGCTCGCGCGACCCGTCATGGGGACTTCGAACACGTAGCCGTGGTCCCTGCCGCCAATACGGCTCGCACGCAGGACGATTTCCTCGCAGGTCAGCCAACTGCCCCAGGGGGTCGGGCCGCCGGCGCAATTGATCGACGTGCCCGAGAGGAGCGGTCTCGACTCGCGATAGACGCCCCCGGATAGCGTTACGCCGGTCACGCCACCACCGAATCCCTGCGACTCGCCGTCCGGCGGCGACCAGTCGTCGTAGACCGGGGCGTCGCCGCCAATGAGGCCGGTCATGGCGCGTTCGTGGTTCCGGATCAGGAAGACTTCGTCCGGGTTCGAACCCGGGAACGCGGCCATCCCGTCATGCCGGTCCGGCGTCGGCGCGCCCCCCCGCATCGGGTCCCCGGTCCAGCCGAAGGACTGATAGCTGAATCCCTCCGGCAGCTTCAGCAGTGGCAAGCCCGTGGTGGCGTCGGGGACCGGTCTCAGCGCTGTATCCGCCAGCGCATGCGCTCTCCTCCAGACGCTGGCAAAGGGAGTCGCAAGAGCCATGGCGCCCGCGGTCTGCAAGAACACTCTACGTTTCAATCTTTCGTTCCTGGTCCTGTTTCAAAGCGCGCGTTGCTGCAGCAAGCGGTGAAGCCGCCGCCGCTCCAACATCGGTGCATAATGCCGGACAGCAATCCCGGGCGGAAGATTATGGCCGACCTGTTCGCAATCTCCAACGCCGTCATCGACGAGGGCAAGGGCATCGCCGAGGTCGGCCCGATCAACCGGAAGGCGAAGCGGCCAACGAATCCACTGCGCGCATAGAAAAGGAGCGGACCTGATGTCGAAGAATTCCAGGAGAGCCGTCAAGACCGTAGCGATCGTCCTGGTGGTCTACGTCCTCGTCGTCGTGGCGTTCGAGTCGCTGCTCGGGTATTTCCAGCCGGAGGCGCCCGGAACGCTGGTGATCACGACCATCGACGACGAAGGCAATACCCACGACCGTGTCCTCTCCGGACTCGAGAGCGACGGCAAATCCTACGTCGCGGTAAACCATTGGCCGCGCGCCTGGTATCGTCGCGTCCAGGAGCATCCCAACGTGAAGATCACGCGCGACGGCGAGACGGACGACTACCTGGCGGTGCCCGTATCCGGCGAAGAGCATGATCGCGTAGCGAACGACAATCCCGTGGGAATCGGTTTCCGCATCATGACCGGATTCGCGCCACGGTATTTCGTGAGACTGGATCCCCTCGCGACCGAGGAAGACATGTGATGCCGAGCTTCGTCGACGGGCGCGTCACCATCACCATCGGGGATATCACCCGCGAAGCGGTCGACGCGGTGGTCAATGCCGCCAACGGGTCGCTCATGGGTGGCGGCGGCGTCGACGGTGCCATCCATCGGGCCGGCGGACCGGAGATACTCGAGGCATGCAAGGCCATTCGCGCGACGCGGTACCCGGACGGACTCCCCACCGGCGAAGCGGTCCTGACCACCGCAGGGCGCATGTCCGCGCGCTACGTCATCCATACCGTAGGCCCGGTATATGGAGGCGGAAACCGGGGCGAAGCCGAGCAACTGGCCAACTGCTACCGAAACGCGCTGCGCATCGCCTCCGAGCGGGAACTGGCAACCGTGGCCTTTCCCGCCATCTCCACCGGCATCTACGGCTACCCCCTGGACGAGGCGGCGGCAGTCTCGTCGCGGGCCATCGAGGACGCGCTCAGAGCCGGTCCATCGATTCGTGAAGTTCACCTGGTGTTCTTTCAGGAGGGCGACGCAGAGTCGTTCCTGCAACACCAGGTCTTCGATGCGAAAGCCGCGCCCGCAGGGTGATGCTGCAACGACCGTGTCCGCCTCCGCCACTTTCCACCCCCGAGAACTGCGCATCCAGCGACCGCCCGACACGCGCATGCCGTGGCCCGGGGCGGACCCCGAGTGGACCCGCGTCGCGGAGTACGGCGATGACCACGTGGCCGCCTACGAGCTAAAGCGGCTCGGACCGACGCGCTTCCGCATAGTCCATATCGAGGTGCACGAGGGTTTCCGGCAGCAGGGCGTCGGCCAATGGCTCCTGCGCCACGCGATCGGCACCGCCGAGAGCAGCGGCGCGCGGGAAATCGAAGCGCCCCCGATCGGAAGCTTCTTCCAGCGCCACGGCTTCCTGCCCGAGACAGGTGTACTCCGGTTGATCCTGACGCCGGAATAGGCCATCGCCTACATCGAAGCCAGCGCCTTGCCGATACGATTGCGGGAATCGGCGGTGACGTCCCAGCTTCTCGCGAATCGCTCCCAATCAGCCACCGCAGCCGAAACGCGTTCGATGATTTCGGATGCCTCGACGTCCTTCAGATCGGCATATCTGCCGAGTGCCAGCAGCCGCTCCCGGTCGATGTCCCTGCCACGCCCCAGGACCGAAGTGCAGTGCTCTCCGCCCGGACCCGGCGCGAAAGTGAGATCGTAGGCCGGAGCGAGCTGCCAGGGTCCGTCGCGCGACATCAGGAACGTGAACTGCCGGGCGTGGTCGTCCCGATTGCGGGCGAGAACGTTGAACGTCGCCAACACGAACATCGCCCGTCCCTCCCGCCGGTCGCGCGTAATCGATCGGGTCAGCGCTATCAGATCCCTGTAATCGAGCGACGGCATGCGGAAATCGGCGTACAGCAGACCGCTGGCGGTGTGTGCGTGCAGCCGCCTGGCGCCGTCGCGGTCGAAGCGACGGGAAGCAAAGTAGTGCTGTCCCGCAGCACCGGCAATGAGGCGCGTCTCGGGCATGCGCACGCCTGCCGACCGAGCCATCGCCGCGTAGGCCTGCTCGATCTGCGCCGCATCCTCCGGATCGTCCGCGCCCGGGAATTTCACGAGGTAATGGTCGTAGTCGACTGGCAACGCGTCCGGACCATGAACGGCGTCTCCGCGTTCGTTGATGGCGACAAGGACCTTGGGGCGGGCACCACCGGGAGAGCCGCCAAGGCGTCCCAGTTCGGGAATCACCTCCGACGCCCGCCCGGTCAGGACGCTGCGCGCGTCGGCAGCGAGGCGGTCAAGATCCAGGGACGTTTCGGCCGCATCCCAGACATCGCTCGCGGGTAGATAACACAACGCGCCCATCCCCTGGTCGCCCACGCAGGCGAGGCGATCGAGAGGCGTCAACGTCGCCGGTTCGATACCAAGTTCGCGGGCGCGCCGGTCGACAAGCAGTCGTCCCCAGCCGTCGGGCAGGCTGTCGTGGAACATCCCGTGAAGCCCGTCGAATACCGAGCGGTCATGCGGACGTATCAACCCGCGCGTCGCGGCATGACGGACGGGCGAGATATCGAGGCCCGATGCCAGGAACGCCTCGTCGTATTCGAGGTACGCGAGGCGATCACGGTAGGCGAGCCGACCTACCGTCTGATCGTCGCCGTCATCCCACCGGAGCAGCACGGTCAGGGGCGATCCCGGGCTCACCTTCACGTCAACCGGCCCCGCCTGCGCGCCTTCGGTGCGGTCAGCACCTGGTCGAGCGTTTCGAACTCCCGGTCAGCCAGCAGCCGCTCGAGCGCCGCCTCTTCCCCGAGCGCCACGATCAGCCGGATGAACGAAACGAGAGAGATCGCCCCCGTGTGTTCGAACTTCTTCAGCGTGCCGAGCGCCACGCCCGACCGCCTGGCAAGTCCCTCCTGGGTCAGATTGCGGGCCAGTCGCCTGCTTCTCAAACGACCGCCGAGATCCGCCGCCACCTCCTCCGGCGGATGAATTGCAAATATATTCATACCTGTTATCTATCTGATCTGGTATTTAGTAGGTATTATTATATCTATTAATGTAGAGCTACCGAACCCGAGATGGTCTTGATTGCAAGCAGCCCAAACCGCATTTCCGGACCGTCGATCGCCTGGTGTTATCGAACCGGCCGGCCGCAAGGTGGCACTTTCCGGCGACAGCCCTTATGTTTGGCGCTCCTCTCGCACAAGGTCTACTCACATGAATCGCGTCAAAGACATGCTCAAGGCCGGAAAGACGGCGGTCGGTACCACCGGGCGCGCGAACGCCGACGTCCCCTTCCTCGCGAACTCCGGCTACGACTACATCCTCTTCGACACGCAGCACTCAACCGACGACATCAAGGGTCTGGCGGGCGCGGTCACCGCCACGAACGGCACCCCGGCGACGCCCATCGTCCGGGTCGGGGACCTGCGGCCCGACCAGATCTGCTATGCGCTGGACATCGGGGCGAAAGGCATCGTCGTTCCCATGGTCAACACTCCCGAGGAAGCCGCCGACATGGTGAAGTGGTGCAAGTATCCCTTCGAGGGCGTGAGGAGTTCCGCCGGCGTCCGCGGTGAGTGGGGAGAGTACGACAGCTATCGCGACTACATGGATGCGGTGAACGCCCAGTTGCTCATCGCGCCGATGATCGAGACGCAGGAGGCGCTCGACTGCATCGAGGAAATCCTCGCCGTTCCCGGGATCGACGTGCTGCTGGTGGGGCCGTCCGACCTTTCGATCAACATCAACGTCCCTCTGGACTACACCAACCCCAAGTACCACGCCACGCTCGACCGGATAGGGGCGGCCTGCGCGGACGCGGGCGTGACGGCGGGCATGTACTTCGCTCCGCCGCCGATCCCGCCCGCCGTGCTGGTGGAAAAGGGCTTCCGTTTCTTCACCATACCCTGGCTTGGCTGGGCGACCGAGGGCATTCGCAACGGCCTGTCTTCCATCCGGTGACGCGTCCCGCGTGAACCAGGTCTGGCGTCTGGCCCGCCGGCCTGCCGAAGGCTGGCCGAGCGACGGCGACTTCGCGTATGCGGACGAACCCATGCCGGAACCGGCCGAGGGCCAGATGCTGACCCGCACCATCTACGTCTCGATGGACCCGTACCAGTGGGGCCGGCGCCGGAGCGGTGTCGAAGCCGTCGGCGACGTTTGCCACGGTCGCACCGTTTCGCAGGTTGTCGAGAGCAGAACCGGGAACTATGCGCCCGGCGACTACGTCTTCAATACGAATGGCTGGCAGCGCCACGGTCTGACCGGGGAGGGCATCGGCACGTTCGGCTACATGTTTCCGCGGAAACTCGACCCGGGAGTCGCGCCGATCTCCACCGCCGTCGGCATCCTGGGCATGTTGGGCCTGACCGCCTATTCGGGGGTGGTCGTGCAATGTCAGCCTCGGCCCGGAGAGACCGTGGTCGTGTCCGCAGCGTCCGGCGGGGTCGGGCAGGCCGCGGGGCAGATTGCCAAACTTCTCGGCTGTCGCGTGGTGGGCATCGCCGGTGCGCGGGAGAAGTGCGACTTCGTCGTCGACGAGCTTGGTCTCGACGCCTGCGTCTCGCACCGCCCGGAAAGTTATCCCGAGGACCTGGCGGCGGCATGTCCCGACGGTATCGACATCTACTTCGAGAGTGTCGGCGGCCATGTCTTCGAGGGCGTGCTGCCGCTTGTGAATCCCGACTCGCGCATTTCGCTCTGCGGCATGATCTCCCAGTACGGCAAAACCGACGGTCGCGACGCCCACGCCGTCTGGGCGGAAACCGGGAGCGATGTCTTCGCCAGCAACAACGTCGCGGTGCATCGATTGCTGGTCCGCCACTACGTGGCCGAGCACCAGGAGCGCTTCCTGGGCGAGATGGCGGACTGGATCCGGGACGGCAAGGTCAAGTACCGGGAAGACGTCTGGGAGGGCATCGACCGCGCGCCCGAGGCTTTCGCCGCCATGCTGGCGGGCCGCAACTTCGGCAAGACGCTCGTTCGGGCGAGCGAGGATCCAACCCTGCCGGGAACCCTTCCGGACGCCGGGAGGCCCTCCGGTCGACAGCACCGCGACGCGCTGGCCTGAGGCACGCGGGATCCGGCACCAGACTTGTCAATACCGGTGCCTGCGCCTACACTCCGCTTCCCCGATCCCAATGGTGAAGTGTCAGCGTGAAAGCAGGTATTCATCCCGACTACTCCGAAATCACCGCGACGTGTAGCTGCGGGAACGTCATCAAGACCCGTTCCACCCTTGGGGAGGACATCCACATCGATGTCTGCGCCCAATGCCACCCGTTCTACACGGGCAAGCAGAAGATCGTCGATGCCGGCGGGCGCGTGGAGCGTTTCCGCAAGCGTTTCGGGAATCGCTCGGCGATCTGACCGCCGGGCCGAAGCACCCGGCCTTAACGAACGTCCATGCTTCCGGGGGCAAAGTCGCCCGCGTTCTCCTGTTTGCCTGTCGTCAACTTCACGGCCCCTTTATTCGGCATTCAGCCAATGCAACTTGCTGCGTGTAGAATCGTCCAAGTAGTAAGATCATGACTTCGCGCACGCGGACTCGACATGCGTAAACTGATCACATTCGTCCTGCTTGCCAGCGCCCTGGTCGTTTCAGCGAAACCGGGACACGGTCAGAAAATGTACGAGGAGTTCACCGACAAGGGCCTCGTGTACGACGATGAGGCCTGGCAGACCTACGTGCAGGAACTCGGTGACCGCGTACTTCAGCACACGCCTCACGCCGGCAGGAAGTACCACTTCTACGTCGCCGATACGCCGCAGGTCAACGCTTCTGCCTCAGCCGACGCCTATATCACCATTCATCGCGGAATCCTGGTGTACATGGCGAGCGAGGACGAACTCGCCGCGCTCATCGGCCACGAGATAGCGCACGTCACGGCGCGGCACCACGGTCGAACTCGAAACAGGAACCTGCTGGGCAAGTCGGTCGGCATCATTTCCTGGCTCACCACCGGCGTCGGCGACCTGATGGGCGTTACCAATGCCGCAACCGCCCAACACGTTATGGAGTTTCGGGTTGAGCACGAGTTGGAAGCGGACCGTCTGGGCGGCGAGTACATGGCAAAGGCCGGGTACAACCCGCTGGCAATCATCGACATGGTGCAGGTGCTGAAAGAACAGGAGATCTTCGCCAAGCAGGTCAGTAGGGAACCCGTGGTCTACCATGGCCTCTACCGAACGCATCCCAAGAACGACAAGCGGCTGCACGAAACCGTGGCATTTGCGCAGGAGTCGTTCAGCTCCGGCCAGGCCGTCGAGCCGTTGCGAGACTTCTGGGAGATGATCGACGGCATGGTCTACGGCGACGAGACGGCGACCGGCGTCGTCCGGGATACGACCTTCTACCACGGCGCCCTGCGTGTCGTGGTGAAGTTCCCCGATGACTGGACGGTGGACAAGTCGAAAACCGAAGTCCGCGCCACCGCGCCCGGCGGGGCCAAGGAGGCGATCATCACGCTCGGCCGACACAATCCCGATAGCCGGCTTTCGCCGCTCGAATTCCTCACCGAAACGCTGGAGCGGGATGACATCAAGAGCGGCGAGTCCGTTGAGATCAACGGCCTGCAAGCCTACATCGGGGAAGTCGAGAACGAAGGGACCGACGCCAAACTGAAGCTGATCGGGCTGCTGTATCACGACAGGAGCGCGTACCTGTTCAGCGGTGAGGCGGGGCCGAACGGCGACCCGGAGGCATTCCGAAAGGACTTTGTCGCGACCATGCACGCCGTGCGCAACATGACGGCACAGGACGCCAAGGACGCAAACAAGCTGCGAATCCGCGTGGTCATCGCCGAACCCGACAAGACCTACGCGGATCTTGCGCAGCGATCGCCGATCGAGAAGAACGCCGAAGAGCGGCTGCGGTTGCTGAACGCCGGTTATCCGAACGGAGAACCTCGGGCCGGCAACTACATCAAGATCGTCGAATAGCCGCCCCGCCGGGTCCACCCACTCGGGCCCTGGTCGTTGGGAAACGCCTCAGAAGATCTCTTCCGGCGTCACTTCCTCCGTCGCAGGCGGGATGAATCGACCCGATCCCTTCTCGGTCGGTGCGAACTCTTCCAGGAAGTACTCGAAGACCGCGCCCTCTTGTGTAGGCCGCGCGGCTCGCCCCGTCGCCGGGTCGATCTTCATGGTGATGACTCCTTCCGGCTGCGGGCGCGTCGTCTCCGGAATGCCGGCCAGGGCGTCGCGCATGAATTCAATCCACACCGAGAGCGGCGTGGTTGAACCGTATTCGTTCCGGCCCACCGGGCGGTAGTCGTCGAAACCGACCCAGACCGTCGCGGCGATATCTTCGGCGAAGCCATTGAACCAGGTGTCCGCCGCGTCGTTGGTGGTGCCGGTCTTGCCCGCCAGGTCGTTGCGCTCGAGTTGCATTGCGCGGCGCCCCGTGCCGCGTTTGACCACGTCCTTCAGCATCGAATGCAGGATGAAGGTGTTGCGTCCGTCGACCGCCTGCACCGCCGGCACGCGATCGTCAGACTCCGCGTCTTCCTCCTCGGCAGCGCGCTCTTCGCAATCGGCACAGACTTCCGGGTAGCGGGGTTCGAACACCGTCTCGCCCATCTGTGTCGTCACGTGGCCGACAATATGGGGTTCGATCGCGTAGCCCCCGTTCGCGATCATCGCGTATCCCCGCGCCATGCCGATCGGCGTCACGGCCATCGTGCCCCCGCCGATGGCGAGCTGCGCGTTGCGCGGGAAATCGCCTGTGTCGAACCCGAACCGACCGATATGATCCAGCGTCGCACCCACACCGACCTCGAGCAGCACCCGAATGGACACGAGGTTCCTCGATCGATACAGGGCCCGGCGCAACGGCATTGGACCGCTGAACTGGTTGTCGTCGTTGCGCGGGCGATAGTCCTGCTCAAGCGTCTCATCGTCGAATACGAGCGGCGCATCGACAAAGATACTCGCCGGGGTGATACCGTTCGCGAGGGCCGCCGAGTAGATGAACGGCTTGAATCCCGAACCCGGCTGCCGTGCCGCCTGCAGCGCGTGGTTGTACTGGCTGCGAGCGAAATCCATACCTCCCGACAGCGCCACCACGGCACCGTCCGCTGGCCGCAGCGCCACGATGGCACCCTCTATCTCGGTTAGCTGGGCAAGTCGCCACGCATCGTCGAACATTTGTAGCCTTATGAGATCGCCCACGGCAACGACGTCGGCGGCCGTTCTGGGCGAGCGCCCCATGCTGTTCGCATTGATATGCGGGCGCGCCCACCGCATTCCCTCCCACTCGACGACCGCCTCGACGCCATCCGCAGTGATCGCGGCGAACTCCTTTTCGCCGACACGGGTCACCACCGCCGGCAACAGGTCGCCAGACGGCGCGACACCTTCCAGGGCGGCGAGGTAGGCGGGCAGACGCGGATCGACCAACGCTTCCGCGGCCGCTTCCAGGGGTGTTTCCGCCGCTGGTGCTTCCTCCGTTTCGGATTCGCCCGCCGATGCCGACTCGGCCCCGGAGTCTGACTCTGCCAATGTCCGGGCGGACTCGAACGCGGCGAGCGCCAGCGGGTCGACTTCGGCTTCCACCCGATCCTCCGGCCCGCGGTAGCCATGGCGCCGGTCGTAGTCGATCAGGCCGCCCCGCAGCGCTCGCATCGCGCTCGCCTGCAAGGCGCTGTCGATGGTGGTGAACGCTTCGTACCCGAGGTTGTAGATGTCGGTGCCGTAACGGTCCTCAAGTTCCTGGCGCGCCCACTCGGCGACATAGGGCGCGGGCAGATCGATCTCCCGTTCGTGCACCGCCGCCGTGATCGGCGCGGCGCGGGCCGCCTCGTATGCCGGACCGTCTATGGAGCCCTGCTCGAACATGCGCCGCAAGACCAGGTTGCGGCGGCGTACCGCCCACTCCGGGCCATTGATCGGATTGCCGGCTTCCGGGCGTTTCGGTATGCCTGCCAGCATGGCGAGCTGCGCCACGTCGAGTTCGTTTAGGGGCTGGCCGTAGTAGGTGTACGCGGCGGCCTGCGCACCGTAGGCACGCTTGCCGAACGGCGCGATATTGATGTAGAGCTCAAGGATTTCGTTCTTCGTCAGCTCCTGCTCGATCTTGATCGCGAGAAGCATCTCCTTGAACTTCCGAATAAATGTCTGCTCCAGCGACAGGGAGACGTTCTTTGCGAGTTGCATCGTGATCGTCGACGCGCCGGTACGCACTCCCGTGGGATTGAGCACCAGCCGAATCGTGTCGTTTACGAGCGAGATGTAGTCGATGCCGCTGTGCTCGTAGAAGCGCTTGTCCTCGGTGTTGATGAGCGCATTGCGGAAGTCCATCGGCACGTCTTCCAGGCTGACCGGGATCAGGCGCCGCTCGCCGAACTCGCCCAACAGTGCGCCGTCCGCCGAATAGACCCGGAGCGGCGCCTCGTGGCGATAATTCTGGTAGGTCGATGCGGCGGGGACTTGCGGATTCAAGTAGAGATATCCGCCAGCCAGAATGGTCAACGCCCCACAGACAGCACCCAGTCCGAGCCAGATAATCGTCCTTAACGAACGTTTCAGACGCACGTTCACACGGATGCCCCGCGTTCCCCGAACGCGTCCCTGGAAGGTACCAAGGTGTTTCGAAGACAACCCGACTCGCTCATTGGTCTGGACATCGGTTCGACCTCGGTCAAGCTCGTGGAACTCTCAAGGCGCGACGGCCAATTGCGGCTGGAATCGTGCGGCATCGAACCTGTGCCGCCCCGCGCCGGCCTCGAGTCTCATACACATACGTCAGGAACGCATATTAGTGATGCGCAAAGCGTTGGTGAAGCGATTAAACGCCTCGCCGCGCGAACGCGCCCGACGACAAGGAGCGCCGCGGTGGCCATCGGCGGCCCCGCGGCGTTCACCAAGGTGGTCGTCATGGACGCGTCGCTATCGGACGAAGAGATGGAAGGCGAGATCGCGCTGCAGGCAACGGACCATCTCCCCTACCCGTCCGCCGAGGCATCGATCGACTTCGAAGTGCTGCACCTGAGCGAGCGCGATCCCACCCGGGTCGAGGTCCTGCTGGCCGCCTGCCGCCGGGACGATGCGGAACTTCTCCAGGCAGCCATCGAATCCGGCGGACTCAGGGCGCGAATCCTCGACATCGAAGCCTTCGCAACGGCGCGCGCACTCAACCGCCTGCAGCCAGGTTTCGACCGCCGGTCAGACATGGCCATCTTCGACATCGGGGCCAACTGGACGACGCTGTTCGTATTCGTCGACGACAAGCTGGTGCATACCCGGGAGCAGGCGTTCGGCGGCAGACTGCTGACACAGGAGATCGAGAGACATTGCGGCATATCGGCCGCGCAGGCCGAATCGGCGGGCAGGCGCGGCGAGGTGCCGGACGAATCCATCCTGTCGAGGTTTCGCGACGCCGTCCTGGACCAGATAACGCGCGCGCTGCAGTTCTTCTATTCGGCCAACCCCGCAGAGCATGTCGACCAGGTCTTTCTGGCCGGTGGCGTCGCCGCCATGCCGCTGCTCGCCGATCAAGCCGCGCATATGCTCGGATCACCGGTCGTCGTTGCGGACCCATTCGCCGACCTGGTGCCCGGCGACGGCGTAGACGCCTCGGAACTGACCGAGATTGCCCCAGCGTTCACGCTCGCCTGCGGGCTTGCGCTGCGGGGGTTCGAACGGTGAACGAGATCAACCTCTTTCCCTGGCGCGAGTGGCGGCGCGAGCGCGCCCGGCGATTGTTCTTCGTCAACCTGGGACTCTCCGCCCTCGCCGCCGTCACCGTGACGCTGGCCATGGGCTGGCAATCTGATCGCGAATCGCAACGTCTGGATCGGCGCAATGACTACCTGCGCGAGCGGATCGCCGAACTCGACCAGCGAATCTCGAATATCGGCGAGTTGAACGACGAGACCGGGCAGATCGTGTCGCGCCTGGAGGCGGCGCTCGCGCTGCAAGGCGATCGGCGGGCGATGGTTCACGTATTCGACGCGCTCGCTCGAGCCGTGGCCGACGGCGCCCACTACACATCGGTTTCCATGACCGGGGACCTGTTCAGCGCGAGTGGAGCGGCCGCGTCCAACGATCGGGTCTCCTCGTTGATGCGCAATATCGAAGGCTCGCGCTGGTTCGCCGAGCCGAGCCTCAAGAGCATCAGCGAGACCCGCGACGGTCCACACTACGGCGGCAGATCCTCCGAGTTTGAGCTGACGTTTCGGAGGTCCCATGGCGCTTGACCGCTGGCGCGAATGGCTCGCCGAGCTACGCCAACTCGACATGAGCGATGTCGGCATCTGGCCGCGTTCCGCCAAGGCGGTGGCGCTCGCCGCCACGTTCTGCTGCACGCTCCTGGCTGGTCAGTTCTTTTTTCTCTCCGCCAAGCAAGTCGCCGCAAATGCCCGCATCGCGACGGAGGCCGACCTGAGACGCGAGTATGAACGCAAGGCGCTTCCGGCGGGAGGCCTGGAGACGGTGCGGGCGCGACACGAGCGCCTCGCGGCCGAGTTCGACGCGCTGCTGCGACAGCTACCGAAGGACACGGAGGTGCCCGGCCTGATCGAGGACATATCGAGGGCCGCGCTCGCGAACGCCCTCGTGATCGAGAGCATCGATCTCGAGGCGGAGAGGGCGACCGGTTTCTACATGGAGTTGCCGATCAGGATCGCCGTGCGCGGCGGCTATCACGACATCGGCGCCTTCGTAGGCGATGTCTCGGCCCTGTCCAGGATCGTGACGCTGCACGACTTCGAAATCGCGCCCGAGGACGGGTCTGACCAGCCCGACTCCATGGGGGTCGCAGACTGTGATGGCAACGATCCACAGCCGGTGCGGTGTTCCAGGAACCATGCGCTAAGAATGGCCATCCTGGCGAAAACGTACAGCTATCTCCCACGCGTCGTAAACCGGCCCGGTGACCAGGCATGAAGCGCCTGGGCCTGACCTTGGCGTTGGCGTCGGGAGTCCCCCTCGGCGCGACGGCTTGTACCGACGCCGGCTACGCAGACCTCGAAGCGTTCGTCGAGGAAACCGCGCGCAAGACTGGGCAGCAATCCGACAAGACGTATCGCGAAGTTTCTGCCGACAGGGACTTCCCCTTGTCCGGGGAGCCGTTCGTCTACGCGGCGGGCGACCTGCGCAGCCCGTTCCAGCCGCCGCCCGCACCCGCTTCGACTGCGGCCGCCGGCCTGCCGCCCATCGCTCCCGACCTGGAACGCGCGAAGGGGCACCTCGAGCGATACCCCCTCGCGCAATTGCGTCTCGTCGGCAGCCTGTCCGACCACCAGGCGCATGTCGCGCTCATTCGGGACCCCGACGGCAGGATCCATCCGGTGGGTGTTGGAGACCACATGGGCAATGACTTCGGTCACATTCGCGCGGTCAACGACGCCGGACTCGAATTGGTCGAGATCGTTCGCGATGCGGGCGGATGGACGGAGCGCACTCGGTTCATCCCGCTTGGCGGCGAAGAGGAGAGCGACGAGTGAACAGGACCTGCCATTCCGTCGGAGTGCTCCTGGCGGTGTTTCTGTGTGGGGCTGCGAGTGGTTCCGGTGCGGAGGATTCTGCGGAGGGGGCAAACGGGGGTTCTCTCGTAGCGGAAGGAGAGACAACAGGGCTCGCGCACGACGGACTCGCGACCAGCCGCGCGTCATCGGGCTACAGCGGCGAGAAGCTCTCGTTCAACTTCCAGGATATCGAAGTGCGTGCGGCGCTTCTCCTGATCGCCGACTTCGCGGGGTCCAACCTGGTCGCGAGCGATACCGTCTCCGGCAATATCACCCTGCGCCTCAAGCACGTGCCGTGGGACCAGGCACTCGACCTGATCCTGCGCACAAAGGGGCTCGGCAAGCGCGTCGAAGGCAATGTCCTGCTGGTGGCACCAGCGGAAGAGTTGGCCGAACGCGAAAGGCTCGAGCTCACGAACCTGCGACAGCTTTCCGAACTGGCGCCGCTGCGGACCGAGTTCATACAGGTCCGCTACGCCAGCGCCTCCGACCTGTTCGGTCTGCTCACCCGGGGTGACTCGGAGACCTCGGTACTCTCCGACCGCGGCAGCGTCATTGTCGATGAGCGCACCAACGCCGTGATCCTGACGGATACGGCAGACAACCTCGACAAAGTGCGTGGCGTGATCGCCCAGTTGGACATCCCGGTCCGGCAGGTGCAGATCGAGTCGCGCATCGTCAACGCCAACGCGAACTTCAGCGAGCAGCTTGGCGTGCGCTGGGGCGGCGGACCGCTCGATCGGACGGAATCGCCCGACGCGGAGGAAGAAAGCGGCACCGCCGCGCAGCCAGAGCACTTCACCGTCGACCTGGGCGTATCCGGCCAGGGTGCGACGCGCCTGGGCATCGGCATCGCGGGCGGTATGGACTCGATCCTCGACCTGGAACTATCGGCGCTCGCGACCGAGGGCCATGCGGAGATCGTCGCCAGGCCCACGCTGATCACGGCCGACAAGCAACCCGCGACAATTCAGTCCGGCGTCGAGATTCCCTACCAGGAAGCGAGCAGTTCGGGCGCCACATCGACCTCGTTCAAGAACGCCGTGCTTTCCCTCGAGGTCACGCCCAGGATCACGCCCGACGAGCGCATCATCATGGACCTCCGGGTCAACCAGGACTCGATCGGCCAGGTGTTCAACGGCGTTCCCAGCATCGACACTACCGCGATCGCCACCCGCGTGCTGGTCGAGAACGGCCAGACGCTGGTCCTCGGCGGCATGTTTCGCACGGACAGGAACTTCTCCGTCACGAAGACGCCCCTGCTGGGGGACATCCCTTACCTCGGCCGGCTGTTCCGGCGCACCATCGAACGGGACGACAAGCAGGAACTGCTGATCTTCATCACACCCCACATCATCGACGAGGGAGGTGCTTCGATCTAGTGCTCCGACGCTGACCGGCGGCTTGCGAGATAGGCCTCGACCTCCGCCTGCCCCGCAACCGCCGCCCACTCCAGCGGCGTCCCGTCGTGGTGTGCATCGCGCGCATCCGGGCTCGCGCCGCCGTCGAGCAGCAGTTTCACCATGTCGAGGTGGCCACGGAACGCTGCCTGGTGCAGTGGAGCGGTGGGCGTGCTGTCGCCCGTGTCGGGATCGAACCCCAGGGCGAGCATGAGGCGCATCGCGTCGAGCCGGTTGGAACCCGCGGCGTCGACGATCAGTTGCGGGTCCGTATCCTGGACCTGCGCGACGAGGTCGGACTGTTCTTCCAGCAGCATCCGAGCCGTTTCCCCGTCCGCGCCCATGCAGGCGGCCGCGAACTTGCCCGCGGCATCCAGATCCGTCCTAACGGCACCGTGGTCAGCGAGATACTGCGCCAGGTCCGGATGTCCCCCGCGCATGGCCGCCTCGAACAGCGTTCGTCCGTCACCGGCGTCGATCGACAGGTCGGCCCCGTGGTCGATCAGCAATCTCGCGCGTTCGACGTGGTGGTTGCGCACCGCCCAGCGCAACTGGTATGCGAAGACCGGCTCGGGGTTTTCCACCAGTTGGCCGTCCTCCTCGAGCAGCCAGTTATTGCGGTCTTTCCCGCTCAAGCCGTATTCGAGAAGCATCTCGAGGCACTTGCTGCCGGGCGTGAACATCGTGTTGTAGAGCGCCTGGCCATCGTTGGGATCCGCGCCAGCTTTGAGCAGGAGTCTTGCCAATGCGTCGCAGTCCTGGTGTTCCGGCTGGTTTACGGGTCCCATCTCTCCCTCGCCGAAGGCGCCCGTCAGCGCGGTGAACCGGTATTGCCCGCCCCACATGAAGTACGCGTTGGGATTGGCGCCGCGCTCGATCAGGAGTTGAGCCACCGCCAGGGTGGATCCGCCCTCGAGGTCAAGGCGCGAATAGCAGGCATAGAGCAGCGGTTCCCAGTCGAAATGGCCGCCTCGCCGGTCGACGAGGGATGGATCGACGTCAAGAAACTCCGCCACTGCCTGCGCATCGCCGACGCATGCAGCGGACCAGATGTCTCGCGTTCCGAGCGTTGGGTCGGCATCGAGCATCGATCGCGCGCGTTCGCGATTGGACAGCCTGTCGCTATGGAAATAGGTGAGACAGGCCAACTGCTGGAAGTCGGAGCCGCCGCCCTCGAGCATGATGAACGTCTCCAGTTGCCGCCAGGTCGCAAAGCCGTACCTCCTGGCTGTCACGAGTTCAGCGTCCGCGTCGGTGAAAACGCCGCCCGATCCCTCGTCGCCGGATGCGAACCGGGGGTGCAGCGCGCGGATCTCTTCCATCGCCCCGGCGTCGCCAGCCTCCCAGCGCTCGCGAAGGGTGACGGCAAGTCGCCGCATTTCGGAGCTGTCATGGTTGTCCGGGAGTTTTCTCGGCATCGCCCGCCACCGGCGCGAAGTTGCGCCCACGTTCACTCGAGCCCCGAGAATATTCCGTTCACGACGCGTTCGAAACCGGTCGAGGCACCATTCCAGGCCCAGGCGGTCCGTTTTGGACCTGGCCCGCTCCCGAACGCGTCTTCGGGTACCTCTCCTGGCAACGCCGAAAGGACATTGTCTCCCATTCATCGATAAGGCAGTCTTTCGGCGTGGAATCCCAACAAACGCCCGGAGCGAAGGCGCAACCGGGCCTCAAGGATGAGATGGCCCGTGATGACACCGGGGGACAGACACTTGGCCCTCCCCTCAAGGCTGGCGTACGACTGACGCGAGCCGAGTTCGAAAGGCGGTACGCCTTGTGCCCCGACATCAAGAAGGCCGAACTGATCGAGGGAATGGTGCGCATACCGTCCCCGGTGCGCTACGACGTTCACGGCAAGCCGCACGCCGCCATCGTGGGCCCAATGTCGGTCTACGCCGCGCACACTCCCGGCGTCGGCGTCGCCGACAACACGACGGTTCGCCTCGACCCCGACAATGAACCGCAGCCGGATGTGATGTTGCGGATCGAGTCGCCGGCGCTCGGTCAATCCTTGATCGATGCGGACGGCTACATCCAGGGGGCACCTGAACTCGTCGCGGAGATCTCGGCAGCCAGTGCCTCCTACGATCTGGGGGACAAACTGCGCGCTTATGCCCGCAACGGGGTTCGCGAGTACATCGTGTGGCGGACGCGCGAGCGACGCATCGATTGGTTTGCACTCGGGGAAAGTCCCCACCGGCGGCTACGCGAGGATGCTGACGGCACGGTCCACAGCCTCGTATTCCCAGGCCTGCGAATCGCTTTGACGGCCCTGCTCGAGGGTGACATGGCCAGCGTTCTCGCAAAGGTACAGGAGGGCGTTCACAGCCCGGAACACCGCGAGTTCGTATCACGATTGAGCCGATAGCGCCCCCCTGCCTCGATCGGTTCGCCGATAGCCATAGGCCCTTACGCGCTAAACTATCTTCCAAACCCGCTGGTTCTGCCCCAATGGCCAACCGCAACGTCTTTCTCATCGGGATGATGGCATCCGGCAAGAGCACCGTCGGCCGACACCTCGCCAAGGCGCTCAACCTGGACTTCGTCGACAGCGACAGCGTCATCGAGGACCGTGCCGGGGCGGACATTCCGTGGATCTTCGACATCGAGGGGGAAGAGAGATTCCGGGACCGCGAAGAGAAGGTCATCGAGGAGCTGACGCGACGACGAGGGGTCGTGGTCGCGACCGGCGGCGGCGTCGTGCTGCGGGAAGTCAACCGGCGCAGGCTTTCCGAAAGGGGCACGGTCGTCTACCTGAATGCCCCCTTTGAGTCCCTCGTGGCGCGGGCGCAGGGAAACACGCGGCGGCCACTGCTCGCGGGCAGAGACGCTCGGGAAAGGCTGGCGGAACTGATGGACCAGCGCGGCGATCTGTACGCGCAGACGGCTGACATCGAAATCCGTGCGGATGAACGTTCGCCCCGCACGATCGCTGAACGGATCGTCGCCGAACTGGGGGATTGAGCGAAAGTGGAAGCAGTCACGGATGTCGTCGTCGATCTAGGTGATCGCAGCTACCCGATTCGGATCGGTCACGGGCTGCTCGGGCGTGCCGGGCTGCTCGACGAGTACGTGCCCGGCAAACAGGCATTCATCGTCACCAACGCAGCGGTCAGGGACCGCTACCTGGACCCGTTGCTGTCGAGCCTTCCGCAAGTGGAGGTGGAGTACGCGTGCATCGGCGACGGCGAATCGTTCAAGACGCTGGACACCTACGCGATGCTGATGGACAGGCTCATCGCCGGGGGCCATAACCGCACGACCGTCATTATCGGCCTCGGCGGCGGCGTTATCGGCGACGTCGCGGGCTTCGCCGCCGCGACGTACCAGCGCGGCGTCGCGTTCATCCAGGTGCCGACGACACTGCTGGCGCTGGTGGACTCGTCCGTGGGCGGCAAGACCGCCGTCAACCATCCCCGGGGCAAGAACCTGATCGGCGCGTTCTACCAGCCGCGCTGCGTGATCGCGGATATCGGCACGCTGGAGACGCTGCCGGCGCGGGAACTCAAGGCCGGGCTCGCGGAGGTCATCAAGTACGGCGTCATCCACGACGCGGCATTTTTCGATTGGCTAAGCGACAACCTCGAACGTCTGCTCGCCCTGGACACCAGGACCCTCGCCCATGCCGTTGCGACATCCTGCCGGATCAAGGCTGCGGTCGTGCAGGCCGACGAGCGCGAAACCGGGCTGCGGGCGATCCTGAACTTCGGCCACACCTTCGGTCACGCGCTGGAGTCCCTGACCGGCTACGAGCAACTGCTGCACGGCGAAGCGGTGGCGATCGGCATGGTCATGGCCGCAGACCTCTCGTCCCGCTGGGGTGAACTACCGCGTGAACATGCACGGCGAATCAAGGACCTGATCGTCCGCGCCGGCTTGCCGGTGACGCCGCCGCCGGTTTCCGCCGACGCCATGCTGGAAGCCATGGGCATGGACAAGAAGGTCGTCGACGGACGCATCCGCCTCGTGCTGACCGATTCCATCGGCATGGCGGCGCTAACGGACCAGGCGCCGGAGGGCGCGATCCGGGACACCCTCGAAGCGGGCGACGCTCTCTGTGATTAGGTGACCGTCGCCCGTTCCGGTTTCCTTAGTCCCCCTTCCGAAACGCGCTGACGAGCGCGTCCTGATCGGTCGCCGGCACCTGGGCGTAATGGCTGAACGCCATGCTGAAAGCGCCTTCGCCGCCCGAGATGGAGTTGAGCCGCGAGTGATAGCCCTGCACTTCCTTCAGCGGCGCCTGTCCCGACACTTCCGCGCGTCCGCCGGCCAGGCCGTTGGTGCCCTTGATCGATCCCCGCATGCTCGACAGATCGCCCGCGACGTCGCCCATGCAGTGATCGGGAACCGTCACCGTGATATCGACGACCGGTTCCATGACGATCGGCCTCGCGGCCCGCACCGCGTTGATGAACGCCTGCTTGCCCGCCGCCACGAAAGCGACCTCTTTCGAGTCCACGGAGTGGTGCTTGCCGTCGTAGACCGTCACCCGGACATCCTGCAACGGATGGCCCGAGATGGCACCGCCGGCGATGACTTCGCGCACGCCCTTCTCGACCGCGGGGATGAATTGGGACGGGATCACCCCGCCCACCACAGCGTCGACGAAATCGAAGCCCTCGCCGCGGGGTAGCGGCTCGACCCGCAGGTACACTTCACCGAATTGCCCTGCTCCACCGGTCTGCTTCTTGTGCCGGTGGTGCCCCTCGGCCTTCCCCAGGATGGTCTCTCGATAGGCGATGGAAGGCAGCGACGTCTTGAGAGAGATGCCGTACTTTTCCGCGACCTCGTCGAGCGTGATGCGCAGATGCAATTCACCGATGCCGCGCAGCACCGTCTCGTTCATCGACGCGATCTGTTCCAGGCGCAGGGAGGGATCTTCTGCGCACAGTGTCGTTACCGCCTCGTTCGCCTTCTGTGCTTCGACGTCGGTTTCGGCGGCGATCGCGCGTCCGTACATCGGTTCCGGCAATGCCATCGACTTGAGGTGAATGCCGTTCCCATCGCGGCCATCGTGCAGGACCGCGTCGAACCGCATGTCTTCGGCCCGGGGAATCGCGCAGATGTCGCCCGGTATCGCCTCATCGACCTCGATCTGCTCGGCGCCATTGAGTTTCAGAAGGTGGCCGATCTTGAATGGCTTGCGCTCGCCGCCAACGTAAATTTGCCCGCCTCGTCGCACGGTGCCCTGGTGATTGCGAACCGTCGCCATGCGTCCACGGAAAGGATCGATATCGACCTTGACGACATGCGCCACCGCATGCAGGGCCGGATCCGGTGTGATCGGCGCGGGCTCCGTATTTTCGCCTTCGCCCAGCAAGAAAGCCGGTGGGTTGCCTTCCTTCGGATTCGGCATGAAGCGCTCGAATATGTCGAGCAGTTCCGGCACGCCGGCACCGGACGTGGCCGACGTGAAACAGATCGGCACCAGGTGTCCTTCCCGCAACGCCTTCTCAAAGGGTTCGTGCAACTGTTCCGGCGCGACTTCGCCCTCCTCCAGGTATAGCTCCATCAGGTCGTCGTCGACCTCGACCACCTGGTCGACAATCTGCTCATGGGCGGCTTCCGCCGAGCCGAAGTCCGGGTCGGCGCCGTTTGGTTCGAAGAACACATCGACCACCTTCGTCCCGCCGTCCGCGGGCAGGTTGATCGGCAGGCATTCCGAGCCAAACGCGTCCCGGATCTGTTCCACGACTGCGCCAACATCTGTATTGGGGGCGTCGATCTTGTTCACGACGATCATGCGGCACAGGCCCTGTGCTTCGGCCGCCTCCATGAACTGTTGCGTCATCGGCTCGATGCCCGCTGCCGCATCGACGACCACGGCGGCGGTTTCCACCGCGGGAAGCACCGAGAGCGTTCTTCCCTGGAAGTCCGGATATCCGGGAGTGTCGACGAGGTTGACGTGGGCGCCGTCGTGATCAAGGTGACAGAAGGCGGCGCGCAGCGAGTGTTTCAGTTCCCTTTCGCGGGGATCGTAATCGGAAACGGTATCCCCGGTATCCACGGATCCCCTGTTAGCGATCCTGCCTGCCGCGTGCAGCAGGGCTTCGTTCAGTTCGGTTTTGCCCGCGCCAGCGTGTCCTACCAGCGCGATGTTACGGATCTCTTCGGTGGTATACGCCACTTCAAGCCCTCCTTGTAATCACCCCATGGGCGAATATAAACCCAAAAACGGCCTTCGCCATCACGTTTTTGTCATGTGTTCTGCCGACACTACGGCAGCAGCGTCGATCCAGTGAGGAAACGGTCGACTTCGCGGGCCGCTTCCCGTCCCTCGTTGATCGCGCGGACCACGAGGGACTGGCCACCGCGGCAGTCTCCCGCCGCGAAAACGCCCTCCCGGTTCGTCTTGTGCACACCTTTTTCCGCCCGATAGTTCGAGCGTTCGTCGTACTCGAGGCCGAGCCGTTCCGACACGGCATTTTCCGGACCGAGGAAGCCCATGGCGAGAAACACTAGCTGCGCCTCCCATACCCGTTCGGTCCCTTCGAGATCCCGGAACCTTCCGTTTTCCAACGCAACGTCGACGGTGCGCATACCCGCCAGACCGCCATTGCCGTCGTCGATGAACTCCACCGTGTTGATGCAGTAGATTCGGGGATCGCCGCCAAACTTCGCCCCGGACTCCTGGTGTGCGTAGTCGGTGCGCAGAATGTTGGGATACAGCGGCCAGGGATTGTTCGGTGCCCGCTCCGGCGGTGGCGAGGGGAACAGTTCGAAGTTCTGGAGCGACTTGCATCCGTGCCGGAGCGCGGTTCCGATGCAGTCAGCACCGGTGTCGCCGCCGCCGATGACGACGACGTCCTTGCCCTTGGCGGAAATAAAGTTGCCGTCGGCAAAGTTCGAGTCGAGCAGGCTCCGGGTATTGGCAGTCAGGAACTCCATCGCGAAGTAGACACCCTTGAGTTCCCGGCCCGGCACCGGCAGGTTCCGCGGCACCGTGGCGCCGGTGGTGAGGAGCACCGCGTCCGACGATTCAAACAACACCTCGGCATCGATGCTGCCGTTGGAGCCGTCCCCGACATTGGCGTTGGTGACGAACTCGATCCCCTCCTCGCGCATGAGGGCGAGACGCCGCTCGACGATACGCTCCTTCTCGAGCTTCATGTTCGGAATGCCGTAGGTGAGCAAGCCCCCGATGCGGTCCGCCCGCTCGTACACGGTCACCTTGTGTCCGGCCTGGTTGAGTTGCGCGGCGGCCGCGAGGCCCGCGGGGCCGGAACCGACAATGGCCACCTTCTTGCCGGTGCGGGTCTGCGGCGGCATGGGCACAACCCAGCCTTCCTCGAAGCCCCGGTCGATAATCGCCATCTCGATGTTCTTGATGGTCACGGCGGGATCGGTGATGCCCAGCACGCACGAGCCTTCGCAGGGCGCGGGACAGACGCGTCCGGTGAACTCCGGGAAGTTGTTGGTCTTGTGCAATCGATCGAGGGCATCGCGCCAGTGCCCGCGATAGACGAGATCGTTCCACTCCGGAATCAGGTTGTGGATCGGGCAGCCGTTCTCCGATTGACAGAACGGCACCCCGCAATCCATGCAGCGGGCGCCCTGGATCTCGAGATGTCCGATGTCGTGGTCGGTATAGATTTCGCGAAAGTCGAGGACGCGCGCCTTCGGGTCGCGGTACGGTTCCGCAACGCGCTCGAACTCCATGAATCCTGTCGTCTTGCCCATCGCGTTAGTCTGCTATCCGCCGGCGGCGGCTTGACCCAACTCGAGTTCTCTCTCTTGCAGAACACGCTTGTAGTCGATGGGCATCACGCGCACGAAACGGGCCAGATTCCGGTCCCAATCCTCAAGTATGCGCGCCGCCACGGGGGAGCCCGTGTACTCCGCGTGCCGGGCGATCATGTCCTGGAGTTCCGTAACCTCCGCCTCGTCTTCGACGGTCTCGAGTTCAACCATCTCCGTGTTGCATAACGCGTTGAAACGGCCTTCCGGATCCCACACGTAGGCGATGCCGCCGCTCATGCCGGCGGCGAAGTTCCGTCCGGTGGGACCGAGGATCACCGCGCGGCCACCGGTCATGTATTCGCAGCCGTGGTCTCCCACGCCTTCGATCACTGCCCGGGCGCCGGAATTGCGCACGCAGAACCGCTCCGCGGCAACGCCCCTGAAGAAACACTCGCCGCCCGTCGCGCCGTACAGAGCGACGTTGCCGATCAGCACCTGCTTTTCGGCCTCGAACCGGCTCGACTTCGGCGGATAGATGATGAGCCGGCCGCCGCACAGGCCCTTGCCGACATAGTCGTTGGCGTCGCCTTCCACTTCGAGCGTCACCCCGCGCGCCAGCCAGGCGCCGAAACTCTGTCCCGCGCTGCCGTCGAATTTGAAGTGGATGGTCCCGTCGGGAAGCATGCCGGGCCCCGCGCGCTTGACGATCTGGTGGGACAGCATGCCGCCGACGACACGGTTGACGTTGATGATCGGCAGTTCGGCCCGCACTTTCTCGCCGCGGGCGAGCGCGGGTTCCGCCAGGCGGATGAGTTCGTTGTCGAGCGCCGCGTCGAGACCGTGGTCCTGCTCGTGGATCGCATAGACCCCGAGACAGTTCTCCGGCTCCTGGGCCGGCGCCAGGATCTCGGACAGATCCAGGCCCCTGGACTTCCAGTGGCGCACCGCGCCGCCCACATCCAGCGCGTCGACACGACCGATCATGTCGTTGACGGTCCTGAACCCCAGGTCCGCCATGATGCCCCGCAGTTCCTCCGCGATCATGAACATGTAGTTGACGACATGCTCCGGCGCACCGGCGAACTTGGTGCGGAGTACCGGATCCTGGGTCGCGATCCCCACGGGACAGGTATTGAGATGGCACTTGCGCATCATGATGCAGCCGAGTGCGACCAGCGGCGCCGTCGCGAAGCCGAACTCCTCGGCCCCCAGCAGCGCGGCGATGGCGACGTCCCGGCCCGTCTTGAGTTGCCCGTCGGTCTGCAGCACGACACGCGACCGGAGGTTGTTCATCACCAGGGTCTGATGAGTCTCCGCAATTCCGAGCTCCCAGGGCACGCCGGCGTGCTTGATGGACGTCAGCGGCGATGCGCCCGTCCCGCCGGTATCGCCTGCGATCACCAGGTGGTCAGAGCGCGCCTTGGTGACTCCGGCCGCGACGGTGCCGACACCGACCTCGGCACCGAGTTTCACGCTGATACGCGCCTCGGGGTTCGCGTTCTTCAGATCGTGGATGAGCTGCGCTATGTCCTCGATGGAGTAGATGTCGTGATGCGGCGGCGGGCTGATCAAGCCGACGCCCGGCGTCGAATGGCGAATCCCCGCGATGAAGTCGTCCACCTTTCGCCCCGGCAGTTCCCCACCCTCGCCTGGCTTCGCGCCCTGCACGATCTTTATCTGCAACTCATCCGCGTTGGTGAGGTACTCGATGGTCACCCCGAAACGGCCGCTCGCCACCTGCTTGATGGCGGAGCGCTTGGAGTCACCGTTCGGGAGCGGCGCATAGCGCCGTGAGTCCTCTCCCCCTTCGCCGGTATTGGACTTACCGCCGATGCGGTTCATGGCGAGCGCCAGCGATTCGTGCGCCTCCTTCGAGATGGACCCGAAGCTCATGGCGCCCGTGGCAAACCGCCTGACGATATCCTTCGCCGGCTCCACCTCGTCGACATCGACGGGATCGCCTCCCACACCGGATTTGAATCGCAGCAACCCGCGCAACGTACTGCGCCGCGTGTTCTCGTTGTTCACATGCTCGGAGAAGCGCTGGTAGGCCTCGGTACTGTTGCCGCGCGCGGCCTGTTGCAGGTCGGCCACCGCGTCCGGGTCCCACATGTGCGTGTCGCCGCCGCGGCGCCAGTGGAAATCGCCGGGATTCGGCAGGACCGGCAGCGCGACGGTGTCTCGCGGCGGGAACCCAATGGCGTGGCGGCGCTGCATCTCTTCCGCCAGGACCTCGAAACCCACCCCGCGCACGCGACTCGCGGTGCCGGCAAAACAGCGTTCCACGACGTCTTCGTTGAGTCCCACCGCCTCGAAGATCTGTGCGCCCTTGTAGGACTGGAGCGTCGAGATGCCCATCTTGGCCATCACTTTCATCATGCCCTTGGCCACACCCTTGCGATACGCGGTGACGATGTCCGCATCGTTTGCGATGTGATCCGCGCCGCTGAGGTAACCCTTGCGCCGGGCGTCCCACAACGACTCGAAGGCGAGGTAGGGATTGATCGCGTCGGCGCCGTAGCCGATGAGCAGACAATGATGGTGGACCTCGCGCGCTTCCCCGGTCTCCACCAGGATGCCGATGCGCGTGCGCGCATGTTCGCGCACGAGGTGGTGGTGCACGGCGCCGACCGCCGCCAGGGCGCTGATCGGTACGCGCTCCGGGCCGATCGCGCGGTCCGACAGCACGATGAGGCTGTAGCCGTCCTCGATGGCCTGGCTCGCTTCCGCCGAAATTCGATCAAAGGCTTCGAGCAGTGCCCCACAGCCGGCGCCTTCGGCCCCGCCCGTGGCCCGGCCCGTCTCGTCGTCAAGGCCGCCCTTGCCGGAATCCAGGGGGAAGGTGATGTCGATGTTCCTGGTGCGCCACCCCCGGTGGTCCATGCCCTTGAGCGTCGCGAGTTCTTCGTTCGACAGGATCGGATGCGGGATGCGCAGCCGGTGGGCGTGGCCTTCCTTTGCCTCGAGGAGGTTGCGCTCGGGACCGATATAGCACTCCAGCGCCATGATGACTTCCTCGCGGATCGAGTCGATGGCGGGGTTGGTCACCTGCGCGAAGAGCTGCTTGAAGTAGTCGTACAGCATGCGCGGCTTTTCGGACATGACCGCGAGCGCCGCGTCGTTGCCCATGGACCCGAGCGGGTCGCGCAACTCCTGCACCATGGGCACCAGCATGAACTGCATGGTCTCCGCGGTGTAGCCGAACGCCTGCATGCGGGGCATGAGGGTCGCCGGCTCGAAACCCGCGGCCGGCGCCGGTGCCAGGTGTTCCAGCTCGACTCGCTGCGCATCGAGCCAGCGCTTGTACGGCTTCGCCGCCGCCCACTCGGTCTTGATTTCCTCGTCGGGAATCATGCGGCCCTGGTCGAAGTCGATGAGGAAGATCTTGCCCGGCTGCAGGCGCCCCTTCTCCACCACCCGCTCCGGGTCCACGGTGACCACCCCGACCTCGGAGGCCATGATGCACTTGTGGTCGTCCGTGACGTAGTAACGCGACGGGCGCAGGCCGTTGCGGTCGAGCACGGCACCGATATACGTGCCGTCGGTAAAGGCGATGGAGGCCGGACCGTCCCACGGCTCCATGAGGCAGGAGTGATACTCGTAGAACGCGCGCCGCGCTTCCGGCATGTTCGGATGCTGCTGCCAGGCTTCCGGGATCATCATCAGGACCGCTTCCTGCAGCGTCCGCCCGGTCATCAGCAGGAACTCCAGCACGTTGTCGAAGGTACCCGAGTCGGAGCAGTCCTCCTCGACGACGGGGAACAGCCTGGAAAGATCGTCGCCGAAGAGATCCGAACGCACCACGCCTTCGCGTGCATTCATCCAGTTCTTGTTGCCGAGCAGCGTGTTGATCTCGCCGTTGTGGCACATGAACCGGTTCGGCTGTGCCCGGTCCCAGGACGGGAACGTGTTGGTCGAAAAGCGCGAATGCACCATGGCCAGGTGCGACTCGTAATCCTCGTCGTTCAGATCCGGGAAGAAGGTGAACAACTGGTGGGGCGTCAGCATGCCCTTGTAGATGACGATCTTCGTCGACAGGCTGCAGATATAGAAGAGTGTACGCTCCGACAGGTTTGTGTCACTTCGGAGCCGGTGTGTCGCGTCCTTGCGGATGAGATACAGGCGGCGCTCCAGCGCATCGCCCTCGATACCCGGCGCGGCGGAGATGAAGAGCTGTTCCATGACCGGCATCGCCGCCCGCGCGGCGTTGCCGATGTCGGCCCCGTTCGGGTCGATGGGCAGCGACCGCCAGCGCAGGAGCGTCTGGCCGGCACGCGCCACGGCTTCGGCCACGACGCGCTTGCAATGGGCCCGCTCCGCCGGGTCTCGCGGCAGGAAGACGTTGCCGATGCCGTAACGTCCCGGCGCCGGCAGTTCGGCATCCATGGACTGTTCGGCCACCCTGTGCAGGAACTTGTGCGGCAGGCCCGTCAGGATGCCCGCGCCGTCGCCGGTGTTCTTTTCGTACCCCAGGCCGCCGCGATGCACCATGCAGCAGTTCATGTTCCCTGCGTCGCGGATGATCTCCCGGCTCGCGCGCCCCTTGATGTCGCAGATGAACCCGACGCCGCATCCATCCTTCTCGAAAGCGGGGTCATACAGCCCGTGGGACGCTGGCAGTCCCAAGGCAAGCTGGCGGTTCAGGTCAGATATCGGCATCGATTCGGTTTCTGCGGGGGAACTGGCAAAAATGGCAGAAAAGCCCTGGCGTATCAAGTCGCGAGGCACGTTCTACCAAGGCGATAAACTCCATAAGTCATTGAAACTTATCAGGTGTTGTCGTGCTGAAACTCCATCTATCCCAGCGCGGATGGAAACCAGCATCGATCAATGCTTGGATGAGTCACTATTTCGACTCATAATGAGTCAGAAATTGACTCCCCGGGGCAAAAGAGACATGCACCAGCTAACGATACGTGGTTTTGACGATGACTTGTCAAGGCGGATCCGACAACTGGCGAACCAGGAGGGTATCTCCTTGAATCGAGCTGTACTGAGGCTTCTCCGCCGGGGCGCCGGCCTTGAACCCGGGAAGCCGGGAACAGATATTGTGGGATCTTCACTGGACCACCTGATCGGCACCTGGACGCACGAAGAAGCGGTTGAGATGGATCGGGCCATCCGGGACCTTTCGCAAATTGATGGCGGCATGTGGGAATGAGGATTCTCCTGGACTCCAGCGCATACTCGAATCTCAAAAGGGGACATCCCCGTGTCGCTGAGCTTGTGCGTGCATCCGAACAGGTTGTTCTTCCCTTTGTCGTCATTGGCGAACTGCTCTATGGCTTTCGACATGGAACGCGCCTCGAAAGGAACGTCGCCGAGCTTCAGGCCTTCCTCGACAATCCCCGCGTCGCGACTCCATCCATGAATCTGACGACCGCCGACCGCTACGCCCGAATCGCGACTGCGCTGCGGGCCAAGGGACGCCCCATTCCATCGAATGACATCTGGATCGCGGCACATGCCATGGAGACAGGCACCGACCTCATTTCGTCAGATCAGCACTTCGAGTTCGTGGACGGACTTGCCTGGATACAAGTGGCCGCCGAATGATTGCGCGTGACCAGTAGATCCCGGTTCGACATCATTGTGCACACGTTCGTGTTCAGCCGCGGCCGCCTGCTGCTGCTGCGGCGGGCGAATACCGGTTTCCTTGACGGCTACTACTCCCTGCCCGGCGGTCATGTGGATGCGGGCGAGGAAGTCGCAAAGGCGGCGGTACGCGAGGTGGCAGAAGAGGCGCGCATCGAGGTCGTGGAAATAGAGCCCTGTCTCGTCATGCCCTACGGCGACGGCGTCGATTTCCTGTTCGAAGCCAAGCGCTGGCGCGGCACCGCACAGATCGGCGAGCCGGACCGCTGCGACGACCTAGTATGGGTGCGGCCGGACCAGCTACCCGAAAAGACCGCCCCCTATCTCCGAAAGGCGCTGGAACTACGAAACGCAGGTATTTGGTATCACGAGTTCGGCTGAGACGAACGGGCATTTGCCAATTGGGCCAAATCAAGAATTCCACCGTCCTGCAGCGCAGGCCGTGACGCACGATGCCCGGGTCGTCGAGCGCGCGGACAGGACCGTTGAACTTCCGTCCTTGAAGCGCGCTCGTCTCGCATAGTCAGGGACTTCAGGAGTTTAGAACGCGTAGCGCAAACGCCCGTACATGAGCCGGCCGTTGTAGCCGGCGGGCGAATAGCGGGGATACAGCCGGCCCGAACTGGGTGAACGCACCGCTTCGTCCGGATAGGCGTCGAGAACGTTGTCCGACCCGATGATCACCGCCATATTCTCCCCGAAGGAGTACTTCGCCGACACGTCGAGATATTGGTATCCGTCGTGGTAGTGGTTGTCGTCGGAGTCGAACCAACTGCCGAAATAGTTGAGGCGCGCAGCCAGGTCCCAGGCACCGGTAGCATGGTTCATCGCCAGGCTGATCCGGGAACCCGGGGCGCCCCGCTCGATGGCCGCCACGCGGCTGGCGGTCGAAGCCTGCTCCAGTTCCGTGATGTCGGTCAGCGTCCGGTTGAATCCGGCCAGCAGGTTCGTGACCCCGAGGTCCGTGTCGAAGCGCCGGGTCAGCACGATGTCCAAGCCGGTGGTCCGGGTGTCGTAGTCATTGGTGAAATAGCGTATCCGGTTGAAGTCCTGGGCCGCCGCGACTCCAGCCCCGATCAGATCAGCACGCAGATCGTCGGTCACCGTCAGGTTGTCCGACAGGGCGATGCGATCCGTGAGGTCGATACGGAACAGGTCGACGGTCAGATCCAGGCCGCCGTCGGTCTGGACGAGGAACCCGAGGGTGAAGTTGTTGGAGCTTTCCGCATCGAGCGGCGCGCCGCCGAGCGCCAGCGCGACCGGGTTCGTGGAGGCCACCGTACCCTGCTCCCGGAAAACGCCGGTGGCGGAATCCACCACGGTGGAGAGGTTGTTGGCGTTCTGCTGGCCCGGCGTGGGCGCGCGGAATCCGGAACCGACGGACGCGCGCACCGCCACGAGGTCGTTCATCTGCAGGCGGCCCGCCAGCTTGTAGTTGACCACGGACCCGAAGTCGTCGAAGTCCTCCCAGCGCAGCGCGCCGCCGAGCCGCAGGTAGTCGTTCACGTCCGCCTCGAGATCGAGGTAGGCCGCGATGTTGGCCCGGTCCCACTTCCCGGCGCTGGCGGGATTGAAGCCGCCAAAGCCATTCGAGCGGGCGGAAAAGCCGTCGGCGCCGAACGGTCCCGTATCCCAGGAGAGTGGCTCGCCCATGACGATCTTGAATCCCTCGTCCCGCCACTCGAAGCCGGACGCCACGTTCAGGTCGGAGGCCAGACCGATATCCATCGCATAGGTCAGGTCCACGTTGACGTTGGTTTCCGTCTGCGCGTTTGCGCCGATGTCGAAGGAGCGCGGAGTTGCGGGTCCGTATGAGGCGTTGACCGTCTCGTGAATGAAGAAGTCGAGGTTGTTTCGGCCATGGCTCACCGAGACGTCATAGGTCAGGCCATTGTCCAGAACGCCTGTAAAGCCGCCCACCGCCGACATATCGGTCATGCTGGCACCGAACGCCGGCGTGAACCCTTCGGGCAGGATTTCCGCAAACGCGAAACATGCACCGTCCGCGCCGAGCAGGTCCCGGACGATCACCACGTTTTCCGGCGTGGCGTCGTAGTCGTACCTCGCCTTGCAGTCCGGTCCCCCGCCGATGAGGATCTTGCCGCCGCTGACATAGACGCCGGAACGTCCCTGGGGCGAGCGATAGAAAAACGCGGTGGTGATATCGCGGGTCGTGTAGTTGCCGAACGCGTAGCCGCGCACGCCATTGTCGAGTTCGAAGCCAGTATTAAGGAACGCCTTCAGGCCGCCCTCGACTTCCGCATCGCCCCACGGCTTGGCCGGATCGGCCACTGAAACGCCCACGGCCTGCATGGCCACCGCATCCGGATGCTGCACGCTTCGGTCCGTGGACGAGGACATCGTGTACTCAAGACTCACATTCGCAAAACCCCCGGTGCCGGCACCGAAACCCCGGTTGGCAGAGATCACGGTCACGTCCTCGGAAGTGTCTTCGGTGTGAAATCCGTACTTGGCCTCGACGCTGCCGCCCTCGTCGTCGTCTCTCAGTACGAAGTTGACGACACCGGCGATGGCATCGGAACCGTACTGCGCCGCGGCACCGTCCCGGAGCACCTCGACACGCTTGATGGCGGCTGCGGGGATGGCGGAAATGTCCGGTCCCTGGGCGCCGTCGGACGCGCCATTGGAGATCCACTGGATGACGGCGCCGCGGTGGCGGCGCTTGTTGTTCACCAGCACCAGCGTGTGGTCCGGCGCCAGGCCGCGCAGGTTGACCGGCCGCAGCAGGGCGGCTGCGTCGCGGGACGGGTTCGTGCTGACGTGGAACGAGGGAATCGTCGTGCGCAGCAGGTTGGACATGTCCCCGCTGCCCTGTCCCATCAGCGCGTCCGCGTCGATGGAGTCCACCGGCACCGGCGCATCCGTAGCGGTTCGAGGCGCGGCACGCGTGCCGACCACGACCACGGTCTCAAGTTGCGCTTCGGCCTGTTCCGTCTCTTCGGCCAGCACGGCTCCGTGCGTGACAACCAATGCCGCAATGCAAAGGCTACGCCAATAGAACGTCGTTGATCTCATGGGGATGGCTCCCTAACGGCAAGCTGTGGGGCTTTAGAACAAGTGAACTGTCCGGTGTTCCCGAATCCTGTGGATGATTCATCCATTCGCGGGGCCGCAGGTTGGCTCGCGGCCAGTATATATCCCGCACCGCGTCCGCGGTCCTGTATCACCGGCTCCACCAAGTCGATAGAATTTCCGACCCTTCGAGGACGCGGGAGGCGGCAATGGCGGATGCGGTAACGGTCGCGGTGACGGGAGCGGCGGGCCAGATCGGCTACGCGCTCGTGTTTCGGATCGCATCTGGGCAGCTCCTGGGCGAAGACACGCCCGTGGAACTGCGGCTCCTCGAGATTCCACCGGCGATGGACGCCGTCAGGGGCGTCATCATGGAAGTGGAGGATTGCGCCTTTCCCCTGCTCGCCGGGATCACCGCCACCGACGATCCCAACATCGCCTTCGAAGGCGCTGACATCGCAATCCTGGTCGGTGCCCGGCCGCGTACCGCGGGAATGGAGCGCGGCGACCTGCTTGAGGCGAACGCCGCGATCTTCTCCGCCCAGGGCGCGGCATTGAACAAGCACGCGTCGCGGGACGCGAAGGTGCTGGTCGTCGGCAACCCGGCGAACACCAACTGCCTGATCGCGCAACGCAACGCGCCGCATCTCGACCCGCGCAACTTCACCGCGATGATGCGTCTCGACCACAATCGGGCCAAGGCGCAACTCGCGGCAAGGACCGGCGCGCACGTCGATGCCGTGCGGGGGCTTGTGGTGTGGGGAAATCACTCGGCCACGCAGTACCCCGACCTCCATCGCACGACGGTGGCGGGTACCTCGGCGATGGAACTGGTCGACCATGCCTGGTACGAAGACGAGTTCATTCCCACGGTGCAACAACGCGGGGCGGCCATCATCGCAGCCCGCGGCGCGTCCAGCGCCGCTTCGGCCGCCAACGCGATCATCGGGCACATCGGCGACTGGGTCCACGGAGCCGACGATGTCGTCAGCATGGGCGTCTTTTCGGACGGCAGCTACGGCATCGAAGCGGGCTTGATCTACTCGTTTCCCGTCACCTGCGCGGACGGCGACTGGCAGATCGTCCAAGGGCTCGACATCAACGATTTCAGCCGCGGGAAAATGCGCGCCACCGAAGCAGAGCTGCAGGAGGAACGCGACGCCGTCGCGCACCTGCTGCCCTGAGTCACCCCATCATCTGCCGCCAAGTGTCGATGTCCTTGACGGCAAGGTAGGGATTCTGGCGCTTCGAGTCGGCCATGGTCGCGTTCGGGACAGCGCTGTAGTTGTGTCCCGGCAATAGCAGCGTATCGTCCGGCAGGGACTTCAGCCGCTGCAGGCTGTGATACATCTCGTCGGGGTCCGAGCCCGGAAGGTCGACGCGCCCGCAACCATTGATGAACAGCGTGTCGCCGGACACCAGGGTGTTCTTGATGCGGAAGCACTGCGAGCCGGGCGTGTGTCCCGGCGTGTGCAGGAACTCCACTTCGATATCCCCGATCTTCAAGGTGTCTCCGGAATCGACGCGGACCATGTCCGACTCCGAAATGTCCGTGACCTTCTTCACGCCGTCCGCCTCGTGCCTGTGCGCGTAAATCTTCACCGGGGATTTCTCCAGCAATTCCGCGACGCCGGCAATGTTGTGACCGCGCATGCCGCCGCCGATGTGGTCCGGGTGGTAGTGGGTCGCGAGCGCGGCAACGAGCTTGTAGTCACGCTCCGCAAGGTGCCGCAACAATGCGTCGATGTCCCAGGCGGGATCCACGATGGCCACTTCGCGGGTGCTGCGCGAGCCGACGACATAGGTGAAGTTCGCCATCGGCCCGATCTCAATCTGCTCGATCAGCAGTTCCTCTTCGCGCATCTACCGCTCCTGTCCGGAACGGCAACCATAGCACCGCCGGGCCAGGTTTCGGCAGGTATCCGACTCGGCAATCTCGCCGGAATGAAAATGGAAGGAATCCACGATGGGCCATCTCATCGCGTGCCTCGTGACGGCACGGGCAAGTTCAACGACGGCCCAATTTCAGTCTGCGTGACGCGCAACTGATCGCTCGCGCACCGCTCTTGTCGGGAGCGGCAATCAACCCGCGCGGTGGAGAAAAGTTGTGCCACGTGTCCGGTTTTGGCGAACTCGAACGCTTCGCGATGGCATATATTGGCCCCATGCTGCCAGCCCCCGACATTTGCCGCCGAGCCCGCATATCGCGGGATCTTCGCTTCGACGGCCACTTCGTCGTCGGTGTGCTGACCACAGGCGTGTTCTGCCGCCCGATCTGCCCCGCACGAACTCCGGCCGAAGAGAACGTGCGCTACTTCGCCACTTCCGCCGCGGCGATAGAGGCGGGCTACCGGCCCTGCCTGCGCTGCCGCCCGGAACGGGAGAGCCCGCGGCCTGCCTGGACAATCGGCAGCGAGACCGTAGTGCGCGCGGTTCGCATGATCGACAGCGGCTATCTTGGCGGGCGCCCGGTACGCTCCCTCGCGGCGGAACTCGGTGTCGGCGAACGGCACCTGAACCGCCTGTTTCGGGAGGAACTCGGCACCACCCCCAAGGGGCTCGCCCGGATGCGCCGGATCGCCCTCGCGAAACGTCTCGTCGACGAAACGCATCTCGCCATGGCAGATGTGGCCCGCGCGGCCGGTTATGGCAGCGTACGCCGCTTCAACGACGAGTTCTCGCGCGTATTCCGACGCCCACCAAGCGCCGTGCGCCGCAAGCACGCGAGCGAAAGCGCTTCCCGGATACGCCTGCGCCTGCCGGCGCGCGAACCGTTCGATGCCGACTGGGTCTTCTCCTTCCTCGCCCGCCGCGCGCTCGCCGGCCTGGAAGGCGTGCATGGCCTGACGTACTGGCGACGGGTCGGTGACGATCGCATCTCGGTGTCATGTCGCGACGGAGCCCTTGTGCTTGAGGTGCCGAGCGTACTCGCCGACAAATCCGCGGATCTCCTCGCGCGGGTTCGACGCGTATTCGATCTGGACGCGGACCCGGAAGCCATCGAGTCACATCTGCTTGCGTTCCCGGAGTTGGCCCTGGCCCGTGCCGCGCGCGGTATTCGCGTCCCCGGCGTGTGGGACGGTTTCGAAGGCGCGGTCCGGGCAATCCTGGGACAACAGGTCAGCATCGACCGCGCCACCGACCTGGCTTCCAGTCTCGTCGAGACGTTCGGTGACGGTGGCTTTCCGGCAGCGCCGGCGCTTGCGGACGCCGACGTGGCGGCCATCGGCATACCCGGCACGCGGGCTGCGGCCGTGCGGCACCTTGCCCGCGCGGTGCTCGATCGGGGAGACGCATTCCTGCTCGATCCACCCGCCGCACGCGAAATCCTGCTGGGTATCGATGGCATTGGCCCTTGGACCGCCGAATACGTCGCCATGCGAGTTGCCCGAGATCCAGACGCTTTTCCCGCCTCCGACTGGGCGGTGCGCAAGGTGCTCGGGGTCAACGCTCGCTGCGCGCTGCAGCGAGCGGAGCCTTGGCGCCCGTGGCGGGCCTACGCGGTCATGTACCTTTGGCGGGGGTATTCGGCCGAGACCAAGGGGGATGCGTAACGTGCACTACACATGGATGGAAAGCCCCGTCGGCAGACTCCTGCTGGCCGGCACGGATGCGTTGTCGCTGATTGCGTTTTCGCGCGGACCAAAGCGCGTCGAGCCGAAAGCGGACTGGGAACCGTCAGACGCGCCGTTCCTGTGCCAGGCTGCCGCCCAGATCGAGGAGTACTTCACGGCAAGGCGCCGGAAGTTCGACCTTGACCTGAGACCAACCGGTACACCGTTTCAACTCGAGGTACTCGACGCGCTCGCGACCGTTCCCTATGGAGAGACGCGCAGCTATGGCGAAATCGCGGCGCAAATCGGAAAGCCCAGCGCGGTGCGCGCCGTAGGTGCCGCCAATGGCCGCAATCCCCTGCCCATCGTGTTGCCCTGTCACCGCGTCATCGGTTCCGACGGCAGCCTCACCGGTTTCGGCGGGGGGCTAGAGACGAAGCGCTACCTGCTGGAACTGGAAGGTGTGCGCTGCTGACGTTCATGCCGGGGCGGTCTTTTGTTCGGCGGCCCGTGGCGTCGATCCATGGTACTCGCGAACCTGCGCCGTTCTTCCGGCGAGAGCCTCGCCGCCACGGCGACGAGTTTCCCGTGACTGAGCGCCTGGCTCGCCTCCAGGTGTCGTCGAAACTCCGCCAGCGCCTCGGATAGCGCCTCCTCGTCGAAGGGTTCGGCGACGAACGCGGCGCGAATGTCCCGCTGCGACCGGCGAAGCTCCCGGAGAACGGGCCTGAGTCCATTGCGGACCCTGAGATCCTGCATCACCTCGCGCCGCCGTTCTTCTTCGAGAAACATGAGTTGCGGCATCTTCGGCGTCGCGCCGAATCCGCCCCGCAGGCCGAAGTCCCCCGAAGCACGCCCGATAACGAAGCCCGCCAGCAGCAGATTGACAACAACCGAGGCGATCAGTGCCCCTATGAGCCACCGGTTACGCATTCAGAGCTCCTCGCCGTTGCCGTTGCCGTTCGCTTCCTCGATCTCGGTGAAGGCGATGACCGCGACGGCCTCTTCAAGTTCAAGGCTGTCCATCTCGGGATAGGTGAAGCCGAGCGTGAAACCCACCGCAAGCGGCGCCGCCGCAAGGGCGACGGGTCGCCATAACGGCCCCACGAGCCAGGAGACAAAGTCTGATCGGGAGTCCGTGTTCGCGAGGATCCGCGTCTTCAGGCCAAGCGGTTCCGGCACCACCAGCGTCTCGGTGAGCAATGCATCGAATGCGCGTGCCGCCTCCAGTTGCCGCCGACCGGCATCCGTATTCGCAAACGCCCGGCCAGCCGAACGACCCTCGCGCGGCCAGTTCTCCAGGTCCGTGCCGTACCGGTCCAGGCAATCGGAAAACTCTTCGTTCGTCATCACACTCCCTCCAGATTCATGTGACTCGCGAGGCGCGTCTTCAGCGTTCTCCTCGCGCGCGCGATCAACGATTCCAGCGCATCCACCGAAACGCCGATGATTTCCGCCGCCTCCCGGTTGGATCGGCCCTGGAGCTGGCACAGCACCAGCGCCGACCGCTGCCGCTCGGGAAGCGTGGCGATGCCGGCGTGAACCGCCCTTCGACGTTCCTCCACCGCGCTCAGTTCGTCCGCAGGGGGCGCACCGTCGGCCATCGCGTCGACTTCGGTATCCACCGTATCGCGCCGCTTGCGAAACGCGTCCACGCACAGGTTATGCGCGATCCGATGCAGCCAGGTCGTAAAGCGGACGCGTCCGGGCTTGAAGGTTCGCGCCCGGCGCCACACCCGCAGGAATGTCTCCTGCGCGATGTCCTCCGCATCCGCGCGATTGCCCGTCATCCGGAATACGTAGGCGTGAACCCTGGTTAGATGCCGGTCCAGCAGGCGCGTGTACGCCTGCTGGTCTCCGGTCTGGACTAAACGCATCAGTTCTTCGTCCGATACTTCGTCCAAGACGACTATTCGGTCTTGTCCGCATCCGCGTCGCCGGACTTCCTGATCTTGCGCCAGCCGCGCTTTTCCTTCCCGTCGCCCGAGGCGTGTGCCTTGCGCAGGGCCCGCATTTCGTCGCGGCCGACTTTTCCATCCCCATCCGCGTCCGCCTTCTCGAGCATGGCAATCCTGGGAGAGATCTCGCTCGCGGTCAGGACGCCATCGCCGTCGCCATCGAGGCGGTCGAAGGCGCGCCGCTGCGCAACGGAACGCGCGGCCTGCGGAAGTTGCTCGAATTCCTCCTTCGAGAGCTTGCCGTCGCCGTCGCCGTCGGCGGCATCGAATACGGGACCCGAGAGCATTGCACGCCGGTCACGGCGCATTTCTCCACGCCGCTCCCGCATACCCTGGCGCATCTTTCTGGCCCGGCGCTCCCGCGCCTCGCGCCAACGCTTTCCTTCTCCGCGGGCTTCACCGCGGTCCGTCTGCGCGGCTGCGAATTCCTCGGGCGTCACCTTTCCATCGCCGTCCGCATCCAGTTTCGCCAATCGCTCGGCGGCACCGGCCTTCATCTGCTCGATGTCGATGGTGCGGCCCATCTTCTTCCTGTCCGAGTCATCGCCAGCTATCGCGGTGAACGCCGCCAGCGTGATGCACGTAGCGACAACGAGGCCAACTGTAACTACTTGTCCTTGCACGTCCTTGATCCTTTTTTGTGCTGAGTACGCCTATGTGTACGGCCTCGCCAGGGTTTTCCGTCGCCACGGATCATGACGAGCGCGTCGCGTCGTCGATGGCGCCCGAGAGCGCGGCGATTATCTGGTCGACATGGTTGCCGTCGATGGTCAAGGGCGGCCCAAGCACGATTACGTCCCGTGCCACCCCGGTCCCGCCGCCGTACACGAACACGTCGCGTCCCAGCGCCGAAGTGACCACATGGGCCGTGACATTGGCTTCTTTCGGGAACCGTTCAAGGGTGGCGCGGTCCTGCACCAACTCGACACCGATGAGGAGCCCGCGGCCTCGCACCTCGGCAACGTGGGGGTGATTCGATAGCGCGGCCGAAAGACCGCTCCGCAGTTCGTCGCCCACCCGCGCCGCGCGCGCGACCAGGTTCTCGCGCGTCATGATCTCCAGCACCTTGTCGGCGGCGGCGCACGCCCCCGGATGCGCGGCGAAAGTGTGGAACATGACGGTCATGCCCGCATCGGCGAGCGGCGCGACGACGGCATCCGTCGCGAATATGCCGGTGAGCGGTGCGTAGCCGCCGGTCAGTCCCTTCCCGGAAACGAAAATATCCGGCGCAACCGGCCAGTGCTGGTGACCGAACTCCCGTCCCGTGCGGCCGAAACCCGTCATTACTTCATCGCCGATCAGCAGGATGTCGTTGGCGTCGCAGATACGGCGCACGGCCGGCCAATAGTCATCCGGCGGGACGATTGCACCCGCGCTGGCACCGATGATCGGCTCCGCGACAAACGCGGCGATGTGTTCCGGGCCTTCCCGCCCGATCGTCCGCTCGAACGCCTCGATGTAGTAGCTTGCCGGATCGTCGCCGGGACAGCGCAGGGGATCGGGCGTCGGTGAAGTGGGGTGTTCCGGCAGCGCGTGCGCCAGACCGAACTTGCGCGCTTCGTGCCCGCCGACGGCCGTCGTTGCCAGGGTGGTGCCGTGATAGGACACCGAGTGGCCCACGATCCTGGACTTCTCCGGCCGTCCCCGCGCGTAGTGATACTGCAATGCCATCTTCATGGCGGTTTCGATACCCTCGGAACCCCCGCATGTGAGATGGGCGTGCGTGAATTCCGCCGGCAGCCAATCCGCCTGAAGGCGTTCCATCAGCCTTTCTCGCGACGGCGTGAGCCACGGTGGAATGACATAGCCTTCGCGCCGGGTCACTTCGGCGATGGCCTGCACGACCTCTTCACGCCCGTGGCCGATATTGGTCACTATGGCCCCGCCCGCCGCGTCCAGGATGCGACGTCCGTCGTCCGAGTACAGGTAGACACCCTCCGCGCGCTCCATCTTGCGCACGAGGGGCCATGGAATGATGGGATAGGGATTGTTCACGGTGGCTTTTCCGCTGCCTCGGGTGAAGTTATTGACTTAACGGGGACCGCTTTGGTTCGTCATAATATCGCGGCGGCGGGGCCTGGACGTTGAAAAGGGCGCGAAACGGATGCACGAAGCGGAAGGGATCGCGCTCGATCGCCATCGCACGAGACGAGACCGTTGAAATTCGGCGTATTGCAGTTCTTTAGCTGGCCCGGGCGGCGCGTCCCGCTGCCAACCGTGTACGAACGCGCCCTCGACCGTATCCGCATCATGGACACGTCCGGTTACGACGCGGTCTGGCTGGCGGAGCACCACTTCTCGACCTACAGCGTCTGTCCATCGGTGCATCTCATGGGCATGCACGTGGCCGGCATCACCCGTCACCTGAGGATCGGTACCGGCGTGTCCCTGGCCGCCTTCTACGACCCGACGCGCCTCGCCGAGGAGGTCGCCCTGCTCGACGTGCTCTCCGGCGGCCGCGTCAACTGGGGCGCGGGCAGGGGCTTCGACAGGAAGGAGTTCGAGGTGTTCGGCGTAACCCAGGAGGACTCGTACCCGCGATTTCGCGAGAACGTGGAGATCGTGCTGCGGGCCTGGCGCGGCGATCGACTCAACTACGCGGGCCAGTTTCACGAATACCGCGATGTCGAAGTGTTGCCGAAACCGCTGCAGAAACCCCATCCGCCGGTATGGATCGCGTCGAGTTCGCCGAAGGCGATCGCCTGGTCGGCAAGCCAGGGGCACGCAATCCTCATGGACCCGCACTCGTCTCACGGGGAGCTGGCGGAGAAGTACCGTGCGTATCGACGCGAACTCGCCGAACACGGCCACCGCAACGACCAGGACACCCCCATGGCGCGTCTCGTGGCGATCGGCAGGACCGATGCCGAGGGCAGGGAGATCGCCCGGGCGGGCGCGCGCTGGACGGTGGGTTCGTACGCGACTCGCCGCCGGGAAAGAAACGCCGACCCGGTGGAGCGGTATGTCGACGAAGCCATCATCCACGGCTCGCCGGAACGGGTCATCGACGAACTGAAGCGGCTGGAGGAGGAACTGCCCCTCGACTACCTGCTTGCCGCGCCACTCAGCCATTCGTCGTTCATGCTGCTGACCGAGGAAGTGATGCCTGCCCTTGCACCTTCGTGACGGGACGGGTTGGGTGGTAACGTAGCACCCGGATTCAAGGAGAAGTGGATGACCGACATCAACACCGTCCTCGGTACGATCTCATCCGACGGCCTCGGGTGACTGAACGATGCTGAGACTGACGCAGCCGACGCGAACCGATCTTTCCCGGCTGGCCCGGCCTCGACTGATCTTGCCTCTCTCCGTCGCCCTGCTACTGCTGGCGGCCATCGCGCTCGCCGGATGCGTCACGAGTCCCGGCGGACGCACCCAATTGATGGTGATCTCGCCGGAAGCCGCGATCGTGGAGTCGCGCAAGGCCTACATCAGCACCGTGCAGCAACTATCCCGGGAGGACCGGCTGCTGAACGACCCGCTGCTGGCGGATCGCCTGCGGACGGTCACCGGGCGCGTCGTGGGCGAGGCGGTGGCGCGCTACCCCCATACTGCCGGCTGGCAGTGGAGCGTGGCGATCATCGACGAACCGGGGACCGTCAACGCCTGGTGTATGGCGGGCGGCAGGATGGCGGTCTATAGCGGCCTGTTCGTACGGCTCGAACCGACCGATGACGAACTCGCACAGATCATGAGCCACGAGATATCGCACGCCATCGCCAATCACACCGCCGAACGCATGTCCATCGCACTGGTCACCGCCGTGGGCCTGATCGCGGCGGATACGATACTCGATGTCGAGGATCGCGATCTCTCGCGTGCGGCGCTTGCCGCGAATCTCGCGATCAGTCTGCCCAACAGCCGGGCCGCCGAGTCCGAAGCGGACCGCATCGGGATCGAACTGGCGGCGTTGGCGGGATACGATCCCGCAGCCGCGGTCACCCTATGGGACAAGATGGGGAAGGTCGGCGGGGGGATATCGGTGCCTTTTCTCAGCACGCATCCCGCGCCGGCGTACCGCCGGGAGACGCTTTCCGGACTGGTCCCCGAGATGCGCCAATTGAGCGACCGCGGAACAGGCCAGTCGCATCCGGTTGACATCCTGCACTGAGGGAGCCCGCCGGCGTACCTCAGATGGGAGGACGGCCCGCGCGTCCCGCGAGAATCCAGCGAATCATCGGCAGGTGGGCGCGGCCCAGGAAGATGTCATCGTCGATGAGATACGCGGGAGTCTCGAACACGCCCGCGGCCGCCAGGCTTTCCTGCAAGGCATCGAACCGCGCCCCGTCCGGCTCGAACGTGCCCGCGCCGGCCGCAGACAACAGCCCCGCGATGACATCCGCATCCTCGATGTCGAGTCCGTCCTCCCAGTACTGTCTGAAGGCCCGGTCGAGGTAGTTCCGGAGCGCCCTTTCCGAATGCGCCCGGGCGGCCAGCATGCCCATTCCCGCGAGGGTCGAGTCCGGCGCGCGATAGATGTCCCTAATGGTGATGCGTCTGACGCCGGCGTAGCGCTGGATGGAGCGCTCGATATAGGCGGCGCGAAAACGCCGATGGCGCGAACCTCGATCCTCGCCGCCGCGAGCGGCGCGGCGCAATGGCCGGGAGACGAAGGGCAGCCAGTCGATGTCGAGCCCAAGCTCGTCGGCCAGCGCGCAGGTCGGGTCCTTGGCGAGGTAGGAATGCGGGTCCTTAATGTCCAGCACTACCGCCAACGGGCGATCCGATGTGTAGGGTTCAGCCATCCGGCATGCGGCAATAGGCAACGTCCGGTGCGGGTCCCCGGCGTCCGGTCAGTAGCCACCGCACCATGGGCAGATTCTCGCGTCCGAAGAACAGGTCGCCGTCGACCACGTAACTTGGCACCCCAAAGATCCCCGCATCGAAGATGGCGGTCTGCATGGCGTCGTGCTCCTCGCGGCCGGCGCCGTGAAGAAACGCATCGAATCCGGACAGGTCGCCGCCCGCCTCCGACACCGCACACGTAACGGCGGCGGCGTCCTCGGCGTCGAATTCACGCCTCCAGAAGCGCTCGTAGACAATGTCGAGATAGCGCGCCAGCGCCGCATCGTCGTCCTGCCTGTTCATCCAGATCATGCCGATGTGAACGAGAGACGTGTCCCAGATCTTCACGGTCCCGCGCAGGGTGAATCCGCTCAGGCGTGCGTAGCGCCGCGCATCGCGATAGGCATATCGGACACTGCGCCACTGGGAAGGCGTACGGTTTGCCTCGGCGACCCTGCCGCTGTCGTCGAGTCGAGCGGAGCCGAGATAGCTCGGGATGTCCAGGGTCAGCGGGCGCCAATCGACACGAATCCCCAAGCGCTCGGCAAGACGTCGCGTCGGATCCCTGGCAACGAACGCGTAAGGACTCTTGATATCGACGTAGACGATGAGGGGCGCCGTCGAACGGAGTGGGTCGAACGGATGCGACGGTGCGGGCACGCTCAAAACCGTGCGCGGTAACTCACGACCGGACGCACGACCGTGCCGCCGCCGATCGGGCGGGCAGAGGAATCCGCGAGACCGGTCGAGCCAATCTCGCGGCGGTTACTGGTTTGCAGGCATCCCGGGGACCTTTCCGTCGATTCGGGTCTTCGAACCTGGAGCCCTCAGCCGGGGGAGCTTCCCCAACCGCTGACGCGTACGGAAGTGCCGACATTTCCTCCGACGCTGGATGCGTACTTCCATGCGAGTGCCCCACAGCCGGCGCCTTCGGCTTCGCCTGTGGCCCGGCCCCGCTCGTCGACCATGGAACAGTCGTGCCGGGTCGCTGGCGCTCCCCTGACACGTTTGTTCCATGAAAGTGCGGGGCTTGCGTGATTGCGAACGCCTTGCCTTGATCGAGCCCGCTAGAGCCTGCTGGTGAAGAGGGGGCCTAAGCCCGCCTGGGTTTGAGAACTAGTTGTTTGCGGCCGCCGCTGGCGGGTCCCTGGCCGCTCACGCCCATGGGAACTTGTTGAATCCTGTTGCCGGACTTGAGATACGTGTCAACATCTGCCGCCAGTTGCTCCCGAGTCCGGGCAATTGCAGCATCGGTGCGTGATCGATTGGCCATGTAGCCTCTCCCTAGTTTTCTCTTATTGCTTCCCCAGTAGATATAAAGATTAGCACAGTCGGCGATTTTTTCAGTCTTGACGTGGGCATTTGCCCCGTTCTCGCGTGGGAATGGCACGTTTGTTGCTGTGCCCTGGGGCCTCAAATGCCCGTCCCGCAAAGGCCTGACCGGCCTGGAACAGCAGCCGACTCACGTCAAACGAATATCGACGGGTTCAGCGCACGACATCGAAGTAAAATGCCGCCTTCCAACGGGCACAACCGTCCGTTTGCGCACGCGAAATGAACATTCCGGAGGATCCATGCGTTTCGATGCCTTGCTCATTGCCAATCGCGGCGAGATCGCCATTCGTATCGTCCGGGCTGCGGCCGAACTGGGGTTGCGAACGGTGGCCGTGCATTCGGTCGACGATGCCGAGAGCCTGCACACGAGAGTCGCGGACGAAGCGGTAGCGCTGCCCGGAAGCGGCGCGCGCGCCTACCTGGACCAGGAAGCGATCGTCGCGGCCGCGCGCGAGGCCGGATGTGGCGCCATCCATCCGGGGTACGGATTCCTCGCCGAGCGAGCGGACTTTGCCCGTCTTTGCGCCGACGCAGAAATGGTATTCATCGGACCGTCGCCAGAACATCTCGAACTGTTCGGCGACAAGGTCCGCGCGCGATCGGCTGCCGCGGCGGCGGGTGTCCCGGTACTCAGGGGATGCGATCAGCCGGTGTCCCTGGAGGAGGCAAGGGAGTTTTTCGCATCGTGCGATGGCGGCGCGATGATCATCAAGGCGGTAGCGGGGGGCGGCGGGCGCGGCACCCGGGTGGTTCACGCTCCCGGGGAGATTGAAGCCGCCTACGCCCGTTGCCGGTCCGAAGCCCAAGCGGCGTTCGGCGTTGCCGACGTCTACGTGGAAGAGTTCCTGCCGCGCGCGCGCCACGTTGAAGTACAGATCGTCGGCGACCATCACGGCGCTGTCGCGCATCTCGGCGAACGCGAGTGCAGCGTGCAGCGTCGGCATCAGAAGGTCGTTGAAGTAGCGCCGGCACCCGGCCTCGCCGACGAGGTGAGGGACGCCATCATCGCAGACGCCGTCCGTTTCGCCGGCAATGAGCGCTATGCCAGTCTCGGCACGTTCGAGTTCCTCGTCGACGCCTCGAACGGCGACAACGTGCGGCCATTCGCGTTCATCGAGACGAATGCCCGACTGCAGGTCGAGCACACGGTAACCGAAGAGGTGACCGGCGTGGACATCGTACAGGCGCAGATTCGGCTCGCCGCTGGCGCGACGCTCTCCGACCTCGGTCTCGACGCGCCCGACATCGCCCGGCCCCGGGGCTACGCCATTCAGGCCCGCGTCAACATGGAAACCCTAGGCGAGGACGGTAGCGTACGACCCGCCGGTGGCGTGCTGACGGTCTACGAAGCGCCGAACGGCCCCGGCGTGCGCACCGACGGTTTCGGCTATGCCGGATACCAGACCAGTGCCGCCTTCGACTCGCTGCTGGCAAAGGTGATCGGCCATTCGCCCTCGTCCGACTTCGGTGCCGCCGTGGCGCGCACTTCCCGCGCGCTGTCCGAGTTCCGGCTCGGCGGCGTCGACAGCAACATCGGTTTCCTGCGCAACGTTCTCGACCATGACGACTTCGCTGCCGGCCGCGTATACACGCGCTGGGTCGACGAACACTTGGCACAGCTTGCGTCACCGCGCTCCGACATGCCGCAACGCTTCGTTCAGACGCCCGAGCCAAACGGCGGGGAAGGCGTTGCAACCGGTTTCGCGGGTGCGCGCGTGGACACAAGCGACCCGCTCGCGCTCTTCGATCACGATGCGAGAGTCAAGTCGGAGCAGAAGGCGACGCCGGAAGCACCCCCGATCACGGCGCCCGACGGCGCCGGCGGCCTGAGCTCGCCCATCCAGGGAACCATCGTGTCGCTCGACGTGGCCATTGGCGAAGAAGTCCGAGAAGGTCAGCAGGTGGCTGTGGTCGAGGCCATGAAGATGGAGCATGTCATCGCCGCGGACCGCGACGGCATCGTCCGCGAGATCACCATGGGACAGGGCGATGTGGTGCGCGAGGGCTATCCCATCGTGTTCATCGAGGAGGCCGACGTGACCGGCGGCGCCACCGCGTCCGTGGAACAGCTCGACCCCGACCACATCCGCCCCGACCTCGAGCAGACCTATGAACGTCACGCCTACGTGCTCGACGAGAACCGGCCGGAAGCCGTTGCCAAGCGCTACGCGCGCGGCTACCGGATGCCCCGGGAGAACATCGATCAACTGGTCGACGAAGGCTCATTCAAGGAGTACTGGCCGCTGATCGTCGCGCGCCAGCACCAACGCCACGACATGGAGACGCTGCGCCGGAACACGCCGGCCGATGGTGTCGTGGCCGGCCTCGGCACGATCAACGGCGACCTGTTTGGCGAGGAGCGCGCGCGCGCCATGGTGGTCCACTACGACTACACGGTGCTCGCCGGCACCCAGGGCGGACGCAACCACTACAAGCAGGACCGCATGTTCGAACTGGCCAACCGGTTCCGCATCCCCCTCGTCCTGTTCGGAGAGGGCGGCGGCGGCCGGCCGGGCGACGACAAGCGGGGACCGGGCGTGGCGTTCGATACGCACACGTTCACCCAGTTCTCGAAGCTCTCCGGACTCGTGCCGCTGGTCAGTGTCATAAACGGCCGCACGTTCGCCGGCAACACCGCGCTGGTGGCGTGCTGCGACATCATCATCGCCACCGAACGCACGACCGTGGCCATGGGCGGGCCCGCCATGATCGAAGGCGGCGGACTCGGTATCTACACGCCGGAGGAAGTCGGCCCGATGTCGTTCCAGGTGCCGAACGGCGTCGTCGACATCCTCGCAAAGGACGAGGAAGAGGCCGTCGAGGTGGCGAAGAAGTACCTTTCCTACTTCCAGGGCAGCCTCGACGACTGGGAAGCCCCCGATCAGCGTCGGCTGCGGCACATCGTTCCCGAAAACCGGCTGCGCCTTTACGACATGCGCGAAATCGTCCACACGATCGCGGACGTGGACTCCGTGCTCGAGATTCGCGAGAAGTTCGGCATCGGAGTGATCACCGCGTTCATTCGCGTGGAGGGCCATCCGATGGGCGTTATCGCCAACAACCCGCACCACCTCGCGGGGGCCATCGACTCCGACGGGGCCGACAAGGGCGCGCGCTTCATCCAGCTCTGCGATGCCTTCGACATCCCCGTGCTGAGCCTGATGGACTGCCCGGGAATGATGGTCGGGCCGGACGTGGAGCGCACAGCCCTCGTCCGCCACTGCACGCGGATGTTCAATGCCGGGGCCAACATGACGACACCGCTGTTCGGCGTGGTCGTGCGCAAGGCTTACGGGCTGGGCGTGCAGGCAATGTGCGGCGCCAGTTCCCTGGTCGGATTCTTCACTGTCGCCTGGCCGACCGCGGAGTTCGCCGGCATGAATATCGAAGGCGCGGTAAAGCTCGGCTTCCGCAAGGAACTCGCCGCCATCGAGGACCCCGACGCGCGTCGCCTGGAGTTCGAGAGCCGCGTCAACACCGCCTACGAAAATGCCAGGGCCATCAACGCCGGCGTCGGCGGTGGCCTGGACGACGTGATCGACCCCGCCGACACCCGCGCCTGGATCACGAGCAGCCTGCGGCGGTTACCACCCACTCCACCGCGCACGGAGAAGAAGTATCCTTACATCGATACTTGGTAGTCGCTTGCAAACTGAAGAAGAAGGAACCGATACCATGCAGAAAGCAAACCGATGTGCGGCAATTGTGGTCGCAGGACTCGCCGCGTTGTGCTGCGCCAACGCCAGCGCGGGAGCGGACGACGTGATGGCGAAACTCACGGCGCTCGAAGGGGAGTGGACTTTCCTCGACGAAAACGGGGAAGACACGGGGGTCGTCGGCGCCGTCTTCAAACCCACGGCGAACGGATCGGCGGTGCGCGAGGTCATGATGCCCGGCGGCGACCACGAAATGCTGAACGTGTATCACGCCGATGGTGACCGCGTGCTGATGACCCACTATTGCGCGGCCGGAAACCAGCCGCGCCTGGAGATCGTGCAGGCTGGCGAAGACCGCCTCGAACTGCGTTTCGAAAGCATCACCAACCTGGCCCGCGAGGGCGCCAACCACATGCACCAGGCCGATTTCCAATGGCACGGTCCCGACCGCCTCACCACCTACTGGTACAGCAGGCGGGACGGCAAGCTGTCCGAAGAGGCCACCGTGATTGACCTGGCGAGAAACACTCAGTAGATGCAGGCCGAGGCGTTCGTCCGCACCGTAGCCGCGCTCCTGATCGGTCCGGTTGCGGCGTTCGCCGAAGAAATCCCGCAACCGCTGGCGAACCCGCTGCTGGACGAGATTCCGCAGGGCGATATCGTCGTCGCGGCCGTGCCGTTCGTGCGTGCCCCGAAAACAACCGATCCCGCCAAGCCGGTCGGCACCAACGACGCGTATGCGCGCATCCAGTACCTGATGCCCATGCCGGACGGCTCCGGACGGCTGGCGTTCAACGACCTGCGCGGGATTCTCTACGTGACCGATGCATCGGGCAGGGAGCCCCTCGTCTATCTCGATCTCAACGCACAGGACGTCGGCTTCTACAACGCCGCGTACCCCAATGAAACCGGACTGCTCGGATTCGCCTTTCACCCGCAGTTTGCCGACGAGGGGAAACCCGGTTACGGGAAGTTCTACACGGCGTTTACCGCGGTGCCAGCCGGCTTCGGTTCCGGCATTGACGATGCCGCTCTCCGGCAACTCATGTTCTACGTGAGCGGACAGGACCAGACGGATGTGATCCGCGAGTGGACGGCGACCGACCCCGCCGCCGACATCTTCGAGGGCACGTCCCGGGAGATCTTCCGCAACGCGCAGTTCGCGGCGACGCACAACATCGGAACGATCGCGTTCAATCCCTCCGCTTCCGAGGACTCGCCCGACTACGGCCTGCTCTATGTTTCCATCGGCGACGGCGGCTCGGCCAATGACCCGGAGGACAACGGACAGGATCTCGCGACACCTCTCGGGGCGATCCTCCGGATCGATCCCCTGAGTCCCGGCAAGGACCGCGCCTACGGAATTCCTGCAGACAATCCGTTCGTGGACCGCGCAGGCGCGGCGCCGGAAATATGGGCCTACGGCATCCGGCATGCGCAGCACTTTTCGTGGGACGAGGACGGCCGCATGTTCATCAACGACATCGGTCAGGACCAGATCGAGGAGATCAACCTGGGCGTTGCCGGCGGGAACTATGGCTGGCGCCTTCGCGAGGGCACGTTTGCCACCGCCTTTGGAGTTGGAACTGCCGGGATCGGCAGCGTCTTCCCAGCCCCGCTCACCGACGGGGAACCCTTCGTGTACCCGGTGGCGCAATACGACCATGACGAGGGCTACGCCATCGGCAGCGGCTTCGTCTACCGCGGTACGGGAATTCCCTCGCTGCGCGGCCGATACGTCTTCGCCGACATCACGCGCGGCAGGATATTCACCATCGAGACAGACGCGCTGCGTCCGGGCCATCCGGTGCCGATCGAGGAGCTGCGGGTGATGCTCGACGGCGAGGAGCGCACGTTGCTGGACGTGGTCGGATACGGGAATACGTATCACGGGGGGCTACGCGCCGACCTCCGGCTCGGGCTCGACGCGGCCGGCGACCTGTATCTCCTGACCAAGGGGGATGGCTGGATCCGAAAGTTGGTCTGGATACCAAGTTCGTAATCACGCAAACCAACAGGCACAGGAGGACCTTGGCAAATGCACATCGGAGTTGGCTTGCGGAACATGGGCGAACAGTCGACGCCGGCGACCATGGCGGCCTGCGCCCGCGCCGCCGAGCAGGCTGGTCTTGAGTCCATCTGGGTCACGGACCACATCGCCATTCCGCCCGACGACGCCGAAGGCTCCGGCGGCCGCTACGTCGACCCTCTCATCGCCCTGGGGTGGCTGGCTGGCGTCACGCAGACCATCAAGCTCGGTGTCGGCGTACTGATCCTTCCCTATCGTCCGGCGCTTCCCGTCGCCAAGCAGATCGCCAGCGTACAGGAGCTATCCGGCGAGCGGTTGCTGCTCGGCGTGGGTGTCGGCTGGATGGAGGCGGAGTTCCGCGCCCTCGGCGTCCAACGCCGTCGCCGCGGGCGCATCTCCGATGAGACCCTCGCCTTCATCCGCGACTGTTTCGACCACGACCAAGTCACGGCGAACCGTCAGCCGTTCCTTTTCAGACCCCGGCCCGCATGTCCTCCCATTTACATCGGCGGCGCCGCGCCCCACGCGCTCGAGCGGGCCGCGAAGTACGGCGACGGCTGGTTCCCCACGGGAATGACGCCTGAACTGCTGCCCGAAGCGCGCGCCCGGTATGCGCAGACCTGCGCAGCACAGGGGAGGCCTGTCGGCGAGGTCGTGGTCATGGGGCGCTTGCCACTGGACGACGCCGGCGCTGCGGCGGAACGCCTGCACGACTTCGCCGAGGCGGGCGCGGTGCGTTTCGTGGCGAGCGGCGCTTACGCGGACAGCGACGAGTACCGGCACAATGTTGAGGCATTGGCGGGAGCAGTAGACGAAGCGGGCCTGTAAGCCGCTAACCCGGTTTGCTTATTCCCGGCCTTCGGATTCGATGTCCTCACTGTCCGCCGGTGTCCGGCTGCGCATGGTGACATCCACGACGAAACTGTAGAACCTGACGACCAACTCCCGCCGGTGCGTCTCCAGCCATCGCCGGTCGGCGGGCTTCAGCAGCAGAGCACGACAGGGCTCTTCCGCGACCACTGAAGCCACGCTGTCCGCCATGGCGCCCGCAGGCTGCACCACATCACCCGGTTCGCACTGGTACAGGCGCATTCCGTTCGCATCGAAGGCCGAGGCGCGGCCCGACAGCAGCAGCGATAGTCCTTCGTCGCGGGTTCCCGACCCGTCAAGCGTCTCGCCCGCGCCATACTCCCGCGCTTCCAGCCAATCGCTCAGATCGTCGATCAGATCCTCGAATCGAATCTGGCGTTCGAGGCGCTGCTCAAGGTCTGCCGAGGCCTCCTCCAGCAGCCTGGCACGCCGTTGGTCCCCCAGGTCGTCATCGGTATTCCATGCCTCGATCACGATGTCCTCGCAACGCTCGAGAGCGCGCTCCGCATCCGGCTCGACGATCACAGTCGCCAGTGTGGACGCCGGCAGGTTGCGCTCAAACTCGCGCAACAGGTGTTCGGGCAGTGCGGCGAGGACCAGTGTTACGTCGGCCGCGCGCGCGGCTTCCAACGCCCTGGACAACGCATTCATGGCCGAGTAGTCGGCACCGGAGACGGCGGAGAAGTCGAGCATCAGGCACGTGGGTTTCGTGGCACCGCCCACGGTCTCCCTCAGTTGATCCGCCAGGCGACCGACGCTGCCGAAGAAGATATAGCCGCACAGCCGGTAGCCAATCGCCCGGTGTCCCTCGTCGATCAGAATGGCGCGGTCGGGCACGGAACGGGCCTTGTTGCTCCGCTGCTCCCGGGCCGTGAAACGCGACTCGACGGGGTCCATGCGGCTGAGTCGAACCGCAAAGAACACCAGGGTCGCCAGCATTCCCGCGCCGACACCTTCCAGCAGCCCGAAGGCGTTGATCGCGACAAAGATCAGCGCGACGATTCCGAACTCGATCCGGGGGAGCCGCCTGTAGCTCCTGAACATGCCCTCGTCGAGCATGCCGACGCCGGCAAAGACCAGTATCCCCCCGACGAGCGCTGTCGGCACCAACTCCAGCATCCCGTCGCCCAGAAACAGCGCCCCGCCGATCACCATCGCGGCCACCACCCCGGTCAAACGGGTGTCGGCGCCGAACAGCTTGCTCCTGAGCGACGCCGGCACGACGATCGTAGCGACGGTTCCCCCGCCGAGCCCCGCTACCACGCTCGCAATCCCGCCCGACTGGAATTCCCGGTCCCAGTCCAGTTCCTGGTTCGCCGCCACTTCCAGCCCGGCGATGTTCATGACGACCGCAATCAACGCGACGAGAACCAGCGCGATCATGTTGGGAATCTGCATAGCGATCGCGCCCCAGTCCGCGCGCGCCAGATCGGTGGGGAACAGTGCCGGCCAAAGATCTCCGCCTCCCGTACTCCTCAACAGCAAGCCCATATCGCGCGCCTGGGCGCCCGATATGTCCAACGCGGCCAGCGCGAGGTGATACGCGCCCACTGCAATCGCGACGCTGACGGGCAGTATCAACGGGTTGCGCCACCGCTTCATGGCCCAGTACAGGACAATCCCGTAGGCAACCCCCGGACCCCAGCGCCAAAGCAACGCGGGCACCGTCTCCCGGCCAGATTCCGTAGCCATCAGGGACAGGGCCGCGATGCACACCGCCCCGCCGATCCCGGCCACGAAGCCTGCGGCGACGGGATACGGCACTAAGCGCACGACGTGGGCTATGCGAAAGCGTCCGATCATCAGGCAACCGATGCCGGTGAGCACCGCGCAGATCATCAGCGCCGCAGCCGCGCTGACGAACAGCGCATCCCCGCTCGCGTCCATCGTCGAAGCGATGATGCCCATCCCGATGACCAGCGCGGGGGAAAGAGCCGCAATGACACCGCGAAAGCCGCCAGCCAGCGCCATCACCAAACACGCGGCGAAGGCCCCAAACAGGACGAGCCCCACGCCCTGGGATGCATGTGGCGACAGGGGCCCGGAAAATATGAAGGTCGCGAACGCGATGTGGGAGACGACCAGTCCGAGCCCCGACGTCCCTCCCGCGGAAAGCGCGGCGAACGCCTTGGGGGACGCGAGGTCTGCCCACATCTCCCTGGCGAGCTCGGCGACTTGCGACTTCAACCGCACGCTCTCACGCCTACCCCCCGAACACGACTGTGAATCCCAGTGGCTGCAATCCCGTCGGTCCGGCGTCGCCCAGACACCCTCAGCCACCGACTAACGCTTCCCTGCACCTTAGCCTGATCGACCATTCAAGTCACACGCCTGCAGCCACCGTTCGGCCCTCCCCTCCAATGTCGCGCCAGCAAGGTCGCGCAGGGTCCATCTTGACAACCACCGGTGGCCATAGCCAACATGCGCCGGGCTATGGCGCCGTGATCCTGTGAACAGACGATCGCTCATTTTGTATGGTGTCGGGGGAGGTGTTGTTGGGGCTGCTCATGCGGCGCCCGCCCACTCCGGCGTCACCGACACCGAAATCATGCTAGGCATGTCGGCCGCGTTCTCCGGGCCTTCGCGCGGCTTGGGGATCGAGCTGTACCGGGGTGCCGCCGCCTACTTCCAGCACGTCAACGACCAGGGCGGTATTCGCGGCCGCCGTATCGCCATCAAGACCTACGACGACGGCTATCAGCCGGACCCTTCCGTCAAGAACACCATGACGCTGATGCTGGAAGACGAGGTGTTCCTGTTGTTCGGCTACGTCGGCACGCCGACGGTGACCCGCGTCCTGCCCATGCTGAAGAAGTTCCAGGACCGGGACATCTACCTGTTCTTCCCGTTCACCGGCGCGCAACCCCAGCGCGAGCCGCCGTACGGAGATTTCGCTTTCAACCTGCGTGCCTCCTATCGCCAGGAGACCGCCGGCCTGGTGGACAATTTCGTCGACATCGGCAGAAAACGCATTGCCGTTTTCTACCAGGCCGACGCCTATGGCCGCAGCGGCTGGGCCGGGGTGCGAGCAGCGCTCAAGCGTCACGGCGAGCGCATCGCGGGGGAAGCGACGTACCGGCGCGGCGCGAAGTTCACCGGCACCATGCGCCAACAGGTCGAGATACTCCAGGCGGCGAAACCGGACGCGGTGATCTGCATAGGCGCCTATGCGGCCTGCGCCGCGTTCGCCCGCGATGCCGTCGACCTCGGTTTGCGCGTCCCGTTCGCCAACCTGTCCTTCGTCGGCAGCGAGAATCTCCTCAAACTGCTCACCGAAGGACGCGAGGACGCCCGTCAGTACACGGACCTCCTCGTGAACTCCCAGGTTGTACCGAGTTACGAGGCCGTCTCCATTGGCGCTGTCCAGGAGTATCGCGACTTCATGCAGCGCTACGACCCGGAAGTGCCTGCCCACCTGGTCACGGAAGCATATGCGCCCTTCCCGCACAGCTTCGTCAGCCTCGAAGGATTCCTCGATGCGAAGCTGTTGGTGGAGATACTTCGGCGACTCGGCGACGCGCCCTCACGAGAGGCGTTGCCCAGTGCCGTCTTCAGCATCAAGGACTACGACCTCGGCATCGGGGAGCGCGTCTCGTTCGGGCCCGACCGGCGACAGGGTCTGCAGCGGGTCTACTACACCGTCGTCGACGAAGGGCGTTTCGTCCCCCTGGACGACTGGCGCGAGCGATTCGCCTGAGCGAAAGGACTTGCCGTGAAGATCGCCGACATCAAGGTCCAGAAACTCTTCCAGAAGACGTTGTTCGGCGTGCTCTTCCTGTTCGGCATCATCGGACTGTCGACTTCGATCCTCCTCATCTACACCGTCGACAATTACCTGTCGGAAGAGTACGAAGACAACAGCAAGGACATCGCGAAGACCATCGCGGACTCGAGCGTCGACATCCTGCTGAATCGCGACCTCGCCGCGCTGCAGTCCCTGATCGACCAGTTCGTCGAGATCCAGGGCATCAGTTACATCTACATCGCCGACGAGACCGGCGAGTTCCTGGCACATACGTTCGTGCCCGGGATTCCAGCAGAGATTCTCGCCGACGATCCCACGTCAACAGTGACCGTCGAGCGCAAAATCACGGGTATGGGCGATTTCGTCGAAGTGGGCAGTCCGATCCTCGCCGGAGTGGCCGGCACCGTCCGTCTCGGCATGGACACCGGTGTCATCGCGCTGAAGGTCCAGCGCGCCATCGGCCGGCAGTTGTACCTGGTGTGCATCATATTCGCGGTGGGCGTGGCCGCCGCCCTGTGGTTCGTCAAACTGGCGGCAAACCCGCTGCGCGACGTGCTCGCCTACGCGGTGGCGCTCGCGCGTAGAGAAGAAGACGAGGCATCCCGTCGCGACCAGGTCCTCGAGCGCAAGGACGAGGCGGGACAACTGGCGCGGCTCTTCCTGTACTTTTCCCGGGGCGAATCGCAGGGCAGCAAGGCACTACCTGAGTCAACCGACCGGGGGGCCTGAGCGATGTCCGTACGCATTCCCGATGCCCCGCGCGGCGTGATACTCGCGGGTTGCACGGCTCTGCAGCTATGCCTCGGCACGGTTTACGCGTGGAGCTTCTTCCAGACAATGCTCGTGGAGCAGTTCGGCTGGTCGTGGCGGGAAACCGCCTGGGCATTCAGCATCACGATCTTCTCCTTGGGCATCTCCGCCGCCTGGGCGGGCATGGTGCTACCCCGGCTCGGTCCGCGCAAACTTGCCCTGGCGGGTAGCGTACTGTTCTGCGGCGGTTACATGATCGGCAGCCTCGCGCTCGAAATGAACAACCTGATGCTGTTCTACGTCGGGCATGGCGTCATGGGTGGCGCGGGTATCGGATTCGGCTATGTGACTCCGGTGGCGACGGCGTCAAAGTGGTTTCCCGACCACAAGGGCATGGCTACTGGTATCACCGTGATGGGCTTCGGCGTGGGCGCGCTGCTGCTGAGCAAAGGCCTTGCGCCGTTCCTGGTGGTGCAGACCCAGCATGACCTGACCATGGTGTTCTTCTGGCTCGGCATCATCTTCGCCTGCGTCCTGATCCCCGTCTCCCTGTTCATGCGCGATCCGCCGCCCGATTTCGATCCAATCAGGACCGACGGCGAAGAAGAGAAGGGCGCGGTTGCGCAACCCCCGCCGGAACCGGCGCCCCCCGTGAAGGCATGCCTGACATCGCCGGAATTCGCCATCATGTGGATCGTGTTTTTCTTCAACATCGCCGCGGGAATCTCAGTCATCAGTTTTCAGTCGCCATTGCTGCAGGATGTCTGGGGTCTGGCCGATCCATCGCTGGAGCCGGAAGTGCTTGCGGAATACGGCGCGACGCTCATTGCAGTCACTTCGCTCTGCAACGGCATCGGGCGCCTGTTGTGGGGACTCCTGTCCGACCGCATCGGCCGCGTCCGCGTGTTCCAGATACTGCTGGGCAGCCAGGTCGTCGTCTTCGGCATCCTGATGACCGAGACCAATCCGTGGATCTTCTCGATCCTCGTCTGCTACATCCTGCTCTGCTTCGGCGGCGGTTTTGCCACCATGCCGTCCTTCGTCACGGACGTGTTCGGCACCGAGCGCATGTCCGCGATCTACGGGACCATCCTCACGGCATGGTCGGCAGCGGGCGTCTTCGGTCCGCTGTACGTGGGATACCTGAAGGACCAGTATCCCGACCGCGCGGTCACCTACTGCTTCCTGATCGGCGTCGTGATGCTCGCGTTCGGCTACGTCTTCACCTTCCTGCTGCGCGACGAGCGCATCCAGACATCACGGCCGACGGTGGAAAGCACGCTGAAAGAGTTCGATATCGAGCCACGCCCGCGCGCGGCCTGAGGTCAGGCCGAAGGCCCGGCTGAGGCGCCTCCACCTCCTCTCGCGCAGCAGATGATCTCGCGCCAATTCAAACGTGGCGAGAGGTTGGTATGTATTGTCGATATATACCATTCATGCTACGTTTCTTATAGATCGGAACGATGGGAAGTCCATGTCCAGTTCAAGCAAAGGGTTGCCCGGATCAGGTTTGGCGACGCGAACACGGAAGCTCGCCCGCGTGTTCATGAACGGACGGTCCCAAGCCGTCCGCCTCCCGCAGGAATTTCGATTCGACACGGATCGGGTTGGCATTCGAAGGGAAGGTTGCAACGTCATCCTGAGTCCGGTCTACGAGGATTGGGACGATTATTTCGAGAACGCACCACGGGTCGGTGACGATTTTGTGAGGGCGATATCGGGTGCTCGTCGAAACCTCTTGCCACTCGAGGACCGGGAGGCGTTGGATTGAGGGTCATGCTGGATACCGACACCTGCATCTATGCAATGTCGCGTGCTGCCGGATTCATGCCGAAAGTGGATCTTCGACACTGTGGCATATCGGTGATCGTGCTCGGCGAGTTGGAGTGGGGTGTGCGGCGTTCAAGGCGAATACGCGAGAACCAAGTGAGCTTGCAGCACTGGTTGGCGGCGGTCGAGATCGCCGACATGAACGACGAAGTTGCCCGAAAATACGGCCAACTGCGAGCCGACCTGGACTCGATTGGTCGACCTATCGGTCCCAACGATCTGTGGGTCGCCGCTCATGCGTTGGCACTCGGTATGCCACTGATAACAAACAACCTGTCCGAGTTCGAAAGAGTGCCAGACCTCGTGACGGAAACCTGGATGGCCGCTAGCGGGTGACCTCCACATCGTGGATGTGGGCGGTTATGGCGGACACCATATCGCCGATCACGGGTTCGGATAGATCGTGGCCCAGCTTCTCGATCTCGAGATACGTGGCACCCGGAACGGCGGCGGCGGTCTCGCGCCCGGCCTCGGGCGGAACCAGGGGATCGGCGTCTCCGTGTATCACCAGCGTCGGAACGTCAAGCCTTTCGAGGTCTGCGCGGCGGTCACCGTCGGAGAGAATGGCAGCGAGCTGCCGGAGAGTGCCGTCCGGCCGGTAGGCGCGCTCGATGGCGCGGCGCGCGAAACGGGCGCCGCCCACTTTTTCGGAGTCGAAGTGCGGCCCCGTGAAGACCTGCCATGCCTGGATGCTCAAGGGTATGGCCGCCTCGGCGTCTTCCACTCCCGATGATGCGAGCAGTGCCCCCACGGCTTCCTCCGTCGGTGGCGGCAATCCCGGATTTCCCGTGGACGACATGATGGAAGTCAGGCTGTACACGCGATCGGGATACTCTAGGGCCATGCGCTGGCCGATCATGCCGCCCATGGAGACGCCGATGACGTGCGCGCCGCCCTGGCCGATGTGATCGAGCAGGTCGACGGCATCCCGCGCCATATCCGACAACGAGTACGCCGGAGTCACGGCCTCGGGACTCTCCTGCGCCGCCAGCAGCGATGTCAGGGATGGGGGCGCCACATCGGACCCGTGAGATAACCCCGCATCCCGGTTGTCGAATGTCACCGCGCACAGGCCGGCGTCCACCACGCCTCCAATCAGCGACTCCGGCCAATGGACGACCTGGCATCCCAATCCCTGGATGAAAAGTACGCGGGGATCGGCGCGCGAGCCCGAATGCTCGAAATAGATCTCACCGTCTGTTGCCCTGAACCTTGCCATTGGCAAACGAAACTCCCGGGGACCAAGAAAAACAGCCGGCGAATCTTAGCCTATATTCGGGGCGAGCCGCGCTGATTTCGGATCGCGCGCGCTCGGGCCGCGCTGGGTGAACGGGCCACGGCGCCGCAAAGTTATTCGCCGTCCGTCGCAGATTCGACGCTGCGAGGACCGCCCTTTAACATGCCCCTTTCGAGCTTGAGGAACGGCGAGAGTGGCAAGCCCCCTTCGCTTTGGAACATTGGGCGTGGCGCGGATTACTCCCGGCGGATTGACCGGCCCGGCCGCCGACAACCCCGATGTCGTGGTCGCCGCCGTGGCAGCCCGGGATCGCTCTCGCGCGGTGGCCTTCGCCGAACAGCATGACATCGAAACGGTCTACCACAGCTACGATGAAGTCATCCTCGACCCGACACTGGACGCAATCTACAACCCGCTGCCGATCAGCCACCACCACGAATACGCCATCAAGGCGTTGCGCGCCGGCAAGCATGTGCTCTGCGAGAAGTCGTTTGCGCTGAACGCAACCGAAGCCGAGGAGATGGCGGAGGTCGCGCGGGAAACCGGCCTCGTGCTGATCGAGGCGTTCCACACCCGCTACCACCCCGTCTTTCTGCGCGCGATCGAGATCTACGACTCGGGGGTCTTGGGTGCGATCCAGCGTATCGACGCCCGCTTCGGCATCAGGACCCCCGCACCGACCGATATCCGCATGAGCTACGAGACGGGAGGCGGCGCGACGATGGACATCGGCTGCTACCCGATTTCCTGGCTGCGCCACATCACGCGGCAGGAACCGGAAGTCGTCAGTGCCGAGGCGCGCATCGGGAATCCCGACGTGGACCTCTGGCTGAAGGCCGAGCACCGCCTGGCCGGCGGGGCCGTGGCGACGACGCTGGGATCCATGATCGAGGAGAACTACGTCGCCGAACTACGCGTTCAGGGGGCACGGGGCAGCTTGCTCGTGGACAATCCGCTGCTGCCCCAGAACTCGCATTTCATCGAGTTGACCGTCGATGGCAACGCCACCCGCGAGACACTCTCGAAACGCCCGACGTATGCATACCAACTCGACGCCTTCGTCGATGCTGTCCGCAATGGCACGGCACTGCCGACCGACGCCGAGGACGCGGTAAAGCAGATGCGCGTCATCGATGCGGCCTATCGGGCGGCGGGCATGCCGACGCGTTAGGAGTGCCTGCGGGCTTGCATCCGGCGACGGGAAACGCCAGCGCTTACTTACGCGTCAGCGGGCGGGGAAGATCCCCGGCTGAGGACTCCCAGGTTCGCCAACTCCGCAGGACTCAAACCTGGCGACCTGCCCGGCGGCGGACTCCGGGCGCCACCCTCGCCGCGCAAACCCTGGGAACAGAGCGCCGCGAAGACTATTCCGAAGGCGGAGAGTTCAATCTGTCGAAGAGCTCAAGTTTGCGCTGGTCTTCAGCGGAATCACCCAGGGAAGCTCGAAACTCCTCCGCCAGTCGCTGCGCGACCCCATCTTGGCCAGAGTCCCGCAACTGTCCGACGTACACCCATACGATCAGGACGTCCGAATCGTCCAGTGCGTAGGCCCTGGAAGAGTACTCGAGCGCAACGGCCTGGTGTGCTGCCTCGGGGGAGTGAGCCAGGTCCCGGGCCGCTCTACTGTAGGTCTGCGCGTCCACCGAAGCGCCGGCGGTCTCAATTCGTCGTTCCCATTCACTCGCCACCGCGCCCCAGTCCTCGCTCGCAACGAGGTCCATCATCAGGAACCTGCCGCGCATTCGCTCGGGGTCGAGCACGCTTTCGGGATCCCGCGCAAGATCGTAGGCGACGGCTTTGGACAGGGGCTCTTCCGCAAGTTCGTCGAGGAAAGCGCGATAGCTTCCGTCGCCGAGTTGCGCGGCAGCCAGCCCCGCGTACCAGGTGGCGCTGAGGACGAACTGGCTCATGGCCGCTTCAGAAGAAACCGAAACGAATGCGTCGTAGTTGTCGATCACGAATTCAACCAGGGCATCGCCCCTTGGCGTCTTGTCCCAGTAGGAAGCTATGAGCCGCGCATCGGTTTCGTTGATCAGGTTCGAATGATCCCGACTCGCAAAGTAGTCGCCCGCAACCTTCTTCAGCTCCGTGAATCGCTGGTAGTCGAAATCACCGCCCATGCTCTGATCGACAATGGCTGCGTCCAGGTATTCCTGTACCAACTCCGGCGATCGGCCGCCGCCGTCGAAACGCGCCTGTATCGTCTCGAACTTTGACTCGGTCTCGCCCAGCATCTGGCTGAACAGGGCGATGAACTGGTCTCCGGACATGCCGCTCGTCGCGCGGCCGATCTCCGTGCCTGCGCTGTCGAGAACCAGGTAGGTGGGATAGCCCCTCACCCCATAGCGCGCCGCGATTTCCGGTCCCATGAGCGATTCGTCTTCAGCGTCCAGCTTGTAGTTCACGAATCGCGCGTTGAAGTAGTCGCCGACCTCGGGCAGGGGAAAGACCGTCTCCTGCATGACGATGCACGGTCCGCACCACGTTGTGTAGACATCCAGGAACACCTTCTTGCCCTGTTCCCGGGCTTCTGCGAGCGCATCGTCGAAGCTGCCGTGAAAGAACTCCATGCCGGGCTCGGTGCGGGCGGCAGTGGCATCGCTATCCGGTACGCCGGGATCGCCGCAGGCGCATAGCGCCAGGAGTCCGCCGACACACCAGCTTCTTGCCAGCCTTGTCACGACACTTCTCCGTGTCCGGTTCGTGGCGCCCTTCGCGTCAATATCACAACAGGTCAAGGGACTTTGAAACCTCGACGTAGATGGTGCGGCCCATGATGTCCACGCGTCGCGGATCGAATGGCTGGCGCTGATCGACAAACGGGAAATCTGTGTCCGTTGCATTTCGGATACCTCCATCGGCTTGCCAGCCATCGCCAAACTCGTAACTCCCGGTCAGGTCGAACCAGGTATAGCTGTCGACCCGATCCTGCACCTGCGAGACATTGTTCTCGTAGCTGCTCGAGAAATTCATGTTGAGCGTTGCTGTCCAGGAGCCTCTACTCCAGGCGAACCAGGCTCGATACTTCAGGCGGTCGGGGCCGTTCAGGGTCTCTTGCGACTCGACCGCCTCAGCGCCGGGCAGGAATGTCAGGCTGCGCTCGTAGGTGTAGGTGCCGGAGGCCCCGAGCTGGACATGGCCCCAGCCGGGCTCGAAGTCGTAACTCATGTCGAAATCCGCCGCGCGCGCCGTCTCCAGCGAGAAATTCACCGGAAACAGGTTCCATTGAACGATATTCCCGCTCGCGTCACGTCCTGCGGCGACCCCTACGAACGCCTCCGGAACATCGAAGAGCACGGACGAGGTCGTCGCCACAACTTGCTGCGTATCTATTTGGGAATAGGTGGCCGAGATGCGCAATCCGGTCAGGGCGCCTTCGGGAGAATAGTCGAAGCCCACGGTCAGGGTATCCGAGATTTCCGGCTTGAGATCAGGATTGCCTCCGAAGTTTGTCGGGTAGACGCCGAAGGGCGTACCCGTATCGGGATCGACGAACACGCCGGCCCTCGCGAGGTAGCCCGGAATGATGGTAGAGAAGAAGGTGACCCTTGGGTCCGGCGCCACGAAGAGCTGATCGAGTCTCGGCGCCTTGAAGGTATCCCCGGCATTTGCACGGATCTTGAGTCCAGGCGTGACGTGCCAGGCGATGCCAACGGACGGAGAGGTTTCGGCGAACTCCCGTTGCTCGTCGCGGCTGCCGATACCCCCGAACGGCCCGTTGATGACGTATTCCTCCCATCGGGCCGCCGCCCGGAATTCCAGGGCGTATATTGCGGGTATGGAATTGCCATCGCCGACGATCGGAATCATGACCTCCGAATAGAGCGCGTTAACCTCCCGCTCCGGTGCTGTCTCGAGCAATGTGGTTGCAAGATATCCCGAGAACGTTCGGGCGTCTTTCCGGTAATCGTAACCAATCACGCCTGCGACGTTCCCCCACGGCAACGAGAGCAGGTTGCCGTTCGCGGAGATCGAGTACTGCGAGGTGTCGTTGGTGTCGGTTGTCGGTAGCGACCAGGGATGCGTGGAGACCTCGAACAGGTTGGCGACAGCCGCTTCGGTCTGTTGCGAGCCGTCACCGAAGAGATTCAATGCGGTTGCCGGATTCGAATCGGCCAGGCGCGCTGCGAGCTCTGTCTCGTTGGGGCCGTCGAACGCGCGAATCCATGATTCCTCCTCGGCATACTTGACGAACGAATCGATCTGCCAGTTTCTGAATGGCAGTTCGGCAATGGCTCCAACCACCACGCCGTAGCTATTGGTCGCGGATTGATTCGTGGAAGGCTCGATCAGTCCGCTTTCCGCCTCAGTCTGAAAGCGATAGCCCGCGAGCAGTGGCACACCGGTGTTGTTGAACGCGTTGCCGGGAGGAACGAGCGCATTCCTGACGAAGATGCCACCGCGTTCGGCGTAACTCTCGTAGTCTGCGTAGTTGAATTCCACGTAGCCGTCCATGGACTCGCCCAGACGTTGTTCGATGGACACGAAGGCCGTTGTTGACTCTCGCTGGTCGGTCAGGTGTCTTGGAGGGGAATCGTATGGCGCGAGATTCGCCAGGGATATGTCTGCGAGCGTCACCGGGACCGTCCCGTCTCTCGAGGGAGAGACGCCGCCGAGAGGCTGAAAGGTCAGCGCGTTTCTTATCAGGAAGGGATGGAGAGGTCCCGCGTGCGTTCTCTGATCCGATCCGCCGAGGGAGGTGTAGTCCTGTGTCGTATAACCGGCGTCTGCGGCGACAACCGGATCGATCGACTCGATCCGAAGGCTGCCGCTCAGGGACCCCGACCCCCAGCCCACGCCAAAGCTTGGGGCCATCAGCATCGAATCACCGCCATTGGCGCCGTTGGTGTACCGCAGGGCGAGTTTTTCCTCGGCGTCATAGCCTTGTCTGAGAATGAAGTTGATGACGCCGGCAACCGCATCGCCGCCGTAAATGGCGGCGGCGCCATCGGTGAGCACCTCGACGCGTTCGATCGCGGAGAACGGAATCGAGTTGAGATTGATATTGGATCCCTGCAGCGTCGGAGTTGACGCGGTTCGGCGGCCGTTGATCAGCACCAGTGTGCCGTCGGAGCCGAGCCCCCGCAGGTTCGCTGTCGCTACGCCGAGCGTGCCGACGCTGCTGGAGTTGTCGATTGCGGAGGTTTGGGTGTGCCCCGCGTAGTTCTGCGGCAGGGCGCGAACGAATCCCTCGACGCTGTTGATCCCCATGCGCTCCATGTCGCCCATCGTGAACACCTGCACCGGCGAGGTCGGGCTCGAGTCGCGCAGTCGCGTGCCGGTCACCACGATTTCATCGACCGGGCCGAGATCCGGGTCGGGGGACGGCGCCTCCGTGTCCGACGCAGTTGCGCCCGCCGGTGCCTCGGGCTCCTCGGAATTCTGAAGCTGGGCCAGCAGGACCGGTTCGGCTCCCGTGTTGTGAACGACCGCCTTGGGCTGCGGCGCCGCTGCGTTTTCCTGCTTCACGACGACGAAGTTCTTCGCCTTGAACTCGTATACCAGTTCGGTCGCGTCGAGTGACTTGTCGATTGCCGATTCAACCGACTGGCTGCCGCGCACTTCCGGAGATTCGCTCTCCTCCACGACGTCCGGAACGAACACGATCTGCACGTCTCCGACCTCTGCTATTTCGAGCAGGGTCTGGTCGGTAGCCTGGGGATCGATGTCGAACTCAACTTCCTGGGCGCTTGCAGAGTTGAAGGCCAATAGTCCGCAAACGAATGCGCAAGGGATGGCGGGCCGAGTAGACCAGTCGGAGTTCAAGGCGTTGGAAATCATATGCATCCTGCTTGAGGCTGTGACGATGTCGCTGTCCCCGGGAACCAGCGTTCCTGTAGAACGGCTGGGATGACTACATCCTCAACGGAAAATGTCGTTCTCGGACCTGTTACGTCTCAGCAGGATCGGCGATCAGCACAAAGCGGTCCGGATGCCGAACAACCTCGATGGGATGAATGTCCTCAAGGGACGAGAGCAGCAGTTCCACCTGGCCCGTCATTTCGACCCGATCGAGGTTCAGTACCGCACTGATCCGCAGGTCGGCGATCGTGCTGTCCTCGATCAGAACCTTCACCCGACTGTAGCGATTGACCTCGCTCATCACGTCCATCAGCGTCTGGTCCTCAAAGCGGACCCGGCCGTTGCGCCAACTTTGCAAACGCTCGACTTCCCCGATGCTGTCTTCCTGGACCGTTTGCTCGTCCTGTTCAAGGGTGGCCACGGAGCCCGCATCCAGGACCAGGCTTCCGGTCTCGAACCTCGCCCGGGACTCGGCGTGTCGCGGGAAACGAACGTCGTCGTCGCTGACGGCGACCCTTCCTTCGGCCACAGCGATCTCCAGTCGATGGCCCGACAGGTGGACGCTGAATTTCGTGCCGAGCGCGGTGACGACGTGATCGCCGGCCCTTATGGTCAAGGCCCGTTCGGAGTCTTTCGCAACCGCGAGGAAGATCTCCCCGAAATCCAGCAGGATGCGCCTTCCCAAGGGATCGAAGTCGACCAGAATGCGCGAGCCCGAATTGAGCGTGACGCTGGAACCGTCCGGCAGCATGAAGATCTGCTGTTCGCCAAGGGCTGTTTCCAGGATCCGGGCTTCGCCGGTGGTGTCCAGGAACGTCTTGCTCAACACGCCCGTAACAACGGCCAGAAGCACTGCCGCCGCCAACCCGAACCAGCGACGATCGAATGTCGTTCGCGTCCTGGCGCGCAGGGCTCCACGGGTCACGTTGGCAATGTCCCTGTCACCGGCCAGGTCTCCGGAAAGATCCCGCAGATGCAACAGGTGCTCGTAGGCCTCACGATGGCCAGGGTCTTCGGCCAGCCACCTGTGCAGCTCCGACTCGTCCGCGGCAGTCATGTCGCCGGAATACAGACGCATTACGAACCATTGGGCACGACGTTCCGTCTGCCGCGCGGAGCTGTTTGTTCGCCTGGGCACTCTCATTGAACTCTTTCGTTGAACTCTTTCGTTGGGCTTTTCCGTTGGGCTTTTCCGTTGGGCTCTTTCGTTGATTATTGGTCCCGGTCGACACGTCGCCGTATTTCTGCGAGCGCACGCATGATGTGCTTTTCCACCATGCTGACGGAAACGCCCATCGTGTCGGCGACTTCCCGGTAGCTTAAGCCCTCGAACCGGTTCAGCACGAACGCATCCCGGCAGTCGGGACCCAGCTTCATGATGGCGGCCTTCACGTTTCCGAGTTGTTCCTGTGCCGAGACGACCTCTTCGGCGGAACTCTCCAGACCGCCCGCCCTGGCCCGGTGCCTCGTCAGGTCGTCGTACTTCCGTCGTGTAACGTCTCTCCTGTAGCTGTCCCTGATGACGTTCGTCGCAATCGAGAACAGGTACGACCTGACACTGTCGAGGCTTCGGGAGAGCTTTTCTTCCACGTCTTTCTGGCGTGCCACGCGCAGGAAGGTCTCTTGGACCACGTCTTCGTGGTCGGGGTGCGCCGGCAGGCGCGCGCCAACGAAACGCCGCAACGCCGGTTCGTGCTCCAGCGCGATACGCTTGAGCGTGTCCGATACGTGGTCCTTCCTTCGAAGGTGGACAACTTTTGACGCGTTGCTCGCCATCAATGTCCGGTCTGCCTGCAAGATGCGTCCCGTATAACGGATAAGGTGTTCGGTGCCTCAAGGTCCATGGGCGATCCGGTGATCATCTGAGACCAAGATTGGCCTGTCGCCAGACCGTGAAGTCCCAGGAAACCTCTTCCCTATACTCCATCGAGGCAGTCGCCGAATCGAGACCGAGATCGGAAAAAGGCGTGATCCCTTCAATAACGACCCGCGCACCTTCCAGTTTGCAGGCCCGGCCGGATTCCGTACCCAGGAACAGCGAAAACTCGGCACGGCCCGTACCCACAATCGCCCTGGGTTGCTCATATGGACGAGACGCACAGATCCTTGGGGCACGTATGGTAACGCTGCCTTTCGCGAAGTGGATCTTTCCCTCGAGTGCGTATTCGGCCGACTCAACCGAGAAAGGAAGCGTACTGCGTCCAACAAATGTGGCTACGTCATTGGTCTTCATGAATCGAGTCAACGGTTCATCATCCCCACCGATATGCAGCACGTACGAGTCCCATCGATCCGTGCCCGCAACCGCTATGGGGGCCTGGGACCCATCCAGGGCGATGAGGACGCGCCCAGCCTGGTATGGGCCGTAGAGACGGGTTGCGAGTGGTGCCGACCTGCAGCCGTACAACTCGATGGTAAGCGTGCCACGGCCCGTCGATGGGTCCAGTTGCGGCAGGAAGTTGGGTCCCAGTATCGACTGCAATGTAGGGCCGACGACCGCGTAGCTGACGCTTAGCGCCTCGCAACGGTTTGCGCTGTCGGCGACCCAATTGTCGAGGTCCGGAACCTGTTTCGTCGTGCATCCGCCGAGCAACGAGAGGCAGACAGTCAGGATTCCGGCGGGCAAGGCCGAAGGGTTGTTTCCCACTGTTTCCACCACATCCGTCGTCCGACAATAGTACTCGGAATCCTGGCCGGTGATGAACGTGCGGCGGGCCTGCAACGGCAAGGCGGCCATCCCGGTATGGCAGACAGACGCTCGACTCCCACGCTCGCCGTAATCTCGAAGGCCCGATCCGCCTGGATGAGGACGCGGTCGCAGTGCTCGATGGCCGATGTCCGCAGATCGTCCCCGCTCTCGACCGGAGGCATGGTGTCCATCCAGTACTGCAACAGGCTGTTGATGGCGCCGATTCCCGGCCGCGCCCCCATGAGCAGGCGGGTCCAGCGGAGCACTTGTTCGATATCGGCCGCCGGGGTGGTTTCGATGTGGGCGCGCAATCCGCCGAGCGCCCGCCTCGCCAAGGTGCCGGCGCCATCCTCGGTATTGCCCGCAAGTTCAGATACGAGTGCTCCGATGTCGCGCAACACATCTTCCGCCTTCGCGAGACCACCTGTCATTGGACAGGACGCGGAGATGGATTTCCATCCCTCGGCGCGGGCGGATAGTATTCCGACGCGGCTGGATCGCGCGCCCGCGCCGAAGAGGAAACAACTGTCATGAGCTACAACAACATCATCTACGAGACCGACGACCGGCTGGCGTTCGTCACGCTCAACCGGCCTGAGAAGCTGAACGCCCTGAGCCACGCGCTTCGTGGAGAGGTGTATGACGCGATGCGCGAAGCCGAGGCGGACCCCGCCATCGGTGTCATCATTCTCAAGGGCGCCGGCCGCGCCTTCTCCGCGGGCTACGATCTGACGCCGAATCCGGATGAGCAGAGCGACTACACGAGCGATCGGTCCGGCATGCCGGACACCGGTTCCACGCACCCGCAACACTATGACTGGTCGCGACATGCCCTGATGGGCCACTGGTTGATCTGGGAACTCGCGAAGCCGGTGATCGCGCAGGTGCACGGCTGGTGTCTCGCCGGCGCCACGGAACTCGCCTCCATGTGCGACATGCGCATGGTGGCCGACGACGCCCGCGTCGGTTATCCGCCGGTCCGCGCGCAGGGCACCATGGACATGATGTGGGCGCCCTGGTTCATGAAACCCGGCAAGGCGCGCGCCTTCGCCTACACCGGCGACTGGTACAGCGGCGAAGAGATGGAGGACTTCGGCTGGGCGACCTATGCCAAGCCGAAGGACGAGCTGGAAGACTTCACCATCCGCTTCGCGCGCCGTCTCGGCCACATCGACAACGACCAGTTGAACTACAACAAGCGCGCCGTGAACCGGCAATACGAGATCATGGGCATACGCACCGGCCTGATGTCCGGCACGGATGTGGAAGCGATGTCGAAGCACCGTACCGCCGCCGGCGAGTTCGGTCGCCGCGTTCGCGAAGATGGCCTGAAGTCCGCGCTGGAGTGGCGCGACGGGCCGTTCGGCGACTTCCGGGGCGAATACGCATCGGCACCGAGAAGCCGCGCTATTGCCGGGACGGACGGCTCGAAGGCGAAACCGGGAGACGCCGACTACAGCCGGTAACGCGGGGACAGTCCCCGCCGCCGGACACCTTCGAGTTCGAATTGTATTGGCGAGGGTTTTCCCCTCGCCCCCAGCCGAGGACTCTCCTGGAGGAGCACAGCCGAGGTTTGGTCAGATGTAATCCCGAAGCCTGAAGCCGTCGACGGCCAATGTGTTCTCGGTGACGGGGTGGCTTTGCCGAGTGCGGCAAAACACCATCACCGGCCAGCGCGCCAAGGGCAACAACGCGTGGGCGGCAATCGCCTGATCGAAGTCTTTTGCGGCGGGGATCTCTTTCCATTTGCTCTCGGCGAGGGACAGATGGCCATCGCGTTCGATTACGAAGTCCACTTCTCGCGATTGATCACGATAGAACCACACCGATGCTTCGGGTGCTTCAATGCCCAGGTACTTGCGCAACTCCCCATAGAGAAAGGTCTCCCAGATTGCTCCGATCAGGTAGGTCTGAGTGACGACGTGCCGATTGAGACCCAAGAGGAAGCACAGCAGGCCCACGTCGTTGAAGTACAGCTTGGGCGTCTTCACCAGGCGCTTACCGAGGTTGGCGAAGTACGGCTCCAGGATCGTGATCTGATTGGTGGCCTCCAGAACGCCCAGCCACTCATTGATGGTCTTCGCGCTGACGCCCACCTCCTTTGCGAGTTCAGTCTTGTTCAGAAGCTGACCGCTGCGCACGGCGGCCGCACGCATGAAACGATCAAAATCCCGGAGCGAGCTGACGTTGAGGATCTGGCGCACGTCCCGTTCGAGATAGGTGGCCTGGTAGCCACTGAAGAAGTCGGCTGGCCTTAGCGCCAAGTCCTTCCAGAGCTGGGGCATGAACCCGCGAACAAGCACTTCGGCGATACCCGCCGTGGCTTCCCGCTTTACAAAGACCTCGCCGAGTTCATGAACGGCGAGGGCTTCAAGTTCCAGGACGCCGCATCGACCAGCGAGGGAGTCCGACACTTCGCGCATGAGGCTGAGTTTCTGCGAACCCGTCAGGATGTAACGGCCATTGGCGTTGCGGTTTCGGTCGATCTCGACCTTCAGGTAACGAAACAGCTTGGGCGCATATTGCACCTCATCGACAAGGAGCGGCGGCGGATGGCGCGCGAGGAAGGTCTGCGGGTCTTCTTCCGCGAGCTGTGCTTCTGCCGGCAGGTCGAGGCTGACATACTGATAGTCAGGAAACAGCTTGGTCAGCAGCGTCGTCTTGCCCGTCTGACGCGCTCCGGTGACCACTACGGCAGGGAAGTGCCGCGCCAGCCGAAGGACTGAACCGGTGATGTCTCTTGGGAAATTGTACTCTGACAAATCAGGAAGTAGAAGTTCGGATATGTTTTCCTAAAAATAGCGTTTCTGTTGACCAATTGCCATACGTTGACAACCTGGATGAGCGAAGACTATCGCCACAACGGGAATTCGTTCGCAACAGATGCTGTCTGCCACGCGGGTGTTCCTGGCTTGAAAATTGGACGTCACACATCCAATTTTCACGCTATTGCCGATGCGTCAGCTATCCGACGCCCGCTGCCGCCACGTTTCGAGGTCGTCCGGCGTATTGACGTTGAAGAACGACACGGCGATGGCGGACAGGTCCGTGACGCCGATGCCGTTCTCGTCGAGCCAGCGGTGCGCCGCCCTGCCCCCGCGTTCGAAGAAACGGACCAGTGACTCCGCGCGGTCGCGGCGCATGAGCAGGAACAGGTTCTGGCGCCGGTTCCCGTCGTGCGGAACGGCTACACCCGTGCGTTCCGCGTCCGCCGCCAGCAATTCGACCAGGTTCTCGGCCAGGTAGGGCGTGTCTCCGGGACAGGTAAGGATCCATTCAGTCCTCGCGACCTCGACGGCGGTTGCAAGGCCGCCCAATGGTCCTTCGCCCGGCGCACGGTCGGTCACCATCTCGCAGCCGAACCGTGCGTATTTGGCATCGTCCGTGCCGCTCAGCACCACCCTGCCAACCTGCTTCTGCAGACGTTCCAGCACCCATGCCAGGAGCGGACGCCCGGCGACTTCGATCAGCGGCTTCTCGACGCCTCCGAGACGCCGCCCGCTGCCGCCGCAGAAGACGATGCCGGTGACGTCCTCCGCCTTCACGTCGCGATGCGTTGCCGGCCCGTGTAAACGTTGAAGCGGTCGGCCTTCAGGAAGCCGGCCAGCGTGATGCCCTGGTCCTGCGCCAGTTCCACCGCCAGGGACGAGGGCGGGCCGATGGATGCGACGAGGGGTGCGCCTCCGACGGCGGCCTTTTGCATCAGTTCGAAGCTGGCGCGCCCGCTCAGGAGAATGCCGTACTCCGCAATTCCGCCTTCCGCCAGGTACGATCCCGCCAACTTGTCCAGGGCGTTATGCCGGCCGACGTCCTCACGCACCCTCAGCAGCGTGCCCGACGCGTCGAAGCTTCCGGAGGCATGCAGGCCGCCCGTGTGGGCGAATTCGGTCTGCCTGCCGCGCAGGGCGGCCGGCAACCTTTTCAGCGCCTCCGCGGTGATACGGAAGCTGCTCGGCAGGCGCTTTTCGATCTGGACGCGCACCGCGTCGAGCGACGCCTTCCCGCACACACCGCAACTCGATGTCGTGTAGAAATGCCGCAACAATCCGCCGGCATCCACCCGCACATGGTCCGCGAGTTCGACGCGGATGACGTTGCGGATGCCCTTGTCCGGGCTCGGCGGCCCGCAATGCTCCACCCCCCTTACATCGCTCGCATTGGCGATGATGGTCTCGCCGGCGAGGAAACCCACGGCCAGTTCCTCGTCGTTGCCCGGCGTTCGCATGGTGATGGAGATGCTCTGTTCCGTGCGTCCGGCGCCGGTCTCGTGAGACAGGCGAATTTCCAGCGGCTCTTCGATGGTGACGGTGTCGCTGACCCGGCGCGTACCGTCCGTCGAGACGGCCTCGACATCGACACGCAGGTTCGCCGCGGGGGTGCCTCTGGCGGGTATGTTCTTCGCGGCGGTCAAGTCTGCGGGAGCAGCCCGGTCTGTTCCTCCAGCCGGACGCCGAATGTTTCCTGCCAGGAAGAGCGGTGGTTCGCCGGACGCACTTCCACCGCCGTCACCTTGTATTCGGGGCAGTTGGTCGCCCAGTCGCTCAGGTCCGTGGTGATGACATTGGTGCCGGTGTCCGGATGGTGGAACGTCGTATAGACGACGCCTGGCACGACCCGCTCCGTCACGGTTGCGCGCAGCGATATCTCGCCCATGCGGCTGGCGACGGATACCCAGTCGCCTTCGCGCACGCCCCGCAGTTCCGCATCCGCGGGATGAATCTCGAGCAGGTCCTCGTCCAGCCACTCGATGTTGTCCGTGCGCCGGGTCTGGGCGCCAACGTTGTACTGCGTGAGGATGCGTCCGGTCGTCAGCAACAGCGGGAACTTGCGATTGGCCCGTTCCTCCGTCGGCTGGTAGTCGGTCAACACGAACATGCCCTTGCCGCGCACGAACGTGTCCCGGTGCATGATCGGCGTCCCGGCCGGCGCCGCGTCCGTACACGGCCACTGGACACTGCCCACCCGGTCGAGCAGGTCGAACGAGACGTTGGCAAAGGTAGGCGTCAGCGACGCGACCTCGTCCATGATTTCGCTGGCCGACGCATACCGCATGGCGTATCCCAACGCGTTCGCGAGCGCCTGGGTCACTTCCCATTCCGCCATGCCCGTTTTTGGTGGCATGACAGGGCGCACCCGGTTGATGCGGCGCTCGGCATTGGTGAACGTGCCGTCCTTCTCGAGAAACGACGTGCCCGGGAAGAAGACGTGGGCGAACTTGGCGGTCTCGTTCAGGAACAGGTCCTGGACGATGACGCACTCCATCGCAGCGAGTGCTGCTTCGACGTGCTGGGTATTCGGATCGGACTGCGCGAGGTCCTCGCCCTGGATGTACATCGCCTTGAACTCGCCGGCGCGCGCCGCATTCAGCATGTTCGGAATGCGGAAACCCGGCTCCGCGCCGATCGTCACGCCCCAGGCGCGTTCGAACTGCGAGCGCAACTCGTCGTCACCGATGGGCCGATTGCCCGACAGTTCGTGCGGAAACGACCCCATGTCGCAGGCGCCCTGGACGTTGTTCTGGCCCCGTAACGGGTTGACGCCGACGCCCGGCCGGCCGATGTTGCCGGTCGCCATCGCGAGGTTCGCCATCGCCATGACCATGGTCGAGCCCTGGCTGTGCTCGGTGACACCCAGACCGTAGTAGATCGCGGCATTGTCCGCGTTGGCATACAGGCGCGCCGCCGCCCGAATATCCCCGGCGGCGACGCCGAGCTCGCCGGCCATGTGTTCGGGCGAGTTTTCCTCCCGCGCGGCGAAGTCGGCCCACTCCTCGAACGAGGCCAGGTCGCAGCGTTCCCTGACGAAGTCGTGATCGACCAGATCTTCCGTGACGACCACGTGGGCGAAGGCATTCATCAACGGCACGTTGGTGCCCGGCAGCAGCGGCAGGTGATGTTCGGCTTCAACATGCGGCGAGCGGACGAGGTCGATGCGCCGGGGATCTGCGATGATCAGCTTCGCGCCCTGGCGCAGGCGGCGTTTCATCTGGGAGGCGAACACCGGATGTCCCTCGGTCGGGTTGGCGCCAATGACCACCATCAGGTCGGCTTCGGCCACCGAGTCGAAGTTCTGCGTCCCGGCGGAAGTGCCGAAGGTCTGCTTCAGACCGTAGCCCGTCGGCGAATGGCAGACGCGCGCGCAGGTATCGACGTTGTTGTTGCCGAAGGCGGTCCGGATCATCTTCATCACGACCCAGACCTCCTCGTTGGTGCAGCGCGAGGAGGTGATGCCACCTATGGAGTTGATCCCGTGTTCAGCCTGAATGGCCTTGAGCCGGCCGGCCGTGTGGGAGATCGCCTCCTCCCATGAAACCGCGCGCCATGGCTCGTCGATGCTGTCGCGGATCATGGGTTCGAGGATGCGCTCCCGGTGATTGGCGTAGCCCCATGCGAAGCGCCCCTTCACGCACGAGTGGCCGTGGTTCGCCAGCCCATCCTTGTCCGGCGTCATGCGCACGACCTGGTCGCCCTTGAGTTCGGCCTTGAACGAACAGCCGACGCCGCAGTACGCGCAGGTGGTCTTGACCACGCGGTCCGGCACGCCGTGGTCGATCACGGACTTCTCCATGAGGGTCGCCGTCGGGCACGCCTGCACGCAGGCACCGCACGACACGCACTCGGAAGAGAAGAAGTCGTCCGCCCCGGTCTTGACCGACGCGTCGAAACCGCGGCCGTCAATGGTCAGGGCAAACGTTCCCTGCACCTCGTCGCAGGCGCGCACGCAGCGCGAACAGACAATGCACTTGGAAGGATCAAAGGAGAAATAGGGATTCGACGCATCGGCGTCAGCCGCCAGGTGATTCGCGCCGTCCTGGTAGCGGACCTCACGCAGACCCACGGCGCCCGCCATGTCCTGCAACTCGCAGTCCCCATTCGCGGAGCAGGTGAGACAGTCCAGGGGATGGTCCGAAATGTACAGTTCCATCACGCCCCGGCGAATGTCGGCGATGTGTTGATTCTGCGTCTGCACCGCCATGCCTTCGCCCACGGGTTCGGTGCAGGAGGCGTGCAGGCCGCGCCGGCCTTCGATCTCTACCAGGCACAGCCGGCAGGAGCCGAATGCCCGCAGGCTGTCGGTGGCGCAAAGTCTGGGGACCGGAATCCCGGCCTGGGCGGCGGCGCGCATGATGGACGTGCCGGCGGGAACCGTCACGGCGTGGCCGTCCACCTTCAGCGACACCGTCCCGGCGCGCTCCTCGCCCGGAACAGCCGGAGTACCGAAATCGATGTCGCCGTTCCTCACTTCAGCCCAAGTGCGCTGCGCACGGGGATGGGCGTCATGCCCCCCATCTGGCACAGGCTCGCTTGCTCCATCACGTCGCAAAGGTCCCGGATGATAGCCAATTCATCGTCGCCTTGGGCAGACGCCATCAGCGCTTCCACGGTCTCCCTGCCCCGCACCGCGCCGATCCGGCAAGGCGTGCATTTGCCGCAGGATTCATGCGCGCAGAACGCGAAAGCGTAGTGGGCCTGGCGCACCAGGTCGACGCTGTCGTCGAACACCACGATGCCCCCGTGGCCGACGCCGGCGCCGATGCCGGCGAGCGCCTCGTAGGTCATCGGCGTGTCGAGTTCACCGTCCTTGAGATACGCGCCCAGCGGACCGCCCACCTGCACTGCGCCGACAGGGCGGCCCGAGCGCGTGCCGCCGCCCCAGTCTTCGATAAGCGCGCGCAGGGTGATGCCGAAGGGGACTTCAATCAGGGCTCCCTTCTTCACGTTGCCGGCGAGTTGAAACGTCATCGTGCCGGTGGACGCGCCCACGCCGAGAGTCGCGTAGTCCGCCCCGCCCTTGTCCAGGATGTCCGACACGGCGCAGAGCGTGATCACGTTGTGCACCAGCGTCGGCTTGCCGAACAGCCCCGCCACCGCCGGTACCGGCGGTTTGGCGCGGATTTCGCCGCGCTTGCCTTCGAGGCTCTCCAGCAACGAGGTCTCCTCGCCACAGATATATGCGCCGGCGCCGACAAACAGCTCGATGTCAAAGGTCGCAAGCAGGCCCATATGCCGCGCCGATTCAATGGCCTTCGAGAAGATCTCCGCCGCCAGCGGATACTCCGACCGCAGGTAGACGATGCCCTTGCGCGCGCCAACCGCACGGCCCGCAAGCAGCATGCCTTCGATGAGTCGGAACGGGTCGCCTTCCATGATGAGCCGGTCCGCAAACGTGCCGGAGTCGCCCTCATCCGCGTTGACCACCACGTACTTCTCGTCCGCCGGCGTGTCGTGCACCGTGCGCCACTTGATGTGCGCCGGGAATCCCGCGCCACCCCTGCCGCGCAATCCGCTGGCCTCGATCTCGTCGATGATCTCGACGGGGTCGCACTCGAGTTGCGATTGCAGCCACGCGGGGTCGTAGTCGAAGGGGTCCACGCGGCCACACCGGTCGAACACCCTGCGTTCCTGGCGGACAAGCTCGGGTAGCGTGTCGACGGGGCCGAGCCTCACGGCATCGAGATCGGCGAGATCGGAAACGGGGCCGTAGGCGATGCCGTCGATGTCGATCATGGGCTCCGCCCAGCAAAGGCCGTAGGACCCGGTGCGGACGACCTCGTGTTCCGCCCGCGCAAGGCCGGCGGCGATATTGTCCGCCCCGAGGGCGATAGCCAGCGTCTCGCGCGGCACTTTCGCCACACTCATTCTGTCAACGCCTCGACCGTCGCGTAGGGCACTGCGCGACCGTTCACGGTGGCGCTGGGTCCCGAAGCGCAGAGCCCCAGGCAGTACACCGCCTCCAGGCTGACGCTGCCGTCCTCCGCCGTTTCGCCAAGGCTGATGCCAAGTTTCTCTTTGGTCGCGAAGGTGAGTTCGCGCCCGCCGACGGCCTGACAGGCTTCCGCCTGGCAGATGCGGATGTGCCTGCGTCCCGCCGGTTCCGTGCGCAGATCCGAGTAGAAGCTGACGATGCCGCGGATTTCGGCAACGGTCAGATTGAAGACATCCGCGACGATCTCCATGTGCCGCCGCTCGATGTGGCCGAAGGTCCGGACGATATCGGACAGCGCCGCAATGGTCCCGCCAATATGGTCAACGCGGGAGGTCGTGATATCTCGGACACGAATCTCTTCGAGGCCGGGTTCGGCCACTGCCATAGCACGCACTCAGGAACCAAAAATCCGAATGTATCACACGGTTACGTACGCAAATACGAAGCGAAGACAGCGTCAGGCGACATGCGGGGCAGGCGAGTCCCTGTCGGACATCATGAACGTCGGTCTGGCTGAAAGCGGGAGAACTCTGGTTTGTTGAAGGCCGAGATGGCCCAGCCCGCATCTCATTGCTGCAAACGCTCAACCAGCCGCCAAACCCCGGAACTCGGATTTTCGGTTTCAGAAGATCCGCTTGCCATGTGCGCCTGCTGAAGGCCCTGGGCCCTTTTCTTGGCTTCGGGATAGCCCTCCGTCAATTTCGGCGTCATCTTTTCGACAAGAGCTTTGCCATCGGTCAAAGACAGTTCTTCACATCGCTCTTGAATCGCATGGCGATGGATGTAGGCCGTTTGAGCCTCGACGTGGAGCACGAGCCAGAGTTCGAAGCACGAGTTCGAAAATGCCGTGCGTATCCCGCTATCCCGGGCCTCGTGGAGGGCTTGCTCAACATGGGGATGTTCGTCACGGTCGAACACACACCAAATCTCGTCAACACGGTCGTCGGCATGTGCTCTGCGGTTTTTTCTGGCGTCTCGTCGAGCTTGCTGGACTAGCGCCAATGGAGTAGCACCTGTAGTACCAAAATCCAGACTCACACTCGGCCCGGCCATGATGTTCAGGTACTCCGGCTCCGTGATGCGCCCCTCGGTGTGGATGCTAATGACCGATCGTTGCTCTTTGAACGCAACTCGTCTGCGTTGGGAACGTGTCCGTCGACCCTTTATGCGTCGCGATTGTTTGACACGAGACGGCATTCGACTGACTCCAATCCGAAGGGCTGCGCAAACAGCGCATCAGTCCACACCATGACTAGTGTTCCGTCACGCCCAAATATGCGAGTGTAGCTGCGAGGGATTTTTGGTTCCTGGCGAGGCGCGACGACGCCGTGTGGCAGGCACCACACAAGGAGGAGCAACAAAGTCCAGGGGGCAAAAAGACCCGCAGATACCCGTAGATTTTGGTGTGACGGAACACTAGGCTGGCATCTTCTCACCACGGACTGCCCGGTCGAATCCGGCCGGATTCAGCTTGGGTATCGCGCCATATCGTCCTCTCATATAGCGCCGCCCGATGGACTCGTCACGACGAGCCCGGTAGTCGGCCAGGGAGAAGATCCGGCTTGCACCGTCGTCGCCTTTTTCCGCAAACCAGATCTGGTCCCGCCCCAGTTTGCACGGCTGGTACTCCTCAAGAAGAGCAATGTCATGCGCATTGAAGATAAGCTGCGCACACTGAGGGTTCGTCCGGCGACTCTGGAATAACTCGACCAGTCGTCCGACCAGAAGCGGGTGAAGGCTGGCATCGAGTTCATCCACCAAGAGCACCGCGCCGCGGTCCAGGGCATCGAGTACCGGCCCGATCAAACCAACCCAAACTTGTGTACCTATCGACTCGAAAACAGGATCCAACGTGACCGTCCCGTCCTTCCTTCGATGAGTCAGTTGAACTACATCCTCAATTACGATCTCGTCGTTCGCGGTTTCTTCATCTTGCATCAGACGCACCGCGGTCCGTAGCCTTTCCAGCAGATCTGGATCCGGCTTGACCGCCTCTGCATCTGTCAACCCCAGATCCGCTGCTCGAAGTAGTTCCAGAACTCGATCTCTCAAGGCGTCGTTCTTGATGAGGCGTGCCGTGAAGGCAGCGCGAACTGCCCTATTGTCGGAGGTTGCGATAAGCATGTTCGACCGCCACCAGTTGAATAGGGGCGCCATCCGTTCGTCGTCAATCGCGCCGACAATCGAAAGCAGTAGAGCGTTCTCGCGAAGGAGTGGACGGATAGCCTTTCCAATGGGCCGGAAGGCCGCGCCAAACGTCAAGGACTCTCCATCTCGCTCGAAAACGAGCGCCTGACGCCCTCGCGGATAGTGATATGCGAACTCACGGTAGACCCGCGCGTCGTCGATCTCGAAGCCGTACTGCCAAAAAATGCTGTCCAAGACCAACTCAACACTGAATTGAGAGGGACTCTCTCCATGCGCGGCATCAAGAAGAAAGGGAAACCGGTGAATGGCTGTGTCCCGCGTTCCCTGCCGGAAGGATCCGAGAACCACCGTTCGCATATCGGCCATCGCCTTCAGGATGGTCGACTTACCCGATGCGTTGGCGCCAAATATCCCCGCAACGGGTAACACTCTCTCCGGTGCGGCTGATGCGGTTCTTAGGTGGCGGACGACCTCCTTGTTGGAGACACGCGTAGCGTGCAGGGACAAGGACACCTCGTCACGGTAAGACCGTACATTGCTCGCCCTGAACTCAATGAGCGCTTGACTTGACGCGTTCCTGCTCATGGTGATCCCCCTCCAATCCACAGGATTGATACCACAGAGGATGATGCTGAGTATAGCCGGATATTGCAATTTCAGGGCAATTTACGAGAAAAACACTCAGAAATCGGCCTTCAATAGAAAGTTGAACTGTCCCTAAAGAGCGAATGAGCAGAACCGTTGCTAACGCAACTCACGCGCGAACGCTCATGGCGCCGGGCATGACTAGCGCCATGAAATCCGTCGGCCCTTCGGGCGCGCCGTGTTTCACCCCCGCCCAAGCCCACCTATGATCGTGCTTCTTGCTCGGCACTTGCGTGCCGTTCGACGGCGCACACTCCTAGCCCTCCGACACGGTAGTTCTTCTGGTCAGGGCAGTCGGTGCTCCACCCCCATTTCGTCACATGTCTCGGTGAACCAGGCAATCACTTCCGGGTGGTAGGGAATGCCATTGGCGGTACGGTCGTTCGCCGCGTCCTGCTCCGGCATGCCGGAGTAGAGGACGCGGTCCACGCCCGGCGCCGGCGTGCAGGTTTTCAGGCGCTTCAGGTACGCGTCCATATTCGCGGTGAACGTCTCCGGCTCCGTGAACGCCTTGGTGTCGAGAGCCATGAAGAAGTGCGTCGCACGCCTTTTGCGGTTCGGGCCCCCACCATCGCCTCCAAGGATCGCCGTCAGTATTTCCACCATCACCATGAGGCCGTAGCCCTTGTGCGAGCCGGTTTCCCGCGTGGCACCCAACGGCAAGTGTATGAATTTGTCCGGTACGGGCGACTCCTCCATGATCGGTGTGCCGTCCGCGCGCGCCACCCATCCGGGTCCCAGGTTGGTGCCCATCCGGCGCAGTAGCTGGATCTTGTTGCCCGCCACGGAACTCATGGCCCCGTCGAAGATGAACGGCACTTCCTCGTCCGCCGGCGCGGCGATGGCGATGGGATTCAGGCCGAGCAGGGGTTCCGCGCCCCCGGTCGGTGCCCCTGAAACGCCGCCGGAGGTCATCGATATGCCGATCATCCCGTGGTCGAGCGCACGATGCGCGAAATACGCCGCCGCGCCGTAATGTCCGCCGTTGTATGCCACCGCGACGCCGACGCCATACTGGCCCGCCCGTTCTATGGCGAGGTCCATCACCGGCGGTCCCACCGCCAGTCCGAGCCCGCCGTCGCAATCCACCGCCAGCGCGGCACCGAGGTCTCGCGTGATCTGCCACTTCGGCTTCGGATTGACGGCACCGTCCTTAAAACGTGTGACATATGCCCGCATCATGTTACTGACACCGTGCGTGTCGACGCCCCGCACATCGGCGTAGACCAGCACGTCGGTGGCCTGGACCGCGTCTTTCTCCGGCATACCGCAGGCCTGGAAGAGGTTCTCCACGGTAAAGCGCATGTCATCCGGTGCCACCCGCACGGCGATATCGTCAGTCACCTTGAAACGGTCAAGCATGGATTTCTCCTTGAAGGCGGGGCGAAGGTCGGCATTTTGGGCCAAGCAGCCGCCGTTGTCAGGTCGGGTTTCGGGGCACATGCCCTCGGCGAGTGACCACGAAGCTGATCTCCCGCGAACAACCCTCCGCGTCAACCAGCGAAATCGACCCGCGTCGCCCTACCGTGTCCCCTTGCCTCTATCTCGCAGCGGTCGGCCTTGAACCCACCGTATTCGCACTCTCGATCAAGTACCCGTCAAGTAAGCAACTTTTTGATATGCAAGGGCATTTGCCATCCAAAGGTGGCGTGCTGCGGGCACCGATCATGTAAACGGACGAGCGATTGGGTCAACCGTACGGTTGTTCGCGTTCCGTCGAAACGGTCGGATACCGTTTCCCGGAACGCTTCGGATAGAATCCGGCTGTCACGCGCGGAGGCGGCGATGTCAGGCACGGTCACTGCTGAGATCCGGTTCATCAATCCCGAGTGGAAGCACCGCAACGTCCCGCCAGTCATCGGTGACCGGGCGTCCCGGCGCATCCACACCACCAAGCACAAGGTGTCCGTCGAAGATGCGCGAGGCACGGAACCGGATCTCGACACAACCGGGTTCACGCTGACGCGCCACAAGCCAGGCATCACCGACTTTGGCGACGAATCGGCGATCAAGTCCACTTACTACGAGGACGTCGCCGATGTAGTAAAGCGACTCGCAGGTGCGGACGAGGTGTTCGTCACGCACCATCTCATACGCACGGAGGACCGGTCGGACTTCCTGAGAGCCTACGCGCGGTTCGCGCACTGCGACTACGACATCACCGACCCCCACCCATACAGCGAGCGCGCCCTGGCCGAGCGGCGCGAAGCGCTGGATGCGTCCCGGCACTGGACGTTTGCGTGGTACAACACCTGGCAGCCGATCGACCGCGCCGCTATCCGGAATCCGCTGGCGCTGATCGACGCGCGCAGCATCGACCCCGAGGACATCCTGCCCTATCACTACTCCGGCTCCTATGCCACCGGCAGGGGCTCCATGCCGTTGTTCAGTCCAGACCTGCGCTTCTGGTACGTCCCGGGCATGACCGAAGAAGAGATGCTGGTCTTCAAGCAACTCGATACCCGCCCCGGCCGGGCCTTGGTGTGTCCCCACACGTCGTTCGAAATCGAAGCGCCCCCGGACGCCCCGGCACGACGCAGCATCGAAGTGCGCTGGATGTGCGCCTTCGCCAGCTAACTGCCGGGCGCGCCAGCTAAACTACTCGACGGGTCTTGGTCCTCGTTGCAGCAGTTCCCGCGCGACCTCCAGGCGCGGGGCGGCCCGCCCGGAGGCGGTGGAGGAATCGTAAGCGTATTCGCAGGCCGTGTTGAATGCATCGGTTCCTGGACGGGGGTAATCCCGATCGTTTGTGACCCATAGACCGGATGCCTGGAGATCCGCGACCAAGCTGTTGTACGAGCGCAGGAAAACACTTCGGGCAGACGCAGAAACGACGCCATAGGCCTGCTCCACGTCGAAGCACGCATAACGGCAGCCGTAGGCTTCCAGCAACTCCGCCTGGAGATTGGCGCACCCGGATCGCTTCCAGTCGGTCAGGAAGCTGCTCCATTCATCTTCGGTCCACGTGCCACTGTCGCGCCAGTTCGTCCAAAACTGGTCCCGCCAGGCGATGGTCCACAAGCGATTATCCCCGCCATCATCGGCCATACACATCCGGTAGCAGTTCCCAACCTCCTTCCGGCCTTCCTCGGCCTTGGTCAACGTTTGCGCGTTTGCGCCCGACACCAGGGACAAACAGACAGCGACGGCAAAAACAGGAGATTTCATCGGACTTCCGGTTCGGCACCGAACGGACCATAACGCAGGCGGAATGAACCGCGGCTGAACCGATGGAAGGGCGCTGTCTCTGACGCCCGGGGTTTCGTTCCGCTGTCAGGGAGTATTGCCGATCAGGGCCTTCCCGACCTGCTCCGGGACGTCGTGGCGGATGTGGAAGTTCGGCAGGATCATGATCTGATCGAGGCTGGTCAGGGTCGGGGAAGGCGCGATGGGAGATCCTCCGGTTCCGGGGTCTGCCCTCCGTCCCTTCGAAGCAATCGACGCGCCGCCTCGACATCAGCCTCGGCGCTGCGCGTAGCGAAGAACTCGGCTGCTTTCATTGCTGATATCTTTTCGGCGATCCGCTGAGCCGGGTCGCCACAAACCGATTCGTATTCCAGTGCAAGCGCCACGGTGAGCGGTAGCTCGAATGCCCCGGTCAACGCTCGGTCAATCAACGCCGCCGATGCTCCGGTTGGACTGCGCAAACCAGCAACGATGACGTTCGAGGGATCTCGTTCAACCGTTGGCGTCAGGGGATATCGCCGATCAGGGCGTTCCCGATCTGCTCCAGCACATCGTAGCGGGTGTGGAAGTTCGGCAGGATCATGACCTGATCGAGGCCCGCCTCAGACAGCGAGGAGAGGATGTCGATCAACTCGTCGCGAGTGCCGATGAGTGCCGACGCACGCAGCACCTCGGGGGTGAGGAACCGCTCCTCCTCGGGTACGACCCAGCAGTTGTGGCCACGATGGATGACCTGGTGGCGACGTTCGGCGGGAACCTTCTCCATCGTCGCCGTGTAGTCGTCCCAAATGCCGGCAAACACGTTCGACGGCTGCCGTCCGAAGTTGCGCAACTGGTCGTACTGGTAATGGACGCCGGCCATCGCCATGGCGCCGCATTGGCTCTTGACGCGGTCCGAGTCCACGGCTTCCCCCGGCTCCAGCACCACGATGGTGGTGAGGGCGGTCATGTAATACGCATCGCGGTCTATTTCGCGCCCTGCTTTCGCCGCGCCCGACTCGATCATGTCCCAGACGCGCTGCAGGGCCGCGCCGGAACCGCGGCCGGAGATCACCGCGCCGTCCCCGTGTTCTCCCGCGAGTCCGAGCGAACGGGGCCCGAAGCCGGAGACGTACAGGGGGATGGAGTCCTCGAAGTTGACGAAGCCTGTATCCGGCATGATGTGGACGATCGGCTGCCCGTCGTCATTCACGGCCTCCTCGCCCCGCAGCAGGGGCTTGAGTGTGCGCAGGTAACGATCGAACTCCCTGATCCGGTGGGGAGGTTTGCCCATGACGCGCATGGCCGTGTTACCTGCGCCCACGCCGAAAAAAGTGCGGCCGGGCGCAAGCGCGTTGATCGTGGCGATGCCCGCGGCGTTCACCGATGCCGGGCGCGTACCGGTGATGGCGACGCCGGTGCCCAGCTTGATGCGCGAGGTCCGCGTTGCCGCCAGGGCAAGCGTCGCGTAACAATCGGACCACAGCATCTGGCTGTCCGCGAACCAGGCGTGGCTGTAGCCAAGCGCTTCCGCGCGCTCCACGTAGTCGATGTCGCCAATGTGGGATGCGATGCAGATTCCGATGTCCATGGGGCTCTCTGTTCCCTGCGTCATTGGCGCGTCGCCGATTACCCTCGCGGTCCCCTGTGCGGGCGGGTGATGCGGATCAGGCGTCGGCGAAGTCCTCTATGCGTGACTTCCACGCCAGCACCTCTTCCGGCGTACGCGCCGGCGCGGCCATGTCGGGCCGGTCATCGACCGGTATCAACACCCGGTCTGCATCGATCGTCCTGATCTCGTCAAGGTCCTGCGGGCAACTCAGGGAAACCTCGATGGCGCCGGGATCGCGTCCGCACGACTCGGCCGTCTCCCGCGCGAGCCGAACCAGTTCCTCGGGTTTGCCCCGCGCCGGAAAGAAGCCGTCGCCCAGGCGTCCGGCGCGCCGGGCCGCTGCCTTAGAGTGGCCGCCGACGTGGATCGGTACGCTGCCTCCAACTGGCTGCGGACGGCAGTAGGCGCCGTCGAACTGGATGAACTCGCCCTGAAAGGATGGCCGCTCCTCGGACCAGAGCGAACGCATCACCGCCACGTACTCGTCGGTGCGGGCGGCGCGATCGTCGAACGACGCGCCGATGGCCTCGAACTCTTCCCTGAGCCAGCCGACGCCGATGCCGAGCAGGACGCGGCCGCCCGACATGAAGTCCAGGGTGGCGACCTGCTTGGCGGTGACGACTGGACTGAGCTGGGGGAGGATCAGCACGCCGGTGCCGAACTTGATCCTGCTGGTGCGGGCCGCCACGTAGGCGATCCAGATCAGCGGATCGGGCCGGGGAAAGTCGAACACGTTGCCGAATAGGCGACCATCCGGCGAGTACGGATAGAGCGAGGCATGGTTTTCCGGAATCACCGTATGCTGGACCGTCCAGGCGGACTCGAAACCCGCTTCCTCGGCGGCCTGCACGAGTTCCACCGCACGCGCCGCGTCGATATAGGGTCCGGTGTTGCAATAGCGGATGCCGAACTTCATTTCTTTACCCGCCGATCAGCCGGCGAACGCTTCGATGTGCGACCTCCAGGCCAGCACCTCTTCCGGTGTCCGCGCCGGCGCGGCCATGGCGGGGGTTCGGTTCACGGGCACAAGGATGCGGTCCGCGTCGATGGTCTCCAGTTCGGACAGGTCCTCGGGACAGCTCAAGGTGATTTCCAGTGCCTCGGGATCGCGCCCGGCCGACTCCGCCGCTTCCCGCGCCAGGCGCACGAGTTCCTTCGGATCGCCCCGCGCCGGAAAGAAACCCTCGGCGATTCGGCCCGCGCGTCTGGCCGCCGCCGGGGAATGGCCACCGACGTGGATCGGTACCGTGCCGTCCACCGGCTGCGGCCGGCAGTAGGCACCGTCGAAGTTGATGAATTCGCCCTGAAACGATGGCCGGTCCTGGGACCAGAGCGCCCGCATCACCTCGACATACTCGTCGTTGCGGGCCGCGCGGTCGTCGAACGAAGCGCCGATGGCCTCGAACTCCTCCCTGAGCCAGCCGACGCCGATGCCGAGCAGGGTGCGTCCGCCGGACATGAAGTCCAGGGTGGCAACCTGCTTGGCGGTCACCACCGGACTGAGCTGCGGCAGGATCAGGATGCCGGTGCCGAGCTTGATGGTGCTTGTTTCGGCCGCCACATAGGCCATCCAGATCAACGGATCGGGGATCGGGAAGTCGAACCTGCCGCCGCGCATGCGCCCGTCTTCGGAATACGGATACCGGGATACATGGTTTTCCGGTATCACGGTGTGCTGGACTGTCCAGGCCGACTCGAAGCCCGCTTCCTCGGCGGCTTGCACCAGCTCTACGGCGAGCGCCGCGTCCACGTAACGTCCCGTGTTGCAGTAACGCAGTCCGAACTTCATCCGTTCCCCCTCTCGATCAACTCGACCTAAAGATAGCCTAAACAACCCTCCCAGACCGCGCGCGGCTCAGGCGGGCCGATCTTCGGCGGCGACTTCCCGGGCCACGAGCCCGCGGCAGAAGTTGCCGATCTCGTCCCTCACGCGGCGGAATACACCCGTGAGTTCACTCTCGCCCATCCAGGAATATTCCGGATCCTCGAACGCGCGGTGGAGGCGCCGTCGCGCGCCCGGGAAGACCGGACAACTCTCCCTCGCGGTATCGCAAACCGTGAGAACCAGGTCGTAGTCCTCCCCCGAGTACGTGTCCACATGGTCCGACGTGTGGCCCGATATATCGATGCCGACGTCCGCCATGACGCGGACCGCGAGGGGATGCACACCCTTCGGCTCCGTGCCCGCGCTGTCGACTTCGACACAGGCACCGCCCAGGTGCCGCAACCAACCCTGGGCCATTTGCGAACGTGCCCGATTGCCCGTGCAGATCACAAGGATCCGGAACGGTCGACCGGACACCCCGGGCACCTGTCGCAACGTCGCTTCGACCGCCAACGGCCTCAGGCAAAGCGCGCCGGCGACCGGGAGTCTTCCGCTCGCGTCTTGACGTCGATCAAAACCGTCTTGCCGTCCGCGTTCAGGCGTTTCGCCTGTTCCAGCGCCGGGGCCATTTCCGCCGCCTGCGTGACGTGGATTCCCTCCGCCCCCATCGCCTTGGCAAGGCCGGCATAGTCGCCCTGCATGTGCGAGACGCCGAACTGCTCGCGCGCCGTCGGGAAGCCGCCGGGATAGGTCGCCATGATGCCGTTGTTGAGCAGGACGGTGGTGATGGGAATGCCCGCGCGGGCCGAAGTCTCGATGTCGAGGCCAGACATGCCGAAGGCGCCGTCGCCCATGAGGTTCACGCACATGCGTTCGGGGGCCGCCATCTTGGCGCCGATCATCAGCGGGATGGAGAAGCCGAGGTGCGTGGTCTTGCCCCAGCCGACGTAGCTGTGCGGCGTGGTGGCGGTATAGAACGGCACGATCTGATCACGCGGGGCACCGGCGTCGTGGGTGACGACGCTGTTCTCGTTGTCCAGCACCTCGTTCATCTCGTGAATGACGCGGTAGGGCGACAACGGACCGTCGTCGTTGGTCAGGTACGGGCGCCACTGGGCCGTCCATGCCTCGCGCGCTTCGGCGACGCGCGCCTTTGTGCCGTTGTCGCGCCCGTCTTCGCCAATGAGACCCTTGACGGCGTCGATCATGGCTTCAAGCGTCAACTTCGCATCGCCCACCAGTCCGATGGCCGCAGCCGTGTCCTTGTTGATCTCCTCGTCGGCGATCACCGAGTGGATGAGGAACTTGTCGCGGGAAAAGCTCTGGCCATAAGGCGTCCAGGTAAGGGACGAGCCGACGGCGAACAGCACGTCGCAGTTGTCGAGCCACTGGCGCGCCGGACCCGTTGTCGACGAGACGCCCGCACCGACGGATAACGGATGGCGCTCGTCGATGGCCGACTTGCCGGGCATCGACGTGAAAACCGGTGCGTCAAGCAACTCCGCCAGGGTCTGCAGTTCCTCGCAGGCGTCCGCGGTCATGACGCCGGATCCCGCCCAGATCAGGGGCTCTTCGGCTTCGACCAGCGCCTTCGCCGCATCGGCGACCGCTCCGGCGGACGGCGCATACATGGCTGCCGCCGGCGATGCGTAAGGAGGCGCATCGTCCGGAACCGGCTGCGAGCAGACATCGGCCGGCATCTCCACAAGCACCGGTCCGGGACGGCCGGTGCGCAAGGCGTGGAAGGCGCGGCGCATGATGTCGCCGGTCTGGTCCGGACGCATGATGACGTCGACGTGCTTGAGCAACGATTCCCAAGTCTTGCCGGCAAAGAAGTTGGGGCGAACGAACAGCTTGTCGAGGGCGTTCCCGCCGGGCAGCAGCAGTATCGGCGAGTTGTCGCCGTTGGCCTGGGCCAGGCCACCCATCGAGTTCTCGGCACCGGCCTGGGACTGCACCGCGACGATTCCGAAACGCTTGCGGTCGGACAGCCTGGAGTAGCCGTCGGCCGCCATCACCGCGCCGCGTTCATGACGGAAGGCCACCGGGCGGATGCCCTGCTTGGCAACCGCCTCGATCAGCGGGTTGGACGGGAAACAGGACATCCAGGTAACACCTTCGTCCTTGAGAATGCGTGCGACGTATTCGACGCTGTTCATGAAGCGGCTCCGACAATTCACCAAAGCGCCGAATACTACCCCAGTCGCCTGTTTCGATTCCTCAAACAGTTACCATTCGCGCATGAGCGACAGTGGTTCGCGCTTTTCGAAAAAGACATGCGCAGGCGTTGTACTGACGCTGTGCATTTCTTTGGCCACGTTCGTCGCTGCGGGCGAGCCCTGCGAAGAGCGTCTCGACGCGAATGCGCTCGACAACCTCGAAGTGGCGGATATCGAGGGTTGGCCACTCGAGCCCGATGCCGGTTACACGGTCGCTTCCATCCGCATCGTTCGCCAGCGGATCTTCAATACCGAGGACGCCGCGGAGGACAGGCCGCTGTTCCGCCTCGCCAACCGCTGGCACGTGAATACCAGGGAACGCACGATCCGGACGCTGCTGCTGTTTGGCGACGGTGACACGGTCGATGTCAGCCGACTGGCCGAAACCGAACGGGCGCTGCGCGCCAAGCGCTTCCTCTATGACGCGCGCGTGATCGCGAACCGCGTATGCGGAAACGACGTCGACATCGTGGTCGTGACACGGGATGTCTGGTCACTCCAACCGACGGCAAGCGTCACCCGCACCGGCGGCGAGAACGAGTACGACCTGGGCATGTCCGAGCACAACATTCTCGGCACCGGAGTCGAGGTCGACGCGGAACTGTTCGAGACCCTGGACCGTTCGGGCGCGAGCGCTGGCTTTACGAATCCCAACCTGGGCAACAGCCGTGTGGGGCTGGGGCTGCGCGTCGAGACCGCCGACGACGGCGATGGCGTGCTGGCATTCGTCGGCCAGCCGTTCTATGCGCTGGACGCTCGCCGCGCATGGAACGTCACCGCGACCTCCCTGGAGTCCCGGCGCCGCCTGTTCGACTCAGGCGAAGAGATCGCGTCGTTCGGGCTCGACTATCGCCGGGCCGTCCTGTCGCGGGGCTGGTCGAAGGGACTGGTGGACGGGATTGCGAACCGCCTCAGCCTGGGCGCCACGTTCGAGGAGTGGGCTTTCAAGGATGTTCCGGAGTCGTTGCCGGACCTTGAGGACCGCGAGTTCGCCTACCCCTGGATCGCGTTCCAGCGTATCGGCGACGACTTTTCCAGGGTCAGAAACCTGAACCGCGTCCAGACCACGGAGGACGTCTTCCTCGGCCGCCAGTACGACCTGCTGCTCGGATATTCGCCGCGACGGGGCGATGTGGTCTACAACGCCGCATTCCGGGACGGCCGCAGATTCCGCGGCGAGGCTGCCGACCTGTTGCTCTACGGCGTCCAGGTATCGGGACTCTGGAACAGGGACAGCGGCCGCGGGGAAAACCTGGTCGCGCAGGTCTGGGCACGCTACCGCCGCGCCCAGACACCCAGGTGGGGCCTCTTCGTCGACGTCGAAGCCACCTTCACCGACCAGTTGACGCCGGATCAGCAAATCCTCTCCGGCGGCGACTCCGGGATGCGCGGGTACCCCAACCGTTTCCAGGCCGGCGCGCACCGGTTCCGCGTCACCGCCGAGGAACGGTACTACTCCGGGATCTACCTGTGGCGGGTGCTCCGCATCGCCGGGGCGGTATTCGTCGACGTGGGCAGGGCCTGGGATTCAACCCGCGACAACCCGGTGTTGGCCAATGCAGGCTTCGGCTTGCGATTCGAGTCCACGCGCACGGACCGAAGCCGCGTCTATCACATCGACTTCGCATTTCCTCTGGTCTCACAGCCCGGCGCGCGGGGCCTGGAGATCACCCTGACGGGCAAGCGCAGCCTTTGAGGCGGCCCGGCTACTTCATTCGGTAGCGGATCGGCAGACTCTTGAGGCCACCCACGAACGTCGACTGCGAGTAGCGCGGCTCCCCGTTCAGTTCGACATGCTCCACCCGGCGCAGCAGTTCGCCGAACAGCGCCGACATCTCCATCCTCGCCAGGTGCTGCCCCAGGCAGACGTGCGCGCCGAACCCGAACGCCAGGTGCCTGACGCCCGGTCGGTCGACACGGAACGTGAAGGGATCGTCGAACACGGCCGCATCGCGGTTCGCCGACGGATACCAGAGGATGCACGACTCGCCGGCGGCGATATCGGTGTCGGCCACCCTGCAGTCCGCCGTGGCCGTGCGCATGAAGTGCCGGACCGGCGTGACCCAGCGCACGACTTCGTTGATCGCGTTCGGCATGTGGCGCTCCGGATCGCCGCGCAGCTTCTCCATTTGGTCCGGGTGTTCGATCAGCGCCAGCAGTCCCCCCGCCACGGATGAACTCGTGGTGTCATGACCGGCGGTGGCAATGATGATGTAGTAGCCGTTCGTCTCGTGTTCGGGGACGCCCTCTCCATCGATGCGGGCGTTGGCGATCAAGCTGGCCACATCATCGGTGGGATCGGCGCGACGCTGCCTGCTCAGGTCCGCGAAATATGCCTCGAAGTCCGCGATCACCTCCGGCAGTGCGGTGACTTCGAAGGAGCGACGGGTGTCCGGGTCCGAACTGCCGAACATTTCCTGGGTCAGCTTCATCATGAACGGCTCGTCGGATTCCGGGATGCCGAGGATCGACATGATGACCCGCAGCGGATACCAGATCGCGACATCCTTGACGAAGTCGCACTCGCCGCCCAGGTCGGCGAGGCGGTCGACGTATTCCGTGGCCAGTTGCTCAACGCGATCCGTGAGCACGAGCAGGTTGGACCGTGAGAACCATTCCTGCGTCAGCGCCCGGTAGCGGCTGTGGTCCGGATCGTCCATCGTCACCAGGGAACGGACGAGGTGCCGCCGCCCCGTGAGGTGCTCAACGACGGCGTTCAGCATCTTCGGAGTGAGGAGCGGCCGCGGATCGTTGATGAACAGCGTCTTGTCGTTTTCGATGGACCGGATATCCGCGTGGCGGGTGATGGACCAGAACGGATCGAAGCCGTCCGGCGACATCCTTCGAATCGGCGCGTTCTCGCGTAGCCAGGCGAACTGCGCGTGAACCCAGCCCTCGTCCCCCCAGTTCGCCGGAGTGACGATCGCGGCGTCCAGCTCCGGCGATTCGGTATAGATCCGTGATTGCATTTCGGTCACCGCCAAGCCACTTCCCCGAGCCGCGAGCACCAACACCCGCAGCCCGATTTTACCGAAATGATGCGTGGCTGCTCCCCAGCGGTAGCCAGATCTCCAACCACACCGGCTACGCGGTTTCCTTCATTGCATCTTCTTATGGAAGTCGCAACAAAATGGAATTGGAATTGCGCTGTGGGCGTTGATAGGTTGGTTTCCACCGCGTTCCTCATCGCACTATGCGGCGCAACCCCATATTGATGTGCACGACAGTGGATCGAAAAGACGAATATCAACAGGCGACTCGCACCAGATTGCATACGGCGGCTTCCAACTCTCCCAGTTCGGACTCAACCATGCGGCGATGATTCTTGCCAACTTCGCGACGATCTCGTGCTTCCTGGCGCCGACAGGCTTCTACATCCTGCTATACCTCATCGCCGAAGGATGGCGGCACGGGCAGCAGACGCCGGCGTTCATGGAGATCGACTGGGAGTCCGAGTGGGTCCATTCCATCGACACGATCAGGAGACGTCACGGCATAACCCCGTTTCGCGGCATCTTCAGCAAGAACCTGTTCGAGGTGTTTGGCACGGACAGAAGCTAGTTCGCCGTCGTGGCGGATGGTTTCGGCGACCCGAAACGCAGGGGCTCCATTGCCCCGGTGCCCGATCAGGTAAACTCCATAAGCATCGCTAATTGAAAAAGCACAGTCGATAGGAACGACGGTGGACCGAACTCTCGAGTTTCAACAGGCGGCATCCAGGGTCAGTCACGAGACACTGATCGACTCCCTGGAAGCGGCGAAGAACGGTGACGCCATCGGGCAAATGCAGGTGGCCGCAACCATGACGTGGGCCGCATTCTCCTGTCCCGATGCCACCAGCGCGGTCTACGACAACATCGCCAGCGTCTGGTTGGGTGACCGGGAACCACCAGAGATCGACGAGCGCCCCAACGAGGCACCACTGAAGGCCGCCTTCTGGGACGCCTACTGGGACATCGTTGAAGATTCGAGGGAAGGTGTGATCCCCTCCCGGGCCAACGCCCAGATTTCCCAGCTGGGTATTCTCGAGGCGCACCCGGGATTCATGTCTATCGCGGAACGGTCCGTGCAAAACGATCCCCGTGTCCGCACCGCATTGGTTGGAACCCCGCCGGACGGTGTCCGGCCCGATGTCCTCCAGTCCTGTCCCGCCGGCAGTCTCGGCCGAACGCTCTACGAGATGATCGTGGGCCACGGGTACAGCCTGGACCTCATCGAAAGAAGACTGCGCTATGCGAGTTCTCTTCCGCCATCACTCCAACGCGTGAATGCGCGGGTATTGAAAATGCACCGACCCTGGGAGTTGGTAGCCGGATACGACACCGGCGACGCGCACCAAATCGCGTATGGCGGGTTTCAGGTGGCGCAGTTCGGACTGCACCAGGCAGCCATGGTGCTGGCAAGCTTTGCGACGATTGGCTGCTTCCTCGCACCGGCCGGCTTCTACATCCTGTTGTACCTCATCGCCGAAGGATGGCGACACGGGCAGGAGACGCCCGCCTTCATGGAGATCGATTGGGAGTCCGAGTGGGTCCATTCCGTCGACACGATCCGGAAACGCCACGGCATTGACCCGTTTCGCAGCGTCTTCAGCAAGAACCTGTTCGAGGTGTTCGGGACGGAGACAAGCTAGCCCGGACCAAGACGTCCCGCAGTTCCCATGCCTCAATCACCGGCGGCCAACTCCGCAAGGCCCGCCTCTACGCGGCGAGCCTTTGCGTCGTCCCACCACCAGGCATCGAGATAGGGAACCCTTGTCAGGGCATCGTTGCGCACCTCGCCGAACTTGTCCCAGTAGACGAGACGGAAACCCGGCTGCGAGCCCAGGGGAATGAAATAGAAGTTCCATAGCAGAACCCTGTCCAGCGCGCGGCTCGCAGCGTAGAGATTTTCCGCCGAGTCCGCTTCGATGATCGACTGGATCAGGCTGTCCACGACAGGGCTGCGCACGCGGGCCCAGTTCTGGCCGTAGTCATGGTCTGCGGCATCGCTGCCGAACCAGTTGCGAAGCTGCAAGCCCGGCGTGAAGGTCGGACCGAGGCGCACGGAGTTGCCGTCGAACTTGCCGGTCCGGCTGCGATAGAGCCATTGCGATACCTCGGGTGACACGCCCGTCGTTCGAATGCCGATGCGGTGCAGATTCCTGACCAGGGACAGGTTCTGGCGTATCGAGTAGTAGGACACGCCGATGAAATCGAGGGTAAACGGTTCGCCCGTCGCCGCATTGCGCATGATTCCGTCGCGGACGCGCCAACCGGCTTCCTCAAACAACGCGAGGGCGCGTTTCATGTTCTGCCGCTGGTGGCCGAAGCCATCGCCGGATGGTTGCCTGAATTCCTCGGTGAACACGCGCGGTGGCACCTCGTCGCGCCAGGGGTCGAGAAGCGCAAGTTCCTTCTCGCTCGGCAGCCCGCGATGCGCCATCGGCGAGTTCTGGAAGAAACTCACCCCCGGTTTGTAGAAACCGTAGAAGAGGACGCGATTGGTCCACGCAAAGTCGTACAGCAGCCACAGCGCTTCCCGGATGCGCACGTCCTGCAGGTGCGGCCGATCGAGATTCCAGAATATCGGCCACCACAATCCCTCGACCCGGGACATCGGCCTCAATTCGCGCTTGAAAAGGCCGGCCTTCACCGCCGGAAAGTTGTACTGCGTCGCCCAGTTCTTCGACACGCCTTCCTGACGGACATCGATCACGTTGCCCTTGTGGGCCTCGATCATGACCTGCTCGTCGGCGAAGTGGTCGAACTTCACGCGTTGGAAGTTGTATCGGCCCCTGTTGACGGGTATGTCACGCCCCCAGTAGTGCTCTTCCCTTTCGTAGACCAGTACGCGCCCGATCTCCGCGTATGCCAGTCGATACGGCCCGCTGCCGAGCGGCGCCTCAACGGTCGTCCGTCCGATGTCACGGTCAGACCAATAGTGTTTCGGCAAGATGCTGAAGGAGCCCACCGTGAACGGAAACGTGGGATTGATCTCCACATCCGGTTTGCGCACGAAGCACAGCTCGCGGTCGCCGAACGCAAATACCCGATCGAGGTCCGCCAGCGACGTGCGCACCGCCACGGAACCGTGCTCCCGCATCGCCTCGAAGGTGAACAACACGTCCTCCACGGTGACCGGCGTACCGTCGTGCCAGGTCGCTTCCGGCCGAAGTTTGAACGCGACCCATTCGAACTTGGGACCCACGACGACGCCCTCGGCCAGTCGAGCGTAGTAGCTCACGGATTCGTCGATGGCGGGTTCGAGCAGCGTGTCGTAGACGAGCCTCCTGGCTATGTCGTAGCCGGCGGCCAGGCGGCCCTTCTCGATGATGCTGTTGTAGTTGTCGAACGTGCCGAGAACCGACTCCCGTACTTCGCCGGCCTTCGGAGCATCAGGATTGACGTACGCAAAGTGCGTGAAGTCGCTCCCGTACTTGAGCGGAAGCAAGTGGGCGATCCCGTGCGCGTACCTGGGATTGGCGCACGGTTGTTCGGCAACCGCGGGCATCGTCGAACCGCCGGCGGCGACGATCAGGACAAGGCCGAGTAGCGCCCCGCTCCACGACCGTACGGGCGGGAATGCGCGGCGGGTCACGACACTAGTGTCCCGCTTTCATCCACTCGAACATGTGGTAGCGGCTATCGTCCATCCCCATCTCCCTGTAGGTCTCCTGCGCTCCCACGTTCTCCGTCGCGACGTAGAGCCTGAGTCCCTGTATTTCGGGAGACGCTTCCACTTTCTTCCTCAGGGTCTGGTACATCATCCGGAATACCCCCCGCCGCCGCGCGGCGGGAACCACGTAAACCGAATGCACCCACAACACGGTTGCATTGCGCCAATCGCTCCACTCCGGCACCGTCAGCAGGCAACCCACCGTCTCGCCGTTCGCTTCGGCGATCCAGTACGCGCCCTTGCGCGAATCTTCGAAGACCGCCTGCACGCCCTGTTCCACGGTCGATCGATCCAGGGCAATCCCTTCGGTCTCCTCCGCCATTCTGATCTGGAAGTCGACGATGTCATCGGCGTCGTCGCGGCGCCCGGGACGAATATCCATCACGCGCCCGTCGTGGTTTCTAGCGAATCGCTATGGGGTTGACGATCATCTGCACCGCGCCCCGCACCTTCGCGTGGCCCAGCACGAACAGGAACTCGAAAGCGCCGTCGCGCACGAGCGGGCCGGTGTTCATCGTTTCCAGTATGTAGATGCCGTTCTCCTTCAACAGGATGACATGGCCCTGGAACGGCCGGGCCGAATCCGGCGGCGGCACGACATCGACGCCCCAGGTGTCCGCGCCGACCGCGACGACGTTCTTGCCCGCGAGATAGCTCGCGACCTCCTCCGTCTGTCCAGGCTCCGCCGACACCCAGGCTGCGGGGTTCGCCTCCAGCTTGGCGTCAGTCCAACCCGTGTGGAACAGCACGACATCGCCTTCCCGCACCGGCGTTCCCTGCTTCTTCTCCACCGCCTGCACGTCCTCGACATCGAAGAACTGGCCGGCCTCCATGGACTTGACACCGAAGTGTCCCGCCATGTCGAGCACTATGCCTCGAGCGACGATGGGGGGAATCTTCTCGATGCCGAGCCTGGTCAATCCGGTCAGGAAGGCGAAGTCCTTCGCGTCGTAGCAGTTGTAGTAGGTGGCGTCCGGGGCGCCGACATGGCCAAGGCCGTCGATCTGGGAGCCGATACCGAACCAGCCCTGAAAGACATCGTCGTTATAGGTGCTGTTCGGAAACGCCACGCGGCCCTGCTGCTGATTCGGCTGCACCACCTGCAACATGAGGCCGCGCGGCGGGAACGCCGGCGTCGACGCGTCGATGGTGATGCCTAGGCTATAGGTCTTGCCCGTCCTGACGAGTTCCGACGCGGCCAGCACGGACTCCGCCGTGATGAGGTTCGCGTTCCCTACTTCGTCGTCGGGGCCCCACCGCGAGGGTTCGCAGGCGTCTTCGGCAACCGCGCCGGTCGCAACGGCCACTGTCAGGAAAAACGGCAGGCCCTTTGCCCGCCAGGCTTTTGCGTTATACATGAGATCAGTCCTTGTCCTTGTAGGTGTCGGTTCCACGATACGGGCCGTCGCGCCACTGCAGGGCGCCCTTCAGTCCCTCCTCCTGCATCTTGTCCTGCCAGTTGTATCCAAACTCGGTGAACTGGCCGGCGGCGTCGAGGTCGGTGGAACTCCTGACCGAAGAGTAGATCCCCATGTTCTCGTAGAAACGGTTCATGTTGACCTTGAGGATGGCAAGCTGGTCCGCCGTCATGTTGGCGATCCGGTCGGCCAGGGCGAGGGCGTTGTCCTCGAGTTTGTCCTTCGGCCACGCGTAGTTGATCATGCCGATCTCCGCGGCCTCCCGGCCGGTGACGTTCTCGCCGGTGTAGTAGAGTTCCTTCGCCTTGCGCATGCCGATCACCAGCGGCCAGATCACGCCGGTGCGCGATGTCCCGAGGCCCCGAAGTCCGGGATGCCCCAGTTGGGCATCCTCGTCCGCCACGACGAGGTCCGCCATCATGGCGAGTTCGCACCCTCCGGCAATGGCGTAACCCGTCACCTGCGCGATGGTGATCTTCGCCATGTTCCAGAAGTACATGTGGATGTCGGTGATCTGCTGCATCCCCGTGCGGATTCCCATCAGCAGGCGACGACCCTTGTCGTCCCTTTGCCGATGCTGCCGCACCACCGCGTCGGACCCGCGGCCGCGGGTCAGGTCATAGCCCGCGCTGAAGGCGCGGCCTTCGCCCCGAACAATGATGACGCGCGCCGAACTGTCCGCCTCGAGTTCGTGCAGCGCGTCGTTGAATTCGTACATCAACTCCTGCGACAGCGCGTTCAGCTTCTCCGGCCGGTTCAGTGTGATGCGCGCCACGCGGCCGTCGGTGCCGAGCCGGTCTATGTAGATGTATTGGTAGTCAGCCACCTGATCCCCCGTTTTGTTTCCATGAGCCGGCTAGTGTATCGCGGCAGCAAGCTCTCGCACCCGGGCAGCTTGCGTGTCGGGACGCAACTGGAGTAGAACGAATCAGGGCAATCCGCCGATGCGGACAATCACTGGGAGGAAGGACGATGGATACCCGAGTGTACGCGGGGACAGTTGGCTGGGGAGTCTGGGGCAGCGACGATCTCGGAGAGACCTGGCATCGGGCATTCCGCGGCGTCTACGCCGAGTGCCGCATCTGGTCGATGTCAAGCCACCCGGACGAGCCGGACGTGGTCTGGGCGGGTTCCGACCGGGGTGTGCTGAGGCAGGGTCCCGACGGGCAGGCGGACATCGTGCCGTCGCCGGCGGACGACATGTGCATCTGGGCGTTCGCCCAATCTCCCCGCGACCCGAAGGTGCTCCTCATCGGCACCCATCCCGGCGCGCTGTTTCGATCAGACGACGGCGGAGCGAACTGGCGCGAGCTTCCCATCCAGCTTGTCGAGGAGTGCCTTATCGGAAGACCGCGCATCACGCGCATCCGGTTCGATCCATTCGACGACGATACGATCTGGGCAAGCGCCGAGATCGACGCCGTACACCGCAGCACGGATGGCGGCGAAACGTGGGAACGCCTGGAGAACGGGTTCGATTTCCCGGACATCCACGACATCGCGATCGTTGACGACAACGGTGCGCGCAAGCTCCTGGCGGCAACTGCCCGCGGTCTCTACACGTCGAACGACGAGGGGGCAAGCTGGCACTTCCAGGCGCTCGACTCGCCCTGGCAGTACACCCGGGGAATGAAGCCGCGCGCCGACCTCGACGGCACGCTGTTCCTGTGCAACGGCGATGGTCCTCCAGGCTCCCGGGGCACGCTGTGGCGAAGCCGGGACTGGGGCGAGACCTGGGAGGACGCGCTCCTGCCTCCGACCAACTCCACCCCGTGGATGGTGGCGACGAACGACGCCGATCCGAACCTGCTGTTCTGCTGCACCAACCTCGGTCAGATGTACCGCAGCGACGACGGCGGCGAGGCCTGGGCGAAACTGCCGCGCGAGTTCGGCGAGATCCGCACGATGCTCTGGCACCCGCGCGGAACAGCCTGACGACCAGCGCTCAAGCCTTGCATGGAAGTACGCCTCCGCCGATCGAGGGAACGCCTGCACTTCCTCACGCGTCAGCGGTCGGGGACGCTTCCCCGGCTGAGGGCTTTCATGGAAGTACGCCTCCGCCGATGGAGGGAACGCCTGCACTTCCTCACGCGTCAGCGGTCGGGGACGCTTCCCCGGCTGAGGGCTCCTGCGGCTCCGGACGGTTCCAGTAACCGGGCACGACCATGGAGCGCCATGCCATGCGTACCCATCGGACCAGCGCGAACGCGAGCCACAGGGACCAGGCCCACATGGCCACCCGATAGACCCAGGTCGGCAGTGAGACGACCCAGGCCGTGGGCAAGGTCTCACCGCTGTGGTCCGCATACCATCGATAGGTCGATTCGTTCGAACCGTAGCCCGTCACCTGCATCTCGGGTTGGCCCAGCAAAGCGGCCGGTATCGATGCGACGAGGATGCCAAGTGCCAGTAGGCCGGCGAAGGTCAGCGCGATCTGCACGGACTGGTATGCCGCGTCACTCATCGATTCGAGCGTGTGCCGGGACCGCCACCAGATTACGACGAACCAGGCCGCCAGCAGCAGCACGCTCGACAGGTTGCATAACGTCAGCCCCACCGACAGCAACAGCGCGTCCGTTGTCGTCAGCGGAAAGCCCGGCAGCCTCGAGAGAGCGAGCCCGAGCGCAGCAACCACCGCGACGACTCCCCAGAAGAGCAACGCGGCGCCGAGCGTCGGTCCACCCAGCAGGATGGTCCAGCGATCGCGCGGAAACTCGACCGTCACGTCGATGTTGTTTGCCGGACGCGCGAGGACGATCTCCGGCGTCTCGAAATACATGCCCAGGTCCTTTCCTTCCCGCCAATCGATGTGATAGCGCACGACGCCCGGAATGACGGGCAACGAGATTTCACCAGCTTCGGGAATCGGCTGGTTCGCGTTTCTGATCGCTATGCTCTCGACTTCGGCACCCGATGGAAGCCGAACGGGAAACTCTCCGCCCTGGGTTGCGCGCAGGGTCAGGACCAGATTCGCCATGTAGGTGCGGTTGCCCGGGCGCACCGTCGCGTGAACGGACTCCACTGTCACGGTATCGCCGGCGACAGCCCGCGGTTTCTCGAGTAGAAGTCGCACCGTCTCGCCCGACCTGGGTTGGAAAGTGATCCCGGGGAATTCGCTGTCGACCGGGGTGATTCCCTCATGCCTCACGTGCCAGAAATCCGACCCTTGTGCCCTCCAGACTTCGCGCCAGCGTTCCAGGGACGGTGCCGTGAGTTCGACGGCGTCGCCCGGCTCGTAGCGGCTGTGCCACCCGACTCTATTGGCGCTCGGGCCAAAAACCGCTGTCACGATGCCGTTGGAAGCACGGACATCGTCCGATAGCAGGGTCTCGCCCCCAAGCAACGGCACCTCGATTTCGAATCCGCCTTCAAGCGGCGCCAGCCGCCTCACCGTCGTAAAAACACTCGGCTCGAAGTCGAAGTAGATCTCCCGGCGCACCTCCACGAACGGTTGGACCGAGGCGGCGATCAACGCGTCGGACTCGAACGACTGGGAGGCGGCGTCGTCGGACTCAAGCCGCTCGAGCTGGATGTTATCGCCGGCAAGGATGCCGTCGTCGACGCCGTAGACGCGCCATCCATGCAAAGTGGTCGCAACCGACCCCGGACGGATGGGGAAGTGGATGTCCAGGCGGCGCAGGTTTGCCACCGATACCTCCATCCGCACCGTGTGCACCCCGGGGCCTAGCAGCACGGACAGGCGCCCGGCCTCGTCACGCGCGAGCGGCACCCGCGCAGTACCAACTGCCACGGAGGAGGGTTGCGCAACGCGATCGCTCAGCGGTAGCGGAACAGCGAAGGTGCCTCCCGCATGCACGTCAAGCGTCAGCCGAAGCGAATCGGCGTCGACATCGACTGCGGCATTGCTCACGCTTGCACAATCCGGCAGGCAGTCGGGCTTCTCCAGCAGGCGCTGTTGCAGCGATCGCAAGAGCTCTGCGTCGGGAAGTTGGGCATCGGCAACCGGCGCGAGAACCACAAGCGCGAGAACGGGCGCAAAGCGCGCCAGCCACCTCGGGAGCCTTGGCACGCTCGGCCGGGACCACAATATGAAGAACCCCAGGACGAGCAAGGCGAGAATCGCCGCCGTCGCGTTCCATATGCGTGTCGCAGCCGGCGGCACCAGGGCGAGGTTCATCGGCCGCCCTGCCTCGACCGGGCCGCTCCAGTGCAGTGGCGCCGCATTCCACGACCACCGCGGGGAACCCGGACCCGTCTGGATGCGCACATCGCCGGGTTCGCCGCCAAGGTCGGTGTAGTGAGTGGCGGCAGAGACGACGATCTCCTCGACCGGTTCGGAGTATTCCGACGGAACATCCTTCACGGCCCGCAATCCCTCCGACTCAATCGCAACACTCTGTTCCATGGGCCGCGATGCCGATACATCAACTGCCGGCCTGGATTGGAGCGGAACTGCTACGGCTTCGAGCTGCGGATAGACGGCCTGGCGCGCCTGACTGACAGCGAAGTAGATGCATACAAAGGCGACCGGCACGAAAGCGACCCAGTAGACTCCCCGAAAGACCTGCAGGGTTCTCTCATGACTGACGGCGCGGAGCAGAGAGACGATTCCCGCCAGGGCGAGCCATCCAAACGTGGGGATCGGGTTGTCGTGATACGACAGCAGAACCGCGAGGGCGATGACCGCCGCCCAACCCGGATTGGCCACTCGCCAAACGAGGATCAGCAGCAGGACGACGAGAAACGCGTCCCAGAGGCGCCACTTGTCCAACCACGCCTGTGGCGCGCTGTCGGGGCCGCTCGCCCACAGCAACCGCCACCCGGGCGGCAGGTGAAGCAGCGCGTCCAGCGATGCGGCATCCACTTGCCAGCCACTCGCGGTCAATCGATCCCCCGCCGCGCTCACAGCCTTGATGACGGCGGATCCGGAAGTCAACTCCACGCCGGGCTCGCCATCGCCCAGCCGTGTCACGAGACGTGGCTGTCCATCCACGTCGATCCTGCCGGGGACGTAGTCCGCGACAATCCGCATATCGCGGTCTACCTTCGCGCTGATGTTGTCCTCGACGACATATCCACTGCCGTCGAAGTCGAGCCAGAGCCTGCGCGCTATGTCGAACCGCCCCGGACTCGGGTTGACATCGCCGCGCTGCTGTTCGACCAGGCGCAGCGTTTCTCCCGCGCCCAGCGAATAGCCGGGCACATCGGTCCACGGTGCGTCGACCTGCGCGAGGTCCACACCGGCGACGCCCTCGACCCGAACGATCCGCAGGTGGCGGCGGGCTTCGAAACCCCAGACTTCGGCGGCGGGCCAATGTCCCGAGGGCTCCGGCATCGTGAATGCATCCAGGTGCCGCACCGCACGCGCCCCGATCTGGATCTCCCAAACGCCGCGCTGGACCTGGACCCGCAGCGAACCGTCTTCTTCGATGCGCGCGGGCAGTTCCGGATCCAGGGAGGTCACCACGAAATTCGGCGGCAAGGCGGCACCCAGGTCGACAATGCGCCCGTCTCCCCCCACCGAGAGCGAAACCACCGTGGTCAGGATCTGCGGCACGTCGTCGACGAGACGCCTGTAGACGCGGACCCCCAGCGTCTCGCGGCTTTCGTCCGTGTCGGCTCGCTCTCCGAGCCACAGCCGGTCGCCGTCCAGGTTCGCCCGCACCCTTTCCCCGTTGCGCAAAAGGGTTGTCAGTCCGATGCCGGGTGGAATATCCACAAACTCGGGCTCATCGCTCCAGCGGAGAGCCCCGGTCACGAAATGGCGGCCGACAGGAAGACGCAATCGCGGCAGGGCGCCTCCCAGCACCACTGCGGGACGGCCATCGACGCGTACGTCATTCGGCCTATGCTGACCCGCCGCCGGCAGCGCCACGTCGGACTCCGCGAACACCCGCGCTTCCAACCGAAACGTCGCGCCATCCTCCCCGACATCGAGCGACAACTCGCGAATCCAGGCGCACGGCATGCGCTCACCGTCCGTCGCAGCGATGGGACAGGCCACCTCGGGGTAGTCGTGCAGGACCCACTCCCGCCACTGGCGGAGGTCATCGGGAACGTAAACGTCCGGCCCCGGCTGGCCGAGCGCCCCGCATGCCAACACAAGCACAAGGACGGCACCGCAGGCTTGCGTGCTCTCCCTGCCGAATGACCTGCCGAAGACTCTCATTGCAAACGCCTCGCCAACGCCCTCCTGCCGGCAAGAGTACTTCACTCCCGGGCGCGCGCCCACGGAGGGCGGCGAGCCATCGGGTCGGTTGGGCGTGACGCCGGGCGATCAGAGATCGGGAATGGCCACCTCGATCACGTCTTCCAGGCGATCGACCAGCGTGATCTCCATTTCCTCGCGGACCGGCTCCGGCAGCCTGGCAAGTTCGGGTTCATTCTCACGGGGGAGGATGACGTGCCTGATACCCGTGCGGTGGGCCGCCAGGATCTTCTCCCGCACGCCTCCAACCGGCAGCACCAGGCCGGAAAGCGTGAGTTCGCCGGTCATGGCGATGTCGTCGCGGACGTGCTTGTCGCTGTAGGCGGACGCCAGCGCCGTTGCCATGGTGATGCCCGCGGACGGTCCATCCTTCGGCACGGCACCCGCCGGCACGTGGACATGCACCCCGCAATCCTCGATGCGCTTTCGGTCGATGCGGAGCAATTCCGCCGCGGACCAGATGTAGGACCGCGCCGCCTTGATGGACTCCTGCATGACCTGGCCGAGGTGGCCGGTGATCGTGACCTTTTCGTCCTTGTGGGTGAGAGCCGCCTCAACGTAGAGCACGTCGCCACCGGTTTCGGTCCACGCAAGCCCCGGAGCGACTCCGGCGGACAGGTTCTCGCGTCCCTTTTCCGACTTGAACTTGGGGGGTCCGAGCAGGTCGTTCAACTGGTTCTCGACCACGTGCGTGCGTGCGTCCTCCTGCACGACTTCCCGGGCTTTCTTGCGCGCGATCCGCCCGACGGTACGCTCCAGTTCGCGCACACCGGCTTCGCGCGTATACCGGCGAATGATCGCCTGCAACGCTTCCCCGTCGAAGACGAAATCCTCCTCCGTGAGGCCCGCGTTGTCGCGTTGGCGCGGAATCAGGTAGCGGTGCGCTATCTCCTTCTTTTCCTGCTCGCTGTAGCCGGTGAGTTCCAGCACCTCCATGCGATCGAGCAATGGGCGCGGTATGCCTTCCAGGGTATTCCCCGTCGTGATGAAGAAGACCTTCGACAGGTCGAAGGCCAGGTTCAGGTAGTTGTCACGAAACTCCTTGTTCTGCGCCGGGTCGAGGATCTCCATGAGGGCCGCCGCCGGATCGCCGCGAAAATCCCTCCCGAGCTTGTCGATCTCGTCGAGCATCAGGACCGGGTTGCGCACGCCCGCACGCCGCACGGACTGCAGGATTCGCCCCGGCATCGCGCCGATGTAGGTGCGGCGGTGGCCGCGCAGTTCCGCCTCGTCGTGCAGGCCGCCAAGGCTCATGCGTTCGAACTTCCGCCCCATCGCCCGGGCGATGGATTGGCCGAGCGATGTCTTGCCGACGCCAGGCGGGCCGACGAAACACAGGATCGATGCTTTCGCATCCGGGTTGAGCTGCAGTACGGCAAGCGATTCCAGGATGCGTTCCTTGACATCCTCAAGTCCGTAGTGGTCCTCGTCGAGGACCTTTTGCGCATGGCTCAGGTCAAGGGTGTCCTCGGTGATGACATTCCACGGCAGTTCCGCGACGAGTTCGAGGTAGCTCCGCGCGACCTGGTAGTCCGCCGCGTTCGGCGACATCCGGGACAGGCGCTTGAGTTCGCGGTCCACCTCCTTCTGCGCGGCCTCGGGCAGATTGGACTGGCTGAGCTGTTCCTTGATCTCCGCTATGTCGTCATCGCCGTCGCCCTCGCCAAGCGCCTGCTCGATGGCGCGCTTCTGTTGCCGCAACAGTTGTTCGCGCTGCTGCTTGTCGAGGTCTTCGCGCGTCTGGCTGGCGATTTCCTGGCGAAGTTCCATCACGGAAGCCTGGTGCGTCAGCTTGTCAAGCATCAGCTCGAGAAGATCCATGGTGGTCGTTGTCTCGAGGATCTTCTGCTGATCCGGCAACTCGATGCTCTGCTGCGCGAAGCTCGCGATACGGTATAGCTGCGTAATCGGATTGTCGTTGCCGCCCATGAACTGGGCGAACACCTGGTCGCCGTTCTGCGAGTCCAGCAGGTTCGCGATACGCCTCGCCGCGTCGAACGTTTCCGACAGCAGCGCATCGACCTTGGGATCGTTGCCGCTGCTCGAAGCCGACAGCGCCGGGAGCTCGTCATACTCCACCTCGAGGTAGTCGGTCCTCGAACCCGTCCCCGTGAGACGCACGCGGACCAGGCCCTGAACGACGACGACCGCGCCGCCGTCGCCCTGCTCCACGCGTGTGATCTTGCAGATCGTCCCGACCTCGTGGAGGTCCTCAAGGGCAGGTTCGTTGGTGTCCGGTTCCCGCTGGAGCACCGTGATGAGCTGGTGGTCGCCGTCGAGCGCCGCCTTCAGGGCGCCCAGGGATTGCGCGCGTCCCACCTTTATCGAAACAAACAGTTCCGGAAAGACGAGGGTATCGCGCAACGGCAGCAGGGGTAGCGGTTTCACGATGAGACTCTCTTGCAATCCATGGGTTCTAATGTGGGCGCATAGGGAATGTATTTCAACTTTGGACCATGGAACAACACCCATAGTTGCCTTCGCGTCCCCGAGACGCTCGTGCAACGGCGCTATCATGCGCCTCCCGGCAGCCGCCTGGAAGGAACGGGAAGTGGACTTGCATCGCGCCCAGTTGCGCAACATGGCGACCCTGCAGGACAGGCACAACCGCCAGGTGCACGCCGAATGGCGCGAGCAGGGCTACGAGTACTACCGCGCAGTGTGGATAGAGTGCGCCGAGCTGCTCGATCACATCGGCTGGAAGTGGTGGCGGCGGCAACAGCCCGACCTCGAACAGGTCCGCCTGGAAATCGTCGACATCTGGCATTTCGGGCTGTCTGACCTGCTGCGCGCGAACGCCGTGAACGATGCGCTGGCGGACCGCATGGCCGCCCGCGCCGTCCCCCGGAAGGGCACCGACCTCCGCGCCGCCGTGGAGACCCTGGCGCTGGCGACGCTCACGCACAAGTCGTTCGACATCGACGCATTCGTCGATGTCATGAACGCGCTGCCGATGCGATTCGACGAACTGCACGACATCTACGTCGGCAAGAATGTCCTCAACGCGTTCCGCCAGGACCACGGCTACCGGGACGGCAGCTACGTCAAGACATGGAACGGCCGCGAGGACAACGTGCACCTGGCAGAGATCGCCGTGGGTCTAGACGTCTCGACACCAAGCTACGCGGACGACCTCTACGCGGCGCTGGAGGCGCGTTACGCGGCGGCGACCCGGGAATAGTCACCCGCGTTCATTGCGTCGGATCCTCCTGCGACGATTCCGCCATTTCCTCGTCTTGCAGGATTTCCAGACACAGCATCACGCATTCGTTGCAGATGAAGCCGTCGGGCCCGGCGCGGATCGGTGGCGCTCTGACGCGCAAGGAAAACGTAGCACCACCGCAATTGCTCTCCAACAAAGAAGCACACAAGAAAGAACGTTCCTACTTGATGAGCTTCGTCTCCGGAAACTGGGCGATCCAGCCGAACCAGAAGGCGCGATAGGCGGGGACCCGCTCAAGTCGCACGTCCCCGGAAACGAGCGCGTCTTCAGTCACCTGCCACGTCTGGCCACCGTCATCCAGCAACCGGTCGTCGTCCAGCAGCCGTTCGAACCTTCGATCGCGCGTATTGAAGACCCGGTTGGCGCCCGCCGACGTCGTGACGATCGTCAGCGTGCGGCCAGCCAGCTCTGTCCGAAACACGGTGTTCTTGCGGAGGAACCGGGCGCTGACCGCCAAGGCTTCCTCCTCGCCTCCGGACGCCGGCGAAAGCAGCATGGCGAGCACTTCGTCCTTGTTCTTCAGGCGCCTGTCACGCTCGGGCACGTCAAACATCAGCGCATCGTTCGAGAAATAGTCCCTGTAGGCGCGGCCCTCCCGGTAGTCGCGCTCGTGGCCCGTGTCCAGCGAGAGGACGGTGGTGTCAGGGTGTCTGCTTTTCCATTCGCCCCAACGCGTGGTCACGATCGGGTGGTATTCCAGCTTCAGACCCGAACCCACGAGTTCGCCGATCACCGGCTCCCCGAGCAGGGTGGACCACAGGCTCCTGGTCTCGTGGTCGAACATCAGCTTGTTCGAGCGATATAGCAGTCCGCTGGTGCCGAAGGTCCGGTGCTCGCCCCCTACATTGCTGTGGTACGGAATCGCGGTACCGCACAGCGTGCAGTAGACGAGGGTAATCTCGACGCCGCCGAGCGTGTCCAACGCCATTTCGTGCCACGCCAGTATGCGCTTGGGATAGGCGCGTGCCTCGCCGTTGATCGACAGGCCAAAAACGACGTGCCGGTCCTTGAGATAGCCGGCCTCGCCGGCGGGAAGGTACTTCGGGTGGTCCAGCGGCGGGATGCCGTTGACGTGCACCCCGCCCCACTGCACTTCGTCAAGCCGGATCAGGGAGCGGGTGCCCGCCGGGAAGAAGGCGGCCATGCGAGGATCGATGAGGCTGTATATCGTCCGCTTGAAATCGAGGTATTCGGGGTGGGGATCGTAGGGCTGCTGCCAGACCCATTTCATCCAGCGTTGCGTATCCTCTCCAAACGAGCGTCCCGTTTCCCTTCTCAGGAAACGGAACATCTCGGTACGGGTTTCCGGATAGGGGGCGATCACCGCGAGTTCGACGATCATCGGCGTATAGGTGTCCCGCCAGGACACGCCGATAGCATCCAGAATGGGCCGCGCACCCGTGCCCCATTGGTCGGCGGCCTGAAGAAACAGGTCGAGCGGCGGCGCCTGGCGCCTCCAGCCGTCGGCCGATTCGGCCCGACTGTGCGAGAGAGTCAGCGCAACCAGCCCAAGGGCCAACATCGCCGAGAGCAGTCCGATGCCCCGAACCGAAAACCCGAAACGCTTGACGAGCCGTTCCCGGCGTGCTGATTTCCTGTGTGCCATCTGAACTTCCTTCACGGTCCAGACTCCTACCGAGTGATGCCTGATTATCTCCGCACAAGCTTGATCCTATTACCGCAACAGTCGATTGGAGCGCAATGAAACGAACGTCGATTCAGTCTGACGTTTGGAGGCGAGTGGGCGCCCGGGCCGTCGGACTGTGGGAGACGGCGAGCCGCGGCGCCACCTACAACCCCATGTCACGGCACGTCATTCAGAACCCGTACAGGGCCTATTCGGAGCTTCGCCGGCGAAGTCCGGTGCATCGAAGCGCGATTCTTGGCAGTTGGGTGCTGACGCGGTACGACGACGTGGTTGCGGCTGCCAGGGACCACGCGCGCTTCTCCAACAATCCACGGTGGCGCGGGGCGACGACAAGCGTGCTGCCGCCGGCGCCCGACGACTACAGCATCCTGCTCATGGATCCCCCGGACCATTCCCGGCTGCGCAGGGTAGCCGCCGGGGCTTTCACCAGGGCGCGCCTTGCCGCGTTGCGCGAAACCATCAAGCGCAGTGCGGGCGATCTCATCGAGCGGGCCATCCAGCGACGCATGATCGACTGGATCTCCGAGGTGGCGGCGCCGCTGTCCATGCGCGTGATGCTGCAGATGATGGGGATTCCCGAATGCGACCGGCCCCGCTGGGCGATGTGGGTGCGCGAACGCGCCCGGCTGCTCGAAATGATCGCCACGCGCCAGGAACGCAGGAGCGCACATCGCGCCGGGGCCGAGATCCAACGCTACTTCACGGCGCTGCTACAGTGTCGGGCGAAGTCGGGCGAGGACGATGCAATCAGCACCTTTGCCAGACAGGTCGAGGTGGGCGACGAGATCAGCATGGCCGAGGCCTCCGACATGCTGAGCGTACTGATGATCGCCGGCAACGAGACGACGACCAACCTGATAGGCAACGGCATGCTGGCGCTGCTGCGGCATCCCGGGCAGATGCAATCCCTGCGCGAAGAACCCGGACGGACTCAGGATGCCATCGACGAGATGTTGCGGTACGACAGCCCCGTGCAGACGGACTTCCGGATCGCAAAGGCGGAGGTCGCGGTACGGGGACGCACGATAAAACCGGGCGATGGCGTGATTCTCCTCACCGGATCGGCGAATCGGGATGAGGCGGCGTTCGAGCGTCCAGACGTCTTTGACATCGCGCGCAAGGGTCCACGGCACACGTCTTTCGGCGTCGGCGTCCACTACTGCATCGGCGCGGAACTCGCCCGCATGGAGGCGAGCGGGATCTTCGCCCAGGCCCTGCGTTCGACCTCAGCAATCAGACTCGACGGCGAGCCGCATTACCGGCCATCGACGGTAATCCGGGGGCTTGCGGCGCTCCCGCTCCGAGTCGAGTGACGCGACGCTAGTAACGGATTTCGAAGGTGGCGGGCGGTTGCTCGTCCACGTCTTCCACCTCCAGCGCATCCACGCGAGCAAACGCCGGGCCGCGCCGCGCCCAATCCAGCAGCGCACGAACGGACTCCGGCGCGCCGCTCGCCAGGAACAGGACACGCCCGTCGGGGCTGTTCCGCACCCATCCGGCAAGGCCGAGTGCCGTGGCCTGTTGCATGAGCGACATTCGGTAGGCGACCCCCTGCACGCGGCCCGAGACCGATCCTCGCACGGTTCTGGTGGAAGCCATCGCTACGAACCCCAACTACGACCACTGACCAGATTACAATGCAACAAAGGACGTTGCGCTGTTGCGCCACCCGGGCGCAGCCCATAGGATGTCATAATATGTCTTTGCCCAAGAACGCCGGCGGTCGCCACATCCTCATCGAGTCCTTCGGCGACCATGCCCGGCTGGATGCCCCGGCCCTCAGACGCCTGTTGCGCCGCGCCGCCCGCGCAGGGGGGGCAAACGTGCTGTCCTGCCACATGCACGGCTTCGGGGACCAGGGGGGCGTGACCGGCGTCGCCCTGCTGGCCGAATCCCACATCACGGTTCACACCTGGCCGGAACGGTCCTACGCGGCATTCGACATCTTCATGTGCGGCGCCTGCAATGCCGACAAGGCGGCCGACACGATCGCCCGGGCCGCACCCGACGCCCGACTGAGCGTTCGGGTACTCGAGCGACCGACGCCGGAAACGGCATCGACCGGCGAGTCCACCGATGGACGGGAGGCTGCAGGAGAGTGACACGCGTCATCGGAAATGCCCTGCTCGCAGGCGTCCTGTCTGCGGTCCTGCTGTCGCTCGCAGGATGCGACAGTGGTGCGTCCGCACGCGCGAAAGCCCAACGTGCGGACGAGGAAGTCAACGCGATGCTGATACGCCTGCACGACGATCTCGCACAGAGACGTGTCGGCGGTGCCGTCGGCAACGCAGCCCTGATTCTGGGATACGCGGATTCAATCGCGCGCGCCAAGCCCGAACTGAAACCGATTACCGATGTCCTGCGGCTCGAGGGAACGGAAAACGGCCGACTGTACAAGGGATTGCGCAAGCGGCTTGAAGACAACCGCGCCGCATTCCCGCCGCCCGACGCAGCCGCCAGCGCCTACGAACCCGTTCTGGCGGAATACGCGGCACTGCGGGGGGCTGCCGATCCGGCGGAGTTCAACCGAGCGCTCAGCGACCCGCTGAACGCCCTCGCCGACATGTCGGACGGCAGGTTGGCCCGCGTCGACTCCATCAGCGCCGGCGCCTCGCGCAGCGCCAACGCCGCAGACTCGCATGGCCCGGGCAGTCAACTTGTCGGCAATCCCCACTACGGCTCGTGGCAGACCAATTCCAGCGGTAGTTCGTTCTGGGTGTGGTACGGACAGTACGCATTGATCAGCAGCCTCCTGGGGGGACCCCGGGTCGGCTACGGCGACTGGTCCGGCCGGCGCGACTACAGCTACTACCACGACTGGGGACGGGATTCCTACACGTCGCCGTCGGACCGCCGTCGCCAGAACCAGGTCGAGTCCACGGCCCGGCGCAAATTCTCTTCGGAAGGAAGGACGTTTCGGAGCCCCTACGTGAGACAACGCCAGGGCGCTTCCTCGCGGATCGTTCGCCAGAAGGCATACGGCGGCGTTTCGTCCATGCGCGGATTCGGCGGCGGGTCGCGCGGTCCCATCAGAGGCAAATAGAGAGGTCAAGCAAATGTTCGACTCGGTGAGTGTCTGGATCTGGGCCATTGTCGTGCTGGACCTCGCGGTCGCCGTCGCGGCGATATGCGCCTTGCGGTACGTGTCCGGAATGCTGTTCGGCGTCGATTCACGGAACGAACTGGCGGAGAAGGACAACTTCGCCTTCGGACTGACCCTCGCGGGCGGTGCCGGGGCAGTGGCGCTGGTGCTGGCCGCCGCGACCGCCGGCGATCCCGAGGTCGACTTCGCCCGGGAACTCGGTGTGGTCGCGCTCTACGGGGTGCTTGGGCTGCTGTTATTGAAGGCCGGGATGCTTATCAACGATTGGGTGGTCTTCAACGAATTCTCTCTCAAGGATGCAATCAACGGCGGCAATGTCGCCGCTGGCACCGCGCAGGCGGCAAACCTGATAGCCATCGGCATACTTGTGAACGCGGCGATCGACTACTCCGGGGGTGGTCTTGCCACCGCGGTGGCGTCGGTGGTCATCGTGTTCCTGCTGGCGCAACTCGTCCTGCTTGCGGTGACGCGGGTGCGGGGAGCGATCTACGCGAAACGCAACGATGGCGCCAAGTGGCAGGCCGCAATCGACGGCGGCAACACGGCGCTCGGAGTGCGCTACGCCGGGCACCTGATCGGCACGGCCCTGGCGGTGTCCTCCGCGGGTGGAATGATCGCTTACCTGGTGCCGCCCGATGCCGGGATGGTCATTGTCTACGCCGCCCTCCTCGGCCTGGCAATCGTTCTCGCCGGCGTATTGCTGCTGTTGTCGATGCTGTCACAACGCGCGATCCTGCACGGCATCGACGTCGTCGAGGAAGTCGACGTGCAGGCGAACGTCGGCGTCGCCGCCATCGAAGCGGCGGTGCTCATCGGCGTCGGACTGGTGATGCATGCGGTGGTCGGGTGATGGCTGAGGCCCCAGGTTCGGCAACGCTGTCCGCCGGTTTCCAGTAGCGGGCACTACACGAGCAAGCCCTCCTCCGGGCCTTCCCGAATGGCTGACGACCCCACACGCGTTCGCCGCCACGATATTGCGCTCATCGGCGCCATAGGACTGGTCGCTGCCTGCGGCCTGGTCTACGAATATCTCCTCGCGCACTACGCCGGCCGCATTCTCGGTGCCGTCGAGCCGACGGTGTACGCGATGATCGGCCTGATGATCGTCGCCATGGGGTGCGGCGCCCTGGCGGCGCGCTGGATCTCTTCGATCTACCGGGGGTTCGCCTGGCTCGAACTGGGGATAGGCATTCTCGGCGGGACTTCCATTCTGCTGTTATCCGGCGCGGTAGCACTCGCCTACTCCCTGCCCGAATGGCTGCGCGCGGTCTACAACCTCGATGCCGCCATCGTCGTCGACGGCGGGCTCGCCGCGATGCTGCTCGCGTCCGCCCGGGTGCTGCCGTTCGTGGTGGGGTTCGCGATCGGCTTCCTGATCGGCATGGAGATACCGCTCATCGCCCGGGTGCGAGAGCACATCCATCAGCGGCGGCTCGAACACAACCTGGGTGCGATGTACGGTGCGGACTACATCGGAGCGGGCATAGGCGCGGCAATCTGGGTAGCGATCTGCCTGAAAATCCCGATCGTCTACGCGGCGGTGGGCACGGCCGTCGTGAACACGCTCGTCGGCTTCGGGTTCCTCTCGCTGTACCGCCGCCACCTGCGCCCGGCCGCGCGACTCTGGATCGGACACACGCTGCTCGCCGGCCTGCTGGTCGTGCTGGCCGTATTCGGAACGGAGTGGACAACGCGATTGGGCGACACGCTGTTCCAGGACCGCGTCGTCTACCGGCTGCAGACCCCCTACCAGAACGCCGTGATCACAAAGCGGCACGTCGCCCGGGGCAAGCCGGACGTGCTCAGTCTGTACATCAACGGGCGCCTGCAGTTCGCATCCAACGACGAGCGCATCTATCACGCCTACCTCACCGCACCCGCAATGCTCGCCACCTACCGGCGTGACCGGGTATTGATCCTTGGCGGCGGAGATGGCCTGGCACTTCGAGACATGCTCCGGTGGGACCCGCAGTCCGTCACGCTGGTCGACATCGATCCGCAAGTCGTGGGGCTCTTTTCCGGCCAGGACCCGAGCGCGCCCGACTGGCTGACCCGGGCCCTGCTATCCCTGAACGAAAACGCGTTCAACGACCCGCGCGTCAACGTCATCCGCGCCGACGCGTTCATCGAAGTCGAACGGCTCGCCGCCGAAGGCGAACGATTCGACGTGGTCGTGTCCGACTTGCCGGACCCAGGGCACCCCGACCTGAACAGGCTCTACAGCGACTACTTCTACGGCCGGATCAGCCAGTTGCTGTCGCCCGACGGTGTCCTCGTCGTCCAGTCGACATCGCCGTTTCACGCCAAGGCGGCTTTCCTTTCGATCGGCAAGACGGTCTCGCACGTCGGTTTCGACACCGAGCAGTTCCACGCCAACGTGCCGAGCTTCGGCGAGTGGGGGTGGACTGTCGGCACGCTGCGCGGGAAACCCGCTTCCGTTCGCATCGCCGAAGCCGAAGCCGGCCCGACCCCGGATGGCTGGCTCGACCGCGAGCGGATCCTGGCCGCCTTCGCCTTTCCCAGCGACTATTTCCGGGACCTCGAGGACATCCGAATAAACCGGCTGGGCAGCCACGCCGTCTACGGATACCACCAGGAAGCCCTGCAGGAGTTCCGGGGCGTTTTCTTCGCCGGACGCTCGGGTAGTCGGCCGCGTTGACCCGGGGCTACGTGGTCTTGACGAGCGCGTGGGGGATGTTCGGGCTGGCTGGATCGACGGTTACCTTGCGCCGTAGCGGATCGACGATCAGATCCATGTCTTCCATGGGAACGGCACCGAGCAGCACCGAGTCTCCCATCACCAGTGCGCCAACAAAGCAGGTTCTGTTTTCGAAGGCTACCTCGATAGGGCCTGCGTAGGGGACATTCAGCGTTCTGCCGTCAGCTACGGACACCTCGCGCATTGAACTGGTCTGCAGGTCAAGTTGGTTAACGACATGCTGGGGAACGCACAGGTTGAGTGCGCCGGTGTCAGCGAGGGCACGCGTCTTGAGGGGCTTGAGCTCCGTCCGCTTTGGGTTGCTCAGTTCAATGTCGACATGCACATAACCCATGATTCGTTCTCCTTGACCTACTTCTCCGACTGCTACCATTCTTGGAAGCCTGTCGGTATTGGGGATTCGAAGCTGCCACCAAGACAATACCGTCATTGTACTGAACGCCTCAGACCGTGCGCGGTAGCTTGTCCAAGCCAGTCCGGGTTGGCCGCTATCCGCGACTCCCAAAGTCACGGCTTCCCTGCGCGTCAGCGCAGCGGAACCCGCTGCGAAAACTCCTGGCGCCATGGAATACGGGCTGCTCGATCCCTTGTATGACGCCGTCATACAAGCTATGTTGTGTGGCATCGCATAGGGGTAGGTCGCACGATGCGCATCAATGCAAGACTCGATCCGAGCCGTGAACGCAAGCTCCGTGAAATTCAATCGCAAACCGGACTGACTGCGAGCGAGGCGGTCAAACAGGGGTTGGATTTGCTGCACCGAAAACAATGCGCTGAGCCCGGGGAGCGGATCGACGCGCTGTTGGCCAGCGACTTCATCGGTTGCGCAGACGGACCGGTTGATCTGGCCGCGCAATACAAGCGGTATCTGACGCGCGGCCTCGAAACCAAGCATGGTCCTCGCTGACACCGGCTATTGGCTGGCACTGGCGAATCGCCGCGACCGCTGGCATCAGGCAGCGGTGGCAGCCACACGGCACCTTGACGAGCCGCTTGTGGTCACTTGGCCGGTGTTGACTGAAACGTGTCACCTGTTGCTCTCCAGACTCGGATCGGTGGCCCAAACGCGATTCCTCCAACAGGCCGCGAACTTCGAAGTGCATGAGATTGTCACCGACCGTCTGGATGAGTTGGCGGCATTGATGGAGAAGTATCGCGATCTGCCCATGGACCTGGCGGATGCTTCATTGGTTCTGGCAGCCACCGACCTTGACGAAGGGCGCATCCTTTCCACGGACCAGCGGGACTTCAACGCGTACAGATGGAAAGAGCGGGAACCGTTTTCCAACCTGCTGACCAAACTGTAGGTTCGGCAAAACCGCGTGAAGCGCTCCAAAGCGGGGTCGGCGCTTCGCCGCCGCCGTGCACACACGCCGGGTTTAGGCTACCACCTGCCACCGTCCAAGGTGGCGACCGTCTCGTGGCAGTACCGAAACCTGGTACCGGTCGCGCCAGCCGATCAGCGGCGGAAGATCCCGGGCGTGGTGAGCACCAACCGCACCAAGTCTGTTTGGCCGAAGAGTCCGAGCCGGGCCATCATCTGCTTGAGGTGCCACCTTACGACGGCCTCGGAGCGATTGGACGCTGCGGCAATGGATTGAACCGTGCCTCCGGACGCGAGCGCGGCGGCCACGCGGGCTTGCGACGGGGTGAGGTCGAGGGCCTGGGCGACTCTGTGCGCATCGACCCTGGGCTTGTCGAGCGGGTCGACGATCAACACCATCACCGCAAATCCGCCCATTCCTTCGAAGTCGGCGTTGTTCGCTGCCGCGAGCGGCGACACGTGCAACACAAGGGAGGGGAGGCCCGGGCGCTGGACCGGTATCGTGCCGCCCTCCGCATCGGCGACCGTGGGGCGGAGCGCCGCGGCAAGCAGCATGGCCATCCTGTCCGGGTCGACCGCATGGCGTGCGACCAGGTAACCCTCCTGATCCGTCAGACCGTTGCCGTCGCGCAACAGCACCCTCGCGCGGTCGTTCGCCTCCACGATGCGGCCCCGCCGGTCCAGCAGGACGACCCCGATCCGCCTGGCACCGAGCGCATCGGCAGTGGCGCGCACGGCACCGGTGGCCGCGTCGGCCAACGCCTGCCGGACGCGCACGAAGTGACGGACATGGGGCATTAGCTGTCGGATCATCCCGACCTGCCCGTCGGTCCAACTCGCCGCGTCGCCGGAACGCACAAGAGAACAGAGGATGTGCAGGCCGTCCGGTCCGGCCATGCGCACGTTCAGGGAGTTCCCGGCCCCGGTCGGAACGATGAAGTCGTTGAAGGTCGGGGATACCGCCAGCTCCCGATGGGTGAACATGTCGGTTACGTGGCGCAACTGGCCGTCCGCCAAGCGAAGGAACCTCGGGAAGCGCTCGTCGATGGCGAAGTAGTTCTCCACGTAGAGCCTCTCCAGCTCCTCGTCCGGTTCTCCCCGCTTGTATAGCTTGCCGAACAGGAACTCCGCGTTTTCTCGGCTGTCGCCTCGAATCACGGCGAGGTGGTTGCCCATGATGCCGCAGGCGTCGTCAAGGAGCGCGGAAGCGGCGGGCCAGCGTGAATCGTCCAACTGCGCCTCGCGCAGCGAAGCGACTACGCGGTCGAGTTGCTTTCGTTGATCCACGGCACGGTGAGCGTAACACAGGCTGCTGCCGGGCCGGGGCGGATGCACGTGGTGCGGGCAATCTTCTGATCTGAATGGTCCCGCTCCGTCTGGATGCTGCGGCCATCCGTGTAACCGGTAGCCTTGCCAAGTTCCGTTCGTCGACAGCGACGGAGAGCCGGCAACGTCGGTTCTATATTCGCGGATGAGCGCGGCTCGATGGGACCAAAACCTATCGATCCGGATAGCGGCGCCGGGCGATGAGTCTGGTATCTTCGGGGTTGGCCGAGAGCGCTTGCGAGGACCCTTGGAACCCCAACGCCAGCTTCCGGGAGGATGTCGGCGCCGATCGAGGCATTCGGGCGCGCGCGTCATGCGGGCGGGCCTGATCGCCGCTGCGGTTCTTGTGTCCGGCGCCGCGCCCGACGCGCGGGACCGGTCGAGCGCGGCCCGATCCTGGGAAGCGGCGCAGGAGGCGCGCCAGGCGCGGGAGGCGGAGCGCCGGCGCGCGGCGTCTTTCCTGCGGGCGTACGAGCGGCGGCGCGCGGCGGCCCACGCCCGCATGCCGAGCACGATGCGCGCCTCGACGCCGGATCCGGCGGCGCGCGGCGCTCTCAGCTGCCCCGCCGCCCCCGGCCGGGCCGAAGACTTCCGGCCTTCCGCGCCGCGCGTGTTCTTCCCGAGCGGCTCTCCGGCGCCGCGAATCGCCGCGCCGCGCCGGCCCTTCTTCGTCCCCGCGCCGGCGCGGTCCGGGGTCGGCGTCCGCCCCGCTCGGGTCGCCGGATCGGCCGCGACATCGCCATCCTCCGGCGGATCGGCGCTCGCGACGCATGCCATGGCCCGCGCCTTCGCCGCCGGCGCCGCATCGATCCGCGCCTCGGCGATCGGCGACTTCAACGGCGACGGCAAGGACGACGCGATGCTGCGCCACGGCGACGGGCGCTGGCGCTACTACGCCATGGACGGGCGGACGCACATCGCCGCCGAGAGCGGCGACGCCGACATCGAAGCGGACCCGGCGTGGGTGTTCGCCGGCGCCGGCGACTTCAACGGCGACGGCAAGGACGACGTCATGCTGCGCCACGCGGACGGCCGCTGGCGCTACCACGCGATGGACGGACGAGCGCGCATCGCGGGAGAGAGCGGCGACGCGGGCCTGACGACGGACGCGGCATGGCGGGTGGCCGGGATCGGCGACTTCGACGGCGACGGCAACGACGACGTGCTGCTGCGCCACGCCGCGGACATGCGCTGGCACTTCTACCCGATGGACGGGCGCGAGATCCTCGACGGCGGCGGCAGCGCGAACCTGACCCGCAAGGCGGAATGGAGCGTCGCCGGCGTCGGCGACCTCGACGGCGACGGCAGCGACGACGTGCTGCTGCGCAAGGACAGCGGCACCTGGTTCTACTACCCGATGGACGGGCGCCGCCACATCTCCGGCCGGCACGGCGCGGTCGGCCTCACGAGCAAGGCGGAGTACGCGATCGCCGGCGTCGGCGACTTCGACGGCGACGGCAAAGACGACGTCATGCTGCGGAGGGACGACGGCCTCTGGTACTTCTATCCGATGAACGGGCGCGAGATCCTCGACGGCCGCGGCGGCGCCAACCTGACGCGCAACAGGGAATGGAGCCTCGCGGGGATCGGCGACCTCGACGGCGACGGCAAAGACGACGTGCTGCTGCGCAAGAAGGACACGACCGGCGCCTGGTACTTCTATCCGATGGAGAGCGGCCGGCGCCACGCCGCGGCGGGCCGGGGCGGCGCGAACCTGACGGCGGACCGGAGCTGGAGGCCGGCGGGCGAGGCCGAGCCGGTGTTCAGGGACTGCCCGGCGTGCCCGGACATGATCCGGGTCCCGGCGGGCGCGTTCGCGATGGGTTCTCCCGCGTCGGAGCCGGGGCGCTCGGAGGACGAGGGTCCGGTGCGCGAGGTGACGTTCGCCGAGCCGTTCGCCATCGGCGTCAACGAAGTGACGTTCGCGCAGTGGGAGGCGTGCGTCGCGGACGGCGGCTGCGGCGGCCACACGCCGTCGGACTGGGACTGGGGCGGCGGCGGGCGGCCGGCGATGGACGTGACCTGGGAGCAGGCGCGGTCGTACGCCGAGTGGCTGGCGGCGAAGACCGGCGAGGAGTACCGCCTGCCGACCGAGGCGGAGTGGGAGTACGCCGCGCGCGCCGGGACCGAGACGCCGTTCCACACCGGCGCGACGATCTCGACGGAGCGGGCCAACTACGACGGCGCGCTGCCGCCGTACGGCGACGGCGAGGCGGGCGAGAGCCGCGCCCGGACGACGGCGGCCGGCACGTTCCCGGCCAACGCGTTCGGCCTGCGCGACACGCACGGCAACGTGGCGGAGTGGACGCTGGACTGCTACGCGCCGAGCTACCGCGGCGCCCCCGCGCACGGCGCCGCGGTCGAGTCGGAGAGCTGCGCCGGGCGGGTGATGCGCGGCGGCTCGTGGCGCGACGGCCCGGAGGAGCTGCGCTCGGCGAACCGGGACTACCGGGCGGAGGGCGCGTACTCGAACACGCTGGGGTTCCGCGTGGCGAAGGGCGCGCCGCCGGCCGGCCCGACCGCCGAGACGGCGGCGGAGGCGTTCGAGGCGTCGGTCTCGCCCGTGGTGCAGTCGAAGTGCGTCAACTGCCACGTCGAGGGCGGAGCGTCGGGCAACACGCGGCTGGTGTTCGTCAGGGACACCGACGCGAATCACCTGGCGACGAACCTGTCGGTGTTCGAGACGTTCCTCGCCGAGGTCGAGGGCGGCGCGGAGCTGATCCTGAACAAGATACAGGGCGTGGGGCACGGCGGCGGCATCCAGGTCGCGGCGGGGACAGACGAGTTCGAGGCGATGGAGAAGTTCCTCGAGCTGCTGGAAGGGGAGGAGGCCGGCCCGGTCTCGATCACGCCGGGGACGCTGTTCGACGGGGTGGGGATGGAGTCGTGGCGCAGCACGCTCCGGCGCGCGGCGATCATCTTCGCGGGGCGGATCCCGACGGAAGAGGAGTACGCGTCGATCCGCAGCGGGAGCGGTCTCGACGTCCGCCTTCGCGCGGCGATCCGCGGTCTGATGGAGGGGCCGGGATTCCACGAGTTCCTCATCCGGGCAAGCAACGACCGACTTCTCACGGACCGCGACGACATCCAGGGTGTCGGGGTCATAGATCCTATTCACGGGTATTTCGTGGACTACAACAACCTCAACCACGAGAAACTCGTCGCGGAAGATCCCGGTTATGGCGATTGGAGGGATCAAGTCAACTTCGGGATCAGACGCGCGCCGCTTGAACTGATCGCTCATGTGGTCGAGAACGACCTGCCCTATACGGAGATCCTCGCCGCCGACTACATCATGGCGAACCCGATGGCAGCGGAGGCGTACGGTGCCGGCACCGTTTTCGCGGATCCAACCGACCCTCACGAATTTCAACGGTCCGAGATCGCAAGCTACTACCGCGACGACGACTCCAAGGTCACTGAGTACACCATGGCCACCGGCACGCGCGTCATCGATCCGGGAAACCTGCTCACGGACTATCCGCATGCCGGCATCCTGAATACCACGGTGTTCCTCAAGCGCTATCCCACTACCGCGACGAATCGAAACCGCGCCCGGTCGCGCTGGACTTACTATCACTTTCTCGGCTTGGACATCGAGAAGTCCGCGTCCCGCACGACCGAACCCGATGCGCTGGCGGACACGAACAATCCGACGATGAACAATCCTGCGTGCACCGTTTGCCACACTGTCATGGACCCCGTGGCCGGCACCTTCCAGAACTACGACGATATCGGGTACTACCGTTCGGGCCCTAGAGGACTCGACTCATTGGACGAGTTCTACAGGCTCGACGCTGGAGATGAGAAATTCGAGGTGCGCGCGCGGTCTCGAGAAGAAAGGGAAACCATAACCGCCAAGGGAGAGATGGCTGCGGGCGACAATACGATACGCCTAGCATTTGTGAACGACCACTCCGATGAAGAGGGAGATCGCAACCTCTATCTGGACCGACTTGACATTCGCAACGCCGCAGGCGAGGTCGTCGATAGTCACGAACTCGAAGCTGCGGAACCGACGGACGACTGCAACAGTCCGTCCAACGCCGCCTTCACCTTTTGGTGTTCCGGCTGGATTGACGTCACTGCACGTGTCGCCGCCGCCGGAAGCCACGACATTGAGATCGTCGCATGGGCGGACCAATACGGAGGCGAACCCGCCAGACTTGGGGTTGGCGTTAACACGGACCCGTATCAATACGGCGACACTTGGTACCGCGACATGCGGGCACCGGGGTTCGACGGCGAGCGAGTACCGGATGCCGACTACAGTCTGCGGTGGCTCACCGCGAAGATCGTGGGCGACCCGCGCTTCGCGGAAGCCACCGTGAAGTTCTGGTGGCCGGCGATCATGGGCACCGACGTGGCTGAACCGCCATCTGAGGGCGACCCGGACTTCGACGGCCGCCTACTCGCCTCCAACGCGCAGGCGGCCGAGGTGGCGCGGTTAACGCGGGGATTCCGTCGGGGCTTCCGCGGCGGCGAGCCGCACAACCTCAAGGACCTGCTGACAGAGATCGTCCTTTCCAAGTGGTTCCGGGCGGATTCCATCGTCAGCGCCGATCCGGTTCGGGCCGCGGCCCTCGCAGACGCCGGCGCGAACCGCCTTCTCACGCCCGAGGAGCTGTCCCGAAAGACGTTGGCTCTCACGGGTTTCGGGTGGGGTCGGCGGCGTCCTTCCTATCCGTGGCATGGCGGTCTTATCGAACGCAACGACTGGACAGCCAGGCATGCCTACGGGCTGCTGTACGGCGGAATCGACTCGGGCGGCATCGCCGAACGGGCGAGGAACATCACGGCGATCATGGCGGGAGTTGCGAAACTCCACGCGGCGTCCGTTGCGTGTCCCGTCGTCATGAAGGAACTCTATCTGGCTGCAGAGGGGGAGCGGCGGTTGCTCGACGGCGTGGACCTCACGGTGTCGCCCGCCTACGAGTTCGGCGCGACCCTCGACGTCGATGCGGAGTCGAGGGAGACCAGGCGGGAGGTTTCCGTGACGGGTTTGTTAAGGGCGGGCAAGGCGACGGCGACTGTATATCTTGAAAATGAACTGTGGGACGACGAGCAGCAGTCTCACGTCCGGAGCCTGTATCTCGATCGGCTGGTACTGCGCGACAGCGCCGGGAGAACGATCAAGACCCAGGAGTTCGAGGAGGTCGACCACGAGTGTGCATGGGGCGCGGGCGAAGCCATCGTGTTCTGGAACACCTGTCCCGTCGCGGTCCCCCTGGACGTTCCCACCGATGGCAGCTACGAAGTGGCGGTATCGGCGTGGGCCGAGCAGGGCGGCGACGAAATGGCGAAACTGCGCATCGTGATCGAAAGCGATACGGAGGAATCCGTCGGAGCCCGAGCCGTAAAAGCGACCATCGCGGATCTGCACGAGAAACTGCTCGGAGACGACGCATCGAAGACCGACATGGCGGCGACATACGACCTGTTCGTCGAACTCTGGCGGAGCACCCGTGGCTCGCTCGAAGTGCACTTCGACATGCGGTGCGACTACCGGGAAGACCAGTACTACTTCGACGGGATCGTCGACGGCACGTGGTGGGTGGATCCTGAGGAGGGCGAGGATTGGGACTGGGAGCATCACGGATTCGACATCGAGCGCATCGACTCGGTCCTCGATACAGTCCACTGGTCCGACCCGCACCATGTCGCGCGCACTTGGGCGGCAGTTCTGGCGTACCTGCTCACCGACTACCGGTACCTCTACCTCTAGGAGGTTCCAGAATGAGACGACGCACGATACTGAAGGGGATCCTGGCCGGGGCTGCTGTGGCAGGCAGCGGACTGCGCCTGCCGTTCGTGCATGCGGCGGACTACACCGAGAAACTGTTCGTGTTCGTGCAGGCCGATGGCGGCTGGGATCCGACGAGTTTCTGCGACCCCAAGGAAAACACACCTGGCGAGCGCGTCATCAACCATTGGGCCGAGCGTGACGAGATCCAAGAGGCCGGCAACATCGCCTACGCGCCGTTCGCGGACAACAAGGCGTTCTTCGAAAACCACCACAACAAGATGCTTGTCATCAACGGGGTCGACGCGCAGACCAACTCGCACACCGTCGGCGTGGTCCACAATTGGAGCGGACGTGCTGCGGAGGGGTATCCCACACTCACGGCGCTGCTTGCTGCGGAACTCGCGCCGCTGCTGCCGATGGCATATTGCAGTTTCGGAGGCTACTCCGAGACCGGTGGCTTGACTCGTTACACGCGTCCAACGGGTCCCGTGACGTCGGTGGCCTATCCGAGGGGAGACGCCGACCCCTACTACGAGCCCTACTTCACCGAAACCGCATGGCGGGCCATCGAAGAGCATCGGGCAACTACCAGCGAAAGACTGACGAACGCGGATGGTCTTCTGCCGGGCAAAGCCCGGCACTTGGATTTCTATCGCACCGCGATGGCATCAAAAGAAGGGCTCAAGGCGTACGCCGACGCCATCACGGCGGAGGACCGGATCGAACAGGCGGTCGAGGGAACCATCGGCAACGACAACTTCCGAAGTGAGCTTCGCCAACAGGCCCAGCTTGCGGTGCTGGCGTTCAAGACCGGCGTTGCGGTCAGCGCCGACCTTTACCTGGGCGGCTTCGACACCCATGTCCGCAACGACGCCAACCAGGGCTGGCTGCTGGCGAACCTGACCGACGGCGTGGACTACCTGTGGGACTACGCCGAGCAGCACGGCGTCGCCGACCGCCTGTTCGTCGTCATCGGCTCGGATTTCGGCCGCACGAATTTCTACAACGCGGACGACGGCAAGGACCACTGGCCTATCGGCAGCTTCGTCATCATGGAGAACAACCAGCGGTGGACGAACCGCGCGGTAGGGGAGACGGACGGGCTGCACTTCGCCCAAAAGATCAATCCGCGCACGCTCGAGCGCGACGACGCGAACGGCACGATCATCTACCCGAAGCACATCCACAAGGCGCTGCGGCGCTATCTGGGCGTGGCGAACTCCCCGGGCGCCAGGCGGTTCCCCTTCAGCAACACCGAGGACTTCCCGTTCTTCGGGTAGCGTGGCAGCGGGGTCGCGGACCGCTCAAGCTAACCGGAAGGGTACACTTCGAGCGTGGCCCGCTCTTTCTTCGTGCAGACGGCGAAAACGTCGGATGTGACCGACATCGCGGAGTGCTCAGCGCCGTACCCGGACTCGAAGGCGTATGGTCGATGCGCGCGACGGAATTGACAGCCTCGACCCGACAGACCATTACGCCAAGCTCTCTCGGGGCATGCGCACAGCCAAGTTGAGAGGGTGCCTGTTCGCGACCCTTGTCACCGGGTTCCCCTGCGTATGTCCCGTTCAAGGATCCGAGACCGGCGAAGAAATCGCCGATCGGTGCGATGCGTGCCACGGGGAGCGCGGGCACAGCGACACGCCTGAAATCCCGTCCATCGCCGGCTTCACGGAGTTCGCGATCATGGATTTGCTGGATACCTATCGCATGGGCCTGCGCACGCCCCGCCCGGTCGAGTTGCCAGACGGGACCGAAACCGACATGGTCGAAGTCGCGGACACGCTGACAGACGAGGAGGAATGGGAAGTCGCCGTCTATTACTTCAATCAGGCCTGGCGTCCGCAGGCGCAACCGTTCGATGCGGAGTTGGCGCGGCGGGGCGCCGAGATTCACGCCGAGAAGTGCGACAAGTGCCACCTCGACGGCGGGCGCGATCCAGCATCCGATCTTCCGCTAGCCGCCGGACAGTGGCGGGCGTACCTGGTGGCGGAGTTCGACAACTTCGAAAGCGGGCGCCGGAAGATGCCGGACAAGATGAAAACGAGGTACGACACGCTGTCGGCGGCGGACAAGCGGGCCATCATCGAACTGTACGTGAGCGCCGGCAATTATTAAGAGCGTCCGATCCATCGACCTTGGCCTCCCGAGCCTGGCCGTATCGCCGGTCTGTGTCGTGGTCCTGCTCGCCTACGCGTTCCCGGCGGCGAGTGAGCCCGCATCCGCAACGGCAGTCCTCGAGTCGCTGGTGGCCAAGCTCGCGGCGGGCGACTACTCCCGGCGCGGAGCGGACACTTGCCTCGCGTGCCACGACGAGAGCGAACCGTTCCCGACTGCCGCCGTGTTCGAGACCGTGCATGGCCATCCGGGTGTTGCGGGGTCGCCGTTCAAGTCCGGTTCACCCGTGTCGTATCCGGCGGGCCTGCAATGCGAGGCTTGCCACGGTCCGGTTGGCGAGCACGGCCAGCGTATGCTGCCGGAAGGCACCGTGCGGGAAGCCATCGTCAACTTCGGACAGCGAGGCAACGCTTCGGCGGATCTGCAGAATCACTTTTGCCTGGCCTGCCACGAGGATTACGGCCGCGCCCGCTGGGCCGGCAGCGCGCACGAGCAGACGGATACGGCATGCGCCGACTGTCATCGCATCCACAACCCGGTGGATGCGGTACGTAGCCAAACCGGCCAGGCGGAAATCTGCCTGGACTGTCATCGGGACGTGCGGGCCGACTTGCTGAAGCTGTCTTCGCATCCCATGCGCGACCACCAGATCGCATGCCGGGACTGCCACGACCCCCACGGAGGATCCGGGATAGGCGATGCGTTGGTTCGTGAGCAATCGATCAACCAGGCCTGTTTTGCTTGCCACGCCGAAAAGCAGGGTCCGTTCCTGTGGGAGCATCCGCCGGCCAGCGAAGACTGCGGCACATGCCACCTGCCCCACGGGTCCAATCAACCGGCGCTGCTGGTTCGCCGGGCGCCGCAACTGTGCCAGGCCTGCCATTCGTCCGCGGGTCACCGCAGCCTGCCGCAGTTCGCCGACCGGCTGCCGTCCGACCCGGGCGCCGAGTTCCTGTTTGCGAATGCCTGCCTCAACTGCCATGCGCAGGTACACGGGTCGAACCACCCATCCGGCAACCTGTTGCGCAGATGATGGGATCTGCCGGGACTGAAGAGTGACCGTGGCAGTCGTCACGCTGTCCCCGATCCGACGGAAGGCATTCTTTTGCAGCGTCGCTTTCGTTTTGGCCGCACCCGTTGCCGCCGCAACGAGCTTCACGGTCAACTACGCGAACATCGACACCAGCCGCTGGTCGTGCCGCCTTTGCGAATTCGACAGGGCCATGCGGCACGCGGGTACGGTGGCGGCCGGCGCCTTGGAATCCAGCCGCGGCGAGATGCGCTTCGGCCGCGACAACGGCATCGACGGGGCCGGAAGCTATCTGAGTCTGAACGGCGACTATCGGACGGGTACGACTTCCGGCCTCATTCTCGAACTGGGCGGACGCCATCTCGGACTTGATTCACGCGATGCGGCGACGCGGGTTCGCATGCCGAACCGCTTCGGCATGCGGATCCGGTACCGGGAGATTCCCCGCAATATCGGCAGGGACGCACGTACGCCTTTCACCGGCACCGATCCGCTGTCTCTGCCCAACGACTGGGTCGCCGGGTACAGCACCGCGAGCATGACGCAACTCGCGTCCGCCAGCCGATCCTTTGAGTTGGCCACCGAACGGGGCAGATCCGACATCGACGCCTGGATTTCCCTCGCGCCCCGCTTGACGTTGAAAACGGAACTTTTCGTCGAGAGCAAGGACGGCGTGGCACAGACTTTTCGCGATGCGTTCTACCAGGCCGCGGCGCTTCCAAAGCCGATCCGCTACCGCACGGAACGTTCTCGGGCGGGGCTCTACTACGAACACCCGGGCGCGACGGTTGCGCTGTCCTACGGAAACCGTCGGTTCGACAACCATCACGATGCGCTCGTGTGGCACAGTCCTTATGCGAGCGTCACATCGACAGGTCGGAGCGCGACGGCACCGAGCAACACCGCCGACACGCTGTCGTTCGTCTCGAGAGTTCGCCTTGGCGACCGCACATCGGCCAATGCCACGCTGGTTCGCGACAGGGCGAGGCAGAGTGCGCCCTTTCCGCCCTACACCACGAATCGATCCCTCGGACTTCCCCCGACAGCGGCGCGCAGTCTGAACGGGGAGCGCGTATCCGAAAGCTACTCCGTCAACGTCGTGAGCCGTCCCACCCGTGACTTGCGGCTGACCATTGCCCGTGCAGTGATCGATCATGACGACCAGCGCCCCGAGATCGCCCTTACGCCCGTGCTGGGCGATCTTTTCGCGACACGAGAAACCCCGGCCGTCGGCTACAGCTTCAAGCGGAAGAAAACGGACATTGTCGTTCGATATACCTTGCCCCCAAGGTCACACATGACGGCCGGGTTTCGGAGTCTCGACAGGTACCGAACAAATCTCGAAATCGCCGCCAATGAGGAGAACCGGGCCTGGCTGGAGGCGACCGGCGACATCGGTGCCGGGTGGCATGTGCGGATTCGCCACGCTCGGGCTGACCGGGACGCATCCAAGTTCCGCGGCATCACGTCGAACAATCCCCTGACGCGGCGTTTCTACCAGGCCGAGCGTCTTGAGCGCGAGTGGCGCGGCGGGATTCGATTCGAGCCGAAAGGCGCCGGCTTCTCGACGGGCGTCGATCTCGATTATCAAGAGCACGACTATCCCCGCTCCCCTCTGGGCTTGCAGAGGGAGGTTGCCCAAGGATGGTTCCTGGATGTGGCGTATTCGGCGGGAGGGGCAGCCTCGCTGTCAGGATTCTACGGCAAGCATGCGCGGCGCTCGAAGACCACAGGCAGCGTGTCTTTTTCCAGGCGCGATTGGAGTTACCACGTCAGTGACACGGTGACAACCGCCGGTGCGCGTCTCAGGGACGACGGCTTTCTCCATCCGGCGGTCAACCTGACGGTGGACTACGCATACTCCAACGGTATCGGGGACTACTCCACCGCTATCGACAACATGAGTTCGAGGTTCCCGAGCCTGGTCTCCCGCCATGAGTCCGTGGATGCGCGCCTGCGCTATGGCTGGCGGACGCGGGTCGATTTGGTGCTTCGATACTACTTCGAGCGCTTTCGCGCCGCCGATTGGGCCACCGACGGCATCGGGCAGGACGGCATCCGCAACGTGCTGTCACTTGGGCGATCCAGCCCCAGGTATCGCAACCATCTGTTTGCGTTGTCGGTTGAGAGAACACTGTAAGGTTCTCGGGCTTGGTGCCGCCGTCAATCTTCGCGATAGTTGTCGTGGCATCGCTTGCACGACTGGCCGAGGGACTGAACGGCCGGCCCGATCGCACCGTCGGCGGCCAGAGTCCGGCGCAGTCCCTCGGCGGCTTCCTGGAACCTGGCCACGCGTTCGGCGAAGTCATCGGGCTGTTCCCAGATGGCCGGCGACGAATCCCCGCCGACGGAGCCTTCGGGAAACAACGTTCCGGTGATCGTCGCCAGATCGGCGAGGCTGTCGGCGTGCATGGCCAAGTGGCTCTCGTGCGGGACCTTGCCCCGCAGGATGTCGACAATGGCCTGCATGTGGCCGCCGATCGCTTCCATGGTGTGGCGGCGGTAGTCGATCGCGCCCTCGTCGGCGGAAACGGAGGTAGCGAACAAGGCGAGAATCGTCAGGATCCAAACTCGCATGACAATCTCCCCAAGGTTGCCGCGAAGTGTGACAAATGCGTCTGACCAACAATGATGGCATAGCTACGCGATCCTGGCCTCCGGGCCGTCGATGAAACCCAGCGACTGCATGTCGAACAGGCGACGGTAGAGGCCCCGTCCGGCCATCAGCTCGGCGTGACTCCCCTGTTCCGCGATCCGGCCGTTGTCGAAAACCAGGATCCGGTCCACGCCCCGGACCGTCGACAGGCGATGGGCCACGACGATGGCGGTCCGGCCTCGCAGCAGGTTGGCCACGGCATCCTGAATCAGGTGTTCCGTGATCGAGTCGAGACTCGACGTCGCCTCGTCCAGGATGAGGATCTGCGCATCCGCGAGGATGGCGCGCGCGATCGCGACCCGCTGCCGCTCGCCGCCGGAGAGCTTGACGCCACGTTCCCCGACCAGCGTGTCGTATCCCGCCGTCAGCCTGCGAATGAAGTCGTGCGCATGCGCCTTCTTCGACGCCGCGACCACTTCGTCGAGGGATGCTTCGGGCCGTCCGTAGGCGATGTTCTCCCTGAGCGAACGGTGGAACAGGATGGGCTCCTGCGGCACCAGCGCGATGTGTCTGCGCAGGCTTTCCTGCGCGACCGCCGCGACATCCTGACCGTCGACAATGATGCGTCCCGCGTCCACGTCGTAGAGGCGCAGGAGCAGCTTCAGGAACGTGCTCTTGCCCGAACCGGACTCGCCCACCAGCGCGACCTTCTCGCCCGCCGCGATTTCGAGGCGGAAGTCGTCGAAGATCGCTTTCGGCTGATTGCCGTACGTGAAACGGACGTTTCGAAACAGAATCCTGCCCGCGCCCGGTTGGAAATCGGGGGCGTCGGGACGGTTCGCCACCTGCGGCACCGTCTTCGAGATCTTCACGAGATCGTCCAACTCGTTCACGGCACGCTGCAGGCTGCGCAGCTCCCAGCCGATTTCGCGCAGGTACCCGTTGACGATGAAGTAGGCCGTGATGATGTACACCACATCGGCCAGCGCGGTGGCGCCGTCGGACGCGCGGCCCAGCGCGATCCCCAGCAACCCGCCGAGCATTGCGATGATGAGCACCGACTGCACGGCGACGGGGTCCATGCTGCGCGTCCAGGCGCCGCGCGCGCGACGCTGCCAATCCGACGACACGTCGTGCAGCAAGCGGTCTTCGCGAATTTCCGCTCCGAACGACTTGACCACCGAGTTGCAGGTGATCGAATCGGCCAGCGCGCCGCCCATCTTCGTATCGGCATCGTTCGAAAGCCGGTTGGCGGGCGCCACCCACGACAGCGACATCCAGATGCTCACGCCGACGAACAGCGCGACGGAGACCGCGAAGTAAAGGCCCATCATCGGCTCGCGCAGGAACATCGAGGTCGATAGCGCGGCGAGCAGGATCAACGTCGGGCCAAGTTGCACCACCGTCACGTCGGCAAAATCGTCATAGGCCCACATGCCGCGCGTGACCTTGCGCACCGTGGCCCCCGCGAATGCGTTCGCGTGCCAGTCCGCGCTGAACCGCTGCAGCGTGCGGAAACCATCCATGACGATCGCCTGCATGGCCTCGGAGGCGAAATACATCCACATGCGGAAGTAGCCCTGCTGCACGAGGCACACGAGAGCCAGGATTCCGAGCAGCCAGAAGGCGGCGGTCCATGCTTGCGAGAGGGCCGAGGGATCTTCCCCGATGTGCAACACCGAAGTAACCAGCTCCGCGGACCGGTCCGGAATCTGCACTTCAAGCAGAATGCTCAGCACTACGCCGGCAACGATCAGGGCGAATTTCGCCGGCTGTTGGCGCCAATAGCTCCATACGAAAAGGAAGACCTCGGTAAACGAGACCGCTCGGTCGAACATGGGCCCTCTCCAGTGCCGCCACGGCCAAGCCACCGGACGCGCCAGCGCGCGCCCGCCGGGCAGCCGAATATGAGAGCGGCGATCATCGTCATCTGGCGCCCGAAGTCAAGCCCGATTCCGCACGGCGGCCGCACGAATTGCCACCATGCAAGAATTCCGTACAATCAGATCGAATTCGGACCGATAACGGGTCTTCCCATGACGATGTCAATCGTGAGCCTGAGCGAATTCAAGGCCAAGGCGGCGCAGATGCTTGCAGACATGAAGTCCTCCGAACAAGTGGTGGTCCTGACGCAACGCGGCGCAGCCAGCGCTGTCGTTCAAGACTTCGAGTCGCACCAGCGATTGCAGGACGCGTTATTGATGCTGAAGCTCATGGTCCAGGGTGAGACCGATATCTCGGCCGGACGCACCACTCCCCAAGACGCCGTTTTCCGAGACACGAAAGAGCAGTTGACGGCCGGCGATGGCTGACCGCCAAGTCCGGTGGACGGACGCCGCGAGACTCGACCTTGAACAAATTGTCCAGTTCCTCGCCGAGGACACCGCATCGAATGCGCTTGCAGTACTCGAACGAATAGAGCATCGCTCCCAAACGCTCTATGCCATGCCCCAGCGGGGGCGCATAGTTCCCGAGCTGAGAGCGGCAGGCGTGCAGACGTACCGGGAATTGGTCGAAGGTCCCTGGCGCATCGTCTATCGGTACGATGACCGCCGCGTCTACGTCATCGCCGTGCTCGACGCCCGGCGCGACCTGTCCAGTCTTCTGCTCGAACGGCTCGCGCGTTGATCGAGACGCGCCGGAACTTCGAAGAATCCAGACAGCCGACTCGACCAAAACCGTTCAACGAACCCCTTGACCGATGACATAATATGTCATAGGGTGCGCTGGACACGTTGCCGCACCGACATGCGCCGCAACGTCAACGAACTGGACATTGGGAGATACGCGATGACCCTGGACGAGTTGGCCTTCCGGTTGAACGACTTTAGCGGCGAGGAAGGCACAACCTTCGATGCGCTCGTGACGGAGCAAGACATCCTGGAGGTCACCTGCTCGAACAACGACGAATTCCCCATCCACGTCACGCAGACGGAGACGCAGATCCTCGCGGTGACGCCCCTGTTCAACATTTCCGAAGTCGAGCCCGACAACGTCGACGAGCTCAATGCGATTTTCCTGCGGCTGAGCCCCGCCGTGCCCCTGTCGTCCGTCGGCCTGCAGGGGGACACCTACATTCTTTTCGGCGCCATGGCGCTGTCGACGCGGTTCGAGGTGATCGCACACGAACTCGAAGTACAGGCGGAAAACACCATCGACGTGCTCGAAACCGTCGAGCATCTGCTGGCCTGAGCTGATTCCGGGGGATTTGGGCGATGAGCAACCGAAGCAAAGCAACACGAGAGAGGCAATCAACATGGGTGTGCTAAAGGACTTGATGCAGGCGATCAAAGGCGGCGCGAATGAAATGGGCGAGGCCATCGTGGACGCCAACGCGATACGCATTCTCGAACAGGAGATCCGCGATGCGGAATCGGCGATAGCCAGCGCGAAGCAGAGCCTCACGCGAATGAAGAGTTCCGAGATTCGCCTCAAGCGGGATCTGTCCACCTTGGGTGCCGACATCGCCGACTATGAACAGAAAGCGATCGCGGCGCTCAACGCCGGCGAAGAGGCGTTGGCAGCGGAGGTTGCCGAGCGTATTGCCGAGCTGGAAGGCGAGCGCGAGGACAAGGCTGGCGAACAGGTGGCGCTCAACGACGAGGTGAACAAGATCCACGCCATGATCAAGGCCCGCGAGCGAACCATCCAGAAGAACAAGCGCGAACTCGACAAGGTGCGCACGGTGCAGGAACTGCAGCGCGCCACCGAAAGCGTCTCGCGCAACTTCGCAGCGTCCGGATCCAAGGGACACCGGGTATCCCAGGCGCTCGACAGGGTGAAGGCCAAGCAGCAGAACTGGCAGGACCGCATGGAAGCGGGAGACTGGATGGAGGCGCAGGAAGGCGCCGATGACATCGATCAGAAACTGAAGGCCAAGGGCATCGGCGCTTCGGGCACGTCGGGCGGATCCGACGTTCTCGCGCGGCTCAAGGCCAGGCAATCCGGCTGACCGCCCCTTGCTCCGGAAGATACTCAGGAGCCGTTTCGGCAAGCGCGACGACGACGGGCCGCGACAACTGTCCGGCCCCGGGGATCTCGCGGCCGGCGACCTCCTGACGTTCAAGCACCGCCTGCTCCTGCCCCCCGAGGTCCAGGGACAGACGTTCGAGGTCAGCGCGGTCGGCGCGTATCACTTCGAGGACGGCCTCTACGCCGAGCTGACCCTCGACGGGACCGGCGGAGACCGAATCTACCTGGGTTTCGACGCCGGCGACGCCAGCGAACTGTCCCTTTCGCGAACCGTGCCCCGGGCCGACGTGTTGCGGCTGTTCGACGAGGATGCGTTCGCCGCGCTGTGGGATGAAGATTTCGCCGAACTGCAGGTAGCGGAAGTCCTCCCCAGATACGAAGGCTGGATCGCAGGCCGCTATGCACAGACCAAGAAATGGGCCGAGGGCTACTACTATGATCGCGATTGCCGGGGCGAGGCGCCCTCGCGGCTGCAGGACGACGACGCCGAGGAACTGCGTTGCCACGAATGCGAGGATGACTCCGGCCGCTATGGTCTCAGCGTCGAGGTCTCGGCCGACGGCGAGACGGAAGTGTTCGCGGAAGTGAACTGCCCACCGGACGTCATCGACTCGATGTGGCCCGGAGAGAAATGAGAGCAGCCTCGCGCCGCACAGGCACAACGGCAGAGTCGAAGCCGGGGCGGTTCCAGGCCGAACGGCGGGCGCTCAGGAAGATCCAGGTCCACTTCGAGTTTCGACAGTCGCTGCTGCGCAAGGTCCGGCTCGCCGCCGCCCACGAGGACCTGAGCTATTCCGACTACGTGAGAAAACTCGTCGGACTGCCCTTCTCCAAGATTCAGCGGCCCCGCATCAGCCTTTCCTTCAGCGATGCGGACCTGGCCATCCTCGCCGAACGCTACGCCCAGCCGGGAGTCGAACCGCAGGTGCTGAAGCGTTGCGTGCTGGAAGAGATCACGTCACAGCTCGAGGACTAGCGCGCCGTAGAACGGCACGCAGTGCCGATCAAGGCGCAGGGGGCGGGGCAGGTGGGATGGGCGAAACCGAGGGCCTGGGCGGGGGTGAAACACGGCGCCCCCGAAGGGCCGGCGGATTTCATGGCGCGAGTAAACCATCGGCCCGTCGCGTTGAAGCGCTCGGCATCGCCCTGATAGTCTCTCCGGCGATGCGATTGTCGCGATAGCCCCCTCACTGTCCCATGCTCTGGCGACTCCTGCGCCGACGGCGGTACCTGCGTTTCACGCGGTACGTCGCGGGCGCGATCAAGCGACGCCTCTACTTGACCATCGTCATGTTCGCGGGCCTGTTCTGCCTGCACGTGGTGGCGATGATCGTCTTCGAGGACATGTCCCCGGGCGACGCCGCCTGGCTGACGATGACGACGGCAACCACCGTCGGTTACGGCGATGCCTCCGCGGTCACGCCCGCCGGGCGGCTGGCAACCGTGGTCTGCATCTACATCTTCGGAACCTTCCTGCTGGCGCAGATCGCCACGTATGTATTCGACTATCGCGCGCTGCAGCGGGACCGCCGCCGGCGCGGAGAAATCAAGTGGAGCAACATGAAAGATCACCTGCTGATAATCAACGTCCCGTCCCAGGACGCCGAGAACTACCTGCCGCGACTGGTGGACCATGTGCGGCGCGCGCCTCGGCTCGGCGATATCCCCATCCAACTGCTGACGCCCAGCTTCGAAGACGGCCTGGCTTCGGACCTCGTCGACGCCGGCGTGACCCTGTACAGCGCGATGGCGGAGAACTCGGAAAACCTGGCCGCGGCCAACGTCAGCCAGGCGCGCTGCATCATCGTCATCGCCGACGAGATCTATGACCCCCGGTCGGACGCGCACACCTACGATATTCTGAGCCGCATCCGACAGCTCGGAACGCAGGCCACCATCGTTGCGGAAGTGGTGGAAGACGCAAACCGCCAACGCATGATCGACGCTGGCGCGACCACCGTGATCCGACCGATTCGCGCCTATCCGGAATTCGTCGTGCGCGCCCTGACCGCGCCCGGTGTCGAACAGGTGCTGGAAACCATGTTCACCCACGAAGCCGGTCGGTTGGCACGTTTCGACGCGCGCTTCGAGAATCTCCTCTGGCACGACGTCGTGGTGAGTTTCGCCCGCGGCAATGCCGGCATTCCGATGGGCTATTTCGACGATCGCGGCGTTCACACGAACCCTGCCCCGGACGAAATCTGCAGCGGCAGCGGCATCATCACCCTGGTCAACGACAGCCTCAACGTGACGCGACCACTGGTCGAGTCCTGCCTAAGCGCGGCCTGACATGGAGACGTTCATGATGTGCCGGGACACGGCATGAGCGAGGAAACGATCCAGCGCGCGCGTGAGCTCCTGCGGGAAGTCTACGGCTACACGGGTTTCCGCGAGAACCAGGAAACTGCCATCGCGGCGGCGCTGGACGGGCGCGACACGCTGGTCGTCATGCCGACCGGCGGCGGCAAGTCCCTTTGCTACCAGTTGCCCTCCATCATCCGGTCCGGTCTGGGCCTCGTCGTCTCGCCCCTCATCGCGTTGATGCAGGACCAGGTGAGCGCCTTGCGGCAACTGGGCGTGCGCGCCGCGTTCCTGAACTCGACCCTCGCCTGGGGAGAGCAACGGCGCATCATCGACGCCGTGCGAGCGGGGTCCCTCGATCTTCTGTACCTCGCTCCGGAGCGCCTGCTGCAGGAAGACACGCTGGCGCTCCTCGAGGGTGCCGATCTATCCCTGATCGCCATCGACGAAGCGCATTGCGTATCGCAGTGGGGCCACGATTTCCGCCAGGACTATCTCGGTCTCGATGTGCTGGGCGATCGGTTCCCCGAAGTCCCGCGCATGGCACTGACGGCCACCGCGGACGCGACGACGCGCGACGACATCCTGGCGAAGCTCGCATTCGACCCCGCCGCCGACCGTTTCGTCAGCGGATTCGATCGTCCCAACATTCGCTACACCGTGCGCGCGAAGACCGATGCCAGCGCACAGTTGCGCAGTTTCCTCGAAGATCACCGCGGCGAGGCCGGCATCGTTTATGCGATGACGCGCAAGAAAACGGAAGCGACCGCCGAGATGCTGAACGCGCATGGGTTCACCGCGATCGCCTACCATGCGGGCCTGCCCGGCGATGTGCGGGCCTCATGCCAGGGCCGGTTCCTGCGCGAAGACGGCATCATCGTCGTCGCCACGATCGCTTTCGGCATGGGCATCGACAAGCCGGATGTCCGTTTTGTCGCCCACATCGATCTGCCGAAGAGCATCGAGGCCTACTACCAGGAGACCGGGCGGGCGGGCCGCGACGGCGAGCCGGCCGAGGCGTGGATGGTCTACGGCCTGCAGGATGTGGTGCGACTGCGGCAGATGGCGGACATGTCGGAGGCCGACGACCAGCACAAGCGGATCGAGCGCGGCAAGCTCGACGCCCTGCTTGGCTGGTGCGAGGTGACGACCTGCCGGCGCCGCGCATTGCTCCGGTACTTCGGCGACGACCTGCCCGAGGATTGCGGGAACTGCGACGTCTGCCTGACGCCGCCCGAAACGCAGGACGGCACGACCGCGGCACAGAAGCTGCTGTCCGCCATATACCGCACGGGCCAGCGCTTCGGCGCGGCCCACGTGATTGACGTGCTGCGCGGAAAGGACACCGAGAAGGTCCGGCAGTGGCAGCATGAACGCCTGAGCACCTACGGCATCGGCGCGGACCTGACGGCGACCGAGTGGCGTTCGTTCGTCCGCCAACTCATGGTCCAGGGATACATCTTCGCCGACGACGCGCGCTTCGGGGGGTTGCGGCTGACCGTTGACGCCAGGGAAGTGCTTCGCGGAGAAAGGACGGTGCTGCTGCGCAGGGACGCCTCCGCCAAGACCCGGGCCCGGTCGGCCAGGCAGCGGGAGACGTTCGAGATCAGTGCGGAAGACGAGGGTCTTTGGGAGGCGCTCCGAAAGTGCCGCCGGGAACTTGCGGAACAGGCTGGTGTACCGCCCTATGTTGTCTTCCACGATTCGACACTGAGGGAGATGCTGCATCGGCGCCCGACGTCTCTCATGGAGATGCTGTCCATTCACGGCGTCGGCCAAGCTAAACTTGAGCGCTACGGCGCAGTATTTCTCGATGCCCTGCGGGCGGAGGAGAAATCTGAGCCCGCGGACTCCGAGGAGAGTTCCGGGCAGGGAGAGGTCAGGGAGGAGTTTTCGTGGCAGGGCCACTAGATGGCATCCGGGTGCTCGAAGCGGGCCTGTTGATACAGGGACCCCAGGCTTCGCTCCTGCTGGGCGATCTGGGCGCCGACGTCGTAAAGATCGAACTGCCGGGATACGGCGACCACAGCCGCAACATCCGAGTTGAACCCGGAGACCCCCGCAGCGCGGTCTTCAGCGCCTGCAACCGGGGCAAACGCAGTGTGTCCCTGAACCTGGGGCACGCGGAGGGCGCCGAGATCTTCAGGCGACTGGTTCGGGACGCCGACGTGGTGATCAGCAATTTCACGCCCGGCACGATGGAAAGGTGGGGTCTCGGCCATGACGATCTCGCCGCCGTGAATCCGCGCATCATCTCCGCCCAGGGAAGCACTTTCGGATCGTTGGGACCGGATGCCGCGCGCCAGGGCGCCGACCTGGCGGCGCAGGCCGCCGGCGGACTCGTCAGCACCACGGGACGGGACGGTGACCCGGCCTCTCCCGTGGCTATCTTCATCGCCGACCACATCGCCTCGCTCAACATGGTCGCCGGCATTCTCGCCGCACTGCAGCATCGGACCCACACGGGGCGCGGGCAACAGGTCGACGTATCCCTCCTCGGCGGGCAGATCTGGGCGCAAGCCGCCGAATACACGCATCTCATGCTCACCGACCGGGTCGCCGGACGCGCGAACTCCGGTCATCCGATGATCAGGACCATCTACGACGTCTTTCCGACGGCCGACGGCGCAATCGCCATCGTTGGCGTGCGCGCCCGCGAGAAAGACGCATTCTTCATCGCCCTCGAACGTCCCGACCTATCAGTCGATCCGCGCCTGCAGGACAGGGAAATGACGCCGGAGGTCCATGCCTGGCTGCGCGAAGAACTGGCGGAAGTATTCAGGGCCCGGACCACCGACGCCTGGTGCGACGCATTGCGCGATACAGGCGTGCGGTACGCGCCGGTACGCGACCATCGACAGGCGCTAGCCGATCCCGGCGCCTGGGAGAACGGTTACTTCACCGAGGCCCCGGACAGCGACGGCGACCGCCATCCGGTCGTCGCCGCACCGATCCGCATGAGCGAGACGCCCCTGGAACCCGCCGCCGGAGTCCCTGAACTGGGCGAGCACACCGACGAGGTGCTGCGTGAAGCCGGTATAGGCGATGCGGAAATCGCAGCGCTGCGCGAATCGAAGACGATCTGACGAGTAGTGTCCCAACCCGAAACGAGTCGATCAAAGTGACCTTGACGACATCAATACAGAACACTACAGTCGCGCTCATTGGCCCCTCGGCAGTACGTCTCGCTTCCGCCCCCTAGGGGTGGTGATCACAAAGCGAGGCCGATCCCGAGGGGCATTCGTTTTCGATGCGCCTTTAGAGAGATGTTTTGACCAAGTGCGCCATTTTGATCGACGGTGGGTACTTTCTTAAGCGCCTACCTATCGTCAGGCCCGACGAGGACTTCACGCCCTCCCTTCGGCAAAAGGGGGTGGATATGCGAATAGGTTTGGATATCGCCTCGCTCACACTCAAAAAGCATGTCGATACGATCATACTCGTTTCGGGTGATGCGGATTTTGTGCCTGCAGCAAAGTTCGCTCGTCGAGAAGGAGTGAAGTTCGTGCTCGATCCCCTTTGGCACGGTATCCCTGCCGACTTGAACGAGCATATCGACGGCCTGACAAGCGGGTTCGCTAGACCGAGCCCAAGATCGCACAGATAGCAGCGTAGTCGGGTACCAAGGGAGCCCACTACGCTACTTGACCACATCGGGCGTCAGCCCGCGCGTGACGCGCATGAGCATCGCCAGTGCAGCGAGCAGCAACACGGTCCCCACGAGAAGCGCGAAGGACTCCAGCCGCAGGATGACGTAAAGCACGGAGTAGAGGATCGCGAGGGAGCCGAACGCCGCGCCGGCAAGCCGACGATTGCCGGTCGAACCGTTGGCGTACCAACCGATCATGCCGGCAAGCACCACCGCCGCCACGACATAGCCCAGCGTGAAGCCGATGTGTTCCGCGAGTGCCAGCAGCGTCAGGAAGAACAGCACGAGTGCAACGCTCGTCACGCCATACTGCACGAAGTGAAATCGCATACCGGTCGTCAGCTCAAGACAGAGCACGCTCACCAGGGTCAAGACCACGAACAGCAGGCCATACTTGACGCTGCGCTCGATCAACCCGTACAAATCGATGGGATCGAAGACGGTGAAACCGAGATCCTTGTCCCTGAATCCGTCGATCGACGAAACCTGCATCACGCTGGGAAAACCGCGCGCCAGTTCGCCCGTGGTCCACGCCGCCGTGAAACCGCCGCGGTTGATGTCGTGGGTGTCCGGCAGCAGGCGGCCATCGAAGCTCGGATGTGGCCAACTGGACTTCATGGCCAGCGTCGAACGGTCGCCCACCGGCACAGCGGAGAACCGACCCGTTCCACGCAAGTCGAGTGCGACGGAAAAGATACCGCCACGTGTCACCTTGTCCCCCATTTCACCGGTCAGGCCCTCCTCAACCGGGCCACCCCCCGACGCGGCACTCAATCCCACTTCCCCGTCTCGCCACACCAGGGTCGCCTCGCGAATTCCCCGCGGATCGGATATGCCGATGCCAACGAACGCCAGATCCAGCCGCAACGCGCCGAACCGGTGCTGCAGTTCCGCCACGTCAAGGGGCGCGAACTCGCCCTCGGCAGCGACTCCCATACTGAATGCCGCCACATCGAAAATCCCACGCCGGCGAATCTCGTGACTGGTCTCAATTTCCATGTCGATGCGCTCGGGCATCACCGCCACGTAGTCCTGGCGATGCCCTCCCGCGCTGTCGTCGACGATGCGGATGTCGACACGCTCGGACACCACCGCGACCTGATCCTCCTCGCCCGCCTCGCGTCCGCGTTCGTCCAGGGGAATGAATATGACGGGCCCAACGATGCGCTGTTCCTCACTCCAGGAATGGGCGATGTCCCGAACCGCCTCATTGCGGTATCCCACCCGATCGGCAACGGTGCAGGTCACGAGCCCAAGCGGAATCATCGAGACGATAACGAGGGCGGCGACGACGCCGAACCGAACCGAAATGGAACCCTCGTTGAACCGCGAGCGCCGGGGGCGCTCGGACGAGGGTGGTGAATTCGAACTTGCATCGCTCATGCGGGACTCCGTGTTTCACATAGTCTGATGAACGCGAATCCTAGGGGCGCCCATGCGGGAGAAGGTGCAGGAAACCCGCAAAAAGGCGGATGGGTGTACTCCAAGCCGGCGTCGCTGGGTTACGCCAGCCATTGCGCGTCGCGCAGCCGGCGCTAGTCGATCCCTGGCCCCGAAAGCCCTAAAGAATCAAATGGACGTACACATTGGTGGCGATGTGGCTTACCCAGTAAACGACAACCGTCGCTTTCGCCAACAGCACCCATACCGGTCGCCCCTCGTACTTCTCCGCTGCCCGCCAAATGCTGATCGAGATCACGCACAGAAGCACGAAGTGCACACTGTCCAGATCAAACGCGGCAAGGATGTTCACGTCCCACTCGCGCCCCGCAAGACCGATAAGGACGCTGACGGCGCTGGTACCCACGTACATGAGCAGACCGAACCAGCAAGTCTTTGCGAGCCCACAATCTCCGCTGACAAATCTCCTGATCATCCAGCGCGCTCCTCAACCGTTCCGACCCGCGGCCGATAATCCCATGCCTCCACGGCGAATCCCCACTTCCGGTCGACGTTCCTGATGGTCTCCGGATCGATCCGATGGGCGTTCTTGCGATACCCGGAAAGGCTCTCGAGATAGTCGGTGATCGGCCCTCGGGCCTGGTCCCAATCCGGCAGCTCCAGTTCGGCGTACAGGCGTTCAAGCTCCGCCATGGGATTCCTCTCGAGATCCTCGACAGATGCGAAGTATTGGCGAGCGCGATCTCCTCCTCCTGGGGCTGATCCATGGTCACGGCCATGTTGTCCTTCGGGCGCGTCGCGGGGACCCCCCGAGCGATCAGGCGCTCCAACCGGCCTCGCCCGATCAGGAACATCGGCGCCGCAATGGCCTGGAACGTCGAGACAGCACCGAAACCCGGATCGTGCGCGATCAGGTTGAGCAGATGCGTGGTGCCCGAGCGGCCGTAGCCCTGGATGTACAGCGGTGCTTCGTCGATCGCGACTCGCGCCATCCGTGACGGGCCGTAGCGGAGGCGCTCGGCGAGCCGCAGCGGCGACGTCACGGTACTGATAGCCAGCACCCGTGCCAGCTTGGCCCAATACCGGCGCGGCACCCCGCCGTTGTCCGCGATCAGGCGCAGCCACACCTCGAGGGGCGCCATAGAGAACACATGCTGCCCCGAGGCCCCGGGGTCCGCGACGCTCATACAAGCGCCCCCGCGTCGATCACCATGAGGAATTGCCGGTCGGTATCACGATCGGGCAAGACTAACGCCTCGAGGCGCGGCTCGGTTGGCAAGCCCCGCCCAGACGCGTTCCCCGATTGCACCGAAACACTCCATCTAACAACATGGGTCCCCGAATCCCTCAACCCAAGAGATCCGGCGATGAGAATACTCGGCTACAGCCTGGCAGCTCTCTGCGCCATCGCCCTGACGCTGTACTTCGCGTTCTTCTTCAACCCCCAGTCGGAAGACCAGGAGGCGATGAACGCGTCCTGGGGCCGTTTCGCGGAGGATGTTGCGGCACTCGGCGAGGTCGTCGAGAACGCGCCGTTCAATCGCGACGAACGCACGGCGGCGGCGGGGTATCGGCACATTGCCCGCTTTCTGGCGACTTTCCTGGCCGACTCCATGGACTATCGCGACCCGGAATACCCGCGGTTCTCGCGATTCCCCAACACCGTCGCGCGTATCGGTTGGGACAATCCGGACAATCCGTATCTCGCGTTTCCCGTGCGCGGCGATCACACCTACCGGCTGCGCGGAAACACGCGCAATTTCGACCTGATCACCATCAATGTCTACAGCGGGATGCTGGGCCACACGCCGGTGACGGACATCCGCACCGTATCAAGCGTCGCCTCGGACGACCTCGACATCGACCAGAACGGCGACTTTGTCCTGACGCTCGGCGCGGAACCCGCCGAAGGCGACTGGCTCAAGCTGGAACCGGACGCGTACATCGTCGTGATACGCAGGCTGGTCTCCGACTGGGAGAGGACCGATGAAGGGTTATGGGAAGTCCTCAATCTGACCACCCTGGGCAAGGGCTCGACCCGCCCGGCGCCCGAGTCGGTCGCCCGCAGGCTCGATGACGCCGTGACCCAGACCCGCGACCTGCGAGAGCTGCTCACCCTCGCACACCGGATCACCTTTCAGCTCGCTCTCAGCCCCAACGAAGTCTCCGAACCCGCGGTAAGCGATCCGAATCTGCCCATGGCCGACCCCTTCCAGGCCGCTTCCCGGGGCTATTTCCGGCTGGAAGAGGATGAAGCGCTGCTGGTGGAAGCGCCCACCGCCGACTGTCGCTACACCAACATCCAGCTAGCCAACCCGTGGATGGAGTCACTCGACTACGCCAGCCACCAGGCGAGCCTGAATCACCGCACCGCGCACGTCGACGCCGACGGCCGCGTGCGCTACGTCATCAGCCTTCGCGATCCCGGCGTTCAGAACTGGCTGGACACCGCCGGCTGGGCCGAGGGGTCACTTTGCGCCCGGTGGACGTATTGCACCGAGTACCCCACCGGTATCTCGGCCCGCCTGGTCAAGCTGGATGAGCTCGATAAACACCTGCCTGCCGACACGCCGAGGGTCGATCCGGTGGAACGCGCGCGGGTCGTCGCGGTGCGGCAAGCCGCCATAAGCCGGCGCTATGCCGGCGGCTCCTGAGGCCCCGCTCTCAATAGAACAGCGCATGCCGCAAATGCGCCGCGATGCCTCGGCAACGCTCCTGTCCAGGATCAGGCCGAATACGCCGGCCGACGCTCTCGCACTCGGAGGCTGTCAGACAGTCTCTCGGCCTCGCGCAAACGCGACAGCGCCTCGTCGCGCGAAAAGAGCGACGGTGCCCGAGGCCGGCCGGCAGTCGCCCGAGGCAGCCAATCGGACTGCGGAGGATCCATGAACGTGATGGTGCCCGCGCAGACAGTCGCCACGAGTTTGTGCTGGGGCCCCGCGTTGTCCAGGAAGTAGACGACGTCCGCCATGCCGGCGACGCGACGCGCATTGTCCAACGAACGGGGAAGGCGCCGCTCCTGGGCATGGCTCGAGATGTCATGTCCGCCCGACGCGACGCGAAACGAGACTCGACTCCTGGCTGTTCTTGCCGAGAGGATTCCCACGAACACCATCACAACGCGGTAGTCGGACGCATGTGCCGCGGACACGCTGCGAAGGATCTCCCGGCCCGACAGCGTCGTTTCACGCACGAACGGCTTCCGGGCGGCAATCAGGGACCGCGTACGCCGAATCACCTCTCTTCCGGCCTTGATGTGGATCGCTGTCTGACCCGGGCTCGCGGCAAGCGACTTCGCGATGTCGTCCGGGTTCAGGTATTCGCCGGCCTGGTAACCGGCATCCAGGAATCGCCGGTAGGCCGTGGTCTTGCCCGCGCCGTTGGGACCCGCGAAGAGCGTGAAGCGCGGCCGGTCAGTGGTATCGAACGCCATCCAGCGAGACCTTGTGCTGCCGGAACAGGGCCAGGACCGCTTCCCGGTCATCCGGGTCGGGCATCGGGGTGTACGACCCATCGGGGTGATAGAGCACCGTCTCGCCGTCGATCTCGATCACGCGCGATATCCCCAACCGATCGCATTCCTCGTTGAACTTGCGCCCTCCCTCATCGAGCACCGCCATGAACTCGACGGGATCGAGGTCCTCCATGTACTTCTTTTTCGTGGATGTCGACATCGGCTCTCCGGTCACCTGTGTCGATGATAGTGTCATTTCCCCCAACCTGAAAAAAGGGCGGAGCAGACGGCAAACCGTCCACTCCGCCCACGCGGCGCGAACTCACTGCTTCAGGTGAACCAGCTCGTTCAGGACGCTGTCCAGACCCCCGTAGACCGACAGGTTGCCGACCTTCTCGGTGACCTTTTCCAGCGTCTCCAGCTCCTTCAGCCGCAAGGCCACGGCATTGCTCTCCATGACCTTGGCCGTGTTGAGCAGCGACCGGGTCGCGTTGGTTTCCTCGCGACGTCGGATCACGTTGGCCTGTGCCGCCTTTTCGGCTTCCACCACCTTGCCGAGCAGATCTTTCATGTCGCCCGGCAGGATGATGTCCTTCACGCCAACGCTGTCGACGGCGATGCCGATGTCCGCGAAGCGTTCGCCGACGCGCTCGGCGACAATCCGGTCGATGACCGACTTGTCCTCCAGCAACGCGTCGAGCGTGCGCGTGCCGACCGCGGCGCGCAGACCGAACTGGATCTCCTTGTACAGGTGATCCAGCGGATCTTTCGCCGCGCGCACGGCTTTCTCCGCATCCACGAACCGGTAGGTCGCGGTCAGGTTCACCCGCAGGCTGACCTTGTCGCGGGTCAGGATTTCCTGACCCTGTACGTCAAGCGTCTTCACGCGCAGGTCCACGACCTCCACCTTTACGGCGGGGCCGTAGGTCCAGAACGCATGCGCGCCCGGTTCGAGCGAAGCGGTCAGCTTGCCGTCGACGTACAGCAAACCGGCGTGTCCGTCCGGCACCTCGCGCGAGTAAACGCCGTACTGGCCCGAGCCACGAAAAGGGCTCAAGGCCGCGAGTTCCCGGGCGAGCTTCGCTCCGACCGCGAGACCCGTTTCCAGGTCGAAACGCTCCACCCGCGTCTCCACAGGACCCTTCCAGTAGAGCTTTCGCTCCGCCGGACCGATGACCTCGGCGACGCGCGCGTTCTGGTACACGACCGCCACTTCGCTCGCGTCGGTCTCGACCAACGTGAACAGTCGATCGACGTCCGCGCGCTCCGCCTCGACCAGGTAGTCGACGAGCCGGTGCACGAACGACGGCTCTGCCAGGTCGAAACGTTCGACGTCGTAACGCGAACGCAACCCGCGAAAGCGGTACGTCCCCGGCTCAAGGAAACGGATGAAGTCACCGTCCTTGAACAGGAGTCCACGCTCGTGCTTCAGCACGATGAATTTCTGAACAAACAACATGGCCTGCCCTCCTTCTCTCTCCAAAAAATGGCCCGCTCCCACAACCCAGTCGCGGACCGATGGTGCCGCCGTATCGGACGTACCGCGCGCGGTCGTCCCTCTCCGGCTTCAACCCCACGAGAGGGATGAAGCGTTCAAGCGAACGCCTCGCAGGCGATCCGCCGGATACGACAGCCGCTCGCCTGGCAGGGCGCCAGGCCAGCCCACCCGTCGGCTCCGTCGTTGCTGTGCCGGCCCTTTAAGGGAAGGCACCGGGAACGGGCCCCGTGTAACGAATATCGCTCGTTACCAGCGATTTGCACGGTTATCAGCCGTGTGACCGTTTCAAAGGTCGTCGATGGAATGCCGGAATCGAACCGGCAACACCCAGTTCCCAAGACCGGTGCTCTACCTATTGAGCTAATTCCACAGGTTGGGTGCGCACAAGCCGCTCGGTACACACCGTGCGATGGGTAGCGTGAGTGCGCCGGACGGGATTCGAGAACCCGCGCCATCAGAACGCCGCACGCCGCCCAACCCCAGGTCGGGCGAGGCGTTCGCCTCGCCCCTCGCCGCACCGGAAACCGGCGCGGCGCGATTCACATATTTCTCCAAGCCATAAAAAAAGCCCTGTTCGGAAACCGACCAGGGCTCTCTTCCCTGGAAGGTCGAAAGCGCCGCCTTCCAGGAATACCTTCAAGGAAAGTCAACGCACGATCGTTGTGTCCTCGCACGCGAGCCCACCGCCGCAATTCGCGGACTGCGACGGTAGCGACGCGCCCGGCAAATGGGCGTCGAGAGGACGCTTTGCTGTTGTCAAAATCACTGAATTCACGTTCCCTTGAATCCGCTTGTCCCGATGGGAGGCGCGCGAGTATAGGGGCAGCTCAAGGTTTGTCAACACTTCTGACGGCACCGTGCTCTTTGAGCAGCGCGACTGCTGACTGGCTGTTTCGCCATTGCGGTCCATCGGCGAACGCCAGGGCGAAGTCGAGCGGCGTAACGTCGCGCACCTGTCCCTCGCAGTTGGATGCGCCCCCGGTCTCGAACGGCACACTGGCGCGCAGCGTCAGGTCCGCACCGTGCGCCAGCAGGAGTTCGAGAAACGGCAGGCAGTGACCACCGGGCGAGATTACCGACCAGGATGCGACGGTGTGGAAGATCGGGCTCTGGCCGTCGCCGCTTGCATGGAAGTACGGCGATGCGGGAAGTGCAGGCATCTCCTTACGCGTCGGCGGTCGGCGAAGCTCCCCCGGCTGAAGGCTCCCGGCGCGTGCGTTGACATCAGCGCCGCGTGACAACAACAGTCGCCCCATCTCGACTTCATTGTAGTCCGCGGCGATGTGCAGCAGCGTTGGCCCGGAACGGTTGAACGGGAGCCACAGGTAGTCGACCTCTTCGAAGCGCCGATGCACGAGCTGCGGGTCCGCATCGAGCTGCGCCGCCAGCAGGTCTATCCGTCCGCGGTGGATCGCCATGACCGATTCGGGCTGGTCGTGCGCCGCGCCGGCGTCGAGCAGCAAATCGATGACACCATGCTTCTCGGGCATACGCGCATATGTCCCCATCGCCATACGCAGCGGCGTCTCGCCGCCCGCTTCGAGATTGGGGTCGGCGCCGAGCTCAAGCAGCAGCGCGACCATGTCCGGCGCTTCGTTCAGCATCTCCGTCGCCGCGAGCAGCGGTGTGCCAACGTAGGAGCTGTCTTCCACCGTCACGGCGTTGACATCCGCACCATGCTCGACGAGCAGGCGAACCATGTCGATCCTGCCCATTGCGGCAGCGCGACAAAGCGCGCTTGGCACCTGGGCCAGGCGCGGCTCGCGGGCCAGCATCGCTCTCGCGACGTCGATGTCGCCGTTGTTGGCCGCGGCGATCAAAGCGCCGACGGACTCCACGAGGAACGTCTTGAGCCTGGCCCAACTCGCGAAGCCGAGTTCGCGCGAGATGACGAGTTGGGCGTCGTTGAGTTTGAAGTTCGCTCCGTCCTTGACGTACGGCGCGATGCGCTCGAGCGCAGCCCGGTCGTTGTCGCGGACGGACTTCAGCAGTGACTTCGCCTGCTTCTTGAGATTGTCCAGGTTTGAACCTGGATAACGGGTAGTCATGAGTGACCTCCTTTCATCAAGCCCAATATCCGCACCTTGGACAGAAAAGAGGATCGTGTCGTATCGATCTACAACCAGATGGGCATGGCCCTACCCGCGGATCAGGTGCGCTCTGGCACGCACCGGGTCACCGTAACGCCATTCATCGAGGTCTGCAACAGGTGTCGAATCTCGATCAATCCGGCCTTGGGTATGATGCCGAACGAGACGTTTCCGAACACCCTGGACTCTGGGAGCAGTATCGGCAAAAGGTGCCATGGCGCATCGTGCCGGGGATCTACTAGGAACGGCACGTCAGACCTCATCCAACCTCTTAGACATGCCCGCGAGCGAATGGGTATGCTCTCTGATCCATTCGACTTTCGAAGCTCGGATATGGCTGCGCGCGGTGCGAAACTCGGGATCGGCGACGAGGCGCCCGATTTCGTCCTGCCGGCGGCGGACGGCGAGGACTTTTCGCTCCGTTCCCTGCGAGGCCGCAAGGTGGTGCTGTTCTTCTATCCCATGGACGAGTCGCCGGGTTGTACGATGCAGGCTCGCGGGTTCCGCGATCACTACGACGAGTTCGTCGCGTCGGGTACGGAGGTGGTGGGCATCAGTAGCGGTGGCGTCGCATCGCACGAGCGATTCGCGGATCACCATTCGCTCCCTTTCCCCGTGTTGAGCGATCCCGGCAACAAGGTTCGCCGCACTTACGGCGCTTTCACCGGGCCGATTCCGGGCCGGATCACTTACCTGCTGGATGAGAACGGCGTGGTGTGTGACGTGTTCTCCGCGATATTCCGGCCGCTGGAGCACATTCGCCGCGCCCGGGAGTGGATCAGGTCGGAAACGACCCAGGGCGAGTAGTCGCCAGCGCGACGGCTGTCGGCTTCCCCCTCTCCCTCTCCTCACTCCCCCCTCCGCCGGATACAATCGGCGTTCGCCCATTCCCGCACTACGAACCATGTATCGAGCTATCGCACTCGTCTCGGCGCTGACCTTGAGCGCCGCCGCCGAACAGTCACTCCCCGGGTTTACCGAAGCCGGCAGCAAGGCCCAGCGCGACCTTGAGGCCGAGTTCGACCGCCACCTCGACGCGTCCGACCTGCGCGCCTGGATGCACGAACTCGCCGGAGAACCCCATCACGTCGGTTCCAGCCACGGAAAGCGCAATGTCGAGACCCTGAAGCGCCTCTTCACCGAGTGGGGATACAACACCGAAATCGCAAGCTACGAGGTGCTGTTCCCGACGCCGACAACCCGGCGTCTCGAAATGATCGAACCGCACGCGTTCAGGGCGTCCCTGGCCGAACGTAGCGTGGCCGGGGACAAGAGCAGCGAATCGCCGGACGTTCTGCCTCCCTACAACGTCTTTTCGCCGGACGGGGACGTCACGGGTCAACTGGTCTACGTCAACTACGGCCTGCTCGAAGACTACGAACAGCTCGAGCGCTACGGCATCGATGTCGCCGGCAAGATCGTGATCGTCCGATACGGATACGCCTTTCGCGCCATCAAGCCGAAACTCGCCGCCGAACGCGGCGCCATCGGGTGTCTCATCTACTCGGATCCCGCCGACGACGGCTATGTCCTGGGCGAGGCATACCCGGAGGGTCCGTTCAAGAACGACAGCGCGGTGCAGCGCGGGACGATCAAGTACACGCCCCTATACGGCGGCGACCCGCTGACCCCGGGTTGGGCCGCCACCGCCGGCGCCAAACGGCTCGACCTCGAGGAGTCGAAATCGCTCGCGACGATACCGACGCTGCCTATCAGCCACGGCGATGCATTGCCGTTGCTCGACGCCATCGAAGGACCCGTGGCACCAGCAGAGTGGCGTGGCGGACTGCCCATCACGTACCGCATCGGCCCCGGTCCGGCTACCGTCCGCCTGACGCTCGAGTTCGACTGGAACACCGTCACCGCGCAGAACGTCATTGCGACGCGCGAGGGGGCGGTCTGGCCGGACCAGTGGGTGATTCGGGGCAACCACCACGATGCCTGGAACCACGGCGCGCGCGATCCCGTTTCCGGCCTGGTCTCGATGCTGGCGGAAGCGAGAGCGATCGGCAGGCTTGCCCAGGCGCCGGCGCGAACCATCGTCTTCGCCGCCTGGGACGCTGAAGAGCAGGGTCTCATGGGTTCCGCCGAGTGGGTGGAGGAGCACCGCGAGGAACTTGACCAAAAGGCGGTGCTATACACCAATACGGATGGCATGACCCGCGGCTTTGTGCGTATCGGCGGCAGCCATTCCCTCGAGAAGTTCTTCAACGCGGTGCAGCGTGATGTGATCGACCCGCAGACCGGGCTATCGGTCGCGGACCGCAACCGCGCACGTATTCGCGTGAGCGGCGAAGAAGCCGACGTCATGGATCTCGACGAACGCGGGGATCTGCGCCTGTCGGCACTCGGGTCCGGTTCGGACTACACCGCGTTTCTGCATCACGCGGGTATCGCCACCGCCAACGTGTCCATCAGCGGCGAGGGGCGGGGCGGCAACTACCACACGCTCTATGACACGGTGGAGCACTACGAGCGTTTCGGCGACCCGGGATACGTGTACGGCGTCGTGATGGCCCAGGTCACCGGCCGCGCAACGCTGCGCATGGCCAACGCGCGGTTGCTGCCGTTCGATTTCTCCAGCCTGGTCGAGACAGTGAAGGGCTACGTAACGGAACTGGAAACCTTCGCTGATTCCGAGCGGAAGGAAGTCGCGCGGGTCAACGGCCTGATCGACAGCGGGGCCTTTGCGGCGGCGCTCGACCCCACCAGGGCGCTGGGTCCCCCCGCGCGGCGGCAGAGTGTTCCGCATTTCAACTTCGCGCCTGTTCACAACGCGCTCTCCCGTGTCCAAGCCGCACTCGACGACTACGCCGTCAACCCGGAAGTTGACGATTCCGTGCTCGCCGAAATCAATCGGCTGCTCTTCACGGGCGAACGGCTGCTGACCCGGGCAGAAGGTCTGCCCGGGCGCCCCTGGTATCGCTACCAGATCTACGCGCCCGGCTACTACACGGGATACGGCGCGAAGACCCTGCCATGGATTCGGGAAGCCATTGAGCACCGGGAATATGAGCAGGTGCCGGCAGGTGTGGATGCGGTGGCCGCGACGATGCAGGCGTTGGCTGCGCGCATCGAGGACATCAAGACCCTCGCACAAGAATGAACGCGCCCCGCGAGCATGTCCGCCGCAACCGCGCGGCCTGGCAAGAGTTCGCAGCACGCTACGCCGAAAGCGGCGGCAACGCCTGGGCGGCCCCGGAACCGTACTGGGGCATCTGGAAGCTACCGGAAAAGGATCTCAAACTGCTGCCGGACGATCTGACCGGCAAACAGTGCCTCGAGATCGGCTGTGGAACCGCCTACGTTTCTGCCTGGATGGCGCGGCGAGGCGCAGAGGCGGTCGGCACCGACCCGACGCCGAACCAGCTCGCCACGGCGAATGGCCTGCGCGCCCGGCATGCACTCCCGATATCCCTGGTTGAGGCAATCGGCGAACAACTGCCTTTCGAGGACGACAGTTTCGATTTCGCGATCTCGGAATACGGCGCCGCGCTCTGGGCCGATCCACTGCGTTGGGTTCCGGAGGCCGCGCGCGTGCTACGCCCCGGCAGTCAACTGGTATTCATGACCAACGCCGGAATCGCCATCACCTGCATGCCGGATGCCGAAACGGAGAAGATGTCGGCGACGCTGCAACGACCCTACCTCGGGCTTTACAGTATCGAATGGACGGACGATGACAAAGTCGAGTTTTACCTGACCCACGGACGGTGGATCGAATTGTTGACAGGCAATGGCTTCGTCATCGAACGGCTGTTGGAACTCGGCGCGCCGCCGGGTGCGGAGACGCGCTATGCCTGGGCAGACGCCGAATGGGCCCGGCACTGGCCCTCGGAGGAAGTATGGGTCGCGCGCTACCAACCCTGACCGACACGCGCTTCGCGCACGCATCCATCGCACTCGCGATGCTCATGAGCTGGCCTGATGCGGCGGCAGGGACCGCCGACGAACCGGCGTTCGACGAGGAGATCATCGTCACCGGCTCGCGTATCCGGCGCGACGCCCTCACGGCACGGGATTCCGTTCTCGCGATCGAGGCCGAAGATGGCGACCGCACGGGATTGACATCGCTCGGCGAAATGCTGGCGCGGCTGTCCGTGTCCGGCTCGCCCCTGACCACCCGGTTCAACAGCAGCGGCAACTTTGGTTTTCCAGCGGATGGCGGCGGCGTGGCGGCCGGCGCGTCGCAGGTCGATCTTCGGCATCTCGGATCGAAACGCGTGCTGGTGCTGGTGGATGGCGTCCGCTGGGTGAACGGCTCATCGGGAAGCGGCGTTTCCGGCGCCACCGATCTCAATACCATCCCGGCTTCCGTCGTCCAGCGCGTGGAAGTGCTGCGAGATGGCGCATCCGCGATCTATGGCTCCGACGCCATCGCGGGCGTGGTGAACGTCATTACCCGCGGAGCCAGTGGTTTCTCGGCGAGCGCCTACGGTGGCAGCTACGAGGCTGGCGGAGAGACGAGCGACCTCGAGCTGTCCCTCGGCGGCGAGCGCGGCGCCACGTCCGCTTCGGTATACCTGAGCTACACCGATCAGAAACGCGTGAATGCAGCAGACCACGAACTGACGCGTTGGCCGAAACCAGGCACCGGCGTCACCCACGGCAGCACTTTCACGCCCCAGGGACGCATCATCTTCACCGATCCCCATACGGGCACGTTCGTCAACTGCGCCCTGGACGACGGCGTGACCGGCTCGCCGGTCTACGATCCAGCCGATCCGTGCGGGCCGAACGATGACTACCATCCATGGACCAACGCGGACCGGTTCAACTACGCGTCCCACAACCTCACGCTCACTCCCTCGGAGCGCACAGGCGTATTCGGGCGGCTTGAGCACCACGCATCGGACAGCTTTCGCCTGTACGCGCGGGCATTCCTCAACCGGCGTGAATCCATCAACCAGGGGGCACCCGAACCGGTGTGGGCGGGAACATTGATCGGGACCGGAAGCCTCATGGACGCGATCGTGATCGACGCCACCAGCCCGTACAACCCATTCGGCTTCGATATCGGGCCGGGTGCCCTGGTGACAAGGCGGCCGCTGGAAAGCGGTCCCCGCGTATTCCAACAGGACGTGGAGACCCGATACCTCGCCGCCGGCGCCGAAGGCGAGCGGGCCGTTTTTGACCGCTCTCTCTATTGGGACGCCAACATCGTGTGGTCGAAGAACTCGGCGCATCAGACCAAGAACGGCGCGCACAATGCCCGCAAGATGCTGCGGGCGCTCGGTCCTCCGGACGCATGCGCCAGGATTGCCGGCTGCGTGCCGCTCAACCTGTTTGGCGGACAGGGATCGGGCAGCGGCACGATCACGCCCGAGATGCTGGGCTGGATCGGCTTCGTGCAGCGCGACTACAGCGAACAGTCGTTCAGGAGTTTCACCTTCAATGTCACGGGAGACCTGGCCGAGTTGCCGGCCGGGCCGATGGCTTTCGCAACCGGCATCGAACGGCGCTCGCAGGAGGGCCGATTCGACCCCGATCCCGTCGTATCGGCGGGAGACACCGCAGGGCTGCCCGCGCAACCCACGGCTGGAGCCTTTGACGTCACCGAGTGGTACGCCGAAGTCGAGGCGCCGCTGGTTTCCGGGGCCAGGGGGGCGGACCTGATCGACCTGTCGGCCGCGATCCGCTACTTCGACTACAGCACGTTCGACAGCGGCACCACGGCCAAGATCGGCATGCGCTGGCAGCCGGTCCCGAGCGTGCTGTTTCGCGCCGCCTGGACGGAGGGCTTCCGCGCGCCGAACATCGGCGAACTGTTCGGTGGTCTGACACGGCTCGATGCGGCCATCTCGGACCCCTGCGCCGGTTTCCTGACCACCAACGTCGGCCAGACCGTGATCGACAACTGCGTCGCCGCGGGCGTCCCCACCGACGGCAGCTATACGCAACTCGGCGGCCAGCTAAGTGTGATGACCGGCGGCAATGCACTGCTCAAACCCGAGACTTCCCGGAGCCACAGCCTTGCCATCACCTGGCGACCTGGCTGGGCCCTGGAAACGGACTGGATCGACGACCTTCGATTCGAACTCGCGCGTTACGCCCACGAGGTCGACGATGCCATCACGGGTTTCGACGCCCAGACCGTGCTGGATGGCTGCTACCGCGAGGGCGTCGGCGCCTTTTGTCGACTCGTCCAACGCCATGACAGCGGCGGCATCGCTCAGTTCCGCAACACGCTGTTCAACGTCGGGGCGATACGCACCGATGGCTGGGACTTTGGCGTCTCCTGGGAGTCAGCGTCCGGTTGGCGGGTACAGTGGCGCGGCACGCACCTGGCCGAATACACGGAACTGTTGAAGGACACCACGGGTGCGGTCATCGAGACGCGATCTCTCGAGGGAAAGACCGAGGCCGACCGGGGCAAACCGGCGTGGAAGTCGACGCTCGCGGTCGACTGGACCCGTGCCAGTTGGAACGCGTCCTGGACGGTCCGCTACATCCATGGCATGACCGAGCGGTGCTCCGACTTCCTTGACGGATCCCCGGACAGCCTGACGAACCTCGGGCTCTGCTCGAAGCCCGACCCGACGGACAACAGCGCCTCGAGGAACCGTCTGGCGAGCACCACCTACCACGACGTCCAGGCGAGTTACACGTATCCCGGGCACAACGGCCACATCGTCGTCGCGCTCGGCGCAAACAACCTGCTCGACCAAGACCCGCCAGCCAGCCAGAGCGCTTCGCTCAACGGCTACGACGCATCGGTTTACGACATTCCGGGCGGTCGCTTCCTGTATGTCCGCGTGGCCTACGCTACCGATCCTTAGCCGGTTCACATTTCACCCCCGAGTCGAACTGGTGTGACCCTCGCCGGGCCGCTTGCCTGAGCCGGCCCGGCCGCCCTTGTCATCGCGATCCGTCTACAGCCATCATTGCCGGTATTCGTCCTGCCTCCTTCCATCGCCGTGAGAACAACGGCGGGAGCCAGCCCTCCGAAGATGCCGAGATGGGACGCGTCATGTCATGTCAAGACTAGAGCACAAGACTCCGTATCCGGCGGAACCCGCTACCCGGGCTTCCGTCCTGTCCGTGATGCGCGGCATCGCGCTGCCGGTCTACCTGCCGTCGTTCTTCTCGGCGATCGCGCAGAACGCCATGCAGATCATGCTGCCGCTCTATGCCCTCGAGATTGGCGGTGGCCCGGCGTTGGCCGCCACGGTCGTGGGTCTGCGCGGCGCGGGGACGATGTTGATGGACGTACCCGCCGGCATGCTGGTCACCCGCATCGGCGACCGCGGCGTGATGATCGTGGGACTCGTAGCCGCGACGGTCGCCACCTTCATGGCCGCCGCCGCGACCGAAGTCACCCTGCTCTCCTTCGCCGCACTCGGTTTCGGCGCCGGGGCCGGCATCTGGGTGCTCGGGCGGGTCACGTTCATTACCGACACCGTGCGCCTCGATCAGCGCGGCCGCGTGATCTCCCTGATGGCGGGCATGCAACGCGCCGGGGCGTTCGTGGGCCCCGTGATCGCGGGTGTCGGCGCCGACATGATCGGATATCGCGCGGTGTTCGTGGGCGCGGGCATCCTGTGGGCGGTCTCCCTCGTGATCGTGATGATCTTCGCGCGCAGCGCCCGGCCTGCCGAAGGACTTGAGCGTACCCGCCTCGCGCACATCGTGTGGACGCACAAGCGGATTTTCGCGACGGCCGGAAGCGTCATGGTCGTGTTGATGTTCCTCAGAACCGGGGTTCGACTGATGATTCCGCTGGTCGGCGCCGAGATGGGGTTCTCGGCCGCCGAAATCGGATTGGCGTACAGCCTCTCCTCGGCGGTCGACATGATCATGTTCTATCCCGCCGGCATGATCATCGACCTGGCCGGCCGCAGGTGGGCATTGGGGCCCGCCATGCTGCTGCTGGGCATCGGTGTCGCCCTGCTTCCCTTCGCCAGCGGCTTCTGGACCTTCACCGCCGCGGGTGTCCTGGCCGGGCTCGGCAACGGTTTCGGCACCGGCATCTTCATGACCCTCGGTGGCGACCTGTCACCCGCGCAGGGGCGCGGCGAGTTCCTCGGTGTCTGGCGGCTCGTGGGCGACGCGGGCGCGGCGGTGGGACCTTTCATCATGGGGCCATTGGCGCAATGGACGTCGATGGCCATCGCCTGCACCTCCACCGGCGGGATGGCCCTTGTGGGCATCGTTTTGCTGATAGTCTTCGTGCCCGAGACGCTCCGCCGACCCTCGGCGATCACCCTTCCATGGAACAAACGTGTCCGGGGAGCGCCAGCGACCCAGCGCGATTGTTCCATGGTCGACGAGCGGGGCCGGGCCACAGGCGAAGCCGAAGGCTGCGGCTGTGGGGCACTTCCATGGAACAAACGTGTCCGGGGAGCGCCAGCGACCCAGCGCGATTGTTCCATGGTCGACGAGCGGGGCCGGGCCACAGGCGAAGCCGAAGGCTGCGGCTGTGGGGCACTTCCATGGAACAAACGTGTCCGGGGAGCGCCAGCGACCCAGCGCGATTGTTCCATGGTCGACGAGCGGGGCCGGGCCACAGGCGAAGCCGAAGGCTGCGGCTGTGGGGCACTCGCGAGTCACGAAGAACGACAAGGACGGGAAAGATGAACAATCCCAAGACCATACGAGACGGCCTCGGGTTCGGCCTGAATCGACTCGATCACAGGTCGCCGCTGCGATTCGCGGCAGATGCCGCGCAGCTCGAAGGACTGGGTTGGCACTACGGGTTCCTCGCTTCCTCACCGCTCCTGGTACAGGACCCGTACGTGTTGCTCGCCGGGGCCCTGCGGGAGACGCGGTCCATCACCCTCGGGACACTGATCGAGAACCCCGTGATGCGGCATCCCGCAGTTATCGCGGGATCGGTCGCGACGATCGACCGGCTGGACCCCGGGCGCATGATATTGGGCATGGGGGTGGGCGATACCGCCGTCCGCCTCATGGGCAAGCGCCCCGCCACCGTCGCGGCGTTCGAAGAAGCGATCGTCACCATCAAGTCACTCACGGCCAGCGAGCAGGTGGCCGTCGACGCCGCGCGACCGGCGGTGCTTCGCCATGCCTCGCCGGTGCCCGTCTGGGTCGCCACGCAAGGCCCCAGAACCCTGCGCATGGCCGGCCGCGTCGCCGATGGCGTCTTCATCCGCGTCGGCACGCACGAAACGAACCTGCGCCTCGCCGTCGAGCATGTTCACGCGGGTGCCAGGGAAGCAGGCCGGGACCCCAGCGAAGTGCGTATCGGCTGCGTCTTCCACACCATCGCCGATCCAGACCGCGAGCGGGTGGGTCGAATCGGCCGCGCCGCGGCCGCCGGCTATTACGAGTATTCGCCCGTGCTGTTCGAGAACATCGATATGCCCTGGACCGGCGAAGACTCGGCTGTCCTGAAACGGCAGGTCTGGCCCGATTTCCACCACGACCCGGACCTTGAGGCCGCCGGCGACGTCGTCTCCTTCCTGCCGGACGAAGCGGTCGACGCGTTCACGCTGCACGGTTCCTTCGAGGAGATCACGGAGCAGATCAAGACCATTCTCGGATACGGCCTGCCGATCGAGATCGTCATACCGCACCCGATGCCGACGCCACCCCCGATATCGGAGGGTGGTTACGATTACGCGCGAAGGTTCGCGGAGGCGGTTTTTCCAGCGTTCTGAACTCTCGCTCCGTGTCCTCCCGGAGCGCTTTCCCTGTATGCTTTGCAGGGAGAACACGGGAGGATTTCATGATCGAAGTTGGAGCCAATGCCCCGGACTTCACCCTCAGGAGCCATAGCGGCGAGGACGTAACGCTCAGCCAGTTCAGGGGCGACAAGTGGGTCGTCCTGCACACCTTCCCCCTGGCCTTCACCGGCGGCTGAAGCAACCAGACCAACAACTTCAACCGTGCGTTGAATCAGTTTACGGACGCCGGCGCGGCGCTCATCGGAATGAGCGTGGACTCCGCCCCATCGCTAAACGCCTGGTCCGTTTCCATGGGCGGCATGCGGCACCCGTTGCTCGCGGATTTCTGGCCCAAGGGCGGCGTCGCCCAATCGCTCGGGATCTTCAACGAGACAGCAGGCATCGTGAATCGCTCGGTGATCATCATCGATCCCGAAGGCGTCGTGCGGCACGCGGAAAGCTACACGAGATCGCTGCCCGACCCCGCGGACGCGGTGGCCAGGCTGGCGGAACTTCAGAGGGCCTGACCTTCGGCGAGGGGGTTGGGCGAAGACCCTAAGCCGCGCCGGAACCAACCACCATCACGGACTAGAGTGAAATGACCGTTTTCGGAAAAGACGAAGCTGCAGTGCGGAAGTTCGGAGCAAGCATGCCAGCTCCGGAATTCGGTGAGAGCAGCTTCAATGAACCAAAGCCGCTAGATCTTGCCAAGGTGGCCATTGTCACCACTGCCGCGCTTTACCGAGAAGGCGGGGATGGTTATGAACTTGGTGACAGTGACTTTCACTATGAAACCTTGCCCAGACACGCCAGGGATCTGGCGCTCGGACATCATAGCGTCAACTTTGACCGAGGCGGTTTCGCTGCCGATATCAATGTGGTTTATCCAATTGATCGCCTTCAGGAACTTGCTGAAGAGGCGATCATCGGTGAAGTGGCGGAAAACCACTACGCTTTCGCCGGTAACCAATCAGACACCGTATCGGAGATTCGCCTGGACTCGGGGCCGCGTTGCGCCAAAGAGATGCTCAAGGAGGGCGTCGACGTTGTATTGCTGACAGGTACCTGACCCCTTTGTCCGCGTACCTTGTGTACGCTAGCGCACGTCTTTGAGTCAGCAGGGCTTGCAACCGTCGTCATCACTCCAATGAGAGAATTGGCGGAACGAATGAACACTCCCAGAACCCTCCACACGGATTTCCCGGTAGGTCTGTCACTGGGAAAACCAAGGGACAAGAAGTTCCAGTACGAGGTTTTGCAAGCTGCATTTGATTTGCTGGAGGAACCCGAGGGTCCGATTGTCAGGGAGTTTCCGGTTAGCATAAGCTCGACAGGGAACGAGCCACTGGTTTGTTCACTCCCTCCAAGAACAAACGCTGAACTGCACCCCGCCGTAGATGAAGCCCAAGCTTTGAAGTCGGCCTATGACCGCGCGTACCAAAAGAACAAGAGAACCTCTGTAGGAATGAAAATCACCGCTGAGCAAGTTCCCGAAGCGGTGGAGAGATTCGTGAGAATCGTCGAGGGTGAACACTGGGACGAAGTCGGATTTCCACCTCGGTCGATGTATGGAACGGTCCACGACATACGATGCTACTACGAAGAACTGGGCTGTGAATTGGCAGAGGGTCCTATAGGCCCGTGGGCAACCGAGGAATGGTTCTACGATAGAACCGAGGCCGGCCAGATCATTTTGAGGGCACGACGGGCGATGCGAGATAAAGGTGCGGATCAATCGACTTGGTTCGGCCTGGCTCCAGCGGGTAGGGAGTAACAACAGGCAGAGCTGACTGGCGCCGCGCGGCAATGAATCGTCAGTTCCCGGAGTAATCTACTCTCCCTGCACGCGGCGGTAGGCCTCGTCACCAACTTCGCGGGCTATCGCCTCGCCCAATTCATGGGCCGACAGAATAGAAGACCGGATCAATTCCGGCGTCACGGTCATCGGCATGTTGTGCATGATGGGAACTGCAATCGCGGCCTCTGTTACCGTATCAATGTCCTCGTTGTCCTCCTTCGTTAAGGACAACTGACCGAGATGTATCGGCAGACCAACCCGTGCAAAAAATTCAGCCGCTTTTCTCGCGTCCTGGTTCTCCTCCATCACCAAATGCGCCAGTGTTCCCATGGCGACCATCTCGCCATGTAGGTAATTGTCATGAACCTCCTTGAGGTGGGTATAGGCCACAGCGATAGCATGGGCTGCCGCGCAACCACCACTCTCAAAACCGATACCACTGATCAGGGTGTTGGCTTCCACAACCCGCTCCAGTGCGTCGTCGCAACGATTCGCGACAACCGAGGCACTCGCCGCAACGCCATATTCGTAGAGCGTGTGCGCGCATGTCTCGCCCATGGCGGCACACGCAAGCGTTGGGCGCGAACCTACGCAGTTTCTTCCTTTCGGATTGGCGAGGCACGCTTTGGCCTCATACCAGGTAGCCATGGCATCGCCCATACCGGCTACCAGAAATCTCTCGGATGCTTTGGCGACCACCCCGGTATCCACTACCACCAATGCAGGACTATCGGGGAAGTACTCCACGCCGTTTTGCACGCCTTCCGGAGAATACATAACAGACAGTGCTGAACAGGGAGCGTCGTTGGACGCCAGGGTCGGAACAATCACCACGGGAATATCCAACCGATAGGCGATGCACTTTCCCGCATCCACGCACTTGCCACCACCAACAGCTATGAGACAGTCAATGTCTTCACCTTTGAGCACTTCCACCTGGTTGTCGACTTCTTCCACCGAGCACTCACCATTGAATGTCGTTGCAACCCCCGGAACGTTTCTTTGCCTCAGGCTGTCCATAACGCGTACGCCTTCAGCCCCATGACCGCGACTGGAGGCCAGCACACCCGCTCGCTGAGAACCAAGCAGCGACATATATCTGCCCAGATGGTCGATGACGCCTTCACCCTGGATATAACGCTGAGGTGCGATCATCACGCGAGGGACGGACTCTCCGTCGGTAAAAATCTGCCCGGGTGAATATGGATCACTAGCCATGCCCAAACTCTTGTCGCTCAAGCGGAAGGGCCACTATAGATGACGGTCTCAACCTCGCGCAACGGTCGATACAATCAGTTCGGTATCCGCGACGTATCAACTTCGATATCGAGAGCGATCCTCGGACACCCAATTCGTATCCAGGTCCGAGTCCGCCCAGACCGCAAGACCCTGCAAACTGCAGGCGAATCAAAATCTAGAAGACTGGCGCGTCAGCAACCCATACTTCTGGCGAAGAAAGCCACTTTTTGTCTCCAAAAGTGGTGCCTTCCTGCGTACGTCCATCCCATCCACCGATCACGTACAGTCTACCGTCGAGAATTCTGGATGCTGGAGACGACATTGGCTTGGGAAGTTCAGCAGTAAGTTCCCATTCTCCGCCTTCTACCAGAGTCAAGAGATTCGCGCAGAAGCCCTTCCTCCCACCATCTGGTGTCGTATGCCCGGCTGCCATATAAATTCTATCCTCGTAGACAAACGTAGCACCTTCAGAATGAGAGTGACCGTAGGGCAATGAAGGGCCCTCCTGCCAAGTATCCGACTCAGGATCGTAGATATCTACCCGCGCCTGATCAATCTGCGCACTGTCATGATGTAACTGACCACCAATAACAAATATTTTTCCGTCCAATACAACGCTACCATGCTGGTTCCGCGGCAGGGGAATAGGCGCAGCATCGCGCCATCGCCCTTGGCCTGTTTGCGACCATTCCTCGAGATCGAATACCCAGTGTTGTTCACTGTCTGTATCCCTGTCCTCCATTAGCCCACTGATATAGTGCAAGGTCGAACCGATACGCTCAAGAGCTCCAGCCCCGCGCTTTTCCGGCAAAAGTGGTGCCGCCATGTAGCGGTCGAGGTTTGGGTCAAACTGCCACACTTCTGCAATTATGTGGTCTTTTTCCGGACCCACTAACATGCCAGGCTTGTCTTTCATTCCGCCGGCAAACCAGATCGTTCCGTCATGTTCAACCAGATTTACATGAGAAATGGCACTGGGCAGGTCCTGTAGCTGTGTCCAGCCGCCATCTGCAGGATCAAATAGATCCACGCGTTTACTTGAAGTGACGAAATCTTCGTAGCCGCCGAGTACAACAAGTTTGCCATCGAGTACCAGGCTAGCAGGTTCCCAGTGGCCAACCGGCATATCGTCCAGTTGCTGCCACTTCAAGCTCTGAGATGCTTTCATTGAATTCGTTCCGTCCGACCGTGAGAATAGTGCGTGATTCGATAACGCGCGGCGCGCATGGATGGTAACCTTCTCAGCTAAAATGCACTAGTTGATCTCAAGAAATACAATAGTTCGCGCCTCCCAGGACGGAAGCGCGAGTCAAATAGGGCACTCTGCATGAAGAACTTGAAAGGCAAAACAGCGTTTATCACCGGCGGCTCTACAGGTATTGGTTTTGGCATGGCTACAGTCTTCGCCCGTGCGGGAATGAATGTCGCTATCACCGATATTCGTGATGAACAACTTGCCATCGCAAAGAAAGAACTGAAGACTATCACCGACAACGTGGTCACGTTTAACGTTGACTCGACCGATATCGGCGCTATGGAGAACGCAGCCAATGAACTGGAGAAATTCTTCGGTCCGCTGCACGTACTTTGTAACAACGCGGGAATACCTGGAGGAGGATCAAGGATACTGGAAACTGACGACGCACAATGGCGACGGGTTTTCGATGTCAATTTCTTTGGGCCAATCAACGGAATCAACGTGTTCCTGCCACGCATGGTCGATCATGGAGAGGAAGGACACATCGTCAATACCGCTTCATTCGCTGGCATCCACGGCCATGGGCATCAGACGGCCTACGGTAGCAGCAAGTTTGCCGTGGTCGGCATGTCCGAGTTTTTGAGAAACGACCTTGCGGATACGAACATTTCCGTCTCGGTGCTTTGTCCTCACCTTGTAGATACGCCTATTACTCGAGCATTCAAAGAAAGAGCGCCCAAAGATGTGGCTACCATGATTTCAGCCATGGCCGTGCCAGCAGAAACGGTTGGCTCTCAAGTCATGAGAGCAATATTGACTGACGAGTTTTACGTCTTTTGTGATGGTACACACACGCGTAGCATGCTTGAGACGCGTTGCAGGGATATGATCGCCGCAATGGACAGGCAATTTCCGAAAGAGTGAACATTATACGGTTATAAGGGCAAGGACCCGGCTGGTCCCGCATCCCATCTCAGATCGCACGGATGAAGAACTGCATGCCTTGGCCTCAGTCAATGTGGATGGGATCATCGCCGCCCTGACCGACCAGGGCAGAGCATCCTCGGCGCGGATTACATGCTGCACCCGAGCCGCTGGAGCCTGGTGATTCGTACTGATCGCAAACTACAGTTACAGCGTTGAGAAGAAATCCCAGATAACTTCTGTGGCCTTGATGCCGGAATGATCTTTGTACCCTTTTTTGCCAAGGTCACCACCAGGCCATGCATGATCATGGTTCTCAATTCGGTAGTAGCGAACTTCCGCACCGCCTCTTTTGGGATTGTAAAGCGTCAACGTCGTATTGTCGGTTACCTTGAACTTTTCTGTGGTCACGGAACCGTTAAGGTCTGCAAAGTACGCTACGAGATCCTGCGCGCCAGGCGAAGCTGATTTGCCACCACCGCCCCGGTTACCCGCGATAGGAACCAGACCGTCCTCGGCACCATGGATATGAAGAAGAGGTTTGGGGCCACCAGGTGCACATTTCCGGAAGACCTGAGCATTGGCCAACCCTGCAACGGGAGCCGCCGCCTTGAAGACTTCTCCAGCCTGGCACATGAGTGTATAACTCATGTAACCACCATTGGAGAAACCGGTAACAAATGTCTTCTCTGGATCCAGGTTATATTTATTTTGCAGAAACTCTGCAAGTGCCGACAGGTACTCAACGTCGCTCTGGCCTCGATACTTGCTGTCCTCATTGTCATCATTCCAACGAACAATGCCGCCAGTCAGCATGCCGTTCCTGCAAACCATATCCAGACCCATGTAGTTATAGCCTTCTCCTTCTTCGCAGGTTTCGTCGTTCCCGCTCTTGCCTTTCTTGCCTGAATCTCTTTTCTTTCCCAGGTCATCTTTCTTTCCCTTGTCGTCTTTCACGCCATCAGACTTTCCATAGCTACCACTAATGACTATGTCTTTGACAAGGGCCTGCGGTTGAACCACGAAAAAACCGTGTTCCTCTGCCAGATCATTGAAGCCCACCCGATAAGACCAGGTGCTACTGGAGCCCATGCCATGCAGGACAAAGACCAGCGGGGCGTTGTCAGCCAGGTTCTTTGGCCGATACATCTTGTAGGTTCTATCGACATCTCCATGTGTAAATACATGGTCTTCACCTGCCGCATTTTCCTTCCCATTGGCTGAAACCAGAACCAGAGCCAGAAAAGTTGCAACCAACACTCTCGGAACCATCAATTTCATCCTCTTTGAGCTAATGAACAATACGATTATGGTCAAAATGAACCGAACAGCGCCTTCAAGCTGATGGCTGACCAGTCACAATGGGAGCGACAACCTTAAGTCTTGATTTTCAGCTGAGCCCAAGAAATCCAGCTTGCCAACTGGCACACCTTTTGTTCGCAAAATGTCGTAAGCCGTGGCGGCATGAAAATAAAAACTGGGTAACGAGAACGACATCAGGAAGCCTTCGGCGGTAAAGGTCCACCAGGGCGTGCGTACTTCCTTGCCTGCCAATCCGTTTACCATCTCCGCGGTGAGTCGCTGCAGATCGGATCGCGCTTCGGCCACAAGATCCTGCGGTGCCTGGTAGTCCCAAGATCCTCCGGAGCTGGCGGACGCGTCGTTGGTATCTGCCGCACCAACAGCCGATTGCGCGCCGAACAGGCAGACGATCGCAGCGATGGAAACGAAACGGGAACAAATGACCACCTTCTCACCGTGATACACGCGATCGATGAGCTTGGAGAGCTGCGCTTTGGCCTCCAAGATGTCGACGATCATACGCCGCTCCCTCCAATTCTGACCATATCCGGTCTAGTTGGTCACATGCTACAGCACCATCGCAGATCGCCCACGGATCTCGGACCTCAACCGACCGCGCGTGGCCATGCGAAACCTGTCATACTCCCCAAACGCGCTTGATTGCCGCGCCCGGGTTTCCCAGAAGCAGGCGCCGACCGGCCAACCTGCACTATTTACTCCGCGCTGAATCACCTGTGTTGCTTCTTTCGGACAAGGAGTCCGTTTCTCTATGTCTCTACCCTCTCTCTCAGCCTCGACGAGGCGCGGCCGGCGTCGCGAGCCCACTCGTCAGAGACGCCGTGGCCAACGCCACGAGATCGCGTGCTCCCAATGCGACGCAATAACAACCGTTCCTTTTCGCCCGACTCCGGGCCGGCCGGTTTACTGCCGGCCGTGCTTTCAGCAACAGCGGCGCGGAACCGCACCCGCTTCCGCTGACATCCGGAAGAACGTGGCGGCGGAAGCGATCCAGCCTCCGGAGTCAGATGCCAATGCGGCCACGCCGTTCCACGGCATGGCCCTGGGCATGGCTACCCAATCGGCACTCGCCGGCATGGGCATCGTCGAACCGACCCCGATCCAGGCTCAAACGATTCCCGAACTCTTGGCAGGTCGGGATGTGATGGGCCAGGCCCGCACCGGGTCCGGAAAGACGCTGGCTTTCGGCGCACCGCTTGCCGACCGCTGCGATCCGTCGCTCGGACGGGTTCAGGCGCTGGTTTTGGTGCCAACCCGGGAATTGGCCATTCAGGTCTCCTCGGTCATCGAGGTCCTGGCGGAATCGACAGGCCTTCGCGTCCAGTCGCTGTACGGCGGCCGGTCCATCCGGCCCGAGCAGGCCGCCTTGCGACGCGGCCCCCAGATCGTCATCGGAACGCCGGGACGCACGCTCGACCATCTGCGTCAGGGTCACCTGGACCTGGGCGCCGTGCGACTCCTTGTCCTGGACGAAGCCGACGTGATGCTCGACAAGGGCTTTGCCCGTGATGTCGAAGCGATCCTCGACCGGACGCCCCCGGAGCGGCAGACCGCACTGTTCTCCGCGACCATGCCGAAGTGGGTGGCCAGCACCGCGAAGAAGCACCTGCGAGCCCCTCGGAAGGTTGAAGTCGATAGCGACTTGCAAGCGCCGCCCTCGGTGGAGCATGTCGTCTACGCCATCGACAAATCCGACAAGATCCAGGCGCTTCAGACGCTGTTGGACGAGTGCGACGGTCCGATCATCGTGTTCGGCAGGACCAAGCACGGTGTCAGGAAACTGGCGCGTCAGCTTGACTCGCTCGGGTACCAGGTCGGGGCGCTACAGGGCAATCTCAGGCAGAACGCGCGTGAGCGAGTGCTGGCGGACTTCCGGTCCGGCACCGCGCCGATACTGGTGGCGACCAACGTTGCGGCTCGTGGACTCGATATCGAAGGCGTCGCCCAGGTCATCAACTACGACCTGCCGGACTCCCAGCAACTGTTCACGCATCGGGTGGGACGTACCGGCCGCATGGGGCGTAGCGGCGAAGCGATCACGTTCGTCACGCCCGACGAAGCGCGCAAGTGGCGCGAGATCGAGCGGGGACTGGGTTGTCGTTTCCCACGGGAGTCGTGGCGCGAGCGATCAGCAGCCGTTGCGGCGTAGCCTCGCGCACTGGCTCGTTGCATCCGCACACCCATTTACGCGACCCGTTCGCGTGACGTCAGCCTAAAAACCATGGCAGCACGTCGAAACCCCTGATTCGAAACCGCGTCTTGCCACCGTGGACAAGCAAACCGCCGGTCGTCGGGTTGTCCGGAAGGCCCGTCCACCACGCGAGGTTCTGCACCGCGTCGGCGGGAACTGTCTCTCCGGACTTGACTTCGACGGGGACAAGCCTGTCACCCAGGTCGATCAGCACATCGATCTCGCGGCCAGTCGCATCGCGCCAGAAGTGGATCGGGGCCTCTCGGCGGCGATTGGCGAAACTCTTGATGAGTTCAGACACGACGAACGACTCGAAGATCGCTCCCCGCAGCGGATGCCGCGCCAACGTGTGTGCGTCGGGGATGTCCAGGAGATAGCAAACAAGCCCGGTATCGAGGAAGTGCAGGCGCGGTCGTTTGCGCAACCGCTTGCGGAAGTTGGCGTGGTGTGGCGGCAACGTGGTGGCCAAGTACCCGATCTCGAGGACATTGAGCCACCGACTGGCGGTTTGCTGACCCACGCCGACATCGCTCGCCAGCCGGCTCAGGTTCAGTTCCGTCGCGGTGCTGGCTGCCGCAAGCCGGACGAAATTCTCGAAGGCACGCAGGTCGGAGACCGCCAGGATTTCGCTGAGATCGCGTTCGACGTAGGTTCGAAAGTAATCGCCGAGCCACTCGCGAGGCGACAGGTTCCGGTCGTGTATCCGCGGATAGAGTCCTCGAAAAAGGGTCTCCCAGCGGTCGATGTCCGGTATTGCAGCGGTCGACTCGGACAACCTCCCCGGATCGAACATGTCTCTCTCAAGCAACTCGGGCAACGAGAATGGATAGAGGCGGAGCAAGGCACTGCGGCCGGCGAGCGTCTGCGAGACCGATTTCATCAGCAGCAGGTTCTGCGAACCGGTCAGGACAAATCGTCCCGGGCGCGGGTCCTCGTCGACGAGAACCTGAATGTAGGACAAGAGCTCGGGCGCCCGTTGTATCTCGTCGATGACCAGGTCGTTTTCCGACGCGAGAAAGCCGCGAGGATCCTCAATTGCTCGCGACCGTACATCGGGAGCTTCAAGGGAAAGATACTCGTGGTCCGGGAAGAGCGTTTGGCAGAGGGTCGTCTTGCCGGACTGCCTTGGTCCCGTGAGCGTCACGACGGGATTCTCCGCAGCGGCGGACACCAGGGATTTCGACAGGTGGCGGGTGAGCATGGGTCGAGATTCTCACGACCCAGCATGGTAATGTCAAATTGATGATTGAATCATCAAACTGACGATTTCAGTCTTTCCGCTGGAGTCACGCGTCCCGACAACCTCAAGTCTTGATGTTCAGCTGACCCAAGAAATCCAGCTTGCCAACCGGCACACCCTTGGTTCGCAAAATGTCGTAAGCCGTGGTGGCATGAAAATAAAAACTGGGTAGCGAAAACGACATCAGAAAGCCCTCAGCGGTAAAGGTCCACCACGGCGTGAGTACTTCCTTGCCTGCGAATCCGTTCACCACCTCGGCGGTGAGTTGCTGCAAACCGGATTGCGCCTCGGCCACAAGATCCTGCAGTGCCTGGTAGTCAAGATCCTCCGGGGCTGGCGGCGGTGAGTACTCCCCTGCCTGCACGCCGTTGATCGCACCCAGGGAGAGGCTTGCAACCTGGATCACCTGAAAGCGAAACGGCAGCATGTCCGGATAGAGGCGAGTCTCGACGATCTCGTTCAGGTCCATGCTGTTTTCCTCACAGTGAGATCGACCCTTGTCGAGGTAACCCGATACCGCACCGAGGGTCTGCAGAAAACGACCGACGCTGGCTTCATATAGTGAAACAGACATATCCGAACTCTTTTTTCTCTGGGCGCCGGCAGTCTAACGTACCTGAGGTCCTTGTCCCCGATGCCTTCCTGTCGGCGTTGGGACCGATGGCGATCCGGTAGTGGATGTGGGCGCCGCAGCGCCGGCGTCACCGAGAGGTGAGGTCTCGCGCTATCTCTCGCGCGGCGTTCCAGCCCGGCAAGCCCGTCACTCCGCCGCCGGGATGCGCGCCGGCGCCGCAATGGTACAAGCCCGATATGGGTCCCCGGTAAGCGGCGTACCCCATGACAGGCCGGTTGGTCCACAACTGGTCGGGCGTCATGGCGCCGTGGAAGATGTCCCCACCGGGCAGGCCGAAACGTTCCTCGAGATCGGCTGGTGTCAGGATCTGCCGGGCGATCACGGCGTTGCTGAAGTTCGGCGCATAGCGGTCGATGGCGGCGAATACCGCGTCGGCGGCGGCCTCCCGATGGGTGTCCCAGTCCCGGTCACGCGGAAAGTGCTGGCAGAAAAGGCTCGCCACGTGGTGTCCGGGAGGCGCGAGGGAGTCGTCGATTGTCGAGGGGATGAGCATCTCGACGATCGGCTGATCAGACCACTTGCCTCGGCGCGCATCGAGGTAGGCGTTTTCCAGGTAGTCGAGGGTGGGGCCGATCACGATCCCGGACCGATGGTGGTCCGCGGCTTCCGTGCCTGGCCGGCAAGTGAAGTCCGGCAGTTCGGTGAGGGCTACGTTCATCCGCAGCGTCGCGGACTCCGCTCGGGTACCCTGGATGCGGCGCCGGAAATCCTCGGCGAGGTGTGTCGCGGGAACGAGATCGAGGTAGAGGTTCTTCGGCGCGACATTGGCAGCGATGGCGCGCCCTTCGCAGGTCCTACCACCCTCCAGGACGACGCCTGCGGCCCGGTTGTCCTCAACGAGCACCTCGTTCACCTCGGACTCCGTTTCGACCTCGACGCCGAGCGCCAGCGCTTCCCTGAGCATGGCCTGGGTGATTGCGCCCATGCCCCCGATCGCGTGGCCCCAGGCGCCGCGCACCCCGTCGAGTTCGCCGATCACGTGGTGCAGGAGACCGTAGGCGGTGCCGGGCGCGCGCGGCGATGCGAAGTTGCCCACCACGGCGTCGAACGCCAGCGCCGCCTTGACGTGGGCGTTCTCGAACCATGCGTCTAGGAGGTCCGCAATGGGCTTGAGGAACAGGTCAGCGAGGTCACGGCGACGTTCCATCGACAATCCCACGACGTTGATGGCCGCGACTCCCGCGTTGAGCCAGTCCGCCACGCCGCCACCCACGTTGGGGGGCGTGCGTCGCATCTGGCGGCGCACGATATCGCCGACTTCTCGAACCATGGTGCGAAAATCGGCAAGTGCGCGGCCGTCGTGGACGGAAAAGCGCGCGAACTCGTGGGCGGTTGCGGCATCGTCGTTGTGGATCGACAGCGACTCGCTATCCGATAGCGGCAGGAAATTGGCCTGCGCTCGCGGGACAAAGCGCAGACCGTGGGATTTGAGACGCAGGTCCCGGATGATCTCCGGCGCGAGCAGGCTCACGGTATAGCTGGCGGTGGAGTTGCGGAAGCCGGGATGGAACTCCTCCGTAACCGCAGCACCACCGACAATGGATCGACGTTCCAGCACGCGTACCCTCAAGCCCGCCCTTGCCAGGTAGCACGCGCAAACAAGGCCGTTGTGGCCTCCGCCGACGATGATGACATCCGCCTGGTCCGAAGATGTCATTCTCCGGAACCTCCGACGCCTTCGCTCACCCCATCATCCCGGGCAGCCACAGAACGATACCCGGCCACGCCAGCAGCACGGCGACGGTCAGCACGTCGGCGACAAAGAACGGGCCGATGCCGCGAAACACGTCCTGCAACGGAATTGCGAGCGACCCCCCGCGTTCGTCGCGCAGGCCCCGCGCAACGCCAGCCACAACGAAACAGTTGAGGCCGATGGGCGGCGTGATGAGACAGATCTCCGCCATCTTCACGACCACGATGCCGAACCAGATCGGGTCGTAGCCGAGCGCGATCACCGCCGGATACACGACCGGCAGCGTCAGCACCAGCATGCCGATGGCATCCATGAACATGCCCAGTACGGCGTAGGCGAGCAGGATGCAGATCACGATCAGGAGCGGTGGCATGTCCAGCGTGACCACCCAGTCCGCAAACGCACCGGGCAGTCCCGCAAAGCCGAGGAAACGCACGAACAGGAACACGCCCCAGATCAGTGTGAAGATCATCACCGTGAGCTTGGCGGTCTCCATCAGGGCTTCCCGCAGGCGGCTTCCCATCTGCTTGACCGAACGCTGGCGCCAGGCGCGCCAACCATAGAGGCAGAACACCACGGCGGCACCCAGCGCACCCGCCTCGGTGGGCGTCGCGGCACCCGAATACAGCGCCCCGAAGATGATGCCGACGACCAGGAAGATGGGCAGTGCGCCCGGCAGGCTGGCGAATCGCTGCCGCCAGGTGAAGCCGCCGATGGATTGCCCGAGGTCCGGCCGGATCACGCACATGCCGACGATCAGGCCGGCGTAGATCAACACGGAAACGACGCCCGGAAGCAATCCCGCGAGCAACAGCTTGCCCACCGACTCCTCGACGATGATGGCGTAGATCACGAGTATCGCGGACGGCGGGATCAGCGACGCCAAAGTGCCCCCTGCCGCGATGACGCCCGCCGTGAGTCGTTTGCTGTAGCGGTTCCGGAGCATGTCGGGAATGGCGACGCGGGAAAAAACCGCGGCCGTCGCCGTCGAGGCACCGGACACCGCGGCGAAGCCGGCGCTGGCGAAAACCGTCGATACGGCAAGCCCCCCCGGCACCCAACCCACCCAACGCCTCGCCGCCTCGAACAATCGCGTCGTCAGGCCGGCGTGGAATGCCAGGAATCCGATCAGGATAAAGAGCGGCAGGACGGACAGCGGATAGGTCACGGTCTTGGAATGGGGAATGGTCCCCGCCACCGCCGCCGCCACGTTCCATCCCTTGAGCGCCAGCAACCCCAGGAACCCCGTCAGCGCCGCGGCGATATAGACGCGAACGCCGAGGGCAACCAGGGTGACGAGCAGGACGACACCGGCAATGCCCGCCCACAGTTCGCTGCCGCCGGTCATCGTGTCGCCTCGTTGTCGGTATCGGAGAGCCGAATCTCGGTTTCAGCCTGCGCAGCCACGTCCTGAATGGTCGGCACGGCGACGGGTTCCAGTCCCGGATGCAGCACGAGGCGCCAATATCCCGCCAACTGGACCAGCAGCCGTACCAGCAGCACGGAAAGCGCCAGAGGCACGACGAGTTTCGCCGGCCAAGTCGCCAGTTCGATGTCGATGGTGCTGTCACCGAAGTCGAAGGCGCGCTCGAAATGCCGCCACGCGTAGGGAATGAGCACGCCGACGATGAATGCCGCGAGCGCCGTCCCCAGCATCTCGGTCAGCCACAGCCCGCGGCCCTTGAGACGGGCGACCAGGATCTCCATGCGCACATGCGCCCCGACGCGCTGCACGAACGCGATGGACAGGACGGCGAAACCGACCATCGACACTTCCACGACGTCGATGTAGCCGAAGATCGGCGCGTCGAACACCGTGCGCAGGACGATCTGCGCGACGCCGAGCAGCATCAGGGCGAAGATCAGTACGCCGGCGCAGAGGTTGAGGCCGTTTTCGATCAGGCCAAGATGGCGGTCAGCCCAGTCCAGGCGGCGACCGAAGGCGTCGTTCACGATGCCCGGGGCCTACGGGACCGTCTGCCCGACCGCCCCGAATACGGCTTCCACCAACCCCGAAGCATCGAACCGCCGCGAGTTCTCATCGATCCAGGCATCGATCACCGGCTTGCCGGCGCGTGCGCGAAACTCGGCCAGTTGCGCCTCGGTATAGCGGATCTCCTCGAGCGAACGCTCGAGCATCGGCAGGTTTTCGGCGTCGACATCGACGTATGCCTGGATCTGCGCGGCGATGACCTCCTCCTTCACGTCCGCCAGCAGTTGCTTGTACTGCGGGGGAAGCGCCTCGTAGGCAGTAATGCCGAACACCAGCGGACAGTCGGCCGTCCCCGGCGAGAGGTTGCCCGTGAACCACTCTGCCACCTCGTGGATGCGGTAGGAGACATGGCCGTAGGTGAACGGGAAGGACGCCGCGTCCATCGTCCCCTGCTGGACGCCGGTATAGACCTCCGTCGCCGTAGAACTGGCCGGCGTGGCGCCAAGCAGTTTCATGGCCTGGCCGAGGCCGCCTCCCGCGCGGACGGTCAGCCCTTTCCAGCCTTCGAGATCTGTCGGGGGCTCGCCTCGGCCAAGAAGCTCGTACTGGGGCAGGAACGTGGAGGTGTAGATCATGGCGTTCCACCGCGCCATTTCCCGCGACACCGCGGGATGGGCATACACCGCCTCGCGAATGCGGCGGTTCGCGTCCCAGTTCGACATCGGCAGGAACGGCATCGTCAACACCATCAGCGCCGGGTTCTTTCTCGGATGGTAGAAGTTGCAGAACATCGCCGCCTGGAATGCCTCGATAGCGATGCCGTCCAGGTTCTCGCGGGCCTTGGAGAGGGCTTCGCCATAGTGCAGCGTCATCCGCCAGGCGCCGCCCGTTCTCTCCTCGACAACGCCCGCCAACGCATCCGCAACGGCGGTCCCCGCGCGCGGCTTGCCCCAAAGCGATACGTCCCACGACAGTTTCGGGCCATCGACCGTCTCGGCGGCAGCCGATCCCAAGCCAAAAACGGCGAAGGCAGTCAGAATGGCGCGCGCGCAGAAAGTTCCCATGCGGGCTTCCAGTCAAGAGGTGTCAAACGAGTGTGGTGACGCGCCTCGAACGTGTCAAGGATGGTCCCGAAGACGCGCCAGGGCCCGACTGGCTATGGGCGGGCGAATTCCGGTCCCTTCAGCCAGTTCGCGGGAAGTCGCTCGATGACTTCCCGCATTGCAGCTTCCGACCTCGGGTACTGCCTTTGTCGTCCGTGTCTGCAATCCAGCCGGCCAGCGCCGCGCATCGCATCCAATTGGGTGTCGTCCGGTGGTCGGCTCGGCGCCGCTCGCGCCATGAAGTCCGTCACCCTACGGGTGCCGTGTTTCACCCCCGCAGGCCCACCTATCACCCTGCGCCTTGATCGGCACTACGTGCCGTCCTACGTCGCACGCTGCTAGCCGAGTCTTCCTGAAACCGCTCAGCTTGCAACTCGCGTTCGCGCTCTTCAAGCTGCTCCTTCTGGTCGGCCAATCGCTGGCGCGCCGATTCGAGCGCTACCTGCTCTTCCTGCACCTTGGCGCGCAACTGCTCCACCACCTCGCGTTCGTACCGGACGCGCTCACGCTCCCGCGCCGCCATCTCCGCCTTGGAAGGCACGTCCATCAAATGCTCGTGCAAGTATCCCGGCATCGCCGCACGATCTTCGAAATCGAGCTCCACGCCAGCAAAAAAGTTCTGCCAGAACTGTTGGTGCGCGCTCCTCAACCGCAGGTTTTCCGTTGTTCCGGCGCGAGCCACGTAGAAAACCCTCGCCTGGATATCCGGGCCTGGCCGTGCGGGGGATCCCATCAGCGCCGCCCGTTCCTCACGCAATCCAGAAAAGTCCTCGAAGCGCCAGTCTTCCCACCGCAGATCCAGATGCGAATACCACGAGGCGTGCTGCATCATGTCCGAGAACACGTACAGTGACTTCGCTCCCGAAAGGACTTCGAGATCGCGAAAAGTAACCTCCAGGGCTTCCACCAGGTAGGAACTGGCAACCAATCCGTCCGCGCCCTGTTCGGCGAGCACGTCGATTCGACGTTGTAGCGCATCGCGCTGAGAGCAATACTGCTTCACCTTGTCCCGCAACGACACTGGCACCTGGGCCGGCACGTCGGCACAGTCCCGCAACCCGTTGCCGTGGCTCTGGTCCTTGGCGGTGGCAATCCTCAGATCCGCATTGTCGTACGGCTTGCACAGGCCCCCCAGCAGCATTCGTGGCGACTCCGCATACGCGGTCAATGCGAACACCTTGAGTTCGGTGTTTGCTTCAAGCTCGTGACTGATATCGCGCAGCAGCTTGCCGGGAAGCGCACCGTGGGCCGGACCCAGGGGCTTGCGAAGGTCCAGCAAATACACTGCGTGGCGCGTGACATCGGCTGGCTCGACCAGGCACATATCGCCTTCGGACGTTCCATTCAACGTGCTTCGCAAATGCGGCACGAGGAAGAAGAGCACAGGTATCGGCAAGAAAATGAATAACAGGACGGTCCAGCGGACTCTCCCGAAACCCGGCCCGCGCATCTCGGCCTGCCGCGCCGGCCATTTTGCACTCGTGGTCATCGCGACACCTCTTGATGCGTCACTCCGGCATCCCCACCAGGGTTACTCGGGTGACGGTTCCTCCGGCTGGCATGGAACTGACGGAAATCGAGCCGCCATACTTTTCGACCAGGTATTTCGTCGAGGTAAGACCCACACCGGTTCGGCCATTCGCCCCCGCAAAGAAGGGTTGGAACATGTTCTCCCGGATTTCGGGCGACATGCCGACACCGTTATCAATGACGGTGATGTAGGCCTTTTCGCTTTCTCGAGTCGTCGCGATACTGATCGCTCCCTGGCCATTTTCAGCCTTTTCCCGAATCGCCTGCGCCGAATTCTCGACGACCTTCTCCAGCATCAAGCAGATTTCCGTCTTTGAGGCAAAAATGTCCGGCACCTTGCCGAGATTCGTCTCGACCGTCGCAACATCTTCTGCCTGCGTCGCGGCGATGACCTCCGAAATGCAATCGTTGATGTCGAGCAATTCGTAGCTCACGTCGCCCTGTCGCTTGGAGAACGCTGACAGCTTCTCCGCAACTTCGGCAATCTCCGTCGCCTGCGCCTTCATGGTGGCGACGATGGCACTCTCTGCAGCGACGGCATCCGCGCGTTCCGCATCGCTTGAAGATGCCTCAACCTTTTCGGCCGCCTCGCTGAGCGATTCCATGCCTGTTGCGATTTCCGCTGCGGTGGTGGCCACGCGCTCACCCACCAGTTCCGACAGGATCTTGTGCGACATCAGGCGCTTGGCACTCGCGGAGTCCGCCCCATCAGCCGATCGTTCCGTAACGGTGTCCGATGGCGCGCCTCCGCCCGGCGATTCCAGAACGGCAACGCGCTGCTCGGGAGCGGATGCCGGAACCGCAGCCGGAACGGTCGCCTGGGCAACGTTGGCCCTGGTTCTGCTCACCGCGAAAACAATCCACAGCAACAGGAGGGCGGCCACTGCCACCAGGATGCCGTTCCAGTAGTAGTCGTTTCGCTCCAGCTTCTTGCCGAGTTGGAATCCCAGGTCGTCGACCAGTTTCGACGCGATATCCGAGATCTCGCTTGATGTGGCCAGCGAGAAGAGTTCGTCGGTCGGTGCCTGGCGCGAAAGAAGCACTTCCGCGTGCGAAATGAAATTCGCAAAATGACTCGGCAACGGCGCCGGCAGTTCGATGGAACTCGTGCCGAGGCGCTCCAGCGTGACCGTGAGACGACCCTTGGCGGCATCGGTCGGGGCCTCGAGATAGGCGCCAATTTCGTTCGTCAGCGTAGAGACTTCGCCCAGGAGATCGGAACTGATGTCCGGGGCCTGCACAATGTTCGACGCCGCCAGCGGCAGGTAGCGCGACGAGTTCCGGATCACGGCATAGCCGGTCTTGAAGCGTTCGATACGTTCTTCCTTGGCATCGACCGCACTGACGTACGCGCTCACGTCATTGGCCAGCCTGTCCGGAATATCGGGAATGCTCCGCACCGTGGCCAGAAGCGTCCCCTTGAGTTGGCCCATCTGGGGGATGAACGCGACGAGGGAGTCGAAGTCGGCCAGCGGGTCTGACCTCACGCGGGCCGTTTCGACACTCCAGTCCGCCGCCAACTGCTGGATCTCCTGTACGCTGGAGATGGACGAGCGGTAGCCCTGCGGATCGTTCGTCTTTACGAGTGCGTAAAGGTACAAGCCCGCAGCGACAAGAACGAACGACACGACGACCGCAACCTTGATCGAATTGTTGGACTTCACTGGTTCAGTTCCTCCGACTCTCCCGCCAATGTCTTGATGAAGGCAACGATTGCGTCCTTGTCTTCGTCCGGCGCTTCTCGCCCGAGCTGGAACTCGAACATCGCGTCTACGGCGTCGCGCAGCGTGGCGGCGCTGCCATCGTGAAGATACGGCGCGGTGTAGGCCGCCATCCGCAGGCTCGGGACCTTGAACGCATGCATGTCAGCTTCGTTGCCCGTGATGTTGTAGCGGCCCATATCGGCCTCCGTGATGTTGCCGCGACGTTTGAAAAACTCGTTGATGACTCCAAACACCTGAAACATGTTGCCGCCCACGTTCGCGCCCTGGTGGCAGGACACGCAACCGTAGTACTTGAACAGGGTGTAGCCGTGCTTTTCCATCGGGTTGATGGCACCGGCTTCACCATTCAGCCAGCGGTCGAAGCGGCTGTTCGGCGTGGTCAGGGATGTGATGAACTCCGCGATGGCGTCCTTGACATTCGCGCGGTTGATGCCATCCGGGTAAATGTCTCCGAAGAGCCGGGGGTAGTTTTCGTCCTTGAATAGCTTGGCAACGACCTCGGGCCAGAGACTGCCCATTTCAATCGAGGACTGGATCGGGCCATCGATCTGATCCGCAAGCGTTTCCGCGCGGCCATCCCAGAACTGCTTGAAGTTGAAGCTCGCGTTGAACACTGTCGGCGAATTCACGAGGCCAAGCGCGTCGTTGATGCCCGTGGAAACCTGGCGACCGTCATCACCCCCGGAAGAAAGGTCATGACAACTGGCGCAGGAAATGGAATCGTCCTTGGACAGCTTCGTATCGTGAAACAGCGTCCTGCCGAGCGCGGCCTTCGCGTAATCGGCACCGTTGTCCGCGGGTATCGGCTTGATCGGTTCGCCGTGCGCCGGTGCCAGGGCGGCAAGGCAAACCACTGTGAGGGCAATCCATCCCGGCAAGCGGCGGCTTGCGCATGTTTCGAAAACGTACGGGAGATCCATGTCTCATCAATCACCAATATGCGATCACCATACGCCCGAAGCAGCCGCGCATCGGCAGCCCATTGGCGCAGGAGTTAGTTTGACCCGTTCCCGATCCTTGCCCGACTCCGACAGGAACTGGAGAACCCGTTCGGCGGAGCCCGTATCAAGATCAGTTCGTCGGGAAAGGAATTGTCCCTGCGCGGACCACAGTCCACAACGGGAATAATCAGTAGTCTGCGGGCAACTGCTGGCAGGTGGTCGGCCTGCGCGAAATCCCGCCCACTACTAATCATGTTAGTTTCGTTTGCGCAAGGGACGCCGCTCCTGCGACCGGACAACGCCCCGAAAGCCCCCGTCCAGTGCGAGACCGGACCCACGCCCGCCAAAACGACGCAGCAGTGCGTCAGTTCGTTTGACCTCCCGCAGGGTCGTCAAGAGTCGCAATCATTCGGTCGAACTCCTCGCGAAAGCCGTTCCGGAAATCCACGCTTCGCGCTTCAAGCGGCGCGTCCATGAAGTACTGGCTCGCGAGAAGTACAAGCTTGGGTCTCAATCTCGCGTCTTTCTGCGGCGTATCGGCAAAAATCGCGCCGACGATCAGCGAGAGCGCGTCAAGCCTTCCCTTCAGGTACTCAGTTTCGCTCATGCACTCCATCCACGCGCAGCGGTGTCGCAGCTTCAAGTCGAGGCATCGGCGCGGGCGCCGGGTCGTGGACAACGCCACAGCGAGGCTGTGAGTTTCCCGCCTATTCACCACGGGCGGAGGAAGCTATCCCCCGCCGGGCATTGCGGCTGTCGTATTCAGCGGGTGGCCCGGCTCAGGGGCCAGCCCTCGCTGCACGGCGTTGTCCGCGAACGAGTCTAGCAAGAAAAAAAGCGGTGGAGTGCCGTGGCGTCACGCGTCCTGTCGGGATTTCCCCGGCGCGTTGGGGGGCGTCCAAAGACAAATACGCCAGTACGACTCCGTGGCCTCTCGAATCCATCGCGACTGATCGCGCCTCAAGTGGTTTGCAACCGCCCGCGGCGGTAAGATCAAGATACCGGGTTCTTCCATATTGGGGCACGCCCCGTCAATCGGGGAGGAGTCGGCCAGGCAAAGGCAGTGAAGGGGACGAGTAGCCGGACTGAAGCGGGCATGAAGCGAGTGGAGGATGGTGGAAGCTCCGCGCCGCGCCGCCGGCGAAAATCGCCCTGGAGCCGCCGACCGAACGAATGCGCCGCATTTCAGTAGGCTCGGACGGTTGGCCCCCGTAAACGGGCCGGGTCATCGCCCCGGTGGGAGGCTGTGACCGATGAGGCCCGCGCCGCGAGGCGCGTGCGAACACGGGTGGTACCGCGACGTTGGACCGCGCGAGGCGGTCGAACCTTCGCCCCGGGAACTGATGCGTGACGATCGGCGACGATTCTCAGGCATCCGTTGTCGGGGCTTTTTGGTTTTTGTTCGGAGACTGACTGACGATGGGATTCAAGGACGTGCCGAGCCGTTACGACGGCACGCAGCTTGAAGGGAAGATACTCGACCTGTGGCGCAAGCATGACGTGTTCAACGCTGCGCAGGAACAGAGCGAGGGCCGGCCGCTATACGTCTGGAACGAGGGACCGCCAACCGCCAACGGCAGGCCCGGCATCCACCACGTCCTTGCGCGCACGTTCAAGGACATCTTCCCGCGTTTCAAGCATATGCAGGGCTACCACTGCCCGCGGAAGGCCGGTTGGGACACGCATGGCCTGCCCGTCGAACATGAAGTGGAAAAGGAACTCGGCATCTTCGACAAGGGCGAGATCGAACGCCAGGTCGGCGTCGCGGAGTTTACCCGCAGGTGCCGCGAGTCGGTGCAGCTCTACATCGACGACTGGGAGCGGATGACCGAGCGCATGGGCTTCTGGGTGAACCTGTCCGACGCCTACTCCACTTTCGACAACGCCTACATCGAGTCCGTCTGGTGGCTGCTGCGCCAGATCTGGGACAAGGGGCTCCTGTACCAGGGCTACAAGGTGGTTCCCTACGACCCGCACATCGGGGCCACCCTCTCGTCGCAGGAAGTCGCCCTCGGCTACAAGGAAGTCGAGGACCCTTCCATATACGTGCGCTTTCCTGTGCAAGGCGCGCCCGACACGTCGTTTCTCGTCTGGACGACCACGCCCTGGACCCTGCCGTCGAACCTGGCGCTCGCCGCGCATCCCGATGTCGAGTACATCTTTGCCAGGACCGGGGAAGAAACGCTCATCCTCGCCGAAGCACTGGCCGAGTCCTCGCTGGGCGACTCCGAATACACCGTGGAGAAACGGGTCAAGGGCAGCGACCTCGCGGGAATGGGCTACGCGCGCCCGTTCGACTACCTGCCCGCCGAAGGCCCGATCTGTCGCGTGTGGACAGCGGATTTCGTCACCGTCGACGAAGGGACCGGCCTGGTCCACTGTGCACCCGCCTACGGCGAGGACGACCTTCGACTGTGCCAGCGGAACGGCGTACCCGTTGTGCACGGCGTCGGCCTCGACGGCTGCTTCGTTCCCGCGGTGGAACCCGTGGCCGGGAAGTTCTTCAAGGATGCCGATCCTACGCTCATCGCCCTGCTCGAAGAACGCGGGCTCATGTATCGCTCCGAACGTGTCCTGCACAACTACCCGCACGGGTGGCGCACCGGCGACCCCCTGATCTACTACGCCAAGGACGCCTGGTTCATCGAGACCAGCCGCTTCCGGGACCGCATGGCCGAGTTGAACCGGTCCATCAACTGGGTGCCGCACACGATCCGCGACGGCCGCTTCGGCAACTGGCTCGAGAACAACGTCGACTGGGCGCTCTCCCGCGAGCGTTTCTGGGGCACGCCGCTGCCCGTCTGGACCGACGGCGACGGCGATTACCTGTGCATCGGTTCGATCGAGGAACTCGAGTCGCTGTGCGGCCGGAACCTGGCCGATGTCGACCTCCACAGGCCGGCCATCGACGACGTCACCTTCACCCATCCTGAAAACGGCCGCGAATACCGGCGCGTCCCCGAGGTGATTGACTGCTGGTTCGACTCGGGCGCGATGTCCTATGCGCAGTTTCACTATCCGTTCGAGAACGCCGACCTGCTGGAAAGCCGGTTCCCCGCCGACTACATCTGCGAGGCGATCGACCAGACGCGCGGCTGGTTCTACTCGCTGCACGCCATCGCCACCCTCGTGTCGGACAGCGTCGCCTACAGGAACTGCATCTGCCTCGCCCATGTCGTGGACGAGGACGGCAAGAAGATGTCGAAGTCCCTGGGCAACATCCTCGATCCGTACGAGGTCTTCGATCGCGTCGGCGCCGACCCGCTGCGGTGGTACCTGGCGTGCCGCCAGGCGCCGGAGGCGCAGAAACGCGTTTCCGTGGACCTGGTCCGCGAAGTCGTGGCCGGATTCATCAATACCTACTGGAACACTTACGCTTTCTTCGTCATGTACGCGAAGCTCGACGAAGTCGATGTCGGGCGCGCCGTGCCCCTCGCCGAACGTTCCGAGATAGACCGCTGGGCGCTGGCGGCGCTGAATGAGACGGTATCTGTCACGACGCGGGCGCTGGAGTCGTACGACGTGCTGGCCGCGGGCCGGGCGATAGAGTCGTTCGTCGACGCGTTGAGCAACTGGTACGTGCGGCGCAACCGCCGGCGGTTCTGGAAGGCCGCCGAGGGCCGGGACAAACAGGCCGCGTACCTCACGCTGTACGAGTGCCTGCACACCGTGAACCGGCTGATGGCGCCGTTCATGCCTTTCCTGAGCGAAGCGGTGCATCAGAATCTCGTGCGCGGAGTCGACGGGACGGCGCATCTCAGCGTGCACATGAGTGAGTGGCCCGCGCCCGACCCTGCCGCCCGCGACGACGCCCTCATCGCCGACGTCGAGGTCGTGCAGCGCGTGGTCGGACTCGGGCGGGCAGCGCGAAACTCAAGCGGCCTGCGCGTCCGACAGCCGCTTAGCCGCCTGCTCGCGCGCACGCCCAACGCTTCCGGCGCCGGCATCCTTGCCCGTCACGCGGCTCAGATCCGCGAGGAACTCAACGTCAAGTCCGTCGAAGTGCTGGCCTCCGACGCCGATCTTCTGAGCTACCGCATCAGGCCCAACCTGCCGCGCATCGGCAAACGCTACGGCCGACGTGTGCCCGCGATCCGCGACGCGCTGGCAAAGGCGGACGGGCGCGCCATCGCTGCGGCCGTAAACGACGGCAGGTCATTCGAAGTGACGCTGGAAGATGAGACGCTGAGCTTCGAACCGGAGGATGTGCTGGTCGAGTCGACATCGGCGGAAGGCTATGCCTGTGCCGAGGAGGGCGGCTACCTGGTGGGCCTCGACACCACATTGACCGAAAGCCTCGAGCGAGAGGGCCTCGCGCGGGAACTGGTGCGCACCGTGCAGGAAGCCCGCAAGCAGGCGGGGCTCGACGTCTCGGATCGGATCGCGCTCAGCATCGACGGTTCGCCCGACATCCGGGCGGCCCTCGATCAGCATCGGAACTACGTGATGGAGGAAACGCTGGCGACTCGATGGGCCGAGGCGGACTGGTCCCCCGCATACTCGACCCGGCACAGGCTCGGAAAGGCGCAATGGACGATCGGACTCGCGCGGATCGACCCGCAGTAACAGGCTGCGCCGCGGCCAGGGCGGAAGCTGGATAGGCTGGATGTTCCAGTCCGTGCGGCGTTGGTGATCGCGGACGATCAGGAACCCTACGAGAAAGATTTCGACTGGGAGGGCGAGCCGGTGACGGCATTCCGGATCGTGTCCTTCTGGAAGCGGCTTCAGGAGGAGTGCGACGAGGGTGAGGGGGCGAAAATTCGCAACAGGGAGGAATTGGCTGGTGAGGTCTGGAGTCTTGGTTCGACCCGGCACCTGGATCCCTGACGGGCGGTGAACTGGGCAATGGGCGATTCGCAGCAACGCGGAGAACGCATAGGGTTGGCTGACCAAGCACGGCTGTCAGGATTGGCCGGTATCCGACGGACGCCGGGTGCGGGGGCGGTGGGCTCGCGGTGAGCGCCTCCGACGAAGGCGGCGTGCGGTACGAGCCGGACGAGCAGCCGCCCGTGGCGGTCGCCTTGGGTCTCGGCCTTCAGTACGCCGTGCTCATCATCGCCAGGATCGTAGTCATTCCGATGGTCGTCGTGCGGGCCGCCGGCGGCGGAGACGGCTGGCTGTCCTGGTGCCTATTTGCGGCGGTCTCGATCTGCGGCCTGACCACAGCGCTGCAGGCGGTACGGCTCGGACGCATCGGTTCGGGCTACGTAGCCGTCATGGGAACCTCGCTGGCGGTCGTCGGAGTGGCCGTGACGGCGGTCGCCGAGGGCGGTCCAGCTCTGCTGGCGACGCTGGTGGCGGTCTCTTCGATCGTGCCGCTCGCGCTGTCCGCCCGGCTCGCGCTGTTCCGACGCGTTCTGACCCCCACGGTCTCGGGGACGGTGATCATGTTGATTCCCGTCACCCTGATGCCCTCCGCGCTGGGGCTTCTGGAGCAGGTTCCCGCCGACGCGACCGGGGCTGCGGCACCCCTCATGGCCGTCTCGACCCTGCTTGCGATCGTCATTGTGACCCTGACCGGCAACGCGGCGCTGCGCCTCTGGTCGCCGGTCATCGGGGTCGTCGTAGGCTCTGTCGTCGCGGTGGCTTACGGCCTCTACGACGTCGAAGCGGTCTCCAATGCCCGGTGGTTCGGCGTTCCAGCGGCGGCGTGGCCGGGCCTCGACCTCGACTTCGGACCCCTGTTCTGGGGGCTCTTGCCCGCCTTTCTGCTGGTCTCGCTGATCGAGAGCGTGCAGACCATCAGCACCGCGGCCGGGGCGCAACGGGCGTCCTGGCGGCGGGCGCGTGCCGTTGACTACCGGGCGGTTCAAGGCGCGGTCGCGACGGCGGGCGTTGGCAACTTTCTCGCCGGCATCGCGGGGACGGTTCCGAACACGCTGCTGTCGACCAGCGTCGCGATCACCGAACTCACGGGCGCGGCGGCGCGACGGATCGGCGTCGCCGTTGGTGCGGTGTTCATAGGGATGGCCCTGCTGCCGAAGGCGATCGCGATCGTTCTGGCCGTGCCGGGACCGGTCGTCGCCGCCTATCTCCTGGTCCTCATGGCCACGATGTTCCTGGTCGGCGTCAAGATGATCATCCAGGGCGGTCTCGACCAGCGCAACGGGCTGATCGTGGGAGTCGCGTTCTGGGTCGGCGCCGGATTCCAGTACGGGGCAATCTTCCCCGCCTTCGCCGAGGAGTTCGCTGGGGGGGTTCTGCGCAACGGGGTCACGGCCGGCGGCGCGGCGGCGATCCTGATGACCCTGCTGTTGGAGGCCACGAAGGCGCGCGGCCGGAGGATGGAAGCGACGTTGGAGGTTTCCTCCCTGCCGCGGATCCGCGCGTTTCTCAGCATTCTGGTGTCGCGGACAGGTTGGGACGAGCGCATGGCGCAACGCATCGACGCGGCCGCCGAGGAGACCTTGCTGGCGCTCGTCGAAGCGCGCCGCACGACGGACGAGGAAGCACCGCGACTCCTGGTCACGGCGCGCAGGGAAAGCGGTGAAGCCGTCCTCGAGTTCGCAGTGGCCGGTGGCGAAGACAACCTCGAAGATCGGATGGCGCTACTCGGCGAAGAGGCTGGCGAGGTTGCGGAAGACCGCGAGGTCTCGATTCGGCTGCTGCGCCACCTCGCTTCGTCGGTCCGTCACGCGCAATACCACGAGATCGAAGTCGTCACCGTGCGTGTTTCGGCACCATGACCCGCCGTGCTTCGATGCCGCGGGGCGGACATGCTCGACAGGGACGCAGGTCTTCGACCGGTCAGGGGCGGACACATCCACTGCGGTAGCGCGCGGATGGGGGCATGCCACCAATGGCCAGGAGAGCCACGCCAGCGCGCGGGATGACCGCGCCGCTGGGCGAAGAGTCCGGCGTTCCAGTGGTGACCAGGTCGTGACGCGACGTGGCGCGCGTGACCGGGAGAGATCCCGGTCGTGCCCGAAGAGCGGGCAACGGGGTGAAACACGGCACAGGCGAAGCCGTGACGGATTTCATGGCGCTAGCCGGTCGCCTCCTCCTGGTTCAGACGCACCTGGCGCTCCCAGGCGGCTTCCGCTTCACGATCCTCGGCGGCCGGATCGCAGATTCCCGCCAGGGCCGCCGAGAGTTCCTCGGCCTTCGGCGAACATGCCTGGTAGCGGTTCTCGAGTTCTTCGGGGTCATCGCCAAGATCGAACAACTGGTCCGGCGCCTCGACGTTGTGGATGAGTTTCCAGTCGCCCCGGCGCACCATGAACGCGCCCGCGCGGGTGCCGTGGCCATGGTATTCGGAGAACACGACCCGGTCCCGGTCGTCATCCGGCAACGTTCCCAGGGGGACCCCCAACCAGTCCTCGGGCTGTCGCGCGCCCGTCAGCGAGAACACGCTGGCCTGCAGGTCGTGCAGGTCGACGGGTGTCGCCACCCGCACGCCCGACTCGAAGTCCGGACCCGCCGCGATACACGGGATTCGGGCGGCGTCCTCGAGCAGGCTGCACTTCCACCACAGCCCGAACTTGCCCAGCATCTCGCCGTGGTCCGAGGTATAGACGACGTTCGTCGTATCTTCGAGACCCGCCTCCCCGAGGGCGGACAACAGCCGCCCGAGTTGCTCGTCGATAAAGCTGACGCAGGCGTAATAGCCCCGGCGTAGCCCGCGAACCTGGTGCTCCTGGACGTGCTCCACCTCGAAGTGCCGGCGCAGGTCCTCGGCGTACGGGTGTTGCGCGGTCTCGGCCTCCGTGCCGTGCGCCGGCAGATCGTCGTGGTCGCGGTACTTGTCCCACAGCCGCTCGGTGCAGAAATGGGGAAAGTGCGGCTTCACCAGGTTGACGTAGAGGACCCAGGGACGATCCATTTCGGGAGCGCGGGTCCGAAGCCAACCGACAGCAACATCCATGTATGTCGTACCCACAGGGCGACGAGTAGCACGGATTGTGCTCATCGAGCATGAAAATGATGCCGTTGGACTTGTTTCCTGTCTTGACCGGCGGCCTCAGCGCCATGAAATCCGTCGGCCCTTCGGGCGCGCCGTGTTTCACCCCCGCCCAAGCCCACCTACCATCCCGTCGATCTTGCCGCCAGGAGCGGCAAGTCCGACAATCTGCTAGCCGACCCGGCGTTCCCCTTCCCAATAGGGCTCGCGCAGCTTGAACTTCTGCAGCTTGCCCGTGGCGGTGCGCGCCAGTTCGTCGCGGAACTCCACCGAGGTGGGGCACTTGAAGTGGGCCAGGTGTTCGCGGCAGAACTCGATGATCTCCGCCTCGGTCGCCCCCTCGCCTTCGCGCAGAACGACGAGCGCCTTCGGCGTCTCGCCCCATTTCTCGTGGGGAACGCCGATGACGGCGCACTCCATCACGGCCGGGTGGCGGTAGAGCGCATCCTCGATGTCCGGCGAACTGATGTTCTCGCCCCCCGAAATGATCACGTCCTTCTTGCGGTCGACGATGTGAATGTTGCCGCCGGCGTCCCAGACGGCCAGGTCGCCGGTGTGGAAATAGCCGTTCTGGATCGCCTCCGCCGTCTCTTCCGGCTGCTTCCAGTAGCCCTTGAAGACGACATTGGAACGGGCGCAGACCTCGCCCACGCTGACGCCGTCCTTGGCCACCGGCCGGCCGTGTTCGTCAAGCAGCACGATGTCGACGCCCACCGCTGGCACGCCCGCCCGCGCGCGCCGCGCGAAGTCGGTGCGCTGCGTTTCGTGATCGGGACGGGACACCGTCAGTATGGGAGCCGTCTCGGTCAGTCCGTAGATCTGGATGAATTCCCACCCGAGTTCTCCCTCGAGCCGCTCGATGAACGCCGCGGGCGGCGGCGCTCCAGCAACGACGAAGCGCGGGCTCGTCGTGATGTTGTGCCGGTCCCTGTCGGGATAGTCGAGAATGGTGCGCAGCACCGCCGGCGCCATGCACGCGAACGTCACTTTCTCCTCCTCGATGAGCCGGTAGATTTCGGCCGCATCGACGGCCCGCAGAACTATGTGCGTACCACCCACCGCCGTGAGCGCGTAGACGCCTCCCCAGCCGTTGCAATGGAACATCGGCAGCGTCCACAACTCGACGTCGTCATGGCAGACATCCAGGTGCGTCATGAGGCTGTACGCGTTCACGTAGACGTTCCGGTGCGTCATCATCACGCCCTTGGGCCGCGCCGTGGTGCCGGACGTGTAGTTGATCGACACCAGGTCGTTTTCGCTGCGTTCGACTGGTGCAGGGGCGGTATCGGGCTGTTCCGCTATCAGCGTTTCCCAGTCGAGCCACCCGGGCGGCACATCCGCCGCAGGCGTTTCGTCCCGATCCTCGGCAATCACGAAATGGCGCACCGTCGAGAGGTTCCCGCGAATGTCGTCGACGACCCGAGTGTACTCGTAGTCGACCAGCACGACCGTCACCCCCGCATGGTTCAGGATGTACTCGTGGTCCGCCGCCACCAGCCGGTAGTTGAGCGGCACCAGCACCGCGCCGATCTGGCTCGTGGCATAGAAGCTCTCGAGGAAGAAATGGGAGTTTGGGCTCAGGATGCAGACGCGGTCGTCCGGTTTCACGCCGAGGCCCAGGAGCGCATGGGACAGCCGGTTGACCCGCGCCTGCAGTTCCGCATACGTGTAGCACCGTTTGCCATCCACCACCGCGGTCTTGTTCGGATAGAGGCGCACGGGACGACGCAGGAAATCATTGGTGAGGAGCGGAACTTCCATGAATACCCCCTTACGTCCGTAGCGGGGCCGATGCTACCGCTATCGGGCAGGACTTTCCTTGACTGCACGATGGTCGGGATGGGAATCCAGAAAGCGTATGACGGAGGCTAGTCGACCAAGTCCTTTTCCCGAAAGACGTAGCACACGGGCCTTGTCGTTTTCTCCAAAGCACGTTCTTCGAGAAGCCGCTTTATCCAGGCATCGGCCGTAGGCTTGGTCACACCGAGTGCGTCAGCTATGTCTATGGCCGGCATTGGCTCCGCGCAAAGGTCGGGCACGAGTGAACGGACCTTCTCGTAGAGTTCTTCGGCAAAATCGGTACTTTCTTCCGGATGCAAGGGTTGGGTGTGACGGGCTGACGCCTCTGACTGCTCGCCGTCGGGAGCCGCGATACGCACAAGATCTTCTGGGTTATCGAGCCACTGTCCCCCTAGTTCCACAAGCTTGGGATTACCAGAGCCCGGAGTCTCAGTCTGCTTGACTCGTAAGGGAACCCATCCATTCTTCAAGTTCTCAAAGGCACCCTTCCATGTCCCGCCCTTATCAAGATCGCTGCTGACAACCACCGATTCCTCTGCCATGCAGTAAATGTATTTGTTGCGGGCCATGGCGTTGCCAACGAAGAAACGAACTTCCGGGTTGAACGGCGAAATCAGTGCCAGATCCCCGGACATGAGGTGCCTGCGGTATCTTGCCGAGGTGGCAGATCGAAGGAGGTTGTCCGCCACGACACCGATAGCAGTTCCTTCGGCATCGAGAGCACCCAGCATCGCGGCCTGATCGACCCCGGCGGCACCTCCGGATACGACCAACCTGCCGCATTCAGCGGCACGCCGGCCAATGTTGTCTGCGAAGCGAAGGTCAGCATCGTCGGCATGTCTCGATCCAACCACCGCAACGCTCGTTGCATCGAGCTGGTTCTTGTTTCCACAACCGAACAGAATGGCTGGCGCCGCCTGGCCAAGACGCTGTTTCAAACGCGTTGGATACTCCGGGTCCGAGCGAGTCAATACCCACAATCCGGCTCGCTGCCACCTCTCCAGCGCGAATCCGAGTGTTGCTCCTCGACCTAGCAGAGCCTGCAGACGCTCGACCGTCACTTTGGGATGTTCCCAATCCTGAAGCAAAACCGATAGATCTTCCTTCAGCATGTCGCCTGGAGCACGGTCCCTTTCCTTAAGCCAACCAGCGAACTCACCCCACTCCTTAGGTGTGAGCGGACTCGCAATTTGGGATTCGGATTTGCCGAACGAAACGGTGAGCAGCATGATCGCCTCGGCCTGACGGGTTGGATTCACGCTACCCTCCCACACTTGCCGTCGCGAGCGCGAAAGGCAACACCGCCTCGCAGCCTGCTTCCCGGAGCAACGCCGCAGTGACCGTCAGCGTCCACCCAGAGTCCACCACATCGTCCACCAGCAGAACCGCACCTTCCCGGACTCGGCGTTCAACGGCGAATACACCGTCGAGATTATGGCACTGATGGAATCGGTTCTGCTGTTCCTTTTGCGGAGGGTTGTCTTTCACCTTCACGACCGCGGGTACATAGGGGAGTGACAGTGCCTCGGCGAGTCGACTTGCGAAGTCGGGTACCAGCGCCGGATGACGATTCGAGGGAACGCACGTCACCCATTCCGGCCAGGGATCGGGCTGCCATCGATCCCTGATCATATCTGCCGACGCTCGGATAAGCTCGTCTCGAAAACGACCACTATGTTTGTCCTGCGCCACAACTTCGCCCCACCCAGCATCCCCCCATCGAGACAGTATTCGTCCCTGTTCCGCACGAAGCGCGGAGTGCATATTTCCGGTCCAGCCGTATGTCGGAAATGACTCCGCCGCAACCTGCCTCTTGCACTCCAACGGAACCTCCGCTTGACGAAGGAATCGGCTCGCGTCAGCCACTGTCTGACGGGAAAACGACTCGTCGACGATGGGATTTCCCAAGCAAGACGCGCATCTTCCGCAGGCTCTTGGATCAGGGTCATCGAGAACCTCCGCCAGTAACTTCATCAGGCATCCCTGCTCGTCAATGTAGGACTGGACTTCCTGCCATTCCAGTTCTCGTCGCGCGGTCAACCGGGCGATACGCTCAAGATCCATCTGATACGGAACCGGAGTTCGCCGCCATCTACCGCTTTCTCTGATGACCGGAGCAGGATTGTCCACGGACAACACCTTGAGGACCTGTTGGATCTGCCCGTAGCGAAGGTTCAACGATCGCTCCAAGTCGCGAATGTTCATTCCTTCGTCACTATCCTCCAGCGCCTGCAGAACCTCCCTTACCCATCGCTCGTCGGGAAACGCAGTGCGTCGAAAGTACTCGTGGATTCGTCCATCTTCGACGCCGGACAAGAGCACGCCCAAAGCGCGTCCGATGCCACGACCTGCCCGACCGACCTGCTGGTAGTACGCGATGATCGAGCCCGGCGCCTGGTAGTGCACCACAAACCCAAGGTCCGGCTTGTCGTAACCCATGCCGAGAGCGGTGGTGGCGACCAAAGCCTTGACCTCGTTCCGGTCGAGCGCCAGTTCCAGCCGTTGACGATATGAGTCGGAACTTTCGTACCGTTCGTCGGAGATGTTCGCGTGGTACGGTCGAACAAGGGTGCCACGCTGGTTTAGCCAAGTGGAAACCTGCTCGGCGTCCCGTGTCGTAAGGGTGTAGATGATGCCCGTGCCCGGGAGTTCACTGATGTGGTCTGCAAGCCAGGCAAGGCGTTCCGCCTGCGTCGGCAGACGGATCGTCTGCAGTCGCAGACTCTCGCGCATTAACGGTCCTCGTTGAACGGTTAGCTGGCCAAGCTGGTTCTTGGCGTCTTCAATCACCCGATCGTTGGCCGTCGCAGTGGTGCCTACTATCGGCAAGTTCGCGGGCATTCTCTGGAGCACGCTGACAAGCCGCCGATAGTCGGGTCGGAAGTCGTGCCCCCAGTCCGATACGCAGTGGGCCTCATCCACAACCAGCAAACCTATCCGCTCCGAAATCGGCAGCAGCAGTTCATCCATGAAGCTCTCATTGGACAAGCGTTCAGGTGAAATCAGCAGGGCGTCCGCCTCGTCGGACAGCACCGCACGCTGCAGGTCCGACCACTCCGCGCGATTGGTGGAATTGATGGTCATCGCCCGGACGCCCATCCGTTCTGCGGCCTCGATTTGATTTCGCATCAGCGCAAGTAGGGGAGACACGATCAACGTCGCGCCAAAACCCCTGTCACGGAGCATCCGAGTCGCCACGAAGTAAACGGCACTTTTCCCCCAGCCCGTCCGCTGCACCAAGAGCACCTGCTCTCTTCGATTGACCAAGGCGTCGATGGCCTCCCATTGTCCATCCCGGAACTCGGCGTCCTTGTTGTCAAGCAAGCGCCGCAATAGAGCGAGTGCTTCGGATCTAATAGTCATCCTGTGGCCCTGTTCTTTCGGTTCTGCGTGCAGTCTATATCCCTATACCGAGGTCGACCGCTCGAATGTCTCTCGATTCTGGGTGAAGCGGCATCGCGATTGATAGCGGTGCCCCAGGGCATTGTCTATTATCGGGAGAGATGTGAGAACCAACCAACTTCGGGGGAAGTCATGGGTCACGATCTGGTCATTCGGGGCGGCAAAGTCGTCGACGGCACGGGTAGCGAACCGTTCCATGCGGACATCGCCGTAGACGGCGATCAAATCGTTGAAATCGGCAAGGTCGACGGTAAGGGCAGGGAAGAGATTCAGGCCGAAGGACTGGTCGTCTCCCCCGGCTTCGTAGACCTGCATACGCATCTCGATGCCCAGATCGGCTGGGATCCGCAGGTCACGTCCGTGTCGTGGCACGGCGTCACGACAGCACTCCTCGGCAACTGCGGCGTGTCTTTCGCGCCCTGCAAGGCCGAGGACAGGGAGTTTCTGGCCGGCATGATGGAGACGGTCGAGGACATCCCCAAGAACGCCATCCTGCACGGCCTGCCGTGGAACTGGGAGTCCTACGGTGGTTATCTCGACGCCCTCGAGGCACTGGGACCCTCGATCAACATCTGCGGGCTGGTCGGACATTGCGCGACGCGCTTCTACGTGATGGGCGAGCGCGCGGTCGAAGAGCCCGCGACCGAGGACGAAATCCGGCAAATCGCGGCGTTGGCGGGGCAGTCGGTCAAGGAAGGCGCGGTCGGCTTCTCGACCAACCGTCTGCCACAGCATGTTTTGCCGGACGGCCGTTCCATTCCCGGCACTTTCGCCCATCGAGACGAGTTGCGTGCGGTGGCCAGGGAAGTCGGCGCGCAGGGCGGTTTCATGCAGACGGTGTCCGGATTCGGTGAATTCGAAGAGGAGATAGCGCTCATCGCCGACGAGGCGCGCGTGACTCGGGGCGCATTATTCAGCTCGGCGCTCGAGATCGGCTCGGAGCGCCTGAACGAAAGGGTGAAGGCCATGCGCGCCGAAGGCCTCAGGGTGACTTCCATTACCGTACCCAGGAGCGGCGGAGGCGTGGGCGGCCTGACGAATAACCTCTTCTTCCGCACCCCAGCCTGGGACGCATTGCGCAAGCAGGATCTGGACGGCCGCTTGAGGACGATTCGGAATCCCGACGCCCGGCGCACGTTGATCGACGAGGTCAAGGCCCAGGGCGACCCGGCGATGGAGGCGACCAAGCGCTGGTTCTGGATGGGTGACGGGCAGAGACCCCGCTACACCCACCAGCCGGAGGAGAGCCTCTATCACGTGGCGCGAGCCGCGGGGGAGCATCCCGTCGAGACCTGGCTGCGCATCGCAGACGAGACGGACGGCAAGGCGCTTTTCCACCTGCGGATGTTCAACACCGATCTTGTGGAATTGCAAAAACTGATTTCCATGGATTGGGCAATGCCCGGGCTGGGGGACGCCGGCGCGCACGTGAGCCAGATGATCGACTCCGGATGGGCGACCTTCATCCTGTCCCACTGGCATCGCGACGCGGGGGTTTACAGCCTGCAGGAGGCCGTGCGCCGGATCACCGCGGTGCCCGCCGATGTGCTCGGCCTCGACGACCGGGGCACCCTGGCCGTGGGCAAGCGCGCCGATATCAACGTCTTCGACCTGGACCGCCTGGAAGAGCGGATGCCGGAGATCGTCCACGACTTTCCGTTCGGCGCGCCGCGTTTCATTCAGCGGGCCGCCGGTTACAAGGCGACGCTGTGCAACGGCAAGGTCGTGCTTCGAGACGATGAGTTGACGGACGTGTGCGCCGGACGGGTGCTGCGCAGCCACTGACCGGAGCTTTCCCTACTCGCCGAGCGATATCGGTCGCGAAGGCGGTCCGTGGACAACGGCTATCGACGTTCCATCGGCCGTCCTGTCGACACCGCCGCCGAACTCAATGCAGTACGGGTTTCTTCAGAAAGTCGGCGCGGTCCGCGGAATCGATCCTGTAGTTCCGCAACTGGCCGCCGCGGGACAGTGTGAGGGGAACGGTCACCCCGGCCGGGCCGATTTTCCAGATAGCGGAGAGCATCTGCGCGAGGGTCAGGACGCGCTCGCCGTCGACCTCCCGCACCACGTCGCCCGGCCTGACGCCCGCCGCCGCCGCGGGACCCCTGCGGGCGAGACCCGTGACCACGAGTTGCCGTTCGGATTCCATGGTGAACATGCCAAGCCAGGGTCTCGGCTGTACGGCGGAACGCCCGGTGGCCAACAGGTCGTCAAGCGTGTCGTTCAGGAGGTCGATCGGGACGAGCATATTGCCTTGCACGTTCTCGCCGCCGACGATCTCCTGCACCAGCAGAGAACCGACGCCCAGCAGCTTGCCGTCTTCTCCCACCAGCGCCGCACCGCCCCACTCCGGATGCGCCGGTGCGGTGAACAGGGCTTCGTCGAGCAGGTATTCCCAGTAACCGGCGAATTCCCGCTTGTCGATCAGGTTGGCCTTCAGGGCATGCTCCCGCCCGCCCTGACCAATGACGAACACCCGATCACCGCGATTGCACGAATCGGCCGTGCCGCGCTGGAGAAACGTGGCTTTCAACGGTTCCACGGCGCGCACCAGTCCGAACCCGGTGACGTGATCGTAGGCCAAGGAATAGGCGGCGACCGGCAATCCCGCATTGCTCGTCAACCAAATGCTGGTCGCTTCCGCGATCAGGTAGCCAATGGTCAGCACCAACCCGTCCTCGTCGAGGACGACGCCGTTGCCGATGCGTTCCGTTCCGAGCGCAGATGCGGTAAACGCATCTTCCGGGACCTCCGCCCGCAAGGTAACCAGGGCGTTCAGGGCAACGTCGAGATCAAAGCTCACATCCTCGGGACTCGGCTGCAGCTCCTCGGGGAACGCCCATTCGCCGTCCGACATTATTTCTCCATCCGCGTCGTTCCGCGCACTCCATCATCCCGCTTTTGGACGCCGTACGCCATCAGCGAATACCCAACATGTCAACCCCAGAAACAGTTCTGTCGGGTCCCTGCCCGGCGAACAGGTTGAACGAAGCCGCTCCAACATTGCGTGACCCAATGGCTGCGCTAGTATTCTCCGATATGCAGAACCCAACTCGAGCGGACACGGCGGACAAAGCTCTCTATCGAGGCTTTTGGTTCCACGTGTTTTCGTGACAGAGAGGCGGACGAAATGCTCATCCAGCGGCTCCAGTTGACCAACCTGCTGTCCTTCGGCCCGGATTCGCTGACGTTGGAGCTCCGGCCGCTGAACGTGTTGATCGGTCCCAACGGTTCGGGAAAGTCGAATTTCATTGAAGCGTTCAGTCTACTGAACGCCACGCCCACCGATCTTTCGCAGCCTATTGATGATGGAGGCGGGATCGGGAACTGGATTTGGCGAGGCAAGCCCAGGGCGCGATTGGCGGAAATCGGCGCCGACCTGGCGAGTTCCAACGATGGCCCGGCGCTTGGCTACCATCTTTCTTTCTTTGCTCGAGGCCAATGTCTTGAGCTCGCGAGCGAGAAGCTCGAGTGTTTTGGTACGAAGGACGACGACAACGGACGCAGCATCTGCTTCTCGCGTCCAGCGCGCGAGCCCTTCATGCGGGCGGAGCCTGATGCCCGCGAGGCAGAGCTATTCACTGCGGACAATCAAAGACAGCCGCACACGGGACTGGACGTCAAGCAATCGCTTCTCGCTCGCGAGAACAGCCCCTTGCTCTATCCGCAGGTGTGCCGGGCTGCGGAGGCGTTCAAAGGCATTCGGATCTACAGGGAGTGGACGTTCGGGCCAGTTGCGCCAACGCGGCGTCCTCAACGGCCGGACCTGCGAAGCGACGTTCTGCTGGACGACGCAGCGAACTTGGGTCTTGTGCTCAATGTGCTGAATCAGGATGCCGAGGCGAAACAGCGACTTCTCGAGACGCTTCGGGAACTCTACGACGGCATATCTGATCTCCGTGTGAATATCGAGCGAGATACCGTCAACGTCTACCTGCGCGAAGGCGACGCGACCATATCCGCAGCTCGGCTATCGGACGGCACGATGCGCTACCTGTGTCTTTTGGCGATTCTCTGTCATCCGGAACCACCGTCGCTGGTGTGCCTTGAAGAGCCGGAACTGGGTCTGCATCCCGACATTCTGCCTGGTCTGGCCGACTTGCTCATCGATGCTTCACAACGTTGCCAACTCATTGTCACGACTCACTCCGACATTCTGGTGGACAAGTTGTCCGATACCCCGGATAGCGTCGTAGTGTGCGAAAAGCACGAGGGTCAGACGGAAATGCGGCGCTTGGACAGCGATAACCTAAAGCACTGGCTCAAGCGTTACAGCCTTGGCGAACTGTGGACGCGAGGAGAACTGGGCGGAAATCGCTGGTGAGCGCGACTGTCTATGTGGAAGGCGGAGGCGACAAGGACACGAAAGCGCTGCGAACGGCTTGTCGTCGCTCGTTCAGCGAGTTATTCCGCAGCGCGGGCTTGACGGGTCGCTTGCCCCGGGTTGTCGCCTGCGGCGGCCGAGAAAAAGCCTTCGAAGCGTTCCGCCATGCTTGCGAAGCAAGACGCGACGGGATTCCGGTATTGCTGGTCGACAGCGAAGGACCGGTCGAAGACGCTGACCCTTGGTCTCATTTGAAGCGTCGGGATGGCTGGGACCGTCCGCGGAACGCACCTGCTGACGCCGCACACCTGATGGTGCAGTGCATGGAGAGCTGGTTCTATGCGGACAAGGAGTCGCTGGCGGGCTTCTTCGGAGCAGGGTTCAACAGCAACGCCTTGTCAGGCGCCGATGTAGAAGACATCCCGAAGGTAGATGTCGAGCGCGGCTTGAGGTTCGCCAGTCGATCCTCCCGGAAGGGCCCGTACCACAAGGGCCGTCATTCGTTCGAGATTCTCCGCATGCTGGACGTAGACAAGATCTGTGACGCCTCACCACACGCGAAGCGGCTCATTGCAACGCTTCTCACCAACAACTCCAACGACGTGTCCGTTTGAGTGGTTCGAGCCCGAAGTCGATTTGACAACGAGATGTCCCCACTGGCTTCGGTCCAACCGTGATCGCCCCAAGGCGCGCCTACCCTGTGGACTCGTCCAGCGAGACGGACGCCTGATATGCGCGCCAGCCACCGAACCGGGTAATCTCGGTCGCGCCCGAGACGGCGACGGGTTCCGCGATGAACCCGCCGACCCAAGAGCCATCGGACAACTCGACCCTGCCGAGGCCGAGGGGCGCGGAGATACCGGCGAGAAAGGCACCGACCGCGGTAGTCGGCATCGACCAGACTTCCACCTCGATACCCGCGCCGCCGGTCGCATCCCGAATCAGCGCCGGCCGTTTGCCATCCGACAATGCGTAAAGCCGATATCGAGGGCTGGTACGCGTGCTGCGAACGAGATAACCGCCGAGCTGAGTCAACTCGCCGTTGCGTGGCTGTCCGGAAAGATGCGCGCCGCACACCGCAATGTGGGTCTCCCCCGGACGCGCCCCCGTCGCGGGAGACTCGCCCAGCAGCCGGGCGCCGTAGTCCAGCAAGGCGTGATCCCGGCCTGCGGGCGCGATCAGCGTGACGCCGAACGGCAAACCGTTCGGCAACGCGCCAACCGGAATGGCCAGTCCGCAGAGGTCCAGCAGGTTGACGAAATTCGCAAAGATCCCCAGTCGAGCGTTCGTCGCCACGGGATCGCGCTCCACGTCCTCAATGGTGAATATCGTCGGCGCGGTCGGCAGCATGAGGACATCCACCGTCTCGAATACCCGAGCCGCCTGTCGCTTGAGTTCCGCGAGTTCGTACTGCGCCCGGAACGCCGCAGCGGCCGAAGCCTCCCTGCCCCCCGCGATGATGTCCCGGGTGACCGGATGCATGTCTTCATAGTGATGCGCCATGAAGTTCTCCACCACGGCGAACCGTTCCGACAGCCACGGACCTTCGTAGAGAAGCCGGCCGGCCTTGAACAAGGGTGCCGGGTCGACTTCGACCTGGGTGTCCTCCGCCGACGCGAGAAACTGACGGTAGGCCGCGACGTGAGCCGCGTCGCAGGAGGAAACGCGTGCCGGGTCGATCACCCCCACGCGGGTACGCGAGACATCGAAGCCGGCGAAATCGATCCGCCGGGCGTACGCGTCGCCGAAGTCGAAACCTCCGGCCACGCCGGCGACCGCGCGCGCATCCGCGACGGACCGGGCAAAGACCGAAACGCAGTCCAGCGAGCGGCAGGCAGGCACCACGCCACGCGTGGACCACCAGCCGAACGACGGCTTGAAGCCGACCAGTCCATTGAAGGCCGCCGGAATCCGACCGGACCCGGCCGTATCGGTACCTAGGGCGAAACTACACATGCCGAGTTTCACCGCCACCGCCGAGCCCCCGCTGCTTCCACCCGCGATGTAGTCGGGATCGATGGCATTGCGCATCACGCCGTAGGGCGAACGCGTGCCCACCAAACCGGTGGCGAACTGATCGAGATTGGTCTTGCCGAGTGGAATCGCCCCCGCGGCCAGCAATCGGTCAACGACCGGCGCGGACGCTTCCGGCACGTACGAATACGCCGGACATGCCGCCGTCGTCGGGCAGCCGGCAAGGTCGATGTTGTCCTTGATCGCGAACGGCACGCCCCAAAGAGGATGCTCGGCCGGATCAAGCGCCTTGAGCCGGTCGACGTGCGTTGCCAACGCCGATTCGTCCAGGAGGTGAATCCACGCGCCGTGGCGCGAACCGCGCCGTATGGCTTCCCCGACATGCTCCAGGACTTCGGACCGCGTAACCGAGCCTGCGGCATAGGCATTGGCCAAGCCCGCAACGGAGAGGTTCATACCGGCTCGATCACCGCGAGTCTCTGCCCCGGCGCCACCAACTGGCCCCTGGAGACGTTGAGGGCCACCTTGCCCGCCACGGGCGCGCGAATCTCGAACTCGGATTTCATCGCCTCGACGACAACCAGCACCTCGTCCCTCGCAACCGGCCGCGATGGGTCCGCGCGCACGGACCAGATGGACCCGGCCATGGGGCTGGTCACGACCGTCGCGCCGGGTGCGACCTGCGCTTCCTGCTCCTCCGCCGCGCCGTCGGCGAGGGTCGACTCGAACGTCAGCAACCCGCGTTCGCGCCAACCGGCAAGCTCCGCGTCGAACGCACGCTTGCGTTTCTCGGTGAAGGCGTCGATCTCCCCCTTGTTCGCATCCAGGAATCGCACGTAGTCGCCGTAGTCGAACCGGGTGGAATGAATGTCCAACTCGAGTTCACCGCGCGGAAACGCTTCGCGCATTTCGAGCAGCGTGTCGCCGTCGACCTCGTAGAACCGGATCTGGTCGAACGGCCGCAATAACCAATGCTCATCGAACGCCGAGCCTATCCGGTGACGATTCCAGACCTGCAGGGTCCGACCCACGAACTGGTAGCCGCCCGGCCCTTCCATGCCGTAAATGCACAGGTACGAACCGCCGATGCCCACGGAGTTTTCCGCCGTCCAGGTGCGCGCGGGGTTGTACTTCGTGGTCACCAGCCGGTGCCTGGGATCGATCGGTGTCGCCACCGGGGCACCGAGGTAGACGTCGCCCAGACCCATCACGAGATAGCTTGCATCGAACAGGATTCTCTTGACGTCGCTCGCATCGTCGAGTCCGTTGATGCGCCGAATGAACTCGACGTTGTCCGGGCACCAGGGCGCATCCTCGCGAACCACCCGCATGTATCGCTCCACCGCCTCCCTGCAGGCAGGGTCGTCCCACGACAGCGGCAACCGGACGATGCGCGACTCCGGCGCCATGCCGTCGACGGAATCGGCCTCTTCCAGCATGGACGCAAGCCAGGCCGCGAGCGTTTCACCATTCCACCGGGCACGGTCGAAGCGGATCTGCAACGAACGAATGCCGAGTGTGCTCTCGACGATCCCGGGCACGGCCTCCCGCGCAAGCCGCGCCGCGAAGGCGTGCGCTCTCAGGTGCAGCGCGATGTCGAGCACATGGGGGCCGAATTCGACCAGCAGCCACTCCTGGCCGGCACGGCGAATGACAAAGTCCGAACCTGCTGGGGATCCGCTGGCGCGACAAACCACGGGGTCCTGCCTGGCCGCAACGACGGGAGTGTCGGGAAAGCGGCCCAGGTTGTCGATGTAGGCATCGAGTTCCTCCTCGAGCCGCGCGGCAACCGCCTCGGTGACCGGCACGAATCGGACGGTGTCGCCCGGCGCGAGCTGACCGAGTTTCCAGCGATCGGCGTTGACCACCGCCGCCGGGCAGACGAAGCCTCCCAGACTCGGCCCATCGGGCCCCAGGATCACGGGCATGTCCCCGGTGAAGTCGACGCTGCCGAAGGCATACGCCGTGTCGTGAATATTCGACGGATGCAAACCCGCCTCACCGCCGTCCGGCCTCGCCCAGGCGGGCTGCGGTCCAGTGAGCCGAACCCCGGTGCGGCTCGAGTTGTAGTGCACGGTCCACTGCGCCGAAAGAAACGCCTCGACATCGTCCTCGGTGAAGAAATCGGGCGCCGCATGCGGACCCATGATCACGCGGAGTTTTTCGCGGGCGCCGTAGTCCGGTCGATTGTCCACCGTCAGCGCCAACGGTCCCGCAGTCTCCGGCCGGATGTGCACGGTGTCACCGGCCCGCAGCGGCCGGCCATTGAAGCCCCCGATGCCGCCAAGCGCAAATGTGGCAGTGGATCCCATCGCCGTCGGCACGTCGATGCCTCCCGCCACCAGCAAGTACGCACGAACGCCTTCGGTGACACGACCCAGGCGCAGGGTCTGCCCGCGCTCGACGTCGAACGTCGACCAGGCCCCGACGGCCACTCCGTCCAGGTCAGCTTCGCAGGACGGCCCCGCAATGAAACAGGTGACAGCCGTATTGAATGTCAGCTCCGGCCCGTGAACGACGATCTCGAGGCCAGCGGCATCAGGCGGGTTGCCGAGCAGGCGATTACCGAGCCGAAACGAAAGCTCGTCCATCGGGCCGGACGGCGGCACACCGACGTTCCAGTATCCCTGCCGTCCGGGCAAGGACTGCACCGTAGTGGATGCGCCTCCCTCCACCACGTCAAAGCTCGTCGGCACGTAGTCGAGTTGATCGAGGCTGGCCGTGGTCATCCGGGCTTCCCGGAATGCCGGAAGGTTGAGCGCCTCGCCAAGGTACTCCAGGTTGGTCTCGATGCCGTAGACGCCGCTGTCGCGCAATGCCGCGGACAGCGCGTCGAGAGCATCCCTCCGCGTCAGCGCGTGACAGATGACCTTCGCCAGCATGGGGTCGAAATACGGCGAGACGCTGGCCCCGGAGCGCAGCCACGTGTCCACGCGTACACCGGCTCGGTCGGGAAACTCCGCGTGGGCGATGTCGCCCGGTGTCGGACGGAAACCGTGATTGGGATCCTCCGCGTAGACTCGCGCCTGCACCGCATGCCCCAAAGGGCCGTTCGGCATCAGGTCCGACAGCGGCGGAATCTGATCCGCCGCCAACCGCAGCATCCACTCAACGATATCGACGTCAAAGACGCATTCCGTCACACCGTGCTCCACCTGTAGCCGCGTGTTCACTTCGAGGAAGTAGAAACGCCCGGCAGCGTGGTCATAGAGAAACTCGACCGTGCCCGCCATTCGATACGCCACGCTGGCAAGGAGGTCGCGCGCCTGGCGGTGCATTTGTTCGCGCACCGCCGGCGGCAGGTTCGGCGCCGGGCATTCCTCGATCACTTTCTGGTGCCGCCGTTGCAGACTGCAATCCCGGTCTCCGACGATCAGCACGTCGCCGCGACCGTCGCCAAACGCCTGCACTTCGACATGCCGCGGCGCCTCGATCAGTTTCTCGAGGTACAGGTCGCCGTCGCCGAAATTGGTGGCCGCGAGACGTCGAATGCTGTCGAACGCCCTTTCCAACCCGGCCGCATCGTCCACGCGGCCCATGCCGATGCCACCACCGCCGGCCGTGCTCTTCAGCATCACCGGATAGCCGATGCGCTCGGCCTCGCGCCGGGCACGTTCGACGCTGCCGAGAAGTCCGCTGCCCGGCATCAGGTTTACGCCGGCTTTCCCGGCGACGTCACGCGCTTCGTGTTTCAGCCCGAAACGCCGCAGGTGTTCCGGCCGGGGCCCGATAAAGACGACGCCACGCTCGGCGAGTCTTTGGGCGAACCCCGCGTTCTCGCTGAGGAATCCATATCCGGGATGGACAGCCTCGGCGCCCGTTCGATCGATGATCTCGAACAGTCGGGCCTCGTTCATGTAGGTGTCTGGCGCACCGCCGTCGCCCAGGGGCAGGGCTTCGTCCACCGCGGAGAGATGCAGCGAATCGCGGTCCGATTCCGCGTACACGCCGATGCTGTGGATACCCATGCGCCGCAGGGTGCGCGCGATCCGCACGGCGATGGCGCCCCGGTTGGCGATCAGCACCTTCTCGAACATGGGTTTCTCTACCGCGACCAGACGGCGAGTTCTATGGGTGTCGGGTTGTAGCCGTTGCAGGGGTTGTTGAGCTGCGGGCAGTTCGAGATCAGCACGAGCACGTTCATCCGCGCGGTCAACTCCACGTACTTGCCCGGCGCGCTGATGCCGTCTTCGAACGTCAGGCCGCCAGCCGGGGTCACCGGCACATTCATGAAGAAGTTGATGTTGTGGGTAAGATCGCGCTTGGTGAGCCCCCATTTCGTCTGCGTGTTCACGGCGAGCAGCCAACTGTCGCGGCATGAGTGCATGGTCTTCTTTTCGAGGGCGTAGCGAACGGTATTGCTCTCCCCCGCGCACGCGCCGCCCAGCGTGTCGTGGCGGCCGCACGTGTCGGCGACGATATCCAGCATTGGGCGCCCTTCGTCGGAGACCAGGGTCGTCCCCACCGTCAGGTACAGGTTGCGCTGCTCGCGCAACGTGTCGAACGCGCTGTACCGCTCATGCGGGCGATCGGCGTTGAAGAACAGCGTGTCCACCGCCTGGTTACCCTTGAGGTCGGTGATGCGCAGCGTTTCGCCAGCACGCACCTCTTCCAGCCAGTAGTCACCGGCACCGACCACCTCGACGCGATATGCGTCTTCCGCCGCACGACTGCTCTCCCGCATCATGACGATTCTCCCAGCCCGACCACGTCGTGTGTTCCAAGCGTGTGCCCCACGGCCGGATCCTTCGGCTCCGTCCGTGGCCCGGCCCCGCTCGTCGAACCCGGAACAAGCGCCCCCGTCGCTTCGCTCCCGGAGGCGCTTGTTCCAAGTAAGTAAAGCGCGTTGTTCCGAAACCCCCGGCCGTTCTCTTCCCGCGACAGGCGGCACGGATCGTCCGCCGCGACCGGCGGGGCCACGCCGAGCGCATAGGCGATCGGTTTCCTCGGGTACTCGGGGGACGCATCGAGCGGATGCGGACAGGTGTGCAGCAGCACGAGCGTATCCATCTCGAAACGCAGGGTCAGGTTCGCCCCCGGCACCGAGTGTCCCGCCGCGAGGGCCATGTCGCCGTCCTCCGTGACGTCCACGCGACTGAACCAGTTCACGTTGGCCGCCATGTCGCGCTTGCCGAGGCCATACTTGCCGAGTTCGATGAGGAAGCTGTCGCGCCCGTTTCTGTAGAAGTCGTTGCGCGATTCCTGGTAATCGCTGCTGCCCCACTTCTCCGCGACGATGCCGGCATTGCAGGTTCCGCTCGAGGCATCGTGCCACCCGACGCTGTCGGCCGTTATCGAGCAGAAGATCCGCCCCATGTCCGAATAGAGGCAATGTCCCGCCGTCAGCTTGAAGGTGTGCTGGCACTTCAGCGTGTCCGGCAGATTGAGCCGCTCCAGCGGGTTGGCGGGGTTGTACAGGAGCATCCCGACGTTTCCGCCGCCGTCGATATCGGTAAGTTCCAGCGTCGTCCCCTGGCGCGCCAGGAACGACCAGTGCGTTCCACCGGGCAGCGTGTCCCGATACTTCGCATCGCTCATGTCCGATTCTCCCCTTTCTCCCTTTCCTGTACCCCGGCTTCCAGCGCCCGGGGCGTCTGTCCGTTTCCGTTGTTCCGATTCCTGCTCACCGGCACGTCGTAGGTAATCGTCGCGCCGTAGGCATCCGGCTCGTGGGGATCGACGCGCACCTTGTCGAACACCAGCAATCGCGTCCCCAGTCGGAATCCTTCCGACAGGTCGTGGGTGATCATCAGCACGGTGAGCTTGAGTTCGCTGTAAAGCTCCCGCACGAGTTCGTGCATGTCGGAGCGAATACCCGGATCGAGGGCCCCGAAAGGTTCGTCGAGCAGCAGGATCGAAGGACCCGTGATCAACGTCTGCGACAGCGCCAGCCGCTGCTGCATGCCGCCCGACAGCGCACTCGGATAGGCATCGGCCGAAGCCAGCAGCCCGACGCGGTCCAGCATGCGCTCGCATTGCTCCACGTCGTCCCGGCGCCGGCGGCCGAAGCTCCGGCAAAGGAACTTGGAACGACGCAGTTCCAGCCCGAGCAACACGTTCTCCAGCACGGTCAGGTGTGGAAACACGGAGTAACGCTGGAAGACCACGCCACGATCCTTGCCGGGCTCCGGAATCAGCGGCTTTCCGTCCACCTCGATCGCGCCCCGGGTCGGTTGTTCTTCGCCGAGCAACAGCTTCAGAAACGTCGTCTTGCCACAGCCGGAGGCACCCACCACCGTGACGAACTCGTTTCGCTCCACGTCCAGGTTGATCCGTTCCAGGACCGCCTTGTCCGGATAGCTCTTCCATAGCTGCGAAACGTGGATGAGGCTCATCGGCTCGTCCCGTACCACGGAAAGAAGAACGCGTTGAGCCTGCGGAACCCGGTATCAAGCAGAAACGCGAGCAGCGTGATCCATGCCACGTAGGGAAGGATCACGTCCATGGCCAGGTATCGGCGAACGAGGAAGATCCGGTAGCCCAGACCTTCCGTCGAGGCGATGGCTTCCGCCGCGATCAGGAACAACCACGCCGCGCCAAGGGACAGGCGCACGGCATCGATCAGGCGCGGCAACACCTGCGGCGCAACGATCCTCACCGCTATCTGCCACGTGTTCGCGTCCAGCGTCTGCGCCTTGACGATCTGTTCCCGCGGGAGTTCCCGCACCCGCTGTTCCAGGTCGCGCATGATGAAGGGCGCAGTCCCGAATACGATCAACACCACTTTGGACACTTCCCCCAGGCCGAAGGCCATCAGCAGTATCGGCAGCACGGCGATAGGCGGAATCATCGACAGGACCCGCACCAGCGGGGACCATGTCGCCGAGAACCAGGGGATCAGCCCGTTCAGAATGCCAAAAGTGAATCCGGCGAGTGCGCTGACCCCGATACCGATGCCCAACCGCCTGAGGCTCGCCGCCGTATCGGCCCACAACAGGATCTCCCCGGTTCGCACGCTCGGCTCGAACGCCATGCGTCGTATCGCGTCGGCGAAGCTCTCGACGCTCGGCAGCAGCTTGTCGTCGGGGTTGGCCTCGAGACGAATATCCGAGAATGCCAGGTAAACGACGACAAGCGCCGCGAACGGCAAGGCCGCGACAATGAGCGCCGCGCCCCTGCCTGGGCGCCGGTTGACGAGACGCATCTTCCATCCACTCCGTGGATGCGCCGGCTACAGCTCTCCGTTCGCCGCCATGCCCATGTAGGTGTCGTCGAACCGGAGCTTCACGTTGCCCGTAGAGCCAACGACCTTGCCGCCGGGGTACGCAATGCCGATGAAATCGCTGTCGGGCGCTCCCTCGCCGAGCAACCCGTGCTTGAACGAGAACGCCGCGACGTTCTTCATGGTTGCAACGACGTCATCAGAGCGCAGGAACTCGACGGCCGGCTGCGGCTCGAAGAACATGCGCGTAGCCGCTAGCTGCGCGTTGTAGCCCGCAAGATCCGTCCCGGAAGCCGTCGCCATCAGCGTCTTGGCTTCGTCGCCCGCCTCGCCCGCATCGGCCATGACGGTCATGGTTTCGTACCAGGCTCCGACCAGCGCCTTGCCCAGGCGGGGGTCCGCGGCCAGGGTCTCGGTGTTCACCACGAGCATGTCGATGATTTCGCCAGGGATACTGGACGAGTCGAACACATTGGTGACGTCGGGCATCGCCAGGATTTCCGACAACAGGGGGTTCCACGTGACCACCGAAGTGACGTCGTCCGTGGCGAAAGCCGCCACCATGTCCGCGTCGGAGGTGTTCACGACCTGCACGTCCCGCTCGGACAGGCCGATCGAGTCGAGCGCGCGGGCGAGCGTATAGTGCGAGACGGAGAGTTCCACCAGGTTGACCTGCTGACCCTCGATGTCGGCGAGACCTGCGCCGGCGCCCTTCAGCAATACGCCGTCGTTGCCGTTGGAGAAGTCACCGACGATCAGGGCCGTCGAGTCCACGCCGCCCGCCGCGGGAATCGTCAGGGCGTCCATGTTGGTCATCGTGCAACCGTCGAACGCGCCGTTCGTGTATTGGGTGATGGACTGGATGTAGTCGTTGATCTGGACCACCTCGATGGTGATGCCGTACTTTTCCGCCCACTTGTCGACGATGCCGGTATCGGCGGCGTAGCCCCAGGGCATCCAACCGACGTAGATGCTCCAGGCGATCCTGTAGTCGTCCTTGGCCGAAGCGGGCAGCGCGAAAGACAGCAGCGCTGTCACCACAGCGGCACAGAAAAGTCTCAGAAAGCGAATATTCATGGTTATCCCTTTAGCCTTGGTTCACGGATGGAGACAGGGCAGTCTCCCGGGCTTTTGTCCCTCCGTGTAACCTCGCTAAGGGAGAGGCGCCGCCGCCGCAACGGCGGACGCCCACTCCAGGGGGAGGCCGAAAGCTCTCGGACCAGTCACCTCGGGGAGGCCGGAACCCTAGCTTTTCCTATGCGAAGACCAGCGCAAACTGTTCTGTCCCACGACACGTACAAAGCAATCATCGTGCCATCGACCGCGAAAGCGCTGTACGCCAACGAAATGGGCATGTTTGACGCGGCGCGATCTTACCCGCGGGCATCGACGCACCATTTCGGTGCATGCGCGCCCCAAAGGGTTGCCAAGCCGGGGCAATGTATGCCGCGACGTCCTACGGTTCGCGTAGACGCGCTTCCAGTTCAGCGACGCGGGCCTCCGCGACCCGTCGGGCCTCTCTCTCCTCCGCAAGCTCCGTGGCCGTCTGTCCCAGAGCCGTCGTCGCCTCTGCGAAGTTCTGAAGGTACGCGCCGCTCTCGGGGTCGCGAAAGCGCAACGTCTCGTTCTCGACACGCAGATCGAGACCGAGAACATCGCTCCGAATCGTCCGCGCGCCGTTTTCCACCAGCGCAGGCAACGCGCGATAGGCACCTTCCCGCAAGACAAGACCCTGCAACGGAGGATCGAAGTACTCGTCCTTCGGATCGAACAGCCAGTATTCGCGCACGCCCAGTTCCGCGTAAAGCGCGCGCTTTCGACCCAGATCCTCTCGCCAGGTGTTCTTCGACGCCACCTCCAGCACGAAGTCCGGCGCCTTCGGCTCCTCCCACAGCTTGTACACGTTGCGCTTGTGCTGCGCCGCGCCGAAGACGACGAAGACGTCCGGCGCCACCGACTTGCGCGGGTTCCCCTCCTCGTAGTAGATCAGCAGGTCGCCCGACACGTAGACATCCGGTCGATTCCCATAGCGAATCCTCAGCACGGCGACAGCATCGAGGATCGCCTCCAGTTGCCAGTCGTTCTCAGCCAAGGGAAGGCCGTCCGAACTCGGATACAGCGGATCCTCGGCGGGAAGAAAGGGATTCGGTTTCATGGGTGCGCCCCTTCGTCAAGTGCGTGGAGTGCGGCCGCGCCGCTCGGCGCATCGCCGTCGAAGATATCATGGCCTTGTTTACGCATTCAAACCGCGTTCCACAGCTTGAAGACCCGCCAGCGAGGGTTCAATCGCCGATGTCTGAATTCGCCGTGGGAGGATCGCCCGACTTTTCCAAATGAAGATCGGCTAAGCCGGCGTGGCCCCCCTGGTCTACCAACTGTTGCGCAGTTCGCGCAGCCTCAGGAATACCTCCTTCGGCGAGGGCTCGTCGGACAGGTCCGGAAACGCTTCCCTGAGTCGCTTCACCACGGTCGCGCTGGTCAGGCGGAAGAACGTGTTGATCTCGCGTTCCTGGGCGATGGTCGTGACCATCGGGTTGTCCGGATCGTGCGTGCCTTCGAGTTCGCGCAGTAGCCTCGCCGCCGCGTCGTTGTCCGGCTCCCGGTCCAGCGTGAACTCAAGGTTGTTGGTAATGTAGTCGTGCCCCGGATATATGAGGGTGTCTTCAGGCAATTCGTCGAGCTGGTCCGCGAAAGTCTGATAGAGCTCCTCCGGATGGCCGCCGCCGTGGCAGTTGCCGGCGCCGGCGTTGAACAGCGTATCGCCACAAAAGAGTGCGGGCGCGTCCGTCTTGGACAACAGGCAGATATGGCTCATGGTGTGCCCGGGCGTGTCCAGCGCCAACAGCTCAACCGTTTTCCCCACGGTGACGACATCCCCTGCGCCCAGGCCCACATCAATGCCGTCGATTCGTGGCCCGGCGTTCCTGTGGGCGAGCAGCTTGGCACCCGTGGCTTCTATCACCGGGACGTTGCCACCCGTATGGTCGCCGTGCTCGTGGGTGTTGAGGACCTGGGTGATGTCCCAACCACGGTCCTTCGCTCGCGAGAGGCACTTCTCGAAGTCGAGCGGATCGACGGCGAGCGCCTCGCCGGTCTCCGGGCAAGCGATCAGGTAGTTGAAATTGCGCAAGTTATTGCCCGTCCAGATCTGCTCAACGATCACGTCGTGTCTCCTGTGCGTATGGGTCTCTGCCGTATGCCGTCACGGTTAACCACGGTGAAGCGGCCCGGTTCCTTCGGACTTTTTGGTTCGAATCGCATGTATAGCACGCCTGCGGGTGGCGGTAGCCGGTGATGGAACACGAGTTCGCCATAGTCCCGATCAAACGTGACCACGATGCGTTGTTCTCGTCTTGCCCACTGAATGACAGCCTCGTCCGAGGCTCCCGGGGAATCTTCAGTGACGGATAGGACATCCTCACCGGCTGCTCGCAATGCCTCGACCGTCGCGAGAGGTATGTTCTCGTTCGCAAGCAGTCTCACGATACCGCGCGGCTGCCGAATCGATGGACCGACTCTTCCCGAGTGCATTCGGCCGCGAAGGCGAACATCGCATGCAGAGCTTCTCGCGACAGTTGTGGGTAGTTTTCGATCACCTGATCTTCCGTCCACCCCGCTGCCAACAGCCTGAGCAGAAAGTCCACGGACAATCTCGTTCCTCGAACGACGGGTTTACCCGACAATATTGTCGGCGAGCTATGAATGTGATCGTGCCAATTCATCGGCGTGTTTCGCGCGGCGGAATACCGCATGAACGAGCATTCTAACGCCCAGCGCACCAGTTGGGTGTTCGGCAACGGCGACGACATCCGCTGCGCCCAAGCCGAGATGGATCCGTCGATGCTCCTGTCTCATACATCAAATTGCTCGGCGCGCTCGAACGATCAAACGAGATTCGAATCTGGGCAACCTCGCCAAGGTATTCGGCGAACTCTACTTCCTGCTGGAATACCGGGACGAAGAGTTGCGCTTGCAGTACTCGGACAAGCATTTCGCCCTTCCTGACAACCTCTACATCATCGGCACGATGAACACTGCGGACCGTTCCATTGCGCTGGTCGACCTCGCGCTTCGCCGTCGATTCCACTTCGTCGAGTTCCACCCGGACAAAGCTCCCATCAAGGGGTTACTGAAGCGCTGGTTGGAGAAAAACGCACCGGGCATGCGTTGGGTCGCCGATATCGTCGACCATGCGAACGAAAAACTGGATGACAGGAACGCTGCCATCGGACCGAGCTACTTCATGAAAAACGACCTTGACGAAGGGAAGGTCGAACTCATCTGGGAGCACAACGTCCTGCCCTACATCGAGGAGCGGTTGTTCGGCGAAGACAAACGCCTTGCCGAGTTCAGGCTTGCCTCACTTCGGCGCGAGACTGAAAACGATGGACAGGGCGACGGCGCGGACCCGGACGATGCAAGTTGATCTGACCGAGTACGAACGAAGCGAGGCGGTAACGCTCTCCGTCCGCGACCGTGACGCTCTGAAACAAGTGCGGTCACTCACAATCGACCCAGTACCCGGTACCGAGGACCGGTATCACCTGACGCCGGGTTCCCATGTTGGCGCATTGGAGATCGGGAACCTGTCGGTGTCCATCCGTCCCAAGCTGCCCATCGGTCGCGTCCTCTACCTGGCGTCTTACGCCATGGGAGAGATCGACTTCCGACAGGAGCGTTTCAACTTCAAGGACGCGACATCTCTTATCGAAGTGCTGATTCCAGCGCTGGTTGCGGCGGCGAACCAGGCTTTCACGCGCGGACTACTCCACGGATATCGAACCGAGGAGGAGTCGCTTCACACAGTGCGCGGACGCATCCGCATCAACGAACAAATCCGCCGGCGGTTCGACATTTCTGTTCCCGTGGAAGTCAGGTACGACGAGTTCACGGACGATGTGCTTGCAAATCGACTGGTGAAGGCAGCGGCGGCGCGTCTCAGCCAACTGCGTATTCGACCGGAGTCGCGCAGAGGCTTGGCGAGCGTCGCCGCCAGGCTCGAAAACGTTTCCCTCGTCGAGTTTGCACCAAACGCCGTTCCCGAAGTTCGGTTTGATCGGCTGAACGGGCACTACCGCGAGGTCGTAACCCTGGCACGCCTGATCCTTCGCCATGCCACCATCGAGACCGAGCGGGGCGGCGTAAGTGCAACGGGTCTCCTGATGGACATGAATGTTGTGTTTCAGGAATTCGTGACGCGCGCTCTGCGGAAGTCCCTTCGCGAATCAGAGCGCACGTTCCGGTCCGACAAAGGCATCGAGGGCATCGAGCCTATCACCCTCGACAAGGACGGAAAGATTCCGCTCAAACCTGACCTCTCGTGGTGGAGCGGGCGGACATGCATGTTCGTTGGAGATGCCAAATACAAAAACATAGAAGATCGACCGGTGCCCAATGCAGACCTCTATCAACTCCTGGCGTATGCCATCGCGCTCGACCTGCCAGGGGGATTGCTCATCTACGCCCACGGTGACGCCCAAGAAGCCGTCTATCACGTCAATCACGCGGGCAAACGGTTGGCGGTGGCCGCGTTGGATCTGTCCGGAAAAATCGACGATTTATCGGCGCGTGTCGACGAGTTGGCCAATCGAGTTCGCGAATTGCATCAGGAAGCTCAGAAGGACCGCCTCGCCGCCTGAGCTGTTTCCCTCCGCTGATGCCAATGACGCAACGACTGACGTGTGCTCGGCGGGCCATCTTGAGCGGCAACCTGCCCAAATGGAGGCATGTCGCCGGTAATTCTCGGTGCCGACAGTTTGGTTATCTTTCCTCCAAGAAAAAAGGAAAGCGAATGCATGATTCGGCGGATTGGTTATCTTTTTGAGCGCGACGAAGGGTCGCGGCATCCTAGATGCTACAATTGATGTGACCATATCAATTGAGGTGTCTAGTGGTGATTTCCGAAGCCCCCGCTATGACCGTGCGACAGCGACTGGGCGAGTTGCTGAACGAGGTGCAATACCGACGCGGAAGAATCGTCATTACCAAGGCGGGAAAGCCCGTCGCAGCGCTGGTCGACGTTGAGACGTTCGAGCGTCTGCGCAACCTTGACGAGGAATTCGACCGTTTGCGAGGAGAAATGGTAGCGGCCTTCTCCGGCCAATCTGAAACCGAGATCAACGCCCTGATAGACGAAGCGGTCACAGCCGCCCGAACGCATCCCGACAAGTCATGAAGGTCGTGCTGGATACGAATGTTCTCGTATCCGGTCTCATGTCTCCAGACGGCGTGCCGGGACAGATTCTCGCTGCGTGGTCCGAAGCGCAGTTCGAGGTCGTATCTTCGCGCGAACAACTTGCCGAAATTGCCCGAGTTCTTGCATATCCGAAAGTCCGGCGCATCCTCAATTGGAACGACCACCGTATCGAGCAGTTCATCCAACGCTTCTATCTGCGGATTGAAATTGTGGAACTCGATGCGGTCGGCGTTGATGTTCCGAGGGACGCGGACGATGCGCCAATGCTGAACACCCTGATCGTTTCTGAGGCCGATTTCCTGGTGACGGGTGACCAGGACCTCCTCGTTCTGAACCGGCACTACCCAATCGAGACACCGTCAGAATTCATTCAACGCGTATAGCACAAATCGGCGCCGGTTGAATCCGAAAACAGTCCCCGATGAGCCGCGTTCCCCGTTGTCCAATGAGAAGGTGAGGGTGAAGTTGCCGGATCCGTGAAGCGGTTGGTTGTGCGGATGTTCTGCTGCGAAGAGCGGGATGTTGGGTGCGCCGGCGCCGCTGGTCAAGAGGTGCCGGAGTTTGAGCGGAGCGGCGGTCAAGGGCGGACAGGAGGCCGGACCGCGGTCGGTGTTTTGCGGCACCGGTGGGGAAGAGTCGGGAGTCGGGTTTGGCGAACTGTCTTGGGGCGTCCTGTCCGGCGCAGCGGACCCTTGACGGCCGCGCAGCGACCCACGCTGTGGGCGGGGATGGCGGCCGCCGGCGTTGGATGGGACTCGAGCGGTCGGTCGGCCCGCGCCGGCCATGGCGGGCACGTTCGCGGTCGCCATCCCTGCCCGAGCGGCGAGCGAACTGTTCCCGGGCGGGGGCGTCATCCGGCGGCGCGGTCGGGCGCCGTGCCGGCGCGTATGCGCAGGAACAGCTCGCGACGCTCGGCTTGGACGCGGCGGACGGCCTGGAGGTCGGTCTCGGCGGTGGCCGCGGCGTCGAGGAGCGCGAAGCCGAGGCCGGGCTTGAGGAACCGCCCGGCGTCGGCGAGCGATCGGAACCGGGCGTAGGGCGTCATGACGTCGCGCGCGAGGTACTTGCGCCGGACCCGGCCGTTGCCGTCGCGGTTCTCGGTGGCGAACAGGCATGGCCGGTGGAAGTTGAGGAACGGGGACAGCGTGCCCTGGGCGAAGCGGTTGACCTCGGGCGCGAAGCGTTGCGGGATGTGGTCGTGGCCGAACCACCTGCGCACCACGTTGGCGTTCTTGCCCTCGACCAGCGCGTTGTCGTTCGAGCGCCGGGCGCGGGACTTGGTGAACCGCTCGACGCGCAGCTTGTCGAGCAGCCCGGCGACGCGGTGGTTGATGTACTCGCTGCCGTTGTCGGCGTGGAAGCCGAGGATGGGGAACGGGAAGGACAGCAGCAGGCCCTCGAGCAGCGGCAGCAGGAAGCGCTCGGAGATGCCGGCGACGGCGCCGACGAACTCGTACTGGGTGACCTCGTCGACGAGGTTGATCAGGTACAGGCCCTTGACCCCGTCGCGGTCGCCCTGGTGGACGGTGTCCACGCGCACGAAGCCGGGCCGGCCCTCGGGCCGCGGCGCCTGCCGCAGGCCGATCGCCGCGGTCGCCGGCCGCGTCTTCGTCCACAGCGTGCGCCTGGCGCGATAGGTCGCGGAGTGGCGCAGGTTGTAGACGTGGCCGTTGGAGATCGTCGCCAGCCGCGCGAAGCGGGCGTCCCCGAACACCTCGAACTGGCGCCGCAGGATCTCGCGCGTGGCCAGCCCCGACATCTGTCCGAAGGCCTCGTCGATCTCCGCCAGCAGCCGGATGTCCGCCGCCGCGTACTTGCGCGCGAAGGGCCGGCCGCGGTTGCCGCCGCGCCGGTCCCGGATCGTGCCGGTGTCCCGCCACTGCCGCACCAGGCGCTCCGTCTGCTTGCGCGAGATGCCGGTCGCGGCGACCAGGAACCGCAGAACCACCCCCTTGTCCCGCTTGCCGAGCCGCCGGTAGCCGAAGCGCTCCAGCGTGTCCCGGACGAAGCCGTAGGCATCGGCCCGGTCCCTCGGTTGGAAAACCACAGCCTCGTTGCCTTCCACAAAGGCACGAAGCTGCTCGATGGTGCGTAGCCGCCGCGTCTGAATGTCCACGATCATCCCCGAATGATGCGCGGAACTCCCGTTTCACCCTCACTTCGCGTTGGAATCGGACCTTCGCTTCACCCTCACTTCGCGTTGGACAAGGCTCGTTCACGCCTCGCGGCACGCCGGGCGGTACAATGCGGCACGGGAAACACCGCACCGGAAAGAAGGGCTTAAGGGATGTTCGCGGAAGGGCTATCGATTCGTGGCTTCGACGACGAAGTGTGGCGAGCGATCGAACAGGAAAACCGACGCCAGGAAGAGCACATCGAACTCATCGCGTCCGAGAACTACGCGAGCCCGCGGGTGCTTGCGGCGCAGGGCAGCGTGCTGACCAACAAGTACGCCGAGGGGTATCCGTCCCGGCGCTATTACGGCGGCTGCGAGAACGTCGACATCGTCGAGCAACTCGCCATCGACCGCGTCAAAGCGTTGTTCGGGGCCGACTATGCCAACGTCCAGCCGCATTCCGGTTCCCAGGCGAACGCGGCGGTGTACCTCGCACTGCTCGAGCCCGGCGATTGCGTCCTGGGCATGAGCCTTGCCGACGGCGGACACCTGACCCACGGCTCCCCGGTGAATTTCTCCGGCAAGCTCTATCGCACGGTGCAATACGGCGTGGACGCCGACACCGGCGAAGTCGACTACGACGCCGTGCGGGCCCTCGCCGAGGAGCACCGGCCGAAGCTAATCATGGCCGGATTCTCCGCCTATAGCCGGAAAATGGATTGGGAGCGATTCCGCGAGATCGCCGACAGCGTGGACGCGTACCTGGTCGTCGACATGGCCCACGTCGCGGGACTCGTTGCCGCCGGGCTGTATCCGAATCCCGTTCCCATAGCGGACGTCACCACTTCCACCACGCACAAGACGCTGGCCGGCCCGCGCGGCGGCATCATCCTCTCCCACGCCGGCGCGGGCCTCGAGCGACGGCTCAACTCGGCGTTGTTCCCCGGCTCCCAGGGCGGCCCGCTGATGCACGTGATCGCCGCCAAGGCGGTGTGTTTCAAGGAAGCGGCGACGGAGGAATTCAGGCAATACCAGGCGCGCGTGGTGGCCAACGCGCGCACCATGGCCAACGGCTTCATCGAAAGGGGCCACTGCGTGGTATCCGGCGGCACCGACAATCACCTGTTCCTCGTCGACCTGATCGACAAGGGCATCACCGGCAAGGCGGCCGACGCCGCGCTCGGGCGCGCCAACATCACCGTCAACAAGAACGCGGTGCCCAACGATCCCCGCTCACCGTTCGTCACCTCGGGCCTCAGGATAGGTTCGCCCGCCGGCACGCGCCGCGGATTTGGCGAGAGCGAGTTCCGAACGCTCACCACCTGGATGTGCGACATTCTCGACGACATCGACAACGACAACATGATCGCCTCGGTCCGGCTCAAGGTCCTCGACCTCTGCCGGGCCTTTCCCGTGTACGCAGCCAGCGGCTGACCATGCACTGCCCCTTCTGCGGTGCCGCCGACACCAAGGTCATCGACTCCCGGCTGGTCGCCGAGGGCAACCAGGTGCGCCGTCGCCGCCAGTGCCTAACCTGCGCGGAGCGCTACACCACTTACGAGTCGGCGGAACTCGTCATGCCGCGCATCAAGAAGAGCGACGGCGGGCGCGAACCGTTCAACGAAGACAAGCTGAGAAGCGGCATTGACCGGGCGCTAGAGAAACGGCCGGTCAGTCGTGAGGACGTGGAGAACGCGGTCAATCGCATCAAGCACAAGCTGCGAACCACCGGCGAGCGCGAATTGCCGTCCCGCGCCGTCGGCGAGGCGGTCATGGCCGAGCTTCGAAACATGGACGGCATCGCTTATGTTCGCTTCGCCTCGGTGTACCGGGACTTCCAGGATGTGCAGGACTTCTCCGAGGTAGTACGGGACCTCAATACGGTACGCGACTGATGATCTCGGCGGCGGACCGCCTCTACCTGCGTACCGCCGTCGGACTGGCCGAACGCGGCCTCTACACCTCCACGCCGAACCCGCGTGTCGGATGCCTGCTCGTGCGTGACGGCACCGTGATCGGGCGCGGCTGGCACATGTGGCGCGGCCAGGCCCACGCAGAAGCCGCGGCGCTGGCGGACGCCAGGGCACGGGCCCCGGAATCCACCCGGCCAGCCGAGAACGCCACCGCATACGTTTCCCTGGAACCGTGTTCCATACACGGCGAAACGCCGCCCTGCGCCGACGCCCTGGTCGCCGCCGGCATTCGCCGCGTGGTGGCGCCCATGGCCGATCCGAACCCGCGCGTGAACGGCCGCGGGTTCGCGCACCTGCGCGATGCGGGCGTGGAGGTGGAAGTCGAAGACATGCCCGAAGCCCGCGAACTGAATCCCGGCTGGCTCAAGCGAATGCGCACCGGACGCCCCTGGGTGCGCCTGAAGACGGCCATGTCCCTCGATGGGCGCACGGCCATGGCGAGCGGCGAGAGCCAATGGATCACCGGCGAGGCGGCGCGGGACGACGTCCAATACTGGCGCGCCAGAAGCTGCGCCATCATCACCGGCACCGGTACCGTGCGCGAGGACGATCCGAGACTCACGGTACGCGATACGCGTTTCTCCACCGACGGCGGGATACGGCAACCGTTGCGCGTGATCGTCAGTTCGCGGGGCGATATCTCCGAGGATGCCGCCATACTCACCGGCGAAGGGTCGGCGCTGATCGCCTGCGGCAGGCACGGCCCGACCCGTCACGCACAAGCCGAGATACACCGGCAGGAAGGGGACCGGGTCGACCTCGGCCGCCTGCTCGACGACCTCGGCGCACGCGAGTGCAACGAGGTGCTGGTGGAGGCCGGCCCCGTCCTTGCCGGCGCATTTCTTGGCGAAGACCTGTGGGATGAATGGGTGATCTACCTGGCACCGAAGTTCCTCGGCAGCGATGCGCGGCCATTGGCCGAACTCAAGGTCTCACGCATGGCGGAAGCTGTTGCGGGTAGAATCGCCCGGTCCGAGATGATCGGCGGGGACCTGCGCCTCGTCGTTCGCAGGTAGCGAAGCGCCCATGGCCGACGAAAAACCCGAACAACGTGATCTGAACGGAAGCGGCAAGCGGTTCGCGATCGTCGCCGCGCGCTTCAACCAATCCGTGGTCGACTCGATGGTCGCGGGCGCGCTGGACGTACTGGAAAAGCACCAGGTCGATGTGGGGCGCGTGCCGGTAATACGCGTCCCAGGCTCGTTCGAACTACCGCTTGCCGCGAAACGCTACGCGGAACGGCATGCCGACACCGACGCGGTGATCGCCCTCGGTGTCGTCATCCGGGGCGAAACGGCACACTTCGATTTCGTCGCCGGACAATGCGCGAGCGGCCTGCAGCGCGCCGCACTGGATACGGGCACGCCCATGGTATTCGGCGTATTGACGACAGATACCATGCAACAGGCCGTCGACCGTGCCGATCCCGCGGCCGGCGACAAGGGCGGCGATGCCGCGCGGACGGCGCTGGAGATGGCCGATCTCCTGGCCAACCTCTAGCCATGTCCACCTGGTCACGCCGGCACGCGAGGCGCGCGCTGGTACAGGCGATCTACCAATGGCAGGTCGCCCGGCATGATGCCTGTGAGATTCGCTCGCAGTTCGCCGACAGCGGGACATTGAAAAAAGCCGACGGGGCGTTCTTCGACCGGTGTCTGCACGGCATCATCAACGAGACCGACGATCTCGACAGCGCTTTCGCGCCCTATCTCGACCGCAAGGTCGCCGACCTCAACCAGGTTGAGCGCGCAATCCTGCGAGCCGGGACCTTCGAACTCAGCGCCTGCCCGGACGTTCCGTTCAAGGTCGTGCTCGACGAGTACATCACCCTCGCGAAGACCTTTGGCGCAGAAGACAGCTACAAGTACATCAACGGCGTGCTGGACCGCGTCGCTCGCGACTTTCGGGCGGAAGAAGTGCAATGAACGAGTTCGAGATCATCGACCGGATCACGCAGATACTCGGCGATGCCGCAACCGGCGAGTGCGTGCTCGTCGGGCCTGGCGACGACGCCGCCATCGTATCGGTCCCGCCGGGATTCGAACTCGCGGTGACAACGGACACGCTCGTCGCCGGCCGGCATTTTCCCGCGAACGCCCCGGGAGATCTGGTCGGATGCCGGGCCATGGGCGTCAATCTGTCGGACCTGGCGGCGATGGGTGCCGAACCGAGTTTCTGCGTGGTGTCCCTCACGGCCCCCGACGCCGACATTGCCTGGATAGAAGCCTACGCGCGGGGCATCGCCGAGTATGCGCGGCGCTACGGCGCGCCCGTCGTCGGCGGCAATATCGCGCGCGGTCCCCTGGCCGTTTCCGTGACGGCGCACGGACTCGTTCCGGCCGGGGAACGCCTGCTGCGTTCAGGCGCGTGTGTCGGCGACACGATCTTCGTCTCCGGCGCGCTGGGCGTCGGACATGCCGCCCGCATCCTCAACGACCCCCGCTTCTACCGCGTTGAACCGCGAATCCAACTCGGCCAGGCGTTGCGGGGAAAGGCGACCTCCGCTATCGACATTTCCGACGGGCTGCTGGCGGACCTCGGGCACGTCTGCGGCGCGAGCGGCGTCGGCGCGCGGTTGACGCTGGAAGCCGTGCCTGTCATGACCGGGGTCATGCCCGACACCGCAATCACCTGCGGCGACGACTACGAGCTCCTGTTCACCGCCAGCGACCGGCCCGATGTGGACGCGCCGATCACCGCAATCGGCGAAGTGATCGACGGAGAGGGTGTCTCCATATTCGACCACGGCCGCGTCCGATTGACAGACAACGCACAGGGATACCGGCATTTCGGATAGCCGCACCAGCGTACTCACGACAGGGGACCTCCGGGAGCCGGATGTTCTCTTCGCCACGGGTTTCGGCATCGGCCTGCTGCCGGGCGCGCCCGGAACCTATGGATCGCTGCTCGGCGCGCTGATCTGGTGGTTGGCGTTCGCGCAGGCGCCCGCGGTCGTTCAGTTCGCGGGCACGGGTCTGCTGATCGTCGCGGGCACGTGGCTATTGCATGGTCTCTGCGCAAGACGCCGCCTCGGCGACGACCCGGCCATCGTTCTCGACGAAATCGCCGGCGTCTGGCTCGCCCTGGCATGCCTTCCCTCGGACGTCCTCGTCATGGCGACGGGTTTCCTGCTGTTCCGCCTGTTCGATGTCTGGAAACCCTGGCCCGTGTCGTGGGCCGAGGAGCGGGTTCAGGGCGGATTCGGGGTTATGCTGGACGACATCTTCGCAGCGTTACTTGCAGTGATCGTGGTGCATGCCGCACTGGGTTTGGCCGGCGCAGTTCCCTGACGCCCTGCGTCTCAGGAGATGCGATTAACTGCGGCGTCCGCCAGCTCCGCGAGCGGTCCGTCCGAGAGGCCGAGCGGCCCAAGCTGACTCAAGGCGCGTTCGTGCGCCTCCATTGCCATTGCTCGCGCCCGGTTCAGGCCCACCGCCGCCGGCACGGTGTTCTTTCCCTGCTCCGCATCGGAACCCGCGTTCTTGCCCAGGGTCTCGCTCGACTGTGTCAGGTCCAGGATGTCGTCCACGATCTGAAACGCCGCACCGACGTCCTCGCCGAAGGCGGTCAGCGCCCGGAACTTCGCCGCGGCGATGTCCGGCTCCGCCGCCAGGCTGCCGAGTTGCACGGAAGCCCTGAACAGCGCGCCGGTCTTCGCCGCATGCATCTGCGTGATCTCCTCGATCCGCAGGATTTCCGCGCCGGTAGCGGTGATGTCGAAGGCCTGGCCACCCACCATCCCCTGCCAGCCCACCGCCGCCGCAAGGAGTTCGATCATCCGTGCCCGGGTTGACGGCGGCACGCTCTCGGCACCAGCGATCACCTGGAATGCAAGAGCCTGCATTGCGTCGCCGGCCAGGATGGCTGTCGCCTCATCGAACGCGGCGTGACACGACGGCCGCCCGCGGCGCATGTCGTCGTCGTCCATGGCCGGCAGGTCGTCGTGTATCAGGGAATAGGTGTGAAGGAACTCGACCGCCGCCGCCGGATCGAGCGCCGCTTCCATCGACCCGCCAAGCGCGACACAGGTGCCGCAGACAATCGCTGGACGCAGACGCTTCCCGCCTCCCAGGGCCATGTAGCGCAACGCCTCCACCAGGTGTGGGGCAATGTCCGAGCCCCGCGGCAGGTGGCTTTCGAGAACGGTTTCTATGTCGGCCGCAAACTTCTCGCGGTCAAAGATCATCTTCACTTGCGCCGCTGTCGGGCACCGGCGCCTCGCTGCCGTCCTGAAGGAGCGCCTTGACACGGAGTTCCGCCTGCTCGAGGACAGTCTGACAGTGTCGGGCGAGGCGGACACCGCGCTCGAAGGCTCGCAACGACTCCTCCAGGCTGAGCGAGCCGGTCTCCATCTTTTCGACGAGCTCTTCGAGCTGGGCCAGGGCGTCCTCGAAGTCGATCGAAGCGTCGCTCGATGCTTCTCCGCCAGTATCGGCCATATCGTCCGGGTCACTCACGCTGACGCCTCCCGGAGGCGGTGGTCAAACAGGCGACGTGGCCGCTTCCTGCGTGGTTCTGAATTCACTGGTCTTCCGCCTGCCCGTTCGAAGCGGCAGCGCCATCGCCCCAACTCGCGGCCCGCGCCGAATCGAAATCCCCGCCCGGAACCGAAAACCATTGCGCGCTATCGGCGTCGAGGTCTATCAGTCCCATCTGTCGAAGCTCGAAGAACTCGCCGCGTATCTCCCACGCGTCCAGCGGGAAATCGCGATCACGCATGTACGTCGCCACATCCCCGGTGCCGACGAGGGATTTGCCCGCGCCCACCAGGTCCATGAAGGCATCGTAGACGATGCGTGTCTGCCGTCGGGCTACGCTCACCCGCAGTGCCCCCGAAAAACCGCGATTTTTGCAGAAATCGGCGGCGTCCGCCACGCGGGGACCCCATAAGGGGAACCAACGCCCGGGGCGTGGTTCAGTCCTGTCAGCGTATCGTGGTTGCACGGACAACCGTATACTCGCCGCCATTCATACCAGCGAGGAACTGTTGTGGCCCTTATCGGAACGGTCCATTACGAAGTGCGGGACGGCGTCGCGCTGCTCACCATCGATAACCCGCCCGTCAATCCCATGAGCTCCGGCGTGCGATATTACCTTTCGCAACACATGGAAACGGCACTCGCCGACGACTCCGTGGAAGCCGTGGTCATCACCGGCAAGGGACGCGCATTCATCGCCGGCGCCGACATCCGCGAGTTCGGAGCGCCGCCACCGGACCAGCAACCGAAAAGACCGGCAACCGCCTACATCGAGGAGAGCGAAAAGCCGGTGGTAGCCGCCCTCAATGGCACCACCTTCGGCGGCGGTTTCGAGTTCGCGCTGTACTGCCACTACCGGGTCGCGGCACCCGGAGCGCCGGTCGGCTTGCCCGAGATCAAGATCGGCCTTCTGCCCGGCGACGGAGGAACCCAGCGCGTGCCGCGGTTGATCGGTGTGGAGCGCGCCATGCAGGCGATCCTCACCGGTGATCCGTTCGAGACGCAAGAGGCGCTCGAACTGGGTCTCATCGACGCGATTCTCGAGGGAGACCTCGTGACCGGTGCCATCGCCTTCGCCAAGGCAAGGGTCGCCGAAGGCGGACCCTATCCCCTCGTCCGCCACAAGCGCGACAAGATCGACGCCGACCGGAAGAATCCCGATGTCCTGAAGGCCGGAGAGGCCTACCTGGCGCGGCGAATGCGCGGCCAGTTCAACGGCCAGATGGCGTTCGAATGCTTGAAGGGCGCGATGGAGATCGAGGACTTCGACGAGGCCTCACGCCAGGAGCGCGCGAACTTCAACAGGTGCGTCGCCCATGAGCAGCGCGGGGCGATGATCCACGTGTTTTTCTCCGAGCGGCAGGCGGCCCGGATTCCGGACATCCCGGCAGACACGCCGACAAAACGAATCACGAGCGCCGCAACCATCGGCGGCGGACTGATGGGTGGCGGGATCGCCATGAGCCTCGCCGACTCCGGTGTCCCCGTGAAGGTGCTGGAAGCGAGCCAGGAAGCGCTCGACAGGGGACTGGCCGTTATCGAACACAACTACGGACGCATGGTGAGAAGCGGCAGGATCAGCGAATCGGAGCGCGATGCGCGCCTCGGCCTCATCGAGGGGGTGCTGGACTACGACGCGGTCGCCGACGCGGACATCGTGATCGAAGCGGTCTACGAGAATCTCGATCTGAAGAAAGAGGTCTTCGCCCGGCTCGACGCCACGATGAAGGACGGCGCGGTGCTGGCGAGCAACACCTCCGCCCTGGACCTCGACCAGATGGCGGCGGCGACGAAGCGTCCCGGTGACGTGGTGGGCGTGCACTTCTTCAGTCCCGCCAACATCATGCAACTGCTCGAAGTCGTGCGCGGCGCCGAAACCAGCAAGGAGACTCTCGCCACTGCCATGACGCTCGGCAGGGCCATCGGCAAAATCCCGGTGATGTCCCTGAACGCACCCGGATTCATCGGCAACCATACGCTCGGCGGCTACACCCGCCAGGCGGCCGAGATCATCCTGCACGGCGCATCGCCCGAGCAGGTGGACAAGGTGATCTACGACTTCGGCTTCAACATGGGTCCGTTCGCAATGGCCGACCTGGTCGGCCTCGACCTGGGCTGGCGGGCGCGCAAGCTGGCGGGAGTCAAGGAAAAGCAACTGAACCAGATCGTCCCGGACAAGCTATGCGAGCTCGGACGCCTGGGACAGAAGACCAATGCCGGTTTCTACACCTACCCCGAAGGCAGCCGCCGGGGACATCCGGACCCCGTGGTCGCACAAGTCATCGCGGAAACCTCCGCGGAACTCGGCATCGAACGCGAAGAGTTCGATGACGATGAAATCCTGAAGCGCTGCCTGTACCCGCTGATCAATATCGGCGCGCAGCTACTCGATGACGGCATCGCCCTGCGCGCCAGCGACATCGACGTCGTATTCGTCTACGGATACGGTTTCCCGAAGTACCGGGGCGGACCGATGTATTACGCCGACCAGGTCGGGCTCGACAACGTCTACCGCGAAATCCTGGCGTTCCACCAGAAATATGGTGACGCCTGGCGGCCGTCACCGTTGTTGAAGCGGCTGGCGGAGGAAGGCGGCTCGTTCGCTGCGTGGGACGCGGCGAAAGCGAAATCGTAGCGCGCCGGCACGGACTTAAAACCACGGATAGAGGAGTTGCCATGAGCATTGGAATCGTCGCGAAACTGCGTTGCAAGGACGGGACAAACGCCCAGTTCGAATCGGGATTCAAGGAACTGCAGCAGGCTGTGAAGGACAACGAACCCGGCTGTGTCTTCTACCTGCTGTTCAAGTCGCGGAACGATCCCACCGCCTACTTCGTCATGGAGCAGTACGAAGATGCGGAGGCGTTGCGGCAACACGGCCAATCCGACGCCTTCAAGGCCGGTGCCGCCAAGCTCGGTCCGGTATCCGGTGGAAGGCCCGAAGTTGAGCTGATGGACCTCGTGGAGTAGTCAGTCCATGTAAGCGCCCCACTCGTCGCGCCCTACACGAGTTCGACCCTGATCCCGCCGATCCACTCGGCTACGACATTGTAGAGCGCCGCGTAGAGCGCACCCAAAATGAAGCCGAACAGGCCGTAAACGATCGGCCAGGCAACCAGGTGAACGGGCCACCAGCTCCACATGCCTTCAGTCTCGGGAATGACCAACGCGAACAATGCGAATACGACGCCGACGATCAGGCCGAGAATCGCACTCAGGACTCCCGAGATTTTTGCCGATGAACCGACACCGACGCGTTTCAATTCCTGCATTCTCTACTTTCCTTGGCTAGCGAGGCGGTTCCATAGCGTACACGGTTAGAACGTGCCGGTTGTGAGACCACCGCTCCGTTCTTGACCACGCAGCGATGCCGGGCGCGGTCCGCCGCGGCCTCGATGTCCCGCGACGGGTCTCCATCGACCACGAGGAGGTCCGCAGCCGCGCCTTCGACGATGCGTCCCCGGTCGTCGAGTCCCACGAGATCCGCCGCGTTGGAAGTGCCCGCCCGCAACGCCTCGAGGTTGGTCAGGCCGACATCCGCCATGAACCGGAGTTCCTCCGAGTTGCGGCCGTGCAGGTTGAAAGGCGTCCCGGCATCGGTACCCAGGGCGATGCGGCCGCCCGCATCGCGGAACATGCGCACGGATTGCTCGTGCGCCCGGGCGCAGCGGCTCGCCTTCTCGATGACGTAGTCCGGAATGCCCGCTTCCGTGTTTGCCAGGATATGGCGCAACGCCGCGAGCGTCGGCACGAGAAACGTACCCCGCTCCACCATCTCGCGGCAGCACTCCTCGTTCATGAAGATGCCGTGCTCGATGGAGGTGACGCCGCCCCGCGTCGCATTGAGAATCCCCTCCGCGCCCTGCGCGTGGCTTGCCGTCGGTCTGTGAAAGCGTTTCGCCTCGGCGATGCCGACGGCCATTTCCCCGGCCGAGTAATGCGCGTCCTCCGGATTGACGCCCGGAGTCATGACGCCGCCCGTCGCCATGATCTTGACGAGGTCGCAACCGGCATGGACCTGTTCCCGGACCGCCTTGACCACCTCGTCCGCGCCGTCCGCGACGCGCCCCATGCGGTTGCCGTGTCCGCCGGTCATGCAGATCATCTTGCCGGCGGCGCGAATCGTGGGTCCGGGGAACCGCCCCTCGTTGCAGGCACTGCGCACCGCGAACTCCTGGTACTCGCGGCCACCGCAGTCGCGCACGGACGTCGTTCCTCCGCGCAGGGTGTCGGCGGCATGTTCCAGCGCGCGCACGACGGCATGCGCCGCGTCCAGCTTCTCGAGCGCCGCAAAGGGGTCCGCTTCGCCGCGAAACAGCAGGTGCACGTGGCAGTCGATGAGGCCGGGCATCACGGTACCGTCCGAACAGTCGACCTCCTCGTCCGCGAAGCCTTCGAATTCGCCTTCCGGCGCGACCCGGGTGATCCGTTCGCCATCGACAAGCACGGCGTGGCCGTCGATCATGCGTTCGCCATCGAATACTCGCCCATTGCGGTACAGCGTGGTCATCGTTGCGCCTCCCGTGTCAATTCCTCTGCCGCGGCCCGGCGCTCACTCTCGCCAGCCCGCCGTCCACCGCCACAACCTCGCCGGTCACGTATCGCGACGCATCGCTCGCGAAGAACAGAACGACATCGGCGACGTCGTCTCCATAGCCCCAGCGCTTGAGGGCAATCCGTTCTTCCAGTTGCTCGGAGAGCCCGGGTATGTCGCGGCGGTCCGCTTCCCAGATGGCGGTGGCGATGAGACCGGGGCAAAGGGCGTTCACCCGAATGCCGCTCGGTCCCCAATCCGCGGCCAGCGCCCGGGTCATCGCATCGACAGCGCCCTTCGTGCCCGCATAGGCCACTCGGCCGAGCGGACCCCGAAGACTTGCGGCCGACGAGATGTTGATAACCGATCCGCCGCCTCGCGCAATCATCGACGGGCCAAGCCCGAGGGTGAGCATGAGCAGGGAGCGCACGTTGATGGAAAAGACGCGATCGAAATCCTCCTCGGTCAGTTCCTCGGGTTTTCGCCGCATCGGTATGCCGGCATTGTTCACCAGGATGTCCACGCCACCCACCGCAGCCAGGATCCGCCCGGCCAGTTCCGTTCCAGCCCTCGGTGCCGACAGGTCAGCTTCCAGCACCACGGGATCGTTCGATAGTTCGCCGGCGACCCTGTCCAGGTCGGAGACGGTGCGAGCGGTGAGCACGACTCGCGCCCCCGCCGCATCGAGGGTTCGCGCGCTGGCTTCTCCGATCCCCCGGCTGGCGCCCGTCACGACCGCGACTTTCCCATTGAGTTCGTTCATTTCCGCCTCCCTTGCCGGGGATCACTATAGACCGATCGAGATGGTCAAGTGATACGATCAAGACGTTTGGAGGAGAAACAAAGCGTGCACAAAATCTCGGCCTGTCGAATCGCTATTGCGCTTCTGACCGGACTCGGCGCCACCTTGTCGTGGGCGGAGTCCGTCACGGTCGTGTCCTGGGGCGGTTCGTACGCCAAGGCATGCGAGGAGGCCTACCTCAAACCCTTCGCCGCCGAGACCGGCATCCAGGTCCTCCTCGAAGACTACAACGGCGGTCTATCGCAGGTACGTTCTCAGGTGGAGGCGGGCAGCGTCCACTGGGACATCGTGGACATCCAGTTTCCCGACCTTGTCCGGGGTTGCGACGAAGGACTCTTCGAGATTCTCGACCCTTCGCTGCTGGCCCCGGGCGCCGACGGTTCGGTGCCCGAGGACGACTTCTACCCCGACCTGATCAGCGATTGCGGCATCGCCATGCTGTTCTTCTCCACCGTCGTCGCCTACAACCATGAACGAACGACGGGCGTGGTGCCCCATGTCATCCAGGATTTCTTCGACCTGGACCGGTTCCCCGGCCGGCGCGGCATGCGCCGCACACCGCTGGCGAATCTGGAGTTCGCCCTGATGGCGGACGGCGTCCCGGCTTCGGAGATCTACTCCGTTCTCGACACGGAGGAAGGCGTCGACCGGGCATTCCGCAAGCTGGACACCATCAAGGACCAGGTGGTGTGGTGGGACGCGGGCGCGCAACCGCCGCAGATGCTCGCCGACGGCGAGGTGGTCATGACCACCTCTTATAACGGACGGATCTTCAATGCCCAGGTACTCGAGAACCAGCCGTTCACGATCGTCTGGCACGGGCAAGTGCTCGAAATCAGCAACCTCGCGATCATATCCGGGTCCAGGAACCTCGACGCCGCACGACAACTCGTCGCATTCGCCTCCCGGCCAAGTTCGATGGCCGCCATCAGCCACTATATCGCCTACAGCCCCTCGCGCCGCTCCGCGGACGCGCTGGTGTCCACCCACCTGGAAACCGGTATCACGATGAATCCGCACATGCCCAACTCACCGGAGAATACGAAACTGGCCCTGCGCAGCGACTGGCTGTGGTGGGCCGACAATGGCGATGACATGAACGAGCGGTTCGGCGCCTGGCTGCTGCGCTGACCGGGCGCCCCGGGGGCTTTCGCTACCGTGAAGACGCTTTTCGAGCCGGGGGGTTTCGTCCCCGCGCACGACGGGACCGAGATCGACCCGTTCCTCAATCCGATGGACGACCCGGCGGGAGTTGAACTTCCAGGCTTCTCGAGCGCGCTCAGCGCCGCCGCAGGCCGACTGGGCCCCGGCGTGACTTCCGCAATCCATGTGCATCCCTTCGTCACGCAGATCACCTATGTCGTGTCCGGCCGTCTCACCGTGACGACCGTCGAGCGCGGACAGTCCGTCCCGCACGAGTTCGAGGTCGAGGCCAGCGCAGCCGTGGTAACCGAAGCGGGCATCCCCGTCCAGTTCTCGAACGGCGGCCGAGCGGACGTCCACGTGCTCTACATCGTCATGCCGGGTTACGTGAGCGACGACGATTACGATGACGCCGTGCTCCTCGATGACTGGACCTCGACCCTGTCCGACGCCGACCTCGCGCTTGCCCGCGAGAGCCGCGCCGCCGCCCTGCGCCGCCGGCAAACCCAGGGCCCGGACTCCGCCGGCTGACCGCCGTAGCCGGCTTCCTCGGGTCGGACAGTGCGCACCATGGCGGCGGAGATGGCATTGCGCGACAATCGAGGCATGGTATCGATCCGTGAATCGTCAGAACGGCGGTGGCGAACTGGAACCGTTTGCGCCCAACAGCCAGAGACACGAATGCAATGAGGAACCCGACCATCGACGACTTTGAAACCCGGCATCACCCGTTCGAAGGTTGTTTCAATTTTCGCGACATCGGCGCCTATCGCGCCGCCGACGGCCGCGCTATTCCATGGGGCCGCTATTTCCGCGCCGGACGCCAGGACCGGATGACGCTCGGCGACCTGGGACGCGCCGCGAACCTCGGTATCCGAACGCAGATCGACCTGCGCCGACCCGACGAAGTGCGGGACTGCGGCCGCGGTCCTTTCGCAACGCTGGGTTCCCGTTACGTGGGTTTATCCCTGCTCCCGGGCGGAAGCTACGAGCAACTCAACCGCGAGACGGGCACGCTGGGCGAGCGCTACCTCGCCTACCTTCAGTTCGCCCCCGAGCCCTGGCGCGGCGTCTTCGAAGTGCTGGCAGACGCCGGCGCCTACCCGGTGCTGTTGCACTGCACGGCGGGAAAGGACAGGACCGGCGTCATCACAGCCCTGCTGCTCTCCATCCTCGGAGTGGACCGCGCCGTGATCGAGGCGGACTACGCCCTCACCAATCGCGATGTGACTCGCCACGTGGAGTTCGTCGCAAGCGGCCCCGGATTTCCCGATGGAATGAGCCGCGAAACGTTCACGCGTGCCGCCGGCGTCCGCGAAGACGCAATCAGCGTGTTCCTGGACGGCCTGGAAGAAGTCCACGGCGGCCCGCTCGACTTCCTTCGCAGCATCGGCGTCAACGAGGCCACGCAGGACGCCATACGGGAGAACCTGCTCGAAGATGCAAAGTGAATACAGGAGTCCATAACCCCTCAAGCCCTTAGTGCGGTGTTTACCCTCCCCCGGTAAGCCGGTACCGTTCGTTAGAACCTGCAACAGCTTGGCGAGGCCCGATGGAAACCTATGCAGCCATGCGGACGACATTCGCCGCACGCGACTTCACCGCCGACCCCGTGCCCGACGAAGTCGTGCGCCGCATTCTCGACAATGCGCGCTTCGCACCGAGCGGAGGCAACCGGCAGGGCTGGCATGTCATCGTCGTCCGTGACCAGGCAAAGCGCACGGCCCTCGGATCGCTGATCGAGCCCACCTGCAGGCGTTACCTGGCGGAGGTGAAGGCCGGCGCGAATCCCCTGAACACCATCGAACCGGCGCAGATTGACCAGGCGACCATCGATGCCACACCGATTCCACCTGGCTTCATCGAGCGCTTGATCCACGCTCCGGTGCTGCTGCTCGTCACGGTCGATCTGTCCGTGGTCGCCGCCATGGATCAGGACCTGTCACGCATCGCCGTCGTACCGGGCGCGTCGATCTATCCGTTCGTCTGGAATATCCTCCTCGCGGCGCGCAACGAGGGGCTCGGCGGCACGCTTACCACCTTCGTCGTCGCCAGGGAGCTGGAAGTGAAGGCGCTGTTCGGCATACCCGACCACCACGCGGTCGCGGCCATGCTTCCCATCGGCAAACCGGTCAGGCAGCTTACCCGGTTGCGACGCAACGCCGTCGAGGTATTCGCCACCGTGGACGCGTTCGATGGTGACTTCTACGGAGAGTCACCGTCGGAGTGAGAGCATCCCTGTCGTGATTGCCGCCCTTTCGCACGCCAGGAAGAAGGGTTCTCCTACAGACTGACTGCTTTCTCTTCCCTATGTTGGCAGTACACGATTGGTCGAAGAAGTCCCATGATATGGAAGTGGGCGCGCTGGCTGTTGCCGTCGCCAACGCCCCGATTGGAAGACCACGTCTCCATCTGGAGCATCAAGGCAAAGGTGCCCCACAGGCCGACGCCCTCGGCGTCGCCCTGTGGCCCGGCCCTACTCGTCTCCCATGGAACAATCGTCCCGGGTCGCTAACGCTCCCCGTAGACGCTTGCTCCCTGGGAGGTGCCGGTACGTTCTTCCGAATCGTCGCCGTGCTCTGGCTTGTGGCACTGTTGCGCATCGGCTATAACGCGATGGATCAGGCGGACACCTCGCTTGTCGGCTGGCAAAGCGCAGTCGACTTCGTCCTGGCGGTCCTCGGAGAGTTCGGCAACGTGGGCATCGGGACAGCCATGCTGGCAATGCTGCTGACGCGACCGGTGAATTGGATGGGAGAAACTGCAATGACTTTCTATCAGGCAATGGTGAACCGATACGTCATTCCCGTGATCGAGAAGCACAAGGCGGAGGGCAGGGCGCAAGCAGACGAGGAGTGGATGGCATGGAACCGCCGTCGTGTCGAGGCCGAGCGCCAAGGGCGCACCTTCGACGAAGTGCCCCCTCGCAGCTAGTGTCCGCAATCGCAATAACGTCCCGTTGCATCCGGTAGCGCACCTGAACGAAGCACTTCGCCCGAGGACAGCCAATCCAACTCACCTGCCCCCTCGCGCGAAGGGGAGTCCATGAGGCATCTTCTGTCGGCCTTGCTGGTCGTGGCCGGTTTGTGCTCAGGCCTAGATGCCCCGTATGTGTTCGCGAGGGAATCTCAAGCAACAGTCGTAGCCAGGCACGACGCGCTCGCATCGCCCAGCGATGGCGAGGCCATCCTCGTGCCCCGCTACAACGCGGTCAACATCGCCATCGACGGGAAGCTCGACGAACCCATCTGGCAGGAGGTCGCCGGCTACGACAACATGGTCGTGGTCGAGCCCGAGACCCTGGATCGGACGCGTTTCCGAACTCTTGCCCGGTTCCTCTACACCGACCGGGGCCTGTACATCGGCGTCTGGAACGAACAGCCTCCCGAGTCCCTGATCGCCCGGCTGTCGTCCCGGGACGAAGACATCAGCCGCGATGGCTGGGGCATCACGCTGGACACCTCCGGCGAGGGAATCTACGGCTACTGGTTCACGGTCAATCTGGGCGGGTCTGTCATGGACGGCAAAGTCCTGCCGGAACGAAACCACACGCGGGAATGGGACGGTCCGTGGGACAGCGCGTCGGCGGAGCTTGCCGATGGCTGGAGCGCCGAACTGTTCCTGCCGTGGTCAATGATGACCATGCCACCCGCCGACGGCGAACGAACCATGGGTTTCTACGCCAGGCGCAGGGTTGCCTACATTGACGAACGCTGGGGCTGGCCCGCCCTGCCCGCAAGCGGTGCGCGGTTCATGTCCGCACTGCAGCCGATGAAGGTGCCCGATGTCGCCCCCAAGCGACAGTTCGATCTCTTTCCCTACGCCTCCGCAGCGCTCGACAACCGCGACGGCGACAACGACTTCGGCGCCGGTGTCGATATGTTCTGGCGACCGTCGCCCTACTTCCAGGTCGCAGCGACAGCGTTGCCCGATTTCGGCGCGGTCGAGTCGGACGACGCCGTGATCAATCTAACCGCGAGGGAGACTTACTTCCCCGACAAGCGCCTTTTCTTCGTGGAAGGCAGCGAGATCTTCAACACTTCGGGACGCTCCGCCGCGGCGTTCCAGCGGCGCAGCAGGGGCGCCAGTTCCCAGTTCAGCGGCGCGAGGCCCACCATATCCACAAGCAGGCGCCCCCCTTCGAGCGTGCTCAACACGCGTCGCATCGGCGGCGCGGCGATCCTCATGTACAGAGAAGACATCGATGTCGAAAGCCACCGCCTCTCCCAGCCGACGGACCTCCTCGGCGCCGCCAAGGTGGTCGGACAGACGGGTTCGGTGCGCTACGGCATGCTGGCGGCTTTCGAAGACGATCCGTTGATTCCCGCGACCGTGACCGACGCGAACGAAACTACGGTCGATACCACGATCTCCGGAGACGGACGCAATTTCGCGGTTGCACGCGTCCTGTACGAGCTTTCCGGCGCCGGCAGGAGGTCCATCGGTTACATCAGCACGCTCCTCGACCATCCCTTGCATCGCGCCCTGGTCCAGGGATTCGATACGCAACTCTCGCGGGCGGACGGCAAGTTGCGGATGGAGATTCAGTCCCTGGCCAGCGATGTACGTTGCACGCCCGCTGGCGACAACACCAAACGAAGGCCCGCCTGCCCGGACGACGTGGACGGCCGCCAGCGCGGCTACGGCGTCTGGACAGACATCGACTACACCCCGCGCCCGGGAATCCGGCACAGCCTGCGGGTCGACCTGTTCGACGAGCATCTCAACATCAACGACCTCGGATTCCTCGGCCGCAACGATCAGTACGGCGCCTTCTACACCCTGTCGCTCGTGCATACCAACGTGCTCGGCCTGCGCCGGCTCGGCACCCGCTTTGCCGCCGGCCGGTTTCGGAACGGCGAGGGACAGGTCACACTGAACGGCACCTCTCTCACGAACGCCTTTACGTTCCGCAACAAGAACGAGTTGCGCGTGGCGCTGCGCTACTTCCCGAAGCGCTGGGAGGATCTCGAGAGTCGGGGCCACGGCGCCTACCGGATCAGCCCCCGCAAGGGCGTCGACCTGTCGTTCGGCACGGACACCAGCAGGATCATGAGCTGGAGCGGGCAGTTGGCCGCCCTGAGCGAGGATCTGGGCGGCATGGGTTACACCATCGGTGCCGGCTTCACGTTCAAGCCGGCGGATCGCTTTTCCGTCGACTTCGACGTCAACTACCGCAAGCGCGACGGCTGGCTGCAGTACGTGTTCGACGAAGGGGATTTCGCGACGTTCCGGGGCGCGGACCTGCAGCCGAAGCTGGCGATGGACTTCTTCATCACCGCTCGCCAGCAACTGCGGCTGACCATGCAGTGGGCCGGCATCCGGGCGACCGAACAGGAACTCCTGCGGATCGTGGAAGGCATGCCGCAACTGCAGCCCCGCGCGCGCGGCGACGGTGAAGAGAGCGACGACTTCACCATCAGCCGGCTGATCGCCCAGCTACGCTACCGCTGGCAGATCGCGCCGCTCTCCGACCTGTTCGTGGTCTATACGAGGGGCAGCAACCTTCCGAACGCCTACGATCTTGACGATCCCATAGCTACCCCTCGCGATGGTTTCGGTCAGCTATACGGCGACGCGTTCTCCGACCCGCTGGTCGACACGCTGGTGGTCAAGCTGCGCTATCGGTTCGGTCGCTAAGGCCATGTGATCCACACCTATGACTGGCGGCGTCTTTGCCCCGACCAACCCTATCGACTTGGGACAGTCGGGTCTGGGCTCGGGTGCAGTGGGACACCGGGCCGCTGTTGGACCGTGCACTCGGGTTCTCAACGAGGCGCGATGGGAACTCCGTCGTGTCGAAGGGTTCGGCGACGTCATGTGCGACCAGTCACACTACTCGCTACCAAACCCAGTTTGCAGCCCCCGAATCCCTATGCGACCATCCCTTGATGGACAGGATCAACGCAGCGACCTCACAGCGAGCTGTCCTTGAGCACTGGAATGGAGACGCCATCATGCCCGAGAAAAGCGAAGAGCCAGGCAAGGAACTTACCCCAACGAAGCCAACACCCCCAATGTCCGTCCCGTTAGGGCCAAGAACGTCTTTAGATTTGTCCTACTTGCCAGAAGAAGAGCGCACAAGTTTGATGCGAGACTACGCTCGCGGGATGTTGGATCTCAACACTAAAGCCCAAGAACTACACATGGATATAGCTGCTTTAGAATCGTCTCTTCGAAAGATGACCGAAACAACAAAGGAGGTTACCGAAGACGGCGGCTCCGTCACAATCAGTCATACTCAGACTTCTGCGGTAGGCCGAACAGAAGTCATAATGGGCAACACCGACCGGGCTAAGTCAGGGAAGCTGACCAAGAGTCAGACGGGAGAACGGGACTGGACGCCCTATTATGTGTTAGGTGCGTTGGCTGCAGCAGTGTTAATTGCTATGGCTGTTGCAAATTAGCGGCAATGTTCAAGACGACCGTTCGTGTAACCGATGAGACCAACATCGAAACGGCGACGGCGGAACTTTCACGTCGATTCGAGCGATCGTCTCTAACTCCGGAAGAGAAGGAGAATCTCACCGCTGAATTCAGTGAGGTCGTGACACCGCTCATACGAAGAGGTCAAGACCTACGCTCGACCGGAGCCCAGATGCAGGTCAAGCGAGAGATTTCTGGCGAGCAATACGTGGTCTCGGTGATATTTCAAACAGGCCCAAGGAGCGGGATGTTGCATAGAGCTATGAACTTGCTACGCGGACGTAGATGAACTCTTGATCGATGTCCTACAGAAGCTCTCGATACGGGTATCGCCGCCCATACAAGCGGAACATCGGTCGAGAACGTGCGCTTGAGCACATAAGGGAAGCAAAGAGACTATCGTTGGAGCTGGGAGGCTCTGACGCCGACGTGAAGGAGTACTTTTTCTCCCTGTCCCCGCAGCGCCTGAATGTTCTATTCCAAGAATACGGCAGGGAATTTGGGGAAAGAGCGCAAACCTACGCAGAACGGACGTTCTCGAAATGGAAATCGGGCAGGGTCCACATGAGTGGATTGGTAGCGAGCAGGCTGTTTTCGCTGCTTCCGCCGAGGATGCCTGTCGCGGACAAATACAGGCTAACGGAAAATCTCTGGAACCATGTGGGGCCGAAGTCACACAAGGTTGTTGTTGTCGGCCCCGACGCAGAGATTGAAGACGTAATTCTGACAATCCAAGATCACATCGAGGAAGTAGTAGACGAATACAAAATTCCTAATTCTCTTGAGGCCCGGTTCAATTGGCTATCTGCCGGAGACGTACACGTTAAGCAGGACCTGCTTAACCACCTGCGGCGACAGGAAAAGCTGCTCATCTACCAAGCGGCAAAGGCACAGTTGCCGGTTCTTCTACGACACCTTCGCGAAGACGAAGAGGACTTCACGCATAGGCTCCGACAGACGTTCAAGGTCGGCAAACATCAACTCGACATGTTCCTAGACAAGGCAGCTTCCGGCGTGCGCCTAAATGAACCCTATCGGTACGCCATGGAGGGCAGCGGCGCCAGTAGTAGTTCTCCGCGCAATTTTGCATGGTTCTGGTTCGCCCTACTTGTAGGATTCATCCTGCTTTTCCTGCTGTTTTGATTCAAACTAGCTTGAATCAGTAAACGCGGAAGTCGTTTGCCAGCGTGTGGTCCCAGCGATGCGTCATCAGGTAGTCCAGTGCACGCCGTAGCCCCGGGCGGTCCTCTCCATCGCGCCGCTCGGTGAGGGCTTCCAGCGCCATCGCATGCACGTAGCCCGTCTCGTCATCGAGACTTGCAATCAGCAGGTCATCCATTTCCTCGATGGGAATATCGGAGTTCAACAAGGCGCACATGGCGTTGAACCTGGCCTGGTTCTCGCCGGTCCAGCCAGCGCGCGGGCTTGGCTCCTGCCAGTCTGGATTGTTCACGGTGAGCAGCCTGCGAATAGACGGCAGCGCAATCCGCGTATTGGTGCCGATGAACGCCATCGCGTCCAGGCTCGCCCGCGCCACCTGGGGGAGTTCATGGCTCAGAAGCCGGGACAGCTCGGGCATGGCGCAGGCCGCATCCTCGCCGATTTCGCCGAGGGCGAAGGCGGCGTTGATCTTGATCCAGGCGTCGTCGTGGCCGAGTAAATCCATCAACGGCTGTACTGCGACCTCCCCCATCGCCCCCAGCGCGTACGCCTCATCCTGTGGCACGACGGCACCGTCGTTCCAGTGGCGCACGAGGCGCTCTTCGTCATCCGGCGTCAACCTGTCGGGCTTTTTCCGGTAGGGGTCGTACGGCGGGGGGATTTCGCGGCCAAGGCCGGCGAACTGGAGCAGGCTCTCCCGCAGCGGCCCAATGGCTTCGGCACCCATCGCCGCCAGCTCGTAAATCGCTTCAAGCCGGGCCTTCTGGTCGGCGCCGTTGAGCTTGCCCATCCACTTCCCTGTATCGCTCGTCGGCGCGTCGGTGCGGCCTGCGAGTCGCGGCGCTCCACGCATCCAGTCCCAGACATAGGACCAGGCCCTATGGTGGTCGAACTGTGCCAGCCGCGCCTCCGGCGCCTGCCAAACCACCTCGCCACCGTCCCAACTCGGTCCGGTGGGGTTGCGCGTGCGCAGGTAGCAGAACTTGAACATGTACCGGCTCGAATCGGTCCGGTTGCTGAGCGCCCCGTGGGCGATATCGAAGGCTGTCAGCATGCAGGTACCCGCCTTGATGTGGTCGCCGACCAGTCCGTACGGAAAGTCGCTATCGAACAGGAGGGCGTGCAGATGCGTGCCCGGAATGACCCGGGTCGGGCCGCGCATGGCCGGCGTGTCCTGCGGAAAATAGATGATCATCGCGATCCGGGGCACGTGGTGCCGGAACCGGCCGAGCGGGCACTGTCCATCCTGGTGCCAACCGCTGTTCGCCGTGGACCCTTCCCCCACCGGCGGCTGGTACTCGAACCCGGTCAGCTCGAGAGATCGATCCTCCTCCGCGAGCGGTTCGTTGGCGTGCATATAGCGGTGCGGATGCAGCATGTAGTCGTCGCCGAGGACACTCTGCACGGCGCCGTGGACGACCGGATCGTCGAGCAACTGCTGCAGCTCGGCGATGCGGGGCAGCACGTTGTTGCCCATGTTGAATTCCTGCCTGTTGCTCCACTCCATCTTCTCGAAGATGTCCTGGTGGAACTCGGGCGGCAGGCTGCTGTCGAGCAGGATTACGCCATCGCAGATGAAACGCCTAACCTGCTCGTCCGTCAGCTTGATACCGTTGGGCCTCACCTGGCGCTCTCCCATTCCATCATTGCGGACACTAGAACACCCGCTGGCCGTTCGCCAGCGTGTGGTCCCAGCAATGCGTCTTCAGGTAATCGAGCGCATGCAGAAGCCCCGCCCGGTTCTCGCCGCCCCGCGGCCGGGTGAGGCCTTCGAGCGCCATGGCCTGCACGTAGCCGAATCCATCGTCGAGGCAGGTAGCCAGCACGTCATCCACCTCGTCCATGGGAACATCGGAACTCAGCAACGCGTAGACCGCATTGAACCGGGCCCCCATCTCGCCGTACCTGTCGCCGTTCGAGCCCATGGGCCGCCGCCAGGCCGGATTGTCCACCGTCAGCACCCTGCGGACGGCGGGGAGAGCGGCGCGCATGTTGGTGCCGATACAGCCCATTGCATCCAGGGTCGCCCGCGCAACCTGGTGGCGTTCGTCGTCCAGGAGTTTCGCCAATTCCGGCATGGCGGGCGCGGCGGGCGGGCCGATCTCGCCAAGGGCGAAGGCGGCGTTGATCCTGATCCAGGCATCGTCGTGTTCGAGCAACCCCACTAGCGGCTCCACGGCGACTTCACCCATGGCGCCCAGCGCGTAGGCCTCGTCCTGCAGCGTATAGGCGACGTCGTTCCAGCGGCGCACATTGGGATCGCCGATCGGTACGAACGCGCCCGACTTGTCGATCATGTAGGGACAGGTGAATTCGCGCTGCTGGCCGGCATTCTTCAGCAGGCTTGCCTTGAGCGGTCCGATGGCATCGGCGCCCATCGCCGCCAGGGTGTAGATGGCCTTGAGGCGAACTTGCTGGTCGGTGTCGTGGAGGAAACCCATCCACTTCGCCACGTCCTTCGAGACCGATGCCTTGCCGTTCGCGAATCGCGGCGCGCCCCGCATCCAGTCCCAGATATAGGACCAGGTCTCGGTGTGATCGTATCTGCCGAGGCGTGTCTTTGGCGCCCGCCATGCCACTTTGCCGCCATCCCAGCTTGGTCCCGCCGGGGCGCGGGTGCGCAGGAATATGAACTTCACCATGTACCGGCTCGCATCGGTCAGATTGCTGAGCGCGGCGTGGGCGATGTCGAACGCGATGAGGAGGCAGGTCCCGGCCTTGATCTGATCGCCCACGAATGCGTAGGGAAAGTCGGTCTTTCTGAGGTACGGCTGCAGGTGCGTGCCCGGAATGACCCGGGTCGGGCCGCGCTCGGCCGGGGTGTCCTGCGGGAAGTAGAGGATCATGGCGAGCCGCGGCACGTGATAGCGCGCCCGGGACATCGGAATCTGCCCATCCTGGTGCCAGCAACTGTTTCCCGATGACCCTTTGCCCATGGGCGCACCGTGCTCGCTGCCGTTCAGCGAGAGATCCCGGTCCGCCTCGTCGAGGGGTTCGCTGGCATGCATGAACCGGTGCGGATGCAGCATGTATTCGTCGCCGAGGATGCTCTGCAGGGCACCGTGGATGACCGGGGTGTCCAGTACCTGCTGTAACTCGGCGATCCGGGGCAGCACGTTGTTGCCCATGTTGAACTCGTGGGTATTGTTCCACTGAATCTTGTCGTAGATGTCCCGATGGACCTCGGGTTCGAGGCCGCTGTCGAGCACGAGCACGCCGTCGCAGATGAACCGCCGAACCTGCTCGTCGTTCAACCTGATGCCCCGGGGCTTCATCCGGTGTTCCTCCCATCCCCCGCCGAATCAGCGTGTGCTCCGGCACGTATATTATGCACCGGCGCGGGGCGATCGGCGTGGCCAAGCAAGGACCGGAGTTGAAGCATGGAAATCGGGTTGGGCCTTGATGCAAGGCTGGGCATGGGTTGGGCGGACCAGGCGGTGCTGTCCCGGGAGGCGGCGGAGCTGGGCTATCAGAGCATGTGGACGCCGGAGGGCGCCGGGCAGGACTCGTTTCATCTCTGTGTCCAGCGGTGGATGGCGAGCCGGGAAGCGGTGCCGGAGGGCGTCGGCACGGGCATCGGCGTATCTCCCGTGATGTACAGGACACCCGTGTCTTTCGCCATGGCGGGCGGCACGGTCAGCGAGATCACCGGCGGGCGCTTCGTCATGGGTATCGGTACCGGTGCCGCGCACCGGCCTGCGGCCCGGCGGAACGTGGGCTTGGGCCGTATCTCGGCGTTGACGCTCATGCGTGACTACCTGACGGTCATTCGCGGACTGGTGGCGGGGGAACTCGTCGACTACGAGGGAGAAACGGTCACGCTGCGGAACATGCGTCTCGGCATTTCGCCGCCACCCCGCACGCCGGTTTACCTGGGTGCCCTCGGTCCAAGAATGTTGGAGCTCTCCGGGGAGCTTGCGGACGGGGCATCGCTAAACTGGTGCACGCCGGAACAGGTCGCCTGGAGCCGGGAAAGGATCGACGCCGGCGCCGCCCGGGCCGGCCGAGATCCGTCGGAGATCAAGATGGCCGAATACATCCGCATCTGCATCGACGACGATGAGGACGTGGCCCGTGTCGCGCTGGCAAACGCAACAGCGGGATACGCGTTGGGCGGCAGCGTTCCCACCCAGCGGGAGCGGCAGTTCGGCTACCGAGCCCACTTCGAGCGGATGGGGTTCTCGGACGAACTGGCGGAGCTGGACGCGATGCGGAACGAGGGCGCGAGTGCGGATGACGTCGCCGAAGCCTTCCCGGCGCATGTGTTGCGTGCGGTCGGCTACTTTGGGCCCGCCGACGGTGCGGCGGCGGCGTTCAAGCGCCTGGCCCAGGGGCTCGATACCGCGATCGTCAGGGTCGTGGCAGCGAGACCCGGCCTCGAGTCAGTCAGGGCAGTGATGCGCGCCTGTGCGCCAGCAAAGATCGAAACGGCGTAGCGCGGCTCCTTCAAGGCTTAGTGATAGAGATCCTTCTTGGACCCTAGCGCGCTCCCGAGCGACTCCTCGTACGCGGCAACGTACTTCCTGGCGCGCTGGGTGAAATTCACGCGGTCGCCCTGGGTCGAGTACTCGGGAACGCAGCCGTGCTGGAGCAGGATCGCGAGTCGCGGTCCGTACTTGTCGATCAACGCCTGCGGCACCTTGCCGACGTAGTCCTCGATCGGCCGGATGAACGGCCGCACGAGGTAGACCGTCGCGCTCACCCGCAGTCCCGGCGCGGTACGGTTGAACGCGCCGTGCCAGGTGTTTCCGTGCCAGATGGCCAACGAACCCGCGGGGGCCTCCAGCAGTACGGCCTGGTCCTTTCCGCCTTCCTCGTACGGCAGCAGGTTGGCCTCCCTTTCCGTTGGCTTGCGGCACCACTTGTGACTTCCCGGCACGGCACACGTCGCACCGTTCTCCCGATTGAAGTCGGTCAGGAGATACGTGCATTGCGCCTGGTAGGCCTGTGGCGGCAGAGGTTCCGGTACGGCCGAGTCCGAATGCAGCGGGAAGTTGCTCCTGTTCGGCCCCTTCATCCAGCAGCCCATGGACGACAGTATCGCGCTGTAGCCGATCAGGTACGTGACGAGCGCCAGCAGCGGCGGATTCATCAGCGCCTCGGCGAACACGTCGTCGTCGTAGAGGATCAGGTTCATGCGGTCGCCAAACGGCGAATCGACGACGTTGGGCTCCTTCAGCAGGATCGGCGGGGGTGCGTCCTTCCCCTCCTTTTTCGCTTCTTCGGCGAATTTCTGGCCGTCGAAACCCTGCAGCAGGGGTGGCCGGTTGGCGTGCGTGGCCCCGGTCACTACATCGGGGCGCTCGCCGTTGCGCTGCTCGGCGATATCGAGCAGGGCGGCCAGCATCCGCTCGGCGAGGTTGTTCGGGTTCGCGATCTCCGGTGGGATGACACAGAAGCCCTTTGCGTCGAGATCCGCGACGTAGTCTTCCAAGCCGAGTTCACAGATATCGTTCCACGCGCGATCACGGGGTTCCAGCGCGGTTGCTGCTTCTGCCATGACTCCCTCCTCCCTTGCTTATGCGGTCATTTTACGCCCGAACGCATAACCCGACATGCGGCAAGCCCCATGGCCTGCCGCGTCAAACCGTCGTTGCCGGCGTATCCGCCCGTTAGGCGTAGTGGTCGCCCTTCGACCCCAGGTCGACCCCGACCTCCCGCTCGTATGCCGTGCGGACCTTCTCGGCGCTCGCCGTATTCGCCACACGCGAACTCTGGGTCGTGGCCCCCGGGACGCACCCTTGCTGGAGCGCCATCGCGAACCGTGGCCCGTACCTGTCGAGCAGCTTCTGCGGCACCCGTCCGATGTAGTCCTCGAGCGGCCGCATGAACTGCCGCACGAAGTAGACCGTCATGCTTACCCGCAGCCCCGGCGCTATGCGGTTGAACGCGCCGTGCCAGGTGTTGCCGTGCCAACAGACGAGCGAGCCTGGCGGGGCCTCTATCACGACGGCCTGGTCCTTGCCGCCTTCCTCGTACGGAAGCAGCGCCGCCTCCGTGTCCGTTGGCCGGCGGCACCACTTGTGACTGCCCGGCACGATGCAGGTCGCGCCGTTCTCCCGATCGAAATCGGTCAACACGTACGTGAACTGGGCCTGGTAGGCGATCGAAGGCAGCGGATTGGGCAACCCGGAGTCGGAGTGCAGCGCGAAATTGCTTTTGCATGGACCCTTCATCCAGCATCCCATGGACGACAGTACCCCGCTGTGCCCCACGAGGTAGTTGACCAGCGCGAGCAGCGGCGGATTCATCACCGCCTCCGCGAACACCTCCTCCTCGTTGAAGATCAACGCCATGCCATCGCCGAACGGCGAATCGACCGCGTCGTCCTGCGCCAGAAGGGCCGGATCGATCTCTTCTTCTCCGGCTTCAAGCTCGGTTCCGTCCTTCGCATATCGCGCGGAGTCATAGCCGTGCAGCAGGGCCGGTTTGTAGGCGTGCGTGGCGCCGGTCACCACGTCGGGACGTTCGCCGTTGCGCCGCTCGGCGACGTTTAACAATGCTTCGAGCAAGCGCCCGGAGAGATTGTTCGGATTCGCGATCTCCGGCGGCATGACGCAGTAGCCGTGTGCATCGAGATCCGCAACGTAGCTCTGCAGACCGAGATCGGTGATTTCCTTCCACGCGCGCTCGCGAGGTCCAAGCGGTGCTACTTCTTCCGCTATTTGTGCTGGTTCTGCCATGATTTAAGTTCCTCCCTTGGATCTGACCTCATTCTACGCCCGAAAAAGAAATCTCGCAGACCAGCCGGACCCGCCGTTATTGCGTCAAGTCGGAAAAGCCATTAGGGGTTATCGTAGGCAGCGTGAGTGCTATTCAGCCCTCCCATGGTCAGAATGTGGTCATATGGTCCGTGCACTGTTTGGGAGCAAGGCATTGAAAACCGTCGACGCGGCAAAGTTCAAAGAACAGTGCCTGTCACTGATCGATCATCTTGATCCGGACGGTCTGGTGGTTACCAAGCACGGCAAGCCCGTGGCGCGTGTCCTGCCTTACGACAACCGTTTTGCTCCTCTCATTGGCAGCCTGCAGGACAAGATCAGGATTCACGGCGACATTCTGAGGACCGGAGCCCCCTGGCTGGCGAGTGTTGAATCTTGACGCGCACATTGAGATTCACGGCCTTTCCGGCGAGCTGCATGTTCGTGGGGAAAGAACTGCCAAGGCATAGGGCGGGCATTACCTGAGCACGCCGCTGTCGCGAAGTTTCTTGATCCTGGCCGCGTCGTAACCCAAGACCTCGGTCAGCAACGTGTCCGTATCCGCCCCGAGGCAGGGCGCGGGTGCGCGCACGCCGTTGGGCCGCCGATCGTGACGCCACGGGATTCCCACGTGGGCTCGGCGACCGACCTCCGGGTGCAGAAGTCGCTCGATGAAGCCGCGCGAATTGAGATGCGGGTCCCTCACGATGTCCTCGGTGGTGAAGCTCGGAAACGCCGCCACGCCCTGGGCCTGGAGCAGCCACGTGACTTCCCAGCGGTCCTTGCCGGCGGTCCACTCCGAGACGATCTCTTCCAGCGCATCCTCATTCTGCTTGCGCGCCTCGAGGGTGAGGAAACGGTCGTCGCCGGCAAGCGCCGGATCGATGAGCGCCGCGAGCGTCGACCACTGCGTATCCCCATTGCACGCGATGGACACCCACTCGTCGTCTCCGCGACAGGCGAAACAGCCGTGGGGCGCCATCGAGGGGTCGCGATTGCCCATGCGCTCCGGCTGGGTGCCGTCGAACGCGTACTGCATCCAGGCCTCGAGCGCCAGGACCCCGGTGGCTTCCCAGAGCGAGATGTCCAAGTGGTCCCCCACGCCGGTTCGCTCTCGCTGATCGAGCGCGGAGACGACAGCCCAGGCCGCCGTCATACCGGCAGTCGGATCCGGTATGGAGGGCCCGAAAAGGTCAGGCTTGCCACCGATGAATCCGGTCACCGAAGCCAACCCGGTGAGCGGCACCAGGGCCGGTCCATACGCCAGGTACTCGCGATACGGCCCGACCTGGCCGTAGCCGCTGATGCTCGCGAGGATGATCCGCGGGTTGATGCGCTTGAGTTTTTCGTAACCCAGCCCCAGCCGGGCCATCACGCCGGTACCGAAGTTCTGCAACACCACGTCCGATTCGGCGACGAACCCCTTGACGATCTCGATCCCGCGCGGATCGCTGAGATCGACCGCAACGCTCTTCTTGCCCTGGTTCCACTGGTTGAACATGCCGGCGCGATTCAACGACGGTTCCATGCCGTCCGGCGGGTTCGAGATCCCGCCCCTGCGGTAAAGATCCGGGCGCGTGGAAGACTCGCAACGTATGACCTCGGCGCCGAGGTGCGCGAGATGCATCGCGGCAAACGGCCCTGCCCAGACCCAAGACAGGTCGATGACGCGAACGCCATCCAACGGAAGGCGTGCCTCCGATTCCGCAGGACGTGACGCCGGATGGACATTCGCGAGCACTTCAGCGTTGTGTTCTCCAAGGCGCGGCGCGGGCCGGCGGATTTCAGCGCGTCCCGACGTCGTCAACACCGCCGGGGCCAGGTATTCGACAGGTCCGGTTTCGGGGTGGTCGACGGTCACGAACCCGTCCCGGGCGCGCAGGTGTCTGTCGGATGCGACCTGCTCGAAGTTCATCACCGGCGCAAGGCAGATGCGTCGGGCCTGCCCCGCATGGAACAGCTCGAACGCGTTCCAATCCGATATGAACTCCTGATAGAAGTGGATGATGGCATCGTAGTTCTGGTGCCGGGTGCGCTGGTTCGCGAACATCTCGAGCTCGGTCCACTCCGGGTGGCCCATGAACTCGACGATCCGCTCCCACTGGCTCTCCTCCATGCAAAGCATGAGGATCGGTCCGTCCTGCGCATCGAAGGTGCCCCACGGATTCAGTTCGTAGCGTCTGCGAATCACTCCCTGGTACGTATACCCCGGGATGGCGCCCTCCAGGCCCGACGCGATGTAGGCCTGCGCCGAGAGATCGATGTAATCGCCCACCCCCGACCGCCGCGCATCGCGGAACGTGGCAAGCGCGGCCGTCGCACCGGCGATGCCCGCCATCATTGCGGCCTGGTTTCCGAACACCTTGAGCGGCGGCAGCGAGGGATCCGTGTGCGTGCGTGGACAGAGATTCGCCCAACCGCCCGCGTTCGCGACAGTGATGTCCTCCGCGGCAAAGTCACGGTAGGGCCCGGTGTTGCCGAAGGGCGTGATGGAAAGCGCCACGAGATCAGGGCGCTCCGCCTTTAGCGTGGCGGGATCGAGACCGAGCGCCCGCGCCTGCAAACGGGAATAGTTGTGGACCAGGATGTCGGCCCAGTGAATGAGCTTGCGCAGTTCGGCCCGCCCGCTTTCGGTGTTGAGATCGAGGCATACGCCGCGTTTATTCAGGTTGAGGGCGAGAAACGTCCCGCTTTGCTCGGCATTCGGCCTGTTGCCCGGGAACGGCCCACGCCCGCGAGTCGTGTCGCCTTCGGGCGGCTCAACCTTCACCACGTCGGCACCGTGATCGCCCAGCAGCTTGCCGGCGTACGCCGCGGAAAAGCCGCTGCCGAGTTCGAGTACCCGAGGCGGTTCAGTCACAGGCGATTACCAGCATTCGAGTGACCAATCCACTCACACCGGTGTCGATAGCGCGTTGGCTCGCGCACGCAATTCAAACTCGATCCCCTCGGGCTCTCCGGGCCAAAGGCTCTTGACCCGATGCAAGTCTACCTACATTCACACCCGTCGGATAAGTCGGGCTTCCAAGACGCGATGCAGAAAATTACCGTTATGGCGGTAATGTGGATGTAATTCGCAACGATTACACGAGCATGCCGACCCTTCTGACCAAATTTACCGCCCCGACAGTAAATATTGATGGAAAGTGGTTGATGTCGACGGCTTCCTGCCCCAAAATACCGCTATACCGGTAGAAATATGAAACATCCATGAAGGCAACCTCATCGGAGTTGATCGGCAATGCGATCAGGTTCCATCGGCGGCGTAGCGGATTGAGCCAGCATGCGCTGGCGGACCTGGCGGGGATCGGCAAGACATCGGTGTTCGACATCGAAAAAGGCAAACCCACGGTTCGGCTGGCAACCTTGATGGCCGTCTTGCGCGTCCTCAACATCGACCTGGTACTCGATGGCCCACTGATGGCGGAGTGCAATTCCGCCTTGACAGATCCCGAAGGGGCGCGTGAGGAGGACTCGACTTCGTGAGACGGGCAATGGTCTTCGTATTTGGCGAACCGGCGGGTGTGCTTGAAGAGCATGGGCCGGCCAGTTTTGTTTTCCGTTATCTCGATGCCTATGACGGCGCTCCGGTGTCCTTGACCATGCCGTTATCGGAACGGGAACTCCGGTTCGACGGCTTCCCGCCTTTTTTCGAGGGATTGCTCCCCGAGGGAGAGATGCTCGATGGCCTCCTGCGCCAGCGCAAGATCGACCGAGGTGACCTGTTCGGGCAGCTTGTTGCAGTCGGCGAGGATGTCGTCGGGGCGGTGACCATCTTCGAGGAGACGCCATGAATCGGTGTCCCATCACCTACGAGCCCTGCGGCGAGGCAGGATACTCCCGCGCAGGCCTGCGTCTGCTATCGCCAAACCTCGAACGCCTGAACGACTTCCCTTACGACGCGGGACAGCAGCGGCAGGAAGCTGTCGTCCGCGCCGGAAAGATGTCGATTCAGGGCGTTCAACCCAAGTTGAGCGTACGGCTCGACGCGAAAGCGGGCGTCTTCGTGATCGCCAATCAAGGCGGTCGATTCGTGCTGAAGCCGCAGCACGCGACGTATCCCAACCTGCCGGAGAACGAGGGCCTCACCATGCACCTGGCGAAGCTCTGCGGGATCGAAGTGCCGGTTAGCGGGATCGTGCGAAGTGCTGACGGTACCTGGTCGTACTTTGTACGCCGCTTTGACCGAACGGGACACAAAGGCAAAGTTGCCGTGGAGGACTTTGCCCAGCTCGCCGGTCTCGGCCGCGAGACCAAGTACGACTTCAGCATGGAACGGCTGGTGGGACTGTTGGACGACTACTGCACGTTCCCGGCGATCGAGAAAGTGAAACTGCTGAAGAGAAGCCTGTTCAACTTCCTGGTAGGCAACGAGGACATGCACCTCAAGAATTTCTCGCTGATCACGAGGCAGGGCAAGGTCGAACTCGCCCCCGCCTACGACTTTCTCAGCACCACAGTTGCCTTCCTCGCTCTCGGCAAGTCCATCGAGACAATCGAAGAGACCGCATTACCGCTGCAAGGAAAGAAACGCGGTCTCAGCCGCAAGACCTGGACGGGCTATTTCGCCAAAGAGCGGCTCGGGCTTCCCGACAAGGTGATCCGCAACGTTCAGGCAGAGTTGGCGCGGGCCGTTTCCGCATGCCGGGCCCACATCGCCTGCTCCTTTCTGCCGTTGAATCAGAAAGAGCATTACCGGAGGTTGCTGGACGAGCGTTTAGGGGTGCTTGAATTGTAGGTCAGACCCGGGAATAGGCCGATTACACAAGACGCGGAAATCCGGGATCGGACTCGGCTCATCCTGGCGAGCCGTTGATGATTATCGCACTTGGTGCTATAGAATGTGCGTATGCACAGGCACTCGCGAGAATCGGATTGCGAACGTTCAAGACCAAGCCGTTCGACCGCTTCGCGCGTCGCGAGCGGATTTCGGACGCCGCGCTATGCGAGGCGGTGGACCGCGCTTCGAAGGGATTGGTCGACGCGGATCTTGGCGGTGGCGTCATCAAGCAACGCATCGGGCGGCCGGGACAAGGCAGATCGGGGGGCGTACGCGCATTGGTGCTGTTTCGTCGGGGAGAACTCGCGTTCCTCGCCCATGGATTTGCGAAAAGCGACAGGGCGAACCTGCGGCCCGACGAGCTCAGGGCGCTCCAGAAGCTGGCAGACGAGATGTTCAAGCTGGATAAACGCGATTTAGAAGCAATGCTGGCGAACGGAACTATCAGCGAGGTGAATTGCAATGGCTAAGCGATACAAGAGCGAAGTGCTGGCATCGGTCCATGAGACCGCGCTTGGCATGACGGAGGCGGGCGTGATGGCGAAGCGCACGATGCGGGCCTTCGACGAAATGTGCCTCACGCCCGTCGAGGATATGGCACCGGAGGAGATCCGCGCGCTCCGGACCCGGGAGAACGTGAGCCAAGCGGTGTTTGCCCGCCATCTCAACGTGACCACGGGTCTGGTGAGCCAATGGGAACGCGGCGAGAAACGACCGCGGGGCGCTTCGCTGAAGCTGCTGACGCTGGTTGCAAAGAACGGGCTTGCAGCGGTGGCGTGATCGGTGCGCCGATCATAGTCGGTTATCCTTCCCTTCCGTAGCAACGCACGGGGAGAGCGGAGCATGGCCGAGCCGTTGAAAGTCGGGATGGTGGGTAGCGGGAGCATTTCCAATTCCCACCTGGCCGCGTACCTGGAGCATCCGGATCGCGTGCGGCTCACGGCCGTGTGCGACGTCATCGAAGAGGCCGCGCGGGAGTACGCCGGGAGGGCCGGCGTCGATGCCGTCTACACGGACCTCGACGGCATGTTGCGTGACGCCGACATCGACGCGGTGGACATCTGCACCGGGCACGACCAGCACGCCGCTCCGGCGATTGCGGCCGCCCGCGCTGGCAAGCACGTGCTTGTCGAGAAAGCGATGGCGCACACGCTGCAGGACTGCCGGGACATGATCGATGCCGCCGCCGCGGCGGGCGTGACCCTCATGGTCGCACAGCATCTCCGCCATGGTCCCAACGCCCGGGCCGTGAAACGCTTCCTCGACGGCGGAGAACTCGGCGAGATCCGGGCGATTCAGACCCACGCGGTCATCAGCATCGTGGGGTCCAAACCCGCCGGCCACTGGATGACCGACGGCAAGCAGGGCGGCGGCATCCTGCTGACCAACACCGTTCACCACCTCGATCTGATCCGCTACTACATAGGCAACGTCAAGCGCGTGACGGGGATCTGCAAGTCGTTGCAGCCGCAACTGATCAACGACTGCGACGACATGGTCGCGGCGACGCTCGAATTCGAGAACGGCGCCATCGGGACCGTGTTCGGCAACTGGACCACGTCGCCGTCCCACGAGCCGATGTCGTACGTCATATACGGCAAGGACGGCACCCTGCACACCACGCGGCCCGAGACGCCGGAACAGGCGCGGGAGCAATTCGGCGCCGTCATGGTGTGTCTCAAGCCTGCGGACGACGTGCAAGCACCCGCCCCGCGGGCGCCAGGCGCCCCGAGGACATTCAGGACGCGATCACGCCCGTCATTCGAACCGCTGGAACCGGACTACACGGATCTCCCCACGCCGACACCGATCGTGAACGAGATCCTGCACTTCGGGGACTGCTGCCGAACAGGCGAGGAACCCACGAGCAGCGGCCGGGACAACCTCGAGACGATGAAGATCATCTTCGGGATCTTCGAGTCGTCGCGGACAGGCAAGGCCGTCGACCTGGACGACCTGTAGGTGGAATACGATGCGATCGCCCGGGAGTATCGGGAGTCCAAGCTGCTGCCGTTCCGCGAACACGTCGAGCGGCACACCCTGTTCGAACTGCTGGGCGACGTGCGGGGCAAGACGGTGCTGGACCTGGCATGCGGGGACGGCTTCTATACGCGCCTGCTGAGGCAGGGCGGCGCCCTGGAGGTCACCGGGGTCGATATTTCCGCAGGCATGATCGCGCTCGCCCGAGAGCGGGAACGGCGCGACCCGCTCGGCTGCCAGTACGTATGCGCGGACGCCGCGGCGTTCGAGCCCGGCGAACCGGTGGATCTTGCGGTGGCGGTGTACCTGCTCAACTACGCGAGGACGCCCGAACAGCTCCTGCGTTTCTGCCGGGGGTGCCACGCAGCGCTGCGGCCGGGCGGGCGGTTGGTCGGGCTGAACAACAATGTGCGCAACATCCAGGTTCGAACCGGGTCGTTGCGGAAGTACGGCCTGGAGCGCACCTGGAAGCATCCACTCGCGGAAGGGGACACCATCCGCTACACGATGTTCAATGCCGATGGGGAGCGGTTCGGTTTCGACAACTTCTACCTGAAGCCGGAGACCCATGCGGCGGCGTTCGAGCGTGCGGGGTTCTGCGATTTCCGGTGGATCGACGTAGCGTTGCACCCGTCCGAGGCGGGCAATCCGTTCTGGGACGAGTTCATGGCGAACCCGCCGATCATCGCTTTCGTGGCGGAGCGTTGACTTTCGGCGCCGGACGAATATTCAGAGCAGGCGCTGGTCGTTCAGCGTGTGGTCCCAGCGATGCGCTTTCAGGTAGTCGAGCGCGTGACGTAGCCCACGACGGTCCTCGCCGTTCCGCGGCCGCGAAAGTGCTTCCACCGCGAGGGCCTGCACGTAGCCATTGACGTTGCCGAGGCAGGCAACCATCAGGTCGTCCACTTCGTCCATGTCGATATCGGAGTTCAGCAGGGCGCACAGCGCGTTGAACCGGACCCCCACCTCGCCGTACCGCTGGCCTGCGAGCATTCCCTCCTGCCAGACGGGATTGTCCACGGACAGCAGCCTGCGGATGGCCGGCAGGGCGACGTCCATGTTCGTGCCGATGCAACCCATGGCGTCCAGGCTCGCCCGCGCCACCTGGTGGAGTTCGTGGTCGAGTAGCTTCGCGAGGCCCGGCATGGCGCAGGCGGCGGGCGCGCCGACCTCACCCAAGGCGAAGGCGGCATTGATATTGATCCAGGCGTCTTCGTGTTCGAGCAGTTCCATCAGCGGCGGCACGGCAACTTCGCCCATCGCCCCCAACGCGTACGCCTCGTCCTGCAGCGTATAGGCGACATCGTTCCAGCGGCGCTCGTTGGGATCGCCGATCGGCACGTATTCGCCCCACTTGTCCAGTTGGTAAGGACACGTGAATTCGCGCTCCTGGCCCGCATTCGTGAGCAGGCTTTCCGTGAGCGGACCGATGGCGTCGGCGCCCATGGCGGCCAGTTCGTAAATGGCCTGGAGCCGGGCCGGTTGATCCGTCCCGTTCAGCAATCCGATCAGTCGCGGTATCTGGTTTGACCTTGCGGCGTCGCGGGTCGCGATGCCCGGTGCCCCCCGCATCCAGTCCCAGATATAGGACCAGGTCCGGGTGTGGTCGAACTGGCCGAGACGAGTCTTCGGCGGCTGCCATTCCCCTTCGCCGCCATCCCAGTTCGGCTTCACCGGGTTGCGGGTGCGCAGAAAAATGAACTTGATCATGTAGCGGGTCGAATCCGTCAGATTGCTGAGCGCCGCGTGCGCGATGTCGAAGTCGATAAGGAGGCACGTGCCCGCCTTGATGTCATCGGCAACGAACGCGAACGGATAATCGCTCTTTCTGAGGTACGGCTGCAGGTGCGTGCCCGGAATGACCCGGGTCGGGCCGCGCTCGACCGGGGTGTCCTGGGGAAAGTAGAGGATCATGGCCATCCGGGGGACGTGATAGCGCGCCCGGGACATGGGGATGTGGCCGTCCTGGTGCCAGGCGCTGTTGCCCGACGACCCCTCGCCCATGGGCGCCCCGTGCTCCCTCCCGGTGAGCATCAGTTTCCGCTCCGCCTCGTCGAGCGGTTCGCTGACGTGCCGGGACCGGTGAGGACTCAGTATGTAGCCGTCGCCGAGAATGCTCGTCAGGGCACCATGGATGACCGGGGCATCCAGTATCTGCTGCAACTCGGCAAACCGGGGCAGCACGTTGTTGCCCATGTAGAACTCGTGCTCGGCGTTCCACTCGAGTTTGTCGAAAATCTGTTCATGAACCTGGGGTTCGAGGCCGCTGTCGAGCACGAGCACGCCATCGCAGATGTATCGCCGCACCTGCTCGTCGTTCAGCCTGTTGGCGAGCCTGTCGGCGAGCCTGCTGCCTTTAGGTCCCACTCAAGAGCGCCCGTCGCAAATCAGAATACGTACTTGCCGTTCGCCAGCATGTGGTCCCAGCGATGCGTGTGGAGATAGTCGAGGGCGTGACGCAGCCCCGGACGATCCTCGCCAGCGCGCGGCCGCGTGAGGGCTTCGAGCGCCAGCGCGTGGATATAGGCCGATTCATCGTCGAGGCAGGTGACCAGCAGGTCATCGATCTCGTCGGCCGGGATATCCGAGTTCAAGAGCGCACACATCGCATTGAACCTCACCTGAACCTGGCCGCTCCAACGACTGGTGCCTGGCTCCGTCCAGGCCGGATTGTCGACGGTCAGCAACTTGCGAATGGCGGGCAGCGCGGCGCGGATGTTGGTGCCGATGTAGGCCATCGAATCCAGGCTTACCCGCGCCATCTGGTGCAGTTCATGGTCCAGCAGTTCGGCCAGGTCCGGCACGGCGCAAGCGGCGGGCGCGCCGACCTCGCCCAGCGCGTACACCGCGTTGAGCTTGATCCAGTCGTCGTCGTGCCTGACCAATTCCATGAGCGTGCCCAATGCGACCTCGCCCATGGCTCCGAGCGCGTACGCCTCGTCCTGCGGCACGAACGCATGGTCACTGAAACGACGGTCGTTGGGATTGTCGGTCGGCACGAATGCGCCCGCCTTGCTCTTGTGGTACGGACGCGCGATTTCGCGCTGCTGGCCAGCGTACTGCAGCAAGCTTTCCCGCAGCGGCCCGATCGCTTCGGCGCCCATCTCGGCCAGCGTATAGATGGCATCGATGCGGGCGGGCTGATCGGCGGAGTTGAGCGAACCGACCAGCCGCTGGATCTCGTTTGACCCCGCCCCGCCGCTGGCACGCGGCGCCGCGCGCATCCAGTCCCAGATGCAGGACCAGGCCGTGCTGTGATCGTACCTGGCGAGGCGCGTCTCCGGCGTCCGCCACGCCCCCTCACCGCCGTTCCAGCTCGGCGCCACCGGGTTGCGCCTGCGCAGGTAGATGAACTTGAGCATGTAGCGCGTCGAGTCCGTGAGGTTGCTGAGCGCGGCATGGGCGATATCGAAGTGAATCAGGAAGCTCGTGCCCGCCTTGATGCCATCGTGAACCATTGCGAACGGGTGATCGCTCTGCTGCACGAAGGGCTGCAGGTGCGTGCCCGGAATGACCCGGGTGGGGCCACGCTCGACCGGCGTGTCCTGCGGGAAGTAGAGAATCATGGCGATCCGCGGCTTGTGATGCCGCGTCCGGCCTTTCGGAATCTGTCCGTCCTGGTGCCAGGCACTGTTCGCGGAAGATCCTTCGCCCATGGGCGGTCCGTTCTCATAGCCCGCGAGCGCCAGGGACCGCTCCGCCTCGTCCAGGGGCTCGGCGACGTGCATGAATCGATGCGGATGGAAGATGTAGTCGTCGCCGAGAACGCTTTGCACCGCGCCATGGATGACCGGGTCGTCCAGTACCTGCTGCAACTCGGCGACACGGGGCAACACGTTGTTGCCCATGTTGAATTCGTGCGTATTGTTCCAATGGAGCTTGTCGTAGATCTGTTGGTGGACCTCGGGTTCGAGGCTGCTGTCGAGCACGACCACGCCGTCGCAGATGAACCGCCGAACCTGGTCGTCGTCCAGTTTTATGCCATCGGGTTTCACTTGTTCCTCACTTGACCCTGGGGATGACCTCGTCGGCCATGAGTTGCATGGTCTCTCTTACCTCTTCGCGCGACAGCACGTAGTCCATCATCATGCACATGATTTCGTCGGCGCCGAAGTCTTCCCGCAGTTCGTGGATGCGGTCCACGACCTCGTCCGGCGTTCCGAACAGGTTTGACCCGCGCTCGGGAGCATTCGCCGGGCGCGTGCGTCCGGTCCTTGCGGCATGTTCCCGGTGCATCTTGTCCGCGCGTTCGATGGCACGGTTGGCGGCCGCGCGCGTCGGCCCGACATGGGCGCTGATGCGGATGACCACCTTCGGCTCTCCGCCGTGGCCCGCGTCCTTCCACGCCTGCCGGTAGTTCGCGACGTCCTGCTTCAACACCGCGTCCCCGCGCTCGTTGTGCGAACTGCCACCGCCAATGGCGATCCAGTACCCGCTCCTCCCCATGGGCACGAAGCTCTGCTGGCTGTCGAGGGGCAGCACGATCTGCGGATAGGGCTGCTGCACGGGCCTTGGGCTGACCCGTCCGGGCGGGTCCAGTATCGGGTAGTCGTAGAACTCGCCGTGATATCCGGAGAACTCGTCCTCCGCCCAGGCCTGCTTCATCACGGCCAGGTACTCGATGAAGTGTCTCTGGCGCCGCGGGTCGCCGATCGTATTGCCGCCCGCGCCGTAGATGAAGCGGCCGTCGCTGACCTGGTCGATGATGGCGATCTGCTCGGCGACCTGGATCGGGTCCGCCGCCGGCAGACTTTCGAGGACATACTTGTAGCGGTCCGCGCTGTCCCCCCTCCGGTCTATTTTCGATGCGCCTTCCGGAACGTCGGTCGTGAATTCTTCCTCGGCGGCCCGCAGGTGCGGAAGGTGCACGGCGGTCCCGATCCTGATGCGCTTCGTACGGGCGGCGACCCCGCACGACATCAGCAGCGGATTGGAGCCCCCCAACGGCGTGCCCCCGGCCCACACCGTATCCCAGCCCATCTCGTCCGCGGCAACGATCTTGTTCAGGTCGTTGGCGTAGCCCTCGGCTAGCGACTCGCCCGGCTTCGCTCCCCAAAAGGTCAAAAAGCCAATGTCCATACGAAAGTCTCTCCTTCCCCCGAGCGTCGGGGTCTCGCACCGCAACAGGACATGCGAGCGATCCAAGCCCCCAATTCTAACCCCTCAAAATCTTCCCTGTGTTTCGAGTCCCGCGCCTCCCCCTCATCCTCACCCCCACAGTGCCACAACTGATTCACGAGAGCGTATCGGCTAGGCTTGTCAGTTCCGCCGTCCCGCCAGACAGTCGACCACAAGGCATCGCCATGCCCATCCCGATCCAGCCGCTGCAGGAAGCGGAACTCCCCGAGCGCACACGGCCGATCCTCACGATGATCGGTCCCGGCGTGGTGATAGCCGGACTCGCCATCGGGTCCGGCGAACTGATCATGTGGCCCTGGATCACCTCGGTGGTCGGCGCGCAGCTACTCTGGGCCGCGGCGATCGGCATCTTCCTCCAGCTCTGGGTCAACATCGAGATCGGGCGTTGGACCATCGTCACCGGAGAGAGTCCGTTCACGGGCATGGCCCGGGCGATCAAGCTCATCGTGTACGTGTTCGTGTTCGTGATCTTCGTCGGCAAGTTCCTGCCCGGATGGGCGCGCGAAACGGGCATCGCGCTGCGCGACCTCATTTTCGGCCCGCAGCACGACAGTCCCCCGTGGCTCTGGACCGCATTGGTGTTCGCCCTGGTCGCGGCAATCCTGTTCGGGCCCAAGGTGATCTACACCGCCGTGGAACGGTGCATCATCGGACTGATCGTCGTCATCGTCGCCGGCCTCATATACGTCGTCTGGGAGATCGGATCGACGGAGATCTTCCTCGCGATGTGGGATGGCCTCATCAACCTCTTCAGCTTCCCGGACTTCCCCGTAGACGTGCTGGCCGATGACGGATCGGTCCGCGATCAACTGACCTTCAACCGGTTCTTCGGCGCGGTGGTGTTCGCCGGCGCCGGCGGGCTCGGCAACCTCTACTACGCCTACTACCTCCGGGAGAAGAACATCGGCATGGGCGCGCGGATGCCCTCGCTCATGAGCCCCGCCCACAGGCACGAAGTGAAGGAAACGGACACCGGCTATGTCTATCCCGACACCCCGGACAACCGGCGCCGCTTCCGAGACTGGTTTCGCTACGTGGTGGTCGACCAGACGCTGTTCTTCTGGATTCTCGGCAGCTTCACCATGTTCCTGTTCATCTTCGGCGCCCTCGCCGTCCTGCACCCCATCGGCCTCGTGCCCGACCGGGGCAGCCTGGTGTGGGATCTCGCGTCGATCCTCGAACAGAGCATGGGCACGTTCGGCCGCTACCTGTTCCTGATCGTGGGCATGGCGGCGCTGTTCAGCACCCAACTCGGCGGCATCGACGGCGGCAGCCGCATCTTTTCGGACCTGCTGCACACGAACTTCAAGTTCGGGCGATTGCTGAATCTCGAACAGTGGTACCTGGTGCTCGTCATCACGACGATGGTGATCGGCGTCTTCAGCGTCTGGTTCTTCGGCAGGTACGACATCGCCGGGCTCGACTTCCTCTTCATCGCCGCGCTGATCGGCGGATTCGTCATGGCGGTCTACGTGCCGCTGATCCTGTACATGAATCTCACCTACCTGCCGGAATCAGCGCGCCCGGGATGGATCAACATCGTGTTCATGGTGCTCGCGTCGGCCATGTACATCGCCTTCGCCGGGTACACGATCTACACGAAAGCGGCGGAAATACTGGGTTGAACGGTTCGTTCTTGGAAAGGGTCTGTGACAGCGGTGGTCAGGTATTGCGGCTCAGCAGCGGGTTCCGGAGTTTCTCCTGCTGTTCGTAGATGCTGCCGCCTTCCACGCGCGGCAGGCTGAGGCGCACCGGCAGGTCCTTCATCCTCGGCTCCAGGGTCGGCCTGCCGCGCACCACCCGATTGTCCATCTCCTCGAGGGAATCCCCGGAAGGAACGAGCGGCCAGGCGTCCACGGCACAGAACCCGATGAAGAACATGCGCCGCGGCTTGTCCGACCGGTTCGGCCTGGAGCCGTGCACCATGCGGACATGGTGCAGCGTGATGCCCCCCGCCTTGATCGTGACCGGTACGGCACCAGTCGCCCTGAACGCCGGGTCCGTGATGGCCCCGACGAAGAGACCATCCTGGTGGTGATTCCAGGTCCTGTCCCGGTGACTGCCCGGAATGACCATCAACGCCCCGTTCTCCGCCGTCATGTCGTCCAGCGCGATGCCCACTTCGAGCAGGTCGTCGTTGGTGTGGGGATAGAACGCCCAGTCCTGGTGCCACTCGACGGCGGAACCGTCACTGGGGTTCTTCATGTTCACCTTGTTGTTGTGGAACCTCAGGTTCGGCCCCAGCAGGCATTCCACGAGATCCAGGATGGGATCGTGGCGGGCAAATTTCGCGTACACCGGGTGCCTGGTGAGGGGGTGCTTGATGCGGCGCAGACTGGGCGACGTTGCGCTATGCCCGGGCTCGAGGTCGAAGATCTCGTCATTGGCGGTGACTGTCCGGGACTTCTCCACGAACTCGTCGGTCACGCAGCGTAGCTCTTCCAATGCCGAGGCGGTCAGAACGTCTTCAATGGCCAGGTAACCATTGGCTTCGTAGGACGCGATCTGGGTTGCGCTGAGCATGGGAAATTCCGTTACTGGACAGGCGAAACAAAGCGCATCGTTGCACGAACGTCAAGACACCCCGTCTACGTCCCGTGCGACCGTCCGACTTCCTTGAAAGTGCCCCACAGCCGCAGCCTTCGGCTTCGCCTGTGGCCCGGCCCCGCTCGTCGACCATGGAAGTGCCCCACAGCCGACGCCTTCGGCTTCGCCTGTGGCCCGGCCCCGCTCGTCGCGCATGGACCAAGCGCCCCCGGTCGCTGGCGCTCCCGGGAGGCATTTGTTCCATGCGAGTCCATCTTTGGAACGTAGACCTTCAAGGAACATCAACTCGATCATCATAGCTGATTCCCCATTGCACCAGATACGGTCACGGAATATAGTCTGACCAAGTCAGACCAACTAGGTACCTCCATGGAATCCACGGTCACCCTCAGCGACGCCAAGGCGCGTTTCTCGGAGATCGTCGAGCGGGCCACCCGGGGCGAAGAATTTGTCGTTACGCGGATGGGGAGGCCCGTAGCGAGAGTCGTTCGATATGGAACCCCGGTTCAGCCGAGAAAGCTCGGCGACCTCGCCGATCAGATTCGGATCAGCGAAGATTTCGACGAGTGGCCTCCCGACCTTGAGGAGGCGTTGGGCATCAGGCCGCGCTAAGCCGCGTTCGTGAGGTACCTGCTCGACACGCACACGCTGCTTTGGGCGCGAGCCGCGCCGGCGCGGCTATCGGAAGAAGCCCGGGCCGTTTTCGAGTCAAACGACACGGTGCTTTACGTGAGCATGGCAACCTTGTGGGAGTGCGCCATCAAACGCTCCATCGGCAAGCTCGAGCTGCCCGACAACTTCTACGAGATCATCGCGGACGACTACGAGATTCTGGGCATCGAGCTCTCTCACCTCGTGGCATACGCCGAGTTGCCCATGCACCATCGGGACCCGTTTGATCGATTGCTGGTCGTGCAAGCCCAGCTTGGCGATCTGACATTGTTGAGCCGCGACGCAAACATCGCCAAGTACGACGTATCGATCATGACGGCCTGAGAGCATCCCGCCGACTACGGCTTTCGAGTCGGCATTTCAAGGCGGGCCGCCTCGTCCCCCCAAGACCGCCGCGGAAGAGCTAATGTGCTGTTGCCTCGGCGCGCGCGCGCCTCTCAGCCGATGTAGTGCTGCACCTTGTCCATCATTCGGCGCATCGCATCGGCATCCTGGGGCGGCAGCCAGAAGATGATGCGGTTGACACCCTCGTCGATGAAACGAGACGGCCAATAGTCGTCGTCGGGCAGCAGCGCAAATATGGAGATGTCGATGGACGACGGGTCCCTGCCCGCCTCTTCGGCGAGTTGCCGGAGCTTGCCCACGCCTTCGAACACCTGCTCCGGCCAGCCCGCGCGCGGTAGCCACCCGTCGCCGTACTTCACGATCCGGCGCAGGGTGTGAATGGTCTCCCCGCCCAGGAACAGGGGCGGATGCGGATCGGAAACCGGTTTCGGCCACGCCCAGATCGGATCGAAGTCGACGTGGTCGCCGTGGAACTCGGCCTCGTCCTCGGTCCAGATTTTCTTGATGGCCTGCATCTGCTCCTCGAGGCGCTTGAACCGGGTGTCCCACTCCGTGCCGTGATTCTCGGCTTCCTCGCGGTTCCAGCCGCCGCCCATGCCGAACATGAGCCGGCCGTTGGACTGGAAATCCAGCGTCGCCGCCGCTTTGGCGGTGGTGATGGTGTCCCGTTCGATCAAAAGGATGATGCTGGTGCCGAGCTTGATCTTCGTGGTGACAGCGGCGGCAGCGGAGAGCGTCACGAACGGGTCGAGCGTGTGCTTGTACTCCTCCGGCAGCGCCGTGCCCTCCGGATAGGGCGACAGGCGCGATGTCGGTATGTGCGTGTGCTCGGGGACCCACAGGGAGTCGAAGCCACGGTCCTCCACCTCGCGCGCAAGATCGGTGATGGGCATGGAGTACTCGGTGATGAAGTTGAAGATTCCGACGTTCATGGAACTAGCCTACCTTGAAAGATTGGTAAAACACGCGGACCGGTTGAGGGCGCCTAGAGGTCGTCCAGGTCGACGGTCCTGCCCGTGCGGGACGACTCCAGGATGCCGAAGATGATCTTCATCGTCCCGATGTTGTCCCGGCCGCTGCTGATGGGTTCCGCGCCCGTTCTGCAGCACTCCTCCCAGTGCAGGATCTCGTTGATGAAGAAGTCCGTGCTGGGCTGATCGTCGTCCCTGGTGGGGAGCGGCTCGAAACCCGGATCCAGCAACTCCCTGACTCGCTCCGCGGAGAACGCTTCGCCCGCCGCCTGCAAGACCGGAAGCTGCGATCGTATCCGGTCTTTCTCCTCGGTCTTGAGAGCGAACATGATCGGACCGAACTGGTTCACTCCCCTGGCATTCTCCGGCAGCGGCGGCGTCGAGTGCATGCTGCCCTTGCTGCCATAGATCATGTACGACATCCCCTCCGGAGCGAGTCGCGTGGTCCAGTTGCCGTACACGTCGCCGATGACGCCGTTCTCGAACTCGAGGGTGGCAAAGAACAAATCTTCCGCGCCATTGGCCATCTGCGGCTCTATCGTCCTGCAGATCCCGTTCACCCGCTTGACGTCGCCGACGTAGTAACGCAGCAGGTCCAGGTGGTGGACGGAATTGACCATCAGGATGCCGCCGCCGTGCTTGCCGTCGCTCATCCAGCTCTTCCGCGGGCGTCGGCCCCCGCCCATGATCGCGTGGGTTCGAACGGCCTGAACCTCGCCCACGTGGCCCTCGTCGATGAAACGCTTCACCGCCGGAGCTTCCGGCGAGTATCGCAGGTGCTGGGCGACCATCAGTGTCGCGCCGGACGTGTCGGCAGCTTCGATCATGTCCCGGCAACCCTGCAACGTATGCGCCATCGCCTTCTCGACCAGCACGTGCTTGCCGAGTGCGGCGGCGGCGACCGCCTGCGGCGCGTGCAGGTCGTGACTGGTGCAGATGTCGACGGCATCGATGTCGGCCTTCTGCAGCATCTCGTCGTAGTCCAGGTAGATCGTTTCTACGCCCGCTTTCTCCGCGTACTCCCGCGCCCTGGACTCGACGATGTCGCAGACCGCCACGAGATGCACCCGCTCCGGGTGCGCGAGGTAGGCGTTCATGTGCCGATTCGAAATGCCCCCGGTACCGACCAGGCCGACTCTCATGGCTTCGGACATGTTTCCCCCGTTCTCCACCTGCTGGAAGAATAACCGATTGTCCCCGGTCGGTTCCGCCGCCTGATCGCGGGGCTCTGCGCGCAGGCGTAGAATGTCGCGAGGGCACCGGGGAGGAAGAACCATGGCTGAACCAGCGACCACCATCGAGACCGGCCTCGACCGCGCGTGGAACGATATCTGCGACCTTGGTCTGCAGCGCTACGTTGCCGATCTCGACGCTTACGGCTACACGATCATCCCGCCCGAGGTCGCGAGCCCGAACGGCCTGGCGGACCGGATGCTCGAAGCCATGCTCGATATCGCCGAGCGGCGCAACGGCGAACGACCCGACCTCGAGACCGGCTCCACGCACGCCCATATGCAAGTGCAGTCGATGTCGGCTCCGGTCACGAAGGGGCGCCCCAGGAGCCGCATGCGGGGCGTCAACAGCGGCGATCGCGATTCGCCGATCGGCGACGTGATGCATTCGCTCCTGCTCGAGAACCCGGTGTTCGAAGAGTCCCTGATGAACCCGGTCATGCTCGCACTGGCGACCTACCTCTGCGGCTACAACGCGGTGTTGTCGACCATGGCCTGCTGGATGAAAGGGCCGAACGAAACCACCTTCAGGCTGCACACCGACAACCCGATGGCGTCACCGCTGACGCAGCAGTCCGTCGTCTGCCAAAGCACCTACTGGCTGACCGATTTCAACCGGGAGAACGGCGGCACGGCGGTCGTACCCGGCAGTCACAAGTGGTGCCGGCACCCCATAGGCAACGAGTGCATCGTTCCCGCCAATCCCGGCGATTTCGGCAATGCGCAGGCGGTGCCGGTGGAGGGCAAGGCCGGCTCCCTCATCGTCTGGCACGGCAACCTGTGGCACGGTGCGTTCAATCGCAGAACGCCGGGGCTGCGCGTGAGCGTCACGAACTACATGGTGCGCCCGTACATCCGGACGCTGGAGGACTTCATCGGCAAGATCCCGCAGGAAACGCTTGACCGCAACCCCACGCGGTTCGCGGTCCTGACGCAGCAGTCGGTCATCCCCGGCTACCACACCGAGGAAGACCGGGCCGAAAAAGCGTCATATGCCGAGAAGTACATCGCCGCCTACGCGGAAGAGTACGGGGGAGGCGCGAAAGACCTCTACGCCTGACCGGCACCCGCACCTATTGGGACTGCAATGGATAGGCTAAATAAAAATTAGATTTTGAATTAGCCTAATTTGGTGCTAAGGTCCCCTTCACCATGATTGTCCGGGATCTTGCGCCCAGGTTGGTGCGGGCTGCCACCCAGGCTCCCGCCGTGACGCTTACTGGTCCCCGGCAAAGCGGCAAGACCACGCTTTGCCGGGCCGTTTTTCCGCAGCTTCCTTACGTGACCCTCGAAGCTCCGGACCAACGCCAGTTGGCGACCGACGACCCCAGAGCATTCCTGGCCCAATTCCCGGAAGGTGCCATTCTCGACGAGGTGCAGCGTGTCCCGGACCTGCTGTCTTACCTGCAGGGCATCATCGACAACGATCCGACGCCCGGGCGCTGGATTCTCAGCGGCTCGCAGAACCTTTCCCTGCTGGCGTCGATCAGCCAGTCCCTGGCTGGGAGAACGGAAGTACACCACCTTCTGCCGCTGACACGAGGCGAGATCGTTCGCTTTCACGGACATCCATCGACCCTGGAGGAGACACTCTTTGCAGGCAGTTATCCCCGTATATTCGATAGAGGGCTCAATCCGTCAGACTGGCTGCGCTCCTATGTCGCCACCTATCTCGAACGGGACGTCAGGACGATTACGAACGTCGGTGACCTCGCGACATTTCAACGATTCGTCGAACTGTGTGCCGGGCGCACCGCGCAGTTGCTGAACTATTCGACGCTGGCGGGAGATTGCGGCATTTCACAGCCGACCGCCAAGGCCTGGCTGAGCGTGTTGGAGGCCAGTTTCATTTCCGTACGGTTACCGGCGTTCCATGCGCACACACGCAAACGATTGGTGAAGATGCCGAAACTCTATTTCTACGACACCGGCCTGGTCTGCTGGCTCCTGGGCATCCGGCAGCCAGACCAGCTTCATTCGCATCATTTGCGGGGGCCGATCTTCGAGACCTGGGTCGTATCGGAAACACTGAAGCACCGGACAAACCGAGGACTGTCAGGGGGCGTGTGGTTCTACCGCGACCGCAACGGGGCTGAGGTCGATCTCGTCATCGACCGGCCCGACGGCCTTTCGCTGGTGGAAGCCAAATCATCGACAACCGCAACCTCGAGCTTGTTCGACGGTATCCGCCGCGTTCGTCGCCACTTCGCCGGTGCACCCTCGGAATGCGACGCCACGGTCTCCTATGGGGGAGACCAGTTCCAGCAGCGCGAAGAGGGGCGGCTCATACCCTGGTCAATGCTGCGCGCAGCATGTCTGCCAGACCGGGAGCACATCGTTTCCGTGTTCTCAATCGGCCGCCCGGTCGCCGGCGCCGAAGTGCTCGCACTGTTCCCGAACAAGACCTGGAGGCACCGGACTACTGACGAGAACGGCGAGGTGACTCTCGATCTACATTCGCTCCATCTGCCGATGACCGTCTACGTGGCAGCCGACGGGTTCTGCGCACATCTGGAGCATGGCTGGATCCCCGCCGAGCGCATGTTGCATGTCGACCTGAACACGCTCCCGCGGGGCGGGGCAGTCATATTCCCGGAGGACACGGGGCAAATTCCGGATTTGGCGGGAAGGCTGAATCCCATGCGGGATCAGTTGGATAGAACTTATCTGTACGCATCCAACATCGCCATCAACGACGGAGAGACGCAGCCGGTGACCTTTGCGCCGGGAGAAGACCTGCGTCTGACCGACGCCGAAGGGACGAAAATGATGGTTCGGATCCTGGATGTCACGGGTCGGTCGGCCCTGCTGGAGTACCGCCCGGGCACATGAAACCTCGCCAGGAGCGCCCCACGACGCGCCTTCAGCACAAGGATCCGATGTCCGCTGCTCTCAAGGGTCCCAGGAATTCAGCAGCAGGTGCCGGTCGCGGGTCGGCGCACGCTTGAGGTCGTACTCCCAAGGTTCTCCCGACCAGGGTGCGTAATCCCAGCGCGTCGTCATCAGGTAGTCGAGGGCGGCGTCGAGCGCCTCTGGCGTGCCCAAGCGCCTCAGGGCCTCGATGGACCATCCCCTTACGTGGTGATGGCCGTGGACGAGACTCTCCTTGAGCGCGTCCACAACCCCCGGAAGCAAACCCGCCCGCGCACCGAGGCGCGCAACCGAGACCGCAGCATACTGCCGCACCAGCGCATCGTCGTCGCCAAGCGCGTCAACCAGTTCCGCTGGCGCTTCCGCGCTCGCCTGGGCGACCGTGCCGATGGCTTCGGCGGCATATTGGCGCACGCGTGGCTCTCCGTGGCTCAACAGTCGGGTCAGGGTTGGCAGCGCGTCGACAGCCTCCCGGCCGATGTCGCCGAGGATGTCCGCGATCGCGGCGAGAAGCTCCGGACTCGCACCGTCGACCAGATCGAGGAGCGGCGGGACCGCTGCAGACCCGAGCGGCCCGAATCCATATCCCGCAACGCACCGTAGGGCGACATCGGGACTCGTCAGCGCCTCAAGCAACGGCTCGATCACGCCGATATTGCCTAGCGTATAGGCGGCACCTATCGCTTCCGCGTCATCCATGCTTCCGAGAGTCCTGACGAGCGCGTCGGTATCGTCGACAGCCCGATTGATCCCCTGCGTCGGCGCGCCGCGATACCAGTTCCAGACGTATTCCCAAATGGGCTCCTGCGGGCCTCCCGAGGCGGTCCATTCCGGGCTGCTGTTGTCCCAGGTTGGCGCCGTCGGTTCCTGGTCGCGGGTGAACAGGAACTTCACCATGTGCCGGGGAGTACTGGTGTTGTTCATCCCGAAGCGCCCGTGGGCGATGTCGTGGTGCACGATCGTGACGGTCCCCGCATCGGCGACAATGGGCGTCCTGGTTGCCTGCCAGGGGGCATCAAGGGCTTCCACCTGTTCGAATAGCGCGGCCTGCTCAACCCGAAACGCCTCCAGTTCACGTTCGTAACGAGCTTTGGCATCAGGGTCGCTGTCGATGCTGGCCTCAGTCTCTGCCTCAATGCTCTTGCGCAAGTCCTGCGAACGCCCGCGCAAGACCGCCCGCTGCATCTCGAGGGCCCGCCGCGGCAGAAATTGGCTGCGCGGCGCAACAGCCGTCGGCCCCATCTCCAGAGACACGTCCTGCGGGTAGTAGAACATCATCAGGAAACGCGGCGCGTGGTGGCGCCGCCCGTCCACCATGTGGTGGGAGTGGTAATCACCGTCCTTGTGCAGTCTGCCGTCGCCCAGGTGCCACGGCTCGATGGCCTGCACCGATTGGGGAAAGTTCACCTGGTCGTGGCGGTGAAAGTGCAGGTAGTAGCCCGGACCGAGGATCGAAACCAGGGCGCCGTGGACGGCCGGGTCGTCCAGCAGCGCCCGGAGTTGGGGCACCACCGGCAGGATGTTGTTGTGCCCCAGGCCGAGTTGTTCGTCGAGCGGCTCGAGGCGCACGCACATGTCATCGTGGTACGACCTAGGGAGGGTCGACTGGAGGGTGATGTAACCCTCGCGGATGAAGCTCTGCATCTCTTCATCGGTGAGGAGGATGGGGGTATCACTCATGCCGCGCGCAACAATCCATGACGAGTTCGGAAAAATGATAGTACAACCGAAACCAGACCCCCTCGCCCGGCTTCGGGCTGGTTTTCGAACAGTGAGTCAGCAACGGAGTAACGGCGTTAGTGGTTTTCCGGGATCACCTCGCCCGCCGCCCGTGCGCGCTCGATCCGGTTTGCTTCCGCCGGGCCCAGTCTCTTGAGCAAGAGCAGCAGCAACACGAGCGGAATCACCAGCGACAATATCGAGAGCATCAAGCTCGAACGCAGCGCTTCGCTGGCGCTCATCCCACCGGCAGTCAAGACGTCGCTGACCTCCCCGACCATGTAGGGCCCCAGGGCGAGTCCAACGGTCGCCATGAGGATGTAGAACGCCGAGGCCGTGGCGCGCATCCTCGGCATCACCAGGTCGTTGACGGTGCTTGCCGCTGCCCCGATCCAGCACGATGCGAACACGCTGACCACGAAGTTGAACACGTACGCCGAAACCAGGTGGTTGGTCAGCAACAGCGCCAAAGTCAGGGGTACGGTGCATACGATTGCCGCAAGTCCGACGTATACGCGCGCGTTCGCGAACCTGGATTTCAACCTGTCCGAAACTATCCCGCCCACCGTTATCCCGATCCAGCCGCCGACGGCGTAGGACCCGCCAAGCACCAGGCCAGCTTCGGTCGCGCTGATGCCGTACGTCCGGATGAAGTACGGCGGCGACCAGGCGCCGAAGGCGTATGCGACCAGGGACATGGAGGCGAAACCCACCGCCGCAAGGACGAAGGCCGGGCAGCGGAACATCATCGCGAATGTCGGCGGATCCCTTAAGCCCAGCGACTGCACCCAGGAAAACGCGGCATACGCACCTAACCCTAAGGCGATCCACTGTTCGGGGTCGTCCGTCAGCACGATCAGGCCCCAGGCGGCGAGCGCGATCACGACGGCTCCGGCGAGGTTGCGCCTCAGCACGTTCCAGGAGGCCTTTTCCCGAACGAGAGAAAGCAGTGTGAAAGGCGGCAGCACCGCCATCAATTCCCGGGCAGTGGCGCGAAACGGATGCGGATGCGTCGCCGTGACGATCCCTTCGCTCTGCCCGCGCCTCGGTTCGCGCAAGGTGTAGACCCAAACGGCCAGCAGGAGACCAGGCAGCCCAACGGCCAGGTAGGCTGCCTGCCAGCCCCTCAGGCCGAACGGCGCAAGGCTGAGATCCGGGTAGGCGGAGTTCCATCCGTCGACAATCCAGCCGCCCAGGAAAATGCCGATGCCGGCACCGATATAGATGCCGCTGGAGTAGATGCCCAGCACGGTTGCCCGCAGCCTGGGCGAAAAGTAGTCCGACAGCATGGAGAATGCCGCGGGTGTCGCGCTCGCCTCCCCGATGCCTACGCCGACGCGGTAGGTGGCCAGCGCCGCAAAGCTGCGCGCGGTCCCGGAAAGTGCCGTCATCAGGCTCCAGAATCCGAGCCCGATGGCAATGAGGTTCTTTCGCGTCCACGTGTCGGCCAGCTTTCCTAGCGGAATGCCGAAAAGGGCGTAGAAGACAGCAAAAGCCGTGCCGTACAGAAATCCGATCTGCGCATCGGAGATGCCGATGTCGGCCTTGATCTCCTCGGCGAGGATCGCGACGATCTGACGATCGATGAAGTTGAAGATATAGACGATGACAAGGACAACGGTGACGTAGCCCGCATAACGCCCGCCAACGGCCGGCTCGTCCCGTTCTGGTCTATCTGACATCGCCAGTCCTCGATCCCCCTGCCGCAGGCACCTTAACAGGTGTTTTCGCCCCGGGCGTCACGTGGCGACGTCCGCGCGCCGGCCTGTCGCGGCAGACGCATGGATAGCATCGATGACGCGCATGTTGGCCAGCGCATCATCGCCCGTGAGACGCGTCGGCGTGCCGTTGGCGAGGGCATTGCAGAGGTCCAATAGCTGCGCGCGGTAGGGATTTACGCCGGCCACGTCTACGGTTTCCTGGTAGAAGTCTTCATGGGGGTCGCCCCTAATCAGCGTGAACTGCGTCTCGATACCCTCACCGATCTCCTTCGGAATCGACCAGTCGCCGACCGGAACCATGATCGCGCCGTCGGTGCCGACGACCTCGTACGCCACGCGCCACGGCCAACCGAAGCCGCAGTCGAACTGCGCGGTAACACCGCCAGAAAAGTGCAGGCTCCCGACGAGCGTCTCCCAGGCCCGGGTGCCTGCGGCCAGCGTTCCGGCGACGGATACGGATAGCGGTTCCGCTCCCACGAGGTAGCGGATGCAACTGACGCAATAGCAACCGAGGTCCATGGCCGCCCCGCCGCCCAGTTCGGCGCGCAGGCGCCAGTTGCCTCGCGGCACCATGGGCGACGAAAAGGTCGCGCGCACGAATCGAACGTCGCCGACCGCCCCCTCGAGGATGCGCTGCCTCACCGCGAGTATCTGCGGCTGGTAGTGGAACATGAGCCCTTCCATCAAGAGCACGCCCGAGGCTTTCGCCGCATCGGCCATCTCTTCGGCCTCGATGGCATCGACGGCAAACGGCTTCTCGACGAAGATGGCCCGGACCCCACCACGCACTCCCTCGAGGACGTTCTGCTTGTGTGACGAGGGCCATGACGCGTCGATCAGGATGTCGGGCCGCTGTTCCGCCAGCATCCTTCCCAGATCGGTATAGGTGTTTCGGATACCGAAGGCTCCGGCAAGACTGGATGCCGCGTCTGCGTTCACGTCGCACGCGCCGATCGCCTCGATCTCGGGGATGTCCCGCCAGAGCGGCGCGAGGTTGTATCTCGCGTGTCCGCCGCAACCGACGATCGCCAACTTGTGCGCGTCGCTCATGAATGTTCTCGCGTCTCCGGGCATGCCGGAGGATCAGAAGAAGCCGTATTGGAAGGATACCCCGCGGCCACGGATGAAGAACCGAGTATCACGACCCAATTCCCATTGTGGGGGCACCCCGCGTTGACTTGTCGCGAGGTGCGTGCGACAAACACCTGAACGGAAGTGAACCGGGAGGTCTGAGATGGGCGCGCTGGAAGGGATGCGAGTTCTCGATGTGACACAGTACGAGGCGGGGACGTCATGCACGCAAGCGCTCGCGTGGCTTGGTGCCGACGTGGTGAAGGTGGAACCCCCCACCGGGGACCCCGGGCGCGGCGGGCCCAAGGAGAACGGCGGCTACTTCGTCTTCTGGAACAGCAACAAGCGCGGCATCGCCATCGACCTGCGCAAACCCAAGGGGCTCGAACTGCTCCTCGACATGGTGCCGAACTACGACGTGTTCGTGGAAAACTACAGCCCGGGTTCGATGGAGCGGCTCGGTCTCGGCTACGATGTCCTGAAGGAGATCAACCCGGGAATCATCTACACACGGATCAAGGGATTCGGGCTGGACGGTCCGTGGTCCAACTACAAGTGTTTCGACATGGTCGCCCAGGCTGCGGCCGGTGCCTTTTCCATTACCGGGAACCCCGACGGGCCACCGATGCGCCCGGGACCGACGATGGGTGACGCCGGGACAGGCGTGCAAACGGCACTCGCGATCGCCGCGGCCTATGTGCAGAAACTCAATACCGGCAAGGGCCAGCTCATCGAGATGTCGATGCAGGAATCGATGACCTATTACCTGCGAACGGCCGTCTCCCGCGGAAACTACGGCGAGACCGCGCTGATGAGGACTGGCAACGGCCGGTCGCCGACCTCGCGGCTATACAAGACCAAGGGAGACGGGCCGAACGACTACCTGTTCCTGATGGGGACCACCCAACCCATGTGGGAGCGCCTGTGCGCCGTGATGGATCGTCCGGATCTCCTCGAAGATCCGAGGTTCGCCACCAGGGCCGACCGCGAAGCCAACGATCCGGCGTTGACAAAGGAAATCGCCGCCTGGCTCGCCGAGCGGGAAAAGTACTCCGCAATGCACGAGCTCTGCGAAGCGGACATACCCGCGAGCGCGGTGCTCGACACCAAGGACCTGTTCGAGAACCCGCATCTTCTGGAGCGCGGCTTCGTGCACGAGATCGATCATCCGGCACTCGGCCGGATCAAGATTCTCGGGTGGGCGCCGAGGTTGTCCGAAAGCGATGTGCCCATCAAGCCCGCGCCGATCCTGGGACAGCACTCGCGGGAAGTGGTCGCAGAAGATCTCTCCTTGAGTGGCGACGACATCGAAGCGCTGGTGGCCGATGGAGTGATCATCGACTAGCTCCCGCACGGGAAGTTCAACGAACGGCTCGGGTTAAGATGCAACGCATGGGGAACGGGGAACCTGGATGACCAGTGCCAGTGGTGCCGCCGCCAGCCGGAAACGGTACGTTTCCGAGCGCGGGCCGTTCGAGATCGTTGCCAATCCGCCGATGAGCGCGGGCTACACGTGGGAAGGTGTCGACGTGCACGAGGCGGTGAAGAACTGGGAGATCGGCAGGCTCGCCGAGAAATACGGCGAAACGGCGGTCCGAAACAAGCTCGCCGAGATGCTGGAAGCCCTCGCCGGAGGCATGGTGATCACGGGAATCTTCTGCCAAGGCGACCGTCACCCTGAGACCATGCGCCAGCTCAACCCGACCGGCATGAGCCTGTCCCACACCTGGATCGGGCCCCACTTTCCCGTGTTCAGCCACAGCCACCCCGCCCACGGCGACTGCCTCTACCTGGTGGTGGCCGGCGAGCTTGTCATGGGCCGAAGGCGGTTGAAGGCGGGATCTGTTTTCTTTCTCCCGAACGGCCATCCGTACAAGTACTCCGGTGGTCCCGAAGGGGCCGAATACCTCGAGATTCGCGCCGGGCCCGGCACCGAGGGCGCGCCAGGCATGGTGATCCACGAGCACTCACTGGACTCGATTCAGCGGATCATCGACCAGGCGAACGCACACCGTCACGAGTGGCACGCCCCCAAGGCGATCGGCCGCACGGCGCTGCGCCAGGCTGAAAAGCTGCTGGAGGTGCAGGGCGCCGGGTAGTCCCGCAGCCTGACCGAAAGCGAAGATGAGACTGGACGGCACATTCGCGCTCACCACCGCTGCCGGCCAGGGCATCGGTCGCGCGGTCGCCGAGGCGTTTGCGCGCGAAGGCGCACGGGTACTCGCGACTGATATCAATCCCGAGACATTGTCGAGCCTGACCGCGTGTGACACGCGCGTGCTCGACGTCACCGACCCCGACGCGATCGCGGCCCTCGCCGAAGAGATCGAGACGCCCGACGTGCTGTTCAACTGCGCCGGTTTCGTGGACCACGGAACGATCCTCGACTGCGACGACGATGCCTGGCGGTTCTCGTTCGAACTGAACGTCACTTCGATGTACCGGATGATGCGGGCGTTCGTTCCGGGCATGGTGGCGCGGGGTTCCGGCAGCATCATCAACATGTCGTCCGTGGCGGGGAGCATCAAGGGCGCGCCGGATCGCTTCGTCTACGGCGCCACGAAGGCGGCGATCATCGGCATGACCAAGTCCGTCGCGGCGGACTACGTCACGGCGGGCATCCGCTGCAACGCGATCTGCCCGGGGACGGTGGACACGCCGTCCTGGCGGGACCGCGTCGCGGCCGCCGACGATCCCGACGCGGCGCGGGAGGCATTCGTCGCGCGGCAACCGATGGGACGCGTGGGCGCGCCTTCGGAAATCGCGGCGCTCGCTGTCTACCTCGCCTCGGATGAGGCGGCGTTCACGACCGGCACGGCACAGGTCATCGATGGCGGCTGGAGCAACTAGCGCCATGCAGGTCGTACAGCCGGGTAGTCTCCGCTGGACAGCGCTTGTCCTGACCTGCGCCATCGCACTCGCGGCACAGCCAGCTTCGTCAGGGGAACGGAGCCATGGCCTGTCGTACTTCGGCGATCTCAAGTACGGGCCCGATGTCGCCCACTTCGACTACGCCAATCCGGACGCGCCCAAGGGCGGGCGCATCCGACTGCCCGGCATCGGCACGTTCAACAACTTGAACCCCTATGCGCACAAGGGCCGGCTTGCCTACAACATCAGTCCGAGAGGCGGACTGGGCTCCCACATCCTCGACCCCCTGATGCGCAAGTCCGAGGACGAACTGGCGTCGTATTACGCCTGGCTGGCCGAGAGTGTGGAGGTTGCCGACGACTACAGTTGGGTGACATACAAGCTGCGCGAAGATGCGTATTGGCACGACGGCAGACCCGTCACGATCGAGGATGTCCTGTGGACCTTCGATACGATCAAGACCAGGGGATCATTGGTGTGGAGGAGCGCGTACGAGCACATCGTCCGTCTGGAACAGATCGATGACTGGTCCTTCACCTTCCACTTCAGCGAAGAAGCGGAAAAGAACCCACAGCTCGTGATCGAGACCGCCACTTTCGCGCCAAGCCCCAAACACTACTGGGAAACCAGGGAGTTCGAGGAGACCAGCCTCGAACCTCCATTGGGCAACGGGGCATATCGCATCGGAGAGGTCGACCCCGGCTACAAGGTGGTGTTCGAGCGCGTCGAGGACTATTGGGGCAAGGACCTCAACTTCGCCCAAGGCTACTTCAACTTCGACGAAGTGGAGATCATATGGTTCTTCGACAAGCGCGTGATGCTGCAGGCCTTGCGCGCCGGGGTGTTCGACTACTGGTTCGAAGAGAATGAATCCGACTGGGCCACCGCCTACGATTTCGAAGGCTACCGAAAGGGTCTCTTCAAGAAAGAGACCTACACGATGGGATTCGCCTACGGCATGCACTTCGGCGTGGTCCTGAACGCCCGAAGGCCACCGTTGGACGACATTCGCGTGCGGGAGGCGCTGACGCTCGCCTACAACTTCGAGTGGGCCAATCGGGTCTTCTGGCACGACGGCTTGATCCGCAACAACAGTTTCTTCGTCCGCTCGGGGCTGCAGGCTTTCGGACTACCCTCTCCCGAAGTACTGGAGCTACTCGAGACCTTCCGCGGCCAGGTGCCCGAGACCGTCTTCACGAATCCCATCGAGTTGCCAAAAAACGATCCCCTTGGCCGCAATCGAGAGACGTTGCTCCGGGCCGACGCGTTGCTCCAGGAGGCCGGCTGGGTCATCCAGGACTTCAGCCGGGCGCACGAGGCGACCGGAGAGCCCCTTACGCTCGAGTTCATCGTCGGCAACCACGAGCACGAACGGATGCTGACACCCTTCATGGAAAACCTGGCACGGCTGGGGATCGAAGCGACGTTGCGCAGGATCGAGAGCAACGCCATGACCAACCGCCTGCGGCAGTACGACTTCGACGGGACCGTACGCAAGGTCTACACGTGGAAGGTACCCTTCCCCACGCGCATGCGCGAAATGTTCACCTCCCCCTATGTGGACCGGCCCACCATGCCCAACTACGCCGGCATCGCGAACCCCGCGGTCGACTCCCTGGTGGAAATGATCACCAAAGCGCGCTCCGAAAAGGTGATGAACACCGCCGGTCGCGCCCTGGATCGCGTCTTGCTCCACAATTTCTACGTGATTCCCGATGGCCATCCCATTGGACGCCACATGGTGTACTGGGACCGGTTCGGGCATCCGCCGATCGGGGTCCCGCACATGAACTGGCAGGGAATACCGTACCTGTGGTGGTTTGACGAGGAGAAGAGCGCCCGGGTAGATGCGGGCATCGCCGCACTCAAGGAGAATTAGCGCCATGAAATCCGTCGCCCCTTCGGGCGCGCCGTCTTTCACCCCCGCCCAAGCCCACCCGGTACTCCTGAAAAGCCATCAAGCACATCACCGACATCCGTGCGGCTTTCGTCCGCGTATCCGATGGCCCGCGCTTGCCACCGTTTGCGCCATCGCCCTCGCCGGGCAGCCAGTGTCCGCCGGGGAATCCAGCCATGGCCTGTCGTACTTCGGCGATCTGAAGTACGGACCCGACATCGCCCACTTCGATTACGCCAATCCGGACGCGCCCAAGGGCGGACGCATCAAGCTGCCCAGCATCGGCACCTTCAACAACCTGAACCCGTACGTGGACAAGGGCCGACTCGCCCACTACATCAGTCCGAGAGGCGGGTCGGCGGGTTCCTTCATCCTCGACCCCCTGATGCGCAAATGCGAGGACGAGCTGGCATCGTATTACGCGTGGCTCGCCGAGAGCGTGGAGGTTGCCGACGACTACAGTTGGGTGACCTACAAGCTGCGCGAAAACGCCTACTGGCACGACGGCAGGCCCGTCACGATCGAGGACGTCCTGTGGACCTTCGACATGATCAAGAGCAACGGGTCGATGTTGTGGAAGAGCCTGTACCAGGACATCGTTCGACTGGAGCAGATCGACGACTGGTCCTTCAGGTTCCACTTCCGCGAAGACGCGGAGAAGACCCCGCAGCTCGTGATCGAGACCGCCACCTTTGCGCCATTGCCCAGACACTACTGGGAAGACAGGGCTTTCGACGAGACCACCCTCGAACCGCCGCTGGGAAACGGTGCGTATCGCATCGGGGAGGTAGACCCCGGCTACAAGGTGGTGTTCGAGCGGGTCGACGACTACTGGGGCCGCGACCTCAACTTCGCCGCCGGCCACTTCAATTTCGACGAGGTCGAGATCATGTGGTTCTTCGACAAGCGCGTGATGCTCCAGGCATTGCGCGCCGGGGTGTTCGACTACTGGTTCGAGGAGAACGAATCCGACTGGGCCACCGCGTACGACTTCGAGGCTTATCGAAGGGGACTGTTCAAGCGAGAGACCTACAGGATGGGGTACGCGTACGGCATGCACTTCGGCGTGGTCCTGAACACCCGCAGGGAGCCGCTTGATGACATTCGTGTGCGCGAAGCGCTGACGCTCGCCTACAACTTCGAGTGGGCAAATCGGGTCTTCTGGCACGACGGAATGAACCGCAACAACAGCTTTTTCATCCGTTCGGGGATGCAGGCTTTCGGAACGCCCTCCGCCGAAGAACTCGCGCTGCTCGAACCGTTTCGCGGGCAGGTTCCCGAGAGCGTCTTCACGGACCCCATCGAGTTGCCGCAGAACGACGCCTTTGGCCGCAATCGCGAAACACTGCTCCGGGCTGACGCGTTGCTCGAAAAAGCGGACTGGGTCGTCAAGGACTTCAGGCGCGTGCACGCGGTCACCGGCGAACCACTAGCGCTCGAGTTCATCGTCACGCGCCATGAGCACGAACGAATGCTGACTCCCTTCGTGGAGAACCTCGAGCGCCTGGGTATTGATGCGACGTTGCGCAGGATAGAGAGCAACGCCATGACAAACCGGCTGCGGGAATACGACTTTGACGCAACCATACGCAAGGTCTACACCTACAAAGTGCCGTTTCCCACTCGCATGCGCGACACCTTTACCTCGCCATCGTCGGATCGGCCCAACATGACCAACTATGCCGGCATCAAGAACCCCGTCATCGACTCCCTTGTGGAGACGATCGCCAAGGCGCGCACGGAAGACGTGTTGAACACCGCCGGGCGCGCCCTGGATCGCGTGCTGCTCCACGGCTTCTACGTGATTCCCGACGGCCATCCCATCGGGCGGCACATGGTCTATTGGGACCGGTTCGGTCATCCTCCCCTCGGGGTCCCGCACATGAACTGGCAGGGAATGCCCTACCTGTGGTGGTTCGACGAGGAGAAGAGCTCACGGGTAGATGCGGGAATCGCCGCGCTGAAAGAGAATTAGCCCGCCCCCAGGTCGGGAAATGAAGGAGCCATCATGAAAATCACCGATGTTCGTACTGCAGTCGCACGCGTTCCGGTCGAAAAGCCCACCGCCATCGCCACGCGCCAGCTCAGCGCGCGGGAATACATCCTGGTCTGGATCGAAACCGATGCCGGGCATACGGGGATCGGATATACCTACGCCGGCACGGTCGGCGGCGCGGCAACGTACGAGTTCGTGAGGGAAGCGTTCCAATCCCTGTTGCTCGGCCAGGATCCCAGACTCATCGAGCGCCATTGGGCCGCGATGTACCAGGAGGTGCTACTGGCCGGACGCCGCGGGGCCGCGCTTCGGGCGATATCGGCGGTCGACACCGCGCTCTGGGACCTGCTCGGCAAGATCGCCGGGCTGCCGCTCTATCAACTCCTCGGCGGTTGGGCCGACGACGTGCCGGCGTACGCGTCCGGGGGCTACTACCGCCCCGGCGACCCGCTGGAGAACGTCCGTGACGAAGTCCTTTTCTACAAGGATCTGGGATTCACCGATTTCAAGATCAAGGTGGGCGGGGCGGCATTGGACGTAGATGTCGACCGGGTACGTGCGGCGCGGGAGGCGATCGGTCCGGTCGGCCGTCTCGCGCTCGATGCCAACAATGCCTGGCGCTGGCCCTTCGAGGCGATCCAGTTCGCGCGGGCGGTAGAGGATTGCGGCATCTGGTGGCTGGAAGAACCCCTCTCTCCCGACGACATCGCCGGCCATGCCGAAATCGCACGCACGCTGGAAACGCCGGTGGCGACGGGTGAGATTCACGCGACCCGGTGGGATTTCCGCGACCTCATCGCGCAGCAGGGCGCCGACATCCTGCAACCCGATGCCGGCGTTCTCGGCGGCATTACCGAATACATGAAGGTGGCCCACGCGGCGGCCACCTTCAATCTTCCGGTGGCGCCCCACTGGCACGCGAACGTGCACGCCCACCTGGTGGCGGCGGCGCACAACAGCATCACGGTGGAATACTTCGCTCTCGAGCAGGATATCTATAACTTCGAGCGCCTGGTGACGCCGGAGACGCGCCTGCAGATCAGGGACGGCCGTATCCCGCTGCCCCAGGGGCCGGGCATCGGGATCGAACTCGATGCGAAGGCAGTCGACCGCTGGCGCACTGACTGACCGGACAAACAGGACTGTTTTCGACCGAGAGCACCGGAATGCAGAACGTTAGCCCGCATATCTCACCAAGGGCCGCGATGATCGCGCAGGATTTTTTTCGCGTGCGGGTGCTCGGGAGCCTTCAGCCGGGGAGCGCGAGGGGGAACCCCTCGCAAGAAAAGGACGGAAGCATAGCCGCCGCTTATGGTGTAGCGAGCACGTGCCCGCACGCGGAAAAAAGTGCCCCACAGTCGGTGCCTTCGGCGCCGCCCGTGGCCCGACCCCACCGTGCGAGGGCGCGGCAGCGCTGTCTGTTCTGGCACGAACATCAAAAAAAGGGATGTACCTCATTGAAATGCAATGACCTTTACTCACTGAACAAGCGCCTTGGTGATATATGCGGGTTCGTCACCGAGGTGGTCCTTCGCATCGCGTCGCATCGTGCCCCGCGAGAGACGCGCAACTCAGCGAACCAAATAGCCCAATTCCCTTGCCGCATTCTTCAGCAGGGTGATCATGCCGGCGTCGTCCAGCACCTTGTGAAAACCAGGAGAGCGCGGCAACACTTCTGACGGATCGATGCGATCATTCAGCACGATTGCAACGGCATTGGCGTGCATGGAAGAGGGGTAGGCGAGTCCCTGTGACTCCGGGTACGCCTCGTAGAGTCCCCTGGCCCAGTTGCGGCCCACAGCCCTGGGACCGGTCATCAAACCCATCGACGCCCCGATGCGCGTCGGGAACGCACCGGTGAGATCTATGAGTCTCAGCGACCTTGCAATCGCAAACCCAACCAAGGCCGGCCTGAAGTGGGTACGGTGGATGGTGCGAGTCTTCTGGAAGACCTCTGCGAGGCACGTGACTGGACTCGCTGCGAGATACATGACCGCGCGATCAGAGTCTGGCTGCCCCTCGAGCTCGTGATCGAAGCGGGCGTCGGCAGGGCCAAAGGCACGAAACTGATTCCATCGGGAGGGGTGTTCGCCGCTACGGTATGGCGATCTCCGAGTCGGTCAGCTCGGTACGGCTCGGGCCGTACAACGCGACTTCAAGATCGTCGATGGCCGTCTCAAGGGCCGCGTTTAACCGCTCTGGTGCCGCAGCCTTAAGCCCATGGACATGAAAGTACCGCTGATCGGCAAGGGCCTCGCTTTCTCTCATGAGTTGTCGCCGTGACTATTCGTTTTATATTGTCGATAGCAAAAGAAAATTCTTTGCTCGGCAAACCCCATCGGGGCCGAGCGTGAAATGGCTTTGGATGTCAGTCCGTCTGGCGTGGGTTATGGTGCCTCGGCCGGCGCTTCGAAACGCGCGTCGTTGAGACGCCAGAAAGCCTCGGCTTCCTCCATTCCTTTTGAACGCCTGAATACGTTGTCCAACCACTGGTTCCCTCTCGCGAGATCGTACGGCGTCTGGCCCTGCGAGTTCCCGAGCGTTCCGTTCGCGCCTGCGTATGGTCATCCTTGGCGTTGGGGTCGGCGCCGGCGGCGAGAAGAGTTGGGTTTGCGGCTGACACATCGCAGACTCGGAGAGATGCGACTTGACCCGCATCGCCTAGACCGCCTGTTCGGCAGGGGCTGGATGAAGTACGCGCCGGCTACTCTCCCCTGACCGCCGACAGACTGTGCTTTCGGGGTTCCCGCCTTCTTCGCGCCACCATGCGCGTGAATCCCAGGTTCCTGCCCGCGTCCACGCGCAGCATCTCGGCGTGCGACCCCTCGCCTTTCCATTCCCCCGAAATCTCGTCGGAGTTCATCCAGTGTTTCCAGCCGTCCGGCATCATGTCCGCCAGTTCCACTGTCATCATGCCGCTCCTTTCCCAGTTGCGATGCCACCAGTCGGGACTGTGAAAGCTGGCGAAGTCCCAGTACCAATGCGGTTCGAGATGCTCCGGCGGATTCCCGGACGCGAACTCCTGGACCAGGCCCGGGACGACAATCCCAATCTGCCCTTCCGGCTTGACGAACCGGACAAGGTGATTGCCGAGGTACAGGTCGTCGGTTCCGAAGTAGTGGTATGCGTCCATGCTCACGATGGCGTCGAAGAACTCCGCCGCGAACGGCAGGCTGCGGGCTTCCGCGTAGATGGGAAATACCCGGTCCTCAAGACCGGCCTGCGTGATTCGCTCCCAGTTATTGCTGGCGGGGACCCACAGATCGGTCGCCCATACCTCAAGGTCGAACTCCTGCGCGAGGAAAATGGAACTGAGGGCCGTGCCGCAACCGAGGTCGAGTATGCGCATCCCGGGCTTCAGGTCCATCAGCCCGGCCAAGGACTCCGTCAACCACAGGACGTTGGGGCCCATCATGTACCTGATCGTCCAATCGACGTCGTACTTCGCCGAGCGCGGAAACTCCGCGGGCCTGAATGCCTCCGTCAACTCTTCCTTCGTGCGGCTCACCGTCCAGTCCCTTGCATTGCGACGCAACGCTTCTCCAGGTTCCCCGCTCCCCCGGTAGGGAGAGACTTCACTTCGACAGTTTCAATTCCCAAAACAATCTCCAAAAAAAAAGCTCCAGCCCCGGCCTGCGCCGGGGCTGGAGCCTGCGTTCAGCGAGTAGTGCCTACTTGGCAGGCGTGCTCTTGACCTTGATCATCCCGCTGGTGCCGCCGCCGAGGCGAATCGACCGCTGCCAGACGCCAGGCGTGACGCAATTCTCCGGTATCAGGCCGGCGTGCCGGTCTTCGGGCCGGAAGTAGGTCTTGACCAGGCCCGGCTCCCATTCCGCGAAGTAGGTGTCCGCAGGATTCCGCGGCCCGCCCCGTCCCTGGCGGATCAGTTGCATGCCGCCGCCCTTGACGTGGAAGGAGCAGGTATTGCCTCCCTCGGTGCCTCGATCCCTGAGCTGCTGGATGGTGTCTTCATCGACGCCGCCCGGGGTGAAGTCCATGGACAGTCTGACCTTGCCTTCGTAAATGATCTCGGACCGGTCGTGTTCCACCGTCATCTCGTCGCACACGTACTTGGGCCATCCCCAGACGTTGCCTTCCACGGCGGTATAGAAGTTCGGCACCGGCACGCTGATCACGAGCCAGGATTCGATCCCGTCGGGGCACTTGGCCTTGACCATCACCCGGCCTTCCATGAAGTTGACCGGCCCCCGGTTCATGTCCCAGTAGGAAACCATCACCTCCGGCTTGTCCGGCATCGTGAGCGGCGGGTACATGTACGACTCGTAGAGTTCGAGGTCGGTGGGCTCGATGACGGTGGTGTGGCCGAATGTGCCCTCTCCCCGCTTGGCCATTTCCTCGGCTTCCTCCACCGTGAGCCTCTTGCTTGGCCCGCGGGGAAAATCCATGTTGACGATCTCGTCACGGTCATCGTCATCGATCCAACGCGCCACGTTCTCGACCAGGATCCGTGCCAGGATCTCCCGATCCATCTCCGTCTTTATGCCGCCCCTTGTCATTTGCTTGCCGTCAGCGTGCTTCTCAGGGGGGTAAGTAACGATCTTGCCCATGTTGTCTCCTTGGTCAGTCCTCAATTCCGTCTATGTTATGCATAGTGCCCCGGCGCGGTGCTCCGTGTCACTCGAACCTCGTAGCTTAACCCGAATCTTCGGCGAATGGGGCCAACCTGCGGCAATTTGCCTGTCTCGCACCGTGATTTCGCAGTATCAGCCGCGTTGAGCCTCGGTGCCTGAAACAAATCGGGTAATCTTCTCGGCGACAGGAAGTGCAGGAAGATCGAGCAACATGTCCGCCCCCCTGAAAGTCGGCATGCTGGGCACCCGCGGCATCGCGAAAAATCACATGACCCCTTACCTGACGCATACCGACCAGGTGCGAATGACGGCGGTATGCGACATGGTGGAGCCGCTCGCGCGCGAATACGCGAAGGACGCGGGCGTCGAAGACGTCTACACCGATCTGGACGACATGCTTCGCAACGCCGACATCGACGCCGTGGACATCTGCACGAATCACGCGGCGCACGCGCCCTGCGCCATCGCCGCGGTGCAGGCCGGCAAGCATGTGCTCGTCGAGAAGGCGATGGCGAACACCCTCCAGAGCTGCCGCGACATGGTCGAAGCCGCCGACAAGGCGGGCGTGACGCTGATGGTCGCCCATCAACTGCGCCACTCCCGTGAAGCCAACGCAGTAAAGCGGTTCATCGACGAGGGCCGTCTCGGAGAGATCCAGGCGGTTCGCACGCACGTGACGATGGGCGGCCCGAAGAGAGGCTGGATGTGCGATGCCGAGCCGGGCGGCGGTGTCCTGCAGTTGAACTCCATCCATCACATAGACCTGCTGCGCTACTACGTCGGCAACGTGAAGCGCGTGATGGGGGTCTGCAAGTCCACGCAGCCCCACATGGTCAACGGCGCCGAAGACGTGGTCGCCGCCACCCTCGAACTGGAGAACGGCGCGATCGGCGGGCTGTTCGCAAGCTGGACCACGGAGATCACCCCCGAAAGGGCGGCCTACCTCATATTCGGCACCAGGGGCACGGTGCACTCGACGCCGCCGTACAACCCTCGAAGCCGTGAAAGCCCGACCTCGCATTTCGGCACGATCATGCACGCGCTCAAGGATCCGGACCAGAACCTCGACCGACGCAGCGATGCCGATCTGCAGAAGTTGAGGCATCCGCCTTTCGATGTCCTTCCCACCCGGGAGGCCGATCAACCGACGGTGAACCTCTTCGTCAACGAGGTCCTGCACTTCGCGGAGTGCTGCAGGACGGGCAAGGAACCCTCAAGCAGCGGCCGGGACAACATCGAGTCGATGAAGGTGGTCTTCGCCATCTACGAATCGTCCCGGACCGGTAAGGTCGTCGACCTGGCCGAGCTTTAGCGCGCCATTACAAAGAGGAGAGCAAGGGAACATGTCCACACCACTGAAAGTCGGCCTGCTAGGCTGCGGCGGCATCTCACGCGTGCACATGACCCCCTACCTCACGCATCCCGACCAGGTGCGCCTCACGGCCATCTGCGACATGGTGGAGCCGCTCGCCCGGGACTATGCGAAAGACGCCGGCGTCGAAGACGTCTACACCGATCTCGACGACATGCTGTACAACGCTGATATCGAAGCGATCGACATCTGCACCAATCACGCGGCGCACGCTCCGATCACCATCGCCGCCGCGCGAGCGGGCAAACACGTGCTCGTCGAGAAGGCGATGGCGAACACTCTGCAGGCCTGCCGGGACATGATTGAAGAAACCGACAAGGCGGGCGTGACCCTGATGATCGCCCACCACCTGCGTCACTCGCGTGAGGCCACTGCGGTGAAGCGGTTCATCGACGAGGGGAACGTCGGCGAGATCCAGGCGGTCCGCACCCACGTGACCATGGGTGGCGGCGGCGGCGGCCGTCCGGGAGGCAAGACCTGGAGCAGCGACTTCAACATGGGCGGCGGCGTCCTGATGCTCAACTCCATCCACCACATCGATCTGCTGCGCTACTACATCGGCAACGTCACACGGGTGATGGCGGTCCGCACGACCGCGCAGCCGCATATGCTGAACGGTGCCGAAGACCTGTGCGCCGCGACGCTGGAGTTCGAGAACGGCGCGATCGGCGGCCTGTTCGCAAGCTGGACCACGAACGAGACCCCCGAAAGGGCGGCCTACCTGATCTTCGGCAGCGAAGGGACGGTCCACTCCACTTCGCCGGAGAACCCCCGGAGCTCCGAAAGCCCGATTCCCCACTTCGGCACCATCAAGTACGCCCTCAAGGACCCGGACGAGGATCTCGATTTCCGGAACGACGAAGATCTGCAAAAGCTGAGACATCCGCCTTTCGACCCCCTCCCCACGAGGGAAGCCGATCAACCGACGGCCAACTTCTTCGTCAACGAGATCCTGTACTTCGCAGACTGCTGCAGGACGGGCAAGGAACCCACCAGCAGCGGCCACGACAACATCGAGTCGATGAAGGTGCTGTTCGCCATCTACGAGTCCTCCAGAACAGGTAGGGCCGTCGACCTGGCCGACCTGTAGGAAACGGACTTCAGATCGCGTGGCGACGCACCCGCCATTTGCGCGAATGGTGGACGATCTGATCGCCGCACACGGCGCCTACTCGCCTCTTGCGCTGTTGCTCGAAACCGGACGCCTCGCCCAAGACGACTACGACGCATGGTGCCGAGGAGAACAAGGGACGCTCGACGCCGCCCTGACCGAAGGCGTCGAGGCGACCCGCAGGCTCGTCGAACAACTCGACCAATGGGCGCGGACACGGGTCGATCTGACCCCGGCGGAGTTCTCGCTCGTTGGAACAGGCGAGATCGCGGGCAAGGAACTGATCGCATCGGCGAACGCAGAGCTCGACGCGCTGGTGCGTACGGAGTTCCGGGCCGCAGAACATCCCCGTCAAGATGACATCTTTCTGCAAGCGCAGGGGACCCCCGCAAGCCGCGAACTGACCGAAGCGCTCTTGACCCGCGACATCGCCAAGGTCGAGCTTGTGCTGTCGCGCCTCGAGAAGATCGATCCGCCACATTCGGCGCTCGAAAACGGTCGCGAACTGATGGCTGCGTTATTGGCGGATTCGCCCTCGAACCGGGAAGAAGCACTCGCTCGCTTGCGTCTCCTGAGCCACCGTTGGGTGCCAGCCGCCAACGCCGTGCTGCGCGATCACGCGTTCGGCTTCATGCAGGAGTTCTGGCTGGACGTCGGAAATGCGCTATCGGGGTGGGCATTCGATACCGAACATCCGACTCGTCATGCAAGCTGGGCATATGGCCGCGCCGGCGACTGGGAACGGGCGAAACAAGCCATCGTCCAGGAGTGCGACCATACGAATCAGCCGATCCTGATGGCGCGCCTGGCCGAGGCAGAGTGGCACCTTGATCACCGCGACCATGCCCTCCATCACCACTTCACGCTGTGCTGGAGCGACCCCGGCTACTTCGAGGAGGTCATAGCGCGCCCCGATTTTCCCAATAGGGCACTGCGAGAGACTTGGTTCGAAGCCCGCGACGATGACCTTGATCCGCCCATTTCTCCGCCCTGGTTCCCCGCATGGACGGTGATCCACACACCTCAAGTCGTGACCAGATTGCGCCCGCGGCACGGGCCTAGCGACCCTGAGTGCGCGTACGACCTGCTGCTCGCGCTTCAGTCTCCCGACGGAGACACCATGGACCACCGCAAGGCGCTGCAGGCCATCCATGGCGGACTCTTCAAGCGATTCCTGGCCAATCTCGGCACATAGCGCCGCCGGAGGTCCCGGGTGCCGAGACCTGTATCATGGAACGTGCCGCCCGGAACAAGAGAAAGTGATATGGACTTTGGCGAGTTCGCGGCCACGGAAGCCATCAATCCAGCCTACAACCGGATCAAGGAACTCGGCCTCGAGAGCCACGTGTTCGACATCGAAACGTACGGCTTCACCGTCGTGCCGTCCGAGAAAGTGGCGTCACGGGAGTTGTTCGAGCGGGTTCGGGAGGCGGTGTTGCGGATCGCCCGGGACAGGACCGGCGTGGACCTGCAACTGGACCGCAACGGCAGCGCAGGCAAGATCGAAACCGCGGCGCGGAGCAAGCACCAGTTCCTGTTGTTCTGCCTGCTCTCGGAGGATCCGATCTTCGAGGAATGGGTGCTGAACCCGACGTTCAACACCCTCGCGGACTATTTCATGCGGGGTCAGTACCAATTGTCGAACCTGGGATCATTCGTGAAGTGGAAGGGCGGTCCCGAGCGCCTCGGGCTGCACGCCGACGGCGGCACGAACCAGGATGGCCGCATGCCGTCGTGCGGCGATGTCTTCAACTCCGTCTTGCCGCTCACGGACTACACGCTGGAGAACGGCGCCATCGCGATGGTCCCGGGCAGTCACAAGTACTGCCGTCTCCCCGTCGAGGGCGAAGGCGAGGACGTGGCGGTGCCGGTGGAAGCCCCGGAAGGCTCACTGATCCTCTGGCACGGCAACACCTGGCACGGCGCCTATCCGAAGAGAACCGACGGGTTGCGGCTGAACCTCACGACCTACGTCTGCAACAGGCGCCTGAAACCGCAGGAGGACTTCCTCGCCAACGTGACGCAGGAAATGCTTGACCGCAACCCGGTGGAATTCGCGCACCTCGTGGGCGCCGACGACTGGATGGGCTGGACCGATTCTCAGGGGCCCCGCTACAAGTACACCCGGCTCAACACCCCGCTGGGGGCCATGAACAAGAACGTCTATTGAGGCGGTCCGACAGTCCCACTTCGATCAGGCGTGCGTCGACTCTGCGGATTCCGCGTCGGTCTGCGGCTGCATCGTGGCCAGGTGCGGCGAGACCGCGTTGTAAAGCCCAAGCCCGGCGATCAACGCCAAAACCAGGAAGACGTACCGGCCCTGCGTTTCAAACTTCCCGCTCAACGCATCGAACTTCGCGTCCAACGCGTCGACCTTGGCATCGACCTTGCCGATCTCTCCCCTCAACTCGTCCACGGCACGGTCGAGATCCTGCCTGGTCGCGACGCCAGCGGCCAGTTCGTCGTTGAGGGCGCGCGACATGGCTTCCGCCTGCCCGGTTTCCACCCCGGCCGCCTTCAGCCGGTCGGCGTAGCGCAATGTGTCGATCACGGAGACTTCCATCGTCTTTGTGTCCGTCGGAGCAACGATAGCACTATGGCGAGCCTCGCGTTCGTTGTCTGTAGGACATCCGCCATTCCACGCGACGGAAAAAGCTGTCCGCGCGGGTTACGGCACCGAGCAATGCCAATCGACGCTCAGTTATAGAGGTCCTTGCCCTGCTCCGGTCACACCCGCGCCGACTGCGCGGATTCCGGGGCGGTCTGCGGCTGCATGGCGTCGACGCGCGGCGAGATCGCATTGTAGAGACCGAGTGCGGCGATCAACGCCAAGACCAGGAAGACGTACCGGCCCTGCGTTTCGACCTTGGCGATCTCTCCCGTGAGCTTGTCCACGGCCCGGTCGAGATCCTGTTTGGTCGCGACGCCAGCGGCGAGTTCGTCGTTGAGGGCGCGCGACATGGCTTCCGCCTGCCCGGTTTCCACCCCGGCCGCCTTCAGCCGGTCGGCGTAGCGCAATGTGTCGATCACGGAGACTGCCATCGTCTTTGTATCCGTCGGAGCAACGATAGCACTATGGCGAGCCTTTCGTTCGTTGTCTGTAGGACATCCGCCATTCCACGCGATGGAGAAAGCTGTCCGCGCGGGTTACGCCACCGAGAAATGCCCGCCCCACGCTCAGTTATAGAGGTCCTTGCCCTGGATTCCTCCTCCCAACTCCTCCGCGTAGGCCGACACGAACTGCTCGGCATAGTCGGCCTTGGCCGCTTCGTCGATCGGATTCTCGTAGCCAGGCACGACACCCTGCTGCATCAGGATGGCGAACCGCGCGGGATGCCGGTCGAGCATCTCCTGCGGGACGCGTCCGATGAAGTTCTCCTGGGTGCGAATGAACGGCCGCACCATGTAGACCGGTACGCTCACCCGCAGCCCCGGCGCCGTGCGATTGTATGAGCCGTGCCAGGTCTTGCCGGTCCAGATGACCAGTGAACCCGCCCTGGCCTCGACCGGAACGACGTCCTCGTTGCCGCCTTCGCCGATGATCGCCTCGCGGCCATCCGGGTTGCGGCACAACCTGTGGCTGCCCGGCACGAACGCGGTTCCACCGTTCTCCCGGTTGAAATCGGTGAGCACGTACATCAGCTCGCACACCATCGACTGCGGCGGCAGCGGCGATGCCAGCGGCGTGTCGGTGTGCAACCTGAACGTGCTCCTGTTCGGCCCTTTCATCCAGCAGCCCATGCCCGACAACACCACGCTGTAGCCGCACAGGTAGGTGGCCATCGCCAGCAACACCGGGTTCATCAGCGCCTCTTCGAAGACCTCATCCTCGAAGAAGATCGAGTGCATGATGTCGCCCACCGGCGAGTCCGGCGCATCCCTCTGACCCAACGGCATGCGGCCCTTCGGCCGGCCTCCCTTGACCGAGGACCCCCTGGGCGTGATCGGCAGGCGGGCGTGGGTGGCGCCGGTCTCCATATCGGGGCGCTCGCCGTTGCGCCGCTCCGCGATGTCGAGACACGCGGCAAGCATGCGATCCGCCAAGCCGTTCGGCGATGCGATCTCCGGCGGGATGACGGTGTAGCCGTGGGTGTCGAGGTCCGCGACGTAAGCCTGCAGCCCAAGCTCGCAAATCTCGTTCCATACGCGATCCAGCCCGGACTCTGAAGTAGTAGCTGCTACTGCCATGATTCTCTCGCTCCCCTTGCGATACCCCTGATTCTACGCCTGTTGGCGGCGGCATCGGCAAGGGTCGGAAACAGGCTTCAGTGTTTGGGCACCAGACCAGTGGCCGAGCCGCCAGTCGTGCCAGGGCATTCCGCAGGCAAAGGCGTTCTCCGTGGTAACGATGATTGTGCAAGAATGCCTGTACGCAGGCACCAAACTGCAAGAAGACCAAGGTGCCTGCGGTTCCTTTTGCGGGCACGTTTCCGGGACTAGCGGATACAGGGAGTAACCATGGCAGCACCAATGAAAGTCGGACTGATCGGCACGGGCGGCATTTCCAATCGACACATGATCCCCTACCTCGAGCGTCCCGACCGCGTGCGCCTCACGGCGGTCTGCGACATCGTCGAGTCCCTTGCACAGGATTACGCGAAGAGAGCGGGCGTCGACGAGATCTACCTCGACTTCGAAGAGATGCTGCAAAAGGCCGACATCGATGCGGTTGATATCTGCACCGGACATTCGTCGCATGCACCGCTGGCCATCGCCGCGGCCAAGGCCGGCAAACACGTGATCGTCGAGAAGGCGATGGCGCACACGCTGCAGGGCTGCAAGGAAATGATCGAAGCGGCCGACAAGGCGGGGGTGACCCTGATGGTTGCCCAGCACCTTCGGTACTCGCCTGAATCCCGCGCGGTGAAGCGTTTCATCGACGAGGGCAACCTGGGCGAGATTCGGGCCGTTCGGACCCACACGCTAGGGGGCGGGGGCGGCGACAGGCGGCCCGACGACTGGATGAAAGACGGCAAGGCGGGCGGCGGCGTCATGCTGGTCCAGAGCGTCCACCACCTCGACCTGCTGCGGTTCTACGTCGGCAACGTCAAGCGGGTGATGGGGATATCAAGATCCATACAGCCCAATTTTCTCAACGGTGCCGACGACCTGGTCGCCGCGACGCTCGAGTTCGAGAACGGGGCGGTGGGCGACGTGATGGGAAGCTGGTCGACGCCAGTGTCGCCCGAAGGTATGTCGTACATGATCTTCGGCAGCGAGGGAACCGTGCACTCGACGCCACCTACCCTGGATCAATCCCTCGAAGCCCCGGTTCGGCAGTTCGGCACCATCATGTACGGCGTGAGAGACCAGCAGCAGGAGGAGGAACAGACAAGAGCGATGCGATCAGGTCCCCTGCGCCGACCTCTGACCAGGGAGCGCCTCGCATTGATGATGCGCCGGCCATCCTTCCAGCCGTTGCCGACGGGCGACAACGACCTGCCCAGCGACGACTACTTCATCAACGAGATCCTGCACTGGGAAGAGTGCTGCCGGACCGGCGACGAACCCATCAGCAGCGGCCACGACAACCTCGAGACGATGAAGATCATCTTCGGCATTTTCGAGTCGTCGCGGACCGGCACGGTGATAGACCTCGCCGACCTCTAGTGGACGCTTGGACATCTGTCGGCGACTCGACCGGCGCCTTCGCCGCTGGCTGGTTATGGTATGTCGGCGGCGACTGGGTCTCGCATTGGGCCCGTGACATCGAGATCCGGGAGCACAAGATCTATCGGGAACACCCGAGGCTCTGCCGCAACGACGACCCGGTATTCCGGCTGCGCGAGTGGTATCGGCAGTTCCTTCCGGACGACGATGGGGAGACACGCGCAGATTGGAGGCGAAAGAGAACGGCATGAAGCGCAACAATCTACAAACCGCCCTGAGCGACTTCCATCGTCTTGGCGAGGTTCGGGAACGGCCGCAAGACGATACGGTGCGAATCAGCGAACAGCCCAAACTCATCAGCCGCTTCTACGACGTCGTGACGAAGTTCTACGAATTCGGTTGGGGAGCGACGTTCCACTTTTCCCCGCGAAGGCCGGGAGAGTCCCTGGCGGATTCGCAGCAACGCCATGACCGCGCGATCGGCGAACTGCTCGGACTCAAACCGGGCATGCGTGTGGCGGACGTCGGATGCGGCATCGGCGGCCCACTTGTGGTTATCGCGAAGACCACGGGCGCGAGCATCACCGGCATCAACTTCAACGCCTACCAGGTTCGTCGCGGCGAAGAGCGGGTGCGGCGTGCGGGGTTGAGCGGCACCTGCGGCTTTCTTTACGCCAACTTCATGGATGTCCCGCTGGAAGATGGCACGTTCGATGCCATGTACTCGTTCGAGGCCGTGTGCCACGCACCCAACAACGGACTGCTGTTCCGTGAGCTATACCGGCTGCTCAAGCCCGGCGGCGAAATCGCCATCGTCGACTGGTGCCTCACGGATGCGTTCGACAGGGGCGACGGTCGGCACGAGGACATTCGAGCGCGCATCGAGCGAACGAACGCAACGCCCGACCTGCCCGCGCCGGAGGAATACGTCGACGCCGTGCGGAGCGCCGGCTTCGAGATCATTCGCGCACACGACCAGCAGGCGGAGCAGGGCGACCCGTCGAGACCCTGGTACATGGCGCTCGAGGGCCGCGACTTCTCGTTGAGTTCGATCGCTCGGATTCCCGCCGGGCGCGCATTCACCGCAACGATCACCCGCGCACTTGAGGCCCTGCGCATCGCCCCGGCCGGCACCACCGAGTCCGCCCGGTTCCTCAACGTCGCCGCCGATGCGCTGGTGGAAGCCGGCAAGTTGGGGATATTCACGCCCAGTTTCCTGGTCCACGCGAGGCGACCGAAAGCGGATTGACCCCCCGCCAAAAGCCACCTGCGAGCCTGCGCCTCTGCGGCGCACACATGCCGTTCTAAGGCTTGTCCGACGTCAGCTCCGCGAAGATTTCCTCGTCATGCTCGCCGAGCTTCGGGGCGCGGCGCGAAATCCGCCAGGGACTGGCGGACAATGGATACGGCGCGCCCGGATAGGTGATCGTGCGGTCGACATCTTCGTGGTATACGTCCACGTGGAATCCGCGCGCCTTGAAGTGATCGTCCTCGAATGCTTCCTCGGGCGCATTGACGACGGCGGACGTAAAGCCCTTGCGCTGGCTTTGAACGAAGAACTCCTGGGCCGTGAGCGTGGACGCGATCAGCTTCATCGCCTCCCGTCCCGCGCCGAAAATGGCTGTCACCGCGTCGTCCTCGCCGATCAGGCCCATGTTGAGGTGCCCCTCCCAGTTGGCGCCCATCTCAAGGAACACAGCCTCCGGCAACTGGCTTTCCAGGTCCAGTTCCTTCAGCCACTCATGCAGCAGGGCGAACTGCTGCTGGTTACGCGCGCCGGCGCCGGTTGATGCGAGCCGTCCGTCCGCGCAAAGCTGGCTGGTTTTCGTGGTCGGCGTGACCGATGCGTGGCGCCCGGTCTGGCGCTGCACCGTCGACCGGGCGGTGAGCCAGCGGATGCTGGAGCCTTCCGTCGTGACGTTCAGCGCGGCATGCTGGCTCAAGTCGATGAACTGGCCCTCGCCGCTGACGCCGCGATACGCCAACGCCGTCAACACCGAAAGAAACGCGAAGTTTCCGGCGGTCTGATACCCCTGTTGCGGCCCGCGCACCGGCGGCAGCGAGTGATCGTCGTAGCCGCAACTCCACATCGGCCCGCCGCCGGCCAGGAGCGTCAGGTCCGTCGCCGGCAAGTCGCTTTTCGGATCGTTGCGGCCGAAGGGCGTGACCGAGACATGAATCAGGTCCGCCCGATGCGCGATCAGATCGTCGTAGTCCAGACCGAGCGTCGCGAGCCGACCGGGCGGCTCGCCTTCGATGAGGACATCCGCGGTGGCGACCAGCGCGCGAAACCGGTCGCGTCCGGCCTCGTCGTCCAGATCGATCACGACGCTGCGCTTGCTGGTGTTGTAGTGCCACCAGTAGAGGCTCCGGTCCTGTCCCGGGGTGTCATCGAGAAACGGCGGGTAGTGGCGGCAGGGATCACCGCCCGGCGGCTCCACGAGGATCACGTCCGCGCCCATGTCGCCGCAGAGCTTGCCGACGAAGGCGATCGGCTCGCGGGCAAGCTCAATCACGCGAATTCCGGTCAGCGCGGTCATACGACGCCCGCCTCCCGCAGTTCGTCGACATCCTCTGAACTCATGCCCAGCAAGCGCCCCAGGACCTCTTCGGTGTGCTCGCCGAGGCAAGGCCCCCCGCGCTCGATCGACCAGTCCGTCTTCGAGAAGTGCACCGGGTGGCCCTCCACCCGCACCGGGCCTATCTCCGGATGCACGACCTTGCGCCAGAGTCCGAAATTCTCGGTGCTCGGATCGAGATCGATGCGCTCTTCGGGTTTCTGCACCGCGGCGGCCGGCACCCGGATTCCATGCAGCGCGTCCTGCACTTCGAACTTGTTCCGCTCCGCCGTCCAGTCGCCGATGCGCGCATCCAGCGCGTCCTGCGCGGCCAGGCGCCCTTCGAGGTCGGCGAAGGCGGGATCCGCGCACCAGTCTTCATTGATGAGGGTAGCCAGGGCTTCCCATTCGCCCTGGTTTCGGCACGCGACGGCAACCCAGTCGTCGTCCCCGGCGCACGGGTAGACGCCGTGCGGCGCCATGGGCGGCCAGAGGTTGCGGTTGCTGTCCGGATGCCCCGGACGACGGGTCGGCCGGTGATTGACCGTCCAGTCGAGGAGCGCCGGACCATGGATCGTAAGGGCAGCGTCCGTGCCCGCGAGATCCACCCACTGCCCTTCGCCGGTGCGCTGCCGGTGGATGATCGCAAGCAGGACCGCCATCGCCATGTAGTAGGCGCCGGTGTGGTCCATGAAGGAATAGCCCCATCCGGCCGGCTCCTGGTCGCGCAGACCCGAAGTAAACGTCAGCCCCGAAATCGCCTGCACTACCGGTCCCCAGGACTTGAAGCTGCTGTACGGCCCCCGGTGGCCAAAACCGCTGTGGGAAACGTAGATGATGTCGGGCCTGAGTTCCTTCAGCCGCTCGTAGCCAAATCCCCACCGCTCGAGCACACCCTTCGAAAAGTTCTCGGTCACGACATCGGAAATCTTGACGAGTTCGGCCAGGATCTCCTTGCCGCGTTCCGTCCGGAGGTTCAGCGTGATGCCGTGCTTTTTCGTGTTGTGGTTGTTGAAGCTGCCGCTGACGTTGACGCTGCTGTTGCCGTCGACCGCGGGCGCCCTGCTGCGCAGGATGTCCCAGCGGCCCTCGTTCACCGGATCCTCGATCCGAATCACTTCCGCGCCGAAGGAAGCGAGCCACTTCGTCGCCCCGGCGCCCGCCAGTTGGCCGGTGAAATCGCAGATGCGGAAAGAAGACAGGGCTTCGGGCATGAGTCAGGTTCTTGAGAGCGACTTTTCGATTATCTTACGCGATGGCGCGAACTTGGTTCGCCCGCCAAACCGCAAAACATGAAAATTCGAACAATACCTTCGAAATTTCCTGTTTCTCCTATGCTACTCTGCATCCATGCGCTACTTGCCTCGTCCACGCGAACTGGACGCTGTTCGGGCTCGGCTCCGCCGTGCGCCCATCACGACCCTGCTCGGTCCGCGGCAATGCGGCAAGACGACATTGGCTCGGTCATTGAAGGCCGAGCACTTCTTCGACCTCGAAGACCCAAGGAGCCTGGCTCGGCTCGACGAACCGCAAACCGCCCTGGAGACCTTGACCGGCACGGTCGTGATCGACGAGGTCCAACGCAAGCCGGAACTCTTTCCATTGCTCCGCGTCCTCGCGGACCGGCAACGATCCACGCGGTACCTGCTGCTCGGAAGCGCCTCGCCCGAGCTGGTGAAGGAGGTCTCGGAAAGCCTCGCCGGCCGCGTTGCGTATCACGACCTTGGTCCCTTGGCGGTGGACGAGACGGGCGCCCGCGAATGGCGCAGGTTGTGGCTGCGCGGGGGGTTCCCCCGAAGCTATCTTTCCGAGGACGATGCTGCGTCCGCCCTGTGGCGGGAAGACTTCATCCGCAGCCACCTGGAACGCGACATCCCCGCCCTTGGAATTTCCATTCCGGCGGAGACGCTGCGCCGCTTCTGGGTGATGGTGAGCCACTACCACGGTCAGACGCTCAACCTCTCCGAACTGGGGCGATCATTCGGCATATCCGACCACACCGTTCGCCGATACCTCGAGATCCTGAGCGGCACTTTCATGATCCGCCTGTTGCCCCCGTGGCACGCCAATGTTGGCAAGAGACTGGTGAAGGCGCCAAAGCTGTACATTCGCGACAGTGGCCTGTTTCACGCCCTGCACACGATCTCGACTACCGAACAACTCGAATCGCACCCGAAGCTCGGCGCGTCATGGGAGGGCTTCGCCATGGAGCAAGCGATCCGGCTGTTGGGGACGGCCAGCCCGTACTTCTGGCGCACGCACACCGGCGCGGAACTGGATCTTGTATGGCAGTCAGGCGGCGCACTCTGGGGAATGGAGTTCAAGTATCGGGACGCGCCCCGGATGACGAAGAGCCTGCGGTCCGTCCTGCGGGACCTGCCGCTGCAACACCTGTGGATCGTCTATCCCGGCCCGGACCGTTACCGGCTCGACGAAACGGTCACCGTGCTGCCTGTAGCAGAACTCGCCGATGTAGCGATGTAGCGACCGCAAAGGTGATCATGACGGCACTGGCAGTCAATTTACCGCCTCCAATGAAGCTAAACTCGACCTTCCGATCAGAACGGGTAAGAGGGTTGGCTGGAACATGACTTACGAACACATTCTCACCGAGACCCGCGGGCGCGTCGGCATCATCCGGTTCAATCGGCCCGACAAGCTGAATGCCATGAACGAAAAAATGCGCGAAGAAACCCTCACCCAGATCGGCATCTGGAACGAAGACGACAGCGTCGGCGCGATCGTGCTCACCGGAGAGGGGCGCGCGTTCTGCTCCGGCGCCGATCTCGACGACTTTGCGGTTCGGGAAGAGCGCAACCGAGATGCCACGGCAGCAGCGTTCCGCACCGGACCCCAGCCCATGCGCTGGACCGCCGGGGGCGCGCGCGGCATCACGCCGTTCCTGATGACGTCGAAGCCGACCATCGCCGCCGTCAATGGCTATTCGGTAGGGATAGGACTGACGTTCATCCTACCGTTCGACGTCCGCGTCGCTTCGACCGACGCGCTCTTCAGCATCCGGTTCATCCGGGTGGGCCTGATGCCGGAGCTCGGTTCCACGCGCCTGCTGGCACAGCTCGTGGGTCTTGGGAACGCGACGGACATGTGCCTGACGGGGCGCATGGTGACGGCCGAGGAAGCGCTCAGGATGGGACTGGTGATCAAGGTCGTGGAGCCCGACAACCTCCTCGAAGCCGCCATCGAGAAGGCCGCCGAGATCGCCAACAATCCGCCCCAGGCCGTGATGTTCGTCAAGGAACTGCTCCGTCAGAATCCGCTCGATCCCGACATCGACCGGGTTGGCGAGCGCGAGGGCATCCGCGATCAGATCGCGCGGCGCCACCCGGACCACGCTGAAGCACTGGCCGCGTTCATGGAGAAGCGGGAACCGAGGTTCGGGAAATCGTAACTGTCCTGCGACCACCGGACGCGAAGCCCCATTGCGAACGGCAGATCGGACCTACCGTTTCACCCAGTGGTCGTACAAGGGTTTCACGTCCTCCGGCATCGTATCGAAAGTCTCTGGTGATATCCGACGCATGGGCGGGGCCGCAGTGTCCCCGAACTCCTCGGCCATGCGGATTCCTTCCGGCGACCCGGGATCGATCGGCTGCAGGTTGAGCCACCACGGCGCGTAGCACACCCGCATCGCCACCCGCGGTTCCGAGCCGTTGTAGCTCGCATTGGCGTGCCATAGCCGGCTGTCCATCAACACGACGCTGCCCGCCTCCCCTGACACCTGTATCTCCGTCGCGCGCGGCGCCTTTTGGTCCACCATAGAGTCCGTAGTCGGGTCCATGCCCGACCGGTGCGTGCCGGGCGCGATGATCGTGCCGCCGCTATCCGGCAGGAACGGCGACAGCATCCAGATGGAGGTGAAGTACATCACCGCATCCGGAAACGGGGGCAGGATCCCCGCGGCCGGACGCGTGCCGAAGGGCCAGTCCACGTGCCACTGCTCACGGTGGTCGCCGGGACTACGAAACGTCGGGCCCATCCACGCGACGCGGTAGAACTGCCCCCAAAGCGCTTCGAGAATCGCCAGGATGCGCGGTTCGGCGACGTGACGCACGAACTCGCTGTTGTGGGCCAGGAAGTCCTTGTCCTCCAGGTATTCGCGTGAAGAGACGGTCAAGAGGACACTCTCGCGCACGTCCTCGACTTCCGTCTCGGGGATTACGTCTTCAAGGAGGCACCAGCCGTCGACCTGCAGGCGCAACAGGTTGTCATCGGTAGTCCGGGCGGTCTTCTGAGACGGCATCGAGTCATCTCCCTCCGTTCCGCTTCACCTTGGACCCTGGATCAAGTCTACGCCGGGACACTTGTCTTTATCTGCGGAGCCCTCGGGCTGCCCGGTCTAACGTTACTTTCGCCTTTTCGGGTAGAGTGATCGAATCGCAAAAGGGGAAGGACCGATGCTCGTTGAGATCACCACCGAAGGGGCGGTGCGCACCGTCACCATGAACAGGCCCGAAAAACTCAACGCCATGAGCGACGAGATGCTCGACGAGCTGCGGGCCGCCTTCCAGGCTGCCCCCGCCAACCGCGAGCGCGTGACGATCCTGCGCGGCGCTGGCCGATCCTTCTGCGCCGGGCGGGACATCGGTGGGTCCATGAACGTCTCCGTCGAGCCGGTGTTTCACGCGGTGGAGACCTATCCGCTGCCCGTGATTGCAGTCGTGCAGGGCCACGCCATCGCCGGCGGATGCGAAATCGCCCTGCATTGCGACTTCGTCGTCGCGTCGACGAACGCGCGCTTCGGCATGTCGCTCTCGCAGATCGGCCTGGCACCCACCTGGTTCCTGGCGAAGAAGCTGCTCGACGTCGCGGGACCGGTCGGTACGCGGGAGATACTATTGCTAGGGGACCCTTTGCCCGCCACACGGCTTCACGAACTCGGCATGATCGCGCGTGTCGCGGAGCCCGATGAACTCGAAGCTACCGTGGATGCCATGGTGGATCGTCTTGTCCAGAATGCGCCGCTTTCGCTGCGCGCCATCAAGGCGCTGCTCCTGCGCGAGATGACGTTCCGGGATGGCATCTTCCACGCGGACGTCGACAACCTGGTGCGGCAAGTACGGGATAGCCAGGACGCCGTCGAAGGCAAGCGTGCTCGGCTCGAGAGACGGCGCGCCAACTTCCTGGGCCGTTGAGCATGGAGCCCATACCCGTCTGAGGGTCTTTCCATCTCCCTCCAACAAATCCGCGAGATTTGCGTCAAATATCTGCCGTTGAATTGCCTCAGGTCCCTTCCGAGCATTGAGCCACTTGGGTTCAAGCGACTCGGAGAGAGCGATGAGATGTCGGGGCTACGTGCTTGCAGGGGTGCTGATGCCGTGCCTTGCCACCCCAGCAGCGGGACAGATGGAATCGGCGCAGGCAGACGAGGGACAGGCAGCAGTAGAAGAGATCGTCGTCACGGCCCGCAAGCGCGACGAGAAACTGATCGAAACGCCGCTCTCCGTCACGGCATTGTCCAGTTCGGACCTGGACCGCCGTCAGATCGACGACCTGGGCGGGTTAAGGGACATCGTCCCCAACCTCAGCGTGAACATGGGCGATGCGGCAAACGCGATCGTCTACATCCGTGGCGTCGGGCAGCGGGATTCGCTGTCATTCGCCGATCCCGGGGTCGGCATCTATCTCGACGACGTCTACCTTGGCCGCTCCCAGGGAGCGTTCCTCGAAGTCATCGACATCGAACGCATCGAAGTTCTCCGCGGACCGCAGGGCACGCTGTACGGCCGCAACGCCATTGGAGGCGCCATCAAGTACGTGTCAGTCGCGCCATCGCCGGAGCCCGAGATCGTTGTCGAGGCAGGCCTTGGTGACTTCTCCCAGCGGATCTCCAGGGTCACCCTGAATGGTCCGCTGGGATCCGGGGACGCACTGCTTGGCCGTGTCTCCTTGGCGTACGGGTCCCACGAAGGCTACCGCGTCAATACGAACGCCAACGCCGGGCCAACCGACGGTGACAAGGACCTGTTCGCCTGGCGCGGCCAACTGGACTTCGCGGTAACCGATCAACTGACGCTCAGGCTCATCGCCGACCGGTCCGAGAACGATCCCCAACGTTCAGGGTCGAACGTGGGCTAGGCGCGAGTCTCGATCTCTGCCCTTATTTGCCTCAACACGATGGCGCAGACGCGATCTATCCGAGCGCTCTCGACCGCTAGCTCCGAGTAGCTAATCCGATCCAGACTGAGGTCGTCCAATGGCGCGTTGTCGATCGCAAGCGTTCTCGACATGGCGGCAGAGTCAAACACCCAGGCGCAAGAGACGGCCAGGTTGAAGTCCGCCGCGACGTAGCCGTTGAGGCGAATCCGGTGCGTGATCGTCAACGGACGCTGGTCCGAAAGCTCGAACGCGGGCACCAGAATGTACTCGCTCTTCGTGTGTTCCCAATTGTCGGGTGCCAGAAGACTGCTTGAGTTGATCTTTCGATCGCCGCACTCAACGTAAGAAAACTCGGCAACATCCCGGAACAGCGAGGTCAAGTCGCCCAAGGCACTTCGCAGCGCTTCCACCGTGGGTCGAATGTGCTTGGAATACGCGGTGTCAAGAAGGCCGATGTCGGTCTCGGAAGGTGACGAAACCGCTCTGGTGCGCGCGAACGTTGCGATTTCCCGGCCCACTTCCAGGCGATCCAGCGCATCACTCAACTCATCGAACGGCACGACCTCTGCCGAGCGTCGCGACTGGCGATCCTTGCCTCCATATACGACGGCTTTGACGGCGATGTCCGGAATCGTCTGCGCCACAACATCAAGGGAAGCAAAGGCGTCCGATGCGATCGTCGCACCAGACTTGATTTCGATCGCCGTTCTTCCGCCGCCTGTGTCCAACACAAGGTCACACTCCAGGCCGCGGCTATCCCGGAAGAAAGACATACTCGCCGAAAGCCCGCGGTTCAACCGGTATTTGAGCGCCTCGACAACCACCATGTTCTCGAACAGCGCCCCCCGCAGGGGATGCGTTGCGATCTGGTCGGCGCCCTCGATTCCAATGAGATGGGCGGCAAGCCCCACGTCGTAGAAATACAGCTTGGGCGACTTGACAAGCCGTTTGCGGATGTTTGCGTGGAACGGGGGCAGGCGGAACGCGATGTAGCTCGCCTCCAGCACACCAAGCCAATTCCGAGCCGTCGTGTGAGAAACGCCCGCATCCCTACCCAAGGCCACCAGGTCTGTCAGGCGTCCGATTCTCCCTGCGCACAGACGCACAAAGCGTTCGAAGTTCGACAGGTCGCGGATACCGCCGATCCGTCTGACATCGCGCTCAACGTATGTACCGAAGTAGTCGCCGAGTGCCTGCCGGGGTTCGATACCCTGATCGTGAACTCTCGGATAGAAGCCTGAATACAGGACTTCGTCCAATGTTCCCGAAGCGCCAGCCCTTCCACGTTCTGCGAGTGTGAACGGCAGCAGGCGCAGAAGTGCCGTGCGGCCCGCCAGCGATTGGCTGATGGCCTCGGACAACTGGAAGTGCTCGCTGCCGGTCAGAACGAAAAGGCCATTGTGGCCGCGCTCGTCCGCCAATACCTGGAGGTAGGAGAGAAGGTCGGGAACTCGTTGAATCTCATCGATAATCGCGCCGCCCTCTATCTGGGCCAGGAAGCCGCGGGGGTCCGACGTCGCGAACTCGCGCTGGTCGGGTGCCTCCAGATTTGCGTACGCCAACTGCGGAAAGGTCTCTCTACAGAGAGTCGTCTTGCCTGATTGCCGTGGCCCGGTCACAGTAACAAACGGATACTGCCCGAACAGGTCAAACAGGCATCCGGCGATCTCGCGTTCGATCATGGATCCAAATATACATCCCGTTTGCACAATATGAAAATATTATTTTCATATTGCAAAACATCTTCCTTTCTTTGAAATGTGATTCAATCGGCGATCCGGGCCGCATCGTGGCTTGATTGAGAAGAGACCAAACACACGGGAGGAACAAGGTGGCAGCCCTACCAGAGATCACGACACTCGACGAATTCGAAGACGAATACAGAAAGGGCGCGGGCACGATCCTGCCGTCCCGGGCTTCTAAGCTGGCGAACCTCGACAACATCCGGCGCGCCGGGGACGGGATCGGCGATTACAACCCGTTGTACCGGGACCCCGAACACGCCGCGAACAGCCGCTTCGGCATGATCACGGCCATGCCCGCGTTCGTCTACTGCACGAGCCTCGGGGTCGGTGCCGCGATCAACGGCGCCATCGACGGCTCGCGGGTGGGGAGCTTCGCCATGAACTATGCCGGTGGCGAGCTGGAGTTCTTCCGGCCGATCTGGCTTGGGGACACCGTATACGTGCAGGAACAGGTAGGTCCCGTCGTCCGCAAGGAGAGTGGCCGCATCGGACCGTTCTGTATCTGCACGGGCCTCGTGACTTACACCAATCAGCGGCACGAGGTCGTGGCGACAAAGCGAACCCTGATGGCGCGCTACAAGGTTCTCGACGGCGGTGAAGGAACGATCACTTACGACCGCGACAACAAGACCGACGTCCAGCAGGAATCGCCGGACCCGCTGGTCTGGGAGCGGGAACGGCGCGGCGCGGAACCGCGCTATTGGGAGGACGTTGTCGAAGGCGACGAAATGCCGCCTTTGAAGAAAGGCACCTACACGGTCAACGAACTGTTCCTGTTCACGTTCGGCGCGATGGGCACGCGGCGCAGCACCCGGGCGTCGCTCGGCGGGCGTCTTGAGTCGCATGACCGCTTCGACGCCGAGCACGCCAAGAAGCGCCGCAGCATGCCAGGCCAGTTCGATTTCGGCCCGCAACGGGTCTGCTGGCTGACGCAGATGTGCACGGACTGGATGGGCGATGACGGAACATTGAAGAAGCTGGTGACCCAGGTCCGGCATCCGAACATCGTCGGCGACACCAATACGATCTACGGGACCGTCGCCAGCAAGTACGTGCAGGGCGACGAGCACCTCGTGGATCTGGACATCCGCAACGTGAACCAGTCCGGCACCGCCAGCGCGTTCTCGCGCGCGACTGTCGCGTTACCGACGCGGGGATAGACAACAACAGCGGCTGGGGAAGCCGTCGAGGTCTTCCCCAGCCGCAACCGTAAACCCTGTTAACGCTAATCGCGCAACGAGATCGGTTGTGCCGGGGGTCCGTTGGCGATGAGTTCTTCCATCAAGCGCGGCAATGCTCTCGGCGCGAACTGATGATCCGTGGCGGCCCGCAATGCGGTCACCGACCACCAGCGGAACTCGTGGAAGATTCCCACTTCGCTGGCTTCCGGGTTGTTGCGGGCAGTCGGCTCGAACCGCGGCGCGAGCACCAGGTAGATGTCTTCGTGCTGCTCGGTAACAGAAAGGCCCCGGTCAAGCCCTCGGCCAAACCGGTGCACCCGCTGCCATAGCAGGCGCGGCTCGGCACGCATGGCAAAACCGGTCTCTTCCCAGACCTCCCTGCGCAAGGCATCCAAGTGGTCCTCGTCCGGCTTGATGCCACCCCCAGGCAGCAACCAGAAGTGCCCAGGCCGGTCGGGCCGTTGCATTCGCAGGAGAAGCACGCTTTGGTCTGCCTCCGACAGGATCAGTGCGCGCACGGCTTGTCGACGTCGCATGCGAGTTGCCAGGGTGCCCGGGGGTCTTCGGTCGGTGCCGAGCCTACGCCCGGGACTAGTACGCTTCTGTCCGTTCGCTCCCGGGTCGGGAGTACCGATCCATGCTGCGGACGTCGTTGCCCCCGTAGGTACGCTCGCCGCGCACCAGAACATGATTGCGATCATCCGGCAGCGAGAACTCGTCGGCGCTGTGGTAGCCGAGCGTCATGCTCATGCGGGTGCCATCGGTCCGGTTCCTGCCGGCTGCGTGCAGCAGCAGTCCGTCCATGGCGAGCAGCCCCCCGGCGGGCATGGGCAAGGGGATCGCCTGGGACCAGGCGATCTCGAACAGTTCCTTTCTTTCGCGTATGTACGCGAAGTTGGAAAGCGTAGGCAGATGGTGAGAACCCGGAACCACGTAGGTACAACCGTTCTCGAGGTGCGTGTCTTCGAGATAGACCAGCACCGAAAGGAGATTACGCGACCACACCCGGCAATCCCGATGCAGTTCGATTGACGCGAGCGATTTGCTGTCGCGCAGATAGATGTGGTTGTGGCGATTCAGCATGAACTCGATGTTGGGCCCCAGCAGGGATTCCAGCGGATCGAGAATCTCGTCGCACGCGATGGCTTCCTGGAACACGCCGCCCCGGTCCCAGAGGCCCGATATTCGGTCTACCTCGCCGTCGCGACGCGCGACGGGTTCGACTTCGTTCCCGATGTCCTCAAGGGCTGCAGCCTTCAAACCCTCCACCAGGTCCGGCGGGAGTTGCGTCGGCAGCTTGACGAAGCCGTTGTGCCGAAAGAGGTCGACCTCCTCCGGTTCCAGCGCCGACCTGGTATTTGATCCTTCCACCTGTTCGACCTCGCTGCCTGTCACGGGTCCACCATCCGACTTTGCGCTTCGCATCGCGCAATATCAATAGCGCACAAGGCCCCCGAGCTATAGACGGGATGGCATCAGCATCAGTTCCGGCACCCGCGCCCGTGGCGGCAGCGACGCTGCGAACAGGCAGGCCTCGGCGACGTCCTCCGGTTGCAGCGCGTGCGCCATGACTTCGGGTGGCGTCGGCGTCGGCCGCTTGAGCACGAGCGGCGTGTCCGTCAGGCCGGGGAAGATCACGGTGGTCCGAATGCCGTTCTCCTGCTCCTCCTTGAAGGTCCCGTGCGCCAGTCCCACCAACCCGTGTTTTGCCGCCTGGTAGGACACGCCGGACACATCCGGAAGCTGCACCGCGACACTCGATATGTAGATGATGAGTCCACCACCCTGCCCCCGCATTGCCGGAAGCACCGCCTGGGTGCAGTGGAAGGCGCCGCTCAGATTGGTGGCAAGCATCATGTCCCAGGTTCCCGGAGTCAGTTCGTCCAGGGTACGGTCAGGGATATTCGTGCCGGTCGCGTAGACGAGCACGTCGATGCGGCCAAATCGGTCGACGATCCTGTCTATCGATCGACGGATCGACGGCGTGTCCTCCACATCCATCGGGCAGACCATCGAGCCACCGCCGATCTCTTCGGCCAGGGCATGGAGCTGGTCCTCGCTACGGGCAGCGGGCACGACGGTGGCACCGGCGCGGGCGAACGCAATTACCGTCTCCCTGCCAATGCCGCTGCTGGCGCCCACCACGACCGCTACCTGATGCGTTAGCGCGTCACTCACAGGTCAACCCTCCCTGACGATTGCTATGGACCGCACCAAGCGTAAGGCACGGCATGGAGTCCCGAATGGTCATACGCCGTGGCTATCGACATCCGGGAGATGGGCGAAATTGTGATCGACTATTTGCATTCCAAAAGGAGTGTGCGCCGTAGAACGGCACGCAAGTGCCGAGCAAGGGGCACAATCATAGGTGGGCTTGGGCGGGGGTGAAACACGGCGCGCCCGAAGGGCCGACGGATTTCATGGCGCTAGATGCGAAAGGGCCAGGCGACCCCCGGATACGTAGTGCATCCCGGCGACATGCGGCTGCCCCTGGGCTCCGGCGTGACCGCGCTGCTCTTCGCCGATCTGTAGCGAATCGGCTCATGGACGAAGCGCCTGTCCGAGTCGACTCGTGCAACAATAAGGTCCTTTCCCCGGAGGTAGCGCATGCGCAACGACGAACTCGGCACGGTGATCGTGCACACCGAACTCCTGAGCGATCAGCACATCGAGGCCATACGCGCCGCGGTGCCCGGGACCGAGGTCGTCAGGATCGACACGCCCGAGGAGTGGGAGTCGCGCCGCGCCGAACTGGGGCCGAAGGTGGAGGTGGCCTTCGGATTGCGTGAGATCGGGGACCTGGCTTCGGTACCCCGGCTGCGATGGATTCAGACGATCGGGGCCGGGATGGACTGGTTGCTCCGCATGCCCGAGGTCGCGCAGAGCGACATCGTGGTGACCAACGCCTCCGGCGTGGCCGCGGTCCCGATCGCCGAGCACATCCTCGCCCTGATGTTCGTGTTGACGCGCCGCATGCACCGCTTCGCCAGGGCGCAACGCGAACACGAGTGGTTTCAGCGCGGCCGTTGCGAGGAGATCGACGGCACAACCATGGGCATCATCGGCCTCGGGCCCATCGGCCTGAAGACCGCCGAGAAGGCACAGGGCCTCAACATGCGGGTGCTCGGCCTGCGTCGCGACCCATCGCGTACTTCTCCCCATGTCGACCGCATGTTCGGTCCGGACGGACTGCATGAACTGCTCCGTCAGTCGGACTGGGTGGTGCTGGCCGCACCGCTCACGGAGGAGACGCGCGGAATGATGGGTGAACCCGAGTTCCGGACCATGAAGGAGACGGCCTACCTCATCAACATCGCGCGAGGCCAGATCGTCCAGGAGGACGTCATGATCCGGGCGCTCCAGGAGGGTTGGATTTCAGGGGCGGGTCTCGACGTCTTTGCCCAGGAGCCGCTGCCCACGGACTCCCCGCTGTGGGACATGCGCAACGTCATGATCACCGCGCACTACGCCGGCGCGACGCCCCGCTACGCGGATCGCGTGACGAAGATCTTTACGGACAACCTCGCTCGCTACCAGGCGGGCCAGCCGCTGATGAACCTCATCGACAAGGAACGGACTTACCTGAGCAGCTAACGCCGCAGGTCGTAATGCCAGGGTTCTCCAGACGTATGAGAGTGATCCCAGCGCGTCGCCATGAGGTACTTGAGCGCAGCGTCAAATCCATCCGGCGTGCCCAACCGTTGCAGGGCCTCGATGGACCATCCCCGCACATGGTGATGGTCGTGGTAGAGATTGTCCCTTAGCGCGTCCACGATCCCGGGAAGCGCAGCCGTTTTCGGACCGAAGCGCGCTGCGGCAAGCGCCGCATGGTGCCGAACGATCGCATCCGGATCGCGGAGTAGATCGACGACTTCGATCGGGACATCCGATCCCGCCTGGCCAACTATTCCCACGGACTCTATGGCGTATTGACGCACACGCGGGTCGTCGTGGTGACAGAGCTGGATGAGGACAGGCAGGGAATCGGCAGCGCGCGGACCGATGTCGCCGAGGATGTCCGCGACCTGCACGCAAAGTTCGGAGTCCGCGCCGTCGAGGAGATCGAGAAGCGGAGTGACTGCCGCGGCACCGAGTGGCGGGAAGCCGTATCCAGCGATACAGCGCAAGTCCTCATCGGAACTCGTCAGCGCTTCGATCAGTGGTCCAACCGCACCGCGATTGCCCAGGGTGTAGGCCGCACCGATCGCTTCGGCGACGTTCGATCCATGGAGCCGCTCGACCAACCCGTCCGTGTCCTGATCGGGCCGAAGTGTCGCGTTCGGCGCAGCGCCCCGGTGCCAGTCCCACATGTACTGCCAGATCGGTTCCTGGGGATCCCGCGAAGTTGCCCAATCGGAATTCTCGTGGTTCCAGCTAGGCGTGACCGGGTCCAGGTTGCGCGTGTACAGGAACTTGACCATGTGGCGGTTCGCGTCCGTCGTGTTCGCCCCATAGCGGCCGTGGGCGATATCGAAATGCACGATCATGACCGTCCCCGCCTTGCCGGGAAGCGCGATCCTGTCGTCCTCGTTCAACGCGCTGCGCAGGAGGTACTGGCTGCGGGGCACGATACCCGTCGGCCCCATCTCGAGGGTCGTGTCCTGGGGATAGTAGAAGAGCATCACAAAACGCGTCGCGTGGTGTCGGCGTCCGTCCACCATGTAATGCGCATGGCGTTCACCGTCCTTGTGCAACCGACCGTCGCCCAAGTGCCAGGCCTGCATCGGCTGCACCTTTTCCGGGTGGTTCACGTGATCATGGCGGTGGAAGTGCAGGTAGTAATCCGGCCCGAGGATTGAAGTCAGGGCACCCCGCACGACCGGCTCGTCCAGCAGTTCGCTTAGCTCGGGCACCATCGGCAGCAGGTTGTTGTGCCCGACGAGTCCGTCTTCCTCCAACGGCTCGAGGCGCGCGTACATGGCGTCGTGGTACGACTTCGGCAGCGCCGACCGGACGGTGATGTAACCCTCCCGGATGAAACTCTGCATCGCTTCGTCGGTGACCAGGATGGGATCATTCATTGGTCAAGGCTCTTCTGGTTCGTCGTGGCTCGGCGACAAGAACCGTCCACTTCCCGTCGCGACGCGGCCGCTTCAGGGAGAATACCGCATTGGGAACGGAGCCTTCAGCCGAGGGAGCTTCCCGACCGCTGACGCGTATGGAAATGTCGGCGTTTCCCCGTCTCCAGAGGCGTACTTCCATGCAAGTGCCCCACAGCCGGCGCCTTCGGCTTCGCCTGTGGCCCGGCCCCGCTCGTCGCCCATGAGTCATGGATCGGGGATGGGGTCGCCCGATGTATCGCCCGACGGACTTTCGGCGTGATCGACGAGCACTTTCAGGCGCCACCCTTGTATCCAGCGGGAGATATCCCCCGCACTCTCCACCGTCACGCCCACGGTCTGGATGGCGAAGAGGCCACCCGGATCGCGGGCGGTAACGGTAACCGTCGTCTGACCCTCGCCCGAGGGGGCGATGGTGAGCCTGCTGCCAGCGATGCTGACGACCGCGACGCCGCTACGCGATGTCGCGGCCTCGTAGGTGAGCACGTCACCGTCCCGGTCGTCGAAGAACGGTCTCAAGTCGACGGTTACAGGATCGTCCTCAAGCGTCAAAGTCACTGAATCAATCGTCCCCACCGTAGTCGGTGCAAGGTTCGTCACTGCCTCCGGCATGAGTTCCCGCAAGGTCCAGGTGCCGTCCGAATTTCGCCCTGCGACAACCCTGATGCGGATGGGACCCTCCGCAAAACGAATGCTGAAGTGGCTATCGCCCTGGTTGCTGCATCTCGACCCGACGCAGGCCGTGCCGTCCTCCTTGATTTCGAAGGCAACGGATGCCGGCGAGATTCGGCACTTCTCGCCGGGACGCAGCCTCGTGCCCTCATCGCAGTGAGCGACGACGATGGATACGCCGCTGCGTGACGCCTCGCCGCCATCGATCAGGGCGGCGACCTGGTAGTCAACCCCGGGTGAAGCGTCCGTATAGTTCAGTCCCTCAAGGTCCGTCGCCAAAAGTTTGCCGTCGCGGATGACTGCATAGCGGACAGGCGGTTCCGGGTCCCAGTGACTTGTGTCGACTGCCGTCCAGGCCAGGTTGGCCTTGCCATCCTCGATTGTTGCCGTCAGCCGGGGCGTGTCGCGAAGCTGGTAGCCAAATTCCCACCAGGTAGCCTCACCGTCACCGTCCATGTCGGCGCGCAGCACCGGGTATTGCGTAGACGAACCGAAGTGCCAGGGATTCGAGCCATCGGCGTTCCAGTTCCGGTAGATGCCGAGGTAGCCCTCGGGTGACTGGATTTCCGCAGTGACCTTGCCCGCCACGCCGGGCGTTGCGGTATCGTCGCCATCCACGCGACCGTTGCCATGCGGCCAGTCGTCGGTCCCGACACCCACCTCCCGACCGGAAGTGCGCGTGTCCCAGTAGCTGTCCAGGATCTCACCCGCCGAACGACTGGCGAGCCCGCCGACCCGGATCAACCCGTTTCCCAACAATATCGTCGGTCGCCCCGTCGCGTAGCTTCCGGTGATCACGCCTTCATTGTTGACGACCAGACCGCCAGCGCCTCCGTTCCCTGCCGTTCCCCGGCCAGTGGCATAGCTGGCGCTGATCTCACCGAAATTGGCTCCAACCAGCCCGCCGGATGCGCTTCTGGACTCTACGGCACCCGTGGCGAAACTCGTGTGGATTCTACCGGCACGGCCGTTCCATCCGACCAAGCCGCCGACAGCATAGGCTCTTCCCGAGATAGCCACCGAAGCGTAGCTGTCTCGCAAAACACCCGGGTGATGCAGGTCGCCGTTCTCTCCCACCAAGCCGCCAGTAGTTCCACTGCAATCGCTCGTCGAGTCATCGCCAACACGCCCGGTGGCATAGCTGGTTTCGATCAGGGAGTAATTCCTACCAACCAGGGCCCCCGTTGCCCCACATCCGGTGACGTCCACGTCGGTCAACGCCGCGTTTCGGACGATCCCGCGCCGGACGCCATCGAGAGCTAAAACGACACCAAACAGGCCGATTACTGACTCGTCGGGCCGGTCAATGAACAGGTTGGAGATGACGTGGCCACTTCCATCGAAAGTGGTGCGAAATGACGCAGACTCGAAGAACCCAAACAAGGGCGTCTGACCAATCGGCACCCAACCCCGACCGTCGTTCCAAAACTCATCACCCTCGTCAGGATCGCCACTGGCGTTGGTGTCGAAGTCCAGATCTGAGACCAACTCGTAACCGATGCAGCCGTTCAGGCCATCGCACCCCATGGTTGCCGGCGCGTCGGGCCAGGCGGCGTTGTAGGCGGCCACTTCGTCGGAGAGCGGCTCCCGGGTAAAGAACCCCGGCTCCGGGTCTACCTTGCCGTCCCCATTTCGGTCAAACCGAACCGCGTCCAGTTGGGCCAGCTTCGCAATCTCGATCAGGCCGTCATTGTCGGCGTCGTAGTCCCGAGCGACCGTGACCTGGAAGGTCTGAGTCCCCGTGGAGTTCGATCCATCGATATCGGTGGCCGTGACCATGACCGTTGCAGACCCCACGGCGAGCGGCGCAAGGGTTACAGTCGAGCCAGAGACGTTCGCCGTTGCCACCTCCTCGTCGGACGAACTTGCGCCGTACGTCAAGATGTCTCCGTCTGCGTCGCGGAACGCTTCCGAGGCCACTACCGCCACCGGATCACCTGGGATCAATAACGTACGGTCGGTGAAGGACCCCACGGCCTCGGGCCCCGCGTTGACCACCGTCGCAACAAACTCCTGACTGGCGCTGAGGGCGCCGTCGCTGGCGGTCACCGTCACCGTGGCCTCGCCGACAGCAACACCCGTGACCAACACCGCGTCGCCCGACACGTGCGCGGCCATCACCTCCGCATCGCTGGTTTCCACCCGATAGCCCAACACATCGCCATCGGCATCCTCGAATGCGGCTCCGACGGGCACCGACCGGGTGTCGCCCGTCGAAAGCGAAACGGCATCCAAGGTTCCCAGGGGGGCCGGCGCCCGGTTGTCAGCCTTGAACGCGGTAACGGTGAGGGCAAATCTCGCGGTCGTCGACAGTATTGGTATGCCGTCGTCGGTGGCCGTCACGTCGATCCGGGTGGTGCCTGCATCCCCGTCGCCCGGATTGCCGCTGAACGTTCGCGACGAAGCCGCGAAGGTCAACCAGCCGGGAAGGCCCGTGGCACTGTAAGTGACCGCATCACCGTCGGGGTCACCGGCGCGCTCGAAAGTGTAGCTGAACGACGCGCGGGCGCGCGCAGACTGGTTTGTGACCGGCGGCGGCTGGGGAGCCCGATTACGCACAGTTACCAAATTGCTGCGCGAGGCCTCTCCTCCGTGGACTAGCGCCGCGACCTGGTACGCGGTCGACTCACTGCCGCCGCCCGGCGGCGTATCGGTGTAGCTGTTGGCATCGACGCCTGTGGCGACTATCGCGTCGTCGCGGTAGACGGCGTAGGTCACGTCGGGCAGAGGCGTCCAGTGATCGCCGGCAACCGCCGTCCACGACAGCAATGCCTGACCACCCGAGGCGGTTACCTCGAGTTCCGGACGGTCGCGGATCTGGGTACCGAACTCCTGCCACGTCGCAACGCCGTCCCCGTCGCGATCCACCTTCAGGGCCGGGTATTGATTCGCGGTACCGAAATCCCATCCGTCGGCAGGCACGAGATCGTCATCGCCCTGCCAGTCCCGATAGATACCCTCGTAACCCGTGGGTGTCTGCAGCTCCGCCGACGTCATAGGGCCAACTCCCGCCGTACGGTCCTCGCCAGCATCCAGCGTGCCATTGTCGTTCGCGTCGTCTTCCCCTACGCCAACGGCGAGGCCGGAGGTCTCGACATCCCAATAACTGGATCGAATCGTCGGGAGACCCGTCTTGGTACCCACGAGTCCACCGGCGGCCTGCTCTGCCGATACGCGGCCCGTGGCATAGCTCGCGACAACCGCGTTGGTCGCGCCGCAGGCGTGGCCGACCAGGCCGCCGACGCCCCCGTCACCGCAAAAGTATGGAATCCGAGCACCTTTTCCCGACACAGCGCCCGTGGCGTAGCTGGCGACAATCAAATCCCAGCTTGCGCCAACGAGTCCGCCGATACTCGTTGTGCCAGACCCTGCTCCCGTGGCAAAGGACGAAACGACGACATCCCTATCCTGCGCACCGACTAGGCCACCGACCATTTTGTCACCGGATACGCGAACCGCGGCGTAACAGTCTCGGACGGGAACCGAACTCGATCCAAGGAGACCCCCCACGATGATCTTCCCTGAGACCCGACCGGTCGCGTAGCTGGATACCAGCTTGCCGCGGTAGTGTTTACCCACCAGTCCGCCCGCAAAGTTGGCGCCGGTGATGTCCACATCGATCAGACCGACGTTGATGACCGACCCAACCGCATAGCCGAACAGGCCCACGTAATCTCTCTCCGGACGGTTGACGAACAGGTTGGCAATCGCGTGGCCGTTGCCGTCGAGCGCCGCCTCGAAGGCGCCGTCCGGCGAGCCGAATTCATCACCCGTGCCGATTGGTTGCCAGCCAGCGCTCCGCTCGCCCCGGCTCCAGCCGCGGTCGATGGCCCCCGAGGCGTAACTCCCCGGATCGTCGAAGTCGAGGTCGGCTGTCAACTCAAAGCCAATGCAGCCGTTCGCGCAACCCATACCCTCCTGGGCGTTGTCGTATGCCTCGAAATATGGCTCCCATTCGGCGGGCACCTCCGTCTCACCGTTGCCGTCGAGGTCATAGCGGAGGGCGTTGAGCTGCTCCAACGTGGCGATTTCGATCAAACCGTCGTTGTCGGTGTCATAGTCCGTGTCACCGTAGTCCCGCTCCACCGTGACCGTTATCGTGTGGACCACGCTCAGACCACCCTCGTCCGTGGCCCTTACCGTCACCGTCACGGTACCCGGCGCAAGCGGATCGATCGACAGGATCGATCCAGACACGGTGACTGCAACGAAACCCTCCATACCCGACAGTACGGTGTAAGTCAGTGAATCACCGTCCGGGTCGTCAAACATCGTCGACAATTCCAGGTCCAGGTCGTCGGCGTACACATTCAGCGTTTGGTCCTCCAGCGTACTGGTCGGCGCACGGTTTTCCTGATCTACCACCACGGCCTGGACTGCGGCCGGCGCCAGCGGAATTCCCGCCCCGGAGTCGCGGTCGACGCCACTCGCGTCGATGTCGAGAGCAGCCTCCGCCAACGCTTCGCGCAGCGTCGCGGCATCGATTCGGTTGCGACCACCGGCGGCTTGCACCATCAGTGCCGCGATCGCCGCTGCGTGGGGCGCCGCGGCCGACGTGCCGACGAAGTGCTCGAAACCGGGGGTCGAGGTCGATACACGATCGGCGGCGGCAAGATCGGGTTTATCCAGCACTTCACCACCGGTCGAAGAGAAGTTCCCCGGCGAAATGACCGTACCGTCCGGTTGGAAGAAGATCCGACGCGGGCCGTCCGAACTGAACGGCTCCACCGACTCGCTGCCGTCGAAAACACCGCCGGCGCCACCGGCGCTGACCGCGCTCACCGCCGCTACCGTGATCGCATTTTCTCCGGCCGAGTGACCGAAGGTCTGGCCGGCAGTGACACTTTCCAGTTCGCCGCGAAAGGCATTCAGGCGAATGTAACGGCCCTCGCCGGCGTGCCGAACCACGACCAAGTGCCTATCGACATCGTGGTCGAATCCCGGGAAGCCCTCAAGAGGATCCTGTTCGCCGTCCTGCACGCTCGTCGACGCCCGCACGAGGTTGGTGACGGACTCGTCGAGAAGGTACAGGTCGTAGTCGTTCGCCGAAGCGCCAAGCGGATCCGCCCACTTCAACAAATGAAAATCAGCCGCGTCCTTGATGAGATTGTCACTGACGCCGTCGGCGAATTCGTGCAGGTCGCCCACCGACATGTCGTCGACATTGAGGTCACCCCCGGCATCCTTGAAGTCGCCCTCCCAGACCCCCGCCGTGCCGTCGTTGAGGTTGCCTGCGTTGCCCGCCGACGAGAAGACAAAGCAACCTTTCTCTACCGCCGCATTGACGCCCTTCGCCACCACGTCATCCTGAAAGGCGGCTTCGGAGACCCAGGTGACATCGTCGACGATGACGTCGGCGCCGGCATCGCACAACGCTTCGATATTCGCTGCGAACTCGGCGGGGCTGCCAAAAGCCGTTGCGAAGTACAGGTGCGCGCCAGGGGCCAGGTCGTGGACGATCTCCAGCATGGCGGTCCCTTCACGGTGATTACCCTCTCCCGCCTGCCCGTCCAGGATCACCACCGAATCCGGAAGATCGCCCGATGCCTGGCGCTCGGCGAGCGTGCCGATGCCGTCTGACAGCACGCCGATGCCGACGCCAGTGCCGTCGACGCCAAATCTGCTGCGCGCTCCTTTCGCGTCGTGGGCAGTGTCACCCTCAGACGTGTCGACCTTGTCAGTAGCCCCGGAAGCGGCGGTGTCGGAGAGGGATTCCGGGCGTCGTGACTCCCGGTTCGTGAAGGGTCGATCCGCAACCCTTATCCACTGCACTTCGTCGAACGCCGCAAGGACCTCGACTGTGTCGAGCGGTAACCAGGCCCGAATTGCGCGGTACTTGTCCACGCTGTTGACGACCTCGCCACCGAGTTCACCTATCCTTGCCAAGACTGCGGGATTGACATCAGCCCTGATGTCCACCAACACCCGCTCCGCGCGGTCGTCCCGAGGGGCATACTCTGGCGTCTTTTCGACGGGTGCGTCGGCGACTCTCAGTTCCACCGGCAGTCTGTCGTAGGTGACACCGGGCACTACCTCGGTGCGTTCCATGATCTCCCGCGCATGGAGCAGCCTGGAGTCGATCTTTCGCTGGACGGGATCGCGGTTCGCCTTTTCTGCCATGAGCGTCTCGATCTGGCGCACCGCCGCGAGCGGCAGATCGGGGGCGTCCAGCAGGGGACGACCCGCCTGCTTTGCGAAATAAGTGACGTAGGTACTCGTCACACCGGGCACCGGATCGACGTAGACCGGACCTCGATTCGTCTGAACGACCGCGTGCATGCCTCTCGAAGTCCATTCGATCCGGGCGTCTCCCTCGTCGAGACCGCGTCCGCGATAGGCCTCGACCGCCTCCAGGCCAGGTTCCGGAGCGGCCTCGATCCTGAAACGGGCAAACGAGCCATCGGGCATCGGCAAGGTCAGAACGGGTTGCGGCTCGTTGTGCCGGCGCTCGGCTACGCGAGTCAGGGTGCCGAGGAGGGTATCTCGGTCCATGCTCGCCGCCCTGTAGGCGTCGGGCGTAACGCGTGTCCCGATGACGTCGGACTCTTCGGCGAAGTGCCAGACATTGTCCCCAGAGCGGCTCTGTGGCGGCGGACCGTCACCCGCGCCAGCCTGTCCGGCCGCCACGGGCGCCACGGCGACAATCCAGAGCGCGAGCATGGCGCGTAATGGTTTTCGGAACAGACCTTCTATGGAACAAACGCACCAGGGGAGCGCCAGCGACCTAGGGCCCTTGTTCCATGGTCGACGAGCGGGGCCGGGCCACAGGCGAAGCCGAAGGCGCCGACTGTGGGGCACTTCCATGGAACAAACGTGTCCGGGGAGCGCCAGCGACACGGGGCGCTTGTTCCATGGTCGACGAGCGGGGCCGGGCCACAGGCGAAGCCGAAGGCGCCGACTGTGGGGCACTTTTATCACCGACGTTCCCTTCAACCTCGCGACAGCGAAAGTGATCCGGGAACCCCTGTGCCCGCTCTCGCGACGTCGTCCGCCCCGCGGTTGTCCATCGGCAACGCCGCATCCCCCAAATTGGGGAGACTAACAGCCTGCGGACCTGACGCGTTAGCGTCAGGATCGACGGAATGGTAGTGGTCCGGCGGAACACGGCGCCGCTACACGCGACGCGCCGGATTTCCTCGCACTAACCCAATGGCGACGAAAAGCGACCCCGACGTGCGGAGTGCCGCCGAATGTTATCCAGTCCTTTGCGCGGCGAGTCAGGCACCTTCCTGAATGACAACGGTACCCGCGTCTCCGTCCACTTCCAGGGTCTGACCGCTCTCGATCCGCTGGGTGACGTTGCCGGTGCCGACGACCGCGGGAATGCCGTATTCCCTGGCGACGATGGAGCCATGCCCCAGGATGCCGCCGATGTCGGTCACGAGTCCGACCGCGTGGGCGAAGAGCTGGGTCCAGGCGGGGGACGTCATGGGACAGACCAGGATGGACCCGGGCTGCATCTGGTCGAACTCCTGGGCGTTCATGATCCGGCTTGCCGGCGCGGCGATCGTGCCCGGACTCACCGGGATGCCGCGCAGGGTGTCGCTCGCGTCGTCGTTCTTGAACTGGGTCTCCTTGAACTTCAGGCCGGGGTTCTCCCTGGCCTCTTCCGGGATCGTGCCCGGCGGGTGCAGGCGCTTGCGCGCCTCCCTGAGTTCCCGGCGCTCTGCTGTCAGGGCGAGATACTCGGGCATTGCCTTGCCGAGCGCGCGGGCTGCCAGGGCGGGCTTGATCTCATCGCTCGTTAGGAAATAGAGGTCGTCCGGCGCGCCCAGGGTACCGACGTCCACCAACCGTTGCCCCAACTCGGCCGCGATGCGCCGTAGCACGGGCCACGCTGTGCCGAGCACGAAGCAGGACTCCTCGCGCATTGGGTAGTACTGGTAGGCGAACCACATCCGGTAACGGAACTGCCAGTATTCGAACGGCGGCAGGAGTTCGCGGATCTCGGCGAGGGCCGCTTCCCGCTTGCGCGTCGCCTCCGCCTCGTGCTGAACCGGGTCGTAGTCGGCCCGCTGCACCATGTTCTTCAGCGTCACGAACATGGCGGACGGATCCTCTTGCTGCGTTGGCTCGCAGAAGTCGAGGCTGTAGCCCTGGTGACCATACGTCGCGAGGTAAGTATCGATGGCTTCCAGTACCTTGCCCGTGTCGTTGCGTTGCCGGAGAACGGTCATCAGCCGCCGGGCGGGCGTGGCGATCACGACCTCATAGAGTGCCGGTGACGCCTTGATCATGGTGGCGATCGCGAACATGTCATCGTTGGCCTGCATGATCCGGGACTTGAAGCCGGACAGGAACTGGCCGCTGGTGAAGCGATGGTCCGGCAAGGCCTCCCTCAGGAAAGCCTGGAGCTGATCGTCCACGGATTTCGCCACGCCGAAAGTGTGTCCGCCGTTGCTGGTCCAGTACCAGCCCTCCGCCCTGGCGAGTTCGGCGATGCCTGCGAGCAGCGCGTCGTCATCGGTGGCGGTGAGATCCGCTTCCTCCCACTTCCTGGTGGTGGTTTGAAGCTCGGGCAGCGCGCGATCCCAGAAATCCTTGTGTTGGCGGTCGTTGGTGAAGGTCTTGTTGAACGCGATGTAGGTGGGATTGTCGCTCTCCGGCATGGTGATCGCGTGGGGTAGATTGTCGCTGGCGAGTGCCTTAGCCATGGCATCGAACTCACCGCACTCGTCATCGGACAGGGACTTGAGGAACAGGTCCAGATCGTGGGCTTCCCGGGCCTTGACTTCCGGCGTCGCGGCCTCCTCGTCCCGGCGACGCCTCAGGTTGGCCCGGAACTCATCGTCGGTCTTCTCCACACTGGTGCCGAAGATCTGAAACGCGAAGCCGTTGAGCGTCGTGTACATGGACTTGCCGGTATGGCTGCTGACCAGCCCAGTGTGAATATAGAGCTCATCGAACAGCGGACAGGTCGGATCCGGGATGTTCTCGACGATCTGCCGGCGCACCAGGCCGAAGATCTCGGGGGGCGCCTCCCACTCCACCTCGATGGGCTGGGGCGGCAGGTTCGTGATCGGCCTCGACTGCAGGAGCCAGAGCTTGCCATCTGCGACGGCCCACTCGATGTCCTGCGGCTGGCCGTCGAAATGCCCCTCCACCCGGGCGGCAAGTCCGGCCAACTCGGTCAGGAGTTCGTCGGGCAGGGACGATGCATCACGCTCGCCCTCGTCCACGTCCACCAGGCGGGTGCCCTGGTTGCCATCGGAGACGATCTTCTGCTCCTTCGTGCCTATCATGGTTTCGGTAGGCTTGAGCGTCGACCGGTCGACGATGAACGTATCCGGCGTGACCTGACCGCCCACCACGGCCTCGCCGAGACCGAAGCTGGCATTGACGATCATTTCGCCACGCTCGCCGGTGGCCGGGTTCGCCGTGAACAGGATGCCGGCAACGTCCGCCGGCACCATGATCTGCACCACGACGGCCATTGCCACGGCGTCGGACTCGATGCCCATCTCGTTGCGGTAGCTGATCGCCTGGGACGTCCACAGCGAAGCCCAGCAGTTGCGCACCGCTTCAATGAGGGCCTCGGGGCCGCTGACGTTGAGGTAGGTTTCCTGCTGTCCGGCAAACGACAGTCCCGGGAGGTCTTCCGCGTTCGCCGACGATCGCACCGCCACAGCGGGGTCGTCACCCGGAAGCGCCTTGTAGGCGGCCGTGAGTTCGGCTTGCAGTCCCGCGGAAAGCTCGCACCCGGTGATGAGCGCCCCGATCGACCGCGACGCCGACTCGAAGGACGCGCGACCGTCGATGATCTCCGGTCGGGCGAGTTCGAGGATGCGCTGGCCGAGTTCGTTGTCGGCCACGAAATCCCTGTAGGCGGCCGTCGACAACAGGAATCCCTCCGGCACGTCGAACCCCGCCCGGGTCATCTGGGCGAGTGAACGGCCTTTGCCGCCCACGATTTCCAGGGCGTCATTCGTGGTGTCGATGGGGGTGATGGCAGCGAACTTGTCGTTCATCGAGGAGTCCTTTTTCGTTCTTCGCCCAACCTGACAAACGTCAGGCGACCGCCTTGAGGGCGGGTCGTTCGTTCGGGGCGTGGCCGAAGCCGATTTCGAAGTGGTCCGCGCGGCGCTTGACCCGGCGGACCGACTCAAAAGAATATGGGATTCGTCGGCCAGTTCAAATCTCTTGACCGGGTGATATCCCCCAGTTTTTGTTTCCTGCCGACGTTCTTCGGCAGGCAAGAACACGGCGAGCGCGCAGTACACTTGGTCTTGTCCAGATAACGCAGGGCAATTTGGTGCAAGCAAGCGAGGAGATAGCCCGGTACTTTCCGGCGGCCCAGATCGATGCGATACCCGACGACCTGGCGAAGCCGCGGCACATTCTCGGAGTGGCGAGTGCTGCGCAGCGTCGCGAGAACCAGAAAAGGTCTGCTATCGCCACTGAAATCTGGAACGCCGCGGAAACGGACGCCGGCCGACGTGCGATCCTGGATGCGTATCGTGCCCGAGGTGATACCGACCTTGGTGCCTTCAAGGTTCTGGAAATGTTCCTGGAAGGGGCGCGCAATCGACTTCCGCCGAATGAAATCGAGTTCGCGATGGACCAGCTTGGCCTCGCCGAGGAGGACAATGGCGTACTTTCTGATGCAGAGAAGGCGTCGCTCGACCGCAATGGTTACGCCAATCTCGGGCCGCTACTCGATGCGGATCAACTGCAGAAGATGCGTGATCGCTACGATGCGGCGATAGAGAAGGAAGGTGCGCACCCGGAGAACGCGGAGAAAAAGGGCATTGGTCGGCTCGTAGACACCGTGGTCAAGCCAATGAACCGCGACGGTCTCCTGGACCCGCTCTTCATGCACCCACGGTTGCTCGCCGCGGTCAGACATGTCCTCGGTGTCCACCTGAAGTACATCGGGTCCAACTATCACTGCCCAATGCCGGGTTACGGCCACCAGGGAATCCACTCGGATTTCGTGTGGGGCGTAAAGGGGGAACCCCAAGTCGTGAATGCCGTGTGGATGATCGACGAGTTCACGGAAGACAATGGCCCGACGCGCGTGGTGCCGGGCTCGCATCGCTGGGGCGTGCATCCAAGCGCCGACCTGGTGGGCGGGGAGCCCCGCGACCCCAACGCGCCCGTCGAGGGTGAGGTGAAGGTCACTGGCAGCGCCGGTTCCTGCTTCGTCTACAACGCCCACCTGTGGCACAGCGGCACACAGAATTGCACCAATAAACTACGACGCGCGCAGCATGCGTTCTTCTCGCGCTCGCATCGCCCGTCATCCACCGACGTTCCGGCGGTCATCGACAAAGGAGTTTACGAGCGTCTTGGCAGGGTAGAGCGCGCGGTACTGGATATTGAGTAGGGCTTTGGCTGTCAATTCCTGGGTCGATAGTCAAAGGCATCTGCTTTCGTCGCATGATCCCGTTGACCGTATCCGGTAACCGGCAGTCTGCTGCCATCGAGTTCCGGGTCCACGTATCTCGAGAACCAGTCGTCCAGTTCCCGGCGCAGCGTGCGGATGCGGTCCGCGTATCCGGGCTGAATGAAAAGATTGACGCGCTCGTTCGGATCTTTCGCCACGTCATAGAGTTCATGGGCGCCCGCCGGGTAGCGCCAGATGAGTTTCCATTCCTGCGAGCGGATCATGCGCACCGGCCCATACTCGTCGAACACGAAAATGCTCTTTCTCTCGCCACCCGCCTGACCCGCCAGCAATGGCGCGAATGATCGTCCCGGCAACCCGTCCGGCACACGGTCCGCGGCGCCGGCATAGTCCAGCACGGTAGGCAGCCAGTCGTACTGGCTCAGCAAATCCGTATTGACCTGATTTTCCGGAACGTGTCACGGCCGACTGATCAGGCAGGGCACCTTGACGCTGGTATCGAACAGGTTCTGCGGCCAGGTTGCATTACCTTTCCCGTAGATGCCGTGATGGCCCATGTTCATGCCGTTGTCGCCCATGAACACCGCCGCATTGTCGGTAAAGAGATCGGTTGCATAGGTATCCGCGTATAACCTGACTTCACCGCTTTCGACCATGGGGACATCCCTGTAGCTGGACTGGCCATAGGGCATCGGATACCACTGCTGGAAACCGCAGCGTGGTTGCAGGCAATCGCCCAGGTGCCACTTGCCGGAAAGGCAGGTGTCGTAACCGATTTCGGCCAGCAGATCCGCATAGCTCGGCATGCCGGACAGAAAGTGAATACTGTTCGCCGGTATATCGGGATTGGGCTGGCCCTCCCGGTCGTGGGGCATGCTTACGAAATCATGTACGCCATGCTGTGAGGGAATCCGACCGGTAAGGATCGATGCACGGGCAGGCGAACACACCGGCGAGGCACAGAAGAAATTGTCGAAGCGGATTCCTTCACGCGCCAAGCGGTCCAGGTTGGGCGATCTGATTTCCTTGTTTCCGGCACAGCCCATGGCCCACGCGCCCTGGTCATCGGACAGGATGAAGAGCAGATTCGGCTGTTCAGGATTTCGACTAGCCATCCACCGGCCGCTCGGGTCGGCTCTGCACCAGTTCGATGCTGACGGAATCGGGGCCCTTCAGGAAGGCAATCCTGGCGTTTTCACTGCGCGGCTTCATGTGGAACTCGGCACCCTTGGCTTCGAGATCTGCTATTGCCGCCGGCAGGTTATCGACGGCGATGCCGATATGATCCAGCCCGAGGCAACTGTGCGGGCCTGACGCCGTCCGGGTCACGTCTTCCGCGACCGTGGAGATCAGGATGATCTGATCGCCCAGCATCAGGTTCGCCCTCGGCAACCCGTTGGCCCCCTTCGAGGCGATGAGTTCCGCGCCGAACATCTTCTCGTAGTAGGCCCCGGCCGCCATGGCGTCATGGCTCATCAGGTGAACGTGGTGTGGGCGGTAGTCGGGCATCGCGACTCTCCTCAAGGTCTCCAGCCGTCGGGGAACGGGATCTGGGCGATCACTCAACCGGCATGACGAAAGCCAGACCCATGTCTTCGGCCCGTTCGAACAGGAAGTCGCGCGCTTTCGGCAACTGCTCCGCAGTCAGGTGCTCGATCATGAGCGTGACGTCCGCATCCAGCTTGGCCATTTCGGCCAGGTACACGTCGTGGTCCAGCGCACCGTCCCCCGTGTACGTCTCGATGAGGTGATAGGGATACCGGTCCACTGTAATGACGTCCTTGGTGTGGCAACTGAGGATATGCGGACCGAGTTTCTCGAAACACTCTTTCAGCAACGCGCCGCTGTCATAGAAGTCCTTGGGTTTTGCAATGATGTTGACCGGATCCAGGTGTACACCGAAGCCGGGACGGTCAATGGCTTCGACCAGCCTGAGGTAAACCTCCGGTTCATCCGGCAACAGCCACCTCTCCGGCTCCAGGGTGAGCTTCGTGCGCGTCGGCATCACCCTGTCGACGATGTCCTGAACCGCCGCGACCGTGTCCTCGAAGGCCATTTCGCTCTGGTTGTCGGGATTGGGGGTGCCCCACCCTTCAGGCTCGTACGAACCGCCGTGGATCACACAGCAACGGATACCCACCTCATCCGCGTACGCAAGCCGGCGGCAGATCTCATCCAGGTTCTCCTGTCGACGCGCCGCATCCGTCTGCAGGATGTTCAGACGGTAGGCGCCGAGTTCCGCGGGGACGATGTTCGCTTCCGCATACGCCGCGTAAATCTCGTCGCGCTTCACCCTGTCGTCGATTTCGCGCATGAAGGCGGCGGAGAAACCGTTCTCCCGGTGATACGTCACCAGTGCCTGCGGTTCTTCGTCTACATTGAAAGTGGGTCCACCCAGCCTCATCGTCCGTATCTCCCAGCCAGCCCATTTGCGACAGCTCGAATCCTATTGTCACACACGGACATGAGGGAGTCGTAAAGCAGGGCTCCCGGGTGAAACCTTGAGCCTTGATTGCGTCCCAATCGCTCTTAGAATGGCTTACCGGTAGTAAGGCACGTAACGGTCGGATGCGACGGGCTGGTCACATTGGCTGGGTGTTTGGAACGCTCCTCCTGACTGCGGGGTGTCAGACACCCGTCGGTCCGGTCTACGAGCACATTCCCGAGGCCGAACTGCTTTCGGGCGAGGCGATCCTCGGTGAAGCGATCACGGGTGCCGAGCTTGCCGATATTGACATCGTCGCCATGAACGACGACATGCGCGAGTTCGTGGCGGACCTTCTGGAAGTTCGCAACAGGACGAGTCGCTTCTGGAAGCTGCTCCAGCGGATGCGCAGCCTCGGCAATGTGCACAGCGGCTACGATGCGTATTCGAATCTGACGGCCCAGGAGGTATTCGTCGAGAACCGCGGCAATTGCCTCTCGTTCGCCAGCCTCTTCATCGCGCTTGCCCGGGAAGCGGGCTTCGATGCCAGGTACCAGCTCGTCGACATACCCCCGGACTACGACAGTGTCGACGGGATAGTCGTATTGAACAGGCACATCAACGTGAGTGTGGACGGTGTACCCGGACGCAGTCCGGTCACGATCGAGTTCAGCAGGGAGTACGCCAACAACATCCACGACCGACAGGTGGTGGACGACGGGTTCGCCCTCGGGCTGCACTACAACAACTTGGCTTTCTCCCGCGCCCGTGCGGGCGATCAACGCAGTGCGCTGATCTACCTCAGGAAGGCGATAGAACAGACGCCCCACAATCCGGACCTTTGGACCAACCTGGGCGTGTTCTACGCCCAGCACGGCCACTTCGACCAGGCGATCTCCGCATACCACAGGGGACTGGCCCTCGACGACAACCACAGCCCAGCCGTTCGAGGACTCGCGAGAGCCCATGAAGCACTCGGACAGCACGCCGATGCGCGTTTCTTTGAACGACGCGTTGCGCACTCGCGGGTTCGCGACGGCTACATGTACTACATCCTCGCGCAGCGCGCCTACCAGGCCGAGATGCCCGCAGAGTCGCTGAAGCTCGTGTCGCAAGCCATCCGCCTCTACCGCAAGGATCACCGCTTTCACGAACTGCAGGGCGAGATCCACGACCAGCTCGGCAATCCGGCCGAGGCAAAAGAGAGCTATCGGCGTGCCCGGCTCCTGGCGAGACGATACGAGTCGAGCCCAACGGCGATCCTTGGAGTCCAAGGCTCAGGTTGACCGGAGGGTGACGTCTCGCTTGGGCATCTACGTCACGGACAATTGCACACACCTGCGCCGCTAAAGAAATCGCCGGATAAATCTGTCGGTTAACGGTCTCCTTCCGAGGGAATCCACGATTGGCACGTATCGACCGAGTGCAATGATCCAAGGCAAAGACGATCGAGTTTTCGTCCGTTAGGTAGTCTCGCAGGAGAGGATTCCCCCTGATCTCCCGCCGGATCTGGCTTGCACGTCTAGTCCAGTGTTTCTCCCCGACCAGGCGCACAAAATTGCCAAAAATCTCGGGAATCTCATTCGTTTCAATTCGAGTCGGCAGCTCGATCATCTGGTCGACTACCTATTGAGAGAGTGCATTCAGCTTGGCGGGCATTCGACGGAACGGATGGTTTCCTCGGCAGCGACTAACGAGTCTTTCGTCCGCCACAAAAGGTGGCCGCAAGCGGAGCGAACTCGACGATCACTTCCACCTGTACCTGACCTTGAGACCGTTCAGGTGCGTATAGGGAACAAGACCTTCGTGCTGCAAACGGCCGACAACAATCCCGGGCGGGACACCAATTCTCTCGGCGAACGCCACGACTTTCCGTTTGTTCGAACCCAGGCTGAAGAGTTCTTGATGATGTTTCGGTGGGATCAGGAGGTTGGCCGCAAACCGATCTGCTTCTTTCTCCTCTGCCTGCCCTGCCTCATGATTGAACTCCAGGAAGATCTTCTTCTTCCCGTGACGAAGGATATGGCCTGCTTCATGGAACAAGGAAAACCACAACTGGTCGTTCGTCTTGTAGCGCAAGCTCAACATCAGCAACGCCTTTTGTGGTGACAGCCACCTTGTGGCACCGCTCGCAGGACATCCTTCTGGCGTGGGCGCAAAAACGACTGCAACGCCCGCCTCTGCGCACAGACTGCGCAAACGCGGCATGAATACCCTCGGGTCTGTTTCGAGCGCGAGGACTCGAAGTTCCGGTAGCCGCGACCTGAACGCATCCGCCGAATAGGGGGCGCAATCGGTCTTTTCGGCCCGCAACTCCCCATATCTCAACCAAGCTGCGATGGAACCAAAATGTCGGCCAGCCTTGCCCGACATGCGATAGGCGGTCAGTTTGAGTCCGTCCGCCCAGCCCCGCCAGGCCTCGACAGAGCCAACACCAAAGAACCTCAAGCACTCGCTCACTGTTTCCGGCTTGCCGCGATGCGGCCCGATCCAGCCCAATCTCCTCATCGACCTGACTGGGATTTCGTCCAGCCACGGCGTTTCGTTTTGAAGCGTCTCGATTTCTTGTAGCTTCGCCATGGCAGCGCGATAGTCAGCTTCGCGACTCAGCCAGAATCGGGTGGAGCTACCCAGCACTCGCTCAAGCCTTAGCGCGGTTGCTTCGTTGATCGATGCGTCGCCCGATACGAGTTGATTGACAAACTTCCTGGAAGCGCCAAGCCGAACTGCGAAATCAGCCTGCGTCCAGCTTCGCTCGTCCAGCAGATCGGCGATGGTATCTCCGGGGGGTGAGATCCAATCGGGGTCAAAGGGCATGGTTCCCACCGCCTCACTCATTTTTCATCTCGTCTCTCGCCGCTGTCCTAATGGTAATCACCGATCTCTACAATGATCACCGCCGTGACTCTGTTCCAGTCGATGCCGCCATCGCTCAGAACCGGGATGGGGAACTGGGCCGGTCGAAACACCAGTCGATGTCCTCCGTGCAACGTCAGCGAGAACTGTCCGAAGCGGTTGCCCGTCAAGGGATGAGGGCTACCAGCCACGAGTTCCGTGACGACGGTTGCGGCCTGAAGGTCGGCCAATCTTGCACGAAGTCTTTTCGCACAATTCGTTCCCAGCCTACGTACAGCAGTCCGACGATCATTGCAAAGCTGCGCCAAGTCATCGTCTTCAAAACCGACATCCATAGGGAGACTATCATATTTCTGTTTACCTGACCGGTAAACGATTTTAACGAGTGCTCTTGGTACGCAGACAAAGGCCTCCACCCTTGTCGTTCCAGGCCTCTACCCAGAAAATCGGCAAATCCGTCAAAATGAGGACCTCGCCCGCCGCCGACCCCACGCCGGAGTGTTGATATGGCACCAAACATCGTTCTGTTCATGACCGACCAACTGAGACGCGATGCGTTGGGCTGCTACGGCAACGAGATCTGCAAGACGCCCAACCTGGACAGGCTCGCAGCCGTTGGTACGCGGTTCGACCAGGCTTACACGGTGAGTCCCGTATGTTCGCCTTCGCGGGCTTCCCTGATGTCGGGCCTCTATCCCCACAACCATGGGGTGATGATCAATACCCACATCGCACCGGCCTGGTGCCGGGGTCTCTCCACGGACACCCCCACTTTCAGCGACCGATTGAAGGAAGCGGGATACGTGCTGGACTACGCGGGCAAGTGGCATGTTCACCAGGACATCGGGCCGGAGGAATTCGGCTTCGACCGGCACCGGCAGGGACGTGGGGCCCGGGGATGTGTTCCCGGTACGGAGTCGACGATCGGATTCCCCGGGTCCGACTTCGCGGTTGCCGGCACCAACCCCCATTCCCACGAGAAGGGCAAGACCTGGCAGGTCACGAATGTCGGCCTGGAAATGCTGCGGGAGAGGGCCCGGGGAGACCAGCCCTTCTTCCTGCGCATCGACGACGTCGCGCCGCATTTCCCCAATATCGTCCCGGAGCCCTACGCCTCGATGTACGACCCGGCGTCCATTCCGCCGTGGCCGAATTTCGATGAGACGTTCGAGGGCAAGCCCGCAGCGCACCTGCGCAAGCACCGGGAATGGAATCTCGAGGACAAGGACTGGTCCTGGTGGCAGAAGGTGGTTGCCAAGTACTACGGTGACGTCACCCTGATCGATGACTGCGTGGGGCGCGTGCTGGACGCCATCCGGGAATGTGGAATCGAGGACGACACGATTTTCGTGTTCTCAACGGACCACGGCGACGCCACCGGCAGCCACAAGCACTTCGAAAAGTCCGGGACCATGTACGACGAGGTCTTCCGCATCCCGCTGCTGGCCAGGATCCCCGGCGTCGAGGCCCGGCAGGTGCCGGAATTCGTTCGCCTGATGGACCTGATGCCCACCTTCATCGAATGGGGCGGAGGCGATATCCCGGGCGATCTCGACGCGAAGAGCCTGGTGCCGCTGGTGCATGGCGAACGACCCGCCGACTGGCCGGACAGCGTCTATTGCGAAAGCCACGGCGAGGTCTGGGGCTACAGCACCCAGCGGATGGTTCGCACCGAGCGCTGGAAGTACGTGTACATACCCCACGACCTGGACGAACTCTACGACCTGGAGGCGGATCCGGCGGAGATGAATAACCTCGGCGAGGATCCCCAACACCGGGATGTTCTCGACGAAATGCGGGCGCGCCTGATGGGCTGGAACGATGCGACCGGGGACATGTTCCAGTGGAATTGGGTCCGGTGGTCCTTCCCGGAGCCGATCAGTCCGTTCTAGCGAGTCGGCCTGGCTTCGTGATGCAGAGGCACCGTTGCAGGCGCGGCCGGGTCGGCTAACGGGCGCTTTCCAGGTAGCTCGCCAGCCGGCGCGACACGGACTGCGGCGACCCCGTCCGGCGCGCGAGCAGCGCGTAGAACGACGGCACGATAAACAGAGTAAGAAAGGTCGCCATCGACACCCCCGAGAACACCACGATACCGAGCACCATGCGGCTCTCGGCGCCCGCGCCCGTCGCAAGAATCAGCGGGATCGAGCCCATGATCGTGGAGATCGTGGTCATGACGACGGGCCGCAGGCGGATCCCCGACGCCTCGATGATCGCTTCCTCGAAGGAGCGGCCGGCATTGCGCATCTGGTTGATGAACTCGACGATCAGGACACCGTTCTTTGCGGCGATACCAACCAGCATGATGATGCCGATCTGGCTGAAGATGTTGATCGACATTCCCGTGAGGTGGAGGCCGAGCAACGCACCCGCCACCGCCAGCGGTACCGTGACGAGGATCACCAGCGGGTGCACGAAGCTCTCGAACTGCGCGGCAAGCACCAGGAAGACGATGAGCAGCGCCAGGCCGAACGTGAACGCCAGGCTGCCGCTCGTTTCCTTGTACTCCAGGGACTCGCCCTCGTAGTCGATCCGCGCCTGGTCCGGAAACGACTCCCGAACGACCCGTTCCAGAAAGTCCAATGCATCGCCGAGGACGGTGCCCGGGGCCAGGCCCGCCGTGATGGTGACGGCGCGCAGCCGGTTGTAGCGGTTGAGCGAGCCGGGGGCGGCCTGTTCGTCGACCTGGATGAGGTTTGCCAGCGGGATCAGTTCGCCCGTGGAATCCGAGCGCACGTAGATGTTCGCAAGGTCCTCGGCAGTCGCGCGCTGGTCGTCGCGGGCCTGGAGGATGACGTCGTACTCCTCGCCGTCCTTGACGTAGGTGGTGATGCGCTGTTCGCTCATCATCGCCGAAAGCGTCCTGCCGATGTTCTGCACCGAGACACCAAGCGACGCCGCGCGGTTCTTGTCGATTCGCACCACAGCCTGGGGCTGGGTCTCCTTGAGGTCGCTGTCGATCCGCTGAAGACCCGGAAACTCGCGCGCACGTTCGAAGATGAGGTCCCGCCACTCGGCCAGGGTCTCGTAGTCGGGACCGCCGAGCACGAACTGAACGGGCCGGCCCCCGCCCCTGCGGGACAGCCCCGAACGCACGAACGCGAACGCACGCACGTCGGGAACGTTCCGCCACGCCGCGTTCATCCGCGCCGCGGCGTCCTTGGTGCTGATGTCGCGCTCTCCCCACGGCTTCATGACGACCATGATCACGCCGCTGTTCGACGAATTGCCGCCCCACCCGGGAACGGCCATCACGACGACCTGGGCGAGTCCCTCGTCGATCATCTGCCGGGCTGGAACCTCGAGTTTCAGGGCTTCGCGTTTCATGCGCTCGATGCCCATGCCCTCCGGCCCCGAAAACATCGCTATGAACGCGCCCTGGTCCTCCTCCGGGACGTACTCGCGCGGAACCTGGTCGAGCAGGAACCAGGCACCGGCCAACGTGCCGACCGCCGCCAGCACCGCGACCCAGCGTTGCCGGATGAGTACGCGCAGGACGCCGATGTAGCCTTGCCTGAGCCGGGAAAAGCCAGTGTCGATCCATCGCGAAAGGCGGTTTTCGCGGCCCGAGGCGCGCAGTAATTTCGAGCACATGACCGGCGTCAGCGACAGCGCGAGGACGCTGGAAAACACCACCGCCGCCGCTATGGTCACCGCCAGCTCCCCGAAGATCACGCCGATGTTGTCCGTAAGGAACATGATCGGCGTGAACACCGCGACCAGGACTGCCGTCGTGGCGATCACGGCGAAACCGACCTGGCGCGTGCCGTTGTACGCCGCAACCAGGGGCGCCTCCCCTTCCTCGATCCGTCGATGGATGTTCTCCAGCACGACGATGGCATCGTCCACCACGAGCCCGATGGACAGCACGAGGGCGAGAAGCGTGATCAGGTTCACGGTGAAACCGAACGCAGCCAGGGCGATGAACGCCGAGACAAGACACACCGGAATCGTGACGACCGGGATCGCCATGGTCCGAAACGAGCCGAGGAACACGAGGATGACCAGGCTTACCAGCACGGTGGTGATGGCGATGGTGCGGTAGACCGAGTTGATCGCCGCGCGGATGAACACCGAGTCGTCGGATCCCTTCGTGACCCGCATATGGTCCGGAATCGCGTCGTTGATCTTGTCGATCTCGTCCGACACCTGCTCCAGCGTCTCGAGCGTATTCGCCTTCGACTGCTTGATGATCCCGATGCTCACTGTCGGCAGGCCGTTGGCACGGAAGATCGAGCGGTGGTCCAAGGGCGCCACCTCGACGGTCGCGACCTCCCCCAGGCGCACCAGATGGCCGTCCTCGCCTCGCTCGATCACCAGCTCCCGGAAGTCCTCGGCGGACTGGTAGCCGCGCGCGAGCCGAACCGTCAGTTCCCGGTCGGCGGTTTCGAGGCGTCCCGCCGGGAGTTCCAGGTTTTCTCGGCGCAATGCCGACTCTATCTCGGTGACGGTGAGGTTGCGGGCCGCAAGCGCCAGCCGGTCCACCCAGATCCGCATCGCCGGACGGGCGCCGCGGACGCCGGCATTGGCAACGCCGGGGATCGCGGCGAAACGGTCGGCGATGTAACGCTCGGTGTAGTCGGTGAGTTCCATTCGGTTGAACTCCGAGCTCCGCACATTGATGTACATGGCGGGGCGGGCATCGGAGTCCTGCTTGCGGACCTCCGGCGGGCGCACGTCCTCCGGCAACGAGCGTACCGCCCGCGAGACCCGGTCGCGGACGTCGTTTGCGGCGGCGTCGATATCGCGATGCAGGGCAAACTCCAGGTTGATGCGGGAGCTGCCGTCGGTGCTCGACGAGCGGACTGCCTTTACGCCCTCGATGCCGCTGATCTGATCCTCGATCACCGTAGTGACCCGACTTTCGACGACATCGGAAGACGCGCCCGGATAGGAGGTGCTGATGGAGACGACTGGCGGCGTCACGTCCGGGTATTCCCGCAGCGGCAGGAGGTTGAACGAAAGGACGCCGAAGGCCACCAGGGCCAGGCTGATGACGGTGGCGAATACCGGCCGCTTGACGGACGTGTCGGACAACCACATGGCTTACTGCCCTGATCCGACGTTCGCCCGGGGAGCGCCGGCCCCGACCGGTTCGGCACGGCGCACCGGGCCACCGTCCCGCACCTTCATGACGCCTTCAACCACCACTTCCTGTCCCGACGCGATGCCTGAACGCGCTTCCGCCCAACCGTCGCGGCGGATGCCGAGGTCAATCGTCGTCATCGCCGCGCGTCCATCCGTTACCGCGTAGACGAACGTCTCCATGCCGCGCTGCAACAAGGCCGTCTCGGGCACCATCAGGGCGTTGCGGCTCGCGGTCGTCAGCTTCACCGTCATCAACATTCCGGGCCGCAGGAGCGCATCCGGATTGTCGATGTACGCCCGTACGGGCACGGCCCGGGTCACCGGGTTGACCCGCGAACCGACCGTCCGAACCGTGGCGGCGAAGGACCGGCCGGGAAACGCCGCGCTAGCCGCCGTCAGCGAGAGCCCGGGATGAACGACGCCGAGATGCACCTCGGGCAACGCAAAGTCGAGCTTGATCACCGAGATGTCGTCCAGCGTCGTGATGGGCGTACCCGGAGTGATGAGCGTTCCGGCACTCACCTGACGGAAACCAAGCAGGCCCGTGAAGGGAGCGCGGATCAGCCGGTCGTCCAGGCGCGCGACGAGGGCCTGGTAGCGAGCCCGGGCCTCGGACAGCCGGGACTGGGCCTCGTCCACGTCCGAAACGGGGATGCTGCGCTGTTCGAGAAGGTTCTTCAGCCGGTCATACCGGTTCTGGGCGTCCTGCCTGACGGCTTCCTCCTCCTGTAGCAAGGCGGTCTGCTCTTCGTTGGTCAGCTCGACCAGGACCTCGCCTTCCTGTACGAAATCACCGTCCTCGAAGCGGACGTGCCGGATCGAGTCGGTGACCTTCGCGGTGATGGTCACGGACTCGTTCGCCTGCGTCGTACCGATCGCCTCGACGATGTCCGCAATGGGGCGGACCGTTGCCGTTTCGGTGACCACCAGTGGAGGTCCGCCAAACCCACCGGGGGATGAACCCGCGGACTCTTCATCGCTACAACCCGCGCTGAAGAGGAGCATCACTACCCAGCACCTGGCCCCGCGCACGCCAACCTCCAAATCCAAGTACGCTTATGGTACGCCCATATCGACCGGAAGCTTCACCGGGGTACGGGGCGAAGCCACGATGGATCGGTCTGGACCGCAGTTACAAATGCGCCCGATAGCTGATGGCTGCAAGCGAACGTGCCGCTCCATGTCACCCGGCAAAGTGAACAGCCTGGGCATCGCTCTGAACAACGATCACCCACGTGCAACTCCCGCCAGGAACTCGTCGACCTTGACGATCGGGCGCGAGAATTCCTCAGACAGACTTGTCAGGTCCTGATCGCCTGTAACGAGAAAGTCCGCTTCGCCCGCAATGGCAAGCTCCAGGAACGGCGTGTCGAAGGGGTCGCGACAGACCGGTGTGGTCGGCGGCGGAGTGGGAATAGTCACTGTCGTACAGAATGGAAGATAGTCTGACAAGAGGTCTTCCTGCTCACGCGGATTCAGCCCAAACTTCGGATACGCGAGTACACGTATGAGTTCGCTGATCGTCTCCGTCGAGGCGAGCGGGATGAACTGTCGACTTTGCCAACCTTTCCTTAGAAGTGCCGTCGCGTCCCCGCCAAAGACCAGTGCAGACAGCACCAGGTTGGTATCAAGAACGACCCGTGGCGGCGGGTTTCGCGAAATCGACATGGCGCACGTGGCTCATTTGTCATCGGCGCGTTGCGCTGCGCTTCGCGCCCAAGCTACGGCATCCCGAATGGTCTGTTCGGTGAGGTCAAGTTCTGCGAGCTTCGCACGCACCGCATCGGCCCGCTGGATGCGAACTGGTGTCAGCACGACCTGGCCGTTCCGGGCTTCAACTTCGAAGTACTCCACGGGACCAAGCTCGTTAGTGATGCGCTTGGGGAGGGTAAGCTGATTCTTGGCGGTGAGCTTCGCAAGCATGCTGCCTCGGCACTAGAAGGAAAACAAGGAATCCTTACTTTATCATTTCCTCTGAGTAAGGCAATCAACTGATCGACCCGATGGTCGATTGCCCGTCGCGTCTCGGGTCAAACGCGTCTCGGATGCCCACTCTCGAACACCCGCAGCGTCCGCGGAGATGGAGACGAAACGTCGGCTCAACGTGCTCAACCGGCGTCTGGCCGAGAACAGGTTCCGTGCAGCGACGAATACACCATCTTTTTTGGCTACCTTCCCGGACCCAAAATCTAAAGCATCCTATTGAGATTGCGCGACTTTTCGTTACTTGGCGAACGGCCCGGGGCATGCCCCGGCCGATGGGAATGCAAAAAGTTGAAAATTCGTGTGAGGGAACTCGGATGGACCCCGTCTAGCTATGTCGAGGATGGGTCTTTCTGTGTGGCCCACCCCCTAGACAAGATCGGGAGTGTTCGAGTTGTTGTGCCGCTCTCAGATGACGGCCGGGAAGCAGTAGCTGCTGCTGTTCGCGCCATGCGGCATCAACGGGCTCGACACTAGTCCGGGATTAAGGAAAGCAACCAGAAAGGAGAGAACTTCCATGGGTACGAAACTACAGAAGGCGCTGGGGCTGGTCGCCGCAGCGTTTTCCGCTGCGCTGCTATGCGGTACAGCGTCTGCTCAAGAGGCGGACGCCGAGGCTGCAGACGACGAATCCGGCATCGTCGAAGAGATCGTCGTGACCGGCATCCGCGGCAGCCTCCAGCAGTCGCTGGAAAGAAAGCGGGATGCGGACCACTTTGTCGACGCGATTACCGCAGAGGACATCGGTGCGTTTCCCGATCAGAATCTGGCTGAATCCCTGCAACGAATCAGTGGCGTCGCCATCGACCGCAAGTCGGGCGAGGGCGCCTTTGTCAGCGTTCGCGGACTCGGTCCGCAGTTCGTGCAGACAACGGTCCATGGTCGTGTTTCGGCATCCAATGTCGCCCCGGGAGACTTCAACGGCATGGGTGCAAACAACGCCAAGTCACGCGCAGTCGGCTTTAACCAGTTCCAGTCCGGGCTGGTGCAGGCCGTGGAGATTCACAAGTCGCCACGGGCGGATCACGTCGAGGGCGGCCTCGGGGGTTTCGTCGACGTCCAGCCGCGCAGACCCCTTGAACTGGGCAGGCGGCACGCCGCCTTCTCTGGCGACGCCACGCTAAATGAGCTGGCGGACGACACGGCTCCTGGCGTATTCGCCATGTACAGCGACGTGTTGACCGATAACCTCGGTTTCATGATGTCGGCACAGTGGGACAATCGAGTCTTTCGGACAGACAACATGCAGGGATGGTCGCATGTTTTCAGAACAGTCAACGTCGACGGCGTGGAAGTGGGTAGCGGTTATTACGCGCAGCAGATCAATGGGGAGTTGCACATTACTGACCGTGATCGCCTGAACGTCTCTTCGTCCCTGCAATGGCAACCGTCGGACCAACTCGATATCACATTCGATGTGCTGTATACCGACAACAAGACGCAAGAGTCCGATTACTGGCGGGACTACCGCGTCCGCCAGGGGAATGGAAGGATCACCGAAGCGGAGTTCATAGAAGACAACGGTGAGATTATATTCACCAAGATTTCTACCACGGCGGGTTTGTTCCTTTCGAACCAGGAAGAGGTGGTCGATACAGAAAACCTGAATCTCGGTGTCAATCTGAAGTTCCAGGCTACCGATAGCCTTTCCGTCAACTTCGATGCGTCGGTCTCTGACACGGAAGCGCCCATTGCCCTTACGGGCGCCCTGATGCGAAACACCCGCACGCAGATGACCTGGGAGAAGTTTGGTGCGGGCAGATTACCGTCGATAACATCGACTGACCCAATAACCGACCCCGATTGGTATCACGTCGTCTGGTCGTCGAAAGCAGGCCATTTGGTCGATGACCGGCTTTCTCAATGGCGAGTGGATGTCACTTACGAGTTTGACGGGGACTGGCTGGAAACAATCCAGATCGGTGCCAGGGCGTACCGGCAGGATCGCCGTGACAGGTCTCGATATCTGGGCACCGCCTCCCAGCGGGGGGACCCGATATCACAACACGGCGGTGGCGTTGCGCACCCGGCAGAGGGAGACTTCCTCTCCGGACTCGGGCTGAATGTCCCGGCGAACACGCCTACTCCAAACCGTGAGGTTCTGACAAGGGCGCTTGAAACCATCACACCGGCGCAAACTTTCGGCTGGCAGGGGCATACGGTGGAGTCCATAGCCAACTTCCCGGACTTTAGCCTGCCTTTTAACGAAGACCTCAATCACGACGACGACGGCAACGCGATTTATGCCATGGTGACGTTTGCCGGTGAACTCGGCACTACGCCGTATACTGGCAATTTCGGCGTGCGCTTTGTGGACAACAAAACCGGGTCAAAGGGGGAGATCTCGGAACCCATCGATATCGATTATAGCGATCCAACGGCGCCTAACATCATTACCAGCCCGCCTACTTTTACGGAAATCGCCCACGAGTACACGGAGACATTGCCCGCCCTGAATCTGCGATTCGATCCCACAGACGACATCGTCGTGCGGGTTGCGGCAGCAAAAGTGCTGACTCGCCCAAGGTTTCTTGACCTCAGTCCGCGACAAACCGTTCAGGCGAGGAACCGTACCACGCGTGGCGGCAACGGCAAGCTGGACCCGACCACCGCGGTGCAGTTCGACCTGGCGGTGGAATGGTATTTCGACGACTACTCGATTGCCTCCTTTGGCCTATTTACCAAGGAGATCGAGGCGTTCGTTCAGAATGAACAAACCCCAACCCCATGGCCCGGTATCATCGATCCCGAGACCAACCAACCCCTCGTGTTGATTGCCTTCAGACCGCTTAACACCGGGAAGTCGGACCTGACCGGTATCGAACTGGCGTTTCAGCGCACGTTTGCGGATCTGCTCCCGGCGCCGTGGGATGGTCTCGGCATAGTCACCAACTACACGCACATCAATTCCGGGTCGGACTTCTCAAACGAGCTAACGGGCGCGGCCTACGGCATTCCCGGATTGTCCGAAAACACGATCAACCTCACCCTCTTCTACGAGAAGGGTCCGTGGAGTGGTCGCGTATCCTACAACTACCGGGATGATTTCCTGGATTCCATTGCCGATGGCCAGGGACACCCCAAGTTCGTCGACGTGTACGATCAATGGGATGTATCTTTCGGTTATGCAGTGAACGACAACATCTCGGTTATGCTGGAAGGGATCAACCTGACCGACGAAAACGTGTACTACTACAACGTGCTGGGGACCAGCACGATGGAACACATCGTGCAGGCAACTCACGCCGGTCGTCGATTCCAGGCCGGTGTACGCTGGAAACTGTAGTGCGCAGCTAGACCGATGGCAGCCCCTGGTGATTCGCTTCTCTCCCCGCAACCGCGACATCACCAGGGAGCCCGTCTTTCATATGGCTCGATCTTTCGGGCAACAATGACACTCCTGTCGGTGCTGTCGAGAGACATTTGACCAAGGCAATCGCCCGTCTGCGTGATCGGATCACCGGCGCGCACGAGTTCCAGGTGCAATGGTCCACACAAGGCTAGTTGCCCGCGCGGGGGTGAAACGCGGCACGCACAAAGGGCTGACGAATCTCATGGCTCTAGTGTCCATCCTGTTGCTGTCTTCGGTTTGTCTTGCCGAGCAACCTCAGTACCAGCACGGGATTTCGCTCTTGCACGACCTGAAATATCGCGCGGATTTCACACACTTCGCGTATGCGAATCCGTCCGCACCCAAGGGCGGTAGCCTGACGCTGTCGACGACGCACCCGATCCGAAACTTCTCTGGAGCCTGGGGTATGGGCGCGGGTCCTGCGCCGGGTCTTCATAGAACCAACGACAGGTTGTTCGTGAGGTCGGCGGATGAATTGTCAGGGGTGTATGGTCTGCTTGCGGATGGCGTCGCGCTCTCGGCGGATCAAAAGTCGCTATTCATCAGATTGAACCGGCTGGCGCGCTGGAACGACGGTGTGCCGGTTACCACCCGTGACGTGCTTTTTTCCTACGATGAGCTGGCGTCGTTCTCCCCGGTCAGTAAGTCCTATCTGGATTCCTGGATCGAGTCGTTCGAGGTGATAAACGACAGGGAACTGGTGATCCGCCATCGCGACGTGTTCACCCAATCCAACCTGTTGGCAATGACCACGTTTCCGGTCAAACCGGCACATGACTATGCGGACGGCGATGACCCCTATGAAGTCTCGCTCGAGGTGCCCCTTGGTAACGGTCCTTATCGGATCACCGGTCATGATCGAGGCCATGTCCAGTACGAGCGCGTCAAGGACTACTGGGCTCGTGATCTGCCGGTAAACCGTGGGCGTTACAACTTCGACAGGATCCGCTACGACGTGTACCGGGACGCCACGGTGGCAAGGGAAGCGTTCCGCAAGGGCCTGTTCGACCTTTACGTGGAAAGAGATGTTCGCTACTGGCATGCCGCAAATGACATTCCCGCGCTGCGGTCAGGTCGTCTCCTGAAGGAGACGCGTCAGGTTGCCAGGATCATTGGGCAGCAGTGGTCGCTGGTATTCAATACCGCACGCGAGACGTTGCGTGACCCCAGAGTAAGGGAAGCGTTGACCCTGGCCTACGACTTCGAGTGGCAGAATCGTGTGCTTCAGCATGATTCCCAGCGCAGGGCACTGAGCTACTTTGCAGGCTCGCCGCTTGCGGCTACGGGCTTGCCCGGCGAGGAGGAGGAGACGCTGCTGGCACCGTTTCGTGACAAGATCCCTGAACGCGTTTTCACGGAACCTTATGCATTGCCCGTATCGACCGGACACGGTCTGAACCGGGCTGTGCTGGACCAGGCACGTCAACTGTTGGCAGACGCGGGCTGGATGCTCGTCGATGGTCGCCTGGAGAACAAGCAGGGTCAGTCTTTTACGCTGGAGATCGCAACGCAGCATTTCTGGGCGAGGCGGCTGCTGCTTCCCTATATGCAATCGCTTGGCGTTCTGGGCATTGATGCGCGTTTGCGGCTACTGGAAACCGTCCAGGCGGTCAGGGTGAGGCAACACCGCCAATTCGACATGTTTCTGAATGATGTTTCCTTTGTGAACCCGCCGATGGCGTCATTGCACTACTATTTCAGTTCTGAACATGCCGAGCCGGGATCAGGAGCCAATCTTGCGGGTATTCGTGATCCGGTGGTCGATTTCCTGATCGAGCGTGCCCAGCGTACGCCGGATATGGAAACCGCATCGGTTGCCTGCCGGGCCCTGGACCGTATCCTCTTATGGGGGTTCTATCGCATTCCCCTCAACATGCCGGATGAGGAACGTTTCCTGTATTGGGACAAGTTCGGGCGCCCCAAGGACGCTGTGGCCAGTTTCGAATACCTGACGGACGGACTCGCTCGCGTCATCGACACCTGGTGGTTCGATGATGTCAGTGCCCCACAGCCGGCGCCTTCGGCTTCGCCTGTGGCCCGGCCCCGCTCGTCGACCATGGAAGGGTCGGACCACCCGTGGGCCTGCGCCACTAAGTTCATTGCTTGCCGATGTTCTCGCCCGGTAGTTGCCGCCGGTCACGCTGAGCCGCAGCTGAGCGCAAAGATCCCTTACTTCATTAAGGCCTGGGAGCATTGCCGTTCCTCTGGTTCGCGACACACCGGCGATCCGGTAGCATCCGGCCAATCCGACCCGGATAGCGCCATGTCCGCCGACCGCATCAAATCTCCGCCGAACCGTGATCGCGCCATCGCGAAGGCGCAGAAATACGTCTGGTGGAAACCACCCGCCGAAACGCTTTGCGAACCCGTGTTGCTGGTGGCGCAGATGATGACAATGGATGCCGTCAAGGCATTGGGCTACTTCGACGAGGGCGCTGCGGCGAATGTCGACGAAGCAACCCGCGACGTCCCACGCCACCATACCGGGTCTTGGGACGGTTCCGTTTCGCATATTGCCAAGGTAAGCGTCAGTCTGAGCGACGACTGGCGACCAGCATGGATCCAGTACCGACCTCGAAGACCCGACTCACGGCGTGCGCAAAGGCCTTCGACACCGACGCGGTAGTCGCCGGGCTGAAGCTGCGTCCCGACCTGCTGCACCGCGCCGACGAGCGGGGTCGGAACTGGCTGCACCTCTGCGCGAGTGTCGACGCGCAAACGCGGCTTGGACCCGGCAGGCGCGGTACGGCTCGGGGGCGCGCTGCTCGACCTCGGAATCGACGTCAACGCCGCCGCGTTCACAGAGGGGACATGGCGGGCGACGGAAGGACCGCAGCGTCGATCCTAGCCCGCAAGCGCGACCCGGCATTCCATGCCATCGCGGCCCAGTTGGCCACGGCAAGCAACTAACCGCCGTTTGAGTAGGACGTTTGAGAAGGGACACCCAGCGGGATTCGTTGTCCGGACGATCACGAAGACGAGGGTGGGCTGACAGATGCCTCGGCTTCGAATATTCCGGTCCGACTGAGATGGGGCGACGAGTTCATCGTGTAGTACCTCGCCCGTCGAGATCGTTCGCGGTTATAGGGCGGCGTGAACACGTCGATCATGCGTGTGAACTGCTTGGCTTCGAGGGCGTGGATATTGCCCTTGGTGGCGGTCAGCATTGCTGTGTCCCCGGGGGCCATCTCAAGATGACGCTCGAATCTCAGCAGCGGATTGCCGTTCGCAGCCGTCTCTTGCAGCCGGTCGTAGTGATCAACGACGATCTGACCCGTCGTGCAAAGAACCACACCCGTCATGTCCGGATGATCGTGCAGAGGAATGTCTTCGCCCGGCTCGAAGTCCAGCATCGAGACCATGAACTGACTCTCGTAATACATCGTGCGGATTTCGGGGAACTCCTGGTTTCGGTCTTGATAGCGATCGATGTACTCGACGATTTTCTGGTCGTCCAGCTTCAACTGGCGGACCAGCCTCTCGATTTCCTTCGTGTACGCGTCTTGGTCCCAGTCCTGGGCAAACTGCGATCCTGATAGCTCGTGGCACAACTCGAGAAAGCGTTCCCAACTCACGGACTCCGACTCCGTGGCTAGGACACTGCGTATGATCGGTCCGGAGGCGGCGAGAGCGAGCAGTAGCTTGCCGGGCATGGCGATTGCGGTACGGCGCGTGATGGTGCCCATGTCGACTCAATCCGGTGTGGCCACGGTCAAGATTATGGCACGAGATACGGCGACTCCTGCTATGGGGGTTCTATCATATTCCCCTCAACATGCCGGATGAGGAACGTTTCCTGTATTGGGACAAGTTCGGGCGCCCCAAGGACGCTGTGGCCAGTTTCGAATACCTGACGGACGGACTCGCTCGCGTCATCGACACCTGGTGGTTCGATGATGTCAGTGCCCCACAGCCGGCGCCTTCGGCTTCGCCTGTGGCCCGGCCCCGCTCGTCGACCATGGAAGGGTCGGGTCACCCGTGGGCCTGCGCCACTGAGTTCATTGCGAACACGTCGTGCCCCAAGCACCGGTCGAACAAGAAGGCCGGCAGAAAAACAGCCTCCCAGAGCCGTTTAACCTATTGATTTCATTCCGTTTTTTTGGTGAATCACAACGAAATCCGGGGCGACCCAGGCCGCCCCGGATAGATTGCTCGTTCCGCCTAAACGGCGGAAGTAAAAGCCGGCCCTAAAACCGAGCGCGAATGCCCGCCTGCAGGCGTCGTCCGCTGTTGCTGATGAAGGAGAGGTGCTTTTTCGTCGAGGTTTGGCCGACGATGTTGTAGTAGTCGACGCTCTCGTCCGTGAGGTTGATGCCCTCAACCAGAACCGTGATGTCCTCGGTAATGTTGAAGCTGAACCCGGCATCGAGTTGCCAGTAATCGTTCGTGTACCGCGGGTGGGCGGCCGGCACTGCCGTCAGGAAGCCTTCGCGTTTGTTCCATGCAAGCCGCGTGCTGATCCTGTCCTTCTCGTAGAAGAGCACCATGTTGGTGGTGTTCTCGGACAGGCCCGGCACGGTGAACGTGGCGGTCCTCAGCGTGTTGCTTAAGTCAGCGTCGGTGGTGACCCAGGTGTGGTTGAACTGTAACCCCAAACCGTCGAACGGCGCGGGCAGGTTCGTGAAGAGGTACTGTGCTGCGACCTCGAATCCCCCGATGAACACATCGTCGCTGTTAGCCGGTCCCTGGAACAACACCGTAACGGCCGAGCCGTTCTCACAACACACCGTCCCACCGGTGGCCGGGTCGATCCAGTCCCTCAGCTCCGAAACATTGATGATGAACCCATCCACTTCCTTGCCGAAGGCATGCACGGCGAAGATCGCATCGTCCATCGGGTACCACTCGAGCCCGATGTCTATCTGCTCGGCGATGTACGGTTTGAGCTTCGGGTCGCCCTCTTCGACAACCATCGGATTATTGTCCTTCTCGCCGCCGGGATTCAGCTGCGTGAACGAAGGCTGCGTCATCGATTTGCCCCAGGAGAAACGACCGACAAGGTCGTCGGTTATATCGAACTTCAGATTCAGCGACGGCAAGAGCTCGGCGAGCCGGTTGCCGTGCTCCTGAAACTCGGAGGGCCCGAGCTCGAACTCCCATATACCCACAGTATCATTCAAGAAGATCCGGGTAACGGGCTGCACGTTGCCGCTCGTGGCGCGGTCGATCGAGATCCAGCGGACGCCGACGTTGCCGGACCAGGGTATGTCCCCGATGCTGCCGGCCACATCCATCATGAAGTAGACGGACAGGGTTTCCTCCCAGAAGTCAAAGTCCTCATCGTGCGAGCGTGACGCCCTTGCCGCGACCGAAGGCGGAAGCTCGTCCGCACGGCCGATGAGATATGTATCCCTGACCGAGTCGGCAATCGGCGACAAGTAGCTGGTTGGAAACTGGCTGCCGCTAATGCCGGAGAGGAGGTCGTCGACAGGTACGACGGTGTAATCGATATCGACCATGCCCAGGCCCTCGCTGCCGATAGGGCCAAAGTGGCGGGCGCGGGGACCGACCACCCACTCACAACAGCGGCGCCAGTCACGCTCTCGGTCTCGGAAGCTGATACCGGCATTGATCGCCAGACCATCGTCCAAGTGATACGTGGCGTCGAAGCGGTACGCGGTCTCATTGTCTCCCGATATGTTCAGTGCGTCCGCAAAAATGGCGAAATGGTAGAGCGACGGGTCCAAGAGGTCGGTTTCGAGAGTGACTGAAGGCAGGTACCTGTCACGGGCATCGTAGACACCGGGCACGCCCGTTTGGAAGTAGTAAGTGTCAGGTCTAACCTGCTCCCTGTCCCCAATGGAGTGAGACACATCGTACGAGAGGGTCCACTTTGCCGATGGCGTGAACTGCGCGTTCACGGCGAACGTCTGGTTTTCGACCGTATCCCTCCGGGGCCGAGTGAAGCTCCACACCTGCGAGTTCTCCGTGCGGAGATACGTCACCATGTCGTTTTGGTCCGTCTGCACGATCGAGGCGGCGTTGGCAAGCCCAATAAAGTACATCCACATCGACCAGTAGTCTTCGTAGTCGCGATCCAGATACGAGTGGCTAACGTCGACGGTGATGTCCCATTGCTCGTTCGGGCGCCACTGCAGCGCGGCACTCAGGTTGAGCCGTTTGTTGTCCTCGATGAGCGTACCCTGGTTGAGGCTACTGGGCGCGTATCCGCACGCCGCGTTTATGCCTTCGATCAACGTGCAGGTCGGCAACGGAGCGCCGTTTAAATCGACGGCGTTGTTGAACACCCTCGGCTGATAGCCCCCGACGCTGATCCAGTCCTCGCGCAATATGCGTTCGTCGCCCGCGACGCTGACGAGAAAGCCGAGCTCATCGTTCCACGTGTCACTGTAGACCGTCGCGAAATTATAGCCGTTGTCGTCAGACAGCCCGTCGTCGGTGACGATCGCGTTGGCCGCGAGAATCCGTTCCCCGCCGTTGTCGAACGGCCGCCGGGTACGGATGTTGATGGTGCCACCCAAACCGGCCTCGAGCAGATTCGCCTTTGCCGACTTATGCACTTCGACCGCCTGTACGAGCTCGGCCTGCATGGACTCGAAGCGGAATACCCGAGTCTGGGTGCGGTCGCCCACGCCTGCGGCGAACGCTTCGCTACCGCCCGACAACGCCGTGCGGCCGTTGAGCAGCACGCGCGTAAACTCCGGACCTAAGCCCCGGATCGAGACCATCGAGCCCTCGCCGCGCATCCGGTCGATGGCAACGCCGGTTATGCGTTGCATCGACTCGGCCAGGTTCTGGTCCGGAAACTTGCCGATGTCCTCGGCGACCAGGGCATCGATGATGTTGTCCGCGTTGCGCTTTCTGTCGATCGCCCGGCGCAAGCTGCCGCGGATACCGGTGACAACAACTTCTTCGATTACTTCTGCGGCTTCGGCGGCTTCTGCTGCCTCGGCTGCGATGGCCGCCCCGCCGGAAGTGGCGAATATGGCCGCGGCCAGTGCCGCGGCAACACGACTCAATAGTTTAATGGACATGGTATTCCCTCTTAATACGATGATACGGACGGAAAGCCGACGCAATCCGGAGTTCCTCCGCTTACGCCGTAGCTTGTCTGGGGGGGTAGTGGGGCACGACACAAGTGCCATGCACAATCAGTCCACGAGTTGACTCCCCCTAGAAGTCAAACTGCGGTGGCTAGAGACTATATCCCGGTATTTCAGTCAAGGGAATCGGCCATGCAGATCGACTTTCGTGAAGTATTGCACCAGCAGTCAGATGGGGTCCTCACCCTGTCGCTCAATCGACCGGAAAAACGCAATGCCATGACGACGCGTACGGTCGCTGAATTGCTCCATGCCCTGGAGCAGTGTGCGGGCGATGCGTCGGTTCGGGTTGTGGTTTTGCGTGGTGCCGGCAAGGGCTTTTGTCCTGGTGATGATCTGAACGGCATGGGCGAACTGCCGTCAGAGTTCAGCAGCGTGCTGGACCATGCGGCCAACCATGCAGGTCTGCAATCGTGTCTGCGCGAGCTGCCAAAACCTACGATCGCCGTTATTCACGGCTATGCCTTTGGCGTTGGACTCGACCTCGCCATGGCATGTGATTTCCGCATTGCCGAGGAGAGCGCGCAGTTGCGCGATCAGCGTGTATTGGAGCGAGGCATGCATGCCCTGACTGGTTGTGCCTGGTTTCAGCCACGTGCGCTGGGTGTCACGCGGGCCATGGAGTTTCTTATTCTAGGGAAACCCTATAGCGGCCGCGAGGCGGCGGATGCCGGCATGGTGACCTGCGCTGCCACTGCCGACGCGCTGGAAGACACCGTGAATGGCATGGCACAGACCCTCGCAAGTGCCCCCACCAAGGCCATCGGACTGATGAAGCGGCAGATCTACACCGGCCTTAACCTCGACCATGAGGCGTTCATGGCATTCGCAGCGCCATTGATGCAGGAAGTTGAAATCAAGGACCGGCAGGAAGGAATTCGCGCGTTCCTGGAAAAACGCGCCCCCAATTTCACTGGCGAATAAGGAGCGAGCGATGAGCGAGACAAATGTCAATGCCTCTTGCTGAAAGTGATTCGCGCTGCCTTGTCCTCGTCGAACCACCAGCCGTCCGGGAACGGCGCTATATACATCTCCTCCGGCAGGTCGGGCCGGCCGAACTTGTCCCAATAAACGATGCGGGTGTCCCCCTTGGCATCCAGCGGGAACTGGTAATAGTTCCATAGCAGAACGCGATCAAGCGCCCGGCATGCGCTAACAAACTTATCGAAATGTGTTGCACTGAGCGCTGCCTCGATCAGGGCATCGACCGCCGGGTCGTTGAGCCTGGACGCATTGAGGTGGAGGGTGGATGAAGAATGAAAAAAGGCCCGTAACTCCCAGGAGGGCGGTACCTGGATTCCGACTCCGGGGGGCATAGTAGCGTCGTAGTCAGCGTCGCGCAGGCGATTGTAGTAACTGGTGCGATCGATCATGCGGATGTCCGCCTGGATACCGAGTATCGACAGCGAACTCACGTAGGGAAGGAGAATACGCTGGTCTGCCGGCCTAAAGGACAGAAACTCGATCACAAAGGGTTCGCCTGCAGGGTCGACCATTATGCCGTCTACGACCCGATAACCGGCTTTCGCAAGGAGTGCCCGCGCCCTCAACAAACCGTCACGATCAACGCCCACGCCATTGGTACCGGGAAAGGAAAAGGGGTGGGTGAATACCCTGGCGGGCAACCGCGCGCGATGTGGTTCCAGCAGCGCTGTTTCCGCTTCGTCCGGCAATCCCGAAGAAGCGAACATGGAGCCGGCAAAGAAGCTGTTGGCCCGGGTCAGTTCACCCCCGTGCAACGCCCGGATCTGCCACTCGAAATCCAAAGCATGGGACAGCGCTTCGCGTACGCGAAGATCATCGAACGGCTGGCGCCGGGTATTCAGCACCAGACGATACCGGGCACCCCTCAGATCGCCGGACGCCAGCGTGCCGAGCACGAGCCAGCCGCGGTCGCGGGCGGGAACGTCGTAGGATTTAAGCCAGTGCCGCGAGTCGGTCTCGGTCCACACGTCAAGCTCTCCTGCACGCAGAGCTTCGCGGGCGACCGTCGCGTCCAGGTAACGTTCGTAGCGAATGGTATCGAAGTTGAATTTGCCACGATTCACCGGAAGATCCCTGGCCCAGTAATCCGGCACGCGCTCGTATGTGACGTAGCGACCATGAGACACGTCTGTCAGCCGATAGGGGCCGCTCTGTGGCGGCGGCGCCATTGTCGGTTCGCTCACATCCCGTTCAAGCCAGTAATGCGCGGGCACGATGGGCAGGAAGCCGATAAGGAAGAGTTGTTTGGCAACGTCCGAGTCGGCACGAATTTCGACAGTCAGTGAATCCAGGATGTTGACCTCAGTAACCCAGGAGAGCGCCGCTGCCCACCCGTGGGCCATGAGGTCAGAGCGAAACGTTTCGAAAGTAAATTTGACGTCGGCTGCGGTAATCGGCCGGCCGTCATGCCAGCGGGCCTCCGGGCGCAATCGGAAGACGATTCGCTGGCGGTCGTGGCTTAAGGCGATCGACTCGGCGAGACTGCCGTAATAGCCCGACATTTCGTCACCTGCGCGCTCGATCAGGTGATCGTAGGACCGGAAGAATCCTGCCGGCCGGTACATCGGCGACACGGTATTTAAAGGCCTGATCGCGGGCAGCACCAGCGTACCGCCCTTCGGGGCGTCCGCATTGATATAGTTGAAGTGCGGGAAGTCGGCGGGGTATTTCAGTTCGTAGTTGGGTATCTGCGAGACGCCGTAACGGAACTCGAGCGGCTGCGTATCGGCGACCGTGGGCGCCAAAGAGTAGATCAACAGGGTGAACAGCAACGGCAGGGTTGCTTCCGGCGCGCGGTTTTTCCAGGCGGTTACACTTCTACGCAGCATTCTCATGCGGGCATATCCTACTTGAAGAGCGATCCGGCAGAGATGAGTAACCTCATCGAGGATCCCGAACATGCAGCCGCCCTTGAGGAGAACGCGCGCCTTATCGGCTGGAACGACGCGACAGGTATCATGTTCCAGTGAAATGGGTTCGGTGGAGCTTCCCGGAGCCGATAAGTCCCTTTACACGAGTGAATCCCATCCCCCGAAGGAGAAGTGACCTGATGCCACGACTGACCATCGGCATGATTGCCTGCCTGATATCCGTCCACGCACCGGCGGCCCCCAACGTGATTCTGGTCATGGCCGACGACATGGGCTGGGCACAGACCGGCTATTACGACCACCCGGTCCTCGAGACGCCCAACCTGGATGCCATGGCCGAGAACGGTCTGCGCATGGACCGCTTCTATTCCGGCGCCCCGGAGTGCTCCACCACCCGGGCGACCGTGATGACCGGCCGGACCAACGACCGCACGGGGGTGTTCACCGTCGGCAGCGCCATTAACAAGCAGGAGAAGATGCTCTCGACGGCTTTTCGCAATGCCGGGTACGCCACCGCGCACTTCGGCAAATGGCACCTCAATGCCATGGACTCTCCCGACGCCGACAATCCGATGCCGCTAGCCGATCCGCACAACCCCGGTGAACTCGGGTTCGATTATTGGCTCAGCGAAACCAACCAGTTCAACCTCAATCCGCTACTGAGTCGCAACGGTACGCCCGAGCGCATCGAAGGGGAGTCATCGGAAGTTCTGGTCGACGAAGCCCTGAAGTTCATCGAGAGCGCGCACAATCAGGACCAGTCCGCCTTCGTCATGATCTGGTACGCGTCTCCCCACAGGCCTTTCGAGGCGCACGACGATGACATGGAGGCGTTTGCCGACTTGTCGGAAGCCTCCCGTGTCCACCACGGCGAGATCGTCGCCATGGACAGGTCTATCGGCAACCTGCGTCGGGGCTTGAGAGACTTGGGCATCGCGGACGATACGCTCATCTGGTTCTGCAGCGACAACGGCGGCCTGCCCACGTTTACGGTGACAAACGCGGCCGGAAAAGTGTATCCGGGCATCAATCCGGACTCCACCGGCCATCTTCGCGGGTTCAAGCATGCATTCCATGAAGGCGGGATTCGCGTCCCCGGCATCATCGAATGGCCCGGCCACGTGAAACCGAGGATATCGAACTTCCCCACCAGTACGCTCGACATGTTCCCGACGCTGATCGAAGTTGCGAACCTCGATCCGGACGACATCAATGCGGTGCATGACGGCATTTCCCTGGTGCCGGTTTTCGCCTCCGAGCCGGCAAGGCGAAATCAGCCCATGGGCTTCAGGGTCCAGGGGCAGTTCGCCTGGCTGGACAACGACTACAAGCTCGTCTTCTACCGCGACTACACCAAGGCACTCATCGACGGTGCGTGGGACGCCGAAGTATTCGCGTCATTGCCACAAGAGTTTGAACTGTTCAACGTGGTGGAAGACCCCTCGGAGCAGCGCAACCTCATGGAGAAGGAACCGGAAATCGCGGCACGAATGAAGGCCGAGTTCGATGCCTGGAACGCATCGGTCGACAGGAGCGTGGAAGGTGCCGACTATCCGGAAGGCCGGGTCCTGCCCTCTGGACGCGAAGTGCCCGACTAGAACGAATTTGGGCGCTGCGGGCGAGAGCGCCAGTCGGTGTCAATCTATGCGGCAACGATGCGTTGGACCTTGATCTTTTTTTCCAGGTCGCGCGAGTTGGCAAGGTCATAGGCCAACTGCATTCCAAGCCATGTTTCGGGTGTCGAGCCGAACGCCTTTGACAGCCGGTAGGCCATTTCAATCGAAACCGACGCCTTCTCGTTGATCAAATGGGAAAGCGTCTGACGCCCTACGCCGAGCCGCCGTGCACCTTCTGATACGGACAAGGCCAATGGTTTCAAGCAGTCTTCCCGCACGATGGCGCCAGGATGTACAGGGTTTTTCATTGCCATATCAGAACCTCCTAGTGGTAGTCCAAATAGTCGACATCCAATACGTCTCCGTTTTCGAACCGAAAGGTCACCCGCCAGTTGGCCGAGACTGAAACCGCGTGATAACCCTTTTTTTGCCCTTTGAGCGGATGCAGTCGAAAGCCAGGAATATCCATCGCCTCTGGGCTGCTGCTCCGATCCAACGCGGTCAGGATGCGGAAGAGCTTTGCAACGTGAATCTGCGTCACCCTAGCTGAGCGGCCTTCCTCATACAGTTCTTTGAGGCCACGATGCCGAAACGATCTGATCACCTGCGAACTGTATGGTGCCTATCGACAGCAGTCAATGACAGCAGGACACCTCTTTCCGCTAGGACCCCTGGGGCGTATACCAGATCGGCGAGGAGTAGGCGCGCTCCTGGATAACTGCGGAAGGGGTTTGCTTGGTCATCCCCTCAGCGCCGTAGAACTTCGCGTCGTAGGTCGTCCAGCGCGGCGTCGGTATCTGGATGACCCGCACGTAGTAGAAGGCGGCTTCGCCCGGATCGAAGTCCGGGTCCGTCCAGGTGGTGGCGAGGGTTGGACTGCCTATGGAATTGAGATAGCTTGCCGCCTTGACGTCGACGGTCGATCCGACGGGAGGGAGTTTGCCGTCATCGGTCCTGGCGCGGTCACCAGACCAGGCGACATCGTAGACCTTCTCGTACAGTTCGCCCTTCTCATCGCGCCATCCCTTGATGACCTGTATGCGGTCCAGGTTCGCCCCGTCCGGGTCCTTGACGGCCCTTAGCAGGAAGCTGGGCGCCGCGCTTTCCGAGGCCAGGACGAGGTCGCCCCCCATGGGCACCCCCTTGCGGTAGCCGATCTCGGCCAGGTTCGGACTCAGCGCGTCATCGCTCTCGTAGTCCCATCCGCCGAAAAAACGCAGGGTGATGCGCGGCCCAGTGGTCGCATAGACCTCGCGCCGCCTCATGGCGGCGAAGATCGCCTCCCGCGTGTTTTCGGTTGCCCAGACCGCCGCGTAGCCGGAGGAGGCGTAAATGGCCTGGCTCCTCCAGCGGTACGGGCTGGGTTCGATCGCGGCCATCTTGCCCCAGAAGTTGTCCTCATCGGCGGTGGCAAGACCCGTGTGGGAGTCCGTCGAGCCGATCATCCCGAACTTGTAGGGGTTGATCCCGAGTTCGGCGGCGAAGCCGAGACCGGTCTTGAGCGCGCCCCGCGCGTAGGACCGCCTCGCCAGTTCCTCCGGTGGCAGCTCGGCGGCCAGGCCTTTCGAAGCGGAGAAATTGCCCCACGTCTCGTGGTCGGCGAACTCGTCGTCGGGAGAAATGGACGGCAGGGTCTCGCTGTCGCCCTTGATCTGGGTCACTTCGACGATGGGCTCGATGGACGACCGGATCCTGGCGTAGTCGCGGGTCAGCGGTTTGCCTTCGTAGTTGACCGTACCGAACGTGTTGCCGCGGCTGAGATTGCTGTTGTGGGGAATGGAGATGACATCGCTGCCGGTCTCCTCCCGGTAGCGCTCGAGGTGCGCCCACAGGTCCTCCGGGTTCGAACTGTCGTACGCGGAAAACGGCCGCCGCGACATGGTGTGTTCGGGCGGTCCCGCGAACATGACGTTGCGGTGCAGCATGGCGGGAGAGCTGCTGCTGTATTCGTACCCGACAAAGGTGGTGAACCTGCCGGGGTCGTAGTGCTTCTCGGCGCTGGCGACGACGCTCCGCCACACGTCGAGCCTGAAGTCGTCGTCGATTCCGTAGTCGCCCCTTGGGGTCTTGGACATGCCCAGCGCCAGGTTGCCGGCGTCGTACTCCTCGACGCTTTTCGCCCCCAGGACATCGGGTACCGCCGGCGCGCGGGAAAGCGTTTCGAACAGGCTCTGGCTATCCGCCGTTTTCAGCACGTCGGGATCGCCGGTGGCGACACGCGGCGCTACACCGAGGTTCTCGGCGTGGTCGGACAACATGAGGAAGTCGAGCGGCCGACGCAGTCGCGCCTCGCCGCCGCCGGTGGCGCGAATGGTCTCTCCCTTAGCGAACCGATAGGCCTCGTCCGGCGATACCCGGGTGCCCATGCCGAATGCGTCGCCCGAAAGGTACGTGTGCACATGGGTGTCGCCCCAGTACACATTGTCCGGATAGTCCTGGCTGACAGGGGGGGAATAGGGTCCCCCGGCATGCGCGACGGCTGCCAGCATCGAGATTAAGACCAGGATGGGGCGCATCGTTCGGCTCCTGTTTCGGTAACGATGGGTATCGGGACCAGGGTCCCGACACACGTCTCGGCAAAAAAAGCGCACCGGGGGCCGAAGCCCGCGGTGCGCTGTTGGTTGGGTTCCCTTGCGTGCCGTTCTACGGCGCAGTCCCTAGTTGAGTTGCCACTTGACCTGAACGCCGATTTCCCTGGGTTCGACAACCGTGCCAAAGGGGCTGGCGATGCCTTCCCGAGGCGACCACATGTGCAGCGCGGCCTGGTCGAGCGCATTCTGCGCATAGACGGTAACGCCCAGTGAGGAATCGGCTGACCACCAGTTCGCCCTCAGGTCCCAACGGGTGTAGTCGGACACCGCGTACGCCTCCACGTTGCCGTGTTCCACGTACTTCTTGCCGCGATAGTTCATGATCGTCAGCAGCTCGAGCCTGCCCCTTTCCGCCATCGGTATCTCGTAGGCCAGCGTCAGGGACGTCTTGTGCCTGGGCGAGTTCGGCAACTCCTTGCCGTCGAACTCGATCTGCTCGCCGGTTCCCCAGTAAGTGTGTACCTGCGGATTGCCATTGGCGTCCGTGTACTCATGGAACTGCCACCCGGGACTCGCGCCGGGGAGCCCGAAGGGGTAGATCGAGAGGTAGGGGCCAATGCTGGTATCCAGGTAATTGTAGAACCCGCGCAGCGAAAGCTTGTCGCTAATCCTCCAGGCGCCTTCAAGCTCGACACCGGCAATCGTGGTGCCCTCGATGGTGTTGGTCGACCGGGTGGTTGCGCCGCCGTCCGGATCAGCCGCGATTTCGTCTGCAGTCTTGAAGCGGCCAGCGACTACCCAGTACTGGGCGAAGTCCTGGAAGAAAGCCGTCGCGGACAACTGTAGCGCTCTATCGAAGTACAGCCCCTTCGCGCCGATTTCGTAGTTGGTCACCTGCTCGGCTTCGAAGAAGAAGGGCGGTTGAGTCTGGCTCCAGCTCCCCTTGTTCCCACCGGGACGATAGCCGGTGGAGAGGCGTCCGTAGATCATGACATCGTCATTGGGACGATACTGCACACCGAGGTTCCAGGTCGTGTCGCTCCACGTCTCTTCGGCTTTGTCGGGAAAGATCTCGGCATCGCGCACGTTGACCTGGACGAACGCAATCGCATCTTCGCAGGTGGAGGTGTGGTTGCACGGCGAGAAATCCACACCTGAAAGACCGAAAGCGGTGCCGTTGGCCTGCTGGGTGATTCCCTTCTGGTCGTTGTCGTGGCGTAACCCCCCGAACAACGTCCAGGTCTCGTTCAGCACGTATTCGGCGTTGAAATAGACCCCGATGGAATCCATTTGGTGCGATGACAAGTGTGCATTCCGTTGGCCGTTCAGATTCGAACTGAAGTTCGCGATGCCGGAGAGCGCATAGTTCACGAGTTCCGGGTCACCTGGACAGGCGAACACGGTTCGTAGTTGCGCAGAGCGAGCCTTCCCTTCAGGGCTGGTATAGACATCGCGAAACAGCCAGTTCTGACCGCCGCTCAAGCTGCCCCCCGGGCCATACAGGGAGTCGATCACCGCCCTGCAGGCAGCCGAGCTATCCGTATACAGCCAGTCGTTGGTGGGCACGCCCCGGGTGCCCGAGCTGAATTGCAGATTTCTGTAGTTCATCGGCTCGTCGCCTTGCATGGTGGTAACGCCCAGCGTGAAATTGAACGCACCGCTGTAGTTCGAGGTCAGCGTGACTTCGTGGCTCGTCTGCTCGGATGAGAAAATGTAGTTGATGCGGCTGTCGTTGAACGTGCCGTTGCCGCCGCCGTCCAGGGCGCAGTATCGGCTGGTCTGGCCTGCCTGGAGCATGCCGCCCAGCACTTTCGGGTGGTTGGGCGGGCAAACCCCTCCACCCTCGCGGGGAAGCTGGTCGCCGTCGTTCAGGTTGTCGTTGGCGATATCGTGATAGCCGAACTTGTAGGTCACATCGAGGGTGTCGGTCAGGGCGAATATGGCCTCCACCGAGGCGTTTTCCGCAAAGCTGTCCTGCCTGATCGGCGCGTTGAATGCCACCGCCCATGACAATTCGTTCGGGTCGCAGATGATGCCGAACTCGTCACGCGTGCCATCGTTGTTGATGTTCGAACAGTTGGCGACCGATGGCGCGGCGTCGGCACCGTAGAATGGATTCGTCTGCGGTATCAACTCCCCGGTGATCCGGTCCGTCCAGATGGCAGGATTGCCGTTGCGGTCCAGCAGAAACTCGTTGACCGTGTCGCGGGCGCCCAGTGGCAACGAAGCCCAGGGCGTGCCCGTGTCCGTCTGGTAGGAGTACCGGGCGGTAATGTCCCAGCGCTCGTTCTTCCAGCGCAGGCGAGGGGAGATAAGCCGCTGATCGGGCACACCGGCATCACGGGCTTCGGCGCCTTCGTAGACGTTCTCGATCATCCCGTCACCGGTATAGGAACTGACTCCGAGACGATAGCTGAACCCGGAATCCGCAATCGGTCCGCCGAAGGCGACCTGCAACCGCTGCGTCGAGATGTCGGTCACCTCCGCGTTCACCCGCATGTCGAAGGTGTCCGTCGGCTTGCGCGACCACAGACTGATGGAGCCGGCGATCGCCGCCTTGCCACCGGTGGTGCCCTGCGGTCCCCGGGCCACTTCGACCCGCTCCATGTCGAACATGCTGTCGGTCGAGTAGCTCTGGTCGGTATATACGCCGTCCACATAGAAGGCGACGGACGTGTCCTGGAAGAAATTGACGGCCCGGTCGTTGCCGACGCCGCGCATGTCATAGTGACCGTCCTCGTTCTTGCCGGCACCCTGGCTCCGGTTGCCTTTCTGCAGACCGGGGACCAGAACTTCCAGGTCATCGGCGTTCTGCACGCCCAGTCTCTCGATGATCAGGTCATTGAAGCCGGTGACCGTCATGGCCCGGTCCAGGACGTTGGTTTCGCCCCGTTCGCCGGTGACCAGGATCTCTTCGATGTACTCGAGGTCGTCGTCGTCATCGGCATCGTCGGCCGCGTAGGCGGGCAGCCCGAAAAGGGCCATCGCCACAGCCAACCACGCGGTCGATGAAAGCGTCAAAAGTCTCTTCATGTCTTTCTCCATTTGCCTGCCCTCTCCCACGCAAACGGCACCACCCAAGACTCTTGCCGCCGTGTAACGGCGCCAATGCCAAGGCAGCGTTAATCGAGCGATCCGCCCGACCCTGCCAGCGTGGGCTCAGTAACGAGCATGAGTACACCCAACGGTGGTCGCTTGCAAACCCCCAGAGCGGAGAATCCCCCAGAAACGGCCGCAAGCGCCGAGGGTATTCAGGGCTATGTCTCGGCCAGGACTCGCCGGTGCACCTTCAACGTCCGCTCCGCCAGTTCGGTCATGCTGATTTCCTGAAACCCGATCACGTTGGGCTTGATCGTGTCGTTCAGCGGGGCGACCAGGCTGGAATTCAGTGCCGTCGAGCCACTGGCTATGCCCACGATGGAACCACAGGTGGCACCGTTGCAGTCCGTGTCCCAGCCGCCTTCCACCGAACGGCAGACAGACTGGTGGAAGTCCATCCGGCCGAAGATCATCGAACCGATCACGACCAGCGCGTTGTTGACCGTGTGGACCCCGCTCAGGTCACCGTAGTGCTCCTCGACCCAGTCCATGTAGTCATGGAAATCCTCGCAGTCCGGCACCTGCGCCAACGCCGCGCGGCAGGCCTCGGCCAGTCTGCAGTTCCGCGGGATCTCCGACAGGCCAATGTCGATCAACTCGATGGGATCGCTGACGACAAATGCCGCCGCCATGATGGCGGCAAACATCATCTCGCCGTAGATGCCGTTGGCGCGGTGTGTCCAGCAAGCATCCCGGAAGGCGAACTCCGCCGCCAGTTCGGGATTGCCGGCGCACGCGTAGCCCCAGCCATCGGCGCGGATCTGGGCGCCGATCCATTCCCTGTAAGGATTCCGGTTGATGCTGGTGTACTCGGGCGTCACCCAGTCAGACCGCGCCGTCTTCGGAACCGCATTGTTGTAGTTCATGATCGCCTGCGCTTCGGCGGTGCAGATCGCCGAGTAGGGCAGGCTCCGGTTCCAGACGCTGGCCACGTCGCGCCATTTGAAGCCGGGGCCGTGGTCTTCAAGGACGCGCAGGGCGACAAGGGTGTAGTGGATGTCGTCGTCCGGTTCCATGTAGGCGATGTTCTCGCGGTGGGATTGGGGGCAGCCGATCTGCAGGCCGTCACCGGCGTCGACGCCACTGAAGTAATAGTCCAGCGGCCAGTGCTGCCGGTTTTCCAGGTACGTCCGGATCGCCTTTCGTCCGCGCATGCCCTGCCGTCCCATGATCCCCATGCCTTCAACCGGCTTGCCGAGGGCGCAGCCGACAGCCCGGCCGGTCCAGGCGCCGTGGAACTTGTCCAGCAAGTCGGACTCGGCAAGGCCGCCGAGTTGTCTCGGACCATCCGGACGTTCCTCGCGGATGCCTTCCAGGTCGTTGGGCTGGACATAGCCGAAGTCCGGATCCTGTGGCAGCACGTCGAGCGACTTGTACAGGACGTCCACCGCCTCGAAGTTCATCGCGTCTTTTTCCCCATCCAGAGCAGCGACCTGTTCCTTCAGGTCTTCCGGTACCGGGTGGCCCTCGTAGTCCCGTTGTATGAGTTCCAGTCGCAGTAACGCCAACGGGTTTGTCCATCCAGTGAAGATCATCTAGCAGCTCCTCTGTTGCGCAGGATCGGATTGTCGGATTAGTCGACCAGCACTGCGGCCGTTGGCCGGGACAACGGGACAGAAAGCAATTACGTGCCGTCGTCGAACAGTCGTGGGACAAGGCGGTCTGTTCGCCATGGTAGCAGCCGGGTTGACTACTCGGGGTAGCGATCCAGGTTAGCTGGCGTGCAGAAAGCTGGAGCGGAACTGAATGCCCCAGTGCCCGTCAACGAGGGTCGCAATCCAGAACGTATCAAAGCTGTGATAGACCGAACCATCGGCTCGACAACGATCGTTTCGGATCGCGACATGGACCTTGTCACTGCCGCTGTGAACCACTTCGAGGCCGGCAATATTTGTGTGATGCCATCCTTCCTGCGCCAGGAACGACTCGCCACGCTTCGAAAGCTCAACAAAGACCTCAGCGCTTTCAATCCTGGTGAACCTGCCATTGGCCAGGCGGATGTGCGGATAGTTCAGCGTCTCGGCGTGGCGCTCGTGGTCCTGCGCATTGAACGTCTCGGTAAACGCGTGCACGGCCGCGATGGCCGCTCTCTCAGACTCCTGATTCATGGTTTTCGGCGCTCGAAATCAGCGGCCCGCTCGCGCCGGTTTCGATGTTGAGTGCTGTACGGGGCCAGGGTTTCTCCCTCGACCGTGACCCGATGCATCAGGCGCCGTTCCCCCGGGTAGTCGTTGAGCGCGCGGTGCCAGGTGGCACGGTTGTCCCAGAACGCAACGCTACCCGCCTCCCAGCGGAACCGGCAGGTGTGTTCTTCCCGGGCAGCGACGTCGTAGAGATATTCGAGTAACGGACGCGATTCGTCATCCGTCCACCCGGCAATGCGCACGGTGAACGCGGGGTTCACGTAAAGTGCCGCCCTGCCCGTGCGCGGGTGACGTATCACCACCGGATGTACGGCGTCCTGCCTGGCATTCTCGGCGTTGTGATAGCGATCGTCGCTCTGCTTGGCGTAGGCGGCGCTGCCGAAAACGTGGCGGCTCGAGTGCACGGCGCTCAGTCCTGCGAGGGTTCGCCTGAGCCCCGGGGAAAGCGCTTCGTAGGCCTTGTACATGCTCGCGAACAGGGTATCGCCACCGCCGTTCGGCACCTCGAGCGCGAACAGCATCGAACCGAGCGCCGGCACCTGGTCGTAGGAGTGGTCGGTATGCCAGCCGCCGCCGATATTGTGCTCGTGGCGAGGCTCCTTGAGCACCATGGCGACCTCGGGATGCCCAGGTACGGGCGTGAAGAAACGATTCACGTTGATCGGGCCGAAGCGACGCGCCGCCGCCAACTGGCGCTCCGGGGTCAGGGTCTGGCCGCGGAGAAACACCACGCCGTATGCGGCGTGGGCATCGGCGATGGCCTCCACCTCTTCTTCAGACATGGACTGCAGGTCGACACCGTCGATCTCCGCGCCGCAGCCGTTGTCCAGGGGTCTGACTTGCATTCCAAGAATCCCGATGACTGTCCCTACCAGTGCCGATGACTGTCCCTACCAGTGCAGGCGCGAAAGCATACCCCAGGGAGCTTTCGCCTCAACCCATCGCTTGATCGTCCACCTGTTAACTGCGATAAGACCCAACCCGAATACGCACCGACGACAAAGGGAGACAGGACATGACGCACGAACCCATCCGATCGAAAGCGTGGCTGGTGGCGATGATCCTGTTGCTATGCACCGGATCCTCGTTCGCACGGGAAGACCCGGCAACGGCGCCGCTGCACGCCACGACGTTGAGCGGGGAGGAGGTGACGGTGCCGAATCCGGAAAGGGCCGCCGTTCTCGTAGTCGGATTCGGTCGAGCTGCGGGACGACAGGTGCGCCTTTGGCGGCGCCACATCGACGGAATCGAGTCCGCGCCATCGGTGGCGTCGGCGCTGGTCATCGACGGCATGCCGCGGATCACTCGCGGGGTTCTCACCAGAATGATGCGCGGCGAGGTGTCCGAGGAAAGGCAGGGGACGATCTACCTCGTGACCGAAGACGGCGTAGCCTGGCGCGATCTGGCGCAGATCGACGAAACCAACGACGACGACGCGTACGTCTTACGCTTCGATGGCAGAGGACAGGTCTGCTTCCGCCATGTCGGCCCGGTTACCGATGCCGCCGTGTCGGCCCTGCTCTCGGCCGACTGCGGTCTGGTCGTCGGCAGCGAAGCAGCAGAACAGTTGTCGGACTGATCTCGTGTCGTGTCCCGCAGTTCACCAATGACGCTGACCATGTCTGGCCTTGGGCGACAAGCCAATTGTCGGCCCACCATCGAACCGACCACTCGGGCAGTTGAACGGCCTCGCTTCTGATATCCTAAGGTTTGGGGATGCCAGCGGGTCGGGGTTGGCGTAGTGTGCGGACACGGGCGCGCCGGTGGCCTGATCCCGCTTGGCAGGAGGACATAGCGCGGGTTCAACACGTCGATAGGGGGGCAGGGTCATGGCGGATACGCCGGTTCGCGAGTCGCGCGGCTGGGTCGGCTGGGCGCAGGTTGGACTGCTGGCAGTCGCGCTGGTTGTGGGCATCTACTTCGCCCGGTCCCCAAGCGTGGCACCTATAGGCGAGGACTCGATCCGCAGCGCGGAAGCTCCGTCCGTGCGGGTGCTGCGCCCGGAGATCGGTTCGCATTCGTTGACGGTGGCGCTCACCGGCGAAGTGCATGCGCGGACACCGGTCGCGTTGCGCCCCCTGGCAACGGGCCGCGTGGTCGAAGTCTCGCCCGCGCTACGTGCGGGCGGGACGTTCAGCGCTGGCGAGACGCTGCTGGTGGTCGATCCTGAGGATGCAGAACTTCGGCTCGAGAGAGCGCGGGGAATGCTCGACGCGGCGCGCGGAAGGTTGCGCCGCCACCAGGATCAAGGGGCGCTGGACGCCGAACAGTATCGCGAACGACACCCAGGGGCGGAGGTTCCGGCGGCGGTTGCGCGCCTGGGCCGGATCGAACGTTTCGAGGGCCGCATGCGCGCGGCCGTTGCGGACGTGGAACTGGCCGAGTTGCGGTTGTCCGAAACGCGCTTTTCGCTGCCCTTCGACGGCACCGTGATCGCGGCGCCGGTGTCGGTCGGCCAGGTCGTCTCACCCGCAAAGGGTGTTGGGACGGCGTTCCAGACCGGCCACCTCGAGACGCGCGCGCCGATCCCGGTGGCCGATCTGGCGTATCTCGGCGACCCACGCGGCCAGCCGGCAGAGGTTTTTGACCGGGGGCAGCGCTTCGAGGCGGTGGTCTCGCAGGTCTCGTCAGTGTTGGCGCCGCGCACGCGGCTGTCCACGCTGCTCCTGGACTTCACCGGCGGCGGCCCCATGCCCGGAACGTTCGTCCGCGTGACCGTGGACGGCCCCGCGTTCGACAACGCCTACCTGCTGCCGCCCGAGGCGCATCGCGCCGACGACAGCGTATGGGTGGTGGACGGCGGCCAACTGATGCGGGAGATGCCGCGCACGCTGGGGCGAACTGACACCGGCTGGATCGTGTCGGCGTTCGACGCGCGGGACGGGGTGGTTCTCGGCGCGGTTCCGGGCGAACGGGCCGGACTGGCCGTGAAGGCGGTCGACGAGGGCGGCCAGCGATGACCGCATCGGGAAACCCCGGCCCGGACGAAGTTCCCACCGGGGTTGGCGCGGTGATCGCCGCGTTCGTGCGCCGCCGGGTGGCGGGGCACCTGCTCATGCTGCTTGCGCTCGGCGGCGGCCTACTGGTCGCGTCGGGACTCGATGTCGAGATCATCGCGGACCTGGACCCCAGGAGCGTCTCCGTTACCGTGCCCTACCCCGGGTCGAGCCCTACGGAAGTCGAGGAGAGCATCACCCGTCGAATCGAGGAGCGGGTGATCGGGCTGGCCGGCGTACGCAGGGTCGTTTCCCGGGCGTCGTCCGATAGCGGCACCGTGACTGTGGCGGTGGACGCATTCGCCGACACCGAGGAGGTGCTGGAGGAGGTGCGCACGGCGATCGACCGCATCGAGCGGTTCCCGCCGCCCGACGCGGAGCAGCCCGAGATCGGCGTGCCGTACGTGCACGTCCCGGCGATCACGGTCGCCCTGTCCTCGGCTGAACTATCGGCGGCGGCATTGCGCGCCGCGGCGGAACAGCTTCGGGAGGACATCCTTGCGCTGGCGACCGTGTCAACCGTGTCGCTTGACTGGTCGCCGGAGCGAGAGATCGCGATCGAAGTCGACGAGGAGGCGCTGCGCGAGCATGGCCTGACCATCGCCGAGGTGGCGCGCAAGGTGCGCATCTCGTCCGTGGATCTCACTTCGGGGCGTCTGCTGACCGGCGCCGGCGGCCTGGTCGTGCGCGTCGACGACCGACGCGTTCGCGCCGAGGAGTTCGAGGACGTGGTACTGCTGTCGGCCCCAAGCGGCGCGCTGGTCACCGTGGGTGACGTGGCGGAGGTCAGCGAGGGGTTCGGGGACGCTGTCGGGGCCACCGAACTCGACGGCGTGCCGGCTGTTTTCGTGACCGCGATGGCGGTGCAACCCGGCGAGTCGGAGGTGGGGATTGCGCGCGATGTGCGTGCAATGCTCAGCGACTACGCGCCGCCGCCGGGCGCGGTGGCGACTGTATGGCAAGACAGTTCCAGGCGGGCGATCGCCCGCCTGGACATGGTGGCCGGCACGGGTGCGTTGGGTCTGGTGCTCGTGTTCCTCGTACTTGCGCTGGTGTTCGACTTTCGCCTGGCGACGTGGGTCGCGGTCGGTCTGCCGATATCGTTCTTCGGTGCGATCATGCTGTTCCCGACGTTCGATCTCACCTTCAACCTGGCCACGATCATCGCGATAATCATGATGATTGGCATCGTTGTGGACGACGCCGTCGTGGTCGGCGAGAGCATCGCGACGGAGCGCGAACGCGGCCTGGCGGGCGCCGCCGCGGCGGTCGCCGGCGCACGACGGGTGTTCTGGCCGGTGGCGGTCGGCGTTGCGACGACCTTGCTGGCATTCGCTCCCCTGCTGTTCACCTACGGCGTGCTGGGCCAGTTCCTGGGCGTGTTTCCGATTGTGGCCACCCTGGTGCTCGCCGTGTCGCTGGCAGAGGCGTTCCTGATCCTGCCGTCGCATCTGGCGCATGGCGGGGATTGGAGCCGCTGGCCCATGGCGGCTGTGCAGGCACAGGTCAGGCTGGCCATCGAACACCTCCGCGACCGCGTCGCCGTGCCGGCCGTGGCCCTGGCGACCCGCCGCCCGGTCGCTGCGGTGCTGGTGGCGGGCGCACTGGTGGTCGCCAGTGGTGCCCTCGTTCTCGGCGGTGTGGTCCGGATCGGCGACGTGTCGGCCCTCGGTACGGGACGCGTCGAGGCGGCCGTCACCTATCCGGTGGGAACGCCGCTGGAAGTTACGCGCGTCGGTGCCCGCCAACTCGAGGAGGCGGCCAGGCGGAGCAACGAGCAGCTTGGTGGATCCCCGATCATGTCTGTCGCCACGGTTGTCGGGTACCACCCTCCCCGAGGCATCTTCGCATCGGACGGAGGCCGTGCCACGCATCTCGCCGCCGTTACCCTTCAACTGCGGGAGGAGTCGCAACGGACAGTCAGTGGCGACGAGGTCGCCCGCGAGTGGCGGCGGAACCTCGGCGAGATCGTCGGTGCCGACCGGCTGACGTTCGCAACAGCGGACCGCTACGGAGGCAGTGGCTATGACCTCTCGATCGCGCTTGTCCACCCGGACGGCGAGGCCCTGGCGCGCGCCGCCGCGGATTTGGTCGCGGCGATCGAGGCGGCCCCCGGCGTGCTGGACGTCTTTGACTCGCTGACGCCGGGACGGCGCCACTTCGACCTGCGCCTGACGCCTGCCGGACAGGCGGCAGGACTGACGGCGGGCCAGTTGGCCTCGCAGCTTCGGGCGCGGTTTTTCGGCACCGAAGTGCAGCGTATCCAGCGCGGACGGGACGAGATCAAGGTCATGGTCCGTTACCCGGAGGATCGGCGGAGAAGCTTCGCCGAGCTGGCGGACGAGCGCATCGAGCTGCCCCTGGGCGGCGACATCCCATTGGGGGTGGCGGCGAGGGTGGTGGAGACGCGGGAACTCGAATCGCTGATGCGGATCAACGGTGTTCAGGCGGCGGAAGTGGGCAGTTTCGTGGATCGTGCCGTGACGACCCCGTACGAGCTACGCTCGCACATCGAAGACAGCGTGCTGCCGGAGCTGCAATCGCGGTATCCGGGCCTTGGCCTCGCCTGGGCCCGTGCGGGGGTGGGTGACGACGAGCAGTCGCTGACCCCGCTGGCCTACACCCTGCCGATCACCCTATTGGTGATCTACATGATCATAGCGATACAGTTCCGCAGCTACGCGCAGCCGCTGGTCGTGCTGACCGCGATGCCTTTGGCGGCGGCCGGCGCCGTACTGGCGCATCTGTTGCTGGGCTACGACATGAACCTGGCGTCGGTGTTCGGGGTGATCGCGGTACTCGGGGTCGTCATCAACGACACGCTGCTCCTCATGGACCGCTGCAACAGCCTGCGCGCGGCTTCGTCGCTGCCGGCGATCGCGGCGATCGGCGGTGCGGTGCGGGAACGTTTCCGACCCATCCTGCTGACCACGGTGACGACCGTTGGCGGCCTGTTGCCCGTGCTGTACCTCAAATCGGAGGTCACGGTTAACAACTATGTGCCGATGGTGGTCAGCATCATCGGCGGACTTGCAATGGGAAGCGCGGGGATTCTCTTCGTGGTGCCCGCCATCCTGCTGCTCGGGGAAGGCGTCCGCGAACGCGCCCGGGTCCTGTGGCCGCGACAAGCCGATGCGGCAGCCTGATGTCGTCCCGGCGAAGCCGAATAGCATTCAGTCACCACGGCCACTGGTGAGAAATGCGGCTTAACCGGACGACCTTCAAACGCTACCTGGGCTCGTTCTCGGTCGCCGTCGTTGGGCTCGCGCTCATGGTCGTGATCGTGGCCACGGGGCCGGTGACCGAGTCGAAGGACGATGCGGCCCAACCGCCGGTGGTGCGTCTCGTGGAGGCGCGGCCCGGGCCGGTGCGGTTGACCGTCGCAGCCCACGGCGTGGTGGTGCCGAAGACCGAGAGCCGCCTGGTGTCCGAGATCTCCGGTCGCATCGTGTCGGTTGCGGACTCGATGGTCTCCGGCGGCTTCTTCCAGCGCGGCGACGTGCTTGTCACCATTGACCGCGTCGACTACGAACTGGCGCTGGAGCAGGCTCGGGCACGGCTGTCCTCGGCAAGCAGCGAACTGACGCAGGCCCGTCGGGCGTTCGCTCGCCAGCAACAACTAACCGTGACGGATGCAGTCAGCGAGTCGAAACTGGACGAAGCGGAAAATCGGCAACTGCTGGCTGAGGCGAGCCTGCGCGATGCGACGGCCCAGGAAAAGCGTGCCGAGCGGGACCTCGAGCGGACCCGCGTCATCGCCCCGTATGACGGTCGCGTCAGAAGCGAAACGGTGGATCCGGGCCAGTTCGTGAACCGGGGTGAGACCCTAGCCAGTCTCTATTCGGTCGATGTTGCCGAAGTGCGCCTGCCGGTGCACGACGAGGACCTGGCGTTTCTGCCGGTATCCCTCGACGGTGCGCTGGACCCTTCAGTTCGGCTGGACGTGGTGCTGCGCGCCCGATTCGCCGGGCGTGAGCATGAATGGCGGGGCCAGATCGTGCGCACGGAGGGCGAAATCGATCCCGGAACGAGGATGGTCAAGATGATCGCCCAGGTGCAGCGGCCATATGACCAGCCAGACGGCAAGCCGCCGCTCACGGTGGGCCTTTTCGTCGACGCCGAGATCAGGGGACGCGAGGTCGGCGACGCCGTGGTGCTGCCGCGCACAGCGCTTCAGTCGGAAGAAGGGCACGTGCATGTGATCGCGGCGGACGGTCTGCTCGCCGTGCGGCAGGTGGAAGTGTTGCGCCTGCTCGGCGAGGAGGCCTACGTTGTTGGTCTGAGCATCGGGGAACAGGTGTCCCTGACGCGGCTGCCGGGCGCGGTCGACGGACTCCGCGTCCGGACGGTGAGCAACGGGGGCCTACCGGTAACCGCGCCGTGAAACGCCTGGTCTCCTGGTTCGCCACCAACCCGGTGGCAACCAATCTCCTGGTGGCTTCCTTGCTTTTTGCCGGCGTCGCGTCGTTTACGCGCATACCGGTGAAGATCTGGCCGGACCTCAACGTGCCGATCATCAGCATCGTCGTTCCGTACCTCGGCGCCGCGCCCGAGGAGGTCGAAGCGTCTGTCTGCGCACGCATCGACGAGAAACTCGACGGCATCGACGGCATCGACCGCGTTCGGTCCACCGCGGAGGAGGGGCGATGCAGGGTCGCGGTCGCATTGCATTTCGATGCCGACCGGGCATCCGTGCTGGCCGACGTCCAGAACCAGGTCAACGCGATCGACACTTTGCCGAAGGAGACGGAGACACCCGTCGTGAGGCTGCTGTCGTCGAGCGACGTGGTGATCGAGGTGGCGGTCACGGGGCCAACGGACGAGAGGACGTTGAAGGAACTGGCGCGCCGCGTGCGCAACGATCTTCTGTCCCTGCCGGCGGTCACGCGGGCGTCCGTCGACAACGTGCGCCCCTACGAGATTTCCATCGAGGTCTCCGAGGCGTCCCTGCAGCGGAACCAGCTCACCTTCGACCAGGTCGCGAACGCCATTCGCAGCAACTCCGTCGACCTGCCGGGCGGGACGATCAAGACGGACCGGGGAGAACTGCTGCTGCGCACCCAGGGGCAAGCGGATCGCGGGGAGGAATTCAGAAGCATCGAGGTGACCACCCGCGACGACGGCACGCGCGTGCTTCTGGAGGATATCGCGCGGGTCGTGGACGGCTTCGCCGACACCGGGCAGGAGTTCCGGTTCGATGGGCGTCCGGCGGCGCTGGTGCGCGTCTTCCAGGTGGGAAGCCAGGATCTGCGGGAGATCTCGGCCCAGGTCAGGCGCTACGTGGCCGAGTCCGGGGCCAAGTATCCAGGGGATGTCCTGCTCACAGTGTGGAACGACCAGTCGTCGTTGCTCGTGGACCGCCTGGCAACGTTGATCGACAGCGGGCTGCAGGGGCTCCTGCTGGTGCTGGTGGTACTCGCGCTGTTCCTGCGGCCGCACCTGGCGCTCTGGGTTTCGGCGGGTATCCCTATCGCGCTGCTCGGTGCCGTGTTCCTGCTGTTCTGCTTCGGCGTCTCGATCGACGCGATTTCGCTTATCGGCTTCATACTGGTTCTCGGGCTGCTGGTCGACGACGCGGTCGTCGTTGGCGAGTCCGCCTACATCGCGCAACGCGAAGGAGCGGGCCGCCTGGCAGGGGCTATCGAGGGTGCCCGGCGCGTGTTCGTGCCTGTCACGTTCGGCGTCCTGACGACCGTCGCCGCGTTCGCCCCCATGCTATTCCTGACCGGCGTCGCCGGTCAGTTCATGGCGGCCATCGCGGCGCCGGTGATCTGCTGCCTGGTGTTCTCTCTGATCGAGTGCCATGTGATTCTTCCGCTGCATCTGGGACATCGGTCGGACTCGATGCCGCTGGGCGAGTTCGGCATTGCCCTGCTGTCCGTCGCCGTGCTTGCGGCGGTTGTGCTGGCAACCGATTGGGGCGATGCCATCGGCCTGACGATCGGCGTTGCATGCCTGGTGGTGGCTGCACACATGAGCGGCGCGCTGCGTTGGCTGGGGGCCGCATTCGCGCGCGTTCAGGTGCGCTTTGAAAACGGTCTGGAGACGTTCATCCAGGGCACTTTTCGCCGTGTGGTCCGGCGTGTGCTTCACCGGCGTGCGCTGACCGTCACGTCCGGGTTCGTTGCACTCGGCCTCGCTGTCGCGATAGTGGTCGGCGGCCACCTGCCGTTCTCGTTCCTGATCTCGGATCAGGGCGACCGGATCGTGGCCAAGCTGACCATGCCGTTCGGCGTGCCTCGGCACGACACCGATCATGCGCTCGCCCGATTGGCCGCGTCCGCCCGGGGTTTGCAGGTCGAGCTCGCGCAGGAATACGGAACTCCCATCATCACGCACATAGCCGAATCGCACGGCTCGCACCTGCCGGGTGGGACGTTCGACCGGGACACGATCCCCACCGGAAGCCACCTTGGCGAGATCTACCTGCAGTTGTCGCCTTCGGAGGAGCGCGAGATTGCGACCGTCGACGTGGCAGACGCGTGGCGCACTGCGACAGGGCCGATCGAAGGTGCCGAGCAGCTTGTCTTTGTGACCGATTTCAGGCAGTGGACCCCCGACATCGACATCCGGCTGTTCGGGGCCAGCATGGACGACCTGCGCGCCGCTTTCGACGCCGTGGAGGCCGAGCTGCGCAGCTACCCGGGCGTGCGCGAGGTTTCCGCCTCGTTCAGGGACGGAAAGGAGGAGCTCTCGCTATCGCTCACCGACACCGGTGCCGCGCTTGGACTCACCCTCTCGGACGTGGGGCGGCAGGTCAGACAGGCCTTCTACGGCGAGGAAGCGCAGCGCGTCCAGCGCGGGGAGGACGACCTGCGCGTCATGGTTCGCTACCCGGCCGAAGCGCGGCGTTCGCTCAGTTCCCTGCAGTCGCTCCACGTCCGCACGCCCGCTGGCACCTACGTGCCGTTTCGCACGGTGGCCGAAGCGGAATGGGGGCGGGGCCTGCAATTGATCGAGCGCGTCGATGGCATGCGCTCGATCAACGTTTCCGCCAAGGTTGACCTGAACCAGACATCCGGCAATGCGGTCCTGGATGCGATGGGACCGTTCCTGGGCGCCACGGTCGACGCGAGTCCCGGACTCGGCTACGAGATCGAGAGCAACCGGGCCGTACGGGAAACCGTGGCAAGCGCCGCTCCGCTGTTTTTGGCTGCCCTTGGGGCCATTTACGCGCTCCTCGCGATCCCGCTACGATCGTATCATCAGCCGCTCATCGTCATGGCCGTGCTGCCGTTCTGCTTCGTGGGCGCGGTTCTGGGGCACCTCCTGGCCATGATCCCGGGAATTGTACTCGGCTTTTCGATGCCGTCCGCGTTCGGGCTTTTGGCAGCGGCGGGGGTGGCGATCAATGCCTCTCTGGTGCTGTTACACGCCGTGCAGCGCTTCCGCGCGGATGGGGATGGCGTGGAATTGGCCCTGGAGAACGCCGCCGCGTCCAGGTGCCGGCCGATTCTGATTACCACGGTGACGTCATTCGTCGGCCTTTTGCCGTTGATGTTGACCCGCAGTCCCAGTGCCGCGCCGATGGTCCCCATGGTGGTTTCGCTGGCCTTCGGCATCGTGGTGTCCTCGGTCGCGGCGCTCGTCTTCGTACCCGCCCTATGGCTCGTCCTGCATCGCATCGGAACCGGGACCCGGCGGACGGCGACGAGTCTCGGCAACCTCGTCGGCAGAGCGCCACGCGTTGCGCAGTGGCTGGCACGTTACCCCTTCCTCCAGGACAGCCTGCGCAGCCGCGAATTCACCGACCTGTTGATCGAGGACGAAGAGGGTCTGGATCCCGAGACCGCTCGCATCGCCCGGACCGGCCTGGTGCGGCTCTACTACCGGCGCGAATTCGACCGGCAGGCGATGGGCGAGGAGCTCTCCGCGATCGCCGAAAAGGCGCCCTCCACCGACGATATCGTCGCCGAGACACGGGACTGGGCCCAGCAGCGCGCGTTCCAGCTTGGTGCGCACATGCTGCGCGGCGCGGTGGACCCGCGGGAGGCCGCGCGACCACTCTCGGACATTCTCGATACCTGTCTGGTCCAGGCGCTGGCCGCCGTTCGGGAAGATGTCACCGCGGAGCATGGTCCGATGCGCGATGGCTCGCTGGCCCTGGTGGCCCTGGATGCGTACGGACGGCGAGAGCTCGCCATCGGCGGTTCGCTGCGGATATTGTTCCTTTACGACTGCCCGCGTGCGGGAAACGCGTTCCCGGCCGACGCGCAGGCCTGGCACACGTCGCTGCTACAGCGCTTCCTGCGCGTGCTGGGCGAACTGTCGCCCGAGGCGATGCTCTACGAGCCATGCCCGCCGTGGCAGGGGGAAGGGCATCCCCACTCGGCCTACTCCCTGCGTGCTTTCGAGGAGCACTATGCGGAAGCGCCGTCCACCGCCGATCTGCGCGTCCTGGTGCACGCCCGCGTCGTATTCGCCGACGGCACTCTCGGAGAACAGTTCAAAGCGGTTCGGCAAGCGGTCCTGGGCCGCGAGCGGCAGGTCGACCCGCTTGGCGAGGCGCTGTCGGCCCTGCGTCCGAAGGGAGGGGAAGGGCCGTGGGACGTACTCGGTGCGCCCGGTGGACTCATCGACATCGAACTGCTCGCCGAGCATCTGCACCTAGTGGCCGGCACCTTGGCACCGGGAGGTCTCGCCATGGTCGACGAAGGGCTGGCGGCAACCCTGGAGGCCGGGGCGAATCAAGGGCTGATCGACGCGACGGTCGCAGCGGAACTGGCTGCCGCGGCAAGGCTGTGGCAGAACTTCGACGGCTTCATGCGCATGGTTGGCGTCCGCCAGGACCCCGCGATTCTGTCGCCGGAAGAGCAGTCGACGCTGGCGCAAGCCTGCGGCGCGGAAACGTTCGAGGGCCTGGCCCGGTCGCTTGCCGCAACCCGGCAACGCAGCGCAGCGCACATCGACACGTGGTTCTCGACGCACCTCCGTCGCGCCGGGACGGACGAGTAGACAGACACGCCCACATTAGAGGGTCCGCGAACACCACCCGCGCGTGGATTTTCAAAAACAGGATTCTGTTCTGTTCCCCCGAGGCTATCATCTCGGCAGCGATCCGTATCGGCAGGTCGCGTCACGCGAGGAGTCAGGGCAATGGTAGTTTCGCAGGAACTCGAGCCGCGGATCGTCACGCTCAAACGTCCGCAACATCACTATGTCTCGCTGGTTGCAGCCGACGGCAGCATGCTCGGTCTTGACGACGATGGCCATCCCGCACTTTTCGACGAGGCCGATGACCGGGTCATCTGGGATCGAACGACCGAGGGTGTCCACCACGTGGCAACCGGCAGGCACCTGGCAGTCGACAACGGCAACGACACATGCCAAGTCACGGTCGGTTCGGACGAGGTGAACCTCCGCTTCGCCCACGGTCCGGAAAAACTGCCGTCCGAATACCTGGAGCACCTGCGGCGGGAAGGCTGGGTGTGTCTCAACTCGATCCTTCCCGGCCAGATCGTCGAGCGACTGGAGCGCGTTGCATGCACGGGCCGCTACGAACAGCTCGAGCAGAACAACGACATGCCGAAGATCTGCCAGGATGCTGCCGTCGGCATGGCGGTCGCGGAGCCCGTCTCGCTCTGGGTGCTGCGCGCGTACCTGCAGACCCGGGACATTCACCTGGGCCACCCGCCGGGTTTCAACGTCCTGCCCCCCGAAACGCTGGCGCAGGCCGGCCGGCGCTGGCATTCCGACATTCCGTATACGCCCTCGTCGAGTCCCCAGCCCGTGTTTCCCCGCATGGGGCCACCCAAGGCCTGCAACCGCAATACCTTCGTGTCGGACTTCTCCCACCTGAATGGCGCAACGATGTTCACGCCGGGCTCACACCTCGTCGATTCGGGACCCCCCGACGAATGGAACGCCGCGCTGGCCAACGGCGAACTGCCCTACAGCGGACCGCAGGCCACGGTCCTCGAGGCGCCCAGCGGAAGCATGATTCTCTACGACGCGAGAACCTGGCACCGGGCCGGCTACAATCGCAGCGGCCACAAGCGGGGCATGATGGCGACGAACTACGCGACGCCGGACGTGGTGCCCAAGCGGGATACCAGGCCCGCCTGCAAACGCCTGCACCAGGCACCGGTCTACCAGGAGCTGAACGCGAGGGAACAGCGCGACGTGACGGACCTGCTGATGAAGGTGCCGGATATCGCGGCGAGTCGGTAGCAAGCGAGGCTACTGCTCGTTGGCCAAGCGTGGCATCGCGCCCCAGGCGAACGTGAGCCGGCACTCTCTCGATCCGCACTCTGTGGAGTCGCCATCCGAGATTCAATCGAACCACGGGAGCGGAAAGGCCCAGCCAAACGATGACTAAAGCGGAGGCGGTCCTTTTCGACCTCGATGACACACTGATCGACTTTCGGCATTCGCGCCGACATGGCCTGCGCACGGTCCAGAAGCTGCTGCCCGGGCTGGCGCCGGTGGCGCTCGATGACCTGGAACTGGTCCATGACAAACAGCTTCACGCCAACTACATGCACACCCTTGACGGGCACCTGTCAGACAATGAGGCCCGCCGCGAGCGTATACGCGGCGTCTGCCACCACTACGGACTGCAGCCGAATGCGATGGCGATTTCGGAGGCGGCAGCGGCGTACGCTCGTGAACAGCAGTCGAACGGGCGCCCCGTCCCGGGCGCTCTAAAGCTGGTCGAAGCCTTGCGGGGACGAGGGGTCAAGATCGGAGTGGTCACCAACGGGCAGTCCGCGCTGCAGCGGGACAAGCTCGAGCGGTTTGACATTCGTCCCCACACCCTTGATGCCCTGGCGATCTCGGAGGAGGTCGGGGTGACCAAGCCCGGCTCGGCCATATTTCGGCACGCCCTTGCCAGCCTGGGGGTGGCGGCGGAGCGGGTAGCGATGATCGGGGATTCCTGGGAGAACGATGTCCTCGGAGCCTTGCGAAGCGGACTGGCCGCGGTCTGGCTCAACCGTTACAGGCTTACCTGCCCCAGTCCGGGGCTTGCTTCCGAGATTCGCGGGCTCGAACCGGTCGGCGAGATCCTGGAGGTTCTCGGGCATAAGGCAGGCCAAGGCTTACCGCCGCCATGAGCGCGAGCGTCACGAGGCGGCTCTGCTCCCCAAACCACGGAGCCGCGCCCGGCGGCAGGCGCCAGCGGTTTCGAGGAGTGCCGACGATTTCCCCGAACGGCCTGATCGAAGCCATATCATTGGCGCGGTGGGATCAACGTCGCAGCCGTACCGGTTCTGCGCCAGATCACTATTTTTGAACCTACAAGAGATCATCATGACAGACGCATCCCCCTATACGCCCCCACCGGTCTGGAAATGGGACAAAGACGGCGGCGGCCGCAGTACCAACCGCCCGATCGCCGGCGCCACGCACGACAAGACGCTTCCCGTCGGCGAACACTCCCTGCAGCTCTACTCCCTGGCGACGCCGAACGGGATCAAGGTCACCATCATGCTCGAAGAGTTGCTCGAACTCGGCATCGCGGAAGCCGAATACGACGCCTACCTGATCAACATCGGCGACGGCGACCAGTTCGGCAGCGGCTTCGTCGCCCTCAACCCGAACTCGAAGATCCCCGCCCTCGCCGACCACAGCACATCGCCACCGACCCGCGTATTCGAGTCGGGATCGATCCTCGTTTACCTCGCGGAGAAGTTCGGCGCTTTCCTGCCGACCGAACCCCGCGCCCGCACCGAGTGCCTGTCCTGGCTTTTCTTTCAGATGGGCAGCGCCCCGTACATCGGCGGCGGCTTCGGCCACTTCTACGCCTTCAGAGAAGAGAAAATCGAGTACTGCATCAATCGTTTCGCCATGGAGACGAAGCGCCTACTCGATGTGCTGAACCTGCGCCTGGCCGACAACAGGTTCCTCGCCGGCGACGACTACACCATCGCCGACATGGCCAACTACGGCTGGTACGGCGCACTCCTGCTGCACAACCTCTACGACGCCTCGGAGTTCCTCGATGTGGCGTCATATACGCACGCGAGGCGCTGGGCCGAGGAGATCGACGCGCGGCCGGCCGTGCAGCGCGGCCGGCGGGTCAACAGGCCCTGGGGGCCGGAAGAAACGCAGGTGCCGGAACGGCATGGTCCGGAGGATTTCGAGTAACGCGATCGGGGAAAGCCCAAGCTCGCGCAAGCGCAATTGTGACGGTCAGCAGGCCTTCACGCGTACGGCGCTGCCCTGTCGTCCGAGAGCTTCCCAGGAATCCCGAAAGGACGCGACTTTTTCTCACCCGGCCGCAAAATAGTCACGACTTTTTGTCAGTTGCCTGAACGAGTTGCCCCGCCCGGTCCACATATTGTCGGTAGCGAGCGCAGCGTCGGGAGGGCGCTTCAGGCACCCCGGCGGCAGGCGGAGGTCACCCCGCCAAAGCTCCCCGATCATCACCGGTTCGCGCGTTCGCGCTGCCCCCGCAAGCGCAGGTAGTTGAACATCTCGACGGCGAAGTAAACGATGGCAACCGCCAGCAGCACTTTGTCGAACGTGCTCTCGACGCCCTTGGCCAGTAACCAGACCAGCACGATGGCCGACACCACGAACGACAGTGCCGCCAACCGCTCGTTCCGCTTCGTCCGCTTGCTCGGGTCCGACGGGCCGCTCTCAAGTCCCTGCCGATTTCGATGAAGCGGAGCAGCGTTCCCCATGTATCGAATCCCGTTGTCGATCGGAACGGTTACCCTACCCGTATCCCGGCCCTGGGGCTATTCCGACTGCGTCCACTGCACGATCAGCGCGCCACCGCATCCGAGTCCACGTCAATCAAAACCGGCTCGTCACCGATCTCCAACACACCCATGTCGTAGCACACCGCGTCCGCGAGCGTGTATACACCCGTGTTGGTGTGCGGGAACTGCTCGCCGATGTGGTGTACCTCCACCCGATGGGGACCCGGAACCACGCCGTGCGAGGCCGCTATCGAGAACCTGCCCTCCTCCCCCCGGGATATCCGGACCCGCGCCGGGGGCGCATTGTCGTCGATGGGCAGGAATGAGACCCATGCCCAACCCATCGGGCTACCGTCCAACGTCACCCGTCCCGTTACCGCCCGCCGTTTCTTGCCGGTCAGGAGTCCGCAACGGCGAAGCCAATTGACGAGCAGCACGGGCCATTCGCGAAAATCCGGGTCGCCGGCGCCAAGTCCCGTGCCGTGTTCCCCGAAGCCGTAAATGTGCAGTTCCGCCTGCACGCCGGCGGCGAGGAGTGCATCGTAGAAAAGTGTCGATTGCGAGGCGGGCACGATGCCGTCTTCGTGGGTGTGGACCAGGAAGGTCGGCGGAGTGGATTCGTTGACCCGCACATCCGCCGGCGTGTACTCGTCGGCCTTGCGGCCACGCAGGATTCCGTTGGTGACCGCGTATACCGGCGCGAGGAAGTCGGGGTGACCGGATACGCGCTCGATGCGATCCACGGCTTCGGCGTCTCCCACATCCCACCGTGTGCCCACGGCCACGGCCAAATGGCCACCGGCCGAGCTATCGAGCTCCCGTCGCAGAACGTGCAGTGCGAGTGACGCAAACTCTCAGTGTCACGCTGATCGTAGCCAGACAACGGCAGCAGGTGGACACAACCCCCACTGCGAGCGTCGTGAACAGCCCCGTCAAAAAGAGCGCTCCCTGCTCCGGCGCACGCGTTACCTGCGACTCGAAGTGCTCGGGGGAGAGCGGCGGCACGGGAAGTCAGAGCGGATGATCCTGGATGAAGTCGCGCAGCTCTTCGCTCACACGCTCGGGCGCTTCGAGCTGGATCATGTGGGCCACGCCGGCGACCTCAACGGACCGGCTCTCGGTTACGGAGGCGACCAGATGCGCCGCGGTGGCGCGACTCCGGACCTCGTCCAAGGTCCCGATCATGACGAGAACCGGAACGCTCAGCTCCCCAAGACGATCCGCCGCCCGAGGCTCGAGTGGCTGCGGCAGACCCTCCTCGTTCTCCGCCCGGTACGTCGAAAGCACATCCCCCTTGATGCTGTCTCGAAGTGTGCTGCCCACCCGGGTGGTAGGTTGGCCCCAACCGTCGACCCAGACCTGCGTCTCGAGTTCGGCCAGCTCGACCCACTTCTTCTCGTTCCAGAGCCGGTCCAGGTCACTCCAGGGCACGTTGTCTTCTTCGAGATCGAGGTCAGGTCCGTAGCCGCTGATACCACCGGCAACGCTCGTGAGCGTACCTACACAAGCCGGCCGAGCCAACGTGAGGTCCAACGCTATCGTGCCTCCGTACGAATGGCCGACAATGTGAGCCCGATCGACCCCGAGGTGGTCGAGGAGCGCGGCGACATCCGCCCAATAGGCGAACTCGACATGCTCGGTCGTGCTGCGACCGAACCCGCGCATGTCACAGCGGACAACGCGGTAGCTGCCGGCGAGCGCCTGCGCTTGAGAATCCCACATGCGCAGGTTTCCGAGCCACCCATGGATGAAAACCAGCGCTTCTCCCGCCCCTTCGACCTCATAGTAGAGATTGCCGCCGTCGACAGCGAGGAATCCTGCAGCACTAGGACGTCCGCGTTGGTCCATGGCGCCAATCTAGCGGGGCACAAGGGAATAACCAGCGGAACGTCGTTGGACGCAGGTACGTGGGATATTTGGGTGCGCCCCCAAGGGCGAAAAACCAGATAGTTGTTCTGTTCATTTGGTGGAGGCGGCGGGAGTTGAACCCGCGTCCGTCAGCACTCGGCCGTCGGCTCTACATGCTTAGTTGCGTCTATTGCTTTAGCCCCTCCGACGACCCGACGAACAGGGTGTCGATGGGCGAGCCCCTAAAGTTTAGCGACCTGCACCGGGGCGATTGCCGGGCGCGATCCTGTGTACTTGCCCCCGATGTCACACCACAGGCAACGGGACATCGGGGTTAGCCGTCAGGCGGCTAGTGCGTAGTTTTCGTCGTTGGCAACTATAAAAAGTTGCAGCGATTGATTAACGAGAGTCACTACCCTCTCGGCATGCACCTTCGACGTCATTACCGCCGTCGAAACCACATCGCCCCCAAACTTTTTCGCTGCTCCTCGCAGGAAAAGGGCGCCGAGTATAGCAGGGTAGAATCCGGGCCGCACAGGCTACAATGCTCGCGGACGGCGGACCCACACGCATGCGGATCATATATCTCAAGTTATTGATTCTACTGTCTTCCTTTGGGGCAAGTGGGGAGCCATCGGAACGCTTGCAACACTACGTCGAGCGGGCGGCCGAGTATGTCGAGGCGCGGAACTTCTCCCTGGCGCGCTCGTACCTCGAACCGGTGCTGATCAGTCCGTGGATCAGTCCCGAGAAACGCGCGCACGCCTACGTGATGCGGGCCTTGACGTTCGAGGCGGAGCGACTGTACGTGTCGGCCAAGCTCGACTACGAGAGCGCCCTGGAGTTCAACCCTGGTCAGACAACAGCGTTGGCCGCGCTTTCCTACCTCTACGACCAGGGACTTGGCGTCCCCCCGAACAAGGACGAGGCGTTGCGTCTCGCGCGCGAAGGGGCTCAGCTCGGCGACGGCTATTCGCGTGTTTACGTCGGCGTGGCGCTCATGCATGAGGACATCGAGGAGGCGAGAAGCTGGCTGTTGCAGGCGGCCGAGGACGGCTATCAGCCCGCGTACGAACACCTGGCGCAGAGCTTTCGGAGCACGATCGCCGATGAGCCTGACCCGGACGAGGCAAAGCGCTGGTACGAAGCCGCCGCGGAAGGAGGAAGCGTCGCGGCCTCCCTCGCGATCGCGTACATGTATCGCGACGGCGAACTAGGCGACCCGGACAGCAAGGAAGCCGTCCGCCGCTTCTCGGTCCTCGCCGATGGCGGTTCCGCGGCTGCCAAGGCCGCGCTGGCGCACCTGTATCTCTTCGACGACGAGGTGGACCGGGATGTCGTCCGCGCGTTCGCGCTGTACTCGGAAGCGGCGGAACAGGGGATCACGAACGCATACACGGGGCTCGGCTACCTTCACGAAACCGGGACCGGCACGGAGGTGGACCTCGATACCGCCAAGACCTGGTACCGCCGCGCCGCCGAAAGGGACGATCCCGTCGCCCAGTACCGGCTGGGGAGCCTGCTATTCCAACCCGCGCAGGAGGACAAGATCGCGACCGCGCTTTACTGGTTCGAGCGCGCCGCGAGCGTCGGGCACGCCGGCGGTGAGAACAACGCGGCATGGATTCTCGCGACCTCGAGGCACGACCGTATCCGCAACGGCACCCTCGCATTGCACCTGGCGCAGCGCGCTGTCGCCCAGGATGAGAGTCCCGGCACGCTCGACACCCTGGCGGCGGCCTATGCGGAGAAGGGCGACTTCGCGCGGGCAGTGGCGACCCAGCGCAGCGCCATCTCGGCCATTTCCTCGGAAACCGAGAACCTGCGCGAGGAGTTGATTGGCCGACTCGCGAAATACGAGGCGCGGGAACCCTGGCGCGAATAGGGAGCAGCGTCCGGGATCGAGGCCGATGCCGGATGACTGCTCCTTCTCAACACACGGTCGTCAACGTCGCGCCCAGTTCGCTGCGATGCCCACCGGTGCTATTGCTGGAGAATGTCTCGCAAACGGCCAAGTGCCCTCTTGTGGCTGCGCGGATCCATCTGTCGAATGTTGTACAGCTTCCACCGGATAGCTGGCCACCGGTCCAAGCCCTCAAACGGCAACAGCGTCCAATCTGGCTCGCCCTGCTTGATTGACAAGAGAAACAAGCGCTCACGTTCGGTGAGGGCGGTTGCCGCCCAGGCGAACAATTGGGTTCTGGCATCCTCGAGCTCCGCCAGTTCGATTGGCTGGGAGGTCATACCAGCGAAATGACTGGCAAAAAGGTCTTCGATCGGCTTGCGGTTCGGCACCAGCAGCTCAGCGATCGGGCGTCGATGGCCAGCAAGGTAAGCAACGAACGCTTGTCGTATCGAATCGGCAATCGGACCCATTGCCTGAAGTTTCAATATGTCGAAGAGATCGCGCGGGTGCTGTCGATCCAGCGCTGCACAGAGTTTGCCTGCATAAAGTTCGGCTGAGTCAAGACGTTGGATTTCTACGAACAGTTCGTATGTCTCCTGCGCGACCGAGCACAGTTCGCTTGAGACGGGCGGGACTAAGCTGCCGCGAATGACGACGCTCGGTTCCACCTTTATGCGTACGCCCGCCCTATCCACGAGCAGCTTGGGCGCATCGCCTTCGACGAATTGGACCTTAACGCTTGGAATGGTTCGCCGAAGCGACTCACTGATTTCGGCAAGTCGCGCACGGATACCGGTCAACGCCGAGTTGCGATCGGAAATGGGGAGGTAGGTCAGGTCGATATCGACGGACAGCCTGGGCATGTTCCGAAGAAACAGGTTGATGGCAGTGCCCCCCTTGAGCGCGAAATCCGGTGTGCTCGCGACGGCTGGCAGACAGCGAATCAGTAATTCGACCTGAGTTCTGTACTCGTCTCGGGGCGCCATTCCGATGCCTAAGCTTGAACCGGGTCATCGACGATCAAGTCGTATTTTCTGTCGAGACGCCCTCCCGGGTGAATCGTGCGACGGCCTGACCCGAAGTCGACCTTCGACAGGTCGAGACGTTTCAACCACGCATGATTCGAGCGCTCGGCGGCATGCATGAACAGCCGTTTGGTCTTAACCGAACTGCAATTCTCAAGTAGTTGTTGTACCAACTGAGGGCGCAGTGACGTTAGCGACTCGACGACTTGGACAGCTTCCTCGTACGATTGCCTCTTCGGTAGCAGGTACATCATCTCCAGAGACGCCTGCTCGAGGTTCGCGATATCGAGCTCGATGCCGTCAACCCGAAGCAACGACGTAGTCTTGGCGTTGCCTGCAAAGACACCCGTCGTCACCAAGGTCACCGGTCGGGACCAGCGGTGACCCTCAAACCAGGCCGGCAACCTGGTGCCGGGCCTTCCGAACAGGAAGACCTCGCGCCGGCCGAACGCCAAGTAGTGCGCGTGGCCGCGCAACTCGAAGGCGGTGATTCCGCCGGGGTGAACGTCCATACCGAGTTGAGTCTGTAGCGCGTAGACAGCTCCTACCCAATCCACAGCTTCGCCAGTTCGTTTGTAGGCACCGTGGCCCAACCGTTCCAGCCAGCCGGACTGGACGTACTTGTCCGCAAGCCTACGGTCGACACCCCTGCTGCACATCCATCGCAGCGTACCGACCGTTCGGGGTGGCCACTGTTGTAACAGTTGGTTTATTTTCGAGGTCATTCGATAACCAAATGGCGACGATCACGCTTCAAAACAAACTATGCGCCAAGTTGGCACGAAGTTCAAAAAGAAGCCGATCCGTCGCCAAAAACGCGACAATCCCGCATGAACTTAAATCGGGAACCTGTCGGCGCGAATGAGGAGAGTCTACCCGGGCTGATGCGGGACTGCCGCTCGCCGTCAATTCGTCCCGATCATGCCATCCGACTCGAAGCTTCGGACCAGGCCACCCAGCCTTTCCAACTCTTCGCGCGGCATGGCTGGACTGAATGGAATGTAGAGGGCGTCGCTCAGTCGGTCGGCGCCGGGCGTTGACGTCAAGCCATCGGAGACAGCCGACAGGCGGCCAGACATGGCATCGAAACCGTGATCCTGGAGAGCGGCGGAAAGCGCTTCGGGATTGGCCGTGAGTACCGGGAACATCCAGTAGCCGTGATGGTCGGCTTCCCGTGCCGGAACCTCGACATCGGGCCCCAATGCCGCCATCAACGTCCGTCCCGGCTCGACGCGGCGGGACACCGGAGCGCCGCCCTGCTCCAGCCTGCGTTCGAGCAATCCGAGCAACGCCGCGCACGGACGTCGGCGGATATTCGCGATGAAGGCGTCGTCTGGCACGTTGCGGGTCAGGCTGTGGGCCCATTGGCTTGCGTCGGCACCGAGGGCGTCCGCTGCAGCCATGACGATCCCGAATACCTGCGGGTGCGATGCGGCTCGCAACGCCCCGTACAAAAGGATGCGGCCAAGATATTCGCCGGTTGGCTGGACGGCGTCCTGGGCGGTGATCCGTCTCATCGCGGCACATGTCCGGCGATCGCGCACCCGCGCCAGCGCGCCACCGAGCGCCGTGGCCGTTTTCAGGGGACCGAACGAAAAAAGCGACAGGTCCGCTTGCGCGTGGCCGGTCCAATCCGGTCCCGCATAGGCCTGGGCGCAGTCCTCCACTACCGCGATGCCGCGCCGGTTCGCAACCTCAAGTGCGGGATCGAGGTCGATGCGCCCGCCAAAAAGGTGCGCGAGCACCAACGCCTTGGTGCGTGGGCCAATGCACTGCTCAAGCGCGTGGTCGTCCCATGCCGCTGTCGCCGGATCGAGGTCGAGCGGCACCGGACGCAATCCATGGTGCCGGGCGATACGCGGCATGTCCGGGACGGTAAGGGCGGAAAAGACGATCTCGGAACCGGCTTTCCAGCGTTGCGCCCGCAGGTACAGATCAAACGCGGATCGCACGGTCAGGCAGGCCAGGCTGTCAGACTCGGCCGACCACAGTCGCTCCACCCGCCGCACGACTTCCTGAACCGGCGGCGGAGACAGGCACGCGCCAAGCGCGAAGGCCCAGTCCGCCCAGTCCAGGTCGATTTCCTTGCAGGGCCAGGTCGCGGCGATGTTCAGCGTTCCGACGTTCGAAGGTGCTTCGGCACCATCGCCCGTTCGATTCCCTCGAATACCAGTTCTGTCACCACGGCGAGAAGCGCCGCCGGGACCGCGCCCTGCATGATCAGGCCCGTATCGTTCAGGCTCAAGCCGGTGACGATGGGATCGCCGAGCCCCCCGGCGCCGATGAACGCCGCGAGCGTCGCGGTGCCGATGCAGATCACCGCCGCGGTGCGAATGCCGGCCAGCATGCTCGGCATCGACAACGGGACGAACACGTGGCGCAATTCCTGGCCTCGGGTGAGCCCCATTGCCGTGGACACCCGCCGCAGGACCGGATCGACGGTCACGAGCGCGGTGACGGTGTTGCGCACGATGGGCAGGAGGGAATACAGGAACAGCGCCGCGATGGCGGGTACGACGCCGATGCCGAACAGCGGGATCATCAGCGCCAGGAGGGCGATCGATGGAATGGTCTGCATCAGGCCTGTCATGTAGACCACCGTTCGGGACAGCCAGACGATGCGAAAGACAAGGAGCCCGAGAGCGATGCCGACGCAGGTTGCGGCTACCAGCGCGATGGCGGTGAGGACGATGTGCCGGACCGTGTTTCGGCGCAGTTGCGCCCAGAAGCCGGATCGCGCGGCGGTGCTCTCGATGCCGATGTCATCCAGGTACCCGGCGGCGGCTTCGGCGAAGTCTGCTCCGCCGAACATCACGGAAGCGTTGATCGCCTGCATGCCCGCGTCGTCCAGCGTGTTTGCGACGCGGCCGAGGCGCGCCTTTGCGGACTCCGGCAAGTCGGCCCGCACCAGCGGGGCGGCGAGGTACGTGGGGAAGAAGCCCCTGTCGTCTGTCAGGACCGCCAGGTCGTAGCGGACCAGTTCGCCGTCCGTGGAGTAGGCGTCGGTCACGTGGATCGAGCCCTCCGCCAGCGCCTGGTAGGCCAGTCCATGCTCGATGCCGTTCGGTACGCGCTCGAACCCGTAGACTCGGGAGAGACCCGGCCAGCCGTCCTCGCGTTCGAGGAACTCGTGGCTGACCGAAACCTTGAGATCGTCGCGCGCCGCAAGGTCGGATATCGTGTTCAGCCCGAGGTCCTCGGCAAGCGCGCGGGGCAGCGCCAGGGCGTAGGTGTTGTTGAAGCCGAACGGCGGCAGCAATTGCAGTCCAAGGGGGGCGATGGCTGCGTTGAGATCGTCGAAGCCGAGCTTTGTTTCGGACTTCAGGATCGCCTGGGACAAGGTGCCCGTGTACTCGACGTAGACGTCGATCTCCCCGGCCACGAGCGCCTCGTAGCAGATCAGGGTGCCGCCGAGGCCCATGCGGCGCTCCACCTCGAATCCTCCCGACTCGAGCAGTTGGGCGGCAACCTCCCCGAGGATGTAGGACTCGTTGAAGTTCTTGCTCGCGACGACGATGGGTTCCGCCGCGCTCATCGCTCCGGACAGCGCAAGCAGGACGATGGAGACGCGACGAATCACAACTGCGTTGCCATGAGGCGAGCGACGTAGCCCGGACGGGGCGCTGCCAGTATCGCAGAGGTTTCCCCGGCCTGCAGGACTTCGCCGGATCCCACGATCACCAGGTGCTGCGCCAGCTTGACCGCCTCGCGCATGTCGTGGGTGACCAGGAGCGCGCTCACGCCTTCGTGGCGCTGGGCATGAATGAACTGCTCGTACAGTTCCATGCGCGTGATGGGGTCCACGGCCGAGAACGGTTCGTCGAGCAGCAGCAGGCCCGGTTTCAGCATGAGCGCCCGGCACAACCCGACGCGCTGCTGCTGGCCGCCGGAAAGCTGGTTCGGGTACCGCCCGGCGAGCGAGGCGTCGAGACCCATCTCGTCCAGCAGTTCCGCGAATCGGGCCTCGATGGGGTCGCGCGCCCAGCCTTCGAGTCTCGCGAGCAGGTCGACGTTCTGTCGCACGGTCATGTGCGGGAACAGGCCCGCGCCCTGCACGGCGTAGCCGACGCGTCGCCGGAACGCCTCGACACCCTGTTCGGGCACGTCGCCGCCCAGCACTTGAACGCTGCCTTCGTTCGGTCGCAGGACGCCGTTCACGAGTTGCAGCAGGGTCGTCTTGCCGCTGCCGCTCTCGCCGACGATGGCGGTGGTTTCGCCGGACGGACACGAGAAGGTGATGTCGCGAAACACCCAGTTGCCGGCAAAGTGCTTGCCCACCCCCGAGAAGCTGACGCAGGATTCGGTCATTCTCGGGTGCGGCGCTCGAGTTCCAGGCCGTAGGCCTTCAGGGCATCCAGGACCTCGTCGTCGCCCTCGCTGTCGGCCAGCCGTTCCTCCACGTCCCGCCGATACTCGGCAACGGTCAGTCGCCTCGGGTGTTCCGTGGTCAGGCGGTCGACGATGTGCCGCGTCCAGGATGCGCGCTGGGAGGCGCCGAGAGAATCGGGGCGCAATCTTGCTCGCAACCGGTCGGCCAGCTCCTGCAAGCGGGGGTCCGTGAAGGAAACGTCCGGCCAGGGCCCGCCCGCGCGCAGTTCTCGCCGGAGGTCTTCGCACCGGTCTCGATCCGCATCCGACGTGAAGCCTTCGTAGAGGCGTTCCTCCACATCTCGGCGTTCATCGGAGTATTCGCTGTCGCGTCTGGCATAGACGTTCGCGATCTTCCTGTCGAGGTCCGGCGCCGCGGCCAGGGCAGCCTGGCGCTCGAACAGGAGGTCGCGGTCCAGGCCCAGGCGCCTGGCATCCGGTGGACGCAGTACGTTCAGGGGCGCCAGGAAAGGGCATCGGTTGAGTCTCACCTGGTGCAACGGCGGGCGTTCTTCCGGATCCTTCGCGAACAATGCCTCCGCGAGATCTTCCGCGGAGTTTTCGATGAGTGCGGAAACATCTCGTCCGAGATCCGCCACGATGACGCTGGCGTCGATTTCCGGGTGCTGCGCGATCGACAACACCGGAGCGGTTCCGTAACGCGCACTGCCGAACGACCTCGCCGCATGGAGGCAGATACGCTGTCCGAACGGCAGGAGCATGCGCCGCGCGGCGTCCCTTGAGCGGAGGCCGAGGGCGTACTCGTACAGCTTCGGCTGGTGCTTCCTGACCAGGCGGGCGACCCCGATGGTGGCCTGCACGTCGGACAGGGCGTCATGCGGAATCTCGTGGGTCAGGCCGTTTACCTTGGCGATTGCCTGGAGGCGAAACGTGGGCTTGCCGTCGTCGACGGGCCACTCCATGCCCTGCGGCCGCAACGCGGCCGTGGCGCGAACCAGGTCGATGATGTCCCAGCGGGAGTTGCCGTCGCGCCACTCCCTCGCGTAGGGGTCGAACAGGTTCCTGTAGAGCGTGTACCGAATGAACTCGTCGTCGAAAAGCAGGTTGTTGTAGCCCACCACGCACGTGCGCCCGGTATTGAAGATGCGATGAATCTCGGTCATCGCCTCCCACTCGGAGCGGCCTGCCGCCGACGTCTGCGGGGTGATCCCCGTCACCAGGACAGACTCGGGCCATGGCACGACCTCCGGCGCCAACCGGATGTAGGTGGTGAACGGCGGCTCGACGGGCTCGAGATCGGCGTCGGTCCGCAGACTCGCGAACTGCACGATCCGGTCATTCGCGGGCGAGGTGCCCGATGTCTCGATGTCGTACCAGAGGAAGGTTTCGGCGGGGGCTTCCATGCGCAAGCCATGGTACGCGCTTTCGGAAGCCCGGGCAGCACCGGTGACCATTCCAAGGCGCGGTGGGTGTCCTTAACGACGGGTGTGCGTCCGAACGTCGTGTGCCCGAGACATGGATTGTGTGTGTCCGAAACGTGGGTATCCCCGGGTTCGTGGCGTGCCACTTGCCTGTGTGTTAAAGATGCCGGGCATGGACACGTTGCGCGGCGGCATCTCGATGGCCTGGATCGCGGTCCACACCACGCTCTGGTGTGTGCCGCTGTATCTCATGGGCTGTGTGCGCCTGCTGATACCCGCGGGCCGGGTTCGGAATGCGATCGGCGGCTTGATGGATCGCATCATCGACGGCTGGGTGGCGAGCAACCGCCTGCTCGTGTGGGCGCTGCGGCTGTCGGTCATCGACGCGCGCTTCGGCAACGCCAACAAGCTCGTTCGGAACGGCTGGTACCTGGTCGTGAGCAATCACCAGTCGTGGGTCGACATCATCGTTCTGCAGAACACCTTCCTGGGCCGCATTCCGCCGCTCAAGTTCTTCACCAAGCGGGAATTGATCTGGGTGCCGCTGGTGGGGGTCGCGATGTGGTTCCTGGGATTCCCCTACGTCCGGCGCTACGGCCGGGAACGGCTCGAGCAGAACCCGGAACTTGCCGAGCACGACAGGAATGCGACGCAGAAGGCCAGCCAGGGGTTCGCCGAGCGTCCGACTTCAGTGCTGAGCTTCCTCGAGGGCACACGTTTCACGGAGGCGAAACATGCCGCCCAGGCGTCTCCGTACCGCCACCTGTTGAGGCCGAAACCGGGTGGCCTAAGCTACGTCGCAACAGCACTTGGCGAGCGCGCGACGGCGCTCGTGGACGTGACCATCCACTACCAGGGCGGCGTGCCCGGATTCTGGGATTTCCTCTGCGGCCGCTGCCGCCGCATCGACGTGACAGTCGATACCCTTGCTGTGCCCGAACCGTTGACCTACACGGGGAGCGACAGGCGCGACGTTCTCAATCGATGGGTGGACGAACTGTGGCGGGCGAAGGACCGCCGCGTGGCTGAGACTCGCGCCGTCGAATAGACCCGGGATTACTCGAGAACCGGTCCGGCTGTACTCTCTTCGAGTCGACGCTCCAGTTCATCCATGCGCGATCGCATCCGGCTGTATTGGGCACCCGATTGCTGCCGGGAGCCATCGATCGCATCGATCGCATCTTCGAGGCTCTTGATTCGGGGCTCCAACGATGCCTTCAGAGTTGCGACCACCTGGCGCGACGTGTTGACCGAATCCACCAGGTCCCGCTGTTGACGAACGAGGGTTCGGACCTGCTGCTGCACATCGGCCAGCCGGTCGATGATCTCGCCCTGCTGTTGCAGCTTGGTATCGTTGCGCGACACGGCGCTCCTGAGGTCCGCCAGGCTCGATTCCACGCTGTTCAGGGCGGACTGATGCCTGGTAACCGCCGCCTGGTTGTCCTGGATCCACTTCTTGTTGCGCTTGTTCGCGATGTCCCAGACCTTGCGGATCTCGGACTCCCAGAAGTTCAACTGTTCGTCGGTATCTTCCCCCGCCTCGGTCATCGTTTCATCCGTCGCGCGCAGGCGCGCCTCGAGGTGTGCCACGCGCTGTTCGGTTTCGGCTCGCTGGCGCTCGCTTGCCATCAGGTCCTGCTGCTGGTTGAAAACGAACCAGCCGCCGATGCCGAAGCCCGCAATCATCAATGTGAGAAGGATGCCCATGCCGATGCCTCGCCCCGCACCGCCGCCGCCACCGCTGGGCGGACGACCACGGGGGCGCCGCGGCAGATCGTCCGGCGTCGCTGATATCGGGGGATCGGACTGGGGTTGCACCGGCTCGCTCAAGGTACGGAACTCCCGCGCTGCGAAGACAACGGAAGTTTAGGCAGAACGACGCCGCTGGGGAAGCGGGATCGGCGCTCGCCGGTACGGCGAGCGCCGAAGGGTCATGCGGTTAGAGCCATTCCACGATGCCCCAGAACACCGCGGTCAGCACCAGGCTGCTGACGATCACGCCCCGCACCGTGGTCATCGGACCCTGCTTGCCGAAGATGGCGTTGAGTTCGAGGGCCGCAATGATGACGAGGCCCACGACAAGCGCGGTCATGTTGTCGCTGAACCCGCCGTGCGCATAGTGCGCGCTCGAACCCATGAAGAACAACATGGGTAGCGAAAGGAGCGTATTGGTCCGGGAAGCCAGCGCAGCTTTGGGTGCCGCCGCAGCCGCCTCGGGAAGTGCTTCCCCGCCGCCCTTGATCTGCTCGTTGGAAGCGATGACGATCTTCTGGTTCGGCCAGATGATGAGCCAGACGTTAAGGAACATCAGGGTCGCCATCACCGCGCCGAGAAAGATGTCCACGGTGGCGCCCATGCCGATGAAGTAGAGGAGTATGAGACCGGTCAGGAAGGTGAGTGCCGCAGCCCAACGGAACCACCACAGGGCGCGTGGCGCGAGCTTCGTGAAGGCGTCCACCCGGGCGTTGTCTTCGGCCTCCTTGAAGTACTCCGTCTGCACGAAATTGAAGTAGTAGAGCAGGCCTATCCAGGCAACGCCCGCCACCATGTGACCCCACCGCGCCAGGTAATTGATGACTTCTTCCATCGTCCGACCCCGTTGATTGTTGTTCGTCCGATAATACTAGCGCCTCGCCGCACGGCGCAATGCGGGACTCACGGCCAGAGAAGCCCAGGGGCCTGCGTGGCCCCAGGTTGGGAAACATCTGTGGGTTCTCTATCCCTCGGAAACCGGTCCCGGCGACGGAGCGACGGGCAGGTTGGTTTCCACCTGCGGCGTCTCCGACGCTTCCATTGTGACCGGGCCGTACCGGGGCGCCACGGCGTTGTATCCCCCGAGGCCCGCAAGCAGCGTAAACCCCAGGGCCATCACGCCGACCAGAACGTTGAACTTGCCGGAGAGTTCCCGATGCACGGAACGGATCTCCGCGCCCATGGCATCGAACTTGGCGTCGAACTTGTCCTCCATCGCGTCGAACCTGGCGTCCACAGCCTCGAATCTGGCGTCCACAGCCTCGAACCTGGCGTCCACAGCCTCGAACCTGGCGTCGAACCTGCTCTCCATCGCGTCGAACCTGCTCTCCATCGAATCGAACCTGCTCTCCATCGAATCGAACCTGGCGTCGATCGGTCGGAGCGCCTCCTGGAGGTCGCGCCTGGTGAGCATCCGCTCCGCCAGTTCGTCGCCGAGTGCACGCGCCATGCCCTCCGCCTGCGGCCCTTCGAAACCCGCTTCCTTCAGGCGGTCGGCGAATCTCAGCGTGTCGATCACCGTCGTACTCATTGTCCCGTTGCGCTCCTCGTAGTCTAGCAGCCCCCACAGCCGTCGAACTTGCTCTTGCGAGGGGTTCCCCCTCGCGCTCCCCGGCTGAGGGCTCTTTTCTTGCGAGGGGTGCCCCCTCGCGCTCCCCGGCTGAGGGCTCCGGCCCGGCCCCGCTCGTCGCCCATGGAACAACCGCCCCGGTCGCTGACGCTTCCGGCGGATTTGTTTCCATGGAAGTGCCCCACAGCCGGCGCCTTCGGCTTCGCCTGTGGCCCGGCCCAGCTCGCCGCCCATGGAAGTTGAATCATGCCTTTTCGGGCTGTCGCCCGCTGTGCGAGATCGACCTACGGCAGAGCGTGAAAAAGCTGATAATCGCGTGCGACCGCAAAACGTGATTCACGTTCTTGACCTCCAGGCAAGCATCTGGCCGGCCTGCTCGCGAATAGAGGCAGGCAGAAAAAACCCCGCCGGAGCGGGGTTTTTTCGGTTGGAGGGGAGGCTACATCATGCCGCCCATGTCCGGCATGCCGCCACCACCTGGCGGCATTGCGGGCGGACTATCCTCCGGCGCTTCGGCAACCATGGCTTCGGTCGTGATCATGAGACCCGCCACCGAAGCGGCCGACTGCAGGGCGGTTCGGACGACCTTCGCCGGATCGGGAATACCCATCTCGATCATGTCGCCATACTCACCGGTGGCACCGTTGAACCCGTGGTTGTCGGGAAGCCCGCGCACCTTGTCGAGCACCACGGCACCCTCGTCACCCGAGTTCGTCGCAATCTGACGCAGCGGCGAGGTCATCGCGCGCCTGGCGATGTTGATGCCGACATTCTGGTCTTCGTTGTCGCCCGTGAGGTTCTCGATGTTCTGCAAAGCGCGAACCAGGGCAACACCACCGCCCGCCACGATGCCTTCTTCCACTGCGGCGCGCGTCGAGTGCAGCGCATCTTCCACGCGGGCCTTCTTCTCCTTCATCTCGACTTCCGTCGGCGCGCCGACCTTGATCACCGCAACGCCGCCGGCCAGCTTGGCCAGGCGTTCCTGCAGCTTCTCGCGGTCGTAGTCCGACGAGGTGTCCTCGATTTCCTGGCGGATCTGCTTGATCCGGCCCTCGATGTCGACCTTGGTGCCCGCGCCATCGACGATGGTCGTGTTTTCCTTGGTGCAGGAAATGCGCTTGGCCGTGCCGAGATCGTCCAGGCCCGCGCCTTCGAGAGTCAGTCCGACTTCCTCGGAAATGACCGTCGCGCCGGTCAGGATGGCGATGTCCTGGAGCATGGCCTTGCGGCGGTCGCCGAAGCCCGGCGCCTTGGCGGCGGCGATCTTCACGATGCCGCGCATGTTGTTGACGACCAGCGTCGCCAGCGCTTCGCCCTCGATGTCTTCGGCGATCACCATCAGCGGCTTGCCCGCCTTGGCGACATTCTCAAGCACCGGCAGCATGTCGCGAATGTTGGAGATCTTCTTGTCGCAGAGCAGGACAAATGGATCTTCCAGTTCCGCCGACATGGACTCCTGGTTGTTGATGAAGTACGGCGACAGGTAGCCGCGGTCGAACTGCATGCCCTCGACCACCTCGAGTTCGTTCTCGAGTCCGCTTCCCTCTTCCACCGTGATGACGCCTTCCTTGCCGACTTTCTCCATCGCCTCGGCGATGATCTGGCCGACGGCGGTGTCGTTGTTGGCGGACACCGTTCCGACCTGGGCGATGGATGTCGAGTCCTCGCACGGCGTCGAGATATTGCCGATGTGATGGACGGCGGCGACGACCGCCTTGTCGATCCCTCGCTTGAGGTCCATCGGGTTCATGCCCGCGGCAACCGACTTCAGCCCTTCGGTCAGAATCGACTGCGCCAGCACGGTCGCGGTCGTGGTGCCGTCGCCGGCCTCGTCAGACGTCTGGCTCGCGACTTCCTTGACCATCTGCGCGCCCATGTTCTCGAACTTGTCCTTGAGTTCGATTTCCTTGGCCACGGAGACGCCGTCCTTTGTCACGGTCGGCGCACCGAACGACTTGTCGAGCACCACGTTGCGTCCCTTCGGTCCAAGCGTCACTTTCACCGCATTGGACAGGGTATTCACGCCTTCGAGCATGCGGCTTCGCGCATCGTCTGCAAAATGAACTTCCTTCGCGCTCATCGTTTTCTCCTAAGTTCCTCTGTTCTCTTCAATCCGTCTCAGTCCGTCGTGCTGCGGTCAGTCTTCCAGCACGCCGAAAATTTCGTTTTCGGAGAGGATGAGGAGTTCCTCCCCATCCACCTTTATGGTGTTTCCGCCGTACTGGCCGAAGACCACCCTGTCGCCAACGTTCAGGCCGACCGCACGCACGCTGCCATCGTCGAGGACCTTGCCCGGTCCCACGGCGAGCACATCGCCCTGCGAAGGTTTCTCCGACGCCGTGTCCGGCAGCACGATTCCGCCCGCGGATGTCGTGTCTTCTTCCACGCGGCGCACGACCACACGATCATGGAGGGGTCGAATGTTCATGTCCTGATTCTCCCGAGATGTTGTTCCCAATCGACGCGCTGGCCGCGTCTTCATCCAAGTCTGTTGTTCCTGCCCAAGTAGAAGGGCTTGCTCCGATTGGCACTCTCTCTTTTAGAGTGCCAAGTCGGGGCGTGCATATGATAGGGGCGGTTCGTGGATATTCAACCCCGATTTTCAGACGATCTGCGCTCGCGCGCGCCGATGCCGTCAATGGCGTCTGAAACGACCCTCGATCGTGTGGCCGGATTTCCCCGGATCCGTTCCCGGGACCGGGGCGAAACGCCGCAACAACTCGGCCGCGAACCGCCGGCGCAGGCGCGGGGTCAAAAGGACAAAGCCGGCCGTGTCCGTCACGAACCCCGGAGTCACCATGAGCGCGCCCGCCAGTGCCAGCATCACGCCCTCGACGATTTCCGTGGCGGGCAGTTCGCCGGCGTTTAGCCGCGCCATCCCGCGCGTCAGCGTCTGGAACCCCTGCGCGCGGATCAGGCCGACGCCGATAATGGCGGTGAGCACGACGAGGCCGATGGTGGGCCACGACCCGATGATTCCCCCCACCTCGATCAGGATATACATTTCAACCAGAGGCGTGAGGACGAAAACCAGCAACCACTTGCCCATGGACACTCCCGGCACACAGCCGACCGAAGCAAGCGTAAACCTTCGCCAGCGTATCTGGCAGGTCACGGCGGAAATTCCCCGTGGCTCCGTGGCGACTTATGGCCAGATCGCCGAACTCGCCGGCCTGCCCGGCGGCGCGCGTCAGGTGGGGCAGACGCTGTCCCGACTTCCCGCAGGAACGAAGTTGCCGTGGCATCGTGTCATCAACGCGGCCGGACGCATCTCCGTCGCTGATCCGGTTCGACAACAGACCCTGCTGGAGGCGGAAGGCGTGGTGTTCAAAAACGGCCGGGTGAACCTGAAGCGTTTTCGCTGGCGTACTGGCTGACGTACCATGCCGCCTTCGCTGAAGCCGGTACGCACGTAGTGGATCATTCCGCGGAGTCAAAAGCGCTCGGGGTTCGGGACTTCCTGCAGCCCAGGGTTGCCGCGCTCCTGTTTCTCGGTTTTTCGGCCGGTCTGCCGCTGCTGCTCATCTTCTCCACGCTTTCGATCTGGCTGCGGGAAGTCGGCCTCGAACGCGCCGCCGTGACCTACTTCAGTTGGGCCGCGCTCGGCTATTCCTTCAAGTACGTCTGGGCACCGCTGGTCGACAAGCTCCCGCTTCCAGGCCTGAGCGGTCGCCTCGGGCAACGCCGCGCATGGATGCTGGCAGCGCAGTGCGCCGTGATCGGAGCCATCGTCCTGATGGCGCACAGCGATCCCGCCACGCCGCAAGGACTCCAGGTGATGGCCCTGGGCGCCGTGGCGTTGGGATTTTCCTCAGCCACCCAGGACATCGTCATCGACGCCTATCGTATCGAGGCCGCTGAAGCGTCAGAGTCGATGCTGGGCGTTCTGTCCGGCGCGTACATGGCCGGTTATCGGTGCGGGATGGTGGTCGCAGGCGCGGCGGCGCTTTTCCTCGCCACCGCTTTCGGCACTACCGCTGAACACTATCTCCACGACGCCTGGAAGTGGACGTATCTCTGCATGGCCGCCGCGATGCTCGTGGGCGTCGCAACGACTCTGACCATCACCGAGCCGGTTCGCAGGAACCCGTCGCACTACTTCCACGACACCTCCGACTACGCGCGTTTCCTGCTCCTCTTTGCCATCGTGGTGGCGACGATCATCGCCACGTTCGTGGTCTCGTCCGATGCCGTGGCCGCCGTCGATACCTGGTTGTCCAAAACGTGGGGACTGCACGGCACACTCGCCGGGTTCCTCGCCGAAACGATGCGCCTGGGCGCGGCGTTGGGGCTTGCGCTGGGCGTAGCCAGACTCTCAGTTTCGGTGGGCGTCGTTCGCCAGCGACTGATGCACGATACGTATATCGCGCCCGTCGCCGACTTCTTCGCGCGCTACGGCCGCATCGCCGTGCCGATACTGCTGGTGGTCGGCTTCTATCGCGTGTCCGATATCGTTCTGGGAGCGCTAGCCAACGTCTTCTATGTCGACATGGGTTACACCAAGATCGAAATCGGTACCGCGAGCGGCCTCTTCGGCATCGGGATGACCATACTCGGCAGCTTGCTCGGCGGCCATCTCGCCCTCAAGTTCCGGGTGATTCGAGTGCTGCTGCTCGGCGGGGCGCTCGCCATGGGCACCAACCTGCTGTTCATCGCCCTCGCTTCCTCACCGGGGAACCTGCAACTCCTCTATATCGTCGTCGCGATAGACAACCTGAGCGCAGGGCTCGCGACCGCCGCGTTCATCGCCTACCTGTCGAGTCTCACCAGCCTTTCGTTCACGGCCACGCAGTACGCCATATTCAGTTCCCTCATGACGCTGTTTCCCAAAGTGCTGGCCGGCTATTCCGGACAAATCAGCACGGCCCTCGGCTATCCCACCTTCTTCGCCATCACCGCGGTGATCGGGGTTCCAGTCCTGTTCCTGATATATTGGCTGGCGCGCCGCATGGACGAAGCGAGGGACTCCGGTGCGTAACCGAATCAGCCGCGTCGTAACGCGGACCGGCGACCGCGGCGAGACATCCCTGGCCGGGCCGGAACGCTATCCCAAGCACCATCCCCGACTCGAACTCATCGGCGCGCTGGACGAGGCGAACAGCTTCATCGGGCTGCTGGCCGCGCGTATTTCCGAACACCACACACCGGCATTGACGCGGATTCAGTCCCGCCTGTTCGATATCGGCGGTGCCGTCGCCACCGGGGGCACGGCGGTTGACTGGCAACCGCTCGTGGCTGGCATCGAGTCCGAAACCAAGGAGCTGAACAAGGAACTTCCGCCGCTCCGGGAATTCGTCCTGCCCGGAGGCGATGAGACGGTTGCCCTCGCCCATGTCGCGCGTAGCGCCGTGCGCCGGGCCGAACGGGCGTTCTGGGCAGAGGCGGACAACCTGTCGAACCTCGTCGAAGCCGGCGCCGGCGCGTACTTGAACAGGCTGTCCGACTATCTCTTCGTCCTGGCGCGGACCGTCGCGCGCGAAAACGGCATCGCTGAAGTCGTCTGGGAGCCGCTCGACGGCGGCTAATGCCTGTCAGGCCGGGCTGACCGACGCCAGTGTCGGCGTCCTGCAGCCAGCCCGTCCTCACGCCTCAGCGCGCAAACATCACCCTTGGGATTCGTCCGACTCCTTCTCGCCGCCCCCCTTTTTCGGACCAGCCGGATCGTAGATGTAGTGACCGACAACTGACGCGACCAGTGCAATGACGATCGGGAAGATGCCGCCGGCGGTTTCCCGGGTTTCGAATACGGTCAACTCTCTCATGGAAAAACTCCGTTTGTGATTAGTGGAGGAACCCAACTCTACGAGTCCCGAATCTGGTCCGAAACGGCATCTCGCTCCAATTCGCGTGCGAAATCCGTGGCACGTTTCGTGCGCCTCCGCTTCGCCCCCGAGACAAACCGGGAAAAAGCGAACTGCGGCACGGGCGGACGGCGTCTCCGAACTGGTCCGGGCGCCTCTCTGTCGCGAATAGCTCAGGCTCGCCGCCACCCACGAGATAACTTTGGTCATTAGCACAAGTTATTCTTCACGCGTTTCCAATAAGAAGGATACGCATGAAAAACATCGCGATTTGCTGCGACGGGACCGGTAACGAGTTCGGCCAGAACAACACCAACGTCGTCGAGACCTACCTCGTGCTCGACAAGGACGACGATCAGGTCGCGTACTACGACCCCGGTGTCGGCACCGGCGGCTGGGAGTACCGGGAGGAGCGCGGGGAACTGCGTGCCATGGGAGACAAGGCCACCGGGTACGGCTTGCAGAAGAACGTGGAAGACGCCTATCGCTTCCTCGCCGACCACTACCAGGAGGGTGATCGCGTCTACCTGTTCGGATTCAGCCGCGGCGCGTTCACGGTGCGCTCGCTGGCCGGGATGGTCTTCAAGTGCGGCCTGCTGCGCGCGGGTCAGGACAACCTGGTCGAATACGCGTCGAATATCTACAACACCGGGGACAACGCCGATGTGGCTGCGGACTTCCTGAAGGCGTTTGGGCGACCCTGCCCGATCCACTTCATCGGGGTCTGGGACACGGTCGAGTCGCTCGTGATGAACGCGGGCAAACGCTTCCATGACGCGACCCTCAATCCCCATGTCAGCTTCGGATACCACGCCCTCGCCATCGACGAGAGGCGCGAGGACTTCCTGCCGAGTCCGTGGGACGAATCGCGGGCGATCGAAGGCCAGACGATCGAACAGGTATGGTTCGCCGGAGTCCACTCCGATGTCGGCGGCTGGTACGACGACCGGGGGCTCTCGAACATCTCGCTGCACTGGATGCTCGGCAAGGCGTCGGCGGGCGGGCTTCGCCTCACAATGCCCGCGGAGGAACGACTCGTGCCCAATCCGCATGGGAAGGGTCACCGCTCCGACACGGGTTTCTGGCGGATACGCGGCCGCGGCGCTCGCAAGATACCCGAGGGCTCGCGACTACACACGAGCGTGGTGTCGCGAATGCAAGAACCGGCCAACGCGTATCGGCCCGAAAACCTGCCGGCGAACTACTTTGTCGTCGACTAGGAGCCCTCAGCCGGGGGAGATTCCGCGACCGCTGACGCGTAAGGAAGTGCCGGGATTTGCCACCTCGCCGGAGCGTACTTTCATGGAACAAATGCCTCCGGGAGCGCTAGCGACCGGCGGCGATTGGTCCATGCGCGACGAGCGGGGCCGGGCCACAGGCGAAGCCGAAGGCTGCGGCTGTGGGGCACTTCCGTGGTCGACGAGCGGGGACGGGCCACAGGCGAAGCCGAAGGCTGCGGCTGTGGGGCACTTCCATGCAAGCTTGCGCCGTAGAACGGCACGCAAGTGCCGATCAAGGCGCGGGATCGGGGACGGGCGGGTTGGGTGAAACGGTGGGCCTGGGCGGGGGTGAAACACGGAGTCAGCTTGACTTCGCGCGCAGGTTCAGCAAGCCTCCCGACAAGGAACTGCCGTGCCGAACCATGAACTTTCGCATCGTCGGAGCGATCTCGGATGCGTAGACCATCGCGAGGGGCGCAGGAATCCGGGAACTGCCCAGACTGAGGCGGCAATACGGGCTTGGAAACTGGCGAAAACGGAAGGGGGTAGCCCAAATCCAGTTAGGCAATGGGAGTCTTCGGCTTGCCGAAGTCCATTGGTATGAAGCCCATGGCATAGGGCGCAGAGAGTTCAAGCGAAAGCGCTACCTGGACTGAAATGAAATCACGGTCTGATCAAGCACTGGAATACGTAGTGTGTGTCGACAATGGCGACTATCCCGCCTCGTTGGAACTTCACAAGATATACCGTGCGCTCCCCGATGAAGACGCAGCGAGAGACGGAGACTTGCGGGTCATAGACGAAAGCGGGGAGGACTACTTGTTCCCTGGAAACTACTTTGCGCCGATCACCGTGCCCGAAAAGGTAAAGACGTCCTTCCTCAAGGCTGGCTAACGCCTGCACCCTCTCCTTCCATCGTCGTGTCGCGCCAAGTGCCCGTCCTATCATCTTCGGCCCACTCAAGGAAACGACGATGACCGACTGGTTTCCAAAGCGCCGCTTCGGTGATCTGCCCGGGGAGATGGCCGAACGCTTCGGTGATCGGGAAGCCCTGGTCTTCCGCGAGGCGCGCTACACGTTCTCCGAAGTTGCCGAAGAGGTGGACCGCGCGGCGAAAGCCCTGATGGCGCTTGGCGTCGATGCGGGCGACCACGTCTCACTGTGGCTCAACAACCGAGCCGAATGGCTGTTCTTCATGTTCGCCCTCGCCAGGATCGGCGCGGTGCAGGTGCCCGTCAACACGCGTTTCCGTACCAACGATCTCGAGTACGTCCTGCGCCAGTCGGACAGCGCGATGCTGATCACGCACGATGTCTCCGGACCCATCGACTACCTGGCGATGGTGCGCGAAGTCGTTTCGCTTCCCGAGAAGGGTGATGTCGTCGACGACAGCGATTTCCCGGTTCTGAAGCGCGTCGTCATCGTCGGGGACGGCGACTATCCGGGAACCGTCGCCTGGGACGCCGCGCTCGCCGGTGCCGGCCGCATCGCGGATGCGGATCTCGAAGCCAGGGCGCATGCCGTGAATCCGGACGATCCCGTCTTCATCATGTACACCTCCGGCACGACCGGATTCCCGAAGGGCGTGCTGCACAACCACAACCTGATCCGCAACACAGAGGAACGGGCCTACCGCCTGGGGGTCACCGAAAAGGACGTGATCCTCAACTACTTGCCCCTGTTCCATGCGTTCGGTTATTCCGAGGGATCGCTCCTTTCGATGGTGTCCGGCGCCCGCCACGTCATCACGGAGACCTTCGATCCCGACGAGGTGCTCGACCTCGTGGAACGCGAACGGGCGACCATGGCCAACGGTTTCGACACCCATGTGCAGGGCCTCTGCGATGCGCAGGAAGCGAGGCCCCGGGACGTGTCGAGCCTGCGCACCGGCCTGTTCGGCGCCGGGATGCACAACTCGACCCCCGTGATTCGCAGGAGCTTCCGTCTCCTCAAGCCGATGCATGCCGTGTCCGGGTACGGCATGACCGAAGTGTGGGTCGGCGCCATGCTCGGCGCGCTGGACGACGACGAGGAACACCGCGCGGAAACATCGGGCTATCCCGCGCCCGGCTACGACATAAAGGTGTTCGACCCCGAAACCGGACAGGAACAGCCCGACGGCGTGCCCGGCGAAATCCGCGTGCGCGGCTATTGCCTGATGCTCGGCTACTACAAGAAACCGAAGGAGACGGCGGAGTCCTACGACGGGGACGGCTGGTTCTGCACGGGCGACATGGGAGAACGCCGCGCGGACGGCTACATCCGTTTCATCGGGCGTTACAAGGACATGCTCAAGGTGGGCGGCGAGAACGTCGACCCCATGGAGGTCGAGGGATTCCTGCTCGAACACCCCGCCGTGCAACAGGTGGCCGTGGTCGGTGTCGCGGACAGGCGACTGGCCGAAGTGCCCGTCGCCTTCGTCGAACCCAAACCCGGCGCCGAGGCCGACCAGGCCGCGATGATCGCCTACTGCCGGGGCAAGGTGGCGAGCTTCAAGATTCCCCGCCACGTGGTCTTCGTCGACACCTTTCCTATGACCGCGTCCGGCAAGATCCGCAAGGTCGACCTGCGCGCGCGGGCATCGGAACTGTTCGAAGCGAACTGAAGGATGCCCGTCGAGTTACTCGAAGCCGACTGGTCCAAGCAAGGTAAGGTCCGGGCCGTGTCGACCACCCGCGCAGGCAAGGACGCCCGCAGTGAACTGGACCTGGGGCGCGCCGGCGGGAAGGAACGACTTGCGCGGAACCGCGCGCGTCTGTATGCAGCCATCGGCAAGCCCGACGTACAGTGGCTTCGCCAGGTGCACGGGATCCGCGTCCACTATGCCCCGCGCGTCGGCGAGGAGGTGGAGGCGGACGCCGTCTGGACCGACGTGCCCGGAGTGGCGGTCGCGGTGACGACCGCGGATTGCATACCCATCGTCATTGCCGACGGAGCGAGCGACCTCGTCGCCGTCATCCACTGCGGCTGGCGGGGTGCTGTCGGCGGCGTCATCGAAGCGACGCTACGTGAGCTGCCGGCCGAAGCGAACGACCTGCGGGCGTGGCTCGGGCCCGGTATCTGCGGGCGATGCTACGAGGTCGGCGGAGACGTATACGAGAGGGCCACTCTCTGGCCGGATGCAGAGAAAACGTTCTCACCGGCCGGGGCGGCGGGAAAGTGGCTATTCGACCTGCCGGCGTATGCCGCAGGCCGTCTCAAGTCAGCGGGCGTCGACGAGATTTGCCGATCAGACGCCTGCACCTTCCACGACGACCGTTTCTTCTCCTATCGTCGCGAGGGGCGAACCGGCCTCATGGCTACCGTGGCCTGGATCGACCGCCGATAGCGTAGCCCGGCAATCGATCAGTCCGCCGGAACCTGATCCAGGTAGAACGTGTTGCCGTCAGGATCGGCAAAGATCGCCATGTACCCGCCCCACGGTTCGCGCGTCGGCGGTCGGGTGAACTCCACGCCGGCGGCGGAGAGTCGCGCATGCGCGGTATCCAGGTTCTCGACGGCGAAGCCGATGCCGGTGTGACGGCCGGCACGCTCCGGATCCCGCGCGACAGCGAAACCCGCCCCGGGCGTGTCGAACTCCGCGTAACCGAAGTCGGCATCCGAGAACTTGAGCACAAGACCAACGCGGTCCCGAAAGAAAGCCACAGCGCGGTCGAGGTCCGAAACCGCGACGTTAACGTAGGCCACGCGCAGCCGGGTCATACCGGTCTCCATCCTCCGCGCTGTGCGGGCTAGGACTCCGATGCGGGCTGGTACCTGGTGGTGCCGGGGCGGATGTTCAGGAAACGGACCCCCTCATCCCCCGCCGTGAACTTGTACTCGGAGTTCTTGCGGATGAGCAGGATGCTCTCCGGACCCATCACCTGATCGTCCATTCGCATCTCGCCCTCGAGGACATACATGACCTCGTCTTCGGAGTGGCTATGGAGCTCGGTCGCAAAACCGGGTTCGAAATTCATGATGAACACGCAGATTCCGTCCTGGCTGTGCTCCCCAACGAGCTGCGCCCCCGTCCTGTGTCCTTTCTTGAAGTTCTCGGCCAGCCAGGGCGCCTCGTCGACACTCGTGATAGTGATTGAGCTCATATCTCACCTCCCGGCGGGTCAGAATACCCGTTTCACAAGGTCACCGCACAACGCCTCCCTGTCGGCCACGAACCGATTGGGTAATACTACCGGGACGGAGCCGCGCGACCGGAAGCGCGAGGAGGGAACACCATGAGCGAAGCAAGGCAATTCAACCGAACCGAAGAGAACATCGGCAACGTGCTCATCCTGCAGCACATCAACCTGTGTGTTCCGGACCTGTACCTCGCGACCATTTTCTACGTCACCGGCCTCGGGCTGACGCGGGACCCGTACGTCGACTTCGGCGGCCCCATCATGTGGGTGAACGCCGGCGAGCAGCAGTTCCACCTGTTGCAGAACAAGGCCCAGAAGTGGCGCGGGCACATGGGTGTCGTGGTGCCGAGTCTCGACGACCTGAAGGATCGGCTGCAGCGCGTCGAGCGAACCCTGGCCGACACGGAGTTCGCCTGGCGCGAAGCCAATGACTGCGTCCACGTGACCTGTCCCTGGGGCAACGACATCCGCGTCTTCGGCCCCGACAGCTTTCCGGGACAGTACCTCGGCATCCCCTACGCCGAGATGCTCGTGCCACCGGGTACCGCCGAAGGCATAGCGAGGTTCTACGAGCAGGTTCTCGACACGCCCGCAGTGGTCACAGAGAACGGTGACGGCGGGCGCACCGAAGTCTCGATGGGCTTCGACCAGCGGCTCATCTACCAGGAGACGGACGGCGCGATACCGGAATACGACGGCCATCACATCGCCATCCACATCGCCAACTTCTCCGCGCCGCATGCCTATCTCGCCGAGCGCGACCTGCTGACCGAGGAATCGGACCAGCACCAGTATCGGTTCCAGGCGATCGTGGATCCGGACAGCGGGGAGACATTGGCCGAACTCGAGCACGAGGTGCGCAGCCTCAAGCACCCGATGTTCAAGCGCAATCTCGTGAACCGCAATCCGGCGCAGACGTTCTTCAACTACGTGGAGGGACGCGACGCGTTCTATCCGGGGTAGCGCTTGGCCAACTACGTCGGGGGGAGGCGGATCTCCGCACCAAGCTGCCGTACCACCGCAAGGCTGTCGCTGATGACCTCGTAGTCGACGAGCATGCCGTCCTTGAGCCGGAACATGCTCACATTCCTGGCCTCGATCGGTTTCCCAGTCGGCGGCATGCCCCACAGCTCCATGGTATGCGTCGTGCGCAGACGCCATACGCCCACGACCTCATCGTCCGAGGCGATGATGCGCTCGACATGGATCTCAAAGTCGTCAAGACGCGCGCGAAACCTGGATACGTGCCTCCTGAGGGCAGCCGGTCCGCGGATGGTCTGCGTATGGTCGACCATGTCCTCGGCTGCGAACCCGTCGATCAGGTCCAGCTTGCCTTGCGCCACCACCTCCGTGAGATAGCAGCGCATCACCTCTTCGCAACGCCGTCGCGTCATAGCCTTGCTTCCTGCCGAACCGCTCGATCATACTCCCGCCCGGTCAAGGGCGGCGGCGTCATCAGCGGATCGCCGCGCGGATTCTCCGGCCACCGCAATGGATATGCGCAATACAGCGGTAGCGATACTCGGTCTGCTACTGACCGCCGCGTGCGGCGGCGGGGGGTCGAGCGGCCCCCCGCCGGCGCCCCCGCCAGCGCCCCCTCCCGCGCCACCGCCGGAACCGCCCGCCCCGCCTCGGGGCGAAGCCCGATTCACCGATGTCACAGTGCGATCCGGCATCAACTACCGGCATGGTTACCTGAATCCCACGGAGGGGTCGGAGCCGGAAGAGTTCGGCGGCGGCGTGGCGAGCGGCGACTATGACGGCGACGGTTTGGTAGACCTCTTCGTTCTGCGCGGCGACATGGGGCCAAACCTGCTCTATCGCAACCTGGGCGACAACGTGTTCGAGGAAGTCGCCGAAGCGGCGGGTGTGGCCTACACCAAGGCTTCAGGGCAGAACTACCGGCATAGCGGACCCGCGTTCGCCGACATGGACGGCGACGGCGACCTCGACCTGTTCATAGGCGGTATCGAACACGACCCCGGCTTCCTGTTCCACAACGAGGGCGACGGCACCTTCACAGACGTGACCGCGGGGTCCGGAATCGACACCATCGCCTCCAAGTACACACTCTCGGCGGCGTTTGGCGATTACGACCTCGACGGGGACCTGGACATGTTTCTCACCCACTGGGGCACCCACCGGGGTATCAACGAATTCGTCAATACCGAGCACCTGTGGCGGAACGAGACGCGACACGGCGTCATCAGGTTCATCGACGTGAGCCTGGAAGCCGGCATCTCGCCGAGCATCATCTCGCCAGAGCCGCACAATTCGCTCGGCGGCGCGGGGTTCGACTACACGTTCTCTCCCACTTTCGCGCGAATCGACGACGACCGGTTCCCGGATCTCGTGATCTCGGGGGACTTCCTCACGTCGATGTTCTTTCTCAACAACCGCGACGGCAGCTTCCGAAACGCCACCGACCGCAACGTGCTGGTGGATCGCAACGGCATGGGCACCGCCGTCGGGGACTACGACGCCGACGGTGACCTCGACTGGTTCGTCACCTCCATCTGGAGCCAGCAGGATGAATACGGCGAGCAGGCCTTCGAACTGGGCAACCGGCTCTACAACAACGTGGGCGGCGCGTTCGTGGACGTCACCGACGCCGCCGGCGTGCACGACGGCGGCTGGGGCTGGGCCGCGTGTTTCGCCGACTTCGACAACGACACGGACCTCGACATCTACCACACCAACGGCTGGAGCGTGTCCTTCGAGCCGGATAACTTCCACGTGGACGAGAGTCGACTGTTCGTCGCCACGGGCAACGGCACGTTTTTCGAGGACGCCATAACCGCCGGAATCGCGGATAACGAACGCGGCTATGCGGCCGTCTGCGCCGACTTCGACAACGACGGCGACGTGGACGTCTTCCAGGCGCACCGCAACGCAGACAACGCGGGCACCCTGTGGCGCAACGACACGACGGGCAACCGCTACCTGCGGGTGCGCCTTGTCGGCAAGCCTCCGAACACGGAAGCGGCCGGCGCCCGGATCCGGGCGACAGTCGGAGAGAAAGTACTACTGCGCGAGATCGTTATCGGCAGCAACTACACGTCGCAGAACCCAACTGTGCAGGTGTTTGGCTTAGGCAGCGCATCGGCTGTCGACAGGCTCGTCGTCGAATGGCCCGACGGCCGGGAGATCACGCGTACGCAGGTCGCCGCCGGACAGACGCTGGTCCTGGAGCATCCCGACCTGTGACTCGTGTCGTGTAGCTCAGAAGACCCGGCGAGCTGTTACCCGACAAGACCCAAATAACCGGCTACACGACCCGACGGTCTCCGCCGCTAGCTGACCCGCGCCAGCGGACTACGCAATACCTGCCCCGACGCCGCACCGGTGTGCTCGTTGTTGCGCAACATCACCTGGCCGTTGACGACCGTTGCGGCGATGCCGTCGGCGGTCTGCTTGTAGCGCATCGAGCCACCCGGCAGATCGCGCTCGACGGTGGGCAGGCGCGGCCCGACCGTGTCCGGATCGAACACCAGAAGGTCCGCCGCGAGCCCGACTCTCACCAGGCCGCGGTCATACAGGCCCCACTGCCTGGAAATGTCGTAGGTCAACAACCGCACCGCTTCTTCCATCGTCAGCTTCTGCTCGGCGCGCACCCAGTGACTGAGCACGTGGCTTTGCAGCGAGCTGTCCATGAGCTGCGCGACGTGGGCACCGGAGTCCGACAGCGTCACCACCGTATGCGGGTGTGTCATGATCTCCAGCACGTGATCCTGGTTCAGATTCGTCGCCGGACGCCGCCACAGCGCCTTGAGGTCGGTTTCGAGCGCGAGATCGATGAAGAGTTCCGCCGGGTGGACGCCACGCTCGGCCGCGACGTCGGACATGCGACGCTGATCGGCATCGATCAGCGTGTCCATGATGAGTATCCGGTCCCAATCCGGCGGGCGCGTGTCGAGGCCGCCGAAGGAGTTGCGGAACGCCTTGCCTTCCGGATTGTCCGCGATGCCGAGCAGCTTGGCCCGGACGGCCGGATCCCTGAGTTTGACCTTCTGCTCCTCGAGCGGCAGCGCCCGAACCTCCCGCCAGTGGTCCCAGGTGTCAAAAGGCGTGCGGGCCTCGAAGCTGAACATGACATCCAGGGTGCGTGAGTGCGCCTGGGCAAACATGCGGCCGCCGGCGGCGGCGACTTCGTCCAGGAGCGCCAGTTTTCCACGCCAGTAGGGCTCCCCACCGTCACCGGCGGCCACGCCCCACGTCATGGGCACGCCGGACTCGATGCTGAGCTGCCGGATGCGGTCATGGTAGTCGCGCGTCCCCTCGGGATCTCCAACGGTGATGTCGCCGGCGATCTCGAACACGCCGGCGCCGGTTTCGCCCATGGCGTTGACGATGGCTCGCACTTCGCTCCAGTCGGAGACGGCGCTCGCCACCGGCCTGTCGGTGAACAGGCGATGCGTGCGAGACGTAGAGAACCCGATCGCGCCGGCCCGCACGGCCTCCTGCACGATGCGGCACATGGCGGCGAGTTCGTCATCCGTCGCCTGCTCGGTGAACGCGCGTTCGCCCATGACGTAGGTGCGAAGCGCCGAGTGGCCGATGTAGCCAGCATAGTTGATGCCTTTCGGCACGGCCTCCACCGCATCCAGATAGTCGGGATACGTCTCCCAGGTCCACTTGATGCCTTCCTGCATGGACTCGCGGGCGATGTCCTCGGCCCGCTCAAGGTTTCGAATCGCGAGATCCTGTGTTTCCTCGGGACAGGGCGCGAGGGTGAACCCGCAGTTGCCCATCACCACGCTGGTGACGCCGTGGTAGCAGGAAGACGAGCCGATGTGGTCCCAGAAGACCTGGGCATCCATGTGGGTGTGGCCGTCGATGAAACCCGGGCTCACAACGTGGCCCTCGGCATCGATGGTCTCGGCACCGTTTTCGCGAATGCGACCGATCAGTGCGATCTTCCCCTTCGAGATTCCCACGTCGGCGTGAAAAGCCGGCGCACCCGAGCCATCTACGATGGAACCATTTTTGATAACCAGATCGTATGGCATCACTCCCCTCCTCTCTATATTTCCTGCTGCATCGTCCGGCTATCCCCGCCCAATGCCCTATCTCAGGCGGTTCCCGCGAGCGGCCCGCGCAATACCCGGCCCGGCTGGGCGCCGGTGTGCTCGTTGCCGCGCAACAGCACCTGGCCGTTGACGATGGTCGCGGCGATCCCGCGACCGGTCTGCTTCAGACGCATTTCTCCCGCCGGGAGGTCGTGCTCGACCGTGGGCATGTTGCCGCCGATGGTGTCCGGATCGAACACCAGGATGTCCGCGGCAAGCCCCATGCGTAACAGCCCGCGGTCGTGCAGGCCCCATCGGGTCGCCGGTTCGAAGGACAACATGCGCACCGCCTCTTCCAGCGTCAGTTCCTGCTTCTTCCGCACCCAGTGGGCGAAGACGTGCGTCTGCAGGGAACTGTCCATGATCATGCCGACGTGGGCGCCCGAATCCGAGAACGTCACCACGGTGTGCGGGTGCCGCATCATCTTCAGCACGTGATCGTCGTTCTCGTTCGCGGTGGAACTGCGCCAGATCAGTTTCAGGTCGTGTTCGAGCGCGAGGTCGATCATGAGTTCGACGGGCTTCACGCCGCGTTCGGCCGCGACATCGGCAAAGGAACGATGCTCGCCCTCGACAGTATCCATGATGAGCAGCCTGTTCCAGTTCGGCGGTCGTGCCGGGCTGACGCTACCCCAGGCGTTGGGGAACAGCTTGCCGCCGGGATTGGTGGCGATGTCGACGAGCTTGGCCCTGATGGCCGGATCCCTGAGCTTGACCTTCTGCTCTTCGATGGGCAGCGCCCGGACTTCCCGCCAATGGTCCCAGCCGTCGAACGGTGTGCGCGACTCGAAGCTCTGCAGCAGGTTCAGGGAGCGCGAGTGCACCTGGGCGAACATGTTCCCACCGGCCGCCGCCACGTCGTCCAGGAGCCGGAGATAAGTGCGCCAGTCCTGCGGTTCGCCCGGGCCGCTGATGAGCCCCCATGTATAAGGCACGCCCGACTCGACGGCGAGCCGCAACTGGCGACCAAAGTAATCGTCTTTCAGGACAGGATCCCGATAGGTCTGCTCGCCGGCCATCTCGAAGACACCTGCGCCGGTCTCGCTCATGGCGTTGACGATGGCGCGAACCTCGCTCCAGTCCGCGACGGCGCTTGCCACCATCTTGTCGCTGTAGAGCGTATGAATGCGCGAGGTTGAAAATCCGATCGCGCCGGCGCGGACGGCCTCCTGCACGTTGCGGGCCATGGCGGCGAGTTCGTCTTCGGTGGCCTGCTCGGTGAACGCGCGCTCGCCCATCACGTAGGTGCGAAGCGCCGAGTGGCCGATGTATCCCGCGTAGTTGATGCCCTTCGGCAGGGCGTCCAGCGTATCGAGGTAATCGGGGTAGGTTTCCCAGCTCCACTTGATGCCGGCCCGCATCGAATCCGGGGAGATGTCCTCGGCCCGCTCGAGATTGCGGAACACCAGCTCGGCCTCCTCCTCCCGCGCCGGGGCCAGCGTGAACCCGCAATTTCCCATCACCACGCTGGTGACGCCGTGGTAGCAGGAACAGGAGCCGAGCTTGTCCCAGAAGACCTGGGCGTCCATGTGGGTGTGGCCATCGACGAAGCCCGGCGACACGACGTGGCCTTCGGCATCGATGGTCTCGGCGCCGTCCTCCCGGATACGGCCGATCATCGCGATCTTGCCGTCCCTGACTCCGACGTCAGCCTGAACGGCCGGTGCGCCCGAACCGTCGATGACGGAACCGTTCTTGATCACGAGGTCGTATTGCATCTCTTCCCCTGCAAATCCGCGCCGTAACCCGCTAGCCTATCATGCGCATTGTGGGCCGGTTCCCCGCGCCATGCACACCATGTGCGCACCCCACAGCCAGCGCATCCCGGCAGCGGACTTCCCGATTGCTCCACGGCGGTTTGGCCTTGCCGAGCACGCCGTCAAACCGCGAGCGGATGACTCCAGTTCAAGCCCTCGAATCGGCTGTAGTCCCGATCGGCCCTGATCCACTCGCAGCCATGCTCGATGGCCAGGGCGGCGAACCAGGCGTCGGGAACCAGGTTGCCTTTTGCGCCAGAGGACCTGCATAGCCTTGAGTGTTGACGTCAGGCAGGATCACCAAGCGGGTCCATGGCATCCATGACCGAAGCACTGCTGTCCATGTCGATGCCCGGATGCACTCCGTCTTCGCCGGTCGTAAACAGCCTTACCGGTTCGCGCCGTGAAGCGTTTCCACGCGCCAGGCGTTGACGCAGCGACTCCTCGATGAGCGCCGTGAACGTCAAACCAATCTCGGCCGCGTAGCTCTTGGCTTGCGAAAGGAGTCCGTCGTTCAATCGAATCGTGGTTCTCATGCATCGAAACATATGCAGGGTGCATCAATACGTCAAAGACGGCGAGATGTCCGATTTGTCACGCACAAGCTGGACCTTGGGGAAGCGGCCAATCCGCGAAGCCAGACAGGACCGGACAGCACTCGGGGAGAGCGTCCAAGATTGACACTATGGTGACGTTGGTGTACTTACGAGGGTGCAGTTACGTGAGAGGACACCGTCGGCGCGGCATCGCTGGCCGGCGAGTGGTGTAACAACCGCCCCCTGTGGCGATGCAATGTCGTGTGTTGGTGTCTCATAACCAACAGGGGGAACTGATGATTACCTATTCTACGAGCTGGCGACGGCTCGGCATTGCGGCACTCGCTTCGATCAGCATGGCATTCTGCCTGCCCGCAGCGGCCCAGTCCGACGAAGACGAGGGCGACGCGGACGAAGACGCGGAAATGGTCGAGGAGATCATCGTGACCGCCACCTACCGCGACACGATGCTGATGGACACGCCGATGTCCATCTCGGCCATAACGGACGTCGAAATCGAGATGCGGGGCGTCGAAGACATACAGTCGCTGTACCTGTCGATACCCGGCCTGAACTACGGCGTCGCCACGCAGACCTACCACAGGGTAAACGCGCGGGGCATCGATTCCCTGGCGTGGGGCGACACGGGCGCGGTTTCGACGTACGTGGACAACCTGCCCATAGCGGGCTATGACGGATACCGGGCGCCGCTGGCGCCGAACTTCGACCTGGAGCGCATCGAGGTGCTGCGGGGACCGCAGGGCACGCTCTACGGTGAAGGCTCTGTGGCGGGAACCATCCGCTACATCACGAAGAAGCCGAGTCCCGAAGGGTTCGACTACTCCTTCACCGGGAAGGCCTACAAGATGCAGTATTCCGGCGACCCCGGGCACCGCATCGACGGCATGGTCAATCTCCCGCTCGGAGAGCGGTTGGCGGCACGCATCACCGGCTTCTCGCGCTACAGGGCGGGACTCATCGACCGCGTGACAGGAGGCCTGCAAGTCATCGAGGAGGATGTCGACTACATCGACGACGGCGGCTTCCGCGCGCAGATCGCGTGGTATCCCGGCGACTCGGTCTCGGTCAACGCGTTGGCCTACTACATCGGAAGCGATGTCGGCGGCCCCGGAATTACCTTCCACTGCTTCCGGGACCATCGCCCCGTGACTCCAACGCTCTCGGAAAGCGATTCAGAGCGGCGGCCTCAAATCCCGCGGTACATGAATCCCGAGGACTGCGAAGCCGGTTCGAACGGCGCCTATGACGGGAAGACCGCAAAATGGAACGAGGGAGGAGACAGTCTTTACCAGACACACCTCTCCGCCCCGAATGCCGTGAGCGGCGGCGCGTCCAAGACCTGGATCTACAACCTGAGTATCGAATGGGAAGGGCCGTGGGCGGATCTGACCGCGACCACGTCGGTCTACGACCACCAGATCAGGTGGACGGGCGAGCGTGCGCCCCGCTTTGTCGTGGACCAGGGTCTCGACCGGGAGATCGACAGGATCTGTGCGGAGATAGTGGGTTGCGCACCCCATGCACTGCACAATGAGGTCGGCACGTGGGTCTGGCAGGCGACCGACCGCGCCTCCCAGGAGATCCGCCTGGTCTCCAACTGGGACCGCCGCCTGCAGTGGTCCGTCGGTGTCTACGCCGCAGACACCGTCATCGCGCCCACCAACGACCATTACGGGGCGGGGAATTGCCCGGACCACGTCACCTACAAGGCCCCGGACATTGAGTGCGGCAGGTGGGCGCTCGCGTTCGACCCCGCCGTATCCATCGAGCACCAGCAGGCGATCATACGGGAACTGAACAAGGGTCCCGGTCGTCCCGACGGTATTTCCTATCGGTCCCGGGTGGAGCAGGCCGTGTTCGGCGAAGTGAGCTACCGCCTGACCGATTCACTGGAATTCCTTGCCGGGATACGGTACGCCGAAATCGAGACCGGTGTGGATATCGGCCCGACTGGTGTCTGGGTGTCGCGAGCCGATGCGAACTCGGTCAACGTGTACTCCACCGATAAGGCCGACGCGCCCAAGTTCACCGTCAAGTGGCGACCGACGGACGACGTGATGGTCTACGCCATGTGGGCGAGCGGGTTCCGCGCCGGCTCCCTGAACCACCGGATGGGCCAGCGCGTCGTCGAATTCGACGAGCTGCGCCAGCGCGGCATCCCCGGCGCCGAGGATCTGTACCATCTCGCCCAGCGCTACCTGAGCGCGGGAGGCGACCGGATGGACACCTACGAGCTCGGCATCAAGGCCGACGTCCTGGACGGTCGGATCAGCTTCACGGCCAACGCGTACCTGATGGATTGGACCGACGCGCTGATCTTCACCGACGCCAGGTTCGATGAGCTCAAGGACCCCGCCACCGGGGCGGTCGTGTCCAAGATCGACTCCATCCCTGGCCTGCTCAATGCCGGCGCGGTCCAGACCGCCGGTTTCGAGTTCGAGGCGCGGGGCCAACTGACCGACTCGTTGAGCTTCCAGCTCACCGGCGAATATGTCCCGAAAGCGGAAAACGAGGTAGAGATTCGTCCGGGGAACACCCCGGGCGTGCGAACGAGCGTGCCGGGCTGGGCCACTTACCCGCCGGGCCACCGCATGCGCGGTACGCCGCTGTACGGCATCTTCGGCTCGCTGTCCTATGACTTCGAACTGATGGGCTACGATGCCCTGTTGCGTTCGGATGTCGTCATCCGCGGCCCCAAGGTGTTCCGGACAATCGCCAACAAGCGGCCGACGCCCACCTGGGAAACGATAGGCCTGAAGCTCCTGCTGAGCCGCGACAACTACCAGTACGGCGCCTATATCGAGAACATCCTCGATCATCCGGCCCCGTCCAACATCGGTGATGGCGGCTATGTCGGCTGGCATCATCCGAGAACATTCGGCGTGCAGGTGAACTACAACCTGTAGCACCCAGCGTTTCGCCGAGTTGACCCTCGCAGCCCGCACCGCACGGTGCGGGCTGCTTTTTTGCGCCCTCGCTCATCAGATGCGTTCGATGGGTCCCGGGTAGCGGGCCAGGAGACCATCGGCAGTAACAAGCGTTAGTCCCTCTACGTGGGCTTGCGCAAGCAGCATTCGATCAAATGGGTCTCGATGAATCGGCGGCAGCAGGTCAAGTGCCAGCGTGTGGTCACCACGAATCTGCAACTCGCGATAGCCGGTCGCCAGCAAGCCCTTGCGCAAGGTCCTCGGTTCGACCCGGAAGTCCGGCCGGTCCAGCGTACGCTTGATCGCAATCTCCCATAGGCTCGCCACGCTGTAGACCGCTTCCTCGGCGGGGTTCGCCAGGCGATCCCTCAGTGACGGCGGCAGGCGGTCCGGGGTACCTGCAGCCCAGAGCAACACGTGCGTGTCGAGAAGACAAGCGCTCAATGATCACCCTCGAACATTCGTCCGATGGCCTCATCACCCATCCGGTCAAAGTCCTCCGGAACATCGATTTCACCCGCCATGAAACCGAGCCGCCCGGTCGGCGCCGCATCCCGGGTTTCAACGGGCACGACCTTGACCATCGGTCTGCCCGCCTTCGCAATGATGAACGGCTCGCCGAGCGCCGCACGCTCAACCAGCCTGGACAGATGTGTCTTGGCACGATGGATGTTGACGATTTCCATCATCGGTCATCTAAACTAAGTTGTATTAGTCTAGTCTACAGTTCGACCAAAGCTCAAGCGCACCGCGTCATTCTGAAGTACGCCTGTCGAGGTCAAGCTGAACCTCCTTTAACTCGACAGGTCCGTTGGAGGGCTTCCGACAGATTTTGTACACACCTTCGTATAGACTAGCGAGCACACGGCGTCTGGATGTCGTGTGACACTCATTCTGTTTTGGAGAGATATGATGGGTAATTCTTGCAGGAGTCGGGAATGGCTCCCCATTGCGGCATTGGGCGCGATCGGCACGATCTTCAGCCTGCCCGCGGCGGCCCAGTCCGACGAAGAGGGCGAAGCGGCCGAAGACGATCCTATGGTCGAGGAGATCGTGGTCACGGCCACGTACCGCGACACACAACTGATGGACACGCCTCTGACCATCTCCGCGCTCACTGACGTCGAGATCGAGCAGCGGGGCATCGAGGACATCAGCCACCTGTACCTTGCGATCCCCGGCCTGAACTACGGCATGGCCACGCAGACGTACCACAGCGTTTCGGCGCGCGGCATCGACAACCTGTCGTTCGGCATGTCGCCGTCGGTGTCGACCTACGTGGACAACATGCCCATCTCGGGCTTCAACGAGTATCGGCAGCCGCTGGCGCCGATTTTCGACCTGGAGCGCATCGAGGTGCTCAAGGGGCCGCAGGGCACGCTCTACGGCGAAGGCAGCATGGCCGGCGCGATCCGCTACATCACCAAGGGTCCGAGCCCCGATGGCTTCGACTATGCGGTGACGGCGAAGGCCTACAGCATGCAGTATTCGAACGATATCGGACACCGCATTGACGGCATGGTCAACATCCCCCTCGGGGATCAGTTGGCGGCGCGCATCACCGGCTATTCGCGCTTCAAGGCGGGCATCATGGACCAGGTGTCCGAATCCGAGATCGGAGAGGACGTCAACTTCGTCGACGAGATCGGGGGCCGGTTCCAACTCGCCTTCTTTCCCAGCGACAACCTTGAGATTTCGGGCTTTGCCCATGTCGTCTCAAGCGACATCGGCGGTCCCGGAATCGCCCACCACTGCTACGTGGACCGACGCCCCGACAATGGAAATCTGCCCCAGGACGTGGGCGGACGGGGTCCCGAAAACCCGCGCTGGACTCCCCTGAGAGGAGGTTGCGAATCCGGCCCGAACGGCACCTGGGACGGTAAGACCGGGAAATACAACGAAGGTGGTGGGGCAGTCTACGACACCCACCTGTCGGCGCCGGCTTTTGTCGGGCTCGACGGCGGCGCCTCCGAGTCGACGATCCTCCACGGCAGCATCGAATGGCAAGGCCCGTGGGCGGACCTGATCTTCTCCTCGTCGTTCTACGACAACGAGATCGCGTACGCCGAGGAACAGCGGTCGGGGTTCTCGCTGCAAACGACGGGCCGCTTTTTCCGATCCTGGGACATAGCGTGCTCGCAGGTGCCGGGTTGCCAAAGGGGCGTCGACGCCTACGACAAGGACGGCCCGATCGATGCCCGCAGCAGCGCCTCGGGGAACTGGACCTATACCGAGCGTTCCGCTCACGAGCTACGCCTGATCTCCAACAACGACAGTCGGTTGCAGTGGACCGCCGGCGCCTATATCACGGACACGGAGACGGGACCGCTGGAGAAAAACTGGGGACCTTGCGGCACGACAGGCCCGTGGTCTCTGACCACCTATGCCGCTCCCGATATCACCTGCCAGAGTTCACGTTACGCATTCGATCCAAGGGTACCGGTCTCGGTACAGCAGGATGTCATGCGGATTCTCCTGACCACGCTGGACAGGCCGGGCGGCGCCATCTATGAGACGCGCTCCGAAAGGGCTCTCTTCGGCGAGGTGAGCTATCGCCTCAGCGATAAGTGGGAAGTCCTGGCCGGCCTGCGCTGGGCGGACACGGGCGCTTCCGTGCACGGCGGCATCGGCGGCAGGTATTCGACGATCGAAGCGGCCGCACAGAACCTTACGGTGAACACCTCCGATGAGGAGCTCGACACCGGAAGCCTTGCGCCGAAGGTCACTCTCACCTGGCGGCCCCAGGACGGCGTCATGATCTACGGCATGGTGGCGAGCGGGTTCCGCGCGGCCGGCGTGAACCGATGGGTCGCGGGCACCGTCGAAACCTACAGGCAGGCCGTCGCGCGAGGCGTTCCCGGCGCCCAGGAGCGGCTCGACGACATCCGTCAGCGACTGACGTTCCGCGGCGACCAGATCAAGACCTACGAGCTTGGACTCAAGGCGACGATCGGCGAGATCGACTTCACCGCGGCGGCGTACCGCATGCACATGACGGACGCCGTGATCTCCGATACCGACGTGGTTCCGGGCCTGGTCGATCCCGAGACCGGACAGAACCTGGTCAATGTCAGCTACGCGTTCGCCCGCAAGAACGCCGGCGAGGCGCAGTCCACGGGCCTCGAACTGGAAGCGCGCGGCCAACTGACGGACCGGTTGAGCTTCCACGGCAGCCTTTCATGGATTCCCGACGCGGAAGTCCAGGCGCAGGCGGTGTCCCGGATCGACCCGCAGGCGGTGCAGCGCGTCAATGTTCAGGAAGGCAACCGAATGGAGTTGACGCCGGAATACACCGGTTCCTTCTCGTTGCTGTATGACTTCGAACTCGGTGCCTACGACGCCCTGCTGCGCGGGGATTTCAACTTCACCGATACGCAATTCCGAAGCACGAACAACGAGCGGCCGTCTCCGACTTGGGAGTTCCTGAATGTGAAACTCCTGCTGAGTCGCGACGATATCGAGTATGGGGTGTATATCGAGAATATCTTCGATCACCAGGCCCCCTACGCGATCGGCGACAGCGGCTATCACGGCTTCCACCGGCCGCGGACGTTCGGCGTGCAGTTGAACTACAACATGTAGCACTCAGCGCTCAGCCGAGTTGACCCTTTGCAGCCCGCACCTCACGGTGCGGGCTGTTTTTTTGCGTGGGCACATCGAATGGCCTTTTGCCCGAGCCTCTCATAGAAGACCGCGCAAACGGACATTTTGATCAATTTGCATATCTAGTTCAAAATGATCGCAACCGCGATTGGGGGATCTCATGACGAAAGGAATTCCTGCCGCAGAAGCGAAGACTCACTTCGGCGCACTTCTGGAAAGGGTACAGAGGGAGCCGCTCATGATCTCGAAGAAAGGCCGACCGGTCGCCGTATTGATGTCGATCGATGAGTTCGAGACTCATCAGAGAATCAAGCTCGAACAACTGCGTCGAGAAGTACGGGAGGGACTTGAGGATCTGGAATCTGGCGCGGTTATCAGTGGGACCGCGGCCTTTGAAGCGATGGGCCGGGAAATCGGCGATTAGTGGTCCGCTACGACTTTACGCGGCGGGCGCTGGGCGATTTGCAGAGTATCGCTCGCTACACCAGGAATACGTGGGGTCAGAAGCAGGCTCAGCTTTATCGCGAGGAGCTTGAGCTCGGTGTCCAGAAGCTCGCTCTATCACCCGGCATCGGTCGCAAGCGAGACGAAGTAGGGCCCTCGGTGCGGTCGTTTCCCATCGCCCGGCATGTCGTCTTCTACGTCGAGAGCGAAGGTGGGATCACCGTGCTCCGGGTACTTCATCCGAGATTGGACGTACCTCGTGCTTTTTCGGATGACGAATCATGACGGGTCCCAGGCCGCTCTTGGTGCGCGCGTCGCTGGGGAGCGCCTGAACCCAACGGCTCCACGTGGCGGCGATGTCCAGAACTGCAACACCGTCCATGTGTCGCGCCAACTCTACAACTTGTGAACTGTCGAGTTTCATCGACATGCGTATCGTCTAATCGACTCGACGGCTCTGGTCGCGCTCGTGTGAAGCGGGACCGTCGTAGTGCAAGTTCGCGGGGTTGTTCCTATCCTAGTGTCGTGTCCCACTTCAGACAGACCGGGGGAGACATGAGGCTCAAGGATCTAGCGTGTGTAGTAGTAGGTGCCGGGCAGACGCCGGGCGAGACGATCGGCAACGGTCGCGCCGCGGCGATCACCTATGCCCGGGAGGGCGCCCGAGTGCTGCTGGTCGATATCGACGCGGCATTGGCCGCCGAGACGCAATCGATGATCGCCGACGAGGGATTCGACTCCGAGATCATGACGGCCGACGTCACCCGGGAGGACGATTGCCGTGCCATCACGACTACCGCAGTCCAGCGTTTCGGGCGCATCGACGTGCTGCACTACAACGTCGGCAAGAGCCAGGGCGACAACGAAGTGACCGCACTCGGGCGCGAGAACTGGACCGACATCATGGAGATGAACCTCACCGGATGTTATCTCTGCTGCAAACACGCGCTGCCGGTGATGCGCGAGCAAAAGTCCGGGGTAATTACCGCCATCTCGTCCATGGCGGCGCATGGGGCGCACATGAACATGACGTATGGCGTCTCGAAATCCGGCATGAACTCGCTCGTCAAGTCCATGGCCATCCACAACGCCGGCTACGGCATTCGCATCAACGCGATCATGCCCGGTCTGATGGATACCCCGATGGCCATCGAACGGCGCGCAAGCGAACAGAACCGCTCACGCGACGAGATTCGCGCCGACCGCGCACGACAGGTACCGCTGTTGGGGCAGCAGGGCACTGGTTGGGACGTCGCCAATGCCGCGCTGTTCCTCGCGTCCGCCGAGGCCAGCTACATCACGGGCATCTGCCTGCCGGTAGACGGCGGCCTGTCTGCGCAGGGCGAAATGTAGGGATTAAGTCAGGCGTTACGCGGCTGACGGGAGGTTCTCGCGAATAATCCTCGGATGTCTTGCCGCGATTCGAAGCAACGCCACCGCAGGCCCTTCAGGTTTTCTTCTTCCCTGCTCCCAATTGCGCAAGGTGTGGATACTGATTTCCAACGCTCGCGCGAATTCTGCCTGGGTCAATCCCACAAAGTTGCGAAGCACCACGATATCCTCACCAGACCCGAACCGTCCCTTCATTAGTCTCCTTCGTAGACCGGCGGGAATAGCGTGCTTGAACTGTTCGTCGGTCAGATCCGGAATGTCATTCATCGATATCGATCCATCTGAGCATAGTAGAGGTTCCGTTCACGGTCATTGCCGCAGGCCCGCAAGCCGCAACCTTGCTGTGGAACCTCCCGGGCAATAATATCTGTGGATCGGGTCTGGGAGGGTTTGCCGTGATCTCACGTATTGAGTTTCGTCCTGAAGTCGAGGATCTAGTCCGATTCGTCGAGGAGACGGATCCGGACGACATCGTCGAAAAGACCATCGCCAAGCTGCGCAACGGGGTTACCGGCCACCAACTCCTGACGGCGAACACATTGGCGGTCGTGCGTTCCAACGACGTGCCGCCGTCGCATCACGGCGGCCCGGTACATCCCATCTGCGGCGTGCACGCGATTCACGGCATCGCGAAGCGCCTGCCCGGCGAACTGTCCATGCTGCCCCTCATTCAGCACACGGCACTGTGCAACCACCACGTCCATTCGCCGTACATGGGTCCTTACCTCATGCCGAAGATCGAGGCGTTGCAAGCGTCCCCGGAGGAGGTGGAGCCCGGGATCCGGCCGCACAACGTCACGTCCCGCGTCAACATCCCGAGCCCCGACGAACCCAACGCGATCGGCGACACCCAGGCGGCGTTCCTGCACTGCATCCGGGCGATGGAAGCACCGCTAGGTGAGCGGTATTACCTGTGGCTCCTGGACCGACTGTCCCACGGTGAAATGCTCGACCTGCTGCTGCCGCTCGCCGTCAGCCGCAACAACTGGGACGACCACTACTTCCTCTATCCGGTGTACACCTTCCGGTCCCTCGACTGCCTCGGCTGGGAGTGGGCCGACGTCCTGCTGCGCCCGGCCGTGCGTTACCAGGCGCGGCTAATGGGACGGCTCACCATCGGCGACCCGCTCGACTTCGTATGGGTCGAGAGCCTGCTGGACAAGTACAAGCTACTCGAGATCAACATCCCGACCGCGACCTCCGACGCCGAGACCGAACGTATCGGTGAACTCGGCATGCAACTCGGACAATGCGAAGACTATTTCGACACCATCGAACCGATGGCCCAGGCGCTTGCCGGCGGCCTGTCGCTCGAGGGCGCGGGCGAAGCGTTGTCGATCGGCGCGGCTGCCGCGTACCTGAGCACGAGCTACGGCAACCCGATGGATTCGCACCTGCACACGGGATCCACCAACCGCCGCTACGTGCTGCGGCAGGAAGGCGTCAGCCTCAGAAACAAGATCCTGAGTCTGCTGACCGGGTTCACGGGACCCGAGGTTCTACTCGGTGCCCGGAAGATCGACTGGACCTGCAACATCGAGCCGGGCAGCACCAGCGCATTACCCAACCGCAGTCAGGAATCCCTGCTGGATGCGATTACGGACAACATCGACAGTCAGCCGTATATCGACTGGCACCAGATCAACAGTGTCGCGAACGTCGTGCCGCCCGAGGGGATCAAGGAAGGTGTCGCAATGGCGCGCCAGTATGCCGAGAAGGGCTACGATCCCGTTCCCTACTTCAATCGGCTCGCGGAGATTTCCTGCCGGGACGACTTCACCGAAATGCACTCGGTCAAGCACTTCCAGGCGATCGTCGACGAGTACTACACGACGCGGGAGCCGTACCGGTGGCTGCACCTGGCATCGGCGACCAAGTCCGCCGGGATCATTCAGACGGGCCGTGAGCACAGCGTCTACCGGCAGTCGAAGGAACTGCTCAGGGCCGCTTGAATCGAACTACGGCGCCGGTCTGATCCAGGCCTGCGCCGACGTGTGCCTACCAACTGACCCAGTGATGGAACAGGGGCTTTACGTCCTCCGGCATGGCTTCGTATGCCTCCAACGGAATACGGGGCATGGGCGGCGCTGCGGTACGTCCAAATTCCTCCGCCATCCGCCTGCCCTCTGAAGACGCGGGATCCAGCGGCTGTAAATTGAGCCACCACGGCGCATAGCACACCTTCACGGTGACCCTCGGATCCGGACCGTCGTGCTCCGGATTGGTGTGCCATAGCCGACTGTCGAACACCAGGACGCTACCGACCTTCCAGGGCACGTGCATCTCCGTTGCGTGCGGCGTGTCGGGATCGACCCGGTGGTCAACGAACGGATCGATCAGGGACCGGTGGGTCCCGGGCGCGACGATGGTACCCACCGTGTTCTGCGCTCGTGGCGAGAGCATCCACACGGTCGTGAGCGCCAGGCACGCATCGGGGAACGGCGCCTTGATACCTGCGCTCCGGGGCAACCAGACCGTGCCGAAGGGCCAATCGATATGCAGCGGTCCGCGGGTAGTTCCCGGCTCCAGGATGAGCGGAGTCGTCCACGCCACCCGGTAGAAACGTCCCCAGAGTTCCTCCAGGAGTCTGAGAATCCGCCCGTTGGCGACGTAGCGCACGAAGTCGGCGTTGTGGGCCAGGAAGTTCCGGTCCTCAAGGTACTCGCTCGACTCGACCGTCCGGGTGACGCTATCGAGCACACCCTCGATGTCCGCCTCGGGAATGATGTCGTCCAGAACGCACCAGCCGTCGACGGCCAGGTGCAAGGCGTCCGCGCTTAAGGTCGGCGCAGTTTCCGTCATCGCCGCCTTGCCGCGGTTATGCGGCGTTCGGGAGCTTCCTGCTCTCCATTGCCTCCAGCACCCTGGGTGGCGACAGCGGCAAATCCCGCATCCTCACACCAATCGCGTTGCCCACCGCACACGCGACCGCCGCGAGCGGGGGAATGATCGGCGCTTCACCGACTCCGCGGACACCGAAGGGATGCATTGAGTTCGGCACCTCGACGATGATCGTATCGATCATCGGCAGGTCGGACGCGACAGGGACGCGGTAGTCGAGAAATCCGGGGTTCTCCAGCGCACCGTTCTCGTCGTACATGAACTCCTCGTTCAGCGCCCAGCCGATGCCCTGCACCGCGCCACCCTGGAACTGGCCCTCGACATACGACGGGTGGATGGCGCAACCGGCATCCTGGATGGCCGTATAGCGCAGGACGGTGGTCTTGCCGGTGTCCGGGTCGACCTCGACATCGCAGAGGTGCACCGAGAAACACGGTCCCAGACCGCTCTCCGCCCGCAGCGACGCGCTGCCCGCAATCGGCCCGCCGGTATCCGGCGCGTTCCGGCAGATCTCCTTGATCGTCAACTCCTCCTCGCGGGTGGTGTTGATGGCTTTCCCGTCGCGCCACTCGACCTGTTCGGGAGTGACGTTCCATCCCGATGCCGCCCGCTCCTTGAACTGCTGGATGACCTCGTGCGCGGCGCGGTTCACCGCCTGCCCCGAGGCGTTGATCGTCCGGCTGCCGCCTGCGCCGTCGGTGTGGGCGACGCTGTTGGTGTCCGGGATCTCGGCCCTGACGTCGTTGACAGAGATGCCGAGCGTTTCCGCCGCGATCATGGCGAGCGATATCCGCGTACCCGATAGATCGGCGGACCCGGTCAACACCGATGCCGACCCGTTTTTGTTCATGACGACCGACGCACTCGACGTGCCGCCGCCGTTGCGCCAGAAACCCATGGCCACCGCGCGGCCCTGGTTCTCGCCGAGCGGCGCCTGGTAGTGGGGCGACGCCTTGGCCTTTTCGAGGCACTCGACGAGGCCGAGTTCACGAAACTGGCCGAAGATGTTGGTGCCGCCCGAGCGTAAGGCATTCTTGAGCCGAAGCTCGATTGGATCCATACCAAGCTCGGCGGCGAGTTCGTTCATGACGCTCTCGCTGGCGAAGGTCGCCTGGGGCGCGCCCGGCCCGCGATAGGCGCGTACCTTGGGCTTGTTGACCACCGCCGAAAGCCCTTCGATGCGGACGTTCGGCACTCCGTAGGCCGAGAAGACGCAGCGCATGCCACCGCCCAAGGGGGCTCCCGGGAATGCGCCCGACTCGTACGCGAGAAACGCCTGCATCGCCGTTACGGTGCCGTCACGCTTGGCGCCGATCTTGACGGTCGACTTGCTGGCGGCGCCGGGGCCCGCACAACGAAACACGTCTTCGCGCGTCATGCGCATCTTGACGGGGCGTCCGGAGAGCTTGGACAGCATCAACGCCATGGCTTCGAGATACACGGCGGTCTTGCCGCCGAAGCCACCGCCGATCTCCGTCGCAATCACCTTCAGCTTGTCGACGTCCATGTCCATCTGGTCCGCCAGGTTGTCGCGGATGTTGAAATGGCCCTGCGTGGTGGTCCAGATGGTCGACTGGGCACCTTCGTCGTAGGAGGCAAGACATGCCGACGGCTCGATGTAGCCCTGGTGAATCGTCGGCGTCGTGAACGAGCGCTCGATGACCACGTCCGCCTCCCGGAAACCGGCTTCCACGTCGCCGATCTCGTTGATTTCCCGTTCGTAGACGTTCGTGAAATTGCCGTCTTCCTCAAACTCCTCGTGTAGCAGCACATCGCCCTTCAGGGCATCGTCGAGGTTCATTACCGGCGGCAGTGGCTCATAGTCGACTTCGATAAGGTCGCAAGCCGCCCTGGCAATGACCCGCGTTGTTGCCGCCACCGCCGCGACACCGTGCCCGTGGTAGAGCACCTTCTCGTGTGCCAGGTTGTCGCGGGCAATGGTGCCCTGCCCGCCAAACGGCAACCGGGGGAAGTCAGCCGCCGTCACCACGGCGAAGACACCGTCCATAGCCATGGCTTTCGACGTATCGATGGATTTGATGCGGGCGTGCGCATAGTCGCTGCGCAGCACTTCCCCACACAAAGTTCCTGGAAGGGTGACATCGGCGCCGAACTGCGCCTTGCCGGTTACCTTTTCCCAACCATCGTGACGAATTGGTCGTTTGCCTATCTCAGCATAGTCGTTCATGTCGCGTCGAAGATTCAGTTAGTTCCGGGGTCAGTCTATCAGCCCGTCGGACTTGGCGTGTAAACGACAAGATCGACGGGCCGATAGGCGGGGCTTGGGCGGGGGTGAAACACGGCGCCCGAAGGGCGACAGGTTTCATGGCGCTATCAGCCCGTCGGACTTGGCGTGTAAACGACAAGATCGACGGGCCGATAGGCGGGGCTTGGGCGGGGGTGAAACACGGCGCCCGAAGGGCGACAGGTTTCATGGCGCTATCAGCCCGTCGGACTTGGCGTGTAAACGACAAGATCGACGGGCCGATAGGCGGGGCTTGGGCGGGCGAGCCGCGCCGGCCCCTGGAAGCGGCGCCGGCCCGGCCAGCGCCACGAAGTGGTGCTGACCATCGACCGCAACGAGCTGGCCGCGCGGCAGTCGGCGGGCGGCGCGCGCTACCACGTCGAGCCCGACTGGGGCGTCGACGAGGAGGATGCCCGCCACATCGCCTGCGACGCCGATATCACCGAGTTCGTCCAGAGAGCCCTCAGCCGGGGAGCGCGAGGGGGTTCCCCTCGCAGGAAAGACGCGCGGGGCAACCTGCTCAACTACGGGCACCGGCGGCGGATCGTGCCGGCCCGGCTGCTGCGGGCGCTGAAGCTGTGCGGCGCCCATCACCGGCTGCTGCATCACGGCGCCTTCCACATCGTGATCGAGGATGATGACGTCGTCTTTGTCGGCCGGGACGGCGAAGTGATCGCGCCGGCGCTGAGCCCGCAGTTTGCGGATGTTCCCGCGGAAGTCCCGCCAGCACCAATCGGACCCGATATCCGCGATCAAACGCCGGCGGCACGGCACCGCAACGTACTCAAGACCCATTCCGAACGGGAGGTCATCGACATGCTGCACTTCCGCGAAGACTGGGGCCGGAAGAAAAATGCCAGGTTTCAGAGGGAACTCATGAAATTGGCCCGGGGAACCTGATGACAACCTGGCATCGTCCCCGATCCTGGATGCCGGACGAGATGTCAGATTCGTTCCACGGCTACCGCCCTGCCCGTATCTATCGACTCGTATAGCGCTAAGATCGAAGCCATGTTGCGCAAGGCGTCGTCCGCCGGGAACTCCGGTTCCTTCCCTTTAAGGATGCACTCCGAGAACTCGTCGAGCTGCACCTGGAAGCGATCGGGGCTCGTCATTTCCATCACTTCCGGCTCTGCTTCGCCCCTGACCACGGTCACGGGAGGGGTCTCGGTGAATACCCCGTCGAGGGTGATCTTGCCGTTGGTCCCAAACACTTCGAGGAGCCCCCGTTGCGGACCTTCGAGACAGCACCACAGATGGCCCACGGCACCGTTTGGGAACTGCAGGAGCGCGTTGGCCGTGGTGTCGAAACCGACACCCGGACGGCTGCGCTGCATCCCCGAGGCAAGCACGGGCTCGACACCCATCGCATACCGCAAGGCGTAGATCCCATAGCACCCGAACCCCATGAGGCTGCCTTCTGCCCTGGGATCGCCGGAACGACCTTCCCGGTCGTCATCCATCGTGAAAGACAGTCCCACCTGAAGCTGGATCACCTCGCCGATTTCGCCGTCCGCGACGAGTTTGCGAACAGTGCGCATCTGCTTGTTCCACCGGGGCGTGAACCCCTCGATCAGGACGACGTTGTTGGCCTCGGCGGCGGCCTTCATTTCGCGGGCCTCCGCCATGGTGACGGAAAAGGGCTTTTCGCACAGGATGTGCTTGCCCGCTTCGGCTGCCTTGATGGTCCACTCGTGGTGCATGGCATTCGGCAGCACGTTGATCACGGCGTCGATCTCGTCGCTTTCGATCATCTCCTGGTAGCTGCCGAACGCGAGCGGGATGTCGTGCTTCTCCGCCGCAGCTTCCGCCGTCGCAAGATTGCGGCTGCTGACCGCAACGAGTTCAGAGTTGGGAGACGTTCTCGCCGCGGGCACGTGGGCGTAGAAACCGATTTCCGCAGTGCTGATGAGTCCGTACCTGACCGTCTCTGGCATAGGTGGATTTCCTTCGCCTTGTAGGATTTCCCCAATATATGACACCCTTTCTCCAGACGCTCAATGACACCGACAAAAAGAGCGGGGCACTAAACGGAGGAAGCATGTCCAGACCACTCAAAGTGGGCTTGGTGGGCACCGGACGCATCGCCAATCGGCACATGGCGCCGTACCTGGAGCATCCGGATCGAGTGCGGCTCACGGCAGCATGCGATGTGGTCGAGCCCGCGGTCCGGGACTACGCCAAGAGGGCCGGCATCGACGATGTCTACGTGGACCTTGACGACATGCTGCGCCAGGCGGACATCGACGCGGTCGATATCTGCACCCGACACGACCTGCATGCGCCGCAGGCCATCGCCGCCGCACAAGCGGGCAAACACGTCCTGGTCGAAAAGGCCATGGCGAATTCGGTGCAGGAATGCCGGGACATGATCGAAGCCGCCGACCGGGCGGAAGTGACGCTCATGGTCGCGCAGCACCTGCGTTACTCAAGGCACGCGATCGCGGCGAAACGCTTCATCGACGGCGGCGGACTCGGCAAGATCGAGGCGGTTCGACACCAATCCACGTCGGGCGGCAACATGCCAAATGACACGGGCCACTGGATGCGCGACGCCAAGTATGCGGGCGGCGGCATGCTGATGGTCACCGTGGTGCACCATCTCGACCTGCTGCGCTACTTCGTCGGCAACGTCCGGCGGGTGACCGCGATTTGCCGCACACTACAGCCCTACCGGCTGAACGGGGCCGAAGACGAGGTCACCGCCATCCTGGAGTTCGAGAACGGCGCCATCGGCAACGTCTTCACCAAGGGGAATGCGCGGTCCCCCGAGCCGGCGTACTACCTGGTATACGGCAACAGGGGAACGCTCGCTTCCACGCCGCCGGAACCGACGCGAAAGATGGCGATTACCCAGTTCGGCCGCCACATGGTTTCTCTCAACACGAACGAGGTACTCGACCCGCACGACGAGGAGGACCTGAAAAAGATCCTGCAACCCACGTTCGAGCCTCTTCCCGAGAACGTCAACGATCAGCCGAGCGACGACTACTTCGTCAACGAGGTGCTCCACTTCGAGGAGTGCTGCCGGACGGGCCGGGAGCCCATCAGCAGCGGCCGGGACAACATCGAGACGATCAAGCTCATCATGGGAATCTACGAGTCTTCCCGTACAGGCAAGGCCATCGATCTGGCGACGCTGTAGGGCGTCCGAAATCAGGCGTAGGCGTCGCTTTTCCGCCCTATTCCGACGCCGGACTCCGCCTTGTACGCGGAGACGAACTGCTCGGCTCGCGCCGTACCCGAGACGCGGTCGCCCTGGGTCGAAAAACCGGGAACGCACCCCTGTTGCAGCACGATCGCGATCCGTTGGCCGTATTTGCCGATCAACTCCTCGAGTTTCCTCTCGGGGATCTTGCCGATGAAGTCCTCCAGCGGCCGCATGAACGGCCGGTAGAAATAGACCGTCACGCTGACGCGAATCCCCGGCGCGGTGCGGTTGAACGCGCCGTGCCACGTGTTGCCTTGCCAGATGATCAACGAGCCCGCCGGCGCCTCGCACGCGAGGGCTTGCTCGCTGCCGCCCTCCTCGTAGGGAAGGAGGACCGTCTCCTCGCCCTCCGGATTGCGGTTCCACTTGTGACTGCCCGGCACGATGCAGGTCGCGCCGTTCTCCCGGTTGAAGTCCGTCAGCACGTACGTGCACTGGGCGGCGTAGCTTTGCGCCGGCAGCGGCTCCGGGATTCCGCCCGAGTCCGTGTGCAACGGGAAGTTGCTCCTGCATGGCCCCTTCATCCAGCAGCCCATCGCCGACAGCACCGCGCTGTAGCCGAGGAGATAGGTGACCAGCGTGATCATCGGCGGGTTCATCAACGCCTCGGCAAACACGTCGTCCTCGAAAAAGATCGAATGCATCCGATCGCCGAAGGGCGAATCGACCGCGTCGGGATGCGGTGAGGATATCTCCGGAATTTCCTCCTCGACCTGCCCCCGGCCGTACCGCTCGTTCTTGGCACCGAAGCGCATGTTGGGCTGGTAGGCGTGCGTCGCGCCGGTCACTATGTCGGGGCGCTCGCCGTTACGCCGCTCGGCGATGTCGATCAAGGCTTCCAGCATCCGCCCGGCAAGATTGTTCGGATTGGCGATCTCCGGCGGGATTACACAGAAACCGTGGGCGTCCAGGTCCGCGACGTGTTTCTGCAGACCTGCCGCACAAACGTCGTTCCATGCGCTCTCGCGCGGCTCAAGCATGGTTGCTGCCTCTGCCATGATCCATTTCCTCCCGGGGATTTATCCTATCACTCTGCCTCGTCAGCCTCCGTTACAGTCGCAGGGACCGAGACGGATACGGGATACGGTGAGAAATAGCCCGGCACATGCATGCCGCGACGTTGTTCTCGCGTCTCGAGTACGGCATCGCGATCAAGGCCGTAGTCCCGTCCGAGACGGATGGCCTCGTCATCGGTTTCCATGGCAACCAACAACTGCCAGAGGGGCCCCCTGCGCACCTCCGGGTCTTCGATCTCGTCGATCACCTCCACGGCGCGGTCCATGTCGAATCCCACCAGCGAGTATGAGATGGAAGCGATCGCCTGATCACGTGTTGGCCCAGACCCGAGATCGAGCGACCAGTCCAAAGCGGACTCTGCGTCGTTGCTCGCCCAGACACCGACGACCCTGAGCACCAGTTGTTGCCGCATCGACTCGTCGTCAATATCGTCGAGCATATCGACGGCCGCTTCCGGGTCCTCGTATGCGATCAACGACAGGACTGAACCATAGGAGGCACCGCGCGCCTCCTCGGGCAACGTTTCGACCAGCTCGATGGCGCCGTCGACATCGTGCCGGACCACGCTCTGTACCGCGTTAGTGATCATGCCGGGATAGGACGGCTCATTTTCGTATCGCGACACCCATGCGAGCACTTCGTCGCTCGACATGCCATGGGTCGCGGCCACGAGTCCGTTCAAGAAGGACGCGCGTCTCCTCGCGGTCAACGTATCCGCAAACGCGTTCGCCGCTTCAAAGTCGCTCTCTCCCCACCGCCAGGCCAGGACGCGCAAGCCCTGCTCCGAGACCTGAAGGCTCTCCTTCGCCAGCCAGCGTGCCGCTTCCTCCGGGCTGTTTCTCGACCAGACCTCCACCAGGGCCTGGATCGCGTAGCTCTTCAACGATCCCGGCAGGTCGTCGATCAGTTCCGCAGTGGCTGCGGGGTCGTCCGCCGCCATGCGGGTCACGAGCTGGTGCAATCGCGGAAGGCGCTTCATCATGCCCCGCTCCGCAAGGATGGACTCGAGTTCCGCGCGGGGGTCCTGTAACGGTTGTGACGCGACGTCCTGCTGTTCGACCTGTTCGACCATCGCCAGCATCGCTTCGCCGTACATCGAGTTCGAAAAGTGCGTATCGATGATCGCGCGCGCAGCGTCCGGATTGAACATCGCGATGGACGATACAGCCATCGCAATCGACTGCTCGGACATGCCTTCCAATAGTTCCGGGTTGTCGACGATGAGTTCCGGATACACGTACAGGGCGAGCTGGATCATCCGTTCGGCCGCATCGCCAAGCTCCGGATCGTTCCTGGCGGCCATGATCGCGGCGGCACCATCGGCGGCGAGCCAGGCGTTCATCGCCAGGCGAACGGCTCTCGCCCCTTCCGGCGCAGGTTCTGCCAGCGCACGAATGAGGTCGGCGCGCGGATTCGATGTGGCAGCCCGATCAGCCACCGGAAACGTGTATCTCGGCGAGGTGGCGGTAGCGGTTTGGGGCGGCCCGGAGATCAATGGGGCATGAGCCTCGGGCACGCCACTTCGGCCGGCAAAGAAACCTATCGCGGCGGCGGCCGCAGTGACAAAAACGACGGCCACGAGGAGGAGAATAGTGGAAGCGCGCATATCAACCTCTCGCCTCTTCCGTTGTGTCTTCGATCATCCACAAGGGAGGCTCACGCTGCAAGCGTGAGCGACACCCCCGTCACTGGTCAGCGCCCTTGTCTGGAACGACGATAGTGAATGGACGGACGGTTCCGGAAGCCGGTGCGAGGGAATCTCCCGACATGAGAAAAGAGCTACGCACTCCGTACCGCATCTGCCGTAAGGCGAGTACGTGATTGCGATCAATACCGTAGTCGCGTCCGAGCCTGATGGCCTCTTCATCGCTATCCACAGCGAACAAGATCTGCGATACCGAGCTCTTGCGCACCTCGGGATCTTCAATCTCGTTGATCACTTCGATTGCGCGATCGATGTCGAAGTCCATGTCGATACTCACCAGATCGGATGAGATCGAGCGGAAGGCCTGATCGCGTGTCAGGCCAGGCGCGAGGCCTCGCGCCCAGTCCAACGCGGAGTCCGCATCGGTCTTTGACCATATTCGGGCGACCATGGGCACCAGTTCATCGCGCACCGACTCGTTCCCGATCCTGTCCATCAAGGCGATCGCAGCCTCGGGATTCCGGGATGCGAGGGACCGCACAACTGATTGATACGCGTCCAGTCGAACCCGCTCTGGTAGCGTTTCAATCAGGTCGAGAGCAGCGCCGACATCTTCCTCCGCGAACCGCTGCACCACGCTCACCATCAAATCGGGGTATGCAGGCTCATCCTCGTATCGCGACACCCACGCCAGCAACTCTTCCTTCGACCCCTCGATCGCGGGAGCAAGCCCACCCAAAAAGAGGGCGCGTTTCCTGCCCGTCAACGATTCCGCAAACGCGTTCGCCGCTTCGAAGTCGCTCCGTCCCCAGCGCCGCGCCAGGCGGTTCAGGCTGTCGCCCGAAACCTGGATGTCTTTCTCCGTGAGCCAGCGCGCCGCTTCCTCCGGGTCCGTACGTGACCAGACCCCCACCAGTTCATGGGTCGCCATATCCCTCAACGATGCCGGCAGGCCGTCTACCATATCCGCCGCAGCTAGCGGGTCGTCCATAGCCAGGCGTTCCACGAGCCTGGCCAAACGCTGGTACCGACTCCCCATTCCCGTCCCGGCCACGATGGATTCGAGCTCCGCCTGAGGATCCTGCTCGGCACGTTCGAGCTGGTCGACCGAGGACAACATCACGCCGCGGAAAATGGAGTCCGAGAGGTGCGTATCGATCATCCCGCGCGCCGCGTCGGGATCGAACATCGCAATGGCACTTGCAGCCATTCCGATCGACTGCCTGGCATCCGGGATGCCTTCCAGCAGCGACGGGTGATCGATGAACATCTCCGGATAGGCGAACAGGGCGAGTTGCAACATTCGGTTGACTACCTCGCCGAGCTCGGGATCGTCCCGCGCGGCCAGGATCGCCGCGGCACCGTCGGCGGCAAGCCACGCGTTCATCGCGATACGAATGGCCTGTTCCCGCCCCGAATCAGGCCGCTTCAACGCGCGCAACAGGGCGGCACGTGGGTCTGCGGGCACCGCCTCGTCCCGTCCCGGAAGCTGCCCTATCGGGGACGTAGTTGTCTGCGTCCGGTCAGCGATCACCGGTGGAGGATTCGACGCACTCATGCGTCCGGCAAAAAAGCCTATAGCAGCGGCGGCCACCGCGAGGAGAGTCGCCATCAGGATGACCGTTGCGGTACTCATGGCAACCTTCGACCTCTCCTCAACACCCCTTTAGACACACGCAACAAACCCCTCACTCTTCCTCAGAACTCGCGCCACCAGTATGGAAGGAAAATGATCGAACAAGGCCCGATCCATGCATTCTGCTTCGGCCTTCACGTAGTTCGAGCACGGCATCGCGATCGAAGCCGTGGTCGCGTCCGATCCGGATAGCCTCGTCATCGCTTTCCACATTGAACAGCAAGTGCCAAACCGGGCCCCTGCGCACCTGCGGGTCTTCGATTTCGTTGATCACATCGACGGCGCGATCCAGGTCGAATTCCATGTCGGAGCCCATCAGCAAGGGTGCGATGGAAGCGATGGCCAGATCGCGTGTCCGGCCGGCTGAGAGACCGCGTGCCCAGTCCAACGCGGACTCCGCATCGTTTTGCGCCCACATCCCGGATACCATGGGCACCAGTTGATCGCGCACCGACTGGTTCCCGATCCCGTCGACAAGGGCAACCGCAGCTTCGGGGTCCTGGGACGCGATCCGCTGCGTCATGTTCATCATCAGGTCTGGATAGACAGGATCATCCTCGTATCTCGACACCCAGACCAGCAGTTCTTCGTTCGACAGGTGGTGGGTCGCATTGAAAAGGCCAGCCAAGAAGACAGCACGTTTACTGCCTGTCAACGTATCCGCAAAGGCGTTTGCCGCTTCGAAGTCACTCTGTCCCCACCCCTGGCCCAGTTGGCTCAAGCCCTCTCCCGAGACCTCGGCGTCCTTCTGCAGGAGCCACCGTGCCGCTTCCTCCGGGTCTCCGAGTGACCAGATCGACACCATCAATTGAGTCGCGGGGGCAGCCAGGGACGTCGGCATGTCGTCAATCAGTTCCGCCGCGGCGACCGGGTCATCCATAGCCACGCGGGCCACGAGTTCGAATACCCGCGGGATCCGCCGATTCATCCTGTCCCGCCCCGCCACGATGGTTTCGAGTTCGGCGCGAGGATCCTGCCCGGCGCGTTCGATCCGGTCCGCCGCTTCCAACACCGCAGTGCCGAGTCTTGAACCCGAAAGGCGTGAATCGACCAGTCCGCGTGCCGCGTCGGGATCGAACATCACCATGGCGCGTGCAGCCATCGTGATCGACTGTCTCTCGTCGGGGACCCCTTCCAGCAGCGAAGGGTCGTCGACGAACAGCTCCGGATATGCGAACAACGCGAACTGCGTCATCCGCTCCGCCACGTCACCAAGCTCCGGGTCGTCGCGCACGGCCATGATCGCCGCCGCGCCGTCGGCGGCGAGCCAGGCGTTCATCGCGACGCGTACGGCGCGGTTGCGTTCCGCGGCAGGCCGCTCCAGCGCATCGAAGAGCTGGGCACGCGGATCCGCGACCGCGTTCTCGTCTGCCATCGGAGACGCGTATTTCGGGAATATGGTGGTGGCCGTGTCCGCCTGCTCAGAGATCACGGCGGCGCGATCGCCGGACACGCTCGCTCGACCGGCAAAGTAGCCTATCCCGGCGGCCCCCACCGTGAGGAAGATTGCGGCACCCGTTAGCAGGATGGTAGAGGTGCCCATACCAAGCTCTCGCCTCCCATTCACGTCCCTCGATCATCCGCGAGAGAGGCTGCCGCTGCAAGGCCGAGGAGCCCCGAAAGACGTCCGATGAAGCCAAAAGAAAACAGCCCGCACCAAGCGATGCGGGCTGCTGAATCGTGCTTGGGACGCCCGCGTGGGGCGCTCCGTTTTCCGCCGCCTAGTGGTAGGGGTCGCTCTTGTTCCGCGTCTTGACTCCGGCGGCCTGTTCATAGGCATCGATGTACTGGTCCGCTCTCGCGGTGTACGACACGCGGTCGCCCTGGGTCGAGTAGCCCGGAACGCAACCGTGCTGCAGCACCATCGCGACCCGTGGCCCGTACTTGTCGAGCATCTCCTCGAACATCTTCTCCGGGATCTTGTCGATGAAGTCCTCCAGGGGGCGCATGAACGGCCGGTTGAAGTACACCGTCACGCTGACCCGAATCCCGGGTGCCGTGCGATTGAACGCGCCGTGCCAGGCATTGCCGTGCCAGATGACGATCGAACCCGCCGGGGCGTCGCATGCGACGGCCTGTTCGCTGCCGCCCTCTTCGTAGGGAAGCAAGGTTTTCTCGTTGCCTATCGGGTTGCGGTTCCACCTGTGACTGCCCGGCACGAGGCACGTGGCGCCATTCTCCCGGTTGAAATCCGTCAGCAGATAGGTGCACTGCGCGGCATAGGCCTGCTGCGGCAACGGTGACGGCATTCCGCCACAGTCCGTGTGCAGCGGGAAGTTGCTCTTGCAGGGCCCCTTCATCCAGCAGCCCATGTTCGACAGGACCGCGCTATAACCCAGCAGGTACGTGACCATCGTGAGCATCGCCGGGTTCATCAGCGCCTCTGCGAAGACCGGGTCCTCGTAGAAGATCGAGTGCATCCGGTCGCCGAAGGGCGAATCCTCCTTGCCGAGGTCAGCCGGCGATTTGAGGGCCGGCGTCTGGTCCTTCAACTGGGACCGGCCGTACCGCTCGTTCTTGGCCCCGTAAAGGAACTTGGGTTGATAGGCATGCGTCGCGCCGGTTTCGAGATCGGGACGCTCGCCGTTGCGCTTCTCGGCAAGATCGACCAGCGCGTTGAGCATCCGCTCCGCGAGGTTGTTGGGATTGGCGATCTCCGGGGGAAGCGTGCAGAAGCCGTCGTGGTCCATATCCGCGACGTACTTCTCCAGACCCATTTCGCTGACTTCGTCCCAAATTCGGTCCCGGGGCTCGGCCATGGTTTCTGCTACGGCTGCCATGCTGTTTCCTCCTCCAGTCTCTCTGCGTTCGATTCTACAACTAATCTTGCGTTCCACGCTCGGATCGTGTAGTCGGCTGTCCGCACCGCGGAACCGGGACCCTTCTCAATCTCAGGAGCAGTCGCGCTCTGCAAATCTCCACTTGCCGTCGACGCGCCTCATCGTATTGCGGTACTGGCCCCTGCCGCCGACCTCGTTGCCCCTGACGAATATGGACTCGACCAGCATCGTGGCATCGTCGCCGTCCCCCTCGATCTCGAAGTTCGTCGTCCAGTGGTGGCCACCGGGCGGGCCGAATGATCGAATGAACTCGATCAGCGCTTCCCGGCCACGAACATCGTGGTTCGGCGGGGCGTAGAACCTGCCGTCCTCCGTGAACGTCTCCGCCCAGGCTTCCGCATCCCGGCGGTCGATGGCGTGGTTGTAGCGTGCGACCAGTTCGATCATCTCCGTGCGGTCTTCGGGGGTCAGCGGCATCGCGATGTCCTCTATTGGGGTGCTCGATCGACGACGACGTAGCGGCTGGCGATGCGCCACTCGCCGTCGACCTTCCTGTACGTGTCGCTGTAGGTGCCGGATGCCGCCAGCGCTTCCTGGTAGTAGACGGCGAAGTACATGAGGCCCTTCGCTTCGGTGCTCGAACCCTCGATGATGTGGTTGGTCGTCCAGTGCAGCGAGTCCTGCGGGTCGGCAGCGTTGCCGAGTTTCTCGATGAAGGCCTCCCGGCCCACGGTCCTTTCGCCTCCCTCGTACTCGTAGACGGCGTCGTCCGTGTAACAGTCCGCACGTCCCTCCGGGTCCCGATGATCGACGGTACGGCCGGCGCGATAGATCACGTCCATGATCGCCACCCTGTCGGCGGCACTGAGCGCCTCGTCATCTTCGCCTGCCGATGGGGATGGCCTCGGTTCGATGTCCTCGTATCGCTGGTGCACGATCTGCCAACAACCGTCGCGTTGCTTCGACAGCTTGCTCACGAATTGGCCAGACACGCGCAGTCCGCCTCCCTTCTCAACGACCGCAACCGATGCGGTACAGCTTGCCGTGCTTCCGTCTCCGTCGATTGCCAGGCTATTGACCAGGTGCCTCCTCGGCGCACGCGGGCGAAGCGGCCGCTCCGCGTCCGCGATCTGCGCCCTGCCGCGGGCCTGCCAGGAACCCGCGATCTCGAGGATGCCGTCGGGCGCGAACAACCCGGCTATCGCATCGCAGTCTCTCGCATCCGTCGCGTGGAAGTATCGCGCCAGCAGTTCCGAGATGGCGAAACGGTCTTCAAGGGATAGCGCCAAGGTTTCCTCCCAATGCGAGCGGGTATGCCGCGCTGCGCTAGTTGTAGACGCCGTCCTTCGGCCGAAATCTCTGGCCCGACGCCTTCGCGTAGGCGGCGTTGTGTCTCTCGGCGCGCGCGTCCTTGGCCCAGCCGTCGTCCTGGTTCCGGTAGCCGGCGGCAACCCCCTGCTGCGTCAGGATCCCGAACCGCGGCGGATGCCGGTCGAGCATTTCCTGGGGGATGATGTCGCGCAGGTCTTCCTGCGTGCGCATGAAGTCCCGGGCCATGTAGTTCGCCACGCTCACGCGCAGTCCGGGCACCCTGCGGTTGTAGGCGCCGTGCCAGGTGTTGCCGTGCCAGACGAGGATCGAGCCGGCCTTCGCCTCGACCGGCACCACGTCCGGGTTGCCGGGATCGCCCGGATTGGCGGGCACGATGCACTCGTCACCGACCGGTTGCCGGCACCGTTTGTGGCTGCCCGGCACGACTGCCGTCGAGCCGTTCTCCCGGTCGAAGTCGGTCAATACATAGGTGCATTGACATACCAGGGCGTGCGGCGTCAGGAGTTCGTCGGCCACGGACATGTCCGTGTGCAGGTTGAACGTGCTTCGGTTCGGACCCCGCATCCAGCAACCCATGGACGACAGCGTGGCGCTATAGCCGCACAGGTAACTCGCGATGGCGAGCAGCACCGGGTTCATGAGCCCCTCTTCGAAGACCTCGTCCTCGAACAGGATCGAATTCATCAGGTCACCGTGGGGCGAGTCATCCTCGTAGGCGGCAGCCTTGTCCAGGCCGAGTTTGAGTTTGCGTTCCCTTCGCGTCCGGAAAGAGTCGAACCCCGATTCATAAGGCGCCATGCTCGCGTGGCTGGCGCCCGTCTCGAAATCCGGTTGCTCACCATTGCGCCGCTCGGCGACCTCGAGACAGGCCTTGAGCATCCGATCCGCGAGGCCTGCCGGCATCGCGGTCTCGGGCGGGATCACGACGTAGCCGTTCTCGTCGAGAAACTCGATGTAGGGCTCAAGACCGAGTTCGACGATCTCGCTCCTTACGCGATCACTGCTGGACGGTGCCTCGGTTGCTGGTTCGGCCATGACTTCCCCCTTATGCGATGCCCTACATCCTACACTTGCGACCGATGCTTCACGGCGGCTTACAGTTCGCGAATCCTCAAGCTACGAAATTCCAGCGCGCCGGTTTCGCCCTGGATGCCGATATGCCCCGACGCGTTCGTGATGTTGTCGGCCTGCAACAACTCCACGCCGTTCAACGCGGTGGTCACCCTGTCGCCAACCGCCTTGATGTACAGAGTCTGCCATTCGCCGGTCGGCCTGGACGTCTCTCGGGCAAGCGCATCGTTGTAGCTGGTTTCGCCGGCGGGCGTTCCGTGACGGAAGAGTGCGCCAACGGGCGGATACGGACTGCCGCCGAGCGGATTCAGCATCTGCACCTGGTAACAGCTATCGGGCCAGCCCCGCGAAAACGGCTCCGTCCCCATCACCCGAATGAAAATGCCGCTGTCTGCATCGTCGGTCATGAAACGAAACTCGACCTCGAGTTCGAAGTCCGCGTACTCCCGATCCGACTTGAGCCAGCCGTCGGGCTCCTCGACCACAAGTACGCCATCGACGATCGTGAAGTTGTCGTGTTCCGTGTCCTTGATCGTCCACCCGTCGAAGGTGCCGGAGAAAAGTTCTGTGTAACTCAAGTGTCGCGCGCCCGGTAGTTTCCTCAAGAGACGATGCTACTACGAACCAAAACCCCCGTTCACATCGCTGGATGGATGTGCAATGTTCATTCTCATACCTATCGTACAGGTGCGTACCTGGTGGCTAGAGTACAGTTGGTGATGCCCGATCACGATCGGGACCGATTCATGCACCAGGCGAGGCGTGAGGGCATGTCATTGAGCGAGTGGTTCAGAACCGCCGCTCGGGATCGGCTGCAGAATCAGCAACGTTCCGACCCCTTCGAATCGTCGGCGGACCTGGATGCGTTCTTTCGCATGTGCGACGAGTTGGAGGGTCCCAAGGTCGAACCCGATCGGGAGGAGCACTGGGTGGTGAGGTTAGATGTGCACTCCAACCGCTTGTTCGCCGGGAGGGAATAGACAACGGCAGACGACGCCAGCCAGGCTCAGCACATATCGATGGCCTGCGGCTCCGCCGTCACGGATTCAATACCCGATCCGGGTCGGCCTCGGCCTCCCATACGACGCCTGTCGGCTCGACGATATCATCCAGTATCCGAATCTTGTCCAGATCGAGTAGAAACCGCCAGGCCGGGACGACGCTGACCGTGCCGGCGTCGACCGGCACTTCCCGGAGACCGGCGGTACCGGCGTCGTCCCGCGTCACGATCATCCCCGCATCGAGGCGCAAATCGGCCATGGCGTGCTCAAGCGCCGCCAGTTCGCGGCCCCGCGTGGTCGGGTCTGCGAGTGTTTCGCACACCTGGACCAGGAGGCTCGTGCCATCGGCAAGGTTGGCCACGAAGTCCACTTCGCGGTTCGCTTTCGATTTGTAGTAGTGGATGTCCGAGGTGAGGCGACGCAACGCGGCGAAGACCAGATTTTCGAGCAGGTGGCCGCTGTTGACCAGAATGCCGGAGGACACGGACTCCACCAGCGCGTGATCGACGCAGTAGACCTTCTTCGGGTTCGCGTTGGCCCGTGCGAGCGATGCGTCGAGAATGCGCACCGTGAACAGGAAGAACGCGTCCTCGAAGCCACGCAGATAGTCCGAAACGGTGGACTTCGGCACCCGGTGGCCAAGCGACTTCAGGTACCCCGTGAGGCGGTTGATCGTATAGAGAGACCCGACGTTGTCGATCAGGCGGTGCCCCAGATCCGCCACCGCTCTGGGGTGGGCGACATCGTGGCGCTCGATGAGATCCCGAAACAGCATCGCGCCCCAGTACTCCTGATGCGTCTTGATGCGCAACGAGCGGGAGAGGCCGCACACTTCGGGGAAGCCGCCGGTCTCCCAGAACGTCTCGAAGGCTCGCGTGATGCGCAGGCGGCGACGCGTTGTGAGCGGCGCGTCGCCGTCGATGCCCTGGAAGTCGAGGAACTCGCGAAAGGAGAACGGCATGAGTTCCCACGACAATGCGCGGCCGCGCATCTCGGTGGCGATTTCCCGCGACAGCATGCGCGACGAGGATCCGGTGAGATAGACCTCGCACATCTCGGTGCGCAGTACGCGGTCCACGAACGCCTCCCAGCCCGGCACCGTTTGAATCTCGTCGAAGAAACAGTACACCGTTTCGGTGCCCTTCTTTTCGGGATAGAGCAGGTAATACGCCTCGAGCACGGCACCGGGGCCCTCCTGCTGCAGACGGCGCAGGCGGTCGTCAAAGAAGTTGACGTACAGGATGTTCTCGCGCGCCACGCCCCGGTCTTCGAGCTTCCGGATGCACTGGAAGAGGAACGTGGACTTGCCGCTGCGCCGGGGACCGATGCAGATGGTAGCCTTGCCCGGCACCACGGTCACGTCAAGGCGGCGCGGCGTGCCGGTAGGCAAGTCCGCCTCCTGGAAGTTGAGTATGATCTCTCGCAGGGACTCTGCCATATCAGCTTCTTTTATTGCCGATTCATATGAAAATCGATCTAAAATCCTACCGATTTACACGATAAGTGGCAAAAAATATTACCGTATTCAGGGGATGTCCCGACTTCGTCCTCATCAGGAGCCTTCAGCCGGGGGAGCTTCCCCGACCGCTGACGCGTAAGGAAGTGTCGGCGTTTCCCCCCGTCGCCAGAGGCGTACTTCCATGCAAGGGATCGATGGAGGGTCAACCGTTGGTTTTACCGAACTCTGATAAGCTGACGGCGGAAGTCCGAATCCTTGTGGGAGCAGGAGCATGAGCGCCGTTGCGCAAGCCGCCAACCTGGACGTTCGACCCTTGACCGGCGCGCTCGGCGCGGAAGTGCGGGGTTTGGATGTGGAGACCCTCGACGACGAGGGCTTCGCCAAGGTGCACGAATTGCTGCTGGAGTACAGCGCCCTCGCGCTGCACGGGCAAGGACACCTGACGGTGCCCAAACTTCGCGAGTTCGGCATGCGCTGGGGCGAACTCGACGTGCACGGGTTCACGCCCTTCCAGGGCTTCGACGACGTGCTCCAGATTCGCTGCGACCCCGACCACCCGCTGATCACCGAACAATGGCACGCGGACGCCACCTGGCAGGAACGTCCCCCGAAGATCACGATGCTGCTTGCCCGGCAGTTGCCTGCGGTGGGCGGCGACACGATGTTCGCGTCGCAGTACAAGGCCTACGAGGATCTCTCCGACGCGATGAAGGCGTTCCTCGACCCGCTGGACGTCGAGCACGACGGCCGCATCATCGACCCGACGCTCACCAACAAGTCGGTGAGGCACCCGCTCGTGATCACGCATCCGGAAACGGGCAGGAAGGCGATCTTCGTGAACCTCAACTATGCCCAGCGCGTCGTGCAGCTAGAGGCGCACGAGAGCAGGGCGCTGCTCGACTTCCTGTTCCTGCACTGCTCCCGCAACCGGTACCAGGCGCGCTTTCGCTACGAGGTCGGGACGCTGGTCATCTGGGACCAGCGCTGCCTGCTGCACGCGGGAGCGGCCGATTTCATCCACGAGGTGCGCGAACTGCATCGCATCGCCGTGATGTGCGACGAACGGCCCTCGCGCTGAGCTCTTGCTGATCGACCGGACGCAGGACTCACTTGTTGTCCCGCGATTTATCTTTTTCGGTTGGGCCTAATGTCGCGACACCCACGCCTTCGATCAACCGAGTCAGGAACTGCACGAGGCGGGCGAGTCTCACTTCGGACACATGCGTCGACGTTGGATCGAGTTCCGCCTCCTCGCGTTCCTGGACCAGTCTCTCGATGCGATTGAACATTCCAACGTAGAACACGCCTGCGGTCAGCGAGAACAGGCTCGCAATCGGGAAGAAGTACACCCAGCCCACCGCGTCGGCGAGAAAGCCGGTAACCAATGCCCCTGTCGCGACGCCGAAACCTGCAAGACTCGACTGGAGCGCGTAATCGGTGCCGGCCTGCGCCTTGGATGCCCAGCGAAAGCGCGAAATGGTGACCGGATAGCTGAAAAGCCCCGTGACGAAACCCAATACCGAGACCATCACGATCAGCACCGGAAAGGAGGGAAGGGACGTCAGCGCGAACGCACAGTACATGGCAGCCTCTATCGGAATGACACAGACACCGATCAGCGCCGTCCTGCGCAACCCGATCTTCTGGACCAGCAACGGTGTTGCAATGGCGGTCAGGGTGGAACTGGCAAAGTCGCCAAAGGGAAAGAGGCCATACAGGGTCATGCTCAGTCCCATGTCGGCATAGAAGGCACCTATCATCGGTCCAATGAACCCGGCACCGAATCCCCAAAAAAACGCGAACGGCAGGATGTAAAGAGACTCCGGCCTCAACAGCGTCATCACAATGTTGGCGTGGTCACCGCGCGCCTGGCGCGTCCGCCGCGCCTCGGGCGGGGGGTGTTCGCGACGGATCATGGCTGGCGTAACCGCAAGAAGCAGGAGCGCCGATGCGGACATCATCGTCGGCGTCCATCCGATTCTTGGAACCAGGGCAACCGTACTGCCGCCCGCCAGATTGGCGACCCCCGCCAGCCAGTTGATCATGGCCGTCCCGGTCGGCCGTTCTCTCTCGCTCATGGATTCCGCTGCATACGCATCGATGGCAACGTCCTGGGCGACCATCACGATTGCCTTGAACAGGAGTATTCCTGTGATGACGTACACCGCGGCCACCGTCGGCGGAATGAACGCGAGGACCGAGTAGGCGATCGTGCCGACCAGCGTGCAGGGCAGGACCCAGCTCTTCCGATAACCGAAACGCTCGCTGCCGAAGTTGTCGACGGCGATCGACACCAGCCACCTGAACGAATTCGGATAGGTCGGCAACGCGAGCAGCCAGAACTGGTCCAGCGGCAGACCCTGCTTCCTGAACATGAAGGGCAGCGCCCTGCCCGTGAACGACTGCGGGAAGCTCTGCGCCATGTTCAGCACGCCGACGATGACCAGCTTCTTGAAGTCGATCCGCCCGGTGTCTGTTTCTCGTGATGCCATCGCGGATCTTCGTTCCATCCCCCGCTGCCCGAAACGACCGCAATGCTCCCCTGGCGGGCCGTCAGGTTTGTGCTGACCGACTCGCGTTCGGTAACTATGTTCGGGCTTGAATCAAGTCAGTCTATACCATGCCCCGAATGCGTGACTCAGCCGACGCTATCGAGCCCTCCCTGCGGCTGATAGGCTTGGTACGTCCATTGGGGGAGGCCAACATGAAACTAGGGGTCAGTTTCCAGTACCCGGAAAAGCTCACGCCGTCGCACCTGAGCTATCTCAGGAACATGGGCGTCGAGACCATCGAAGTGCGGATGTTCGCCGAGACCTACGACTTCGACGACCTGCTCCGCGTCCAGGACAAGGTCACGAAGGCCGGGCTCGACATCCACGAGGTCATGCTCCAGGACATGTACAACCGTCCGTCCATCACCACCGGAGGCACAGACCGCGACAGGGACATCGAGACCTTCCAGGACTTCCTGCGCGACCTCGGCAAGGCCGGCATACGTCATACGACCTACGCGTGGCACTCGGGCGGCGCGGGCATGACCGGCGAAACGACCTCGCGCGGCGCGCGCACACGGTTTTTCGAACAGGCGGCGGCGCTGGCAACGCCGAACGTGTACGACCGCACCTATTCCGACGACGACATGTGGGAGACCTACTTCTACTTCATGGAGCGCATGCTGCCCGTCGCGGAGGAAGCCGACGTTCGCCTCCAGTTGCATCCCAACGATCCGCCGCTGACACACCAGGGCGTCGCCCGGATCTTTCGCGATGTCGCATCGTTCCGGCACGCCTTCGACGCGGTGGATCACAACCCCTACAGCGCCACCCTGTTCTGCGTCGGCACGTTTTCGGAAATGCCGGGAGAAGACGGCACCGGCGAGGACATCGTGGCGGCGATTCGCGAGTTCGGGCCGGCCGGCCACATTACCCAGGTGCACCTGCGCAACACGTCGGGTCCCATTCCAAACTTCCAGGAAACCTTCCCGGACAACGGCTACCTGGACCTCCTGAAGATCGTCTGCGCGCTGCGCGAGGTCGGCTTCGACGGCATGATCACGCCGGATCACATCCTCGACTGCGGCGACGGCAAGGGCACGGGGTCGATCGGGGAGGCTTACGCGCTCGGCTACATTCGGTGCCTCATCCAGGCGAGCGAGGCCATGGTGGGTTCTTCCTGACCAAGACAAGGCCCAGAGGACCGAGTGGCGAGCACTTACGCATCTGGAAACCGATAGTGGTGAAAGTTGATTGCCGCCTGCGTGCCGCCCTCCAAGGCTGCACGTAAAGGTCCAGATCCACCGTAACACGCCCTCGCGAGTTTTCGGCGCATTGTCGATTGCTCCATTTGATCTCCTTCGTCACGGATAGGCCCAAGGTTGGTCCCAACCGAAATCGAATGTCGCCGCTATCCGCACCGGTGCGGGATCCGGCCTTCGCTTCTCCACGCGAATGCCTTGGGCCTCGAACCAGGCCGGGGCGTTTGCTGGCGCGTAGAACGCCTCACGATCACTCTCGTCTACGAGGTGGAACTCCATGACCAACAGACCCTCCACACGCTGCCCACCCTGATATGCAAGTGTGTCGAAATACAACGTCTTGGTCGGCGTCCGTATCACCGTTGTTCGCCACCATTCCAAGCCCCGGACGATTGCCGGGTACAACTCCTGATAGTTTTCTCCCGGCCACCCAATACTCGCGAACAGTCGCGACCATTTGCGTCTAGGTGGCGGTTCATTTCGTCTGAACCATTCGGCCCCATATAGTACAAACGCCGCCATCGTCAGCACGGCTTCTAGATCCCAATCGGGTTCGTCGTCATCCAAGACTTGACCGTAGCCGTCGAAAGCTTGTCGGAGGTGCGATGGATCGCCGAGTTCCTCAAGTGCGTTGCTCAGATCAAGGTATTCCCTGTCTCCACAATCGTATTCAAAGAGACGACGACCATCGGGTTCTGGGAACTTTCGCTTGCCAAGGAAGACCTCGACGAAATCTGCTGGGCTCAAATCATCCTCCGATAGCCGTAGCTCCTACGTAAAGGTGCAGTGCATTGCGGCGCTTCGACCTAGTCTACGCTCTGGAGCTGCGCCCTTCAGAGCCCGGTACCGCTCCGTCCGATTGAGCAGCACGTCACTATTGGTTTGCCACCGCCGATTGCATTCGCACCGCGCTGATCTTGCCACAATGAAGTAGTGAGATGCATGGGATTCCACGCACTCTATCTTTCGTGCCTGATAGTCCGAGCGGTTCGGGACCGATTCGCCGCACGTGCCGACTACGACGCGGGGGCCATCTTCCGCAGGATTCGCGAGGTGCAGGACAAAATCAGGGCGGGAGTGCGTCAGCTATCCCGCGCGCCGAGTAGTTGAAAGCTGGAACGAATCGTCGGCCGTTTGAGTCGCACCGTCGCAGAAAACACCCCTCTTCTGGGCGGATCGTCGTTCGTAAGGTCCCAGCAATCCAGTTGGCGTTAAGCTACATGTGGCATCGCGCCACAGGACTGGACTAAGCGCAATGAATCGCGTGCCAAGCTGACGCAGGACGATTGGAGGACAAGTGAGGGTAGACACAAGAGTAGACACGGATGAGCTGAATGCGGGCGAAGCCACGAATAGCGATGATGTTGGCGGGGGCATAGCGAGCACACGACCGCTGGTCGAAAAGCTGCGGAGAATCCGCGACCACTTGACTTCCGGACTGGTGGAGCGCGACCTAGCAGTCCGTCTCGGGCTGCTGGCGGCGCTGTCCGGCGAGCACCTGTTGCTGCTCGGCCCGCCCGGAACGGCGAAGAGTCTCGTGGCACGCCGCCTGCGGTTGGCGATCCGGGACGGGACGTACTTCGAGCGGTTGCTGACGCGGTTCTCGGTCCCCGAGGAACTGTTCGGACCGCTGTCGATCTCCGGGTTGCAGGAGGACAGGTACGAACGGCTTACCGAGTCGTACCTTCCGACGGCATCCATAGGGTTCCTGGACGAGATCTTCAAGGCCAATAGTGCGATCCTGAATTCGCTGCTGACCTTGCTCAACGAGCGGGTGTTCCACAACGGTGCCGAAGCGGTCGATGCGCCGCTTTTGGCCGTCGTAGGAGCCAGCAACGAACTCCCGGAGGGAGAGGAACTCGATGCGCTTCTCGACCGTTTCCTCCTGCGCCTTCATATTTCGCCGGTTTCTGGAGATGCGTTCCAGGAACTAATGTCGTTGAACGAAGAGGGTGATCCCCAGGTCGCGGCCGAATTGAGGCTGACGCCTAATGACCTCCACCAGATACGGGCGGGGGCCGAACAAGTGAGGATTCCGGAGGGCGTCCTGGCATTGCTCGGCGACCTCAGGCATTGGTGCATGGCTGAAGGGATCCGGGTCTCGGACCGGCGCTGGCGGAAGGTGGCGAAGCTGCTCAGGACATCGGCTTGGACCAATGGACGGGACACGGTCGGAGACTGGGACTGCTGGCTGCTTCAGCATTGTCTCGGCGAGGAGAAGGAACACCGCGCGAAGGCGTACGAGTGGTATGCCTCGCGGGTCGGAGCCGTGGCGACGAAGCCCGATCAACTCATCCGGCTTGTCGGCGCATTGGAACGTCGGCTCGACAAGCATCGAAAGGAGGAACGCGTCAAGCAGGACTCGAAAGGTCGGCGCCTCTACCTGCGTGGCGATGGCAGCGAGACTACGGACGAGGAAGGCCAAAAGTACCGGGACGGAGAGCCGCTGTTCCTCGGGCCAGATTCAAGCCAGTACTATCGGAATCGCCAGTTTGATCGTACAAACGAAGGGAAGGGTTATACCCGGACCGAGCTAAAGGAACTGATGGATGGTAGCGGATATCGCTACCAATCAAGCTATATCGTCGAGCATGTGGAGAAACCGAGCAACTGGTTCACGGTGAAACTGCAACCGGCTGTCGAGCCGATGCGGCATCCGCGCGTCTACGTGGAACAACGCCTTGCGGACCTGAAGAAGGTACGTAAGCGGGTGACTTCGTTCCAGGAGGGCTTGGACGACCGGATCCGATCATTGAACGACGAACTCACGACCCACCTTTGGGTGATGCCGGAATTTGTGGACCCGGCCTCGGCGAAGCTCCAAGCGCAACACGAGGATGCCGGGAGGCTCGTGGATCGGGTCGACAGGATCATCCGGGGATACGAATCCCTGCCGCAGGCAGAGGACGCCCCGGTTTGGGACGAAGAGTCCGAGGCGTCGTAGGCGTGGCAGCGCAGGCGTCGGATCATGCTGCCCAGCGCGTTGAGCCTTTCGACGCGACGGCGCTGAAAACCGGTTTCGCGTTTCTCGAGGAATGTCCTGATGCGCTCTTCGACGACATCGTGGCTCTTCCCTTCGGCAGTCTCGAAGAGCGAGTTAACGGGGTCGTGGCATGGCGTGGTGCTCTTTTGCAGGGCCGGGTGCCGCACGCAGACGATTGGCCGCATGAAGCTGTATGGGGAGCCCGCGAAGCTCTGGACAAGCTGGGCATCGCGCGTTTCTGCGAAAGGCAGCCGAATCTGGTCGATGAGTTGCTGACGGATGTCCTCACAGCCTTTGGTAGCCGGGTAGCGGCGCTCGACGAACTGCGAGCTCGCCTGACGGAACTGGAGAAACTGGCGCAGTTTACAGGGCTGGAACGAAAGGTCTCGGATCTGGCGGCAAAGTGGCAGGCCCGGCACATCGCGGACGAAGACGAGCCGGGCGTGGACAAGAAGACGCTTGCTCAATTGCGTCGAGACCTAGAGCGCGAGGCGTCGCAACGGCTGGCGCGCGCGGATGCGGAACTCGTCGAGACGTGGGAGCAAAGGGTGCGTGTATGGGCCGCGATCGCCGATGTGTTCGGCGATCTGGGGATCATGCTGGGGCGCGGGTGGGATCTCTCGCTCGGCGTCTTGCGACATGTGGGCTGGTGTAAGGTATTGAAGCTTCGCAAACTGTTGGAGCAGCTTCCACAGCTTCGCGAGATCGTTTCGGCGCTGGGACGTCTGCAGATATCCGAGGTGCCGGATATCGACGACAGCATGGCGGATCGATTGTTCGATCCGGTGCGGCGTCTGGAAGAGGAGTTGCGCGAGATCCGCACGCCGCTGGTGCCCGAGGAGACCAAAGGGGTCGAACTCAGCGACGCGATTCCGCGGATGCTGCCGTCGGAGGCCGCGATGCTAGGTCATCCGGTCCTGCGGTATCTGTGGCACGCGCGCCGGGCGGAGCGAGCTTTGCTGACGTACCGGGTCGAAGGGGTCGAGATCGAGCGGTCGTGGGCCGAACGGGAAAGTGCCGTTGAACATCCTGCGCCTCGTCGCGAGCGGGGACCTATCGTGGCCGTAGTCGATACATCAGGCTCTATGCACGGGGCGCCCGAGACGGTTGCGAAAGCGCTGGTGCTGGAAGCGTTGAGGACAGCACACGCGGAGCGTCGCCGATGCTACGTCTACGCGTTCAGCGGCCCAGGGCAGACGGCGGAGCACGAACTGGATCTGTCCACGGATGGCATCGGTCGCCTCCTCGACTTCCTAGGCATGTCATTCCATGGCGGGACCGACCCCCGCGACGTGATGAAGCTCCTGGTGAAGCGCTTGTCGGAACCGGCGTGGAGAAGGGCGGACGTACTCGTGGCAAGCGATGGCGAGTGGCCCACACCGCGCGGTGGCGCAGTTACGAAAATCCAGTCGGCGAGGGATGCCGGCACTCGGTTCCACGGAGTGCAGATCGGGAACCGGGGCACCACGGGGCTGTCGGCAATCTGCGACCCCGTGCACGAGTTCGACGCGTGGGTGGACATGGCATAGCGCCGGAATCGGGCTATGCGGAACCATAGCGGGTCTTTCTTGGAAGATCACATAAGCCGTTGAATCAAATGGGTCATGCCCTACTTGGCTACCTCAGGGACGAGTACACGCAACGTGTCATGGTCCCTCGAGCGGCGCGGGGTTGCGTGGAATACAATCCACACCTCCGGGCATGCGGCTGTCAAGGATCTTCAGCCGTTTGCGGAAGCGCTCTCGCCGCAGATGCTGGTGCCCTCCACTCGTTCGAGACAGGACGGTTCGCCGAGTTTTTCGAAAACGTCATCCAGAAGAATGACGGGGTCTGGTGGGACGTTTAGCTATGAGACCCACTGCTGAACTAATGGCATTGCCGTATTCCTCAACCGAAAGGTCGAACTTCACGCAGTTGCCCAATCCATCACCGACCCGGGCTAGAGATGGCTGGCAAGTCTATTCTTCTTGATCGCCCTCCAAAGATTGCTCACTGCGTGCGCAATACTCTGAGCAAACTCTTCGACCGAGTCTGCTGAAGAGAGGAACTCGAGTGTGGGCTCATTGGGATCACGGATGTGGAGCCATTCATCCGCGCTGCCCCACGCCGGCAATTCGTCAAGCCACTGCCACCATGGCGCGGAATCGTGCGCATGATGACGACCGCCGACGATAGCCAAAGCGTTCTTGAGTTCCTCGTGCAAGTCGGCGTCGTCTCCCGCCGAACAGGACACTCCGAACCAGAGGCGGTCTGATCCACCCACATGCAGCCAAGCACTCGCAGAGAACCGGTAATACAATCCAGAGTTCCGCCATTTGCCCCTCCCTCGGATGCACCTGATGATTTCAGGCTCCTGCGCGAGGTATTTCCAATCGGGATCGACCTCGGGTAGATCCTCGATCTCACTACGGAGTACTCGGTCGACCACGCAATAGAACGCTCTTACCAGATAGGCCTCAGCGTCCACCAGCGAACTGGAGATATGACTCGCCAGGACCACATTGTCGTCGTGTAGCAGCAGTTTCTTCAGTTCATTCATGTGGTCGGTGTCGTAGTCGTTGTTGGTCATTTTGAGTGTCAGCCGCAAATATTGCGCGATCGACTCTCGGAGTCCGGGGTCGTCGAAGGCACGTCGCTGGCAGCCGATGAGCCAGTCGCGCAAGTCGTCCCGGTAAGAGATTTGCTGAATCTGCTCGAGGGGAATCTCGCCAACGCTGTTTTCTGACGGTTCGTGCCCATACGGCGTCAGGTACAGCAACGTGATTGACTCCGCGTCATAGCCTTGGCGGACGAGTGAGTCCCGGTAACGCTGGAGTTGCAATTCCTGGTCACCTGCCCAGATCTTGTTCTCGACCACGATGGCTTCGCGCTCGTTGGAGATCAGCAGGTCGATGTGGTTCGACTCCCGGTCCACCCGCGCGTTGGCCAGGGCGAAATCCTCCACCTGCGCGACCCCCCTGACGAAACCCTCAAGGTTCTCTCGCTCGCCGCTCAGGGCATCCTGGTGGTCAAGCAGGGCATGCAGAAAGCGGCTGTGCAGATTCACCTCGTCGCTCGCGCTCCGAAGAACCATGAATACGTTGAAGAAGTCCCGGCGGTTCGCCCGATGGCGTTCGTAGAGGCGCGCAGTCGCCCCAAGCAGGTTGTTGTACCGCGCCAACATGTCCCGGAACGGTACTCTAACCGCCGGCGGATTGCAGGTGCGTCGACGGACCATCCACACATCGTCTTGTGGTGGGCTGCCGATCCCCAACCCGCGAACGCCCCGGCGGATCGAGCAGCGAGCATCTACGCATCCAGAAACCGATGGTGGTTAAAGTTGATCGCCGCCTGCCCGTCACCCTCCAACGCTGCCAGGTAAAGTTGCAGATCCACCGTAAGCAAGGGTGTCGCCGACGAAACGGCTTCCAGCAGCACGACATCGGTCAGCCCGAGTGCCACGAACATTTGGTGACCCGCCGCGTCCTTGCTCGCCACTACTGCCTCTCGACTCTCGTTCATCAGACCTCGTAGCGTGCGGAACAGCATTGACCGTTCAGGCTCCCCATGCTGCGCCAACAGGTTCGAAGCCTCCGTCAGCGTGTTCGGCGTGACAAACACGTGACGGGACTGCCCAAGTAGTCGACATAGAACATCGTAGTCCTCAGCCGTGTATCCCCGGAGCCGCCGATGTTTGGCGATCACGGCCCGTCCTGTCAGACCAGCCACCAGCAAGACAATAAGACTCGCATCGAGGTAAACCCCGTCACGCACCGCTTATGCCTGTACCGCTCACGTCGCGATGCCGTAGGGATTGAACGGATCCGGTCTCGTCGTCTATGCGTAGCTGCTTGTACGTCCGCGTGGATCCACCCAACGTACGGATCACGCCGCTCGACTCGGGCCACATCCGAGTGAATCCGATGGTGACCAACCAAGAACCACCTTGGATCTCCACTTCCTCCAGGCCAACCTCCTTGATCGGCTCGGCATCGAACATCTCAACGACGTAGCTCTTTGCCAACTCGACCGCTTCGCGCGCTTCCATGAGACGCCTCGACTCTTGTCTGGATCGAGAGAGTATATCGCTCAAACAGGCGCTATCTGTCGCCCGAAAGCGCGGTGCTAACCTTGTCCGGGATAAACTGGGAGGAAGACGCCAAATGAACGAACTCACACACCGCCGTGGTGGCAAAACCGAAGGCGTAAGGGAGCTCGTACATGACGCGCTTGCGTTGTCTGGCTTTCGAGACCCCACGGACCACGTGATACGAGACGTATTCTTGGCGATCCAGCGGAACGCCGGATGGCGTCAACGCTACGATGCACTGTGCAATGAGCTCGGCGTGGATGTGGTCAACCAGTGGGGAGGCCGGTATGTGCTGTACCACTTCGGCAAACCCCGCAGAAAGGGCCGGGCGGATGCGGGCGTGGGTGAGTTGATCAAGAGCTACACGGTCTTGGATTCGCGCGACATGCGGCCGTGAGGGAAACACAAAGACAGCGACGGGGAGCAAGATATCTCGACACCGCTATTGCCCGTGGTCGACGAGGGTCAAGGGTGCGGTTCGCCAGCGAAACGCGGTGGGACTTCATGAGGTCTGCGAAGATCGTACAGGCCGCGGCGTCGACGTCGATGTGGTCCCACAACGCCTTGCTTGCAACGCCCTGGCCGCACCCGTCGGCGGGAACGGTTCAAGCCATCCATGTCGTGGCGTTCCAAACGGTCCGACCAGACTGGACGGCAATGGTGACCGAGAGCAACCTCCATGAAGATCGCAACCTGGTCCGTGAACAGCGTGAATCGAAGACTCCCACATCTCCGCCACTGGCTGCACAGGCGGCAGCCGGATATAGTCGCGTTGCAGAAGATCCGGGTTTCCCGCAATCGCCGAGACGAATTCCCGAGGAAGGCGATCGAGGAGGTCGGCTATCACGTTGAGGAACTTCTCGCCGACCGCGAACTCGCGAGTGTCGCCATATTGGTCAGGCAGGACTTTCTGCAGGATGGGTGCGAACTAGAAGTTCGCCAGCGAGGTTTGGCCGGACGAAAGACGGATGGCCGGCTACTCGCGGTGGACGCGGGTCGCGTCCAGGTTGCTTCCGTTTACGCTCCCTACGCCCCATGCGGGGGCAGCACCAAGGACGAGGTCAGACGTTCGATCCAAGCCAAAGTCAGGTGGTTCCGGGGCTTAGAGCAGTGCATCGCCGAGCAGCCCCGCACACCGAAGCCCATGTTCCTGTGCGGGGACTTCAATATCGTCCTCGACGGCGAGAGTGAGCCAGACACTCTCAACCGTTCGCCAGAGGAACGCGACGCGCTGACTTCACTGTGCGCCCGAGGGTTCGTCGACCTGTACAGGGACTTTCACCATGAGAGCCGACCGGGATTCAATTCCGGCACTCCGATTACCAGTCCGCCAGATACGCGTCTTCATCTGGTTCTCGGAACACCGAGCGTCGTACCCCATATCAAATCCGCGCGCGTAGACCTCGAATACAGGGGGCCGATTGATGATCTCCCGGGGGAGAAATGGGCTCCAGGGGCCCCGGTCATCATCGAGATGGATAACGATTTCCTCGTTTGAACTCGGACTCACCCTCGAACCCGGGCGCTAGCCCGCTGCCCCCGTAAACCGGAAAGTCCAGATCCCGGCGTTCCGCCTTCCGGCGGGCTTCAAGGCTGCGCTGCAGACCTTCCTCTACGAGTCGACGCAGCGAAGCGCCCTCCCGCCGAGCCACGCGGCGAACCTGCTCCAGCAACTCGTCGGGGAGCTCGATGGTAGTTTTCATACGGGTCATCCGTAGTCTGAATATTGTTTGACCGTACCGACGAGATAGGCGAGAAGCAAGGCGAACTCATCGGCTGCACTTTCCGCTGTGCACTTCTACGCACTTCGGACACACACGCTTTTGGTCCTACGTCTACGCACGAGATCTCCTACGCTGGCGCGCGCCGGGTGAACTGCCCAGATCGCGCTGCCCGGACCGATTGCCCCAGCACCTGCACCAGCTATCCACCGCAGTCGGGTTGGGCAGACCCGTTAGGACCGGTCGCGCTCAAGAACCCCCGGGACCTTCACGGCGTTTGCTGGCGGAGGTTGCTATGCTCCTTCCATGGATGAACGACGGGGTCCGAATCCCTTTGTCCCGGGTTGGGGCCGGACGCCTCCCTACCTTGCGGGGCGAAGCGATGAACAGCGCAAGTTGCTGGACCTGTTCGCATACCTTGAGCATGGCGAGGGTGCGCCGCGCGGGGCGATTCTCTCGGGTCCACGCGGCAACGGAAAGACGGCCCTTCTGCGGTGGTTTCACCGAGAGATCGACTCCCGCGACACCCCGTGCGATGTCGTTTGGCTGACGCCCAACGAAATTGCCGATCTCGACCAACTCGCGACCAGCCTGGTGCCGCCGAGTCGGTTTACGGCATTGCGCCCGGACACGTTGTCGTTCTCGGTGGGCATCGGCCGCCTGGGGTGGGAACTGGCGGGCCAGCAGCCGCTCTCTGACGCTGCTGCTGGCGGCGCGCTGCAAGCGCAAGCCTCTCGTGTTGCTGCTGGACGAAGCGCACACGCTGCCGCTGCAAGCCGGACAAGCGCTGTTGAACGCCAGTCAAACCATGTCTGCGGAAGCACCGTTCCTATTGGTCATGGCGGGTACGCCCGGCCTGCAAAGACACCTTAACGACATGTCGGCCACGTTCTGGAGCCGCGGCGAGAAGATGGGCATTGGACGCCTGGATGCCGAGGCGTCGGTCGGCCCAGGCATTGACGCGACCGATGCTCGCCGATCAACCCCCGATCACTTTCGACGACGACGCGCTCGCACACGTTGTCGAGGAAAGTCAACGCTATCCGTACTTCCTGCAACTCTGGGGCTCGGCGCTGTGGTCCGCAGCCCGGACGGCGCGCCGCACGCGCATCGACCATGCGCTCGTCGCGCAGGCGGCCGTGGACTTTGGCGCGCAGCGGTCCGCCTACTATGAAGATCGGCGCGAGGAACTCGAGCGGGAAGAACTGTTGCCGCTCGCGGCGAGCGTCGCCAGACTGTTTTCTGCTCGTCCGACGCTACGCAGCGACGATCTGAACGCGATGATCGCCGAGTCGACCGGCGTCGACGGCATCGGCGAGGTTCTGCAGCGGCGCGATCATCTCGCGATGGTTGACTTTGTCTGGAAGCCCGATGCCGAAGACGCCTAGCAACCCGGTATCCCGAGCCTAATGCGCTACGTCTCCGCCCACGCGCCCGGGCGTGATCCGTCGTGACCGTTCCCTACTCCGGTCGGACTCGGTCGATGGACGTGAGCCAGTCGAGCATCGAGGGGATCGCGACGTCGTACCAACCGCCGGGGCTGATGGCCACGACCCCGCGTTCGACCAGCGCGTCAGCGAATTCCTCCGGGCTTGCCCGGAACCTGCGGTCTTTGTCCAGTTCCATGCGCAAGATCACTTCTTCGCACAACCCTTCCAGATCGTACATGCGGTGCGGACGCCTTTCGCTCAGGTTGGAGACGACCTTCGCGGTGGCAGCGGGGACCAGGTCGAGCACGGTGTCCGACAGCCGAGTATTGTAGTAGTCGTGTCGGGCCTGGTCGGACTCCGAGCCTACCGCAGAGAAATCCACTCCGCCCAACACGCCGTCCGTGCGCAGGAGTTCGCGGCACAAGGCCCGTTGGGCTCCGTGCAGGTGTTGGGGCCAGCCGCGAGACAAGCGCGCCACGGTCGAGCACGCCCGCTCCTTCTCCGAATCGTCGCCGACCGCGCCGTAGGCTTCCAATAGCTGCGCGGTCGATTCGGCGCATTCGCTCTCCCTCATGGTACCCATGTTGGCGATGGCGTTGTCGGGAAGTCTCGAAAGGCCACCGATGCTCCTGAGTCTGCCGGCGGTGTGGCTGAGACCCGCGAACACGGCAACGGTCGGGAATCCCAATCCGGAGGTGTGAAGCAGTCCTAGTCCGGGTTGCTGGTCTTCGCCGACCAACTGCGCTTCGTCCATGAACAGCACGACCTTGGCGTTTCTGGTCGCGTGGTCGGCGACAAAGTTGCGCGCCTCGTCGCCACCCGGCCGCGCAACCCGCAGGTACGCGCCTACTGCTTGACCGAACGCCGCGATGGTCTTGCCCGTCAGCGAACCAACCGAAATGGCGGTTTGCCGAATTTGTGTGAGCAATGCCTCTTCGCTGGCCAGATGCCCCCTGCGGATGTCGACGAAGAGCGTGTCGTCCGAATGGCGTTGCCGCAGGTGTTCGACCAATGACGTCTTCCCGCACCCGGGCGCGCCCTGGAAGATGCGGAACGCGGCGGTCCTCTTTTCCTCCCAATCCAGGGTGTTGAACGAGCTCTCGAAATGCCGGATCTCGGCGACCCTGCCAGCAAAGAACGGCGCGATGTCGCGGTCGCCCAAATCGATGAATTTGCGCGCCTTGTCGCTATCGAAACCCATTGTTGCAGTATATCGCCAAGTTCACACATCACCTTGCCGTCCCCGAATCGGAACACTTGTCCGCCTAGCGGACAAACGGTGCGGAGATATCATCGAGTTTCTCGCGCACCGCTTCGTCCAATGTCCAGCCGACGCCGCCGAGGTTGTCGTCGAGGTGTTCCACCGTGTCGCTGCCCGTGATCGCCAACGTGATTTCCGGGTGCGACAGTACCCACGCGATGGCCAACTGCGCGGGCGTCTTGCCCAGTTCGCCTGCCAGTTCGATGACGGCAGCCATGACTTTCTGCGCATCTTCGCCCGCCATCGCGGCGTAGGCCGCCGGGGGGCGCGACGCGAACAGCGATCCAGGGGGTGGCGGCGCGCCAGGGGTATAGAGCCCGCTCAGCAGTCCGATGTGCAGCGGGCTGTATGCCATCGCGCCTTGGCCCGTATCCCGCAGCAACGGGAACATTTCCTTCTCCAGGTGGCGATTGAGCAGGCTGTACATGTTCTGCACCAGCATATAGGGGACCGCGTTCAGCCGGTCCGCCACCCAGAGCGCCTTGCAGACCTGCCATGCCTCGTGGTTGCAGCACCCCACGTAGCGGACCTTGCCGGAGTGCACCAGATCGTCCAGGGCCCTGACGGTCTCCTCCAGCGGAGTCGCCTCGTCGAACCGGTGCATCAGATAGAAATCGATGTGGTCCGTATCGAGCTGACGCAGGGAAGTCTCCACCTCGCGCATGATGTGGTACCGCGAAAGCCCCTGGTCGTTCGGCCCCCGGCCGACTTCGCTGCCGACCTTCGAGGTGATCAGGACATCGTCCCGCTTTCCCTTGATCGCCTTGCCGAGGATAGCTTCGGACATCCTGATGTTCGCCCGGTCGTCCATCGGGCCGTAGATGTTGGCGCAGTCGATGAGGTTGATGCCCTGGGCGATGGCGTGCTCGATCGCCCTCTGGGCTTCGGCGGCGTCGTCCTGTCCCCGAAGGCCGAGACCGAACGCCAATCGACTGACCCGAACGCCCGTCTTTCCGAAGTTCACATATTCCATGGCCCAGCTTTCCTCCCGGCCCTCGCCTCAGTCACAAAATGCAGGCAGACAGGCCTTGGCACACTGGTTTCGCACACCGCATTGCGTGGCCGCCCGCCGTTCAGCTCGAATACGACGACGTTATCCGAGTTCTGGTTGGCAGCGAGCAGCCACCCGCCGCCGGGATCGAGCGCAAAGAACCGGGGATGTTCGCCACGCGTCGACACATGTTCGGGCTCCGAAAGCCGGCCCGCATCGTCGGCGGCGAAGCTCACGATGCTGTCGTGGCCGCGATTGCTGCCGTAGACGAGGCGGCCGTCCGCGGACACGACGATCTCCGATGTGGTACTCGAACCGTCAAAGCCGTCCGGCAAGGTCGAGACGGTCTGCAGGATCCGCATCGGACTGTCGGCGTCTCGTTCCAGCACGTCGATCGTATTGCCGAGTTCGTTGATGACATACAGGACCGGCAAGGTCGGATGCCGTTCCACATGTCGCGGCCCTGCCCCGGCGGCGAGCTGGGTCACGCCAGGTTCGCCCACGAATGCGCCCGCGGCATCGATGCGATACCAGTGGAGCCGGTCGTTACCTAGGTCCGGCACCAGCATGTCGCGGTCCGTCGCGAGGTACGTCTGGTGGGCGTGTGCGCTTTTCTGGCGGATCGGGTTGGGACCGGTGCCGGTGTGCTGCGCAAAATCTACGCGCTCGCCGATGGCGCCGTCATCGATCCGAAATGTCGCCACGCTTCCGGTCGAATAGTTCGCCACCGACAACCAGTCCGCCGTAGCAGCCAGGTGACATGGGTAAGCACCGTCGGTGGAAACCGTGTTGAGGAACGCGAGTCCGTCGTCAGTCAGAACGAACGCCGACACCCGGCCCGGGTCCAGTTCGTTCACCGAATAGACGAACCTGCCGTACTGGGTGAGAAATGCCGGACTCTGTGACTCCGCCGCGAGTCCGCGCACCGCAAACTCGCCGGTGGCGTCGTCGAACGTCGCTTCGTAAATGCCCCTCGATCCACCGGGCTCCGGTTCGCGAGGCGTATACGTGCCTATGAGGACGCGGTTCACGGTCATATGGCGGGCCACTGTCGGAAACGCGTAAGCATATCGGGCAGGGCGCGCCGTGTGCGAATCCGCCGCAGGAATTGCATCCGGTCAGGCGGCGTCGAGGTGCGGATCGTTCATCTCGTGCGAAAATGGTCCCGAGTTTCCCCCGAGAGTCTCGTATGAGTGGCCAGAGAGTTGGCACGATCGTCGTCGCGCTTCGAATGACCCAGCAGCACCTTGAGGCCATCCGCGCCACCGCACCCGAGGCCGAGATCGTCAAGATAAACGGGCGCGAGGAGTGGCGCGCCCGCCGCGACGAGCTGGCGCCCAGGGTCGAAGTACTCGCCGGCGTGCAGAGCGACCTGGACCCCGCCTCCATGCCTCGCCTGCGCTGGATGCAGACCGGAGGGGCGGGAAACGACTGGCTGCTCCGCGCCCCCGAGATCGCCAACAGCGACGTCGTGCTGACCAACGGATCCGGCGTCGCCGCGATACCGATCGCCGAGCATGTACTAACCCTGATGTTCACGTTGTGTCGCAACTTTCATGGCTTCGCCAAGGCGCAGCGCGATCATGAGTGGTATCGCGGCGGACACCTCGGCGAAGTTGACGGCAGCACGATGGGCATCGTCGGCCTGGGCGCGATCGGCGAGAAGACGGCGGAAAAGGCGCGAGGGCTCAACATGCGCGTATTGGGACTGCGGCGCGACCCGACGCGCACCTCGCCTCACGTCGATCGGATGCTCGGTCCGGATGGGCTGTTCGAGTTGCTCGAATCGTCAGACTGGGTGGTTCTGGCCAGCGCGCTCACGCCGGAGACACGCGGTCTGATCGGCGAGCCGGAACTCAGGCGAATGAAGAACACCGCCTGCCTGATCAATATCGCGCGGGGCCAGATCGTGCAGGAGGAGGTCCTGGTCCAGGCGCTCCGGGAAGGCTGGATCGCGGGAGCGGGTCTCGATGTCTTCGCGCAGGAGCCGCTGCCGCCGGATTCGCCCCTCTGGGACATGCCGAACGTCGTGGTCACGTCGCACCGCTCGGGTTCCACGCCGCACTACAATGACCGCCTCGTCGGGATCTTCATCGAGAACCTGCGGCGCTACCGGGCAGGCGAGCCGATGATGAACGTCGTGGACAAGCAACTCACCTATTGACAGGGAAAACGAAGATGGCAGACACGGTCAGATACGGACTCATCAGCACGGCGCGAATCGGCTTCAGCGCCCACGTGCCCGCGGCGAACGCGTCGTCCAACTCAGAAATCGTCGCCGTCAGCAGCCGCGACCTCGCAACAGCCGAAGCGGCAGCGAAGGAGCACGGCATTCCGCTCGCATTCGGCAGCTACCAGGAGATGATCGAAAGCGACGAGATCGACGCCGTGATCAACACGCTGCCGAACTCCATGCACCACGAGTGGACGATCAAGGCCGCCGAAGCGGGCAAGCACATCCTCTGCGAAAAGCCTCTCTCGGCAACCATGGCCGAGGGACGTGAGATGAAGGCCGCCGCCGAAGCCCACAACGTGGTGCTGGTTGAGGCGTTCACGCCACGCTGGACGAGACAGAACCGCATGGTGCGCCAACTCATCGCGGACGGCGAGATCGGCGACGTCACCTACCTCGAGTCCAGCCTTGCCTTCAGGATGCGCAGACCCGACGACATTCGCCTCAGCAAGCCGTTGGCGGGAGGCAGCCTGATGGATGTCGGGTGTTACGCCGTGTATGCGGTGCGCTATGCCATGGGCGTGGAACCCGTATCGGCGATGGCATTCGACCGCAAGCGGAGCGGCGTGGAAGTCGACACCACCCTGAGCGGCCTGCTGCAATTCCCGAACGGCGCCGTCGGTCACATTTTCTGCAGCTTCGACGGACCACGACGGACCGTGTTCGACGCGGTGGGCACCGAAGGCACGATATCCGTTAACGGTGCCTTCCGGGAGACCATGCCCGTGACCATTACCCGGGGTGACGAAGAACCCGAAGTGATGCAGATGACCAGCAGGAATCGCTTCGAGGTGCAGATCGACGAGTTCTCGGAATGCGTGCTCACGGGGAAACAGCCCGAGTTTCCGCCGGACGACGCGCTGCGGAACATGGCGGCGATCCTCGCGCTGTACGAGTCCGCGGACACCGGCCGAGCCGTAGAAGTGGAGCAGATCTAGCCCCAAAACCTGTCGCCCCAACCGGGCGTCAAGCCGTCAGTCGATGACTAGCCGGTCGTCGTTCCAGCCGGCGGTCGCAAGGTCGCCAGCACGTTGGTGGCGGCGCCGATCATCGACGAGACGTCGCTCAGGTTCGCGGGCACGATCAACGTGTTGCCTTCCTTGGCCAGATTGCCGAAACGTTCCAGGTAGTCCTCGGCGACACGAAGCTGCATCGCCTTGTCACCGCCTTCGCTGGCCAACGCATCGGCGACTTTCCGCAACCCCTCCGCAGTAGCCTCGGCGATCGCCAGAATGGCTGCGGCTTCCCCCTGCGCCTCGTTGATCTGCTGCTCCTTGACCGCTTCCGACTCCTTGATGACGCGCCGCTTCTCACCCTCTGCTTCGTTGATCTTCGCGTCCCGGTCGCCTTCGGACTGCAATACCGTCGCACGTTTCTCGCGTTCGGCCCGCATTTGCTTCTCCATGGCGGATACCACGTCGGCAGGCGGATTGATGTTCTTGATCTCGTAACGGAGGACTTTGACACCCCAGGCGTCCGAGGCCTTGTCGAGCTCCTCGACAATGCGAAGGTTGATGTGGCTGCGTTCCTCGAACGTCTTGTCCAGCTCAATCTGGCCGATCTCACTACGCAACGTCGTCTGTGCCAGTTGCGCGATCGCGAACAGGTAATCGCCGATACCGTATGAAGCGTTGCGGGCGTCCATGACCTGCAGGTAGAGGACACCGTCCACGCCAACCTGGACGTTGTCCGAAGTGATGCAGATCTGCTCTTCCACGTCGATGGCCTGTTCCTTGAGCGTGTGCTTGTACGCCACGCGGTCGAGGAACGGGATGAGGATATGGAATCCCGCCATCAGGGTCCGGGAGTATTTGCCCAGGTTCTCTACCACGTATGCCCCCTGCTGGGGAACGATGACCGCCGTCTTGATGACGACAATGATGGCCAGTACCGCGACCACGAAGGCGACGATCAATCCTGTGTCCATGAAAAACCCCATGCTTCCCTCGAATGCCTAGACGTCGGAGGCCGGCGTCGAATCCGCCGACATCGCCACTATATTCACCGCCGCGCCGCTCAAGCCCACTATGCGAGCCTGCGTGCCGGCGTCTATCGCCACGGTTCCCACGTTGTTTGCGGTCCACTCGCTGCCCCGCATGGCCACGCGGGTTCTGCCGCCCGCCGGAACGTCTTCCGCGACTTCGACCACCTCACCCACCGTCGAGTTGTCGAACCCCTGCGCACCGCCACGCAGCCGGTCGTAGAGCTTGCGCCGAAAGAACACCATGGAGGCCACCGCGAGAACGCCGTACAGCAACCATTGCACCCAGACCGGCAAGGTGGGATCGCCCAGCACCGCAATGCCCACCAGGACGGCGGCGGCACCGAGGAAAACGAGGTAGAACGCCGCGTCGATGGCCGATAGCTCCAACACCATCAACACGATTCCGGCTATCAGCCAAGCCCACCAAGGCATTGCAAATCCACTACCCAACGATGTTCCGAGTCAGCTTGCCTCACCGTGATACCGATGACAACCCAACCGCGATCCCCGGCCCAAAAACGACCGGCGGGGAACATTTCACCTCAGACATCGAAACAGTGGTTGCCAGCGCAGGGTGACGACCCTACAATCGCGCGCCTCCGAGTTCGCGGCCATCACCATGACCCGAATGCAAACAGAACGTTCGACCGTGACGTTCGCTTTCGACCCCGTGTCGAGTGCGGCGTTGCGCGTCCAGTGGTGGGAACGGTTCGACCCGCCAACGGGAGACGCTAACGGGTAGGTACCTTTGACAACCGTTCTCAAGCACCCCTTGGGAACCCGGGGAACCCCGATGCGCCTCCAGCCATCGGGGTTTTTTGTTTATTGACGGCGTGAAACGCCCTCCGAGGAGAAAGACAGGATGTCGACGCCGACGCGACGACAATTGGAGAAAAACCTCCAGCGAATACTGGCGCTGGCGTTCTTCCAGGTGTTCCTGGTCCTGATGCCGGTGATCGTGCTCTTCTTCGAGAGCCGGGGCTTGACGCTGCCCGAGATATTCCTGCTGCAGGCGTGGTTCGCGGCGGTGGTCCTCATCATGGAGGCGCCATCGGGCTACCTGGCCGACCTGCTCGGACGCAAGCGCGTCATCGTGATGGGCACGTTCGTCCTCGGGGTCGGCCAGAGCGTCCTCCTGTTCGCCGAAGGGTTCTGGCAGCTTGCGCTGTTCGAGAGCTGCCTGGGACTTGGCGTGAGCCTGATTTCCGGGGCCGACCTCGCGCTGCTCTACGACACGGAAATTGCCCTGAACGAGAATGCGCAGCGCCGGCACAAGGCGGTGCGACGGCTCTTCACGATCCGGAACCTGTCCGAAGCGCTTGCGGCGGCGACGTGCAGCGTGCTGCTCATCTGGTCGATGGAGTTCGCCGTCTACGCCCAGGTGGCCGGGGCATGGATCGCGTTCCTGCTCACCTTCGGCCTGGTCGAGCCGCCGGGAAACAGGCTCGGCCGGGAGAGCCACCTGCGGAACATCAGCACCGTGCTCCGCCACCTGCTGTTGAACGGTTCCGTGCTGCGCCTCACGTTCCTCGCCATGTCCGTATGGGCGCTGACCACGATGTTCGCGATCTGGCTATTGCAGAAACACTGGCAGCAACTCGGCATCGGCCTCGTTCACTACGGCTGGCTCTGGGCCGCGCTGACGTTCGTGTCGGCCGCCGCGGGCCGCTATGCGCTGAGTCTCGAGGACCGGTTCGGCAGCACGGCGATGCTGGTCGTCGTGGGTATCGGCCCCGTGCTGGGCTACCTGGGCCTCGGAACCCTCGGCGCCCTCGGCGGCGTGCTGGTCAGCGTGCTGTTCTTCGCCTGCCGGGGTTTCGGTCACGTGATCCTGAGCGACGCGTTGAACAAGCGCGTCCCGAGCGAGTTTCGGGCGACCGCGAACTCGTTCGCGAGCCTCGGTTTTCGCGCCGCGTTCGCGTTGACCGCACCGCTGGTCGCCGCCGTGCTGAACCTCTGGGGCATGGCGACGACGTTCCTGCTCCTCGGCGGAATGAGTCTCGTCATCTTCGCCACGCTCTTGGTGCCCCTGATCGGCGCCGCAAGCCGCGCGCAGGACATCGGCAAACAGGCGGCGGAGGCCTGGGACTGAAATGTCAGGTCACACACGATGCAACGCACATTTCCCGCAGACGAGCGTTGCCGATGTCGTTGGTTGTACCGGCTATGTTGGTCCGCGACGGTCATTGACAGAAATGCGACGCGCGGTCCCGCCAAGCCAGATGAACGACGCTTGATCACCATCGACACGAATACTTGTCGTGCGCGTGCTGACAATCGACCACCCGGCCCACGCATCTTGGCGAGGTCGACTCGATCACGCCGCTCGGTAACGACGCCGCTTGCACCTGAGCTACGTGTCCAACACCTCGATGTCGAACGCAGCGGACATCAGCGCCTTCGTATAGGGCGTCTTCGGGGCCGTGAATACCTCGTTCGCGACCCCCTGTTCGACGATGACGCCGTCCTTCATCACGATGATCTCGTCCGCCAGCGCGCGGACTACTTTCAGATCGTGGCTGATGAAGATGTAGGCGATCGAATGGCGCTGCTGAAGGTCTCGCAGCAGGTCCACAATCTGCGCCTGCACTGACATGTCGAGCGACGAGGTCGGCTCGTCGAGAACGATCAGGTTGGGCTGCAGCACGATGGCGCGGGCGATGGCGATGCGCTGGCGCTGGCCGCCGGAAAATTCGTGTGGGTAGCGGTCCTGCATGGCCGTGTCGATACCCACTTCCCTCAGCGCGTCGGCGACGATCGCCCGTCTTTCCGGGATGGACAGCTCCGGCCGATGCACGCGCAGTCCCGCGCCGATGATCTGATCGACCGAGAGCCTCGGCGACAGGCTGCCGTAGGGATCCTGGAAGACGACCTGCATCCGTTCGCGCATCGGCCGTATCGCCTTCGACTTCAGCCCCTGGATCTGCTGTCCCTCTAGTTCGATCTCTCCCGTGCTCTTGATCAGCCGCAGCATGGCTAGAGCGAGGGTCGTCTTGCCGGAGCCCGACTCGCCGACTATGCCCAACGTGTGCCCGGCGCGAATCGTCACGGAGACCTCGTCCACGGCCTTTAGCACCCGCCGCCGCGCGAACATCCCTTTCGCCAGGTTGAAGTGCACGCTGACATCCTTGCCGCGCATGACCACCGGGGCGTTCGGGTCCGAGGGCGTCGCCTCGCCCTTGGGTTCCGCCGCCAACAGGTGTTTCGTATAGGCGTGCCTCGGCGAGTCGAATATCTGCGTCGCGGCACCCTGCTCCACGAGCTGGCCGTCGGTCATGACACAGATGCGGTCGGCCATCTTGCGCACGATGCCGAGATCGTGGGTAATGAGCAGCAGGGACATATTGAGTTGCTGCTTCAGGTCGTCGAGCAGCGCGAGGATCTGCGCCTGCACCGTCACGTCGAGGGCGGTGGTGGGTTCGTCGGCAATCAGGAGATCCGGTTCGTTGGCCAGCGCCATGGCGATCATGACGCGTTGCCGCTGCCCTCCCGAAAGTTCGTGCGGATAGGCTCGCAGCCGTTCCTCGGCGCGTTGCAGACCCACCAGGTTCAGGAGTTCGAGTGATCGGGCCCGCGCTGCTTCCCTGTCCATCGCGCGGTGCACGAACAGGATTTCCCCGATCTGCTTCTCTATGTGGTGGAGCGGATTGAGCGACGTCATCGGTTCCTGGAACACCATGCCGACACCGTCGCCGCGTATCTTCAGCATCTCGTCCTCGTCCGCCCCTATCACCTCCTGGCCATCGACCAGGACCGAGCCCCGGGGGTGAGTAGCCTGCGGATAGGGCAGCAACTGCATGACCGACAGCGCGGTGACCGACTTGCCGGAACCCGACTCGCCGACGAGTGCCACCGACTCACCCCGGTCAATGTGAAAACTGACGCCACGGACGACCTCCTCGCCCCCAAAGGCGACTGCGAGATCTTTCACTTCGAGAATCCGGTCGCTCATCTCGTTGACCGCCTGGGATCGAAAGCGTCGCGTACACCCTCGCCCACGAAAACGAACAGGGTCAGCATGACGGCCAGCGTGAAGAAGCCGGCGAGTCCGAGCCAGGGCGCCTGCATGTTGGCCTTGCCCTGCGCCAGCAACTCGCCAAGGGACGGATACCCCGCCGGCAGGCCGAAGCCGAGAAAGTCGAGCGAAGTCAACGTGACCACCGATCCGCTGAGCAGGAACGGCAGGTAGGTGAGCGTCGCGACCATGGCGTTCGGCAGCAGGTGTTTCGTCATGATGACGGAGTCCGACTCGCCCAGCGCCCGCGCCGCGCGCACGTAGTCGAAGTTGCGCGTGCGCAGGCACTCCGCGCGGACCACCGCCACCAGGGCCATCCAGTTGAACAGCAGCAGCAACAGGAGCAACGCCACGGGGTTCGGCTCGATCAGGCTCGACAGGATGATGATGAGGAACAGCACGGGCAGCCCGGCCCAGACCTCAACCAGCCGCTGGCCGAACAGGTCGATCCAACCGCCGAAATAGCCTTGGGTTGCTCCCACGGCGATACCGATCAGGGAGCTGAAGAAGGTCAGCGCCAGACCGAACAGGACGGAAAGGCGGAACCCGTAAATGATGCGGGCGGTGACATCGCGCCCGATGTCGTCGGTGCCCAGCCAATGGCGGGTCGACGGCGCCTCCGGCACCGCACCCTCGGTATACAGGTCTATCGTCTCGTAGCTGAACTGAATGGGCGGGAACACCCACCAGCCGTCGCCGTCCCTGATCAGGTCCTTCACGAAGGGCTCAAGGTATTCCGCTTCGGTCTCGAATACGCCGCCGAACTCCGTTTCCGGATACTCGAACAACACCGGGAAATAGAGTTCGCCCTTGTAGCTCATCACCAGCGGAGCATCGTTGGCGATGAACTCGGCGAACATGCTGAGCACCACCATGCTGGAGATGATCCACAGGCTCCAGTAACCGCGCTTGTTGGCCTTGAAGTTCTCCCACCGGCGCCGGGTGAGAGGCGACATCCGAAACCGGCCGGGCACCGCGCCCGCCTCCGGCGTCTCCAAGCGCGCGACCACCTACGTTTCCCTCGTTTCGAAATCTATGCGGGGATCGACGAACGTGTAGGTGATATCGCCGACGAGTTGCATCACGAGGCCGATGAAGGTGAAACAGAACAGCGTCCCGAACATGATGGGATAGTCACGCCTCAGCGTTGCCTCGAAACCGAGCAGGCCCAGGCCGTCCAGCGAGAAGATCACCTCGATCAGGAGCGCGCTCGTGAAGAGGATGCCGATGAATGCGGCCGGGAATCCCGCGATCACGATGAGCATCGCGTTGCGGAAGACGTGGCCATAAAGTACGCGTCTCTGGTTCAGTCCCTTGGCCCTGGCGGTAAGGACGAACTGCTTCGACAGTTCTTCCAGGAAGCAGTTCTTCGTCAGCATCGTCAGCATCGCGAAGCCGCCGATGGTGAGGGCCGCCACCGGCAACGCAAGGTGCCAGAAGTAGTCCCCGATCTTGCCGAAGAAGGAAAGGTCGTCGAAGTTGGTGGACGTCAGTCCCTTGAGCGGAAACCAGTCGAAATAGGAGCCGCCAGCGAACAGCACGATGAGAAAGACGGCAAAGAGAAAGCCCGGAATCGCGTAGCCGACGAAAATGATGCCGCTCGTCCAGGCATCGAACCGGCTCCCGTCCCGCACCGCCTTGGCGACACCGAGCGGTATGGAGATCGTGTAGATGAGGAGCAGCGACCAGAAGCCGAGCGACAGCGATACGGGCAGCCGTTCGACGACGAGATCCACCACCGGCCGGTTCTGGTAGTAACTTTCGCCGAAGTCCAGGGTGAGATAGTCCCGCACCATCTTGAAATAGCGTTCATGGAGCGGCCGGTCGAAGCCGAACTGCTTCTCGATGGCGGCGATCAGTTCGGGATCGAGACCCTGCGCGCCGGCGTACTGCGTGCGCCCCGACTCGGCCATGTCGAGCTGCGGCTGCGCATCGACCGCTCCGGCGATCCGGGCGGTGGCTTCTACGTTCTGCCCGGTGAGGTTCGCGATCATCTGGTCGACCGGACCGCCGGGCGCGAGCTGCACGATGAAGAAGTTGATCGTGATGATCCCGATCAACGTCGGAAAGATCAGCAGCAGCCGCCTTGCGATGTAACGAAGCACGCGCGTCCCCCCTGCGTCTGGAGAACTGCATCGCCCAGCGCAGAACAATATAGAGGGAGAGACCCCACCCCCTGAACGCGCGAGCCTATCAGCTTGGCGGACTCGCCGCATTCCCGGCAAGATCGATGAGATGACGGGTGCCTGGGTGCGGGGAGACAAGTGGGCCTGGGCGGAGCGAAATACGGCGCACCCCAATTGGCGCGACCGACTTCGTGGCGGGCACATGCGCCCGCGCCGACAGAGTCCGCGAGAATCCCTACCGGGTTGGGTCGGACTTCAGTTCGAACAGCGTGACTCCGTCTGTCGGGGCCGGTGGGATCACGATGCACTTGAGTGGGACCCGTTTCTCCGACGTTGCTGCCCTGACGGGATCACGCAGTGTCGAAGAACTCAAGGGAGGCAGCGCGTAGCCATCGGCTGCGCTGACGTTGACGGTGTAGCCCAGATCCGCCATGGACTGGACGGTGATGGCGCTCATGGGAAGCAGCGTCCCCGGCGTCGAAAACGACCCGACCATGAGTTCACCGTATCCAAACACGGAAATTCGCCAGTGGCTGTCAACCTGGCCGAAATCGCCGTTGTTTTCCACCGGCACTTTCGCGCCCGTATAGCTCGCCCCGCCTGCCGTATCGAATGCCGCGATCGCATTCGCACCGGCAAAGTAGGTGTCCGGCAACGGGGTACCGGGATCGGCACTCCCCGAAGGACTCTTCAGGAGGCCCAGGCTGCTCCAACGCGTGCCGAACCCCAGGGCGTGGGAAATCTCATGTGTCACGACATTATAAAGAGCTCCCGAAGACAGGTGCCTGACATCGTCCGAGTCCAGGGTGATGGCCGATACGGCAGGCAACCCCGACGATGTGCGAATCCAGCGGACGCCGCCCCTACCCAGCGTCCCGCCCGGGCCATCGATGTCGTCGATTCGGGCGTTGATCCTGATGTCGTCGATAACGCCGAACAATGTGGGAGACGATATGAAGACTGCGCCGATGTCTTCCGAAATGACGCTCTCCCACCGCGCAACCGCGGCTTGAACCGCATTGTCGGCCGCATTGCGCCTGGTGCCACTCCAGATGATTTCGATGTCGAAGGAACCGGGGTCATTCCTGTCCAGCCGCCAGTCTTCCGTATTGCTCTGCCCCGCGGCGCACGTATAGCTCAAGGTGCCGCTGGTCCTTGAAACAAAGTTGAACTGGACCGTGCAGCTACCGCCGTACTGGCTCGTATCGTCGTAGGTCTGGGTCATGGTCCCCGTGTTCGACCCGGTATTCGCATACGTGTAGCCGCCCAGATGCTCATTGCTCTCCCTGTAGCGACCACCCGGCTGGAACAGGATGAAATAGTTTGGCGTCGACAGGAAGTTGCCGGTGAAAAGGGCGTCGAACGCAGCCTGGTCTACGGGGGCAAACCCAGGCGTCCCGTCATCCTCGCCGCCACCGCCGCCGCTGGCGGCGCGCTCCTGTGTCGTATCCGACCACGCCCCTGTCCCTTCGTCATTCTCCGCCCGAACCCGTACCTCATATAGCGTATCGTGCGCCAGGCCCCCGATCGTCGCCAGCGTCTCCGTTCCTGCGTGATCCCCGTCCCGATACACCTGCGCCCCACCTGCCCGGTACTCCAGGTCGTAGCCCGTTATCGCCGGACCGGTGTTCTCCGGCGCACTCCATGTCACCCGCAATGCCGTCGAACCCAGCGCCGACACCACCGGCGCATCCGGCTTGCCGGGTGGCTCGTCCACGTCCACGACCGAGATCCGAACCGAGATGCGAGCCGTCCCGCGCCGCTCGCTGGAAGCCTCAAGATCGACCAAGTAGCTCGACCGCGTCTCGTAGTCGTAATCCACGCCGGGCCGCGTCCGAAGCTGGCCATTCGAAGCCTCGACCCGGAATGTTCCCGCGTCGGAACCATCAAGCCGGTAGTGCAGTGGACCTTCGCGCACGTTTGCGGCGACCGGCTCGCCGACCGGCTCGTCTCCGGGCGTGTTTTCCCGCACCTCGCGTTGCGCGCTCTCGCCCTCGATGAACTGCGGCGGCGCGATCGGGGTCGTGCCTGCTGCCGGCGACGACCAGTCCCCTCCTCCAGCCTCGCTCACCGCGCGCACCCTGAACTCGTACTCGGTGAGCTCCGCAAGACCCGTGACGGTTGCCTCGGTGGCCAGGCCGTCGTGCGCCCAGTCGGCATACCTCGAAGTCCCCGCCGCCCGGTATTGCACGTCGTAATCCGCGATCTCGAAAACAGTGCTCTCCGGCGCCGCCCACGACACGGTCACGCTGTCGTGTGAGATGTCCGACAGCGTCGGCAACGCGGGCTGCCCAGGTACCTGGTGCCACCAGCGCGAACGCACGAGCCAGTGCAGCAGGCCGTCATCGAGTTCGGCTGTGGCTTCGGCTGCACTGGCGACTCCCGAGTGGAGACCGGCCAGTGCAAAAAGTGAAAGACCTCCCGCAAACAGCGCCGCAATCGTCCGCTTCATGGCTTAGTGCCCGAGTCGAGAGACGCTGTCGCACAGAAATAGCCGCGGACACGGGATGTGTTCGATCCGCTTCGCCAACTGCCCGCGAAACCGTTGGTCGCAATCTCGCGCACCTCCATCACCGTGTAGGCACCATCCGGAAGCACTCTGTCCCGCCGGTTCGCAGCCGAACCGAGACGCAGGAGAATGCGGCGCATTCCTTCCCGGTCGAATTCCAGCACAAGGACTCCCGGGGCCTGGGCCGCTTCGCTGCCGATGTCGCCTTCGTGGTGAGCATGCACCTTCCCCAGGTCGAGGTCCGCGGTGCCGTATAGGGGCGTCGATGCAGGCCCGAGCGTTTCTTGCCCCGGCACCTGCCGATGCAGCACGAGAGTCCCCCGCACCGACGCGATGTCCACGCCATCAACCCGTTGCACCATCGTCAACCGATAGCGTCCCGCATGAGTGGCCAAGGTTGCATCCGACCCGATTGAACCCGAAGCCGGGGCGCAAGGCGGAACACCTGTTACAAGAACATCGGGCGGCAAGGCCTGTGCGAAAGCCGGGCAGCCAACCACCAGGGCCAATCCCACCAATACTCTTTTCTTCCGCTTCAAGTCGCGTCCGAATCCCTGCAGGACGTTGGCGAGAACATCACACCGACAACGCCGCTTTTCAAGGGCAGGGGGGAGCTCGAAACAGTGGGCGCCGGGCGGGGTATCCTAGTGGCATGGAGCGCTCGTTCGAGAGACCGATGCGGTGGGCCTGATGAGATTCCTGAGAGCACTGCTGTGCAACCAGATAGTGATCGGGTCGTTTTTGATTCTCGCTTTCTGCCTCGCACTCGCCCTCGCCGGCGCCGTCCTTTCCTGGATGCACTACCGCGATCAGTACGGCATCGGCTTGGCGGACTACTTCAGATTGATCTTCTAGGCGAGCACCGTCTTCGCCGTCCTGCCCGGTTCTTCGCGCACCAGCTTCGGCAGCAGGTAGCCCGGCAGTCTCTCGCCCATGGCATCGTGAATCCGCCTCGCGCGCTCGTCGGTCACATGGAACCCGTGCGTACCCAAAACGGCGTCCGGCATGTGCAGGTAGTACGGGAGAACCCCCTGGTCGAAGAGTCGTTCGGACAGGTCACAGAGGGTCGGTGCCGCGTCATTGACACCACGCAGCAGGACGCTCTGGTTGAGGAGGGTGATGCCTCGGACGCTTGCCAGGCAGGCAAACGCCCGGGCCGTGTCCGGATTCAGTTCATGCGGATGGTTGGCGTGCACGACGACGATCACTCGCAGGCGTGTCGACGCGAGGATATCCAGCAGTGCCCGCGTGACACGGGACGGCAGAACGATGGGCAGGCGGGTATGTATGCGCAGGCGTTGAATGTGACCGATCGCGTCGACACCGCGAACCAGGTTACGCAGCGCGGGGTCCGTCAGTACCAGCGGGTCGCCGCCGGACAAGATGACTTCAGTCACCTCCGCATCCTCCTGCAACGCCGCCAGTGCCGCTTCGCGATGGTCAGCACCATGATCCTCGTACGGAAAGTGCCTGCGAAAGCAGTATCGGCAGTGGATGGCGCACGCCGACGCCGCGATCACAAGGGCGCGCCCCCTGTACTTCTGGATCACCGCCGGCGCACGCGCAAAGCCCTTCTCGCGTAGCGGGTCGAGGCTGAATCGCGTCCCGTCGGGCAGAACGGACACCGGTTCCTGTTCCACCGCGGTCGGCAGGACCTGGCGCAGCAGCGGATCGTCGGGATCGTTCCGCCGCATGCGCGCCACGAAGGAACGCGGGACACGCAGCGGGAATCCCGCATCCGCTCCGCCTTCGCAAACGTCGAGCGGCAACCCCAGCATGTCACCCAGTTCTGCCGCGGAAGAAACAGCATTCTTCAACTCGCTACGCCAGACGTGCGGCTGCCAGGGAGCGGGATCGGCAAAATCCATGTTGTCAGATCCGGTGGGTGGCACACAATTCTAAACGCCACGCGTTGCCGAAGTGACTCGAGGCCCGACTGAATCGGACTGCGGGGGGAGGTTTCACTCTCACCGCAGAAGGGCATCCCCTTTCGCCCCGATAGCCAACGTCCGCACCAATTTTGAGACATCTCGCACAGAACATGTGGCAGTTCACCCGATTCGCTCCAGGCCCGACACTCTTAGAATCCCCGAGGTCGCCAAAACCAATGGAGTCCCATCAATTCGTGATGATCCGGAATCTGAGCGTCTTTTTTACCCTGGTGTTCGTGCTGACAACGACCTTCGACATTTGGACCACCTGGGTGGCCCTGCAACTCGGCTACACAGAAACAAATCCGCTTACCGACACGAGTTCCATCCAGGCGATGGCTATTCCCGAGGTCTTTACGCTCTTTATTGGCATCGCCATGATTGCGACAGGGGTGCATTTTTCCAAGACGCTAGCTCCGTTACCCGACGAGAGATTCGCAACCTATGCAAAAAGGTTCTGGTCGACCGAGAAGTTCTTCAAGCTGCTCGTCTTCTTTCCCATGATTGTCGCCGTTGTTCGAATCGTAGTGGTTCTTAACAATGCATCCTTCATCTTTAATGGATGGGGTCTTTTCGGCGAAGACACGCCGTGGGTGGATCTTGTCGTGATGTGGGTTTTCTTCATGATCTTCTTTAGACCCACGACATATATGGTCTACCGCGTCTGTCGTGTCTCAACGCCCTAGCCGGCTTGCCTCCAACATCATTACCTTCAAAGGAACGGATGACCTGCTCGCCGAGCCGGCCGTTTCCGTTCGTCAGTGAGTACTCCGTCGCTGGATTCGCCGCCGAGCGGGCCGGAATCGGTGGCAAGTGCGACGTGAGTCCCGGCAATGTATGCGTGAAGATTCCGCAATCTCCCACGTAAAACTTAGCGTCCGTCCTGCATCTCCTTCAATCCGGCATTGATACGCTTACGTTTTCATTCATCTGACAGAAGGGAGTATGTGATGAGGGAATTGACAAAACTCGAAGCTGAACAAACCGGAGGAGGAGGACCTGTTGTGGTTGCTTTCCTTGTGGCGGTCGGAGGCACTATTGTCGTTTCGTACGCCTACGAGAAGGCCGGGGGTCTCGAAGGAATCAAGCAGGGGATCAAACGTCTGGCCGATCACGTCAAGGATGCCGTGGGAAAGACGGACTGATGGGGCGGATCCAGAAAATGGACCAAGTACAAGTACAATGGCGTTTCGCTTGCATACTATACGGAAGAATCCACACCATAATTGAGGTGATCGTCTATTGGACACCATTTCTGGATCGGTTAATTTACCTATCTCGACCAAATAACAATGGAGCATTTTCATGAGAGAGTTGACCATTTCTGAAGCCGAACAGACCAGTGGTGGAATCCCGATTGTCCTAGTGGGATTGTTAGGTGCCTTCGTAGGCCAGTTGATGCACGATGCTATGGGCGGAGCTGAAGGGATCGACAGGGGGGTGAAGAGGGTATATAACTTCTTCACCAAGGGAAGCGAAAAGTACCAAGCATTCTGCAGCAAGCCACAGCATAGACCATATTGCGACTAGGTCCTTTGGTCGATCCTGAGCGGGGGATGGGCCGCAAATCAAGTGCGGTTCATCCTCCAAACGCGCGCTACTAGTCAGCGCGGATTGCGACTTACCTCCCTCACATTCGGCCGCAGCAACACCGCGAGGTGCAGGGGCATCCGGTGTCCCCGCCTCGATGGCAAAGCGCATCGGAATTGACACCCGCCTCACGCGACTGCAAGTTGCGACCCAATGGTCTGCGAGGATCACCTTCGCGGGCATTCCACTGAACCGTCTGGGGGAACGACAATGGCAACCGACACGCTGATACTGACTGAACGCCGGGGCAAAAAGGACGGCATTCTCTGGCTGACGCTCAACCGTCCGGAAAAACTGAACGCCCTCACCTTCCCGCTACTGGGTCAAATGCGTGAGATCCTCGTGGAAGCCCGGTTCGACCGCTCGATCCGCTGCATCGTCATTACCGGGGCGGGACGAGGCTTCTGCTCGGGCATGGACATGAGCGGCGCCGCGAACCCCGACCGGGAGCCACCGCCTGCTGATAGTGGTATCGATCCCGAAGGAAATCGTCTGAATTTTCGCCGCGAGACCGAGACCTACATCGCGCTCAAGCGCATCGAGGTTCCAGTAATCGCCATGATCAACGGACCGGCCGTCGGCGCGGGTTTCGACCTGGTGAGCCATTGCGATCTTGCGGTCGGTTCCACCGCCGCCCGCTACCAGGTGGCCTACGTCAAGCGGGGCGTGTTCGCCGATCTCGGCGGATTCTGGTCTTTGCCGAAGATTCTCGGGTGGCGCAAGGCGATGGAACTGATGATGACCGGAAGGTTCATGAGCGCCGAGGAAGCGCACGAAGCCGGTCTGACCAACTACCTCGTCGAACCCGACGCGTTGGAGTCGCGGACCATGGAACTGGCGCTTGAGGTCGAAGCGGGGCCACCCATCGCCCAGAAACTCGGAAAAACCCTGGCCTTGCGCACGGCAAATCTGGACTTCGACAGTGCCATGCAGTGGTCCGAATCCGCGCTTCCCGTAGCCACCCTTTCGCGGGACTCGGTCGAAGGCATGAAGGCCTTCAGAGAGAAGCGGGAAACGGATTTCCAGGGTTACTAGCCGGGAGCAGTGATCGGGGTCAGTCCCTCACCCCGCGGTTGATTCGGGAAGGCCTCGGTAAGAACAACGGTTCTGCTTCAGCCTCCCCCGAATCCAGCGCTTCCGGTCTCGGCGCGCGCCAGGCAGTCATCTCCCTCGCCGTGCGCCAACCCTCGTAATCCCTATCCAGCAGCACGAAGAATGCGCGTTCTTCGCTGGCAAAGACTTCGACGCACACGAGCGCATCTTGGCTGCGATACCCGGCGCGCGATATTGAAATGACCGGCGCGCCGAATTCGGCGCGCAGTTTCCAGGGCGAGGCGTCCGGATCATCCACGAAGCGCACACGGTCGGAGAAACGGGACAGATCGAAGCCTTCGTCGCCACGGTTCGCCGCCAGGAACTGCTCGAACAGCGCCGCGGGAACCGCTTCTTTCATGACACCCTCCGACCGGCAATCCGAAGGTCGGCTGATGACCACCACGTCGCCCATCGGCAATACGAACCCGGCGAAGAGGCTCGCCATGATGTCAGCCTCGCTCGGCGGTTCGAGCGGCGGCGGCCGCATCAGGTAGATACCCGCCGCAAATACGAGGAGAAGGGCCGCGCCGGCGGCGATCTTGAATTTCACGAACGGCGAGCGGCGCGACGACCGCGCTTACACGCGGTGCCTCAGTCCCTTCTCTCGTTGCCTGGACGGTTATGCAGGCTCGGGGTAGATGATCTCACCACCGCGCACCGTGCAGACCTTCTGTCTCACGGCATCGCCGCCACCACCTATCCACCTCGAGTAGAAGCCGGGAACAGTCGCGTTCTCCGGTATCAGTTTCGACCATGGATCTTCCGGTCTGATATAGACCGTGACCATGCCGGGCTCCCAGGCGAGTTCCCGTGCCGGTTGCCCGCCGCCCCTGCCGGTGCCCCGGAGGAGAACCGAGCCGCCCTGTATCCAGTGCCACGATATCGAACTGCCCCCTTCGACCCTTCCCAGAGCTCGCAAGGCGGCTTCGTCCTCCACCGGACCCGCGGCGAAATCGAGGGAATAGCGGACACTGCCCTCGTACCTGGCCTCGGCTCTTTGCGGCGTGAAGGTGATCTGATCGGCCACGTACTTGGGCCAGCCCCAGACGACACCCTCTCGGGTGTGGTACAGGGTCGGCACAGGGGCGCTCAACAACAGCCAGGACTCGATGCCATCGGGGCAAAGTGCCTTGACCGTGATCCGGCCTTCCTGGAAGCGCGTCAGGTTGCTTGCCTCCCTGTTCATATCAAGGAGCGTCGTGCCGACCATCGGCGTCTCCGGAACTTCCAGGGGCGGCGGCAGGAATGAGCGGTAGACGTCCATGTCCGCCGGCTCATGCGCGGCAAAGATACCCTGCGTCCCGGCGCCCATCTCGATCAGCTTGTCGAGTTGCTCGGGATTCGCCGGCGGTATATCCGGGTTTCCGGGGCCTCGACCGAGGTTGACCATTTCCCTCGCGTAAGGGTCCTCGGCAAAGCGGGCGACCGCGTCCATCAGTGCGTTGGAGCGGCGCTGGCGGATCGCCGAGAGTTTCCTGTCCAATTCATCATCGCCTTTCCCGAACTCCTGGTTGTCCATGGGGGTTCTTTCGGGCAATTCTGAAGCTGGTCCCGCGTATTCCTCTGGAATGAAGACGCTCTTGACCATGGTTATTTCCTCCCGTAGGCGGTTTTTTTGAAGCGCCTTTTTTATATCACGAACTCTCAGGACTGCTTGCTGCGAGGCACGGTGCGTCAGCCCGCAACCACGCCGTCTTCCAACAATCCGGTGATGGCCTCGGCGGTGTAGCCCAGTTCCTCCAGGAGCTTCACGCTATGTTCACCGGCAAGGCATGCGCCCGGATAGCGCCCGCCCCGCTCGAATCGCACGAGCGGCCCCTGACGCGGGTACTCGCCCCACTCCGAATGCTTCGCCGTCACGACCAGTTCTTCCGCGCGTGCGTGGGGATCGTTCAGCAGGAACTGCGCAGGCCAGTGTTCATCCGCACGCACGCAGGCAACGCCATTGCCATTGAGGCGCGTTTCCCAGGCGTCCGCATCGTCGGTTCGGAACCTTGCTTCGAGCCCCGCCTCGTCGTCCGCTCCGAGCCGCGCCCGGGCGTCTTCGTCCCCGGCGTACAGGAACACCCAGCCCGATCTGCACTCGTACAGGCGGCACCACGGACCCAGCCCCAGCATGTTCCCGTCCACCGTCGCCCTTTCCGGCTTGCCCGGATAGGAGATGAAATCGTCCCAATTCGCGTATGCGTTGGCGCCGAACATGTCAACGAATATTCGCTGTCCCTTGCCGGTCATGTCGCGCGCCAGAAGACCCAGCGCCGCCGTGGTCGCAATGACCATCGACGTGTTCGGATCCGGATTCGTGTCATTCGCCCGAAACAGTCTGCGCGCGGTTTCCCGCACCTCGTCGAGATCGAGCGGCCCATCCGGCGGCAGGCCTCCCATCTGCCAGACGACACCGCCGAGTGCCGCCCCCGGTATCGGATGCGTCGAAGGGCGTTTCGCCCCCGGTCCGTTGCGCCCGTATCCATTCGCCGACAGGTAGACAAGGTCCGGCTTGACGCGCGAAAGGCTCTCGTAGTCGAGGCCCAGTCTCTCGGGCACGCTCGGACGGTAGTTATGAACAAGGATATCGGCCTTTGCCACGAGTCTCCGCGCGATCGACCGCGCCTTCGATGACTTGAGGTCAAGACAGATGCTCTCCTTTCCGGTGTTGCATCGCACAGCGCCCAATCCGGCCATCATTTCCCGAAACGGATCTCCGCCGACCGGTTCGAACTTGATCACGCGGGCCCCCATGTCCGCCAGGATCGAAGCACCGAGCGGCGCGGCGATGATGGTTGCCGCTTCGATGACGGTCACGCCCTCGAGTGGCCGCGTCGGCGCAGGTGTGTCTGTCGACGCGCGACTGCGGGGGGTACGCGACTTCTGGCGGAACAGTCGGTACGCCCCGTCGAGGTCGATCCGTTCCGGGGCTCCGCCGATTCGCGCCGGCGTCTCCGTGAGATCGGCCAGCGGCCCGAGCTGGGCGACCCCATCGACGGTGACAACGTGACCGTTGGCGACGACGTCCGGATCGGCCATCGCTGCCTGCGTGGTCTGGTAGGGGTGTGCCGCCACGCCTCCATGACCTACAAACTTCTCCATCCATTCATCGAGAGTGGCCGTCTCGATCGTCTTTAGCATACGGTTGCGCAGGTCTTCCTGTTCCGGCGAACCGTCGCGGGGCGTTCGGCCGTCCGGTGTCTCGATGCCCGCGACCGCGAGAAAGTTCTCATGCAGGTGCGGCAGAAGATTGCCCAACTGAATCCAGCGGCCGTCTTTTGTGCGCACGCCGTGATAGTAGAGGCGCGGCATCACTGTCACCGGATCGGTCGCCGTCTCCGGCGTAGACAGGATGCCGCGTTCACGCAAATGCGTTGTCTGCACGCCGCTCACGTCCTGGGGCAGCAGGCTCCGCATCAGCGACGTGTCAAAGGCGAAGCCACGTCCCGATGTCCGACGCCCATGCAGGCTTGCAAGCACCGCCGCCGCAACGCTTTGCGACGCGGCATGCGTCGCCACCTGCACCGCCGCGTAACAGGGTCCCCGTCTGCCGGAGATGCCCTCCAGGCCCATCATCCGACCGAACTTCGCCGCCACGACCGACTCGACGGCCGCGTAGTCCCGGTACGGACCGTCTTCGCCGAAACCCGATACGACGCCGTACACGAGATCAGCCCGATGCTCCGACAAGCTGGCGTAGTCGAGGCGGAGCGCCTCCCGGCGTTTCCGATCCAACGTCGTCACAACCGCATCCGAAGCGTCGATGATGAGCGATCGCAGCCTGTCCACCGCCTGCGGATCGTCGAAATCCACCTCCAGCGTCGACTTGCCCCGCAGCCACATCTTCGACGAGGGCATCGCGCGAAACGGATCCCCGCCCGGTGGCTCCACCTTGATGACTTGGGCGCCAAAGTCCGCCAGCACCATGGTCGCGAGTCCCGTCACCGGGCCGAGACCCAGGTCCACGATTGCAATGTCACGCAGCGGTCCGCTCACTGCTCAGTCCGACGCCTCATTTCCGGGGATGGTATCGCAACGCGGCATCCACCCGACGCGTGCGACACGCCCCGAGACGTTTGTATGGCGGGAACGGAACAAATCCATTACGTTGCGCCGATCTCCACGCGCCTGGACCCACATTGATGTCGTCGACAGATCGCTTCCTCGCCAACAACGCACGCTACGCCGAAGCCTTCGACAAGGACGATCTGCCCGCACCGCCGGCCAAACGCGCGGCAATCGTCGCCTGCATGGACGCGCGCATCGACCCCGGACGCCTGTTGGGACTCGAAGAGGGCGATGCACATGTCATCCGCAACGCCGGCGGCGTGGTCACCGAGGACGTCCTGCGATCCCTCGTGATATCTCAGCGATTGCTCGGAACGGAAGAGATCATCCTGATCCACCATACCGACTGCGGCATGGTGACTTTCACGGACGATGCCGTGAAGAGCCAGATCGAAGCCGAGACCGGCATCCGCCCCAGCTTTGCCCTCGAAGCGTTCCCCGATGCCGAGGAAGACGTGCGCCAGAGCATTCGCCGCATTCAGGCCAGCCCTTTCATTCCGGTGAAGGACAGGATTCGCGGCTTTGTCTACGACGTGAAGACCGGGCGCCTGAACGAAGTCGAATAAGTGATCAACGCCGGGAGCTCCCCGCCTAGCTCTCGCCGGCGCGCTCCATCGCGAACTGTCTTAGTGCCAGGTACAGCGCGGCCGCCAGGCCTGCCGTAGAGAAGATCATGCACATCACCATGATCTGGTAGCGGGCGGCGACGAGTGGGTCGACCCCCGAAAGCACCTGTCCGGTCATCATCCCTGGCAGGGCGACGAGACCGACCGCCAGCAGCGTATTGATCTGCGGGATGAGGGCGGCGGTCATTGCCGCCTTCCTGGCCTCGGGATAGTCCACCCCGCGGCCGCGCTCCGCCTGGTACCGCTCCCCGGCTATGCTGATCGTGTTCATGCTGTTCGCGAACACCATCCCCGCCAACGGAACGACGAAACGCGGTTCGAACCAGGTCGGAAGATCCAGCACGACCTGCGTTACCAGTATCAGAACGCCAACGCCAGTGGCGCCCAGGCCGATCATCACCACCGCAAACTGCATGGCTCCGCGATCGGAGAGCGGCCGAATCGCGATCCAGGCCGACATGGCGATCATGAACGCCACGACGGCAATCACGATCCACGGCTGCTCCGCCTCGAAGATCAGCGTCAGCACATAGCCGATAAGGAGCAGTTGGGCGAGCATGCGCAGATTCGCATAGATCGCCTGCCAGGGGTTCAGCGACCAGGCATGCATGACCACGACCAACACTGCAACCGGCGCGAATCCGATCAGGAGATTGACGATCGGAATGATCGTGACGGACGTGTTCATGGCAACCTCCCCTATGGACGCTCAACAACGCCGGAGGCGCGCGTCACGCACGCCTCCCGGCGTTCCCTGATGTAGCCGAAGGCGTCGTCTCAGCTATCGTCGATAGGCCGCTTCCAGGCGATCACCGGTCAGTCGTCGATGCCGCCCACGCACATGTACTTGACCTCAAGGAACTCGTCGAGGCCGTACTTCGATCCTTCGCGGCCGATGCCCGATTCCTTGAAACCGCCGAACGGCGCGACCTCGGTGGAGATGATCCCCACGTTGATGCCGACAATGCCGTACTCGAGCGCCTCGCCGACCCGCCAGATGCGGCCGATGTCGCGGCTGTAGAAGTAGGCCGCCAGACCGAACTCCGTCGCATTCGCAAGTTCGATCGCCTCCTCCTCGGTCTTGAAGCGGAACACCGGCGCGACGGGGCCGAAAGTCTCCTCCCGCGCCACCTTCATTGCCGGCGTCACGCCGGTAATCACCGTCGGCTCGAAGAAGGTGCCGCCGAGTTCGTGACGTTGGCCGCCCGAGACGACGGTGCCGCCGCCGTTGACCGCATCCTGAATGTGGTCTTCGACCTTTTCGACCGCCGCCATGTCGATCAGTGGTCCCTGGTCGGTTTCGCCCGAAAGGCCCGGGCCCACACGGAGATTGCCAGCCGCCTCGGCCAGCTTCCGGGCGAACTCGTCATGCACCCCTTCCTGGACGAGAAAACGGTTCGCGCAGACGCAGGTCTGGCCGGTATTGCGGTACTTGGAAGCCATCGCACCTTCCACGGCCGCATCCACATCCGCGTCGTCGAAAACGATGAACGGCGAGTTGCCCCCGAGTTCCATCGAGACCTTCTTGACCGTCCCGGCGCACTGCTCGAGCAGGATCTTTCCCACAGCCGTGGACCCGGTGAAGGACAGTTTGCGCACGATGGGGTTCGAAGTCAGTTCCCCGCCGACCGCCGAAGACGGTCCGGTTACCACGTTGAAGACGCCGGCGGGAATCCCCGCGCGCGTTGCGAGTTCGCCGAGCGCGAGCGCCGAGAGTGGCGTTGAGGAGGCGGGCCGCGCGACCACCGTGCAGCCTGCGGCCAGCGCGGGGCCGGCCTTGCGCGTGATCATGGCGTTGGGGAAGTTCCAGGGCGTGATGGAGGCCACCACGCCAACGGGTTCCTTCGTGACGACGATCCTGCGGTCGGCGAGGTGCGTTGGAATCACGTCCCCGTAGGCGCGCTTGGCCTCTTCCGCGAACCACTCGATGAACGACGAGCCGAAGACGATCTCGCCGCGGGATTCCGCCATGGGCTTGCCCTGTTCCGCGGTCATGATGATCGCCAGGTCCTCCTGGTGCTCCAGCATCAACTCGTACCAACGCCGCAGCACGCTTGCGCGTTCCTTGCCGGTCAGTGCGCGCCAGGCCGGATAGGCGGCATTGGCAGCCTCCACGGCGCGCCGGGTTTCCGCCACGCCGAACGATGGCACCGTGCCGATGGTCTGCCCGTTGGCCGGGTCGATGACGTCGAAGGTGGCGCCGGAGTCGGCGTCGACCCACTCGCCCCCCACGTAACACTGCTGCCGGAACAGGGCGGGGTCGCGCAAGCGGACGCCGCTGATGATTTCAGCCAATGAAGTAGCCATTCGAAGTCCTCCCGGTTCTTTGGCTTCCGATTCTAGCGCGGACGCGCAGAGTCCTGCGCACGTCGAAACAAGGAGAGCAGGGGAGCCGCGCCGACGCAGCTCCCGAGGTTTCGATCAGGCAGCCGGGTTACTCGTGCCGCGCGCTCGCAGTCCGGCGATGTCCATTTCTCGCAGGCCCAGTTCAATCTTTAGCGTATGGGCCTTGCCCGCGAGACCCTGCAGGTCCTCCGGTCTGTGGGCATCCGAATTGACGATCACCGGGGCGTCGCACTCGGCGGCAAGTTCCCAGAACGGCCGCCACGGGTATAGCGGAAAGGGATTGTCCGGCGATTTGCGCGCCTGCTTGCGCATGCCGAGCGCGTTGATTTCCATGCCGACGTCGTATTCCCGGGCCGCATTCAGGATGTCTCGGGAACAGGCAGCAGTGTCGCTGTCCCAGTTCGCATAACAATTCCCGAACAGGTCCGGATGCGCGATGAAGTCGAACAGCCCCGTGGCCATCATGGCGATCACATAGTCCGCGTAGGCACGGAGACTCGCGGCATCTCGCGTGCCGCCGTACGTTCCCGACCATTCGCCATGGTAAGGAAAAAAGTGCGCGGCTCCGACGAGATAATCGAATCCCTTCTCGTCCAGCAACTCGTCACTGTAGAAGGAGTGGAACTCCGGGACGTATTCGCACTCCATGCCCTTCACGACGTTCAGGGTCGGGAAATCGACGCGCGCCTGGTCCATCGCGTGGACGTAATCGTCGAGACCCGCGTACTCCATCCTGGCCGAGAGCCATCGATCATCGGGCAACGCCGTGTGATCGGAGAAGCCCAGCGTCTCCATTCCCAGGGCAAGCGCCTGCTCGCAATAGTCGGCGACATCGCCCCTCGCGTGCTTGCAGCGGAACGTGTGGGTATGGAAGTTGTGCTTGTGCGCGCTATCGGGAATCAATGTCTATCGCATACCGCATCAGTTGCCGAAGTCCCAGGTCTCGCCGGCGTGGTAGCGGCGCAGGATGTTCTTCGCGATGAGGATCTTGTGCACCTCGTCCGGCCCGTCGGCGATGCGCAGCGTGCGCGCCCCGGTGTAGAACCCGGCCAGGGGCAGGTCACCCGAAACGCCTTTCGCGCCGAACACCTGGATTGCGCGGTCGACGACGCGATGGTACGCCGCCGGCACAAAGATCTTGATGGCGGAGATGTCTGTGCGCGGGTCGGCGCCGCTTTCCATCTTGTTGGCGCAGTCGACCACCAGGAGGCGCGATGACTGGATGTCCATGTAGGAGTCGGCGATAAAGCCCTGCATGAACTGCTTCTCCTCCAGCTTCTCGCCGCCGTGGACAACGCGGGTCGTGATCCTCTCGACCATCAGGTCGAATGTTCGCCACATCGATCCGACCGAGTTCATGCAGTGATACACGCGGCCGGCGCCAAGGCGATCCTGCGCCGCCTGGTGGCCGCTACCCGTTCGACCTAGCTGGTTTTCCTTCGGTACGCGGACGTTTTCGTACTTGATCTCGCAGTGGCTCGACGCCTTGCCCCATACCGGCACGCCGCGAATGATGTTCACGCCCGGCGTGTCCTTCGGCACGATGATCTGCGTCATCCTGTCGTTCACACCGCCGGGATCGTCCGGGTCCGACGTCCGGCACATGACGATGAAGAAATCCGCCGCATGACCGTTCGACGTGAACCACTTGTGGCCGTTGATGACCCACTCGTCTCCGTCGAGTTCCGCGCGGGTCTGGATCGATCTCGGATCCGAACCCGCGTTGTGCGGTTCGGTCATCGAGAAACCCGACTGCATGCGGCCTTCGGTCAATGGAATCAGCCACTTCCTGTGCTGGTCGGGCGAGCCGTACTTGACCAGTATCTTCTGGTTTCCGGAGTTGGGCGCGACGACGCCGAACAGCGACGCTGCCCCCGGGCTGTAGGCCAGCACTTCGTTCATGTACGCGTGTTGCAGGAACGACAGCCCCATGCCGCCGAACTCGGGGGGCAGATGCGGCGCCCAGAGCTTGCGCTGCTTGACCTTGTCCTGAACCTGCCGCCGCAGTTCCCAAGCCTCCCGCACGGAGTCTTTCGAGGCCCGCGAGCCGTCGAAGGAACGTCCCCACAGTTTCTCCTCGACCGGCAGAATGTCTTCGTTGACGATTTCCGCCGTAGCGAGCCGGATGTCGTTCACCTCGGCATCGAGGTGCGGAACCGGCTTTACGTTCATTGCCATCTTGGGATCCCGGGCGCGTTTTCGAGCCGCGCAATGTACCAGCTTTCACTGAACGCCGCGCAGGACGGTTGAGTGTTGTGGATATAATCGAGCGGGTGAACGAACTCACCTACCCCTACGCCACGCATCCCGAGCGCGGAACCACCGTCGAAGTCGCGGAAGGCGTGCGTTGGCTCACCATGCCCATGGGCGGGTCGCTGAACCACATCAACCTTTACCTGATCGAAGACAGGGATGGCTGGTACGTGGTCGACACAGGCCTCGGCAACGAGGAAACCGCGTCGCTCTGGCGCGACCTGTTCGCAAGCGAACTCGGTGGGCGCCCCGTGAAGGGCGTGATCTGCACCCATATGCACCCCGATCACATCGGCCAGGCCGGCATGATCACCACCGAGTTCAAGTGCCCCTTGTACATGACGCGCGCCGAGTACTACCAGGCCCGCGCATTCGCCCTCGGCGGCGCTTCAAGCCGCCAGTACGGTGCGGACTGGCAGGGTGTGCAGTTCTACCGGCGCTACGGCATGCGGGACGACTACGTCCAGAGCCTGGCTGCGCCGCCGAACCGCAGGTGGAAGGAACGCCTCGAGTTCGCGCCAACGCCTTTTCCGCTGGGTTTTCATCGCCTCGAAGACGGCGACCTGTTGACCATCGGAGATCACGACTGGCAGGTCGTCGTCGGTGCCGGCCACTCCCCGGAGCACGCCTGCCTGCACTGCAAGAGCCTCGGTGTCCTCATATCCGGCGACCAGATTCTGCCGGTCATCACGTCGAACGTCAGCGTCCACCCCACGGAACCGGAGGCGAATCCGCTTCTCATATGGATGGAGTCGCACGACAAGTTCCTTGTCACGCCGCAGGAAACGCTCGTGCTACCCGCGCACAACCTGCCGTTCTACGGGGTGCGCGAGCGGTTGCGCCAACTGGTCAGTCATCACGAAGACCGGCTGCTGGCGGTAGAGGAACATTGCGTCCAGCCGCGGCTCGCCGCCGAACTGCTGCCGGTGCTGTTTCGACGCAAACTCGACGCCCGGCAGACGATGATGGCCCTTGGCGAAGCCATCGCGCACTGCCACCTGCTGATGCATCGCAACCGGCTGCAACGCACGCTCTGCGAAGACGATCGCTACCGGTTCCTTTCCATCGACCCGGACCTCGAACGGCGCGCCCATCCCGAACAGCACGACGCGCCCGACGACCAGCCGATACTGGTATAAGTCCCTGACTTCCGAAGAACTCAAAATGATCGCCGTAACTACGTTCCGGCGACTCCTTCCCTGGGGCGACCGACGTGAGCCCCTGACCTCCGAAGAACTCAAGAGGATGGTGGCAGCCACCACGCTACTGCTGCTTCGGTGGGGCATACGTCACGTGCCGGTGGGAGTGCGCAGTGTTGTTGGTATCCTGCTGATGATCGCCGGCGTATTCGGGTTCCTGCCGATCATTGGATTCTGGATGGTTCCCCTCGGTCTGGGCTTCATCGCGCTGGACATTCCTTGGACCCGCCAGCACATCCTCGACTGGATGGCGCGACTGGAAATGCGGCTCGAGCAGGCCAGGTAGGTTCTGGCTCGGGACCTTCCCGGGCGCTTTTTCGCACCCAGGCGGTTATATGCTTCTAACCCGACCGTTCTTGGAGTTTCTTCAAGTATTCTGATAAGTTAGCGTGTTTGCTGCAGGGTGGTCGCGGACCTTGCCAGGAGCCTTCAGCCGGGGGAGCTTCCCCGACCGCTGACGCGAAAGGAAGCGGGGGCATGTCCCCCGTCGCCGGAGGCGTACTCGCATGGAACAAATGCCTCCCGGGAGCGCCAGCGACCGGGGGCGCTTGTTCCATGCGCGACGAGGAGGGCCGGGCCACAGGCGAAGCCGAAGGCTGCGGCTGTGGGGCACTTCCATGCAAAGGTTTCACGACATGACCGACGACGCGGTTCGCACCACGACCGGAAAGGGCGATCCGGACCCGCGTACCGTCGTGCGCTTCGCCGGTGATTCCGGCGACGGCATCCAGGTGCTCGGCGGCGAATTCGCAAAGGCGGTCGCCAGGGAGCATCACGACCTGGTGACGCTTCCCGACTTTCCCGCCGAGATCCGCGCGCCGGCGGGATCCACGTTCGGCGTATCCGCCTTCCAGATCCAGTTCGGCGGCGACGGCGTGCTCACGCCGGGCGACGAGGCGGATGTCCTGTTCGCATTCAATCCAGCCGCGCTCAAGACCAACCTGGGCGCCCTCAAAAGCGGCGGCGTGATCATCGTCGACACGGACGCATTCTCCGCGCGCAACCTCAAACGCGCGGGCTACGGCCAGAACCCCCTGGAGGACAATTCGCTCGGGGGATACCGCCTCATGTCCATGGGCATCACCCACCTGACCGCGGAGGCGGTCGCACCCACGGGGGTCGGCAGGAAACAGGCGGGACGGGCGAAGAACTTCTGGTCGCTGGGCTTGAGTCTCTGGCTCTTCGGCGGAGACCGGGCGCCGACGATCGAGTGGATCGAGAGCAAGTTCTCCTCCATGCCGGATGTCGTGGCATCGAACGTCGCCGCCCTGAATGCCGGGCACGCCTACGGCGAAACCATGGAACTCGACGCCGGAGAAGCCGCCCACGGCCGGGATGCGGAACTCCATCATGGGTTGTTTCGAACCATTACCGGCACCGATGCAATGGGCCTCGGCCTGGCGGCGGCCGCCGCCCTGTCGGGACTCAAGCTCACCTACTGCTCCTATCCCATCACCCCCGCATCGGCACTGCTGCACTTTCTCGCATCGCTCAAGGGCCGGGGAATCGTCACGTTTCAGGCAGAGGACGAGGTGGCGGCGGCGACGGCGGCCATCGGCGCGTCCTACGCGGGCGGACTCGGCGTGACGGCCAGTGCCGGGCCGGGCCTGTCATTGAAGACGGAAGCGCTGGGGCTTGCTGTCGCGGTGGAACTGCCGCTCCTTGTCATCGACGTGCAGCGCGCGGGTCCTTCTACCGGCATGCCCACGAAACCGGAGCAAGCCGATCTCAACCTCGCCCTCTATGGACGCCACGGCGAGGCGCCGCTGCCCGTGCTTGCGCCGGCCACGCCGTCGGAGTGTTTCCGCATCATGATCGAGGCCGCACGGATCGCCACGACCTACATGACGCCGGTGATCGTCCTTTCGGACGCCTATATCGCCAATGCCGCGGAACCCTGGGAACTGCCCGATGCCAACGCGCTTCCCTCCATCGCACCCGCGTTCCGTTCGGATGCCGCGGGCTTCAAGCCCTATGCGCGGGATCCGGACACGCTGGCGCGGCCATGGGCCCGGCCGGGGACGCCGACACTCGCGCACCGCATCGGCGGACTGGAGCGCGAAGACATCAGCGGCAACATCTCGTACGACCCCGAAAACCACCAGCGCATGACCGATCTGCGCGCGGAGAAGATCGCGCGAGTGGCCGAACACGGTCTCGACCATGAAATAGATAGCGGCCACAAGAGCGGTGATCTGCTGGTGATCGGCTGGGGTTCCACCTACGGCGCCATCGAGGACGCAGTGAGCGGATTGACGCGCGAAGGATTCTCGGTCGGGCATCTGCACCTGCGGCAGATCTGGCCCCTGCCAACCAATCTCGGTGAGATCCTTGCCCGTTTCGGAGCGGTCGCCGTCGTGGAGATGAACCAGGGCCAACTCGTGCGCCTCATCCGAAGCGAGTTCCTCGTGGACGCCCGGAGTGTCACGCAGACCACCGGCCAGCCATTCAAGGTCTCGGCCATTGAAGCCGCCCTGCGCGGCATTCTCGGCCGGCGGACCGAACTGAAGAGCCGGATCGGATGAACCAGGTCATCAAGCTGACGCCGAAGGACTTCGAGACGGACCAGGAAGTCCGCTGGTGTCCCGGGTGCGGCGACTACGCCATTCTGAAATCCGTGCGGAAGATCCTGGCCGAAGTCGGACGGAACCCGGACGACGTCGTCGTGGTATCGGGCATCGGCTGCGCGGCGCGGCTGCCCTACTACCTCGAAACCTACGGATTCCACAGCATCCACGGACGCGCGCCTTCGCTCGCGACCGGCATCAAGCTTGCCAACCCCGAACTCGACGTGTGGGTCGTGGGTGGCGACGGCGACTTTCTCGCTATCGGCGGCAATCACCTGACGCACATCCTGCGGCGCAACGTCGATGTCAACCTCCTGCTGTTCAACAACGCCGTCTACGGCCTGACCAAGGGCCAGTACTCGCCGACTTCCACGCCTGGGACGCGCTCGCCGTCGACGCCCGATGGTTCCGTCGACCTGCCGGTCAATCCGGCGATGCTGGCGCTCGGAGGCAACGGCGGTTTCGTCGCGCGCACCGCGGACACCCTGCAGGACCACCTGCCCGAGGTATTGCTGCGCGCCCACGAGTTTGTCGGCGCGGCCTTCGTGGAGGTCTTGCAGAACTGCATCGTCTACAACGACAACGCGTTCGGCGACCTGACGAGCAAGAGGCACCGGGCCGAGAACACGGTCATCGTGCGTCACGGCGAGCCCATGCTGTTCGGAGCGAACAACGAGAAGGGACTGGTCCACGAACCGGCCCGCGGAGAGTTTCGCCTCACCGGGAATCCCGACGAGGCAAGCATGCACGACGAAACGAACTGGACGCTCGCCGCGGCGCTCGCGCGTGTCGACGACCCGGGCCTGCCCACGCCGCTCGGCGTCTTCTACTGCGCTCCCAGGGAGGACTATGTCAGCGCCCGCGAAGCCCGCGTCCCCTACCAGCCGCTGTCCCCGGCCGACCTGAAGGACCTGCTCTACGCCGACAGTTGGTGCGCCTGACAGGTCGCTCTCAGGATAGTAGGCTTCGCATCGCACCCACCAAGGTGTTACACGTTGACACGTCCATTCGGCCAATTCATGTCGCAGCAACTTCTCCGCCTTGAGCGACACTTGGTTTTAGCCCAGCCGCTCGCTCCGCTGCTGCAAGAGCTCCCAAGAAAAAGTCGCGATACCCTCCGTGCAGGGAATCATCGCGAGCCACGAGCTCTTGAATCTGCGTCACGCTACATCCCCTTTCAAAGCCTTTCCAGCCCCACTGACTCGGGGGAGCGGTCCACCCGGAAGGTCGTTCCCACACCGTTTCATCATCCTCTGCCCAAACTGCGAAGTACGCTGAAGGGAGGGCGAGCCTTGCCACGTTCCAGTCCTCGTCCTCCCTACCGAAATCGAAGCCGTATTGGAAACGGAACCCTCCATCAATACGAGGCGACGTGTATCGTAATGGGGGATCCCCGGAGTATGACCACTTGTTGTCTTGGGTACCTCTAATGGAACTCGTACTCCACACCTCATCGAGGATTTGGTACAGGGTTTTTTCGATCGAATTTCGGTATGAAACTGCAGCTGCCAAGTCCTGCGCACTAAGGGTCATGGTCAATCTCCAATCTTCGATGAGTGATAGTAGCTCGGTCGCCAGTACGCTGCCTCGAGACTCGCGGTTATCCCTCTCCCACACGCTGAGCCAGTCGTAAACATCTGGCCACCGCAAAGTGCGCAGTGTGACGTCGGGGACATCGATATGAGCCGTGGCCCGGTGGCGGGTGATGAACACAACCGTGCGTGTAGCTACGTCCTGAGTCCTCAACCAACTCGCATACCTCGACAGTTGTTGGTCGCCCTCCGGAGCGTCGATCTTGTGCTCAAGGATCACGACATGGCGGGAGCCGCGACTGTCACTGGCGTCGAGGACAAGATCAGGTCTGCCGTACGACGTGTCATACTGAGTCATCACGCGAACGGCCTTCATCTGGTGATCTAGGTGTGTGAGAAACTTCACATACGCCGCGCGCAAAGCGCACGATGAATCCAAAACGCCTGCAAAGGCCTCGGTGAGGAAGTCCTCGGCCGGAGAACGTCCGTCCCGCGGTCGGTAAGTGAACAGCCTCGGGAAGACACTCACGATTGGACCGTCAAACGGGTCCGAGTGGAATCACGCTGGAAGTTCTCAGCGAGGCAGCGCAAGCAGATGCTCCCTGGGGAAAGCGACTGTGGGACATGACTAAAGCGAGTCCAGGTCTACGGGCATGCCGGTCCGGGAGGACTCGTAGATGCCCATGATGACCTCCATGGTGTTGACGTTGTCGCGGCCGCTGCTGATCGGTTCCGCGCCGGTCCTGCAGCATTCCGCGAAGTGCAGAATCTCGTTGACGAAGCCATTGGCGGTGGCCAGCCCGGTGCCCTCCGTCGACAGGGGCTCAAAGTCCGGCTGGAGCCTTTCTATGAACTCGTTCCGGCGCTTGGCGTCCCGTCGCATGAACCGTCGCATCTCCGCCACGTTGGACAGGTATTCCTGCTCCTTTTCCGGCGTCTTCAGAGAGACCATGAGCCTGCCGAAGTGGGGCGTGGGCGTCTCGTCGCTCTCGACCGCCAGCTCCGCATAGAGCGTCCCTTCGCTGCCCATCAGGCAGTACGACCTGCCTTCGCGGGAAAGCGAGGACTTCGCGAACGTATGACCGACAGCGCCGTTCTCGAACTCGAGGGTCGCGGCGACCAGATCCTCCGCCCCGGCCAGTTTGTCCGGCCCCAGCGTCTTGCAGATGCCGTATACGCGTTTCACGCTACCCACGTAGTAGCGCAGCAGGTCGAAATGATGCACCTGGGTGGTCATCATGACGCCGCCGCCGGCGTACTTCGGGTCCCGCATCCAATGCCCCTGACGGTCCATACGGCCGTACCCGCCGGAAATCATGTGGGTACGCACCGCTTCGATCTGGCCCAGTCCTCCCTCTTCGATCAATCGCTTCGCGGCGGCAGCTTCCCTTGAGTAGCGCAGGTGCTGGGCAACCATCAGGGTGACCCCCGACTTGTCGGCGGCTTCGACCATCTCGCGGCAGTCCCGCACCGAATTCGCCATCGGTTTCTCGACGATCACGTGCTTGCCCGCCTGCGCGGCGGCAATGGCGTGCGGCGCGTGCAGGTCGTGCCGGTGACACAGGTCCACGGCTTCGATGTCGGCTTCCCGCAGCATCTTGTCCAGGTCCGTGTAGACCGCATCGGCGTTCACCCTTGCAGCGTAAGCATTTGCGGCGTCTTCGATGACGTCGCACACCGCAGTCACCCGTACCCGATCCGTATGCTGCAGGTAGGCCGTGCTGTGTGAGTTGGCGATGCCCCCGGCGCCAACGAGACCAACCTTCAGTGGTTCCGACATGTTCCCCTTCCCCTTTGCACTCGGCATTTGTGGACGAGTGAGAATAACCTATAGGGTCTCGGACACCGGTGCCGAACACCGATGCGAACATGGGCAGCGACACTCGCATTCGGCGCGACGCTCGCCGTCGCAGAGCCCGCGTACAAGCACGGCGTATCGTTTTTCGGCGAGTTCAAGTACCCGCCCGACTTCGAGCATTTCGACTACGTCAACCCGAACGCGCCCAAAGGCGGCCTGCTCGTGCTGGCGACCGGCGCCAACTTCAACTCATTCACGCCGTACCTGAACAAGGGCACCTCGGTGCCGGGCGTCAACCATTCCATGGGGTCCCAGCCATTCCTCTACGATGGGCTCTTTGTTCCGTCGGACGACGAGATCGGCACGTTCTACGGCAATCTCGCCGGGGCAGTCATGGTCGCCGACGACTTCAGTTGGGTGCGCCTTCAGCTCCGGCCGGAGGCGCACTGGCACGACGGCGTGCCCATTACCGCTACGGATGTGAAGTTCACCTTCGACCACATCCGCGAGAACTCCGGTTTCAATCTCCAGTCGGCGTTCGGGATGGTCGACTCGGTCGAAATCCATGGCGAACGGGAACTGACCATCCGCTTGAACAACATCAACGGTCTGAACGCCGCCGTGGTGACCAGTCTGGGCAAGATCGCCATCCTCCCCGAGCACTACTGGCGGGAACACGACAACACCAGGACCACGCAGACCCCCGCGCTCGGGAGCGGCCCGTACCGCGTCAAGGACTTCAGGCAGTCACGCTATCTCCTGTACGAACGCGTTCCCGACTATTGGGGCAGGAACCTCGGCGTCAATCGCGGCCGCCACAACTTCGACCACATACGCTACGACTACTACCGCGACGGAACGGTGGTGCGCGAAGCGTTCCGCAAGGGACACGTCGACTATCGGCGGGAAACCGACCCGCGATACTGGTTCAACGGCTACGACATCCCCGCCCGCCACAAGGGCTGGATCGTGATGCGCCAGCACAACTTCCAGTACTACGTCGGGTTGATGCGGGGCATCGTCATCAACGAACGCCGCGAGCACCTGAGGGATCGGCGGGTGCGGGAAGCCCTGACGCTGGCATTCGACTACGCCTGGTACGGACGCAATATCTCCCAGGGGTTTTACCGCCCTGCCCGAAGCCACTTCGGCCCGCCGAACTTCTCCGCGGTCGGCCTGCCCGGCGCCGCCGAACTCGCCCTGCTCGAACCGTTTCGCGACGAACTTCCACAGCGCCTCTTCACGCAGGCATTCGAGCGGGGACGGTCAGAGGGGGTGGGACGCGACCGCGCGGGGCTCCTGCGGGCGCGCGAGCTGCTTCGCGAGTCCGGCTGGACGGTGCGAGACGGATTCCTCCGGAACGACGATGGAGAGCCGTTGTCGCTCACGTTCCTGATCCGCAGCGCTGGCGAGCGGCGCCTGATCCTCCAGTACGTGGATCAACTGAAGAGGCTGGGATTCCGGACCATCGTCCGCATGGTCGACAGCGCGCAGTTCATCAACCTCATGAAGGAGTTCGACTTCGACTTTTCCTTCGCGGCGCTCGGTGTCGCCCAGCCGCCCGGCGTCGAAGTCGTCTCCTACTGGCATTCGAGCAACGCGATGCTGCCGCAGACGCGAAATCTCTCGGGCATCCAGAGCGCGGCGGCAGACGAGATGATCATGCGCGTCCTCAATGCGCGTTCGCGCGACGAACTCTCCGCCGCGCAGAAGGCACTAGACCGAGTGCTGCTCTGGAACTTCGACATCATCCCGCTGCTCCAGGTGGAGGGACCGCACGTCGTCTACTGGGACAAGTTCGGCCGCCCGCCATACGATGCCGAGTTCCGCACGAGCTTCCCGGAGGCGTGGTGGTACGACGAAGAAAAGGCGGCTCGGATACCATCGCCGGACTGACCGAACTGGTCGAGGCGCGAGCCGTTCCGCCGAAAGACCGAGCCCGGTCAAGGAAGGGACCCTGCTACCGGCTGCACAGTACCAATCGCGGGCTCGTGCCGGCGCTCCTTTGCAAGTCGTGCAGTGAGCACCCGCCGGTCAAGTCCAACTAAGCCATCGTCGAAGAGATCGACCGCCTCATTGAGCAGGACGTGCTCTGAACCGTCGAGGAACAAAAGCCCTGCAAGACGCCCCAGTGCGAGAACTTCGGCCGGCCAGTCGGCCACCACCTCAGGGAGTACGCCAAGCGCGCCACTCCCTGTCCGGCGGGCAGCAATACCTCTGCAAGCGGGGCAGGCACATCGTGCTCGCATCAACGGCTCTGCGGCTCCGCACCCGCACCTAGCGGCGCGCAGTCGGTGTCTCTTCGAGGTTCGCGAACAAGTCGCCGATACGCTGTGCAGTCCGCAGCACCCGCCTAAGGTCGCTCTCCACTACTACCGCATCCTGGATTTCATCCACCCACGAAAGCACGGAGGCCTATGGTCTTTGTCGAGTGTCTTTGCGCTCTTCGGGCCAGTAATGAAGGCTCTGCAGGTATTCGGTTGCTTCAGCTTGCTCGTTGAACTCCAGGAGGCTCCCGACCTTGGAAACAAGTATTTCTCGCACCTCGGCAGGACTCGCGAAGAAAAACTCCTTTCTCGAATTGACGTGATTGACCCGCCTGTGTTCGAAATGCCGGTGGAGTTCGCTTTCAAGGGATACGGCGTCTTCAGAGAAGAAGAGACTATGTACATCAAACCGAAAGGGGACTGACGCATCACCCAGTTCCTTTACTCGGTCCATCGGTTCCAAGCGGCGGGTTAGCCCAATTTTGACGACGTTTACACCGAATGCCCCGCGATTTGAGATCACGTAAACGTAACCGGCTCGAATGTTGGCTGCTCGATAGTCGTTCTGCCGTATTGCTTCATCCAGCTTGGACAATCTCAACTCCAGATCTTCGTCGGTTTCCTCGCGGCTCTTGAGCACCTCAATCGCATTGACCAGATGGGCACGTTCCTTACCGAGTCGCTCACGCTCAGCCGCAAGTTCGACCTCGACCTTCCTTTCTTCCCGGAGGCGGGCCCGTTCTTCGCGTGCTGCTTCCTTCTCCTCCTGCTTCTTCATCAAGTAGTCCGCGGTCAGCTCAATTTCCTCTAGCCTAAGGCTGTGGAATTCATCACTGATGTGCATTTCCATCATCTGACCGAGCTTTGCGATCGCAGCTCTGGACGATTCAATCCGCTTTTTGGCCGCAAACACATTACCTGCTCGGAGCGTGCGCAGACTGTTGTCCACCTCAGCGTTGTAGGCTCGAAGCATCAGCCTGCCGAGGTCGTTAGACATCTTTCGACCCTTTGCGAGCGAGTTGTCAAAGGTGAACAGGTTCGACATCTTGATCGCGCCTTTAGCTTTGACGAGTTCCGCAATCTTGGCGCTCAACTCACCAAGACGGGTCTTGTACGCGACCGCGGTTTCCAGCGGATGGTGATATCGGTAGATTCCCACATCCTGAAGAATCTGTTCGTCATTGAGCGAGACGAGATCACCAGTTGCGGCAAATCGCTGTAGTTGGTCCCGTAGTCTCGCATTCTCCGCTTCGAGGTTAGAATCTTTATCCTCTGCGTCGGTCGTCGATTCTCCGCGTTCGACAGAAGGCCCGGTGGTCCGATCCATCGCGGCCGTTGGCCCGGGCTGCCCGTCACCCGATGCAGCTGGGATCCATAGCCGCCAGCCAGGGGGCGGTTCAGGCCAAGAGGGGTCTGGAGTCCAGCCTTTCGGAGGCTTCCAGTTCGCAGGAGGCTTGGGCCATCCTGGCGCTGGATTGAATACGAGATCGTGCTCAATCACGAACGTCGGATTCCAGAGGCGTCTGCAACGACGAGCCCGAATGGGTTTTTCGATACGGAAGCACCAAGGTGTGCAAGCGTTGCAGTCGGAACAACGTTTGCTAGATTTAACTCCAGAAACGCCTCGCGTTCAGCTCCAGTTGCAACAAACAGGAAGAAATCAGTTCGCCCGGTGGCGGGGTTGATCGTGCTTGTCCCGACCTCAATCGAGATGGTCTTGATGATGCCGCGTCTGTCGGCCTCGAACACCTCGTGCAACGAGCGAAGCGCAACCCCGAATACCGCACCAGAGTACCGATCCTTCTGAACCTTCTGTGACAGCGTGGTTTTGGTTATCTCATCGGTTGACTTCACATACTTGTATAACTTGGTATTGGGAACAGCATCTGGGCTAGGCACAACAACGCGTAGCCGTAGCTCTGCAGTTGCCGGGTCGAAGTCAAAGTTATGTTCGACCAAACACTCCGGGTAGACCGAGTTCGACAGAACGATCGAAACGTATTCTTGGACCGCATCGACAGCTCCGTAACCCAGGTTTGCGACTAGCGCATCGATGGCCTGATTGTGTTTCTCCGCATCTTTTTCGCGCCTTGAACATTGAGCATCGTATCGTGCCCTCTCTCGCTCAAGAGCAACTATTCTCTCAGCCTCCGCCTTGGCATGCTCTTTCCTCGCCGACTCGTTGACCGAAGCAACTCTGGCCGATCCCTTCTCCCAATCAACCACCGCAATCCTGTGGTCTACCTCAGCTCTATTGACTGCTTTGGCGTGCCGTCTTTTGCCGAAAAGAGCACCCAACCCAGTCGGCATCTGAGGGCAAACAAGTGTCGGTTTGGGTGGACTGGGAACTTCCTCCGGGGTCGGCAATGTTTTCTCTAGATCCGCACGGTCAAAGGCCGGGTGCTCGGCGACGACCTTGAGCGCCTCCAAGTCCACGTAATCGTCAACGGCCAGGGTCGCGGCCAAGAGCGAATCGATCTCCTCGTAGGTCAGTTCCAATTCCAGATTGAGCCTCTCCACGTCTGCTTCCATCGCAGCAAAATGAGCTTCTTTGGCCTGCTTCTCTAGTCGCTTCTGCTCAGCCGCCTGGGCTCGCGCCGCTTGCTTTGCGGCGCGTTCTGCCGCCTTGCGCTCCTGCTCGGCGGCGCGAGCAGCAGCTCTACGGCGCCGTTCTGCCTCACGCTCGGCTCTCGCCCGCTCTCGCTCCATGACCCTGGCTTGGTGTTGCATCTCTGCGAAGAATCCGCGCGCCATTTTTTCCGCCTTAGTGCGTGTCTGATTCGCGACGAAACGGTAACAATGAAATTGATGCGTACGCAAGAACGTCGGGTTGTTACCTTGTCTCCCTCGACGGGGCACCTGCCGCCCCTACCGGGCCTTCCCAACAGCCGGAAGTCGACCAGCAACGGACATAGGACCATTTCGGCCGCAAGCGACACGGCCACGTTTTACCCAAGCCACAGGTGATCCTGGCAAAACTCCGGGACTTATATACGATCCTTGACCGTGTGACGATTTAGTCTGAAACGGGCGCTGCTTGCGCCGAAACGGTCTAAGCGTACGTCAACTGGTGGACAGGAACAAAGTAATTGCCGAGCGACCGCCGATCTCAAAGCGGATCGGCGGTCGCGGCGGCTTGGCAGAGTTGGCTTATTGCACCAGCCTTATAAGCTGGCGTTCGGGCTCGCCCCCGGACCGCGGGTTCGAATCCCGCAGCCGCCTCGACCATTACCTGCGGACATCTGGCGCGGACCTTACGAGTCTGGTAGGTCTTCGTAGAGCTTCTGCAGATTCTCGCAGTTCGTTTGCTTGTCGGGCACGAACTGCTCTCGATGAAGTAGAAGCCCGCAACAACTGTCTCTGGCTTGTTCGGGCGAACTGCCGTAAGTACTCAACTTCCCTTCAATGTGGATTTCATAAGAGTAGGGAGTATCCGGCGTGCCCTCCATAGAGGAGATGATCCCGACGCTGCCGCGTTCGCTCTTGACTTCCAACGTGCATTCATCGACAGGGGTGATCTCGAACTGAGTTCCCTGATACTTGTATTGTTTGCTCATAGCAGCCGCCATGTCGGAGGGTGAAACACCACCACGATTCTACTCCGCCAACTCCTCTGGGTCATCGAGGAAATCAGGATCGTCGAGAAGGGCTTCGAAGTAGTCGGAATCGGCGTCGTCCTCGTTCGTGACATCGCTTTCAGGGCAGGATCGCTGCACGTCGCGCCAACTTGACCAAATGATGCGCTTTTCGGGGTTCCTTAAATATTTAGAGTTCATACTTGGGGTTTCTTAAGTTCTAGGTGTGACAAACCGCCCAGCAGCCTGATTCGACCAGGCTGCTGGGCATTCTTCATAATCGTCCTTGTACTATGTATCCCTCCCCATCGACTCTCTTGGTCACGGTGTACTTATATTCATCGGTTACTACGGTGTTGGTAAACATGTTGAACACCTCGTAGGTCATCGAACACTGCAGAACCGAAGGCTCGGCAGGGTCCGTGGCCATTGTGCGAATTTCTATAACTGTCGGGTCCAGCTCGCTCTGTCCGAGCCCGACGCGAGACATGAAGTTGTTCAGCACGTTCGTCTGATTCGTGAGGAGGGTTTCGGCAGTCGGGGCCGCGCCTCTGCACGAGTATGGGTCAAAGTACTCCGGGAACCAATCCGGCAGTTGGTACTATCTCATGTCCACTTGCCTGAAGGGCGTGTCGAGCATGAAGCTGCACCGGGATCTCGGCATAACCCAGAAGACAGCTTGGTTCATGGCACACCGGATCAGGGAGGGCTGGGTCGCCGCCGGGGAAGGCTTCATGCTGGAAGGCGAGGTCGAAGCTGACGAGACCTACGTCGGCGGGCTGGAGAAGAACAAGCACTGGGACAAGAAGCTGCGGCTGGGGCGCGGCGCTGCTGGCAAGGCCATCGTGGTGGGAGCGCGGTCGAGGCGCAACCGGCAGGTCCGGGCGGAAGTCGTCCAGAACACCCGCAGGGCTACGTTGCACGACTTCGTCAGGCGGCACGTGGAGTCCGGGTCCGTCCTGTACACCGACGAGTCGCCCAGCTACGAAGGCATGGACGAGTATTTGCACCGGTCGGTCAACCACTCGCGCGGCCAGTACGTGGACGGCGACGCGCACACCAACAGCATCGAGTCGTTCTGGGCACCGATCAAGCGGACCCACAAGGGCACGTACCATAAGATCGACCCGAAGCACCTGCACAGATACGTCGCGGAGGCGGTCGGCCACCACAACGTGCGGGACTTCGACACCATCGACCTGATGGCGCTGCTGGTGCTTGGGATGGAGAAGCGGTCGCTGACGTGGAAGGAGTTGGTCGGGGATGAACGCGTGGAGTAACATCGCCGGAAGCAAAAAAGCGCCGCACCGTCGAATTGAGCTGAGGGTGCGGCGCAACGGTCCACATCCATTGGAAGGATGCCATGAACCAGTCGAGATTACGTTGGCGGAAAGTGTTCGAAAAACTGAATAAGCAGATCTTGGCTTATGAGCTGTCGGAGCGGCGTATCCGCGACGATGTGGCTTCATGGGTCGAAGCGTGTAACGCAAGCAATAGCGAAAATCTATGACTGCACACCCGCCCGTATTCGCTAGCGATAGCTTTGACTGTCCGCATTGCGAGACTTTCGCTCACCAGAAATGGTACAACACTAGAGCTGATGCTATTAGCACTCCCGATATGGTAGAGAGTGATTATGTTGGTTATATCGGGAAGGGCATCATTGAGATGGGTGGATCGGTGCCTTACGCCCAACTCGTGAGAGGGTACGACATCTCAGAATGTCAAAAATGCAAGAGAGTTGTTCTGTGGGTAGAGGGCAAGTTGATCTATCCCCTTACTAGCACAGCCCCTGCTCCCAACTCTGACCTGCCCGATGACGTTCTCGTAGACTACCGGGAGGCTGCGCAGATTTTCAATCTGTCGCCAAGAGGCGCGGCGGCGTTGCTTAGGCTCGCTGTAGAGAAACTGTGTCACAAACTGGTGGGATCCGGCAGATCGCTGAATGCCTGTATCAAGGCTCTTGTGAATAGAGGGCTGGACAAACGCGTCCAGCAAGCGTTGGATATAGTTCGAGTCGTAGGTAACGATGCAGCCCATCCTGGCCATTTATCGGTCGAAGACGACCAAGGTACGGTGCTTGCCTTGTTTGGACTTGTCAACATCATAGCCGACGAAATGATAACGAAGCCAAAGCATGTGGACGATCTGTACTCCAAGCTGCCGGAGTCAAAGAGGGACGCCATAGATAAAAGAGATACTAGCTAATCAAGCACTAGAAAAGTGCTGAAATTCCCACGTTAAACTCCTTCCCTAACTCAACAGGAACACCCGGTATGGCCGAACACAAACGCAAGAGGCCCCGCAGGACGGACGACAAGCACATCGAGGGAGTGGAGCGCATAGATGCGTCGCCGGAAGAAATAGCTCGCGCTCTGTTCCGGCCAACCAAAAGGACCAAGCGGAAGAGAAAATAGATGGAAGACCTCAGAAAAGACCAGATAAGGTGCCTCAACCGCGATTGCTCGGTTGGGTTTTATCCAAGTTGGACTGGCCACACCATTACCTCCCGGCTCCCACCCAGGGAAGGGAGCGCTGCGCACGTCGGCGCGGTCGAGGCATCTACTTGCACTAGATGCGGCCAACTCCATGTCAAGCTATCCAGTTTAGAGATGGACGATTTGGGAGGCATGCCAGCGAAGGATCAAGTCGTTTTCCCCATGCCTGAGGAGGATGCGATTGACTTTATCGTACTTATACTTGTGATGTTCGAGGACAAGAAGCGCGAAGAAGCAGGTGAGTCACCCATGACGGATGAAGAGAGGCAATCCGCTATGAGCAACTGGAAGAGTTATCTCAAGCAGGCCTGCGATGTTGTAGTGCGAGGAAGCAGAACAGCCAAGGACGTGTTGGCTATGATTCAAGATGCTGTTCCGCTTTTGACTTCTTTTCATGGGTCGTAATCCCACCACATTGAAGATTGCAAATACGATGACTCCTGAACTTATAGGCATCTTGAGTGTGGGCGCTGGCCTCTTGGGTGTGGGCGCAGCCCTAGCTGGGCTGACACTTGCACTGTTCCTATCCCTGAGAGGGAGATAGGCAAGGTACGAAGCGAGATGCACCAAGGCTTCTTGAATATGGAAGGACGCATAGCCCGTGTGGAAACCATTTTGGAGATAGCTTTTCCTAACCTGAAAGTCGTGGAAACGGCCAGCCTACAAGACGAGGACGACGCATGACTCCCGAACTGGACGCCGCCGTAGATGACTTCGAGCGCCTGATAAGCGGAACGGATGGCGTCACGTCCGTAGCCGCGGGCAAAGGCTGCATACTGGTCCCAGTCAGCGGCGGGAAAGCGGCTGGAGAAATCCGATCTAGCTACGGCGCAGCCTACGATGGCCACCCCATAGTCATTCAGAAGTCAGTCGCCACCGCTGGCATACTCACACTGTACCCAGCCTGAGCACCCAGCACAGTAAACACCTCCTTCTGGTAGCATAGTGAGGTTTCTCATGGGGTGCGCGTACATGTCCGAAGAAGAGCAGAACCGATTGCTGGCCAAGGCCATATCGGACTACGGCCAAGCCGTCAAGGACTTGGAGTCCTGCCGCAGCCGAGCGGAAGAGATAAGAGGCGGAATACGGACGGTCGAGCACAAGATAGAGACAGCGCTAACTGGAAGGACTGTGATACAGGTGGGACGCCGCAGCTCGGAGGTGTACCCAACCAAGGACGAAGTGGAACTGCTGCTGAAAAACTTCGAGGGTGCCAAGCGCAGAGTCAAGCAGCTGGCCGAGCAAGTACGCCGGATGGGAGGCGCGCCGGACCTGTCGATAGCCGACGAGTTGAAGTAAAGCGCGTCCCGGCCAGGGGCCTTACGCATCGCGGGGGAGATAGACAGAGCCCGCTCCGCTGCGGCTAAATGTTCGTGCCCGTCCGGTTGTTGGCGCGACTGGCCAAGTTCGCGCGGAGCGTTCCGGGATCACGGTTTCGGTTTTGCCGTCGCCGCCGCCGGGACGCGCCCACCTTGTATCGCTGGCCCTGTCCCGCCGTCAACAGTCCGCATAGAGCGTGTTTCTCTAAGGTTGCATCGAGCTTCTGGCCTGCCCCTACGCCCCGCCCTTCGTCCTCCATTTAACCCGTTAAACCCCTGTCAAAGATCGTATATAAGTCCCAAAACTCCGCCACCGTGTCCGCATGAAACTGCGCTTTGACCGCCGGCACCGCGCCCGGATCGGGTGCCTTATGCCCGGCCGAATTCAACATCCCGCAGTCACCTACCGTCGAAGTCGTCTCCTACTGACATTCGACCAACGCGATGTTGCCGCAAACGCGAAATCTCTCGGGCATCCAGAGCGCGGCGGCCGACGAGATGATCTTGCGTGTCCTGGACGCGCGCTCCCGGGAAGAGTTGGCCGCCGCACAGAAGGTGTTCGACCGTGTTCTGCTCTGGAACTTCGACATGATCCCGCTCATGCAGGTCGAAGCGCCGCACGTGGTCCACTGAGGCAAGTTCGGCCGCCCGACATACGACGCGGAGTTCCGCACCAGCTTCCCGGAAGCCTGGTGGTACGACGAAGCGAAAGCGGCGCGGATACCATTGCCGGACTATGGCAAGACGGTGAAAGACGATCACTGAGATGGCCTGCAATGGCGTTCCTCAGCATTCGTCGTTGACACGAGATTGACCTCAACCCGATCGAACAGCTTCGTCCAACACATCGCAGACGGGCACAGCGCAAGGCCGTACCCTCAGCAATCAGAAGGGAGTCGCTGCAAGAGTATGGTTCGATGAGTTTACTCAGGTGACCAGACGACTATTGCCCGGTCGGGCAATCCACCTGTACAGACACCCCATCATGATGTCTGGACCTTGCATAAGTCCGGGCCGCCCGTTCGCACTCAGTTTGATCGCGGAGCGCGATCCACCATTTCCTAAAATCATCCTCGTACGTCGGATCCGCCTTGACGGCGAGCCGGTACTTGTCGATCGCCCCTGTCCTATCTCCCTTTCTTTCTAGCACAACGCCCCAATTACTATAGGCAACCGCATAACCGGAATCGATCGCAACGGCTTTTTCGTATCGCATGATCGCCTCCTCGATATTCGGGTTTTTCTTCCGAGCGAGTGCAACGCCCCAATTGACATGAGCAACAGCAAGCGTCTCATCTATCTTTAGAGCCATCGCGTATTGCTTGATCGCTCCATTATAGTCGCCACGCGCCGCGAGCACAGCACCCCAGTTGCTGTACGCACTCGCACGAATCTTCTCAGACGCATAATCCTTGCCGAGCTCAATAACCTCAGTGTATTTCTTGATCGCACTTTCATACTTTTCCCTGTCCGCCAATGCCAGACCCCAAGAAATGTTGGCATTAGGATAGCGTGGTTTGAGTTCCAGTGCTTTTCTATACTTATTGATGGCGCCATCAAATTCGCCCTTTGCTTCGAGAGACAGACCCCAATTAAGGTAGTACTTATGATGGTTCTTTTGATCAAGAGCTATAGCCTTCCCATAATGATTAATCGCACTGTCATAGTTTCGGCCTCCTGCCAGCGCTAGCCCCCACTCGTTGTAGATGTCAGCGTTGTAGGGATCAATCAGAGCAACCCTTTCGTAGTATTCTATTGCCTCGTCGAACTGCCTGTACTTCCTCAGGTCTCTAGCTATATTACGATGAACCGAGATGTTATTTGGATCGAGGCCGACGCCCTGTCGGAATATCTCAAATGCCTCCTCGAAGTTCTGTTGCTCAGCATATGCCTTCCCCAAATTCACATAGGCAGGCACCATATGCGGATCCGCTCTAATGGCCTTTCTGTAGTGGACTATCGCTTTCCGTAAGCTATCGCCATTGGCATCATCTGCAAACAAATAACCCAGATTATTGTACGCTGGGGCAAAATTGGGATCTCTCATTATGGCGATGCGAAACTCCTCCATCGCCTTATCCTTGTTATCATTCTGAAGGTACATTATTCCTTGAAGATTTATGGCTCGGGTAAAATTCTCGTCATCAATGTGATTCTTACGTATATGTTGAAGAATCTCTTCAGCTCTCTCCATGTTTTCCTTGACTTCGTTTCTTTCCTTGCTCTGATTTGCTTTAGCGTTAAAGTACGAAGCAAGTATAAAGGGCTGCGTGTCTCTGAGGAGCGCAAAAGCGCTCCGATCAATCAAAACCGACATCCCACGTCCCTCATTGAATTTTGTGGACACAGTGAGTACTCGATCACTGTTGAGTCGTAGTCGGAGCGAGATACAATCATCAGAATCCTGATAGATCAATTCGCCGTTTACAGTGCGTGAGTCGACGTCAAGGAAACTGCGAAAGTAGTCCGCGACTGACTTGATTGATACGCCCATCGTGGGAAGTATGAAATCGACACGGTCCTGTCCCGTTCCTATAGACAACTGTTCCATGGTCGTACGCGATCCATGAATATACTCGTTGGCGCTATCAACCAAGCGTCGCGCAACAACATTCCCGCTATATCCCATTCGATCAAGGTTGTCCGGGACGATAATAGGTTCAATGGATACGTGTGAGGGACGAAGTACTTCCCACCCGAGAAGCGCCAAGAATACGAGTATTGTCACTGCAATAACCGAGTTCGTTAGATGGATTGTGTTTCGAAAGCCCGCTGCAATAGCGTTCGCGAGTGCTTTTCCATAACCCCGAAACATGTCATGACCACGACCGAGGAAGCGGCGCAGACTATCTTGGCCTGTTTGCTTGTCTGCCATTGTCTATACCTTAGCGCAGGACGTTGGTTGCCATGCTACACTCCGATTTGTTGTCACTCGAACTGCCCCTAGGTTGCTCCATAACTCTCCCAAATAGGTCCCGACCAAGATAGACGAAATTGTCGAATGGCATTCTGGCTGAGCAACCAATGTTGAGCCGTATGCGGTTCTGATTTGCGATTCAACCCGTCCGACCCTGCATACGATTGCTCGTCACGAGACTAATCCAACCGCAGAAGTGGAGAGGCTTGGTCGGGGCGGCCGGATTTGAACCGGCGACCACCACACCCCCAGTGTGGTGCGCTACCAGACTGCGCTACGCCCCGACGGGAGCGGCGATTCTACGCCGAGTGCAACGCGTCTGCACGGACGCGCACCTGTCCAGCCGGCCGCCGGCCCCTGTCAGGAACGCAGCTCACGCAGGACCTCTTCCAGCTCGGCTATCACCTGTTTCACCACGAGCCTCGACTGCGTCGTATCTTCCTTCATGTCCTCGGCGGAGAGGCGTTTGCGCGCGCCGGCGATGGTGTAAAGCTGCTCATACAGCAGCGATCGAATCTGCCTGACCAGCATGACGTCCTTGCGCTGGTAATAGCGGCGATTGCCGCGGCGATTTACCGCGCCGAGCTGCGGGAACTCCCGTTCCCAATAGCGCAGCACATGTGGCTGGACATCGCACAACTTGGCGACATCGCCAATAGTGAAATAGATCCTGTTCGGAATGGGGGGCAGTTCGTCAGCCTGGGCAGCCACTCGACTATTCCGCAGAGTCCGTTAACGCGAACTTCGCTTGCCCGCGTCGAAGGCGTGACGGAACACTAGTCCGGTGGGCCCGCATACGCTTCAACCCGCGCCTTCAGTTTCTGACCTGGGCGGAACGTAACGACGCGTCGAGCCGTGATGGGAATCTCTTCGCCGGTCTTTGGATTGCGTCCCGGCCGTTCGCGCTTGTCGCGCAGATCGAAGTTGCCGAACCCGGATAGTTTCACGCGCGTGTTGTTGGACAAGGACTCGCGCACTTCCTCGAAAAACAGTTCGACGATCTCCTTCGCCTCCCGCTTATTGAGGCCAAGTTCGTCGAACAGACGCTCCGCCATGCGAGCCTTGGTCAGCGTGTTTGTCACAGCTAGAAATCCCCCGGCGCCCCTTCCGGTTCACAGTACCCGTTGCGCCCATGGTCTGGACCTGGCCAGCATTCAGCGCAGACGAGCCCCAAATCTGTCTGCCAGGCGGCTAACGATAGCGTCGACAAACGCATTGGTTTCGTGGTCCACAAGAGTGCGCGATGCGTGTTGCAACGTCAACCCGATACCGAGACTTTTTTTATTGGAATCAATGCGTTCACCCTCATAGACATCGAATATCGTGAACTCGGTCAGGATGTCGCCAAGCACTTCGCGGACAGTCGATTCCACTTCGCGGGCAGGAATCGCCTTGTCGATGACCACTGCCAGATCGCGCCGAACGCTGGGGAATCGCGAGATCGCTTCATGCTGGCGTTCCCGCTGCCGGACCAGGATTTCGGCATCGATTTCGAAGACAAAGGCCTGCACGCCAAGGTCCAGCGATTCCTCTATCTCGGGATGCAGACGACCGAGACGCCCGATGACCTGCTTCTCGCACAAGACCAGGGCGGACTGGCCCGGATGCAGTACCGGATCGGCGGCGGGTTCGAAGGTGTACGAACCTCCCCCCGCCGCCAGCAATCGCTCCACATCACCCTTGATGTCAAAGAAGTCCACTAGCTCGGACGGCGTCGACCACGACTCCGGGGCGCGCCCCCCACAAGCGATGCCACCGACGCGGAAGACCTCTTCCGTCCCTGCGCTCGGAAAGCACTGTCCGTACTCGAACAACCGGACGCGGCGTTGCTGCCGGGCCAGGTTTGTCTGCAATGCGCCGACAAGGCCGGGAATCAGGTTCGAGCGCATGACGGACTGGTCCCGGGACATCGGGTTGGCAATGCGGACAGGAGAATGCGCGGGATCGAGCAACTGCATCCGCTCCGGCGCCACGAAGCTATAGGTGATGGCCTCGCGATAGCCGAGGGCCGCCAGGGCATCACATATCGGCCTGGATCCAGCTAGATCCCGGGGAATGGTCCTCGGCGAAAACTCGCCATCCGGATAGCTGTCCGCGACCTGGTTGTAGCCGTGCACACGGCAGACCTCTTCGACCAGGTCCTCTTCGATGGCTATGTCGAAGCGATGACTGGGCGCGGTGATCTCCCATCCCGCCTGTCCGTCCTGCGCCGTCTTTCTGGGCGAAAACTCGAGGCGATCGAGGATCCGGTCGACTTCGGCTTCGGGAACTTCCTCCCCGACCAGCAGGTCGAGACGAGGACGGCGCAGGCATACGCTCGCCGGTTGCGGCACATGCTCGACGCTCTCGGTCACCACCGTCGGACCCGGACGGCCGCCGGCAACATCCAGCAGGAGTCGTGTCGCGCGTTCTATCGCGGCCTCCTGCAGCGCGTAGTCGACGCCGCGTTCGAATCTCTGCGAGGCATCGGTCTGCATGCCGTAGCGGCGGGCCGTGCCCATGACCTTGCGCGGGGCGAAGAATGCGCACTCGAGAAAGATGTCCCGGCTCGACGCCTGCACGGCCGAACGCTCGCCGCCCATGACACCCGCCATGGCCACGGGTCCGCGCGCGTCCGTAATCAAGAGCGTCTCGTCGTCCAGGTCGACCTGGCTGCCGTCCAGCAAAGTGAACCGCTCTCCCTCCTCCGCCACGCGGACGATGATGCGCTCGTGCAGCATGTCGAGATCGAACGCGTGCAACGGCTGACCGAGTTCGAGCATGACGTAGTTGGTGACGTCCACCACCGGATCGATGGAGCGGAGACCCGAGCGGCGCAGGCGCTCCGTCATCCACAACGGCGTCGATTTGCCGGTGTCGACGTTCCGCACCACTCGACCCAAATAGCGGGGGCAACTTTCCCCGGCGACTATTTCGACCGGGAACCGGTCTTCGACCTCGGCGGGAACGGGCGAACAGTCGGGCAAACCGATGGCCAGATCGTTGAGCACCCCGACTTCCCTGGCGACCCCCTTGAGCGACAGGCAGTCGCCCCTGTTCGGTGTCAGGTCCAGCGTGATGCAAATGTCGTCAAGCGCCAGCGCCACGCGAAGATCGGCACCCGTCGCGCACGCATCGGGGAGTTCGAGGATGCCGTCCGCATCGTCTCCCAATCCGAGTTCCGCCGCCGAGCACAACATGCCTTGAGACTCGACGCCACGAAAATCGCGGGGCCGCACTTCGACATCGGGCAACACCGCGCCAACGCGGGCGAATGGAGATTTCATGCCGGCGCGTGCGTTGGGTGCCCCGCAAACGACCTGGTGCGAATCCGAACCGTCTCCGACCGTGCACACGGAGAGATTGTCTGCGTTGGGATGGGGGGCGACGTCGAACACCTCTCCCACGACGACCCCGTGGAAATCCCGGGCCGCGCCCGTTGTACCGTCGACTTCCAGCCCAGCACTCGTGAGTTGTTCGCAGAGCGTATCGGTATCGACCTCGGGGTCGACCCACTCGCGTAACCAACGTTCGCTGAATTGCACTTGCCTAGTCCGTCACGGCGCTAGAACTGGGACAGGAAACGAACATCGTTGTCGAAAAACAGGCGCAAGTCGTCGACGCCGAAATAGAAAGCCGCCAACCGGTCCGCTCCGAAGCCGAACGCGAACCCGGTGTTGCGTTCCGCATCGATGCCGGACATGGTCAGCACGTTGGGATGCACCATTCCACAACCCATGACCTCGACCCACCCGGTACCGCCGCAAACGCGGCACCCCGCACCCTCGCAGTGCACGCACTGGGCGTCGACCTCCGCGGATGGCTCGGTAAACGGAAAATACGAAGGTCGAAACCGAACCCCCACGTCCTTGTCGTAGAAACGCCGCACGAACCCGACCACCGTACCCTTCAGGTCGGCGAAGCTGATGCCCTCGTCCACGACCAATCCCTCCACCTGGTGAAACATCGGCGTATGGGTGAGGTCGGACTCGCGCCGGAACACGCGGCCGGGACAGATGATGCGGATAGGAGGTGGCGTCTTTTCCATGACACGCACCTGCACGGGTGAAGTGTGCGTTCGGAGGACGTGGCCGCCTTCGAGGTAGAAGGTGTCCCACATCGTTCGGGCCGGATGGTGCGCCGGCAGGTTGAGCGCTTCGAAGTTGTGATAGTCGTCCTCGATCTCCGGACCCGTCACAACCCCGTAGCCGGCGCCGAGAAATATGTCCTCTATCCGCCGCATCGTCTGCGTGATCGGATGCAGGCTCCCCGAACCCTGGCGACGCCCGGGCAGCGTCACGTCCACGACATCCTCGCTGAGGGTCCTGGCGAGTTGCTCCGCCGTCAACGCCGCGCGGCGCGCTTCGATTGCCTGTACGACGGCCTCTTTCGCGGCGTTGTTCCGGGCGCCCGCCGCCGGCCGCTCGGAGGGGTCGAGGAGCCGCAACGACCTGGCCAGCAGCGTCAGCCTGCCCTTTTTGCCCAGGTATTCGACCCTGACTTCGTCCAGCCTCTCGGGACTGTCGGAAGCATTGACCGCGCTTAGGGCCTCGGCCCTGATGTCATCCACATCCATGGTCGTTCGTTCCGTCGGGCCGCGGGGCACGACCCGGGTGTGGTCCGTCCGGTCAGGCCGCCAGGGCCTCTTTCGCTTTGGCCGCCAGAGCGCCGAACGCCTCTTTCTCGTTCAGCGCGAGATCCGCAAGCACCTTGCGGTCCAACTCGACCTCCGCCTTCTTCAGTCCGGAGATGAAACGGCCGTAGGTAAGGCCGTGCTCCCGGGCCTGCGCATTGATGCGCACGATCCAGAGCGACCGGAACTGGCGCTTCTTTTGCCGTCGATCCCGATAGGCGTACTGGCCGGCCTTGATGACGGCCTGCTTCGCAACCCGAAAGCTGCGGCTACGCTGACCGTAGTAGCCCTTCGCCTGTTTCAGCACCTTCTTGCGGCGCGCCCGTGCGACTACTCCTCGCTTGACTCTCGGCATCTTCGCTCCTGTTGCGCGTCCTCGCGACGCGCGCTCTCAATCTTGAATCCGACGTCTTGCGGTCTACCAGCGCTAACGCGTCCAGCTACCGCGCCTTCTTCGGCAACATGCGCTTTACGGACCGCTTGTTGTCGTCGGACACCTGTTTGAACGCGCGCAGATGGCGTTTTCGCTTCGGCGCCTTCTTCGTCAGAATGTGATTCTTGTTGGCCGGCCGATATTTGAAGCCGGCGCCCGAGCGCCGAAATCTCTTGGCGGCGCCACGGTGGGTCTTGAGTTTCGACATTTTCAAACCATCCCGGGCGACAGCGCCTTCGCTGCCATGCCCTGCTCACATGGTACAAGCACCCCACGACGCCCCGAATATCGGGGCTCATCATCAAGGGGTGCGCCGGAATCCGGGCTATCCGGACTCTATTTCTTTCTGCTGCGTTGCTCGTTGCTGCAGGGTCGTTGCCGCACATCGCCGCCGCACGGTCGCGGCTCGTGCTGGGAGGGCGGTCTCACCGCCCTCACCGCCGACGCTTCTTCAGCCCTTCTTGCGTTTTCGCGCCGACAATACCATCGTCATCTGTCGGCCTTCGAATTTGGGCGCGGTCTCAACGGACCCGTGTTCCTCAAGGTCGGTCTCGATTCGCTTCAACAGCTCGAGGCCGATCTCCGGATGCGCCATCTCGCGTCCGCGAAAGCGCAAGCTCACCTTGGCCTTGTCACCGTCCTCGAGAAACCGCACCAGGTTGCGCAGTTTTACCTGGTAGTCCCCTTCCTCGGTGCCAGGCCGGAACTTCATCTCCTTGACCTGGATCTGCTTCTGCTTTTTCCGCTGCGCGGTCTTGGCTTTCTTCAGATCGAAGAGATGTTTGCCGTAGTCCATGATCTTGACTACGGGGGGATTGGCATCCGGCACAATCAGCACCAGGTCCAAACCCGCTCTTCTCGCTTCGCTCAAGGCATCTTCCCTCGGAACGATGCCAACCTGTCCACCGGTGGGACCGATGAGGCGCACTCGGGGAGCGTTTATGTCGTCGTTCAACAACAATCGCTCTCTCTGCGCCCTCGCTGCTGCTCTCTTAATAGGCACTTTCTCCGTTACTACCGTTGCCCGCGCGCGGTCGAGACCGGCGACGCGGCGAATGCGGATTCTAATGCGTTGTCGCGTTCAAGACCAACCATAGCGCAGATTGCGGCGCGCGGGCACGCATCGGGACAATCTCTCACAGCACCCATGGCATATCGCCGCACGGCTTGTTGATCGCCGCTCCGCCGCAATGATACGGTACCGCGCCGACGGCAGGCGCGTAGCTCAGTTGGTTTAGAGCACCACCTTGACATGGTGGGGGTCGTTGGTTCGAATCCAATCGCGCCTACCACCACGTCGTTACTCACTGGAGATGCATCGGTCGCAAAGCACACTTGGACCCGCAATGACGGATTTCTGCTCTGATCGGTTCCCCATTCTCTTCAGTCGTCGCTGGCCGACTAGGGGCCTATCAACTGCCATCCAAGCGATCGACCCGTTCACGTTGTGTCGCGAGTACCACGAATTGAGAAAGGCGGCACCGAGTCGCTTCGCCCAGAACAAGCAGTACTTTGTGGGACACGACGGGCACGTGCGCGCGATAAACCCTGCAAATCCATCGGAGGAACACTTGGCGATCGCTCTCTGGCGCCTCGACACGCGGTGGCCTCGGACTTGTGGAGGTTCGCTTCGCCTCCTCGACTACCAGTTTCCGCTGCAGTCTTCGAGATGCGACAGGGGTCTTGGCAAGGTCGATCTACTTGGGGTCACGGACGAGGGACGATCGGCGGTCGTCGAGCTAAAGGTCCCGCAGAAGAAAGGGGCGCGGGGCGACACACCAGTGCTCGCCCTCATGGAGGGCTTGCGCTATGCGGCAATCGTCGAGGCCAACCACCGCGCGATCAGTGAAGAAGTGAGTCATCTGGGGATCGATCTGGCCGACAGGCCGCCGATCGTGCAAATCCTCGCCCCGCAGGACTGGTGGCGCGGTTGGTGCCACATGCCCTCCAAGACACGCACGGCGGCGGGACACTGGGAGAGGAGTTTCGCCGAGCTGGCGGGCACTCTGGAAACACGGCTAGGCGTCACTATCGAGCTCGTATCGCTACAGGGGATCTGCCTAAGCGATGTCACTTGGGACACCCACGGACCACGCCTCCGCCACCGGCCGAACTTGCGGACCATTCATCTTCACCCGGATCGGGGGTAAACCGTGGTCGACTACGCGAGCTATGAACGGGCATTGTTGGGTCGCATGTGGGCGTGGGCCGACCGCTGGCACTCGAACGAGCTGGATGGCGGGCACCGGTCCGGTCGACCGCCCGTGCTCCGCCCCGAGTTCGCGTCCAAGAACCTTGTTGTTCCCAAGGATCGGAGCGCGGCACGCCATCTCGTCTCCGCAGTTCATCCGAGCCAACGACATCGATGGTTTCGTAGCATGAAAAGCTCGCAGGCGTTAACCCAAAGCGTATTCGGAGCAATCCGCGTCTTCGGAGGATTAGACCTCCTCCGCGATGTCTCCGCGGACTGCGGACGTCCCGCCTTCCTGGCAGATCCGCGCGGGGCATCGCTCCAACTCGAGCACGAGGTTTGCGGGTTGGGCGAACCAAGGCGGACGAGCGTCGACGTATTCTGCGAGGGACCGATGCGGCGCGTCGCCGTGGAGTGCAAATTCACGGAGCGAGAATTCGGCGTTTGTTCGCGCCCCAGGCTACGTCCTCGCGACAGAACCTATGCAGAGCAGTATTGCGATGGGGACTACCGGGTCCAGCGCGGTCGCCGCGAACGTTGCGCACTAACCGAAATCGGCGTTCGCTACTGGACCTACCTCCCGAACCTGTTCCGCTGGGACGCCGACCGGAACCTGAGTCCATGTCCATTCGCTGCTGTCTACCAGCTCGCCCGCAACGCGCTAGCAGCCACCGTAACCGCTGAGGGCCTTGATCCATGCTCCGGACACGTTCTCGTCATCTACGACGCGCGCAATCCGGAATTCTTAGCCGGCGGCGCGGCACAGCGCCAGTACGATGCAGCGATGACCACTTGCCGCGTACCGGGACTGATCCGTCAATTGAGTTGGCAGCGACTAGCGGGCGCGTTAATGGACGCGCCTGACCTCGCATATCTTGTCGCGGGGGTCGAAGGCAAGTACGGCATCCGCCCGGACTAGAGTCGTCAGCGGTGACTCTCGAAATGGCCGGTCCGTCCACGTTGCCTCGTTCGTGGACTGTTTTCAGCGAGGCTTGGGCGCCGATCGTCGAAAAGTGCCACCGGCGAATGGACTCTGACCCACCGCAAACGCGGCGCGAAAAGGACATCGTCTGCTTTGTCCAAAGCCGTCTGGACAGGTATCTCGAAGAAACAGATCAGTTCGTCGTCGAATGCGAACGGCTATTTTGTGACCTAAACAACCTGCTCTACGAACAGACCGTGGGCGAGGTTGTCTCGGACTCTGCCATTCGAACCGCCATCGCCCGCGTTGAGACGTGTCTCGATCACCTGCTGAACGGTTACGACCAACTGCGCCGAGTGAAACCTGACTTTCCGTATGCCAGGGGTTGGTCCAATTTGAGAGACACGTATCGCAAGACGCTTCTAGACATTCGAGAGATGCTGGACAATGAGGAAGAGTTCTTCGCCGATCCGGTCGCTTACAACAGGAATCGTGGACTCCCGACCGCCGAGCCGATAATGCACACGGTCGATTTGAACTTTAGTCTTATAACTCCAAAGGAAATCGAAGCGATAGACGTCTGGGCGTCGGTCGTGGCCAAAGCCCAAAAAAGGGGACCGCCGTGGCTCCGAGTGGCGGGTTTCGTGTTGGCCTTGCCTTTGGTCTGGTGGCTTTGGATATCTGAGTTGGGCGTTTATGTGGTGGCCTGTGTCGCCGTTTCAATGATCATTGCTTGGCTCTGGGGGAAAGTTTCGCCGTGACAATCGAATGGCTACTGCCAGCACTAACGCGCGCCTTCCCGAATCTACCGACAATCGCGCCTGCTATCCCGCCCAGACCAATACACTCCTCTCAAGTCCAGCGAATAAGACCTTCCTGCGAACACGTCGCCGCCAGGTTTCCATCCGCGTCGAAAATGCGTCCCGTGGCCAGGCCTCGACCGGAACCCGTGGCCTCCACTGTTTGATCGAACAACAGCCACGCGTCGGCCCGGACCGGGTTGTGGAACCACATCGCGTGATCGAGACTCGCGCCGGTCAAGCCGGGTTCCTGCCATCGACGGCCATGCGGGAGCACTACGTGATCGACCAGGGTGCTGTCCGACAGGTAGGCGAGCCCCGCGCGGTGCAGACCGGGCTCCGCGGGAAGCCGTTCCGAAATCCGCATCCACATCCGCTGATCCTCCACGACCGGTTCGCCCAGGGGAGCGACCGGCGGATCGATGCAACGCGTATCCATGGGTCTCGCCTCGAGGTCCGAATCGAGTTCCGCCTGTACGCTGCGGCTGAAGGCCGGATAGGTCAGGCTAACGTCCTCCGGCGGCGGCACGTCGGGTTTTCGATGGGCCGCAAACAAATTCCCGGGTTCCGCGACGTGGAAGGAGACCATCATGCGGAACAGCTCCCTGCCCCCCTGAAGGGCGCTGACGCTTCGGGAACTGAAGGAGCGGCCATCGCGCACCCGTTCGACCTGCATCTCCACAGGCATCGAAATGTTCCCCGGCGCCAGGAAATACGCGTGCAACGAATGTGCGTGGCGGTCATCCGTGACGGTCCGCCCGGCCGCCACGAGCGCCTGCGCCAGCAATTGCCCGCCATACATGCGACCTTCGCGCTCGGGTGCCTCAGGGGCCGTGAATCGGTCCGGCCCCGATTCGACCAGGGCCATCATCTGCATGAAAGCGCCGGCGCGCGCGGCGGACACTACGAAATCCCGAACGAGAGCAGGTTATCCAGCGGCTGGTACAGCTCTTCCAGGTAGGCGATGTCGCTCTCCGGGAGGTCCAGGTTGACGGCGGCGACGAGTTGCTCGAGTTGGGAGATCCTTGAGACACCGACGACCGGCGCCTTGACCTCGGGTTTGCTCATCAGCCAGGCCAGTGCCACCTGCGCCGGTGAACGCCCGAGCCTTTCGGCGACCTCCACCACGCGGTCGGCGATCGCGAAGTCCGCGTCACCCCGGTAAAGGCCCTCGGTTCGCCCGCGGTCCTGGCCCGTGGAGCGGTTGGTCGTTCCGCCACCGAATCCGCCCCTGTACGATCCGGCAAGAATCCCCCGCGCGAGTGGCGACCACGGCATGACGGCGACGCCGGTCTTGAGGCAGTAGGGATTCATCTCGCGTTCTTCCTCGCGGTAGATCAGGTTGTAGTGGTTCTGCATCGAGATGAACCGGGTCCATCCATTCGCCTGAGCGATCATCTGCAACTCCACGAACTGCCAGGCGAACATCGACGATGCGCCCAGATACAGCGCCTTCCCCGCCTTGACCACCTCGTGCAGCGCTTCCATGGTCTCTTCCACCGGGGTCTGTGCATGTCCCGGAATGCCGTGGGGATGCCGGTGGATGACCAGGTGATCGACGTAGTCGAGACCCAGGCGCTCAAGGCTCGCATCGACGCCTTCGATGATGTGCTTGCGCGAGAGGCCGCCCTGGTTCGCGCCGCGTCCCATGGGCATCGAGACCTTCGTGGCCAGGACGTACTCGTCCCGGCGCACCAGTTCCCGCAGGAGCTTGCCGACGACCCTTTCGCAAGCGCCCCGACCGTAGACGTCCGCACAGTCGAAGTAGAAAAGGCCGTTGTCCAGCGCGGCCTTGAAGATCGGTCGCGCTTCATCGACCCCAAGCGTCCAGTCGCCCTGGTGGCCACGTCCCGGCTCGCCGAAATTCATCGTGCCGAGGCAGAGCGGCGACGTGCGCAGTCCGGTATTCGATCCGAGTTGGATGGGTTTCAGCATGCGTTGCTCCTCGCATTCGACGGTGGACCGGAGTGTTTCCAGTGTAGCGCGGTTCGTCGTGATCCAAATCAAGCGTGGATATTCTCCTTTACTGAAGGAGATTATTAACAAAATATCTCCCTTTAATAAGGAGAATTATGTGTTAAATTCGCCTCGTAATAGGGAGATATTTGCCCCATGAGCATTCAACCCTCCGTTCTGCGCCAAGTGATCGCAGAGCAACTGGCCTCGAACCGCGCCCCTCCTGCGTACACCTCGCGCCGGGTCGTCGGGCGCGTGCGTTTCCCCGGCAAGACCACGGTCGTGACGGGAATGCGTCGCGCCGGCAAGACCACCTTCCTGCACCAGTTGCGGGCGGAGCGCGCCGCGTTGGCGGGCGCACGGGACGGCGGCACGCCCGCATACGACGCCGTCCCCTACATCTCTTTCGAGGACGAGCGCCTGGCCGGGATGTCAGCGGCGCAGCTTGACCTGGTGCTGGACGAGAAATCGCGCCATTCGAGCGTCCAGCCGGTCATGTGGTGCTTCGATGAAATCCAACTCGTGGCGGGCTGGGAGCGCTTCGTTCGGCGTTTGCTCGACAACGGCGGAGAAACAGAAATTCTTGTCACCGGTTCGTCGGCCAGCCTGCTCTCCCGGGAGATCGCCAGCGCCCTGCGCGGCCGCGCCTGGGCCGTCCTGATCCACCCGTTCGCCTTCGACGAAGCCCTTCGCCACCAGGGGACGGACCTGCCGGAACGCCTTGAAGCGCTGCTCCGTCCCGAACGCTTGGGCTACGAGCGGGCGTTCATCGATTGGCTGACGCACGGCGGTTTTCCCGAAGCGCAAGGGCTGGATGCGGCTTCGAGGCGCCAACTCCTGCTCGACTATGTGGACGTCGCGATCCTGCGCGACGTTGTGGAACGCCACAGCGTATCCAACATCGCCGCCCTCCGCTGGCTCGTCCGCCACATGCTTGCCAACGCAGGTGGCCTGTTCAGCGTCGAGAAGTTCCATGCGGCTCTGAAGTCACAAGGCATCGCCGTCGCCCGCGACTCGGTGCATCAGCTAGTCGGCCACCTGCAGGATTGCTTCCTGGTGCGCCTGGTCTGGATGGAATCCAAGTCCGAGCGCCAGCGCATGGTGAACCCGCGCAAGGCGTATCCCGTCGACCCCGGCCTGATTCCGCTCTTCGACCGCACCGGCCGCGCAAACCTCGGCCACGCGCTGGAGACAGCGGTGTTGATCGAGCTTGAGCGCCGACGCTCGGAAATCACCTACGTTCGCACGCCGCGGGGCTTCGAGGTCGACTTCCTCGCACGCGGCGCTGACGGCAGCAGGGAGCTGATCCAAGTGTGCGCCGATGCCACGGACCCGGCCACGGCAGAGCGCGAAATGCGGGCGCTATCGGAAGCCGGCGAGCAGTTCCCGGATGCGCGTATGCGCCTCTTGACATTGGATCGCGACGGACTCCCCGAGACGGTACCCGCCGGGGTCGTCGCCCAAGAGGCGGCGGCGTGGATGCTGCGCCATCCGGCGGCAGGAGAGCCAGCGTAGCCGAGGGCTCGGTTACGCCGTCAGGCTTCGCCGTGGTTCGGGTACCCAGCGGATCAGGATCACGAGCGCCGCAACCTGTACTGCGATGGTGACCAGGAACAGGGCGATGTACGACAGCGCCGAAACGATCAGGCCGCCGAAGATAGGACCCGCGGCGGCGAAGAAATTGACCGCCGTGCCCGACGTCGCGAGACGCAGCGCGACATCCCGCGAACGGCCGAACTCCAGCACCATGTTCTGACCCGATTGGTGGAAACCGCCGGAAGCAATGCCGACAACGGCGAAGAACATCATCAAGTCGAACAGGGACTGCAGGAACATCAGGTATACATGCGACGCGATCCAGACCCCAAGGGTCGCAATGAGCACCACCCGATTGCCCATCCGGTCCGCCATCGCCCCCCAGGCCAGGGTCGTGGTGTTGGAGGCGAGCATCCACACCATGGTAACGAGTCCCAGCGTCGCGCCAGTGACCTCCATCCGGGAATCGGCGAACAGTATGTAGAAGGGCGTCGCCATGTTGCCGAAGGAACCGAGCGCGCGAACGCTGAAAAACCTTGCGAACGCCGGGTCGGTGCGCATCAGCCGGGCTATCCGGACCAGGACCCTGCGCGGCGACTCCCGGGGGCGCACGTACCTCGCTTCCGGCTCCCTGGTGATCAGCATCGCGGCCAACCCCATCGCGGCGACGAAGAACGCCAGCAGGAACACTGTCCCGTATCCGTTGCCAAGGACATTGTGCTCGATGAAGTAGCTGCCGCAGACCCAGGACGCTCCAGCCGCCACCAGGCCGGCAAGGAAGTGACGGGCTCCGGAAACGATGCCGCGACGGTTCACGGGAATCACCTTGGCCCGCAACAGGTGCGTGGCGACCTGCGAAATACCCTGGAAGAAGCCCATCAGTGTCATGAGCACCATGAAGGCATGCACGGTCGCTTCGGCGGCAAGAAAGAAAGCAGCCAGGGACAGGCCGAGAATCTGCACGCGCATGAGTCCGTTGGTGATCAGCATCGTCTTGAGAACGCGCGGGCGGTGTCCGATGATCGATGCGCCGATGAACGGCGATACGACGGTGCCGATACCCTGCAGGGAGCGGGCCGCACCGACCACCAGTTCAGAACCCGAAAGGCCGAAGAGAAAAGCCGGCAGAAACGTCGGCGCCGCCACCAGGCGGAAACCCGTCTGCCCGAACATCCCGTTCAGGAGCTGCGCGATGGTATTCCGTTTCAGATTGCGCCGAACGAAGACCGCTTCGTCATGCGCCGTGGTCCGGGACGACGTGCCTCGTCCGGATTGCCGTGCCAGCATCTAGGTCTGGGACGTCGCGCTGCCGGGGAACCCTTTCGATCGTGGAAGCGGCGAGACAGCCGCGCGGCGCGCGAATCGCGAAGTCGGGGAACGGAGGACGGTCCCTCCCGTCAGTGGGTTCTCTCGAAGCGTCGCGCCTCGCGCTGCAGCTTCTTGAGATGGCGCTTGACCGCCGCGGCGGCCTTGCGCTTGCGAACTGCCGTCGGCTTTTCGTAGAACACCCGTCGACGCACCTCGGACATGATGCCCGCCTTCTCGCAGGAACGCTTGAATCGCCGCAGGGCGACGTCAAACGGCTCGTTCTCTCTTACCTTGACGCTCGGCACTTCACAAATTCTTCCGCAAAACCCAAGCATCGTACCCGGCGGGGCTGATACCTGCAACCGAGAACCCCACCTCGTGGTGGTCATCGTAGACGAGGGGGGGAACCCTTTCCGCTACTTGAATGGATTGATGACTCTCAGGCCATCGTAGTCCTGAGAATCGCTTGATGATCAACGTAAACCGCCAGTGCTTTCGCGCGCAGCGGTGCTATAGAGTAGCCCTCAGGACTTCCCATCCCCTGCCCGCGTACTTTTGCACGGTCTCCCGGTCGGCCCGGTTCAGAACAAAACGGCTGGAGCGGTCGCTGATCGTGCGATCTATCCCGAACACCAGTTCCTCGATGCGCTCATGTTCCCCGGGGGTCATCGGGTACCGGTTGGCGATCCGCATCATCCGCACACCCGCTTCCCGCATCGAGTCGTTTCGAGGCAGGTTCTCCCTCGACAACGCGCCGGTTCCATACGCCTCCTCGAAAGCACCAACGGTGTCTCCCCCGAACAGGAAAGCCCTGACGCGCTCTCGCCCGAACAGGGCCTGGGCTTCGTAGTAGAAGCCAAGGTAATCGAGATGGCGGCGGAACCAGGCATCCTGCATGGCATCCCTGAAGTCGATGTCCCGGCCGTATACGTCCGGCGCGCCATCGGTGACCGGGTTCCGGAGATACTGCGCATAGAGCGCCGCAGCGAAAGACGCGGGATCGCGGAACCAGACGCACAGTTCGAAGTCGAACTCGTCCGCCAGGCCGCGCAACAACCCCCTGGCCGCGGGCGAGTAGTCCCACCAGTGGTTGAAAATGCCTTCTGTGCTCAGGATGACCGTGTGCGTCTCCGGCGGCGCATCGCTCGAAACCGAATCGACATACTCCGCAAAGCGCGTCTCGTCGTCGGCCAGCAGGGCAGCGACCAGTGCCTGGTGCTTGGGCTCGCGCCGGCTCGACGGCGGCGGATACCAGAAACCCCGTTCCTCGAGCAGGTTTCGGTTCGCATCCAGGCACCACTGCAGCGCCGATGTGCCCGTCTTCGGCGTGCCGCCGTGCAGGATCAGCCGCCGCCTCTCCCCAGTTCGCGCTCCAGCAAAAGACGTCCGCATCGCGGGAACGGTGGCGGCTGCGCTTGCAGCCATGCCCCGCTTGTAATGATCAAAGAACATGGAGCCATCCGACCCGCCGATCACCGTATTTGCCCGCTTCGCCGCGGCCTCGCAGGCCGCATCGTCTGAGACCGAGGGCATGATCAGGCCGAACGCGTCCAGGCACTGGTGATAGTGGAGCAGCCGGATCTGTTGATTCCGATCAAATGACAGGGGCGTCGGCCGCTTCTCGTGGCAGGGATAGTTCCAGTTCGCCGGGAGATGGCCGTAGCTGAATCCCTCCGATGCCAGCGCCATCGCGAACGAAATCTGATCGATATGGTCGACCTGGGCCCGTTCCGGAAACAGTTCCGTATGGTCGAAGAGCAGCTCCGCCCACCGCCTCCACGCAGTGCGCAGATCCCCCAACACGCGCATGGGAATGTAGAGCAATCCGCCGTTGAAGTTTGTTTCGATCGTGTCGCCGGCATCCCAGTCGCACGGCACGATCCGGGGAAGCGCCACGCCCATGGCGGAAAACACGCTACGGAGCGTGGCTAGCGGGGGATTTCGATGGTCGACGATCTTGCCCCAGATGCGCTCCCGATCGGGCACGTCGAGCGGCGAAAGCACGACGGTGTCGGAATCGAAAAGAAACACACCCTCGAGCCCGTCCTTCTTGCATGGAAATGCCCCTCCGGCGACGGCGGAAACGCCCGCACTTCCTTGCGCGTCAGCGGTCGGGGATGCTCCCTCGGCTGAGGGCTCCAGGCCCGCAAAACAGTCGAGTTGCACTATCTTGTTGCAGTACTTCTTATCCAGGTAGGGCTCGATAACCACTACCGTGTAGCCGTTTGCGGCGAGCTCGTCCTTCACCGCTGCATCGACGCGGTCGGTGCACTGGACGACAAGGGCCTCCCTGGGCGCGGCACCGCAGTTCTGCAACGTAAGCAGCAGGCTCTCGACCTGGTAGGGATGCGCCGGCACGTCGTCCAGCACCATCGAGTAGCGGTAGGGATGCGCGGACATCGTCGGATCAGGGCCTTTTCTTGCTAGGGGTCGCCCCCTCGCGCTGCTGTTTTCCTGCGAGGGGTTTGCCCTCGCGCTACTCCTTTCTGCGAGGGGTGCCCCTCGCGCTCCCCGGCTGAGGGCTCTCTTCTTGCGAGGGGTCTCCCCCTCGCGCTCCCCGGCTGAGGGCTCTGGCGGACAAACGAGCGTAGCAACGGCGGATAAGCGCGGCAACAGTGTACCGGGCCCGTCCAGTACAATCGGGTCGGCGAAACTCACCCACCACGCTCAAGGTCGGTCCAGTGCTCGTTCTCGGTATCGAAACATCCTGCGACGAAACGGGGATCGCCCTTTACGATTCCAGCGAGGGGCTGATCGCCAACGCGCTCTACAGCCAGGCGGCGACGCACGCGGAGTATGGCGGCGTCGTCCCGGAGATCGCGTCGAGGGACCATATTCGGAAGACGCTACCGCTCGTCCAGCAAGCCTTGGCTGACGCCGGCAGGCAGGTCGCCGACATCGATGGGGTTGCCTTTACGGCTGGTCCCGGCTTGATCGGCGCACTCATGGTCGGGGCGGGCATCGGTCGCGCGCTGGCGTGGTCGAGGGGCATCCCCTCAATCGGCGTGCATCACATGGAGGCGCATTTGCTGGCGCCCCTGCTCGCCGCTGAGAAACCGCCATTGCCGTTCGTGGCACTGCTCGTTTCCGGCGGCCATACACAGCTCGTGCGCGTGGATGCCATCGGCAGTTACACGCTTCTCGGCGAATCCCTCGACGATGCCGCCGGCGAAGCCTTCGACAAGGCAGCCAAGATGATGGGACGAGGCTATCCGGGCGGGCCCGTGATCGCCGCGCTGGCTGACGGCGGGCGCCCTGGCCGATTCCGTTTCCCCAGGCCGATGACCGACCGTCCCGGACTCGATTTCAGCTTCAGCGGCCTGAAGACATTCACCGCCAACACGGTTCGCGAGCTGGAACCGTTGACTGAGCAGGATGCAGCCGATGTCGCGCTGGCGTTTCAGGATGCGGTGGTCGACACGCTCGTCATCAAGTGCCGGCGGGCCCTCAAGGCTACCGGGATCGATGCCCTGGTCGTGGCAGGCGGCGTTGCGGCCAACACTTCGCTGCGCGAGAGAATGGCGGAGTCCGTTCCGGCCGTGTACTACGCGCCGCCCGAACTCTGTACCGACAATGGCGCGATGATCGCCTTTGCAGGTCACGAGAGGCTCGCCGCCGGTTCCACCGAACCCCTGGCGATCGCCCCCCGCCCGCGTTGGCCGATCCACGAACTCGAGCCCGCTGGGTCCTGATCCCAGCGTGAAGATCACGATCCGGCAACTCGAAGCGCCCGCCATCATCGGCGTTCACGAACGCGAACGGCGCATTCCGCAAACGCTGCTCGTGGATGTCGATTTCGCGGTCGATCCACCCTCCGCCGATGAGATCGATGCCGTCGTCAACTACTCGGCGGTGGTGCAGCTCGTGCAGCAACACCTGCGGGAAGGACGTTTCCAGTTGATCGAGACGGCGGCAATGACGACGGCACAACGAATAGCGGACGCGTTTTCGCTCGCGCGCGTCCGTGTTCGGGTCACAAAACCTGCCGCTTCCAGCGACGCCCGCTCGATCTCTGCGGATTACCGGCTGTCGGAGTAGGCTGCTGCGGGCTACGCGGCCAATTCGGTGCATCCCACCTGGGTGATGCTGCCGTCATCCAGGCAATAGGCCGTCAGGTGGCGACCCCAGACGCAACCGGTATCCAGGCCGATCATGTCCCCGTTTCCCGTCGCCCCGTCCAGCGCCGCCCAGTGCCCGAACAGGATCGGCTCGCGAATCCGGGAGGGGAACTCGAACCAGGGGCGGAAACCCGAGGGCGCCCCCTCCAAACCGCCCTTGTGCGAGAAGTCCATCTCGCCCGCGCCGCTCACGAGGCGCATTCGGGTGAAGTAATTGGTAATGATCCGGTGACGGTCCATCCCCTCCAACCCATCGGACCACACGCTCGGGGTATTGCCGTACATCTGCCGGAAGAAGCTCTCGTAGGCATCGTCGTCGCGCATGACCGACTCCACCTCCCGCGCATGGGTCTCCGCCTGGCCGAGCGTCCATATGTGGGGCAGGCCCGCGTGGACCATGACGAATCCGTGCTCGCGGTGCATGAGCGGGAGACCGCGCAGCCAATGCGCGATGTCGAGGCAGTCCGGCGCGTCCATCAGGTCGGAGAAGGTGTCCGAGGCCATGGGGCGATGGCCGCCGAAAACGATGGCAAGAAAGTGCAGGTCGTGATTGCCGAGAACCGTCACGGCGGAAGAACCCAGGGACTTGACGAAACGGGCTGTCTCCAACGACTCGGGGCCGCGGTTGATCAGATCGCCGGCGAACCAGAGCCGATCCACCGTCCGGCCGTATCCCACTTTGGCCAGCAGTGCCTCGAGCTGGGCGAAACAACCCTGCAAATCACCGATGACATAGGTCGACACGATGGCTTTCCTCAATGCACCACGTTGGGCACCGCCAACGAGAACACGGGGATGGGAACGCGGAACTCGACGCCATCGTCGGCACGAAATTCGTAGTGACCCTGCATGGCACCCACGGCGGTCTCGAGTATTGCGGCGCTGGTGTAACGAAAGCTCTCGCCGGGAACCAGGCGCGGCTGCCTGCCCACGACTCCCGGTCCGTGGACCTCCTGCTTCTCTCCGTCTCCGTTCGTGATGAGCCAGTGGCGGCGCATCAGTCGCGCCGGCCGCCCACCGATATTCTCGATCATGATCGTGTAGGCGAAGACATAGCGATTCGTGTCGGGATCCGACTCCGACGGGACGTAGGCTGGCTTGACGGTGACCTTGAAACCGTGGTCGTTCATGGCCCGGTTCGGCGATGCTCGCTGGACCCGGATGACGAATGCCGGCACGCCATCGGCGTCATGGACGCGCGGCAAGGACGACCCGGTCGGTCACCCGCCTCGCCCGTGAAGCTGATTCGACATCGCAACGAAACCGGATACTCCTATCTCTTCCGCCCTCGAACCCGGGTCTATACCCAAGGCCGGCAGGTCCAGATCAAGCGATTGTAAGGCATTGCCCAGCCGTTTGCGGCGCTGCCCGAAGGCGGTCCGCACCACCGTCTGCAGCGCTTCGAGGTCCCTGGCGACCAGGTCCGGCGTGCGCGGCGTCAGACGAACGAACGTCGACGCGACTTTCGGCGGCGGCGAAAAGGCGGCGCCGTCGACATCAAGCAGGGTCGCGATCTCGCTGTGGTACTGCGCCATGACCGACAGGCGTCCCCGGGCACGGGTACCGGGGCGTGCCGCGAGGCGGTTCGCCATCTCGGCCTGCAGCATGAAGTGGGCGTCCCGCAAGGCCAATCCGCTCGAACAGCCGTCGAACAGGCGCATCATGATCGGGGCGGCGATGTTGTAGGGCAGATTGCCCACGACCCGCACGGGACCATCCGCGATGCGGGCGAGATCGGTCTGCAGCACGTCTGCTTCGATCACCTCGACCCCGGGGAAGCGACGCCGCAACATCCTTGCCAGGTCGCGGTCCACCTCGACGACCGCCAGGTTGTCGCAGACGCCCGCGAGCGGCGCCGTCAGAGCGCCTCGTCCAGGGCCAATCTCGATCAGGCGGTCACGCGGGTCGAGGGCCAGGATCGAGACAATGGCATCCACCACGGACGCGTCGGTCAGGAAATGCTGACCGAACCGCTTTCGCGCACGCCTTGAGCCCGCCCGCCGCATCGCCCGCGACGTCATCATCGACTGGCCGGTAATGCGTTCACCCGCCGGTGCGCAACTCCACGAAGGCTTCGTCGCGTATCTCCTGCAGCCATTCCTGCAGTTCTTCGCCGAAGCGGCGCTCGTACAGGACTTGCACCGCCAGGTTGCGGCGCGTGTCGTCCGAGACATCCTGGTCGCGGCGATCCACCACCTGGGCAATGTGCCAGCCGAACTCGCTCTGGAACGGCTTGCTCAGTTCGCCGACATCCAGGTTGGCGATAGCCGCCCGAAACTCGGGCACGTATTCGGATCCGTCGCTCCAACCGAGTTCTCCCCCGGCCATCGCGCTTCCCGCGTCTTCGGAATATTCCCTCGCGACTTCGCCGAAATCCTCGCCCGCGACGATGCGGTTGAGCAGCGAATGGGCGAGGTCCCGCGTCTGTTCAGGGGTCTGGATGGCCGAGGATTTGACCAGTATGTGGCGCACCAGCGACTGCACCTGTCGTTCCTGGCTCACGCCACGCTTCTCCAGGAGCTGGATGATATGAAAACCCAGGCTGTTGCGAATCGGGTCCGCGGTCTCTCCGGGCACCAACCCGAGGACCGCCTCACCGAACAGGCTCGGCAGTTCAGCCGCCCGTCGCCAACCCAGGTCGCCTCCCTCCAGCGCGGTAGACGCCGCCGAGTGCTCGACCGCCATCTGGGCGAAATCCGCGCCGCTCCTGAGCCGCGCGATGATGTCGTCCGCCGCCGCCGCCGCGCGGTCAACAGTCGCTTCGGAAGCGCCGCTCTCGACTGCCAGGAGGATGTGCCCGACGCGGTATTCGTCCGAGGTCAGTTCGCGAAAGGCCGGCGAATCGATCAGGTCGTCCACGTCCTGATCGGAGATCGAGACGCGGCGGCGGATCATGGACTGCTGCAACCGCTGCAACTGCAAATCGCGCCGTATGTCTTCCCGGAACCTGCGGTAGCTCATCCCCTCCTGTTCCAGAGCTTCCCTGAACTGATCCAACGTCATCCCATTCTCGGCGGCGAAGGCGTTCACGCGTTGCGTCAACGTCTCGTCGTCGATGTCGATGCCGCGCTGAGTCGCCAACTGCAATTGAATGCGCTCTATGATCAGGCGCTCCATGAGTTGACTCATGATTGCGTCCGGCGACGGCTTCGCCGCCGCATCGCTCTCCATGATTCGCTGGTAGACGACGTTGTAGCGTTCGGCAAGTTCGGATGCCAGCACGACATCGTCATCGACGATCGCCACAATTCCCTCGAGTTTCTCTATGTCCGCGCAGACGGAGGCCATCGCGACCACCAGCGCCGCGGCCAAGAGTCTTTCAACGTTCATCCTCATCCTGTCCTTCAACAGCAGCCCGTCCGAATATGCGGGCTGGTCATTCCCAAAAGCAACATCTCCCTCGCGCGGACACGACCCTAGGCCATGAAATCCGTCGGCCCTTCGGGCGCGCCGTGTTTCACCCCCGCCCAAGCCCTCTGTTTCGCCCATCCCACCCATCCCGGATTGTGCCCCTTGCTCGGCACTTGCGTGCCGTTCTACGGCGCACACTCCTAGCGCAGTGCCGGAACCGTCCCCGAGTGGCGTTCCTCGCGGTATCCCGGTATCCCGCGGGAGAGTAACGTCTCCACGCGCCCGCCGACGCCGGCCAGACCCCTGAACACGAACTGCACCAGCACGCCCTCGTCGGTTTCGACCTCCGCCAGCGCGCCGACCGGCGCCGGCTCGATGAGGCGACGATACAACAACCGCGCCTGCCAGCAACAACTGGCGTATCCGAACCCGGCGATGACCTCGTTGCTGCGCGCATTCTCCACGTCGTAATTCCATTTGCCGATTGTGCTCCACCGGTCGCCCAGGGGCCATATCGCGGAGACCTCGCCCTGATCGACATCGGCGTCCCGGCGCAGGCGGCGCGCGAGATTGAATATCCGGTTGTTGCTGCTCCGATACCGCACCGAGACACCGAACTCAAGCGCGTCGGAACGTTCCGGGTCCCAGACGGCGCCGCCCCTCACGGTGAACGCGCCCATGCGCGCCGCGAGTTCGCCCGCGAACGCAGAAGCGGAACGCGAAGCGGCGCTGCCCGACGGTCCGCGCAGCGTGACGCGCTGGTCTTCGAAGAACCGGATCCTGCCAATGCTCGCCCGGATCCTTTCCCTGCCGTTTCCGCGGTCCAACAGGCGGCTCGTCACACCGACGGACAACTGGTTCGCATCGCCGATTCGGTCGAGGCCCGAGAAACGGTCGCGCCGAAACAGCCGCGGATAGGAGAAAGTCGTGAGGGACGTGTCGAACAACGGCAGCGCCTCCTGCGCCTCGTAGCCCTGGTACAGGTAGTAGGCGCGTGGCTCAAGGGTCCAGACGGTGCTCTCGCCGAGGTCGCGGTCAAAGAACAGGCTGCCGTCCGCATCCGCGAAAGCCACGGCCCGTTCCGGCGTCGCGTCGGCCGTGTACGAGGCGCTTTCGAGTTCATAGCTGGTATAGCGGTAGCCGGCACCGAGCTTGAGAAAACCCCAGGAGCGGAGAAAGGGAAGTTGCACGCGCGACTCGACGTGGGCGCGCTCACCCGATATGGACTGCGCCCGGTTCCCGGCTGACCCCCCAGATGGATCGAAGGCCGTCCAGGAGGCCCCCACGGTCCATCCCAACGCACCCATGAGCCGGCCGCCATAGGTGAGATCCAGGGTGGGCACCCGTCGATGCGGTTCGGGACGCGGTTCGAGCATCTGGAACGCCTGTGCCGAAAGACCCGCAGACAGGCCGCCGTTCGCGTAGCGGATTTCGGCAAATCGGCGCAGATGGCCCTGGCCAACCAAATCCTGGTCTATGCCCAGGTCCCGGAAATAGTCCGAATCGCTCACCGCGGTGTAGTCGACAAGAGTGGTGAAGTCTCCGAAGCGGCCACGATGGCGCATGCGGGAGAGCCAGCGATCCGACGCGACATCGAGATCGGTCTCTTCGGCGTACCTGCGATCATCCGGCAGGATGGCGCCGACCACTTCCGTTTCGGCGAAGCCGTTCAAGTGACGCAGTTCGGTGGTCAGGCCGGTGCCCCGCTCGGCTACATGACGCGGGGTCAGCGTCGCATCGTAGTTGGGGGCGAGGTTCAGATAGAAGGGCGCTGCGAGATCGACCGGGGAAAGGCTCGCGTCGGGGAACAGAAAACCCGTCTGGCGATCGGCGGAAACCGGAACGCGCAGCCGCGGCGAATAGAAGACCGGCACCCCCTTGAGTCTCACCACCACGTTGCGGGCCCGCGCGAACGCGTCGCCCTTCGCGATGTCAATGCGTCCCGCTTCGATTCGCCAGGTCTCTATCCCGGGCGCACATCGGGTCAGCCGTGTCGACTCGACGGTAAGGACATCGTTGCGCCGCTCCACCAGGGTGGCCGCACCGCGGAACTCCGGTGCGAACAGCACGAAATCGACGTCCTCCACGCGCCCCCGCTCCCCCGCCATCTCGAACAACGCCGAGGTGCCCGTCAGGGCCAGGCCCGGCTCGGTGAAAAGCAGACCATCAGGAAACGAGACTTCGCGCGTTCCACCGACCTCGCGAACCACGGCGCGCTCGCCCGCGAGCCTGCGATTGCCCTGTTCGAAGGTAACGCGGCCAACGATCTCCCCGCTCCCATCGTTCGTGTATTCCACCCGGTCGCCGCGCAACCGCGCCGGGAACGAACCGGACGGAACACCGAGCGGTTCGGGGAATTCCCGCTCCACGTACATGCCGCGGCAGTACAACGGCAATGCGGCCCTGTCGCTGGAGTCCAGTTCGGCACGGGGCACCCAATGCCTCTCGACGGCGGACACGGCGCCCGCGCACGGCGACGCGAACGCGGCGAGAAGAACCAGAGCAATGAACCACTTCACCCGACAGCCCGCGACGTTCGAAGTGCCAGGCTATATCCGCCTAACGATTGGTCAAGGCCTTTACCGCCCTTGTTAGGGTTGAGATCACACCCCAACCGGCAAGCCCAATCAACAAAGGGCTTGCGACCTGCGCTACGGCTGCACGATGAACCTCGTTTCCGAAGACAAACAGGCTAAGAAGAGACGCGACGGCAAGGCTCACAAGCCCCACCAAAATCCAAACTAACGTCCGCAGGAACTTCAAGCGTTCCTGTTCGAGTTCCAGTTGATCGTCACGCGTTTTGGACGCAAATTCGAATTGTCGTTGATCTTGAGCATCAGCGAGTTCGAGCGATTTCTCCAAAAAGCCCGTTCGACGGTTGTCTCGGTCAATGCGTAGCTTCTCGACGTCAAGCACATCCTGGATGGTTGACTTATCGAGAGCAGCAATTGATGCGGTGCCCGGCTCGACTACGCTTGTCTTGTCCGCATCCCCTCCAGGCATCACAAATCCTGGTAGCTGGGCCTGTTGCTAGCCAGTGATCGTTGCATGTCGGGATCTGCCAATATCTCGATCGGCAACGTGCGAACGACATAGCCACCGTACGGTGACTTTTCTACCCTCGAAAAGAGTCCCTTGTCTGCGTCCCTGGATCGACGGCGAATCGCCTCTTCTCGGGCTTCGAGATACGTGGCAAAGTTGGTTTGTGACGGAGACGTATCGTCTGTTTTTCCTCCAGAAGAGGGGGGCGTCATCTCTGCCATAACTGTTACCTCCGGTCGAGCACCCACGCCAAGTCGTCGCAACGCGCGCCTGAAGCGAAGCAGATTCGCAAATTACGTTGTTGCGTGATGGGTTTCAAGGCTGATTGGCTGAGTCGGTATGCAGTAGCCAGCTATGTTTCGTGTAGGCAATCTCCCAACCGATCCCCATATTCTCGCCGCGTTAGACTTCGACATCGCAAGTGAATGGGCGGGCGTCGTCGTCGCATGAATGACCGTATTCGGCACCTCGAATCATGGTGCGTAGAAGAACTCGGACCGCTGGTTGCGTTTGAACCGCTCGCTCAGGAAGCGAGCACGCGCCAGTTCTATCGCGTGACAACCCCCGAGGGTTCCCGCATCGCCATGGATGCGCCCCCGGAGACCGAGAACAACGCCCAGTTCCGCGCTCTCTCGGCGCTATTTCGGTCACATCGCGTACCGGTACCCGAAGTGTTCGCTTACGATCCCCGGGGCTTCATCCTCGTTTCCGACTTCGGCGATCGCCGGTTCGATCAGGCCTATGGCGAAGGCAGGGAAGAGGAGTGCCTGGATCTCGCGCTCGATGCTCTTGTGCGCATTCAGTCGATCAAGTCAGACACGGTTCCCCCCTACGAGGTCTCGCGTTTTCGCGACGAACTGGCCATCTTCACGGAGTGGCTGGTGGGTCGATTTCTGCGACTGGAGGCGCCCGGATTCATCGACCATACCTGGGAGACCCTGATCGAAGCGACGCAGGCGCAACCGATGGTCACGGTGCACCGCGACTATCACAGCCGGAACCTCCTGCTGCGCGATGACGGAGGTCTGGGCATCGTCGACTTCCAGGACGCGCTGGTGGGTCCGGTCACGTACGACCTCGTCTCCCTGCTGCGCGACTGCTACCACGAATTTCCCGAGGCGACGGTCAGCAAGCGGATGACACGTTACCAACGATGTTCGGATTGTGGTCTCTCGGCGCGGGACTTTCGCCGCGCCTTCGACCTCACCGGCGTCCAGCGCCACCTCAAGGCCGCCGGGATCTTCGCCAGGCTCAAGCTGCGGGATGGCCGGGACAGCCACCTGCCGGATATAGCTCCCACTCTCAAACGCGTCGCTGACGTGACAGGCAAGTACCAGGAACTCATGGAGCTTGGCCGCTGGATCGGAAACGTCGTCCTGCCCGCCACGATTCGTACAGTGGCGCAGCCGTGAAGGCCATGATCCTCGCCGCCGGACGCGGGGAACGCCTGCGCCCCCTCACCGACCGCATACCCAAGCCGTTGCTCCCGATCGCCGGGGAGGCACTGATCGTGCACCAGCTTCGCTGGCTTCACCGAGCCGGCATCACGGAAATCGTCGTCAATCTTCACCATCTCGGCGCACAGATAGAGGAACGCGTCGGCAACGGGCGCGACCTGGGCGTCAACGTCCGCTACAGCCGCGAAGAAACGCTGCTGGACACCGGCGGCGGCGTACGGGCCGCACTGCCGCTGCTCGGCTCGGCTCCGTTCCTCCTGTTGAACGGCGACATCTGGACCAACTACCCGTTCAACCGATTGGTCGACCTTGCCCCGGCGGCAGGCCACCTCGTGCTGACACCGAAACCCCCTCATCGTGAAACCGCCGACTTCGCCCTGGTCGACGGCCGGGTTCGGCGCAACGGAAACGACAGCGACAACCTGGTCTTCACCGGCATGGCCGTCGTCAACCCGACGCTGTTCGACGCCGCGCCCGACGGGCCCTTCAACATCGCTCACGCCCTTTATTTCGACGCCGCTGCCGCCGGGCGCATGACGGGAGAGGAGTTTCACGGCACGTGGTTCGATATCGGCTCTCCCGCCCAGTTGAAGGCGGTTCGCAGGATCACTGACTAAAAGCGGGTCCTTGCCCGGCGGGGCGAGGCAGCACCGCCCAAAAAATGGGGGATAACCTTGTGCTGACCGGTTCGAAATTGGACCCCGATCGTATTGACCGCCAGCGCCGCATTCGATACAAATGTCCTTTCAGAACCCGCCGCAATATTGTTGCTGCGGGAGAAACATTTCCCGGAGGGAAAAATGAAGAGATTTTCACAAATCGCGTCACTGGGAGTGGCGCTCATACTGTTCGGACTGCCCGCCCAAGCGGCCGACGAAGGCGATGCCGCCGAGGCAGCCGACGACACCAAGTACATCGAAGAGATCATCGTGACCGGCGAGCGCGGCGAGCAGAGTTCGCTCGAGCGCGCCATGACGGTCACCGGCTTCAACGCCAGTATGATCGAGCAACTGGGCATCCAGAACACCAACGACCTCGAGGTCCTCGTACCGGGCCTGCAGGTCGGCACCCGCAGCCACGCGGGCAAGAACGAGGATGGACACCTCGTCATGCGCGGAGTCGCGAACGACCGCCGCATCAACTTCTTCCAGGACTCGTCGGTCGCCGTCTATGTCGACGGCGTCTACAGTCCTGTCTCCTACGGTCTGGACGGCGGCATGTTCGATGTCGAGCGGATCGAGGTGGCCCGGGGCCCGCAAGGCACCACGGGCGGCCAGACGGCCCTCACCGGGTCCGTCAGCTTCGTCACCAAAAAACCGACCGACGAGTGGGACCTGAAGGTCACCGGCGAGGTCACCGACCAAAACTCGTACGAGTCCAACGTCGCGTTCGGCGGCCCCATCGGCAACAGCAATTTCTCCTATCGGCTGGCCGCGAGCAGACTCACCGGCGACGGCCTGATCGAGAACGTCGGCGCGGGACCGGACGCCGGCGTGCCCGACCGGCTGCAGTATTCGCCGCAGCTTCGCTTCAAGAATGATCGCTGGGACATCACCGGACGCTACAGAAAGCTGACCGACACCGGCGTGCACAACCTCTCGCTCATCATCGGCGCGCGCAATACCGAGGAACAGTATTACCTGCTGAACGATGGCACGCCCCGATGCGAAATAGACCGGCACCCCGATTCGCCCACCTATGGCGAATGCATCAGGGACTCGGCCGGGAATGTCGTGTACTACCTCAATCCGTTCTACGGGCTGGGCCAGAACGTGGCGATCGCGAACTGTCCGGGTTTCAACAACGACGGCTCTCGCGACCCCGGCCATCCCGTGGTCTGCGCCGGCGAGCATCTGCAACTCAAGACCGAACTCAACGCCCCCCTGAGCGAGAACAACTCCCAGGAGGCGACCACGCTCGAGGCGCGCTATGCCCTCAACGACACCCACGAGATCGTCTACCACTTCGGTGATCGCGATACGCGAACGGACACGACCGACGACCAGGACCAGACCAACCGAATGGGCGGCGGCCGTTGCCTGGCGATTCATCCCCGCGTCATTTCCGGAGAACTCCAGGAAGGGCAGAGGCATTCCCGCTGCGCATTGGATGAAGCCGGCAACGGTGTGTACAACGACAAGATTACCAACTACCTGCGCACCTCCGATCAAGTCAGTCACGAGATTGCGCTCATCTCCGACAACGAAGGGCCGCTCAACTATACGTTCGGCTATACCTACCTCTCCGGTGACCAGCCCTACGTCTATCGCGATATGTTCAACGGGGTGGAAACCGGCAGCAACAGCCTCAACAACGCCACCTTCTACACGGATACGTCGGCCATTTGCGAAGCGAGACTGGAGGAGGTGAGATTCCCATGGGAGAGCGGACGGTGGAGTGGCGACATACGTGATCCGAGCAACCCGAGCAACAAATTGGCGACGGGTTATATCCTCGGTTGCTATGGCAGCGACTACTCCGCCCACTGGAGCGACGTCACCAACGGCGGCACCCATATCAACGGCAGCGGCCTAGTCGGCGCCTTCTATGGCAACGTGACCTATGACCAGCAGGCGCTCTACACCAACGTGGAATACATGCTGAACGACCAGTGGAAGGTATTCGGTGGCCTGCGCTACAACGACGACCACAAGGAGCACGTGCAGAACGACTTCAGCAGCGCAAGCCAACGTACCCTTCCCGACGGGACGGTAATCAACGTCGTGAACGCCATACTCAGAAGCAAGCACTACGATACCGTCTGCTGCGGCTATATCGGCATCGAGACCGACGCCGAAGGCTTCGCCATACCGGATGACCGGACCTTCGCCGATTCCAAGGTGAAGACCTGGAGGATATTGACCTGGAACGTCGGCGCGGAATACACGCCGACCGACAACCTGATGTGGTATGGCCGCATCTCCAAGGGTTATCGTGCCGGCGGCTTCGCGGGCTTCGGCAACCTGCTCGGGGAACCCATGCCCGCGGAAGAGATGATGAACTACGAAGCTGGCCTGAAGGGGCTCTTCTTCGACAACGACGTACAGTTGGAGATCAGTACCTACTACCAGGATTTCAGTTCCTTCTGGATACAGGAACGGCGCCTCAGAACCAGCGCCGAGCTTGTCGTCAACAATCCGCGCAATCAGCTCTGGATCGGAGACACCACGGCCATCGACGGCACGGTGATCGGCGGCGTGGAGGCGCAGGGCGCATGGCAGATCAATGACAGGTTGGTCCTGCGGGGTTTCTACGAATACATGTATTCGAGCTTCGGTCCCTTCGAAACCAACTACTGCTGCACCCCGGAGGGCACTACAGCGCCCACGATTACCCGTGAGATAGACGGACGGACATACAGCGGCGGCACCCCCTCGAATTTCGAGGGCAACTCCCTGCGCTTGCAGCCGAACCACAAACTCTCCTCTGCGTTGACGTACGACGTGCCGATACCGGCACGCTACGGCACGCTGGACGTGGTGGGAATAATGAGCTGGCGCGACGCTATGTATCCCGACGAAGCCAATCTGGACATATACGAGATCCCCGCCTATCTCAGGTGGGACATGCGCGCGAACTGGGTATCGCCGAACGGCCGATACACCGTTACAGGTTGGGTCACCAACGTGCTTGACGTGGTCCAGGTCCTGAGCTATTCGCCTCGGGACGGCAACGGCGTCACCGGGCCGGTGCATGGAACCGTGTCGGACGAACGGCGGATCGGCCTGACGTTCAACTACCAGATGTAGTGGAGCGTCGACGGACTTCTTAAGGAGTCCGGAGCTGTTCAAAGGGCGCACCTCAGAAGGGTGCGCCCTTTTTTCTGAGTACAGTCAAATCGTCAAGGACGCAGCGGCACAACCGGTGCCCTGCAAAGCAAGAACACAAGGAGATCGTCAATGCCCGTCATAGACATGTCGACCATCAAGCCCGTCGGCGAATTCGGCTCGAAAGCCTGGGGCGAAGCCTGCGTCGAGGCGGCCATCAAGATGCTTGAAGCCGCTGATTTGCCCGCTTCAATCACCTGGGCCTTCAGCGAAGATTACACCCACCCGCCTGCACGACTGATGGAGGGAGGCCGCACCCACGCGGGCTATTACCTCATGGTCAAGGAAGGAAAAGTGACCGGCGGGGACGGCATTCTCGAGGAAGCACGGACGATTCCCGGCTTTCACGCCAAGGTGCCCTGGGCCGCCATCTGCAATCAATCCGCAGCGCTATACGGCAGAGAGGGCATGAGGCAACGCGGTGTTGACCAACAGGCGCTGTTTGCAGCAATTGCAGAGTACGTGGGTCGCGAAAACCCGTTCGGCCTGGACATAAACAAGGAAGGAAAACCCAGCGTCATGCTGGACCCCGTTGGTCCCTGGCCCGCAGAAGTCGGCGCTGCCCTGGGAGAAGGCGCGGAAGAAGGGAATGGATTGCACAACATCGCAGCGACCCTGCAGATGGATTCCCCGGAATATGCCGACCTGCCCGTCACTGCGCTGCGAGTGCCGATATTTGCCGATATGACAGATCAGCAGAAGGCGGACTTCGTCAGGCTTTGCGGTATCGAGATGTAAGCGCCGAAAGGAGCGGTGTCAATTCCGGAGCAACCAGGTGAAACCAAAAGCCACCCTTCAGGTTGACCTTGACCAGGAGCAGATCGCCTCTTTTCGCGACAAAGGGTTTCTGAGCATCGAACGCATCACCACCGACGAGGAGGTGGAGTGGCTCAAGGAGATCTACGATCAACTGTTTGATCAGCGGGCGGGCGAGGACAAGGGCCTGTTCTACGACCTGGCAGCGCCGCGGGGACACCGGGGACGTGAGGTGCTCCCGCAGGTGCTTGGACCCGACTTCACGTTTCCGGAACTGCGCAAGAGCCAGTATTACCAAAACGCGGTGAAGCTCGGTACCCGATTGCTCGGGGTTGACGAGAACGTCACGGCGGGCGGACACATGATTTTCAAGCCAGCCCGATACGGCGCCGAAACGCCCTGGCATCAGGATGAGGCCTACTGGAATCCGGATGTTTACCTCAACAGCCTCAGCGTCTGGATGCCCCTGGACGTGGCGACGGTGGAAAGCGGCTGCATGCAGTTTATTCCGGGCTCGCACAAAGCGGACCTGCGTTGGCATCGCCATATCGACAACGATCCACTGATTCACGGATTGACGACCGATGACGTCGATCCGTCGAAGGCCGTTGCCTGTCCACTCGCACCGGGGGGCGCAACCTTCCACCACAGTCGAACCCTGCACTACACGGCCCCAAACACGACAGGTGAGCATCGTCGGGCGTATATCCTCGTGTGCTCCGGGCCGACAAGGAAGCGCGAAGTACCTGCGCCCCGCCCCTGGACGGACGAGGAGCGGGAAGCACTGGCCAAGGCGAATATCGACGTGGAAGTCTTCTGACCCGCGTGAGGAGCGAGACTATGACCGACATGGGCCTGTTCGACGCCATGTATCACTGCCGGGCAATGCGTCGCCTGAAGCCGGACCCGGTACCACGAGAGCTCCTGTTGAAGCTGGTCGATGCCGCCCACCAGGGACCCAGCGCCAGCAACAAGCAGAACGACCGGTGGCTCATCATCACCCGCGCCGACATCAAGCAGAAGCTTGCCGACCTGAATCGTGCTGCCGTCGACCGCTACGTGACGTTCGCTCCCGATGCACCACCCTCCGCATTCAAGTGGCAATACGACAACCTTCAATCCGTGCCAGCCATCATCGTTGGCGGCCTCGTGCTGGAGCAGCATGGCAACGGCTTTCATGACGGTTACGCTGCCGGCGGCTCCATCTGGCCCAAGGTGCAGAACCTGCTGCTGGCAGCTCGCGCCCTGCAGTTGGGCGCATGCCCAACCAACCTGCCGTTGTTCGGGGATCGGGCGGCCGCTGACGAGGCTCTCAACGTCCCCGCCAACATGGAACTCGCCTGCGTGATCCCGGTTGGTTACCCCATGGGACGTTTCGGCCCGGTAACCCGGCGACCGGCGGAAGAGATTGTCAGTTGGGATCGGTTCGACGACTGATGCATTGCTCGACCGTCAAGGAATCGAGCATCATCTGGAAACAAGACCGAACTTCCTGAACCAACGCCTTCGCTGGTCTCAGCCAACGAGTCCCTGAGGGAACCGCATGCGCATCAACAACGGCGGACCGGCCGCCAGCCTCGACTCCATCGTTCTCTTTCCCTTCGACGACCACAGCATCCCGTTTCAACACGGCGTAAAGCTGACCCTGAAAGGCAACCAGGCCGGTCACGGCAACAGACCGGCGGTGCCGCTGGGAGAGACGGGCGCCCACGACAGCTTGTGGATCGCGTACTACGGCACGGTCCTCAACGTCGATGGCGAGCTGTGGATGTGGTACCTGGGGCAAGGGCCGGACGAGCACTGGCACCAGCGGGTATGCCTGGCCACGAGCAGGGACGGCCGGATTTGGGAGAAGCCCGACCTCGGGCTGGTCGAATGGCACGGCAGCAGGCGCAATAACCTGGTGGACATGGGAGAGGACATGCACGTGCAGGCGTGCGTGGTCTTCCACGAGCCCGACGAACCGGACCCGGACAAGCGCTTCAAGATGGCCTTCGAACCGCGCAAGCACTCGGCGCGCCTCTGTGCCGCGTACAGTCCGGACGGGGTGACCTGGCGGGAGTCGCCCCACAATCCGGTGGGAGGCCGGATCGAAATGGCGGGCGGCACCAGGCTGGATGGCTGCTACTACCTCGCCGGACAGGGAGGGAAACACGCCGTGGGAGTGCGCCAACTGGTCACCTGCGCCTCGTACGACTTTGAACACTGGGCCGACGCAACCTGCTCCGGCCTGCGGCGTAGCAACGTCTCTCCCCAGCCGTTGGTGGCGGGCAAGAACACCGGCGAGCAGGTGCACCTGGGCGCGGCACTGTGGAATCGCGGCAACGTCATCATGGGCTTCTTCGGCAAGTGGAATGGGCATCCGTCGAACGACCGGCGCATGGTGACCATGGACTTGGGCCTGGCCGTCAGCAACGACGCCCTCCACTACCGTGAGCCGATTCCAGACTTTCCTATGGTTTCAGCCGCCGAAGATAGCTGGGGGTTGAAGCGCAGAGAGTCGCTTTCGCTCAACTTCCCCGCCCTCATCCAGGGCCAGGGTTTCGAGAACGTGGGTGACGAGACCCTGTTCTGGTACGCGCCGTGGCCGGAGGAGGCGAGCGATGGAGTGCGCGTGACCAGTTGGCCGCGCGACAGGCTGGGTTACTTCTCACCATACGAGGGCGGCATCTGGGTCTACAAGGGCGGGTCGGATCCACATTTCGTCTCCGCTCCCATAGACCTGGAAGGAAGCGCGGCACGACTCACCGTGAACGTGGATGGCATCAACGCGCACAGCTCCATCACCGTCGAGATTCAGGACCATGCGTTCCGGCCGGTCCCGGGCTACGACCGCGGCGCCAGCCAGGGACCCGCCGGATCCGGCCTGGCGCAGCCGATCACCTGGGAGGGCCACAACGTTATCGAGAATGTGGCCGGTCCTATCCGGGTACGGGTGGACTTCGGCGGCGTGCGCCCGGAGGACGTCCGGCTATTCGCCGTATATCTCGACCCGGCGTGACATTCATTGCTCCATGTCGGCAAATTCCGGGCTCTTCAGCCATGACTTTGGAAGTCGACCGAGAACTTCATCCATGGCCGCTTTTGATCGCGGGTATTGGCCCTTGTCATCGGTGTCCTTGATCCAGCCTTCGAGCTGTGCACGCATTTCCATGAGCTTCTCCCGATGCGCCGGATCTCCCGCGAGATTCACCGTCTCGTCCGGATCGCTTTCAAGGTCATAGAGTTCTTCTGCGACACGAGGCCCGTATGCCGCGGCCTGTGCCGGGGTCAGCTTGCCCTCTTCAAAGAGCTTTCGAATTGCCAGGAAGCTGCTGGGAGTCTGCCTTTCAAGGGACACCATTTCACGGTGTCCCCAGTTGATCAGTGGCCGGTCCGTCATGAAGTTGCGAATGTAGTGATAACGAGGGCCGATCACCGACCGAACGCGGTCGATCATGTTGGACATGCGGTCTCCCGAGGAGAAGACGTACTCCCGGGAGTAGTCTTCGTCGAACAGATTCCTGGAGTCCATGTACTCCGGCACGGACACCCCCGCCAGCGCCAGAGAGCTCGCCGCCACGTCCAACAGGGCAACGATATCGCTACGTCGCGTTCCGGGTTTGACGACATCCTGCATACCGGGTGCCACGACAATGAGCGGAACATGCAAACCCTCGATATAGCAGAACTCCTTGCTGCGCGGCAGGTCCGATCCATGATCGCTGAACAGAAACACGACAGTGCTTTCCCACAGGCCGTCCGCCTTTAATCTGGCGATGGTTTCCCCGATCTCGCGATCCGTTCTCTGTATGCTGTTGTAGTGGTTGGCGATATGTTGGCGCACCAGCGGAATGTCGGGGTATTGCAGTGGCACGCGAACCTCTTCCGGGGTGACTGGTTCAAGGCCGTACCCGGCCAGGACCTCATTGATGCTGCCAACAGACTTGCCGCCCGAAACCCGCATCTGGCCGAAAAAGGGCTTGTCCTTCGGAACGTCCTGCCAGTGGCCACTACCCTGCGGGCCTTTATAGCTCCCGCTACTGGGGTCTGGATTGCTGTAAACGTTCTCCGACGAGAGGTCTCTCGGAATCGAATAGAGGTCGGCACTGCTGTAGGAAAAGTTATAGTCATCCTTGGTGCCGTTGTAGGTTTCGTATCCCGCCTTGCGGAATAGCTGCGGGAGCGTCGTTACACCTTCGGGCAGGTGAATCTGGTAGCTGGGGACCCGGCCGGAACGCATGTCGTGTGTGCCGGTTCTAATGCTATAGGCGCCAGTAATGATCGCAGAGCGAGCCGGCGCACACACCGGGGTCGGCGTGTAGGCGCGCTCAAACAGCACACCCTCGCTTGCAAGCGCATCTATGTTGGGGGTTTCTACCCGCTCATCACCGTAGCTGCTGTACCAGGGCGACTGATCGTCAACATAAATCCACAGAATGTTGGGCTGCTTCGCATGGCCAGGCGAGGTTATCGCGGTTGCAGCGAAAGCCGCCAATAGTAGCGTCAACCGTTTGGTTCTCAGCATTGATGTCTCTGGGTTTGGTCTAAAGTTGTCTTGCAGGGAATCACACGTTCCAAGGCCCCAATTTCGTGCAATTGAAGACGAAGTTCAAGTTGTGCGACCACGGCATCCAACTGCGAATCCTCCAACCAAGCTCGCCGCGCTCGCATCCCGACCAAGACCGGCGCTGGATCGCCCAGCCACCCGGAGGTGCCGACTGTGGGGCGTTTCATGCCGTATGATCGGGCAAAGCCGTAGGTGCCATTCTGATCTCATGCGCAACTTTGCCGTTGCTACCTGCATCGCTATTGTCCTCGGTGCCTGTACGGAGCAGGGATCGTCGGTTGTGGACAAACCCGTCGTCGCGGGTACCGATTCCCCCGACAAGGATCTAGCCGATCACCTGGAAGCCGTGATTCAGGCAGTCCGCACCACACCAGGATCGGCCCTGATGCGAGGACGTCTGGGGATGGCCTACGACGTCAACGGATTCCAGGCCGAAGCGCTCGCCACTTACGCACAGGCCGAAAAGCTCGATCCCGAAGACTTCCGCTGGCCTTATTTCAGCGCGCATCTCCTGGCGGCCAATGACGAACATGCGCAGGCCCTTGAGGCGTTAGAGCGGGCGCTCGCCGTCGACGCCGACTATGCTCCCGCATGGCTATGGCAGGGAACCTGGCTGCTGGAGCTCGGAAGAACCGCAGAAGCGATGACCGCGTTCGGGCGTGCCCTCGATCTCGGCGCACGAGACGCAGCAACTCTCGGCCGCGCCAGGGTCATGGCTGCTCAGGGCGACTACACTGAAGCAATCGAATTGCTCGAACCACTCGCCCGGTTGTCCGGGAGTCCGCAGATCCATCGGACACTCGGCGAGGCGCTGCGCGGACAGGGCCGAACGGAGGAGGCGCGCGTGGCCATGACCCGGGGCAGGAACGCCGGACCTGTCAGTTGGGGGGACCCGCGCCGGGGTCAACCATCCGCGCACATCCGCGGGCATGCCAGCTATCAACTGGCACAGAGCCTGTCGTCCTCCGGCAGGATCACCGAGGCGCTGGCAATCCTGGAACGGCTGCAGGAGTATCATCCAGAGGCGAACTGCGGACGCGCCGAGGACTTTTTCCTGGCGTGCAACCTGATGAACTCCTCCAGCATCGCACACGACCGGGACGGCGATCCCAAACGCGCCTTGGCAACCGTGCAACGCGGCCTCGTCCTGAACCCCGACTTCGCCCCCTTTCACCTGACCATCGCGAATCTCTATCGCCAGCAGCGCAACCTTGATCTCGCGCTTGACCACGTGGATCGGGCCCTGGAACTGAATCCAGCCAGGGGCTACGCCCATGAACAACGCGGCAGACTGCTGTTTGGCCTGGAGCGATACGCCGAAGCGAAAGCAGCCTTCGAGTCGGCGCTGAATCTGGACCCCGCAAGACGCACGACGCTGTTCTACCTGGGGCTGGCCGAGGTCGAGCTGGGCATCTGGATCCTTGCGGTCGAGAGGTTCCAGCGCGCCGTCGAACTCGAACCCGGGTTCGCGCTGGGCCACGTCTTTCTTGCGCGAAGCCTCGCCGAATTGGGCCGCATCGACGAAGCGAGGAAAGCGCAACGCGATGCTCGAGAGTACGGCGCGGATCCGGGAGCACTGCGTAACACCGAACTACGACTGCGCGAACTCGAGGCCCCACAACAGTCGGAATCGTCCGGATGATGCACCGGCTCCTGGCTTGCCCTGCGGTGATCTTGCTTGCCTCCGGGTGTACCCCACCGGACACCGCGTGGTTCAGCGAGGAGGCTGCGCAGCGCGGCATCGATTTCGCGCACCATTCAGGCTTCGACGGACGTCCCATGATGCCGGAGATGATCGGCGGCGGCGCGGCGCTGGCAGACCTCGATGGCGACGGGGACCTGGATCTGTACCTGGTCCAGAGCGGCCGGGTCGACCGGACGCTGCCCGCCGAAATGTCCGCAAACCGGCTCTATCTCAATCGCGGAGACGGGCATTTCGAGAGGGTCGACGATGCCGCGGCCGCCGGGGATCGGGGCTATGGGATGGGTGTCGCCGCGGGCGATTACGATAACGACGGCGATATCGACCTGTATGTCACCAACCTGGGCGCCAACGTTCTGCTCCAGAACGATGGTGCCGGGCGGTTCACGGACGTCACGGCGCAGGCAGGCGTCGGCGATCCGGGCTGGGGTACGGCGGCAACGTTCCTCGATCTCGATGCGGACGCCGACCTCGATCTCTTCGTCGTCAACTACATCAACTGGGCGCCCGAGATCGAGCAGGATTGCTATGGGAAGGCATTCGTGGCGACCTACTGCGGTCCCACGGCCTACGACGTACCGGCGATGGACCGCCTGTACCGGAACAACGGCGACGGGACCTTCACCGACATCACCCTCGACGCCGGAATCAACGTCGCTTTCGGCAACGGTCTCGGCGTCGTGGGCGCCGACTTCAACGACGACGGGCTGATGGATGTCTTCGTGGCAAACGACGCCATGGTCAACCAGCTATGGCTGAACCTCGGGAACTTGAGCTTCGAGGAATCGTGCCTCCTGTGGAGTTGCGCAATGGACTCTGACGGCATCAAGAAAGCCGGAATGGGCGTCGCGTCGGCGGACGTGGACAACGACGGTGACAGCGACCTGCTGGTGGTGAACCTCCACGGCCAGAGCGACTCCCTGTTCAGGAACGAGGGAACCTATTTCTCCGACGCCACGAGGCTCGCCGGTCTTGGCACGCCCAGCATGCGGTATACCCGCTTCGGCGTAACCCTGGCCGACTTCGACAACGACGGCTCGCTGGACCTCTACGAGGCGAACGGCAACGTGGGTTTGACCGAACCCGTAGAAGACGGCGATGGCTACGCCGAGCCCAATGTGCTCTACCGCGGCGTGATCGACGAAGGCGCCGTCCGGTTCGAGGAGATCAACCCGCAGGGCGGCGTCTCGCCCCCGCTCATCCATACCAGCCGCGCCCTCGCTGTCGGTGACGTCGACGAGGACGGCGGGCTCGACCTCGTCGTGGTGAATCGTGACGCCCCGGCATATCTCCTGATGAACCGGGCAACGCGAGGCAACTGGGTGAGTTTCAAAGTGCTTGATGCCAGCGGCCGCGATGCCCATGGAGCCACAGTTTCGGCGACGGTCAATGCCACCCGAATGCAGCGCGATGTGCAGCCGTCAGCGAGCTACCTCGCTTCCAGCGACCCAAGGGTGCATTTCGGTCTTGGAACCCATACCGAAACCAGCGACGTGGTCGTGCGCTGGCCCGGCGGCGAGAAAGAAGCCTTCGGCGACTTCGGCGGAGGCACCACCTACGAGTTGATCCAGGGCAGCGGAAAGCCGCTATCGAAATAGGGCAGCGTCCGCCGTTGGATGCGCGGATTTCGGGACGCTATGATCGTGCAGTATGGCCGAACTCCCCGTTGAAGCAGACCCTCGCGAACTCACCCGACTCGGGCTTGAGACCTACGCCCATGAACTGGATGAACACGGATTGACGGTGGTCCCGCAATCGGTTCTCGGACTGTCGGATGCGTTCTTCACGCATCTGCGAGATACCGTATTGGCGGTGGCGGAACAACGAACCGGTGCCCGTTTCGATCTGAACCAGGGTCTGGACCGATGTTTAGGGGGCCGCCCGGCAGAGATCGGTCACGTCCTGATCACTCACCTTGTGAATCAGGTCCCGGCGTTTGAACGGGTGCTGACACATCCGGTGAAGAAGGCGCTGATGTCTCACTTGCTTGGCGTGACCCATCGACTCTCCCATAGCAGTGCCTGGATCAAGTGGCAGACGCCCGACGACTGGGAGAAGGTGATGACCACTGGAATGCATGCAGACCAGAGTCGCATGCCCACTCCGTGGAACTGTCGCGCGCCGCATGTGGCCAACATGAACTGGCTGCTGACCGATTACACCCGGGAAGACGGCGCACTGTCCTACGTTCCCGGGAGCCACCTGGAACAACGATTTCCTCCCGAGAAGGAGGCAATCGACCGAGCCGTACCCGTGGAAGCCCCTGCCGGATCGCTCGTCATCTTTCAGGGCTGTACCTGGCATGGGTCTTTTCGAAAAGAGACGCCTGGCCTGCGCATCAGCTTGCACGCGGTGCATTGCCGACCGTATATCCTGCCGGGGCAGGACTACAAGGGGCAGATCCCGGAAAGAACTTACGCAGCCAGCAACGATCCTGACTACCTGCGAATGATCATGCGCGAAGATGAAGAGATGCTGGTACGCCCGCCCGGCTGACCGGTGAACACAAGCCCGAAGGAACCGCCTGCCGGCTGGATGCGCGAAATTCGGAGCGATATGATCACGGGCAGACTTGAGCGGGAGACGGGACAATGATTGCGGATCGTGCCGATCACCGAGTGGGTATTTTCGTGCTTGCCATTGCGGTATGCGCATCGGCCGCGTGGGCCGACGACCGGACGGATTTCAATGCGGCCTATCGGGAGTACTCGAAACACCTTGAGGCGAAGGATACGAAGCAGGCGATGGAGGCGGCGAAGGAGGCCCATCGCCTGGGGTCGAAACTGTTCGGCAAGAACAGCGTCAACACCGCGAAACTGGCCATCAACTACGCCGCATTGCTGAACGATGTCGGGCACTTCAGGAAAGCGCGAAGAACGCTGGACGGCAATCTCGAGGTCCTCCAGGCGCATTACGGCGATGCGGCGACAGAACTGGTTCCGATGGTGATGCAGCTCGCGCGCTCCGCAAAGTCGCCAGATGACGCCCTCGAGTACTTCAGACGCGCGGCCCGCCTGAGCCGGGGCTACGACGACAACCTGGTCGAGGCGCAGAAGAACTACGAGATCATGTCCATCCTGCTGCGGCAGGGCGGCGGCGCATTCGTTGAGCCGTACGTCGATCGGATATACGAGATCTATTCAGAGCGACTCCAGCCCAACGACTTCCGTCTCGGCCTGATCTCCTATCACAAGGCGAGGTGGTCAACCGGCCGCGGTCACCACGAACAGGCTCTCGGTTACCTCCACGGTGCGCTGGCCGCCTTCACCAACCCCGAACGAGAACGCATGGGCAGTCTTGAGGTAACGGTGCGGGCAGCGATCGTCGAAACGCTGGAGGAACTCGGCAATAGCCACGCGGCCACGGATCACCTGCTGCTGTTGGGCGCCCAGCAGGAGTGGTCTCCCGAGCCGGAGCCCATCTACAGGCGAGCTCCGGAAATCCCCATCGACGCAATGACGAAGCGGATGAGGGGCAAGGTGACGCTTTCCTTCACCGTCGATGAACAGGGATTCGTAGTGGACCCGACCGTTTCGGAGTCCACCCAGCCGACCCTGAACGACACGGCCCTGGCGATGGTCAAGGGGTTCCGGTATGCGCCGCGGTTCATCGACGGCAATCCAGTGGCGACGGCAGGGATCGAACACACCGAAGACTTCTCACTTGGATCGACATCCGGTCTCGCAAGAGTGAATTTCGAAAGGCCCCCGTTACGCGGATCCATAAACGTCGACTTCACCGACATGTCCGAATGCGAGAAGGCAGTCCCCGACGAACGCGTCTGCGGGTTCATGATGCCGGGAGTGAAGTGATCTCCAGGGCATGCAGGGGCCGCGGATGACGGAGACTTACTGGATCTCCCCCTCCATTCTCGCGGCGGACTTCGCCCGACTCGGCGAAGAGGTCACCGACGTGCTCGATGCCGGTGCGGATACCGTGCATTTCGACGTGATGGACAACCACTATGTGCCGAATCTGAGCGTCGGGGCCTCGGTGCTGCACGCCTTGCGCCAGTTTGGCGTCACGGCAACCGTGGACGTGCATCTCATGGTCCAGCCCGTGGACCGCATCGTCGGAGACTTCATCGACGCGGGTGCCGACTACATCACCTTCCACCCCGATGCGACGGAGAGCGTTCACAGCTCCATCGAACTCATCCGCAAGAGCGGTGCCAAAGCGGGTCTGGCGCTCAGTCCCGGGGTGCCCGTCTCCGAACTCCAACCCGTCATCGACGATCTCGACCTCGTATTGGTGATGTCCGTAGTTCCCGGTTTCGGCGGCCAGTCCTTCATGCCCGAAAGCCTCGACACGGTGCGCGCGGTGCGTCGCCGGCTGGACGAGGCGGATAGCGAGGCCCGACTTGAAATCGATGGCGGCATCAATATCGACAACGTCGGCGCGGCCGCCCGGGCCGGTGCCGACATGTTTGTCGCTGGCACCGCCATATTCGGCACGGACGACTACGCGAAGACCATTCAGTCGTTTCGGGCGGCGCTGGTCTAGCCAGCCCCATTACCAAGTCCCGTGCGGACGCCAATGGACACGTACGACGCTTATCTTTTCGACCTCGACGGCACATTGGTCGACACCGCGCCCGATCTCATGGCCGGACTCAACGCCTGCCTCGCCGAGCACGGCTATAACGAGGTGGACGAGGAGCTGACCCGCCGCTGGGTCGGCCACGGCGCCGCCAAGATGATCGAGCAGGCGCTGGTACATCAAGGGAGTGAAGAGCCGCCGGACGACCTGGCGACGTCCATGTTCGATCGGTTCCTCGAGTACTACGCCGCGCACATCGCCGATGCGAGCGTGCCATATCCCGGCGTTCGCCAAGCGTTGGCGTCCCTGGGCCGGCAAGCCCGGATGGCCGTCGTCACCAACAAGGTAAGCCGCTTGACTGTCCCATTGCTCGACGCGCTGGACCTTGCCCGTTGTTTCGAAGTCGTGGTGTGCAGCGACACCGTCGGAGTGTTCAAGCCCGCCGCCGACCCCGCGCTGCATGCCTGCGAATGCCTCGGCACCGAGCCGTCGCGGACCCTTTTCGTCGGCGATTCGATCACCGACGTGCAGTGCGCCAGGGCCGCTGGCTGCGACGTTGTCTGTGTACGCTACGGCTACACCGGCGGCATTGCACCGGAAGACCTTGGCGCCGACCGACTGATCGATTCGCTGGCCAACCTCGTTTAGCGGGCTGCGCCAGCCTCACCGGAGCAGCGAAGCAGCACGGACAGTTGCGATACTCTACGGCCTCGGCTTGATGTGGCGTCCCGACGCGGGAACGGTCGCTTCTTTACGACACTGCGTAAACAGTCGCTCCAGCACCATGAACCAGAACGACTTCGACAGACTGGCGGCAGCGGGCTACAACCGCATTCCCGTCGTGCGGGAAGTCGCGGCGGACCTCGAGACGCCGCTCTCGACCTACCTGAAGCTGGCAGATGGTCCCTACAGCTACCTGCTCGAGTCCGCGCAGGGAGGAGAGAGGTGGGGCCGCTATTCGTTCATCGGCCTGCCGTGCGACACCGTCATTCGGGTCGTCGGCGACACGGTCACCGTCGAGACCGGCGGCAAGACCGTGGAATCGACCCGAACCGACGATCCGCTCGCGTTTATCGAAGCGTACCAGGCGCGGTTCCACGTCCCTAAGGGCGAGTCCGCAGCCGCCGGGCTACCGCGTTTCATCGGCGGCCTAGTGGGCTATTTCGGCTACGACACCGTGCGTTATACGGAGAAGCGGCTCGCGCACTCGACGCCACCCGACCGGATGCAGACGCCGGACATACTCCTCATGGTGTCGAACGACGTGATCGTCTTCGACAACCTGAGAAGCCGTATGCAGCTCATCACCCTGGCGGATCCGGCGCTCCCCGACGCGTACGCCAATGCAATGGGGCGCCTGAAAACGCTTGCATCCAACCTGGCGGCGCCGGTGCCGCTGATCCCTGAGACAACCACCTCCGAGCCGCCCCAGGAGGGCGATTTCGTATCGCAGTTCGGCAGGGACAACTTCATGCGGGCGGTAGAGCGCATCCAGGAGTACATCCTCGCCGGCGATGTCATGCAGGTGGTCCTGGCCCAGCGCATGTCAATCCCGTTCAACGCCGCCCCGATCAACCTGTACCGCGCCTTGCGCAGCCTGAACCCCTCGCCGTACATGTACTTCATGCACCTGGGCGATTTCCATATCGTCAGCTCGTCGCCGGAGATCCTCGCGCGGGTGGAGGACGGCACCATCGTCAACCGCCCGCTGGCCGGTACGCGCCGGCGCGGCCATACACGGGAAGAGGACCTCGCTCTCGAGGCAGAGCTTCTGAGCGACCCCAAGGAGATCGCGGAACACCTGATGCTGATCGACCTGGGCCGCAACGATGTCGGTCGCGTTGCCGAAACCGGGTCGGTAAAGGTGACGGAGCAGTTCGTGATCGAGCGGTACTCCCATGTCATGCACATCTCTTCCAATGTCGAAGGCAGGCTCAAGACCGGCAAGACCGCCATGGACGTGCTGCGCGCGACACTGCCCGTCGGGACACTGTCCGGCGCGCCCAAGATTCGCGCGATGGAGATCATCGATGAACTGGAACCCGTAAAACGGGGCATCTACGGCGGCGCCGTCGGCTACCTGTCCTGGAACGGCAACATGGACACCGCCATCGCCATCCGGACCGCGATCATAAAGGACGGCACCCTCTACATCGATGCGGGCGGCGGTATCGTCGCCGACGCGTTGCCCCACCTGGAGTGGAAGGAGAGTATGAACAAGGGTCGCGCCATCTTCCGCGCCGCCGAAATGGCGGAACGGCGGCTGGACGAGAACGACTGACCGGGCGCGCTCCACAAGCCGCGATGAAGTCCCTCCACAGAATGCAAACGACCGTCGTGGCGCTTCTGCTCACCGTACCACTCGTCGCGTCGGCCGGCGAGCTGCCGCTCGAAGGATCCCGGGAAATCGAATTCCAGACGGATGCCGTGACGTGGTTGTCCCTGGACGTTTCCCCAGACGGTTCGACCATCGTCATGGAGGCGGTCGGAGACCTGTACGTTCTGCCTGCCGAAGGCGGCGCCGCCCGCCGCATCACCAGCGGCATGGCATTCGACTCTCAGCCCAGGTTCTCGCCGGACGGCAAGCGGATTGTCTTCGTAAGCGACCGGGACGGCAGCGAGAACCTGTGGATCGCAAACGCCGATGGCAGCGAAACGCGCAAGCTGTCCTCCGACAAGGGCACCATCGAGTTCGCATCGCCGTCATGGTCACCAGACGGCACCCACGTGGTCGCATCGCGCACCAAGTGGGGATTGCGGACCTTCGAGCTGTGGGCCTATCACATCGACGGGGGACGCGGCGTTCAGATCACCGAGGCGAAGAGTGGCTCCGACACCCGCGCGGACGATCGCACCAATGCGCTCGGCGCCGTCTATTCTCCCGATGGAAGGTACCTCTACTACGCGCGCAAGGACGGCGGTTTCGCCTATGACGTCCGGCTGCCCCTGTGGCAAATTGTGCGGCTCGACCTGCGCGACGGCAGCGAAGACTACCTCACCCGTGCCCAGGGCAGCGCGATGCGTCCCATGCTGTCGCCCGACGGGTCACTCCTCGTCTACGTGACCCGCTACCGTGGGGAAAGCGGGCTCAGGCTGAGAGATCTCGATACCGGGGAGGACCGCTGGCTCGCCTACCCGGCACAGCGCGACGACCAGGAGTCGCGATTCACCCGCGACCTGTTTCCGGGCTACGCGTTCACGCCCGACGGATCGGCGGTCCTCTATACCCACGACGGCGGCATCCGGCGGGTCGACACGGCAACCGGAGAGATCTCGTCCATCGCCTTCACGCTCGATGTGCAGCAATCCATCGGACCGCGCCTGTATTCGCCGTACCGTCTAGGTGTTGGGCCCGTGAAGGCCCATCTCGTGCGCGGCCTGGCACCCTCGCCATCGGGTAACCGGCTGGCTTTTTCGGCGTTGACCCGGATTTTCGTGCGCGATGACGCGAACGGCCAGGAGACGCCGGTTACCGACGACGGCATGCCGGCCTTTCATCCGGCGTGGTCTCCGGACGGACGCTGGCTCGTCTACGTCACGTGGTCACCCACGGGTGGGCACATCTGGCGCGTCCGCGCAAACGGGCGCGGCGCGCCAAAGCAACTGACGCAGCGCGCCGCCTTCTATAGCGATCCAGCGTGGTCACCCGATGGCAAGCGAATCGTCGCCCTGCGCGCAGCGAGTTATGACCGGCTGTACCGCGCTTCGGATTTTGGCGAACCCGAAGGGACGGACCTCATCTGGTTGCCGGAGAACGGCGGCAAGGCGCGGGTGGTGACGCCAGCGCGTGGATACAGGGCGCCGCACTTCGGCCCGGAGCCGGATCGAATCTACGTGTACCACTCGAGGGGTCGGTCCGCGCTGACCTCGATGCGTTTCGATGGCACCGACCGACGCATCCACCTCAGCGTGAAAGGCCCCGGCATCTACTATGCGGAACGCGATGTGCCCGCACGAGATGTCGAGATTTCACCAAACGGTCAAGCCGTGCTGATAACGCATGCCAACCAGCTTCATGTTGCCATGCTGCTGGGCCGCGACCTGGCGGATGTCGAGACCAGCATCAACGCGCCGTCCATTCCCATGGCGAGACTCACCGATGTCGGCGTCGACGAAGCGGCCTGGAGCGCCGATGGCAACACCATCTACTGGACCGTGGGCAACCGCGTATACCGGCGGACGCTCGCTTCGGTCGAGTTCAACCCCGACGAGAACGAGAACGCGGCGAGCAAGGAGGGGGAGACGGATTCCGCACAGGACGACGCGCCGGAAATCGCTGAAGAGCATCCGGCGGTCGCGGGTGCAACGATCGAGATCTACCTGCCCCGCCACGAACCCGAAGGCGTGCTGGCACTAACCGGCGCGACCGTCATTTCGATGGAGCCCGACGCCGAACCCATCGAAGATGCGGTCATCGTCATGCAGCGGGGCCGCATCACCCAGGTCGGACGCGCGGCCGAAGCCGAAGTCCCCCAGGACGCTTCGGTCATCGATGTCTCCGGCCGTTTCATCGTCCCGGGCTACGTCGACACCCATGCCCATGTCCCGTTGCTGCAACGCGTGATCGACATGAGCAACTGGGCGCTCCTGGCCAACCTGGCGTACGGCGTGACGACCATCATCGACGTGCAGCCGAGCACGGTAGACATCCTGGCCCACCGGGACCTGATCGATGCCGGGCGCATGATCGGGCCGCACCTGCTCACCACCGGACCGGGCATATTCAACGACAACCGTTTCAGATCGTCGGCGCACGCCCGGAGCGTGCTATCGCGCTACAAGGATCATTACCGCGTGCGCAACCTCAAGTCCTATATCGCCGGCAACCGCAAACAACGCCAGTGGATCGTGCAGGCCTCGGAAGCGTTGGGACTCATGCCGACGACGGAAGGCGCGCTCGACATGAAGCTCGACATGACCCACATCATCGACGGCTTCAGCGGCAACGAGCACAACTTTCCCATAGTCGATCTGCATCCCGATGTCGTGCTGTTGGCGGCGCGCTCCGGTATCGCCTATACGCCGACGCTGCTCGTAGCCTACGGAGGACCCGCAGCGGAGAATTACTTCTTCACCAGGGAGTCCCCCGCGAACGACGCGAAACTCAGGCGCTTCACTCCCCCGCAGTTGCTTGCCGGACGCCTCCTGAGGGTGCCCTGGTTCGCCGATTCCGAGCATGTCTTTCGGAGGGTCGCAGCCCAAGCCGCCAAGATCATTCGCGCGGGCGGCCACGTCGGCGTCGGATCCCACGGCCAACTGCAGGGGCTCGGCTACCACTGGGAACTGTGGGCGCTCGCCAGCGGCGGGCTGACGCCCTACGAGGCGCTGCGCGCCGCCACCCTGCACGGCGCGGAGATGATCGGAGTCGCCGAGGACATCGGCACCATCGCGCCAGGAAAGCTCGCCGACCTCGTGGTGCTCGATGCCGACCCCCTGACGGACATCCGACACTCGGACGACATCGCCTACGTGGTCAAGAACGGAGAGGTATTCTCCGGAGACACCCTGGATCGGGTCTGGCCGGTCCCCGAGCCGTTACCGGCACAGTGGTGGCGGGGGCTCGAACCGCCTCACAGCCTGGACGCCACGCAATCCCAGTAGCGCTTGATCGCATCGACGTGCGCGGCGGGATCGGGAAGTCCCCGGTTCATCGTGGTGACGCCCGTATGTGTCACTCCCATGTCCCGCAACGACCTCAACGTATCCAGTTCGGCATCGCCGCAGTCGCCCAAGGGCTGCATGCACTCAATGCCTATGTCGTCCGGGTTCCGGCCGGCGGCGCGTGCCGAGGCGCGCACCGTTTCGATCTGCGTTTCGAGCGCATCGCTGACGAAGGGAAACCAGCCGTCCGCCAGGCGCGCCACGCGGTCCATCACCTGGGGGGCCATGCCGCCGAGCCACACGGGGATGGAGCGGGCCGCCGGCAACGGGTTGATGCCGGCGTCGCTGATCCTGTGCCACCTGCCCTCGAAGTCGATCGCCTCGTCCGCCCAGAGCGCGCGCATCACCTCGATCTGCTCCTCGCTGCGCACGCCGCGGTTGTGGAAATCCTCGCCCAGCGCCTCGTATTCGACATCGTTCCAGCCGGTGCCGATACCGAGCCGCAACCTGCCGCGCGAGAGCACGTCGAGGCAGGCGGCCTGCTTGGCGACGAGGGCCGTTTGCCGTTGCGGCAGGATGAGCACCGCGGTCACGAGTTCCAGCGTCCGCGTCAGGCCCGCCAGAAATCCGTAGAGCACGAATGGTTCGAGGAACTGGCTTTCCGAGGTATAGGGGCCATACCAATCGGGTCGGCTTGCGGTGCTGGCACCGAGGACATGATCGAAAACGATGATGTGATCGTAGCCGATGTCCTCCGCTGCGGTCGCGAAGCGCGCGACATCCTCCGGATTCGTGCCGATCTCCGTCTGCGGAAATACCACGCCTAGTCTGATACGGCTCTCCCCTGGTGATGCTGCCAAAACCCCAAGCGTGTGCTCACGCCGCCCAGGGCTCGAGTCTCTTCGGCGCCAGTTCGTTTTTCAGCGCGACGTACGCCGGCAATCCGTTCACGTACCGCGGATACGCCTCGCCGACGATCAGCGGCTCCAGGTAGCGGCGCGCCGCTGCGGTGATGCCGTAGCCGTCCCTCCTGATATAGGCCTTCGGCATACTGCGTTCGACGTTGGCCACGCGCTCGAGCGGCGCCTCCCCGACTTGCCATCGATACGGCTTGTCGCTCTTGCGCACGATAGCCGCCATGACGGCATTCTTCCCGGCCAGGGCGAATTCCACCGCCGCCTCTCCCACCGCATAGGCCTGCTCCACATCGACGCCGGAAGCGATATGCCGAGCGGAGCGTTGCAGGTAGTCGGCTACCGCCCAGTGATACTTGTATCCCAGGGACGAATTCACGATTTCGGCGAGCACCGGAGCGACCCCGCCGAGCTGCGTATGCCCAAAGGCGTCCCGGGTGCCCGCTTCGGCCAGGAACCGGCCGTCGGCGTAACGTGTCCCCTCGGATGCCGCGATGACACAGTAGCCGTTCACGTGGACGGTCTGTTTGACCTTCTGCAGGAACTCCTTCTCGTCAAAGGGGACTTCCGGAAACAGGATCAGATGCGGCGCATCGCCCCGATCACGTTGTGCCAGGCCCGCCGCGGCCGCAATCCAGCCGGCGTGGCGTCCCATCACTTCGAGAATGAACACCTTGGTCGACGTCTCGCACATCGACGCGACATCGAGAGCCGCCTCCCGAATGGAAACGGCGACGTACTTCGCCACGGACCCGAATCCGGGACAGGTGTCGGTGAGGGGCAGGTCGTTGTCGACCGTCTTGGGAATGCCGATACATGCGATGGGATAGCCCTCGCGAGCGCCCAGTTCCGCAACCTTGTGCGCCGTGTCCTGGGAGTCGCCGCCGCCGTTGTAAAAGAAGTAGCCAATATCGTGGGCACGAAATACGTCCATGAGGCGGGCGTATTCGCGCTCGTCCTTTTCCGGCGGCGCGAGTTTGTATCGGCAGGAGCCGAACGCACCGCCGGGCGTTTCGCGCAGCGCCGCTATGGCGGCCGGCGTTTCCCTGCTCGTATCGATGAGTTCTTCGGAAAGCGCGCCGAGAATGCCGTTGCGCCCGGCGAAGACCTTGCCGATTCGGTCCCCATGCCGCCGGGCTGTCTCGATAACCCCGCACGCCGTAGCGTTGATGACGGCGGTTACCCCGCCAGACTGCGCGTAGAACGCGTTCCTTCGAGAGCCGCTGCCCGGTGCGCCTCGTGTATTCGACATGGGTTCGTCCCTTCCCGGCAAGCCCTCAAGTTCCCCGCGTGGATTGTGGGCCATTTGTGCGACAATTTCTTGCATGGTTTCCCTGGTATCGCTCTTCTGGAACATCTGCATTCTGCGTGTCGGCCCCGAGTCGGTGCCTGCGCGCGTCTGGTTCGTGGTGGTCCTGCTCATCGCCGACATTGCGGTGGCGCTCCTCACGTACCTGTGGGTGTACCCGATAGATCCCGATGGACTGACGTTGTTGCAGGCATTGGCCGTCAGCATTGTGAGCATCGCGATCATAGCCGTGGTCACCCGGTCCGCCCTGTCCATCCGCCGGCTCGACGAGCGGTTCCTCGCGACACTGACCGCGCTGATCGGCACGGATTTGCTGATCAGCGTGTTCATCCTTATCGCGAGCCAACTCAGCCTGCTCGTCGGACTGTCGCCATTTATCGGCATAGGCATCCTCCAGATCTGGGGTATCGTGGTCTGGGGATTCATCTACCAGCGCGCGTTCAACACGACCCTTCTGGTCGGAATCGTCATCGCGTTCGGAGTTGTCCTTCTTGCGGCTCTCGTCAGCGAAGGCGCCGTTGGTGTCTTGCGACAATGAAACGTCTCTACTTTCTGGGCGTGGGAGGAACGCTCATGGGAGGTCTTGCGCGCATCGCGAAAGAGGCCGGATACGACGTTTCCGGCTCGGACAAGGCCCTCTACCCTCCCATGAGCGATCAACTCGCCGACGCCGATATACCGGTGTTCGAGGAATTCGACGCTGCGCAACTCGACCCGCCTCCGGACCTCGCAATCATCGGCAACGCACAACTGGGGCGTGGCCATCCCGGGATCGAACACATCCTGAACCGGAACGTCCCGTACATGTCGGGTGCCCAGTGGCTGGGGGATGTCGTGCTTCCCGGCCGCTGGGTGATCGCCGTGGCAGGTACGCACGGCAAGACGACGACGGCCAGCATGGTGGCCTGGATACTGGATTACGCCGGACTCGCGCCGGGATACATGATCGGAGGCGCCCCCCAGAATTTCGAGTTTTCCGCGCGTCTGGGCGAGAAGCCTTTCTTCGTTGTGGAAGCCGACGAGTACGACACGTCCTACTTCGATCGCCGCTCGAAGTTCATCCACTATCGACCGCGAACGTTGATCATCAATAACCTGGAATACGATCACGCCGATATCTTCGACAACCTGCGGGCGATCCAGACCCAGTTCCACCACCTGGTTCGCGCCGTGCCCGGCGAAGGCCTGATCGTCGCCCCGACCAGGGACCGCGCCGTGAACCAGGTTCTTGCCATGGGTTGCTGGACCCCGGTGGCGCGTTACGAGATGACCCCCGGGCGGCGCAGGCGGCTTCCCATCGACAGCGGCGACACCTGGCACACGGAAAATGCCGAACCCGCCGGTGGCGCGTTCGACGTATGCGTGAACCGCGACCGGGTGGGTCGCGTGAGCTGGAATCTTCTGGGCGACTTCAACGTCGACAACGCGCTCGCGGCCATCGCCGCCGCCCGCCACGCAGGCGTGTCCGCCGAATGCGCGGTAGAGGCACTGTGTCATTTCAAGGGCGTGAAGCGACGCCTTGAACTATTCGCCGAACGCGACGGCGTCAAGGTGTATGACGACTTCGCCCATCACCCCACCGCTATCCGCGCAACCCTCCAGGCGCTGCGGCACAAGGTCGGCGCCGAACGCATCGTCGCCGTAATCGAACCGCGTACCCACACCATGTCTCTGGGCTCGCTACGCAGCGACCTCGCTCACTGCTGCGCGCCCGCGGACGAAGTCATCTGGTTCCGGGGCGAGAACATTCAGTGGGACCTGAAGGAGCTCACCCGCGATAGCGTGGTCGAGGCGAGCGTCGAAGTAGACATCGATAGGCTCGTGGCGCGTCTGGCCAGAACCAGCGCATCGCCATGCCATGTCGTCATCATGTCCAACGGCAATTTCGGTGGCATCTACGGAAAGCTCGCTGCGCGGTTGAACAGCTAGCGCCATCTTTCACCCCCGCCCAACCCAACTACGATTTTGCGCCGTCCCCGGCGACACATCGATCCACATCCAACAGTGCCGCGCTCTTCGCAAAGACGTGATGCGGTGTGCCGAGCGCTTCCTTGAGCGCCACGTCCCGATCCCAACGGCTGTCGATCGCCGCTATCGACTTCGCGTCGGACAGGCCGATGTGGTTGAGATGGTATTGGGGAGAAACGAGTGGAAAGAACTGCAGGGGCCAATCGGAACCGTAGACCAGGCGCTCGTCCAGTCCAGGGACTGCCAGCGCCCTCGTCAGGAAACCAAGTCTGTTGACCTGGGTCAGGCTGGAGATGTCCGCATAGAGATTGGGGTAGCGTTCGAACATCGGCAGGATGCGCTCGAAATTGTTCTCTCCGTCGTTGGTGCCCGTTGTCCCGATGTGGGCAGCGATGACCGTAACGCCGACGGAGAGCGGCAGCGCCAGTCGGCGCGGATCACCGTACTCGTCCCTGGCGGTTGCAAACGAACGCTCCTGTCCGGCGTGGCTCAGCAAGGGCAGGTCCAGGGCAACGAGTTCCCGGTAGAACGGGGTGATCGTTTCGTCCGCCGGATCGATGCGCATGGTATTGGGTATCCACTTGATCAATAACGCGCCCTGCGCCTTGACGTCGCGCAATCGGCGCAGCCAATCCGGGCGGTAGGGATTGACGCTCGCACCGAAGCAGAGGTTGTCGTGGCGGCGCGTTTCCCGCGCGACAAACGCATTCGGCATGTATACCTGCGTGGCCTCCCGATCCAGCCTTCCCTCGGCGTCGATGACACCATCCAGCGCCAGAACGACAGCCCTTTCCACTCTTCGAGACGCCGCAACCTGGGCACTGATCTTTTCGATGACGACAGCATCACCCTCGCTCTGCAGTTCTTCTTCATCGACGCCGAATGCGCCCAGGTAGATGGAGAAGCGAAAATTCTCCCGCATCTCCTCGTTGATGAATGCGCCGCTGCCCCGGGCACCGATACCCGCCGTATGCACGTGCATGTCAAGGTAGCCGCCATCGGTCGGCGAGGTGATCGACTCGTCGACGGGGATCGCGAGATAGACCAGCAGGGAGGCCAGGGCGAGGCCGATCAGCGCAACCGTTACCCTGCGTACCATCGTTCTCGCGATCCATACCCAAGCTCCCGCACTCAATGCATTTGGCTCCCGCCGGCGATCAAGCCGAGATTGTGATGCCAAGGTCTTACACGCTCAATGGTGGATTTCGCGCAGCCCCGCAGCGTTGATCGCGCTATAAACCCAACTCCCCGACACAGGGATCGTCGTGATGCTCTGGAGACTCCTGCCCGGCATCTGCGTCTTATGCCAGGGCCACAGCGATGAGGCCATGGACCTCTGCCGGGCTTGCGCGGCGGACATGAGGCCCAACGCCGGTGCCTGTCCGCGCTGCGCGACCCCGACGCCTGCGCGCGAGGGCGAGTGCCCCGCCTGCCAGGTCGCTCCGCCGCCCTACGCATCCGCCGTTGTGCCGTACGTGTATGCCCCTCCACTCACCAGGGTGATTCACGGCCTGAAACACGGCAACGGGCTGATCGAGGCACGCATTCTTGCGAGGCTGATGCGCGCCGCGCTGACTCGGGACGACCCGCCGGACCTCATCCTCCCGGTACCTTTGACGTATCGGCGCCGCATTCAGCGCGGATACAACCAGGCGGCCCTGCTCGCGGCCCAGATCGCGCGCGAGATCGCCGCGCCGGTGGACTATCGCGGACTCAAACGCATCCGCCACGCCGCGCCCCAACGATCGCTCGATGCCGCCGCCCGCAGACGCAACCAGTCGGGCGCTTACCGGGCCTGCCGGGACTTCTCCGGCAAGGACATTGCAGTCGTGGACGACGTGATGACCACCGGGGCGACAGCGGCCGAAATTTCCGTGACGTTGCTCGATGCGGGTGCTGTGACGGTGCGTATCTGGGCCGCCGCCCGAACCCTAGTGGTGTGAACCTACCGGATTCGCCGAATCGTGCGACTCGACCGCGCGCTGTTCGTCGAGTTCCGCGACCGCGGCACGATCTGCGCGCGTCGGCGACTTGCGTTTCAGATCGAACTTCCGCTCCAGCTCGCGTTTGTGCCGCAACTGGTTCGCGTACTGCATCAACACGAACTTGCGGTGCTCTCTCGGGCAGCCGTCGAGCGCCTTGTAGAACGCCTTTCTCACCCGGGGATCGAGTTCGGCACAGCCGTCGAGGGCAAGCACATGCGTGGGATAGGTCTTGAGGTTGCGAACGATCATCCGGTCGACGTGCGCGGCAAGGTCTTCGGCCTGTTCGAACCCGCCCTCTACGCGCTCACCGAAGGACACGTGGACCCTGCCCTTGAAGCCAAAGATACCGGTGGCCATGCTGCGAATATCCTCTCCCTCATTCTTGTCGTACTTGCCATCCCGGTCCAGGAAGTACAGTTCTTTCGCCTTGGTCGAGGCACACGGATCAAGTTCGTAGGAGATCGAGACCGGCACCAGGACCACGCGTCGCAGCCATTCGTCAAAGGAGCGGAACTCGTCCCGATAGGCAAGCAGGAACATCTTGAACAGGGCCGGATTGGACTGATCGACGCCGTCCTTTGCCCGACCCTCCCGCTGCGCGATCCAGACCGACTCCCCGTCCTCTATGCTCGAGCGAATGTAGCTGGAGGTCTTCATCAGCGAGGCGAACTGGGCCTTCGCGCCAGTCTCCGCCCGCGCGATCGAAAAACTCTTGTTCAGGCGCATCAGGTCAATCGCCGTTCCATTCGTCAGCAGGTTGTCCCCGACTGCGATATGGGTCGTCCTGCGACCCGACAACCACAATGCGTAGTTCATGAAACCGGAGTCGAGGGCGATGTCGCGATGGTTGGAGACGAACAGATGCGGTTGGCTCGGATCGAGGCCGTCGACGCCATCCCAGGTGAATCCCGAGGTCGTCCGGCGGATCAGCTTTTCGAAATAGGCGGTCAGCGCAAGTTGCAGCGCATCCACCGAATCGAGTCCGCGCACCTGCCGCGTCAGGCCGAGTTTGGTGGCCGCCAATGTCAGTCCGGGCGCCAACCGGTAACACCATGGCGCAACGAATCCGGCGACCCCGCGCAAAGCGTTCGGGTCTTCCACCAACCGGCTCAGTACCGCGGGAACTTCCTCGTCGCGATACGGACGAATGTCGTCGAAAGAGTCCACAATTCCCAAAGTTAACCCATTATTGCCGCAGTTCCTACGGTTTTTGGTAGTGGGTCCGTCGCCGGTCAAATGCCCGAATTTCGCTGGCCGCGTACGCCTACGGCGACAAATCGACGACCCCCAGGCGGTCGCCGGCAAACGTACCCAGGTAGTACACGCCGTCCTTTTGCAAGGCAACGGTGGCCCCGCCCATCGGCGCTCCTTCGTGCGCGATGATGACCTGCTCCGACAGGTCTTCGGGGTCGAGAGCGACGATCTCGAAGGGCATGCCGCAGGCGCCCTCGGCCAAGGAGGTACAGGCCAACATCTGGGCCACGGAACCCGTATGAGACGCGACGAGCAGGCGCCCGTCCTCGGACCAATAGCTGTTGTCCAGGGGCTTCATGTTCCGCTCGGCCACGATCAGCCCCGTGGCGATGTCGATCTTGCGGGCACCGCGAAAGGTGTTCAGATAGGCGTGACGCTCGTCGTCGGACTTCTCTATGCCGTTCGGGAACGGCGCATCGCTGCCGGGCAGTTTGCTGAAGCCCTCGAGCCGCGACCAGGCGTAGGCCCAGCCTGTGTCGAAACCGAACTGCGCGCGAAGGAACGCCCAGGTGTCGCTGCCCTGGTCGAACATGCGCGTTACCCAGAAACTACCGTCGCGCAACAGGACGACGTCGTTGAGATAGCCTCCTTCGGGAGCTTCGGCGCAGCCGCGCCAGGTCAATGCGCCATCCTCGTCGACCTGGAACAGTTCCACGGACTCACGGCCCGCGTGGTTGACGACCGCAAGCTGATGGCGCCCATCCGAGCGGGTCTGCAGGTCGATCCCGTGCGGCGAGAACGACTCGGGAAAGGTGCAACCCGGGTCGCCCCATTCCGGCTCTATGCCGACCGGTGGCTCGGGGAACAGCGGAGTCAGGGACCGCGTCCGTGGTTCATACAGGACCAGGTTGCCCGGAGTGCCGTCCATGCCGCCGAACTGGCTCACGATGATGCGCCCGTCCGGCCCGAGGGCCAGGTCTTCCGGATTCCGAAAGCGGCAATCCACCTCGATGCCGAAGCCGTCCTCGCAATCGAGAACGGGCGTCAGGCTGTCGCCGCCACAACCCGCGAGCAGGGCCGCCGCGATGCCACCAGCAAACGTGCGGCTAGTAATCGGCATATGGATCTTCGTCGCCGAGTCTGAAGCGCAACGTGCTGACGAGCCCCGACGTCTCGACAGCCTCGCCAGCCACCGTCGCCGGACGGAAACGCCACTGTACGATGGACGCGAGTGCCGCCTCCTCGAATACGCCCCTTGGGACCGCCTCCACGACCTCGGGACTGGCCACCTCACCCTGCGCGGTGACGTCGTAGCGTATGACGACATAGCCTTCGATTCCCTCGGCCTTCGCGGCAGGCGGGTAGACCATGTCGGCGCCCGACAGGAACTGCGGAGGCGATGAGGAAGCGCAAGCCACCAGCAGCATTGGAAGCAGGACGGCGGGCAGCGCCTTCAGGCCCCGGCGCGCACGACATCGCCAGCGTTCCCGCACTACGAACACGCCGGACTCCGCGAGAAGCGCTCAGCCAGATGCAACGCCACCGGCAGCATGTATTCCCCATGAGGTTCAAGCGCTGCGTCCGGAACGCGCGCTTCGCGACCGCAAAGGTGGGCATCGAGTTGTTCGGCCAGGAGCGAGAGCGTCGCCGACACGCCGATCAACTCCTCGACGATGCCTTGTCCCGAGCATTGTTCGATCCAATCACGCTGGCTGCGCCATCCCGCGACGATATTCTGCAGACGGTCCACATCGCGCACATCCGCCAGGTGACGGGCCGCAAGGCTCTCCGGGGGGATGAAGTCGACCACGCGGTCGAGCGGCGTGTCCGCGTCGTAGGGCCGCGCGGCATCGACGGCCCCCGGCCTGGATGCGCCCAGCAGACGCGCATACCACTTGACCGGTTCGAGCATTTCTATCAATGGCATCAACCCGACGGCTTGCTCACGCGCGAGTCCCGACCGCATGAGCCGTTGCCGCACATCCCTGCCCGGGTCCACCACACCCATCTGCGCAAGGGACTCATGGGTAACCGCCAGTCTCCGATACATGTCTCCCGTATCGCGCACGTCGGCGGGAGACCAGAAGCGTTCGGCGATGGCGGGCATGCGGCTCCATAGTCTCGTGTCGAGCAGCTCGTCGGTCACCAACTCCGTCCACAAGCAGGCTTCTCCGCCCAGCACTCGCCCCTCGACCGCAGCGGCTTCACCCGTCGCCTCGGCGTCCCAGTGGCGCGATAGGGCAAGCAGGCCGTCGCGCACATGCGCCAGGCGCGGATCACCCGCGAGGTCCGCCGCCGCGCCTGTTGCGGGGTCGCTGGCATAGTGCAGATCAGCCGGGTAGGACAGGTCGAGATAGTACGGCGCGGAATATACGGTGTCGAAACCCCCTCGAAGCGCCCGGGCGCGCGCACCCGCACCGCGCCAACTCTGGATGACGACATTCCGCGGCAAGTCCGGCTGGATGACATCGTCCCATGCCACGGGCGTCTTGCCGAGACCGCGCAGGATCTCCGCCACAGCCAGGTTGAACGCCGCTTGCATCGCGCTTGCATCCTGGCCACCCGGGAGCGTGACTTCGTCGCCGCCGAAGTGCGCATGCGAATCCGGAAACACGTGCGCGAGTTCGCCGAACAGCGTGGCAACGGCGCGCATGGCCTGCCGGTTGTCCGGGTCGAGACAGGATGCATGCACGCCGAAACGCCTGCTGACCGCGGAAACCCGGTCGCCGAGTCCCCATTCCGGGCGCGCCGCGAGCCAGCTCGCCGAGTGTCCCGGCACGTCCAGCTCCGGAACCACGCGGATGCCGCGGGCGGCCGCGCGTCCCACCAGGGCCTTGAGTTCCTCCTGGGCATAGCGTGCCTGCGGGTCGGCGAGTTCAGGGTATGCCGTTCCCAGGAACCGAAAACCCTGATCGTCGCTCAAGTGCAGGTGCAGGACATTGAGCTTGTAGAACTCCATCAGGTCCAATGTCCGCTCAAGGGTCCCGATCGAGATGAAATGGCGGACCGTGTCGATCATCAGGCCGCGCCAGGAGAACCTCGGGGCATCCTCGATCACGCAATGCGGGAAGCAAAGGCCATCGTCCCGGCGGCGGGCCAATTGGGCCAACGTCGCCAGCGCGCGCAGCACGCCCCACTCACGCGGGGCCTCGACGCGTATGCCACCCGTCGAGATTTCGATTCGATAACGCTCGTCGTCCCCGAGCGCCGGATACTCCGGGGCGGGCCCGGACGCGATCTCGAGCCGCATCCGGTCCTGTTTCGAATTGCCCGCCCCAGGGTCACCCAGGATGGCCGTCAGCCGTCGCTCGAATCGCAATACTGCCGCCGCCAACCTCGGGGACGCCGCGCCACGCGTCTCAATTCCGGTTGCCGGCGTATGTCCGTTGCCGGGAATCACCTTCCGCGGCAGGGGCATCAAGTTCATCCGTGCGCCACCCGTTTGAGGTTTCGATACAGGGTGCGGCAATCGTCACCGAAGGACGCGAGCCGGTCCGCCACGTCACTCCGTAGCACGGCCAGCGCATCGTCGCCCAACGCCCGCCCGAGCGCAGCCGCATAGACGGGGATCGCGGCCCACTCATCCACCGTGTCGCCGATGATCTCGACATGATATTGCAGCCCGTAGGCGCGATCCCCGTAGCGGAACGCCTGCACGGCGCAGTGCTCGGAGCGTGCCAGGACGGTCGCCCCCGCGGGCGGCGACGAAACCTCCGCGCCGTGCCATTGCAGCACCGTGATCGGAGAGCGCACGCCGCGAAACAGTGGATCCGCCATGCCCGCAGGCGTGAGTTCCACCGTCATGACCCCCACCTCCGGCGCCTCCGAGACCCCCACCTCGCCGCGCAGTGCCGACGCAAGAAGCTGGTGTCCCAGGCAAACGCCAAGGAAAGGGCGTTGCATCTCCACGACGAAATCCCGGATCGCCGCTTTCTCTTCGACCAGCCACGGGTGTTCGGATTCCTGCCAGACATCCTGCGGTCCACCCATGACGAGCATCAGGTCATAGTGGGAAAGATCGGGAATCGCTTCGCCACGGTCGAGTTCGACCACGTCCCAAGCGTAGCCGTCCTCTCGAAAGAGGTTCCGAAACATCCCCGGATGTTCTACCTTGGCATGTTGGAAAACGACGATTCTCATGGCCCTGTCGGCATCGGCGGTTGCGGCAGTCTGCCATAGACAGCCGGGCAAGCGCGCCGGCGCGCCACGAGAGCCAACCTTGTCAAAAGCCGGCGGGACGGCGACCATCGGCGCAATACACGCAGCGGGATACCGGATTGGACATAAAGCAACGCATGCAGGCGGTCATCGCCGCCGAAGCCGAGGCGATCGGGAGCATTCGCGTCACCGACGACTACGTAAAGGCGGTCGAACGACTGAAGGATTGCCAGGGGAAAGTGATAACGACGGGGATCGGCAAGGCCGGCCACATCGCGCGCAAATTCGCCGCGACCCTCTGTTCGACGGCCACGCCCGCGGTATTCGTGCATCCCGCGGAGGCGGCGCACGGCGACCTGGGACTCGTCGACAGGAACGACATCATGATCGCGTTTTCCACCAGCGGAAAGTCCACCGAGGTGCTGGAGATCATGGAGTTCTCACGCCATCTCGGCGTCGCCGAGATCATCGGCGTGACCTCTCACCCGGACTCGGACCTGAGGGGACTGTCCGACATCGTGCTCGACATGGGTGTCATATCCGAAGCATGTCCGCTGGACCTGACGCCGAGTTCTTCCATGGCCGTCATGCTGGCGATCAGCGATGCCATCGCGCTCGCGCTGATGGAGGCGAAAGGGGTAACGAGGCACGACTGGGGCATGCGCCACCACGGCGGCTATCTCGGCCGTGCCGCTCGGACGGACAATATGTAGGCAAGCCGTCTTTACGAGGGCGAGGTCAGCGGCTTGGCACCCGATTCAGGGCTTCGTCCAGGATGCGCTCGGCATCGCGCCAACCTGTTTCGTCCTGCACCTCCCGGCACAGTTCGAGCATCGCGCCGAGCCGCGGTCCCGGCGCGAATCCTCGAGAGATGAGGTGACGACCCCGGACCACATCCACGGGCGCATGATTGTCAACGCCTAGTTCCCGTGCCTGCGCGAGGAACTCCTGCACCGGCGCGTCCGAACTTGCGATTTGGGCCGCGCGAGCGAGCAGTTCCAGGGTCACGCCCACCGCCCCGAGCGTTCTGGCCAGCCGACGATATTCGCCAGGGGCCGCGCTCCCGTCGACGAACAGCGCGGGTTTCGCGAGGTCTTCGACCAGCGCTGCGACCCGTGCGACGACCTCGCCTGGCGCCCGCATCCGGTCCAACAAGGAGCCGATGTCATCCGGCCCGCGCAATGCGTGGCACAGTGCGCCAAACATCAGGACCAGGCCGTCGCCGTCCCTGCGCATCTTCGCGCCCCGATCCACCGCCACGAGTGTGCGCGACCACGCGGAGCGATGGGTCAGGTCATCCAGTTCAGGGAAGAACCGCAACAGCGTCGAGTCCCGCAGGAACGTGAGGCCGAGAGACGGGCGCACGCCCTTGAGCAACAGCTTGCGGAACTCCTCGAAGACGCGCTCGGGGGAGACCTCGTGCAAGTCCAGTTGCCCGCAAAGCTCCACCAAAGGGCCATCGGCACGCATGTCGAAGCGCGCGCTGAACTGGGCCACCCGTAGGCCACGCAGGGGATCCTCGGCAAAGGTGTCGGGGTCGACCGCCCGCAGCACGCCGTGCTCGAGATCGCGCTGACCGCCGTAGGGATCCGAGATTTCCCCGCTGAGAATGTCGAGGCCCATGCTGTTGACGGTGAGGTCGCGGCGGCGCGCCGCCGTCCTGAAATCGAGGTTCGGATCGCATTCGACGTCGAACCCGCGGTGTCCCGGCGCGACCTTGTTGTCCCGACGCGGCAGCGAGAAGTCCGCATTCAGGTCTTTGAGACGCAGCACGCCGAAAGCTCGACCGACCGAAATCACATTGCCGTGGCTCTCAAGCACTTTCCGCAACGCATCCAGGTCGATCCCGTAGACCTCTATGTCGAGGTCCTTGGACGGTTGCCCGCGCAAATGATCCCGCACGTAGCCGCCGACGGCGAGGGCGCGGCCGCCCGCCATCGCAATCTCCCGGGCGATGTCCTTGACGCGGTCGTCAATCATGCGATGCATCATACGAGAGTCGGGTAAGGAAAGGCGGTGGGCCGTCTGGCCCACCGCCCAGGAAATTGGTAGCTACGGGCGGACTTGAACCGCCGACCCCGCGATTATGAGTCGCGTGCTCTTACCAGCTGAGCTACGTAGCCAAGGCAGGGGCGCGGATTGTCGGAACAGGACCGGCGGTTGTCAACACGACCGGAGCCGACGCTCTACTGGGCGCTCCCGCTGTGCGGATCCGATTCACCGCTACCCGTCGCGAAAAGACTAACATAGCCAGGCCCATCGTCCGGCGGTCTACCGAAAGCGTGGTGGCCGCAGGCAAATGTATGATGCCGATGGACGAAACACCTGGTGAGGTGCACCGCAAGCACCGCCCGAGTCGATTACATGAAGCGAGCCGAGATCCTCATCCCCGGAAACCCCGGCATCGTACTCGCCCGGGTCGCGCCTCTTTTGTCGGCATGGCTCGGCGACGATGGCTGCGTACTCGGAGGCGGAACCGTCCTCGCCGCTCGCTGGAAACATCGCGTCAGCACCGACATCGACCTATTCACCGATCACGAGCGCTATCAGGACCGAATAACGAGCCGCCGCGAAGAAGTGGCATCCCAACTCGAAGCGCTGGTCACCCAAGCGGGCGAAGGTGCCGTCGAAGTCGAACGAGGCTGGCTGCGCGTCCACTTTCCCGAAGGCCCCGCCGCCCTCATGACCATTCCGCGGCCTACTGTGCGCGACGCCTATGTCGAGTCGGTGCATGGAATCGGTATCCCCGCGGAGAGCACAGCCGAGATTCTGGCTCGAAAGCTCCAAAGCCGAATACTCGACCTCGGAGTATTCACCGACCGAGATCTGTACGATCTGCTTGTAGCCCAAACGCACGACGCGGAAGCCCTCGTCCGCGTCCTGGCATCTATAACGGGCCCCGAAAGGGTCACCATAGCCAGCGAACTACGGTCACTGGCCCACCACTGGTCCAGCGGGGAACCGGTCCGCGAACCTGCCTATCCCCGGCTATTGCAGGACCTCGCAGGGAGGGCGCGTCGCCTGTTCGAGGCCAACCTTGAAGACATCGGCCAAGACCGGGATCCCCGCTCATGATCAACTTCCAAGCTGTCCGCCGCGCCTACCGCTCCCCGCCACCGCCGGACCACCACGTCCCCACCATAGAGGAGCGGGTTGCCGCCTTCGAACGCCAAAGGGTCAGGCAGGCCGAAGAACTCGGCCTCGATCCCGAGACTGAAGGGTACGGTGAACACCGTTCCCTCATCGGCGGTCGCAGCAAGCTCCCGACCCGATTCGAGGGCGGTCGCCGCGCCGAAGACATGGTGCGAATGGCACCGATGCCCCTGCCTTGGTTCGATCACGAAAACGCCCACTACCGCACACGTTGCCCCGAGCCCAACAAGTATCTCGAAGCCCTATCCGCCGACCATCTCGCCGGCTACCACCCGCGCCCCGATGGGCGGACTCTCCATCATCTCCTCCGAGCGGAACATCTGACCGAGCAGCAGGCCCACCTCGTAGAACAGTTCCTGGCGCGCCTGCGCATGGTAGAAATGGCCAATCTTCTGTCCCGGGCCGGCCTCACCATTCACGAGATCGCCCGCGCCATGCACCTCTCCGGCAGCACAACCCCCGCCAAGACCCACTGGATCAACCAGTTCGCGGCCAAGCCGCGCTAGTCACGAAACGCGGCGCGTGTATGAGCGCCGTGGTTCGCTGCGCCCAAGTCCACCTTTGGTCGCCATTTGCGTGCCGTTCCGTGAGCGCTGCTGGTGCTGCGCAAGTTCATGTCTCTTCAGCGCGCTCCACGCGGTCTGTGTCAATGCGCGTCCGGCCGAGAATGGTCGCCTCGCGCCCGTCTCGGGGGCAGCTTGAAAAGCTCCCTGGATTTACCTATATAGGTGATAGACGTCATATCGGAAGGAACACATGGCAGAGTTCAGAACCCTTGCAAGCACCGCGCGGCCTGCCGTTGAAATCAACCAGGTACTGCGTAACACCTACCTGCTGCTGGCATTCACGGTGGCGTTCGCATGCGTCACCGGCACCGTGGCGGCAGCGTTGAACGTGTGGATCATCGGCGGACTGCCCGGTTTGATCATCTATCTGGGCGGCTTCTTCGGCCTGTCGTACATGGTCAACAGGACCGCACACAGCGTCTGGGGACTGTTCTGGACGTTCATGTTCACCGGCTTCATCGGTTTCGTCGCCGGCCCCATCGTCGGTTACTACCTCGCCGTCCAACCGGGGGTGGTCGCACAGGCGCTTGGTGTCACGGCGGGCACGTTCTTCGGCCTTTCGCTCTACACGATCATGACGAAGAAGGACTTCTCGTTCCTGCGGTCTTTTCTTGTCGTCGGGTTCTGGGTAGTGATCGGCGTCATCGTCTGCTCGCTGTTCTTCGATCTTTCGGCATTCGCCGCGGCGATCTCCGGCATGATGGTATTGATTGCCTGCGCGCTGATGCTGTACCAGACGAGTGCGATCGTGCGTGGCGGCGAGACGAACTACATCATCGCCACGAACAGCCTGTTCGTCTCTATCTACCTATTGTTCATGAACCTGCTGAGCCTGTTCGGCATCATGGGCGGAGACGACTAGGCGGCCTTCCATGGTCGACGAGCGGGGCCGGGCCACAGGCGAAGCCGAAGGCGTCGGCTGTGGGGCACTCAGATCTGGGTCAATTGCCGGTAGGCCTTCTGCAGGGCCGCCGGCAGGCCCTCCGTTTCCTCGATCACCAGGTAGTGGGTTTCGGGGCACATGCGGCGCAGGTAGTCGTGGCCTGACCGATCCACGGTCACGCAAAACGTGTGGACTCCCGCGCGTTCGGCTTCTTCCAGCGCCTTCGCCGTGTCCCGCACGCCGTATTCGTGGTTGCCACGCTCGGGTCCGTAGTCGCAATCCTGCGGGAACCCGTCGCTGACGATCATCAGCACCTTGAGCGCCGCGCCGGCGGCGGCAAGCTTTGCCGACGCATGCCGGATCGCCGGACCCATGCGGGTACTGCGCTTCGGCTGCATCGCCGCTATGGCATCCAGGGCCCTGCGGCGAAAAGGCTCGTCGAGCTCTTTCGCTACATAGAACTCGACACAGTCCTTGCCGTACCCCGAGAAGCCGTACACGCCATACTCGTCCCCGATGGCCGTGAGCGCGGTGGCCATCAGGGCGACGGCTTCCTTCTGAATGTCGATGATGCGCCGGCTCTCCTCCGGCGATGGCGGCTTGTCCCCGGACGTATCGTCGTCATCGAACCACGGGTCGCGAATATCCTGTGGTCTGGTGACATTTGTCGGAGGTTCCGTCACCTGCTCGACCGGATCGTCCGTCGATGCGGACAGGTCGACCAGGAAAGCGGCGCTCACGTCGCGGCGAGCCCGCTGGCGCTGACTGTACACCCGGTCGTCCGGTGACACGCCGGCGCGCAAGTCGGAGCGAACATCGACCAGTGCGCCCAGGTCCAGTTCGTCTCCGTCCGCCACCTTGCGCACACGCTGGTAGCCGATCGGCCGTATCTGCTCGAATCGTCGCCGCACCGCCCGCGCGTATGGGCGAACGGAACGCATGAGACCCCGGCCCCCGCCATCCGCAGCCTCCCTGGGATCTACGTCTATTTCGAACAATCGGCACCAGCCTTTCCTGTAGCGCCGCTCCAGGTAGTCCCACTCGTCGTAGAGGAAACTGCGCGCATCGTGGGGCGCTGCGCCGAATCGATGCCGCAGCTCGGAACGCTCCGAGTCGATCCGGCGCTGCAGATCGTCCCGCGCGCGCACGAGATCCTTTCCGACATCGCGAGTATCGCCGTCACCAATCCCTTCCCCCACCTCGACTCTATCGCCACTCGACAACTCGCCAACTTCCATCGCGGCCACCTCGGCGTTGGCGTCGTCGAGTGCCTTTTCCCAGTCCTCGAGGCGTGCCTCCCGCTGCGCCCATTCCATGTGCCCGGGAATCGCGCCGGACGCCGCTTCCTCGGCGTCCATGGCGAGCATGTCGTAACACTCGATCACCGCTTCGGCGGTGTCGTACACGGTGGCGTCAGGCGCGCATACGCGGTCGATCACCGGGCGCAGGAACTCGACGGGAGCATCCCGGTGCGGGGCCAGCGCCTCCTGGTATTTTCGCGCGCCGGGGTACCTTCGCAGTGTCTGCGCCTCGATCCGGGCCGTCTCGATCAGGTGGAACAGCGACCGGGCGACCGGCGGGCTATCGAAGTGATTGAAGAACACCGTCAGGTCCGACTCGCGGTGGACCGGGGGCAAGGGTCGAGCGGCAAGTTCCGGGATGCGGGACCGGGCGCGCCCGATGTCGAAGGCAAAGGTTCCGAACTCGCGAAACCCGAGCTGCACCAATACGCGCAACCTGTATATCGCGGCATTCAGCGTTTCGTCCTCGAACAGGTCGATACAGGCGGGCAGGTAGACGCCGTCCGGGTCGGCGGAGTCTTCGTCGCCCACCTTGAGATGGCAAAAACGGCCGGCGATCCCCTCCGCGAACAACGCGAGGGGACGCTCTACCTCGGTTAGGTCGACCACTACTCGCGGATGGAGGGGTGACGGAACATCAGGGCAGGATCACATCGACGATGTCGGCGACCGCCTTCTGCACGTTCGCATCGTCGGATACCGTCTGCACGATCGCGATTTCCGCAGCGCGGCGCGGATTGATGCCGCGCCGGATGAGTTCGCCCGCGTAGATCAGCAGCCGCGTGCTCACGCCTTCCTCGAAGCCGTGTTCGCGCAGGTTGCGAACCTTGACGCCGATGGCCGCCAGCCGGTCGGCGGCATCCGCACCGACGGCGGATTCATGCGCGATGATCTCCGCCTCGGCATCGCTGTCCGGATAATCGAAACTCAGGGAGACAAACCGCTGCCGCGTGCTGGTCTTCAGGTCCTTGAGGACGCTCTGATAGCCGGGGTTATAGGAGATCACGAGCAGGAAGTCGTCATGCGCGACGAGCAGTTCGCCGGTCTTGTCGATAGGCAGTATGCGGCGATGATCGGTCAGCGAATGCACCAGCACCGTCGTGTCCTTGCGCGCTTCCACGATCTCGTCCAGGTAGCAGATGGCGCCGGAACGCGCGGCCTGGGTCAGGGGACCGTCCTGCCAGACCGTTTCGTCGCCGCGCAGCAGGTACCGGCCGACAAGATCGGTGGCCGTCAGGTCCTCATGGCAGGAGACCGTGACGAGGGGCGTGTCGAGATCGCCCCTCGATCCGTCCGAGGTCTCGTAAAGCCGCCACGTCATGTGCTCTACGAAGCGGGTCTTGCCGCATCCCGTCGGTCCCTTCAGCAGGACCGGCAGACGGCTATGGTAGGCGGCCTCGAATACCTCTACCTCATCTGCGAGCGGCAGGTAGTACGGCTCGCTCACCCGGGATAGAAGGCGTCGCGCCCGTTTATGTAGTTGCGGAAGGACTGCGCCGGGTTGCGATTGACCAGGTTTCGGCTGTACATGGGGTGCCGCAGGCTGCGAACTTCGTGCTCGAGTTCGGCAAGGGTCTCACCGGTCTCCGGATCCACGATCGCCTGGAAGCGATACTGGTGCTGGTCGGTCTCTTCCGTCACGAGGTCTCGCTCAACCAGGAAATCGTGGGGAGTCGAGAAGTCCACCACGTAGATGGCGATGTGGTGCCCGTCGTAACCCGGAATCTCGTCCGACGTCTCCCTGTAGATGAGCCGTTGATCAAGCCCCGTGGACACCTCCACGCGACAGCCATCCCCATTGTCGAACACCTGCGCTGGCGTGCCGAAGACATTCCGGTAGAAATCGGCGATACCGTTCGCGACGCCCGGCGAGACATCCATTTGCGCATAGGCTATGCCGAGGTAAATGCCCGGGAACGCGTCCGGCGCGTAGGCGCGAATGGCGTTGCCCCATGGACAGGTGACGGCGATGTGATCGTTTTTCTCCGAGAAACCGAATTGCGTGCCGGCCAGCAGCTCCGAAACGGAATTGAGCCGCCGCTTCAGGTCGTCGAGGTCCGGCACCACGACGCCTATATGGCCGCGCCACTGCTGCGCCGTGCTCTTCGGCAGGTGGAACTGCTGCGCGCCCGCGTTGATCCACATGTTGCGGGTGCCGAAGTCGACGTAGGGATCGCGCGTGAAGCCGAGGCCAGTGACGTAGAACAGCGCCGCGACCTGCTGGTCCGGCACTGTCAGGTTGATGTGCTCCATGTTCAGCACATTGCCGACGTTCTCTTCGCTTCGATTGAAATCTCTCGCTTCTGCCATTAGGTCCTTCCTCACGTCCTGGGGACGACGCGACACGTGACGCGACGAGTGTGGATCGCGCATCCCGGTCTGCCTTTGTGTGGGCCGCCCATGAATGCGCGAACCATCACGGTGTGTCTGTGATGCGATTATAGCCACTGACTGGACGGGCCAGAGGAGTGGTTGGCCGTCCAGCCTTCTACGGGTAGTACAATTTCGGCAACATTGGGGATCGAATGAACTTCGCGTGTTGCACCGCCATCTCAATCATCAACGGTTTACGCTGGCAGCCATCGACGACGCGATCTCGCGCGGCAAGTGGAAGGACTGGGAGGAACTCCGACACGCCGCGCTACGCGACAGCGAGGTGATGGCAAACGTCGAGCGCATCTGTGCCCGTTACGCCGACGATCCGTACCGGCAGCGCTATCGTTTCTGGGCGAACTATGTCGAAGCCCATAGCTGATTTGCCCGATTGGGAGCGACTGCTGTCCGCAGCCGCGCGGCTGCAAGCCATCATTCCGGGGACGGTGCTCGTCGGCGGAACCGCCGCCGCTGTCCATGCCGAGCATCGCCTGTCCATGGACGACGATCACGTCCTCCGTGATCTCCGCGAACGATTCTCCAGCGTACTCTCCCAGTTGGAGGAGGTGGCCGGGTGGAGGACTGCAAGAACGGCACGCCCCGTCCTGATTCTCGGCAGCCTGGACGGCATCGAGACCGGTGTCCGCCAGCTTGTTCGCAACGAACCGCTGGAAACCGAGGTTGTCGAGCGGTTCGGCGTTACCTTGACCGTTCCCACATCCCCCGAGATGCTGCGCATCAAGGCCATCCTGATTCTGAAGCGCAATGCGACAAGGGACTATGTGGACTTCGCCGCACTCGCCGAACATATGGGCGTTGCGGCGGCCGCGGAAGCCCTGCGTTCCTTCGATGATCTATACCCGCAATCCAGCGGAGAGTCGCCCCTTCAACAGCTCCACGCGCAATTGTCGGAGCCCATGCCCTATGACCTCGACGACACAGATTTGTCCGAATACAAGAACCTCGATGCCCGGTGGCACGACTGGAAGGCCGTAAGGCAAGCCTGCATGCACGTATCCGTCGGCATGTTCGACCACCATTGCGATCCTCGGGAACCGAACGGCCCATAACGCTCGCTGCTTCGAGGCACGGTTCAGTAACGCCCAATTGCGTTGAAATCGAGTTCGACCGTCAGATCGGGTTGTTGACCGCTAACCCTTATGAAACCCATTTCAGCCAACCGAATCAGCTCTCGGGAGAATGTGCGTCTGGTCACCGCCTCATAGATGGCTCTCACGTAAGGCTCACGCACCAAGTCCGAAACGGGAATCCGTCTTGATGGCTCCTCGGCGAACGGATCCGTGGGTTCCGTCACGCCAACCAGGTGTTCCAGCAACTGGTATTCGCGTTGATTGATGACTCGACGACGGGGCCCGACACGCTTGCCAAGCGCTGCCACCAACGTGCTTCGGTAGATGACACGGTTGAGTTTAGTCTTGATGAAGTTGTTGATCCCCTTCAACTCTCCTGCGAAACCTTCGAGACCAAACATCACGAACTCCCCTAGTTCGAAGGGCTGCCTCCGCCTGCTTTTCTGCAGGAGGATCCTGTACTGGTCCCCGTTTCGATAGAAATAATTCGACAGTCCGTAGAATCCGAATACGTTGTAGCCGCCCTGAAAGAGTATCCCCGCCTCGACAAGTCGTGAGACCCGACCGTTCCCGTCGCCGAAGGGGTGGACGGCGATCAGGAAGAAGTGCGCCAGCAGCGCACGCAAGACTGGATGAAACGATCGGGGTCGACCGGAGTTGATGAACTCTACGAATTCGTGCATAAGTTCGTTGAGCTTCTCGGGCGGCGCCCCGCGATGAACGCCTCCCAAGGCTTCAGTGCCCACGACAACCGAGTGCGTCCTCAGCTCTCCAGGCGTGTTGTTCATCTCGTCGGAGCCACGAGTATTGAGTCGATGCATGTGCATGATGTCGCCATATGTCAGTGGCCTCTTGGACGGGCCGAATCGTTTCCTGGTCCAATCCTGGGCAAGACCCGCGTTCCGCACCTGCAACTGTTCCCGCGATTGCTGTCGCGGTTGCTCCCCTGTCTGCTCGAGTTGCTGACCCACTTGCGTCTCCGACAGCGGATTCCCTTCAAGCGCCGTTGTGCCATGAACCGCCCTCACCCGGTTCAGTCGATCCAGGCTGTTCCTCCAGTGTGGCGGCAAAACCAGGTTCAGGGCCGCCTCCTTGTATGCTTCGATCTGGACCAAAAGGGGCCCCATGCTCGCCTCATCCAGACGGTAGTCGAAACGGAATCGCTCCCAGTCCACAAGTTACCTCTTATCGTGCGCGTTACTTGACACTATATTCGACATCTCAATTCATTGAATAAAAAAATATTTTAACCAAAAAGTAACGAAAGTTGACCACCTATCTGACACCTAATTTGGCACCTCGTCAAACGAACGTAGAGCCTTGAGCGCACTGGGTGTAGGCTCAGGGACACTGACTTCTCAAGGAGCATTCGCATGTTGTATCGACCTTTTGGCAGCACGGGACTCAACGTGTCGGCGATCGGGTTCGGGTGTTGGGAGATGGGCGGCACCTACGGGCGAATCGACGAGTCCGAGGTCATTGCGGCGATCCACAAGGCACTCGACGTCGGCATCAACCTGTTCGACACGGCCGAAGCCTATGGTTTCGGTGCGTCCGAAAGCCTGCTTGCCAAGGGCCTGGGATCCCGCCGGGACGACATCATACTGGTCAGCAAGTTCGGCATCGGCTACGGCGGCAGCGGCAAGACGTCGAGGGACTCCACGCCGGAACGCATGACGCAATCCATCGAAACGACGCTCAAGGCGCTGGATACCGATCACCTCGACGTGTACCTCGTCCATTGGCCGGACCGCGATACGCCATACGAGGAAACCATGCGCGGCCTCGAAGACCTGGTCCGGCAGGGCAAGACGCGCTTCGTCGGCGTCTCCAACTTCAAGCAGGCCGAGATCGCCGACTGCATGGCCGCCCGCCGCGTGGATGTCGGACAGTACGGCTACAACCTGTTTGACCGGCGGCTGGAGGCGGAGGTGTTCCAGTACTGCGGGGAGCAGGACATCGCGATGATGGTGTACGGCCCGTTGGCCCACGGTCTGCTGACAGGCACGTTCAGCGCCGATACGCAGTTCAACGAGGGCAGGGACTGGCGTTCGCGCGGGGATGCCTTCAACCTGCCGCTGTTTACCGAGGAGAACTTCCCGCGCAACCTTGCCGTGGTGGAAGAACTGAAAAACCTGGCGGCGGAACGCGGGATGGCGATCTATGAACTCGCCCTGGCATGGGTCCTGTCGAATCCCGTGGTGAGCGTGGCGCTGGTCGGCGCGCGCACGCCCGCCGAGGTGGAAGCGAATACGCGCGCGCCCGAACTCACGCTGTCCGACGAGGACAAGCAGGTCATCGAGGCTGTCTTCGCTCGACACGGTGTAGATACACGGCCGGACATCTGGATCGACTGACACGGCGAGATGCGCTGTTCGATCGTCGACGTGTTCGCGGAGAAACCGTTCGCGGGCAACCAGCTCGCCGTGGTTCGCCACTGCGGACAACTCGACACACGGACGATGCAAGCTGTCGCATGCGAGATGAACTTCGCGGAGACGACGTTCGTCGTCGAAGAAGGCGATGGCGAAGCCCGCGTGCGGATCTTCACGCCGGCGCAGGAGTTGCCATTCGCAGGACATCCGACGCTGGGCACTGCGTGGGTCCTGGGTCGAGAACGCGGCGTCTACACCCTCGACCTGGCGGCCGGACGTGTCCCCGTATCCTTCGACACCGGCGGCATCGCATGGATGCAACCGCCTCCGGCAACCCTGGGCGATAGATTGCCACTTGATCTGGCGGCTGCGTTACTTGATCTCGCCGAGGAAGACGTGGATCAATCGACTCCGTGCCGGTATGCCGAGGTCGGGCCACGCTTCGTATTGATCGGCGTCAGGACGATCAATGCATTGCGGCGCGCACGCGTGGATCCTGCAACTCACGCGACCATCGCGGGCGAGGGTTTTCTCGGCGTTTTCGTATTCACGCGGCAGGGCTACAGTCCAGACGCCGACTTCGCCGCCCGAATGTTCTTTAACGCCAACGGCTGGCGCGAAGATCCGGCCACGGGCAGCGCAAACGCCGCCTTTGCCGCGAACCTGTCAGAGCGCGGCATCACCGGCGAGTTCAAGGTAGAGCAGGGCTTTGAGATCGCCCGGCCTTCGCGCATCTACCTGGATATCGGCGACACGATTCGCGTGGGCGGCAAGGTCAGACCCGTGATGACCGGCGACCTCTGCATCGGCTACGACTCCGGTTCCCCTTCACGAAACGTCCAGTAGGAATTGAGAAGGTAATTGCAGATCGTCGCCGGAATGATCCCGCAGCCCTGGAGTACCACGGGCGGTGCTTCGGGGAACAACATCGAGAGCAGGACAAAGGTGGCGTAGCTCAGCGCCAAGGTCGTCAACGACACCAGGTTGTATTTCAGTCCGCGAATGCGGCGGCGCCCGGTCATCGCGCGATCGGCGAAGGTCCAATAGTTGTTGAGCAGGAAGTTCGAGATGATGGAAAGCTCGATCGCGATGGGCGATGCCAGGAACTTGTGCACGCCAAGCCCGAGCGCGAGCTGGAACGACCCGAGATTCACCAGCACGCCGGACAACCCGACGAGGGAGAACTTGAGGAACGTCTTGTATCCGGCGACGCGCATCCACCAGACGCTGTAGAAGAACTCGATCAGGTCCCGGATACCGAGCTTGGTCTGCCCGCGCTGCCGATCACGAAAGTAGATCGGCGCCTCCACGACGCTCGCGCCAGCACCAATCAGGCGATGTAGCAGCGTGATCTGAAACGCGTATCCCTGCACCCGGATGTCCTTCACCCCGGCGGCCTTCAGCGCATCCGCCGAAATCGCCTTGAAGCCCGAAGTGCAATCGCGAACGGACACGAGCCCGGCGATGCGACGCGCCAGGTAGTTGCCGGAGCGGGACAGCCAGCGGCGTGCCAGACCCCAGTCCCGGTCCACCGCACCCCCAGAGATGTAGCGGCTGCCGATCGCGGCGTCCGCCCCGCCCCCGACCAGCACTAGCAGCTTCTTCGCGTCCGCGGGGTCGTGGGAGAAGTCCGCATCCATTTGCACGACAACTTCCGCGCCGAGGGAGTCGAGGGCATGCGAAATGCCGCGCACGTATGCGTCCCCCAGTCCGCGCCGTTTTCCCTGCAGCAGATGTACGCGTCCGTCCCGCGCCGCAAACTCGCGGACGCGGTCCGCCGTGCCGTCCGGGCTTTCATCGTCGACGACCAGGAATCTCGTCGAGGCGCCGGGGTATTCCTCCGTCAAACGTGCCAGCAGGGGCGACACATTAGGCGCCTCGTTGTACGTTGGAACGACGAAGCAGACACGCGAAGTATCCGGTGGCGAAGTGTCTTTCATTTCACGCGCGCTTGTGATCGAACGTTCCCCGAAACGAACTTTGGCGGTCGGCGCCGGGCCCATGGCCCACCTCCCGGAGCCGTCGCCCTACGGGTGTGGTCTACGGACACGCCCCGGCGACCGCCGTCTATTGTATGCGCGGCCGACGGCTATCCACAGGTCTGCCCGCAAGTACGCCTGGTTCAACGCGTAGGTGGCGCCGGACTTGCCCAGTTGCCTGCGCAAAAGCGACATCGGCGCCGATAGCGGAACCCGGTCGCGCCGATAGGCTTCAATCAGACCAGCAAGCTCCTTCCTGTCGCCCACTCCGCGTGAGATATAGCCCTGCAAATGCGCCAATGCATTGGCATGGCCAGCGCGGGAGGCGGGCCGCGATAGCGCGCGCATCAAATCGCGAATATAGGGCTTGGCCACGCTGTCCGCCGCACCGGACAGGTCCGAAAGGGATTGCCCGAGTCGCCGGTACGCCCGCACGTCGTGCGCCATCACCAGGTACTTGTACGCGGTGTGGAAAGCGATCAGTTTCGCCCCTGTCATGCCCTGGGCGGCCGTTCGCCGCCAATGCGCGTAGACGAAGGTGCGCAATGCGAAATTGGCGGCATGCGCGGGGTCGAATAGCTGTCCCCCCTCTACCACGGGGAGGGCCGGGAGTCGGTGCAGGACCTGCGCCGCGTACACGCCGCGAACCGTGCCCGGCGTAACGGCATCAGACAATTCGACTCCGGATAGCCCGCAGCTTGGCGATCTTTGCATGAAGACGTAGCCATCGACCTCTTCGAGCAATGGCAACTGACCGTCCGCGTATGCGCGCAACTCGGCCGTCACATCGGTTGGCGACTCGGAACTGCCCGATTCCTCGCTGAACACTCTCGCCCGAGGTGCATTTGGATCGCCCACCAGGCGAATCGGGTCACGCGGCACGCCAAGGCCGATGCCCACTTCCGGGCATATGGCGCGAAACACGTACAGGTCATCGAGCGCCGCGTGCGGCATCGCCTCGCGCTTGTCGCCGCCATCGTATCTGACGCGGGCGCCGGTGAGGCACTCGCTGACCGCGACCGTCAGCGGCGGCTTGGGAAAGGGCGGCAGCAATTCGTCATCCATACTCGGCACTTGAATTCAACGCGTCGTGCAGCCGTATTCCCAGCCGGGGGAGTACAATTCCCGCAACGTTCATGCATGTGAGGCATCTCGACGTGGGCCTTTTTGCCAAGTTGACCGAAAAACCCTGGTTGCCGGACCGTTCGGGTGTGGCGCAACTGCGAACCGGCGGATTCCCGATGCACAACAGGAAGGTCGCGCTGGTGGTCTTTCTTGCAGTCGTCGGCATCCTGTTCTCGCTATTCATTGCCGCGTACCACATGCGCCTCGAGTTCTCGACGGACTGGGTCGCGATGCCCGAACCCACGCTGCTCTGGCTGAATTCCTGTGTACTCATTGTCGCCAGCATCGCTTTCGAGTGGGCGCGCGCGGCCGCCGCCCGAAGCGATGTCGCGCGCGGCCGAACCGCTTTCCTCGTCGCCGGCGCATTGACCGTCGTGTTTCTCATCGGCCAGTTCATCGTGTGGCGCGAGGTCGTCGAACTCGGATACTACGCGCAAACGAATCCCGCCAACGGGTTCTTCTTCGTCCTCACCGGAGTACACGGCGTTCACCTCCTCGGCGGGCTGTTCGCATGGTGGCGCGCCGCACGGCGAATGTACCGGAATGCCGATATTGCCGACGCACGGCTCAGTGTGGATCTGTGCGCGATGTACTGGCACTTCCTGCTCCTGGTCTGGCTGGGCATGTTCGCACTGCTCCTGAACACCTGAAAACGACGGAACGCGGCATGGGCAACGTCGTGGCAATTCCCGATATCGAGCGTCTCGAAATCGATGTCGAAGGCATGACCTGCGCCGCCTGCGTCACGCGCCTTGAAAAGACACTTTCCCGGGTCTCGGGCGTGCGCGATGTCACGGTGAACCTGGCCCTGGAACGGGCATCGCTTGAGATCGATTCCGGCGCGACGGGTGTCGAGGCGCTCGCCGATGCGGTGAACGGCGCCGGTTTTTCCGTGGGTCGGGACACCCTGGCGTTCGCGGTCGGGGGCATGACCTGTGCCGCCTGTGCAGCGCGAGTGGAGAAGATCCTGGGACGCATTCCCGGAGTGCTTGAAGCAAGCGTGAACCTCGTGGCGGAACGCGCGAGCATCAACGTCATCAGGCGACAGGTTCAAACAGAAGACATCGCGACCGCGTTGCAACGCGCCGGATACTCCGCCGACTTCGACCCGCCCGAGCCGGATGCGCAGGTGCAGCTCGACGAGGCAAAGGCCGTCAACGAGCGGCGCATCGTCATCCTTTCCGCGGCGCTCACGACGCCGCTTGTCCTCGGCATGTTATTCCAGGTGCTCGGCTACGAGGACCTGCACGTGATGCCCGCGTTCGAAGTCCTGATCGCGACGCCGATACAGTTCGTCATCGGCGCACGTTTCTATCGGGGCGCATTCAATGCCCTGCGTGGTGGATCGGCGAATATGGACGTGCTCGTCGTTCTCGGCACGACCGCCGCGTATGGATTCAGTTGGTACCTGCTGCAAACCCTCGGCGAGGAAGCCGATGGCCAGCTCTACTTCGAGGCCTCCGCCGTCATCATCACCCTGGTGCTGCTTGGCAAATACCTGGAGAACCGGGCGAAACGCGGAACTACACGGGCAATTCGCGCGCTGATGGAACTGCGTCCGCCGACGGCGCGCGTAGAACGTCCGGACGGCACGATTGTGGAGACAGGCATAGCTCGGGTGGACAGCGGCGATACGGTCATCGTCCGTCCCGGAGAGCGGATTCCGGTGGATGGAGAGGTCGTGGATGGCGCCAGCGAAGTGGATGAATCCCTGGTCACCGGCGAGAGCGTGCCCGTGGCGAAGACGCCGGGCGATTCGGTGACTGGCGGTGCGATCAACGGCGCAGGACTCCTGAGGGTTCGGGCCACCACCGTGGGCGAGGACTCGACCCTCGCGAGGATCGTGCGCCTCGTGGAAAACGCGCAGGCGGGCAAGGCCGGCGTGCAACGCCTGGTGGACAGGATCAGCGCGGTCTTCGTTCCCACCGTGATCGGTATCGCCGTCGTCACCTTCCTTGCGTGGATTGCCGTGTCTGGCGATACGGAACATGCGCTGATCGCGGCGGTGTCCGTGCTCGTGATCGCCTGTCCCTGCGCCCTCGGACTGGCGACGCCCACGGCGATCATGACCGGCACCGGGGCCGCAGCGCGCGCCGGCATCCTGATCAAGGATGTCGATGCCCTCGAGCAGGCGCACAACATCGACACCGTCATATTCGACAAGACCGGCACGCTGACCGAAGGCCATCCTCGCGTTGTGGGGCTCTTCGCAGGCGAAAGCGACGACAACGACCGACAGCTTCTGACCGTCGCCGCTTCCATTCAGCAGGGCAGTGAACATCCCCTCGCCCGCGCGATCATGGAACGTGCGGCCGAGGCCAGCCTGACCACGTTGGCGCTGCGCGAATTCGAAGCTGTGCCGGGATTTGGCGCTCGCGGCGTGGTGGACGGTCACCCCGTTCGCCTCGGCAACGCGGAATTCGTCGCAAAGCACGTCGCCATCGACGAGACGTCGCGGGCCCGGGCGCACGAATGGGAGTGCGAAGGTACCACCGTCGTTTTCGTCGCTCAGGCCGACAGCTTTCTCGGCCTCATCGGCATCGACGATCCCGTTCGGGACACCGCCCCGGCCGCCATCGATGCGCTTCGCGACATCGGTGTGCGCGCGACCGTGCTATCCGGCGATTCGCAAGCGGTGGTTCGACGCGTTGCCGACTCTGTGGGTATCGCCGATGCCGAGGGCGGCGTTCGTCCGGACGAGAAGGCAGGGGTCGTCGAGGAAATGACGGCCGGCGGCCGGATCGTTGGCATGGTCGGCGACGGCATCAACGATGCACCGGCATTGGCGTCCGCGAACGTGGGATTCGCCCTGGGAGCGGGCACGGATATCGCAATGGAAACCGCAGGCGTTACCCTGATGCGGTCGGACCCCCGTATGGTCGCCGGAGCTATCGCCGCAAGCCGCGCGACGTTCCGCAAGATCAAGCAGAACCTGTTCTGGGCGTTTGCCTACAATGTGGTCTGCATTCCGCTGGCGGCGCTTGGGTACCTGAGTCCGACGATTGCGGCCGCGGCGATGGCATTGAGCAGCGTCAGCGTCGTCGGTAACTCGCTGCTGTTGCGCCGCTGGCAGCCGTCACTTGAGCGAAGCACCTAGAGAGTAAATATGGAGCACTTGGAAATCAGGATCGAAGGCATGCATTGCGATGGATGCGTCGCTGGTGTGCAGAGGGCTCTCACGAACCGCCCTGGTGTCGACGCGGCTCGGGCTGATCTCGTTTCCGGAATTGTCGCCATCGATTTCGATCCGTCGAGGATTGACCGTCCCGGACTGGAAGCGGCAATCGAGGGCGCCGGCTTCGATATCGCGGCTGGCTGAACCTTCCGTCCCGGCAGTCGCCGGAGCGTTCCGTCAGTGGTGTTCGCCACGATGGGGGAACGCGTTGCCGCCGCGCCAGAATACGTCTGCATGCGCCAGCGCCATCATGAACCACATCAGGTTGTGGGACGATATGTGGACAGGACCGAGGCTGTAGCTGATATGCGTTCCTGTCGCGGCGAGGAGGCCGCAGACCAGAAAGGCGATGGGCCAGATGCGGGGATAGACGAATTTCAGCATTCGGATTCCAGGTTCTGCCGGGGGACAAGGCACAGCATGGTTGAGACTCGCGGCACACGGCACCCCGGCGCGGGCAATCAAGGCGTGAAGGCGATCGCGCCTGCGTCAGGCCGACGCGTTCGGAGAGTTCAGCCAGGTCTCGGCAATAATCAATGCGGCGGTATCGTGGCTGCCCCCGCGTTGGACCGCCTCGAAGGTCGACAGGCGCTCATCGACGAATTCGACGCCGAGCCCGTACCGGTGCCCAAGCCTGGCGCCGAACCGTCGGGCGGCATCCGACATGTCGCTCTCGCTGTCATCCATGTTGAGCGGCAGGCCCACGATGAGTCCTTCCGGTTCCCAATCGCGCACCAGGACATCCAATCGGTCCCATACGGGAATCCCGTCGCGAGCCCCTACGGTGGAGAGCGCCGTGGCGGTGCCGTGACGACGCTCCGCAACGGCAACGCCGATATTCCTGAGGCCGAAATCAAACACCAGGTGAGGCATGGGTCTCAGCTATCCGCTGGCTTGGCCATCGCGAATGACGCCCGAGCAATTGACAGTTGCATGCCCGGATCATACTCGCCGAGCGTTGGCACAGGCACGACGTGACGGCGGCGCAATGCCTTGAGACTTGCCGGGTGCCTGCAACATTCACCCAATGGTTAGCCAAATGGACCAGTTCTTCGCCGTTACGGAGATGCTTCCAACGGCGATCATCCCCATGCGGGGTTTTGGGAAACCCAAGGATCGCCAAGCATTATCAGACAGTTGTAAGGTGGGGATCGTGATCGGCATGACACTTGGCACATGTCCGAAACCCCTTGACCCATGACCTCGATCGATTTCGTTCTCAACGGCAAACGCCGGAAAGTGGAGGCAAGTCCGGACGTACCGCTGCTGTATGTGCTCCGGGGTATCGGCACTCCCGGACCGAAGCTCGGATGTACGGCGGAGCAATGCGGGGCGTGCCGCATCCTGGCCGACGACGATCCGATCTACAGTTGCACGACGCCGGTGGGTGACATGCGGGGCCGGCGCCTCGAAACGGCAGCCGGCATCGACTCGCCTGTGCGCGCGGCGCTGATCGCGGCCAACGCCACGCAATGCGGCTACTGCCTGCCCGGGATCGTGGTCGCCGCCGAGGCGCTGTTTCGCCGCAACCCGGAACCATCCCGTAAAGAGATCGAAGACGCACTCGATGGTCAACTCTGCCGGTGCGGTTCCCATCCACGGATCCTGCGTGCCCTTGGGGCCGTCCGCGAAAGCGCACCAAGGCCGTTGCGCTGGATGTCACCCGTCACTGAAGATCCTGATCTGCCGCCCCCGCTCAAGGCCGAGCCATCCCTCGATCGCTGGATTGCCATCGAGTCCGGGCGGATCCTCGCCAAGACCGGCAAGGTTGAACTCGGTCAGGGAATCCTGGCCGCTTTACGCCTGATCGTGGCGGAGGAACTCGACGTCGATGTCGACCAGGTACGCATGGTCACCGCGCAGACCGGCGTGACACCGAACGAAGGTTTCACCGCCGGATCGATGTCGCTGGAAACAAGCGGCGCCGCATTGCGCCAGGCCGCCGCCTGGGCGCGCCGTCTCATGCTGTCGGCAGCCGCCCGGGAACTCGGTGTTTCCCCCGATGCCCTGACGGTTGTCGACGGCCAGATCTCGGCACCGGGCGTCAATCAACCCATGGACTACTGGCGCGCCCACCAGGGGAAGTTCGACTTCGATATCGACAACACAACGCCCGAAAAGGACCCGGCGGACTACCGTCTCGTCGGCCGGGGCCACCATCCGCGCCCGGAAATGGAGGGCAAGGCACGCGGCGATCACGTGTTCGTGCAGGACCTTCGAAGCGACCTTCACGCGCGCGTCGTGCGGCCACCCTCGCTGAACCACCGGTTTGAACGTCTGGACATTCATCTTCCACCGCCTGCGGAACTCGTGGTGGACGGGAGCTTCATCGCCGTGGCCCATCCCGACGAACACGCGGCAAGCGTGCTCGCGGACAGGGTGCGCCAGCGCGCCGTGTGGCGGCGGGAAGGAGCGATCAGAACCGATGGAACGCTCAACGAACACCTTGTCCGGCATGGCGTCGACGACTCTCCCCCGGAACCGAAACCCAGCACCCAAGCAACCTATTCCCGGCCCTTCATCATGCACGCCTCGCTCGCCCCATCGGCGGCGTCCGCCAGGTTCGACGACGGTCATATGAAGATCCGCTGTGCGAGCCAGGGCATAGAGCCGCTGCGCGGAGTCCTTGCCCGCGTACTAGACATGCCTGTTGAAGCCATCGCCGTCGCCCATGTCGACGGCTCCGGCTGCTACGGCCACAACGGTGCCGACGATGCCGCACTCGACGCGGCCCTCGTCGCCCGCGCTTTGCCGGGACGCGACATCCTGGTGCAGTGGCGGCGTGAAGACGAACACGCTTTCGAACCCTACGGTCCCGCGATGCGCATCGACCTGGCGGCCAATGTCAGTGAATCGGGCCGCATACTGGATTGGCGTCACGATGTCTGGAGCTTTCCCCACGGCGGCCGGCCGTCACCGGGCAACGCGGGCGTGGATCTCCTGGCAGCCTGGCACCTCGCAAAGCCGTTCCAGCCCAGCCTCGCGGTCGTCAAGTCACTCACGGCATCCGGGATGGACCGAAACGCCGAACCCCTGTACCGGTTTCCGCGACAGCAGATAGTCAGCCACCCGGTAGCGAACTCTCCATTGCGCACCTCCTCGTTGCGCAGCCTCGGGGCGCAGATGAACGTATTCGCCATCGAGTCCTTCATGGACGAACTCGCGTTTTCGGCCGGCGTCGACCCGGTGGAGATTCGACGGCAACACCTGGCTCACGACGCGCGCGCCATGCGGGTGCTCGACGCGGTCCTCGACCTGTCCGGGGGTCTGCAGGGTCCGCGTGGAATCGCCATCGCCCGTTACAAGAATCTCCAGTGCTGCGTTGCCATCGTGATGGAAGCCAGGGTCTCCGAGGACGCTTCAGTTGCAGTCCAGCGGGTCTGGATCGCCGCCGACGCCGGGCGGGCGGTGGACTCCGACGGCCTGGTCAACCAACTCGAAGGCGGCACCGTGCAGGCGCTGTCCTGGTGTCTGAAGGAAGCGGTGACATTCGACGACGAAGGGGTGACCAGCCTCGATTGGGACAGCTACCCGATTCTGCGTTTCAGCGAAGTTCCACGCATGGAAACGGTCATAGTGGACTACCCGGGGCTCGATCCCCTCGGTGCCGGAGAGGCCACCATGGGCCCCGCTTCCGCCGCCCTCGCCAACGCGGTCTTCGCCGCCGCCGGCGTTCGCGTGAGAGACCTGCCGATGACACCCGACCGACTGCGCGAAGCCGCTGCGGGCGGGTAACCGCTGGGCGACGCTTCAGGCGTTGCCCGATTGGCCCGACATCAGCGAAAAATCGATGCCGACGGCCTTCGCGGCCGTGTCGAGACGTTCTTCGAACGGTACTTCAAAGATCAGCGACTTCGATCCACGACAGGTCAACCAGGTATTGGCTTCCAGTTCGCCATCGAGTTGGCCGGAACCCCAGCCCGCGTATCCGAGCGCCACGATGAATTGGCTCGGCCCTTCACCTCGACCGATAGCCGCAAGCATGTCGACTTCCGCCGTGAGCAACAGACCATCCCCGACGCCAACGCTTTTTTCGACCCGAACATCGTCGCTGTGCAGGATGATGGCGGCGTTGCGTTGCACGGGGCCGCCCTCCAGCACCACTGCCTCGACATCGGCGGTATTCGGCAATTCAAGCTGTTGCAGGACATCCGCCACCGTCAGCTTCAGCGGCCGGTTGACGACGATGCCCATGGCGCCCTTGTCGTTGTGGTCGCAGACGTAGGTGATCGTGTCGCGGAAATAATCCCCCGCCATCAGCAGGTTCGGCATTGCCAGCAGAAATTGGTTCTTGACGCGCTCCGCGTTCATACGTCGATCATACGCCGTGGGCGGGAACGTTGCCTTGTCGAGCGTGTCTTGCGAGACTCGTGCAACTCCTTTGGTTAACGGATAGCGAACCACCATCGCATGGCGATCCTGCGGTCCAACATCGATACAGACCACCCCTCCTTTCGGGAGAACGCGGACCACAATCGCGCCTTGAGCAGCGAATTGCGGGAGGTGGTGCAACGCACCTCCGTCGGTGGCGACGAACGATCGAGGAATCGGCATCTGGGCCGCGGCAAGCTGTTGCCCCGGGATCGCGTGCACGGACTCTTGGACCGGGGATCGCCGTTCCTGGAGATCGGACAGTTGGGCGGCCACCAGCTTTACGACGACGAGATCCCCTCGGGGGGCATCATCACCGGCATCGGTCGCGTAGAGGGCAAGGAGTGCATGGTCGTCGCGAACGATGCGACGGTGAAGGGCGGCACGTACTATCCCATCACCGTCAAGAAGCACTTGCGCGCGCAGCAGGTCGCGCTCGAAAACCACCTCCCGTGCGTCTACCTGGTGGATTCCGGCGGCGCGTTCCTGCCGCTGCAGGCGGATGTATTCCCGGACCGGGAACACTTCGGCCGCATCTTCTACAACCAGGCGAACCTGTCCGCGGCGGGCATCCCCCAGATCGCTGTCGTCATGGGCTCCTGCACCGCGGGCGGCGCCTATGTACCCGCCATGTGCGATGTCGCGATCATCGTGCAGAACCAGGGCACGATATTCCTCGGCGGTCCGCCACTGGTCAAAGCGGCCACGGGCGAAGAAGTCGACGCCGAGAGTCTGGGCGGTGGCGACGTGCACACGCGTATCTCCGGCGTCGCCGACCTGCTGGCCGCCAACGACGATCACGCGCTCGCCCTGGCGCGCGAAACGGTGGCCGCGAGCCACGTGCACTACCGGTCCACCGTGGATGTGGCGGCACCCCGGGAACCCGCATACCCGGCGGAGGAACTCTACGGCGTCCTGCCCGCCGACAGCCGGACGCCCTACGATGTCCGGGAAGTGATCGCGCGCATCGTGGACAGTTCCGAACTGCATGAGTTCAAGGCCCTGTACGGAGAGACCATCGTCTGCGGTTTCGCCCATATCTGCGGCATTCCCGTCGCCATCCTCGCGAACAACGGCATACTTTTCTCTGAATCCGCGCTCAAAGCCGCCCACTTCATCCAACTCGCGGACCGGCGCGGAGTGCCGCTGGTGTTCCTGCAGAACATCACCGGTTTCATGGTGGGCCGGAAGTACGAGAACCAGGGGATCGCCAAGGACGGCGCGAAGATGGTCACGGCCGTGGCGTGCGCCCGCGTGCCCAAATTCACCGTGGTGATCGGCGGTTCGTTCGGCGCCGGGAACTACGCCATGTGCGGCCGCGCCTATGGTGGCCGCATGCTGTGGACATGGCCCAACGCGCGCATCTCCGTGATGGGCGGAGAACAGGCGGCTCATGTGCTGGCCACCGTTCAGGGCGACTCCATGGCCGCCCGGGGCAACGCCTGGCCCGAGCCGGAACGGGATGCGTTCATGGCCGGTATCCGGGATCAGTATGAACACGAAGGGCATCCCTACTTCGCCAGTGCGAGACTTTGGGATGACGGCGTGATCGATCCCGCCGACACTCGACGCGTGCTAGGACTCGGGCTGACGGTCGCAACGCGGGAACTCGAGGTACAACCCGGGCGTTTCGGCATCTTCAGGATGTAGCGGCGTGATCAGGACCCTGCTTGTTGCCAATCGAGGCGAGATCGCCTGCCGCGTCATGCGCACGGCGAACCGGCTCGGGCTAGAGACCGTGGCCGTCTATTCCGATGCGGATGCCGATGCGCTGCATGTTCGGCAGGCTGACCGGGCGGTGCGGATCGGTCCGCCGGTGGCGGCGTCAAGTTATCTCGACATCGACGCGGTAATGAGCGCGATAGCCGCGACCGGGGCGGATGCGGTGCATCCCGGCTACGGCTTCCTTTCGGAGAACGCGGAATTTGCCGATGCCTGCGCCGACGCGGGGTGCATCTTTGTCGGCCCCTCTGCCTCCGCGATCCGCGCCATGGGTTCCAAGATCGAAGCCAAACACCTGGTGAGCGGTGCGGGCACGCCTGTCGTTCCGGGCTACCTGGGAGACGATCAGGACCCCGACGTCCTGGCGAAAAAGGCAAATGAGATTGGCTTCCCGCTGCTGATCAAGGCTTCGGCGGGCGGTGGCGGACGCGGTATGCGGCGCGTTGATGACGCCGAGAGTTTCGGGGCGGCGCTCGACGGTGCCCGGCGCGAGGCCACCGCCGCATTCGGAGACGACCGGGTCTTGCTCGAACGCCTGATCCAGGAGCCAAAACACATCGAGGTGCAGGTGCTTGGCGATTCCCACGGGAACATGGTCTACCTGTTCGAGCGGGACTGCTCCATGCAGCGTCGGCACCAGAAGGTCGTGGAAGAAGCACCCGGGCCGACGGTAAATGAAACCCTGAGGACCACCATGGGCGAAGCCGCGGTGCGCGCCGCGCGCGCCATCGACTATGTCGGCGCGGGCACCGTCGAGTTCATCGCCGAAGGTGACGAGTTCTACTTCATGGAGATGAACACGCGACTGCAAGTCGAGCATCCTGTGACGGAAGCGATTCTTGGCCTGGACCTGGTGGAACTGCAACTGCGCGTCGCGGCCGGGGCGCCCATTCCCTTCGCCCAGGACGACCTGCGGATCGATGGCCATGCGATCGAGGTGCGCATCTACGCCGAGAACCCGAAGCGGAACTTCCTGCCGTCCTCCGGCAAGCTCCACCGCGTCACCTGGCCCAACGGCGTGCGCGTGGATACCGGCGTCGAAACCGGCTCGGACGTCCCGGTGCACTACGACCCGATGATGGCGAAAGCCATTTCCCATGCACCCGACCGTCCCGCCGCCATCGCGGCCTTGAGGCAAGCATTGCGGCAGACCGAAATCGTGGGGGTAGAGCACAACGTGGGCTATCTCGCCAACATTCTCGCCCACGAGGAATTCGCGCGCGGCACCTACACCACCGCATTGACCGAGGATGCCGCGGAGTCGCTGGCGCCCCCGGACACTGCCGTGCCGCTTCTCCTGGCCACCGCTTCGCTAGTCTCCGAACCCGCGGACGCCACCCCCTGGGGGGCCGCCGACGGATTCCAGCTCAATCTGCCGCACGCCCAGCGGCTGCGCCTGCGGCGCAACCGCAAGAACCTGGAAGTCCATGTCACGCGAAACACCGACGGCGCCTGTCGAATGGAAAGTCCGGATGGGACGCACGACGTACGCGAGATCGTTGTGCGCACCAATCGAATCGAGGCGCGGATCGACGGAGAACCGGCAAGGGCTTCCGTTTATCCGATCGGCGATGCCGTGTTCATCGTCAGCGACGGAAACACCGAGCGAATCGAGCAACAGAGCGTGGACGTCGGTGATTTCCGCAGTCTTGCCAACCCGCAGGGCAATGTCGCCGCACCCATGCCCGGTTCGATCACGGCAGTCACGGTTGCCGCGGGCGACTTCGTCAAAGCGGGTCAGACGCTAGTCGTGCTCGAGGCGATGAAAATGGAACACAGCATCGTCGCCCCCGGGGATGGCAAGGTCGCGACCATCAACGTCGCGCCCGGGGATCGGGTGGAAGAGGGTACGGAACTGCTGGCGCTGGAAGACCAATAGGCGGCGCGGAGCAACGGCCACTGAAGCCGACATCGGTGGCGAATCGGCAAAGGTCGCTCCTGGCGTGCTTACGTGCCGGTGCGATCCAGAACCGCCTTCGCCAGCAGGCCTACCGTGCCTTCGAGTCTTGCCATACGCTCCCGTAGCCCGCCCATCTCTCGCTGCAGATTCCACAGGAAACCAAGGATGACTACCGCTGCGCCGATCAGGATGTAGTCGGATGGTTCCATCGCGCCATTGTACGCTGATTGTCGCTGTGACTCGTTGCGCCATTGACCCCGGCAGGCGGCAGTAAATTCGCTTTTCGGCGGCGGAAATCGCCGCAGAGCCATGAGATGTCCCCTCCCGAACGCCAACGCGGGACGCTCCGGGGACCCATCCGGGACCCATCCGGGAACCCTCCGGGGACCCATCCGGGAACCCTCCGGGGACCCATCCGGGAACCCTTCGGGGACCCATCCGGGAACCCGAATGCCGACGAACGCGCTGCGCGGCCATGCTATGTTTAGTTTTCCCGACGTGAACCGGACCGAATAGATTGGCCTACGACAAACCCATACCCCCGCACGGACAACATACGCAGCCGTTTTGGGACGGCGCAAAAGAAGGCAAGCTGATGCTCCCGCGGTGCACGAGTTGCAATCGCGTGCATTGGTATCCGAGGCTCATCTGCCCGTTCTGCCACGCCACCGATATCGAGTGGATTGAAGCGAGCGGCGAAGGACGCATTCACACCTACGCCGTGCAGCACCGCGCTTTCGGCGGCTGGGCCAAGGAGGTGCCCTACGTCACCGCATACATCGACCTGGCCGAGGGCGACCGAATGTTGACCGTCCTGCGCGGCGTCGATCCGAACGATCCCGAATCGATCGAGATCGGCGCGAAGGTGACAGTCGAGTTCGAACCAGCCGACGAAGAAACGCACATCCCGTTCTGGCGCGTGGTGGAGGGTTAGTCATGGCCGCAAACCTCAGCAACGCCGCTGCCATCGTTGGCGCGGCCGAATCAAACGACATCGGGTATCCCAGCGAGCGCGGCCTCAAGGTCACGTCGCTACAGCATCATATCGAGGCGATCAAGAACGTCTCCGACCTGACGGGCATTCCCATATCCGACATCCAGGGCGTGTTCTCCGCCGGGTGGTCGTCGCAGTTGGCGGAGCACCTGGGACTGAAGCCACGCTACATCGATACGACATCCGTTGGCGGCTGTTCCTTCCAGATTCTCGTGCATCACGCCCTGGCCGCCATCCATGCGGGCATTATCGATGTCGCCCTGGTCAGCCACGGCCAGGCGGGCTGGTCCTATCGCGGAGCGGGCGGAGGCGGTGGGCGCAACGTGCCCGGGGAAATCGACCCCGCAACAGAGATGACCATGTCCTATGGCGTCTTCGGCGCACCATCCAACTACGCCCACGCCATGCGCCGGCACATGCACCGCTTCGGCACGAAGCCGGAGGACTTCGCCAACGTCTCGGTGGTGACCCGTCAATGGGCCATGCTGAATCCGCGCGCCATCATGTTCTCGAAGGAGACCAATCCCTACGGCGGACCGATCACCGTTGAGGATGTCATGAACGCCAGGTTGATCGCCTGGCCGCTGACGCTGTACCACTGTTGCCTGGTGACCGACCACGGCGGTGCCGTCCTCGTCGCGCGTCCGGAAATCGCCCGCAGCCTGCGGACGAACCCCGTGTGGATCGCAGGGGCCGGAGAGTCCATGGGTCATGCCAACATGCTCGAGATGGAGGATTTCACCGCCACCTCCGCATCGCGGTCATCCGCCACCGCCTACGAAATGGCAGGGTTGGGGCCCGACGACATGGAAATGGCGATGATCTACGACTCCTTCACCATCACGGCGGCCATTACCGCCGAGATGCTCGGCCTGGCCCCAAGGGGCAAGGGATATACCCTGTGGAAGGATGGCCACGCCGCGCCCGGCGGCCGTTTGCCAATCAACACCAACGGCGGCGGCCTGTCGTTCAACCACTCCGGCATGTACGGCATGCAGCTTCTCGTGGAGGCGTACCGGCAACTGTCCGGCACCGCCGAGGACGGCGTCAACGGCATCGAGGGCAAGCAGACGAATGCGCGAACGTGCGTCGTGAACGGTACGGGCGGTACTCTGTCGACCACGGGAACGCTGGTACTCACCGCCAACTAGGGAATCGCCATGGCCACCTACGACGCCCGGGCCGCCCTGCCCAATGACGAGCCGGGTCCGTGGGGCCCGCCCGTGACGATCGCCTACGACCAGCGCGATGTCCTGCTCTACGCAACCGGGATCGGTACGCGGGACCTGCGTTTCGTATACGAGCGGCACTCCGAGTTCAGCGTATTTCCAACGTTTCCCATTCGCTGGGGCGGCGCTGGCGCTCCCCTGGATCGGAACCTGATACCCAACTCCCCCGGACCGCTCAACATCGACGCGGAACGGTATCTCGAGATGCTGCGGCCGTTGCCGCTCGAGGGCGAGGTCAGCGTGCGATCCCGCGTCATCGGCGCCCATCCGCGCGGCAGGGGCAATGGCTTCGTCGAATTCGAAAGCGAGGTCACCGACGCCGACGGCAACCTCTGCGTGCGCATGGTGAACGGGTCGTTTCGCCGGGGCGTGGAGAAGCTGGGCGACATCGAACCCTTCGACGGCGCAGGCCGCACCTATTCCGAGAGGATCACTCTCCCCGACAGGGATCCCGATATCGTCCGCGAAGCCCATATCGCCGATAACCAGGCACACATCTACCGGTTGTCCGGCGACTACAACCCGCTGCACATCGATCCGGAAGCGGCGCGTTTCGGAGGGTTCGACCGGCCGATCCTGCATGGGCTGTGCACTTTCGGGCACTGTGCACACGTTCTGCTCGATGCGATCTGCGAAGGCAACGCGGCACGCTTCAGAAAGATCAAGGTGCGCTTCTCGGCGCCGGTTTTCCTGGGCGACACGATGCAGGTCCGTGCCTGGAACGAGGGCGACGACCGTGCGCTGTTCGAGGCGTGCGTGGGCGAGACGACCGTCGTGTCGAACGCATACTTCGAGTGGGGCCGGTAACCCGGACCACCACCTGCCATAGGGTCTTGCCCAATGCGGCTGCACCTGATCGACGGCACTTTCGAGCTGTTCCGCGCGCACTATTCCAGGCGCCCCGCCCGTCTATCGCCTTCCGGTCAGGACGTGAAGGGAACCGTAGGTGTCGTCTCCACGCTGCTCAGGCTTCTTGACGACCCCTACGACGATGTCACTCACCTCGGAGTCGCATTCGACAATCCGGTCGAATCGTTCCGCAACCGCCTTTATTCCGGGTACAAGTCCGGAGAGGGTCTGGATCCAGCGGTGACCGCACAGTTCGACCTGGTCGAGGATGCGGTGGATGCGCTTGGGATCGTTGTCTGGTCGATGGGCGACTACGAGGCGGACGATGCGTTGGCGACCGGCGCCGCACGGTGGCGCGACGAGGTCGAACAGGTGCGCATCCTGTCACCTGACAAGGACCTCGGACAGTGCGTCAGCGACGAGCATGGCGTCGTGCAGTTCGATACGGTGCGCCGGCGCAATATCGATGCGGGAGGCGTGCGCGAGCGCAACGGGGTCGATCCCCGGAGCATTCCGGATTGGCTGGCGCTCGTCGGCGATAGCGCCGACGGCATCCCGGGCATTCCCGGCTTCGGGCGCAAGACCGCGTCCGCTCTACTGCAACGCTACCGGACTTTGGATGCGATCCCCGACGACCCTGGAGCCTGGCCCAGGGAGATACGGGGAGCGGCAAAGCTCGCCGCCACGCTTGTTTCCATGCGCGAGGAAGCTGCGCTGTATCGCGAACTGGCGGTCCTGGTCACGGACGTGCCCATGACCGAATCCCTCGACGACCTGCGCTGGCGCGGCGCGGACCGGGAGAAATTCCAACGCATATCGGCGCGGGTTGGCGGTTTTGGCGTCAACCCGCGCCGTTGGCGCTGACTTCTATACCGGGCAATCCCCCTTAGCCCGGGTCGGAGGCGGACAGCGCCTCGGACAACGCCTGTTCGATCTCGTCCGGCGTGATGCTCTCCGCCAGCGCTTCTTCTTCCCGACGCCGCTTGCGGTCCGCGTGGTAGCTCAAACCCGTACCGGCGGGGATCAACCGACCGACGACCACGTTCTCCTTCAGTCCTCGCAGGCTGTCTCGCTTGCCGGTAACGGCCGCTTCCGTCAGCACGCGCGTGGTTTCCTGGAACGACGCGGCAGAAATGAAGGACTCTGTCGCCAAGGATGCCTTGGTGATGCCCAGCAGGATGCGCTCGAACCTGATCGGCGTCTTGTCTTCCGCTTCAAGCCTTTCGTTCTCTTCCATCGCGGCGACGTACTCGACCTGTTCGCCACGGACAAACTGGGAATCGCCAGGATTCATCACCTCGGCCTTGCGAAGCATCTGGCGCACGATCACTTCAATGTGCTTGTCATTGATCGTGACACCCTGCAACCGGTAGACCTCCTGGATCTCGTTGATGATGTATTTCGCAAGCTCCTCGACACCCTTCAGCCGAAGAATGTCGTGCGAACTCGGGGGTCCTTCAGATACGACCTCGCCGCGTTCCACGTGCTCGCCGTCGAACACGGAGATCTGCCGCCACTTCGGAATCAGTGTCTCCACGGCTTCGCCTTCGGCCGACGTGATGACAAGCCTGCGCTTGCCCTTCGTCTCCTTGCCGAAGCTCACGGTTCCCACTCCCTCCGCGAGGATGGCGGGTTCCTTCGGCCTGCGGGCTTCGAACAGGTCCGCCACCCGCGGCAAGCCGCCGGTGATGTCTCCACCCCTGGAGCCTTCCTGTGGAATACGCGCGATGACGTCCCCGACACCCACCTGCGCACCGTCCTCCAGGTGCAGGATTGCACCGCTAGGGAGCAGGTAGTGCGCCGGCACGTCCGTCCCGGCGAGATTCACGCCCTCGCCCTCTTCGTCGACCAGCCGGACGCTCGGACGCAGATCCTTGCCCGCGCTCGGACGATCCCTCGGATCGAGCACGCTGATGTTGATAAGACCCGTCAGCTCATCCGTCTGCCGGTCGATCGTCACGCCCTCATCCATGTCCTGGAAGACGACCTTGCCGGCAACTTCCGTGATGACCGGGTGCATGTGGGGATCCCAACGCGCGATCAACTGGCCCGCATCCACGTTCACGGCTTCGTTCACAAGGATGGCCGCACCGTACGGCAGCTTGTAGCGCTCGCGTTCCCGCCCGCGGGTATCCGCAATGGCGATTTCGCCGGAACGGGACACCGCCACGAGTTCACCGGTGTCCCGGGTAACCGTCTTCAGGTTGTGCAGGCGAACGGTGCCGCCATGCTTCGCCTGGATGTTATCGCTGGCGGTAGCCCGCGACGCGGCACCGCCCACGTGGAAGGTGCGCATCGTCAATTGCGTGCCCGGCTCGCCGATCGATTGGGCCGCTATGACCCCCACGGCTTCGCCGACGTTGACCTCGTGGCCCCGCGCCAGATCCCGTCCGTAGCACTTGGCGCAAACTCCGTAACGGGTCTTGCAGGTGATCGGGGAACGCACATGGAGTTCGTCGACGCCCAGCGCCTCGAGACGATCCACCCACGCTTCGTCCATCATCACGCCAGCCGGTACGACGACCTCGCCACTCGCCGGATCCAGCGTGTCGCGGGCGACAACGCGCCCGAGAACCCGCGCCGCCAATGGCTCAACGACATCGCCACCCTCGATCATGGCGCTGATCAACAGGCCGTCGTCGGTGCCGCAGTCGTTCTCTGTGACAACGAGATCCTGCGCCACGTCGACCAGTCGGCGCGTCAGGTAACCCGAATTGGCGGTCTTGAGGGCCGTGTCGGCCAAGCCCTTGCGCGCGCCGTGCGTGGAGATGAAGTACTCGTTTACGGTCAGCCCCTCGCGGAAGTTCGCCGTGATCGGCGTCTCGATGATGCTGCCATCCGGGCGCTGCATCAGGCCTCGCATACCCGCGAGCTGCCGAATCTGGGCCGGGGATCCCCGGGCGCCGGAATCTGAGTACATGAAGACGGAATTGAACGAGTCCTGCCGTTCGATTTCGCCTTCCCGGTTTTCCACCGTCTCTTCCGAGATGCCGGCCATCATCGATCGCGCAACGACTTCATTCGCCCGCGACCAGATGTCCACGACCTTGTTGTATTTCTCGCCCTGGGTCACGAGCCCCGAAGCGAACTGCGATTCGATCTCCTTGACCTCCGACTCCGCGCTTTCGATGATCGAAGCCTTGTCGTCCGGAATGACGAAGTCGTCAACGCCGATCGACGCGCCAGCCACCGTGGACTCGAAAAAGCCCCGGTACATCAGTTGGTCGGCGAACATCACCGTTTCTTTCAGGCCGACGTTGCGGTAGCAGGCGTTGATCAGGTTGGAGATCGCCTTCCGCCCCATCGGCTGGTTGACCAGGCCGAAAGGCAGCTCCGGAGGGACGATCTCGTACAACAGCGCCCGGCCGGTGGTCGTTTCGACCATACCGGCGCCATGCGGGTCCTCGATGCGCACGCGAATCTTCGCATGCAAATCGACGATGCCCGTCTCGTACGCCCGGTGGACCTCTCCTACGTCGGCAAACGTCATGCCCTCGCCCCGGGCATTGATGCGTTCCCGGGTCATGTAGTAGAGCCCGAGCACGACATCCTGCGCCGGCACGATGATCGGCTCGCCGCTCGCCGGCGACAGAATGTTGTTGGTGGACATCATGAGCGCCCGGGACTCGAGTTGCGCCTCGAGGGTGAGCGGCACATGAACAGCCATCTGGTCGCCGTCAAAGTCCGCGTTGTACGCCGCGCAGACCAGCGGGTGAAGCTGAATGGCCTTGCCTTCGATCAGCACGGGCTCGAACGCCTGGATACCGAGGCGGTGCAGGGTCGGCGCCCGATTCAGCAGGACCGGATGCTCGCGGATCACCTCCGCGAGGATGTCCCAGACCTCCGCTGTTTCGCGCTCGACCATCTTCTTTGCGGCCTTGATGGTCGTCGCGAGCCCACGCTCCTCGAGCTTGCCGAATATGAACGGCCGGAACAGTTCCAGCGCCATCTTTTTCGGCAAACCGCACTCGTGAAGCCGCAGCGTGGGGCCGACAACGATGACCGAACGGCCGGAATAGTCGACTCGCTTGCCGAGCAGGTTCTGGCGAAAACGCCCCTGCTTGCCCTTGATCATGTCCGCCAGTGATTTCAGCGGACGCCGGTTGGAACCCGTGATGGCGCGTCCCCGGCGGCCGTTGTCCAGCAGCGCATCGACCGATTCCTGCAGCATGCGTTTCTCGTTGCGCACGATGATGTCCGGCGCATTGAGATCCAGCAGGCGCTTCAACCGGTTGTTGCGATTGATGACCCGTCGATAGAGGTCGTTCAGGTCGGACGTGGCAAAGCGGCCACCCTCGAGCGGCACCAGCGGGCGCAGGTCGGGAGGCAGTACCGGCAGTACGTTCATGATCATCCACTGCGGCAGGTTGCCGGAGTTGACGAACGCCTCCATCAGCTTCAGGCGCTTGGACAGCTTCTTGATCTTCGTTTCGGAGTTGGTCGCCGGAATCTCCTCCCGGAGCCGCGCGATCTCCGCGTCCAGGTCCAGATCGGACAGGAGCACCTGAACCGCCTCTGCACCCATCTTGGCGACGAATTCGTCACCATGCTCTTCGAGCTTGGCGAAGTACTCGTCGTCCGTCAGAAGCTGGCCCACCTCGAGGTCCGTCAGCCCGGCATCGATGACGACGTGCGATTCGAAATAAAGCACGCGCTCGATGTCGCGAAGCGTCATGTCCAGCAACAGGCCGATGCGCGACGGCAAGGACTTCAGGAACCAGATATGGGCCACCGGGCTCGCGAGGTCCACGTGCCCCATGCGCTCCCGCCGCACTTTCGCCAGCGTGACTTCGACGCCGCACTTCTCGCAGATGACGCCCCGGTGCTTGAGTCGCTTGTACTTGCCGCACAGGCACTCGTAATCCCTCACGGGACCGAATATGCGGGCACAGAACAGACCGTCTCGCTCCGGCTTGAACGTCCGGTAGTTGATCGTTTCCGGCTTCTTCACTTCACCGAAAGACCATGACTTGATCATTTCCGGCGATGCCAGTCCGATTCTCAGCGCATCGAACTCTTCGAGTCCGCTTTGCTGCTTCAACAGGTTAAGTAGATCTCTCATTGCATGCCTCCCGCGCTATTCGCTTTCCAACTCGACGTAGATGCCCAAGGATCTGATTTCCTTGACCAGTACGTTGAAGGACTCCGGCATGCCGGGTTCCATACTGAAATCATTGCCGACAATGTTCTTGTACATCTTGGTTCGGCCGGCCACGTCGTCCGACTTCACCGTCAGCATCTCCTGCAGCGTGTACGCTGCGCCGTAGGCTTCGAGCGCCCAGACCTCCATTTCCCCGAACCTCTGACCACCGAACTGCGCCTTGCCGCCCAGCGGCTGCTGGGTGACCAGGCTGTACGACCCGGTGGAGCGGGCGTGCATCTTGTCGTCCACGAGGTGGTTCAGCTTCATCATGTACATGTAGCCGATCGTCACCGGCGAATCGAACTTCTCGCCGGTGCGGCCATCGTATAGCGTTGTCTGTCCGCTGGTCGGCAGACCGGAGAGTTCAAGCATGTTCTTGATGACCTCTTCCTTCGCGCCATCGAAGACCGGCGTGGCGATCGGCAACCCGGCGGTGAGGTTTCCGGCAAGCTCGAGAACTTCGTCGTCGTCAAGTTGGCCGAAGTCTTCCGTGCGCCCCTCGAACCCGTTGTATACCTCTTCGAGGTACTTCCGAATCCGCGCAGGCGCACCGCCGTTGGCATCCCTCGCCTCGAGCAACTGCCCTATCCGCTCGCCGATGCCCTTGGCTGCCCACCCGAGATGGGTTTCGAGGACCTGGCCCACGTTCATCCGCTTCGGCACGCCGAGGGGATTGAGGACAATGTCCACCGGTTCTCCGTTTTCGTCGAACGGCATGTCCTCGATCGGCATGATCGCGGAGATCACGCCCTTGTTGCCATGCCTGCCCGCCATCTTGTCACCGGGCTGTATATGCCGCTTGATGGCCAGGTACACCTTGACGATCTTCAGTACGCCGGGTGCCATTTCGTCACCCGACTTCAGCTTCGCCATCTTGTCCTCGAAGCGCGCGTCGAGCGCTGTCTTGCGCGCCTTGAGCTGACGCTCCGCCTTGTCGAGCTGCTGGTTCAGCGCATCGACCGCCATGCGAATCTTGAACCAGTCGTCCTTCGGGAGGGTGGCCAGGTAATCCGCATCGATGGTGTTGCCCCGGGATTTCCCCGGAGCGCTCGCCACCTTGTTGCCGGTCAACGCACTCTGCAGGCGCTCGTACGTCGCGGTCTCGACGATACGGTATTCGTCGTCGAGGTCCTTTCTGATCTGGGCGAGTTCTTCCCGTTCCAGGTCCATTGCCCGCTTGTCTTTCTCGACCCCGTCGCGCGTCAGCACGCGAACGTCGATGATCGTGCCCTTGACCCCGGTGGGTACCCGGAGCGAGGTGTCTTTCACGTCCGACGCCTTCTCGCCGAATATGGCGCGCAAGAGCTTCTCTTCGGGTGTCAACTGGGTTTCGCCCTTGGGCGTCACCTTGCCGACCAGCACGTCGCCGGCGACCACTTCGGCGCCAATGTAGACGATGCCCGACTCGTCGAGCTTGCCCAGTGCCGATTCACCCACGTTCGGTATGTCGGCGGTGATCTCTTCCGGCCCGAGCTTCGTGTCCCGGGCGATGCACGACAACTCCTGGATGTGAACACTGGTGAAGCGGTCCTCCTGCACCACCCGCTCGGAAATGAGTATCGAGTCCTCGAAGTTGTAGCCATTCCACGGCATGAACGCGATACGCATGTTCTGGCCCAGGGCCAGTTCCCCCATGTCGATGGAAGGCCCATCGGCGAGGATGTCGCCCTTGGCGATCTGGTCTCCCTTCCTTACGAGGGGCCGCTGGTTGATGCACGTGTTCTGGTTGGAGCGCGTGAACTTCGTCAGGTTGTAGATGTCGACGCCCGCTTCGCCGGCCCCGGTTTCCTCATCCGCAACCCGAATGATGATGCGCGCGGCATCGACGCTGTCCACCGTGCCGCCGCGTTCCGCGATAACGCACACGCCCGAGTCCCGAGCCACATGCCGTTCCATGCCCGTGCCGACAAGCGGCGTTTCGGTGCGTATCGTCGGCACCGCCTGGCGCTGCATGTTTGAGCCCATCAACGCCCTGTTCGCGTCGTCGTGCTCGAGAAACGGGATCAACGCCGCCGCCACGGAAACGACCTGCTTGGGAGACACGTCCATGTAGTCGACGTTGCCGGAGGCGGTCTTCGTGAATTCGTTCTGGTGACGCACATCGACCAAGTCCTCGACGAGTTCGTCATCTTCCACCTGGGAGTTGGCCTGGGCGATCACGTACTCGGCTTCGTCGATAGCCGAAAGGTACTCGATCTCGTCGGTCACCTTGCCGTCGACCACCCGGCGGTATGGCGTCTCAAGGAAGCCATACTCGTTGGTTCGCGCATACGTCGCCAAGCTGTTGATCAGGCCGATGTTCGGGCCTTCCGGCGTTTCGATCGGACAGACTCGCCCGTAGTGGGTCGGGTGCACATCGCGCACTTCGAAACCGGCGCGCTCTCGCGTGAGACCGCCCGGCCCCAATGCCGACACCTTCCGTTTGTGCGTCACTTCGGACAACGGATTCTGCTGGTCCATGAACTGCGAGAGCTGACTCGATCCGAAGAACTCCTTGATGGAGGCCGCGACAGGTTTCGCGTTGATCATGTCCTGCGGCATCAACCCTTCCGACTCCGCGAGCGAAAGGCGCTCCTTCACCGCCCGTTCGACGCGAATCAGGCCTATGCGAAAGGCGTTCTCCGCCATTTCCCCGACGGACCTCACGCGTCGGTTGCCGAGATGGTCGATATCGTCGACGGAGCCCTTGCCGTTTCGAATATCGATCAAGTTGCGCAACACTTCGACGATGTCTTCATTCGACAGGGTTCCGGAGCCGCCGATCTCGTCCCGGCCCAGGCGACGGTTGAATTTCATCCGTCCGACGGCGGACAGATCGTAACGTTCTTCCGAAAAGAAGAGGTTCCTGAACAGGTTTTCCGCCGCTTCCTTGGTCGGCGGCTCGCCCGGACGCATCATGCGGTAGATTTCGACCAGCGCGTCGAGCTGGGTCCGCGTGGGATCGTTGCCCAGCGTATCCGAGATATAGGGCCCACAGTCGAGATCGTTCGTATAGATCGTCTCGACGGACTTGACCTTCTTCTCTCCGAAATGATCCATCATTTCGTCATCGATCGCCGTGTTGCACGGCACGATGATCTCGCCGGTTTCCGGGTCGACCACGTCCCGGGCGAGCACACGGCCGAGCAGGTACTCCCGGGGAACATCGAGACGCCGCAGACCCGATCTCTCCAGCAGGCGGACGTGGCGAGCCGTGATACGCCGGCCCGACTCAACGATAACGTTGCCCGCCCGGTCCATCATGTCGAAACTGGCCACCTCGCCTCGCATCCGTTCAGGGACAAGGTCAACCGAGTAGCCATCCTTCTTGAAGTGGAAGACGTTCATGTCGAAGAACATTGTCAGGATATCTTCGGACGAGAATCCAAGAGCGCGCAGCATGACCGTGGCCGGCAGCTTCCGCCGGCGGTCGATGCGGACGAAGACCAGGTCCTTCGGATCGAACTCGAAGTCGAGCCACGAACCGCGATAGGGAATGACCCGGGCATTGTAGAGAAGCTTGCCGGAGGAGTGCGTCTTGCCGCGGTCGTGATCGAAGAAAACGCCCGGCGACCGGTGCAGTTGTGAGACGACCACCCGCTCGGTGCCGTTGACGATGAAGGTGCCGTTGTCGGTCATGAGCGGGACTTCGCCCATGTAGACCTCCTGCTCCTTGACGTCCTTGACGGCCTTGTTCGACGACTCCCGGTCGTAGATGATCAACTGGACCTTCACGCGCAACGGCGCCGCAAAGGTAGTGGCGCGCAGCACGCTTTCCTTGACGTCGAAAACCGGCTCTCCGAGGCGGTAGTCGACGTACTCCAGAGCCGCATTGCCCGAATAGCTGACAATGGGGAACACGGACCGGAACGCAGCGTGCAAACCGACATCCTGACGCTGGCGCGCGGTAATGTCCCGCTGCAGGAACTTGCTGTACGACTCCAGTTGCGTCGACAGGAGGTAGGGCAATTCCATGATCTCCGGCAACTTGCCGAAGTCTTTGCGGATCCGCTTTTTCTCGGTGAACCTATAGGTCATTCGGGTCTCCCGTTACTTGGGCAAAAAGCCAGCATGGGCTTGCGCGAACGCAATCCCGTGCTGGCTTGGGTTTGTCCTGTTGTGATTTGTATACCAAGAAGTCTTCAGCCGGCCGGATTCCGTCACGTTCGTGGCGCCCGCCCCCACTCCGGGGGGAACGTCTCTTCCATGGAATCCAGCTTCACGACACCGAAGCGTCGACATCGCTGCGTCATTTGACTTCTACGGTTGCGCCGGCCTCTTCCAACTTCGTCTTGACTTCTTCCGCCTCGTCTTTGCTCACGCCTTCCTTGACCGGATTCGGCGCTTCGTCCACCAACGCCTTGGCCTCCTTCAGGCCAAGTCCGGTAATGGCGCGAACCGCCTTGATCACGTTGACCTTCTTCTCTCCGATTCCCGCGAGGACCACGTCGAATTCCGTCTGCTCCTCCTCGGCCGCCGCGTCTCCAGCACCGTTGGTTGGCACTGCGGCGACTGCCACCGGAGCGGCAGCGGAAACGCCAAACTTCTCTTCCATCGCCGAGACCAGATCGACGACTTCGAGCACGCTCATCTCGGAAATCGCCTCCAGTACTTCGTCTTTTGATATTGCCATTGGTTTGTCTCCCTTATGGGCGCGAAACCGCGCTACCACCTACCGACCGAAAAAACTATCGACTGCGAACCTCTGCCGCGGCCACCTTGTGCCATGGGCTGCTATTCCCACGCCTGATCCAACTACTACTCCGACTCCGATCCCGTGCTCTCCGACTGCCGCGAATCACGCACGGCAGCCACCGCGCGCACCACGTTGCCGGGCACTTCCTTCAACGTCCTGGCCAATGCATCGACCGGCGCCAATAGCGCCCGCATCAGCCTGGCGCGGGCTTCATCCAACGTCGGCAGGGACGCTATGCGGTTCAACTGTCCCGCCTCGAGCAGTTCGCCGTCGACACTGAGCGCGGTGACTTCAAGTGTCCTGAACTCGTCGACGTACTTCTTGAGCAGACGCGCCGCAGCACCCGGGTCATCGTTGGAAAGTGCGAGCAGGGTCGGCCCCGAGAACGTCTCCTTCATGCACTCATGCACGGTACCTTCGACCGCGCGTCGAGCCAGCGTGTTTCGAATCACCCGGAGCGAGACGCCGCTCGAACGCGCGTCCGCGCGCATGGTGGTCATCTCCGCTACGGTCAAACCCCGATAATCCGCCGTCGCCGCAGATACGGCCTCCCTGACCTCGGCATTGACCGCGGCAACGATCTCCTCCTTGCGTGCAAGCGGGAAGGGCATGCCGTCACACCTCCAGGGATGCTTGATCGATGGCGATACCGGGGCCCATCGTCGTGGACAATGTCACCCTCCTCAGGTATTGCCCCTTCGCCGAACCCGGTTTGGCCTTTTGCAGATCGGAGAGCAGCGCTTCCACGTTCTCCTTGATCTGTTGCGCCTCGAAATCCACCTTTCCCACGCAACCATGAATGATCCCGCCCCGATCCGTTCGAAACTGGACCTGTCCGGCCTTGGCGTTCCTGACCGCAGTCTCCACGTCCGCAGTGACCGTGCCGGTCCTCGGATTGGGCATCAGTCCCCGCGGGCCCAGGATGCGCCCGAGCTGACCGACAACTCGCATGGCATCCGGTGCAGCAATGGCGACGTCGAAATTCAAATCGCCGCCCTTCACCTGTTCCGCCAGGTCTTCGAGACCCACCAGGTCGGCACCGGCCTGCGTCGCCTTCTCGGCATTCTCGCCCTGGGCGAATACCGCCACGCGGACCTCCTTGCCCGTGCCATGAGGCAAGGTGGTCGCGCCACGCACGACCTGATCCGACTTGCGAGGATCGACGCCGAGGTTTATCGACACGTCAATCGACTCCTTGAACTTCGCGTTCGCCATCTCTCCGAGAAGCTCCACCGCCTCCGTAATGGGATAGGCACGTTTGCCGTCGATCTTTTCCCTGACCAGGCGCATGCGTTTGCTCAACTTTGGCATTACAGAACTCCTTCGACTTCTATGCCGGCGCTGCGAGCGCTGCCGGCGATCGTGCGGACGGCGGCATCCATGTCCGCCGCCGTGAGGTCGGGATCCTTGATCCGAGCGATCTCCTCGAGTTGCGCCCGCGTGACTCTCGCCACCTTTTCGGTGTTGGGCGTCGGGCTTCCCTTGTCGATGCGCGCCGCCCTGCGCAAGAGGACGGATGCCGGCGGGGTCTTCGTTATGAACGTGAAACTGCGGTCGGCATAGACGGTGATCACCACGGGTATGGGCATGCCCGGCTCTTCGTTCTGCGTGTGGGCGTTGAAGGCCTTGCAGAAGTCCATGATGGCCACGCCGTGTTGGCCGAGCGCCGGACCGACGGGCGGACTCGGGTTCGCCTGCCCCGCCGGCACCTGAAGCTTGATGAAGGCCTGTACTTTTTTCGCCACGGTCGTTTTATTCCTAGTGCTCTCGCGGTTGTCCGCTTGCCATCAGCCTTTTTCAACCTGAGAAAAGTCGAGTTCGACGGGCGTTGAACGACCGAAAATGGTCACCGCCACATTGAGTCGGCTCTTCTCGTAGTTCACTTCCTCGACGACCCCGCTGAACTCCTTGAACGGACCATCCACCACGCGAACCAGTTCGCCGGGTTCGAACAGCGTCTTCGGCGTCACTTTCTCGCTGCCAACCCGGATCCGGTCGAGAATCGCCTCGGCCTCGGCTTCCGACAGAGGTGCCGGGCGATCCGCCTTGCCCCCGATAAAGCCCATCACGCGCGGCGTCTCCTTGACCAGGTGCCAGGTTTCGTCATTCAGTTCCATCTGCACGAGCACGTATCCGGGGAAGAACTTGCGCTCGCTGCGACGCTTCTGACCGGCGCGCATTTCGACCACTTCTTCAGTCGGAACCATGATCTCCCCGAAACAGTCCGCGAAGTTCGAGAGTTCAACGCGTTCCTGCAACGCACGCTGGACCCGCTTCTCGAATCCCGAGTACGCGTGGACGACATACCAACGTTTCGACATTCGACTATCCGATTACCGACGAAACCAACCAACTCAACAACGAGTCGAGACCCCACAGCACCAGCGCGAACAGCAGCACGAGCAGCACGACCATGAAGGTCGTCTGGGCCGTCTCCTGGCGCGTCGGCCAGACCACTCGCCGAATCTCCGTGCGAGCTTCCCTGGCCAGGTCCCACATGGCACGGCCGCGCTCCGTCTGCAGGACGACGAACACCGCCACCACCGCGAGCGCCACGAGCGCGAGCACCCGGTACAACAGCATGTATTCGCCGAGGTACCAGTTGCCGAAGACGCCCGCCCCGACCATCGCTGCCACGACAAGCCACTTCAGACGATCCAGCATCGGGTGAGACTGGTCGCTTTCAGGCCTGGTTTCCCGCGTCATCTGCCTTGGCATGTCTATTTCGCTGTGCGGAGCACCCCACGTTCGCGCCTGGCAGGCCAGGAGGGAATCGAACCCCCAACCTGCGGTTTTGGAGACCGCTGCTCTGCCAATTGAGCTACTGGCCTGTACTACCTGCGCGACCAAATGGCGAATACCGTCACTCGACGATCCTGGTCACGACCCCGGCGCCCACGGTACGGCCGCCTTCCCTGATCGCAAATCGCAAACCTTCATCCATCGCGATTGGACTGATCAACGTCACGTCCATGTTCACGTTGTCACCCGGCAACACCATCTCGACGTCCGAGGGCAACTCCACCGATCCCGTGACATCCGTCGTACGGAAGTAGAACTGCGGCCGATAGCCCTGGAAAAACGGCTTGTGCCGCCCCCCCTCGTCGTGACTCAGGACATATACCTCCGCCTCGAACTTCGTGTGCGGCGTAATCGCTCCCGGTCGCGACAGCACCTGGCCTCTTTCCACCTCGTCCCGCTTCGTGCCCCGAAGCAGCACGCCTATGTTCTCACCGGCGCGTCCCTCGTCCAGCAGCTTGCGGAACATCTCGACACCGGTACAGGTAGTCCGCGAGGTTTCGCGGATACCGACGATTTCCACTTCTTCGCCCATCTTCACCACGCCGCGCTCCACGCGACCCGTCACGACGGTGCCCCGACCCGATATCGAAAACACGTCCTCGATGGGCATCAGGAACGGCTGGTCGATGGCCCGTTCCGGTTGCGGAATGTACTCGTCCAGCGCCGCCAGCAGCCGCTCCACGCTGCCTGTTCCCATTTCGGAGGTATCGCCCTCCAGGGCCTTCAGGGCGCTGCCGATGATGATGGGAGTATCGTCACCCGGAAAATCATAGTCGTCGAGCAGTTCGCGGACCTCCATCTCCACGAGTTCGAGGAGTTCATCGTCGTCGACCATGTCCGCCTTGTTCATGTACACGACCATCTTGGGAACTCCCACCTGGCGGGAAAGGAGTATGTGCTCCCGCGTCTGCGGCATCGGTCCGTCGGCCGCCGATACGACGAGTATCGCGCCGTCCATCTGCGCCGCGCCGGTGATCATGTTCTTGACGTAGTCGGCATGACCCGGGCAGTCGACGTGGGCGTAGTGTCGCTCGGACGACTCGTACTCCACGTGCGCCGTGGCGATCGTGATCCCCCGCGCCCGCTCCTCGGGTGCGTTGTCGATCTGGTCGAATTCCTTGATTTCGCCGCCATGCGCCGCCGCGCACACCTTGGTCATGGCCGCCGTCAGCGTAGTCTTGCCGTGGTCCACGTGACCGATCGTGCCTACGTTCACATGGGGCTTTGTGCGTTCGAATCTCTCTTTGGCCACTTTGGTTATTCCTCTCTAGACCCTTGTCGATGCCTACTGATTTGCCTTTGTGCTGCCTGTTTTCCTTGCGGGTTCCCAGCGCCGACTGTCGCTTCTTTTAACATTCGCCACATTCGCCACATTCGCCACATGCCGCGTTTCTACCGCGTTCTTGCCGCGTCTGATGACGACGGATTCCGTGCGGATCGCCGTCCTGCTTTGGTGCTCACAATCGGATTTGAACCGATGACCTCGTCCTTACCAAGGACGCGCTCTACCGACTGAGCTATGTGAGCGTCCAATCCTTCGCTCTGTTTCGATACCGATCCTGCCCGGTTTCTCTTATCAAGCCCCGTCTCTCAGGCCCCGTCTCCCAAGCTCCGTCCGTCAAGCCCGCGTTCCCTCGTGTGGAGCGGGTAGCGGGAATTGAACCCGCGCCATCAGCTTGGAAGGCTGAGGTTCTACCACTGAACTATACCCGCGAACTCCGCCAATTCCCCAGGACCCTCCGCAGGTGGTGGAGGGGGTAGGATTCGAACCTACGAAGGCTTAGCCGTCAGATTTACAGTCTGATCCCTTTGGCCACTCGGGAACCCCTCCGGAAACGCCCGGACAAAGGGGCGCAATTTTGCGCCCGCTCTTGCTGCCTGTCAACGTCAGCGAATTGATTTTTCCGCGATTTTTTCCTCGAGCTGCCAACGGGAAACGAACCTGGTGCCGCCACAAGGAGTCGAACCCTGGACCTTCTCATTACAAGTGAGTTGCTCTACCGGCTGAGCTATGGCGGCTCAAGAAACCCTACGCCCAAATTGGCGGGTGGCGAAAGATAGACGATGCCGCAGTCACAGACAACCCGAAAGTGCCCCACAGCCGGCGCCTTCGGCTTCGCCTGTGGCCCGGCCCCGCTCGTCGCCCATGGAGAGCGCTCTTTTCGCGGCGCAGAGATGCTACATCTGGACCAGCTTGAACGTCGTCCCGGGATCACCTATGAGCTCGAGGTGGCAGTGTCCGCGCTTGTTGGAAACGCGGTACTCCATCTCCGGATCGAACCGGAATAACACGTACCTCTCGGGACAGCGCAACTTGACCTCGGTGATTTCTCCCTCGACGTCCGTGACCGCAAACTCGTCCTTGAACAGGTGGTAGAACCACGAGGTGCGTTCCCGCAACGACCCCGTCACCGCGTAGGCACGATCATCGTTGCGCAGTGTCCTGATATTCTCCATCGTTGCCTCGAGCGCAGCTCTATCCGACGCCTCAAGTTCATACTTGGCAAGGGTTTCGAACGTCGACGCCGCCCTCTCGTAGTCCTGGGTCCTGACCAGCAGCCAAAAGCGTTGGAGTTGCAACGCAACGTACAACTCCTGGGGCAGACGATGTTCCTGGAAATCCTGGGACACCGCCCGGTCGAGGGCATGCAACTGCTGTTGTGCGTCTCCCCACCTGGCGTAGTACCGGAATCTGACGACATGGAGGTAAGCATCCTCATGGAGGTTGAACTCGGCGCGGGATTCCAGCGCCGCCAACTCCCTGTCCGCCAGCGCGCGGTCACCTCGCTCGATCGCTTCCACGAGTGCCTTGCTCGACTGGAGGAAATCCGGGCGGGCCCCTCCTCCCTCGCCCTCCAACCCAAACCGGTAGTACATCGAGTGCCCGGCATCGACAGCTTGGCCGCTCAGGCGGGCGGGTTCGAAGGTCGACCTCCTCAGTGCCCGGATGGCGGCGCGCTGGAAGTTTCCGTCACCCATCGAGTCTGTCACGGCTATTTCGTACACCTTGCCATCCGTGCCGACCATGAAATCTAACCGTACCCACCCTTCCATGCCTCTCGCCTGCGGGAGTCGGGGGTAGCGCGGCATTTTCATATCCTTGCGCACAGGAGGGGTATAGACGTCCACCGTCACCAGTTCAGACACGGGCCCCGATGTACCCTCGGGCGGAGTCTCGTCTGTTTGGCCCGCGACCATTTCCGGTCCGCACCAGAATGCGAGGCAGAGGGCGAAGATCAGCGCTGGACGCGGCCCGCTGATCATGGGCACCGCACGTACACTTGAGCCGCGCGCATAAGAGTCGTCCAGAACGCCGAAGTCAGGTGTCGGACGATAGGCGATGCGGTGGTCGCACACAATCCCGGAATCAGCCGTCCGCACACGACGCCTGGTGAACGCCGTACGGCCTCCGGGCGGGTGGTTTGTCCGAATACACCAGGTGGATGGTTCGTTGGCGTTCGATCCTGGCGACATCCACGTCGTAACCGAGTTCCGCGACCCTTTGGCGACGCGCCTCGGCCGGGCCCGGCAACCCGAAAACACCGACCGTCACCGCATTGTCCAGACCGCCGTCCGAGATCACACGTCCATCGATCGCCTGGTTCCTGAGTTCGCGCAGCATCCGCATGGCCAGGTCACGGGAAGCCGACGGTTCCACATGCACCACATAGTCGGGACGGCTGAGGATGTCCCGATCCTGGACGATCGCCCGGCCCCCGTCGCGACGAATCGCCTCCGCCAATGCCTGTGCCGCATGGTCCTGGTCGAGGGGACCAAGCACGACGCACCCCGACTCGCCGGCAACAATCGGGAGCTGATGGCTGCGGGGCTGCGGGACGCTGTTCATCCCCGCGAGCGCCTGCTCCAACCAGATCAAGGAGAATATCGCGGCATTGCCGACGACCAGAACCCAGAACACGAATGACAGCGTTTTCACGGAAGGCTGTCGCACATTTTGTCCATCTCCCTTTTCGGCCAGTCCCGTCAGGGCAATGCCAGCGCCAGGCCGTCGATAACCAGGTCGGGTTCGACGCGAACGGGCACGGAGAGACGCTCGGCGAGATCGTCCGCATCGCCTCCCGTGAGAAATACCACCGGCGCTTCGCCAACCTCGCAGGAGAACCGGGCAATCGACCATTCGAGAAAGGAAACCAACATGGCCGTGGTACCGCGACGCACGGCCTGCTCCGTGTCGCGTCCCGGTAACAGGCTCGGTGCACGATCATTCGCCACCTGGACGCGAGCGGTATTGCGGGCCAGGGTCTTTGCCATCGTACCCAGCCCGGGCACGATGTAACCGCCGACATGACGTCCATCACGGATGACGAAATCGAGTGTCGCGGCGGTACCGATGTCCGCCACCACGGCAGGCTGTCTGACCGCATTCCAGGCGGCAACCAGGGCCAGCCACCGGTCAACGCCAAGCGAGTCGGGGACTTCGTACCCACAGGTGACGCCCGCCAGTTGCGCCGTCGTCTCGGCAAACTCGGGCCGAAGGCCAAACGCCGACGCAAATCGCGCCCCGACCTCATCGCGCTCAGCCGCCACACATGCTATGCAGACGCGGTCCGGCGTATCCGCGAGCGTTGGTGGGGCCACCCCCGGCGCAACACCCCGAGTATTCCCGAACCGCCACTTTGTCCGTGAGTTGCCGATGTCCACATCCAGGCGCGTCATGTCCGCAACGACACCTCGCCGCCGACAAAACTCCTGACACCCGAAGCGGTTCGCAGCCGCAAGGCACCATCGACGTCGACGCCGGCGACAGTGCCCGTGATTTCCTCGCTGCCGACGATGATGCGCACGGCCTCTCCCTGGTATCGATGCAGGGCATCGTACCGGGGCTTTACCCGCGTGAAACCGTACTTCTCGAACTGCTTGCACGTGTTGTAGACCGCGTCGATCACCATCCCCGCCAGGCGGTTCCGCGATGCGTCGGGCACGTGCTCGGTGACATCGGCGACAGCCTGATCCACCAACGGCGCCACGACCGACAATCCGCCGAAATTGATGCCGATGCCGATGACGACGCAAGCGGGCTGTCTTGCCGCAGGCAGTTCGATCAGGATGCCGCAGAGTTTGCGCCGGTCCAGGACAATATCGTTCGGCCACTTGAGTTGTGCGTCCTTCACACCCAGTTCGGTCAACGCGCCAGCCACGGCAACGCCCACGGCAAGCCCCACCGCTCCGATCTCCCTCAGCGGCCGATCGATGCGCATGCCCATGCTCAAGGCCAGATTCCGGCCGAACGGACTCATCCACTTGCGCCCGCGACGGCCTCTACCCGATGTCTGTGCCTCGGCCAACAGTACTTCGCCGTCGATGTCGCGCGTGAGTCCCGCGCGCAACAGCGCGCTGTTCGTCGAATCGACATGCGGACGGAGGCAAAGCCGCGTGAGCCAACGGAGTGCGGGGTCGCCCAATTCCTCGCGTATGCGTTCGGTGCGCAGGAGTTCGACATCATCATCAAGGATCGCCAGGTCGCCGCGGACGGCTATGCCGTAGTTTCCAAGCTCCAACCTGTCGGTCGCGTCCACTTTTGCAACGCGGTCGACAGAAAGTTGTTTGAAGACGGCGGGAAGACTCACTCGTAGGCCCAGAAACAAAAGCTCAAGATCAGATCCAGCCTATCGCAAGGCGGGTCGGCCACGCCGGAACCCCACGGTCCGGAAATCGCCGGCAAGAGGCACGCCACTGCCGGCAGGCAAATAGTATGATCTGCCCGAAGTTTGGCCAACCGGTGCGGGCATTGCGAAAAACAGCCGCCAGATTCAGCAAAGCGGCGCGGTCGATCGGCGGTCGATCGGCCGCTTGCCCGCACACGGAAACGCACTGACGCTCCCGGTCGAGCAATGCCTGAGATTCTTGTTGCCGGAGGCGGCATCGGCGGTTTGACCGCGGCACTCTGCCTGGCCCGCCGGGGATTCCGGGTGCGTCTTTTCGAGCAAGCGCCAACTTTCGACGAACCCGGCGCCGGACTGCAGCTCAGTCCGAACGCCAGCCGCGTCATTCACGACCTCGCGCTGGAAGCTCCGCTACGGTCAAGCGTCTCGGTGCCGCAGGCGATCGAGATTCGCCACTGGAGGAGCGGCCGGGTGCTTGCCGCGTATCCTCTGGGGGATCATGTCAGGAAGACCTACGGTTTCCCCTACTACCTCGTTCGGCGCAAGGATCTCGTGAATTGCCTTGCCAATGCCGCGCGCGAGGACCGCCAGGTCGAACTGCACACCGGCGCGAGGGTGGAACGCATCCACCAAAGCGGCGCCAGCATCGCCGTGTCGGTCAACGGCACCCTTCACACCGGATCCATACTGGTCGGCGCGGATGGCATCAACTCGACCGTGCGTACGGTGCTATTCGGAAGCGAGACGCCCACTTACAGCGGCGACATCGCCTGGCGCGCGCTCGTCTCGGCAACGGGGCTGCCCGCGGGAATGACGAGGCCGGTGGTGACTGTCTGGTGGGGCCCCGCCAAGCATTTCGTGCACTACGGCACCGGCGACGATTCCATGGTCAACTGCGTTGGCGTCGTTGCCGGCGGGGATGAACCGTCGTCCCGGATCGAGACCGGCGATCACTCGGCGTTCCAGAACGATTTCGTCGAATGGCATCCGGATGTGCGAACGCTGATCGATAGGACGGAGCACGACGGTTGCTCCAGGTGGGCGCTATTCGATCGGCCGCCGATGCCCCGCTGGTCGGATCACCGCGTGACACTCCTTGGCGATGCCTGTCACGCCGCGTTGCCGTTCATGGCCCAGGGCGCTGCGATGGCGATGGAGGATGCCGCCGTACTCGCACACTGTATCGAACAGGAAACCAACGGGCCCGCCGCGCTCGCCCGTTATGAATCCATGCGCCGGGGCAGGACGGCACAGGTCCAGCGCTGGTCACGACGCAATGCACGGATCTTCCATCTTTCCGGACCGGGCGCGTGGCTTCGAGATCGATCCGTCGGCTTGATCGGCGACAGGTTCTTTCGCAAGCTGTTCGCGTACGACGCGATCGGGCCATCGGACTTTCATGGAACAATCGCCTCCGGGAGCGCCAGCGAGCGGCGGTGATTGTTCCATGGGCGACGAGCGGGGCCGGGCCGGGAGCCATCAGCCGGGGAGCGCGAGGGGAAACCCCTCGCATGAGAACAGCCATCAGCCGGGGAGCGCGAGGGGGAAACCCCTCGCATGAGAACAGCCATCAGCCGGGGAGCGCGAGGGGGAAACCCCTCGCATGCAACAGGCGAAGCCGAAGGCGTCGGCTGTGGGGCACTTCCATGGAACAAACGTGTCCGGGGAGCGCCAGCGACCCGGCACGATTGCTCCATGGTCGACGAGCGGGGCCGGGCCACAGGCGAAGCCGAAGGCGTCGGCTGTGGGGCACTTCCATGGAACAAACGTGTCCGGGGAGCGCCAGCGACCCGGCACGATTGCTCCATGGTCGACGAGCGGGGCCGGGCCACAGGCGAAGCCGAAGGCGTCGGCTGTGGGGCACTTCCATGGAACAAACGTGTCCGGGGAGCGCCAGCGACCCGGCACGATTGCTCCATGGTCGACGAGCGGGGCCGGGCCACAGGCGAAGCCGAAGGCGTCGGCTGTGGGGCACTAGCCTGCCCCGATTAACGCTGGAGGCGGCAACATGAAAACCTTGGAAGATCAAGCCACCCTGGATATTCGACCCTTGACAGGAGCCCTGGGCGCGGAGGTGCGGGGCCTCGACGTGGCGTCTCTCGACGAAGGCGGTTTCGCCACCGTGCACGCCTTGCTACTCGAATACGGCGCGCTGGCTATCCACGGACAGGCGCATCTCACCCTCGGCGAGCTGAGGGAATTCGGCCTACGGTGGGGCAGGCTACACGTGCATGGCTTCAGGCCCCTGGAGGGCTATGACGACGCGCTTCTCGTCCGTGCCGACCCGAGCCACCCCGCCGTTTCGGACCAGTGGCACACGGACTCCACCTGGCACGAGTTGCCGCCGAAGATCACGATGCTGCTGGCGCGCGAAGTGCCGCCGATCGGCGGCGATACGGTGTTCGCGTCGCAGTACAGGGCCTATGAAGGTCTCTCCGATTCCATGAAGGAGTTTGTCGATCCGCTGGACGCACTGCACGACGGACGCAACATCGATCCGAACCTGGCCAAGCAACCCGTGACGCATCCGGTGGTGATCACCCATCCGGAAACCGGCCGCAAGGCGCTCTACGTGAACGGGGGTTACACCAAGAGCATCGTGCAGCTCGCGGAGCGGGAGAGCGCCGCGCTGCTTGCTTTCCTTTTTGCGCACTGCACCCAACAGAGTTATCAGGCGCGCGTGCGCTACCAGCCCGGTACGCTGGCGATATGGGACCAGCGATGTGTTCAGCATGCCGGCGCAAACGACTTCAGCGGCGAAGTCCGTGAGCTTCACCGCGTGGCGGTATGTTGGGACGAACGCCCCTCGCGATAAGCGATGCCGTACCGGGCGCGCGACACTTATACCTAAGGGGACACGTGTTTCTGCTCACGCCCCCGTTTCACCCGCCCGCGCCGCGCGCCGGCGGATCTGTAGTCGGGCACATATGATTCGCCTCCCGGATCCACACGCTTCGTAGTCCGAAATCCGGACCCGCGTTCCGCGAGACGTCGTGCGCCTGGACAAATCGTGCGCACAAAAAAACCGGCCCACATTAACCTGAATTAACATGGGCCGGTTTTCTCAAATTAAAGCCTGACGATGTCCTACTCTCGCATGGGGAGTCCCCACACTACCATCGGCGCAGAGCCCTTTCACTTCTGAGTTCGAAATGGATTCAGGTGGTTCAGACTCGCTATGGCCGTCAGGCAAACCATTGCCCCGAGGGCACACGCCCCGCATGGGAGGCCGTGACCCCGGTCACAAAAGCGTGATGAAGTCCCAAATGTGTCAAACAGTGTTACATTTACATTGGCATATACATACAAAAGATAGTTACACACCCGGCTTTGCGGGATGCGCACTCGATTATATGGTCAAGCCGCACGGGCAATTAGTACGGGTTAGCTCAACGCTTCACAGCGCTTACACATCCCGCCTATCATTCTCGTAGTCTTCGAGAGCCCTACAGAAATCTTACGATTTGTGAGATCTCATCTTGAGGTGGGCTTCCCGCTTAGATGCTTTCAGCGGTTATCCCTTCCGAACATAGCTACCCGGCAATGCTACTGGCGTAACAACCGGAACACCAGAGGTTCGTCCACTCCGGTCCTCTCGTACTAGGAGCAGCTCCTCTCAAATCTCAAACGCCCACGGCAGATAGGGACCGAACTGTCTCACGACGTTCTAAACCCAGCTCGCGTACCACTTTAAATGGCGAACAGCCATACCCTTGGGACCGGCTTCGGCCCCAGGATGTGATGAGCCGACATCGAGGTGCCAAACACCGCCGTCTATGTGAACTATTGGGCGGTATCAGCCTGTTATCCCCGGAGTACCTTTTGTCCGTTGAGCGATGGCCCTTCCATACAGAACCACCTGATCACTAAGACCGTCTTTCGACCCTGCTCGACTCGTCAGTCTCGCAGTCAAGCGCACTTATGCCTTTACACGCTAAGCATGATTTCCGACCATGCTGAGTGCACCTTCGTGCTCCTCCGTTACTCTTTGGGAGGAGACCGCCCCAGTCAAACTACCCGCCACACACTGTCCTCAACCCAGCTAATGGGCCCAAGTTAGAACCCCAACGTAGCCAGGGTGGTATTTCAAGGTCGACTCCACGAGGGCTAGCGCCCTCGCTTCAAAGTCTCCCACCTATCCTACACAAACTAAGTCAAAGTCCAGTGTGAAGCTGTAGTAAAGGTTCACGGGGTCTTACCGTCTAGCCGCGGGTACACGGCATCTTCACCGCGATTTCAATTTCACTGAGTCTCGGGTGGAGACAGTGTGGCCATCGTTACGCCATTCGTGCAGGTCGGAACTTACCCGACAAGGAATTTCGCTACCTTAGGACCGTTATAGTTACGGCCGCCGTTTACCGGGGCTTCGATCACAAGCTTCGGCCAAAGCCTAACCTGATCAATTAACCTTCCGGCACCGGGCAGGCGTCACACCCTATACGTCCTCTTACGAGTTTGCAGAGTGCTGTGTTTTTAGTAAACAGTCGCAGCCACCTGGTATCTTCGGCCTCCAACAGCTCGGGGAGCAAGTCCCGTCACCGTCGGCGGCGCACCTTCTCCCGAAGTTACGGTGCCATTTTGCCTAGTTCCTTCACCCGAGTTCTCTCAAACGCCTTGGTATTCTCTACCTGACCACCTGTGTCGGTTTGGGGTACGGTCACTCAAAGCCTGAAGCTTAGAGGTTTTTCTCGGAAGCGTGGCATCAACGGCTTCCCGGTCGTATAGGACCGGTTCGTCATCACATCTCGACCTTGGGATCCCGGATTTGCCTGAAACCCCAGTCTACCTGCTTGAACCTGGACGACCATCGCCAGGACCGCCTAGCCTTCTCCGTCACCACATCGCAGCAAAGAGTGGTGCTGGAATATTAACCAGCTACCCATCGACTACGCCTTTCGGCCTCGCCTTAGGAGCCGACTTACCCTGCGCCGATGAGCGTTGCGCAGGAACCCTTGGTCTTCCGGCGAGGAGGATTTTCACCTCCTTTATCGTTACTCATGTCAGCATTCGCACTTCTGATACCTCCAGCGGACCTCTCGATCCGCCTTCACAGGCTTACAGAACGCTCCTCTACCGCGCGCGCCAAAAAAGGCGCGCGCCCGCAGCTTCGGTACATGGTTTAAGCCCCGTTAAATCTTCCGCGCAGGCCGACTTGACCAGTGAGCTGTTACGCTTTCTTTAAAGGATGGCTGCTTCTAAGCCAACCTCCTGGCTGTCTGGGCCTTCCCACATCGTTTCCCACTTAACCATGATTTGGGGACCTTAGCTGGCGGTCTGGGTTGTTTCCCTTTCGACAACGGACGTTAGCACCCGCCGTCTGTCTCCCTCGCTGCACTCGTCGGTATTCGGAGTTTGCATGGGGTTGGTAAGTCGAGGTGACCCCCTAGCCCAAACAGTGCTCTACCCCCGACGGTGATACGAGAGGCACTACCTAAATAGTTTTCGAGGAGAACCAGCTATCTCCGGGCTTGATTAGCCTTTCACTCCGAGCCACAGGTCATCCCCCAATTTTTCACCATTGGTGGGTTCGGGCCTCCAGTCAGTGTTACCTGACCTTCACCCTGCCCATGGCTAGATCGCCCGGTTTCGGGTCTACTTCTACCGACTCAAGACGCCCTGTTAAGACTCGGTTTCCCTACGGCTCCCCTAAACGGTTAACCTTGCCAGTAAGAATAAGTCGCTGACCCATTATACAAAAGGTACGCAGTCACCATTAACCTATCCGCGGTAAACCGCGTGTCGGTATTATGGCTCCCACTGCTTGTACGCATCCGGTTTCAGGAACTATTTCACTCCCCTCACAGGGGTTCTTTTCGCCTTTCCCTCACGGTACTGGTTCACTATCGGTCAGTTGAGAGTATTTAGCCTTGGAGGATGGTCCCCCCACGTTCAGACAGGGTTTCACGTGCCCCGCCCTACTCGATTTCACACAATGGTCGTTTTTGCGTACGGGGCTATCACCCGCTATGGCACACCTTTCCAGGTGTTTCCGCTAACGTGCCAAAGTGCTTAAGGGCTGGTCCCCTTTCGCTCGTCACTACTAAGGGAATCTCGGTTGATTTCTTTTCCTCCGGGTACTTAGATATTTCAGTTCCCCGGGTTCGCCTCGCCAACCTATGTATTCAGTTGACGATAACTCCAAAAGGAGTTGGGTTTCCCCATTCGGAAATCCCCGGATCAAAGCCTGTTAGCCGGCTCCCCGAGGCTTATCGCAAGCTACGACGTCCTTCATCGCCTTCAACTGCCTAGGCATCCACCGAATGCGCTTGTTCGCTTGACCATATAATCGAAAGCGCAAGTTGCAATCTTCCTCATACATAGCCGAGTAACACCGGTTTTGGAACAGCGCCAGCCGTCACCGGCTCGCAACTGATACCAAGACACATTTGATTTTACGTCGATACCTTAGCTAGACCTGGTATCGACGTGTGTGCGTCAAGATATGATGTCCTGACGCACAAACTTCATCACTATACAAGTTGTCAAAGAGCACAAATCAAGCGGATTCTCCGCTCGAGAATCAAAAGCGAATGGTGGAGCCGAGGAGGATCGAACTCCCGACCTCCTGCTTGCAAAGCAGGCGCTCTCCCGGCTGAGCTACGGCCCCGCGCAATAACTGGTGGGTCTGGGTGGATTTGAACCACCGACCTCACCCTTATCAGGGGTGCGCTCTAACCAACTGAGCTACAGACCCGGGTATCGGTACTTCCACAGAACAGTGGCACACACGCCATCGCCTCCAACATCAACAAACCATTCGTGTGGGCGCACCCACCAAGGTGGGCACGTCAACGCGATCCGCGACTTTCGCCGCAGGTGCGCCAACGTCGATTCCGATCGAGTCAAGGCTGGTCCTGTCTCCGCCGACGCAAGAAGCGCAGCGGGCAGGACTTCACATTTAAGGAGGTGATCCAGCCGCAGGTTCCCCTACGGCTACCTTGTTACGACTTCGTCCCAGTCATGAATCACACCGTGGTAACCGTCCTCCCGAAGGTTAGACTAGCTACTTCTGGTGCAACCCACTTCCATGACGTGACGGGCGGTGTGTACAAGGCCCGGGAACGTATTCACCGCGACGTTCTGATTCGCGATTACTAGCGATTCCGACTTCAAGGAGTCGAGTTGCAGACTCCTATCCGGACTACGAGAGATTTTTTGGGATTCGCTCCCCCTCACGGGATCGCAGCCCTCTGTATCTCCCATTGTAGCACGCTTGTAGCCCACCATAATAAGGGCCATGATGACTTGACCTCGTCCCCGCCTTCCTCCGGTTTGTCACCGGCAGTCTCCTTAGAGTTCCCGGCATTACCCGCTGGCAAATAAGGATAAGGGTTGCGCTCGTTACGGGACTTAACCCAACATCTCACGACACGAGCTGACGACAGCCATGCAGCACCTGTCTCACGGTTCCCGTAGGCACCAATCCATCTCTGGAAAGTTCCGTGGATGTCAAATGGTGGTAAGGTTCTTAGCGTTGCCTCTAATTGAACAGCATGCTCCACCGCTTGTGCGGGCCCCCGTCAATTCATTTGAGTTTTAACCTTGCGGCCGTACTCCCCAGGCGGAGAACTTATCGCGTTAGCTGCGCCACCAAGCCCTCAAGGGGCCCAACGGCTAGTTCTCATCGTTTACGGCGTGGACTACCAGGGTATCTAATCCTGTTTGCTCCCCACGCTTTCGCACCTCAGCGTCAGTGTTAGTCCAGGAGGCCGCCTTCGCCACTGGTGTTCCTTCCTATATCTACGCATTTCACCGCTACACAGGAAATTCCGCCTCCCTCTACTACACTCTAGCCCGCTAGTTTGAAATGCAGTTCCCAGGTTGAGCCCGGGGATTTCACATCTCACTTAACGAACCGCCTACGCGCGCTTTACGCCCAGTAATTCCGATTAACGTTCGCACCCTCCGTATTACCGCGGCTGCTGGCACGGAGTTAGCCGGTGCTTCTTCTGCGGGTAACGTCAAGACCTGGGGGTTTTAGCCCCTGGCTTTTCTTCTCCGCTGAAAGTGCTTTACAACCCTAGGGCCTTCTTCACACACGCGGCATGGCTGTGTCAGGCTTTCGCCCATTGCACAATATTCCCTACTGCTGCCTCCCGTAGGAGTCTGGACCGTGTCTCAGTTCCAGTGTGGCTGATCGTCCTCTCAGACCAGCTATGGATCGTCGCCTTGGTGAGCCATTACCTCACCAACAAGCTAATCCAACGCAGGCTCGTCCAATAGCACGAGGTCTTAGCGCCGACTTGCGCCGGCGTGCCGATCCCCCGCTTTCATCTCCGGTCGAAACCGGAGATCACATGCGGTATTAGCCCGAGTTTCCTCGGGTTATCCCCCACTACTGGGTGGATTCCTACGCGTTACTCACCCGTCCGCCACTCTACTCGCCCCCGAAGGGGCTTTCTCGTTCGACTTGCATGTATTAGGCCTGCCGCCAACGTTCAATCTGAGCCATGATCAAACTCTTCAGTTAAAGAAGTTTTCGGGTTCGGCAGCGGCAAATGCCACCACCGCTCCCAAGACAAGTTTGCCTCGGCTCTTTCGTTCACGAGCGCCCACACGAATGGCTTGTTTCGTTTTCAATGAACGGGCCCGAGCGAATCCACGCGGGCCAAGGGGAGCGCATTATACGCCCCAATCGTCCGCTGGCAAGCAGTCGTCAACGATCATTTTTGGTCGCCGCAGAATGGGCCGCGCACATCGCCTGCGAAGTGGACCGAATCCACGCGCGGGGGCAACGCGGCGCCTCAGGCGTGGGCGACCAGGTGCCAGCTTTTCTTGCCGCGTCGGATGAGGTGATAGCGACCAAAGAGCGCGTTCTCCGGCGACAATGACCGCCCGATGTCTTCGGTGAGTTGGCCATTGACCCGAATGGCCCTGCTTTGCACCAAACCGCGCGCGGCCGTCCTCGACCGCGCCAACGGCGTTTCCGCCATGACGGCGACCAGTCCGGCGCTCGCCTCGATCACGGTGCAACCGATACCGTCGAGCGCGAGTTGTTCCAGATCCGGCTTCTTCAATGACTCCACGGATCCGCTGAACAGCGCGTCGGTGATCCGCCTGGCGGAAAGGAGGCCCTGTTCCCCGTGCACCAGCCGCGTGACTTCGTCCGCCAGGAGTCTCTGGCCTTCGCGCGCCGCCGGACTCTCCGCGACAGCTCTCCCCGCCGCCTCGATGTCCTCCACGTCCAGGAACGTGAGTTGACGCAGGTAGGACATGACGTCGCCGTCTGCCGTGTTGATCAAGAACTGATAGAACGTGTAGGGCGATGTCTTCGCCCCGTCGAGCCAAACGGCCCCGGCCTCTGTCTTGCCGAACTTCGTTCCGTCGGACTTTGTCGCGAGCGGGACCGTCAGCGCAAATACTTTCCTCTCGAGCGTCCGCCGGACCAGGTCGACACCGCTGACGATATTTCCCCATTGATCACTGCCGCCAATCTGCACGGTGCATTCGTACTTTTCGGCAAGCTGCTTGAAATCCAATGCCTGCAGGATGCTGTAACTGAACTCGGCAAACGAAATGCCACTTCCCCTGGCTTCCAGTCTCGACCTTACCCACTCGCGCTGGATCATCGCGTTGACAGAGAAGTGCTTTCCCACGTCGCGCAAGAAAGAGATGACGTCGAGTTGGCCTGTCCAATCGAGGTTGTTGACGACGACTGCGCCCGTATCCCCGTCGAAGTCGAGAAACCGCTCCGCCTGCGAACGCACTTTAGCGGACCAGTCCGCCACGACATCCCGCAGATTGAGATTGCGCTCCTCGGTCTTGTCGCTGGGATCGCCGATCAACCCCGTTGCCCCGCCAACGAGCAGAATGGGCCGGTGCCCGGCCGTCTGAAAGCGCCGCAAGGTCAGAAGCGGGACCAGGTTTCCGATCTGAAGACTGTCCGAAGTGGGATCGAAGCCGCTATAGACAACGCGCGAGCGCGAGGTGAGATGGGCCTCGAGGCCCGCCTCGTCCGACACTTGGGCGACGAGATTCCTCCGACGAAGGTCATCCAGGACCGAACTTCGTTGGGAGGGCTTATCGCAGCTTCCAAAACCAGACAAATTCTTTATACTCGTCACCTTGCCACGCGCGTGAGTTCAATAGTCTGCCCCGCGGCAGAAGTCCAACAAGAGTATAAAGCTTGAGCAGGGGAATAGTTCCCGTATCCCACCTCTATGTCTGTGCCGCCGTGGCGGTGATATTGGGTCTCACCTTCTTTTTCGACCGGGACGTATCGGAAGCAACCACTACGCTGGAGGCCGATCCACCCTACGCCGAGCCAGATTTCGACGCGCCCGATGCGCGCATTGACCATCCGGAGGAACCACCGGAATCCGAAGCAACCACCAGGGAGGTCGTCAGTATCGGGCCGGGCGAAAACCTCTCCACAATCTTCAAGAAACGGAAGCTCCCGCCTGCGGACCTGCAACGGATACTTGCCAGTGGCGCCCTGGCGGAACGGCTTCACGACGTCTATCCGGGCCACAAGCTGACGTTCGTCACCGACGAAAAGGACAACCTTGTTCGCTTCGTGTACTCGTCCGGGCCGCTGGAACGGCTCATATTCGAACGCTCTGGAGAGGTGTATCAAGGCCGCAAGGAAGTCAAGGAGCCCACAACGAGAGTTGCCTTCAGGCACGCGGTGATCAATCACTCGCTATTCGTCGCCGGACAGCGCGCGGGCCTGGAAGACCAACTCATCATGCGACTGGAAAAGATCTTCCAGTGGGACATCGACTTCCTCCTCGACATTCGGGACGGCGACGAATTCTCCATTCTCTTCGAAGAGCTGTACCTGGAAGATCAACGCATTGACACCGGCCGGATTCTCGCCGCCCGGTTCGTCAACCAGGGGGATACGCACCGGGCTGTCCTGTATACCGATAGCGCCAACATCGACCGGTTTTACAGTCCCGACGGGGAGAGCATGCGCAAGGATTTCCTGAGGGCACCGCTTGAATTCACGCGCATCAGCTCGAACTTCAATCTGAAGCGGCACCATCCGCTGTTCAAGACCTCCATGCCGCATCGTGGCATCGACTATGCGGCGCCCATGGGCACACCGGTGTTGGCTGCGGGCGACGGTACGGTGCGCATCGCCAGCCGTACCCACGCAAATGGCAACTATGTGGTGATACGGCACGGCGAGACCTTCGAGACCAAGTACCTGCACCTGTCCAGGATTGCACGGGGCATCCGCGGAGGAACCCGCGTCGAGCAGGGCAAGGTCATCGGATACGTGGGCGCGACCGGGTACGCCACGGGCCCCCACCTCCACTACGAATTCCTCGTCAACGGCGTGCACCAGAACCCCCGCACGGTAGATTTGCCAAAAGCGAAACCCATCCCTTCCTCCGAGCGGGTCCGTTTCGAGCAGTCGACAGCGGTCCTCCTGGCGCAAATGGAACACCACCTGTCGGGGCAACAGGTCCTGGCCGTGCGCTAGGCATGAAACCCGTCGCCCCGCACCTGCATTAGCCGAATCGCGAGTCAGGTCGCACCGATGGCTCTCCTTTTCGTCGGCGCAATTTCGGGAACAAGCGTTGACGGCCTCGACCTGGCGGTGGTCGATGTCGAGCCCGTTGTACCCCGCATCATCGACGCCACCACCGAGCCTTTTCCCGGCGCCCTTGGCGACTCCCTGCGAGCGCTTGCCCTATCGGCAACCGATGACCTGACCAGGATGGCCCGAGCCGATGCCGAACTGGGCGAATTCATCGGGCGGGCCGTCCGCGCGTTCGCCGGAGACAGACCGGTCAGGGCTATCGGCAGCCATGGACAGACGATTCGACACGACCCGCGCACGGAACCCGCCCATACCGTGCAGATCGGGGATCCCCACCGTATCGCCGAGATCAGCGGCATCGACACGGTCGCCGATTTCCGGCGGCGAGACGTGGCGGCCGGCGGCGAGGGAGCACCGTTGGTGCCGCCCTTCCACGAGGCGCTGTTCAGGCCTGGAAGAGGGGAACGCGTGGTGGTGAATATCGGCGGAATTTCCAACATAACGATTCTCTCGCCCGACCTGTCAACCGGATTCGACACGGGTCCCGGCAACGCCTTGCTGGACGCATGGATTGGAGAACACCAGGGATTGGCGTTCGATCGGAACGGGGCGTGGTCCGCAACAGGAAACGTCATTCCGAGCCTGCTGACCGATCTCGAACAAGACGGTTTCGTGCGCGCGCCACCGCCGAAGAGCACGGGCAAGGATTTCTACAACCTCGACTACCTGCGAAGGCGCCTCGGAGGTTCCGAAGATCCCGCAGACGTACAGGCCACGCTGGCCGAATTCACCGCCGCAAGCATCTCCCGGGCCGTCGAGAGATGGGCGCCGTCCAGCACTGACGTCGTTGTCTGCGGGGGTGGTCGGCTAAACGGGGATCTCATGAACCGCCTTGGACGACAGATGATCCGGCGACGGGTGATGAAGTCGGAGAACCTGGGTGTCGACGGCGATGCCGTGGAAGCCGCAGCCTTCGCGTGGCTTGCATACCGCTTCCTGGAACGCCAGCCGGGGAACTCGCCGGCCGTCACCGGGGCAGCCGGACCGAGGGTACTCGGGGCGTTTTACCCCGCCAACACGCAAATCAGATAGCGAAGGAGTTTCCGCAACCACACGTTGAGGAAGCATTGGGATTGGTCACGACGAACTGCGCCCCCTGCAGGTCTTCCCTGTAGTCGATCTCCGCGCCGGCAAGGTATTGATAGCTCATCGCATCCACCAGCATGGTCACGCCTTCCCGCTCGATCACGGCGTCATCCTCAGCGATCTCCTCGTCAAAGGTAAAGCCGTACGAGAAGCCGCTGCAACCACCGCCCGTGATGAAGACGCGCAGCTTTAGCAGGTCGTTTCCTTCACCCTCGATGAGTTCCGCAACCTTACCCGCCGCGCGGTCGGAAAAGCCGATGTCGGACATCATTTCCTCTCAGACTCCCTCTGGTTCTCTCCGGCGGTCCCAGGCTGTCCCGGGGCTACCTCAGGTGTCCCGTTCACTGTCGCCCGCCAATTCGAAAACACGAACGTTCCCACGGTCCCCGTCTTCGTCGACGCAAAGGATCTTGCCGTTCACCAGGGCACCCAGTTCCACGCCAATCTGCCTGTAGGACATTTCGCCCCTGATCCGGCCGGTCGCCGTGACTTCCATACGCTCCCCGGCAAGCACATTGCCTTCAACCCGGCCCGCAACAATCACGTTTGCCGCTCGAATGTCGCCCTCGACACTGCCTCCCTCGTCTACAAACAGGGTGGCCGAGGCTTCGTCCTTGGCCACAATATTGCCTTCGACCGTGCCGCTGACGTACAGCCGCCCCGAGAATTGGATGTCGCCGCGTACCGACGTGTCCGCCGCGACGAGGGTTGCGCTCCTGTCGTTGCTATCGACCCTGGTCTTTTTCATACGCCGGCCTTCTTTCGCCAATTCCTTGCTTGATTCGGGTTTGAACCACTTCATCAACTATGCCGCATTCCATCCCGTTTCGAGGGACTATTCTACCGACCACGCAAACACGCGTTCGAACCGCAGTCCGGTGTCCACCTCCACCGCGACCCTGACCTCTTCGGGCAGGAACCCGTCGGGCAAAGTCATCTGGCCGCTAAAGTCCTCAAAGTAGAGAAGTCCGAACTTGATCGGATACTCGCTTTCTTCCGACAACTCTGCAAGTGACAGCGATCGCCGCCCATTCTCATTGTCCCCAACGACCTCGATCGTGAGACTCCCCTCGACCCATCGGTCCCGGTCCGTAGCCTGGGTCAGAACCAGGGTGTAGGCGAATCGATCGGGGTCTCGTGTTTTTGATACATCGAGCCGTTCGATAGTGAAACCCGCATCCTCGTTCATTGGCGCGACAAGTCGCCTGTAGAAGCGCGCTTCTTCTTCGAGCGCGTGGATCCGATCGCCGAGCGTCTTGATCGTACGGCGCAGTTCCTCGTTCGCGCCGGCATCCACGACCTGCGTCAGATCCACTTCCTTCAACCAGGCGAGCGCATCCGTCTTTTCGCAATCCGCAGCCAGTAGAGCGCCACCCTCGCTTTCTCCCACGCAGCGATATCCGCCGAGGACGAAACAGCCGTAACCGAAGGCTGCGAGCGCGACCACCACCGCAGCCACCCTCGCGGCCCTTTGCGTGTGAAGATCGCCAAACGCCATGTTCCGTGCCGCTCTCCATTGTCGTCGGTTCTATACAACGCACTTCGCACCAGGTGCGACTCCGGCACCGTGCCCCATGCCGACTATAGTATTTTAGACAGGTGCCGGGGCACCTCTTGCATCATCCTGATCCCGGCGACCGCAAACAGAGCTCAAGGAGCGCGCACCGCGCGAACGTGAAAACGCAGCGAAACGCTCCGGCGCATCGGGTCCCTTTCTTCCAGCGTCTGAGAAGCCGATTGGTCCAGGCCACTTCCCAGGTGCCGGCGAACGTACTCTTGCTTCCCCTCCTGGGCGTCGCCGTCGGCGTGATCGCAAGCCTCGTTGTCGTATCGTTCAAGGCGACCATCGCTTTCGCGGGGCCTTCTCTCGTGGGCGTTGAGAGCGAGGACTTCGAATCGCTGCCGACCTTCGCAACGGTGCTACTGCCCCTGGCCGGTGCCATGGTCATCGGCGCGCTGCTGACACGCGTGGCCGCAGAGGACCGCCGCACCGGAATAGCCCATGTCCTGGAACGTCTCGGGCATCACCAGGGGCGACTGCCCGCAAAGAACGCACTCATCCAGTTCTTTGCGGGCGCGGGTGCCCTCGCCGCGGGCTTGTCCGGCGGGCGAGAGGGACCGGCGATTCACCTCGGCGCGGCGACATCCAGCGTACTCGGGCAGGCGATAGGGCTCGACAACCGCCGCATACGCGTACTCGTCGCCTGCGGCGCGGCAGCCGCGACGGCGGCATCCTTCCACACCCCGCTTGCTGGAGTCGTCATCGCGATGGAAGTCGTGATGATGCAATGGGCAATCGGCTCCCTTGTTCCGGTCATTCTGGCCGTTGCAGCCGCAACGGCCGTGTCCCGCACCGTGTTTCTGCACGCGCCCGACCTCGTCATTCCCCACATGGCTTCCCAATCGACGCTGGACCTGGCCTACATGGCATTGGGCGGCTTCATCATAGGAGCGATTGCCGCCGGGTTCATCCTCGCCGTGCGCTCTTTCGCCGCACTCGACCGGCATCCATTCCTGCTGCGCGCCACCATCGCCGGGGCCATTACCGCTTGCGCCGCATACTTCGCGCCGGCGGTTATGGGCGTAGGCTATGACACGGTCAACGTCGCCCTCGCGGGACACCTCGCCTTGTCCGCGCTGCTCCTCATCGCGGTGGCCAAGGTGATCGCCTCCGCGGCGTGCATTGGCCTCGGCATCCCGGTCGGAGTCATCGCCCCGACGTTGGTCATCGGCGCCGCCTGCGGCGGAATCCTGGCCCACCTGGCTCTACCCGTTTCGCCGGAATCAGCCGCATCGCCGGCCCTCTACGTCATGCTGGGCATGGCCGCCATGCTTGCTGCGACACTTCGCGCGCCGCTGGCGGCGCTCGTCATCGTACTGGAACTGACGCTGGCACCAGGCATCATCCTGCCGGCAATGTTGATTGTCGTCATCGCCACGTGGACGACCGGCAGTGTGTTCCGCCAGCGTTCGGTAGTTCTCACGATGCTCGCCACCCTGGGCCTCGACCGGTCACCATCGGAGGGCGGCGGCGTCCTCACGCGCTCGCCAGTCGGCGGGCGTCCCCAGGAAAAGGCGCCCCCGGGAGAAGGCTGATGCTCTGGCTAAAAGCGTTCCATGTCATCTTCGTCGTCACCTGGTTCGCGGCTCTTTTCTACCTGCCCCGGCTGTTCGTCTATCACGCCACGGCCACCGACACACCCGGGATCGAACGATTCAAACTCATGGAGCGCCGCCTCTACCGTGGAATCATGACCCCATCCGCCGCACTCACGGCGGTCCTTGGCGTCTGGCTCCTGGTGCTCCACTGGGAGGTTTACGCCGACGCGGCATGGATGTGGGTCAAGATCGCGGGCGTGTTGGCGCTTTACGCATACCACGGCTATTGCGGTAGGCTCGTGCGTCAGTTCGCTAACGACGAAAACACCAGGAGCGACACATTCTTCCGCTGGTTCAATGAAGTGCCGACCGTACTGCTCGTCCTCATCGCCATCCTGGTAATAGTCAAACCATTCTGAGATCCACCGAACGAGAGCTCTTACCCAAGTGAAACGAAGCGAATCCAGGCGACTATTCCGCCGCGCCCAGGAGGTCATTCCCGGCGGCGTCAACTCTCCAGTCCGCGCATTCAGGGGAGTCGGCGGCTCACCCGTGTTCTTCGCATCGGCGAATGGACCCTACCTCCACGATGTCGACGGCAACCGCTACATCGACTACGTCGCGTCCTGGGGACCGATGATCCAGGGCCACGGCTTCGAACCCGTCGTACGCGCGATACGGGAGCAGGCGGCGAAATCCCTCGGCTTTGGCGCGCCCACGGAACGCGAAACGGAAATGGCCGAGAAGATCGTCGATACCGTGCCCGGCATCGACAGGGTTCGGCTGGTCAACTCCGGGACCGAAGCGACGATGTCGGCCATTCGACTCGCGCGGGGCTTCACGTCGCGGGATGTCGTCATCAAGTTCGACGGGTGCTACCACGGCCACTCGGACGCACTGCTGGCGAAGGCGGGAAGCGGAGTTCTGACCCTTGGGCTGCCAAACTCTCCCGGCGTGCCCGAGTCCGTCGCGCGCCACACGCTGACCTTGCCGTTCAACGACGCGGAATCCGTGCGCGCCGCATTTGCGCAACATGGCGACCAGGTCGCCGCCGTAATCATGGAACCCGTCGCGGGAAACATGGGCTGTATTCCGCCCGTGCCCGGATTCCTCGAAGCCGTGCGACAGATCACGGCCGACGCCGGCGCGCTGCTCATCTTCGACGAGGTGATGACGGGATTTCGCATCGCTCGGGGTGGCGCCCAGGCGCTATACGGCGTCTCGGCGGACCTGATTACCCTCGGAAAGGTGATCGGCGGGGGTTTGCCGGTCGGCGCGTTCGGCGGACGCGCGGAGGTGATGGACCACATCGCACCCGTCGGTCCGGTGTACCAGGCCGGCACACTGTCAGGGAACCCCCTCGCGACAACGGCGGGCCTCACGTTGCTCAATACGCTAGACGACGCCTTCTATACCCGGCTGCAATCGCAAACGGAGGCACTCACGAAGGGGTTCGAGGAAATTGCCGCCCGGAACAATGTGGCGGTTCGCATCAATAGCGTCTGCGGCATGTTCAGCCTGTTCTTCACATCCGAGCCTCGCGTCGCGTCCTTCGAGGACGTCTCGCGCTGCGACGTCCCGCGTTACAACCGGTTCTTTCACGCGATGCTCGACGCGGGCGTCTATTTCGCTCCGTCCGCATTCGAATCCGCCTTCGTTTCCGGGGCGCACACCGAGACGGAAATAGCCGCCACGTTGGCGGCGGCCGAACAAGCTCTCGCACGCCTGGACTGATGCCGCAAACGCCGCGCACCTACGACGTCTACGGCGTCGGCAACGCGCTGGTCGACCTGGAATACCCCGTCGACGACGCGTACCTGCGCGACCACGTGATCGCCAAGGGCCACATGACGCTGGTGGACGAAACCCGCATGGAAACGCTACTGGAGTCCCTCGATGGGCGCGAATCGACCCGCATGTGTGGTGGTTCCGCGGCCAACACCACCTATGCCGTCTGCGGGTTCGGCGGCACGGGCTACTATTCGTGCCGGGTCGCCGGCGACGAAGCCGGCGCGTACTTCCTCTCCGAAATAGGCGCGGCAGGGGTCGATACCAACCAACACGACCCGGGTGCCGCGGGGAAGACCGGCCGTTGCCTCGTCCTTGTCACCGCGGATGCGGAACGCTCGATGAACACCTGCCTCGGCGTTTCCGACGCGCTCGACCCAAGCGACATCAACCCGGGGGCACTCGCCCAAGCGCGCTACCTCTATATCGAAGGCTACCTGTCATCTTCGACGACGGGTCGCGCGGCCGCAGTGCGCGCGCGGGAGACGGCGGAGGATGAAGGCGTTCGCACCAGCATGACCCTGTCCGACCCCGCCATGGTCGAGTTCTTTCGCGATGGCTTGACCGCCATGCTCGGCAATGGCGTGCACCAGCTCTTCTGCAACGAAGAGGAAGCGCTGGCCTGGACCCGCACGGATCGAATCGACATCGCCGTGAACGAACTGCGCGACATAGCCCCCTGCGTGAACATTACGCTCGGCAGTGACGGATGCCTCGTCGCCACAAACGCCGGTCGCCGACGAGTGCCGGGATTCCAGGTTGCCGCGAACGATACGACCGGGGCGGGCGACATCTACGCAGGCGCGTGCCTGTACGTCCTTAACCATGGCGGAACCGCCGAGGCGGCAGCCAGATTTGCCAACTACGCCGCAGCGCAACTGGTAACCCGCTACGGAGCGCGCCTCGCGAATGCCGCCGCCTACAGGACGCTACGCAACGAATTCCACGGGTAGTGTCGTGTTCCGCGGCCGACTCAAAACACCACGGCCAGGGGCCCATCAAGGGTGATCTCGCTTGGAGACACCGTACAGCCGTAGGCGATGACTTCCACGCCGGCGTCAGCCGCACGACGCAGCGCGGTGCCGTATTGCGGGTCGATGTCGTCCGCCGGGGCCACGCGACGGATACCCGTGTGCGGAACGCAATACAGCAGGACGCTTCGATAGCCGATGGTGACGCAGTGCGCCAGCGCGTCCACGTGCCGTCTCGCCCGCTCGCTCACGGCATCCGGAAAGGCGCCCAGGCAGCCCCGCGCAAGGGTGACGCTCTTGACTTCCACGTAGGTCGCCGGCTTTTCGTCGGTGTCGGCCCGATAGAGACCAAAATCGAACCGCCCATGCGACGAGCGCTCCCGGATCGGGACCCGGACTTCACGGCGGAAGTGTTTGGCGCGCAGCTCCGGGATCCGTCCAGCAGTGAGCGCCTCGGCGACGATCGCATTCGCCCGCGCGGTATTGACGCCGATCCGGTTCCCCGTCTCCGTCTCGACAATTTCCAGGGTGTGGGCGTACTTGCGCCGGGCGCGGGACGAGGTGGAGAACCAGACGGGACTGCCTGGAGTATCGCAACCCAGCATGGCGCCGGTGTTCGCGCAGTGCATCGTGACGACTCCCCGCCCTGCGACCTCCACGTCGGCCAGGAAGCGCTTGTAGCGGCGTATCAACACGCCAGGTAACAATGGGGGATCGAATCTCACGCGGGACGTGGTTCAACGAAAATCCTCCGACAGTATTGTCCAACCGGTGTCTGATTTGATAGTTTTCGCGCCTTCGCGAATCCGCAGGTTCGAGACCGGGAAGGACCATGCCCGCAAACAGCACGAAAACCTCGACAGGAACCAGGCCAACTGGCCTTGAAGCCGCCACATTCGCTTTGGCGGATTCGCCGTTCAGGAATTTCATACCCTACGACCCCGCCGAAGACGAACCGTATATGGGTCCATCGCAACTGGACCACTTCCGAAAAATGCTGCTCGACTGGCGCCGGCAACTCATGGAGGAGGTCGATCGAACGGTCAACCACATGCAGGACGAAGCCGCCAACTTCCCCGATCCCGCGGACCGGGCGACCCAGGAGGAAGAGTTCAGCATCGAACTCAAGACCCGCGATCGCGAACGCAAACTCATCAAGAAGATCGCCGAGACGCTGGAACGCATCGACACCGAAGACTACGGGTATTGCGATACCTGCGGTGTGGAGATCGGCCTGCGGCGGCTCGAAGCTCGGCCAACCGCCTCGCAGTGCGTGGACTGCAAGGCCCTGTCGGAACTGCGCGAACGTCAACTTCACGCCTGATCCCAAGGCGTTGTCGATCCCTGCTTCCGGGTGAGCACCACCAACCCGGATGTCGTACCAGGGCCGCGATATGTCGGGCGCTTTGCCCCGACCCCTTCCGGCCCGCTCCACTTCGGCTCACTGCTCACGGCCGTCGCGAGCTACCTGGAAGCACGCCGCGCCGAAGGCGAATGGAAACTGCGCATCGACGACCTCGATGCTCCGCGCATCCTGCCCGGCGCCGTCGACGAGATTCTCCGGACGCTCGAGCGCCACGGCCTGTGCTGGGACGGCGGCATCTACTACCAGAGCACGGCCACCGACCGCCACGAAGCGGCAATCGGGACGCTAATCGACCAATCCCTGTGTTTCGATTGCACCTGTAGCAGGAGAGATCTGCGGGACCACGTCGTCTACCCCGGAACGTGCCGGCATCGACCCGCGCGGCGGTGCGCGAACGCGGCCGTGCGGATTCGGGTCCCGCCAGTCGAGTTCGGATTTGAGGACGGTCTGGGCGGTCGATTCGCCCATGACCTGTCCGAAGACGTCGGCGACTTCGTCATCGTCCGCCGCGACGGCATTGTCGGCTACCAACTCGCCGTCGTGGTCGACGACGACGCCATGGGTGTCACCGATGTCGTCCGTGGCGCGGACCTGTTCGACAACACACCCCGTCAACTGTTCCTGATCGAACGTCTCGGGTTTACGGCACCGCGCTACATTCACGTCCCCGTGATCACCGAACGCAGCGGCGTCAAGTTGTCGAAGCACACGTTCGCCACGGCGATAGACAATCGCTTCCCCGCGCAGAACCTGCGTTCCGTTCTGGAACTCCTGGGCCAGGACCCTCCCATGATCGCGACCGTGGATGCTCTCCTGGACTGGGCGGTCTCGCACTGGCGGCTTTCCGCGGTACCGCGTGGCGCGGCATTGGAGACCTGGCTGAGCATCTGACAAACGGACATCGTTTGGTAGCATCTCACTCCATGCCGCACATACTTGTCGTCGAGCCGAACCCTGGATACCGCGAACAGTTGTGCGACCTGCTGGAACGCAACGGCTATACCGTCGATCACACCGAGCAATTTCCGCAAGCCATCACCAGGACAGTCGCAGCGGTCGTCGCCAACGCGCACCTGTCGGGAAGGCCCGTCACCGAATTGCCGACCGACCGGAGTGTCCCACTCATTCTGATCGCCGACGAGGCGAGCATATCCGCCGCGGTCGATGCCATTCGAGAAGGTGCGGCCGACTACCTGCCGCGCTCATTCGATCCGGGAGAACTGCTGCGGGCGCTTGAACGCACTGTGTCTCTGGATGCCGAGGAGGCCCCGCAAACGCCCCGATACGACACCTGGCTCCTGCGCGGCGCCTGTCCGGCAATGCGGGAACTGTTCCAGAACATAGAAACGGTCGCACCGACCGAGACAACGGTGTTGATCGAGGGAGAACCCGGGACCGGCAAGGAGCTTGTGGCCCGGGCCCTGCACGCGTCCGGACAGCGACGGCACGCGCCCTTGATGACCCTGAACTGCGCGGGCACTCCCCAGTCGCTCATCGAGTCGGAACTGTTCGGCCACGGCCCGGCCAATGCGCCCGCCGCCGGACTTCTCCAGGCCTCGGATGGAGGCACCCTGTTTCTGAAGGAAGTCGGCGAGTTGCCGCTCTCGACGCAAGACCGTCTTATTCACTTCTTCCGCCAATCCCGAACGCGAGATGCACACCCGCCCGGCGTAGAGGGAAGCACGCCAGCGCGCTTGCCCGATGTTCGCGTGATGGCATCGACACACCGCAGCATCGACCGTCTGACGGAGAACGGACAGTTCCGTGAAGAGCTGTTCCATCAACTGAATGCGGTGACACTGAAGGTCCCGCCGTTGCGAAGACGCGGCGAGGACATCGTCGAACTCGCCGGGGCCTTGCTCGACCGGCATGCCGTGTCGATGAACAAGTCCGGATTGGGATTCTCCGATGACGCGCTCGCCGCCATCGCGGAGTACCACTGGCCCGGAAACCTCCGTGAACTCGAAAACGCCGTCGAACGCGCTGTCATCCTGTCGGGGGACGCCGTGATTGGAGCGGAGCTTCTTGCCATCGACGCCGGGCGACTGCAGGAGGCCAGCCGTTCGGACGGCGACACGGCGCCAGGCGCGAACGACGAGGACCCGGAGGACCACGTGTCGCTGGAAGACTACTTCGTCCGTTTCGTTACCGACAACCAGGACCGGTTCACCGAAACCGAACTGGCCGCCAAGCTCGGGATCAGTCGAAAGAACCTCTGGGAGCGGCGCAAGCGCTACAGCATTCCGCGCCGTCGAACGCGTACTCGCCGACCGCGAAGGGACTTCGGCTAACGCCATCTGCTAGCGTGTTGACTGCACCTCGGGCTTTCCCTTTTTCGACCGGCAACCTAACATCTCCACGACAGACCCGAGCAGCGACAATTTCTTGAGCGAAGCGCCACCTCCACAGACCGTCAATCCGGAACTTGACCAGAGCGTCCTGTCGGAGAACGCGGTGACTGTCGTCAAGTCGCTACGCGAAGCGGGTTACGACGCATACCTGGTCGGCGGCTGCGTGCGGGATCTGCTGCTCGGTGGAACGCCAAAGGACTTCGATGTCGCAACGGATGCCACGCCTGAGGAGGTCAAGGCGGCCTTTCCGCGCGCGCGGCTCGTCGGACGCCGATTTCGCATAGCCCATGTCCAGTTCCGCAGAGAGTTCATAGAAGTTTCCACCTTCCGGCGCGGCAATTCCGACGACGAGGACGATGCCGAAGCCGGCTCCGACATGAATGATCGGTCGGTGGATGGCGTCATCCTGCGGGATAATCTCTACGGCACACGGGATGAGGACGCGCTTCGGCGCGATTTCACGGTCAATGCCCTCTACTACGATCCGATCGATGACGTGCTGCTGGATTTCAGCGAGGGCTTGCGCGATATCAGGGATCGAACGCTTCGAACCATCGGCGATCCCATGACGCGCTTTCGTGAGGACCCCGTTCGCATCCTGCGGGCGATAAGGTTCGCGGCCAAGCTTGATTTTCAACTCCACGCGGACACCGAGCGCGCCATTGCGCCGCTCGCCGAACTATTGACCGCGATCTCGCCGTCGCGCCTGTTCGACGAGTTCAACAAGCTGTTCATGCGCGGGCATGCCGTTGCCGCGTGGGCGCTGATGCACCGATTCGGTCTCCCCGAAATCCTCTTCCCATTGTTCGAGAACGAAGACTCCATCGTCCGCGTGGCGCTGCAGAGCACCGACGATCGCATCCGGGACGACAAGCCGGTGACCAGCGGTTTCCTGTTTGCCGCCATGTGCTGGCCCGAGTTTCAACGACGCAGCGCGCTCTCCGCCACCGCCAGGAACGCGGCGGACGAACGCTTGAAGGCGGCCCATGCGGTCATCGGCGAACAGGCGCTGACCGTCGCCATTCCCCGGCGCCTGACTTTTTTCATCCGCGACGTGTGGCGGCTGCAAACGCGCCTGGAGCAAAAGTCGGTGCGGGGCATTCTCGATCACGCGCGCTTTCGGGCAGCCTACGATTTCCTTGCGATTCGCGCGGAAGTGGGCGAAGCGGACCCGGACCTCGTGCAGTGGTGGACAGACGCTCAGGCGGAGCGAGCCAAGGACGGGAACCCTCCAACAACGCAACCGCGAAGGCGGCGACGACGCCGGCACCGTGGCCGCAGAGCCGCAGATGGCCGCCAGGTTCGTCCACAATAGGGCCTCGTCTGGCGTTCAGAATCCGTCGGCGACGAGACTGACATATGAATGTGAGCCACACTGATTCGGTTGCTTCGGGCCTGACGGAATCCGCCCGCAGCCTCCCCGGTTACATCGCGATCGAGGGACCCATCGGCGTCGGCAAGACGACGCTCGCGAAACGGCTGGCGGAGTCATTCGGCTATCCCATCCTGCTGGAACCATCCACCGAGAACCCGTTCCTGGACCGGTTCTATCGGGAAGGACGCCGCCACGCGCTGCCGACGCAACTGTTCTTCCTCCTGCATCGGGCCCAGCAAATCGCGCAGGTCAGGAACGACCTGTTGGGATCCGTACTGATCGCCGACTTCCTGATCGAGAAAGACAGGTTGTTCGCGGAACTGAACCTCGACGAGAACGAACTGGAACTCTACGACCGGATCCACGAGGCCCTGGACCTGAAGCCCCCGTCGCCCGACCTCGTCGTGTATCTGCAGGCACCCGTGTCAGTCTTGTTGCGCCGCATCCGACGGCGCGGCATAGGCTTCGAACAGCAGATGGATGCCAACTACCTCACCGCACTCTGCGCGGCCTACACCGAGTTCTTTCACTACTACGACGAGGCACCCCTCCTCATCGTCAACGCCGCAAACGTCGATTTCGGCAACGACCAGCACTTCGATTCCCTGGTGGAACGGCTCACCGACATGGAAGGCACGCGCCAGTACTTCAACCCCGATCCCACATTGCTGTAACCAAGGGCCCCGCAATGAGCAGCCAGACACGCACCGCGCCGGTCTCCATCAACACCCTGTCGGCCATGAAACGGCGCCACGAGAAGTTCGCGGCCCTGACGGCATACGACGCCCTGTTCGCGGAACTCATCAGCAAGGCGGGCGTCGATGTCCTGCTCGTGGGCGACTCCCTCGGCATGGTCCTGCAGGGCCAGGACAGCACGTTGCCGGTCACCCTCGATGACGTGATCTACCACATGCAATGCGTCAAGACGGGCAACAGGGGCAGCCTCATCATGGCCGACCTGCCTTTCATGACCTATGCATCCTCTTCGCAATCATTGGAGAGCGCTGCGGCGCTCATGCGTGCGGGCGCGCACATGGTGAAGCTTGAAGGCGGCGCCTGGCTCGCCGAGTCGACACGCCTGCTCGCCGAGCGCGGCATTCCGGTCTGCGCACACATGGGCCTGACGCCCCAGTCCATCAACCGCCTGGGCGGTTATCGCGTCCAGGGCCGGAACACGGAACAGGCGAACGAGATCATCGAGGAAGCCACGATACTCGAAGAAGCGGGTGCCTCGATCCTGCTGCTCGAATGTGTGCCCGTGTCACTGGCCAAGGCGATCACCGAGCGTCTGGACATTCCCGTCATCGGCATCGGCGCCGGTCCGCATACGGATGGACAGATCATGGTCATGCACGACATGCTGGGGCTGACCCCACCTTCGATCCGCGTCCCGAAATTCGTCAAGAACTTCCTGCCGGAAAGCAAGGCGGGCATTCCCGGAGCGTTCGAAGCCTACGCCACGGCCGTCAAGGAAGGCATCTTCCCCGGCCCCGAGCACTGCTTCACCTAGTGTCGCCGCGCGGCTATGGTCTCAAGACGTGGACACGGTTCGGACAATCCAGGATCTCAGAACCGCCCTGCGAGGAGCGACGGAAACCGGTCTCGTGCCGACCATGGGCAATCTTCACGCCGGCCACATGGCGCTGGTCAACGCGTCGGTGCGACGCTGCGCTTGCACCGTCGTCAGCATCTTCGTCAATCCGCTGCAATTCGGTCCTGACGAAGACTTCGACAACTATCCGAGAACGCTCTGTGCAGACACGGCAAAACTCGAATCCGCCGGCGTTGACCTCATATTCGCGCCACCCGCACGGGAAGTGTTCTCTCCCGCGGATCAGGCGGTGAGAGTCTCGCTTCCGTCCCTGTCCCGGCTTCTTTGCGGCCGCAGCCGTCCCGGCCATTTCGATGGCGTGGCCACGGTCGTCGCCAAGCTGTTCAACATCGTCGGCGCCGACTACGCCTTCTTCGGCGAAAAGGACTGGCAGCAGCTCACAATGATTCGGTCGATGGTGCGGTATCTGAACATTCCGACAACCATCGTCGGCGTGCCCACCGAGCGCGCCGCAGACGGCCTGGCACTGTCCAGCAGGAATCAATACCTGTCCGACGCTGAACGCGCGGTCGCCCCCGTGCTGTACCGGACCCTGTGCTCGATTCGAGACGCCATCCAGCACGGAGACCGGCGCTACCGGGTTCTCGAGCGACATGGACGGCAGGCGCTCGATACCGCTGGATTTGAAGTCGACTACGTCGCGGTGCGCGATGCACAAACGCTCCGCACTCCTGGGACCACATGCGAGCGGCTTCGCATCCTGGCAGCGGCCAGGCTGGGCCGCGCGCGCCTGATCGACAACATTGACGCGGGCACGCCGTGAGCGGACCGGAGAACCTGGCTTCCTGGAAAGAACTCGCCGCCCTCTCCGCGCAGGAACGCCGGGATCCGCAAGCGAGTTCCCGACCGATGCGTCTCGGCAGCGGCGGATTGCTCATGGACTTTTCCAGGCAGCGGGTGGACGACGAGATCATCGATACGCTATGCACGCTCGCCGACGAATGCGGCCTGCAAGCCGCCATCGAAGATCTGTTCGAGGGTGGCATCGTCAATGCGTCGGAGGGCCGGGCCGCCCTGCATACCGCGATTCGCGCCCCTCGCGACGAGAGACCGGATGCGGTGGCCGATGCAGTCGAAGCCGAACAGCAGCGAATGTTCGATCTCGCGCAGCGCGTGCGTGACGGGCGCTGGCGCGGCGTGACGGGAAAGCCGTTCACCACGGTGGTGCACATCGGCATCGGGGGCTCCCGCCTCGGACCGGAACTGGTGGTAAACGCGCTCGGCGGCGATCTCGACATTCGCTTTCTCTCGAACGTGGACGGCAGCGCGGCAATCCGGACGTTCATGCACCTCGACCCCACCGAAACCCTGGTCATCGTTGCGTCAAAGTCTTTCGCGACGCTGGAGACGCTGATCAACGCCCGCTATGCGCGAAGCTGGCTGCTCGAACGTACCGGAGAAGCCAACGCGGTGGGCCAGCATTTCATCGCCGTGACCGCCAACATCGACGCCGCCAGCCGTTTCGGGATTCCCGAACACCATTGCCTCGCGATGTGGGATTGGGTCGGCGGTCGCTACTCTCTCTGGTCGGCCGTCGGAATGCCGATTGCTCTCGCCCTGGGAGAAACGGGATTTCGCGAACTCGCGGCTGGCGCGTACCACATGGACAACCACTTCCGATCATCGCGTCCGCGCGAAAACCTGCCCGTGATGCTGGCCCTGCTCGGGATTTGGAACAGCAACTTCCTCGATGCTTCGACCCACGCGGTGCTGGTATACGACCACCGCATGGCGATCCTGCCCCAGTTCCTGCAGCAACTGGAAATGGAAAGCAACGGCAAGTCTGTCCGCAACGACGGCGGACGCTCGCGGGTGCCGACGGCCCCCGTGATCTGGGGCGGCGAGGAAACCGACGGCCAGCACGCGTTCCATCAATTGCTGCACCAGGGAACGCGCGCGTTCAGCGCGGACTTCATCGCCGTCATCGACCCCGGCCACCATCTCGCCGACCAGCACCGGTGGCTACTCGCCAACTGCCTCGGCCAGGGCGAAGCGTTGTTGACGGGTGCGCCTTCCCCGGCCGACGCGCCACATCAAGCCGTCACCGGCAATCACCCATCGACTACCCTCCTGCTCGACCGCCTCGACAGCCGCCACCTTGGCATGTTGATTGCGCTATACGAGCACAAGGTCTTCTGCCAGGGCGTGATCTGGGGAATCAATCCATTCGACCAGTGGGGCGTCGAACTCGGCAAGCAGCTTGCGCGCCGAGTCTACGATGCGCTGGGCGAAAATACCGACCACGCCGTGGACGCGTCGACTGCGGCTCTTATCGAAGTGTTGCGATCATACCAACGCTAGCTGGCGCGTTCGTCGCCTGGATAGTGCGCTACGCCGTGTCATCGAACCCGAATTGGCACCTCGATCACTTCGCCCGGCCGCGCTACCGCAATAGCCTCCTCAATCTCCTTGGCGTGCAGGCGCACGCGCGGCCAGGCATTGGCGAGGAGAACCACGATACCGATCTGCCTTCCCTCCAGATTCTGTTATGGCGCAAGTTCTGATCAGTCGTAAGGATAACTTCGTACTCTTCCCGCTCCGCGAGGTCGAGCAGCTCACCGTTGCCCTTGTTGGACCAGCCTTTCTCTGCCAGCGTATCCACGGAGTGCTCCGTGAGATGCTCCCGCAATGGTGCAGGCGTTCCCTGATCGAAGAGCAGCTTCAACGCGCCAGTGAAGTTCTCAGCGCCTTCGCTTCGTGCTCGAGGACGGCGCGCACTTGCCGTCTTTCAACCCCGGGAAACCACTCCACGAACTCGTCGATAGTCGCGCCGCAGGCGAGGTTCTCGTAAAGCGCGTGTAGCGGAACCCGCGTACCGGCAAATACCCAAACACCGCTGACCTTGCCAAGCGTCTGTTCTACGGCAGGGCATCCCCCCCAGTTCGCACTCTCTATTGTCGCGTGTCGTCGGGCCATTGTGCCGTCTCGTTGCCTCCCGCAAGTTCTTGCGCAGGGTCACTACCGCGTCGGCCTAGAGCTACTGAACTCTGTCTCCGCCGCCCGCGCAGTCTTCAGATCGACGACACATTCTAACCCGCATCGCGAGAATGTGTGCCGGTTACGGGATCGCACGGGTTGTGGCTCGGTCACCCCGGCAGGTCTGCCAACCCATTGGCCGGCACATCGGATCGGAAGCCAGCGAACGTTCGGACGTGCGAATCACGTCCGGCTACGACCGCACCCCCGCCCAAGCGACAACGCGGCGGCGTTGGTACTCGCGGCAAACCCGATCAGCGTGGCGTCCATCCACCTACTGCAACTCGCGGGTCTCCACCTTGGCCGACCCGATTTGCAATCTATCGGGCAGTTCGCTAAATCAGTAGCAAGTGGCCGACTCCGACCACGGCGCTTAAGGACAAGGACATCATGGCGACGATCTATCCGGTTCCAGGAGATTTCGGGCGCAAGGCCCACATTGACCGCGAGCAGTATCGGGAAACGTACCAGCGCTCCCTCGATGATCCGGAGGGCTTCTGGGCAGAGCAGGCTGGGCAGATCAATTGGTTCCAGACGTGGCATACGCTATCGGAAAGCGACTTCCCCGAGGGCCGGGTAGCGTGGTTCCAGGGTGCGCGGCTCAATGCCTGCTACAACTGCATCGACAGGCATCTCCCCGAGCGGGCCGAGCAGGTGGCGATCATCTGGGAAGGCGACGACCCCGAAGCGTCCCTTTCCGTCACCTACCGGGAACTGCGCGACGAGGTATCGAGACTCGCCAACGCGCTGAAACAAAGGGGAGTGAAAAAGGGCGACCGCGTCTGCATCTACATGCCGATGGTGCCGCAGGCGGCCTATGCAATGTTGGCGTGCGCGCGCATCGGCGCCGTGCACTCCGTCGTCTTCGGCGGGTTCTCCCCGCAATCGCTGAAGGAACGCATCCTGGACTCGGACTGCCGCGTGGTGATCACGGCGGACGAGGGGGTTCGGGGCGGACGCATCGTCCCCCTGAAGGAAAACACCGAGCAGGCCCTCGTGGAGTGTCCGAACGTGCATACCGTGCTCACCGTGCGCCGCACCGGGGGCCAGGTTCCGTGGCGCGATGGTCGCGATGTCTGGTACGACGAACTCGTGGACAGCCAGTCCGCGGAGTGCGAATGCGAGTCGATGGAGGCCGAGGACCCGCTCTTCATTCTCTACACCTCCGGCAGCACCGGAAAGCCGAAGGGGGTGCAGCACGGCACCGGCGGCTACTTGCTTTATGCATCCATGACCCACCGACTCGTGTTCGACTATCACGATGGCGATGTCTACTGGTGCACGGCCGATGTCGGCTGGATTACCGGACACTCATACATCGTCTACGGACCCCTCGCCAACGGCGCGACGACGTTGATGTTCGAAGGCGTCCCCACGTTCCCCGACGCGTCCAGGGCCTGGCAGGTGGTCGACAAGCACCGCGTGAACATCTTCTACACGGCGCCGACCGCGATCCGGCAGTTGATCGCGTTGGGCGACGACTACGTCACCTCGACATCGCGCTCGTCGCTCAGGGTGCTGGGGACCGTCGGGGAGCCGATCAATCCGGAAGTGTGGGAGTGGTACCACCAGGTCGTGGGCGAAGGGCGTTGTCCCGTGGTCGATACCTGGTGGCAGACCGAGACCGGCGGCATCATGATCGCACCGCTTCCCGGTGCCACCGACCTGAAACCGGGATCCGCGACGTTGCCGTTCTTTGGTGTGCAACCCGTATTGCTCGACGGCGACGGCGAACCCATCGACGATGTCGAGGCAGCCGGCAGCCTCGCCATCGCCGCTTCATGGCCGGGACAGATTCGCACCGTCTACGGCGACCACAGCCGCGTCGTCGACACCTATTACGCCCAGCATCCGGGTTACTACCTTACGGGCGATGCCGCGCGGCGCGATGCGGACGGCTACTACTGGATCACAGGACGCACCGACGACGTGCTGAACGTCTCCGGCCACCGCCTCGGCACGGCAGAGGTGGAAAGCGCGCTCGTCCTGCATCCGTCCGCCGCCGAGGCCGCCGTCGTGGGATTCCCGCACGACATCAAGGGCGAAGGCATCTATGCCTACGTCACGCTCATGGTGGGTACCGACGAGGACGCCGAAACGTTACGCGACGAACTGATCCAGTTCGTGCGGCGGGAGATCGGGCCGTTCGCGCGACCCGATGTCATCCAGTTCGCGCCCGGCCTTCCGAAAACCCGCTCCGGCAAGATCATGCGCCGCATCCTGCGCAAGATCGCCGCCGGCGACTTCGAGGATCTGGGCGACACCAGCACGCTGGCCGAACCCGCCGTCGTCGACGACCTGGTAAGCAACCGCGCCTGAAAAGTGCGTATCTTCCCGGTGCTCGAGTCCGATTGAGACAGAGTTCAGTGTCCCATGATTGGGCGTTGTGCCTCGGGTTCGCGAATCGAATAGAGTACTTGTGCCTATGCGCGGCCGGTGTCTGCCGACCGCAAAAGGCACAACGGTAGTGAATGGAAGGTCACATGGCGCAAGCGGAGGAGCTTCAACCCGTTAAGGGACAAGAAGCGTTTCACAGGCCGGACTCAGCGGCATTGCATTCCCAAGCAGCCTTCCTGCTCTTACTGGGACGGCAGTTTCGACCCGGCGAGCCGCACGATGATGTGGTGAATGAAGATGCGGAAGCGCTTGATGTACCGTTGCTGATGAACCTGGGCCGCCCCGAGGACTGGGCGCAAGTACAGCTCTATTCTCAGTCGCGACCCTTTGGATTCGATGCGAGGGGTTACCGCATAACCAACCGCAGTACGCTTTCCAGGCTTGTTGAAATCCTCTACGAGGTTCGGACCGGCGAGACAGCGATCAATCTAATCGAGGCATGCCTGTATGTTCCGGACGCACTGGTTCGCGTGGCAGCGGCGGCGACCTATATGCAAATGGCTCGAAACGATAGCCAATCAGGCCTGACGCGATGGTGGCTATGGTCACGTTCGTTCGACTCACTACTTCAGGGCGTCCGGGAAGAAGACGAACCGGTACGCGAACTCGCAGCCACGGGGCTTGACGTCCTACGGTCGGACTTGGTGCCAACACTTGGCGAGACCAGATCACACACCGAGCTGAACGAAGCTGACGAGTACTACGGCCGCCAACAGCAACCGACGAGCGTGATCGTGCATGGAACTACATTCGGAGGCGGCTCCGGTTGGTGGAAGCCCGGACGGGTGTTTCACAGATACCTCAAATCGAAAGTGTCCAGAAATCTGTATGGCGGTCGAGAGCCGTTCTCTTGGTCTGGGATCTACAGCGACACCGCCCGAGAGTTCGGTGCTGACGAGTTACTGCGGTGGGCTGGCGGAAAACACTTGGATCATGTGTTCGCATACAGCCATGGAGGCAGCGTTGCAATGCTCGCGTCTAGGCGCGGATTGGAAATGGAAAAGCTCGTTCTGCTGAGTTGTCCTGTTCACCGACGATACTCGCCGGACTTTCGATACGCTAAAGACGTGGTCTCGGTACGTACGCGCCTCGACCTTGTAATCCTGGCCGATGGAGGTGGTCAGAGATTTCGCGACGACCAAATCAAGGAGCACGTCCTTCCGGTGTGGTTCAGTCACAGAGCAACGCGGGATCCGGGTGTATGGAAGCGCCATGCGATTGCGAATAAGCTCTAGACTTGATTGTGGCATTCGCCTCGAATCACACTTGAGCAAGGCGTGTAGCGAGACGCGATATGAAGATCGGAGCAGCAGCGCGGCTTTTTGCTTCGAAAGCGGTCTGGGGCGTGACTGGAATCGATGCCGCCGGCCGCGTTCTAGTCGAAGCTCTGGCCGCCGAAGATGAGGATGTGCGAGTGATCGCCGGAATCCTGCTAACGAGGGCGGGTCGGCGGGCAGAGCCCCTATTGGGGGAAGCGCTGAAAGATGGGCGGCATGTCCCAATGGTGATCTCGGTCCTTGGGAGCATTGGTGATCCAGATGTCGTGGCAGACCTTCGACCGTTTGTGCGAAGTGATGACCCGGAGGTGGCAAAGGCAGCCCAAGATGCCATCCAAGTGATTGGCACGGCGCGCTCCTGAAGGGCTATTCGAACTGATCCTCCTGTGCGACGTCGCTAAGGGGTGGAAAGCCGGGACGCGAACCTTGCTCCAATAGCCTGCAAAGTTATTGGGTGGAACATGGGTCGGTCGCAACCAGAACGCAATTCCAGACGGTTTGACGGTTTAGCTCTCGCCACCTACAGTAACGGGCGGCTGTCCTGTAGAGGCGGTCAACGAACAACAGATAGGGAATACGCACCATCAACCAAGCTAAGCTTTGACTGGATCGATTGCGGGAACAGGCTAATCCGATCCCGAAGGAAGCCCTCGAGTTCGCCTCGGGAGAGGCTCTCTACATGATCGGCACGCTGTCCGTAATAGTGCCCATTCGACTGAAAGAGGAAGACGTGCTGCGCGTCACGGGCGTATTCATCGAAGTTCAACCGGACGCCGCCGGTCTTGACCTGCGTTACCGCCTTCTCATTAGTCTCAGAGTGTGCAAGCATGAACTCGAAGCGTAGGGTGTTGCCCTTGCGCGAATTCGGTACGACGTACCAGCCCCGACTCTGAAGATACAAAAACACGAGGTCCTCCGTTTCTTCTGGGTCGAGCATCGCAAAGATGTCGGGAAAGTCGGCGACATCCACTTCGTAGACATGCTGTTGGGCACTGCGATTCCACTCATGCTGAGAGTAAACCAGTGCACTGTGCGTATGGACTCGTTGGATTGTCCGGCCACGATTGCCGAAACTTGAAACGACTGTTCCGGGAACGGCATCGAGCTTGACTTTGGTGAACTCGCAACGGAAGACGTTAGCGATGTCGATATCCATCTCGCGGCCCGCTCGATCAGTCCAATACTCCCAGCGGTCTACAACGCGGGCGAGATAGTACTGGCCGCTGGGGTCACGAGTCCAAACTAAGTCGTTTGGAGTGACATTCTGGTAGATGTAGCGAGGTTGCTGAATTGAGCCGTGGCCATGCTCCCGTTGCGCTGCCTCCTCATACACCACCCAGTCACGGGTGTTGGCGAGATCAGGCACTCGCCAACCAACTCCAAGAAGATGGTTGTCCAAGCAGTACTGGAAGGTCGCATCCATGTCTGGATTCCCGCCGGAGGGTCTGATGTGGATGCGAAAGAGGTTCACAATATCTTTTGGCGAATGGAACTGCCAGCTCGACTATCCGCGCCTAAATTCAAGCGCTTCTGCTGTCCACGCGCTGCCCTCGGAACTTCGAACGCCACTTTGGTGCCGCGTTGCCTTAATTCCCGAAGGCACGACGTCCGAAGCCCGTTGCCATATCTCGTTGGTGTGGTCGCGGAGACGTTCCCTAGCGGTCTTGTACTCTCCGGGGCAAAAGGAGTCGTAGTAGGCGAACAAGGAAAAATGAATGTCGGCAGCCTTCGCGAGGGCCGTGCACAATTCGTGAATGTCGTCGAAGAGGGGAGCGTAGGCTCTGGGATTCGTCTTGACCTCGATCAAGACGCGCGGCCCTTGGGTGTTCCAAACCACCAAGTCGAAGCGACCTTCGAGATTCAGCTTACTGTTCGGCCTGCCGACCAAGCTTCCACCCGCATCGTCAATGGCGTCTCGGACGTTGTTCTCCATCGTGACGTACTTGACGACCGGTAGCCGGTGGAGCGACCGAGCGATGCTAGTGGTCGCCATGTATTCGGGTGCCTGCCACAGCCAATTCCCGCCGGACCATGTCTGGTAGTCGCCGTGAGCCCGGGCGATCCCCCGAAGAGTCGCCTTGACTATCGGCCGTACGGGGAGTGCACGCATGAGCATTGTTCCAACTGGCGTACCCGTAGTCTCATCGCGGGCGGAACCAAGGTCAATACCTCCAAGCCGTGTTGGTCAACATTTGGCGAAGTCGCGGCATCGGAGAGGCATGTTCGCAGCATCCTCCTTTGGTTCAAACCCGGTACATCGAGAACATAGGATGTTACGCTGCACAGATGCCTACAACGGTTATGCGAGTCCTTTCGGGAAGCGCGTGGAGAAGTACATTGTTGAGAGGCAAGGCGAACGGGCCATCTGGGACAGCGGTTCGTAACGCTGGCTATTGAACAAGGAATCGAGAAGTCAACGGTGGACAGGGATTCCACGATTGACGCGCACTGCGACGATCTAATCGAAGAGTTTCGACGGTGCTTTCCACTTCTGGACCAGATCGTCGGACGGTTTGGCGAAGATGCATCAAGCGAGCGCATACCTTGGTTCTTCGGTTTCATCCTCGCCGCTGCCGCCAAACCGGGCGCTGGCGCATGCTGCATCGTTCTGGACAAGACCCCAGGAACGACCGCAATCGCAGCGATCCTTTCGGGTCTTGTGCGCCTTCAATTGGATTTCCCGAGATTGGTCGAAGGCTATGCTAGGGACGCACTGACTCGCGGGCAGCGCGTAAGGGTGAGACCTAGCAGGTTCGTCTATGAGTATGAAGGCGTCTGGGAAGAGTATCCCCAGTTCTTCCGACTGAAACTTCTAGGAGAGGAAGCCTCGCGCAGTTTTCCGCTCGCGGACGTGCTCAGATTGGAACCGACCGACCGCGTTCGACCGAAGGGGACCGGGGCCGATCTTGGCGTTTTCGAACGCAGCCCTCTTGATCGCCTGCTTGGTCTCACCACCGGCGGAAACAACAGTCTGATACAGAACGCAGTGTTCGTGCAGATGCCACGAGCCCGACTCGCGCGAGTAGCGGAAGGAACCGCCCTAGCATCAAGGGGCGCAGAGCAGTTTGACCAACTGTCCCAATTCTTGCCTTGGGGTTTCATCGAACACGATGGCACTCTGAGGCCGAACGATCCCTATCAGGTAGTGGGTGAACCGCTGATTGCCGCGACAAGCGTGCCAGAGGATCTGGCTATGGCTTCTTTGTCTTCGGACCCCGGCACAAAGACCGTGCTCGTCGACGGTGCTCGCAGTCTGGCAAGAGACCTCCAGTCACTCGACGACATAGCCGCCCGGCAAAGGCTGGTGGTTCTGGCTTCGCCTAGCGAGAGCGAGGACCTTGATCTGCTCAAGGACCGCGGTTGCCCGGTGTGGTACATGTCGGCTGACGAGGTGCTGATCGGTGAGGCCTGCGTCGGCGGGCGGACACGCCGGAGCTTGGCGGGCGCGACAATCCGAACAGCAGACATTCGACGCCGGTGCATAGTGGACACCGTCGAGTGTAGTGACGATGGTCTCCAAGCGGCAGCCGCATCCCTGGAACGCGTTGCCGGAATGATCGTGGACACGGAAGAGGTACAGGAGGTCGAGGAAGCGCTGGGGCGGCTCTTCGGAGTTCTCTTCGAGTTCAGCGAGTGCTGCTTCGGCGTCGGAGATGACACGATGGGTGACCTGCAAACCATTCGCGAAGAGATGGCACGACACGCCAGATGGCTGGAGCCTGCGGTCGTCTCAGAACTTCGTGATGCCGTCGATACCTTGGAACGCGCGGCCACGAAGGGCTGCGGCGGGCAAAAGGCAGACGCTTTGTTGAGCATTCTTGCCGACCACGATGGAGGATGGGCGGTGGCAGCAAGGTCGCCCCGGACTGCGGAAAGGCTTCGGGAGGATCTCCATGCTCTAGGTGCCGACCTGCCGGTGATCCCCGTCTCCGCAGTTAGTCCCGACGACGAGTTTGACGGCATCATCGTGCCCGCGTGGCCGAACGGACGGAGGTTCACTCGCCTGAAGCACCTGTCCGTGACCGCGGACATCCGCATTCTTGCCTACCCCTTTGAGAGCAAGTGGGTCTTGCGCCATCAGGCACGCGAACGCGAACGCTCCCGGTCGAATCGCCTCGACCCCCAAGCACTGTCACCCATCCTCGGAATCACGCCCCGGCTGCTCTCCCGGCCGGACAACGTGCAAGGCGACGTCGAGGACCCCCCCGGGAAGGAAATCGTACTCGATCTTCCGGTATTCAAGCTCGAGGAGCGGATCGCCCGGCGTGAGGCTTCACGACCACCCCCTGCACCAAGAGGCGAAGATAGTCGTCAAGCTCAACTGGTCCAGTTCTACGGAGGCTGCTACGCCCTGCTGACAGAGTGGTCCGAACTGCCTGTGCTGAATGACCTTATCGACAGCAGCAAGGGCAACAACGCCAAGCTGACCAGTGCGGTGGCTTCCAGCCTGTCCACCGGCGACTTCGTGCTGTTCAGGGCCGGTGGAAACAAGGAATTCACACGGTTGATCGCAGAAGAGATCCTCGGAACCGAAGAATATCTACGAATCCGCGAGGTCGCTGAGCGGTGGAAGTCCACGCTTCGCCGCCTCGGCCATAGTGCCCCAATGATCCAACGGCGCTTGGCTGGCAATGGCCTCAAGCGGACACCGCAGACCATCGCCGGATGGCTCTACAATCCGGATCGGATAGGACCTGGTAACTACGACGACATCGAGGCCATCGGGAGGACAGCAGGTGACACGGAACTCCTTTCGAGGAAAGACGAAGTGAGGGGCGCCATCTCTCGAATCCGCGGGGCACATCTGACCGCCGGAACGCACCTGACCAGGCTCATCCTCGGTGAGCTCCGGGGCCGCCTCAACGAACTGGGCGACCAGCCGACGCTGCTCAATCTGGACTACGGGCACGCTTGGGTAGTCCAGGTGGCGTCGGTTGAAGCAAAACGGGAGGAGTATCCTGCGAACCAAGTCAACCGGCTCATTGGGGCCGACGACAGCGCGTTCTGAGCGAGCCTTGACGGATGGCGACGATGATTCCGGCACGGATTCATGATGACCGGGTCAGTTCCGGCGAACGCCGCATCTTCGGCCTTCTGAAAAACGATCCTGCAACGACTGACTGGACCGTGCTCCACTCGCTTGGGATTGCGCGCAGGCCGACTGGGCCGTATGGCGAGATAGACTTTGTCCTCATCATTCCGGGTGAAGGCGTTGTCTGCCTTGAAGTCAAGGGTGGACGTCTGTCTTGTGAGACGGGAGTGTGGCGGACGAAGGACCGTCACGGGAATGTGGCGGTGCTCAAGAAGAGCCCATTCATGCAGGCCAGGGACTCGATGTTCGCGTTGCGCGACGCGATAGTCCGCCATTTCGGGGGTTTCGCTCCCGAAACCCGGTGTCCAATCGGTTGTGCAGTCGTCTTTCCGGACGTGCCCTGTCCACCGGCCACACCGGAATTCGAGCGTTCTGATGCCATCGACTCCGACGACCTACGGGGTCCGATATCCAAGTCGATCATGCGCGTCGTGCATCGACGGCTCCGTGAATTCCAGCCGCCCCACGGAGACCGTCGCCCAACTCGTCCCGAGACTAAGGCGATCAGGAATTTCCTGCGCCCGGACTTCGAGTTGATCGTAGCGAAAAGCGTATCTGTCGGACGCACCGAAGAGCAGTTGTTGCGGCTGACTGAAGAGCAATACGCCAGGCTGGACGAACTTGAAGCCAATCCTCGATGCCTCTTCGAGGGAGCAGCCGGAACAGGCAAGACGTTGCTCGCCTTGGAGTACGCGCGCCGGGCGAGCGCTAACGGTTCGAGGGTGGCTCTCGTTTGCTTCAACCGTCTTCTCGGAGAATGGCTGGATCAGCAGACTAAGGGCACGGATGTCGTAGCCGGCACATGGCATGCGATTGTGAGGCGCCTCATCCTAGAGAGCAGCTTCGCCGACGAATTCCGCAAGGAAGAGCGAACAGCAAATCAGCGTGGCGACACCAGAGTATTGTTCGCGGAAACCTACCCGTTGTATGGCGAACTCTCACTGGAGGAGTTGGGAACCCCTTTCGAGGTCGTCGTGATGGACGAAACCCAAGATCTTTGTAGCGAGCAGATGCTCGACATCCTGAACCTCTGTTTGACTGGTGGTCTGGCTGGTGGCAGTTGGGCGGCTTTCGGTGACTTCACACGACAGGCGCTTTATGGCGGCACGAAAGACCCGGTCGCCGTCCTCGCTCGCTACTGCGATCACTTCGTGCGTGCGCGTTTGACGTTGAATTGCAGGAACACACGACGGATCGCCGAGGAAACCACGCTTTTGTCAGGCTTTGACAAGGCTCCATTCAGACTTGGCGACGAGATGGGGCTTCCGGTGGAACACAGGTACTGGAAAAAGCCGGCCGATCTCGCGAAGTCCCTTACAGGAGTGGTGGAGCGGCTCGAAAGAGAGGGCATGCCCATGGAGAACTTGATGATCTTATCGCCACGACGGTTGGAGAATTCCACCTTGGCTGGAGTGGAGAGCGTTTCCCGTTTCCCAATCGTAGACGTTTCCCGTGGGATGAAGAGGGTCCGGCGTTCTCTCAATTTCTCGACCATTCACTCCTTCAAGGGGTTGGAAAGTCCGGTAGTCATCATTGTGGACATCGAACAAATGGATTCGGATGGACAGCAGTCACTCCTCTATGTGGCGATGTCGAGGGCCAGGAGCCTGCTGATTCTCATGGTAAGTGACGGCGCTCGAGCTTCCCTGCAGCGCAGGATCAGCAAGGGCATGGCGCAGGAGATTCAGCGATGAGCGAAACTCTCAACGCCAGGGACTTCATCGTCGACTTTCTGCGAAGGGAACTCATAGGCCCCTCTCCCGGACACCCCGCTGTTCAGATCGACGGCGAGGAGATTCTCCGGCCCCAGGATCCGCCAAGGCAGCGCTATGGTGCCGGCATCCTTTTTCCCATGAGGGCCTCGGTCCTTAGCCAAGACGGGACAGCCGAGGACGAAGACGTCACGGGAGAGGCCGAATCCCCCGAACCGGACGAGATCGTTGAGAGTCTGGACTACGAACCCGGGGCCGTCGAAGTCAGCCCGGGAGAGACGCCGCCCGACACCGAGCGAGACGTGACGCTTGCAAACGAGTTTCTCCCGAGCGCCATGGGACTTACTGCCCTCGTGGAAGTACCCGACTGTATTCGCGTCGACGTGTCAGCGGGTATCTACGAGCACGAGGAACTCGCGTGGCAGACGCGCAGGGACAAGGACGGTCGGGAGTTCTATCCCAAGGCCTGGTGGCGGCAACCCCTTACTCGCTCCGTAGACCTTTTCGCCGCCGAGCTTGTCGGTGACGGAACGGTGGTCGTCGAGAAGACCGTCCTTGAAGAGAACGGACGTCCTTGCCTTTCGCTTCATGTGGTGAGCCGACCACACACGGAGTCGAAACAACCCCGCAATGGACGGTTGATTACGTTTACGCTCGTCAATCGCCGGCTACGGGAAGGGAAGGTACCCGATAATTCCGACTGCTTTTTCCAATGTGGATTCGCGGTGCAGGGCGCCGATGGCGAGGCCCCTTTCTTGGCTTATCCGGAGCGGTCTCGCGATCCGGACGATCCAGAGGAGATGTCACTTCAGCTCTTGTATCTGCACAAGCAAACGTTCGCTATCGGTCACGGTTGCGCGCCGGAATGGGCCGATCCGAAGGATGGACGCAGCACCCTTATCAGGACCGAGGTGCTTCCCACATACGATCTCAAGCCAGTTCTGCCAACACAGGTCGAAGGACTGGAACTGAGGATGCAGGATCTTGCTTCCCATGAAACGGAGGAGGCATTCGCCCTCTGTGCGAGGCTCGCGGACCAGTACGAAGATTGGATCGCTGAGCGAGAGCGAGAGATCGATGCAAGATCCGAATTGTCCTCTGCTCTGAAGGCGACTGCGCGGAAGCACATGCGCAATTGCCGCGAGTGCCTTCGACGCCTACGGGAGGGCATCGCGATCCTTCAGCAGGAGTCCGATGTGGCCCGCGCCTTCCGGCTGATGAACGAAGCCATGCTCATGCAGCAGATCCACTACGCGATTTCGTCCCAGTCGACGCGATCATGGGTCGCCAAGTCCGGTGGCCTGGTGATCGAGAAACTCTTTGACCGGCCGTGCTATGACGATCCGGAACGCCAGTGGCGACCATTTCAACTGGCGTTCATTCTCATGAATCTCAAGGCAATCGCTGATCCCGGCTGTCGGGAACGTGATCTCGTCGACGTGATCTGGTTTCCGACCGGAGGCGGAAAGACAGAGGCGTATCTGGGACTCTCCGCCTTCACCATGTTCCTGAGACGACTTCGGGATCCCAAGAACGCGGGAACCAGCATTCTCATGCGCTACACGCTCAGGCTGTTGACGACGCAGCAGTTTCAGCGCGCCGCCTCTCTCATGTGCGCGTGTGAAATCATTCGGCGTAGAGAGATGGGCACGCTGGGCTCGGAACGCTTTTCGATCGGCCTGTGGGTAGGTGGCGAGGTCACGCCCAATAACGAGAAGAACGCTGTCGAAACGCTGAGGCAGCTTCAGTCGGGCCGCGGCGTCAACAAGTTCATCATGCTCAGTTGTCCGTGGTGCGGTGCCGCCATGGGGCCACAACAGATCGGAAGAGGTACGAGATGCAAGGGCTACCGGAAACTGGCGCATCCGGCCCGCGTGCGACTCATCTGCGAAGACCCCGATTGCGATTTCAACTCCGGTGACGGGCTTCCGCTTGCGGTCATCGACGAGCAAATCTATGAGTCACCACCCACGCTTCTGATCGGGACGGTGGATAAGTTCGCAATGCTCGCTTTCCAGCCATCTGCCCGGAGCATGTTCGGGATCGATACACCCTGGTCCCCACCGGAACTCATCATCCAAGACGAGTTGCACCTGATTTCGGGGCCGCTCGGATCGATGGTCGGACACTACGAAACGGTAGTCGACGCACTCTGCGTGGAAGAAAGAGAGGCGACGCGCACTCGCGCAAAGATTATCGCATCGACGGCAACGATTTCCCGGGCCGAGAGCCAAGTGAAGGGCCTCTACGGACGATCCGCCTTTCTGTTTCCGCCACAAGCTCTAAAGGCGGGAGACTCGTTTTTCGCCGAAGAACGGGAGGACAAGGTGGGACGGCTGTACGTTGGCGTCCATGCCACTGCGCTCCCTTCTCACGTGACGGCCCAGGTGCGAACGATGGGAGCGCTCCTCCAAGCGCCGAAGCTCTTCGCGCCCACAGAGGACGACGTAATCGATCCGTACTGGACGATGATGGGTTATTTCAACAGTCTCAGGGAACTCGGTCACGCGGCAACGCTCATCCGTGCCGACATCCGGGAGTTTCTCAATGCGATGTGGGACCGTCTGGGTCTACGCCTTGACGTGGTGAGATCCGCTTCCGTCGATCCGCGCAGGTTCATCAACAGGGACGTGGAACTGACGAGCCGGGTCCAAAGCAGCGAAATCCCGGGTGTTCTTCAGCAATTGTTCGCCCGATACGACAGCTCTGCGGCATCAGACGTAATCGACGTCTGTTTCGCCACAAACATGATCCAGGTCGGCCTCGACGTTCCACGGCTGAGTCTGATGACGATTGTCGGACAGCCGAAGATGACCTCCGAATACATACAGGCGTCGAGTCGCATTGGGCGAGACATCGAGCGTCCCGGGATCGTCGTGACGAACTACAACCCATTCAAGCCGAGAGATCGATCTCACTACGAGCACTTCCGGTCGTACCATCACGCCATCTACCAGCATGTCGAGCCTACGAGTGTGACGCCATTTGCCGTACCGGTGCGGGAACGCGCGCTCCACGCCCTCGTGGTCGTATTAGCACGCTTCTGGGGAGATGAGGATTTGCGTGCCCGTCCGAACTACCCTCCAGAAGACGAAATCGTGCAGAGAATCAAAACAACCATCCGGGAAAGGGTCATGTCCTCCGACCCGAACGAATGGCTCGGCACAGAGAAGCAGATTGATGAGATTCTGCGCAAATGGTCCGATGCTCCCCCACCGCGGTATGGCGGCTTCGGCTACCCGTCGGAGGAAATGCCATTGATGTTTCCCGCGGGCTCCCAGCGTCATCCCCTTTGGTACGACTGGCCCTTCCCGACACCGAGTTCCATGCGGAATGTCGACGCCGACTGTGCCGCTCGTCCGTTGTCCGGAGGGTACGGCCAAGAGGCACCATTCTGAACCAACCCAACAACAGTCCTTCCCCGAACAGGAACCAACCGTAGTCATGCCAAATCTCAGACCGATCCGACGAGCCCAGCTCATCAGTCCATTTGGCATTGGCGCCCTCGTGGACTTCCGGGGTGACGAATCTCTCATGACCGCCGGGTTAGACGAGTGGCCGTTCGCGAAGGAAGAATGCCCGACCGACTGGCTCGTGCGAGAAGAGCGCCTCCAGGCGCGTCTCAACAAGACTCACTTCAGGCTTCCTCCGGAACACCGGGAACGGGGCCAAGGGGTCGAGCATGCCAACCAGTTCATTCCTTTCGTCCGTTTTCCCCGTTGGCATTACTGCCCGCGTCGGGGCGCCATGGAACTCCTTCCGCTTTATGGCGGCCGAATGAGATGTCCCTGCCGGCCAGGCCTAGACTGCGAATCCCTTCCCGAACGGAGGCGTCCCTATCTAATTCCGAGCCGATTCATTGCCGCGTGCTCGAAGGGGCACATCGAAGATTTCCCTTTCATGCAGTGGGTCCACAGGGATGGCAACTGGGACCGAACCCACAAGCTGCGGCTTCTCGCGGGACGCTCGTCGGCCAGCCTTTCCGGAGTCAGGATCGCCTGCAGTTGCGGGAAATCGGAAACCATGACGGGAACCTTCAACTTTGCCCCGGAGTCGGGCGGCGCATTGCACAGGATCGGCCACGACTGCTCGGGAAGCATGCCTTGGCTCGGCAAGAACGACGATCACACCGGACGGTGCGGTGAGTTCCTCCGGGTCGTGCAGCGCGGCGCTTCCAACGTCTATTTCCCGCTGACGGTGTCATCGATTTATCTCCCGCTCTGGGGTGAGGACACGAGCCGGACCATCAACAAGATTCTCGAGCAGCCCAAGGTCTGGGATACGCTGGTCGCAGGCTTGGATGACGGCAAGTACATTCAGGCCGTCCGTTGCGAAGCCATCGCTTCAATCTACCAAGTCGATCCACAAGAACTCAGAGACGCTGCACAGACGAAGCTCGACGGCACCGCAACGCTTGACCGTGCGCGGCTTCGATCCGAGGAAGAGTTTCGGCGCCAAGAGTACGAGGCCTTCCGAACGGGCAGAGGAGGGGATACTACCGACCTGCTGGTGGACGTGCGCGATCCTGCTCCGTATGGGGCCGATCTGTCGGCGTACTTCGCCAGCGTGTGTCTCGTGAGGAAACTCCGGGAGACCCGCGTGCTCGTTGGATTCTCCCGGCTTCTTCCCGTCGCGGACCCTGGATCAGCAGAGCTCCTTCCCATCGCGGAGGACGACGACATCCGTTGGCGGCCAGCCACTGTTGTGTACGGAGAAGGCATCTTCCTTGACTTCACCGCGCACGCGCTCCAAGCCTGGGGCGAAGACCCCCTCGTGAAAAGGCGCATTTCGGGATTGAAGGAGCATTACAACCGCCGTCGCATTGAACGAGGCTTGGACGAAGTCGAGATCACAGCGAAGTACGTTTTCCTGCACACGTTCGCCCATGCGATGATCGGACAGTTGAGCTTCGATTGTGGCTATGGAAGCGCATCCCTACGGGAGCGCATTTACTGCGAGTCCGACGAGCCCGACCGACCCATGCAGGGAGTGCTGATCTACACCGCCTCGGGCGACTCCGAGGGCACCCTTGGAGGACTTGTCCGCCAAGGCGAGCCAGATCGGTTGAGAGCCATAGTCGACCGCGCAATTCGTCGAGCAGAATGGTGTTCCAGCGACCCGGTCTGCATCGAGAGTGCGGGACAGGGGAGTGACAATGCGAACCTTGCGGCCTGCCATGGCTGCGTCCTGCTTCCCGAAACCTCTTGCGAGACCGGAAATCGACTGCTTGACCGGGGCCTGCTCATTGGCACTCCAGACCTACCAGGGATGGGCTTTTTCTCGAACCGTTGTTGACCTCGGACCGGGGAGTTGAAGATGGTGTCGATAGGACGTTTGGGTATTCGGACAAACTCATAGGACGAAGTGCCGGAGCCTTTGGCGCCTCTCGCAAGCCATCTAACCGCCTCGCAGCTCCTCGACGCTTCGCCGCGGTTGAAAGCGACGCGTAGAATGCGGACGCGGGATATGCCCGGTCGTCCGCAGGAAGCACTCAACTCGTTGCCCACCCTGACTCTGGCAGTTCCGGATTGCCATTTACTTCGTGCCGGACGTTGGGGAGGAGTGGCCACTACATGATGGCGGGCGGGCGGTGTTGCGTCGGTTGCACGATGGCGGGGAGTACAAGCCGTACCGGGGTTTTCTGAATGAGTGGACAGCTACAGGCGTTTTTTGGCGCCCTCAACGATCAGGAGGCCAAATTCCTGCCGATCCTTGCATCGGACAACCTCGGAATATTGTTGCGCGCAGCCATAAATGAACTCGACTGGTACGCCTACAATTTGGCAAGGGAAGACGACCCGTCACAGGAGCATGAGGAACAGTTCTACATCCTACAACTCGGCGTATCGCGCCTTATCAAACTCGCGCTAGGCGCTCGCCCATCGTTCGATGCTCCGACGGTGACCTTCCGCCGCCAGGCGACAATCGCTACCCGGGTTCTCGACATCAGCGTAGGGCTGGGCATGATCCAGCACGGGCGTCGCGTAGCACAGGCGGTCAGCCATGGGCTTGGTGAGATTGAACAGGTCGGGGATCTCGAGTTCAGGATAACTCTACCTTGTTCGATTCCTGACGACGAGTATTACGAACGTGCAGTTTCGGACCACTATCGATTGCTGTCCGAGTACTCGCTACGCGAGATTGTAGGATCGGATCTTGGTAGGAAGTTGGGTTCGCAGGTTGAGACTCTCTTGCCTGAGCTTGTCTACCCGTTTAAGGATCACTTCATTGGATATGATGCGGATCCGACCGTCGACGCCTATTTTCTTGCGATAGCAGACCATCGTGTTCGATCGAGCGATGGTTACGACTCCTTTGACCACGCCCTAGAGTTTGGAGGAGTTGCTTTTGGGAAATTCCTACAATCCCTTACATTCCTCGTATCGATTGCGATGAAGCACGAGCGGTTCGCCGAAGCCCTGGTAGCAAAGCACCCAGAAGTAAGGATGGAGGACGTATTGACGATCTCAACAGAGGTACCGCAACTTGTTCAAGACATATCGGGCGCGCTCAGTTCTGTGGACGCGCTCAGTTCTCTTGGTAGCGCCGAGGCCGAAAAGACAACGATCGATGAGGCCCGAACGATCTTGGAGGTGCTGTCTGTCGGACGCAACAGCTTGAACGTTCTAGATCGGCCAGGTTGTCCGCTACCACCTCTCATTCGCTGTTCCGATCACGACCTGATTCGTTGCCAGGCCGGCTCGTACTCGGCACCGACACAGTTTCTGTTGGTCTCACTTAGACAGCACTTCCCTCGGGACTATGACCGTCATCAGAGAACACGGGAGCATGCGATGCGGGCTGCAATGAAGCGCGTGCTCGATGACGCATTTCCGCAGCTCGAGTATCGCAACAATATTGTGATAACCGCCAACGGCCAAGGGAAGACGGACATCGACCTTGTGGTCGCTGAGTGGCGTACCGGAATCGTGTTGCTTGTCCAGATAAAGCACCAAGATCCATACGGTATGGACATGAGTTCGATGCAGTCAAGGAGCAGCAGGTTGAAACAGCAAGTTGAGCGGTGGCTCAGGATCACAGAGGCGTGGCTCGACGGAAACAGTGCGGATCAGATTAGGGGTTCCCTACGGCTTCGGAGGTCATTCCCCTTAGCTAGGCCCAAACGAATTGTTGTGACTAGGCACTTTGCCTTTCCGCTCAGGAAGATCGACAAGCCGGGCGACGTCGCGTATGGCAATTGGCTCACCTTCTTCAATGCCGTCGAAATAGTCAGACAACGGCGCACAGAAGGGACGCTCTCGGATTTCTTGAGGATTCTACAGGAGAGTGAGCAACCGGGCGGACCGAAGGAGCACTACCCGGAAACGGATACTCAATGGGTCGTCGATAAGCTCAGTTTCACGACGAAAAGGGAAGAGCACTAGGTTAAGGAAAGTCGGACCGAACGGTTATCGGGCAAAAGGGGTATGAAGGAAGCCGATCTCGGCGAGGATGGGGGTACCATTTGTCGGACGCGGCGAGGCGGGGCGCGGACGGTTGAAAGCCTCTGAAGCCCGACTGTGGCGAATATGCTTGGGCCGTGGTCGGCAGTGTTCCAAATAGGAGCGAAAGCGCCGCCTTGCTCTCTCGTATTTGGTCCCCGTCGCAGCCTTGTCCGAAACGTCCGCCGGGCTTATGTCGATCTAAGGTTCGACCGGTACGCTGGTAGTGCGTGCCCGGCGTCGACGCGAGCCGTTTGCTACCTGCAGGCCCCGCCGAGGAGTCGACCGAGACAAAATCCGGTCGCGGTATCCGAGGACTTTCGCAACCTGCTCCGCGATCTGCCACGCCAAATACGGCGGCACAGCATTGCCGACTTGCACATACTGCTGAGTCCGACCGCCGTGGAAGAAGTAGTTGTCTGGAAAGGTCTGCAATCGGGCCGCTTCCCGAACCGTCAGGCTCCGGCACTGACGCGGGTCGGGGTGAATGAAGTAGTGCCCGTCCTTCGAGATGTGGCTCGTAATTGTTGTTGCCGGATCATCGGCCAACTGGACCCGAAATCGATCAGCAAACTTCCCGCTCTCCCAGTTTGCGTGTTTCGGCGCCAGTTCACTTGGGAAGTCCGCCGCCCTCGGAGATCTTGCGAACGTGCTCGCGAACGCGGCCGCATAGAGGTAGCGCCCGATATCCTCCCGAATGTGGCCCCTTGTTTCGTTGTTTGACAGCCTGACCAATTTCTTATCGCTCAACCAATCGCGAAGGCTTTCGGGACATGAGTCTGCGCAAGCCGCTGCGCCAGTTGTAGTCTCGTCGCGAAAGGGTAGGGACTGGCCTCTTGCTGATTCCAGTGCTAGCTCTAGCGCACTTCGGAACTCGTTTTCCAGCGTCTGAGACATGACGGGCAAGTGCCTCCCCACCAACTCGTGAGCATTCTCAACCGCGCTTTGCCATGCTTGGGCATCATCTCCGCGACTTAGCCTGCTCCGAAGCGGCGGCATCTCTCCGACGATATCGCTTACAGTGACGCGAGCCTCCTTGGATTCGAGCTTTGGGAGTATCTCCTTCGGCATTTTTGAAGCAACGTCGCTTCGGATGCAGATCACGAAGACCCGGTGTCGCCGCTGTGGCACACCATGCTCTTCCGCGCGTACCAAGAAGTCCTTCGGGTCGAGTCCATCGGCCCACTCACGGCTTCCGGTGGCCGGAGATAGAGCAAAAAGACGGTAACGACCCGTTCCTCCCGCGTTCCGCAGGGCGTCCATCACATCGTCGAAAACCGGCTCGTCCTTGTATCGGGCCGAGAGCATCCCCTTCACGTTCTCCATCACCGCAACCGTCGGTTGGAGCAACGCGAGTGTGACCGCATATTCCTTGTACAGCGACAACCGATCATCCTCGTCGATCTTGTAGTCGGGATTGCCCGCATTCCTAGCGCGGCCCGCTACGGAGTAGGACTGGCAGGGCGGTCCCCCAAGGAGCACTGTTCTGTCTCCATGCTCTTTGCGAATCGCGCAAATCTTCTTCTTCATGACGCAAGCTGCTGCGTCCGTTCCGAGTTCGACGCAAGGGGTTTCGTCGCACGCTTCCTGCCACTTCTTGGGGTAAAGCGCGGGCCAGTCCGGCTCATCGCCTATCGCACCATTCAGGTACTTGTAGTATCTGGCCGGATACCCCGACGGGAACTTCCGAAAGAACGCCCGCAGTCTCAGAGTGCGGTTCGCTACCGCGTCCTTCTCAATCGATAGGACAACCCGAAAGCGCCGGCGTCCATCCTTCTTGTTCGGCGCAGCGAATCCCTCCGCCAACCCTCCCGGCCCCGAAAACAGATCGATGACGGGAACCAGTTTCCTCATCGGTATCTGATTGCCCCTTCGTTCTTGGACCTGCGAACGAGCCTCGCGAGCCAGGGCCGAATGCCAAGATCAGACAACTCGTGAATCTGGCCAAGGTCGCGTCCCCCCTGCAATCGCTGGATTCCACGTAGGAACCCCAAACCCGCACCTGAGCCGTCTCCATTACCCATGCTGCGAGTCGAAGCTTGATCTTGTGGCTGGCCTCGCGTGAAATCAGGGTTCCGGAGCGATCGGACAGGCGTACAGAGCAGCCGATGACTGACATCGTCGATAAGGCCACCCGGTCTCGAATGATGGCGGGCATATCGGGCAAGGACACCAAACCGGAACTCACCCTTCGACGGGCACTTCACAGGCGCGGATTCAGATTCAGGCTCCATGTCCGGAATCTCCCCGGAAAACCCGATCTTGTCCTGCGTCGCCACGGTGCGGTTTGCTTTGTTCACGGCTGTTTCTGGCATCGCCATTCGGGGTGCCGTTACGCAACCACGCCAGCCACCAGGCCCGACTTCTGGCAAGCCAAGTTCAAGAGCAACGTCGAGCGGGACCACCGTTCGAAGGGCCAACTCCTCAAAACAGGTTGGCGAGTTGCCATCGTTTGGGAGTGTGCCCTCCGTGGGGACAGACTTCCGATGACGATCCGCGCCCTGGAGCGATGGCTCCTCGCGAGCGTTCGCGAATTCGAGACCACCCCCAAGCCGCAGGTCACCCGTGCGGTCGAAAACGGGTGAACTCTAAGCCTCTGGGCGCGAATCGACGAACTCCCGCGCTGCGTGGAGAGACCTCCATGACCGACCGCGAGCAGACTCACGCGGCGTAGTTGGGTAGCTCCTTCATGGAGAGCCTGATGCGGCCTCGCTGGTCGACGTCGAGGACGACCACATCCACATCCTGACCTTCCTCCAGGTAGTCCCTGACCTTCTCCACTCTCTCGCGGGCGATCTCCGAGATGTGCAATAGACCATCCTTGCCCGGGAGAATGTTCACGAAAGCGCCGTAGTTCTCGATGCGCGCGACCTTGCCGTTATAGATCTTGCCAATTTCCGCTTCGGCGGTGATTTCCTCGACCCGGGCGACCGCGGCATCCTTGGCTTCCTTGTCCTCGGCGTAGATGCGCACCGTGCCGTCGTCTTCGACGTCGACCGTGGCACCCGTCTCTTCGACGATGCCCTTGATGGTCGCGCCACCCTTGCCGATGATGTCGCGAATCTTCTCTGGATGGACCTTTAGGGCCACCATCGCCGGCGCGTGATCCGACAGCGACTCGCGCGAGACGGAGATGACCTTGTTCATCTCACCCAGGATGTGCAACCGCGCGGCGTTCGCCTTCTCCAGCGCGGTCTCCAGGATTTCCTCGGTGATACCGTCGATCTTGATGTCCATCTGGAGCGCGGTAATACCCTCGGCGGTGCCCGCGACCTTGAAATCCATGTCGCCGAGATGATCCTCGTCGCCCAGGATGTCCGTCAGCACCGCAAAACGGTCTTCGTCCTTCACCAATCCCATGGCCACGCCCGCAACCGGCGCCCGAAGAGGCACGCCAGCATCCATCAGCGCGAGAGACGCGCCACATACGCTCGCCATGGAACTCGAGCCGTTGCTCTCCGTAATCTCCGACACGACGCGAATCGTGTACGGGAAGTTCTCCAGATCCGGCAAAACAGCGCCAATGCCCCGGCGGGCCAGTCGGCCATGGCCGATCTCCCGTCGTTTCGGACCAGTCATGAAGCCCGTTTCGCCAACGCTGTAAGGCGGGAAGTTGTAATGCAACATGAACTGGTCGTTGTATGTGCCCTGCAGCGCCTCAATCCTGGCCGCATCGCGCAGCGTGCCCAGGGTCGTCACGACAATGGCCTGCGTCTCGCCCCGGGTAAACATCGCCGAGCCGTGTGTCCTGGGCAAAAGACCCACCTCGACATCGATGGGCCGAACGGTGTCCAGGTCGCGGCCGTCGATGCGCGGTTCACCAGCGAGGATGCGTTCTCGAACGAGTGACTTTTCGAGCTTGGCGAAGCTGTCGCCCACGTCGCCCGGTTCAACCTCCTCGCCGGAAATCTCCTCGATGGCCTCGGTACGCAACGCGCGCACGCGATCCTGTCGCTCCTGCTTGTCAGTAGTGCTGTACGCCTCGCCGAGTCCGTTGCCCACCTTGGCCTTGAGGCGATCGAGAAGCGCGCTGTCTTCCGCCGGCGCCTGCCACTCCCACCTCGGTTTGCCGGCTTGAGCCGTCAGCGCTTTGATCGCCTCGATCGCCACCTGCATCTCCTGGTGCGCGAAGAGCACACCGCCAAGCATCTGGTCTTCGGTCAGTTCCTGCGCTTCGGACTCGACCATGAGCACGGCGGATTCGGTGCCGGCCACGACCATGTTGAGCAACGATCCCGCCAGCACCTCATGGCCCGGATTGAGGAGGTATGCGCCATCTTCAAATCCGACCCTGGCCGCGCCGATGGGTCCCGCGAAGGGAACACCGGACAACGAGAGCGCAGCGGACGCCCCGATCATGGAAACGATGTCCGGGTCCATGTCCCGCTCCGCGGACATGACGGTGCAGATCACCTGCACCTCGTTCATGAACCCCTTCGGGAACAGCGGCCGAATCGGCCTGTCGATCAGGCGACACGTGAGCGTCTCCTTCTCGCTGGGACGCCCCTCCCGGCGAAAAAAACCGCCGGGAATCTTGCCGGCGGCGTAGGTTCTCTCTTCGTAGTTCACTGTTAGTGGGAAAAATCCCTGGTCGGGGCGTGCTTCTCTTTCGGCGACGGCGGTACATAGCACGACCGTCTCGCCCATCGATGCAAGCACACTCCCCGACGCCTGTTTGGCGACCCGGTTCGTCTCGAGAACCACCTTGTGGTCGCCAAACTGAAATTCTTGTCTTATTGGATTCACTTCTTTCTTTCTCCTGTTGACGTCTCTAGCGTCTCAATCCGAGTTGCTGAATCAACGCCGTGTATCTTTCGCTGTCCTTGTCTTTCAAGTAGTCGAGCAACTTCCTTCTCTGGTTCACCATGCGAATCAAACCCCGGCGGGAATGATGGTCCTTGGCATGCTCGCGGAAGTGCGCCTGCAGCGAGTTGATGTTGTGGGTAAGGAGCGCCACCTGGACTTCCGGCGAGCCGGTGTCGTTGTCGCTTCGCTGATGCTCCTTCACGATCTCGTGTTTGGTTTGTGCGGTCAGCGCCATTTTTTCTGCTCCAAGTCTGTCAGTCGCTGTTTCACTGTCTCAATCTTGCGTCGTTTACGTGTTCAATTCGCGGGAATCAGGCGTCTCGGCGCCACGCGGCCGTCGTCGAGGACTTCGCCCACGCCCAGAAACCGCGCGCCGTTGCCTTCAGACACCTCCGTAGAGGCCGCTTCGGCGAGCCGCACCCACCCCGCTGTGGGGGCGTGCGGCACGATCACAGGTTGTCCCTGGCGCAAATAGTATGCTGCGTCGCCCGTCAAAGTAACTTGAGGCCATTGTCGAACCGCAGTCCACACCGGCTGCAACCGGTCATCCAGCCGATTCCTGTCATTCTCTTCCCCGCCCTCGCCGCGTGCAGGGTCGAGCATCTCGAACGTCACCAGGTCGCGCTCGGTGAACGGTCCCGCCATGGTTCGCCGCAACGCCTTGACATGCGCGCCGCAACCGAGCGACTCGCCGAGTTCATGAACGATGGTGCGTACGTACGTACCTTTGCTGCAATGAATGTCGAGGGTGAGTTCGTCGCCCTCGAATTCGCTGATCACACTGGAATAGACCGTTACCGATCTGGCCTTTCGCTCGACCTCGATTCCCTGCCGCGCGAGCTTGTAAAGCGGCTGGCCCTGGTGTTTGACCGCCGAGAACATCGACGGCACCTGCTGGATCTCGCCGCGATATGCGTCGAGCGCCTTGTCCAAGGCCGTCGTGGTCAGTTTGCCGACCGGCCGCTCATTCACGACTTTCCCGTCCGCATCGCCGCTGTCCGTGCTCACACCCAGCACAACCCGCGCCGTGTATTTCTTGTCGGACTCCAGCAGGTAGCGGGAGAACCTGGTCGCATCGCCGAAACACAGCGGGAGCACCCCCGTCGCCAGGGGATCCAGGCTGCCGGTGTGACCGACCTTGCGCGCGGCGAAGAGCCGCTTGGCCTTCTGCACCGCATCGTTGGAACTCATGCCCTGCGGCTTGTCGAGCACCATGATGCCGTGCACGTTCCGGCCCCGTGGACGTCTGCGCGCCATCAGTCGCCCTCCGATCGCGCAGCGTCCATGCGGGGATCAAGCCCTTCCCGGAGCGCCACCGCTTCGTCGATCAGTGCCTCGAGCCGGCGACCCGATTCGAGCAGGTCGTCGTAATGGAAGCGCAGGCGCGGCGTCTTCCGCAATCCATCGCGCTGCGCGATTTCCGAACGAATGAACCCCGCCGCGTTGCGCAACGCCTCGACGAGATCGGTTCGGTCGGCATCCGTGGATGCCGACAGCGAACTCACGTAGACGTCGGCCACCGAGAGGTCGCGGCTGACCCGAACATCCGTCACGCTCGTCAGCCCGAACCGCGGGTCGCCGGTGCCACGCATGACTACCCGCGACACCTCTTCCCGCAGGTAGGCACCTACGCGGAGTACTCGTTCGCTATTGGAATCAAATGACATTCGGTCACACTGCAGGTAAATCGGTGAGTGTTTCGGACTTAGAGGGTCCGGGCGACTTCTCCGGATTCGAAGACTTCGATCTTGTCGCCAATGCGCACATCGTTGTAGTTGCGAACGCCGATACCGCATTCCAGGCCACTGCGTACTTCGGCGACATCGTCCTTGAAACGCCGCAACGACTCCAGTTCGCCCTCGTAAATGACCACGTTGTCTCGCAGGACGCGAATCTGCTTGTTCCGCGCGACGGTGCCGTCGACCACCATGCAACCGGCGACCTGGCCGAAGCGCGGCGCCGGGAATACGTCCCGAACTTCCGCCATCCCGACAATCTCTTCGCGAATCTCCGGCGCCAGGAGGCCCTCCAGGATGCCCTTGATGTCGTCCAGGAGTTCGTAGATCACGCTGTAGTAGTGCAGGTCAAGGCCCTCTCGCTCGATGACCGCCTTGGCGTTGTTGTCCGCGCGCACGTTGAAACCGAATATCGCGGCGTCGGAGGTCAACGCCAGCATGGCATCGGACTCCGAGATGCCGCCGACGCCGGCCCAGACAATGTTGACGCCGACCTCGTCGTTGCCGAGATTCCCGCACGCCTGGGAGATTGCCTCCAGGGAGCCGCGCACATCCGCCTTCAGCACAATCTTCAGGACACGCTTCTCGCCCTGCGCCAGGTCGGCGAAGATGCTCTCGATGTTGGCCGCCTGCTTGACGTTCCGCTGCGCCTGGCTCTGGTCCGCCCGGAACCCCGCGAGTTCCCGCGCGCGCCGTTCGTCGGCCACGACGGAGAAATCGTCTCCCGCCTCCGGAGTTGCATTCAATCCCAGTATCTCGACCGGCACCGAGGGGCCCGCATCTTCGACAGGTTCTCCGCGCTCATTCATCATCAGCCGGACGCGCCCATAGTGTTCGCCGGCGATCACGACATCACCACGCCTCAAGGTGCCGTTCTGCACCAATAGCGTGGCCACCGGTCCGCGTCCCCGGTCGAGGCGGGATTCGACCACCACGCCCTGCCCCGGCGCATCGGGAACCGCCTTCAGCTCCAGTATCTCCGCCTGCAGGTTGATCGCCTCGAGCAGTCGATCAATGCCATCGCCGGTCTCCGCCGAAACTTCGACGAACTGGGTGTCTCCGCCCCAATCTTCCGGAATGACATCGAGGGCCGAGAGTTCATTCTTGATGCGGTCCGGGTCCGCACCCTCCAGGTCCATCTTGTTGATCGCGACGATGATGGGAACTTCCGAAGCCTTGGCGTGTTGCACCGCTTCTTCCGTCTGTGGCATCACGCCATCGTCCCCCGCCACCACGAGCACGACGATGTCGGTCGCGCGCGCGCCGCGCGCTCGCATCGCGGCGAACGCGGCGTGCCCCGGGGTGTCCAGGAAGCTGATGTCGCCGAACTCGGTGGTCACCCGATAGGCACCGATGTGCTGTGTGATTCCCCCGGCCTCACCGGCCACGACGCGGGTATTGCGGATGTAGTCGAGCAGCGATGTCTTGCCGTGATCGACGTGTCCCATCACTGTCACGACAGAGGAGCGCGGTTCGCTTTCCCCGTCGTCGATGGTCAGCGATTCCTTGTGTTCCTGCTCGATCTCGTCGGTTGCCACCAGTTTCACCGTGTGGCCCATCTCCTCGACCACGAGTGAGGCAGTCTCCTGGTCCAGCGGCTGGTTGATCGTAGCCATCACACCCATTTCCATGAGCGTCTTGATGACCTCTCCGGCCTTGACGCTCATGCGTTGGGCGAGTTCGCCCACCTGGATGAACTCCGGCAATTCGACTTCGTGCTGGATCGCGTCCTGGGGCCGCGTGAACTCGCCGCCCTTGGTCTCGATGGTAATGCTGGTGGGCATGACCCGTCGCCTGGGAGGACGGGCCTGTCGCTTCAACGACAATTCCCGGCGGCGAGACCGGCCGTCCCCAAACTCGTCGTCCCGGCCTCTGCCCCTGCCTCTCGATCGGTCAATCCTGTCCTTGACTCGCTTCCCGACGCGTTCCTGGGACCCTGCCGACTCCGCGGGGGTGGCCGATTTGGCGGTCTCCGCAGCCCGCGCGGCTTCCGCTGCCCGCTTCGCTTCCTCTTCCAGTCGCGCGAGCTGTTCCTGCCGGCGCCGCTCCTGCTCTTCTTTCTCACGCTGCTGTCGCGCGGCGTTCTCGCGGACCTTTTCCTCCGCCGCCTTGCGCGCCAGCTCCTGTTGACGGATTCGCTCGGCTTCGATTTCGACCTGGCTCGGCTTCGCCTCGGCGGCGGACTTCGCGACGACCGGAGGTTTGGCGGTTTCGCCACCCTTGACATAGATACGCCGCCGCTTGCGCTGCACGGATACGGTATGCCCGCCGCGGCCCTGTCCCAGCACCGAGCGCTGGGTACGTTTCAGAGTGACCCGCCTCGGAGGGCTCGGTGCGGACTCCTTGGCGCGTTTCGAGTACGCGAGCAACACCTTCTTGTTTTCGTCGCTGACGGAGTCGTCCTCGTTCCTTTGCGGCAGGCCGGCATCGCGCATCTGCTTCAACAGGCGCTCCACGGGCACGCCCACCGCGATGGCGAGTTGCTTGACGGTGACTTCTGCCATACGGCTCAGCTCCCCTCGCCGTCCGACGGGGACAGTGCGTCAACCTCGGATTCGGCTTCCTCAAACCAGGGAGCGCGCGCCGTCATGATCAGTGCGCTTGCTCTCTCTTCGCCGATTCCGGCTTCGATGTCGAGCAGATCCGGCGTGGCAAGCTCGGCCAGGTCTTCCCTGGTGACGATCGCGTTCGCGGCAAGCTTGTAGGCGAGTTCGCTGTCCATGCCATCGAGATTCAACAGATCCTCGGCGGGCTCACCCGCTTCCGGATCGCCCAACGCCATCTCCTTGGCAACCAGGGCATCCTTGGCTCGAGTGCGGAGTTCTTCGACGAGTTCGTCATCGAACCCCTCGATCGCGCGAAGTTCTTCGATCGGAACGTAGGCGACTTCTTCGATGCTGGTGAAACCTTCCTCCGCAAGCACGCCGGCAACATCCTCGCCGACGGAAAGAGACTCCATGAACCGTTGGATGTAGGACTGTGCCTCGTCCTCCTGGCGTTGCGCCGCCTCTTCGTCGGTCATGATGTTGAGCTCCCAGCCGGTGAGTTGGCTGGCAAGCCTGACGTTCTCTCCCTTGTGGCCGATCGCCTGGGCGAGATTGTCTTCCCGCACGGCGATGTCCATGGAGCGCGTATCGTCGTCAAGCACGATGGATACGACTTCGGCAGGTTGCATGGCGTTGATGGCCAGTTGCGCCGGATCCTGATTCCAGAGGACGATGTCCACCCGCTCTCCGTCCAGTTCGCTGCACACGGCCTGAACGCGCGAACCTCGCATGCCCACGCACGCCCCCACGGGGTCGATGCGGCCATCATTGGTGTACACCGCGATCTTCGCCCGCGACCCCGGATTCCTGGCCGCGGCCCGTATTTCGATGATGTGCTCCGCGATCTCCGGCACTTCCACCTTGAACAGTTCGATCAACATTTCGGAATCCGTGCGCGACAGCATGAGCTGCGGCCCACGGACTTCCGGTCGGATTTCCGTCAGCAGCGCGCGCATGCGGTCACCCACGCGGAAAATCTCCCTCGGGATCAGCGACGTTCGCATCAACATCGCTTCGGCGTTGTTGCCGAGATCCACGATGACCGCTTCCCGCGTCGTTCGCTTTACCGAGCCGCTTACCAGTTGCCCGACCCTGGGCAGGTATTTTTCGAGGACTTGCGCGCGCTCCGCTTCGCGGACCTTCTGTGTGAGCACCTGCCTCGCAGCCTGCGCCGCGATGCGGCCGAACTCTACCGACTCGACGGGGATCTCGTAGAAGTCGCCGATTTCGAGCGACGCATCCTTTTCCTTTGCCTCGTCCGGCTCCAGTTCCGCGTCCGGATTGGGAAATTCGTCTTCCTCCAGCTCCCGTTCCGGGTCGATCACCAGCCAACAGCGAAACGTCTCGTAGTCGCCGCTTTCCCGGTCTATCGCGACGCGAAACTCGGCATCCTCGACATACCTCTTCTTGGTAGCCGTCGCGAGCGCGGACTCAAGCGCCCCGAAGATGACCTCCTCCGACACCCCTTTCTCGTGGGACAGCGACTCGACAACGGTGAGAATTTCTTTACTCATCTACCGACTCCCCGGGCACGACTCTCGCTCTCTGCACCTGTTCCAATGGAACCGCGCAGGTGGTGTCGGTGTCGTTCATACGCAAGATGACATCCCCGCCTTGCACACCATCGATCAGGCCGACGAATTTGCGGCGCCCTTCCAACGGGAATCGCAAGCGCAGGTCCACCGCCCGTCCGATGTGCGCCGCGTACTGGTGGGGCTTGAACAGAATCCGGTCCAGGCCCGGTGACGAGACTTCCAGCGTATGCACCGTCCGAACCGGATCGTCCACGTCCAGAACGCCGTTCAACTGGTGACTGACTCGCTCGCAGTCCCCCAACGTCACCCCGCTCGGCGCGTCGATATAGACCCGCAACGTTGCGCGTTTGCCGCCTGACAGGTATTCCAGACCCCAAAGTTCGTACCCCAGTCCCGTTACCGTCGGCTCGAGCAATTGCTCCAGTTCCTGTTCCCTTCTTCTCACTTCGTCGTGCCGACATTTGCCTACACATACAAAAAATGGGCGATCCCGCCCATTTTTACCGTTCGTTCGCGTCGGGCCGGCTCACCGTCGCTGACGCGAGCCGGACTTCCAACCTAACGAAGAACCCCAAACGAGGGGGCTCTCGCATGGTTCGCCTCCGGCGACGGGGCTAATGCCCGCGCTTTCCCTAATGCGTCAGCGGTCGGGGCATCTCGCCCGGCTGAAGGCTCCTTGCGAGCTGAACCCTCCGTGCCATCGTTGGTAGCGGGGGCAGGATTTGAACCTACGACCTCCGGGTTATGAGCCCGACGAGCTACCAGACTGCTCCACCCCGCATCAGCAAGAGCGGGATTATAGCTTACAAACCCGCCTGTGCAATCGCCCCCACGGGCGCTTTCAGGGCAGGTTCAGCGGCCTTCGAAGTGGTGCTGTCGGGCAGGTATGCTTGGGTCCCATGCGAACCGAATCCCCGGGGACCGGCGTCCCCGTCATCGACATCTCCTCACTGGATGCGTGCACCCTCGCACATATCGACGCCGCCTGTCTGGAGTGGGGCTTCTTTCACGTCACCGGTCACGGCGTGCCGAAGACCGTATGCGACAACGCCCTGACCGGGATGCGGAAGTTCTTTGCGCTGCCGCGCGACCGGAAACTTGCCGTCGAGCGCACGGCGACAAACAGTTGGGGTTTCTATGATCGCGAACTGACCAAGAACGTGCCCGACTGGAAGGAGATATTCGATGTCGGACCGGCCGGGGGGGAGGGTCCCATGGCCGCCGCCAGCCCACAGTGGCCAGCCGAGCCAGCGACCTTCCGCCCGGCGCTGGAAACGTTCGCCCGGGAAGCCGAGCGCATCGCATATCGAATACTGACGGCACTCAGCATCAACCTTGGCCAGGCGCCCGATACACTGCGGGCCTGCTTCCGGGATCACACCAGTTTCCTCAGGCTCAACCACTATCCCGCGTGCAGCGATCCTGCGCCGCCGGATTCACCCACGGTGCCGGAATACGGTCACCTGGCCATAGGCCACCACACCGATGCCGGCGCCGTCACGGTGCTGTTGCAGGACGATCAGCCAGGGCTGCAGGTGTTGCACGACGGCGCATGGTCAACCGTGGCGCCAGTGCCGGACGCCCTCACCATCAACATAGGCGACGTCGTGCAGGTCTGGTCCAACGATCGATATCCGGCACCTCTGCACCGGGTCACCGCCCACGCCAGCCGGGAGAGGTTCAGCGCACCGTATTTCTTCAACCCGGGCTATGACACCGATTTCGCACCGTTGGCTGGATCGCCGCGGTATCAGGCGATCAACTGGGGCGAGTACCGTGCCGCGCGAAGCGCCGGAGACTACGCGGACATCGGGGAAGAGATCCAGATCTCGCACTTTCGAATGCGGGCTTGAGGGAGAACGATCCGGGGGCGATAGCGTTGGGTCTGCCCCGAGTCGAAGCAACTTCGACTCTGTGCGACATGAGGAAGAAGCGATGAACAGTCACCGCCTGTTCTGGATTGCTTTCGTTGCGGGCATAGTCGCCTGGGTTCCATCCATGCTGACTCCCGCCCGCGACTGGTTTGACTGGTTGTCCTCTCCGGGCATGGTCCTGATCCTGGTCTTTCTTAGGGCTGTACCGTGGCCCGACTCGGTCTACGGCCTGTTCGGATCGGACGGGGCGTGGTGGTCGCCGCTCTTTGTACCATTGATGAACGGACTGTTCTGTGGCGCCGTCGCGCTCGGCGTGTGGAAGCTAAGGGGAATCCTCAAGCGCTAGACTCCTATCGGCGGACTGGCACCCGGGTTGCGTGCCCGGGACGTTCCCTCAGACGAAGGAAGCCGAGCCAGTGCAGGCCCAGCCCCGCCGAAAGGAGGATCGGACCGGCGAGTCCGATGGCGATGTTGTCCACAAGCTGCCTGTTGACCTCTCCGTGTCCGAGCAAAAACACAAGCTCCCCAATGCGCGGATCGTCCGTCAACCCGCCGTCCATGCCCGCGATCGCTTTCGCCATGTAGGGTGCGGCGTACATGAGAGAGGCGAACCAAACCAGAACGCACAGCGTGAGCATCACCGTGAGCGCCCATCCGACCATCACGAGCCAAAGCGTGTCCGGGAATCGCCGCAGCCGGAGTATCGCTCCAATAGCCCCGAGCGTGGACAGAAGCGCGGTGAAGCCTCCCGTCCCGGTAACCTCTATCCAGGAATAGCTCGCCGTCACTGGCGAGAAGCCGGGCCACTCGACGGTCAGTTCTACTGTAGGCCAGAACACGCCTACCAGAATGAGAACGGCAGCCAGAAGCTGCAGCCGCAGGGTCACTGCCATAGACTCGACTCCAGACACGGGATAAGTCCTTTCAGCTAGCACTTCCTTACGCGTCAGCGGTCGGGGAAGCTCCCCCGGCTGAGGGCTAGCGTGGATGCAGCCAGGTTGGAAGCAATTCGTAGGCGTCCAAACTCAGAGTCCGGTCGTATGACACGTCCGCCTCGTCGAGCATCCGAGCCAGACTGCCATCGTTGAATGCGTCGAACGCTTCCGTGCAGCCGCCGACATGCTCCCCGCCAAAGAAGATCTGCGGGATCGTCGGTTGTCCGGTCCGCTCGAGCAATGCGCCACGGATCCTGCCGCTCCAGTCACCGTCCCGGTACTCCGCCGAGTCGAGGTCAATGGTGCGCAACGGAATGGACGCCCGCTCGAACAGTTTGCGTACCGCCCAACAGAACTCACACCACTGCAGCGAGAACATGACCACCTGTTGCGAATCGCGCACGGTCTCCTCGACAAACCGCGCAGCCTTGCCGTCGACTCCATTTGCGCCGTTCTGCTGCGGCGCCGCACCCGACACATCGAATCGATAGCCCGGCGTCGATTGCGAGATAGCGGCTTCTTCTTCGGTCATCTCCGCGCCGATGTCGTCGAACAGCGGCGTCGAAAGATAGCGTTCTCCGGTATCGGGCAACATGCAGAGGATGTTTGCGCCCGCCTTCGCGCGCCGTGCGACCTGTAACGCGCCGACAAGCGTGGCACCGCTCGATATGCCGACAAAGACACCTTCCTGTCGAGCCAGTTCACGGCATGCCGCCATGGCATCCTCGCCTTCGACGCCCAGCACTTCGTCCACCCAGTCGGCAGCCACCGCATCTTCCGTCAGTCTGGGTATGAAGTCGGGGCTCCAACCCTGCATCAGGTGCGGCCGAAAATGCGGATGGCTCGCCGTCGGCGCGCCGTTGTCGTCGCGCTCCTGGACGACTCCGCTCGCCAACACGGGCGCATTGGCTGGCTCACAGACTATGATCCGAGTGCCTGGCGACTCGGCCTTCAGCACCCGACCCACGCCCTTCAACGTGCCGCCCGTTCCATAGCCCGTCACCCAGTAGTCGAGGGGTTCATCGCCGAAGTCCCTGAGAATCTCCCGCGCCGTCGTGCGTGAGTGCATGTCCGCGTTCGCCTCGTTCTCGAACTGACGACAGAGGAACCAACCGTGTTCTCGGGAGAGTTCCACGGCCTTGGCAAGCATCCCGCTGCCCTTTTCGGATGCGGGAGTCAGCACCACCCTGGCGCCGAGGAACCGCATGAGCCTGCGGCGTTCAACACTGAAATTCTCTGCCATCGTCACGACCAGCGGGTAGCCGCGCTGGGCACAAACCATGGCGAGACCGATTCCCGTATTGCCGCTCGTGGCCTCGACCACCGTCTGTCCGGCCTTAAGCACTCCTCGACGCTCGGCGTCCTCGATGACGCCGAGCGCGAGTCGGTCCTTGACCGAACCCATGGGGTTGAATGCCTCGATCTTCGCAAACAGGTTCACGCCCGGAGGAGCGACCTTGGTGAGGCGCACCACCGGCGTATTGCCTATGGTGTCCAGGATGTTCTCGAACTTCGCCACGCGGCCCCTTCCTTCTGCCTGCGGAAAGGGCGTGGATGCTACAACACGTGCGCATACATACAATGCCGGCGTACATCGGACAGAGGGCGTGAACAATGAAGGTGATACGTGTCTACACGGGCGACGATGGCGAGTCGCATTTCGAGGACGTCGATATCGGGGTGCAACCGCAGGGGGGTATCGGGAGGCTGTCCAGCCTGATTCGGGGACCTGGCGTGATCTTCCGCGAGGTGGACGGTGACTACGACCTCGACTTCCACCAGGCGCCGCGGCGGCAGTTCGTCGTCAACCTGCGGGGTGCCGTGGACATCACCGTCGGCAGCGGCGAAATGCGCAGACTCGGACCGGGCGACATCCTGCTTGCCGAGGACACCACCGGCCACGGCCACAAGAGTCGGGCCGTGGATGGCCGCCCGCGAAGTTGTCTCTTCGTCCCCATCGACGAAGACGTGACACTGCCTTGACGCAATCCGCAAAAACAACCTCCGGGCTGCACCGGTGAGCAACAGCCACGGTAGCTCCCCGTCAGTTGGGGAGATTCGTGTGCTGCGCACGGTGATCCTCTTGCGTCACGGGCAGCAAGACAAAAGCGTGCCTGGCGATATGGGCGGACTAACCGAGACCGGCCATCGTCAGGCGGCGCTCGCCGCCAGGCGGCTGTCGACGGAGCCCATTGACCGCATCGTCTCGAGCGGGATGCGTCGCGCCGACCAGACCGCCGAGGCGGTAGCTTCCCAACACGCCTCCGTCGAAGTCGAGACCGACCCGGACTTGTGCGAATGCGTCCCGTCCATTCCGCGAGGCCAGGAGGTTTTCTATCCCGATGGGGTGGAGGCGGCCCATATGGCGTCCTGCTGCGAGGCCCTGGACCGCGCTTTCGCCCGGTACTTCGAGCCCGGTCCTGACGGCACGACGCTGCTGGTCGGCCACGGCAATGCCATTCGATACCTGATCTGTCGCGTATTGGACGACCTACGCCTCGACGCCTGGGCGCGGTTTGACATGCACAATTGCGGAATCTCGCGCGTTACCGTCAAGACCTACCTTGGAACCCAGGTCGCGGGATTGAACGACTCCGGGCATCTGCCGCCGGAGTTGCTCACCTACGGCTGACGCAGGGCCTCGCGGCACTGGTTGACGAGGGATTGGTGCCGAAGAGAGGACTCGAACCTCCACGGGCAAAAGCCCACTACCCCCTCAAGGTAGCGTGTCTACCAATTTCACCACTTCGGCAACTTGTTCTCTAAATGTCCGGAACCTCGAATGGTTCTGTCGACGGAGTTTCGGTACTCGCGTCGTCCTCTAGCTCGAACTCCTCGATCCCGACATGATCCACCGTCGGCATGCCGATGCCCCGCAGACTCGCCGCGCGTTCCTTGGCCGTATACGCCAGGCCGAAAGAAATCAGGAAAAACCCGATCGCGAGCCACGTTGTCAGCTTCATCAGGAATGACGCGCTTCCCGCGGAGCCAAAAACGGTATTCGAGCCGCCGCTACCGAACGCCGCACCGATGTCCGCGCCTTTCCCCTGTTGCATCAGGATCAGTGCCGTCAGCGCGATCGCGTCCGCAACCAGCAGTATCAGCAAGACGGTTTCCAGATTTTCCATGTCAATGTTCCGCCGCGTAAGTGATTGCATTGAAACTGGCGGGTTCCAATGAAGCGCCGCCGACCAGACCTCCGTCGATGTCATCTTCGGCGAATAGCGCACATGCATTTTCGGCCGTTACGCTGCCGCCGTAAAGGATGCGAGTGTCGGTATCCGGCAGCGCGCCCCGTATCGTCGCGTGCATCGCCTGGGCCTGCGCCGGCGTTGCCGTTTCTCCGGTACCGATCGCCCACACCGGCTCGTACGCAATGACGGTACCGTCCGCCAACGAGTCATTCAGCACTGCATTGAGTTGCGACAACACGACCTCGGCCTCGCGCCCTTCGCGACGTTCTTCCAGCGTTTCCCCCACGCACAGGATCGGAACGAGCCCGGCCCGCACCGCCGCGCGGTACTTCGCGGCGACGACACTATCGGTCTCGCCAAACAGCCGACGCCGTTCGGAATGCCCGACCAGGACATAGTGAGCTCCCAGGTCCGCCGCCATTTCGGAAGCGATCTCGCCCGTGTAGGCACCAGACATTTCAGCATGCACGTTCTGCACGCCGACCTGCACACGCTCCAGCCGCTCTACGGCCAAGCACAGATACACCGCAGGCGGAAAAAGAACCAAATCTGCGCCCTCGCGACCTTCCAGGGAACGCGCGAAATCTTCGATCCGCGAACGCGAACCATGCATTTTCCAGTTTCCGGCAACGATCGGTCGGCGCATGACCCCAAGCCCTGAGAGGCGAAGGGCGCGCAATGGTATCACTAGGAGCCCCCAGCCGGGGGAGCAGCCTTGTCCCATGTGACATGAGCCTGAACGCAGGACGTGATTCCCACGTGACATGAGCCTGAACGCGGCGGGTTTGGGATCATCGGAGGATGATCTTGAACCTCGATACCGAACGATTGCGGACCTTGGCCGAGGTCCGCGCTTTTCTGGACGGGAGCGATCTCGTGGATTTCCGGCTGGCCGACCGTGACGACACCTACGCGTTCGTCCGGCGGACCCTGGTGCGGTTCCGGTACCCGGAGCTGGACAAGCCGGCGAAGGGGTTGCTCAGGCGGTTCCTGGGCAAGGTGACGGGACTGTCGCGGGCGCAGCTCACGCGGCTGATCGGCCAATACCGGGCCACCGGCCGGATCGAGGATCGCCGCCGCGGACCGACGCGGCCCTTCGAGCGGCGCTACACGGCGGCGGACGTGCGCCAGCTGGCCGAGGTGGACGAGATCCTCGGCGGCCTGTGCGGCGCCGCCACGAGGCGGGTGATGCAACGCCAGTTCGATATCTTCGGCGACCCGCGCTACGAGCGACTGGCGGGGCTGTCCAACGGCCACCTCTACCGCCTGCGCGGGAGCACGACCTACCGTCGGCGTCGGACCTCGTTGGCCAAGACGCGGCCGGTGCGGATCGCCATCGGCGAGCGCCGCAAGCCGCATCCCGGCGGCCGGCCGGGCTTCCTGCGCGTCGACTCCGTCCACCAGGGCGACCTCGACGGCGAGAAGGGCGTCTACCTGATCAACATCGTCGACGAGGTCACCCAGTACGAGTTCGTCGGCGCCATCGAGGCCATCTCCGAGGCGTTCCTGCAAGCCCAGCGAGCGCAAAAGCTCCGTTGCTCTACCCCTACGTTGGGAGGCTTCTATTGGGATATAGGTCGCTGGCATTTCGACGTTTTCGCGCGCTGTGGCCCGCTCAAGGAGGAAGGACGACTGGATCACCAGGCCAATGTGCTCCCTACGTATGGTAGCGAGTTCGTCGAGGTCCAGGCCTGCGACATCGATCCCGGCGAAACAGTACGCGCCCCGCGTCGGCTGATCGAGGCAGCCAAGGATGTTGATCAGCGTGGTCTTCCCGGATCCCGAAGGGCCGACTACGCAAACAAACTCGCCAGCCTTGATCCGTAGCGAGACATTGTCCAAGGCGTACACCTCACGGCCCCCCTCGTCCTCAAACACGCGAGTCGCGGATTTGAGGTCAATCAACAATGGGACGCCGGAGCGAGGAACCAACAGGTTTTGCAAAAGGGGCCGCTAGGGACTTGTGTCGGACGGCATTGGGAGTGCCCCACAGCCGTAGCCTTCGGCTTCGGTCTTTTTCTTGCGAGGGGTTGCCCCTCGCGCTCCCCGGCTGAAGGCTCCGGCCCGGCCCCGCTCGTCGACCATCACTCGGATGTGTTCCAGGAAACGTTGCAACGCGGAGGGATGGGCGGGGGCGAAACACGGCGCACCCGAAGGGAGCGAAACACGGCGCACCCGAAGGGGGCGACGGATTTCGTGGCGAGCCGCCGAATGACAACCGGGCGAGCCGCTCACACGCTGGCGGAACGTACGACTTTCGCCAAAGCCTGTGCATGCCCGGCCACTTCGTCGGCATCTTCGCCCTCCACCATGACACGCACGACAGGTTCGGTGCCCGATGGTCGCAGCAGGACCCGACCGCGGCCGGAGAGCTCACCTTCGACGTCACCCACTGCGGCCGACACGTTGGTGCACGCGGTCGCGGCGGCTGGGTCCTTGCAGCCGACGTTGATCACGGCCTGGGGAAGTCTCACCATTCCCGAAGTCAGCTCCTTGAGGGATCGATCGTTCTCGACCATGGCTACGAGAACCTGCAGTGCCGCGATGATGCCGTCGCCGGTGGTCGTGAGCTGCGAGCAGACTATGTGCCCGGACGACTCGCCGCCGAGCCCCCAGCCAAGCTGTCGCATGCCTTCGATGACAAACCGGTCGCCGACGTCCGTGCGCGCAAACGGAATGTTCACCTTCTCGAGTGCGCGTTCGAGGCCCAGGTTGCTCATCAAGGTGCCGACCACCCCTCCCCTCAAGCGACCGTTACCGGCGGCGTGCTTCGCCATGACGTAAAGGATTTCGTCTCCATCCACCAGGTTTCCATCGTGATCCGCCATGACGACGCGATCACCGTCGCCGTCGAAAGCGATACCCACGTCGGCACCCACTTCCACGACTTTTTCCGCCATCGCCTCCGGATGCGTCGACCCACAGGCCTCGTTGATGTTCATGCCGTCCGGTTCCGCGGCCAGGAGGACAACCTCGGCACCCAATTCAGAAAAGACGCTGGGCGCGACGGCATAGGTGGCGCCATTGGCACAGTCCAGAACGACCTTCATCCCCCGCAACCCGAACTGCCGGCCGACCGTGCTCTTGCAGAACTCTATGTAGCGTCCCCGGGCATCATCGAGCAGCACGACCTTGCCGAGTTCGTTCGAGCGAACCGTCTTCATCGGCTGTCCGATCCGCTCCTCTATCGCGATCTCCATCTCGTCCGGCAACTTGTGTCCCTGCGCATCGAAGAACTTGATGCCGTTGTCTTCGTAAGGGTTGTGAGAAGCGCTGATGACGATGCCGGCACCCGCCCGGAACGTGCGCGTGAGATACGCCACCGCCGGCGTCGGGATCGGCGTCAACAGGCGAACATCCGCCCCGGCCGACACCAATCCCGCCTCCAGCACCGACTCGATCATGTAACCGGAAATGCGCGTGTCCTTGCCAATGAGTACGAGCGGCGAACCCTCGGCGGAAAACACCTTGCCAACCGCCCAGCCGAGGCGCAGGCAGAACTCCGCCGTGATCGGCGCCTCGCCGACCCGGCCGCGGATTCCGTCGGTGCCGAAGTATTTCCGTCCGTTGTTCATATTCCGCCTTCGTTCCTCAGACGCCGGGTCGCGCATGCGCCAGGGTCGCTTCGACGACTTTCAGGGCGTCGACAGTTTCCCCGACGTCGTGGACGCGCAACACTGCGGCACCGTTGACAGCCGCCAGCACCGCGGCGGCAATGCTGGCGGGCAGACGGGCGTCGACCGTCTTGCCGGTAAGCTCGCCGAGAGTGCTTTTCCTCGAAAGTCCCACCAGGATCGGCAACCGGATCGATGATAGCGCACGCAGGTTGGCCAGCAGGGCCAGGTTGTGGGGAACGGTCTTGCCGAACCCGAACCCGGGATCGACCAGCAGGCGCGCCGCCGCGATCCCTGACTCAAGGCAAGCCGCGACGCGTTCCTCGAGGAACTTCCTCACGTCGGCGACCACGTCCGCATAGACGGGCCGCTCCTGCATCGTCCTCGGTTCGCCGCGCATGTGCATGAGGCAGATGCCGACATTGCAAGTTGCGAGCATTTCCAGCATGCCGTCGCCGCGGGCGGCCCGGACGTCGTTGACCAGTTCCGCTCCGGCCCGAATTGCCGCAGCCGCAACGCCGGCCTTGTACGTGTCTATGCTGATGATCGCATCGAGGTCGCGGACGCGCTCGATGATCGGCGCCGTGCGATCTATCTCTTCGGCTTCGGAAACTGGGTTCGCACCCGGCCGCGTACTCTCCCCACCGATGTCCACGATGTCCGCGCCCGCGTCGACCATGGCCACCGCGGTCTCCACCGCGGCGTCCACGCCCGCCGAGCGGCTATGGTCGAAGAAGGAATCCGGGGTCGCATTGATGACGCCCATGACCCTGGGACGGGAAAGATCGAGGGTACGCGATCCGCAGACCAGGGACGGACTGGCGCCCATGGGGCTCGGTTCTTAGGTCTCTTCCGCCGGGCCGCCGATGGGGCCCGAAGTCTTTTCGTCCTGCCCTTGGGCGGGCTCGTCTTCCGAACTCTGCACGCCGGACGACCCTCCGGATGCATCGTCGGACGGCGCGCGAGGTTTGGCACCCGCCATGATGTCCTCGATCTGGTCCGGAGTCAGCGTCTCGTATTCGATCAGCGCCTCCGCCATCGTGTGCAGCTTGTCCTCGTTCTCGGTGAGGATGCCGCGGGCCTTGGCATAGCACTGCTCGACAATACGGCGCACCTCCTCGTCGATGGCCTTGGCGGTGGCCCCCGAAATCGGCTTCGGTTTCACGCCAGCCGACATGCCAAGGAAGACCTCGCCGTCGTCCTCGTCGTACATGATCGGACCCAGATTCTCGGAAAGACCCCACTTGGTCACCATGCTGCGCGCCAATCGCGTTGCATGCTCGATGTCGTTTGCGGCGCCCGTGGTCACGCCGTCGGCGCCGTTGATCAATTCTTCGGCGATACGCCCGCCGAACAGGCTCGTGATCTGGCTCAGGACGCCACGACGGCTCAGGCTGTAGCGGTCCTCCTCGGGAAGGAACATGGTCACGCCCAGGGCACGGCCACGCGGCACGATGGTGACCTTGTAGAGCGTGTCGTGCTCCGGCAGGGCGCGCCCCACGATCGCGTGGCCCGCCTCGTGATAGGCCGTATTGCGCTTTTCCTTCTCGGACATGACCATGGACTTGCGCTCCGCGCCCATCATGACCTTGTCCTTGGCCTGCTCGAACTCCCGCATCATCACCAGGCGTTTCCCCGCCCGGGCCGCGAAAAGTGCCGCTTCGTTCACGATATTCTCGAGGTCGGCGCCCGAAAAGCCCGGAGTGCCGCGAGCCAGGATCGAGGCATCCACGTCGTCGCCAAGCGGCACACGACGCATGTGGACCTTCAGGATCTGCTCCCGGCCGCGAATATCCGGGAGCGGCACCACGACCTGGCGGTCGAAACGGCCGGGTCGCAGCAGCGCCGGGTCGAGCACATCCGGCCGGTTCGTGGCCGCTATGACGATGATGCCGGCGTTCGCTTCGAAGCCGTCCATTTCAACCAGGAGCTGGTTCAGGGTCTGCTCCCGCTCGTCGTGGCCGCCGCCGAGCCCCGCGCCGCGGTGGCGGCCGACCGCATCGATCTCGTCGATGAAAACGATGCAGGGCGCCTGTTTCTTCGCCTGTTCGAACATGTCCCGGACCCTCGAGGCACCGACGCCGACGAACATCTCGACGAAATCCGAACCGGATATGGAGAAGAACGGAACCTTCGCCTCACCCGCGATAGCCCTCGCAAGCAGTGTCTTGCCCGTGCCCGGCGATCCCACCATCAGCGTGCCCCGCGGAATGCGGCCGCCCAGGCGCTGGAACTTGCTCGGGTCGCGCAGGAATTCAACGAGTTCGATGACGTCTTCCTTGGCCTCATCGACGCCCGCGACATCGTTGAAAGTCGTCTTGATCTGATCTTCCGACAGGAGTTTGGCCTTGCTCTTGCCGAATGCCAGGGGACCGCCGCGACCACCGACGCCGCCCTGCATCTGGCGCATGAACAGCATGAATACGGCGATGATGATGAGAACCGGGAAACTCGTGATGAGGAGCTGCGCCCAGATGCTCTGCTTCTCTTCCTCCTTTCCGGTGATCTCGACCCCGTGCTCATAGAGGTCGTCCACCAGTTTCGGATCGGCGATGGGCGGCCGCAGGACGATGAACTTCTCACCGTCTTTTCTCGTGCCGTGGATTCGCTCGCGATCGATATCCACGGACTCGACCCGATCCCCCCGTACGAGTTCTATGAACTCGGAGTAGCTGATCTCGTTCGGATCCTTGCTACTGTCGAGTTGCTGGAAGAGCGTAAGCAGTACGGCGGCTATGATCAGCCATAGCAGCAGGTTTTTTCCCATGTCATTCAAGCGCCTAACCTCGATCTGCCCGCGACGTCCGGGCAGACGACCAACCGTCAATCCTACTCCATATCGGCAACGGCATACACCTCGCGAGAACCGCTCCGGGACGCATCGGGCTTGGCCAGCGTCACCCGGGCGAAGACAGCGCGCATATCGTGCATCGCCTCATTGAACCCTGCGCCCTGGAACATCTTGACAACCAACCGGCCCCCCGGGTTCAACCAGCGGCCAGCGGCGCCGACTGCGCACTCCACCAATTCCAGGCTACGCGCCTGGTCGACGACCCTGTTACCACTCATATTGGGGGCCATATCGGACAAGACAAGGTCTGCACCGCCGCATAGCGCCTCCGCGATCCGCTCCTGCACGAGAGAGTCGCCCGCGTCGCCAAGGATGAAGCGAATGTCGCGGGGTGCATTCGCCAGGGGTGCCAGGTCCACTGCCACCAAGCGCAGGCAACGGGGCGCCAGGTATTCCGTCCAGCCTCCCGGCGACGCACCCAGTTCCAGCACCACGCTGGATGGGCTCGTGAGCCCGAAACGCCTGTCGAGCTGCTCGAGCTTGAACAGCGCACGCGACACCGCCCGGCCCGCATAGGGGTCGCGCTGCTGCCGGGAGAGCCAGCGGCTGCTTGACCCGGAACGCCTAGCCACTATCGATCACGAAATGGATTCGGAAGCAACCCTTGGCAGGGTCATTGCTGGATTTGTCGTCATCCTGTTGATGGTCAATGCCACATTGCGGTCAACGAGGTTCGCGCCGAGTATTACTATGTGTCCAACACCGGCAGCATCGGACCGCGTGAAGTCACGAGTCGAAAGCAACCGTCTGCCAAGAGCTATCGTAGCGTAGCCCTGCAGGACACCGAGCCAGTGACTCTACGCACGTCGCGCGAGCCCTGCGTCAAGGATTTCCACCGCGTGTTTGATCTGGTCACGGTCCACTACGCTTGTCCACCAACCGTCCACCTTCTCGAAGGCCAATTCGGCCATTCCTTCATCCTCGAGAACCTTACGAAGCTTGCCCGAGGGCTTCTTGGGGTCGCCTAGCCAGAGAGAATATTGCCCCGATGATTCTTCGTCGAACTGGAGGTAGAACGTGACATCGTCTTTCCGAAAGCGCCGTGAAAGTGACAGCATAGGCTCATGGTCGGTTGCCACCGTCTCGTGATAGCCGACGGCGAACGAGATCGGTTCCGCCCGAGCCGTCAGCTCCTCGTGCAGACAGTAGGTGAAAAGCTCTACATGCGCTCCGTTCATCTGCAATTTCTTCAGAAGATAGACTCTGTCCTCGCCCCAGAAACATATCATCTTGTGCTCACCGTATTCGTACGCTGTTGGCGTTGCGACAATGGCCCCGCGCCAAGCCTCCAAATCGGACTCGGAATCGATAATCTCCATGAGGTCTCGTTCGAAAGAGGAAGCCTCTTTAAGGCGGTCCCAAAGATCCTTCAGTACCTGGCCCCTTGTCCCCGCTTCCGCCGCGTCGCGCAGCAAACGTTTCCAGCTCCACGCCACATCCTGAGGAGGGACGAGGAGGGAGTAGCTCCCCCTGTTCGGAAGCAGGAAATCCCCAACTGCGAGAAGCGCCCGTTCCCAAAGCCTGCCAACCCCCCTCGGGTCATCGACGAGACCCTTGAACATTCGCTCAGCACAGGAAAAATAGTGATCGAAGCGGACACCATGAGCATGCGCAGCCTCCGAATCGAGCCGTGCGAGCTCCGCCTCTGGATTGTCTAGGTCCAATCCGCTGAAACGCAGCAAAAAACCAATTTGCCCTCGAAAGTAGGGGTGCTGTTCTGCTCGGTCGATACGATCCGGCCAACCCTTGTCAAACCCCAACAGACAAGCCTTGATTCGTTCCTCTGCAACTTGGTATCGAAAGAAGCCTTGAACGTCAACTCCTGATTCGACGAGGTGGCATCTGATCTCGCCCATCCACGGTGCCAAATCCCGGAGCCCACCAATGCTTCGCCGGAGATCATCTGGTCGGTTGTAATCAGTATTGATGGCGAGGTTCGAAACTACCCTAATCCAATCGTTGAAAGCTGCCGCGGCGATTTCGCCCTGTTCCTGGACAAGAAATTGCACGTACCCGGCCAACTGTACGACTTGCTGGAACGTGAGGTTCGTCGGCTGCGTAATGATGTCCTGGAAGCGTGCTCTTTCGTCGATATAGAGCCCATCGGGCAGATAGCAGCACAACTCATCCGGCCCCGCACTCCATCGTTCCAAGAGAGTGACAAGCGTCAAGACCATCTCACTATCAAGCCAGCCTTTCTCGTAAAACCAAGAATAGCTGTTGACTCGAGCCGTCCGGCGCAGGTCCGCCAAATCTTCCGCCGTCTCGGCGGCCTCTGGGTCTCGGGTCACCATGATTACGAACCGAAGGAGATTCATGACCGCGTTGTCGAATGTGGCCGTCCTAATGTCTCGAAATGGCCAAAAGAAGTCGGACCAATGAGTATCAATGCGACTCAGGAAGAAGTCGTAGAGCGAAGTTTCGCTCCAGAGAGGATGCCAGACGTCCCCAAACTCGTCCTTCAGATGTCGTTCGAAACGGGCCTTAAAGGTCTCGAAGGACGTCAGCGGTTTCCCGCGCGCGTTCATCTTGATGTAGAGATCATCCGAGAGATCGAACTGTTCCAGATCAAGCAGCTGAAACGTGATCGATGGCGCGCTTTCGTCGACTAGGCGTGCGTAAAGCCCGGTCGTCTGCCGAAAGACGTTGTGCATTCGCTCCAGCACCGACAACGCGGAGCGAATGGTTGGATCCAGTCGCCAACTTCGATAGTACCAGGGCTGGTCGGTGATTAAAGAGACGACATCCCTACAATCCCCAGCAACACCGTCCGGCTCGTAGCTGGCGAGAGCATTCATGAAATCTCGGCTGCCGGGTCGTACCTCATATCCGAAGCGCGACCGGCCGTCGATCACAAGATTGGCACGGAAATTCTCACCGCGACCGTCGACCCAAGCCAGGTACCAGTGCAACAGAAACAACGTGGTTAGGCGCTGTTGCCCGTCAAGCGGCTGAAAGGATCCGTTCACAACGCTCCCGTAAACGAAGTCAAGGTCAAGCGGTAACTCTCCCGCATCCTTGGGCAGGCACAGCGCGTCGTGCAGGGCGTTGAGGAAGTCGTCTCGGATTATCCGCTGACTCCGCCGGCCTTGGGCGTAGTCGCGCTGAATGACGGGAATCTGAATTCTGCCGTGACTCTCGATCAACTGGTAAAACGTGGTTCTGCCGCTCATTGCTCTGTTGCTCCATCCGGCAGAAAGAACCCGGTCAATGTCTCAATGATCGCATCGAGGTACCCCCTAGCATCCTTCTCGGTCCAGAACATCACATTTCCGACGGTGCTGCTATAACACTTCAGAAAGACGTTGCGAGTGCAGAGTGGAACAAAGGTGCCCGACCTATCGCATCTCAATAAGACGTCCCGCTTTACCGCAAAAACCGCGTTCTGATAACCACGGTTAGTTCGGCTATCGAGCAGCGTTAGGTTAGCAAGGTCATGGTCCGGCGGATCGTCCGTACGTTCTTTGAAGTGCGATAGGATATCGCCGTCGATTGTTTCGAAAGTCGGCCGGTCCTCTGGTTTCGCCCCGAGGTACTTGTCGATCCTTTTGGCAAGTTTCCTTGCCTTCTTGTCTTCCATGGTTCGAAGGAACGCTAGACAGTGCTCTAGCCAACTTTCTTGTGCATGGGCGCGAGAGGGTCGATCATCACTCACAGAACAAATGTGCTCAATATCCCAGGACTCCTGCTTGAAGGCATCGAACTGAAATCGAATGTTTGATTGATCGTTCTCAAGCAGAGTTGCAAGATTGAACAGTAGCAACAAGCTGCGCACTCTTTCGCTATTCCGGTAACCTATCGTTTCGCAGAGGTCCGTGATCGCCTCCTCTAGTTCCTCCTTCGACAGCTCGGCTTGGTTCTCGGTGAATATCATGCTTAAGACTCGACTACGCAGACGTCGGGAGAACGTTTGCTTTCCTGACTGCTGACTATCGTTGAGCAGCTCTGCGATGGTCGTAAGACCATCACGCGCTTGATGGAGGACGAATCCGAGTACATGGAAGAGATCACGATCTTCGTACCACTCCTCAAGCGACATGAAGAGGTTCTTGACGTTCCGCCACTCGGACTCCGCACTCTGATCAACCTTCAGTAAATCTGCAAAACAAGAGAAGACACCGTAGTCCTCTCCGTCCACGTTCTCGCCCTCCATTCGAATCGCCGCGAGCTGAAAAATGAGGCCAATACGGTTGGAATCCCCAACATCTTGGTTCTGCAGAAAGTACCAGATCGAGTTGTCCTGTAGTCGCCTCTCCATCCCGTCCCACTCATAAGCAATTCGTAAGGAAAGGTTGCCTGTAGGATCGTCCTGGGTGGCCCGCCGAAGGAATAACGCCCGTATCAATTCGGTTTCCGTAAGCGGAATCTTGCCCACATTTAGGCGAGTGAAGGCAGCAACCGCGTCGTCTTCGGGAGCGAGTTCGTACCAGATAAACTTGACGTTGCGACCGGCCTCGTCGTCATAGAGTAGGTGCTGGAGTAGCTTGAGTGCGTGTAACGAGTCGCGTCCCTTTAGCCAGTCCTCAGTAGCTCTCCACGCCTCGCAGATATGGTAAAAGTCGACGTTCTCGCTTGACCGGTCGAGGTCGATCTCCGCAAGGAAGGTTGAGTCCCTGGTCTCGTATTCGATAGAGAAGCGTTGTTTGCCCAGAAGCTGGAGGATGTCCTTGCGGTGATCGAGTAGGATTAGGATGGTCGTCAGACGCTGCTGGCCGTCCACGACTTCGTAGCGACCGTCGTCTAGCTTTCTTACGACCAACGGCTGGAGACAGTAGAAGGCCGTCCTAGGCTTCTCCTCGGAAGCTTGAATGAAGTCCCAGACATCATCGAGGAGCTGCGTAACCTGCCGCCGGGTCCATCGATAGCCGCGCTGGTAGGCGGGGATCCAATACCGAGCTGGGCGTCCGGTCTCATCCGCTAGCAGCCTCGTAACAGATCTCAACTCGATCGCCGCATCCGCCAATGGCACTTGATCACCCTGGTTTTCTGTCCTTAGTCAACTATAGGTTCAAAGTAGCGCGGATTACCAACCCAGCTGCGTCGGGCGAAGAAACAGCTACGTGCCGAGCTTGGCATTGGAGTCGGGATCACTACTCCCGGTCGGAAATCTTCTGCTCCGATGACCGCGGTGTGTTTCGGACGCTTGGTGGAGTTCGGCAGGGACAGCCACCAGCGAATCGACCGTGGTCGAACGGACGGACGGCTCGCTCATGCTGAACATGCGCTCCACCCCCGGTCGCAACCGCCGCGCCGTATCGGTGAACACAGAACGGGTGCGTCCTGGTCGGCGCCTGTGTTGGACGAGGCTCTGGTCGAACCCGTTTGCCAAGCCAGTATGATCCGAGACGATCATCGGCAGGGTCGAGCAGCTAGCGGGCGATCAGCGCTACAGGTGCTCGACCTCGTCGACACTGTATTCGCGGTCGCCCGCGGGCGTCTCCACCATCACGGAATCGCCCTCCGACTTGCCGATGATCGCGCGGGCGATGGGCGACATCACGGAAATCTTGCCGAACTTCAGGTCGGCTTCGTCCTCGCCAACGATCTTGTAGCGCACCGTCTCGTCGGTATCGCAATCGCTCAGGGTGACGGTTGCCCCGAATACCACCGTGCCGGTGGGTCTGATTCGCGTGATGTCGATGATCTGCGAGTCGGCGAGCTTTGTCTCGATGTCCCGGATCCGCGCTTCTATGAAGCCCTGCTGTTCCTTCGCCGCGTGATACTCGGCGTTCTCCCGCAGGTCGCCGTGTTCCCTCGCCGCGGCGATTTCCTTCACGATGTTCGGTCGGGCAGAGTTCTTGAGCTGGGCGAGTTCCTCGCGCAGCCACTGTTCGCCCTCAACCGTCATGGGCCAGGTCATGGCTGTTCCCCCGCACTCGCAAGTGCGCTGTGCAGATCCTGCAACCTTCGTACTCTCTCAACCGATCCGTAACGCATGGCTATGCAAAAAGCCTCGCCGCCAGCCAAAGTCGTCGTGTAACACACCTTCTGCGCCAACGCGAGCCTCCGTATGATCGATGAATCGGCGATCGACTGGCGACCCTCGGTCGTGTTGACGATGAGATCGATCTTCTCGTTTTTCAGCATATCCGTCACGTCCGGACGGCCTTCTGTCACCTTGTTGACGGAACGCGCCTGGATTCCCGCTTCCCTCAGGACCCTGGCGGTGCCGCGCGTGGCGGAGAGTTCGAATCCGAGCGATTCCAGGTCCCGCCCAAGGGCGGCGACAAATGGGCGATCCGATGTCTTGACGCTGACGAACGCCTTGCCGCCTTTGGGCAGTATTTCGCCCGCCGCCAGGGACGCCTTGGCAAATGCCTCCGCAAAGGTCTCGCCAACTCCCATCACCTCGCCCGTCGACTTCATCTCGGGGCCGAGGATCGGGTCCACGCCGGGGAATTTGATGAACGGAAAAACCGACTCTTTCACGCTGACGTAGTCGGGGACGATTTCCCGCGTAAAGCCCTGTTCTTCGAGGGATACACCCGCCATGCAGCGCGCCGCGATCTTCGCGAGAGATATGCCGATGCACTTGGAAACGAACGGCACCGTGCGGGAAGCCCGGGGATTGACCTCGATGACGTAAACCTCCCCGTCCTGCACGGCAAGCTGCACGTTCATCAGGCCGATCACGCCGAGTTCGATCGCTATCGCCCTGACCTGCTGCCTGATCCTGTCCTGAATCCCGGCATCGAGACTGAACGGAGGCAGAGAGCAGGCAGAGTCCCCGGAGTGCACACCGGCCTGTTCGATGTGCTGCATGATCGCGCCGATCACCACCCGGTGACCGTCCGAGACAGCGTCAACATCGACCTCCACGGCCTGATCCAGGAACCGGTCCAACAGTACCGGCGCCGAATGCGACACATCGAATGCATTGGACAGGTATCGCGTCAATTCGCCCTCCGAGTAGACGATCTCCATCGCCCGTCCGCCGAGGACATAGGAAGGTCGAAGGACCATGGGAAACCCTATCTCCCGCGCCGCCGCTAGACCTTCGTCGAGGTTCGTGACGGTCCTGTTCGAAGGCTGTCTCAGGCCGACCTTCTCGACCACCGCCTGGAATCGCTCGCGGTCCTCGGCCCGGTCGATCGCATCCGCGCTCGTGCCGATGATGGGCACCCCTGCCGCATGGAGCCTGTCGACCAGTTTCAGGGGCGTCTGTCCGCCGAACTGCACGATCACCCCGTCCGGCCGCTCCACCTCGACGATGGCCAGCACATCCTCGAGCGTGACCGGCTCGAAGTACAGGCGGTCGGAAGTGTCATAGTCGGTCGAGACGGTCTCCGGGTTGCAATTGACCATGATCGTCTCGAACCCGTCCTCGCGCATGGCGAGGGCCGCATGCACGCAGCAGTAGTCGAACTCGATGCCCTGGCCGATCCGGTTCGGGCCGCCGCCGAGCACCATGATCTTTCGTGCATCGCTCGGGGCCGCTTCGCATTCCTCCTCGAACGTGGAGTAGAGATACGCCGTGCTTGCGGGGAACTCCGCCGCGCAGGTGTCCACGCGCTTGAAGACCGCCGCGATGCCATGCCGCAGCCGGCGTTCGCGAACCGCGTCTTCGCTGCAGCCGGCCAGCTCGGCGAGGCGCTCGTCCGAAAACCCATCCCGTTTCAGGCGTTTCAGCGTCTCGGCGGTCAGGCTGTCCAAAGCCGTGACCGTCGCCTCGCTCATCACCAGGTCTTCGATCTGCGCCAGGAACCAGGGATCGATGCGCGAAATCTCGTTGACCTCCTCGACGGTCTTGCCGAGGCGAAACGCGTCCGCGACGTACAGGATCCGATCCGCCCCCGGCTGCGACAGTTCCTGCGTCAACCGGCGTTCCCGCTCATCCGGCGACGCGGAGTCCAGCACCGGATTCAGGCCCGTCATGCCCGTTTCCAGACCGCGCAACGCCTTCTGGAACGATTCCTTGAACGTGCGGCCGATCGCCATCACCTCGCCCACCGACTTCATCTGTGTCGTGAGGCGGTCCGATACATCGCTGAACTTCTCGAAGGTGAACCGGGGGATCTTGGTCACCACGTAGTCGATCGCCGGTTCGAACGATGCCGGCGTCACGCCCGTGATGTCGTTGGCGAGTTCGTCCAGCGTATAGCCGACCGCCAGCTTGGCCGCCACCTTGGCAATGGGGAAGCCCGTCGCCTTGGAGGCCAGCGCCGACGAACGCGAAACCCGCGGGTTCATTTCGATCACCACGATGCGGCCGGTGTCCGGCTCGATCGCGAACTGCACGTTGGAGCCTCCGGTTTCCACGCCGATCTCCCGCAGCACGGCGATCGCCGCGTCGCGCATGCGCTGGTATTCCTTGTCGGTCAGGGTCTGCGCGGGGGCAACCGTGATGGAGTCGCCGGTATGCACGCCCATGGGATCCACGTTCTCGATGGAACAGACGATGATGCAGTTGTCCCGCTTGTCCCTGACGACCTCCATTTCGAACTCTTTCCAGCCGAGCAGCGATTCGTCGATGAGGAGTTCGTTCGTCGGAGACAGATCCAGGCCGCGAACACAGATGTCGACAAACTCTTCGCGGTTGTAGGCGACGCCGCCGCCGCTGCCGCCCAGGGTGAACGACGGTCGAATCACGCACGGAAATCCCAGGCGCGTCTGCACCTGGAGTGCTTCCTCCAGGCTGTGCGCGATCGCCGAGCGCGGCGTTTCAAGTCCGATGCGACGCATTGCGCGAATGAAACGCTCGCGGTCTTCCGCCTTGTCGATGGCTTCCTGGCTGGCACCGATCAACTCGACGCCGTTCGCCTCCAGGACGCCTTCCCTGACGAGATCCAGCGCACAGTTGAGCGCCGTCTGCCCGCCCATCGTGGGGAGCAGGCAGTCCGGTTTCTCCACCTCGATGATGCGCGCGACGGTGCGCCATTCGACGGGTTCGATATACGTCGCGTGCGCCGTAGCCGGATCGGTCATGATCGTGGCGGGATTCGAGTTCACCAGCACGACGCGGTAGCCCTCGTCGCTTAACGCCTTGCAGGCCTGCGCGCCCGAGTAGTCGAACTCGCATGCCTGGCCGATGATGATCGGACCCGCACCGAGAATCAGAACGCTTTCGATGTCGTTGCGTCTAGGCATCCCGGGCGACCGTCAGGTTGACACCGATTTCATCAAAGACTCCGACGGTTGAGGGTCCGCCCTGGAACTGCCGTGCCTGTCCATCGACTCGACAAACGCGTCAAAGAGGCCGGCGCAGTCCCTTGGGCCCGGGCTGGCCTCGGGGTGGCCCTGGAAACCGAATGCCGGCCTGTCCTTGCGCCGCACGCCCTGCACCGTGCCATCGAACAAGGACACGTGGGTGGCCTCCAGGCATTCCGGCAAGCTATCCCCATCCACCGCAAACCCATGGTTCTGGCTCGTGATGATGACCAGCCCGGTGCGAAGATCACGGACCGGGTGGTTCGCCCCATGGTGACCGTGCGGCATCTTCACGGTCTTCGCACCGCTCGCGAGCGCGAGCAACTGGTGGCCGAGGCAGATTCCGAACACGGGCAGGTTGCGATCAACGATCTCCCGGATAGCGGCGATCGCGTAGTCACAGGGGTCCGGGTCGCCGGGACCGTTCGACAGGAAGACACCATCGGGTTCCATCGCGATCACCTCTTGCGCCGGAGTCTTCGCCGGCACCAGTGTCACGTCACAACCGCGGTCCGCAAGCAGCCGCAGTATGTTGCGTTTGATTCCGAAGTCGTAGGCGACGACGTTGCGGGACGCGGGAGGCGCTGCTGCGTACCCGCCTTCCGGGTGCCACACGCCCTCCCGCCACACCGCCTTGTCCTTGCGGCTGACGACCTGCGCCAGGTCCATGCCCTCGAGTCCCGGAAACGCCCGCGCACTGCGCAGCGCCTCTTCAGCATCAACGTCCGGACCCGCCGCGATGCAGGCGCCGAGCGCACCCTTCTCGCGAATGAGTCTCGTCAGACGCCGCGTGTCGATGTCAGCTATGGCTACAACCCCGCGGTCGCACAGGAACTCCGGGAGTGAAGCCGCCGCCCGCCAGCTACTCGTACGCAGCGGCAGGTCACGAATCACTAGCCCCTCCGCCCAGACCTGGTCGGACTCGACATCCTCGGGATTGGTGCCCGTATTGCCGATGTGGGGATAGGTAAGCGTGACGATCTGCCGGGCGTAGGACGGATCGGTCAGGATTTCCTGATAACCCGTCATGGCAGTATTGAAAACGACTTCGCCAACGGCCACGCCGACCGCTCCGATCGAGGTGCCGTGAAACAGGCTGCCGTCCGCCACGGCCAATATCGCGGGATCCGCGCGCGTCAAACAGGACTCCGGCGCAAAAAAGCCGTCGGCCCCAGCGCGACGGCTACAGCGAATTTTATGTGAAGCAACGCGACGCGACAAGAAAAGAACAGTCCGTCGTTCAGACTACAGCATGGGTTGGGAGCGAACCGTCAGAAGTGGAGTTGACTGACGGCAAGCCTTGCGGTTCAGTCGAATCCCAACTGGGTGCGGCAGGCGGGACCCGGAGCGTTGCGGATCATCCCGTAACTTGATGCTCAAGGCATCAATTGCTTACCATAATGATGCTTGATCGAAATGTGCGGAGAATGCCGTGAGAACAACCGTCACTCTTGACGAAGATGTCGTTGCGAAGCTACGTGATCGAATGAATCGATCCGGCACAACGTTCAAGGAGACGCTCAATGTCTGCCTGCGACGAGGGCTTGAACAGCCAACCGACGAGGATCTCGCCCGTCCCTTCACCGTGGAGGCCAGATCGATGGGCCTTCGCGCCGGCATCGACCTGGACGACATCGGCGGATTGCTGGACCATCTCGACGGCCCCACACATCCATGACTACCCTCGTCGACGCGAACCTGCTGCTCTATGCACACGACGCCGACAGCACCAACCACCCCGTCGCACGCGAATGGCTCCAGGCCGAGATCTCATCCGGCCGCCCTGTGCGATTCGCCCTGGTCACACTGCTGGCCTTTGTCCGAATCGCGTCCGACACCCGAATCTTCGAAAGGCCGCTGACGCCGGCCGATGCGTGTTCCATCATCGAGTCTTGGCTCGCCGCGCCCAATGTACAACTCCTTGAGCCCGGCCCCCGGACTTGGCGGCATCTGGCCGACACCTGCGCCGATGGACAGGCCAAGGGTGCCCTGGTCATGGATGCGCACCTCGCGGCCCTGGCAAAAGAGCATGGCACCGTCATCGCAACCACCGACCGCGACTTCCGCCGTTTTTCCGGGATAAAGACCACCAATCCGTTAGCGGAGGACGCTCCCGCCTAGCGCAGACTCCGACCAACAGTCATCACCGCCTGAGCAGACTATCCACCAGCGCCGTTACGCACTCGCAATGCGCCTTCTCGCCACGACGCTCGGCATCGATGATGCCGCCAAGCCTCTCCAACGCCTCGTCGAAGTCGTTATTGACAACAACGTAGCTGAACTCGTCGCAATGCGAGATATCGTCGGCCGCCTGGCTCAATCGACGTTCGATCTCGTCGTCATCGTCCTGTCCGCGAACCTTGAGCCTTTCCAACAGCGATTCGATCGAGGGGGGAAGAACAAAAACGCTAATCGTGTCCGCGAACCTCTTCCGCACCTGCGCGGCGCCCTGCCAGTCGATCTCAAGCACGACATCGCGGCCGTCGGCCAAGGTCCGCTCCAGTTTCTCGTGGGACGTGCCGTAAGCGTTGCCGAAAACCATCGCATGCTCGAGAAATGCGCCCCGATCCCGCATCGAGGCGAATTCCGCCGCATTGACGAAGAAATAGTCCTCGCCATCGACCTCGTCCCCACGTCGTTTGCGCGTCGTATGGGAAACGGACACCGCGAGTTTCTCGTCGCGTTTCAGCAGCGCATCGACGAGGCTGGTCTTGCCGGCACCCGACGGGGCCGAAATGACGATGAGTCGGCCTCGCATTCGACTCACTCGACGTTCTGCACCTGTTCGCGCATCTGGTCGACAACCACCTTCAGTTCGACCGCACGCTGGGCGCACTCGGACGTGATCGCCTTGGCGGTCAGGGTATTCGATTCGCGGTTGAGTTCCTGCATCAGGAAGTCGAGACGTCTGCCCTGCGGACCACCGGCGCCGAGGCAAGCGCGACATGCTTCGGCGTGCACGACCAGCCGGTCCAATTCCTCCGCAATGTCCGCTTTCTGCGCCAGCATCGCAACTTCCTGTTCCAGTCGAGCCGAATCCACGTGGACGGTGTTCAACTCGCGAAGCCGGCCCAGCAATCGGTCGCGCACCATGGGGGCGAATGACGCGGCGAGAGCCCTGATGTCGGCAACCATCGTCTCCAGGGCCGACAACTTCTCCCGCAGCAATTGGTCGAGCTTCCCGCCTTCAGTGCCCCGATGTTCAATCAGGCGATCCAGCGCATGTCCGAAACCGGTCATCGCCTCGGACTTCAGCGCTGCATCGGCCGACTCCCCGTCGGGTCCGACGATTCCCGGCCAACGCAACAGTTCCAGGGGATCGGGTTGTCCTATCGCGGGCGCCGCGCCGCGCAGGTCATCCAGCACATCGAGAAGCGCCGCAAGTTGAGGCCGATTGATCTCCGGCACCGAGGCGACCGCCGATTTCGTCAGTCGCAGGGTGGCGTCCACCTTGCCTCGCGCCAGCACCTCCCGCAGTTGTCCGCGCAGTTCCGGTTCGATCTCCCGAATGCCCGCCGGGAGACGGAAATCCACTTCCAGGTAACGGCTGTTCACGGAGCGGATCTCCCACACCAGGGAGGCCGACTCGAACTTCGCGAACGCGGTCATGCTCAGGATCATCCGGGCGATTCTAACGCGTATACTCGTCGCGCTTAGCGGAGGGACAGATGTCCAGCAAAACATGGCGGCGGCCGAGCGGCAGACAACCGGATGCGCTGCGCGCGGTAACCCTCACCACCGGTTTCACAAAGCACGCGGCGGGCTCGGTGCTGGCCGCCTTCGGGGACACCCGCGTCATCTGCACCGCGAGTTACGAGAAGGGCGTGCCGCGTTTCCTGCGCGGTACCGGCCGCGGGTGGCTGACCTGCGAATACGGCATGTTGCCCGGCTCGACGCATACGCGGACCGACCGGGAGGCCGTTCGCGGCAAGCAGGGCGGACGGACGATGGAAATCCAGCGACTGATCGGCCGCGCGCTGCGCGCCGCCGTCGACCTCGATCAACTCGGTGAGCAGACGATCCGCATCGATTGCGATGTCATCCAGGCCGATGGCGGGACCCGTACCGCATCGATTACCGGCGGCTGCGTGGCCCTGGTGCAGTGCCTGAACCGCATCGCGCCCCAGGCGTTTCAACACTTGGTGGCGTCTGTATCCGTGGGCGTATACCGGGGAACCCCGGTCCTGGACCTCGACTATCCCGAAGACTCGAGAGCCGACACCGACATGAACGTCGTCATGATCGAAGGGGCGGTTTCATCGAAGTCCAGGGCACGGCCGAAATCGAGCCGTTCTCGCGAGATGCGCTTACGGAAATGCTCGCCCTCGCCGAATCCGGTATCGAAAGACTGTTCGCCGAGCAGCGGCACGCGCTGGGGATGTAATGGACGCCGACGATTTCCTCGGCATGCTGCTGCGCGAGAACGTCCTCAGGTTCGGCGATTTCGTGCTCAAGTCGGGACGCCGCAGCCCCTACTTCTTCGATCTCGGGGCCTTGAGCAGCGGCCCCGCGCTCGACCGTCTGGGCGCCGCGTACGCCGCCCGTGTTTCCACCATGTCGCCGCTACCCGACCTGCTGTTCGGGCCGGCGTACAAGGGCATACCCATCGCCGTCGCCACGTCCGTGGCGCTGGCGCGCGACTACGACACCCCTATCGACGTGGCCTTCGACCGCAAGGAAGCAAAGGAACACGGAGAGGGGGGACGTATCGTCGGCGGTCCCGTGAGCGGTCGGCGGGCACTCATAGTCGACGACGTGGTAACGGACGGCGAAGCAAAAATCCACGCATGCCAACTACTTGAGGAAGCCGGCGCCCGCGTGACCGGGGTATTGGTGGCCCTCGATCGCCGCGAACGCGTAGACGGCGAGGACACGGGAATTCAGTCCCTGGCCCGGCGGCTAGGCATCCCTGTACTCAGTATCGTGACGCTCGACGATGTGGTCCGCTACCTGAGAGAGCACGGCGAAAATGCCGAGGCGCTGGAGACGATTCTCCGCTATCGCAGCCTCTACTGCGTCTCCTGACTGAGCCGAGGCCGTACCGAACTCAGGACGCGATCAGGATGTTGGCGCGCTGAGCGGCCTTGCGTGCATCCTCAAGGAACGAGCCGTCGGATCCGTGACGCACGCCAGTCACCATGAGATCGGAAACGTCGACGCGATCTCCAAACAAGAGCAGCGCCGCATCCGGGTCACAGAGGTTCGATGTCCAGACGAGACCGTCGATTTCGACGAACTGATCGTGCACCGCCTTCGCCCAACGCGCAGTGCGGCGGTACTGGGTAGGCATCGTACCGATCAGTGTTGCGGGGGTTAGCTTCCATTTCATCAGGTCCGGGGCACGCAGGCTTGCGAGACGCAGGTTGCGGCGCACCAAGAGTGTGCTGTGTCGGCGATCTTCCACCGCATGGCGCGGCACGCTCTTGCGAGCGGCGGACAGGGGGACGTCGTGAAGAATCGTCTCGTAGATGGCCGCCTCAATGGAATCCGCTGCATACAAGGTTGGTATGCACTCGCCTTGGTCGTCGTGGATCGGAGCGAAGCGAGTAGGGCTGCCTTGGCAGGGGTTGAACGAATTCCCGCGGAACTGGAGAGCATGGACGCGGTGGAGTAGTTCGCCCTCCGCCAACTGGATGACGTTGGGCGGTTCGAGACGGGCCGGTGGAAGGGGAACGGACTGCGAGACGTCCTCATCCACGCGCCGGTTCCGACAGCCGGCGCGCCGCGTCCACCACCTGCTCCGCGTCGTTCAGACGCCGTTGCGGTTGGTCTCCGTCGAGCCAACCGTTGCCCGAGGCGAACCAGAAGGCCTTCTGCCAAGCCGTCATGTCCGTGGGCAACGCAGCGAGCACGTCCCGCAGACACGTGTGCGGCTGGCCGTCGAGAAACTGAAATGCCGGATAGAGATCGCGCTTGCCTAGCCGGACCGCGAAGGTCTTGCCCTCTTTCTTCCAGCGCGACGCGGGCTCGCTCGTATTGCGCGAGCCGAGACCCGAAGCGTGGTGGATCTGCTTCGACGTCAATGTCGGCGTGTCCGCCAGGTACTTCCAGCGTGCGGCGAGGTTGTCGAACACCAATGCCTCCTCCACATCGGCAGGGTCGGAAGCAAGCCAGGTGAGCATGCGGTCGAGGTCGGGTGCGGCACGTTGCCAAAGGTGCTCCGCGGACATGCCTCCGAGTAGGTTCAGGCGGTCGACCATATGGGTGAATGGCCACGGCGCGTGGATGATGACCCACTCGTCAAGTTCCCCGCTCCCCTCTGCAAGGCGAGCCCTTACGCGTTTGGGGAGCCGCTGGACTTCGTCGGGCTGAAGTGTCTCGTAGGCGATGCGTTCCGGCTTTATCACGGGAAGAATTCCATGATATTCGTGAGATACTTGCTAACGTACCGATTCTCATGCTGACGTGCAAACGTCGAAGGAGACCACGCGGCCTGAGGAACGGGAGTGCGCTGGTGCCCGACGCCCCGGCTTACGTGATCTGTGTGCCGACGCCGCCGTCTGTAAAGATCTCCAGCAGCGTCGCGTGGGGAATGCGACCGTCGATGATCTGGGCCGAAGCCACGCCGGCCGTCATGGCGTCCAGGGCACAGCGCACCTTGGGCAGCATGCCCCCCTTGATCTCCCCTTCGGCGATCATCCCCTCTATCTCTTCGCGGCTCGGCGCGACCAGCGTCGAACCGTCGGGCTTCATCACGCCCGGCGTATCCGTAAGCAGCACCAGCTTGGCCGCGTTCAGCCGCGCCGCCAGGGCGCTCGCCACGAAGTCCGCGTTGATGTTGTAGGAGACGCCGTCGTCGCCGACCCCGATGGGCGCGATGACGGGGATGAAATCACGGGCGACCAATGCGTCGAGCACGCCTGGATTGACTTCCGCGATTTCCCCGACATGTCCAATATCGACGATCTCGGGCTCCTTGAACTCGGGGCGCTCACGCGTCAGCCTGAGCCTGCGCGCCCTGATGAGGTTGCCATCCTTCCCGGTCAGGCCCGCCGCGCTGCCCCCCTCGGCATTGATCAGCGAAACAATCTCCTTGTTCACCAGTCCGCCAAGGACCATCTGCACGACATCCATGGTGGCCGAGTCGGTGACGCGCAGGCCATCGACAAAGCGGGTCTCGATGTTCAGCCGTTCCAGCAGTTCCCCGATCTGCGGGCCGCCGCCATGCACGACGACGGGGTTCATGCCAACAAGCTTGATCAGCACGACGTCGCGGGCGAAGGCGTGCTTCAACGCCGGATCGACCATCGCCGCGCCACCGTACTTGATGACGACCGTCGAGCCGTGGAACTTGCGGATGTAGGGCAGCGCCTCGATCAGGATCTTCGACGTGTCTTCGCGTGACATCTCCTGGTCCTCAGAAAGTCAGGGCGGGGTCTATGGCGGACAACTGCGCGCCGAACGTCGAGCGAATGCGGTCAAGCGCGTTCGCGTCGTCCGCTTCGAAGCGCAACGTGAGCGCTGGCGACGTGTTCGATGCGCGCACCAGGCCGAAGCCGTCGTCGTAGTCGACGCGAAGTCCGTCGATTCTCGTCACCACGCCGGATCCGAAGTCGGCCGACTTCGACAGTTCCTCGATGATGCGGAACTTGGCCGCCTCTGTCGTCGGGAGCTTGATTTCCGGAGTCGTGTACGGAACCGGAAAGTCGGCCAACAACTCCTCGATGCCGCAGTCGTTCGATGCGGCGAGTTCGAGCAGGCGGGCGCCGGCGTAGATGGCATCGTCGAAACCGTACCAGCGCTCGCCGAAACAGATATGGCCACTGAATTCACCGCCGAACAGGGCGCCTGTCTCCCTGATCCTGGCCTTGATGTGGGAATGCCCCGTGCGACACATGATCGGGTTGCCTCCAGCCTCGGCGACCACTTTCCCCAGGTGGCGCGAGCATTTCACGTCGTAGACGACATCGGTGCCCGGGTTTCGGCGGGCGATGTCGCGCGCGAAGAGCATCATGAGGCGGTCCGGCCAGACGATCTCCCCGCTGTCGGTCACGACGCCCAGGCGATCGGCATCGCCGTCGAAGGCCAGGCCCATATCGGCCTCGTGTTCACGAACGGCGGCGATGAGATCGTCGAGGTTCGCCGCGTCGGCCGGGTCCGGATGGTGATTCGGGAAGCTGCCGTCGACATCCGCATACAGGCTTACCACTTCGCAACCGAGCCGTTCGAATAGCGCCGGCGCCACCAGGCCGCCGACACCATTGCCGCTGTCGACCACGATCTTGAGCGTTCGGGCCAGGGTGACATCGCCGGCCACGCGGTCCATGTACGGTCCGATCACGCTGGCCGACGCCACGACGCCGCGCCCGCTGACCGGGCATTCGTCCCGTTCTATGCGAGAGCGCAGGCGGGCAATGGCGTCCCCCGCAAGCACGCTGCCGCCGATCACCATCTTCAGTCCGTTGTACTCCGCCGGATTGTGAGATCCCGTGATCATGATCCCCGTTCCGGTTTCGAGCGCGTAAGTGGCGTAGTAGAGAAGTGGCGTCGGAACACAGCCAACATCGATGACATCGCAACCGCCTTCGGTGAGGCCTGATACGAGAGCCTCGCGCAAGCGATCGGTGGAGTGGCGACCATCGCCGCCCACGGCGACCCGGTCGCAACCCTGTTCGAGCGCCTGCGCCGCGAACGCGCGGCCGATCCAGTAAACGGATTCGGTCGTGAGATTCCTGTCTACAAGGCCGCGAATGTCATAGGCGCGAAATATCTCCGCCGCGATAGGTTCTTTCATCCCCCATCTCCGTCATGCATCCCCGTCATGCGTGACGCGTCAGATCACCCCGCGCCGACTCGCTCCTGCGATGGAACAGGCTGGCGATGGCGTCGATCAGCTTGTCAGCCACCGTCTCCTTGGAATCGATTGGAAAAACGGTCTCGCCGGAGGGTTCGATCAATGTCACGGCATTGCGGTCGCTATCGAAGCCGATGTCCTGTTCCGACACATCGTTCAACACGATGGCGGCGCAACCCTTCCGCTCCAGCTTGTCCCTGGCGTGACGCAACGTGTCGTGGGTCTCCGCGGCGAAACCAATGGCGCAGGGACAGACCTCGGCGGCGCGCGCGAGGATATCCGGATTCTCGGTGAGCCTGAGCCACATATCGGCCGGCTCTCCCGACTTCTTGATCTTTTCGCGCTGCGCCTCTTCGGGGCGGTAGTCGGCCACCGCAGCCACGCCGATGAATATGTCGGTTTCCGCGAGCAACGCATCCACAGCCGCATACATCTCGCCCGCGGTCGTCACGTCGATACGCCGCACGCCCGCCGGCGTCTCGAGTGCCACGGGTCCACTCACGAGCGTGACGTTCGCGCCCGCATCGCGCGCGGCTCGCGCCAGGGCAAAACCCTGCTTCCCCGAACTGTGGTTCGAGATATAGCGCACCGGATCAATTGGTTCCCGCGTGGGCCCCGCAGTCAACAGCACGTCCAGCCCGTCCATGGATCTGGGCTTGGCCGCCAGTTGCGAAGCCAACTCGTCGACGATCTCCGCCGGTTCCAGCATCCTGCCTGGACCGGTTTCACCGCAGGCCTGATCGCCTTCGCCCGGGCCGAGAATCCGGACACCGGCTTCCTGCAGAGACCTGACGTTGCGTTGCACCGAGTGGTGTTCCCACATCTGCCGATTCATCGCCGGGGCCAGGAACAGCGGCGCTTCGGTCGCGAGACAAACGGTGGTCAACAGATCGTCCGCCATGCCCGTCGCCAGGCGGGCGATGACGTGGGCGGTCGCCGGCGCTATGACCACGGCATCCGCCCATCGCGCGAGTTCGATGTGGCCCATCGCGGCCTCGGCTTCCTCGTCCCACAAATCGTTCCGAACCCTGTGCCCCGCCACCGCCTGAAGGCTGGTTTCCGTGACGAAACGCGCGGCGCTTCGGGTCATGACAGGGATAACTTCTGCCCCCGAGACGCGCAAATCTCGCACAAGCTGTGGGGTCTTATACGCGGCGATTCCGCCCGCGATACCCAATAAGATGCGTGTGTTCTGCATGCGATTGTCGAAGCGCCGACCGCGCTTTTCCTTTTCCACCGCAAATCACGGCATGAAAGACGACGTCAACGATACCAGAAGTGCCCTGTTGCAGGCGCCTGCGGGTGGGCGCGCAGCCCGTGCACGCGCGGACGCGTCACGGGATCGCATACTCGATCTCGGTCCCGACGCCGCCACGAAGACAGAGCTCCTCGCAACGATTCTCGGTGTCGACGGGCGGACGGGCGCGCTGGAACTCGCGGCTTCGCTTCTCGCCCGTTTCGGCGACCTGCACCGCCTGTTTCATGCGCCGCGCGAGGCGTTGGCCGAATGCGACGGAATCGGGCCGGTGAACACCGCGGCCATACTCGCGGTGCGCGGGCTCATGGACTGCTACCACTCCGAGGTTCTGACACGCGGCGAAATACTCTCGAGTTCTACCGGGGTGCGACGGTACCTTGGCTATCGGCTTGGGAGGCGAGAACGAGAGATCTTCGGGGCGCTCTTCCTCGATACGCGGCACCACCTGATCTCCAACGAAGAACTTTTTTTCGGCTCTGTGGACAGGGCGATGGTCTATCCCCGGGAAGTCATCAAGTCCTGCCTGAAGCACAACGCGAGCGCCGTCATCCTCTACCACAACCATCCATCGGGCATACCCGAACCTTCGGCCAGCGATATCCAGGTCACGTCCCGGATCGCGATGCTGCTGCAGGAACTGGACGTACGACTCGTCGACCACGTCGTGGTCGGCGCATCGGAACAGATCTCCTTCGCCGAACGCGGACTGCTCTAATGCCACTAATGAGTCCAGAGTCCGGCGCTGGCCAGTCAGTTTTGTTCGATGGACGGTGATCGGATAGCTTTCGGAGTTATGACCAATCTCCAAATCCAATCCGTTAGCCCCCCATTCGACGAACCGAAACTCGCATCGGCGGCCATCGCGGCATTGAGTCGTGCCGATGCGATGGGCCTGCTCTCGCGGGAAATCACATGTCTGGACAACTCGGCCATGGAGGGACTCGAACAGGGCATGGCAGCGGCCGGCATTTGCCGAACTCTGCTCGCCGATCTACATCGTCGGCCGGGCGCCGATCCGGTTACTCTTTCGGCCCTGCTGCAGCGAATCAGCGAGGCATTGGACCGCTCGCCCGCGCCGGCCCAGGAGTGGCGTACGTTGCGGGCTGCGTTGGGGCCTGATCTGCTCGCCCGACTGCTGGGCATCTCTCAATCCAGCGCGCGCCGGTACTCGGCGGGCAGCCGCACCACACCCGACGGGGTCGCCGACCGCCTTCATTTCCTCGCCTTTGTCGTCGGTGATCTCGCGGGCGCCTACAACGACATCGGCGTTCGGCGCTGGTTCGACCGGAAGCGCAGACAACTCGACGGCAACACGCCAGCGCAGACGCTGGGCGAGATCTGGTCGCCCGACGATGACGGACCACGCCGGATCCAGAAACTCTCCAGCGCACTGAGGTCATCACCAGCAACATGATTGCATTCCGTCATGCGGATCCGCGTTTTCCGTTCCTGCGGGAGGACGCATTGCAGTCCCGAGGGCGGCGGAACGCTGTCGGCGAACTGACCCACTACTTCTGCGACACTCCAGACGGGGCCTCGGCCGAGTTTTTACGATACGAGGAGATCGACGATCTGCGGGACATCCCCACGATTCGCCGCGCGCTTTGGGCCGTCGAGATCGGGCAACCTCCTCCGCTGCGAGCCGACCTTCCCCCCGAAGTCCTGACTGGTGGGCCCGAAAGCTGGCCCGTATGCGCGCAGTTCGCCCGGGAGCATCGTTCCGCGGCCGGTGGCATCGCCGCGCCCTCAGCGGCGCTCCGCCCGGGCAGCGCGCGCGGCTGGAGAGTCGAGGGCGGTGTCAGGCCCGGCCCGGCGCGCGATGGCATGGTCTTCGCGCTGTTCGGCTTCCGTCCGGATCTTGTGGGGTGGGCTGCAGCCATCGAGGGACGGCCAGACGATGGGATTCTTGCGAGCGTACGCCACTATTGATCGAATCAATGCGGCCAGCCGCGCGCGGCGGGACCGACCACCCCGACAATTTGCAGTTGCCATGCTCCGGCTGCAATCGATCTGACGGTGGGCGCACAATGGCGGGCGGCGCAGCCGAGCGGAAATTCCAAATGGATACGCTACCCCGGCGTCCGGCCCGGTGGACTCGTTCTCCCGGATTTGGTACAAAGCGCCTCCCCTTTTGGCTGTCGAAACGATGTCCCAGGTCTGCCAGGTCACAGGCAAGCGCCCGATGAGCGGGAACAACGTGTCCCATGCGCACAACAAGACGCGCCGGCGCTTCAAGCCCAATCTGCACTATCACCGTTTCTGGAGCGAAGGCGAAAAGCGGTTCATCCGCCTGCGCGTTTCGGCGCAGGGCATGCGGCTGATCGACAAGAAGGGAATCGACGCCGTGCTGGCCGACATGCGCAAGCGCGGGGTCCGGGTGTAATTGAGCAGGTATAGGATTTAGCCATGCGAGAGAAGATCAAACTCGAATCCAGTGCCGGTACCGGCCATTACTACACGACCGACAAGAACAAGCGGAACACGCCGAACAAGCTCGAGTTCAAGAAGTACGACCCGGTAGTGCGCAAGCACGTCATCTACCGGGAAGCGAAGATCAAGTAGCCGGCGCCTTCGCGCACACTCTCCGGGGTTCCCTCTCGGGCGCTCCCGTTAACAGCTTTCAATTCACGGGCGGAATGCCGTCGCGCCCGGCTCGTCGATTATGATGCCCGGGTTTCCGGATCGCCCTGCGGCGCTACCCGATGCCCGAACTCCCTGAAGTAGAGACAACGCTGCGGGGCATCACTCCCAGCGTGCTGAACCGGCGTATCGTCTCGCTCGATGTCCGGGAGCCGCGCCTGCGCTGGCCGGTTCGGATTCCCCCCGAAGTTGGTGGGCAACGTATCGTCCGGCTCACCCGCCGAGCCAAGTACCTTCTTCTGCACATGGACTCCGGGGCGTTGATACTGCATCTCGGCATGTCGGGGCACCTGAGGATCGTGTCCGGCAACGTGCCCCCCGGCAAACACGACCACCTGGACATCCTGCTTGACCACGGTCTCGCGCTTCGGTTAACGGACCCGAGGCGCTTCGGCAGCCTGCACTGGCAGCCGCATCCCGTCGGGGACCACTGGCTGCTGAGGAACCTGGGCGTGGAGCCGCTGTCGGAGGCATTCACCGGCGACTACCTTTTCGCCAGGTCCAGGGGTCGCCGATTGGCGGTCAAGAACTTCCTCATGGATGGCCGCATCGTGGTGGGCATCGGCAACATCTACGCCAACGAAGCCCTGTTCAAGGCCGGCGTGCGGCCGAGAACCGCCGCGGGCCGATTGAGCGGGCCGCGCTACCGGGAGATCGTGGCCAGGATTCGGGAGACACTCGCCACGGCCATCGGTCAGGGCGGGACGACGTTGCGGGACTTCGTCGGAAGCGACGGCAGGCCGGGGTACTTCGCAAACGAGTTGTTCGTATACGGGCGCCAGGGGAAGCCGTGCCGGCGCTGCGGGTCTTTTCTCAAGGGCCTGCGGGTGGGACAACGCAGCACGGTGTACTGCCCGAACTGCCAGCGATGAGTCAGGACTGTTTCGCGCACGCTCCCCGGCTGATGCGGCCCGCGGTCCGACACGCGTCCGAGCAGAACTTGGACGCGCCGTATGGAACGAACCATTCGTTGCAGACCGGACATTGCGCCGGCTGCGATATCGGCGGTTCCAGTTTGCCGGAACGGCGCGCTTCCAGGAGATTGAAGATCGTGTCGTTGCGCCTCGCCATGTCGCGAAACTCCCGGTCGCCCACATCCAGAAGATCGATGATCGTTCCGACATCGAGTCGCGGCGAACGCAACAGGAGCGCGATCGCATTCTCTTCGAGCGTCATATGCACATCACCCGCGTTGCTGCGCCACCGTCTTTCGGCAAAGCGAAGACGGTAATGTAATCGGAGTCTTCGCCGTCAGCCAGTACGGACTTTAGCAACCGGGACAGGCAACCCCGCAACTTCGGTTCGAAGACGGTATACCGATCCTTCATTGTCTCCCCCGGTGCCGACGGAACCCGTCACGACATAGAGGTCGCGCAGGTCGTCGCCACCGAAACAGACGCTGGTGCACATCGGCACGGGCGTTGCAACGTGCTCGCGCAGGCGACCGTCCGGTTCGAATACGCTGACGCCGCCACCCCCGGCAACCGCGAGCCACACGGCACCGTCCTCGGATACGGCCAAGCCATCCGGAGAGCCCTGGTCGACGCTTGCGAATGGCCGCTTTTCCCCGAGGCTCCCGTCTTCGGCCACCGCGTACCGGAACACTGTCTGACGCCGGGAGTCGGAGTGGTAGAGCGTCCCTCCATCGGGAGAGAAACCGAGACCGTTGGTCAACACGATGTCTTCGGCAACGACCCTGCTGGAACCGTCGAGGTCGATCAGGTGAAGATCACCGGGAACCTGCTCCCCCTCCTCGAATACCGGACTGCCCAGCGAACCCGCATAGATCCGCCCGGCCGCGTCGGTGGTGAGGTCGTTGTAGCCAAAGTTGCCGTTGTCGAGGTCGCGGTCGAGCAGCACGACCGTGTCGCCGCCCGCAAAGCTCTTGAACGAGATATTGCGACCGCCGACGACCATGCCGTTGTTCTCGTGCAACGCCATGCCGCCGATTCCACGCCGATAGGGGAAGACCGTCGAGACAGCCCCGTCCAGACCGAGGCAATAGACCCCGCCGTCGTGGACATCACTGAAGATCAGTCCCCTGTCCGGCACCCACACCGGGCCTTCGACCAGCGTATAACCGTGGGCCAACCGCTCCATCTGCTATCCCCGCGTTCCCTACCTTCCGCCGCAGGTGTCCTGGCTGGCGCTAGCTTCGACCGTCAGGTCGTCATCCAGCCGAACTGCTGCGGTTTGCGCCCGGCCCCGATGCTGATCGGTATGTTGACCATGGCCGGCCCGTCGAACGCCATCGCCTCTTCCAGGGCGGCGGGCAGGTCGGCCGGATCTTCCACGTAGAAACCCTTGCCGCCCAGCGCTTCGACCATGCCCTCGTAGTGGGCGCCATAGGTCAGGACCGATGGCGGAACTGTCGCCCCCTTCTCCAGGGGTCCGACACCGCCGCCGATACCGCCGTTGTTCAACACGATCAGCTTCACGGGCAGGTTGTAGCGCACCATCGTCTCGACCTCCATGCCGGAGAACCCGAAAGCGCTGTCACCCTGCACCGACACCACCGGCTTGCCGGGATTGGTCACTGCCGCCGCCACGGCAAAGCCCAGACCGATACCCATCGTGCCGTAGGTGCCCGCGTCGAGCCTGTGACGCGGTTGGCGATTCGGCATCTGCGTCCTGCCGATGTCCATGGTCGACGCGCCCTCACCGATGATGATGGCGTCGTCCGGAAGCCAATCCACGATGTCCCGATACGCCCGGTAGTAGTTCATGGGAGACGATTCGTCCTGGCGCATGGCCTCGACCGTCGCGACGTTCGCATCCGCCTTTTCCTTCAGGGTCGTGCGCCAGGGAGTCTCGGCAGGATAGAACCACTGCCGGTTGCCCAACGCCTCGTTCAGTTGGCCGACCACGGCCTTGCCGTCGCCGACAAGCGCCACTTCGGTCGGCACATTGTGGCCGATCTCCTCCTGCTCGATGTCGAGCTGGACCACCCGCACGCCTTCCTTGAACCGGGGCGGCAGGCCGAAATGCATGATCCAGTTGAACCTCGCGCCCATGAGGAAGACGAGGTCCGATTCCCTCAGCGCGGTGCTACGTGCGGCACCGACGGACAACGGGTGGTCGTCCGGCATGACGCCCTTGCCCATGGGCGAGTTGAGGAACGGCAACTGCGTGCGCTCGATGAACTCGTGCACTTCGTCCTCGGCCCGCGACCAGGCCATTCCCTTGCCGAGAATGACGAGCGGGTTCTCGGCCGACTCCAGCGCGTCCAATGCCCTCTCGACGGTGGCCGGGTCCACCTGCGGCCGCGCCGGTTCCTCTACCACGCCGCTCGCAGGCACGTCGCTCTCTTCGACCTTCTGCCGGATGATGTCGTCCGGGAAATCGAGATAGACCGGCCCGGGGCGGCCGTTCAGGGACGTGCGAACCACCTGTTCGACCAGGTACGGAATCCGCGTTGCGTCTTCGATGGCGCGCGAGACCTTGCAGTACGGCGCCGCGCGTTCCAACTGGCGCTCCTCCTGGAATGCCCCCATGCCGTTCTGGTAGGTCGGGGATGCACCGCCGATAAGGAGCATGGGCCAGCAGTTCTGTTCCGCATTGGCGAGGCCGGCCAGCGCGTGGATCACGCCAGGGCCCGAAACCACCAGGCACGCCTGCGTACGTCCGGTGAGATAGCTGGCAGCCTGGGCCGCGTAGCTCGCGGCCTGTTCATTGCGCATGCCGATATACGTGATGCCCTCTTTCTGCGCGGCGGCGGCAACACCTCCTACCGGGAATCCGACGATCCCGAACATGTAGTCGACGCCCTGCGCCTTAAGGCTCCGCGCCATCAGTGTGGCGCCATCAACGGTGGCCATGGTTGCTCTCCCTTGGTCAAATCGGTCGCGGTGAAAACGCGGCTAACCTATCAGACTGTTGGACTTGACGCATTAGCCGCAAGGCCGACAGGGTGCGGGACGGGTGGGATGGGTGCAATAGCGGGCTTGGGCGGGGGTGAAATACGGCGCGCCCGAAGGGCCGACGGATTTCATGGCGCTATCAGACTGTTGGACTTGGCGCATTAGCGGCGAGGTCACGGGCAAGCCCGTGCGACCCCAAGAGCGATCAACCACGGCCAACGGCGCTGGCTTCGTCCCTCGTGGAGTTACCGCCGTTCGGTTAATCTCTCCCGATCAAAGGAGGGACCATGACTGCAGAGACTACTGTCCGCGGCATCATCGAAAGTGCCGTCGCCGCCGGTCGCGAAACGCTGACACCGGACGAAGCCAAGCGCATCTGCGATGCCTACGACATTCCGTCCGCCGCCCAGGCCGTCGCTGCCTCCGCGACCGAAGCGGTCGCAATCGCCGAACGGATCGGCTATCCCGTCGCGGCCAAGATCGTTTCGCCCGACATCGCCCACAAGACCGATGCGGGCGGCGTTGAACTCAACATCGGCGACGCAACGGAGTTGGCCAGCGCTTATGACCAGATCGTCGCCAACGCCACGGCGTTCAACGCGGATGCCGCCATCGATGGGGTGCTGATACAACGCCAACTCGAGCGCACGCGGGACACCCAGGAAGTGATCGTCGGGGCGGTGACGGACCCCGTCTTCGGAAAACTGGTCGCCTTCGGCCTCGGCGGGCTACTCGTGGAAGCACTCGGCGACATCACGTTCCGGTTGGCGCCGGCTACGGTGGAAGAGACTTCATCGATGCTCGAAGACATCGCGGGCGCGGGAATTCTCAAGGGCGTACGGGGCGCCGCAGCGGTCGATCGTTCCGCCCTGGCAACGCTGATCGCCAATGCGAGCCGCCTGGTCTCCGATTTCCCCGAGATCACGGAACTGGATTTGAACCCCGTGTTCGCTAGCCCCGGCGGGGCCTCCGCCGTGGACCATCACATGCAACTCGGTTCCCCCGCCGAACCGCGCTATCGGCCAGATCACGACACCATCCTCGGTGCCATGCAACGCATCATGCAGCCGGATGCCGTGGCGGTCATCGGCGCATCCGCCGAAGACGGAAAGATCGGCAATTCCGTGATGCGAAACCTGATCGACGGGGGCTACGAGGGCGCCATCTATCCCGTCCACCCCCGGGCCGAGACGATACTCGACCACACCTGTTATCCGAGCGTGACCGAGGTGCCCGGTGACATCGACATCGCCATCTTCTGCATACCCGCACCGCTCGTCTCGCGCGTGCTGGCCGACTGCGGCGCGAAGAAGATCCCCGGTGCCGTCCTGATTCCTTCGGGCTTCGCGGAAGTCGGCGAACACGCGCTGCAGGAGGAAATCGTCGCCGTCGCCCGCGAAAACAACGTGCGGTTGATGGGGCCCAACATCTACGGCTTCTACTACACGCACAAGAATCTCTGCGCCACGTTCTGCACGCCCTATACGGAAAAGGGCAAGGTGGCACTTTCGTCCCAGAGCGGCGGTGTCGGCATGGCCATTGTCGGGTTCAGCCGCTCGGCGAAGATGGGCGTTTCCGCCATCGTCGGTCTCGGCAACAAGGCCGACATCGACGAAGACGACCTGTTGACGTTCTTCGAGCAGGACCCGAACACCGAAGTCATCGCCATGCACGTCGAAGACCTGAAGGACGGCCGCGCATTCGCCGAAGTCGCCGCCCGCGTGTCAAAGAAAAAACCCATCGTCGTGCTGAAGGCGGGGCGCACCGGCATGGGTGCGCGCGCAGCGAATTCCCACACCGGGGCGCTGGCGGGCGATGACCGTGTCTATGATGCCGTCCTGCGGCAAAGCGGCGTGATCCGGGCGCACAGCCTCAACGACATGCTCGAGTTCGCCCGCGGACTCCAAGTGTTGCCAACGCCAAAGGGAGAAAACGTCCTCATTCTCACCGGCGCGGGCGGGTCCGGCGTATTGCTGTCGGATGCCTGCGCGGACAACGATCTGACGCTGATGCCGATGCCAGCCGACCTGGATGCAGCTTTCCGCGAGTTCATTCCACCGTTCGGCGCCGCCGGAAATCCGGTCGACATCACGGGAGGAGAACCGCCCACCACGTACCGCAGCACCATAGATCTCGCCCTCAACGACGAGCGCGTACATGCGCTTGTGCTCGGCTACTGGCACACCATCATCACGCCGCCCATGGTGTTCGCCGAACTGCTGGCCGAAGCCGTGGACGAGGCACGGGCCAAGGGGATAGACAAGCCCGTCGCCGCATCGCTGGTCGGCGATGTCGAGATCGAGGAAGCCTGCGACTACTTGATGGAGAGGGACATCCTCGCGTATCCGTACACGGCCGAAAAACCCGTTGCGGTTTTGGGCGCGAAGTACCGTTGGGCACGCGCCGCGGGACTGTTGTGACGGGAGGCGGCACCGACGGCGAGCCAAGGTGTTTCAGGTCAGTTCGGGAACGTAGTCTAGAGCTCTTTCACGTCGGCACACTTCATCTCGACCTTGCCTCTACGACATGTCGCCGTTCTACGCCGTTCTACGGCTTGACAGCCTTGGAGGACTAGAGCACAGTTCGAGATGGAGGCTTTGGGGCGCTTCGGCGCTTCATTGCCTTTGTCTTGTATCCACTACCCGCTAGCTAGTCGTTCAGCCGTTCCGGCAGCGTGCGCAGATTCGTGATGTGGGCAAAGCTCCAGACTTGGAAGTTCGGATTGCCATTGAGATCTCGTACCGCAAGGTGACGGAGACCGGCGATCTGATCCGCCAGTCCCGACAACTCCAGCCGTGCCGGCTTCGCCATCTGGCCCAAGCGAAATCCCCACGATATGACGTAGGCCACCAGATCGGCGATCTGGACGCCGGTGGTTAGGTCGCTATGTACGAAGAAGGGTTCCGAGATTATTCGCGTCGCCCGACTTCGCCCCACGGCCGTCTCGCCGAAGTACCGGCGCATCTGGTCGATCAGTAGGTGACTTTGGCTCTTCTCCAGTTCGTCGAAGACTACGATGCCCTGTTCGTCTCCGATGTCCTGCAGGAAGTAGAAGAACCTCTGAAAGAGATACGCATAGTCCTTTCGCAGCCCACCTGCCTCGGTGCCTCGGTGGGTGGCGCGTCCGTTTCGACAATGCCGAAGCCGAGGGCGAAACAACCTTGCAGGGGCCACAAACTCCGCAGCATGGCCGAACAACAACGCGAAGGTCACGCGGGGCTGCGCTGCAACCCTCGAAGGGGGGCAGCAGTCGCGAAAGCGCGGCGCCCGGGCGCGCATCGCGGTGTCGTGCTGTAGTTCGAGTTACTGCCCTGGTGCTCACTGCGGCCCGGTCACCGGGTCCCCGCCCAGCGCTGTCGGACCGGGCGCTCGCCGTGCTCGACGAGGTGGGAACTGCGCCAAGCAGGCAATGTGGTGTTGTCGTCCCAGTAGGGGCGCATGCAGAAGCACCATCCGATGGGCAGGATGACGCGGAACTTGGAGATCGGTGCCGTCCCGCACAGGTCCCGCTCCGGCTCCCGGGGCTGCCGACGAGTGCATCGACACGCCGCGGCAGGTCTGCGAAGTCGCCCTCGCGCACCTCAACATTGAGCCGCCTACGCCACTTCCAGCCGAAACCCAAGGTACTTCGCCAGATCATAGTAGGGGCTCTCACCGTACTTGCTGTTCTTCTCCAACAGACCCCAGCGGGAGGCGTTCCCATTGCGCACACCGCGCATCACGACCGGCGTCAAAGCAGTCCTACCGCCCGACTGCATCTCCTTGAGATACAGCATGTCGAGTGTCGCCGCTGCGACCCAGTCGATAGTCTTCGAATATCCGCTGACTGCGCTGGCCCCCGTCTCTTCGAGAAAGACCTCAATGTCCTCGTCATCAACGTCCAGCGTGGCGCACGACGCGAAGTGCACGATCCGGTTCCTGCATCCGCCGCCGTCGACAAGCCGGGCGCCAACATCGTGGAAACCCAATTCGTTCTCGTCGACGTACCCCCTGCCGCCAAGGTCGATGGATCCCTTCTCTCCGTGATAGCCGAGGTACAGGATCGGATACTCCCTGGCCCCAAGCGCGAGCCACTCCATCACATAGGCTGTGAACTCGTCCTTCGTAATGGCCATTCGTTGAACGAATGGCACACGCAAATACCCGTCTCTCAGCAGTTCCAGAACAGGCCGCATTGACGTGTGGTCTTCGGTTTCGTACCACACCGTCTCGATGCAGAACACGCCACGGCTTTTGTTGGGGACCACCACTCTACAGAAAGTCGTCGAGACGGTTGGGTTCAACCTCGTAAGTGAACTGGCATCCGTTGAACTGATCGCCCCGAACGTAGCCGTGCTTCTCAAGGAACGCAATGTTCAACGCGCAGAAGTAATTGTCCCTGTCTGATCGATCCACAGTTCGTGTCCTTCCCAATGTACTCAGCTGTCTGAAGTAGACTCCGACAAACTTCTCGCGCTCGTTGGCGTCAGCCCCCAACCAAGCTTCGTCGTAGTCGCGCATCATCTCGTCAAACTGCGTGAGATCCTCGCCTTCGATGATCACGCCGACACCAGCAGGCGTGTCATTTCGGTAGTACGCCTCGACACGAATCAGACGGCTATCTTCATCGTCCCGATAGGTCTGCGTGATGTGGGTCAGTCTCTCGGTCGGCATCTGGGCGCACACGGAACCCGGAGGATCAAGCATACATCCGGCTCACACACCATGCGGCGCTCGCACCGAGCACGCTCCGAGCGAAGGCGCTGACCCAAAGCGAGCGCACAATGACCAATTCGCCTCAGATTGATGAAGTGTGGTCCAGTTGGACCGACGATGAGAGGTTCGCACAGCTTCCGTCTGCTATCGGCGACTTGGTAGCCATTTGCCGTCAGTGCCTTACCGACCACAAGATGAGCTACTCTTTCTTCACGCGAGGCCCCCTGACGTGGTAGCCATTGTCCGTCAGCGCCTTCCCGACGGCTGCCACCTGTCCGCGCCTCGCACCGTGACCCCGTGCGAAGGTGAATGCCTCACCACGGATTCCCTTGATGCCTTCCTTATCCGCAGGTTCCGGAAGTTCCCAAGACTCCTTCAGATTGTCTTCTGGAAATTCGACCACGAGATGGCCTTTCTCAACTCGTGCAGACAACGTTTTCGTAGCGCGGCGTCGCTCGGTGGTCCGGGCCTCCGCCCGTCTCTCCACCTCGTCCTCGTCCAAGAGCATGGAGCGCGCAACGAATTCACCTTGATCCGTGTTGAAGTACGAGAAGGTCACGGCATTTATATCCACGCCGTGTACTCTGGACAAGTACTCAACGATCCTCTGCGTCGCGGAGTCGAGCGACGAGGCCACGATATACATGCGATGCCGTCCGTTCACCGTCTCCGGCACCTTGTAACCGAAATGCTCCGCGAACGCCTTTTCGAAGTCTATCTCCAGGAATTTCCGCGTTTGGCGATCCACCTCTTCGCGCCCGAAGTCCTGGATGCACGACGCATAGTCGAGAGTTTGCGCCACCACGTCGCGCGGCGTCTTGTCCCTTTTGAGTTCCACGACCACCAGGTTCGCTTCTCCGTCGACGGCCAAAACGTCGAGCGTCCCTCCGCTTATGCTGATCTGATGACCAATGACCAGCAGCGTGTCGCTAAGCAACCCAACATCGTGGCACAGCCAGTCCTCGAGACGTTTCTCTTGGTCGAGTCGATTTGGCTGTAACTGCTCGGGTCGATCACCATCGACCCTCCATACTTTCGCTTCCAGCGCCATGCGCGAATTGCTCCTCGTGATGCAGGCCACGGGACGTTGGGCCGATTACGCTTTCAGAGATGTGTGAACCCCGCAAGGATAACACCGCGTCCGCCGTCACTCCTTCACGCGAGTCTTTATCCGATCCGCCGCTCAAAGACATCGAGAAAGCGCGGGCTGTAGTCCTCATCCACATGCCGGTTGTTCCACAGGCCCGAGCGGCATACGCGTTGTCGGTCGCTCGAGAGCCCGAGCCATTCCGTCGAGGCCGGATCCGGCGATGGATCACGAAAGCTGCTTAGTAGGGCGATCGCGTTGCGTTCGATGAGTCCCCGCTCGCTCGACGGGCCTGGCTCGTCGCCAACGTCCACCCACAGGAACGGCATTGTGCCGACACATCTGCTGACCCGTAACTCCAGGTCCGCTTCGGCAGCCCTGATATCTGCACGGCCGAGACCGAGCCGTCTTGCGGCAGTACCAGCGTCACTACCAACGCCCCATGACATGGGCAGGCGGATCCCGTCTCGGCGCGCGATTGCCACACCGACAAGCAACCGGAAAATCGATCCGCGATGATTCCCGCTCCCGCCTTCCGTCCCGCGATGCTGCGACAAGCGTCCCCACAATGTACTCCGGCTTCGAGCGGTCAGTGCATGAGTACCAACGCGGACGACGCGTAACCCTTCACCCGACCCCGAGCGCAACTCTCCTCTCTCATAGAAGAAGTACAGCCCGCGTCGAGGCCAGTCCATGCGACCATTGCACTCGGACAGGCAGCGCGTTCCGCCGACACTGGCCTCCAGCAGGTCAAGGAGCCGATAGAACCTCTTCGTGTCGGCTTCGCTATCCATCGAGGTGAGCACCGAGCCAAGCCAGTTGACGTCCCTGGCTTAGGCCTCGCATGGGCACCTCGACCTCAATGCCCCGGTTCCTCAGCGATGGTTCAAGAAACTCCCGGTAACGCTGCCCGGCAAAGAAGATCACGGTACCCGTCTCGGCGAGGCATGGCTCAAGCGCCTCGAGCACATTGCCGGCCCAGGCACGCCGCTCAGCCACGCGCATCGTGTTCAGCGTCTTCTCATATGGGCGGATCACGTCGTCGGGATGAACGAGGCCATACTTCGCAGACAGAATGCGCCACGCGCCGCCCGTGCGTTCGACACAAGCTCGCGCCTTCAGGAACCAAGCTGACACGTAGAGCTCTTTTGCGGTAGCGGGCTCGGACAGCTTGGTCTTCACGCAAGACACGAGGTACAGGCGGCGACCGGTTTCGTCGTCGAGCGTATCCATGGGGGCCGATTCACTGTCAACCAGCATGCCCCGCAACTGTACCGGCCGTGGCATCGGTCGATGAAAGGTCGCCGAGACGCGACGGTGAAACGCATCCTCGGAGAGCGACTCCAGTCGGTAGCGGAACTGCGTCGTGGTGCTCTGAACCGGTCCCAGCCGCTCCATCAGCGTTACGCCTGCGAAGCGCTGAAACAGTGCCGAGCCAAGCGCGCCGCACACGGCCGGAACGCGGCTGGTCAATTCCATTCCCCTATGTACGTCGCCCGCCCGTATGGTCACGGCTCGCTCCCGAGCCTGACGTGCTGGATCGACGTAGTGGTCGACGCATAGCACCGTATCCGCTCCGCGAGGGTCGGTTTATCTGCCACGGTAAGCACCCTTCTGGCCTGTCCGCCGTCGTTGTGAATCGATCTTGCTCACCCACCCCTTGCCTGCCCGGAGTCTATCGACATGTCGCGTTCTCGTCGCCAACTCCGATGAGAACACACCACACTGCCACATCCGATACGTCGTGCGACCCAGTGCCCGACACATTGACATCGATGGGCCATTGGCCTACATAAGGACATGGAGTTCGAGTGGGACGACGCCAAGAGTGATGCCTGCTTCTCGGATCGTGGATTCGACTTCGCTTATGTCGCGCACGCATTCCTCGACGAGGATCGATCATCGGCATGGACCGGCGCTGGGACTACGGCGAGGACCGCTATCGGCTCCTTGGCGCGGTCGAGGGCCGGGTGTTCGTGGTGATCTACACCATGCGGACTCGACGATCCGCATCATTTCTGCCCGTAAGGCCAACCAAAGAGAGGTACGCGAATATGAGCGGAACACGGTTGACGATTGATCCGGACAGCCTACAGGGCCGTCCTGGCGGACGGGTCGATCACGAGGTGCTGGATGCGACCGGCGAGGAGGACATCACCCGCCAGGCGTGCGACGACGACGCCGAGGCGATGCGCGACATGGGGCGCTTCGCCCGCCGTGTGCGCCGGCGTCTTGGTTTGACTCAGGTCGAGTTCGCACGGCGCATCGACGTCCCGCACGAGACCATCCGCAACTGGGAACAGGGCAAGCGCGGGCCGACGGGTGCGGCCAGGGCGTTGCTAAGAATCCTCGACAAGGCGCCCGAGACGGCGCTGCGTGTGCTTGGCTGACTCGGGGGCGGTGGTGCCGTTCCCGGTCCCACTTCGTCCTGTTCAGATCTCCCGGCGGGCCGACGGGCGGAAACGCCCCTACCCTCTGCCCGGTAACACCCCCGTCCAGGCGGCATGGAACATCGGGTTAGCGGGAACGAATGCACCCGCCGGGAGAAACCTGCTCCTCGACCAGGCTGTAGTGGCGACCTCGCGCCCTGACGAACAGATCAGGGTGCCTGTCGGGATACTTGAAATACGTCCTCCATGCCCAGCCCGGACACGCCATCCGGAGATCCCGCTCCCGAAATGCACGGGACAACGCACCGATGCGTCGTGCCTCGCGGACATGCCAGATGAAGCTGCGCCCGTGCTGCCTTGGCACGAACGTCTTGACGTAGCTGACCGGACGCGGTGTTTTCAACCAATCCTCCAGAATTGTCCCGGTCGTGTCTTTTCAACCGCTGCTGCGCGATGAGGTCGACCGGCCTGACGTGGTAGCTTAGCCGATCGGGTTGCGGGGCAATGTACACACCCGCAGCCACGACCGGTCGCAATCGCGGGCCGGGGATCAACAGGAAGATGACCATGAGAACAACAGCCCTAATCGCCACGCTCGCCATCCTGCTGGGGGGCTGCTCTAGCCTGAAACCCCTGGATCTGACTGCAGAGGAAGTGCGCGAGCAAGTGCGCGCCGGGGAGATCGCCCGACCGGGTGAACGCGTCTCGGTGACCACCGAGGACGGCCGGACCCATGAATTCAAAGTCGTGGAGGTGACCGATCACGCCGTCCGCGGCGACGACGCCGATGTGCCAATCGACACCATCGTCAGCCTCCGTACAAGGCAGACCGATCCCGCCAGGACCGCGCTGACGGTCGCCGGAGCGGTGGCGGCCGTCTATGTCGCCGCCGCAGTTGACGCGGCGGACTCGATCATCGACGACATCTTCGAGGACTAGGGTTCGCGGCATCGCTTGCAGCGAGAGCAGGCGTGGTCGGCGCCAATCTTGGCGAGAACAAACGGCTCCAGGACTATTGCTTGCGGCGGCGACCACCCGCGAAGGGATTCGGCCGCCGTTCCTGGCGCTCCCTGAATCGGCCCACACGGCACAGCGCTTCGACTTCTCGACTGACCGGCGGAGGTTCGCCGCAAATCAGGCTCGCGATCCACTCACCCGCGAGCGCCGCCGACGCGACGCCTATGGAGCCGTGACCGGTGCTGACATAAGTGTCCGGGCCCGCCCTGCCGATCACCGGCGTACGATCCGAGGTTACCGCGCGAACTCCCCGGAAGAGGCCCTTCGACGCGCCCGGCGCGCGACCGAAGAGTTTCTGGAACCGCTCGGCGTTGGCTGCGGTGGCATCCCCCGGAGGCCAGGGACGATACTCGTAGGTCGCCCCGACCCAGCAGAATCGGCCCGCAGGCCTGGCGTAGCCATCTGCTAGCACCGGCAGGCGCAACCCGCCATCGTCAAACATGTCTGCCTGTCCCGGGAGCGGCGCGACTTCGAGGTCCGGAAGGTATTCGGTGATTCCCGAGCCATTCGCAAGGACCCTGATGCCGTCTTCGGGTTCGTCCGATGTAACGCGTATTCGGGGATGATCGAGCAGGGACCTGCATAGCGCCGCGCCATCGATGGACGCGCCGGAAGGGAAGTACAGGCCGTCCTCGGCGATATGGATTCCGGCGAGGTCAGAGGCTTCACTGCACGACACGCGTTCCAGGCAGTCGGACGGCAGAACACTGCCCAACGCATGCAGGCGCTCGGCCCCCGTGTTCGGTCCCGGCAACTGCAGTGCTCCGGTCGAGGTCATTCCGTCCCGCCTCGAGTAGAACCGGGTCGCGTACGCGTAGGCGTGGGCACGCAACGAAGCAGCCGCACTGCCATCGTTCAGCAGGCGCGCGTGCAGGACCGCCCCGGGGATCGCGGAAGCGCCGTGGGCGACCGCCTCGTCGTGAACGGTTACCTCGACGTTTCGCTCCGCCAGGCATCGAGCTACCGAGCATCCCGCGAGACCCGCACCGACGACGGATACGGCATGCGGCGGGGACGGCAATGGCCGCGGCTCACCGGGGATCACGCCGACGACGGTGTGTCGCTTGGGTCCATGCTGATCGACGCGGGACACCTCGAATCCCGCCGTCGCAAGCGCGCGCCTGACCACGCCGGCGGCCGTATACGTCGTCACGGTTGTTCCCGGACCGGAAAGCCGCGCGATGGCGGCGCATGTCTCCTGTGCCCAGATAGCAGGGCTGCGGGGCGGAGCGAAGCCGTCCAGAAACCAGGCGTCGACGGCGCGCGGAGACCTGTCGTCGAGATCGGCCAACCCGGCCAGCGCATCCCCGAAGTAAAGCGAGAGCCAGACCCGTCCCCCTGCGAGGCGGCGACGGTGCCAACCGGAAATGCGCGGCGGCAAAGCCCGGGACAACTCCCGATGAAGGGACAATCCAGACACTCCAACGGCACGCGCGATGTCATTCGATGAAGGGGGCGCGTGTTCGAAGGCGATGTAGTGCAACCGGCCGCCGGACCACCGCAGGAACCGTTCCGCAACGACCGCGAAGTTGAGGCCGGTGCCGAACCCCAGTTCACCAATAGTGAAGTCAGTAGCCAAGCCGAAACGCTCTTCCAGCCTCGCCGGGGCGATGAAGACGCGCAATGCTTCGTCCCACCCGTCGGCGTCGTGGTAGATGTCGCCTTCATCGAGAGATACCGGCCGGGACTCGTCCCATCGCAACGCGGCGGGTTCCAGGATTCGATGGACCGGGGTTTCATCCATGGCAACGGTCTGTCTTAGCGGCCAGGTGATTCCACAAACCCTTTGCGCAACTCGGCGGCTACAAGCGCCGCCGCCGCCGCAAGTTTGTGACTGGCCTGCCAGGGTGGCCCGACCGGGCGCCCCATCGCGAGCAACAGCGCGCTGATATCCTCGCGGCCAAGTGCGGCAGCGGCCTCGCCGAACACGCGCTCACGCTCGTACCAGGTCACGGACCAGCCGCGTGCCTCGGCCGCGCCGGCGAGGGCCTCGCGGTACATCACCGTGTCGGCAACGGTCTGCGCCCGGTTGTCCATGATGCGCTCCTCGGTCGTCGGCGGAAGCGCGGGACATGCGCGGATCGCCATCGCGGCAATCGGCATGGATACAGCCGCGGACAGCACTTCGAGGCTCTCGCGCGCACCGCGTGCGGCCGATTCGCGGACGCACTCGACAAGCTCGATCGCTTCGGCAAGCGTGACCTCGCGCGCCCAGGGACTGTTTCGATACCGGCCCACCGCCCACGAGCCTTCATGGTGATGCGGGTGGGTCGGCAATCCATTCGTCAATTCGATCTGACGGCGATCGAGGAGTTCACCGTCAGGTGCGATGGTCACGAGCACGGCCGAATTGCCGTGCTCCGTGACGCCGACGGTCGCAGTGCGCTCGGTTCGTGCTTTCGCCACCCGGCCGCCCCTTTGACCGATCAGAATCCAGGCCCCATCGAAGCCGTAGCCTACCATCGTCCCCGGACGCGGACCCGGGCACACCAACCCGGTCCACGCACTCCGTCACGCGCCTTGCGGAGCACCGACGGACCACCGTACAGATTCCGACATGACCATCGCGCGACAAGGCGCAAAAGTGTTATCTTCCACCGTCCGTTGCCGCCGTGGCGGAACGGTCGCGTCCCCATCGCGAACAACGAGGACTTTTTCAGGGGGGTCAACCTGGTGAACCTGGCGGATTGGTGGTACGGCCTCGTCGGCTTTTCGATACCGGTCATGGTCGTCTATCTGGTCGCCATGTGCCACGTCACACTCGTCTCCGTCACCATCTATCTGCACCGGCACTCCGCGCACCGGGCCCTGGATTTGCATCCGGCGGTGAAGCACTTCTTCCGCTTCTGGCTATGGCTGACGACCGGCATGTCCACCAAGGTCTGGACGGCGGTTCACCGCAAGCACCATGCCCTCACCGAAACCAGGGATGATCCCCATAGCCCGCAGATCCACGGCCTTGCCCCCATAGTCTTCCGGGGCGCCGAGTATTACCGCGACGCCATCACGGAAGAGACGCTGGAGAAGTACGGCAGGGGCACACCCGACGATTGGCTCGAACGGAACCTCTACGGACCTCACGCCATTCTGGGGATCGGAACACTCGCGGTGTTTGACGTCCTCCTGTTCGGCACACTGGGCGCCACCGTGTGGGCGCTGCAGATGATGTGCATTCCCTTCCTCGCCGCCGGCGTCGTCAATGGCGTCGGCCACTACTGGGGTTACCGGAACTTCGAATGTCCCGATGCCGCGCGCAATATCGTGCCATGGGGCATCCTCATCTGCGGCGAGGAACTGCACAACAACCATCACACCTATCCCAACTCGGCAAAGCTCTCCGTCAAGCCGTGGGAATTCGATATGGGCTGGGCCTGGATTCGCGTTCTGCAAACATTCGGTCTGGCCAAACCGCTCTACACGGGTCCCAAGGTGGCGCGCGCAGCCGGCAAGACATCCATCGACATGGATACCACCTGGGCGGTGCTGAACGACCGATTCCGCGTCATGTCCCGCTACGCCGAAGAGGTGGTGGCGCCCCTGGTCAAACAGGAGCGCAAACACGCGGATGCCTTGACCCGGCGCCTGCTCAGGCATTCCAAGCGCATCCTCTGTCGCCACGACACGTTGGTGGATGAACGGCAGCGCCGGCGAATCTCGGAAGTGGTTGGCGCAAGCCCGATACTGAAGACCATCTACGAAAAGCGGCTGGAACTCGCCGAACTGTGGTCCGAGAAGGGTCGCGGAGCTGAACTCCTGGAAGGTCTCCGCACCTGGTGCGCCGAGGCGGAGGAAACCGGTATCCAGGCGCTCAGCGACTTTGTCAGGGACCTCAAGTCGTACACCACGCCCACGCCGGTTCGCGCACGCGTCTCCGATAACTGACGGCCCATTTCCCGCCCTCGGCCAGATCCCGGGTCGGCCCGCGGGACTACATCCGGTCGACTGTATCTATGCCCAGCAGACCCAATCCCTGCTTCAGGGTCTCGCCGGTCAGCGCACAGAGTTTCAGGCGACTTTCGCGCGCAGCGTCGGGCGCGTCGAGTACCGGGCACGTCTCGTAGAACTTCATGAAGTCGCCCGCCAGACCGTACAGGTACCCGCTCAGATAGTGCGGCAGCGCCTCGCTTGCCACGAGTTCCAACGTTTCCTGGAACCTCAGCAGCGTGACGCCGAGGCGACGCTCCGTCTCGTTCGAAATGGCGGGAACCCCGGTCAGGTCCGCCGGGTCGACACCACCGCGCCGGAACAGGCTCTGGATACGCGCATATGCGTATTGCAGGTACGGCGCCGTGTTGCCGTCGAGGTTCAGCATCGCATCCCAGTCGAAGACATAGTCGCTCGAGCGGTGCTTTGAGACATCCGCGTACTTGACCGCGCCGATGCCGACGACGCGGGCGATGCGATCCGCTTCGTCCGCCTCGAGATCCGGGTTTTTCTCCGTCACCAGGGAACGTGCTCGACGCACCGCTTCTTTGAGCAGGTCGGCAAGTTTCACCACGTCGCCCGAGCGTGTCTTGAACGGCCTCCTGTCACGACCCATGATCGTCCCGAACGCGTGATGCTCCAGGCTGCACTCGGCGGGCGCAAAACCCGCCTTCCTCGCGACGGCGAAGAACTGCCGCAGGTACAGCGACTGTCGCGCGTCAACGAAGTACATGATCCGGCCGGGTCGGAAATGCCGCGAGCGGAAGCGCACCGCCGCAAGATCCGTGGTCGCATAAAGGTATCCGCCATCGCTTTTCTGCACGATCAGCGGCGTCTCGAATTCGTCGAGAAAGACGCACTTCGCACCTTCGTCAACGGTGACCAGGCCGGCGCTCTCGAGGTCGGCGATGACGCTTGGCAGATCGTCGTTGTAGCGGCTCTCCGCATCGAGATCCTCGTCGCCGAGCGTAATGCCCAGCGTCTCGTACACGGATCGGCAATGAGAAAGGGAGATGTCCACGAATCGCTGCCAATATCCACGCACGCGTTCATCGCCCTGTTGCAGGGCCACCACCGTGCGGCGCGCCCGATCCGCGAAGTCCGAATCCGCATCAAAACGTTTTCGCGCCTCGGCATAGAACACCTCGAGGTCTCGGAGTTCCGGCGCGTCCTCCCGCACGTCCTCGAGATGCGCGACGAGCATGCCGAACTGCGTCCCCCAATCGCCCACGTGGTTCTGTCGAATCACCCGGTGACCCAGCGCCTCGAGAATGCGAACCATCGCGTCCCCGATGGTCGTGCGCAAATGGCCGACGTGCATTTCTTTCGCCAGGTTCGGCGATGAGTAGTCCACCACGATGGTGTCGGGGCACGCCGCCTGGTCGATCTCGACCTGGCCCAGTTGCGCACCGACAAACGCGGGCGACAGGGTGATGTTGATGAAACCGGGGCCTTCGACGGTCACGGACCGGGCGAAATCCACATCGCCCAGCGCTTCAATGACCGCCGCCGCGAGCATGCGCGGCTGGGTACGCGCTTCCCTGGCAGCCGCCATCGCGCCATTGGCCTGGTAGTCGCCAAATTCCGGGCGCGTGGCCACGCCCATCAACGGCTCGGCAACGCCAGCCGCCTCGAACGCCGCCTCCATGCGCCCGTGCAGGAACGCCCGGAGGTTCATTCGTCCTGGGTGGAGACTTCCTCCGCCCTCCATCCCCGGCTGCGTTCCACCGCGACAAACGTGACGCGCGCGCCCTCGCGCAACTCCCGGTCGCCGCTGCCGTCGGACCGAATGCTGCGGCGATGCACGAAGACGTCGCCCCCGACGTCCCGGATGATGAATCCGAATCCCTTCGTGGGATCGAACCACTTGACGATGCCGCTCTCCCGCTCGCCCTTGGTTTCGCGCCTCGCCCGGGGCGGGCGTTCCCGCCTTTGAACCGGTGCCTCGTGAACCGGCGCCTCGCGCCCGGCCGTCCTTGCAACCGCAAGCGCGGTGACCAGACAGGCGAGGAATGTCATCGCAAGGAGCCCCACGTAGTTGCCGGGGATCACCCGGTGAGAAATTTCGGTGACGACCGCCGCCGCGAGGGCGGCAATCGCGATAACAGCGAGAAAAACAGTGGAGCGCTTCATGACAATCGACGCGTCGGTGAGGATGTGTCGGCTAATGATAGCGCGGGACAGCCGAACGGACCGCTCGCCCCGGTTTTCGGGGGCGGCGGCGAAGGCTCGCATGGAAGCACGTTTCCGGCGACGGAGGAAATGCTGGCACTTCCTTACGCGTCAGCGGTCGGGGAAGCTCCCCCGGCTGAGGGCTCCTAGCGCCGATAGGCGCGCAAGATAACGATGGTTTCCGCCGGCACGTCCTGCATGCCGTGGAGGGTGGCCGTCTCCACCTGTCCGATCTCATCCGCCACATCCATACCGTCGATCAGCCTGCCGAACACGGTATAGCCCGGCTGTCCCCGCCTGTAATCGAGATGGGTGTTGTCGTTCAGGTTGATGTAGAACTGTGCGCCCGCGGAGTCCGGGTCCGGCAGCCGCGCCATCGACAACGTGTACTTGCGATTCTCGATCCCGTTCTGCGACTCGTTGACAACTGTCCGCGGCGCGTCCCGGTATTCCATGTCCTTGAGGTAGCCGCCCGTCTGCACGACGAAGCCCTTGATAACTCGATGGAAGATCAGACCGTCGTAGAACCCGGAGTCGACCAGGTCGAGGATGTTCTCAACCGTCTTCGGCGCTTCCAGGGGGAGGAGTTCCGCCGTCAGCGTGCCCTTGTTTGTCTCAAAGACAACCACCGGCGACTCGTGCGTTTCGGATGCGGCGGAAACCGTCATCGATACGAGCCCCGCAGCCATCGCGGCCCTCGACCACGCCCATAGCCGCAACATGCCTTCCATACAGCTTCTCCTTGTGCCCAGTCGCCGGGCCAACGCAATGATTTGAGTGTTTCTCGCAATGTCTTCTCCTTATCCGCCTCCCGCCGCGATAGCGTCGAGATACTTGCGCACGGTTTCGGAAAGCCCGAAGTCGAGCGCGTCGCTGATCAGCGCGTGGCCGATGGACACTTCGTCGATATTGCCGATCGCAATGAAATCGGCAAGGTTGTCGAGGTTCAGGTCGTGTCCCGCGTTTACGCCGAGACCTGTTTCTACGGCAAACCGCGCGGCACCCAGGTACGACTCCCGGCAGTCGCGCACCCGCGGATCGGCCAGGCCGTGCCGCTCCACCAGTTCCGCGTAGGGTCCGGTATACAGCTCTATCCGGTCCGCACCGCACGCTTTCGCACGCTCAATCTGGCGCTTGTCCGGATCCATGAACAGGCTGACCCGGGCACCCCAATCCCGATAACGGGCAATGGTTTCGGTCACGCGCGAAGCAGATTCGGTATCCGACAGGTCCCAGCCGTGATCGGAGGTGAGCTGGGAGTCCACATCCGGCACCAGGGTCGCCTGCTGCGGCCGCGCGCGCTCGATGAGCCGATCGAACCCCGGATAGCCGTTCCGGCGCGGGCCGGCTGCCGGATTACCCTCGATGTTGAACTCTATGCCGTCGTGTTCCGAACGCAGAAGGCGCGCGAGCGCGTCGACATCCGCCGGGTGAATGTGGCGTTGATCCGGCCGGGGATGCACGGTGATGCCTTGCGCCCCGGCGTTGACTATCGTCCGGGCCGCGTCGACGACGTCCGGGCGCTTGCCCGCGCGCGCGTTGCGAAGCCAGGCAATCTTGTTCAGGTTGACGGAGAGTGCGGTCACCAGGAACGGCGCCGTCGAGAACGGGTCCCAATCCAGACGCCAATCAGCAGCCCCGCCAGGATCAGACCGCCCCCGACCAGCATCCACCACACCTCGAGATTGCCCTGAAACTGTCCGGTCTGCGCTGCCAGTTCATCTCGCTCGCGCCGCAACTCCGCGTTGGCCTCCGCAAGCTTGACATTCTCGTCCTGGGTGGCGATTGCGCTCTCCGCAAGGCGACGCGCCTCCGCGAGTTCCTCTTCGAGCGCAGTGATGGTGGCGGCCGCATCGGCTGTGCGTGCCGCTTCGTTTCGCGCTTGCTCCAGCTCCGCAGCCAATTCCAACGTGTCTCCGGCGAGCAGACCCTCGAGGCGTTCAATCTCCGCCTGTGCTTCCACCAGCACGTCGCGCGCGATGGGCTCCGCCGAGAGGTACTGCGTGGGGACCCAGCCCTCGGTGCCGTTCCTGGTTCGGATCTGCGTGAAACGCGCGTCTTCGTCCACACCGAGCACTTCGAGCGCCGTTCCACTCTCCAGGCCCCAATGGATGATTCGGTGCTCGCTGGACGGGCCGCTCCGTAGCGGCACGTACAGCACATCGGAAATGTAGCGAGTTTCGGCCCCCGCTTCGAAGCCCGCGATGCACGCGCAAACCAAAAGTGTCCGGACCACGGCTCGCATCATGATCTCTCCGCCTCCTCTATCTCGTCGGCAAGCTGGTTGGTCGCGGCAAGGTAGGCAACGCTGCCAAGCGTCAGCACAACGGGAATTCCGAAAGCGGATACGAACTTGTAGAGAACCCAGGCCTGCTCGCTGAAGCCATAGGCGACCCCGAGATTCGCCACTCCCGCCACGATCATCGCCGCGCCCCAGCCGAAGGTCAGCCGCGCCCATGTCGTCTCCGGCAATACGAGCATCTTGCCCATGGCCCGTTGGATGTAGTCGCCGCTGCCAACATAACGACTGCCGATGATGCCGACGCCCATGATCCAGTAGACGATCGTTGGCTTCCATTGAATGAACGTCTTGTCCTGCAGTGCCAGCGTCAGGCCGCCCGAAATCAAGGCGACCCAGATCACCACCAGCATCTGGCGACTGATGGGCCAGCCCTTGATCTTGAAGATGGCGAACTGCAGCACGGCGGTAGCCATCAAGGCCGCAGTCGCGACGAATATGTCGGTGAAGACATAGACGCCCACGAATGCAATGACCGGCAGGAAGTCGACTAACTGCTTCATGCTTTCGCGGATGCTCCGTGTTTCAACGATAATAGCCCCTATGAGTCAATACTTCAGCGTCCATCCCACGCATCCGCAGCAGCGCCTGTTGGCGCGGGCGGCGGAGATCGTCCGCGACGGCGGCGTGATCGCCTACCCGACCGATTCCACCTACGCGCTTGGCTGCCACATCGGTGACAAGTCGGCGCTGGACCGAATCCGCAACATCCGGCGCCTGCCACCGCGCCACCTTTTTACCCTGATGTGCCGGGACCTCTCCGAACTCGCCACCTACGCAACGGTGGACAACACCAGCTACCGCCTGATCAGGCGCTATACGCCCGGCCCCTACACTTTCATCCTGAAGGCGACACGCGAAGTGCCGCGTCGATTGGTGAGCCCTCGCCGCACGATCGGTCTGCGCGTACCGGACTCCCCAGTGGCGCTGGGACTCCTCTCGCAACTCGACGAAGCGATGATGTCGACGACGTTGCTGCTGCCCGGAGATGACTTCGCTCTCACCGAAGGCGATGACATCCGCGATCGGCTGGAACACGCGATCGACCTCGTGCTCGACGGCGGCGCCCGCTCGAGGGACCTGACGACGGTCATCGATCTCACCGGCGATGCGCCCACCGTGACGCGCGCGGGGCTGGGGCCGTTCGAGCTATAATTCCCCCGCGTTGTACGGGATTCCACGGACTTGAGCAGCACGGACTCGGACCGGCGGGTCGTATCCGGTATGCGGCCAACCGGCCGCATGCACATCGGTCACTACTACGGCGCCCTCAAGAACTGGGTTCGGCTGCAACACGAATACGAGTGCTTCTTCTTCGTCGCCGACTGGCACGCGCTGACGACCCACTACGAAGACCCCACCGACGTCAAACAGAACTCGCTCGACATGGTGATCGACTGGCTGGCGGCCGGAATCGACCCCGCCGAAGCGACGATCTTCGTGCAGAGTCGCGTTCCCGAACACGCGGAACTCCACCTCCTGCTGTCCATGATCACCCCCGTGGGCTGGCTGGAACGCGTGCCGAGCTACAAGGAGCTGCAAAGGAAACTCAACGACCGCGACCTGTCGACCTACGGATTCCTCGGCTATCCGCTCCTGCAGTCGGCGGACGTCCTGATCTATCGCGCGAGCAAGGTTCCGGTCGGCGCCGACCAGGCCGCCCACATCGAGTTCATGCGCGAGGTCGCGCGTCGATTCAACCACATCTATGGGCGCGAGCCCGGTTACGAGGAGCAGGCGCGCGCGGCCATCGTCAAGATGGGCAAAAGGGCCGCGAAGCTGTATCGGGATGCACGCAGGCGATACCAGGAGCGCGGCGATCACGAGGCGCTGGATTCCGCGCGGGCGCTCCTTTCCGAGCAGCGGAACCTCTCCAGCGGCGACCGGGAGCGGCTGTTCGGATACCTCGAGGGTGGCGGGCGCACGATCCTTCCGGAAACCGAGGTGCTGCTTACCGAGACACCCACGATCCCGGGCCTGGACGGCGAAAAGATGTCGAAGTCCTACGGCAACGCGATCGATCTGCGCGAAGACCCTCAAGAGGTCGAACGGAAGATCAGGACCATGCCCACCGATCCCGCCCGCGTGCGACGCCGTGATCCGGGGAACCCCGAGAACTGTCCGGTTTTCGCCTTGCACAAGCTCCTGTCGGACGAAACTGTCCGTACCTGGGCCGACGCGGGTTGCCGGTCGGCCGGGATCGGCTGCGTAGACTGCAAGCGCCCGCTCATCGACGTCATCAACACCGAAATGGCACCGATTCACGAGCGCGCCGAACAGTTCGAGGACAATGAAGAACTGGTGAAATCCATCATTGTCGAGGGTTCCGAAAAGGCTCGGGACATCGCCAGGGAAACCATGGAAGACGTTCGCGCGGCCGTGGGAGTCAGCTACCGATGAGCGACACGGAACGCGAGAGCGGGCGACTTCAGGACGCGCGAAAGTCCGGGAACGCGGAAAACGTGGTCGCCATCGTCGGCGACACCATCATCGAGTCGCTGCCGACCGACCTTTACATTCCCCCGGATGCGCTGGAAGTCTTTCTCGGCGCATTCGAAGGTCCCATGGACCTGCTGCTATACCTGATTCGCAAGCGGAACCTCGACATTCTCGAAATCAGCGTATCGGAGGTCACCGACCAGTACATGCGCTATATCGAGATGATGTCGGCCCTGAAACTCACGTTGGCCGGCGAATACCTGGCGATGGCGGCCACCCTGGCCGAGATCAAGTCCCGGCTGTTGCTGCCGCGGACCGAGACGGTCGAAGAGGAAGAAGACGATCCCCGCGCCGAACTGGTTCGAAGACTGCGGGAGTACGAGCGTTTCAAGGCTGCGGCCGCAGACCTCGAGGCGCTGCCCCGCCTGGAACGGGACATCCAGCCGGCCGCCGCCGCGCTGCCCAAGCTGATCGAACGCAAGGTCGAGCCCACGGTGGAAATGAAGGACCTGCTGCTCGCCATGGCCGATATCCTGCACCGCGCGGCACTCAATGAGCGCCACGCCGTCGCCATGGAGACCTTGTCTGTCCGCGAGCGCATGTCCCGCGTGCTCGCTACGGTCAACTCGCGGAGCGGATTCGTTCCCTTTACGGACTTCTTCGATGTCGAGGAAGGCAAGCAGGGTGTGATCGTTACCTTCCTCGCATTGATGGAGTTGTGCCGGGAAGGCGTGATCGAAATCGTGCAGCGCGGACTCCGCGCGCCGATATACGTGCGGGCGGGCACCTGATGCTCAAGCAGAAGGAGATCGAACAGGCTCTCGAGGCCGTCTTGCTGGCCGCGGAGGAGCCTGTCTCGATCGACCGGATGATTGGCCTGTTCGATCCAGGGGACCTGCCCGAAGGCAGTCCGCGGCAGGCCATCAGGACGGCCCTCGGCGAGATCGAATACGCGCTCGAAGGGCACGGCTATGAACTGAAGCAGGTCGCCAGCGGCTACAGGTTCCAGATTCGGCAATCCATGAGCCCGTGGGTCAGCCGCCTGCGGGAAACGCGGCCACCCCGGTTCTCCCGTGCTCTCATGGAGACGCTGGTCCTGATCGCATACAAGCAACCGGCCACCCGTGGCGATATCGAAGCCGTGCGTGGCGTAAGCGTCAGTCCCAACATCATGCGCACGCTCCTGGAACGCGGGTGGATCAGCGTCGTCGGTCAGCGCGCAGTGCCTGGCCGACCCACCCTGTATGGCACGACGCGCGCCTTCCTCGACTATTTCAATCTCAAGAGCCTCGATGAAATGCCCCCGCTTTCGGAGATACGGGCCCTGGTCGACCCGCACGTCGCGGAGGCCGACGATGGTTCCGACCCCGGTACGGACGCGGAGTCGACCAAGTCCGAAGAAATCACGAACGAGGAAGTCCCGCGGCCGCTGGCAGAAGTTGTCCCATTGCCGACGCCGAAACGGTAGCCACCTCGCGGCCTGATCAAAGCCGGATGGAGTCCATTGCCAGGTGTCCGACAAACTGCAAAAGGTGCTTGCTTCCCATGGCATTGGATCGCGACGCCAGATGGAGAAGTGGATCGTCGCGGGCCGTGTCCGCGTCAACGGCCATACGGCGAAGATCGGCGATCGCGTAGAACAGGCCGACCGCGTCGAGGTGGACGGCCGGCGGCTCGTCTCTCGGGGGTCACGACGTCCACGCGTACTCGTCATGAACAAGCGCGAGGGTGTTATCTGCACCCGCCGGGATCCCCAGGGCCGACGCACCGTGTTCGATGCACTGCCGGATCTCCGCCAGGGTCGCTGGCTGTCCGTGGGCCGGCTCGACATCAACTCCAGCGGCCTGCTGCTCCTGACCAACGACGGTACGCTGGCACACCGCCTGACGCATCCCTCCACGGGCATCGATCGCGAATACGCCGTCCGAATCCAGGGGATGCTCTCCCCCGAGGACATGGACAGCCTGCTTGCGGGCGTTGATATCGACGGTGAGACCCGGCGCTTCTCGGATCTCCGGTATTACGATGGCCGCGGCAGCAACCACTGGTACCACGCCGTCCTCATGGAAGGACGAAACCACGAGGTTCGAGATCTGTTCGGCCACCGGGGATACCGGGTCTCGCGGCTCAAGCGCGTTCGCTATGGACCCGTCGTACTGCCTTCATGGCTCAGGCGCGGGCAGGTCACCGAGATGGACGCCACCGACCTGGGCAATCTCTATGGCCTGTTGCATCTTCCGATCGCCAAGCCGCCCACTCCTCGCAGAGCGACCTCACGTTCGCTGTTGATCCCCTATCCCGAGTTGCCGGGACACCCCTGAACGCTATTCGGGTTTTCGGGCGTGCAGCAGGTAGTTCACGCCGACGTCGCTCGTCAGCGTGCAACGCCGCGTAAACGGGTTGTAACGCATCCCGTCGATCGCCACGACCTCGAGTCCCGCTTCGCGAACCGCCCTGGCCAATTCGGCCGGACGAATGAACTTCGCGTAGTCGTGGGTTCCGCGAGGCAGAACCCCCAGGACATATTCGGCGCCGAGTACCGCGAGCGCGTAAGCCTTCGGCGTGCGGCTGATCGTCGACACCACGACATCTCCGCCCGGCGCGGCCAGGCCCGCCAGGGCGCGCACGGTGGACGCGATATCCGGCACATGCTCGAGCATTTCGAGACAGGTCACGACCGAGAAGGCCTCGCGCTCCTGTTCCACGAACATCTCGGGCGAACTCGACAGGTAGCGAATCTCGCCGCTCACACCCGCCTCGATGGCATGCAAACGCGCGACCGCAAGCGGCCCTTCGGCGACATCGATGCCCGTGACATCAGCACCGAGCGCGGCAAGGCTCTCCGTCAGGATCCCGCCGCCGCACCCCACATCGATAACCCTGGCGCCCGACAGTTCGCAACGTTCGTCGACGTATTCGACGCGCAGGGGATTGATATCGTGCAATGCCTTGAAATCGCCGTCCGGATCCCACCAGCGGTGCGCCAGCGCCTCGAACTTGGCGATCTCCGCCGGATCCACGTTCTGAGCACCGGTCATGCGCGCATCCTCTCCGGCCACTCCCGCGCCCGGGCCAGGACTCGCTCGATGTCCAACGTGTTGAAACGGCCCCGTTCGTACAGGCATCGGCCTTTCACCCACACATGGCTCACATGGTTTCCGGCCTGGTTATGCACCAGTTGCTCCCGGACATCGTGCACCGGCTGCAGCGCCGGGTGACCGAGATCGACAGCAATCAAATCGGCCGACTTGCCGCGCTCAATGGAACCGATCTCCTCCGCGAGGCCCAGCGCGCGGGCACCGTCGAGAGTCGCCATCTTCAACATCTCTGACGCCTGCGCGACCGCCGGATCGTTGGCGGCCGACTTCCACGCCAGCATCGCGGCGCGCAACTCCTGGAACATGTCGAGCGCATTGTTGGAGGCCGCGCCATCGGTGCCAAGCGCCACGGTGACACCGGCGCGCCTCAGGTCGCCGACGCGACACTGGCCGCTTGCCAGCAACAGGTTGGAGTGCGGGCAATGCACCACGCGGGTGCCGCCGCTAGCGATACACTCGATCTCGGCATCGTCGAGCTGGGTCATGTGCACGGCCTGCAGGCTCGGCGTGATCAATCCCATTTCGGAGAGGACGCGGATCCAGGTCATGCCTTGGCGCGCCCGCGCGTCGGCGACCTCGGCCTCCGTCTCATGCAGGTGCATGTGTACGTCGGCGCCGATCTCGTCGGCCAGCGTCTGCACCCGTCTTAGCGCCTTGAGTTCGACCGCGTAGCACGAGTGCGGCCCGAACGCGACCTTGATCAACTCCTGGTCGCGGTACTGATCGTGCAGTTCAATGCCCCGGTGTATGCACTCGTCGAGATCGCGCAGCCCGGCGCTCGGCGTGTTCACCACGGGCACCGCCAACTGCAATCGGAAACCCGCCCGCACCGCCGTGTCCCCGGCAACCTCCGGATACCAATAGTGATCGCTGGCGCAAGTCGTACCCGAAGCGATCATCTCCGCCAGCGCCAGTGCGGTACCGTCGGCGACGAAATCGCGATCCACGATGCGTTTTTCGAGGGGCCATACGATCTCGTTCAGCCACACATCGAGCGGCTGCGAACCCGCCAGACCGCGCATCAGCGACATCGCGAGGTGGCCGTGGGCATTGACAAGCCCCGGCATGAGCACGTGAGAGTCGAGTTCGATGGCTTGCGCTTCCGGGTACCGTCCGACGAGTCGCTCGAACGGTTCAATCGCGGCGATGCGCCCGTCCTCGACGGCGACGCCGACATCTTCCTGGACGATTTCGTTCGGCACGATCGGCAGGAGGTAGCGAGGTTTCAGAAGGGTCGCCGACATGCGGACAAGCATACTCAGGACGCAATAGTCCGCGAAAGGCACGATCCGCACTGATCGAAGTGAAACGCGACGCACGAACCGGAGGTGGTTGCGGGTTGCTAACATCTGGCGGCGGAGGTCTTGAAATGAACGAACGGCTACGAACGGCGGTCTTGGGGCTGGTGACGTTCAAGGTTCGGTGACGATCCATCCGAGGCACCCCACTGAGAGCGCAAGGGAACTGAAGGCCCCGATGGAGCGGACCCCGGCAGAACAGCAGGCGTGGCTGGATCAGGTCCGGGAGGAGATCGTCGACCCGGAGCGCCCCATCGTCGATCCTCATCACCACATGTGGCGGGACAGGTACGTACTGGAGGATCTCTGGGCCGACACCCAATCTGGCCACAACGTAGTGAAGACCGTCTTCGTCGAATGCAGGTCAGAGTACCGGCAGGAGGGTCCCGAACACCTGCGCCCGGTCGGGGAAACGGAATTCATTGCGCGCATCGCCAGGGAGAGCCGAGGCCAGGCCCGCGCGGAAATCTCGGGGATCGTCGCCTACACGAATCTGGCACAAGACCCCGGCATCGTTCGCGAGGTGTGTGACGCCCATCGGGAGGCAAGCAACGGACTGTCTCGGGGCATTCGCCATGGCGGAGCGTACGAACCGGGCCGGAAGTCGCTGTGGGGTGACCCCGCCACGCAACCCGATCTCTACGCCCGGCCGGACTTCAGGAAGAGTGTCGCGCTACTCGGCGACCTGGGCCTCACCTACGATACGTGGCACTACCGCTTTCAGAATCCGGGTTTTGCCGAAGTAGCCCGGTCCGTGCCTGGGACGGTCATGGTGCTGAATCACCTGGGCTCGCCCGTCGGCAGCGGCCGCTTTGCCGACAGGCAGGCGGAAGTGCTGGCGCTGTGGAAGCGGGACATGGGCGAACTCGCCGCGTGCGAGAACGTGATGATGAAGCTCGGCGGGCTCGGCATGCCGTCTCCCCATTTCGGCTGGCACCTGCGGGAAACGCCGGCGACATCGGATGAAGTGGTCGATGCCCAGCGCGACTACTACCTGCACGCCATCGACTGCTTCGGGCCGGACCGGTGCATGTTCGAAAGCAATTTCCCGGTGGACAAGCTGTCGATGTCCTACCACGTTTACTGGAACGCGATGAAGAAGATCTCCTCGGGGTTCTCCGAGGACGAAAAGGGCATGCTGTTTTCCGGCACCGCGACGCGCGTTTACAAGCTAAGCTAGATTGAAGCCCATGCGGCAAAACAGTTCCTGCGCAGCCTCGCTGTTCGTAGGCGGATGCCCATCCGACTCCATCGTCAGTCCACGATCTGCGCCGGGTCGGCGGCGGAGAGTCCGGCCTGCCCCAAGACCGTGATTGCCGCGCGGTCGAATGTCACGAACATCCTACCGCCAAGGTTTTCGCCCAGTTGGGCAATGGCACCGTCCGCGAAATCTCCTCCGGCGAGAATCGCCTTCAAGCCGGCGTCGACAGCGGGATTGTCGGTGACCACCGCATCAATGGCGCAGATCGCCCGAATCGCGTCGGCGACATGCGTTGCCGATTGGCGATAGCTACGCTGGAGGACCCAGGCAAACTCGCAAAAGACCGGAACGGGGACAGCGACAACTGTCGCCCGCGCCAGCAACGCTTCCGCGGCGGCAGCCTGCTGGCGGTCATCTCGTAGCGTCGCGCGCAGCAGCACATTGGTGTCGACGGTGATTTTCACTCGTCGTCGGCCCAGCCTGCTGCGGTGGCCTCATTGATATCCTCGATGGACAGACGCCGCGTATTGGAGCGCTCCAGAAGTCCGAAAATCGTCGAAACCGGTTTGCCCTGTTTCGGTCGTAGCTGTATCCGGCGGTCCGCCAGTAGATCGACGCTCAGCTTCTCCCCGGGATGGACGCCCAAATGGTTCAGCACTTCCTTTCGCAACGTGACCTGTCCCTTGGCTGTGACGGTAAGGGCAATAGCCATGATGATGCGCCTCGAACATAGGAACCGCGTTTAGGGTAAGGCGTTTTCCCCTTACAAACAACCGATCGCCCCGGCTCCGGCTCTCCGCGGTCGGAGCTGTCGGGTGGCAACGATTAACGAAGTACCGTCGCCCGCTTCGCGGGTGCCGCAATCAGTGGAAGGGGTTGTCCTTGTCCCGCGTATTGACCCCGGATACCTCTTCATAGGCCTCGATGTACTTCTCCGCTTTCGCGGTGAACGACACGCGGTCGCCCTGGGTCGAGTAGCCGGGAATACAGCCCTGCTGCAATACCATCGCCACCCGCGGCCCGTACTTGTCGACCAGTTCCTCGAGCATGCCGTCGGGAATCTTGCCGATGAAGTTCTCGAGCGGCCGCATGAACGGCCGGTTGAAGTAGACCGTGACGCTGACCCGGAGCCCCGGCGCCGTGCGGTTGTACGCGGCGTGCCAGGCGTTGCCGTGCCAGATCACCAGCGAGCCGGCCGGGCCTTCGATCGGAATGGCCTTGTCGTTCTCGGCCAGGATGGTTTCGCGGCCTACCGGGGCGCGGCCGTACTTGTGGCTGCCCGGCACGATCGCCGTTGCGCCGTTCGCCCGGGTGAAATCCGTCAACAGGTAGGTGCATTGGGCCGCGTAGGCCTGCGCCGGAAACGGCGACGGCAATCCCCCCGAGTCCGTGTGCAACGGGAAGTTGCTCTTGTTCGGCCCTTTCATCCAGCAGCCAATGTTGGACAACACCGCACTGTAGCCCAGCAGGTACGTGACCAGCGCCAGCAGGGGCGGGTTCATCAAGGCCTCCGCGAACACCGGGTCATCGTAGAAGATCGAATGCATCCGATCACCGAACGGCGAATCGACCAGACCTGGATTGTTCGTTGCGACGGCAGGCGTCTGGTCCTTGAGCTGGCTCCGGCCAAACTTGTCGTTCTTGGCGCCGAACAGCATGTTGGGTTGAAAAGCGTGAGTTTCGCCGGTCTCCATATCGGGCCGCTCGCCGTTCCGCTTCTCTGCAATGTCGAGCAGGGCGTTGAGCATCCGGTCCGCCATGCCGTTTGGGTTCGCAAGTTCCGGCGGGACCACCGTGAAACCGTCGACGTCGAGTTCCGCGACATGCTTTTGCATGCCGAGTTCACAAATGTCGTTCCAGGCCCGGCGATGGGGGTCAGACGTCTCTGCTAATGGTGCTACTGCTGCCATGTTCCTTTCCTCCCAGATTCACTGCTCCGATTCTACACCCATGCTGACCCTGGACGAGCCAACCCGCATCTTGCCCCGGAAACTGCCCTGGTCAGCGGTCGCGAGTGCCGTGCGGGAGTATCGATTGAACGCGTCTCTATGTTGCAAGCGATTGAAACATCTGTACTGTGTCCTTTTGGATTTCTTTCAGGGGCATCACAGTATTTCGCGCCGAGTTTGACGGTCGCGGCGTGAAGACCCTCGATTTGCCTGTATCGATCGCGAATGCGGAAAGACAACGATGACTGAGACGGACCGGTCGCGCGGCGCGCCAGCATACGAAGGTCTGGAGATGACGCCAGAGCAAATGCGTGATCTGGCGCAACTGACGGTCGATTTCCTCATCGACCACATCCAGAGCCTCCCCACGCAAAACGCCTGGGACGGCGACTTTCAAGAGCAGCTTGCCAGTCAACTGCTGGAGGATCCTCCCGAAGACGGGCATCCGCCGGACCAGGTTCTACAACGCGCGGTCCGGGAGGTGCTGCCGTTCGCCACGCGCCTCGATCATCCACGCTGCTTCGGTTTCGTCCCTTCGGCGCCGACATGGCCCGGCGTCCTGGCCGACTTCATGGCCGCCGCTTACAACATCAACGCCTGCACGTGGCTCGTCGCCAGCGGTCCTACCCAGTTGGAACTGGTCGTCGTCGACTGGTTTCGCCGCTGGGTCGGCTATCCGGAGAGCGCCGGTGGGCTCTTCACGAGCGGCGGTTCGGCCGCAAGCCTCGAAGCCCTTGCGACGGCTCGCGAGGCGGCGGGGCATCCGGAGCGGCCGACGATATACATGAGTGACCAAAGCCACAGCGCGCTGCGGCGCGCCGCATACCTTGTCGGCGTTCGTCCCGAACGTATCCGCCTGATTCCCTGCGACAACCGCTTTCGCATCGACATGGACGCATTGGCGCAAGCCGTGGCGGAGGACCGGGCGGCCGGACTGACCCCGATCGCGGTATGTGCAAACGCTGGCGCCGGTAGCACGGGCACCGTAGACCCCCTCGACGCCATGGCGGACTATTGCCGGGCTGAGGGTATCTGGCTCCACGTGGATGCCGCGTATGGCGGTTTCGCGATGGTCTGCGATGCGGGCCGCGAACTCCTGCACGGCATCGAGCGTGCCGACTCAATCGGGCTCGACGCTCACAAGTGGTTCTTCCAGCCATATGAAGCGGGCTGCCTCCTCGTCAAGAACGCGGAGACGCTGGAGAGTACGTTCGCGGTCAGGCACGACCTCCTGCAGGATACCGTCTGGGGCGCGAACCATCCCAACATGTCGGATCGCGGACTGCAGCTCAGCCGGTCGTTCCGGGCGCTCAAGGTCTGGATGTCCGTTCAGACCTTCGGCATGGCCGCGTTCAGAAATGCCATCACGAACGGCATGGAGTTGGCGGCCCGGGCGGAGGAGCACGTCCGGAACAGCCCGGACCTGGAACTCCTGAATCCCGCCTCGCTCAGCATCGTGTGCTTCCGGGTGAATCCGGCAACGGTCTCAGTCGACGAAGCGGCATTGGAGGAAATCAACCAGACGGTCCTGGCACGGGTGTTCTGGGAGGACCCCGCGTTCATCACCTCGACGATGCTGGCGGGCACGTTCTCCCTGCGGCTGTGCATCGTCAACCACCGGACGACGTGGGAGGACGTCCGGGAGACTCTCGATGCCATCGCGCGCTTCGGGAGGGAGGCTGTCGACTCACGGAAGTAAAACGGCCCGGCTACCCGCGCCGTGCCCTTAGCGACGCAGAATCGTCTCCAGGACGACCGATGAATTAGTACGGGTGATTCCGTCGAGCGAAGCGACGCTGTCCAGCAATCGATTCAGCTCGACGGTGGACTCCGCCGCGATCACCGCGATCATGTCGTACTCGCCGCTGATGGCGTAGATCGCCGTCACCTGCGATATTCGACGAAGGCCCGCGTGCGCGGTTCCCGTCTGCGCCTGATCCACCTTGATGAGCACGTGCGCCTTGACGAGGCGGCCTTCGTACTCCTCTCCAAGCGCCACCGTAAACCGTTCGATCATCCCCTCGCGGACCAGCCGGCTGATGCGCGATTGAACCGTGGAACGGGAAATCCCGAGCCGTCTGGAGATTTCTGACGTCGCCGTTCTGGAGTTTTCGCCAAGCAAGGCGATAAGGCGTTGATCCAGAGTATCCACTTTGCCGAAAGTTGCTATCAATTTGACTGAGTTTATCCACAATTAGTCAAAACTGGCTATTAAATTCGACGTTGGGTCCGTCTAAGATGGCCAGGATGCTCTGCAAGTGAACGGTGCGTCATGATCAGGGTTGCGGTAATGGGTGCGGGACAGATCGGCGAACTGATCGCCGCGCTGCTGGCCGCGTCCGGTGACTACCATGTCACGCTTTTCGACGCCAACGAAAACCAGCTCGCCCGGATTCAGGACCATAGCAGGCTTTCAACATCGCATCTGGACGTCGCGGACGCCGTCGCGCTCCGCGCGGCGATCAAACAACACCAGGTCGTCGTCAACGCCGCGCCCTACCACTTGACGGAATGCATCGCCGACGCGGCCGCCAGCGGTTGCACTCACTACCTTGATCTCACCGAAGATGTCGCCAGCACACGGGCCGTCAAGACACTTGCCGCAAACGGGAAGTCGACGTTCATTCCTCAATGCGGTCTGGCGCCGGGGATCGTTTCAATACTGGCAGCCGACATCGCACGCGATTTCGACGATCTGGATACGGTCAAGCTCAAGGTGGGCGCCCTGCCGAGATATCCCTGCAACGCGCTCTCCTACAACCTTACCTGGAGCCCCGAAGGGGTGGTCAACGAGTACTGCAACCCCTGCACCGTCATCTTCGACGGCCAACGCATGGAAACGCCGCCGCTGGAACAACTCGAACTCCTGTTCATCGATGGCGTGCAATACGAGTCGTTCAATACGTCGGGCGGTCTCGGCAGCCTGGCTACCACCTGGAACGGAAAAGTCCGCAATCTGAGTTATCAGTCGATTCGCTATCCCGGGCACGCGGCGATCATGCGTGCGCTATTGCGCGATCTCGGCCTTTCGAACCGCCGGGAACTGCTGCTGGACATGTTCGCGCATTCGCTGCCGGTGACGAATCAGGATGTGGTGGTCATCTTCATCGAGATATCGGGAAGCCGGCACGGTCGACTGGAGCAGGTCACCTACACCAACAAGATCTATGGCCGGGAGTTCGCCGGACGCGACTACACCGCGATTCAACTGTGCACCGCCTCCAGCGTATGTGCCGTGCTGGATCTGCTCGCGGACGGACACATCCCGACCCGCGGTTTCGTGCGCCAGGAGGACATCCCGCTGTCTGACTTTCTTGCAAACCGCTTTGGACGGATCTTTGCAACAGCCAACGGCGCCACCGGACAACAGGCAGAGGTAACGTGACATGAGCACCCTGGCGGACAGTCTCACCGCAAGTCTTCCCTACGCAAGCCCGGAACTGGGTTCGCGGCAGCGCGCGAGGGAGATTTTTCGAGCACTTGAAATACCGGCGAGCATGCTGGTTTCAGGCGAGCAGCCGGTGTACTCCCCGGTCGACGGCCAGATGACGGCAATCCTGCACTATTCCTCCAGGGACGAACGAAGCGACGGGATCGAGGCGTCCCGGCGCGCATTTCAACAGTGGCGCGACGTGCCGGCGCCGCGGCGCGGGGAAGTCGTCCGGGCGTTCGGCGATTCGTTGCGCGCCCACAAGGCGGAGCTCGCGGCATTGGTGACGATGGAGTCCGGAAAGATCTACTCCGAGGCACTGGGCGAAGTACAGGAGATGATCGACATCTGCGATTTCGCCGTCGGCCTCTCCCGGCAGCTTTACGGTCGCACCATGGGTTCGGAGCGCCGCGGTCACAAGCTTGTGGAGTATTGGCACCCGATGGGTGTCGTGGGTGTCATCAGCGCCTTCAATTTCCCCGCGGCCGTCTGGTCGTGGAACCTGGCCGTCGCGCTCGTGTGCGGGAATTCGGTGATCTGGAAGCCGTCCGAAAAGACGCCACTGACCGCCATCGCCTGCGACGCGCTGCTGCGAAGGGTCTTTGCGACGGACTCCGAAGTGCCCGCTGGTCTCCACGGGTTGTTCCTCGGCGGCGCGGAAACCGGCCGAAGACTGGCCCAGGACTCCCGTGTAGCCGTGGTCAGCGCCACGGGCAGCACGGCGATGGGCCGGAGGGTCGCGCCGATCGTGGCTCGGCGTTTCGGGCGCTGCATCCTTGAGCTTGGCGGCAACAACGCCATGATTGTGACGCCATCGGCCAACCTGGACATCGCCGCGGAGGCGGTCGTGTTCGCGGCCGTGGGCACCGCCGGGCAGCGTTGCACGTCGCTGCGGCGGGTGATCGCGCATGAATCCATCGTCGATGCGCTGATGCGCCGAATCGTTCGCCAATACGCCAGAATCCGCGTGGGCAATCCGTTCGACCAGTCCATCCATACCGGTCCGGTCATCGACCGGCGCGCATACGAGGCGCATCAAGCCGCCGTGTCTGAACTGAAGTCCATCGGATACCGCGTCGAAGGCGGTGAACGCCAACAAGGCCCCGGTGGTGACAGCGCATACTACGTCCAACCAGCAGTAGCACTGGTCGACAACGACCATGAAGGCCTTCAGGCCGAGCTGTTTGCGCCTCTGCTCTACGTCATGAGCTACAACGATCTTGACGAAGCCATAAGGCTTCAGAACGGCGTGCCCCAGGGGCTGTCTTCCAGCATCTTTACCAATGACATCAGGGAATCAGAGACATTCCTGTCGCATTCCGGCAGCGACTGCGGCATCGCCAACGTCAACACGGGTCCGAGCGGGGCCGAGATCGGCGGGGCATTCGGCGGCGAGAAGGATACCGGCGGCGGCCGCGAGTCCGGCTCCGACGCCTGGAAGGGCTACATGCGGCGCCTGACCGCCACGATCAACTACTCCGACTCGCTACCGCTGGCCCAGGATGTTTCCTTCGGAGTCCAATCCGGCGACACGGACTGACGCAGGGTCGCCACTTCCGCCCGGGGCATCGCGGGCTAGCTGTAGAGGTCCTTGACGGGCCGGGGACCGGTCCGACCGATCTCCTGCGCGTAGGCGTCCGTGAATTTCGCCGCCCGGGAGACCTTGCGCTGACCGTCTTCCGGACTGTGCCGGCTTTCCACCGTGCCCTGCTGCATGACGATGGCGAACCGCGCGGAGTTCCGGTCGAGCACTTCCTGGGGGATTCTCCCGATGAAGTCCTCTTGCGGCTTGATGAAGGGCCGCACCATGAAATTCGTCACGCCGACGCGCAGTCCGGGCGCCGTGCGATTGACGGCACCGTGCCACGTGCCGCCGTGCCAGACGAGCAGGGAGCCCGCCTTGGCCTCGACCGGAACCGCCTGGTCGTTGCCGCCTTCGCCGACGATGGCTTCGCGGCCCACCGGTTGGCGGCACCACTTGTGACTGCCGGGCACGAACGCCGTGGCGCCGTTTTCCCGGTTGTAGTCGGTCAGTACGTAGGTGCATTGACAGACATAGGACGTCGACGGCATCGGCGCCGGCATCGGGGAGTCCGTGTGCAGATTGAAGTTGCTGTAGTTCGGGCCTTTCATCCAGCAGCCCATGGCCGACAGGATCACGCCGTACCCGCACAGGTACGTCGCCATCGCGAGCAGCACGGGGTTCATGATCGACTCTTCGAACACCGGGTCCTCCCAGTAGATCGACTGCATCAGGTCGCCGTGGGGCGAATCGATTTCCTTGCCGCTAACGGACGGCAGTCGGCCCCTGAGTTTTCCCGGTCCCTTCTCCCGGGCCTCCGCCGTTGTCTCCACTCCGAGGTGGGCGTGGGTGGAACCGGTCTCCATGTCGGGCCGCTCGCCGTTACGCCGTTCCGCGATGCCGAGTACCGCCTCCAGCATGCGCTCGCAGAGGCCGTTGGGGTTTGCAATCTCGGGCGGGATCACGGTGTATCCCTTCGCATCGAGTTCCGCAACGTAGGGTTCAAGCCCCAGATCGCGAATCTCGTTCCAGACACGCTCAAGGTTGGTGTCGTATGTGCTTGCTGCGGCCATGATGTTCTCTCCGTTCTCGTCTTCGGGAGTCTACTCGGGCGAATTTTGCCGGGCAACGAGACGCCGGTTGGGGATGGACCGTTATTCGTTGCTCTCCCGGGCACGCGGAATCGGATAGCTCTGCTCCGCATAGGGTCCGCGGTCCTCGAACCCCGCAAGCAGCCTGAAGAGCGCCGGGTCGTCGCAGTCCTCTGCAAGCTCCCGGGGGAACGTTGCCCTTATGTCCTCTTGCGACGTCACCATGCGATGCCGGTAATAGTTCGTCACCGAGATCCGCATGCCCGGGATCATGCGCGGGAACGCGCCGTGCCACGTCGCGCCGTGCCACACGATGAGCGACCCTTTCGGACACTCCGCCGGGACCGCCTCGTCCGCAGATTGCACGGGCCTCGTCACGCGCCGGTGCGATCCCGGCACATACGCCAGGGCTCCGCCTTCTTTCGTGTAGTCGGTCAAGCACCAGTTCGTGTTGCCGTTCAGCGCGTTGCGTCCCCAGGGCAGCGGGCTCTGGCCCTGGTCCGCGTGCAGGCCAAGGGTCGGACCGTAACCGCGTCCGCCGTGCCATTTCACGAAAGAATTGTGACTGCTGAATCGGGTGTTGTTGCCGCCGATCATGTGGCGCATGAAGGCGACGGCCACCGGGTTCACGGCCAGGTCGCGGAAAACGCGATGAATTCTGCCGAGGGTCTGGAGCAGGAACTGCGTCGGTACGTTCTCGTCACCCGTGTACCCGATCAGGCTCCCGGGATTCGGGCTGAAGTCCAGCTCCGCGTGGGGACCCCGGTCCAGGCTGAACGGACATCCGACCAGCTCCTCCGCGCGTTGCAGGACGAGATCGAGCATCTGGTCGAAGCGGTCCTCGGCAACGCCGTGCACTTCCGGCGGCACGATGGTCAGGCCGTTGACTTCGAGGTCGAGGATGTGTGGCTCGAGACCGAGTTCGCGCGCGGCCTTGCTCAGTTTGGTTGGGTGTCCCGCGTTTGGCATGACAATCCCTTTCGGCGCCCTCTGCTCACATGGGCGTATACCAGATAGGTGAAGTATAGGCGCGCTGCTGGGCGACCATGGGTATCGCGTCCGGCAGGTCTTTCAGACCATAGACTTTCGCATCGTAGGCCGTCCATCGAGGCGTCGGGATCTCCAGGACGCGCAGGTAATAGAAGGCGAGTTCGCCGGGGTCGAAATCGGGGTCGACCCACACCGCGGCCAACTCCGGATCGCCAATGCTGTTCGAGTAGGAGGCATCGGCCACGTCGACCGTATTGCCCACGGATTCAACCGCGCCCTCGGGGTTCTCGTTGCGGCCATCGGACAGGGCAACGTTGTAGATCTGCTCGTGCAACTCGCCGTCCCCGTCGCGCCAGCCCTTTACCACCTGCACGCGGTCCAGATTGGCGCCATCGGGATCCTTTACGGCCCGGATAAGGAAACTCGGCGCCTTCCCGTCCGGTGCCGCCGTGAGATCGCCGCCCATGGGCACGCCCTTGGCGTAACCGACTCGAGCCAGATCCGGACGCGCAGCGTCAGCGTCGGAATAGCCCCACCCCCCGAAGAATCGAACGGTGATGCGCGGGCCGGTAGACGCATAGACCTCCTTGCGCCGCATGGCGGCAAACAGCGCTTCCCGCGTGTTCTCTTCCGCCCATACCGCCGCATAACCGGCGGCGTTGTAGTTCCATCCGGTGATCACGCGGTTCCGGCTGGGTTCATTGCCCGGCATCTTGCCCCAGAAGTTGTCCTGATCGGCGGTCGCCAGCGCGGTGTGGGAGTCCGTGCTCCCGACCATGCCGAACTTGAAGGGATTGGCGCCCAGTTCGACTTCCTTGCCCAACCCCAGCTTCAGGGCGGAACGGGCGTAGGAATGCGTGGGGATCTGCTGCGGCTTTTCCGAACCCTTCGTTTGCGCTTTCGTCGAATCATCGCTCCGCCTCTTCGAGTCAGGTTGGCTCAGCGTGACCCCCCACCTGAACACCTCGTAGTCGGCAAACTCATCGGTCGGTGAGAGCAACGGATGGGATTCGCCGTCCCCCTTGATCTGTGTCACCTCGTACAGCGGCTCCCAGCGCGAGCGCGCTCTCGCGTACATTTCCGTAAGCGGTTCGCCCTTATGACTGGTCGGCCCGAACATGCGGTTGCCGCTTAAATTGCCGTTGTGCGGGATCGCGAGCGCTCTCCCTCCCAGGCGTTCCTCGTAGTCATGCAGGAATGCCCACATATCCTCCGGGTCACTGCTGTCGAGGCTGGAGAACGGCACGATCTGGCTGGTCAGTTCAGGCCCATCCGCAAAGAGGACATTCCGGTGGCCCCTCCCCGTCCACTCGTAACCCACGAAAGTGGTGAAGGTCCCCGGTTCGTTGTGCTCCTCTGCGCTGGCGACAACCTGATCCCACACGGTGCGCCGAAACCCCTCGTCGATCCCATAGTCGGCAAATCCCAGGCCTTCGCCCAGGCCCTGGTTGACCTTGATGGCTCTCAACGCGGCGGCATTGAAGGCGTTCAACGGGTCGGCGCTATCTGCATTGAGGGCTTCAACCAACGAAACGGGGTAGTCAAGCGACCGGACCGTGAGCTTGCCGGCGTCCGTCTCCGCGAGGGATTCGTCTCCGCCATCGATCTGCGCGATGACGCCCATGTTCTCCGCATGATCCGACACCATGAGGAAATCCAGCGGGCGGCGCAGACGAACTTCCCCGCCACCCGGCGATTGGACCTTCTCACCCTTGGCGAAACGATAGGCGTCGTCCGGCATGAGCCTGTTGCCAAAGATATAGCCGTCGACCGACAGGGCGGTGTGCACGTGCGTATCGCCCCAATAGACATTGTCCGGGTAGGCTTCGCCGACGTGCGGGGAGTACGCTTCCGCGGCGAACGCACTGAGCGGTATCGCGGCAAGCGCCAGAACGAGTGATGACCCTTTCCAGCCGCGGCTCCATGCATTGGATTCCATAGTTCAAGTCCCCTTGTACGAGCTCAGTACGAGATGCCTGCGAGTGACGTCACGAAACGACGGGGCAGGGAAGTTGTTCACTCAGATTACCCGCACCCGGTATACGATACTCGGCAGGGCCGTCTAACGTTTTAACAACACGCGCGCGATTCAACAACCGGGTGCGCAGATGCAACAGTGAGTAGGTGGAGCGGAAGAGTGAACGAATCGACCAAATTCGAGTTCTGCAGCGACAACTGGATCGCCGTTGCACGCGAGTTCATAGAGCGACAGGCTGAAGGTGCCGACCTGACCGGGATCAACGTCACGTTCAACGAGGTCTTCACCGACCCTCCCGCTCATCTCGACCCCGAGGGTGCCGGCAGGATCGGCTGGTACCTGCGTATCACCGACAATCGCATCGAAGTCTCGCCCGGCGTGCTGGCAGAAGCCGACGTGCGCGCCACCGTCGACTACGTGACGGTCCTGCCCGCGGCCCGACGCCTGTCGACGGACCCGCCGCTCGATGCGGAAACGCAGAAGGCGCTCACGGCCAGCATACGGCGCGAAGGTGATGCGTCCGTTCTGAGCGGCCTAAAGTGGCTCTCAGGCCTGCACGACGTGATGGCAGTCAGGACGTTGTAGCTCCGCTCTTGATACGCTGACTTCCGTCAGGGAGCGGGCAACGTGTCTTGCAACCATTGATCAAACCCTGAACGGATCTTCAATAGTCAGCGACTGGATCCGCTGACCATGTTGGAGATCCTCGCTGTAGAGGCGAACGCAGCCGGCCTCCAGGGCTCCCGCCACGATCATCGAGTCGTAGAAGCTGAATCCGTATCTGTCGCGCAGCGCCAGTCCGCGCTCGTACAGTTCCCGGCTGGGGTGGACCGTGCAAAGGGGCGCGAGCACATCCGCAAGCAAGGTGCGCGAGTCGCTGGGCGAAAAGCCGAGCCGCCTCGTCACCACGTTAAGCGTCTCCTGTACGACCTGGTCGCTGATGCGGCCCGTCCCGGCCTCGATGCCGCACCTCACCAATCGCTCGGCCCGGCGGCGCTTGAGGTCATCCGTCTGGTCAAGCATGTACACGAATATGCTCGTGTCCAGAAAGTCCTCAGCGCTCATTCAACTCGTCTCTGGTGAACTTGGCCCCACCAGTCGTATATTTCGCCTGCAACTCACGCACGGAGCCGATGGCACGGGCCGCCCGGTAACGTCGAGCGTACCCCTCCAGCCAATTTCGAAACTCCGCGTTGAGGGTCGTGTTCTCCGAGGCAGCCCGCTGCCGCGCCGCGTCTATCGTGTCCGCGTCCGCACTAAGCGTGATGTTCCGCATGACTCACCTCGCAGCCGTTTCCGACAACGAAGCGTCACGCTACTTGTCAGACACTGCAAATAATCCAGTGTGCAAGGCAGCAAGGCTACCTATCCAGTGCATACGTAGACACGCCGGCAACCAAAACGAAACAGGTTCGACTTGTTCAGATCCTCGCTAGAGCCATGAAATCCGTCACCGCTTGGCGGTGCCGTGTTTCACCCCCGCCCAGGCCCTAGATCGAGTCCAGGTCGACCCACTCTCCCGTCCGGGACGACTCGTAGATGCCCATGATCGTCTTGATGGTCCCGATGTTGTCTCGGCCGCTGCTGATGGGCTCTTCGCCGGTCCGGCAGCAATCCGCGAAGTGCAGGATCTCGTTGATGAAGCCGTTGGCGGTCGGCAGATCGTCGGGGTCGGTCGCAATCGGTTCGAATGTCGGGTTCTGTACCGTCGACATGTCGGGACTCTCTTCCCGCAAACGGTAAAGGATGTCGCCGAAGTGCGGGATCGCCCCTATTTCGCGCTGCTCGGCCGTCGGCCTGGTCGACACGATCGTGCCGTTGGAGCCGAAGATCTGGTAAGACGAGCCTTCGGGCGCCAGGTAAGTCGTCCCGTTGGCGAACAGGTTGCCGACGGCACCGCTCTCGAATTCGAGGGTCGCCGAGGCCATGTCCTCGGCACCGTTCAGCATGTGTGGCTGGATGGACTGGCAGACGCCGCTCACCCGTTTCACGTCGCCCGCGTAGTAACGCAGCAGGTCGATGTGGTGCACGCTGACCATCATGAGGATGCCGCCGCCGGCCACCGCCTTGTCGCGTCCCCAGTTGCTTATGCCGTGAGTTCGGATCCTCGGACGGCCCCCTCCCTGGATGGCATGGGTCTTGACGGCCTGGATCGTGCCCAGCGTGCCCTCGTCGAGCATGCGCTTCACGGCCTTCGCCTCCAGCGTATGCCGCAGGTGCTGGGCGACCATGAGCGTCACCCCCGCCTTGTCCGCGGCTGCGATCATCTGCCGGCATTCGTCCAGCGAGATCGCCATCGGCTTCTCGGTGATCGCGTGCTTGCCCGCCTCGGCCGCGGCGATGGCTAACGGCGCATGCGCGTTGTGCGCCGTGCAGATGTCCACGGCATCGATGTCCGCCTCGCGCAGCATCTTCCCGATGTCCGTGTAGACCGCATCGATCCCGTTCCGCTTCCCGAACTCGACCACAGCATCCTCGACGATGTCGCACGCCGCCGTGAGCTGTACCTGGTCCGGAAACTGCTGGTACGCGGGCAGGTGACGGCGGGAAATACCTCCCGTTCCAACCAGCCCCACTTTGAGTGGCTTCGCCATGGCTTTCGGCTCTCCAGTTACCCTTGGTCAAGGACCAAGCATAGCCGAATCGCGTAGCGCTCAATCCGGCGGGGAGCCTTCAGCCGGGGGAGCTTCCCCGACCGCTGACGCGTAAGGAAATGCCGGCATGTCCTCCGTCGCCGGAGGCGTACTGCCATGCAAGACACTCATCCGGGCGGGCGGTCGACGAGCACGCCCTCGCGCTGCAAACGCACTGTCTCCTCGGCGTCAAAGCCGAGCCAATCCTCGAGCACCTGCCGATTGTGTTCCCCCAGGCGCGGCGCGACGCGCCAGTAGGACCGCTCGAAATCGCCGTCGATGACCATCGGCGAACCCGGCATCGGCGTCGACGGCAGGTCCTCTCGTTCGAGCCGGACAAAGTAGCGCCGGGCAGACACGTGGGGATCGGCCAGGATGTCGGGCGCGATGGTTACCGGACCCGCAGCGATGCCCGCCGCCTGCAGGCGTTCGGTGAGATCGTGCTTGTCGTGGTCGGATGCATCGCCGTCGACGATTCGTTCGAGAGTCTCGCGCTCGGCTTCGGTTTTGCACGTCACGGCGATCCATTCATCCTCGCCCCGGGTTCGGAGCACGTCGGAATAGGCATGAGCGGGATGCGCATTCCCCATCGGCTGCGGACTTCCGCCAAGCTGCTTCTCTACCAGGAACTCGCCCATAAGGCTCACCCCGGACTCGTGCATGGATCGCTCGACGAACGCACCCCTTCCCGTTGCTTCCCGCCGGTTGAGCGCGGTCACGACGGCGGCCGCGGCGGTCACGCCCCCAATCGGGTCCGGCAGCGCGACTGCGGTGTTCCGCGGCTCGGCGGGTGAATAGCCCATGACGGCATTGAGGCCAGTCATCGCTTCGACGGAAGGGCCATACGCAACACGGTCGCTATAAGGTCCCGTACGTCCGTACCCGGGCATGGACACGTAGATGATCTTCTCGTTGGCTTCGCGCAATACGTCATAACCCAGGCCCAGCGCCGGCATCGAGCGCGCGCTGAAGTTCTCTATCACCACGTCGGCGACCCGGACGAGGTCCAAAAACACCCGACGCCCTTCGGGCTTCTTGAGGTCGATGGCGAGGCTCTTCTTGTTGCGGTTCAGTTTCAGGAACGTGCCCTGCCGGTTCCAGGGGTCTGCGCCCCTCTCGCCCCCGGGGTAGTTGCCCGCGCCGGGAGTCCCCGAAAGGCCTCCGCGTCCCATCGGCCTTTCGACCTTCACGACATCCGCGCCGAGATCGCCGAGGATGCGCGTGCCGAGCGGACCCGCCCAGACATGCGTCAGATCGAGGATGCGAACGCCTGCCAGGGGGCCCGTACCGTCAGGTGTCGATCCCTGCTCCCGAGTTGTCGACGAGCTGCGCCTTCGGGGCCTGCCGTCTTTTGCCGGGACCGGTAACCAGCCGCGCCCGCCAGTACTTTCGTCGCGGAACCGGAACCCGAGAGACGGCACTTGGATTTCTTCGACCGTGCGCCAGAACTCACGCTCGGCGAGGTGCGGGTCCACCAGGACTTCGTCCAGATCCTTGAGGGCGCCGGTTGGCACGCGCGCCGCCTCCCCCAGGCGTTGAATCTCCTCCCTGGTCTTCTGCCCCAGGACCTCGACGATGATCTCGTCCAATGCCTCCTGGTTCTCGGTGCGCCCCGGGCCGGTGGCGAAGCGCGGATCGTGCTCCAGTTCCGGCCGTTCCAGCATCCGCGCGAAAGCACCCCAGAAACGATGCGTCGCGGTGATGTGAAACCACCCGTCCGCGCAAGGAAACAGGTTGGCCGGATACAGGACGCCGTAGTTCGAGCCGTGGCGCGTGCGCACCCTCCCGCCGCAGGTCCACATCACCGTCGTCATCTGCGACAGCGACAGCAGCGTCTCCAGCATGCTGATGTCGATCGAACGCTGCGGGGATGCGCCGGACCTGTCGATCGCGTGCAGACAGGCGGCGGCGGAGATGTACCCGTATTGTCCCGACTGGTACTCCGTGTAGTGGCCCGGCAGCGTCAACGGCGCCGCGCCCGGGTCTCCCATCAGGTACGTCTGCCCGGCCATGGCCTGGAGGGCGGAGGCGCTGGCATGCCATTGACGCCGTGGGCCCGTCATGCCGAACGGCGTGATCGCGACACGGATGCCGTCCAGCGAGTCCCAGCCGAGGGCTTCGAGTTGGTCCGGCATCCCCTCCGCAACCACCACGTCCACGTCCGCCGCGAGACGCTGAAGCGCAGGGATATCCGTGAAGTTCACGCGCCGCTTCCCCGTGTGCAGAAATATCTCCATGGCCCGGTCCGACACCCAGGCGTCCGTCACCGGCGGGATGGCACCGTCGACACGCACGACTTCGGCGCCCGCGTGGACGAACAGGCGTCCGCAGAATCCCGCCGCGAATCCCCCCAATTCCAAAACCCTGGTCATGCCTGGCTCGACGCACTAACCCGAGAGGGGCTCGGTGCCACGTTCGAGAATCGCGAGATAGTCACGATAGGCAAACAGCCGTCCCCTTCGCCGACCCGTACTCTCACGGAGGATGCCAAGCCGTTCAAGGTGGTTCACCGAGCGAGCGATCGTGGGAGAAGAAATCCCAAGTCTGGTCGCAGCCGCTGGGATCGACAGGAACGGCCGCTCCTGGAGCAGTTGGTGGACGCGCAAAGCCGACGCAGCCGGACGCCCCAGCGATTCGATCCGCCGACGGTCGCCCTCGAAGAGATCAAGGAGTTCAACGGCAGCGTCCGCCGCCTGGTCTGCGGTTACGACGACGCCCTCCAGAAAAAACTGCAACCAGGCTTCCCAGTCGCCGCGAATGCGAACAGCCTGGAGCAGGTCGTAGTACTGGTCGCGATGTGTCTTGAAATAGAGACTGAGGTACAGGAGAGGATCTTCGAGGACTTGGTTCGCGCAAAGCAGCAGCGTGATGAGCAGCCTCCCCAGACGACCGTTGCCATCCAAGAACGGATGGATGGTCTCGAATTGGACATGAACGAGCGCCACCTTGACCAGGAGCGGCATCGGCGTCAGGTCGGCATGAACGAATTTCTCCAGATCCGACATGAGTTCGCCGATCCGCTCAGGCGGCGGGGGCACGAATTGCGCATTGCCGGGGCGCGTACCGCCGATCCAATTCTGCGAACGACGAAACTCCCCCGGTTCGGCAACGCTGCCCCGCCCTTGCCGTAGCAGCACTTCATGGACTTCGCGAATGAGGCGGACCGAAACGGGCAGACCATCTGCGATGCGGTTCAAGCCGTGATACATCGCGTTGACGTAGTTGGAGACCTCCTGAACGTCCGCATCGATGGGCGCTCCCGGTGCGTCCCCGGTCTCAAAGACCAGCAGGTCCGAAAGCGACGACTGCGTACCCTCGATCTGGGAGGACAACAGGGCCTCCTTGCGAACATACATGCAGAGGAACAGATGCGTGCTGGGAAGAATCGAAGAGACGCCCTGAAGCCGGCCGACGGCGCGGTTCGCCTCATCGAGCAGTCCATAGAGCTCGTTGATCCGAATTGGCGGAGAAGGTGGCAGCGGCGGCGGAATGAACGCTTCTACAGTCTCGCCAACTGTCGAGACAACAACCCGTTCTCCAAGTCGGGTATTGGCACCTTCTGCGTTAGACATGTGGATGGGCACCCGAAACAAACGTTACGTTCTTTTCTCCGACCACTAAGAACGGATAAGACATTATCCTTTCTTTTCTTCGGTGAATCCAGCCAGGCCGAGCCGTCAATGGTAGGCCAGGCTGCGGCGATCACCACGCCCACCCATGCGTCCGTCACGAAACAAACGTTACGTTCTTTTCTCCGAACACTAAGAATGGATAAGGCAATTTCCTTTCTTTTCCGGGGAGAATCCGGCGATCGTCAGGCAACCTGCTCGATGTACTGCTCGTATTCCGGCAGCACCGCGCGTTGCCCCTCCGCCGGCTGCGGTTCCAGGGGCAGGACGATGCGCTGGAAACCCAGGTCCGCGGCCTGCCGGACTTCATCCGGCGTCAGGAAAGGGCCTCTTCCCCAGGCGCAGAGCGTCATGTCGAGTTGCTCACGACCCGCTTCGGCGGCCGCCCCCTGCACGGATTCCATCATCGGCGCGAGATCGCCCGGCAATCCGATCGGGAACCACCCGTCGCAGTACTCCGCAACGCGACCGGGAACCCATCTGGACTTGGCGCCCAGCAAAATAGGCGGCCCGCCGGGCTGCACCGGTTTCGGCCAGCACCACGTGGGCTCGAAGTCGACGAAACCGCCGTGATATTCGGCCACCTCGTTGTTCCAGATCTCCCGCATGGCCAGCACGCGCTCGCGCGCCACCTTCCACCGATCCTTGAAGTCGACCCCGTGGTCGAACATCTCCTCGGCATTCCAACCCGCGCCTATACCCAAGATGACCCGCCCGTTGCTGACCCGATCCAGGCTCGCCACGGTCTTGGCGAGGGTGATGGGATTGTGCTCGGTGACGAGGCAGATGGCCGTGCCCACCTTGAGGGTCTCCGTTGCCGTGGCGACCGCTGCGAGGGCCACAAACGGGTCGTACGCCTGCTTGTAGTAGTCGGGCAGCGGGCCGCCGCCGCCGAACGGAGATTTTCGACTCGTGGGGATGTGCGTATGTTCGGCGAAAAAGAGCGATTCGTAGCCCGCAACTTCGGCCCAGCGGCCGAGTTCAGCAGGCTGGATTCCGTAGTCGGTGGCGAAGGTGATCAGGCCAAATTTCATCTGTGCGTCCTCCTGGCGCTGCCGGCTATTCTGACACGCCCGCGCCACCCTGGTGGCCGCCCCGCAACGGTCGCCGCACTACAGCGCGATACCCGCGATTCACCTGTCTCCGCCCACCGGTCCGCACGTGAATACATGGCTCAACGGATCCCACAAAACCCGCCCGGAACGCCCCGGCAGAGCGGCCGTTCGTGATAAAATTCGCCCCGTTCCCATCGGTTAGACGACGCCACCCCTATGTCCGATTCCGGACCCGATACGACTGGCAGTAGCGGCGAAGTACGCGGTCGAGAAATCCTGCCTGTCAACATAGAAGACGAGCTCCGCCAGTCATATCTCGACTACGCGATGAGCGTCATTGTTGGACGCGCTCTCCCCGACGTTCGCGACGGTCTGAAACCCGTCCACAAGCGCATCCTGTTCGCCATGAACGAAATGAACAACACGTACAACCGGCCGTACATGAAGTCGGCGCGCGTGAGCGGCGAAGTCATGGGCAAGTACCATCCGCACGGGGAGGCGGCGATTTACGACACGATCGTGCGCATGGCGCAGGACTTTTCCATGCGCTACGAGCTCGTCGACGGCCAGGGCAACTTCGGCTCCATCGACGGCGACCCGCCGGCAGCCGCCCGGTACACCGAAGTGCGCATGGCCAAGTTCGCCACCGAACTGTTGGCCGATATCGACATGGACACCGTCGATTTCGTCCCCAACTACGACGAGACGCTGACCATGCCCGAGGTGCTTCCCGCCCGGGTGCCCAACCTGTTGCTCAACGGTGCTTCGGGGATCGCCGTAGGCCTCGCAACCAACATTCCGCCGCACAATCTGCGCGAAGTGGTCGACGCTTGCGTCATGTTGCTCGACGCGCCGGAGACCACCGTCGACGGCCTGATGGAAGTCATCAAGGGGCCGGACTTCCCCACCGCCGGCATCATCAATGGCCGCGCCGGCATCGTGCAGGCCTATCGAACGGGCCGCGGCCGCATCAAGGTCCGCGCGCGCGCCGAGGTCCAGCACAACGAGAACTCGAACAAGGACACCATCGTCATCACCGAGATTCCGTACCAGCTCAACAAGTCGCGCCTGCTGGAGAAGATCGCCGAACTGGTGCGCGAGAAGAGGATCGAAGGCATCACCGAACTGCGCGACGAGTCGGACAAGGATGGTCTGCGGATCGTCATCGAGCTCAGGCGGGGCGAGCAGGGGGAAGTGGTGCTGAACAACCTCTACGCCCAGACCCAGCTTCAGTCCGGTTACGGAATCAACTGCGTCGCACTGGTCGCGGGCCAACCCAAGTTGCTCGGCCTGAAGGACATGCTCGCCGCCTTTATCTCGCATCGGCGCGAAGTGGTGATCCGCCGGACCCTGTTCCAGTTGCGCAGGGCGCGGCGCCGGGGGCACCTGCTGGAAGGCCAGGCCGTGGCGCTCGAGAACATCGACGAAGTCGTGGAACTGATTCGAAGTTCCGCCACGCCCGCCGTAGCGCGAGCAGAGTTGATGGCGAGGGATTTCAAGTCGGAGTCCGTCGCAGAGCTGATCGAGAGGAGCGGCGGCCAAGCATGCCGCCCGGAAGATCTCGACGCCGAATACGGTTACCGCGACGGCGTTTACCACCTGTCCGAGGAGCAGGCCCAGGCGATCCTGGACATGCAGCTCCAGCGCCTCACCGCGCTGCAGAAGGACCGGCTCATGGAGGAATACCTGGGGATCCTCCAGGAGATCTCCCGCCTGCTGGAACTCATCGAGTCGGAAGAGCTGCTGAAGGATGCAATTCGCGACGAACTGAATGCGGTGAAAGAAGAGTACGGCGACGAACGCCGCACGGAAATCCGCAGTTCCGAAAGCGACCTGACCGCCGAAGACCTGATTACCGAAGAGGACATGGTGGTCACCGTTTCCCACGCCGGCTACGCGAAGACCCAGTCGCTGGACGTCTATCAGTCGCAGCATCGAGGCGGCCGAGGCAAGGCGGCCACCGCGGTCAAGGACGAGGATTTCGTCGAGCACCTGTTGATCGCCCATTCCCACGAGACGCTGCTGTGCTTCTCGAACAGGGGCAAGGTCTATTGGCTGCGGGTGTTCCAGATTCCGCAGGGCAGCCGCGGCGCCAAGGGTCGACCGCTGGTCAACCTGCTTCCGCTGGAGAACGACGAACGCATCACGACGCTGCTGCCGATCAAGGACCTGTCGCCGGATACGTTCGTGTTCATGGCCACCGCCTCCGGCAAGGTAAAGAAAACGCCTGCCGAACGGTTTTCCCGTCCCCGGACAAGCGGACTCATCGCCCTGGACCTCGAGCCCGGCAACCATCTCGTCGACGTCGCGATCACCGACGGCTACTCCGATGTCCTGCTCGTTACCAGTTCGGGCAAGGCCATGCGCTTCAAGGAGTCGGACGTGCGCGCCATGGGTCGAACCGCCCGCGGCGTGCGCGGTGTGCGCCTGGGTCGCGGACAATCCGTGATCTCGCTAATCATCCCCCAGGAGAACGGATTCCTGCTCACCGCCAGCGAGAACGGGTTCGGCAAGCGCACGCGCATTGACGAGTATCCCGTCAAGGGTCGCGGCGGGCTGGGTGTTATCGCCATGCAGACCAGCGATCGCAACGGCCCAATCGTCGGGGCCGCGCAGGTTTTCGAAGGCGACGAGATCATGCTGATCAGCAATCTCGGAACGCTCGTCCGCACAAGTGCCGACAGCGTCCGCGCATCCGGCCGCAACACGCAGGGCGTCAAGCTAATTGCACTAAGGGACGACGCCAAGCTGGTCGGACTCGAGCGCATCGTCGAAACCGACAACGGCGACGAAGACGGCGGCGAAAACAGCGGCGACGAAGACGAAAACGGCGGCTAACCGTCGCGACGAGTAATGCCACGCGCCTACAACTTCTCCCCCGGGCCGGCGGCGCTGCCGGACGCCGTGCTTGAATGCGCCCGGGCGGAGATGCTCGATTACCGGGGCTGCGGCCTGTCCGTCATGGAGATGAGCCACCGCAGCGCGGAATTCGTCGAGATCGCCGAGCGCGCCGAGGCGGACTTCCGAGAGCTGTTGGGCGTCGGCGACGACTATGCCGTGCTGTTCCTGCAAGGCGGCGCCACCCTGCAGTTCGCCATGGTCCCGATCAACCTGGCGGGTGAAGACTCGGTCGCCGACTACGTGCACACCGGCGCCTGGGGCACCAAGGCCATCGCCGAGGCACGCAAGCTGTGCCGGGTGAATGTGGCCGCGTCCTCGGAAGAGGACCACTTCAACCACGTGCCGGACGTGGACGCCTGGGACCTGAGTCCCGACGCCGCCTATGTGCACATCACGGGCAACGAGACCATCGGTGGGGTGGAGTTTCACGAATACCCCGACACGGGCGATACGCCGCTGGTGGCTGACCTGTCTTCGACGTTGCTGTCGCGGCCGCTCCCGGTGGAGAAATTCGGCCTTGTCTATGCCAGCGCCCAGAAGAACCTGGGGCCCGCGGGTATCGTCGTCGTCGTCGTGCGCAGGGACCTGCTCGGGCGCGCGCGTCCAAACACGCCGAGCACGCTCGACTACAGCGCCCATGCGGCGGCCGACTCCATGCTCAACACGCCGCCGACCTATGCCTGGTATCTCGCCGGTCTGGTCCTGAAGTGGCTCAAGCGGCAGGGCGGCCTCGAAGCTGTCGCCGAAGTCAACGAGAGGAAGGCGCGCAAGCTCTATACCGCCATGGACAGGAGCAACTTCTATCGCTGTCCCGTTGCGAAGCGGAACCGATCCTGGATGAACGTTGCGTTCACGCTCGCCGACGATTCCCTGGACGAAGCATTCCTGCGAGCCGCCGAGCAGCGAAGACTGCTGAACCTGAAAGGTCACCGCAGTGTCGGGGGCATGCGGGCAAGCATCTACAATGCGATGCCTGAAGAGGGCGTGGATGCATTGATAGACTTCATGGCCGCGTTTGAAGCGGAGAACGGATGAGCGAAGACACCGGCGAAAAGCTGAACGTCCTGCGGGCGCGGATCGACGAGATCGATCGCGAGATCGCGCGACTCCTGAACAAGCGGGCCGCCAGCGCAAAGAAGGTGGCCAAACTCAAGGCCGCCGAGAACTCCGATGAAACGCCGGTGTTCTATCGACCGGAGCGCGAGGCCCAGATCCTGAAGCGGGTATTGGCGGAGAACACCGGACCGTTAACCGATCGCGACCTGTGGCGCCTGTTCCGGGAGATCATCTCCTGCTGCCTCTCGCTCGAACAGCCCCTAACCGTCGCCTATCTCGGCCCACCGGGCACCTATACCGAGGCGGCGGCGGTCAAGCATTTCGGTCACTTCGCCATCAATCGCGCCCAGAACTCCATCGACGAGGTATTTCGCGAGGTCGAGTCCGGGGCGGCGCACTGTGGCGTCGTGCCCGTCGAAAACAGTACCGAGGGGATGGTCAACCACACGCTCGACTGTTTCATGGCTTCCCGTCTGCGCATCTGCGGAGAGGTCAAGCTGCCGATCAATCACGCCTTCATGTCGCTCGAGACGGAAGGGGCAATCACCGCCGTCTATTCCCACGAGCAGTCGTTGGCGCAATGCCGGCGTTGGCTCGACCGGCATTACCCGAATGTGGATCGCACGCCCATGGTCAGCAACGCCGAAGCGGCGCGGGCCGCGGCCCGAACCCAGGGCGCCGCCGCCATCGCCGGGGAGATGGCGGCAGAACGTTACGGTCTACGGGTTCTCGCCGCGAACATCGAGGACGAAACGGACAACGAAACGCGGTTTCTCGTCATCGGCGACCAGGCCGTTGGCCCAAGCGGCAAGGACAAGACGTCCCTTTTGGTGTCCACGCGGAACGAGTCGGGAGCGCTGCACCGGATCCTGGACCCGTTCCGCCGTCACGGCGTCAACCTGACGCGTATCGAGACGCGCCCATCCCGCGTGAGCAACTGGAGCTACATATTCTTCATCGATTTCGACGGTCACGAGGAGACCGAAGGGATCGCCGCGATGCTGGACGAAGTGCGCTCGGTCGCGACCGAGGTCCGTTCGCTGGGATCCTATCCCCAAGCGGTTTTCTAGCCCCCATGCGGCTCGACAACATCAACGAACGCGTCACTGGCCTGACGCCGTACCAACCCGGCAAGCCGATCGAGGAAGTGACACGGGAACTCGGCCTGGCCGATGTTGTCAAGTTGGCGAGCAACGAGAATCCGCGCGGCCCGGGGCCGCGCGTCCGCGCCGCGATCGAGGGCACCGTTCGAGACATTTCACGATACCCCGACGGCGGGGGCTATCGATTGAAACGGGCGTTGTCCGAACGCCTCGGCGTCGGCACCAATCACATCACCCTGGGCAACGGGTCGAACGATGTCCTGGAACTTGCCGCCCGCGTCGCCATCTCCCCCGGCACGCAGGGTGTCTTCGATGCGCACTGCTTCGTCGTTTATCCGGGTGCGGTCGTCGGCGCACACGGCGTACCGGTCGCTACGCCATCGAAACACTGGGGCCACGACCTGGACGCGATGCGTGAACGCGTCACGGCGTCGACCCGCGTCGTCTTCATCGCCAACCCCAACAACCCCACCGGCACATGGATTGACCATGACGCGCTGGTCGGGTTCCTCGAAGCGCTACCGCAGACGGTCTGGGTCGTGCTCGACGAAGCGTACTGCGAGTATGTCGCCCATACCGACTATCCCGACGGCGTGCGCTTGCAGGCGGCATTTCCGAATCTCATCGTCACACGCACCTTTTCGAAGATCCACGGACTCGCGGGCCTGAGGATCGGCTACAGCGTGTCGTCACCCGAGTTCGCGGACCTGATGAACCGCATCCGGCAACCCTTCAATGCCTCGAGCATCGCGTTGGCGGCAGCCGAAGCCGCGCTCGCCGACGATGACTTCGTCGCGACGAGCAAGGCGATCAACGACGCCGGCATGGCGCAGGTCACCGCCGGGCTCGATGCCCTCGGCATCGGCTACATCCCGTCGATCGGCAATTTCGTGACGATGGACTGCGGCCGGGATGCCGCGCCCGTCTACAACGCATTGCTGGCAAGAGGCGTCATCGTGCGGCCGCTGGCCAACTACGACATGCCCCGCCACCTCCGCATCTCCATCGGCCTGGCGGAAGAGAACGAGACCTTCCTTGGCGCTCTGCGCGAGGTGGTATGAACGTGCCCCACAGTCGTGCCTCCGGCCCGCCTCTGGCCCGGCCCCGCTCGTCGCCCATGGAACAATCGTCTCCGGTCGCTGACGCTCCCGAAGACGTCTGTTCCAAGCGAGTTCTGTTGCTCGTGGGAACGGGCCTTATTGGCGGCTCGTTCGCATTGGCGTCACGCGCCAACCGCCTGTTCGACCGGATTGTCGGCATCGACTCGAATCCCGAGGCGCTTGAGACGGCGCGCGCACTGGGCATCGTCGAAGGCCCTGAACAGGCATTCGAACCGACAGCCATCTGTATCGCCACTCCCGTCAGCCGGATCGCCACATGTGTCGCCGACGCGGCATCACGCTATCCGGGCGTGCCCATCTTCGATGTCGGCAGCGTCAAGGCGACCGTGGTGGACACGTTGCGCGCCAGCGGCGAAGTGCCGGCAAATTTCGTGCCGTGCCATCCAATCGCAGGATCCGAGACAGTCGGCGCCTCCGCAGCCCGCGCCGACCTGTTCCAGGGACGTTCCGTGATCATCACGCCCGTCGACGAAACGGACCCCGACACGGTTTCGTCGGTCGAATCCTGGTGGCGCGGCGTCGGCGCGTCAGTCACGATGGCCCGGCCCCACAGCCATGATCGACTCGTCGCCGCCACGAGCCATCTGCCACACCTTGTCGCCTTCGCCCTGATGGAAGTTCTGGACGACATCGACGACAGGGACCTGTCCGCCTACATCGGCGACGGTTTTCTGGACCTGAGCCGGGTCGCGGCATCCGACCCCACCATCTGGAGCGACATCCTGCAGGAGAACCGGGACGCGACACTGCGACTCGGGCGACAACTCGCCGCGCGGCTGGCCATAGACGAGGACAAGCCGGCCTTGAAGCAGCGTATTGCGAGAGCCCGCAATATGCGTCTTGATCTCGATGGCTCCCTCGATTAGCCGGTGAACGCACAACCACCCGTCATCGCCATCGACGGCCCCAGCAGTTCCGGCAAGGGAACCGTGGCTTCACAGGTCGCCGAACGGCTTGGCTGGCACCTGCTGGACAGTGGTGCGCTCTATCGGGGCGTGGCGTGGGCGGCACTGCAACGCGGGATCGACCTCGACGAGGCCGGAGCGCTCGCGTCCATGGCGCGCCATCTCGTCTTCGACATCAGGCCCGGGTCAATCCGGATCGACGGTGTCGACGTCACACAGGCCATCCGGGAGGAGGCCATCAGCGTTGGCTCCTCCCGCGTCGCGCGCCTGAAACCCGTGCGCGAAGCGTTGCGAACGGTGCAAACCGGAATGCGGCGACGCCCCGGACTGGTGGCGGATGGGCGTGATATGGGAACGGTGGTATTCCCCACCGCCGAGCTCAAGGTTTTTCTTGACGCCAGCGTCGAGGAGCGTGCGCGCCGTCGTCATAAGCAGTTGATAGATAAGGGGTCGGGTGTTAGTCTGTCCGACCTTTTCGCGAGCCTCCGCGCCCGCGACGAGCGCGACCGGTCACGCGCCGTTTCTCCGTTGCGGGCAGACGACGATGCGGTGATGATCGACACCACCCGGATGTCGATTTCGGCTGTGGTTGAGGAAGTGTTAAGCCACGCCGCCCAGCGCTCGCTCACCGGCGGCGGAGTACGGCGCGAGACATAGCCGCCGAGCTAACGGACCAGAGAACGGACCAGAGAACGGACCAAAGAACGGACCAAAAAAGACGAACCACAGACGGCAGATTTGGACGGCAGAGCAGAGCAGAACGGCCCAGCAAAAAAAAGACGCACCAGAGGAAACAGAACCGCATGGCAGAGAGTTTTTCCGAGCTATTTGAAGAGAGCATGAATACGGTGGAGATGGAGCCCGGCTCCATCGTCACCGGCACAGTGGTCGATATCGACAGCGAAGTCGTCGTCGTCCACGCCGGGCTGAAGTCGGAAGGTGTCATTCCGCGCAGCCAATTCGTCACCGAGAGCGGCGAGTTCGAGATCGAGATCGGCGACCAGGTGAAGGTCGCGATGGAAATCGTCGACGACGGGTGGGGGGCAACCCGCCTTTCGCGCGAAAAGGCGCGCCGCGCCGAGTGCTGGGAAATGCTTGAGGACGCGTTCGAGAATGCGAAGGCGATCAAGGGCATCCTGAACGGCCGCGTCAAGGGCGGCTTCACCGTCGATATCAATGACATTCGCGCTTTCCTTCCCGGCTCGCTGGTAGACATTCGCCCCTTGCGCGAAACCACGCACCTCGAGGGAAAGACCCTCGAATTCAAGGTCATCAAGCTCGATCAGAGGCGCAACAACGTGGTCGTTTCGCGTCGTGCCGTCCTTGAAGACGAAAACAGCGCCGAACGCGAAGAACTCCTGGCCTCGCTGCAGGAAGGGCAGCGCATGAAGGGCATCGTCAAGAATCTCACCGACTACGGCGCGTTCGTGGACCTGGGCGGGATCGATGGCCTGCTGCACATCACGGACATGGCCTGGCGGCGCATCAGGCACCCCAGCGAGATGGTCAATGTCGGCGACGAGGTGGAGATAAAGATCCTCCGGTTCGACCGCGAGAAGAACCGCGTATCGCTTGGAATGAAGCAACTCGGAGACGATCCGTGGGTGAACCTGTCCCGGCGCTATCCTCCCCGTACCCGCGTGCAGGCAGTTGTCACGAACCTCACGGACTACGGCTGCTTCGCCGAAATCGAGGAGGGCGTGGAGGGCCTGGTGCACGTCTCCGAGATGGATTGGACCAACAAGAACATTCACCCGTCCCGGGTCGTCGCGGTCGGCGATCAGATCGAAGTCATGATCCTCGACATCGACGAGGAACGGCGCCGCATCTCGCTCGGCATCAAGCAATGCCGCGAGAACCCGTGGGACGAGTTCGCATCCAACTACAGCAGGGGCCAGAGAATCTCCGGCCACATCAAGTCGATCACCGATTTCGGTATCTTCATCGGCCTCGAGGGAGGCATCGACGGACTCGTGTACCTGTCCGACATCGCCTGGAACGAACCCGGAGAGACCGCCGTCCGCCGATACAGCAAGGGCGAGGAAATCGAAACCGTCATACTTGCCATCGATGCGGAGCGCGAGCGGATTTCGCTCGGTATCAAGCAACTCGACCAGAACGCATTCATCGACTACACCGACAGCAACGACCGGGGCAGCATCGTTGAAGGGACCGTGCTTTCGGTACAACCGAGAGAAGCCATGGTGCAGCTTGCCGACGGTGTCGAAGGCACCCTGAAAGTGTCCGAGATCAGCGTCGACCGGGTCGAAGACGCCCGCAGTATCCTGAAGGAAGGCGAAGCCGTTTCGGTGAAGATCATCAACGTCGATCGGAAGAACCGCTACATCGGCGTTTCGATCAAGGCGAAAGACCAGGACGACGAGCGCGCGAACCTGCGCGAGCATCGCATCAAGGAGGCCGAACGCCGCGGTCCGACGACGCTCGGCGATCTGATCAAGCGCCAGATGGACAGGAACACAAGCTCGTCGGAGTAGAACGACACAAGGTTGGCCCGTCATATGACGAAGTCGGAACTCATCGAACGCATTGCCGCGCATCAACCGCACCTCTCGCCCCGCGATGTCGAATTCGCCGTAAAGACGATGATCGAGCAGATGTCCCAAACGCTGGCGGGCGGCAACCGCATCGAGATCAGGGGTTTCGGCAGCTTTTCGTTGCACTACCGGGCGCCCAGGATCGGACGCAATCCCCGAACGGGCGAATCCGTCGGCCTGACCGGAAAGTTCGTCCCGCACTTCAAACCCGGGAAGGAGCTTCGAGACCGCGTGAACACAAACCGGAGCTCCGGCAACGAGGATCCTGCGCTATAGGCCCGCTGTCCCGCCCAGACCTGACGGTGCCCCGGCGTAGCTCGCCCGCCTGATGAGGCCCTTGAAGACAGTCCTCACGATCCTCCTGGGGATCTGCCTCGTAGCCATCTCCGCGCTGCTGCTTGCGGACAACGCGACGCCGGTGAGCCTCAAGCTCCTGAACTACGAGACGCCGCCCGTGCCCGTCTTCTGGTGGCTGCTCACGGCCCTGGTTCTCGGTTTCGTAGCGGGTACGGCGCAATGTATCGTCGGGCACTTCCGCCACAACGCTGTCGAACGGAAACTCCGGCGCGAACTCGAACACAGCCCGGACTGACCAGCCCTTCATCGGTTCGGGAACCGTCTTGCGCCGGTTGGCGGCACGGTATACGGTCGGCACTCCTTTTCGAACCGGACAGTTCCATGATCCTCAAGAACCGGCTCACCTCACTCCGTGCGCTTACCATTGCCGGCGCGCTCGCCGTCGCACTGCCTTGCGTGGCTTCTCAAGGCGACAAGGACTACCGCCATCACACCATGGAGGCGATAGGCGGGCACATGCAGGCCTTGTTCGACATTCTCCGGGGCAAGGTGGATCATTCGGACCATCTTTCGGTCCATGCGGCCGCCCTCGCGGGACTCGCCGAGATCACTCCGACGCTGTTTCCGCCCGGTTCCGGCGACGATACCGAAGCGCTGCCCGCCATCTGGGAGAATCCCGAGGACTTCGCGGAACGCCTCGATGCCTTCAAGGAAGCGGCCTCCAATCTCCGCGACGCCGCCAGTACCGGCGGCGATTTGAGAGCTGCGGCCCAACAGCTTGGCCAGGCCTGCAAGGGCTGCCACGACAACTATCGCAAGAAGTAGCTATTTCGACGCGAAAACGCTTCCCAATCAGCCGATCCAGAGCAACGCGCCGAACACCAGGATCGCCGCGGCGGCGGCCGTGAACAACCCCCGCAGCAGGTGCTGTTCGGTGGGCGGTAGGTCTACCGCCTTGCGCCCCGTCAGAATCGCCAACGGCGTCGGGTCCCGCATCATCGCGTAGATCGCATTCGCGCCGATGTGCGTCCCGACGAGCGCGATGATCACCCAGAAGACGCGATGGTGTACCCAGGTCATCGCCGACGCCACATCGTCCCCGACATAACGCCTGAGCGGACCTTCGTTGAAAATGTCGTCGGTCGCGAAGAGACCCGTCCCAACCTGCAGGGTCAAGGCGGCGATCAACACCACCGCCAGTGCGATGCCCGGCGACGTGTGCGGGTCAGCGCGGCCCGAACCCGCGAAATGCTGGATGAAGCGGCGCGGCGTCGTCCAGTAATTCGACAACCGCACGTAGCGGCCACCCCAGAACGCCCAACCCACCCGAAACAGGAGCAGGCCCAGGACGACAAAGCCCGACCGCTGATGCCACTCCATCAGGGCTATGTCGCCAGACAACCCCGTATAGAGGGAAAACAGGACGCTCAAGGCAAGCGCCCAGTGCCAGAGCCGGAACGGCAGATCCCAGACACGCGTCATCAGGGGCAGATGTTAACGCCCGAAGGGCTGACGGATTTCATGGGCCAATACCCTGCGCCGCAGTACGGCACGCAGTGCCGATCAAGGCGCGGGGTTTTAGGTGGGCTTGGGCGGGGGTGAAATGCGGCACGCCCGAAGGGCTGACGGATTTCATGGCTAGGGCATGATGCCAACGTAGTGCTGGTTGACCATCAGGTGCACCCAGATGCTCACGAAGTAGCCCACCGCGATCACCGGTGTCCACTTCAGGTGGCCGAAGAATGTGTACCGGCCCCGCGCCTGTCCCATGAGCGCCACGCCCGCCGCCGACCCGATGGACAGCATGCTGCCTCCAACGCCCGCAGTGAGCGTAACAAGGAGCCACTGGTTCAGGTCCATTGCCGGATTCATCTGCAGCACCGCCACCATGACGGGAATGTTGTCGACGATGGCGGACAGGATTCCCACCATCGTGTTGGCGAACGTGTGTCCCAACTCGTCGTACATGTAGACCGAGACCATGTCCAGGTAGCCGACAAAACCCAGTCCGCCGACGCACATGATGACCCCGAAGAAAAACAGCAGCGTGTCCCACTCGGCGCGGGACACTTCGCGGAAGCTGTCGAACCCCTGGATGTCCCCTATCTCGCTGCCGAGTCCCACTCTCACCCTGTTCGAGGTCTGGTTGAGGTAGTGGCCGAAGATCTTGAGATAGGCGAGGCCGGTCATCATGCCGAGGAACGGGGGCAGGTGCAGGAAGTTGTGGAAGGAGACCGCCGTGGCGATCGTGCAGCCGAACAGAAACATGATGCGCTTGGCCCCCCGCCTCATGACGACTTCCTCGTCGTCCACCGAGGGGGTCTCGTTCTTCACCGCGAACGACATGATGAAGGCCGGAATGACGTAGTTCACGACCGACGGCACGAAAAGGGCGAAGAAGGTAAAGAAGTCCACCAGGCCGCGCTGCCACACCATCAAGGTCGTGATGTCTCCAAACGGGCTGAATGCCCCGCCGGCATTCGCCGCCACGACGATGTTGACGCAAGCGATGCCGATGAACTGGCGATTGCCGCGTCCGACGGCCAGGACAACGGCGCACATCACCAGCGCGGTGGTCAGGTTGTCGATGATGGGGGACAGGAAGAAGCTGATGACGCCCGTGATCCAGAAAAGCTGGCGGAAACTGAAACCCCTGCGGACGAGCCACGAGCGCAGCGCGTCGAAGACGCGCCGCTCGCTCATCGAGTTGACGTACGTCATCGCGCAAAGCAGGAAGAGAAAGAGCTCGCCAAACTCGATCAGGAAATGCTTGACGCTTTCGTGGGCCTCGTCACCCATGCCGCCAACAGCGTATTGGGCAGCGATGATCGCCCAGATCACGCCCGCCGCGAGCATCACGGGCACGGACTTTCTGAGGTGCATGAACTCTTCGACAATGACGAGGGAGTAGGCCAGAACAAAAATCGCGATGGCCGCAAATCCAACCCAGTGCGCCGTGAGATCCATATTTCCTCGCTGCAGTCAGGCGTCGACCGACGGCCACCTGTGCGGGCGGCGGGTCAACGCGGGTTCCAATGCGAACAAGTCTGCCAAACGCCGACCGTTTCGGCTATGTCGAGAGCGATGTGTCCGTACGCGCCGCCGGCTATAGCGTTGCCGTGATCTCTCCGAGTTTGCGCGTCAGCAGCCTGTTTTCCCGATAGTCGATGGGGATAACGACCAGGCTGGGACCGTCCTCGGCGAACGACGACGCGAGGGTCTCCTCGAGATCGCGGCTGTTGCCACAGTAGTGGCCGTTCCATCCGAACGCCGATGACAACTGCATCCAGTCCGGGTTGTCGAAGGACAGTTCCGTGTGTCGGCCGAACGTGGTCTCCTGCTTCCAGGCGATGAGGCCGTATTCGTGGTCCTCCCACACCAATACGGTGATGTTGACGCCAAGACGTTTCGCGGTCTCCATTTCCTGCACGTTCATGAGGAATCCCGCATCGCCGCAGATCGCGAGGATGCGTCGGTCCGGATGCACGATGGCGGCAGCGATGGCGCCCGGTAGCGCGAATCCCATGGAACAGAATCCGTTCGGTATCAGGCAGGTGTTGGGCGCATTGCAGTGATAGTGCCGGGCGATCCACATCTTGTGGGCGCCGACATCGGACAGCAGGATATCTTCGGGGCCGAGGACTGCCCGGGCGTCGGCCAGCGCCTTCTGGGGCCTGATGCTGTCCTCGGTGTCGTCGTCCGCGTGCTCCATGATGTCCGCCCACATTTCGCGGCGCAGCGACCTCTGGCTCGACAGGTCGAAGGCAAGGCCCCCCGCCGCGTCCACGCGTTCATTCAGCATCCACAGCATGTGCGCCAGGTCGCCGACCAGTTCCACCTCCGGACAATAGTGCTCGTCGACCTCCGCGGGCAGGAAGTCTGCATGAACGATGCACTTGTCCGCGCTCGGGTTCCACAGTCGGGGGTGGTACTCCACCATGTCGAAGCCCAGCGACAGCACGAGGTCTGCCTCGTCGATGGCGAGATTGATCCGATCGCGCGCACCGAGTCCGGCCGTAAACAGGCAATAGCCGGCATCCATGTCGACGCACCCCTTGGCCATGAAGGTACTGACCACGCCAATCCCCGTCTTGTCGCAGAATCGCTGCAACTGGTTGCTTGCGCGGCGCCGGATGCAGCCATTCCCCGCGAGAATGACCGGCTTCTCCGCTTTTCGCAGAAGATCGAACGCCTGGTCCACGATCTTGTCGTCCGGAACCGAGCGGCGCAGGCGTCTCGGCTCCAGGGGTCGCGCTTCCGTCTCCAGGCTGGCCACATCTTCCGGAAGCTCGATGTGCACCGCTCCCGGTTTCTCCGTCGTGGCGACCCGCACCGCCTTGCGTACGATCTCGGGAATGGTGCCGGGTGCCCGCACCGTCTCCGCCCATTTCGTCACCGGCTCGAACATCGCCACGACATCCATCACCTGGTGCGATTCCTTGTGCAGCCGATGCGTCGTGCCCTGCCCCGTGAGCACCAGCATGGGCGCGCGATCCATGTTGGAGTCCGCCACCCCGGTAATGAGGTTCGTCGCGCCGGGGCCCAGGGTCCCGAGACACACCGCCGGATTGCCCGTCAAGCGCCCGTATATCTCCGCCATGAAGGCGGCGCCCTGCTCGTGCCGCGTCAGCACGAACCTGATCTTCTTCGAGTCCTCGAGGGAGATCATGAAGTCGGCATTCTCTTCGCCGGGAACGCCGAATATGTACTCGATGCCTTCTTTCTCCAGGCACTCGACAAATAGATCAGAAGCCTTCATGGGTGTTCCTTGGCAACCTTCGCAAACGCGATTTCAGCACATGCAGGCGAGACACCGCATTCCTCGCCCCCCCTGGCCATTAGGTCACGCGCTGCGTTCGCGGTTCCCCTCTGAAGGAGAACGCGGCGGTTTCCCGTCCCCGAGATTGATAACATGCAGCCTGATCGGGTCGATTGAGACGGATTTGCGATGACAGAAGACCAGGCGCGGGAAATGCGTGATGCGACGCGTGCGGATGCTGTGACCAAGGTTGTCGGCGACGTGCTGTGGCGATTCAACGAAGAGCATGAAGAAGCCATCACCGTATATGACGTCATCGGCATGGTCGTGGAAGACCTGATCGTCCAGGGCATGTGCCCCGCATGCCTCGCAAATGCGATCGACATCGCCTATGCGAACGCCAACGCCGCCCGCGATGTGCACATCACGGATGAGCAGTCGGTGCGGCGACAGAACAAGCCGGACGTATTCCACTAGCCAGCGCCGTCGAACGGCCCGCAGTGCCGGTCAAGGCGGGGATGAGGTGTGTGCGACCTAACCAGAACGAAGAACCGCGATGACGGGCAATCGCGCCGCACGAAGCGCCGGGAGCAACCCCCCGATCACGCCCAGAAACAGAGCGCTGCTCAGCCCTATGAGTAGCAACCGCGGCGTTACCGAAAACTCGAACCCCACTTGCGACATGCTTCCTACATTCAACGTCGAACTGGTGAACCCGTCGTACAGCAGATACACCACAGCACTACCAAGAAGACCGCCAACGAGCGCGAGAAACAAAGCCTCGACGATGACCGAGACCACGATCGGGACGTTCGAGAAGCCCAGCGATCTCAACGTGCCGATTTCTACCAAGCGCGCACTGACGGACGAGTACATGGTGTTGATCGATGCGATCGCCGTTCCCAGTCCCATGATTGCGCCAATCAAGTAGGCGAAAGACTCCACCATGACGGTCGTGGCTTCGGACTGCTGAGCGTAGAAGTCTCGTTCGGCAACGAGATCCGCGCGCAACCGGGGTTCCTCTCTGATGCGCTCTCTCACGACCCCAGCATCACTACTCCTGTAGAGCAACGCTCGGACCGCGCTGACTACACCGTCGCGTCTGAAGGCAGCCTGAGCCATCGCCAAGTCCAGCCACACCTCGGAGTCGTGCGCCCCGCCTTCCGCGTCGAAATAGCCCACCACGTCCCACATGTTGTTGCGAAAGCTGACTTTGCTACCAAGGGTGAGGCCTTCGTAGGTATCACTCGCGCTCACCCCGACAAGCAGTTCGTTCTTTCCGCGCCGAAACAACCGACCTGCTACCAGCTTCAACTCCGGCCGAAGCTCGAAAGCCGAAGCTTCGACACCTCGAGCGACGGCAACTCCGGGCTTACCGGTCTCTCTGGTGACCAGGTCAACTACGACCACCAGTTCGCCGCTGACCGTTCTTATCCCGTCTATGCCTCTGAGCACGTTGACTTCCGTGGCGGACAGCCAACTGGTAATTTCCTCTTGGGTGCCGCTGCGCATAACAAGAACCCGATCTGGGTGGCTCGTTTCCTTCAAGGCGGATTTGATTCCCTCGGACATCGAAAGCAGTCCTACTATTACGGCGACAACGCCGGTAACTCCTACGACGATGATGGATGACGAGCCCTTGCGAGAGAGGATGCTCCGCAGATTCATGGTTGTGATGTTGAATGTTTGCCGAAACATGTCTAACGCTCCCTTAACGCATCGACGATGGTGAGGCGTTTCGCGGATACCGCCGGGTAAGCACCAACTACCAATCCCAGCAATGCAGCCAGAACCAGCGCGTAAGCAGCACTCCGTCCGTTCATATCGAAGCTGCCAATCATCTCGCCCAGATTCGCACGGAGACCAGGCTCGATAAGCAAGGCAATGCCCACTCCAACGATTCCTCCACCCACACAGAGGGCTACCGCCTCAGCCAGCACCAAGGTCGCCACCGCACGGTCGGAAAAGCCCAGTGTTTTCATGGCAGCCAGTTCCGGTATTCTCTCGGCAAATGCCTGTACCGCCGTGTTGCCTGTCAACAGAACGATCGTGAAGAAGATGGCCATTAGAATCATGCTACTGATCGTTCCTATATCTCCGAGCTGACTCGCAAACTGACGCCGGTACGCGTCTTCCGTAGTACTCCTCGTCGGGTCCGACGAGTTTTCAAACATGCCGTCGATCGTTTGTATCGTCGCGTCGATCTCTGCCGGGTCGGCTACGCGACCGACAAGCCACCCAACCTGGTCCTTCCCCCAGCCGACAACGGCTTCGTTGAAATAGTCGTAGTTGACAAGCAGGAGTTGTCCTCCGGAATACCGGAAGGTACCTGCCAGCTCGAACTGCCATGTCCAGGATCCATTATCCTGCGGAAAGATGTCCTGCATGATGGGAATCGATTCCCCGGGCTTCCAGCCGTAGTGTGTCGCGAGCGCCTCGGACGCCACTGCCGAGACCCGGATGTTCTTGAATTGACCGAGTGTCTCCGCAGATATTGCCTGCTCCGTGAATATGTCGAAGTAGCTCTCCGGATCGACGGGGTAGATAGCGAAGGAGTTCCGCGGCTCCCTGTAGTAACCGCCAAACCAGCTCATGTTCGTCACCTGCTCCACTTCATCCAGCGAGCGGATCTGCTGGACGTAGGAAAGCGGCAGGTTGTCCGTCATCGAGTACTTGGAGTCAATAACGATCCGGTCCAGGCCCTCCAGTCGCACCCCGCCGGAAAAGGCATCCGAAATGGCTCTCAGGAGCATGAACAATAGGAAAGCGGTAGCCAGGGACATAAACGTGAGGAACGTTCGCGTCGGCTTCCGGAGCAGGTTTCCTCCCAGCAGCGATAGTAGTTTCATGCGGCCGTCCTCGCTGATTGGGGCGTCGCGTCTGCTGGGTCGACAGGGGAGACCAGCTTCCCCTTGTCCATGTGCAGCGTATACATCGCATGGTCAGCCGCCTTCGGGTCGTGGGTCACCATGACTATGGTCTTCCCAAGCTCTCGATGCAGCGCCTGAAGCAGCTCTAGGATCTCATCGGCCGTCTCCCGGTCCAGGTCGCCGGTCGGCTCATCACAGACCAGCAACCTCGGATCGGAAACCAGTGCCCGCGCAATGGCGACTCTCTGTTGCTGGCCACCAGAGAGTTCGCCCGGCCTGTGCCTTCCCCGATCACCCAACCCGACGATGTCCAACGCCAAAGCGGCGTTCTTGCGGCGCTCCGACCCGGACAAGCGAGTGAGCAACAACGGCAATTCGACGTTGCGCTGCGCGGTCAGCACTGGAAGCAGGTTGTAGAACTGGAATACGAATCCGACGGATTGAGCCCGCCAACGGGCAAGGGAGCTGGCACTGACGGAGTCCAGTCGCAGACCATCTACCTCGATCCCACCGGATGTCGGCGTGTCGAGACCACCAAGCAAGTTGAGCAAGGTCGTCTTGCCGGAACCGGACGGGCCCATCAACGCCAGGAACGTGCCGTCCTTCACCGACAGGTCCACGTTGCGCAACACCCGGACACTCTCCGCCCCACGAACGTAGTCCTTGCAGACGTTCGTACATTTGATTAGCTCATTCATGACTCGATCCTCGTCTCCGATTGGTTGAGTTGCGGCGGTACTTCCTCACCGTGTCCACGAACAAATCCGACTCGAACGCTCTGTTCGGCAGCGCGTGCTCATCCATCTCCAGCAGGCCGATGCGTACTCGCAAGGTCGTCTTTTGCGACCCGCCGTAGGGACGACCACCACTGCTAGTACTTGGTTTCCAATATATCGTTACAGGAGGCTCGTGAGGGTGTAGTCTGTTGCTCGGGAAAGGCCACCGGGGGCGTTTTTCGAGGAGTCACGGGATGCCCTTTGAACGCCAACGCGCGCCGCTGTCGATGGACGAGGACGCGCAACTGGAACTGTATCGCATCAGCCGCTCGGGCACGGAGGCGGCGCGCCGTGTGGAGCGCGCGAAGATGCTGCTGGGCTACGCGGGCGGGGAGACGGTGTCGGCGATCGCGCGGTCGCTGGGCACGAACCGGCAGAAGGTGGACCGCTGCGTGCGCAAGGCGCTGGAGGTGGGCGCGCTGGCGGCGCTGGACGATCTGCCGCGGGCCGGCCGTCCGGCGTCGATCTCGGCGGGCTCGAGGGCTTGGCTGGTGGCGCTGGCGTGCCGCAAGCCGACGGAGCTGGGCTACGCGGAGGAGACGTGGACGGTGCGGCGGCTGGCGTCGCACGCGCGCGCGCACGGCGGCGCGGCGGGGCATCCGGACCTGTCGTCGCTGGCGCCGGGCACGGTGTCGAAGATCCTGGCGAGCCAGGAGGTTCGGCCGCACAAGATTCGCTACTACCTGGAGCGGCGCGATCCGGAGTTCGACGAGAAGATGGCGCAGGTGCTGTGCTTCTACCGGGAGGTGGCGCTGGTGCGGGACCGGGCCGCGGCACCGGACGCGCCGCTGCGGGCGTACATCTCCTACGACGAGAAGCCCGGCATCCAGGCGCTCGGCGGGACGGCGCCGGACCGGCCGCCGGTGCCCGGGCGGCACGCGGCGCTCGGCCGCGACCACGAGTACGTCCGGCACGGCACCGTCACCCTGATGGCGGGCCTGGACCTGGTCACGGGGCATGTGCACCGGGCCGTCGTCGACCGGCACCGCAGCCGGGAGTTCGTCGACTTCCTGCGCGGGCTCGACCAGGCCTACCCCGACGGCGTCACCCTGCGGCTGATCCTCGACAACCACTCGGCGCACATCTCCAGGGAGACGCGCGCCTATCTCGCCAGCGTCCCGAACCGGTTCGAGTTCGTGTTCACGCCCAAGCACGCGTCTTGGCTCAACCTCGTCGAGACCTTCTTCAGCAAGGTGGCCAGAACCGTTCTGCGCGGCATCCGCGTCGCCTCCGTCGACGATCTCAAGGAGCGCCTCGAACGCCACATCGACGAACTCAACTCCGAGCCCGTGGTGTTCAAATGGACCTATGGAATCGAGGATGCGATACGCGTGTGACACAATAACGGTTACTTTGGAAACGCTGTACTAGTGCTCCATGGCTGTCGCTCGGACTGGCATTCAATCTGTGATGGTTGAAGCAGCTACGCAGGGCGGAGCATCAGGGAAGTCCGAGTTCGAATCTCCCCAGAAAGTGGTCAAGGATGTTCAATTTCAGGAAATGGGTATGTTTTGCAGAATCTGCGAAGCTCCCAGATCGTCTGCACAGCGAGCCGTCCCCAAGGTCCTGTACGGACTCAACCTGCAGGGTTAGACGAGCCGTCCCGGGATCTGGCGCGAAATGTCGACGGTGTTTCGCCGACGATCTCCCTAAACGCCCGGTTGAACGTGTTAATCGACTGGTAGCCCACGGTGAGCGCTATCGTCAGGATCGGTGTCCTCGCCTGACGCGGATCCGACAGCATCTCGCAAGCCTCGCGGAGGCGATAGTGATGTAGGAAGACATTGAAATTACGAAAGCCCAGCTCTTCGTGTATCAGCTTTCGCAGCCGGTACTCCGGCAGCCCCAGTTGATCTGCCAGCGATCGTATCGAGAGCTTGGGGCGCCGATAGACGTGATCGACATCCAAGAGCCGCAACAGCGCGCCAACCGGCCCTTCCGATTCGGTGACGTCCTCGTTACTCACCGGCGTCCACAGACGGTCTCGCGATCCCACATCGCTTACCACTGCCTCTGAGGAATCTGCACGTAACTGCAACAGGTGGGCGCTATCTCTGGACAGCGTGCGGACGAGCACCACATAGGCAAAGAGGGTGTAGATGGCAATCAGAAACATGTGCACGAAGTAGTTTTCTATTTCGCTCGCCGGTATGACGATTCGTTGCAGCAGACCTGCCAACAGCATGCTCACGCCGACGACTATCAAGAATAGGAACCTGACTCCACGCCGCGCTTCGATCAGGTCGGACGGCCACTCGGCGACGATCCAGAATATCGCCCAGCCGACAAAGACTGATTGCAGCAATGTTGGCAATATCTCTGTGAGCAGCCGCTCGGCCGGGAAACCCTGACCAACGAAGAAATGGACCGGCTCTTCCAGGAGCAACTGCACGACGAACAAGACAAGCAGCGCTTTCGGCAGTCGCTTGCCATCACGCAGCATCGAGTGGCTCAAGAACAGAAACACACCAGGCGCTGCGTTGCGTCCCAGATTCAGAATCGACTCGGCAAGAGGGGACAAGGCGATCTGAAAGGGCTCCGCAATCCAATATCCGTATTGATATCGGCCCAGCACGACATGACAGACCGCCGCCAGGCAAAGCACCCCCAAGAGTTGCGCATTGGCGTTCGTGGGTGAATGGCAGAGGTATTGAATGGCGATGAGAGCCATGGCGAACACCGCAAACGCATCCATGACCAAGAAAACAAAATCGACTGACACCGTTCCGCACAGACCCGACCCAACTTGGCCCTGAGCGAAACACACCAACGCCATCGAGTTCAATCAGAGAACGCCCGGGCACGGGAAGCGGGGTGGCATCCAGGCACAACCGGACCGCAGCATGATGGCCCTCTAGCCACTCGCTCCGCCCAAAAAAGGCTTGTGACGGTGAGAATGGCCGTGCCACGACCGCAACTGCGATAGCATGTCGGGCCGCCCGTATTCAGGCGTTATAGGGAGGCGCAATGAAATACACCGACATCACCTATGAAACGGACGACCGTGTTGCGTTCGTGACACTGAACCGGCCGGAGAAGCTGAACGCCCTCAGCAACAATCTGCGTGGAGAGGTGATGGACGCCATGCGCGAGGCCGAGTACGACGACAACGTCGGCGTCATCATCCTGCGGGGGGCCGGACGCTCTTTCTCCGCGGGATACGACCTGACCCCGGCCCGCAGCGCCCAGGACGACAGCTTCGTCGACCACAGGTCGCAGCTTCCCGACACCGGCAGCACCCATCCCGGGGCGACGCAATGGGCGCGGCATGTCGTGATGACGAACTGGATCATCTGGGAGCTGGCAAAGCCCGTCATCGCCCAGGTCCAGGGACATTGCCTGGCCGGCGGCACCGAACTGGCAACCACCTGCGACTTTCGCATCGTCGCCGAGGACGCCCAGATCGGTTACCCGCCCGTGCGCGCCATGACGACCATGGACATGATGTGGGCGCCCTGGCATCTGCCGCCGGCAAAGGCGAGGGAGTTCGCTTTCATGGGCGACTCCTTCTCCGGCACGGAAATGGCACGGCTCGGTTGGGCCAACTACGCCGTGCCGAAGGAGGAACTGGGAGAGTTCACGGAGAAGTTCGCCCGGCGCCTCGGCTTCATCGACAACGAGATGCTGATGTACACGAAGCGCGCGGTGAACAGGCAGTACGAAACCATGGGCATACGCACCGCGTTGCACTCCGGAACCGAGATCCAGGCATTGAGTTCCCAGCGCGCCGCGGGCGCCGAGTGGGGACGCCGCGTGCGCGAGGATGGATTGAAGGCCGCGCTCGAATGGCGTGACGGGCCTTTCCGAGATTTTCGCGGCGCCTACGACAGCGCACCGAAGGACCGTGCCGTGGCAGGTATGGACAAACAGGACTCGGACACCACCTAAGTACACCGGGCCGTTCGCACGCAAGAGCCGATTCCGCGATGGCTTACGACTTCGATACCGTCATTGACCGCCGGGCGACATCGAGCGCCAAGTGGGTTCGTTACGGCCCCGACCTGTTGCCGTTCTGGGTGGCCGACATGGATTTCAAGTCACCGCCCGGGCTGCTTGCAGCGGTGCAGGAGCGGCTCCGCCACGGTGTCCTCGGATACACGGATCCGCCGCCGGAGATCGAAGATGCATTCATCCAATGGCTAGAGGACCGGTTCGACTGGGCCGTGCCAAGGGAGTGGCTCCTGTGGCTGCCGGGCGTCGTTCCCGGCCTCAACCTCGCAGGACACGTCATCGGCGATCGCGGGCAGAGCATCCTGATACCCGTCCCCGTCTACCACCCGTTCCTGTCGGTACCTCGACAAGCGGGCAAGGAAGCTATCTTCGTTGACCTCGTGCGCGACAGGGGACGATGGGTCATGGACATGGACAGGCTCGAGGCCGCGGTGAAGCCATCCACGCGCGGCCTCCTGCTGTGCAGCCCGCAGAACCCCACCGGACGCGCATACCATCGAAGCGAGCTCGAGGCGCTGGTGGACTTCTGCCTGCGGCACGATCTCACGCTGGTCAGCGACGAAATCCACTGCGACCTCCTGCTCGACCCGGCCGCCTCCCATGTGCCGACCGCTACGCTGCATCCCGAGTTGCGGTGCATCTCCCTGTTCAGCCCGAACAAGGCGTACAACATGCCCGGCCTGAGCCTGGGGGTTGCCGTGATCGCCGACCCGGTCCTGCGGGACAAATACGAGGAAGCGCTGTTGGGCCTGGGGTCCGGAGTTTCGCCCCTCGCCTTCGCGGCAGCGCTTTGGGCCTACACGGATCGATCCGATTGGCTTCGTGCGGTTACCGCGTACCTTTCCGAGAACCGCGACCTGGTGGAGGACACGGTGGCGACACTGGACGGCATCGAGATGACCCATGTCGAGGCCACGTACCTCGCGTGGATCGATGTCAGCGCCCTCGCCCTTGCGGACCCCAACGCACACTTCGAGCGATTCGGCATCCGCCTCTCCGACGGCGAGCCATTCGGCGCCCCGGGCTTTCAGCGTTTCAACTTCGGCTGTCCCCGCATCACCCTGAAACAGGGACTGTCACTATTCGAGGAAGCGGTCCGGAACGCTTAGGACAACGTCTTGCGGAACATCCCCATGGACCAGCCAGCGCAACCTCCGCGGATCACTTCCGCGATCCGCGAGTTCATCCAGCTCGAATCCGCCGGCGGGATCCTCCTGCTCGTTGCGGCCGCGACAGCCCTTGTCGCAGTCAACACGCCCTTCGCAACGCTCTATGCGGCGCTGGTGGACACGACCATCGCCGTGCAGGTGGGCGCGGTCGCGATCCAGAAGCCGCTGCTCCTGTGGGTGAACGACGGGCTGATGGCCGTGTTCTTCTTCCTGATCGGACTCGAGGTGAAACGCGAGTTCCTCGAAGGCGAACTCTCCTCGGCGAGACAGGTAGTACTGCCCGGTCTTGGCGCAGTCGGGGGCATGGCGCTTCCGGCGGCGATCTACGCGGCCCTGAATTGGCACGACCCCGTCGCACTCGATGGCTGGGGTATCCCGGTGGCGACGGACATCGCGTTTGCGCTGGCGCTGCTCAGCGTCTTCGGCCGACGCGTCCCGCCCTCACTCAAGGTGTTCCTGCTGACGCTCGCCATATTCGACGACCTCGCGGCCATTGCGATCATCGCGGTCTTCTACTCGGCAGACCTGTCGCTGGAAGCATTGGTCGTTGGCGTCGCCGCGCTGGGTGTCGGAGTGACCCTGAACCGGCTTCGGGTCACAAGCATTACGGCTTACGTGCTCGTCGGTGTGGTGTTGTGGGTGGCAATGCTGAAGTCGGGCGTGCATGCAACTCTTGCCGGCGTCCTCATCGCTTTCTGCGTTCCCATTCGTGATCCGGAAGGAGGCTCACCCTTGAGGCAGCTCGAGCACGACCTGCACGCCCCTGTCGCCTACGCGATCCTGCCGGTGTTCGCTTTCGTCAACGCCGGCATTCCGCTCGGCGGGACCGGCATCGACGACATGCTCCATCCCGTGACGCTCGGGATCGCCGCGGGGCTTTTTCTCGGCAAACCGGTCGGCATCGTCGCTTTCGTTGGCCTCGGCCTGCTGCTGCGGGTAGCGTCGTTGCCGAACGGCGTCAATTGGGGACAGATCGTCGGCGTCGCCTGGGCGTGCGGCATCGGGTTCACTCTGAGCCTTTTCATCGCGGGGCTCGCCTTCCAGCACGGCAGCGGCGACTACTTCGCAGGAGACCGGCTGGGCATCCTCATCGGATCGGCCGCTTCCGCCGTAGCGGCCTGGCTCGTTTTGCGATGGAGCCTGGGACCGTCCCCCGCGAAAGACGGCGAGAACTCCTGACGCGCACCTTCAGGTCTGCTGTCCCGGACTGGCCTCTTCGCCTCGGAAAATCTCCGCCACATGTTCCTGGGGCAATGGCGCGGTGAGTTTGGATACGACAAAGGTGAGAATCACCCCGACGCCTTCGCCGATCGCCGCGCAGGAAATGGGATTGCCCCCTTCACCCGCCAGCCAGGAGACGACGGTGTGCAGCACGCCCATGCCTTCCACCCAGGCCGGGTCCAGCACCTGCCCGTGCAGAATGGCGAACGTGGCGAAGCCGGAGATCAGCCCGGCATAGGCGCCACGGCGCGTGACGCCCCTCCATAGGGCGCCCAGCACCAGCGGGCCGGCAAACGCCGCCATCATCCCGCCGACGCCGATCCAGACGATCAGCGCGATATTCCGCTGCATGAAGAGCCACGCCAGCAGCGTGCACAGGATCAGCACGACGACCGTGGACCAGCGGCTGATGAGCAGTTCCATGCGGTCGTGCTCTTCCTTCGTGGCATTCGGCGCCAGGCGCCGCGCGAACGTTCGGCGATACAGGTCGTTGGCGATGATCTGCGACGAGGAGACCACGAGGCCATCCGCAGTGGACATGATGGCGGCGAGGATGCCGACGCCGATCAGCGCCGCCAACCAGGTCGGGAACAGCTCGATAAAGAGGATCGGCAGCGCCTCGTTCGGATTCGCCCCCTCATCGTAAAGCGAGTCTCCCACGAGGGCGCGAGCCACGAGGCCGCCGAGACCCAGCATGCCGAGTGTCAGGCCGAAGGTGAACGCGAGCTTGATGAAGGTGCGTTGCTGACCCGTTTCCTTCAACGCCCAGAGCTTGTTTCCAAGGTGCGGCAGGAGTCCCAGCGGCAGGTGGGCCAACGGTATGCAGGCGATCGACCACCACGAGTGCAGCAGCGGTGTGCTCTTGTTCAACGGGCCAACCAGGTTGTCGTCCTGGGCATCGAGATTGTCGATGAGACCGGCGAGCCCGCCGTCGACGCCGACCGCGAACATGAACAGGAAGATCACGACGACGGCGAGGATCAGCATCATGACTCCCTGCGCGGCGTCGGTGAGGATGTCCGCATGGGCGCCGCCCATGACGACGTAGATCATCAGCACCAGCGAGGTCACGATCAGCGCCCACATCTTCGGCATGCCGAGCATGACCTCGAACATCACGAGACCCGAGACGAGTTGCCCGACGATGTAGAAAAACAGCACCAGCGACAGGAGCGAGATGACGACGCGGATACCGTCGGACTGATACCGGTCGCCAAGGTATTCCGGGATCGATCGATTGCCGAATCGATTCCCGGACGTTGCGATGAGGCGCATGGAAATGAGCACGCCGAAGTACACGCCGACGGGGTAGAGGAAGTTGCTCCAGATGGTCGCCGTGCCGAATTCGTAGGCGAGGCCGGGCCCGCCGAGAAACGTCGCGCCGCTGGCGGTGGTGGCGGCGAAAGCGAAAGCAAGCACCCACGGGCCATAGGCGCCGCGCGCCGTCGCAAAGTCGTCCGCGTGCTTGACGCGCCGCTTTCCGATCACGCCGATCGCGAGCATCGCCCCCGTGTAGAGCACGAGGAATAGCCAGGACCAGGTGATGAGGGTCATGCGTAACGTTCCTGTTCAACGGCGGGACAAGCGCCACAAGTGTGTCGGATGCCCGCTCGCCCTGGCAAGTACAGCGGACACAGCTCGCCCCATTCCTCGCCCACGCTTGAACTGGCGCAAATCGCTGCTACGATGCTCGTTTGGAGGGCAGCACGGGGCTGCCCGATTTGTTTTTGCCCCGCGCGATTGCGGGGCTCGTACTGCCGGCAAGGATCGGGCGCGATTGCGCGGCAACTGCCGGTTAAGGGCGTAACCATGACCAGCATCATGCCTACCTACAATCGTCTGCCGGTGACTTTCGCTTCGGGGCGGGGGTCGCGCCTCTACGACACCGCGGGCAAGGAATATATCGACGCCCTGTGCGGCATCGCCGTCACCGGTCTCGGTCATGCGCACCCCCGCGTCAGCGAGGCCATCGCCGGGCAGGCGCGCACGCTCATCCACACTTCAAACCTCTACGGCATCGCCGGACAGCAGAAACTCGCCGACCGGCTGACCGCGCTCTCCGGCATGGACAACGTCTTTTTCGGCAACTCCGGCGCCGAGGCAAACGAGGCGGCCATCAAGATCGCGCGGCTATACGGTCACGAACGCGGCATCGACGTTCCCCACACCGTCGTCATGGACAACAGCTTTCACGGCAGGACCATGGCGACACTCACGGCAACCGGCAACCGCAAGGTTCACGCCGGATTCGAGCCGCTGCTCGGCGGATTCGTCCGTGCGCCCTTCAACGACATCGACGCGGTGAGCAGGATTGCCGACAACGACGAGAGCGTCGTCGCCGTCATGGTCGAACCGATTCTCGGCGAGAGCGGGATTCACATACCCGAGGACGACTACCTGACGCAGTTGCGCGCGCTATGTGATGCCAACGACTGGCTCCTGATCCTCGACGAGGTGCAGACGGGGAACGGCCGATCGGGCAAGTATTTCTGCTATCAACACAGCGATATCCTTCCCGACGTGGTCACCACCGCCAAGGGGCTCGGAAACGGCGTTCCCATAGGTGCCTGCCTCGCCCGCGGAACCGCGTCGAAGATGCTCATTGCCGGTACGCATGGCTCCACGTTTGGCGGCAACCCCCTGGTCTGCGCCGCGGCGAATGCGGTTCTCGACGAGCTTGAAGGCGGGCTGATCGACCGCGCCGGCGAACTCGGCAAGCGCATGCTCGCCGGGTTGCGGGAGGGTCTGCAGGGCAGCAACATCGTGAAAGACATCCGCGGCAAGGGACTCCTGCTGGCCGTCGAGCTTGATCGCCCGTGCCCCCAGATGGTGACCGAGGCGATGGAGGCCGGCGTCATCCTGAATGTCGCCGCAGACAGCGTGATCCGGCTCCTGCCGCCGTTGATTCTCTCCGATGCAGATGCGGACCAGGTGGTCGCCACGGTAGTACGCCTGGTCAAGGCGATGGCATGAGGCCATGCAAGCGCGACACTTCCTGACCCTCAGGGACTTCAGTCCCGAAGAACTCCGCCAGGTCCTTGATCGTGGCGCAGAGCTGAAGCGCCTCCACGCCGCCGGCAAAGCGTGGACGCCCCTGAAAGGCAAGACTCTCGCCATGGTCTTCGGGCTCAGTTCGACCCGCACCCGGGTGGCATTCGAAACTGGAATGCACCAGCTCGGAGGACACGCCATCAACCTTGGCCCGCAAGACTCCCAGATCGGACGCGGAGAACCCATCGAAGACACGGCTCGCGTGCTCTCCGAAATGGTCGACGCCGTGATGATCCGAACCCTGAGCCACGACGATGTTACGGCGTACGCGCGCGCATCTGCTGTGCCCGTCATCAACGGCATGACCGCCCGTTTCCACCCGTGCCAGTTGCTCGCCGACATGCAGACCTACGAGGAGGTGCGGGGGCGAGCCATCGAGGGACGCACGGTCGCCTTCGTGGGCGATGGCTACAACATGTGCAATTCCTATATCAATGCCTCCCGGCAATTCCGATTTCATCTGAAGATCGCCACGCCCGACTCGCACCGGCCGGACGGCGATCTGCTCGCCGATACCGACAACGCGGAGTGGGTCGAGAGTCCGAGAGCGGCGGTCGAAAACGCCAATCTCGTGGTCACCGACGTCTGGTCTTCGATGGGGCAGGACGAAGAGGCGGAAGAACGCCGAAGCGCCTTCAATGGCTACCAGGTGAATCCCGCGCTGCTGGACCTCGCAAGCGAGGATGTGGTCTTCATGCACTGCCTGCCAGCACACAGGGGCGAAGAGGTCAGCCACGACCTTCTCGAAGATCCCCGATCCGTCGCGTTCACCGAGGCCGGCAATCGACTGCACTCCCAGAAAGCGCTGCTGGAGTTTCTGCTCGCGGACTGATAGTCAGATGTCCCCGGGTATCCGGGCCTTCGCGCGCGCCGCCTGCGGCATCACGATCCCCTCCTGCACCAGCCCGCGCAGGCTTTGATCCAGGGTCTGCATGCCGGCGGCGGCACCGGTCTGCATTACCGACACCATCTGCGCCGTCTTGTCTTCCCGGATCAGGTTGCGGATCGCCGGCGTCGCCAACATGACCTCGTGCGCCGCCACGCGTCCTCCGCACCTTGCCTTGAGCAGGGTCTGTGAAATGACCGCATGAAGCGATTCCGATAGCGCGGAACGCACCATGTCCTTTTCTCCCGCCGGGAACGCGTCGACAATGCGGTCGATGGTCTTCGCCGCGGACGCGGTGTGCAGGGTGCCGAACACCAGGTGTCCGGTTTCCGCCGCGGTGAGCGCCAGGCTGATGGTTTCCGTGTCGCGCATCTCACCCACCAGGATGACGTCCGGATCCTGCCGAAGTGCTGCGCGCAACGCCGCGTTGAAGCCCTTGGTATCGCGATGCACTTCACGCTGCGTAACGAGGCACGAGCGGCTGGTGTGAACGAACTCGATCGGGTCCTCAATGCTGAGGATATGTTCCCGGCGGCTTTCGTTGATGCAGTCGATCATCGCCGCCAGCGTCGTGCTCTTGCCGGAACCGGTCGGGCCGGTGACCAGCACCAGGCCCCGGGATGCCATGGCGATCTCCCTGAACACCTGCCCCAGGCCGAGCTCGTCCATTTTCGGGATCTTCGCGGGAATCACGCGGAACGCAGCGCCCGCGCCGCGGTTGTGCTGATAAGCATTGACCCGGAAACGCCCGATCCCGCTCGCTTCAAACGCGAAGTCCGCCTCAAGGGACGCCTCGAACTCCTCCCGGCACGTCCGGTTCATGACCGCGCCAAGCATCGCGCGGACGCCGCGGTCAGGTACCGGCGCCTCGTGCAGGCGCTGTAGCTCGCCATCGACACGGACCATCGGCGCCATTCCGGCGGACAGATGCAGATCCGAGGCGCCGGCCGCGACTGCGCACGAAAGGAGTTCGACTATTTCCACGACCCTGAATACTCGATTTGCCGCAATGCCCTTCGACCAACAGAAGTATCCGCCGACGAAGCCGCGAGGCACATGGACAATCTCTGCAATCGTGCGCCGCTGGTGCTTAAAATTGCCTCAGTTACCCAACCCGAGGTTTTGTGAGACATGGGGGCTGGACCCGCGGTCGCTCGCAAGGTCGCCTGCGTTCGGCACGCGATCAACCGCGCCGCGTTGCGCGCGGGCCGATCGTCCGAGGACATATGCCTGCTCGCGGTATCGAAGACGCGCTCGGCCGAAGAAGTCGCCGCTGTCTGGGATGCAGGTATACGGCACTTCGGCGAGAACTACCTGCAGGACGCGTTACCGAAACTGCGGACCCTCGCCGGGCGCGACATCACCTGGCATTTCATCGGCGCCGTGCAGTCCAACAAGACCCGGGACATCGCGCGGAACTTTCAATGGGTGCATACGCTTGATCGAAAGAGGATCGCCGAGCGACTAAACTCCAGCCGCGAGGGAATGCCTCCGCTCGACGTCTGTATCGAGGTCAATATCGATGAAGAACCGCAGAAAGCCGGCATCGCACCCGACGCCATCGGCGAACTCATCGATGCGGTACGCGGCCTCGCGCACTTGCGGCTGAGAGGCTTGATGGTGATACCCGCGCCGAAGGAGGACATGCGGTCCATGCGCGACAGCTTTGCTTTGACGGCGGAACTGTTCGACCGCCACCGGGCGGCGGGCGGACCCTATTGGGACACCCTGTCCATGGGCATGAGCGACGACTTTGCCGTCGCCATCGAGGAAGGCGCCACCTGCGTGCGGATCGGCACGGCGATCTTCGGGCCGAGGGACGCATGAAACGCATCGCGTTCATCGGCGGCGGCAACATGGCGTTCGCCCTCGTTGGCGGCTTGCGGGCGGCAAACGAGGCTGCGGGCGACACGCCGGACAACCGGCTCGACATCGTCGTCGCCGACCCGATAGCAGGCCAACTCGAACGATTCGAGGGCATATCCACCACGCAAGCCAATACCGTCGCGGTCGACGCCGCAGATGCCGTGGTTCTCGCCGTCAAGCCCCAAGTCATTCGGGAGGTCGTCGAAGCCCTTCCGCTGACGATCCGCCAACTCGTCATATCCATCGCCGCCGGCGTGCCCATCGAGGCGATCGCCCGCTGGACGTCGGCCGAACAACCGATCGTGCGTTGCATGCCAAACACGCCGGCGCTATTGCGGGCCGGCATAACCGGACTGACCGCGAATCGTTTCGTCGACCCCGACATGAAAGCCCTGGCCGAGAGGATTCTGTCCGCAGCCGGCGAGGTTGTCTGGTTCGACGACGAGGACAGCCTGCACGCCGTGACGGCCCTGTCCGGCAGCGGGCCGGCCTACGCGTTCTATCTCCTCGAAGGCATGATCGAAGCCGGTGTCGAACTCGGCATCGACCCGGCCACGGCCGAGCGCCTCGCGACGGCCACGGTGCTGGGCGCCGCGCGCATGGCGGAAGCCGAAAGCGTCGGGCCGAGCGTTTTACGCGAGCGTGTCACCTCTCCGGGTGGCACGACGGAACGTGCCCTATCTATACTTGAGTCCGCCCGCGTGCGGGCGAAGTTCAAAAGGGCGATCGAGGCCGCCTGCCAGCGGTCGCGGGAGCTCGCGGAAGAGTTCGGCAAGTAAGCGGACATTAGGGCGGGAAGCATGGGCGATCCTATTGCCTTCATCATTCAATACCTTCTGAGCGCAGTCTCGGTTCTTTTCCTCGTGCGCTTCATCCTGCAGGCGACGCACGCAGACTTCTTCAACCCGATTTCCCAGGGCATCGTCCGGTACACCGATCCGGTGCTGGGTCCCCTGAGGAAGGTCATACCGACCTACAAGAACCTCGATCTTTCCGCCTTCATCGCCACCTGGATCACCTGCGCGGCGACGATCGGCATCGTTGCGGCCATGACCGGGCGTTTCGACAACTTTGTCGTGGTGGAACTGCTGCAATCCCTTGGAATCACGGTGGGGTCCATAGTCGCCGGCGTCTACCGGACATTCGACCTGTTCCTGTTTTTCTACTGGATCGCCATCTTCGCGATGATCATCATCTCGTTCCTCGCACCCGCGACCTACAATCCCGTCACTTCCCTCCTGCGCGACATCTGCGAGCCGGTACTCGCGCCGGCGCGACGACTGTTGCCGGTGATGGGCGGTCTCGACCTGTCTCCCATCATCGTGTTCCTCGTGATCCTGCTACTGCAGAATTTTCTCTTGCCGGGTTTGTTCAGGACGCTGTTCGGGGCCGGTCCTTAGTCCCGCCCATTCAGAGATAAGCCACCGTGAAAGCCCTGCCTCCCAATTCGGTCGGCGTGGTTGTTCCCGAAACCGCGCGTTTCGGTGCAATCGATCTGCAATGCGGTGTGCGGCTGCCGGAGTTCGAGATCGTCTACGAGACCTACGGAACGCTCAATGCCGACAGGTCGAACGCCGTGTTGGTCTGCCACGCCCTTTCCGGACACCATCACGCGGCCGGCTTCCACAGCATGGACGACGACAAGCCGGGGTGGTGGGATGTCTGCATAGGCCCCGGCAAGCCCATCGACACGAACCGCTGCTTCGTGGTCAGCCTGAACAACCTCGGCGGTTGTCACGGCAGCACCGGGCCGCGTTCCACCAATCCCGCGACCGGGGACCCGTACGGGCCGACGTTTCCCACCGTGACGGTCAAGGACTGGGTGCGAACGCAGGCCATGCTCGCCGACACCCTCGGCATTCAGACCTTCGCCGCCGTGCTCGGCGGCAGCCTGGGCGGGATGCAGGCCATGCAGTGGGCCATCGATTTTCCGGACCGGATTCGCCACGCGCTGCTGATCGCATGCGCGTCGAAACTCTCGGCGCAGAACATCGCCTTCAACGAGATCGCGCGCCAGGCGATCGTCACCGACCCCGAGTACCACGAAGGCAACTACATCAAAGCGGGATCCAACCCCGATGTGGGGCTGCGCCTGGCGCGCATGCTCGGCCACGTGACCTATCTCTCGGACGACAGCATGGGGGACAGGTTCGGGCGGGAACTCAAATCCGGAGACATCGCGTCCGGACACGACGTCGAATTCCAGGTGGAGAGTTACCTGCGCTACCAGGGAAGCACGTTCTCGAAGGTCTTCGACGCCAACACGTATCTCCTGATGACGCGCGCCCTTGACTACTTCGACCCCGCCCGGGACCATGCCGACAACCTGGTCGAAGCCCTCGGCCACGCCGTGTGCAAGTTCCTGGTCGTCTCCTTCTCGACCGACTGGCGCTTCGCCCCGGAACGGTCCGACGAGATCATCGACGCCCTGGTCGAGGCGCGCAAGGACGTGGTGGGCGCCACCATCGACGCTGCCCACGGCCACGACTCGTTTCTCCTTCCGGTACCCCGATACCTGGACGTACTGTCGGCCTATCTCGACCGCGTCGCCACCGAGTGCGGCCAATGAGAGAGGATCTCCGCATCATCGCCACCCTGGTCAAACCCGGCGCGCGCGTTCTCGACCTTGGATGCGGCGACGGCGAACTGCTCGCGCACCTCCAGTCGAACAAGGATGTCCGCGGCTACGGCATGGACATCGACCCGCACCAGATCAACGCCTGCATCGGCGCGGGCGTGAACGTCATAGAACACGACCTGAACGACGGTCTCGCAAGGTTTCCGGATTCGAGCTTCGACATGGTCGTGATGACGGAGACCCTGCAGGCCGTGCGGCGCCCCGACCGATTGCTGCGAGAGATGCTTCGAATCGGCGGCGAGTGCATCGTGACGTTCCCCAACTTCGGGCATTGGGTATGCCGACTGTGGCTCGCATCGCGCGGCCGCATGCCGATGGCGAAACACCTGCCCCACAACTGGTACGACACGCCGAACATTCACCTCTGCACCTTCGCCGACTTCGAGCGGCTGTGCCTCGAACTGGGCATCGCGATCATCGAACGTTCCGCCGTCGGTCACGGCTACCGGAGTCGCCGGCTGATCAATCTCTTCCCGAACCTGTTCGGCATCACGGCGTTCTACCGCCTGGGCCGCGCCGGCACATGATTTCGCGCACCGCAGCGGCGGTCGTCGTATTGGTCGCGGGAACTCTTTTCGCCGAGCAGAAGCAGTCGTTCGGCGACTACGAAGTGCATTACTCCGTCTTCAATCCCAGTTTCCTGCGCGCGGAAATCGCGGAGCGGTACGATGTCGTGCGGGGACGCGACAAGGCACTGGTGAACATATCGGTACTGGATGGCGAACGGACCGTCACAGTGCCGGTGACCGGCAGCGTCAAGAACCTGCTCGGGCAGTCGCAGCCGCTACGTTTTCGCGAAGTACGGGAAGGCGAAGCCGTCTACTATCTCGCGATGCTGACCTACCAGGACCGCGACACGCTGCGTTTCGAGATCACCGCGGACCTGCCCGGCTACGGTCCGGCCGTGGTGAAGTTCCAGCAGACGCTCTATTGGGAAGTCGAGCGTCGGCCGGCGCCGGCAGACCGATGATTCGACACTGGGCGCGCTCCCGGCGACTTCGCCCATGAAACAGGCTGTTCTCGCCAGCGCCAACGCGGGCAAGCTGGCAGAACTTTCCAGCCTGCTTGTCCCCATCGGCATCGAACTGCGACCGATGACTGAATTTGGCCTGCCGTCACCCGAGGAAAACGGCGCGACCTTTATCGAGAACGCGTTGATCAAGGCACGCCATGCGTCTTCGGCGACGGGTCTGCCAGCTATCGCGGACGATTCCGGCCTGGTCGTTCCGGCGTTGGGCGGCGCCCCCGGTCTCCTGTCGTCGCGATATTCGGGCGAAGGGGCAACGGCTGATGACAACAACAGGAAACTGATCGCCGCGCTCGACGGCATAGAGGACCGGCGCGCGCATTTCTACTGTGCGCTGGTGTTCATCGAGCGCGCGGACGATCCGGCGCCGGTCTTCGCCACCGCGGCGTGGAATGGCCTGATTGTGGACTCCCCGAGAGGGACGCACGGCTTCGGATACGACCCGCATTTCTTCGTTCCCGAGTTCGAGGCCACCGCCGGCGAACTCGAACCGGAGACTAAGAACGCGCACAGCCATCGCGGACTCGCCTCGAAGCGCCTCGCGGCGGCGCTTCGCGAAAAGAGCGCGCCATGAGCGGCCTCTATGTGCACATCCCGTGGTGTGTGCGCAAATGCCCCTACTGCGATTTCAACTCCCACGCGCTCAAGCGGACGTTGCCGGATGCGGACTACGTAGACGCGCTGCTCGCCGACTTCGCGCGTGAACGCGAGCGCATGCCGTTCGATATAGCCTCCGTCTATTTCGGCGGCGGCACTCCGAGCCTTCTGCCCGCGAGCGGTTTCGCGCGGCTGCTCGACGCATTCGAACTATCCGAGGGCGTGGAAGTGACCATGGAGGCGAACCCGGGGACCGTGGAGACCGCCGGCGCCATGGAGGACTACGCCGCCGCCGGGATCGGTCGCATATCCCTCGGCGCCCAGTCCTTCGACGAGGGCAATCTCGAGCGACTCGGACGCATTCACACGGCTGAAGAGACGAAGCGCGCGGCGGCGGCGATCACCGGGGCGGGATTCGAGGAGTTCAATGTCGACCTGATGTTCGGCCTGCCTGGGCAGACGGTCGCGGGGGCCGTCGCCGATCTCGAATGCGCCGTCGCGCTCGAGCCCACCCACATTTCCTGGTACGAACTCACCATAGAACCGAACACCGCGTTCGCGAGACATCCCCCGCTGCTTCCCGCCCTCGACGAAAAGGCCGACATCGCCGAAGCGGGCCAGTCGGTTCTCGAATCCCACGGGTTCCGGCGATACGAGGTGTCCGCGTACGCTCGCCCCGGCTCCGAGGCCCGCCACAACATCAACTACTGGACGTTCGGCGACTATTCCGGGATTGGCGCGGGTGCCCATGGCAAGCTCACCCAACCAACCGGGATCGTGCGCACGCAGAAAGCCAGGCAGCCGGGACGCTACCTGAGCGACCAGTCTTCGGAAGACGCGATCATTGACGAGACAGACCTGCCGGTGGAATACATGATGAACGCCTTGCGGCTGGTGCACGGAACCGACGAAGCCGATTTCCTCAAGCGCACCGGTTTACCGATTGAGACCATCGCAGACGAAATAGCGCGATTGCGCGCAGAGGGATTGATGCGGCACGACCGCATCGGACTCACCGAATTCGGATTCTCACACCTGGATTCGGTCGTCGCCCGATTCCTGTAACTGATGCTCATGCGTCACTACATTTTCGCGTAGGCGAGATTCCAGACTTCGTGACCGGATGCGCGGCCACGGACCTCGAAGTGCGTCTCCGGGCGCTCGACGGCACGTGCTGAGAACTTTCCCAGGCCTGCCTCGTTGACAAGCGTTGGCTCCGCGTCGGTCGTCTTCAGCATCGACATCGCGTATAGCTCCCAATCGGTCGCCATCAGCAGCCTGCCGCCCGGTTCCAGGACACGCGCGACGTTAGCGACAAAGGACGCCTGGACCAGGCGGCGCTTGCCATGCCGCCGCTTCGGCCACGGATCGGGAAAGTAGACGGTGACGAGGCGAACGCTCGACGGCGGCCATTCCGCCAGGATGGTTACCGCATCGCCCTCGACCACCCGCACGTTGTCGAGTCCGAGCGCGTCGCATTGCAGGATGAGCGAACCGATGCCCGGCCGGTAGACTTCTATGCCAATGCAGTCCCAGTCCGGGTGTTCGTCGGCAAAACGCGCGAGAGCGTGACCCGTGCCGAAACCCACTTCGACCATGACAGGCCGATCCGAAGGTTCAAATCGAGGAATGCGGTAGTGGTCGCCGCGTTCAGCGAGCGCCCGCGCCTGACCCCTGGTGGCGCGACCTCTTTGCCCGGCATGAACCCGTCTGGGCCACTCGTTTGACGGTGCGGCCGGGGACGGCGCGTCATGCCCGCCTTTCTTCGATGGCTGATCCATGCCTGTCGCGGCCTGGATGCAGGCGTCAAGCGGCGGCGAGTGCGCCCCGGAGCTTCTTCATCGCCTTGGCTTCGATCTGGCGGACCCGCTCGGCCGAGATTCCGTATTGCGTCGCCAGCGTCTGCAGCGTCGTCTTGGGTTCGTTGAGCCAGCGCAGACGTACGATTTCCTGGCTGCGTTCATCGAGTTGTCCCAGCGCTTCGCGCAGTTGGGCCATGGATTGCTCGGTCCAGTCCTCTTCCGCGACGATTTCGGCCGGATTCATGGATTCGTCGGCCAGGTACTGGGCCGGTGATGCGACAAAGTCCTCTCCATCGTCGCCCGCCGACCCATCGAACGCAGCGTCCTGGGCCGCCATGCGGCCTTCCATCTGCAGGACCGCTTCCGGCGTCACTCCAAGATCCTCGGCGACGGCTTCGGCTTCCTGCGGCGAGAACCATCCGAGCCGCTTCTTGGCGCTGCGCAGATTGAAGAAGAGCTTGCGTTGCGCCTTGGTGGTGGCGACCTTGACGATGCGCCAGTTGCGCAGGATGTACTCGTGCATCTCGGCCTTGATCCAATGCACGGCAAAAGAGATGAGGCGGACACCGACCTCGGGATTGAAGCGTTTGACCGCCTTCATGAGCCCGACGTTTCCTTCCTGGATCAGGTCGGCCTGCGGCAGCCCGTAACCCGAGTAGCCCCGGGCCATGTAGATGACGAAACGCAGGTGGCACAGCACCAGTTCGCGGGCGGCGGCGAGGTCGTCTTCGTAGTAAAAACGTTCCGCGAGCTTGCGCTCGTCCTCGGGGCTCAGCACCGGGAACGCGTTCACGGTCTGAATGTAGGCATCCAGATCGCGACCCGGCGATAGACTATCGAGAGATAGTACGTTCGCGGTCATCTTTTGCTACCTCCGGTAACGTTGGGTAACGATATTAGCACTCTCCCTATTAGAGTGCCAAACGCCCAAGGGGTTCCCTGCACAAGGTCTCACTCTCCCAATCCCCTGATAAGGGTGCTCCGAGAGGATTTTGCGGTGGATGATCGTTTTTCTGGCGGTGAAGCGGGGACTTCGGGGCAATTGAAGGCGTGAAGAGCGCGCGGGAACGTTCCGGGAAGGGGCTCGGCGGCCCTCGCGACACCCGTTTCAAGCGGTCGGGCGAGCGCGTCCCCGCCGGGGCGGCGTTCGCCGATCTGTCGACGCGTCAGGCCGCGGCGGGCGGGGCGCGGGCCTCCAGGACGATCATGGCCCGGTACAGCCAGTCCAGACGGAAGTTCGTCTTTGCGAAGCGCAGACACACCCGGCGCGCCGTGCGCACCATGTGCGCCGTGGCGCGCATCACGTATCGAATGACCGGACGGATGCCGTGCCGGCGCGCGCTCTTCGGCAGCGCCCCGTACTGCACCGCGCGCAGCAACACCTGCGCGATCTGGCCCAGCGCGTAGAACGCCTGGTTCGCGCGGTAGCCCCGGCACGGCGGGTGGTGCAGGTCCATGTCCCGCAGCGGACCCTTGAAGGCGTTCTCCTGCCCTTGCTTGCCCCGGTGCCGCAGCACCAGCTCCTTGAGCGGCAGGTCGTCGCGCGACACCAGCATCACCGCGCGCCGCGGAACCAGTAGCATCTGCCCGTTCTCCGTCCGCCGCCGCACCACCACGTAGTGCTGCTCCGCGTCCCAGCCGCGCGGGCGATGCGTCGCGAAGATCGCCTCCTCCTCCATGCCGAGGTCCGTCCACGCGGCGTCGGGAAGCCCCTCGATCTGCTCCAGAACCGGCGCGCGCCAGACGTCGTTCGTCACGCTGATCGAGTAGTCCCAGCCGCGCGCCGCGCACAGCCGAACCAGCTCGCCCTTGTAGTACGCGTTGTCCGCCCGCAGCCACACCGGCGTCCCCGCCGGCACCGTCCCCGCCGTCCACTCCAGCAGCTTGCGCCAGTTCAGCGTCACCCGGCCGCCGCCCGGCTGCAGCTGGCCCGCCGTCCACAGCCCGCCCGCGAACGCCGCGTGCAGCCAGTAGCCCCGCTCGCCGTCGTAGTTCTTGCGCGTCCGCTCGAACAGCGCGCCGTCCACCTCGATGCCGGTCGCGTCGATGAACACCGGCACGTGGCCCCGCGTCGCAAGCTCGTGCTCCACGATCGCCGGCGCCACCCGCTCCGCGAACCGGACCGCCGCCCGCCACAGTCCCTTCACGTCCGCCGTCCCGACCCGCGACAGCCATTCCCCCGCCCGGCGCGCCTCCGGCACCTCCCGCAGCCCCAGCAGAACCCGCGCCACGCCGTCCGCCCGCAGCGCGTCCAGGTCCGACAGCGCCCCGTGCCCCCGGCACAGCGACGCGATCATCGCCCACAGCGTCTCCGCGTCCGATGCGCCACGGTCCCGGACCTTCACCGACACCGCCTCCTCCAACAACTCGAACAGCCCGAACTCGCGCGCCGTCCGCGCCAGGATCGACGCCCCGCCGAACCCCGTCAGGTCCAGGTCCGTGAACTCGAACTCCACCTTCGGCGGCCGGATCTTGCGCTTCTTCAAAACTTCACCCGTCAAGTGAATCGCCGAAAAACCTATTTTCTCACGCAAGCCCTGTCCCCGCCGACCTTTCCGGCGAATGCGTCAGATCGTTATCAGGGAATCAAGGGTCTCACTCGCCTATGTGCGGCACTTCGCGTACATTCCGCCGACATGCACATCGAACCCCTTGATATCCCCGAGGTCAAGCTTCTTGCGCCGGTAAAGCACGGCGACCATCGAGGCTTCTTTTCCGAGGTCTACAACAAGAAAGTTCTGCGTGATGGCGGGATTTCGGTGGACTTTGTCCAGGACAACTGCTCACTCTCCGCCGACGTGGGAACGATTAGGGGACTGCACTTCCAGACCCCGCCTTTTGCCCAGGGCAAGCTCGTCCGGGTCGCGCGCGGCTCGATATTCGATGTCGCCGTGGACCTGCGCCGGGGATCGCCGACCTACGGCCGCCATGTCAGCGCAACGATCTCCGCCGAGGCCTGGAACCAGATCTGGGTGCCGGTCGGTTTCGGACACGGATTCATGACGCTGACGCCCGACACCGAGGTCGTGTACAAGGTCAGCAACTACTACGCGCCGGACCACGACATGGGACTCCTGTGGAACGATCCCGAACTCGGCATCGACTGGCCGACTCCCGACGCAGGGGCGGTCCTTTCGGACAGGGACAAGGAACATCCCACGTTGTCGCAACTGGTGAGCCCGTTCGAGTACGTGAAGGAATAGGCTGCGCAACGCAATCCGACCTCCTCGCCGCTTGCTTTTCGAAACTATTGGAATACTCTCAAGTACTCATTAGTAACTAAACGCCGGGGGCAAAGCAGTGCCCAAATCGAAATATCAGCCCTTGGAAGAGCACTTGCGACTGACAGGCTTTCGGGCGATACCTATGACATTCAAGGAGATAGAGGCGGTCATCGGAACTGTTTTGCCCGCTTCAGCGCGGAAGTATCGGCCTTGGTGGAGCAATAACCCTTCCAACAGCTCGATAACCCTTTCCTGGCTCTCCGCAGGGTATAGGACAACCGAGGTGGACCTTGGAAATGAGCGGCTGGTATTCGTGCGCGACGTAGCAGCGCACACTCACAGCTTCTCGGCGCGGGATCCCGCAAACGTCCCGAGTCAGCACCCAGTTCTGGGTTGCATGGAGAAAACGGTTACCGTGCCGGAAGGTACAGACTTGACTCAACCTGCCATGCCCGAGTGGTCGCGCCTCGCGCAGACTTCGAAGCTGGTCCATGACTGATCTCCTGCTTGATACTTGCACCGTCATCTGGACCGGCAACGGTGACCCGATCGACGCGGAAGCAACAGCCATGATCAATACCAATCACCGTGAAGGAGGTCGAACTTACGTCTCGCCTTTCTCAGCCTGGGAATTGGGATTGCTCGTCTCTCGCGCGCGGTTGAGGCTGGAGCGGCCGGTCGCGAGTTGGTTCGAGGATTATGTCACCAAAGGTCGGATCACTCTTGCAGAGGTATCTCCACGAATTCTCGTCGCCTCATCGTTCCTGCCAGGCGAACCGTCTACTGATCCTGCTGACCAAATCATAATTGCCACGGCCCGGGCATTGAATCTATGCATTGTCACCCGGGATCGCTTGATTCTGGACTACGCCTCTGAGGGACATGTTCGGGCACTACGTTGCTGAGTCTCATAGGCGGAGCGGAAGCCGGGCGTCTGTGGATTCCTTCTCAGTTCCCCGCATCCCGATATTCCCGGATCACGTCTTTCGTCTCGCCCTGCGCCCTGATTTCGCCGTGGTCCAACCAGATGGCGCGCTCGCAAAGCTGCTGCACGCTGGCGAGGGAGTGACTGACGAGCACGATGGCCCGGTCCTCCATGAACCGTTCGTGCATGACCCGCTGGGATCTTTCGCGGAACTCCAGGTCTCCGACGACAAACGCTTCGTCCAGCAGCAGGAGATCGGGCTCCAGGTTGATCGCGGTAGAAAAGCAGAGGCGCGCGCGCATTCCGGTCGAGTAGGTACTCACCCGGCGCTCCATCGCCTCTCCCAATCCCGACATCTCGGCGACCGCTTCGATGCGCGCGACCGCCTCCTTGCGCGTCAACCCCATCAGCATGCCGTGCATGATGACATTCCTGGTGCCGGACAACTCGCCATCGAAGCCCGCGTTCAGCGACAGAAGAGCGCTCGACATTCCCTCGTCGTCGACAATCCCGGCGTTGGGTCTCAGCACACCCGACATGACACGAACCAGGGTCGATTTGCCCGCGCCATTCGAACCGATGATGCCCACCTTGTCGCCGCGTGCCACGTGCAGGCTCACGTTGTTCAACGCGGTCACTTCCTCGACATTCGAAAAGAAGCCATCGTCGGAGTAGACGACGGATACGCCCTCTAGCCGCATAGGGTGAATTCCCCCCGCACCATCACGCCAATTCCACCTGTCGCAAGCGCCGGTGTGTCGCAATCAGGGCACCGCATATCCCGAGCAGCCCACCAACGCCCAGCAGGGCAACCACCAAGGGTCCGTCCATGCCCTCGATTGCCAGATGTTCCCGATAGCTGTCGAACAATGTCACGAGTGGTGCCTCCAGCGCGAGCAGGGACCCTGAGACCAGCATCGCCGCGACAATGCCGCCGCCGACACCATAGAAGAGTCCGAAATACAGAAACGGTCTCCTTACGAAGGCGTCGGTGCCGCCCACAAGTTTCAGCATGCTGAGTTCTTCGAGCCGCGATTCTATGACGAGGCGCACCGAAGATGACGTCACCAACGCGGCGCCGAGGCCGAATACCGCAGCGAGAATCCAGCCGACCCGTCCGACCACATCGGATATGGCCGCCATCCGCTCGAGCCAGGCTTTCTCCACGACGACTTCGTCAACCCGTTCGCCCGCGCTCTGCTCGGCAATGAGCCGCTGCAACTCCGCATCACCCACGCCATCGGCCACGGTCGCCCTGACGGATGCCGGCAGCGGATTCTCTCCGAGAACTTCCAGCGCGTCGGTTATCGCGAGGCCTTCGCTGAAATCCTCCAACGCCTCCTGCGGCGTGATGACCCATGCCCGTTCGACCTCGGGCCTTGCCTCGAGCCGCGTTGCAAGTCCCCGGGCAACACCGTTGTCGGTGCCGCTCTGCATATAGACGGTGAAACCCGGACGCCCGTCCCACTGCGCCGCGGCAGCCGCCAGGTTGCGTTGGAGAAGGTAGAGCGCCGCCGGCAGCGCCAACGAGATGCCGATCAGAAGCCATACCAGCAGACTCGACCAAAGGCGGCGACTGGCAACGCCGAAGCAGTCCCGGCTTACGCGCCAGTGATCGCGCATCCACGAGAACCGCGGACGCTCCACCGGCGGCCAGGGGTCCCGAGGTGCCCGTCCGTCCGTCATGCGCCTCGAGCCCCGTCCCGAACGACCCGGCCCTGGTCGAGTTCTATGACGCGCACGCCCATGGACTCGATGAGGTTCTGGTCATGGGTCGCGACGATGACCGTTGCCCCGATCCGTCGAAAGTTCACGAACAGGCCCATGACCTCTCGAGACAACGCGGGGTCGAGATTGCCGGTCGGCTCATCCGCCAGTATCAGGTTCGGACGGTTGACCACGGCCCTGGCGATGCCGACGCGCTGCTGTTCGCCGGCCGACAACTGGCTTGGATAGAGACTTTCCCTGGAGAGGAGACCCACCATCGAAAGCGCGGCGCGGACCCTGGTGGCAATGTCCCTGGAACGCATGCTCGTCACCAACAGCGGCAGAGCGGCGTTTTCGAGCACGGTCCGATCCGGCAACAGGTGGTGCTCCTGGAACACGGCCCCGATGTGCTGCCGGTAGCGCGGCACGCGGCGTCTTGGAAGTTGGCTGATGTTGACGCCATTGACGACGATCTGTCCCTGGGTGGGAACCTGCAACCGAAGCAGGAGCTTCAGGAAGGTGCTCTTCCCCGCGCCCGAGTGCCCGGTGAGAAACGCCATCGATCCCTCGTCGAACGTGAGAGACACGTTGCGCAGGGCCTCATGCCCGCTATCGAACCGTTTCGTGACGTCGTGCAGGGCGATGCTACCCATGTGGTTGTTCCGGTTGGTTCTCCGGTGAATCCTCCAGCAGGGCGTCCACGAACTCCCCTGCGTCGAACCGCCGAAGATCCTCGACTCGTTCCCCGACGCCAATAAAGTACACCGGGAGCGTCCGGGCAGCATTGGCCGCGCCCTTTCGGCCGTCGTTCGATGCCGCTCTCTGCGCCGCGATGGCAAACAGTATTCCGGCCCGCGCAGACCCGTCCAGCTTTGCCACGATCAAGCCGGTGAGCCCAACCGCTTCGTCGAACCGGGCCACCTGGCTGAGCGCGTTCTGACCGATTCCCGCATCCAGCACCAGTATCACCTCGTGCGGCGCGGCGGCATCGAAACGCGATACGACGCGTTTCACTTTCCCAAGCTCGTCCATCAGGTTGGTCTTGGCCTGCAATCGACCCGCCGTATCAGCAAGGACGACATCGATTCCTCGCGCGCGGGCCGCCTCGATCGCATCGAAAATCACGGAAGCGCTGTCGGCGCCCCGTTCCTGGGCGATCACCGCAACTTCGTTGCGCCGGCCCCATTCGACCAGTTGTTCCACCGCAGCGGCGCGGAACGTATCGCCCGCCGCCAACAATACCGAATGTCCTTGCGCGCGGAGCTGCCTGGCGAGCTTGCCGATCGTGGTTGTTTTCCCGGCGCCGTTGACGCCCACCATCATGACCACGAACGGACGTTGCTCGGCATCGATCCGGAACGGTACCGTCATGGGGACGAGCATTTCCTCCAGTTCTGCACGCAACGCCCGGCGCAGCGCACCAGTGTCGGAAAGCTCCCTGCGCGACACCCGCCTCGCGATCGCGTCGATGATCCGCCGCGTGGCATCGACGCCCACGTCGGTTCCGAGGAGCGCGGCCTCCAGGTCCTCCAGCGCATCTTCATCGATCGAACGCTCGCCCAGCAGCAGGTCGCCCGCGACCTCCGCGAGACGGTTTCGCGTCCTGGAAAGACGGTGCCAGATGCCCGGTCGGCTATCTTCCTTCAATGCAAACTCATATATTCGGGCAGCGGCAGCATCACGGTTCAAGAACTGCGCCGATCATGGCCAAACCAACGGTACGCATTATCGGCGGTAAGTGGAAAGGGCGAAAGCTCGAGGTCATCCAACGACCGGGCCTCAGGCCGACGATGGACCGCGTTCGCGAGACTCTCTTCAACTGGCTCGGGCCCGATGTGGAAGGCGCCCGCGTGCTGGACCTGTTTGCGGGAACCGGCGCGCTGGCGTTCGAGGCTTTGTCGCGGGGCGCTGCGTCCGCAACGCTCGTCGAGCACGACCGGCGGACCGCCAACCTGTTGCGGACACAAGCACAACGCCTGGATGCCACGTGCGAGATTCACAACGTCTCCGCGTTGCCCTGGCTGCGCCGGCAATCGACATGGAACTGGGACATCGTCTTCATCGATCCGCCGTTCGAACCTCCGCGTCTCATGCGGGGACGAAACGCATCGCAAGGAAGATCGCTGGCGGGGGAGGTTCTTGCGCTGCTGCGGGAACGCGAGACCACCGTATACGTCGAAACGCGGTCCAACGTGGATGTCCCCGGCTGGACCACGATCAAGCAGTCCCGCGCCGGAGATTGCCGCTTTCGGTTGGTGCGCCCAAACCATTTCTCCGGCACGGTTCGGGCGTCCTGACGTGCCAAGAATCTACTGGAGTCTGATCGACGAGTTCTTGACATCCGCCCGTGAGCACGACTTGGCCGAGTTGCGTCTATTGCTCGCGGCGCAACCGATCCTGATCAACGCGCTCGACAGGCAGGGCCAGAACGCCCTGAGCGTTGCCGGGCGCGGTGCTGCCGCCGAGTTCCTGGTCGAAAACGGTGCCGTCGATCCGGGCGAAGCCCGTCGGGCCGCGGCCAACGCCTTCAAGCACTACGTTGCCGCGGGGGACGCCTACAGGCTCGTCGAGCTCGTCTTGTTCTACGCGATCGATCTGGACCACATCGAACGCGACCTCGGGCGGTCGAATACGACGGTGTTTCATCTGGCGTTGCCGCATCCCGAGATAATTGAGCATCTACTCGATTGGATTCCCGTTGGGCGTTTCGCCCATGGCACGGATCCGGAAACGGAAGGACACGAACCGGGCACCACCCCGATCCAGGCGGCCGCGCGACGCGGGATGACAAAGATCGCACGACGGCTCATCAAGAAGGGAGTGAATTACGACGCGTTCTCGGCGATCGCCCTGGATGACCATGACCACCTTGCGACCCTCCCGAAGGGAGACCTTGAGATTGTCGACGGCAACGGTGCCAGCTTGCTTCATTGGGCGTCCTTGCACGGGTCGGGTCAGACGGTGTCGTGGCTGATCGAGAACGGGCTCAACGTTGATTCCGCCAATGTCTTCGGTGAAACGCCGCTCCTGATGGCAGCACTTGCCGGCGCATACCCGAGTACGGTTATGGGCGACGACCGGGGCGACGTGATCGCCCAGCTCCTGGAATCGGGCGCCTGCGTCGACATCTTCGCGGCGGCGGCACTCGGTGATGAGGAAACCACGGACTCACTCTTGGCCGCTGATCGGGGACTTGCACATGCGACCAACCCGCTCGGCTCCACGCCTCTGCACTTCGCCGCCTGGGCGGGACGCAGAGTCACGGCCCAGGCTCTCCTCGATGCTGGCGCGAATATCAACGCCCAGGACCGGCACGGCCGGTCGCCGCTGTTCTACGCGGCCTGCTGGGGTCGCCACCGCGCCATTGTGGACCTACTGAGGAAGCACGGCGCGCAAACCGGTCTGAAGGATATCTGGGGCAAGGACATCCACGCCCACCGCAACGTGAACGACGAGCCAAGTTCGCATCGAACCGCGGTGGTGACGGTCAAGGACTCTCCGGCGGCGGTCTCTGAGTCGGCATTGAATCGTCAACTGCGCGATGCGTTCGGTTGGCGAACGAGACCGGGCAGGCTGTTCGACAGCGTCGCGTACGACGACTGGGAACAGGCCTTCATGGACACCGTCTCGGCTACAACGCCCGACGAGCTGTCGTCCAACGAAGCCTTGCAGGGAGGGATTGTTCGGCATGGTCTGGCGGACTGCATGCCGCTGATGTCGACCGATGGCTTGCTGTATTTTCTTGGCTCATTCCTAGCTTTGAGCGTTGCGGATTTCAACCCTGAGGATATGTTCTACGACTACTTTCTGTGGCGTTTCAGATACGACCCCTTCACGTCATTGACTGTCGCCGAGTGGCCGGACCGCATCGTCGGATTACATGGCGAAAGCGAACGCGCGGCTGACAGCGTCTTCGGACAGACGCTTCACAGCATCGGTCAGACCTTGGAAGAGCGCACGCTCAAGAACCTCCAGGACTGGTTCGGGGCCGTTGATCCCGCGCAGCACGATCTCATCGGTCGGATGACGCGAGACGAACGGGAAGCCGTGGCGGGTTTCTTCGATTTCCTCGCTGTCAAGGATCGTCTGAGCTACGCAAGACTCGGAACTCACGCGGCGAGGGCGATGCTACGTGGCGGGAGCCTCGCGAATCGGCTCGGCGCACGTACGCGGTCGGAGTGCAGATCGCTCATTCGGTCCTTGGAACTGCTCGAAGATGCCTATCAGGACGACTTCCCACGAGATCGAACCAGTCCTTTGAAGTCCGCACTCAACGAGGAAACGTAAGCACGCTGAGGGTCGAGGGTGACAGGATCGCGTTCGCGGAATCAACCAGCGCTATCCTTGGTTTTCGTCCGATCCCGCGCGTGCTAACGACTCTCTCGGATGGCGAAGGGTTAGTGAGGGTCTACGGTCGATATGCGGCAAATCCGCCAAGCTGCTAGCATGAATACGTTAGACACCCGCGAACAGCGACGATGAACGTCGTCGTGGCGGGGTGTTCATTCGCACTCCCCGGCTGAAGGTTCCATGACAACCGTCGTATATCCAGGCAGTTTCAATCCGATCACCAACGGACACACCGACCTCGTCAGGCGGGCGTTGAAAATCTTCGACAGAGTCGTGGTCGCCATCGGTACATCGGCGCAAAAGGACCCTGCAGTCCATCTTGCGGAACGGGTCGAGCTTTGCCGCGAAGTGCTCGCCGAATTCGGCGACCGCATCGAGGTCGAAGGGTTCAACACGCTGCTGGTCGACTACGTCCACACGAAGGGGACGATATTCATCCTCCGCGGCCTGCGCACGATGGCGGACTTCGAATACGAGTTCCAGATGGCGGAAATGAACCGTTCCATGGACGACTCCATCGAGTACGTCTTCCTGCCGCCGTCACTCGAAAGCTCGTTCGTATCTTCCTCGCTGGTGCGGGAAATCTCCGCGCTCCACGGGGACATATCAGAATTCGTTCATCCCGCCGTCGTCGAGTACTACAGGAAGCTCCAGGGCAACAGCTAGTCATGCATCGCGGCAGCGCGATGTGATCCCGCTTCGGTTATCGCGTTCGCTCACGCATCGCGTCCGCCATCTTCGCCCAGTGGCGTTCCGGCAGCACTCCGTGGCCTATGTCCTCGAGGACCAGGAGCTTCGAGTCCGGGAACGCATCCACGTGGAGCTTCAACGCTTCGGGACTAATCAGTGGGTCCTTCTCCGGATGCACGATGAGCACGGGCACCTTGACCTGTCCGAGTCGCTCGGTTCGGTCACCGGCAGTCGGCATCACGGCACTCTGTATGTCGCCCCGCGTGAGCGGCGCGCCCCGCCCGGCCGACTCCCTGCGGCGCGACTCGTAGTCCTCTTCATCGAAACTCTCCCTCGCCATGTCCGCGAACCTCTCCCTGTGCAGCCGGGAGAGTTCTTCGGGGTCCGTGGGGAAAGCTGGCATGCTGCGCCGCGGCCGCGGCGGGCCCAAACGCCTGCCAGTCGTCGTCGCAAACGGGACGAGCGAGAGCACGCGATCGGGATGTTCTATGGCAACCAGGTGGGCAATGGTGGCGCCAAAGGCGAATCCCGCGACATGCGCCTTTGCTATGCCGAGGGCGTCGAGCAGTGCAATTGCGTCGGCCCCGAGGTCGGACATGGTGTAGGGAGGGTTATCGGGATCAACTTCATCGATGTCGGTCCGGGTGCTCAGGCCCGCATCGCGATGGTCGTAGCGGATCACCCGGAACCCGCGATCGGCGAGCACTTCGCAGAACCCCTTTGGCCATAACGTCAGGTCCGAGAACCAGCCGGTGAGCAGCAGGAACACAGGATCGTCCTCGTTTCCAAACGACTGGTAGGCCAGTTGCAGTGCGCCGGCGGACGTGGATACGGTGGCGAATTGATCTCTCGGCATGGTCCGCTCCTCTTTGATTACCAGGCGTAGGCTTCCGGTGCGGGCCCCGGGCCCGGAAACAGCGTATCCAGCCGCCCTAGCGTTTCGGCATCGAGATCGATATCGATAGCTTCGACGCTCGCCTCCAGTTGCTGCATGGTGCGTGGACCGATGATCGGCGCCGTGACGCCGGGGCGGTGTGCGACCCATGCGAGAGCCACATCGCCAGCGGCATGCCCGATCTCATCGCAGATCGCCTCGAACGCGTCGGCCTGCGGCAGCCGGTCCTGGACATGCCGCCGTCCCTCGTTGCTGTCCGGCTTGCCGCCCAGCTTGCCGCTGGCGAGCGGACTGTAGGCAAGGAGCCCCATGCCGTAATCGAGGCATGCGGGAATCACCTCGAGTTCGACGCTGCGGTTCGCCAGGTTGTAGATGCTCTGCTCGGACGCGAATCCGAGGGAGTTACGCCGCCGCGCTGCTTCCTGCGCCTGTGCGATGTGCCAGCCGGCGTAATTGGAACTGCCGACATAGGTGATCTTGCCCTGTGCGATCAGTAGCTCCATCGCCTGCCAAAGCTCTTCCCACGGCACGTTCCGGTCGACGTGGTGGGTCTGGTACAGATCGATATGGTCCGTCTGCAGGCGTGTGAGGCTCGCGTCCACCGCGGCGCGGATATTCGCCGCCGACAGTCCATGCTCGTTGGGTCCCGTCGGGCCCGTGTCCGTGTCGCCCCACACATTCGGCTTGCAGTACACCTTGGTCGCGAGCACGACCTTCTCCCTGCGTCCCCCGCCCTGGGCGAACCAGCGACCGATCAGCGCCTCCGTGCGGCCCGCGTTGTAGTTGTTGGCCATGTCGAAGTGGTTGATGCCGAGTTCCAGCGCGCGGTCCATGATGGCGAACGAGTCGGCTTCGTTCGTATAGGAAGAGAAGTTGACCGTGCCGAGCGCGAGCGGGCCGACTCGCAGGCCCGTTCGGCCCAGTTGCTTGTACTCCATGGATTCCCCAGGTCGGTGTTTTGATGAGTGTCCTTATCCGGCAAGCCTAGCAAAGCCGGGATCGAATGATGCGCGCGGGTCAAAGCGTTAAGCTGGTGGCGACGAACTGAGGCTCGATTCCATGAAAACCGTTCAGATGCTGGGCAATCGGCAGGTAAGGGTGATCGACACGCCAGAACCGGAACCAGAGGGCGATCGGGTCGTGGTGAAGATCATGTCGTCCGCGCTTTGCGGGTCCGAACGTCATACCTATCTCGGGCCGAACACCGTGGACAGCCCGCGCTACAACGCAGGACACGAGGGCACCGGGATCGTCTGCAAGGTCGACCGTTCCTCCCGCGTCAGGGAAGGCGACCGCGTGGCGCTATACGCGGGCACCCCCTGCGGCCAGTGCCGCTACTGCCTCGAAGGCCATTGGGTGCTTTGCGAACGGCGCGATTCAGCGCCGGCGCGCTTCCCGGGGAATCACTCCCAGTACGTCGCGGTTGGCGACCAAGCCTGTCTCCCGCTGGCGGACGACGTTTCGTTCGACACCGGCGCCCTAATCGGCGACGTGCTGGGGACGCCTTATCGGGCCATCAAGCGGCTCAAGGTGACCGCCTTCGATACCGTGTTGATTTCCGGCCAGGGTCCGATCGGCCTTTCGGCGACCCTGTTGTGCAGGTTCCTGAACGCGTTCGTCATCGTGCTCGACATCAATGAATATCGGCTGGACTACGCCCGAAGATGCGGTGCGGACGTGTGCATCAACCCGGCTGAAGAAGAGGACACGCTCGTCCGCCTGCAGGAGGCCGCGGGACCCGAAGGAATCGACGTTGCCCTCGACTGCTCCGCGAACCCGGATGCCCAGACCCTGTGCCTCGACGCCCTGCGACGGGGCGGCAGAATGGCGCTCATCGGCGTCACCGACCAGGGCCCGAGGATCAACACCATCGAGCACTTCACGAAAAAGGAACTGGAACTGATCGGCACCTGGTATTCGAGACCCGGGGATCACCGGGAACTGGAGGCGCTGGTACGGCGCGGACTGCCCGCCGCCGAACTGATTACCCACAGTTTCGGGATCGAGGAAGCGCCCGAGGCATTCGACACGTTCTTCGGTGGGGCAGCGATGAAGGTGATGCTGGACCCGTGGGATTGACGTGCCTACTGGCGTGGGCCATTCGAAGCAGGCTTACCGTCTAACGGACTGGCGAGGGATGCGCCCGAGGCGTTCGACACGTTCTTCGGCGGAGCCGTGGTAAAGGTGATGCTGGACCCATGGGGTGAGTGCGTTGTTCCGCCCAAAGAAGGCGCATCATGAGCCATTTGGTGGCGCTACCGGACTTAGGTCATTGACTCTTCGAATAAGCCCATTTGTTTGTGGAACTTCTTCGACAGCACTCTGCCGTCCAGAATCTCTCCTAAGTCACGGTCCCAAGAGTATGGGATCGCCTCAAGCCCTCCTGGAACCTCCGACTCCAGTAGCTCAAGAAACGCAGAGACATCCTTTCGCCCCATTGGCCCCCTTAGAGACTCGCAATCAACCAGATAATTCATGGATTGAGCCGAAAGCGTCTTCTCCAAGACGCTCGGATCGGTGTCTAGCTCCGCCCGATAGAACATTAGTCGATACACCGACTCACGCTTGGCAGATTGCGACCAAACCGGGCCATAGATGACGGGATCCGTTATTGGCTTCAACGCCACCTCCGCCTTCCCTCTCAAGGCGCTTAGTTCTTCGAACATCTCTCGCTTGGCCGTTCGATTGAAATTCCCGTTGTCCTTCTCTTCTTGATGCCCGCCGATCAGATTCAGATCATTCCAATCCTTGTCGCGTCTCAATATCAGGTAATCCTTGTTGTGGATCTTGAGTTTGATAACCACAAAGGCACAGCGTGTCTCCCTGCAACCACTCACCGTAAAAGCTCTCCGTAGTCATCGAGTATTGCTCTCGACCATGGTTCGAGATCAACCTCCTCCATATTGGACTTAAGCTCGGCTACCTCCCTGAAGTCGCCCGCTAAGCTGTGCCCTCTACTTCGATGAAACTCTTTCTCCTTCAAGCTCTCGGCAAGTTCCGGAGTTTCAATGTCCAATCTATAGATTAGACCCAAGTGCCGCCCATCTCCTTTTTCGGAGTCGTCCCAAGTGTATCCCACAAAATTACTGCTGAGCTGTCGAGTGATGAACAACGACTGGGCAACTCTCGCTTGAAGGGCCGCAAGGACAGTGTGTAGAGACACTTGCCCATCAGCAGAACGCTGCACGTGACATCCCTGCCAAATGGTCGACTTTCCGTACAGGTTCGATTTCGGATTTCGATCATGCCGTTGAAACAAGAATACGCGTCCCTCATGCGATAAGACTCCGCACGAAACTATCTGTATAAGGCTCGTATCCAACTCGACTTCCGCTCTCTTTCGGTATTGTCCCTTCGTCTCGATAATACTCTGCACTTTTGTAGTTCGATCGTCGGGAGTGAACGCGTAGGGCGCCTCAGAAAGAACGTCCGTGATAGCCGCCTTTGGAACGATGAGTATTTCTGGATTCACGAAGGACTCAAAATGATCCAGAATTTGGCTGAGCAGGTCGACATTAACCGAGCGCACGTTACCATCATTCGTATCGATGACGACAACCTCTTTGAACATGTCCTGATAACGATTAACTGCATGACCTACCGCCGCAGACAACGCCTCTAACATTGATGTATTCATGATGCTGCCGGGTCGATCAGTTATTCTCTGGGCGTTTTCACGCTCAAGAGCTGTATGAGCATTCGCATGCAATACAGCCACTAGGTCGAACAAGTCCTTCCAACGATCCATGAGCAGGAAGTTCTCTATGGTCTTCAGTTCATCTTCGGATAGTTCTCCACGTTTTGACTGAGTCTGGAACCAAATCAGCGCATCAAAGAGACCTCGGTCAGCAATGACGATATCTGTTTCTGTATCAACATTCTCAAGCACTTCAGCCAGCATTGTTGCGGCGCACCAAGTATTAAAGAACAAGTGGCCCTTCATTGGGATCGGACATTGTGCTGCCCGTTCTGTCAGCACATGAACGCTAAAGTCATGTCGCTTGAAGAAGTGCCTGATCGCTTCGACCGAAGTGCTTTTTCCCGATTTCGGTGTTCCTGCGAATTCAACCACGAACGCTCGCGGAGCGAGATCGATAATCGAGTGCAAAGCAGCCGCGCGCTCCTCCAAAACGCGAATCTGCTCGTCAAGCGCTTTCTGCCCAGACATTCTTGATCCTAAGCGAAGAAGAGGAAAAGACTGCCACAACGAGTGTAGCGCCAATGGACGGCCCTGTAAGCACCATGTCCTCGCTCGCAGCCCAAGGGTTGGCCGTTTTCGTGAAGTTCGCTACAACACAACTGAAACACTCAGCCAGCTAAGGGGGTCGAGAGTTTATGAACACGCACTTCCACGACGCAGATCAAACGGCGCTTTGGTTGCGACGCCTAGAATAGCCAGTGAGTCCAATAGCGACCAAGAGCGCGACCTTCAAGAACTCAAGCGCGGTGTAGATCCAGTGAAGGGTTGATGGTGGCAGGTCCTGGGCGTCGATGATTGTCTGCACCCGGGTATCCAGGATCGGCAGCATCCATACGTACTGGCAGAGCAGGATCACGACGACAACGCCAAGCAGCGCGAGTTCGCGGCGCTTTGGGCCGGTGATCCAGATCGTCGCCGTCAACGCCACCACCGCTACGCACTCAATCCACTTCAGTGCTTCGAAGGTCACTCGGCCAACGGCGAGTGCATCGGCGAGGGACAGGGACGGCGCGAAGAACTTTACGGGTGTCGCGACGAAGCTGACCCCGAGCACTAAGCCCGCCCAGAGCCACGCGAGAAGCGTCACCGCCAAGCGCGCGTGGCTATCCCGATCGGCAACGATCACCAGCGAACTCCCCGACGGGTTCCCGTTTCAGTCAACCGGCAAGGCGTAGCTCACCATCCAGTTGACGCCGAACCGGTCCGTCCACATGCCGCAATACGAACCCCAGAACGTGTCCTGCAAGGGCATGGTCACCAATCCGCCCGCCGATAGCTTTCCCGACGCCCTGGCCAGGCTAGTCCTCGTCCGCGGCGCGTCGGTGCCGGAGCACGAAATACAGCGCGGCCACCCCGAGCAACAGAACGCCGGCAATCACCGGGGCGCGCCAGTCCCCGGCCCCGACGCGGGCTCCGAACATTGCGACGCAGACGACGGCGCCGAGCGCGGGCACCGCGATCGGCAGTTCGAAACCGCCCCGGGGTTCGTCGGGCCGCAGCTTCAGAATGACCAATGCGCCGTTCACCACCAGGAACACCAATAGCAGCAGCAACACGGTCGCCGAGGCCAGTTCCGAGATGTCGCCCGACAGGATCAGGGCCGCGACCAACGCGAAGATCAGCCCGATCGCGACATGCGGCGTGCGCCGCACCGGATGGACTCTCGAGAGCACCGGCGGCAGGTGTCCGTCGCGCGCCATGCCGTAGAGCAGACGCGATGCGGTGATGTAGTTGATCAGCCCGGTGTTGGCGACCGCGAACACGGTAATGACGATGAAAATCCACGCCGGAAACCATGGTGCCGCGCGCGCCACGACTTCGGCCAGCGGCGCCTTGGCCTCGGCCAGCTCCTGCCACGGCACGACCGAGACGGCGCTGATCGCCACGCTCATGTAGATGACGACGGTCAGGACCAGCGCCATCACCAGGCCGAGCGGCAGGTTGCGGCGCGGGTTCTTCAACTCCTCGGCGACGTTGAGCGAGTCCTCGAAGCCAATGAAGGCATAGAAGGTGAGCACGATTCCCTGCGCCAGGAACACCAGCGGCAGCCCCGCTTCGGTTTCGGGCCCCACCGGGAACTCCATCAGGTTCGCCGTGCCCCAGAAACGCAGGCTGACGGCGATCACCAGCAGCAGCCCCCCCGCTTCCATGAGCGTGAGGGCGACGTTGGCCCACATCGATTCGCGAATGCCGCGGTAGGCGATCGCGCCCACGATGGCGACGTAGACGAACGCCAACGTCCCGGTGGGCATGCCCGCGAGGGCGGGCAGGGTTTGCAGATTCTCTCCCACCACGCGCGCGCCGGCCGCGATCGAGGTCAGCCCCGAGCACGCCACGGCCAGGCCGACGATGTGGGTCAGCAGATCGCGACCGTAGGCGCGCTGCGTGATGTAGGCCGCGCCGCCCGCACGCGGATAGCGGGAGCCGAGCGATGCGTACGACAGTCCCGTCAGTCCCGCCGCGACCAGCGACAGCGCAAAGGCCAGCCAGATCGCCGATCCCATCTCGGCGGCGACCTGCCCGATCAGGCCGTAAATGCCGGCGCCCAGCATGCCGCCAGCGCCGTAGAGCGTCATCTGCCACAGGCTGATGCTGCGCCGCAGCGTCGGCTCGCCGTTGGCCGGCTCGAGTGGTTGTCCTGCCTGTTCCATCGTCTCTTTCACCTCTTCGTCCGCGATTTCCCGACGGCACCGCCGGGCCTTCTATCGTCGGCGTTGGTCGCGAGCAGGTTGCGCTCCCGGTTGGTCCACCTATGCCTAGCCGCGGATTCCATGAAACCGCGACGGACGGGTCAGTCGCAAGTGTAGACGAGCCGGTAGCGCGTGAGATCTGCCGTGCTTTCCTCGGCTTGCGCATCTCGCACTATAAGAACGGTGCGCGCTTCTCCGCGTCCCCAAAATTGGGGATTTCGGTACACCGTTGTCGCCCTGTCCCGTCGCGATGCGGCCGCCCCGCCGGGCAGCGAACAGGTCGCTCGTTAGGGTGTCGGCGGTTGTCACGCGGTTTCTGCTCCGTTCACGCGTGCTGGCATCACCGAACGCCTACTGCGACGCTGCAACTGGTCCTGCAGGGCGGATAGGAAGTTCGGATGGGAAGGTGATCGTCTGTGGGATCGAGCGGGCCGTTCTCTCGGTGAGTCAGGTTCATCGGCCCACCTGGTTGCCGACGTGCGCGCTTGCCGTTTCAGTCAACCGGCAAGGCGTAGTTCACCATCCAGTTGATGCCGAAGCGGTCCGTCCACATGCCGTAGTACGAACCCCAGAACGTCTCCTGCAAGGGCATGGTCACCGACCCGCCCGCCGACAGCTTCGAGAACAACTCGTCGCAGTGTTCGCGGCTCTGGCCAACGATGGAGATGGAGAAGTTGTTGCCGACTACGATCGGCTGACCAAACGGTCCGTGGTCGCTGCCCATGAGCACGCTGTCGCCGACACGCAGCGAGACGTGCATGACGTCGTCCTTGTTTTCGTCGGGCACGCCCATGTCGTCCGGTCCTTCGGCGAACGTTGAGAAAGCCTGGAACTCGCCGCCGAAGACAGATCGATAGAACTCGAACGCCTCGCGGCAGTTGCCGTCGAACGTCAGGTAAACGTTAAGGGACATGGTGTTTCTCCGGTTGAACGGGGAGCCAGCCGCGTGGCTGCTATCACCTCAGACGCGTTCTTTCAGTTCCGCCACTTCTTTGCGTAGCCTGGCCAATTCGGCTTGGTCCGCCTGTGCCCTCTGCCATATCGGCGCCGTGTGACTGTGTGGCCCGTAGGCGCTCGGCGGGGTCAGGATCGCGCGCTGGTTCTCGGTCAGGTCGCCATAGAGATCGGCGTTGTAGTAGCACGGCCCCCAGGCCACCGCGTGGGGACAGTACTTGTAGAAGACGGTTCGCCGTTCTCCACCGCTCTCCCACGGCACTGTTCCGTGGGCGCAGGCTTCGGTGAAGATGATGGCATCGCCCGCATTGGCATTGACTCGATCCACGAACGGTGGGACCTCGGACTGCTTCATGCTGACCCGCCAATCCGGCGGCAGTGGGAAGTTCACCTTGTGGCTCCCCGCCACGCACGCGAAGCCGCCGACCGAGGGGGTCACGTCACTCAGTTCGAAAGCGGCGGTGATCAGGCCGTTGAAGAACTTGCCGTTGTTGTAGCGGTAATAGCACTGGCCGCCGTCCGATGGTCCCACGATGTCCCTCGGACCCCCCGCACCCTGGTGACCGCCGCCGTGAAGGTAGAGTCTGCTCGGATGCTCCTCGTTGACGACGTTGATGTAGTCGTGGTCCAGCCGGTAACCGGCGCCGAGCAGTGTCTCGAGGTAAGGTGCGATGGTCGGAAGGTCGATGAGATCGATGTAGGTGCCGCCCCACTCCAGCAGGGAAGGCGCCGACCAGGCGACGTCCGAATCCGCCCGTAAGCGGGTCCGATCCGAACCGAATCCGCCGCGACGCTTGTCCTTGGTCCTGCGGCTGTCCCCGGCCTTACGCCTGGCCTCCAGGCGCTCGGACAGGTCCGCGACCTGCTCGGGCGACAGGGCGTTCTTCACGACGATATAGCCGCGAAGGTCAAACAGGTACTTTTCTTCGTCGTTCATACGTCCGCCAATCCATGGTGCCTTGTCGCAGCCGACCGGCCGCTGCGTCCGCCTATTTTAGCGCCACAAAACCTGTCGCCCTGACCGGGCGCCATGTTTTACCCCCGCCCAAGCCCACCTACGATCCTACGCCTTGATCGGCACTTGCGTGCCGTGCTGCGGCGCAGGTTCCTAGGCAATTGCTCTGTGGGCTGACATCCCGGCGCTTTTTCTGCGCGATGCGCGACCACGCCTATGGGAGAATTGAGGGCGACATGAGAAGTTTGTTGATCACAGTGTTTTCCCTGGCCCTTGCGGCCGGGACGAACGGAGCGGAGTACGTGTTGGGACCTGACTCATTGCCACAAGAAGGCGTTCCCAAGGGGACGGTTACGCAACACGAATGGGACAAGAGCCGCGTCTATCCCGACGCGACGCACGACTACTGGGTCTATGTTCCGGCGCAGTACACCGACGCCGCGCCCGCCTGCGTGATGGTGTTCCAGGACGGTCAGGCGTATGTCCATCTCGAAGGGCCCGTGAGGGCGCCGACCGTCTTCGACAACCTGATCCACAGGGGCGAAATTCCGGTCACCATTGGGGTTTTCATCAATCCGGGCAGGAGGGAAGACGACTTCAACCAACGTGAGGCGCAGTATGTTCCGCTCTCCGACGCCTATGCCGGCTTCGTGCTCGACGAAATCCTCCCGGAGGTCGGAAAGGACTACAACCTTGTCGACCATGCCGCTGGAAGGGCCATCGGCGGCATGAGCGACGGCGGCCTCTCCTCGTTCACGGCGGCTTGGGAACGCCCGGACGCCTTCAGCAAGGTCGTCAGCCACATAGGCAGCTACACGCGGCTTCGAGGCGGGTCGGAGTATCCGTATCTCATTCGGCAAACCCGCGGAAACCCCAAACCCATACGGGTCTTCCTCCAGGACGGAATGAACGACCTGAACCTCGAGCAGGGAAACTGGACGCTCGCCAATCTCAGCATGGAGTCCGCCTTGCAGTTCGCGCGGTACGACTATCGGTTCGAGATGGGGGCGGGCGGGCACGACCTCACCCACGGCGGCGCGATCTTTCCCGACACGATGCGGTGGATCTGGCGCGACTATCCGGGCGTGAAAGGCGCAGACGATGCAGCGTCCCTGGACGCCGTCATCGGCCAGTGGGACGTCACCACCAACATTGTCGGTGAGGTCGGCCAGAGCGTCGTGACCATTGCCGCGCAAGAGGGCGTGCTTGTGGCAACGCTCGTCGACGACAAGGACGGTGAGATCGGGGTCTCCGCCATCAGCTTCGACGATGACATCCTGAGCTACGAGTACGAAGCCCCTCCGTCCCAGATGAAGTGGGCGCAAGCCAAGGGCGACGATACTTCGAGCAGGAAACTGATCACCTGGCTGAGGGTGACGGGAGACACGTTCAAAGGGGCCATGAGTGGCAAGGAGAATCCTATCGACTACGCGGTATACGGTAAGCGGAGGAGCAAGGCGGCCAAGGCGGACTGAACAAACCGATAGCTCAACAGCTTGCGGGACGCTACGGCTCGTTACTCGCTTTCGATCCCCTCGTGGAGCACGGCGTATTCCTCCTTGTTCTGACCCGCGTCGGCGAAGGGCACCAGCCGGAACTCCTTCTCGACCCCATCCTGCTCGACCACTCGCGTGTAGATGGCGTCGCCCCACCAGCTCGATTCGTCATTGCCGCTACCTGCTTCAACGGCCGCATCCGTAGCGAGAACCTGCGGCCCTCTCACGAAAGCCACCGCGTTGCTGGTCCTGTCGCCGTCTGGAACCTGGCGGATCTCAAGGGGGATCTTCACGCGCACCCTGTCCCCCGGCGACCAGAGACGCTCAATCTCGATCAGACGGCCGCTCGACGGGGTGTGGGTGAATCCGTCAACCGTCGCCTCGAATCCCGGTGCCCAGGCGGGTGCGCGCAAGACGACCGAAAACCGGTCGGCCTGTTCCGGTTCCACCCGAACCTCGAAGTCGCCTTTACGGGGATAGTCGCCGCCGACATGCAGCGTGACTTTCTTAGCTCCCTCGCCGCTGCGATAGGTCAGCATGTGCTCGCCCGGAATGTACTGCAACAGCGCTGGCTTGCCGTTCAGAACGCCTGACGCGAACGTCGGAATCATCGCGATGCCGCGGGGAATGCTGCTGGAACAGCAGGAGATCGCGGGGGTCATCTTGGCGTCGCGACCGTTGTAGTGCTTGCGTCCAAGCAGCGGCACAAAGTAGGTCACTTCACCGGTATGCGGAGACTGCGCGGCGAGCAGCGCGTTGTAGGTCGTGCGCTCAAGTTCGTCGGCGTAGCGCACCTCGCCCGTCAGTTCGAGAAGGTGGCGCGTCAGTTGAAGCCAGGTCACCGTGACGCAGCCTTCGCCGGCCGCCACGCCCGGCGGCAGCCTGTCGTCCGGCGTGAACTTCTCGTGATAGCTGGCCGTTCCGGTCACGTAGAGGCGCTTCGTTGCAATGTCGTCCCACGCATTCCTGCAGGCGGTGAGGTAACGCTCGTCGGGATCGACGCGGTACAGCTCGAGCAGCCCCACCAGGTTCGACAGCATCTCGTAGGCCTTCCTGTTGGCGGTCCTGTAGACGTTGCCGTGTTCGAGCAGGCTCGTGAGAAGGTGACAGCCCTCCTCTTCGGACCTCCAGGTCTCGGGATCGCTTTCGTCTTCCCAAGCGTCGATGATCGCGTGACAGAACTCGAGGTAGCGCGGCTCGCCGGTCAGCCGGTAAAGAAGGGCCATGGGCTCAAGCACGCTGGTCGTGGCCATGCCCTGGTGGGAACTGGCAAGTCGCATGCTTCGCTTTTCTAAAACGAAGAGTTCATGCATCAGGTCCGCCGCACGCCTGCTCGCCTCGAGCGCCGGTGCGTAGTCAGTGGCCTGGTAGTAGGTGAGCAATCCGATGAGGTTGTACTTGTGCGTCCAGACATCCCAGACCGGGCCGTCCCATCCGATCCCGTCTCCCTGACCAAACTGGTCTGTCTCCCTGTACGTGCCCAAGTACCCGTCGGGGAGTTGAGTGCCGATGAGCTTCCTTACGGCGGAGTCCATGCGGTCCTTTAGCCGATCATCCCCCGTGAACCGCCACGCATGGGTCGCCGCGTGCAAGTGCTTTCCCATGTGCTCACCGGCCCACCATTGCTTCCCCGGCCGGTTGACGAACGGGTCGAGAATCATGTCCAGGTCCAACCGCAGCAGGCGTTTCTCGACATTGATTCTCATGCGGTCGGCGATCCAGCCCTCGTACCGGGTGCCCGCCGAATCGGCAGGCTCGAACGCTATCTCTACCTTCGCCTGCACCTCAGCCATCACTCGAGAACTTCCTTGGGGTTGCCTTGGGAAAAGGAAAACACTGTCGCCTGCTGGAACGCGAATTGAAGCCTGGCAGGCCTGTTCTTGATCGCGCCTAGGGCACTATCGTCCAGCCACCGCACGTCCGCATCCGACACCGTGCGCGCCAGTGGCTGGCTTTCGGCCAGCACCTGCTTCTGATCGCCGAGAACGCGCACGACGAGGTTGCCTCCCTCTGCGATATCCGCCGAAACCCGGAGCGGGGCCTTTCCGTCAAAGACGGGCGTTGTCGTTACCGTCGCCGGCCCCGCCGCGTCCGTCGCCCTGTAGCCGGCGAAACCGTCGGGACGCAGGGTTGCCAGGCAGAAAAACCCGTTTCGCCAGCTAGTGTGCAGCCCGTCGCTCCCGCCGTAGTACAGACGGATTTCGTCCTCGAGGAAAACCGGACACGCCGCAGGGTATACGCAACCCCAGTCATACTCGTCTTCATCGCCATTCGGAATAAACGGGGTTCCGGAAAGCACGCGATGCCATGTTTTCGTGTCCGGACTCCAGGTCAGTTCCGCCCAGACGCGGTCCGTATCCTGGTCGTGAATGGCAACGAGCCCGAGATACACGCCGCCGTGAAAAAAGACCGGCATCGCGTAGGTCTGGTGTTTCTCGTCCAGCCCCTCCAGCACGATCCGGGTCTTTTCCCAATCCAGGAAGTCGGCGCTCGATGTCCATGCAACCTGACGACCAAACGGTTTGCTCCATTGGCGGGTTATCCCCACGTACTTTCCCAGGGTGGGCGCCCAAAAGGCGTTGTTGTGCGTATCACCCGCGCTGTTTGCTTCGGGACAGGCTATGGGAGGCGCCCAATGGATACCGTCCGCAGAGAACGCAACGGAGAGGATTTCGGACTTGAGAAACGCCTTGTAGCGACGCGCCGGATCCGGGTCCCGGAGGTCCTTGAGAATCCCTGCGCCGTGAGGCCCCGCCCGAAGCGCCCAGGTGTCTCCGCCGCCCCGCCACAGGATATTATTGGCCTTGCTCCCGTCGTATTCGACAAGCCCCAGGTCGGGTTTGTCCCAGGTCAGACCGTCTCGCGAAGTGGCGTGGCAAATGGCCATTTCGCGGTTGCGCGGCGCTCGATACCTCACTTCTTTCCACTGCTGAGCGCTCATCCCCTTTGACGAATTGTCGACGATAAACGGGCTGTACCAGCACTTGTACAACTGTTCCTCGTCGTCGTAGATGACGTTGGCGTAGAGATTGTCGAAGCGCATCTCCCATGACTTGTCCTCGCCGAACAGGGGATTGCCGCCGTGCTTCCTGACGGCCCCGAGGGTGAGTTCCGCGTTCTGCGTGTCCTCCACGACACGATCGTCAAGGAGGAGGTGTCGATGCTGCTCCGGCCGATGAGCCCGCGCTCTATCTGTGTCCACTGTCTTTTGCTTCCGCGCTACGGCGTGGTAAAGCCGCCGAGGAACGACCAGATGACATTATGGGTCGAAACGCCGTTCAGGTTTTCCGGCCACCCATGCTTCGCCGTTTCCAGTCGATAGTGTTCGACTCGCGCTCCCTGTTCGCACATGTCATAGACAAGGTGAGTCTCACCCTCGGACTCCGTTCGGCGCTCATTTTGGCAGTTGTAACGATCGCGCCAGAATTGCACCAGGCCCGGTATGTCCCGCATCGTCCCGACGGAGTCCCATGCTTTCCAGTCCCACGTGATTTTGTACGCGATGATGGGGTCCTCGACTCCGTGGATGTGCATGATCGGAACGTTGCGTTCTGGATCGCAGGATTTCGGCGAGACCGGCATGGTGCCGGCGAACGAGGCAATTGCCGCGAAACGCCCGCTCATCTGGCACGCGAGTTCGTAGGAGAACATGGAACCTAGCGAATAGCCGACCGCGTAGACCTTCGACGCATCGACCGGATGGCCGGAGGAGATGTCGTCGATCATCGCCTCGATGTAGTCGATGTCCTGGCGCGACTGGGCATCGGTGTTCAGCTGCCATGCACCTTCGTTGGGTGGCACCAGCTTGCCCACCGGGAAGGCGAGCATGATCCCCTCTTGTTCCGCCAGTTCTTCCCATCTGGCCTGTTGCGGAAACACCCAGCTTCCCGCGTCACCACCCATCAGGAACACCAGGAGTGGCATGGGGCCGCCTGGCGGATTCGCCGGCACGGACAGGTGATACTGCCTCTCCACGCCGTTCACGGCAATTTCGGTGATCGGGTGGTGTTGTCTCCACTTGTCGACACTGTAGGCCGAGTACGCGGCGTACAGAGCTGCGCAGGCGGCGATGACGAGAGCCAGGATTGTCAGTGTTTTCTTCATGGTATTCGAGGCAATCACGGCAGCATTGAAGACTGAGGGAAGCTGACCCGCTTCCGACGCTACGAAATACGTCGCGCCTTCGGGTGCGCGGTGTTTCGCCCCACCCAAACCTACCTATGATCCTACGCTTTGATCGGCACAACGTACCGTTTTACGGCGCGCGATCCTTACACGGCCCGACTCTGCCCGACTTTCATCATCCTTTGTTCCGGAAGCCTCATGGTCATGCAACTCTTCAGCGTCTGCAACGACATGATCTTCTACTGTGCGCTGGTGTTGCGGGCCCCTCGGCGAAATCCGCAGACTCACCCGCCACCTCGACCTCGGGCGCAACCAGATCGTGCACGCCGTGGACGACGTGAGTCTCGACATCGCGTCCGGCGAGATTGTAGGGGTTCGTTAGCGAGAACGGCTCCGGCAAGATCATGTTCGGATTGTACGATAAGACCGTCGGCCAAGTGGTCTGCAAGGACGAAACCCCGCCGCAGCACTCCACGCAGATGGTCTTCCAAGAATCGTATTGTCCCTGAACCCGCACATACGACCGTGGGCAGATCGTCGCAGACGGGCTACGGCTGCACACCGACCCTGGCGGGCAGGAGATTCGGGAACGGGCGGTGGAGTAGCATCCAGCCACACATGCCCCACCACTCCCTCTCCGTTGGCTTCGTAAACAAGCGTCGATAGACTGTCCGAATAGCACCGTCGAATCGATCACATGAAAGAGTTCCTCTCTACGGAACCATGGCGCCAGAAGCTCCTGTGGCACGCCAAGGGTTTCGGCGGCATAACGGCGACCGTTTCCGCCATTATTGCCTTGGCGGCGCTCATCAGCGAATGGGTGCTTGATCAGATCGAAATAGTAGCTCTGTTCGGTGTCCATTGGGTTTTCCTTGTGCACCTCTCTCGGTGCATCCTTGAACACCAGTGCCCAACGTACTACAGCAATCCTAAAGTTAAGCATGTAATGAAGGATTATGGCCTACTAATCGTCGAGCGGTCACCGTGGCTCGGTATGGGCGTCGCAACGTCGGTTTACACTGTGCAAGGTGACTTGGAACGGCTGGTTTGTGCTGGGCATGTGATCAACATCCAACAAAACGGCCTGGTCCAGATAAAGATCTCCTGCACCGAGGCCGGCTTGACACATTGGAACGACGTATGGAATGAACTGAGCAGCAAGTCTGCAGATTCGCTGATTGTTCGACCCGGACTTCATCAAGAGGGCTTCTCAAATGGCTGACTACAGTGAACTGCCCAAGGTTGTTTACGTGCCAGATAAGCGCAGTTTCGTGATTAATCGGGGCAGCGAGGCTGGCGTGAAGCAACACCAAAACTACCTGATCTTTCGGCTAGGGGAACGAATTTCGGACCCAACGACTGGTGAAGACTTGGGCATGTTGGAAATAGTTGTCGGACGGGCCCGAACTGTCCATGTCCAAGAGAAGATGGCGACCCTCGAGAGCACAATGACGAAGACCGTGCCCGGAAATATCCGTAAAATTTCCCGTAGAGGCGGTGGAATATTAACCATGGGGCTCCCGGTTCACGAGGAAATCGAAGAGGGCAAAGAGGTCGAAAGCGTGCCCATCGATGCACAAGTGGGCGACTACGCTAGGCCCGTTTAGGGTCTGGGTTTCGGGTTTCCCGGACCGTTACGGAAGACATTCGATCTGTGCCAAGGCAGGTAATGTTCGTGAGCGCGACCCAGGGCGTGGACCTCCAGCCTCTCCTTCAACCCCAGAACGAACCGCGCATCCGCCGCTAGCCCTTCCGAAACGAGCACAACCCCATCCTCCGCTAGCGTGATGAACCCTGCATCGAACACCGCGTCCAAGTGCGGGGCCAACAGCAACCCGTTGAACACGTCGAGGCGTTCTGCGTCCGTGTCGCAGTCGGCCCAGCGCTTGATGTGACTGGCGCGCAGAAGTTCGGGGACGGCCAAGCCGGTGATCGCGCAGAGGCCGTCCCAGTACTCCAGCAGGCCGCGGCGGAAGATGTCCTGGCCGACGCGTTGGACGACCATGCGCTCGGCTTCCGTGGACCGCGGCAGGTTTGCGGTCTCGGCCTCGAAGGCTTGAAGTAGGGCGTCAGGCAGCGTGCGAGATAGCTGGAAGGCGCGGCGGAGCAGACGATGGAGGGCGGCCATGTCGTCGACGACAAGTGCGCCGGCGGCGTTGTTCGGGAGCAGGTTCGTGGAGGGCGTGCCGAGGGTAGCCAAGCCGTCGAGGACATCCGCCCGCGATACGGCGGCGAGAACACGGGACTCTTCCAGGACCGTGAGCCAGATGTGCATCGAGGTCTGGCTACTGCCGAAGGAAAGCCAGTCGGTCCGGTGGACCAGTTCGAGGTCAAAGCCGTTGTCGGTCGCGGCCTTCTCCAGACGGGTGATCGTGACGGCCGATAGCTTCACAATCCGCGCGCCAAGGTCCTGCGCAGCCACGCGACGCGAATGCTCACGTGCTCGGGAAGCGGGTGCCGGGCCAGAATCTGCGTAGCGCGGTTAGCTCGATCCTCGCCTGATGGGGTGTGATGACCGAAGTCGCTCTTCAGTCTCGTCCGCTCGCTGTCCAAGGCTGCCCTCCGGGCTTCGAGAAGGGTTGGATGATTGAGGTTGAGGATAGCGCGACGTTGTTGGCCACTGGGTTGACCGACGCCGATGGCCAGTTCGAGGGCACTTCGAATTGCCTGGTCCAAGCGTATGTCGTTGCGGACGTACATGTTGCCTGCGGTGGTGAAACCGACGACGCATTCGTAAGCGAAGTCGGTAGGCCAGGGAAGGTCCGGGTCCGGGTCCTTCGCCTTGAGCCGTCGACGGCCCTTCCTTCTATCGCAGGTATCTCCCGTTGGGCAGGAGAGGTATAGGTTTTTCCAGTGGATGGCGAATTCCGGGGCGGCGCGCAAGGGGCGCCAGTGCTCCACGGGGGGTGTCGGCACGCCCTCCGAGAGCCTGCGTTCGCAATAGACGCAGATCGATCCCTGCTCGCGGTACATGACTTCGCGGAGCTTGGCCTTGTCGAGCTGATTGAACTCTGTTCTCGCGAACCCGGACTTGTTGGCCCTGCCTCCGAGCGACGCGAGGTATTCGCGCTCAGCATCCACGAATCGCCGCGGCGCTTGACCGTCGGGGCTCACATTCGCGGGTGGCTGGGGCTTTTCCAGTCCCCGCATCTAGTCCTCCATGAACCCTCTGGCGCGGATCAGCGTCGGGTCATTGAATCCCCACCTTTCCGCCAGTTCCGCATGGAGACGATCAGCGAGTTGCCGGTCGCCTCGGTCGATCGCTTGGTGTAGATCACGAAGCGCGACCGCACCTTCGTCGTCGCGATCATCGGTGTTCATGAGGTCGCGGAGAATTGCGTTGCTGTCGCGCCCCGATACGAACACGTCCCAGTCCTGAAGCTGGCCATCAACGAGGCGGCGCACTTGGCGGTTTTCGGCGCTGCTCAGGACCTGTGGCGAATGCGTCGAGATAACGAATTGGAGTCTGGGGAAAGCTTCGCGAAGGCGCGGTAGCGCGATGCGTTGCCATCGCGGATGCAGGTGCAGGTCTAGTTCGTCTATGAGCACCACGCCTTCCACGCGGGCCGGTGCCTCGGCACCATCCAACTCGTTGAGCATGACGGCGCGACGGGCGATATCGGCGACCAGCGCGATGAACACATGGTAGCCGTCGGACAGTTCGGACCAAGGCGCCGTATGCCCATTCTCGAAGCGCACCACCGGGGCTCGCGCCGCCGCATCGTACCAGGCGTTCGTAACGCCGGGAGTTGCCCGTACCGTTGCCTCCATCACGGCCTGATGGAACGAACGTTCCGGCACTTTGTACTGTCGGCGGACCACGTCCCCGAGAAACTCGTCCTGGAGCCACTGAATCAGCGGGGCCTCGTCAAGGTCCGGGTCGAGCGAGGAGTCGTAGGCTTCCCATCGGTCCCGCGTAAGTTCGACCTTGCGACGGTCGCGGGAGCGGTTCAAGCGATCAACGCCGTACCACGCGAACAAGGGCCAGCGTTTCCCGGGCACTCGAACTCGCTCCAAGGCGTCGAGAATCGGTCGGTGCCAGTTCGTGGCGACTACAGACCGGGTACCGGGTTTGACTGTCATTGCCCAAGTGACGGATTCCGCGTCGCCCACCGCTGCGGTCCACGTCAACTGGCATTCGCCGACCGGCTCGCGTCTCCCCTGCTCTTCGAGTGTGCGCATCTTGGGATCGCGCCCTGCGTCGAGCTTCAGGATATTCGATGAACCCCTCTGGACCACGGCGAGGCCCATCGCGAGCGCGTTGAGGAGCGCAGTCTTTCCGCCGCCGTTCTCTGCGAAGAGGACGGTTGTATCTTCCTCAAGTGGAAGCGTCAGCTCGTCGAAGCAACGGTAGTTTTCAAGACGGATTTCGCGGAACTGGAGTCGGCTCATGTCGCCCTCCTCGGTGGTCCGAGCGGCGAATTGTACGGTATGCCCCGCGCCGCGGCGGTCGCCAGCGCATCGTAGGTCTCCAGCACCACGCGCTTGGTCCGATACTCGCCGTGCTCACGTTCCTCCGACCGCGCGAGGACCGGAAACGTGTCGAGGATATAGGCGGCGTCATCTCGCGAGATGCCGTACAAGTGGAAGAAGGCGGCATCAATTTCGCACCGGAGCTGGAAGCGGCGCTCGTGATCCCAAATGAAGGGCGGGCCGTCGTCATCGCAATCGTCGGCGAAGGGCTTCAGGTTCCACGCCGTGTAGGTGAGCTCAAGGACGCGCGCGAGCAGCCAGTCACGAATGCGCATCGAAGTTGCCCACGGCGCATGGGTGGAATACGCCTGCGAGGGCAGCACCGGAAGCTGCCGCATTGTGAAGAACGTCAAGTGAACTCCACCGACCTTCTGCCTAGCGCAATAATCAAGTGGAATGCTCGACAGGTTGGCGTAGAGGCAGGCCACAACTTGCGGATCAAGAGACGGCATCGCCAGCGGAAACGTGTGGTTCACAGCGAGCCTCGGAATGATGCAGGCAATAACGGTTCTGAGGTCATGCGAGCGGACTATGTCCCGCCAACCGAGCAACCAACGCCTGTCCCAGACACCATCCAACCTTGCCTCAACCGCGTCCTTGGGAACCCAGTATCTCGGCACCGTTACCCGCCCCGTATCGGCATGGGCAACGTGGTCCAGTTCGGGGAGCTTTCCTTGGTTCGCCTGAGCCTCGCGCTGCGCCTCGTAGGTTCCGAAGCGGTGGTCAAATTGGTGGATCATTTTTGCCTCATACAGAGGCACTATGACATCTCCGTCCCGCTCAAACCGATCTCCATCGAGCCTCCAACCAGCCGACGCCAACTCGGCTCGAGTACGAAACAGGCGGGAGTCGTTGGCCATGTCGAACATGCGCACGAACCTTAGACCCCATGGATTTCCATCAGGGTCGTCCTCTTGCCACAGAACACCCGCTCGGCGGTACATCGCCAAATTGATGTCGGCGTCGCGACGAGATCTAAACGTGGGGCAGGTACGCGTGTTCGGGTTCAGGGTGCCAAAATCCGCAGGTGTCAGCTCGAAGTGTCGGTGCTGGTCCTCAAGATCGACTGCACGCCTAGCATAAAACGCCAAATCCGCCGTTCGGGCTTCTCCAATCGTCAGCAGCACGAACCGATAAGCATGGTGGAGGCCCTTGAACACGAGACTCTCGTTCTCGAAGTGATGGACGCTGGCAAGGGCGCTACTGTCGAGAAGGGATTGGAAGTACTCCTTGGTGGTGTCGTCAGTGACGATCCCCCCGGGGACGATGAAGCCGGCACATCCGCGACGCGCGAGTACGCTCCAATTATGTTCCGCAAACAACGCATAGGTGTTGATGTCGCCCTTCCCGCAAAGCGGGTAGCGCCCGGATTGCCGTGCGAAATGGCTCTGCCCCTGTGCGATGCGCGATGCGCGGGTCCACTCCCACCAGAGCATTGGGTCCGTGGCTGGAAGCGCCGCGATGAGGTTCTTTCGTTCAGCAGCGTTCCGCGCCTTCGCGATGGACGGCTCACGCTTGGAGAAGAACTCCCGTTCTTGGAGTTTGACCCGCTCCCACGGCGGGTTGCCCAGCACGACGTCGAAGCCACCCCGCGCAAAGATTTCCGGAAACGCCAGCTCCCAGTGGAAGATGCCGTAGTCCTCAACGATTCTCTGCGTGGCATCGAGGAACGTAGAGGAAGGTGGTTCCTGCCGGTCGCGGAGGGCAAGCCAAGCGTCCGTCGTGGGGGCGGCCTCGAAGATCTGCCCAGACTCGTCCTTCGGCCACAGGAAAGCTGCACACCACGCGTCGGCCACGAGCTTCTCCCGCTCGTAGGCTCGCGAGGCAAGGAGTTCCTCCCACTGTCGCTGTTTCTCGGCCAACGCGTCGGCGTCGGTGTCCGGGATCTCCTCCACCGCACGCATCGCATCGCGTACTCCATCCGTTTCGTCGCGAACCTCGAACGATAGGCGTCGCTGACCCACGACCTGCACTTTGTTGCGCCGCTTGAGCGCGTTGGTGACCTTTCTGTCGTCTCCTTCAAGGACTGCCCACGCCGCGTCCGGCACCTGGTCGCCCATCAACTCGCGGTTCGTACCGATGAGCGAGTTGCCGCAGCGGATGTGGCTCTCCAGGAACGTCAGCGGCAACCCCGGATCGATCGACTCCATCCAGAGGCCGACTTTGCAGATCTCCACCGCCAACGGATTCGCGTCCACGCCATAGATGCATCGGCGGACCACGTCACGAAGCGCACCCTGGTAATCCTCCGGCGTGGGGGTGCCACCGGCCCGGAGCCGAGCGATGCGGTCGGCGAGCCGTCGTGCCGCTGCGAGCAGGAAGTGTCCGGAGCCGCACGCTGGGTCGACGATAGCCAGGTTTAGCAGGGCATCGACGGGTTCCTCGGGATTGGCGTCGACCGTGCGGTCGATGACCGGATCGAGCGCGGTCCTAAGCAGCACCTGCACGAGCTCGTCCGGCGTGTAGTAGCTGCCGGTGGTTTTTCTCGCGTGGCCGAGGCTCTCTTCTGCGCTCGCGAAGGAGAAGGCGTGTGCGTTCCCGGTGATCTGGGGGACCAGTTCCAGCATGCCCTCGTAGACGTAGCCCAGTTCGTCCGGTCCCATGTCCCGCCAGTTCACCCGCACAAGGCCGGCGGGTTCGCGAAGCCAAGCGAGTTGGAACAACGCACCGAGAAGCGCACGGTTATCAAGCTTCGCCTCGTCGAGTTCCGGGCACTCCTCCCGTCCGAACAGTCCGGCCAAGGCGGGGAGGCCGAGCCGTGGCTCACCACTTGCAAGGCCCCGGAAGACGATCCTGAGTGCCTCCCAGAGATCGCCCTGTCGGTCGTGGGCACTACGGCGGACGGACCGGTCGCGAAGCCGACGGAGCCCATATCCTTCGGAATAGAGCTCGCGTTCCGATAAGGAAACGCCCTTGGGATGCAGCAAGTCGCGTTCCTCGACCGTGAGCAGGAAAACGAGCCGGTAGACAAGGCGCAGGAGCTGCCCAAAGAACTCCTCCGGGGTCAGATCGCCCTTGCGCAGCGCGGCGCGAAGTTCGTTGTTCGCACTGTGCGACAGGAACCCCTGCCCCAGGATTTGGAGCGCTTGCTGGAAGCCGTCACTCAGCCTGTCCCGCGCCCGGGTGCCCTCCTCCCGGCCAGCTTCCCGCCACGCCTCGAGGGGACAAGCTTCCGGAGGGTCTTCGGCGCGACCGAAGCGGGATTCGTGCGCAAGGAGCCACAGCGCGGCGAAGTCGGGATAAAGATCCTCTGTAAACATCCTGCCGAGATCGGCCTCGATCCATGCCGGTCGAGCGAGGCTCGCGTTGTCCCGCGCGATCCTCATCGAGAGGCCGTCCGTTGTAAGGCCCCACAGCGCCGCACTGGACACGTTCAGCGTCTCCTGCAAGAGACCGAAAGCGCTCCGCCGCCGGTGCTCGTCCCCGAGTTCCGGTAGAGGAGCGTCCAGGCCCACTCCCAACGGAGCCACCACGACGGGGACGCGATCACCGAGCGCGAAGAAGCTGACGGGATACACGCGGTCGTCGACCGTCGTCGGTTCCGCTCGCGTCAGAGAAGCGAAGCACAAGGCGTCGCGCAAGAAGCCCTCAACGAAGTGCTCCACAAGTGCGGTACGGTCGCCTCCTCCAGCCCGACCCGCCTCCATCGCCTGAAAGCAGGCCTGGGCAATGCGCCAACTCCGGGCGATCTCGTCTCGGATTTGTAGTCCATCTGGAACGCGGTAGTCACCCCACTCCTGCGCACCAACTTGGAGTTGCGCGACCTTTCCGAGCCAGTCCGCGCCAAGCAAACCGCCCTCGATAGAGAGTGCTTCGAAGGCGATGCGGGCCTCGCCTAGCTGGCTTCGACGAGGCGCCATGATCAGTCCACTTTGGGCAGGAGCACGTAAACGCCAATCACGTCCGGACGCGGCTGGGCCTGTACCGAAGTGCTCCCGGTCGCCCGGCTGGCTTCGCGCACCCGCAAATGGTCATCGAGCAGGGCGTTCGCTCGGGTCGCCGTAAACGCTTCGAGATCCGACCCCCTTTCCTGAAGCAGCGCGAGGGCTCGCGCGGTCTCGCGCTCGCGCACATGCTGTGGGGGATCTCCCACTGGAGGAAGTTCGAGCAGCGAGAGTGCTTCGGAGCCGGAGATTGGCGCTTGGGTGCGCGAGGCCACCCAGGCCAGCGCCGCCGCCTCTTCCACCATCAACATCGTTTCGTTTTGCCGTCGGCGGGACAGGAGTTGGTGGCGGAGCCGGAGCAGGGCCACGGTCGTCCGGCCCTGGACGGCTTCCGAAATCCAGCAACCGACGCGACCGAGCATCGCCGGATCGCTTGCCGATACATCACTTTCCTCCTCCGCCAAGGTCCGGACGAGCAGGGTGTCGGCGAGCACGGCGATGAGCGGGTGGCTGCGCTGGACCGGACGACAGCCAAGCGCTGCGGGATAGGTGAAGTCCACGGCCACGGTGCCCGTGATGTCATCCGTCTCGAGGCGCTCGCGCACGGCATCAGGCAGGGATAGCGTTGGCACCCTGAATCCCCTGCTGCCCGCTTCCAGTCCCGAACCGAGACGGGCGAGCGCCCGGCTCGCGAAGCGCCGCACATCGTCCCGGCCACCGATCGCGGCCAAGCTCTTGTGCCATTCGGGCAGCACTTCGTCGGGTCTGATGCGGCGTTGGGCGAACACGGTTCGGCTACTCCTGGCCTTCTCCCCGGTGTCCTCCCACTGCCTCTCGAAAAGCTCAAGCTGTTCACCCTCGAACACGTCGGAACGCCCGCGCCGTCGCAAGAGCACCGCCTTGAGCAGCGCCTGCGTGAGCGAGTGGCCCTCGTCCGGTATGGGTACCGGGACGCCGAGTTCTTCGCGGATGCGGGCGGCCTTTCGGAGGATGACCTGGAGCACCGCGCCATCCATCGGGTTATCCGCGCCGTAGATGAGCGTGGCGCGCACCGTCGGGCTCGGCTGGCCGAAACGATCAACGCGACCCTCCCGCTGCTCGTGGCGCGTCGGGTTCCACGAAAGGTCATAGTGGACGACGGCATCGAAGTGCTCCTGCAGGTTGATCCCTTCAGAGAGACAGTCGGTGGCGACCAAAACTCGCCGCTCTTCGTCGGCGCCGATCCGGGCCACTCGGGCCTCGCGCTCTTCCGGGGGCATCTCGCCGGTCACGACCCCGACGGCAATGTCCGCCAAGCTATTCCCGAGATGGCGGGCCACGTAGTGGGCCGTCGCGATAAAGCGGCAGAAGACCACCACCCTGAACCCCTCCGCGACCAGTTCCGCTACATGCGCCGAGGCGGTTTCGAGCTTCGGATCATCGGCCTGACCGGCAAGTCGCTCCGCCTGCCCAATGAGCCGTTGCAGCGCCGGATCGTCGACGCCGAGCGGGGGCTCCAGGTCGTCCGCGACGAGCGCATCGACCTCTCCGTCGAAGATGCGATTCAACAGATCCTCGCGGGCCTCTTCACCCAGGTCATCCCCGGCACGGGTGCGCAAGGCCATTGCCGCAGCGATCGGGCTCGACCCCGCGCAGCGCAGCAGAGCCAGCGTCCCCCAGAAATTGAGGCGTTGGCGTTCCTCGTCTCCGGCATCCGCCTCCACCACTTCCGCGCAGTAGTCGAGGACGCCGTTGAGGAATGCCTCCCACGCCCCGCTCAGCTTATAGGTGATCTCCTTTGTCTCGCGACGCGGAAAGATATTGCCTTCTCGCCACTCCGCGATGTCCGGTCGGCGTCGCTGAACGAAGTGACTCGCGAGGCGTTCGCGGAGCCGGCGGCGTTCATTCCCCGTCGCGTCAGCCAGCCTCTCGAACTCCGGGGCGAGAAGGCCGAGCAGCCGGTAGAACGCCGCGTCGTCCCCGCTATGGGGCGTGGCAGTCAACATTACGAGGTGTCGCGTGGGGTCGTCGGCCAGTCCCCGGAGTAGCTCGTAGCGCTGATGCCGGCCCCGGCCCGAGGACGCGCAAGTGTGGGCTTCGTCCACGATCACGAAGTCGGGGCACGCGTTGAGGAAATTGTCGCGCCGTTCCCGGGTCTTGACGTAGTCGAGGCTGACGACCGTGTGCGGATGCACCGAAAAGATGCTGACGCCCGGGGGAATGCCCCGCTCCAGACGCGGCGCGCTGCGGGCGGTTACGGGCACGGCGCGGATGTGGAAGCGCACCTCCAACTCTGTGATCCACTGGTCCACGAGATGTGGTGGGCATAGAACGACGGTGCGGTCGATGTCGCCGCGGTCAAGCAACTCGCGCGCGATGAGCAGGGCTTCAATCGTCTTGCCGACGCCCACGTCGTCAGCAATGAGCAGCCGCACCGGATCCAGCTTGAGGGCCATGAGGAGCGGCACGAGCTGGTACGCGCGGGGTTCCACCGAGATCTGGCCGAAGCTCCGAAACGGGCCAGCGCCGCGCCTCAGTGAGAGCAACAATGCGTCGCGCAGCAGCAGGGCCGAGTCATGCCCGCCGAGTTCGTGCGCGCCAGGCAGAGGGAAACGGGCTTCGCGTACCGGCTCGATTTCGAGCGGAAGATGAATCAGGGTCTGGTCTTCGTCCGATCCCGTGACCGGACGAACCCGAAGCGTCTCCGCGGAGCTTCCGCCGAGGACGACCCACTCCCTGCCGCGGGCGCTGAACAGACTCCCCGGCGCATAGGCAAGGTCGCTCACGGTGCCCGTCCCAAGGCGGAAGCGAGCCGCGCAAAAGCCGGTATCCATTCTGCGGGATCCTCGAATTGAATGACTTCGAAGCCGAGATCCTCCAGTGGCCGCAAGGCCCGGAAATCAGCCTCCTCGACGAGCGCCGCAACGTAGTGCTTGCGCCAGACGCAACACACGGAACGGTCGCCAGCCGCCAGTGGTTTGGCGTCCGGCGCGGGAATCCCATGCCGTGACGCCTCGGCGTGCCACCGACTCTCATGCAATTCGTTCCCAGTAACCAGACCAGCGTCCGGTGACTGACGGTCCTCGCTCGACACGGTGCCTCCACGCGCCAACCGTAGCAGCATGGCCCGGGCGACATCGTCCCGGCGATCCAACAGTTCGTGATCGGGCTGGTTGTAGTACGACATCAAACAGCGGTAGCAGGCCGCGACGCAGCTCGTCCCCGGCTGGTCCGCTAGGTCCGATGGCGATTCGGGCAGAGAGTCGTCTACCACGAAATGCATGATCTCAAGTGCCGCTCTGGCGACCTCGGCGAGGCTCGTCTCTTGGCTCACGAGCCGGGTGAGCACTCCCGCGCCGCCTTCGGTGGCTTCGTAGAGCAAGAAGCCATTGCGCACGTCGCGGGTGGGCATTGGTTCCGCGAGCATTTCACCTTGCTCGAGCTGGAACACGGCCTCAATGCCACGCAGGATCGCGTGCTGCAAGGTGGTCAGCGTGAGCTCCGACAGGTCGCCGACCGGCCGAAAGAGCAGTGCGTTCTTGCGGTCTTGGACGCTGGGGACGATCCACTGGCGGGGCGCGGCCGTGGGGTCGATCTCGCGCTCGTCCGCATCCTCCTCCTCGTTCTTGGCCCAGTATCCCGACACCGGATCGATGAGAAAGCCGAGAATCTTCTTGTTCGCCCGGCGGCGCAACCCTTTGTTGAGGCGCGTGATAGTCGCACCAGGGCCGTACGCCAAGTGCGCGATCTCGCCGTCCGCGTCGGCGGCCGTCGCCAGCCGCACGTCCACTTCCTGGTCGCGGATTGCCCACTCGAAGGTCGTCTGCAGATCGAATCCCTGGCGCTGTCGTTCCTCGTCGTTGGCCGTGATGTGCTCCGCAGGATATGTGGCGACGTTCTCTATCCGATAGGTGTTGCCCACCACCTCGGCGTCGCCCAAGGAAGTTCCGCAGGCGTGGCACATCGATACGTCATCGCGGAAATGCCCCGCACCGCAGTGCGCACAGATGCGCACGGCCTTGGTGGCGAGTTGCGTCTCGGGCGTGGCCGACTCCCGGTGGCCAGCCGAGAGTAGCGCACGCACGACGCGGTGGGCGCGCCCCTCGTGATAGACGAGACTGCGAGGGCCAAACTCGGCGAGCGCCAAGAAGCGTGGACGCTGCAGGTACGCCTGCCGGCCCCGGCCGTCTCGACTGGCCGGCACGTACGCAAGCAGCGGCAGCCTCGGGAAGTTGTAGCCGGGTAGAAAGCCCTCGGTGGCAAGGTAGCGATACGTGAAGAAGTCACTGGAAAACACGCTCTTACCGCGCTGAAGCAGGTTGAGCTGATCCACCGCCTGCGCGTGGCGGGTCTGCGCGGCGCGTTTGTCTCGGTAGGACGCCGAGTAGTCGTCCATGGTTTTGCGCGCAGCATCCCGCTGCTCCTCGGCGGCGGAGAAGAGATCCCGCCAGCGGTCGAACGCATCGTCGAAGCGCCGAGGCGCCATTGCCACGATGGCATCCGCATAGGCGTCCCGGCCCGTGTACCAGGGCGCCAGTTCGGGGGTGAGATCGTCCGCAACCAGATCGAGGACGCGTCGGATACGCTCACCGGCACTGGCCGCGACCCGTCTTTCCTCGAGTGCAGACTTGATGTCCGGCTCGATGGGCCGGTTGGCGTCGGTGAGGACGAGTAACTCCGCGATACAAGGGTCCAGCGGTTGATCGACGCACGAGAGCCACGCCGCCTGGAGATGGCTATCGATCAAGTCGCGGTTTGCCAGCTCGAGTATCGGCGCGCGTACCTCGCCGTGGACCATCGCCTTCGGCTGCTGGAAGAAGTATTGGTCGTGGGGACTTTGGGACGACGCATACGTGATGACCAGCGCCGCCTGTCCACTGCGACCTGCTCTTCCGCCACGCTGGGCGTAGTTTGCGGGCGTAGGCGGCACGTTGCGCATGTGTACGGCGTTCAGTGCCGCAATGTCGACGCCGAGTTCCATCGTCGGGGAGCAGAAAAGAACTGGGAGGAACCGGTTGGCCTCGCGCGCCTCCCGCAGGCGTTGTGGGTCGCTGTCGAGCTCCTGACGTTCTCGGTCCCCGAATCGGAAACGCTTCTCGCGGATTTCGCGGTTGTCCGGGTCGACCTGCGCGGTGTGCTCGCGCGCCTCGAACCCGAACAGCGGGTGCGGGGGCGTATGGAGCATTGTCGCGAGGTTGTCGTAGAAATCCCGGAAGAACGCGTTCTGCCTAGCATCGCCGCCATCCTCCGACGCACCTCCGAGCTGGAAGAGGACGCACGCGTCGTTCAGGCGCCAGCCGGGCCGGTCGAAAGGTGTGCTCTCCTCCGAAACGAGACCATGCGTTGCGCCGGCTCGAAGCAGGTCCTCAACGAGTTGGTCGAACTCCTGCGACTTCAAGTCCCGGACTGACGCGTCTCCACCCCAGAGTCTCGTGGAGCGCAGGGTGCGCCCGAGCCCGCTGCGGGAGCCGCCGCGTACGATCATGTCCAGGTCGCGGAGGGTGCTCGTCCGGCGCGTGGGCGCGACGACCATCAACCAGCGCGCGGCTCTTGGCTTCTCGTCGATGTCGAGGCCCCAAGGAGGACGAAGGCGACTGTGCGACTGGGACACCAGTTGTTCCAGTACGGCGGTGTCGAGGACTTGGCTGCGGATCGCCATCCATTTGCGCATGTGATCCAGCAATTCGCGATAGACCGCCGCCCGGACACCGGGTTGGGCGTGCTTGAGCAACGGGTTCGACTCGGCGAACAGCTCCTCGTCTGCGGCGAGATCCTCAAGGCCCAGATACTGGACCTGGACCATGCCGAGTTGCTCGAGGTTGGGGTTGGTGTACCGCCAACCGCGCCGCTGATCGAACCAGATGCGATAGGCCAGCACCTGGCGCAGAGTACCTTCGGTCCGGTCCAGATTGGAGCCCCGTAGCGTGGGCTCCGATAGCCATTCGGCACGGATCTGTGGATCCGCCCGGTCGAAGCCTAAACTGCGCTGATGGGCTCCGCCGAGTTCGTCGCTGCGCAGGCCGTTCGCGCCAGCCTCCCGCAGCGCCCCGAGAAATCCGGCGCGGACGAGGCTCACGAAGAGGAAGTCGTTGAAGTGACCCGCCTGCAGGGCGGCGTCCTGGCGGTTGTCCGTAAAACCCAGGAGTTTCCGCGTGTAGGCATCCATCGCCGACTCGCCACCGTGCATCCAGCGCAGCGCACTCGCGACGAGTACCGTGGTGGCCGAGCTGCGGCCTTCCGCAGAAAGCGAAGCAAGACGGGTGCGATCACGTGCCGCGCCGCCTTGAGTGTTCCGGCAACGCAGGCAGAGCCGGAACTTGCCAGGCTGGAACCACACCTTCGTCCCCGCGCCGATGCGGCCGTCCGCCGCAACCAGAAAAGTTCGAACACGGGCATCTCGGTAATACCTTCTGAGTCGTGGGTTTCCATTGGAGTCGAACTCCAGCCACGTCTCGGGATAGTCCTCGTCGCGGTCGTCAAACGTGAAGGCGGCATCATTGACAGGATGCGGCGTCAAGAAGCCGAACAGCCCTTCGGGGCTTGTCTCGACGGGGTCTCCGTCGGTCTGGTCTCCTAGGGCTGGGGGTGCGTCGTCGATGTCGCGCGCGAGACAGACCGGACCGTCGGCCTGTTGCACCAGCCGCACGGGGTGGTACTCATGTCCACACTCGCGGCAGAAATGCACGGCGTAGAGGCGCTTCTCCGGTTGGCCCGGAAGGAACCGCTGTCCATCGACCGTCACGGTGCGTTCGCCGGGCGGCTCGATCGTCGCGTAGGCGTGTCCGGCTCCCGAGATGAACTGGTGGAGCTTGAAGGCGAAAAAGCTCTTCTCACTCGCCACGGCGTTCCCGGTCCTTGATCGCTCGGTCTCGCTTGATACAAGAAGGAAATCGCGCAGCACCGTGCGGCAGGCATCCGGGGGTCGACCGGATTCCTCCGCGAGATCGGCCACTGCTTCGGTCATGGTCTTGGGCCTGGCCCGGACCCAACGCTGGTCGAGCTCCGAGAACGAGATGCCAAGGCGCGTCTCCACCCACACGGCGAGCGGGTGCTCGCGGAGCGCGGCATCGGGGACGTGGCTTGGTATTCCAGCGTTGATCGCCGCGCCAAGCAGTGGCGCTACCGAATCCGCAGTGGCCGTCGAATCGGTGATGCGCTCGAGCGTCTCGGTGATGACGTTGCTCTCTGCAATGCCGGTCCCAAAGAGCTTCGAGGCCACGCCCGCGACGATGCGGTTTTTGTCGTCGAGCGACCCTTCGCTCGCCATCGTGGCCGACGTGCCGATGCATACGAGTCTCTCCGGCTGCAGTCGCTCCCGGACCCGGCGCACCAGCAGAGCCACGTCCGCGCCCTGACGGCCGCGGTACGTATGCAACTCGTCCAGAACGAGGAAGCTCAGGCCCGCGCAATTGCCGATGACGCGGCGGTCGACGTCCTCCTGCCGCGTCATGAGGAGTTCCAGCATCATGAAATTGGTAAGGAGGATGTCCGGCGGACGGTCCGCGACGCGCTTCCGCTCATCCATGTCCTCTTGGCCGGTGTATCGGGCGAAAGTGATCGGCCGTTCTCCAGGTACTTGATCGACGAACTTGGCGAGTTCATCCATCTGCGAGTTCGCAAGAGCATTCATCGGGTAGACGACGATGGCGGAGGTTCGTCGTTCGGTGGCCTCACGGCGCGCCTTCAGCACGCGGTCGACGATGGGGACGAAGAAGCAGAGCGACTTTCCGGATCCGGTACCGGTCGTCACCACGAAGCTCTCTCCCTCGGCGGCCAGTGCGATGGCCTGCTCTTGGTGCTTGTAGAGGGACAGGACCTCGCCGTCCGCGCGGAAGATGTCCGCGCAGCCTGGGTCCAGAACGCCTTTCGTTACCAAGGCGTCGACGTCCGTCGACCGCTTGTAGCTCGGATTGATCTGGATCAGCGGCTCGGGCCAGTAGCGATCCTCGGCGTAGATGGCCTCCACCTGCTCGCGGATGTCTGGAGCGTGGATCGTCGTGAACGATGTCGCGAAGCCTTTGTACTCGTCGACGACGCTATCGCGGAGGGCGAACACGTCGAGCACCGGGGCGGTGCCCGATGTAGCTACCTCCGATATCGGTGCGTGTTCCGTCATCGTCTCGATTCCTTGGGCGGGGATATTGCCACAGTGCGTGTGATTGTCGCCGCCGCGAGGTTCCATTTGTCGAGAACGGGCCAACTATTCCTGACGGCCCAGCGAATTGGAGGAGCACAGTTCAGTGTGATGGCCGACCTTCCCGGCCTCGTTCAGATCTCCACCTTCCGACGAGCGTCTGTCCGAAAGGCAAACACTGACAGCGACCTATTCGGCACGCTTTCGTCAGCCTTCCCTGATCCTCTCCCGCAGATTGCTGCTACGAACCGGTGTCCCACCACGCCTTCAAACGCCAAACGCGACCAAACACGCGACTTAAGTCGACAGGTCGCTCTTCTGCGCTATCACCATCTCCATTCCAAGGCCGAGCCGAGCCAATTCGCGGGCTACCAGCAACTCCTCCATAACCTCCCGCGTTTCGGCGTCCAACCTGTCATCGTCAGACGCTTGGCGCTCCCGATTGCGCTCTCTCGCCACGTTCTCAACTTCACGTACCGGTACAGGTATCGCCTCGAGAACGCCCTCCCGCAACCTCATCCCGCATGCATGGCGGCCACCCCTCAGGCGTAGTGCGGATCGCACCCCTCCCCTGCACCACGGATTTCGCCATGGATGGGCGGACGCATGGAGGACACGACCCCGATGCCCTAACTATTGCATGCAGATCCCCGATACCATTATCTTCCAAGCACTTCCGCACATTGGGCGCATGGTGGAACAAGAGCAAACGGATTCGGCTGCACCTAACGCCACCCCAGCGGGTCAGCCAACTACGGGATCCGCAACATCGACACCAGACGCGACGATGTCAGATGTCGAGGGGCACTGTCCATACCGTCGGACCACCGACCTGTTACAGCGCCTTGCTCCCAACAAGATGCGCATTGGCTTCTTCATTGGCGCCGGTTGTTCATTGTCCATTCCAGGCGCTGACGGAGAGCCGCTGATCCCTGGCATTAGCGGCCTCACCGAGCAGGTCAAGGACCACTTGGACAACGACGATGTACTGAGAGAGATTTCCCGGATTGCGTGGAACCGCGTCGTCGCACGTGGCATCCCCACGCCGACGATCGAAGATGTACTGAGCCACATTCGGACTCTAAAATCTCTTTGTGGAGCGGGCGAGATCGATGGTTTTTCTGCAGACAATCTGGACAAATTGGATCGCGCAATCTGCAAGCAGGTACGGAAGATCGCCAGCAAGCCCCTCCCCGCGAGCGGTACCCCGTACCATGTGTTGGCAAGTTGGATTCAGGCTATTCCGCGAGAGAAACCGGTAGAGATTTTTACGACAAACTACGATTTGTCACTCGAAGAAGCACTAGAAGAGCAACTCGTTCCATACTTCGACGGATTTGTCGGGTCCGACAGCGCGTTCCTAGATCTTGACTCGATGGTGGAGGATGATCTGCCACCGCGTTGGGCACGGCTTTGGAAAATTCACGGCTCAATTAACTGGTGGATGACTGCCAAGCAAAAGATCCGGCGCAGCCGGGACATCGTCGAGGGCGAGCAACTTCTAATCTACCCGTCCCATCTCAAGTACGATCAAAGTCGGCAGATGCCATACTACGCGATGCTTGATCGGTTACGAGTATTCCTGCGCTCCGATCAATGCGTTCTTGTCACTTGTGGGTACTCATTCAGCGACGAGCATATCAATGCCATTGTCGCTCAGGGACTTTCGGGAAACCCAAGTGCCGCATGTCTTGGCATGGTGTTTGGTGATCGCAACACCGCACCAAAAGCAACTGAGCTTGCGAAACGGCACGCCAACTTGACTCTCCTCGCCGCTGATGGTGGGGTTGTTGGAACGATTGATCGCGTGTGGGATAACAAGCCAAAGGACGGAAACCCTGCTTATTCGATAGCTGTAGAAACGAAGATCGCGGCTGAAAGCGCACCGGCTACTGGGTCAAATTGTAGGTGGCTTCTAGGCGACTTCGAGGCGCTCGGACGTTTGCTAGCTCACCAGCTCTCCACTCGCGACATCGAGCAGCGAGGTAACGATGCGACGTGATCCTACCCTCATCGGCACTGTGCAGGACGTCGCTGGCACTTCAGTAAGTGTCTCCCTAGTGACCGCTACCGCTACCGGGCTGAGCTTCTACAACGGCGACTCGTATCGGATTGGCCAGATCGGAAGCTTCGTCCGAATTCCATTGGGTTATACGTCGTTGTTCGGCATAGTCTCTCAGGTGGGTGCAGGCGCTGCTCCAACGACAGATGGCGACCCATCCCCGTGGGGCAACCAATGGCTTAAGGTGCAGTTAGTTGGCGAACGGGGTCGTGCTGGAAAGTTCGAACGTGGAGTATCCCAGCATCCCACTATCAATGACGCTGTGCACATCGTCACCGAGGATGACCTCAGAGAAATCTATGGCCCCGGCGATCCCATTGATTTCGTGACGGTCGGTCATCTTGCAAGTGCAGAGTCAATCCCCTCGCGCCTCAACGTCAACAAGCTCGTCACTCGGCATTCCGCGGTAGTCGGTACCACAGGCGCCGGTAAGTCCACAACCGTTGCAGGTCTTCTTGCTGCTCTGACTGATCCGAGCCGCTATCCTTCTGCCCGAGTCGTCGTTCTAGATATTCATGGAGAGTACGCCAAAGCGCTAGCGGATCGTTCGTCAGTGTTCCGAGTTTCTACGGACGCGGGCGCCGGAAGCGACGAAAAGCCGCTTAACGTACCCTTTTGGGCGCTAAGCTTCGATGAATTGGTGAAGCTATCATTCGGTGATTTGAATGACGAGGCAACAGCCACCGTTGCCGACGCGATTATGGAGCTCAAGCGGCAGTCGTTAGTAGCTCAACCGCGCGAGGGAATTATCGCTGAACAACTGACTGTAGATTCGCCCGTACCCTTCTGTATCCATAAGCTCTGGTTCGACCTACACGAGCGTCAGCATCGCACTGTCATTCCCAAGCCTGGCGGCGCTCCAGAGGAGGTCGAGTCCGCCTACGTCGTTGATGCTTCGGGGCAGCCGGTGGAACTGGGTGATGCAATGTCGGTAACGCCACCGTTATACCGCACCGTCAAGACCACGGGACCGGCCAAGGAACGTGTACAGTGGGGAGGCGACCCAATAAACATGCGGCAACAACTGCGAGTCCTAAGCTCGAAGCTACGAGATCCGCAGTTCGCGTTCCTTTTCAACTCGGACGATTGGCGTCCCGATATCGATGGAACTGCTGCCAAGGACTTGGATTCGCTGCTTGAAGATTGGTTGGGGAGCCCAGCTCCCATCTCGATTTTGGACCTTTCGGGCGTACCCCCTGCCGTGCTGAGCGATCTCATCGGTGCTCTGCTGCGCATCCTTTATGATGGTTTGTTTTGGGGAAGGAACTTGCCCGAGGGTGGTCGTCTACGGCCTCTCTTGGTTGTTCTGGAAGAAGCTCACGCGTACTTGGGGAGGCAACACGTCGGAACAGCATCGAATACCGTAAGGCGAATCGCCAAGGAGGGCCGCAAGTATGGTGTAGGTGTCATGGTCGTGAGCCAACGTCCATCGGAAATCGATCCCACCATTCTCTCCCAATGCGGCACCATCGTAGCGATGCGGCTGTCCAATGACATCGACCGCGGACAGGTAACCGGGGCGGCCTCTGACAATCTCCGGGGGTTGTTCGATATGCTCCCGATTCTCCGTACAGGAGAGGCAATTATTGTGGGCGAAGCAGTGAGTTTGCCCATGCGAATCCTGATTGATCCGCCGGAGAACAACCAATGGCCGGACAGCCGAGATCCAAACATCGCCGTTCGCGGGGATGCCACGAGAGGCTATGATGACGAGGGTGGATGGGCCACGCAGAGGCAGGAGGAGGACTACCGTATTATCATGCGACAATGGCGCGCTCAAACGTCCCAGTATGAACATGCCAAAAGCGTATTAGGGAATCCCGCCGACAACACCACGACAGGAGACACACATTGAATTGGATTGAAACGCCTAGTTCTTCTAACATCGCACGCTACAAGTTTGACGCGGCGGCTCAAGTTCTAACCGTCGAGTTTAAGAGCGGAGGAACCTATAACTATTATGACGTCCCGCAATACGTTTTCGAGCAGATGAGGGCTGCACAGTCGAAAGGCGGGTTTCTTGCCCAAAACGTCAAAGGTATCTATAGGTATGCGCGACTATGACCGTGCAACCCACCACGGAAGTGAGTACTCACATGCACCGTAGCCTACAACATCTGTTCCCGCGTCTGGGATAACGTGCCCTCGCCTAATCACTACGCGATAGCAGCGTACCCAAATCCACCACTTGATCCGGCGACTCGGCCTCGTAATCCATCGGATGACAGGTCAGAACAATAACCTGTGAACCCTCCGCCGCCTGTGCCAGAAGCCGTCGCATCCACTCCATGCGGGTCTCGTCGGTCTGCGTGAGTTGGTCGTCGAGCACCACGAATGTTCCCAAGGCCTCCGCGATCGCTAGTCGCAGCACGAGGGCGATCTGTTCTCGGGTTCCGACTGACAGCGTGCCGAACTCCCGCTCCGAGCCATCGAGCTCGATGCCCGTCGCATCGAGTTGGGGTCCCAGCGCCAGCTCGCCGTACCGGCCGCCGGTGAGGCCAGCGATCCGTTCGCTGACCGGCTGCACCAAAGCGCTGCCGAGATGCGCTGCCCCAGCCTTCTCCGCCTCGCTCAAGGTTTCTTGGAGGAGTTGCCACGCCTGGTAGTCGAGTTCGAACTCCTGCTCGCGCCGCGCCAGTGCCTGCGACGCCTCCTGCGCCTGCTCGCGCCGCTCGTCAAGATGCTGACCGCCCGTCTGCTCCAGTGCGCCCTCGGCCTTGCGTAGCTCAGCCTCGAGCTCCCGTACACTTCGACCCGCCCGGTCGGCCCCTTCCCGCATGGCATCGGGATCCGGGCCTTCCTCCAGGGGCGGCAACGCGTCAAACGCCTCCCGTGCTGCGTCGCGGGCGGTCCGCAGAGCATCGAGATCGAGGCCCGTCGCACGCTCTCTCAGGAGTGGTGCCTCGCCCTCCAGCCGGGCCAGTTCCATCCGAGCCTCACCGAGCGCAGATTCAGCGGCGTCGTGCGCACGCTGCTGCTCGGTCTGCGTCTTCGTCAGACTCTCCAGAACGGTGCGTGCTTCCCCGACCTCGTCCTCGGCTTCCGTACGCAGCACCTTGAGTTCTGCGTTGAGGGCGGCCAGTTCGCGATCAAGCGACCCCCGCTCCTCGCCGGCATTCTCCAATACGGCCTTCCAGTCCTCGAGTGCCGCCGCCTGCTCTGCGAACTGATCTTCCAGCTCTCTCTGTCGCGTTCGTTTGTCCTCCAGTTCCCGTACATTGCCCTCGATCCGAGCGCCCATCCGCTCCGTCAGCGTCTGGCGTTCGTGCAGGTCTGTCTGCACCGTTTCGATCTCGCTGCCGAGTGCGGCGTCATCGAGGGGATCGTCGAAAGCCGCGACCAGCTCGTCGACCGCCTGGCCCGCCTCCAGGTTCTCCGCCAAGTCTTCCGCGCACCGGTCGCGCTCCGCCCGAGCGGTGACGAGGCGTTGTTCGATGATGTTGCGTCCCTCCGCTCGGAGCGCGGCCGCTTCCGCTTCACGGATCAGTTCATCCGCCTGCGACCGAAGCCGCGCGGCGCGCTGGTGCAGGGCCACGAGTTCGTCGAGGCTGCTGCAGCCCGTGCGGCCGAACATGGCCCCCGATGCTGTCTGCCAGCGGGCCTCTGCGGCATCCGCCTTTTCCTTCAGGTCACGGCCACCCCCACGCACGCGGAACTTCGCCACACCGGGAAGCTCGAGGGCGAGTTCCCGTGTGGCCTCCAACTCGATAGACGTGCCGACCTCAGGAGTCAGCGTCCGCACATCCCCGTCCACGTCCACTTTGGCCTCGATGGCTGCTTCCACCGTTAGCTCCGCGGTGAGCCCGACCGATAGCTGCGCCGCAGCGATACGCCACTCCTCTTCCGCAGCGCGCAGTCGGCCGAGTTCCTCTTCATCCGGCGCGTTGAGGGAGGCGGCCTCCTCGTGCATGGCCCCGGCCTGGGCCTCACTTTCGCTCGCCTGCCGTTCGAGCCCAAGAGCATCGGCCCGTTCCTTCTCCAGCGAAGCCGTCGACGCCGCGGCCACCCGGTAGCCGGCGACTAGGCGTTTGAGTCGAAGGCTATCGATCTTCTCTTCATCCCGCGCGTTCGCGTGAGCGGCCTCCGCAAGCATCTCGCGCTTCTTGTCGAGCGCCGCCTCAAGGTGTTTGATGTCCTGCGCACCCACCTTGACCGCCGCCCCAAGGTCGCGGATTTCCGCCGCCTTCTCGACGCATCCCGCCAATGCCGCCAACTTCTGTTGCAACTCCAGGCGGGCGTTCTCGCGTTCCTGTTCCCGCAGCCGCCGCCGTTGTTCCGCATTGCCCGACTCGAGTTCCTGCAGGCGCGCTCGTGCCGCTTCCACGCGGGACGCCGTGTCGGCTAGCGTCTCGCCGAGTTCCTTTCGTTCGTCCTCCAATGACTGAAGCCGGTCCTTCGCCTCGGCAACGGCCCTCTCGTTCGCCCTAAGCCGACCAATCGCCGACTTAGCCTCCGTGAACCGCTCCTCGGCCGCTTTCAAGGCCTTTTTGCGGGCTACGCCCTCCTCATTCCCCGCAATGTCGGCAAGCAGCTGTTCGCGCTCCGACCGGGCGTCGGACAGTTGCCCACTCACCTCTTCGATGCGTGTCCTTACGCCTTCGGCTTCCTCCGACTGGCGGCGCACCTCCCGCTCCCGGTCCTCGACCCGCCGGCGGTCGTCGGCCAGGACCCGCCAAGGCGACCCCCTGCCTCGACGCTTCTGCCCGGTGGGCGTAAAGGCCTCGTCGACCCGCGCCTGGACGACATCGACGATCTGCTTGAATCGGGGATCTTCCGCGAGTGCGTGCAGGGCCTCGGTCAGCCGATCGCGGCCGGAGGCATCGGGGTCGGCGGCGAGGCTTTGGTCGAGGACGGCTTCGACATCGCCCTGGTCGGGCAGCAACGCCGTGGTGATGAGGGACGACGGCATGCCGCGGCGGCCTCGACCGCCAGGCGCCTCGATGCCCCAGCGCAGGAGCTCCTGCAGCCTGCCGTCGACTTCGCGGCCACGCGCATCGGTGTCGAAATGCTCACCGTCACGCGACGCGTCGAGGAACGCTTTGCCGCCGCTACCGCCGGCAAACGTCTTGCGGATGCGCCACACGCGACCATCGTCGTCCTCGAAGGTCACACACACCTCGGGGGGTTCCTGGGCGTTCCAGTCCTGCAGTGCGCTCGCCAAGGAGGATGTGGCAGGTAGCAGAAACGCGGCGCGCAGAGCCGCGACCAGCGTCGACTTACCGAGCTCGTTGGGGCCGTGCAGCACGTTTAAGCCCCGCCGCACGTCCACCGCCCCTTCGGCGATCCCCGCGCAATGGCGCACCTCGATACGACGGATCCACATGGCTCAGCCCGTCTCCATCTCATGCACGAGCCGGTACAGGTGATGCAAGGCGCGTCCGGCGACCTTCGGTTCCGTCGCCGCCTTGGCGCGAAGCCGATCAACGGTGACGCGCACGGCGTCCGGCAGGTTCGCCCCGAATTCGATCGGCGCGTCCACCGCCAGCCGGAACCGCTCACGGTCCACCGTCAGGACACCCACCTTCGGGCTGGCCGCCATCGAGCCGGACAGCGCGCCGAGAAGGCCCTCTGCCTCGTCGTACTCGGCCATCGGTACCTCCATGTCGAGGACGAGGCGCAGGACGGTGCGGCGCAGGTCCGGGTCGACAAGCAGCACTCGTAAGGCTGCAAGCGAGGTGCAGGTTTCCTCCCGCCACGTCCAGCGTCCTACGGACTCGGGTCTAACGATGGCGCGTCGGCGTCGATCCCGCGGAAAGAACACGATGGCCACGTTCCCCGTGTCGCGTTCGCCGAAGTTGGTGGCTTCCGGCGCCCCCGGGTACACGGTGGGGACCGCCGCTTCCGGTTCCACCTCCCGAAACGCGTGCGTGTCGCCGATCGCGAGGTAGTCCAGGCCACGATCCACAGCTGTGCCGACGGCAATGGGGAAGTTCGTTTGATGACCCTCGATGTCGAACGTCTGACCGTGTACGAGGCCAATCCGAATGCGGTCGTCGCCCTCCTCGCGCTCCGGCAGCGAGGACGCAAGGTCTGTCTGTCCCGCCCGTGAGGTGCACGGGGCGGCGACCACCATGGCGCCATCTCCCACGGACAGTTCCCAGCCCTTGCGGTCTACGACATGGACATACGCTGGCAGGCCGGCGCGGAACGGGTGCGACGGGTCGTAGAGGGAGTTCGGCGTAAGCGGGTCGTGATTGCCGGGTAGCAGGATCACCGGCCGGGTCCAGTTGCGGCGCGCGAACTCGCGCAGGACGCCGCCCCACCACGGCTCGTCGGGCGACGGCTCGTCAAAGAGATCGCCCGCGCAAAGCACAGCGTCGACGTTGCGGCTCTCGGCGAGATCCAGAATCCGGCCGACGGCGTCGAGCCGCGCACGGGTGAGCTGCTGTTCCTGGTCGCGCTCGAAGGCGGGGAAACGGCGCCCGAGGTGCCAGTCGGCGGTGTGCAGCAGCGTCAACGCCACGTCGGTCTCCTTTGCGTCTGCACGGTCGGTCACGCGATCTCGAACGCCGCTACCAGCAGGCGCTCGACCGTCGGTGCGGCGTAACGCCGACGGTGTGCCTGCCTGCGTGCACGTTCGTAAGTGTCGTCATTTCTCGCCTCCAGCGCGGCGATCTGCCGGTCGAGGCGCTCGAGTTCGGTCTCTGCGGCGCGCACCTGGGTGTCCACCCGGCCTCGCTGCTCGGCACCCATCGCCCGGTCGCGGGCACGCTCCGCCGCAACGAGACGCTGCTGCTGTCGCTCGCGCGCGCGCCGCAGCACCAGCGTCCGGTCTCCGAGGTAGCGGTCGAGCTGGTCCATCGTGTCGCGGAAGTCCGGCTCGTCCGCGTTCGCCAACTCGTGGCGGTCGAAGAATAGCTCCTCGTCCACGACTTCCTCGAGATCCTCTTCGGTCACGTGAAGCGGCGGATCGAACGGCGGCACGTCCATGCACGGCTGGCGGACGAGATCTAGCGCGGCTTCCGCGGGACGCAGCACCTCGGCGTCCTCAAACACTGCGGTTACCCGCAGCCGGTCCTCCCGCTCAAAGCCGTGGTGCATGATCCGCGTCAGCGCCAGGCGTCCGCGGCGGCCCCTGCGTTCCCGCAGTGCTGGCGGGGCGTTGGGGCCAAGATCGAATCGGACCCGGAAATCGGTGCCCGCGTCGCGGGCTTCAGCGACGGCCGCCGCGATAAGCGGATGCGAGAGATGCACAGTGTCCATGCCGTTGGATTGTGTCCCGCCGACCGCCACCGAGGCGCCGCCGACCAGGGCCGCGGGCAAGCGCGTAGAGGCACCGATGTGGAGCACGCGCCGTCCGTCGCGCTCCTCCGCGCTCCAAGGCACCTCGGCCGCGTCCAGATACGCGGTGAGCATCCGCTCAAGCTCCGCGTCGAAGGTGGCGAGTTCAGCCGTCAGGTCCGTCCGGATGCGCCGGAATACGTCCCGCACCGAGTTGTCGAGGCCGGTCTCGATGAGGCCGACTGTGCGTTCGCGGACGCGCTCGAGGGCTTGCCGGCGATCTTCCAGCGAAGCGCCAAGGCGACGCAGTTCCTCCTCTACCTCTGCGACCGAGCGCGCCCGGTCCCAGATGCGGCGCAGTTCGCCCTCGAACTCCGGGCCCAACGCTGAGACCAACTCTTGGGAAGCGTCGGACCGGGGCGTCTGCAACACGACATCGGACATGTCAAGGACATCGCCGAACAGATCGAGCTTCGTGCTGAGGATGTCGAATGTGAGCCGCTGCGCCTGGTTGTCACGGGCGAGGAAGTTGATGACTGTGACGTCGCGCTTCTGTCCGTAGCGGTGACACCGACCGATCCGCTGCTCGATCCGCTGGGGGTTCCACGGCAGGTCGTAGTTGATGACGGTGTCGCAAAACTGCAGGTTCAGCCCTTTCGCACCCGCCTCCGACGAGATCATGACCGTAGAGCGCTGTCGGAACTCGTCAACGAGCGCAAGGCGCACGGCCACCGATGTGCTCGGAGTCCGGGAGCCGCCGCCATTGGCGTCGCGCCACATGGCGAGCGCTGCCCTAGCCCGCGGCGAGTCGTTGTTGCCCCGGAACAGCGTGACGTCTTCGTCGCGCAGTTCCGTCTGTTCGAGCAGGAGCTCGCGCAGGTAGTCTTGGGTTGTCAGGGACTCGGTGAAGATCACGACCTTGCGCCGGTCCGTCGGCCGGTCTATGACCATCCGTACGGCCTGGACGAGGCACGCCGCCTTGCTGTCCCGCGGCAACGCGCGGGCGCGGCGGACGAAGCCCTCGACCTGTGCGAGTTCGGCCCGGATCGCCTCCGTCGCCTGCAGCTGCGGCGTCGCCGGAACCGAAGTCGCGCCATCGCCGATGTCGTCATCTTCCTCAAGGTCGCGCGTGAACTCCGCTGCGGTATTCTCACTCGCATCGCCCTCCCCGAGCATTCCGCGCAGTCTCGAAGCGACCCGATCTAGACTCTCGGCTAGCGCCGGGATCGACGACGCCATGCGCCGGTGAAAACCGAGCAGGAGCAGCTGACGAGCATTCCCCCGGAAGGCTTGCAAGCTAGGCGACAGGAGGTATTCCGTTACGTCGTCGTAAAGGGCGCGCTCGTCCGGGCTCATGTAGTACTCGAAGAGCTGCGCGCGCCGACCGACGAAGGGACGGTCCAGAAACTCCTGTGCCTGCCGCCGGAGCGTGCGTTGTATCACTGTGGCGAGTCGCCGCCGAAGTTCCTCGGACTGGTGAGTCGCAACCCCACGGCCATCATCGGCGCAGAAGACATCCTCGAACACGGGTTTGTCCCCGAGCAGCGTGCCGCTCGGGTCAACGTACTGAACGAGGCCCCACAGTTCACGCAACGAATTCTGGATCGGCGTCGCCGTCAGGAGCAGCACGGGCGATGCGCCGATCACCCGGCGGACCCGGTGCGCCATGAGCGCCTGCGGGCTCTCCTCGTCATAGATGCCCGCCCTATCGTAGCGGCGGTGAATCCCCGCGAAGACTTCGTGCGCCTCGTCAATGAGGCAAAGGTCCCAAGGCGCAGCCGCCAAGCGTGACGCTCCTGCCTCGCCACCGGCGTACTCGCGTCCCGCGAGGAAGACGCCCTGCTCTTCCGTGTCGACTGACGGATCAGCGGCTTCAAGCGCCTCGATATCAAACAGGTCTACGAGCTCGGCCTGCCACTGACCGAGGAGCGGACGCGGTACGACAATGAGGATGCGCGTCGCGCCCTCGGCGAGCAGTTGGGCGATCACAAGGCCCGCCTCGATCGTCTTGCCGAGTCCCACCTCGTCCGCGAGGATGCAGCCGCCCTCCGGAATCCGCCTCAGAGCGAACATCACCGCGTCGATCTGGTGGGGATTCGGGTCGACGCGTCCGCGGCGCTGGGAGGAGACCTGACGGCGACGCTCGCACGCGCGGCGCTGGCGGACGAGGTCTTCAGCGTAGTAGCGGCGGTGGATGGGGTGCAAGTGCATGGTTGGGGAGTTTAGCTGGGCGGGGTGTTGGTCGGAAAGCGCGGGTCGCCGGGCCTCGCCGCAGCCCATCGCAGTCCGAGCGACCGACCCGAACCATGTGGTATCCCAACTCGCGCGACACACCCGGGCGCCCAGGGGCGGGCAAGCTTCACCATTTGGGATTACTAGCTTAGCTATACTTGAACTACTTGAGCTACTTCTGTGGAGCGAACATCCATGTTGCTGAGCATTGATCCTCAGTCCCGATACTTGGAAAAGAAACGTACTGAAAGTCTTGGCAATTTCGGTCTGGATGAGCGGGCGTTGCAAGACATTCTCTTCCGGTCACTTGACCGCCTATTTCCCGAAGATGAGCTCGTCTTGCTCATGCAATCGCGACGATGGAGGGAAGAACCGGACCTGATGGCGATAGACAAGGAAGGGAGTCTCTACATATTCGAACTTAAGATTTGGGAGTCACAAACCGAGAATCTTCTCCAAGTGCTCAGATATGGGCAGATGTTCGGCGCTTCGGAGTACGATGATCTGAATAGGCTGTATGAACGCGTCCCGGAACACAGCCAATCGTTAGAGGACGCACATAAGTTGAAATTCGGTTTAGAAATCCAGAAGCGGGACTTCAACCGCACGCAGGTCTTCGTAGTGATGACTAACGGGCTTGATTATCGAACGCGGGAGGCAATCCAATATTGGCGGCGCGCCAAGCTCGATGTTCGTCCGTGGGTGTATCGGGTTTACCGTGGGAGCGACAAGGAGATGCTACTTGAAATGTCGGCCTTCCGGGTAGAAGACAATCCCTATGAGGATATAGCGGAAGGCTACTACATCCTCAACACCAACTCCGGAGACGGGTCTGATATGACAGATCATGACGACATGCTGGCGAACGCGAAGGCAGCCGCGTATTACGAGCCGTGGAAGTTCAGGATCGAGTCATTGCAGCGAGGTGATACCGTTTTCTTGTACCAATCTGGAGTCGGCATCGTTGCTTTTGGCAAGGCGGACGGGAATCTCCAGAAGAACCCGTACCGCGGGATGCCTGATGATGGCGAAGAAGGGACGGCGGAATACTCCATGAAGCTCTTGTCCTTTAGGAGAGTATCTCCTCCACTTGAAGCAGCCGAAATCAAGAGGATTACCGAGGTCGATTACGTATTCATGCAGACCATGTTTGGCGTCGGCGAGGACAGTGGCCAGAAGGTCATGAGCCATTTGCATGAAGATGGTCGACTACTGGGTTAGTTGTGGCCTCTACCCGGCCACGTGGATTCCAGACCCGCCCAGCCATCGCTTAACTCCTTGACGCGCCGCACGTGATAATCAGTGGCACTACCGGTCGCGGCCAGGCAGTCGGCCCACTGCTGCCAAGAGCATCTGATCACGCTGGAAGAGCTCGCTGCGGCAGCAGGCGTCTCGGTACGGTCATGAGAGGACGTTGCCGAAGCAGGCATCAATTGTACGAGATCAGGTCTTGTGGCGGCTCACCACTCGGTCCAACAACTCTTGGCGGATGGCGTCCGCACGGTCACCGTAGTGGGCCTCGCGGTGGCAATTGGGGCATAAAGCCACCGCGTTGTCAGGCATATCAGCGCCCCCGTCGGCCAAGCGGTTGACGTGGTGGATCTAGAGATAAGGACGACCTCCTGGCCGGACAAAAGGGGCACCAGAGCCACAGAGTTCGCATCGTCCATTGGCAATCTCTAGTATCCATGCGTGGACCGCTGGATCGCGGGCGACAACAGCTATTCGGCGCTGCTCGCGCCATGGTTTCCTGATGCCTCGCGGTGGACGATCACCACCTCTGAGCGCTGCGGCCTTCGTTTCAAGATCGTCCCTGTCGAATATCTGATGTTCCGCCTCCCGCATCTGCCGGAGGACGCGTCGCTGGAGGTTCGCGCCGTACCGGGTCTCCGCATACCAGACCGGGCTGTTGCCAGGGCGACCACTACGTCCGGTTTCGATGTTGATGGTCCGCTTGTAGACTGGGAGAAGGCGACAGTCCGTTGTCCGAGCCTTGATCTGGTAGACACCGTGCTCGCATTGCTGAAGATGACGGAACACCGTCGCATTACGGTACCAGCCGATGACAACGCGGCCCCGTTCTGGAGCGGTGGCGGTCCATACCACGTCGATGCCGTCCGTCCGCGTGTCGCAGCATGGGAAGGCACTCGGGTCTTTTTTGCGCACGCATGCGCCATCGCCACTGACCGGGCCGATCCTAGAAACGTCTATGGTCCTAGCGACAGCGGGGACGTACCCGTACATGTGGTCGCCGAGTGGGTCAAAGTTGTGTTCTTCCTCTTTCTCAAGATGGCTGCCCCCGCCGACGGCGGCGTCCCTTCCAGACTGTCCACGATAGAACACCATGTACGCGATGTTGCAGAAGATCATGCGTGCCATAGAGAGTGATGGTGACCACGTTCGCATGGCAATTCAACCAGAACGTGGACAGTTGCCTGCACAGTCGCGGTCGATGTACCAGGCTCGTGCTACCGAGCCTTCGCTACCGTCAACTGCAGATGACCTCCTAGGCACGCGAATTTCAACGCGAACTCTCGGGCCGATTCGATGACGCGCTGGCCAATGGAGACGACTGGATCGAGATCCAATGCGGCGACCTACACGACACCATCCGCGAGAGACTAGGTTTCGCCAACAACCGCCACGCAGCCTGCTGCGGAGTCATGTGGCGCGCCGCTGGACGCTGTCAGGTTGTCGGCTAGCCGCGACTTGGCAACGGTGCCACGCTCACGATTCGATACGGATTGCCCAGGGAACCGTCCATCCCGCAGCACACTAACAAGTGTCAGTTCGGCGAGAGCGTCGTAAGCTATCTCCCAACCGTTCTTGGCAAGAGCCCCACGCTCGGACGAGGCCCAGCCTTTCTGAGGCTCGAAACCGACCGTGAGATTCATAACTTCGCGATGACCGAAGAACAGGCGCGCCACTTGGCAGATCAGCTGCATCATTGGTGCAAGCCTTGACGATGAACCGCCGCAACCCTCGGAGAGTAATTCGCTACAAAACCCGTCGCCCCCTTCGGGCGCGCCCGTGTTTCGCCACGCCCAAGCCCACCCTTCGCCTTATCGGCGCGGAGCTCCTAATCCGGCGCGGGAATATTGACCTCGGGAAAGTGCTCGGCGAGCCGCTCCATCACCCCCCGGTACTCATCCCCGACAGGTTCCACCGCAAGATTGGTCCACTCATACGGATCCACGTCATGATCGTATAGCTCCTCCGTCCCATCGTGATAGCGGATGTATCGCCAGCGTTTCGTGCGTATCGAGTGATTCTGGAAACCATAGGTGCTGACCGCCGGCCGTGACCAGGGCAGGTCCGGTTGCTCCAGCAACGGCACGATGGATTGCCCGTCCATTCCCTCTCGTGGATCCAGACCCGCAAGCTCAATCAGCGTTGGATATATGTCGAGCAAACTGACCACCCGATCGCTGCGGACATTGCGGCCGGCAGTTCCGCGAGCAGAGATGACAAGCGTCGTCCTCAAGCCGTCCTCCCACAGCGTGTGCTTGCGCCAGTGCTCTTTCTGCCCGAGGTGGTAGCCATGGTCTCCCCAGAGCACCACGATCGTGTCGCCGGCATGGGGTGACTCGGCCAATGCATCAAGGACCCTGCCAACCTGCGCATCGGCAAAGCTGATGCTGGCAAGATAGCCCTGTACGGCTGCCTCCCACTGGTTGTATTTCAGGACGTTCGCGTGATCGCCCCCCGGCGCCGCATGGTCTATGTCATTCGAAATGTCCAGCACCTCGGCGGCAAGCCTGCGGCCGAAGGGCGGAATGTCGTCGAGGTCATTGTCGATGACCTTCGGCAACACGACGGACTCCCGGGGATGCATCTCGAAGTACTTCCTCGGAACCTCCCAGGACAAATGCGGCTGCTGGGTGCCATAGGCCAGGAAAAACGGCTTGTCATGCTGCCCTTCGAGTTCGGCAATGATGCGATCGGCAGTCTGGGCATCGGTCATTTCGCTGTCATCGGCATCCAGCGGTCCCCAGGGTGCCCACTTCCCTTCTTTGGTGCTGAACTTCGTCTTCTTTTGAGGCGTAGTTTCCTTGTCAGGGGCAGTTTCCTTTTTGGTCGATTTCCACCCTGAAAAATACTCATCCCAGACGTCCTCATCCCCAGGCCCCCTGTGGAATATCTTTCCCGCACCCTTGACGCTGTACCCGTGCCGGCGAAAGTACTGCGGTAGCGTGACGGCATCCGGTAGCTGCTCCCGAAGTTCCTCGAAGTTGCCATAGACGCCCGAGTGCGCCGGCATGACGCCCGTGAGCAGGCTGACGCGCGAAGGATTACAGAGCGGGGCCGCCGCGTAGGCACGGGAAAAGCTCACCCCGTTACTGGCGAGACGGTCGATGTTCGGCGTTCGGGTACCGGGATGCCCATCGAGATGACCTACCCAGTGATTCAGGTCATCGACGGCGATGAACAGGACATTGGGACGGGGTTCCCCGGCCAACGAGACACCGGCACCAAGCAACGCGGACAGGAGCAGGATGCGGCCCCATCGTTCATGACGTGTTTTCTTCACAGATTTCTCCCGCGCCGCAATTGTTCCCTTTCTCGACATGATTTAATCGACCTGTCCACTTCGGGATTCTGAGTTATGAGAAGACGCCAGTTGCTGAAGGGTGCAGGTGCCGCCGCTCTGTTGCCCACCGCGTTGAGCCATGCAATCAAGGCCAAGAAGACCAACGTCATCCTCATCATGACGGACGATACCGGCTACGAGGTGTTCGGCTGTTACGGATCAAAGCAGTACAAGACCCCGCGCGTTGACCAGTTGGCGGAGACCGGCATGCGCTTCAACCATTGCTACTCGAACCCGGTGTGCGCCCCCAGCCGGGTCAAGATCATGACCGGGAAATCCAATGTCCGCAATTACGTGCACTGGGGCATTCTCGATCCCGGTGAGAGGACCCTCGGACACATGATGAAGGACGCGGGCTATGCCACCTGCGTCGCGGGAAAGTGGCAGCTTCAGGGCGGAGGGAGTTTCGTGCCCGAGAAAACGGGGACGGGCACGTTTCCCCAGGACGCAGGGTTCGACGAACACTTCTGCTGGGATCTGGACGACGACAAGAAAGACTACTGGAACCCGTTCTTCATCGACAACGGCCAATCCAGGGCGCTTCAGAACACCTACGGGCCGACGCTGGTCAACGACTACGTCCTGGACTTTATCGACCGGAAGAAGGACGAGCCCTTCTTCATCTACTATCCCTTGTGGCTCACGCATGGGCCGTTCATGCCCACACCGGACAGCGCGGATCGATCGTCGACCTCTTCACAGGGGAACTTCGAGGACATGGTCGCCTACATGGACAAGATGGTGGGTCGTGTCGTCGACAAGCTCGACGAAGCCGGGTTGAGGGAAGAAACGCTGATCCTGTTCACGGCTGACAACGGGTCGCCCGGGGGCAACAAGGGAGGAATCGTATCTGAACTGCACGGCAGGAAGATCGACGGAGGGAAGAGCAAGTCCACCGATGCCGGAACGCGCGTCGCCCTGGTTGCCAACATGCCCGGCACCGTCCCGGCGGGCAGGGTCACCGACGACCTGGTCGATTTCAGCGACATGATGCCGACGATGTCCGCCATGACCGGCGCCCCGTTGCCCAGCGACGACGTGATTGACGGCGTCAGCTTTGCGCCACAGCTCCGTGGCAGGCAGGGAAAGCCCCGGGACTGGATCTACATGTACAACGAGCCGACACCGGGTCCTGTGCCCGACCCCACGATATTTGCGCGCGATCACCGGTGGAAGCTGTACAGCGACGGCCGGCTGTATGACGTCAGCAAGGATGTGCTCGAGCAGAGTCCCGTTACACAGGGCGGTAGCGCGGCGCGGGCGAAACTGCAGGCCGTGCTGGACTCAATGCCGTCAGAAGGGCTGAAGATCTATCGTCCCGCGACGGATCCGATGGCGGGCAGAACGTAATAGTCAGCAAGAATCCGGCGGCCAAGCCGGGCGAGGAGTCAAATCAATGCGATTGTTCTTGAAGTTGGTGTTGGTGCTCGCATGCACGGTACGTGCGTACGGCGCCGACGCGACACCCCCCAACGTCGTCCTGATTTTCGTTGACGACCTCGGGTATTGCGACAGCGAACTCTACGGGTGCGACACCGTCCCGACGCCGAACATCAAACGGATCGCGGACGAGGGCGTGTTGTTCACGGATGGCTATGTCTCGAGCCCCGTCTGCTCGCCTTCCCGCGCGGGACTCCTTACCGGCCGCTACCAGCAGCGTTTCGGGCACGAATTCCTCCTCGGACCGGAAAGTACCGTGGGCTTGCCTGTCGAAGAGGTGACGCTGGCGGATGCCATGAAGGAAGCCGGCTATGTGACAGGCATGGTGGGCAAGTGGCACCTGGGTTCGGAGGAACAGTTCCATCCGGTCAATCGGGGGTTCGACGAGTTCTTCGGCATGGCCACCTGGGGGTCCGACTATCTCGACCCGACGCGAGAGGACGCCAGGATCATCCGTCGCGCCGGGGCGCCTCCGAATGCGGCAGAACCATCGTCGGAACCATGGAAGGGCCGCGGCGTTGATACCTTGATGCGGGGCACGACTCGGATCGAGGAACATGATTACCTGACCGATGCCTTTACGCGCGAAGCGGTCGCGTTCATCAGCGAACACAGGTCACGGCCGTTTTTTCTCTACCTGCCGTATACCGCCGTTCACGGCCCGCTTCAGGTGACGCAGGAGTACTACGACCGTTTCCCGCATATCGAAGACGAGGGCAAACGCATCTATGCTGCGATGACATCTGCCTTGGACGACGGCGTCGGCACCGTCCTGAATGCGCTGGAGGAGAATGGCCTTGAGGAGAACACTCTGGTGGTCTTTCTTAGCGACAACGGTGCCGGTGTTTCCGACGTCTGCAGCAACGAACCGCTTCGGATGGGCAAGCAGACGATGTTCGAGGGAGGCGTCCGCGTGCCCTTCACCATGAAGTGGCCAGCACAGATCCCGAAAGGCATGACCTACGAACATCCGGTCAGCGCGCTGGACATCTTCCCGACGGCTGTCGCTGCCGCCGGCGGCAACCTGCCAACGGATCGAACCATCGATGGCGTTGACCTGATCCCTTATCTCAACGGTTCGAACAGTGACCAACCCCACGAGGAGCTTTTCTGGCGGGCCGGTCCCGTATGGGCGGCGAGAGTTGGGGACTGGAAACTGATCCACGCTGCGGACCGATACTGGCTTTACGACCTGTCTACGGACATCGGGGAGATCAACAACCTCGCCGACAAACGGCCGGATGTCGTGAAAATGCTCAGGGCAAGCTATGCGCAGTGGAACGCCGGGAACATCAAGCCGCTTTGGCCCAGTTTTGCTGCCAAGAGCGGTTCTACCTTCTCGGTGGATGGTGTCAATGTGAATTGGACCTTTTAGGGTCCCCGGGCGACCTCTCTCAAAGAGCTTTTGCATTGACCGCTACCCCCGCTTACATCAGCGAAGCGATATTCCTGGCTTGTGCGCTCGCTCTGCTTCCACTCGGCGCCCTGGCCAGCAAAACGTATTCGCCTCATGCCGACGATTCCTACCCGACCAATGTCTACTGGGGCGATACGCACGTGCACACCGCGCTGTCGGGTGACGCCTTCGCCCTGGGCACCCGGTTGATGCCGGACGAGGCGTATCGATTCGCCAAGGGCGAGGCGGTTCGAGCGACCGGCGGCGAGGAAGTTCGCCTGCGCCGGCCGTTGGACTTCCTCATGGTCTCGGATCATGCCGAGAATCTTGGCGTGCTGCCTCGACTGGCGGTGGACGATGGCTGGGTGCCGGCAACCGAGGCCAGTCGGCGCTGGGCGCAGGAACTTGCCGCCCTTCCACCGTTGCGGGACGTTCTCCAGGCGGAAGACCTCGATGAGTACAACCGCGGTTTTCGGCTCATGGCTGTGACAAAAGGCGCACACGGCGCCGACTACGGCCTCGACAGACGTTTTCGGCACGCGGTCTGGGAACGGGTCATCTCAAACGCGGAACGGCACAACAATCCGGGCACGTTCACGGCCTTCATCGGCTACGAGTGGAGCGCGCGGGCGGCACCGAACAAGCCGAACATGATCCACCGAAACGTGCTCTTTGAAGGCGGTTCGGACGAGACCCGACAGGTGGTGCCGTTCTCCCGCTTCGATAGCAGTGACCCGGAGGATCTCTGGGCATACCTGCGGGACTACGAGGAGCAGACGGGCGGCAAGGTACTCGCCATCCCCCACAACTCCAATCTGAGCGGCGGCAACATGTTCAAGCTCAGCACGCTTGCAGGCCAGCCCTTCACAAAGGCCTACGCGCAGACGCGTTCGCGCTGGGAGCCCATCGTCGAGGTGACCCAGGCCAAGGGCGACGGCGAGACCCACCCGCTGGTTTCACCGACCGATGAGTTCGCCGACTTTGAAGAGATGGCCAGCTTCACGGCCGCACCGGCCAAGGGCGACAAGTCTGCGGCAGGATCGAAGAAGCAAGGCAAGGGTCCGGCGGCAGCGGGAGAACCGCAGCAGGATCCTGTTGCGCTGGCAGCACAGTCCTTTGCCCGCTCCGCCCTGAAGCTGGGCTTGAACCAGGAAGCGGAACTGGGCGTCAATCCCTTCAAGTTCGGCATGATCGGCAGCACCGATACCCACAATTCTCTGTCGGCAGCCGACGAAGACAACTTCTGGGGCGGTTCGGGGTTGAAAGAACCCAGTCCATACCGCGCACCGACCCAAGCGGAGTACGGCGCTTCCGGCTATGCAGCCGTATGGGCGACCGAGAACACGCGGGAAGCGCTGTTCAGCGCGTTGCGTCGCCGGGAAGTCTACGCATCCACCGGCCCGCGTATCACCGTGCGTTTCTTCGGCGGCTGGGACTACGCGCCAGGGGACGCCGTGCGGCCGGACCTTGTCCGCATCGGGTACACCAAGGGCGTGCCGATGGGCGGGGACCTCACCCAGGCGCCCCGGGGCAAAGCGCCGATTTTCCTGATTCGGGCGGTGAAGGACCCGGATGGCGCAAACCTGGACCGGGTGCAGGTGATCAAGGGCTGGCAAGATGCGGATGGCGAATTACACGAGAAGGTCCACAACGTAGCGCTGTCCGATGACCGGGAGGAAAACGCTGCCGGCGAGGTCAAGCCGGTGGGCAATACGGTGGACCTGGAGAACGCCTCCTACACCAACAGCAGCGGTGATCCGGAATTGGCGGTGGTGTGGATGGACCCCGATTTCAACGAGGACGAACGCGCCTTCTATTACGTGCGTGTATTGGAGATCCCGACGCCCCGCTGGACGGCATACGACGCGAAGTTCTTTGGATTGACGGATCTGCCGGACGACGTGCCCATGGTGACCCAGGAGCGGGCCTATACATCGCCGATCTGGTATACGCCTTGAGACGTGTCGCAGTTAGTCCTCGCCTGGCGTTTTGGTCGATCTCCAGCACGGTCCCCAAGCGCTGGACCCATAGAAGTTTGTGGAAGGCGTAACGGTCCAAAAGAGCGTCGTCGTCGGCAAGGCGGGAGACCGGGACCTTCTCGGCGATCTTTACCTGCCGACCGTTGCAGCCGGGTTGCGCCCCGCCATCGTCGTCGTACACGGCGGCGGCTGGCGCAAGGGCAGGCCGGAGAGCGTCAGGGGATTCGGGAAACTGCTCGGTCAGGCGGGTTTTGTCTGCCTGCTGGCGGACTACCGGCTGACGGGAGAGGCGTGCTGGCCGGCGCAGATCGAGGACGTGAAGTGCGCCATCCGGTTCCTTCGTGCCAACTCCAGCGCGCTTGGCGTGGATCCCGACCGGATCGGTATCGTCGGCGACTCCGCCGGCGGACATCTCGCGCTCATGGCGGCGGTGCCCAGCACGTTCGAGGGCAGCGGGGGACACGCGGCGTACTCGAGTGCGGTGGCCGCAGTCGGGTCAATGTATGGGCCGACGAGAATCCGATTTGACCCGGAACGCGCAAATCATGTCGCCCTGATGGGTGAGCAGGCGAACGAGGAGGATTACGACGGGGCCAGCCCGATCACCTACGACCTCAACAACTTTCCGCCGTGCCTGTTGCTTCACGGCGTCGAAGACGAAGCGGTGCCGGTCTCGAACAGCGTCGATTTCCACGACAGGCTTACGCGATTGGGTCGGCCGGTCGACCTGCACCTTTTCCCGGGATTGGGACACGCGTTCGATCGGAAGACCGCCGAAGAAGGCGCGCGTATGGTGGATGTGGCGGATCCGAAGTCCGTCCACGGAAGGACTGTCGTTCAGATCATCGAGCGGTTTTTCGGCGAGCATCTCCGGCGGGACGCTATCCGTCCGGAAGGTTCCTAGCGGAGAGTCCGGAACAAAGCGACGCTGACCGACAAGCAGATCCGGCGCGGCGCCTTCACTTCGGTGCCGCTTCTCGAGGATGGCAAAGATCGCGCCGCATTGTTCAGTCCGTCATCTCGATCAGTAGCATCGGCGCTTGTCCACTGTTGCGCCGGGGCATAACGTCGGTGTTGATCGGCTCCACGTCCAACACGAGCGAATGCAAGGACATCGACCGCCATAGAGCGTCGAAATCCGAGACGGGATTCCCATTCAGACGCAGCCACATCAGCTCCGGCAGGTCACCGAGCGCGTAGATATCCCGAAATCCGTTTCCTGCGAGGTCCAGCCGCTGCAACGAACGTAGACCACGCAAAAGCGCAGCGTCCTCTAGCTGATTGTCTCTCAGACTCAGGTGAACGAGATCGGTCAAACCATAAAGTGCTACCAGGTCCGTAACCTGATTGGCATCGAGGAGCAGGACCTCCAGGTTCCGCAGCTCAGACAACGGCCGGATGTCTGCTACTTGGTTGCCTGAAAGATCAAGGCGACGTAACGCCGTTAACCCGGCAAGAGGGGTGAGGTCCGAAATCAGGTTACCCGACAGGTCAAGTTCACGTAAGTGATGGAGACGACTCAGCGGCGTTAGATCAACTATCGCGTTATCGCTCAGGTCAAGTACCTCGAGATCGACCAGCGCGGCTAGCGAAAAGAGATCGTCGATCCGATTCCTGCCAAGATAGAGCACGTTCAAATCTGCCATCCCGGACAGTACGGGAAGGTCGAGGCGCGCATTTTCGGAAAGGTCAAGAACCTCGATCTTGAGCTGGGCAGGGAACGAGGTTTCCTGCGATGAGGTAGGCGGCCTAATGTCGACGGATGATTCGTCGCTTGAGTTCATCGGGTCCATTTGTCGGACACGGTGGTCGGTGAACGCCGGCGCCTTGTTGAAAGAGGTATCCCGCAACGGGTGCATGGGCGCCGGAAGGTAACTCACCGATACACGCTCTGACCGGCCAGGCGGCTTCGACAAGTTGAGTACCGCGTCGCCGCCTACCACTGTCACTGCTTCGACGGGGATGAGTTTCGCCAGGCTCGAAGAACCGGTGGCGATCACGAAGTCGCCAGGCGATGGCACAGAACTTCTGTCAATTGGCCGATCGTAGTCCAGCGTAAGCGCGGCTCCAAGCAACGTCGAGTGGTTTAGCCGCATCTCGGTTGAAGCACCGCAAGACACGCCAACGTCCTCCGAATGTCGGCAGTTGTTCCTGCCCCAACCCCGGAACGGACAGTCCGCCAGTCGCGACTCGTCCCCCGAGCATCGCACGTCGTCCATCCAGATCGGGCCGGTACCGGCACCGAAAGCTGCCCGGTGGTGCGCTTGGCCGCCCGTAAGACCGAGCTGGCGACAGACCACCTCCGCGTCGTCGTCGACAAAGCGGTCGTCGCACACCGTACCCCACTCACCGGCGTGGTAGATTTCCACGCGCCCTTCCTGCTCGGTGCTGCCGTTGACGAGGCGTACTTCGCCCTCGGCGGTTCCGTCCGATGCGTCCGTACGACCCGACGCCGCCGTTGACCAGTCGCCCGTACCCGCGGCGTTCGACGCCCGCACCCTTACTTCGTAAGCCGTGTCGGCCACAAGGCTCTCGATGCGCTTCGTGGTTCCTGTACCCGCGTGGGAAGCCGTCTGCCAGCTCGTACCGGTTTCGCGATATTGCACGTCGTAGTCGGTGATCGCCGCGCCGTTGTCGGTCGGGGCCGTCCACGACGCTTCCAGCCAGGTCGTCCCCGCTGTCAGCGTCGGCGCGGCAGGTGCGTCCGGGACTCCCGCATCGGTACGAGCGGACGCCAAAGAGGACCAGTCACCTGATCCTTCGGCATTCGTTGCTCGTACGCGCACCTGGTAGGCGGTATCGGCCATGAGGTTTTCGATGCGCCTGGTGGTGGCTGTACCCGCGTGCGAAGCGGTCTGCCAGTTCGTGCCGGTTTCGCGATACTGCACGTCGTAGTCGGTGACGGCCGCGCCGTTGTCGGCCGGCGCCGTCCACGACGCCTCCAGCCATGTCGTCCCCGTCGTTAGCGTCGGCGCCGCGGGAGCGTCCGGCACGTCCGCACTTGTACGACCCGATGTCGACGTTGACCAGTCGCCTGTACCCGCGGCGTTCGACGCCCGCACCCTTACCTCGTAAGCCGTGTCGGCCACAAGGCTCTCGATACGCTTCGTGGTTCCTGTACCCGCGTGGGAGGCCGTTTGCCAGTTCGTACCGGTTTCGCGATATTGCACTTCGTAATCGGTGATCGCCGCGCCGTTGTCGGTCGGCGCCGTCCACGACGCCTCCAGCCAGGTACTCCCCGCCGTCAGCGTCGGTGGCGCAGGCGCGTCCGGTACGTCCGAGTCCGTGCTTGCGGACGCCGACGGGGACCAGTCGCCCGACCCTTCGGCATTCTTTGCCCGCACGCGCACTTCGTATACGGTGCCCGGCGACAGGCTCTCGATCCGCTTCGTCGTACCCGTACCGGAGTGATCCGCTTCCAGCCAGTTCCCGTTGATCACGCGATATTGCACGTCGTAACCGGTGATCGCCGCGCCGTTGTCGGTCGGCGCCGTCCACGAGGCCTCCAGCCAGGTATTCCCCGGCGTCAGCGTCGGTGCCGCAGGCGCGTCCGGTACGTCCGCGTCCGTGCTTGCGGACGCCGACGGGGACCAGTCGCCCGACCCTTCGGCATTCGTTGCCCGCACGCGCACTTCGTATGCGGTGCCCGGCGACAGGCTCGCAATCCGCTTCGTCGTACCCGTGCCTGAATGATCGGCTTCAAGCCAGTTCCCGTTGGTCAAACGGTATTGCACGTCGTAGTCCGTGATCGCCGCGCCGTTGTCGGTCGGCGCCGTCCACGATGCCTCCAACCAGGTATTCCCTGTCGTCAGCGTCGGCGCCGCGGGAGCGTCCGGCACGTCCGCGTCCGTACTCGCAGACGCCGACGGGGACCAGTCGCCAGACCCTTCGGCATTCGTTGCCCTTACGCGTACCTCGTAGGTCGTATCGGAGGTCAGGTTCTCGAGGCGTTTTGTGGTGACGGTGCCCGTGTGCTCGGCCGTCTCCCAGTTCTCGCTTACCACGCGATACTGAACGTCGTAGTCGGTGATCGCCGCGCCGTTGTCGGTTGGCGCCGTCCACGACACCTCAAGCCAGGTACTCCCCGCGGTCAGCGTCGGTGCCGCAGGCGCTTCCGGCACGTCCGCGTCCGTACTTGCGGACGCCGACGGGGACCAACTACCCGACCCCTCGGCGTTCGTTGCCCGTACCCGCACTTCGTACGCGGTGCCTGGCGACAGGCCTGCAATCCGCCTGGTCGTACCCGTACCTGAATGATCGGCGTCAAGCCAGTTCCCGCTCGTCAGACGGTATTGCACATCGTAGTCCGTGATGGCCGCGCCGTTGTCCGTCGGCGCCGTCCACGAGGCGTCCAACCATGTCGTCCCGGCCAACAGCGATGGCGCCGACGGTGCATCCGGAGCAGCCGCGTCCGTGTCATTGGTCACGGCCTGGTCGGCGAAGCCCGCCACCTCGTTGCCGCTCGAGTCCTTGAGCCTGTTGCCCGTACCCGTGGTCGGCTTCGTGTAGCTCACCTTTACGGCCGAGTCCGAGGCCGACAAGGCAGTCGCCAGCGTCAATCTCACCGCAGCGCCGCTGATCGAGGGTGAGCCGGCGAGCGCGACAGTCGTCCCTGAAGCTCCCTTCTTGACTCCGAACGCACTGTTCGCAAGGTTCGAAGCGGGCGCGAGCGCCTCATCGAACGTGATGACCAGCACATTGCCATCGACGGTCGCAGTCCGCGCCGCGGGCGCGGTCACGTCCGCCTGCCGCGTCACCGCTACCGTGTATGTCTGGACCGTGTCGCCGTCCTCCGCGGTCACTTGCGCCTTGATCGTATTCGAGCCGACGTTGAGATCGACCTGGAAGCCATTCGCGTTAGCGTTGGCGTCTGTTCGCACAGAATCGGTACCGTCGAGATACGTAACCTCGGCGCCAGCGTCGTTCTCTCTGCCAGCGATCGTGATCCGGCCGACGCCACTGGCAACGCTCGCGGTGTATGCCGTGGTCGCCGCATTGAATGTCGGAGTCAGCACGACGTCCGTTTGGGTGCCGCCATCGTCCCAGGTCAAGTCGAGTCCGGCCAGCGAGGCGTCAGCCGACGGAACGTATACATGACCATTCAGCTCAAACAGCAGGACGGTGTCCAGCGTGCCCCACTCTTCGTTTGGCGCACCGTCATACTGCACGGTGTCCATCCGCCATCCTGGCGCAACTGTATTGATGATGTGGGACGTCGTCCTTCGAACCTTGTAGTACTTGCCGCGACTCGCGGCTTTCGAATCCATCAGGACGAAATACCGCGTGTCCTTCTCCAGCCTGGCATTGGCAGGCGCCTGGAACTCCAGAGTGCCTATCTTTTTCCCAGGGTTGATCAGCGTATGGACAGGCCGGTTCGGAAGACCTTCCGCGGTGCTGTCGAAGATCCTGATGCGTACTCCCGCGGATCTGTCAACGTAGTAGAAGATGAGCTTCACCGATTCAAGGACGTACCCCGCTTCATCGCTACCCGTCTGAAAGCCCATGGCATGCATATACCGGCCGTATGTGCCGACATACACTCCTCCGGTCACCGGTTCGTCCATGTTGCTGAGGAAGGCATCAGGCGACGCCATGATTTCGTCGCGCGTCACCACCAGCGTGTAGGTTCGTGTCGTGATCGTGTCTGCTGCAGTCACTTCCATTTTGAGCGTGTTGTCGCCGACTGCGAGATCGAACTGGAATCCTTCCGTTTCCGTATCGGCATCCGCGAGTTCCTGGTCGTTCTCGTCCAGGTAAGCCACCGTTGCGCCGCCGGCCGCGTTGTTCGCGGTGGCTTCGACGGTGATCTGGTCCACCAGTGACGCTGCATGCGACGTGTAAGCGGTCACCGATGGGCTAAAGCCCGGGGATCGTATCGTGGCAAAACGATCTTCTCCGTCTGCGATGGTCAGGGCGCTCAGGTTGGCGTCGTTGGATTGAGTGACCTCGGTGCCGTGGATCTCGATGAGCGGCACCGCACTATCGGTAGACCAGTACATCGATCCGTTCTTTTGAACATGGCGTTCTGTATTCAGACTCCAGCCACTGGCCATGCTGTTGAGGGAATCGGACGCCGTCCCTCCAATCTCGTAATCGTTGCCCGCGCCAGAAGCGGTCGAATCAAACATCAGGAAATACCACGTGTCTTTCTCGAGCGTAGCGCTCGCAGGTAGACTGAACGTATTGACGCCATCAGTGATGGTCGGATTACTCAGTGTGTATATGATTTCGAACGGTGAACCGTTCGTCCGACTATTGAAGATTCTGACCCGGACACCGTCCGAGTCCGTCGCATTTGCGAGAACAGCCCTGACAGTCGTGAGGTTGTAGCCGAGTTCGTTACTGCCTGTACGGAATTGAACAGCTTGAGCGTACTTTGCCTTTCGATCTTCATTGGATTTTCCTACAACTGCGCTGACAGTATTGGATTCGTCCAGATTGCTGAGCATGGCACTTGGTGACGCCGTCGGTAACGCACGAGTGACGACTGTTGTGTAGGTACCAATAGTGACGGTGTCTTCGGCCGTGACCTTCACCTTGATGGTGTTTGTTCCTACATCCAGGTCTACCTGCAAATCGTCCGCTTCAGTATCTGCATCTCCCAGCGGCTGATCGAGAGCGTCGAGGTACTCGACACTGGCGTTGCTATCGTTCGCTGTTCCCTTGACCGTAATCTGGTCCAACGCGGCATGTGCGTTTAACGTGTAGGATCTGTTTGCTGGATCGAAATCGGGCGAATAAGACACGGTTGCGCCGTTCTTGTCTTTTAGTGACAAGGCGCTCAACGATGCGTCGGTAGATGCGGCGTGCACTATTCCAGCGCCGCAAAAAAGCGAGAGCACTAAAGCGGTTCGCACCGATATCGAGATATTGGAACCAGACCGGCGCGAATGCTCTCCGCGCCGCGCGCCCCATGCCGAGGAAAGACTTCGCTTCAAGGTACGGCCGCCTTCAACGCGAAAGATGTGTCCAGTCGACAAGAAATGGTGGTCCAAAAACGAATCATCTGGGCTGGCCAAATATCGAAAACTCCAGGCTGCCGATGTCATGATCGGAAGCCTGTCTTGTCCCCACTAAGTTAGCTGCGTTGCGGATGTGCCTCGTTGGCGAGTCGATGCGTTTCGCTAGTGTAGGGAATGTGTCACCTTCTACGCTTCGCCAATATTGGGGATATCTGGCATGTCAGCCATGGCCGGAAGTCCCCTTCCGGCCATGGCCAACTTCCACGCCTCGGAGTTTGGCGTGTCATCCGAAAGGGTCGAGGCGAAGAAGGACCTACGGGCGTATCTGAAGCGTCACAACGAGAATCCGCGGCCGCTGGTGTGGACCAAATCGCTCGGCAAGATCATGGATGGATGGGCCGGGCTGAAGGACGGCGCGCTTCCAGTTCGGCGAGCGGCCCTCGGCGGACCGAAGGGTGCTCGTCGCAGCCTATCTCGTTGCCCATTGCTCAGAGGGGGTCTTCAGATGCTCCCCGGTCGCCGTATGGCGATAACTCAGCACCCCGCGGTCCGCGCGCAAATCGAGCCCTAGAACTTCGCTTCGAATCTGCCGGGCGCCGTTCTCGACCAGCGCAGGCAACGCGTAGTAGTCACGATCCCGCAAGACAAGACCTTGCAGGGGCGGATCGAAGTACTCGTCCTTCGGATCGAACAGCCAGTATTCGCGCACGCCCAACTCAGCATAGAGCGCCCGCTTTCGACCCAAGTCCTCTCGCCAGGTGTTCTCGGACGCCACCTCCAGAACAAAGTCCGGTGCCTTCGGCTCTTCCCAGAGCTTGTACACATTGCGTTTGTGACTCGCCGCACCGAAGACGACGAAGATATCCGGTGCGACCGATTTGCGGGGGTTTCCCTCCTCGTAGTAGATCAGGAGGTCGCCCGACACGTAGACGTCCGGTCGCCCTCCGTAGTCGCTTCCAACTGCCAGTCGTTCTCAGCCAAAGGAAGGCCGTCCGAACTCGGATACAGCGGATCCTCAGGAATAACGGGATGCTGCTTCATTGGACCGCCCGCTCGCCTCGCGTGGCCGCGCCGTTCGGCGCATCGCCGGCGAAAATACCATGGCTCAGTTGACGCATATAGACCGCAATCGTTGCGCCCATGAGCGTGACGGCGCGGAGAAGGCAACGTGCAATCGGTCAGGGCTGCAATCCCTGTGCGACGATCGCCCTACGCCATGCCTGTCGAAACTACGGACGCCTTCGATGACCTCCGCATCCGGACTTCATGCATTAGGGTCGTCCTTGGAAAGTCCCTAGCTGCTTGGGCGGGGCCGAATATTGGCCCGCCTGGCACTAGCGCAGGCGCTCTTCGAGTTCAGCGATGCGGGCCTCTGCGGCCCGAAGGGCCTTCGTCGCCTCGGCTCTCGCCGCTCTTTCCTCCGCGAGAGCCTTCGTCGCCTCCGCCTCCGCCGCCGCGGACTCCGCGTGACTCTTCAGATACCGCCCGCCCGCGGGGTCGCGAAAGCGCAGTTCGCCGTTTTCCGCGCGCAAGTCGAGTCCCAGAACCTCGCTTCGAATCGTCCGGGCACCGTTCTCCATGAGCGCCGGCAACGCGCGATAGGCGCCTTCCCGCAAGACAAGACCCTGCAGCACAGGATCGAAGTACTCATCCTTCGGATCGAACAGCCAGTACTCGCGCACGCCCAGTTCCGCATACAGCGCGCGCTTTCGACCCAGATCCTCTCGCCAAGTGTTCTTCGACGCCACCTCCAGAATAAAGTCCGGCGCCTTCGGCTCCTCCCAGAGCTTGTACACGTTACGCTTGTGCTGCGCGGTCCCGAAGACGACGAAGACATCCGGTGCGACCGACTTGCGCGGATTCCCCTCCTCGTAATAGATCAGGAGGTCGCCCGACACGTAGACATCCGGTCGATCCTGGTAGCGAATCTTCAGGACGCCGACAGCGTCAAGAATCGCCTCCAACTGCCAGTCGTTCTCAGCCAAGGGAAGGCCGTCCGAACTCGGATACAGCGGATCCTCGGCGGGAATAAAGGGATGCTGTTTCATTGGACCGCCCGCTCGCCTCGCGTGGCCGCGCCGTTCGGCGCATCGCCGACGAAGATATCATGGCTCAGTTTACGCATACAGACCGAAATAGATGCGCGTATGAGCGTGACGGCGCGGAGAAGAACGTGCAATCGGCCAGGGCTGCAATCCCTGTGCGACGATCGCCCTACGCCATGGCTGTCGAAACCGCGGGTGCCTTCAATGACATCCGCATCCGGACTTTATGCGATGGAGTCGTTGTCGGAAAGTCCCTATAGCGAATCCAGGTCGATGGCCTTGCCAGTCCGGGATGATTCCTGGATGCCGGCGATCACTTTCATGGTCTCTAGGTTGTCCCGGCCGCTGCTGATCGGTTCCGCGCCGGTCCTGCAGCACTCTTCGAAATGCAGGATCTCGTTCACGACGCCGTTTTCCGTGGGCAGGCCCGTGTCTTCGATCGAAAGAGGCTCGAAACGCGCGGAAGCGCCTCTACGCCGGGGGCGTCGACGGCCAGGCTCCGGATCAGGTTCCGGGGCGGGTTCCTCGACTGACTTGAGGGCGCACATGGCTGTTCCGAAGTGACCCACCCCCGGTCGCCCGCGCGGCGGCGTGGTCGAGTGGATGGTGCCCTTGCTGCCAACGACCATGTAGTACTGACCCTCCGGGACCAGGCTCGTGGTCCAGCTTCCGAACACATCGCCGACCGCACCGCTTTCGAACTCCAGCGTCGCGGTCGCGAGGTCCTCGGCGCCATTGACCATCTCCGGCTGCACTGATTTGCATATCCCGGTCACGCGCTTGACGTTGCCGATGTAGTAGCGCAGCAAATCCACGTGATGGATGGTGTTGGTCAACAGGACACCGCCGCCCGCCTCTCCGTCGAGCATCCAGTGACCGGGCGGGTTCACGCCTACCGCAGCCATGATCGCGTGGGTCCGGACGGCCTGGATGTCTCCGAGTTTCCCTTCGTCGATGAACCGTTTCACCGCCACGGTTTCCGCCGTGTATCGCTGGTTCTGTGCCACCATCAGGGTCACACCGGCACTGTCGGCCGCCTCGAGCATCTCGCGGCAAGCCGGCAGGTTGTGTGCCATCGACTTCTCGACGATCACATGCTTGCCCGCAGCGGCGGCGGCAAGCGTCTGCGGCCAGTGCTGGGCGTGGGTGCTGCAGATGTCGAGGGCATCGAGGTCGGTGTCGCGGAGCATCTCCTTGTAGTCCGTGTAGACGGCATCGACGCCCGCTTCCTTCGCGTACGCCTGCGCCGCCGGCTCAACGATGTCGCACACGGCGACAAGCTGCACCCGGTCCGGATGGTCCAGGTACGCGGCCATGTGGGAGTGGGCTATCCGCCCGGTGCCGATCAATCCGATTCGTAACGGCTTTGACATGGTCTCTCTATTCGGCGCATCGCGGGAGCATGCAAGCTCCCGCGTGCCAATGCGGCGTTAGCCTCTGGACGGAAGCGCGACTGTTGCGCGCGTAAAGGCGCTCGCGGTTCCCGACTGGTTCTCGTTGCGAATGTCCAGGTCCACCAGGTACTCGTCACCCTGGACGTACTTGCTCGCGACGGTCCCGTAGATCGTGTTGGTGTCGCCGACGACGTTGGGATGGCGGACCTGGGTCACCATCTTCTTCAGCGTCCCGTCGTCTCCCATCCAGTCCGTCGCCATCTGCGACAGCCAGCACACCCGCTGCGGTCCGTAGTCGAACTGGCCGGGCATGCTCCTGCGGCTCTTGGCGTACGCGGCGTTGTAACGTCCATGCGATTCGATCCGATCGCCGACGGACGCCCGCGTGCCACGGCGCGTGTTGCAGACGCCGAAACTGAAGAGATAGAGTTCGTTGACGGTGTACGTGCCTTTCTTCAGGGGCGGCATTTCGTCGCCCTCGGCGACATCCTCCCAGTAGCGCGTTTCCGCCCCGCGCCGTTCCCGCTCCCAGACCAGCGGGTCGGGCGATTCCTGCTGGACCTCGGTCTTGTTCTCACGGTCGTAGGTGATCGTTTCGGTGCCGCCCCCGAGGATCCTGTAGCGGGCCATCAGCGTTCGCTTGGTCGCCACTACCTCGTGCCGTTGATTCGTGTATGTCACCAGCCCCGTGCAGATGCAGAACGGGCCGATCCTGCCGCTCTCCTTTCGAACCACCGGCCCCACCCGCTCGTGGATGGTGATCGTGTCTCCGAGCCAGATCGGACGGAAGAACTCCAGTTCGCCTCCCGCGTAGTTCATGGCGAACCCCCCCACCCGTCCGGGATTGATCGCGCCGTTGATCGCCGCGCCGACCCCGAGGCTGACGCTGTAGACGAACGCGGGCATTGCCGTGACCATGCCGAAGCGGCTATTGGCAGCGTGTTCCGGGTCACGGTACAACGGGTTGTAGTCGCCGATCCCATCGCCGCAGCGCTGGATGTTGTCGAGGTTGGCTTCCTTCGATGCGGTTGCGCCCGGCAATTCCTGGCCGGCGCCCTTCCGGTATTCCTCCTCGAATTCGTCGATGGTCTCGATCGGTGTCGTGTCTGCCACCCTTTGTCTCCCCTTACTTGAGCGAACCACCTATAAAGCCACGACGCCCGCCAAATTTCCAATCGAAATGCCCGGACCGAAATGGCGCTAACATCTGGTGACGAAAAAAAGAGGGCCGCGCATGAGCACATTGACGGAATTTCGCACCGAAGCGCGCGCGTGGGTCGATGAGAACCTTCCGCCGGGCCTGCAAGGTGCGAGCACGGTGTTCAACGGCGGCAGGAAGACACCCACCATCACCCCCGACGCGCTGCGCTGGGCAGAGGTTTGCTACGAGCGCGGCTACACGGCGCCCACCTGGCCGAAGGAGTACGGCGGCGCCGGCATGACCGCCGACGAACAGAAGGTGCTCCGCGAAGAGATGCTCGCCGCGAAGGCGCCGCTTCCCCTTGGCGGTCACGGCCTCACCATGATCGGGCCGACACTGCTCGAGTACGGCACCGAGGATCAGAAGTCGCGCCATCTTTCCAATATCGCAAGCGGTACGTATCGCTGGTGCCAGGGATATTCGGAGCCGAACGCCGGGTCGGACCTCGCGTCACTGCAAACGCGCGCGGACGATCACGGCGACCATTACCTCGTCAACGGCTCGAAGATCTGGACCACGGGGGCACACTACGCGGACTGGATGTTCTGCCTCGTCAGAACGAACTTCGACGTGTCCAAGTGGGAAGGCATCAGCCTCGTCCTGTTCCCCATGTCGGACCCGGGCATCACGGTGAAGACGATCACCCTGATCAACGGCAGCCAGGAATTCTGCCAGTGCTTCTTCGACGATGTCGTCGTGCCGAAGTCAGACCTCGTCCACCGGGAAAACCACGGTTGGGCGGTGGGCAAGCGGCTGCTTCAACACGAACGCATGCCAGCGGCACAGCGCACGGCGCCGCCCGCGCTCGACGGCATCGCGAAACGCTATGCCGGTGAGACCGACGGCAGGATCGGGGACGCGGCAACGCGCGACGACGTGCTGGGGATCAACATGGACGCCCGGGCGTTCCAGCTCACCCAGCGCCGTGCTGCGGAAGAGAGGGAAGGCACCACGCCAACGTTCGTGACGTCGATGTTCAAGTACTACAACTCCGAGTTGCTCACCCGCCACATGGAGACGCTCACCCGCATGTGCGGCACCCAGGGCCTGGGTTGGGAAGGCACCGCTTTCACGGGCGAAGAGCTGGCGAATGCCCGCGCCTGGCTACGCGTCAAGGCGGGCACCATCGCCGCCGGAAGCTCGGAGATTCAGCTCAATATCATCGCCAAGCGCGTGCTGGGGTTGCCCGACTAACAGTCTCCGGAGACGCATCCCTTCGATTCTCCATCCGACGGTCGTTTGACAAGCCACACTCCCGCACGTTGCGGGACACAAACACGACACGCGACCGTAATTGACGCATTTGACTGCTAGCGTGTCCGTCTCGAAAGGACAAACGGGGAGACATCGCGAATGCTGAGTGGATACATGAGGCGCCTGATCTTTGGACGCCAAACCCGGCCAGCCCAGCCGAATTGGGTTTAGAGTGCACCCCGGCTGAAACGGGCGATCCTTGGAGTAGCGACATGCGGTACGAGCGGTTGACTGACATCGTGCGGCTTGCGACTCGGCTGCAGGGACTGCGGAGCGGGATGACGATGGACGACATTGCGGGCGAGTTTCGCGTCAGCCGCCGTACGGCCGAGCGCATGCGCGATGCCGTGGAAGCGGCGTTCGGCCCGCTCGAGACCGTGGATACCGGCGACAGACGCCTCCACTGGCGGCTTCGGTCCACCTCCCTGCGCGGACTCGCTCAGCTTTCACCAGAGGAGTTGGCCGAACTCGAGTCCGCGGCCAGTCACCTGGACCGGACAGGCCCCGCCGAGCGGGCGGGCATCCTGCGGGAACTCGCCGTCAAGCTGCGCGCTCTGCGGCGGCCGCTCAGCGAGCGCGCGTTCGAGGACGACCTAGAGGCGTTGATGCTGGCCGAGGGACTGGCCATGCGTCCCGGACCACGACCCGGCATCGAACACGGCCTGCTGCCCGGTCTACGCGACGCGATCAGGGCCAGCCGCAAGGTGGAATTCGACTACGTCGCGAGGACGTCCGGACGTCACAGCCGGCAGGTTGTCGAGCCCTATGGTGTGCTCTACGGCAACCGCGCCTACCTGGTCGGACGTCCCGATTGGAAAAACCAACCACAGCTCTGGCCCCTGGCAAACCTGAGCAATGCCCATGTGACCGGGGAGCTGTTCGAGCGGGACCCCGATTTCAACCTGCAGCAATACGCCGAGCGCTCGTTCGGGGCGTTCCAGGAGGAACCCTTCGACGTCGAGCTGCGGTTCGACGCCGACGCGGCACCCGATGCGGCGAGCTTCCTGTTCCACCCAAGCCAGACGCTCATCGAGAACGGCGACGGCTCACTGACCGTGCGATTCCGGGCCGGTGGTCTCACCGAGATGTGCTGGCATCTCGTCACATGGGGTCCGCGGGTCACCGTGGTGCGGCCAGTCCGGTTGCGCGAGCGCCTGCGGCAGATGTGTGCCGAACTTGCGGCCCATCACGCCGACCCTGCCGATTCGGCGATCCTCGACAGTGCCTGACGGAGCTTGACCGTAGCCAGCGTATCGCGCGCGCAGTAGGCACGCAGATCGTCGAAGACCCGCCGACGTTGCGCGTCATCCGAAGTCTCGACTGCACGCACATAGCGTGCCGCCGCCGTACGTCCATCCGCGATGGCAAGGTCGTCATAGCCGCTGTCCGGTGACAGCACCGGCAACACGTTCTTGAGGGAGAACGACCCCCGAAAGGCCGGGTGATAGTAGGTGCGCTTCACGACCCGGTGCAGATCGAATAGCCGCGCCACGATCGCACGGAGCGCGTCGGCCCGGTCCGGCAGCGCCCTGATGAGCCCCCACAGCACCCCTTGCTCGTAGTCCGTATAGGTGCAGATCGTGCCTTCGCTTCCAACTGCCTCGATCAGACGGTCGGCGAGTTCCGGCCGGGGATCGTCCTCGCCTTCGTGGAGGTAGTCCGCATGCGCGAGCGGCGAGCCATCACGCTCCGTGTGTACGGAAAAGAGGAAGGGGAGCGGGTCATAGGCACGCGTGCCCCGGAATCGCGGGATGGCCGGGGCAAACGTCTCGAAGTCGAGGTGATGGATCGGGCGCGCAACCCGGGCAAACGCGCGATGGATGTCACCGTGCGCCTGTGCGCGCCCCTCCCGCACCGCGCGGCTCACGATGCGCTGCAGGGCAGACAGCGGGAACTTCGCCGGAATGTCGCGGATCTCCGCGATGCCCCGGGTCCGCAGCTCCTCCCGCCGCCTGGCGTGCAGCCCCGGCAACTCGCCGATGCCGTGGTCGGGCGACACCTGGTCGCGGGTGCAGTGCGCGTAGTACGGACATTTGTAGGGCGCGAAGCAATGATCGCCCGGCGCGATGTCGGGCGGGACGTCGCTCGCGATCAGCGTCTGCATCTCCCGCGCCTGTTGCGCCACGGTGTCGCGCATGGATTCCGCCTGCTCGAACACCCCGTGCAACTGGAACAGCGCATCGAGGTCGAGCCGCTTCCCGTCGTAGACATACCTCCGGTCCAGCGTCATCACCGCGGCGTCGCGCACGTCGAGCCCCGCGGCGCGCAGCAACCGAAGCTGGAAGGCAACGTCGAGGACGAAGACATCCTTGAGCCTGGTCGCGGACTTGACCTCCACCAGCCGCCAGCCACCGCCCGGCAGGCGCTCGATTACGTCCGCCCGGCAGAACATGCCTTGGTACTCGAAGGCGGCCTCGAACAACGCGGGTGCGACTCCCTGCTCGATGATCCGGCGTGTCTCGTCCAGCGCCTCCTCGACGTGCTGGTGATCCTGCGCCACGAAGTGACCGCCGGGATAGCGCTTGCACGCCAGCTCGCCGACCTCATGGCCGGCATCGAAGACCGCCTGGAGCGCGTCGCTGGTTTCTGCGGCCAGATGCGGCGAGTGGAAGTCGTGCCAGAGGCGCAGGTGGCACTGTGCGCCGGAGAGGAAGCGTGACTTGGAAAGTCTGGGCTGGTGAGTCACGAACGGCGAGAGAATTTTCTCGGATGCCGATATCCGGGTGGAATTTGCCACTGCAGCAGGCACTCCGCGAACTGCTTACCCAGATCGCCCTTGGTTTTGACTATTTTTGCGACCTGCTTGAAGTAGATGTACTTGAAATAGCTCTTGTCCGATTTGTGCTGCACGGGCTGAATGAAGACCACTTCGGGCCTTGAACGAGTCTTGTCTCCGATCGTGAGAGCTTTGATTGCCTTGGTCCAACCGCGAGCAACCTGGCCGTTAGAGCGTGACTTCCCGTACAAATCTTCCAGTCCGCTGGTGTCGGACACGAATCCCGCTAGAGAGAGCTGATGTAGCAGGTGACCGTATTTCCGCTTGCTTTTGCTAGCCTTGGCCAGAGCTTTGACACCTCGAACGAGGCAATTGAAGTCGGTATCCCGAGCCTTGCAGAGATACTCGTCTTGCTTCGGACGTTTGGAGTCCATGTCTGTCTTGAGTTCGACCAAGTACGCTGTGCCCTTGTCCTTTGAAAAGGCGACGTAGTCGACGTTGTACGACAGGTTCGAGTCATCGCTGTCCAACGTACCTTGACGTAGCGGAAACTCCGGAATCACAACCGGATGCATCTCAGTGTCGAAGTGTTCGCTCAGTACATCCCGCAAGAACAACGCAAAGAACGGCGCCGAACGCCCCTCGAGCGGATAACCCGGTAGATGCCGCCAGCGATTCAACAATTTGAAGACGTCGCTGACGGTTGGAAATTCACTATCTGTCATGTTCCTGGTCCTCCCAAACGGTTAAGGCAACAGTTCGCTTCAAGAATCCGTAGAGCGTCACGCATCTTCGACCGGCGGCGCCTGCCTGCGAACCCTATGGGGCTGCCTTTCCGACAGCTTGGAACCCTGACGCTTGTGCGGTTTGCATAGCAGGCAGCCCCTTCGCGTCGATTTCGGCCCCTTGCGCTTGTGATGCATGGCTACTCCGTCCGGCGCATGATTTCCTTGATCCGGAACCAGACCGGGTCATGTTCCCTGGCGCGGCGGCCAAAGATGTGCTCTCTCGCGAGGTCGATGCACTCCTGTCTCCTGACGCGCAACGTCTCCAGATCACCTACGTATTGGTCGAACCCCTGAGACGGGTCGAATGCACCCTTGATGCTGTTGCAGACATCGCAAGCCAGCACCCAGTTGTCCGGGGTGTAGGTCACCTGCTCCGGGTAAAACGACTTTGGCAACAGATGATCCACACTGCCGACACCGTACCCCAGCCGATCCCATAGCAAATCCGCACCGCAGTATTCGCAGTGTCCCCCAGATCGAGACATGGCTATGGCGTAGGCGTATTGCAGATGACACTCCCCCACCAATGCCTCCGCCCGCTTTTGTACCTGGGGATTCAAATCCATCGTGCCGTTCCTTGATCCCAAACGAACAGGCAACGAGCCTATCGCAGCAGGACGACAGATCCGGTCGCAGCCTCACAAACTTTCCAGGTCGTGACGGAGTACTAACCCGCAGACGCAGGAAGGGCCACCGCGCGGGCAGCCCTTTTCCAACCTGGCTCGGCGACTTTCAGGCCGCCGCTTCTTCGCTGGACTCTCCTGCGCTTACCTCGGCCAGATCCTCGCCTTCGGTACGAGCCACGAGTGCCGTAACCGTCAGGTCGCTCGTCACGTTGACGGATGTCCGGCACATGTCGAGGATCCTGTCCACGGCGATATACAGCCCGATCGCTTCGAGCGGCAGATTCAACACGGTCAGGATCAACGTGATGGCCACCAGGCTTGCCGCAGGTATCCCGGCCACGCCGATGGAGGTCAACAGCGCCAGCAGCACCACCAGGAACTGGTCTACGGCGGTCAGGTCCGCGCCGAACGCCTGTGCGATGAAGATCACGACGACGCACTCGAACAGCGCGGTGCCGTCCATGTTGACCGTGGCACCCAGCGGCAGGACGAAACTGGTCGTGCCCTCCGAGACGCCGGCGCGCCGGGCGCTGCTGAGCGTCACGGGTAGCGTGGCCGAGGACGATGCGGTGGAGAACGCCATCAACTGCGCGGGCATGATGCGGCCGTAGTAGGCATACGGCCTGACCCCGCCGACGAAACGCAGCAGCAATGGCAACGTCACGAAGAAGTGTGTCGCGAGCGCCAGCAGGACCGTCAGGGTGAACCAGGCGAGCGCCTCTATGAGCGTTTCCAGGGGCACCACCAGCAATGCCTTCCCCACCAGCGCGAAAACGCCGTACGGGGCGAACATCAGGATCCACCTGGTGATCTGGATCATCACGTCGTGGATGGCCGTCCAGAAGTTCGTGAGGGTCTCGCTTGGCGGTCCCTCGAGGCGTGCCATGAAGTAGCCGAACACGACGCTGAAGAAGATCAGCGCGAGCAACTCCATATTCACCGCCGCGGCGAAGATGTTGTCCGGGACGGCGCGCGAGATCACCTCCACCAGGTCGCCCGCATCGCGTCCCTCGACGCGCGCCAGTTGGTTCGACACGTCCGGCATGTTCTCGGAGAGCGCCTTGACCGATTCGCCCCCGCCGGGATTGATCACGTTGACGAGGACCAGGCCCGTGAAGACCGCGATCAGACCGGTCGCCACATAGAAGCCGACCGTCTTGCCGCCGACCCGGCCGAAGTTCTCGCGCCCGGCCATGCTGTGAACGCCCATGATGATCGACGAGACGATCAGGGGCACCACGATCATCTTCAGGGCATTGAGGAACAGGCCACCGAAGAAGTCGAAGATCTCGACCAGCGACGCCCCGAACAGCATTGTCTTGTCGTCGGCCACCAGACTGACCAGAACGGCCAGCGCCAGGGCCACCGCGATCTGCCAATGCAACGGCGCGTTCGTGATTCGGGACCAAATGCTCCCGCCGTTCGTTTCTTCCTGTGCCATTACTCCCCCTTTCGAGCCGCCCAGTTGTCTACCAGTCTAACCGGAAGCCGCAGACCGCTTCTATTCGGCCGCGAACGATGTCGTGCCTAATGAGCACGCCTTGAGCACGCACAATGACGGTGGACTCGAATAACATTGTTCTCGCGACAACAAGATGCCGGAGTTGAGATGAAGCGTGGTGTTTTCCTTGTTCTCTTCGTAGCAGTCGCCGCAATCGGTCTTCTGCGGCCGGTTTCCGCAGCCGAGGCGACCGAGTCGGCGACCAGCATCGAGACAATCGTCGTGACCGCGACCAAGCGCGAGGAGTCGATCCAGGACGTGCCCATCGCCGTTTCAGCGATCTCCGGCGAAGACCTGGCGGCACGGGGCGTCCAGGACATCTACGGACTCATGGAGGTGGCACCGTCCGTCGTTGTCTACAACTCGAACAGCACGTCCAACGGCGGCACGCTGCGCATCCGCGGCGTCGGCACCACAGGCAACAACCCCGGGCTCGAAGCCGCCGTCGGCACCTTCATTGACGGCGTCTACCGGTCGCGCGCGGGTCTCGCCTTCAACGACCTCACGGACCTCGACCGGGTCGAGATCCTGCGCGGGCCGCAAGGCACGCTGTTCGGCAAGAACACGGTCGCGGGCGCCGTCAGCATCGTCACCCGCAAGCCGGAATTCGACAACGCCTTCTCGGTCAGCGCCGGGTTGGGCAACCTCGAATCGAAGGAGTTGGGTCTGATCGCCAACGCCGTGCTCTCGGACGACGTTCTCGCCGGGCGCCTGAGCGTCGCCCACCGCCAGCGCGACGGCTTCTACGAGAATATCGACACCGACGCCGCCTACGACAACCGCGACCGCCGTTCGGTGCGCGCACAGTTGCTGTGGACGCCCGACGCGGACGTGGAAGTGCGAGTCATCCTGGACGACACGGACAAGGACGAGAGCTGCTGCCCCGCGCCGTTCTGGATCACCGGTCCCACCAGTCCCGCCGTTGCCGCCCTCGGCGGCGACATCACCCCGTTCGAGGTCGACGGCGCGTCGAAGGTGGGCGTCAACTCCGAGCCCTTCGAAGACGTTCGCGACTCGGGGCAGTCGGTCGACGTAACCTGGCGTATGCCGCGGGGCGCGACGTTCCGGTCGATCTCAGCGCTGCGCGATTTCGAGGTGGCGCGGGATCAGGACCTCGATTTCACGAACGCCGACATCGCCGCGCCGACCGACACCGACGAGTCGTTCCGGAACTTCTCGCAGGAATTCCAACTTTACGGGGAGACCGACCGGCTCGCATGGCTCGTCGGCGCCTATTTCTACACGGAGGAACTCGAGTCGGACGAGATCGTCGGCTTCGCGGCGAACGGGGCAACCTACCTCGCGACCATCATCGGCGCCCCGCAGGTCGCGCCGCTTCTCGACGGCGACCCCGCCGGGCGCGGCATACCGGGGCAGGGTTACGACGCGGTCTACTTCTCCGATACCGCGGGCTGGTCGCTTTTCTCGCACGATGTCTGGAAGGTGAGCGAAACCACGGAGATCGTGCTCGGGCTACGCTACTCCAGCGAGGAGAAGGACGCCGGCGCCATCATCAACGGCGCGCCGTTCGGCGAATCGGTCAGTGATCCGTTCTGCGCACTCGTGCCCATCGACTCGCTGTGCGACAACGCCAGCTACAACAACGTAGCGGACGAATCCAAGCTGACCGGCACTCTCAAGGCTATGTGGCGACCCGCCGGGCACCTGCGCCTTTACGGCGGATTCGCCCGCGGCTACAAGGCGGGCGGCTTCAACCTGGACCAGGAAGCCGTGGGCAATCGCGACGCACAGGGCAACCTGGTGGACCAGAGCCATTTCGGCCCCGAGACCTCCGACTCGCTGGAGCTGGGCTTCAAGGGGCAATACCTCGACCGCCGGTTGACGGTCAACAGCGCCGTGTTCCACACCACGTTCACGGATTTCCAGCTCAACACCTTCACTGGGCTCGGTTTCACTGTCGGCAACGTCAAGCAAGCGGTGGCCCGGGGCGTGGAGGTCGAGTCGAGCTTCGCGCCGGGTGGCGGCCTGTATCTCACCGCCGGCCTCACCTACGCCGACGCCCGTTACGCCGACGACCTGGGGGCCGCGAACGCGCACCTGGCGGGCAAGCGGTTGACCCAGTCGCCGCTCTGGCAGAGCAGCCTGTCCGCGTTCTTCGAGCGAGACCTTGCCGGTACCGGCTTGCGCTTCCTGGCCAACGCGAACTGGTTCTACATCAGCGAAGTGAACACCGGCTCGGACCTCGATCCCGAGAAGTTCCGCGAGGGATTCGGCCTTGTCAACGCCCAGGTGGGCGTGCGAACTTCGGACGGCCGCTACGAGGTGATTGCCTGGGGCCGCAACCTCACCGACCGCCGGATGAATGTGCTCGTTTTTGACTCTGTATTCCAGACGGGAAGCTGGCATACGTGGGTGAATCCGCCCCGGACCTTCGGGTTGAAGGTGCGCGCGGACTTCTGACTGCGTCGGCCACGGAAGGGGAAGCAGACTATTTCGTCGCCTGCCGCCGCTCTGTGAACTGATTCAGGAAGCGCGCGAGGCCCCCGTTCCGCACGGACATCGCGCGGATATGCCGAGCAAGCGAGCGCGGACTGACCCCGCAACGGGTGATGAGCAAGGCGCACTCATGTGGCGCAAGGCTCGACAACAACCAGCCCACCGCACAAGTTGCATCGTCATTCCGGGCTGGTTCCCCGTTTAGCGACTCCAATATGTCCGCCCCGTCCACGCGACCCTTGCGACCCGCGCAGTGTTTGCGCGCAATAACCCCCGCGACGTCCTCAGCGTCGGGTTGGCGTGGCCCCCCAGCAGCGGGTTGGCGGGCCATGTACCGGGCGAAGTCCTCATCGGGGCGAAGCTCCTGCGGTGATTTCGACATGGAGATCATGCTCCCGGCCCCTCCTCACTCCCATGCGAGATTGGTTGTGACCGAAGAACCACGACCACCCGTTTCCGCAAGCCATCCTCGGACCAACGGTGCTGCGGCTCGACCAGGGCTTTCGTGTCATTGCCAGACCAGCCCCTCGGCAATGCGCCGATGACGGAGGATACGGTCGCTAGCACGCGTGGACTCGAATGGGCGCAAGCACGCTCAAGCGCCGCAGGGTCATGGATGCTGGCGGCGACCACGTCGTAGGCGTCGCGCACCGTAATCTCTCCAGCCTGGTACATTCGCCAAGCGATTTTCGCATAGAGAATCTGTGCCGTGCTTTGGAGCCGGAGGGTCGTCCCAGCCAGCCGTGTGGGAACACTCGGTTCGAGCACCACGCTGCTGGGCATTACCGTCGCTTCGACGTTCCCGATCTCCGTGTAGGTTGCGATGTCCTCGCACAAGGTTCGCTCTCGTGAGCAATCCGGGATGTCGGCAATCCGTTCCTCGATCCGGGAGCGTTCCCGGCGTGTGAGTCCACCGTAGACGGTGGGATCACAGAACAGGTCGACGTCAAACGATTGACGGTGGCCCCACCGGGAGGCGAGCACCGTACCGCCCCCGAACGAGATGTGGCGCTCATCGATAACGCCCGTCAACGCATCGAACAAAGCCTCCGCCACGTCGCATTGAGGGGTTGGAATGCGTTCTTCTCGAATCGACCCCGCCATGTCGCCGCCCTGTTCGGTCACACCCGGAGTTTAGTCGATTCGCGGATTTCCGGATCGGACGAAATCAACCGGTTCGCCGTATTGGCTAGCCGTATCGTAAGCACACTCGCGTTCTGGTGGACGAAGAGACAACAAAGCGGTGCGGTCCAATGAGTCCTAACCGACCTCGATCATTTCGAAGTCTTCCTTTCCGACTCCGCACTCCGGGCACACGAAGTCGTCCGGCACATCCTCCCAGGGTGTTCCGGGAGGGATGTCCTCGTATTCGCAGCCTTCGGCTTCGTCATAGATCCAGCCGCAGACTATGCATTGCCACTTCTTCACAGGGCGACTCTCAAGTCCGGAGTTTCGAACACAATGGGCTCGGGCGAGATGTACGACGCCTTTGCCGGCAATGTTCTAACATCATCGGTTCCCGCCGGGACCCGGTTCGCCGATTGTCCACGAAAAGAAGTCGCAATCCGGGCGGCCGAACGGAAACGCGAATGCTACCCCTAAACGTCCCCGCTCCATAATCCCGCATGCAGAACCGTCTATCCGCCTACGCGCAACTCATGCGCCTCGACAAGCCGGTCGGGACGCTGTTGCTGCTGTGGCCGACGCTGGCCGCGTTGTGGATCGCCGCAGAGGGCGTCCCTCCGTTGCCCATCCTACTCGCGTTCGTCGTTGGAACGTTCGTGATGCGTTCCGCCGGCTGCGTCATCAACGACATCGCCGACCGGAACTTCGACGGCCGGGTGGCACGCACGCACGACCGGCCGCTACCGGAGGGGCGCGTTTCGCTGGCCGAGGCGTTCGCGCTGTTCGGCGTTCTCCTCGTTCTCGCGCTCGCCATCGTCATGACGCTCAACACCGCAACCCAGGTGCTCGCCGCGGCAGGGGTTCTCATCTCCATCACCTATCCGTTCCTCAAGCGCTGGACGCACTGGCCGCAGGTGGCGCTGGGCGTAGCATTCAGTTGGGGCATCCCAATGGCGTTCACCGCCACAACCGGTACCGTGCCCGGCATCGCGTGGATCCTTTTCGCTGCCAGCGCACTCTGGATCATTGCCTACGACACCGAGTACGCGATGGTCGATCGCCGTTTCGACCTGGACATCGGGCTCAAGTCATCGGCCATTCTGTTCGCCAACGCGGACCGGGCGATCATCGGCGCACTGCAGTGCCTTGCGCTCGTCCTGTTCTTCCTCGGTGGAGTGCAGGCCGGCTTCCGCCATGCCTTCTTCGCGGCGCTCGCGGCAGCCGCCGGCCTGTTCATCTATCACCAGTGGTTGATCCGGGAGCGCGAAGAGCGCGCCTGCTTCAAGGCGTTCCGCAACAACGTCTGGGTTGGCTTCGCGTTGTTTGCCGGCGCCGTAGTCGAGTACGGGACGCGTTTGCCCGCATGATCGACCGACTGATCGACGTCATCGGGCGCGGGGCGGCGTGGCTGACGCTCGCCATGGTGATCGCCACCTGCGTGACGCTGGTGCTCCGCTACGGCTTCGACATGGGCGCGATCATGCTGCAGGAGTCCGTGCTCTACATGCACGGCGCCGTCTTCATGCTCGGCTTCTCCTATACGCTCCAGCACGACGAACACGTGCGGGTCGACCTGGCGTACAGCAGGATGTCAGAGCGGCGACGCAGCCTGGTGAACCTGGCCGGACACCTCGCCCTCATGGCACCGCTTTGCATCACCCTTGTCTTCTTCAGCCTCGACTACGTCGCGAACTCATGGTCGATCCTGGAAGGCTCCCAGGAAGTCGGCGGGATCCGCGGCGTGTACCTGCTGAAGACGTTGATTCCCGCTTCCGCGTGTCTGCTGCTACTGCAGACGGGCTTGCTCGCCTGGCGCGAAATCCATCGGTTGAGGGGCGGCGACCCCACACGCACCGCGCATGGCTGAATACCTGCCGCTCATCATGTTCGCGGCGGTGTTCGTCACGCTGCTGGCGGGCTATGCCGTGGCCCCCACGCTCGCCGGCGTCGCGCTACTGTTCGCCTTCGGCGGTGCCCTTTTCGGCGTATTCGATCTCGGCGATCTCGGGTTTTTGCCGAATCGCGTATTCGGGATCATCACGAACCAGACGCTGATCGCGGTGCCCCTGTTCGTGATGATGGGCGTGACGTTGCAGCGCACGCACATTGCCGAGACGCTGCTCCAGAGCCTGTCGACCCTGATGGGTTCCGCCCGCGGCGGTCTCGGCATGGCGGTCACCGTGGTCGGCATGCTGATGGCGGCGAGTACCGGCATCGTCGGCGCCACGGTGGTCACCATGGGGCTCATTTCTCTACCGGTGATGCTGCGCAACGGCTACGACAGCAGGCTTGCCACCGGCACCATCTGCGCGACCGGCACCCTCGGCCAGATCATTCCGCCTTCCATCGCCCTGGTGCTGCTCGGCGACGTGTTGTCGAGCGCCTACCAGCAGGCGCAATTGACGCAGGGCGTGCTCTCGCCAAAAACCGTTTCGGTCGGCGATCTGTTCGCCGGCGCGCTGCTGCCCGGACTCGTCCTGGTCGTCATGTACCTGGTCTATATCGGGGCCGTGGCGTTCATCAGTCCGCACCGCGCGCCCGGCGCAAACGCGGACGTCGCAGAGGATTCGGAGGGAATGCCCAACGCGCGCCGGGACCTGTTTCTCGGACTCGTGCCGCCGCTGGCCCTCATAGTCGCGGTGCTCGGTTCCATCCTCGTCGGCTACGCCACGCCGACCGAGGCGGCGGGCGTCGGCGCTGCCGGGGCGTTGCTCCTGGGGGCCGCCTATCGGGCGCTTTCCGTGGAAGTGTTGCGGGAGATCGCGCTATCCACGCTGAAGACCACCTCCATGGTCTTCCTCATCCTGGTGGGCGCCTCGGTCTTCTCCCTCGTCTTCCGGGGCTACGGGGGCGACGAACTCGTGCAGGGCGTGTTCGCGGACATGCCGGGCGGGGCATGGGGCGCCATGGTCATCGTGATGGTGACGATATTCCTGCTCGGCTTCGTGCTCGATTTCATCGAAATCACCTACGTCGTGGTGCCGATCGTGGGCCCCGTCCTGCTCTCGATGGGAATCGATCCGATCTGGCTCGGGGTGATGATCGCCGTCAACCTGCAGACGTCCTTCCTGACGCCCCCCTTCGGGTTCTCCCTTTTCTACCTGCGCGGCGTGACGCCGCCCGAGGTTCAGACTGTCGACATCTACCGCGGTGTCGTGCCGTTCATCGTCGCGCAACTCTGCATGCTGCTGCTGCTCGTGGCCGCACCACAACTCGCGACCTGGCTGCCCGGCGTCCTTTACTGAGACCGCATGCCCGGGCTAGCCACGAAATCCGTCCCATCCCAAGGGGCTCGACGCACGGCCTGGGGCGAGGTGGAACTCGAGTCCACCGTCTGGACGATCCCCGCCTCGCGGATGAAGGCCGCGAGGCGGCATGCCGCCATGGCTTTGACTGTCTTCATCCTCTTGTTCTTCTTCCAGCATGTCCTCTAGCGTGCCCAGTCGCCACCCGCGCCACTTGGTCCTGATCCACTCCACTTCGACCAGGAACATCTGGCTTGCGCTCGGGGATCGGGAGTTGCTGCTCGATGCGGTGGCCGTCAGCTCCGCCAGCCCCTCCAGCAGATCGCTGTTCGGCGTCAAAGTCAGCATGCCGGTCTCGCCATCTATTCCTATGCTCACCAGACTGGGGTCCGAAGGGATCACGGAGTACGTCAACGTCTCACCTTCGTCCGAGAAGAACGCCGTCAAGCTCACCTCCTCGGCGGGTCCGTCCATCTCCAGCACGAAGTCCGGAATCGGATTGACGACCAAGTCGTTGTCAAGCACCAGGGTGTGAGCTTCCGAATCCGTCGCATGCACAGCGTACCCGTCCCCCGGCTCCACCCTGACTTCGACAGGCCTGCTGCGCTCGTCCACGTCGTCGTCAATCGTCTCGATGGCTATCTCAGCACCCTGCTCGCCTTCGTTGATCGTGACGGAGCTGGGGTAGTCGCCATTCGTGAACGCATAAGCCCCCACCATTGCTAGCTGTATCGGCAAGTCTTCCTCGGCCTCGCGGCTGCTCTCGAATACAAAGGTGACCGTCTCGCCTTCGACCGCTTCGGCTGACGCCGCCTTCACAGACACTACCGGCTTTGGTTTCGGAGGGGGCACGGGATCTCTATCTCCTCCGCCGGAACCACCACCTCCGCCGCCGGAACCGCCACCTCCGCCGCCGCCGGAACCACCACCCCCGCCGCCGCCGGAACCGCCACCTCCGCCGGAGTTACCACCGCCGTTGTTGCCTCCGCCAGGATTGTCGCCCCCGTTACCAGGATTGCCTCCTGGATCGGTATGGCGATTGGGATCGTTAGGATAATCGTCTGCGTTGTCGCCTACTCCATCCCCATCGCTGTCTGCCCACTCGTACGGGTTGTTTGGAAAAGCGTCTTCACTATCAGGCACGCCGTCGCCATCGAAATCCGGGGACCGCGGCTCAGGGACTTGACCCTCGTACCATCTGTTAGGGTCATTCGGGTAGAAATCCGATTCGTCACCTACTCCATCCCCATCGCTGTCTGCCCACTCACCTGGATCGCGAGGAAAAGCGTCCTCGTCGTCAGGGACTCCGTCGCCATCAAAATCTGCTGGCGGTTCAGCAGGATCGGGAGGCTTGGTTGACTCTCCTTCCACCGTCCACGTGCAGTCTACGGTTAGACTCGGATGACGTAGAAGCGCTAACCTGTACCCGTTGAATGTTGACCAAACACCTCCTCTCGATCTGAAATCTGAAATGGCTCCGATATTTTTTTTGATAGTAGTCTTATCCGTCTCAAAGGTTTCGCCCCACGTAGGCCATCTTACAGTGTCCGGGAATACATACTCCGATGGTTCCTCTGTCGTTGGCTCCCTCAATAGTCTATACACCATCGTCTCTGATCTGGTCGTCGGATTTAGGGTTACTGACACCGTGGGGGAATCAGATGGCTTGATAGTTTTTCCGCAATCAGCCCCAGCGGTCAGGCTCCACGCTTGTATCTCTACGACGGCATGTGGCGAGTCTAACCCTACGCCTACTCTGTTTTTAGCCCGTACTCGTACCTGGTATGTTCCGGGGCCGAGATTTGAGATTGTAGCTGTCGTTCCCGTAGTAGGAACGTAAGTTCCCGGTGGGAAGCTAGCACCTGTGTATATAGCGTAATGCACGTCATAGCCGTACACTTCTTCACTTGAAGGGGAAGGTGTCCACGACACGGTGAGTGTCTTGTAGTCGGGGTTGGAGACAGATGGCTTCCCCAATTTACTCGGATTACTGAGTCGTGACAAAGTTACGGTCACCGTGTACATCTGCGATGTGCCGTCTTGAGCAGTGACTGTAAACGTCAGAGTGTTCACGCCCTCCATCACTGCACTCGTCTCGGGTGACGCACTTGCGTGAGAGCTGGTAGCGGTCGGCGTCAGCTTCACATGCGTAACAGGATTTGCAGCAGTATCGCGGATGGTGGCCGCGTAGGTATAGTCACCTGTTTTCGTGAGAGTTATGGGGGAGAACGGACCACTACTGGAACCGCCGGCTCCTGCTGTCAGACTACTCAGGGATTTGTCAGCGGAACGACTGGGAGTCACAGTTATCGTATCCGTGTTCCCGCTACACGCGTAGCTCGTAGAGATAGTGAAGTGCTCAGGAGGACAAGCTTTGATCTGGAGCGTGTAGCTCATACCCGCCACAGGGACCAAGGCGCCCGAAGTGAATCCGCTTTTGGTAGCGCTAGGGGGTCCAGTGAGTTCGATTGGAGTGCCAGCGTTAATGGTGAACGACGTCTTTGTTCCAGGTATCACCTGTAGTAGGCAGCAGGTGTGGAAGTTTTCGGTCAGGTCGTATCGTATGATGTACCCGCCCGCGCCTTTCACTGCGTCCCAGCGTAGATCGATCTGGTTCTCTCCGCTGGCTTGGAAGTTCTTCGGTACGGAGTCGGCGGGCACGAATGTTTCCTGCCCCAACGCATAGCTCACCATGAGCATCGCCAGCGCAGCAATGCACAGCCTTGTTTTCATTCCCGACTCCGGCCGTATTGCGGTGACCGCCGGCCTCCAGGCGGCATACGAGCGGCACCGCTCGCATGGGGTCGGGTCTTTCGCTCTCGGGGCGCGCGGTGCGGAGTTCGCATTCCTCTACGCTGCCGACGTTGTCCACGGCCAAGAATACGACTTCATTCGAGAAAATGGCACTACGACTCATTATTTTTTGATGAATTTTGGGAGAATTTCTGAGGGCAAAGATGCCAACGCCGGTGGCGCCGCGTTGCGTGCCAACCGGCGCCGGTTCGCCTGCGCAGTTGGAGCAGATTCCGGTTCGGATCGCGCATGGCGTCGCAAGGTTCGAAGATCGGCGCGGCCTGGCCGGCCGGTCGCGTCCCCGCCGCAACGCAACCGGGCGCGGACTCAAAATGGCTTGGTTGGAATGGGCGACACGGCGCCCTTCCAGGCTTCCGGATCCCGCACCGAAGTGCGGCGACAAGTCCGACAGGCTGCTAGCGCGCGTTGAGGTAGGCCTGCTCCGTCACGGCCTGGTATTCGCGCATCTTGTTCAGGAACTCCGTGTACGAGTCGAGGATGCGCTGCGAGAGTTCGTCGTCCGCGGACTCCGCCAGAACTTCGGCGGACAACCTCCGAAACTCGTCCAGCACTTCGTCCGGCAGGCGCCGGATCTCCACGCCGTGTTCCTTGATGAGAGACTTGAGCGAATCCGCGTTGCGCGCCATGAATTCGTCCAGCATGTCCTGGTTGATGGCCCTGCAGGCGGTCTCGAGGATCTTCTTCAGGTCGTCGGGCAACGCGTTGAACGCATCCCGGTTGACGATGGCCTCTATGGTCGGACCGGGTTCATGCCAACCCGGGTAGTAGTAATAGCGCGCGATCTCCTGGAATCCGAACGCAAGGTCGTTGTAAGGCCCAACCCACTCGGTGGCGTCGATCACGCCGGTTTGCAGGGAGGTGAAGATCTCGCTCCCGGGCAAGCTGACAGCGACGCCGCCGGCGCGCTGGAACACCTCGCCGCCGAGGCCCGGTATGCGCATCTTGAGGCCGTGAAGGTCGGCAATGGTATTGATTTCCTTGTTGAACCAGCCCGCCATCTGCACGCCCGAATTGCCTGCGGCCATGGGGATGACGCCGAATCGGCCGTAAAGCTCCCGCCACAACTCAAGGCCCCCGCCGTGGTGCAGCCATGCGTTCATCTCCTGGGCAGTCAGGCCGAAGGGCACCGTCGCAAAAATGGCGGCGATCGGAGCCTTGCCACGCCAATAGTAGGCGGCCCCGTGGCCCATTTCGGCGCTACCTTCGGACACGGCGTCGAATACCTCGAATGCCGGGACGAGTTCGTTGGCGGCGTATACCTTGATCTTGAGCCTTCCTGCCGACATGACGTCCACGTCTTCTGCAAGCCGCTCTGGCGCGGTGCCGAGGCCCGGGAGGTTCTTGGGCCAGGTCGTGACCAGCTTCCACTCGAACTGGGAGGGCGTTGCCGCCGCTTCATCCGCCGGGGCGGTCGAACCTTCCTCGGGCGCGCATCCGCCGAGCAGCAGTCCGAACATGATCGCCGCGGACCCCGGCGCGCGAGGACGCGAAGCCCGGTTCAATCCAATGTCTCCAACTTCGCGTAACCCAACATCAACCATTTCGTTCCTTCCTTCCTGAAGTTCACCTGAATCCGTGCGCGCTCGCCGCTTCCCTCGCTCTGCAGCACTATGCCCTCTCCGAACTTTCCGTGCCGCACGCGCTGACCCACGCGCAACCCGCCCGACGACTCCGTAATCCTCGCCCCGGCGCGCCTCCTCCGCACGGGGCGGGATATCGCTCCGCCCATACGGACTTCCTCCAAGGTCTCTGAAGGCACCTCAAGCAGGAACCGCGACGGTCGGTTCACCGACTCCGAACCGAAGAAACGCCGAATCTGGGCATAGGTGAGATAGAGCTGGCGCATGGCGCGCGTGACCCCGACGTAGGCGAGGCGGCGCTCCTCTTCCATGCGGCCCGGCTCCTCCGCCGACCGGCGATGCGGAAAAAGTCCCTCCTCCATCCCGGTGAGAAACACCAGCGGGAATTCGAGCCCCTTGGCCGAATGCAATGTCATCATCTGGACCGCGGTGCCGCCCGTGGCCTGGTACTCGCCAGCCTCGAGCGCCGCGTGATCGAGGAAATCGTCCAGGTCCGACGCGTCTTCGTCGGTCTCACCGCGCGGGTCCACCGGAAACGTTCTTGCCGCCCGGAACTGACGACACGCGGTAACGAGCTCTTCCAGGTTCTCCTTGCGGGCCAGTCCCCGCTCACCCGGCTCCTTGCCGTGATACTCCAGCAAGCCGCTGGCATCGATGCAGTGGCGGGCAATCTCATGCAGGTCCGCGCCCAGCAACGTCTCCGACATCGTGTCGATCTCGTCGATGAAGTTGCGCAGCACGGTCGCCATCCTGCCGCCGATCTCTCCGCTCGAGATACCGTCCTTCGCCGCCTGCCAGAGCGATATCTCGTTCGCCCGCGCCACCGCGCGCACGCTGTCGATGGTCCGCTCGCCAATGCCCCGGGGCGGCGTATTGACGACCCGCTCGAAGGCGACATCAGCATGGCGCTGGTTCATCAGCCGCATGTAGGCCAGCGCGTTCTTGACTTCGGCCCGTTCGAAGAAGCGCAAACCCCCGTAGATACGATAGGGGATGTCAGCCACCAGGAACGCTTCTTCCAGCACGCGGGACTGCGCATTGGACCGGTACAGCACGGCGACTTCGTCCGGCTCGCCGTCGCGCAGCCACTCGCGGGTGCGATCCGCCACGAACCGTGCTTCGTCGACTTCATTGAACGCGGCGTAGACCTTGACCGGCTCACCGTCTCCCGCAGAAGTCCACAGCGACTTGCCCAGGCGGCCCAGGTTGTTGCCGATCAGCCCGTTGGCCGCGTCCAGGATCTTGCTGGTCGACCGGTAGTTCTGTTCCAGCCGAATGATCTGCGTATCCTCGAAATCATCGGAGAACCTCTGGATGTTCTCGATCTTGGCGCCGCGCCAACCATAGATCGACTGGTCGTCGTCCCCCACCGCCATGACATTGCCGGTGTCCCCGGCAAGCAGCCGCAGCCACGCGTACTGAGTCGTGTTGGTGTCCTGGAACTCATCGACCAGGAGCTGTCCGAAGCGGCGCCGGTAGTGCGTGAGCAGGGCATCGTTGTCCCGCATGAGTTCATGGCACCGCAGCAGCAGTTCGGCGAAGTCCACCAGGCCGCCACGGGCACAGGCGGCTTCATAGGCCTGGTAGAGCCTCTTGAGCGTGGTCGCCGAAAAGTCGTCGCTGCCCGGGATCTCGTTCGGTCTGCGGCCACGATCCTTCTGCGCGTTGATGAACCCGGCGACCTGCCGCGCGGGCCAGGAGCTCTCGTCCAGATCCTGCGCCTTGATCACCCGCCGGACGAGGCGAAGCTGATCGTCCGAGTCGATGATCTGGAAGTTCTGCGGCAGTCCCGCGTCTTCCCAGTGCATCCGCAGCAGACGGTGGGCGATGCCGTGAAAAGTCCCCACCCACATTCCTCGCCCGGGCATGTCGAGCAGCGTTTCCGCCCGAGAGCGCATTTCCGCCGCGGCCTTGTTGGTGAACGTGACCGCGAGCACGCCCTGGGGACTCAGGCCCTCCACCTGGACGAGCCAGGCGATGCGATGCACCAGCACGCGGGTCTTGCCGCTGCCCGCCCCGGCGACGACGAGCAGGTTGCCGAGCGGGGCCGTGACGGCTTCCCGCTGCCGCTCGTTCAGGGGACCGATGATGCCTGATACGTCCAACCGCTACTCGACGGTGACGGACTTCGCCAGGTTCCGGGGCTGGTCGATGTCCGTTCCTTTCAATACGGCTACGTGGTAGGCGAGCAGTTGCAGCGGCACCGTGTAGACGATGGGCGCCACGGCATCGTGCACGCTCGGGACCTCGATCACGGTGATGCCCGGTCCTTCGCGGAAACCCGCTTCCGCATTGGCGAAGACGTAGAGCTGCCCGCCCCGGGCACGCACTTCCTGCAGGTTCGATTGGATCTTGCGCAGCAGGTCGTTGTTCGGCGCCACGGCCACCACGGGCATCGCTTCGGTCACGAGCGCCAGCGGGCCGTGTTTCAGTTCTCCGGCGGGATAGGCTTCCGCGTGGATATAGGAAATCTCCTTCAGCTTCAGCGCGCCTTCCAGCGCGACCGGGAGTTGCGGGCCGCGGCCGAGGAACAGGGCGTGTTGCCGGGAGACGAACTCTTCCGCCAACTCCTGCAATCGGGATTCGAGCTCAAGGACTTCCTCGATGGCATCGTCAAGTCCGTGCAGCGCCTGCACGAGTTCCGCCTCGGTCTGCGGGCTCATTCCATGCCGTCGCCCAAGCAAGATGGTCAGCATTAGCAGGTCGGCGAGCATCGCGGTAAACGCCTTGGTGGACGCGACGCCAAACTCGGCACCCGCTTCCAGCATGATGGCCAAGTCTGACTCCCGCACGATGGTACTCGTCGCGACGTTGCAGATCGCCAGCGTATGGCGGAATCCGATGTCCTTCGCGATGCGCAGGGCGGCAAGGGTATCCGCCGTCTCGCCAGACTGAGACGTGGTCACGAACAGGCTGTCCGGAGGCACGACCACGGGGCGATAACGCCACTCACTTGCAATCTCCACCTGGCAGGAGATGCCCACGTATTCCTCGATCCAATACTTGGCCACACAGCCGGCGTAGTAAGCCGTTCCGCACGCGACGATGGTCACCGCCTGGGTTTCGTCGAGGATGCTCGTCGTGCGCACGCCGAACGCGCGCTCAAGCACCCGAGCGCGGTCGATCCGTCCTTCCAGCGTGGCTCGCACCACCTGAGGCTGTTGGTGAATCTCGCGCTGCATGTAGTGGCGATAGTTGCCCCGATCCGCCTCCTCCGGGACCTGTTCGACCCGCACCGTGGCACGCACGACGTTTTCGTCGTCAACGTTCCACACCTCTATGCCCTCTCGACGCACGTCGACCAGGTCGCCTTCCTCAAGCAGGATGAATCGATCGGTCACGGGCCGCAACGCGAGCACGTCAGAGGCGATGAAGCTCTCTCCGAAACCAACGCCAACCACCAGGGGATTGCCGCCGCGGGCTGCGACGATGCGGCCAGGCTCATCGCGGCACAGGACGCCGATGGCGTACTTCCCGTCGAGACGCTTGAGCGCCGCGCGCACCGCTTCCAGCAGGTCTCCAGTCCGCTCGTAGCATTGATCGATCAGGTGAACGATGACCTCGGTGTCCGTCTCGGAGGTGAATTGGTACCCGCTCTCGGCCAATTCGTCCCGAAGGGGCTCGAAGTCCTCGATGATCCCGTTGTGAACGAGGGCAATCCGATTCGACGATACGTGGGGATGGGCGTTGCGCTCCTCGACTGCCGCGCCATGGCTGGCCCAGCGCGTATGCGCGATGCCCGCAGTGCCGAGAACGGGCCTTTCGTTGAGGCTGTCGACCAGCGCCTGCACTTTGCCCACCGCGCGCCGGCGCATGAACTCCGCAGCGCCGTTGCCGTCCGAACCGACGATCGCCAGACCGGCAGAGTCGTAGCCGCGGTATTCGAGGCGCTGCAGTCCTTCGAGGAGAATGCCCGAAACATCGCGGTTCGACACCGCGCCAACAATGCCGCACATGAGACTACCCGTCCGCGGGGGACTTATCCCCGCGCTCCTTCCTGGCCTGGGGCGAACGCCATTTCTTGATGTTGCGCTGCCTGCTGCGTCCTACCGCCAGGTCTTTCTTCTCCACCGCCACCGTGATCGTTGATCCCGCGCCCACATAAGCGTCGTCACCGATCTCGACCGGCGCTACGAGGGTCGCGTTGGTGCCCACGAAGACGCGGTCGCCAATGGCCGTCTGGTGTTTGTCCACGCCGTCGTAGTTGCAGGTGATCGCGCCGGCGCCGATGTTGCAGTCGTCGCCGACCTCCGCATCGCCAAGGTACGCGAGGTGGCTCGCCTTGGTGCCCGCCCCGAGGCGTGCTTTCTTCGTCTCCACGAAGTTCCCGACCTTGACGCCCTCGCCGAGCTCCGTGCCGGGCCGAAGCCGCGCGAACGGACCAATGGCCGCGCCCCGCGCGATGCGCGCGCCGTCGATCACGGTATTCGCCTCCACGGTCACACCGTCGCCGAGGATCGCGTCCCGGATGAAGCAGTTGGGTCCGATCGAGACGCGCTCGCCGAGGACCACGTCGCCCTCGAACACGGAATTGACGTCGATGGTGCAATCCGGGCCCGCCGTGAGGGTCCCGCGCAGGTCGAACCGGCCAGGATCGCGAAACGTCACACCTTCCCGCATGAGCGCTTCCGCACACCGTTGCTGATAGCGCCGTTCGGCGGCCGCGAGTTGTACCCGATCGTTCACGCCGGCAAAGTCTTCAAACGACGGCGCCCTGATGCCCTTGACCGGGACACCTTCGGATTGCGCGGCGGCGACGATGTCCGTCAGGTAGAACTCGCCCTGGGCATTGTCGTTGCCGAGTCCCGCCAGCAGGCGCTTGAGCGTGACGGCCGGCGCGGCAAGGATGCCCGTATTGATCTCCGAAACACGGCGCTCGGTGTCCGAAGCGTCCGCCTCCTCCACGATGGCCGCAACGCTGCCGTCATCGTTGCGGAGCACCCGCCCGAGGCCAGCCGGGTTCGCAGCGTCGGCAGTGACAACCGCGATGCAGTCGCCTTCGGCGCTTGCACCCGCGCATTGCACCAATGTCTTACCCTCCGCCAGCGGCACATCGCCGTAAACCACTAACACCGTCGCGTCGTCGTCCACGTGCGGTATGGCTTGAGACGTCGCGTGACCGGTGCCGAGCTGCTCGGTCTGCTCGATCCAGTTGATGTCCGAGCCACCGGCGCACCGCGCCCTGACATTCCCGCCTTCCGCACCAACGACGACATGCACGCGCCAGGGGTCAAGAGTTCGCGCCGTCTCAAGCACATGCGCAAGCAACTGCTTTCCGGCGATCTCGTGCAGCACCTTGGCCCGGCTGGACCGCATGCGCTTGCCCTGCCCAGCGGCCAGAACGACGATTTCCAGGTTCATTTTGGCTTTGGAAATTGTCGGATGCCCTCCTGCCGCGATTCGCGTCGAGAATGCAACGATTATAGGGCGCGTTGCCGGGAATGCTCACGCCGGTCCGACGAGAAACGAAGGAACCGGGCACCCGTCAGAAACACCACCGGGCGAGTGGCAGCGCGTTGCCGAAACAAGGATTACATATGTCGATCTATCCACATGCGTAAAATCCTACGATCACATCGAACAAATTTCCCATCACTGTCGCAATAATTGTTGCATTTGCGTGTACCTTGCCTCCGCGCAACGAGGGCGTGAGGCACATTCTGCTACTATTCGGATCAAATATTTATGATTTTTGATCGGTAAGCGGCAGCGCAATGGATCAGACAACGGGCCAATCATGGGTGTGGATGCAGCCCGGGTGGCCAAGTTTCACGTGGGACGATGCTGCCCTGCAGGGCTACATCTCGCGTTTTGTCACCGAGGCCGCCTGGCAATCCGGCGCCCTTGCCTTCGTTGCCGGCTCCAACGTGGTGGAAGTACACCTCGAGTGGCTCGAGGACGAGGCGATGCAAACTTCGGCGATCGAGGGAGAAGCGCTGCAACGCGAGTCCATTCGGTCATCGCTGCTGCACTTTTTCGGGCTTGAAGCCTCGCTGCATGCTCCACCGGCCGAGCGTGGCGTTGCCAAGCTGGCCATCGACGTCTATCGCACATTCAGCGAACCCCTGAGTCACGAGATGCTGTGGGATTGGCACCTGACATTGATGTCGAGCAGTCCAGCGATTCGTGAACTCGGGAGGTACCGATCCGGCCCGGAGTCCGCGCAGGTCGTCACGGTCGAGCGTGGCACCATGTGGAGCGCGACGCTCAACTACCTGGCGCCTCCGGGTACGCGAGTCGCGAAAGAGATGGACGCCTTCGTCGACTGGTTCAACCAGACCACGGAACTCGGCACGGACGCGGATGCCCTTCCCATCGCCGGTGCCGCCCACCTCTACTTCGAGTGCATCCACCCGTTCGAGGACGGCAACGGTCGCATCGGCAGGGCGCTCGCGGAGAAAGCGCTTGCCCGGTGCCTGGGCCGGCCTAGCCTGATCCCGCTGTCGAGGACGATCCATGCCAAGCGCAGCGAGTACTACCGCGCGCTCGAAGGCTGCCGGTATTCGTTGGACGCCAGCCATTGGCAGACCTGGTTCGCGCGTACGGTCATCGATGCGCTCGAGCAGGGCCGACTGCGATTGATCCGTCATGCGGCGCAGACGCGTCTATTTCGTGCCCTCGAAGGAAGGTTGAACAACCGTCAGGAGACGGCACTCCATCGGCTGTTCCGGGAGGAGCCGAGGGGATTCGAAGGCGGCATGAGTGCATCGAACTACCAAACGATCACCGGGATGTCGTCCGCCACGGCGAGCCGCGATCTCTCCGACCTTGTCCGGAAAGGGGCACTGCGGCGAACCGGGCGAGGGCGGCATACACGCTATTGGCTGAACGCTCCTGAACTCGACGAGGTTCGCACCAACCCGGACGAATCCAGTGCCGCTGGCGCAACCGGACCGCACGCCAAACCACATCGCCGATCAGGGCTACCGCCGACGGGGCCGCGTATCCAAGACTCCCCGGACGGGGGACGTGGCGACTAATCGAAGTGTCACGGGGACGCCGAACCCCTCCCGATAGACGGCGCATGCGGTGGACACTCTCCGAGAACCACCGCCATGCGCTTTTTCCAACCGCGTTCATATCCGCGTTCCGCCGGGGGTTTGGGAGGCTGTGATTGTGAGAAATCGGCGCTTGATTTTTGGGTGGCGAAATTGGAAGGTAGTCCTCGCCTGTTGCTCTACCCAATCACCAAAAGAGCGGAGGATTTCATCGAAACAGTGCGTGCATTCACGGTCACCAATTGAGATCGATTGAATTATTCGTAGGGGCCGGCGGGCTTGGAATGGGCGTCGAGCGGGCCGGGCTCCAACATGAGCTCGTTGTTGATTGGGACATGCACGCGTGCGAAACCATTCGCGAAAATCAAGCCGACGGCCACCCCGCCGTCGCTGGGTGGCCGCTCCGTCAATGCGATGTGCGAGATTTGGACTTTTGCTCTATTGGTCCTGACATCGACCTCGTCTCTGGAGGACCGCCGTGCCAGCCATTCTCGTTGGGCGGCAAGCATCATGGCCCCCTGGATAAGCGCGACATGTTCCCGGAGGCAATCCGTGCCGTGAGGGAACTCTCCCCCAAGGCGTTTATCTTCGAGAATGTTCCGGGGCTTTGGCGACCGGCATTCTCTCGTTACCTTGAGTACATCCGCGACTACCTAACATTCCCTCAAATGACACCGCAAGCTGATGAGAGTTGGCTCGAACACGCCACCAGGCTCCGACAACACTGCGACACCGCAAATGCGAGCCCATGCGAGGCCCTCGCGTACCGCACCTCGCTCAGTATCGTCAACGCTGCCGATTTCGGCGTACCGCAAAAGCGAGTGCGAATGATCATGGTCGGCTTTCGAGCAGACCTGGACATTGACTGGTCGTTCCCCAAACCAACCCATTCGGCCGACGCTCTACTATGGGATAAATGGATATCCGGCGCTTATTGGGACCGACATTGCATCGCAAAGAAAAGTCGGCCAGCGATGCCGAGTAAGGTGTCCCGCCGCATCGAACGCCTACGCGGTTTTGATTTCCCGCTCCCTCTGAGACCTTGGCGAACCGTTCGAGATGCAATCAAGGGACTGCCGGACCCTGAGTTCGACCCCGTAGCCAGCCAGCGCGTTCTCAACCACCAATTCAACCCCGGTGCACGGGCCTATCCCGGACATACGGGAAGCACGTACGACGAGCCCGCGAAAGTCCTCAAAGCCGGAGACCACGGCGTGCCAGGAGGAGAGAACATGCTTGCGCGAGGTGACGGTACATGCCGTTATTTCAGCGTCAGGGAAGCCGCGCGCCTACAGACGTTTCCCGACAGCTATCGGTTCCCCGGGTCTTGGACGGAGACGATGCGGCAGATCGGTAACGCGGTTCCCGTCGTCCTCGGCCACGTGATTGCAGACAGCGTCAGAGAACATCTTGCCGCCGCTGCCTCACGGCAACCTGAAGTAGCACATGCCAACGGAACCGCCCTACAACCCGCTTGACACAAGAAACCTCGGAGAGAGCGTTGCCAACGCCTTGCTGGAACGCAAGCCAGTTGCGTTGCCGCCAACTAATTTTCGTGGCGCCGGGATATATGCCATTTACTACACCGGGTGTTTCGAGGTGTACCAAGTCATCGCGCAAGCGAATCGACAAGACAATTGTTCGACACCTGTCTACGTCGGGAAAGCGGTTCCCGCAGGTGCCCGAAAAGGCGGGCAACGCCCGCGCGCCATTTCAGGGAATGTGCTTGTGAACCGATTAAACCAGCACGCAAGATCTATCGACCAGGCCAAGAACCTGAAGCTGAGCGATTTCTCTTGTCGATATCTCGTGGTTGACGACATCTGGATACCGCTTGGCGAGTCGTTACTCATCGAGCGGTTTTCGCCCATCTGGAACACGCGGATCGACGGGTTCGGTAATCACGATCCCGGCAGCGGGCGGCGCAATCAAGCGCGATCACATTGGGATGTGCTTCACCCTGGACGCCCTTGGGCAACGAAACTCAGGGCCGATGTGACACCGGACGAGGTCGCTAAGCTGATTCCCAGCTAAGTCCGGATACCTTTGGGCCCGCTTTTGAGTGCGTGGCACAGCAATGCGATTATCGTCAGCAATGATCAGGTGGTGTTCAACATCGGCGGAAGCAGGATTCGTCTTGTCGTCCGCTTTGACTACACACATCAAATCGGGTTCGTGAGATTCGTCAGGACTCTCGCAGAGTACGACGCTGTGGACCCTGTCGAACATCTGGGAGATTCGATATGCATGTCAAACCAATCAGGAGTGAAGCCGACTACGACGCCGCGCTCACCATGATTGATGGTCTGATGGGCGCCGCGCCGGACACCCCCGGCGGGCGACGAACTAGAGGTGCTCGTGACTCTGGTCGAGGCATATGAGGCGGCGAGATGGCGGATAGCAGCACCCGATCCGATGTAGTGAAGGCGACGCGAGACCCAGTAACCTACAAGGTCTTCCCTCGTGTCGCCGGAAGTTGCGGCTCTCCGCCCGTTCCTGAAAGGTGATCCGCCGACTTCACTTCCGTGCTCGTACCGCCGCCTCTCGACTCAGGCAGCGGTCAAGCCATGCGTCCAGATGCGGTTGCTCCGCGAAGTCGATGCCGGCCGCGCGCGCCCAAGCGAAGACACTCGCGACGTTGAGATCGGCGACGCTGAACGTGTCGCCAAGCAGGTAGTCGCGACCCGACAACGCGTCGTTCAGCACGTTGAAGGGTCTTTGCAGCGCCGCGATACCGGCTGCTGCAGCCTCCGGGTCCTGTTTGCGGCCCCGCAATCCCCGCGCGTTGAATAGCACGTCGAGCAGCGTGACCTCGACCGCGGTCATGACCCAGAACGACCAGCGTAGCGTCTGCGCCTCGTCCTCGGGCGTGGCCGGCGCCAGTTTGCCGTGTTTCTTCGCAAGGTAGATGTTGATGGCCATGGACTCGGAGAGCGTGAACCCATCGTCGTCGATCGCGGGCACCTGGCCCATGGGGTTCGCCGCCAGAAGGTCTTCCGTCGGGACGGGTGCGTCCTCCTGGAAGCCGTACTCGTGCCGAAAATCCAGTTCCAGTTCGTGCGCCATCCACAGGGTGCGCATGGCCCGACTCATCGGTGGGCCGTAGATGGTCAGTGTCATGCGGGGTTGCCTTGTGCCAGCGTCAGCGCCGGCGCTTCCTCAGTTCTTCCAGCGTCCGTTGCCGGCCCGCGGCGTCCGCCAACTGCGCGGTCGCAAGGGAGAAGTCGAAGTCAGCGGCCTGTTCCGAAAGATCGTGCTCCGCCCTTTCCCTCGACTCGACGGCGGCGGCTTCGTCTATGTCGTCGGCGCGCAATGCGGTGTCCGCCAGCACGGTCACGATGCCCGGCTGCACCTCGAGGAACCCGCCGGACGCGAAAAAGATATCCTCTTCCCCGTCTTCGAACCGCAGCGTCACCGGCCCCGGCCGGATGCCGGTCAGGAGCGGCGCATGCCCCGGCAGTATGCCCAGTTCCCCGATGGTTCCGGTCGCAATGACCATCGAGACGCGACCGGAGAAGATCTCCTTCTCGGCGCTCACGATGTCGCATTGCATGGTCGCGGCCATGGATTGCTCCTTACGCTTCTCTTTGCCCTTCCACTTACGCTTCTATGGTCTGGGCCTTCTCGCGCGCGCCGTCGATGTCCCCGACCATGTAGAACGATTGCTCCGGCAGGTCATCGGCTTCGCCGTCGAGGACGGCCTTGAAACTTCGCACGGTGTTCTCGCGCGAGACGTATTGGCCGGGCTGGCCCGTGAACTGTTCGGCGACGAACATCGGCTGCGAGAAGAACTGCTGCATCTTGCGTGCGCGGTAGACGAGCGACTTGTCGTCCTCGGACAGTTCGTCCATGCCCAGGATGGCGATGATGTCGCGCAGTTCCTGGTAACGCTGCAGGGTCTCCTGGACGCCTCGCGCGGTCTCGTAGTGTTCCCGGCCCACGACATTCGGGTCGAGCTGCCGGCTGGTCGAGTCGAGCGGATCCACCGCCGGGTAGATACCCAGGTCAGTGATCCCGCGAGACAGGGTGACGGTCGAGTCGAGGTGCGCGAACGTCGTCGCCGGCGACGGGTCGGTCAGGTCGTCCGCCGGGACATAGATGGCCTGGACGGAGGTGATCGACCCGGTCTTGGTCGTGGTGATCCGCTCCTGCAGCGCGCCCATCTCCTCGGCGAGATTCGGCTGGTATCCGACCGCGGAAGGCATGCGCCCGAGCAGCGCCGACACTTCCGTGCCGGCCAGGGTGTAGCGGTAGATGTTGTCGATGAAGAGCAGCACGTCGCGGCCTTCGTCGCGGAACTGCTCCGCGAGCGTGAGGCCGGTGAGTCCCACGCGCAGCCGGTTGCCCGGAGGCTCGTTCATCTGGCCGAAGACCAGGGAGATCTTGTCCAGCACCCCGGCGTCCGTCATCTCGTAGTAGAAGTCGTTGCCCTCGCGGGTCCGTTCGCCCACCCCGGCGAATACTGAAAGCCCGGAGTGCTCGATGGCGATGTTGCGGATCAACTCCAGCATGGTGACGGTCTTGCCGACGCCTGCGCCGCCGAAGAGGCCTACCTTGCCGCCCCTGGCCATGGGACACATGAGGTCGATGACTTTCACGCCGGTCTCGAGCAGTTCGATGTCGCCTTTCTGGTCCTCGAACGTCGGCGGGTCCCGGTGGATGGGCAGGCGCTGGCGGGCGTTGATCGCGCCTTTCTCGTCGATGGCGTCGCCGAGCACGTTCATGATGCGGCCGAGTGTTTCCTCGCCGACGGGGACGGCGATGGGCTGTCCCGTGTTCGTGACCGACAGGCCGCGGGCAACGCCCTCGGACGATCCCATGGCGATGGCGCGCACGACGCCGTCGCCGAGCTGCTGCTGCACCTCGAGCGTCAGCCCCCGATCCGTGACCAGGAGGGCGTCGTAGACCTTCGGAACCTCCTCCCGCGGAAATTCGACGTCGATGACGGCGCCGATGATCTGGACGATTTTGCCGCTGCTCATTGCGTGTTGCTTCCCTTGTTCGATTCGTTTGTTGCCATGCCGCCGCGCTGCTACACCGCCGCCGCGCCGCCGACGATCTCCGCGATTTCCTGGGTGATCGACGCCTGGCGCGCGTTGTTGTACAGCAACGTCAGTTCGTCGATGAGTTCTTCCGCGGCGTCGGTCGCGTTCTTCATCGCGATCATCTTGGCGGCCTGTTCGCAGGCAGTGTTCTCGATCACCGCGTGGTAGACCTGCGCTTCGATGAACCGCGTCACCAGGCCGTCGACCAGTTGCCTCGCATCCGGCTCGTAGATGTAGTCCCAACGGCGCCGCATGGCTTCATCGTCCTCCGGATCGAGCGGCAGGACCTGCTTGATCGTCGGACGCTGGGTCATCGTGTTGACGAACACGTTGGAGATGATGTCGAGCCGGTCGATGTCGCCCGCCTCGAAGGCGTCCAGCATGACCTTGACGCCGCCGATCAGCGTCTCGACCGCCGGCTGCTCGCCGATATTGTTGATCGTCGCGACGACATTGCCGCCGAACGCGCGGAAGAACGCGGCCGCCTTGTTGCCGATCAGGGTGAGGTCGATCTCGATGCCCTGCGCGTCCCACTCGGCCATCGTGCGCACCAGTTCCCGGAACAGGTTGGCGTTCAGGCCCCCGCACAGTCCCTTGTCCGTCGACACCACGATATAGCCCATGCGCCGAATCTCGCGGGCGTTCATGTAGGTATGCCGGTACTCCGGATTCGAGTTCGCCAGGTGGCCGATCACCTGGCGAATGTGGTCCGAGTACGGACGCCCCTGCTCCATGCGCTCCCGCGTGCGTCGCATCTTGCTCGCCGCCACAAGCTGCATGGCACCGGTGATCTTCTGCGTGTTCTCCACGCTGCCGATCTTCTTCCTGATTTCCTTGCCGACGGCCATCTCGTACTACCGATGCTCTGCGTTCGTCCCTGGTGCGTCAGTCGCCGTAGCTATGCGTCGACTTGAACGCTTCCACGGCTTCCTTCATGTGTGTCTCGATGTCGTCGTCGAAGGCCCCCGACGCGGTGATGTCGGCCATCCACTCTCCGTGTTCGGCACGCATGTACGCGAGCAGGTCGCGCTCGAAGTCGAGCACGTGGTTGACCGGCACGTCCTCGAGGTATCCCGCGTTCGCGGCAAACAGGGCCACGCCCATTTCAGCCACCGTCATCGGCGCATCCTGGGGTTGCTTCATCAGTTCCTCGATGCGCTCGCCGTGTTCGAGCTGCCGCCGGGTCGCCTCGTCGAGATCCGAGGCGAACTGCGAAAACGCGGCCAGTTCGCGGTACTGGGCCAGCGCCAGCTTGATGCCGCCGGAAATCTGCTTGATGAACGGCACCTGGGCGGAGCCGCCGACCCGGGAGACCGACAGGCCCGGACTCATCGCCGGCCTGAGGCCGGCATTGAAACGGTCCGTCTCCAGGATGATCTGGCCATCCGTGATGGAGATGACATTGGTGGGGATGAATGCGGACACGTCGCCGGCCTGCGTCTCGATGATCGGCAGCGCCGTCAGCGAGCCGGTCTGACCCTTCACTTCGCCGCCGGTCTGCTGCTCCACGTATTCCGGGTTGACACGCGCCGCCCGTTCGAGCAGCCGCGAGTGCAGGTAGAAGACATCCCCGGGATATGCCTCCCGGCCCGGCGGGCGGCGCAGCAGGGAGGATATCTGGCGGTACGCCCAGGCCTGCTTCGTCAGGTCGTCGTAGATCACCAGCGCGTCCTCGCCGCGGTCGCGGAAATACTCGCCCATCGCGCAACCGGCATAGGCCGAGACGAATTGCATCGGGGCCGGGGCCGATGCGCTCGCCGCCACGACGATGGTGTGATCCATGGCTCCGTTTTCCGTGAGCGTGCGCACGATGTTCGCGATCGTCGACATCTTCTGGCCGATCGCGACATAGATGCACTTGATGTCGGAGTTCTTCTGGTTGATCACCGCGTCGACCGCGATGGCGGTCTTGCCGATCTGCCGGTCGCCGATAATCAGTTCCCTTTGCCCGCGGCCGACCGGCACCATCGCGTCGATGCACTTGATCCCCATCTGCACCGGCTGGGAGACGGACTGGCGCGCGATGACGCCCGGCGCGACGCGTTCAATCGGCAGCGTGGCCTGCGCCTCCACCGGGCCTTTGCCATCGATCGGATTTCCGAGGGCGTCCACCACGCGGCCCAGCAGTTCCGGGCCCACCGGCACTTCGAGAATCCGCTTCGTGCAGCGCGCCGTCATGCCTTCGGACAGACTCTTGTAGTCGCCAAGCACGACGACGCCGACGGAGTCGCGCTCCAGGTTCAATGCCATGCCGTACAGGCCGCCGGAAAACTCGATCATCTCCCCGTACTGCGCCTCGGCGAGTCCGTGGATGCGAATGATCCCGTCGGATACGCCGATGATGGTTCCCTCGTTCTGCGCCTGCGACGCGATATCGAGGTTCTCGATCCGCTGCTTGATGATGTCGCTGATTTCTGAAGGATTCAGTTGCTGCATTCGGTCTGTCCTCTCGTTCGCGGGCACCCGCTCAAAACGGGCATCCAACCGCGATCCTCATGTTCTCGCCAGCGACTCCGCCAGCTTGTCCAACTTGCCCCGCACCGAGCCGTCGACGACGGTGTCGCCCGCGCGAATAACGGCACCCCCGATCAATCTTCCATCCACCGCCGTGCTGACGTCGATCTCCCGCTCGAAACGCCTCTTGAGCGCCGCGCTCAGCCGTTCGATCTCGTCGTTCGTCATCTCCACCGCCGAAGTCACCTCTATGTCCAGCGTCTTCTCCGCCTCGGCCTTCAGCGCCTCGAACTGCTCACTTATTTCGGGAAGCAGCGCCAGGCGCTTGTTTGACGCAAGCACCTGAATGAACCGGCGTACCGACTCCGTCACGTCGCCGAACTCGGTCCGCAGCAGTTCGAGGAATTCGTACGCCTTCTGCGCGTCGGCAACCGGCGAGGCGACGAGGTCGCGAACTCCCGGCTCCCAAAGCGTCCGCGCCAGGAAGCCGAGCGTCCGTGACCAGCGATCCTGGTCGCCCCTCGCGCTAGCGAGGTCGAAGGCCGCATTCGCGTAGGGACGCGCGAAAGTCGCTAGCTCTGCCATGGAGCCCTCTGCCGGGGGAGCTTCCCCGACCGCTGACGCGCAAGGAAGTGCCAGCATTTCCTCCGTCGCCGGAAACGTACTTCCATGCAAGTCCTCAAAGCTCTCCCGCCAGCCGATCCAGCAGTTCGCCATGGCGGCGCCGGTCGATACTGGCGGACAGGATCCTTTCCGCGCCCTGCACGGCGAGCGCGGCGACCTGCGCCCGCAACGCCTCCTTCACGCGATTGGCATCCTGTTCCATTTCCGCGGCGGCCGCCTGCTTCAGGCGCTCGCCCTCTTCGCGCGCCTCGGCTCTCGCCTGCTCGATCATCTGCGCAGCCTGTCCCCGCGCCTGGTCGACGATCTGCCGCGCCTCTTCCCTCGCTTCGCTGAGCCGCGCGTCAGCGCGTTCCTGTGCGGCCTCCAGGTCTTTCTGCGCGCGCTCCGCCGCTTCCAGGCCTCCGGCTATCGTCTCCTGCCGCTCCCGCATGGCCTGCCGGAGAAACGGCCAGATAAACCGATGGCAGAACCACACGAAGATGAGGAAAACAACGGACTGCGCCAGGAGCGTAGCGGTGATGTTCATCTGCCTTGCCTCCCTTGTTCGGGTCGTTCCGGGCCGGCTAGCCGCCGACCGCAAATATCACGTAGAGACCGATACCGACGGCAATCATCGGCACGGCGTCCACGAGGCCGAGCACGATGAAGAGCTGGGTTCGGAGCATTGGCAAGAGTTCGGGCTGGCGCGCGACGCCTTCCAGAAACTTGCCTCCCAGAACGCCCACGCCGATGGCTGCGCCAACCGCGCCAAGCCCCATCATCACGCCGCCCGCGACATACAAAAGAACAGCTAGTTCCACGATTCAGATACTCCTTCTACGCCTTTCGGCCGTTGACTATTGTTTGCATCGCCATGCCTGCCATTCGCGATCAGTGTTCCTCCTCGACGTCGTACGCCTGGGCAAGGTAGACCACCGTGAGGACCGCGAATATGAAGGCCTGCAGGATGATGATCAGCACATGGAACACCGCCCAGGCCCACTGCAGGACGCCGCCGAAAATTCCGATCATCCAGCCCGAGTACATGAGGGCGATGAGGATGAAGATCATTTCACCGGCATAGAGGTTGCCAAACAACCGCAGCCCCAGCGAAAGGGGCTTCGCGATGAGCGTGACCCCCTCGAGGATGAAGTTGACCGGCGCCAGGATCTTCGGGAAGGGATGGAAGGCGAGTTCCTTCAGGAAACCCATCGGGCCCTTCTGGCGAATACTGTAGAAGAGGATGAGGGCGAAAACGGTGAGCGCCATACCCATCGTCACGTTCGGGTCCGTGGTCGGCACGATTTTCATGTAGGGCACGCCAAGCGCGTGCGCGAGCTGCGGGATCCAGTCCACGGGCACGAGATCCATCAGGTTCATGAGGAACACCCACACGAAGATCGTGAGCGCAAGCGGCGCGATGAGTTCGTTGCGGTGACTGAATATGGACGACACCGTGTCGTCGATGAAATCCACCAGCATCTCGACCGCGTTCTGCAACTTGCCCGGGATGCCCGCCGTGGCGCGGCTGGCCGCGATACGGAACACCGCGCAAAACAGGATCCCAAGGCCGATCGCCCATCCCATGGAGTCGACATTGATCGCCACGAAGCCCATGTCCGCCGCTTCCTGAGCGGTGGACGCGAAGCCCCATGTCCCGTCCGGATGCTGGCCGTACGTGAGGTTGGTCAGGTGATGCTGGATGTATTCGCTTGAGCTTTCGGCCATGTCACTCGCGTTGCGTCAAGCCTGTTCTCGTGTTTCCGTCAGAGCGCCTGCTTCAGGCGCTCGCCTCATGTCTTAAGGGCTACTCGGCCCAAGGCAATAGCGGCGCGACCATCTGCGCCACGACCGCCACCGTCAGCGCCGCAAAAAATCCCAGCGGCTCCAGCGCAATCGTGGACACTGCCACAGCCATCAAGACCGCTGATAGCAACCACTTGAAAGCGCCATGGCCCAGCAATCGCCGGGCCTCGCGCAGCCGTGCATCGTCGCCGTCGAGAGACAACCGCCGTGCCGCGCCGAAGGCAAAAAGCGCATTCGGCAGCACGATCACCGCTCCTCCCAGCAGGGCCGAGCCCGCTTGGGGAAGACCACCGAACATCATCAACAGGCACACCACCCCGACGGCGGCGGCTTGTAGGCCTACGATGCGAAACGGCACCGCCATCGCTTACGCGCCAACGGTGCCGGGGGCGCGCGACGGGCGCATTATACGGATGCTCACACACGATGGAAGCGCCTCGCCCAATGGTTGGCAAAACCGACCGGTTCGCGCCGGGATTCGCGGGACTTCAACTACCGCAGACGTTCCAGAATGCCGTCGAGTTCGTCGAGGTTCGTGTATGAGATGACTACCTTGCCCTTGCCCTTGGCGGTGTGCGAAATGGCTACTGGCGCTCCCAGCCTGTCTGACAGTTCCCGTTCGAGCCGCAGAGTATCGGGATCGCGCGCTGGTGGCGTCGACGAAGTCGCCGGACCCGCCTGCGCACGCCGCGCCAACGTTTCCGTCTGACGCACGGAGAGTCCCTTTTCCGCCGCAAGGCGCGCGATCTGCGCCTGCGTCATCTCGTCCAGCGGCAGCAGTGCCCGGGCGTGGCCCATTTCAATGGCGCCGGACTGCAGCAGTTCGCGCGCGGCCTCGCCGAGATCAAGCAGGCGAAGGAGGTTGGAGACGGCCGGTCGCGACTTGCCGACGGCGGTGGCGACTTCTTCGTGCGTCATGTCGAATTCTTCCAGCAGCCGATGCAACCCGTCCGCTTCCTCAAGGGGCGTGAGCGCTTCGCGCTGGATGTTCTCGATCAGGGCCATCGCCATGGCCTCGCTGTCGTCGACCTCCCTGACTATCGCCGGGATGCGGTCCAGGCCGGTTTTCTGCGCCGCGCGCCAGCGTCGTTCTCCGGCTATCAGTTCGTAGCCGCCCGCGGGCCGGGGGCGCACCACGATGGGCTGCATCAAACCCTGGGATTCGATGGACGCCGCGAGTTCTTCTATCCCTTCCTCCGGGATGTCAATGCGCGGTTGGTGCGGGCTTCGATACACCTCGTCCACGCCCACTTCCTCGAAGCCCGGCGTCCGGGCAACGGGTGTCTCGGCGCGAGGGCTGCCCAGCATTGCGTCCAATCCGCGTCCGAGGCGTCTTCTTCTTTCCACTATTCCAGACCGGCGTTCGGTACCCGTTCACGCGCCATGCCGATCATACACGCTGGCGCCACTTCACCGGGACGGGGTGTAGCGTGTCGGCGTCTTCCACGGTCGGCGAGCGGGGCCGGGCCGGAGCCATCAGCCGGGGAGCGCGAGGGGAGACCCCTTCCATGGTCGACGAGCGGGGCCGGGCCACAGGCGAAGCCGAAGGCTACGGCTGTGGGGCACTCGCAAGAAAAAGACCGAAGCCGAAGGCTGCGGCTGTGGGGCACTCACGCCGATTCGATTGCACTACTTTGGTGCTGAGCCAGCCCGGCAAGGGGGACTTATCTCACACGCCTTTCAGCCGAAGCCTAACCGGAGATGTTTGCTGACCCGGTAAACTACGCGGGACTCGAGCCTTTGACGCGCGCACCCGCAAAACACCTGATGCTACAGTACGGACCATGACGCACATTTCCCCGAACGTCCTCGGCATCGGCACATTGGCGCTCGCGACTACGCTCGCAGTGGCGGGTGCCGTATGGGTCGTTGCGGAAGAGATTCAGGAGGTGCGACGGGAGGTTGGCGATCAATTCTCGGTAATCGACCGCAGGCTCGACGACATCGGACAACAGCAGATCGCCCTCGGCGAACGTCAAGCGGCGATGGCGGGGAACATCGAGCGCATCGAACGGAACATCGAAGGCATCGAACGGAACGTCGAAAGCATTGAACGGAACGTCGAAGGCATTGAACGGAACGTCGAGGGCATTGAACGGAACGTCGAGGGCATTGAACGGAACATCGAAGGCATCGAACGCAGACTCGATGACCTGCCCGGCTTGATCGCGCAAGAACTCGGGGCCGCTACCGGGCAGTAACCGCGACGCAGGTTGCGGACCGTCGACCTATCACATGTCGGGACGCGTCCGGTCCCTCGGTTTTTTGGACCAGTCAATGACTCGGCGGAAATCACGGCGACCCCTCGCACGCCCTCCCAACATATTGCCCGCCGCTGTCGCTTGAATGATGATGGGGCCGAGGAACCCATGGCGCGCTACTTCCTATTTCCCATCGTTGCCTGTCTCGCCATCGCCGCTTGTGGCGGCGGTGGCGGTTCACCACCCCCTCCTCCGCCGCCCGGTCCTCCTCCACCACCGCCCCCACCTCCGCCGCCTCCGGAGATCGTCTTCGCGCAGGTTGAAGACGCGGGGCTCGACAGGCCCTACCGGGCCGAGTTCGAGGACCTGTCCGTGCCGGAACGATTCAGCGGCGGTATCGCCGCCGGAGACTACGACGGGGACGGGGATGTCGATCTGTACGTGGTCGGCGGGGACCTGGACCCCAATAGCCTGTACGAGAACCAGGGGGACGGGACGTTTCTCGACACTACCGAGGAAGTTACCCCTGTCATCACCCACAAGGGCAGCGGGCCCGCCTTCGGCGATATCGACGGCGATGGCGATCTCGACCTGTTTCTCGGCGCCGTGGAGGGTGGCCGCTACTACATGCTCGAGAACCGCGACGGTGCCTTCTTCGACGAGACGAACGGATCGGGTATCGACCTGAACGCGTCCAACACGGTCTCCGCCACGTTCTTCGACTACGACAGCGACGGCTATCTTGACCTGTTCCTGTCGCACTGGGGCGTTGACCGGGAACCCGGCGAGGACACCGAGACCGTCTGGCGCAACAGGGGCGACGGCACCTTCGCGAGCACCGGCATCGAGACGGGAATCGCCGCCGAACTCGTGGAAGGCGAAACCGACAGGACGTTCACGCCCAACCTGGCCGATATCGACGGCGATGGCGACGGCGACCTGCTCATGACGTCGGATCGCGGGACAAGCCAGGTCTTCCTCAACAACGGGGACGGCACCTTCGCCAAGGCCACCAACAGGGACATCATTGTCGACCAGGCCGGGTCGGGCGCCGCCCTGGGCGATTACGACAACGATGGCGACCTCGACTGGTTCGTCTCGTCGAACTACAACCTCGACGCCACGGACGGCGACCGCATCGGCAACAGGCTGTACGGCAATACCGGGTCTGGCGAATTCGAGGACGCCACCGACGCCGCCAACGTGGCCGACGGCGGCTGGGGCTGGGGAACCTGCGCCGCCGATTTCGACAACGACGGCAACCTCGATTTCTTCCAGGTGAACGGCTGGGGCGAGGAATTGGAAAAAGATTTCCGCGGCGACCCGGTGCGCTTTTTCTATTCGCAGGGCGACGGCACGTTCGAAGAGCGCGCCGAGGACTTTGGCCTGGACGATACCGGGCAAGGCAGGGGCGTCGCGTGCTTCGACGCCGAGCGGGACGGCGACATCGACATCGTCCTCACGAACGCCAGCGAGAACCACATCGTCTACTACCGCAACGACACCGAGAACGACAACAACTACCTCACCGTCAAGGTCACGGCGCTGGGCGCGAACACGTTCGGCGTCGGCACCCTGGTCGAAGCGAGGACATCCGACGGGATACAGGTTCGCACGGTGGGCGGAACCAACAACTACGCCTCCCACGACCCATTCGAAGCGCACTTCGGTCTGGGTGGCGAGACGACCGCCGACATCCGCGTGGTCTGGCCCGACGGCGAGGTGAGCCGGGAGAACGACGTGGAGGCCAACCAGGTCGTCACGCTCCAGCAACCCCAGCCGCAACTACGGCTCGGCGTCCGGCAGGGCCGGGGGGCCGGCTTCTATGTCGAGGGTGAAGCGGTTCAGGTTCGGGCGCTGCAACCCGTTTTCGGCTACTACTTCAGCCACTGGTCGAGTAGCGGCGGCGGCGCCTTCGAGGATGCCTTTTCCCCCGAGACGACATTCACCATGCCCGCAGAAAGCGTCAGCGTCACCGCGCACTACGTCCCGGGCGTATCGCCCCATGAGGACGTATCGGTGGCCCGGCGCTGGAACGAAGCGCTGCTCGAATCGATCCGGAACGACTTCGCGCGCCCCGTCGTACACGCCCGCAACCTGTTCCACGTCTCCGCCGCCATGTACGACACCTGGGCGGCCTACGCGGCGACCGAGGTCCCCTGGCTGCTCGGCCGCACGAGGGCCGGCGGTACCTGTGCATTCGATTCCGAGGCTCTCGCCATTCCCGACGATCCCGAAGCGTTGAAGGCGGCACGCGAAGAGGCCTTGAGCTTCGCCGCGTATCGCCTGATCGAGCATCGATTCACGCGCGCACCGGTGTCGGGGCAACGCGAGATCACCCGGGATATCGATGCCCTGATGGGTTACCTCGCGAGGCGCATGGGATTTGATGGCGACAATGACTCTGCCGACTACCGGTCCGGATCACCCGGAGCCCTGGGTAACCACGTCGCCCAGTGCTACATCGACTTCGGCATGGCCGACGGCGCCAACGAGGCGAACGACTATGCCAATACCGCCTACATGTCGGCCAACCCGCCACTGGAGCCGCATCTGCCCGGCAATCCCGACATCGTCGACCTGAACCGCTGGCAACCGCTCTCCCTGACGGAATTCATCGACCAGTCAGGCAACGTCGTAACGGGCACGATCGAGCACCTCGGCCCCGAGTGGGGGCAAGTCGTGCCGTTCGCGCTTTCCGAGACGGATCTCACGCTCTACCAGCGTCCGGGCGAGACGTTCGACTACTGGGTATATCACGATCCCGGCCCACCGCCGACCATCGATGGCACCCTGTCTGACAACTACAAGTGGAACCACTCCCTGGTGGCCATCTGGTCGAGCCATCTCGACCCGGACGGACCCGATGACGCAGACTGCGAGCAAGGCTCGACGGACCCCGTCTGCAGGGGAGCACAACACGTCGACATCTCTCCGGCGAGCCTCGGCAACATTGCGGTCGAGGTCTATCCAACCGCGTTCGAAGACTACCCGGCATTTTTCAGGACCAACGAGGGGGGCGACCCCGGGGTCGGTTACGACGTCAATCCGGCCACCGGCCAGCCCTACGAACCGCAGATGGTGCCGCTCGGAGACTATGCGCGCGTACTGGCGGAGTTCTGGGCCGACGGCCCCGACTCCGAGACGCCGCCCGGCCACTGGTTCGTCATCCTGAACGAGGTCAACGACCACCCGCTCCTCGAGCGCCGATTCGCCGGCGGCGGGCCGGAGCTCACGCTCCTGGAGTGGGACATCAAGGCCTATTTCATGATGGGCGGCGCCATGCACGACGCCGCGATCGCCGCGTGGGGCATCAAGGGCTGGTACGACTACATCCGGCCCATTTCCGCGATCAGGGCGATGGCGGACCGCGGCCAGAGCAGCGATGCGAACCGGGCCTCCTACGACGTGGACGGCATTCCGCTATCCGATGGTTATGTCGAACTCGTGGAGGACGGCGACGACCTTGCCGGCGAAGACGGGGAGCACGTCGGCAAGATCAAGCTGCTGGCGTGGCGCGGTCCGGACCATATCGGGAACCCGCGGGTCGACGCGGCCGGCGTGGACTGGATCCTGGCGGAGAACTGGTGGCCCTACCAGCGTCCCAGTTTCGTGACGCCGCCGTTCGCCGGCTACGTATCCGGCCACTCGACCTACTCCCGCACCGCAGCCGAGTTGATGACGGCCCTGACCGGCGATCCCTACTTTCCCGGGGGAATGAGCGGTTTTGAAATCGCCGCCAACGAGTTCCTCGTATTCGAGGAGGGACCGAGCGTCGACATGGTCCTGCAGTGGGCTACCTACCGGGACGCGTCGGATCAGACCAGCCTGTCACGCATCTGGGGCGGCATCCATCCGCCCGCCGACGACATCCCCGGCCGCCTGATCGGACTCAGGCTCGGCCCGGCAGCGTTCGAGCTGGCGTTGGATTACTTCAACGGGACTGTGGAGCCCTGATCGGCCTGTTTCCGTCAATCGCCGGCGGCGGGCCGGTCGAATTGAACTCTGACGCCTCGTCTCTGAAGCGCCGGAACATGATCGTCCAGCGACGTGGCGCTCAACGGGTTCCGCCGGACATCCAGCTTGTCTCCCCTGCCCAATCCCGCGTTCTCCACGAGCGGCGACAGGTCCGATATGTCGTTGCCGCCAAAGAACATGTAACGCAGCGCTGTCAGGCCCGACAGCGGCACCAGGTCCGACAGTTCATTGTTTGAAATATCCAACGACGATAGCGCCGTGAGATCCGATAGCGGCGCCAGGTCGGACACGTCGTTATCGAAAAGCAGGAGAGATGACAGGTGCTTCAGGCCCGACAGCGGCGTCACGTCCGATATCCGGTTTGCCCCAAGGTCGAGATGATTCAGGCCCGTCAAGTCGGATAGCGGCGAAATGTCCGTAAGGTCGTTCGAGGAAAGGCGCAGGCCGTCCAGCCGCGTCAGATCCGAAAGCGGCGTCAGATCAGACACGTTGCTATTGCCGAGGTGCAAGGTCCCCAGCGATGTCAGGCCCGATAGCGCAGTCAAGTCCGGTATGTCGTTGTCATCGAGGGTAAGGAACCTCAGCTTCGCCAGGCCCGACAGTGGAGAAATGTCGGATATCCCGTTCCTGTCGAGGCGCAACTCCGTCAACGCGGCCAGGCTCGACAGCGGCGTCAGGTCCGATATGTGGTTGTTGTCGAGGCGCAGGGTCTCAAGCGCTGTCAGATTCCCAAGCAGTGTCAGTTCCGTGGTTCCGGTCCACCCCAGGCCCAGAACCTCCAGTCTCGTGAGACCAGCCAGCGGCGTCAGGTCCGACACGGGGTTTCCGTCGAGCGCCAGATGCTCCAGCGATGCAAGGTCCGACAGCGGCGTCACATCAGACACGGAGTTATCGCTGAACGTCAGATAATCGAGCGACGTCAGACCAGCCAGCGGCGTCACGTCGGACACGGAGTTCCGGTCGAAGCTCAGATGCTCGAGCGCAGTGAGCCCCGAAAGCACCGAAATGTCCGATATCTCGTTCAGGAAAAGGGTCAGGTGGACCAGGTTCGTCAGGGCAGATATCGGCGTCAGGTCCGACACCCTGTTTTGGCCAAGGCCCAGGTGCTCCAGCGCAGTGAGCCCCGCCAAGGGCGTCAGGTCGGACACCGAGTTACCACCAGGCACCGAGCTGTCGAGCTCCAGGTGTTCCAGCGCGATGAGTCCCGCCAGCGGCGACAGATCGGATATCGAGTTGTTTTTGAGGCGCAGGCGCTTCATTGCCGTCAGGCCCGACAGCGGCGAAATGTCCGACACATCGTTATGGTCAAGCTCCAGGGTGGTCAACGACGATAGCGGCGACAGCGGCGAAACGTCCGATACCTCGTTTCTCGAAAGGTACAGTTCCTCCAACGAGGTGAGGGACGACAGCGGCGAAGCGTCCGACACATCGTTATCGTCAAGCTCCAGGGTGGTCAACGACGATAGCGGCGACAGCGGCGAAACGTCCGATACCTCGTTTCTCGAAAGGTACAGTTCCTCCAACGAGGTGAGGGACGACAGCGGCGAAGCGTCCGACACATCGTTATCGTCAAGCTCCAGGGTGGTCAACGACGATAGCGGCGACAGCGGCGAAACGTCCGATACCTCGTTTCTCGAAAGGTACAGTTCCTCCAACGAGGCGAGGGACGACAGCGGCGAAACGTCCGAGATGTTGTTGTAGTCAAGCTCGAGCGTCCTCAGGGTTCCCAGGCCCGAAAGTGGAGAGACGTCCTCTATCCTGTTGTCGTAGAGGGCCAGGTCCGTGAGCGACGTCAGGTCCGACAGCGGCGAGAGATCCGAGATGTTGTTGCCACCGAAGTCCAGGTCAGTCAAATCCCTGGCAGACTCGAGGCCCTGCAGGTCCCTTATTTCCCGGCTCGGGGCGTTCAGACCCGTGATCGTTTCCATCTCGTCCACGTAGATCGCCGCGCCAGACGTCTTCCCCAGGCGGGTTTCTATGGCGGCGCGCAGATTGGCGTCCGGGATCGACACTTCAACGCGGGGTGGCGGCGCTGGCTCCGGGGCCGGCACCAGCTTTCCCCCGGACCCGCCGCCGCTACAAGCCGCAAGCACCAGGGGTCCCGCCACCGGCAATAGCACCCGGCAAAGGGATGCGCCAACTCGTGCCCGTCTTGCGCAGCGACTGCGATGCGTCGTGTCGAACCCCGTCATCGCGCTCCTCCCGTTCTGTCGGCTCGCGCTCCCATCCGAAATCGTGAACATCCGCGTGATTTTGCGAGCGGGAGTCCCCCGCCGCTTGCCCTTCCCTCCAGTACCACTATACATTCTGCCGCTGATGCCCCGGCGGATGTGCCGGGGCTGCGCCGCAGGACGTCACGCAAGTGCCGACCAGGGCGCAGGATAGCAGGCAGCCGAAGCCGCCGGCGGGTGCCTGGCGCGACAGCAACGGAACCTGAGACCCATGGCCGACAACGTACTCGAAATCCGCGACCTCGCTGTCGAGTTCAAGACGGACATCGGCACGACCCATGCCCTGCGCGAAGTCGGATTCGACGTGCCCCGGGGCAAGGTCACGGCCATCGTGGGGGAATCCGGTTCCGGCAAGTCCGTGACCGCGAACTGCATCATGCGGCTCATTCAACCCCCCGGCGAAATCACCAACGGGCGGATCGACTTCTCGCCGACGAGCACGGATCCCTTCGATATCGTCTCGCTGCCCGGCAAGGACCCGCGGCTGCTGGAACTTCGCGGCGGCCTGATCAGCATGGTGTTCCAGGAGCCCATGACCGCGCTATCGCCCGTCTACACGGTAGGGAACCAGGTTGCCGAGGCGATTCTCTGCCATCGAAAGGTCTCGAAAAAGGTCGCGTGGGCGGAGGCGGCGGACATGCTCGAACGAGTCGGGATCGACGATGTGCCACGGCGCATCCACCAATATCCCTTCGAGTTTTCCGGTGGCATGCGGCAACGGGTCGTCATCGCCATGGCGCTCGTCTGTAACCCCGAACTGCTGATCTGCGACGAGCCCACCACGGCGCTCGACGTCACGATACAAGCGGAGATCCTGACGTTGATCCGGGATCTGCAGCGTGACCTGCAGAACACGGTGCTTTTCATCACGCACGACCTCGGCGTCGTGGCGCAGTTGGCCGACCAGGTCGTCGTCATGTACGGAGGCCGCGTGCTGGAGATCGGCAGTGTGCGCCAAGTGCTGAAGGACCCCGTCCATCCGTACACGCGGGGCCTGCTGGCCGCGATTCCCGGTCTCGCGGAGAAGGGACAGCGGCTTGAGACAATGGCCAGCGTTCTGGGCGACGCCGACATCATCACGCCGCATCCATTGAGGCGACTGTCGGATGGCCGCCAGGTCAGCCTGGCTCCCGGGCCAACGAGGCGGTCATGACTGAGCAACTCCTTGAAGTCCAGGGCGTAAGCAAGGCTTTCGACGGCGTCATGGCCATCGAGAACATCAGCTTTTCGCTCGACGCGTCGGAGACCCTCGGCATCGTGGGGGAATCCGGTTCCGGCAAGACCACGCTCGCCCGCTGCATCCTGCGCGCGATCGATCCCGACGCAGGGACGGTGCGCTTCAGGGGCACCGACGGCTGGCATCGGCTGCACGAGCTGACCGACGCCGAACTGATCCCGCTGCGCCAGGAGATGCAGATGGTGTTTCAGGACCCGTTCTCGTCCCTGAACCCACGCATGACCGTACAGGAAATCCTGGAGGAGCCGCTCATCATCCACAAGATCGGCAACCGGGCATCGAGGCGCGATTCGGTGCTGGACATCCTCGACCGGGTGCAGATGGAGTCGGACTCGCTGACGCGGTATCCGCACGCCTTCTCGGGCGGTCAGCGACAACGTATCGGCATCGCGCGGGCCCTCATCCTGCGGCCCAAGCTGGTGGTCTGCGACGAAGCCGTCTCCGCGCTGGACGTGTCCGTACAGGCCCAGATCATCAACCTCCTGGAAGACCTGCAGAAGGAGTTCGGGCTCACCTACCTGTTCGTGGCGCATGACCTGAGCGTGGTGCGACACATCTGCGACCGGATCCTCGTCATGCATCGGGGCCGCGTCGTCGAATCGGGGCCCGTGGAGGAGGTCTTCACCCATCCCCGGGAGGACTACACGCGGCTGCTCCTTTCGGCTATTCCCTCGCCCGATCCGGACGTGCCACTGGAGCCGCTCGACCGGCAGGTCCTCGGCTTATAGGGCGTCTGGTTCCCAGAGGAATTCCTGGCCTTCCAACCGCCCGTTGTGGTGTATATTTCGGCGAGGAACGCCGACTGCGAGTTTCCGCGTGAGCGAGACGCCCGATTTCGAACTCGACACCGCCTGGATGGGGCGGATGGGAGAGTGGGGTACCGCTGCCGAGCCTGGCAAGCGCGGCCTGACGCTCGAAGACATCCGCATCGGCGAGTACGGCGAGCTGCCGGAAGAAAGCGACAACATGTCCGGGCGCCCGCGCGGCGCGACCGAGCGCGCGGAGGCGTTCCGCATCGGCGGCTACACGGTTCGCTCCAAGAAAGAGATCTGGCTCGAGAACGCCACCTTCCTGTACGAGGAAGCGCTGCAAAGACAATGGAGCTCCGCCACGGACATCCCCTGGGAGACCATCGCGCCGCTGTCCGACGATCTCGAGGAGGCGGAATGTGCCCTGTGCACGTTCTTCAACGAGGTTGAGTTCGTCGCCGGCGACGTGCCGGCCCGCTGGGTCGCGAACATCTCGCCGGACTTTTTCGAAGCGCGCAATGTCCTCCTGGCCCAGGTACAGGACGAGGCGCGCCACATGGACGTGTTCCGCAAGCGCGCGCTCGCCAACGGCGGCGGCCTCACCCGCGTCACGGGCGCCACGTCCGGTTTCGTCGGCAGCATCGACCTGTCCCGCGACTTCACGGAGATGTCCTCGCGCATGCACGTCTCCGGGGAAGGGGCGGTCCTGACCATGTTCCGCATGGGCGAACTCGTCGGCCAGAACCCTGCCGAGAAGCGCATGTACCGGCTGTGCGCACAGGACGAGGCGCGCCACGTGGCGTTCGGCATCATGCATTTGCGATACCTGCACGCGACGGCGCCCGAGCGGCACGAGGAGATCGAGGCCTATCTCGACGAGGCGGAGAACCTGTCGCTGACCGGCGGCACCAATCCGGCCGGGCCCCAGGCCGAGACCAGCGAAGCGCTCGCGGTCCTCCTGGGCGGGGGCAAGGAGCACTACGACGAGGGATTCCGCATCCTGCTCGCCATCCGCAAGCGACAGCTAAAGGAATACATGCAGCGCGTGATCAGCGCGGGCTTCGGCGGGCGCTTCGAGAACGGCCGCTCTCCGGTGCCCGGGCGTATCGCGGCGCTGAGCTGAACACGCCCTTCCCGAGTTCATCCAAGGAGGCCAAGGCGTGACCCAGACGTCCCGCGTCAAGAATCTCACCGCTTCGGTCGCGCACATCGACATCTCGCCACCCCGGCTGCAATGGATGGGACACTCCATGCAATGGGGCACGCGCGTCACCAAGGGCGATCACGGCCTGCGGCTAGGCGACCTCAATGTCGGCATCTACGGCGAGATTCCGCAACACTGGGAGGACCAGTCCCGGCGGCCACGCGGCGCGGCCGACCTGCCCGGGATGCCGCCTCTGCCATACCACCTGCGCAGCAAACACCAGGTCTGGGCCGACAGTGCCGCCGACCTCTACGAAGAGGCGATACAGCATCGCTGGATTCCCGCGACGGACATCCCGTGGCACGAGTTGTCTCCGCTTCCCGAGGACGTCGAGCGCGCGGTCTGCCAGGTTCTGACCGAACTCATGCAGGCGGCCAATGCGGAGCTCGAGTGCATCACCTACTGGCAGGAACAGATGTCCTACGGATATCACGAGGTCAAGCAGTTCCTCGCGGTCGCGGCCCTCACCTGCGCTCGCCACGCGGATGCGTTCCGCAAGCGTGCGCTGGCGAACGGCGGCGGACTTGGGCTCGAGAGTCGCGGCCGGATGAACCGGGCCATATTGGAAAGTCGCGGCGGCTGGACCGAGGCGGTCGTCTACGCTTACCTGCTGCGCGGTTTTTACATGCAGAACCAGTACCGATTCCTGCTGGCCCATGCGCACAACGCCGCCGAGCGGGGGATCTTCGCCCACTGTCTCGCCGATCACGCGCGGCACATGACCTATGCCCTGGACCACCTGAAGTACGCCATCAACCAGCAAGACGGTCAGCGGGCCATCATCCATACGCTTCTCAGCATCGGCGAGAGCACGTTGGCGAGGGAAATGCAGGAGCCGGTGCAGCGATCCGCGCTCGCCATCGTGTTCGGCGGCGGGATCGAAGGCGGCCGCCAGGAGGGCACGGCAACGTGGCTGGCGCTGGTCCGGCGCTCAATTCGAGACTACCTCGCGGCCTGCGAGTGGCTGGGGGTCAAGCGGAACATGATCAGCCGCCGACTGAACGTCCTGTTGCCCCCTGACGAGCAGCTCAAGCCGCCGGAAACAGGTTGACCCCGTCCGTGGCAACGTTTCCCTCCGTTGAATGGTTCAACGCCGTCCGCGAACGCTACAACGCGGACGAGACGCTTCACTCCGGCGGCGGCGGCCCCTGCGACGCGATAGCCGCGCTGTGCATCGGGGACAACGTCTACCTGCTCGAGTTCGAAGGATTCGAATGCGCCGAGATCAGGGAGATTGCCCGGGACGACATCGACCAGGCGGACTTCTTCCTCGAAATGCCGACGTCCGATTGGTTCGACATGATCAACAACATCCAGGAGAACGGCGCGGCGGACCTGCACCATACGCTCAGCACGATCGACCTGGAGCTCCCGGACGGGCTGCCCCGAGCGCCGGGAGACGATCAGTACCGGCGCGACCTGTTCTACCGCTACAACCAGAACTTCCAGGATTTCTTCGACGCCTCTGCCGGCGTCGCGACGATCGTCGCCGGCCTGGATTGACCGCCCCGGAGGAAACCGCGTGCAACTCTCGATCAGCCGCCTGAGGTCCGCCCGATCCGCCGTGAACGCGTCCGATTCTTTCCGTGCCCTCGGCAGCGTCGACGTCAAGGTCGTGATGGCGTCCGGGAAATCCGCCTACCTGGCCACCTTCCGCGCTTTCGGATGCTCGGATGTGCGGCGAATCGATGCGGCCGAGACCCGCGACGGAGATTTCACGATTGAAATGACGCCCCGGGAGTGGCGCGACTATCTCTCCGACCGACAGGCGGGCGAAGGCAAGTCGCTGGCCGAACTCGACCTCGAGAAAGGGGTTGTCAGAGCCACGAATCCGCGAAAGAAGCAGGACTTCTTCCGTTACCACCAGTCCCTGCAACAGTTCGTCGATGCCCTCGTCGATGTGCTTCCGACAAGCGCGCGATTCGGAAAGCCCGCCTACTGATGCCCCTCTACCCTTATCGCTGCCGCCAATGCCAGGCCGTCACCGAACTGCTTTGGTCCGGCTTCGAGCCGCCGGAGCACGTGGTTTGCGATGCGTGCGAAAGCGAAGCGACCTACCGTGTGATCGGCGTCAACGCCTATCACCGATCAGACGCCCAGAAGACAGCAGGGCTGGACCCGAAGTACGACAAGCTGGTCGACGCGACCGCCAAATCGGCCGACGCCACGAGCGAGAGCCACCTGCTGCGCAGGATGAAGCCATTCAAGTAGCGCTTCGCGCGATCTCAGCGATGGGGTGAAACGCGGCGCGCCGGCGCCAGAGAATCCTGTGCGGCAAAACTGCTGCACCTACATCTCGACGGCCAGGAGTCGGAGGAAATCCTCTTTCTGCTGTTCGGTCATCTGCTCGAAGATGGGCACTCTCATCTCCGTGACCGGCAAGTCCACGAACTCTGGTGACTGGATCTGCATTGCGGCGGCAATGTTGTGCAGTCCATTGCCCTCTTCCGAGCCGGCCATCAGCGGAATACTGACCGTATCAGGCCAATACATCTCGGAAGGCTGCTTCTCCGCGTACGGACCCTCCCGGCCGACATGCTTCTCGATCGCCGCCCGCAACGCCATTTCGCCTTCGCGCCGTTTGCGCCCGCCCTCGCGGCCGTAAAAGGCACCGGACTGATTGCAGATGGCGGCCCACCTGGCGCGGATGTGAAAACCGCGTATGGCCAGCGCCTCTTCCGGTTCGCCGTCGCCGCCGGTGATCTCTCCGTCCTTCACGATGATGTAGTACCCGGCCTTCTGCCGCCCGCCTTCCATGAGTCGTGCCGGAGGATGCGTATAGCACTCCGTGAATGCCCACTCGAAACCTTCCGGCAGATCCGCAGCCTCGAGGATCTCGACCGCCGCGGCGGCGCAGGCTTCGCCCCACTCCTTCGACCCGAACTCACCTTCCTTCTTCAAGGTCGACATATCGATCACGTAAGACATTTCCCCTCACACGTAGCGAACCAAAGAGAATCGCCAACGTAGCACATTCCTGAAGCCGGGATGTCTGCCAGTGTCGTGTCCCGGTATGCCCGCGGACAGATCCGCACCCCAACCGGTCATGCCCAAAATGTTTTGTTGAATTCTCGCCGTGTTCGGTTAGTGTGCGGTTTGGGCGTCTCTACCCGAGACACCGTCAAAGGGGATGCAAGTGAAGATCGCCGTAGTACGGGAATCGCACCCGTGGGAGCGTCGTGTTGCGCTGGTCCCGGAGTCGTGCGCGAAGCTGATCGAAGCCGGGTTCAGCGTCGCGATCGAGTCCGGCGCTGGCGCAGCCGCCGGGTACGACGATGACGCCTACCGCGCCTCGGACGCCGCGATCGAGACCGATCCCCGAGCCCTGGTCCAGTCTGCGGACATCCTCCTGAAGATCAATCCCCCGGCAAACATCGGCGGGCGCGCCGAAATCGACTGGATCAATCCGTCCACGATCATCGTCGCCTCGTTGATGCCGTTGCGACACCCGCGAGGAATGGAGGCGCTGGCGAAGTCCGGTGCCGTCGCCTTCTCCACCGACGCGATTCCACGCACGACGCGCGCCCAGGCCATGGACACGCTGTCGTCCATGAGCAGCATCAGCGGCTACAAGGGCGTATTGCTCGCCGCCGCCGAGTTGCCCAGGTATTTGCCGATGCTGAGTTCCGCCGCCGGCACCGTGTTCCCGGCCAGGGTCTTCGTCATCGGGGCGGCCGTGGCCGGGCTGCAGGCGCTCGCAACCGCCAAGCGCCTCGGCGCAACGGTGACGGCGACGGACGTGCGGCCGGAAGTCAAGGAACAGATCGAAAGCGTCGGAGCGAAATACGTCGGCATCGAGCTTGAGCAGGACGCCTCGGCGGGCGGCGGCTATGCCGGAGAACTCAGCGAAGGAGACAGGCAACGGCAGCTCGACATGCTCATCGAGGAAGTATCCAGATCGGATGTCGTCATCACCACGGCCCTGATCGGGGGTGTTTTCGCACCAAAAATCGTCACGTCGGAGATGGTGCGGTCGATGCGCCCCGGCTCGATCATCGTCGATCTCGCCGCCGATGGCGGCGGCAACTGCGAGGCCTCGGTGCCGGGCGAGACCGTCGAAGTGGACGGCGTGCGGATCATCGCACCACTGAACCTGGCGGCAACCATGCCCGAGCACGCGAGCCTGCTGTTCTCGCGCAACCTGACGCACTTCATCGAGACGTTTTCGAACGAAGGCACGTTCGAGGTCGACATGGAAGACGAGATCCAGGCCGGATGCCTGATCGCAAGAGACGGCGAGATCGTGCATGAGCGCACCCGCGATGCGCTGGGGGCCGCGGCATGAACCGCCGCCGTTACCTGCCGAAGCGGGTCGTCACTGCCCTTTCTGCGGTCATCGGCGTGGCTGGCATCGCGCTGATCGCGCGGTCGGATCCGGTGGCGGTCACCGAGGCGGCCACGTCTTCCGCGCATGGCGCGGGCGAGGTCGACTACTGGCCCATGGTGTTCGTGTTCCTGCTGTCGACCTTCATCGGACTCGGCGTGATCCGGCGCGTGTCGCGGCTGCTACATACGCCGCTGATGTCCCTGACCAACGCCATCTCCGCTATCGCGGTCGTCGGCGCGATTCTCATCGCGGGCCCGGACTTCCCGCCGGAGATTCGCCTGCTCGGCGGCATCGCGCTGTTCGCTTCCGTCACCAACATCGTCAGCGGTTTCCTCATCACGGACCGCATGCTCAAGATGTTCAAACGGGACAAGCCGCAATGAGCCCGGGGTACGTAGAGCTCTTCTACCTGACGGCCACGGCGCTGTTCGTCTTTTCGCTGCACTGGATGAACGACCCCCAGACGGCGCGCAGGGGCGTCGCGGCCGGCGCCGCAGCCATGTTTCTCGGCGTGGCCGCGACATGGGCGCAGCCGTTCGTGGTCAACCATGGCTGGATGGTGCTCGCGGTCGTCCTTGGGATTGCCGTTGGCTACCCGCTTTCGCGCGTCGCGCTGACGGCAGCACCGCAGCGGACGGCGCTGTCGCACGCTTTTGGCGGGCTTGCCGCCGCGCTCGTCGGCACGGGCAAGTACTACCTTTGGCTTACCGAAGGCCCGGAAGAGCTCACCACCTTCCGGATGGTCGCGATCATCGCGGAAGTCATCCTCGGATGCGTCACGCTCACCGGCAGCCTGTTCGCGGCGGGCAAGCTGCAGGAACTCAAGTGGATTCCGCAACGCGCGGTGACCTATCCGCTGCAGAACGTGTTCAACATCGCGCTGCTGCTCGTCGCGATCGGCATCGGCACATGGCTTGTGCTCAATCCCGCCGCGCCGGAGGCGGCCTTCCTGTTCCCCGTCGTCATCGTCATCGCACTCATGTTCGGCATTCTCCTGATCGTGCCGATCGGCGGCGCGGACATGCCGACCGTCATCGCAATTCTCAACTCCTACGCGGGTCTTGCGGCCGTGGCGATGGGTTTCGTGCTCGAGAACAACCTGCTCATCACCGCCGGCGCGCTGGACGGATCGAGCGGCCTGATCCTGTCGATCATCATGTGCAGGGCGATGAACCGCTCGTATCTGAACGTGCTGTTCGGCGCCTTCGGTTCAGTCAGGCAAACCGCGCCCGAGGGGACCGAGCCCGGCGAGTACAAGGCGGACACCCCCGAGAGTGCCGCCCAGATCATGGAGCAAGCCAACAACGTCGTGATCATCCCCGGCTACGGCATGGCGGTGGCGCAAGCGCAACACCGCGTGCGCGAACTCTACGACCACCTGAAGAAACGGGGCGTCACCGTGCGCTTCGCCATTCATCCGGTTGCGGGGCGGATGCCCGGACACATGAACGTGCTGCTCGCGGAGGCCGACGTGCCGTACACCGACCTGGTCGAAATGGACGACGTCAACCGGGACATGCCCCAATGCGATGTCGCCCTGGTGATCGGCGCGAACGACGTCGTCAATCCGGCGGCGGCCCAGGACGAGTCAAGTCCCATCTACGGGATGCCCATCATCGAGGCCCAGAAGGCGCGAACGATATTTGCCATCAAGCGCTCGAAAAACCCCGGCTTCGCCGGCATCGACAACGCGCTCTACTTCGACGACAAGACGTGGATGCTTTTCGGCGACGCCAAACAGGTCGTGGGCGAACTCGTCAAGGAGCTTTCAGGCAAGGCGGGCGTTCTCTGACAGCCTGCGATGCCGAACGGCACGGCAGGCGGAGGTGAAACGCGACGCCCGTCAGGGCGACGGATTTCATGACTCTAGCGCGCGGTTCGATGGACCGGCACCTTGGTGTGAAATGTGCGGATTAATCTTCCCGCGGCCCCAGAACCAGGTCCCGCAGCGTCACCATGCCCACGGCGTTGCGTTGCTCGTCCACGACCACGGCGCGCGACAGGCCATGGCGCGTGAGCAGTCGCACGGCGTAGCGCACAAGCATGCCGGGGGGTAGCGTCACCACCGGTTTCGTCATCACTTCGTAGACACTGACTCGATCCGGCGCCCGGTTTGGGCCAATCACCTCTTTCGCTATGTCAGCCACCTCCACGAGGCCCACTTCGTCATCCCCGTCGCGCCGGTCGACCACGAGCGAACTGACGCGGTGCTGCTTCATCATCCGGATGGCTTCGCTGACCGTGGCCAGGCCATCGATACTGTGAAGGTCGGTCACCATGACGCCCTCTACCCTCGCATCTCGCTCCTCGCTCATAGTTCTTCCTCCAGTTCTTCCCGCATTACCGACAATTGCGAGCCCAGACCCACCGCATCCTCGATGGCGATCTGGAAAGCGACGCCGGCTCCGGGCTCCTCGTCAAGGCGTCCCGCGCTCCGGATGTGCTCGAGTATGTCCCGCGCCCGCGTCTCGACCACCAGGAACATGACGACGTTCCCGTGCGCAGTCAGGTCCAGTCCGAAGAAGGAGTGCTTCGGCGCGAGTCCCTCCCCGCGCGCGCTTGTGACGATCGTAACCCCGGTGGCACCGCCCGCGCGCGCGGCCTCGACCACCGTGTCGGTCTTGTCGTCGCTTACCAACGCGACGATCAGCTTCATTCTCATGGCTTCGAATCCTCCATTGGCATGCCTCGTCGGCGTTGCCCGCGTTTCATGATGCGCCCGTTTTTCACCCAGTTGGCGACCATCGCATACCCCAGTACGGACATGATGGGGAAGACGCTCGCGAAAGCAATCAGCCCGAACCCGTCGATCAGGGGGCTGCGCCCCGGCACGCTGGCCGCGAGGCCGAGGCCGAGCGCCGCCACGACCGGCACGGTGACCGTGGATGTCGTCACTCCGCCGCAGTCGTAGGCGAGCGGAATAATGGTCCTGCTGGCACGGAAGGTCTGCACGATTACCACCACGTAGGCGGCGATGATGTACCACGGCAGCGGCGTGCCGGTGACGATGCGGAAGCAGCCGAGAGATACGCCGACGGCGACGCCGATGGCCACCGCGATGCGCAGCCCCCAGGCACTCACCGCGCCGCCGGAGACCTGTTCCGCTTTCAACGCCACGGCGATTAGTGGCGGCTCCGCCACGGTCGCTGCGAAGCCGATCGCGGCGGCGAAGGCGTACACGAGCGTATAGTCGCGCCAATCCACGCCCGCTTCGGGGGACGCGTCGCCGACGCTCGCCTCGGTCAACTGCCGTGCCATCGTCTCGCCGATGGGAAAGAGCGCCTGCTCGAGGCCGATCAGGAACAGGGCCAGCCCCAGCAGCACGCAGACAAATCCGGTAACGATGCCGCGCAGGTTCGGTGGGCGCTGCCTCAGCACCACGACCTGGAAGATGACGAGAATGGCGATGATCGGCGCCACATCGAACACGGTGCCAGCCACCGTGCCGAGGAAGTCCAATGCGAAATCCGCCGCGGCGTTCACGTGATCAGGCCGAAGGTGAGTACGAAAATCATCGGGTTCAGAACCGCGAAGGCGATCAGGCCGAAGCCGTCGGTCATCGGATTGCGGCCCTTGATGGCGCCGGCGAGGCCGACGCCGAGCGCGGTCACGAGCGGCACCGTGATCGTGCTGGTGGCCACTCCGCCCGCATCGTAGGCGACGCCGATGATCTCATCGGGTGCGAAGACGGTCAGGGCGGTGACGAGCAGGTAGCCGCCGATGATGAACCGGTGGATGGGCCAGCCCATGACGATGCGCAACACGCCCAGCACGATGGCAACACCCACGGATAACGCGACGACCATGCGAAGATTGAAAGCGTACGCTTCCTGCGACGCCGCTTCGGGCGCTATGACGCCCGCCTCGGCGGCAACCTCGGCCGCTTTCGCCGCAATCGCGATCAGCGCCGGCTCGGCCACCGTCGTGCCAAACCCCAGGCAGAACGCGAACGTCAGGAGGGCGGCCGTGCTGCCCTTGCGCGCGAACGCCTGCGCGATCGCCTCGCCAAGCGGAAAGAGGCCGCTCTCGAGCCCCTGGATGAAGAGCACGAGTCCGGCGACAACGCAGATCAGCCCGACGACGACACCGGCCAGGTTCGGGAACGGTTGCTGCAGGACGACGACCTGGAAGAACGCGATGACCGCGATGATGGGGGCGAGGTCGCGCAGGGCGCCGCTGGCGCGCCGCCACACCAGGGCCAGGATGTTCATCGCGACGCTACCCATTGGCGCGCCGAGTATAGCCGCCCCGGTGTGCAGTCAAAATATGTCATTTCGCCAATCGCGAGGCGGCCCGCTGCAATTTCGTCGCTCCCCGACTTCCTTGGGGCACGCGACTTGTCGCATCATCGGCAACCACTCCACGCAAACGGCAGGAGGTGTCATGTCTCTCGGAATCAGGCCTTTCGACCGCGGCCTGCATGATCTCGGGACCGGCGGCTACGCATGGCTGCAACCCGATGGGGGCTGGGGCTGGAGCAACGCCGGGTTGATCGTGTCCGGGGGCGAGGCCCTGCTCGTCGACACCCTGTTCGACGTCCGGCTGACGCGCGAAATGCTCGACGCGATGCGCGCCGCCGACCCTGCGGCGGCGCACATCGACACTCTCGTCAACACCCATGCCAACGGCGACCACTGCAACGGCAACGAACTCGTCGCGGACGCCGAGATCATCTCCTCCAGGGCGACCGCGGAGGAACTCGCCGACGACTCACCCGAGCGCCTCGCGCAGATGATGCGGCTGGCGCCGGGGCTGGGTGAGGTGGGTGAGTTCCTTACACACTGCTTCAGCGATTTCGACTTCGAGAACATCCAGCAGACCTTGCCGACCCGCACCTTCGACGACACGCTGCGGATCGCGTGCGGCGACAAGGACATCACGCTGAAACGCGTGGGTCCCTGCCATACCCGAGGCGACATTCTCGTTCATGTCCCCGCCGACAGGCTGATGTTCACCGGCGACATCCTGTTCATCGAGGGCCACCCGATCCTCTGGGCCGGCCCGGTCGGCAACTGGATAGACGCCTGCGACTACATGCTCGGCCTCGATCTCGAAACCATCGTTCCGGGACATGGCCCCATCACGGACCATCGCGGGGTCCAGGCGGTGCGGGACTACCTCGTCTACGTGCGCGACGAGGCGCGGAAGCGTTTCGACGCCGACATGCCGATCCTCGATGCCGCCATGGACATCTCCATGACGGACTACGACGCGTGGGGCGACGGCGAGCGCATCGTCGTCAATGTCGCAACGCTCTACCGCGAGTTCGGATACGCAAACCCCATCGTGGAACCGGCGGAACTGTTCGCCATGATGGCCAAGATCCACAAGGCGCGGCGTGGCTAGCAGTGCCGTGTCGGCGAGGACACGCGATAACCGTCGCGACGAGACGATGGACCGTTCAAGTTGTCACAATGGCAGGCGCGAGAAAAGAGCCTTCGATTCGCTCGGATCAGCGCGGGCCCTGGAGTCGTGCCACCGGTGCGGAGTGGCACAGGCGGATGTCATTTGCGAGGCGTAGTAGTTGATGGCTAAGCCCCTGATGATCAGCAGTAGGGACGATGACCTGGTCGGCGTCGCGCGCCGATCCGACCCGTTGGGCGTGCTCGCAGTATGGTCCGCGCGCGCCCGGGTGGTGGTGCCCTATCTGACGGAACAGACGACAGATGTGCGCGGATTCCAAATCCTTATCGAGGCTTTTCGGTTGTGGGCCATCTTGCAGGCCAAGGGCTCCAGAAACGCGGATGCGCACGGGCTTGAGGAGTCCTTCATGCTTTTGGAGCAAGCGTTTGCCCGGACGATCGGTTGGCGCGAGGGCGAGTGGCCACTGCCGGGCGCGAGGCGCGTGCGCGGACGCTTAGGCGATCGTCCGTGCATTTCCGTGGATGACGGCGGGTGGCACCTGCTTGTTGGCCAATTGGCGAATGGCATCTGGGGTCTATACAGAGGTACGGCGCGGCGGGCGGGACTCGTGGACGACAACATGGTCTGGCTTTCCGAAGACACTCAACAGGCAGCCGACGCGACCTCCTACTTGAAAGGCATCGCGCTCGAACGCCTCCTTGAACTCGTCGAACGTGCCATGGGCGGGGAGGCGGTTGAACTGCCCATTCACGGCAACGATTCGCTCTATCGTGCCCTGTGCAGGACGTTCGACGAGGTTCCGCTCAAGAGCCATCTTCGGGAACGGCTGATCGACAGCCACGATCTAAACCAAGCCGTCGCGGAGAGGCTGGTTTTCTTGGACGAATTGAACCATAGGATGTTCTTGGAGCGGGCGGCATTGAGCCTCGTGGAACACCGTCTGGAACTAATGAGCGTGATCGATTGCGAAAACCTGCTCGCGGTCCTGGAGGGCGTCTTCTACCGATTATGTGGCAGCAGAGGCGAGACGATTCAGGTGGCTGCCGACTCCCTACCTGTGGATCTCGACCAGCTCGAGGCCGCGCTGCACGCGTTTGCAGCGTCCGGCGCGACCCGGTTCGACGACGTCGATACGTCGAGTCCCACGCACCTCGTCAACTCGGTGCTGTCGCTCCACAAAGACGTGTGCGACGGGCGCGGACACGCGGCCTGGGTGTGGGAGGAGCAAGGCAGACTACAGGGAGATGTGGACGCCGGCGAACCCAGGGCAGACGACTGCAAGGTCGGTGTTGCTTGGCGCAACGACTACTACCTCCATCCGCTTCGCAGCATCGCCCGGCAACTGCGGAAGCTCGGAGCGTGAGCGAATTCGGCACGATCCGCGAGCGTATCGAACGGGCTTCGGGCTACTTTCGCGCCCGCGAAGCTGTGGTGCTCACGACATTCAATCTCAACGGCCAGTTCCTGGAAGACCAGGCGCTGCCCTCGATTCTCGGAGTCGAAGCCGCGACCGCCGCCGCGCGGAACGCCGGTTTGCACGGACAGCTCGCGGAGACCGACTGCACCGTCTTCTACGATCCAACGGTGGCAGCAGGGGTCTCCGGTAAATTCCGTTACGTGGCTCGTCCGGTGCCCCTGCGCGGACACCTGTTCCACCCGAAGTTGGTGATCATCGCTGGATATTCCGAGGACGGCACCACCTGGGTCTACCTCGCCGTCTCGTCCGCGAATCTCACGTTGTCCGGTTGGGGACGCAACGCCGAGTCCTTCGGGGAGACATGGATCCACACCAAGAAGCAAAGGCTGCGAGATCAACTTGATGCATTCCTGAACTGGCTGCAGCGCCATGCACCCTTGGGTGAAGGGCCGAGCGACAGGGACGCCGTTGCAGTCGTTCGCAAGGCGCTGGCGAGAATGCCGGATCGCTACCGGTTCCGGGACGATGGAACGCAACCCTGGTCCGGCACCCTATACGCGGACTTCTACTCGTCGGTGGTGAACACGGAGGGCCTAGCTTCGTTCCTTCTGAAGGGCCGTTCCCGTCCTGCAGAACTGTGGGCGTACAGCCCGTATTGGGGAAGCGTGTCGGAACGGGTCGGCGACTTCGGCGCGAAGAGGACGGTCCTTGTGCCCGCCTTCCGGCGCGATCGCACAGCACTGGGGCTTTCGAAAAGCGACCACGATGCCCTAAGCGGCATCGCCGAAGTCTGGCGCAACGAAGAAGAGAAAGCGGACGATCGCTTCTGGCACATGAAGGCGTACTGGGTCCGTTTCGCCAATGACTCTGTCCGTACTGCGGTCGGGAGCTGCAACTTCACGGAGGCCGGGCTCGCTGGCGGGAACGGCAACGTCGAAGCCATGCTGATATTCAACGGCGACGAACCGACGTGGCCCCGGGAAAGCGATACCGCATGCGCCAAGGATCTTGCCGATCGTCCCGTGGACGAGGAGGACGTGCCCACGCCGGTCCCCGTCGCCATCGTAGTCGCCTACGACTGGCGGTCGGGATGCTGGCGCTGGTTCCTAGACGCGGGCGACTCCCAGAGCGACTTTCACCTGTGGCTACCCGGTCTGGATTCGGTCGGCGTCGCCCGGGGGTCCGACAAGCGTCGGGGCGACCCGCCGCGTGACCGAGGAGCGACCTTCAAAGTCACCTACACGGAGGCTTCAGAACGCAGGGAGTGGGAGGGTCAGGTCGTCGAACTTCACCTGGATCACAGTCAGCGCACCTACGGGAGGCCGCTTTCGGCAAGCGATATCCTGGCAAGCTGGCGAGCCCGAATGCCGAGCGCTGAGGTCGGACATCGGGGCGGCACGGCGGACGACGACGAAGACGGCGACGACGCGGAAGCCCACGTGCCAGCCGCCTTCGATGCGGTGAACCTCTACGACCTCTATCGCGCCATGAGGGCGTTGCGAACGCGGCTTGGGGAGACTGCATCGCATCCGGTGTCGCACTATGCGTTGCTCGTCCGCCGACCCGATAGTGTTATGTCGCTGGCTAGGCTCGCGAGCCGCGACGGCGAGGCTCCCGTGGTCCGCTACTTGGTTTTGCGCGAATTGGCCAGCATCGTCAGCGACTGCGACGGAGGGGTTTTGGACGACGTTCTACTTCGCGACCTAGACGAGATGGAACGCGGCGCGAGGAAGACGACTCTTGTGTGCCTGGCTTCGGAGTTGGAAGACGACGCGACGAAGGCGCGGAAGATGCTCAAATGGTTCGAGACCAAGCTGGCGGAGATGGATCGTCCCGGGACATGACGCCGTTCACCCAACCCATCACGCCAGACGACGTCGGGGCGGTGATCGACTTCACGGTACCCGGCAAGGACACCGAGTCGATGGCCAGGATGCAGCGCGAAGGCGTCGCGGCGCTCTACAACATCCTGTGCAAGCGCCCTATCGCCTATCTCGCCGACGAGGTCGGCATGGGCAAGACCTACCAGGCGCTCGCGCTCGCCGCATTGACGTGGAACGAGAAGCCGGAGGCGCGCGTCTTGTTCATCAGTCCCCGACGGAATCTGCAGGAGAAATGGGTCGACGACTACCAGCGTTTTTTCGCCTCGAACTACCGTCGTGCCCAGAAGACGGGCGATGACAGGGTCACTTCTGTATTGTTCGGCGAACCCATTCACCGTCCCATGGCGTTCGACAACTTGAGGAGTTGGACGCCGACGATCGGCATGCCGGAGCAGATCGCGCCGTTCCTGCGCCACACCAGTTTCACGCGCCCCGTATTCGTCAGGTCCGGCGAATTGACGGGGGACATGGATCGCCTATGGCGCCACTGGCGGGAACGATTCATGGGGTGGGCGCTGTTCGACTCGAAGCGACCGGGCGATCTGTCGCCGGACAGCGCATCACGCAAGCTGAATCTTGCGTTCGCGCATGCGCTGAACAGGAAGATTGCTGTAGATGCTCGGGGCGATGAAGCGTACTTCGACCTCGTCATCGTGGACGAAGCGCAATGCCTCCGCAATCCGGACAATCAGACGAACAGCGTTTTGAACGAGGCATTCAAGGGCCAGGTCGCCAAGTGGCTGTTCATGAGCGCTACGCCAGCGCACGGTGGACCGGCGGACATCCCGACCATCGTGAACCGTTACCCGGACTGCGGGGAGATCATGAACCCGACGCTTGCCGACGACCTCCCTAGACTACAGAAGGCACTGGTGGATTTCATGGTTCGCCGCCAGCGGCGTTACGTCGCGAAGGGTCGCGAGGACATGGTCGGCAAGGACGAGTACAGGGATCATGACAAGAACCGCTGGGCGGTGGAAGACAAGGACATGGCCACCCTGAGCACCTTGGCCATGGGCTTGGTTCAGAAGGGGTTGGTCGATGTCCTTGCAGGCCGCAACAACCGGTACCGAATTGGCTTCCTGTCGTCGTTTGAAAGCCTGCAAAGCTCGATTCGATCGGTGGAAGCGGCGGCAGCCGGCGAGGAGACCGACTCAGACGGCGAGCTGCCAGTAGACTTCCACCGCGATCCAACGGAGGCCCCCCCTAAGCCCGAGGAGCGGGATGCGCCGGATGCGGGCTTCATCGACGAATTGGGGGCGGACTTCAGCAAGCAGTTCGACATGCCCCTGCCGCACGCCAAGGTTGACTCGATCGTTGATCGCATCGCGCCGCTCGCGTTCGGCTCCGACGACGAGGTAGGCGGCCACAAGTTCCTCGTTTTCACCCGCCGCGTGAGCACCGTACGCGCGTTGCGCGACCGACTGGTCGCGCGACATCGGGATGCTGTAGAGGCGCGGATGCGCCGATATTGGAACGTCGAGAAACTCGATTGGTCCGGAAGTGGCACTCCAACCGAAGACGAAGACCATGAGGATGGCGCCGAGGATCCAGAGTCGCCTTATGCCGAGCCCGTGGACGAGGACCCGCTCCTGCTGGCCACCTCAAGGGGCGGCTGGCTTTACCGGTATCGGCAGACCTTTCGCGCCAGCGGCCGCAACGCGCTTTTCCTCGAAGACGGCTGGCTCGAACGTCTGTGCCGGGCCGGTGGGGAAGATCCCGTGGCAGCCGCCGACAAGATGCCCGACGAGATCTGGGCGGAGAGCTGGACTCACGCGTCCCGCGGCGAGGGCCAGCACCGGGCAGCTAGGTTGCGGTATCTTGCCGCGCAAGGAATCGAACGCTACCCGGAGGTCTTTGGACTGAGCCCGGAGGGTGCCGAGCCGTGGCGAGTCGCCTACAAGGTCTGTCTTCATAATCATCTGGCGAAGGCGCAACCCGCTTCGGATCCTCACTACGATCACGCTCTCTTCAACTGGCCGACGTTGTGGACACAGTGGGATGCCGCTTTCGCTGCCAACCCCCTCGCGCTTCCTGCGGATGACCCGGGCCGCATCGGCGGCGTATCCGGTCGCGACGAGCTTTGCCGCCGACAGGTGGCCCGCACTATCCTCGGGCAGACGTTCCGGCTTACAGACACACTGCTCGACCTCTACTTCGCGGATACAGTTGGCGCAAGATCGAGCCAGAAGCTCGCGGATGCGTTTCTGACTTTTTTGGCGTCGGACGATCCGAGTGCGGCGCAGGTCCGAAACGACTGTGAACTTTGGCTTTCGCATCTGCGCCTCGTCGTGGACGGTTGCCTCGACGGGGCCGGCCGCCCTTGGCGCGAGTTGGTGCATGAACGGGAAGAAAGTTGGCCGCAACTCTACCAAACGATGCCCGCCGTTGGCGTCACCGGGGGATCCGGGGGGAGCCGTACCGCGATCCGCCAGTTTAGAACTCCGTCCCTTCCTCGGGTCATCGTCTGCACGGACACCCTGAAGGAAGGGGTCGACCTTCACCTCTTTTGCGACAACGTCTTGCACTACGGCGTGGCATGGACATCGGGAGACATGGAACAGCGGGTCGGGCGCGTGGATCGCTACTTCTCGCAGATCGAACGCCGACTGGCCGGAGTTGGTTCGCCCCCGGACGTGAGGCTGCACGTCGGCTACCCCCACGTCGTCGCATCCTTGGAACGCCGCCAGGTCGAACGTGTGATCGGACGGCAGCGAGAGGCGGAATTGCTGATGGACTCGCCGCTCTACGGAACGGGAGACGACGAAAGAGAGATCGGGACGGATGCCGGCCACCGATGGCCAAAACGCGACGCGAACAGGGAACCCTTCGGCGACTTGAGCTTCCCGGCTGTGCGACGGAACGTCTCGACCGTGTCCGCTGATGTAGCCCATGTCACCGACCACTACTTCGAGTGGTACGAGATGCTTCGCGAGAAGCTCGGTGAGCGGCGTTGGAGGATCGAGGCGGACGGGAGCATGGTGGGCGACAACGCTCAACCCGTTCGCCATGCGACGCTCGTGCTAGAGGGCAAGCGCCGGCAACACGAGATCGAGTGGGGTTTCGACGCTGCGCTGCGGCGATATGTCATGACGCTGGCGAGTCCGCCATGGCCGACCGACGGCATGTTCAGCGGCGGTGAACGCCGTCACACCGTCGGCCGCGATCGGCAAGGTCAGACCTTTGTGCGCCTGCTCGTGCCAACACCCGACGAGGGCGTGGACGAAACAGTGATTGCGATCCTGATCGACACGCTGTCGGGAAGGGTGCCGAAAGCGAAGATCGACGCCGCGGCGTTCTGGGGGAAGGCGTTCGCGTCCCTGTCGTCAGACGGCGTTGACTGGGGGTCAGATCACAAGGCATCGTTGACGGTGCGGCGCGGCAAGCGTGCCCATCGCCTAGCGGTCTACGCCTACGAGGGAAGTGTGCGCGCTGTGGGTGTGGTTTCGGCGACACTCGACGGGCTCGGCTATCGCGGTGTGTGGGATAGAGCACCGTCCCACCAAGACGTTCGCGAGTGGATCCTGGACGTCAACAACGAACTCCCGCTGGGCTACCTAGACCTGCACGAGCGCGACGGGCTGGTGTTCGGACTCCACGTCCTGCACGGCAACCTTTCGGCCGACGCCCGCAGACGACTGCTAGAAGAGGTCGGTTGGCGAGCGGATGCTTGGGAAGCGTCTCTGACCGGCGGGGACCGACAGTGATGCATTCAGCGCCGCGACGGGCACTTGCCGTTGCGGAGCCAATTTGGTTGCGAGCCGAGTCTTCTGTGTGCGCCGTGCGCGGAATGCGATAGGTCGGCCAAGTTACGCGACCGGCGTTCCCGCACGCATCCCCTCATACGAACGTCGCCAGTTCCTTCAACCCATAGCGTTCGAGCACGGGAACCTGGGCATTCGGCGCGGGATAGCCGGCAACGACCAGAACGTAGGGACGTTCGTCCCGTGGACGGTCCAGCAACCAGTTCAGAAATCGCATGGGGCTCGGCGTATGCGTCAGCGTCGCGAGGCCCGCATTGTGCAGCGCGGCGATCAGTAGGCCCGTGGCAATGCCGACAGATTCGGACGTGTAGTAGTTCTTGAGGCGCTTCCTGCTGCCCCCGTTCCGGACGAAGCTGAAACGGCGCAGGAAGACGGCGATCAGGACCGGGGCTGTCGTGAGAAACGGCTTGTTGGCATCGGTCCCCAGCGGGGCGAGCGCTTGGAGCCACTCCTTCGGCGCGCGGCGGCCGTAGAACGCCCGCTCCTCGCGTTCGGCGGCTTCGCGTATCGCCGCTTTCTTCGCAGGGTTGGTCACCACCACGAAGTGCCAGGGCTGGCGGTGGGCACCACTCGGCGCGCTTCCCGCTGTCAGAAGCGCATTCTCAATGATCTCCCGCGGAATCTCGCGGCCGGAAAAGTCCCGGACCGTACGCCGGCGGCGCATGAGATCGTAGAACTTCGCCGTCCTGGCCCGCATCTCGACTACCGGGCGCTCCTCGAACACAAGTGGCGCAAACCCTCCCACAGCACGGCTCCAACTCAAAGTCACAGCGTGGGATTGTAGTGCCTGGGAGGCGGGGCGGGGGCGAAACACGGCGCCGCGTGGACAGGATTAGTTGGAAGGCGGAAGGCCGTTCGGCGGTCGCGTTGAACCGGTTTATCAGTCACGCGAAGACGGACAGCGAGGTGCACGACGGCCACTTGATCAGGGTGGTCCTTCGGGAACGTAGGCCGCGTACCCTAGAGCGAGACGGCGGCGGCGAAAGCGCGCGCGAGTGTGCCAAGGAAGGCCCCAACGCCGAGCACGAGGAAGGCGAACGGAGCGCATTTGAGGACGGCCTGGAGCGGCTTGCTCTCGAGGGATTCCCATTTGTTGCGTTCCTTCGTGAGGAATTCGAAAGGGACGAGCCCGTCCTCTTCCATGCATATCAAAAGTCTGTTCTTGGCCTCAAGTTTGGCAGTCAAGGATTGAAGGGTCGCGAGCCAGCCTAGGGCGACCACGACGAGGAAAGCCCAAAGTACGGCAGCAACAGTCGGGTAAGGGTCGAGCGTTCCGACTGCCGCGGTGGCCACGATGATACAAAGGCCGCCGTGCGCGCGGGTCGTGGCGTCGCGTCGTTCATCGAGCTTGTCGGCGGACTGGGCATTGAGCTGATAAATGGCAAGTTGGTCACTCATGGCGTGGCTCGTTTAACGTGGGTTGCTATCCACGCGTCGAGTTCCGGGCGCGTACGCAGCGGGGCGAGTGCTTCCACGACGGTGGGCATACCGTGGACGATGTCGAACAGCAGCTTGGCGCGTGGCACACGGTGTGCGTGTGCGCCGCCGATCTCGTAACCGACCCACATGGAGATGGCGATCTGCGGACGAACGCTGACCAGGAACCCGTGGCTGGTGCGGATGTGCGTCATGATGTAGTCGGGCAGTGTCGGCGAGTTGGGATTGACCGAGGGGTCCCACTCGGCCAAATACGTGACAACGCCGTGCCGACGGGTGATGTACTGGGCGGTGCCCTCCGCGTGGCTGTCGTCGGTCTTGTGGGAGATGAAGACTTTTCTCCTCCCGCGCACATGTCGTTGGACACTCTCGGACATGAAGGAGGCGGTCTCGCGAGTCGTACCGGTCTGGTCGGGATAGAAGGCCTTATTGAAACGTACTCTTCCGTCCATGGATCATCTCCTTGAGTTCGGTGAGCGAATTCGAAGTCTCGACGTTGGGTAGGGCCGTGGCGAGAGCGGGAGACAGCCACCGGCCAAAGGGTGAGCTATCTGGTTTCCTGAGGCTATGTCGCGGATGCCGTGTGCATGCCTATGGACTGTTGTGCCGTCTCAATCTGCGGCTTAGGTCATATTTGCACTGCTCGCGATCGGCGAAGGTGGCTTCGATGAGAAACGCGAGGCGGTCGGGGTCGATAGCCTTTGCCCACGGCACGACAGAGACTCGGGCGTCGCGGGCAAGCAGGTTGTCTACTATGCGATCCGGCAAATATGGATATCGCCGCTCGTACTCGGTTCTTGTGTCGACGCTCACCCAATCGGAGACTTCGGGATAGACGCGCGCTTTCTCCGGGTCGCCGTGGCTGGCGGTACCTAGCGTGCAGCCAGTCGAAGGCAGGTTGATCACGAGGATGCCCGACTTGGTGTTGACAGTGCCATCGAACATGCTTGAGTAGACCTCCCAGTCGACGTGCTTTCGCCCCTTAGTCTCCGTCCCGACGAGCAGGATTGTTACGGTGGAATCTCGGAGGTACTGGTCGCGAATGATGCGGCGAATGGCCTCGTCGTCGAGATCGTCGGAGATGTCGCCTGCGTGGACCGACTTGTCGACGAAGATCGAGTGTCGTTCATTCAGGGCGAGAAGCCGCTCTTTAGCAGATTGGTCGTTCTTGTGGTGGTAAGTTATGAACACTTTGTGCATGAGGAGCGTCTGCTTGGTTGGCAACCGGACTCAAAGATGGGGAGGGAGGGAGTCGTGCGATGCCGGACCTCGACGCGCCCGCGACATCCCTGGTGTCGAAGTTGTAATCGTGCCTTTCATGACCCAATCTGATCTCCGACGGCATCAGCAGACGCGCTCAACCCATCCTGAAGATTGCAAACTCCGTGATACCGCAATGCGTCGTTAATGGCGCGGTTCACGGGATAGGCGGCTAAATCCTTGTCGGCGTTCTTAATGGCGGACTTAAATATGTCGGTCCTAGCTAACTCGATCCCTAGTAGTGCAATTTCAATCTTATCGGCGTCCAAGTAGCTGTCTATTTCGCTGGCCGTTATGCTCGTGAAAGAACCTGTTGCAGCGACGATTCGCGACTTGGTTTCGTCGGAAACAACAGGAGAAGCGGCAGAGAGAAGCTCCGAAACGATACCAACCCAAAGTGCTTTTTTTGGCTGGTTCGCCAGTGCAGCACGAAAGTCTGCACAAAGGGAAGTGGCAATACCGAACAGTGCATGCTGAAAGTTGTTGCGCTCTTCCTTCGTGTCGATAGAAGAAGGCCAATCGAGACATCCAACGGTCTGTTTCTTTTCGATCCAGCACAGCTGAAGCTCTGGCTGTTCGTCAGTGGTTACAAACTTCCACTGGAAGGGGAACTCTTCGGCGGCAACGGGACCGGTGGGCTTCGGGATCGTATTGCAAGCAGCGAGGGTGCCAGCCAAGACGGCGATCACAACAGTGGATAGGGACTTTTTCATTCTCTTCCTCGGGGCGCAAAGCGGCGCGCAGTAGCCGACGCTTTTCTCCTTTATGTTGGCGGGCTCTCCCGCAAGGGCCGGCGATTGAACCAAACCGGACAAACGCCGTCAAGCCAAAAATCACAAGATATGGTCTATTCACAGCTTATTCACGACAAATTCATACTATATGCTGCGCTGGCTATGGATACAGGTGTAGCGTACGGGACGCATAAGCATCTGCAATGGCTGGTGTAGGAGCGCCAAAAACGCTACGCCGCAGAACGGCACGCGAAAGTACCGATCAGGGGGCAGGCCTCGAGGATGGGCTCGGGGGGCGAAGCACAGCGTGCCCGAAGGTCACGACCGATGTCGTGGCTAGTGCGCGTGTTTCGCGGCGACCTCCTCCGCGAGCGCCATGTATGCCGTGGCCCCGGTTGAACGCCGGTCGTAGAAGATTGCGGGCAGGCCATGACTCGGCGCCTCCGCCAGTCGCACATTACGCGGAATGACCGTGCGGAATACCTGGTCACCGAAGTGGTCGATCAACTGGCGGGACACCTCGACCGTGAGGCGGACGCGGGGGTCATACATCGTCCGCAGCACCCCTTCTATCGCGAGCCCGGGATTCCCGCGTTCGCGGGTCCCCTGCAAGGTGTCGAGCAGGGCGACAAGGCCTTCGAGGGCATAGTATTCGCACTGCGTCGGAATCAGCACGCCGTCCGCCGCCATCAGCGCGTTCAAGGTAAGGACGTTGAGCGCCGGCGGACAGTCGATGATGACGTAGTCGAACCAGCGGGTCGCCGGTGCGAGGCATTCACGCAGGCGCCCGACGCGGTCCTCAAGGGCGAGCAGTTCGACTTCCGCGGCCGTCAGGTCGGCGTTGGCGGGTGCCAGGGCGATGCCGGCCACACTCTCGAGCGCGATATCCTCCAACTGCGCCTCGCCCACAAGCCACTCGCAGGTCGACTTTTCCAGCGCCTCCTTGTCGATTCCGCAGCCGATCGTCGCGTTGCCCTGCGGGTCGAGGTCGATCAGCAGCATCCGCGCCCCCGTCAGGGCGAGGGATGCCGACAGGTTGACGGCGGTCGTGGTCTTGCCGACCCCACCCTTCTGATTGGCGACCGCTATGACGTGCACGGGTCGTCCAGGCGCTCGACTGCCGTGATGTGCCGCGGCGGTTCACCGTCGCCCACGACAACCGCCTCGGCACGTCGAATCCGTCCCCCGTCGAAAGCGACGCCCGCCAGCGAAGAGGAAGACTGCAGCAATGCGCATCCCCGGGGCCGCAGGAGGTGTCGCGTCATTTCCCAGGCCGCTGTCGGCTGCGCCACCGCGCGCGCGGTCACGGTGTCGAACGGCGAGGCGGGCTCAAAGTCGCGGACGTCCTCGGGCACGACTTCGGCATTTTCGATATCGAGCTCGATCAAGGCCTGCCGCAGGAACCGCGCCTTCTTTTCGCTGCGTTCCACCAGCGTTACGAACCACTGCGGCCCGGCGATCGCCAGCGCGATGCCCGGGAAACCGGCACCGGAGCCCACATCCGCGAGCCGCGTGCCTTCGATCCACGGCACAAGCGACAGACTGTCCGCAATGTGCCGCGTTTCAAGGCGGTCCGCATCCCGCCGGCTGACAAGGCTATAGGCGCGGTTCCAACGCCGGACGAGCTCACTGAACGCATCGAGACGCATTCGAGCGCGCGCGTCCAGATTCACGCGGTCCGACGCGCCGCGCGCTCCGCCATGGGTTGTTTGCCTCGTCCGGCGAGCCGCTTCGCATGGATGAGGAGCAGGGACAACGCGGCGGGCGTGATCCCGGGGATTCGGGACGCCCTCGCCAGGGTCCCGGGCCTCGCCAGCGAGAGCTTTTCCTTCAGCTCGTTGGACAGCCCTTCGATGCTTCCGTAGTCGAACTCCGGAGGCAGAACGACACTGTCCTGCGCCCTGACCTTCGCAATCTCACGATCCTGGCGCTTGATGTAGCCGTCGTACTTGGCCTGGATCTCGGCCTGCTCCAAAGCCACCTCAGGAATGCCCGCGTTCACCGCATCGACGGCCACGAGGTCCGCGGCGGTCACTGCGGGACGCTTGAGGTAGTCGAAGAGATTCGTGTCTCTCGCGACGGTTTCCCCGCTTCGGGCCTCGAGGCGTGCGCCGAGTTCGCTGCCCGGCGCCACGGAAGTGGCCTTCAGAGCGGCAGAGGCCTCCTCGATTGCGTCACGCTTCGCCTCGAACACGCTCCAGCGCGCGGCATCGACCAGGCCGAGATCCCTCGCAACCGGCGTCAGCCGCAGATCCGCATTGTCCTGGCGCAGCCGGAGCCGGTACTCGGCGCGGCTTGAGAACATGCGGTACGGCTCGTTCGTGCCGAGCGTGACCAGGTCGTCCACCAGGACGCCGAGGTACGCCTCGTGCCTCTGCGGCGTCCACGGGTCGCTTCCGGCCACCTTCCGGGCGGCGTTCAGTCCGGCAAGCAATCCCTGGGCCGCCGCCTCTTCGTAGCCCGTGGTGCCGTTGATCTGGCCCGCGAAATAGAGTCCCGAAACCGCCTTCGTCTCAAGCGAAGGCTCAAGCCCTCGCGGGTCGAAAAAGTCGTATTCGATGGCATAGCCCGGCCGGGTAATCCGCGCCCGCTCGAAACCCTCGATGCTTCGGACCAGCGCGAACTGGACTTCGAAGGGCAGGCTCGTGGATATGCCGTTGGGATAGAGTTCGTTCGTGTCGAGGCCCTCCGGCTCGACGAAAATCTGGTGCGAGCTCCGGTCGGCGAATCGCACCACCTTGTCCTCGATGGACGGGCAGTACCGGGGCCCGACGCCCTCAATTTCCCCGGCGTACATCGGCGAGCGGTCGAGCCCGCCGCGGATGATCCGGTGCGTCTGCGCGTTCGTGGCGGCGATGTGACATGCCACCTGCCGGGGGTGCTCGCTGCCATCCGAAACGAAGGACATCGTCGGGCACGGCTCGTCGCCCCACTGTGGTTGCATGCGGGCGAAATCGACGGTGTCCCCGGCTATCCGGGGCGGCGTTCCGGTCTTGAGCCTGTCCACGGCGAACGGCAGCGCGCGCAGGCGTTCGGCCAGCGCGTTCGAGGCGGGATCTCCCGCACGGCCACCAGCGTGGCTCTCCAGGCCGATATGGATGCGCCCACCGAGAAACGTTCCGGTCGTCAACACCACCGCTGGCGCCGAAAACTGAAGGCCCATCGCCGTGAGGACACCCTCGACGCGGCCCTTGCGGATGTCGATGTCGACGACCGACTGCTGGAAGATGGCGAGATTCTCCTGCGCCTCCAGCATCCGGCGTATCGCGTTGCGGTAGAGCGTGCGGTCCGCCTGGGCGCGTGTCGCCCTGACGGCAGGCCCCTTGCTTGCGTTCAGCGTGCGGAACTGAATGCCGGCCGCGTCCGTCGCCAGCGCCATCGCGCCACCCATCGCATCGATCTCCCTAACGAGGTGGCTCTTGCCGATGCCGCCTATGGCGGGATTGCAGGACATCTGCCCCAGGGTCTCTATGCTCTGGGTCAGGAGCAGCGTGCTGGCACCCGTCCTCGCCGCCGCGAGCGCGGCCTCGGTCCCGGCGTGCCCGCCGCCGACAACGATGACGTCGTAGGTTTCGCTGTGCAGTGTCATGGGCGCTTGTCCATTGCCAACGCCGTAGCTTATTTCCCAATGCAGAAGCTGGCAAAGATTTCACCGAGCAAGTCGTCGGGCGAAACTCGCCCCACGATGCGTCCAAGATGCTCGTGCGCTTCTCGCAGGTCCTCCGCAACCAGTTCCCCCTGGCTCGCACCCAGGCGTTCCGCCGCAGCGCCGAGCGCGTCGTCGGCAGCTCGGAGCGCGTCGAGATGCCGCGCCCGCGCCGTGAAAAGCCCTTCGCCCGCGCGGTACCCGGCCGCTCGCTGTATTTCCGTCGCAAGGTCATCGATGCCGTCCCCGGTCAGCGCGCAGATGCGCACCACGCCCGGCGAGAGTCGACCGGTTGGCCGACCGGAGAGGTCGGTCTTGTTCCTGGCGACGATCGACGCGGCGGGCGAGTCGGCGCCCCTGCAAGCACCGGCGCTTTCGCTCGAAGCGTCCCGGTCGTCGACCACCCAAAGGACGACATCCGCCGCCGCCATCGCGCGGCGCGCTCGGTTCACACCCTCCGCCTCCACGGCGTCGCCCGTTTCCCGCAGACCCGCCGTATCGACCACGCGCACCGGCATGCCGTCGAGGTCGAAATCGGCGTCCAGCGTATCCCGCGTGGTTCCCGGCACATTCGTGACAATGGCGCGATCTTCCCCGGAAAGCCGGTTCAACAGGCTCGACTTGCCCACGTTCGGCGCGCCCGCGATGACGACGTTCAGGCCGTCCTGCAAAAGCGCCCCCTGGCGTGCGTCGGCGCGCAAGGCCGAGAGCCGCGCCCGCACCCTCTCCAGCCTGTCGCCGACATCGGATTCGGAAAGGAAGTCGATCTCCTCGTCCGGGAAGTCGATGGCGCCCTCGCAGAAGACACGCAGTTCGAGAAGCGCGCGCGCGATGCCGTGCACGCGTCTGGAGAACTCGCCCGACAGGGATCGCAACGCGCCCCTCGCCGCCTGGCGCGTGGCGCTGTTGACCAGATCGAGCACCGCCTCCGCCTGCGCCAGGTCCATCTTGCCGTTGACGAACGCGCGCTGCGTGAACTCGCCGGGTTCCGCGCGCCGGGCGCCCAGGGACAGCACGCGCTCGAGCAGCATATCGAGCACTACGGGGCCGCCGTGTCCCTGCAGTTCCAGCACATCCTCGCCGGTCAGGGACCGCGGCTCTTCGAACCGGATCGCTATGCCGCGGTCAAGGGCTGCTCCGTCCGGGTCACGAAAGTCGCAATAGACCGCGTTTCGGGGCGCGAGCTTCCTGCCGGTCAGCGACTGCGCGATTCCCGGCGCCAGGGGTCCGGATACGCGCACGATGCCGACGCCGCCCCGCCCCGGGGCCGTTGCAACCGCAGCTATGGTGTCGACAGCCGGCATGGCGCACGCCAGGCGATCAGGCGCTGTCCGCCTTCTCAATCCGATAGTTCGTGAACCATTGCTGCGCCATGGACAGCAGGTTGTTCACCAGCCAGTACAGCACGAGCCCCGCGGGGAAGAAGATGAACAACACCGTGAACATGATCGGCATCATCTTCATCATTCGCGCCATCATCGGGTCCGGCGGCGTGGGGCTGAGCAGTTGCTGCGCATAGGTCGAGATGCCCATCAGGATCGGCAGGATGAAGAACGGGTCCATGGCGGAGAGGTCGTGCACCCAGCCGAAGAACGGCGCCTGCCGCAACTCCACGCTCTCGTAGAGCACCCAGTACATGGCGATCAGCACCGGCATCTGCAGCAGCATCGGGAGGCAGCCGCCCAGTGGATTCGCCTTTTCCTTCCGGTACAGCTCCATCATTTCCTGCGAGAGCTTCTGGCGGTCGCCCGCGTGCCGTTCCTGCAAGCGCTTCATCTGCGGCGCGAGCTTCCGCATCTTCGCCATCGACTTGTAGCTCGCATGCGAAAGCGGATAGAGGATCAGCTTGATCACGAGCGTCATCAGGATGATCGCCACGCCCCAGTTCTGCGCGAAAGACTGGATGATCTCGAGCAGGCGAAAGAGCGGCACGGCCAGCCACCAGAGGAACCCGTAGTCCACCGTGAGGTTGAGGTTCGGCGCTATCTCTTCCAGGCTTTTCTGATCCTTCGGGCCGGCATAGAAGCCCGCGCCGGTGATCGCCCTGCCGCCCGGCGAAACGCTGAATGCGGGGCTGGTGAAGCCGAAGATGTAAGTCCCGTCGCCAGCGCGATTGGGATACCCATAGTAGGTGTTGACCTGGTCCGGATTCGCAACCCAGGCGCTCAGAAAATAGTGCTGCAGCATGGCGATCCAGCCGCCTTTCACCTCCTCGAGAAGCTCCTCGTCCTGGAGATCTTCGAAGTCCACTTTTTCGTAGCGCGAATCTACAGTTGTGAGCGCGGCGCCCAGGTAGGGCCTGGGGCCGAGCGTGAATCCCTGCCCGGCCTCCGGCCGCATGGCATCCCGCTTGAGTTGGGCGAACAGGTTCACCGTCATCGGCTCCGCGCTGCGGTTGTCGATCTCGTATTCGAGCTCCACGTAGTACGAGGCGGGGTCGAAACGGAAGCGTTTTTCGACGTGGATGCCCTCCTCTTCGTGGCGCAGCACGACTTCCTCCGGCCGCTCCTCGATGCGGTAGGACTTCAGCGCCGAGGTGTAGTACGGCCGGCCCGATCGCGAGTCGATGCCGTCCGGTCCCGCGAGCCCGCTCTGGGCGATGTACGTGTGATCCAGCCGGCGGTCGAGCAGCACGAACGGGATGTCCGGCTGGTCGAGGCTGACCGGATACTGCGGCAAGTGGACGCCGACGATGTCCCCGCCGAGCGGGTCGATCCAGGCCGTCAGCGTCGGTGTGGAGACCTCGATGAGGCGCGCGCGCCCCGCCGCGAGGTCGGTCGCATGCACCGGCTCGAGGGCCTCCGCAACGGCGGTTGGCTCGGGCACATCGAAGTCGTAATCGGTCGGCTCATCGACTTCCGAAGGCGCATCCGGCAATGCCGCCGGTGCCTCGACCGCAGGGGTTCCGGCCGGCCTCGGCGCCGGCTGACCATAGTCCTTATGCCATGTGAGTATGAGCAGGTACGCAGTAATGCCCAACGCGACGAGGAGAACGATGCGCTGAATTTCGGTGCTTGGCAGGTTCAGGTTCACGATGGACGTTCACTCGCTGTATCCCGCCGGCCGGAACCCGGCTCGCTCCGCCGCTCTGGCACGGGATCATGGCCACCCGGCGCCCAGGGATGACACCTTCCGATGCGCTTGAGCGCCAACCAGCCGCCTGCCCATGGGCCATGCCGCCTGATCGCCTGCACGGCATAGGCGGAGCAGCTCGGGTAGTAGCGGCAGCAGGGCGGAAACAACGGGCTGATGGCAAGACGATACACGTGCAGCATGCCGATCATGGCCTTCCTGATCACCGTGGGCGCGTAGATGTTCCTGGTTCCTTGCACAATCTCTCCCAGAGTTCGTCCGCCGCCTGCCGCACCTTACCCAAGCCTTGCCGGCCGTCGCTGCGGCCGGTAACGACGATGACGATGTCGCAATTCGGCAACCTCCCGCGCGCGTGCCGGAACGACTCGCGTATCTGGCGCTTGGCCCGGTTGCGGTCCACGGCGCGTCGCAGCACTCTCCGCGGGGCGACGATTCCAAGCCGCGAGGCGCACATTCTATTCGCAGCGGCGATGAGGCGTAATGGGCCGTTGCGAAAACGGCAGCAAGGCCTCCCGAAAACGCGATCGAACTCTGCCTTGCGGGTGAGCCGCGCGTTGGGCGGGAAACGATAGTCGCCCCGGTCTGGAGTGGTTGTCATCGCGGATCGCGGTCCCTGACCGCATGACCGCAGCGGACTTGGGTCGCTAGACCGACAGCCTCTTCCGGCCTTTTGCCCGGCGAGCGGCCAACACCTTGCGGCCGCCACGCGTCGCCATGCGGGCGCGGAAACCGTGCGTTCGTTTGCGCTTGATCACGCTGGGCTGAAATGTCCTTTTCATCAGGCGCTTGCGGTGGATCGAAAACGGCGGGCGATTGTAGGTAACTCCGCCTGCGGCTGTCAATTTTCGCCACGAGGAAAAGTGCGCCCGCCCAGGCGCGGCGGTCAGCTATCGAAGAGCGCCTGTTGCACCAGGTCGCAGAGCACGTGGCCAATGACGATATGCACTTCCTGGATGTGCTGCGTGTTCTGCGCCGGCACCACGATGCACGGCTGCGACGCGTCCTTCAGGTCGCCTCCATCCGATCCCGTGAGCCCGATCACCGCGATGCCCATCCCGGCCGCCCGCCTCGCGGCCCTCAGCACGTTGGGAGACCGGCCGCTGGTCGTGATCGCCAACAGCACGTCACCCGGCCGGCCAAGCCCTTCCACCTGGCGTTCGAAGACGCTTTCGAAGCCGAAATCGTTGGCGGCGGCGGTCAGGAAGGAAGTATCCGTGGTCAGAGCGACGGCGGCCAGCGGCGGCCGAGGGAAGGCCTTGTCCAGCACATTGACGAACTCCGCCGCGATGTGCTGGCAGTCCGCCGCGCTGCCGCCGTTGCCGCAAAGCAAGAGCTTGTTGCCGTTTTCGAACGCGGCGCCGACGATCCCCGCCGCCTCGAGGACGCCCGCCTCACACGCGCGAAGCGCGCCCTCCTGGGCCTCGATCGCACCACGGAAGTGGGCCTGGAGGCGCTCCGCTCGAGGTTCCTTCATGCTGACTCCTCGCGGCGCAGGATGTTCTCGATGCAATCCGCGGCATCGATGAGATTCTCAACCACATAGTCCGGCGCTTCCTTCGTCGTCTCGCCGTCGCGCCCCGGACCGGGACGCACGAGAAAGGTCCGCGCCGAGACCGCGCGGCCCAGGTCGATATCGCTTCCCTTGTCGCCGATAACGAAGCTCCGGGACGGGTCGAAACCAAGTTCCGCGCTCGCCCGGCGCAGGAGCCCCGGCCTGGGTTTGCGGCAATCGCAGCGCCGGTCTGGATGGCAGGGACAGCAGTAGATTCCATCCAACTGCACGCCCCGGTCCTCGAGCAGCTCCTCCATCCGAAGGTTGACCGCACGTAGTTGCGCTTCGTCGAAGTACCCCCGCCCAATGCCCGACTGGTTCGTGAGAATCGCGAGTCCGAGCCCGAAGGAACGCATGCGCGCCAGGCCTTCCGCAGCACCCGGAAGGATCTCCACCCCCGCCGGATCGGCGAGATAGCCCCGGTCTGCAATCACGGTCCCGTCCCGATCCAGCAGCGCTGCCCGGGCATACGGCGTTGCCATTTCAGGCACCTCGATGCGATATCCGAGCTGGCAGTATGTCGGACTTGCCGCACCAGCGGCAAGATCGGCGGTTCGACGCGCCGGGGCCGGCTCTGGTACAAATAGCAGTCAATCACCCAGGGGGTTGTGAGCATGTTGCCAAAGTCCGTAGTCATCAACGACGACACGATGCGCGAGGGTCTGCAGATAGAGCGCGCCGATATCCCGGTCGACGAAAAGCTCAGGCTTCTCGATGCGTTGGGCGATACCGGCGCGAAATGGATCTCCATCGGCTCGTTTGCGCATCCGAAATGGACCCCGCAGATGGCCTGCATCGACGAGATCGCCGAACGCTTTGTGCCGAAGCCAGGCGTCAAGTACACGGCGGCGGTATTCAACAAGGTGGGGTTCGACCGGGCCGACAAGTACTACCCGAAGATAGACGTGCGGAGCAGGCGAGGTTTCGGCACCAGCGTCGAACTCTGCGATACGTTCGCGCGGCGCAATTACAACCGCAGCCAGGCGCAGCAGATCGCCGCCATGGACGACACCATCGCGCGGGCCAGGGAAGCCAACGCCGATCACGGCTCGGTCGGTATCGGCAACCCCTTCGGCTCCAACTTCGAGGGCCCCTTTTCCCTGCAGCAGCGGCTCGACCTGCTGGAGATCATGATCGGCAAGTGGCACGCCGCCGGCATTCCGGTCACCCGCTGTTCGTTCCTGGAGGCGATGGGCTGGAACCTGCCGCACGAGGTAAGGGATACGATCCTCGCCATCCGCGAGCGGTGGCCGGAGATCACCGACTTTCACATGCACCTGCACAACACGCGCGGACTGACGATGGCGAGCTACTACGAAGCGCTACAGCTCGGCGTGCGCGAGTTCGACACGTCGATCGGCGGCATGGGCGGCTGCCCGTATTGCGGCAACGGGCGCGCTGCCGGGCATCTGCCGACGGAGGACTTCGTCGATCTGTGCCACGAAATGGGCATCGACACAGGCTACAACCTCGACAAGCTCATTGAAGCGGCAGCAGTCGCCGAGGAGGTGGTGGGCCATCCCCTGTGGGGCCATGTGTCGAAGGCCGGGCCCCGCCCCCGCGGGAACGCCGTGTATCCACGAGAGATGCCCTTCGTGGAAACCCTCGAGGAAGCCGCCCATTTCCGCAAGGGTCCCGGCGTCTACGAAGGGCAGATCGCTCCGTGGCGGGCGACCGATCCCTTGAGCCAATAGGGTTTTCCCTACCACGCCAGGGAACCACACGATATGGCGGTACTGGAATCGCGGCTGGACATCCGTTCCGATGCCTATCGCGACAATCGCGAGCGCATGCTCGCCGCGCTGGCACAACTCGACGATCTTTACGAGGAGGCCTCGCAAGGCGGCGGCGAAGAAGCCATGGCCCGCCTCAGGTCCCGCGACAAGATGCCATTGCGCGAACGCATCAGCCTGGTGCTCGATCGCGACTCGCCGTTTCTCGAGATCAGCCCCCTGGCCGGCTGGCGATCGAACTATGCGGTGGGTTCCGGTTTCATCGTCGGCATCGGCGTCATCGAGAACACGGAGTGCGTGATTCTCGGCCACGACCCGTCGGTTCGCGCCGGCGCGTTCAACCAGTTCAATTCCAAGAAACTCATGCGAGGGCTCGAGATAGCCCGCCAGAATCGGATGCCGTACGTGCAGTTCGTCGAGTCGGCGGGGGCGGACCTGCGGGGAGAAGGCGGTCGCAGCGACCCCGAGGCCTCGATCCGGCGCGAGATCACGCACTTCGCCGAGTCCGGCAGGCTCTTCTACGAAATCACCGAACTGTCGAAGCTGCGCATCCCGACAATCTCGGTCGTATTCGGCGCTTCCACGGCCGGCGGCGCCTACCAGCCCGGCATGAGCGACTACAACATCTTCATCAAGGGACAATCCAGGGTCGCCCTCGGCGGTCCGCCGCTGGTGAAAATGGCGACGGGCGAAGACGCCGACTACGAGGATCTCGCCGGCGCAGACATGCATACCCGCACCTCCGGCCTCGGCGACTACCTGGCGCAGGACGAACTCGACGGCATACGCATGTGCCGCGAGGTCGTCGCGCACCTCAACTGGCGCAAGCTCGGCCCCGGACCGACGATGCCCGCCGACGATCCCATCTACGATCCGGAGGAACTGCTCGGCATCGTCAACGAGAACCTCCGCGTACCCTTCGATATGCGGGAAGTGATTGCGCGGGTCGTTGACGGGTCGCGTTTCGAGGAGTTCAAGCCGCTTTATGGCCCGACCCTGGTCACGGGCTGGACCTCCATCAACGGATACCCGATCGGCGTCCTCGGTAACAACGGCCCGCTCATGTCGGAGTCCTCCGAAAAAGGCTCGCAGTTCATCCAGCTCTGCAACCAGATCGACGTGCCCATGCTGTTCCTGCACAACATCACCGGCTTTATCGTCGGTACCGACTTCGAGCACCAGGGCATCACCAAGCACGGGTCCAAGATGATCAACGCGGTCGCCAATTCGACGGTGCCGCACCTGTCCATCATCGTCGGCGCCTCCTATGGCGCCGGCAACTACGGCATGAGCGGCCGCGCGTACGAGACGCGGTTTTCCTATACCTGGCCGACCGCGAAGATCGCGGTCATGGGCCCGAAGCAGATGGCCGGCGTCATGTCCATCGTCCAGCGGGCGGCGGCGGAGCGCCGCGGTCTCGAGTTCGACGAAGCAGCCAACGACCGGCGCGCCGAGACGGCGGAATTCTGGGCGGAAGAACGCTCCAAGGGTCTCTACGCCACTTCCCGCGTTGCGGACGACGGCATGATCGACCCCCGGGACATGCGCTCGGTCGCAACCATCTCGCTGTCCGCCTGCCACAGCAACAAGGTCGAAGGGACGAAGGAATTCGGCACGTGGCGAATGTAGGAGCGGTCCAACCGATCCGGCGGCTGCTGATTGCCAATCGCGGCGAGATCGCGCGACGCATTCAGCGCACCGCGCACGATATGGGGATCGACACTGTCGCGGTGTACGCGGATGGCGATGCATCAGCGCCGTTCGTGCGCGAGGCCGACATCGCAATCGCTTTGAACGGGAGTCTCCCCGCCGAGACATACCTTGACGCCGCAAAAGTACTCTCCGCCGCGGCGCGTTCGGGCGCCGACGCAGTCCACCCCGGCTATGGCTTCCTGTCGGAGAACGCTGACTTTGCCAGGAGCGTCGTCGATGCCGGCATGCGGTGGATCGGACCGTCCGGCGAAGCGATAGCCGCGGTGGGCGACAAGCTGGCGGCCAAGGCGCTGATGCGGGAACTGGGCGTACCTACCCTGCCGGCAATAGAAGTGGACGATCACACGGACCTGGATGGCGCCGCCCGGGACATAGGCTTTCCGGTCCTGGTCAAGGCCGCCGCCGGGGGTGGCGGCCGGGGCATGCGCATCGTGCAGGCCGGCGAAGACATCGCCGAGGCGGTCGCCTCCGCGAAACGGGAGTCCCTCGCGGCTTTCGGCGACGCAACGGTATTCCTCGAGCGCTGGCTGACGAAACCACGGCATGTCGAAGTCCAGATCCTCGGGGATAACCACGGCAACCTCGTTCACATATTCGAGCGCGAATGTTCCATCCAGCGCCGCCACCAGAAGATCATTGAGGAAGCGCCTTCCCCCGCCGTCGACGCGGCACTGCGCGCAAGAATGGGAGAAGCCGCACTGACGGTTGCACAACAGATCGGCTACACCTCGGCCGGCACCGTGGAGTTTCTTCTCGACGGCAGCGACTTTTGGTTCCTTGAGGTCAATACCCGGCTGCAGGTCGAGCACCCCGTGACCGAAATGGTTGCCGGTCTCGATATCGTGCGCGAGCAGATCCGTATTGCCGAAGGCGAGGCCCTGGAGTTCGCCCAGGAAGACCTGTCCTTGCGCGGTCACGCCATCGAAGCACGGCTCTATGCGGAGGATCCCGAAAACGACTTCCTTCCCGCCGGGGGATCCGTGCTCGAGTGGCATCCCGACGAGACAGGCAGCGCGCGATTCGACTCCGGCATCGAATCCGGCAGCGACATCAGCGTCGATTTCGACCCGATGCTCGCAAAGGTCATTGCGGCAGCGCCAACCCGCCGTGAAGCGGCAAGCCGACTGGCGCGCGCACTGGAGCGGACACGCCTGCAGGGCGTGACCAACAACCGCGACTTTCTCGTAGCCACGCTCCGCACACCCGCATTTCTGGCTGGCGACACCACAACCGACTTTATCGAACGGGTCGACCCGGCTCGGCGACGCGCATTGTCAACGATGGAAGTGCACCATGCCCTCGTTGCCGCAACCATCTATGGACAGGCACGCAGGCGGGCGGAAGCACGGATCCTGCAGAGTCTGCCGAGCGGCTGGCGCAATTCCCTGATGCCGCCGCAATCCGTCTGTTTCCGAGTCGGCGACGCGGAAACCCCCGTTCATTACCGCGCCCGGAGGGACGGCGCCTTCGATGTCTTGATCGGAGAGGCCTCGTACGCCGTCACCGTATTCAGTCAGGATGCGGACGGCGTGGATGTCGAAGTGGATGGACGGAGGTTCCAGGCGGTTATCCGCCAACACGCGGACCATTGGTTGCTGCACTGTCCTGACGGCGACATCGACCTCGTCGAAGTGCCGCGATTTCCGACCGGCGCACTCGCGGCCGTCGCGGGTGGACTCATTGCTCCAATGCCGGGCAATGTCACCAGCGTTCGGGTTGCCAAGGGCGAGTCCGTGAGCCAGGGGCAACTGTTGTTGACCCTGGAAGCGATGAAGATGGAACACCGGATTACGGCGCAGAGGCCGGGCAGGGTTTCACGAATCCTCGTGCGGCCCGGGGACCAGGTAGACAACGGCGCACTGCTGGCGGTGCTGGAGGACGAATCATGACGACAGAGGCAACACTGTACGAGGTAAGGAACGGCGCGGCATGGATCACGCTGAATCGACCGGAAAGTCGAAACGCGCTTTCCGCCGTGCTCGTTTCCGAAGTTCATCAGCACCTGCTTGCCGCCGACGATGACACTTCGGTGCGCTGCATCGTCATCACCGGCGCCGAGCCCGCGTTCTGTTCCGGGGCGGATCTCAAGAATCCCCCGGGACAAATGATCCGAGGACGTGAATCAGTGCCCTATCCAAAGGTGCTGATGACCATCATGGAGAGTCCCAAGCCAGTTATCGCCGCCGTGAACGGTGCGGCTTTCGCCGGCGGCCTGGGCCTTGTCGGTGCCGCCGACATCGTGATCGCCGTGGAAGATGCGCGGTTTGCGTTCAGCGAGGTGAGAATTGGGGTAATTCCGGCAGTGATCTCGGTGGTGTGTATCCCCAAGCTGGGAACGCACCACGCAATGAGACTATTTCTCACAGGAGAGCGATTCACGGGCGCACAAGCGGTAGAGATGGGTTTGGCGCACCGGGCAGTCCCGAAGGACGAACTTCTTGCAGCCGTGGATGAGGAGATCTCGATGATCAACCTCGGCGGGCCAATCGCGGTCACGGAGTGCAAGAAGCTTGTGCGCCGGATACCCGCGCTATCCATCGAGGACGGCTTCGAAGTGGCCTCCGAGTGGAGCAGTCGAATGTTCGCATCGGATGAAGCGGCTGAAGGGATGGCGGCTTTCCGGGAAAAGCGGAACGCGAATTGGGTCGCCAGGGAGAACTGAAAACACAAGAGCAATATGAGTAATTGATCTTGTGACATATAGGTACTTGTTGTTGTTGTGGCGTCCCCGTTCTGTGGAATTCACCTCCAACCGGCTCTTGTTGTAGGAAATTTCCTACGCGAATTCGTGTGATTTTCCCCTTCGGAAGGGCTGCACTCTCCGGTATGGATTGGGGAAAAAGTCGCCCGCCAATTTTATCCACAGGTTGTTCTGTGGCAGTTCACAGCTTTTTCCATTCGGGTCGTCCTGACGGCTTGGGTGGGGGTGATGGGTGTTTCATATAAGGTGTTGTTTTTAATTACTTTTATTCGAGGTGGAGAAGTTTTTTTGCCGTTTCGTGTACAGGACGGTTGCCTTCGTGCTTAGAATGGACCCCGACAAGAAAATTTCTGCGGGTTGGGGGGGATTTCCGTGGTTGCGGTGGTTTGGCAGGAGTGTTTGGGTGGGCTGGTCGAGGAGTTGAGCTCGCATGACTACAATACTTGGATCCGACCCTTGCAGGCTCGGGTCGATGAATCACGGCTGACCATCCTCGCGCCGAACCGCTACGTACGCGAAAGAGTCCAGGAAAGGTACTTGGAACGCATCGTCGAACTGGTCGAGTGGCACGGCGATCCGGCGAGTCCACTCGCGGTCGAACTCGAAGTGGGTGGCGGCGATCGACAGTCCGGGACGCCATTGCGAACGGAGGGAGACAGGCACGAGGAAGCGCTCAACAAGACGTTCACCTTCGACACCTTCGTGAAGGGCATCTCGAACGAAATGGCGGTGGCGACAGCCGAGTATGTCGCCAAGAGTCCTGGAAGATCCTACAACCCGTTGCTTCTGTACGGCGGTGTCGGGTTGGGCAAGACGCATCTGATGCACGCGGTGGGCAACGAAGTGCTGCGCCGTTCCCCGAGGATCCGGGTCACGTACCTGCATTCGCAGGTGTTCGTGCAGGAAATGGTGCGGGCGTTGCAGACGGGCACCATGCAGGCGTTCACGGAATACTATCGAAAGGCCGACCTCCTGCTCATAGACGACATCCAGTTCTTTGCCCATAAGGCCCGCTCCCAGGACGAATTCTTCCATGTTTTCAATGGGTTAATGGAACAACGCAGGCAGATGGTGTTGACCTGTGATCGGTATCCGCGCGACATCGAGGGCCTGGAGGAACGCCTGAAATCGCGGTTTGTCTGCGGGGTTTCGGCGGAAGTGGATCCGCCTGACCTCGAAACGCGGGTGGCGATTCTGAAGAAGAAAGCGGAAATCGAGGGCTATGAACTCGATGACGAGGTGGCATTTTTTGTAGCGGACCATATTCGATCCAACGTCCGCGAGCTGGAAGGGGCGCTGCGCAGGATTCATGCGTATTCCAGCTATACGGGCTTGCGCGTCAACGTGGAGCACGCCAGGGAAGCGTTGAGAGACCTGCTGGCGATCCATGATCGACAGATCAGCATCGACAACATCCAGACGGTGGTTGCCGAGTACTACAAGATCAAGAAGTCGGATTTGTTGCTGCGACGCAAGACGCGGACCATAGCGAGGCCGCGCCAGATGGCCATGTATCTCGCCAAGGAGTTGACGAAGCACTCGCTGCCGGAAATCGGCGAGGCATTCGGCGGCCGCGACCACACGACGGTGCTCCATGCCTACCGGAGAATCGCGGAACTCAAGCAGAGCAGCAGTGACATTGAAGAAGATCACCGGAATCTCAGTCGGCGTCTCATGAGCTAGATGGGTTCACTGTCGGGACATCACACCAGGAAACAAGCATGAAGTTCAGCACTGACCGAGGCGCGCTGCTGAGAGCCCTGTCGATGGTTGCAGGGGTCGTGGAGCGGCCGCAACAAACCCAGGTGATTCTCCCTGTCCTCTCGCACCTGTTGTTCGACTGCAGCGAAGACGGTCTGTCGATCACGGGAACGGACCTTGAGGTCGAATTGAATGTCCGCGTGCGCGAAGGGGTTGAAGTTGAACAGCCCGGCCGCGCCACCTTGCCGGGACGCAAACTTGCGGAAATATGGCGGTCGCTGCAGGAAGAGGTGCCGGTCACCGTAGAAATGGGCGACCAGGCGACGGTGCGCTCGGGTCGAAGCCGGTTCCTGCTGGCGACTTTGCCGGCCGAAGAATACCCGGAGATGGAGACAGGGGGAGAAGGCGCGACGGAACTGTCCGTGGCGCCGGGAGATTTGCGGCGTCTGGTGGATCAAACCAGTTTCGCGATGGCGCAGCAGGATGTCCGCTACTACCTGAACGGATTGTTGCTGGAGGTGACCGACACCCATATTCGGGCAGTCGCGACCGATGGCCATCGGTTGGCGATGTGCACACTTCCCGGCGGCGCCCAGGGCGCGAATCGGGTGCACGCGATCGTTCCCCGAAAGGGCGTGGTGGAGCTCGGTCGTCTATTGGCCGATGCGGAAGGCCAGGTCGAACTGTCGGTGGGTGCCAATTACCTGCGGGCAAAGCACGGGGGATACACGCTGACGACAAAGTTGGTGGAAGGACAGTTCCCCGACTATCTCAAGGTGATTCCCGACGCAGGCGCGCGTCAGCTTTCCGGCGATCGCAATACCTTGCGGCAGTCCTTTCAAAGGGCGGCGATCATCGGAAGCGACAGGCGTAGCGTTGCTCCCCTGGTGCGACTCGCGGTGGAACAGGACCGCCTGGTCGTGAAAGCGAATAACGCGGAAACGCAGGAAGAGGCGGAAGAAGAGGTATCCGTCGACTACCAGGGAGAAGGATTCGAAATCGGCTTCAACGTCGACTACCTTCAGGATGTCCTGGGTGTGGTCGACACGGAAGATGTCCGCATTTCCATATCTGACAACGGCGGAAGCGCCCTGATAGAAACCGGCGGCGCGGAAGAGTCCGTGTTCGTCGTCATGCCGATGCGCCTATGACGACGTGATCGTCGAGCGCCTGGAGCTCAGAAACTTCCGAAACATCGCGGCTTCAACACTCGAACTGTCGCCGCATTTCAACTTCCTGATCGGTCCCAATGGGGCTGGCAAGACGGTCGTGCTGGAGGCGCTGCACCTCCTTTTGCGGGGGCGATCCTTCAGGACGCGAAGAGTGTCGTTTCTTGTTCGGCACGGAGAGCCGGGCTTGGCCGTGCAGGCGCTGTGTCGAGATCCCGTTCGGGGCCGAGAACACATCTCGCTGTCGAAGGATCGGGCCAATCGCACCGAATTGCGTGTCAACGAAGAGTCCGTCAAGCAGACGTCCGCCGTTGCGGGGTTGTTACCGCTTCAAGTCCTGCTACCGGACCTCGCTGACCTGGTGTTTGGTGAGCCGAGGGGGCGCCGCCAGTGGTTGGACTGGGGGGCGTTTCACGTGAAACACGACTACATCGACGTGTTGCGTCGCTACATGCGGGCGTTGCGGCAACGCAATGCGCTTTTGCGGAGCGGAGATTCCAGGACGCTCGACACCTGGACGGACCGAATGATCGAGATGGGAAAAGTCGTGATCGACACGAGGACGGATTACGTTCAGGAGGCGAATGAAGCGGTGATTTCCTGTGTCGAGGCCCTGGCGCCCGGCCTGGACATTCAAATGCGCCACTATCCCGGATTTAACGGCGATTCTTTCGCCGAAGAGGTAGGCGCGCATACCCCTGGCGATGTAAAATTGGGCTTCACGCAAGTTGGACCGCACCGGGCGGATGTAAAGCTCGAAGCGGACGATAACGCGGCCGCCGGCGTGTTATCTCGCGGCCAGGGCAAACTCGTGGCGAGCGCCATGAGAATCGGTCAGGCGAGAGGATTGTTGACCATCCAGTCCCGGCCAAGCCTGTTTTTGATCGATGACGTGTGGACGGAGCTAGACGACGATCACAGCGCGCGATTCATGCGGCTTCTGGACGGAATGGGGTGTCAAATCCTGGCGACATCAACGCATGAGCCCGAGGCGGCACGTAGCGTTTCGGCGGATAGGGTGCGCGTGTTTCACGTGAAACGCGGGCAGATTGCTCCCGCCGACTAGGCTCCGATATGGCCACTGACGCGACAAAGTACGACTCAGAGAACATCAAGGTTTTGCGCGGGCTCGACCCGGTGCGCAAGCGTCCGGGTATGTATATCGGCGATACGGACGACGGCACCGGCCTGCACCACATGGTGCAGGAACTCGTCGACAACTCGATCGACGAGGCCCTCGAGGGCTATTGCGACGAAATCAGGGTCATCCTGCATCCCGGAGAGGCGGTGACCGTAACCGACAACGGTCGTGGGATTCCCGTCGATATTCACTCGGAGGAAGGCGTATCGGCGGCCGAGGTCATCATGACCACCCTGCATGCGGGCGGAAAGTTCGACGAAAGCAGCTACAAGGTTTCCGGAGGCCTGCACGGTGTCGGCGTGTCGGTGGTGAACGCGTTGTCCGATGAATTCCGTCTGACCGTCCATCGCGATGGGCAGACGTTTCAACAAGCGTATCGGCTCGGAGACCCACAGGCGCCGCTGGCGGCGGTCGGAGAGACGGACCTGCACGGCACGGAGTGCTACTTTCGGCCCTCTTCGGACACGTTCCGCAATATCAGCTTCCAGTACGACATCCTGGCCAAGCGACTGCGGGAACTCGCGTTCCTCAATTCGGGAATTGCGATCTGGTTGATCGATGAACGCGTGGGGAAGGAAGAGCGTTTCCTCTACGAGGGGGGTTTAAGGGCGTTCGTCGAATACCTGAACCACAACAAGACGTCGCTGAACGAGATGGTCCACTTTTCCACGCTGCGCGAGGACGGCATCGGCGTTGAAATCGCCATGCAGTGGAACGATGGCTTCCAGGAACAGGTGTTCGCCTATACGAACAACATCCCCCAAGGCGACGGCGGCACCCATGTCGCGGGTTTTCGAAGCGCGTTGACGCGCACGCTGAATCAATATATCGACCGGGAAGGCCTGGCGAAGAAAGACCAGGTCGCCACGACGGGAGACGATGCGCGGGAGGGCATTGTCGCCGTTATATCCGTCAAGGTCCCCGACCCGAAGTTCTCATCGCAGACGAAGGAAAAGCTGGTTTCGAGCGAGGTCAAGGGAGCGGTCGAGCAGGAATTGGCGCGACAGTTCTCGGAATATCTCGATGAGCACCCGAACGATGCGCGAACCGTCGTGATGAAGATGATCGATGCTGCACGAGCGCGCGAGGCGGCGCGGAAAGCCCGCGAAATGACCCGCCGGAAGAACGCGCTGGACATCGCCGGGTTACCCGGAAAGCTCGTCGATTGCCAGGAGAAGGACCCCGCCTTGTCCGAACTCTACCTGGTGGAAGGGGATTCGGCGGGCGGATCAGCGAAACAGGGCCGGGACCGGCGCACCCAGGCAGTCCTGCCGTTGCGCGGCAAGATTCTCAATGTGGAGAAGGCGCGGTTCGACAAGATGCTGTCCTCGCAGGAAGTGGGGACGCTTGTGACGGCGTTGGGTTGCGGAATTGGTCGCACCGAGTTCGATCTGGAGAAGCTGCGCTATCACCGCATCATCATCATGACGGATGCCGATGTCGACGGATCCCACATACGCACACTGTTGCTGACGTTCTTTTTTCGACACATGGTCGAACTGATCGAACACGGGCACGTCTACATCGCCCAGCCGCCCCTGTACAAGATCAAACGCGGCCGCCAGGAGCAGTACGTCAAGGACGACGCCGAACTCGACGGATATTTCTTGCAGTCCGCGCTCGAGAACACGAAGCTCCATGTCAATGCGGCCGCCCCGGCGATGGCGGATACGTCGCTCGAAACGCTCGCCAAGCGCTACCAGAACCTCCTGGGAATGCTTACATCGCTCTCAAGGCGTTATCCCCTGGACGTGACCTGTGCACTGCTCGATGTCCCGCGTCTCACACTCGCCGACATTACCCGTCAAACTCCGGTTCGAGAGTGGGCCGACACGTTTGAAGAGCGGCTCAAGGAAATCGAGCCGGCCTACACGGTGGACGTGGAGTACGATGCGCAGCACCATATCTTCTGTCCGCACGTTCGGGTCACTACCTACAGCGGGACTGTGGATACGCGGCTTGGGTACCAGTTCTACGTGTCTCGGGAGTACGCGGAGCTGTGCGAGATGGCGGAGGATCTTGATGGGCTGCTGGAAGACGGGGCATACGTCGCCAGGGGGAGCCGAACACAACGCGTGAGCACGTTCTCCCAGGTTTTTGAATGGATGCTGAGCGAGGCGCGACGCGGCGTCGATCTATCGCGCTACAAGGGTCTTGGTGAGATGAACCCGGAGCAGCTCTGGGAAACAACCATGGATCCCGAAGAACGGCGCATGTTGCTCGTCAACGTAGATGATGCGGTGGCTGCCGACCAGATGTTCACAACCCTGATGGGAGACCAGGTGGAGCCGCGCCGCGCATTCATCGAGAGCAACGCGCTGTCAGTGGTCAATCTGGACATCTAGGAGCCCTCGGCCATCGGCTCGCCGCTCGAGATCGGACATCTCCCGATACAGCCAATTTTCGGCCAACTCATTGATTTTTTGGGATTTTTCTCCCTTGGCATCGATTGGGGGAGAGATCCGCACTTCGATGGTTCCCGGGTTCTTGATGAACTGGTGCGCGGGCCAGTAACGGCCGCCGTCGTGTGCGATCACCAGCACGGGCGCGCCGGTGGATGATGCCAGGGCTGCGCCGCCGGGCTGAAATCTGCCCTGCTTGCCCCACGGCATGCGGGTCCCTTCCGGAAAGAGCGTCACAGAGAAGCCCGCCTTCATTCGGTCGGCGCCCACCTTCAAGAGCTGGCGAAACGCGTCGATCCGGGCGTGACGGTTGATGGCGATCGGCCTGAGCAAAAGGAAAGCCCAACCGAAAAAGGGAATCCAGAGCAATTCACGCTTGATCAGGGTCGTTTGCGGCCGCAATAGGGTCTGCACGAACAGCGTGTCCCAGGTACTTTGGTGCTTGACCAGCAGAATGCAGGGCTCGTCCGGCAAGTGTTCCCGTCCGCGCACATGGGTGCGTATCCCGCAAGTGACAGCGAGCCACCACAACACGAAACGTGTCCAGGCGCCGATTACAAACGAGAACCGGGTTTTGGGCGGCATCGCCCAGGCGATCGCCACGGACAGGCTGCCCCAGACAACCGTCGAGACGACGTAGCCCAAGTAAAATAACGCGGCTCGTGTCGCCGGTATCAGCATGATCCTTGGCGCCCTGCTGGTTGGCCGAATGTGACCTATATATCATTTCCGGACGCGGGTGCAGGATACAGGTGGATGTCCGGAAAGCCAGCCGCGCCCCTGGGAAGGCGGCCGCCGCCGTTGAATCGAAGATGCACATTGTGAAGCGCGTGCTCGCTCGATGTCTCATCGCGACATTTCGCGTGATGGCTTGCCTGCCGTTACGGACGGCCCGGGCGGCGGGGGTTGCGATTGGCGCCGTGGCTTGGTGGTTGAGGACACGGCCGGCGCGCATTACCGTGATGAACATCAACGCATGCTTCCCGCACCTGTCCCCGGCGCAGCGAGGAACGCTTTGCCGCCGGAGCCTGCTCGAAACGGGACGCCTGGTCGGGGAAATGGGTTTTGCCTGGTATGGCAAGCCAGAGAGGTTCGCCCGCCATGTCCGTATCGTCGAGGGCGCCGAGTTGGTCGGCAAGCCCTTGGGGAAAGGGGTCCTCCTCCTCATGCCCCATTTCGGCAATTGGGAGATCCTTGCCTATGTGATTCGGCGGTGGGCGGTGACAGCCCTGTATGCGCCGCCGAGAGTTCCCGGGCTGGAGGACGAGATGATCCGGGTGCGGAGCAGATGGGGAGCAACGATGGTGCCTGCGGATATCCGCGGCTTGCGCGCGGTGAAGCGGGCTCTCGAGGATGGAGGCGTCGTGGGCATCCTGCCGGACCAGACGCCGGCACCGGAGGCGGGTGTGCGTGCGCCGATCTTCGGCCGCGAAGCCATGACGATGACCCTCGCGCATCGATTGCTGACCGAGCAGACGCTTGTAGTCGTGGCCACGGCGCAAAGGACGCGCAGCGGGTTCGATGTCCGCGTTGTGCCGGTGGATGACCGAATTCGTGATCCAGACCCGATCGCCAGCGCTACCGCGATGAATGCCGTGATCGAAGCCGCTGTACTTCGCGAACCGGCCCAGTACCAGTGGGAATACAACCGCTTCCGCTACCCGTTGCGCTGAAGTGAAGATGATCGATATAACATCATATAAATCAAATGCTTGAAGTGAGCGCCATTTCAACGAGCGAGCCAGAACACTTCGCCGCAGACTTGGTGAAACCCTACCTGTAGCTGGTTGGCTAGAGACGCCTTGCCGGACCATAACATGTTGAAATAATTAGGATTTAGCGTCCTATTCCGTTGAATTCTGCCGGATTGGGGCGCGGCGGCACCCCCCTCAACTGCGCCAATATGCGGGCGTCAACAGCACCAGCAGGGTAAAGATCTCGAGCCGTCCGAGAAGCATGGTGAGCACAAGCAGCCATTTCGTGACTGCGGGCAGGTCGGCGTAGTTGACGGCCACCGAGCCGAGCCCGGGCCCCAGGTTGTTGAGACACGCGCCGACTGCGGAGAACGCCGTCACGAAGTCCAGGTCCGAAACACCGAGCAGCAGACACACCATCCCCAGAAAAATCAGGATGTAAGCGGCGAAAAAGCCCCAGATGCTGTCGACCACCCGGTCCGGAATGACGTCCCCGCCGAGTTTCACCGGGAACACCCCGTTGGGGTGGATCAATCGCCTGATTTCGCGCACCCCCTGCCGGATGATGAGAAGCACGCGCATCATCTTTAGTCCGCCGGCGGTGGACCCCGCGCAACCGCCCGCGAAGGCGGCGAAGAGCAGCAAGAACGGGGCGAAAGAGGGCCACACGCTGAAGTTTGCCGTGGTGAATCCGGTTGTGGTGGTGATGGACACGGCGTGGAATATGCCGTCTCGCACCGGGTTGTCGGCTGAACCCGGATGCCGCAGGAGAACCCAGACCACGAGAACGGAAACCACGGCGAGGGCGGCCAGGTAGGTTCGTACTTCCATGTCTCGGAAGTACCGCCCCGGCTCGCGCCAGGCGAGAAAGTGCAGGCCGAAATTGATGCCGGAAATGATCATGAAGACGATCGCAACGGACTCCACCGCCGGACTCGCGAAGTAACCGAGGCTCGCGTCGTGAGTAGAGAATCCGCCGATGGCCACGGTGGAGAAGGCATGGCAGATGGCGTCGAACGGCGACATCCCCGCGATCCAGTACGCCAGCCCGCAGGCCAGGGAGATGGTGAAGTAGATCAGCCATAGCGCCTTTGCGGTTTCCGCGATTCGCGGCCGAAGCTTGGTGTCCTTGATCGGTCCAGGGGATTCGGCGCGGTATAACTGCATGCCTCCCACGCCGAGCATGGGCAGCACGGCGACGGCGAGGACGATGATGCCCATGCCTCCCAGCCACTGCAGGAGTTGCCGGTAGAACAGGATGGATCGCGGCAGTTCGTCGAGGCCGGCGAGGACCGTTGCGCCTGTTGTCGTGAGCCCGGAGAGCGACTCGAAGGCGGCATCCGTGAACGAGTCGGCGAGACCCGGCGATAGGTACAGGGGCAGCGCGCCGAACAACCCTAGCCCAACGTAAAAAAGCGTGGTGATCAGGAAGCCCTCGCGGCTGCGAAGGTCTGCCTCGCCGCGGCCAATCAGCCAGAGCATTCCGCCGCTGGCGACCGTGATCAGGAACGCGGTGAGAAACGTCCGATAGGTGTCCTCGTCATAGATCCACGCAACGATCAGCGGCAGCAGCATGGCGATGCTGAACAGGCTGAGAAGCACGCCCGTGGTGCGGAGGATGACGGCGAAGTGCATCTGGAAGCGGGCTCAAATGAAGGACGGGGCCGCTTGGAACAGGCGGCCAACTTCGGCAATACGGCGTTTGCGCCTGTCGGTCAGGAACAGTATGACGTGATCCTCCGGCTTGATCACCACATCGTCGTGGGCGATGAGGACCTCCTCGCCCCGGACGATGGCGCCGATAGTGGTGCTCGCCGGCAGCGGCAGACTGTCCAGGCGTTTGCCGACGACCTTGCTGTCCTTCTCGTCGCCATGCACCACGGCTTCCATGGCCTCGGCAGCACCACGCCGGAGCGTATGCACCTGCGTCACGTCGCCGCGCCGCACGTGCGCGAGGATCATGCTGGTGGTTGCAAGCTGCGGCGAGATCGCGATATCGATTTCGTGGCCCACAACGAGGTCGATATAGGCGGGTTTGCCGATTAACGCCATCACCTGTCTTACTCCCAGGCGCTTGGCGAGCAGCGACGACATGATGTTCAGCTCGTCGTCGTCCGTTAGCGCGCAGAAAACGTCGACACGCTCGATGTTCTCCTGCAGCAACAGGTCCCTGTCGGTCGCATCGCCAAGGATCACGACCGCGGACTGGAGGCGTTGCGCAAGCTCGTTGGCGCGGTCTTCGTCCTGTTCGATGACCTTGACCGAGAAGCGGGACTCGATCGCGCTGGCGAGGTACTCGCCGATGCGCCCGCCACCGGCGACGACCACGCGTTTGTAGGGGCGCTCCTCCTCCCTGAGCGCCGCCATGACGCCCTTGATGTGTTCCGTCGCCGCAATGAAGAAGATCTCGTCGTCCGCCTCGATCGTCGTATCGCCCTCGGGCAAGATGGCGCGGCCCCGTCGAAAGATGGCTGCAACGCGGGTGTCGGCCTTTGGTGCGCGTCCGCGCAAGCGGCGAATCTGGCTGCCGACAAGCGGCCCATCCTCGCGCACCCGCATGGCGACGAGCTTGACGCGGCCGTTCGCGAAGTCGAGGACCTGCAGGGCGCCGGGCCTCTGCAGCAGTTCGCAGATCTGATCGGTGACCACCCGTTCAGGATTGATCACGAAGTCGATCGGCATATGTTCGCTGCTGAAAAGGCTCGAACGGGCGTGGAACGAGTCTTCGCGAATGCGGGCGATCTTTCGCTCGGTCTCGAACATCGTGTAGCACACCTGGCACGCGACCATGTTGACTTCGTCGTACGGGGTGACCGCGATCAGCATGTCGGCATCCTCGACACCAGCCCTGCGCAGGACGTCCGGCCGGGAGCCATGTCCAAGGACCGTGCGGATGTCCAGGCGCCGCCGAAGCTCCTCGAGCCGCGCGGCGTCCGTGTCCACGACGGTAATGTCGAACTCTTCGCTCGCAAGATGCTGCGCCAGCGTGCCGCCCACCTGTCCCGCCCCGAGAATGAGGATGTTCATCCGGTGGCCGCCTTGTCGATCAGCGCAAAGAAGAACCCGTCCGGGCCATCCTTGCGTGGCAGGAGCAGGCGCCCGGGTCCCGCGTCTCGGCCCCAATCCGAGCGAATCGGCCGCGCCGCCGCGTCCGGAGTTTGTTCCAGGAATCGAGTCACTACGTCCTGATTCTCTGCCGGCAATATGGAACAGGTACAGTAAAGCAGCGTGCCGCCACTTGAAAGCGTGGGCCAAACGCCGGCGAGCAGGGCACGCTGGCGCTCCACGGTGCGCGCGAGGCCGTCCGGGCGGCGGTTGACCTTGATGTCGGGATGGCGCCGCAGAGTCCCGGTGCCGGAACAGGGAACGTCGAGCAGGATGGCGTCGAAAGACGTCCCATCCCACCAGGCGGTACGGGTTGCGTCACCGGCAATGACGCGGCGAAAGGAATGACCGAGTCGCCGGGCGTCCCGGTTCAGGTGGTCCAGGCGCGCCTTGTCCCTATCGAGTGCCGTCAACATCAACGACGGTACGCGTTCGAGCAGGTGGAATGCCTTGCCGCCGGGCGCGGCGCAGGCATCGAGCACTGCGGCTTCGGGACGCGGATTGAGCAGCGCCGCCGCGAGTTGTGCGCCGTCGTCCTGGACGGCGACCCATCCCTGTTCGTAGCCGGGCAATGTTCTTGCGGGCGTGGGCCGATCAAGGATGACGGAGTCAGGCGCCATGCCAGGTCGATGTCGGAGGCCGGCTGCATCGAGCTGCGCGCGATACCGGGACGGCTCGATCCTCGTGCGGTTGACTCGAAGCGCCATCGGCGCGCGGCTGTTGTTGGTTTCGAATAGACCCGGACAGGCTTCCGGGTGGGCATCCTGGAGGGCATGGATGAGCCATTGGGGATGATCATGCCGCGCCTGGTCCTTGGCGGGCGTCGAGCGGGTCCTGGCGATGCGCCGCAGCACGGCGTTGAGTAGCGGCCGCGCCCAGGGCTTTCGCAAGGCCGATGCGGCGGCGACGGTCTCGGAAACGGCGGCGTGATCCGGAATGTCGGTGTGGCGAATCTGGTAGGCGCCGACCATCAGGAGCGCGTAAACGTCCTGATCGGCTCTCCGCAACGGTCGCGTGAGGCATGCGTCCACTTCTGCCCGGATCGAGAAGAAGCGCCGGCATGCACCGTAGGCGAGTTCCGTGACGAGAGAAGGCGCGCCAGGCTCGATCACGTCCCTTAGCGAGCGCCCCCGGCGGACCGCGTCGAGGGCATGGGCGGCCTTGGCGCGGAGATCAGCGGGGGACATCGAAACGCGCGCCGGTGGCGAACATCTGCGGATAGCCGTTCGCGGCGTCACGGGCAGCCATCGGACGTCCGCTGCCCCGGGAGAGCTGAACGGTCTGCAGCATCAACGTCCCTTGGCCGCAGGCGACCGTCACTCCTTCGCGCGACTTCGCAACGGTGCCGGGTTTCCAGACAGGTTTCCCGGGAGCCGCCAGCGCTTCCAGTAAGCGCAGGCGTTCGTCACTGATCGTCGTGTATGCCGTGCGGCGATGCACCAGCGCGCGCACCTGGCGGGCAACGCTCTCGGCGGAATTCCTCCAGTCGATCACGGCATCTGCGTTGGAGATTTTCGGCGCAAGAGTGGCTTGGGCGTCGTCCTGCGGAACGGCCGTGAGGGTGTCGAGCGTGGCGAGGGTTTCGAGCAGCGCCTCGGCGCCAAGATCGGCCAGGGCAGCCGTCAGGGATATTCCCGTGTCGGTCTCGGCGATGGGGAGGGAACGGGACAGCAGCACGGGTCCGGTATCCAGGCCGGCGTCCATCTGCATGATGCTGACGCCAGTCAGCGCATCGCCAGCCATGATGGCGCGCTCCACTGGTGCCGCGCCGCGCCACCGCGGTAGCAGCGAGGCATGGACGTTGATGCACCCTCGGACCGGGGCACGGAGCACCGCGGCCGGGAGGATCTGTCCATACGCGGCGACAACGAACACATCCATACCCCCGATGTGCGACAGGTCGTCGCCGATGCGCAAGGGCGTGCGCACGGTAAGTCCGTTGGCTTCGGCCAGCGAGCGCACGGGGCTCGGAACGAGTTTCCGTCCCCGCCCGGCGCGCCGGTCCGGCTGCGTGAACACGACCCGAACGACGTGATTGGAGTCGATCAGCGCTTGCAGGATCCGGACAGCGAAGCTGGGCGTGCCGGCGAAACCCAGGTTCAACGGCGGCCGCGTTCTTCGCGCTGCTGTTTCGCGAGCTTCTTTCGGATGCGGCCGCGCTTCAGGTTGGAGAGATAGTCGACGAACAGCTTCCCTTCGAGATGGTCGCATTCGTGCTGGATGCAAACGGACAGATAGCCATCCGCTTCGAGGGTGAACGACTCGCCGTGTTCGTCAAGCGCTGAGACGCGAATCCGGTCCGCACGGGAGACTGCCTCGTAGAAACCGGGAATCGAGAGGCAGCCCTCGTCGAGGAGTTGCGTCCCGCCGATGATCTCGATTTCGGGGTTGATGAACGCATGCGGGTCGTTTCGCTCCTTGGAGATGTCGACCACGATGATGCGCTTGTGCGCGTCGACCTGGCTCGCGGCGAGCCCCACGCCCGGTGCGGCATACATGGTCGCGAACATGTCGGCGACAAGCCGACGAATCTCTTCCGTCACCTCGTCCACCGGCTGTGCGCGCGTGCGGAGCCGGGGGTCGGGGTATCGCAGAATCCGGAGCGGAGCCATGACGTTCGGCCATGTTGAAGCCAGGGACCGCAATTCTAAGGGCTGCAATCGCACTTGCCTAATCCGCTTTGGCCTACATCGACCAGGGGTGATGACTGTCGCCAACATGCGCCCATGCGTACCGACGCGGCGTTCGAAACGCGATACAAATCCCGGTGCCATGGAATGTCTCCCCAAAACCGCGCTGCCGGAACGGCTGGCCGCCATCCCCGACCCGCCCAGCAGGCTGTACGTGCGCGGTGCCGCGGACGTATTGAGTGCGCCGGGGGTGGCTATCGTCGGCAGCCGCAGGGCGACCCGCGCGGGCCGCGACTTTGCCCATGGGCTGGCTCGCGAACTGGCGTCCGGGGGCCTGGTGGTCGTGAGCGGGCTGGCTTACGGCATCGATGCGGCCGCGCACCGGGGAGCGCTGGCCGCGTCGGGACTGACGATAGCCGTCTTGGGCAGCGGTCTGGACCGGGTATATCCCCGCGCGCACGAGGGGTTGGCGCGCGACATCCTCGCCGCCGCCGGCGCAGTCGTCTCCGAGTACGCGCCGGACACGGGTCCGCGCAAACACCGATTCCCGGAGCGCAATCGACTGATCAGCGGCCTCACATTGGGCGTTGTCGTCGTGGAGGCCACGATACGAAGCGGCTCGTTGATCACGGCACGGATGGCCGCGGAGCAGGGCCGTGAAGTGATGGCGGTGCCGGGTCCCGTGACAAGTCCGCTGGCAGGAGGCTGCCACCGCCTGCTGAAGAGCGGCGCGGCGTTGATCGAAGATGCGGACGATGTCAGGTTCGCGATCGGTGTGGAGGGGGAAAGCGTCGCAAGCTCCCCATCAGCGCCGCCCGAGGACCTCAAGGTCCTGCTGGAATTCGTCGGGGCGGAAACGACCTCGCTCGACTACATCGTGGGCGCGACGGGGCTGTCTCCGGAAGCCGCCTCCGAGGCGCTCGTCCAGCTTGAGCTGCTTGGGTTTGTCGCCGCCCACCGGGGGGGATATATTCGCGCCTTTCCCTGAAGCGATTTGGAGGGCGGAATGTCCTGGGTGGCGATATTGATGGGCTCGGAATCCGATTGGCCGACGATGCGTGGATGTGCAGATGTCCTGGCGGATCTGGACGTTGGCTTCGAGGTGCGTGTGACGTCGGCGCATCGAACGCCCGCTGCCACCGCGGAGTATGTGGCTGACGCGCTGTCGAGGGACTGCGCGGCATTCGTGTGCGGCGCGGGAATGGCGGCGCACCTGGCGGGAGCGGTCGCCGCGCAGACCGTGCGTCCGGTCATTGGCGTGCCCATAGCAAGTGGCCCGCTATCGGGTTTCGATGCGCTGCTTTCCACCGTGCAGATGCCGAGCGGCATTCCCGTTGCCACGGTTGCGGTAGGCGGAGCGAAGAACGCGGGCTACCTTGCCGCGCAGATCATCGCCGCAAGCGATTCAGGTTTGTCCGCGCGGCTGGCCGACGACCGGGAAGCCAACCGCCAGGGAGTTGCGCGTCAGAACGCATCGGTGCAGCAAGACCTCGCTGGCGACGACTGAGTCTTGACGAATCCTTCGACGAGGCCGCGGCGCGAAGGCTCGTGCCGCATCGGCGCAGTCCTTGACCTGCAGACCGCAGCGGATGTCATCGTGGGAGGCGGGGTTGTGGCGCATGCCCTGGAAGGCGTCTGGGGGTTTGCCTGCGACCCCTTCGACGAATGCGCCGTCACCAGGGTTCTATGTATAAAGCGTCGGCCACATCAAAAGGGTCTGCTCGTCATCGCGGCCTCCGGCGGGTGCTTCGATGCGGAACTCTCGCGCCTGCCCTCGGCCGCGCGCCAGGCCGTCGTGGGTAGCTGGCCGGGTCCAGAAACATGGGTCGTCGAAACCCGGCGCTTTCCGCGCTGGATCACGGGTGGCCGGCCCACCGTCGCCGTTCGCGTGCCGGGACACCGGCAGGCCAGGGCCTTGGCGCGGCTCTGCGGTGGGCCCATCGTCTCGACATCCGCCAATGTGAGCCAGTTCCCTCCGGCCACCACCGAGTTGCGCGCTCGAAAACACTTTCAACGCCGTGTCGATTTCGTTCTGCCGGGCATGACAAACAACCGCGCCGGGCCTTCCCGCATTCGTCTCGCAGCGGACGGGAGCGTATTGCGGTGATCGACCGCTACGCCGTCATCGGCAACCCCGTTGCGCACAGCGTCTCGCCGCAGATACACGATGTCTTCGCCACGGCGACGGGCCAGGCGCTGCGTTACGAAAAGATCCGCGCAGACGCCTTCGCTCCCGCGGCGGCGGACTTCTTTCGGGCTGGCGGCCGGGGCCTGAATGTCACGGTACCGTTCAAACAGGACGCCTATCGATGGGTCGATCGCGTCGATGATGCCGCGCGAGAGGCCGAGGCGGTGAATGTCGTAGTGCCCGGGACCGCGAGAGAAGACCCCTCGTCCGAAGGAGCTTTCTCCGGGCACAACACCGATGGCATCGGCCTGGTGCGTGATCTTGAAGAAAACCTGAACTTGCCGCTGGCGGGTCGGCGTGTGCTTGTCCTGGGTGCCGGCGGCGCGGTACGGGGTGTGCTGGGTCCCCTGTTGCGGGCTGACGTGGGAGGGCTCGCGGTTGCGAACCGCACCGAGAGCAAGGCGCGCGCCTTGCAGCAGGTGTTCCCCGATATAGACGCGGTTTCCCTGGCTGAAGCGGGGCATGGATACGATGTCGTGATCAACGGCACGTCGGCGGGAATGGGCGGGCAGGTTCCCGAGATCGATGCGCGGGCCGTTCGGAACGCGTTCTGTTACGACATGTTCTACGTCCCGTCCGGGGACACGCCGTTTTGCGCCTGGAGCCGCCAACATGGTGCGGCGGGCGTAGCCGGCGGGCTGGGGATGCTCATCGAACAGGCGGCGGAGACGTTCTTTCTCTGGCGCGGGGTGCGTCCGGAGACGGCGGGCGTCGAGCCAGCCCTGGGGTTGGACCGTGGGTGACGTTGCGGTGGAGGCGCGTTTGTCCAGATGAAGGGACTCGTTCTCGGCGGCATAGCGCTTGCGTCGGTCGTGGTTGTGCTGGGCGCTTACACGCGCCTGGTGGATGCGGGCCTTGGATGTCCCGACTGGCCGGGCTGCTATGGGTTCCTGTCGGTGCCGGTGACGCCCGAAGACATCGCAGCGGCCGAGGCATTGTTTCCGGACTCGCCGGTGGAGCGAGACAAGGCATGGGCGGAGATGGTGCACCGGTACTTTGCCGCGTCCCTCGGACTGCTGGGCCTGGTCATGTGGGCGGTTGCCTGGCGACGACGGATGCCGTTGACCTACCCCACCGCGTTCGTTGTGCTGGTGATCGCGCAGGGCATCTTCGGTGCGTGGACCGTTACGCTGAAGCTCTGGCCGCAAGTCGTCACCGTCCACCTGCTCGGGGGTTTCGCCACGCTCGCCCTGTTGTGGATCTATGCCCTCAGGATTGGGGCGGTCCGCCTGTCTCCGGTGCCGGCGCGGCTCAAGGGCCCTGCGGCCGCAGCGATCGGCATTGTCGTGTTGCAGGTTGCCCTCGGCGGGTGGACCTCCTCGAACTACGCGGCACTGGCGTGCCCGGATTTTCCGACCTGCCACGGAAGCCTGTTGCCGGACATGGACTTCGGGGCGGGTTTCAACCTGGCCCAGGATGTCGGGCCGAACTATCTCGGCGGGGTCATGACGAGCGATGCGCGGGTCGCGATCCAGATGACGCATCGGCTCGGCGCGTTCATCGTGCTGTTCGCCGTGGGCTGGCTCGCCTACAGGCTGGCCGGGCCGCTTCGCTGGGCGCTGGCCGGCGTGCTGGTCGTGCAGTTCGCCCTCGGCGTGGCCAATGTCCTCGCACAATTGCCCCTCGCGGTGGCAACGCTGCACAATGCGGGTGCCGCGCTGTTGCTGCTGGCGTTGATTACGGTATACGCTGGCGCGATTGACGCTTCCACGCAGGCAGGATTGGAGAGGGAAGCGTCGAACCCTGACACACCGGACGACCTCGAACAGGCGTAGCCGCGCGGGCGGCGCGCTGCGGCACAATTGCGGATACTCGGCATGGAAAACGTAGCCACCTGGCAGGACTACCTGGAGCTGACGAAGCCCCGGGTCGTGGCGCTCATGCTGCTCTGCGCCGCAGTTGGAATGGCGCTCGCCAGTCCCGGTCTCGAACACCTGGCGACCATGACTTACGCGCTTGTCGGCATCGCCCTGGTCGCCGGATCTGCCGCGACCGTCAATCACATCGCCGATGCCCGGATCGACGCCCGCATGGCGCGCACCCGCAATCGGCCCGTGGTGCAGGGCCGGGTCACGCTCTCCTCGGGCATCGTTTTCTGCGCGGTTACGGGTATTGCGGGGATGATTGTGCTGTATCTCCTGGTCAACCCGCTGACCGCCTGGCTCAACCTCGCCTCCTGGGTCGGCTACGGCTTGTTCTATACGTTCTATCTCAAGCGCGCGACGCCGCAGAACACGGTGATCGGCGGCCTGTTCGGGGCATTGCCGCCACTGTTCGGCTGGACGGCCATCACGAATGCGGTGGAACTCGAGGCGTTGCTGCTGGTGCTGATCATCTTTATCTGGACGCCGCCCCACTTCTGGGCGCTTGCGCTGGATCGCAAGGAGGAATACACGGACGCCGATATTCCGGTGTTGCCGGTAACGCATGGCGAACTGTCGACGCGTCGCCACATCTTCTTCTACACCCTCGTGCTGGTGGCGGCGAGCGCCTTGCCCTACGCCATGGGCATGAGCAGGCTGGTCTATCTCGTCGGCGCGCTGGCATTGGGCGGCGTGTTCATCTATTGGGCCGCGGCGCTGCTCTTCGGAACACGATCGGATGCGCCGAAACAAACGTTCCGCTATTCGATCGTCTACCTTACGGCATTATTCGGACTGCTGGTCGCCGACCATTACCTCGTCGCATAAGGGGCACACAGAGGCAGGCCAGACCCCGCGTGGCTGCCATGAACGTTGATTTGTAATTGGCTGCCGCGCTCCTTTATGCTGGCCGCCTTCCCGAGGTGCCCCCATGTTTGAATCCGCGAATCCCGCGGACCAGCTAGCAGAGCAATACGCCACAGTTCGCAAGGAAACGGAGCGGCTGTGCCGCCCGCTCGCGGTAGACGATTACGGCGTCCAGCCGATGCCCGATGCGAGTCCGCCGAAATGGCACCTCGCGCACACGACCTGGTTCTTCGAGACGTTTCTCCTGAAGCCCTTCGATGTCGGCTATACGCCGTTCGACGAGGCCTTCGAATTCCTCTTCAATTCGTACTACAACGGCGTCGGCGAGCAGTACCCGCGGTCCAGACGGGGCCACCTCTCGCGCCCCACGGTCGAGCAAGTATTCGACTACCGCACCCATGTGGACGCGGCCATGCAGGCCCTGCTCGCCGGCGGAGACGAAGTGCTGCGCACGCGCACGGCCCTCGGGATCAATCACGAACAGCAGCACCAGGAGCTGATAGTCACGGACATCAAGTACAACCTGGGCACGAATCCGTTGCGCCCGGCCTACGACAGCGAACTCGACGGCCGGCCCGGCGAAGCGCGCCCGGTGTCATACCTGTCGATTCCGGGCGGCCTGGTGGAAATCGGCGCCCGTGGCGAAGGGTTCATGTTCGACAACGAAACGCCCCGGCACAAGGTGTGGCTGCCGGAGTTCGCGCTCGCGGACCGGCTTGTGACCTGCGGCGAGTACCTGGCGTTCATGGATGACGGGGGTTATCGCAATCCGTCGCTATGGCTATCCGAAGGCTGGACCGTGGCGCAGCAACGCGGCTGGGATTCTCCCCTGTACTGGTATCAGCGGGATGGCGAGTGGTTTGAATACAGGCTGGGGGGGAGCGTTCCCGTCGATCTCAACTCGCCGGTCTGCCACGTGAGCTTCTTCGAGGCCGACGCCTTCGCCCGATGGTCGGGGGCGCGGCTGCCGACCGAGGCGGAGTGGGAAACCGCAGCATCTCCACATGAAGTGGCCGGCAACTTCAGCGACGGCGGGCGATTGCACCCGGCGTCCTGCCCGGACTCCGGCATGACGCAACTGTTTGGCGACGTCTGGGAATGGACCGCCAGCGCCTACGGGCCCTATCCCGGCTTCAAGCCGTTGCCGGGCACGCTCGGCGAATACAACGGCAAGTTCATGGCAAACCAGATCGTCCTGCGCGGCGGTTCGTGCGCGACTCCGCCGGGCCATGTTCGGGCAAGCTATCGCAATTTCTTCTATGCGCCGGATCGCTGGCAGTTTTCCGGAATAAGGCTGGCGAAGGATGCCCGGTAGCCCGCCGCGGGAGTTCCGGTTCTTCGATCGAAGGCCGTCGGTTCCGGACGCAATGGAGGAACTGGTCGCCGGGCTGTCGGCGCCGGCGAAGACCGTGCCGCCGAAGTATTTCTATGACGAGGCGGGGTCACGCCTGTTCGAGTCGATCACGGAACTGCCCGAGTACTACTTGACGAGGACGGAAACCGGAATTCTCAACGACAACCGCGACGACCTCGCGCGATGGGTGGAGCCGGACGCGTGCCTGGTGGAGTACGGCAGCGGGTCGAGCGCGAAGACCCGCATACTGCTCGAAGCCTGCCGCCCGGCGGCCTACGTCCCCGTGGACATCTCGCGCGGACAGCTTCTTGCCTCGGCCCGCCAGATCTACGAGGACTTCGGCGGCATCGCGGTCTATCCGACTTGCGCGGACTACAGCCAGCCGTTTGAACTGCCGTCCATCACGGCCGGCCTGCGAAAGGTCGGGTTCTTCCCCGGTTCGACCATCGGCAACATCGAGCCGGGGGAGGTTCCCGGTTTCCTGAGAGGCGTTGGTCGCGTACTCGGCCCTGGTGGCCGTTTCATTGTCGGCGTCGACACCAAGAAGGCGGAATCGATGCTCCACGCCGCCTACAACGATGCTGCGGGCGTGACCCGCGCGTTCAACCTCAACATGCTGCGCCACATCAACGCGATCGCGGGCGCGGACTTCGACCCGACAAGGTTCGAGCACGAAGCGCTTTACAACCCGGAACGCGGACGCGTCGAGATGTACCTGACGAGCACGGAGCAGCAAACGGTCCGGGTCAACGGCGCCTTCATCGAGTTCGGGCGCGGGGAACGCATCCATACGGAACACTCCTACAAGTACGAAGCGGACGAATTCGCGTCCCTGGCCGAACAGGCCGGGCTGCGGGCACGCGAACAGCGGCGTGACGAGAACGGCCACTTCATGGTGCTGCTGCTCGAAAACGCTGGCGACTAACCCGGAGTGCGGGGGAAGAATCGTCTTTTCGGGTAGACCGGAATCCGCCCGCCAGAATGGCGACTGCCTGCATAATCTCCTGCACGATATATCAATTCAATCGACGCTGAACAGCAAATAATCTAAAAATCTAGTCAATAGGAAGAATTTTGATATATTCGCTGTTCAGGAAATAATTGCGATTTGTGATGTCAAGCGTCGAGGTGACAGAGCGCGAGCTGTTAGAGCAGTTCCTGAATGCCTTGCGGGACTTGCCGGGAGTGCGGGCTGAAGTTGTCAGCGTACCGGCGCAATCGTCCGGCGCGGGATCGGGGCCTGACCTCCAAGTTCACCTCTGCGCGCCGGAAAATACCGTCTGCTTGCAGGTCGAGACAAAAAAGACACTTTACCCTCGCGATGTACGTCAACTCCTGTGGAAACTCAGTCATGATCGGCGCGGCGGGAGGGGCACGAATGAGCACGAGACGGTCTCGATGCTTGTCGCCGAGTCGATCTCTCCGGGAGCCAGGGAATTGCTCCGGGATGAGCGGGTCGGCTACTACGACACCGGAGGGAGCCTTTTTGTGCCTGCTCGTGGCGTCTATGTCTATGTCGACATGCCGCCACCCAAAGCCTTCACAGGGGCTATGCGAACTCTTTTCTCGAAACGCCGCACGCAGGTTTCACATACTTTGCTTACGCGACATGAGCATTGGTTCAGCGTGGAGGAGCTTGCCCAACAGGCTGGAGTGTCGCGTACAACCGCGTCGCAAGTGCTGAGGGAACTCGAACGCTTCGATTGGCTGGCGTCGCGAGGCCAGGGGCCGAACAAGAGACGTCGCCTACAGGACCCCGGTGCTTTGCTGGATGCATGGGCCAGAGAGCTTGCCACGATGCGTCGCCCAGCGATGCGCCATTACTATGTCCCTCGGATACGGGCGGACAACCTGATTCAAAAGGTCGCTGCAGTTCTCGGCGCACATGGAGTCAAGTATGCAGTCACCCACGACGCGGCGGGTCAGCGGTACGCGCCCTTTCTGTCGAGTGTCTCTCAGGTGCGTTGCCGACTGCTTCGGGGTCCAGCCGCAAACCAAGCCATCCACGAACTGGGCGCCCGCGCAGTCAATGAAGGAATCAACCTTGCGGTCATCGAAAGCCCTACCGCTGGTGAGTTAATGTTTCGACAGCGGCTGGATGGCATTTGGCTGGCGAGCCCCATTCAGGTCTATCTGGACCTGGTTGGGAGTGAAGGTCGAAGCAAAGAACTGGGCGAGCATCTTCGCCGCGAGCGAATTGGATTCTGATGGCGAAACCTGCGACCCGCGACGGCTACACAGACCAGTACACAACGGATTGCGAGCGTGTCTTGGTGACGTTGCTCCGTGGGCTAGGCCCATGGAAGGATTCGATTTTCTTGATCGGCGGCCTGACACCGAGGTATCTGGTGCCCGCCATAGGCGCCGGCATACCTCCGCATGCTGGCACGCTAGATGTGGACATCGTGGTGGACCTTCAGATCCTGGCAGACGTTGATGCGTACCATACGCTTGAAGATAACTTTCGAAAGATGGGATTTGCGCGTGCGGAGAATGAACTGGGCCAGAAGTTGTCTTGGCGTTGGCAGACCCGAACTGAACAAGGCGCGTTGATGGTGCTGGAGTTACTTTCCGACGCGCCACACATTGCGGGCGGCAAGGTTCGTCCCTTGCCGACTGGAAGAGGGATCTCGGCACTCAACATCCCGCACTCGTCTATCGTATTCGACATGTACCAAGTTACCGAGATCAGGGCTGAACTTCTCGACGGCAACGGCATTGCCATGGAACGCGTGAAGCATGCCGATATGGTGAGCTTTACGTGCTTGAAAGCGATCGCTTTCGACCAGCGCTTCGAACGGAAGGACGCGCACGACATCATCTATTGTCTTGAACATGCACCTCAGGGCTTGGACGCGGTTGCCGAGAGTTTCCGTATGGCGATCCGTGGGACTCACAGCACGGTGGTCCAGCATTCGCTGGCGATCCTGCGTGATCGCTTTGCTGGGGTAGACGATGTGGAGGGCTATCAGAAGGATGGTCCTGTCGCGGTAGCGAAATTTGACATAGGAGACGGCAACGAATCGCAACAACGTGAGGCTCGATTGCTGCGACAACGCGAGGCCGCTGATGTAGTAGAAGATCTTCTGGAGAAGGTTGGATATTGACCTCTTTCGCAGTGGGGACGCTCGCCGGAGGTTGCGAGGCGAGGCGAGTGAAGTGCTACAGTGCCCCGACGATTGGCCGATGACCCGGGACACGCAGAGGACGAAGCGGGGGAGGAACGGCGTGAACGCAATAACCGAACTGCAAACGTATCTCTACGACCTCCAGGGCTACCTGGTGGTCGAGGATGTGCTTGACGCCAACGAGGTGGCGCTCCTCAAGGCCTTGATCGATCAGCGGGACCTGTCCGACCTGCCGCCCAGCCACCGCTTCGGCGGCGCGGGAGGCAGCGCGGAGTCGGGGCCGGGATTCCTTGCCTGGGGCGAAGCGTTCGTGGCGCTCATGGATCATCCGCTGGTCATGGCGGTCATGCGCGCGCAACTTGGCGACTGTTTCCGCCTGGACCGGATCTTCGGCATGCACATGCGTCGCGGCCAAAGAAAGGGCAAGCTGCACTCGGATTACGGGGCATCGCAGCCCTTCTCCCGCGCCGAACCGGGACGTCATTTCACACCGCCGCGCCACGAAGCGCTGCATGGCTTTGGCGTCGCCGCGTGGAATCTCGCCGACACGGGGCCGGAACATGGCGGCCTGCGCATCATTCCCGGCAGCCACAACAGCCACTACAAGCTGCCGCAGGCGATCCGCGACGATGAGATCACCCATGTCGTCGAGATTCCCAGGGCGCCCGCCGGCAGCGTGCTGTTTTTCTCCGAAGCGCTGACGCACGGCACGGCGATATGGACCGCTGATCACGACCGGTACACGCTGCTCTACAAATACTGCGCATCGCAGCTTTCCTGGTCGCGCACCCGGGTCACGGCACCCGAAAACCTGCCGATGACTGAAAGGCAGCGGCTGCTTCTGGCGGAACCTGCGGGAGCGCACTGGTTCTTTCCGAGCCTCTTCTCGGACGACCTGGCCGCGAAGAAGCGCTCATGAGGGAACCCGCGGTCGATTGGCCGCTTTTTGCCGCCAGTGCGACCCTGATTCTGGGCGTCTGCGGGGCGATGGCCCTGGTCCCGGAACAGTCTTCCGTGCTGGTGGCGGCCGTTTACGACTGGATCGCGGGCCAGTTGGGCCTTCTTTACCAGTGGATGACGATAGGCGCGTTCGTCGTGCTGGTGGTCATCGCGTTCGGCAAGTACGGCCGGCGTCGGCTCGGCGGCGAGAACGCCAAGACGGACTACTCCAATTTCTCGTGGATGGCGATGCTGTTCTGCGCCGGGATTGGCGCGGGACTCATGTACTGGTCGGTCATCGAGTGGGCCTACTACCTCGACACGCCGCCGCTTGGGCTGGAGGTCGACTCACCGGAGGCGCGCGAATGGGCGGCGACGTACGGCATCTTCCACTGGGGACTGTCGGCCTGGTGCATCTATTGCCTGCCGACCGTCGCCATCGCCTATCCCTACTATCAGCGAAAGATCCCGTACCTGCGGCTGTCGACCTCGCTCGTGGGAATATTCGGCGACGACATCGTCAACAGGCCGCTCGGACGCGTCGTCGACTTCGTCTTTGTCATCGCCCTGGTGGGAGGCACGGGCACCTCCCTCGGCCTCGCCACGCCGATGATCGCGGCCTGCGTCAGCGTCCTGCTGGGAACCCCGGAATCCTTCGCCCTGGAACTCGTCGTGTTGTTTGTTGTGGTCAGCCTCTTCGCCCTCAGCGTCTACCTGGGGCTGGAACGGGGCATCAAGCGCTTGAGCAACACCAATGCCGCCGTCGCCGGCCTGTTCCTGCTCTTCGTATTGTTGGCCGGCCCCACGTATTTCACACTCAAACTCGGCACGAACAGCCTGGGTTTGATGGTGCAGGAGTTCGTTCGCCTCAATACCTGGACGGACCCGGTCCTGGAGACGGGCTTCGTGGAAGACTGGAGCGTCTTCTATTGGGCGTGGTGGCTGGCCTATGGCCCGTACATGGGAGTCTTCGTCACGCGCATTTCCCGCGGGCGCACGCTCAGGCAACTGATTTTCGGCATGGTCGGCTTCGGCACGCTGGGGTGCGCGATCTTCTTCATCGGCTTCGGCAATACTGCGATGTGGATGGACATGGAAAGCCTCGTTCCGGTGCGGGAATTCGTGGCCGCCGGCAGTGCCGATACCGCGATCGCGCTCGTTATCGAAGCGTTGCCGCTGCAACCGCTGCCGCTCATAGCCTTCGTCGTGGTGACGTGCATCTTCATCGCCACCACCTATGACTCGGGCTCCTATGCCATCTCGGCCGCCGCGACGCGGCACCTGGTGGCGGGCGTCAATCCCCACCGCTGGCACCGAGTCTTCTGGGCTTTCTCGCTGGCGGTTTTGCCCGTCACCCTGATGCTTGTGGACGATGGCCTGGACGCAGTGAAGTCCGCGGTGCTGGTGGTGTCGTTGCCCCTGCTGGCCATCGGTGTGGCGATGGTGGTATCTCTGTTCAAGACGTTGGGGGAACCGGATGTCGCCCCGCCAGAACCGCGGGTCTGACGCCGCCGCCAGGTCGCCGCACGGAGCTCTCGGTGGGGAAGCGATCGACGTTCGCTGCGCGTACGGAAACCGCTTCCAACAGGGAGAAGCACGCCGCCCGTTAGGGAGGCAGGCGCGGCGTCAGTTCGAGCAACGACCCCCGCCGAGCACGCAGAACCGCGAGCAATGGGGGTGGTTGAGAGACACGTCCCCGAGACTGTCGGCCAGCCGCGTACCCAGGCGAAACGCCTTCATGTAAGGCAGGAGCGTGCAGCTCACAACTTCGGTGCGGGCCTCGCCTCTGCGCTTGATCACCATGCGCGAGGAGGCGCACATCATGTCCTCGGGCCGGACGCCTAGCAGATTCCAGCAGTCGGCGGAGATCTCCGGGGTATCGACGGTCTCGTCCATCTCGGGAAACAGCACGAGGGAGTCCGGGCAATAGGCGTCGACGCCAATCCCTTCGGCGCGAAACAGCGCATGAAAGCCATCGCGCAGCGCTGCCTCGCCATCGCCCCAACGCTGGCGGCCGGCGACGCGAATGGCGAAGCCGTGATCGCTGAGCCAGCGCAGCCCCTCGATGGTTGGCGCCCATGAACGGCGACCGCGCTCCTGCTCGTGCAATTCCGGCCGGAAGTGATCGATCGAGACGCGGACGACGAGCCGCTCGCCGTATCGGGCGAGCAACGCCAGCATTCGGTCGGCGCATTTCATCATGGGCCGCATCGCGTTGGTGAGCACCAGGACCCGATACCCACCCGCAAGGCTGTCCTCGAGCATCCCCAGGATGTCGGGATTCATGAACGGCTCGCCGCCGGTGAAGGCGATCTCCTCGGTACCGAGTTCGAGCGCCGCTATTTCGTCGAGGTAGGCCCGCACCTCTGCCCGACCGAGATAAACGAGCCGGTCATTGCTGGGGCTCGATTCGATGTAGCAGTTCCGGCAGGTGAGGTTGCACAGCGTGCCGGTGTTGAACCAAAGGGTACGCAGGGTGCGAAGGGTCACTCGGGCGCGGGGCCTGCGGTCCGCTGTCACGTCGGGGTCGACGAACTTTCCGCGCCGGCTTGATGGCAGCGCTGCACCGGTTGCCGACACGTAATTCGTGGCCGCCCGCTCGGCTGTGGCGCGGACAATGATCTCAGCCATCAACCCATCCCTCGCTTACAGTACCGAGCGTAATGTCCAGGAAGTACTCACACCAACCAATTTGACGCATTTGGCAACTCGAAGTTCTTTGGCGGCGTTTGCCCTCGGCAGTGCGACCGGGAACGACTGCGGCGCCACATCAAGCCTACTCGGGCGTCGGGGCGGTCGGGTCCAACAGCCCTTCGGCGACGAACTCGCGCCAGACCGCTGCGGGAATCTCCGTGTGCAGCAGGCGATGGTTGTCTCGGGGCTCGTCGGGGTTCCTCGCGCCGGGGATGACTGCGGCAACCGCAGGGTGCGCCAAGGGGAATTGCAGCGCGGCGGCAGCCAGGGGCACGCCGTGACGTTCGCAGATCGCCCGCAACCGCCTCGACCGATCGACTATTTCGGGGGATGCGCGCCCGTACATGTACGAGGCCGACTCGTTGCCCAAAACCAGCCATCCGCCGGCGAAGGGTGCTGCCACGATGACCCCGATGCCGCGTTCCTGGCAGAGAGGGAGGATGCGACGAAGCGCGCGCGTCTCGAGCAGCGTGTATCCGCCGGCGACCGTGAAGAAATCGAGGTCGACCAGGTCGGCGATGCGCTCGGTGAGCCGTTCGTGGGCGCCGTCTTCCCAACTGTAGGCATTGCGTGATTCGAGGTTGCACCCGCTTCCGATGGCCTGGATCAGCCCCTCGGCGCGCAGCGTCTCCAACGCGATCGCGCCGCCGCCGCCGTCGCGGGAGAGTTCGTTCAGGTGCTGCTCGGCCCGTTCGACCGTCTGGTAGCCGTAGTCGAGATCGTGAATGGTGAGCGAATCCACCGTCGACGTGCCGAGTCGCTGCAGCGAATCCCGGTGCTGTTCGAGAATGCGGTCGTGGGTGTAGTCGAACTGGAGGCGAAACCCGGTGTTGGGGTCCCTCGGCGTACGCTCCGATCCGCTGGGCGTCTTGCTGCTCGCGTTCCTGTTTTCCACCGGCTCCGGCACGAGGGACTTGCCGATCTTGGTGTTGATTCGGTATTGGTCCCGTTCCGCGATGCCGGCGAGGGCGAGTCCCAGGCGCCGTTCCGACCGGCCCAGGCCATAGAACGGAGCCGTGTCGTAGAAGCGGACGCCGGTATCCCAGGCTGCGGCCACCGTTTCGAGGCTCGTTTCGTTGGTGATCCCCTGCATGCCTATCGTGCCTCCGCCGAAACCAAGGGGCGTGACCTGCAGGCGGCTCTTGCCGACGTTGCGTTTTGTCGTGATGTCCATGAGAGAGTCCGATGGCCTAATCCGCGTGCTTGCGCACGAAGCTGTCTACGTTTGTCATGAAGGTGTTCCACACCTCCGTGGGCTTCGAAAGCGCCTCGTCCTCGAACTGTCGCGCCAGCACCCACAGGGCGTGAATAGTATCGCGGCCGTCGCCATCGACAGCCAGGCGGCAGGCAAAGGAAGCGATGGCGTGCAGGTTCGTGTCGCCGTCGCGCCAATCAACCTGGAAGCCAAGCAGTTCGCCGTTGCGGGTGCCGGTCAGCGCATAGCCCCTGTCCGCCGCGGCGCGGCCCTTCCGTGATCGAAACACGCCGCTGACGTGTCCGCCTGCGCCCGTCTCGAATGTCACGGTGGAGCCGTTCTGGTTGATCCAGGTGCCGTTGATGTCCATCCGAGCCCTCCGCTGGCGGTTGCCGAAGTGTGTTCACGAGCAGGTACCGGATACTATTGGGCCTGCCCGCCACAGCGCTCAAGGTTACTACGCAGATCCATGTCGTCTTCTTCCATGGCCCCTCTTGAACGGGCTCGCGCGCTCGTCCCGCAGATTTCGGCGCTGGCCGACCGAATAGACGCCGAGCGGGAGTTGCCGCGGGAACTCTCCGACGCGTTGATCGAGGGGGGCATATTTCGGCTGCTGGTGCCGCGCTCCCTCGGCGGCGAAGAAATAGACTGGCTCGAGTTTCTCGACGTGGTCCGGACCATTGCGGAAGCCGACGGCAGCACCGGCTGGTGCGTGAACCAGGGCGCGGTATTCGCCACGACGAGCGCCCGTTGCCCGGAACCGATGGCGCGGGAAGTCTGGGGCAACCCGCGAACGGTGGTTGGCAACGGGCCGCCCCAGGGTTCGGAGTCCGTGGAGGTCGACGGCGGCTACAGGCTGACCGGCCGGTGGATGTTCTCGAGCGGTTGCCGGCATGCGAACTGGATCGCGGCGGTGGCATCCGGCCGATTGCACTTGTTGCCCCGGGAGGACGTTGAGTTCCTGGACGTGTGGCAGGTGCAGGGCTTGCGCGGGACCGGGAGTTTCGGTTTTCAGACGGACGACAGGTTTGTGCCCGAGTCCCGCGTGATGCATATGCCCGGCAAGACACGGGAAGCGGGGCCGCTCTACGTCATCTCGCAGCACCTGCTCTTCGGCTGCGGTTTCGGCTGCGTGGCTCTCGGCGTGGCCCGGGCCGCCATCGATGCGGCCATCGAACTCTCCCTGACCAAGGTAGGGCGTTACGGCAAGCGACCACTGGCCGAGAACAGCGTCGTGCAGCAGCAGGTCGGCATGGCGGAAGCGACCTGGGCCGCAGCCAGGGCACTGTTGTATGAGAGCGCCGCCCACGTATGGGATCGGGTGCGCGAGACCGGCGAGATCACGGTCGGACAGCGCATACGGCTGCGCATGGCGGGAACGCATGCGATTCGCCAGTCGGCAAAGGCCGTGGACATCGTCTACAACCTGAGCGGTTCGGACGCCATCTTCGCCACGCGGGCGATTCAGCGCCGGTTCCAGGACGCGCACGTCATTACCCAGCAGGTCCAGGGCCGTCAGTCTCACTACGAAACCGTCGGTCAGTTCCTGTTGGATCAGGACCCGGAGGGCGTGTTCTAGGCCCCGGAGCGCTCCCACTTTTCTGGCGGGGCGAAAGCGTTGAAGCCCAGATTCGCACGCATCGCTACAGACGCATCTGCGGTGTGCGGGTCCAGGCGAATGCCGATCGCGTCGGCGACGCGGGTGATGCCGTTGAATCCGGCGGCGATCAGGATGGCATCGCTGGTCGCTTGCGGTCCGAGCAAGCGAGAACCTGCAGACCGCAGGTCTGCAACTTCATCCCAGCGCCAGCCGGCAACGGCTTCCGCCAACTCGATCAGGAGCCTTCCATGCGGAACGCGCCCATCGCCCGATGCCTGACCCGTGACCATGTTCAGGTCGGCTTCCTGTCCAGCTTGGCTTGCGCTCTCCCGGAGCGACACGGTATGCGCCGTGGTTCAGTAGAAGCACTCGTTTACGGCTGACACGCGTGAAGCGATCAGTTCTACCTGCGGGCGGGCAAGCGCGAATCGGGAGTTGTCATCCATGTAGTAGGAAGTACGGAAGGTGCCGAAAAACAGGTCGAGAGCACTTGGCACCAGGGCGAGCGAGCGAAGGATGTTATAGCGGCCCTGGCGAGCGATGGGCACCCACGCCCCGGCATCGACGACATCCGTCGAACTTTCTGCAGTCGGCGCACCCGGTTGTGCCTGGGGCAGATTCGGCAGATCGAGGCCCACGCCCTGGGCGTAGGTGTCCACGATAACCGCGCTCGCGACGACGGCGACAAGTTCGACATAGGCCTCCGTCCGCATACCCTCGGCGATGACCTGGTCGAACCAGCGGCGTGTCAGGCGGCCAGAGTGGTTGCGGATGCCGTGGATCGCCTCGATGGCTGCGGTCGGCAAATTGGTGACGCCGTCGTGTTCGCCGGAGACGGCGGTAGCGGACAGCGATCGCGCGCGACGCCGGGAAAGAGCGCGCCCTGGCGCCGCTCGGGTTTCGCGGACGGTGGCGAGCCGATCCGACCCGCTCCACCATGCGCCCGGTGCGGCGATGGTATTGAGTGCATTGTTGTGCGCGGCGCGGGTGGGGCTCCCCACCGGGAGCGCGGCGCGCGAATAGTCGATCGCCGTCAACCTTGATCCTTCGCGTTGCGGGATGCGGAATCATGTTCCCACATCCCGGCGTGCCGTTGGGCGGTTCCAGCCGCGGGATCGTTTCGTTTTATCCCCGTTTCGGAACGTCCATTCGGCGGCCACGTACCGAGGCCGGGAAGCTTGATCGCCAGGGAGGTGAAATCTATCCCCGCGACCAGGCCGCCAAGGTTCACTTCAATGCCCTCCTCCAACGCAGCCAGGATGCCGAACAGCCCGAATGCCGAGAACTGGTAGCCCGTTCCGCTTGGCGCCTTCCCGAACAGGTCGCCGTTGCCGAGGTAGTCCTTGCCGATTGCCGTGGGCGGGAGATCGAGACGCAGTTCCGGTACGCGCCGGGCCACGAACGCAGTAAAGGTGTTGCTGTTCGGGCCGGGCCAGGTCTTGTATTCGTGCTGGTAGGGATAGGCCTCAATCACGGCTTCCATCCGGTCGATCACCGTTTCGACATCGTCGCCGCGAAGGTCCGCCAACAGCGCGGGCCGGCTGGAGAACCACTCGGCATCCGGGTTGCCGCTCGTTCGGACCAAGGCGGACCCGCCACGCCGCAGCCGCCAGCCAATGATCTCGTAGCGTTCGTAGTCGTCAGCATTCGAGCGCTTAGCTGTGATCCACGTGTGCACCGCGGCACCTCCGCGCGGGCCCCAGGTCCGCGCGGCGTAGACCTGGACGACGGCCGACCGCACGATCGCCGGGTCGGGGGCCTGACCTGTGGACCCATGGCTGGCTTCCCGCCAGTGCGGCTGACCGGTGGATGCGCGCCACGCGATGGAAATCACCGCCGGCGCGACGAATATGGCGAACAGGACCCAGATCGTCATCCGCGGGGACCAGCGGCGAAGGCGGGCGGGCCTTGGCGACTCCGGGTTTTTCTTCGAAGAATGACGACTTGCCCCCATGATGCGGTAAACGGTAGCTTTATCGGTTTGCCCCCGCGTGAAGGAGACTGAATTGATCGAACTGCATTATTGGCCGACACCCAACGGTCGCAAAGCCACGATCATGCTTGAGGAATGCGGGCTCGACTACACCATTATCCCAGTTGACATCTACATCGGCGATCAGTTCAAGCCGGAATTCCTGCGCATCAGCCCGAACAACCGCATGCCGGCCATCGTCGACCACGATCCCATCGGCGGTGGCGAGCCGTTGTCGGTGTTCGAATCCGGCGCGATTCTCGAGTACCTGGCCGACAAGACGGGGAAATTCCTGGCCAGGGAGGGAGCGGCCCGCTACAGGGCGCTGCAGTGGGTGCATTGGCAGATGGCCAACCTCGGGCCGATGATGGGCAACGCCAATCACTTCAAGAACTATGGGAAGGCCCTGGTCGACGACGTGAAATTGCTCGCGTACGGCGAGAAGCGCTTCGTGGGCGAAGTGGATCGGCTCGCCGGGGTCATGGATGCGCACCTTTCGGCGAATCGCTATCTCGCGGGGGACGAATACACCATCGCCGACATGATCACGTGGCCGTGGGCGCGGCTGATCCCCAACATGATCTACGACGGTTCATGGGAGGGCGTGCCGAACCTCTCGCGGTGGAGCTACGAAGTCGGCAATCGTCCCGCGGTGGACAAGTGTTTCCGCATGCACAGCGATTGGGGGAGTCGCGAACGCACGGAAGAGGAAGAGAAAGCGCGGCGCGAGCTGTTTTTCAACCAGGACGCCGAGAAGGTTCGCAAGTACCGGGAAGCGGCAGCGAAAAGTGTTGCCTGACTCCCTTGCGCCGTCCTGGGCGATCTGGGGACGGTGGCGCTAAAGCGAGTTGATCGCTTCCCGCATCTTCTCGATGTGTTGATCGGTCGTCAGCCCGCCACCGAGGGTGCGCAGGCAAAGGTGTGTCAGTCCGGCGTCCCGCCAGCCCTCAACCCGGTCGCGCCATTCGGCTTCGCGCGGTCCCACCACGGCCACGCCCGCCTCCCTGCCGATCGTGTCGGGGTCCCTTCCTGCGTCGGCAGCCGCGGCGTCGATGTCGGCTTTCACGGCTGGATATTCTTCCGGCGAGCAGAGCGCGAACCAGCCATCGGCCTGACGGCCGATTCGCCAGCGAATCCGCGGTACTGGGACGCCGCTGGCACCTATCCAGATGGGAATCGGCCGCTGAACGGGCAGCGGGTCCACGCCTGCGCCCTCGACCGTGTCCCAGCGACCCTCGAAGTCCACGGTTTCCTTCGTCCACAGGAGCCGCAAGAGATCGATCTGCTCCTCGATGCGCGCTCCCCGGGTGTGGAAGTCGGCCCCCAGCGCTCCGTACTCCGCTGCGCTGCCGCCCACGCCTATGCCGAGACGCACATGTCCGCCGCTCAGAACATCGAGTGTGGCCGCCTGTTTCGCAAGCAGGACCGTCTGCCGGGCGGGCGTGACGATGACCGATGGGACCAGTTCTATCGCCTTCGTCACGGCGGCCACGTAGGCCAATATCATCATTGGCTCGTGCAGGTGCCCGCTCCTGGGGCGCAACACCTGGTCGGGGACGCGGAGATGCGTGTAGCCCAGGTCCTCCGCAGCCTGGGCAAAAGCCTTGATGGCCGCCAGGTCATCCCTCATTTCCCGAACTGGAAGCGATATCCCGATTTGCATGCTGCTCTGGCCGTTGCCGCTGTCGCGCGACAGTGTACCGCCATCCCGTCACCCACGGCGGCTGTCGGTTAGAATCTGACCGCCAATGTCTGAGTCCCCCGGCCCCCTGCAGGATGTGCGGATCGTCGATCTGACCGACGAGCGCGGCATCTATGGCGCGAAACTGGTTGCGGACCTCGGTGCCGATGTCGTGCGGCCGGAACCGCCGGAGGGAGACCCGTTGCGGCGACGCGGACCGCACCTGGAAGACGCCCCGGAGGAAACCGTGTCGCTCTGGCATGCGTTCTTTGCCTCGTCGCGGCGCTTCTTTCGTGTCGATCTCGATAGCGAAGCGGGCAGTGCGCAACTCGATGCGCTGATCGACCGCGCCCATGTCGTGCTCTGCTGCACGGGGGCATTCGGCGCCGACCCGGAACGTCTCGACGCCGCCCTAGCGCGCCGGCCCGAGCTCGTCGTGGTGGAGGTCTCTTCGTTCGGCAAGGAAGGTCCCTGGCGCGACTACCTGGCGCCGCATATCGTCGCGGGCGCGCTGGGGGGCGCGGTGGCGACGACGGGAGATGCCGATACGCCGCCGCTCAACGCCTTCGGGGAACTGCACTTCATGATGTCCGGCGTGTATGTCGCTATCGCGGCCCTGGGCGCGCTACATCTCGCCCGCGTCAGGAACATGGGGCAACGCGTCCACGTTCCCGTGCACGAGTGCATCGCGTCTGGCCTGGAACAGGTCCTGATGTGGTACTGGTACCAGGATCGGCTTCCCATGGCGGACGGCCCCGTGCTCGAGCGGCGCGCAGGCCTCCACTGGACCAACGCATTCCAGACGATGCGCGGCCGGGACGGTTGCGTCTTTGTCACCCCCGCGCCGAACCGCGACGCGCAGTTGGCCTGGCTGATCGAAGAAGACGCGGCCGGCGACCTGTGGGATCCGAAGTATGAGGATCCGGCAAATCGCGAAGAGTTCACCCAGGCCCTGATGCAACGCCTGCGGGAATGGGTGGCGACGCGCGATGTGGAACCGTTGTTCCGGGAGGGTCAGGCCCGCGGTCTGGCGTATGGCCAGGTGGTGCCGGTCGAGGGCGTGGCCGACAACCCGCATCTGGGCGCCCGGGACTGGTGGACCGACTATCTTCCGACGGTTCGAGGTCCGGGGGCGCCGTATGCCTTCAGCGACACGCCCTGGAAGATCGGACCCTACGGCGACGTTGGCGCGGATACGGAGGCCGTGCTGTCGGAGATCGGTTGGACAAAGAGCCCATGAGACCGCTGGAGGACGTAAAGATCCTGGACTTCACCCATGTCCTCGCGGGGCCCTTCGGCACGCGAGTACTCGCGGACATGGGCGCGGACGTGGTGAAGATCATGTCGGCGGTGCGGGAGACCGGGCGCGCCCGGCAGGACTCGCCGTATTACATCATGTGGAACCGCAACAAGCGTTCGCTCGCCCTTGACATGCGCCACGAGGAAAGCCGCGCCCTGGCGCGTCGGCTGGCCGATGAGGCGGACGTGGTGATGGACAATTTTTCGCCGGGAGTGCTCGATCGCTGGGGGGTGGGCTACGAGATCGTGAGCGAGACCAATCCGGGTGTCATCTACGTGCAGATGTCCGGGATGGGAGCGACCGGCCCCTGGTCGGACTTCGTCACCTATGCACCGACGATTCACGGACTCGGCGGCCTGACGCACCTGACCGGCGTGCCGGGACGCGGAGACATCGGCATGGGCTATTCCTACAATGACCACCAGGCGGGTCTGCATGGCGCCGTCGCGGCGCTCGCTGCGCTGGAAGGACGGCGCAGTACCGGCAGGGGACAGCGCGTCGACCTGTCGCAGTTCGAGGTCGGAGTGAACTTTGCGGGGCTGGCCTTGCTGGACTGGTTCGGCAACGAAAGGTCGGCTTCACCAGTCGCCAATCGGGACGCCTACGACAACAACGCGCCGCATGGCTGCTACCCCTGCGCCGGTGCCGCCAGCGATGCACTCGTGGACGAACGCTGGGTCGCGATCGCATGCATGAGCGATGACCAGTGGCGCCGCTTCCGCGATGTCCTGGGCGACCCGGAATGGGCGCGGAACCCTGCGCTGGCTACCGTCCGGGGACGTTCCGAGGCGGCTGACATGCTGGATGAGCGAATCGCCGAGTGGACGCGGGGGCTCACGGCGGAGGTCGTGATGGAGCGTTGCCAGGCCGCCGGCGTGCCGGCCGGCGTCGTTCAGACCGGGCTCGACCTGTGCGAGCGCGATCCGCAACTGAAGCTCTCGGGATTCCTGGAAGAAATCGAGGAAGCACATCCGATCGCGGGCAAGACATATGCGGACCGGCTTCCCATCCACTTCGAGCGCACCCCCTGCGACGAATACCGGCCTGCGCCCGTCGTGGGCCAGCACAACGCCGAGGTGCTGAGCGAGTGGCTCGGCATGTCCGAAGAAGAAGTCCGCAACGGCGAAGAGGCCGGTTTTCTCCGCTAACAGTGCCGGGGATCGAGCCTTATCATTCGTGAGACGTTCGTCCTGGGGCAGCCTCGTTTCGAAGGTGCCGTGCAGGCGGTGATCAATCCCGTGGCGATCAGATAGGGCGGCGCACTTTCGGTTGCGCCCTTAAGGAAGGAGCAAAGGATGTACGACGAGATCATCTACGAAATCGACGATTCGGTGGCCGTGATCACAATGAACCGGCCAGAAACGCTCAATGCGTTGACCGACCTTACGCAAGCAGAGATTCGGCATGCGCTCGATCAGTCGGAGAGGAACGAGGCTGTCGTCGGGACCGTACTCACAGGTGCCGGCCGCGGATTCTGCTCCGGCGTCGACATGAATGCACTTGGCGCGATGAGCGAAGCCGGACAACGCCTCGGCGACAGCTACGCGAATCTTGCCGCCGACCCGGGAAACCCGGACGATGACCCGAACTTCAAGATTGGCCTCGGCTACTTGCTCGGCCTGCGCAAACCCCTCATCGCGGCGGTCAATGGCGCCTGCGCGGGACTCGGGTTCAGCTACGCTGTGTTCTGCGACCTGCGTTTCGTCGACAGGCACGCCAGGTTCGTCACCTCGTTCTCGCAGCGCGGGCTGATCGCGGAACACGGCACGAGCTGGATGCTGCCGCGCTTGATCGGCCCCGCAAACGCGCTCGATATCCTCTGGACCGGACGGAGGTTCGAGGGTGAGGAGGCAGAGCGCCTGGGACTCGCCAACCGCGTGTGCGAACCGGGCGAGTGCGTCAACGATGCGAAGGCCTATCTTCGCGCGATCAGCGAGACGGCGTCGCCCAAGTCACTCATGATGATGAAAAAGCAGATCTACCGGCATCTCAACCTGGAACTTCGCGCGGCGATGGCGGAATCGACCACCTGGATGGACGAAAGCCTTGCCCACGCGGATTTCAAGGAGGGGGTAGCGTCGTTCGTCGAGCGCCGTCCGCCGAAATTCGCGCGGATCAAGGTCGACTGAGGACTGGTGCCGGACTTGGAATACTGTCTTCGGCGACATCCGAATTGAAGCGGTTACTTGGCGAAAAGATATGCCGAGACCTTGAGGTGGAATTCCCAGGAGGGTTGTAGTCGGGATCAGAGCGCGACAACGACCTCTTCGTATTGGTCGTTCACATGTGCAAGGGCATCCTGGCGGTTCATTTCAAGGGCTTCACGAAGCACTTCCGTCAGTGTATCGAGCAGTTCATCCGTGGTGCGTTCCTGAGCGTTCACCCCTGGGACTTCGGCAATCCACCCGATCCACCAGCTTTCATCCTGCGAAACGATCGCGGTCCAAGGGCGATGCGCCATCGTCATCCGTCTCCAGCGAAAGGCGTCATTAGCCGCGACCGACGAACGGCATCTTGGTGGCCATGACGGTGAGAAACAGGACGTTGGCGTCCAGCGGCAGGCTCGCCATGTAGAGCACGGCGCGCGTGACGTTGTCGATGTCCATCGTCGGTTCGGCAAGCACGGAGTCATTCGCCTGAGGCACCCCTCTCTGCATGCGACCTGTCATCGTGGTCAGTGCGTTGCCGATGTCGATCTGGCCGCAGGCGATGTCGTATTTGCGTCCGTCGAGCGCCGTCGACTTGGTGAGTCCCGTGAGGGCGTGCTTGGTTGATGTGTACGCTGCGGAGTTGGGCCGGGGCACCTGGGCGGAAATGGACCCGTTGTTGATGATGCGGCCGCCCCTCGGCGTCTGGTCCTTCATGATGCGGAACGCCTCCTGGGTGCACAGGAAGGAGCCGGTAAGGTTGGTGTCCACTACTTGACGCCACCTCTCGACTTCGAGGTCTTCAAGCAGCCCTCCGGCGCCCAGGCCGGCATTGTTGAAAAGCACGTCCAGCCGGCCGAAGCGCGCCTTGGTCGCGGCGAATAGCGCCGCGACAGCCTCGGGGTCCCTGACATCGGTGCGCACGGGCAGCGCGCGTTCTCCGGCCCCGGATTCGGCTGCCGCGGCCTCAAGCAGTTCCTCCCGCCTGCCGGCCAGCGCTACGGCATAGCCCTCTCCCAGCAAACCCAGTGCGGCGGCTTTTCCAATGCCTGATCCGGCACCCGTGACTATGGCGACTTTTTGGTGACTCATGCTTCGGCGATTTCACTCATGTGGGTAAGGTTCTGGCGCGGCGGGCGCGTTTCCTGCGTGCCGCGTGAATCAATGGTAGCACCGGGCTGGCGTGTGCATGACGGGCTGCGGTTCAGTCCGCGAGCTCGTCGATCGGCGGTATCAGTTCGATTTCGAACAGGCGCGGCCAGCGTTTACCGGTAACGAACAACCGGCCCTCGTCGGCGTCGTAGGCTATGCCGTTCAGCACGCCGACCGTCTCGGTCCGAAAGGGCGCCGGCAGGATGTCCTCGAGATCCAGCCAACCGCGCACCTGGCCTGATTGGGGCTCAATGACGGCGATCCGGGTGGTGTTCCAGACATTGGCGAAGACGTAGCCTTCGACGAACTCGAGTTCGTTCAGGGCAGTGATCGGCTGATCGCCGTCTTGCACCTGGACGCGATGGGCTTCTCGCAGGGTCTCACGGTCGAGATAGCGCAGGGATGCCGAGCCATCACTCATGATGAATTGTGTCCCGTCCCACGCCAGTCCCCACCCTTCTCCCGCGTATGCGAACTGCCCCGACTGTGCCAGTGTTCCAGAGTCGTAGATCAGCCCAAGGCCTGCGCGCCATGTGAGCTGATAGAGTTCGTTGCCGACCGCGGCGAGGCCCTCGCCGAACAACTCTTCGGCGAGAGGCCTTTCCCGGAGCAGCCGCCCTGACCGCAGGTCCACGCGGCGGATTGACGACGTCCCATATCCTCCGGTGCTTTCGAATAACTCTCCGAGATGGACGACCAGCCCCTGGGTCACGGCCTCCCTGTCATGAGGGAAGCTCTGCACCACGCGGTATCCGATTTCTACCGGCGTCGCGGGCTCGCCGCTTGTAGTGAGGCTTGCTACGAGAAGCAGCGCACGAAGAAGGCACCCGGGGGTCAAAGTCGGCATGGCGCGCAACATGCCTCACATGCGCGCCGTCGCGCAAGAAAGCACTGGCCTCGGACGGTTCTGTGAAGGGGGTGTGGTACGCTCCGCGCCGTTCCAGATGCAAGGGGAAATCCGTGAGTCGACCGCGTCGAGTGGTTGTGGTGGGTGGCGGCAACGCCGCGTTTTGCGCGGCCATCAGCGCGCGTGAACAGGGCGCGGACGTCGTGCTGCTGGAACGCGCACCGTTCGATCTACGGGGCGGAAATTCGCGGTTTACCGCCGGCGGTATGCGCTTCGTGTACGAGGGCAATGAAGAGATTCGTGCGCTGGTCCCGGACCTCAGCGACTCGGAGCTGTCGCGAACCGATTTCGGCGCCTACACGTGGGATCAGTTCTACGACGACATGTGCCGCATTACCCAGTACCGCGCCGATCCCGACCTCGCCGTCAAACTGGTGGACGAGAGCTATGACACCCTCAGGTGGATGGCGGGCCACGGGGTTCGCTTCCTCCCGATGTACGGGCGGCAATCGTTCGAGGTGGGAGACACGGTCCGGTTCTGGGGCGGCTTGACGCTCGAGGCCTGGGGCGGCGGCCCCGGGCTGATCGACAGCCTGACGTCCATCGCCCGGGGCATGGGCATCGATATCCGTTACGGAGTCCGTGGAGAGGCCCTGGTGGAGGATGGCGTGCGCGTCGGAGCGGAAACCGTGAAGGCCGACGCCGTTGTGCTCGCCTGCGGCGGGTTTGAGTCGAACGCGGCGTGGCGGACGCAATATCTGGGCGCGGGATGGGAACTCGCCAAGGTTCGGGGAACCCGTTTCAACACCGGCGACGGCATTCGCATGGCCATCGATGCGGGGGCGGCATCGCGCGGCAACTGGTCGGGCTGCCACGCCGTGGCGTGGGACATGAATGCGCCGGAGTTCGGCGACCTGGATGTCGGCGACAACTTTCAGAAGCACTCCTACCCCTTGGGAATAATGCTGAATGCCGAAGGGAATCGCTTCGTTGACGAGGGGGCGGACTTTCGCAACTACACCTATGCCAGGTACGGCCGTGAAGTGCTTGAGCAGACGGGACAGTTCGCCTGGCAGATATTCGACGCCAAGGTCTCCGCGCTACTGCGCGACGAATATCGGATTCGCCAGGTGACAAAGGCGACGGCGGACAGCCTGGAAGCCTTGGTCCAGCAAATGGACGGCGTCGATGCCGCCCAGGCGTTGGCAACCCTGCACGCCTATAACGCCGCAGTGGACATCGACACCCCGTTCGACCCCGCCGTGAAGGACGGGAGGGGCACCAGCGGCATCAGTCCGCCCAAGTCCAACTGGGCGAATCGTCTCGACACACCGCCGTTCGAAGCCTACGGGGTGAGCTGCGGCATCACGTTTACTTTCGGCGGTCTGCACGTGGACACGGAGTCGAGGGTCATTGGCGTGGACGGTGTGCCCATACCGGGGCTGTTTGCGGCGGGCGAGCTCGTGGGCGGTCTTTTCTTCTTCAACTATCCGGGAGGTTCCGGCCTGACATCGGGCGCCGTGTTCGGACGCACCGCCGGCAAGAATGCGGCGGTAAGTGCCTGAGAGGGAGTGCTGGCACTGCTACGCAGCTCAATTGATGTGCTGCGCAAGCCGGGGGGAGGGCGACTTCCTCTGCGAAAGGTGCCGCGAGCGCCACCAAACTCGCTGTTTCGCCCTCCCTCGCTGTCACCCCGTCGATCTTGCCGCCAAAAGCGGCAAGTCCGACGGGATGCCTAGTCTCCTTCGTCACCCAGCTTGATGCGGTCCTTGTTGCGCGTGACCGTTGCTTCGCCGATGCCACGAACCTTTGCCAGGTCCTCGATATCTTCGAACCGGCCGTTCTCTTCCCGATAGGCGACAATGGCTTCGGCCTTCGACTGGCCAACCCCTACCAGCACGCGAGCGATGGTCTCCGCGTCGGCGGTATTCACGTCGACACGTTCCTCCTCCGCCCGCACCCCGACTGCAACCGCAAGCACCATGAGCACGAACATGGCAAGGCGCACCGTTGATGGCGACAACGCTGGCCTGGGCCGTTCGGGTTGTTTCCGCGACGGCTGCGCCACAGGGGCTTTGGCAAACACTGGAAATTTCATGATTGGTTCTCCGAAAAATGGAGAAACCAACGTATCGCGGATGGGTGCGGCAATATCAGCGGTGTGGGCTTGAATTGGCGTGGGACGGAGCTGATTCCTGGGGTAGGAATTTGCTCAAGGACCGGGTGTCAGGCGCCCACTGCCTTCGTGCGAACTCCACCATTCAGGTACTTCACGAGATGCCCGGTGAGGTCCCTTGCGTCGTCTTCGGCGCCGTGGATGAAGCTCGACTTGCGGCGGCGCAGGAAGTTGAGGCCAAGCGCGTAGACGCCGGGCACCGCCACGATTCCGCCCTCGTGCCGCAGCCTCCCCTTGTGGTCGAGCGCCGGAAGGTCGAGCCACGAGTAGTCGGCGCGATATCCGGTCGCCCACAGGATGCTTCGAATATCGCCGCCGCTTTTGCCGCGTCGCAGGTCTATTTCAAGCGGCGGCGCGTCGGGTACCCGCGTCGGCTCGAAACGGTGCGGGGAATCGACATCGCCGTCAGCGCCGTTGTCCGTCGCCCACTCGTCGATCGTGTTCAGCAGCCGGTGCATCTTCAGGTCGGCCAACCGGCAGACGTTGCGCAGCCCGCCGGAGAACAGCGCCTTGCCCTCCCGCATCGCCGAGAACCGGCCGACCAGCTTAACGCCGATGTCGGTAAGCGCGTTGAGGTCGAGCGTCGACCGCTCTGGCGTGCCGACCAGTTGTGGCGAGGGCACGTTGCGCGCGCGCACGATGTCGTCCATTTCGTCGTAGCGCTGATCGAGGATGCCGGCGGCTTCCATCCACCACAGGATGTCCCGCCCGCGGTAGGTACGCGGCAAGCGAACGTGTTCGCCCACCGACAGTGTCACGGGGCGTCCGGACCGGTGAATCTCCTCTGCAAGCTGGACGCCCGTCGCCGATGCCCCGACCACCAGAACGCCGCCAGGCGGAAGCGAATCGGGATTGCGGTATTCCATCGTGGTAAGTGCGTGGATTGAGGACGGTACCTCGCTCTCGACGCCGGGCACGTCGGCAAGATTGCAGGCGCCACTCGCGAGCACCACCGTGCGGCACCGCCAATCCCCCTGGTCGGTACTCACCTGAAAGCCGTCCCCCGACGCGCGGAGGGAGGTAACTTCCGTCTCTTCGTGCACTGGCGCGGAAATCGCCGCCGCATAGTCTTCGATGAACCCGATCACCTCGGGCATGGTCATGAAACCGTCGGCGTCACAGCCCTCATATCGGTATCCTGGAAGACGGCTCTGCCAGTTGGGCGTGAGCAACCGCAGGGAGTCCCACCGCTCGGTGCGCCAGGAGTTTCCGACTCGACCGCGTTCCAGTATGACGTGGTCGACGGAGCGCTCGCGCAGGCATTGACTCATGGCAAGTCCGGCATGGCCGCCGCCTACGATGACGGTAGTTGCTTCGTTGATCGAATTGTCCCGCTTAAGCGTTAAGCGGACCTCCGCACGTCACGTCACTTCGACGTTGACGTTCGTGGGATTGGTGATGATGTCGAACACCGCCGAGCGCTTCTGCGACTGTGCCACCAGCGCCTCGATGTCGTCCTTGGACGCATCGGCATCGATGTCGAACGTCACCTTGACATCGCTGAACCCATTGCGCACGTCCGGGTCTCCGCCCAGGATGCCCTGGATGTCCATGGCGCCTTCGAGATTCGCCTGTACGGACCGTAGTTGAATTTCGCGATTCTGCGCCACCGCGGCGACCCCGGCGGTCAGGCAGCTCGCGAGCCCGACAAGCACGAACTCGACCGGCGTGGCGCCGTTGTCCTCGGAGGCAAACACCGCCGGATGGTCGGCGTCGAAACTGAACGTGGTCTTGTGCTGGTGCTCCTCGCCGAGGCCGTGGTAGCCGTCCACGGTGGAGTGGCTGTGCGTGCCATTGACCCACTTGCAGGATGCGCGCCAGTTGAACTTGGCCGCTTCGGGGGCTTCACTCAACGCCTCGCGGGCGGCGAGAAGCGCGTCGACGTTGACGCCGTTTTGAACTTTGGATTCTGCCATTCGACGATCTCCTGACTGTATTTCTTGTTCACCGGGAAGACTTCACGCTCGCCCGGATTCTGGCGCGTCCGCTGGGCCGCAAGGATTTCCTCGCTCTCTCGACGCAGGCACGCGCTCTGCCTAATGCAAGGCATGAAACGACAATGATAGCGCCTTGTACGCGCAGTCGTCAGAAGAACAAACGCATAAGCAAATAGCCCGAAGAGAGCATCCGCGCGAGGGAATGCCGGACTAACCGAGTGCCTCGATGGCTTCCAACGTCTGCGCGAGACTCGTAACGCCCTTGACTTCAATTCCCGGTACGGGGGTCTTCGTGAGGTTCGCGCGGGGCGCGATCGCTTGGTCGAAGCCGTGCTTCTGCGCTTCGCGCAATCGCTCCTGGCCGTTCGGTACGGCGCGCACCTCGCCCGTCAGGCCGAGTTCGCCGAAGCAGACCAGGTTACGGGGCAGCACGCGGTTCTGGAAGCTCGACAGGACGGCGAGTACCGTTGCGAGGTCGGCCCCGGTCTCGCTGATGCGCACTCCGCCGACGACGTTGGCGAACACGTCCTGGTCGGTCAGCGACAGACCGCAGTGCCGGTGCAGGGCCGCCAGGTGCATGCCGATACGCTGGGGGTCGAGGCCAACGGCGATGCGCCGGGGATAGCCGCCCCGCGATTCGTCCACCAGCGCCTGCAATTCGACCAATAGCGGCCGGGTGCCTTCCCAAGTCACCGTGACGACGCTCCCGGGGGACATCTCCTTCGGCCGCTGCAGGAAGATGGCGGATGGGTTCGCGACTTCCTTCATGCCCGTTTCCGTCATCGCGAAGACGCCGAGTTCGTTGACGGCCCCGAAGCGGTTCTTGTGGCTGCGCAACGTTCGGAAACGCGTGCCGGCCGGGCTGTCGAGCATGACGAAACAGTCGATCATGTGTTCCAGCACCTTGGGTCCCGCAAGATTGCCTTCCTTCGTGACATGGCCGACCAGGATCACCGTGGTGAGGGTCTGCTTGGCGAGCTTGGTCAGCAACGCGGCCGACTCCCGAACTTGGGTAACGCTCCCGGGAACGCTGCTGGTCGATTCCACGTGCATGACCTGGATGGAGTCGATAACGATGACGCTGGGTCTATGCTGTTGCGCCAGTGCAGCGACGGCCTCGACGCGCGTTTCGGCGGCGACCAACAGGTTGCCTAGCGGCAGGGCCAGTCGGCGCGCACGGTCGGCGATCTGTTGCAGGGACTCTTCGCCGCTGACGTAGAGTATGGACTCCTTTCTTGCGAGGGGTCTCCCCTCGCGCTCCCCGGCTGAAGGCTCCTTTCTTGCGAGGGGTTCCCCCTCGCGCACCCCCGCTGAGGGCTCTCGTCGCGCGATGGCGGCGGCGACCTGCAGCAGCAGCGTGCTCTTGCCCGCGCCCGGGTCTCCTCCGATCAGAACGACGGAGCCGGGCACGAAACCGCCCCCGAGCACGCGGTCGAGTTCGTCCATGCCGGTGGGCATGCGCGCCAGCGCCGCCGTCTCGATCTCGGCAAGCCGAGCGACTTCGGGTGGGGTGCCGCTATAGCCCGTGGCGCTGGCTCCTGGAGAGGCCGCCGCGCGCTGCAGCGAGAATTCCCGCAACGTGTTCCATTTGCCGCAGGCGGAACACTGGCCCTGCCACTTCGGATGTTCGACGCCGCAGTCCTCGCAGACATACGCGACCTTAGCCTTGGCCACACGAATCCTCAGTCAAAACCTTCGTATTCTCCGCGGTCAAGCAGTTCGAACTTGGTGAGTTCCTTGAAGAATCGCATCTTCACGACCCCGGTGGGGCCGTTGCGCTGTTTGCCGATAATGACCTCGGCAAGACCCTTGTCTTCCGAGTCCTCGTTGTATTCGTCATCGCGGTAGATGAACAGGATGACGTCCGCGTCCTGCTCGATGGCGCCGGATTCACGCAGGTCCGACATGCGGGGGCGCTTGTCCTCGCGATTCTCGAGGGCGCGGTTCAACTGGGACAGGGCCACCAGGGGGCAGCGCAACTCCCTGGCGATCGATTTCAGGGTCCGTGATATTTCGGACAGTTCCAGCGTGCGGTTCTCGGACCTGCCCTCCGCACGCATCAACTGCATGTAATCGACGACGATGAGCTTCAGCCGCCCCCGAGCGGTACGGGCCACCCTTCGGGCGCGCATGCGTACCGTGTTGGGCGTCAATCCGCCGGCATCGTCGATATACAAAGGCCTTTGCTTGAGTTGGTTGACCGCCCACTCAAGCCGGGGCCAGTCATCGGCGTCCAGGTTCCCGGTTCGCAATCGGTTCTGGTCGATGCGCCCGAGGGACGAAAGCAGCCGCATCACGAGTTGTTCCGCAGGCTGTTCCATGGAGAAGATGAGCACCGCGTCGTCGTTGTCGTCCGCCTGCATGACGGCATGCTCTGCGATGTTGACCGCGAGGGCGGTTTTCCCCATCGATGGGCGGCCGGCAATGACAATGAAATCCGAGTCCTGGAAGCCGGTCGTGAGCTTGTCGAGATCGGCGAATCCGGTTTCCAGGCCAGTCAGGGCGTTCGGGTTCTTGTGCAGTTCATCGACGCGCTCGAACGCGCCCTGGAGGAGGGGTTCGACCTGTACCGGCCCGTCATCCTGAATCCCGCTCTCCGCGATGTCGAACACCGCCTTCATGGCCGCGTCGAGCAGTTCGTCGCTGGGACGGCCTTCCGGCTGGAACGCCGACTCTGCGATACCGGTACCGGCGTTGATGAGCTGTCGCAGGATGGCTCTTTCGCGCACGATATCGGCGTAGGCAACGACGTTGGCCGCGGAAGGCGTTTCCGTCGACAGTTCGGCAAGGTAGCCGATGCCGCCCACCCGCTCGGCGAGTTTGCGCGATTGCAGCGCCTCCGCGAGGGTCACCACATCGAGTGGCTGCAGGTCATTGGCGAGTGCTGCCATGACCTCGAAGATGATCTGGTGTTCCGGGCGATAGAAGTCGCTCGCCTTGATCTTGTCAGCAACGATATCCCAGGCGTTGTTGCTCATCATCAGTCCGCCGAGGACGGACTGCTCGGCCTCGATCGAATGCGGGGGAACCTTTAGCCTGGTGGGGCCGGGAGCGTCGTGAGAGGGTTCTGCCATCGGTTGAAAGCCGCTCTGTCGAACCCTAACGATCAGGGTTCCGACACGGGGCGTCAAGGCACAACGGCCTGAAAATCACGACGGACATTGTCCAGGCGATGGGCGGGCGGCTGGGCCTCGCGACAACGCTGTGGACAAGCTGTAGGCGACCGTTGGAATCCGGCGGCCTGTTCGGGTGGGGTCGCGTATCCCTCGTGCCGCTACTCGGCGACGACGTTGATGCCGACCGTTGCGGAGACGCCGGGGTGAAGCTGGATCTCTACCTCGTACTCGCCGACCTGGCGAATCGTGCCCTCGGGCAGACTCACCTCCGCCTTCGAAACGTCGTTGCCCTGGTCGGTCAGCGCCCGGGAAATCTCTACGGTGCCGACGGAGCCGAACAACCTGCCTTCCTCGCTCGCCCGGACCATCAGGGTCGCAGAGACGTCTTCCAGGGCGGCGGCACGCGTTTCGGCGGCGGCGAGCTTCTCGCCGGCCGCAGCTTCGAGTTCGGCGCGGCGGGACTCGAACGCCGCCCGATTCTCCGGGGTGACGCGCACGGCTCTTCCGGAGGGGATGAGATAGTTGCGCGCATAGCCGTTCTTGACCGAGACCTCTTCTCCCAGGGTTCCGAGTTTGCCGATGCGTTCGAGCAGGATGACGTTCATTTGTTCTCCCGGCCTGGCCCTACTTGTGCTGATCCGTGTACGGGACCAGCGCCAGGTAGCGGGCGCGTTTGACCGCCGTCGCAAGTTGCCGCTGGTAGCGGGCGCTGGTGCCGGTGATCCGGCTGGGCACGATCTTGCCGGTTTCCGTGATGTAGGGCGCGAGAAGATCGAGGTCCTTGTAGTCGATCTCCTTGATGCCCTCCGCGGTAAAACGGCAATAGCGCTTGCGTCGAAAGTTCCTGGCCATCGGTTAGGACTCCGCGTCTACGGTTTCGGGCTCGTCAGACTCTTCTGCTGCCGCTGCCGCGGCGGCTTCAGCCTCCTCCCGGGCGCGGCGCAACGCGCGAGCGGCAGCTTCTTCTTCGCGTCTGCGCTCCCGCTCGCGGTCCTTCTCCTGCTCCCTGAGCTCTTCCTCGTAGATCTTGGATGTCTCGGTGATCGCGTGCTGGCGCCGGATGATGAGATTGCGGATTACCGCGTCGTTGAAGCGGAACGCGCTCGAGATTTCTTCGAGCGTCTCGGCGTCCACTTCCACGTTCATCAGCACATAGTGCGCCTTGTGGATCTTCGCGATGGGATAGGCGAGCTGGCGTCGGCCCCAGTCTTCCATTCGATGGACCGCGCCACCTCCGCGTTCAATCATGGAGCGGTAGCGATCCATCATGCCGCGCACCTGTTCGGACTGGTCCGGGTGCACCATGAAGACGACTTCGTAGTGTCTCATTTCAATTCCTCCTCTCGGGTTCGCCTCCGCGATCCAATGCGCGTGAGGCGAGGATGGACAACCGGATTCTACTGGCGTGCTCGCACGACTTCAAACAGCAGGATTCCCGTCGCCACCGCGACATTCAGGCTGGAAACCGCTCCGGCCATGGGAATGCGGACCAGGTGGTCGCAATTGTCCCGGGTCAGACGCCGCAGGCCTTTTCCCTCACCGCCGACCACCACGGCGGTTGGGGTGGGGATCTCCAGGTCGTGAAGGGACGTCTCGGCATCCTGGTGCCCGCCGACGATCCACACGCCCTGTTGCTTCATCCACGCAAGTCTGCGCGAGAGGTTGGTCACGGAAACGACGAAGAGATGCTCGAACGCCCCGCTCGAGGTCCTGACCGCGGCGGCGGTCAGCCCGGCGGCATGGCGCTTGGGCAGCAGCACGGCATCGACCCCGGCCGCCTCCGCCGATCTCAGGCAGGCGCCGAGGTTGCGGGGGTCCTGGACCTGGTCCAACACGAGAATGAAAGGACACTCGAAGGTAGGCCACCTGAGCTCCAGCTCTGCTTCCGTGGCGGGAGAGACGGCATGGCATTGCGCGGCGATTCCCTGGTGAGGACCTTGAGCGACGCGGTCGAGCATTCGCTTGTCGACGGACTCGACGCGTACGCCCGATGCCCGTGCCTGGTCGATCAATGCGGCCAGCGCCTCCGACCGGCGCCCGGCCGCAACCCACACCCGGCGCACGCGGCCTGGCGCGGCGTCCAGGGCGTTGCTCACCGAGTGTGTGCCGTATACCCAGTCTTCGGTCGGTTCGTTCATCCGCGTCTTGCGCCCCGCCGCGCCAGCACGAGGTCGACGCGGCGCGTCTCGACGGAAACTTCCTGCAGCACGACCTCGAGCTTGTCGCCGAGGGTAAAGCGTTGACCGGACGACTCGCCCACCAGCGCCATCGACTCCGGAACGTAGTGGTAGTAGTCGCGTCCGAGGTTGGAGACGTGCAGCAGTCCCTGCACGAACACGTTGGCGAGCCGTATGAAAAGCCCGAACTCGGTCACGCCGACAACGACGCCGGAGAACTGCTCACCTGTGCGGTCCTTGATGAAGTCGCACTGCAGCCAATTGGAAACGGCACGGGCAACATCGTCCGCTCGCCGTTCGGTCATGGAGATGTGTGCGCCTGTCTGTGCGAGCGACTCTGCCGACGGGGGTGATTTTTCGGATTTGATCAGGCGATGCACGGTGAGATCGGCGTAGCGCCGGATCGGCGACGTAAAGTGTGCGTACTGGGTGAGTGCGAGGCCGAAGTGTCCGGCGTTGTCCGGGTCGTACCGGGCCTGCGGCAGCGACCGGAGCAGGAGGATTTCGAACAGCCATGCGAGGCGCGGATTCTGCGCGACGGCGCGGGCGATGATGGCGCGCAGGGCCTTGGGCCTGGTGTCTTTCGATGAGAGCCTGATTCCCGCGAATGCGAGGGCGGTGACGAGCTGGTCCAGCTTTTCGCCGCCCGGCGCCTTGTGAACGCGGTAAAGGGGGCTTGCGACATGTCTTGCCGCACACACGTTGGCCGCGATCATCGCCTCTTCGATCATGCCGTGCGCCGCGTTGCGCTTCGCCAACGCGACGGACTTGACTCGGCCCCCCTCCAGAGTCAGTGCCGGCTCCCGGCTGTCGAAGTCGAGCGCGCCCCGTTCCGCCCGGCTCGCGCGTAACGCCTCGTACACGTCGAACAGGGAGGTGAGCGTCGGGGGCTTTGCGACAGCCTCTTCGTAGGTCAGCCTGGCGTGCGACCGAATGACGGCGTCATAGAACTCGTGGGAAGAGACTTCCCCCTCGGCGGAAATCCCCATGTCGCAGACCAGCGCGAGGCGTCTTTCGTGCGGCACCAGCGAGCAGATTCCGTTGGAGAGCGATTCCGGCAGCATCGGGATGACGCGGTCCGGCAGGTAGACGGAGTTGCCGCGCCGGTGTGCTTCGATATCGAGCGGGGAGCCGGGCTTCACGTAATGCGCGACGTCGGCGATCGCGACGACCAGTCGCCAGCCGCCCTGCTCCCCGGGCTCCGCATACACGGCATCGTCGAAGTCGCGCGCGTCCGGGCCGTCGATGGTGACGAGCGGTAGCGCGGTGAGATCCCGGCGTCCCGCCGTATCGGCGTCCGTCACGCTCCGGGGTGCGTCGATATCGAGGCCATCCGGCCAGTCGACGGGTACGCGGCGGCTTCGAAGCAGGGCTACGGCGGCACGGTCGGCTTCGTTTTTGGCGCGCAATACGGAGAGAATGCGGCCGCTGTAACGCCCCCGGTCCTGCCACAACAGCGACACCTCGACGATGTCACCGTCGCGGGCGCGCCGGTCGTCGTCTTCGATCTCGATGCGTCCCTTGACCGTCGGGTCGAGGGATTCGACGAAACGACGCCGATAACCTTCCACGACGCACCCGATGAGAGGTGCGGAGGACGGTTCGACCACGCGCAGACCGGCGTCCCGCCTCCCGCGCCGGCCGCCTTGTCGACCAGGGCGGAGTTCGACGCGGTCGCCGGGCCGGACATTCGATCCGGGCGGCAATTCATCCTCCGAGCCCTCGACCACGAGCTTGCCGAAGGACTCCACGACCTTCACAACTTCGGGTTCGCGTATCAGCGCATAGCGGCCATCCGCCGACCGGCTGATCTCCCCCAGGTGTTCGAGTCCGCGCAACAGGCGCCGCAGCCGATGCGTCCCGGGACCCTTGGCAAGACGAAAGTGCTGGACTAGGCCGTCCCAATGAGGAGAGTCCAGAGACTTCAGGGCATCGCGAATATCGCTCGCGAACAGTTGCGTTTCGGGCATGTCTTTCCTGCGCCTACGACGTCTCAAATTGACAACTCCTTGGGGCGATAGGTACATTGCGCGCCCCGTTTCCAGTGCCGGACGCTCCCGACCGCTCGGGGCGCATGGCCCGCTTCTTCGCCGAGGTGGTGAAATTGGTAGACACGCTAGCTTCAGGTGCTAGTGGGGGTAACCCCGTGGAGGTTCAAGTCCTCTCCTCGGCACCAATGTCTCACCCTGCGGTGCGCGCGATGCGATTGACCGCCCATGCTGGGTACCACACCCTGCCCGTAGATGGGCGATGGTGATCAGGGGATCGGCAGGTAGCCGCGGTCGACGCCCTTGGTAAGTACGGCCACCGCGTTGTGCGGGTGGAGGCTTTCGTGGTGTTCGACGCGCACCCAGTAGTCGATCAGGCGTGGCTCACGCTCCAGTGAGCTCTTCACGCGTCGCGCGGCATCCTCGCAGAACATCAGATTGGAGGCGTTCAGCCGGGCGAACTCCTGCTCGTCTTCGCGTTTGACCGCGGTCTGCACGGGGGTCTGGACAGCTTCCTCGACTGCATCGACCAACTCGGTGATGGGGAAGCTCTCCAGCCTGTGGTCGAACTTGACCAGAACGCGCGCAATGCTTCGCTGGGCATGCGGCGTTGCCACGAAACTCTCTTCGGAGCCGAGCCATTCCTTCACTGCGGCGGCATCCACTTCTCCGCTGGCGCCGAAGTCGCGCTCGAACTGTTGTTGAACGAGTTGCCGGGAGAGCGCGGCGGAGCACGGACAGGTGCTGGAATAGTGCACGCCGACCGAAAGCTCCACATGCGTTTCGCCGTCGATGTGCGTGCCCTTGATCGACACGGGATAGGCGTTCCAGCCCGAGTTCTCCGTGACGAGGGCCTTGCGGCGCAGGTAGTAGTCGAAGTCGAACTGGACGAAGGCGCGGCTGGAAAGGCCCCGGTGGGATTCGAGCAGGGATGCGAGCAGGAGCTTCAGTCCGGCGACGCTCAGGGGTCGCGTTTCCGAATGCTCGTCGAGAATCAGGTACAGGCGGGACATGTGGATGCCCTTTGCCTGCGGGTCTGCCAGGTCGACGTAGATCTGCACCCTTGCCTGGACTTCGCGCACGTTGCTGCCGTCGCGAATGCGCAAGGGCTGATGCACGTCGCCCATGCCGACCCAGTCGAGGGTTTCCTCGGGGTTGCGCAGTTCCCGGCTGGCGATATCGGGCATGTCCGTGACCAGCACGAGTCCTGATGGGTGCTTTGCGAACTGATCCATATTGCTCATCGATTGTCGTCGCCGGGTTGTGGCGACCCGCCTACCGTTTCGTGTCCATCTGCCGTTTGAAGGTGCTCGATTCTATGCGAAACGTGACCAAACTTCCCCGACCTTGTCAGCGCGTCCAGCCCGTGGGGTACTTCCATGGAACAAACGTGTCCGGGGAGCGCCAGCGACCCGGCACGATTGTTGCGTGGTCGACGAGCGGGGCCGGGCCACAGGCGAAGCCGAAGGCTGCGGCTGTGGGGCACTTCCATGGAACAAACGTGTCCGGGGAGCGCCAGCGACCCGGCACGATTGTTGCGTGGTCGACGAGCGGGGCCGGGCCACAGGCGAAGCCGAAGGCTGCGGCTGTGGGGCACTTACTTGGACATCGAAGCGCGCTCTTCGTCCGTCAGCGCGCGCGCCTCTCCTTCCATCATCACGGGGATGCCGTCGCGAACCGGATACGCGAGACCGCTCTGCCGGCACCACAGTTCGTTCAGGTCGCGGCGGTACACGAGCGGTCCACGGCTGACCGGGCAGACGAGGATTTCAAGCAGCCTGGAGTCGATCATGATGCGAGGGGATCCTCCAGGATGATGGTGTCGTCCCGTTCCGGGCTGGTGGAGACGATGTGTATCGGCGTCCCGACGGCGGTCTCGATGCGGCTGAGGTATGCACGGCAGTTGTCCGGCAGGGCATCGTAGCTGCGAACGCCCAATGTCGACGCGTTCCATCCAGGGAGTTCCTCGTACACGGGTTTGACCTGGCTGTACGACTCGTTGCCGAAACTCCCGCACGCGCCGCCTTCGTAGCCGACGCATAGCTGGACCCGCTCGAGGTGGTCGAGGACGTTGAGCTTGGTCACGCACAGGCCGGTGATGCTGTTGCTTCGGGTGACGCGCCGCAACGCGACCGCGTCGAACCAGCCGCAACGGCGGGGCCGGCCGGTGGTGGAGCCGAACTCGTTGCCCTTCTCGGCCATCCACTTGCCGGTTTCGTCGAACAGTTCCGTCGGGAACGGTCCGGAGCCGACCCGGGTGCAGTACGCCTTCGCGATCCCGAGGACGTAGTCGAGATGCCGGGGGCCGAAGCCGCTTCCCGTGGCGGCGCCGCCGGCGGTGGTATTGGAAGACGTGACGAATGGATACGTGCCGAGTTCGATATCGAGCAACGCCCCCTGCGCCCCCTCGAATACGATGTTGCCGCCGGATTCGCGCAGGGAATGCAGGATCGCGCCGACATCGGCGACAAGCGGGAGCAACGATTCGGCAAGTTCCTGTGCCCGGTCCAGCGTGGCTTTGAAGTCAACGGGCGACGCATGGTGGTATTTCTGTAGCACGAAGTTGTGGTACTCCATGACTTCGGCAAGCTGGTGGGCGAACTGTTGCGGATGGAACATCTCACCGAGACGCAGTCCGCGCCGCGCCGCCCGGTCCTCGTAAGCGGGGCCGATCCCGCGGCCGGTGGTGCCGATCCTGCGATTGCCGAGGGCTTTTTCCCGCGCCGTGTCCAGGGCGATGTGATAGGGCATGATCAGCGGACATGCGGGGGAGATGCGCAGGTGGTCCCGAACGCCGACGCCTTTCGCCTCGAGTTCCTGGATCTCTTCCATCAGCGCGTCCGGCGACACGGCGACGCCGTTGCCGATGAGGCACTGCACGTCAGGCCGCAGGATGCCCGAAGGGATGAGGTGCAGCACGGTCTTCTCGCCGTCGATGATGAGGGTGTGCCCGGCGTTGTGTCCGCCCTGAAAGCGGACGGCCGCCGCAGCCTGCTCGGCCAGGCGGTCCACGATCTTGCCCTTGCCCTCGTCGCCCCACTGGGCGCCGAGCACGACGACGCTGCGTCCCACTTCAGTTTCTCTCGCAAGTTACCGCGCGCGGAGCGCGGGCGAATGGGGCCTCCGGGCCCCCGGATTACGTTTTGACGCTGGCTGGTCTAGCCGTCTCCGTCCTTCAGGTATTTGAAGAACTCGCTGTTCGGATCGACGACAAGGAGGTCACCCTTCTGGCTGAACACGGACACGTAGGCGTTGATGCTCCGGTAGAACTCGTAGAATTCCGGATCGGCGCCGTAGGCTTCCGCGTAGATGGCGGCCGCGCCGGCATCCCCGTCGCCGCGAATCTGCTCGGCTTCGCGGTACGCCTCCGCCTCGATGACGACGACCTGGCGGTCGGCGTCCGCGCGAATGCCGATGTCGAGTTGTCGCCCGCTTGCGCGGTAATTCTGCGCTTCGATCTCGCGTTCGGAGTTCATGCGGTCGTAGACGGCGGAGGAGACTTCCGTCGGAAGGTCGATCTGCTTCACCCGGACATCTATGACGTCTACCCCGACGTCGCGCCTCATTTCGGTGTTCAACTGCTGCGTCAAATCCGCCATCAGTTGATCCCTCTCTCCCGAAATGACCTCATGCATGTCCCGCCGGCTGATCTGGTTGCGCAGGCCTTCGTTCACGCGCTGTCTCAGCAGGAGTTCCGCCCTGGTCTGGTCGCCGCCCGACGTCGTCTCGTAGTAGGTCTGGACGTCGCTCACTCTCCACTTGACGAACGAGTCCACCATGAGCGGCTTCTTTTCGAGGGTGAAATAGCGTTCCGGCGGAGAGTCCAGCGTCTGGATGCGGCCGTCGAACTTCTTCGCGTCATCGGCGATGGGAAGCTTCCAGTGCAACCCCGGTTCGAGGTCGACTTGCGTTATCTCACCGAACCGAAGCACGAGAGCACGCTGTCTCTCATGCACCGTGAAGATCGCGTCGGCGAGCAACAGCAAGATCACGACCACAAGGCCGGCTAACAGCATGTTGCGGATTGACATCATTGGTTTGCCCTCCTGATGTTCCCTTTCACTTCCGGTGCATTACCGCGAGTCGCGGCGAATCGCGGGAAGTCGTTCGCTCACCACTTCGTCGACCAGTCGCCGCAGGTCGGACTCCTCGGGGCTCCCGGCGGTACCGCTGCCCTGCATGAGACGATCAAGCGGCAGGTATAACAGGTTGTTGCCGCCCTCGACGTCCACGATGACCTTCGAACTCTGGCTCAGGACCGACTGAATGGCGTCTATGTACAGGCGATCGCGGGTGACTTCCTCCGCCTGATGGTACTCTTCGAGCAGTTTCGTGAACCGATCGGCCTCGCCCCGCGCTCGTGCCAGCACCCGGTCGCGGTAGGCGTTGGCTTCTTCGAGCTGCCTTTGCGCCGCTCCTCGCGCTTCCGGAACGACCCTTTCAAGATAGGCATTGGCTTCGTTCTGGAATCGCGCTTCGTCCTCCTGGGCCTTCTGCACGTCGTCGAACGCTTCCTGGACCTGGTCCGGCGGCCCGCTCTCGTCGATGTTCAACGTCGACACCTCGATGCCGGTCTGGTAGAGGTTCAGGTAGTTTTGCAGGCGCTTCTGCACCTCGCTGCCGAGCGCGGCGCGGCCCTCGGTGATGACGTGGTCCATCGAAGAACTGCCGACGACATGCCGGAGCGCGCTCTCCATCGCGTGGGTCACGCTCTTGTCCGGGTCGTTCACCTGCACGAGGTATGCGACAGGATCGCCGATGACGTATTGGACCGTCATGCTGATGTCGACGATGTTCTCGTCCTCGGTCAGCATGAGTGCGTTGTGCGACTTTTCGTTGAGGCGCGTGGCAACCACTGTTTCCACGCGGTCGATGATCGGGGGGTTCCAGTGCAGGCCGGGGCCCTTGATCTCGTCCAGCGCCTCGCCGAAGCGGAACACAACGCCGCGCTCAGCCAGGTCAAGGGTATACACGCCCCAGATGCCGTAGCCGACAATCAGCGCCGCGAGCACCCCTCCGTACACCTTGAGGTTGATGCCGCCGCCACCACCACCACCTCCACGACGCCCGAATATGCCGGAAAGTTGGGATTGCAGCTTGCGCAGCGACTCGTCGAGATCCGGGGGACCTTGATCGCCGCCTCGGCTGCCCCAAGGGTCTCTAGGTCCGCTGCCGCCTGGGTCGTTCCACGCCATGGTTGGAATTCCGCCAATCAGTTAAGGTATCGATCCGATTCTATGGGTGACCATCGTTCCCTGCAACAAGTCTCCCCAAGGGTCTCGGCTTCCCGGGACGGGGTTCGAAGTCGACCCAGGGGTGGCCTAGCGAGCATCCACCCGACGCGGCTCGGCATGGCGCTCCAGAAGCCTGGCCGTTTCGTCACGGTCCAGCCGAATCCGCAACGCGAGCGTACCGTCTTCCTGTACCTGCTCTGCCAGGACAGCCCCCAGCGCGTACAGGCGTGCGCGGAGTTTGCCCGAGCCCGAATTGAGCAGGACCGTGACCGGTCGGGCGGCGACGCCGAGAGCGCGACCGAGTTCCTTTCTCAATGTCGACAGGCCAGTCCTTTCCCGGGCGCTGACAACCACCCGCGGGAGTTCACCATCGTCACCGTGTTCGAAAACCGGCGAGCTGTGCTCGTCGAGGAGGTCGGCCTTGTTGAGAACCATGATCGTCGGAACGTCGGCGGCGCCGATTTCTTCCAGCACGGCGTCCACCTGGCGGACAAGGTCTCCGGCGTCGGGCGCGGCGGCGTCGACGACGTGGAGCAGCAGGTCCGCTTCGGCGACCTGCTCGAGGGTGGCGTTGAAGGCCTCCACGAGGCTGTGGGGAAGGTCGCGAATGAAGCCCACCGTGTCCGCCAGCACGACCTTGCCGACGCCATCTATGTCGATGCGGCGCATGAGGGGGTCCAGCGTGACGAATAGCTGGTCGGCAACGACCGTGCCGGCGTCGGTCAGGGCGTTGAACAGGGTCGACTTGCCGGCGTTGGTATAACCCACGAGCGCGACGGTCTGGATCCCGGTTCTTGCCCGGCGTCGCCGGCTGCGCTGGCGCTGCCGATGGACGCCCTCCAGCCGTGCGCGGACACGCCGGAGCCGGTCCCGGATGATGCGGGCATCCAGCTCGATCTGTTTCTCGCCGGCGCCGCGCATGGCGACTCCGCCGCGCTGCCGGTCGAGGTGGGACCAGCCGCGCGCCATGCGCGTCTGCATGTGGCTGAGTTGCGCTAGCTCGACCTGCAACTGGCCTTCCCGAGTCCGGGCGCGGGCCGCGAATATCTGCAGGATGAGTTCCGTGCGGGTAATCACCCGCCGTTCCAGCCGCTGTTCCAGGTTGCGTTGCTGGGCGGGAGTCAGCTCGTGGTTGACGATGAGCAGATCCGCGGACTCGGCGTGCATTGCGGCCGCCACCTCGTCCACCTTCCCGCTGCCGATGAACCACCTGGAGTGCGGCCGGGAGCGTCGCGCCTGGATGAGCGAGACCGGCTCGACTTCGCTGGATCGCACCAGTTCCGTCAGTTCCTCGGCTGCCAGCCGGGAATCGGTGTCGGAGGAGTCGAGGCGCAGGTTCAGCAGAACGGCGCGGGACCCCGCCGGTGGACGGTCAAACAACATTTCGGTGGGCGCGGGAACGGGTGGTCTCAGGCGTGTTCGCTGACGTCTCCGCTGCTCTCATCGCGCATCCCCGGCGGTCGCAGGCGCACGTTCCGGGTCGGAACCACGGTGGAGATCGCGTGCTTGTAGACCATCTGGCTGACGGCATTGCGCAGGACGATGACGAACTGGTCGAACGACTCGATCTGACCCTGGAGCTTGATGCCGTTGACGAGGTATATGGAGACAGGGATCCGCTCCTTGCGCAGCGTGTTGAGGTAAGAGTCCTGAAGGGAATTCCCTTTCGACATGGTACTTTCCTCGAAACGGGCCTCGATACGGGACGCGCGCTCAAGCGGCTTACAACCGATCAATTCTGCGTTCTTGGTCCAAAAATTGCAAGATACGGCGGGCAGATCCGGTGGGCGGGCCGCCGACCGTCCTGAGGCCCTGCCAGCTTCGCAGCCATGTCGCCTGCCGCCGCGCCAGTTGCCGCGTGGCGGAAATGGCCTGCCTGTACATCTCGTCGGAATCGAGGTCCCCGTCAAGGTGGCGCCACACCTGCCGGTATCCCACCGCGCGCATGGAGGGTTTCGCCAGGTCGAGGCCGGGCACTGTGCGTAGCCGCGCGACCTCATCGAGGAGACCGCGCTCGAGCATGGCGTCGAAACGGTCCGCGATTCGGGTTGCGAGGTGTTCATCCGAACCGAGCGCGACTTCGACCAGCGCGCAGTTGAGGCGTTGTCCCACGCCGCGGGCGGCAGACCTGGACCACCACTGCGAGATCGGCATGCCGGAGACGCGGAACACTTCGAGCGCGCGTTGAATGCGTTGCGGATCGTTTGGATGAATGCGCGCCGCGGCCTCCGGGTCGATCTGCGCGAGTTCCTCGTGCAGCATCTTCCAGCCTTTTTCCGCAGCGCGCTCCTCGATGGCGGCCCGCGTCGCCGGATCGGCGCTGGGCAACGTCGACAGTCCGTCCCGGAACGCCTTGAAATAGAGCATCGAGCCGCCGACCAGTACGGGTGTCCTGTCCCGCTCCAGCGCGCTGGCGACCGCCGCGTCGGCGCCGGTAAGGAAGTCGGCCGCGGAGAACGGCTCGGTGGGCTCGCGCACGTCGATCAGCGCATGGGGATACCGAGCCAGCACGTCGACGGCGGGTTTGGCCGTACCGATGTCCATGTGCCGGTAGACCATCGCCGAGTCCACGCTGATCAGGTCGACATCGGTGAGATCGGCGAGTGCGAGGGCAGCGTCGGTCTTGCCGACGGCCGTTGGCCCCATGATGCAAACGGCAACGTGCCGCGTCATGAGTCGCGTTATCGGCCGCGCAGGAACAGGTGGTCGAGTTGGCGCATGCTCTGCATGAAGAACGTGGGACGCCCGTGGTTGCATTGCCCGGCGTTGGGCGTCGTCTCCATCTCCCTCAAGAGAGCATTCATTTCCGGCACCGAGAGACGCTGATTCGCCCTTGCCGATCCGTGGCATGCCATGCTCGAGAGCAGTTTCTCCGCCTGGGTCTGAATCGCTTCGCTGGTACCGAACTCGGCGATCTCGTCCAGCAGGTCGCGAACGAGGGCCGCGACATCGCGGTCGGCCAGCAGCGACGGCATTTCCCTTACGACGCAACTCCGGGGTCCGGTTCGGTCGATGCCGAGGCCCAAGCTTGCCAACTCCTCTGCATGTGTCTCGACGATATCGGCCTCGCGAGGCGTGACATCGAGCGCTACGGGGACCAGCAGCCGCTGGGCCGTCAGCTTGCCGCCGCCGTAGTCGACCTTGAGCTTCTCGTAGGTGATGCGCTCGTGGGCGGCGTGCATGTCGACCACCACCAGGCCATCCTCGTTCTGGCTCAGGATATAGACGCCGTGAAGCTGGGCGAGGGCATAGCCGAGGGGCGGAATGTCGCCCTGCTCCTCCGTTGACGCGTCGAGCACTGCGGCCGCTGGCGCTTCGGCGATGAGGGAGGAAAGGCTCATGGACGTCTGCGGATAGGATGCATGTCCGTGCAACCTTCCGGTGGGTGGAAGCCGTTCGGTTGCCGCATCGCCGGGATCGGTCCCGGGGCGCATGTCGGCGAGCAGCCGGTGCAGGGAAGCGAAGACGAAGTCGTGCACGCGCCGGGAATCTCGAAAACGGACTTCCCGCTTGGTGGGATGCACGTTGACATCGACGCTTCCGGGATCGAGTTCGAGGAACAGCACAAACACCGGATGACGTCCGTGGAACATCACGTCCCGGTACGCCTGCCGCACCGCATGCCCCGCAAGCCGGTCCTGCACGGCGCGGCCGTTCACGAAGAAGAACTGGGCGTTCGCCTGGGCGCGCGTATAGCCCGGCAGGCCGATCCAGCCGCTGAGACGTAAGTCACCATTGCCCGTGTCGATGGCGATGGCTTGGGAGAGAAAGTCCTTGCCCATGATGGCATCGAGCTCCCGGCCGGCCGGCAACCGTTCCAGGGTGCGTTGTCCATGCCTGAGTTCGAAGGCGACATCGGCGTGGGCGAGGGCCAGCCGTCGAACCACTTCGCTCACGTGGCCGGTCTCGGTACGTTCGGTCTTGAGGAATTTTCGCCGTGCCGGCGTGTTGTAGAACAGGTCGGCGACCTCGACGGTGGTGCCGAGGGGATGGGCGGCGGGTCTGAAGGCTTCTTCGGTGCCGCCGGCCACGTTCAGGGCCATGCCGCCGCCCGCCGATGTCGCCGAGGTGATCGAGAGCCTGGAAACCGACGCCGCGCTCGCCAGGGCTTCGCCCCGGAAGCCGAGGGTCTCAACACCGTCGAGATCGTCCGCTCCGCTGATCTTGCTGGTGGCGAACCGGCTGACGGCGAGCCTCAGGTCGTCCGGCGCGATCCCGCAGCCATCGTCCTGCACGACGATGCGCTTGATGCCGCCGTTCTCTATGGTTGTCCTGATGGATCGCGCGCCCGCGTCGAGGCTGTTCTCGATCAGTTCCTTGACGATGGAGGCGGGCCGTTCGACGACTTCGCCGGCGGCGATCTGGTTGGCGACAAACTCGGACAGCCGGTGGATGCGGGGCATCGGAGTACTACGACCCCGCTGCCGCCGGGATCTGGATCACCTGTCCGACGAGTATACGGTCTCCCCTGATGCCGTTCGCCGCGCGCAGGGCTCGCGTCGACACCCGGTAACGCATGGCGATCTCGGATAATGTGTCGCCGCGTTGAATGGTGTATTGGGTACCGCCTGCGGCAACACGGGCGGCGATCAACGTGTCCGGCGGGGGATTCTGTTGCACGTAGGCGCGGATGCCGTCTCCGATGGCGCTTGCCAGGCGCTTTTGGTACGCGGGGGTTCTCAGCAGGCGCGCGTCTTCCGGATTGGTAAGAAAACCGGTCTCGATCAGGACCGCGGGTACGCCGGCGGCCCTCAACACTTCGAAGTTCTGCAATCGGGTGGTTCTCTTGTGCAGGCGGCTGGTGGGCGCCATCGATTGCAGGATGGTATCCCCGACTTCGATCCCTCCCGATTGACTGAATGCCAGCGTCATGTCGACAAGGGTCTCCGCGACATGGGGTGGTTGGCCGTCGAGGGAGATGCCCCCGACCCCACCGACCCCGCCGATCAGGTCGGATCTGTTCTCTCTTTCAGCGAGTATTCGGGCGGCCTCCGACGAACTGCCGCGCTTGGACAGCGCGAAGATGTGGGCGCCCCGAACACTCGGCATGCGGAAGGCGTCGGCGTGTATCGAAATGAAGAGATGGGCCGAGTGTTTCTGGACCATCTCGGCACGCTGCCGAAGTCCGACGTAATAGTCGCCCTCACGGGCCATGACCGCGCGATAACCCTCCGTCGCACCCAGGTTTCTGGCCAGCTCCTTCGCAACTGCGAGCGCCACGTCCTTCTCCCTGACGCCATTTCCCGTGGCCCCCGGATCATCTCCGCCGTGCCCGGCGTCAACCACGACGACCACATCGCGCTCGCCCTCGGGCATGCGGATGATCGGCACCGGTCTCTTGCGTTGGGTGGCGTGCAGGTCGACCACGAGCCTGTAGCTGTACGGATCGATGGGGTCAAGTTGGAAGTGCTTGGGATCGACCTGCTCGGCGATGTCGAGCACGATGCGGTAGGCCCCGTCGGGGCGCTTGCCCCGGCGGATCCGCAGGATCAGTTCGCTTTCCTTTGCCGGCAACTTGAGCGCTGTCTGCGGGCGCGTATCCTTGAGATCGATAACGACCCGGTACGGGTTCTCCAGGGAGAAGATCTTGTAGGAGACCTTCGAACTGGTGTCGAAGACGACGCGAGTGTGGTCGGGGGCGTCGTGGGTGCGGATTCCTTCGAGGTCGGCGGCGTTGGCGCCGGTGAAGGCGAACAGGGCGGCGGCGAAAGCCAGTGCGCTGAATCTACGGTCCGGAGGACCTGTGATCGACCATTTCAAGCAATCTGCCTCCGCTGATCTCGTGGAGCGAAATGTCGAGGTCCGGATCCGGCAAGCGGTCCCTTGCACGCTCCGGCCACTCGACCAATTTTAACGCCGCTGACCCCATCAGGTCATCGATACCGATAAATGCGAGTTCTTCTGGATCCTCGATGCGGTAGAAGTCGAAGTGCAGCACTTCTCGCTCTCCCAGCATGTAGGGCTCGAGTAGCGTATACGTCGGGCTCTTTACGGGCCCCGTATGTCCCAGGCCACGCAGTATGCCGCGGGCCAGCGTCGTCTTGCCGGCACCGAGTTCGCCGCGCAGAAAGACCAGTTCGTTTCGGAGCCCGGTGCCGAGGGCGGTGCCCCAGTCCATTGCGGCGTCGGCGTCGGGCAGTTCGATGGTCGTGGTCTTCAAGGTGACTCCGTCAACGCAACCAGAGGTGTCGGATGATGTCGCTCGCGACGATCGGTTGCGGCGCAAGACGACTAGCGGCCAGGTCGCCGGCCGCGGCGTGTAGGGCAACGCCGGCTTCGGCGCCGGCCCGGATGCCGTAACCCTGCGCCAACAGTCCCGCGATGATGCCGGTGAGCACGTCGCCGCTTCCCGCGGTGGCGAGACCGGGATTGCCCGCATTGCAGATGCCAACCAGGTCGCCCGCCTCGGCAACGAGCGTTCCCGCGCCTTTCAGCACGACGACGTTTCCGAACCGGGCAGAAATGTGGCGCGCGGCGGTTGGCCGATCTGTTACGGCGCTACCTAGAAGCCGTGCCGCTTCGCCCGGGTGGGGCGTCATCACGCTGTCCGCCGGTGCCCGGAGATCTCGGGATGCCAGCAGGTTCAACCCGTCCGCATCGATGACCGTCGGCTTGCCGAGGGCCAGCGCCTGGTCCAGCAGTTGCTCTCCCCACGGTGCACGCCCGAGGCCGGGTCCTGCGGCGACAACCGTGCAGGCGTCCAGCAGGTCGCTGATGTCGTCGCCTTCGGATACGCCACGCGCCATCAGTTCCGGCATGCGGGCGAGAATGGCGGCTCGATGTTCAGGCCGGGTCAGGATGCTGACCAGTCCGCAACCGGTGCGCAGGGCCGCCTCACCGGCGAGGAGCACCGCGCCGCCCATGCCGTGGTCGCCGCCGATGACCAGGACGTGGCCGAACCGGTTCTTGTGCCCGGAGCGCGGGCGTCGCAATGGCTGCGGCGGCGAGAGTACGGGGATACCGGCCACGTCGTCGTAGATCTCCGCCGGGACGCCAAGCCCATCGAAGACGACATCGCCCGTATGGTCCACGCCCGCGCCGGTGTGCAGGCCGAGCTTTTCGCCGATGAAGGTGACGGTGACATCCGCGCGGACCGCCGCGCCCAGCGTCGCGCCGGAATCTGCGGAGATGCCGCTCGGCAGGTCGATGGCGAGAACGGGTTTCCCGGAAGCGTTGATTGCCTCGATGGCGGCGAGGTACGGGGGGCGGAGTTCTCCGCTCGCGCCCGTGCCCAGCAAGGCGTCCACTACGACATCTCCGGCGATCTCGAGTGCGGTATCACCTTGGGACACACCGACCTTGGCGGCCCAGTCCCGCGCCGTGGCGGCATCGCCTTTCAGCCTGGCGGGATCGCCGACCTGCAGGAGCCGCGTTTCGATACCAGCTTCGACGGCCAGACCGGCGACGATGTAGCCGTCGCCGGCGTTGTTTCCGGAACCGCAGGCCACCGTGATCGCGCGACAGTCGGGCCAGCGCTGGCGCAAGGTCTCGAATGCGGCGCGGCCGGCACGCCGCATCAGGCTGATACCGGGAATGCCGTGGCCGTCGATGGCGGTCCGGTCGAGCTGCCGAACTTCAGCCGCGGTGTAGACTTTGCCCGGGCGGTGCATGGCGGGATTATACGCGCGCGACCTGATGGACCTTGACGCACTGGCGGACGACATCCGAGCCTGGGCTTCGGAACTCGGATTCCAGCAGGTTGGAATCGCCGACACCGACCTTTCCCGCTGCGCGCCGGACCTGCGCCGCTGGCTTGATCAAGGGCTGCACGGGACGATGGGCTACATGGCGCGCAATGTCGACGAGCGCCTGCATCCTGAACGCCTCGTCGATTCCACGATTCGCGTCATTTCGGCGCGAATGGACTACATGCCGGGCGAGGCGCTGCCGGTGCTGCCGGAGAATGACGGCAGCGCCTACATCGCCCGCTATGCGTTGGGCCGCGACTACCACAAGACTGTGCGCCGGCGACTGGCGCGGCTCGCCAAGCGCATCAACGCGCGGGTCGCTGGAGGCAGCTATCGCGCTTTCACGGACTCGGCGCCGGTATTGGAAAAGCCCCTGGCGGACAAGGCGGGCATCGGGTGGACGGGGAAGAACACTCTCATCCTGGACGAAGACGCGGGTTCGATGTTCTTTCTCGGGGAGATCTACACGAACATCCCGCTTCCGGTATCCGGCACCGATGCGCGGGACCGATGCGGTGTCTGCAAGGCATGCATCAACGTCTGTCCCACCGGGGCGATCCTCGGCCCGCGGCGACTGGATGCGAGAAAGTGCATTTCCTATCTCACCATCGAGCACAAGGGCGCCATTCCCCCGGAGCTGCGCGAAGCCGTGGGGAGCCGCGTCTTCGGTTGCGACGACTGCCAGATCGTGTGCCCCTGGAACCGCTACGCGAAACGGACCGTGGAGGCGGACTTCGCGCCGCGTCACGGGCTTGATGCCGCGAGGCTTGCGGAGCTCTTGGGTTGGGATGAAGCCATGTTCTCGGCGAAGACCGAGGGCATGGCACTGAGACGGATCAACTACACGCAGTGGGTTCGAAACCTCGCCGTCGCGGCGGGCAATGCGCCTTATGCGGAGAAACTCGTCGGCCTCCTGCGCCAGCGACGGGTCGACGCGGACGAGATGGTAAGGGAGCACATAGACTGGGCCCTTGCGCGCCAGGCGAGCCGGAAGGCGACCAGCGCGTCGCAGCTCAAGGCTCTCTGAAGAACCGCTCGCGATAGAACCTGAGTTCGTCGATCGACTCGCGAATGTCTTCCAGCGCCCGGTGCGCGTTGTTCTTCCGCAGTTGCGAGACAAGCTCCGGGTACCAGCGAAAGGCGAGTTCCTTGATGCTCGACACGTCGATGATGCGGTAGTGCAGGAACGCGGCGACTTCGGGCATGTATTTTGTGAGGAAGCGCCGGTCCTGCCATATCGTGTTGCCGCACAGCGGCGACGTGCCCCGCGGCGTATGCCGCTCGAGGAAATCCAACGTCCGCGCTTCGGCCTCGATGAGGGGTACCCCGTCCTGCCGCACCCGGTCGATCAGCCCGGAGGCCGTATGGTGCTCGGTATTCCAGTCGTCCATGCGCGCGAACGCCGACTCCGGTTGCGAGATTGGCAGCACCGGCCCCTCGGCGATCATGTTGAGTTCGCTGTCGGTGACGATGGTGGCGATTTCAAGGATGACATCGACCTCGGGGTCGAGGCCCGTCATCTCCATATCCATCCAGACAAGGTGCGGCGGCATGCTTCGCTGCTGATGGGGTAACTGCGTCTGCGAGCATATATCATTCGGCGGGACCTCAAACCTCGTGTAAGCCGAGTTGAATCCGTGACCCAACCCGCAGCCATCACGGTCGAAGAGCTCGCCGCACGGTCTTCCAGTGACGATCTCCTCATCGTGCAGGTGACTTCGCCGCCGGTCTTCGCCCAGGCGCACGTTCCGGGTGCGATGCATGTCGCCCCCGCCGACCTCGTACGGGGCCATCCGCCGGCCCCCGGGGAATTGCCGCCCGAGTCGGTGCTCACGGCGCTGTTCCGTCGGATCGGTCTGACACCGGGACGAACCGTGGTGACCTATGACGACGAAGGCGGCGGTTGGGCGGGGCGACTGGCCTGGACGCTGGACGTCATCGGCCACCATGACTGGCTCTATCTGGATGGCGGCCTGCATGCCTGGGCTGCGGCGGGTTTGCCGCTGCAGTCCGGACCGCCATCGCCGCCGAGTCCCTCCGAAATCGAGATCACGGTGAATCCCGGACCCATCGCTCGAATCGGCGCCGTGCGGGAGGCGCTTGGGCAGGCGGACGCGACCATCTGGGACTGCCGCAGCGCCGAGGAATATGCGGGAGTGAAGCCGACGGCGGCGCGAAACGGCCACATACCCGGGGCCACGCACCTCGACTGGCTGGACCTGATCGACCGCCGCCGGGACTTGCGCCTGATCGAGGACCTGGGAGACAGCCTCGCGGCGCGCGGTATTGGCCCGGATCGGGACGTGATCGTGCATTGTCAGACCCACCACCGCTCGGGACTGGCCTACATGGCCGCGCGCCTGCTCGGCTTCCCGCGCATCCGCGCCTACCCGGGATCCTGGTCCGAGTGGGGAAACCGCGACGATACGCCGATCGAATGTTGAACCTTGCGGGGCTGCATCAGGCGTTGCCGACGCAGGTGATCTCTCGCCTGGTAGGGGTCCTTGGACGAACCGAGATCGAGCCAGTCTCCCAGGCGTTTGTGCGCGCATTCGCGTGGCACTACCAGGTCGATATGAACGAGGCGGAACGCGGGTCGCTGGACGAATACCGCTCGTTCAACGACTTCTTCACGCGCCGCCTGAAAGCCGGCGCACGTCCGTTGCCGGAGGACGAACGGGAGATCGTCAGCCCGGCCGACGGCTACATCAGCCAGTTCGGGATCGTGGAAGAGGGCCGCCTGTTGCAGGCGAAGGGCCACAGGTTCTCCGTCGTCGCGTTGTTGACGGACGCAGACCTGGCGCGACGGTACCAGGGAGGTGCGTACGTCACGGTCTACCTGTCGCCGAGGGATTACCACCGGGTCCATGCGCCGGCTGCCGGACGCCTCGAGCGCACCATCGAAGTCCCGGGGCGACTGTTTCCGGTAAACGAGGCGTCTCAGGCGTCCATCGCAGGCCTCTTCTGCCGCAACGAACGGCTTGTCTGCGACTTCGACCGCTACGCCCTGGTGTTCGTGGGTGCGCTGATCGTCGCGAGCATCGAGACCACATGGGAGGACGGCCCTCGGTCTCCCTACCGGACTCGATTGGAAAGCAGGGTCGAAAAGCCCTTCGATCGCGCCGAAGAGGTGGGCCGATTCCTGCTCGGCTCCACGGTGGTCGTGCTGTTCCCACCAACATCGGTGGAGTTGGACACCGCACTCAAGCCCGGCATGCCCATTCGCATGGGCGAACGGATCGGCCTCTCGTCGGTACCGTAAGTCAGGCCCGGTCATACGGGAACGGCATCGCGTCCGCCAGGGCGCGGGCGCCGAGCCTGAGGGACACCAGGCGATCGAATCCCACCGCGACGCCGGCGCAGTCCGGCAACCCGCTGGCGTGCGCGCCCAGGAATGCCCTGTCGATCTCGGGGACCGGCTGATCCCGTTCGCAGCGCGACAGGTTGTCCTCGGTCATGCGCCGGGCGAGTTGCTCGACATCCGTGAGTTCGTGGTAGCCGTTCGCGACCTCCAGGCCATCGACGACGAGTTCGAACCGGGAGGCAACGCCATTGGAGATGCGCGCCAGGGCAGCCTGCCGCGCCGGATATCCGGTGACGAATACGCGTTTGTCTCCCAGCTCGGCGATGGCGTTGACGATGGCGAGGTCCAGTTCATCGGTGCTGGCGCTGTCGATGTCTAGCTCGACGAGGCCGGAGAAGGTGTGTCGTTCGTACTCCGAGGTCCCCAGCAGCGCATCGATCAACTCCGCCAGTTCCCGCATCAGGGCGTCGGCGTCGAAACCGAGCCGGTACCACTCGAGCATCGTGAATTCGGGGTTATGCCATCGGCCGGCCTCGTCGGCCCTGAACACGGGACCGATGCTGAAGATCGAGGGTGCGCCGGCGGCGAGCAGCCGCTTCATGTGGTATTCGGGAGACGGTTGAAGAAACCGGCCGTCCCGCGTCTGGATGCACTCGATAGAAGGATCGGTGGCGGCATGCCGGCCGAGCACCGGCACCTGTACTTCGAGGACATCGCGCTCCTCGAAGAAGCGCCGGACGGTGCCGAGCATGCGAGCCCGCAACCTGAGTGCGTCGAGTTGGCAGGAGGGTTCCCAGGCGGGTCCCCGGAGAGGTCCTCGGCCAGCGGTCAACTCTTGACTCGGCTGACGTACTCCCCGGTGCGCGTGTCGATGCGGAGGACGTCGCCGATGTTGACGAACAGGGGCACCTTCACGGTGGCGCCGGTCGTCAGCGTGGCGGGTTTTGTCGCTCCCTGCGCGGTGTCGCCTTTCAGGCCGGGGTCGGTGTCCGAGACCTCGAGTTCGACGAAGTTCGGCGGCGTGACGGAGATCGGTTCGCCGTTGAACAGCGTGACATTGAACGGGTCCTGCTCCTTCAGCCAGCTTCGCGCCTCCGAAATGGCGGCGTCTCCCGCGGCCAACTGTTCGTAGCTGCCGTCGGTCTTCATGAAGTGCCAGAACTGGCCGTCCGTATAGAGGTACTCCATTTCGACCTCCATCACGTCGGCGGCCTCGATGGTCTCGCCGCTCTTGAACGTACGCTCCCAGACGCGCCCCGTCCGCAGGTTGCGGAACTTGACGCGATTGAACGCCTGACCCTTGCCGGGCTTGACGAACTCGTTCTCGATGATCGAACAGGGATCCGACTCGAGCAGCACCTTCAGGCCGGATCGGAACTCATTGGTCGCGTAGGTGGCCATTGCTCCGCCGCGCTGCAAAAAAACGAATGATACGCGAAGGCCGCTCGGTGCAGAACGCGGCAAATGATGGCCCGCTGCTGCGGTCACGTCACTCCATGGGAATGCGAATGACTACGCCCCTATTACGTTGCCCGGTAAGTGTCGGTGAGCGGTTGTGCCCGTTCGACGTGAAGATATTCACATTCTTGCAGCGGCCCTTTGCGCGAGCATCGCTGCCGAATCACTCAAGGCCGAGCGCCGACCCATCGCCTTATGTGCATCGCATGTTGCGCGGCGCTCCACCCAGGGCGACCAACTGACGCCGGTCTCCTAGAGTTGTTGGCTGGAAATCTGTCTTGGCTCGCGACACCCGCCGGGGATTGGTACATATTGGCGCGGACAACCCGGAACGCTCGGATCCAGCGATCCTGGACTTGGCGTCGAAGCTGGAACGATTCGGCTGCGTCAATCCAGACTTGCTCGCCCGAAAAGGTGCGGTCGTCAAGTACGACCGTGGTGCGATCATTCCATCGAGCGATCTCTCCCACTTACACCTGATTCTCAATGGAGCGATTCAGGTCATGCACTATGCGGCGTCGGGTCGTTCAGTGCTGGTTCACGAATACAAGGCCGGACAACCATTCTGCGGCTGCGACATATTGAGCGATCTGCGCATGTCGGCCCAGGCTGTTGCTAGCGACACTGTCACGGCATAGCGATTCAAGGGTTGGAACAGTGTCGACGCCGCGCGCACCGACGCGGGGCTTGCGTCGGCACTGCTCCAACACGCGTTGTCGGTCAGTTCGAACCTTGCCAGGCGTCTGGTCGAGTTGACGGTGGAGCGGGCGCGCGACCGGCTCCGTCTTGAACTCATGCGGCAAGCACGGCAAAACATGCTCGACGAACACACGGGCCTTCTCAAAGATCCGCCAACGCACGCCGATTTGGCGGTCCAGGTCGGATCGCACCGGGAAGAGGTCTCTCGCGAGATGAGCTACCTGAGGCGACGGGCGCTGATCGAGCGGATCGGCACCGCCTTGATGGTGCGTGTCGATGCGCTTGAGGAGTTGTACCAACGGGAGCAGGCGTAGTTCTCCCAGAGCCTCTCCTGTCGCGCCTTGTTCGATTCCCGTCGACAGCCGGAATGCCGTCGTTGGATTGCTACTCGCACAGAAGGAGGGGCAGGTAGAGGAGGAAGAGGAACAAGACGTTAGAGTGGTTGATATTTGCCAATGGGCTCGAGATAACCTAACGGAGAGCCAAAAGAGCACAGTTATCGCTGGGTTTGGCCTTACGGGCGCGGCGATATGTTCCGAAACTGGATTCGGGGCTGCTGTTTGCGCTCTCGGCGCTGGCTATTTGGCTGCAAAGTGTGTTTTGGAGTGATCGAATGATCTCGGAAGTAGCGAAACTTGCAGGGAAACTAGGCGGGGCTACGATTGCCGCCATCTTGGTGCTGATCGTGATTACTGAATTGCCGTTATCTCAACTGCCTGGGATGGTAGCGTTTACGTTGGTCGGGGCGGTGATTTTGGCCGTCCCGATGGTGCTGTGGAAAAGGCGGCAAAAGGCTGCCAAAGCACCGATTTCTCGATAGCCGACAGGCTCCCGGACTCTACGGTCTCGGACTCGCCGACCCCGAAAAAACCGCCTTCACTGAGTCCGGCGAGCTTGTCCCGCGGCGGGCAACCTCCTCGACATCCCTGAGCTCGTTGTACCCGTTCGCAACCTGGCGAAAGATCGTGACGACATGTCGCCGAGCAGGCATTTTCCTAGAACAAGGCCGGACGGTGCGGAGCGTGCGGGGGGCAGAACGCGCCTGCCCCATGGCCATCGCGTCACTGCATCGGAATGCGAATGACCACGCCCCCTATAACGTCGCCCGGCTCGATGTCGGTGCGCGGCGAGTCCTTGTAGTTGTTGTGGCAGTCGACGCAGGTCTCGGAGACGGCGAAGTCCGGATACACGCGGCGAAATATCGTTGCCCGCCGAGTTCCTCGTCGCCGTAAAGAGGTTCTCTTCGTTGTCGATGATCGAACAGGGACTCGAGCAGCACCTTCAGGCCGGATCGGAATTCACTGGTCGCGTTAGGTGGCCATTGATCCGCTAAGTGAGCTGCTGCCTCTGGCTCAATCCCCGCGGAGAAGGGACTCAAGCTTCTTCGCCAATTCGGCCTCTCGGTCCTCTGCGGCGCGCAGACGGGCCTCTGCCGCTTCCCGGGCCATTGCCGACTCGCGGACGGTCTTGAGCGCCTCTCCGGTCGCGGGGTGATGAAAACGCACCTGCCCCGCTTCCGCTCGCAAGTCGAGTTCGAGGACGGCGCTGGGCAAGACCTGCTCGCTTGTTCGCCCCCTCGCGGCAATCGGTTGGAAGCGGCCTCCTTGCAAATGCAAGCCCTGCAGCGGCGGGTGGAAGAACTCGCCCCTGGGATCGAAACGCCAATATTCCCCGTACGCCGAGCTGCTCATAGAGGACACGCTTGGGTCCCCTGTCCTGCTGCCATGTGCTCTCCGAGGCGACCTCCAGCACGAAATCGGGTGGCTTGGGCTCCTCCCATAGCTTGTAGGTCAGTCTCGGGTGTTTCGCCGCGCCGAACACGACAAACACGTCCGGCGCCACGGCTTTCTTTGGGTTGCCTTCCTCGTAGTAGATCAGCAGATCGGCGGACACGTACACGTTCGGGTGATCCCGGTAATGCATGTCGAGAGTTTCGGACGCGTTGATTATGGCGACCCGTTGCCAGTCGTTCTCAGCCATGCGTTGGCCGTCCGAACTCGGGTAGCGAACGTCTTCGCGGGGGATTGGAGTCAGCTTCACGGGTAGATCCTTCAAACCGACGCGAGTACGCCGGCCACCGCGTTGCCCACAACGTTAGCATGTCCGGATGCCTTCTCAAACAGGCTTTTCGAGGGGCCGGATCGAGTCGTTTCACTGCATTGGGACTGCGGCGGATTGCTATTGCTTCCGTGTCCGCGAGCGTAGCAGTCGGATATCCGGTCGAAGTATCGGCTGTGTTTTGCATGGAAGTACGCCTCCAGCGTCGGAGGAAACGCCGACACTTCCTTACGCGTCAGCGGTCGGGGAAGCTTCCCCGGCTGAGGGCTCCAAATTGCGTGGGACAAATCCCCGGCGACGCGGAAGATTGCGCCGTCAGGCATGGCGGCCAGATTCCCCCAACGCTTCCGCGCCTTCGCCGGACCGCCCAGGCGGATTGAGTTCCGGCGCGCCACCGTGCTACGTTCCCGGCGACCATTCCCCTCGTAGTGATGCCAACGCCTGTGTTCGAGTACATCCGACGCGTACCAGCGGTGGTATGGGCGGCTGTCGCCGGTTTTTTCGTCGCGTCGGCGGTGATTTTCGCGTTGATCGACTATGTGCTGGAGCGGCGTGCGGCCGTTCGCATGGAGCTTTTTGGCGATGCGCTGGGTGAACTGGCGGCCGAACTGGCGGTGGAGCCCATGCTGCGGCCGAACCCCGTAGCGTTCAGTAACCTCGGGCACCGGATGACCGACTTCGACGAGGTTGTCGGATTCAGCCTGTATACGGTTGATGATCGTGTGCTTGCTTTCTCGGGCCGCGATGCGCGAGATCCCGGAACCATGCATCACACGCACCCGGTGGCGACAGACGATACGGTGGTCGCCTATGTGCGGATCGTCCTGGACCGGGAGCGTTTCCGGCCATCGGTGGCGGAGTTGCTTTCCGTCTCGCTGCCGTTCTGGCTGCTTGCGCTGGCGGCGACCATAGGTCTGGTGGCGGTCGGCCAACGCTTGGCACAGACTTCAAGGGCTCGTGATGAGGACGTTGGGAACGTCGAAGGCGGGGCCGGCTTCCTGCTGGTGATCAATCTATTTGATCAGGGGAACATGCCGCGCGAGGAACAGGGCGCGGTGGTAGGGCTGGCGTTACAGCGAGCGGATCAACTCGCGAACATCTATGGAGGAAAAGCGGAGCCGTTGCCGGGCACGGGCATCCTCGTGGTCTTCGACGACGACGGCAGCGGTGATCGCTGTTTTGAGGTGCTTTGTGCTGCGCTATTGACCGCGAAGGTGATCAAACTCACGAACTTCCGACGTGCCGCGAGTTCGTCACCGACGTTTCGATTCGGCTTGCACCGTTCCGAGGAAGCCGGCCCGAACGTGACCCTGGAGGAATCCGAGGAGGCGCGCGAGGCGCTGCTCCTGTCCGCATTGGCGCCGGATGGCAAGCTTGCCGTCAGCGAAGATGTGTTCTCCCGGATCGACCGGCCAGACGAGCTGTCAGCGGACATGTCACCACGCCGGGCGTTGGCCGGAACCGACCTGAGCGGATATCGCCTCGTCCATGCGGCCCTCGGATCGTATGGAAACGTGATTGAGCGCCAGGCTCAGCTTTTTGCCCGCCGCCGCCGTTCTTCCACTTCGAGGGCGGCTACGCGCTGAAGACCCCTGGGCAGCAGGCGGCCGCGCCGCGCGCGTTCTCCCATGTAGCCTTCCAGATCCTTGAACCGCAACCGCATTTTCCGTCCGCCGGCGCGCACGATCAGCCGGTCACCGTTGGCGATCGGGACGAAGCCGGCCAGGAACTCCTCCCGGGCTTTCAGTGCGGCTGCGGGGATGTTGATGATCTTGTTTCCCTTGCCTCGACTCAGTTGGGGCAGGTCGGCGATGGGGAACACAAGCAGGTGCCCCCGGTTAGTCGCGGCGGCGACGTGGGTCTTCCCGGCGACATGCGCGGGCGTCATCACCTGGCTGTCCTTCGGTACGTTCAGCGCGGCCTTGCCGGCGCGGTTCTTGGTTGTCAACGCACCGATGGTTCCGACGAAACCGTAGCCGGCGTCCGACGCGAGGAGAAGCTCGTCATCGGCGGAACCGATCACCGTGCCGATGAAACGCGCGCCCTCTGGCGGATTCAGGCGCCCGGTCAGCGGTTCTCCCTGGCCGCGGGATGAAGGCAGCGTATGCGCGGCGACAGCGTAGCTGCGTCCCGTCGAGTCGAAGAACAGCAGCGTGTCGTTGGTACGCCCGCGGGCGAACGCGCAGAGTTCGTCGCCAGCGCGATAGGACAGCGAATCGGCGTCGATTTCATGGCCCTTGGCGGACCGCACCCAGCCCTTCGCCGACAGGATGACGGTGATCGGTTCGTTGGTCGCGAGTTCCTCGGCCGCGAACTGGCGCGCCTCCTCGGCCTCGAGGAACTCCGAACGGCGCGGGTCGCCGAACTTCTCCGCGTCGGCCGCGAGTTCGCGCTTGATCAGCGTCTTGAGACGGGAACTGGACCCGAGAATGCTCTCCAACTCCTGGCGTTCGTCGTTGAGGGAACTTCGCTCATCCCGTAGCGCATTCTCCTCGAGCCTCGCCAGTTGGCGCAGCCGGAGGTCCAGGATGGCCGTCGTCTGCTCGGGAGTGAGTTCGAAACGCTCCATGAGCTGCGCGGCGGGGTCGTCTTCCTCGCGGATGATGCGTATGACCTCGTCGAGGTTGAAGAACGCCGTAAGGAGGCCGTCGACGATGTGCAGTCGGGTATCGATCTGGTCGCGGCGGAACGTGAGGCGCCGGCGCACGGTGCTGCGCCGGAACCTGAGCCACTCCTCCAGCAGCGCCTTGAGCCCCATCACCCTTGGCTTCTGGTCGAGCCCGATGACGTTGAAATTGATGCGGTAGCTGCGCTCGAGATCGGTGGAGGCGAACAGGTGGCTCATCAACCGCTCGACGTCGACGCGATTGGAGCGCGGCACGATGACGACGCGGGTCGGGCTCTCGTGGTCCGACTCGTCCCGCACGTCGACGACCATCGGCAGCTTCCGGGCCTGCATCTGTGTCGCGATCTGCTCCACGATCTTCGAGGACGACGTCTGATACGGAAGTGCATCGATCACGATCTCACCGTTCTCGCGCGCGTACCTGGCCCGGGCGCGAACCGAACCGCGCCCCGCCTCGTACGCGGCCAGCAACTCTTCCGGCGGCGTGATGATGAGCGCGTTGGTCGGGAAGTCCGGTCCTTGAACGTGCTCCATGAGATCCCGATCCGTGGCGCCGGGTTCGTCGAGCAGGCGAATACAGGCGTCCACCACTTCCCGCAGGTTGTGCGGCAGGACATCTGTCGCCATACCGACGGCGATGCCGGTGCTGCCGTTCAGCAATACGACCGGCACACGCGCGGGCAGCACCTTGGGTTCGTCGACCGTGCCGTCGAAGTTCGGTATGAAGTCGACGGTGCCCTGCCGGACTTCGGACAGCAGCAATTCGGCGTATCTCGACAGGCGCGCCTCGGTATAGCGCTGGGCGGCGAACGACTTGGGATCGTCCGGGGCGCCCCAGTTGCCCTGGCCCTCGATCAGCGGGTAGCGGAGCGAGAAGGGTTGCGCCATGAGCGCCATGGCTTCGTAGCAGGCGGTTTCGCCGTGCGGGTGGAAGCGCCCCAGCACCTCGCCCACGGTGCGGGCGGACTTCGCGAACTTCGCCTGTGGCGACAGGCCGAGCTGGGACATGGCGTACACGATGCGACGCTGGACCGGCTTCAGGCCGTCGCCGCAATGCGGCAGGGCGCGGTCGTTGATGACGTACATCGAGTAGTCGAGGTACGCCTTCTCGGTGTACTCCCAGAGCGGAACGGACTCGGTGCCGTTGGCGATGTCCGTGGGCGTGGTCGTCATGCGATCACCGCCTGGTCGCCCTTCGCCTCGAGCCAGTCGCGCCGGTCGGACGCGCGCTTCTTGGCGAGCAGCATGTCCATGACCTCCACGGTCTTCTCTTTCGCTCCCAGCGACAACTGCACCAGCCGCCGGGTATCCGGCGCCATCGTCGATTCGCGCAGTTGCATGGGATTCATCTCGCCCAGGCCCTTGAACCGCTGCACCACCGCATTGCCGCGTTTTTTCTCGGCGACGATGAGATCGAGCACGCCCTGGCGTTCTTCATCGTCAAGCGCGTAGTAGACCTCCTTGCCGATGTCGATGCGGTACAGCGGCGGCATGGCGACGTACACGTGGCCGGCCTCGACCAGCGCCGGGAAGTGCCTCAGGAACAGCGCGCAGAGCAACGTCGCGATATGCAAGCCGTCGGAATCCGCGTCGGCGAGGATGCATACCTTGGCGTAACGCAGGCCGTCGAGGTTTTCGGAGCCGGGCGCCACGCCGATGGCGAGAGAAATGTTGTGCACTTCCTGCGAACCGAGCACCTGGCTGGCGTCGACTTCCCACGTATTGAGGATCTTGCCCTTGAGCGGCATCACCGCCTGGTACTCCCGGTCGCGGGCCTGCTTGGCGGAGCCTCCGGCGGAGTCGCCCTCGACCAGGAACAGTTCGGCCTGCCCGGTGTCCTGGCTCGAACAGTCGGTGAGCTTGCCAGGCAGTGCCGGACCGGACAGGACTTTCTTGCGGGCGACTTTCTTGCTCGCGAGCAATCGTCTCTGCGCATTCGCGATCGCGAGTTCCGCGAGCTTCGAGCCTTCCTGCGGATTCTCGTTCAGCCAGAGGCTGAAGGCGTCCTTGGCCACGCCGCCGACGAACGCGCCCGCTCGGCGGGACGACAGGCGCTCCTTCGTCTGGCCGCTGAACTGCGGCTCGGCCAGCCTGGCTGACAGGACGTAGGCGCAACGGTCCCAGAGGTCGTCGGAGGCGAGCCTCAGGTTGCGTGGCAGCAGGTCGCGAAACTCGCAGAACTCCCGCAACGCTTCCAGCAGGCCACTTCGCAGACCGTTGACGTGCGTGCCACCAAGCGGTGTGGGCACGAGGTTGACGTAGCTCTCGGTCACGAGCGGACCTTGCTCGGGTATCCATTGCAGGGCCCATTCGACGGACTCCTCGCTGCCTTCGGCGCTGTGCGCGAACGGCTTGGCAAGGATGGGGTCTCCGGGCGGCAGGGAGCTGCCCAGGTACTCGGCGAGGCCCGATTCGTACAGCCAGGTCTCCGTGGCGGCCTGATCCGGCTTTTCTTCCACGGTGAGGCTGACGCGAAGCCCCGGACACAGTACCGCCTTCGCGCGCAGGACGTGACGCAGCTTGGCAAGGCCGAACGCGGGCGAGTCGAAGTATTCCGGATTAGGTGCGAAGACGATTCGGGTACCGGTATTGCGTCTGCCCACGGAGTCGACGATCTCGAGGGTTGTCACGGGATCGCCGTTCTCGAACCGCTGCCGGTACACGCCGCCGTCCCGCTTGACTTCGACTTCGAGCCAGCTCGACAGGGCGTTCACCACCGACACGCCGACGCCGTGCAGGCCGCCGGAGAAACTGTAGTTCTTGCGGTCGAACTTCCCTCCTGAGTGGAGCTTGGTCAGTATGAGTTCGACGCCCGTCAGCTTGTGCTCGGGATGCACATCCACGGGCATGCCGCGGCCGTCGTCGAGCACCTCGACGGAGCCGTCCGCGAAGATCGTCACCTCGACTTCGCTGGCGAAACCGCTGATGACCTCGTCGACGGAGTTGTCCACCACTTCCAGCACGAGGTGATCCGGGCGCGTGGTATCGGTGTACATGCCGGGGCGGAGGCGCACCGGTTCCAGCCCGGAGAGCACCTGGATCGATTCGGCGGAGTAGCTATTCGGCAGCTTCTTCAACTCCTTGTTTGCGACACGCCTCCGGCGACGAGGGAATGCCCGCGCACTTACGCGTCAGCGGTCGGGGCTGCTCCCCCGGCTGAGGGTTCCTTGCGGGCGCGTCCGCGACGCGGTCAACCCCGGTTTCCAGGGTGCCGTCGTCGAGGAGTTCGAGCCAGCGATATCCCGGGGCGGCATCTTCGTCGATCAGGGAATCGGCATCGCCGGACGCGAACTGAAAACAGGTGGAGGGGGAGGCGAGGATTCGAACGTCTCCCGCGAACGCGTCGAATGGCTGGTGGATGTGGCCGCAGACATAGGCGCGCACGCGGTCGTGGGCGCCCAGCAGCCTTGTCACCGCATCGCCGTTGACGATGCGATGGGCGTCGAATATTGGCGAGCCGATATCGACTGGGCAGTGATGCCCGACGACGAGAACCGCGCCGTCGGCGCTGGACAGTTCCTCATCGAGTCGGCGCAGTTCGATCTCGTCGACGTGGCCCTCGACGTGGTTTTCGATGTGGGTATCGATGCCGATGATGTCCCATCCGCCCGCGCGATGGCGGGATTGGGACAGGATTGCGTCAAACGGATCCCGCAGGTCGTGATTGCCCGGGACATAGACGCATGGACCCTCGTAACGGGATGTGATCGTGTCGAGAAACCGCTGATAGACGGTCTCTGTGGCCACCTGGGCGATGTCTCCGGTCGCCAGAACGACGTCGGGGTCGACTTGGCTGAAAGCGCGGTCGAGCACGGCTTCCAGGGTGTCTTGGGTATTGACCCCGTGCATCGTGTCGCGGGGTGAGTCGAGCAGATGCGTATCGGTTATCTGCAATACGGTCAGACCCATTTACGCTTGTCGATTAGCCCTCATTCCATTGAACCCAGGACGTTGCTGGTGCGGACGCTCTTTCTGGCAGTTTCGACGCGCACCGGCGTTGCGGACTTCGCATCGGCCGCGAGCGCGGGGGCATCCGGATGGTCGGACGCAGGTTGCAGGCGTTGACTTGCGGGAGCCGGCGCTTCGATCGAGATGCCGTGCAGGATGCACATTTGCAGGAATTCTCCGAGGAAGCGATTCACCTGCACCTTTTCGTCGGGGTGCCGCATTTGCCGGTTCGGATATTCGTACACTGCGCGGAACCGGCGCTGGTCCTGGAAGGTGATCACTTCCGCCGACTTCGCATCGTGATATACGCGAATCTCGAGGCGCGTTTCGGGCATGTCTCCGGCGTCGCCGTTTTCGCTTTCCCGCCCGTTTGACTGGCTCAGTTCGATCACCGTCGTGTACCTGTGGCGCTCCACGATCCTCAGGATCACCTGCGGCTCGCTGTCGCCGAGCGTAATCGCGAATCTGCTTTGGTCGCCGTCAACCAGCATCGGCATGAGGCGCATGAGACGCGCATAGTTCGCCTCGCACTCGGCCATGTGCGCGCGGAGATCGATGCTGTAGTTCTTTTGTCGCACCTTGTTACACGCCAGTGTCATTGCACACCAATGTTGCCAGTTCTTCCGCCAAACTTGACTTGTGTCGTACACGGTCCCTTGACGCGTGAGTTTACCCTCCTGAGCCGAGCGACGAGAAAATCTCGCCGCTCCGTAGAAGGGCATTGTACAAGAAGATTGTGCGGCAGCCTTTATCGGGCACAACCGGCTTCGGCCGGTGGTAGACTGCGGCGCGCTATTTTGGGGTGTCGGCAGTAGCGGAGGATGTCATGAAGAAGTCGGCAGCAGGCGGTGGACGCCACGCGGCCTGTTGGAAGCAACGGTGCGAGAAGAAAACGTCTTGGCGCGTGGGTGCCGCGGCTGTGGCGTTGGGTCTTGCCGGGTCTCTCAACGCAGCCGATGGCGGCGCGAGCATCCAGGATCTGTACGGGGCAGCGAAGGCGAACGATCCGGTGCTGGGCGCGGCCAAGGCCGACTACCGGGCGCGCAAGGAGATCCTGCCGCAGTCGCGAGCCGCGTTGCTACCGACCATCTCCATGGGCGGGTCGACATCCCAGAACCGCCGCAGCTTCCCGGGTTCTCGTCTCGATATCGATCCCAACAGCCCGAGCTTCGGCCAGATCTTCACGATCCCGTCCCAGACCTCGAACAGTCACGGCTGGAACGCGCAGCTTCGACAGCCCGTTTTCAATGCCCCAAGCTGGTTCAACTTCCGCCGCGCCCAGGCGCTGTCGGTGCAGGCGGAACACGATCTCGCCAATGCCGAGCGCAACCTGATAGTTCGGGTCGCCCGCGCCTATCTCGATGTGCTTCGCGCCCAGGCCCGCGTGGAGGCCGCCCGGGCCGAGGAGCAGGCGGTCAAGCGACAACTTGAACAGGTGCAGCAGCGTTTCGATGTCGGCCTGGTCGCGATCACCGACGTGCTCGAATCGACGGCCGCCTACGATGCGTCGGTGGTGCGTCGAATCCAGGCGGACGGCGACCATGACGTGTTCTTCGAGACCCTGAAGACCATCACCGGCGTGGCGCACGAGAGTGTCGACAGTCTTGACAGCGCCCTACCCATTGTCGATCCCGAGCCCGACGACGAGGATGCGTGGGTAGCGCGCGCCATGAACTCCAACCTGGCCATCCTGAGCGCGCGCGAGGCGCTTACCGCGGCGCAGCGCGGTCACCGGGCGGTGCGTTCCGGTCATTTGCCGACCGTTTCGGCGTCCATTTCCCACAACTATTCGACCACCGGCGGGAGCGAGTTGATCGCAAGCCAGTCGGAAGCGCAGAGCTACGTCCTTTCGGCGTCCATCCCGATCTTCCAGGGCGGCGCGCTGTGGTCGCGCTCGCGGGAATCCCGACACAATGTCGAGCGGGCGCGCCAGTCGCTGCAGGAACGCGAGTCGACGGTGATCCGCGACACGCGGAACCTGTACCGCGCCGTCGTCACGGACGTCGTCCGCGTGCAGGCGCGAATCCGCGCCATCAAGTCGGCCGAGTCCGCGCTCGAAGCGACCCAGACGGGGTACGAGGTCGGCACGCGCAACATCGTCGACGTGCTGCAGGCGCAGCAGAGGCTGTTCCAGTCGCAGTTCGACTACGCCGACTCACGATACAACTACGTGCTGGACCTGCTCCAGCTCAAGCTGAGCGCGGGGTCCCTCGAGGAACAGGACATCGGCGATCTCGCGACGTTTACCGACCCCTCGAACCCCGTGGTGCGCATCGCCCCGTAGTCGAGGACCAACTCCGAGTGGGGGGAATCATGGATTTCGGCATTTCCTGCGGTCGCGTTACGCGCGTCGCCTTCGTTGCCGAGGCCGAAGAACTCGGTTATGACTTCTGCTGGGTCGGCGACTCGCCGATGCTGGCGTCCAACCCCTGGGCTTCGCTGGCGCTGATAGCGGAGCGAACACAACGCATGCGCATCGGCACCGGTGTCGCGATACCGGGTCTGCGCACCGCGCCGGACATGGCCAACGGCATTGCGACGATCAATCAACTCGCGCCGGGCCGCGTGTTCTTCGGCATCGGCACGGGGAATACGGCGATGCGGACGCTCGGACGTCCGCCCATCCGGGTGCAACCGTTTGCCGACTACATTCGGCTGGTTCGGGGATTGCTGCACGGCGAGGAAGTCGAGTACGCGGAAGGCGGTGACGCGCATGCGATCCGGTTCCAGCGCCCGGGCCAGGGAAATTATGACCTGAGCGGTCCCATTCCCATCCATGTCGGCGGCTTTGGTCCCCGGGCACAAGCGATTGCCGGCGAGTTGGGAGACGGCCTGATCACGGGGATTCCTCGGGGCGGCACGATCACCGAAGCACTCGCGAACGTGCGGCGCGGAGCGGAACGGGCCGGCCGCGATCTGGGCGACTTTGTTACTACCGCACTGGTCAACCTGATCGTGCTGGAGCCTGGCGAGGCGCTCGACTCCGAGCGCGTGGTTCAGCAGTTGGGCCCCTCCATCATGGCGAACGTGCACTACCTCGTGGACGCCGCCCGGGATGTCGGCATGGAGCCGCCGGACTACATCCGACCCATCTGGGACGACTACCTCGCCTTCCACGAGTCGCGCGACGCGAAACACCGGCACCAGATGCTCCACCAGAGCCACTACAGCTACATCGACGAAGACGAGGCCCGGTTCATCACGCCGGAACTCGTAAGGGCCTTCGGCATCGTGGGCGAGCCCGATTCGATCATCGAGCAACTCGGCGCACTGGAAGCGGAAGGGCTTGACGGGATCGTTTTCATCCCGCCGGGTGGAAACGCTCGTGGTGCGTACAGGGACTTCTCAAGGGACGTGATCGCGAGGATGCGAGCGGGCTAGCAAACGGTGTGACGGGTGGAAGCCGCCGGGAGGTGAGGGCGAGGAGGGGCGCGAATATGTCGCGACCCCTACTGAAGCATCTCCTCGAGCCGTGCCAGCAGCTTGTCGCTGGCACCCCGGTTTGCATCGATCACTTCGCGCGCGGACCGGCCCTGGGATCGGCGACGCTCGGGGTCGTCGAGAAGATCTGCAACGGCACCGGCCAGACTCTCTGCGTCGACTGGCCCCAGGCAGCCGGCATTCGCGAACCGCTCGGTGATCTCGGCGAAGTTGAAGCGATGCTGGGCCATCAGCATGGCCGTGCCGTGGACCGCCGCCTCGATGGGGTTGTGTCCTCCTATGGGCACCAGGCTGCCGCCGAGGAAGGCGATCTGCGCGACGCCGTACCAGTAGAGCAGTTGGCCCATCACGTCGATGATCAGCACGTTCGGTTTCTCCGCGCCGGACGGGCCGTCGGACAAGCGAACCGACGACAACTCGGACCGGTCGCACAAGGCGGTCACATCATTGACGCGGCGCGGATGGCGGGGGGCGAGCACCAGCAGCAGGTCCGGAGACCGATGCAGCAGTTCTGCGTGAGCCGACAGCACGATTTCCTCTTCGCCGGGATGCGTACTGCCCGCGATCCATGCCGGCCGGCCCGGCGCCCACTCGTGGCGAAGGCGCGCGACTATGCTATCGAGATCGGGCGGGATATCGAGATCAAACTTGATGCTGCCGGTGACTTCGAGCCGCGCCGTTTCCGCGCCGAGTTCTGCGAACCGGCGTGCTGTTTCCGGGTATTGGCAAAACAGGTGGTCGAGATCCCGCAGCATCGCGCGGGTCAGACTCGCGACGCGGGCATAACCGCGGGCTGATCGTTCCGACAGGCGGGCGTTGACCAGGCAGGTGAGAGCACCCCTCCTCCTGGCACCCCGAAGGATGTTCGGCCACAGTTCGGTTTCCATCAGCACCAGCGCGCGCGGCTCGACGCACCGCAGGAATCGGGTTACGGCCCAGGGGAAGTCATAGGGCGCATAACAGTGATCGACGATGTCGCCCAGCCGTTGAAGCACCTGTTCGCTGCCGGCGGGCGTGGTGGTCGTAACCAGGAACCGCCTGTCCGGCATCCGCGCCTTGAGCGCGCGTATCGTCGGCGCGGCGCCGATGGCTTCTCCCGCGGATACGGTGTGGAACCAGACGACGTCCCTGCCGACGTTCTCGGGAACGTGTCCCCAGCGTTCGCTACGCCTCTCGGCGTAGGCGGGTTCGCTCCTGGCCCGTACGAAGAGACGCAGCCAGACGATCGGCAGCGCGAGGAGCAGCAGCAGGTTGTAGACGAGGCGCATCGTGCTCTCTCCCCGACAGACGTAACGAGACCTGGTGCGTCAGAGGTCGGCGAGGTCGACGGCTTCCCCGCCCCTGCGGGACGATTCGAAGATGCCCATGATGATCTTGATGGTCTCGATGTTGTCCCGGCCGCTGCTGTCGGGCTCCCTGCCGGTCCTGCAGCACTCCGCGAAATGCAGGATCTCGTTGACGAAGTAGTCGGTGGTCGGCAGATCGATGTCGCTCGTGTCCAGGGGCTCGAAGGTCGCGCCCATGAACCGCTCTCCGCCGTCCTTGAGTGACACCATGAGCTTGCCGAAATGCCGCGTGGGACTCGCCTCGCTTTCCCCCTTCGTCGGCGTCGTCGAATGCAGGGTCCCCTTGCTGCCGAACAGGATGTATCCCCTGCCCTCGGGGGCTAGTGAACTCCCAACCGCAAACACGTCCCCGATGGCGCCGCTCTCGAATTCGAGGGTCGCCGCCACCAGGTCCTCCGCGCCGTTCTGCATGTGCGGCGCCAGGGATCTGCAGACAGCCGTGACCCGTTTCACGTTGCCGACGTAGAAGCGCAGCAGGTCGAGGTGATGCACGCTGGTGACCATCAGCGTGCCGCCGCCGCGGGCGCGGTCGTCCATCCAGTGGCCCAGTCGAGGGCGACCGTTTCCTCCACCCATCAGGTGGGTTCGCACGGCGTGAATCTCGCCCAGTCTGCCCTCGTCGATGGCGCGTTTCGCTGCCCGGGCTTCCGGCGAATATCGCAGGTGCTGGGCGATCATCAGCTTCACCCCGGCCTCGTCGGCCGCCGCAATCATGTCCCGGCAGCCCTGTAGCGTGTGCGCCATCGCCTTCTCGACGATCACGTGCTTGCCGGCTTGCGCCGCCGCGACAGCGAGTGGCGCGTGCGTGTCGTGGGTGGTGCAGATGTCCACCGCTTCGATGTCTGCATCGCGCAGCATGTCATGGACATCCAGGTAGACGGCGTCGATGCCTGCCCGATCAGCGTAGTTTCGGGCCGCGTCCTCGACGATATCGCATACGGCCGTCAGCCGGACCTGGTCGCGATGATTCAGAAACGCGGTGAGGTGGCGACGGGCGATGCCTCCTGACCCGATCAGGCCGATCTTCAGTGGTTCGGACATGTCTCACCCATCTCTTTGCGCGCCTTTGACCACAGAGAGAATAAACGATCGGGACGCCGCCGCTGATAGCGCGTCAACGGTCCTCAGACGGGATGGGCGTTTGTCGCGTGATTGGCCCGTATGCTAAAAAGAAACGGCAAGTCTGGGGAAAACCCTTCGGGAAGCCGTTGTGGACCCCGCACTCACTTGGGAAGGGAGAACTGTCATCGACATTGGGTACTTTACTACGTGGCCCGCAAAGCACGGCGAAACGGAAGCGGAATGCTTCGCCAACAACTTCAACGACTGCAGGACCGTCGACGAGATGGGGTGGGACGTGGTCTGGACCGCGTCAACTCCGCTGGCGGGGGTGAACCCCGAGCCGTTCGTGCTGTCCTCCGCGATTGCGGGAATGACCAAGCAGATCAAGATCGGGACCGCGGTCCACCTCCTGCATAACCTGAAGGTTCCCGGAGAGAAATACCTCACGGACGTTCAGGAGGGTGGCCAGACCATCGTCAGAAGGGGGATCGTAGCTGAAAGACGCAGCTACTCCTTCGATATGCTCTTGCCGCCGGACCCGATCATCATCGCGCAAGAGGTCGCGATGGTTGACCACATCAGCAATGGCCGTTTCATCTACGGGGTCGGGGGAGACACGGCGGGTGACGAGAAGCGCCGGAGGCATTTCCTCGAGTTCCTGGAGGTCCTGAAGAGGATCTGGACGGACGAGGGGGATTTCTCGGGATTCGAGGGTGAGTTCTACAACTACCCTGCGCCCCCTGCCGGCATGAAGATCAGCCCGAAGCCGGTCCAGAAACCCCATCCTCCGATTCTTCTGGCGGTCGACAGCCAGCAGGGCTTCGTGCCCATGGGAGAAATCGGCTACCGGGTCGGGATCAGGGGCAATATCGACGCGCAGCGCGGCACCAAGTACGGGAAAGAGGGAGATTCCGTCCTGAAGCAGGATGTCGACAAGTACCGTCAGGCCTGGAAAGACGCGGGCCACGCGGGCAACCCCGGCGTGGCGATCCGCATACCGACGCACGTGGCCGCAACCCAGAAAGAGGCCAACCGCTTCAAGGAGGCCCTTGCCGAGGAGCGCGCACAGCGGGCGGTGGCGATGGGGCGGCCAAGTCCCGCCGCCGGTCGCCTGGACGGCCGTTCCGCGAACTCGACGGAACTGTTCGGGACGCCGGAAGAGGTCGTGGATCGGATCCACGAACTACAGGAACTCTTCGGCGTGGACGAACTGTTGTGCGAACTGCACCTGGGGAACTCGGTTACGCGCGAGAGCATGCAGAAAGTCATGCGGGTCATGACCGACAAGGTGCTCCCCAAGGTCAAGTGAGGCAAGTGGGTCCTCGGATCCGTGTAGCAGCGTAGCTCCCTCACCGCAGGCCACCTGCTGAACTGGCAGGTCCCCCTCCGCCGGACAGGACGGCTCCCCGGGCGGTAAAGGAAAGTTTGGGCGGGATACTATGCCCGCACGGGACGAATGCGAGGACGACATGGCCATCCTGCAGGACGTTCGGGTGCTGGACTTCAGCCGCTACATCGCGGGGCCGTTCTGCGGCATGTTGCTGGGCGACCTCGGCGCCGACGTCATTCGAATCGAGAAGGTGGACGGCAGCGAGGACCGCTTCTACCAGTCGGTGACCGAAGACGGCCAGGGCGCCACGTTCCTGGCATTGAACCGGAACAAGCGCGGCATGACCCTGAATCCGCGCAAGCCGGAAGGCCAGGAAGTCCAGCGAAGGCTCATCGCCACCGCGGATGTCGTCATCGCGAACCTGCCGCCGGACACCCTCGCGTCCATGGGACTCGACTACGCCACGCTGTCGGCCATCAAGCCGGACATCATCCTCATGACGAGCACCGCCTTCGGTTCCGGCGGCCCGTACGGGTCGCGGGTCGGTTTCGACGGCGTGGCGCAGGCGATGTCCGGCAACATGCACCTCACCGGGTACGAGGAGCCGTTGAAGAACCACCTGCCGTACGTCGACTACGCCACCGCGTCCCTGAATGCGGTGGGGACCCTGGCGGCGATCATCCACCGCATGCACACCGGCGAGGGCCAGCATGTGGAAGCAAGCCTCCTGGGATCGGCGCTCACGATCGCGAACGGTGTGCTGATCGAGCAGGCGATCCTCGACAAGAACCGGGTCGGGACGGGGAACCGGGGCCAGACGTCGGCGCCGGCGGACCTGTTTCGGACCAGGGACGGCTGGGTTCTGGTGCAGGTGGTGGGCGACCCGCTGTTCGAGCGCTGGGTGAGACTGATGGGCGAACCGCATTGGCTCGAGGACCCCCGCTACGCGACCGACGAGTTGAGAGGCGACAACGGTGTCGACATCAGCAAGCGCACGGCGGCATGGACGGCGGAGCGGACCACGGCACAGGCGATGGAGGAACTGGCGGCCGCGCGCATCCCGTGCGGAGAGGTCTTGAAGCCGGCTGAAACCCTGGAAAACGAGCAGGTCGTGGACCGGGAGTTCTTCGAACCCGTCGACTATCCGGGACTTTCCCGACCGGCCCCGCTGGCCCGCATTCCCCTGGAGTTTTCCGGGGCCGACACCGGCATACGGCGAAGGGCACCGACGCTGGGGGAACACACGGACGAGATACTGGCGGAACTGGGGTACGATGCGCCGACCATTAGAGACTTGCGTGCGCGCCGCGTTGTCTGACGGCGCGACGGATCGAGCGCGTATCGCCGTATAGGAAGAACTATGGCCATCGCAAGAAAGACCCGCGGCTTCCTGGTTCTCATCGCCGTTGTGGGTGCCGGCGCCGCCTTCTCACTTTACGCCCTTGGACCATCGGCAGAGCGGATCGACTATCGGCTCAGCGCCGTTGAGATGGGCGATATCGAAAGCGTCGTCCTGTCTGCCGGCACCCTGGCCGCGCTGAACACCGTGGTGGTCGGTTCGCAGCTATCCGGACAGGTGGCCGAACTGCACGCGGACTTCAACGATACCGTGGATGCCGGTGACCTCATCGCCCGTATCGACCCGAGGACCTTTGAGGCGCGCGTTCAGCAGAACGAAGCGGATGTCGCCGTCGCCAATGGCAACATCGCAAGCCGCAAGGCGGAACTGCAGCGGGCCGAGGCGACCCTGAGGCAGGCCGAGCGCGAACTCGAGCGCCGGCAGACGCTGCAGGAGCGCGGACACATTTCGGCGACCGAACTGGATCGGGACCTCACGACGGTCGAAACGTCGCAGGCGCAGGTCGCCGTGGCGGAGGCCTCCGTCGGCAACGCGATGGCGACGCTGGAGCAGCGCGAGGCGTCGCTGGCGCAATCGAAACTGGAGCTTGAGCGGACCTTCATCCGTTCTCCGGTGTCCGGCACCGTCATCAACCGTCAGGTGGAACTCGGCCAGACCGTGGCGGCGAGTTTCTCGGCGCCGGAACTGTTCGAGATCGGCCAGGACCTGCACCGGATGAAGGTCGAGGCGAGCGTCGACGAGGCGGACATCGGCCGCATCCGCGAAGGCATGTCGTGCCGGTTCACGGTGGACGCTTACCCGGATCGCCGCTTCTTCGGGCGCATACAGCAGGTTCGCAAGGCGCCGAGCGTCGTGCAGAACGTCGTGACGTACAAGGTGATCATCACCGCGGACAACAACGACCTCGCACTGCTGCCCGGCATGACGGCCAGCGTGCAGATCGTATTGGGCAGCAAGAGCGATGTGCTCAAGGTGCCCAACGCCGCCCTGCGGTTCGCGCCGCGCGGGGTCGTTCGGGAGACGCAACCGCCGGCTGCCGCGCAGTTTGGTGGGGGTGATCGTGGCGGTGCCCAGGGGAGAGGTGGTCGAGGCGAAGGTTTCGGTGGCGGTACCCGCGGTGGAGACTTCGGAGGAGGCGGTCAGGGCGGCGGTTTCGCGGGAGGCGGTCAGGGCGGCGGCTTTGCCGGAGGTGGTCGCGGAGGCGGTCGGGGTGGCGGCCTGGCGGAAATGTTGCGGACCGAGATTGAGTTGACCCCCGAGCAGGACGAAAAACTGGACGAGATCATGCAAGCGCAACGCGACAGCATGCGCCGCGCGTTCCAGTCGGGAGGCGGTGACCGCGAAGCCATACGGTCCCGCATGCAGTCGATGCGCGCGGCGATGCAAAAGGATATCGAGGCCATCCTGACGCCGGATCAACTGGAAAAATGGCAGGCCGTGCAGGAAGGGGCGGAAGGCCAGCGCCGGGCATCGGTGTGGCTATTGGGGGAGGACGGCGAACCGGAAGAGCGACGAGTCGTCGTCGGTCTGAACGACGACGAGTCGACGGAGGTCGTTTCGGGGCTCGAAGAGGGCGAAGACGTGATCGTGCGCGCGGTGCACCTGGAACACTGATGGCTTTCCTGCGCTGCCACGATGTCCACAAGGACTACCTGGTCGGCACGGAGACGGTGCGCGCGCTGGACGGCGTATCGGTGGACATCGACCGCGGCGAGTTCGTCTCGGTCATGGGACCGTCCGGCTCCGGCAAGTCGACATTCATGAACCTGGTTGGCTGCCTGGACAGGCCGAACAGCGGCAGCATCGAACTCGATGGCGAGCGCGTATCCGACCTCACGAGCGACAGCCTTGCGAGTGTGCGCAACCGGAAGATCGGTTTCGTGTTCCAGCAGTTCAACCTGCTCGGGCGCACCAGCGCGCTCGACAATGTCGCCCTGCCGCTGCTCTACGCGGGTGTTGACCGGGGGGAGCGCACTGTGCGAGCCGACGAGGCGCTGGCGCGGGTCGGTCTCGCGGACCGCGCTCAGCACGTACCGGCGCAGCTCTCGGGCGGCCAGCAGCAGCGCGTGGCGATCGCGCGGGCTCTCGTCAACTCGCCCGACATGTTGCTGGCCGACGAACCGACGGGCGCTCTCGATACTGCGACGGGCCAGGAGATCATGCGCCTGTTCCAGGCGCTCAACGAAGCGGGACTCACGGTGATCGTGGTCACCCACGAAGCGGAGGTCGCGGACTACGCGCGCCGCATCCTGAGGTTTCGCGACGGCATGATCACGTCGGACACATTGGAGGAGGTGCGGCATGTCGCTGTTTGAACTCGTGCGCGTCTCTTTCGACGCGCTGCGCGTGAACCTGCTGCGCAGCGTGCTGACAATGCTCGGCATCGTCATCGGCGTCGCAGCCGTCATCGCCATGGTTACGGTGGGTGCGGGCGCGCAGGCGGAAGTCGACAGGCAGATCGAAGCGCTCGGCAGCAACGTGCTGATGGTCAGGTCCGGGTCGCGCTGGTTCGGCGGTGCCCGCACCGCTGCCGGGAGTACCCAGTCCCTGACGGTGGAGGACACGCGGGCGCTCAAGGCGGAGATTCCGGAAATCGCGGCGGCCGCATCCGCGAATCGGGGGTCGGGACAGGTGGTCGTGGGAAACATGAACTGGTCGACCACCATCTATGGCATCGACGCGGACTACATGATTGCCCGCAACTGGGAGTTGGCGCAGGGCCGGGAGTTCGAGCCGGCCGAGTTTCGAAACGGCGCCAAGGTCGCCCTGTTGGGGAACACGGTGGTCGAGGAGCTGTTCGGCGCCGGCAACGTCGTCGGCCAGGCCATACGCATCAAGAACGTCCCGTTCACGGTCGTCGGAGCGCTCAAGGCAAAGGGCCAGTCTTTCGGCCCGTGGGATCAGGACGACACCATCATGGTCCCGTTCAAGACAGCCGAGGGCAGGCTGCTCGGCAAGTCCGCGCACCGCACGGGTTCTGTCCGGGACATATACGTCTCGGTGGGAGATGCGGATGCGATGGATCTCGTTGAACTGGACATCACCGAACTTCTGCGCCAGCGCCACCGAATCGGTCCGGGCGAGCAGGACACCTTTTCGATCCGCAACATGACCGAGATGGTGGAGGCGCGCGTCGAGGCGAGGCAGATATTCAACATGCTGCTCGCCGCCGTCGCGTCGGTGTCGCTCGTCGTCGGCGGGATCGGCATCATGAACATCATGCTGGTGTCCGTCACCGAACGCACCCGGGAGATCGGCCTCAGAATGGCGGTCGGGGCGAAGGAGCGCGACATCATGCTGCAGTTCCTGGTGGAAGCCGTGACGCTATGCCTGCTCGGGGGCCTGATCGGCATTGTCGTCGCGCTGACGATTACCGTTGCCGTGGCCGAGATCGCCGGTTGGCCGGTCCTCGTGCAGTGGCCCATCGTCATCATCGCGATCGCGTTCTCCGCTGCCATCGGGGTATTTTTTGGTTTCTATCCCGCGCGCAAGGCCGCGGCGAAGGATCCGATCGAAGCGCTGCGCAGCGAGTAGCGCAGGGCCGGAATTGGCGCGGGCGGCCAATGCCGTCCGCGGTGTCCCTGATGGACACGCGGTCTTGAATTCGCTTACCTTCAATTGACATGGCCCCGTTGCGGGCCTGACACCACTCCGGGGAGGAACCTGCATGCGCTTCAGCGTGTGCCTCAAGACGCACGAGCCTTTCGACGACCTGGTCGAGGTGGCCGCCCACGCCGAGCGCACCGGCTGGGACGGCATCTGGTACACCGACCACTTCCACGCCGGCCCGGGAGAGCCCCGACCCGAATGCTGGATCACGCTCGCTGCGCTGGCCGCGCGCGTGCCCCGCGTCCGCATCGGCCCGCTGGTCACCGGAAACACTTTCCGCCACCCCCCGGTGCTGGCAAAAATGGCGGCCACTCTGGATCACATCAGTGGCGGCCGTGTCGTCCTGGGCCTCGGATCCGCCTGGTCCGAGAACGAGCATCGCCAGTACGGCATCCCCTACTACACCGTGCACGAGCGACTGCGGCGGCTCGACGAGGCGTGTGCCGTGATCAAGCTGCTGTTCAACCAGTCCGTCAGCGACTTCGACGGCCGCTACTACCAGCTCGAACGCGCAACCCTGGAGCCGAAACCCGTGCAGGATCCCTTGCCGCTCCTGATCGGCGGTGGCGGCGAGAAGATGACGCTCAGGATCACCGCCAGGCATGCCGACGAGTGGAACATCTACGGCAACGTGGAGACGCTGAAACGCAAGATGCGCATCCTGGACCAGCACTGCGAGGATCTGGGGCGCGACCCGAGGGAGATCCAGCGATCCGCCGCCGCGGCGTTGTGGATGAGCGACGACAAGGCGTTCATCGATGATCTGAAACGCCGTGACAGGGGACAGGGGGCCATGATCGGTTCGGTCGAGGAGATCCGGGAGGTCGTCGAGCAGTACGAAGCCATCGGCGTGGACGAACTGATCGTGCCGGACTACAACCTCGGCTCGAAGGCGCAGCGCATCGCGGCGATGGACGCGTTCATCAAGGAGATCGTGGGGCGGTAGGCATTCGCGCTGCGTTGCCTTTCAACCGGCCAGTTCGATCGTCTCCGCGCACTCCTCGAACACTTGGATGAGGGCCCCGAACGTATCCTTGGGATGCAGGTAGAAGTGCTTGAAACTCGCTCGCTCATCGTTGTACCCGAGCACCCTGATGCCTTTTGACTCGAAGTAGGCACGCGCCTCGGCGAGGTCGTCCACAGCGCAGGAGATGTGATGGAACCCTTCGCCGTACTTGGCCAGGTACTCGCCGACGGCGCCCTCTCCCGGCGTTCGCGGCGACACCAATTCGACCTTCTTGCCGCCGAGCCGGAAGGTGATCCAGTCAAAGCCCTCTGCCGGTGATTCTCCGGCATCGGGCAGTGGCTCGGCGCCGAGAATTTCGCAGAACAGCTTCCGCGCCCTGTCCATGTCCAGGACGCCTATCGATACGTGGTCAAGTCGTGTCAGCACTTGTGGATTCTCCCTTGGCTAGCGATCCCGAACGCGGTGCATCGCCGTGTAACATGTCCATGCAGTGTAGCGCGCGGGAGATAGTGGCTTGGCGGACGGCGGAAGGCGAGCGCAGCGATTTCGGGCCAGGCGGACAGTCGCCTGGTTGATCGTCCTCGCGAGCGTCGGAATGGCGTTGACGGGCTGCCAGTACCAGCACGTCGACCCGCCCTCCAGCTTCGATCTGAGCGGCTCCTGGGTTCTCGATGCTCGCAAGAGCGACGCGGCACCCGACCCGGACGAGATACGTCGGCGCGAGGACAGGGACGTGCTGCGGGGCAGGCAGCGCGACGCGCGGGCGTCGAGCGCGTTCGTGGTGCACGACTTCCCGGTCGTCGGCGCCACGCGCATGGTCATCGAGCAGGACGAGTACTCGATGGGTATCGACTACGACGGCGGTGTCGCCTACCGGGATGTGACCTGGGGCGAGCGCGAGCGCAACTATTGGACCGTTCGTGCGGGCTGGCGCAACGACGCACTGGTGATCGAGTCCCGCCGCGACCCGATCAGCGGCACCGAGACCATGCGCCTGGAAGAAAACGGACGCCGTTTGCGCGTGGAAGTGTCCGTCAGGACCGGGGGCCAGGATGTGCGCGTGGAGCGGGTGTTCGTGCGGCAATAGTTGGCGGGCGGAACAGGCGCTTTGCGCCCGCCGAACATCCCACTTTCGGCGGAGTTTGCCTGATATACTGCGCCGCCGGTTCCGCCTTAGCTCAGTTGGTAGAGCAGCTGACTGTTAATCAGCGGGTCGCTGGTTCGAGCCCAGCAGGCGGAGCCAAATTGCTTCCTCTTGAGTGTGCCGGTGTGTCGAGTCGGCGTTCCAGCCAATTGACCCTATGCCTGCAGCAGGCGCCGCTGCAGCAACAACTGCATGTCACGCCGCCCGTCCGCGATGACGAGGACGTAGACCGTCTCCTCGATCACCCGGTAGATGATGCGGTAGGGCTTGAGGAAGACCTCCCGGTACTCTCGACTCCCAATGTCGAGCAACTCGCCCGGATAGCTCCCACGCTGGGGATGCTCGGACAGACTCTGGAACGCACTCTCGATCTGATCCAGTACGTAGTCCGCCCGGGCCTGCGAATTGTGGCGCGCGATGTAATCGCAGATCTTGCATGGAAGTATGTTTCCGGCGACGGAGGAAATGCTGGCACTTCCTTACGCGTCAGCGGTCGGGGAAGCTCCCCCGGCTGAGGGCTCCTGGAGGTCACGGGCTGCGTCATCGGTGAGCAGAACCCGAAAGGCCATCAGCGCTCCCGCAGCCGCTCGATCACGTCCGCTGCGGGCTGCACCTGCTCGGCCTCGATCTGCCGGTTGCCCAAGGCAAGTATCTTGAGCAGCGCCATCGTCTCCTGCGTCTTCTCGAAGCTGTCAATGTCCTGCAGGACGACCTTGGCAGTGCCGTTCTGGGTGATGACCAGCGGCTCTCCTCGGTTGCCGAGCGTGCGCACTATCTCCGAGGCGTGGGCCTTGAGGTAACTGATGGGCTTGATCTGGCTGGACAGTCTCATGGGTGCTTTCTCCTTGCAGGTCCGAATGTAGTCCACAAACAGGTCTAATCACAAGGACGGACGTCATGGGGCTGGCGCGCGCCAACGACCGGTTCGGCTCCAGCTTTCTCGCGGACGACGCGTAGGTTAATCTCGTGAATTCCTGCCGTCGGTTTTTGAGCCACCCAGCATTAACTCAAGACTGCGCGGTTTTCTGCCTGCGGGAGAGGGAAGCGCTTGCGAACCATTGACTCGACGACCAATCGTTTCGGGGGGATCCTGCCCCGGGCCGGAGCCTTGGAAGAAGACCCGGAGTCTTTCTCCGAACAGTTGCGCCACTCCCTGGCGGCGTGGAAGAAGGAAGGCTATCTCGTCGTCTGGCTGGAAGTCCCCATCGCCAAATCGGCGCTCATCCCCGTGGCCGTTGAACAGGGCTTCAGCTTCCACCACAGCGGGGAGGCTTACCTCATGCTCACCCTTCAGTTGAAGGAAGGGGCGTTTGTTCCGGGTTACTCCACTCACTTCGTCGGCGCGGGCGGCGTAGTGATCAACGACCGGGAGGAGCTACTGGTGGTTTGCGAGAACTACCTCGTTTCAACCAACCGTCCGCCGTTCTTCAAGCTGCCCGGCGGGCTTCTGCATCAGGGTGAACACCTGGTGACGGGGGTCATGCGCGAAGTGCACGAGGAGACCGGAATCGAGACGGAGTTCGAACGCGTCGTCTGCTTCCGCCACTGGCACGGATACCGGCACGGCAAGTCCGACATCTACTTTGTCTGTCACTTGCGGCCACTCAACGAGACCATCGTCAGGCAGGAGGAGGAGATCGCCCAGTGCCTGTGGATGCCCCTGCAGGAGTACCTGGATGCCGATGGGGTGAGCCTGTTCAACAAGGAGATCGTCCGGGCCGCGCTGACCGACACCGGCGTGGTCCCGACGGAGATCGTCGGGCACCGCGACCCCGAACTGCACGAATTCTTCATGCCGACGGAGTTGGGTTCGTAAGCCAGCACCGTCCGGGCAATAGCCTGCAATCCAACACGAGGTAACAGTTATGCCTGATCGGATGCCTGCCGAACCGTACGAGGTCTATGCGATCCGCTACGCGCACTTTGACCGGCCCGCCAGGGACAATTTCATCTTTGGCGACATTCACGACGGCCCGATGCCGCTCGACTTTTTCATCTGGGCGATCGTCGGGAACGGAAAGACCTTCGTCGTGGATCTTGGCTTCGAACACGGTGTCGCCGAGCGCCGGGGCCGCTCGATCATGCGCCTGCCATCCGAAGGCCTGCAGATGCTCGGCATCGATGGGAACAAGGTCGAGGACGTTATCGTGACGCACCTGCACTACGACCACGCCGGCGATCTCTCCTCGTTTCCGAACGCGAAGCTGTACCTGCAGGATCGCGAAATGGCGTTCGCTACCGGCCGGCACATGGGCCACCAGCGCATGCGCCAGGTCTTCGACGTGGAGTACGTCTGCGACTTCGTTCGGGCCGTATACGACGACCGCGTGGTGTTCATTGACGGTGAGCAGGAGATCGCGCCCGGGATCAGCGTGCATCACATCGGTGGACACACGGACGGCCATCAGTCCGTGCGCGTCTGGACCGAGAGCGGATGGCTGGTGCTGGCGTCGGACGCCGTGCACTTCTACGCCAACATGAACGAGCAGAACCCGTTTCCGATCGTCTACGACGTGGGGGCCATGATCGAAGGGTACGAGACGATTCGAGGGTTGGCGGATGCGGAAGAGCTGATCATCCCGGGTCACGACCCGCTGGTTGTTGAGCGATTCCCGTGCCCGGACAAGGATTTCGATGGCGAGATCGTGCGGCTGGATCGGGGTCCAGCGGGTTAGGAGCTTCTCAAGCCAGGACCAATATGGGCTGTCCATGCAGGATCGCGCCCAAGTCAATACGAGGGTCGGTGACAAAGTCGGGCGGCGTACACACCGGGTCGTCACGAAAATAGAGTTCCCAAGCCGCCTGCCGAATAGCTTTTTCCAGTTCCGGATGCGGGTGCTGGCGTTCGGTCAGCATGCCGGCCCAGAAGGGCATGTAGCAGAGATTCCATCCGGCTGTGAACGCATCCGGGTCCCAGGGATGCCCCCAAACGTGCCGGACACCGTAGCCGGAAGCACGCCGTAAAGGGCGTCTTGAATACTTGGCCCAAGCGCGCTGAGCCGCCGAGTTGTCGTCGAGTTTGACTTGGCGCCCCTGCCAAACCGCGAAGGCGTTCTTATCTAGTCCTGGATAATGCTCGCGGCTTCGGCGAGCCCGATCAGGATACAGTGGCGTGTTTCCCCGCACCCGGTCTGGGTGGGCGAAATAGGAGTGTTCGAAGGCGGCTTGGATGATGGTCGTGCCGCCTTCGCGCAGATAGCGTTCCAGCGCCAGGATGGGCGGGACAAAATCACCCTCGTGTACGTGGGTCTTGATCAAACGGACCTCAAGTGCAATTCCGCCAGGTCGACTTTGGCGTTGCTGGAGTGCGCGTTTACGTCCCTTTGGTTGCGGGGCCTCGTGCACGCGGCCCCGCGCGATAGCCCGTTATAAAGCGTCCAGATCCACAGCCTTGCCCGTCCGCGACGACTCAAAGATCCCGAAGGCCACCTTCATCGATTCAATGTTGTCCCGCCCGCTGGTGATCGGTTCGCTGCCGGTCCTGCAGCATTCCTCGAAATGCAGGACCTCGTTCACGAAGTAGTTGTAGCTCGGCATGTTGGTCCAGCTCGTGTCGATCGGCTCGAACTCGGGATGGATGCGCCTTCGCCGATCACTTTCGTTGTTGGGATCGAGCTCTTCCTTGTACGCGGCCACAATCGTCCCGAAGTGCGCGAACGGGCTTCGGGGGCCGTCGCCAATGTACGGCCCGGAGTGGATGGTCCCCTTACTCCCGAGCAGCAGGTACGAAGCGTGCTCGGGCGTCAGGTAACTCGTCCAGCTCCCCAAGATGTCTCCGATCGCGCCGTTCTCGAACTCGAGGGTCGCGGTGAAGAGGTCTTCGGCGCCGTTGACCATCTGGGGCTGAAACGCCTTGCAGAACGCCATGACGCGCTTGACATTGCCGACGTAGTAGCGCAGCAGGTCGATGTGATGGATGGAGTTCAGCAACAGGACGCCGCCGCCGAGGCTTCCATCGTTCATCCATGACTTGTCGGGCCCCTGCATGATGATGTGGTTGCGGACCCCCTGGATATCGCCGAGCTTCCCGTCGTCGACAATCTTCTTCACCGCGGTGGCGTCGGCCGAATAACGCAGTTGCTGGGAGACCATCAGGGTCACTCCCGCCTTGTCCGCGGCCGCCACCATGTCCCTGCAGCCCTGCAGCGTGTTCGACATCGCCTTCTCGACGAGGACGTGCTTGCCGGCTTCGGCGGCGGCGATGGTATTGGGCGCGTGCTGCGCGTGGCCGGTGCAGATGTCCACCGCATCGATGTCGGCGTTGCGCAGCATGTCGTCGAGGTCCGTGTAGACAGTGTCGACGCCGGCGTCCTTCGCATACGCCTGGGCGAGGGGCTCGACCATGTCGCAGACCGCGACCATGTGTACCCGGTCCGGATGCTCCAGGTACGGGGTCATGTGTGCCCTTGCGATGCCTCCGGCACCTACCATGCCGACTTTCAGTGGTTTGGACATATTCCCCGTTGCCTCCGTGTGATGTGGTCGAAGCGCGATTGCGCGCACGCGTCTATTTCATGCGGGGATCGATCTCGATGCAAGCTGCGGCCGCCGGCGCGTAACTGATAATCTGGCAGGAGTCCCGTTGCCCGAGCCCTTTGACTTATGCCAGCCGTTCACGATCGCGGTGGATTGCCTACCGATGAGCCGATCGACCGCTCCGACCACCAGTGGGAGGATTGGGAGCATGTCACCAACGCCCTGGTCGGTGTGCTCCGCCGCCGGGATCTGATCAATGTCGACGAACTGCGTCGCGGCATCGAGGCAATGGCGCCGGAGGAGTACGAGTCGAGCAGCTACTACGAGCGTTGGTCGGCGTCGATCGAAACGCTGCTGGTCGAGAAAGGCATCCTCACCGAAGCAGAGATCGACGCCATGGCTGCGACACTGGATTCCGAATGGGAGTAGGGTTCCGCACCGGTGACCCGGTCACTGTCAGGTCGACCCCAGTCGATCATCACCACCGCACGCCGTGGTTCGTCAAGGGCAAGTCCGGCAAGGTTCGACGCGTGCACGGCGCGTTCTTCAACCCGGAGTCGCGTGCGCACGGCGGCGACGGCTTGCCGAAACGCCGGCTCTGCCAGGTGGAGTTCGCCCAGAGAGATCTATGGGGCGCGCGGTATGGCGGCAACGTCGATGACGTCCTGGTCATTGATCTCTTCGAACACTGGCTCGAAAGACCATGACGCACGCACATCCGCCGCTGGTCCAGGTCGAACGCAGCCGGCGTGCCGTCCGCATCCTCGCGGTCCGGCAACTTCTGATCGAAAAGGGCGTAGTCACGACGGATGAGCTGGACGACATCATCGTGCGTGCGCGTGCCCGGACGCCGGCCGATGGCGCGAAGGTGGTGGCAAGGGCATGGCTCGACGAGGAGTTCCGCAAACGGTTGTTGACCGATGCCCGCGCGGCGGTTGCCGATCTCGGCTACCAACTGTCACATGACGCCGAACTGGCCGTGGTCGAAAACACGGCCGATGTGCACCATCTGGTCGTCTGTACCTTGTGCTCCTGTTATCCGACATCGCTGCTCGGTCCGCCGCCCGACTGGTACAAGAGCTTCGCCTATCGCCAGCGCGCGGTGATCGAACCGCGCGCTGTCCTCCGGGAGTTCGGGCTTGAGTTGGCGGACGACATGCGTGTGCGGGTCGTCGACAGCACTGCCGACATTCGCTATCTCGTATTGCCCCGTCGCCCGGGCGGAACGCGGGGAATGGGAGAGCAAGCGCTTGCCGAACTGGTGACGCGGGACAGCATGATTGGTGTCGCCGAAGCAAGGTCCGGCGACGGGGCGTAGAATCGGGGTCCGGACAAGGGGAGGAAATCACCATGGCAGAAGCGGCCATAAATCACGACTTCGGTCTAGAGCGCTCCTGGGACGAGATCTGCGAGCTTGGCCTGCAGCAGAACGTGGCGGAACTCGACGCCTATGGCTACACGATCGTTCCACCCGAGATCGCGAGCCCGGACGGCTTCATCGAGCGATTGCTTGAAGTGAGTCTCGATGTCTCGGAGCGGCGCCACGGCGTGCGGCCGGACCTCGAAACCGGCTATACGCATGCCGATCTGGAGCGGTCGGAAGCGGAATACCGTTACACCGGACACCGGTATCGCCCGGGTGGGCCGCTTGGTGACGTATTCCATTCGCTCCTGCTCGAGGACGAGGTATTCGAACAGGTGCTGATGAACCGGGTTCGGCTGGCTTTGGTGACCCACCTGCTTGGCTACAACGCGGTGATGTCCGGCATTGGCTGCTGGATCAAGGGGCCGACGAATGCCATGCTCGCACTGCATGCCGACAACCCGCTGCCATCACCCTTCCCGTCGCAATGCATGGGGTGCCAGAGCACTTTCTGGCTGACCGATTTCAACCGGGAGAACGGCTCGACGGCGGTTGTGCCCGGTAGCCACAAGCTGCTGCGCCAGCCGCTGGGCGACGAGAAGATCATCCCGGCCAAACCCGGCGATCCCGGCAACCAGGATGCGATTCCACTCGAAGGCAAGGCCGGGTCCCTGCTCATCCATCACCCCTGCCTCTGGCACGGCGCGTACAACCGCACCGCACCTGGGCTGCGCGTCAGCGTGACGTGTTTCATGACACGGCCGTTCATCCGCACGGGCGAGGACTATACCGGCAAGATTCCGCAGGAAATGCTCGACCGTCACGGACCGCGGTTCGCGATCCTGACCCAGCAGGGCATCAAGGCCGGCTACTCCGGTTGGGATGACGAAGAAGCCAAGGTCGCCCACGCCGAGAAGTACATTTCCGCGTATGCGAAGGAGTTTGGGAAAGGCTATCGGCCGAACGAGTCGTGAGCTGTTCGGCCGGCCGGGACTGAACCGTCAGTCGACCGGTGCGACGCGATACACCCGCGCCGCCGTCCCACCGAATATCGCGTTCTTCTCCGACTCGCTCAGTCCCGCCCTCGTGGCGATGCGCTTGAACGTGTTCCACAGCGTCCGATAGGACACGCACTCCTTGTCGACCGGGAAGTTGCTCTCGAACATGCATCGCTCGGGTCCGAACGCCTCGATGGCGTGGATGTAGTACGCGTACATCAGCTCGCAGAGTTCCTCCGAGCCGATCGGCTGTTCGCGCCGGTCCATGTGAAACGGCGGTTTCCAGTCCCCGGCGGCTTGCTGCACGCCGCCGACCTTGAGCACCGCGTTGGGACAGCGTGCGACAGCGTCGATGCACCGCCGCCAGTTCGCAACTTCGTCGGCGGGAGCCAAGGGATCGACCTTTCCGCCGAGGTGGTTGACGATGATGGTCACGGTCGGATACCTGTCAGCCAGCCTCGCGAGATCGGGCAGGCGCGTGTAGTCGAACGAAAAGTTGTCGAACGTCAGATCGAGCCTGGCCAGCACGTCGAAACTCTCGATGAACCTGGGGTCGTCGAGATCGAAGGAACTGCGAATGCCGCGAAAAAGGCCCCTACCCGCTTCCAGGTGACCGACCAGCACCTCTTCAACCGCCGCGCCCAGTTTCATGTAGGCATGGCTGATGATCGCCCCGATGCGCGACTTGCCGGCGGCTTTCGCGCTCTCCTCGGCGACGTTGGCGATGAACTCGCTTTCGCCGATGGGTTTCAGGTGCTCTGGCCCGTCCTCGCGGTAGCCGCAACGGGCGTCGATGAAGAGCGTCTGTTCGACATTGTGACCGGCGCCGGTGTCTGCCCAGAGGTCTTCAAGGGTGTAGGTGCCCCACCTTGAGGGGACCCACCAGAGATGATGGTGGGGATCAATGATCGGCAGGTCAGGCTCGAGGACCTCTTCGGGTGTCTCCCGGGCCAGCCAGTTCGCCCAGGCGTTGTTGTCGGAATCCGTCATCGTTTTGGAAAAAGCCTCGTCAGGTAAAGCGGTTAGCGCTTCGCGCCGGCGGCGATCGCGGCGGCGCGCACGGCTTCGTTCTGCGCGCTCAAGCCCCCGTTGGCGCCGCCGAAGCTGATGATCCGGTAGCCCTGCTCCATCTTCGCGGCGACATTGGCCGGGTTGACGGTCCCGCCGACCGGAATGGAGTGGGTCCTGCAGACGTCGAGAATCTCAGTCATGGCGGCGTCGACGTCGGGATGGGAAGGGTCAGGAACGCCGAGGGAGTTGCTGAGATCCTGGGCGGCGCCGAGATAGAAGCCGCCAACGCCCGGCACCTGGGCGATGGCGTCTGCGTTCTTCACTCCTTCCACCGTCTCGATCATCGGCCAGAACAGGAGATCGCCTTCGGGATTGAGCGGCCAGAGGTCGGCGCGCTTTCGGTATTCGTTTCCGGAGATGCCCCAGAACCACGGCGCGGCCCCGGCGGTGCCCCGGACTCCCCGGGGATCTGGGATCTTCGAGTCCCTGGCCGGCATGTATCGCATCGTGCGCACGATGTTCTCCGCCTGCTCGGGCGTCTCGACGTTGTTGATGAGGATGCCCATGAGACCGAGGTCCAGCGCGTGCTTCACGACCCACTGGGCCTCCTCGCTCGCATAGGGCGCGAATCGCGCGAACACGGCCGGATGCGCCTGGGCGTTGCCCCGCTCGAGAATCCCCGCCTTGTCCGTCATGCAGGACAGGAAGATCTCAAGTTGATCGAAGCGCATGGCGCTGTGCTCCATGTCGAGATACACGAAGTCGATGTCGGCGTCGCGCGCCAGTGAGCGCGCGTTCTGCGGCGAGAAATCCGACGTACTCACCCCGAAGACGTGCTTTTCCCCTGCCAGCTTTTCGATGACCGGGTTGAGATGCAGATAGGGCTGCTTTATTGACGCTGCCACGTTGGATGAAACCTCTAGCTCCCCAGACCCACGCTACTTCAGGCTGCCTTCCATGTAGAGCATCAGTTCCAGCATCCGGTCGAGAAGTTCCTGGGACGATGATCCTGGGAAGTTGCGAAGCACGAGTTCCTTCACGAAGAGCCGCGCGATGTAGCGTAGCTGCGAAGCTCGGGACTGGGACGCGAAGACGAAGTCCCGATGACCGTTGTTGATCACGATCAGTTCGCGGTCGACCTCGTAGCGCGAACGCCACAACTGGCCTGGCGCGTTCTCGTAGGTGTAGCCCGGCAGCCCCTGCCGAGCGGGTGCCCCGTCGCGGCTGGCGACGAGTGAATCCGTGACGGTGACGAGTGCCTTGGCCTCGCACACGACATCCCGTTGCGTGGCGACGAGCTTCAGGGTCACGAGGCCCGGCTCTTCGGAAGCCTCGAAACCGACGATTTCGGCATGGGGGTCGGGCAACGACCCGCTACCCTCAACGATCGTCCAGGCGAAAACGACGCCTTCGTCCACTTGCCTGCCGGCACGGTCCCGGCAGACGGCTCGCAGTGTGCGACTTAAGCCAACCCGTACGACCGACGAGGCGGGCGATATGCGGACGCTGTGCAGCGGACCCGCAATATCAAAGAACTCCTGTTTTGGCGCGGACTCCTCATCCGGGTCCGGGGGATCACCAGCGGTCAATTCGCTTTGCGGGTTGGTCTGCTCCAGGGCCGGACCGGTGGTGCTCTCGGACCGTCGCCCGGGTGCGCTTCGATGCACCTCGAACCAGTCGTACTCCTCGGCCGGCAAGGCCAGTAGCGCTTCACGAAACGCGCGCCGGATCGACTTGAGCGTCCGTTCGCTGGCACGCTCCTCCTCCGCTCGCTTCAGGTCACCGATCAGGCCATCGAGTTGAACGCGAATGGATTCGATACCTTCGCGCAACGCCGCAAAAGGCTCGTCGTGAATCACCCCGGTGCGCGTTCCCGGAGTCAGATGGATAAACGGCGCATCGATGACGCCATCGATATAGCCGCTGCTCCACGGACCCTCCTGGAACCCGTCAAGAGCGGCCAGCTCCGCAACTCGCGTGCCGTTCCGGTAGAGCGACACGCCGCGTTCGGGCGACGGGTCGTCGAGGTAGAGTTCCAGCCTGATTTCGCCGAAGGGGGTCAAGGGATTGTTGAGTTCGTGAATGAGCCGCCCATCGAATTCTCGTGGCGTCACCGTGTAGGACTTTCGGGCGGTGCGGTCGCTGATGCGCACACAAACACCGGTTTGCCGAATGCGGTCCCGAAGTTCGGCGGCGAGGTACCAATTCAGCTTCTCGCCGCTGAACTGGCGAACCCCCGGCAGCAGGGGCCGAATGTCCAGCGTGGTTCCCGGTTCCGCCAGCAAGGCGCGGCTGACCCTGACGTTGTAGCCCTCATCGCCACTCTGCATCGCCATTTCGTGAACCGAACCGTCGGCCGCCGCGGAACGCAGCTTGAGGTTCTCGCCGAGTGTCCAGAAACTCAACAGGCCAATGCCGAACTCGCCCTGGATGCTCCGGGCACCGTTCCTTTTCAGGCGTTTCTTGATCGAGTCGCAGATGTGCGTCGCCACGTAGCGGAAGTCCGGCACGCCGGCGTCGTCGAGACGAATCCCTTCGCCGTCGTCGATGACCTTCAGAAACGGTTCGCTCCGTTCGCGACCCCGAACGATGTGGATGTTCTTCGCCCCCGCATCGATGCTGTTCTCAACGAACTCCGCCACCGCCTTAAGCGGGTTGTCCTGCGATTGCGCGATGATGCTGATCGCAGACCAGTGGTCTCCAATCCTGAGCTTGCCCCCTGCGTTTTTTCTTCGAGCCATGGACAGTCGCGCAACAAAGACGTGCGAAAGTTCCCAAGCATTGCGGCACGAAGGCCCAAGGTCAAATCATGCTCGGCGCGTTCGGCGAAAGGTGCTCACAGGGTAGGGCGAGGGCAGGGCGAAGTGCATGTGGCGATCCCCGACATTGAGAACAAACCAATCGCGGGTTACGCTCGAATGCTCACAGGCAATCGCCTGTCTGCACCTTGGATTGAGGAAGACACATGCATCTCGGAATGTTCGCCATGCCACTCCATCCGCCGGACCGCCTGCTTGCGGACACGCTCGAGGAAGACCGGCAGGCCGTGCTGCTGGCCGACCGGCTGGGATTCTCCGAGGCGTGGTTCGGCGAGCATTTCTCGTCGACCGCGGAACCGATCGCGTCTCCCCTGGCGTTCTTCTCGAGCCTCGTGCACCAGACCCGGCAGATCAACTTTGCGACCGGCGTGCTGAACCTGCCCCAGTCGCATCCGGCGATGGTGGCTGCCCAGGTGGCGCAGTTCGATCACCTGTCGCGCGGGCGCTACCTGCTCGGCATCGGCCCGGGCGGCCTCGGCAGCGACTTCGAGCTGCTGGGGATCGGCGACAAGGACACACGCTCGGAGATGATGCTGGAATCCATCGAGGCGATGCAGCAGATCTGGGCGCAGGACGCGCCGTATTCGATCCCGGGCAAATACTGGAACGTCAACATCACCGACTTTCGCTTCGACGGTCTCGGCATCGGCGAGATGCTCAAACCCTTCCAGAAGCCGCATCCGCAGATATGCCTGTCCATCATCACGCCCTACTCGCCGAGCGCGAAGATGGCCGGGACACGAGGCTGGCATCCCGTGTCCGCCAACTTCATCCAGGCGCGTTACATACGCAGCCACTGGGAAGCGTACGCGGAAGGCGTGGAGAGCATCGGCGAGCGGCCCGATCCGGCGAACTGGCGCATCGCACGGTCAATACTCGTGACCGACAGTGACTCCGAAGCCGACGAGCACCTTGCCAATCCAGACTGCGGGCTGCACTTCTACTTCCGCTACTTCCGGCGCATGTACCTGAATCGTGGCTCGATGGAGATGCTGAAGCCCGACGTCGACATGCCCGACGAGAAGGCGACGGAGGAAGTGGTGGCCCGGTCGATGGTGACCTGGGGGTCGCCGTCAACCGTGCTCGACCAGCTTGTCGATCTGCACGCGCAATGGGGTGACTTCGGCACGCTGCTCATGGTCGGCCACGATTGGGACGACGTGGAATTGTGGCGGCGTTCGATGACGCTGCTTGCCAATGAGGTCATGCCGCGGTTTCGCCAGCACGTGGAAGCGACTCCGGCCGCCGCGTCAATGTGAGTGCCCCACAGCCGCAGCCTTCGGCTTCGCCTGTGGCCCGGCCCCGCTCGTCAACCATGGAACAATGGTGCCGGGTCGCTGGCGCTCCCCGGACACGTTTGTTCCCTGGAAGGCGTTACCTGGGGAGCGAATGACCGGAAACGGGGAAACCGCCTGGAAGGCCTACCGCAGGGAGGGCCTCGAGCGGGCCGCCCGGCTCGGCAATCGGGGCCCCTTGCGGTTCGACGAAGACGGGCGTCTGACGCAGGACATCCTCGACGCCTATCGCCGCATTGGCTTCTATGTCTTCACCGGTGTCCTGTCCTCCGAGGAGTGCCGCGAACTTGAAACCGAGTTCGACCGGGTGCTGGACAACGCGCCGCTCGTCAATGACGGCGAGGTCGACAGGCATGGCCGGCCCAGCAGGTTCTCCAGGCATTGCTCGGTGGAGCCGCCATGGTCATCCAATGAGGATGCGGATGAGGCTTCGGAAGCGGGAGACGCACCCGGCATCGTTCGCATGCTGTCGCACCCGCTGATGATCATGGACTCTGCGCTGAGGGCATATGGCCATCCCGACATCCTCAAGATGATCGCGAGCGTGAACGGGCCGGACTTCGTGCCGTTCTCCGAGAGCGTCTTCCACAAGGCCGCCTACCAGGGCTTTCCCACGCGCTGGCATCAGGACGGCCGGACGCATTGGGCGGAAGACGGAACGAGCCTGGAGCAGCCGGACGGGTCGGGCAAGACGCACGGCGTCAACCTGTCCGTGTCGTGGTCTTATTGCACGCCGGAGAACGGCCTCTGGGTGATCCCGGGAAGTCACCGCCGCTGGCGTCTCGCGGATGGCGGCAGTTTCCCGCCGATCACCGAATGGTTGCCGGAAGCGGTCCCCATGACCCTGGCGCCGGGAGATTGCGGCCTGGTCAATCGAAGCTCCATGCACGGCTCCTATCCGAACGGGTCTGCCATGCGCCGCGTCAACATGATCATGGGTTTCCACAACCGGGCCTCGGCAATCGGCACGGAAACGACCAACGTCCACGCCTTTGCGCGGATGGGCGACAAGAGGAAAACGGTCAAGTACACGGAAGAAAGCGTGCTGCGCCGCGCGCGGATGATTCCCCTCGCGATCGATGCGCGCCGTCAGCGGTACCCTGACGAAGTGCCTTACGAGTACCAGGGAAGCTATATCGGCGGGGGCGTATGGAACGACGAGGCGCGCGCCGAGATCAGCCGGGAAGGCGACGAGTACTGGCAAAGGAACATGACGCTCTAGCCCAGCCCCCCGAAACTCGACACTTGCCCCGGTCACTGGAGCGGTAAGGTGTTGGCGACACCTCTTCTCTCACGAGCTTGGGGCGGTGCTCGGTGTCACGCGCTCAGCTCACGAACGTATTGCTGGTTTCGCCCCGTCGCACAAAAGCCAAGGCGCGTCGCAAGTCGGACGGATCTCGCGCAATGTGTCGGCGCGCAACGTCGATAATCGATCTTCTGTGAGATGGGGTCGAACGGGGCGACGCGTGATTCCCGACGACAGTCCAGGCATCCGCGACTCAGCACGCCGCAAGCTCAAGTCCGTTCTCCCGCTTCGGCTCCGTCTCCGTCAACGTCCCAACCAGTCTCGTCCCAATTGTGTCCGAAATTGCCGGCGACGATCATCGGGCCCCGGCGCCGGATCACGGTCTCCCTCACGACCCCGGCCGCGCGCGTTGGCCTCGCGGTGTACTTCGCTACGCCGAGGATTGCGTCACGCCGTCCCCGATCTCTTTGCCGCACTCCGGGCAGAACCTAAAGTCAATGTCGATTACGGCGCCGCACTCGCATTGCAGCGTGTCCTGCTTCTTCCGCAGCATTGCGACGTATGCGACGCTCGGTATGGTTACCTTGTAGGACGGCCCGGCGATCTGAATCACCGTCAGTAGGGTCGACAGCGCCCAGCCCACGGGCCCGGCTGCAATGCCCATAGCTCTCGCCAGTGCAGCGTTGGCCACCAACGGCAGCCCGCGGCCGATGACGTTCTTCACCACCGCGTTCACGACGATCAGCATGAGCTTGTACGACGCGAAGCCCCCTGCCTTGAAGATTGCGAGAAACACTTGGACGGACCCGGACGCGAGAGCAGATCGATTCCCCCTGCCGATCTGTTCGAACAGGGTTTCCTTTTCCTCGTCGGACATCTTCTCCAAGGCCTTCGAGAGGATAGTTGCAAGAATCGACGCTTCGATCTGGTCGACAGAGCTCTCCCGACTGAACGGTGCCTTGATCGCCTTGGCAACGTCCCAGACGATCTCCCGGTAAGGTGGTCCCTCGCCCCTGAAGACGTTGGCGATCGAGTTGCCGCCAAAGTCGCGGATTTCCTTGCCGATCAGGTCCGCGTACATTTCGTGGTTTGGGTAATGCGCCTTGTATGCGTCCTCGATCGACAGCGTCTCGCTCAGCTTCTTGATGACGATGTCATGCAGGACACCCAATTCTTCCCGGCTGGCCTTGGCAAGCACGGGGTTCAGTTCTTCGTCGTACACCGTTTTTGTGTTGTCCAACTGTTCCTCCAGTTTTTCCTTCCCTGATCGACCGGCTACGCGCCCCCTCGAACTCACCCGGGGCCCACGTGCGCACCGCACCAGGGGCAATGGACGTGTTCAGGCTTGATCGGTTCGCCACACGATCGGCATCGCCGGCCTTCCGTCTCCTGCAGCCAGTCCAGGATCTTCTCGACGGTGGGTTCGCCATCCGCAGCGGCATAGCCGAAGGCGCTGGCAAGTTCGCGCAGGTACTCGGCGAGTGAATCCGACGCACCGCCAGAAAAGCTGCTCTGCCGCAACTCCCGCTCCCGGATCGCATCCACTTCCTTCTCGAGGCGCTCGCGGAACTCTGCGAGGAATCGGCGCAGTTCATCGGGCGCGCCATCGTGCGCATTGCGCATCTCCTCGACCCGCCTCCGACGCCGTTCCAGACTGCCCTCCGCTAGGAGCACGAACATGAGGGGTGCAAACTCCATCACTTCCGCCATGGTCCAGCGATACCGCTCCCGGATGCGGGCAAAGCCAGATCGTGCCTCTGGAGATATCAGGGCACTGACCGGCACCTGATCCTTGCGGGACTCCAGACCGCGCGCGGTTGCGGTACTTCCGTATAGATCCTTAATCGTGACGCCCAGTGCTGTTGCGAGCTTCTCCAAACGCGGCGCCTGCCTCGGATCGACCAAGTCAACTTCGCCGGCCTCGATCCTGGCCAGTTGGCGCTCTGAGATGCCAACGTCTTCGGCGACGATGGCACGACTCAGCCCTTGGTGATTACGGATTCCCCGTACGGTCGTGGCTATTCGGGTGGCGCGCACGAAATCTGAGAGAAGTTCCTGTTCCCCGGCCGTAACCAAGCTCTTGGCCGATGACTTCGGGCGCCCGATTTCCTCCAGTTTGCGCAGCAGATCGTCAGCGTCCATGCGCGCGCGCCGAGCAAGCTCCTCCACGGGCAGCGCGACTTGCCGCTGCTCGTCGACCGACAGATAGGCGTCAACTGATCCTTTCTCTATACCCATATCGACAAGCTCGTTGAGAAGCTGGTCGGGCGGCGTTCCCAGCTCCTCAGCGAACCCGGCCACCGTTTTGGCATGGAGTATCTGGGTGCGTTCGTCAACGGAATGCACGTCCGTCACGGACCCCTTCGACATTCGGATTTCCCCTGCTAGTTGGAGTACTTCACTCGCTGGCACGCCCCGTTCTTGAGCAACCGACTCCACAGTGTGCTTCACCCGTACGCCTCCCGCCTTTCCCATTCGCGCTTGGCAGCGACTTAGTCTGCACTGAACGCTGCTCGATTGGCGCCAAAACTCGACCTACGGTCGATGCCTCTTCGATACCTCGCTCCCTTAGCGGGCAAGCGGGGATGTCCGCCGGGTTCTCGCCCGGCGGCAGGGCTGGGCACTCCCAGGAGGAGGAGAAGTGCCCGCCCTGCGCGCCAGGTCCGCTCTCACTCGCTGCCCCAAAGGCGAAGATACCGCTTGAGCTTGTCCCGCAACCGCGCTGAGACAAACCAGTAGCCATCGACGGCCTCGCTGATCTGAGGAATCGTCAGCCCTTTGGCTCGAAGACGGTTCAAGACCGCTCTGAACAGGGCCTCGAAACCGACTTCGGCCAACGCCTTGGCGATAAGTGCCAACAGACCCAGCAAAGCGATTCCACCGAGCATCCCGAAGGGACCTCCTAGGGCCGCGAGGGCCGTCGTCAGAGCCGCAGCGCCGGCATACCCGGTCAACGCCATCGTGACGACCAGCACAAGGCCAGGTACTCCGAGAGCAGCTATCTTGTCTGCTATGGAGTCAATTGAAATGGTCATTTCTGACCTCCTTAAAAAATGTGCCGGATGCACGTTGAGGTCAATTATCGACAAAAATGACTTTTCGTCAAGATAGAACAATTACATTCCAGAAAATATACATTATATTGTCCTACTTAGAAACTTTGATATTTCGCCACGTTGGGTTCGTCGTCCCGCCTACACGTCCCCGAAGGAAGATCGCCGGCGGCTCCTTCCGACACCGCTGGCCGAGCGCCGGATCACGACTCTCCCACGTCCGCCTCCGCTTCTTGGCGTTCCCCGATGTCGCGTTGCCGCGGTCGATCGCTTTGGGACTCGGTGGTGCAGGGCGTGTCGATGACGTTGCCGTCGTAGTCGACTATCTCGCCCGAATACCGGTAGACCTGCGGGTGGGACCACAGGTCGAAGACGCCACGCGAAAGTGCGGGCTCGATTGGCGTCAGCAGCAGTCTGTCCGTGTGCAGTGTCGGTACGGCCGTTGCCTCGCGCGCATGGCTGGCCCCGCGTTCGCGAGCCATCAGGGATCGTCGAGCCCGAGCCGCTGGTATTGTTCCGGCGGTGCCTGATTCGCCGCCATCGCATCCTTGAGCAACCCGATCATCCGTGATTCGACAGCGTCGTCTTCAATGGGGCTTAGCTGGCCTGGGTCCGTGGCAAGATCGAAGAGTTGTGTCCTGAACATTTCGGGGGCGCGGCCGACGGGGCCGGTCGACGGGATGCGCATCACGGGACAGCCCTTGGTGAATCCGAGCGGCGGGTTCCATTCCATGTTGGCGAGTTCGCGAACCGAGAACGGGCGGCGCAGGTGGCTCGGCATCAGCGTGTAGTGGTAAAGCGGTGCGTTGCCTTCGACCGGACCGCGCATGTACACGTAGCGCCCGTCGGCGATGTTGACGTGGCCCCCGAACATTCCATAGATCGTCGTGTCTCGAACGCGGGCGTCGTCTTCGATGGTGGCGCGCAACGGCGTTCCGTCCATGTCCGGCGGCCGATCCAGACCGAAGTACTCCAGGAGCGTCGGACCGATGTCGATGGTGGTAGTCAGGCTGCGCCGCCTGGTGCCGGCGACGCCGCTGCGCGGATCCCAGGCGAAAAACGGGATGTGCGCGGTCTCGTTGTACCAGGGCATGCGTAACTTGCCCCACCAGTCATGCTCGCCGAGCAGGAACCCGTGATCGGTGACCACCAGGAGCATCGTGTCGCGCCACATGTCGTGGGCATCCATGAAGTCGATCACCCTGCCAAGGTAGTGGTCGCACTGTGTCAGCAGCGCCGCGTACTGGTAGCGCAGGTACTCCACGGCGTCCGGATCCTCGGTGACCCGCGCGTATTCCGGCCAGTCGAATAGTGGACCGTCCCATTCGTAGTTGTAGCGGTCCTTCCACTGCTTCAAGGTGAAGAACGGCTCGTGGGGATCGAACGTCTCGATCTGCAGGTACCAGTTGTCCTGTTCGTGGTTGGTCTCAAGGAACTCGAGGCCGGCGGCGAAGGTCTGCGCCTGGGGCGTGAGCTTTTCCTCCTGCATGTACTTCCGGTTCACCAGGTCCTGGCGGATGACGCGTCCCAGGTGTTCGGGAATCTCCGGGTCGGCGACCTCGCCCTTCCATGCGTCGCCCTCCTGGCCGCGCACGTTCTCCCAGCTCGAATAGCGGTGGTGGTACGTGGCGCCGCCGTCTTCCCAGTAGTGATAGTGGTCCGAGACCAGGTGGGTGTAGACGCCGTTCTGCTTCAGGATGGTGAAGGTCGAGTCATCGAAAGGCTCGTGCGGACCCCAGGAACGGTGCAGGAAGTTATGCCGTCCGGTGTGCAGTTCCCGACGCGCCGGCATGCACGGCATGGACCCGACATAGTGGTTGTCGAACGTGACCGCGCGCTCGCCGAGCCGGATGAAGTTGGGCGCCAGCGTCCAGTCGCAGCCATAGTTCGGCAGCATGTGCCGGTTCAGTGAGTCGTACATGACCATGATGGCTTTCATGCCGAAGCCCCCATCTGGCTGAATGTCTAATTCAGGCTTCGGCCCCGCTTGGCCGCGAGTCGCAACCGCAAGGCGTTCAGCCGAATGAACCCGGCGGCGTCGTTCTGCTGGTAGACCCCGCCGTCGTCCTCGAACGTGGCGATATCGGCGTCGTACAGGCTGTCGTCGGACCATCGGCCGACCACGGAAACGCCTCCCTTGTAGAGCTTGAGCCGGACGCGGCCGTTGACGACATCCTGTGATGCGTCGATGAGCGCCTGCATCACGCGACGTTCCGGCGACCACCAGTAGCCGTTGTAGATGAGCTTCGCGTAGCGTGGCATGAGTTCATCGCGCAGGTGCATCACCTCGCGGTCCATCGTGATCGACTCCATGGCGCGGTGCCCCTTCAGCAGGATCGTGCCGCCGGGGGTCTCGTAGCAGCCCCGGGACTTCATGCCGACATAGCGGTTCTCGACGATGTCGCTGCGGCCGACCCCGTGGGCGCCGCCGATCTCGTTCAGGCGCCCGAGCACGCGCGCGGGCGTCATCGGTTCGCCGTTCAGCGCGACGACATCGCCGTGCACGTACTCAAGCTCGATGTGTTCCGCCGTGTCCGGCGCATCCTCCGGCGCGACCGTCCAGCGCCACATCGCCGGGTTCGGCTCGGCGCCGGGATCCTCTAGTTCGCCACCCTCGTAGGAGATGTGCAGCAGGTTGGCATCCATCGAATAGGGCGACTTTTCGCCGGCCTTGCTGAAGTCGACAGGAATCTGGCGTTCGGCGCAGTACGCCATCAGCGCTTCGCGCGAGGTGAGGTCCCACTCGCGCCACGGCGAGATGACCTTGATGTCCGGGTTCAATGCGTAGGCACCCAGTTCGAAGCGCACCTGGTCGTTGCCCTTGCCGGTGGCGCCATGTGAGACGGCTTCGGCGCCGGTCTCCGCGGCGATCTCGACCAGGCGCTTGGCGATGAGCGGGCGCGCGATGCTGGTGCCGAGCAGGTATTCGCCCTCGTAGACCGTGTTGGCGCGGAACATCGGGTAGACGAAATCGGCCACGAACTCCTCGGTCAGGTCCTCGATGTAGATCTCCCGGACGCCGAGCGCCTTCGCCTTGGCGCGGGCCGGCTCCACCTCTTCGCCCTGGCCGATGTCGGCAGTGAAAGTCACCACTTCGGCGCTATAGGTCTCTTGCAGCCAATGGCAGATGACCGACGTGTCCAGGCCCCCGGAGTAGGCAAGCACGATCTTCACTGGCGGGCTCTCGGATTCAACGAAGGCGCCATGGTAACGCAGCGACGATGCGGCGCGTCACGGATAGGGTTCCGGCTGTGCCCTCGTCGTGGGAAAGCGATCGGTGATACCTGAGACCAAGTGCTGATGTATGCTTGAACGAAGCTTGGGCCGCGCGGCCTTGAGGGGCGACGAAGATGGAAATGCGCACCCGATTTCGCGGCTTCCTCCCGGTCGTCATCGATCTCGAAACCGGTGGTTTCGACAAGGATGTCCACGCCGTTCTGCAGATGGCGGCCGTCAGCCTGGCATGGTCCGCCGACCGGATTTCGATCGACCAGGTCCGAGGCTGGAACGTCATCCCGCACCCCCTGATGCGGGTCGAGGAGGAATCGCTCCGGATTACCGGCATCGACCTTGCCGACCCAAGACGCGATGCGCTGAGCGAGGAGGACGCGGTGCGCGAGCTGTTTCGGTTCGTACGCCGCGAGATTCGCCGAAACGGCTGCGAGCGGGCCGTGATGACTGCCCACAATGCGCACTTCGATCACGGCTTCATCATGTCGGCCGCCGAGCGCAACGGCGTGAAACGCAATCCCTTCCATCCGTTCACGGTGATCGATACCGCGTCGCTCGCGGCGGTGGCGTACGGCCACACCGTCCTGAGCGAAGCCTGTGCCCGGGCGGGGATCGAATTCGAGGGCGGGCGGGCGCACGCCGCGATGTATGACGCCGAAGCGACCGCCAAGCTGTTCTGCCTGATCGTCAACGGTTGGGGAAGCGTGCGGGGTCGTGACCAGCAATAGCCTTCATGCCAGCTTGTAGCGTTTGGGGCTGGAGATTCTCTTCAAGGTGTTGGGCGATCTTCAGCCGGGTGTTTGGCGATTGGCTACAACCTCACACCGAGATCCCAGGTTCGGTGATGCGTGTCGGTGGACTCGTAGTTCGGCGATTGGCAGTTCATCCACTCGGTCAGCAATCTGAGTCGAATGCCGCAGCCGATCATGGCCCGCGCCATCTCGTAGGGCGATATGCCGCAATACATGGCGAACCGGCGAATGTCGTAGCAGTCGAATTGCATGATCAGTTCATTGAGGAAGATCCGGTCGTCCCTGTCCAGGTTGCCTGAACGGATCACGTCCCTGACCTGCTCCGGCGAGCGGCTCACCGCACAGCCGGCCATGCGCGGAGCGATGATGCCGCCGATCTTGTCCGAATCGAATTCGCTTCGCCTGTGCAACCGCGGGATGTCAAAGTTCTCAAGACTGATGACGTCCTGTGGCAGGCGCCATGCATAGGGGTCGCTTGGCGGCACGTCTTCAAGCCGTGTCGATTCCCCGCCTACCGGCTCCATACATCCTCTTTCGCCTCCCATGCCGTTCGAACTTCCTCAAACCGCTGAAGTCTGGAAAGCTCGACGAGTTCCTCTTGTGTGCAAGCCAGCGTTCGATTTCGTGGAGCGCGGACAGGCATCCTCAGTGACCCCCCGTCAGCGGAACGAACATCACCGGTAGCACTTCGCGCTTCGTGATTGTGCCGTCCGCTGCCTTGTCGACCACCACCAGGTACTGTTCCCACTCCGAGCCCAGGGGCAGGACGATGCGGCCTCCCGGCTTCAGTTGGCGCACGAGTTCGCCGGGCACGTCCTTGCCGACGGCGGTGACCATGATCGCGTCGAAGGGTGCCATCTCCGGCCAGCCGTACCAGCCATCCCCGGCCTTGACGTGGACGTTGTCGAAGCCGAGATCGTCCAGGCGTTTCGAGGCGGACTCGGCGAGTTCGGGGATGATCTCGATGGTATAGACGTCCTTCACGAGTTCGGCGAGAACGGCGGCCTGGTATCCGGAGCCGGTGCCGATTTCAAGGACGCGATCGCCTTCGCGCGGCTGCATGAGGTGCGTCATGAGCGCGACGATGAAGGGCTGCGATATCGTCTGCCCGTGGCCGATGGGCAGCGGCGCGTTCACGTAGGCACGGATTCTGACAGACCAGGGGACGAACTTGTCGCGCTCCACGTCCGACATGGCCTCGATCACGCGGGGATCGAGTTCCTCGACGCCGGTGTAGTAGGCAGTGCGGCGCGTATCGTCCTTTATGGCTTCGATCATTCCCGCCATGGTGGCCTGCGCGAAGCAAGGGTTTCCAAGCAGCGTCGCCAGCGCGACTGAAGCGACCAGAGCGGCCCGAAGCATCGCTTGCCCTACGTGTTTTCTCCCTTCCAGAGGGCCGATATTGTACGCTGTCGAGCGTGTTGGCGACGGGCGGCGGGGCACCAAACTTCTATCCCCCTGATTGCCACCGTTTACCCACAGACCTTCCACATTCAGTGCACGAGAAACAGCACAGACACAAAATGTAGTGTTTTCTTAATGCAACTGCACTACTATACGCCCCCTGTGCCGCTCGATTTTGCGGCGTGATGCAACCGGTGGCCGAGCTCAAATAACTTGCTGCGCGATGCGTCATCGGTTCACTGGGAATGGCCCCGGAACAGGGGCTTTGAGGGAGAGCCGCATGCAATCTGAAGTCGTCGCCGACCGACCATCTCGCACCGACCAGATCAACGGAAGCGTCGATACGACGACACAGACCATCACCCCATCCCTTGCCGCCACGGCGCCCGGACAGCTCCGGGTCATCAAGCGCAACGGCACCGTTGTGTCGTACACCGACGACAAGATCGCGGTCGCCATGACGAAGGCGTTTCTCGCAGCCGAAGGCGGCACTGCGGCGGCATCGTCGCGCATCCGCGAGCGCGTATCGGAACTCACGCAAGTCGTCACGGGCGTATTCGAGCGCCGGTTCCCGTCCGGCGGCACGATCCATATAGAAGACATCCAGGACCAGGTCGAACTCGCGCTCATGCGTGGCGGTGAGCACCAGATTGCGCGCAGCTACGTGCTCTATCGCGAGGAGCGCGCGCGGATACGCAAAGAGCAGGCGGCCGAGGCCGGAGTCCCTGACACGACCCCCGAAATCCAGGTGGTCGGCGAAGATGGCGAGCGGCATCCGCTCGACATCGAACGGATGCGGACGCTCATCGGCGAAGCCTGCGCGGGCTTGAGCGATGTCGATGCCGAGCGCGTCATGGAGGAATCCCGGCGCAACATGTACGACGGCATCACGGAGCGCGACGTCGCCACCACCCTCGTCATGACGGCGCGCACGCTGATCGAAGAAGAACCCGACTACACCAAGGTAACCGCGCGTCTGCTCCTCGACCAGTTGCGTGCGGAAGCCCTCGCTTTTCTCGATTTGCGCGTTCCGGGCGCGACCGGCTACCGGGCCACGCAGGCGGAAATGGGGACTCTGTACGGCCAGGCGCTGGCCGCTTTCGTCGCGCGCGGAGTCAAGTTGGAGTTGCTCGCTCCCGAACTGCAGCGATTCGATCTCCAAAAGCTCGGCGCCGCGCTCAAGCCCGAACGCGACCTGCAGTTCACCTATCTCGGACTACAGACCCTCTACGACCGGTATTTCATCCACTCGAACGACATCCGCTTCGAGTTGCCGCAGGTCTTCTTCATGCGCGTCGCGATGGGACTCTCCGTCCAGGAAGACGATCCGGAGAAACGCGCCATCGAGTTCTACGACCTGCTGTCCTCGTTCGACTACATGAGTTCGACGCCGACGCTGTTCAACGCGGGCACGCGGCGTCCGCAGTTGTCGTCGTGTTTCCTGACCACCGTGTCGGACGACCTCAACGGCATCTACAGCGCCATTCGCGACAACGCGCTGCTGTCCAAGTGGGCAGGCGGGCTCGGCAACGACTGGACCCCGGTGCGCGCCCTCGGCTCGTACATCAAGGGCACCAACGGCAAGTCCCAGGGTGTCGTGCCGTTCCTCAAGGTCGTCAACGACACGGCGGTGGCGGTGAACCAGTGCTTCGACCCCGACACTCGCGTACACACCGCCGATGGCGTCAAGGCTTTGCGCGACGTGGCGACCGGCGATCTGGTTCTCGGCCAGCGCGGGGCGTACCGCGAGGTCCAGAAGACGTTCACCTACAACCAGGGCCAGTCCGATCCGATGGTGGAAGTGGACGTCAAGCACTCGGTCTCGCCGCTCAAGGTCACTGCCGGCCATCCGCTGTGGGCCATCCCGATGGGGCAGGCCGCGAATAGAAGTCTCAACTGGCTCGCGAAAGGCAAGGTCGAGCCGGAATGGTTGGACGCCGGCGACCTGAAGACCGGCGACTACGTGGCGCAGGTCATACCGCAAGAGGTCGTGCCGGTGGTGGGCTTCGACGAAGACGACGCCCGGATGTACGGAATCCTGCTTGGCGACGGCCACTGTGCGAAAAGCGGATTGGAGTGGGGCGTGTCTGGCAACCCGACGCGTGACTCGCATCTCGACTTCGTGACCAGCTATCTCAGGCGGCGCGGCATTCACTTCTGGGTGACCGGCCGCGGTGAGCGATATCAGCAGATTCGCTGGTCCGCAGGCGTCGGCCTCGAGCGCGACGGCACGACAGGACAGTACCGGGGTGCCGGCCTGTCCAACCTCGAGTTCACCCGGGAGGACCTGTACGGGTCGAACGGACAGAAACGGATTGCGCGACGCTTCAGCCACCTGCCGCGGTCACAGACGCTAGCCCTGCTACAGGGTCTCCTGGAGACCGACGGTGGCGTCAGCCGGGGCAAGGAGATCTACTTCACCAGCACTTCCGAGGCCCTCGCCGAGGGCGTGCGCTACCAGGTGTTGCGCCTCGGCGTGCCGACCGCTGGACAGTATCGCGAGCGCCGCCAGGACCACGAAGCCATCCGTGACGACGGTTCGACGACGGAATTCAGGGGTGTCGTCAAGAGCTACGACATTCGCATTCCCGCCGTGCGGGAACTGGCGGAGCGGGTGAATTGCAGACCGCTGACCAAGCGCAACTGGCTGGTCGTCAAGAACTGGGTATTCAGCCGCGTCCGCAGCGTCAGGCCTATCTCGCCGACACCGTTCGTGATGGACCTCAAGGTGGAAGGCGATGCGTCCTACATGACCACCAGCGGCCTCGCCCACAACGGCGGCAAGCGCAAGGGCGCCGTCTGCGCCTACATCGAAACCTGGCACCTCGACATCGAGGAGTTCCTGGAGCTGCGCAAGAACACCGGCGACGACCGCCGCCGCACCCACGACATGAATACCGCCAACTGGGTGCCGGACCTGTTCATGCAGCGCGTATTCGACAACGCCGAGTGGACGCTGTTCTCGCCGAACGAGGTTCCCGACCTGCACGACCTGTACGGCAGCGCCTTCGCGCAGCGGTACGAGGAATACGAGGCCATGATCGCCGAGGATCCGGCGAGCCTCCTGCACAAGAAGATCCCGGCGGTGGACCTCTGGCGCAAGATGCTCTCGATGCTGTTTGAGACCGGGCATCCGTGGATTACGTTCAAGGACAGTTGCAACATCCGGTCGCCCCAGCAGCATACCGGTGTGGTGCATTCTTCGAATCTGTGCACAGAGATCACGCTGAACACATCCGCCGACGAAATCGCCGTGTGCAACCTGGGTTCCGTGAACCTGACGCAACACTTGGACAGGAAGAAGCGCTCCCTCGACCTCAAGAAGATCAAGAAGACCGTGCGCACCGCGGTGCGGATGCTCGACAACGTCATCGACATCAACTACTACTCCGTGCCCCAGGCGCGCAGCTCCAATATGCGTCACCGCCCGGTGGGTCTCGGCGTCATGGGATTCCAGGACGCGCTGTACGAACTGCGCATCCCCTACGGTTCCGACGGCGCGGTTACCTTCGCCGACCGTTCGATGGAAGCGATTTCCTACTGCGCCATCGACGCTTCGTCGAAGCTCGCCAAGGAGCGCGGCAGCTACGCCAGCTTCGAGGGATCCCTCTGGAGCCGGGGCGTCCTGCCCATCGACGCGCTCAGGCGCCTCGGGGACGAGCGCCCGGCGGGTTGCCTGGAAGTCGATTTTTCCACGACGCTCGATTGGGACAGCCTGCGCGACAAGGTGCGAAAGCGCGGCATGCGCAATTCCAATGTCATGGCGATCGCGCCCACGGCAACCATCGCGAACGTCGTCGGCGTCTCGCAATCGATCGAGCCGACCTACGAAAACCTGTTCGTGAAGTCGAACCTTTCCGGCGAGTTCACGGTCGTAAACCCCTACCTCGTGCACGATCTCAAGCGGCTTGGCCTGTGGGACTCGGTGATGGTGAACGACCTCAAGTACTACGACGGCAGCGTGAAGCGGATCGACCGCGTACCCCGGAACCTGAAGGAGCTTTACGCAACGGCCTTCGAAATAGAGCCGCGATGGATCGTCGATGCCGCGAGCCGGCGGCAGAAGTGGATCGACCAGGCGCAGTCCCTCAACCTCTACATCGCGAACGCCGATGGCAGAAAACTCGACATCACCTACCGCATGGCGTGGCTCAGGGGCCTGAAGACCACTTACTACCTGCGGTCGCTCGGCGCGACGGCGACGGAGAAGTCGACGCTCGATACCACGGGCGCACTGAACGCGGTGGACTCGGGCGCCGCGAAGGCTGGACCGCAGATATGCGCCATCGACGATCCGGATTGCGAGGCCTGCCAGTAAGCAGGAAGCAGACAGCAAGCGAGAGACAGAGACAAACCCTGCCGGGTAACAAAAGAGTGCGAACCGAAGCACGCTACACACGAGAAGAGAGAGCCAAACAAAAAACGATAGCGGGGAAACCGAGATAGAGAGAGGAGCGTAGATGGAAACCGTATTGTCCTGGGATGACTACCAGGAAGACGTGGGCGTTGTGGGTGGTCTTGCCATGAAGGAGACGGCCGAAACGGCTCGCGAAGAGCCGCTCGAAGCGCGGGTCGAACCGGCGGAACAGCCGCAACCCCGCGCCGCGCCAGTGCCTGAAACGGCAGCCCCGGCACCGACCGTCATCGACGAGACGGCGATCGAGGTGGCCGTTCAGGCATATGAGACAGATGCCTCAGTCGCAGTCGACGAGGAGAGCCGCGACCGCGTCACGGTGGATCAGAAAGCCATGATCAACTGCCGGGCCGATCTGAACCAGCTCGTGCCGTTCAAGTACGCCTGGGCGTGGCAGAAGTATCTCGACGCGTGCGCGAACCACTGGATGCCGCAAGAGATCAACATGAACGCGGACATCATGCTGTGGAAGTCGGAAAACGGCCTGACCGAAGACGAGCGCTTGATCGTCAAACGCAGCCTCGGTTTCTTCTCCACCGCGGACTCGCTGGTGGCGAACAACCTGGTACTCGCCATCTACCGCCTGATCACCAATCCCGAGTGCCGCCAGTACATCCTGCGCCAGGCCTTCGAGGAGGCGATCCATACGCACGCCTACCAGTACTGCATCGAATCGCTCGGCATGGACGAGGGCGAGATTTTCAACATGTACCACGAGGTCGACTCGGTCGCCGACAAGGCCTCCTGGGCGCTCAAGTACACCCGGGAACTCAGCGATCCGAACTTCCGCACGGGCACCGCGGAGAACGACAAGACCCTGCTGAAGAACCTCATTGCCTACTACTGCGTGCTCGAAGGCATCTTCTTCTACTGCGGCTTCACCCAGATCCTATCCATGGGTCGCCGCAACAAGATGACCGGCACGTCCGAGCAGTTCCAGTACATCCTGCGCGACGAGTCCATGCACGTGAACTTCGGCATCGACGTGGTGAACCAGATCAAGCTCGAGAACCCGCACCTGTGGGACGAGGGCATGCAGGATCTGGCAAAGCAGATGATCCTCGAAGGCACGGAACTGGAGATCCGCTACGCCCGCGACACCATGCCGCGCGGCGTGCTCGGCATGAACGCCAACATGATGGCGGACTACCTGCGATTCATCGCCAATCGCCGGCTGGTCCAGATCGGTCTCGACGAACATTTCCCCGGCGTGAAGAACCCATTCCCCTGGATGTCCGAAGTCATGGACCTCAAGAAGGAGAAGAACTTCTTCGAGACCCGCGTCACGGAGTACCAGACGGGTGGAACGCTAAGCTGGGGTTAAGCGGGTAATCGACCGACTATTCGCGTTCCCCGGGGCATTCGGTGTCCTCTGGAACTACATCCGCCAGGCCAAGCGGGCATATAGCACCCGCCCCCTGATGTCGTGCACGAAGCCGTCGTAGCCCGGGCGCAGGTTGTAGCGTTGGGCGCCGGTGCGGCCGCTGGGCAGCGGCGGAGGGTTCTTGTCCATCAGGTTGCTGGCGCCGAGGGAAATCGTCGTTTCGCCGTTCGCCGGTCCGGCAAAGGAATAGCCGTAGTTCAGGTCCAGCGTGGTCCAGGAAGCGATTTCCGGCAGCGTCGCGACTTCGTCGTTCTTGTAGGAGTCGATGTAGCGGAGCGTGAGCCGGGCGTCGTGCGCCCCCCAGCTTCCGGCGAGGCTGAGATTGAGCCGCAGTTCGGGCGTGGGACCGAACCCGTTCGTGTCGTTGCGGGTGCCCAACTGGTCCGATAGGTCTCCGCCGGCGTTGCCCACGTCGTAGCGGGTGAGCAGCGTGGCGTCGGCACCGATGCGAAGACGGCCTCCCGGCGTTTCGACGTCCCAATAGGCGTTCAGGTCCAGGCCCTGCGCCTCGACGACGGCGATGTTCTCGTAATCCGTAGTCACTCTGACGATCTGGCCGGAGGGGTCGCGCTGCACCCGCGGATCGTTCGGCATCCCGTCGTCGCGGCAATCGTCTTCCAGTATGGCCTGGAAACTGCGCCGCTGGGCGATGACGTTGCGGTAGTTGATCGCCCAGTAGTCGACGCTGAGCGCGGTGTTGTCCAGCGGTCGGAAGAGCACGCCGAGGTTGGCCATGCCGGCGGTTTGCGGTTGCAGCAGGGCACCGCGAAGCACCGTCGTAGAGGCAAAGTTGTCGCCGCGCTCGAGAATCGCGCCCGAGGCATCCACGGTGCATCGCCCCACGCCCCGCGCGTCGAAACGGAATGGGTCGGTCAGTGTGCGGGAGGCGGTATTGCCGGCCGCCTGGAATACGCTGGGCGCCTGGAAGGAAGTGCCCCAGGAAGCGCGCAGGGAAAGCCAGTCGGTGGCGGCAAAGAGGGCGGAGATTTTCGGATCGGTGGTGCTGCCCGCCCGGTCGTAGCTCTCGTGGCGCAGGGCGACCTGCAGTTCGGTGCGGTCGCCGAAATAGATCAGGCCTTCGACGAACGCCGCCCAGACATGCTGATCCGCCGCCACCGGAAACTCCAGAATACCCTGGGGTCCGGCGGCGATGGCGTCGAGCGGGTCCGGCTGCCGCGAATAATGCAGGTGGCGATACTGCGCGCCGGCCGCCGCCGACAGCGGCTGGCCGCGCCACTCCATCAGGTCGCCCGATGCCACGAACTCCACCACTTCCATTGTGCTTTTTGCGCTCTCGTCGCGGACACGCTCGAACTGGCGCAAGGTTCCGGCGTCATTGCCCGCCCGTTTGCCGGTCAGACCCGGCGCGAGCCCGTCGTCGGCCACGGTCTTGGGAGTGACGAGATCGGGCGCGGTCAGGCGGGTGCCGAACGGGTTCCAGAGACCCTCGGCCACCACGCGGGTGAACTCTTTCGCCTCCCAGTGCCGATCGGCGCTGATCCGCAGGCGGGAGCGTGAATGCACGACGTGCAAGGTTCCCGTCCAGTTCCCAGGAAGCGCAGCTTCGGCGCCGAGCAACGCCCGCAGGTTGTTGAAACGCCGCCGTTCGTGGCCCGAGTTGTCGCCGCTGGCTTCTGCGCCCAGGGGACGGCCGAGGAACCCGAGCGGCACCGCCTCGTGCACGCCGGGAATCCAGTCACCGGGAGCGACATGGGTCAGGATGCCGTCCCCGTCCGGATCGGTCCAGAAGTTGAAGGGGTGGCTGGCGGGAACGAAGATCTCGTTGGTGCCTTCCACGTTGCCGTTGACCAGCAGCATGTTGCCTACCCGATCACCGATCTTGTTGAAGGAGTAGCCCACCTCCGAAAGAACGGTCAGCCGTTCGCTCAGATCGAACTCGGCCTCGGTGAACAACTGGGCTCTCTGTTCGGCGGCGATCATCGTACGCTGGTCGGTGAAGTCCAGCCGGCATAGCGAGTCGCTGGGATAGCCGCCGCCCGCCCGGCAATCCGGGTCCGGAGAGTGGGGCGCGTTGGCGCCGTCGACCTGGAGGGGGAAGTAACGGCCGTCCGGTCCGGTCACGACGCGGCGAAAGCTGCCTGGCGAACCGCGCCCGGAGTCGAACGAGCCGTCCACGATATCGCCGTCGCCGTCGGGGTCGACGACGCGCGGGATCACCCAGTCGAAATCGGTCCGAAAATTCTCGTCCTGCTCGTGCCAGGCGCCATAGAGGTTGACGTGGCCGTGGGGCAGACCGAACCCGGACGCGAAACCGACGTCGTAGGCCGTGTTGGTGGCGCTCCGGTAGCCGCCGAAGAACTCCAGGCCTTCGAAGCCCTTGCGGGTCACGATGTTCGCCACACCCGCCACCGCCTGCGAGCCGTAGGTCGCCGAAGCGCCGTCTCGAAGAATCTCGACCCGTTCGATCATCGCCAATGGCAAGGTGTTGATGTCGAAGAAGCCATGTCCGACGTCGTTGGCCACCGGCGCCAGGCCGGCCCGCCTGCCGTTGATCAGGGTCAGCGTCGAAGACAGGCCCAGTCCCCGCAGGTTGAACTGCGAACTGCCCTGCAGACTGTTCTGCTGGGTGGCGATGTAGGAACCCGTATTTGCGGTCAGGCTCTTGAGAATGTCCGCTGGCTGCGCCGCGCCGCTCGACTCGAACAGTCCGGCGTCCAGCGTCTGCACCGGCGCGCTGCCTTCGTATACGACGCGGCGCGTGATCAGCGATCCCACCACAACGATCTCCTCGATCACTTGCTGATCGTCGGACGCGGTCTCTTGCGCCAGCACCCCGTTTGTCCCAAGAATCGCTGCGACCGACCAGGCGACCGCGCGCCGGTGCATGGGGATCATCTCCAGCGGCTCGTAGGCAACAATCTGCCCGCACCTATAGCCAGAAGAAGACGCCAGCCAACGAAGCGCTCATGAGGTTCGCGAGGGTGGCCGCGAAGAGCGCCCGCATGCCGAACCGGGCGATATCTTCCCTGCGGCTCGGCGCGATGGCGCTCAAGCCGCCGAGCAGTATCGCGATGGAGCCGAAGTTCGCGAATCCGCATAACGCGAAGGTGACGATGACGACGGTGCCTTCGGACAGATCGGGGATGTGCGGGGCAAAATCGAGGTAGGCGACGAATTCGTTCAGGACGATCTTCTGGCCGATGAAACTGCCGGCTTCGGCCGCCTCGGCCCAGGGCACGCCGACGATCCATGCGACGGGCATGAACAGCCAGCCGATCACCTGCTGGAACGTCAGGTCGGGAGCGCCGAAGAATCCCCCAGCCCAGCCGATGATGCCGTTCAGCAACGCGATCAGTCCGATGATGGCGACCAGCATCGCGCCGACCGCGAACGCGACGCGGAGACCCAGCATCGCGCCATCCCCCGCCGCGTCGAAGATGTTGACGGGACGTTCCTCGTCGAGGTCGGCGATGTCGTTCCTAGGCTCGTCCGTTTCCGGAACCAGGAGCTTGGCCATCATGAGGCCGCCAGGGGCCGCCATGAACGAGGCGGCGATCAGGTACTTGAACTCGATGCCGGCCGCCGCGTAGCCGGCCATGACCGAGCCTGCCACCGTGGCGAGACCGCCGACCATGACGGCGAACAGCTCCGATCTGGTCATGGTTGCGATGAACGGCCGTACGACCAGCGGTGCGTCGGCCATGCCGACGACGACGTTGGCTGCCGCGGACATCGATTCGGGTCGACTGGAGCCGAGCGCGCGCTGCAGCAGTCCGCCGAAAATGCGCACGATCCACGTCATGACCCGAAGGTAGTAGAGCACCGCGATCAATGCCGAGAAGAAGATGATGACCGGCAGCACCCGGAAGGCGAAGATGAACCCGAGAGAGTCGGAGGCGAGACCGCCAAAAACGAACTCGATGCCCACCAGGCTGTATCCCAGTATCTGGCTGGCGGCGTCGGAGATGGATTCGAGAAGGGCACGTCCCGGCGGGAGGTACAGGGCGGTGGCGCCGACTGCGACCTGCAATGCGAAGGCACCCCCGACCGTTCGCCAGTTGACGGCCCCCCGGTTGGTCGATAACAGCCAGGCGACTATGGGCAGCAGGCAGATACCGATCAGGCCCGTCATGGCGCGAGGCGACCCAGTACCTGCTTCAATGCGTCGATGAACGCCAGCGGTTGATCGAGGAAGACGTGGTGCTGGGCGTTCTCGACGGCGACGACAGGCACGTCGCGTCCAATCAGTTCCAGCGTGTAGTCGAGCGTGCTGGGCGTGAACGACCTGCTCTCGGCGCCATACACGATGCCCACGGGTATCGGTATCCCGGTGTAGTCCTCCGGCGTGCGGTCGGTGCCCTTTGTCGTCAAGGGCAACTCCTCGTCGAACTTCCACGCCCAGCCGCCGTCGACCCGCAACAGGGAATGCCTGGCGATGTACTCCATGATGTAGCGGTTCTCGCAGGGCTGCGGCGGGTACAGGCGAAACCGGTTCTCGGCGGACTCCCGGTCGGGGTACACCTTCGGCCGGCCGCCGCCCATCAGGGGCTGGTTCGACGGCGGTTCGTCCGGGTGGCGGATGCCCGAGTCCACCAGCACCAGCGCGCCGAAGCGATCCGGGTGGAGGTTGGCCGCCTTCACCGCCATCACGCCGCCGAAGCTGTGGCCGACGACCGTCACGCCGCTGTCGAATCCCGCCGCGTCGCATACCGCGACGATCTCGCGGGCGTAGGTTTCGGCTTCGTACCTGTAGCGGTAATCGGAATCGCCCATGCCGGTCAGGTCCATCGCGGCAACCCGGTAATCGGCAAGGAGCTGCGGCGCGATGAAGTCCCACCAGCGGCTGTGGGCGTTCATACCATGAATCAGCAACATCCCCGGCTTGTCGGCGCCTCCCCAGAGCCGGTAGCAGACATCGCACTCTTCGACCTCTACGAATCGCTCCTCGCTGGGGGTCTCGACGGCCTGCCAGAACCAGTCGGGTATGGAAGTCGTCTCGGTCCTGTCCCACCTAGCCATCTGATTGCGCCGCAACCGCTACAAGGGAAGCGACATTAACAGCGCCCCACGGCCGACGCCAATTCGCGCCACTCTTGGCCCGGCCCCGCTCGCCATCCATGGAACATCGCTCCCCGGTTGCTTGCGCGTTTGATACAGGCGAGTGCCCCACAGCCGCAGCCTTCGGCTCCGCCTGTGGCCCGGCCCCGCTCGTCGATCATGGAACAGTCGTGCCTGGTCGCTGGCGCTCCCCGGACACGATTGTCCCATGGAAGGCCCGTCGCGGCCGCAATGCCGTCCCGGGAGGCGGTCACCGCTGCACTTTTTTGCGGAGGAGCCAATTCGAATGCGGTACTTGCGGGAACCTCTGCGGTTAGAATGTTTCAAAACCAATAGGGGCTTGAGCACCATGGCGGAGCCGAACGTTGCACAAAGGGGACCGTTTGCGGTCGAAGTCGAAGCGGGCGCGAAATACTTCTGGTGCGCGTGCGGAAAGAGCGCCAGCCAGCCGTTCTGCGACGGATCGCACCAGGGCAGCGAATTCACCCCGGTGCGGTACGACGCCCAGGACAGCGGCACCCTGTATTTCTGTGGGTGCAAACACAGCAACAACAAGCCGTTCTGCGATGGAATGCACAAGTTCGTGTAGCTGAACATGGGCGAAGGAACCGGGATGACGTTCAGCCATGCTGTCGAGACTTTTCAAACGCAAGCCGCAGACGACGGACGCGGATCCGGCACACAGGCGCGAAGCTCTGCTCGCGCTGGACGATTCGGAACAGGCGGTCCTTGAAGAAGCGGCCAAAACCGATGCGGACGCCGGTGTGCGCACCGCGGCCATTGCGCGGCTGCAATCGGTCGACGCGCTCGGTTCACTCCTCGATGAGACGGAGGTAGCGGGCGCCGCCGCGAGCCGTCTCGCGAAACTCGGCGACGATCATGCGTTCGCCGACCACCCACATGTTCTGGTTGCCCGCTTCGTCCTGAAGCCCTCGGCAGACCTTCTGTCCCAAATCGCCGACGACGAACTGGGAACGGCCATCGCGGGCTTGCCGGATGTGCAAACCCGGGTAGCCATGGCAAAGGAAGTCAGCGGCGAGGGCCGACTCACCGTACTGGAGCATGCGCTGCGCAGCGGCGACAAGACCGCGCATCGCGTCGTACGCGAGAAGCTCAATGCGCTGAAGGGTCTCAAGCACGAGCGGGAGGAGCTGGTTGCCCGCGCGGAGGAACTCGTCGAGGCGGCGAATCGGCTGGCGGCGGGGGATGTTCAGTTCGACGCGAAGCGGGATGCCTTGCAGGTCGAGTGGGACGCGCTCAGGACAAGCATGGAGGAGAACGCTGGCCAACTCGAAACCTCGGGCGAAATGGCGGAAACACCGGCCGACCTGGAGGCCCGATTCAAACTACCAGATGCGTCGGGATCGATGTCAGGCAGCGATTCGTTCAATGGTCTGCTAAGCGAGGCGCAGGGATTGCAGGAGGCCGTCGCGCGGGTAGCCGTCAGCGTGGAGGCGGCGGCCGAACTCGAAGTGCGGTGGCAGAACATTACAAACCGCTGGGGGTCCCTGGCTGAGAAGTCGGTGCCGTCGACCGAAGCGGTGTCGGCTTTTGCGCGCGACCGCGAGGTTCTTGGCGATCTTCTCGCCGCCCTGGATCGAGCCGTTTCGTGCAGGACGGACATAGAAGAGGTCGCCAATGCGCATGCGGGGCTTGAAATGCCTCGGGATGACGACTACGAGGCGCGATGGCGATTGCAGTCCCATGCGCGCCGGCACGCGCGGGCGGCGGAATCGCTTCGCAGGAAAGTCGCCTGGCCGGAAACATCCTCTCCCCCGGATAGGGTCGCGCTGCTGGCAGTGGCGCAGGAGGCGTTCAACGCAGTGGACCAGGAGTGCCGCGACGCATACGCCACGGTACAGGAGGAGATCACCAAATCGATCGGCGCACTCGAGGAGGCGGCCGAAGCGGGCGAGGTGAACGAAGCGTTGCGCCTGCAAGGCGAGGCGAACCGTTGGATTCGACGCCTTCCGAAATCGGCCCAGCAAAGGCCGATCGCGAAGCTCGCCTCGAGTTCGCGCAAATTGCGTGAACTTGCCGATTGGCAAGCGTTCGCATTGCGCGAGAAGCGCGAAGCCCTGTGCCAGGAAATGGAGTCGCTCGCTGACCATCCATTGAATCCGAACACCCAGCTCGAACGGATCAAGACGCTGCGAGGTCGCGTCAAGGCGCTTGGCCGCATCCAGTCGGCCAGGGACCGCGCGTTGATGGAGCGATTCGATGCGGCCGCGGATCGAGCCTTCGCGCCCTGTAAGCAACACTTCGAGCAACTCGCGGAGGAACGCAAATTCAATCTTGAGCAGCGTCGCACGATCTGCGCGCAGCTTGAGGCGTTCGTCGAGGAAAACGACTGGGAGCACGCGGACTTCAAGGGTGTGGAGCTGATCCTGCGGCGGGCGCGGGAGGAGTGGCGCAGCTACCGCCCGGTGGACAGGTCGCCGGGACGGCGGGTGGACTCCAGGTTCAAGGCCGTCGCGGACAAGATCACGGGCCATCTGCGCGAGGAGTGGGAGCGCAACGAGGCGAAGAAGAAAGCCATCGTTGAAGAAGCTCGGGCCGCGGTTGAAGCCGATGGTCCGATACGCGAGCAGACCGACACAATGAAACGGCTGCAGGCCGACTGGAAACGCGTCGGCCCGACGCGCCGTCGAATCGACCAGGCGATGTGGAAGGAGTTTCGCGGCATCTGCGACCAGGCATTTGCCAGCCGCGATGCGGGCCGCGAAGAGCGCCGCTCGCGTTTGGCGCAGGCCGTAGACCGGGCAACCACCCTGATCGAAGACCTTGCAGAGACCATCGCGGCGGCCGAGTCGATGGATGATGCCCGCCGTCTGCTGAACGCCTGCCGGGGCAAGATCGAAGCCCTCGAGGGATTGCCAAGGGAGGTCGAGCGGCGGGCGCAACGCACGTTGTCCGACCACGAGCGCGAGATCGGATTTCGCGCGGCTCGGCAACGCCTGCGGGCCGAGCTCGCGCGAGTGGAACGCGTCGACTTGCTGGATGCGAGACTTGCGGAAATCGAACGGAACGGCGGATCGAAAGACGAATGGCTCAAGGAAGCCGGCGAATTGGCGGAGCTGTTCAGGCCGCGCCTCGACACCGAGGTCCAGCCGGATGTCCCGTTCCTGCGCCGCCTGGCCATTGAAGCGGAGATCGGCGCGGGAATCTCCTCCCCGCCCGAGGATCAAGGCTTCCGAATGGAGGTCCAGGTGGGCCGACTGCAGACCGGCATGACCGCACGGGACCACGACCCGGCGGATGTCGACTCGCTACTCGAGCGCTGGTGTGCCGCGGCCGTGCAGCAGATGGACGCCGAAGCGTTTAGGTCACGTTTTTTTGAAGCGATTCGGCAGATCGTCGAGCATTAGCGCAGTAAATAACGCGTGAATCGACCTTGGGTCAGTTCTCCCCGCGCACGAGTTTGACGTACTCGGCCAACGGCCTACAACGGCGATCCGCTGCTCGCTTCGTCGTACGCAGCGATGACGTTCCAGGGGTCGGTCGAAGACAGTGCATCGGTTTCGGGGGTACTCGCGTCCCGCACGGCTTGTTCGACCTCAGCCTTGAACTCGGCGTTGAAGGCGCCCGGGTATTTCCTGAGGATCGTGCCGTCGGGACCGATCAGCACGTAGGTCGGGTAGCCGGTGACGCGCCACCTGCGAACGAGCTCGCTCGTGTCGCCGACATGCCAGACGACCCATGCCAGCGGTTCGTCCGCCAGGTAGTCCAACACCGTGTCGAGTTCCGCGTCCACGCTCACGCCGATGATCTGGAAGTGCTCCTCCGGCAGTTCCTCGGTCATCTCGCGCAGCTTGGGGAAGGCCTCTTTGCATGGTCCGCACCAGGTCGCCCAGAAGTCGACCAGGACGACGCGTCCCGCGTAGGCTGCCAGCGTGTCTTCGGTACCGTCCACGCGTCGCCCCGTGACATCCGAGACGACGCTGCCGACCATGGTCGAGTCGAGGCTGTAGAACAATTCAGCTTCGGCGTCCGCGTAGGTCATCGGGACCTCTGTCCCGTCGTCCGACTGCTGCGTCAGGACGAACGTTTCGTCCTCGATGCCCGCGCTCAGCCCGGTCGCCAATTCCTCGGCCTGCTCTTGCTGGGCAATGCGCTCGTCGACGGAGAGATTCGGGTTGTTTGCCGACTGGATCAGGTAGCTCGCGGCGAAGTACCGCGCGGTCGCCCGCGCCAACGGGTCTTCAAGGGTTTGCGACAGGGCCGTCATGAATGACCTGGAGGGCTGGTGAATGGACGACAGGCCGTTGACCTGCTTGAGCCGGAGCGGCCATTGATCGTAGTCCGGAAAGTGGGCGGCAATCGCCTGCGCGCCCCGAAGCGCCCTGTCGGCGCCGCCGCGCGTCGGGTGGTCGAGCAGGAACTCGGCGGCTTCGCGGGTCTTGTCGTGGGCCCCGCCGATGTCGACGATGGCGAGGGCAGCGACCGCGGCGCGGTAGGGGCTTGGGGATTTGCCGAGTTCCTTCAGGCGACTCGCCTTGTCTTCCTCGGCAATGTCGGCCTCGCTAATCGCCGCCTCCTTTTCCTGCCATGCGTTCAATTCGTCGAGATAGTTTCGAACGACGCCCCAGTCGGGGCCGAGCAGATTCAACAGGGTGGCTTCACCGAATTCCCTGCCGGGAGGCAACCACCACGACGAGAGGATCATCGCAAGGCTTCCCGGGTTGATGGCGTAGGTTTGCTGCACGAGAAAATCGGCTGCTTCCAGCGAGCGCTCGTGGTTCGATTCGATGACGGCTCGCGCGGCGGCGACGGCCCGCCAGGTCGGCTGCTTGACGATGTCGGGTCCGTATTCTTCCAGGAACCTGGCCTGAGATGCGATGTAATCCTCAACGAGTGCCCAGTCCGGCCCGACGTGTGACGCGATTGCGTCCAGGATCGACTGCTGCTCCTCTTCCGCCGGGCGTGCCCGCGTCATGAGGAAGCTGGCGGCATCTTCGAGCCGTTCGCCGTTCGACTCGATGATGGTCATTGCGGCGGTGACGGCGGGACCGGAGTCGGGCAATACGAGATCCTGTCGCATGCGCTCCAGTTCGTCCGCCGAGACATCCGCATTGCGTATCTCCGATTGCTTCGTCCAATATGCGGCCATCGCTTCGTTGTAGGCATCTATTGCCTTCCATTCGGACGAGGGCGGCGCGTCGTCCTGGACAGCCCCAATGGGGGTTAGCGTCAGCAGAACTGCGACCGCAAGGAAGTGCAGGAGCCGCTGCCGGAAGCATCCGGTCGTCGTTGCATCGTTCGATTTCATACCCTGTCTCCGAATCTGTTGGTCGCAAGCCCTGCGACTCTCACTGACTCCAATCATCCGCCCCGGAGGAAACGCGTTCAAGGGCAATTGCGGTGCCTGTGACCGGTCGCGCGCACTGGCCTAGGCGGAGAGCCTATGCCGGCAGCTTGAGGATCACGCGGGCGCCGCCCAGGTCGCTGTCGGCGAGTTCCACCGTGCCACCGTAGGCGCTCGCCAGCTCCACGGCGGAGGCGAGACCGATGCCGTGGCCGGCATGGGCGGTATCGGCGCGCGCGCCCCGTTCGAATACGTAGCGCTTCGCCGCTTCCGGGATGCCGTCGCCGTCGTCCTCCACGATGACGCAAATGGCGTCGCGCACTCCCGTGCCGAGCCCGTCCTGCTCGGCTGCGTTTGAACCAGACGGGCTCCCGGACGGGCTGTCGGCGTGGGCCGCAGGACACTGGTCGGGCCTTGCCGTGATGCGCACTTTCGAGTGCGTGTACTTGTAGGCGTTTTCCAGCAGGTTGCCCAGGACATCCATCACGTCGCGTTCGTCCGCGCGCACCCGCACTTGTGCCGGACGTATCTCGACGTCGACACGCTTCTCGACGTATGCCTTGTCGAGCGCGCGACACAGACGTTCAACCACGGGCATGACCGCCAGGGGTTCGTGCGGGAGCACGGCGGGCATTGCCGCAGCGCGCGAGAGTTGACGACCGATCGTCTCCTCCATGCGATCAAGCTGATCGTCGAACAGCGACTTGTCGGGTCTGTCCGGTGTTGTCACGGCATTCTTCAGGACGGCCAAGGGTGTTTTCAGACTATGCGCGAGGTCGCCCATCGCGCGGCGATAGCGTTCCCGGCTCTCCAGTTCGTGCGCCACGAAACGGTTCAAGGTGCGCGCGAGCTGGGCGAGTTCCGCCGGGTAGTCCTCGCCGATGTCGCCGCCTTGACCGGCGTGCAGCCCGCGGACTCGCTCCGCCATCCGTCGCAGGGGGCGTAGTCCCCACCGCAGGGTGCCGAGTTGCAGAACGATCAGGAGCAGCGTGGCGGCGATCACGCCGACCACGAGACTTCTGCGAAACTCGCGAATCTCGGCATTGAACGGGGACTGGTCGTTCAGTACCCAGAAAGTAAGCTCCGAGTCGTCAAGCTCTTCGAGGATCACCGTGTAGCCAAGGAGGAATCGGGGCTCGATACCGGCGGTCTCGATCTTGTGGAAGCGCGAGTCTCCAGGGGGTGGCCGCGGTTTGGGCGCCGCGGCCACCGACGTGATGGCCATGGATGGCGAGCGCCACGCCAACGAACCGTCCGCTGTCTCGATATACGCGTAGAGACCCGAATTCGGTCGGGAAAGTCGCGGTTCGCCAAGTTCGTCGGGGAGCAGTATGGACGGGCCCGCCACGGGTACCCGCTGCCCGGGCCCGGCCTCGCTTGCGTAGGTTCCAAGGAAAGCCGCGACGTCCGCATCTTTCCTGGTCGCATTGACTAGGCCATACGCCACGATGAGCATTTGCTCTTCGGCGCCCGCGCGTACGCTGGCCGTGAACAATCGCTCCCATATCCAGCCGGCGGCCAGGAGAAACACGCAGAGGGCGATGGCGGTCGTCGCCATCAGGCGACGCTGCAGGCTAACGCTCATGCGGTGTCACTAGAGGGAAAAGCGGTAGCCCGCGCCTCGAACGGTGCGGATGGGCACGAGCGTCCCGTCGGGATCGAGCTTTCGGCGCAGGCGGCCTATGAACACTTCGATGACGTTGCTGTCCCTGTCGAAGTCCTGCTCGTAGAGGTGTTCCGTCAGTTCCGCCTTCGAAATGACCCGGGCCGGGTTCATGACGAGATACTCCAGTACCCGGTACTCGAATGCCGTCAGATCCAGCGCCTCGCCGTGCAGGTGGGCTTCCTTGGCGCCGAGGTCGAGACTCAACGGCCCTTTCTCGATCACCGGGGAGGCGTATCCCGCGGCGCGCCGCATCAGGGCATCGAGACGCGCCTTCAGCTCTTCGAGGTGAAACGGCTTGGTCAGGTAGTCGTCGGCGCCGGCTTCCAGCCCGGTCACCTTGTCCTGCCAGTCGCGGCGGGCGGTCAGAATGAGGATGGGAAAGGCGCGGTTCTGTTTGCGTAGCTCCGCGATCAGGTCGATGCCGTTCATCTTGGGCAGGCCGAGATCGATAACCGCGACGTCGTAGTCGAACTCGAGGCCGAAATAGAGTCCCTTCTCGCCGTCGGGCGCGAGATCGACGATGAAGCCCGCATCGCGCAAGTACTTGTCGACCTGCGCTCGCAGGAGCATTTCGTCCTCGACCAACAGAACGCGCATCTCTTTCTCTGCGTACGGCGTCAGGCGCCGCCAGGGGCATCGGGCCAAATTTGGCACAGATGGCCTGGAATTGGCACGTGAATTTTGGGGAACTTGCTGTCCGGTCTCGCCGTGAGCGTGGCCCGGACGGACGGGAGGTGCCCAACCGGGTTGCTGTCAGGGGACGGCAACCCGGCGGGCGTGAAACATCACTCGATCGGCGTCACGCGAATGCGTATCTCGTCGCCGGGATGCCTTTTCATGCGCGCGGTATAGGTTTGGCCGGCGTACCGGTAGCGCACGTCGTAGCCGAGCAGCCGATCTTCGTCGCGGTACTCGGTAAACGTCTGGCAGACGTTTCGCGTTCCGTAGCGGACACGCGAGTCACCGCGCGAATTTCTCGCGATGTCGTTCGCGATGCTCGCTCCCAGTACGGCGCCTACTGCCGTGCCGACCTGCTTGTTCCTTTTCTTGTGCCCGACGGCGTTGCCGAGGGCGCCGCCAATGACGGCACCGACAATCTGGGCAGTCCCGGGCGCGCGGTATTCGGGGAGCCGAACGGTTTGCGGCCCGCATTCTTCGACCGGCATGGCGTAGCGCACCTTCTCGTACACCGGGGTGACGTCGATCACGCGCGCGGTGTCATAGTGACTCGCCGCCTGTACGCCCGCGGCAAGAATCGTTGCGGTTGCCAGCGCTGCTGGCTGGATCAAACGTTGAATTCGCATGTCAATCCCTCGGCTTTGAATTCGATGGGGAAAGACTAGACCGCGCCTGCTGAATCCTCCCTGAACGGGCCGTCAGTGCGAAAACGACACCATCGGCGATTGGCATGGTGACCGAAACGGGCTGCTGCCCGGTCCGGTCGTGCATCACTGCGCGGCAGACGGACCAGGGGACGTGGACTCGATCAACTCCTCCACCGAGGACACCAGCATTCCATCCTGCGGAACGGTGCCCGCGGGCCCGGGGCTGTACACGGTCAGCCGGTTACCGCGAGACGGATCGACAAGGGAGTCGTAGGCGTCCGCGATCTCGGCGACCGTTAGTTGTCTCACGGCCCTTACGAACTGGTCCCGCTCGTCGAAAGTGAGCACACGCGCGGCGAGATTTCGCGCGAGGCGTGCCATGCGATCGCGATTGTTGCGATCGAGCGGCGGGAGGGTCTCGATGCATCTGCTCTTGTATTCCTCCAGTTCGGCTTCGGAGAGTTCGCGCAACCACGACCGCTGCTCGTCGAGAAATGCCTGCGTACGCGTTTCGAGCTCTTCGGCGTCGGTCTCCGAGAACTGAACGAACATGACCCCGGGGAGCCGTGCGATGGGGAGCGCACGGGCATGCGCGACGTAGGTTTGGTCGTCGTCCGCTGCGAATGCCGTGAAATACCGGTCGTTCAGCATCAACCCGATCAGGGCGATGGACGCACGCTCCTCGATCGTGTCGCTCGCGCCCTGGATATAGAGCGCGTAGTCAGCGCCTGTAGCACGTCGAGGTCTGCAGGTCCCAGCACCGCGAGCGTGATCGTATCGGCAGAATAGTTGGCTTCGAAGAAGGCGCGTACTTCCGGACCGCCGATGCCGCTCAGGGTTTCCAGATTGCTGGTATGGAGCCGCGACCAGGGGTGGTTTGGGTTGAGCTGTTGTCTGAACACTGCTATTTCCGGCCAGACTTTCTGCCACCATATTTGCTGGTTTTCCTTCTCCACGGCCTGTTTTTCCCGCTCGATATGGTGGGGTTCGAATAGCGGTGCGACGAAAAACTGCGCGAAACGGTCGAGCACCTCCGGCAGGTGGTTGGCGTCGATCTGGACATGGTAGGTGGTACGGTCGGTCGCGGTGTAGGCGCCATAGGCACCGTTGTGCTTCTGCACGAAGTCTGCGAATCCGTCGATTTCCGGGTACTTGTGAGTGCCGACGAACAAGAGATGCTCTACGAGTTGGGCGAGGCCCTCCTGCCGCACGGGGTCCTGGTCCCTCCCTCGCGCTAGACTGGCCGATGCGGCAGCACGGCCGCTTCCGGGGTCGTGGATGAGCAGCGCGCGAAGGTCGTTCGGCAGCACTACGTACCGGTACTCCCGGTCGTCAATGGGGCTCTTGACGGGTTGTGCGGGGTCATCCGTCTCGGAGGCGGTTACGGTGACAGCAACGAGGGCGGCAGCGAGCCAACGGGGTCGCATCAGTCTGTTCCAGACACGTTGGTCGGTAGTTCCCCGTGACTCGCAAGCGTACACCCGGCCACCCGATGTCCGTCGTCGAGTTCCACAAGCACGTCGGCGCGGCCCGGCAGGTCTTCCAGCATCCAGCGTGTCAGCCGCTCGTAGTGGGCGACGAAATGCGCGACCTCGGCCTTGTCGAGGCGGAGTTCGGGCGGCCGTTCGCTTTCCTGCTGGAGGCGCCATCGCACCACGGCGTCGAGGTTCGGCACGCGGAGGAAGACAAGGCAATCCAACTCCGAGAACAGCCGGGCGTAGTCGGTCGCCAGGGCATGGTTGATATGACGCCGCCATAGACCCTGCGAATCCGATGCGGCTTCAAGGCTGTTGATTGGTTGATCGAGCCGGTCTGGTGGCTCGGGCCGCGCACCGACGCACCAGCCCTCCAGCAGAACGACGTCGGCCGGTGCCTGCACGTTGAGCGTTTCCGGCGCGCGGTTGTCCAAGCCTTTGTCGAAGATGGGAACCGTTACGACGCCGTCGGCGTCAAGCGCATCCATGACGGACTTGCAGAGCGCAATATCGTGGGTACCCGGCGGTCCACGCGTCGCCAGCAGGGGATGTACGTTCTTCGCCAGCACTTCGCGTTCGGAACGCGTGAGGTAGAAGTCGTCGATGGAAAGAGTGACGACGCGGAGCCCGAAGTGCCGACCGGCCGAAATGATCGCGCGGGACAGCGTCGACTTCCCCGCACCCTGGCCGCCGGCGAGGCCGACGCGCCGGGGCGTGTCGGAGCGCCAGCGAAGGGCGAGGTTCGCCGCCAGTACCCGCCAGTCTTCCGGGATTGCGGGATCGAGCGCGTCAAAACAGGCGCGTGCCGCGGCATCGACAACGAACGACAAAATGGGCAACCTGTGGTGACTCGGATGACGACAAAAAAGATGGAATCACTGATACGGTCAATCCTCAACCTCGAGCGATGTGTGAGGGCCTACCTTGCCGTCGCGGGCGGGTATATCTCGTTGCTGGTGCTGCGACTTCTGCTCGGTTACGAGTATTTCGAGAGCGGCGCCGCGAAATTCGGCGGCAGCAACTGGTTCGGGCGGCTCGATTTTCCGTTCCCCTTCTCCTTGATGTCCGCGGATGTGAACTGGTTCATGGCGACGTGGTTCGAACTGATCGGCGCCGTGCTGCTGATCGTCGGCTTCGCGACCCGGTACGTGTCCCTGTGCCTCATCGTCGTGACGCTGGTCGCCATCTACGCGGCGCACCTGCCAACCGACGGATTCGGTTCGCTCTCCGATCTGTTCGATGGCTACCGGATCTCGCGCGAGTGCGAGGACGGCGTCTGCACCGGCAACTACAAGCTGCCCGTGATCTTCATCATCATGTTCATTCCGTTGGCGCTTTCGGGAGGCGGGAAACTGTCCGTCGATCACTGGTTGTGCGGTCGTTTCAGGTCTTCTGACCCCTGATCCCGCACTAGGAAAGCGCGGACTGATCAGGCTGCTTCGGGCAGTTCCCTCAGCGTTTTCGCCAACAGCCGGAAGTCGTCGGTTCGCAGCGATGTCGGTCGCCATGCCAACCCGATGTCGCGGGAAGCGGGCGCCGCGAGTCTTGACAGCGAGATGCCGGTTCCCTGGATGACGTTGGCGTCCACCGCGAGCCGCGGTATGAGGGTGACGCCGATGCCCGCCGCCACCATGTGCACCAGCGTGTGCAGGCTGCTGGCCTCGAACTGCGCGCGCGCCCTGGTGTCGCCCACACCGCAGGCATCGAGGGTGTGGCCTCTGAGGCAGTGGCCTTCCGCCAGCAGCATGAGCTGCTCTCCGGCAAGCGCTTCGAGGGAAACCTCATCGGCGTTCGCGAGGGCATGGCTGCGGTGGCAGGCGAACATGAACTCGTCCTTGAGGATGACGTCGATGTTGAGGTCTTCTGTCTCGTAGGGCAGTGCGATCAGGGCGGCGTCCAGCTCCCCCTCTTCCAGTCGGGCGAGTAACGGGGCGGTTTGCTCTTCCCGGAGGAAGATCGTCAACTCCGGGAACCGGTCCCTCAGCACCGGCAGGACCCGCGGCAGGAGGAACGGGCCGATGGTCGGGATCACGCCGAGGCGCATCTCCCCAGTCATTGGAGAACGGCCGGCCCGGGCCATCTCCATGACCTCTTCGGCGTCGCGCAGGATCGCCCTCGCCCGCTCGGCGATCTGCATGCCGACGCGGGTGATCAGCACGTGTCGGTTCGAACGCTCCGCGATCGGAATCCCGAGCACGGACTCGAGATCGCGAATGCCCGCGCTGAGTGTCGATTGGGTGATGTAGCACCGCTCCGCCGCCCGGCGAAAATGCTGCGTGTCCGCCAGCGCGACCAGGTACTGGAGCTGTTTCATCGTGGGTAGACGTTTCATTCGCGGCTCGGGTGTCGGTATTCGTAAAATACGATTATTGCATTCAGTAATAATCGTTGTACGCGAAGGTATCAAAATCCTACGCTCGCACCAACGGTCGGATATTTTGTCTTAAGTACTGCCATGCTTGGTGGTGAGGCAGTACACGACACGACAGGGACACTGGAAGGAGTCAAACATGAGCGAGAGCAAGTGCCCGGTGACGGGCGGAATAGGCAACACCGCCGCGCGCGGCGGCACCGAGAACCTGGACTGGTGGCCGCGCCAGTTGAGACTGGACGTGCTGCACCAGCAGTCTGACCTGTCCAATCCGATGGACGAGGATTTCGACTACGCCGAAGCGTTCAAGAGCATCGACTACGGTGCCCTGAAGCAGGACATCTACGACGTGATGACCACGTCGCAGGACTGGTGGCCGGCCGACTACGGTCACTACGGTCCGCTCTTCATCCGCATGGCGTGGCACAGCGCCGGCACCTACCGGGTCGGCGATGGCCGTGGCGGCGGCGGGACGGGCAACCAGCGTTTCGCACCCGTCAATAGCTGGCCGGACAACGCCAACCTCGACAAGGCCCGCATGCTGCTCTGGCCGGTGAAGCAGAAGTACGGCAGGAAGATCTCCTGGGCCGACCTCATGATCCTGGCGGGCAACTGCGCCCTGGAGTCGATGGGGTTCAAGACCTTCGGTTTCGGCGGCGGACGCGACGACATCTGGGAGCCGGAAGCCGACATCTATTGGGGTTCGGAGAACGAATGGCTCGGTGACAACCGCTACACCGGTGACCGGGACCTCGAAGTGCCTCTCGGTGCCGTGCAGATGGGCCTGATTTACGTGAATCCGCAAGGCCCCAACGCCGTTCCGGACCCGGTCGCTTCGGGCCGCGACATTCGCGAGACCTTCGCCCGCATGGCAATGAACGACGAGGAAACCGTCGCGCTCGTCGCCGGCGGACATACTTTCGGCAAGTGCCACGGCGCGGGCGACGACGCGCTCGTTGGCCCGGAGCCCGAGGCCGCCGACATCACCGAGCAGAGCCTGGGCTGGAAGAGCAGCTTCCAGACGGGCAATGGCTCGGCCACGATCACGAGCGGCATCGAAGGCGCCTGGACCGCCAACCCCGTGAAATGGGACAACGGCTACTTCGATGTCCTGTTCGGCTACGAGTGGGAGTGCGTGAAGAGTCCCGCCGGGGCGTTCCAGTGGGTGCCCGAGGACGGCGCCGGCTCGGACCTGGTGCCGGACGCGCACGATTCGTCCAAGCGGCATGCGCCGATCATGACCACGGCGGACATGGCCATGCGGATGGATCCCATCTATGAGCCCATCTCCAGGCGATTCCACGAGAACCCGGACGAGTTGGCCGACGCCTTCGCGCGGGCATGGTTCAAGATGACGCACCGCGACATGGGTCCCCGAGCGCGCTACCTGGGTCCGGAAGTCCCGGACGAGGCGCTCATCTGGCAAGACCCCGTCCCGGCGGCCGACCATCCGCTGGTCGACGGCGGGGACATCGCCGCCCTCAAGGCGAAGATCCTGGGTTCGGGCCTCTCCGTTTCCCAACTGGTCTCGGCCGCCTGGGCTTCGGCATCGACTTTCCGCGGCTCCGACCTGCGCGGCGGGGCGAACGGTGCGCGCGTCCGGCTCGAGCCGCAGAAGGACTGGGAAGTCAACCAGCCGGCACAGTTGGCCAACGTGCTGTCGACCCTCGAGGGGATACAGGCGGAGTTCAACGGCTCGGCATCGGGCGGCAAGCAGGTTTCGCTCGCCGACCTGATCGTCCTGGGCGGATGCGCCGCCATCGAGCAGGCCGCGAGCAACGCCGGGCACGACGTGGCGGTTCCGTTCACGCCGGGCCGCACGGATGCCTCGCAGGAGCAGACGGACGTTGCGTCCTTCTCCCCGCTTGAGCCGAACGCTGACGGGTTCCGCAACTACCAGAACGGCCAGAACGGCATGTTGACGGAAGAGATGCTCATCGACCGGGCGCAACTGCTGACGCTCACGGCGCCCGAGATGACCGCACTCGTCGGCGGCATGCGCGTGCTCAACACCAACTCGGATCAGTCCGGGCATGGCGTCTTCACCGACCGGCCGGAGTCGCTCACGAACGACTTCTTCGTCAACCTGCTCGACATGGGCACGGAGTGGAGCACCGCCGCCGGGGACGTGTTCGAGGGACGTGATCGCGGTACCGGCGACCTCAAGTGGACCGCCACCCGCGCGGATCTGATCTTCGGGTCGAACTCCCAGCTACGCGGACTCGCGGAAGTCTACGGATGTGGGGACTCAGAAGAGAAGTTCGTGCAGGACTTCGTGGCCGCCTGGGACAAGGTGATGAACCTCGACCGGTTCGACGTCGCGTGATGTTGTGAGAAAGGTTCTCGCGGGGTTTCCAGCGAGGACCTTTCGCAACTCCCGGCCGTTGCGGGTCTGTAGCGTCCTTGGTCGAGGTCCCGCTCGGGCATAGCCGCGCGTCCCTGAAGAACTTCGATTAACCTCGTGTCATGAATCGATACGACACGGACGTGCGGCACGTCGGCACGGACATTGAAGGCTGGGACGCGAACCCCGAGCACCGCACCGGAACCGCCGGGGACCTCGCGACGGCAGAGTGGCTGGCGGATTCGATTCGCGCCGCCGGCGCGGAACCGACGCTCGACCTGTTTCCTTTCCGCCGCCGTGCGCTGCACGAGTGTGCGGTGGAGGTCGACGGTCGCCGGGCCGAAGGCGTGCCCCTTTTCGATGGCGGCCTGACGGACGAAGCGGGCATCACCTGTCCGCTGACACGGCTCGACGGTACCGGTCGAGGAATTGCCGTCACGACGTCCAGCCCCGGCGCAACCTCAACGGCGCTTTCGGCCGCACGGCGCGATTCGTTTCGCGCGGTAGTGGTCGGGTCCGCGCCTCCCGAGGGCGTTCCGGGACTCACGCTGATGAACGCCCCGCAGTACGCGCAACCATACGGACCGCCGGTGCTGCAGGTCGCGACCGAAGAGATGGGCTGGCTGGATGCCGCCGCCGAGGCCGGATCGTCGGCGCGTCTTGTCGCCCACGCGACGATCGAGGACACCGAAGCCTGCAACGTTGTCACGCGAATTCAGGGCCGGGACGCCTCTGCTCCGCCGCTCGTCATCATGACCCCGCGCAGTTCCTGGTGGACATCCACCGCCGAGCGCGGAGGCGGGATCGCCGCGTGGCTCGCATGCATCCGGCACTTCGCGAGAGACCCGGGCCGCTCGGACGTGCTCTTCACGGCGAACACGGGTCACGAACTCGGCCACGTTGGCCTGGCGCACTTCATGGCGGCGCATCCGAAGCTCGGCAGGCAAGCGCGCGCCTGGATTCACCTTGGCGCAAACTTCGCCGCCGCCGACTGCCAACTTGCGGGAGCGACGCTGGCCAGCGGTGTTCGGTACCAGGCTTCCCCCGATCTGTTCGACAGGGGTCTTAAGACGTTGACGTCGTTCGGCATTTCACCCCGGGAAATCACGCCGGTCGATGTCCGTCCAGCGGGAGAGGCGATGAACGTGTTCGACGCCGGCGGGAGGTACATCTCGCTGCTGGGCAAGAATCCCTGGTTCCACCACCCGGACGACCGCTGGCCGAAAACGATCGACCTCGAGAAGATCGAAACGATCTGCCGCGCCGTACTGCACATCGCGCGCACCCTTGCGGATGCTTGACGTCGTCTTCGATGACGGCAGCTTGCTGGTCATCAACAAGCCGAGCGGGGTTTCCGTGCTGGATGATCGGACTGGGGCACCGTGCCTGCTTCCAGAGCTCAAGGCCGCGTATTCCCGCCCGCGCCTCGTGCACCGACTGGACAAGGGCACGAGCGGCGTCATGCTCGTCGCCCTGGACCGGCGCACGCAGCGAGACCTCACCCGCGCCTTCAACGCGCGCACCATACGCAAGCACTATGTCGCAGTCGTTTGTGGGCACCTGCCGGCAGGGCGCACCCTCACCATAGACCTGCCGCTCAAACAGGGTCGAAAGAGCCGCTATCGCGTGGCGGGATTGCGCGAGGAAGTCCGACCGACGCGCGAAGGATGGACGATCGACGCCGAGGGCGGCCATGCGAGCAGGACCCGCGTCCGGACGATTGCCAGGGGAGCAACGCGAACCCTCGTGGCCGTGCAGCCGATCACCGGCCGCTCGCACCAGATTCGCGTCCACCTGTCCTGGATAGGCCACGCGTTGGCGGGCGACCACCTCTACGGATCGCCGGCATCGAAAGAGCAGGCCCACCCGCGGCTTGCCCTGCATTCCCACCACGTTTCCGTGCCGGGCCACGGGGTGTTTTCGGCGCCGGTGCCGGACGATGTGCTCGGGGCGTTGCGATGAATGCTGGTAGGGATGTCTGGTCGTGTGACTCAGGAGAGTCGGCTACCGGGTCGAGTGCAAGCGAGAGCGTCTTTTCCGGTTGCGTTTGACCATGATGTGAACCAGAGTTCGCATTTGGGGGCAGACATGACTGAAACTTTCATAAAGTGGGACGCGGCCGAGCACTTGCGAACCAGGGACGATATGCGCCTTTACGTGCAGGCGTGTGCCGAAGAGGATCCGGGCGACGGCAGTCTGATCCGCGCTGCCCTAAACGACGTTGCGCGGGCAGGGAACACGAGCGGACTGGCCCGCGACGTTGGCATGAGCCGCGAGGGGCTCTACAAGGCGCTATCCGAACGCGGCAACCCCACGTTCGCCACGGTGATGCGAATCACCCGAGCGTTGGGCATGCAACTCCGCATCTCTGCATAGAGACACAAGCGTACGGGGCGGAGGTCGCTACTCATTCGCGGCGGGTTCGACCACATCAACCGCTGAGGAACATGCGGGATCATCCAAAGTCGTGGGCGGTGTTGTTGACCGTTTTTGGCGCAACCGCTTTAATACGCCGCGCCTTCGACCGCGCGACCGCTTCCGCGGCCGCGTGTCCAATCCGGCCAGGTAGCTCAGTCGGTAGAGCAGTGGACTGAAAATCCGCGTGTCGGTGGTTCGATTCCACCCCTGGCCACCATTTCTAGCTTTTTGGCGAGTTTCCGAACGTCTCCAGATTCCCCAAGCGGCGCTGGCGCAACGGCAAGTACACGCGCAACTGGATTCAGTCTCTGGTTGCGAGAGGCGCAGGCATCCGATGCCGGGGCGTGAGTCTGGGGGCGTACCTGCGGATATGATCCGGGTGGCGTCGCATTTCGACAGCGAGGCTTGGCGAGTTGGGCGCGAGTTCGTGATCTCGCCTTGCCAGCACGGGTCGAGCGCGGAGCCTTTTTTCGATCAGGCGTTCTGCAAGAGACAGACAATCGATCTCGGCCGCACAAGAGGTGGTTTTGTACGCGTTCGGATAGGCTAGAGGATTGAGGCAGACGCTCCTCCAGATCTGGTCGGATCGCCGGGAGTGTGTGGGAAGGCGCCTAGGAAGACTGGATCCACGGGATCGGTGGCAAGCGGCCGATTCACAATTGGTGCCTAGTCCGGGATCATACTGGCCCGGATGCCGTCATCCCGATGACGAACGCTTGGGGGAGCGCATACGTTGAAACAGGGGACAACCCCGTCCGAGGGCCAGTCCGATACAAGATCGGGATTTCGTCCGCCGCGTCGAAGAAAAAAAGCACTGTTGTCGATTGCTCTCGTCGTAATCGGCGTCGTCGCGATCCTCATCTACCTGATGGCGCGTGGGCCGGACCCGGCGCGAGTCGCGAACGATCTGGTCGAAAGTACGTTGGCGTCATTGCCGGTCGGTGCATTGTCCGCCTCCGACATAAGGAAGGGGGCTCAGGGTCTGCAACGGGCATTGAGCATTCACGCGACGAATAGTGCGGCCGGCGAAGCGCAGGGACTCTTGGTACGGCGCGTCGCGGAGCAGGTGGAGACCGACATCGTGCAGGGCGAACTGGAGCGGGCCGAAGAGGCGCTCACTGAAGCGGAGACCCTTTGGTCCGGGAAGAAGGATTTTGCGGGTGATGGCCGGCTGCGCAAGGCACTCGAGGACGCCCTGGAACAGCGCGTCCTCCTGCAGGAAGCTGCGGAACTAGTCGCCGCCGCCGAGTATCGGCTGACCCGCGACCCGGAAGGTGGCGAGGCGATACGAGAGGCACTCGACATGCTACGCCGGTCGCTGGACCTCGACCCCGGCAACGCCGGGGCGCGATCGGTCCAGGACGGCATCCGGCGGGATGTCAAGACCGCGACTCGCAAGGCGTTGGATGCGGGAGACACGCAGCGGGCCAGCCAACTGCTCGATGCGGTCGAGGGTGAGTGGGGAGGCGACTCGGAACTGGCCCGGCTGCGCAGTGAGGTTGACCGTCAATTCGCGGAGCTTGACAAGGCGCTAGAGATCCGAAGATTGCTCGACGCGGCAGAGCAGCGCCTGGGTGCCGACCGGCTGACTTCGCCCGTAGGTGAAAACGCGGCCGACTATTTCCGACGGGTTCTCGCACTCGATGCAGATAATGTCGCGGCAGTGCAAGGGATCGAAAGGATAGGCGATCGGTACGTCGTACTGATCGGTGGGGCAATCGAAGCGGGCGACTACCGCAGGGCGCGGGGACTACTCGAAAGTTTCGGGGCGCTATCGCCGGGGCATCCGCAACTGTCCCCGCTTCGTGGCCGGATCGAAGCCGGGGAGAGTGTTGTCGCCGCAGAGGACGCTGCCGGGCCGAGCTTCGACGCGGCGGAACCACTGGCACAGGTTTCGGCGAAACAGGCGGACGCCGAGCCTGCCGAGGTCCCCACGGACGACGAAGGTCGATTGTGGTACGAGGTCAAGGACAGTTGCGTCGAAGCCGATATCCGGCGCTACATGGAATCCTATCCCGCTGGCAGGTACATCGACGACGCGTGGCGCAAGATCTCATCCTGCCTGGAGTCCCGGTGATCGGGCGGAGATCAATATAGGATCACCTTCCGGATTTCTTCGGGCACGCGGCGAACGAGCGCAGATGCCTGCGTTTCATCGGCTCCCATGTCAACACGTCCGGGCAAGCCGTCGTGACCCGCTCTCCCCGTGTAGCCGACATTGCCCTCGTTGCCATAAGCGCCGACTTCGGGCGGGGGATAGTCCTTGAGTTGCTTGGCCACCTCGTCGTCAGCCGTCCACATATCGATCGACCCGGGGATTCCGGGTTGTCCGGCAACGCCTTCTTCCCCTCCTATCCCGCCGGCGCCGCCGAGGCTGCTGAGGATGAAGACCTTTTCCAATTCGTGCGTCGTGTAGATGAGGTTGACGTTGCCGCCGTTGCCGCCGTCTCCGCCATCACCGCCCCCGCCGGCGTTGCCGCCGTCTCCGCCATCTCCCGAGTAGTAGCCACCGCCGCCGTTGCCGCCATTGCCGCCATTGCCGCCGACGCCGCCGGCCCCGCCGGTGCCGCCTCGCGTAACGACGGTAACCGGGGGATCATCCATCAGGCGGATGTGGTGTTCGGGCATCATGCCGGGGGCGCGCACCTCGAACAGCACGAGCCTTTCCTTCGCATCGATGGTGCGAACTTCTCTCGCGATGACGCGCAGGTTCGGGCCCGGAGAGCCTCGCGCCCCGTTCTGCCCCGAAGTGCCGTGGCCGCCCGCCCTTCCGTCGCCGGCCCGGCCCATGATGCGGGCGCTGTCGTTCCCCTGGGACCCCTGCTGTCCGTCGCGGCCTTCCCGGCCGGGATTCCCTCCCATCCCGGTGTAGGTGAGTTCGTCTTCCTCCATGACCGGCACGATGCTGAGGAAGTCCGGCGAAAAGGTCTTCTCAACCACAAGCCCGGGGGTTTCCGCATAGGTCACGATGACCCGATAGGTCTTGCCCAGCATGCCGCGCGCGTCGGAATCGAACCGCACCTCCGACGTCGCCGGGCCATAGTCGGCGTTTTCCGTCCGTATACCGAGGCGTGAAGGAGGGAGCGGAAATTCGTTCGTCGCATGCGAGCCGTTCCCCTCCATCCCGAGGTGCCAGGACCGGCCGCCTGTCCCCGTGACCTTCACTCCGAGCGTCTTGACGTCTCCCGGACTGATCGAACTCTCCGACGCCAGTTCTCCAGCGATGTCGAGACCGGCCACCATTTCCGGCGCCGGCCCTTGGGAAATCGCAGCATCGTGGCTGAACGACAAGGACTTGCGTTGGCCGCCTTCGCCGCCGTACGCCACATCCACCTTGTAGGCATCTCGGCCGGCGTCGAGACCGTCCTGGGCGACAAGACCGTGCTCGCTCAGATTGCTCGGATGGAAACCGGTCAACGTCTTGTCCAGCCGGTCGCCAGGAATCGGGTAGCTGCTGTCAGTCGACTTGAACTCGCGCCCATCGACATCGCTCGCTTGGGCGTGCAGTTCGTATTCCTCTCCGGGAATCAACGATAGTCCCTCGGGGATTTCGTACAAGGCGCCGTCCTTGCGCCACATCAGGCTCGCGTCGAAGTCGGCGACATCCTGAGGGTCGGGACCGTCGATGCGCGCGAAATCCGCCTTGAATCGCTGCACGGACCGGGCGCCATCGGGGTGTACGACAGCGACTTCGTAGCCATCCTCCGGCACTTCGCTCCTGTCGGCGCTGAATTGCACTTCCCCAGTGGCCGCATCGTAGGTCCCGCCCTTGACCTCCACCGAGACTTCCTTTGCGTCTTCCGGGGATCTGGATTCGCCCTGCTGATTCATCAGGGAGATCTTGGCGAGCTTGAGCTTGGAGCCGGGAAGCAGGCGCGCATTCAGCGGCATGGGCTCGTTCTCCTCCGTGACCATCATGAAACTCACGTCGCTGACGGGTTCGGTGGAGGCGCAGCCCGACACGCCAAGCCCAAGCACCAGCAACAGCGCTGCGAGGATCGACAGGTTGCCGACAACGGGAGAGTCTTTATCTAAATTAATCATATACTTATTCTTGCTTGTTCAGCATGAAGGCCCCGTTTCATTCTACAACTTGCGTGGATGCGCTGCGCGGCAGGATACCCATCAGGACATTTGCCAGAACCGAACCCAGATCCGGAACGAATTCGCCCGCACCCGCTTCCGCAAGCAGCGTCAGGTATTCCTCCGAGATCCGATCTTGGCGAATATGGATGGCAGATACCCGCTGGCCTTCGGTTCGGGCGAACGCCCGGGCAACCTGTAGCGTCTGAGCCTGCTCATCCTCGTAAGCGTACGCGTCCGTGATGACAATGACGAAGCGGTGTCGGACATGCGGCCTGAACGTGGTATTGACGGCCGTTTCAAGCGCGATGAGTACGGCCTCGGGGGTATCGGGGTTCGGTCCCTTCGCGTCGGTGATCGATATCGAGCGGAGAAACCTGTTGATGTCGCGAATGGCACCCTCGTCGTTGGTGAGGCCCCGCAACGGGAAGTGCCGACCCTGCGGCTGCTGCATCCTGTCGTTGAAGGTGACGACGCCGACGCCGACGGACGGCATCATGCGTTCCAGCACACCGACCAGAACGTGCAACTCTCGTTTGAGAGACTCGATTTCCCGATACATGCTGCCGGTAGTGTCCAGCACGAAAACCAGGTCTGTCTCAGGTAGCAGCGAGGTCCGCGGACTCGGGTCCGGACACGCCTGCTGCGGGGCCGGCGGTGCGGACGATGCCGCGGGGGCGGGCGCCGGTTCCGCGGGGTCGGGACAGACCGGGCAGACCGGGCACTCCGGCGTTTCCGGACATACCACCTCCTCTACAGTTGGACACGGCGGTGCCTCGGGACAATCGGGTTGTTCCACTTCGGGGCATTCGGGACACGCGGGTTCGGGCGTCTCGGGGCACTCCACCGGGGGCGGACACTCCGGGCACTCGGGCGTGTCGGGACACGGCTCCGGCTCCGGGCAGGAAAGGGACGCGGCCTCGGGCGTGTCCGGCTCTTCCTGTTTCGGCGTCGCCGCGAACAACACCATGAATATCACGGCGATCAGGATGAATGCGCCCATGCCGGACGCGAACAGATCGATGGCGGAAGTGCCGATCTGCTCTCGCTCTGAAGCGGGAGGCTTCACGATTCGGCCCGTCGACCCGCGACGTTCCTGTTGCGCAACCGACTGATGAGGTTATCCAGGCAATATTGGCCCGTCTCGTTGAGGGCGCGCTCTTCCCTGCCGGAGGCGATGCTGCTGAGAAAGACGAGCACCACGGACAGGCCCAGCGCCACGAGGGTCGTATAGAAAGCGACGCCCAGGTTCGTGGTAAGCGCGTTGATCCAGGACTCCAGCGCGGAGTGGTCTTCGAGATTCGGGAGGGTGCCGGCCGCCGCGAGCGCGAGACTGATTCCGATCAGCGTGCCGATGAAGCCGAGGGTGGGAAGCAGCCAGGTGAGGTACTTCAGCATGTTGTAGCGCAGGCCGATCTCGTGCTGGAAGTACTCCACGCTCGAGTCGAGCACGGCCTGGGACTCGCCCACGGACCCGGTGGCCTGGTACTGCAGGATGACGCGATGCACGAGTCGGTGCAGGTGGCGATCATTGCCGGCGCCGTCGCGCTTGATGAGATCGTGCATGTCGCGGATTTCCGCATCCGTCAGCAACTGTCCGCCGCCCACGGACAACAGGTCCTTTTCGATCTGCGTCCTCGCATCGGCCGCGCTGTAGAAGCGGACGAAAGACTCGCCGAGACCGAGTGCGAACATGAAGTGCATCAGGTTCTGAACGGTCATCGGGTAGATCGCGCTCTGGCGGTCCAGGAACACGATGCTGAACACGGAATCCGGCGCGATGACGAAACTGAGCAGCGTCAGAGCCACGCCTGCGGCAAGGAGGCTGACCAGTGCCGCGATGATGCGTAGGTCGTCTTCGTGGATCCGGCTCAGATCCAGCCGGAAGCGTTGCAATAAAGCCATGTCTGTTGTTTCCGCGATGCGAGCCGTTCGGGTCGTGGGCGAGACTTATCCGGCTAAACGTATGCGGTAGGCGAATTGACGTCAAACCAGGGCAGAGGCGCACCGGGCTCGCGCGGGGATTGGGAGAAGGAGTATTGAGCCCGCTCTCGCTAGGGCCGAGCCCGCAGGCTGCGATCTCGTGGTGGCGCGTTAAGCCGACTACCCCAGGCTAACCCCATCGGCGAATGGACCCTCCACGTCGCCGACATCGCTGCGGGCGACACGGGCAGCTTGACCGGCTGGCGGCTGGGTTTGTACTACGGCGAGCACGCCGTGAATTGAAAAGATGCCCAAAGTCACTGTCCGCTGCAATGCCGAGTACGAATGCCGGCAAGTCCGCTGTCTTTACGCTTTTTCGATACGCACTCGGCATTACAAACTGCTCGGCATTAACGGGGAGACGCCGCAGTCCAGATTGCTGGCCTTGTGGACGCGCTCGGGCTGCGCGGCGAACTCGTCGACGGCGGCGGCGTCGATGGCGTCCTGGCGCTTCTGCGCGCGCTCGACATCGCGCTCCTCGCGGCACGGCCGGCAGAGGGAATCGCCTTCGAGCCGCTTCCGGCACGCGCAGCGTCGGCAGCCGCCTTCCGAGGAAAGTGCCGGATCGGCGGAGCCGATTAGGGCGCGGGCCTTCAGGCAACGCCATCCTTGTGGCGCGGCAGACACGCGGCTCAGTGTGGGAGATAATGCGGCTGCGGGCGCGGGGACGCTGGGCGGTCGCGACCGGGCAATGGGACGCTAGACCATATAAGTCATTTAATAACATACGCTTACGTTGTTACTTCGATTCCACCCCTGGCCACCAACGAAGGGCTTATGTGATTCAACCGCGCGAACAAGGCAAGACCGGGTCACTGTCGGGAGTCCGCGTCATCGACATGACGACGGTGTATTCCGGGCCGATGGCCGCATCGATTCTCGGCGACCAGGGCGCGGATGTGGTCAAGGTGGAGCCCCCGGGCGGCGACATGCAGCGGGGCCCCATGCGGGTTTCGCGAAACGGTCTGGACGCCCAGTTCGCTGCGCTGAACCGCAACAAGCGCTCAATTGGCATTGACCTGTCGGGTGATGCGGGCAGGTCCGTGCTGCATCGCTTCGTCGCGAACGCGGATGTCCTGATGGAGAACTTCAGGCCGGGCGTGATGGAGCGTCTGGGCGTCGGCTACGCGTCACTCTCGGAGTTGAACCCACGGCTGATCTTCGCGTCCATCAACGGCGTTGGTGCCACGGGGCCATACGCCGGCCGCCGCGTTTACGACGCGGTGATCCAGGCCATTTCCGGCATCGCGTCGCTACAGGCGGACCCGGCCACGGGAGAGCCGGCGCTGGTCAATACGCTGATTTGCGACAAGGTCACAGCGATGACCGCGGCGCAGGCGGTCTGCTCGGCCCTGTACGCCAGGGAACGGACTGGCGTCGGGCAGCGGGTAGACGTGTCGATGCTGGACTCCGCCCTCTTCTTTCTCTGGCCCGACGCCATGGTCAGCCAGCACTTTGTCGGTGATGAGATAGATTCGATGAGGCTGACGCAGAGGCCGCGCCCGAGCAAGGTGAAGAAGACTGCGGACGGATACATCGCCACGATGCCGGTGCAGACACGCGAGTGGCAGGGGGTGTTCCAGGCCCTGGAGCTGACGGAAGTGCTGTCGGAGGAGGATCGCGACGTGCGCACCGGAGTGGGACCGAGCCCGGAGGTGATGCGCGCGATCGACGATGCCTATACGCGATTCGCCACGGACGATCTGTGCGAGCGGCTGGAACGGCACCAGGTGCCCTTCGCAAGGATCAACCAACGTGAAGAGGTGGCCGACGATCCCCAGGTTCGGGCAATGGGGGCACTGGTCGAGTTCGAGCATCCGGTAGGCGGCACGTTGCGGCAACCTCGACCGCCCGGACGTTTCAGCGGTACGCCCGCCGGCCTCTCTCGCCATACGCCGGCGCTCGGGGAGCACACGGACGAACTGCTGGGAGAAGCCGGTTTCTCGCCGGACGAAATCGCGGGACTGAGGAACGCCGGCGTTGTCTTCTAGTCCCCCTCAAGGCCGTTTCAAGCGGGTTCTTCGCGCCCGTGAGGTGCTGACACTCTCCTTCGGCGCGATGATCGGCTGGAGCTGGGTGTTGCTGACCGGCCACTGGGTCGAGAGCGCCGGATCCCTCGGGACATTGATCGCGTTCGCCGCTGGTGGCGTGGCGATTGCCTTCATCGGGCTCACCTATTCCGAACTCGTCGCCGCGATGCCCAGGGCCGGCGGCGAGCATGTTTATACGCATGCGGCCTTGGGTCCCGGCTGGTCGTTTGTCTGCACCTGGGCTCTCCTCATGGCGTATGCGGTGGTATGCCTGTTTGAGTCCGTGGCCTTGCCGACGGCCGTGGAGTACCTGTTCCCGGAGATCCGGATCACTACCCTGTGGCATGTGCTGGACGCGCCAGTCCACCTCGGCTTCGTGGCGATAGGCGTGGGCGCGACCGTGGTCATGACCTGGATCAATGTCATCGGCATCCGCGCCGCGGCCTTCGTGCAGACCGCCATTACGGTCGCCATCCTGCTGGCTGGAGTCATTCTCTTCACGGGCGCGGCAGGCAACGGTGACTGGTCTAACGCGCAACCGCTCATTGGCATTCCCGCAACGGGGATCCTCACCGTACTCATCATGGTGCCCGCGTTGATGGTGGGTTTCGATGTCCTGCCGCAGTCCGCGGAAGAGATCGACCTGCCGGCGAACCGGATCGGCTGGCTGCTGATCGCTTCGCTTGTCATGGCAGTCCTCTGGTATGGGGCCATCTCCTTCGGCGTCGCCCTTGGGCTGGATGCCGAGGCGCGCGCCGATGCGACGGTGGCGACCGCCGATGCGGCAACGGCGCTCTGGGGTGGATCGTGGGCGGGTGCCGCGCTGATCGCCGGGGGCGTGGGCGGCATTCTGACGAGCTGGAACGCGTTCATTATCTGCGGCAGCCGCGTGATGTTCGCGTTGTCGGAGTCCGGTGTTCTGCCCAAGGCGTTCTCGCGGCTGCACCCGAAGTACCGCACACCCTGGATCGCCATCATCGTGTTGGGAGTGCTGTCCTGCATCTCGCCGCTGTTCGGCCGGGTTATCCTGATGTGGCTGATCAACGCGGGCTCCATGGCCGTGGTGGTCGCCTATCTCTTCGTGCCGATCGCGTTCCTCGTGTTGCGCCGGAAAGACCCTGATCTGCCGCGCCCGTTTCGCGTTCGTTATCCGCGCACCGTCGGCGGCATCGCGATAGCTCTGGGCGCCGCGTTCCTGTCCCTCTACATGCCGTTCAGCCCCTCGTCGCTGGCGTGGCCCTACGAGTGGGCGATGGTCATCGGCTGGGCGGCCATCGGGCTCGCCGTGTGGACCTTCTATCGCGTGAGAAACGGGCGCAACGCGGAGAGCACTTAAGCGGGAACGGGCAGTCCTGGCCCCTACGTCACGGGCGGGAGCCGGTAGACGCGCGCCGCCGTGCCACTGAACATTGTCGTTTTCTCCGACTCGCTCAGCCCCAGTTTTGCGGCGATGCGCTTGAGCAGGTTCCAGAGTGTGCGATACGAGATGGATTCCTTGTCGACGGGGAAGTTGCTCTCGAACATGCAGCGCTCCACGCCGAACGCCTCGATGACGTACTGGTAATAGGGGAACAGCAGCTCGCAAAGCTCCTCCGAACCCATTGGGCCTTCCGGGCGCTGATGCATGTGGAACGGCGGTTCCCAGGGCCCGACCCGCTGTTGCGCGCCGCCGCACTTCACGACGGCGTTGGGGCACGGGGCGATCGCGTCGATGCACTCCTTCCACCGGGCGATGGCATCCGGTCCCTGGTCGGGGTCGATCTTTCCGCCGAGGTGGTTGACGATTATGGTGATGTCGGGATGCGCCTTCGCCAGCCTGGCGAGCCGGGGCAGGCGCTCGTAGTCGGGCGAGTAGTTGTCGTAGCTGAGGCCGTGCTTGCCGAGGATCGCGTAGCCTTCCTCGAACCGGGCATCGATTTCGGCGGGCAAGGGGTAGCGTATCCCGCGAAAGTTGGGCGAGGCCGCCATGTGCGCTTCGAGCACCGGTTCGACCGCCTTGCCAAGCCGGAGATCGGCGCTGCTGAAGATTCCCGTACACAGACGCATGTCGCCGTACTTGCCGGACCTGCTCATCGCACCGATGCCGTGGACGAACTCTGTCTCGCCCACGGGCCGCATCTCTTCCGGTCCGTCGGCGCGGTAGAAAGCCCCGCACTGGGCGAAGACCGTCAGCACCACGTTGTGACCGGAGGCACGGATGTCCTCGGAAATCTCTTCGCAGAGATATACCTTCTGCTCCCAGCGGACATGCGGCTGCCCGTCCGCGTCCCGGCAATCCCACAGGTGGTGGTGGGGATCGATGATGGGCAGGTCGGGTTCCAGCACGTCTTCCGGTGTTGCCTGGGCCAGCCACTGCTCGAGGGGCGCGTTCTCGGGGTATGCCATTGGGAAGACCTTCGATTCGGAGTGTGGGCCAAGAATAACCTCCCGCGTTCGATTGCCGAGTCCTGGATCGAGTACAATCGCCGCCGCGAAACTGGAGGTAAATGGTGAAACTACTGCTCGCACTGGCGACACTTCTCGCGGTGCCGGTTTCGGCCGGTTCGATGTCAGAGGACACGCTGGAGGATATCCGTAACCGGCTGGCGCCTTTCGGAAGCTCCTGTCTCGAGGGCGACGAGGCCTGCGGTTTGGTCGCGGATGCGAGTCCCGTGGTGGAAGCGCCAGTGGCCGCAGAGCCGATGTCAGGCCAGGAAGTCTATGACCGATTCTGTTTCGCCTGCCATGCCACCGGCGTGGCCGAGGCGCCGCTGTTCCAGGATGCCGAGCAGTGGGCGCCGCGTCTCGAGAAGGGCATGGACGAGTTGTTGCGCACCAGCAATGCGGGTTTCGGCGCGATGCCGCCGAAGGGGACGTGCATGACCTGCTCCGATGTGGAGATGGTCAATGCCATCAAGTACCTGAGCGCTGCCGAATAGTCTCGCGCCCCTCAGAAGTAAGGTCGCAACTCCCCGTCGGCGTGGGGCTTGAACGCCAGGTCCATGGTCTTCGGGAGTTCGCTCGCTTCCTCCAGGGCGGCCCAGTGGCAGGCGCACTCGAACAGCGACAGCAAGGTCTGCAGGCGGTCGAATTTCTGTACTTGGACGGCGGACAGCCGGAAACGTGTCTTGAGCGCCTGGTTGGTCGTTTCGACCTGGTCTGTCGACAGGTAGGCTTCCACCAGCCGGGACAGCACCAGCCGATTGCGCCGCATGGGTTCCGAGGTCAGCAGGAGGTAACGTGGCGTCGCATACGTGCCGTGCTGCAGGTCGAAACGCACGACGACAAGAAACAGCGGCCGTTCGGGGTACTCGGGCAGTCGGACGGGTAGGAAACCGAAGTGGCAGAAGATGGCATAGTCGACATCGTCCCAGAGCTTGTACATGGTCGTGGCATACGGAGTGGAACACCTGTCGGCCAGTTCGGAACCCGTGTACTGGCGGTGACGGTAGATTAGTTCGATATCATCCGGCTGGTTCAGCACGAACCGGCAACTCCCGTCGCGCACGAGATCTCCCAACAGGCCCGGGTGGGATGTTGCGGACCGGTCGATGACCAGTGGGTTCCCGGTTGATGCGCGCCGCGCCTGTTGGATGAGCGTCAAGACCTCGCCGGACTGATCCACCGACTCTGGCGTTTGATTCGACCAGGGACGCAGCGCGACGGGATGGAATGCCGAGCTGCCGATGTCGCTGGCGATGATTTCACACAGCCTGTAACCCCGTTTGCCGTTCCCGTTGTCGTCGTGGCCGAGGGGCGAGAGAAACTCCATCTTTTCCGCGTAGCGCTTCTCCAGATCGAAAACCTGCAGGAGCAGCCGCGTATTGTCGGTCACGCGACCGCATGCCAGGCGCAACAGGTTGTCGGCGACGGTCTGACCCGTCGCAGCATTGGCCAGGTTTCGGCTTAGACGCTTGTGGGTCGCATGCAGGGGAATCTTCTCGTCGAGGATCCGGGCTATGTCCATCAGCCTCACCGAGCGTGAGTGATGGATCCCGGTCACCATGTCCTGGACGAAACGCGCGGCCACCTTGCCCAACCCGTGGGAGATTGCTTGGCAGAAAAGCGCTAAATCGTCTCGACGCATCGGCGCTGCAGCAATGGTTCCGACAACGGTAATCCTACTGCGCCGCAATTCAAAATGGGTGAAATCGCCAAAAAATTCGCCGGGGACATTGGATTGCCGCACTGAAAGAGTGCGAAACGCGCACAAATCCAGTGCACATTGGGCGCAAAAGACAGAGAATTCGGCTTCCGGCCCCAATATGGCCGGTATGCGTCCATGCTGACGCAGGTGGCACGATAAGTGCTTGGAATATGGCAGCGGGGTTGCGGACGCAACCGCTATCGGTGAATAACAACGACACGAACACCGGCCCCGCTTTCGCCGATTTTGGCAAACCGGCAAGGGAAAAGAGGTATTTGGCCCTATGAAAAAGATAGCGATAGCGTTTGCAGTAGCGTTCATGACCATTTGGACGGGCACCGGAGCTGCCGCGGGAGAAATCTCCGGCAACGTGACGGTCGCCACGGACTACTCCTTCAGAGGCTGGTCTCAAACGACCCGCGATCCGGCGATCCAGGGCGGATTCGACTACGGATTCGAATCCGGCCTGTACATCGGCACCTGGGCGTCGAACCTGAAATACGGCGACGACGCGAGCACCGAGATCGATCTCTACGTGGGTTACGGAGGTGAGTTCGGTGACGGCAACTCTTACGACTTCAGCGTCATTCGCTTCGAGTATCCGAGCGAGGGAGGCCTGGACTACGTGGAACTCGCGGGTTCCATCGGAATCGGCGCGATCACTCTGGGCGTCAACTATTCGCCCGAGTACCTGGGCGAGGGTGGCGAGTCGTTCATCTACCCCTACGTCGGCTATAGCTGGGCGCCGAGTGACGCGGCGAGTCTCGACTTCCACGTCGGGATGAACATGTCGGAAGAGATCGGCGGACCGGACGAGGACAGCTACATGGACTATAGTGTGACGCTAACGATTCCTACCGGTGGCGTGGACCTTGGTCTCGCCGTGGTTGGAACCAATTTGGACGAAGAAGTCTGCGGTGCCGATTGCGAACTGCGCCTGATTTTTTCGGTTTCGAAAAGCATGTAGCCAACTAAATGAATGAGGTCGAACAATGAAACTCATCACTACCATTATCAAGCCTTTCAAACTCGACGACGTGCGCGAAGCGCTGTCTGAAATCGGCGTGGCGGGCATGACGGTGACCGAGGTCAAGGGATTTGGCCGGCAGAAAGGGCATACCGAGCTCTATCGCGGCGCCGAATACGTGGTGGATTTCCTGCCCAAGGTCAAGATCGAGGTCGCGATCGGCGACGATCTGCTCGATCAGTGCCTGGATGCCATCAGGACGTCCGCGAACACCGGCAAGGTGGGTGATGGCAAGGTGTTTGTCACCTCACTTGAGGAAGTTGTTCGAATAAGAACAGGTGAAACCGGGCCTGACGCCGTATAGGTGTCGACGCGCCCGGTGAAAATCGGGAGATTTACGTGGAAGACTTGATCCAAACCAACTATGCGCTAGACACCTTTTACTTCCTGGTGATGGGTGTGCTCGTCATGTTCATGGCCTGCGGCTTTTCCATGCTGGAAGCTGGCATGGTCCGCGCCAAGAACACGGCGGAGATCCTGACGAAGAACGTCTCGCTCTACTCCATCGCGTGCATCATGTACCTGCTTTTCGGGTACTACATCATGTACGAGAGCGTGGATGCGGGCTCGATCCTGCCGACCTTCGGCACGCTGATCGGTGCGGAGAATACGGTTGCGGACACGCTTGCGAGCGGGGGTGATACCTACTACTCGAAGCGTTCCGACTACTTCTTCCAGGTCGTCTTCGTCGCCACGGCCATGTCGATCGTGTCCGGGGCGGTGGCGGAGCGCATGAAGCTGTGGGCGTTCTTGATTTTTGCGGTGGTGCTGACCGGACTCATCTATCCCGTGCAGGGCATGTGGACCTGGGGCGGCGGCTGGCTTGCAGAGGCGGGCTACTCCGACTTCGCGGGATCTGGCATCGTGCATATGTGCGGCGCTGCGGCGGCGTTGGCAGGGGTGCTCCTGCTTGGACCCCGCGCCGGCAAGTACGGTGCGGACGGGCGCGTCAACGCGATCCCAGGCTGCAACATGCCGCTCGCGACACTCGGCATGTTCGTGCTGTGGTTTGGCTGGTTTGGATTCAACGGCGGTTCCGAGTTGAAGCTCTCCAACATCGACGAGGCAAACGCGGTTGCCCAGGTGTTCGTGAACACGAACATCGGCGCATGCGGCGGCTTGGTCGCGGCACTGATCCTGGCGCACATCTGGTTTGGCAAGGCGGACCTGACGATGGCATTGAACGGCGCCCTCGCGGGACTCGTCTCCATCACGGCGGACCCGCTCTCCGGCAGCGCGTTCTGGTCGATGATCATCGGCGCGGTCGGAGGCCTGATCGTCGTGCCCTCCATCGTCCTGCTCGACAAGCTCAAGATCGACGACCCGGTCGGCGCGATCAGCGTTCATGGTGTTGCCGGCATATGGGGCATCCTGGCGGTGGTCTTCAACAACCCCGATGCGACGATCGTCGGTCAGTTGACCGGTATCGTCGGCATCTTCGCCTGGGTATTCCTCGCGAGCCTGGCGGTGTGGGCCATCCTGAAGTTCACCATGGGCATTCGCCTCTCCGACGAGGACGAAGAGGTCGGTGCGGATATTTCCGAGACCGGTATCGAGGCCTATCCGGAGTTCGTTCAGAGCTAGCAACAACTCCTTTCTCAACTACTCAAGGGGCGCGGATTCGCGCCCCTTTCTTTTCATGCACCCCTCTCGCTAACATGCGCCGCCTTATGCGCTACGTGAGCACCAGAGGCCGCACTTCGCCCCTGCCGTTCCAGGACGCCGTCATGACCGGTTTGGCGCCGGACGGCGGATTGCTGCTGCCGGAATCAATCCCTGACCTGCGTGGCCGGCTCGAGGATTGGCACGGCCTTAAATTCCCCGAGCTGGCGGTGGAGTTGTTCGACGAGTTCGTTGACGACATTCCGCGCGACGTGCTCGAAGGGATTGTCGCGAAAGCCTTCGGTGCGTTTCGGCACCCGGAGGTTGCGCCGCTGGTGCAGGTCGGCGACCTGCATGTGCTGGAACTGTTTCACGGTCCCACGCTTGCGTTCAAGGACGTGGCATTGCAGGTGCTGGGCGGGATCTTCGAACACATCCTGGCGACCCGGGGCGGCCGCCTGAACATCCTTTGCGCCACCAGCGGCGACACGGGCAGCGCTGCCATCGCCGGTGTCCGCCAGCGTGCGAACATCGACATCTTCGTGCTGTATCCGGACGGCGGGACGAGCGCGCTGCAGGAGCGCCAGATGACCACGACGCCGGACGAGAACGTGCACTGCCTGGCCGTCGACGGGAGTTTCGATGATTGCCAGCGCGTCGTGAAGTCGATATTCGGCGACCTTGGGTTCAAGCGCCGGCTTGATCTCGGTGCGGTCAATTCGGTGAACTGGGCACGGGTACTCGCGCAGACCGTCTACTACTTCCATACGGCGCTGCGTTTCGAGCAGCCGGTCACCTTCAGCGTCCCCACGGGGAACTTCGGAGACATCCTGGCGGGATACCTTGCCCGCGCGATGGGCGCGCCGATAGACAAGCTCATTCTCGCGACCAACAGCAATGACATCCTGGCCCGGTTCTTTGCCACCGGCGTCTACTCCCGGGGTCCCGTGCGCCGCACCATCAGTCCGTCGATGGACATCCAGGTCGCAAGCAACTTCGAGCGATTTCTCTACTACCGGCTGGGTAGTTCCGAAGCGCTGGAGACCTTCATGGCGGATTTTTCTGCCACCGGCGCCGCCCGCATTGAAGATGATCGCCCCATGGATGAGTGCATCCTGCCCGCCGCCATCAGCGAAGAGGAGACGATGGCGACGATCGGCGAGGTCTACGCGCGCGACCGCTACGTGCTGGACCCGCATACTGCGGTGGGCGTGGCCGCCGCCAGGCAGCATCAACCGTCGGGTCCGGTCGTGTGCCTCGCGACCGCGCACCCGGCGAAGTTCCCCGAGTCGGTCAATGCCGCCGTCGGCGAGGACGTTGCACGTCACCCGGCCCTGGATGGGCTATCGGGCCTGCCGGAACGGAAGACATCCTTGCCGGCGGATGTCGATGCCGTGAAGGACTACATCGAGGCACACGCTTTCACGTAGACGTTGGTGCGCCCCAACCCACCGCGGTTGCCTACCCATACTGTTGACTTAGCCAAGAACTTAGTCCAGGGTGTGGCCATGGCGGAAGTCAACATACACGAAGCCAAGACACAACTTTCCAAACTGCTGCGCAGGGTCAGTGCTGGGGAGGAGATCGTCATCGCTCGATCCGGAAGACCTGTAGCCAGATTGGTTCCAATCGAAGCCGCGCCAAAGCGAGTATTTGGTTTGGACAAGGGGCTGTTTGAAGTTCCCGAAGATTTTGACGAACCACTGCCGGACGACCTGCTCGCAGAATTCGAGCGTTGAAGTTCCTGCTCGACACACACGTCTGGCTCTGGCTTCAGGCGTCGCCTGAGTACATTGAACCGGGGACGTTATCGCAGTTGGAGGACGTGGGAAACGAGTTGCTCCTGTCGGCGGCCAGTTCGTGGGAAATTGCCATCAAATACGCGATCGGAAGACTGGAGCTCCCGGTATCGCCCAACGAGTATGTTGAATCGCGCATGGCGCAGAGCGGTACCACGGGGTTGCCTGTTCAGCATCGACACGCGCTTCATGTAGCTACGCTGCCCATGTACCACCGTGACCCGTTTGATCGGCTCCTGGTGGCGCAAGCACAGATTGAGAAAGCGGTTCTCGTGACGACGGATCGGCAGATCCATCGCTACGATGTCGAACGGCTGAATGCCTGATGGCGACGTACACCGCTCCAGTGTGCAAGACCCGCAGCACGGCGAGACCTGCACACTCGCGTTCGTTGTCTGATGTTCCTGACCGGCTCAGGGCAGTGGTTTGGCTTCCACCATCATCGCCACCAGAACCGCCGTTTCGTCGCCCTTGTTGATCCATGCGTGGTTGGTGCCGCGCTGGATGACCACGTCGAAGGGTTTCAATTGGACTTCGCCCTCGTCGACCAGCATGGTCACCTCGCCCCTGAGCAGGATGATGTAGTCCACCGTCTTGGTCTTGTGCATCCCAGGGTGCCGGGTTGTATCCGGTCTCCGCGCGATCGCTGACGCCCGCTCCCTTTCACTCATCGACGCGAGGCGCTCCTGCTGTTCGCGTTCGCGATCCTCGCGGCTCCCAAGCTCGCGTTCCGGCCTCACTTCGAAGAACCTGAAGATCGTTCCGTCGGGATCGGGTTCGAGAAGCCCCTCGCGAGTCGCGACGTGATCCTCGGGATCGAGATTGTCGGTTGGCATACTCGTCGTACACCACATCTCGAACAGGTTGCCGCGCCGAATGCCGGGCCCGCCGTCCATGGCGATGATGGACTTGCCCTGATCGTTGTGGCCGGTGACGACGCGTCGATACGTGGACATGGTTAACCCCCGTTAGCGTTTTGATTCCACGCACCTTAGCGCACTTTCAGTTCGCGAGCGTGATGCGCGCGGCTTTCGTCTCGTCGTACCACCAGGTGTCCGGGAAGCCGGTGCGGAACTCGGCATCGTAGGGCGGGCGGCCGAACTTGTCCCAGTAAAGGACGCGCGGGCCTTCGATCGAGATCAGCGGGATCAGGTAGAAGTTCCAGAGCAGGATACGGTCGAGTGCCCTCTGCGCGGCGGTCAGCTCCTCTCTCGAACGCGCATTCAGCACCCGTATCACCATCGCATCCACCGCATCGTGTTGAATCCCGGCGTGGTTGGACCCGAGCGGCATCTGCGCGTTCCTGGAGTGAAAGTAGGCAACGAGCTCGAGCGTCGGCGGTTGACCGATCCCGACGCCGTGCAGGGAGATGTCGAAATCGAACGCCTTCATCGTATTGATGTATTGAGCGGGTTCCAACAGGCGCACGCGGGTCAGGAATCCGAGCCGATGGAGCTGATCGACGTACGGCGTGACGAGGCGTTTCTCGGCACCCGAGCGGATAATGAAGGTGAGTTCGAACGGCTCGCCGCCCGCGTTCCTCAGGGCGCCTTCGCGTACCGTCCAACCCGACTCCCGAAGAAGTTCCCGCGCCCGCAGCAGAACATCGCGGTTGCGTCCTACGCCGCCCGAGCGCGTCGACCCGAACGGTTGCGTAAACAGGCGTTTCGGTAGCTGATCGCGAAACGGCGCCAGCAGGGCAACCTCTGCCGCGTCGGGAAGGCCGACAGCAGAGAAGTTCGTCTGCGAGAAATAACTTTCGGGACGCGTGTAGAAGCCCTGGGTGATCACCCGGTCGTACCAGTCGTAGTCGAATGCGAGGGTCAGGGCTTCCCTCACTCGGACGTCCTTCAGGCTCTCGCGGCGCGTGTTGAGGACGAAGCTGCGAATCAGGCCGACATAGGTGCCGAAGTTGTGCCTGCGCATGACGATCCAGCCCTTGTCCCGGGCGGGGATGTTGTAGCCCTCGTGCCAGTACCGCGGGTCACTTTCCTGCCTGTAGTCGAGCAGACCCTTGCGGAACGCTTCCCGCGCGACGGTGGCGTCGCGGTAGTAGTCGTAGCGGACCCGGTCGAAGTTGTACCTGCCGCGATGTACGGCGAAGTGGCGTCCCCAGTAGTCGGGGACCCGCTCATACAGGAGGAAGCTCGATCGCCTGAAGTCCGCCACGCGATACGGGCCGCTGCCGAGCGGTGGCGTCAGCGCCGGCTCCGTGATGTCGTGCTCGCGCCAGTAGTGTTCCGGCAGAATGGCGATCTTGCCGAGGCTGATCACCACACCGGCACTCACCCCGCTGGTGCTCTGCAGATGGAAGGTGAGTTCGCGTTCGCCATGCACCTCCATTGACTGGATCACCGAGTAGGCCGACTGCAGGTTGTCCCGGATCTTGCGCGGCTTCTCGAGCTTGTCGCGAAGATAGTCGAACGTGAACACGACATCGCGAGCCGTGACCGGTTCGCCGTCGTGCCAATGCGCCTCCGGCCGGATGCGGATGCGCACCCACGTGAAGTCGTCGGCGACCATCACCGCTTCGGCGAGGCTGCCGTAGAACGTGCCGAGTTCGTCGTCCGCCGGGACGAAGAGCGTGTCGTAGAGGACCGGCGCGGACCCCATGATGATTCCCGCGCCCGGCGTGGCAACGCCTTCGGGGTTGAACGCCTGCCAGTTGCTGCTGCTCTCCAGCACGAGCGTCCCGCCCTTGGGCGCATCTGGGTTGACGTAGTCGAAGTGCGCGAAATCGGGCGGGTACTTGTACTCGCCGAAATACGAGACGCCGTGCTCGAATGCCGGCCCGGCGACGGCAAACGCCGCGCCGAGCGAGACGGCTGCGGCGAACAACCGGGCCAGGCGCGCCGCTGATGTGCACGTCCGACGGCACATCGCGCGGCACGCGCAGTCAGGGTCGATTCGGACTCACTGCCTGTCCGGTCCGAAAGGCAGCCCTAGGGGGTGGTCCGCCCAGAGCACGCGCTCCTCGTCGAACGGTGCGCTAACGACTTCCGCCGGATGGCCGAATACGGCGGTGGAGCGCGTGGCCGTGTCGTAGGCGACCCAGTCGGCGAGCGCTTCGGTGCGCGGATTGCCGGTCCTCGCGAGGTTGATCACCGCGTCCTGCAGATGACCGGACAGCGCGTCGGCCGCTTCGCCCCGGCCGAAGAACTCGGCGCTCTCGTCGCTGTAGTCATGCGTGCCGAACAGGAAGCCGATGAAGATCGCGTGCGACGCCATCAGGTATCCGCCGTCCCAGGGCGACTCGTGCGTGAACACGTACTGGTATGCCGGCTGTCCGCGCGCGGCCATGGCCTCGGCCAGTTCGATCGACGGAATGCGCATCTTGCGGCCGGTCTCGATCGCCGCCAGGATTGAAACCACGTCGGTCGGGTGGCCGCGATCGCCAAGGATCCGCCGGTAGCCGTCGATAACGCCCTGGGCGTCTTCGACAACTTTCGAGACTTCGGTGACCAACCTGGCCTCATCGAGATCCGCCGCCAGTGCGCCCCGGCAGACGAACAGCCGCCACTCGTCGCGCTGCGTGCCGACCAGGATCGGAATGCCGTCCGCCGCGCCGTTCCTGACGGCATCAAGCGGCAGATCGGCAAGGTTGGTGCCGTCGATGACCGGTGCGAAGCTCATGCCGCCTTCCGGCAGCCTGAATCCCATGGCGCCTTGTAACAGCGCCTCCGGCTCGAGTGCGAGCAGCTTGTCGACGTCCTTTCCGGACAGGCCGAGCTGCCCCACGATGCCCTCTCCGATCGCTTCCGCGCGTTCGAGCGTGTTCGCGGTGCTCGCGGCGCCGCTGATCGGCATTGCGCGATGGAAGAGTCCCTTCGCCGGCGTCAGCGCCAGCAGCGCCCCGACGCTCATGGCGCCGGCCGACTCGCCCATGATGGTGACGTTGCCGGAATCTCCGCCGAACGTCGCGATGTTGTCGCGTATCCATTTCAGCGCCTCGACCTGGTCCAGCAGTCCCTCGTTCCCGGTCGACGGAATGCGCCCGCCGGTCACCCCGTTCAGGTTGAGAAATCCGAGCGGGCCGATCCGATAGTTGATGGTGACCACGACGACGTCGCCGCGCCGGGACATGATCTCGCCGTCGTAGACCGGCGTGCCGCCGGTGCCGCCGGAGAAACCGCCGCCGTGGATCCACATCAGCACGGGGCGCTTGCCGCCGTCGAGGCCCGGCGTCCAGACGTTGAGCTGCAGGCAGTCCTCGTCGCGCTTCTCCGCATTGGCGGCGTTGAAGACGAACTTGAGCGGGCCCTCGCCGGGAGACGCGGCCTGCCACGCCTGCTTGCCCCAGTCCTTGGCGTCGCGCACGCCGGCCCACGGCTCGGGCGGTTCGGGCGGCAACCAGCGCCGCTCTCCCACGGGAGGGGCCGCAAAGGGAATGCCCCTGAAACCGTGGATTCCGTTGTTGCTGTAGCCCTCCACCTTGCCGTAGCGCGTCTCGACGATGGCCATGCCTTCCCCCGACTTCTGAGTTCTTAAACGGCTAAGTTTGGGAGGGACGGCACGCCAGCGCAAGCGCGAAGCGGTGCACCGGGCGATGCGTTTGGACAGATCCTGATCAATCGGGCCGACGGGAGTTTGCGTAAGCGGAAGAACCGCGCGACGTTACAGGAGCGACCAGACCACGATCGCCGCCACCGCGCCTATGACTATAGCGATGACCAGCTTGGCGATGTACCACCAGTGACGATCGACCTTGAGCCCGCTCGGCAGAATCTCGTGCCTGTCGAATGACATGCTCTCCTCCTTATAGCCAACCCAACGTATTAGCGACTTGCAGCGCGGCAAGAAGCGTGGCGAATGCTGCCAGAGCCATGAAATCCGCCGGCCCTTCGGGCACGCCGTGTTTCACCCCCGCCCAAGCCCACCTAGGGTCCCGCGCCTTTGATCGGCACTCGCGTGCCGTTCTACGGCGCGCGTCCCTAGCGCCAACTTGCCAACGTCCGTGTACGCAGTCTGCTCGAACTTGCGCACCTCCGCTTCCAGCTTTTTCGCTTCGGCGTCGAGCTTATTCGCTTCCGCTTCCAGTTTAGCGGAGGCAGCGTCGAGGTTCCTTAACTCCTTCGCTGTTCGCTCCTCTACCCCATTCACGCCATCTTTCCTTCTTTGCCCTATTCGTCTGGGGTGTCAGACGAAGCGGCGCGATACTTCAGTGCTTCCGCCACGTGGGACGCGGCTATGTCCCGTTCTTCGACCAGGTCCGCAATGGTGCGAGCCACCTTCTGGACGCGGTGGATCGCGCGGGCTGAAAGCCGGTAGCGCTTGACCGCGCGACGCAGGAGCTCTTGCCCGCCCGGGTCGAGGGCACAGTGTCGCTCGACGTCGGGGGCGTCGAGTTCCCGGTTGTACTTTCGGCTTCGGCGAAGCTGAACGGCGCGCGCTGACGCGATCTTGCGGCGAAGGTCGGTCTCGTTGAGACCTGGCGAACGGCCGTTCCACAGTTCGTCCTCCGTGACAGGTGCCACCTCTACGGTCAGGTCGATCCGGTCCAGCAGGGGACCCGAGAGGCGGCTCCGGTATCGGTGAATCTGCTGCGGCGTGCAGCGGCAGTCCTTCTCGTCGCAGATGAACCCCGAGGGACAGGGATTCATGGCGGCGACGAACTGAAAACTCGCCGGCAGGCGGCACTTCTGGTTCACGCGCGCGATCACGACCTGCCCCGACTCCAGCGGTTCTCGAAGCGCTTCGATAGCGTCGCGGCGAAACTCGGGCAGTTCGTCGAGAAACAGGACACCGTGATGCGCCAGCGTTACCTCGCCCGGCGCGACGGGAGCGCCGCCACCGACGAGGGCAGCCGTGGAGGCAGTGTGATGGGGATCACGAAACGGCCGCGCATCGCCGGTGGGACGCTCCCGTCCTGCGACGGAGTAAACGTTGGCGACTTCGATCGCCTCCGTGCGGCTCAACGCGGGCAGGAGGTTGGCTAGACGTTTCGCAAGCATCGTCTTCCCGGTTCCCGGAGGTCCGCGCATGAGAAGGTGGTGGCCGCCGGCTGCGGCGATCACCAGCGCACGCTTGGCGGCAAGCTGGCCCTTGACGTCATTCAGCGAAACACCCTCACCGCGGCGCGCGGCTTTTGCTTTTGGGGGCGACCACGGTGACGGATCTTCAGCGCGCGCGATTGCGACCGCGTGCGCCAGTGAGTCGACGGGGTACAAGGGCGTGTCTACCAGGCCGCCGAGCTCGGCGGCATTGCCGGAGGGAAAGACGATTCCGCGACCTGCGCGCTGGGCGGCGAGCGCAGCGCCGAAGCAGCCCCGTACGCGCCGCACTTCGCCGTAGAGCGATAGCTCACCGATGAACTCGAGGCGCTCGAGGTGGCGATCCGGCACCTGTTTGGTTTCCGCGAGGATGCTCATGGCGATGGCGAGGTCGTAGCGGCCGCCCAGCTTGGCGAGGTCGGCTGGCGCGAGGTTGACCACGAGCTGTCCCCTGGGGAACTCGAGCCGCATCGTCTTGAGCGCACTCTTCACGCGATCGCGCGCCTCCCGAACCGCAGTCTGCGGCATCCCGACCAGCGAGAAGCCGGGCGCGCCACCGGGGCGATGGGCTTCGATCGTCACCGACGGCGTTTCGATGCCGTCCTGTGCCCGCGTATGAATGCGCGTGAAACGGGCGGTTCTGGACGCATCGCTGGCGGTGTCGTGTAGCTTGACGACGTTGCCCATGATCTCCTGCAGCCTTTGAAAGATGTGATCGCCGACGGGGGCGCCAGTCCGTCAACGCGAATTGCGTCCAGTCTAGGAAGTCGCTGGCCGGCGCACGAGGGAGCAAGACTGCAATCGATGTGGGTGATTCCTCACAATCTCGGCCAGCCTGTACCGACAGTGTGGCAGGACAAAGCCCTGCAGTCGCAGTTAGTCGTCCAGCAGGGCGATCGCGTCCGGGAGGTCCCGTAGCCGGCTGACCTGGGCGTTGGCGCCCACCGAGTCTTCCGCGCCACCGGGGTTGAACCAGATCGTCTGCATACCGACGTCTCTTGCGCCCTGCACGTCGTCGATCGGCTGGTCGCCGATATGCACGGCGGCCCGCGCAGCGATACCGGTTCGCTCAAGGGCCGCGTCGAACATCGCGCGGTGCGGCTTCATGGCCCCCACGTCGGCGGCGGTAAGACCGAACGAGAAGTAGCGATCAAGGCCGAGCCGCATGATGTCGGCATTGCCGTTGGTGAGCGAGACAAGCGTGTAGCGCCGCGTGAGAGTCGCCAGCAGGTCGAGCGCGCCGTCGAGGTAAGACACGGCGTGGCGAGCCCGCAGGAACACTTCGAACGCTTCCTCGGCGTAAGCCCGGGCGTCGTCTTCCCCGCATCCGCACGCCCGTGCGGCGCGAAAGAGAACCTCCTTCCGGAGGCGCGTAACGTCGTGCGCGATTCCCGGGACGTCTGCCACCACCTGCTCGCGCAACGCTGCTGTAGCGTGGAAGTCGAATCGCTCGGAGAAACCCGGTACCCGCAGATCCAGCCGGCCGCGCATGTCGGACTCCGCCCGGCGAATGGTGTTATCCGTTTCCCACAGCGTGTTGTCGAGATCGAAGGTGACGAGTCTGATCACTGCTTCGACGGGTCCTTGGCGCGCGGGTGGGCGGCGTCGTACACCTTGGCCAGATGCTGGAAGTCGAGATGCGTGTAGATCTGCGTGGTCGAGATATCGGCATGGCCGAGCAACTCCTGGACCGCCCGCACATCCCCGCTCGATTCGAGCAGGTGACTGGCGAAGCTGTGCCGCAGCAGGTGCGGATGCAGTACGTCGGTACCGAGATTGTGCATGGAGAGCTTCTTCAGGCGTGCCTGAACCGTGCGCGGACTGATCCGCCCGTCGCCGCGGCCGGTGAAGAGCGGGTCCGCGGGCCGGACGCCGCGCCGCGTCTCGATCCAGCGGCGAACGGAATCCACCGCGTGCGATCCGAGCGGCACGACGCGGGTCTTGTTGCCCTTGCCGGTGACCGTCGCGAATCCGTTCACAAGGTCGAGATCTCGAATGTCCAGGTCGACCAGTTCCGCCAGGCGCATGCCGCTGCCGTAGAGCAGCTCGATCATGGCGCGGTCGCGCAGTTCGAGCACCGACTTCGGTTTGGAGTCGAAGAGCTTCGCGGTGTTGTCTATGTCGAGCGTCTTCGGCAGCTTCTTGCTCTGTTTCGGCGCGCTCACGCCAGCGGCAGGGTTCATTTGCGTGAACCTGCGGCGCACGAGAAAGGCATAGAAGCTGCGGACGCTCGAGAGGGCGCGGCTGATCGTATTGGTGGAGCGGCCCCGGGCATGCAACTGCGCGACGAATCGGCGTACATGATGCGGCTTGCAGTCGAGCCAGTCTTCAACTTCGGCGCTTGCCCTGAACGCTTCGAGATCACGCCGATACGCGTCGATGGTATGCGGCGAACTGCGTCTCTCGTGGGTGAGATAGCCGATGTAGGCATCAAACGGATTGGATGATCCGGCGGAGCCAGTCGCGTCTTGGGCTGCGGTCATAGTCGGACCCGCCCTTCGTAGACTTTCGCGGCGGGACCGATCATCGCCACGCTGCTGCACTCGGCCGGGAGATCCATCTCTATTTCACCCCCGGGGAGAGAAATCGTCGCGCGTTGCCCCAGGAGTCCATGCAGGTTGCCGGCGACCATTGCCGCGCATGCGCCGCTGCCGCACGCCCGGGTCTCTCCCGCGCCGCGTTCAAACACGCGCAGTCGCGCACTCTCTGGATTCCTGACCTGGAGGAAACCGACGTTCACGCCTTCGGGGAAGACGTCGGAGGATTGCAGCGCCGCCCCTACGCTTTCGACGGGCGCCTTGTCGATATCGTCCACCACGATCACCGCATGGGGATTGCCCATGGAGATCGGCGTGAACGCGACCGATTCTCCGTCCAGCGCCAACCGGTAGCGCAATCCTTCCTTCGTCGCCAGATCAGGTCGGAACGCGATGCCGGGAGGTCCGAGACCAGGGACATCCATCTCGACGCGCACCCGGCCATCCTTGAGCAGGCGCGTGTGCATGCGTCCGCCGGCCGTGTCGAGGGCAAGCCCCCGCTTCTTGGTGAGCGCGCAATCCCTGACGAACCGCGCCACGCAGCGGCCGCCGTTGCCGCACTGCTCGGCTTCGCTGCCATCGCTGTTGAAGATGAGAAAGCGGAAGTCCGCGTCGGGAACCGAGGGCGGAAGCACCGCCAGCAATTGGTCGAAACCAATGCCGGTTCGGCGGTCGCTCCAGGCCCTGATGCGCTCGCCATCCAGGTCGGCACGCTGCGTGACCATGTCAACCACCATGAAGTCGTTGCCGAGGCCATGCATCTTCGTGAACCGAAGGTTCATCGCGTGATTATAGTCGCTTATCGCCCCGGACCCCTGAAGCTCGCTGGCGGTAGCCACGCCAGGTCTGGGATGAAAGCTCGGGATTGAACTCGTGCTCTCCTCCGGTCAGCGCTACTCCGAGGCGTACAGCGACTCTACGGGCATGAAATGGCCGGATTTGGGCAGCTTGCGCTGCATCACTTTGCCCCGCTCGACCGACAGTCCATACGCGCGGGCGCGGCGCCTGGTACTCAACACGCGGAACCCTTCGTCGGTGAAGGCGACGGCGCAGTTGTTGTCGATCGCGAGGCCCGGACCCCTCAAGCGCTTCAGCATCTGATGGAAGTCCTCGCGTCGGGGCACGCCATTGGTGTGGCTGTTGTAGTGGGGACAGGCGATCCCCTTGACGAAGCCGAGGCCGGTTACGGCAATGTACTTCCAGGCATCCGGGTTGTAGTAGGCCATCGAGTCGCTATGCCCGCGGTCGAACCAGCAGATCGCGCCGGCGCTGACGCCGCACATCACGGCACCACGCTCGAATGCATCGCGCAATAGCGCGTCGACACCGAGGTGCCGCCACCGGCGCATCATCTTGAGCGTATTGCCGCCACCCACGTAGACGATGTCGGCGCGGTCGATCTTCTCGGCGACGATCTGCGGGTCCGGTGTCGAGCCGAGCAGGTAGAGCACATCTGTCGTGCAACCCAGGCGCCTGCCGTAGACCCGGTCGAACGCTGGCATGTAGTCGAGCGCGTCGCTACTGGCGGTAGGAATCAGCAGTGCGTTAGGCCGTGGCTTGCCCGTCAGGAGGAAGATCTCCCGGTCGATCGGTTCGGTCGCCAACGTGCGGATGGCGCCGCCACCGATGGCGACAATGCTACCCACTATTCGCTTTCCGGCGCCAGTTGGTCTCTGACGGTTTCGCGCCGCCGCACGACGCGGAACGCATCGCCGTGGACCAGCACTTCCGGTGGTCGGGAACGGCTGTTGTAGTTGGATGTGAGCACCATGCCGTAGGCGCCTGCGCCGAAGATGGCAAGCAACGCGTCGTCTTCGAGCGCAAGGTCGCGGTCGAGCGCGAGGAAGTCCCCGGTCTCGCACACGGGTCCGACCACGTCCCACTGTCGCGGTTCTGCAGAAGACGCCATCACTGGTTCCACGCCGTGCCAGGCCTGGTAGAGCGCGGGGCGCAACAAGTCGTTCATCGCCGCGTCCACCACCGCGAAGTTGCGGTAGCCCTCGGCCGGAGCAGGCTTCAGGTATTCCACGCGGGTGAGCAGCACGCCGGCATCGGCGACGAGATAGCGGCCCGGTTCAATGACCAGGGTCAGACCGCGCGCCGCGACCGGCTGGGCGACATCGCGGCTGAATGACTCGACGTCGAAATCGGGTTCATCCTGGTAGCGGATGCTGAAGCCGCCGCCGAGGTTGAGGTGATCCAGGTGGATGCCCTCGCTTGATAACGTGTCGACGATGCGGAACAGGCGATCACGCGCCGCGACGTAGGGTGCGGAATCCCCGATCTGCGAACCGATGTGGCAATCGATCCCGCGCACGTCGAGGACACTCGATTCGGCCGCGCGGCGATACATCTCGAGTGCCAGCGCCTCGGGCACGCCAAACTTGTTCTGCTTCAGCCCGGTGGAGATATAGGGATGGGTCTGGACGTCGACATCAGGATTCACCCGCACCGAAACGGGCGCGACTCTCGACAGCAGCCTGGCTCGCGCTTCGAGCCGGTTGAGTTCCGGGACGCTCTCCACGTTGAAGCACCCGATCCCGGCCTTGATGGCGAAGTCGATATCGGCGACGGACTTGCCGACACCGGAGAAGATGACGCGGCCGGGATCACCCCCGGCGAGCATGACGCGTTCCAGCTCCCCGCCGGAAACGATGTCGAACCCGGCACCGAGGCTTTCCATCAACCTGAGGATGGCGAGGTTGCTGTTGGCCTTTACCGAGTAGCAGATGCTGGCATCACTCAGGTGGCGGGCCAGGCGCCGATACCGTTCCTCGATGTCCGATTGCGAGTAGACGTACGCCGGCGTGCCCACCGCATCGGCGATGTCGGTCAGGCAGACATTCTCAACGTGCAGCGCGTTGTCGGTTCGACTGAACATGCGATGACCTGTGCTTGCTCCTCGGGCAGGTACAGCGGACCCTTCTGACCGCACATGGCGACCATCATGCACATTGCCGTGACAAAGGCCCAGCGCATGGATGTCCTCTTGGGTTAGGAGCCTTCAGCCGGGGGAGCTTCCCCGACCGCTGACGCGTCAGGAAGTGTAGGCGTTCCCTTCATCGGCAGATGCGTACTTCCATGCAAAGAGCCTTCAGCCGGGGGAGCTTCCCCGACCGCTGACGCGTCAGGAAGTGTAGGCGTTCCCTTCATCGGCAGATGCGTACTTCCATGCGAGCCGCAGTATAAACCCGCGGAACCGTGTCCGGTGACCGTGACGTGGAGGGGATCAGCCCCCCCTTAGTCGCTTGCGCGCTTCCCGTACCGCGGCTGCCACCCGGCCCGGAGCTGTGCCGCCCGGGTGGTTGCGGGACGCCAGCGACCCTTCGAGGGACAGGACATCCCGCACGTCATCGTCGATGTCCGCCGCGAATTTGCGAAGTTCGGACACCGATAAGTCAGAAAGCGCCGCGCCTTTCTCCTGCGCGTACTGCACGGCGCGTCCCACGGCCTCGTGGGCATCGCGGAACGGCAGGCCTTTCTTCACGAGATAGTCCGCCAGGTCCGTGGCCGTGGCGAACCCGAGTTCTGCGGCTTCGCGCATGCGCCCGGTATCCGGCCGCATGGCGGCGACGATGTCGCCGATGGCACGCAGGCAGTCCTTCAACGTGTCCACCGTGTCGAACAGCGGTTCCTTGTCCTCTTGGTTGTCCTTGTTGTAGGCGAGCGGCTGCCCCTTCATCAGCACCAGCAGGCCGGTCAGGTTGCCGACAATGCGCCCGGCCTTGCCGCGCACCAGTTCGGGGACGTCCGGGTTCTTCTTCTGCGGCATGATGCTGGAGCCCGTGCAGAACGCGTCCGGCAGTTCCACGAAACCGAACGGCTGCGAGGTCCAGATCACCATCTCCTCGCACCAGCGCGACAGGTGCGTGGCGGCGATGGCGGCGCACGCGCAGAACTCCAGGGCGAAATCGCGATCGCTCACCGCATCGAGAGAGTTCGCGGCGACGGCGTCGAAGCCGAGGGCGTTCGCCGTGTCGGCGCGGTCTATGGGAAACGTGGTTCCCGCGAGCGCCGCCGCGCCGAGCGGCGAGACATTGAGGCGCGTGCGGCACTCCTGGAATCGCTCCCGGTCGCGGTGGGCCATTTCGAACCAGGCCAGCATGTGGTGGCCGAATGTCACCGGCTGTGCCGTCTGCAGGTGCGTGAAGCCGGGCATCGGATCGGCGCTGTGCCTCTCTGCCAGGTCGACTATCCGTGACATGACTTCGGTCAGAAGATCCGCGATGGCGTCGGATTCGTCGCGCAGGTATACACGTACGTCGGTCGCGATCTGGTCGTTGCGCGATCGTCCCGTGTGCAGCTTCTTGCCGGCCTCACCGATGAGGTCGGTCAATCGCGCTTCGATGTGCATGTGGATGTCTTCCAGCGCGTCGGTCCACTCGAAGGTCCCGGCTTCGATCTCGGCGCGAATGGTCTCGAGGCCGCCGATGATCGCATCGCGCTCTTCGCCGGTCAGCACGCCGACCTTGGCGAGCATCCGCGCGTGGGCGATGGAGCCGGTGATATCGTAGCGGTATAGCCGCCGGTCGAACCCAACGGAGGCGGTAAACCGGGCCACGAAGTCGTCGGTGGGTTCGGAAAACCGTCCGCGCAACAGGCTGTCGTCGTCTCTATCGGTCATGGGAGAGCGCATCCCGGTGTGGCAGTCGCGGAAGTTCGGGCGAGGGCGAATTATACCGCCCTGGTATCAAGCGGCATTTTGGGTCCGCGCCACTGGGAACAGTTCAGGCGGGCAGTGTGCGGAAACCGCTAGGAGTAATGCGAAGCGCACGTGAAGCGTGGTCCGCCCGCCACGATTTGCTTCGCTAAACGCGCGTGTGCGATGCAGCGGACCGTGTCCTGGTGATATAACCGGCGGCATTCATGAATGCCATCAGGATCGCGACGCGCAACAGCCCGCTCGCCCGCTACCAGGCGGAACGGGTCGGATCGCTGCTTCGGGATACGGCGGGCGTGTCGTTCGAACTGCGGGGCATGACCACCCAGGGGGACCGGCAGGCCGGGTCGGTATTTGCCGGCAAGGGCGCGTTCGTCAAGGAACTGGAAACCGCCCTGCTGGAAGGCCGAGCGGACATCGCCGTGCATAGCATGAAGGACGTGCCGATAACGCTTCTCGAAGGCTTGGCCGTCACGACCGTGGGTGCCCGGGCGGATGTTCGGGACGCACTGGTCTCGGGTGGGCCGACTTTCGATACGTTGCCCGAGGGCGCGCGCATCGGCTCCTCGAGTCTGCGGCGGCGGATGCAGCTTCGTTTCGCGCGCCCCGATCTCACCATGATGGACATGCGCGGCAACGTGGGTACGCGCCTGCAAAAGCTGGATGAAGGACAGGTTGACGCGCTCGTTCTCGCCTGCGCGGGACTCGACCGCCTGGGAATCGCGGAGCGCATCAGTCAGCGACTCGCCGTGGATCTCAGTGTTCCGGCACCCGGCCAGGGCGCGCTCGCGGTCGAATATCCCCTGGACTGTAAGGCTGTCGTGGAGCGGCTGGATGCCATCGTCGATCCCCTGGTCGAGAGAGCGGTTCTCGCCGAGCGCACCGTCGTGCGCGCGTTGGGCGCGGACTGCGCAACGCCGCTTGGTGCCTACGCCGAAGAAGCCCCGGGCACGGGGATAAGCCTCACGGCGGTATTGGGCGACGAGGATGGCGAGCATGTGCTGCGCGTCTCGGAGAGCGGTGACGATCCGACCGAAATAGGGGAACGCGCGGCTGCGGCGCTGTACGCAATGGGTGCCGCAGCGCTTCTCGGCCAGTGAACATGCGTGTTTGGGTGACACGAACGGAGCCGGGCGCGAGTCGCCTGGGTGCGCGCCTGGTGGACGCAGGCTTCGAAGCATGGGTACATCCCGTGCTGAACATAGAACCCATCGCAGGGCCGCCGCCGGAGGGTCAGTTCGCGTTGACCGTCTTTCTGTCGGGACACGCAGCGGAGTTCGCCGTACGCAATGGCTGGAACCGAACACCGGTACTGTGCATAGGGAAGAGCACGCGCCAGGCGCTCGCGCGTCACGGCATCGACGCGCGTGTGCCGAAGCGATCGTCTTCGGAGGGAATCATCGACATGCTCGCTGCCGACCCTCCGGAGAGCGTGATGATCGCGGCCGGGGAAGGCGGCCGGGACATTCTTGAGCAATGGTTGACGGACCGTGGCATACGGGTGGTCAAGTGGTGCCTGTACCGGCGTGTCGCGGTGGGAGGGTCGCTGGATCCGGCAGAAGCCATCGATGCCATCGTTGGCAGCAGCACGGCCGCATTGCGGGTGGTCGCGAACATGTGGTTTGCTACCTCGCGTAGCGCGAGCGTCGCGATACTCGCGCCGTCCGAACGCGTGGCAGCGTCGGCGCGCCACCTCGGCTTCGCGCGTGTCTTAGTCTCCGACGGCGCTGGCGATGAGGCCGTGATTGCCGCTCTCGACGACGTCCGGGGCGACTAGCGAGGAGTTTTCAATGTCCGAGCAAGAGGAAACCGCGGATTACCCTGCGGACGACGACGCGCCGGAGTCGGGCACAAGAAGCTCGCGCGGATTCGCAGCCGCCTTCGCGGTTTTGCTGTCGCTGGTCGCCGTGGCGGCGGCGGGATACCTCTACTGGCGCGTGGAAGGCGTCGGTGGAAGCGGCGGCATCGTGTCCCGCCTTGGCGATGACATCGCGCGGCTTGAGGGCGAGTTGGCTCGTGATCGTTCCATGTCCCGTAGCGGCACCGAGAAGACCCAGGCGAACATCGCGGAACTCGCACAGGCGCTCGACGACTACCGCGAATCGGTAGAGCGGGTGCGGGCGGAGTTGTCCGACGAACGCCGCAAGGACAGGCCGCCGGACCCCGGCGAGTGGCGGCTGGCCGAGGTCGAGTACCTGCTTCGGATCGCAAACAACCGGCTCCTGATGGAGCGCGACGCGCGCTCGGCAGACCAGATGCTGGCGGCGGCCGATGCGATTCTCGAAGAGCTGGACGACTACGCCCTGCACGACGTTCGCGCCATTCTCGCGGAAGAGCGCCTGGCCCTCGCCGAGACGAAGACGGCCAATACGCAAAGCGTCTTTCTGACCCTCGAAGCCATCAAGGATGCCTTGCCAGAACTGCCGCTGAAGCAGCCGGAGTATTTTTCCGCGGTAGACGCCTCCGGGAGCGAAAGCTCCGAGGATCGCCGCACCGGAGAGGGAAGAACGTCTCGCGAAATCGAGGCTCCGCCGGAAACCGCTTCTGACGAAATGCCGATGGCTTCCGACTCGGGGACCGAGTCTTTCGTCCAGGCACTAGGCAACCGGTTCTATGGCCTGTTCGAGTTTCGGACGCGGGAGAGTGTCGCGCCGCGCCCGCTGATACGTCCCGAGGAAGCGATCTATCTCGAGCTCAACCTGAGACTCGCCCTCGAGCGGGCGCAACTCGCGATGCTGAGAGGCGATCAGACGCTGTTTGCGACAAGTCTGAACTCCGCCCGTCAGTGGCTCGACGATTACGTCGACCCCGAACACGCGGCGACGCGGCGTATCGCGCAAGACCTTGACAGGCTCGCGGATCTCGATATCGAGCAACCCATGCCCGACATTTCGAGATCCCTTGCTCGCTTGCTTGAAGTTGGCCGGGGACCGTCGGACCCGGGATTTCCCGACCAGCAAGGGCAATCCGAATGAAAGTCCGGACCCTGGCCTACGTCGTCGCTGCGGTGGTCGTCGGCGGGCTGCTAGGATCCCTGATGTTGAAGGACGCCGGCTACGTGATGATCGCCTACGACAAGGCGACATTCGAAACGAGCGTCTGGTTCGCGCTCATCGCCCTCGTGCTGCTTTGGGTTCTGGCGCGCCTGCTGTTGGTGCTCGTACGGCGCCTGTTGCACGGTCGCGCGGACATTGCCAACTGGATGAACAGGCGCCGCGAGGCGACCGCGAATCAACGCACTGAACAGGGCGTCCTACACGCTCTCGAGGGACGTTGGGCAGAGGCCCGCAAAGCGTTGACGGACGTTGCGTCGAATGCGCCAACGCCGATCATCAACTATCTCGGGGCGGCACGCGCAGCACACGAGCTCAAGGATCCCGACGAAAGGGATCGGCTCCTCGACCTCGTGGGCGGTGCGGCTTCCGGCGCGTCGCTTGCTGCCGGGCTTACCCGTGCACGCTTCCTGGCGGAAAGCGGCCAGATGCAGGAATGTCTCGAAACGCTGGAAGGGCTCTACGAAAAGTCGCCTCGCCATCCCCGGGTCCTGTCCATGCTGTTGGCATGCCACGGGGAACTTGGAAACTGGAGCGCCGTTGTCGAACTTGAACCGGCGGTCGGCAAAGCCAAGGCAGTCGATCCCGAGGATCTTGAGCAGGCGCTTCAGCGCGCCTGGTGCGGGCGGCTCGAAGCGAGTTCCGCGAGCGCCGATGCGGCTCAGCATGTGCGGGAAACGTGGGGTGAGATTCCACGACGCCTGAAGCGAGCGCGGGCCGTCACCGCGCGTTACGCGGAGTGTCTGCAGGCAGCCGGAGAGCCGGACGAGGCGGTGCGGATACTCAAGCGAGCCATCGAACGGGATCCGGATGATCGGCTGATCGAACTGTATGGCGAGATCCGCTCGAGACGCCCCGGCGAACAGCTTGCGACGGCAGAAAAGTGGCTCGAGCACACACCGCGCGATCCGATACTGCTCCAGACACTGGTGCGGCTATGCCTCCTCAACGAGGAGTGGGCCAAGGCGAAGCGTTACGTCGAGCTTGGTGCCACGGCGAAAACTGCCGATTAGGGGCCTTCGCGGACCCGCAAGGCCTGTATTCCGACACCGCCCGTGGGGCGGCGATCGTGCGGATGACCGCGGATTCAGTGTGATGGCGGGGGCTGTCATCGCCGACCTCGCGCTTGAGGGTCGCATCGATACGGACCTGGAAGCGTTGTATCTCTTAGACGCGACCCCCACCGGTGACGAACTGCTCGATCCGACGCTCCTCGATATCAGCGGATCCAAGGAAACGTCCTCGACGCAGTACTGGATTGAGCGCAACACCGCCCGTTCCGAAGAGATTGTCGCAGAAACACTCGATCGCCTCGTGAACAAGGGGGTGCTTGACTACGAGTCCGGCGGATTCTGGACGCTATCGCGCGCCGTGTCCCATTCAAGCACCTATCCTTCCGCAGACGGCACGACTCGAATGGAGGCCAAAGCGAGGATTCTGCGCACGATATTGGACGACGAGATTCCGGATCCCCGCGACGCAATCCTCATCGCGCTCATGCACACGTGCGGTGGATTCAAGCTCATTCTCCCGGAAGAGGACTACGAGGAGAATCTCGGGCGCATCGAGACCCTCTCGAAACTGGATCTCGTAGGAAGAACTGTATCGACTGCGGTGTGGGAGAGCGCCTTCAAGCCCAAGACACGCCGAATCCTCCCCGCCAAGCCGATCCCGAAACTAAAGCTCACGGACATTCTCCGTCAGCGTGACTTCCTGAGTGGCAACATCCCCAAGGCGACCTGCCAGATCTTCGAGAAGTACGGCTCGGTGGTCGAGTTCCCCTTCAGGATGGGAGGGCAACGGGTGATCGCCCTTATCGGCCCGGAGGCAAATCACTGGGTCAACCGACAGGGGCGGTTCTTCCTGCGCTCAAAGGACTATATCGTCGATCTTGAAGGAGCGTTCGGCGCAGCGCGAACGTTGCCCGGCATGCACCGGAGTGATCCGCAGTTCCTGCCCGAAACGGATATCGTGTTCCCGTTTGTCGCGTCCATGGTGGCCAGCATCTATCTGGGCAGTTCGCTCGGCTTCGCCGTCTACGCCATGGTTCGCGATCCTGAACTCTACGAGGCAGTCCGCCGGGAGGCGGACGCGTTGTTCGGCAATGGTGGGGATCCGCAGGCGAGCGACTTCAATCCCGGGAGCATGGACGTAACCCACCGGCTGTTTCTTGAGTCGGAACGCATGTACCCCGTCATTCCGTGGCAACTCAAGAACAGTGATGAACCAGTGCGTCGTCGATGGGTTCGAAATACCGGCGCAGACCCGGCTGCTCGTTTGCAGCACAGCGCCGCACTACTCGGCGGACCTCTACAGGGATCCGTTGAGATTCGACGTCGACCGCTTCCTGCCGGGCCGTGAAGAGCACATGGCGCCGGGGGCCTACGCGCCCTATGGACTCGGCACGCACACGTGCCTGGGTCACCGGTGGGTGGAGCTGCAGATTGCCGTGAACCTTCTGCTGATAGCTCACCACGTGAAACTGGAGATGGTGCCCGCGAACTACGAGATGGGCATCAGTCCGTTCCCGACTGCCGCACCGAGAAAGAAGTTGAAGCTCCGCGTGGCCGAGGTCAGGAATCCAGTCTAGAACCTAGCGCACCGCAGGTGGAGGCACGGCAAGCACGGTTCCGGCCCGGCCCGGCGTTCCATGGCGGGCGCCTTTGGTTCCGACGGATTTCATGGCGCTGGCCGTATCCCTATTGTGGGGATGCGCCGAACATCAAGAGGCGCTCTCTACCTTGGGAAAATGGGGGAATACCCGCTTTGCGTCGGGCCCATCTGAATTGACGGGTCAAGTACCTGACGGCAGTATTTTTCTCCAGAAGTCCGAATAGGAAAAGGGTTCCTGTCGGCCGATTTTCCGGGGGGATGCGACACAGTCGCCGTGTCTTCACCGGACACAGGTATGGAGGATTCAAAATGAACGTTCGACTATTCGTAATTTGTGGTGCCGTTGGCATGTTTGCCGTTTCAGGCGCCTACGCTGCCGAGGATGCAGACGTACCCGAATATGAAGAAGAGATCATCGTCACCGCGGAGAAACGTGAGGAAAGCATCATGGATGTGCCGCTCACGGTTTCCGCCTTCAGTGGCGAAATGATCGAAGAATTGGGTATGACCAACGAACTCGATCTCGAGCAGATGGTGCCGGGGCTGCAGTTCAGCGATGAGACCGAGAAGACGGGGCATGGCACGGTCATCCGCGGTATCGGCTCGAGACTGTCGGGCGAGCAACACAGCGACCTCGCGGTCGCAACCTATGTGGATGGCGTCTATAGCCATTCGGCTACCGGCATTGCGCCGAATCTCTTCGACGTCGAGCGCGTCGAAGTCGGTCGGGGTCCCCAGGGAACGCTTCACGGCCGCAACTCCATTGCCGGCTCGATCAGTTATTTCACCAAGAGACCCACGCCCGAATGGGACGTCAATCTCCTGACCGAGTTCACCGATCAGTTTACCCAGCGGTACAACGCAGCATTTGGCGGACCCTTGGGCGAGTACCTGAGCTTTCGTCTGACCGGTGGCTTTTTTGAAGGCGACGGCGCTCAGAAGAACCACGGCCTGGGCGAAGACTACGACGCACCCGAAGAAATCAGCTATGCGCCGCAACTTCGCTTCAAGACCGACCGTATCGACGTCAATTTCCGCTATGCGGTGTCGGAAGACACGGGGATCGAGAGAACGAACCTCCTGCTGTACCAGCCAAACCGGAACCAGCCCTTCGAATGCGATTGGACCGACCTGCCGGGAAGCGATGCGGCTGACGTGTTCAACCAGGTGAGGGAGGGTGATTTCCCGGGCACGATCAATGGCCAGCCCTTCGATTGCGAGGGTTCGGCGCAGGCGCCGACCAACAGTTGGTACCTGGCTGCACTGGCCAATCCAGCCGTCGAAGACTGCCCGCCCGGGGTTCTTGCGAATGGCTGCAATAGCCTGAAAAACGAGGTTGTCATGAACCGCACGGGGGGCAACGACACGACCCGCGAAAGCTGGACCGTGAATGCCAGCTTCGATATCACCGAATCGCTGACCCTGCGCTATACGGTAGGGGCGAGCGACCTTGACCAGACGAGCTGGAAGGATGGTGACTACAGCAGTCGGATCGGCGGCGCGGCAGATCCTCACCTATCGGCGGATGGCGGCGTGCCCTTTGAGGACATCTTCCGATTCGCGCCGTACTTCAACGACAACAAGTCACACGAGCTGCAGCTCTTTTCCAACTTTTCGGGCCCGTTCAATTTCATCCTGGGCTACTTCCAGTACGAGAACACGACCTACTGGGAAACGTCGGTGGAGAATTTCGGTTACGTGGGGCGTGACATCAATAACGAAGCCAATGCGCGGGCCGCGGGCTACGCGAGCTGCGCCGATGCCTATGCGGCCAATCAAGGCTGGTTCGTCTGGGAACCGGATTACGGCGTGAGGTGCCGGGAAGATGGCTTCAATCGGAACACCAACTTCAATACGGAGGCCTGGTCCGAGACCCAGGCAGTGTTCGGCAGCGCCGATTACAGGCTCAACGAACAGTGGGCAGTTTCCGCTGGCGCGCGCTGGACCGAGGATACGAAGGGGCGGGACCAGGACTTCTTCTGGGAAGCGTTGCAGATTTGGGACATTGCCGGAACTCCAGGCGACACCTCCGATGACATCGTGCTGCTTTGGGATGCGTCGTCGAAACCGACCCTCCTCGAAAGCGATCAGAACCCGAGTTGGGATGACATCATCTGGAATGTGAGCGTGGAATACAGTCCGACGGACGACACGATGTACTACGGACGCATTTCCACCGGCTTCCGTGCCGGAGGGTTCAACTCGGCTTCCGGCTTCAATCCGCCGATCGAGGAGGAGACCCTGATCAACTACGAAGTCGGCGTGAAGGGCCTCTACATGGAGCGGCGCCTGAACGTTCGTGCCGGCGCATTCTTCGAGGCATACGACAATTTCCAGCATACGGCTACGACATTCCATCCGAACCCGAACCCGACCATGGATTCGCCGCTCGTGGAATTCACCGACAATATCGACGGTACAACCATCTGGGGTGTCGAGGTGGAATCCACTTACTACATCGCCGAAAAGTGGCGCCTGAGTGGTTTCTATGCGTATCTCGGTTCCAGTCTGGGTGAGTTCTCCGCCATCGTGCAGGGCAATCCAAACGTACGGTTCATCGAGTGGGAATACATTGATGTCGAGACCAACACCAGGCGGACGAACATCATTCGGGAACCTCAGAATTACGGGGATGGCAGACTGCCCATACAGCCCCGACACAAGGGCGCGGCGACGCTCAGCTACAGGACCCCCCTCGAATACATGGGTGGCGGCACATTGCAGCTCCTGGGTACTCTGAGTTACACGGGTGAACGGTTCCCTTACGCGCAGAATATCGAGTCGCAGGCAATGGCTGCCTACCGGCGGCTTGACCTGCGAGCGGGCTGGACTCCTGTCGAAGAGAACTGGAGCGTGGTGTTCTATGTGCAGAACGCACTGAATGAAGTTGGCCTGATTGAATACCTGCCGTCCAACACCAACAGCGGCCATGCCGTGGGTGCGCTCACGGAAGCCCGTCAGTTTGGCGTCCAGTTGCGCTGGAATCCGCAATAACGCAGCAGAAGCAGCAGAATAGGAGCAGTTGCTCAAGTTGATAGAGGCGCGGCCCCCTCCTGGGCCGAGTGGGGCCGGGCCAGGAGCCTTCAGCCGGGGAGCGCGAGGGGGTACCCCTCGCAAGAAAATCAGCCGGTGCCGAAGGCTGCGGCTGTGGGGCACGCTTTTTTTGGGCAAACTGTCGCGGCAAGTCGGATGCGGCACTTTACGATCCTGGTCGTTCTCGCACTGGTTGCGTGCGGCGGTGGAGGCGGTGGAAGTGGCGGTGGAGGCCCCGGCCCTACTGTCCCGCCCATTTCTCCTGAACCTCCGACTGAACAGGGAATCGTCTTTACCCGAGTGCTGGATGCGGGTCTGCGGCGCGTGTTCGGCGATTCCAGCGACGACTTCGAGTTGGCGAGCGGCGGCGTCGCGGCGTCGGACTACGACGGCGACGGCGATGTCGACCTGCTCCTGGTTGGCGGCAATGCAGAACCCAATCACCTGTATGCGAACCAGGGGGACGGCACTTTCGTGGAGATGGCTGCCGACGTCGGACTGGATATCGTCAACTGGGGCAGCGGACCCGCGTTCGGCGACATCGACGCCGACGGCGATCTCGATCTCTTCATCGGGGCAATCGACGGCGCGGTTTTCCTGTTCGAGAACCGGCTGAACGAGGCAGCCGCTTCCTTTGTCGACATTACCGCGGATTCGGGCATCATCCTGGAATCTTATGGTGCCATTTCCGCGACATTCTTCGACTACGACGAGGATGGTTTCCTGGACCTGTTTCTGACGCATTGGGGAACGAGGAGAGAGCCCGGAGAAGATACCGAGACCGTGTGGCGAAACAACGGTGACCGCACGTTCGAGAGCCGCAGCATCGAGACGGGTATCACGGAAGGGTTGATGGAAGATCACACCGACTGGAGCTTTACGGCGAACTTCAGCGACATCGATGGTGATGGCGACGGAGACCTGCTGATGTCCTCCGACTACGAAACGAGCCAGGTGTTGCTGAACAATGGAGACGGTACCTTTTCCAACATTACCGACCGGGAGGTCATTGTTGATCAGGCCGGCATGGGTGGTGCGGTCGGCGACTTCGATAACGATGGTGACATGGACTGGTTTGTCACCTCGATCTACAACCAGGATGTCAGCGAGGGTGGTCTGCTGTTCGGCAACCGGCTGTATCGCAACGACGGGGATGGGGTATTTGCGGACGTGACGGACGACTCCGGTACCCGCGACGGGGCGTGGGGATGGGGCGCCTGCGCAGCGGACTTTGACAATGACACGCGCATCGATCTCGCCCATGTCAACGGTTGGCGGGGCTATTTCAGAAACGACCGCAGCGATGCCGAAAAGGACTACAGCGACGATCAGGTCCGGTTGTTTCGCAACGTCGGAGAGTCCTCCATTCGCTTTGAGGAACGCGCCGAACAATCGGGCATCAACAACCGAAGCCAGGGGCGTGGCATCGCCTGTTTCGACGCCGACCGCGACGGCGATATCGACATTGTCATCTCCAACAGCGCCGCCGATAACGTGGTCTTCTTTCGAAACGATACGGACACGAGCAATCACTACCTCGCGATCAAACTCGACGCCACTGGCAGCAACACGTTCGGCGTCGGCGCGCACATCACGCTGGTAGCTGACGATGGCGGCACGCAGGTGCGCGAGTTGGGTGGAACCAACCACTACGTTTCACACGGTCCGTTCGAGGTGCATTTCGGGATGGGTAGCGCGACCCGCGCCGACGTCACCGTACGATGGCCAGGCGGCGGGACGACCCTGCTGACCGCTGTCGATGCCGACCAGTTGCTGACCATCAGACGGGAGTAGCTATTGCGTGGTCCCCGAAGACGGTGCCCCGACACGCTTGACCCGCATATCTCACCAAGGGCCGCGATGATCGCGCAAAGACCAGCGAGGGCGCGGCAGCGCTGTCTTTAACCGGCAGAACCTCCGCGAAACGAAAGCACCTGATTGAAATGCAATGAACAATCAATCATTCGACAAGCGCCTTGGTGATATATGCGGGTTAAGGTCAAGCTCGCCGTAGTATCGGCACTACTGCTCGCGCACGGTAGTGTGCTTGCCAACGAGTTCCTCGACTCGCTGGAATTCCATCACGGCATCGCCTTCTACCACGACCTCAAGTATCCCGCCGACTTTCAGCATTTCGACTATGTCGATCCCGATGCGCCGAAAGGCGGCAGGTGGGTGGTGCCCACGCAGACCAGTTTCAATTCGCTGGCCGCCACCGGCGACTTCGGCACGCCGCCGCCCTACGCATTCTGGTATACCCTGGACAGGCTGGTGGAGCGAGCCGGTGACGAACCCGGCGGCTTCTATGGAATGTTGGCGGACGGTCTTGCCGTTACGCACGACCAGCGGACGGTTGTCTTCAGAATCCATCCCGAGGCAAGGTGGCATGACGGCGTGCCGATCACGTCAAAGGATGTGGCCTTCACCGTCGCCCTTCGCAAGTCCGAAGTCGAGGGTCAGATGTTCCTTGCCTTTGTCGAGAGCGTCGAGGAGATCGACGATCGTCACGTGGCATTTCACCTGCACGAACCTCTCGCGGCGAGCGACATCATCATGATTCAGTGGATGCCGATCCTGCCAGCGCACTACTGGTCACAACGTGATCCTGAAGAGGTGACGATGCAAATCCCGCTCGGCAGTGGGCCGTACCGCATATCCTCGGTCAAACAGGGGCGGTACGTGGAATACGAACGGGTCGAGGACTATTGGGGTCGGAATATCCCTGCGGCGCGCGGTCGCTACAATCTCGATGTGCTGCGTTACGAGGTCTACCGCGACGCCACCGTGATTCGTGAAGCGCTGCGCAAGGGACTCATCGATGCGTGGACAGAGGGGGACTTTCGCTACTGGCACAGCGCCTACGAAACGCCCGCCCTGGAGAAGGGCTGGCTCAAGAAGATCCGCCGCAACTTCGGTATCGAGATCGGCATGCGCCGGATCATCACGTTCAACCTGCGCAGGGACCAGTTCAAGGATCGACGGGTGCGCCGGGCGCTGACCCTGGCCATGGATTTTGAATGGTGGAACCGGACGCTGCAATTTGGCTATGCGGAGCGCGCGCACAGCTATTGGCAGGACACGGACCTTGCTGCCGTTGGCCTTCCAAGCGCGGATGAACTCGTCCTGCTGGAGGAGTTCCGGGATCAATTGCCCCCTGAGTTATTCACGCAGCCGTTTCGGCTGGCCGAGGTAGAGACACCGGCACAAAATCGAGCCAACTTGCTGAAGGCCCGGGAACTGCTCGCCGAGGCGGGCTGGACAGTCAGGGATGGCGTATTGCGTGGCAAGAACGGGGAACCGTTTCAACTGCAATTCCTGTCGCAGGATCCAGAGGATTCGCGCCTCTTGTTGCCGTATTTCAAGCAACTGAAGCGACTGGGCATCGTGGCCAGTTTGCGATTGACGGAATCCAACCAGTACATCAACAGGCTGCGCGCGTTCGATTTCGATGCAATGCTGCGCGACAGCACCATCCTGATGCCTCCGATCATCGAACTGAAGCCGTTCTTCCATACGGAATCGGCCGAAACGCCGCTATCGAGGAATCCGGGAGGCATCAGCCATCCGGTGGTGGACGTCCTGGTCGAAAAGGCGATCCTCGCAAAGACGATGCGGGAAGTGATTGCAGCCTGTCGCGCCCTGGATCGTGTCCTGCTGTGGGGGTATTACCAATTGCCGCTCGACGTGGTGGCACGTCCGAGGACGGTGTACTGGGACAAGTTTGGTCGGCCCGACTTCGAGCCCGAATACTGGCCCCCGTTTCCGGATGGATGGTGGTACGAACCCGAGAAAGCAGCGCGGATTGAGCTTGGAAACTGAGTTGACCGATCGGCGGACCATACGCCTGCCGAGTCGGGCCCATGGACTCTTCGCGCTGCTGGTATCCATGATGGCCGCATTCTCCTGCTCGATGGAGACGCAGACGGCTGCGCCGGTCGAACCGCCGGTTGAAGTGGCCCTCGATCATTCCGCCATGGAAGTCGTCGAACTCCTGGAAGTGCTGCTCAAGAAAGCCCGGAACCACCCGACGAGCGCTTTGCGGCGGGGGGACCTGGGCATGGCATACGAGGTGAACGGCTTCCCCGACGCCGCTCTGGCCAGCTATCGACAAGCTGAGGCCCTTGAGCAGGCCGTTGATCAGGATTTTCGTCAGAAGAGTGCCAGGTGGCCGTATTTCCAGGCACTTCTTCTAGCGGAACGGGGGCAGCAACAACTCGCCGTTGCTGCGCTGGATCGCGCCATCGCCATCGATGCCAGTTACGGCCCTGCGTGGTTGCATAGAGGCAACTGGCTGCTTGACCTGCAGAAACCAGCTTTGGCCCTGGAAGCGTTTGTACGGGCCGAGTCCCTGGGCGCAGGTCCCGTAGCGATCATTGGCCAGTCACGTGTCGCGCTGCATCAGGGGCGGCCGGATGATGCCGTGGGCTTGCTCGATCCGTTGTCGCGGGAGTTCAAACACCCGCTTGTCTTTCAACTGCTCGGCCGCGCCTATCGCGAGTCTGACCGAATCGACGATGCACGCATCGCTCTGGCACGGGGAAGATCACTACGTCAGTTGCCATTGGACGATGCCTGGCATGACGGCAAGCAACGCTTTGAAGTCAGCTTCGTACATCGGGCCAGTCGTGCGCAGGAGTTGATACATCAGGATGAGCCGGGCAGAGCCATCGCGATACTGGAGACACTCATCGAACAGCAACCGGACAATAGGGTCGTCATCAGCAACCTGGCGACTGCCTATCGCCGTGACGGTGATGCCGATGCGGCATTCTGGTTGCTGCGCAGGGCGATCAGAACTGATCCTGATTACTATCCATTCCGTGTCGGTATCGCAGACTCCTACAGGGACCGCGGTGACCTCGGTGCCGCCCTGATGCAACTCGATCATGCCCTGGAACTGGAGCCGGAACTCGCCATGTTGCACAGCAAGAGAGGTTTGCTGCTGAACGAACAGGGCAAACCCGATGCCGCCCTGAAAGCGTTCGATACGGCGATCCGCTGCGATCCGAGGAATCGGGACGCCTTCATGTACGCGGGTCAGGTCGAAGCCCGACTGGAACGCTGGCCGCGGGCGATCCTGAGGTACGAGGAGACGGTGCGCCTCGACCCATCGTATACCCCCGGTTACCTGAACCTGTCCGCAGCCCTGGCATTCGCGAAACGCTTCGAGGAGGCTCGCACGGTCCTGGGACAGGCGCAGCGACTCGGCACCCATACGCGAGAGGTGGAGTCCGCCCTTGGCCGGCTGGCGCAAATGGAACGAAGATCAGATTGATGCGATCGGTTTTCGGCGCAGTCCTCCTTTCTCTGTTGCTGTCGGCCTGTGTCGAAAACGAGATGTCGACCCACGACTTGCCTATGCCCTGGTTCGAGGAACAGGCAGCCGAGCGCGGGCTGGTCTTCCAGTATCAGTCCGGTCAGTCGGATAGGTACCTCTTTCCGGAAATCATGGGTGGCGGTGCCGCGCTTGCGGACCTCGACAATGACGGTGACCTCGACGTCTACCTGGTGCAGGGCGGCGAACTGCTTGCCGACGATTCGCCGGGCAACAAGTTGTTTCTCAACGTCGGTGACGGACGTTTCGAGGAGGTCCGTGGCGGCGGTGGTGCGGCTGACACGGGTTACGGCATGGGAGTGGCGACAGGTGACTACGACAATGACGGGGATGTCGATCTCTACGTGACGAACTTCGGTGCCAACGTGTTGCTCCGCAACAACGGCGCCGGTGAGTTTGAAGACGTCTCCGAGGCCGCCGGCGTTGCTGATCCCGGGTGGGGAACGGCGGCGCTATTCCTCGATCTGGATCTGGACGAGGACCTTGATCTGTTCGTGGTCAACTATGTCAACTGGCGGCCTTCCTTGGAGAAGCCCTGCTTCAACGAAAAGACCGCGCTGGCCGATTACTGTTCGCCGAATCACTATGGCGCGCCCGCGCCGGACCGCCTGTTTCGGAACAACGGCGACGGGACCTTTACGGACGTCTCTGGACATGCGGGTCTCGGCGCGGCCTTCGGCAATGGACTGGGCGCGGTGGGAACGGACGTTGACGGTGATGGACTATTCGACATCTTTGTCGCCAACGACGCCATGATGGATCAGCTCTGGCTGAATCGCGGCAACCTGCAGTTCGAAGACGAAGCCGAGCTTTGGGGGTGTGCGGTGGATCAGCACGGTGTTGCCAAGGCGGGCATGGGCGTCGCGACCGCGGACCGGGACAACGATGGCGACCCCGACATTCTCGTCGTGAATCTCGGCGGCGAGACGGATTCGTTCTTCCGTAATACGGGTTCGTATTTCGAAGACGCAACGGTGTCAGTCGGATTGGCCACCGACAGCAAACGATATACGCGATTCGGCGTGGCGCTGGCAGACTTCGACAACGATGCTGCGCTGGACCTGTTCGAGGCGAACGGTTCCGTCAGTCGTTCGAGCCAGGAGAACATCGCCGCAGGTTATGCGGAACCGAACCTGCTGTGGCGAGGGGGACCCCGTTTCGAACTGGTCGATCCGCCAGGGGGGACATCCCTGCCATTGACCAACACCAGCCGTGGCCTGGCGCTCGGCGATGTGGACAACGACGGTGGCCTGGACCTGCTGATTGTCAACCGGGATGGCCCGGTTAGCCTGCTGATGAACCAGGTTGATGATCACGGACACTGGATTGGCTTTGCCGCACTGAACGGCGAGGGCAGCAGTGTTCATGGTGCGGTGGTTTCAGGCGTTATCGGCTCGGCCAGGGTCTATCGGGCCGTGCAGGCGGCAGGCAGTTATCTCGCGGCAAGCGACCCGCGGGTGCATTTCGGCCTCGGCGGCGAGACCCGGATCAGGGATGTTGTCGTTCGCTGGCCAGACGGCAGCCGAGAGAACTTCGGCGACTTCGACGCGGGCCAGTGGGTAGACCTCAAGAGGGGCTCAGGCGCGCTTCTCCGGCAGGTGTCGCCGGACGGCGCACCCTTGCATGGAAGTACGCCTCCAGGGTCAGAGGAAATGCCGGCACTTTCCTGCGCGTCAGCGGTCGCGGGATCTTCCCCGGCTGAGGGCTCCTGGGCTAGGAAGCCCGCGACATTCGCGGTTGGCTCGTACTGCCCCCTCCCGATTGGCGCCTCTTCTTGGATCGCTGCTGCCACACATACGATGCGGCGACAAGAAACAGGAACACCAAGGGGCTCCAAGGACTCACACCGATTGGTTCCCTGGGCAGGAGTGGTACGAGGATCGCGAAAGCGGCAAACGTGCCCCCCACCCACAAGAACGTCTGGGTGAGGACTTCCTTTACGGGTCGTGTCAGAGACTCGGGAAGCGGAAGACGCCACGGGAACTGCTGCTGACCGGTCTTGGGATGGCCTGTGCCCTCCTGGCGCCTGCCCTGGACCCACCGCCGCAACATCCACCCGGCTGTGGCCAGGCCCACCACTACGAGGAGCAACCAGGGAAGCGCGCTAACTCTCTGTTGAGGCAAGGTCGGCCAGTAGATCGCATACGGGACATACAGGATGCCCATCACGAAGGTCCCGCCGATGAGGATTTCCTTGGCGGGTTTCTTGAGGAAACCCGGTTCCATGAGGTCAGTGGCGGCTGTACTCCGCCGAGGCGCTACCGGCCGCCCCGCATCTGCATGAAGAACTCGGCGTTGGTCTTGGTGTCCTTCAGCTTGTCGACCATGAACTCGATGGCGGCGATGTCGTCCATGTCGTGCAGCAGCTTGCGCAGGATCCAGACCCGTTGCAGTTCGTCCGGCGGCAGCAGGCGTTCTTCCTGGCGCGTGGACGATCGGCGAATGTTGATGGCGGGGTAGACGCGTTTCTCGGCAATCTTGCGCTCGAGGTGCAGTTCCATGTTGCCCGTGCCCTTGAACTCCTCGTAGATCACCTCGTCCATCTTGGATCCGGTGTCGATCAACGCCGTTGCGATGATGGACAGGCTGCCGCCTTCTTCGACGTTGCGCGCCGCGCCGAAGAAGCGCTTCGGCCGTTCGAGGGCATGCGCGTCGACACCGCCGGTCAGAACCTTCCCGGAAGACGGAACGATGGTGTTGTAGGCGCGCGCCAGGCGCGTGATGGAGTCGAGCAGGATGACCACGTCCTTCTTGTGCTCGACGAGGCGCTTGGCCTTTTCGATCACCATTTCCGCCACCTGTACATGACGCGAGGGCGGCTCGTCGAAGGTGCTCGCGACGACCTCGGCGTCGACCACCGTGCGCTCCATGTCGGTGACCTCTTCCGGTCGCTCGTCGATCAGTAGAACGATGACGATGGCTTCCGGGTTGTTCGCGCAGATGGACTGGGCGACGTTCTGGAGGATGATCGTCTTGCCCGCCTTGGGCGGCGAGACGATGAGGCCGCGCTGCCCCTTTCCGAGGGGCGCGATCAGGTCGATGATGCGTGCGATTAGGTCCGCGGTACTGCCGTTGCCGCGTTCGAGCATGAACCGCTCGTCCGGGAACAGCGCGGTCAGGTTTTCGAACAGGATCTTGTATTGCCGTGTGTTCGGCTCGCCCATGTTGATCTGGTCAACCTTGAGCAGCGCGAAGTGCTCGCGATCCTTCGGCGGGCGGATCTTGCCCGAGATGCTGTCGCCGGTGCGGAGGCTGAAACGCCGGATCTGGCTCGGCGAGACGTAGATGTCATCCGGTCCGGCGAGGTAGGAACTGTCCGGAGACCGCAGGAAGCCGAATCCATCCTGGAGGATTTCGAGCACACCTTCGCCGTAGATGTCTTCGCCGTTCTTGGCGACCCTCCGCAGGATTGCGGCAATGACCTCCTGTTTGCGAAGGCGCGCGAGATTGTCGAGACCGACTTCCCGGGCCATATCGACCAGTTCGGGGACGGGTTTGGATTTCAGGTCAGTAAGATTCATGGTGCTGGTTCGTTAGGCGGAAGAGCCGCAGTGTCGATAACGGCGCACTGCTGGCAGGGGTTGAGGGCAATCCGGCGAAGCTTCGGGAAGGATCGGCGGATCGCCGAACAAGCGCAATATACCACCGTTACCGGTGGCGTCTAGCGCATTTCCAAATTTGTTTGGTTCTAAATCGGGAAATTCCCGACGAGGGGAAAGGCATTAATGGCAAGAGTGGATGGGCGGCGGCAAGTCATCCGCCGACCCGCAAACAGTGGCTGGGCGCTAGATGTTGCTGTCCAGAAAGTCGGCGAGTTGCGATTTCGACATGGCGCCCACCTTGGTTGCCTCGACTTCACCGTTGCGGAACAGCATCAACGTCGGTATGCCGCGGATGCCGTACTTCGGGGGAGTCTGTACGTTCGTGTCGATGTCGAGCTTGCACACCTTGACCCGCTCCGCGTATTCGTCGGCGATCTCCTCCAGAATGGGAGCAATCATCTTGCATGGCCCGCACCACTCGGCCCAGTAGTCGACGAGCACTGGCCGATCCGCCTGGAGCACTTCGGCTTCGAATGTATCGTCGGTAACGTGGTTCATTTATGGCCTCCCTTGCGTGTCGGGAGAAGTTTATCACCTGCCCCGCATGGCTTCAGCGATACGTTTGCCGAAATAGGTCAGAACGCCGTCGGCGCCAGCGCGTTTCAGGCATACGAGCGATTCCAGTATGACCCGCTCGTCCAGCCAGCCGTTCTCGATAGCCGCCATGTGCATGGCGTACTCGCCGCTCACCTGGTAGGCGAAGGTGGGCGCGCCAAAGCGGTCCTTCACGCGGCGAATGATGTCGAGGTACGGCAGGCCCGGCTTGACCATGACCATGTCCGCGCCCTCGTCGAGGTCGAGGGCGATTTCGCGCAGCGCCTCGTCGCTGTTTGCGGGGTCCATCTGGTAAGTCGCCTTGTCGCCCTTGCCGAGGGTCGAGGAAGACCCTACGGCATCGCGAAACGGTCCGTAATACCCCGAGGCGTATTTTGCTGAATACGCCATGATGCGCGTGTTCACCAGTCCCTCCCCATCGAGCCGCCCGCGTATCGCTCCAACGCGGCCGTCCATCATGTCGGATGGGGCGATCACGTCGGCGCCGGCGTTCGCACAGACGAGGGATTGCCGGCAAAGCACTTCGACGGACTCGTCGTTGAGGACGTAGCCGGCGTCGTCGATCAGACCATCGTGTCCGTGACTGGTGTACGGGTCCAGGGCGGCGTCGGTCACCACGCCGAGTTCGGGCACGCGTTCCTTTACGGCGGCGACGGCGCGGGGGATCAGCCCGCCGGGATTGCATGCCTCTCGGCCATCGGCGGTTTTCAGTTCGTCGGAGATGTTCGGGAAAAGCGCGATTGCGGGAAGCTCAAGTTCGACCAGTGCCTCTGCTTCGCGAACGAGCAGATCGATACTCAGGCGTTCGATTCCGGGCATCGAGGCTACGGGTTCGCGCGTGTTCTGGCCGTCGATGACGAAAACGGGATAGATCAGGTCGTTGGTGGTGAGTTCCGTTTCCCGGGTCAGCCGCCTTGAGAACGCGTCGTGCCGGTTGCGTCGCATGCGTGTTGTTGGAAAGCTAGGAGCCAAGCGTCTCTCCCGGTGCTGTTCAGTCCCTGGATGAGTTTACCGAAGTGGGGGGCGTTCTGATTCCGCACGATTCAGCCATTTGTTGGTCCATATGCGTACAGGGATGGACGCGGATGCCAGCGAAGGCCATCCGGAGGGTTCTCCAGAATAGGTTCCCGCCCCGATGGATGGTCTCTTCCTCCCCGCGCTGCTCGGCGTCCCTCCCTCCCCTCTCGCACTTGAGCCGTTGTTTCCCAATGTCGCCGGCAGCGGTCTTGCAATTCGCCCTGCAACTGTTTTGACTTCCCGCATCGCCGGGATGAGAGAAGGATCGGGACCTTAAGCGAGATGAAATTCGGGATCTTCTACGAACATCAGTTGCCGCGACCCTGGAGCGAGGGCGCCGAACAGCGGCTCTTCGATGAAGCGTTGGACCAGGTGGAGCTCGCGGATCGGCTCGGCATCGATTTCGCGTGGGAAGTGGAGCATCACTTCCTGGAGGAGTATTCCCACTCGTCCGCCCCCGAGGTGTTTCTCGCCGCCTGTTCGCAGCGGACGAAGAACATCAGGCTGGGCCAGGGGATCCGCCAGGTTATCCCCCAGTACAACCATCCGGCGCGCACGGCGGAAGTGATCGCGACGCTCGACCTCGTGTCCAATGGACGCGTGGAGTTCGGCACCGGCGAATCGTCGGCGGAACTCGAACTGGGTGGTTTTCGCATCCCCGTGGAAAAGAAGCGCGACATCTATCTCGAGGCGGTGGAACAGATCTGCAACATGCTCGCCATGGATCCCTACCCCGGCTACCAGGGGAAGTACTTCGAGATGCCGTGCCGCAATATCGTGCCGAAACCCGTGCAGCGGCCGCACCCGCCCTTGTGGGTGGCGTGTTCGCAGCGGGACACCATCCGCCTTGCGGCCCGGCTGGGTATGGGCGCCCTGACGTTCGCTTTCGTCGACCCGGAAGAGGCGACGGAGTGGGTCGACGAGTACTACAGGATCATCAAGAGCGATGCGTGCGTTCCGATAGGCCATGCGGTCAACGCCAACATCTGCATGGTGTCGAGCTTCTCGTGCCATCACGACCGTGAAACGGCGATCAATCGGGGTCTCGACGGGTTCAGGTTTTTCGGTTTCGCGCTCGGCAGCCTTTACGCCTTCGGCGAACACAAGCCGGGACGCACCGATCTGTGGGAGCAGTTCGAGGCGTTGCAGGATACGGAACCGGAGCAGATCGACATCACCCGCGCGCTTTCCGGGAGCCAGGGAGGAATCGGCACGCCGGACGATCTGCGCGCGCATCTGCGCAAGTTCGAGGATCGCGGGGTCGACCAGGTCACGTTCATCCAGCAGGCCGGAAGGAACCGGCACGACCACATCTGCGAGGCGCTGGAGCTGTTCGGGAAGGAAGTCATGCCGGAGTTCAGGGAGCGGGAGGCGGAGCGCGAGAGCCGGAAAGCCGAGGAACTCGCCCCGTACATCGAAGCGGCGATGGAGCGCAAGAAGGTCATGGCAGACCTGGCGGACGAGGACATCCCCATCTATCCCTCCCTGGGCCGCAAGATCAGCGAGGAGTCCAAGGCGGAAGCGTCCATCTACGATACGCCGGCAGACCAGGATTCTCTCCCTGTCCCTTAGGCCGTTGTCGATTGCGGCCCGCGCTCGCAACCGCCTGGGAACGGTCCGCCCGCGTTGCCTGAAGGCGTAGTCGCCGAAAGTGGCGGATTGGCTTCGGAAAGGGCCACACGTGCCGCGAAACATCCAGCATCTACTTCAATTGGGGGTGTCGCGCGCGTTTACCAATCTGGCAACATTCCTGCGTTGGAATCTGTCCGCGGAAAAGGGGGAGAAGGTGAGCCAGGGGAGGCCGGACCGATCCTGCGGTTGAATGCCGCGCGGGGGTTTGACACCGCTGTCCGTGTGACGGTCAGCGTTTATCGACTGTTCCTTCAAACCCTTGCGCGGCTCCCCCGGTTTGCCGGAGGGTCAACGACGTGCGGGAATTCAAACTTTTCTTGATCGTGCTGGCGGTCGTATACGCAATCACGGCACTCGAAGTCTCAAGTCGTTCGACCACGATTGATCGCGCACAAACCGAGCGTGACATGGAGTCCGCGGGGGCAGCGCGCAAGGAGACGGACCAGAAGCAGGCAGTCAATCGCGATGGCGGCGAGCCAAGGCCGATGCCGCCCAGTGCACCATCCACGTGAACGGTCCCTGCTCCCTCACGCATCGCTTCATGCAGACGAGTTTCGAGAAGACGATTCGTCGGCACCGACTGCTGAGAACAGGCCCGCAGGTTCCAAGCCCTTCCATGGTCGACGAGCGGGGCCGGGCCACAGGCGAAGCCGAAGGCTACGGCTGTGGGGCACTCTTTAATACGCCCCACCCTCGCGCCGACGGCGAACGCTAGGCCGCCTGCGACCTTTTCCCGAGTCCGCGCATCTAATGCGTATGCTTCGATTCGAGCAACAGGCTAATGGCTGTACGCCAGTCGACGTCGTCGAGCGCCTGAAACGCGGCGATGGCGACGCCCGCGAATGGGTCTACAGGGCGTTCTCCAGAAAGGTCTTCACGATGGCGCGCAGGATGCTCGGGGATGCCGGGCTTGCGGAGGACGCGACACAGGACACCTTCGTTGACGTGCTGTGCAAGGCCGGCAGCCTGAAGCGAAACGACGCGCTTGGACCCTGGGTGCGCAGGATCGCCGTCAATCATTGCTTGATGCGCCTGCGGTCTCCCTGGTTGAAACGGCGGAATACGGCTCGCCAAGATGTCGAACTGGCACGTTCCGACGAAGGGCGGCTTGAAGTCGCCACCGATCTCGAGCGTGCCCTCGACAGCTTGCCGGCGAAGACCCGTGCAGTGATCTGGCTGCACGATGTCGAAGGCTATACACACAAGGAGATCGGCCGCTTTTTCGGCCGCACGGCGAGTTATTCCAAATCGCAACTCGCGCGCGGCTATCGGCGGCTGAGGGAATTGCGGACTGATGAACGAACAGGAAGATCGAGCACTCAAGGCTGAAATCCGGGCACTGCCGGAATTCGACCCGCCACCGGGCATGTGGGACCGCGTCCTGGCGACTTCGACCGCGCGCCAGCGGTGGATGTCGAGACGACCGTTCGCGCTGGCGGCGTGCCTGGTCGCCGCCGTGGCGCTGTCGGTTCTGGTTGTGGAGCAGTCGGAGCGCGAGGCGGGAATCAACAACGAATCCGTCGTGATGCAGGCATCCGTGGCGGACCTGATCGCCGAGTCCCAGAGGCTGGAGGAGCGCCTGAGATCGTTGCCGTTCCAGGGTGTGTATGGCGATACGGGACGTGTCCTCGCGTACCGCATTGCCGATGTGGACGGCGCGCTCAATGAACTGTACCTGCAGGACATGGGCGACAGCGCCGAACGGGCTCGACTGCTGCAACAGCGGGCGGTACTCCTCAAGAGCCTGGTGGAAGTCGAGTCGCAGGATCGAGCCGCCGTATTCCGCAGGGCGGCTTTCTAGTTGAATTTTGACAGGAACGTGATGACAAGGAGAAACACGATGAAAGGAAGTTTGGTAACGCTGATATGCGCTGTTGGCGTAGTGACGGCAACGGTTGCTTCGGCGGATGGCGAAGAGTCGACCCCGCAATCGGAAACGGTCGAGTTGGAGGTCAAAAGGCTGGACGCCGCCCGGGCGCAGCTCGATGAGGCGGCGGGGAAGTTCGTCGATCACGTTGCCGATTATGTCGGGACGTTCGATTGGCAACAGTCAGAAAACCGGCCGTTCCTCGGCGTCATAATCGCGCACCAGGATGCCGATGGTATTCGGGTGGCCAGCGTTACGCCGGGAGGCGGCGCCGCCGATGCCGGGATACGCGCCGAAGATGTCATCGTGCGCATCAACGACGCGGATCTGACCGGGTCGCAGACGCCCGTCGTGGTGTTGCACGACGCACTCGAGGATGTGCATCCAGGCGAAAAGGTGAAGGTCAAGGTGTTGCGAGCCGGCAAGCCCCTCACCGTCGATGTCTTACCGCAACACGCGATGAGACGCATGTTCAGTTTCGACCCCGTTACGGAATACGCGCACTCGTTGGACGTCTGGCGAGGGCGTGGCGACCGTCGCCGCGAGCATGCCTTCGGGTTCAAGCTGGTCGACGTGGGCGAAACGATGGGGGCGTACTTCGGCGTCGATGGCGGAGTGCTCGTGCTGACGGCGGAAGACGAGAACGCCCTGTTGCCCGGCGACATCGTGCAGCGTGTCGGTGAAGATGACGTGACCGACGCCGACGCGGCCTACCTGGCGCTCGCGGAAGCCGAGAAGTCGACCCAGGTCGTCATCCGCAGGAACGGTAAGCGAGAAACGCTGACAATGGAGCCGATCGAGGGTGTCAAGGTGCGCAAGTTGCTGGAGTTCAGGGACTAGCGGACTGTCGGACTTGCCGCTCGACGCGCGATCTACTGGGTCATTGTAGGGTTGGTGCTATGGTGTGTTGGTGAGGGTTGCCTCGAATTGATAAGGAAGAAGAGACGGTGTCGGCAAATCTGTGCGTTGTTGACACGAATGTCCTCGTTTCAGGTTTGATTGGAGAGGGCTCGAACACCCCTCCGGCACGATGCTGGACGCCATGCCAAGTGGCGAAGTCACCTGCCTCATGTCGAGCGAGCCGCCGGACGCGTACCTGACAGTGTTCTGTGATTCCTCCCCGCCGGTTTGTCGAGACGTTTTCTTGTCCGAGCGTAGCTCAGACGCGTAGGTGAAGGACTACTCCGCTTCCGCCTCCTCTATCCGCTCCTGAACATCCAGCCAGGCGGCCTCCGTTTCGGACAGTTCCTTTCTCAGTCTGCCGCGCCGGGCCAACATTTCGCTGATGCGCTCCGGTGAGGCGAGCTCGTAGGTCGCGCCGTTGCCCAGCACCGTGGTGAGTTCGTCGAGTTCCTCGCCGCACCGTTCCATGTCGCGCTCGAGCGAGGCGCGCTCCTGGCGCAGGGGTCTCAGTGACTCGCGCTTCTCGGCTCTCTTGCGGCGAAGCACTTGTTTCGGCCGCTGCTGCCGTTTGGGTTCCGGGCGCTTGCGCATTTCGGCGTAGGCGTCGATGTCGTTTTCGAAACGCGTCACGGTACCGTCGGCCACGAGCCACAGGTCGTCCACGCACTCTCGCAGCAGGTGGCGGTCGTGGGAGACGAGCAGGAGCGCTCCGTCGTAGGCCTGCAGCGCGACGGCCAGCGCTTCGCGCATGTCGAGATCGAGGTGGTTGGTCGGCTCGTCGAGGAGCAGTATCGAAGGTCGTGAGCGTGCGATGAGCGCAAGCACGAGCCGCGCTCTCTCACCGCCCGAGAGCATCGCGGATGGACGCGTGGCCATCTCGCCCGAGAAGCCCCAGCCACCGAGGTAATCGCGGGCTGCCTGTTGCGTTAACGCATGGCCGGGTGCGTCCAGCAGGTTGCCCAGGGCGGACTTCGCGGCATCCAGGGTCTCCATCTGGTGCTGGGCGAAGTAACCGGCACTGCCCGCGCGCTCGAAGTCTCCGCCGAGCAAGTCCATTTCGCCCGCGAGGACCTTTAGCAGGGTCGTCTTGCCGGCACCGTTCACGCCGAGGATGCCGATACGGTCGCGCGCGTAAACGCGCAGCGTCAAGTCGTCCAGGATCGGGGCGTCGTCGTAACCGATTGCTGCGTCGTCGACGGAAATGATGGGGTTCGGCAGCTTGTCCGGGTTCGGGAAAACGAATCGATAGGGCGACTCGGCGAGCACGGGCGCGACACGAGCCATGCGGTCGAGGGCCTTCAGGCGGCTCTGGACCTGTCTCGCCTTGGTTGCCTTGGCGCGGAACCGGTTCGCGAACTTCTTGATCCGCGCGATTTCGGCCTGCTGTCTCTCATACAGGGCAGCCCGCCGGACCAGCGCTTCGGCGCGGCGACGTTCATAGGTGGAGTAGTCGCCCGAATAGAGCGTCGCCTGGCCGTCCGCGACATGAACGATCTCCTCGCAGACCGCATCGAGGAAATCGCGGTCATGGGAGATCGTGAGCAACGTGCCGGGGTATCGACCGAGCCACGTCTCGAGCCAGAGCGACGCGTCGAGATCGAGGTGGTTGGTCGGTTCGTCCAGCAGCAACAGGTCGGAAGGCGCCATCAGCGTGCGCGCAAGGTTCAGGCGAATACGCCATCCGCCGGAGAATTCCTCGTGGGTCTTGTGCACATCGTCGCCGCGAAAGCCGAGCCCGTGGAGAATCGCCCCGGCGCGGGAGGGAGCTTCATATCCTCCGAGGTCTTCGAAACTGGCGTGCAGGTTTGCCAGCGCCTCGTGATCGCCCTCACGCTCCGCCCTTTCGATTTTCGCCTCGACCCGGCGCAGGTTGCGGTCGCCGTCAATCACGAAATCCATCGCGCTCCGGGGGCTGGGCGCGATGTGCTGGTCGAGTGTCGCCACGCGCCAGATTCGCGGATAGGCGATGTCGCCCTCCTCCGGTGTCAGGCGCCGCAGGATGAGATCGAAAAGGGTGGTTTTTCCTGCGCCGTTGCGCCCGACGACGCCCACCGAATGCCCCGCGTGCACGGTGAAACTCGCGTCGTCGAAGACGTACTTCTCTCCCCGCTTGAGGACGATATTCAGTACTTGCAGCATGTACAATGCGCGAACGCAGTCAACGTATTCGAGGCGAGAATGGGCCAGGAAACCATCGACACGATCAAGTCGCAGATCGAGGGGAACCCGATCTTGCTCTATATGAAAGGGTCGCCGCAAGCGCCGCAGTGTGGGTTTTCGGCGCAGACAGTCCAGTGCCTTGTCGCCTGCGGTGAACGTTTCGCCTATGTCGACGTCCTGAGCAATCCCGATATTCGGGCCACCCTCCCCGAATACGCCAACTGGCCGACGTTTCCGCAGCTCTACGTCAGCGGCGAACTGGTCGGCGGTTGCGACATCGTGACCGAGATGTTCCAGGCCGGTGAACTGGAGCCCCTGATCAAGGGAGCCGCGGCGAGCGAGGAAGGAGACACGGCTTAAGGGGATTTCCCGAGCGCGTCAGATCGAAACGCGCAGGAGGCGGATCCGGGCGGCGGCTGGCCGGAGGCCTTTGGGTTGAACCGCGCTTTTTTCTGTCGAGACCCCCGCGACGTAGCCCGGGATCTGCTCGGGACGGTCCTGGTCAACGGATCCGTTGCGGGACGTATTGTCGAGGCGGAAGCCTATCTCGCCGAAGGCGACCCCGCCGCCCATGCCTATCGCGGTCGAACGAAGCGCACGGAGGTGCTCTTCGGTCCGCCCGGACACGCGTATGTCTTTCGGACCCGCCAGCACGCTTGCCTGAACGTGGTGGCCCAGCCGTGCGGTGTGCCGGGATGCGTGCTCATCCGGGCCGTAGCGCCCGTCTCGGGCATCGACCTCATGCGCGAACGCCGGCACGGCCTGCCGGATGCGCAGTTGACCAACGGGCCGGCGAAACTCTGCCGGGCGTTCGACATAGACATGCGGCACTATGGTGCGGATCTGTGCGATGGCGAGGATCTGCACCTGGAAGCGGGTCGGGCGTGCGCTGCACGGAATGTGGTCGCGGGTCCCCGTGTCGGCGTGGGCGCAGCCAAGACAGCGCCATTGCGCTATTACGTGGCGGACGATCCTTTCGTATCGCGGCGGTAGCTCAGCTTGGCGGTCAAACCGGCGATCCCCTAACATTCAACGGAGCCGGCTCAACCTCAAATGTCCTGCGGATGGCAGATTGGAGGAAGGACGCGTAATGACCCTTGGCCACCTGGACCGCCTCGAGTCCGAGAGCATTCACATCATTCGGGAAGTCGCGGCGGAGTGCCGCAATCCGGTCATGCTCTATTCCATCGGGAAGGACTCGACGGTGATGCTTCACCTGGCGCTCAAGGCCTTTGCGCCGGGAAGACTGCCTTTCCCGGTATTGCATGTCGACACGACCTGGAAGTTCCGGGACATGATCCGGTTTCGCGACGAAACCGCCGCCCGGCTGGGGCTTGACCTCATCGTCCACATCAACGAGGAAGGTCTGGCCCGCGGCATAGGTCCGCTAAGCCACGGCTCTCGGATGCACACGGACATCATGAAGACCGAGGCGCTGAAGCAGGCGCTGGACAAGCACGGGTTCGATGCGGCTTTCGGCGGCGCCCGGCGGGACGAAGAGAAGTCGCGCGCCAAGGAGCGGGTCATTTCCTTCCGCAGTGCATCGCACCGTTGGGACCCCAAGGCCCAGCGCCCGGAGCCATGGGCGCTGTACAACACTCACCTCGCCCCCGGGGAAAGCGTCCGCGTGTTTCCGCTTTCCAACTGGACCGAGCTCGACGTGTGGCACTACATCTACCGGGAGAACATTCCGGTCGTTTCTCTCTACTTCTCGGCCAAGCGGCCTATCGTCAAACGCGATGGTCTGCTGATCATGGTGGACGACAACCGGTTGCCACTCGAACCGGGCGAGACGCCGGTTGAGATGCCGGTTCGTTTCCGCACCCTGGGCTGCTATCCCCTGACGGGTGCGGTCGAGTCCGATGCGGCGAGCGTCGGGGACATCATTCTGGAGCTGATCCGGAGCCGCCGGTCGGAACGGGAGGGACGGGCCATCGACAACGACCAGGTCGGTTCGATGGAACGGAAAAAGCAGGAGGGGTATTTCTGATGCCGGCAAGCTCGGGATCCTCAACCCCATTGCCCGACCTCGACGCCGTTCTCGCGGCGCAAGACGGGAAGGACGAGCTTCGCTTCATCATTTGCGGATCGGTGGATGACGGCAAGTCGACGCTGCTCGGCCGCTTGCTCTACGAGTCGGAGAACGTTTTCGAGGACCAGTTCTCGGCAGCGGAGGTCGAGAGCCGGTCCTACGGCACACAGGGCGATGCGGTCGATCTCGCCCTCCTGATCGATGGACTGCAGGCGGAACGCGAACAGGGGATCACCATCGATATCGCCTATCGCTACTTCGAAACCGACAGGCGCAGGTTCATCGCGATCGACGCACCGGGCCACGAGCAATACACGCGAAACATGGCAACGGGCGCGTCGCACGCCGATGCCGCGGTTATTCTCGCCGACGCGCGAAAAGGCGTGTTGACCCAGACCCGCCGCCACAGCCACCTTGTTTCGCTCATGGGCATCCGGCGGGTGATCCTGGCGGTCAACAAGATGGACCTGGTCGACTACGACCAGGGGGAGTTCTCGACCATCGCCGATGACTATCGAGCCACCGCCCGCGAGATGGGAATCGAAGAAGTCGACGCTGTGCCCGTGTCGGCGCTCACCGGCGAAAACGTTCTCGCCGGGCGAGGCGGCACACCCTGGTACGGCGGCCCGACCCTGCTGGATCTGTTGGAGTCGGTGGAGGTCGATCGCGACGGGACCGACGGAAGGTTCCGCCTGCCGGTACAGTGGGTCAATCGACCGAATTCCGATTTCCGGGGGTTTAGCGGCACGGTGGCATCGGGGCATGTCGAGCGCGGCATGGGTATCGTTGCCAGCCTGTCGGGAAAGAGGTCGACCGTCGAGCGTATTCTTGGACCCTCGGGCGAGCTGGAGAGGGCCGTGCCGGGTCAGGCGGTGACGCTCGTTCTGGCTGACGAGATCGACATCAGCCGCGGCGACATGATCGCGGACGCGGAACACCCGCCCGGGGTCGCCGACCAATTCGCCGTGCACCTGATCTGGATGGATGGGCAGCCCATGCTGCCCGAACGGGACTATTCCATCCGTCTGGCCAGCGCCTCCGGGGTCGCCCAGGTCACCGATCTGACCCATAGGATCGACATCAACACGCGGGGTCACCTGGCCGCCAAGACGCTGGAGCTGAACGAAATCGGCTATTGCAAGATCTCCCTCGACCGCGCCGTGCCGTTCGATCCCTATTCGGAGAATCGTCAGACCGGCAGCTTCGTGCTGATCGACAGAATCACCCACGCCACCGCCGGCGCGGGCGTGATCGACTTCGCGCTACGCCGCGCCAGCAATATCGCCTGGCAGGAGATGAAGGTCGACAAGGCGGCGCGTTCCCGCGTCACCGGCCAGAAACCGTGCGTCCTGTGGCTGACCGGGCTGTCCGGCGCCGGCAAGTCGACGATCGCGGACCGCTTGGAACAGAAACTGCAGGCGGTCGACCGTTACACCTATCTTCTGGACGGCGACAACGTCCGACACGGCCTGAACAAGGATCTTGGTTTTACCGATCAGGACCGGGTGGAGAACATCCGGCGGATCGCCGAAGTCGCCAGGCTGATGGTCGATGCCGGGCTCATCGTGATCGTCTCCTTCATCTCGCCTTTCCGGTCCGAGCGGGAAATGGCCCGCGCCCTGGTTGAAGAGGGCGAGTTCGTCGAGGTCCACGTCGACACGCCCCTTGAAGTCTGCGAAGCGCGCGACCCCAAGGGGCTCTACGCCAAGGCACGGAGCGGCGATCTCGTCAACTTCACCGGAATCGATTCTCCCTACGAGGCGCCCGAAAGCCCGGAACTGCGCATCGACACGACGAAACTGTCCGTCGACGAAGCGGCCGACATGGTGATCGCATATCTGGAGAGCATGCGGTCCGGTACCGACTAGCGCTCAAAGCCTAATCGTCGTGCGGCTTGACCGATCAGCCACGTAGTATCGGTATCTGACAGTATTTGACATAGCGAGGGTCCTGAATGCCGAATGTCTATCTGACGCATCCGATGGAAACTTATGCCAAAAGCCAGATCAGATCGGGTGCCTACGCCAATCTGAGTGAGGTGGTACGCGCCGGAATGCGTTTGCTCATGGAACGGGACGGTGCCCGTCAGTTCTATGCGTTGAAGTCGGAGTTGGAAGAAGCCTTGCGCGAGGCGGAGGCTGGCGAGTTCGAAGAGTTCGATCCGCGGGCCTACGAGCCGGACTCGGGCGTGCGATAGTCAGACTTTTGCCCGCATTGGTGTACTTCGATGAGATTGGCGGGTGAGGGTGATGCGGAGGAGCTAAGAGCCCTCAGCCGGGGGATCTTCCCCGACCGCTGACGCGTAAGGAAGTGTAGACGTTCGCCCCATCGGCGGATGCGTACTTGCGTGTGACGGAACACTAGGGCTGCTGGGCCAGCGACTCCGTCAAGCGTGCGCGCACTTCGCGCCTCAGCAGTTTTCCTGTCTCGTTGTATGGTAGCTCGTCCCAGAACTCCAGCCGTTCGGGTACGCGCGAAGAGCGCATCCGATGCCTGACCCATTGCTGCAGTGATTCGACCGTTGCGGCCTGTTTCAGCACCACGACGCCGACGACGGCCTCTCCCCACTCTTCGTCGGGCACGCCGACGATGGCGACGTCGGCAACCGCGTCATGCGTCATCATGACGTCTTCGATTTCGCCGGGTGACATGTTCTCGCCGCCGCGGACGATGACGTCGTCGGCGCGACCCTCGAGGAACAGGTAGCCTTCCTCGTCGAGGAAACCGCCGTCCCGCGTGGGGAACCAGCCTTCGTCGTCGGTCAGCCTGCCGATGCCCTCGTATTCGCCGGATACCTGTTCGCCCCGAACGTAGATTTCGCCGTGCTCGTGAGAACCGAGGACGTGGCCCTCGTCGTCGCGAATTTCGATCTCGATGCCGGGCAAGGGCACGCCGACGGAAGCGAGCCTGCGGCGGCCGGCCCGGTCTTCGCTGGCCGCCGCCCTCCGGTGATCATCCGGACCCAGCACGGTGATGGTCGAACTGGTCTCGGTGAGACCGTAGGCGTTGGTGAAGTCGGTGTCCGGGAACAGCTTCATGGCCCGTTCGATGACCGGCAGCGGCATTTTTCCGCCGCCGTAGGAGAGCGATTGCAGATGCGGCATCTGCGCGTGGTGTTCATGTTCCAGTGCTTCGACGATGCGCCGCAACATGGTCGGTACGACGAAGGCGGTGGTGACCTCTTCCGCGCGTGCCAGTTCGAGCCATGCCTCCGGCGTAAAGTTCGCGAGCTGTACCGCGCGGCGGCCCGAATAGACGGAACTCAGGACCGCGGCGATGCCCGCGACGTGGTACGGGGGCACGCAGATCAGCGCGGTCTCCGAAGTGTCGGCGGACATGAAGTCGACGGATCCGAGGATGTAGGAGACGAGATGTCTCTGTCGCAGCACCGCCGCCTTGGGCGCGCCCGTGGTGCCGCTGGTGAAAAGCAACGCCGCCGTGTCGTCCCCGTCCATCGACCAGGGCTCGGCGCCGTTGGCGGACCCGTTGCGGGCAAGGGTCAGAAACTCGTTACGGGAATGCCAGCGCACGATCGAATCGGTGTGGAAGTGTTCGATGTGGTCCTCGTCCGTCACCAGGTAGGCGGGCTTGACCCGTTCCACCAACCCGTCGATCTCGTCGTCGGTGAGGCGGTAGCTGATGGGGACGTACGGCATGCCCGCCCAGCTCGATGCGAACAGGCCGATCGGGATCGCGAGGTTCGAAACGTCGAGGATCGCGAACCGGGATGCCTCGGATGTGCGCAGGTCGTTCGCGGCGTTCGAGGCCGCATCGAACAGGCCCTGGTAGGTGATCGATTGCTGCGCCTCGGCATCGACGAAGGCGACGCGGTCTCCGTACCCCGCCACCGCCATCTCCAGCAGCATCATGATGTTCAAGGGTGTCCCCCCATCGGAGAGGCTATCGTTCGCGCCCGCACGACGCCATGCGAGGTTTCAAGCCCCTGGTGTCCAGTCAGTCAGTCTTCGGAAGTTTCGTGGCGTCCTTCACCTTCATCGCCGCTCCGCCAGCCCACAGCGACCCTTCGCCGGCCTTGACGCACAGTACCTCCAGGCTGCCTTCCTCGTTCGTGTACCGTTTGCCGATCACGGAACCATCGGCGTGATCCTGGTGCACGCTGCCGCCGTTGCCGTCCCCGCCCTGGCTCATGGGTTCGCCGCCGCAGGTGATTTCGATGCCATCCGGCGGCGCCGTAATGACCATGATCTCGGTTGTGCAAACCGTACTCTTGAGCCGCGTTCCAGGCGTCAGGCTCCCCATCACTTTCCTCCCGGTCTCTTGCCGAACCTGCGGATTCTACAAGATGAATCGTTGCCGCACAGTGCAGCATCACGCGCGGCGTTTCGGGTCGAAACAGAGTGGACGATCAGAGCGCACCTAGTAGACTATCCGACGATAGCCCTTTCGAACCGCTCTGCAAGCTTGGCCTCAATGATTGAAACCATTCAGTTCGGTCCGTTGGAAGGGCCTATCATCCGATTCCCCGGTCGAGGGTCGCACATGACCGGTCTCGGATGGGCAGATACTACGGCTGGGGACAAGCACAACTTCTCGCATAACGCGAAGACATCGGCGATTCGGTGGGCACCTGTTCTGCTTGAGCCGATTCCAGGGTCAGAGGAGCGGATTGTCATTGCGATAGCGGCGATCAACGAAAGTGAGATGCGTTGCTCCCAGACCATCGATCCTGCGATCGCTCGGGCAGTTTTCCGTGATGACCGAAAGTACGTAGCAGACCTGATTGATCTAGTGACGGAGAGTCTGGATGCACACCTGAAACACAACAAGTCCCTGGGGCAATGGCCACCACCAGTGGAAGGCGTTTCTCTTGGCTCCGAACAAGAGAGCAGGTGCTCCGATATCGATGAATTGGTCAGGCGTGCGGGATCGATGTCAACCGTGTTCCACGGAGAGTATTTCAAACCCCAATCGAAGGATCCGAAACCCGTCCGTTGGACTGATGAGGTCAGCTCTATCCTGATCAGCCGGAACGAACGGTTGAGAGACCATTTGGACGTGCGCGTACATCTTGGCCAGTACGACTCACCCGCACAATTTACGTTCCTCGACGCCTTTTTTGCTGCCAACCTGGTCACATTCTCGAAATCAAACTTGAAGCGCCGGGTTGAACAGGCGCGCGCAGGGCTCTGGAACTTGAGCCTGCTGCAGGACGGTCCCATGCTCTTTCGGCCTGAGCGGAGAGAGTTGCTGGCAGGTATCGAGTCTTCCGATCAAACGGCGAGCACGAACGTCAGGGAAGCGATTGACGAGATCTCGGATGAGGCGTCCCGGCGGGATGTCCTGGTGACTGAGTTGCCATCGCCCGAGGCGGTGGCCGAGCACATCCTGCATCACGCGTCCGCACAGGCGTGAAGGGCGAAGAATTTGCGTGATCACCCAAGTATGGACGTTGCACCCGTTCCCTACATGGAACGCACGCGCGCGTACTACGCGGCGCAGGGGTTCGAAAACGCCTATGTCTGGGCGCACTTTGACGAAGTGCCTTTCGCGCCGTTGCCCAAACCGCTCGCGGAATCCAGGCTCGCGATCATCACCACGGCGAGCCTGTATGACCGCACGTTTGCCGATGTCCGCGAAGTGGCGTCGGGGTCGACGGCAGATCCGCCGCAACGGCTCTACGGCAATGACCTGGAATGGGACAAGAGCGCGACCCACCTGGATGACCTGAACGCCTTTTTCCCGCTCCGGTGTCTCGAGGCGTTGATCGAGGCCGGCCGCATCGGGGGCATCACTGCGCGCTTCCACTGCGCCCCGACGGAGTACAGCCAGCGCCGCACGCGGACGGTCGATGCACCGGAGATACTGCGCCGCTGCCGCGAAGACGGCGCGGACGCGGCGGTGCTCGTGCCGTTGTGACCCGTGTGTCACCAGACCGTGAGTCTGACCGCCCGACACCTTGAAGCCGCTGGCATGCCGACGGTCATTCTCGGTTCGGCCCTGGACGTGGTGGAGCATTGCGGCGTTCCGCGTTTTCTCTTCACCGACTTTCCGCTGGGCAATCCCTGCGGCAAGCCGTTCGATACGTCAATGCAGGAGGCGATCACGGTGCAGGGCATCGACCTGCTCGAACGCGCGGAGCGGCCCGGGACAACGGAGCGCACACCGTTTCGGTGGAGTGACGACGAGTCCTGGCGCGACCGCTACATGGAGATCAGGCCGGAGGACCTGGTGGAACTCGCGCGGCGGGGCGAAGCACGCCGGGCACGGCGCTTGCGCGAGAAAGCCGGCGGCAAGGGGCGCGACGACTGATCCATCAAACGCGGCGATAGTTGATCTATTCGGCGCCTTGTCCTGCCTTTTCGGCCTCGATCATCTGGAGGACTGTCTTCGTCGGAAAGCTCCCCATGGGCAGTCTTTCCCTGGCCACGCGATTGCCGAGCCGCTGGAGCACGACGTTCGCCGGCGTGGGTATGCCACGCAGACGACCGAGCTGAGCGATCTCCCCGTTCAGGAAGTCGGTCTCGATATTGCCGGTGCCCCTTTGTACGCTCTGCCAGGAGGAACCCCCGGGCCGTTCGTGACCGGGGATGGAGCGGAGCCGTTGGGAACTGCTCTCACGTCCCGCCATGAACGTCCGCATGTCGATCCACTCGATACCGGCTACGCGATAGCAATCGGCGGCTTCCTGCCGCAGCAACGCCAGCACCTCGCCGGCATCTTCGCCGCAGACCGGCTGCACGGCATTGCCGAGGTTGGCGACGAGCTTGCCGTACTTCTGGCCCATGATCGACGCGTCCGGCAGCGAACTGAAGCCCGCATCGGTGAGTGCTTCGGCGACGTTCTCGGCGAGCTTGTCGATACCCGACGGAAAGCGGCCGATGTCGAGCATGCCAGCGGGATTTTCGCTCGAATTGAAGACTTCGCCGGGATCGAGATGCACGCCGCCCACCATCACGTTCATGCCGTATACGCGACGGAAGCGCCGCAGCGCCATGCGTTCGTTGGCCACGCCGTTCTGACAGCAGGCGACCGGGATATCGTCCCCGGCGGCAGCGTACAGGTCCGTCAGTGCGCCTTCGGTGTGCTGGCTCTTGACGCACAGGATGACCACGTCCCCTCGGCGAAAATCGATGCGCGCCGGGTGGTCGGCAGCGGGGATGCGAATTCGCACGTCCTGTACCGGCGTGACGAACCGGAGCCCCTTGTCTTCGATGGCCTGGAAGTGCGCGCCGCGGGCGATGAGCACGACTTCGTAGCCACGCTGAAACAGGCGCGCGCCGATGCTGCCGCCGATCCCGCCGGCGCCGTAGATGATGTACCGGGTGGCTTCGTTCATGGGGTGCCCGCTGCTGTGTTTCTGCGTTGATACAATTTGTAACTAATTGATGATATTGAGTTTATTTCGTCACGTCCCGGCTGTTTCCGGTGTCGAAAGGAGCGTCCGAGTGCAGCGGGAAGCGTGCGGCGAAGGGCAAAAAGTGAAAATAAAATGGATTGTGGAACGTTAAGCATTTGATGCCCTTGCAGATTTTCTCATGCGCTCCGAAACGGGGTCGGAACCATATTTACTTTCCAAAAATGAGGTGTGAACATGGCAGCCCTCACCGGCCGGGTCTGAACGACGTGTAACGGTTCCTCGGCAGGGCGGAGCACTCATGCAGCCCGGCGGGTGAGGCCAACTCCCACCCCTCATCAGGTACCCCAGGTTGTCACCCTGCGTGTTCGGCGTACGGTCTCTCAGACGGTCGCCTCCGTGCCCATCACGATGCAGCCGGACGCAGCGAACATGCCGCCGACACCGAGACAGAGCGAGACTTCGGCGCCGGGGACCTGTGCCGGCGCGGTACCCCTCATCTGCCGCACGCTCTCCTGTAGCGCGTACATGCCGTACATCCCGGAGTGCATGTACGAGAGCCCGCCGCCATTGGTGTTGAGGGGCAGTTTCCCTCCAGGGCGCGTGTTGCCGTCGGCGATGAACCCGGCCGCTTCACCTTTCTGACAGAAACCGAGGTCCTCGAGCCCGTAGATCGGCAGGTGCGCGAAGGCGTCGTAGACCATGAGGTGGTCGACGTCGTCGTGGCTGATGCCCGCGTCCCGCATGGCATCGGACCCGGCCACGCGGAACGCCCGCGAGGAGCAGAGGTCCTGCATCTGGCTGACCATGGGGCTCTCCGCACTCTCGCCGGTTCCGAGGATGTGCACGGGATTCTGGGGAAAGTCCTTCGCCCGCTCCGCCCGGGTCAGGATCAGGGCGCCGCCGCCGTCGGTGACAAGGCAGCATTCGAGCAGGTGGAACGGGTAGGCGATCATGCGCGACGCGAACACGTCGTCCACGGTGATCGGGTCGCGATAGGATGCGCGCGGGTTGCGTCCCGCCCACTCGCGCTGAACGACACATACCGTGGCGAGTTGCTCATGGGTCAGCCCGTACTCCTTCATGTAGCGCAGGACGGGAATGGTGAACATCGTCGTCGGTCCCATCGCGCCGTAGGGGCTCTCGAATTGCTGCGCGAGGCCGGCGGTCCCGGCGCCGCGCGCGCCCCTGCCGATGCCCGAGCGGCCGCTCTCGCCATGCGTGATGAGGATGGTCTCGGCCTGTCCGGTCTGAATTGCCGCCACCGCGTGCCGCACGTGGATCATGAAGGAGCAGCCGCCCACGCTGGTCGCGTCGACCCAGCGCGGCGTGATGCCCAGGTAATGGACCAGTTCGACAGGCGTTGAGCCGGCGGTTGCCACGCCGTCTATGTCCTTCGCGGTCAACCCGGTGTCGGCAAACGCGTTGAGAGCGGCGTCGGCATGCAGTTGCAGTTGGCTCGTGTCCGGAATACGTCCGAGCTCGGTGGTTTCCGCCGCACCTACGATGGCTACGCCGGTCATGCCGATTCCTCCGCGGGTTTGAACAGGGGCACGGAGATTTCATCGTTCTGGCGTTCGAATACGACCGTGAGCGGCATGTCGAGCACCAGTGCCTCCGGCGTCTGCTCGCACTCGACGATGTTCGACATCATGGTCGGGCCCTCTTCCAGCTTGACCAGGGCGATGCAATAGGGGCCGTCGAAGGACGGGTGCCGCCGGTGGTTGATGACGTAACTGAGGAGCGTACCGCGGCCGCTGGCGGTGAAGACCTTCACGTTTTTCGATCCGCAGGCGGGGCAGAACGGGCGCCCGGGGAAGTAGATGTGGCCGCAGTCTGAACATCGCTGCAACCTGAGTTCGCCGTTGCGGGTACCGTCCCAGAAGTGTTCCGTCTCCGGCGTGGGCGTCGGCAGCGGACGTGGTTGTAAGTCGGCCAATATAGTCTCTCCGGTTATCCGGGGCGGTAGCGAGTTCGCCTCCTGCAGGCGGTGCCGCGCCCCGGTGGGTGGGAAAGAAAGTATCTAATGCGGGAGGCGCGGGAGGCAAGCGGTGCACGGCACTGGTTACGAATGGCTTGCCGCGCGCCAGTTCAAGACCGCCCCGTCGTTCGCGCTTCGCTGGTCGAGCAGCATGGGCAACTGACAAACATCAGTCGCGAGGGTCAGACGGCCGTGCGGGAACTCGTAAATGGTAGAGCTTGATTGGTATGCCGTTCGGATCCCCGAAACAGATCTATCCAGCAAATCTGGCCGCGCTGAGCGAGGCTACTCGGTTTCGGCGTCCACCTCCGCCTGACGCAGGGCCGTGTCACCGATCCGCTCCGGCACTTCCCACTCGTGACGGTGCGCCTTGCCCCCGTCGATCAGTTGCTGGATCGACTCCAGGGAGTGCTCCTCGAGCCTCAGGCCGGGGGCGTTCGGGTCGCGGCGGTCAGCGTGAAATTCGAGCACCTCGGCACCCGCGGGACCAGCCTTGAATTTGTATGGCATGCCGTTCGGCAGGAACATGACCGAGCCCGCTCGCAGTTTGCGCCGGCCCATGACGATCTCGCCTGCGATCACATAGTAGAGGCAGTCTCCGGAACCGGGATGACTGTGGCGAAACAGCGGGAAATTGGCCCCGAACCACACGTGCGACAGACGCATCCCGTTAGGCGATTCGTCCTGGCCGAACAACCGCGTCGAAGTGATGCCCCCGGAGAGCGCTTCGGACATCTCCAGGATCTTCTCCTGCACGGGGCCTTCGCCGTATTTCTCCGCCAGGGCACTGTGCTCGAAGATCTGGAGCGTGCGGGACTCATCCGGGGTACCGCGGGAGGATGGCGTCGTGATCTCGGGGTTGGCGCGAATCTCGAAAGGGCCGCGTTCGGAAACGAACCGCCCTCTGGTTCGTTCACGCGGACGTTCGTGGGTCTGTTCTTGTGGTTCGGCCATGGCTAGGCGGGTTAATCCATGGTAGACGAGTTGGGTCGGGCCACGGGCGGCGCAGAAGGCGTCGACTGTGGGGCATTCGCGTCCACCTCGGCTTGGCGCAATGCCGTATCGCCGATCTTTTCGGGCACTTGCCATTCGTGCTGGTGTGCCTTGCCTTCGTCGATGAGCTGCTGGACGGATTCCAGGGAGTGCTCCTCGAGCTTCAGACCGGGGGCGTTCGGGTCGCCGCCGCCTGCTCGAAATTCGAGCACTTCGACTCCAGCGGGTCCGGCCTTGAACTTGTAAGGCATGCCGCTCGGCAGGAACATGACCGAGCCGGCCCGCAGTTTGCGCCGGCCCAGGATGATCTCGCCGGCGACCACGTAGTAGAGGCAGTCCCCGGCCTTGGGATGACTGTGGCGAAACAGCGGGTAGTGGGGCCCGAACCACACGTGGACCAGGACCATGCCGTTGGGCGAATCTTCCTGGCCGAACAACCGCGTCGAAGCGATGCCGGGCCATAGGGTCCTGACCATTTCAATCATCTTTTGCCGGACGGGTGCTTCCCCGCACTTTTCGGCCAGCTCGCTGCATTCGAAAGCACGGGCGCCGTAGTCGTCGTCGATCTCCTTGGATTGGCGAGGTGGATTGATGGTGGGGTTTGCGGAAATCTCGAATGGTCCGCGCTCGGACACGTACCGCGGTCTTCGTGGTTTCCGAGCGGGTTCGCGGTGGTCTTCTTGTTCCGGGCGGTCGGTGTAGGCTTTCATTTGCTATTCCGTTCTCCTATCCACCGCTGCCTGGCGAATTGCCGTGTCGCCGCACTTTTCGGGCGCTTCCCACTCGTGCTGGTGCGCCTTGCCCGCGTCGATGATCTGCTGGATTGCCTCGATGGAGTCCTCCGCAAGCTTGACGAGGGGAGCGTTCTTGTCTCCTTCGCCGTCGGATCGATACTCGAGCACCTCGGCCCCTGCGGGTCCCGCCTTGAACTTGTAAGGCATACCCTCCGGCAGGAAGATGACCGAACCCGCCCCCAGTCTGCGCGAACCCAGGTAGATTTCACCGGCGACCACGCAGTAGAGGCAGTCCCCGAACTTCGGATGGCTGTGGCGGGATAGCTGGTAGTTGGCCCCCATCCACACGTGGGACAGGCGCATGCCGTTGGGCGCGTCCTGATCGAACAACCGGGTCGAAGTGATGCCCCCGGCGGTTGCATGGGCCATCTCGACCATCTTCTCTTCGCCAGCCTTCCCGTACTTCTCGGCCAGCGGACTTTGCTCGTAGTTCTCGCGGATACGAGTCCGGTCGACGGTGCCACGCGCGCGGGGTTGGTTGAGGGTTGGGTTGGCGCGTATCTCGAACGGGCCGCGTTCGGAGACGTAACGTACGTTCGGCTTCTTCAGAGGTTGTTCGATGGGTTGTTCTTGCGGTTCAGCCATGGAGAGATCCCGGTTGTTCCTGTGGGGATGAGCATAGTCGCGAGAACGGCGACCGGCAATTGGTGCTATTCGTCGCTCTGCGCATCCAACTCCGCCTGGCGCAACGCCGTATCGCCGATCTGTTCCGGCACTACCCAACCGTCCCGGTGTGCCTTGCCTTCGTCGATGAGCTGTTGGAGCGAGTCCAGGGAGTGCTCTTCGAGCTTCAGGCCGGGGGCGTTGGGATCGCCGCCTCCAGCCCGAAATTCCAGCACTTCCGCGCCGGCGGGTCCGGCCCTGAACTTGTACGGCATGCCGCTTGGCAGGAAGACCACGGAGCCGGCGCCCAGTTTGCGGCGGCCGAGGGAGACTTCGCCTGCGACCACATAGTAGAGACAGTCACCGCCCCGGGGATGACTGTGACGGTAGATGAGGAAGTTGGCCCCCATCCACACGTGGGACAGGGTCATGCCGCCCGGCGTGTCGCGCTGGGCGAACAACGAGGTCGAGGTGATGCCCCCCGCCAATGCCTTGTGCATCTCGATGATCTTCTCCTGGACGGGGCCCTCACCGTATTTCGCAGCCAGGTCGCTGTGTTCGAAGATCTGGAGGGCGCGGGATTCGTTCGTGGTGCCTTTCGGGCGAGGTTTCCTGATCTCGGGGTTGGCGCGAATCTCGAACGGTCCGCGTTCGGAAATGTAACGTCGGCGCGCCCTTGTTTGCGGTTGCTCTTCTACGCGTTCTTGCGGTTCGGCCATCTTGAGTCCCCAGTTCTCCCCATGGTGATCAGCATAATCGCGAGGCTGGCTGCTCGCCAGTGGTCAGTCAGGGCGGACCTCTGCGGGAGGCAGGCGTTCGGCCCATGGAAAAGTCGGGTCGCCAACGCAGAAAAAGTCCGGGTTCAGGAGCGATGCCTTGGTGTTGTACGCGAGTTCGGCGCCGTCGAAACGCAGTACGGCACCGCCGGCGGCGGTCAGCACCGCTTGGGCGGCCGCCGTGTCCCACTCCGAGGTGGGTCCCAGGCGTGGATAGAAGTCCGCCAGACCCTCGGCCAGCATGCAGAACTTGAGAGAGCTGCCGACAGACTGCCGGGCGACCCGCCCGAAGGCGACCCGCAACGCGTCGAGGTATCGCTCCAGCCGCCCGCTCCCGTGGCTGCGGCTCGCGACGACCGTCAGCCCATGCGCTGGTGAAACGGCGCGGGTCTTGAGCGTCTCCCGGCCGTCCGGCGTGGTCTTGTAGGCGACTCCAGAGATCACGTCGCCGAAGAACACTTCTTCGCGCACCGGCACGCCGACCACTCCCGTCACCGGCCGGTTGGCATCGATCAGCGCGATGTTCACCGTGAAGTCGCTGTTGCGGTTCACGAACTCCCTGGTGCCGTCGAGAGGGTCCACCAACCAGTACCGATTCCAGTTCCGGCGCACCTCGAAAGCCGGGGGTTCGGACTCTTCCGAGATGATGGGGAGATCGGGCGTCATGCGGCGCAGACCGTCGACAATGATGCGGTGCGCCCGCAGGTCCGCGACCGTGACGGGCGACGCATCCTCCTTGGTCTGGACTTCGAATTCTCCCGCATGGACCTGCATGATCGCGTCGCCGGCGCGGCGCGCGAGGTCGATCAGTTCATCGGCCAGATTCATGGAGCATGTGTCCTCTCTCCCGGGGCAGAAAAAATCCTATACCATCCAGGAATGGTTGAGTGGTCAGAGATCGATACCGTTCTGCTGGACATGGACGGTACGCTCATTGACCTTTACTTCGACAACTTCCTTTGGAACGAGCGGCTGCCCGAGGTGGTCGCCGCGACGCGGGGCATTGGCGTAGCCGCCGCCCGCGAGCACCTGTATGGGCATATGCGCGGCGTGCCGCGATCCCTCGACTATTACTCCCTGGACTACTGGTCGCGATACGCGGGGCTCGATGTCGTCGCATTGCACCGGGAGCTTGAGCACCTCATCGCCTACCGGGCGAATGCCTCGTCTTTCCTGCGCGCCGTGCGGGCATCGGGTCGGCGGGCCGTGCTCGTTACCAACGCGCACCCGAAGAGCCTGGCGGTGAAGGATGCCCGGCTCGGCATCGCGGCCGAACTGGACGCCTGCTACTCGGCCCACGCGTTCGGTCGCCCGAAACAGTACGGGGAGTTCTGGTCGACGCTCATCGAACGTGACTCCTACGAACCGGCGCGCACGCTTTTCATCGACGATGACGCGGGGGTGCTGGGAGCGGCCCGGGACAGCGGGATCGCACAGTTGCTGTGCATCTCCCAACCGGACTCCAGGGCGCCGAAGCGTTCGGCCCTGCCGTTCCGGGCATTGGACGATTTCCAGGAGATCATGGCGTTTTGAACGCGGTTCGCCTCGACAAGTGGTTGTGGGCGGCGCGCTTCTTCAAGACGCGCTCGCAGGCAAAGACGGCCATTGACGGTGGCCATGTGCGGCTGAACGGCAAGCGAGCGAAGGCGGCGAAGGAAGTGAAATGCGGTGACACGCTGGACATCAGGCGCGGACCTGACGACTTCACGGTGCACGTCGAGGCTGTCGCGGAACGGCGTGGCAACGCGGCCGCGGCTGCTGTCCTGTATCGGGAAACCGAGGTGTCCGTGGCCCGGCGCGACAGGGAAGCGGCACTGCGGCGGGCTGCCGGATGGCAAACGTCTTACGGCCGACCGTCGAAGCGGGACCGAAGACGACTGGATCGACTCAAGACGGGCCGTTAGCAAGAACGCGCTTGCGGGACGCGGCGCCCAGCGTGATGGGACTGCCAGATCAAGGTAGGATTTCGAGGCACGGGCAGTCGTACCGCCACCTCAGTCGCCTTGAACCTCGGCAAGACCGGAAGCAGATCATGTCCAACGTCATCGTCTTCATGTCCGACGAACACAATCCGCTGTACTCGTCACCGTACGGCCACGACTTCGTCGACACTCCGAACATGCAATGGCTTGCCGATAACGGCACATTGTTCGAACACGCCTATTGCCCGTCACCGCTCTGCGTACCCAGCCGATCGGCGTTCCTGACGGGCAAGCGGGTTCACGCCGTGAAGGCATACGGCAACAGCCGCGGCGGTACCCCGCCGGAAACGCATGGCCTCGGTGCCGTGCTCGGCGAACAGGGCGTGCACTCCGTGTTTATCGGAAAGGTGCATGCCTGGCGACCGGTTGACGAACTGGGATTCTCGGAGACCATCGAGACCCACGACCTCCATTGGGGCTTCGACAAGGCGCAGCGCCGCCGGCCGTTGGCGGTACGCACGGGGGCCGCGAAGCGCTTCGACGACTACGGTCCGAACGAGCGGCCGTGGAAAAACGATGTCGTTTACATGGATGCGGCCATCGACTGGCTTCAGACCACGGCGCCCGGCATGGACTGTCCATGGGTCCTTTACGTCAACCTGGTGAAGCCTCACTTCCCTCACTTCTGCACGGAGCAGTTGTGGGATAAATACCGCGATCACGGTGATCTGCCAGCCCACGGGGTCGACGCCGCGACCGCGCAACACCCTTACGCGTGCGACCTGCGCTTCCACTTCGACCTGGAGGGCATCGAGGAGCAGCAGGTTCGTGGGCTCCGCCGGGGCTACTACGCCTGCGTCAGTTTTATCGACGGGCAACTCGAGCGGCTGCGGTCCGCGCTCCGGGAAACGGGTCTCGCCAGCACGACCAACCTGGTCTACACCTCCGACCACGGCGAGATGCTCGGCAAGTTCGGGCTGTGGTGGAAGTGCACCCTGCTCGAGGACGCCGCGCGGATTCCGTGCATCGCTGCGGGTCCGGACTTCGAATCGGGCGCGCGGGTGGCGACACCGGTGGACCTGCACGACCTGCAGGCCAGCGTGTTCTCGCTCACGGGCGCGGAACAGCCGGAGAACTGGCTGGGCTCTCCCCTGGGCACATTGGCGAGTGACGACCGGGACCGGGTCGTATTTGCCGAATACCACGGCCACGGCGCTCGTGCCGGCTCGTTCATGGTGCGCAGGGGCGACTGGAAGCTGATCCACAACGTTGAGGCGCCGGACCAGTTGTTCGACCTCGGTGACGATCCGGACGAACTGGAGAACCAATACGAAGCGTGCCCGCCGAAGGCCGAGGAACTTTCGGCAGCCCTGGCCGAAGTCTGCGACCCCGCTGTCGAGAATCGTGAAGCCGAAGCCTTCTGGGAAAGCCAGTTACGGCTGGAGGAGGCGGAGGTGCAATAGTGGGGGGGGCTTGGGCGGACCCCACGTCCGTCGCCCGCGGCCCAGCTCTTCTCCCATTGAACAATCGCCGCGGATCGCTACCGCTCTCCGAGCCGATTGTTCAATGGGGGTGTATGATTCGCGAAACCCACCGAAGATCGTGTCAATGGCGCTCGACATCGACATTTCCAGCCGGAACGAAACCTACTACGACCTGAGTCCCGCAGCCCTGGCGGAGATCGCCATTCTGCGCGGCGAGGGCCGGCTCTCGTCCAGCGGGGCGATCGTTGTCGAAACCGGAAAACGCACCGGACGCTCACCCGACGATCGCTTCATCGTGGATGGCCCGGCGGCGTCCGAGTTCGTCGACTGGGGACCTATCAACCATCCGGTAAAGCCTGCCGTCTTCGACGCCTTGTGGAACCGCGTCCAGGCGCACCTCGCGGGCCGGGAGACGTTCGTCTCTCACCTGCACGTCGGGGCCGATCCGAATCACTACCTGCCGATCGCGGTTACCACGGAGTACGCGTGGCACGCACTCTTCGGGCGCTCGCTATTCATCCTGCCGGAGGCCTTCAATCCGAAGGAGAAGGAAGTCTGGGAAGTGGTCAACGCGCCGAACTTCGTCTGTTCGCCGGCCCGCGACGGCACTCGCAGCGATGCGACGGTGATGCTCAATTTCGACCGCCGTCGCATTCTGCTCGCCGGGATGCGGTACGCGGGAGAGATGAAGAAGTCGCTCTTCGGCGTGCAGAACTTCCTGCTTCCGGACAGCGACGTTCTGCCGATGCATTGCTCGGCGAATACGGGCGCGGATGGCGATGTGACGCTTTTCTTCGGCCTGTCCGGAACCGGCAAGACGACGCTGTCAGCCGACCCCACGCGACTTCTGGTGGGAGACGACGAGCATGGCTGGGCCAGGGGCGCGGTGTTCAATATCGAAGGCGGGTGCTATGCCAAGTGCATCAACCTTTCGCGCGAGAACGAACCGGTGATCTTTGATGCGATTTCGTTCGGCGCCATCGTCGAGAACGTGGTGATGGATCCGGTGACGCGCCAGATCGACTTTGCGGACGGGTCCATCACGGAGAACACGCGCGCCTGCTATCCGCTGGACAACGTCGAGGCAAAGGTGCCGGAGAACCGCGCCGGTGAGCCGGGGTCCATTATCTTCCTTGCCTGCGATGTGAGCGGGGTGCTTCCGCCGGTGGCGGTGCTGTCCAAGGAAGCCGCCGCCTATCACTTCCTGTCGGGCTACACGGCGCAGGTCGGATCCACGGTCGTCGGTTCCAACGAAGCCTATTCCGCGACGTTCTCGACATGTTTCGGTGCCGCGTTCTTCCCGCGGCCGGCGCGCGTTTACGCGGATCTCCTGATCAAACGCATCAGCGAGTTCGGCTCCCGGGTGTACCTGGTCAATACCGGGTGGACCGGCGGCGGCTACGGTGTCGGCAAGCGATTCAGCATTCCGGTCACGCGGTCGATTGTCGCGGCCATACAGTCGGGGGTCCTGCGCGATACGCCGACGACGCACCTTCCGGGGCTGAACCTGGACATACCCGTCAGGGTCCCGGGCGTAGACGCCGCGCTTCTGAATCCCAGGAGTACCTGGGCGGACAAGGACGCGTACGATGCTGCCGCGGCAGGCCTGGTCCGAAAATTCGTAGGCAACTTCCGGCAGTTCGACGTCGATCCGGCGATCGTGGAGGCGGGACCGAAAGTCCCCTGACTTCCGACCCACAATCGTGATTAGCGCCGACGCGATCAGGAGTCTGCGGGGTCGAGAAGAACTCGCGCACCTGCGACGCGGTATCGAAAAGGAGAGCTTGCGCGTGACGCCGGGCGGTACGCTCGCGCAGACGCCGCACCCGACGGCCCTGGGTTCGGCGCTCACCCACTCGCATATCACCACGGACTTCAGCGAGGCGCAGCCGGAACTCATCACCGGCGTGCATGACAGCGCCGCCGCCTGTATCGCCGAACTGGACGATATCCATCGATTCGTCTACGGCCACCTTCGCGACGAGTTGCTATGGGCCGCCAGCATGCCGTGCGCGCTCACCGCTGACGATCAGATCCCGCTGGGGCGCTTTGGGAAGTCCCATATCGGCCGCATGAAGACGATCTATCGGCGTGGACTCGGCTATCGTTATGGTCGGGTCATGCAGACGATTTCCGGCATCCACTACAACTTCTCGGTGCCGGATACGTTGTGGCCCGCGGTCGCCAGGGCGCGGCGGGAAACTCTCGACGACGACACCGTTAACCGGGCCTATTTCGATCTCATCCGGAACTTCCGGCGCGATTCCTGGATCCTGATCTACCTGTTCGGCGCATCGCCCGCGGTATGTGCTTCCTTTGTGCGCGATCGGCCGCACGCACTGGAGAGGTTTGACATGACCACCTTCTACCTGCCGAATGCAACGTCGCTGCGAATGGGCCCGCTCGGCTATCAGTCCAGCGCCCAATCTTCGCTGCACGTCTCGTATAACAGCCTCGCCGACTACTCCGAGACCATGTGGCGGGCTCTGACGACGCCGCATCCGCCCTTCGAGGCGATCGGCCTGCGCGATGATGACGGTGGATATCGACAGCTTGGGACCGCGCTCCTGCAGATCGAAAACGAGTTCTACAGTCCGATCCGCCCCAAGCGAAGAACACATTCCGGCGAACAGCCCCTCGCCGCATTGAATGACCGCGGGGTCGAATACGTCGAAGTGCGATGCCTGGATCTCGATCCGTTCCTGCCGGCGGGCATCGACGAGGCCGCCTCTCGTTTCCTGGACGTTTTCCTGCTCGCGTGCCTGCTCAGGGAAAGTCCGCCCGATAGCCCGGAAGAGTCGGTACGCATCCAGGCCAACCAGCGCGCCGTCGTCGACCGCGGCCGCGATCCGAACCTGCTGCTCGATGACGGCGACGGCACGGTGGCGAGCGGCACCTGGGCGACCCGGATACTGGATGACTGCGGTGCCGTGGCGAACCTGATCGACGAGGTCTCGGGCGGCGGTCAAGCCGGAGAGGCCGTGGACGCGCAGCGACAGAAAGTCGCACGACCGGACCGCACGCCGTCGGCGCGGGTGCTGGAGAGCATGCGGCAGGCAAAGGTCTCGTATTTTCGTTTCGCGCTGAACCAGTCGACCTCGCACAAGGCGCATTACTGCGAGAATCCATTGAGCGAAGAGCGGCTGGCGTTTTTCGATGGACTGACCCGCGACTCGACAACGGAGCAAGCGCGCCGGGAAGCCGGCGAGCGCGAGACGTTCGACGAGTACTTTGCCGGCGCGCGCAGGGGGTACGAACGGGACCCGGTCCCGGACGCGCGGCTGGCGTGAACTTTCTCGCCCACTGCACGCTGGCTCAACCGGAGACAGCGCTGATCGCGGGGGGCTTCATCGGCGACTTCATCAAGGGGCCGGTGCCGGGCGAACTGCCAGAGCGGCTGCAGGCGGGCATTCGCCTGCACCGCCATATCGACTCCGTGAGCAATCGCTTGCCCGGCATTGCCGTCAGCGTTCGACGGCTTGGCCCGAGATTGCGCCGCCCCGGCCCGGTGCTGCTCGACATCCTCGCCGACCACTGTCTTGCCTTGCGGTGGGATACGCACGGTCATGGTGAACTCAAGGCGTTCACGGCCCTGGCATACGATGCGATTGGCGCGTTCGATCAGTTCCTGCCCGAACACGGGAGAAGGTATTTCCGGCGCATCCGGGACGCCGACGTGTTTGCCAGGTACGTCGAACCCGATACCGTGCTGCGTGCGATGACGTACATCCTGACGCGCCTGCGGCTCTCGCACCTCACCGGCGAACTCGACGGCATCGTCGATACCCACCTGCCGGATCTGATGGAGGACTTCGAAGCGTACTTCCCGGAACTGCGCGCGACTGTCGGCGAGTGGCAACGGGCGAATGGGTAGCGCAAACGGCAACCGGTCTTGCGCTCGCCCTTGGGGCGCACCACACTAAACGCGAACCAAGCGACATCAGGGGAAGACATGGCAATCGTCGAGACGGGCTACGGCAAGGTAGAGGGTTCCGAAAACAACGGCATCCACGGTTTCAGGGGCATCCCTTTTGCGGCGCCTCCCGCCGGCGAACGGCGTTGGCTCCCCCCGGCGCCGCCGGCCCCCTGGCCCGGCGTGCGAGCCGCCAACGGCGATTGGGGCAAGCAGGCGTGGCAACGGGTGGCCGACAACCCCGACAGCCCCCTTTCGTTCGTGTTCAATGCGCGCAACGCGGCCTATCGGGACGAGGATTGCCTGCAGCTCAACGTCTGGACACCCGGCCTCGACGACGGCAAGCGGCCGGTGATGGTGTGGATCCACGGCGGCGGTTTCTCGGGCGGCACCGGGGGCACGCCGGTCTATGACGGCGAGATCCTGTCGCGGCGCGGCGACGTGGTGGTGGTCACCATCAACTATCGGCTCGGCGCGCTCGGGTTCCTCAACCTGAACGAGGTGACCGGCGGGCGCATTCCGGCCACCGGCAACGAAGGATTGCTTGACCAGGTCGAGGCGCTCAAGTGGATACGGGACAACATCGCCGCGTTCGGCGGAGATTCCGGCAACGTCACCATCTTTGGCGAGTCCGCCGGCGCGATGAGCGTTGCCGGGCTGCTCGCTCTCGGCCCTGCGAAGGGACTGTTTCATCGCGGCATCGCCATAAGCGGCGCGGCGAGCACGGCCAATTCGCTGGAACGCGCCACGGCAATCTCGGAAGGCGTCCTGGAGGAGCTCGACCTGTCCGGGAACGATGCCGACAAGTTGATGGCAATCCACCCGGAAGAGCTTGTCGAGGCCACCGCCCGGTACAGCGCCCGGGGCCACGGGATGTGCTACCAGCCGACCATCGATGGCACCCAGATCGAGGCGATGCCACTTGATGCCGTGAGGGGCGGCGCCGCGGACGGCGTTTCGCTCCTGGTCGGCACGCAGCGGGACGAGTGGCGCGGTTTCACCGTGATGAACCCGACGATGTCGAAACTCGACGAGAACGGCTTGACCGCCGAGATTGCGAAAAACGTCGAAAATCCGCGGGCCATCATCGACGGATACCGCGAGATCCGCGCCCGCCGCGGCGCTCCCACCGACCCGGTTACGCTCTATTGGACCATCGAGACGGACCGGAAGATGCGCATGCCCGCGGTCCACCTGCTGGAAGCGCTGGCGGCGCGCGGGCAGCCAGGGCATCAGTACATCTTCGCCGGGGAATCGCCCTGGGAAGGCGGCATTCTCGGCGCGCCGCACGCGATTATCATCGGCTTCGTGTTCGGGACGCATGCGTTCAGCGAAGGAAGTGCCAGGTATTTTGGGCGGGGCGAAGCTACGGATGCCCTCTCGGGGCACCTGCAGGACGCGTTCTGCGCCTTTGCCAGGACCGGGAGTCCGCGCACCGAGGCGCTGCCTGAATGGGCACCCTACGATACCGAGACCCGTTCCACCGGTGTTCTCGGCACGCCGGTGCAGGTCGTGAACGGGCCCTACGACGAAGAGCGCGCCCTTTGGACCGGGATGGAGGTGAGTCTGCCCTTCGGGCCCGAAAGGTGGTGAGTCTTCAAAGGACCGAACCATGACGGGGAGACTCCAGGGCAAACGCGTACTGGTGACCCAGGCGGAGGACTTCATGGGGCCGGTGACGGTCGACGTGTTCCGCGAGGAAGGTGCCGAGGTGGTTGCGGATTCTCGCCGACTGGGCTCGGCCGGCGCATGCTAGGCGCTGGTTGCGGAGTGCGGGCACCTCGACGTCCTGGTTGCGAACCTTGCTTCGTCGAACTTCAGCGGAACGCCGGTGACGGCGATCAAGGACGACGACTGGCGTACGCCTTTTGACCGCCTGGTCCATCCCCTGCATTGGCTGACCCAGGCCGTACTGCCGCAGATGATCGAACGAAAGGCTGGAAAGATCGTGGTCTACGGAAGCGCGGCGGCGTTGCGGGGCATGCGGACGGTCGCCGCCTACTCGGCGGCGCGCGCGGCACAGGTCGGATATGTGCAGGCAGTTGGGGTGGAAGTCGCGCAGCACAACGTGCAGATCAACCTCATCGCGCAGAACTACGTCGAGAACCCGGACTACTATCCGCCTGAATTGATGCAGAAGGAGTCGTTCGTGGCGTCATTGAAACGCCAAGTGCCGGCGGGGCGCCTTGGCAAGCCGCGGGAAGACGCGATGTTCGCCGTGTTCCTGGCCAGCGATGAGTGCGGCTTCCTGGTTGGACAGACGTTTCCCTTCGCCGGAGGCTGGGTCCAGAGATAAACGTCGGGACGGCCCGCGCCCCAAGGGTGGAGCGCGGGCCGGAGACAGGTGGCGTCAGGCGCCTGGCACCCGGTAGGGAACACCCTTCGCGGCGGCTTCATCCACCGTTTCGGGTGTCACGAGCGCGGTCACCCGCACGCTGAGAACGCCGGCTGCGCCGATGTTCAGGGACACGGCCGTGGCCGTCGCATCGTCGGGAAGGTCGGCGATGATGTAGAGGTCCGTATCGCCGAAAGCGTAGTAGAACGCCTCCACGCTGCCGCCGACTCCCTCGATGGTCTGGGTCAACGCTTCCCGCCGTTGCGTACCGCCTTCCTTCAGCAATCCGCCAAGCCCGTCCTGGGTGTAGTTCGCATGGAACATGTATTTGCTCATCGGCTTCACTCGCGCTCGTTGAAACCCGTGATGATTGGGCCATTGGTCGCCCTAATGCAAGCCCCGGCACGCGAATTTGTCCACAATCCGGCATTGGCGGGACCGGTAGGACCAGGGATGTGGGCGCTTGGGATAAGATGGAGTTTTGCTCGGCCTGAACCACATGAGTGACACCGAGAACGGGACGCCGGATGTCTACGAGCACTACCGCTACCTGCGTCGACGTGCGCCCGTTGTCGAACAGCAGGGCGTCTGGCAGGTGGCGCGGTATGCGGATGTTCGGCAAGTCCTGCGCGACCACGAGACGTTCTCGTCGGCGGTGGCACCGCCGCCTCCGGGTGCCACCCCTTCCATGCTGTTCAGCGATCCTCCCCTCCATAACCGCCTGCGCCGGCTTGTCAGCTACGCATTCAAGCCGAGCCACATAGAAGCGCAGCACGATCTTGTCGCGACCCGTTGCGACGAACTGATGACGGCCATGTGCCGGCACGAGGAAGTGGACCTGGTCGAGGCGCTGGCGGCGCCCCTGCCGGTGACCGTCATCGCGCAGATGCTTGGCGTCGAGGACGGCAACATGCGGGACTTCAAGCGCTGGTCCGACAAGATCTTCAGCAACATCGGGGAGATTCTCTTTGCCCAGCCGGATGCCTCGGTGCAGGAGGCGCAAGATGAGATGAACGCCTATTTTCTCGGCAAGATCGAAAAGCTGCGCCCCGCGCCGGGCAACAACTTGCTCGGGCGCTTGATTCGGACCGAGACTGAGGACGGACACCTTTCCGACGAGGAGTTGCTGAGCTTCTGTCGGCTACTGCTCATCGCCGGCAACGAGACCACCACCGGTCTCATTACCGGATGTGTCCGGGTATTCGACGAATTGCCGGAAACGTTCGAGGCGCTGAAGGCGGATCGCGATCTCATTCCCGGCTTCGTCGAGGAGACGCTTCGTTTCCATTCCCCGTTCTCGGCGACCGTCCGCCGCACGACTCGCGCAACGGAGCTTGCCGGCGTCGAGATACCGGAAGGCGTGATCGTGTTACCGCTCATGGCGTCCGCCAATCGCGACGAATCCGTATTCGATAACGCCGATGCGTTCGTCATCGATCGGGATCCGAATCCACACCTCGCCTTCGGGTTTGGCATCCACAACTGCCTGGGGGCCCACCTGGCGAGGCTCGAAGGCAGGGTCGCCGTGGCCGGCATGGTGAACGCATTGGACCGAATCGAGATCAGCGAGACTGCGGACCGGGCGCAGTTCGACCGTCTCGGAGGCCCGGCGACACTACCCGTAAGGATTGCGGGAGCTTCCTGATGGCCAGAGAACAGCCCAACATCCTGTTCATCTTCACCGACCAGCAGCGGGCCGACACGATGGGCTATGCCGGCGATCCGGTGGCGATCACGCCGCATACGGATCGATTGGCTTCGCAGGGCGTGGTGTTTCGGCGTTGTTGCACCAACTCACCCGTCTGCATGACCGCCAGGGCGAGCCTGATCAGTGGCAAACACGTGCACGAGCATGGAGTCTGGACATTTGCCAACCCGGAACTGCGCCACGGCCCGAGCCATGTGCGCAATATACGGAACGCGGGCTACAGGACCGCCGTCGTCGGCAAGACACACCTGTGGCCGCACGGCAAGGGCCACACGCGGGATCACCTCGAGGAGATGCACGACTGGGGCTATCTGGATGCCATCGAAGTCACGGGGCCGGTCGAGTCCGCGAACACGGGTTCTGCCTATACGGACCATCTGCGCGACAGGGGTCTGCTCGATGTGCACCGGGAATACCTGAGCACGCATCTGACGGGAAAGCACCTGCACGTCGCGATGCCCTGGGAGTTGCCGCCGACGAATCTGCCGACCGAAGATCACCTCGACGTGTTCATCGCTCGCCAGGCTGAAGAGTGGCTCGATCGCTACGAGGGCGATGAACCCTTCTACCTCCAGGTATTTTTCGGAGGTCCGCACGATCCCTGGGACGCGCCCGCCGAGTATCGCCGACGATACGATGCGGATGCCATGTCACTGTCCATTACCGAAGCGCAGACCGGACCGGTATCGCCTCACGTGGAACTGATGCTGAAGGGAGCCCCGCAAAAACTGGATCAAATGAGCGCGGCCGAGAACCGGGTGATGAAGAGTCACTACTACGCCAAGGTCACCCTGATCGACGACTGCGTCGGGCGGGTCGTGGCAGCGCTCGAGAACAGGGGATGGCTGGACGACACTTGGATTGTTTTCTCCTCCGATCACGGGGAGATGCTGGGAGACCACGGCCTGATGGCGAAGAAGGTGTTCTATGACGGCGCCGTGAATGTGCCCTGCATTTACCGCCTGCCGGGCGGCGGTGCCGGGTGGCAGAGCAATGCCCTGACGGATCACCTCGACATCGCTGCAACGCTGCTGGATGTCGCCGGAGCGGAAGCCCTTCGGGAATCATATGGCTCGTCTCTGCTGCCCCTCATCAGGGCCGGCAAGGACGCTCCGGATGCGCACAGTCACAAGGACGTGGTGTTGAGCGAATTCGGACTGCCCCCGGAGGCCTTTTGCATGCTGCGCACGGATCGCTACAAGATGTCGGTGCATGCCACCACGCGCGAACCCGTGGACCTCTACGACATGCTTGAAGATCCGAGGGAACTGCACAATCGCGTGAACGACCCGGCGCTACGCGAGGTGCGGGAGGACCTGATCGAGTCTGAGTTGGCTCGGCTGCTGCCTAGTGTTCCGTCACAGCAGATACCCGTAGATTTGGGTGTGACGGAGCACTAGCTGACTTGCCAGGCGGTTGGGTTGTTCAACGCCGTGAGGATGGCAAGGGAGCGCGCCACTGCATGATGGCGCCAATGGCGATGACGAGAAACCCGCCGAGCGCCCAGATGGGCAGGGACAGGCCCAGGAACATGTCGTCCCCCGTTTCCACGCAGTCGCCGGTACCGAAGGTCATGGCCGTCAGGGCCTCGCTCCACATGCCCCACTCGATGAGGACGTCGACACCCGCGATGCAGGCAGGTACCGATTCCGGGGGTAGCGTGCCGATCCAAATGTGACGGATCGCGAACCCGCCTCCGACCACTGCCGCCAGGATGGCGAGAAGCGGGTAAATCCCCCGGGCGGGCTGATCTATCAGGCCAGCCAGCACGATCAGGCCCGCGATATAGAACCACGCGCGCTGCATCAGACAGAGCGGGCATGGCTCCATGCCGAACCCGTGCTCCATCACCAGCGCGCCGACCACCAGTGCGGCGATCCAGGCGGTGAGGATCAGTCCCCAGTCTGCCTTGGTCAACGCACTCACGGACATACGGCTCTCTCCTCCACGAAGCATGGGATTCTATCCCCATTCGGGACGTGACCGCGTACAAGTCTCGCTGCCTTCAAAGCCCTGTCGGATGGTCAGTCGATCACGCGGTTTTGTCGGAACCGATCGATAGACTCGGCCTCATAGCCCAGGTCGCGGAGAATCTCTTCGGTGTGTTCTCCCAAGCCCGGCGCCACGCGATTCGAGGAGCCGTTGATCTCGCCGTCCACCTGGAACGGTGAGCGCACCTCGAGAAGGTCGCCGATCCGGGGGTCGCTGACCTGGTTGAAGAGTTCCGCTTCGAGGAGATGCGGGTCTGTCACCAGGTCCTCGAGGGTTGAGACATCCGAACAGGGAATGTCTTGCGCACCCAGAGCCGACAGCCATTCCTTCGTCGTGCGCGTGACCGCGAGTTCCGAAATCTTGCCGTAGAGTTCGTCGATGTGAATCGACCGCTGGACCGGATTGACGACCTTTTCCGCCGTCGCCCAATCGGGCAGACCACATATCTCGAAGAACCGCACCCAGTGCTTGGTGCTGTACGGCAGGATCACGGCGTAGCCATCCTTGGTTCGATGCGGCTTGCGATTCGCCGTCATGAGCCGGTCGTATCCGAGTTCCCCCTCGGGGGGGACTAGAGTATGGCCGGCCAGGTGTTCGGTCAGCAGGAACGAAGCCATGCTCTCGAGCATCGGTACCTCGATGCACGCTCCGCGCCCCGTGCGCTGCTGCTGCGCCACGCCCGAGACGACGGCCAGCGCCAGGTGCAGCCCCACGATCTTGTCGCACGCGATGGTGCGCACGAACTTCGGTTCGCCCGATGCGTCCGCATTGAGCGCTGCCAGGCCGGACCGCGCCTGGATGATGTCGTCGTAGGCGGGATCGTCGCGGCTGGAACCGCGTTCTCCGAAGCCGGGCGAGTAACAGTAGACGATCTTTGGATTGGCTTCGGCGAGGGTCTCGTAGGACGCGCCGAGCTTCGCCGCCGAGGACGCGCGCATGTTGTGCACGAACACATCGGCCCGGCTCGCGAGGCGCTTGAGAATCGCCTGACCCTCGGGCTGCTTGAGATCCAACGCGAGGGAGCGCTTGTTGCGGTTGTAGTTCAGGAACGCCACGCCCAGATCGTCGCGCCGACCCGGCCGGACGGCGCGAAAGACGTCTCCGGCCGGCGACTCGACCTTGATCACGTCGGCTCCGAGGTCTCCCAGCAATTGTGTTGCATACGGGCCAAGTGCGATTGTCGAGAGATCGATGACCTTTAGTCCCTTGAGCAGATTGAACATGAACTAACCCGTTACCGGTTTAGAAGGTCCGGCAGCCTTCGCCGGGTCTGGTTGCCGAAAACCCCAGTGGACCTCTCTACGAAGATCTACTGCGAACAACGGAATCCGGTAATTCTGCCACAGCGACATCCGGTTCATTGGCGGCGCCTGCGCGGATCGGTGATGACGCGATAAAACAGGCCGGGTCGAAACGACCAGGCTACCGGTATCGCGCCGCCTGCGTGGAGAACATCGCCGCGTACTTGCCGCCATGGGCCAACAGTTCCTCGTGGCTGCCGACCTCGATGGCCTGGCCGTTCTCTATCACCACGATGACGTCAGCCATGCGGACCGTCGAGAAACGGTGGGAGATGAACACCACGGTCTTGTTCCGTGCCGTCTGCGCGATTTGCTCATAGAGGCGGTGCTCGCGAAAGGCATCCACCACCGCCGTGGGCTCGTCGAGAATGAGAATCTGCGCATCGCTCATGAACGCGCGGGCGATGGCGAGTTGCTGCCATTCGCCTCCGGAGAGATCGACGCCTTCATCGAAGGTCTTGCCGAGAATCGTCTCGTAGCCGTTGGGCAGCCGATGGATGACGTCATGGGCGCCGGCTTTCTCGGCGGCGGCCTCCACGAGTGATCGCTCGTCGATGGCGTCGACCTGTCCCAAGCCGATGTTGTCCGAAGCGGACATGTCGTAACGGAAGAAGTCCTGGTAGACGACGCTTACGTTGTGACGATAGTCCCGCAGGTCGTAGTCCCTGAGATCCCGGCCGTCCAGCAGGACGCTGCCTGTGGTCGGGTCGTACAGCCTGGACAGCAGTTTGACGAGCGTGGTCTTGCCGGCACCGTTCTCGCCAACGATCGCGGTCTTCTTGCCGGCGGGGATCGTGAACGAGACCCGTTCAAGGATTCGGCTATCCGATGCCGGGTACTTGAAGGAGACATCGCGAAACTCGATTCCACGCTCGAGGGGCCGGGGCAGCGTCGCGGGCGTTGGCGTCCCCGGTGGCGAGAGGGCGCCTTCGATCGACTGTGGATCGAGGTCCATGAGGTCGAAGAAGCGGGTTGCGAACAGGGCGTTCTCGTAGACCTGGCCACCCGAAGAAATCAATGCCGAGAGACTCGACCGGCTGTTTTGGGCGGCCTGGAATACCAGCGCGAGATCACCGACCGTAATGCGTGCCAACACCGCCTGGAACACGGCGTAAGCCCAGATTGATGCGACGCCTGCGAGGGACAGCAGGTTGAGCGCCATGTTGAGTCGGAGGAAATGGAGCAATAGCCGCCGCAACTTGGTGATGTAGATGTCGCGATAGCGTTGAAACCTCGAAACGAACAGATCTCTCAGTCGGAAAGTACGGATCTCCTTGACGCTGTCGCGATCCGTCAGCAATCGCTTCATGTAGTCGATGAGGCGGTCGTTGCGGATGAGTTCCGCGTTCAGGTCGAACCGCTTCCGGGCGACGTGGCCCTCCATGAAGATGCGGGGCAGGGCCGTTGCGATCAGCACCACGATCGCCAGGGGATGCAGGACCAGCAACAGGCTGACCATGGCCAGCATCGAGAGTGACTGCTGAATAAGGCCCACCGACGCGTAGGAGATTGCCGACATCCGGTGAATCTGTTGGTTCGCGTGGTGGAGTTGATCGTAAAAGCGGGGAGTCTCGTAGAACGCGACATCCAGGGCGCCAGCCTTGTCGAGGATGCGCTGGTAGGCGGAGTACCAGACCTTCTCGCTGAAGATATGGTTGGTGAAGCCGGATATCGCGTCACATAGCGCCTGCAGAATCCACAATGCGAATATCACGGCCACCGGAACGAATACGGCCGTCCATGCCATCTCTTCACCGGCGGCGCTTACCACCGTGTCGATGATGACTTTTGTCATCCACACGATAGCCGCGGGTATGACGGCGGTGACGAACATCAGCAAGCATTGGATGGACAACAATCCCGGCGCAACTTCCCACAGGTACCGGAAGATGCGTGGAACGATCAGCGCGATGTCACGCAGGGCCAGCCAGACGCTTTTTTCCTGCGGACGGTAATCCTGGCTCATGGTTCGGGATTCTCGGGGGGCGCGGGACACTAGCGGGTTGCCCACTTGATTTCAATGGGGACGCGCGGAAGCGACGGCTGTCAGCCCTTGGGCTCTGGTTCTCGGCGGGACGGTGTTGCATAGTCGCTGGTGTTCGGCAGCGGGAGGAGGAATCGAAGTGGCGGTATCGAGGTCGTTGAATCGAGCCCTTGGAGCGGTTCTGCTGCTGATGGTTCCGGTCCTTGCCGTGGGGGCGGAACCCGCTATCGGAGGCGTTTTCACAGATGCGCTTAGATCGGGCGGCCAGGGTCCCGCGATGGTGGTAGTCCCAGCGGGGCGGTTCCGCATGGGCTGCGAGTCGGATCCGGATTGCCGCTACGACGAAGACCCGGTCCACGATGTCGTGATTCCGCAGGCGTTCGCCCTTTCCGTCCACGAGGTGACGTTCGAGGACTACGACCGGTTCACCTATCCAGACAAGGTGGCCGACGAGTCCTGGGGTCGTGGCCGGCGGCCGGTGATCAACGTGTCGTGGGATGAAGCGAGTGAATATGTCGCTTGGTTATCGTCGCAGACGGGGGAGGAGTACCGGTTGCCGAGCGAAGCGGAATGGGAGTACGCGGCGCGGGCGGGCTCTGCTACGAAATTTGGCTGGGGTAACGAAATCGGGGTTAACAAGGCGAACTGTGCCGGCTGCGGGAGCCGTTGGGACGGTCGCGTGACTGCGCGAGTGGGTTCCTTTGCCCCTAACGCGTGGGGCTTGCACGACATGCACGGCAACGTGTGGGAATGGGTCGAGGACTGTTGGAACGACAGCTACGAAGGGGCGCCGTCGGACGGCAGCGCGTGGCTAGAAGGCGAATGCGTCGTGCGCGTCTCCCGCGGTGGCTCTTGGGGCGCGCCGCCAAAGGTCGTCCGTGCTACGTACCGTGGCGGGAGCACCACCGGCTACAGCAGCAGCTATCTCGGCTTCCGCGTCGCCCGGACCCTCAACCCCTGAGTCATCACGTGTTCCGGCGCAGGTCGGTTGGAGGATCTCGGATGATCCATTCGACAGCGACTCGCCGGTGCGGATAGCATTCGCGCCTTCGGTTGCCCGAGGTGGTTCGGATGGACGGTCCGGATTTCGAAAAGATGCCGCTGGTTCCCGTGATCGCGCAGGATGCCGAGAGCGGCAAGGTACTGATGCTTGCCTACATGAACGCCGAGGCCTACGCGGAAACCTTGCGCACGCGCCGCGTCTGCTACTACAGCCGCAGCCGCGGCCGGCTCTGGCGCAAGGGCGAGGAGAGCGGCAACGTGCAACATCTCCGCCAGGTCTTTTTCGACTGCGATGCCGACACCTTGCTGGTCAAGGTCGACCAGGTTGGCGGCGCCGCCTGCCACGAGGGCTACGAGAGTTGCTTCTTCCGCGAGATCGATTTCGGCACCGGGACGAGCAGGATCGTGGCTGAACGGGTGTTCGATCCGGCGCAGGTGTACAAGCGATGAGCACCCTGCTGAAGCTCGGCATCCCCGCGGGGAGTCTGCGTGAGCCGACGGTGGATCTGTTCCAGCGCGCGGGATACCGGATCACGGCATCGAGCCGTTCGTACTTCCCGGAAATCGACGATGACGAGATCGAGTGCCTGATGGTGCGTGCCCAGGAGATGGCGCGCTACGTTGAACAGGGCGTGCTCGATGCGGGTATCACGGGACACGACTGGGTCAGGGAGACCGGTGCCGACGTGCGCGAAATCTGTGAGCTGATTTTCTCCAAGGTCAGCCGGCGACCGGCGCGATGGGTTCTTTGCGTGCCGAACGGTGCGCCGGTTCAAACCGTCAAGGACCTCGATGGCAAGCGCATCGCGACCGAAGTCGTCAACGTGACCAGGGCGTATCTCGAGCGCCACGGCGTCGACGCCCAGGTCGAGTTCTCCTGGGGGGCGACGGAGGCCAAGCCGCCGAGACTCGTGGACGCGATCGTCGAACTCACCGAGACGGGGAGTTCGATCAGGGCCAACAACCTGCGCATCGTCGATGAGATCATGCAGAGTACGCCCCGAATCATCGCCAATCACACGGCGATGGCCGATCCCGAGAAGTTGCGCAAGCTCGAGAACATCGCCCTGATGCTGCGTTCCTGCCTTGCCGCGGAAGGCAAGGTGGGGCTCATGATGAATGCGAGGCGCCCCGACCTCGATGACATCCTCGCGCTGTTGCCGGCGTTGCAGAAACCGACGGTGTCGGCGCTGTCCGACGACGAGTGGATTGCCGTGCATACGATCATCGAGGAGTCCGTGGTGCGGACGCTGATCCCCCAGCTCAAGGCTGCGGGTGCCCGCGGTATCGTCGAGTATGGGATCAACAAGATCATCGACTGAGCGCGAAGGGCGGAGCAGAGGCGGGACCCGTCTGAATTAATGATGCCGAAATCTGTAGAAATCTGCCGAATACTGCGGATATCTGTTGACATCTGCCGAATTTATTGCGTAGGGTACCTCGCCATGGCACAGACCATCTCCAAGAGCACGTTTAGGCGGTGCCGGGAATTGCGAGAGCGCGCGGGTTTAAGCATGACAAAGTTGGCGGGATCGGCGGACGTCAGCCGCGACCTTATCCGTTCCCTCGAAAGGGGGAATCCGCACTCAACGCACAAAGTGATGGCGGTATTCAATGCCCTTCAAGAGTCGCACAATGGCTCATTGCTGATCGCAGAGGAACTTACTCCCATCTAGGACAGGAATGTGCAGGACTGAACCAAGGAGCGAACAATGTCACTAGCAAAAGGCGAAGAACTGGAGCGGCGTTACCGACCGCTATTTGAGAATTCGGCTATTCGTGAAGTGGTGCATGCGCGTACACCGAATGATGCCGACCCGGTTGACGAGGAGGCTGTACTGAGTTTTGTTCGAGCCTCCGATGAGGCTCACGGCACCTTTGTGCGTTCCGTTCTACGTCGGCTTCCTGAATCAGATCAGTCGACCTAAACTGACAGATATAAACACTCCGAACAACAGCCGAGGCGGCTACCGTGCCATTGGGACCCGAAGAAGAAAAGATTGCTACACGGCAGGAGTTGCTTGAGCAGATATTTGCTGGACTTCATGATCATCTTGGCTCCGACTTCGAACATTTGGAAATAAACAGGGTCGTATTGCACAACATCGTTGTTAGCTACTTTTACGATGTTGATCGCCATAAGGACTTTCATGGAACCAGTCTCGTGGATGAGACGAAGCAGGGGGCGTTCACTATGAAGTGGATCACCAAGCTCCGACCCGTTCAGTTCCATTGTTCCGTGCAAGACGTTACGGACAAAATCCTCTATGCAAACGAGATTTACGCTGTGCGCTGTGGTCTCGCCTTCATGGAGATTTCACCGAATGTACTACCTGAGTTGCTCTACTACGACTTGCTCTATGCTTTGCGTCATCGACCTGTAGACGAGCGCATGCTCTTTGTGTGGCTGGCGACACTCCAAAATGCCATCAATGGCGACATCGTCGGGAGCGATTGCTAGGAAAACCTAGCTCTAGCGATGTGGTAGACAACGACACGAATCCAGTACTTTCGTCGCGGCACCGAAAAGTACACAATCCGTTATCCATAATAGGTCTGTTTGTTGGACTAGTAGAAGGCGGGTTGGCATACAGCTTCGGCGTGTCCTCCGGTTTCCTGCAGATTTCAGTGCTAGTGTTCATGGCCATCTTCGCTGTTGGTATAGCAGCGACTTTTTTTGTGTTTCTATGGAAACGTCCTTGGGTGTTCTATCCACCTTCCGAATATTCCGATACTTCCGTTCAGGCATTTGTCAATGCTATGCGTGATGATGGTCCACCTATCACGCGAATAGTGGTCGACAGTCTGTCGCGAGCGTTCGACGACGAGGCTTTGCTTGAGAAACTCGATCTCGGGAGGATTCCGAAAGAACAACGAAGATCGAGTATCGAAGAAGTTGTTCAAGAGATCCGACAAAGGGTGATTGGGAATGTCGAAGCCTCCGTAGTCGGCATTGATGCAAGACCGTTGAAGGGAGTAGATGGGCTGCAATGGGAGGAGCCGTATGATGCCGGAATGCCCGTGAGCCGGTTCCTGGGCCGTGTGTGGTTTCGACTTCAGCCGTTCCACCCGTATCCGTATGGGACCGTATGGTGTCTCAGGAACGCCACTTCGGGCGAGGTTTACGACGACATAGGACCGACTTGGGTGAAGGGCCAGGGAACGGGAGTGTCGGACAACCGATCACTACTCGAAGTTGGCATTACTGGAGGAATCACTTTGGAGGTGTTCGCCATACAGGGAAAAACTTGATGTATAAGATATGGCGGTAAGGTCGAATATCCTTTTTTCGTGGCGTTTCCAGTAGTTCTGTTTTCGCGGCTTTCACATCAAACAGACTTTCTATCGGAGGCTCGCATGTGGCTTACGACACTGGGTCTGCTGTACGGGTTCTTGATGTCGGCTGTATCAGCGGCGGCGGAGTGCGAAGCAAACGCGGGCGTAGAGCGCTTCGCGAGTTCCGGCTGGGGTTTCGGCGAGCGCAACCAGCGTTTCCAGGCCGATACACGGATCGATCGCGCGAATGTCAAGACGCTTGAACTCGCCTGGGCATTCGCGCTGGATGGGGGCATGTCGCCTCACTCCTACCCGCTGGTGTCCGAAGACACCGTGTTCATCGGCACGCCGGCGGGCAGTCTCTTCGCCCTGGAGCGGGATTCGGGCTGCGTCCGGTGGAAACGAACATTCAGAAACTCTATCCGGACTGCGGTGATTCATGCGGAAATCGCAGGTGAGGCGCGGCTTGTCTTCGGCACCGGCGACGGGTGGGTAATCGCCGCCGATGCCATCACCGGCGAGCAGCGCTGGGAAACGGACGTCAGGGACCATCCCCACGCCATCGTCACGGGCACGCCCCTGTACCACGAGGGACGGGTATACGCGCCAGTGTCCTCCTACGAACTCGCCGTCGCGATGAACGCGATGTACGAGTGCTGCACGTTTCGCGGGTCTCTCGTCGCGCTTGATGCCTCTGCCGGCACCATGCTCTGGCGTACCCACACGATAGCCGAGACGCCGGCGGTGACCGGTCGTCACTACGTGGTCGTCAAGGAGTTTGGGCCATCGGGCACGCCGATCTGGTCGGCACCGACCATGGATGGGGCGACGGGACTGCTCTACGTCGGCACCGGAGAGAACTACACGGCGCCTGCAACATCGACAAGCGATGCGATCATGGCCCTGCGCGGCGAAGACGGCGAGATCGTGTGGACGGAGCAGTTCACGGCGAACGACACCTTCAACATGTCGTGCCTCATCCCCAACCATCCAAGTTGCCCGGAGGAAGTCGGCCCCGACTACGACTTCGGTGCGCCGCCCATCCTCGCCCGCCCGCCGAGTGGCGGGCAGATTTTGCTCGCGGGGCAGAAATCCGGAGGCGTTTACGCCATGAAGCCGGAGTCCGGCGAACGTATGTGGACCCGGCAACTCGGACGCGGCGGCTACCTGGGCGGGGTGCACTGGGGCATGGCCGTAAACGAAGCCTACGGACTCCTGTACGTACCCATTAGCGACAGGCCGCTCGGCCCTGCCGCAAGCGACAAGTCGATGCCCGGTTTGCATGCCCTTGAAGTGGAAACCGGGGCCGTGCGCTGGTCCGCGATCAGCCCGGATCGATGTGGAGGCCGCAAGGGCTGCGACCCGGGAATCTCCGCCGCCATCGTCGCCACGCCCGATCTCGTCTTTACCGGCAGTCTGGATGGTCTCGTCTCCGCCTACGATGCACTGACCGGCGAAATCATCTGGTCGTACAACACCTGGCGAAAGTTCGACGGAGTCAACGGCGAACTGGCGGGGGGCGGATCCATCGACGTTCACGGCCCGATGGTCGCGGGCGACATGCTCCTGATTCAGAGCGGGTACGGACAGCACGACCAGGCTGGCGGCAACGCCTTGCTCGCGTTTCGCCTGCCGCCTTCGACAGCGGATGCAGAAGAGGCGTCGCCGGAGTAAATTGTCTCCATCGAAGTTCTGAAGGCCCAGATATGCCCGCGCTCGATGGAATGCGAATCCTTGACCTGACGCAATACGAAGCGGGCACTTCCTGCACGCAGGCCCTGGCCTGGCTCGGCGCCGATGTGGTGAAGGTGGAGGCGCCGAATCACGGCGATCCCGGTCGAGCCGTGGGGCGCAGCCCGAACAAGACCTATTCGGCGTATTTCTGCAACTGGAATGCGAACAAGCGCAGCGTCACGCTGAATCTCCGCACGGCCGAGGGCCGGGATCTCCTGATGCGTCTGCTGCCGAGGTTCGACGTCTTCGTCGAGAACTACGGCCCGGGCGTGATGGAGCGTCTCGATCTCGAATACGAGACCTTGAAGGCTGTGCATCCGCCCCTGATCTACGCGTGCATCAAGGGATTCGGCACATCCGGCCCGTACGCGGACTACAAGTGCTACGACATGGTCGCGCAAGCTGCGGCGGGTGCGTTCTCGGTGACGGGTGAACCGGACGGCCCGCCGTTGATCCCGGGCCCGACCACCGGCGACTCTGGTACGGGCGTGCAGATGGCAATGGCGATTCTTGCGGCCTACGTGCAGCAACTGCGCACCGGTGAAGGCCAGCGAATCGAAATCTCGATGCAGGAAGCGATGACATACTTCATGCGGACCCGGATTGCCCTGGGTGGCGCATGGGGTCGGACGGCCAGCGAGCGCCGGGGTCGTTCCGGCGGATGGCCTCCGGTCGACCTCTACCCCTGCAAGCCGTTCGGGCACAACGACTGGGTCTACATCATGCCGGTCACGGCGGAGCATTGGGACGGGCTATGCGCAGCCAGCGAGCGCCCCGACCTGCTGGTCGATCCGCGTTTCGAGACTAACCGCCTGCGCTTTGCCAACGGTGAAGCGCTGTACCAGGAGTTCGCCTCCTGGACCCGAAAGCACACGAAATACGAAGTCATGGAGATTCTGGGACCCGCGGGAATTCCTTGCGCCGCGTGCCTTGACACGGGTGAACTGCACCATGACCGCCACCTGCTGGAGCGCGATTTCGTCAAGCAGGTCGATCACCCGATGCATGGTGAAGTGCCCTTGCTGGGCTTCGCCCCCCTGATGTCGAATTCCGATGTACCCCTGCGCGCCGCTCCGCTGCTTGGGGAGCACACGGCGTCGGTGCTTGGGGACGAACTCGGCCTCGATGAGGCCGAGATCTCTTCGCTGCGGGAAGCGGGCTCGATCGGGTAGCTTATTCCCTGGCGGACGCCGGTGCCGGCACGTCGACGTGGACGGTCACTATGTCCATGTCGTAGTACTGCTGATGCAGAACCGAGGACGCGACGTGACGCAGCAGCCGAAGCGAGACCTCCTGCTCGGCGGGCGCTCCGGCGGTGCGCTCGCCGAGTAGCGCGATCCGGTCCTGCAGGTTCTCCTCCCCCATTGCGGCGACGAATTCGAGGACCGCCTGGTCGCCTTCCTTGCGCGCGACCAGGCGCAGTCGGCGATGCTCCCCCTCGCCCTCTTCCTCCTTCTCCATGAGCGTCAGCAGGGTTTCCTCGCTGGCCGCCTCGAGACGGTTCACCATCGCCTCGTCCCAGCCGCTGCGCGATGCGAATTCGGCGAGGAATTCCCTGATCTTCGGCAGCGCCGAAACGTCGACCCGGGTCTCGATCCGGGCGCGGCGCGGCGCCGTCAGTTCGAGGAACAGGGACAGGAGGATCGCCACCAGGCCGCCGGCCGTCATGCCGTTCTGCAACAGCCCGCCGGCGAATTCGGCGAAGTACTCGGGAAATATCAACCCGTTCTGGAAGCCGACGCCGGTCCAGAACGCGAGGCCCGTAACCAGTCCGCTGCGATAGTCGATGCCGTTCTGGATGACGACCCGCATGCCAACCACGAACAGCATCGCCATGAGCACGGTGATATAGGCTGCCGCCACCGGTCCCGGTATCGCTAGCACGATCGCCAGCGCCTTCGGCAGGAACGCCAGCACGATGAACACGGCGCCAACGGCGACGCCAACGCTGCGCGCGCCCACCCCGGTGAGCTCCGTCACCGAAACGCTCGTCGAATACGTCGTGTTCGGCACCGTTCCGGCGAGCCCGGACAGCAGGTTGCCCATCCCGTCGGCCGCCACGGCGCCCTGCACGGCGCGGAAATCCACGGCCCGGGGCCGGCGCCAGGATACGTGCTGTATGGCGATGGCATCGCCGACGGTCTCGATGGCGCCGACCAGGGTGACGAATACGAACGCCGGAAGCAGCGCCCAGAAAACCGGTCCGAAACTCAGATCGAGGCCGGGCCATTCGCCATCGGGAAGACCGACCCACGCGGCCTTCGTCACGAGATCGATATCGTAGAGGCCATAGGATCCTGCGACTACGGACCCGGCGACGACCCCGATGACCGGCGCCCAGAGGCGCAGCGCGCCCTTCGCCTTCAGTGCGATGCCGGCGATGACGAGCAGGGTTGCGAGGGCGCTCGCCGCGGCGGATTGTGTCGAGGCGCCTTCGGGCACCTGTTTCAGCATGTCGAAGATGATCGGCATGACCGTGACGGGTATCAGCATGATCACCGTCCCGGCGACGGCCGGGGTCAGCACCTGCCGGAGCAGCGAGAGCCGCGTCGACAGGATGAACTGGAACAGCGACGAAATGATCACGAGCGTCGCGAGCATCGCCGGGCCGCCTTCGGCGATGGCCGTGATGCAGACCGCGATGAATGCGCCCGATGTGCCCATCATCAGCACGTAGCCGGCGCCGACCCGGCCTATTCGTACCGCCTGCACGATCGTGGTGATTCCGCTGACCGCGACGGCGGCGAAAACGGCCCAGGACAGGAAACTCTCGCTTCCGCCGGCGGCCCGGATCACGATCGCCGGAGTGAGCACCACGCCCGCAATGGTGAGGATCGCGAGTTGAAGCCCGAGGCCGAAAGCGAGCGGCGCCGGAGGTTGTGCGTTGGCTTCGTAGCGAACGCTCGTGCGATCGGTTTGGTCGGCTTCCATGCTGTGAACCCTGGGCGAGGGGAATGCTCCATTATGCGGGTAGCCCGGACCCCGTTTCCAATCCCGGGACCGGTTGGCTGTGGGGCACTTGACGCGAAAACGGATGTCGTGAAAGGTGCCGCATCCCCTTTCGGCAGCCGATGTGTCATGGCAAGAAACCTCGCAATACTCCTCCTGTGGACCATCGCATTCGCGGGCGTTGCACGCGCCGACGTTGTGCACTTCGTGAACGGCGACCGGCTGACGGGTCGCCTCGTCGAGGCCGAGACCGGCTACATCGCTTTGGATGTGGCGAATATCGGTGTGATTGCGGTGCCATCGGACGCGGTCGACCGAATCGACGAACAAGCGGGAAACGACGCGGCCCCATCGGCAGATTCCGAAGCCGCCGTACCAGAACTCGCGGATGCCGGCGCCGGACGCGGTGCCGCGTGGGATGCAACGGTAGATGCCGGCGCGACGGTGTCCCGTGGCAATACCGATGCGGTGGATGTGGCGCTGGTGTTCGCGGCGAAACGTTCCGGCCTACGCTTCGACCACCTGTTCGATGTGAACACCGGAAAGTCGTCAGCCCGCGGCGACGTGACGCGGGACCATCTCGACATCGAGTACGACCTGCGCCGAAAGTACGGCGACAGGTGGTATGCCGTCGGCAACTTCGAGTACTTTCGGGATGCGATCAAGGACATTGACCATCGTTACGCGGCCGGTGTGGGCGGCGGATACGCGATACTCGCGAGCGAGCGTGGCGCGTTGACGACCGACATCGGGATAAGCCAGGTGCTGGAGGAGTCGATGTCGGTTCGAGAGAGCGGTCCGGCGCTCCGTTGGGGCGTGGACTTCAACCGCTGGATCGTGCCGGAACAGCTTGAAGTGTTCCACACTCACCAGTTGCTCGGCGTTCTGGATGCGGACCGCGGTCTCTCCTGGGATTCGGGCACGGGCGTTCGCCTGTACCTGAGCGAACACTGGAACATGAGCGTCCGCCTGGACGTGCAGCACGAGACGCAACCGACGCCGGGCCGCAGGAAGACCGATGCGACATCGATGCTCGCCATCGGTGCCAAGTTCTAGCGCCATGAAATCCGTCGCCCTAACGGGCGCCGTGTTTCACCCCCGCCCAAGCCCACCTATCATCTCGCACCTCGATTGGCACTACGTGCCATTCTACGGCGCAGCCTTGCATGGAAGTACGCCTCTAGCGTCGGAGGAAATGCCGGCACTTCCGTACGCGTCAGCGGTCGGGGAAGTCCCCCGGCTGAAGGCTCCTAGCCCCTGACAGGCCGGGCCGTACTACCTCCTGTATATCACCTCGCCGCCAAGGATGGTCGCCGCGACGTGCTCATGCCGAAGCGACGCCCGCGCCTCGTTCCAGCGTCTGTCCAGCAGGCACATATCCGCGGTTTCTCCGACTGCGATACGGCGGGGGGCACCGCCGGGTTCCTCCACTCGTGTCGTGAAGAGCGAAAGCGCCCTTTCCGGCGACAGCGCTTCATCCGGACCGATCACGCGGCCCTCGCCGGTCTTCCGCGTCACTGCGGCCCGTATCGCTGCCCATGGGTCCGGCGCGCCGAACGGAGCATCCGTCCCGCCGCCGAGGGGTACGCCGGCATCGAGGAAACCGCGGCATCGATACAGGTAACGAACATCTCGGGGATCCACGTCCTCAATGTACTGCTCGCCCCGTTCCGGGATGAAATTGGGCTGGGTGACCACCGTCACTCCAGCCTCGACCACCAGCGCCATCGTCGCTTCATCTGTGACCGACGCATGTTCGATGCGATCGCCGGACATCGTTCCGGCCTCGATGAGAGCGGACAGCGCAAAGACCAGTTCCGCGCGGGTAACGCAATGCGTGGCGGTGGGTCTTCCGCGCCGGTGCGCCGCAGCGATTCGCGTCCGCAATGCGTCGAAATCCGGCAGCGCAGACTCGTCGAGCATGATCTTCAGCGTCCCTCGGGACAGGGCTTCTCCGCCCATTGGATGGACGCGTTGCCGGACCCCCGCAGCGATCTTTTCGGCAGTCGTATCGTCGTTGGACGGGGTGGCGTCCGTCACGCCGGTGACCCCGTAACTTGCGAGTTCAAGTGACACGGCAGCGAGATCGACATCGGTGGCCACATGTTCGCGCAACCATTCGTCCTGGCGGAACAGGCGGCCGTCGAAATCGGCATCGAGGCCGAGCGTCTTCGCCGCGGCGGAATTGACGAACCACATCTTCCCCGAGCGATGCTGTATGCGGACCGGGCGGTCGGCGACCATTGCGTCCAGCGCCTGGCGGTCGAGCATCCCGGCGACGGATTCGTGGTAGCCGACGCCGCGGATCCATTCGCCGGTAGCGGCGCTTGCAAGGGCAGCGGCAAGTGCGTCTCGATTCCTGACCTCGGGAGGTCCGCATTTGACGGACGCGCGCGCGGCGGCGAGGGCGAACAGGTGGATGTGGTGATCGTGAAGGCCGGGAAGCAAGGCGCCGCCCCGCGCCTCGATGACCTGTTCGTCGCCGGATGCGACCAGTCCGGTGCCGATTTCGGCGATGCGGCCGTCGCGACAGCGCACGTCGGCGCGATCCGAGTCGAGTTCGGCGTCGCGAATCAACAACATTGGCGCAAAGAACGACGGACAAGACCGCTTCGTCATGGATAACATCCGGCTTTGGGCGCTGCAAACAAGGAACGACGAATGTGCCGCAACATCAGGACGCTTTTCAACTTCCAACCGTCGGCAACCGCAACGGAGGTGGAGGCGGCCGCCGTGCAGTACGTGCGCAAGGTGAGCGGCTTCAGGAAACCGTCCCGGGCTAATCTCGACGCGTTCGACGAAGCCGTGACCGCCGTCGCCTCGGCAACGACGGCGTTGCTCGCGGCGCTCGAAACCAGTGCCCCACCACGAAACCGCGAGGTCGAAGCCGCCAGGGCCATGGCGCGTGCCAGGGCGCGATTCGGCTGATCCGGCAGCCGGATGGCGGCGACCCATCGCGGGTGGCCGCCTCGGTCCGCTCCGCGAATGCAATAATTCACCATCCACTCGGCCTGGAAAGACATCGCGCTTGTACAGCCTTTCTTCAATCTCCGCCCTGCAGGCGAGACTGACATCGCCCGCGGCGGCGGAGGCGTTCTCGCCACTTTGCGGAATGCCCTACGCGTTGGTCGTACTCGATGGCGACGAATCGGCTGGCGCTGCGTATCAGCCCAACTGCCCCGTCATCGGGATTGTTGATGTGGATCGCCTGGACGCGGTGCCCGAACTCGTGGACGTGGTTGTCGCGTCGGAGTCGGCGGCGGAGATCGTCACGCAGGCAATCGAACACAATCCGATCGCCTCGATGACGCTTGTAGGGCTTCTGCGACACAACGAGCGCGTCGCGACCGAGGATGCCCTGCTGGCCGAGTCTCTCGCCTATTCCACCCTGCAGCACGGCGCGGAGTTCCAGTCGTGGCTTGCTTCTCGTCCGGTGCGGCGGCCCGACGCCGACCCCGAACCGCCCGTGCTCATCGACCGGGTGAACGACGAACTTCATGTCACGCTGAACCGGCCGCACAAGCGCAATGCCTATTCTTCCGGCCTGCGCGATGGGTTGTGCGAGGCGCTCTACCTCGCGGCGGACGATCCCGGCATCACGAAGGCGATCCTTCGCGGCGCGGGCGTCTGTTTCAGCGCCGGCGGCGATCTGGGCGAATTCGGTGAGGCCGCCGATGCCGGTCTTGCCCATGCATCCCGTCTCACGCGCAGTGCGGGTGCGGCGCTGCATGCCCTGCGTGATCGCGTGGAGGCGCGACTGCACGGCGCCTGCGTCGGTGCCGGCATAGAACTCCCGGCGTTCGTGAACCATGTCGTCGCGCGGGATGACGCGTTCTTCCAGCTTCCGGAGGTATCCATGGGCCTTGTGCCGGGTGCCGGCGGGACGGCCAGCATACTGCCCCGGATCGGCCGCCGGCGACTGGCGTACATGGCGCTGACCGGGGTTCGCATCGATGCGGCGACGGCGCTCGAGTGGGGCCTGGTAGACGAGATCGAGCCTGGTTGAGACCGCGATGGATCGAGTGCTGGAAATCGGGGGATTCGCCGCTGGATACTGCGGGCGGATGTTCGTGCAGGCGGGTTGCGAGGTCGTTCACGTAACGGGTGCATCGCTGGCGCCGAGCGAACACAGTTCCACAGCCCTCGATGCGTACCTTCACGCCGGCAAGCGACGCATCCAGACAGACGATCTCACGATCATCGGCGAACTCGCCGACCGCGCCGACGTCGTCGTTGCCGAGGCACCCACCGCCCAGGCTCTGTTGAATCTTGGTTTCGATGACTGGCGCGCGCCGGTCAAGGCCGCGATTACGCCCTTCGGCCGTACGGGTCCGAGAAGGAACTGGAGCGCGACGCCGTCCACGCTGCTCGCGATGGGGGGATACACCTACCTGATGGGCGATCCGGACCGGGCCCCGCTGACCCTGCCGGGTCACTACGTGGAGTTCCAGAGCGGTGGCTTCGCCTACCTCGCGGCGAACGCGAGTCGGCTGGCCGGCGAAGAAAACGTCATCGACATCGGGATGTTCGAATCGGTCATGGCATTGAGCCAGTTCACGACGGTGTTGTGGACCTGCGCGGGCGAGATACGTTCCCGCCACGGCAACGACTTCCTTTACGCATCGCCAAGCAATCTCTATCGCTGCGCGGACGGCTGGGTCTATATCAACGTGACCCTGCATTTCTGGGACGCCCTTGCCACGGCTGTCGATCGCCCGGAGCTCGTGCTGGACCCGCGCTTCGAGACGAATGCCGACCGCATGGCCAATCGAGAGGCGCTGCACGAGATCCTGGCGGAGGCCTTCGCTCCGTTGTCGACGGCGGAGGTGCTCGCGCGCGCTACGGAGCACCGTTTTCCGTGCGGTGAACTCAAAACCTTCGATGAAGTGTTGCACGACCCGCACCTGGCTGAGCGCGACTTCTGGCGGCAGGTGGATAGTGCAAATGGACGCCTCGCCTCGCCGCGTATCGGGTGGCGGATGGACCGGGCATCCGGGCCAGCCGCTGTTCTTTCGGAACGGGAGCAACGGGATGGCTGACGGTCCACTGCGAGGCGTGCGCGTTCTGGACCTGACCCATGTGTGGGCCGGACCGCTCTGCACGCGTTTCCTTGCGGATCTCGGCGCCGAGACGATCAAGATCGAGTCGCCGATGGGCCGGGGCCCGCGGGCATACCCGGTGAACGAGGCCACCTACGGCTGGATTGGCGGAGAGCCCGGCGACGAGCCGTGGAACCGGCACGCGATCTTCGTAAAGCTGCAGCGCAACAAGCGCAGCGTCGCCATTGACCTCAAGACGGATGCGGGCAGGGAAACGTTCCTGGGTCTGGTGCGGGTGGCCGACGTGGTGATCGAGAACTTCCACTCCGTCACGATGCCGAACCTCGGACTTTCCTACGATGTCCTTGCGGCCGAGAATCCATCCATCATCTACGTCGCCATGCCCGGCTACGGACTCGAAGGGGCGTACAGCCAGCGCGTAGCGTTCGGTCCGGCGGTCGAGGCGATGAGCGGACTGTCGGACGTCATGGGCTACGGACCGGACGAGCCGCGCAATACGGCCATGGCATTGATGGACGCGGTCTCTGCCGTCAGCGCCGCGAGCGGAGTCGTGACTGCGCTACGCCAGCGGAAGGCGACGGGCAAGGGAGCTTTCGTCGAAATGTCGCTGCACGATGCCGCCGTTTCCTTCTGCGGCCCGTGGTTGATCGAGCGTCAACTCGGCAACCCCCTCGAACGGCTCGCCAACCGCCACCCGAAGATGGCGCCGCACGGCGTCTATCCGAGTGCGGGAGAAGACGAGTGGATCGCCATCGCCTGTCGTGACGATGACGACTGGAGGGCGCTCTGTTCCGTTGTTCCTGGACTCGACTCGGATTCCGACATCGCAGCCCGCCAACGGGATCGGCTGGAAATCGATGACGCGATATCAAGTTGGACCGCGGGTCGCAATAAAGCTGTTGCGGCCCAGGCCCTGCAGAAGAGGGGGGTTCCCGCCGGCGCGGTCAACACGACGCCGGATATGTTGGACGATCCACAGGCGCGCGAAAGGGGCTTTTTCGTGTCCATCGAAGCCGGACCGACGCCGATGCCGGGCAACCCCATCAAGATGCGCGGTGTATCCAGCGCTGACTGGACGCCGTGCCCTAAACTCGGTGCCGACAACGCAGCGGTGCTGAAAGGCTGGCTCGACTACTCGGACGACGAAATCGCGGAGCTGCAACGAACCGGGGTCATCGTGGATCGGCCACCGAGGTGACCGTTTGCAGCCGGGAGTTCGCTCCGGAAAGGAAGGGTCAACAGAAGCGTGAACAGGAGGATCAACTCGCCTTGTTCGCCGTCCGGTGCGTGCTTACAATGCACGCCGCTCGCGACCAGGGTCGTTAGCTCAGTTGGTAGAGCAGCGGGCTTTTAACCCGTTGGTCCTGGGTTCGAGTCCCAGACGGCCCACCAAATCACCCTTGAAGCAGCTATCGGTGCACGCGCAGCGTGTAGAGCAGTTCGAGGGTGTCGAACTGTGCATCTATCGGATCGTCGCTGCGATCCGCAGAGCGCAGGCTCGACAGGTCATAGCTCCAGGACCCGCCCCGAAGGCTTCTTGCTTCGCATGGGTCAGCAAGCAGGGCTGACCCGTCGGTCGGCGCATCGGCATAGCTCGGCTCATAGCAGTCCGCCAGCCATTCCCATACGTTGCCGGTCATGTCGTATACGCCAAAGGCGTTCGGTTGGAACTGGCCGCCGGGCGCGAGCATTGCGTAGCCGTCGTCGCACTGCAGTGTGGGCACGCCGGGATAGATCGTATTGAATGCCGCGTCCCGCACATTCCCGTAACGACACAACGCTTCCTGATCGTCGCCGAAGTGGTAGCGGGTGGACGAACCCGCACGTAGCGCATACTCGAACTCGGACTCGGTGGGAAGTCGATATGACGCCCCCGTTCTGAGGGACAACCATCTCGCGTATTCGAAGGCGGCGTCCCAATGGATGCAGGAAGCCGGCTCGGCGTCTTCGAATGGGCGCCCAAGGTTCATCCACGTGGCTTCTGGATAACGATTATATGTGCCGTCCCCATGCAAGAGTGCCCAGCAGCCGCCGGGCATCTCGTATCCCGAGTCATCGACGAAAGCCTGAAACTCCCGGTTGGTGATCTCGAAGACACCGAGGGCGAACGCGGGTACCGAGACTTTGCACAGGTGGCTCCCTGCAAAAGCGCGGCACTATACGCCCCGACGCAGTGTTCGCAAGCCTTGTGCCTGTTCCCGATTCGTGAGCCTCAGGGTTGATACTCGGTGGCATCGGGGACTTGAGCCGCGGTGAACCCCTCGCGCCGGATGCGACAGCTATCGCACTTGCCGCAGGCGCGCCGTTTCGCGTCGGGCTGGTAGCAGGACACCGTCTTGCCGTAGTCGACCCCGAGGGCGATTCCGCGCCGGATGATTTCCGATTTGGAGAGCTCGATGAGCGGCGCATGGATCACGATCCTTTCGCCTTGGACTCCCGATCTTGTCGCCAGGTTGGCGAGTTTGGCGAACGCCTCGACGAATGCCGGGCGACAGTCGGGATAGCCGGAATAATCCACGGCATTCACGCCGATGAAGATGTCGCGCGCGCCGAGCGTTTCCGCCCATGCCAGTGCGAGGGAAAGGAACACGGTGTTCCGCGCAGGGACGTAAGTGATGGGGATGCCGGAGGTCGGAGTTTCGGGCACCGCGATACCCGGATCGGTGAGGGCCGAACCGCCGAAGGACGACAGGTCGACGGTGACCACCCTGTGTTCGTGAGCGCCCAGGGTCTTCGCAATGCTCCTGGCGGCGTCGAGTTCGACGTCGTGGCGCTGCCCGTAGGCGACGGATAGCGCGTAGCAGTGGAATCCCCGGTCTCGGGCGATGGCGAGGGCGGTGGCGGAGTCGAGGCCACCGGAGACGAGGACGACCGCACGAGTCATCGGCCGGGCTGATCGCCCCAAAGCGCCTTGTGCAACTGAATCTGCATGCGCACGTCCAGCCCGTCACGCAAGATCCACTCCGCAAGCGTCCGGCCCGACAGTTCGGTGGCGGAAGGCGAGAACAGTATTTCGCCCACGCGCTCCCGCAGGCGCAGCTCCTCGCACTTGCGCTTGGCCCATGCGTAGTCGAGTTCGTCGCAGATGACGAACTTGACCTCGTCCCGGGGCCCCAACCGCTCGACATTCCGGTAGTCGTTGCGGTGGACTTCCCGCGACCCGGGTGTCTTCAGATCCATGACGATGGTGACGCGGTCGTCGACACCGGAGATGTCCAGGGCACCACTGGTCTCGAGCGAGACCCGATAGCCCCGGTCACACAGAGCGGCCATCAGGGGATGGACGCCGGGCTGCGCCAGCGGTTCGCCGCCTGTGACGGTGACGAAGCGGGCCGGTAGGTCGCTCACGCGTTGCACCACCGCCTCCATCGTCATGACTTCACCGCCCGTGAAGGCATAAGCCGTGTCGCAGTATTGGCATCGCAGCGGACAACCCGTGAGCCGCACGAAAGTCGTGGGCCTGCCCATGGACGATGACTCTCCCTGGAGCGAGTGAAAGATCTCGGTAATGCGCAGGGAAGAATCTCTCATTCTGCTTTGTTCAGGGCGCATTTGGAGCGCGAAGCTCGCTCCCGCCACGTCCGGTCAGCGCAGCTCGTCGGCGTGTTGCTGTGCCAGGCTGGCGGCTGTTGAGTCGGGATACTCGCGCACGACACGGTCGAGGTATTCGATGGCGCGATCGGGTTCGTCCAGTTGCGTGTAGACGACGCCGAGTTTGTACAGCGCATCCGGCACCTTGTTGTGGTCGGGATAGAGTGTCACAACGATCACAAGGGACTGGCGCGCAGCTTCGGGGTCGCCGTTCTTGCGGTGCAGTTCTCCGAGCCAGTAATAGGCATTCGGCGTGTACTGGCCGTTGGGAAACTCGTCGATCAGCCCTTGAAAGATCTCCGTCGCGGCAGCGTATTCCTGACGCTGCATCATTTCGTAGGCGGACTCGTACGTCCCCCTCTCCGTCGGCGCTGCGCCGGGCTGCTGCAACGGTTGGTCCGCACTCGCTTCGGGGCGGGTAGTTCCATCGGTCACCGCCGGCGAACCGGGCGCATCGGGCACTAGCGTCCCGCCGCTCAGCTCCGCGACTCGCCTGTCCAGGCCGAGGTAGCGTTCATGCTGCTCCCGCGCGAGCCGCTCGATCTGGTTCTGCTGCTCCTCCAGTGCGCCGTTGAGGCGTTGCACCTCGTCCTGCAACAACTGGAGCTGGTAGAACAGTTGTCCCAACTGGCTGGTGCCAGCGGGTGCCACTTCGGTTACCGCCGTGGTGGGGGGACTGCGGGAAGTCGTCCTGTTGCGTTGCGCTGAAACGGAATCCCCCGGCCGCGTCACTTCCTCGGCCACCGACTCTTCCACTGGCGCGGCGCCATGGACGCTGGTGAAGGAATACAGGATGAAGACACTCGCCAGCCATCGCCGGCCGTGCGGCGACGACACCACCCCGGCACCGGCGGGATGCCAATCCATGCCCTGCTTCACCGGCGCGGAAAGCGTGTCAGTCGGAGCCGCTCGCCTTGTCGGGACGGCTCCGACCGAGGTCGCCTCATTGATAGACGAGTTCCGCTCTCCGGTTCTTCGCCCAGGCCTCCTCATTGGAGCCGACATCGACAGGCTGTTCTTCTCCGTAGCTCACGACGTCCGCTATCTGCGATCGCCGCACACCCGAGGTGGTGAGAAATTCCACCACGGCGTTGGCGCGCTTCTCGCCCAGCGCCAGGTTGTAGTCGCGCGTCCCGCGTTCATCGCAATGACCTTCCACTGCGATCGAACGGTCCCGGTTGGTGGAGAGGAAGGCTGCATGCTTTTCGAGGACCCGTATGTCCGCCGGCCGCAGCAGCGCCTTGTCAAAGTCGAAGTGCACGATTCGCGCCAATGGACGCCCGTCCGCGGGATCCAGGGGGTTACCGAACTCGTCCACCGTCGGCTTCACCTCGACGGGTGCCGGTGGCGGTTCCACCTTGGGTGCCGGTTCGTCATCTATGACTTCTACGGGTTGCGGGCCGGCGCAGCTCGCACAGCCAGCCAACACACCACCGGCAAGCACCGCGACGACGAAGCCCCTTACGCGGTTCCCCCACAAAGTCCCGCTCTCTGTCGAAAAATGCCTCACTTCGCTTCTCCTGTATTGTCGATCTGGATCCCCTGACCTTCCTTAAGCGGGGCCTAGGTTCCCGGCGAGAACGCATCCATGTACGGGGACCATGCAGGTTCCCTGACGTCGCCTTCCGCCGAAGGCAGCCGATACTTGACGCGTCCGTCTATCGAAACAACCGCTAGTATACCCCTACCCCCCACCTGGGTGGCATAGATCAGCATCGCTCCGTTCGGCGCGACGGATGGCGATTCATCCAGCGATGTGGCGGTGAGCACTCTAATGCCGTCATCCCGCTCCAGGTTCTGCCAGGCGATGTGATAGGTCCCATTCCGCCGGTGGACGTACACGAGGTTCTTTCCGTCCGGCAGCAGTCGGGCCCGGGCATTCCAGTCGCCCTCGAAAGTCAGTCGCTCGACCATCGAGTTGGTCAGGTCGGTTCGATAGATCTGCGGGCGGCCACCCCGGTCGGAAGTGAATATCAGCCCGGTGCCGTCCGCCGTCCAGCTCGGCTCGGTGTCGATGGCCGACGGGTACCGCGTGATGCGCCGCAGCTCACCGGTCACGAGATCCTTCACGTAGATTTCCGCGTTGCCGTCGCGGGAAAGAACCAGCGCGAGGCGATTGCCGTCGGGCGAGAACACCGGCGCGCTGTTGAGGCCCCTGTATTCGGCGACCCGTGAGCGTGAACCCGTGACGATGTCCTGGATGATGATGGCCGGTCTTCCGCCCTCGAACGACACGTAGGCGACTCGTCGCCCGTCCGGCGCCCAACTCGACGACAGCAGGGGCTCATTGGACTCGAACAGCGTGCGCACCCGGGCGCCATCGGAATCCGCCATCTTCAGGTGGTAGGTCGCATACGAAGTGCCGGCGTCCTTCGCGAGCACATAGAGGATCTTCGTGGAGAAAGCGCCTCGAATGCCGGTGATGGTTTCATATATGTCGTCCGAGATGCTGTGGGCAACATCCCTGACCTGCGGTGCCCGGGCGTCGATCCGGCGTGTCGTCAACTGCCGTTCGTTGAATATGTCCAACAGGTGGTAGGCAACGGAGAAGTCGCCGTTCGGCTGTTTCCGGAGGCGCCCGATGACGACGTACTCGATGTCGAGAATGCGCCAGTCGCGGAAGAACACGTCCTCGACCCGGGCAGGGAACGACAGCATGTTGTCCCTCGGCAATGGATCGAACTGGCCGCTGCGCGCGAGATCGAAGGACACGATTTCGGCGATCCCCGCATCGGTCGAGTCCAGGGTTTCGAAGGGGACGACGGCGATCCTGGTCGGGTCGTCGTAGCCCTGGTTGATGATGATCGTCTCAAGCGCGACAACGCGAGCCGCGACCAGCGATGCGGCCAGGCAGGCGGCCCACACCCAGTGTCTATTCAACATATTCAACGTAAAAGGTCCTGTGGTTTGAACAGCAACACGAACGACCGGAAATGTCGCTCGAACAGTCTCGTCTCCGGAGGCACCTCGAACCGTCGAGCCTTTTGAACGGCGGCTTCGGCGGAGCGGTCGAAGGCGCTGTTGCCGCTCGAGGATATCACGGTCACCGAGACGACCTCGCCGGTCGGTATCAACTCCACCCGCAATTGCGCCTCCATGTCGTTGCGCGCGGACGGCGGCCTCGACCAGTTGGCAACGACCGCGCGATAGATGCCGTCGACGTACGTGAGTGCCGCGGGTTCGTCGCCGTCCTCTCCCAAGTCCATCATCTCGCGCTCGAGTTCCTCCTCGAAAAACCGCTCCGCCAGCGCCTCGAGCCGCTTTTTCCGCGCCTCCTCCTCTCGCTGCCGCTCGCGTTCGGCTTCGTCGCGTTCGCGCTGTTGCTCGGCAAGGGGATCGATCTTCGGTTTCGGGACTTCGGCGGCGGGCGGCTCGGGTTTCGGCTCGGGTCTGGGTGCGGGAGGCGGAGGGGTCGGCGGCGCGGGCCTTGGCCTGGGCCGCTCAAGCACGAGCAGCGCCGCGTCGACGATGTTGGGCGTGACGACTCGGGGCTCTACCGGGGGAGGCTTCCAGCCCTGCGACAGCGCGAAAGCCACGGCCGCGTGGACGCCAAATGCCAGCAGCAGCGGAAGACTGTAGTCACGCAGCGTGTGCATCACCCGCCTTCGGTTGCGGCGCTGATGTCGGGCGGGTCCGTAATCAGACCGACGCTCTCGGCGCCGGCCTTCTGCAATACGGTCATGACGCTGATTACGTTGCCGTAGTCCAAGGTGTGGTCGGCCCGAATGTACACGGGCAGGTTCGGACGTGCGCCGATAATCCGCGCCACCTCGTCCTCCAGCGAGTAGATGGTGACGCGACGGCCCCTTTCGGTGTCCTTGCGCACACCGGTGTTGACGAACACCGCGCCCTCTCGATTCACGGTGACCACCAGGGGATCGCTTTCCTCGTCGGACAATGGGTCCGAGGGTGCCTGGGGCAGATCGATATCGACGCCCTGCATCAGGAGCGGCGCCGTCGCCATGAAGATGACGAGCAGGACCAGCATCACGTCGACAAACGGCACGACGTTGATCTCGGACATGAGTTTTCGCCGTCTGGCCATGGTCGGAAATCAGGTCTTGTGCGCCGCGCGGTAGAGAATGCTGGTCAACTCTTCGGCAAAGGTGTCGTAGCGCCTGACCAGGACATCGACCCGGGCGGAGAAACGGTTGTAGCCGACGTGGGCTGGTATGGCGGCAAAGAGCCCCATCGCGGCAGCGATCAGGGCTTCGGAAATCCCCGGTGCCACTGATGCGAGCGTGGCCTGGCTCATGTTGGCAAGACTGCGGAACGAATTCATGATGCCCCAAATGGTACCCAGGAGACCTACGTAAACGGCGGTGGAGCCAACCGTCGCGAGGAAGCCGAGGTGCCGTTCCAGGGTTTCTTCTTCCCGGCCCCGCGCTACGCGCATCGCTCGCTCCACGCCCTGCATGACGGCGTCCGCGTCGACGCCCGCCTGGTCGGACAGGCGGATGTACTCGCGGAAACCGGCCGCGAAGATCATCTCGCTGCCGTTCAGGTTGTCCGCATCCTCCTGCAGTTCGCCGTACAGCTCCCTGAGGTCGACGCCGGACCAGAACCGGTCCTCGAACTCGTCCATCTGGCGATGGGCGCGGCTGAGGGCGAACCAGCGTTGGAAGATCACCATCCAGGAGATCACGGATGCCGCCGCCAGCAGCAGCATGACAATCTGGACGAGCAAGGTTGCGTTGACTATCAGGTCGAATATCGGGATTTGTTGGGGCATATGCGTTGGCTGTTGTTTGGGTGGTTTTCCTGGTTGCTATTCTGTTGCGTCCGGCGCGTCCTCGCCGTCGTCGAAGCCGAGGTCAAGCGGGCTTTGCTGTCCGCGCGCCGCGCTATCCGATGGTCGCAGGCCGAAGTGCTGGTAGGCCTTCTTGGTGGCGACGCGGCCACGCGGCGTGCGCATGAGGAAGCCTTCCCGGATGAGATACGGTTCGAGCACGTCCTCGATGGTATCTTTTTCCTCGCTGATGGCGACGGCGAGCGAGTCCAGCCCCACCGGTCCACCCCCGAAATGGCGCAGCACGGTGTCCAGCAATTTGCGGTCCAGTTGATCGAAACCTTCCTGGTCGACATCGAGTTGATCCAGCCACTTGCGAGCGGACTGCCTCGTGATTCTGCCGTCTCCGCGCACCTGGACGTAGTCGCGCACGCGGCGCGTCAGGCGATTGGCGATTCGGGGTGTGCCCCGGGACCGGCTGGCGATCTCTCTCGCGCCGCCCTTGTTCACCGAGACTTCCATTTTTGCCGCCGACGCTTCCACGATCGTGGCCAACTCGTCGACCGAGTAGAACTCCAGGCGCTGTACGATTCCGAACCGGTCGCGAAAGGGCGACGTCAGCAGCCCGGCGCGGGTTGTCGCGCCCACGAGGGTGAACTGCGGCAAGCGGAACTTGATCGACTTGGCCGCCGGACCCTCGCCCACGGGGATGTCGATCTCGGCGTCTTCCATGGCGGGATACAGGCGCTCCTCGACGACGGGCGAGAGGCGGTGAATCTCGTCAACGAACAGCACATCGCCCGGCTCGAGATTGGTGATCATCGCGGCCAGGCGTCCGGGAATCTCGATGACCGGCCCCGAGGTGGCCTTGATTGCGACATCCAGTTCGTTCGCGACGATGTGTGCGAGCGTCGTCTTGCCGAGCCCCGGCGGACCGCAGATCAGGGTGTGGTCGAGCGATTCGCCACGATGCCGCGCGGCTTCGATGGCGATACCTATCTGTTCCTTGACCTTCGCCTGGCCGACGTATTCGGAGAGCCGCGTCGGTCTGAGGGAGCGTTCAAGGGACGCATCGCGGGAATCGGCCTGGCTCGACGTGATGCGGTCGCGTTCTATGCTCACGCTTCGCTGCCCAATCGTCTCAGCGCCGCGCGAATCAGTTCTTCCGTGGACTCGCCGTCCATGTGCGCGTCGGCAACCACATCGCGTACCTCCGCGGCGCGCCAACCCAGTCCCACCAGCGCGCGGATGGCATCTTCCACGGCGTGGTCCTGCGCGACGGCGCCGCCGCTTTCGCGGGCTGCGATGGGCAGGGCGTCCAGCCGGTCCTTCAACTCCACGATGACGCGCTCCGCGGTTCTCTTGCCAACGCCCGGGACCTTGGTGAGCAGACCGGTTTCGCCATCGGCGATGCAGCGGGTGAGCGCCTCCGCCGGCAGGAATCCCAACATCGCCATGGCCACTCTCGGTCCGACGCCGCTGACCTTGATCAGCAGGCGAAACAGCGCCCGTTCCTCCAGGGAGGGAAACCCGAACAGCGTGATGGCGTCGTCTCGTACCGCCTGGTGCGTGAAAAGCTCCACCGTAGGCGTCGCTGACAGATTCGCCAGCGTGGTTTGCGTAACGTTGACCTCGTAGCCCACGCCGCGCACGTCCACCAATACGACCTCGTCCTCCGTCGCTACCACGTCTCCGCGGATACGGCCGATCACCTGGCATTCCTCGCATTGAGCCCTTGGCGAGAGATGCGGGCCAAATGACACAGCGCCACGGCGAGCGCGTCGGCCGCATCGGCCGCGGGACTGTCGCTTAAGCGCAGCGCCGTCTTCACCATGTACTGCACTTGATCCTTGGTGGCCCCGCCGGCGCCGACGACCGCGAGTTTCACCTGCCGCGCGGGGTATCCGATCACGGCTATGTCGTGCGCGGCGGCCGCCGCTATTGCGACCCCTCTTGCCTGGCCGAGCTTCAGGGCGGACGATGGATTCCTCGCGACGAACACCTCTTCGACCGCGATCTCGTCCGGCCCGTATTCGCCGATAACGGTGTCGATGCCGCGAAAGATGTCCACCAGCCTTGCGCTGAAATCGGCGCTCGTATCGCTCTTGATGCAGCCGCTCGCGACATACCTCGCTCGACCGCCGTCGTCGTCTATCAGGCCATAGCCCGTCACCCGCGATCCTGGATCTACGCCGAGGACGCGCATCATTCGCCGGGACCGCCCAGTGCGTCGGCCGGGAAGGACGCGTTGCTGAACACGTTCTGCACATCGTCGAGATCTTCCAGCGCATCGATCAGGCGCAGGACCTTTTGCGCCGCATCGACATCGCAGTCGCAGTAGCTCGAAGGCACCATGGTTACTTCGGCGTGATCGGGGACCATTCCGGCCGCCGCCAGCGCGTCGACGAAATCTCCAAACGCTTCGGGGGCGGTTGTGATCGACATGGAGCCGTCGTCGTCGCTGTCGACGTCTTCGGCGCCAGCTTCGAGCGCGGCATCGAGAATCGCATCCTCGTCCGACCCGGGGGCGAATGACGCGACGCCCATCTTGTTGAACAGGTATGCGACGGAACCGTTCGTCCCGAGGTTGCCGCCGTGCTTGCTGAACGCATGTCGCACGCCCGCGACGGAACGGTTTCGGTTGTCGGTCATCACCTCCACCAGGACGGCGACACCCCCGGGTGCATAACCCTCGTAGACGATCTCCTCGACATCGGCACCTTCGCCGCCGCCGGCACCCCGCTGAATCGCGCGGTCTATGGTGTCCTTCGGCACATTGGCGGCCAGCGCGGCGTCGGTCGCCGTGCGCAGGCGCGGATTATCGGCGATGGCGCCGCCGCCCAATTTTGCAGCGACGGTGATCTCGCGGATCAACTTCGACCAGAGTTTTCCGCGCTTGGCGTCCTGCGCCGCCTTGCGGTGCTTGATATTGGCCCACTTCGAGTGGCCAGCCATCAGGTCTCCCGTCCGCGTATCCGAAGGTGAAGGTCGCGCAACTGGTTCGGGTCAACCGGGGCCGGGGCCGCGGTCAACGGGCAGGCGGCGCTCTGCGTCTTGGGGAAGGCGAGGACATCCCGAATCGCTTCGGTGCCGGCCAGGACCATCACCAGCCGGTCAAGGCCGAGCGCGATACCGCCGTGTGGTGGACATCCGAATCGCAGGGCGTCCAGCAGATGCCCGAACCTTTCTTCTTCGACATTCAACGCCGCGAATACCTGCCGTTGCATTGCGTGATCGTGAATACGAATGGAACCGCCGCCTATCTCGACGCCGTTCAGGACGACATCGTACGCCTTTGCGAATGCGTCGGCGGGATTATCGCGCATTTCGGTCACGGAACAGGCGGGCATGGTGAACGGGTGGTGCGCCGGCGTCAGCGCGCCGGCTTCGTTCTTTTCGAACATGGGCCACTCGGTCACCCAGAGCGGCGCCCAACGGTCTTCGACCATGTCGAGGTCGGTCCCGAGCTTCAGCCGAAACGCGGACATGGACAGGTTGACGATGTTCGCGTGGTCGGCGCCGAAGAAGACGATGTCGCCGTTCGCGGCACCGACGCGGTCCAGCACCTGTTCGACGGTCTGCGGTTCGAGGAACTTGATGATTGGCGATTGCAGGCCATCGACACCGGCGGCGCGATCGTTCACCTTGATGTACGCGAGACCCTTGGCCCCGAGCGTGCCGACGAAGGCCACGTAGTCGTCGAGAACCCTGCGCGGCAGCGCCGCGGCGCCCGGTGCCCGCAATGCGACGACGCGCCCGTTCGGATCGGCGGCGGGCGCGCGAAACACGTTGAACCCGCTGTCTGCCATCAGGTCGGCGATGTCGACGAGTTCCAGCGGATTGCGCAGATCGGGCTTGTCGCTGCCGAATCGACGCATCGCCTCGCTCCACGTAAGGACAGGGAAGTCGGGGAGTGTCACGCCCAGGGTCTCGGAGAAGAGCGACTTCAGCATGGCCTCGGTCAGTCGCATCACGTCCGATTCTTCGACGAACGCGGCTTCGATGTCGATCTGGGTGAACTCGGGCTGGCGGTCGGCGCGCAGGTCTTCGTCGCGATAGCAGCGTGCGATCTGGTAGTACCTGTCGAATCCCGACACCATGAGCAGTTGCTTGAAGACCTGGGGCGATTGCGGCAAGGCGTAGAACCCGCCCGCATGAAGCCGGCTGGGCACCAGGTAGTCCCGCGCCCCTTCCGGGGTTGCCCGCGTAAGGGTGGGAGTTTCGATGTCGACGTAATCCTGGCTCTCAAGGTGCCGGCGCACATGGCTCGATACGCGCGCCCGAAGTCGCAGCCGTTCCTGCATGGCGGGACGGCGGAGGTCGAGATACCGGTATTTCAACCTCACCTCCTCGCCCGCGCTTGAATACTCGTCAAGCTGAAAGGGCAACGTCTCCGAGACATTCAGGACTTCGAGGGAGGACCCCAGGACTTCGATCTCTCCGGTGGCGAGTTCCGGGTTCACCATGCCCTCAGGCCGTCGCCGGACGCGGCCTGTCGCGCGCAGGACGAACTCGTTGCGGACCCTGTCGGCAATGGCGAAGCTGTCCCTGGCATCCGGGTCATAGACCACCTGCACCATGCCGGTGTGGTCGCGCAGATCCAGGAAGATGACGCCGCCGTGGTCGCGTCGTCGATGCGCCCAGCCGGTGAGTTCGACGTCTTCGCCGATGTTCGCTGCGGAGAGGTCCGCGCAATGGTGGGTGCGCATGATGGGAAGTGGGTTAGCCTGCCTGTTCAGGGTCGCGCAACGTCCGGCGGGCGTTGCTCATCGTGACCGTTGCGTGAGTTCAAGACTTCGGTTCGGAAGCCTTTGCGCCGCCGGAGCCGCCGTTCGACGATGCGGCTTTCGATGCGCCGTTGTCGCTCGAATCGCTCGACTTGGACTCGCTCTTTGCGGTGTCCGAGGAGTCGCCGGAACCCTCCGACTTGCCCTGTTCGCCATGCAGATTCTTCTTCGCGCCGGACTTGAAGTCGGTCTCGTACCACCCGCCGCCCTTCAGCCGAAACGCGACGGCAGAGATCTTCTTCCTCAGTTGCGGCTCCCCGCACTCTGGACAGTCTACGAGCGGCGGTTCACTGACCTTCTGAATGCTCTCGAATTCATGCCGGCAGGTTTTGCACTCGTATTCGTAGATCGGCACCTCAAGACTCTCGCGTCACGGTTCAAACCGGAAATCATAACAACGAGGGCGATCATCAACCACCCGTCGTGGAACCCCAACGCTTAATGAACGCGGCCGCGGCCCAATACGTTTTCGCCAGCCAACAACTCGAACTCGACGCCTCGTGGCAATTTACGTGTCTTGTGCGGATGCACTGCCAGCTCAAGCCGAACCAAGCCCTCGAAGCGGCCACTTGTGCACGATTCCAGCAGCAGGCTGACGGGTGGCGTAGCACCGCCATTCTCGAAAACTGCGGCGCTGCTAATGGGCATACCGCCCGTCAGGACGTCGCGAGTCCGATCATCCAATGGATGGAAGGACGCCTCGACCGCATGCCTACCCGTTCGTCTCATTTGCGCTCCACCACACGAACAACTTGAATCTGTGCCAAGTCGTCACCCTCAACATAGATCGCGGGTCCAATGTCGTCGAGATTGTCCATCAGACAAGCACCCTCGACAACAGTGTCATCCGAGGGTGCCAAGGGCGCAACGATGGCGTCAATTGGTTGGTCGACGATCTTACGGGTCGTTACTCCATCGCCCCGTGAGCGCGACACCGACTTGCTATGCTTGAAGGCATGCGAGCCAGCCAGACGCTGATACCTACCCTGAAGGAGACGCCTGCGGAAGCCGAGGTCGCAAGCCATGTGCTGCTGCTTCGCGCCGGCTTCATCCGCCGTGTCGCCGGCGGGCTCTATACCTGGCTTCCGCTGGGTCTGCGTGTCATGCGCAAGGTCGAGGCGATCGTGCGGGAAGAACTCGCGCGCATCGGCGCCCAGGAGATCCAGATGCCGGTGGTCCAGCCCGCCGACCTGTGGCGCGAAAGCGGTCGCTGGGAGGTGATGGGAGCGGAGCTGATGCGCATGCGCGACCGCCACGAAAGGGATTACGCGATGGGTCCGACCCACGAGGAGGTTGTGACCGATCTGATTCGGCGAACGGTCGACAGCTATAAGCAGATCCCGTTGAACGTGTACCAGATCCAGACCAAGTTCCGCGACGAGATACGTCCCCGATTTGGCCTGCTGCGTGCACGCGAATTCCTGATGAAGGATGCGTATTCCTTCCACCTTGACGAGGAGTCGCTGGAGCGGACGTACCGCGACATGTACGACGCATACGCTGCGATCCTCACGCGTATCGGCGTCGACTTCCGGGCCGTGGAGGCTGACTCCGGGACCATCGGCGACGGCGAGTCGCACGAGTTTCAGGTGCTCGCCGAATCCGGTGAAGACCTGATGGCCTATTGCCCGAACAGCGGCTATGCGGCGAACATCGAAAAGGCGGAGGCGCTGGCACCGGTACCGTCGGACGAACAGCCCGACCCGGTCAGGAAGGTGGCGACGCCCGGTGTCAGGACGATAGCCGATGTGGCCTCGCTTCTGGGTGTCGAGTCATCGCGCTGCATCAAGACCCTGATCGTACGCGGTTCGGACGCGCCGTTCGTCGCATTGGTTCTGCGCGGCGATCATGAGCTCAACGAAACCAAGGCGGCGAGGCTCGACGCCGTGGCGGCGCCGTTGACGTTCGCCGATGACGATGAGGTCAGGGCGGCGACCGGTTGCTCCATCGGGTCCATCGGACCCGTCGGGCTCGAGTTGCCCGTGTACGCGGATCGGTCTGCGGCCGCAGTTGCAAACTGCGTATGCGGCGCCAACGAGGAAGGGCTCCACCTCACCGGCGTCAACTGGTCACGCGACTTTTCATCCGCCGAGGTCGTCGACATCCGGAACGTGAGGGAAGGCGACCTTTCGCCGGATGGCTGCGGCGAGCTCGCCTTTGCCCGGGGGATCGAGGTCGGCCACGTCTTCAAGCTTGGCGACAAGTACAGCGTACCCATGCGGCTTGCCCTGCAGGACGGTGCGGGCGCAGAGACCGCCCTGATCATGGGTTGCTACGGTCTCGGCATATCGAGACTGGTGGCGGCGGTGGCCGAACAGTGCCATGACGACGACGGTATCGTCTGGCCGGTATCCGTCGCGCCCTTCGACGTGCATATCCTGGCCCTGGACTATGCCGTCCCGGACGTGGCTGCGGCGGCGGATTCGTTGTACGAGGCGTGCCTCGATGCGGGCATGGATGTCCTGTTGGACGATCGGGATGAACGCCCCGGCGTGAAGTTCGCGGAGGCGGACCTGCTGGGCATTCCGCACCGCATCACGATCGGCACACGCAGTCTGGCGAGGGGCCTCGTGGAGTACAAGCGTCGTACTGACACCGAGCGGGTGCTGATGACACCAGCCGAAGCGGTGAGTCGCATCGGGACGGGCTGACCTGGAAGCTGCCCGGCGGGATTGACTGCGGCGCGAGCGGGGTGGCTTGACCTTCAGGTACGCGTTCGAACCCGCATTGATCCAGGCACGGCTTCAAGCAGGCTTTCCCGTGTCTGGGGTCCGACAAGAATCTGGTGGACATGGTTTTCGGGGCCCATGATCACGGTTGTCGGCAGCAGTCTGGGAACGTCGTAGCCGAAACGCTCGGACGGGTCCGAAACCAGCACTGGAAATTCGATCCCCATCTCGCCGATGAGGATCGCCAGCGACTCACCGGAAATGCCGTCGTAGTTGACGCCGAGTATCACCAGGCCGGTTGTGTCCCGATCGTGGTGCAGTGCATTCAGCTCCGGTATCTCTTCCCGGCAGGGGACGCACCACTCCGCCCAATAGTTGATCGCCACATATCCGCCGCCCGACTCAGACCACGCCCCGGCGCTGCCGTCTGCCAGTCTGAATACGTCGTCCGAGCAGGCAACCAGGCAAACAGACGCGACAAGACCAACGTATCTTGCCAGAGTCCGGAAACCCACAGAGCCTGAACCGGGCTTTCCGGGGAGTTACTGGCGTGGCGCGGGAACGGGCGCCTTGCCGGGGTCCGTAGAGAGGCTTGCGCGGGAGATGCCGGCGGGTCTGCGGATCTTGCTAACACGTTGCTTTCGAGTTGCGGCGGAAGGCGGGGCACGATCCAGCACTCCTCGGGATGGTTTCGCGCGCTTGAGTTCCCGATAGGCACCCGAACCTTTGGGGATGCGCCTGTGGTGTGCATAGAACTCGACCGCCCGCCGCCACGCCTCGTCGAGACCGTGCAGGCTGATGGAAACGGTCGTGTTGACCACTTTGCCGGTCAGGAGTGACGTGATGCCCACCTGGAACAGCGGTGTGGGCTTGCCGCTCTTTCCCCTCTTCCAACGAAAGAGAATGCCGCGCACATGGCCATCGGCGTCGACGCGCACTTCGCGCATGGCACTCTCCCGCGCCGCGCGTTGGGTGATGGCCAATTCGGCGTCCCGGTGTTCTGCCTGGCGCCGCACCTCCGCGCGGGCGGCACCGTGCATGAGGCGCCCCTCCTGCTTCAATGAGAAGTACTCCTGGTAGGTTTCGTTCTCGATTTGCCGACGAACGCGAAAACCGTGGAAGCGACGCGAGTTGAGGAGTTCCACGCTCATGCCGCCCGATCTCCAGCCCCCGGGGGGCAGCCGGTCCGGTAGCCGGATGCGGATGCTCGTTCAGGCGGCGGATACAACATGTTGCTCCTGCAGTGCCCGCACTTCCTCATCGCTGAAACCGGCGTCCCGCAGCACCGCGAGAGAATCTTCGCCGGGAGTCCTCGGGCCATGCGAAATCTCCGGACTCGTCCGGCTGAAACGGGGCGCTGGAGCGGGTTGCACGGCACCGTCCACCTCGACAAAGGTCTCGCGCGCCTGGTTGTGGGGGTGTTCGGGCGCTTCGAAAATCGAAAGGACTGGCGCGAAACAGACGTCGGTACCTTCCATGATTTCGCACCACTCGTCGCGGGTCCTGGTCTTGAACACCGTGGCGAGGTCTTCCTTCAGGCTTTCCCATTCCCGGGCTTCCATCTGCTTCTGGAATCGGTGCGAATCGACCCCGGACTTCTCCACCAGGAGCGCATAGAACTGTGGTTCGATGGCGCCGACGGCGACGTGCTTGCCGTCACTCGTCTCGTAGGTGCCGTAGAAGTGCGCGCCCCCGTCGAGCATGTTGGTGCCGCGACGGTCGGTGAAGTACTTCCCCATGGAAAAGAAGGTCGCCATCAGCGCGGCCGCCCCGTCCACCATCGCCGCGTCGATCACCTGACCCTTGCCGGAGCGGCGCGCCTCCAGGACCCCGCAGACGAGCCCGAAAGCAAGCAGCATGCCGCCTCCGCCGAAGTCGCCTATAAGGTTGAGCGGCGGCACGGGCTTGCCGCCTTTTTCACCGATGGCGTGCAGCGCCCCGGTCAGACCGATGTAGTTGATGTCGTGGCCGGCGGCGTCGGCCAGCGGTCCGTCCTGGCCCCACCCGGTCATGCGTCCGTATACGAGGCGTTCGTTGCGCGCCATGCACGGTTCCGGACCCAGCCCCAGCCGCTCGGTGACGCCCGGGCGAAATCCCTCGAATAGCGCGTCGGCGGACTCGCATAACCGGAGAACGATGTCGACGCCCTCGGCAGTCTTGAGGTCGATGATGATCGAGCGCCGGTTGCGCGCGAGGATATCGGGGGGACGGGAACGGCGCGTGGGCGCCGTCCGGGGAGTGGGCCGGTCCACGCGGATGACCTCCGCCCCCATGTCGGAAAGCATCATGCCGCAGAATGGTCCAGGTCCAATGCCGGCCAACTCGATGACCCGCAGACCCGACAACGGTCCCACTGAGTGTCCTCCTCTCTCGGCCGTCCCCACGGCCAGTGCCCTCTCGGCCGTCTCTGCGGCGCCAAGGTGTCTTGCATGGAAGTACGCCTCTGGCGAAGGGGCAGATACGAGCACTTCCTTACGCGTCAGCAGTCGGGGAAGCTCCCCCGGCTGAAGGCTCCAAGTGTATGGGCTGCGCCTTCCTAACGCACGTTACCTTGCTCTTCGGTGCCGTTCATGCGTTGAATCTCCGCGAATTCCCGGTAAAGGTCGTTGTCGCGCACGAGGGAGTCGTGGGTGCCCTCGGCAATGATCCGGCCTTCCTCGAGGACGATGATACGGTCCGCGACGCCGGCGGTGGACAGCCGGTGGGCAACGATGAGGATCGTGCATCGCCCCTTGAGTTCGGCCAGCGTGCGGCAGATGGTCTCCTCGCTTTGCGCGTCGAGAGCGCTGGTTGGCTCGTCCATCAGCAGTATTCGCGGCGCGGTGAGCAGTGCGCGCGCAATAGCCAGGCGCTGTCGCTGGCCGCCCGAGAGTCCCTGGCCGTCTTCGCCGATTTGCGTGTGCAGACCGTCCTCAAGGGATTCGACGAACTCCAGCGCATTCGCTCCTTGAAGCGCGTGCCCGATGTCGTCATCGCTCGCTTCCGGCGCGCCGTAGAGGACGTTCTCCCTTAACGAGCCGGCGAATACGACCGGGTTTTGCGGCACATAGCCGACTTGTCCGCGCAATGTCCTCGACGACAGCCTGCGCGCGTCGACGCCGCTCACGGAAACCACGCCTTCCGTCGGATCGTAGAATCGTTGGACCAGGTCCAGGAGCGAACTCTTGCCGGAGCCGGAGGGACCCACCAGGGCCACCATCTCGCCCGGCGCCATGCGGAGATCGATGCCACGGAGGGCAACCTCACCGTTCCTCGTCGGATAACTGAGGGAGACGTTGGCGAATGCGATTGCGCCGGGTTGGGTCGGGGGTGCGGGCCGCTCGGGCTCGGCCAGCAGCGAGTTCACCGTCAACAGTTCCAGCAACCTCTCCGCGGCGCCCGCAGCGCGCTGTATCTCGGCCCAGACCTCGCTTATCGCGCCGGCGGAGCCAGCGACGACCAGGGCGTAGAAAATGAACGCGATCAGTTCTCCCGCCGAGGTCCGGCCGGCCAGCACATCGTTGCCGCCCACCCAGAGCATGGCGCCGATCGCTGCCGGAGTCAGCACCATGACGGACGCGATCAACAGGGCGCGTTGCCGAATTCGCCTTACCGCAACGTCGAAGGCGCTGGACACGCGCCCGGCGAACACCTCGATGTCGTGCGCCTCGTGGGTAAATGCCTGCACTACCTTGATGTGGCGCAGCGACTCGCCGGCGTAGCTTCCGACATCCGCGATCGCCGTCTGGCTCGTGCGCGACAGGCGTCGAACCCGGCGGCCGAACAGAACAATGGGGGCGACGACGACGGGTGCGCTGGCCAGGACTATTGCAGACAGCTTTGGATTGGTGACGAACAACAGCACGATGCCGCCGATGAACAGCAACGCGTTGCGCAGGGCAATGGAGGCGGAGGCGCCGAGCACTGTCTGCAGCAGGGTCGTGTCCGTGGTGATGCGCGACATGATCTCGGTGGGTCGATTGATCTCGAAGAAACCGGGATGCATGCGCACCAGGTTGGCATAGACTGCCTGTCGGACGTCGGCACTGACCCGTTCGCCGACCCACGATATGAAGTAGAACCGCGCATACGTGCCCGCCGCGAGCAACAGGATGAGCACGGCGAAAACGAGGATGCTGACGAAAAGCACATCCGGAGTACGAGTCGCCAGCGTCTGGTCGATCAGGAGACGGAGCCCCTGGCCGGCCGATAGCGTCACCGACGCGGTCGTGACGAGCGCGATAGCCGCCGCGATCAACTGCGCCAGGTAGGGTCGCAGGAACGCAAGCATCTGCCTGAGGCTGGCGACGTTGCGGCTGGTTTGCCGTTCTGGCATTTCGTCCATGCCGGGGATTCTACTCGTTGTATTCTGGTGAGACTTGCGGGACACGCTATCGGGGCAGATGAAGTCAAGCGCTTCCCAGTCATCGCGCGCCACGGGTGGCGCGATACGGTCGTTCCGCGGACGGTTGGGCGTGGCGACGGAAAGCCGATGGCTGAACGCGGTGCTCGCGGACTTCCCATCGTTCCTGCAGGACCATGCCGCCTGCGAGCGGAAGGCCTCGGGTATGGCGCTGTCACTGGCGGCCCACTACCCGGACCGTCCGGAGCTGCTCAATGCGATGGCGAACCTCGCGGTCGAAGAACTCGGTCACTATCGCGATGTGGTAGGCCTCCTGATCGATCGGGGCATTCGTCCGGCCCCGGACACCAGGGACCCCTACGTGAACGCCCTTAACAAGATCGTCCGCGGTGGACGGGACAAGTACCTTCTGGATCGACTGTTGGTCGCGTCCGTGATCGAGTGCCGCGGCCAGGAGCGTTTCGCGATGCTTGCCGGCGCGTTGGCGGACGAGGTTCTCGCCCGGTTCTATCAACGCATTGCGGCGAGCGAAGCCCGCCACTGGCAGCTCTTTCTCGAACTCGCGCGACATGAGTGTCCCGATGCGGACATCGACCGGCGCTGGGATGAGATCATTGCGTGCGAAGCCGACATCATCCGGTCCCTGACCCCGCGAGCGGCTCTGCATTGATGGCCTGACGGCTGCACCCCCGGAGAGTTTGCATGAAGGCTCATGCTCGCATGTACCTCGCACGCTACGCGGAGCCCGAAGCAAAGCGGGTCAAGCCAATGGCGCGGACCTATCGGCACGTGCTCTGCATACCGGCATTCGACGAAACCCACGACTTCCTGCAACGCGTACTGCCCCCCGGAACGGCGGACGTGCTGGCTATCGTTGTCGCCAATGTCCCGGACCAGGTGAACCCCGGGGAAACGGCATTCGTCCGAACGCGGCAACTGCTGGACCTGGCGGGCGGGTTCGACCGGGCGCGCAACGTTGACGTCGAGATCGTGGATCGGGTGAGCACGCCGATCCCCCGGCGCGCGGGCGTGGGACTCGCACGCAAGATAGGTGCAGACGTGGCGCTGCGCCATATTGTCGAGAGCCGGATCGAGGTGCCGGTCATCTACACGACGGATGCCGATGCCGCACTGCCGCGAGGCTACTTCGAGGCAGCCGGGGGACAGGCTGCGGGTTGGGTTTATCCGTTCATCCACTCGAGCAGCGATGCGGATCTCGCTCGCCGGGCGTTGATGTACGAGCTTTCGCTCCGCTACTACGTCAACCGCCTGGAATATGCCGGCTCACCGTATGCCTTTCATACGGTAGGCAGTTGCCTGGCGGTGGACGCCGTGAGCTATGCGAAGGTCAGGGGATTTCCGCGGCGCAACGCGGCGGAGGATTTCTACCTGCTGAACAAGCTGGCAAAGGTCGGTTGGATTCGCCGCCTGAAGGCGCCGGTCATCGAGATCGAGGCGCGCCTCTCGACGCGTGTGCCGTTCGGCACCGGTCCCGCCCTGGCCAGGGTTCCTCGTGACCCGACCGCCATGCCGGGGTACGCCAGCGCCTCCTTTGAAGCCCTCAGGATGTTCCATGACAGCGTTGGGACGGGAACCGATCCCGGCCCACCGGTGCCGAGGCTGCTCGATGCCATTGGCTTCCAAGCGAAGCGCGATGCACGCGCGACCCACACGTGGTTCGATGCATTCAGGACACTGAAGTTCGTCCACGCCGCGCGGGAGGAGTTTCCGGATTCGCCGTTGCTTGAAACGCTCGAGACGATGTATCCGGACGCGCATACGCCCGTCCGCCTGAACGCGTCCTTGCGCGCCGACGAATCGCGATTTCCGGAGCGAAAAGGATTGGGGTAACCGTAGTGCGGCATGTAGCGCTGATCACGGCGCGCGATTGCGGGACGCGTGAGACAGAGGGCCTGGGCGGAACAAACACGGTGCCCTTGGGCGAAAGGGCGCTAACGAAGGCTACGTTGGCAGGTCGAACAGGCGCAGGTTGATAACGCTGTCGATGGCGTTGATTCGCTCGATCATCGTCGAAGTGGGCGGCTGTTCGATATCGATCAGGTTGTAAGCGACGTCTTCGCGGCTCTTGTTGATCATGTCAATGACGTTGACGTTGTCGTCCGCGAGGACCGACAGCACTTGCCCGAGCGTGCCCGCCACGTTGCGGTTGGCGACGGCAAGACGGTACCCGAAGCTGAGCTCGAGGTTGATGTCCGGGAAGTTGACGGAGTTTCTGATGTTGCCGGAGCTCAGGAAATCCCGTATCTGTTCCGCTGCCATGACGGCGCAGTTCTCTTCGGCCTCGACGGTGCTTGCTCCCAGGTGCGGTGTGGCATGGGCGTTGTGATGCTCCGCCAGCCTTGTATTCGGGAAGTCGGAAAAGTACGCCGAAAGCGTCCCATCGGTCAGCGCGTCGGCGATGGCGTCTTCGTCAACGATTTCCTGGCGCGCGAAGTTGAGCAAGACTGCCCCGCGTCGAAATGCGCGCAGTGCATCAGCGTTGATCAGACGTTGCGTGGTCGGCAACGAGGGGACGTGTAGCGTTACGTAGTCTGACTGGCTGAACAGGCTCCGGGAGTCTTCCATGCGTTGTATTTCGCTTGGTAGGCGCCAGGCTGCGTCGACGGAGAGATTCGGGTCGTACCCGACCACGCGCATGCCGAGGTCGAGTGCGGCGCGCGCCACCTGCGATCCGATAGCTCCAAGGCCGAGAACGCCCAGCGTGCGGGCGAACAGCTCCTGGCCCTTGAAACGTTTCTTCTCACCTTCCACCAGTTCGTGCAGCGTGTCGTCGTCGGTGACGTTCGACAGGGTCTTGACGTACTCCATCCCGCCGATCACGTCGCGGGATCCGAGCAATAGTGCGGCGAGCGTCAGTTCCTTGACCGAGTTTGCGTTTGCGCCGGGTGTATTGAAGACGACCACGCCCTGTTCCGTGCAATCCCCGACGGGAATGTTGTTGATGCCGGCGCCGGCGCGGGCGACGGCCCGGAGGCCGGGGCCGAGATCGGCCGGCGTCAGGACGTGGCTCCTGAGCAGAATGGCATCCGGGGCAACGACATCCGCGCCGACCTTGAACGCATCGGCCGGAAACAGTTCGAGCCCTCGCGCGGCGATCTGGTTGTAGGTCTTGACCCTGTACATGGCGGTGCCGGAAAAAACGAGCGATTAGATCACCGTTTGGTTCGGCCTTTCAACGCGGCCTCAAGTTCCGCGACGATCAGCCTGGTGCTGTCCGGCGCCTGAAACGCTTCCAGGCGCTGGCGCCATGCGTGCGCGTCACGATGCAGGGCGGTGACCTGCCGCACGAGCACGTCGGGAGTCAGGTCGTCCTCCGCCACGACCATGCTGAAACCCCGGGACTCGGCAAAGTCGGCGTTCTCGATCTGATCGCCCCGGCTCGCCGCCGCCGGCAGCGGAACCAGCAGGTTCGGTTTCTTCAGGGTGAGGAGTTCGTACAGGGAGTTCGCCCCGGAACGCGATACGACCAGGTCCGCCGCAGCCAGGATGTCACCCCATTCGTCGCCGACGAAATCGCGCTGCTCGTATCCAGTGGTGCCGAGGTAGGCGGGATCGACCTTCTCCGCGCCACACACATGCAGTACGTCGAAATCAGCGGTCAATGCCGAAAGTGCCCCGCGCACGATGTGGTTCAGGCGCTCGGCGCCCAGGCTTCCTCCCACGATCACCAGAAACGGGCGTTCGCCGGAGAATCCTGTAGTAGCCAGGCCCCGGTCACGGTCGCCTTGCAAAAGGGATTCGCGCACGGGCGTGCCTGTGTGGACCACGCGTCTGGCGCTGACCCGCGTGGCGTCGAAGTTCACGCACAGCGAGGTGGTGAACGGCAGCGTCAGCCGGTTGGCGAGCCCGGGGGAGAGGTCGGATTCATGTGCTACCACGGGGATTCGTCGCAGCCACGCGGCCACGACGACCGGAAACGCGACGAACCCCCCCTTGGAGAAGACCACGTCGGGCCGAATCCGGCCGAGTATCCGCAACACCTGCAAAACCGAGATCGGAACGCGGAACGCGTCGACGAGGTTCTCGAAGGACCAGTAGCGGCGCAGCTTGCCCGGTCGCACGCCGAAGTAGCGGATCCCGAAGTGCGCCACCAGTCGTTCTTCCATCCCGGAGTTCGTGCCTATGTAGGTGATGTTCCAGTCTCGGGCCTGCAGCGCTTCGATGACGGGCAAGGTGGGCACGACGTGACCGGCGCTGCCCCCGCCGGTGACGACTGCCCGGATCACAGGTCGAGCACCTGTTTCACGAATGGGATGGTAATGCGGCGTTGCGCCGACAGGGACTCCACGTCGATTGTTTCGAGCAGACTGAGCAGGTCCGCGAGGTTCCGACCGGTACGGCGCAGTAGAAACGAAACCACGCTCGGGTCGAGTTGGAAGCCGCGATCCCGGGCGACGCGCCGAAGCACCGCGCCCGCTTCTTCGTCGTCCGGCGGAGAAATCTCGAAACACGCCGCAGAGCGCAGGCGGGAAGCCAGGTCGGGAAGCGCGAAACAAAGCTGCGCAGGCGGCCGGCTGGCCGCCGCGACGAGGACAAGTCCACGCTGGAGCCGGTTGTTGTACAGGCGCATCAACGCTTCCTCCGCCGGCCGATCGCCGATCCAGGCGTGGATGTCGTCGATGAGGACGCGGTCGAAGACTTCGTAGCCGTCCACCGCCGGAATCTCAGTCGCCGGTATGAACGCGCCGCCCGTCTCATGGGAGACGGCTTGAAGCAGATGGCTCTTTCCCGCGCCGACCCGCCCCCAGATCCAGGCGCAGTAGAAGCCATCCACGGGTCGGCAGACACTAGCCAGCAGTTCGGTATTCTCGCCGACAAGGAAGTGATCGAGGGTGAAACGCTCGCGCAGCCTGAATGCAAGTGGCACTTGCCGAGCCGTTTCGCGACCCACGGGCAACTACACCCGTTCCTGGATGGCGCGACGACTCCATGTGAAGACATAGTCCACGCCGGAAGAGACGCCGAGGGTGGCGACGACGACGAAACCCCAGGGATCGAGCACGGCGGTTGCGAAATCGGACAGCGGTCCCGCGGGGACCAGTGCGACCAGGACCAGGATCAGCATGGTGATCTGCATCGCCGTGTTCAATTTGCTGATGAAGCTAGGGTTCAGGTCGACCTTCTCGAATATGAGCCGATAGGCCAATGCCCCGACCATGATGATGACGTCCCGCGAGATCGCCACGGCAGCGAGCCAGAGCGGTACGTGGCCCTGCAAGACCAGAACCACGAACATTGTGCCGACGAGCAGCTTGTCCGCCAGCGGATCGGCATATGCGCCGAATGAACTCGACCAGGAAAACCTGCGCGCCAGCGCACCGTCCAGCGCATCGCTGAGTCCGGCTATGGCGACGAGAATGAGCCCCGCGAGGTAGCGCTCGTCCAGCAGAAGCCAGGCGGTGGGCGGGATCAGTGCGATGCGCACCAGCGTGATGATGTTGGGAATGCTCCGAAGCATCAGCTCTTCCCGTGCCAGAGCAGCGTGATCGGCTCGTGCGGACCGTTTTCCGACTTTTTGCCACCGTGCATTGGCGGGAGGCCCGGGATGGTGGGCAGGCGCCTGAACGCGCCGTCCTTCGCCAGGAGTTCGCCGAGACGCTCGGGCGTCGACCGCGTGAGGAGCCGCAGCGTCAACGTCTCCCGCCCGGCGGCGGCCAGTTGCACGCGGTCTATGTATTCGAGACTGGCAAGATGACGCATCAGCGCGGCGTAGCCCTGGACCGATCCGGCACCCCTCACCGCTATCTCGATAGTGGTTGCGTCGAGGCCGAACACGGCGGAGCGTTGCATCAACTCGTTGGCGACCTCGTCCATCGCCTGGATGGCCCCGGCCTCGATGGCGTCGTCGGAATACCTGAACTCCCGGGGTGCGTCGTTGAGCCAGAATTCCCAACGCGTCCCCCAACTCCCGTCGGCGTCGAGAAACGCACGGCCGACCAGTACCACGTCCGCATCATATCGGCGCGAGGCGGCGTGCAGCGAGTAGGCGAAACCGTCCCATACGGCGGGCGGAGATATCAGTTCCCTGTCCTCAAGGTCCAGCAATGGCAGCCGCAGAGGTACTCCGCGTTGGCGACTTCGTTGCCGCAGACCCTGCGCCAGCGGGTGATCCGAAGTGCTGTCGAGCACGCGGATGAGACCGTTCTCCCGGATCGCGAGCCAGGCCAGGACACGCGGTCGGTCGGCGCTCCAGATGGGAAGCGCGGCCTCGGCAACCAGTTCCTGTACGGCCTTCGGCTCGAAACTCACTCGAAGCCGCTGTTCCCCATCGGCCTCGGCCTGGATGAAACGGTATTGCACGTAGTATCTCTCCGGAGCGTTCAGCGCGCGGACGACCGGCTCGGACATGGGCAGGTTCTCGAGGCCCGTCATGCGCATCAGCATCTCGCGCAAGGCGGATTGGGCGGCGCTACGCTGGTCGGCCCCGGCCTGGGATCGAGCTGGCACCTCCACGTCGTATAGCCAGTCAACGAGTTCGCCGTGTGCGGACACGCCGCAGCAGATTGTCACCGAACAGGCCACCGCGGCGGAGAACTGCCGACATCGCCGGAAACAGAATGCGATTGCGCGGTTGATAGGGAGCACCCCAAACCAGAGAGCGTAGCGCCATGCTACAAACTGGAACATACCGATCAAGTCTAACCCCAAGAGGATTCTCCCCTTTCGTAGCCGTCTGGCGCGTGCTACAACTCGGACAGGATTCCAGATTTCGGCCGGTTCATGTCAGGACTCACTTATCGGGATGCCGGCGTCGACATCGACGCCGGCAATGAGCTCGTCCGCCGCATCGCGCCCGCGGCACGGCGCACGCAGGGAGACGCGTTCCTCGCCGACCTTGGGGGGTTCTCGTCTCTGGCTGCGATTCCCGCAAGATATAGAAGGCCGGTTATCGTGGCGGGAACCGACGGCGTGGGTACGAAACTCAAACTGGCGATCGAGCACGACCGACACGACGAGGTTGGCCAGGATCTCGTCGCCATGTGCGTGAACGACGTGCTTGTTCACGGCGCCGAACCATTCCTCTTTCTCGATTACTACGCGACGTCGGAACTCGATGTGGATGTGGCCGAACGGGTGATCGTCGGTATTGCGAGGGGTTGCGAGATCGCCGGCTGCGCCCTTGCCGGGGGGGAAACGGCCGAGATGCCCGGCTTCTACCGGCCCGGCGACTATGATCTCGCCGGATTCTGTGTGGGTATTGTCGAACGCGAGGACATTGTCACCGGTGAACATATCGCCGTCGACGACCGGCTCATCGGTATCGGTTCAACCGGTCCCCACTCGAACGGGTATTCGCTCATTCGCCGAATTGTCGAAGACGGGGGATTGCCCTTGAGCGACTCGCTGGTCGATCGGCTCCTTGCGCCAACGAGAATCTACGCGCAACCGGTTGCGGGGGCGCTCCGGACCGCGACGATAAAGGGCATGGCGCACATCACTGGAGGGGGCTTGATCGAGAATGTGCCCCGGATGCTGCCCAAAGGCATGGCGGCGGATATTGACCTCGACAGTTGGAGGCGGCCGTCTGTGTTCGCCTGGCTACAGCAGGCGGGGAATATCGAGGAGTCCGAGATGCTGCGCACCTTCAATTGCGGAATCGGATTCGTCCTGTGCGTGGAGCCGGCCTTCGAGGACGAGGTTTTGGGCAGCTTGACCGGCGCGGGTGAGATGGCGGTGTCTATCGGCCGCATCGTCACCGCGACCACCCGGCCTGGAGCGGGTCATTTGATCGCGGGTGGGGGTGGCTCGTCCGTCGGGTGAACCACCGGATTTGAGTCACTTCATCTCGACGACGACGCGGATGCCGACATCTTCCAGGCGAAGGGACTCGTTCCCCCATCCGCGCTGCGCTGCGCGAACGAGACTCGGGTTCACGATCCAGGAACCGCCGCGCAACACCCGCTCTTCGCAATTGGTGGCGCTCCTCGCCGATCCATCGCCCGCAGCACCTGCGTAGTCGTCGTGGCGGCAGTCCGATACCCACTCCCAGACGTTGCCGAGCATGTCGTGCAGTCCCCATGGATTTGGGCTGAACGAACCGACGACCATCGTTCCCCGATGATCCCTGTTTGCCCGGCTGCGGCAGCCGTTGCAGTTGGCCCGTTCGACGCCAATCGAACTTCCCCAGCTATACCTTGTCGCCGTGCCCGCCCGAGCCGCGTACTCCCACTCCGCCTCGCTTGGCAAGCGATACGGTCTCCGCGTTTCCCTGGACAGCCATTCGGCGTAGGCCGTCGCGTCGAGCCAGGACACGTTGACGACAGGTGCTGACGTTTCCGTGGTACAGGCCGCCTTCTCGGCGTTCTCGCGGCCCGTGGCGCGGGCGAAGCGGGCGAAATCGTCGCATGTGACCTCGAACTTCGAGAGTGCCAGGGGGTGCGTCAACCTGACGTCGTGAACAGGCAATTCGTTCGAACGACAGTCAACGCGGGATACGCATCCCATGCGAAAGCTCCCGGAGGCGATGGCGACCATGGTTGGCCCGGTGCCGCCGGAAGCGAGCGGATCGGCGAATTCGGCGCTTCCCGTCTGCAATGTCAGCGCCTGATCCGTAGGTCCCGGGTCATGGTTCACTGCGCCTTCCCACGTTGTGTACCCTGGCAGCACTGCCCTGACGTGGTAACTCCCGGGCGTCAGCAATACGCCGGGACTGTAGACCCGATCGCCTAGCGGAAGGCTCACGAAAGCACCGGGCGGTGTGGTGGTCACGGTAAACGGTTGTGGGTTGCGGGTCAGCGATACCGGCGACCTGGTAATTCCATCGACTTCGATGGTGCGCGTTTCCGGCACGTAGCCGTCGCGGGTCACGCGGACTCTATGGCGCCCTTCCCGAATCCGCATTCCATCTTCGTACGCCAGTTCCAGATCCGGCAGCGTTACGTCGGCATCGTCGGGCGTCAGATCCAATGTCAGCGAGCCGTAGGCGACGGTGTCTTCAAGCCTGAGTTCAAGTGTCGTTACGCTGTTCCTGGGTACGTTGGCGCTGACCCTCATGGGGCCATGCCCCTCTGCTCCGACGACCAGTTCCAGGGGTCCGGCCGGCAGTCCGTAGATGGTCGTCGGCGTGCGCTCCGCAAAGCGCTCGCCATCATGCTCGATCCAGGCCTTTGCCGGCTCCGTCAGGACAGTGAGCGCGCCGGTGGCACGCGCAAGCGTGCGCTCCATGCGGGTCTCCCTCTCATCGGAATCGGCCGGATTCGGTATCGCGATGGTTTCAGACAGCGTTTCGTAGAGATCGTGGCGCAAGGTCACGTCATACGATCCGGTGGCCAGGTCCGGGACCTCCAGTGGGGTTCGACCGATGACCTCGCCAGCGACCAGGACATCCACGCCTGGCGGCGTTGTGTTGACGACCAGCGTTGAGAGAACCGGCGTCGCCTGGTCCGGTTCGAAGGAATGGGTCAAGGCTTGCGCAATCTCGGGCTGTTCCGGCGGACGTGACGCCTCGCTGTCGGGCGCGTCCGTTGCCGGGGTAAGCGCCGTGATCGGTTCCGGTGACGCCGCTTGGGGCACTGGCGAGGTCGTTGGCGCCGCTGCGGCGGGCGTTACTGCCGTGGTGGCCTCGATGCCCTGGCTGTCCGATCGAAGAATGCCGGTGTCCACCCAAGTAAGGACGGCTATGAATGCCGTTGCCGCAATCGCGGGAACGGCCCATTGCCGCCGGGGTTCGGATGTCGTAACCATGCGCGCGGAAGGGGACGGGGGGCGAGCATGCACGGCGGGTGGAGGCGCTTCCTGCGGTTGCGGGGCCGAGAACATCTGGCCGCGCGCAGCCCGTCTGACGACCCGTGGAGATTGGTGGGCGCCGACCGAAAAAAGGCGGCGCCATGCGACGACGTTCTGCGGCCGCTCGTGCGCACGAATCACGAGAGCCGCGTTGATACCCGCCAATGTGCTCGCGCTGTACGGTCTTTGGGACGCTTCGGACACGGGAATCATCTCGTCGGCCACGGCCCTCTCGGTGGCTTCTGGCGGGGTCAGTCCTGTCGCGCAGGTGTACATGACCGCGCCCAGTCCATAGATGTCTGTCCACGCTCCGAGGTGACCGATGTGCGAATATTGTTCCAGGGCCGCGTAACCCGGTCGCGGGACGAACGAGGAGCCCCGCGAACGGGCCCCGAAAACCTTGCGTGCTCCGGCCACCTGCTGTTGCTCGGGGAATCCGAGGAGTACGGGAGAGCCGCCCTCCCGGACGACGATCTTGTCCGGACCGATGTCCCGGTGCAGGAAGTTGCTTCCATGCAGGGCTTCCAGTGCATCGAGTATGGGGAACAGGAGACGCTTGCACTCGTCCTCGGATAACGTTGCCCCCTCTTCCAGCAGTGCCGAGAGGACCGCTCCCTCCATGTAGTCCCTGACTATGTAGCCTGTGCCGTTCGCTTTCAGGCACCGTTGCACCTGGACAAGGTTCGGTTGGGCGATGTGCGTCAAGGCTTCGCCCTCCTCCAGGAATCGGCTGAGTTCAGTGTTGAATTCCGCTTCGTGCCCGGATGATTTCGGCACTACGCCTGAATCGGTGCGCGTAGCGAGGTGGTCGGGCAGGTACTCCTTGATGACCACCGGCTGATCGCGACCGTGGTCGAACCCGAAATACTTGATGCCGAGAGAGCCCGTGCCGAGAACCCTGCGGATTTCGTATTCCTCCAGGCGATAGCCGCTGGAAAGAGCGAAATGGTCGTCGGCCAACATGTACTCCTTGAATCACGCGCCCGGGAAGTATGTGACGCGAGCTCTCCTCCTACCGAGCAGGAGGGGTACGCAATGATAATTTATTGTGGTTTGCGTCGCGACGAACGGACGCTGGTGCGCGTCACGGGCCCACACGAAGTCCCGGTGAGCCTCACCCATCTTGCCGCGGTACGTGCGGCGGTCCCTGCCTCGAAAGACCCGCGTCCAGTGACATAGCGCGGACATTAGCTGCGTAGTTTCGGGGCGGATGGGGCCTTGGAAGGCAGGTTGACACGCGTATTTCAAATGAGGCATCGTCAGGAAGCGGTGCCAAACGTTGCTGGATGCACGATCCGGCAAGGAGGTCAGGGGCAGGTGAGGTTCCAACAGCTATGCGACGGAATTGTCGATGACGTCGACGGCGCGCTGGCGTGTGCCCTCGTTGATCTCGAGACCGGGCTTCCGCTTGCGTCGACAGTCGCTCCCGGGGGGGTACTGAATTCCGCCTCCATCGAAGCCATTTCGGCCGCGGGCGCGGATTACTTCAGGGGAAAGGCCGTGCGTCGCCTGGCCGGGGCAATGTCCTCGGAATCGGATTCGAACTTCGTCTGGGAAATTCAGACCACGACAGAGGACACCCATCACTTCATGTCAGTGGTGCCCGGACGTCAGAACACGCTCATGGTGCTGATCACCGACAAGACCGCCAATTTGGGCCTGGGGTGGATCTCCATGCGGGAAGCGTTGGCTCGCATCCGCGAGGACGACGACGTTGCCGGGTCCGAACGGCAGTTGGGAGTTCTCCCGCCCAGACAGGAAGCTCCAGCCAACGTGCAGGACGCGGACATGTTCAACACGACCTGGCGCGGCGGGCGCGGCTATCGGCGGTCTCCCCGCTAGGAGCCTTCAGCCGGGGGCGCTTCCCCGACCGCTGACCCGTAAGGAAGTGTAGACGTTCGCCTCATCGGCGGATGCGTGCTTCCATGCAAGCCTTCAGCCGGGGGCGCTTCCCCGACCGCTGACGCGTAAGGAACCGTAGACGTTCGCCTCGTCGGCGGATGCGTACTCCCATGCAAGGTTCCCACGGCCGGCGCCTTGGGCCTCGGTCTTTTGTTGCGAAACCGCCAACCGGGCGGCAATGGCGATGCGCCTATCCCCCGACTCCGCCCAAGTCCCGAACTATCTGAACGAATGCCGGGCCGACGACAATAACCAGTAGGCCGGGCAGCAGGAAAACCATCGACGGGAGGATCAGCAGCGTCGGCAGGCGCGCCATCTTGGCCTGCATCTCGGTGATCATTTCGACCCGCACCGAACTGGAAAGCCTGCGCAGGGCGTCAGCCGCAGGCGTACCCTGCCGTTCGCTTTGCGCCACCGTCGTGGTCAGGTCCTTCATGGACTGGAGGTCCAGCCGTTGCGCGACTCGGCCGAGCGCCTCCTCACGATTCATTCCGTGGATGCGCATGTCGAGACTCGCCTGACCCAACTCGTCGGCGAGTGCGGGCCGGAACGCCCTGAGGTCGTTGATGGTGCGCCGCAGCGCGCGCTCGAAGGTAAGTCCCGCTTCGAGGCAGACGATCAACAAGTCCATTGCATCGGGCAGCGCAATCTGGATCTTCCATACGCGGCGGGCTGCCAGGCGTGTCACGATCAGCTCCGGCACCAGGTTGCATGCAACACCGACCAGCAACCCTCCCAATAGCCCGACACCCCAGCCGATCACGCCGGGAAACAGTGTCGATGCGGCCAGTCCGCCTCCTACCAGGCCGACTAGCAGACAGGCGACTTTCGTGCCGATCACGAAGGTCACCGCATTGGACGAACGAAACCCCGCACGTTGCAACGCCACGGCGATCTTCTGCTGGTCTTCTTCGCCGAGGGGCATGAATGTCCCCAGGACACCGAGCACTCGCTCCAGGCCGGTCCGCACGCCGGTCATCCCTTCGGCGATTCGGCTCTGTACGCGGGACTCCTGATTGCCGCCGATCGCGAGTTGTATCCGTCTGGCCACCCGCCGTCGACTGAGCGTCGTACTCAGCACTATCAGCGATGACCCGGTGGTGATTGCCACCAGGATGATGAATACGGTTTGCACGGTCATCGCTGGGCACCGCGAATCATGAGCCACGATACAAACAGGCCGGAGACAATCAGGCCGACGCCGATGCCGAGAAGATGGCGCGCGTCGCCCAGAAGCGTGTTCACGACCTCGGGCTGCAGGATTGCCTGGACCGTTACGCCGAGGACGGGAACGACGGCCAGCACCCCCAGGGTCACCTTGGCCTCGGCGGTCGTGGCCTTGAGCCGCGTATTCGAGTCAAGCCGTTCCCTCAGCATGTCGCCGAGGTTCCCAACGGCTTCCGAGAGGCTGCCGCCCGTGCCGGATTGCGCGGAGATGATTGCGGAGAGCATTGCCAGTTCACCCATGCGTATGCGGTGCGCCTCGCGCGCCATGGCCTGTTCCAGGGGAACGCCGAAATCGGTTTCGCGCAGTATGGCCCTGAGAGAGGGGGTGAGCGGTTCTTCAGCGGTTTGGGCGACGGAGCGCAGGGCGCGCAGACTGGAGGTGCCGAAGCGCACCAGGCGTTGAAAGTCCTCGACGGCGGTGACGAGCCGATTGCAGAAAGCGTCCCGCTTGCGGGTCTCGACGACGCTTCCCGCGTTCCAGCCGAAAGTCGCTGCAGCGGCAAGCGACAGGAAGACGGCGAAGATGGTCGGCACACCGACAAAGACCATCGCCGGTATGAGAATGATCCAAAGGAGGAGCGTAGTGCCGAATACGATCATCCCCGTGCGCACGCCGCCGGACAGCGGGAACAGGGCATCCAGGCGTTCCACGATGTAGTTGTCACCTTCGGTCTGGGTTTCGGGCGCCGCTTCGGCGACAGGGGCAGCCCCCCCTTCGGTGTCGAGGAGGTCGGTGATGGGTCGCAGCCGGCGTCGCAGGCGCAGCCTCGCCCGCATGGCGTCGTTGACCATCAGGACCATCATCCCGGCAAACAGGGTGACGATGGCGCCCACAATCGTAGCGAGCCAACTCATTTAGCCGACCGCGAATCCCTGGCGGGCTGCGGACATGCTCGAGGTCAGCAGGTCGCCGTACCCGGCGTCTTCCACCCGTGCGGCGAAGGAGGGGCGACTTCCGCTGCAGGCGAACCGATCCGAACCGGGGTCGTAGGCCCAGATGTTCTCGAGCACCGGCACCTCGCCTTCCAGACCTATCACGTCCGTGATGGCGACGACCTTGCGTTTGCCGTTGCTGAAACGCGACGCGTGCACGACGATGTCGATAGCGGAGATCACCTGGTTTCTTATCGCGGACAGCGGCATGTCGCCGGCACCCATCATGACGAGATATTCGAGGCGGCTGATGGCATCGCGGGGACTGTTCGCGTGAACGGTCACCATCGATCCCGGGTGTCCGGTGTTCATTGCCTGCATGGCTTCGAGCGCTTCGGCGCCCCGCACCTCGCCGACAACGATGCGATCGGGGCGCATCCGCAACGCGTTCTTCAGCAAATCCCGCATCGTGATTTCACCGGTGCCTTCGGAAGACGGCGCGCGCGACTCCAGGCGCACGACGTGGGGCTGCTGCATTTTCAGTTCGGCGGCGTCCTCCAGCGTGACGACGCGTTCCTCTTCTCCGATCATCCCGGACAGTGCGTTGAGGATAGTCGTCTTGCCGGCGCCGGTACCGCCCGACACCACTACGTTGAGCTTGGCCCGGGCGGCCACCTCCAGCATCGTCACCATGCCCGGGTGCATGGCACCGCCGCGCGACAGGTCCTGGAGGGAGAAGCCCCCCTGCCGGAATCGGCGGATGGAGATGGCGGCCCCGTCAATCGCCAGCGGCGGCACGATGATGTTGACCCTCGATCCGTCTTCCAGTCGCGCGTCGCACATCGGGTTCAGTTCGTCCACCCGGCGACCGACGCCTTCGGCGATACGCTGCGCCAGACGCGTAAGGTGATCGAAGTCCCGGAAACGCACGTCCACCTGGCTTAACACCCCGTTTTTCTCCACGTAGACCGAGTGCAGGCCATTGACCAATATGTCGCTGATGTCGGGATCGCGCAGCAACGGCCCCAGCGGCCCCAGCCCGCGCATCTCGTCGACTATCCGACGCGCGAGCGCCCGGTGAACGCCGCCGATACCGGGGGCGTCGGCCGCAGTCTCCAGTTGGCGCAATAGCTGTAGCACCAGATCGATCAGTTCGTCGCTGTCGAGCGACGCGGCGGTTCCCGCGTCGAGGCTCTCGAGAACGCGGTGGTGGTAAAAGGGAACGATGACTTCGAATCGGTCCTGCTCGGCCACCTCGGGCACGGCTTGGTTGTCGCGGCCCCATTGTTGCCGGTTCTGCGACAGTGCGCGCCTGCGCTGGATCGACCGGGGCATGCTACGCGCTCTCCCGGGGAGTAGCGACCAGGCAGGGCTGCGGCGAACCCCCGGGCAAAGCGGGAATCAACGACCGGGACTGATTCTCAAAGCCCCAATTTCGATGAATTGCCAAACGACGCATTTACGTTCTGCCGTGATCGCGAATAGATTGAAAAATACCACTTGTTTCGACAATACCACAGACCGCGGGCATGGCATTGACGGGTGTCCTCATCGGGACCGTCAGGGTCCGATGAATCGCAACGTGCGGCGGATGTCGATGATGTCTGCGATGGCGTCTTTCAACTCCTGAGCGGTGGGTGTGGCGTGAACCTCGTCGACCGTGGGGTTGCCGCCGTAACCGCGGTCCACGCACTCTTCGAGCAACGCAATGGCAGCTTGTTCCCAAGGTCTCGTATCGTCGCCGATATAGATCGCATGGATGCGCACGCCACGCTGCCCTGCAATGCTGCAGGCCTCCAGGAACCAGTCGTCGAGGCGGTCGGTGATGGGATCCTGGAGTTCGGCCGGCGGGGAGGGCGTCAGCCAGGCGGGAACCGAGAAGGGTGCCGCGTCGCTCACCGGTGGACCGTCTCCGACACGGACCAGGTCCTCCGGCCGACCATAGGCGCTGAATGGCGACGTCGGTCTGCAGAACTGTCCGTTCTGCGCGGGACGGCCCTCGAAACCGAACTGGTTTGCGGGATCCACCATCACGTCCGTCGCATCCGTGGCCTTGGTCGGCGAATTGTCGTCGTAGCCTCGGAAGAGCTGCCATGGCGTCATGTCCTTGAGCGCGTTCCCCCAGAGCATCCGGTGTGCGTCGATGACGACCCTTTCCGCTGGTATGTTGGGGTCCAGGGCCGATACGGTCGGGTGAACCGCCTGAAAGCCGTCCAGTACTGCGGACATGCCGGCTGACGTAAACACGCCGTTCATGTCGACGTCGAAGCTCCCTGCAAAAGTTGTCGCGTCATCGGCGGACATGGCCGTCATGTAGTCGGCATAGTAGGTGCCCAGGAAATAGCTGTGACATCGACCGCCTCTAAAGTCCGGATTGCGTGTGATGGGGTTGGCGGGATTGAAAGACCCGGCGTGTCGGCCGCGCTGGGGATCGCCGAAGTAATTGGCGCCGTCCGATATGATCAGGATGGCCTTCTCCACGAACTGCGAGCAACCTTGGGTCGTTCCCCCGTCGAGGCACGGCGTGCGCGGCAGGTCGTCGCCCGACACGCTCTTCGAATTCCACACGTCCCGCCATAGCGGGGACAGCGTTCGAAGCCCCCAGACGATGCCTAGATGTAGAAACGTCTGGCCCCAATAGGTAGACGAATGCCAATCCACTGTTTCGTAGTGATTTGCCGCCCGCAGGGCGGCCAGGTCGTCCGTAAGCGGCACGATGGGCGCCTCGGGACAATAGAGACTGCCGCCCCGGTCAAGGGTGCGCAGGTGCCAGTGGTTCCCGGATGTCGGCAGGCGGGTGGACCACGGAGTGAAAGTCGGAACCAGCGTTCTGTGTATGACCCAGTCGAGATACCCGTCCGCGAATCCGTTAATGCGCGCGTCGGGCCAGGAGTACGCTGTGAAGCGGGTATTGGGATCGCTCGCGTCCGGGGGCGCGTCGGAGAGGTGCAGCGGCAGGTTGGCGATGCCCGTGGACCCCGGTTCCCAGCCGGCCACCGTTTTTCTGGCTGGCCAGTTGCTTGTGTCCGATGGGTCCCAGATGGCGGGCCTCGCAGCGGAGTCCCAGTACGCGCCCCACCTTGCCATCACGCAGCCGTTCCAGAAGTCTGACCCCTCGAAATCCCACATGCCGACGGTGGGTGCCTGAAGGGAGACGTCTTCCGTCCCGGGCTGGTGCAGGTTCCAGTCGGCGAGAGCCAGGAAGTCCGGCAGGCTGCGAGACGTCAGCGGTCCCATATCGCCGCCTGTCCCGTAGGCATGGAAGGTGTCGACCCAGTGTGCTTCGGTGTCGCGCGACGTTTGCGTGCTGTATTCGTCGCCGGTGAGCATGTGCACGTAGCGTTCCTTGGCAGCCGTCTGCGACGTTCCCGAGGTGTCCGCCACGTTTACGGCGTTCGAGTACGGGACGAGAGCGAGGGTAACGATGCCGGGATTCGTCTTCGACACGTCGTCCACGGTTTGCGCGATGGTGCGGATGGTGTCCTTCAGCGCGTCCAGCCTCGTGACAGTCCAGCCCGTGGGTTTGGAGCCCATCGATTTCGACACGTCGAGCGCGAGGGCGAATTCGTATTGGCTCGCGTCGAACGCCACGATGACGTACTCCCCTTTCAGGGACTCGAGGTTTGCGGCGCCGCCGCCTCCCCACAGACTGGCGAACGCGAACTTGGCGTCTCCCTCGACGCTGATGGTGGTCTGGTTGGTGGCGAAGTCGTGATCGACGTCGATGTCGTCCTTGGATATCGTGATGTCGCCCAGCAGACCGCGCATGAAACCCGCGACGCGTTCCTTGATCTGGTCTTCGACCTTGGTCAGGTCTCCCCGCATGAAGTGCGCGGCGGCGGAAACGCCGGCACGCAGCGCGCCGTCGATCTCCTCCCTCTGCGCTTCGCGCCAGCCGTAGTTGGTGACCAAGCCGCCGGCCGTTGCCATGGCAAGCATTGCCAGGCTGCCGCCGACAAGCATGGCGCCGCCCTTCCGGCATCGGAGGAAGCCCGCGACTGATCGCTGGACGCGCCTCAGCCACCCTGCGCGGTTGTTTTTGCCGTGAGAGCTAACGCGCATAGTCAACACCAGACACAGTCCGACAGGTCGTCGATCGAACCCCAGGCAGAGCGCCTTTCCATCACCGGGGCGACGTTGAGCGCCGCAAGTCCAAGGTTCATGAATCGCCTGCCTATCAATCGGGACCGCGGACCTTCGCCGAAATGCGAACAACTGTCCACGACAACCCACCACTCCTCAGGCTGCATGTTGCGGCTGACCCATTCTTCGACACCTGGCGCGACTTCGGGACCCGGCCCGTCGGGGTCCGCGTCCTCGAAGGTCAGGACGGTCGCGTCTGCGGCGAAGAGGTCTCCTTCGTCCGGCAGGACCCGGGGAACGGCAGCGCAGCCCCCTGTGCCGGCAGGGAAATCATAGTCATAGAATGCCTTCCTCACCATCGGTGCGCACCACAGGTTGTCGTCGATGCAGGCAGTGCCATCGTGGCGGGTGGTGGCACGTACCACGACGGCCACGTGCAGCACGCCGCCGCTCGTTTCTCCCAGCCGCGCCGCCGCCGCTTCGATCACGTTTTCCACCGATGCGTCACTAGTCCAATCGCCGCCGTTGGCGATGAGTTCGGCGATGACGAAGATCTCACGCGCGATGTCGGTGCGGTAGGCCGTAAAGACACGCAAGTCCCATACCGCCGCCGCCAGCACGAGGATGAACGGCACCATCACGATGAACTCGACGGCGGCTGAACCGCGCCGTCCGCGGGCGGACAGGAACATTACTCGCGCACGGTTCAGAACGTTCGGCTGTTTCTGCCCCAGCTCTCGTGTTGCCGGTACATCGCACCCCAGAGCGGCCGGATGGGGCCGAACCAGGGTTGCATGGCAAACTGTGAGCGGAGCCGAAGCCAACTACCGTCGCCACCGCAGGATCCTGGCGTGGCATCTGTCCAGTCGACACTGACTTCGGGATCGTCGTCCCAACTGATGGCGATGCCTATCTCGTCACTCAACGTGACTGCCGGCCACGCATCGTTGTAGCTGAAGACGATGTCCACGGTATCGTTGCCGTTGCGGTCGAACAGCCAGCGCGCCCCGACGTTCCGGTCAAACGCTCTCTGTATCGTCTCTTCGCATTCGACGTCGCCGTCGGGCAACCCGGAGATTGCCTGCGCGCTCTCATGGGTTACCCTTGCGAGGGTCTGATCGATCATGGAGATTCGAAACAACTCCCCCGCGAGGCCAAACAGCGTAAGGGAGGCGAGGAAAACGAGCGCAAACTCCACCGCCATGGCGCCGGAGGAGTGGCTTCGCATCGACCTGGGCTGACCATTTCGCATAGTGTATGCGGCTGAACGGTGGGGTCGGTGGGTAAGAGGGTTTTCAAATATACTACAGTGGATTCTGCCCTCGCCAATGGGGAACTGAAGAGGTAGTGTTTCTGGCGCCCGTTCTCTCCGTGATCCGCGCGTCGGGTTTCGGTTCAGCTTTCGGCGTGGCGACGTTACTCATCGGCAGTTGTTCGGTTCTGCCCAACGAAGGCGACAGTTTGCGCGTCAAGCGGGTGGAAGAGGCGGTCTTGCCCATGGCACGGATCGCCCTGGAAGCCGAACAGACCGAGACCGCGCAACGACTCTACCTGAGACTCCTCGAAGTCGATCCCGAATCTGTCACGGCGCGTATGGGTTTGGGCGATATCGCCGTCGCGCGCCGGGATTCGTCGGAAGCGACCCGCTGGTACGCGGCGGCGGTTGCGCACGCGTCGCGCCCGGACGAACGCCACGCGGCACTGCTGGCGCACGGACGCGCCGCGCTTTCCGGCGGACAACTCACTTCCGCCCGCAAGAGCTTTGCGCGTCTGACTTCCTCGCGAGAGAACGCGCCAACCCTGAGCGTTGCCTGGGGCCTGAACGGTCTGGGGCTGGTAGCCCTGCTCGAAGGAGACATTCGCGGCGCCATAAGGCTGATGGAACAAGCCGTACTGATGGCGCCCGAGGAGCAAAGGCTGTCGGACAACCTGTCCCGCGCACTCGACCTGTCTGCGGGAATAGTGCCCGAATCCGCGGGCGCAGAGCGAATGCGGGACATGGTGGTGGCACCCGATCCCGCGTCATTGCGAGACGCGCGGAGACCGGCAGAAACGGAACCTGCGCCACCACCGGTCGAAGAGGTTCTCCTCGAGGATCGGACGCGGGAAGCGCCGATCCGGGAACCGGATCGAGTGCGGCGAATCGATGCAAGCGAAGAGCCGCCTCCCGCAAACCGTGCTCCCCGATCCGATGTTCGGCGGATAGACAAAAGCGAACTGCGTCCCTACGCCATCAAGGTGGGTGGCGAGTACTACGTGCGTATTGGCGCCTATGACATGCGTTCGGAAGCGCGGGCGGTCGCGTCGGAACTCGGCCGCGTCACGACCGAACTCATTGATGTCGTCGAATTCGGAGTGGGTGATGGCCGCAATGCGGTCAGGCTGTACCGGGTGCTTGTCGGTCCGATCGCATCGAGTGCCGGACTGATCGAGTTGATCGCGGCACTGGACAACGTGGGATACGGAGAGGCGCGGGTGCCTCCATCCGTCGCGGCTGAAACCGGACGGCCGGTGCCGGGCCGTGCACCGCCAGGTCAACGCCCGGCTGGCCCGGAGTTGGTCGAAGTATCCCTGGAACCCGTCGGCGACGAAGCCACGGCCCAGCAGCCCTCGCCGCAAGAAACCCCGGCGGCGCCGGAGCCCGAACCCGAACCTGAACCCGAGGGATCGATCACGATGTCCGGGGATGAAGTCGAAGAGTCCAGGGTTGAAGTCGCGTCCCGCGAACCCGCTGATCCGGCGGCGAATGGTGCGGTCACGTCAGTGGGCGACGACGGTCCTGCGCGGAATGTTAGCGACGCTGGCATCGCATCGACCGCCGTTGCGTCGGAAGTCGAGGCGACTCCGGCGCCTGAACAGAATGACGAAGTTCCTGCCCTGACCGCTGCGGTGGAAGCACCCGCCCCGCAGGACACCTATCCCGATGCCATGGCGCGGCGCGGTGTTTCTTCCCCGGGTGACCTTGCCCACAACGGGGTGGAGAACCCTGCGGCCGAGCCTCGGTTTCTGCAGGTGGGCGCATATACGGTTCGTTCGGCCGCGGAATCGCTCGCGGCCGAGGTCGGGAGCGTTGCTCGGGTGCCGGCCCGGGTTGTCGAAGCCGAACTGGGGAATGGCGAGACGATGTATCGCGTGCAAGTCGGCCCCATCGGTTCGCGCGAAGCGATGCAGGAACTCAGCGAAATGCTCGTTTCCGGAGGCTACGGAACCGTGCGCGTGTTGCCCGCGTCGGCGGCGACGGACGGCGCTGGAGAGGTCCCCGCCGTGGAACCCCCGCCACCGGTTTCGCCGGAACAACGGGTGAAGGCTTTCCTGGTGCACGAGGGTGCGCAGCGTTTTCTGCAGATGGGGGCCTATGCCGTTCGCTCAACGGCGGATACGCTTGCCTCGCAACTGCGACTTGTCACGTCGGAATCGGTATTCGTTGCTGCGGCGCCGACCGATGACGGGAATCCCCTCTACCGCGTTCGCGTTGGCCCGATCGCGTCCGACGCCGCACTCGCTACGCTGATCGGCGCACTCAGGTCCAGCTATGGTTCCGGCTGGGTGCTGCCTTCGGTGGAAACGGGCGGCAAGAGCACTGTCTTCGTCGTTCACGAAGGCTCGGAGCGGTTCCTGCAGATGGGTGCCTATGCGGCCCGCGCGGCGGCGAACGCGCTCGTTGCCGAGTTGCGCGGCCAGGTCGACGGCGAAGTACGCATCACGGAAGTTTCGCGTCGTGGCGGTGAGCCGATATACCGGGTCCGGATCGGTCCCATAGTTTCGGAAGAATCGCTGTGGGCGTTGATCGAAGTGGTGGAGTCGTTGGGATACGTGGTCGACTGAACCGTCACCCGCTCTCTTCGGCCGAACTCAACCCCAGCATGGGTAACAGGAACTGGTTGAGCACGGCGCGCTCGCGCCGGGAAATCGCCCTTTCGGGCTCGCCCAGGGCCATGGCGCGTGCCATTCCCTTGATGTACGGAATCTCGAAGTCCGGCAGTCGACCGCCAAAACCCGATCGCAGTTGATCCTGGCTGATCAACCTCGGCAAGGGCCGCGTGTGGTTCATGACCAGCGTGGATGTTGCGCCGTCGAGAATGCGTAGCCAGCGGATGGCAATCGATATCCCGGCCGGAGTGGGTTCGAAAACGATGACGTGGTTCGAAACGAGGTTGCGCAACGTGTCGACATGGAATGTTTGCGCCCCGGAAATCAGGATCATGTGCGCTTGCAGCGACAGCGCTTCGAGCAGGGTGGGCAGGCCCTTGTCGTCGAAGTCCTCTCTTCCCGCCTGGTCTACCGGATGCGCCACGAGGCCGATGCGAGGCGATACGCGAGCTTGCAGCCGTTCGATCGACATCTCGCCGTCGGTCTCCAGTGCCTGGGCCAGGCCGCGCATCGGCTGTGTGTCGAACGCGAGCGAAAGGGAGCCGAAACTCGGATCGAGGTCGACGCAACTGATGTATCGGCCCGCGTCGGCGGCGGTGCGCGCCAACAGGGTCGTTAGCGTATTGGTCCCCATGCCCTTGCCCAGGATCAGCAGGATCCGGCTCGTCTGCACCTCCGGCCGTTCCTCTTCTGCATTGATGGCCGCGATTTCGCGCATGGCGTTCCGCAAACCGGTGGAGTCGAGCGGCTTCGGCAGGTAGAGAAAAATCCCCCCGCGATAGAGTTCGTTCGCCAGTGCCACGTTGTTTTCGGAACCCGTGGCGAGCACTACGGTTTCCGGGCGGCACACCTGCATCAGCGCAGGAACATAGACGATGGGATTCTGTTCGCCATCGAGATCGATGAGGAGCGTTTCCGGGGACCGGTCTGTCCGATAGGTCAGGGCGGCGGTGCGAACGGTCCCGCGCCTGACGGTCGCCTGCGGGTCGACTTCGTCAACAAGGTGCCGGCTGGCGGCGTCGTGGAGGTAAGCGACTAGTTCTGTATCGGCCATCGACTATCGGCGACTCCATGGGTTCCGCGTCGTCGACATCATCGACGTGTGCTCTCAGCCTCCTTCTTCTTCGGCGGCGCCGCGCCAACCCTCGACGGCTTGTACTGCCGGCTTCGCGTCGCTCGGCCCTTCGGACAGTTTCGCCGACTCGACCATCAGTTCCATTACGAAGTCCACGTACGCGCCTTCATTCACCGGCTGCGGTTGAGACTGGCAAGCGCACAACAGTCCTGCGAGGGCGATCAATCCACATATACGAAGGCACTGCATCTCTGATTCGCCTCTATGTTCGAGCGGGCTAGCGATTCTACGGTTTCGCCAGCTTTGCCCGCAAGAAGGAGTCGTCGGGGCGCCAGCGGTGGTCGATCAGTAGTAGAACTCATTGCCGAGTCGTCGCGCGGGATCGGCCAGCGAGCGCGCGACCCCGCCCAGCGCTGCCGTGTCCTGGGCGCCGACGGCGGCAACGATTCGCGGCGTGACGACGATAATCAGTTCAACTGACCGATCCGTATCGCGCGTCGAGCGGAACAGGCCACCCCACACCGGGATGTCCTTCAACAGCGGTATGCCCGTATTCGAGCTTCCTGTCGTGCGGCGGTACAAACCCGCGATCGCGATCGATTCACCGTCGCCCAGTTCGACCGTCGTCGCAGCGGAGCGTTCGTTGATGTTGGGCACGAAGGCGCCGAAGATGTTCGCGCCGCCCGCGGCGACTTCCCGAATTCGCGGTTGCACGGTAAGGGAGATCTGGTCGTTGTCCAGAACGGTTGGGGTAAAGGTCAGACTCACGCCCGTCTGCCGGTATTCCGTGCCGACGGTGCCCCCTTCGGCAACGGTGGGCACCGGTATTTCGACGCCGGAGAAAAACTCGGCCGGCTGACCGCTTACCGCGGTGATGTTCGGTCGGGCAAGAACCACGGCCAGTCCGTTTTCCGCCAGGGCTTCAAGGAAAGCGGATGCACGGTATTTGGCACCGTGAATGTCCTTGTAGTGCGCGAGGACGATACCGCCATCGCCGCCCCGGCTGCCCCGGACGACGCCGGGTTCCTGCGTCTGGAGTTCTGCTTGCGTCGCGCCCGCCGTGGCTTCTTCCACCAATCGGCCGATACCTGCAGGCAGGTCGCTGGAAATCAGCGGTGCGAATGAAAGGTTCTGCGAATACACGTCGGCAATTTGCAGGGCACCCGTTCCCAGGCGTACCCCGGACACCAGGGTCCGCAGGGGGTGCGCGAAGGGGTTGATATCGAGCGACCAGTCAATGCCGAGTTCCCGGGTGACGTTGCGGGACACCTCGGAGATCACCGCCTCGAGATTGACCTGGACCGGACTGTCGAGGGAAACCGCGTCGACAACCTGGGTGTCGCCCGCCACGGTCCGCACAGCGCGCATCACGAGCTCCGCCTGCGACGGACTCTTGGCCTCGCCCGCGACGAATAGCGTATCGCCAATGGAATCGACCCGTATGTCGGCCCTGTCACCGACAATCCGCGACACTACGGCCTGCGCATCCTCCGACTGTTGGGTCCGAACTTCAACGTTGTACGTGCCCAATAGCGAGTTGCCGGTGTCGTACACCTCGAGGCGGGTGGTGCCGGGCGCATAACCCAGTACGGCGAGGTTGCGCGCGTCCAGCACTTCGACGTCGGCAGTATCGGGATCGACGACAAGGGCGGTGCCGATATCGGTCGAATAGGTGAGGGTCTCGGAGCGGCCCGGCAGCAGGCTGATGGTCTGATTCTCCGCGGGCTCGGCCAACGTGGTGAGTCCGAGACAGCAGGCGATCGTTGCGCATACGCATGCGATTGCGCGTGACGGGGACGGTGTGGGTGTGCCGCGCATTACAACTCAACCGCCGCGTAGCGCCTCGGCCAGCAGTTCCGCCGCTTCTTTTGAGGCGTCGTTCTCCTGGGCCTCAAGGGTCTCTTCGCTCGATCTCCCGCCGCCGCGAATGATCCGGACCCTGGGCAAGGGGGGTGGGGGCTCGAGTTCCTCCTCGGAGGGACCGAGTCCTTGCATGACCTCTGCGAATCGGACGGGCCCCGAGCCGTCGTAATCGAAGTATGGTGCGCGGGCTACCGTCTCTTCCACGGACACCGGGGAAACTGGTCGAACGACGAGCGTCAGGCGTCCAGCCACCGCGGCCAGGGCAATGCGCTCCGCGTCCAGCGTCGAAACCTCCAGCGTGTAGGTCTCGCCCGAAGGAGGTTCGGGGCGTTGAAGCACACCTCCTGCCGCGATCGAAGTCGTTCCGTAGCGGTTCATGTCCATCGTGGCAGAGCCTACGGCGAGGACGCGCACATCGCGCACGATCACCTGGGACGCGGGTCCGTTACTGCCTCCCAGTTCGGCGGGTACGCCCCCCGAACCGGGCGAGTGCACAAGAATCACGTCGACGCGATCACCGGGATAGATGATCTGCGCCCGCGTTGTGGCTTCATCCACCGACACTGTCATTGCGCGATGACCCGGCGTCAGGACAGCGGTGACAAACCCGGGCATGCCGGACATTACGAGGTTCTCCCAGGTGATGAGTTCGCCGGCGGAGATATTCCGGCGTGTCACCGCGCCCACCACGGATTCGAGGGGTACGGCATCCTTGATGACAGCGCGGGACAGGTCGACCGGATCCAGCCATTCCTGCCACTCCATCAGATCCATGTTCAACAGGACGCCCCGGCCTATGTCCCGGCTTGCCACCAATACGGTGGGTGAAATCTCGGGTTCCGGTGGCGGCTCTTCCGGAGCGGCCTCGACAGGGGCCGCCGCCTCCTGCGGGGCAGCGGGCGGCGGCTGGTCAGGCTGAACCTGCCGGATTGCGAACCAGGCACCGGCAACCACCACGATGGCGATGCCCGCCGGCACGAGATTGCGGGGTCGGAACAGGTCCGGGCGAAAGTAGTCCGATAGTGCCATGGATTCGACGTCCCATCAGGGTCGCTGTTCGACCCTGGCTGCTGCTAGAGCCATAAAACCTGTCGACGCTTCGCGTGCGCCATGCTTTACCCCCGCCCAAGCCCACCGTTTCGCCCAACCCGCCCGTCCCGCATCGCGCGCCTTGATCGGCACTGCGTGCCGTTCGACGGCGCACGCTGCTAGCCGGCTATGGCGCGGACGGCGAGAATCGTGGCTGCCGGAGGGGCGATCGCACAGGCGTAGGGTATGCCGCGATCTCGAAATAGCGTGGAAAGCCGGAGTAGCGCGGGAAGTGCGAGGAGGATTCCGCACAACCCGGTCGCGAGCAGCGCGAGCCCGAGGTCGGCCGGCCCCAGCCACATCGCCATGGCAGCCAACAGCTTGCCGTCGCCACCGCCGAGCCAGCCCAGGGTGTGCATGAAGAACCCCACGATGAGCGCCGCCGCTCCACAGGCAATACCCAACAATGGCTCGCCGTTGAGTGCTTCGGGCGCGAAGATGGCGGTCAGGACCCAGAGAGACACAAGGGTGCCGATGATCCAATGCGGCACCTCGCGATGCTTCACATCCGTCCACACTGCCACCAAGGAAACAAGGACACAGCAGCAAAGCGCGGTCGCCCCGAGCATGCCCGCGTCTAGCGCTCAGCTATTCGCATTCGGCCGCAACGGATGCAGGGGTGACGTTGCCTTGACTGTCAACTAGGTGACCTTACTCTTGACAGTACCGACGCCTGTTGTCATTTCCCCGCTCAGATCCTTGAACAGTTCCTCGAAGGCGTCGCCCAGAAAACCCGCCGCAAGAGCAACAGCGGCGATTATGGCGACGACCATGAGCGCGTACTCGACCGTCGATACTCCTCGAAGGTCAGCAACAAAGGCGGTCAGTCGGGCCGCCATGTTGGAGACAAACTTCGAAACCAAGTCCATATCAGTCCCTATCAATTCAGAGAACGGTCGGGCTTGATACCATATTTGCGCCATCAACGCACCCCACCCATTTTGGTAGCTGGTTCCCCGGTTTCGGCCCATGGAAGTGTTCGCAGGCCAGTCGCGCAGGGTCCGTCCGGAGATCGCGGCGGTCCCCCTCGTCGTCCTGGCGACATTCGCCTTGCGGGCGAAGTCGTTGGCCGTCGGTGTGGGTGGCGACGAATTCAGTCTCCTGGCAATGGCGGACGTGATTCGGCAAGGCGGTTTTCCCTACGCGAACTTCTGGGACGTGCGACCGCCTCTTGTCTATCTCTGGGGATTGCCTTCCGCATACATGGAGGACGCCGGTGCCGCGATCAAGACGCTGAGACTGCTGGCATTGTTTGCCCAGGGGGTTGCTGCCTGGTTGTTCTTCTGTCTCTTCCGTCGTCCGTTGGGTTCTCTGGCCGTGGCAATCGGGACCGTCGCGCTGTTGGCATCCGTCAATATCGCCGAGTTGCATCATCTGGCCGTGCCGAATCACTTTGCGATGGCCATGACCCTGGGAGCCTTCGCATCTGCGGTGGAAGGAATTCGGCGCGGCAACAGGACGATGTACATGGTATCGGCCCTGCTCGCCGGGCTTTTGCCATGGATGATGGTCCATGCGGCACTCGCGGCACTGGCCATCGCGGCATTGGCGATCCTCGGCACATGGTCGAACAGGCGGCGTTGGACCTGGCCCTGGATTGCCATCGCGGCGCTTCCGACGATTGCGGTTGTTGGCGCATACGCGATCTGGGGTCCATTCGACACGCTTGTCCGCACAGTGTTGATTGCCCCGATCGACTTCATGACGGAAGGGTTCGCCAGGGAAACCTCGTTCTTCCCTGATCGTGAGACAACAGATGCCAGTGTCTCCCCTGAGATGCTGCACTATGTTCTTCTCCTCGTCGCCGGCGCGGTTCTGTTGCCGGGCATGGTTCGCCGGGCGCCTGCGGGATCGCCCCTGCGTCTCGGCCTCTACCTGGTTCTGCCACCAATTCTCCCAGTGGTCTTGTTGGGCTACATCAAGAGCGCTGCCCCGGAGTACTGGATCGATGTCGCCCCCGCGGCCGCGCTTCTCGTGGCGGTCGCTGCAAGCGGAATACTGTCGTTGAGAGTGTGGGCCGCCTTCGACGGTTTTCGGTATTTGCGCCCGTCTGTATTGCGCGGGTGTCTCGCCATATACCTTGGGCTTGTGCTGGTTCTCCTGACGGGACCGGGAAAGGAGAAGTCGGACCCCCCCTTGCCGTCGGCGTATTGCGAAGCCGCGGCGTTGTGGATAGAGCGGCTCGAACCGGGGCGCACTGTTCTGGATACCAGCGCGCTGTGCAGCTACTGGATGCTCGAGTCCAAAGCACTCCTGCATCCTCCGTTTACATTCGTCGACAACTGGTTTCGCCAGCTACACATGCGTTGGATAGGGGAAGCCCTCGCAGGCAACGGTTCCGAGAGCATGGCTTTGGATCGATTGGCCGCGGCGATCGGGCCAGCGTCGACGGCGGGGATCATTCTTGCCGACGGACGAATCTACGACGAAATCCGCAAGCGGCACTGGCAGGCACCATTCTTCCAGGAATGGAAACTGGTGTGGTTCCGGAACATCGCTGGCTACGGACCGGAAGACCGCTTCTCGACACTCGCGCTGTTTGTTCGTCGGGATGCCTTTCCGGAGGCGGGCTCGCAGTGGCCATAGGGAGCATGTGAACGCCGATGGCGACACCGCTCGCGCGCCTTTTGCGCAGACATGAACGCGCGTCACGGCCAGGGGCTCGCCCGGAATTCATCGCTGCGCCCATAGCGATCCTCGCCGCGTTCCTGTTTCGGGCGGAGTCCTTCGGCCGGTCCATGGGTCCGGATGAGCTGAGCCTTCTGCTCATGGCCAGGTCGATGATCGATGGTGCCTTTCCCTACGAGATCTACTGGGATGTGCGCGCCCCACTCGCATACCTGATAGCGCTGCCATCGGCGTTGTTCAGCGATGGTTTCACGGCACTGGCGACGCTGAGGCTGTTGACTGTCTTCGTGCATGCGGGGGCCGCGTGGACGTTCTTCTGCCTGTTCCGGCGCGCGTTGGGCACTCCCCCGGCGCTGGTGGGGGCGCTGGTCCTCCTGGTGTCGGCGAACCTGGCGGATCTGCACCAGCTCGCGATGCCGAACCATTTCGTCATGGGCATGTCCCTCGCGGCCTTCGCGTGCCTGATCCTGGGAATACGCGGGAGCAGGACCTGTTTCCTGTTCTCGGCGCTGCTGGCGGGATCGTTGCCGTGGGTCATGGTGCAATCGGGGCTCGTATCCCTGGGTCTGGCCGCGCTCGTGATGCTCGCGCATACCCCACTTCGTTGGAGACAGCGCCTGACCTGGGCTTCGACAGCCGCGCTTCCCTCGGTGGTCACCGCGGGGGCGTTCTACTTTTGGGGACCCTTCGACACGCTCGTCACAACCGTGTTTCTCGCGCCATACGAATTGATCGCTGACGTGATCAGGAGCGCTCCGCAGTCGCACTGGCTGGCGGCGTCGAAACTGCCAGGTTCGGTACCCTGGGCCTTCGCCCTGGTGCTGCTTGTCGGCGCGGCCTGGTTTCCGGGCGCCGCGAGACAGGCGCCGGCTGGTTCGACCCTGCGTTACGCGGGTTTCCTGGTCGTGCCCGCCGTGGTCGGGTTCCTGGGGATTTCGCTGATCAGGTCTTTCCCGTCTGCCGAGTACTTCGTGGAAGCCGCACCGGCGGCGGCACTGTTCTCGTCGATCGTCGCGTCAAGACTCTGGGGATGGCGGCTCCTGGCGATGTCCCGGCATGGGCGCGCGGGCACGCTGCGAGTGATCGCCGTGGCGGGTCTGGGCGCGGTCATGGCATTCCCTTCGGATCCCTGGGCGAAGCAGGCTCGGGCCCAGACACCCTTGCCCGCAGCCTATTGCGACACCGCCCTCCAGTGGGCGGAGCGTCTCGGTCCCCACGAAACGGTTCTCGACCTCAGCGGGGTATGCGGCGTTCGGATCTTCGGCTCGGGCAAGACGGTGCACCCACCCTTTGCCTATGCCGGAAACTGGTTTCGGAGCAGCGAGGCCTTGGTTGGCAATGCGGACGCGGAAGGCGTTCCGCAAGGCGGGGAACTCGATCGGCTTCGTGTGGCCCTGTCGCGCGATTCAGACGCCGGCGTGATTGTCGCCAACGGTCTTCTCCTTGCCGAAATCGAACAGAGAGGGTGGGCGAGTTTCTTCCACAATGAATGGCGCCTGGTCTGGTACCGGGACGTTCCGGGACAGGATGCCGGTTTCGACAGGCTCGCGATCTTTGTTCGTGCTGACACGCTGAGCCGCGAGTGATGCCCGAACCGCCATGCCTCGAAACGCTATGGGAGCGCACCGTAACACACAAACAGTACTTCCCATCGGCTGCACTCGGTTGCGTCTGATATCTCCGGGAACTGATTCGGAAAATCTGCCGTATGCGTCGGAACCAGGAACCGCACGCCTGGTTCATTGACCAGCGGGTCGTCGTTGCCGGGTCCTCCGGGTTCGAAGGGAGGTGGTCGCGAGAACCCTCCGCCCTTGAGGGGCAGGCCGGACTCCACCGCCAGGTACATCGCGTACCTGGGATACAACGTTACGACATCGGGTTCCCTGGGCTCCTCCAGGAGCACGAGGACCGAACCGCCCTCCAACACTCGCGGCAGAGGCTCGAGTTGCACAATTGCGAGGCGCGCGTCCTCATACTCGTAAGCCCAATAGGGCCATATGGAATAGAACTGCAGCGCGAGTGCGATGCCGAGGACGATAGCCGCCCGGTTACGGGGCCACCGGGAGAAGAAGTGCGCCAGCGCAAGCAGGCTGAGGCATATCACGAGCGGCCAGGCCAGGCGGACAGTGGCCCGATGTACCGCATAGAGGTCAATGCCCGGTTCGGGCAAGAGGAACGACAGGTCGATCAGCGAAGTGCCGATGCGAACCCACGGCGACACGGCGATGATTGCGAGGAAGGCGATGGCGCCCGCCAGCGGATAGAAAGCCCGGGGAATCCGAAATCGCGGGGGAACGGCGAGTCCGGCGGCCAGGAGCAGGACGCAGCCCCATCCCAGCCACGCGTCCTGCTCAAGACCGGGGCCCGGGGCGTTGTACAACTCGCGCAGGGTGTCGGGCTCGCCAACGAGCATGCCCCACGGCGAGAATCCGAAAGATCCCAACCCCTGGTGGGCAACAAAGCTCCCCGCCGCGAAGATGCCGAGAGCTTCGCACAGTGCGGCAAAGAGCAGGCACAGGATCAGCACGGCGCACCCGCGCAACAGCACGGAGCCCTTGGACAGGGCCGTCGCCAACAGGCAGAAGAACAGCACTTGCAATGCCAGCAGCGGATGCACGGCGAGTGAAACCAGGGATAGGGTTGCTGCCCGTGGGACAACGAACCGGAGCGATGCGCGTACGCGTGACGTATAAACGCACAGTGCCAACGCAAGAATCAGCAATCCCTGGGTGGACAGTGCGACATGCGTCCAGTTGAGACGGCCGACGAATATGGGCATGGCGACGGCGAACGCGGCGGCCGCGAGGCAAGGCAAGACGTGACGCACGCCCGCAGCGCGCACCAGAACGGTGCCCGCGATAGCTTGGAGTACCAGTGCGACCGCGTGCCATAGTCCAAAATAGTGGAAGTCGGCAGGCAGCCAGGAAACGAAGGGCCGGAACACGGTCGCCGCTATCGGCAGGGCGTCGAGCAGCGAGATCGGGAACCCGTGCGGATAGTTGAACAGGTCGGTCCAGAGCGAAGGCCAGGGACGTCCGCGCTCAACCAGGGCCTGCCAGGCGAGCCGGTAATCGATGGCGTCGTTGGGGAAGACGAAATTATGGAAGCGGGCGGCGTCGCCGAGAAGGAAGGATGGCGGATAAACGACAGCGGCCAGGACAAGTCCCAGCAGGGCAGCAAGCCCGAGGCAGAGTGCCCGCGACTCGGCGACGGCCGTGGTTCGAGGCGGGCGGCGGGTTCGCCCGTTGCGCGTCGGGCGCCGTCTGGCGAGAGATCGAACAAACGAAGCAACGTGATCGAGACGCAATGACATTCCGTGACTCAGAGAGCGACCAGACGAGAAATGCGCGCTAGGACTTCGTCAGCGCGGTGGCTCGCCGGGGTCATGCAGCGCGAGGAGTGGCGGCAGGGTGCGGGGCTGATCGTTTGGCTTGGCATGGCGACCTATTTGTTCACGTTGGCCAAGGGAGCATGGCTCTCCGATGACTATTTCATCACCTTGCGTCAAGTAGAACATCTGTTTGCGGGTCACGGTATTCGCTTCAACTTGTACGAGCGTTCGTTCCTGAGCACTTCGGTTGCCTACTTTTTCATCCTTCTGCCACTCCGGCTGATTACCTCGGATCCCTTTGTAATTCACGCGATTTTCGCACTGACGTGCAACGCGATACTCCTGTGGCTACTTTGGATGCTGGCCGCGAGGAATGCCTGGGTCTGGCTCCTTGGAGTGGGATTGCTGTTCGCTTCGAAGGGGTACTTCGACTACGCGTGGTTCGGACAGGAGAATCCACTCGGCCACGCCCTCGTGGCCGCCCTGGTCCTGGTCTGGCTCCGGTTATTCCCTGGACTGAAGGATGGCGTCGCGGCAACGCCTCCCTACTGGCGTTGTTTCGTGGCCCTGGTCGCCATCGCGCCGTTGTATCGTCACGATTTTGTGCTGCTGGCGTGGCCGCTGGCAGCTTGGGCGCTGTGGGACAACCGCTCGCGCCTGGGGTGGGCGGGCCTGGTCCGGTCGGTTGGGCTGATGCTCGCTCCGCTGGTAACTTGGACGCTGTTTTCCCTTGTCTACTTCGGTTTCCCGCTACCAGCCCCTGCCTACGCCAAGCTGCCGGACTCCTATGGCCTGGCGCATCGGTTGACGTCGGCATGGGATTACTATCGCTTCTCGCTGCACAAGGACGGTGTCATGATGTCCTTGATTTTCGCCTCGCAACTGCTGTGGTTCGGCCGCAGTCCAGCCCGGGTAATTGCGGCCGCCATCGCCTTGGCGCTCCTTTATATCGTATTCGTTGGCGGTGACTACATGGGTGGACGATTCTTCAGCGTCGCCTATGTCCTGGTGGTTGCTGTTGTCGTGGGCATGGCTCGGTATTGGAATGGAGATCTGGTCCGAAGATATGGACGGCGACGACGTGACGGCGTGTTTGCCGGATTGGGCGCGGGATTGGCTCTTTGGATCGCTCTATGGCCATATTCTCCTCTGAAGAGTCCGGTCGTATATGAGGATACGGTAATCGATGAAGAGACCTACCCGACGGAAGTGGCGAACGAACGGGCCGAATGGCAGCCAAGGACGGGCATTACGGTTTGGTGGAATTCAATACGTAACGACACGACGTATCCGGATCACTTCACCGCGAGACTGGGGACTCTGCTGAGGGATGAAGCTGGCGCGGGGGAGACCTTTCACGTCTGCAACCTTGGCTTGACACCGTACAATGCCAGCCTTGATCAGAATTTTGTCGACGTATGGGGGCTGGCCGACAGTTTCATGGCACGATTGCCGCCGATCAAGTGGCGGCCGGGCCACCTGGTGCGTACTCGGCCGCTCGGTCTGGCCGAATCGCTTGCGTCCGGCTCGCCGGCATTTGTGGACGGCGGACTTAACCGCTACTTCGACATCCTGCGTAACGTAACCGGCAACGAACGGTTGCTGAGTGCGAACCGCCTCAAGGATCTGTTGGGGCTGAATCTTGGCCTGTACGATCAACTGATTCCGCAAGCGGTTGAAGTCCGGGAGAGTACGGTGGTCATGCCGGATACCGAGAACGTGCCATTGTTGAAGCGAATGTTGCAGGACTACCAGGGCGACGACACGCTTCATCAGACTCCGCTCTGCTATCTGGTCCATCATCCGGTCGCGGATGCTCTGTCGCGCGGACGCATCCCGTGACGGTTAGTGACGAGACCGGCATGAACCGAGTCCTGGTTACCGGTGCCGGCGGGTTCATCGGCCATCACCTGGTCACGTCGCTCAAGAAACGGGGGTACTGGGTCAGGGGCGTGGATATCAAGCCGCCCGAGTTCACCAGGTCCGCCGCTGACGAGTTCGAGTTGATGGATTTGCGCCGTTGGGACAGTTGCCTTCAGGCAACCAGAGGCATCGATGAAGTCTATGCGCTGGCGGCGGATATGGGAGGGATGGGATATCTGTCGTACCATCAGGCATCGGTGTTGCGGAACAATGCGCTCATCAATCTGCACACCCTGGACGCGGCGCGCAAGAGCGGAGTCGGCAGGTATCTGTTCAGTTCGTCGGCGTGCGTCTACCCTGGAACATTACAGACGCGGGCGGACATTGCTCCACTCAGGGAATCGGACGCTTATCCAGCCGCGCCGCAGGACGCATATGGATGGGAAAAGCTCATTAGTGAACGGGCACTGGAGTACTTCTCTTCAGAGTACGGAATCGAGACCCGGATCGTCCGTTTTCACAATATCTATGGACCTTGTGGCACGTACGAGGGCGGCCGTGAGAAAGCGCCTGCGGCACTCTGCCGAAAAGTGGCAATGGCCCAGGATGGCGGCAGCATCGACATTTGGGGAGATGGTTTGCAGACCCGTAGCTTCTGCTACATCGACGACTGCGTGGAGGGACTCCGGCGCGCGATGTGTTCTGACCACACAGGTCCGCTCAACCTGGGCTCCGATCACATGATCACGATCAACGCACTCGCCGATCTGATCATCGACATCAGCGGCAAGAGGGACATTACGGTTCGCCACATCGATGGTCCGCAGGGGGTGCGCGGCCGTAACTCGGATAACACCTTGTTGCGTGAGGTGCTCGGATGGGAGCCTTCGACCCGGATTGAGGATGGTCTTGTTCCGACATACCGGTGGATCGAGGGAAAGGTGAGGGGTGACTGAGGCGTCTCGAATGAGTGCCACAGATCGGCCGCGTCCGGGAGGAGAGATAGGGGTAATCATTACCGCTGTTGATGAGACCTGGTCCTTGCGTGAAACGGTCGATACGTTGTTGTCGGAGAACGGTGAGGCCATTGCCGAAATCATGATCGGCATCGCCCCGCACGCAACAGAAGGATGTCGCACCGTGATCGCCGCACTGGAAGCCACCTATCCGGACCGGGTGCGGCACCATCAACAGAGCCGATTGCGGGGGGCTGGAGGTGCCAACCGCGAATGTATCCCGCTGATGCGTTCTCCCTGGCTGGTGCTAATGGCTGCGGATCTCGAAACGCATCCGGGCACGGTAACGGCAATGATCGCGCGTGCCGAATTGGGCGATGTCGATATCGTTGCGACTTCCCGTTGGCTCGGTGGTAGCCGTTTCGGCAACTACTCTCGTGTGAAAAAGGTCTGCAACTGGTTGTTTCAGCGGTTTTTTTCGATGGTCTATGGTGCGCATCTCACGGACATGACCTTCGGCTTCAGGCTCTACCGGGCCACGGAACTGCGCCGTTACGGCTGGTGCGAGACAGGCCACGCCTTTTTTTTCGAGACACTAATAAAGCCACTTCGATGCGGCGCACGGATCGCTGAAATCCGAACACACTGGCAGGGCCGGGAGGAGGGCACCACGCACATGTCCGTCATCGAATACCTGCGCTATTTCAAGATCGGCTTGTTGACCCGTGCACAACCCGTGCGAAAGCTATTGGCGACCTCGGAAGGGTAAACCCGTTGTACCCCATAGCGTTGACCACCACGACCATCAACGTGCCGGAGGCATTGCATGGCTATGCACGTGATGCGCGGGAGCACGGTCGTGAGGTCAAGATCTACGTTGCGGGCGATCGAAAGACGGAAGCCGGGGCTGCGGATTGCTGTGACTTCGTCTCGCGAGAGACTGGCATCGAATGTGAATACCTCGATCCGGCCTCCCAGGACCGCTTCTTGACCCGGTGGCCGGAGCTTCGTCGGCACCTGCCCTGGAACTGTATACAGCGTCGCAACGTGGCGATTCTCAAGGCGGTTCGCGACGGTGCCGATGCCGTGGTGACGATCGACGACGATAACTTTGTGGCCGAAGACGACCACTTTGAACAGTTCATGCCGGTCTGCGGCGCTCCCGGTGAGAAGCTGACCTTGCCCGCTTACGGCCGACCCGGCGAATGGTTCAATGTCTGCCGCTTCCTCACGACAGCCAACAACTACCAGTTCGTGCCGAGGGGCTATGGAATGGTGGCCCGGGAGAACCTGGACGATGGTTCCGACCCCGCGTCTGGTGAGAGCCTGACGATGCCAACTGCGGTCATGGCGGGTTTTTGGCTTGGTGAACCTGACGTCGATGCCGCGACGCGAATCGCTCATCGCCTGGACGTTACGGGCTATCGCCTCGACCACAACTTCTTTCTCGCACCGGGCGCCCATGCTCCCTTCAACTCGCAGAACACCGTTTTGGCGCGCGCGGCGATACCCGCGTATTTCCTGTCACCTCACGTTGGCCGCTATGACGACATTTTCGCGAGCTATGTCGTCAAGCGAATTGCCGACCACTTGGGTTGGGGAGTCTGTTTTGGGCGACCCTTGGTAAGGCAGGAACGGAACGAACACGATCTGTTGCGAGATTTCGAACTGGAGCGTTTTGGCATGCGCCATGTGGATTCGCTGACGTATGACCTGGAGAACGTGATCCTCAAGGGCAAGGACTTTGCCTCCTGCGCCCTGGAGATTTGCGATCAGCTCGGCCCGAGCCGATTCCATCCAGGCGGGCGACGGATGGGGGTTGGGAGTAGCCCGCTGGACGCTTTTTTCGCTGGCTATCGCATCTGGGCGGAACTTCCCATTTGGCACTAAGGCTCGTCCCTCACGTGTGCCCCGGAGGAGGCAGCGCCCAAGGAACGGTATGGGCGCGCACCGCCGGGTGGTTGTTTGGATTGTTGGCTGTTTATGCTCTCGGCGCGCTGGTGCTGTGGCTGGTCCGAGCAGACCTCCGACATGTTGTCGGCACGACACCCGTCTGGGTGATTCCCGCCTTCATGGCTATGGCGTCGGTCGGGTACCTGGTGCGGGTCGGGCGCTGGTTGCTGCTGGCGCGAATCGCGCGCTTACAGGTGCCGGGAATCGGTTTGGCGACGGTGTACTTCGGGGGTTTTTTGATGAATCTCACGCCTGCGCGCCTGGGCGAGTTGTGGCGTAGCTGGATTCTCTGGTTGGGGTGGGGCGTGAAATATCGTCGCAGCTTGCCCCTGCTGATCTGTGACCGTTTGCTGGATCTCTTCGCCCTGCTTCTGTTCGCGGGCATGGGCCTGGGGCTGGGGTTCGGCTTCGATTTGCCTGCGACACTTTGCTTGATCTGCGCCGGTGCTCTGTTGCCTCTCGTTCTCCTGCCCGGCTGGTCTAGACGAGCGATCAAGATCATTTGGGCATCTATCGGCAGGCCAAAGCCACGCCTGTTCGCAATGATGCTGTCCGTTTGCCGGAACGTGACGCATCTTCTCAAGCCGGGCACATTCCTCGTGCTTTTGTCGTTGAGTCTGCTGGCATGGGCACTGGAAGCAGCCGCATTGCGGCTTTTCATGCCGATTGTTGGCGGGGAACTCTCTCTTCGTGCGTCGGCGGCGACACTCGGGTTGGCCAATGTGGCGGGAACGATCACCCCGCTTCCAGGCGGAGTCGGTGGCCAGGAGTTGACGATGTCTTTCCTGATCGGCCAGTTCCGGGGCAATACGACTGCAAGCGCGATTACGATGGTGGGCATCGTGCGCGTAAGCACACTCTGGTATGCAGCGGTGCTCGGACTGCCGTTTTTCCTTCACCTTTCGCGTCGTCATGCGAGCAGGCGTTGAGTGCCCCGCCCGGGTGGTACAAACGCGGTGAGATGCGAGCGGGTTCGGTAGGTGGTGGACATGCGGAAGAGCGTCGGGCGAGAGACGAAGAACGCTTCCGTTCTTGCGGCGACGTTTATCCAGTTCCGCGCGGCGCCCCATGCGGCCGGTCTGCTGGGGGTGTTTCTTGTAGCCGCCTATTTGAGCTTGGCAAATCTTGACTACGCCGGGCTCTGGTATGACGAAGGCCCCGCCGCAGTTCTGGGCAATACGCTGCTGGAGCAGGGGAGTCTGCGTGGCTGGGACGGGCGCAACCTCGTGGGCGCCGACAATGGCCGTACGCTCAACTCGGACCTGATCGAAGTCCTTCCGCCACTGGCGTACGGGTTAAACGCCGTCGGTATAGCTCTTTTTGGATTCAACGAGGTTGGTGCCCGCGCAATGCACGCCCTCGTCGGACTGCTCTCCCTCGTGTTTCTCTATCTCTTGTTGCGGGAACATCTTCGCCAACACCCGCGCTTGATTCTCTTCATATTCCTCTTCTCGGCGTGGTCGGCGCAGCTCCTCCTGTATTTTCGCCAGTCTCGCTATTACGCCTTCATGGTGTTCGGCGTGATAGCTGCGTTCTACCTGTACGAGCGCTACTGGCAATCCAGGAACGGCGTTTTTCTGGTTTTGTTGACGCTGGTCGCAACGCTCGCTTTTCTCAATCACTACGTGGGCGGCACCGCAACCATACTGTCTATAGCCGCGTGGCATTTGCTCTTTCGCGCGAGACAGACGACCGGAAGAGAGTGTCTGCTATTCGGTCTCGCGCTTGGCGTCGTCGCGCTTCTGGGAACCGGGTATCTCGTATGGCTCGGTGTCATCGGCGGCGAACGTGGTAGCTGGATTGACTTCATGGGTATCGACGTCCACGACTACACGGGCGACATGCCAGCTCCGTTTCTGAGAGTCCAGATCTACGCCCGCGACCTCTTCGCGGCGGACTGGATATCTTGGCCGGTGTTTCTCTGGTTCGTCGGAATGCTCTTCGTGGTCTGGAGAATGCGGAATACCGTGCCGGGCACGAATCTCGTCAAGTCCGGAAAAGCAAACGCAGGCGATCTTCCCGTCGCTGATGTGGCGAGGATTGTGCTAATGGGACTGCTGTTCGCACTGTTCTCTGCATTGCTGTCTGTGCAGCAAGTCTGGGTCAACCCGACCGCTGATCTGCGTTACTGCGTGGGCGCGCTGCCATTGTTGCTGGCGATGAAAGGGCTGCTTGTCGAGTGGACCTGGCGCAAGTCCAGGATTCTGGCGACAACCATGGGCGGCCTGCTATTGATGACGAGCATCGGCGCGGCACCATTCAATATGGTGATGGAAGAGACCAAGGAGCGGACGCTGGGTGCGCACTTTTTTCAGTTCGCGCGCGAGATTCACCAGCCCTACCCGGATGCCGTACGCGTAGTCGCCCAGTTCTTGCTGGAGCGTGCGGAAAGGGACGACCTGGTGCACGTTCCGCGTTTCGAGTATCGCGAACCCCTTACCTTCTACGCGGGCCATCATGTTCGGTTCTGCTGTGTATTGGATGAGCTTTCGCCGTTGCCCCGCCACAAGATCGAAGCATTGGGGGCGCCGTTGTACGTCGGTGAGGAAGACCCTGACTGGATCGTTCTATTTGGTGATGTTCCGGAAGGGCACGGGCTGAAGATCCGAACGAACTTCGAGGTGGTGGCCGCGCCGAATGTGCATCATCGATTGACGCATCGACCTGAATTGAATTACCACGCCTTTACTCCCCTGGCCCCCGACCAGGGTGTGTATATCCTCCGCAAGAGAACCGGGCATCGCGGGTCGCCGAACGGTATTCCGCGAGAGCAGAAGCCCGAAGACGAGCGGTCCGTTTGGAAGACGCTCCACTCCGCTCACTTCGGCCGGCAGACAAACAGCCATTCCCAGCGCACGCACGTCACGGGACCTGAAACCTGAGGTAGTCGCGCGGGCAGGTCGGTTTGGGGTGTGGCGATGGCTATGTACCTGGCACCGGAGTCACTTGGATGTTCGAGGCGCGCGCGGAGCTTGCTCTGCGGTGGTGGCCGAGAATACCAGCCACCTTCCAGAGGGATACCTGTTTCTACCGCCAGATGCATCGCGAACCTGAGGTGCCTTGCTCCAGTCGGAGTTCCTTCCATTTCTTCAATGACCAGGATGCGCGACCCGCCGTCCAGAATGCTTGGAGGCGGTGACAGACGTTCTACCGGAAGTCTCGCATCACGGTACTCGTAGGCCCAGTATGTCCAGGCGGAGTAGAGCTGTAGTGCAAACGCGATGCCGAGTACGACGATGGAACGATAACGGGGCCATGCCGAAACGAAATGCACCAGCGGGAGCAGGCTCAGGCAGATCACCAGCGGCCAGGCCAGCCGGACCGCAGCACGGTGAATTCCGTAGAGCTCGACAAGCGCGTCGGGGAAGAGGAACGAGAGGTCGAAAAGGATAGTGCCAATCCGCACCCACGGGGAGATGGCAATGATGGCCAGAAGGGCGATTACGCCTGCCAGGGGATAGTAGGCTCGAGGAATGCGAAAACGTGGCGGAATGGCAAGTCCGATGAGGACAAGGAGGACGCAGCCTGCTCCAAGCCACGCATCCTGCTCTATGCCTGGGCCACGCGCGTCATATATCTCGCGCAGGGTGTCCGGCTCTCCGATGATCGTGCCGAGTGGCGACCAGCCGAACTCGCCGGTCCCGATATCGGAGGCGAAACTGTCCGCCGCGAATATGCCGAGGATTTGGCACAGGGCGGCGAAGAGCAGGCAGATGATTGCGCCAGCCGCTACCCGGTGCCAGATCGGGGCACGGGAAAGGGCGGTGGCCAGCAGGCTGAACACGGATACTTGCAGTGCCAACAGCGGATGGATGGCAAGGGTGACCAGGGACAGGGCAGTGGCGCGGGGGAAGACGAACCGCAGCGATGGACGTTCGCGGGAAACGTAGATGCACAACGCCAATGCGAGGATCAGCAATCCTTGCGTGGAAAGCGCGACGTGGGCCCAGTTGATCCGTCCGACGAAGATGGGCATGGCAAGGGCGAGGAAGGCCCCGCACAGGCAGGGTCCGACATGGCGCGCGCCCGCCGCGCGGACGAACACGGCCCCGGCAACAGCCTGAAGCGTGACAGCGACGAGGTGCCAGAGGCCAAAGTAGTGGAAATCGGCGGGCAGCCAGGACACGAAAGGGCGGAACACTATCGCCGCCAGGGGCAGGGCGTCCATGAGCGATATCGGTACGCCGTGCGGATAGTTGAACAGGTCCGTCCAAAGCGATGGCCAGGGATTCCCGCGCTCGACGAGCGCTAGCCACGCCAGCCGGTAATCGAGGGCATCGTTCGGAAAGAGGAAGTTATGGAAGCGGGCAGCATCGCCGATCAGGAACGAGGGCGGGTAGATGAAGAGTGCCAGGCCGAGTCCGAGCAGCGCCGATAGCCCAAGGGAGAGAGCCGTCGACTCGATTGCGTTTCGGGCCCGGGGAGTCATCTCGATGTCGGAGATTTTTGCCGGTCCGCTGGTCTCCCGGCTGGCGGAAGCGCGAACCGGCGATCAACCGGAGGTTTGGGTAGCGGGCCTGCGGGTGCAAATGCGCGCGGGCGTGGTGCCCGTTGAACGCTCAAATGGGCGGGCCGCGCGGGAACACGTCCGGCACCGCGCTCGATGGGGCCGATCAGTTGTCGGTGCCCACCATCTCGCCGTGCTGGGTGTAGTCGAGCCCTTCAGTCTCCTGATCTTCGGTTACGCGAAGGCTAGTGAAGATTTTTATGCCGTAGAGAATGATCACGGTGCCCAGAGCGCTCCACGCGCCTACGACCAATACGCCTTCGAACTGGATCCAGACCTGCCAGATGTTGCCATCCACGGCGCCCGGGGCGTTGCCGATTTCTTCGAGGGCGAATACCCCGGTCAGTATGGCGCCGAGAAAACCGCCGACGCCGTGAATGCCGAATACATCGAGCGCGTCGTCGTAGCCGAGACTGTACTTGAGCCAGGCGCAGGCCCAGCAACAACTGAACCCGGCGAATACGCCGATGGCGAGCGCTCCCGCGGGAGATACGTAACCGGCGGCCGGCGTAATCGCGACGAGTCCCGCGACAGCTCCTGAAACAAGGCCGAGGATGCTTGGCTTCTTGAGTATCCACCACTCGTACAGCATCCAGGTGATTCCCCCCGCGGCGGCGGAGGTCTGTGTGACGAGCATGGCCAGGGCGGCATTGTGGCTGGCGCCCAACGCGGAACCGGCGCTGAACCCAAACCAACCAATCCATAGCAACGAGACGCCGATCACGCTGAATAGCGGATTGTGCGGCGCCATGTCTTCCGCGCCGTATCCCTTGCGCTTGCCCACGACCAGGCAGGCAACCAGTCCGGCCACGCCGGCATTGATGTGCACGATGGTTCCACCGGCGAAATCCAGAACGCCCTCTTCCTTGAGGAAACCCCCGCCCCAAATCCAGTGAACGACTGGCGCGTAAACGATAATGGACCAAAGGGCGATGAACCAAAGCATGACGGAGAATTTGATCCGGTCTGCGACGGCGCCGGTGATAAGTGCTGCCGTGACTACACCGAAACCCAGTTGGAATACGACGTACAACGCCTCGGGGAAAGAGCCTCGAAGCTGATCGAGATTCAGGTTGGCGAGAAGCAGTAAGTCGAGGTTGCCGATGTATTCGTTGTCGCCGGAGAAAGCGAGACTGTAGCCGACGATCATCCAGACCACGGACACCAGGCAACAAATCGCGAAACACTGGCCCGCGATGGAAAGCATGTTCTTTCGTCGGACCATGCCCCCGTAGAACATGGCGATTCCGGGCACGGTCATCATGAGTCCAAGCACCGCCGCCATCAGCATCCATGCGGTATTACCAGTATCAATACTTGGCGATACTTCGGCCGCCAACACGGTGGGAGCGAATAGGAGGCACAGTGTAAGGGTCGCGACGCGCATTGACTTGCAACGTGTGCGTTTCATTGGATCTTTCTTCCTTGGCTGGTTCGCTGGGCGGATGAATGGTGGAACATGCAGGCTGCGGGCGGGATCCTGGCTAGGACTCATGGTCGACGAGCGGTGCCGGGCCACGGGCGCGCAACTGTGCTATGAACGTCTCCTTCTGGTCCTTTTCTTATCCTCGCCGGTTCGCTTGAAGAACATCCGCGCCCGCGGACCTATCGGAACCTCGGGGGGTGCGCTGTCCTCGGTTGCCTTCGCCGCCTCAGGCGTTTCACCTGCGGGAGACACTCGGGATTCCGCCAGGGGAGTGGCGTCTTCCGTCGCGACAACTTCCGGAGAGGTATCCCGAGGGGGAATTGGCTCCGGTGCGACAGGAGCGCGCATGACGGGGTCGACGAGCCGTTCATGCTGCTGTGTACGCGGTGTTTCAAACTCCCTGTTGCGGGTGGGCTGTGGCGGTGGCGGTGCATCGATTGTGCCGTTGTACTGCGGCTCGGGCTGTCGCGGTTGCAGAGGCCGGTTGAGAGGCGCGGTCGACGTTTCGGATACCTCTTCGCGCGGCTGGAACGTCGGATTGAGGGCGGGAGCGGTCGAGTTCAGGGGCATTTCGCCCAGGCGCCTGACCGCGTCGTGCACTGCCAGCAAACCCATGCCGAGACTGACATTCTTGTCGGTGACGAGTATGAAGATTGCCTGGTCCCAGCCGGGGACCGCAGACATGAACTGGTAGGTGTTGCCCGTCGTCAACTGAACCTCGCGCACGAATCCGCCCGACGACGCATGGGTCCGGGACAGGGTACGCTCGAAGTTGCGCACGAGCTTGCCGCGAAAAAGGTCGATCGCGACGTACGAAACCAGTGCGATCATGTTCGCATCCATGATGGTTCCGGCGCGATATTCCGCGGCCAGCGGAAGGCCGGTTTCAAGGTCGGTGAGGACGCATCCCAATGAACCGTCCACGTCGTCCATGACGTCTCGGCAAACGATTTGCAGATCCATCTCAATCTCCCCCGGGCACCGCAAATTACTGCGTTTCCCAGACTATGCAGCCGAGCGATAATGCATCGTTGGCTGGCTATCCGCAAGCTCGACCCCTTGCGCTCGCTGCGTTGAACGGTTTGGCGCAGACGGGGGATGGATTCGGGCTTCGCCGGTGTGGGGGCGCAAGCCTGGACCCCAAGCCCCTGGACCGCCAAGCCGAGGAAACCGGGTCAGGGGATCAGTCGTACTGGAACTGGAACGTCGTGGTTTGCTCTTGCCGTCTGGAGCAGGAGCCTTGCGGCTGGTCGCCGTGGAATTGAAAGACCCAGTCTCTGACCACCTGCATCGCGGTCTGTGCGAAAAGGTCGTAGGATCGAGGCCGCTCCGCCCTGGACTCCTCGGGAATCAACGCGATCTCGTTGTCTATGGTGGCACCCTGTTCATCCAGCGTGTAACGAACTGTGATCGTGGCCGATCCATAGTTCATCCGGCGGCGCCCTGGGTATATGTCCGTAGCGGCTTCGGTGAGGAACCTCGGCGGCAGGCTCACATCGCATGGGGGCAAAGTCGTCGGGGGGGATTGCTCAGTCGCCAGTGCGAGTTCCCCAATGGCTGTGGACGAGTCACCGGACACCGAATCCGCGGATCCCGCCGATTCCGGAACGGCTGTCCTGCTGGCGACCGCGTCCTCTTCGCCGGTCTCCGGAACGGTCTGCTCTTCGGCCTCAGCCACAATCTCTCCGATCTCGGCCTGCCGCGCTGCCAGTTCGTCCCGCTGATCCGCCAGCGATTCGTGTTGACGACGCAGTTCCGCCGCGCGTTCGCGCTGGACTTGCGCTTTCGGGGCCACGGTCAGCCGCGCCCGCTCTTCGTCGATTTTCTCCCACTCCCTGGCCAACTCCTCCTGTGCCTTGTGAACTTCCGCGAGCATCTCGGCGGCTTCCTGACGCTCCTGTTCGATTCGCTCGCGCTCCTTTGCGGCGACTTCTTCGGGCGTCAGCCTGTCCATCAGGGACTCTGCCGCGTAAGCGGACAACGGTGGCTGTTCGTGGAATGTCAACTGCGCGTTGGCGAAATACCCTTTCCAGAATTCCTGGTGCGCGCGCTTTGGACGGGGATGCTCGGTCAGATCCAGTCGCGGTATGTAGTAGACGTTCACTGTCAGGTCGGACACGGGCGGCGACCCGCCCATGCGCGCCGCGAGCGCGGCGCGGGTCGCTTCGAAATGCTCGAAGTTCCATTCGGGCCATTCGAGATCCAGGTGCGAATACCAACCGGCGTGCTGCATCATGTCGGAGAAAACAAAGATGATCCGGGGCCCCGAGCCCTTGGACAGATCTATGACGGTGTCCTCCAGGGCTTCGATGAGATAGGAGTTGGCTACTGGCGTCGGGGGCTGATTGGCCGCCAATGCGTTGACGCGGCTTTGTAGCGATTGCCGGCGGGTGCAGAAACGGCCCGCCGCCTCGCGCAAGGATGCGGGAAGCTGCGCCGGAAGGTCGTCACAGTCCCGCAGGTAATCCCGCTGGTCCTTTGCGGTCCCGATTTGCAGGTCGGCATTATCGTAGGGCTTGCAGAGCCGGTCGATCGACAAGCGGGGTGCCTGGGAGTCGGGTGCGAGGGCGAATACTCGCAGTTCCGTGTGGCCATCCAGGTGGAGGCTGACATTGCGGATCAGTTCGCCGGGCAATGACAGGTGTGCCTTGTCCAGCGGTTTGCGGAAGTCGAGCAGGAACACGGCTTGCGCATTGGAATCGTCCCGGTCGAATATGCACAGATCGTTGTCCAACTCTTGCCGGGAGTCGGAACCACTAAAAACATACAGTACGCCGATCAAGGCGACCGCGACCAGAAGCGGTGGTAGCAAAAGCGTAAGGTAACGCTTCTTGCCGGTCGGCTTTCTCGGACCGAGAGATTCTGTCAAGCGATTGCTCTGTTGCTATTGTTAACATGATAAGTGCTTGCTGCTTATTCGCAAGCCGCCATGGCATTTGCACCCATGGTTAATGCCCGGCCCTGGTCTGCTTCCCCGTTCCACGGTGGGGGCAATCACGTCTTCGGCAGTGTTACTCCGCGCTGTCCCTGGTATTTCCCGTCCCGATCCCTGTAGCTCGTTTCACAGCGTTCGTCGGACTGAAAAAACAACAGTTGAGCGACCCCCTCGTTAGCATAGATTTTGGCGGGTAGATTGGTGGTATTGGAAAACTCGAGTGTTACATGCCCTTCCCATTCCGGTTCCAGCGGCGTTACGTTGACAATGATGCCGCAGCGCGCGTATGTCGACTTGCCCACGCACAGGGTGAGGACATCCCTCGGAATGCGGAAATACTCAATGGTGCTGGCGAGCGCGAAGGAGTTGGGCGGCACGATGCAGCTATCCTCCCTAACGTCCACGAAACTGCGCTCGTCGAATGCCTTGGGGTCCACCGTGGCGGAAAAGATGTTGGTGAACACCTTGAACGCGGGCGCGCAGCGCACATCGTAGCCGTAGCTGGAAGTGCCGTAGGAGATAACGCCGACGCCGTCGCTCGTGCGCACCTGGCGGGGTTCGAACGGCTCGATCATGCCGTGTTCGCGGGCCATGTCGCGAATCCAGCGGTCAGACTTGATGCTCATGCATCGTCCATTCTTATGGTCGGCGCGGGCGCCTGGGCTGCCACGGTGCTCCATAATGCGGCGGCGGCGCGGCGCGCACAGTCGATGTAGGTCCGGGCCGCGTCGCTGTCGGGGTCGGAGGCGACGGTCGGACGTCCGCTGTCCGCCTGTTCCCGTATCCTGGCTGTCAGGGGAAGTGCCCCGAGAAGTTCGACCCCGTATTCTTCGGCGACGCGCGCACCGCCGCCCGCACCGAACAGGTGGTGACGCTGTCCGCACCCGTCGCAAACGAAATAGCTCATGTTCTCCACGATCCCGAGTATGGGGATGTTGACCTTGGAGAACATTTCGATGCCCTTCCTGGCATCCGCCAGCGCGATATCCTGGGGAGTGGTAACGATTATGGCACCGCCCACCGGAACGCTCTGCGACAGGGTGAGCTGAACATCTCCGGTCCCCGGGGGCATGTCGACGACAAGGTAGTCCAGGTCGCCCCAGGCCGACTGATCGAGAAGCTGTCTCAGGGCTCCTGACACCATTGGACCGCGCCACACCATCGGCGTCCTGTCCGTCACCAGCATGCTCATGGACATCGCCTCGATGCCATGCGCCTTGATCGGAACGAAAAACCGTTCGTCCCGCACCTCGGGCCGACGCCCTTCAGCGACACCGAGCATGATGCCCTGGCTCGGGCCATAGATATCGGCATCGAGAATGCCGCACTTCGCACCGAGGCGGTCCAGGGCAAGGGCGAGATTCACCGCGGTGGTGGACTTGCCGACGCCGCCCTTCCCGGAGGCGACGGCGATGATGTTCTTTGCCCCGGGGATGCCCCGCGCCTGCGGCGCGCGAAACTCGAGGTCGAGGACGGTGTCTTCGCCGACCCAATCCGAGACGGCGCGCTTGTAGTCTCCCTCTACCCCGCCCACCGGGTAGCCCAGACGCACCTGCGCATGCAGTTTTCCATCGAGATTCGCCGTGCGCTGCACCGCGCCCAGCTCACCCCAGGTCGCGGAGATCATCGGATCCGGGAATGCCGTGAGCGACCGCCTTTTCGCCGCCATTTTCCGCGTCTCGCGCCCTGCCGGATCCGATAAAGGGAGGCGATTATAGGGTATATTGCGCACCGCACCCGCATCCTCGAATGCCAGGGACTGGAAGCTCTCACCATGAAACAGCGCGCCCGCCAACATAGGGGCCAGTGCAAGCGCTCGGCATCGCGAGAATGGCCATGGGGGTGAAAGCTCGGAGCCCTCAGCCGGGGAAGCGTCCCCGACCGCTGACGCGTGAGGAAGTGCCGGCATTTCCCCCGTCGCCGGAGACGTACTTCCATGCAAGCCAGCGGCGGATTCTCGTCACCAGCGCGTTGCCTTACTCGAACGGCCCGATTCACCTCGGTCACCTGCTGGAACACATCCAGACCGACATCTGGGTACGCTTTCAGCGGCTTGTGGGCAATCAGTGCATCTATGTGTGCGCGGAAGACGCGCATGGCACGGCGACCATGCTCAAGGCCGAGGAAGAGGGCATGACGCCCGAAGAGTGGGGCGAAGCGATGCGCGCCTCCCATGCGGCGGATTTCGCCGGCTTTCACGTTGCCCACGACAACTTCTACAGCACCCATTCGGAGGAGAACCGTTACTACTCGGAGCTCATCTTCAAGCGGCTCCAGGAGAAGGGCCATATCTTCACCGCCGAGGTGCAGCAGTTATACGATCCCGTGGAGGGGCTGTTTCTTGCGGACCGCTACGTGCGAGGCGGCTGTCCCCGATGCGGGTCGCCGGATCAACCGGGCGACAACTGCGATGCATGCGGCGCGACCTACGACGCCACGGAACTCTCCGAGCCGCGTTCCGTACTGTCGGGGACCGTGCCGATCCTGAAGGCATCCATGCACTACTTCGTCGATCTCGCGAAGTCCGAGGATTTCCTGAAGTCCTGGACCCGCAGCGGCACGGTCCAGCCGGAAGTCGCGAACAAGCTGGCCGAGTGGCTCAACGAGGGGTTGAAGCCGTGGGACATCAGCCGGGATGCGCCGTATTTCGGGTTCGAGATCCCGGGCGCCGAAGGCAAGTATTTCTACGTCTGGGTGGATGCCCCCATAGGTTACATGGCGAGCTTCAAGGACCATTGCAGCCGGGCGGAACTCGACTTCGACGATTTCTGGCGGGCGGACTCGGACTGCGAAGTGCGTCACTTCATCGGCAAGGACATCATCAATTTTCATGCCCTCTTCTGGCCCGCAGTCCTGGAGGGGGCGGATTTCCGGACGCCGACGCGCGTGCATACGCATGGCTTCATCACCGTCGGCGGCGAGAAGATGTCGAAGTCGCGAGGCACTTTCATCAATGCCTCGACCTACCTCGACCACCTCGATCCCGAGTACCTGCGCTATTACTTCGCGACCAAGCTGTCGCCGAATACGGACGATATCGACATCAATTTCGACGACTTCGTCCAGCGCGTGAACTCGGACCTGGTCGGGAAGATCGTCAATATCGCGTCCCGGTGCTCGGGATTCCTGCACCGGCACTTCGACTCCGTGCTGTCGTCGACGCTCCACGATACGGATTTGTGGCAGGAAGTTTCCACAGCGCGGGAGCGGCTGGCGGACCTCTACGACTCCGGGGACGTGAGCCGCGCGGCGCGGGAGATCACCGCTCTGGCCGATATGGCGAACCGCTACATCGATGAACATGCCCCGTGGCGTCTAGTCAAGGAAGCGGATCGCTCTTCGGAGGTGCAGGACATTTGCTCCATGGGCATTAACCTGTTTCGGGTCATCGCAATCTATCTGAAGCCTATCCTTCCGGCGTTCGCCGAGAGGACGGAGGCATTTCTGGAGGTGCCGCCGATGGCCTGGGAGGACGCGGCAAGACCACTCGCCGGTCACCGAATCGGCAGGTTCAAGCCCCTGATCCGGCGAATGGAGAAAAAGGCCGTCGACCGCATGGTGGAAGCGTCCACGGAGCAGGAGCCGGCGCCCGCCGAGAGTGCCCCCGACCAGGATTCCATCAGCATCGATGACTTTTCCAAGGTCGATCTGCGCGTCGCCCGCATCGTGGAGGCGCAGGCGGTGGACGGCGCCGACCGGCTTCTGAAACTGACGCTCGACTTGGGCGATCATCGCCGGGAGGTCTTTTCCGGCATCAGGGAGGCGTACGATCCGGCCGCGCTGGTCGGTCGCCACGCCATCGTCGTCGCCAACCTCGCGCCGCGCAAGATGCGCTTCGGCACGTCGGAGGGCATGGTCCTGGCCGCAGGTCCCGGCGGCAGCCAGATATTCCTTGTGACGCCGGATGACGGCGCCGTCCCGGGAATGGAGGTTCGCTAACTGAGCGAGCTGCTGCTTCTGCTCGTCACGGCCGCGCTGGTCAACAATTTCGTGCTGGTCCAGTTTCTCGGACTGTGTCCATTCATGGGCGTGTCCAACCGGTTCGACACGGCACTGCCCATGAGCCTTGCCACGGCCTTTGTGCTCTCGGTGTCGAGCCTGGCCGCGTATGCGATGCACCACTACCTGTTGGTGCCGCTGGATCTGGGCTACCTCAGGATAGTCGCCTTCATCGTCGCCATCGCCGGTGTCGTCCAGTTCACCGAGGCCTTCGTCAAGCGCGTAAGTCCGGTGCTGCACCAAGTGCTCGGCATCTACCTGCCACTGATCACCTCGAATTGCGCGGTGCTCGGCGTGGCCCTGATCGTTACCGATAGCGGCGTTGGCGTGCTGCAGACCATTGCGGTGGCGCTTGGCGCGGCTTTCGGGTTTTCCATCGTGATCATCTGCTTCGCCGCCCTGCGCGAGCGGTTCGAAACCGAGTCGATCGCGCCCGCGTTGCAGGGGACTCCGGTGGCGCTGATCACGGTTGGCATCATGTCGCTTGCCTTCCACGGGCTGCGGGGGATCGGTCAATGATCCTGGCAGCGCTCGTTCTCGGCGTTCTCGGACTGGTGGTCGGCGCCGCCCTTGGATTCGTGCGGAAACGCTTCGCGGACGACGCGGACGGGCTGGTGTCGGCCGTCGATGCGCTGTTGCCGCAGACCCAATGCGCGCAGTGCGGCTATCCCGGATGCCGGCCCTATGCGGAAGCTATCGCTGCCGGCGCGCCGCTGGATCTTTGCCCGCCGGGCGGGCAGGCAACCGCCGAGGCGATTGCCAACCTCCTTGGACGGGAGGCGGAGCAACCGGTAGTCGGGACGCCGGCGAACTGCGTGGCCGTGATCGACGAAGTGGCGTGTATCGGCTGCGCCCTGTGTCTCGATGCGTGTCCGGTGGACGCCATCGTCGGTGCGAGCAGGTACGTGCATACGGTGATAGAGGGACGGTGTACGGGATGCGAACTTTGTCTGCCCCCGTGTCCGGTCGATTGCATCGCGCTCGAGCCGCTCGCCGCCGAGACGCTGAGATGGAAGAGGCCGTGAAACGCTTTCCCCTGCCTTCCGTGTTGCGATACCCGCTGCTTACCGGCACCGGCCGGTACGAGCCGTGCGTGGCCACTGGCACACGGGTCCGGGCCGGGGACGTGCTTGCCCGCGGGGGATCGAGCCCGGCCGCGGATTGCCTGCATGCGGGCGCGTCCGCAGTGGTCGAGGTGGGAGCGACAGGAATGCTGCTGCACCCCGACGGCCGCGAAGACATCGCGCCGCCGCTGACGGCGAAAGACCTGGTGGAGACGGTGCGCGAGGCGGGCATCGTCGGATTGGGCGGTGCGGGTTATCCGACCTGGCTGAAGCTCCAGCAAGCGAAGCACAGCGAGGTAAGGACGCTCATCGTCAATGCCGTCGAGTGCGAGCCCAAGGTCTCGGCGGATGCCGCGCTGCTGCGTGAACACGCCGACGAAGTGGCGTCCGGCATCGAAGCCCTTGAGGACTACCTCGGAAAACCGAGGACGGTCATCGCCCTCGGCGAGGGCGTGGAGGCGCCTGACGCTTCCGGAGGCGATTGTTCCGTGGATGGTATTCCGGGTGTCGAAACAGCGCGGGTCACGGGTTCCTATACCTCCGGTTCGGAACGGTCGCTGGTAGCGCGGGTGCTGGGCGTGGACCTGGGAAAACAGATTCCCACAGAGGTGGGCGTGGTGGTGTTCAACGTTGCCACGGTATTCGCCATCCACCGTGCATGGAACTGTGGCGAGCGCCTGGTAGAGCGCGTCGTCACCGTGGGCGACGTGAACGCCTGGCTGCGTATCGGTCATCCGGTCTGGGAGCTGCCGTTGTCCGAAGGTCAGGTGATCGTGGGCGGTCCGGTTACGGGCTGGGTGGCGTCGGAACTCGAGTCCATCGCCAAGACCACACGCGCCGTGAGCGTGCGCACTCCGCGGACGGCGAGTCCGTGTATCCGCTGTGGCTGGTGCGCGCGCGCCTGTCCCGAGGGTCTGTTGCCGCAGGAAATGTTCCGGCACATCAACGCGGGGCACTGGTCCGAGATGGAAGGACTGAGGCTCGCCGACTGTGTCGAATGCGGTGCATGCGACGTCGCTTGTCCCAGCGGTTTGCCGCTCCTTGCGACATTCCGGTACGGCAAGTCGGAAGGTCGTGAGCAGGAGCGCCGCACAGTTGACGCGGCGCTCGCGAGGGACCGGTTCGCGGCTCGCGCCGCACGCCTGGAAAGACAGCGCGTGGAACAGCAGAAGGAACGCGAGGCCCGCATGGCCTCCCGCCGCAAATGGATGCATCCGGGTTAGACACGCGGGCGATCATGCTGCGCACCGGCGCGGCGCTCATACCGGCCCTTGCGGCTGCGACGTATTGCTTCGGTCCGGGTGTAGTCGTCAACCTGGCCGTTACCGTGACGGCGGGTGTCGCGATGGAGGCGGGCTGGGTCTGGGCCCGATTCCGCAATATCGAAGCGGTCAAGGATGCCAGTACGCCGGTGACCTGCGCGCTGATCGCAATCGCCGTTCCGCCCGCGTTGCATCCGGGCATCCTCGTGTTTGCGGCGGCCATGGCCGTGATCCTGGCCAAACATCTCTACGGCGGCATCGGCAAGAACGTCTTCAACCCCGCGATGGTCGGATATGCCGCCGCCCTGGTCGCGTTCCCGGCACATTTCGCCGACTGGGATGCGCTCACGGGGGCTACGGCGCTGGACGTTTTCGGTTTCCGGGGAGGCGCCACCGTGGCGGAGGTATGGCGGCAACCCGCATTCGGGGTCGTTGGCGCGCGCGGCTTCGAGATCGTCAACGCCGCGGCGCTTGTGGGCGGACTCTATCTGTGCGCGACGCGGATCGCGAACTGGCGCATGCCCGTCGCCGTGCTCGGAGCGCTCGGCGCATGCGCGGCGATCGGATACGACGGCGGCAGTTCCGCGAGCCTGGGTTCCCCCCTGTTCCACTGGTTTTCCGGCGGCACGGTTATCGCGGCTTTCTTCATCGCCACGGACCCCGTGACCGCGCCCTCGTCGAGCGGTGCGCAATGGATATTCGGGATTGCGATAGGGGTGCTCATCTATTGCATCCGCAGCTTCGGCGGCTATCCGGACGGCATCGCGTTCGCGGTGTTGCTTGCCAACCTGGCGGCGCCCGCGCTGGACAAGGCGATGGTGCGGGCATGACGCGGGCGGCGGTGTTTCTCGGTGTCCTGATGGCCGTCGCGGGCGCGCTGCTTGCCGGCATTGATGCGATCACCGAACAGCGTATCGAATCCAACGAGCGGCAGCGGCGACAGGCGACCTTGAAGGAGATCACGGGACTCGACATCGAGATGCCCGGACACGCGGATATCGCGGCGTGTGACCGGGACCTGGTCGCCCTCGCCATTGTGGAGCAGGGCTATGGAGGTTCGATGGACGTGGTTGCCGCCTTTCAGGTCGGGCGGCTTTCCGGCATCCGCGTGACGCGCCACTCGGAAACACCCGGCTTTGCGGACATCCTCGAGCCGTCCGACTGGATTGGACGCCTCGACAGCGGTGTGCGCGTCGATGCCGTCACGGGTGCGACGGTGACCTCCAACGCGGTGCTGCGGGCGCGGGAAACGGCCCTTTCGCGTTGGGCTGCCGAGACCTGGTGTTCCGAATGAGCGACGTACCGCTCGACCCCACTCGAGCAACCCGGCGCCAGGTCTTCGGGGATGCCGCGTGGCATTACAATCCAGCGTGGGGCCGCCTTCTCGGCCTGTGCCCGCTCATGGCCGTGACGACGACGATCGAGAACGCGCTGGGACTGGCCGTCGCCAGCGCCTTCGTCGTGGTTGGTTCGGCGGTGACGGTGTCCACGATACGCGCCTTCGTTCCCGCCGAGGTCCGGTTGCCGTTTTTCGTCCTGGTCATCGCGACCTTCACGTCGGTAGTGACGATGTTGATGCAGGCCTACGCGTTCGATCTCTACGAGCGCGTCGCGCTATTCGTGCAGATCATCGTCACCAATTGCATGATCCTCGGCAGACTGGAGCAGTTCGCATCGAAGCAGCCGATCGGACGGACGCTGGTGGATGCGCTGGGCACGGCATGCGGATTCGCGATCGCTCTCGTCCTGCTCGGCGCGGCGCGCGAGTTCGCCGCCGTGGCGGTTCCGCTTGCCTCGCTGGCGCCCGGGGCATTCATTATTGCGGGACTGCTGCTTGCCGCGGCACGCGCGGGCGGAGAGTTGGCGAGGCGCAGGTTGCATCGGCGAACGGATCAAGTTCATCCTTAGCGCAAGTTCACTCAAGATTCTCGAGGCGCACAACGAATGATTCTGACGACAACAAACACGATCGAGGGAAAGACCGTTCGTGACTACAGGGGAATAGTCACGGGCGAGGCGATTGTCGGCGCGAACATCTTCAGGGACTTTTTTGCGGGGGTCCGCGACATCGTGGGCGGACGTTCCGGCGCCTACGAGAAAGAACTGCAGAGAGCGCGCGAAATCGCCCTGGACGAGATGTCCGAGAACGCGCGCTCGCAAGGAGCGAATGCCGTCGTGGGTATCGATCTCGACTACGAGGTCGTCGGGAAAGGCGGCAGCATGCTCATGGTGACCGCCAGCGGCACCGCCGTAACGGTCTGACGGAGTTTTCGTCCGGGGCTGGTCCGGTGGCCCGGCGATCTCCTGATTGACCCATTGTGTCCATGCCTGCAAGAGACCTCAACAGAGTAGGCGTACTGGTCGCCGGCATGCACCGCAGCGGAACGTCCGCGGTGACAAGGCTTCTTGCCAGCCTGGGTTGCGATCTGCCGAAGACATTGATGGAGGCCGACTCCAGCAATTCCATGGGGTACTGGGAGTCCACTGAGATCGCGGCTCTCAACGATGCGATTCTCGAGGCTGCGGGCTCCTGCTGGGACGACTGGGTCGCGTTCGATTCCGAGTGGTACAAATCGCCGGTAGCGGGTGACTTTCTCGAAAAGGCACAGGCCATCCTCGCGAGCGAGTTCGGGGACAGCCGGCTGTTCGTCCTCAAGGATCCTCGCGTCTGCCGGCTCCTGGGATTCTGGAAGGAGTCGTTCGATCGTGTCGATGCGTTACCGGTGGTGGTGCTGCCCATTCGCAACCCGCTTGAGGTGGCCGCGTCGCTACGCGTACGTGACGAGTTCGATCCTTCGATCGGCGTGCTCGTCTGGTTGCGCCATGTGCTTGATGCCGAGGCGGGTTCGCGCGGGTTGCGACGCGCCTTCACGCGCTACGGGGACGTGCTCGAAGATCGGGAGAATCTCGCCGGCAGACTCGCTTCTGCACTCCAGGTGACCTGGCCCGCGCGTTCGACCGTCGATGAGCCGGAAATGGAATCGTTGATTTCGCCATCAATCCGGCATCACGTAAGCGACGACGATCGCATTCATGACGATCCTTTGATCTCGCGATGGGTCAAGACGGTTTTCGAGATTCTCAATCGATGGACACGGGGAGACGTGCGAACAGCCGATGCCGACACGCTGGACTCGATCAGGATGGAACTCAACGACTGTGCCCCCAACTTCAGCCGTCCCATCGCCCTCGGCAGACAGGCGATCCAAAGGAATCGGCAATACGAAGTGCAAGTCGATGAGCTTGACCGGAACGCACGATTGCTTGAAGAGGCCGTGGTCAGCCGGGACAGCCAGATCGCTGACCTGGACAGGGCTGTTCGGGAACGCGACCAGCGCGTGGCTGACCGCGACACCAAACTCACTTCCGTGAGTGAACTGTTGAACGAAAGCAACCGGCAGGTTGCCGATCGGGACATCCAACTCGCCTCCGTGTCCCGGTCGTTGAGTGAGAGGGACCAGCAGATCGCTGACCTGGATGGCCAGATCGCTGAGCGGGACAGCCAGATCGCCGATCAGGACGCACACATTGAATCACTTGATCGGACCATCGTCGAACGGGACAACCAGATCGAAGCGATCTACGGCTCGACGTCGTGGCGAGTCACCCGACCCTTGCGCGTTGTCAAGACGGTTCTGTCGAGGTTGCTCCGGGGTGTGAACCGACTCTTGTCGAGAGCGGTCTTCCGATGCCTCGGTTTCGTCTGGAGGTTGATTCCGCTTGGTTCGCTCAGACAGACGGTAAAGGGCCCTTTGCTCCGTCTGCTGCCGACGCGATTTGTCGATCGTCACCTGGGCCGAAGGATACGGTCCAATCGGTGCTACGTTGCTTCGGGATGGTTGCAACTGGCGGATCGAAACTCTGACGCCGCCAACAGCCAGGGCGATACGCCAATCCTGTTTGATCCGGTGTATTACCTTGCCGCCAACGAAGACGTCCGGAATAGCGGGGCGGACCCGTTGCGGCACTACCTGTCACACGGTGCAGTCGAAGGCCGGCTTCCCTTTGCGTTGGACCGGGAGGATATCGATCCCCTGATCGAATCGCTCCATCGAATTGACCTGCGAGAGGAAGAGGTGTTTGCCTTCGACGCCGGCTTTTACCGCGATCTCAATCCGGATCTTGATCCATCCACGGACAATGCGCTTGCCGATCACTACCGCTGGTACGGCCGCGAAGAGTCCCGCGCCGGTTCCCGGGGAGAATTCGTCCTGGGGCTCTGCGATGACCCGCGAGAAATCCCGCTGGATTTCAATGCATCCGAGTATGTTGACCTCTATCCGGACCTGAGTGCTTTTGCCAGGCAGTCGCCCCTGGCCGCATTGCGTCACTACATGTGCAGCGGTCGGTGGGAACCCAGGTTGCATACGCGGCGCGGAGGTCAGGCGATGTCGGCACTCGGTGCGGCTTCGATCGACATGCCTGCCGAACTGGTGGAAACACGGCCGCTGTGCGTTCTCGCCCACGTGTTTTACCCGGACCTCTGGGAGGAAATGGCGGGATACCTCGCGAACTTGCCTGAGAATGCCTACGACCTTTACGTCAACCTGGTCGAAACAACCTGCACGCGCGATTTCGAACAGCGTGTTCGGGACGAATTCCCGACAGCGAATATCGTCGTCAGCCCGAATATTGGCCGCGACATTGGCGGGCACTTTCGATTGTTGCGGAACGTTGCCATGGAGGATTATCGGTTCTTCTGCCTGGTGCATTCCAAGAAGAGTCCGCATCTGGCCGAAGGAGACGCATTGCTCTGGCGCCGGAGGCTGTTGACTCCTCTGCTGGGGACTCGGGAGCTTGCGGTCGAAAACCTGAAGCTGATGTTGACGGACGACAGCGTCGGCCTGATCGGCTCCCGCGTGTGCCGCGACACGGAGTTGAGGGGCAACATTGGGAAGTTCACGGAACTTGTGGATATGCTCGACGTGAAACCCGAGTCGAGAGACGTGGAATTTGTATCGGGTACGATGATGTACCTGCGCCGGGAAGTCCTGGAGCGGCTGTTCGAGACCTGCAAGGACCTGCCTTTTGAACAAGGTGATGACACCCCGTTGGATTTTCACCTTGATGCCCAGTGGGCGCATGCGATCGAACGTGTCATCGGCAACGTGGTCCGGGACATGGACTATCGTTTCGAATGGCGATAGTAAATGGTGAAAGGATGCCCATCCGACAACCTGACACTTTGGACGTGAGACCGGCCGCCAGGCGGAGACCTCGCGAGATGCATGGTCTTGTCGCCCGGACATGAAAGTCGTGCTGTTGGGGCCGAACGGCCAGCTAGGGTCCGATATTCGACGCTGTCACGAGGAATCTGGCGAGCCTTTCGAACTGCTGAGCCTGGGGCGGGACGCGGTGGATGTCGCGTCGCCGGATGCGGTCGAACGGCAGTTCGAGCACCTGGACTTCGACACCCTGATCAACTGTACCGGCTATCACAGGACGGATGAGGTCGAAGACAATGCCGCGGTCGCGATGGCAGTCAATGCCCATGCCGTGCAGAGACTGGCGGAATTATGCGACCATCGCGGGGCGCGATTTGTCCACGTCAGCACCGACTATGTTTTCGGTGGCGATGCCGAGCGCGCCGATCCACTGACAGAAGACGATCCCGTGGCACCGGTAAACGTCTACGGGGCGTCAAAGGCTCTCGGCGAGACGCTGGCGACTCTTGCGCTTGACAATCTTGTGATTGTCCGCGTCGCCTCCCTGTTTGGCGTTGCGGGCGCCAGCGGCAAGGGCGGGAACTTCGTCGAGACCATGATTCGCCTCGGGACAGAGACAGGTACGCTTCGTGTGGTGGACGACCAGGTCATGTCACCGACCGCGACTGCGGATGTCGCCCGCGTTGTCGTGCATATGCTGGTCGAGGACTGTGCGCCCGGGCGCTACCACGTGGTTAATGACGGGGCCGCAAGTTGGTTCGAATTTGCCCGGGAGATCATCGGCCGAGCTCGAGTCGCCGCGACCGTGACTCCATGCAGTAGCGAAGAGTTTCCCGCGCGGGCGGCACGTCCTCGTTACAGTGTGCTCGACAACTCGAAGACTTCGACAGCCGTTGGTCCGTTGCGTCCCTGGCAAACTGCCCTTGACGACTACTTGCGTGCCAAGGGTCATATTCACTGAATCGAACGGAGCTCGATACCGGAATGGCGATTAGAGGCTACATCGAGAGGATTTCGCGCTGGTTCATTGCTGGCTGGTGCGTTGACGATGAAGTTGAAGGTCTGATCGAAGTCGAAGTGCGAGTTGAAGGACTGCCGCTCGGCACGGTTCGAGCGGATATTCCAAGACGCGATATTGGCGAGGCGCTTGATCGTCCGTTGGCCGGATTCCGGTTTCCCATATCTCCCGAACTTTTCCGGCTGCTCCCGCATCGAGGCCAGGTTGAGGTCGTGACGCCGGGCGGTCAGGGGTTGCCGATGCTGAAGGACCGCGACCCCTGCGTGGACAACCCGCACGGCCAGGACATCGGCAAACTCGCGGACATGTTGCAAAGCGGTTACATAATCAACCCGAAGTACGGCCAGATAATCCGGCCGCTCAAGGAAAGGGATCTCGACGAGCGGGTATTTCGAGCCCTGGAGGAAAGCAACAGGATATTTGAAGCCCGGTTCTCGAAAAGGCTCTTTATCTGTTACGGAACTCTGCTCGGGTGCATTCGCGATAACGATTTCATTCCGCATGACGATGATGTTGATGTCTGTTTCCTGGCGGACGGACAGGGGCTGGACGCCGCGGTTCGCGAGTTCCGTCAAGTTGTAAAGACGTTGTCCGACATTGACCAGAAGGTCCAGTCCGATAGTAGCGCCCAATTCCATTGGGGACTTCAGGGAACGACTCTTGACGTTTTCATGGCATGGACGGAAGGCGACAACTTGTACATGTATAACGCCGGAGGGAAATTCGCGCGCGACCAGATCTACCCGCTCCTGGAACATGAGTTCAAAGGCCGCCAGGTTTTGGTCCCAAACGATTCCGAGGCGCTGCTGGAGTTGATTTATGGCCCGGGATGGCGCGTTCCGGACCCGAGCTTTCAATGGCGGGTAACCGCGGCGGTTCGCGCCAAGATGGATGAGCTCAACGCCATCCCGGTCGGGGACGCGTCGATACACACCAAGATCCAGGACTACTGGTCGCGTTTCTACGCTTATGCGCACACGACGTTGCCCTCGCCTTTTGCAGCTTCAATAGCGATCGAATTGACTGAGCCCGGGTTTATCGTCGATCTCGGTTGTGGCAATGGGCGGGATTCCGTCTTCTTCGCCCGATTGGGACACCGTGTCGTCGGCCTCGACTTTTCCGGCAAGGCTATCGATAACAATCGAAAACACGTGCGGGAAAAGAGTCTCGATGATGTCGAATTCAAGCAGGTGGACATTGCCGCGCCCAGCGCTCTCGTCGATGTCCTGAATCGAATGGAGGAGACCGCCATCCAGGAGGGAGATGAGAGACGTGCTCGGGTGGCGATCTATGCGCGTTTCTTCTTCCACGCGATATCAGAAGAAGAAGAAGACCTCGTATTGAGCGCGTTGTCTCAGTGCCTGCGTTCTGGAGCGAGGTGCTACTTCGAGTTCCGAACGGAAAAAGACGCGGAGAGCGACAAGCGTTTTGGGTCGCACTATCGGCGATTCATCAACATCGACAGGTTTGTCGAAAAGACGGCCAGGCGTGGATCGTTCGAGTGCCTCTACCAGGTCGAAGGGAAAGGCATGGCGAAATACCTGGAGGAGGACCCGTACGTCGGTCGAGTTTTCCTCCGGCGCCTGTGAGCATCGGGGCGTCGCAGTTGAATCGATAGGTCGGTGCTGTCAGTTCGACTTCAAGAGTCCATCACGCGACGGGTGAGAGTCAGATCCATGCGTTCGAGGGACCACCTGATCAGGTATAGCGCAAGCGTGCTGCCGGCGATCACCTTGACACACCAGGCGAGATCCGCGGCAGTTTGATACAGCAGGACGAGGCGGTACTGTTCCAGCATCACCGCCATGGGATTCAGCCTGAAGTACGGTTGCCATTCGACTGGCATGCTGTCGATGGGAAAAAAGAGTCCCGAGCAGAACATCATCAACGTCAGCCCTGACCCCACGATGAACCGTAGATCCCGCAAATAGCAGCAAACGATCGCCACGCACGAGGCGACGGCCAGTATGAGCAGAAACTGGGCGAGGGCGAGGAGTGGAAGGTACAGCCATGCGGTCGACGGTCCGATCGTAACGCCCATTACAACGAGGACGATCAAAAGGACGAACGCCTGTTTTAGCGTCGCGGACGCCACGCTGACGAGTGGAAACGTCAGCTTGGGCAGGCGGACATACGAAATAATGCCGCGCCCGCCAAAAAGACTGGCAGTGGAATTTCCCACGCCATTCGAAAACCACAGCCACATGGTGACGCCGATCAGGATGAAGTAGGTAAAGTTCTCCATGTTTGACGGTCGGATATAAGTAAAGACGAGGTAGAAAACCCCCGTCATGGCCACAGGTTCGAGAAACCACCATAGCCACCCCAGGTAGTACCTGGATGCTTCCCCGATCAGGTTGAAGTACGCTCGGTAGACCGCGTAACGCCAGTAACGCTTCTCGATCAGGAACACTTGCTTGCCTTAAGGGCCTACTCGGTCATGCCGACCTGGCGTCCGACAGCTCCGGTTTGAACTCGTCCGTGACAGGACGACGCGCGATCATACCCCGACAATGTTCAGCCACTCAACGTGAGAAGGGGTTCAATGCGAGTGTTATCTTCGACCCCCGGTCTGATCGGATCGTGGACCCAATTGAGTCGCGGATGTATCCTCGAACCTGCTTGTCGACAGCGAGCCGTTGCGCGGCTGGTGTGCCGATGGCGGTGAGGCGTCATTGAAGACAGAGGAGGTTCCGTGACCATTCAAGGATCGGTCAGGTTTTTGGCTGTGGCGTTGGCCATGTCGGTAGTGTTGACGGTGCCGGTACAGGCGGCGGAAGCGTCGTTCGAGGCGGAGGTGAAAAAGACGCTGACGGTGGCGGACGACAGGTGGGGTGGCTGTATGGTCGCGCTCAGCGAGTCGCCATCAGACAATGGACTCGATTGCCCGACGACGGCATGGGTGACGTTCAGTTGTTCCGGCGAACACGCGAGCAAGTCGAATGCGCTGCGCATGTACGATTCGGCACAGTTGGCTTTCGTGACGGGTCGAACCGTGAAAGTCTGGGTTGACGACAGCAAGAAGCACAACGGCTACTGTTTCGTGTCTCGCATAGACGTGAACGCCCCCAAGGAGTGATCTGATGTCCTGGTCGAAGGCGGGAAGCTCGTCCGCCTTCACGGTGACGATCATCCTCGTTTTGGGAGCGGGCGGGTTCGCGCTGTGGTACTCGCCGGGCGAAGGGCCTGCCGACGTGATACCCGTGGAGGCCGAAGACGTTGCGCCTCCGGGGCAATCGGGCGAATTCGTGCAGCCCAGCCGGACCGAGCCTGTTGTGGCATCAGCGCCGGACACGCCCGATGAAGAGGAAATCCGGCGGCCGGTTTCATTGGAATCCGACGATAGTCAATCGGATAGTCAATGGATAGGTTCGAACGTCAGCGATACGGGGCCGTTCATTGATGCGGATGACGATGGTGTGGACTACTCGTTCTCACCGGTTTCGGACATTGGGGAATTCCTCGACCCCGACGCGAATTGAATGCGCCTTGCCGGGTGGGCTGACCGCGGCTGCCACCTGCCTGGGCTGAGAACGGGCGACGCATGAACAACGAGAAACGACGCGAGATATACCAGCGTCTGCAGGCCGAAAACCCTGCGCCGACGACCGAGCTGAAGTATCAGTCTCCTTTCCAACTCCTGGTCTCCGTAATCCTCTCGGCGCAGGCGACAGACGTCAGCGTGAATCTGGCGACCAAAACGCTGTTCGCCGAAGCGGGTACGCCGCGGGCGATCCTCGACCTTGGGCTCCCGAAACTGAAGGAGCACATCAAGTCCATCGGCCTGTTCAACACCAAGGCCGCCAATATCCTGAAGACCTGTGAAGCGCTCATCTCGCTGCACGGCGGCGAAGTCCCGCGTGACCGCGCGTCTCTGGAAGCGCTGCCGGGTGTGGGCCGAAAGACGGCCAACGTCGTTCTCAACACGGCCTTCGGCGAGCCGACCATCGCGGTTGACACGCACATCTTCCGCGTATCCAACAGGACCAGGCTCGCGCCGGGCAAGACGCCGCGACAGGTGGAAGAAAAACTGCTGCGCTTCACGCCGGCGGCGTTCAAACGCGATGCCCACCATTGGCTGATCCTTCACGGACGCTACATTTGCACCTCGCGCAAACCGCGTTGCGGCGCGTGCGTGATCGAGGACTTGTGCGAGTACCGGGACAAGACGGATCCCTGACCCGACCGTGCCGTTCTACGGGTCTTTGCGGGGTACGCCCAGTGCCTCAAGATGCGTCACGAGATCGGCTCCGGCGCTGCGCGCGTCCACTTCCCGGTCGACTCGGACAATGACGCCTTCCGGGTCGATGAAATAGGTCCACCGTTTCGCGAACCCGCGTTCGGACAACACGCCGTAGGCCGCGGACACCGTGCTATCGGCGTCCGACAGGATAGGAAAGCCTGCCCCATTCTCTACGGCGAAAGCCGTGTTTGTTTCCGGTGCATCGACGCTCGCCATGAAGTAGGCGACATCGAACGCCCCGATCTCTTTGGCGCTGTCACGCAGCGCCTTGCACTGCATGGTTCAGCCGCCGGTGAAGGCCTTGGGGAAGAATGCGATCACGACGAACCGGCCACGATAGTCGGCAAGCGCGTGCTGGTGGCCGTCGGAACCAGGCAAGCGAAAGTCGGGGGCGAGTTCGCCGACATCCGCTGCAAGGCAGCTTGAGGCCAGGAGCCCGCCAGCCAGGAAAGCGGCACACTTGGCGAATGCAGGTCGAAGCGTCATGAAAACCTCTCGGAAACGGACCATGGCGGTTGCCGCAGAGATCATTGCCCACCCTGATCGCAACTGCAAATTTGCGCGGCTCGGCTGCCGTCTGAACCACAACACCGAACACCCGCAGATTCTGTGGCGCGCCCGACAGGATTCGAACCTGTGGCCTTTGGCTTCGGAGGCCAACGCTCTATCCAACTGAGCTACGGGCGCGGGACGCCAAACCTTAGCAGCGCGCGAGGGAAGATGCATTACGTCGGCGCGTGTTTACCGTGCCGGGTCAGGTCTGTCCTGACCGTGGCGAAGGACCCTTCAGTCGAGGAAGCCGTACAGTCGGCCGGCGTTCTCGCAGGTGATCTTCCGCCGCACCGAGTCGGGTACGCCGCCGAGTTCGCGTTCGATGAACTCCCTGGAATCCGGCCACACGCCGTCGGGATGCGGGAAGTCGCTTCCCCACATCACGTTTTCTTCGCCCAGGATGTCGAGCAGCCGGATGCCGATGGGGTCCGACTGGTAGGTGGCATGGCACTGCCGCCGCCAATACTCGGAGGGCTTCATGGTCAGCGTGAGGTCCGTGAACTGGTCTTCCCACTCGAGGTCCATGTGCTCGAGGATGTAGGGAATCCACCCGATGCCGCTTTCGCCCACCACCACGTTCAATCCCGGATGCGCTTCGAGCACGCCGCCGTAGATGATCTCCATGACGATCTTCGACATCGCCAACTGGAAACTCGTGATGTTCACGGCGAACGCCTGTCGCCGTTGCAGGGGAGCGAGCGCGTCGACGTCATAGCGGCGCCCCCCGCCGATGGTGTGGTAGTGCAGCGGGAGACTGGCTTCCTCAGCCACTGCCCAAAGCGGTTCCCAGGAGGGATGAAACAGCGGCGTCATGTCGTAGGTGCTCGCCACCTCGATCCCGCGTAGCGCACCGCGCTCGGCGACCCGGCGCACCTCGTCGCACGCAATCGAGACATCGTGGCTCGGAATGCTCGCGATTCCCGCAAAGCGCTCGGGTCTGGCGGAGCAAAAATCCGCCATCCAGTCGTTGTAGATGCGCATGACTTCGGTCGCGGCTTCGTCGTCGTTCAGGCGGTTCGACGTGCCGAGGATGCCGTAGATCACCTCCGCCTGGATGCCATCGAGATCCTGGTCGCGCACCCGTAGCTCGGGGTCCGTGAGTCGAGGGATGCCTTTCTCTCCATCGCTGTAGAGGCCCTGTGCCGCCATGCGGTCCGACCGGTGAATCTGTCCCGGCACGTAGACGCGTCCCGCCGAGCCCATGCCGTTTTGCAGTCCGAACTGCGCGCCGCTGCGGCTCACCCAGAAGCGGCCATCCTCCCTTTCTTCCACATAGGGCATCCGATCACGCAGCGCGGCGGGCGCGTTGCCGGTAAAGAGATCCTCCGGGAGCCAGGGCAGATCGATGTGGCAATCGGCAGATATGATTTCGTAACGCATTTCCGGACTGCTCCGCGTCGTGGTGCACTTGATCGAGTAACCAAGCATACCCCTGCGGAATGCTTGTAACGCAAGTCTCGGCATTGGGAGAGGGCTGTGGGCTGGCGGGTGCGGCCCAGATTCTGGGGTTACCATGTTGTCGAAGAGATCCGGCGAACAGGGATCGTTCCGTCAGGGGATGAAGAATGCCGCTCATTGAGGAAATCGTCGCCAGGCACGATACGCATGCGCGTTGGCGGCGCGACATTCACGCCCATCCGGAACTCGGCTTCGAGGAGCGGCGAACCGCTGAATTCGTGGCCGGGAAACTGGAGGAATTCGGTGTCGAGGTGCACCGGGGCATAGGCAACACCGGCGTTGTGGGCGTGTTGCGAGAGGGTAACGAGACCACCTCGGTGGGGCTGCGCGCGGATATGGACGCGTTGCCCATCAAGGAGGCGAACACATTCGCGCACCGGTCTACCCACGAAGGATCCATGCATGCCTGCGGCCACGACGGACATACGGTCATGCTGCTCGGCGCGGCCGAGTACCTGGCGGCCACGCGAAACTTCCGCGGCCAGGTGGTTTTCATCTTTCAGCCGGCGGAGGAAGGCATCGGTGGCGCCCGCGCCATGGTGGAGGACGGCCTTTTCCAGCAGTTCCCCTGCGACAGGTTGTTCGGGATGCACAATGCGCCCGGCATGCCGGTCGGCCGCTTCGGCGCGGTATCGGGCACGGTGACGGCGGCCGGAGCGTATTTTGATATCGACATCGTCGGCGTCGGCGGTCATGGAGCGTTTCCGCACACCGCGGTGGATCCGGTGGTGATCGCTGCTGAACTCGCCCTGGGCCTGCAGTCGATCGTGTCGCGCAATGTGCGGCCAACGGAGACTGCCGTCGTGTCGGTGACCCAGATCCATGCAGGCGACGCTTACAACGTCATTCCCGTGACCGCGCGGCTCTCCGGGACGGCGCGGGCGTTCTCCATGGACGTCATGGAACTCGTCGCGGATCGCATGCGGGAGTTGGCCGGTGGTATCGCGAAGGCGCACGGCGGTTCCGCGAAGGTGGACTTTCGCCCCACGTACGAACCCGTCGTCAACGATCCCGTGGCGACGCGACTGGCCGGCGAAGTGTGCGAAGAACTGGTGGGGAGCGGAAACGTGCGGCGGCGCCTGCACGTGGGAACGGGTTCCGAGGACTTCTCCTACATGCTGAACGAAGTGCCCGGTTGCTATCTGCTTCTCGGCAACGGCGACTCCTCGCCGGTGCACAATCCAGAGTACGACTTCAACGATGCCGCGATCCCCTACGGGGCGAGCTTTTTCGCGTCGGTCGCGGAGAGGGCGCTGGCGATCCAGGGAGAGGCAACCCGAGGCTGACGGCCCTCGACCGGCCTACCGGAAGGCGGAGAGGATCTCTTCGTCGAATTTCTGCAGCAATCCGACGTTTCCGGACGGCAGGGCACCGAACATGATCTCGGCGATCCCGGCGTCCTCGAACTCGCCGATGCGGTCGATGACGTATTGCCTTCCTCCGGCGACTGTGCCGGGGCCGAATTGGCCAACGAACGCTTCGTTCCGCGCCTTGTTTTCGCTGAGGAGGCAGGGCATGAGCACCGTCCGGCGGATCTCGGCGGGGTCGCGGCCCACGTCCTCGCAGTGCCGCTCGAGGATGTCGGCCTTGTAACGGTAGTAGTCCAATGCCAGGCCGCCGCCCGCCCAGCCGTCGAGATTCATGACGTCGCCGAATTTCGCGAGCGTCCGGAGTGTCCGTTTCGGACCCGTCCCGCCGACCATGATGGGGATCGGCTCGGCGTAGGAACCCGGCGACAGGCGGGCCGCGTCGATCCGGTAGTACGTGCCGTCGAAGCTGACCGGATCCTCCGAGTGGATCAGCAGCCGGATGAGTTCGCAGGCTTCTTCGAAACGGTCCTGGCGCTCCTTCATCGACGGAAACGTCCAGCCGTAGGCCTCGTGTTCCCGCTGGTACCAGCCCGCGCCGACGGCGAGGGTGAACCGCCCCCCGCTCAGGGTGTCGATGGTGCCGGCGATCTTGGCGAGCAGCGCCGGATTGCGGTAGGTGTTGCCCACTACCAGGTTCCCGAGCCTGAGCTTTTTCGTCATGCCGGCGACGAAGGCGATCGCAGACAGGCCCTCGAAGGCCGTCAGTGCTTCCTCCTCGTGGGTGCAACGGGGAGGAATGAAGTGGTCGGCGAACCAGATGCTGTCCCAGCCGCCCGCTTCCATTGCTTGTGCCGAGGCGAGCACCTGCTCCGCGGAGACTCGATACACGTTTACCTGAACGCCAAATTCCATCTTGTTCCCCTTGCTTGCCCGCACCTGGCGGCGCGGTGAATCACTCCGAAAGCTTCGGCTACCCGCCTTTGGCGGCGTATTCCAACGTCTCGTCCAAAGCCCTGCCGAGCTTGTCGAAGAGTTCGTGGACCTGCGCGTCGGTGATGATCAGCGGCGGACAGATCGCGACCGAGTCGCCCAGACCTCGTACGATGAGCCCGTGGTCCATGGCCCGCTGCATGCAGTAGGGCCCGATCCCCAGTCCGGCATCGAAAGGCTGTTTCGTCTCCTTGTCCGCGACCATTTCGACCGCGCCCATCAGCCCCTTGCCGCGTGCCTCTCCCACTACGGGATGTGCCGCCAGTTCGGCCAGCCGCGCCTGAAACGTTTCGCCGACCCTTGCAGCGTGGGCGAAGAGACCGCGCTCTTCCATGAGTTCCAGGTTGCGCAGCGCGACCGCGGCGCAGACCGGGTGTCCGGAGTAGGTGAACCCGTGGGCGAAGATGCCCACCTCGTCACTGGCCGCCTTGAGAGGTTCGTACATCGACTCCGGAATGATCACCGCGGAGATGGGCAGGTACGCGGACGACAGCGCCTTGGCGACGGTCATGGTGTCAGGCCGGATGCCCATGGTCTCGGCGCCGAACGGTTTGCCCGTGCGGCCGAATCCGCAAATCACTTCGTCGTCGATGAACAGTACGCCGTGTCTTTCGAGGACGGCCTGGATCTTGTCGTAGTAGCCGTCCGGCGGGACGATGACGCCGGCGACGCCGAGAATCGGCTCGGCGATGAACGCTGCCACGGTTTCCGGGCCTTCCGCCACGATCAGGTCATCGAGTTCCTGCGCGAGGCGCGTGGTGAACGCGTCCTCGGACTCCCCTTCGTGGGCCTGGCGGTAGTAGTGCGGACTCGCGGTGTGGAGCATTCCCGGTATCGGCAGATCGAAATGCGCGTGGAACGGCGGCAGGCCCGTCAGGCTGCCGCTGGCGACGGTCAGGCCGTGATAGGCGCCGAGGCGCGAGATGATCTTCTTCCTTTCCGGTTTGCCGATGAGGTTGTGGTAGTACCACATCAGCTTGATCTGCGTGTCGTTCGCGTCGGACCCGGAGAGACCGTAGAAGACGCGTCCCGCGTCGAACGGCATCATCGACTTGAGCTTCTCCGCCAACAGCACGCTCGGCTCGTGGGTCTTCCCGGCGAACAACTGCGAGAAGGAGAGCTTCCTGATCTGCTCACTGGCGACCCGGGCGAGTTCCTCTTCGCCGTAACCGATTGCCGTGCACCAGAGGCCCGCCATACCCTCCAGGTACTGCTTGCCATGGTTGTCCCACAGGTAAACGCCCTTCGCGCGGGCATGCACGACCGGGCCTTGCGCCTGGTGGGCGCCGAGGTTCGTGTTGGGATGCAGCAGGTGTTCCAGGTCCTTCGCCTCGATGGATCCGGGCGGGAACTCGTTGTGCAGGGACGCCGTCATTTTCCTATCCTGGATGCGCCGCCGGTCTAGACCAGCTCGGCGGGTTCGAGTTTGAATTCTTCCATCACCTGGTCGGCATAGTCGATGCGTCCGGTGATAACGGCGGGGTCGCCGTGGCACAGGCGCAGGCACGCCTCGGCCATGTGCTCCACCGGGGTCACGCGGTCCCGATTCGTGTCGTTTATGAGTTGGTGGTGCACGACGCCGGGCGTCGCGACGAGGCCGGGCGATATCACGTTGACGCCGATGCCTTTGCCGTAGACTTCCTGCGCGAGGCCGGTGGTGAATCGCTCCAGCGCCGCCTTGCACATCCCGTAGACCGTGCCGCCGCGTCCGCCGCCGGCCCTGGCGTCGGGATGCAGGGCGGCATGCGACGAGATGTTGAGAATCCACCCCCTGCCGCGCTCGACCATGCCGGGGAGGATCATCTGTGCGAGTTCGACCGCAGCGTAGACCTGGACATCCATCATGGTGCGATAGCGCTTCTCTGGAAAGTCGGCGATGGGAATGAACCAGGTGACCGCCGCGTTGTTGACGAGGATGTCTACCGGCCCGAACAGGCGCTCGGCCTCTGCAATGAGATTGCGTCGGTCGTCCGCGTCCGCCAGGTTGCAACGGACTGCAGCCGCCTCGCCGCCGGCGTCCACGATGTCCTGCGCGCACTGCTTGATGGTTCCGGGAAGGAAATGGTCCGACGCCTCGACGGTGCGCGCCGAGACGATCACTTTCGCTCCCTCCATGGCGAGGCGCTTGGCGATCGCTTCGCCGATGCCTCGGCTGGCGCCCGTGACGACCGCGACCTGGTCCCTGACGACGCCGTTCCTTTTGACTGCGGCCATGACGATCTTTTCCCGATCAAGACGTGAGCGCGGATCATATACGGCGGGGCGCGGTCAGGGCACGTACATTCTCAAGACCCTGTTGCCGACGCCTGTCAGGATCTCGTAGCTGATGGTGTCTGCCCAGGCGGCGACTTCATCGATACCCACGTTGTGTCCGAAGAACTCGATCCAGTCGCCGGGTGTAACCGACGGAAGTTCCGTCACGTCCACCAGCGTCAGGTCCATGGACACGCGCCCGATAATCGGTGCCGTGATCTTCCCGAAGGCGGCCTGCCCGTGATTCGAAAGGGCACGCGGCAACCCGTCCGCATAGCCCAGGCCGGCCACCGCGACCACCGTGTCGCGCCGAGTCACGTGGGAGGCGCCGTAACCGACGGATACGCCGGCCGCGACCTTTCGCACCTGCAGCACCTCGCCCTCGAGCGTCGCGACGCAGCGCATCGGATTCTCCCGCGCCGCGTAGGGATTGCCGCCATAGAGACCGATGCCGGGACGCCCGACACCCTCCACGCCGGCGAGAATGGCGGCCGAGTTGGCGATGCTCGTGGGGACACCGGGGAACCGGGCGGCCAACGCCTTGAAACGGTCGAGCTGTTCGCTGTTGAGGGCGTGGTCCGGCGCGTCGGCGCAGGCGAGATGGGTCACCAGGAGCCTGACTTCGGTGTCCGCCGCGATCGACTCGGGACCGATGTCATCGAACCCCAACCGATGCATGCCGGTATCGACATGCAGTGCGACCGGCCCCGCCCTCAACTGGTCAGCGTGGTTCACCACCGGAATCAGCCCCTCGCCTTCGACGACCCCCGAGAAAACGAAGATGTCGAAAGTCCGGGTATCGGGCAGTATGCGTCGCAGTTCGCGCCCCTCGGCGTCCGTCGCGACGAAGAACTGCCTGCATCCCTCCGCGGCCAGCCGTCGGGCCACCGGTCCCACGCCGAGGCCGTATGCGTTCGCCTTGACCACGGCGGCCGAACCGTGAGCGGCAGCCTTGCGAAACTTGTGATAGTTGGCCGCGAGCGCGTCGAGATCGACGGTCAGCCGAGCGTGGGTCATACGCAGTCAGCCCCGGGCAGTTGTGCACGTACAGAATCGTTGCCGTGAAAATACACGAAGCATCGGGGAAGCGGGTATATTCGCCGGAGGATGGCTCGGGGTACGCGGGGCCGGCGCAGTCCAAGGGGTTGCAAACGGGTGTGGAACGAATAGGGAACCGATGGCCGACCGTCCGTAAATGAACTCGACCGCCTACATCGAGACTTCGGTCGTGAGCTACCTCACAGCCAGGCCGTCTCGGGACGTCGTGGTCGCGGCGTACCAGGAAGTGACCCGCGAGTGGTGGCGGGACGCTGCCGCCAGATTCCATCTCGTCGCATCGGAACTCGTGCTGGCGACCGGAGCGCGGCCCGCGCTCGTCTGAAAGCGCTCGAAGGCGTTGAGCTGCTGAGCGCATCTCGCGATGCGGAGAAACTTGCGGAGCACCTTCTTGATCTCGGGGCGGTTCCGCGCGAAGCTGCGGCGGATGCCGCGCACATCGCGATTGCCGTGACCAACGGCGTCGAGTATCTGGTGACATGGAACTTCCGGCACATCGCTAATGCGGCGATGAGGGTACGAATCGAACGCGCGTGCAGGGAGGCGGGCTACGAACCGCCGGTGATCTGTACGCCCAACGAACTGATGGAGACTGGACATGGAAACGACACGGCCTGACCCGGTCATTGCGGAAGTCCGGGCGGTTCGGGACGGAATCGCCGCACGCGCGGACTACGACGTGAGTGCCATTTTTCGGCGGATTCGCGAGATGCAGGACGAGACCGGGCGCGAGTACGTCACGTACCCCGCGCGCCGGATCGTCGAGGGTTCGGACGCATCGCTCGCCGATTGAGCGGCGTCGACCACTTGGACATTATTCGCTGGAGGATGGCTCGGGGTACGCGACATGGGAGATTCTTCGCGGGTTTGGCGATTGCGCTGGCCTGCGCGCACGGACATGCCGACCTGATGGACCGGGTCGAACATCGTCACGCGGAGAACGACGGCGTCAGGATCCACTACGTCGTTGCTGGCGCGGGGCCTCTCGTAGTCATGGTCCACGGCTTTCCGGACTTCTGGTATTCGTGGCGCGACCAGATGGCGGCACTCGAAGACAGCTATCGGGTCGCCGCTGTGGACCTGCGCGGGTACAACGGGAGCGACAGACCCGAGGGCGTGGAGAGCTATGCCATGCCCTTGCTGGTAGCCGATGTCGCTGCGGTCATCGCGGCAGAAGCAGAGACGTCCGCGGTCGTTGTCGGCCACGACTGGGGTGGCGCGATCGCCTGGAGCCTCGCCATGTCGCGCCCGGAACTGGTGTCCTCGCTGGTGATCCTGAACTTGCCCCATCCCGCGGGCCTGAGACGGGAACTGGCGACGAATCCCGACCAGCAACGGAGCAGCGCCTATGCGTACGCGTTTCAGAAGCCCGATGCGCACCTCTCCTTGACCGCCGAGGCGCTGGCTGGCTGGGTGACGGACGAGTCGGCCCGAGAACGCTACGTGGAGGCGTTCGAGCGCTCCGACTTCGAAGCTATGCTGAACTATTACAAGGCGAACTTTCCGTCCGTTGCGCAAGCCGGCGATGCGGTCGCGTTGCCGAAGGTGCAATGTCCGGTACTGATGTTCCACGGCCTCGATGACCAGGCGCTGCTGCCCGGTGCGCTGAACGGCACCTGGGAGTGGGTGGAAAGCGACCTGACGCTGGTGACGATTCCCGGCGCCGGTCACTTCGTGCAGCAGGACGCCAGCGAAGTCGTGTCTCAGACGATGCGCGACTGGTTGGGCAGGCGGGTCGGGCGATAGCTACGCGGGGTCGACGAGGACCCCCGGATTGAGTATCCCGTTCGGGTCGAATCGACGTTTGACCGCCGTGAGCGCCGCGCCGAAGAGATCGGGTCGCTGCCGGTCCCAGGCCGGTCGGTGCATGCGGCCGACGGCGTGGTGATGCGTCACCGTACCGCCCGCGTCGACGACGGTGGCCATGGCTTCGTCCTTGATGGCCCGCCACTGCTCCGCTTCGGCACCGGAACGCGCCGCGCCGTTGAACGTGTAATAGGGCGCGGGACCATCGGGATAGACGTGTGTGAAACGGCAGGACAGGAACGCGCCGTCGCCCAGCACCTCGTCGAGTACACGTTGCATGCGCGCGCGGACCGCTGTGTCGAATTCGGGCCAGCGGTCCCAGGTGATCGCGGTCTCGAAGGTGTCGGACAACAGGCCAAGCCCGTTCGTCGCGCCGGCGTTGACGCCGATAAACGCCTGTCGCCAGGCCCCGACGGCCCCGCCGCGGCGTCCGGTCTGTCCGTCGCCATCGTCGATGACCAAGTCCTCATCGTCGACAAGACCGCCGTGGCCCCGGGCGATGGCCACGGCACTCCTGAGATGTTCACCCTGGGAAAGATCGGCCGATTCGAAGCCGATGATCAGGAGCGCGTGCGTGCCGTCGAGCCCGGCCTTGTCCCCGGCCTCGGCCGGATCGAGAATGCGCAGGTTCGCCGGCCAGAGTCTCGCCTGAACGATGGCGCGGACCGCCTCGCCGCCCGCGTGCCAGTCGCGGAACAGCACACCGGCGTTGGCCCTGTACCTGGGCCGTTTCTGCAGGCGCAGCCAGCACTCGCTGATGATGCCGAGCGCACCTTCGGAGCCGATCACCAGCCGGTCCGGGCTGGGACCCGCGCCGCTGCCCGGAAGGCGGCGCGTTTCCATCCATCCTGCGGGCGTGAGCATGCGAGTGGATTCGACGAAGTCGTCGATGTGCGTGTGGTTCGTCGCGTAGTGTCCGCCGGAGCGGGTCGCGACCCATCCTCCCACGGTGGACCAGGGAAAGCTCTGCGGAAAGTGCCGCAACGTCAGGCCCTGGGGACGCAGCGCCGATTCGAGATCGGGGCCGAGGATGCCTGCCTGGAATCTGCCCGCGCGTGACACTTCGTCGACTTCGAGCACGTCGTTCAGGTTGTCCATGTCGATGGTAACGGCGCCATTGGCGGTTTCCGGCACGCTCACGCCCCATACCACCGAAGTGCCGCCCCCGTAGGGGATCGCGGCACAACCTCTCGCATCGCACCATTCGAGGGCGGATTCGAGTTCGGCTTCCGTCCGTGGGTGGGCCACCGCGTCGGGCGGGTTCCTGAACACCCCGCGCAGCGCCGAGAGGAGTTCGGTGCTGTGTCCGCCGTAGGTGTGGGTCAGCCTTTCCGTCTTGTCCGACCGGACGAAAGCGGACAACCGAGGGGGGATGTCGATGCGGCTTGCCGGCAATGTGATGTCTGCGGTCGCCGGAACGGGCGGAACTTGCACCTCCCGGCCGAGTCGCTCGGAAACCCGTCGGGCGGCCTGCCTGCGCTGTGCTTCGGTCGGTTCGTCCGAGACGTATCCCCAGGTCCAGAAACTGCGGCGTTCTGCTCTTGCGGCCATCCTTCTCCTCCCGATCCGGGGGTCGGTCCACGGTGCCGTGGGGCGTTGGGATCCACGCCACTATGACATAATCCCGCGCCACATCATCCCACCCCCCAAACGTGATTCGCAGGGTTCCCGGCACGCATGCGCAAGTGCCAGGGCCGATGAACCTTGCGACCCGGCCGGAGAACAACATGGCGGAAACTGCAAGCGGACCCGGGCGCCGGATCGCCGGACCCTGACGCATGCCTGTCGATCGCGTGCGCCGTATCGCCCAGGAGAGCTTCGCGGAGATGCTCGGCGTCGAGATTCTGGAGCAGGACGAGGATCGCGTCGTCGCGCGATTGCCGTATCGGGATCAGTTGGGTACTGGCCGCATCCATGGCGGTGCGATCAGCGGTCTGGTGGACGTCGCGGCCACGGCTGCGTTCTGGTCGCGTCGCGACCTGCCTTCGAACGCGCGTGGCGCGACCATCGGTTTCACCATCAACTTCCTGCGCTTGGCCGTGGAGACCGACCTGTCCGCGATCGCGACGGTGCGGCGGCGCGGTCGGACCATCTGCGTCGGTGACGTGTCGGTCGTCGGCGAGGACGGCGAGGAGGTTGCCGCGGCGGTGGTGACCTACAAGCTCGACCAGCGGCAGTAGCTGTTCGCGGGCGACAGTCTTGAGCGACGACCCCTACACCATTCGGCCGGGCGGGACCATGTCACCGCCATCGACCCTGGGCGGCCGCCTGCGAAGCCTCGGTCCGGGGATCGTCGTTTCCGGCTCCATCGTGGGGTCGGGCGAGATCCTGCTCACCGCGGGCCTCGGCGCCGCTGCGGGTTTCGTCGTGCTCTGGTGGGTGCTCTTCTCCTGCTGGGTGAAGTCGCTGATCCAGGCGGAACTCGCCCGCTATGTCGTTACGAGCGGGGACACGTACCTGCGCGCGCTGAATCGGGTGCCGGGCAAAGTGGGCCCGGTCGCGTGGCCGCTGTGGATCGTCATGCTCGGCTACCTGCCGGGCATATTCGGCACTGCGGGCATCATCGGCGGCGCAGGCCAGGGACTGGGTCTGCTGTTGCCGGAAGTCGACGGCGCCTGGGCGACGATCATCGCCGCCGTCGTCGCCATGGTGGTCCTCGGTACCGGCGCGTACGCTCGCCTGGAGAAGGTCATGCTGGTGCTGGTCATGAGCTTCACGTTTGCCACCATCGTGTCGGCGCTGCTCATGCAGACGACGGAATACGCCGTCACCGGGGCCGACATCCTGTCGGGTCTGACCTTCGAGTTTCCCTTGGAGTACGCGGTGCTGGCGCTCGCCATGTACGGCGCGACCGGGGTCGCCGCCAGCGAGATCGCGGGCTACACGTACTGGTGCGTCGAAAAGGGATACCCCACCTTCATCGGCGGCGACCGCGACGCGCCGGGCTGGGTTGAGCGCGCCCGGGGCTGGATCCGGGTCATCCAGACCGATGTGTGGGTGACGCTGGCCATTCTGACTTGCGCAACGCTCGCCTTCTTTTTTCTTGGCGCGGGCGTGCTCCATCCGTTGGGCCTGCGGCCATCCGGCACGGAGACGATCACCGTGCTCTCCGGCATGTATACCCAGGTCCTGGGTCCGTGGTCGTTCTGGCTCTTCAGTTTCGGTGCATTCTGCATCCTGTTTTCGACGGTGCTTTCGGGCATCGGCGCCGGTTCCCGCGCCTTTCCCGACCTGCTCGTGACGCTCGGCTTCATCGATCGCCAGAACCTGGCCCTGCGGCGAAAGTGGATCGCCGGCTACGTCATCGTCATGCCCCTGCTGTGCGCGGGAATCTACGTTTCCATTCAGCGGCCGATCTGGCTCATCATCATCGGCGCATCCTACGGTGCCTTCATGCTGCCGCTGCAGAGCTACCTGACCCTTTACCTGCACGCGCGCAGACTGGATCCGCGCGTGCGTCCGAGACGCTGGGTCACGTGGGCCGTGGGCACGATCCTCGCGGTGCAGGCGCTACTTTCCGCGTTCATCATTCGCAATCTCCTTGCCTGAGGGCTGCTCCCCGCTTGCTTTGCATTGCGGGGTCTGCATGATGCGGGTATTGCCGCGAGAGATTGAAGCCGTCCCGTGATTGTCGACTTGCCCTACGGGCGCGGGGAACTGCCGGTGCGGTTGGCCGACGACTGCGAGGTCACGGTCGTCCGCAAACCCGAGATGCCGGTCCTTTCGGATCCCGGTGCCGCTGTCGCGCGCGCCCTTGAGGAACCGGTCGGGGCAGCGCCGCTTGCCCGCCTCGCGGCCGGGCGCAAGTCGGCCTGCATCCTCATCTGCGACGTCACGCGGCCGGTACCCAACGCGCTCTTCCTGAAGAGGCTGATCGGTGAAATCGTTCGCGGAGGCATCCCGCGGGAGCACGTCACCGTGCTGGTCGCGACGGGGTTGCACCGTCCCAACGAGGGCACCGAGTTGCGGCAGGTCGTGGGCGACGACTGGGTGGTGCGCAACGTCAGGATAGAGAACCACTTTGCGCGCGACGATGCCGCGCACGTCGACCTCGGCACGACGAAGACCCGGGGAACGCCGGTGAAGCTGGATAGGCGCTTCGTCGACGCCGACCTGCGAATCGCGACCGGCCTGGTGGAGCCGCACATCATGGCGGGCTACTCCGGGGGCTGCAAAGTGGTGGCACCGGGTATCGCCCACCAGGACACGATCCGGACGTTCCACAGCGCCCGCTTCCTGGAGGACCCTGCGGCGGTGCAATGCAACCTGGCGGGGAACCCCTTGCGCGAAGAACAGCTCGAGATCGTCCGGATGCTGGGAGAGGTCCATGCCCTCAACACGGTCATCGACGAGCGTCGCCGGCTGTCGTTCGTGAACTTCGGCGAAATCGTCGAGAGCCACCTTGCCGCGGTCGACTTCGCGCACGGATACTGCATGGTCTCGCTGCCGCGCCGCTTCAAGACCGTCGTCACGTCGGCGGCGGGATTTCCGCTCGACCAGACCTACTACCAGACCGTCAAGAGCATGCTCACGCCCCTGGGGATTCTCGACCGCGATGCGACCCTGATCGTGGCCGCGGACTGTTCGGAGGGGCTTGGTTCGGAGGCCTATCGCGCGGCCCAGCAGCGCCTCTTGACGCAGAATCCGCAACGTTTCCTGACCGACTTGCTCGGCAAGCGCTTCGCCGAGATAGACGAGTGGCAGACGGAGGTGCAGCTCAAGGCGCAGCGCGCGGCGAGAGTCCAGCTCTTCAGCGAGCTCGATCCAGCGGACCGCGCCTGCACCGGAGTGGAGGCGATCGATTGCATCGATTCGGCGGTAGCGGCAAGTGTCGAGCGGGCGGGGGACCCGGCGGTGGCGGTGATTCCCGAGGGACCGTACGTCGTTCCGCAGGCGGCGGGCCGACCGTGAAGCTTCGCATCAAGGGAGACACGATCCGGTTGCGGCTGACCCGGTCCGAAGTGGACGCGATAGCCGATGGAGATGTCGTCGTCGAGACGACATCCCTGCCGCAGCCTTTCAGCTACGCGCTTGAGGCCTCAGGCGAGGCGATCGGCGCGGCGTTCGAGCGCGCACGGATGACGGTCAACATACCTCGCGCTGTCGCCGTGCGTTGGGCCAGCACGGAGGAAGTATCCCTTCGAGGTCGTGAAGGCGGGGTCGAGATCCTGGTGGAAAAGGACTTTGCCTGCCTTGTGCCGCGTGAAGGAGAAGAAGATTCCGACGCCTTTCCGAATCCCTTGGCAACTCTCGCGGAGCGCACGGAACGCACCTGAAGTTGAGATGCAGGAGATCGGCGGACGGTTGGTACGCGAGCGTCGTGTCCGAATCGGAAACTCGATTGACGTTGCCTATTGGTCCAGATCAAGTGTTTCCTATCGGTCGCTGCAAGATTCTCTGGCCCAGACTCACACGGTAGTACTCGGGCCGCGCGTTCCCGCGTTCCAAAACGAAGGATTCGAGAGCTTTGACTGTTCGCTCCATTAGCAATTTGGCATCCTCCTCCCGTTTGGTTCGATGTAGCAGCATCGACAAGTTGATCAAGTCTGCTGCCACGATCGGATGTTGAGTGCCAAACGCAGCCTCATCGATCTCCAAGACACGGCGCGCGAGTTGCTCGGCTTCCTCCATCCGACTGGTGTCACGATGCAATCGCGCCAAGTTGCTCAAAACAGGTGCTGTGGTCGGGTGTTGGTCACCGAAGGCGGTTTCATTGATCGCCAACGCTCTTCGCAACAGTGATTCAGCTTCCTCTATCCGATTGGTTCTGTGCAGAAAAATTGCCAAGTTGTTCAAGACTATCGCCATGTTCGGGTGTTCATTGCCGAAGCTGACCCCATCGACTTCCAGTGCTCTGCGCAATAGCGCCTCAGCTTCCTCGTTTCGGTTGGCGTCATGTAGCAGAAACGCCAGATTATTGAGCAGCGGTGACAAGATTGGGTGCTGTTTGCCGTAGGTAGCTTCACTTATGTCCAGTGCTCGACGCAATATGAGCTCAGCTTCACCGATCTCCTCGGTGTCGTGCAGCAATACGGCCAAATCGTTCGAAGCCCAAGCTATAAGGCTGACATCGGCGATAGTGATCGCTTCTGCAAGGGCGGGGCGCAATTGATCCTTGGAGTCCTCCAATCGTGCGAGTTCCTTCAATACCTCGGCGATTCTGAGGCGTTGCCGGATGCGTTCTTTGCCATCGCAAATGCTCTCGAGCGAATCTTGGAGGAATGAGAGCTTCGTCTCGGAGAACGTGTGCAGCGTAAGCGTTTTACCCATCTCCGTAAGCCGGTAGGCGAACTCTTCTAATTCACCGCTTCGGTGCATTTCCCAGCATGCGATCATTTCTTCAACTTCTGCAAGATAGTCGCGAGCGGACGAGGTGCTTTTGATGATGCGAGCAATAGATTCGCTTACGGTGTCATCAGCCAGCGGCGCGGCTTCGAGTATGTAATTCACTACTTGTTCGGCAACTCCACGGGAGGCGTAGAGCCTGGCCATACTGAACTTCGCGATCGCCTTTTCCTTGGCATCGCCGATTTCACTCAAATAATCGAGGGCCTTTTCCGCATCGATATTCCCACCATGGACGACTTTTCCACGCAGTAGACGCCGTTTTTCTTCTCGCGCGTCGATGCTCGGGTAGAAGAGGTTGAAAAATTCGAGCAGGAACGGCAGACGTTTGCGCGCACTGCGGGAGAGGTTCATTGCGAGCCAGATGTCGAAGAACCCCTCGCGAATCGTGTAGAGATGCGACCGTTTGTCTCGTGGGTTCTGGGTTGAACGCAGGTAATGTGCATCGGAGAGGCGTTTCAGCAGTGAGGAAGTTTCCTGCTGGCTCATGCGCATTCGGGCAGCGATTGCCGCTGGTGTCTTTTCCTGGTCGCGCATGCTGGCCATGCACTCCAGTAGCGCGCGTTGGCCGGGCGGCAGCTCGTTCAGTCGTCCCTGATAGAACGGCGAAATCCTGTCGAGCAGCAGGTGGAATTGGTTCTGCACGCCGGTGACCGATTCGTGGGCGATCAGTTCGTAGAGCATCATCGTCAGCCGTGGGTTTCCCCCCGTCATTCGATAGAGGGCTTGGAAACGAGGACGCAAGTCATCAAACGTATCGAGAATGTCCTTTCGTTCGTCCCACTGCAGATTCAACCGGATGACTTCAACGGATTCTTCAAAGCTCAAGTTGTCCAGGATCTGAATGTCAAAGAAGTCGTAAAACGGTTCCCGTATATCGGTGATTCCGTTGAAGTGCGTCGGTGCTGTGGCCAACAGCAGGCAGCCATTGTCGCCCATTAGGAACTTCCGTAATGAAGCTATGTCATCCTTGCTACGGATTTGCCGGGTAAAGATCTCTCCCAGATTTTCAAGCATCACGAGCATCGTGCGATTGCACCGGCGATTCTGTTCGCGGATTGCAGGAACGAGTGTGTCGACTACAGTGTCGTTGTCTTCCTCGGTTTCCACGTCGGCAAACAGGTCTGACCATATCGATTCGTCTTCGAAGGCATCTTTCAAGATTCGACAAAGACCGATCAGGAAGTCGGCGAAGGAACGCGTCCGATTCGATTCCTCCGGGAATCGCACAACCACAGCCCTGGCACTTAGCGTTTTGTCTGATCGAATTGCGTCTTCAATGCATGAGAGCAAGTGGGTCTTGCCAATGCCGCGCGGGCCGATAAACAACATGTGATGTTTCGACTTTCTGCCTAAGGAATTTCGCAAGGATTCGATGGCGTTGTCGAGCAGGTGTTGACGCCCGACGCTGGTTCGCCGCAAGCGTTCCGGACTGGTCACGCCCGACCGGTACAACCCGATGTTCGTATTGAGGGACGGCTCAGGCATAGTATTTCCTCCACCATAACTTCAGCACACCGCTGGCGAAGTCGTACATGGAATTTTCGATTTCGACGATGTAGAAATCGTTCTCGAGGTCGAGCAACAGGCGATTGAATAGTTGTCTGCGTTCATGCGATGGACGTTCGACGCCAAGGTCCGCCAGCAGGCGTTCCGTTTCTTGCAGCAGCGTTTCACGCCGCAGCCCTGACCCGGACATGCTGATCTGGCCTAGCAAGGCAGGGGCAATCGAACGCTCTGGAACCTTGTAGTACTGCTGTATCCGCGAATGGAAATGTTGTAGCCGGGTTCGGGCACTGGAACTGACAATTAGCGCGTCGAACACGGCATCGACATCCGACGCAAGGATTTCGCGATGCTCACGTTTCCACAATCGGTAGAGATCCTGCGTGAGCATTTGCATGAACAGCGGGATGGGACGGCCTAGGCGAACGATTAGCCGTTCCGAAACGTCTTCTTCAAATGGGACGCCTCGCTTTCCCAGCATATCGTTCACGAAGGTTCCAATGTCTCCGTCGGAGAGCGGAGGCAGAGGCATGTCTTCAAGGTCGTTGATGAGATCTACGAGCCCGAATGCGTCGAGAGTCGATGCCAAGTTGACCGAGCCGCCCACCAGCCAACGGATTGAGTCCCTGGCTGGTGCGGGGTTTAGCCGTTGGGTGCGGAACCAGCCAAGGAACTCGCGCAGCAAGGGTTCGTTTTGCCGGGACAGGTTGAGCAGCATATCGGGAAATTCGTCGACGATGAACAGAATGGGCACGCGGGTTTTGCGTGTTTGGGCGAGAAACTGGTCACCGTGGTGTCGCCAGTTTTCATGCCAATCCGGGGCGCCTTGGCGTAGCGCGAGTTTGAAGCCTGCTACTCCAATTTCACCGATCCTTCCAAGCACACCATTCACGAGCCCCCAACCAGCAGCAAGTTGGTCGCGGACGAAGTTGGGGTGCCGATCATGCAATGCATCGAGTAGCACCTGGAACAAGTCGGCTGGATGGGTCAGATCTTGGGTATTGACCGAAACCACCGAGAATCCGTTTTCGGGATGGTCACGCATGTGATCCATAACGCTGGTTTTGCCGGTTCGTCGGGGTGCCGTCAGTACCACATGCTTGGCGTGCAACGTTTCCCAGAGTTCCCCGAGAAACGCGCTGCGGAATCGCAGGTCTACAGGGTCGACGGGAGCCCCGGTATAGAATTCGGGCGTCTGGTCCATTTGCACATCAATTTTGTTGTTAAGCAAATTTGTCGTATAAATATTGTACGACGGTATTGATGTATGTCAATTCTGTCGTAGAAATTCTCGACGAGCGCAGTCACTGCTACGAGCGATGTCGGCGTGGCTCGACGCGCATCCCGAACTGCTGGACGCGGTCGCCGCCGATCTCGGGGCCGAGGACGGACCTTGCCGCGGCCTGAGCTGCGAGACGGTGCTGCGGTGCGCGGTGCCCAAGCATCTGCGCCAAGAGACCTGGCGGGGCTCGAGTTCGCTCTGCGGGACTCGCAATCGGCGCGGCGCTTCGCGCGCGTGGACGCGACGCGGCGACGCCCGGCCCGTGGGCCGCGCGCTGGGTCCACGACGCCGACGCATGCGGCGCCCTGCTGCGCCGCGTGATGGACCAGGCAACGCGCCGCGTCCTGCATGGCGAGACGGTGCCGGCGACCGAAAAGGTCGTGAGCCTGTTCGAGCCGCACACCGACATCGTGCGCAAGGGCGGCCGCAAAACCCACGACGGCCACAAGGTCAATCTCGCTACCGGACGCAACGGCCTGGTGCTCGACGCGGTGGTGGAGGCCGGCAATCCGCCCGACAGCACGCGTGGAGCACTACGGCGCGGCGCCGTCGTGCGCCGCCTTCGACGCCGGCTACGCGTCGCGGGACAACCTGGCCCAGGCCAAGGCGCTCGGCGTGCGGCACGCCGTGTTCCACAAGAAGAGCGGCCTCAAGGCCGAGGACATGACGCCCTCCTCGTGGCAGCGCTTATCGCCTCCACACGGTTTATCGAACGAACGCGCCCACGCTGTTTCTGGTACGACGGCCGTCGGAGCCTATGGGGATACGCCCAGTTCCTCTCCGGATCGTCGGTCGAGGCGAAATACCTGGCCGGTGACCACCCAGTTGTCTTCGTCAAGGTTGTATTTCGCGACGAATGCATCGGTCACGTTCTGGTGTTCTGCGGGATCGAGGATACGCACTGCGTTCAACGGGTAGACGGACTCGCTCACGCGCACGCGCACCAGTGGCGTCTGCTGCAGGTACTCGGTCCATTTTGTGCCATCTTCGCCGGTGGCGATGTACATGTCCTGACCAATGCCGACCGCCCAGATGTTGATGGAATAGGGCTTGTCGGGCCGGAACTCGAGCTGCACCGTGGCAATCCTGTCGATTTCTGTCCATTCCAGCGGCGGCGGCTCTTCGTTGCCGTCCAGCTCGCGCCCCGGAATGAAGCCGAAGGGTTTGTCGCACCCCGCGAGAAGCAGCAACCCGATGGCGACGAACACACGCATGAACCAACGGTAGGCGTCTTTCCCCGCGCAATCAAGTTCGCGAGGGCCGAGTTCGGCGGTTCGAGCCGGAGACTGATCGGGCTCGGAAACGCGGCGATATGAAGGACAGGCTGCCGTCTGGCCCGGGGAGCTACTCCGCGATGCGGGTCAGAGTCCCTCGGCGATTCCGAGGACGTCGGCGACGTCGAAGAGGCCCGACTCGCGCTCGGCGACGAATCGGGCGGCGCGCAGGGCACCCATGGCAAAGTTCATGCGGCTGTGCGCGCGATGGGTAATCTCCAGGCGTTCGCCGGGACCGGCGAAGGTGACCGTGTGCTCACCGACGATGTCTCCGCCGCGCAGGGAGTGGAATCCGATGGTTTTCGCGTCCCGTTCGCCGGTGATGCCTTCGCGCCCGTAGACGGCGTCCGAGGACAGGTCGCGGTCGAGCACGCGCGCCAGTATCTCGCCGATGCGCACGGCGGTGCCGGAAGGCGCGTCGATCTTGTGTCGGTGGTGGGCTTCGAACACCTCGACGTCGGAGTCTGCCCCGAGGGCGCGGGCTGCCGCTTCGATGAGCTTGAACGTCACGTTGACGCCGACGCTCATGTTCGGCGTCATGACGATGGGGATGTGTTCCGCCGCCCGGGCTATGCGGGCGGTGCCGTCCTCGTCGAATCCCGTCGTGCCGATCACCATGCCTTTCCCGTAACGCACGCACGCTTGCAGCACGTCGAGCGTCGCCGCCGGCACGCTGAAGTCGACCAGCACATCGAAATCACTCGGGCCAAGTTCGCGGGCGATGGTCACCCCGTCGATCGCGTCGCCGACCGCGTCCGAGTCGGGGTGCTCTAGCGCCGCCCCGAGAACCATGTCGTCGGCATCCCGCACGGCTTCGGCAACGGTGCGTCCCATGCGTCCGGCGGCGCCGGTAATCGCGATCCTTATCATCGTTTTCGCGTGCCCCTAGTTCGTGAAGCGGTCAAAGAAGTGCTTGACCGATTCTATCCAGGAGGTCCCCTTGGGCGAGTGTTCGCTGCCGCTCGCCTCGAGGGACTTTCCGAACTCGTGCAGCAGGGATCTCTGTTCGTCGTTCAGGCGCACCGGCGTCTCGATCACGGTGCGGCAGATCAGGTCGCCGGTGCCGGAACGGCGCACGGAAGTCGCGCCCTTGCCGCGCAGGCGGAACAGCTTGTGGGTCTGCGTCTCCGCGGGAATCCGCAGCTTGATGCGTCCGTCGAGAGTCGGCACCTCGATTTCGCCGCCGAGGGCCGCCTGCATGAAGGAGATCGGAACGTCGCACAGCAGGTTCATGCCATCGCGGTTGAATATCGGGTGATCGCGCACCGATACCTGCACGTAGAGATCACCCGGCATGCCGCTGTTCGGTCCGGCCTCGCCCTCGCCGGAGAGGCGAATCCGGTCCCCTTCGTCCACGCCCGCCGGTATGTTGACGGACAGCGTCTTGCGCCGTTCGACGCGACCGCCGCCACCGCAGGTTCGGCAGGGATTGGCGATGAATGTCCCGGCCCCGCGACACTGGGGACAGGTCTGCTGTAGCGAGAAGAAACCTTGCGAAACGCGGATCTGTCCCTGGCCGTGACACTGCGGGCAGGTGGTGGGGCTGGTGCCGGGCGTGGCACCGCTGCCATCGCAGTCATCGCAGGTCGCGAGTACCGGTACGCGAATTTCGACCGTATCCCCATGCACCGCCTGTTCCAGGTCCAGGCTCAGGTTGTAGCGCAGGTCGGCGCCCCGCCGGGAAGTGCGTCGACCGCCTCGGGCGGCACCGAATATGTCGCCGAAGACGTCGCTGAAGATGTCGCTGAAGCTGCCGCCATCGCCCATCCCCATGCCGCTGGCATCGACGCCGGCGTGGCCGAAACGGTCGTAGGCCTGGCGCTTTTCGCCGTCGCTCAGGATCTCGTAGGCTTCGGACGCCTCCTTGAACTTCTCCTCGGCGCCCGCATCCCCTTCATTACGGTCGGGATGGTGTTTCATGGCCAGGCGGCGGTACGCCTTCTTCACATCGTCGGAAGATGCTCCGCGTTCGATGCCGAGCACATCGTAGTAGTCGCGTTTGGCCATGGTCGTGTTCAGGGGTTACGCCCCGCGCCGCATTATGCGCTTTTGCTCCGGTCGTCCCCGCCGCGCGTTTGGGAGTCGCTGTCCTTCACCTCTTCGAATTCCGCATCCACGGCGTCGTCGTGCTCCCCGGATTGCGCCTGGGCGGAGGGTCCGGACTGCGCGCCCCCGTCGCCCGTCGCCGCTTCCGCCTGCTCCGCATACATTTTCTGCGCGAGCGCGCCGGTGGCTTCGGAAATGGCCTGGATGCCGGATTCGATGGCCTCCTTGTCGTCGCCCTGGATGGCTTCTTCGAGGGACTTGGCGGCCGCTTCGATCTTCTCCTTCTCGTCGTCGGTCGCCTTGTCTCCGGCGTCCGTCACCATCTTTCGGGCAGCGTGCACAAGGGTGTCGCCCTGGTTGCGCAGCCCGACCAGTTCCTCGAACCTCTTGTCCTCTTCGGAATGGGCCTGGGCGTCGCGCACCATCGCTTCGATCTCGTCGTCCGACAGCCCGCTCGAGGCCCTGATGACGATGGACTGTTCCTTGTTCGTCGCCTTGTCCTTTGCGGAGACGTTCAGGATGCCGTTGGCGTCGATGTCGAAGCTGACCTCGATCTGCGGGATACCCCGGGGCGCCGGAGGAATGTCCTCCAGGTTGAAACGGCCGAGGGACTTGTTCTGCGCGGCCTGCTTGCGTTCGCCCTGCAGGACGTGAATCGTGACGGCGGTCTGGTGGTCGTCCGCGGTGGAGAACACCTGCTGCTTCTTGGTCGGGATGGTCGTGTTTTTCTCGATGAGCGCGCTCATGACGCCGCCCAGGGTCTCTATGCCGAGCGACAGTGGCGTGACGTCGAGCAGGAGGACGTCCTTGACGTCGCCGGAAAGCACGGCGGCCTGGATCGCGGCACCCATCGCCACCGCCTCGTCGGGATTCACGTCCCGGCGCGCTTCCCGGCCGAAGAAACCGTTGACCTTCTCCTGCACCAGGGGCATGCGGGTCTGACCGCCGACGAGGATGACGTCGTCGATGTCTCCCGTCGAGATGCCGGCATCGTTGATGGCGGTTCTGCACGGGCCGATCGTCCGCTCGACCAGGTCTTCGACCAGGGACTCGAGCTTCGCCCGTGTCAGCCTGGTGACGAGGTGCTTCGGACCGGTGTTGTCCGCGGTGATGTACGGCAGGTTGACCTCGGTCTGCTGGCTCGATGAGAGTTCGATCTTCGCCTTTTCGGCGGCTTCCTTGAGGCGCTGCAGGGCGAGCGGATCGTTGTGCAGGTCGATGCCGTTCTCCTGCTTGAACTCGCTGGCGAGAAACTCGATGACGCGCAGGTCGAAGTCTTCGCCCCCGAGGAAAGTGTCGCCGTTTGTCGACAGCACCTCGAACTGGTGCTCGCCGTCCACGTCGGCGATCTCGATGATGGATATGTCGAACGTGCCGCCGCCGAGATCGTAGACCGCGATCTTGGCGTCGCCGCGCTGCTTGTCCATGCCGTATGCGAGAGCGGCCGCGGTCGGTTCGTTGATGATGCGCTTGACGTCGAGTCCGGCGATGCGTCCCGCGTCTTTCGTCGCCTGGCGCTGCGAGTCGTTGAAGTAGGCGGGAACGGTAATGACGGCATCGGCGACATCCTCGCCCAGGTACTCCTCGGCGGTCCGCTTCATCTTCTTCAGCACTTCCGCGGAGACCTGCGGCGGCGCAACCTGTTCGCCCTTGGCCTCGATCCAGGCGTCGTTGTTGGATGCCTTGACGATCCTGTAGGGCACCATGCCCATGTCGCGCTGGACGACCTCGTCGCTGAAGTTCCTGCCGATCAGCCGCTTGATCGCGAACAGGGTGTTGTCCGGGTTCGTCACGGCTTGGCGCTTGGCGCTCTGGCCGACGAGAATCTCGCCGCCGTCGGCGTACGCGACGATCGAGGGCGTCGTCCGATCCCCTTCGGAATTCTCAATGACCCTCGGGTCCTGTCCGTCCATGACCGCCACGCACGAGTTGGTCGTGCCGAGGTCGATACCGATGATTTTTGCCATGCCGAATCCTCTCATTCGCGCCGAACCGCCCGGCGCGTCACTTGCCGTGATTATTCAATATGGCCCCTTGACGGGCCGTTTCAACCCTTGTGTTCCTCGCGTTTCGCGACCAACACCATGGCCGCGCGCAACAGGCGGCCGTTCAGGACGTAGCCTTTCTGCACGACTTCCGTCACTGACCCCGGTTCCGCGTCGGGATTGTCGACGGTGGCCATCGCCTCGTGGTACGTGGGATCGAATGGTTCCCCGATGGGATCGACCACCGCGACCCCGGCCTTTTCCATCACGCCGGAGAGCAGTTTCATGGACAGGTCGAGGCCCTCTCGAACGGCGGAATCATCGGCGGCGGCTTCAAGGGCGCGTTCAAAATTGTCTATGACGGGCAGGAGTTCGCCGACGAATCTTTCCAGCGCGAACTTGCGCGCGTTCTCCGCGTCCCGGGCGGCGCGCCGGCGGGTATTCTCTTCTTCGGCCCGCGCGCGCAGGACCTGGTCCTTCGCGCCGGCGAGTTCCTTCTCAAGCGTCGCCACCGCCTCCTTCAACGCTTCGGAACTGTCCTCGACGTCTTCGCCGCCATCGATGCCGTTCCCCGACGCCTGCGGCGCGTCTACCGTCTCAGCCGCTTCGGTGTCCGCCTGCTCGACCTGATCGGAACCGGGTGCGTCGGCGGAGGCATCCTCGGCCGTTGACGACTGCTCCACTCCTTCCCGGGTCGCGTCCTCGCCTGCTTTGTCTTTGGGCATGGGAATGCCTCGCAATGGGTCAGGCGGGGCTTATATGGGCGGACGCGGTCGAATTCAAGCGCGGCTGGCGGTCATCGCCGAGCCGAGCATGCGGGCGGTCACATCGACGATCGGGATGACTTTCTGGTAGGCCATCCTTGTGGGGCCGATCACGCCGAGCACGCCGGCGACCTCGCCGTTGATCTCGTACGGCGCCGTGATGAGGCTGCACGCCTCGAACATCCGATTGCCGGATTCGGCGCCGATGAAGAGCTGGATGCCCTCCGTGCGGAGGCACCGGTCCAGGAGGTGCACGATCGCGCTTTTCTGCGCGAACGCGTCGAACAGGTCCCGCACCGCCTGCGTATTCGTCAGCGCATCGACGAGGTTCGATTCCCCGCTGACCACGTACGGCCGCGACGGGCGCTGATCTTCGGCGAACGTCTTCGACGCGACATCGATGGCGGTCTGCATGAGCCGGTCCAGCCGGTCCCTGTCCGCGCGCATGCCCTCCACCAAGCCGCTGCGGACTTCCGACAGCGTCTTGCCGTGGTAGCGCCGGTTGATGTACTCGGCGGCCTGGTGCAGTTCGGTCTCGTCGTATTCCCTGTCGGTGTGAATGACGCGGTTTTGTACGTCGCGCTCGTCGACGACCAGGATCGCCAGCACCCGGTTGCCCGACAGACGCAGGAATTCGACCTGGCGCAGGGCGACCTGCTCAGGCTCCGGGTTCGGCATCGTGACCAGCCCCGCCATCCGGGTAATCTCGGAGAGCATCTCGGATGCGGTGGAGACGAGTTCATCCGTCGACAGGTCCGGATTCAGCTCCGCGCGGAGTTGGTGGAGGCTCCGCGTATCCAGCGGCTGCACGGAAATCATGCTGTCGACGAAGAGGCGCAACCCGCGATCGGTCGGCACTCTCCCGGCGGAGGTGTGCGGGGAGCTGATGAGTCCGCGGGCTTCGAGGTCCGCCATGATGCTGCGTACCGTGGCGGAACTCACGTCGACATGGGAGGCGAGCCGCCTCGATGCGACCGGCGCGCCGTCGTTAAGATAATGCTCGACCAGGAGCTTGAACAGCCGCTTCGTACGTTCCGTGAACCGGTCTTCCCGACTGATCACCTGTGCGCTGCTCCTGCAAGCGAATCCCGAAGTGCCGGGGCTGCGGCCACTGGTGGAAAATTGTGTCCCCATCGCCACTTTTGTGGCGCTGGCCCCGTCGGCGGTACTCTAGCAGCTTGTCAGGCTTGCCGCATTGGCGGCGAGCCGGGGAGCGCGAGGGGAGACCCCTCGCAAGATGATCGACGAGGACAATACGAAAATGAGGGCTTGGGAGGGGTAAGGCACGGCGCGGGCGAAGCCGCGACGGGTCCTATGGCGCTACTACAATGCTGAAGCAACTCACGGTCAGGAATTTCGCCCTGGTCGAGCGCCTCGACATCGAATTCGGCCCTGGGCTCACGGTCATTACTGGCGAGTCCGGCGCCGGCAAGTCGATACTGCTGCAGGCCCTCGACCTGGTGCTTGGCGGCCGCGCCGATCGAACGAGTGTTCGACCCGGCATGTCGGCGACCGAGGTGACCGCAGAGTTCCACCTGGACGGGCGACCGGAGGCATGCAACTACATTGCCGATCGCGCGCTGGAGGACGATGCGGAACCCCGACGCTGCATGGTCCGTCGCACCGCCACGTCCGCCGGCCGCTCGCGGGCGTTCATCAATGGCACGCCGGTCAATGTCTCGGCGCTGCAGGCGCTCTGCGCTCCGCTGGTGGATGTGCACGCGCAGAACCAGCATCGGTCCCTGCTCGCGCGTTCAACGCAACTGGACCTGCTCGACGACTTCGGCGTACCGCCCGAGCTGACGGATGCCGTCCGCGCCCGTCACGGCGATTGGCAGGCACAGAAGTCGGGGCTTGCCGAACTGGAACAGCAGTCGCGGTCGATGCGCGAGCGCATGGACCTGCTGCGCTACCAGGTCGACGAGCTCGGTGCTTTGTCCCTCGAGGAGGGGGAGGCGGAAGCGCTGACGCAGCGACACAAGAGGCTGTCGTCGGCCACGGACATCCAGTTGGTCGTCGGAACCCACGCCGAGACGCTCGACGAACACTTGCTGCCCCAGCTTTCGCGCGTCGACGCGGACCTGAACGATATCGAGGATGACCACGAGGCGCTGGCCGCCGCCAGGCAACACCTGGAGGCGGGGCGAATCGAGACTGAAGAAGGTCTGCTGGCGCTTCGCAAGTACTTTGAAGCTGTTCCTGTCGACCCGGCACTACTGAAGGAGGTGGAGGAACGGCTTGAGGCTATTCACGATGCGGCGCGGAGACACCGCGTCGGCGCGCGGGACCTGTTTCTTCACGCGAAGCAGGTTGCTGCGGAACTCGACTCCCTGGAAGTCGACGAAGCGCGGCTGCAGAGCCTGAGAGAGGCCTGCGCAGCCAGCGAAGAGGAATACCGCGCTGCAGGTGCCAGGCTGTCGCAGGCGCGCGCCGGCGCAGCGCGGGGGTTTGAGGACGCGGTAAGTGAAGCGCTCGCGGAACTGGGCTTCGATCAGGCTTCCCTCGCCGTCGAGTTCACTCCGGCCGAGAACGAGCGGGGCCTTGAAACCGTCGACTTTCTTTTTTCCGCCAGTCCCAGGTATCCGGCAGGGTCTCTCAGGTCCATAGCCTCGGGTGGCGAGTTGGCCCGAATCAGTCTCGCTATATGTGTAGTCGCCGCCGCGCGCTCGAAGCTGCCGTGCCTGATACTCGACGAAGCGGATGTCGGTATCGGAGGCACGACCGCGGATGTGCTTGGGCGCATGTTGCGGCGCCTTGCGCAACATACCCAGGTCATCTGCGTCACCCACGCGCCCCAGGTTGCGGCGCTCGGGAATACGCACTTCAGGGTCCGGAAAACCGCGACCGACGACACCGTCATCGAAACGCTCGACGACCGCAAACGGATCGATGAACTCGCGCGCATGCTTGCGGGGCGACGGATCACGAGCGAGACGCGGGAATACGCGGAAACGCTGCTTGCCGGGGGACACGCCTCGTGAGGCTACATCCCCGGGAGTTGGCCCACCCATCACCCTCTCGGATTCGCTAACGCGGCAAGCCCGAAACACTGCTAGTATGCGGGCATGTCCTTGAAGTCATTGCAGTGCGCCGGTGGCATGGCGTTGGTGGCGGCACTTTTGTGTGCCGGTTGCGGGGTGCACCGCGTGGCCATACAGCAGGGCAACATCATCACCCAGGAAATGGTGGACCAACTGAAGCCGGGGATTAACCGCGAACAGGTGGCCTACATCATGGGCGAACCCGTTCTGCGCAACACCTTCGACGACGACCGGTGGGACTACGTGTACACCATCGATGTGCCGAACGCCTTCAACTCGCGCATGCTGGTGTCCGTGTTTTTCGAGAACGATGTCCTGATGTACATCACCGGCGACATGGTGCCGTCGTCCGCCAGGAAAGACCCGGCGGAATAGGGCGTCCCGCAGAAGGACCCCAATCAGCTCCGTTCGCTTGACTCGGCTCGCGTCCGGCGTTGCTCCCTGGGGTCTTGTGCCAGGTCGCGGTAGAACTCCACGCGATCACCGTCGGACAGCGGCGTGTCGGGCGTCACCGCACGACCGAATATGCCCACCTTCTCGGGATCCGGCGGCGGCTCGGCCCGAAGTGACTTGAACGGTTCAAGCGCAAAGGCGGCGCGCACGGCGTCGGCGACCGTTGCTCCCGCGTCGACTTCCACTTCGGCGGCGTAACAGGCGTGGCGGAAGGCATAGACCACTTCGACGCGAATGGTCATGCGGGGACCAGCATGTCGCGAGCCCTGCGGACGAAAGCGTCAAGCGTTTCGTCGGCCACCCTGCCCAGCACGTGCGCGGTGCCGAACACGGTGAAGAAGCTGCGTTTCGGCTCGAATTCCAGTACCAGCCTGACACGGCATCCAGGGCCGAGCGTCGTGAAGGTCCACATGCCCGAGAGGTGCCGGAACGGCCCATGTGCCAGCGTCATCGAAATGCTGTGGTTGGGAACCAGCGTGTTTCGCGTCACCAGCGTCTCTATCATGCCGCGGCTGGCCAGTGTCAGTTCCGCGACCACCAGGTGTTCGCCGGACTCCAGTATCTCGGCAGCCCTGCACCATTTCAGGTACTGCGGATAACTCTCGACATCGTTGACGAGAGCGTAGACCTCGGCCGCGGGATAGGGCAGCAGGGCGCTGCGCTCGATACGCACTTCCGCGGCGCGGTCGGCTAGCCGAAGAAATAGTGGTAGAGCGTATACACGAACACCCAGAGCACGCCCAGGGGCGCGACGACCTTGATCAGCACCTCCCAGAGCACTTCGACCGGCCTGCCTCCGGGCAGACGGAGCTGGGCCTGGACGATCTTCTTCGGCAGCACCCAGGCGGCAAAGACCGCTATCAACAGGCCGCCGAGGGGCAGCATGACCTTCTGCGTGACAAAGTCGAAGAAGTCAAAGAAGGTCATTTCGCCGACGACATGGAGGTCGGCCCAGGCGTTGAACGAAAACACCGTGCCGAGACCCAGGATCCAGCACACGATGCCCAGCGCGAAGGCGACGTGCCAGCGCTTCGTGTTGAACTGCTCGACGGCGAAAGCCATCGCGGGTTCGACGATGGAGATCGCCGAAGTGAGGGCCGCGAACGAGACGAGGACGAAGAACAGGGTGCCGAACAGCACGCCGAGTGCCATGTTGCCGAACGCGATCGGAACGGTCACGAACAGCAGCCCCGGTCCCTCGCCGGGTTCGAGGCCGTTCGCGAAGACGATGGCGAAGATGGCGAGGCCGGCGGCGATGGCGACCACCGTGTCGAGAATGCCGATCATCAGCACAGCAGAAGGGATGGACGCGTTGCTCGGCATGTAGGAGCCGTAAGCCATGATGGCGCCCATGCCCACGCTCAGGGTGAAGAATGCGTGTCCGAGCGCTTCCAGCACGCCCTCGGCGGTCAGTTTTTCCCAGTTCCAACTGAACATGAAGTCGAACCCGGCGGCGAATCCGCCGGAGGTCGCGCCATATAGCAGCAGAACGCCGAGCAGCACGAACAGGAGCGGCATGAACCACCGGATGGCGCGTTCGAGGCCGGCGACCACGCCCGCGCCGACGATGAAGATAGTGATCGCCATGAACAGCGTGTGAAAACCGACGAGAAGCCCGGGATTGGCGAGGAATGCGTCGAACGCCGCACCGGCGGTCGCACCGTCGGTTCCGACGAATGTTCCACTCGCCAGGAGGTAGACGTAGTAGAGCGCCCAGCCGGCCACGACGGAGTAATACGACAGGATCAGGAATCCGCCCAGGGCGCCCATCCAGCCGATCAGCGACCAGCCTCGGTGGGCTTCGCTTCGCCGCGCCAGCGACCGCATCGTGTTGATCGGACTCTGGCGGCCCTGACGTCCCAGCAGCACCTCCGCCATCATCACGGGAATGCCGACGGCGGCGATGCACGCCAGGTACACGACGACAAACGCGCCGCCCCCGTTTTCTCCGGTGATATACGGGAAACGCCAGATGTTGCCGAGCCCGACTGCGGAACCCACGGCCGCCAGGATGAACAGGCCGCGGCTGGACCACATGCCATGTCTTGAAACGTCGGACTCTGCCACTGCATCAACCCCCCCGGACAGTTGGCCGCGCATTATGCGCTATGATCGCGGGCGTGGCCAAAAGCGGAACAACAACGCAAGGCGTGATCGCGTCGAACCGGCGGGCACGCTTCAACTATCACCTCGACGAGACATTCGAAGCCGGCCTGGTTCTCGCCGGATGGGAGGTGAAGAGCCTGCGCGCCGGACAGGCCCAACTCGCGGACGCGTACGTTTTCGTCCGGGATGGCGAGGGCTGGCTGGCCGGCGCCCACATCATGCCCCTTCCCAGCGCTTCGACGCACGTGCAGGCTGACCCGACCCGGGATCGCAAGCTGTTGCTTCATGCCAGGGAGCTATCGCGCATCTCGGTGGCCGTTGCGCAAAAGGGATTCACATGTATCGCCATTTCCCTTTACTGGAAGGATCAACGGGTCAAGTGCCGGATTGCGCTGGCCAAGGGCAAGCGGCAACACGACAAGCGCGCGGCCGTCAGGGAGCGGGATTGGAAACGGCAGCAGGAGCGCCTCTTCAAGCGAAGCGCCTAGTCTGTGCGGCAGAACGGCGACGTTGCCGCTCGGCCGCGGTCAACCCGAAAGCAGCTCCGTCAGGGCATTGCGTTGACGCTGCGACAGGCGCCGGAACAGCCTGATCAGGTTGTCTTCCTGATCCGAAAGGTCGCGGCGGAAGGTCATCTCGATGTGGCGAAAGAACGGCGGTTCGATTTCCGTTTCGCCTTCGCCGGGCAGTCCGCCCAGGGAACGTTCCAGCCGCGCCACTATCTCGGAGTTCATGCTCCGCCGATACCGGTGCGCGGTTTCGGCAATCCGCGCGTGGAGGTTGATGGGAAGCCTCACCACGAATTTGAATGTTCGGTCGCCGGGACCTTGTCGTCGAGCCATCTCATGCCCCAAAAGACAGACTTATAGTATGGCAAAAAAAGCGATAGATAGTCTTATAGCTTCTTGGGCGGATTATCGGGGGAGTTGAGACAGACAGAAATGCCTGGAGCTACCGCTGTTCTGACCGTCGAAGGGGTGGGCGTGGGCCTCCGGGACGGGAGTGCCAGGCGCTGGATCCTGCGCGAAATTGGTTTCGTCGCGCACGCAGGCGAAGTCGTCGCGGTCTGCGGCCCGAGCGGCGCCGGCAAGTCGACGTTGCTGAACCTGGTCGGTGGATTCAGGATCCCGGAGGAAGGTTCTATCCGTCTCGACCTCAAGGAAGGCGGAAATCTCGAGTCCTTGCGCGTTCACGACCTGTCCGAGGCGGAGCGCGTGCGGTATCGGCGTCGGCACGTCGGATTCATCTTCCAGTTCTTCAACCTCCTGCCGACGTTGACCGTCGCGGAAAACGTGCTGCTGCCAAGGCGACTCAACAAACTGGGGGGCGGATCGAAGCAGGCCCTCGAACGCCTGGAGCCGCTCGGCGTGGGGAACTTGAGCGACCGTTTTCCCGACTCCCTTTCCGGCGGCGAACAGCAACGCGTCGCCATAGCACGCGCTCTCTCGCACGCGCCACCGCTGGTGCTCGCGGATGAGCCGACCGGGAACCTCGATGCGGCGAATGCGGATCGCGTCATCGAGTGTCTTTGGGACCAGGTGCGCGATGCCGGAGCGGTGCTCCTGATCGCGACGCACAACGAGCGTATCGCCGAGCGCGCGGACCGCGTCGTGACGCTGCGCTCGCCATGAAAACCGTCGGAGCCGAAGGCGCGCGCCGTGCTTCACGCCCGCCCAGGCCCACCTGCGGTCAGGTGCACTGGAGTCGCGCTTGCTGACCCTGATCCTTGGACAACTGCGTTACCTCGCGCGCACGCCCGGTGCGACGGCAGCGTCTGTCCTGGCGACCGCCCTGGGGACGATGTCCGTCGTGGCGGTCCACCTGCTGAGCGAGGACATCAAGGCGGGGCTGGACGGTTCGGGAGCATTGCCGATCCCGGGTTACACGCACGTGGTGCGCGGGACGGACATCACGTGGGATGACTATTTCGACGCGCGGGACCGGTGGCGCGGAGGCCATGCGCCGCGCGTCGAGGCGATGACGCCGATCGTCGAGGGACAGGCACTGGTGGATGGGCGTTCGTCGCGCGTTCTTGGTTTCGACATGCTTGTCGATGGGCGCTTCATCGCTGCGGGAGCGTTCATCGAAGACCCGTCGACGGACGGTTCAACCCGCATGCTGCTCGGTGACGGGGTCGTGGCGGGCGATTCGATTGGACTCGAGGCGGGCGCGACCGCGCGTGCGGGCGGCATCGCGGTGGATGTGGTGGCGGTGGCGGAGGATGCCGGGCAAGTCGTCTTCGCGGATCTGCCGACCGCGCTTCGAATCCTGGGGCGAACCGGTCCCGGCGCCATCCTGGTCCGCGCCCGCGGGGGCGAACCCGTCATCGAACGCTGGTTTCCCGGAAGCAGCGCGGCGTTCGACATCGGGACCGCCATCGAACTCGGACAAGGTTTGACCGCGCGGGCGCTGGACGAAGCGGAGCCCACGCGCCGCTTCGCGCTCGCCATCCTGTTCAACCTGGGGGCACTCGGCGCCCTCTCGCTGTTCGTGGCCGCCTTCCTGATCTACCAGGCAAGCTACTCCAACATCGCGCGGCGCGAGCGCGAGCGTGAGCGCTTGACCGCCATCGGCGTCGGCCCGGGAACACTCGGACTGCTGTTTGTTGCCGAAGGTGCCCTCATCGGGCTCGTTGGCGCCGCGACGGGAACGCTTCTCGGTGCCGTGCTGGCAGGGTATCTCACGTCGATGGAGCCTCTCGTCGTGAACCACATTGCGGTTGCCAAGGGGGTCCTCGGCGGCGTTGGCGCAGGCGTTGTCGGTGCCTTCCTGGCCACCCGGCGGGCGACCCGCGCGCGACGGGCATTCGGTCCGCGCTGGATCGTCGCCGCTGTCGCGGCGGCACTCCTCGCCGCCGCGGCGATGTCGGACACGCTCGCCGGGGCGTTCGCTCTCATCGTGGCGTCGTGCATGCTCCAGTTCGCCCTGCTGATGCCCGGTATCGCCGTCGCCCTGCGGCGCGCGTTGAGTGCGCGCATGGGCCGACTGAATCTCCTGGCGAGGGCGAATCTCAGGCGGTTTGCGACGATTCTGGGTGAGGTGGATATCGCGGCGAGCGCCCTGTCGATCGCCATCGCCGCCGCCATCGGCATGGGGGTTCAGGTGGAGAACTTCCGCGAGGACTTCTACCGCATGCTCGACCAGCGCCTCTGGCCCGCGCTTTACATTGAGAGCGAACGGCCGGTCGACGTGGATTGGCTGAAAACCCTGCCGGGGGTGACCGACGTGCGTTCGTATGGCAGGGCCGAGGCGTTGCTGAACGGGCGCCCTGTCGCGGTCACCCTCGGGTTCGGCGATGTGCTGGAGAGCCGTCGCTACGGTCACGATGCGGCCCTCGGGGGAGATGTCCTGCTAAGTGAATCCGGCGCGCTTGAGTATGGCCTTGGTGCCGGCGACAGTATTGAGATCGAGGGCTCGCGAGGCGCGCTACGTGCAACGGTTGCACACGTGTTCAGCGACTATGGCGCGCCGTCGCCGCTCATCGTTGGAGCGATGACAGACCTGGCGCCGATTCTGGATGGAATCGCGTTTGAACGGACATCCGTGCTGACGGCCGGGGAGGATACGGATGCCGTGAAACGCGCGATCGGAAAACGCTATCCCGATGCGCATGTGCGCGACCAGTCGGAACTGCGCGCGTTGGCTGAGAAGGCGTTCGACAGGACATTCGAAGTGGCGGAGAACCTCACACTGATCGCGCTCATCGTTGCGGTCGCGGGACTCTACAACGCCCTGTCGGCGCTGGTGCTGCGAGCGCGCGATGTCCATCGGCTGCTCTACGCCGCGGGTGTATCGCGGCTGTCGATCGCCGCCCTCGCGGTGCAGCAGAACCTGTTGATCGGCGTGGTCGCGGCGGCGGCCGCGGTGCCCCTGGGCCTGGTGATCGCATACGTGCTGTGCGCCGAGGTCAACCCGCGCGCGTTTGGCTGGTCGATCTCCTTCGGCATCGACCTCCCGTCTATCCTCGCGCCGACGCTGCTGGGCATCGTCGCTGCGGTGCTGGCGGGCCTGGTTCCAGTCTGGCGCGGTGTCAGGGCGCTCGGAGGTACACCGGATCGTGCAGTTCTTTAGGATGCCCACTGCGTTGTCCAGTGGGCTGGCGATTCTGCTTGCCCTTTCCGCCTGCAACGATCCCCGGGACCCGGTCCATTCGGGAGAGTTGCGTGTTGCGACGCTGCTCGGCGAAACGCTCGAATCGGGATTTGTTACCGCCGACAGTGTGCGGCCGTTCGAGTTTCCGCGCGACCACGGCGCCCATCCCCGTTTTCGCCAGGAGTGGTGGTACCTCACCGCGGCTCTCGAAGACGCGGCGGGCGGCGAATACGGTGCGCAGTTCACGCTCTTTCGCCGGGCCGTGTCGGCGGAGGCCGGGGATGGTCCCTGGCGCTCGGGGCAGGCATACCTCGGCCACTTCGCGCTGACCGATGTCGAACGCGAACAACATGTCGAAGCCGAGCGTTTCGCGCGCGGCCACCCTCGCCTCGCCGGGGTTCGCGCCACGCCCTTCGCCGCATGGATCGATGGCTGGCGTCTCGAGTCGACGGGTGATGCGACCTGGCCCATGCGTCTGCAGGCGCAGGACGGGACGTTCGGCGCCGACCTGGCCTTAAGCGATACGCGCCCGCCGGTGCCGCAGGGCGATCGGGGACTGTCGGTCAAGGGTCCCGGTGCGGCGTCCTACTACTATTCGGTGCCGCGCATCACCGTCGAAGGAGTGCTTCACTTCGGTGATCGGGAAGTCGAGGTCGCGGGTCGCGGCTGGTTCGATCGGGAGTGGAGTACCAGCGGTCTCGATGCCGAGCAGATCGGCTGGGACTGGTTCGCGCTGCAGCTCGACGATGGCCGCAGCCTCATGCTGTTCCAGATCCGGCGCCGGGACGGCGCGCGCGGCGCGTACGATCAGGGCATCCTGGTGTCCCCCGACGGCGGTGCGCGGACATTGGAAAGCTCCGACTTCGCGCTATCGCCGGAACGTGTCTGGCGCGACGACAGGGGCACGCGGTGGCCTGTCCGCTGGCGAGTCGCTGTCGGCGATGAGGTGTTCGTCGTCGATGCGTCGCTCGAGGACCAGGTCATGGATACGTCCATTCGTTACTGGGAGGGTCTGGTCCGGGTTTCCGATACCGCGGCCAGGGACCTGGGAAGGGGCTACATGGAATTGACGGGGTACTGAATGGTCACGCGGCGGGATCGGACAGGCAATGGCGGACGGGCGGTTGCGTCATGTCCTGGCGCTGTCCGCGCTGAGCCGCGTATATGACCTGTTCGACTGACCGACCGCACGTTGGACACTGGAAAAGCGGGGCGCTGCCCGGTATTTTGCGCCATTCGTATTGCGTCCGGTTAGCCATGAGCGAAAACGCTTCCGACCGAACACGCGACTTCCTCGGCTCCGGCAAGCCGCTGCGGAACGCCAAGAAGCTCCGCTGGGACGACCATGGCGGCATGCTGCGCCAGATCATGCTCGACGGCTCTCCGGACCTGGTGTTCCTGCTCGGTACCGACGGCCGCTTCCTTTTCATCAACGATGCCGTGGCGCGCCTGCTCGGCTACGCAAAGGACGGATTGCTCGGCCGACACTATTCGCGCATCGTGCTCGACGACGACCTGGAGTTGGCGCGCAACCTGTTCACGGTGCGGTCCGGCGGCGTTCAGGAAGCCGAGCTCAGGCTGCGCCTGCATCCGAGCAGGGCGGGACCGCGTCCCGCGCAGTCGACCACGGTCTGGACCGAGATCAAGGTGTCGCATCTCGACACGGACAGCGGGCTCACCGCGATCTTCGCCACGGCGCGGGACATCTCGGAGCGCCGCGAAGCGCAGCAGTCACTGGTCTTTCACGCGCATCACGACTGGCTGACGCACCTGCCGAACCGGGTGCTGCTGGACGACCGCCTCGACCTGGCGATAGCGCAGGCCCGGCGCGACAGCCGGCGCCTGGCGGTGATATTCCTGGATCTCGACCGATTCAAGCTGGTCAACGACCAGTACGGCCACACGGTCGGCGACCGGCTCCTGCAGGCGGTGGCCAAACGCCTGCAGAATTGCCTGGGACAGGGCGACACGATCTCCCGCGTTGGCGGTGACGAGTTCGCGCTGCTGTTGCCGGACATGTTCTCGAAACGTGATGCGGTCAGCATCGTGCGCAGAGTCGTGCGACGCATCCGCAATCCGTTCATCGTCGACGGCAACGAGTTCAACGTGAGCGCCAGCATCGGCATTGCCATGTACCCCGAGTCGGGGGGTACGGCGGAAGCGCTGCTGCAGAGCGCCGACATCGCCATGTACCGCGTCAAGAATCGAGGCGGAAACGGCTACCGCTTCTTCGCCGGGGCCATGAACCGGCGCCTTTCCAGGCGCTTCATCATGGAACGCGAATTGCGCACGGCATTGGCGGAGGATGCCTTGTCGGTGCACTACCAGCCCCGCGTGCATCTCGAGAGCGGCACCATCGTCGGGGTCGAAGCGCTGGCGCGATGGGATCGGCCGTCGAGCGGTTCGCCGAACGGCCCGCCGGAGGGCATCGTCGAGGCGAACGCGTTCCTGCCGGTCGCCGAGGAAACCGGGCTCATCGGCGAGATAGACGCGTGGGTGCAGCGTCGCGCATTCGAGGACGCGGCGCGCTGGCGCGCGGCGGGTTTCAGCCCCTGCCTCTCGGTCAATGCGTCTCCGCAGCAGATTGAGGGCGGCGACTTCGTGCAGCACATCGACGACCTCCTCAAGGTCACCGGATTGCCGCCCCATGCCCTGGCGCTGGAAATCACGGAGGAGGCGCTGACACGCGACATCGAGGCGGCGGTACCGAAGCTCGACTACCTGCGGCGGCGCGGCGTGCGCATCGTCATCGACGACTTCGGTGCGGGCTATTCGTCCCTGAGTCACCTGCGCCGTTTTCCGATCGACGCGTTGAAGCTGGATCACCGTTTCGTCAGCGGCATCGAGGCCGGATACACGAACATCGTGGAGGCCATCGCCGGGATCGCGCGCGGATTGCGTCTCGACCTCATGGCGGAGGGAGTCGAGACCCGGCGACAGGTCGCCTACCTGCGCGAGCACGGGTGCATGGAAGCGCAGGGGTTCCTGTTCAGCCGCCCCATGCCGGCCGAAGAGATGACCGCCGTCCTGCGCGCGGAACCCTACCGGTCTCTACACACCATCGGCGACGCACCAACGGCGCGCTGATCCGAATACTCGCCATAAGCAGATGAAACGGCCCCAGAAACCCGGCTTCACCACATCCATCGTTCACTCCGACCGGTGGGACCCGATTGAGCACGGCTCCATGCACAAGCCCGTGCATTCCACCGTGGCGTACGGCTACGAACAAACCAGTGACCTGGTGGGCGTGTTCCAGGGCACGCACCCGGGTTACGCCTACAGCCGCCAGGTCAATCCGACCGTAACTGCCCTGGAGCGCAAGCTCGATCGCATGGAGCGCGGCATCGCCACCGTCTGCTTCGGCACCGGCATGGGCGCCATCGGTTCCATCATGTTTTCGCTGCTCCGGCGCGGCGACCACATCGTTTCGAGCTGGTTCCTGTTCGGCAACACGAACAGTCTTTTTCGAAGCTTCGAGGCCCAGGGGCTTGAGGTCACCTTTGTCGATGCGACGGATGTTGACCTTGTCGCCGAGGCGATTCGGCCGGAAACGAAGATGGTATTCGTCGAGACGATCGCCAACCCGGCTACGCAGGTGAGCGACATGGAGAGGATCGGCGCACTGTGCCGCGAGCGCGGGATCGTGTACGTGGTCGACAACACCATGACCTCGCCGTGGCTGTTTCAGCCCGTTGACGTGGACGCCAGCCTGATCGTCAACAGTCTCACCAAGTACATCGGCGGACACGGTAACGCCCTGGGCGGCGCCGTGACGGAAACCGGGCTGTTCGACTGGACGACGTTCGACAACATCTATCCGGAATACCAGAGCGGCGATCCCCACCGCTGGGGCATCCAGCAGCTCCGCAAGAAGGGACTGCGCGACTTCGGCGCCGCGCTCGGGCCGGAAGCGGCGCATCACCTTGCGGTGGGTTCGGAAACCCTGGCGCTCAGGATGGAACGGCAGTGCGACAACACTGCGGCGCTGGTGCAATACCTCGATGCCCACGACCGCGTTTCGAAGGTGTATTACCCGGGCCTCCCGGACCACCCGCAGCATGCACTGGCGTCGAGACTGTTTCGCCGGCCGGGCGCGATATTCAGCTTCGAGTTGACCGGTGACCTGGACCCCTTTGCGTTCCTCGACCGCCTGGACATCGTCGTGAAATCGACCAATCTGGGAGACAATAGAACGCTTGCCATCCCGGTCGCCCACACGATCTATTTCGAGCTGGGTCCCGAACGGCGCGCGAGCATGGGCATCGCGGACTCGCTGATTCGTATCTCGGTCGGCATAGAAGACGTGGACGACCTCCTGCGCGATTTCGAGGGGGCGTTGGCGGGGGGATAGGCAACACAATCATCGCGAATCGAAATGGAAGAACCCATGCAACTTGTACTGGAAACCGATCTCGGCCTACCCAATCGCCGCTCTGGCAAGGTCAGGGATCTCTACGATGTCACGCTGCCCGGCGGCGATCCGGGTCTCTTGATCGTCGCCACGGATCGTATCAGCGCGTTCGATGTCGTCATGCAGAACGGATTGCCCGGCAAGGGCGTGGTGCTGACGCAGATATCGCGGTTCTGGTTCGAGCGGTTCGGCGACAGCTTCGGCCATCACCTCATTTCAACCGATCCCGCCGACGTGCCGGGCCTGACGGCCGAAGAACGCGCGACCCTGCGCGGACGCATCATGTTGTGCCGGGCCTGCGACGTCATTCCGGTGGAGTGCATCGCCCGCGGATACATCACCGGCAGCGGATGGCGGGACTACCAGCGAACGGGTGCGGTCTGCGGCATACCGCTTCCCGAGGGGCTGCAGAATTCCTCGCGCCTGGAAGAGCCGCTCTTCACGCCCTCGACCAAGGCGGAGGCCGGCCTGCACGACGAGAACATCTCATTCGAGCAGGGCGCGGAACTCGTCGGCGAGGAGACCATGCAGTGGCTCTCCGACGCCACCCTGCGCCTGTACTCGGAAGCCAGCGCCTACGCGCGGGAACGAGGCATCATCCTGGCGGACACCAAGTTTGAGTTCGGTCGCCTGGACGGACAGTCCGAACCCATTCTCATCGACGAGATATTCACCCCGGACAGTTCACGGTTCTGGCCTGCGGATCAATGGCAACCGGGACGGGAACAGGAGAGCTTCGACAAGCAGTACGTGCGCAACTACCTGGAGACGGTGGTGGACGCTGGCGAATGGGACAAGACCCCGCCAGGGCCGAAACTGCCCGACGATGTCGTCGAGAACAGCATCGCGCGCTATCTCGAAGCCTACGAAAGACTTACCGGCGCACCGCTCGATCCGGCAGCCGCATAGGCCGGGGCGTCCTGGACCATGGACTGGGACGAGTACAAGAAACGTTGCGACGAGCCTCACGTCGTATCGCGCTGGATGCTCGAACGCACGGCAGAGCTGGTTGATCCCGGGTTGGCCGAACATCTGATCTCGGCGACGTTTGGGGGAGCGCTTCCCAAACCGGAGAGCCACAAGGGCGGTCCCGACACCGACATGTTCGAACTGCATCTCGACGACGCCGTCGCGGATGGGATTCTCGCCGCCGTGGAACGCGCGCACGCGGAAGAGCGTACGGGACACCAGAAACTGCGCGGGTTCGTCGCGGCGTGGCGGGAATACGGACGACGTACCATCTGAGACCGCTTCCATCCCGTCCGGTGTCGTATGCTTGGTGGCTCGGGTGCCGTCGAGAATGCCATGCCAGACTACGCGACCGGTCGAGCGCGCCCGAAGCTGCACGAGGCGCTCCTCGCGTTGACCGTCGACCAACTCCGTCCCGTGATGGATCTGCTACCGGTCGAGAAGCCGCTGCCGACGCGCAAGCTCGACATGGTCGAGTTCATCGAGGGTCAGCTCGCAGGGGATCGGCTAATGGAGATCTGGGGAAACCTCGATCCAGACCAGCAAATGGCCGTCCGGGAAGCCGTGCACGGGAACGGTTCCCTCGATCGGAGCCAGTTCAAGGCGAAACACGGCGTTGTGCCGGCCGGCTTGGGGAAACTCGGCTACAGGGAGTCTTCGCTGCTGCGCCTGTTCGTTTATCCCTACGGCCGCTACGGCGCACCAACCCACGTACCGCCGGACCTTGCGACGCGCCTGCGCGCGTTCGTTGAACCGCCGCCGCGAGTAGCGGTGGAGGTGATCGACCCATTGCCCGAAACCGTGGCCTTGGCCCGACGCGCTCATGTGCCGAACGGTGAAGACCGTTCCGGCGACGAAACGGTGCTAATCAGGCGGGACATGGAACTGGCCGCCTCGCAGGATCTGAAGGCGGTGCTGCGCCTCGTTCAGGGCGGTGCCGTTGCCGTCAGCGCGAAGACGCGACGGGCCTCCGCGGCCGCCATGCGGCGCATTGCCGGGGTGTTGTCGGACGGCGACTTCTTCGACCCGTTGGAGAAGAAGAAAAAGAGTTGGGATCAGGTGCCGGGTGTTGTGCGGGCGTTCGCCTGGCCGTGGCTGGTGCAGGCGGCGAAGCTTGTCCGGCTGCGAGGGTCCAGACTGGAGTTGACGAAGGCGGGTCGCGCTGCCCTCGCGGAACCCGCGGCGCAGACGTTGCGGGACGCTTGGGAACGCTGGGTATATTCCGATCTTCTGGATGAGTTCAATCGCATCGACGACATCAAGGGTCAGTTTCGCGGCAAGGGCAAGCGGTCGATGACGGCTGCCGTCGAACGGCGCCGCGTGATCGCGGATGCCCTGGCGGAATGTCCCGTAGGTCGGTGGATACACGTCGACGAGTTCATCCGTTTCATGCAGGCGGTGCCTTTCCACTTCGAGGTCACCGAAGATCCTTGGCGCCTGTACATCCTGGACCAGGAGTACGGGAGCTTGGGCTACGACAGCTATCACAACTGGGAGATTGTGCAGGGGCGTTATCTTCTGTGTGTGCTGTTCGAATACGCCTCGACACTCGGCATGGTGGATGTCGCCTACGTGCATCCGAAGGGCGCGCGGCGCGACTTCAGGCACATGTGGGGCACCGACGACTTGGGCTATCTCAGCCGCTACGACGGCCTGATGTACTTTCGACTGAACGCTCTCGGGGCCTATTGTCTCGGCGTGGCGGATACTTACGAAACCGGCTGGGGGCAGGCGAATACGTCGCTCAGCGTGTTCCCCGACCGGCGCGTGCGGTTGAACGGTGCGCTCTCCGCCGAGGAACGTCTGTTGCTGGCAACCTACGCCGTCGCCGAGACGGACCGGACCTGGCGGCTCGACGGCGACAGGATCCTGTCCGCCCTGGAGAACGGCGCCGGGGAGGGAGAACTGCGCCGATTTCTGACCGAGCGGGACGATCAGCCTCTGCCGGAGACCGTCGAGGGTTTCCTGCGCGGCATCGAACGCGGCGCATCGGCGCTGAAAACCGGCGGCACGGCGCTCTTGATCGAATGCGCGGACGCGGAAATCGCGGCCCGAGTCGTAGCGGACAGCAGGCTCGCGAAACTGTGCCTGCTCGCCGGCGACCGACATCTCGTCGTCAAGACGAGGTCCGAGAGAGCATTCCGCAAGGCGTTGCATGCGTTGGGCTACGGCGTACGGGAGTGAGGTGGGGCGCAGGCCGCGCCCTGGTTGGTCTCCACCAGGGAACAGTCGTTTCCCCGAACCCGAATAGCCCTTCGTGCGCTTCCTGACAGGAGCGAGTCCTAGATATCGACTCCGAAGGAAACCTGCACTCGGCGCGAGTCGAAGTAATTGCGAGGTTGTCCGAACGTCGCATCGCGGGCGTACGGATTGACGTTGTAGCCGGTCTGCCGGTCTAACAGGTTGAACAGGTCGAGGCGGAGTTTCGCCTCCGCTCCCATCGGGACCCTGACGGGATGTTCGTAGCTCAGATCCAGTTGCCAATGGCTCCCGCTGCGGCGGCTGCCGGCGGGTTCCGCATGGCGGATGGTGGATGAGAAGTACGACGGCAGGCCGTAGGCTAGGGAGTCCCAGGCTTCCCAGGGCTGCCCCGACTGGTAGACGACGTACATGCCCGCGCGCGCCCTCCACGGCAGGTCGAGGTGGCCGAACGCCTTGAGGAGGTGCGGCCGGTCACCGCGCAGCACGCCGTCCTTGTTGTCCCAGAGCTGCCGGCCATAGCCGTCGGCGAGGTTGGACGAGCCGATGAAGCGATTGGCGTCGTTGACGGCGCTGGTATTGTCCTGGTCGAAGTTGCCGGTGTGGCGGCTGCGTACGTAGGAAGCGTTCAGGTAGCCGCGCTCGCCGCGCCATTCGAGTTCCAGCGCGGCCTCCCAGTAACGCGTATATGCATCATCGAGTTCGGCGATGACATAGCTGGAACCGCCGATCTCGGCGCGTATGGCATCGAGGTCCGGCACATACGGCCCTTTCGCCGCGATGTGCGGCGGGGCGTTGTCGTAACCCCGGGACAGATTCCAGGTGTCTTCCCAGAAGTGCGATCCCTCGCGCCGCCGCAGGTGTGCCCGCAGGGTGAAGCCGCCGGGGAGCTCCCGCGTTGCGCCCACGGTCCACTCGTCGACCCGGCGGGGCGTCAGGCCGTCCTGGAATACCTTGCCCGACGATCCGGGATGCGGCTCGTGTTCAATGATGCGTCCCGCCTCGTCGAACAGCACACGCAGACTCGCCCGCGTGTTGCGGTCCCAGGATGCGGCCCGGGCGAGGGAATTCGCTTCCGGGTTGTAGCGGGCAAAGTTGGCGAACAACGTGTTCTCGCCGCCGAGGCTCCAGGTTCCGCCCAGGCGCGGCTGGATCATGTCCTGCCAGCTAATGGTGTACATCCTGTACCTGGCGCCCGGTTCGAGGGCGAAGCCGGAATAGCCGCCCGGCGCGCTCCGAAGTCCCTGGCCGTAGAGGGCATCCTGGGATACGAGCACCCCGAGGTTGACGGAGAAGTCGCCGAAGCGAACATTGTCGTTGAGCTCCAGCGACGTCGATTCCGTGTAGGAGTTGATCGGCGCGACGGAAGTGCCATCCGGTCTCTCGATGCTCATCTGCTGGACCGTGGCGACATAGAAGATCGGCGTGCCGTCGTCTGCCGGGTCGACGCCGCCGGGTACTTCGATCCTGCCCCAGCCGTTGGAGGTGCGCCGAAGGGTCTCTCGCGCATCGGCGCGCCGCAGGCCTGCGTGCAGGTCATGACGGAATCGGCCCCAGGTGAGTTCGTGGTCGAAGGAGAGGTCGAGACTGCGCCGGTAGAACGCCTGCTCGCCGATCTGGGGATGTGCCCCGACAGCACCGCCGCCGCGGCGGCCCGATGCATCTATGTAGCCGTAGCGCTGAATGATGGGCTCGATAGCGGCGTTGAAGGCGTCGGCGCCATCGACACGCGACGGCACGCTGAGGTGGCCCATCCGATCCAGGTTCGAAACGTCGAGGATCGCGTCGAGAGCCGGCTGCACATCGAGCAACGTGTCGGGCAGTTCGGATCCGCGTAGCGCGTAGTCCGCATAGCGGAATGTCACGGTGGAACCGAACGGTGTCAGCCAGGAGCCGTCGAAGCTTGAGACGTCCTGCTCGGCACGGCCGCCGAGAGATACCGAATCCGCCTCGAAGGGACCCACGGACACGCCCCGCTCTTCGCGTGTCGAGGTTCGGTGGCTTGCGTTGAGGAGAACGGCGTCCGTCGGTGCGTAGGTGAACTTCCCGTAGTATTCGCGCCGCGTGTTCGCATAGTCCTTCGCCGGGCCGTAGGCGGTGGCCTTGTTGGACCTGCCTTCGTGGGGGGCGAAGAAAGAACCGTAGAAATAGAGCCGCGACGGCAGGACGGGACCGCCACCGGTCACGGTGATCCAGCGCCGGTCGGTCTCGGCGGATTCCGCACCTGACTTGCGATCCGCGACCAGGTCCTTCGGCGCGAGCGCGTACTCGACGCTGGCCTGGAACTGGTCGGTGCCGGACCTGGCGGTGGAATCCATGGTGAAGCCGCCGCTGCGATTGAAACCGACGGCGCCGACCCCGCCGCGCTCGAATGTCACCTGGTCGATATCGTGGCTCGACGGTTCCGCGGACAGCGTGCCGAACATGGGCAGCGACACGTCGACGCCGTCGAAGCGATAGACGTTGTCTTGCCCGCTTCCACCCGCCGAAGGGCCGCGGACGGCGTCCTGCGTGTACTGCACGCCCGGTGCGAGTTTCACGAGGTCGCGATAGTCGCTTCCCGCGGGGACGCTCCGCACGGCGTCACCGTCGATCGCATTGGCAAGGGAGGCGCGGCTGCGCAACCCTATACGCTGGCCGACCACGACGACTTCCTCGACGTTGTTTGCGGGCTCGAGTTCTACATGCAGAACGGTGGTCTGGCTCAGCAGCACGTGGGTGGTCGCCGTGTGGCTGGCGCCGCCGGACAGTTCGAACGTCACGCGGTAAACGCCGGGTATCAGTTGCGATAACGCGTAACGGCCCTCGGCATCCGTCCTGGTCGCGCGTGCGCGCGGCATGACATCGCTTTTTGCCACCACCGCGATATCCGCGGGCGTCGTCCCGCCGCGCAGGGTGACAACGCCTTCGATGTCGCCTGCCTGCTGCGCCGTGGCAAAAGGGGCGGATATCAGGACGGACAAGAAGAAGATGGTCTTGTGCATCGACGTTTTCGGTTGCTTGTTCAGTTCGAGACCGCCGTTTGGTTCTGGGCGAGCACTATAGTTCCACCTTGCATGACGGGCATTGGTTTTTCCAATCCGAATCGTCGCCCCTTATCGGAAACGGGACTCGCATTGACGCCCAACCGCATGACGTGCAGGGTAGGTTGCCTCGATGCCCAGGAGCCCCCGTGGAACTCATCCTTGTCCGCCATGGACTGCCGGAACGCGTGGAACTCGCTGCGGGCCGCGCGGATCCCGTATTGTCGGATGCCGGCCGTGAACAGGCGCGCCAGGTGGGCGTGTGGCTACGTCGCGAGACGATCGATGCCGTCTACGCGAGCCCGCTGCGCCGCGCGGTCGAAACCGCGGGGCCCCTGGCCAGGGACCTCGACCTGCGTCCGGTCATTCACGAATCGGTGGCGGAATACGACCGCGGCGCGTCCCATTACATCCCCATGGAAGAACTCAAACGCGAGGACTACCCCGCCTGGAAGGCGTTCGTCGACGGGGGCTACGGCGAAGAAGTGGATATGGCCGAATTCGCCGTGCGCGTGTCGGACGGCATGGAAGAGATCATCCGCGCCAACGCCGGACGGCGCGTCGCGGTGTTCTGCCACGGCGGGGTCGTGAATGTCTGGACCGCGAAGGTCCTCGGCATGCCCCCGAGCCTGTTCATCGACGTGGCCTACGGCAGCATCAGCCGTTTCCTTTGTGCCTCCACGGGGGAACGCAACGTCCGGAGTTTGAACGAGACGGGGCACCTCGACCTGTCGCTTGCTGACGCGCCAAGCCCTTCGGCTGACGGCTAGGGGGTTAGTGCCAGCGCCCACCGCCTCGCTGCTTGGTATTCTTCAATGGTGATCGGCTCGGAGTGAGAATGGTATCCATCTATCGGCCTGCGTGGGACAACCTGGAAGGATTGCTCGGTGCGGCGACAGACCGAGTTCTCGTCTGCTCGCCTTACATTACCAGGCGTGGCATCGATTTCCTCTTCCAAGCTCTTCCTGGCCACGTTGGGCTAAAGTTGATCACCAGATTGTCTCCCTCGGACTGGGCATGTGGGGTATCCGACCCTGAAGCGATCATGACCCTGCTTGAGGTCTGGGACGGAGATGGCAATCCAACTAGCCTCCAGGTCGTGCAACGGCTTCACGCAAAAGTCTATTCTGCCGACGAGTCTCAAGTGATTGTTGGATCATCGAACCTCTCTGACGGTGGCTTCGATCACAACATTGAACTTGTTGTTGAGCTTTCGGGTGACGCGGGACGTGACGCCGTGCAGGCGCTGAACGCAGCATGCTCACCTCACTTGAGGAATATTTCCATCGGCCAGTTACGTGGGTGGATTGAACGCTCGCGAGACACAGTCGCCACGGCGAGCAAAGCCGCCGACCAAGAGCCAGATGCGCTCTCAGACGTCCAGGCTGATCTAGACAAGATGCTGAAGTTCGGGACTGCTTCGTCGCTGCCCGGATTGGTTGCCATTTCAGACCTCGATACTTTCGTTTCTTGGCTGAATGCGAATCGGAACCTTCCTGGGGCCCAGGTGATTCTGGACCGACACTACAACTCCCACGGTCAAAACCTAACGGGACATGTCAAGCAATGCTTCTTTGGTTCTTTTCGATTCCTCCGAGAGCATCCCCATATGGTCGATCCGACATCCAACGCCCTCGCTGGGCTTTCAGTCGATGAAGTGTACCAAGTGACCTACCCTGGCCTTCAGGAAGGGTGGGCGGACCATCTTGACGCCCACGCGTTGGACCAAAGTGACTCGTACAGCTACCCGACCCTCCGGGGCATCCTGCCACCATCATTCGGCGGGACCCTGTTGGGTGGTGGCGGTGGCATCAGTACACTCAAGCGAATGTTGCCCTTGGTAGCAAGGTGCATCAGCGTGGACGCCGTATGAGCTCTTCCCCAACGCATCATCGAGGAGGTTTGCATTGAAGAAACTAGCTGCGGACGACCCCGAAACCCGTTCTGTCGACTTCGTATCCCGAAACGTCGAGCGCCTCACGTCCATCTTCCCAGAACTCGTCACGGAAGGCCCTCAGGGGCGTTCAGTGAATGTTGACGTACTCAAGGCGCTTGTCGGGGACCGCATGCTATCCGACGCCGACGAGAAATTCGGTCTCACGTGGCATGGGAAGCGTCGCGCCCGCCATCTTTCGTTGGCAACTTCCACGGGCACGCTACGCCCATGTCCAGAGGAGAGCGTGGACTGGGACAGCACCCAGAATCTACTCATCGCCGGGGACAACCTCGAGGTCTTGAAGCTTCTGGAGAAAAGCTTCGCTGGCGGGGTCAAGGCGATCTACATTGATCCGCCCTACAACACGGGTCGGAACTTGATTTATCCGAACGATTACCGCGATGGCTTACGTACGTATATGGAGGTTACTGGGCAGAGCAAGAGTGGAGCAAAACTGACCAGCAACCCCGCTACAGGTGGTCGCTTTCATACGAACTGGTTATCGATGATCTATCCCCGCCTTAGACTTGCGAGAGACCTCCTCTCTCCTGACGGAGTACTGGTCTGCACGATTGACGACAATGAGGTCAGTCAGCTCGGTGTCCTGCTACGCGAGGTCTTCGAAGAAGGCAGCTACGATCATGTTTGCGTCCCGATCGTTCACAACCCTCGAGGCGTCCAGGGCAAGAACTTCTCGTACGTGCACGAGTATGCGTATTTCGTCCATCCTTCCGGACAGAAAGCGATTTCTGATCGGAAGATAGACACAACCGAGGTCGAGTGGTCCCAGTTTCGCAATTGGGGTGGAGAGTCAAGGCGCACCGACGCAAAGAATTGCTTCTACGCGGTCAAAGTACGAGACGGTAAGATCATTGGATTTGGCGACGTTTGCCCGGATGACTTCCATCCGAATCAGACCGACGTCGTCAATGGAGTCGCACTTGTCTATCCGATTGACCGGTCGGGAGTAGAGCGTAAGTGGCGCTACGCTCGCCAATCGGTGGGGACGATCCTAGACATGCTCCGGGCAAGAAAAACTAGGCACGGATACGAGATAGAGATCGGGAAGACGTTTGGTCTTTACAAGACGGTGTGGAATGACAGGCGCTACGATGCGAACGACTATGGCACGGGATTGGTCAACGAACTGGTTCCTGGCTCTCCCTTCACCTTTCCGAAGAGCTTGTGGGCGGTCTACGATTGTCTGGTGGCGACAACCGGCGACGACCCAGACGCGGTTGTCCTGGACTTCTTCGCGGGTAGTGGAACGACGGCGCATGCCGTTATGGAACTTAACAGGAATCTCGGTGGCCAAAGGAGGTTCGTGCTAGTACAACTACCAGAGCCCGTGCCCGATAACGAGACGTTTCAGACGATCTTCGAAGTAACCAAGGCAAGGGTCCGGGTGGCAGCGCAACGAATCAAGCAAGAGCTATCGAGACCTGACCTAGATCTCGGCTTCCGCGTCTTCAAACTCGATTCGAGCAACATCCGTGCTTGGGAACCCGACCCCCACGACCTTGAACGGACACTCTTGGATGCAGTGGAACACTTGAAGCCCGACCGGACCGAAGCCGACGTGATATACGAACTGCTGCTAAAACACGGCTTCGACCTGTGTACGACCGTAGAAACGCGCACGACCGCCGGCATGAATCTCCACTCCGTCGGCGGAGGCGTGCTGATGGCTTGCCTTGCAAGTCGAATCGAACGCGATGACGTCGAACCATTGGCGAGGAGTTTAATCGACTGGCACAAAGAACTCGCTCCTCCGGATGAGACCACTTGCGTCTTTCGCGATAGTGCGTTCATCGACGATGTGGCTAAGACGAACATGGTGGCCATCCTAGAGCAGCACGCCATCGCTAAGGTGCGAAGCCTTTGAAGGTGATTCGGCGATGAGGCTTTGCTTTGAATCCGACCTTGACTACCAGCTCCAAGCCATCGATGCGGTCTGCGACTTGTTCCGTGGCCAGGAAGTCTGCCGTACGGAGTTCACGATCACCCCCGCGCCAGCCGATGGACAGGCGCAACTAGGCTTAACCCAGAACGACCTGGGGATTGGGAATCACCTTACACTTGTCCACGAGGAAGTTCTTGCGAACCTGAACTCGATACAGATCCGCAACGGCGTTGAGCCTTCGGAGGTTCTCGAATCCGGGGATTTCACCGTGGAGATGGAGACGGGAACCGGCAAGACGTATGTGTACCTACGTACAATACTTGAGCTAAACAAGCGTTACGGATTCACCAAGTTCGTCGTTGTCGTCCCTTCTATTGCCATCAAAGAAGGCGTGTACAAGACGCTTCAGATCACTGAGGAGCACTTCAGGAGCCTATACGCTGGCGTCCCCTTGGACTACTTCCTTTACGACTCGACTAAGCTTGGTCAGGTCCGAAACTTCGCCACGAGTGCCCGAGTCCAGATCATGTTGGTGACAGTGGGCGCCATCAATAAGAGAGACGTCAACAACCTATACAGGGACAGTGAGAAGACTGGAGGCGAGAAGCCCATCGACCTAATTCGCGCCACCCATCCGATCATCATCGTGGATGAGCCGCAAAGCGTGGACGGGGGTCTCCGAGGCCGGGGCAAGGAAGCACTAGACGCCATGGACCCGCTCTGCACGCTTCGCTATTCGGCAACTCATGCGGACAAACACCACATGCTGTACCGGTTGGACGCCGTCGATGCCTACGAGCGGGGATTGGTGAAGCAGATCGAGGTCGCGTCGGCTACGGTGGAAAACGCTCAAAACACACCCTATGTGCGGCTCGTGTCTGTGTCCACCAAGCGAGGCGCTGTCTCCGCAAGAGTTGAACTTAGTGTGGAGACTGGAACCGGCGCGCGACGTCAACAGGTCACGGTGCAAGAAGGTGACGACTTGGCGCAGAGGACCAAGCGTTCGGTCTATGAGGACTACAGGATTGGGGAGATCCGCACCGCTAGGAGTGACGAGTTCATGGAATTGCGCACACCGAATGGGGAGCAGTTCCTTCGGTTGGGGCAGGCTTGGGGCGATGTAGATGCCGCCGCTGCGCAACGCGAGATGATACGCCGCACGATCCGGGAACACCTGGACAAGGAAAAGCGCCTGCGACCGCAGGGGATCAAGGTGCTTTCCCTCTTTTTTGTCGATGAGGTAGCTAAGTACCGGTACTACGATGAGCAAGGAGTCCCATTGAAGGGACCCTATGCGCGCATGTTCGAGGAGGAATACCGAAGGCTAACCCGGCACCCTGACTACCAGGGTCACACCGCTGATTTGGACCTCTCTGGCGCGGCCGAAGACGTCCACGATGGCTACTTTTCCGTAGATAGACGATCAAGGCGCGTTATAAATACGGAGGAAAGCAATCAGGCTGGCCGGGCGGCAGCCGAACACACGTACAACCTCATAATGCGGGACAAGGAAAAGCTCCTCTCCTTCGAGACCCCGCTCAAGTTCATATTCTCCCACTCAGCACTGCGCGAAGGCTGGGACAACCCCAATGTCTTCCAAATCTGCACACTACGTGAGATCCAGACCGAGCGGGGGCGTCGTCAGACTATCGGCCGCGGGCTCCGCCTTTGCGTCGATCAGGAAGGGCGTCGCCTGCGTGGAGTCGAGGTCAATACTCTAACTGTGGTGGCAACTGAGAGCTACGAACAGTTCGCGGAGAATCTCCAGTTGGAGATCGAGGAAGAGACTGGCATCCTTTTTGGCATCGTCGAGCCTCATCAGTTTGCGGCTATCCCAGTCACCGGTGAAGATGGCACCGTGTCGCCACTCGGAATCGCTGGGTCGAGTGCGCTCTGGGACCACTTGGCTGCCGAGGGCTACATCGACACCCAAGGAATTGTTCAGGATGCCCTGCGAGCCGCTTTAGAGGCTGCCAACCTTGAGCTCCCGGAGGAGATGATGCCGCAGGCAAGTCAGATCATCCAGATACTGCGCAAGCTCGCTGGTCGCCTGAATGTCAAGAACGCCGACGAACGGCGTCAAGTTCAGCTTTGCAAAGAGGTCTATCTCAGCGAGGATTTCAAGACGCTCTGGGACCGCATCAAACACAAGACTACGTATCGGGTGCATTTCGACAACCAAAGGTTAGTCGATCTTTGCATTGAGGCTCTTCGCGACGGACCGGCGATTCCCAGGACCCGCATTCAATGGCGCAAAGCCGACTTGGCAATCGGTAGGGCTGGGGTGGAAGCGGCTGAGCGTGAAGGCGCACAGTCCGTCGTTATAGATGAGATGGACGTAGAACTACCTGACCTGCTGACCGAGCTTCAGGACCGCACGCAGCTCACACGCCGTACGATCTATCGCATCCTTAAAGGGAGCGGCCGCCTAGACGATTTCAGGCGCAATCCTCAGGCCTTCATCGAGTTGGCTGCCGAGGCGATCAACCGGCGGAAGCGGCTGGCCATCGTCGATGGCATCCAATATAGGCTTCTCGGCGACGACCATTACTACGCGCAGGAACTATTTGAAGAGCAGCGGTTAACTGGCTATCTCAAGAACATGCTCGCCAAGTCTGCGAAGTCCGTCTACCAGCAAGTGGTCTACGACTCAAGCATTGAAGAGGCATTTGTCGATGATTTGGAGAAGTTCGAGGCTGTCAAGCTCTATGCCAAGCTCCCAAGATGGTTCAGGGTACCCACACCGCTCGGACCCTATAATCCGGACTGGGCAGTGCTGGTGGAACAAGACGGTTCCGAGCGCCTCTATTTCGTCGTCGAGACCAAGAGCAGCCTCTTTTCCGAGGATCTCCGGAATACAGAGAGCGCAAAAATAGTGTGCGGTAAGGCACACTTCAGAGCACTTGAGGTGCGCGAGGCACAACCCAAGTATATAGTTGCGACGTCGGTCGAAGACATGCTGGAATCCTAGCTGGTGCTCGTCCACAAAGACCCCGATTTGAGGCTACGGGAGGGACGTAGTTCCGGTCAGGTCGTAGTCGTGCCCGCGCAGGACGCCGCCGCCGATCCGCAGCAGCTTCAGGCGCAGGGCGCCCAGGGCCGTGCCGCGAAGAGCCGTGCGGCGGATCGTCTCCAGCAGCGTGTAGGCCAGGCGCCATAGTCCCCGCCGTGTCCAGCGCTCCAGGCCGAAGCAGCGTTTCAGATACGAAATGCAGGGGTGGGGCGCTTGAGTTGAAGACATAACCCCGAGTAAGCGTTACGTCTTTTACCTTCAGGCGACCGTTCTCCACGCGAGTTACTCGATGGCATCACGCGCGCTATGGCCCTAGCTAGGGCTCGCGTAATACTGCTGCGATCAGGAGTGGGTTGTCGGGTTACTCGACGCAGCGGCTACGAAGCCGAATCAGCCTAAGGAGTATCGGCGAAAGGGGAGCTTAGGCCTTAACATTTGGACCACCGCATTGTCGCGGCGAATCAACGGGTTTACCAGCACCTGTTCATGCGTTCAGTTTTGCGCAAAAAATGGTCTGTGATCCCCGAACTAGTGTCTCGTCACGCATCAAATGTCGGATAGAGACGCATGAGTTTGATGCGTGCGTCGTCGGTCGTGAACCGCCAGTTCACCTTTGCCCGGAGGCGGTCGCGTGCGTCTTGCCAAGCGGCGACTTCGTTGCGCAGGACGTCGATGGAGTCGATGCGCCGGTTCAGGCATTGGCGGATCATGACGTTGAGCTCGACCTCGGCGACGTTCAGCCAACTGCCGTGCTTCGGGGTGAAGAGGAACTCGAACCGATCCCACAGGGCCTTGGCCCGCGCCGGCGGGAAGGCTTCGTAGAGCGCGCCCGGGCGGTGGGTGTTCAGATTGTCCATCACCAAGGTGATCTTCCCGGCGTCGGGGTATCGCGCGGCGATCTCGGCGAGGAAGTGCGCCCAGTCGATCTTGGTCTTGCGCTCGGTCACCCGGGTCATGCGCTTGCCGGCCAAGGGCTCCGTGGCCATGAACACGTTGCAGGTGCCGCAGCGCCGGTACTCGTAGTCGTGCCTGGCCGGCCGGCCCGGCACGGCGGCGACCGGCACGCGCGTCTCGCGGATCAACTGGCGCGGCGTCTCGTCCATGCACACCACGGGAAAGGCCTTGTCGTACGGACGCCGGTACGCGTCGAGCACCTGCTCCATGGCCGCCGCGAAGTCCGCGTTGCGCTGCGGCGGGATCACCCATCCGACCCGGCGCCAAGGCTTGATCTCGTTTTTTTTAGAACCCGACGCACGGTCTCGTGCGACACGCTGTCGATGTAGCCGAGCTCCACCGCGCGGTCCGCCAGCAGCCGCAGCGACCATTGCCCGCGGCCCTCCGGCGGCTCGCCGCAGCTCAGCGCCACCAGGCGCGCCTCGAACTCGCCGTCGGCCTTGCGCAGATACGTCGGCCGCCGGCCCTGCCGGGCGCCCAGCGCCGCCTCCAGCCCCTCTTCCACGAAGCGCTTCTTCACCCGATCCACCTTGCGCATGCTGATCCGCAAGATGTCCGCAATGGCCTCCCCGGTCGCCTGCCGCTCGTTGAACTCCCCTTCGTCGCAGTTGAGCAGGATCAACGCGTTGACCACCCTCCGCGAGTGGTGCGAGCCCTTGTTCGTGATGGCCGTCAAATCTTCCCGTTCCGCTTCGTCCAATGTCACCGCGTAGCGCTTCATGCACCGACCCTCGTACTGTGTCGAGGATCGCCAATCTATCAGATTCTATACGACATATCATGTGTGACATTACACTAGTGCTATCCACAGACATCCACAGCTTGCCCACAGCGTGCTAACAGGTTGCGGGAATCTATGCACAAAACCATGCCAAGAGACCGAATTGGTTCAGCGCCGAATTTCGCACGCTGCGAAGATGCGTTGTCTCCAACACTCCGGCCCGGTACTGGTGGGTGCTTTCTACCCGCGTCGCTCTCCGAGAATTCTTGTGGTACGTTCCGATGATGCACCCGAAGTCCTTGCCCGTCGATCCGGCGACCGACGTCAGCGTGGAGAGGTCGGTCCAACGCCTGTCCGTGATCCACGCCGAAGCCTTGTATCGGCCGGTGCCTCCGGTCGATCTTGACGACGACGGCTTTGTCTACCAGGACGGCAGGGTGTCGGAGAGTACGCGCCACGGCGAATCGCTCGCGTACGGCCTGTTTGCGGCGAAGTCGCTGGTCGCACACCTGCCCGACGCCCTGGTCGCAAGTGACCTGGCGTTCCTGTTCGAGCGGGACAATCCTCGGGCGGTGCTCTCGCCGGACCTGATGGTGGTGCTTGGCGTGGGAGGACAGCATCGCCTCTCCTACAAGCTGTGGGAGGAGGGCAAGGTTCCGGACTTCGCGCTGGAGGCGCTGTCGGTGAAGATGTGGCGGAGGGATGTCGAGGTCAAGCCGGGTCTGTACCAGGATCTCGGCGTGCCGGAGTTCTGGATAGTCGACCTGCTCGACAGGCTTCCCGCGCCGATCATCGGACGTCGCCTGAACGACGCCGGGGTCTACGAGGAGATTCCGGTCTCGCCATCGGGCGGCACGCGGAGCGATGTGCTCGGCGCGGAGTTGTTCCTTCAGGACGAGGTGTTGCGGTTCCGCGACCTGAAGACCGGAGAGGTCGTGTCTACCTACCTGGAGTCCGAACGGTCGCGAAGGGTGGTCGAGGCACAGGCTCGGCGAGAGGCGGTGGCGCGCGAGGCCGCAGAGAAGCGGATCGCTGAGTTGGAAGAACGGCTGCGGCGGTCGGAAGCTCGACAGGAACGATAGATGGCGCGGGTCGAAGTCGAAAGCGAGGTCACGGGCAAGGTCTGGAAGATCGAGGTGGGCGTGGGCGATCAAGTCGCCGAAGGGGACATCCTTGTCGTCCTGGAATCGATGAAGATGGAGATTCCGGTCGAGAGTCCCCAGGCGGGTACCGTGGCCGAAATGCGCGTGGCGCCGGATGAACCGGTTCAGGAAGACCAGGTAGTGGCTGTCATCGCGACCTGACGACCCCTGCCGGTGCCGGTATAGTGCGGCGGCAATGGCCGCCTCCCGGCGCTTGTGTCAGACTTTTGCTTTTGCTGGCGGGAAAAACCGAGTGGCCGATCTTGTCACCATCGACAGGAAGGACGGTGTGGCGGATGTCCGTCTGAATCGTCCCGAGAAGTACAACGCACTGTCCCCGGAAATGTTCGCGGCGATCACGGAGGCCGGCGAGAGCCTCACGGAGGCGAATGACCTCCGCGCCGTGGTGCTCTCCGGCAATGGCCGCGGATTCTGTTCGGGGCTGGATTTTGCGAGCTTTTCCGCCATGGCAAGAGGAGGTAGTGCCGATCGCCTGGCGTCTGCCCTGTCGAAGGCGCAGGGCCCGGAGAACTTCGCGCAGCGTCCCGCCCTCGTCTGGAAGCGGCTGCCGGTACCGGTGATCGCCGCCATTCATGGCGTGGCCTTCGGCGGCGGTTGCCAGATTGCCCTGGGTGCCGACATTCGCATCGCGCGAGACGACGCGAGACTCTCGATCCTGGAGATCAAGTGGGGCCTGGTGCCGGATATGTCGATCACCCAGACGCTGCGGGACCTGGTGCCGCTGGATGTGGCCAAGGAACTGGTGTTCACCGGCCGCATCGTGAGCGGTGTTGACGCTGCCCGGATGGGACTGGTCACGCGGACGGCGGAAGATCCCCTCGCGGAGGCCATGGCACTGGCGGCGGAAATCGCTGCCAGGTCTCCGGACGCGGTGCGTGCGGACAAACGCCTGCTCGAGGAAAGCTGGAGGACAGATCCGGCCACGGGCCTCGGGCTTGAAGCCAAGCTGCAGGGGGGCCTGATCGGCACGCCGAACCAGGTCGAAGCCGTGAAGGCCAATTTCGAGAACCGGGCACCGGAGTTCGAGGACGCGGGCGCAAGGCGATGAGTTGGGAAGAGGAAGTCCGGGAAATCCACCGGCGGCGGCATCTCGCCCAGCAGCAGGGCGGCGAGGAAGGTATCGGGAAGCAGCACGCCCAGGGCCGGCTGACCATCCGGGAGCGCATCGACGCGCTGCTCGACCCGGGCACGTTCGAGGAGCAGGGCAAGGCGACCGCGATCCCGGACTACGATGACAACGACGAGTTCCTGGGCTTTGTGCCGGCGAACTACGTGGTCGGTTTCGGCAACATCGAAGGGCGCCGCGTGGTCGCAGGTGGTGAGGACTTCACGCTCAAGGGCGGTTCGCCGAACGCCGCCGGACTGCGCAAGAGCGTCTACGCGGAACACCTCGCGGTCAGGTACAAGGCGCCGCTCGTGCGGATGCTCGAAGGCGGCGGAGGCAGCGTCAAGGGCGGCGGGCGCCGCGGCGGCACGGTCGGCGATCCGGTGTTCTCGGAACCCCGCTTTCGCATCATCGCGGACGCCATGGGCCAGGTCCCCGTGGTTTCCATCGCCTGCGGCGCGGTGGCGGGCTTCCCCGCGGGCCGACTCGTCGCTTCGCATTTCTCCGTCATGGCTCGGCGCACCGCGCAGGTACTGATCGGCGGTCCGGCGCTTGTCGAGCGGGCGCTCGGGGTCTCGATGACAAAAGACGAACTCGGCGGCGCCCAGGTGCACGCCAGGAGCGGCGTCGTGGACAACCTGGCCGAAGACGAACACGATGCGTTCAGCCAGGCGAGGCGGTTCCTGGGTTACCTGCCCTCGAACGTGGACCAGCGTGCTCCCAGAACCCAGACCGAAGACGATCCGGAGCGGATGGAGGAGGAACTCCTCAACGCCGTGCCGAGGAACTCGCGCACGGGTTTCGACATGCGCGCCATCGTGTGCATGGTGATGGATGTCGACTCGTTCTTCGAGACCGGCGCGACCTATGGCCGCAGCCAGATTACCGGCCTCGCGCGTCTCGATGGCCAACCGGTCGGCGTGCTGGCGAACGACTGCAAGGTCTACGCCGGGGCGATGACGGCCGAAGCGGCGCAGAAGTATCGCCGCTTCGTCGAGATGTGCGATACGTTCCACTTGCCCATCGTCAATTTCGTCGATCAGCCCGGGTTCATGATCGGTCCGGAGGCCGAACGAAAAGGCACGATCCGCTATGGCATGGCCGCTGTCTGTGCGGCGGTGCAGGCCTCGGTGCCGTGGGCTTCGATCCAGGTGCACAAGGGATTCGGCGTCGCGACCGCGGCGCACTACGGCAAGGACGCGTATGTCCTGTCCTGGCCCTCGGTGGAAACGGGAGCGCTGCCCGTGGAGGGGGGTGTCGCGGTGGCGTTCCATCGCGAGATCGCGGCGGCAGAGGATCCGCAAGCGAAGCGGCGCGAACTGGAGGAGCGGTTGCGCGCGGGGCGCTCACCCTTTCCCAGGGCGGAGTCCTTCGCCGTGCACGAGATCATCGATCCCCGCGAAACGCGGCCGGCGCTGTGCAGGTGGGTCGACTGGATCCAACCCCTGCTTGACGACCTGACGGGTCCCACATCGTTTCCCATGAGGCCATAACGCCATGCACGCCGTCGTACTTTCGTTGATCCTGAGCTTCATCATCGGTGCCGCGGTCTGGCTGGCTGTCGGTCCGCGTTTTGGACTCAATGAAGACACTCGCCAGAACGAGATACTGAACGTCCTGGTCTACTTCGCGATCGCCTTTCCCTTCTGTTTTGCGATCGTCTTCTTCGCCATCGAAAGACTTTAGCCGCGAATCTTCCCGCCCCAGCGGTGCGCGGTTGCCGATAGCCGCCTCTCGCGCCAAAATATGAACTTGTCGCATAATGCTACTGGCGTATCTTGAGATATGTTCATATCTGGCTTTGACCTGCGCCACCTTCGCACCCTGGCCGCGTTGCGGGATACCGGAAGCCTGGTCGAAGCGTCCGAGCGCGTCTTTCTGACCCAATCGGCGCTTTCGCACCAGATCAAGGCGCTCGAGACGCGGATGGGATGCGCGTTGTTCGTCCGCAAGACCAAACCGGTGCGCTTTACGCCCGCGGGAAGGCGGTTGCTTGAACTGGCGGACGAGGTGCTGCCCCTCGTGCATGCCGCATCGCGCGACATCGGGTTGTACGCAAGCGGCGAATCCGGGCGATTGCACCTGGCCATCGAATGCCATAGCTGTTTCGAGTGGTTGCTACCCGCCATCGACCGGTTCCGTGACCAGCGGCCGGAGGTGGACCTCGACATCGCCAGCGGGTTCAACTTCGATCCCCTGCCAGCCCTGGCCCGCGGCGACCTCGATCTCGTCGTGACCGCGGACCCGAACGACGATGATGCCCTGGCGTACGCGCCGCTGTTCGGGTACGAAGCGCACCTGGCCGTTGCTTCGAGCCATCCACTGGCGGCTCGAGACGTGATCACGCCGCAGGACCTGGCCGGCGAGACGCTCATCACCTACCCGGTGGAGCGTTCGCGGATGGACATCTTCAAGCGCTTTCTCGATCCCGCCGGAGTCGAGCCGGCGCGGCTTCGAAACGCGGAACTGACGGCGATGATGGTGCAGCTTGTGGCGACCGGTCGTGGCGTGGCCTGCCTACCCAACTGGGCGCTCCACGAGTACGTGGCGCGTGGCTACGTCGTTGGCAAGTCGCTCGGCGAGGACGGCATCTGGCCCAACCTGTATGCGGCGGTCCGGGCCGTGCAGCGGGACCTGAGTTTCGTCCTGCATTTCATCCGAACCGCCAGGGCCACGTGCTTCAAGAACCTGGTGGGCATAGTCCCGGCCGATGAAGATATGCGCGCGGGCGGACCCTCGACCGAAAGGGTTATCTGGCGATAGGAGCCCTCAGCCGGGGGATCTTCCCCGACCGCTGACGCGTAAGGAAGTGCCGGCATTTCCCCCGTCGCCAGGTGCGTACTTCCATGAAAGCCCTCAGCCGGGGGATCTTCCCCGACCGCTGACGCGTAAGGAAGTGCTGGCATTTCCCCCGTCGCCAGGTGCGTACTTCCATGCAAGCCCTCAGCCGGGAGATCTTCCCCGCAAGACCGTCCGCCTTCGTGTATCAGGGCACCAGGGTGGCTTCCGCCCATTCGCCCTGGTGTAGGGAATAGCGGCGACGATCATGCGGTGCGTCGGTATGGCTGAGGTCCAGGACTTCCACTTCGAAGGGTCGGAACAGGTAGCCGACGGCGCTTTCGGGCGCGACGGGAGGTTGTTCACCGTAGTTGGAGGAAACGGCGTCGACCAGTGCTTGGCGCGATACGATCTCGGTGCTTTGCGGATGCGTTTCGTACAGCCAGTCCATGCGCTTGGGTATCTCCGGACGCATCTGCCAGGCTTGGTGCACGAGTCCGGGATCGACTGGATCGAGTGTGCAGCGCAGCCGGTATTGCACCATGACGCTCGGCAGGTAGATGAGAACCGCAACGGTGGAAGAGTTCGAGAACTCATCGACCTTGGGCGAACTGGCGTTGACAAAGATGCCGATGGATGGATCGGTGGCGGCGGTGTCCAGTTCGCGCACGACCAGGACGCGGGCAGACGGTTCGCCGCCGGCCGTAACCGTCGACACAACGCAGAGTCCGGCCCACGGATCCCGGTGCCCCCGGGCCTGCAGGCGGTCGTCGTGGAGCCTTCGAAGCGGGTCCACCGTGGGTGCGTTCAATCAGTCCTCTTCAGCCTCCTCCTCGTCGTCCGTCTCGGAGCTGTCTTCCGTCAGTGTTCGACGGATGTCGGCGATGTCCCGCTGGATCTCGCTCAGCCGGAATATCGCATCGGGAAGCAGGTCCATGATGCGCCAGGCGAGATAGCACAGGGCGGCGACGCCGATGAAGATCAGGAAGGTCATGGCCCAACTCCACTGAAGAACGCTGTCGGCGGCTAATATACGCGTTGCGGGACGGGTCAGACTAGTGTTCCGTCACGCCCAAATATGCGAGTGCCCCACAGCCGGCACCTTCGGCACCGCCTGTGGCCCGGCCCCGCTCGTCGCCCATGGACCAACCGCCCCGGGTCGCTGTCGCTCCCCGGAGGCGTTTGTCCCACGGGAGTGTAGCTGCGAGGGATTTTTGTTTCCTGGCGAGGCGCGACGACGCGGTGTGGCAGGCACCACACAAGGAGGAGCAACGGAGCCTTCAGCCGGGGAGCGCGAGGGGGTACCCCTCGCATGAGAACAGCCTTCAGCCGGGGAGCGCGAGGGGGCACCCCTCGCATGAAAACCACCAGGCGCTCCCGGGACACACTTGTTCCACGGTAGTGCCGCAGATACCCGTAGATTTGGGTGTGACGGAACATCAGGGAGAGCAGGGTGACCGACAGCAGGATTGCGGCCGTGACGGCCGCCAACGTCATCGCATTCTGGCTGGGGCCGTCCCCGGCGAATCTCCATGCCGCCAAGCGGGCGTCGCGGCGCTGGTACGCTGCGGACGATGCGCTTGACCAGGAGGTGCGCCAGAAGTTCGGTGATGCCATGGAACAGGCGCGTTCCGGCGCGCTGGCCGGTTGGCGGGAGACGGCGGACGGGGCGCTGGGGCTGGTGATCCTGTCGGACCAGTTCACGCGCAACGCGTACCGAGGCACGGCTGCCGCGTTTTCCGGTGACGCCATGGCAAAAGAAGTGGCGTCCCTGGCGCTGGACAGGGGGTTCGATCGCGAACTGCCGATCCCCGGGCGCCTGGTTCTGTATCACCCGTTTGAACACAGCGAGGACTTGCGGGACCAGCAACGCTCAGTCGAGTTGTTTTCTACCTTGGCGGCCGACTCGCCTTCCGAATGGCGCGAATACATCGATTCGTTCCTGCGCTATGCGCGGGCCCACCTGGAAGTGATCGATCAGTTTGGCCGCTTTCCGCACCGGAACGCCGTGTTGGGACGGGAGACCACGGACGCGGAACAGCAGTGGCTTGCGACGCACGGTGGCTTTTGAATCACCGTGCGCGCGGCCTGAAGCTCGCTAATGCGACCGAATACTGTCCGGTGTGACCACGGCTGCGAGCTCCGCAGAGCCCGGCAGCAGGTCGCCCCACGGTGTCGGGCAGGTGAGCAACGCAATGCCGCAGGTTGGCAAGTCGGCGAACGATGATCCGATCAGGACTCCGATGAGGTCGCTGACGCCGGGATTGTGTCCGACAAGCGCGGCGTTGCCGGTTCCGGGCGACAGCGCCTGGAGCGCTCCTACGAGGGTGCCGGCGTCAGCTCCGTAGAGCTTCCTGTCGGTCTTGAGGTCGTCCTCCGAAAGGGCGAATCCCCGGACGACGTGCTCTGCGGTTTCGATCGCCCGAGTGGCGGCACTGCTGACGACCAGGCTCGCGGGTTCCCCCTGGGTCGCGAGCCATCGCTGCATCCGTGCGGCCTGCCTCTTTCCCTTGGGCCGCAAGGCCCGGTCGAAGTCGGATACGCCAAAAGTGTGCTCGGCCGCGGCGTGACGGACTACCCACAACACGTTCGTGTCCTGCTTCGTCACGGATGGTCTGCCCGGAACTGCTACCAATGCAAAAATCCTACTACAAGGCCATGCGTCTCGGGCGCTACCTCACGCCGCCTTGTTCCCAAACGCGCAATAACCAGATCGCCTATTTTGATTTCAAGTCCAAATCAGAATAGTGAGATCTGAGACTCCATCTGCTCGTCGTGTATTTCTCGCCTTAGTCCCAGATCGAGAAGAACTCCTCGAACGCGACGAACTGCCCGCCGTTGGCGGAGGAAGGAACGATTATCGGCGTCCGAACGCCTGCGTCGAAATGCGCTTCGATGCCTTCGCGAACCGCGGCGGGGGAGCCGAAAAGGGTGGTATCGGCCAGCCAGCGGTCGGATAGCGCCCTGCTAACCTCGTTCATGTCGTTGGCGCGCATGGCCGCCTCGACGCCAGCCATCTCCTCCCCGTAGCCGGCTTCCCGCCAGTAGTTTCGGTAGTTCGGCAGCATCGCATAGCTTGTCAGCGTCCGGCGATTGACGGCAGCGGCGGCTCCCCGGTCCTCGTTGACGCAGGTCGGGATCATGTTGCCGATGAAGAAGCCGCCGTCTCGCGCGGAACTCGACAGGGCGCTCAAGGAAGCGCCCATATGCGAAAGTGGCGCGTTCGCGAACACGATGCCGTCCGCGATTTCCTCCGCCAGGCGGATCATCCTCCGGCGCAGTGTTGCGAGCATGATGGGAGGCAATTCCCCTGCTCGGGGTGCCGACCTCAGGGTTTCGACGAATCTGCGCATGTCGGAGAGCGGTTTGCCTGTCTCCAGGCCGAAGCGCTCCATCGTGGGCGCGTGGCTGACCCCGGCGCCGAGAATGAACCGGCCGTTTGAGACTTCGTGAATGAAACTGGCCGCGTTGGCGATCTCCCACGGGTGGCGCGTATAGATCGGCGTAATGGATGTGCCGAAGCGAATCTCGCTCGTGACGAACGCAAGCGCTTCGCACAGCGCGAGGCCATCGCCGATGCTCGGACAATAGATGCCCGCGAAACCGCGCCTCTCAATATCCCGCGCAAGTTCGAGCGTTCGGCTGCGGCGACCCGGTACGGCAGCGAGGCTCAGCGCGGGGCGTGCTGACATGGGTATTCCTGTTCTTTTCCGGGATTCGGCGTGGCGAAGTTAGCAGATTCCGGGGGCTTGCGTTGTCGGGCTCGGAATAGCAATACGGGGTGTGCACAGGGAGCGGATCGAACGTTGCCAACCCGGAAATGCGTAGGCAGATCAAGCGTTGCAGCGAAGCGACTATCCTGTACTCTAGGCACAGCATGAACGGGGGACATCCCTGGCGGAGTGACCGATGACGCTAAGGTTCGCCGAAGAAGTGCTGCTGCTCCTGCTGCACGACGACAATGGCAAGTTCGCCCGGGTGCCGGAGTGGTCCCTCCGATATGCCCTCGGGGGCGGCGTATTGATGGATCTGGCGCTGGAAAACCGGATCGACACGGACCTTGAGAAACTGGTCCTCATCGACTCGACGCCGGTGGGCGACAGTCTCCTGGACCCCCTGCTCGAGGAAATCGCTGCGACCGAGGAATCCCACGACGCGCGCTACTGGGTGGAAGTGGCCGCCGGGCGCGCATGGGAAATCCGTGAAGAAGCGCTGTCGCGTCTCATCGAACGAGGAATCCTGGAACAGCGGGAGGACCGGTTCCTTTGGGTTCTGTCGGCGCGGCGCTACCCCGTGATCGACGGCAAGGCCGAGCGCGAGCTGAAGCTCCGCATCATGGAGGTGTTGTTCAGCGATGCGCTTCCGGATCCTCGGGACATCGTGATCATAGGCCTGGCGGACGCGTGCGGGATCTTCAAGGAGTTGCTGGCCGAGCGCGAGCTGGACCTGGTTGCGGAACGCATCGGGCAGGTGCGGAAGATGGACCTGATCGGCCAGGCCGTATCCAGCGCAATCTGGGACATCGAGACAGCGGTCGCGGCGGCGATGCCTCCGCTCGCGTACTGACTCAGGACAGTCCCTCGACCGGAATCGATGCGCCGTGAATGGCGCTTGCGGCGTCCGATGCCAGGAACATCACCACGGCGGCGACTTCCTCCGGCTTCACCCACTTCGAGAAATCCGCTTGCGGCATGTCCTCCCGGTTGCGGGGGGTATCGATGATGCTCGGCAGGATGCAGTTCACATTGACGCCGGCCGCCTTGAGTTCGTCCGCAAGGGATTCGGTCAGCCGCAGCACGACGCTCTTCGAAGCGCAGTAGGCGCCCATTGCGCCGGTCCCCCGCAGGCCGGCCCGCGCGCCGATGTTGACGATTCTTCCCGCCCCGCGATCCCGCATTCCCGGGACGACGGCGCGCACCATGTTGAGTACCGTGCGGGCGTTCAGGTTGAACATGAAGTCCCAGGTCTCGTCCGTTGTCTCGGCGACGGACTCGCCCATCGTGAAGCCGCCGGCAATGTTGGCGAGGATGTCTATGTGTCCGATTTCTTCGACCGCCCGTTTTGCGCCGTCCGGGTCCATGAGGTCGGCGACGATACTGCGGTAGGCGGGTGTTGTCCGGACGATGTCGACACCCGTCACATCCGCATTGGCCAGGTGGAACGCGTCGGCGACAGCACCACCGAGAACGCCGGCGGAACCGGTCACCACCACGCACTTGCCGTCGAAGTCATACATACCGATATTCCCTTGGGCACTGCGCGAAAATCATACCGCAGCCCCCTGGCCGGGTTGCACCACGGCGGGAGTGACTGGGACAATCTTCCGCCCGTGTCCGCAGAGCCCTGGCGATGCCGGAACTGCCGGATCTGACGATCTACATCGAGCACCTTGACCGCCGGGTTGCCGGACATCGGCTGCTGGACATTCGTCTTCGGAGCCCGTTCCTCCTGCGTTCGGTGTCCCCTTCCCCGGAGGAGGTTCGGGATCGACTCGTCAGGGGCGTGAGACGCCTCGCGAAACAGATCGTGTTCGACCTCGAGGACGACTGTTTCATGGTCGTGCATCTCATGATCGCCGGTCGCCTGCGCTGGTACGAGACCGGCAAGGCTCCGCCGCGCGCCGGACTCGCGGCGTTCGACTTCTCCTCGGGAACGGTGCTCCTGACCGAAGCGAGCAAGAAGAAGCGGGCCTCGCTGCGACTCGTCTCCGGGGCCGAGGCCCTGGCGGCCCTTGACCCGGGCGGCCTCGAACTGTTCGACATCGATGCGGCGACCTTCGCCGATCAGCTCCGGGCATCCCGGCACACGTTGAAGCGCACGCTGACCGATCAGCGCATCTTCGCAGGTGTCGGCAACGCCTATTCGGACGAAATCCTGCTTGCCGCGGGGTTGTCTCCCTTCAAACGCGCGCCCGACGTAAGCAACGACGAGGCCGCCCGCCTGTTCGAGGCTTGCAGGACGACATTGACCGATTGGATCGACATACTGCGGGCGAAGGCCGGCGCCAGGTTCCCGAGCAAGGTCACCGCCTTTCACCCGGAAATGGCTGCGCACGGGAAGTACAAGGATCCTTGCCCGGTTTGCGGAGCGCCCATCCAGCGCATCGTGTACGCGGAAAACGAAAGCAACTACTGCGCGCGATGCCAGACGGGTGGCCGCCTGCTGGCCGACCGCTCCCTCTCCAGGCTGTTGAAGGAGAGCTACCCGAAACGCATCTAGCAGACTGCGCCGTGGAACGGCACTGACTGCCTTCGGTGACGGATTCCATTGACGCACGCGTCGCCGCTCCATAGGGTTGTCAACGGCAAGGAGGTGACGATGAGCCAGCCAGGTGCGCCGCGACCGGTATTAGCGCAATGCAGGTTCCGGAGGCGTTGCCCGATACCCGCGGAATCGGGTTTCGGCCGCGTTGCGTCGTGCGCCCTGGCCATCCTGTTGTTCGCCAGCCAGGCGACGGCGGATGTGCTCGACGTCATGCGCGACGAACTCGAGCGCTCGCGGGGAGTTCTCGCGCAACAACCCACGCCCACCTACTACCTGAGCTACGAGATCACCGAAGACGAGTCGGTCACGGTGAATGGTGCGTTCGGGAGCCTGACGCGGTCGTGGGAGAGCGTGCGACGAAGCCTCGACATCGATCTCAGGGTGGGCAGCCCGGCGCTCGACAATACGCGCGAACTGTCGCAGCGTGTCAGGCGCGGGTTGGGTAATTTCGGTCGCGCTGCGCCGATTCCGATCGATGACGAAGAGGGGCTGCGCACCGTACTCTGGGATCGAACCGACAAGGAATACAAGCAAGCCATCGAGCGATTCACCAAGGTTCAGGGCGATGTGCAGGTCAACGTCGAGACCGGGGACAAGACCGGCGACTTCTCCCCGGAGAAAGCGGAGGTAGCCTCCGAAGAGACGGTTGTGCTCCGTGCTGATCGGACCGGTTGGGAAGAGAAGGTGCGCCGATACTCAGCCCCGTTCGCCAACTCACCGCACGTGTTTTCGGCAAACGCCTCGATTTGGGGCAACATCGAGACCCGCTGGTACGTCAACAGTGAAGGGTCGGCGATCAAGACGTCGACCGCCTACTACCGCGTCTCGATCAATGCCGTCACGCGGGCGGAGGACGGCATGTTTCTGCCGCGCTCGGAGCAGTTTTTCTCCCTCTCTCCGGAGGGACTTCCGGACGACGAAACGGTGATGGCCGCCGTTCACAAGATGGTCGGCGATCTGGAAGCGCTTCGGACGGCACCCCTGGTGGAGCCCTACGCCGGTCCCGCTATCCTTTCCGGCAAGGCGAGCGGCGTCTTCTTTCACGAGATCCTCGGCCACCGCCTGGAGGGCCACCGCCAGAAAGGCGTAACGGAAGCGCAGACGTTTCGCAAGATGGTGGGCGAATCCGTGCTGCCGGAGACGTTCTCCGTGACCTTCGATCCGACGATCCGGCGGTTTGGCGCCACCGACCTGGTGGGCGCGTACCGCTATGACAACCAGGGCGTCAAGGCTCGGCGCGTGCCGGTCATCGTCGACGGGGTGCTGACGAACTTCCTCATGGCGCGAATTCCCATAGAGGGTTTCCCCAGGTCCAACGGCCACGGGCGCAAGAACACCGGATACGCACCGGTGGCGCGGCAATCCAATCTGATCATCGAGGCGTCGGAGACAATGACGCGGGAGGAACTCAAGGCCCGGCTGCTGGCCATGGTGGAACGCGACGGCAAGGACTTCGGCCTGTTCTTCGACCGCATCCAGGGAGGTTTCACAATTACCGACAGAGAACTGCCGAATGTCTTCACGGTGAACCCGACCGTGGTCTACCGAATCAACCTGGACGGCAGCGAGGAAATGGTGAGGGGCGCGAATCTCATCGGGACACCGCTTACCGCCTTTAGCCGGATCGAAGCGGCGGGCGACGACTTTCAGGTGTTCAACGGCACCTGCGGTGCGGAATCGGGCGCGGTCCCGGTGGCCACCGTATCGCCTTCGATCCTGGTCTCCCAGATCGAAGTGCAGAAGGCGGGGACAGAGCAAACTCGCCTGCCGATCCTGCCGCCGCCCGGAGACGCATCGAAGTCCTTGAACGATGTACGCCCACTGGTCTCGACGGGAGAAGCGCCATGAATCTCTCGACGATCAAGAGATCCGTGCTCGCGGCCTTCGTCCTGTTCGCGGGCGCGACGCCGCTGGCTGCCCCGTTGGCTGAGGACAGTGCCCTGATGCGGGCGATGCGCGACGAGTTGGCGCGGTCGATGGCGCAATTGCAGTTGGAAGGTGCGGAAAAGCCGTACTTTCTCGCCTATCGGGTGCAGGAAAGGACCTACCAGAACGCGGCGGCGAGTCTCGGCGGTGTGCTGAGTGCCTCAGAGGGCGCCAACCGGCAACTGTTCGTCGAACTGCGGGTGGGCGACTATGGCTTCGACAACACGAACTTCATGACAATGGCCAATTCCTCAGCGATGAGGCCCACGACCGCGTCCCTTTCCGTTGATGACGACTACAACACCTTGCGACGGCAGATCTGGTTGGCGACGGACACCGCCTACAAACGGGCTTTGGACCAGATCGCCGGCAAGCGCGCGGCGCTGCAGAATCAAACGCAGGTAAATAATGTCCCGGACTTCAGCGAAATGCCGCCGCACCGGTACGACGGCGGAACGGACGAGCGAATCGAAACCGCGCCGGCCCGAACATTGGCGCGCGACGTCTCCGCCACCATGCGGGGGATGGCGCATCTTTCGCGCTCCGAGGTTCGGGTCGCCGCCTATTTTGAGCGCACGTGGTTTGTCAACAGTGAAGGGTCCGAGTTCGTTCGTGAAGCGCCGCATATCCAACTCTACGCGCTCGCCGGGGCGCAAGCGGTCGACGGCACGGAGTTGGAGGACTTCGTCACCCTCTGGGTCAGGCGCTTGGAAGACCTTCCGGCGCCGATGGTGCTGGCGGAGCAGGTGCGCGCCATGACGAAACGCCTTGAGCAACGGCGCGAAGCGGACCACATGGAACGCTACGCCGGCCCGGTGCTGTTCCAAGGCCAGGCAGCGGCGGAACTTGTTATCCAGGTGTTCGGCCCCCGCCTGGTCGCTGTACGACTACCGACGTTCGACAACCCCTCGATGCAACGGACCCTGGCGCGGTTCCGCAACCCCTTCCTCGACAAGGTCGGCAGCCGGGTAATGCCGCGCTTTCTTTCTGTCGTTTCCGACCCGACGATTGCGGCCCACGACGGCGTCCCTTTGTTGGGCCTGCGGCCGGTCGACGATGACGGTCTGCCGACCCGGCGGACACCGCTGGTCGAGCGCGGCATCCTGAAGACGTTGCTGTCCACGCGTGTGCCCCTCGCGGAGGTGCCGAACAGCACCGCCAGCCGGTGGCGAGACATGCCCTCACCGGGCAGTCTGTTCGTCAATCCCTCGCGCGGACTCAGCGACGAGGAACTCAGGCAGGAACTCTTCGCGTTGGCGGCTGAGAGAGGTCTCGATCACGCCATCATCGTTCGCCGCATCGGCAGCCGATTGGCGAAACTGGATTGGCGCTCCCGTGGATTTGGCGGTGACGGCCGGTCGTCGAGCGTGGAGCCGCTGATCGGTGCCTACAAGGCGTTCCCCGACGGGCGGGAGGAACTGATTCCGATCGCGGCCCTGTCGACGTTGTCGGAGTCCGACTTCAGGAACATCGTTGATGTTTCCGCAACGACCTCACGGCACGACACGGGATTCTCGTTGACGGCCGGCGGGTGGACCGGATCCGGGACCCGGCCGATCTCGGTGATTGCACCGGCGCTCCTGTTTGAGGATGTCAGCGTCCGGCGACCCACGGCAAATATACCGACGCCGCCCCTGACGCCGCATCCGTTGTCGGAAGGCTGACGGCCGCAAGGAACGGACACACCCGCAGGTTTTGTCAGGATTCGGGGTCCCTACCCACCTCCTTACCCACGTCGCAAACGATCGATCCGGCTCACCCGGTGGTCGCCCACGGATTCACCAGGTCGACCCCGGCACCCTCGAAATCCCCGACATTTCGCGTAACAACCACCATTTCCCTCGACCGAGCAATCGCCGCGATCTGACCGTCAGCCAGCGACAAGGGACGACCGATTGCTTGGCGGGTCGCGAAGATCTCCGCATACGCCCGCGCGGCAGAGCTGTCAAAGGACAAGACCCGGCCCGCGAAGAGGTTGCCGAACGCACGTTCCGCCGCGGCCACCAGACCCCTGCGCCTCGCCCCTTCGGGTAGGACAGCCAGACCGGCGCGGATCTCCGCCTCGGTAACGCTCGTCACGAAGAGATCCCTCGTGTGCTGGCCGTCAAGCCACTCAACCACATCGCGGCTGGGGCTCTCCCGCATCAACTCCGAGACGACGTTCGTGTCGAGCACGACCACCGGACCAACTGCGCCTCAATCGAACCGCGGCGGCTCGCGCATCGCTTGGCGCGGCGGCAAGTCCAGTTCCACGTCGCCGAACGGCTTGAACAGCTCGTGAATCGCGGTGCCTAGCCCCTTCTGCGGCGCTGCCTCGCGCGCTACCGCCTCGGCCAGGATCAGCCGCGCTTCTTCCTCCATGGAGTTGCCATGGCCAGCCGCGCGCCGACGTAGCCGTGTCTTCACGTCGTCCTCAAGATTGCGAATCGTAATGCTCGCCATGTCCGGCCTCCTCAGTCCTTCTCGCACTTTACGCGGTGATTGCGTTGCCATCAACTCCTTGACCAGGCCCGAATCCCACGCGTCCCGGTTCGTTCGGGCGAGGTGCCAATCAAGCGCGAAGGTCGTCCGCAGCGCGCAGCGCCATACGCCTCCGGCAGTTGTCCTCGCATCTGCCGCGCGTCCGCGACGGTCTCGGTACTGGCCGGTTTACGGAAAAATGAGGGGCAACGTACTTCTGCTCCCATGCGATCAGCACCGATTGCCACCAACCGTCGTCGACGCTACCGCCCCTCAATCGCCTAAGAGTTTCCTTGAGCACGCTATCGAACAGTTCCGTCCGAACCTGCGCAGGCGCTTGCGCCCCTGTCGTCCAGACAGGCTTCAGGATTCGTAGGACATCCTCCCGTCCGATGCGATCGACGCGCATGTCGCCGATGACTGGGAACGCCCGCTTCTCCATGGTCGACGAGCGGGGCCGGGCCACAGGCGAAGCCGAAGGCTGCGGCTGTGGGGCACTTGCATCCAGTTCTTCGCGGTCTTGCCGTCGCGCCGGATTGGCTTGGAATGTCGCTTCGACCGCCTTGCGAAAGATAGGTATCCGCGTTCGCCGCTTCTCCGCCAGCGCGTTCTTGTTAGTTTGGTGCCCAGGGTGGGATTCGAACCCACACGCCCGAGGGCACAGGATTCTAAGTCCTGCTTGTCTACCAGTTTCAACACCTGGGCAATGCGTTAGGCGGGATTCAGGTGCACCTTGATCGATTTCGTGGACTTGTCGAGCGCCGTCTCGAACGCCGTCTGCACGTCGTCCAGCGAGAAGCGATGGGTGATTAGCGAGCGGGCAGCTTCCACGTTGTCGGCGATGATCTCGAGCGCAACCTGGTAGTCGGATCGGCCATCGCGCGCCGAGTAGACCATGGAGCCGACGATCTCGACTTCCGGTCCCGACAGGTAGCGCCCGTCGATCGTGAGGGTGGGGACCGTGAACACGCCGAGCACCAGTACGCGCCCCTTCGGGCGAACCGCCCGCTGCGCCTGTATCAGCGCGGCGCCCTGACCGCCCACTGTCTCCACCGAGACGTCGATGGCCCGAAGCGTGGTCAGTTCTTCCAGGCGCGCCTTGCCGGTCTCGCTTTCGTCAATGACTTCGTTCGCACCGCACTTCAAGGCGGCATCGCGCTGGTGCGGATGGCGGGCCAGAACGATGACCCGCGCGCCCCGCGCGCGGGCTGCGAGGATCGCGGTGAGACCGATCGTGCCGGCACCCACGATGAGTACGGTTTCCTTGCCCTCCAGGCGGACCCTTTCGAAACCATGCACGGAACAGGCAAGCGGCTCGGCCAGGGCGCCGACCTCGGTGTCGACGCCACTGGGGACGCGATACACGGTGTTGGCCGGCACGTTGACGAATTCACTCATGCCGCCGTCAACGCCGGCGCCTATCAGGCCCCGGTCGGAGCAGATGTTGTAGTCGCCTGACATGCAGAAGCGGCAGAAGCCGCATCGCAGCAGCGGTTCGATGCCAACGATGTCGCCCTCCTTGACGTGATGGACATCGCTGGGCAAGGCGCTGACGGTGCCGGAGATTTCGTGTCCCGGAGTCCTGCCGACGCGTGGATCGAAATCACCCCGGAACGAGTGCAGGTCGGAACCGCAGATGCCCGCGCTGCCGACCGCGATCTGCACCTCCTGGGCCTTCGGTGCGACGCGTTCGCTCGCGCTGACCTCGAGTCTGCCGGCGTCCGCCGTCCAGCGGGCCGATTTGAAAGTAGCTTGCATATAAGGTCTCTCCGCCCGTGGTGCGGGACAGGACTTGCGCTCGAAAGTACCACAGGGCACACCGCTGCCCAAGGCGCAGTCCGGCATCCGCCCGCCCGCCTCCTTCGACGGGGACGCGCAACTGTCGCAGGCGCAGCCACAGCTTATTCAGCCGATGCCACGGTCCATGATGCGTTGCAAGGGCCGGCGTGCGCCGAAGACCGGCGCGTAGTGCCGCGCACGGCGCGCGATCATGGGTGGTGGGCGTGGCGGCGGCGAGACGCGGTTGTACGCGACGGATTTCGTGGCGCGCTAGCGCTGTGACTCCAGCCGTGCCAGGACGAAGTTTCCGTCACCGACGCCCTGCTCCTGCCCGAACGACAACTCGCTGATGAACCCGGACCGCCCGCCGAGCGACTCGTAGCGCAGTCCCGCGGCGACACGCCTTCCCTGATTCGACTTTCCGACTGTCGCGAAAGGCCGCGCCAGTCCCCGCAGGGCCCGGAAGCCGTAGCCGACGAACATGTCCGCGCGCACGGACCGGCGAGCGGCCGTCGGATCCAGCGAAAGCTCCCAGTTCTCGCCCAATCGGGCGGTCTCGTCCGACATGCCGCGCCGCAACGCCATCGAAACCTGCAGTCCCGTTCCATTGGCCTGGGGCAGGTATGCGACCGAGACGCTGGCGCCGATTTCCCTGTGCTCGTCCGCAGTGTGCGCGGCCAGCGCGTGAAGGCCCGCATCGATGCGCAACCGCCTCTCCGGTGCGTCCAGCCGCGCACCGAGCGCGATCTCCGCCCCCGAACCCTCGATGCCGTCGCCCCAGTCGTGGCGCGCGAAGGCCCTGGCCCATCCCACGATCCCGGCCCCGGTGGCGCACACTCCCCTTGCCTCCACACCGAAGCGTGCTCGACCAACCGAGACGTTGTGATTGCCCGCCGGTCCCATGGAGGCGTCGGTCTTCGCGCGCAGCACGCCCAGGTCCTCCACCAACGAGACTTCCAACCGATCGTTGCCGCGGATCAAGTGCCGTCCGCCGAGCGCTCCCATGCGCATGGACAGGTCCGCGACGTTGCGGTTACCCGAGGTGCAACGTTCCACGATTGCCTCGCCGCTTCCCGCGCCCGCCGTCGCCCAGACCCAGCCGCGACCGACTCGCCGGCCGATGTAGGGATGGACGCTTGTGGTTTCCGTTTCCAGCAGGCCCTCGCCTGTGCCGCCTCCGCCGCAGGCCTCCACGGAGCGAACGAACCCATACTCGGCGTCGGTGCGTCCCAGCATGCCTGCGGCGCCGAAGAGCCAGTCCCCGCGCCGCGCATCCGCGCCGATCTGGAGTGCGGTGAACGACCCATCCTCGAGGAGTTCTCCGTCGCCGAAACGCTTTGTACTGCTACGCCCCCAGACCGACCAGTTGCCCAAGCCCGACCCGGGCGATGCCGAGAACGCCACGGAACGGGAATCCGGCGACAAGTTGCGGGGAGGCCATTCCTCCGAGGCTTTGCGCGTCGCGAGGTCGCCGTAGTTTGCGGACCAGTTGCCGGCGAGAACACTCGCCGCGCCCCGATGATCAAGCGCGGTCGTCGCGGGGGCCGCCGCGTTCGACCTGCGATCGGACGTGTCGGCAATCGCGAACCTCTCCCCGATCGCGTCCACGACGTCGTTCAGGATCAACCCCCCGGCCACGGCCAACCCTCGCTTGACGGCGGCCAGCTCCGCAGGATCGGCGACGACGGTGATCGTCAGATCGAACGATGCCCGGCTGCCCATGTTGGCGGCGGTCACGGTCACCGAAGTCGTACCTTCGGCGACCGGCGTCAGGACGAGCACTTCATCGTCCAGGCCCACCGTCGCAACGCTTGGGTCCGGATCGGAGACGGAGAAGGAAAGGTTGTCGCCGGAAAAGTGCCGGGACAGGTCGATGATGGTCGGCGCGCCGCCGACACAGAGCGTGGGATCTTCGGGGAGGATCGAGACGGCCGCCGGCTCCTCGTCGTCGTCGACGATGGTCCCCGTCGCTTCGCCGGCGACGATAGCGGCGTTCACCGGGGACGACAGCCTCGCCACGAACGTCTCGTCGGGCTCGTAATTCTCGTCGTCGACGATTTCGACGGGCAGGGCGGCGCTCGACACGCCGGGCGCGAAAAAGAGCGTTCCCGAAACCGACCGGTAGTCCGCGCCCGCTGTCGCCGACCCGTCCGCCGTGGCGTAGTCCACGGTCACCGTCTGCGCAGTCGGACCTGCCAGCGTCACCACGAACGCGATCATGCCGCCCTCTTCGGTCGAGCCGCCGTCGATCCTCAGCTCGGGAAGCGGGTCGTCGTCCTCGATGACGCCGCTGGCGGTGGCCGTGCCGATCATGGCGTTCACGGCATCCGCCAGCACCACGGTCAATGTCTCGCTCGGTTCGTCTATATCGTCGTCGACCAGGGGCACCGATACGATCTGCGTGGCGCTTTCGCCGGTGAACTTGAGCGTGCCCGACACGGCATCATAGTCGTCGCCGGCCGTTGCCGTGCCGTCCTCCGTGGTGTAGGCCACGGTGACGGGAGCGCCGGTCATCATCCCATCTGCCGTCACGGTGAACTCGAGTGCCCCGGAGTTCTCTTTCGCGCTCGCACCCGCCACCGTCAGCAATACCTCGTCGTCCTGAATGGTGCCGCGCGCGGGAGCGCGGGGCAGGCGCGCATTCCGGGCGTTAGACAGCTTGAACTCGAACCATTCGACTGGCTCGAAAACGGAATCGTCGATGATGCCCACTTCGACGGTCTGCGCAGTCTCGCCGGGCTCGAATGTCAGCGTCCCGGAGGCGGTCCGGTAATCGGCATCGGCCGTTGCCGTTCCATCCGCCGTGGCGTAGTCCACGGTGACCTGTTTGCCGCTCTTTCCCCTGAGCGAAACTTCGAAGGACAGTGCGCCCGCGTTCTCCACGACTTCCCCGCCCCTGAGCGAAACCCCGACCTCCGGGTCGTTGTCGTTGATCGGAATGACCACGTAGTCGAATTCCAGATCGACCGGAAACTCGGGGGTGCTTTCGAGCTGGACCGCGAATAGCTCCTGGAACTCGTCCAGCGCATCTTCGAGGGTGTTGAGGGTCGCGGCGGCGGACACGATCTCGCCAGCCTTGATCGTTAGCGTTTCGGAGGCACTCACGTAGTCCGCGTCGGCGGTTGCCGTGATGGGCCTGGTGCTATATCGGAACTCAAGATCGGTCTCCGCCGGTACCGGCTCGCCCTCGTCGTTGACATGGCGAACGACAATGGGCTGCGGTGCGCCCTCCACAACTGGAGGGGCACACGCTACCGTTGCTCCGGCCGGGGGATCCTCCCACCCGCACTCGACGTTCGCGAGCGCGACAGACGCCGGTCTCGCGCGCGGCCCCGTGTCACCGGAGACCACGGACACGTAGAAGACTCCCGGGCCGGCCGGTTGATCCGACCGCTCTTCGGTCTGGCCGATGGTCGCCACCAGCGCGAGGACGCACCCGGTCCCCATTTGCGAAGCCCTTTGCAACGCGCGCATTCCTTCGATTATGCCTACCATGATCGAGTACTCCGTTTGGGACCGATGAACGGAATGATGCGACGTGCGGCCATGATGTGTTCGACGGCGTCCTTCATTTTCGTTGTCATTGTGGGGCGGTCACGTCGGCCATCGTGCGGGAGGGGATGCACTCAAGGTAGCACAGGGCCCACGCCGCCCCAAGGCGCGCCGGCCCGGCGGTAACGGACCCGATGCCAACTCGGCATTGGTTGGTCAGGAGGTGGGCAGCAGCGCGACTTCTGCCTCTACTTCCACCGGCACGCCAAACGGCAGTTCCGCAACGCCGATGGCGGAGCGCGAATGCCGGCCCCGCTCGCCGAAGACGTTGAGCAGGAGGTCGGAGAAACCGTTGATGACGCTTGGCAGTGCATTGAATCCCGGTGCCGCGTTGACCATGCCGAAGGCCTTGGTCCAGTCGACAAGGTCGAGATCGATGCCGGCAGCCTCAAGGCTCGCACACATGACGAGCGCGATCTGGCGCGCGGACTGGTATGCCTCCTCGGGACTCACCTCTGCGCCGACCTTGCCCAGCGGGCCGGCCAGTTCTCCGTCGACGTCGAACGGAAGATGTCCTGCGATGAGAGCGCGGTCGCCCACGATCCGCACCGTCTCGAATCGCTGTCCCTGGATCCGCATGGGGGGCGGAAGGGTGAGCCCCAGTTCCGCCAGGCGCTGCTTGATGGCCAATGGTCCTACTCCGTAGCCGGACTGTGGCGCCAGCATAGACAGCGGCGGACCGATGTCCAGTGTGAGATCGGACTTAGCCCGCATATCTCACCAAGGGCCGCGATGATCGCGCAGCAGCGCAGTCTGTTCTGGCGCGAACATCGAAAACGGTACGTACCTCATTGAAATGCAATGATCTTCACTCACTGAACAAGCGCCTTGGTGAGATATGCGGGTTAGCTGAGCGCCACGCGTGCGTTGCGGAACAGGCGCAGCCAGGGACCGTCCTCGCCCCAGTCTTCCGGATGCCAGGAATTCTGGACGGTGCGGAAGACGCGTTCGGGGTGGGGCATCATGATCAGTGCGCGGCCGTCGGCCGAAATCGTGCCTGCCAGCGCGTTTCGCGATCCGTTGGGATTCAGGGGATAGGTATCTGTCACCCCGCCCAGGCCGTCGACGTACTGCAGCACCGCCGGCGGTGCCGGGTCGCGGAACTCTGCCCGTCCCTCGCCGTGGGCGACCGCGATCGGCACGGTACTGCCTGCCATGCCATCGAGCCAGGGAGAAGCATTCGGGTTGATCCGAACCATGACGGATCGCCCCTCGAACTGTTCCGAACGGTTGCGCTCGAAGCGCGGCCAGGCGTCGGCCCCGGGAACTAGAGCCTTGAGCCGGGACAGCATCTGGCAGCCGTTGCACACGCCGAGCGTGAGGGTATCGCGTTCGAAAAACGCCTGGAACGTGTCCCGCGCCTCGGGATGGAACAGGATCGACTTGGCCCAGCCACCGCCGGCGCCCAGCACGTCGCCATACGAGAAACCGCCGCAGGCCGCGAGGGCGGCGAAGTTCTCAAGCGAGACAAGGCCTGAGAAAAGGTCGGAAGTGTGTACGTCGACCGCATCGAAGCCGGCCCGGTGGAACGCCGCCGCCATTTCGATCTGGCCGTTCACCCCCTGCTCGCGCAGTATCGCGACGCGTGGCCTCGCACCAGTGGCGATGTAGGGAGCGGCCACATCGGCGGCGGGATCAAACCCAAGTTTCGGAACCATCCGGGCTCGATGGTCTCCGACGCCTGCGAGTTCCTGGTCGGCGCAGCCTGCGTCGTCGCGGATGCGCTGCATGCGATGGCTGGTTTCGCTCCACAGGCGCTCCAGTTCTGCGCGGCTGCCTGCATAGGAACCGAGGGTGATCCTGTCGTCTGGACGGGGGGTCGCCACCCGGCGTGCGGCGAGTCCCGCGGCGCGCGCATCGCGCAACAGCGCTGGAAGTTCGCCCGCGGCAATCTCGACGACGACGCCCGGCTCCTCCGAAAACAGCGCGGGCAGGTTCGCCTCTTCGATGTCGAGCCCGACGCGCGTGGCGAACGCCATCTCCAGCAGTGTGACGATGAGTCCGCCATCGGATCTGTCGTGGTACGCGCTGAAGCGTCCGGCCGCGCTCCCTGAGAGTACGAATTCGAGCAATGCCTTGAGCGCCTGCGGATCGTCGATGTCGGGGACTTCGTCGCCGAGTTGCCCGTAACACTGGGCCAATGCGCTGGCCCCCAGGCGATTGCGCTCGCCGGGCAATTCGATGAGCACGAGTACGGTGTCCCCGGCCTTGAGCAGGGGCGTCAGGGTCCGGCGCGCATCCGTGACCGGGGCGAAGGCGCTGATGTTGAGGGACACCGGTGAGACCACCACCCGATCCGCATCGCCGTCGCGCCAGCGGGTGCTCATGGAAAGGCTGTCCTTGCCCACCGGAATCGCGATGCCGAGCGCCGGACACAGGTCCAGGCCGATGGCGGCCACGGCGTCGTACAGCGCCTGGTCCTCGTCCTCGAAACCGGCCGCGGCCATCCAGTTGGCGGAAAGCACCACGCGGGACAATCCGTCGATCGGCGCCGCGACGAGGTTCTGGAGCGCTTCGGCGACCGCCGTGCGTGCCGCCGCGGCCGGGTCCACTACCGCCGCTGGCGCACGTTCGCCCATGGTCATGGCCTCGCCGGTCAGGCCGTCGTAGTCGGCGAGGGTGACCGCGACGTCGGCGACGGGAACCTGGTATGGACCCACCATCTGATCGCGGGCCACAAGGCCGGTAATGCTGCGGTCCCCGATGGTGATGAGGAACTTCTTCGATGCGACCGCGGGAAAGCGCAGGACGCGCGTCAGGGCATCCTCGAGGCTCGGCGCGCTTTCTCCATCCAGTGTCGTTGGCGTGGCGGGCCGGACCCTGCGAACGAACGACCGGCGCATCTTTGGCGGCTTGCCGAACAACGCGGCCAGCGGCAGGTCTATCGGAGATTCCTCCGCGAGGCGGTCGGTTACCTCGATGCGTCTTTCGGAGCGGGCCTCGCCGACGACGGCATACGGACATCGCTCGCGGGCGCATATGTGGGCGAACTTCGAGAGATCCTCGGGCGCCACCGCCATGACGTAGCGCTCCTGCGCCTCGTTGCACCAGATTTCCATGGGCGACATGCCCTCGTCCGCGTTGGGCACGTCGCGCAACTCGAAACGTGCGCCGCGTGAGGCATCGGCCGCCAACTCGGGCAGCGCGTTGGACAGTCCGCCCGCACCGACGTCGTGGATGAGGCGCATCGGATTGTCGTCGCCGAGCGCGCAGCAGCGGTCGATGACCTCCTGGCAGCGCCGTTGCATCTCCGCGTTGTCGCGCTGCACCGAGGCGAAGTCGAGCTGGGAGTCGCTTTCGCCGGAACCCATGCTTGAGGCTGCGCCGCCGCCGAGTCCGATCAGCATGGCGGGCCCCCCCAGGACGATCAGTTTGGTGCCTTCGGGGATATCGACTGCATCGATGTGTCCGCTGCGAATGACGCCGACTCCGCCGGCGATCATGATGGGCTTGTGGTAGCCCCAGTACCAGTCGGGCTCGACGGCGTGAGGAAACTCGAAGGTACGAAAGTAGCCGCCCAGCGCGGGACGGCCGTACTCGTTGTTGAAGCCCGCCGCGCCGATGGGGCCCTCCAGCATGATGTCGAGGGCGCTTGCGATCCGGTCCGGTTTGCCTATGGAGTGTTCCCACGGTTGCGGGTCGCCGGGGATGTTGAGGTGCGACGTCGTGTAGCCCACCAGGCCCGCTTTCGGCTTGGACCCCCTTCCGACGGCGCCCTCGTCGCGTATCTCGCCGCCGGAGCCGGTGGCGGCGCCCGGATAAGGCGCGATGGCGGTCGGATGGTTGTGGGTCTCCACTTTCATGAGAATGTGCGCCGGCTCGCGCGTCGACCGGTACACGTTGCTTTCGGGATCGGGGAAGAAGCGGTTGGCGGACGCGCCTTCGATGACGGCCGCGTTGTCCGAATATGCCGAGAGGATCCCCGCGCCGTTGATGCGGCGATAGGTGTTGCGGATCATCTCGAACAATGACGCGGGTGCCGCGAGGCCGTCGATCTCCCAGTCGGCGTTGAAAATCTTGTGCCGGCAGTGCTCGGAGTTCGCCTGGGCGAACATCATGAGTTCCGCGTCCGTCGGATCGCGGTCGAGTTCCGCATACTGCGCGATGAGATATTCGATCTCGTCTTCCGAAAGGGCGAGGCCGAGGCGGATGTTGGCTGCGCCGATGTCGGTGCGCGGAAACGTCACGAGGGGCCGCGGCTCGTTGCGGGAGAAGACGCCCTGGTGTGCCTCGCGTTCGAAATGCGCCACCTCGGTCATGCGATCGTGCAGCAGCGCGGCCAGGCTTCGATCGGCTCTGCCACGCACATGCCAGCGAATGCCGCGCTCCACCCTGGTCACCTTGTCGAGGCCACATCGCTTGAGAACATCGGTCGCCTTGCTGGACCACGGCGAGATCGTCCCCGTGCGCGGCGTTACGGTGCAGAAATAGGCCCCTGCATCCGGCGACGGGTGCGCGGCGCGGCCGTCGGTCAGAAGTTCGTAAACGACCCGCTCCTCTTCGCCGGAGAGCGGCGCTGTGAGATCGAGAAAGTGGACGAAATCGGCGGCGGCAGCCTCGACGCGGGGGTCTGCCTCGCGAAGCGCATCGATGTGTTTGCGCAGCCTTGCGGGTGTGAACGCGGGGGCGCCGGCGATGGTTCGGATGAGCGACTCGCTCACGCGCGTTTCCTTTTTTCCTGGAAGAACTCCGCGAGTAGACGGCCGCACTCGGCTGCCAGAACGCCGCGGGTGACGGCGATACGCCAGTTGAATGCAGTCGAGTTGAGCAGCGCCGACGCACCGGCCTTGGGTTCCATCGCGCCGAACACCAGGCGCTCGATGCGGGCGTGGACCATCGCGCCCACGCACATCGTGCAGGGTTCGATCGTGACGTAGAGCGTGGCGCCCGGAAGACGATAGTTTCCGGCCGCTCGGCAGGCAGCACGCAACGACACGATTTCGGCGTGGCAGGTCGGATCGCACTCGGAGATGGGCGCATTATGTCCGGCGCCGAGCAGCTTCCCGTCGGCGGATACGACGACCGCGCCCACCGGGACCTCGCCGGCCGCTCGGGCACGCTCGGCTTCCTCCAGCGCGCGACGCATCCACCGCTCATCGCCCACTTTCACCGCCCGCTCGTCGATCATGGACCAACCGTTCCCGGGTCGCTGGCGCTCTCCGGAGATATTCGTTCCACGAAATCCTCTACTTCTTTTCTCGAGCGCAACCGGACGAACCGGATGTCTGAATACTCCGGCATTTCGAAGGCCTTTTCGTAGCGTCGGCGAACTCTGTGGAAAGACGATATCGTCCAGAGAATCATGGAATCGCGAGTAAAGATGTGTTTCCAGATGCTCTCCGTGTTGCCTGCCCAGAGTTCTTCCCGCTTCAATCCCCGAACCAGGCACCTGCGTACCATTCGACAAAGGACGACAAGAAACGGCAAATCTAGGTACACCACGGTTTGCACCCGTTTCCACTTGATGGGTCGAGTCCTGTCATAGTTCCCGTCCAGCACCCACGCATTGGAAGACAGGGCATCTTCCAGCATGGGAAAGAACTCGTCGTCGGTCGACTCGGTCCAGTTGGGCTTCCAGAACAACGCATCCATCTCGACGTGGGGAACGTTCAGTTTCTCGGCTATTCGCCTGGAAACGGTGGTTTTGCCGCTTCCACTCGTGCCAACGACATTGACTCTCACTCCCACTCGATAGTGGCGGGCGGCTTGCTGGAAATGTCGTAGACGACGCGGGACACGTCCTCTATCTCGTTCATGATGCGGTTCGACACGGTGCCCAGCAGGTCGTACGGTAACTGCGCCCAGCGGGCGGTCATGAAGTCGGTGGTCTCCACCGCTCGCAGTGCGATGACATGTGCGTAGCGGCGGGCGTCTCCGACGACGCCCACGGAGTTGATCGGGAGATAGACGGCGAATGCCTGGTGCACCCGGTCGTAGTAGTCGGCGCGGCGCAGTTCTTCGATGAAGATCGCGTCGGCGCGCCGGAGCACGTCGAGATACTCGCGCCGCACCTCCCCGATCACGCGCACGGCGAGGCCGGGGCCGGGAAACGGATGGCGGAATACCAGTTCCCGCGGCAGGCCGAGGGCGAGTCCCACCTGGCGCACCTCGTCCTTGAACAGGTCCCGCAAAGGCTCCACCAGCTTGAGGTGCATCCGCTCGGGCAGGCCGCCGACATTGTGATGCGATTTGATGACATGCGCCTTGCCATACCGCGAAGCGGCGGATTCGATAACGTCGGGATAGATCGTGCCCTGGCCGAGCCACCGGACGCCGTCGAGTTGCTCCGCCTCGTGCTGGAACACGTCGATGAAAGTCGCGCCGATCTGCTTGCGCTTGGCCTCGGGATCATCGAGGCCGCCGAGCGCCTCGAGAAAAATGTCCGAGGCGTCGACGGTGACCAGGTCCAGATCGAGCGTGTTCGACATGCCGCGGGAGAAAGTGCCCTCGACCTCCTGGCGCTCGTTCAGGCGCAGGAGACCGTTGTCGACGAAGACACAGGTGAGTTGATCGCCGATGGCGCGATCGAGCAGCGCGGCGGCGACGCTGGAGTCGACGCCGCCGGACAGTCCGAGCACAACGCGGTCGGCGCCGACGGTCGCACGCACCTCGCGAACCGCGCGTTCGATGATCTGGTCCGCCGTCCATGTGGCCTCGCACCCGCAGATGTCCCGCGCGAAATGGCCAAGAATCTCGGCGCCATTGCGCGTGTGCGTGACTTCGGGGTGGAACTGCACCCCGTATAAATGCCGGGAGGGGTCGGCCATGGCGGCGATGGGCGCATTGGCGGTGCTCGCGGCGACTTCGAAACCCGGCGGCAGCGACACGACCTTGTCGCCGTGGCTCATCCACACCGGTAGCCGTCCGTCGATCCCGAAGCGCCCGAGCAGGCCATCGGTGCCGTCCTCGGCGATGTCGATCTCCGCGCCGCCGAACTCGCGCTTGGAAGACGGTTCGACGGCCCCGCCAAGCTGTGCGGCGAGCGCATGCATGCCGTAGCAGATGCCGAGCACCGGAACCCTGGCGTCGAGCACCTGGTCGGGAATTCGGGGCGTCGCTGTCGCGGTTACGGTTTCCGGACCGCCGGAGAGAACCACGCCGCGCGGCGCGAACGCGTTGACGAAACCGGCGGGCATATCGAAAGGGCGGACCTCGCAGTACACCCCTGCCTCGCGCACGCGGCGGGCGATGAGCTGCGTGTACTGCGATCCGAAGTCGACGATCAGCAACCGCTCGGCCGGCAGGCTTCGCTCCGGCAGGCGATCGTCGAGGGTGGGCGTGGGCGTCTGTACGTTTACGCTGTTTTCAGGCAATCGGGTAATTCGGCGGTTCTTTGGTGATCGAGACGTCGTGGACGTGACCTTCGGCGAGGCTTGCCGATGAGATCTTCACGAATTTCGTCGACTTGCGCATGGCATCGATGCCCGTCGAACCCGTATATCCCATGGAGGAGCGGACGCCGCCCATGAGTTGATGCACGATGGGACTCACCGGTCCTCGATACGGTACGCGGCCTTCGATCCCTTCGGGCACGAGCTTGCCATTGTCGCCATCGGGTTCCTGGAAGTAGCGGTCGCTCGATCCGAACTCGCCGCCCATGGCCGCGACGGAACCCATGCCCCGGTAGGACTTGTAGGTTCGTCCCTGGTACAACTCGACCTCCCCCGGCGCTTCATCCGTGCCGGCCAGGAGCGCTCCCACCATGACGACGCTGGCACCCGCGCCGATGGCCTTGGCGATGTCGCCCGAAAAGCGGATTCCTCCGTCCGCTATCACCGGGATGTCATCCTCTTGGGCCTCCTCGGCCACTTCCGCCACTGCGGTGATCTGCGGAACGCCTATGCCGGAAACCACGCGGGTAGTGCAGATGCTGCCGGGGCCGATGCCGACCTTGACGCAGTCCACTCCGGCGCCGATCAATGCGCGGGCACCATCTTTCGTCGCCACGTTGCCGCCGACCAGCGGCAGCTTCGGGTACTTCTGCTTGATCCAGCTTATGCGGTCCAGGACGCGCTGGGAGTGACCGTGCGCGGTATCCACCACGAGCACGTCGACTCCGGCTTCGACCAGTGCGGCGACGCGGTCGTCGGTGTCTTCCCCGGTGCCGACCCCGGCACCGACCCGAAGCTGTCCCTCGCCGTCCTTGCAGGCGTTAGGAAACGTCTGCGCCTTGGTGATGTCCTTGACGGTCACCATGCCGGTAAGGCGGAATCGGCTATCGGTCATCAGGATCTTCTCGATGCGATGCCGCTGCAGGAGGTCGGTGATCTCCTGGAAGGTCGCGCCCTCGGGAGCGGTCACCAGGCGCTCCTTCGGCGTCATCACTTCGGATATGGGCGCGTCGAACCGCTGCTCGAATCGAATGTCGCGGCTGGTGACGATGCCAAGCAGTTCGTTGCCGCGCACCACGGGCACGCCGGAGATGTTGTGTTCGGCGGTCAGCGCGAGTAGATCGCGCACGGTGCACTCCGGGCCGATCGTCACCGGGTCGCGGATGATGCCGCTCTCAAACTTCTTGACCGCCCGTACCTCGCGCGCCTGGCGCTCAAAGGGCATGTTCTTGTGCACGATGCCGATGCCGCCTTCCTGGGCCATGGCGATGGCGAGCCGTCCCTCGGTGACGGTGTCCATGGCGGCGGACATGAGGGGAATGTTGAGACCGATGTCGCGGGTGAGTCGGGTGCGGAGGTCTACTTCGGAGGGCAAAACGCGCGAATACGCAGGCAGGAGCAGGACATCGTCGAAGGTGAGCGCTTCCTGCACTATCCGCAGCATGTCAAACCCGGATTCGCTAAACGCGCGATGGTACGCCCGCCCTCGAATGGAGTAAATACCTTGATGGTGTCGGCGTGCCGAGCGGAAGGCAGCAAGCCGCCGATTCGGGTAAAATGTGTCGTTTTTCCCGTTCAAAGATCCGAAGTTCATGGTTCCCCCGACGCGTACCCCGATACCGGCGAATTGGCGTCGCGCGTGGGGAAGGATCGCTGCTTTTTCCGCGTGTGAAAAGGGTGCCTCCCCGGCGGCCCGATTCGGTTCGCGAGTGAGTGTCGGCGGGGGTAACGCCGCTTGAGAATTGGCATGCACAGCGGCAGCGGCGGCCGTTGGGGCGGCAGCATCACGGGTGCGCCTCAACGCGACCGGGCGTCGTTCCGGCACTTGGGCCACCTGAAGCTGTTGATGCCCTATATTCGGCGCTACGCCGTCGAACTGTCGGTCTCTACCGCCGGTCTGCTTGTCGCGCGTCTGTGCCTGTTCTTCACGCCGTGGTTTCTGAAGTTGGCGGTGGACAGCCTCGCCGATCCGAACGTCGAACCCTACCTGCTGGTCCCGGCGTTGCTGATCCTGGGCGTGGTGGCTTCGCAGTTCGTCATCTACGTCCCGGCACGGCGTGTACTGCGCCGTCTTTCGATCGCCGTTGCCTATGACCTGAGGAAGCGACTGTTCAATTGCGTCCAGTACCAGGGGCCCAACTTCTTCAACAAGTTCGGCACCGGCGACCTCATGTCGCGCGCGGTCAACGACATCAGCATGGTGCGCATGCTGGTGTCCTTCGGCGCGGTGAATATCGTCATGTTCATCTTTTCGGTGATCGGCGCGCTGTGGTTCATGCTGCTGATGTCGCCGGCGTTGACTTTCTGGGTGGTCGTGCCGCTGCCGTTGGTGGGGGTCGTGGGGTTCCTGATGGCGCGGGGCATGTTCCCGTACTTCCGTGAACGGCAGGAAGCCCTGGCGACACTGACCGGCTTTACGCAGGAGAACCTCAACGGGATACGCACGATCCAGGCCATGGCACAAGAAGAGCAGGAGATCGAGCGGTTTCGGGTGTCCAGCACCCGCTACGCCCAGAAGTTCTACCGGGCCGAACGCTACCAGGTGCTGATGAACGTGGCGATGACGCTGATGACCATGATTTCGCCGGTGATCATCCTGCTCTACGGAGGCTTCCTGGTGATGGACGGCGCGCTCACGATCGGCAGCTTTGCCTCCTTCTCGCTGTACCTGATCATGCTCACGTCAACCGTGCAGTCCATCGGCTGGTCGCTTTCGATGTTCACTTCGGCTGCCGCGGCGACGCAGCGCACGTTCGAAATCCTGGACTATCCGCGCGAAGTCGTCGATGTGGCTGAGGTCGAACTGGCGGACGAGGTCAAGGGCCGGCTCGAATTTCGCGACTTCTCCTACCGCCATCCGGGGGCCGCCCGGCCGACCATCGACGGTATCAACCTGCGCGTGGACCCCGGCGAGACCGTAGCCCTGCTCGGCCGCATCGGCTCGGGCAAGTCGACGATCCTGAAGGCGGCGGTCCGGCTGATCGACACGCCCCGCGGCTCGGTGTTTCTCGACGGCAATGACATCTGCCGGCTGCCGATTCGCCGGCTGCGCGAAGCGGTGACGATGGTCCCGCAGGATCCGTTCCTGTTCTCCGCTCCGCTGCGCGAGAACCTCACCTACGACAAGCCGGACCGCGGGGAAGCCGCCATATTCGACGCGGTGCACGCGGCGGGCCTGACGGAGACCCTGGGACGCTTGACCAATGGACTCGACACCGTTGTGGGCGAGCGCGGAACCACGCTTTCGGGCGGCGAAAAGCAGCGCTCGACGCTGGCGCGAGGTTTGATCAAGAACGCCGACGTGCTGTTGCTGGACGACTGCTTCTCAAGCGTCGATACGGAAACCGAGGAACAGATACTGGGAGGCCTGCGAAGAATGCGCGCGGGCAAGACGACCCTGCTCATTTCTCACCGCGTATCGACCGCGCGTCATGCCAATCGCATCTATGTCATCGACAACGGGCGCGTGATGGAGTCGGGCACCCACGAGGAACTCCTTGCGCAGGGCGGGTACTACGCCGACCTCGAAGCCGTGCAGAGCAACCAGGACCGCGACCGCGCGCGCAGGGGCCAGTTGCTCCGGCAACTCGACCGGCGGGCACCGGGAGAGACGGCCGCATGAGTGAAGTCGCCGCCGGTCGCAACTATTCGGCCTTTGACGCTGAACTGACGCATCAGGCGCTCAACATGCGCCTGTTCATGCGCTTGTTGCGGTGGGCCAGGCCCTATCGCATCACCTTGGGCACGAGCGCGGCGCTGGTCGTCATCGGGGCGGCCGTTTCGGTACTCATGCCGGTGATCCAGGGACCCGTGGTGGTGGACAGCATCCTGGCGCCTGACGAGGCGGCCAGCACGCGTTTCAACTTTGGGCTGATCGCCGCGACCGAATGGCTTTCGGGCCTGTTTTCGATGCCGCCGCTCGGTGCGGCCGTCCTGTTGTTCGTGGGACTCACAATCGCGCATGCGCTGATCATGGTCGCGCATCAGCTCACTCTGGCGAGCGGCGCCCTCAAGACATTGCGCGACCTGCGGCTGGACCTGTTCGCTTCCCTCGAGCACAAGCCCGCCTCGTTCTACGATCACGTGGCCGTCGGACGCGTGATGACGCGGGTGACGAACGATGTGGAAAACCTGTTTCGACTGCTGACCGGTTTCGTCGCCCTCGCGGGCCAGTTCGTGCCCTTCTTCTTCGCGATGTTCATGATGCTTCTCTACAGCCGCGAACTCACCGGGGTCGTGATGCTGATCATTCCGGCCGCCGCGGTCGCCACCTATATCTTCCGCGTCGCCATGCGGAGGATCTTTCGCCTGGTGCGCGATTCGATGTCGGCGCTGAACCAGTACCTGCAGGAAGACCTGATGGGTATCGAGGTCGTGCAGCTCTCCGGCCGCGAAGAGATGAACGCCGAAGAGTATGGCGTGCTCAACCGGGAGAACCGGTACCAGGAGTATCGCGCCATCAACTACGAGGTCGTGTTCGAGACATTCAATACGAGCCTGACGACGATCGCCATCGCCGGGATCATCTGGTACGGCGGCGGACAGGTGGTGCAGGACGAGATCACGCTCGGGGCACTGCTGATGTTCAACTCCTTCATCAGCATGATGGTTGCGCCGGTCAGTTCCGTGGGCCACTTTTTCAACACGTTGTTCCGCGCCATGGCTTCGGGCGAGCGCATATTCCAGGCGATCGACTGGGACGAGCGGCTGCACGAGCCGGAAAATCCGGTGCAGTTGCCGGAGCGCCTCAAGGGCAGCGTCGAGTTCCATAACGCCCGTTTTGCATATGCCGCCAGCGAGCCGGTGCTGCGCGACGTGTCATTCGCCATCGAGCCGGGAGAAAAGCTCGCTGTCGTCGGCCCCACCGGCGCCGGCAAGAGCACCATCATTCGCCTGCTGGCGCGTTTCTACGACTTCGACGACGGCATGATCTTCGTCGACGGCATCGACGTGAACCACATCGCGAGCGGCGACCTGCGCAAGCGGGTGGGAGTCGTGCTGCAGGACTTCCACATCTTCTCCGGCACGGTGCTTGAGAACATATCGCTGAATGACCCCGAAATATCCCGCGAACGCGCCCAATGGGCGGCCCGCGTGGTGAACGCGGACTCCTTCATTCGCGACCTGGCGGACGGCTACGAAACGGAACTCGCGGAGCGTGGCCACAACCTCTCGCAGGGGCAGCAGCAATTGCTCGCGTTCGCGCGGGTATTGGCGGCGGACCCGGAGATACTCGTGCTCGACGAGGCCACGTCCAGCATCGACACGGGCACCGAACTCATCATCCAGGACGCGTTGCACAAGCTGACCCACGGCCGCACGTCGATCATCATCGCCCACCGGCTGCAGACCATTCGCGAGTGCGACCGGATACTGGTGCTGGACGAGGGGACGATGAAGGAACTGGGCACGCACGAAGAGCTGATCGCCAAGCGCGGCATCTACTTCACCCTGCACGAGCTGCAGTTCCAGGACAGTGTGGGCGCCGCGGAACTGGCCCGCCGGAAGCGCAGGGAAGACGAGCGCCCGCGGTGGGTCGACATGAGCGACGAAGAAGACGACGACGAGGTGTTCCCCCGGGGCCGTATTGGCGGGGGTCGGTCGGACCTCGTCTAGCGGCGGTCCCCGGCGCATCCCCAAAGTTCTCGCATCGCGCCCCAAAATGAGTACACTCAAGCGCTAATTGACCCTGGGAGTACCGGGGCGAAAGCGAAAATCTTCAAAGGACACTCAAGGGGAAAAGATGCGTGATGTCGTAGTAGTGGATAGCGTGCGTACCGGCTTGGCGAAGTCGTTCCGCGGCAGCTTCAACCTGACGCGGTCCGATGACATGCTGGCGCACCTCATCGATGCCTTGCTGGAAAGGAATCCGAAAATCACTCCCGGGGAAGTGGAGGATGTAATGGTCGGCGCGGCCAGCCATGCCGGTGAGCAGGACGGCAATCTCGCGCGTCTTGCGGTCGTGCTTTCGAAACTTCCGATCACCACCGGGGGCATGACCATCAACCGGTTCTGTTCGTCCGGGTTGCAGTCGATCGCGATCGCTTCGAACCAGATCGCTTCGGGGCAGACGCAAATCGCCATGGCGGGCGGCGTGGACTCCATCTCCATGCGCAACCGGCAGACGGCGGCGAAATCCGAGCAGAACAAGCGCTTGCTGGAAGAGAAGCCCGCGATCTTCATGGCGATGGGCAATACGGCGGAAGTCGTGGCGCGCCGGTACCAGGTGACGCGCGAGATGCAGGATGTCTACGCATTGCAGAGCCAGAAGCGATATGCCAAGGCGCAGGAAGACGGCCGGATGGCGGAAGAAATCGTTCCCATGCCGGCGACCATGCTGCAGGTCGACAGGGAAACCGGCGAGGAGAGCCATGCGGACGTCATCGTCAACCGGGACGAGTGCAACCGTCCGACCAGCACGATCGAAGGCCTGGCGGGACTGCCGCCCGCATTCGAGGAAGACGGCACGGTGACGGCCGGCAACGCATCCCAGCTCTCCGACGGCGCTTCGATGACCCTGCTGATGAGCGCCGAGCGCGCCGAGCAGCTTGGTGTCGAACCGATGGGCATCTATCGTGGATTCACGGTGGCGGCATGCGAACCCGACGAGATGGGTATCGGTCCGGTATTCGCGATTCCCAGGCTGTTGGAAAACGTCGGCCTGACGCAGGACGATATCGACCTGTGGGAACTGAACGAAGCGTTCGCTTCCCAGTGCGTCTACTGCCGCGACGAACTTGGGCTCGACAACGAGAAGTACAACGTCAATGGGGGCAGCATCGCCATCGGCCATCCGTTCGGCATGACCGGTTCGCGCCTCACCGGATCGATCCTGCGCGAGCTGAAACGCCGCGACAAGAAATACGGCGTTGTCACGATGTGTATCGGTGGTGGACAGGGCGCGGCCGGCCTGTTCGAAGCCGTATAGGAACGTACTGGGAGCGGTGTTAGACTGCTGTTGATGAACCGCCACGGGGTAGGCACGGAACTCGACGCTTTGACCGACTCGTTGAGTCGGACCCCGCTGGACTATGTGCGCCGCCGGACTGGCTGGGCTGTACGATGGGTTCCGACCCTGGCGGTATTGGCGGTATTGGGGTCGGGCGTACCCGCCCTGGCTGCCGACACCGAAAGTGCCTTCCAGTCTTACACGGATGAAGAGTTGTCCGAGGTCGCGGCCGATTGGCAGTCGCTGACCTCGGAGGAGCGTCGCGACTACTTTGTCGAAGTCCGGCGCCGAATGGCCGAGGCTGGCAAGCCGGCGGATCCGGAGCGCTTGCCGCAGATCGTGGGAGAGCGCCGATTCGGACGCATCATTCCGCAGCCGGACGGCTCGGTCTTGCATATCGAGGGCGTTGTTCGCTACCGCGGTAGCGGTAAAGGTGGCGGAGGCGTCAAAGGTGGTGAAAACCCTGTACAAGACGCATCTCAGACCGAGACGCCGCCGGATTACGGCACGGGCTTCGAGCAGCGGGTGGAGCAGGCCGGAGTTGCCGAAAATGTTCAGGAACAGGGTCCTGTGACAGTGCCCGTCGTGTCTGTTGCAACCGACAACGGTGTCCGTCAGACGGAAGTCGTCACGGAAGAAGACAATCCGGAGACGGCAGCCAGTGAGGACGGGGCCGAGGATGGAGGACACGCTCAGGGACGCGAGTAGTGCGTCATCGGCCAAACCGCCATGAGTAGCGAGCGCGCCACTCTGCTCGTCGTGGACGACGACGCCGAGATACGCGAACTGATCCAGGAGTACCTCCAGAACCAGGGCTACCACGTCATCTGCGCTGAAGACGGCGCGGCGATGGATGACACGCTGGCCGAGTCATCCGTCGATCTCGTCCTGCTCGACCTCATGCTTCCCGGAGAGGATGGGCTGTCCATCGCCAAGCGCCTCAAGGCTTCCCGCAACATGCCCATCATCATGGTCTCTGCCCAGGGGGAAGAAGTGGATCGGATCGTCGGCCTCGAAATCGGTGCCGACGACTACATTGCCAAGCCTTTCAACCCGCGCGAGTTGCTGGCGCGCATCCGCGCCGTCATGCGTCGGAATACGACGCCGGATCCGGACCGGCACGTCGTCGAATTCGGGACTTTTCGCCTCGACCTGGACGCGCACAGGCTGACCGAGGGCAACCGCACGGTTGCGCTGACTTCCGGGGAGTACGATCTGTTGAGCGTGCTCGTGGAATACCCGAACAGGGTCCTCGACCGCGATCGCATCGTCGAACTCCTGAACAGTGGCCAGAGGTCCCCGTTTGACCGTAGCGTGGATGTCCGCGTCACCCGTTTGCGAAGCAAGATCGAACCCGACCCTTCTGCGCCCCGCTACATCAGGACGGTATGGGGCAAGGGCTACATGTTTTGTCCGGGCGACTCCGGGCAGTAGTGCCCGGCTCCGCTCGTCGACCCTTGAAGTCGGTGAAACATGCCGGCTGACAGACGGTTTCGGAACGCCCGGCAGCCGAGAACGGGTTCGCTACTTGCCCGCACCAACTTCATCCTGGGCTGGAGTGCGGTGGCGATCGCGGTGACCGCGATCACCGCCATGGACTTTTTCGTCATTTCTCCGATGACCGAGCGTTCCGCGGATGACGAGGCCGGACTGCTTGTGCTGTCGGCGCAGACCTGGGTGGAACTGCCCGACTACACGGATGCCCGACCCGCATTCGAATTTGAAATGATGCGCATGCACGACCTGATCATCAGCGCCGACATCCGCGACCTCCCTGCTGCTGATCCGGACAACGACTTCTACGCACTGTTGCGAACAAAACTGACGGAGCGCCTTGGCGCCCCCGTACGGCTATTGGAAGGCGACGACCTGCTTTGGGCGGAGATGCAGTTGCCGGCGGGCCTCCTGCAGGTCGGTTTCTCGCCGCAGCGTGAAGTTGAACCCCTGTACGTGGCATTAATCATCGGCGTCATGGGCGCGGTGATCGTCATCGGCACGTCGTATTTCATCGTGCGACGCATCGCGCGCCCGCTCGAGGAGACGGCGAACGCGGTTGAAGCCTTCCGCGGGGCGGAGGGTTTTGCGACGTTGCCGGAGAAGGGGCCGCTCGAACTGGTCACGCTGGCGGCGAGTTTCAATCGCATGGCACGGGAGATCAGCGAGTTGCTGTCCAATCGGACGACCCTTCTCGCGGGGGTATCGCATGACCTCCGGACACCTCTCGCCCGAATGCGGCTGGCCCTCGAACTGCTCCCCGACGGTGTCGACCCCACGCTTGTTCAGCGAATGGAGAACAACCTGGAGCGAATGGACGAGTTGATCGGCGATACCCTGCGTTTTGTGCGCGGCGCGGGAGAAGTTCCCCAGGAGATACCGCTCAAGCCGTTCATCGAGTCGTTGTTGGATGAAGACACTCCCCTCGACTGGCGTGGCACGGAGAGTTTGCGCGTATCCATAGCGACGGGTGCTTTCGAGCGCGTCATGGCGAACCTGGTTGCCAACGCGCAGCAGCACGCGGGCGATGCGCGCGTGGTCGTTGTGGTGGGATCCTGGATTTCGATACACGTGATTGACCGTGGGCCCGGGATCCCCGAGGCGTATCGCGAGCGGGTCTTTCAGCCCTTCTTCCGGCTTGATTCGTCGCGCAGCCAGGAAACTGGCGGCAGTGGCCTGGGGCTCGCGATCACACAGCAACTCTGCCAGGCGCACGGCTGGCGCGTATCCCTGAGGGACGCGCCGGGGGGTGGCACGGACGCCTGCGTTTCGTTCCCCGCAGCGATACAAACTGTCACGAAAAAGTTGGCGCCCGAAACGCCTCAGAAACAACCTTCGAAGATAATGACCTCGTCCTGACGGGCGGTATCGGCGACGACGACTGACCGTCGGACAATGTGAGGCAATCTCCATTCCCTCTATAGACCTTGTCACATCGAGGTCTCTAGACCCGCCGGTTCCCTCTCCAGGCCGGCGGGTCTTTTTTATGTGCGCCATGGGTTGTTGCAGGCCCGGCACGCCCCGTCGGCGCGCTTCCGGTTAACATCGCATCACACGTCAAGCACGTAGGAGTCCCGGCATGGACTTCGAGGAAATCTCTTACGCGGTGGAAGGGCCGATGGCGCTCATCACCATCAACCGCCCGGAAAAGCACAACGCGATCTCCCTCGATACTCTCGAAGAGCTGCATCGAGCTGTGCGGCAGGCGGCCGGCGACGACGATGTGCGCGTGATCACCATCACTGGCGCCGGGGGCAGGTCATTCGCCTCGGGGTCGGACCTTTCGGAAGTCCTTAACCGGGATTTCAGGAAAGCGCTGGAACCCATCGTGCAGGGGCTCGCGGACCAGCTTGAACGCACGCCGAAACCGACCATCGCGGCGATCGACGGCATTTGCATGGGGGGAGGACTTGAAGTGGCTTTGGGCTGTGACCTGCGCATCGCGACGCCGCGCTCTCGCTTCGCGACCCCGGAGGGCAAGCTCGGCATCATCCCGGGAGGCGGTGCGACCGCCCGGCTGCCAAGGCTGGTCGGTCCCGGCTGGGCAATGGAGATGATGCTCATGGGCGAACCGATCGACGCTGAACAAGCGCTGTCCATCGGCCTCGTGACCCGTCTCGTGACGCCGGAGGAACTGCTCCGTGAAGCCCGCCGCATGGCCGATCACCTGGCCGGATTCGCACCCTTCGTACCGAGAACGATGAAAGCCATGGTGCAGTTCGGAATGGACGCGAGCCTGGCCAGCGCCCAGATGCTTGAAAAGTACGCCCAGGGAGCGCTGGTGCAGACCGAGGACAAGCAGGAAGGCATCACGGCGTTTCTCGAAAAGCGCAAGCCGGAATTCAAGGGGCGGTAGAACATTCGCCGACTGCCGCGTCCGCCCATCTCGGATGCCGCCAACACACGGATAGGGAGAACTACATGGCCGTAGACAGGTTCCCGATCGAGGAGGGACACATCATGATGTTCGCCCGCGCGATCGGCGACGACAATCCGATCTACCACGACCGCGAGTACGCGGCGTCCACCGAATGCGAGGGCATCGTGGCGCCGCCGACTTTCGTCCAGTCGAGCAACCAGTTCGATCCCGACTACACCATGCGCCCCAGGCCCGGCCAGGCGTGGTTCGGCTCGGGCCGCACCCCTACGGGAGCCGGGAGAGACCCCAGGGGAGGCGGGCGGCGACTGGGCGGAGGGCTCCACGCGGAGCAGCGTTTCGAATACCACCGCCATCCGCGCGTCGGCGATGTCTTGTCGGCGACCAAGAAGCCGGGAAAATCCTGGGAGAAGCAGGGTCGACGGTCGGGAAAGCTGATTTTCAGGGAGACCATCACCGAGTACCGGGACCAGGATGGGGAACTCGTGATCACCGCCACCGGCGTGGGCGTAAGCACCGAGCGGCCGGTCGATCCGACCTGAGGGGGATTTGCGAGATGGCTTTGAAGGCGGTGGATCTGCATGTCGGCGATACGCATACGGAACGTCTGGTCGATGACCTGGCGCGCACGCAGATCGTGCAGTACGCGGGTGCTTCGGGAGATTTCAACCCGGTACACACGGACGAGGTGTTCGCGCGGGAAGTGGCCGGCTATCCGACGATATTCGCCCACGGCATGCTGACCATGGGCATGACGGGCCGCATGCTGACCGACTACGTGGGCGACGGCCGCCTGACGAAATACGGCGCGCGCTTCACCAGCCAGGTCTGGCCGGGGGACACCCTCGACGCGACCATGACGGTCACGGCGGTCGGCGACGGTCTCGTCGAACTGGCCGTGTCCACGGTCAACCAGGACGGCGTTGAAGTGCTGAAGGCAACGGCCGAGGCGCGCATCGACTGACCGTGCCCGGGCAGGGCGAGGGCCGGAAAAGCTAAACGTACGCGAGATCAAGACCACGTTGGCACCGTCCGGGGCTGAGGGCCACGCCCTCGGCCTCGACTTGGACCTGGAAGTGGACTACCTGGCGGAAGACCTGGCGCCCGGCGACGTCTTCGTGCTCACGACCGATGGCGTCCACGATGTACTGACGGCGCGGCAACTGCGCAACCGCGTGGCGTGTGCGCTTGCCGCAAACGGAACGCTCGAGGGCGTGTCCCGCGCCGTGGTGGACGCCGCCCTGCAGCGAGGCAGTGAGGACAACCTGAGTTGCCTGCTGATGCGTGTCGACACTACGCTCGACGAGGACATCGACGAGGCGCACCGCCGCCTTACGCGGCAGGTCATTCCACCGGTGCTTCGCCCCGACGCCCGCATCGATGGCTACCGCGTGGTCCGCGCGATCGCCAACGGAACGCGCAGCCACATCTACCTCGTAGAAGATTCGTCCAGACGCCGCCTGGCCCTGAAAGCACCGTCCGAGTCATTCGCCGAGGATGTCGTGTATCTCGACGGTTTCATCCGCGAGGAGTGGATCGGAAAGCGGATCGATCACCCCGACGTGATGAAGGTCCTGCCGCGCCCGGAGAACCGTTTCCTGTACCTCCTCGCCGAGCACGTCGAAGGCCGGAGCCTGCGCCAATGGATGCTCGACAATCCCCAACCGGCCATCGACGATGTCCGGCGCCTGGTGGGCGACATCGCAAAGGCGCTGCGGGCTTTCCAGCGTCTGCAGATCGTGCATCGCGACCTGAAGCCGGAAAACGTCATGATCGATCGCGACGGCAACGCCAAGATCGTCGACTTCGGCACGGCCTACGCGCAGGGTTTCGACGAACTCGACCACGCCGTTCGCGAAACCCATCCCGTCGGCTCGGTCGGCTACGTCGCCCCCGAGTGCCTGTTGGGCCAGCCTGCCACGCACGCTGCGGACATCTATTCCCTGGGCGTCGTGGCATACGAGATGCTCGCCGGCGCGTTGCCCTACAGGCCGCCGCTGGCGCGCGACGCCAAGGCCTACCTGAACCGGCCCTACATCACGCTCGCCAAGGCCGGCCGCAGCGATCTGCCGAAATGGGTGGACCTGGCTCTCGCCAAGGCGACTGCCCAGAACCCGACCAACCGCTACGAGGCACTATCCGAGTTCGTGACGGATCTCGCGCATCCGAACCCGCAACTGGTCCGCCGCGCGGAATCGGCCCCCCTGCTGGAGAAGAATCCGACGCTGTTCTGGAAACTGGTCAGCGTGGCGCTGGGCTGTCTGCTTGTGCTGAGCCTTGGGTGACGGGCGTATCTGGTACGAGGTGCGCGAACCGACTTTCGGCCGCGGTCAGCAACTCCGTCCGGAGCGACGTAGAGACGGCGGTCGTCTACTGGGCCCCTAAACGAAACGTCCGGAGATCCTCCACGTAGTTGCGGCATGATCTTGGAACTGACCACCTAGTTCGAATCCCGCGCCGAGTGCTGATGCCTCCAGTCCGGCGTTGACTCCGAAGTCGTCCTCATACGCGACGTTCAAGGAGAACTGCTGCAGCCCGAATTGCAGCCGACCCTTCGCGATGGACTGCCAAGTAGGTTCGTGGTCGTACCAAACTTGAAATTCCGGAAGTGTCGGTTCGTCCGTGCCGGACAGTGTCGCTTCGTAGAGGAACTGGGCACTCGATTGCCGCGTCGCCCCGACCTCTCCACTTACGTCAGTATCGCCCATTGGCGCGGACAGGCGGCTGGCGAACTCTCGAGCCGAGCCTCGCAGGTGCTCAACGCGTATGCTGGTCGCACCAAGGTGCATTAGCAGATTGATCGCTTCCGAGAACTTGTGCTCAAAGGTAACGCGATGGAAGTCGGCCATGGCGTAGTAGACCTTTGGCATGGCCGGATGGCCCACGTAGACAATTCCCTTTCGCGGGTGTCCGGGTGGGAATGCAAGATGGGTCGCCTCGGACGACCCTATATAGAGGATTGGTACACCGTGTTCCTTTGCTCGCTGCCAGGACTTGATGGACTCGACCGCGATGCTAGCCAAGTCGGCTATCGAACCAAACAGTATTCGGGACGCGACCTCGGCCGTCTTCGCCCAGTCGCGGGCGTTGTCCGATGCAGCTTGGGATTCTGCTTCGCGCAAGGCTGCGACGATATTGTCATCCGTGACGACTATGACCTGTCGTTCGGAGTATTCGCGTGACAGTACTGTCAAGTTTTCTTGCGTTCGGCTCATCGAGTAGCTTGTGCTGGCCTCATCCCGTTCTTGATGTCCGCCTTCGTTCTCCTATGGTGGTAGTCCACGATCTCCATGTCGTGCGGCCCGTTTGTGCACCAGCGGAAGCAAACGCGCCGCTGCGCGTTGATCCGGATGCTGAACTGACCCTCTCGGTCACCTCGCAACGACTCGAGCCGATTGCTCGGCAGCGCCGCGAGGTAACCGAGCGACTTGGCTACTGGCCAGCAAGGTCAGCCGCCGAACCGCCTGATCAGCAAAGCCCTGAAAGGCTGCGACACGATGACCCCCGTCGACCCGCCTCGTCCTTCGGTTCTGAAGCTCCGGATCACATTCCGAACCATACCCCGCCCGGACCGATCCTTAAAGCCCCGCGCCCGTCGTCAGGGCGATGCTATCCCCCCATCAGGCGGCAGTCCTATCGAGTGGCTCGGGCTGGGTCGAGCGGTCAAAGAGTGGTCGCGTCAGTGTTCAATCCCACGCCCGGCGAACACCCTAAAGCGTTTAAGCAGCATTGTGACACCAAGGTCGTAGCCAGAAGGGGTGGGACCCTTGGGATGACTTTACAAACTGAACACTGTGGGCAACTATTCGGTCGTTGAAAGAACAGATGACTTGGACGTTATGGCAGAGTCGTCAGGAACGATGATGGGCTTCCTCGTGAAGAGACCACCGAAGCTGTCAAGCGGTGCCAGGGAGTTTGTCCGCGAGCATCCCGAGGAGGCGCGCGTAGCGATAGCGGTGGCCCTGGAGACGGCGGCGGCGCAATCGGGGGCAGAGTCGACGAGATCAACGGAGGACGTGCCCGCGAGGCTTCGGCAGTTCCTGGTGGATCGGACTGGAGATGATCTGATCGGCGTTACGGAGGCGGCGTCCCGACTCGGCGTGTCGCGTACGACCGTATACGACTGGGCGGCTAGGAACACATTGATTGCCTGGCGGTCCACGAAGCGGCGATTGAACATCCCGGCAGGCCAGATCGTCGGTCCCGGTCGGGTCACTGACGGATTGGCGGAAGTCGTGGACGTTGTTGGGGAGCCCGAGCTTGCCTGGGCGTTCCTCGGTCAGGAATGGCCCTTCGAGGACGGAATGGCCCGGCCGATTGAGCGCTTGCGGTCCGGTGGGCTCGATGAAGTTCTATCTGCGGCAGCGGGATTCGGCGCGACCTTTAGGTGACCGAAAGCCGCTATCCGCGGAGCCTGATCGAGCCGCTCCTGGTCAGGACAGCATTTCCGGAAAGCTACCAGATCATGTCGCAGCGGCATGTCGGATCGCCGTTGGGAACAGCTCCTGCCGTGTTGTTTTCTATATGCCATGTGCATAAAATTCTTGCGAATCATATAACGCAAGATTGTGCATCCAGGAGGTAGCGTGGCAAGAGACCTCATCGGCAGTCGGATCAAGGCGTTGCGTCAGGAGCGGGGCCTGTCGCAGGACGACGTGGCGAGGCTGCTCGGATTCAACGACAGGCAAACTGTCTCGACGATCGAAACGGGTACGCGGAAAGTGACGGCCCAGGAACTGTTGCTCGCGGTCGAGAAGCTGGAAGCACCGCTCGATTACTTCACGGACCCATTCCGACTTGAAGGCGAAGGGCGGTTTTCGTGGCGCCAGACCGGGGTACCGCCCGAGCGGCTGAGTGAGTACGAGAGCCGTGCAAGCCGTTGGATCGGAGCCTATCGCACACTGGCAGCGCAGGTCGGCCGAAAGACGCGCCTAGTACGGCCATCGCTGGGCCTGACCCGGCGGTCTAGGTACGAGGATGCGATCGAAGCGGGTGAGCGTTTTGCCATCGAGTTCGGCTTGGGGGAGGTCCCGGCGAGGCGACTGGCCCGCGCGATGGAGGAGGAACTGGGGATCTTGGTGCTCATGGTCGATGCTGACGAGGGAATTTCCGGGGCGGCCTGCCGTCTGCCGGAACTCGATGCCGTGCTAATCGCCCGTCGTGAGATTGTGGGAAGGCGACATTTCGATCTCGCGCATGAGCTGTTCCATGTGCTGACGTGGGAGGCGATGCCCCCGAAACACGTGGAGGAGGCCGTCGAGACGGGCGGCGACCGGGTCGAGCAACTCGCCAACAATTTCGCGGCGGCGTTGCTGATGCCGTCGACGGTGATGGCCCCGTTTGGAGCTTGGGGCAAACTCGCCCCGGATGCGTTGGTCACTCGGCTGAACAACGTGGCGTCGAAGCTCGGCGTCACGTCGTCGGCGTTGAGATGGCGACTCGTTGCCTTGGGAGAGCTGCCGACCGCGAGGGCGCGAGAGATTCCGGAGTCGTCGCTGCGGAACAACGGCGGTATCGCGGCTGAGGCGACATCGCCGACAGTGTTCTCGAAGCCTTTTGCCGAGGTTCTCGGAATGGCACTCCGGCAAGGCTTGGTGTCCGCGCGGCGGGCGGCGAGACTGGTCGATGCAGCCGTCGACGAGTTGCCGTCACTGTTGGCCGCACACGGCATTGAGCACGAAATTGCGCTGTGAACGGAGTTGTCAGGCCGGGTGCGACGGTGCTCGCGGACACGAACGTGATCATCGAGGCGCACCGGACAGGCACGTGGGCGGCGCTCGTGGGTGCCTATGTCGTCGAGACGGTGGAGGACTGCGTGGCTGAGACGCAGACGGGCTATCAGGCGCGGACGCGAGAGCACTGGATCGACGTGGGTGATCTGAAGGCGTCTCTGGGCGCGGTGCATGAAGTGTCGGACAGGGAGCGCGCCGAACTGGCGGTTCAGATCGGTGGTATTGCCCTGGATCGCGGCGAGGAGTCGCTTTGGGCTCACGCGCTTGGGCGAACCGGGTCGTGGTTCCTTTGCGGGCCGGATCGGGCAAGCCTCCGCGTGGGTGTTCGACTCGAGCGGCGCGACCGGCTGGTGTCTATGGAGGAACTCCTGGATAGAGCGGGACACAGGCCGCGGCCCACACTACGACCGGCGTACATGCGGGAGTGGATGGCCCGTGCTGTGAGCGAGATGGTGCTCGCGGAGGTCGGAGAGCGATAGCGGTGTGGAGGATGATGGAGATGGTGCCTGGAGGGAATGCAATGGCGAGGACGATGGTCTCCCAGTCGTCCCGCCAGCGGCCGCCGTTGGCGAACTTGCGGAGAGCGGTGCCCGACCGAAAGACCGGACCGCTTGCGGGGAGCGTGGTTGGCCGACAAGATTGGTCGGAGCCCGTTAGGGACAGACTAACTGCTAGCGTTGCGCCTTCGCCCTGAACGCGTCCAGTTTTCTGATCAAATCGGCTAGGTCGTTCGGGACGTCATCCTCCTTGAACGAGTCCAAGATCTGGAAGTCCGTCATCGTGATCTGGAATTCGTCCTGCATCATCTGGCGGAGTTCTTTCAAGACCTGCTTCCCGGGCACTATTTCAAGCCGGGTTTCTAGACAAGCCCATTTCTGGTCAAAGACAGCCGTGGCCTCCGAGGCGAGAGTCCCTTGATCCCTGCCACTACGTGCGTGAAAGCGGCAGAAAGCAGCGACGTACTGCCCGCTACACTCTGCCCTGAGCGGTTCCGTTATCGTCTCGAGTGTCGCCCCTACCTTGGACTCCATGTCCGTGTCCTGCTTCGCTCCGCGCTTTCGCACCAGGCGTGCCGCTGCCCGCCCGAGAACTGAGGGGCACAACAAGTAGTTTTCCATTTCTTTTCTTCGATGGAAGTAAGCGAGCACTCCCTCACTTTCCATCTCGGCAACAAGATGACTGGTTTCATCGTCACTACGGAAGTCTCGATCAAACACCGTGGCGATCTTCAACTCTGACGACATCGCTGTCTTCAGCCCCCACGACAGGCCCCTTATTTTGTCCCACGAACCGAAGCCGCCGGATTCAAGCGCTGTCAGTCCACTACCCGCAGCGAGCTCGGGATGACCCAGGATCTTGGCGAATCGTCTGAGTATTTTGTAGTCACTACTGCCCTCGACGAATAGCAGCCTACGACTTCGGGCGAGTTCGGTCAGCGTCAGGTTTTGTATCGAGCCGATGTTGTCGAGCGCCTGCTGCACACCCTCGATGTCCCTTAGCCGACGCGCAGACCGCCTCGCCTTGTCAACCAGCAGGATCTCGCTGGGATCTGCTTCGCCGAGGATCTCGACCGAATGGGTGGCCAGCAGTATGTCCGGATGTACTTCGCGCAAGATACCCAAGAGTTGGCGCTGTACCTCGGGATGCAAATAGACTTCGGGTTCATCGATAACTAGAAGGTCTGCGTCCTTGTATCTAGATACATACGTCAGCAGCTGGCACCAGACCTGGAAACCGAGTCCAGACCAGTAGAGTTCCCTGTCCATGCGCTCCTCGGATACAAACATGGCAAGCCTCCTTTCCGAGTACGACGCGATCTCAGGGGGAGTGATGGACATTCCGGGCCAGGTTTGCTCGACGAGCTCTTGAAATTCGCCGAAGCCTTGCGGGCTCATCCGCCAGTAGTTTCTGAAGTGCCGCGATGCTCTAGGCGTTCCAGCGGCGCGTTTGATCGTTTCCTCCGTGACGATTTGCTCGTCCTGTTCTACTGGGCCTAGAACCGGTACTACATGGATTTCATCGGGAAACGCACTCTTGAAGGTGGTCGGTGTGATCACCGTCTTGCCGGGTGTGTTCCAGTACGCGCTTACGCCTCCACCCGCCGGGAAGTACACGTGAAGATGGTTGCCATTGGAGTACCGAAAGTCGATCCGACTATCCGCTTCCGCGTAATCAGAGTGTACGTTCTCTATGGATATTGGCAGCGTTCGCTCTAGGATGCGGTGCCCATTTGAGGGGAATCCCTCGTGTGTGACTACTCTGCCGGCTCGCCGGGAACGGCATGTTCGGAGCGCCTGCTCAAGCACCCTGAATGCGCTGAGGACGGTAGATTTGCCGCTATTGTTTGGTCCGACGAGTACGTTCATCGGCTGCAGCGAGACTGAGAAGTCCGTGAGCGCCTTAAAGTTGTGGAATCTGACTGAGGAGATCGGCATGAAAGGTCATCTTTGTTGGGTTACGACGGCCGAGGTGTCAAAGGCGATTCATACCGCCTCGCGAGGGGCTTCGCAAAAGGGCTTCGTCACTTGCCAGCACACGATCACGTAGTGCCGAAATTGTACGAGTAGGATGGGACTTTCGGAAACGCGTGTTGAATGGGTTCAGAGAGAGTGTTGAGTATGAGAGGGACGCATCTGCTTGAGCATGAAGGTCGAGAAGCAGGCTGGCATGCTTGGTGATCGGATTGACGGAATCGTACAGTTCGTCCGAGTTCGCTATCGGCACGGCGGTGTGCGCCGTCGACAGTTCAGCATTTCTTTCGCCACGCGTCTGAGTTGCAGGTGAACGCCCGCCCGGTAGCCTGCCCGTCGCAACCGCCGTTGCCGACGCTCCTCGGACGGGCAATCGGCGCGTTTACGCTTGACTACGATCAGGCGCGCCGCGGGGAGGGATCCACACCGCAACTCGGCACATGGGCCAACGTGTTGCGGGTGGTCGATGTGGACGGGACGGGTCAGCGCCAACTCGCCCGCCGCGGGGTGATCTCCACGCGCGCGGCCGAGGTGGTCGTCAACCGGCTTGCGCGGCTCGGGCGGGTCGCCGTCGAGAGACAGGAGATCGAGGGCAAGCGCGGCAAGACCAAACTCGTGCGATTGACGGCCAGCGGTGAGGCGGGCACGGCGTCGGCCGCCGCGCTGGTCGACTCGGTGCAGGCTGACTGGCGGCAACGCTTCGGCAATGACGCCGTCCACCGATTGCGCGATGCTCTGTCGACCGTCGTCGATCGGCTCCCGGTCGAGTTGCCCCACTATCCGGCCGGATACGGTGCTGCCGACCCGAGCGTTACGGGCGGCAACTTCGTGCCCGAGGACCCCGGCCCGCCGAGGATTCCGGCGCACGGCCAGGACTGGCCGGTCGTGTTGCGGAAACCCGGCAGGGACACCAGGCACTTGCCGCTGTCCGCCCTCTTGTCCCAAGTGCTCGCCGCATTCGCCATCGACTACGAAAGAGAGGGGTTCGGCAGCCTGCCGGCGGTTTCGAATTTCCTGCGATTCGTTGGCGACGATGGCGTGACGCTCGGACGTGCGCGGGCGCTCGGTGGAGTATCCGGCAACGGCAAGACGCTGCACGAGCGGCACAAGGATGTCGTTGTCGAACGGGGCCGCCCTCGCGACATGAGTCGCCGCGTCTTTCTCACGCCCAAGGCCCGACGCCTACGCGATGCCTACCCGCGCCTCGTCGTGGAAATCGAGGACCGATGGTGCGAGCAGTACGCCGCCGCCATTTCCCCTATGCGAACCGCTTTGATGGCCATGAACGAGCGATTCGATGCGGACCTGCCTGACTACCCGAGCACGACCGCATGGATCGTCCGGCCCTGGTTCGATTGAGTCCGTTTCCCCAGCCGCGCCGTCTCTTGGTGGTCACGGAATGCGGATGATTCCACCCGCCCACAGACGCTTTAGAAAATCGACTAGGGGCAGCACGTGAACATCGTCCCACAGCGCAGCCCGCTCCCCCAGGTACACGCCATAGCACGTCGTCCGGTCCTTTCCGAGGTCGTCCGCGACCCGGTGCAGGCCGCGGTTGAAGCGCCTCTCCCATCTTGATGACGCCTTGATCTCGATAGCAACGAAACCTTCCACCGTCTCGCACAGCACGTCCACCTCGACACCGTCGTAGCTGCGCCAGAAGTACAGCCTGTAATCCGTGCGGGAATACCCCAGCCAGGCACGCAACTCGCTGAGGACGAAGGTTTCGGCCAGGGGGCCCATTTCTTCGGAGGTGGGAGGATAGGCCAGCCGGCCACCGAGCGCCCGGGAGACGCCGGAATCGAAGAAGTAAAACTTGTTTTGTCGCACCTGCTTGGTGGCCGACTTCAACTTCCGCGCGGGCAGCCAGTATCCGATCAAGGTGTCGTTGAGGATCTCGAAATGGCTCTGCACGGTTCGGCGGTTGATTCCAGCATCGCGGGCGATGCCCGCGGCATTGGTAACTTGGCCATTCTGACGCGCGGCGATTTCGAGAAAGCGCGCGAAGGCTCCCAGGTTGCGCGTCAGCGCTTCGAGCTGGATTTCCTGAACGAGATAGGTATCGGCGTACGTCCGGAGATAGTCCTGTGGAGCGTCGGTGGTAACCGCCATTGGCAGCATGCCGAACCGCAGCGCCCGCTCGGGATCGATCTCGAAGGAGAGCTCCGCCGACACCAGGGGAAACATGGATACCGTGACGGCACGGCCCGCCAGCAGATTGGCGCCGCCACGGCGCAGCTTGCGCGCGCTCGATCCCGATAGCACGAAGCGCAGACCACGGGTCTCCATGAGACGATGCACCTCGTCCAGCAGATCGGGCACCTTCTGAACCTCGTCGATCACCGCCCAGCTACCGGAGGACAACGTCGCAAGCTCCCGGTACAGCGAACGCGGGTCCTTGCTCAGTCGCAGCGCCTCCCCGGTATCGAGCAGATCGTAGGTGACGGTGTCGGGAAAACGATCGCGGATCCAGGTTGACTTGCCGGTGCCGCGGGGGCCAAAGAGCAGGATTGATTGGGTGGGTGTTGCAAGTAATCTGGAGTACATCGATTCCTATTTTACCGGAAATATGTACTCTACATGCGCAGATTTACGATTTCTCAAGTGATCCGCGATCTCGTTGCGTTGGGCAGTTTGCCGGTGCTGCGCCTTGTGCCTGGGGCGACTGCCGCTGCGCTCACCACTTCTCAAGCGACGTCCTGACATCGAGCTCGAACGTCCAGGCATTCGGCGGCTGGTCGTATAGGAACTCGTAGGCGTCTACGATGCCCTGAATGCTGATCATGCCGGCTTCGCCCAGGCGTTCGGCGTATTCCGGCAGTCCTTTCTTGATCTTCTCGCCGCCGATGGGTCCGTCGATGACGACGTGGCCCACGTGCACGCCGTCCGTTGCGTATTCCTTGGCCATCGCCTGCGCGAGCGCGCGTTGCGCTCCCTTGGAGGCATTGAAGGCGCCGTAGTTGGCGCGGCCCCGCAGGGACGCGCTCGCCCCCGTGAAGATCAGCGTCCCGCCGCTATTCCTGCGAGGGGATTCCTCCTCGCGCACCCCGGCTGAAGGCTCTTTCCTGCGAGGGGATATCCCCTCGCGCTCCCCGGCTGAAGGCTCCCGCAAACGCCGCACGGCTTCGCGGCCGAACAGGAACGCGCCGTAGACGCCGACGTCCAGGGACCGCTCGAAGTATCGCGACTCCATGTCGGCAATGGGTCCCGGCCGGTTGTTGCCGACGTTGTAGATCGCCAGTTTCAGTTCGCCGTCGGCCGCATCGACCGCGTCGAACAGCGCGGTGACCTGGCGCTCGTCGGTGGCATCGGTGGCGACGGGTGTGGCCTTCCCGCCGAACGTGCGGGCGAGCGCCTCAAGCGTCGCGGCGGTCCGGCCCGCCATGAATACGTGGTGGCCGCGGCGTAGAAACCGCGCGCAGAGTTGGGCGCCGAGGCCGTCTTCGGGTCCGACGCCTATGACGACGGTCTTGACGTTGGATTCGTCCGGCATGTGCGGTTACTTCCCTAGAGACTTGATCATCGCGCAGGTCTTTTCCATGGCTGGCCTGGTTGCGGGAATGGTGGACCCGTGCGCGAAGAAACCGTGCAGGAAACCGTCGAAACGCACGCATTCGACGGTGTTACCGGCGGCTTCGAGGGCCTTGGCGTAGGCCTCGCCTTCGTCCCTTAGCGGGTCGTATTCGGCGGTCATGACGAGCGCTGGAGGCAGCCCGGAGAAATCGTCCGCGACAAGCGGCGATGCGCGGGGATCGTTGCGCACTTCCGGATCGGCGTATTTGTCCCAGAACCAGTGCATTGCCTCGGCGGTGAGCATGTAGCCCTCCGCGCACTCGCGGTAGGAAGCGGTTTCGAAATTCACACCATCGGTCACGGGATATGCGAGCACCTGTGCGGCGATGTCGGGACCTCCGGCGTCCCGCGCCATCAACGTGACCACCGCCGCGAGATTGCCGCCGGCGCTGTCTCCGACCACGGCGAACCGCGCCGGATCGCCGCCGAGTTCCGCGCAGTTCTCGCTCGCCCAGCAGGTCGCGGCGAAGCAATCGTCCGCAGCCGCCGGAAACCGGTGCTCGGGCGCCAGCCGGTAGTCGACCGAAACGACGATGCAGCCCGCTCCGGCGCACAGTTCCCGGCTTTGGCCGTCCGCCGTATCCAGGTCGCCGATCACCCAGCCGCCGCCGTGGAACATCATCGCGACCGGATACGGTCCATCGCCTTCGGTGGAGGGCGTGTAGATCCGCAGCGGAATCCGCCCGCCCGGTCCGTCGATGGTGGTGTTTTCGACTTTCCCGACGGGGGTCTCGACCGGAGGTTGCATCACGCGGAACATTTCGCGGGCATCGGCGACTGCCATCTCGATGATCTTGGGGCCGTCCAGTTCCTCCATGGCTGCGAGCATGGCTTCGTATTCCGGGTGTAACGGCATGATGGAATCTCGGCGCTTCAGCGGAAGGGGCGGCAAATATGCAACAAACGAATCGGAAATGCGCGTTGGCGTGGGGTTGCTTGTACCGACGACTGTCTCTGCAATGTTGACTATTGATGTAGTAACGAAGTGATGGCTTCTCAGGGTAATGGTCGAACTGCAAAAATACGTCCATCGGCTCCCCCGACGGCATGTGGCGTGTGGACACCACTGAATCGATTCGCCGATAATGGGATCAATGAGGCATGGCCTCAGTCAACGCGAGGACACTCGGCGGGCGCCAACACCCTTCACCGGTCGTTCTTGCTCCCGTCTATACAGTCCAACCGGTATTCGGGCCGACCCGCGGCTTGATCGATTGAGATCCCGTGCTGTGGCCGATAGGGGGAAAACCATGAAAAGAATACTTGAGCTGCTTGCCTGTGGTGACGGGGGGGGGGGGGCGGAATTCGTTCGCCCTCGCGAAGAGGGCTGTAGCCTGGTTGGCTTGCAGCTTGCTGGCCACACCGGCGGCCTTTGCCGACAGCGTTTCCGGTGCCGTGACGGATGCCGGTAATACAGTCAGTTTTCGCGGTGCGGTAGTCAGTATCGACGGACGGGAAGGGTCCGCGATAACCGATGGGCGTGGGCGCTTCCGCTTGTCCAACGTCCCCGCGGGCACCTACACGCTCGTGATTTCCTATGTCGGCACGACGAGTACCAGGATCGAAATCACGGTGCCTCCTGAAGGGCTGGATCTCGGTGACGTGGTGATCGGCGACGCGGAATCGGAAGGATTGGTCGAGGAAGTGATCGTCTACGGTCAGGCGGCCGCTTTCGCCAGCGCGCTCAATCAGGAGCGTGCGGCCATCAACGCGGTGTCTGTTCTGGACACCGACGCGATGGGTCAGTTTCCGGATCAGAATGTCGCCGAAGCAGTGCGGCGCCTGAGCGGCGTGACCGTCGAAAACGATCAGGGGGAAGGTCGTTACGTCGTCATCCGCGGAATGGACCCCGACCTGAATGCGACATCCATCAACGGTGTGCGCGCCACCGCGGCGGAACCGCAACGGGCGTTGCAGCTCGACGTCATTCCATCGGACGTTCTCGACGGTATCGAGGTGAGCAAGTCACTCACCCCGGACATGGACGGCGATGCGATCGGCGGTTCCATCAACGTCAGGACGCTAAGCGCGTTCAGCCGCAAGGGCCCGTATGCCAAGGCGAGAGTGGAGCAATCCCACAATGAGATTCGCGATGACTGGAGCCCCAAGGCGTCCTTTGCCGGCAGCAATGTTCTCGAGTTGGAAGGCGGCAGGCGCCTCGGGGTCGCGGGCGCCGTCAGTTGGCACGACCGCAAGCTTCAGGCCGACAATGCCGAAGCCGACGATTGGGACGTTGCCGATAACGGCATGGACTTCCTCGAGGAATTTCAACCCCGGCTGTACAAGGTCGAGCGCAAACGCATCGGCGCTGTTCTCAACTTCGACCTCGACATCTCCGATTCGACCACACTGCACCTGTACTCCCTTTACAGCAGGTTCCAGGATACGGAACTGAGAAACCGGACGACGTTTGGCCTCGACGGGCTGGACGAAAGCACGCTCACCGCGACCCGAATGAGTTATTCGGAGGTGGAGATCGAGCGGGACACCAAGGGCCGCGACATGCGCGGGCAGATCGCCGAAAATACGTCAATCTCCTTCGGTTCCGATACCCAGCTCGATGCCTGGCAGATCGAAACCAACGTCGGCTATTCTTACGCGCGGGAACGAACGCCCGACCAGGTGAGCGGCACCTGGGTCGCGGAATTCGAATCGGGCGACGGCAACATCCCGGACGGGCAGCCCGTGCTGACCATCGATCGCAGCAACCCCCAGATACTCGTGGCCGATTCTGCGTTCTGGGGCGTATTGCAGGACGCATCGCTCTACGAACTCGACGAACTCGAGCATCTCAATGAGAAGAACGAAGACACGCAGGTTTCGTTCCGGCTGGATGCGACCCGGGACATGGGCTTCGGCCTCGTCAAGTTCGGCGCCAAGGCCCGGCTGCGGGAAAAGAAGACCGACGAGGAAGTGGGTCTCTGGTCCGGAGACGACCAATGGTTCCTGTCCGACGTGCTGCTGCCCGGCGGTGGTTCCGCGTACGGTTTTCCGACTCCCATGGACCCGGTGCCGGCCAACAGCGGCGAGCGGGACATCCTGGCGGGAGGCACCGGTATCGAGGTCGAGGACATCGACTCCCAGATCGATTCGAGCGTGGCCGACTTCACGTTTGACGAGAACGTCCTTGCCGTCTACGGCATGGCCCGTTGGGACAACGGCCCGCTGGCCGTCACCGCCGGCTTGCGCGTCGAGCGGACGAGTCTCGACAGTAGCGGCAGCATCACGCAACTGGTCGAGGAGGGCGATGCCTACAACGGCGCGGTCCTCGACGACGACACCGTATTCATATCGCCTGTCAACGAGAAGAACTCCTACACGGACGTTCTGCCCAGCATCAACGCACGCTACGAGTTCAACGAAGACCTGATAGGGCGGGCCTCGGTGCACAAAGCGGTGGTTCGACCGCGTGTCGAGGATGTGGCGTTCAGGGTCGCGATAGACGGCGACGAGGCCGAGTTGGGGAACCCTTCGCTCGACCCGTTCCGGGCCTGGAACGCGGATGTATCGCTAGCCTACTATCCGACCGACCTGAGCGTGTTGTCTGCGGGCCTTTTCTGGAAGCGGATAGACGATTTCATATTCGTCCAGACCATTGACGATTACCCGTTCGCGGGCAGGGTGTTCGATGAAGCCACGGTCGCTCAAAACGGCGACCAGGCGGACGGCATTGGCCTGGAGCTCAACTACCAGCAGCATTTCGGGTTTCTCGGCGCGCCCTGGGATGCGTTTCTCGTGGGCGCGAACTATACCTATGTGGATTCCAACGCGAAGACCATCGACGGCCGCGAGATCGATCTGCCCAAGCAGTCGAGCAACATCGCGGGATTCGTCTTGGGCTATGACAAGCACGGTTTCGATATCCGGCTGGCGATGAAGTACCGGGACAGCTATATCGACTCACTGGAAGGTGAAGGCGAAGACCGTTATACCGACGAACACCTGCAGTGGGACCTGACCGTCAAGTACAGCTTCACCGATTCCTGGCTGGTCTATTCCGAGATATCCAATCTGGGTGATCGGCCCGAGTACTACTACTCCGGCAGGTACAACCGGGCGCTGCAATACGATGAGTTCGGAACCACGGCGGCGATCGGCGTTCAGTACAACTTCCGATAGCGTCCGGGTTCCCCGGCCGGATGACTGGACGATTCGGTATCGCCGTCAGAGGCTGGCGCCAGGTTCTCGTAGCGATATTGCTGGCGGCGCTGACGCAGGGTTGCGGGGCGCCGGAAGCTGGCCATGTGTTCAGATATGGTCACTCGCAGCCCGCGCAGGCGCCGCGCAGCCAGTCGATGGTCTTCTTCGAGAGAGAGCTCGAACAGCGCACGAACGGCCGCATCAGGGTCGAGAACTATTTTTCGGCGACGCTGGGCAGCGAACGCGAAATGATGGACATGGTCGCCACGGGTGTCTTGCAGGGTACCCGCGGCGGTCTCTTTGCCGATGCCAATCCAAAGTTTGTCCTGTTCATGGTGCCGTTTCTCGTCAGTGACTGGGACCAGGCCATGCGGCTGGTCAACAGTGAACTGGCGCGGCGGATTAACGCCGACGCGCGTCGCAACGGCTTTCATATTCCGGCCACCGGCATCAGCCAGGGCTTTCGCGCCCACACGAACAGCATTCGGCCTATCCGGACACCTGAGGATCTGGCGGGGCTGAAAATGCGCGTTCCACCGCAGGAGATATACATTCGGACAGCCCGGGCTCTCGGCGCCAGTCCGCACGAAATGCCAGCATCCGAACTCTACAGCGCCTTGAAAACAGGTGTTCTGGATGGCCAGGACAATCCTCCGTCAAACATATGGGACTACAAGTTGTTCGAAGTGCAGAAGTTCATGACCGTATCGAACTATTCCACCGGACCCGATCCGTTCATTGTCGATCTGAAATGGTACGAGTCGCTGGCGCCGGATCTGAGGAAGACGTTCGATCAGGTTGCGGAAGAAACAATCGCGCTCTCGGACAGACTGAACCGGGAGTCCGAGGAGGAGTACATCGCCCGCCTGGCGCGCGAAATGGATGTGATCCACCTGGTGCCTGAAGAGATTCGGTCGTTTCGCCATCTCACCGAACCTGTCTCCCGGGGCCTGTTTACGGCGGACGAACTGAACGAAGCGCGCAAAGTTGCGAGCGGCGACTGACCATGACTTCGCCGGGCGCGATGGAGACTGGATTGAGCCGCATGCTGGAACGATTGCTGGCGTTGCTGCTGCTGGCGATTTTCGGGACCGTGGTATTGCTGGTCATCCTGCGTTACGTCTTCAACACGACCGTAGTCGGCGCCAACGAAGGCGCGCTGATTGCGTTCGTGTACACGACGGCGATCGGCGGGGCGCTGGCGGTGGCACGACGCGAACACATCGAGATTCGCTATTTCGTCGACTTGATGCCCGCGGGCGTACAGCGAGTTCTCGGCATTCTTCAGTTGGCGCTTGTGGCGATCGTCAACTTTGCGATTGTCTGGTATTCGATCGTCTGGATTGCCAGTACGGGCAGCTACCTGATGCCGACATTGCAGCTACCGCAGATCGTTGCGCAACTCAGCGTCTGTATCGGCAGCAGTCTGGCCTTCCTATATTGCCTGCTCGGCATTCGAAGATGTACAGCAAGGGGCAAGGGGTTTGCGCCGTAGCAGGGTATGATCGGCGTGGATCACGGTGGCTGTCTTGGGATTCGTGTGCCACCGTATCTTGGCGTTAGGTTCGTGGCTAGCCGACGGTGGTTCGCAGTTGGTGTGCCCACCATCGTTGAATCGAAAATGAGGGAGGTCGGAGCCGTGGCAAGACGAGTCAAACAGTCCAAAGGGGTGTTCTGTCTGGAGACCGACCAGTGGTATGGCCAGAAGGACAAGGCCAGCGTGGAACCTGCGCTTCGACTCATCGAGAGATATTCCAAGACTCCCTTTCAACATCGGGACGTGGCGACCAAAGAGGAGTTCAAGTTCTTCTTGAACAAGTACTTGGCTCCTGGCTACGACAACCACCCAATTCTCTACTTGGGATTTCACGGACGGTGCGCCGAAGATGATGCCGATGCGTGTGTGGAGATCGGCGACGGGACTGAGGTCACCCTCCAGGACCTTGAGGATTGGATCGACGGTCGGTGCGGCGGACGTCTGATCTACTTCGGGGCATGCGGGGTCATGGACACCCATGGCAACAGATTGAACCGGTTTGTCAGGAACACCGGGGCCGTTGCCGTGGCCGGATATCGCGGAGAACCCGACTGGCTGGAATCAGCGGCGTTGGACATGCTGGCGCTCGGGCACCTGCAATACGCGGCGTTTAAGAAGCCTTCGATCAATAAATTCAACAGGGAGCTAAAGGAGACGGCCCCGGGCCTGTACAGCCGGCTGGGATTCCGTTTGGTGTTGAAGTCATGATCGAAGGTGTCGGCAGTCGTTGACTCTGCGGCCTCGTGGAAAGCAGCGCTTAGCTGACGTGCTTTGGTGCTCTGTGCGATCAATCAGGACGCTATTCGGGCGGAAAGTTCCACGCGGCGGACGGGCAAACTCGGCGAAAGGCGCGGGGAGGCCAAGTCAAGCGGCGGAAGTCGGAGAGAGCGCATGGAAACGATGCGGGCGCGTGACATCGTGGGCTCCGCGTTGTGGCTTGTGACGCGGTGCCTACGGTGAATGAAGGTGGGATCTGCATGCATCTGAAGCAAGTGATGGACGCGGTTCTCGGCGAACTCTGGCACTTCGAGGACGGACCCTGGTATGGGGGTCAGGCGCTGGCGGTCGTTGATGCCTTGGCGAAGGTGGAATTCGACAACGAGGTATTGCGCGCGGTCGGCGAGACTATCGGGGACGTAGACAACTACAACAGGACGACCGCGTGCGCATACGCGGCTCATCGCGCCGTGGCGGCAGTGTATGCGATCGCGGACTGTGCGGCGATTGGCAACTATCCGGACGGCGCGCCGCTGCTGTCGCAGGTGTCCGGCGCCGAGGGCATCGAAACGGCGACGGGCGCGCAAAAGGCATACGAAGTCATTGAGGCAGTCGCCATTGAGATTGCCGAAGACTGCTCGGCCAGCCGCGAAAGTGCGGACTATCGCCATCAGGCCATCGCGATGTACCAGCGTGATGCCGAGGTCGGCGACGTCGAGGGGACGGTCTGGTTTCCGGTCACGTCGGGTCAAACTGGCGTTACTCGGGCAACGTTGTCGGCGGGGGCGAGCGCGAAAAACTGGACGTTGGAGGCGGCGCAGGACGCCGCGCAGATCGCGGCCCATCCGGAGGACGTGGCGGACGAGGAAGTGATCGAGGCGGCAGAGGGTGGCGTCTCCAAGGACTTGATTGTGCTGGCCGTGAAGGCGGTGATCCTCGGGCAAGGACAGCTTCCGGTGCAACGTGCCAAGGACGCGTTTTTCGAGGACGCCCTGACTGTATGTTCGGATCTAGTGGAAGAGCGCGGCATCCTGACCGATGGGGACGAGGAGGAAATCGAGGAGTACGAGCGAGAGTGCAACGTAGCCGCCAAGCGCCTATTGGATGCGGGCAGGAATCTGGCCGCGAAACTCACGGCGTATGCGGCTCTGACGCAGACATTCGAGTCTTTTGAATAGCCCGGCGACCACGGTGCGGTGCACGTAGAGAGAATGGCCCGCAGGAAAGGGGAACTGGTTCTGTTGCTTGAGGAGCTTGCTCGCGCTCCGTGTTCTACGGCGCACTGCTAGCGGGACGATATGCTGATTCTCATCCTGTCTTTCGCCGTCTTTCTGGTAGTCGGCGTACCCATTGCCTATGCGCTGGGGCTGTCCAGCCTCATGTACTTGCTGATCGAGCAGCCGGGTCTGGCGGTGGTTGTGCCGCAACGGGTGTTTTCCGGAATGAACAACTATGCGCTGATCTCGTTGCCGCTGTTCATACTCATGGGGCAGGTGATGAATTCCAGCGGCATAACCGCCAGGCTGATCGACCTTTCCACGGTCGTCGTGGGCAGGCTCCGGGGAGGTCTCGGCCTTGTCAACGTGTTTTCCAGCATGGTGTTCGGCGGTATTTCCGGATCCTCCACCTCGGACACGGCCTCGATCGGTGCCGTCATGATTCCGGAGATGAGAAAGCGCAACTATTCCGCGAGCTTTGCGAGTGGCATCACCGTGGCGTCATCGACCATGGGAATGATCATTCCGCCGAGCGTTCCGATCGTGCTTTACGCGATCGTTGCCCAGGAATCGGTGGGGCGACTGTTTCTCGGTGGACTCATACCCGGCCTCATGATCGGTATTCTGCAGATCGTCATCATGTTGACGATTGCCCAACGTCGGCAGTACCCGCGCGAAACGCCCGCTTCGGGCCTTGGGGGTGATTTCAGGGGGATGGTGGCATCGGCCACGGTCTTGGCGATGCCGGTTTTTGTGGTCGGGGCAGTGGTCCTTGGCATCGCCACCGCCGTCGAGTCCGCCGGCCTGGGCGTTCTCTTCGGGCTCTTGCTCGGCGCGATGCTGATCGGTTCCAAGGCCATCACGGCCCTGCCGGAATCGTTGCGCGCGGCCGTGATGATGAGTGCAAAAATCATGACGATCATCGCGTTTTCCCAGTTGTTCGTCTGGATACTGATCCTGGAGCGCGTTCCGGAAGCGATGGCCGCGTTCGTCATCGGCCTGGACCTGGGCCCCGTGGTGGTACTGTTATTGATCGCCGCGATCGTTCTGGTCCTCGGGACTTTTATCGATGTCAGTCCCGCAATCCTCCTGCTCACGCCAACGCTGCTGCCCGCGGCCGTAGCCGCGGGTGTATCGCCGGTGCAATTCGGCATTGTCCTCATATCCGGGCTTGCCGTTGGCGCCTGTACGCCGCCCGTCGGCAATTGCCTGAATGTCTGCGCGGCGATATCAAATCTCGGTATCGGCGAGATTTTCAGGGGCGCTTCCCCGTTCCTGCTGGCCAACCTGATTACGCTGATCCTGATCTGCGTATTCCCCGCACTCGTACTTTGGGTGCCAGCGGTCTGGATGGGTTGATGAGGCATGGGAGGATGAGATCCGTTCACTTGGTGCGCCGATGTCCACGCATGTCGTAGTGCTCGGTGCCGGCGCCATGGGCAGCCTGTTCGGCGGGTTGGTGGCCGAGGGGGGCCTGGACGTCACCCTGGTCGATCCCTGGCGGGAGCACATCGACGCGATTCGAAAAGGCGGCTTGAGGATGGTCGGTCACGGCGGTGACCGGCGTATCCCGGTAGAGGCCACGACCGACCCGGTCTCGGTCCGCTCGGCGGATATCGTCTTCGTTCAGTGCAAAGCGAACTTCAACGGTGAGGCGGCAGCCAGCGTGCGGCACCTCTTTGCCGGGGGCGGCGACACCGTTGCGATCAGTTTCCAGAATGGCCTGGGCAATGAAGAAGAGCTTGCCGGTACCTTCGGCGGCGACCGCGTTCTCGGCGGGTTGACGGCTCAGGGCGCCAACATCGAGTCTCCGGGAGTCGTTCGCAATCACGCCGACCTGCCGTCGTACATTGGCGAGATGCAAGGCGGCGTATCGGAAAGAACCCGGTCGATCGCGAAGATCCTGACCGATGCCAACCTGCCGACCGAAGCCAGTGAGAACATCCGCCGGGACATCTGGCGGAAGCTCATGGCCAACATCGCCATCAGTGCCGTCAGCGGCATCACGGGGCTGAATATCGGTCAGATTTTCAATCGGCACATGGCTGACGATGTCGCCTATGCCGCGCTGGAAGAGGCGATAGTCGTCGCCGGCGCCTGCGGCATAGAGCTGAGTTCCGGTGAGGCGCGCGAGATACTCGGAGCTATCGCCGGGCCGGCCGGTACGCCGAAGAACAAGTCCAGCCTGCGAATGGACATTGAGAAAGAACGCCCGAGCGAGATCGACTACATCAATGGCGCCGTGGTCAGACTGGCGCGGGAACATGGCATTGCGGTGCCTGTCAACCAGGCCCTGGTCGCCCTGGTGCACGGCATACAGCATCGGTATCTGGGCTGATGGGCGCGCCGCGGAACCCCTCGCATGAGAGCCTTCAGCCGGGGAGCGCGAGGGGGCACCCCTCGCAAGAAAAGAGCCTTCAGCCCCGGGAGTGCGAGGGTGTCCCTCGCAAGAAAGAGTGCGCGAGGGGGCACCCCTCGCAAGAAAAGAGCCCTCAGCCCCGGGAGTGCGAGGGTGTCCCTCGCAAGAAAGAGTGCGCGAGGGGGCACCCCTCGCATGAAAAGAGCCTTCAGCCCCGGGAGTGCGAGGGTGTCCCTCGCAAGAAAGAGTGCGCGAGGGGGCACCCCTCGCATGAAAAATGCAAGTCGGCGCCTTTTTGGACGCCGGAGCTGTCGCTGGTCGCTGCGGCGCTTCGATCCGGCCTTGAGCACAACTATGCCTCCGTCGACGTTTCGGTCGTGGACTGTCCGGATCTGCAGGCGTTGGGTGCGGCCGGCAGGGGCTTGAGCGGTTCGACCGGGCTGATCGAATTCGGCGGGGAGCCATACGCGCATAATCCCGCGTATCGCGGAACAAGCGTCGACGTTGACGATCTGCTCGGAACCTGCGGAATGCGTGGTGCCAGCGTCTTCGGTGCGGGAATGGCTCATGCGGCGGTCAACAACGGACATTGCGGCGAGTTGGTTCCCAATATCCTGGCGGGCGAACGCAATCTCAGCCGGGTGGCGCGAGTCGGTTCCGAGCGCGAGTGTATCGTGGAATCGTATCCGTCCCCGGTTTGTGGTCCGATCGCGAACCTCTTTGTCAGTGAGGGCCGGAATGGCCAGGTCATTCGCATCGACGTCAGGACGCGAACCGGTGTGCAGCCGTCCCTGGCACAGGCCATCCGCGACAGCCTGCGCCCGATCGCAGACGGCCATGGCCACATTGGCATGGGCGGGTTCTTCAAGGTGCTCGGCGGCCGGGTCCGGTCACATGTCATGCCGGACTACGGCTGCATCGGCTTCGACTACTACGACACGGGTCGGGAACGCGTCGTGCGCGATTTTCTGCAGTTCTACGAGCATATGGGTCCCGATCTGCTGTGTTTTTCCACGCTGTGGACCGGTGATCCGACAGGCGGCGACCTGAATCTCAGGCCGTCCGGCGAACACACGCACTTCTGCCATGTCGATGACGCGGCGCAGCAGGCCGGGCATTACCATGGCGATATCACGCCCGGGGAAGTGCACTACCTCGGCTATTTCAACCTTGCGGAACGGATTCTCAGGTTTGGCGACGTTTATGAGGACCTGGGGACAAGGCCCTGAGAGGCATCCGCTCGACTGCGGGCACGCGTGCCTGTTTCACGGACGGCGTTTTCGGTGACGGCCGGGAATCGTTCGATGACGGGTGGGGATAGGGCAAGTACGGTGGTGGCGGAGTGCAGCGCATGATCGAGTTCGCCGTGTTTGGCGCCGGCAGAATCGGCACGGTCCATGCCGGGAACCTGCACAGGCATCCCGGTGCACGGGTGCGCTATGTCATCGATGTGGATGCGGGCGCCGCGGCAGATCTTGCCGCGTCCTGCGGCGCTCGCGTTGCTTCCGCCACGGATGCCCTGGCGGACAGGGATGTGGCCGCCGTTGTCATCGCGACGTCAACCGATACGCACACCGGCCTGATCGGCCGGGCGGCGGCGGCTCGCAAGGCCATCTTCTGCGAAAAACCGATCGATCTGGAGATTGGCAGGGCCCGCGAGGCGACAGATGCGGTCGAGCGTCACGGTGTGCAGTTTGCAATCGGATTCCAACGCCGGCACGACCCCTCATTCCGGGAAGTAAAGGATGCGGTTGCCGCCGGTGCTGTCGGATCGGTTGAGTACGTGGGCATAACGAGCCGCGACCCCGCACCGCCGCCGCCGGACTATGTCGCGCGCTCAGGCGGCCTGTTTCGGGACATGATGATCCATGATTTCGACATGGCGCGATGGCTGATCGGTGAAGAACCCGTCGTGGTATTCGCCACGGGCAGCGTCTTGTTCGACCGAAACATCGGCGAGGCCGGCGACGTCGACAGCGCCGTCGCACTGCTCAAGACCCAAAGCGGCAAGCTCTGTTCGATCAGCAACGCGCGACGCAGCAGCCATGGCTACGATCAGCGCATCGAAGTGTTCGGATCATCCGGCATGCTGCAGGCGGGAAACGGGGTGGCAAAAGCGGTCTCGGAGGCCGACGCATCCGGTTCCGGTGGCGATGCCGATCTGCCCTTCTTCCTGCGGCGGTACAAGGACGCCTACCGAATACAGATCGATCGGTTCCTGAGGCGCCTGAACGGAGAAGCGGTAGAACTTGCCGATGGCGTCGACGGTCTCAGAGCACTGATCCTGGCGGATTGCGCGCAGAACTCGATGCTTGACGGCCAGCCGGTGGCCGTGGATCCGTAGCGTCGTAAGATTGCCTGAAGATGGCGAGGGCGCGGCCAGCCAAGATGGAGAATCGACCGGAATTCGAACCGGAAGTGGGGCGCGACCCGGATTCTCGAGAAGACCAGCCAGCCCGCTCGGTCTGACCGCGACCATTGTCCGGGTCCGGCCAGGCTGCTATCTTCGGGAGTGAGACATTTGACTGCGGGCGGCGGTTGCCATGGCGAGTCAACCTTCCAGTGACGATGACGCACATAGCGGGACGGCTGGATTGACGCGCAGCGTCCAGGCGGGGCGAACCACTGTGCTCTGGATCTGGGCCGCCAGTTCATTGGCGCTGTTCGGTCCTGCGCTGGCCGGTGGGCCTGGGAGCGTAGCCGTCTTGCTTGCGGTTACGCTGGCTTTTGCCGTGTTGACCAGTTTGACGCTACGCGCCACGGTAGAGATCGACTCCGACAACCGGCTCACCATCCGATACCTCGTCTACTCTTTCTCGGACGAACTGGACAACATCCGAGCCGGCCCAACATCCAAATTCGACTTCCGGCGTGATGACAACCTCGGTGTCAGGAGGCTTTTTCGGGGAACGCGATTGCCATGCTTCAAAGTGGGTTGGTTCGTACTGCGAAACGGCAAAGTCGCCTTCGTCTGTGTAAGCCGTAAACGAAGAGCGCGAGCACTCGTAACACGCGATGGTTGTTACATTCTCGTCGACCCCCGTATTGCACGCTGGATCCAGTCAGCCGCCACTCAATAGCGGGTGCAGTCGATCGTGCGCCTACCCCCGGACGGCGATGGAAAACGACTCTCGCACTCGGTGCTAGTCGGGCGAGCAAGAGGATTCGCGCCTTGACAATATCCACTGAGGCAATGCCGCGGGCTCAAAGCGTTCTTCAGCCGACCAACCGGATTCCGGGGACTTGGGTGCTGAATTGAAATTCGCACTCATTGGCACCGGGGTCATGGGCAAGGCGCACGCCATCGCGCTAGGCTCCGTTGCGACCCTGTTTCGGGATGTGCCCGCGCCGGTCCGTGAGATCCTGGCTGACGTGGACGGGTCGCGTGCCGAACAGCTTGCAAAGGCCTGGGGTTTTCACCATGCCACGGACGACTGGCTGTCCGCCTGCCTTGCTCCAGAAGTCGACGTGGTGGGCATCTGTACGCCGAATCATCTGCACAAGAAGATGGTGCTGGCTGCCATCGGCGCCGGCAAACACGTGTACTGCGAGAAACCGCTGGGGCTTGACGGCGCCGAGGCCGCCTCGATGTATCTGGCAGCCAGGGACGCCGGTGCGAAAACGGCAGTTGGCTTCAACTACACCTGCAACCCGATGATACGACTGGCGCGCTCGATCGTTGAGTCATGCGAGTTGGGCGATCCGGTCAACTTTGTGGGCAGCTTCGAGGAAGACTATCTCGGCGATCCACAGGCACCGTTCGGCTGGCGATGTGCGCGAAGCACGGCCGGCAGCGGCGCGCTCAACGATCTGGGTTCGCACCTGATTCACCTGGCCCACTTCCTGGTCGGCCGCCTCGCGTCCGTATACGGAAACCTGACCACCGTTTACCGGCGAAGGCCGGATCCGAACGGCGGCGTGTGGCGAGAGGTCGAGAACGAAGACATGGCGCAGGTGCTCTTGCAATTCGAATCGGGCATGCCCGGCACGTTTGAAATCAGCCGGGTTGCCACAGGCAGGAAAAGCGGATTGTCGTTTCGCCTGACCGCGAGCCGTGGGTCGCTGGAGTTCGATCAGGTCCGCATGAACGAATTGCGGGTTTACCGGGCGGCCGACCGGTCGGGCCAGGCCGGATACCAGACCATCCTCGCCGGGCCGGACCACGCCGACTACGGGAATTTCTGCCCGGCGCCCGGTCACGGCCTCGGCATCAATGACCTGAAGGTAATCGAGTTGAGGAACGTGCTGGCAGGCATTGCCCACGACCGGGCAATCGAAGCGGATTTCGAGGAGGGGTGGCGTGTTCAGGCGGTCATCGACGCCATCGAGGAGTCCGACAGGAACCGGTGCTGGACATCGCCGGCTACGACGCCGCTACTGGCGGTACCGGCGACAGGGGATGGACAAGGGACCGCAGTGCATTCGGGGGAACGATGACCTTACACATCACGGAAAATCGAGACGGCTTCGCAAGCGGCCAGACGGCTATTACCCGCTACGACGAAGAAGAAGACAACACCGGTATCGCCCTGGCTGTCATGAAGGTAGCCGAGGGCGAGTCCGTGACGTTGGATGCCTTCCGGGATCCGGACACGAAGTAACCGCCGCGCGGACAACGGGTTTTCGTGGTGGTGTCTCGAACCGAAAACAGCTCGGCAGCGGGCCGCAATGACGGCCCGGTCGGCGCTGATTCGCCGCAGCCGAGAAGTCTGGATGTCATCTGCCTGGGCCGCGCCGCGGTCGACCTTTACGGACAACAGGTTGGCGGACGGCTCGAAGGCATGCAGAGTTTCGCAAAGCACCTGGGCGGCTCATCGGGAAACATGGCCGCCGGGCTGGCACGGCTGGGCGTTCGCGGGACAACGAACTCGCCTGTCTGCACCGGGCCAGCGTTCGCGTGAAAGCGCCGCGGGAGATGTTCGTGCTCGCATTCGACCAGCGCAGGCGAATGGAGGAACTCGCCTGGGCGTTCGAGTCAACCGAAGCCGACATTCGGCGGTTCAAAATGATCGTCGGTCTGGCCGTGGAGCGAGTGGGCAAGAGCGACAACGGCGACGCGGAATTGGGCGTCGTAGTCGATGAGCGCTACGGCGAGGCCGTGCTGTCACGGATGACCCACACCGGATGGTGGATCGCGCGCCCGGTGGAGATACCCGGCTCCCGGCCGGTTCGATTCGAGCCGAGAGACAACATGGGATTGCCTCTCTTGAGTTGGCCCAGGTCCCATGTCGTCAAGTGCCTGGTTCAGTATAGTACCGACGACCCGATGGAGTTGCGGCTCGAGCAGGAACAGCTCGTTTGCCAACTGCACGCCGACTGTATCGATCTCGACCGGCAACTGCTTCTCGCGCTCGTTACCCCAGCCGGCAATGAGGTCGGGGGTGATGCGACGATTACGAACGCAATCCGGCGTTTCTACAACCTCGGTGTGTTCCCTTCCTGGTGGCAACTCGAAGCCCAGACCGCCGACGTCTGGCGCGAAATCGGCGAGGTTGTCTCGGAGCGGGACCCGTACTGTAACGGTGTCCTGGTTCTGGATTCACCTGGAGATGACCTGGCCGGGATTTTTCGAGCCGCTGCTCCCAATCCGGTCTGCAAGGGCTTTGCCGTCGGCTGGAGCCTGTTGGAGGGCGTGGCGCGCCGCTGGTTTGCGGGCGAGGCGGATGACGGCGAGGCAGCCGAAGTCATCGCCGACGACTTCAGGCGTGCCATCGGGATATGGCGGGACGCGGCCCACACGGCTTCTGGCAAGAAACTGTCGCACGGATTGGATGAATAAAACGGGGGTTGGTGTGTCCGAAAAAGTCAGGTTGACGATGGCCCAGGCGCTGGTGCGCTATCTGCTGGCGCAACGATCGGTGGTGGATGACCGCGAACAGGCGCTGTTTGCCGGCATGTTCGCAATATTCGGACACGGCAATGTGGCAGGACTGGGAGAAGCCCTGGATAAGTCCCGGGATCGCCTGCCGGTGTTTCGCGCCCACAACGAGCAGGCGATGGCCCATGCGGCGATCGCCTATGCGAAAGCGATGCGGCGACGCAGAATGATGGCGTGCACCACTTCCGTCGGGCCGGGTGCCACCAACATGGTGACGGCGGCCGCTGTCGCGCACCTCAACCGTTTGCCGGTGCTGCTGCTGCCGGGCGATGCCTTCGCTTCACGGCTGCCGGACCCGGTGCTGCAGCAGGTGGAGGACTTTTCCGATCCCACCGTTACCGCCAATGACTGTTTCAAGCCCGTTTCGCGCTACTGGGACCGGATCATGCGGCCGGAGCAACTGCTGCAAAGCCTGCCGCAGGCGCTATCGGTGCTGACCGACCCCGTGAACTGCGGGCCGGTGACGCTTGCCCTGCCGCAGGACGTGCAGGCGGAAGCTTACGACTATCCCGTATCCTTTTTCCGGCCGTCGCTGCACCGGCCGGTGCGGCAACCACCGGATGCCCGGCAGTTGCAGGTTGCCGTCGGGCTGATCGCCGGAGCAGAGCGGCCGCTCATCGTTGCCGGCGGAGGCGTTCACTATTCAACGGCCTGTGCGGATCTCGGCAATTTCGCCGAACGATTGCGTATTCCCGTCGCCGAAACCCAGGCGGGCAAGGGCGCCCTGCCCTGGGACCACCCCTGCAACGTCGGTGCGATGGGCGTGACCGGGTCGGCAGCGGCGAACAGCCTCGCCTCCGAGGCCGATCTCATCATTGCCGTCGGCACGCGCCTGCAGGACTTCACCACCGGGTCGGGGCTCCTGATCGGCCGCCCGGATTGCAACCTGCTCAGCATCAACGTCGCGCGCCACGACCTGGCCAAACGGTCGGCGGTATCGTTGCAGTCGGACGCGCGGTGCGCACTGGAACTGCTCGACCAGCGGTTGGACAGCACGAGTCTTGCGCCCGATTGGGCTGAACGGACGCAGCGTCTTCGCAATGAATGGAGCCGTGCCGTAACCGATGCGGTGACGAAACAGACGGGCAATCTGCCGTCCGATGCCAACGTTCTCGGTGTCGTCAACCAGGCGTTCGAAGAAAACGCCGTGGTCGTCTGCGCCGCGGGCGGCCTTCCCGGTGAACTGCACAAGCTCTGGCGGGCAAGCGATCAGCACGCCTACCACGTCGAATACGGATATTCCTGCATGGGCTACGAGATTGCCGGCGGACTGGGCGTGAAGCTGGCCAGGCCGGAACGAGACGTGGTCGTCCTGGTCGGCGACGGCAGTTACCTGATGCTGAACTCGGAAATCGCAACGTCGGTCGCCCTCGGCCGGAAACTGATTGTCGTGTTGCTCGACAACGGCGGATTTGGCTGTATCAACCGATTGCAAGCATCCTGCGGCACCGATGGCTACAACAACCTTCTCGACAGCATCTCCGAAGCGGCGCCGTCAATCGACTTCGCGGCCCACGCCCGCTCGCTCGGAGCACAGGCGGAAAAAGTCGTCGATATCGACTCCCTGGGCTCGGCGCTCCAGCGTGCCCGGGATGCGGAACGCACCTATGTCGTCGTGATCGACACGGACCCGACAGCGTCTACCGCGGCGGGAGGCGCGTGGTGGGACGTGCCCGTCGCAGAGGTCTCGGACAGCGTCTCGGTGGGCGCGGCTTTCGAGGACTATCGGCGGAAATTGGGCGAGCGTTGAAGCACTCGATGAACGTCTCCATCGGCGTCAACCCGATTACCTGGAGCAACGACGACCTGCCCCATGTCGGCGCCGAGATCAGCCTGGAAACCTGTCTGGCCGATGCAGCCGCAGCCGGCTATGCGGGAATCGAACTCGGCGGCAAGTTTCCCCGCGATCCCGAGCAACTGAAGCCGCTGCTCGAACGCCATGGACTGTCGCTGATATCAGGTTGGTACGGCGGTCATCTACTCCGGCGCAGCACCCGGGAAGAAGCCGCCCGGCTTGCAGGGCACCTCGACCTTCTGAAACGGATGGGTTCAACGGTGCTGGTGTTTGCCGAAGTCACGTCGTGCATTCACGCCGACGCCGCCGTCCGCATATCGCGCCGGCCAAGGATGAAACGGTCGGATTGGGCGTTGTTTGCCGACAGGGTGGGAGAACTTGCCAGGATGACTGCGGACCAGGGTGTGAAACTGGCTTATCACCATCATGTGGGCACCGTGGTGCAATCCGCTGCGGACATCGAGAGGCTGCTGGAAACCACGCCGGACGACTTGTGGCTGCTGCTGGACACCGGGCATGCGCTCTACGCGGGCGCCGATCCGGCGGCCGTTGCGCAAGACCATGGCGGCCGAATTGCCCACGTACACTGCAAGGACGTACGTCGAGCCATTCTGGATCGCTGCCTGAACAACGACAGCAGCTTTCCGGCGGCCGTGCTCGACGGTGTATTCACGGTACCCGGGGACGGCTGCGTGGACTATCGGGCCGTGCTGTCTTTTTTGCGCCAGGCGGCCTACGAAGGCTGGCTGGTTGTCGAAGCGGAACAGGACCCAAGCGTGGCGCCCCCCGCCCGGTACGCGAAAGCGGGCTACGAGAACCTGCAACGCATCATTGCGTCGCTAGCCTAATGTCTCATGGCGGGTAGTAACGGTCGCCTACCGTGTATCCGCCGTTGCCGTTCGGACGTTCGAGCTTTCCGGCCAGCGCATTTTCGCCTATGCGGATGCAGCTTCGAATGGCGACTTGCGCCTTGTCTCCAACATGGTCCGAGAACGCCCGTAAGTCACCGCTATCCGCCGCTTCGAGAGCGTCGATGTAGGCGGGTTTTTCATCCGCCGAAATCACTGGAGGCGGCAGTCCGGCCTTGAGGTACGGATACGCCATCAGCAGGCGCGACACGCGCCCGTTGCCGTCTTCGAAGGGATGCGTGCGCACGAACCGGTGATGCAGCCATGCCGCCTCCACTTCGACCGGATAGTCGCGCTCCCGGATGTCCGCGTAGATGTTCTCTTCCCGGTCTCGATGGCGAACGCGCGTTTGCGTTCTTGCAGCCAGCCGTCGAGGTAGGCCCGCTCGCGTTCTCGGTCCTCAAGCTTCGACTGGATCACGGCCCACTGTTCGGCAAGGCTTCGGTAGAGCGGGTTGCCCCACTGCGCCGCCCCGTCGGGCATTGCGGCGACTGGCGTCCAGACGTGCCGGTTGTAGAAACCCGTCATGTGCGCAACTTCTTCGTCAGGGGAAATTGTAAGGGCATCGGAATATCAAGCGGTCGACTGTCTGCTGTGCGGCGACGTGGAGGGAACAACTCGCTGCTGCGCGACTACGTCAATGCGACCAACGGATTCGAGTTGTGGGCGACAAGCTACCGGCGCCCGACAGAAGTGTGACCCCGTTTCGGGAGAAAGGCTCAGTCGCGAATCAGGGCCTGGATCCGACGCGTCAGTTCCTCGCCCGAGGCGGCCTCGACGATCGCCTCGCCGACCAACCCCAGCCGGTCCCAATCGGCAACTTCTCCAAGCAAAGCCCCGACGCGTTCGCCCGTCGCCGGGCCGAACCGCTGCGCCGCCAGCCTGCCCAGAAGCGCCCTCTGGCGGGCGGCGCCTTCGCTGCGGCCTTGGCTCAGGCCGCGGCTCTCGCCCTCGGTCACCGCCGCCCGGCGCCACTGCTCGATCGTTTCGTCCAGCCTCGAGGTCAACACGGTCACGTCTTCCATCTCCAGCAACTCCTCCAGACCCGGCAGGTCCATATTGTAGTGCCCGTTCATGCGTCGCAGCCACCGCGCCACGGCGTCGCGCAGCTCGTCGTCGGCCAGATTCCGCACCGTCTCCCACAGCGGCGCCACGAGGTCCGCCCGGTCGCGGGCGAACTCGATGCCGACCATCATCGAGACGACATTGCCCGCGATGTGCGGCCGGTCCCGGTGCGCGACGAAGTCGAGCGCGAAGTAGCCCCACGGATGGAACGCCGCCGCCTCCGGAGGCATCGGCGGGACGACGCCCAGCGCCGGCGGTAGCGCCAGCAGTTCGCCGGTGGCGGTGGCCGCCGTCCACGGCGAGCGGCCGTTGTGCAATAGAACGCACAGTACCGGGCACGGCTCGTTCTCGGCGACGACGCCCTGGGCGCGCAGTTCGCGGTACAGTTCGTTGCCCTGCTCGACGAAGCGCAGCGCCATGAGGCCGTCGCGGCGGGACTGGAACTCCAGGTTGACCAGCAGGAACGGGGGATAGCCGCGCCGCCGCGCGTCGGGCTTGAACGGCGCCTCCCAGACCTGGTCGCCGCGGCGCAGGCGGAACTCGCGGGTGACCCACTCCATGGACAGCTTGCGCACGCGATCGAGGTCGAGCGCGTCGACGAGCGTCCGCGGCAGCGGGCCGGCCGCCTCCGCCAGGAAGCCGGTCAGCATGTCGCCGACAGTCTGCCGGTGGCAGCACAGCGCCTTGTAGATGGCGTCAAACGGGAACCGCGCCGCAGCGGCGGATTGATCGGGGTCGTCCATGCGGGAAAGGTATCGCCGGGGCAGGCGGCTGTCGTTGGGCGACGTCCGCAATCCGGGTGGGAAATTCGCCATGCAAACGCCATGGAGGCACCACGAATATGGATGAACCGCTGCACAGCTAACGTCATGGCCGGGACATGATCGTAAAGATGGACAAGGCAGGGCGCCTCCTCCTCCCGAAGTCATTGCGCGAACAGTTCAATCTGAAGCCCGGGTGCAAACTCGTGATTGAGACCGTGGCCAATCGAATCAGCCTGCGTCCGACCCTAGAACCCGAGACGGAGGCCATCGCAGGTCGAACCGGCCTGCGCCCGACGGATGGAGAACCCGAGATTATCCGCAAGCACGGTATTCCCGTGCATCACGGAGTCACCCAATCGACGCTGGACGTGGGCGGTTTCATTCATGCTCAACGGGATGCTCGCCATGCGCGGATCGCAGGCTGCCAGTGAAGTGCGTAAGCGGCGGCTATGGTTCCGTTTCTTTCTTGCGAGGCGTTTCCTCTCGCGCACTCTCTTTTGCGAGGGACACCCTCGCCCTCCCGGGGCTGAAGGCTCCCGAGCACCTGCACGCCAAAAAATCCTGCGCGATCATCGCGGCCCTTGGTGAGATTTGCGGGCTATAGCGCTCTCGGGTCGAATCCGGAGTACGTTTCAAGGCCCGCCGCCGCGGCAATGCGCTGCCAGGGGACGAGCTTGAAATTCTGGCGCTCGGCCGGTGCGATGTTGCGGCCGTCCTGCGCAATGAACATGCCGTGCGCGAATGCCGGGCCGAGGTTCGCGCTGGTGACGTCGAGGCCATCGGTTTCGGATACGCCGTCAATGCCGGCCGATGCGTCGGCGACGACGCGAAACTGTCCGAGGTAGGCGTTGTCGCCTTCGCGCCGATACACCGCGAAACTGTTGATGCCCTGATCGGAGACGACGAGGTATCCGCCCGTGCCGGCACCGTAGTAAATCGCCATGCCCTCGATATCGCCGGCCAGGTTGCCGCCTTCGATGCCATCCACCATCGTCCTTTCCTCGCCGCCGTCAGGCTCGGCCGAGTACTTCCAGATGGCGACGTTTTCTTCGCCTATATAAAGGTGACCGCTGGCATCGTCGGCGACGCAGCCTTCCGTCTGGGAGCCGACGCTGAACTCACGCACCAGTTCAGCGCCGACCCGGCCGTTGCCCGCGTCGTTCAGCAGCCATTGCCTGACCAGGCCATCCGTGTCGTTGACGTACACGAAGTAAAGGCCCGACACGGGGCTTTTGTACATGCATAGCCCGTATGGGTCGGACATGCCGGTTGCGATGGTGCCGTCGGCGAGGTCTATCAGCGAACGGGTGGTCGGGTCGATGCCGTAGATACTGATCGAATCGCTCGTTCGGTTGCTGCCGGTGACGATGTCGACCGGGTTGCCGCCGAGGCTGAAGCCATAGCGAACGTCGACATTGTTGATGCGCCCGTCCGCTCGAGACTGAATCAGGCTGCCGTCGAGGTCATAGACATTGATGCCCCGCTGCTTCTGTGAACCGATCACGATGCTGAGTTCGGGGTTGTCGGGGTGAACCCATATGGCCGCGTCGTCGGCGGCATCTCCATAGCTCGCTACCGGATCGGTCTCGACGCTCGGGCGAACGACTGCGGTTGCAGCCTCGGCTGGTGCCGTGGGATCGCTTCCCGTCCCCCCCGGGAGATCGAGCGCCGTCACGACATCGCTCCAGGGCAGGATCTTGTAGTTCGTGTGTTCGCCGTTGTTGTCGTCATCGGTGAGCACGAGCAGGCCGTTGCCGAAGTCAACGGACAGCGCCATGCCGGTCGCCGCCATGCCTTCGGTTTCATCGACGGCGCCGATCGAAGCGCCCGCATCCACTCGGAATGCCCCGAGGTGCAGCAGGGAAGCGAGGTCATAGACATGCAGGAGGTTCGCATCGGCGTCTGATACGACGAGATAACCGCCACCGGCGAGCAACTCGACGATCGCCACACCCTTCACGTCTCCTTCGAACCGGCCATGGCGCCCGCTGAGATCGATGAGTTCGGGTTCCCCCTCCGACTCCGGATCGGCGTCCAGCTTCCAGATGCCGACGGTCTCCTGCGAGTAGTAGACCGTCGAGTCCCTGTCATCGACAGCGCAATGTCCGGCGCCAAGCCCGACCGGGACGGTGCGAATCTTCCGGCCGGCCACCTTGCCGGCGCTGTCGAAGAGTTCCCACTGCTGGATCGTCCCCGCGCCCGTGGCAAGGGCGTAGAACTTGCCGGTCAGCGGGCTCCGATAGGTACAAAGCCCTTCGACATCCATTTCGGTGCGTAGTGGATGCGACGATATCTGCCGGATCTGCGGGCCTGATGCGTCCATTCGATAGGCGACAAGCTCCGTTGTGGCGGCATCGTAGGCGACGATGATGGGAATGTCCTGACCGGCAAGGGGAAAGTTGTAGCGAACGTCGACCAGGCCGATGGCGCGTTCGGGCATCACGGCGATGCGCGACCCGTCCAGACCGTAGACTTCCAGTCCTCCTGCCAGGCCGGCGCCGAGTATCAGGCTGTTCGCGGGATCGTCGGCATCGATCAGGATAGCCGGGTCGCTCGCGCCGTCGGTGAGAGTGACCGTGGTCTCTGCCGCGGCGAACAGGCTGGCGGTCGCCGGCGTGTCGTCTTCGGAAAGGGAGGATTGCGGCGGTTGACAGCCCCCAAGGAATACGCTCACCATCAACATTGTCGCTATATTTCTCATCCGGGATTTGTCCTGATTTCCTGGCCGCGATTATGGGGGAAACGATTCGCATGTTCGATTTTCTGGTCGCGTCGGCAATCGATTCGTTCGGCAGCCTGGTGGAGGACCCGTGCACCATGTCACCTACGGATACTTGCTCGCCTGGTGCCGCATGAAGCTCTCGGGAGGCCGCGCGACCGTCACCGTGCCGTCGATGCCGGATGCCGGGTCCGAGGACATTTCCGTCGACTTTGAATACGAGTTCGAGCGCCGGTCGCACATGGCTTACGGGAAATCATGACGGCGGTCGCATCCTTTCTGGCCTTCACTGCGGCCGTTGCCGGTATTTCATGGTGGATGACCCGAAAGGACAGAATGAACACGCCGGAGGCGTACTTTCTGGCCGGGCGCAGTCTCACAGCCTGGGTCATCGCCGGCTCACTGATGCTCACGAACCTGTCGACGGAGCATCTCATCGGCCTGAACGGCGATGCGTTCAATCACACCATTGCGGTGATGGCATGGGAAACCACGGCAGCGATTGCGATGGTGCTCACGGCCCTCTACTTCCTGCCGAAGTACCTGCGCATCGGCTTGACCACGATTCCGGAATACCTGTCTCTTCGATTCGACAGTCAGACCCGGTTCATCGCCACCGCGCTGTTCCTGTTCTCCTATGCGATCGCCATCCTGCCGGTGGTGCTGCTGTTCGGCGCGGCTGGATTGGAGAGCCTGTTCGACGTTTCGGCGAGCCTGGGACTGACGCCAACGCAGTCGAAAATCCTTATGGTCTGGGGAATCGGCACGCTGGGTTCGCTCTATGCCATCTTTGGCGGTCTCAAGGCAGTCGCGATTTCGGATACGATCAATGGCGTCGGCTTTCTGCTGGCAGGATTGCTGATACCGGCCCTGGCGCTGTATGCGGTCGGCAACGGCGACATCCTCGCGGGCTTCGATACCGTTTACACCGAGGAGAACGAAAAGTTCGACATCACCGGCGATGAACCGGGTTCCTTTCTGCCGTTCGGCGTGCTGTTTACGGGAATGATCGTCAACCAGATCTTTTTCTGGTGCACCAATCAATCGATCATTCAGCGGGCGCTGGGGGCGAAGAACCTCAAAGAGGCCCAAAAGGGCGTGCTCATCGCCGCAGTATTCAAGATTCTCGGCCCCATCGCGATCGTGCTGCCCGGTGTGATCGCCTATCACATGTTCAAGGATTCCCTGACCAGCGATCAGTACCTGCAGGCCTATCCCTTGCTTGTGAAGACCGTGCTTCCGACCGTACTCACCGGAGTCTTTGCCGCGGTAATGGTCGGCGCGGTCCTGAGCACGTTCAACAGCGTTTTGAACAGCGCCGCGACGTTGTACAGCAACGGTGTGCACAATGCGCTGATCAAGAGCCCCCTGTCCGGACGGGGCCAGGTGCGCGTGGGCAGATGGTGCAGTGCCATCCTCGCCGTGGCAGCCATGCTGATGGCGCCGATGATCGATACCACGGGCAGCCTGTACATCTACTTGCAGCAGATCAACGCGACCTTCTTTGGGCCGATGCTGGCGGTGATTCTGTGTGGGTTGATGACGACAAGGGTATCCGCTCTGGCCGCAAAGGTGGGATTGGTTGCGGGGCCGGTCGTGTTCTACCTCCTGAACTTCGCTTTCGGCGACGCCTATCAGAGCGCAGTGCAGAGTTTGTTCGGACTTTCCGAGCCGATTCATTTCCTCCACACGCTGGCGGTCGTATTTGTAATCACGACGCTGCTGATGATCGGGCTCAGCTACGTGAGGCCGGCACCCGTATCCGCCGAACGCACTATCGACAAAGTGCCGGTGCCCGTGGACCTGACCCCTTGGCGGTATGCCGGGATTACCGGCCTCCTGATCTCGGCGGCTGCGATTGGCTGCTACGTCGTTCTGGCGCAATAGAAAACCGAACAACTACTGGGCCGGCCCGGAGCTATCCGTTGGATTCAGGTCCCAGGGCGGCGACTAGCGACGTTCTGACATCGAGCTCGAACGTCCAGGCCTTGGCGGCTGGTCATGGAGGAACTCGTAGGCGTCGACGATGCCCTGAAACTAATCATGCCGGCCTCGCCTAGGCGTTCGGGGAAAGTACTTTGTGGGGGAAGCTGTCTTGTGTGCTGCGGCAAGTGTAGTTACGTTAGTACGTTGTCTGGGGAGACCGCCATGACCATCACGACCGTAACGAGCAGCGAACTCAATCGGGACATCGGCCGCGTAAAGAAGGCCGCGATGTCGGGACCCGTATTCATTACGAACCGGGGCAAACGTGCGTATGTGTTGCTCAGCATCGAGGACTACCGGAGGCTGTCGGGAAAGCGCCGGAGTGTGGCGGAGGCATTGGCCATGCCCGGTCTCGCCGATATCGACTTGGAGCTACCGCGCCCTGCCATCGAATCCCCGAAGGTCGATCTCTCCTGATGTTGCTGCTCCATGCTAACGCGGTCTCCGAGTTGCGCAGGCTCGGCGACGGCATGGCAGACGCAAGAGTCGCTGCGTGGGCCTCCCGCCAGAGATGCGGCCATCCATCCTCTGTTCCGATGTGTCGCCTATGGGCAAAGTCGTTCATGCGTTGTCCGCTTCGGTAACGTCGGACCGTCCGGCGTTCGAAAGCGCAAGCCCGGCCTCGGTCACCACATAGGCTTGCTCCGGGTGGTTGGGTTCTTCGGGGTGCGTCATGCGGATGAGGCCGGCCCGAATCAGGGGGTCCAAGTGCTTCCGTCGAAAAAAGGTGCGGTGGGTGAGGCCAAGCTCACGCATGAGGTCCGCCTGCTTTCGGGCCACTTCGCATAGCCCGATGACCTTCCGCTGTTCGCTGGTGAGGTTGGTCAGTAGCGGAGTGACCAAGTTGCCGGCTGGGTCGCGAGGTTGGTCACTGGTGGAGTGACCAACCTGCTCGGCGTCAGGGCCATCCGCGATGAGATGATCGGCCAGAACGTACCTGGATCCGCCTTCCAGGGGCCGCAGGAGTCGCTGAAGGACGAGCGCATCCAGCACTTCGCGAGCCCCGGGTCCCGTTCGGCCCGTGACAGCCTTGGCGTCGGTTAGCGAAATACTGTCTGCCTGGTAGGCAAACGCGAATATCCGCGCTTGGTCATCATCCAGCCGAACCTCAAGTTGCGACTGAATGAGCTGCTGTTCTTCGTTCAGCAGTTTCTCGCGCAGGAGGCGGAGATCGAAGGTCTTCCTCGCCCTGTCGTTATCGATCACCGGTGGCACATGGCCCAGACGCTGCCAGTTGCGGAAGATGGCGCGCACGCCAGTTCCGGCCTGTTCGCTCAGGCCGATCCGGCGGAATGCGGCGACAATGGCGGGGTTGCGCACATCCTTTTCTGTGGGGTCCAGCAGTTCATCGGTCGTGGCGAAGGCATCACCTGGGTTCCAGAAAACCGTCCTGTCCCGGAAGAAGCGGATTGACGCCTTGCGGCCGTGGTCGCCGTAGTCCTGATGCAGGAGCAGGTTGATGGCCGCTTCGCGAAACGAGATGTAGTCGGGCGGATCGTCGTCTCGCCGGAGCGTGGTTGCATCCACGCTGAACGGGCGCGCGGCGTGCTTCATGTAGCGCTCGGACAGGACGAGCCACGCCTGGATCAGGTTCTCTTCGACCACGATGCGGTCGTTCCAGCGGTTGTCCGGTGACCAGGAGTCGAATTCCGAGTCGATGAACTGGCAATCGACCACAGGACGGGGAAGTATCCGGCGCAGATGGCGCGGTGCGCCGAAGACGAGAACGCCAGCCCGGATGGGCACGAGGCGGTTTCCCTTTTCCACGGCGAAACCCCACTCGTTCAGAAACTCGACATCGGATAGCGTCTGGTGCCTGCCGGGATTGTGGTCGTCGAATACGCGCCGGTACCAGCGCACGGAATCTCGGTCGAAGAACTCTTCGGCGTCCAACCCGTCGAGGAGTTGGCCGTCGTACCGGTCAGCGGATGCATCCCGAAGGAATCGTTCGATCTCTGCCGGGGTGCAGCGTTGGTCGGCTCCTCCGCGGCGGATGAAGGAACGTCGAATGTCGCCGTCCAGATAGACCGGTTTCTCGCTGCGAGGCGACTCCGGAACGTGGAAGACCAGGAGCGTTTTGCCGTCGGTCTCGATCACGTCCTCGGAGACACTGATGGCACGGTTTACCTTCTGTCCGGACCGAAGGGTACTCAGGAACTCGTTCTGCACCTTGTCGACCTCGATGACACCGACGATCTCGAATGCCCCGTCACGGTCACGGACGCCGAACACGAGCCACCCGCCAGCCGTGTTGGCGAAGGCCGAGACCGTCTCGTACGAGGATCTGGGCGCGGCACGGCAAGCTTCCTTGAACTCGACATCCGACCATTCGTACTTCTTCAAACGATCTATGAGTTCGTCGCGGTTCACGGCTATTCCAACAAGATCCGTATCTTGCCCGACTGCCGCAGTTTGCATTGGAACGCGGTCAACTCCGGCAACCGGCGCGACAGCTCGAGGTTGACGTTAACCAGGGGCATCCCGAGTCGATCTCTGACCGCCCGTAGCGCCGTTGTCTTGCCTGCACCAGCAGGGCCGACCACCAACAACAGTCGGTGATAAAGCTGAGTTGCCTGGTCGACCTTCCCGATAATCTGGTCGACAAGCGGGGGAACTGAGGACACTTCGATCGTCGGTTATGTCGCTCCCAACATTCTATAGGAGGAAGCGCTTGGTCGGTCATGCCGGCACTCACGATGAAGGAGTCCTGACGCTCAGCAACCACGGGCGCGGTGGTAACATTGCCGCCTTTCGCGATTGAGGCAGGGTCATGTCCCGACTGTACGGCGCCGGGGAAGCTGCGGAAGCGGCGAAGCAGTTCGCAATACTCGAGAACACGCTGCTAGAGCATCGAACCCTGACGATCTTTGGCGAGATCGACAAGGAATGCGCCCAGCGCAGTACGGAGCGGCTCCTCGCCATGGCATTCAAGAGCGACGATCCGATCACCCTGTTCATCGGTTCTCCGGGCGGCCACGTTGAGTCCGGGGACACCATCTTCGACATGATCCGCTACATCAAACCCGTGGTTCGGACGGTCGGCACGGGCTGGGTCGGCAGCATCGCCACCCACATATACCTCGCGGCGGAAAGGGAGCACCGGTACGCGCTGCCCAACACCAGGTTTCTGATTCACCAGCCCGCCGGCGGTTTCGGCGGGGACGCGTCGGACATCGAGATCCACGCGCGCGAACTGGTGAAGACGCGTGAACGCATCAACCGGATCATCGCGGAACAGACTGGACAGCCGATCGATCGCGTGGAGAAAGACACCGACCGCGACTACTGGATGAGCGCAGAGGAATCGATGGAGTACGGCCTCGTCGGACGCATCATCGAGTCTGCGGACGAACTCCCGACACCCTGAACACGACGCTCGAATGCCGCATTGCAGGTCCGACGGCGGAAGTCGGCGGACTCTACGCCGCTGCGGCGGACCCCATCGCCACCCTGGTCTTCGGACACGGCGCCGGCGCGGACATGCGTCATGCGACCATGCACTCGATCGCGGAAGCGTTCGCGGCCGCGGGCATCTCGTCGCTCCGGTTCAACTTTCCCTTCAAGGAAGCGGGCAGGTTCCGGGTGGATTCGAAGGACGTGTCTACCGGGACGATCAGGGCGGTGTTCGAGTTCGCGACGGAACACTACGAGGGACCCTTTTGCCTCGGCGGACACAGTTTCGGCGGGCGCATGGCAAGCCATGCCGTGCTCGAACCCGGACTCGATGCCGCCGCACTCATTTTCTGCGCATTTCCGCTGCATCCGGCGGGAAAGCCGTCGATTGAACGCGCGCGTCACATGGATGCGATCGAATCGCCCATGCTGTTCCTGTCGGGCACGCGGGACAAACTCGCTGAACGTGGGCTCATGACGCAGGTGGCGGACCGTCTCGACGCGACACTCGGGTGGCTCGACACCGGCGATCACGGCTACAGGACGCTTAAACGCACGCGGGTCCGGGAGGATGACATCTTCACGGAAATGGCCGGTCACGCGCGGCAATTCGTGCTTGAGGAGGTATGCGCGTAACGGGTGAGCGCATGGCGCGCCGAGGTAAGAAGCTAAGGAGGAAAGATGAAACTTGCGACATTCACGGATGGAAACGATGCGCGGATCGGCATCGTGGTGGGGGAACTCGTGATCGATCTCAGCGCGGCGGCGCCGGAACTTCCGACTGACATGACCGCGTTCCTCGCCGCGGGGGACGCGGCGATGGACCGGGCTCGGGAAGTGCAGGACGATGCCGATCACGCCGTTCCCGTCGACAACGTCGAGTTGCTTGCCCCCGTGCCCCGGCCGGGCAAGATCCTGGCCATCGGCCTCAACTACGCCGACCACATCGCGGAGACGGGCTCGGAAACGCCCACCACGCAGATCTGGTTCAACAAGCAGACCACCGCGACGAACGCCCCCTACGCGGACATCGTGAAGCCTTCCGTATCGGACCAGGTGGACTACGAGGGCGAACTCGTCTACGTGATCGGCAAGCGCGCGAAACACGTGCCGGCCGAGCGAGCGAGCGAGGTGATAGCGGGCTACTGCTGCGGGAACGACGTCAGCGTGCGCGACTGGCAGAGGGCCTCCCGAACCATGCAGATGGGCAAGTCGTTCGATACCCACGCGCCCTTCGGGCCATGGATCGTAACGCCCGACGATGTGGGCGACCCGCACACCCTCGGCTTGCGCACTTTCGTCAACGGCGAGAAACGCCAGGACTCCAACACGCGGTTCCTGGTCTTCAACTGCTTCGAGCAGATCGCGCACCTGAGCCAGGCGTTCACGCTGGAGCCCGGGGACGTGATCTTCACGGGCACCTCGGCGGGGGTCGCCGCCGCCATGAACCCGCCGCCTTGGCTCAAGGTGGGCGATGTCGTGCGGATCGAAATCGACCGCATCGGGTATATCGAAAGCGCAGTGGTCGAAGAGGACGCGAAAACGGTCGTCGGCTAGCAGCGAACTGGACTTGCAGCGGTAGCGGTAAGTTCGACGAGTTGGCAGTCGCTGTCAGTCATTGCTCGGAATCCGGCGGGAACTGACCGAACAGTGTCTGGAATTTTCTGAGCTGTGAGGCGGAAGCGTTTATATAGTTGACTCCACCACTGTATAGGAGTACATTGCCTTCTCATCGAGTCCAGCGGGAAGCCACCATCAGCATGATGAAGACGTTCGAGATGTTCTCCAACGCGGAGTCCGCCCGCGAGTTTCTCGAAGTTCACCGGTGGGGTGGCCAAGTCCACTGCCCAACTTGCGGCAATCATCGAATAACCGCCCGTAAAGGGAAGCGCCTCGGCTATTACCGGTGCCGCCATTGCAAGAACGAGTTTACGGTTCGGACTGGCACGATCTTCGAGCGGTCGCACGTTCCCCTTCACAAGTGGCTCTACGCAATCTATCTTTCCGTAATCGCCAGCAGGGGCATTTCCTCAACGCAGTTGTCCAAGGAGTTGGGCGTCACCCAGGCCACCGCATGGTTCATGCTGGGCAGGCTGCGAGAGGCTTGCGAGGGACGAGCACGGCTGGTTGGAGAAGCGGGATGAGCGTCAACCACGAACTGGCACGGTACCTTGGCGACCGGCGTTTCGGCACCGTTCTGGCCGATCCGCCTTGGCGGTTCACCAACCGAACGGGGAAGGTGGCCCCCGAGCACCGTCGTCTATCTCGATACAACACCCTCTCTGTCAAAGAGATCGCCGGATTGCCGGTTATCGACCATATGGCGGATGTCGCCCATTGCTACCTATGGGTTCCAAACGCGCTGTTGCCATGGGGATTGCAAGTGCTTGAATCATGGGGATTCGAGTACAAGACCAACCTCGTTTGGTTCAAAGTTCGGAAGGACGGCGGACCAGATGGGAGGGGCGTCGGATTCTATTTCCGCAACGTGACCGAAGTAATCCTGTTCGGCGTTAGAGGAAAGAAGGCCAGGACGTTGGATCCGGGACGCAGCCAAGTGAATCTGATCGCGAGCCGCAAGCGCGAGCACTCCCGAAAGCCCGACGAGCAGTACGAGATCATCGAGAATTGCTCGCGCGGTCCGTACCTAGAACTGTTCGGCCGTGGAACCAGAGACGGCTGGACAGTGTGGGGCCAACAAGCCGAGCACGACTACGCACCCGACTGGCCGACGTACGCACACAACTCCCGATCTGAAGCGTTGGCATGAGCCTCGACGCTCTCGCGGACGCGGGGTTTGATCTCGATACGACGAATCACGCCGACGCCATTCTTTCGTCGCACGCCTTCCGTACCGAATTCTATGCACTATGTGAGGTCTTGCTGTCGATGGAGATCAAGTGCACGGAAATGATGGAGGGTGGCGGCAACGAAGCTCCACCGACACGACGTTTGCGAAGGTCGTTGACTGATGCGGGCTGGTGCAAGCGAAACATCGAAGTGACCAAGTCGGTCGATGGAACGCCTAGGTCGAGTACGACGCACGAAATAGATCACGTTCGCGACTGCGACCACGGCACCTTGGCGCTCGAAATCGAATGGAACAACAAAGATCCGTTCTTCGACAGGGATCTGGAGAACTTCCAGAGACTCCATGCGGATGGGGCGATTAGCGTCGGAATCGTGGTAACTCGAGGGCGGTCGCTCCAAACCAACATACGTGACATTCTGATTGTCTGCGCGAAGGCCAACAATCTTCACAGCACTGCGGATTTTCGCCGCCTAGGAATCAAGGAGCCGACGGCCAATCAACGCGCGCAGCTTGACAGATTGGGAGCCGACGCTGATTTTGCAAAGGCAGCGGGAATGATGATGGCGACGAAATACGGAGAAAGCACAACCCATTGGAACAAACTCACTGAACGGTTGGATCGTGGTGTTGGCAATCCATGTCCGTTGTTGTTAGTTGGCCTCCCTGCTACCTGTGTCACGGTGGTGAGCGAACCGGGTATTTCGGAGGGACAACCGTGACGCCCACCAAGGACAAACCCACCTCCCGTGATTTGCCACCAGCGTTCAACGCAGGAGTGAAGAAGGTGCTGGCCTACCGGCCACGGAAGAACGACAAGGGGCGCGTGCGCGACCAACGCCGAATCCCCGCGACACCTGACTGAAGTGGTCTGACAACCAGGACAGCGATGGCGAAATGACGCCACCGAGCCATCGCTCCTTGTCGGGCTATGGGCTTTACGCCAGAGTGGCTTGCTGCGGTCTGTGCCCAGCCTTAGACCACCGGTGAAACGCCCCCGTCGACGTTGACCGCCGCGCCGGTCACGTAGCTCGCGCGTTCGGAACAGAGGAAGGCGATCACGTCGCCGGCTTCGGACGCTTCGCCCACGCGACCCAACGGTACGCGGCCGCCGGCGCTCTCGTAGTGATCCTCCAGCGTGTAGCCGGGTTTCTGGTTGGCTTCCCATCGGCGGTAGTGCTGTCGGCTCTTGAGCACGCCGACGCACACCGTGTTGACGCGGACGCCGTCGCCGGCGAACTCCTTCGACCACGCCTTGGTGAGGGAAATACCGGCGGCGCGGGACAGGGCGGTTGGCTGGCTGGCGGCGTTTGGCGCCTTGCCGCCGGGCGTGGTCGTGTTGCAGATCGCGCCGCCATTGCGCTTCAGGTAAGGCAATGCGTGACGGGTGCAATAGATCGCACCCATGACCTTGAGCGTGAAATCCTCCATGACCCGTTCGTTGCTCATGTCCGTGAAGGCTGCGGCGGACGAGGTGCCGGCGTTGTTGACCAGCATGTCGATCCTGTTCCAGCGGTCGGCGACGGCATCGACCATGGCGCGCACGGACGCCTCGTCGCTGACGTCGGCGGCGACCCCCACGACCTCCCCTCCGGTGGCGTCGCTGATCTCCGCGGCGACGCGATCCAGGTCAGACTGGGTGCGGGCCACGATCGCGACCTTTGCGCCCTCTGCCGCCAGACGCTCGGCGGCGGCGCGTCCTATACCGAAAGTGCCACCGGTGACTATGGCAACCTTGCCCGCTATTCCGAGGTCCATGTCCGCTCCATCAGCCAAGTGCGAGCGCAACATTGTAAACGGCGATCACCCGGATTCTTGACACGCGCAGGCGCAACGGCAACGCTTGCGGGCTGATAGGACATTGGACGGAGTTGAGCAATGGATACCCGAGCTGCGGTGGCGTTCGAGGCGGGCAAGCCGCTATCCATGGAAACGGTGTCGCTGGATGGCCCGGCGGCCGGCGAGGTGATGGTGGAAATCAAGGCCACCGGGATATGCCACACGGATGCGTACACGCTCTCGGGGGCCGATCCCGAAGGACTGTTCCCCGCCGTGATGGGCCACGAAGGCGCCGGTGTCGTGGTGGAAGTCGGCGCGGGAGTGACGACCGTCGCGCCGGGCGATCACGTGATTCCGCTCTATACGCCCGAATGCCGGCAATGCAAGTTCTGCCTGTCCGGCAAGACGAACCTGTGCGGCGCGATCCGGGAAACCCAGGGCCAGGGCCTGATGCCGGACGGCACCTCGCGCTTTACGCTCAACGGCGAGACCATCTTTCACTACATGGGCACCTCGACGTTCTCGAACTTCACGGTGCTGCCGGAGATCGCCGTCGCGAAGATCCGGGAAGATGCGCCCTTCGACAAGGTCTGCTACATCGGCTGCGGCGTGACCACCGGCCTCGGGGCGGTGATGAATACCGCCAAGGTGGAACCGGGGTCGAACGTCGCCGTGTTCGGCCTTGGCGGCATCGGCCTCAACGTCATCCAGGGCGCGCGTATTGTCGGGGCGGACCGCATCATCGGTGTCGACGTCAATCCCGGCAAGCGTGAGCTGGCGGAGAAGTTCGGCATGACGGACTTCATCGACGCCAGGAACGAGGAAGACGTCGTGGCGGCGATCGTCGACATGACCGACGGCGGCGTCGACTATTCGTTCGAATGCATCGGCAATGTCGAAGTAATGCGCCAGGCCCTCGAGTGCTGCCACAAGGGTTGGGGCGAGAGCATCATCATCGGCGTCGCCGGCTCCGGCCAGGAGATCGCCACCCGGCCATTCCAGCTCGTCACCGGCCGCGTATGGCGGGGAACGGCGTTCGGCGGGACGAAGGGCCGCACCGAAGTGCCAAGGATCGTCGACTGGTACATGGACGGCAAGATCAACATCGACGACCTGATCACGCACACCATGTCGCTCGATGCGATCAATGACGCCTTCGACCTGATGCACGAAGGCAAGTCCATTCGCTCGGTCGTGGTGTACTGACACCGTGATTCAGGATGAATGGCTGATGCAGGTCGAGGAGGAGATTCTCGAGCCCGAACTGCCGATCTGCGACCCTCACCACCACCTTTGGGACCACCCCGAAGGCCGCTACCTGCTGGACGAACTGCTCGCGGATACGGGCAGCGGCCACAACGTCGTGTCGACGGTCTTCATGGAGTGCGGTTCGATGTACCGGGCGGACGGTCCGGAGCCGATGCGGCCGGTGGGCGAGACCGAGTTCGTCAACGGCATCGCCGCGATGAGCGCGAGCGGCGGCTACGGAGCCGGTCGCATGTGCGCGTCGATCGTGAGTTTCGCGGACCTGGCGCTTGGCGCGGCGGTGGGCGACGTGCTGGACGCGCACCTGGCCGCCAGCCCGCGCTTTCGCGGTATCCGCCACGCCTCTGCCTGGGATGCCCACGATTCCATTCGCAATGCCCACACCAACCCGAAGGGAGGCCTGCTCGGAGACGCGAAGTTCCGCGAGGGGTTCGCCGAACTCGGCAGGCGCGGCCTCACTTTCGACGCGTGGCTCTACCATACGAACATCCCCGAACTGACGGACCTTGCCAGGGCGTTTCCGGAGCAGCCGATCGTGCTCGACCACTTCGGCGGACCGCTCGGCATCGGTCCATACGTCGGCAAGCGGAGCGAAATCTACGAGACCTGGAAAGTCGATGTCGTGGAACTCGCCGCGTGCGAGAACGTCGTCGCCAAGCTCGGCGGCCTGGTGATGCCCCTCAACGGGTTCGGCTTCCACAAGCGCGGCATGCCGCCGTCGTTTGATGAAGTCGCCTCGGCGACCCGCGACTACTACTTGCACATGATCGACTGTTTCGGGACCGGGCGCTGCATGTTCGAGAGCAACTTCCCGGTGGACAAGCAGAGCTGCTCGTACCAGGTGCTGTGGAACGCCTTCAAGAAGATCGCGGACGGCTTCTCGCCCGCAGACAGGGCCGCCTTGTTCCACGACACGGCGACGCGTTTCTACCGCGTCAGCCCATGACGATAGAGAACAGCGATGTCCCAAGCCTGACCGTGAAGGAACTGGGCGGGGCAAACTACCTCGCGTCCCAAGTGTTTCACCATGGAACGGGAACGATCCCGAAACACGATCTGGCATCGTACCTGGTGGTTGCCCGCGCGGTGTACCAGGCAGCCATGAATGCCGCGGTGCGGACCACGGATGCTGAAGACCGCGCCGGCTATTCGAAGGTGGCCTACATGACGGCCTACAACATTGCCGCAAATTGCTGGCCCGGCTGGAGCGAGGAAGGCGCTGCAATCACCGACGAGCAGCGTGAGTTGGGTGCCGGCTTCGCGAAGGCACATCTCGAGATCGTCTCCAGGCTCGATGTGTCGGCCGAGGCCAACGCCTACTGGATCAACGCTGTGCACGAACTCGCTGCGGGTGACCACGAAGCGGCGAGACGCATGTTTTCCACTTGCGCCGACCGGGCGGCGGGCGCCGGGGACGGGGATGTCGAGGAAATGGCTAAAGGCTGGGTCGCGCTGGTGAAAGTGCTGCAGGGGCTCGAAGGCGCGGAGGACGAACTGGAGGCCAGCAGGAGACGCCTGATTGAAATGGGCGGTGACGGTCCGTTCTACGCCGAACAGTACGGTCCGGCGCTGGCCGTGTTCGGTACCTGAGCGCGCGCTTCGCGACTGGGACCAAGGCGGGTTAGCGAGCTTCCGCCAAGCCTTTGGCGAGCCTTCGGCGAGCCTTTTCGCCTTCCGGGAGTCGATCTGATTCAATAGGCGCGCGATTGCCTGACACGGGAAGAGACATGGAACATAGAAGACTGGGTAACAGCGGCTTGGTGGTTTCCGAGGTTGGCCTCGGCTGCAACAACTTTGGCCAACGCCTGGACGAGGCGGGTACGCGTGCCGTGGTCGACGCCGCGATCGATGTCGGTATCGATTTCTTCGATACCGCTGACATGTACGGTTCCCAACTTTCCGAGGTGTACCTCGGCAGTGCGCTGAAGGGTCGCCGGGACGACGTCATCGTCGCGACCAAGTGCGGTTATCCGATGGGTGAGGGACCGCATAAGCGCGGCGCCTCCCGGCGCTACGTCATTTCGGCGGTGGAAGGGAGCCTGCGCCGTCTCGACACGGACTACATCGATCTCTACCAGATCCATCTTCCGGACCCGTTGACGCCCATCGACGAGACGTTGCGGGCGCTCGACGACTGCGTCCGCCAGGGCAAGATCCGCTACATCGGCCACTCGAACTTCGCCGGCTGGCAGATAGCCGATGCCCACTGGACTGCGCTGCGGGACCACCTCAACCCGTTTGTTACCGCCCAGAACCACATGAGCCTCCTTGAGCGAGACGTCCTGAAGGAGGTCATTCCCGCCTGTGACCGGTTCGGAATCGGCATGCTCCCCTATTTCCCGCTTGCGAGCGGCCTCCTGACCGGCAAGTACCAGCGGGGCGCACCGGCCCCGGAGGGCACGCGGCTCTCCGCCCCGGCAGCCGCCGCGCGCTCGCTTAACGACGCGAACTTCGACCGCGTGGAGAAGCTCGATGCCTTTGCGCGGGAACGCGACCGTTCGCTGCTCGAACTGGCGTTTGGCTGGTTGCTGTCGTTCCCCTGTGTATCGTCGGTGATTGCCGGGGCGACGAGGCCCGAGCAGGCCCATGCCAACGTCGAAGCGTCGACCATGCGCCTTTCCGCCGACGAGATGAAGGAAATCGAACAGCTCCTTTCGTGAAACAAACGCACCAAGGGCGCGTCAGCGACCTGGGTTGCCTGTTGCATGGTCGACGAGCGGGGCTGGGCCACGGGCGAAGCCGAAGGCGTCGGCTGTGGGGCACTCGGATGATGCGGGAGCGCGTGGCCGTCGACTTCGCCTAGGAGGACAAGGCCACGTCGTTCTGACGCAGCCGCAGGTCTTGATACGCTCCGTATATCAGGCAGATGCCTATCGGCCAGATGATCGCCGTCAGCGCTGCATATGCCAGCGTGGAGACGGTGTTTGACAAGGTGGCGATTTCGAACAGGTCCGCCAAGAGCAGGTTGATCCCATTGCCTGCGAAGCTGATCGCGGTCGATATCACGGTCGCGAACACGAAAAACGCGAACGTCGGCCACCAACGGCCTTTCACCAGCGCATAGCTTTCGCGGATGCTATCGGCCGGTCCGTGCCCTTCGGCGACAACCAGGATTGGGCTGGCGAACAGGGCGACCGCCAGGAAGAAAACAGGGACAAGCATCAGCGGCATTGCGACAGCGATGCCAAGCGGACCCAGCAAGGCAAGAGGAACGACAATCAGGATCGGACCGATGACGATGGCGAGCGCGCACAGGACCGATACGGCCAGCAAGGTGGGGAACCGATGCGTGGCGATGGTGACGGGAGAGCGAACGCCGCGCGGGGACCCGGACGCAATGAAGTGCACGATGGCGATGACGATCCCGTACAGGTAGACGCTTGCCACGAGCGAGACCAGGGAGCGAAGCCAGAAGCCCAGGCCCAGACTGGTCTCCTCCTCGGAGCCGCTGAACGGAACCTGGCCCCAGTGGATCAGCCCGATTACCAGTCCCAGCCAGAAGACAGGCACGAATAGGGACCGAATGCTGGCTCGATACAGCATGAAGCCATCTGCCAGGATGTCGCCGATGTTCGACGGATCAGTCGGTCGTTTGTACATGGTGATGCCAATAAGATCGTGGGTCGTCGGGCGACATGGGTGGCCCTAAAGGATACCCAAACCCGCATCTATGGCCGACGTCAGGCAACTCAGATCCTCCTCACCGATGACGTATGGTGGCATCAGGTATATCAGGTCGGCGAAGGGACGAATCCAAACGCCCCGTTCCACGAAGACGCGCTGCAGTTTCGCCACCGGAACGGGTTCGTGGGTCTGTACCACGCCGATGGCACCGAAGACACGGACGTCCTGCACCGCCGGGTGTTCGCGAAAGGCGCCGAGTTCGCGCTCGAGTTGACTCTCGATGTCGGCGACGCGCGACCTCCACGTCCCGGCACGCAGCAGCTCGATGCTCCTGGCCGCCACCGCGCACGCCAGCGGGTTGGCCATGAAGGTCGGTCCGTGCATCAGGACGCCGCCGTCGGCGGAAATGCCCTTCGCCACCCGCGCATTGGTCAGCGTGGCCGCGAGACTCATGTATCCACCGGTCAAGGCCTTGCCGAGACACAGGATGTCCGGTTCGACATTCGCGTGTTCACAGGCGAAGAGGCGACCGGTACGGCCGAAGCCGGTGGCGATCTCGTCCGCGATCAGGAGCACGTCCAGTTCGGCGCAAAGCTCGGCGACGCGAGCCAGGTATTCGGGGGAGTAGAACCACATGCCCCCGGCGCCTTGCACGATGGGCTCCAGGATCGCGGCCGCGAGTTCGCCGTGGTGATTGGTCAAGGCGGTCTCAATGCGTTCGGCGTCCTCCGCCGACAACGACTCGTCGACCCCGGAGATCGGCCTGTCGACGAAGATCTGACGCGGCAGCACGCGGCGGAAACGCTCGTGCATCCCGGTCACCGGATCGCAGACGCTCATGGCGCCAAACGTGTCGCCGTGATAGCCGCCCCGGATCGTGAGCAGGCGGTATTTTTCGGGGCGGCCCATCGCGCCCCAGTACTGGATGGCCATCTTGATCGCGACCTCTACCGACACCGAACCCGAGTCGGAGAAAAACACGTGCCGCAAGCCATCGGGCGTGATCTCGATCAGCGTGCGCGCGAGCTCGATGGCGGGTGCGTGGGTCAATCCGCCGAACATGACATGGGCGGCTTTTTCCAGTTGCGCCCGCGCCGCCTCGTTCAGATCCGGATGGTTGTATCCGTGAATGGCGCACCACCACGAAGACATACCATCGATCAGTTCCCTACCGTCAGCCAGGCGGATGCGCACGCCACGGGCCGACTCCACGGGATACGCGGGCAATGGATCCGTCATCGAGGTGTAGGGATGCCAGATGTGCCGGCGGTCGAAGTCGAGGGATTCGTTCAGTCCCACAGGAGTCCCAGGTCGAGAAACTGCACGGCATCTTCCGGATTGGCCACGTGCGGCACGGTGCCGAGACACGGCGCCGGGAGCCGCTGCCGCAACGAGGCGATGTTCTCCGTGAGAAAAGGCATGGGATCGTCGGGGCAATTGGCAACCCAACCCGCCATATCCAGTCCGGCGCTCCTGATCGCTTCGGCAGTCAGCAGCGCATGGTTCAGGCAACCGAGCCTCATGGCAACCACGAGGATAACCTTCGCGCCGAGAGCGGCGCAGACATCGGCCAGCGACTCCCGATCATTCAGCGGGACGAACCATCCGCCGGCTCCTTCGACCAGCGTGAACGCGGACCCCTCAGGGCAGGCCGCAGCGAGTTCCGCGGCGGTCACGCGGCGGCCGGTTTGCGCAAGAGCAATGTGTGGGGCAATAGCGGGCTCCAGGACCACTGGATTGATGTCAGAGTAGTCTCGCTCGGTGTCGGCTGCAGAAATGAGTTCCAGGGCGTCTTCGTTGACGAGCGCGCCATCCCGAACGGTCGCACCCGCGGCGATGGGCTTGTAGCCGACGCATGCGAGGCCACGCGCCCTGGCCGCGCGCAACAGCGCGCTGGCAATGAACGTCTTGCCGACGCCGGTGTCGGTCCCGGTAACGAAATGCACGTTGTCTTGGCCCATCGACGCTCCGGTGGGGGACTTGCTGAAGACGAGTGTTTCGATCATACCGCCGTCATCGCGGATAAGGCGCTCTGTCCGGACCACGTTGGGGACCCGTTGGGACCTCGTTGCTACAATGGTCTGCCAGCACTTGGCGAAGCCAGAGTGGATCCTCGAGAGTCGACACCCATGCGTAACGTTGAAACGGCTGTTCAGGAGATCAAGGATGTCGGTTACACGATCATCCCGAATCTCATCGAGGGAGAGCGCCTGAGACGCGCCCAGGCCGACGCGGATGCCCTGCTTGGGCCGACTCCCATCGGGATGCCCGGTCTCGACGGCAAGGTGACCGGCCGAATGTGCAAGGGACTGTTCCGAAAGTCCCGCGCCTTCGACGACCTCTACGCGCATCCCGCCGTCCTTGCCGTTGTTCGCGACGTCCTGGTCGACCCGGACCGAAAGCGCGGCGGCTACGCGCTGTTCGGCGGTGGCTTCCAGCTATCGACGGTCATGATCAAGGACGTACAGCCGCGGGAGAACATTCGCCACATGCATCGCGACGATGGCTGGTACCCCATTCCTCGCCCGCGCCCGCCGATCGTGATTAACACCCTGCTGGCGCTCGATCCTTTCACCAGGGAAACCGGCGGCACGCTCGTCGTTCCCGGAAGCCACAAGTGGACGCGCCCGGTGGAGCAGGACCACGAGCACGTCGTCGTGGAAATGGATGCCGGCTCGATCCTCATGTTCGATGGTTCCCTGTGGCACAACAACGGTGCCAACCGGACCGCCGACAGCACCCGCCGCGCGCTCAACATGTACTACAGCCAGTCCTGGCTGCGCCAGGTGGAAGGCCCGTACCTGGGCCTGACCACGGATCAGGTCAAGGAACTGCCGGAAACGCTTCGGGCGATTGTCTGACTTGAGGACGCCCGCGACCTCGGGTGGACGGCAGGAACGCGCTCGCAAGCTGTTCATCACCTCCGACGACCGCACCGGCGCGTTGGAGATTGCCGGCACGGTTGCCAACGAGGATTTCTCGGTGCCTTCGGGACCGCTCGCCGATGACGACAGGTGCTGCGTCGTCGATATCGCATCGCGGCACCTGGACCCGCAAGCGGCGCAGCGGCAAGCCGCTGTCGCGCACGCGAGGAACGCGCGCTACCGGTGCCACAAGATCGACTCCGGTCTACGGGGCAACTGGCCATTCGAGGTGAAGGGCCTGTTGCAACTCGGGCATCCCGTCGCCGTGGTGCCGAGTTTTCCCGACGCTGGTCGCCGTTGCCTGGACGGGATCGTCTACGTCGATGATGTGCCGGTGCTGGAGTCCCCGTTCGGAAAGGACCCGCTGACTGCGCCGTTAAGCAACCGGCCGATGGAAATTCTGGAGTCCACGGGGTGCGCCGACGGCGATGTGGTCGTCTGGGACGCCAACGACAACGCGAAACTCGCCGCCGCCGCGCGGCGATGCCATGACGAAGGCCGCGCGATGGTTGGTCCGAGCGGCGCGGTCGCGGCATATGCGGCTACCGTTTTCCCGGCGCACAAACCTCGGGAAGTCCCTGTTGTTCCTCCGGTTCTGATCCTGTGCGGCAGCCTCAACGCCATGAGTCGCGAGCAGATCGCGAGACTCGGAGTTCCGGTCCTTACTCTTTCGGCGGACCTTCGATTGCCGCGCCCGGCGACCACCATCACCGTCGTGGCAACGCCACAACCGCCTGGCGCCATCTCTCCGAGGCAGGCGGAGCAGGTTGCCTCGACGATGGCGGAGTGCGCGAAGGCCGCCCTCAAGACCGGCTATGGGAACGGGACGCTTGCGGTCCTGGGCGGGGACACCGCCGCCGCGATCGTTGGCGACGAAACGCTGGACGTACTCGGCACGATAGACACGGCGATCCCGATAGCGCGGTTTCGCGGCGGCTACCTGGTCACCAAGGGCGGCGGCATAGGTCGACCGGAAACGCTGGCCAAACTGCTGGCCGGACTGCGCTGAACCTTTCGGCGCTCCCCGGGCTTACTCCATCAGTCCCTCGATGTGCACGGCCACGCTGCGCGAGAGTGATCCGAGGTCGTAACCTCCTTCCAGCATCGAGACGATACGTCCACCCGCATGGCGGTTCGCGGCGTCCGTGATCAGGCCGGTTACCCAGGCATAGTCCTCCTCGGCCAACAGGAGTCCAGCCAGGGGATCGTCCTCATGTCCGTCGAAGCCGGCTGAGACGAGGATCAGATCGGGCTTGAAGTCGTCGAGAGCCGGCAACCAGTCGCGTTCCAGGGAGTTCCTGAAATCGGTGCCCTGTGTACCGGCGGGCAGCGGCGTGTTGACGATGTTGGGTCGCTGCACGTCCTGCAGCCGATAGGGATAGAACGGGAACTGGAAGCTGGAACAGACCAGTACACTCGGGTTGTCCATGAAGGCGGCCACGGTGCCGTTTCCGTGGTGGACGTCAAAGTCGAGGATGGCGACGCGATCAACCCCCGGATCGCGAAGGCCCCGTGCCGCGGCTACCGCAATGCTGTTGAAGAAGCAGAATCCCATTGCCTGAGACACTTCGGCGTGATGTCCAGGCGGCCGCACGGCGCAGAATGCGCGCTTGTCGGCATCGCTCAGCACCAGTTCAACGCCCGCCACCGCCGCGCCCGCCGCCGTGCGCGCGGCGCGGAGCGAACCCGGTCCCATCGCGGTATCCGGGTCCAGGCGGACGAGACCCTCCTCCGGCGACAGTTCCGCAAGGTCGTCAAGGAACGCTTCGCCATGCACGCGTGACAGGTCGGATCGATCCGCTTCGGGCGCTTCGTGCACGTCAAGATCGGAATAGAGCCCCGTCTCGTCGAGGTGCATCAGCACTGCGGCGAGCCGTGCCGGACACTCCGGGTGGCGTGCGCCCATTTCGTGTTCGAGACAGTTCAAGTGGGTGAAGAGTGCGGTCATCCGGGCGCCGTTCCCAAGCCTTGCCAATGCCGGCATTCTACCGGCCCCGATTCAGCAGAATGGCGGAAAGTCCTCGCCTGGTCGGGTTACAGTGTGCGCCGCTGGCTCGTGACATCGAGGAAGGACGATGACAACGCCGTATCCGGAACACCCCCAACTTGTCGGAAACTATGCGCCGATTCGCATGGAATGCGACATCGACGACGTGATCGTGCGCGGCGACCTGCCCGCCGACCTCGACATCACCTACTACCGCAACGGACCCGACCCGCAGTTTCCGCCCCGCGGCGGCCACCACTGGTTCGCTGGCGACGGGATGCTGCACATGTTCCGTATCCGGGACGGCCGGGTGCGATACCGGAACCGTTGGGCACGCACGGTGAAATGGACCCTCGAGAGGCGCGAGGGACGCAGCCTCTATAACCCCTTCAATCCGCTGGAAAACGATCCCGTCACACAGGGCGTGCAGGACGATGGCCTCGCCAACACCAATGTCGTCTGGCACGGCGGCCGGCTGCTGGCGCTGGAGGAGGGGCATGCGCCCTTCGAGATCGATCCGGAAACACTGGAATCGATCGGGTCCTGGCGCTTTGACGACCGGTTGCAGGGACCGATGACGGCGCACCCCAAGATCGACCCGAAGACGGGCGAGATGCTGTTCTTCGGCTACATGGCGGCAGGCATCTTCACGCCGGACATGAGCTACCAGAGCGTCGACGCAAAGGGTGAACTCACGCGTTCGGAACGCTTCACCGCACCCTTCGCCAGCATGGTGCACGACTTCATCGTGACCGAGGAGCACGTCGTGTTTCCGGTATTCCCGGTCACCGGCAGCCTTGAACGGGCAATGCGCGGCCAGCCTCCTTTTGCCTGGGAGCCTGACAAGGGCACCCACATCGGTGTCATGCGGCGCGACGGCTCGGTCGAGCACATGCGTTGGTACGAGACCGACCCGTGCTACGTGTTCCATCCGATGAATGCCTACAGCGACGGCAGCCGCATCGTGGCGCACGTCATGCAGTTCGAGGAAGTGCCCCTGTTCCCCCACGTCGACGGCAGTCCGACGGCGCCGGGAAAGGCCCGTCTTGCAGAGTGGACCATCGACCTCGCCGATAACGCGAACGGCGTGCGCCGCCGCTATCTGGACGATGTGGGTGGAGAGTTCCCGCGCCTGGACGAACGCTTCGCCTGCGGCCGCCATAGGCACGGTTTCTATGCCGCGTCGGTAGGTGACGCGCGGGAGGTCGCAGACTTCAATGCCATCGTCCACCACGATTTCTCGCTGGACCGGCGCGATCAGTACATGCTCCCCGACGGCGATGTCACGGGCGAACCCGTATTCGTGCCGCGGTCGAGAGAAGGGGAGGAGGGCGATGGCTACCTGTTGAGCATCGTGTACCGCGCCGCCGAAAACCGCAGCGACCTGATCGTTCTCGATGCGGGCAACGTTGCCGACGGACCGGTCGCCTGCGCGGAACTACCGCATCGCGTGCCCTACGGTTTCCATGGCAACTGGAGGTACAACGGGTAAAACGGGAACGCGCCGTGCCGTCGACGCCGGCACCATTTTCCGGCCGTTTCACAACGCGCGGTGTGGGTGGCTACTCGAAATGCGCCCTCGGCAAGAACTCCTCGAAAGTCAGGCGAAGACCTTCAACCCGGGTGGCGACGATCTCCTCCGCCCAGGCCACTGTCCGGGAATGGCCATAGCCGCCGGAAGACGGTGCGCTGTAGACCGTGACCTGCTTCTTTCCGACATCGACCAGCCACACTTCGGCGACGCCGGCGGCAGCGTAGCGCGGGACCTTTTGCTCGCGGTCATAGTCAAGCGACGAGTCGGCCACTTCGATCGCCAACAGGATGTCGGCCGGCCTCGGATGCCGCAGCAGGTAGTGGCGGGATTCGGGCTTCACGATCGCCAGATCGGGTTCCGGTTGGGTGTGATTCGATAGCCGCACGGAGGACTGGACGCGCAGCTTCGCCGCATCGCCCAAGCGCGGGTGCAGGATTTCGGCCAGGCGGTTCACGATGCCCGTGTGCGCAGGGCCCATTGGCGGCATTTCGATGAGTTCCCCATCGATAAGTTCCACGCGGTCGTCGGCTGTCAGGATTCCCGCCGAGCACATCTGATCGAAGTCGTCGGCGGTCAGGCGACGGCGAACCGGTTTGGCGACCAATGGCGTTTCCTCGAGAGTTGGCCGAGGGATCGCGATCATAGCAAATCCGCCATGTTTCCCTGGTGCGTCTGCCGCACAACCGAGTCCAGTACTGTACGTTGCGGGCCGTCGATGCGATGTAGCACATCGACGGCAATTCACGTGGGAAATTGCCCGATGATGACGGCGGTTGCCCGAGGCGGCTGCGAATCAGCGATTCCCCTGCTGGAGAGGTCCTGCGGCCGGGTCCCTGCGCGGATCGAAGGCGTCGCGCACCGCCTCTCCGGTGAAGATGAGAAGCGTCAGCATGGTTGCGAGGGTGAAGAACGTCGTCATTACCAGCCAGGGCGCGTGGATGTTGGCGCGACCCTGCGCCAGCAGGCGGCCGAGTGACGGCGAGTCGGCCGGCAGCCCGAAGCCCAGGAAGTCCAGCGACGTGAGCACGGTGATCGAACCGGTCAGGATGAAGGGCAGGAAGGTGATGGTCGCCACCATCGCGTTCGGCAGAACGTGCCGCACCATGATCCTGAAATCGGTGACGCCCAGCGCCCGGGCGGCATCGATGTACTGAAAGTTCCGCGCCCGGAGGAACTCCGCCCGCACGACCCCCACCAGGGCCATCCAACTGAAGAGGACCAGGAGACCCAGCAGCCAGAACACGTTGGATTCGACGATACTGGCGAGGATGATCAGTATGAACAGTATCGGAAGCCCTGCCCATATCTCGACGAAACGTTGGGCGAAGAGGTCGACCTTGCCCCCGAAGTATCCCTGCATGCCGCCCGCGCACACGCCGATGATCGAACTGAAGAACGTCAGGACCAGGCCGAACAGGAACGACAGCCGGGCACCGTAGATGAGGGAGGCCAATACGTCCTTGCCGACGTTGTCGGTCCCCAACCAATGCTCCTCCGATGGCGGATAGGGGGCGGTGCCGGGCAGGTAGTAGTCGATCGTGTCGTGGCTGAAGGGAATCGGCGGCCATCGCCACCAACCGCCCTTGCTGTATATGAGATCCCTGACGTAGTGCTCCCGATAGTCGGCTTCGACCTTGAACACGCCGCCGAACTCCGTTTCGGCGTACTTCTTGAAGATCGGGAAGTAGTAGCGATCCTCGTAGTAGATCACCAGGGGCTTGTCGTTGGCGATGAACTCCGCGAAGAGCGTAAAGGTGAACAGCGCAAGGAATACGCGAAGCGACCAGTAGCCGCGCTTGTTCGCGCGAAAATTCGCCCACCTGCGCTTCGTGAGCGGACTGGCCTCCCAGCGCTTACCGGCGTCCGGCCTCGCCGCGATGTTTACCTCACCCACGGCTATGTTCCCCTCGTCTCGAAATCAATGCGCGGATCCACGAACGTGTAGACCAGGTCGGCGATGAGCTGGATCACGAGGCCGAGCAGGGTGAACACGAAGAGCGTGCCGAACACGATCGGATAGTCCCGCGACATGATGGCTTCGAATCCCAGCAGCCCGATGCCGCGCAGCGAGAATATGACCTCGATCAGGATGCCGCCGGTAAAGAGTATGCCGAGCAGCGCCGCCGGGAATCCCGCGATGACGATCAGCATGGCGTTGCGGAACACGTGGCCGTAAAGCACGCGTCCCGGCGTCAGGCCTTTCGACCGGGCGGTCAGGACATACTGCTTGTTGATCTCGTCCAGGAACGAGTTTTTGGTCAGCATTGTCAGCGTCGCGAAACTGCCGAAGGTGAGAGCGGCGACGGGCATGGCGAGATGATGCAGCCGATCCCTGACCTGTTCCCAGAACGTCAGCTCCGAGTAGTTGTCCGATATCAGCCCGCGTAATGGGAACCAGTCGAAGTACTCGCCGCCGCAGAACAGGATGATGAGCAGCATCGCCAGGATGAACGCCGGGATCGCGTAGCCGACGAGAATCACGACGCTGGTCCAGATATCGAACGGCGTACCGTCGACGACCGCCTTGCGTATCCCGAGCGGAAGCGATATCGAATAAGTGATAAGCAGGGCGGCGATACCCAGCGACAGCGACACCGGCAGCCGCTCTATCACCAGGTCGACCACCGGCACGTCCTGGTAAAAGCTGTTGCCGAAGTCGAAGGAGAAGTAGTCCTTCAGCATCTGGAAGAACCGCACGTGCGCCGGTTTGTCGAAACCGAACTGCTTCTCGAGTTCCGCGATGAGTTCCGGGTCGATCCCCCGGGCGAACTCGTAGCTGCTCTGGTTGCCCGTATCCATGCCGCCCGGAGCGCCGCCACCGCCCCCGATCATGGCGGTCGCGGCGACGTCCTCGCCCTGGAGTCGGGCGATGGCCTGGTCCACGGGGCCGCCGGGCGCCGCCTGGATGATGACGAAGTTCACCAGCATGATGCCGATGAGGGTCGGCAACATCAGCGCGAGCCTGCGCGTGATGTAGGACGAGGCGATCCTGAGCGCGAAATTCCGGATGCTCTGCATGGTCTGGAAACGATCCTCGTAATCTGTCTGGCTAGTTGCTGTTCATTCCGGCGAGCCCGGCATTCACCCGTGCGTTCTTTTCTTCGTCCAGCCACCACAAGTGAGGGAATCCTGTCCAATTCATGTGCTCGATGCCGAGAGGCGGGTGGCCAAACCGGTCCCAGTATACGAGATGACGCCCGACCGGATGCCCTTCGGGTATGACATAGAAGTTCCAGAGCAGGACGCGATCCAGCGCCCGCCCGGCCGCATTCATTTCCGCTTCTGTCGTCGCCTGGGCAATTTGCTCTACCAGGAAGTCCACCACGGGGTTCTTGATGCCCGCGTAGTTGGTCATGTTCGGCGGGTCGGCCGACACGGAGGTGAACTGGTCGCGCATGCGCGCCGGAAACGGGACCCTGAAGGTATAGAACTTGCGCATCGTCGCGTCGTAGTCGTAGTTCCGCAGCCGATTGACCATCAGGTTGCGCTCGACCTTGCGCAGGACCGCGTCTATCCCGAGGCGTTTCAGGTTGTCGACGAAGGGCGTGAGCATACGTTCATGGTCCGTGCCTGAGATGATGAAGTCGAAGGCGAAGGGCTCACCGGTCCTCGAGTTGACGCGCCGGAAGTCCTTGATCACCCATCCGGCCTCGACGAGGAGCGCGTCGGCCTCGAGCAGCGTGTCGCGGTTGCGTCCGAAAACGCCGTTCTTCGGCAGCGGCACCGGTTGCGTGAAGACCCGCTCGGGCACCTGGTCGCGGAACGGTTCCAGGAGCTTGAGTTCCGCCGCCGACGGCAGTCCATCCGCCTGCATCCCGGATCGCATGAAGAAGCTGTTGTTGCGGTCCATGCCGCCATGCCAGTACACGCGGTTCGCCCACTCGAAGTTGTAGGCCAATGTCAGCGCTTCCCGAACCCGTATGTCCTTGAACGGTTCCCGGCGATTGTTGAGGACGATGGAGTAGTGCATGCCGTAGGAGGTGCCCATGACATGGGTTTCCTTCCTGAACAGGCCTTCGTGATAGCCGGCGAAATCGTAGGCGGTGTGGAAAGTGGCCTCGTTCTGGTCGCGGTAGTAGTCGAAGACGCCAGCCCGCAGCGCCTGCAGCATGACGTTCATGTCGAAAAAATAGTGAATCACGATGCGGTCGAAATTGTTCTGGCCGACGTTCACGTTGAGGTCCTTGCCCCAATAGTCCTCGACCCGTTCGAAGACCACCTTGTGACCCGGATCCACCTGGGAGATGCGATACGGGCCGTTTCCGAGGGGCGGTTCCAGGGTCGTGGCGGAGAACTCCCTGTTTTCCCAATAGTGTTCCGGCAGCGGCGTGAACTTGGCGGTGAGGATGACCAGTTGCGGGTTCTTTTCGGCGGTGTCGCTGAAGTGAAACCTGAATGACCTTGGGCCGGTCTGTTCCACGCTGTCGAGAGGTTGGTACCGCACTCGCCAAGTGGCGCCCGCCTCGGTCTTGAGCATCTTGAAGGTCCACAGGACATCGTCCACTGTGACCGGTTCGCCGTCGTGCCAATAGGCGCCTTCGCGCAGCGTGTAGGCCACCCAACTGTAATCGTCGGCCACCTCGACACTCTCGGCGAGCTTGCCGTAGTAGGAAGCCAGTTCATCTTCCGACGCCCGCATCAGGGGTTCGTAGATCGGGGTGCCCAGCCTCGGGTCCAGGTAGACGGACAGCACCCCCCTGTCGACATAGACATGCAGGTTATTGAACGTCCCGACGATGGCCATCCTGACCGCGCCGCCTTTCGGCGTATCCGGATACGCATAATCGAAGTGCGGCATGTCGCTCGGGTATTTCAGGTCACCGAAGTAGGCGAAGCCGTGGCTCGGCGTCCCCGCCGCTGCGGGAAAGACGGGAAGCACCAGTAAGCAGGCAAGAAGACGCGCCGCCGGGTGAAACACGGCGCCCGCCAGGGTGACGGATTTCATGGCACTAGTTGTCCGCCATTCCGGCCAGGCCGGCCTCCACGCGGGCGTTCTTCTCCTCGTCGAACCACCAGAGCTGCGGGAAACCGGTCCAGTTCATGTGCTCTCGACCCATGGGAGGGTGACCGAAGCGGTCCCAGTACACGGGGTGGCGCCCGAGCGGACAACCTTCGGGAATCACGTAGAAGTTCCAGAGCAGCACGCGGTCGAGGGCCTTGCCGGCGGTGTTCATTTCCGCCACTGTCTTGGCGCGCAGGACCTTTTCCACCAGCAGGTCCACCACGGGGTTGCTGATTCCGGGCAGGTTCGTCTGGTTCGGCTTGTCAGCCCACTGCGAGGTGTACGTGCGGCGCATGCGGTCCGGGATCGGGACCATGAACGTGTAGAGCTTGCGGATCGTCGAATCGAAATCGTAGTTTCGCAGCCGGTTGGTCATCAGGTTGCTTTCGAGCTTGCGAAGCACGGCGTTGATCCCCAGGCGCTTTAGGTTGTCGACAAAGGGCACCAGCATGCGCTCGTGGAGGCCAAACCTGACGATGAACTCGATCTCGAGTGGTTCTCCGGTCACGGCGTGGACGCGCTGAAAGTCCTTGACTATCCAGCCCGCCTCGACCAGCAGCGCGTCCGCCCGGAGTAGCGTCTCGCGGTTGCGCCCGAATGGTTCGTTCCGGGGCAGGGCCACGGGATGTGTGAATACTCGCTCCGGCACCTGGCCACGCAACGGCTCGAGGATCTCGAGTTCCGCGGCCGACGGCATGCCTCGGGCCTGCATTCCCGAACGCATGAAGTAGCTGTCGTTGCGTTCGAGTCCATTGAACCAGTAAACGCGGTTCGCGAAATCGAAGTTGTAGGCGAGCGTCAGCGCCTCCCTGACGCGTATGTCCTTGAACAGGTCGCGGCGGGTGTTGAAGACGACGCTCTCGTGCATGCCGTAGGAATAGCCCATTCGGTAGGTCTCCCTCTTGAAGAGACCCTTGTGATAGGCGTCGAAATCGTAGGCCGTGTGGAAGTGGCTTTCGTCCTCTTCGAAGAAAAAGTCGACGAAACCCGCTCGCATCGCCTGGAGCATGACGTTCCGGTCGAAGTAATAGGTGTGCACGATGCGGTCGAAATTGTGGTGGCCGACGTTGACGTTGAGGTCCTTGCCCCAATAGTCCTCGACGCGTTTGAAGACCAGCTTGTGTCCGGCCTCCACCTCGGCAAGCCGATACGGGCCGTTGCCAAGCGGCGGCTCGAGGGTCGTGGCCGTGAAGTCCCTTTCCTCCCAGTAGTGCCTGGGCAGCGTGGTGAACCGGGCGGTGAGAACGACCAGCGGCGGGCCCTTCTCCGACTCCTCGGTGAAATGAATCCTGAATGACCGCGGCCCGGTCTGCTCGATGCTGCCGAAAGGGTCGTAGCGCACGCGCCAACTGATGCCCGCCTCGGTCTTCACCATCTTGAAGGTCCACAGCACATCGTCGACGGTCACCGGTTCGCCGTCGTGCCAGTACGCGTTGTCGCGCAGCGTGTACTCGACCCAACTGTAATCGTCGGCGACTTCCACGCTTTCCGCGAGCAGGCCGTAGTAGGAAGCCAGTTCGTCTTCGGACCACCGCATGAGCTGGTCGTAGACCCTCGATCCCAGCCTGGTGTCCATGAATGGAGAGAGGTTCCCCTTGTCGACGTAGGCATGCACGTTGTTGAAGTTGCCGACGATGGACAGGTGCAGACTGCCCCCTTTCGGGGCATCCGGATTCGCGTAGTCGAAATGCGCCATGTCCTTCGGGTACTTCAGTTCGCCGAAGTACGCGAAGCCGTGGCTGGGCTCTCCCGCCGCGACGAGCGCCGGGAGAATTGCTAGCAGGCTGGCGACAAGACGCGCGGCCATATTCCGTTCAATCTGCGAAATCTCCGATGGGTGTCGGGCACACCCCTGGTCATGAAGTCCATGACCCCCGTCCCCGCCTTTGGACGGCCAATACTATCCCAAGGTACGACCGCGCGGGGCTTGCCGGGCAAAGGGGCGTTGGGCGTGGAATCTCGCGCCGTTTGTCCCTATGGTGAGCAGCCAGGACGATACGGTCACCAGCGACATGCACATCAGGACGCCGTACCTCCTCTTTCTCGGCGATGCCAGGGATGCGCTGGCCGCGAAGACGGGTCAGGGCATCGTCGACTGGCGACCGGACGCAGTCGCCGGGCAGATGCGGCTGCCGGGTTGTGGCGCGGATCTCGGCGTTGCCGAACTTTCGATATCCGATGCTGTGCGTGCGGGCGCCAGGACCCTGGTGATCGGCGCGGTCAATCCGGGCGGCGTACTGCCTGATAGGTGGCGCGTCCACATCGTCGAAGCCCTGGAGGCGGGGCTGGATATCGCCAGCGGCATGCACGTGCGTCTTGTCGACATCCCCGAGGTGGCGGAGACCGCGGCGCGTATTGGCCGGCGACTGTTCGACGTGCGTCACCCGTCCGGCTCGTTTCATACCGCGAGCGGCCGAAAACGCACCGGCAAGAGGTTGCTCACGGTAGGTACCGACTGTTCCGTGGGCAAGAAGTACACCGCCCTTGCGATCGAACGCGAGTTGTCGCGGCGTGGCGTGGATACCGACTACCGCGCCACGGGCCAAACGGGCATTCTCATCTCGGGCTCCGGCATCGCCATCGACGCCGTCGTTGCCGACTTCGCGGCGGGTGCGGCCGAGGCATTGTCGCCGGATGCCGACGCGGACCACTGGGACGTCGTAGAGGGTCAGGGTTCGCTGTTTCATCCGTCCTTCGCGGGTGTCAGCTTGGCGTTGTTGCACGGTACCCAGCCGGACGCTTTCGTCGTCTGCCACGAGCCGACCCGCAGGACCATGCGCAATGTGAGAACACCCATTGCGCACATCGAAGACGTGATCGCAGAGACCACCGCGCTCGGGCGCCTGACGAATCCCCATATCCGGTGTGCCGGGATCGCGCTGGATACATCGGCGCTTCCCAGGTCCGATGCGATGCAGGTCATCGAAGACACCGCGCATCGATTCGATTTGCCGGCATGCGATCCCGTGCGGCAGGGCGTCGGCGCCATCGTCGATGGGTTGCCTTGAGACGGTTGCCTGGCGCCGTCGGTCGCGTCGCCCTTGCGACGTATGCGCCGCATCGAATGAAGGAACTTCGACGACCGTGACCTATCCAATGTCGGTAGATTTACAGGTAGGTGGACACTGATGAAGGTTAGTGCCCAACTGGAAAGCTGGCCCATCGCGCGGCCCTTCACTATTTCCCGGGGGACGAAGCGAGCGGCCGAGGTCGTGGTCGCGACCATCACCGACGGCGAGTTCTGCGGTCGTGGCGAGTGCGTTCCATACGCCCGTTATGGCGAAACGGCCTGCCATGTCATTCGGACGATCAAGGACTATCGCGGCCCGTTCGACCGTGACGCGCTGGCAGAGTTCCTTCCCGCCGGGGCGGCCCGCAACGCGCTTGACTGCGCGTTGTGGGACCTGGCAGCGAAACGCAGCGGTCAAACGGCGTGGAAGCTGGCGGGCGTCCCGCGCCCGGTCGATGTGGTGACGGCGCTCACCGTGAGTCTGGACTCGCCGGAAAGGATGGGTGAACAGGCCTGCGCCGCGCGGGATCGCGACGTTCTGAAAGTGAAGCTGGGGAAGGGTTCAGTCGCCCTGGACATCGAGCGGCTGCGCGCCGTGCGGGCCAATGCGCCCGATGCGCGCCTCATATTGGACGTCAACGAGGGGTGGTCATTCGCGGATTTGGAGGAGTTCATTCCGGCGGCGGTGCAAACCCGGGTCGAGATGATCGAGCAGCCGCTGGCTGAACGTGATGATGCGAAGCTTCGTCGTTTCCTTTCGCCTATCCCCCTTTGTGCTGACGAGAGCATCCGGGACGGCTCGAACCTTGCCGGGATCGCGGAGCGCTATCAGGCGGTGAACATCAAGCTTGACAAGACTGGCGGGTTGACGCGGGCGCTGGCCCTGGCGAAGAAGGCGCGCGCCAGGAACATGGTCGTGGTGGTCGGCTGCATGGTCTCCACGTCGCTTTCCATGGCGCCGGCGTTGCTGCTTTCGAAATTCGCCCGCTTCGTCGACCTCGATGGTCCGCAACTCCTGACCAGAGACCGAGACCCCGGCCTTGCATACAATGGCAGCCGTCTCTCTTTTTCCGAGCACGTTTGGGGATGACGGCGCGAACCATCTGGCGCGACGGCGAGTTCATCGCCTGGAACGATGCCACCGTACACGTATTGTCGCAGAGCCTGCAACGGGGCTCGCTGGCGTTCGACTACCTGAGCGTCCATGCAACCCCGCGCGGCGTCGCCGTGTTCCGCCTGCGCGATCACATCGAACGCCTGGCCATCACCTGCGAGATCGTCGGCCTGCCCCTCGACTATGCCGTCGACGAACTGGTCGACGCGTGCGCCGAAACGGTGCGTCTCAATCCGGGTGCCAAGTCCCTGAAGATCAGCGCGCTGATTCCATCGGTCGAGGCCGAACTGGTCCCCCAGGATCCCCGCGTATCGGTATTCATCGCCGCCTATGACGGTGACCGCGACATCATCGACAGGAACATGGGACAACCACATCGGCGCACGGAACTGTCCTTGAAGATCGAACGCGACAAGCGCAGCCGACGCAACGACATCATTCCACCCCATGCAAAGGTCGCCGCCAACTACACCGCCGCCATGACTGCCAAGTGGCGCGCGCGACAGGAGGGTTTCGACGACATTGTCCTGCTTGACGAGGACGGCTGCGTAACGGAAGCGCCGACAGCCAACCTGTTCGTTGTCGACACCTCGGGCGGTCTTGCGACACCGCCCGCAAGCAAGGTGTTGCTTGGCATCACCCGGGCTTCGATCATTGAACTCGCGTCCACGATCGGCAGCGCGTGTGAAGAACGCGACGTCTCCGTGGATGAACTCAAGCGCGCATCGGAAGTGTTCCTGACTGGCACCTCGGAGGGAGTGTGGCCAGCACTCTGGATTGACGGCAAGTTCGTTGGCGATGGAAACGTGGGCCCGATCACAACCCGGCTTCGGGACACCTATCGAGCTGTCGTGAAAGGCGAAGAACCGGCCTTCGACTGCTGGCTGCACTTCGTTTAGCGGGCACTTTCGGAGGACCGACGCCGAGAGTGCCGCGACGCATCCAGTCAAGTCTTGGTAGAGCTGTTATTTCGGTGCCGGCCACGGGCAGAGCCGAAGGCGAAGGATGTGGGGCACTTCATGGGGGAAGTCCTGGAATTGTCTATGCGTGGCCTCGAGGCTGGTTCATCGATTGGCGGATCAGCGGCCTTCGGCCGCCTCGGAGCGATCGCTTCCGAAGTAGATGGTATGCCCGTCCGGATCCTCGATCACGAACTCGGTCGTACCCCAGGGACGGTCGGAGATGCCTTCGACGATCTTCACGCCGGCGCTTTCGATTCGGTGGAAGGTGGCGCGGATATCCTCCACGCCGATGTGAAGGTGGAGGTGCTGCCCGTTGCGGACGAAATCGATGTTCGGCTCGGGATCGTCCACGAGCTTGAGGTGAATCGTCCGATCTCCGCTGCCGACACCGGCGTAGAAGTCCTGGTATCTGAAGGAAAGCGTGAGTCCGAGCGTCTTCGTGTAGAAGTTGACCGCGCGATCGAGGTCGGTGGTACGGAGTTGGGGAACGATGTTCGTTACTTCCATGGTCGACGAGCGGGGCCGGGCCACAGGCGAAGCCGAAGGCGCCGGCTGTGGGGCACTCGCATGGGCGACGAGCGGGGCTGGGTCGCAGACGGGCCGGAGTTACGGCTATGGGGCACTTTCACGCCCGCGTTTCCGGAGTTTCCGGCACACCGCGTATCCGACCGCGACCGCCGCCAGGGGATGACGTATTGCCGCCAACGTAACGGCACCGACTACGATCCCTGCGGCGACCGCCACGAGCTGCGGGCTATTTGCCTTGCCGGTGGTGGCCCGCGTGACGGTGTGTTCGCAATTGTTTCTGAACAGGTGGTAGCGCTGGGTTTTGCCATCGGCCGCCTCGTGCGCGTGGTGCAGCGCCCGCGCGCGCTGCGTATCGGCGAGTCGCCGTGCACGCATGGCCTTGCCGCGGCGAAAGTCCTCCATCGACGAGACGTGTTCGCCGCGCCGGGGCGTGTTGTGCAGGACTCGACCGTCGCCGAGGGCGATGCCCTGGTGCATGACCGGTCCCTTGCGCCGGAGGACGATGTCGCCGGGGAGAAAATCTGTCACTGAACCTGTCGCATCATCGACTAACCGGCTATCGACCATAACCTATTCGTCTGTCGTGATCGACACGATCATGTAGTCGATGGACTTGAGGAGTTGCTCCTCAGAGCACGTGTTGCACAGCCCCTTGGGAGGCATGCCCGGCGGCATCCCCTGGACAACGGACTCGAGTAGCGCCTCCCGGCCCCGGGCAAGGCGGGGCGTCCACGCTTCCCTGTCATCGAGCGCCGGCGCGCCGGCCACTCCGCCGGCGTGGCACGTAAAGCAGTAGCGCTCGTAGGTCTTCTTGCCGGGATGTTCGGCGGACTCGCCCTGATCGCATGCCGCGAGCAGGCCAGCGAGGGCGATGGCGACGCACCGGATCGCGGTTCGGGCCTTCGCGCGCATGGCTTTTCCTCTCTGGTGTCGCGGGATGCGCGGACCATAGCGACTTGATACGGGCGTGTCTAACGTGCGAGGCACAGGTGCTTGTGGAGTTCTCCCAAGGACATCATTTAACCAAATGGTTGAGTATCATTGCGAAAGCAGGTACGCTCAACCAAATGGTTGAACAAAGTCTTGATCACGTGTTCCACGCGCTTGCCGATCCCACCCGTCGCGCCATCCTCGATCGTCTGCGAGAGGGAGAAGCCACCGTCAGTCGTCTCTCCGAGCCTTTCCCGCTTTCTTTCGCTGCGGTGTCCAAGCACCTGGGTGTGCTTGAGCGCGCCGGCCTGGTGACGCGCGAAGCGCGGGGGCGGGCACGGATGTGCCGCATGAATCCCGGTGCGCTGAACGACGCCCGCGCCTGGCTCGAAATCCACGAACGCTTCTGGTCGGAACGCCTGGACGCGCTCGATCAACTGGTTGGATCCAGCCCGGATACCAGGAACCGATGACAGATCGCAGTCCGGGGGCTGCTCCCCGGCATCCAATTCGTGGTTTCAACGCACCGACTTTCGTTATAGTCGCGCGCTTGACCGGTATACGGAGCAACCATGAACGACTACAAGGTCGCGGATCTGGGCCTGGCTGAGTTTGGCCGCAGGGAAATCGCCCTGGCCGAAGCCGAGATGCCCGCCCTCATGGCCCTGCGCCAAAGGTACTCCGATGGCGCGCCGCTTGACGGGGCGAGAATCATCGGCTGCATCCACATGACGGTACAGACAGCCGTCCTGATCGAGACTCTCGTCGCGCTCGGTGCCGAAGTGCGTTGGTCGTCGTGCAACATTTTCTCGACGCAGGATCATGCCGCCGCCGCCATGGCGGCGGCCGGCGTCCCCGTATTCGCGTGGAAGGGAGAGACCGAGCAGGAATACGAGTGGTGCATCGAACAGACGATCCTGAAGGACGGCAGACCGTGGAACGCGAACTTGCTGCTCGACGACGGCGGCGACCTGACGCAGATGGTGCATGAGAAGTACCCGGCCATGCTCGACGCCATTCATGGAGTCAGCGAGGAAACAACCACCGGCGTGCATCGCCTGTACGAGATGCTGGAACAGGACGGGCTGAAGGTCCCCGCGGTAAATGTCAATGATTCGGTGACGAAGTCGAAGAACGACAACCGCTACGGTTGCCGCCACGGCCTGAACGATGCGATCAAGCGCGCGACCGACATGCTCATGGCGGGCAAACGCGCCCTGGTGCTGGGCTATGGCGACGTTGGCAAGGGCTCGAGCCAGAGTCTGCGCCAGGAAGGCATGATCGTGCGCGTGGTCGAGATCGACCCGATCTGCGCCATGCAGGCGTGTCTCGACGGCTACGAAGTCGTCTCGCCCTACGCCGGGGGAGACAACACGGGTCGGGTCGAGGACATCAATGCCGACCTGCTTGCGCAGACGGATGTTCTGGTCACCTGCACCGGCAACACCGGCGTCTGCGACTCGGCAATGCTGCGGACGCTCAAGCGAGGCGCGATCGTCTGCAACATCGGGCATTTCGACAACGAGATCGACACGGCATACATGCGCGAACACTGGCGCTGGCAGGAGGTGAAGAACCAGGTCCACCAGGTATTCCGCGGCGATGACCCGGACGACTACCTCATCCTGTTGTCCGAGGGCCGACTGGTGAATCTCGGCAATGCGATGGGACATCCATCGCGGGTGATGGACGGTTCGTTCGCAAACCAGGTGCTCGCGCAGATGCACATGTACGAGCAGAGGTGGGCGGATCAACCCCCGGCGCAACGCTCTCCGGTGGGCATTGAAGTGCTGCCGAAGAAGCTCGACGAAGAGGTCGCGCGGTTGATGGTGGAAGGTTTCGGCGGTGTCGTGACGACGTTGACAGAGGTGCAGGCTGACTACATCAACGTCGACCAGGAAGGCCCGTTCAAGCCGGAGTCCTACAAGTACTGATCAGGCGCACGCCACCGCTGGTGCGAAAGCGCCACTAGATGGATGTTGGCGGAACGCAGCGAGGAGTTATCCCCTCGCGCTGCCCGGCGGGGCACTACCGGTGCCGCCGCCGCTTGGGTTCAGCGCTGCTGCAGTTCCGCGACGAGCTTGTCTTCGTCCGGAAATTCGCCGGTCTCGTGTTTCGAGTAGACCAGCGTGCCGTCCACGTTTACGTCGAAAATGCCGCCGGCACCTTCTATCAGGAAGGCGTCGTCGCCGAACGCTTCTTTAATCTTGGCAGCCAAACTGACCGCTTTGGGCTGGTAGCCTCAGGAAGTGCAGTAGGTAATGGAGATGTCCAACGCCATGTCCTCGCGCTTGGGTAGGTACGGACTAAAGTAACACCAGTCGGGCGCCGAATCGACCTCAAGCGCCTCGCCTGCGGTTCGTGCGCGCCAAAGCGGCGGGCGCAGGACGCGTATCTCTTACCGAAATTCAGGTGAGGCGCTTACGTCAACTGGTGGCTCCGTCCGCTACGCGGGGCTTCCGTCGAATCGGACAATCCCTGTTCCATTCATTAAACAGGAGTTGGCAATCAATGTACGAGCTAACGGAGAGTCAGACACTGGAAATCGGCGGTGGACGGGACGGGATCCCCTACCATTACGGCAGTCAGAGGCTGATCCTGCCACCATTGGAAATCGAGCGGCCGCTCGAACCGGTAAGGTATCCGGGCCCGCCGGAACCCATGCCATCCTTCGGTGGCTGACCGCATGTTTCGGCGGTAGCCAATTGGCGCGTGACACGACACTAGGAGCCCTCAGCCGGGGGGGCTTCCCCGACCGCTGACGCGCAAGGAAGTGCCGGCGTTTCCCCCTTCGCCGGAGGGGTACTTCCATGGAAGGGAGCCGCGAACTCGTTGCGGATCGCGGCTCCCTGCGCGTCGAGGTCCGGTATGGACAACGAGTGCGGTGTTTCCAGCGCCGCATTCGGATGCGCTGGCATGGAAACATCGCCGGTGGCGCTGGCGATGGTCCAGCGCCGCAGCGCGGCATGGGCTGACAGGCCGGCCAACGTGTTGACGTTGCCGTAGGCGATGCGAGCGGCGCGCAGTTTTCCTTCCAGGTCCTTGCGCGCGTGCGCGGCGAAGAAGGTGCCGACCACGTCGTCCACTTCTCCGCGCCGCGCGACCCGGTCCTTGTTCGTCGCGAATCGCGGGTCCCGCGCCAATTCCTCGCGTTCCAGGACGTGCTCGGCCAGGTCGCGCCATTCGCGGTCGTTCTGGACGCAGATAACGAGTGTCGTGCCTTCGCGCGTCGCGAAGCCGCCGTAAGGCGCGATGGACGGATGCGCCAGGCCCACGCGGCCCGGCCCGGCGCCGGTGTAGTCGTGCTGCAGCAGCGGCACCGACATCCAATCCGCGATGACATCGAACAGGGAGAGCTTCACCCCTTTGGCGATGCCCGTGCGCTCGCGTTCCAGCAGCGCTTCCGTGATCGCCAGTGCCGAGGACACGCCGGTTGCGATGTCGCAGATCGACACGCCGACCCGGCCGTAGTCGCCCGGCGCTCCGGACACGGAGACCAGCCCGGATTCGGCCTGCACCAGCAGGTCGTACGCCTTCATGCCGGCGTGCTCGCCCTGCTCGCCGTAACCGGAGATATCGCAGGTGACGAGCCTGGGATAGCGTTGCCGCAATGCCTCGGAACCAAGACCCGATCTCGCGGCGGCGCCCACGGCCAGGTTCTGAATGAACACGTCCGCCTGGGCGAGGATGCGATGCACCAGGGCCTGGTCCCGAGGGTTCTTGATGTCGACGACGAGGGATTCCTTGCCGCGGTTCAGCCAGGCGAAGTAGGCAGACTGGCCGTTGGCGTCGTCATCGTATTTGCGCGCGAAATCCCCTTCGGACCGCTCCAGCTTGATGACCCGCGCACCGGCGTCGGCCAGGCGGCACGACGCCATGGGTCCGGCGACCGCCTGTTCCAGGGAAACGACGAGAAAACCTGTGAGGGGAAGCGTCATTAACGTCTTGAAGTCGCTGCGATTCGGACGCCTCCCTTGTCAAGGCGTCGACGATTCGGTCACTCGCCCTCGGCGGTGACGGGGTCGATCATCCGTTTCACCAGGGTGACCTCCGTCGCCGGAAAGCCGCTTCTTTCCGCGTGCTCGCCTATGAGCGACTCGCTGTCGGCGATGTAGATGCAGAAGGTCTTGTCCCCAGCGACGTAGGAGTGCTCCCACTGGATGTTCTTGTTCTCGGCCTTCATGGCCGCCAGCACGCTGTTCGACTTCTGGGACGCTTCGCGCAGGGCGTCGCGTTCGGCAGTTCCGATTTCAGGGATGTCCCTCTCGATCACGTATCTCGGCATTTCGATTCCTCATTCGATGCGGACCACAATCTTCCATCAGCACTCGATGGCGCGCAAACGCTCAGTGGATCCCGCCTGCGCGTTGCCGATTGGCGCGTACTATACGAGATCGACGGTACAGCCACTTCTTGCAGATCGTCGCGGTCCTGCCGCGTGGGAGGGCATACCGATGACCGAGATTCAGACCGTCACCCTCGCTGGCGAGCGGTACGCTGTCATTCCTTTGGCCGAATACGATGCGCTGCGTACCGCCGCCGACGAAGACGCGCTGGATGCCGCCGTTCTGCGGCGGATTCTCGATGACTCCAGTCAGGAGAGGGCACCGGCGCAACTCGTCAAGCGCCTCATTGACGGCGAACACCCCGTGCGCGTCTGGCGGGAACACCGCGGCATGCGGGCGAAAGAAACTTGCCGCGGCGGCCGACATCGTCAGTTCCTGCCTCTCGGCGATCGAGACCGGCAAGAAACCGGGATCGGTCAACGCCCTGAAGCGAATCGCCGCCGCACTCGGCGTGACACTCGACGAACTGGTCTGACTGTCTCGCCGGAGGGAGGTCTGCCGAGGATATCGGGTAGCGCCCGCTGAGATGGCCGATTCGCGCCCTGGACGCGAACCTGGGGGTTGGCATGTCGCCCGTCGCGGATCGTGTTGCCGAAACCCGGCGCATCTGTCAATCTCGCGTGTTTTTCCACCTTCCAGGGGCACTGCGTGGCGGAGTCAGCCGTAAACATCGAGCGCGTCACGGAGTCCGTGGAGGCGTTGCGAGCCGGATTCGAAGCGCACCGGTACATCTGCAGCGACCAGATCTCGACGGCGGTATACCTCGCCTACCACCTGCGCAAGCCCGTATTGATCGAAGGGCCTCCGGGCGTCGGCAAGACCGAACTCGCGAAGACCGCCGCCACCATGCTGGGGCTGCCTCTCATCCGCCTGCAGTGCTACGAGGGCCTCGATGAAGCCAAGGCCATCTACGAGTGGAAGTACGGCAAGCAGCTTCTTTATACGCAGGTCCTGAAGGAGACCCTGGACGAGGTGTTGCAGGGTGCGCGGGGTTTTGCCGAGTCGGTCACCCGGCTGCACGAGTTCGGCGACATCTTTTTCTCAGAGGAGTTTCTCGAGCCCCGGCCCCTGCTGAAGGCGCTGCGCGAGGACGAGGGTTGCGTACTGCTGATAGACGAGGTGGACAAGTCGGATCACGAGTTCGAGTCGCTGCTGCTCGAGATCCTGTCGGACTTCCAGGTGTCGATCCCGGAGATCGGCACGGTGAAAGCGAACCGCGAGCCGCCCATGGTGTTCCTCACCAGCAACAACACGCGGGAGATTTCTGATGCGTTGAAGCGGCGCTGCCTGCACCTGTATATCCCCTTTCCGGACGCGGACCTGGAACAGCGCATCATCCATGCCCGGGTACCGGAGATTCCTCCGGAGCTCCGCCGGCAACTCGTGACGTTCATCCAGGAATTGCGGGACCTCGACCTGAAGAAAGTCCCCGCGATCAGTGAAACCATAGACTGGGCGCGAACGTTGCTGCTCCTGCACACCGAGACGCTCGACGCGGACCTCGTGCGGGACACGTTGAACGTCATTCTCAAATTCCAGGAGGACATCGAAAACGTGGACGTCGAGGTTCCCGTGCTGACGAACAAGGCCGTCCAGACCTGATCGATGGCAACGGGCGTCCACCAGGGCCGGGGATGTCGCAAAGCGGGCGTTTGCTCGCGCCGTCTGGGCCACTGAAGGACGACCCGAATGGATCGCACCCTCACGCGCTTCATCGCGGCCCTGCGAAACGCCGATGTGCGCGTTTCCACGGCGGAGACGCTCGATGCGCTGAGCGCCGTGGAGCTGGTGGGCTACGGCGATCGCGCACTGTTGAAGAACACGCTGTCGCTGATGCTGCCGAAGACCGTCGACGAGAAAGACGCCTTCGAGGTCACCTTTGATCGTTTCTTTGCCTTCGAGGATGTCGAAGGCACTGCAAATGAGGGGACTGCGGGCAACGGGGTCGACGGGCAGGGCCAGGGCGAAGGCGGCGCGGGGGGCGAAGCGGGGACGGGCAACGCAGGTACCGGCGCCGGTAACCGAAAGTCCAAGAGCCGATTCCTTGCCGCCGCCTCCGAAGACGACGGGGAAGAAGCCCTGGGACCGGGGGACATGGCATCGCCGCGCTCGGATCTGGGGAGACTCCTGATGCAGGACGGCCGGGTCGAACTGACCGTGCGGATGGCGGACGCCGCCAAGGCGGTCAACCTCGAACAGATCCAGGTGTTCACCCAGAAGGGGCTGTACACGCGCAGGATCATGGACGAGATGGGGCTCCCCGACCTGCAGCGCGAGATCAACGAGCTGAGGTTCGGCGGCACGCTGCCGGAACGCCGCCTGTCGCAGGAACTGCAAAAGCGCCGCGAACGGCTGCGGGAGCAGGTGCGCGACTACGTCGAGCGGCAGTTCCTGCTGCATGCGGACGCCACCGGGCGGCGGCTGCGCGAGCAACTCTTGCGCAGGGTGAAGCTAAGCAATGTCGAACACCGCAACTTCCGCCTGATCCAGGAAGTCGTGTTCAAGATGGCGAAGAAGCTCGTCGCCCTGTATTCCCGGCGCAAGAAGGTGTTCAGGCGGGGACAGTTGCACGTGCCGCGCACGCTGCGCCGGAACATGGCCTATGACGGCAACATCTTCGACCTGCACTGGAAGTCGGTGAAGATCGACCGTCCCAAGGTGTTCGCGATCTGCGATGTCAGCGGCTCGGTGGCGAACTATGCGCGCTTCATGCTGATGTTCCTCTACAGCCTCGAGGAGGTCATGCCGAAGGTGCGTTCGTTCGCCTTTTCGTCCGACCTCGCCGAGGTGACCGAACTGTTCGAGCGCAACGGCATCGAGGACGCCATCGCCAAGACGCTTCGCGACTACGGCGGCGGCTCGACCGACTACGGCCAGGCGTTCGAGGACTTCAGGCACAAGTGTCTCGACGACGTCGACAAGCGCACCACGATCATCATCCTGGGCGATGCGCGAAACAACTATGGAGAACCCCGCGCGGAGATCCTGAAGGAGATGTATGATCGGGCGAAGCGCGTCCTCTGGCTGAATCCCGAGCCGAGGGCGACGTGGAACGTCGGGGACGCGGAAATGCGCCGGTATATCGCTTACGTCCACCAGGCGGAAGAGTGCAACTCGCTGCTGCATCTCGAACGCGTCGTGGCGAACCTGCTCAGGACCGTGCAGTAGGAGGCGTTGTGATCACCATCAATTCGGGTAGCCGGCGCTCCGGAAGGCGACTAGTCTCTGGTGCCCTGGGCGTCTCGGGCACGGCTGCGGATTCCCCAAAGTCAGGCAAGGGCATTGCGTGGTTGGGGGAAGGCAGCCAGCTATTCATACTGGCGGTGCTCGGCATCGGCGCTTTTGCCCTGCTCATGATGCTGCTCTCCTTCGTGTACGAATTGTTCGGCGGTGGCGGCGCTGGAGAAGCTGTCGATCCGGCGACGGGGACCATCACGCTCGCACTATCCACCGAACCGCCGCAGCTCGACAGTACCCGTGCCACGGACATGGTGAGCGGACAGATACTGGGCCACGTCATGGAAGGGCTCGTGCGGTACGACGAGTTCAACCGGATCGTCCCCGGCGTCGCCGCGCGATGGGAAATCGAACCTTCCGAAGCGGTCTTCCACTTGCGCGACGACAGCCGCTGGAGCGACGGCACGCCGGTCACCGCCCACGATTTCGTGTTCGCGTGGCGCAAGGCGCTGGACCCGGCGACGGCATCCCAGTACGCCTTCATCCTCTATCCCATCAAGAATGCGCGGGCGGTCAACAACGGCGAACTGCCGATCACAGCGCTCGGTGCGACAGCCGTGGACGACCTGACACTCGAAGTGCAACTTGAGCGTCCCATCGGCTATTTCGACAAACTCGTCGCGTTTCCGACCTTCTATCCGATCAAGCGGGCCTTCTACGAAGGTCGCGACGGACGCTACGGTGCCGACGCCGTGGACCTCCTCTACAACGGACCTTTCGTCATCGAGAAATGGGTGCACGGCGCGCAACTCAGGATGTCGCGCAACACGGAATACTGGGATCGAGAGAGGATTCGCCTCAACACCATTGACTACGCCTACATCACGTCGGACATTAACGCGACGTTGAACCTGTACAAGGACGGCAAGGTCGCCATCGCCGGCCTCGATGCGGAAACGCTGCACGATGCGCTGGAGCAGCGCTGGAGGCTCGAGCGGTTCAACGACGGTTCGGTGTTTTTCATCGAGTTCAACCATCGCCCGTCCCGGCTGACGAGCAACAGGAATCTCCGCAAGGCGATCCAGTTCGCCCTCGACCCGGCCGAACTGGTGTACAAGGTCATCAAACTTCCCGGCAACACGCCGGGCGAGTCGTTGTTTCCGGTGTGGCTCAAGGGTGTCGACGGGTACTTCCGGCAGGAATACCCCGCGCCGCAACACCGCGTCGACATTCCCCGGGCCCGCGAGTACCTTGCCCGCGCCAAGCAGGAACTCGGCCTCGACCCGCTGCCGCCCCTCATCTTTCTCTCCGGCGACAATCCGGCGGCGAACAAGCAGTCGGAGTACTTTCAGGAGGTGTTCGCGTCCGCGCTTGGACTCGAAGTGAAAATCGACCGGCAGATATTCAAGCAGCGCCTGGCCAAGATGACCTCCGGGGACTTCGACATGGTGCTTGCCGGTTGGGGCCCGGACTATGCCGACCCGCTTACGTTCGGTGACCTGTTCGCCTCCTGGAACAAGAACAATCGCGGCGAGTATGCGAACCCCGAGCTCGACGCGTGGGTGGAGGTCGCCCAGAGTTCCCTCGTCCCCGAGGAGCGCATGCGTGCCTTCGACGAGATCCAGAAGATCATCTACGACGACGCGGTGATCCTGCCGAACTACGAACGCGGCTCGGTCTTCGTCCGCAATCCGCGTCTCGAGGGCGTCGTGCGGCGCGCGGTGGGCACGGACCCCGACTACACCAACGCCTACATCGTCGACGGCTGAGCCGACCCCCGTGATTCGATACACGATCATACGTCTGTTGCAGGGGGTGCTGACCGTCTGGTTCATCGCCACCGCGACGTTCATGGCCATGCACGCCGTTCCCGGCGACCCCCTCATGAACGACAAGGCGGTCTCCGAGACGGTGCGCAAGAACCTTGAGGCGCAGTACGGACTCGACCAGCATATCGTCAAGCAATATGGCATCTATATCTGGAACATGGTGCGTGGAGATTTCGGCATCTCCTTCGCGCAGGAAAATCGCAGCGTCAACGACATCATCCGCGAGCACTTCCCGATCTCGGCCATTCTCGGCATCCTCGCCATCACCTTCGCCGGGCTTGGCGGCATCCTGTTCGGCGCGCTGACGGCGCGCTACCGGAACAAGATGCCGGATATCGTGATCATGTTCCTGGTCATTCTCGGCATCTCCGTCCCGAGCTTCGTCTTCGCCGCCCTGGGCCAGCTTGCGCTGGTCAAGCTGAACGCGTTCTTCGGCACGACGATATTGCCCGTCGCGGGATGGGGCACGCTCGCGCACATGATCGCGCCGTCGCTGGTGCTGGGCCTCGGGACCATGGCGTTCCTGACACGGCTCATGCGCTCCTCCATGCTTGAGATCGTCAGCTCGGACTATGTGAGGACGGCCCGGTCCAAGGGTTTGCCAACGACCCGGATATTCCTGCGGCATGAACTGAGGAACGCGATACTTCCCGTTGTGACGGTGCTCGGACCGTCCATCGCGGCCATCACGACCGGTGGTTTCGTGGTCGAACTGGTGTTCGCGATACCGGGCCTCGGCCGCTACTTCGTGCAAGCCGTGCAGCAGCTCGACTACACGGTGATCATGGGGACGACGGTCTTCTACGGCGCCTTCCTGGTCTTCATGGTGATCGTCGTCGACCTGCTCTACGGACTGATCGACCCGAGGGTGAGGCTCGAATGAACACGGCGCTCTCTTTCGCGCCGGTCGTCGCCGATCGCGATGTCGAGGTCATTTCGCGTCCCTCGCTGTCGTACTGGCGCGATGCCTGGATCCGGCTCCAGGCGAACCGTCGCGCGCTCGTCTCACTCTACATCATCATCCTGCTGGGGGTATTCACGGTCATCGGTCCCTTTTTCGCGCCGGAACCATCGGCGCAGGACCTGGACCAGATTTCGTCGCCACCGGGTGCCGACCGCGCTGCGACCATCGTTGCGCCCTATGCGCCCTGGTCCGGTGTCACGGCAAGCGCTCCGGGCGGCCAGGGTCCCCTCGAGGCTCCGGTATCGGTGTCCCTTGCCGGGGACGCGACAACGCAGGCGGTGCGCATATTCTGGGATCCGGTGCCCGGCGCGAACGGCTATCGGGTCTATCGCAACATCGCCCACCCGGCGCCGGACGACGCTCTGGGAATGCCTCTTGCCGATGTGCTGGTGCCCTCGCGGGTCAGCTTCGAGGATCGCCTGGACATCAAGCCGCAGGAGTATTTCTACTCGGTCGTGCCGCTCGACAGGAACGGGCGGGAGGCACCCGTGTACGCGACCCTCGATGTGAGCGCCACACGCGTCATCACCGCCGAAGAGGCGGTGGAACGTGGACTGGCGGACTCAACTGCGGATCTCGCCATCGGTGACCAGGTCAAGCTCAAGCTGCATGTCCTGGGGACGGACTATCTCGGCCGCGACATGCTGTCGCGGCTCATGCACGGCGCGCGGGTGTCCCTCTTCATCGGCATCGTCGCGCCGTTCCTGTTCGTTGTTGTCGGCATCCTCTACGGCAGCGCGGCAGGGTTTGTCGGCGGGCGCGTCGACCAGGTCCTGATGCGGTTCGCCGATTTCGTCGTGGCGTTGCCGTTCCTGCTGTTCATGATCCTGTTTCGAATACTGTTCAAGATCGAAGGCGGCGACAGTGGCATCGCGCCCATGCTGATCGCCATGGTGATCCTGAGCTGGCCGGCGGCGGCCCGTCTCGTGCGCGGACAGATTCTGCAGATCCGCGAGGAGGGATACATCAGCGCGTCCCGCCTGCTGGGCGCCAAGACCCCCTACCTCGTGCTGCGGCACATGATTCCCAACACCATGGGGGTGATTCTCGTCACCATCACCTTCGCGGTGCCGAGCGCCATCTTCACCGAGGCGTTCCTGTCGTTCATCGGCATGGGCGTCGCGCCGCCCACGCCGTCCTGGGGCAGCATGTGCAACGAGGGGATCAAGACCATGCTGACGCATCCCCACGAACTGATATTCCCGGCGCTCCTCATCAGCATCACGGTGCTGGCGTTCAACCTCCTCGGCGACGGGTTGCGCGACGCGCTGGACGCGCGCATGAGGTCGCAGGAATGAACGCAGCGGTAGATCAGGTCTCCCCACCGCTGCTCGACGTGCAGGACCTAGAGGTCGAGTTCGATACCTACGGCGGCACGGTGCACGCGGTGCGCGGCGTTTCCTTCGAAGTGCATGCCGGCAAGACTCTCGCCATCGTCGGCGAGTCGGGTTGCGGCAAGTCGGTGACCGTGCAGAGCATCATGGGACTGATTCCGTCCCCGCCCGGACGCATCGTCGGCGGCACCGCGAAGCTGCGTGGACGGGAAATCGTGGACGGCGTCACCATCGACGGCGGCATCGTCCGCGGCTCGGAGATCGGCATGATCTTCCAGGACCCGATGACCTCCCTCAATCCCACCATGACCATTGGCGACCAGATCGCAGAGACGCTGCAGGTGCATCGGGGATACAGCCACACGCAGGCCCTGCGGACTGCGGTGGAATTGCTGGAAATGACCCGCATAAACGAGCCCCGCAGACGCGCCCGACAGTACCCGTTCGAGTTCTCCGGCGGCATGTTGCAACGGTCCATGATCGCCATGGCGATCGCCTGCGGCCCCTCCATCCTCGTCGCCGATGAGCCGACCACCGCCCTCGACGTCACCATACAGTCACAGATCCTCGATCTGCTGCGCGACCTCCAGCAGCAGAACAACATGGCGATCGTCCTCATCACCCACGATCTCGGTGTGGTGGCGCGCATGGCGGATGAAGTGGCGGTCATGTACGCGGGAGAGTTCCTGGAGACGGGCACGGCGGACGACATCTTTTACAACTCCGCCCACCCCTACACCGTGGGTTTAAGGGCGGCCATGCCGACAAACCGGGACGACGCCGAGCAGGAACTGATGCCGATCGACGGGTCGCCGCCGGACCTGTTCGCGCCGCCGCCCGGATGCGCCTATTTCGCCCGCTGCCCCCACGCCATGGAAGCGTGCCAGAACGACCCGCCGCCGGCGTTCGCGGTCGGATCGGGACACGCGACGCGTTGCTGGCTGCATCATGCCGACTGCCCGCGTCGGATCGAGGACTTGCACTATGCCGGGCCGCGCGAGGACAGGACCGCATGACGGCGCTCATTGAAGCCCGTGGACTGACCAAGCACTTCGACCTTGGTCGCAACCAGACCGTGCATGCGGTGGACGACGTCAGCCTGCACGTAGACCGGCGCGAGATCGTCGGGCTGGTGGGCGAGAGCGGGTCGGGGAAGTCCACGTTCGGCAAGACCTTGCTGGGCCTGCTCGACAAGACGGCCGGGGAGGTGGAGTTCCAGGGCGAAACGCTGCCACAAAGCTACGCGCCGGGGGACTTCCAGCGTCACGCGCAGACGATGCAGATGATCTTTCAGGATCCGTATTCGTCCCTGAACCCCCGCATGACGGTGGGCGAGATCGTCGGCGAAGGCTTGAGATTGCATTCCAGCCTGTCCGGCGCACAAGTGCGCGACCGCGTCGGCGACTGGCTCGAGCGCGTCGGGCTCAACGCGGCGCACATGGCGCGCTATCCGCACGAATTCTCCGGCGGGCAGCGGCAGCGCATCGGTATCGCGCGGGCGCTGATCATGCAGCCCGAATTCGTTGTCTGCGACGAGCCGATTTCCGCGCTCGACGTGTCGGTGCAGGCGCAGGTCGTCAACCTGCTCGGGGAACTGAAGGAGTCCATGGGTCTGACGATGCTCTTCATCGCCCACGACCTTTCCATGGTGCGCTACGTCTCCGATCGGATGGCGGTGATGTACCTCGGCTCCCTGATCGAACTGGGGCGGTCGAACGACGTCTTCTTCCATCCGAAGCATCCCTATACGCAGATGCTGGTGGGTTCGAATCCCGAGCCCGACCCGGCCACGGAGCGAGACCGCGGACGGACGGCGATACGGGGCGAGATTCCGTCGCCCGTCAACATTCAGCCAGGGTGCCGTTTCGCCAACCGGTGTCCGAAGGTGATGGACGTGTGCCGGGGAACCACACCCGAGCTGAAGAGCGTCGCGGACCCGGAGGGTGAGGAGCCTGCTCGCCTGATCGCCTGCCACCTGTACTGAGGCCGCGGCTGGCTATTCTGTCGCGAACGATCCAGGCAGGGCGGGTTGGCTAAGGCCCCAGTGCGGTGATGGGTATCACTGCGATTCCGTCGTCCCGGACGTACCCATATCCCGAACTCACGACGACGCCGAGGGCTTTTGGCTCGCCAGCGACACTCAAGTCCGTACGTTCGCGGAACTTCAGAAGTGATTCGGCTGCGGCGTCCGCCTGGCCGTCGCCAAGTTTCACCTCGAAGGCGCACCAGTCACCGCGGCGGTTCTCGACCACCGCGTCTATTTCCAGGTTGGTGTTGTCGCGATAGTGGTAGACCCTGGCGTCGCAGGCCCGGGAGTAGATGGTCAGATCGCGGTACACCATGGACTCAAACAGGAATCCGAGGTATTCGAGATTCTCCAATAGTCTTTCAGGGGTTGCTCCGAGCGCGGCCACGGCGAGAGATGGATCGGCGAAATGGCGCTTGGGCGATTGCCGCAAGCGTGATCGGGAGCGGAGCCTCGGAGACCAGGCGGGTTGTTCTTCACAGATCATCAGTCGGTGTAGCGCGTCGAGGTAGCTGCGTACGGTGGGAGGGTCCAGGGGACCGGCATCCCCACCGGCGTCTGCGGCGATGGTTCGCGCGCTGACTGGCGTCGCCACATTGCGCGCAAGGGAGCGAATTACGCGACCCACGTTGTCTGCATTGCGTCGAACTCCATCGGCGCGGACGATGTCGACGCGGCGGATTTCCTCCAGATAGTCGACGCGTGACCTCAGGCAGGCTTGGTCCGAGACATCCAGGTCACCGGGCCAGCCACCTCGGCAGAGTTGAACGGTAAGCTCAAGGAGCGTGGAAGAAGGCGCGCCACAGCCCTCAAAATGGCCGTTCAACAAGTTGGCCAGCGATACTTCCCCGGTGGAATGGCCTGTCTCCTTGAGACTCATCGTATGCAAACGCAAACGGGATATGCGACCTGCGCCCGTGTGGCGCGTAACGTCGTCCGTCGGTGCGGCGGAGCCCGTCAATACGAATTGTCCGCGTTTGCTTCGTTCGTCCACCGCCCGCCGAATGTGATTCCAGATCGCCGGCTCTATCTGCCATTCGTCGATTAGCCGAGGTGTGTCCCCGGCCATCACCAATGCGGGTTCGATCGCGATGGCCCGACGTGCGTTCTCGTCCACATCGAGCAACACCTCGCTGGCTGCGACCTGACGGGCCATGGCTGTCTTGCCACACGCCCTCGGACCCTCGATGAGCACGGCGCCGGAGGACTCTAGCCTGGCGGAGAGTTCGGCGTCGGCAATTCTTGGCCGATACAATTGAGCACCTTGGAATCGATCATTTGCAAGGTATGTAACCATCCATTTGAAATGAAAACAACCATTCAAATAAAACAACCAAGACCTATCAAATGCAATTATTGTGGCAATGGTCTGCGGTGCGTTCGGCGAGCGCAGTTGCGGCATCCGGGACACGTCGGGCAATACCTGGTGGATGTCGCGAGTATTCCGGCCGCAAAGCGCGAGTCCATGAGGAAGATGCCCGACACTACGGGCAGGGGGTCGGCAGCCGCCCTCTGCCATATCGAGGCTGGCGAAATCGAAATGGACAGGGACGGCCGTTTCGAGTTCGTATTGGGCAACGCCCCGCAGGAGAAGAACCGGCTGCCCATTGCGCCTGACGCCATTGAGCGCGGTGCGGAGCAGAGCATGCGGAACGCTTGAGGCTGGCGATGGACACTTCGACGCAGTATGAGAAGCCATACCGGCCTGTTGCCGTCTCGATACTGAACGAGACGGCTCGCCTGTGCGGACTTCCGGGTCGTCTCGACGTGGGGCAAATGGTTGCCAGGGCGAGGCGGCGGACGGGGCTCGGGGACTTTGGCGAGGAATGGTTTCTCGAACCGTTGCGGATCCTGGTTGACGCCATCAACTCGGAGGCTGAACTGACGCCGTTAGGCAGATGGATACAAAAGGCCCGGTTGGAGGGTGCGCTGGCCAAACACCTGCGGGTCGAGGAACTGCTGCGGCGACAACCCGAGATTCGGGATGTCGAACTGGGCAAGATCATCGTTATTGCGGGGCTGCAGCGAACGGGAACGACCACGGTGCATCGGCTGATCGGGGCAGACCCCCGGGCGCGGGCACTGCGCGCGTGGGAAGCACTGGATCCGCTTCCAGCGACCACGCGTGTCCGGATCAGGCGCGCGCGAATGGTCGAGAAAGCCATCGCCTATCTGGCGCCGGAGTTCTTCGCGGTGCATCCGATAGAACACGATGCGCCGGAAGAGGACATACTGCTGCTTGACCTCTGCTTCATGAGCCAGTCGTTTGAGGCCGTCATGCATGTGCCGAGCTATGCGAAATGGCTCGAAGGTCAGGACCACACGAATGCATACGCATACCTCCGTACCCTGCTAAAGGTGCTGCACTGGCAACGGCCGGGCGAGTTCTGGGTGCTCAAGACGCCCCACCACGCGGAGTATCTCGACGTGATCCTCACCGTCTTCCCGGAAGCGACGATCGTCCAGACGCATCGCGACCCGCAGGTGACCGTTCCGTCTTTTTGCAGCATGGTGGCCCACGGACGTGGGATGTTGAGCGACAGTGTCGACACGCTTGAGATTGCCGCCCATTGGACGCGGAAGATGCGCCGCATGATGGAACTGTCCATTGAAGTGCGCGGAACGGCAGACCCCCGCCGCTTCGTCGACGTCTCCTACTACGACCTGCTGGCGGATCCGGTCGCCGAACTGCGGCGAATCTACCGTTGCGCGGGTGTCGCTTTCGACGAAGTGGCACGGGTCCCGGCGGAGCGCGCCGCGAGGAAGAACACGCAACACCGCTACGGGAGACACGTGTATCGCCTCGACGACTTCGGCCTGACCCCGGAATCTGTCGAGAGGTGCTTCCGCTTCTATCGTCGCGCATACGGAGTGCCCCATGAGCCTGCGTGAGTGCCCCACAGCCGGCGCCTTCGGCTTCGCCTGTGGCCCGGCCCCGCTCGTCGACCATGGAAGATGCGGGGGATGAATGGCGGGTACGGCACCCTCGGTGACGCAGTCGTTACTGCGATCCGGAATACGCTCCGGGATAGGCCGGTACTCGACCCGGTGCCGGCGAGTGTCCGAATCGAGGGCAAGACGTGTCTGGTGACCGGAGCCAACCGCGGCCTGGGGAAGGCGGTTGCGATCGATCTCGCGCGGCGTGGCGGACGCGTCATCATGGCCTGCCGCAGCGGGTACCCGGAGGCCCGGGAGGAGGTCAAACGGCAGTCTGGTTCCGATTTGGTAGAGATGCTTCGCGTCGATCTTTCTGACCTGCGTTCTGTACACAGGCTGTGCGACGAACTGCGGGAACGGAGCGCGGCTATCGACATCGCGGTGCTGAACGCGGGATTGGCGGCGTTGCGGGCGCGCAGAACGCCGCAGGGGTTCGAGACGATGTTCGCCGTCCACTTCCTGGCCAACCGCGTCATGGTGCACCGATGGCTGAAGGACGGTGTCCTTCGACCATCCGGGGAGTCCGGACTTACGCCCCGCATCGTCTTCGTCTCATCCGAGACGCACCGCTCCTCCGAACCGATCGACTTCGATACGTTTGGCGCTTTTCGCGCGTACCAGGGGGCCGGCAAGGCGTTGCAGCGGTACAGTTACAGCAAACTGCACATGTGCACCTACGCCAGCGAACTCTCGCGCCGGCTGAATCCGGCGGGCAAAGCAACGGTGGAGGTCGCGGTGCACACGGTGTGTCCCGGTGCTATCGCCACCGGTATTGCGCGGGAAGCACCGGCAATCCTTCAACCCGTCATCCGTCCCCTGATGAGACTGTTGTTCCAGAGTCCCGAGAAGGCCGCGCAGCCCGTCATCTATCTCTCGTGCTCGGATGAGGCGGCTGCGAGGACGGGAATCTACCTGCACATGATGGTGGAGAAACGGATGTCCGAATTGGCTACGGACGAAGCCAGCGGCGCGAAACTCTGGGAATCAAGCGGGACACTGGTCGAGCGGTATGCGGCCACTGCCGTGGACGCGCGCGGGGAGGGCTGAATCCGTGTGCCTCCTCTGGTTAGTCTCCATCGTGCGATGCGGATTCAACGATGCCCGCAACGCTCTTGAGCGGCGGCCCGAGGCCCGCTACGCTGAGATTCGCAGCCGATCAGCCCTCACGCGTACGGCGATGGAACCCCATCCGGCCTCGTCTTGAAACGCCGGTGCAGCCACAGGTATTGCTCGGGATGTTTGCGAATCTCCGCCTCGATCAGGCGGTTGAGGTGTTCGGCGTCCGTTTCGTGGTCACCGGTCGGATAGTTGTCGATGCGTTGCAGGTATAGCGACCAGGTGCCCTTCTCGGGATCGCGGAAATGGCTGAAGAGGATCGGCCGCGCGCCGGTCAATCTGACGAGCCGCGACGTGGCGATCGTTGCCGCCGTCTGGCCGAAGAATGGCGCGAACACGGAGTGCCTGATCCCGTAGTCCTGGTCCGGCGCGTACCACAGAAGACGGCGATCGCGCAGGCTTCGGATCGCGCGGCGAATGTCGTTGCGCTCGATAATTCGGCCACAGAACCTTTTGCGCCCCTTGAGCATCAGGTGTTCTATGGCCCGGTTCTTGTTGCGGCGGTACACGGCGTCGAGTTCCACTTCCGTCGACAGCAGTGCGGCTCCGAGGTCCAGGGTGAGATAGTGCCCCCCAACCAGCAGGATGCCGCGTCCCTCGGACTGCGCTTCCCGCAGGACGTCCAGTCCATGTATCTCCATGCGCCGCGCCAGCCTTTCGATGGGGTGCGACCAGCAGTAGGCCATTTCCATCGCCAGCATGCCGACGGACAGGAATGTGCGTCGTACCAGTTCCGCGCGTTCGCGCTCGTCGAGGTCGGGGAAACACAACCGGATGTTGATCTCGGCGATTCGCCGCCGCCGCTTGGCGATCCGGTACCCGACATGGCCGATGCCGCGCCCCAGCCCGAGCCAGCCGCGCACGGGCAGCAGGCACGCAAGCCGCGCAACGCCGATCAGCGCCAGGTGCGGCCAGTGCCTGGGAGATCCGAACAGCTTGCCCATGCGGCGAACTGTATCCAACTTCGGGCGGTTGAGTAGTGGTTTTTTGTTCGCATTGGCAAGGGGGACGGGGCTTGGCGATGCCCGGAGACGCGGACGGTTGGCGTAGATTTTGACCCGAACGGGCACTAGCATCGGACCCATGACTGTTGCGCTTCCCCTCGCCACATCGTGCCGCATCGTCGTGGTGGGCGATGTCATGGTGGATCGGTACTGGTATGGCGATGCGCGCCGCATCTCCCAGGAGGCGCCGGTCCCCGTGGTCGACATCTCGCTGGCGGAAGATCGTCCGGGAGGTGCCGCCAACGTGGCGTTGAACGTCGTCGCGATGGGGGCGGAGTGCACGCTCGTCTCGGCGGTCGGGAACGACGAAGTCGCGGACGCGATGCGCGCCAGGCTGGAAGCAGCGGGCGTGGTCTGCGATTTCGTCGAGGTGGCCGACTGGGAGACCACGCTGAAGCTGCGCGTCCTTAGCCAGCGCCAGCAACTGATCCGTCTCGATTTCGAGGGACCGCCGCCCGCGCAGGTCGCCGGTCGCGTTCTCGAGTCATTGGAGAGGCACATTGCCGCGGCCGACGCGCTCATTGTCGAGGACTACGACAAGGGCGTTGTCGACGCGCCGGAAGGGATTGTCGCGGCCGCGAAGCAGGCGGGCGTGACGGTTGTGGTCGATCCCAAGTTCAAGGATCCGGGCCGCTATGCGGGCGCCGATGTCCTGAAACCGAATCGATCGGAATTCGAGCATGCGGTCGGGGCGTGGGCGGATGAAGAAGATCTGGCGCGCCGGGGCGGGGAACTGCTGGATCGCATCGACGTCGGCGCGCTCGTGGTGACGCTGGGCGGCGAAGGACTCACCGTCATCGAACGGGGCGGCGCCAGCCATCGCGTACAGGCAGGCAACGTCGAGATCTACGACGTGACGGGCGCGGGCGACACCGTCGCCGCCGGGCTGGGCGTGGCCGCCGGCCTGGGCTGGAGCGTGATCGACGGTGCCCGCATGGCCAATCTCGCCGCCGGACTGGTCTGCGAACGGATTGGCACGGCGACGGTGACCGCCGAGGAAATCAATCGTTCCATTGCGAGGCAGCCGACCGTCGAACAAGGGGTGCTCGACCGCGATGCGTTGATCGCCGCCGTCGCCGCCGCGCGTGGCCGGGGCGACAAGATCGTTTTCACCAACGGTTGCTTCGACATCCTGCACGCGGGTCATGTGGGCTACCTGGCGCAGGCGCGCGGCCTCGGCGACCGCCTCGTGGTGGCGGTCAACAACGATGCGTCCGCAGCCAGGCTCAAGGGCGACGGCCGCCCCGTGAACGACGTGGAAAGCCGCATGCGGGTGCTCGATGGCCTGGCCTCGGTGGATTGGGTGACGTCGTTCTCGGAGGACACGCCCGAGGCGTTGTTGGCTGCGTTGCGCCCGGATGTCCTGACAAAGGGAGGAGACTACGCCGAAAGCGAGGTCGTCGGCGGTGACTTCGTCCGGGGCTACGGCGGCGCGGTCAAGGTGCTGGGACTGTTCGAGGACTCCTCAACGACTTCCATCATCGATCGGATCAAGTCGGACTGAAAACCACAGCCGTGGCTGGCAAGCCGAATCCAGTCTCGTAGGCGTATCCGCCGATCACCATGTACCTAACGCGCTTGGCGTTGAAAAGACTCAACAGATCGCTGAAGTCGGAGTTGACGAACATCGATCCCTTTGACCTTGGTGTAGTGGACAATCAGATCCCAAGTCGCGTCAAATCTCGCTTTCGGAGTCTGGGCCTGCCAGAACTCCTGATCGAACGAACGATCAAGTTCCTTGAGTTTTCCGCGACGTTCGACAACGTGCTGACGCATGGGAACACGATACCAGACAGGCCAACCCAAACGGCTGTCGACAGGGTTGTCTGGTAAACGATGGATGCGGCGTCGCGAGCAGGAACGGTGGGGAGCGTCCCCATGCGCCGCTACCGGAACTCTCGCCGCGCCTCGATCCCGACCACGCGGCCTTCCTTGAGCGGCGAGTAGGTCGAGTCGACGAGACCCGTCAGGTCGAAATGGCTTCGCCGGAACACCTCGCCGAGCAGGTTGCGGCCATACGCCGTGAACCGGAGCGACGGCGAGGGGGCGAACGTGACGCTGGCGTCGAGCACATCGCCGCCGTCGAGCACGCCGGTATTGTCGTGGGCGATCTCGCTGTCGTCCCGGTGTGCGATGCCGATGCGCGCGGTCACCAGTCCGAAGATCCCCAGTTGTCGGCGGCACCGGGTCTCCGCGCCGAAGGTGAGCGGCGCGAGCCGCGGGAGCTTAAGCCGCTCGTCCCCGGCCGTCGATCCGTCGCCGTCAAGGTCGTAGCGCACCCGGTCGTAGGCGCCGCGCGCGATGCCGACGAAGGCGCTGGCGGTGCAAGCCTCTCCGAGTGCCGCGACGGTCTCGGCTTCGATCCCCTTGATCGTGGCGTCGGCGGTATTGGCCGTCACCTGGACCGCGCCGGCGGCGATATCGTGCCGCGTCACCTGCCGCTGCAGTCCGCGCGCGCGGCTGCGGAACGCGGCGAGGTTTACGCGCAGGCGCGCGAGTTCGGTCTTCAGGCCGATCTCGACGGCGTCCTGCTCCTCCTCGTCGAACGGCCCCGGCGAGGCGGTCGGCGAGGTGTTGCGCAGGTTGTAGCCGCCGCTGCGAAAGCCTCGCGTGTACTCTCCGTAGACTTGCGTGTGGTTGCCGAACCACCGCTGCACGGCGAGGCGCGGCGTGACGTTGCGCCAGGCGTCGTCGTCCTCGAAGTCGTAGTCACAACGATGGGAACGCGCGTCGCAGCCGGCGGCTCCGGCGGTTGCGATGTCGACCGCCTTCTTCTCGACCGTGTAGCGCGCGCCCGCGCTGACGACCCAGCGCTCGCCAGGGTGGAGGTCGATGTTGGCGAAGACGCCAGCGGTCCGGTGGCGCTGGTCGCCCCCGAAGGGACTCCCCCACGCGCCGCGGATCGCGCGCCGCTCGCGGTAGCGGATCTTCTGACCGAACGCGTAGCCGCCGAGGGTGACCTCGACGTGCTCGCGCAGCCGGCCCGAATAGCGCAGTTCGTTGCTGACCTGTTGCTGGTCGGTGAACGCCCACAGGTGGAATATCGGCTGCGTCGTGGAATCGATGTCGGCGAGCGACTCGTGGCCGACGCCGCGCGCGCCGAACACGTTGATGATGCGGCCGCGGCCGAGGCGCCGCTCGGCCTGGACCACGATGTGGCGCCAATCGACGCGCGAGAACCCCGGTTCGTCGATGGCGAAGTCGAAGCCCGTGAAGCGGTGCCGGTTCTGGCTCGCGGGGCCGTCGCCGTCGGAGTCGCCGCGTTCGAGGATGACGGTGACATCCAGGTCCTCTGCGGGCTTGAACGCCAGTACCGGCCGCACGGCCCAGGCCGTTTCGGCGCCCACCGGTCCGCCGCCCGGCGCGTCATTGTCGAACCAGCCGTCGTCGTCGCGGTAGCCGACGGCGAGCCGGGCATCGAGGGTGCCTCCGGCGAAGCTGCGCTCCGCCGCGGCTGCCGCGCGCGTCTCGGGGCCGGTCGCGCGGCGCACCGACGCGTAGGCGGAGGACTCTCCGGACGGTCGGCGCGAGCGGAGCAGGACGGCCCCGCCGATCACGTTGCGGCCGAACAGCAGGCCCTGCGGGCCGCGCAGCACCTCCATGGCCTCGAGATCCAGCATGTCCATGACGACGCCGTAGTTCACGCCCAGATACATGCCGTCGACGAACACGCCGACGGTGGGGTCGATCGAGGGAATGGAACCGGCGACGCCCATGCCGCGGATCGAGAAGTTGGCGATGCCCTTGCCGGTGCCGATGCTGTCGAACGCGACGTTGGGCAGCGCGTAGCCGAGATCCTCGATGTCGTCGACATGGAGCGTGTCCAGCCGTGTCCCGTTGAGGACGCTGACAGCCCCCGCGACATCCTGCGCGGCCTCCGCCACGCTCTTCTTCGACGCGGTGGTGACGACCTCCTCGAGCAGTCGCGGCATCGCATCGGTGGGCCCGTCCTCGCTGGCGTGGGCCGTGCAGAAAAAAGCCGCGCACAGGATCGCTCCCGAGCAGATCGAGTTCGCGCTAGCGTGCATGCCGGGATTATGGTCGTGGACCGAAGGCTACGCAATCGAGTGGGTGGCCCCGACGTCTCCGCTGCGGTGGGTCGCGGAGGGACACGCATGGGAGTTCAGGTCAGCGAGTGGTCCGCCGCATCTTGCCTCCGGCCCGGCTAATCCATCCAGTTCCGCGCTTCTGCGACTGTGTCCTCGATGTCTTCCGCCAGGTCCGTCCCGTGTTCGGGTCGCTGGTATCGCCAGGCAAGATGGACGAGCGAGCGCACCAGCAGGAACATCGGCAACATGGCCACAACCGAATCAGCCAGCGGGCGCACCTCGCGATAACCGTCGACCAGGGCCGCCTGAATGTCGCCGAACCGGTCCTCTCCGTAGTGGCGGTGCAGGGCCACGGCAAGTTCGTAGTGGTGCCAGCCGAAGCCGGCATCGTCGAAATCGATGACATGCAAACCATGCTCGCCGACCACCAGGTTGGCGGTATGCAGGTCCGCGTGTATCAGGCTGAATGTCCGGGATCCGTGCCCCAGGCGCGATAGTTCCTCGGCGATCGCTCGACGGGCGCTCGCGATCACCTCCCGCTGTGCCTTGCTCATCTGTGGCAGTCTCCAGAATTGACCCCAGAACGCGTTGTCGCCCAGCAGGCCATCCAGGTCGAGACGATGCCGGCGAAATCCGTCGGGCACAGTCCACTGGGAGGACTGGTTGTGAATGGCTGCCGCGATACGGCCGACAGCGCGGAACTGTCGAGCAAGATCGCTTGGGTTTCGGCGAATGACGTAGTGCAGGATCTCGCCGTCCACCCACTCGAGCATGCCGATGTGCCGCTTCCCTTCCCCGAAAGGAAGCGCGACGTACCCGTGACCCTCGCGGGTACGCACAGGCACAGGCACGTCTACTCCGGCCTTGAGCAACGCACCCGTCCAGACATGTTCCGATTCCAGCTCGGCCAGCGTGTGGTATCCGGGGCGATGGATTCTGAGCACGTACCGCCTGTCCGGCGTGTCGACACGGAATGACGCGTTCTCGCTGACGCCGATTGGCTGAAGACGGGCGTCTTTCAACTCCCAGGCAGTCAGGGCTTTCCGTGCGAGGGCGTGAAGCTCCGGGCGGACTTCAGCCATGGAGTTCCCCCAGCGTCTCGGAGAACGCGTCCAGGAACAGGTTGGCATTGTCCCTGGAGAACACGAGAGGCGGCCGGAGCTTCAGCACATTGCCGAGAGACCCCGCGCTTCCGGCGAGGAATCCCCTTTCCCTGAGCCGGTTGACAACCCGGCCGACGCCGCGTCGGTCCGGCGCCCTGGACTCGCGATCCCTCACCCAGTCGACGCCCAGCGCAAGCCCGTGCCCGCGGACATCTCCCATGCACTCGTGCTCGGACCGCAGTTGATCGAGCGCGACGCGCAGGTGCCCGCCGACGTCCACGACGTTGCCCAGCAGCTCGCGCTCCTCCAGCTCGTCGAGGACGGCCATGCCGACGGCTGCCTGCAGGGGGGAGGAAGCGAAGGTGTTGAAATAGCCGGTCCGCTCGCGGAACGCATCGACCAGGCCCGGGCGCGCGACGACGCCAGCGAGCGGCAGGCCGGCCCCCATTGGCTTCCCCAGGGTGACGATGTCGGGGACGAAACCGGATGTCTCGTATCCCCACCATCTGCCGCTGCGGCAGAACCCCGCCTGGACTTCGTCGGCGATGAACACGCCGCCGGCTTCGCGCACGATCTCGGCGGCCCGGGGCATGAAACTGCCGGGGATATCGGGCAGTCCTTCGTTGACGAGCAGGGAACAGACGAACATTCCCGCAAACGGCACGTCGCGCCTGTCGAAGTCGGCGATAGCCTCGCGCACCCGACCGAGGTACAGCTCGGTGAGTTCGGTCTCTGAAACGGAGGGATCGAGCGGACGATACAGTTGCGGGTAGGGGATCGCGCGGATCTCCGGGTTGCCTTCCCGGTCGCGGCGCGCATTGGCGAGCCGCCGGACCTCGGTGCTGTTGCCGTGGTAGCAGGCGTCCGTGCAGATGATGCCCCGGCCGCCGGTGGCCGCGCGCGCCATCAGGAGGGCGATTTCGCTCGCCTCGGTGCCGGTGCAGCAGAATACCGCCCGGGTGAGGGATTCGGCGTGCAGCTCGGTGAGTCGCTCGGCGTAGTCCAGGATCGCCTCGTGCAGGTACCGGCTGTGCACGTTCAGGGTGCCGGCCTGGGCCTGCATCGCCGCCGCCACGCGAGCGTTCGCGTGACCGACGCAGGGCACGTTGTTGTACAGGTCCATGTACTGCTTGCCGGCCGCGTCGTACAGCCAGATGCCCTCGCCCCGGACGATGTGCACCGGTTCCGAATAGAACAGCGGCATGCGCTGGCCAAGCAGGCGCTCACGGCGTTGGATGAGTGCGGCCGTGGTCATGGGCCTCGGTGGTGATGTTCGGGGCGGCCAGAGTACCGTTACTTGCTTTGGTCTCAAAGGCGTGCTTGACGTCGTCCACGCATAAGTCGGAGCATGGACCGCTGATCCATCCAGGGAGGCGAGCCCATGGCCAGTGGTGCAATCGACAAGGGCCACGAAGTTCCTGGCGACGCATTGGCTGCCATTGACTACTGCTACGAGCAGGGCTGGACAGACGGGCTACCGGTGGTGCCGCCGGAAACGGGCCGTGTCGAGGCCATGATGGCGATGGAGGGCAGGCCTCCCGAGACTGTTCTGGCACATCATCCGGCGACAGGATTGGAACTGACGATCCGGGCCGCTGCGGTAAACGCGGTGATGGCCGGCTGCCTGCCCGAGTACTTTCCGGTCGTCGCGGCGGCCTTCGAAGCGATGGACCGCGAACCGTTCAACTTCCACGCCAGCTCCGTCAGCACGGGCGGCTCGGGACACCTGCTCATCGTCAGCGGACCCGTTGTCGAGCAGATCGGGATGAATGCCGGAGGGAACCTCTTCGGGCCGGGAAATCGGGCCAATGCAACCATCGGCCGTGCCGTGAGACTGGCGCTCCTCAATGTATTCCGGACGGTACCGGGCCTGGCTGACAGGTCTACGCAGGGTCATCCCGGGAAGTACAGCTTTTGCATTGCCGAACGGGCGGACAGGAACCCGTGGCCGCCGCTATGCGAAGAACTCGGCTATCCCGAAGGCGTCAGTTCGGTCACGGTTTTCGCGGGAGCGGGCTTCATCAACGTGGAGAACCACGGCGGCAACACGCCGGAAGCCATCCTGGCAACGCTGGCGGACGCCATGGCGAACTACGGCTGCATCACCACGGGACAGAGCGTGGCGGTGATCTGTCCGGAACACGTCGAGATCATCGCGCGCGCCGGCTGGACCAAGGCGATGGTGAAGGAGTACCTCTTCGATCACGCGAGGCGACCGAGGGAGGGCATGGAGCGTATCGGCAAGTTCGTGCTCCGCGAATACGAGCGCCAGGGCAGGCAGGACTTTCACCGGGGCCTGAATCCCGACGACATTCTCGTCACCGTGGGCGGGGGCGACGGGGGCGGCCATTCGGCGTTCATCCCGTCCTGGAGCCGGGGCCGGGGCTCCATCATGCAGAGCCAACCCATCGGCGTGTGCATAGACTGTTGATCGATGGCGACAACCGCGCAGTCCTAGTATCTGCGGGCTGGGAGCGATGTCGCGGTCAGGTCATCCCATGAGGATGCCGACTGCCTGCTCTGAAGCGGCTGCGGCCCTTTGCCTGAGTTCGTCCGCGGTGCAGCTTCCCAGGGGATGATCGACCATCACGAAGGGGTAGTCGGGAAGGCCCAGCATCCGCGCCATGTTCTTCGCGGTGACCTCGAACGGTGTCGTGCAGAGAACGACCGCCCGCTTGCCGGTCTGCTCAAAGGTGATGCCGTCATGCAAACTGCACGTCGAGCAACTGCCTCAGTCGCCGGAGGCGGTGATCAGGTAATCGCACGCCTCTGAGAGCTTCTTCAGCGTATCTGCCGGCGCGGGCGCGCCGGCGCTGCCTTTCGCCACCATGGGCAGGACGTTACCGCCGAAGCGCGCCTGCAGCATCGCGGCGGTCTCCTCGAGCAGGACATCCGCGTTGAGCTTCGTGTTGGACAGCAGGCCAATCGTCAACCCGTCCAGGCTGGCGAGGGCGGGGGCCCGCCGGGATTGCCTGACGGGGGCGGCGACGGTGGGATCGACCAGCTTCATCTCTTCTCCTTGCGCGCTTCCGCATGGTCCAGGAGCCTTCAGCCGGGGAAGCTTTCCCCGACCGCTGACGCGTAAGGAAGTGTCGGCATTGACCCGGTTGCCAAAGGCGTACTTCCATGCGAGCCATGTTACAGCCGGTTTTGCACCGGTGGTATGCTGATTTCGATCATCGACGGGGATGACAACCGCCCTGCCATGCTGGCGTCGCCGTCAGGCACGGCAGATGATCGGCGTCGACCGTGACGTCTATGCCGCTTTGCTGCCTTAAGGACTTCAATGGAGACGCAGGCTGAATCAGTGACCAATGCAACGCCGCCTCTGGCCGGCGTGAAGATCCTCGATTTCTCCCGCATCATCGCGGGGCCGCTCGCAACCCAACAGCTCGCCGACCTGGGGGCCACGATCATCAAGATCGAGAACCCGGCGACCGGTGACGACGTGCGCGGCCTCGACGAGGAGGGGCAGCCGGCGCGCAGCCCGTTCTTCATGGGGTTCAACCGCAACAAGAAGAGCGTCGCCATCGACCTCAAGAATCCGGCCGGCCAGCAGATGGCGCTCGACCTAGCGCGCCAGTGCGATGTGCTGGTGCAGAACTTCCGGCCCGGCGTGATGGACCGGTTCGGACTCGACCACGAACGCGTCATGTCCATCTGTCCGAGACTCATTTACGTGTCGATTTCGGCGTACGGCGAGCACGGATCCATGAGTGACCGGCCCGGGTACGACCCCGTGCTGCAGGCGGAGTCCGGCATGATGGCCATGACCGGCGAACCCGACGGACGGCCGATGCGGACCGCGTTGTCGCTCATCGACACGCTGACCGCGGGACACGCGACCAGCGCCGTATGCGCGGCGTTGATCGCGCGCGAAAAGACGGGCCGGGGCGACTACCTGGATCTCGCGTTGATGGACACCGCGATCGCCGCGCTCGGGAACATGGCCATGGCGTGGCTCGGCATGGGCGTCGTGCCGGAGCGCGTGGGGAACAGGCACATATACGCCACGCCGAACGGTCTGTTCCGCACCGCGACGGATCCGATCTACATGGCCATCGCATCCAACCGGCTGTTTACGCGCTTTTGCGAGAACGTCATCGAGCGGCCGGACCTCCCGCGCGACGAGCGGTTCGCCCGGCCTCCCGACCGGCTCAAGAACCGGGCGCTGCTGTGGGAGATCCTCGAAGGCGAACTGATGAAGCAGCCGGCGGAACACTGGCTTCCGCGCATGCGGGATCTGCCCGCCGGCCAGGTTCGCACCGTGGACAAGGCGCTGGCCTCGCCGGAGGTCGCCGAACGCGGCATGGTCCGGACGCTGGAGGAAGCGGATGGGAAGACCATCTCGCTGCTCGGAGCGCCGTTCCGCTACCAGAACACCCCGCTCGCGGAACCGGAATCACCGCCGTATATCGGCGAGCACACCGACGAGGTGTTGAGAGAGTGGTTGGGTATTGACGATTCGAAGCTTAAGGAACTGCGCGAAGGCCGCGTAATCCGATCATTCGAAAGTTAGCCGCTTGCCTGGATGCTGCGAACGCCGGTGATCCGCTAGTGAACCTGCCCCGGCAGCGGGGAAGCAAACGCGAACGTCGGCCGTCACTTGGGCTTGTCGAGCGAGCGTTGGTGGCTTCTTCAGGGAACGTTCAGTGACCGACTGGCATGTTACGTGGTCAGAGATCGAACTTGGTGTGATAAGACATGGAAAAGCCGGGCGATGGCGGTTCGAACACGATGGTTCCCCCCCGATGCGGAAACTGCCGCTACTGGGTTGGGTCATCGGAGCGAATGCGCAGGCCGCCCGACTCGGGTTCGTGTCGCCGATTTCCGCCGACCCCTCTGAACAACAAATTCGCACCCAATGCGTGGCCTGAGACTGCATCCATGAACTGGTGCGGTGAGTGGGCAGATCAGAAGGAGTAGCCGGCTCGATGCGGTCAGTCGAGAACGGCGGCGACATCGGCTTCGAGATGCGAGAGATCGGTCGTGCCGACCACGATGCTGGATACGCCGGGCTGGCCGGCGACGAAGCGTAGCGTCTCGGCTTTGGCAGTGCCGCTGTCCAGCGGTTTCTTCACCAGTACGCCGCAGCCGCGGTCGCCAGCCTCGCGTACGACGTCGCGCTGGCTGCGGTCACCGTGGCTCAACGCGGTCATGATCACATCGCATTGCGCGAGGGCGGTCCTGCCGCCGGCCACGGTCTTGTGAGAAAAGCCTATTGCGCGGATCGCGCCAGCCCGTTTCAACGCGTCTAACGTGTCGAGGGCATCGGAGCGATCGAGGATCGCCATGTCACGGCCGTCGGAGTGCACCAGGACGACATCGAGGTAGTCCGTGCGCAGGCGGCGCAGCGAAGTCTCGACGCTCCGTCGAATCGCCGCCCCGCTGAAGTCGTAGCGGGACTTGCCGTCTTCGTGGGTCTCGCCCGCTTTCGTGCAGAGCACCCATCGCTGTCGCATTCCCGCCAGCAACTCACCGAGTCGCGCCTCGCTGTCGCCGTAGGCTGCCGCAGTGTCCAGCAGGTTGATGCCCAGGTCCCGGGCGCCGTCGACCAGTGTTCGCGCCTGGCGCAGGCTCGGCAACTCGAACGGAGCCATGTCGAGCCCGGTATTGCGACCGAGCTTGACGGTGCCGAGACCGATAACGGAGACCTCGATGCCGGTCGTCCCCAATGGCCTGCGTGGTAGCGTCATGCGAGCGCTGCCAGCACGCGATCGCCGAGGTCGGGCGCAAGCGTGAGCTTGCCCGGCCATGCAACGAGGGTGTTTTCGTGGGTTTCGACGAACGCACCTTCCAGGCGTCGTCCGGCAGGCTCGGCGCGATCGATCGACAGCGTTTCGAAAGCCCGGTTCGACCAGTCGATCCATGGCAAGGCGCGTCCGAGTTCCGCCTTGGCCGCTTCAACCTGATCCGGATCGCTGCGGTTCGCGCCGTCCGACGCGAGGGCGCCGCCCAGGTAGTGATACCCCGCCAGGGTCGTTACGGTCAGCGCCGGCTCTGTATGCAAGCCAGCGATGCAGTGCGCGAAGATCGGCTCCGGATCGGTACAGCGGACCAGCACCTGCTTCAGGGGTAGTCTCTGCATGCGGGCCGTGGCGCCTGCGGCGGCCGCGAGGACTTCGTTGCCGGCGCCGGCAGCGAAAATGAACCGTTCCGCTTCGACGCGGGTGTTCGCGTTCTCGAAGGCGCGCACCGTTCCCTGCCCCATGACGAGTCCTTCGGGTTGGATCGCCATGAGCAAAATCCGGTCCCGTAGTGGTGCTGCAAGTTGTTGTACCAAACCGGGCACATCGATCACGAAGTCGTCGAGACGATACATGGTGCCGGTCTGGCCCGCGAAGGGGCCTGGATAGTCGGCGGGCGCGAGACTCGCGACACGGCCGCGGAGAAGCCTGCTGGCGAGAAATCCCGCGAGGCGCGCGCCAGGCGCGTCGTGGGACCACAGGTAGTAGTGATCGGAAGCCACTCTCACGCCGCGCAGGTCGATTTCGCCCTTGCCGTCGAGGCAGGCACGCCAACGCCGCGGCATGTCGGAAACCGCTTCGAAGGCGCCCGTCGCGGTGCCGCCAAGCGCGTACTTGACGCCGCCGTGGATCAGCCCCTGGGACGCCATGGTCTGGGTGCCGCCGACTTCGCTTCGCTCGCACACCGCCACGTCGAAGCCCCGGCTGAGAAGGAGATTGGCGAGCCACAAGCCGGCGATGCCCGCGCCGGCGATGGCGATGTCCGCCTTCACAGTGCGCATGGTTGGCTATCCCGACGCGCCGATCACGCGGGCTCGAGTTGAAGCATCGGGCGGTTCAGTCCGCGCCGGTGGGCGTTGTGGTAGTGGTGCAGCCCCGGCTCGTTGCGGCCGAAGAGGATGTGCGTCTGCACGCCGGAGGCGGCGTTCGCCTGCACCGAGGCTGCGACCCAGTAGTCTTCGTTTTCGACAACGTGATTGAAGGCGGCGAAGCGCTCTGCATAGCCGTCCGGAGTCTCTTCGTAGTATTCCCGAGCTTTCGGAAGGACATAGAAACTGTGGGCGGTCCGGGACTTTCCGGGATCGTCGCCATCCGCGAACATGCGTAGCACGTCTACGGCGGACGGGTCGACCAGCAGGATGACGTTTGGGTAGATGAAGTAGACGCTCAGCGTCATCCGTCGGAAGGGCCATTCATCCGACTCGCCCACCTCGTCGAGGATTTCCATGAATCGGCGCCGCGCGAACACCATGCGGTAATTCAGGCCGAACACGTCGTGTGTTTGCAGGTTGCCGTGAAATTCGGACGTCAGCGAGTTCCGGTGCAGCACGTCGAAATGATAGTTCTCCCCGAACGTGTCGATCGCGAGTTTCCAGTTGATGTCCGCGTGGATCGTTTGCGATGCGCCGTAAGGGTGCTCCGCCAGGTCCCATTGCTGCATGTCGTCCCCGAGCCCGCCGAGTTGACTGGCGACATCGATCTCCCCGCCTGGAGTCGGCTTGACCCACAGCATTCCGGCATATTCTGCGCTCGGCAGTTCGACGAGCCCGCGACTGGCCTTGTCGACGGCTCCGAACGACGACTCGCGGTTGACGGCGATGAGTTCGCCCGTACTGGCATAGGTCCATGCGTGATAGGGACAGGAGAACCGGACCTGCTCGCCCCGGCCATCGGGAACCACCTGCATCCCCCGGTGGCGGCAGACGTTGGCGAAAGCGTGAAACTCTCCATCCTCGCTGCGCGTCATGAGGATGGGCAGGCCAGTCTCGCTGTCCGCCCAGTAGCTGCCGGCCACCGGCAAGTCCGACGACAGGCCCATGAGAAGGGGCGTCTCCCGAAAGAAGACGCGCTGTTCCTGCGCCAGCAGATCGGGGCAGGTGAAATCCTTGACCGGACTCCTGACAATTCCGCCCGCATCTGCCGTCTTGCCTGTCTTGATGCCGTCTTTGAGGATGCGAAGCAGCCGCTGCTGTTCGGGGTTGGGCATGATTCCGTCGTCCGCCTTGACTGGCGTTATCTACCATGACACTAATCCTCCCAACAAGCTTGTGGGAGAACTGGCGCTGCGCTCGGGAGCCAGTGCCGTCGTATGGACGTGTATCCCTTTTCCGGACTCAAGGTCCTGGACGTGGCGACCGTCATTGCCGGGCCTGCTGCTGCGGTGATGCTGGCCGACTTCGGCGCGGAGGTCATCAAGGTCGAGAAGCCGGGAACTGGCGACATCATGCGGCAGGTCGGGCGCACCACTACCATGCCTGGTGCCGACTCCAACTACATGTGGAACCTGGAGGGGCGCAACAAGCGCGGCATCGTCCTCGACCTGAAGCAGAAGGAGGGCATGGAAGTGCTGCGCAAGCTTATCGCCGGTTGCGATGTCTACATCACCAACATGGCCTTCAGATCGCGCGAGTCCCTGGGCTTGACGTACGAGGACCTGCGTCCGCTCAACCCGAGATTGATCTACGCGTCGTTGTCGGCCTACGGCGAGAAGGGCCCGGAACGGGAGGGCCTGGGCTACGACATGGTCGCCTACTGGGCGCGCAGCGGCCTGATGGATCTCATGCGCCGGCACGGCGAGCAGCCGACGGAGGGTTTGCCTGGCATGGGCGATCACCCCACGGCGATCTCGCTGTACGCGGCCATAGTCACGGCGCTCCTGCACCGCGAGCGGACGGGGGAGGGCAGCATGGTGCACACCTCGCTCCTCGCCAATGGCCTGTGGTCGGTCGCCGCGATCCCGCAGGGCATCATGTCGGGGGCGGACATCGGCGAGTACCGCGAGAGAAGGCGCGCGCCCCGCGCGTTGGGGCGCGTGTACCAATGCGCGGATGGACGTTGGCTGCAGTTCAACATGGTCCGCACGGAAGAACTGCTGTTCCTCATGTTCGATGCCATGGACGCCTCTCACCTCCTGTTCGACGAGCGCTTCGACACCGATCGCGGGAGGACCGAGAACAGGGAGGCGCTGATCGAGGCGATCTCAAGGATCATCGAGCAGCGGGATTCGGACGAGTGGATGGCGCGGTTTGACGCGGTCCAGGTGCCGGCCAGAAGGGTGGGCATCGTCGAGGAGCACGCCGGCGATCCCCAGTTGTGGGACAACGGCATGATCGTCCCGGCGGAGGACGACGGGTTCGAGGTGCCGTCGGTCGTGAGACCTCCGATCAACATCGCGGACGTTCCCAAGGTGGAGCCAAAGCACCCGCCGAGACTCGGCGAACACTCGGAAGTGATCCTGCGAGAACTCGGCTACGACGCGGCCGCGATCAATGCCATGCGGGAACGCGGCGTGATCTGACCGGTCGCAAAAAGGGAGCGCCATGACCCAGCCCAACATCCTGTTCTTCATGACCGACCAGCAGCGCGCCGACGCCATGGGCTGCAGCGGCGGCTGGTTGAAGACTCCCAACCTCGACCGTCTCGCCGGAGAAGGCGTGCGTTTCAGCCGTTGCGTCACCACGACGCCGATCTGCGTGCCCGCCCGCGTGACGCTCGCGACGGGCCGGTACCCGCACAACAACGCGGTCTGGAACAACCTCCAGTACACCTTGCCGGAGGACGCATCGACATGGATGCGGGTGATTCGAGACCTCGGCTACCGGACGAGCCTGTTCGGCAAGACACACCTGCATCCGCACGGAAAGGTCGATCTGCGCGAGCGCGAGTACCTGCTGCACGCCTACGGCCTCGACGACGTCAACGAGATTGGCGGACCCCGGGCCAGCGCGAACGTAGGCAGCCACATGACGGCGATGTGGGAAGAACAAGGCTTGCTCGAAGCCTATCGCGCGGATTTCAAGGAGCGTTTCGGCAACAAGCCGCACGTGGTCCGGCCGTCCGTGCTGCCGCTGGAACACTATTACGACGTCTATGTCGGCCAGTGCGCGAAGCGCTATCTCGAAGGTTACGACCGCAAGGAGCCCTGGTTCTGCTGGGTGAGTTTCGGCGGGCCCCACGAACCGTGGGACACGCCGGAACCGTACGCCAGCATGTACGAACCGGACGAGATGCCGGCGCCGATCCCGCGTGCAGCCGACGACCACGACCGGCCACGGGGCTGGCTCGACGAGTACATGGAGCGCCGTTCACCGAAGCTCGATCCCGGCGACGAGGCGGCCATGCGGGCGAACTACGCCGGCAACGTGACGCTCATCGATCACCAAGTCGGCGAAGTGCTGGAGGCGGTGGAGAAGCGCGGCGAACTGGACCGAACCGTAATCGCGTTCACGTCGGACCACGGCGAGATGAACGGCGACTGGGGCCTGATCTACAAGATGAACTTCCTCGCCGGCGCCGTGAGCGTGCCGCTGATCGTGCGCACGCCGGAGAGCGCGGCGAACGACGGGCGGGTCAACGACGCGTCGGCGGAAAACTGTGATCTTGGCCCGACCCTTGTGGAATTGGCTGGCGGGGAAATCGAGTACCAGCAGTTCGCTAAGTCGCTGGTGCCCGCCATGAACGGGTCGACCGGGCCGCATCGTGAAGACGCGATCTCCGAGATCCAGGGCGAAGTGATGCTGGCCGACGCGAGGTGGAAGACCGCCATCAATAGCGACGGGCAGGTCTACCTGTTATTCGATCTCGAGAACGATCCCGAGGAGACGCGCAACCTGGCCGGATTGCCGGACTATCGCGACGAGGAAGACCGATTGCGCTTGAGGATTCTGGAGCGGATCGCGCAGAGTCAGCTAAGCGCGCCCTGAACGCCCGCCATACCGGTTTCAAGCTTTAGCGTCGATGCCCGGCGCGGCCGCCGCTAAAGCGGCCTGGGGGCGATCAGTCACCCGACAAGCAGGTCGAGCGCCTTCGACAGTCCGACAAAGGCCGCCGCCACCACGACAATAGACTTGAGAGACCTGGTGGCCTGCTTCTCAAGTTCGGCTGCCAGACGCAATTCGAACCTCTCGACGGCGTTGTCCAGCTTGGTGTCGAGTCTGTCCAGTCTTGTGTCCAGGCGGCCGACCTCCTGTCGCAGTTCTTCCTTCGTGGCGAGTCCTTGGATGTCGGTCTTGGTCGCGATGTTCTCGTCGAAAGCGCCACCGATCTGCTCGACGACGGCTTCGGCCTGGGCGTCGTCGAAGCCAGCGCTGCACAACGCCTTGACGGCCTTGTGTGTATCGAAAGCGGACATTGCCATTGGTGCTGCGGAACTGGCCCTTCGAGCATTGGTCTCGACGGAGATTCTAAGGAATTCTCGGGCGTGCGTCATGCGGCGAAAGACCGCAAAACAGGTGAGCCTCGAACTACGTGCCGAGGCGGAGATTCGACATGATCGCGTAAGGCAGTAGTGATGTTCCGTCAAGGCGAGAGCAATTGCCCGAAGAGGATGTCCAGCGCCCTTATAGGAACTTTATCGCGACGAAAACCAACACTGCGACCATGCATGTGTCCCTGATGCAGTTTTTGGTGAACCTTTCCAGACTGCTTGCGATGCGCGTTTCGTATCTTTCGAGAGCTTGGTCGATTCTGACTATGGTTTCGAGTGTAGCGGATGCCTCTGGGGATTCTTCACCGGCCACCGGGGCGTCGATTTGCGTCCTTGTCATCATGTTCACCTGCTGCGTGATGGCGCAACCTCAGCCGCACGCCTGGATCAGCGCCCGGATGTACCCGAATATGAACGCTTCCTCGACCTGACCGCGTCCCCGGCCGGGCACGTGGTCGGGCACGACGATGCCGTCGAAACCCACCTCCGCCAGGGTGCGCACTATTTTTGGCAGGTCGAGATAGCCGTTGTCCGGGAACGTTTCGTGAAACTGCGGCAGCGGCCCCGAAGTGTTGCGAAGGTGGACCTGGTGGATGTGGCCGGTGGGGCCGAATTCGCGGATGGCCGCGACGATGTCCTCGCCCTCGCCGGTGGGTCCTGGCATCTCGGACCAGGTGCCGACGCAGAACAGGATGCCCGCGTGGTTGTCGCCGCCGGTGCGCTTGATGGAGTCGCGGTAGGCGTCCGTGCTGCGGAAGATGCGGGCCACCCCCTGGTGGGTAAGGGGCGGGTCGTTCGGATGCAACTGGAGCTTGACGCCAGTCTCCCGCGCGACCGGGAGCACGCGCTCCATGAAGTAGTCGAAGTTTGCCCACATCGTGTCGTCGTCGTACTGCGTATCGTACGCGTCGGGCAGCGCCAGTGCCTCGCTCGCCCGGAGTTCGCGGGTCGTCACGCCGCGCGTCGTCGTCGTGCCCGACATGTAGGCGCCGCCGGTGTGCCACGCGTACGTGGTGTATTGGATGCCCAGCCGGCCGAGGTCCGTCAGGAACTCGTTGAAGCGGTCGATCGTGGCGTCACGGCCGGGAAGCCCCAACGTGAACTCCCTGGACGAGTAGAGATCGTCGAGCATGATCTCGTGCAGTTCGAAACCGGCGTCCGTCACCTTGTCGCGGATGTCCCTCAAGGTATCGAAGGTCGCGTCCTTCGTCGGAAGGCGCGCCTCCATGGTTTCCACGCCCATCTTGCGCAGATAGGCGAAGTGCTCGTCGTTGAGGTCTTGCGGGCGCTGGTGACTAATGCCGAGTTTCATTGGACATGCCTCGTTCGTTGCATCGCTTTGCGTTCAAGCATCCCAGATTCCCGGAACCGATGCACTCGGGCCTCCCGTCGGCTTCTCTTTCGGGGGAGAACCGCGCCGGCCTCCTGTCGCCCGGGTGGCCGGATCATCTATGCTCTGCCGTCAACCTGCATGAAGGAGTCCAGGATGATTGCCCAGGGACTGACGCCCATTCTCAACGTGTCCGACATTCGCGCCAGCTTCGAGTGGTTCGAGAAACTCGGATGGACCAAGGGCTGGGAGTGGGGCGACCCGCCCGGGTTCGGCGGCGTCTGCTCGGGGAACAGCGAGATCTTCCTCTGCCAGGACGCGCAAGGAGGTCGAGGACGCGGCTCCGCAGCACGGACGTTCGGTCCCGACGGCGACGAGAACGGGGACAAGGGAGTCTGGATGTCGATTTGGGTCGACGATGTCGACGCCATCCACCAACATTGCCTGGAGCAGGGTCTTGACGTGACCTGGCCCCCCGAGGACATGCCCTGGGGCGTTCGGGAGATGCACGTGCGCCATCCCGACGGCCACGTGTTCAGGATCGGTCGCGGGCAGGAGGAGGAGTAGCCGACTCGCGGTAGGCGTCCGCGATGAGTTCGTAGGACTTCACGCGGTCTGCAAACGACGGCGTGATGGTCAGCACGACCACTTCGTCCGCCTGGGTCTCTTCGACGAGAGCGTCGATCCCTGCCTTTACCTCTGCGCCGCTGCCGATGATCTGGCGGGAACGCCTGCCGCGTAGTCGCTCCATCTCTTCGTCGCTGAACGGTGCGGCGGCGGCTTCTTCCAGCGTCGGCGGGGGCCCGCGGATTCCCCGATCGCGGCGGATGCGCTGTATCTCGCGCATCTTTCGGAACAGGTCCGCTCGTTCCGGGTCTTCCGTGGCGATGGCAAACACACCGATGGACGAATACGGAGCCGGGAGGTGCTCGTCCTTGAATTCGTCGCGATAGCGGCGCATCGCGGCGACGGCCGGCTGTGGCGCGATGAAGTGGGCGAATGAGAAGGCGAGACCGAAGCGGCCCGCATAGACGGCGCTGTCGAGGCTCGAACCGAGCATCCATATGTCGGGCGTGGTCTGTGCGTTCGGCGTCGCGCGAAGGCGCTCGAACGCCTCGGTGAAGGGCTTGTCGCCCGAGACGAAAGCGACGAGGTCCTTGACCTTCGCGGGGTAGTACTCGATGCCGAGAGGGTTGCCGTACGCGAGCGCGGCGGCGGTGAGCCCGTCGCTCCCGGGCGCCCGGCCCACGCCGAGGTCTATTCGTCCGGGATACATGAGTTCCAGCATGCGGAAGTTCTCCGCGACCTTGAACGGGGAGTAGTGCGGCAGCATCACGCCGCCGGATCCGATCCGAATGCGCTCGGTCTCTCTCGCGACGCGGGTGATGAGAATCTCCGGGGTCGAACTCGCCAGGGTGCTGGAAGCGTGGTGTTCCGCGATCCAGTAACGGTGATAACCGAAGGCTTCGCACGCCTGGGCGAGCCTGATGGTGTTATCGACAGCCGCGCGGGCATCCTCGCCCCGCGAGATGGGCGATTGATCCAATACTCCCAACTTCATGCGGCGACAGTGTACAGTCGTTGCCTGGCACCGCAGGTGGCGAAAGGACTCGAATGCTGACGCGAGAAGACAACGACCGCCTTACGCAGACCGGGCCTGACACGCCGATGGGCAACGTTTTTCGCGAGTACTGGATGCCCGCGCTGTTGTCCCGTGAACTGCCGGAACCCGACTGCCCGCCGAAGCGCATCCGGCTCCTGGGTGAGGACTTCGTCGCCTTTCGCGACACGCGGGGCCGTGTCGGCATCGTCGAGCCGGCCTGCTCCCATCGCGGGGCCAACCTCTTCTTCGGACGGGTGGCGGATTGCGGCATCCGGTGCAGCTATCACGGCTGGAAGTTCGACCACCAGGGGAAATGCCTCGATATGCCGACGCTGGCGCCGGAAGCGGCGGAGCGGATCGGGCCGAGGGCGGCGATTCGCGCACTGGAGACGCGGGAATCGGGAGACGTCATCTGGGCGTACATGGGAGACGGCCCCGCGCCCGAACTGCCCCGGTTCGAGTTCGCCGAGGTCCCGCCGGAACACAGGTTCGTATCGAAGAAGCTGCAGCAGTGCAACTGGGCGCAGGCGTGCGAGGGCGGCCTCGATACGGCGCACTTCTCGTACCTGCACGCGGGCATTCGGGACGGCGAAAAAGTGGGCCTGCATGAGGTCTCGCGACGCGGAACGAGCGCACGCGGCGACAACGAACCGCCATCCATGGCCCGATTCCGGTGGCTCATCGAGGACGGGCGTCCGGAGTTCACCGTGCTCGAGCACGATGCGGGTCTGCTGCTGTGCGCGTCTCGCCGCGCGGAGGATGAACAGCTCTACTGGCGGATGACCCAGTTCCTCATGCCGAACCACTCGCTCGCGCCGGGCAACTTTCCGGAGGACAACAACCTCGGGAACACATGGGTGCCGATCGACGACGTGTCGTGCTGGATCTTCTGCTATTGCTGGAATCCCGATCGTCCGCTGACCGAGAAGGAGACGGAGCGGCTGAGTCGCGGTTGGGGCGTATTCGCGGAAGTGGACGCGGACTATGTGCCCATACGGCGCCGCGAGAACGACTACCTGGTCGACCGCACGTTGCAGCGCGAATCCAGCTTCACCGGAATCCGGGGCATCTCGGAGCAGGACCAGGCCATCGCCGACAGCCAGGGGCTGATCGCCGACCGCACCCGCGAACTTCTCGGTCAGACGGATCTCGGGGTGGTGCGATTTCGCAGGATGGCGCTGGCCGCGACGGCCGATGTGGAGGAGGGCAGGACACCTAAGGGCGCGGATTGTCCGGACGCCTACCGGGTGCGCTCCGGCGATGTCGTCGCACCGTCGGATACAGAGATTCTAGACGTCATCAAGTCGCGCTTCGGAACGATGTCGGGTGTAGCTCTCTAAGGCGTCTTGGCCGGCAGGATCCCAAGCCTCACATAGGAATCGACTATCGCCCTCAGCGACTCTTCGACCGAGTAGGGCGAGAGACCCAGTTCGCGCCGTGCGAGCGTGCAGTAGGCACGTGGTTTGTCGAAGGTGGGTTCCTTCGGCCTGTCCCCGTCCATCTCTTCCCCGCCGATGTTCCGAAATCGCGGAAACAGTTCCTTCAGCTTCGCCTGCAACTGCCAGGTGAAGAGCTCTCCCGACCGATCCTTCGCGGCGAGAATGTAGCGCGACCGGTTCCGGGCGACGCTGCTTTCGGCGCACAGCCGGTGCGCCCGCGCCACGTCGCGGACATCGATGTTGTTCCAGAGCATTCTGCCCCCCGGCGTGAGGGTGAAGGGTTCGCCCTGCAGCATGCGCCTGATCCAGACCTGCCAGCCGCCGTCGTCGTGGTAGGTGCACATCACGGGCCCGATGACGTTGAGCGGCAGGATCGACATCGCCTCGAAGCGCCCATCCTCTTCGGCCGCCTTGTAGACCAGTTCTTCGGCCCGTGCCTTGCCGAAGGCGTACGCGGCATGCCGGTTGTTGGGGATGTTCTCTTCCGACCAGTCACTCGAACGCGCCTCGATATTATCGGTGCACCAGTCCTTCTCGGTGTAGACGTAACCTTCGTCGGCCGGATGCGAGACCGCCGAGAAAGAACTGGTCAGGACCAGGCGCCGGATGGTGCCGGCCCGTCGCAGTGACTCGATGACGTGCTCCACCACGGTGAAACAGCCGTCGTACACCTCCTGTGGCGTCGCCTGGTGACGGGTAAGAACGGCCCCCGCGTGGATGACGGCGCAGCATCCTTCGAAAGCCGCGTCGTAGCTGCCGCGCCGCAATAGATCCGCAGTGAACAGCGCATTGCTCCCCGGCAGGCCCTGGTCGTTCATCGCGAGAAGATGATCGACCCTGTCCGGTCTGCCGGGGTCACGCACGCACGAATGCACCCGGTAGCCGTGTTCCACGAGTTCGCGAACGATCCACGACCCGACGTAGCCGCTGGCGCCGGTGACGGCGATGGGCCCGTCCGCCGGCGATACGGCGAAGCTGCGCGACGAGTTGCTGTCGGTCATTGTCCGTGGCCGGGTTTGCCAGAGCTGCGACCATGATACGAAACAGGCCGCACGGACGTTCAGAACGCTGTACATGGGTGTGATCGCTTTTGACATCGGGGGCCGGTACCCATTAACTGTGCGCTTACCGCTTGCAGGAGATGGATGATGCGATTCGGTTTCTGGCCCAGCCCGTGGCTACCGTTTGATGAGATGGTCGAACTCTGTACGCACGCCGAGGCCACCGGCTGGGACGGCCTCTGGGTCGCGGATCACTTCATGTCGGCGGGCGCCAACACGGACATGCCGTTCCCCGAAGCCTGGATGACGCTGTCGGCCCTTGCCGCGCGCGTGCCGCGAGTGCGTGTCGGCACGATGGTCACCGGCAACACCTATCGCAATCCGGCGGTCCTGGCGAAGATGGCCGCCACCCTGGACCACATCTCCGGCGGCCGGGTGGTCCTTGGACTCGGTTCCGGATGGCAGGAGAACGAACACCGCCAGTACGGCATCGAGTTCGACACGATCCCCGGCCGGCTGCGGCGGCTGGACGAGGCGTGCCAGGTCATCAAGGCGCTGTACACGCAGAAGACCAGCAACTTCTCGGGCCGCTACTATCAACTCACCGACGCGACGCTCGAGCCGAAGCCCGTACAGGATCCCCTGCCGCTCCTCATCGGCGGCGGTGGCGAGAAGGTCACGCTCAAGATCACGGCCAAGTACGCCGACGAGTGGAACCATTGGGGCAACGTCGCAATGATGAAGTACAAGGGCGACATCCTGGACGCGCATTGTGCGGATATCGGGCGCAACCCGGCTGACATCGAGCGCTCGGCCGCGGTGTTGATGTTCCTGGACACTACAGAAGCGAGGGTGGAGGAGCGCTTGAAAGCGCATCCCGCAGGTCGTCAGCCGCTGGAAACGCCGGGCCGCGCGATCGCGGGCACGCCTGCCCAGATGAGGGACATCGTCGCGCAGTACGAAGCCATCGGCGTGAACGAAATCGTCGTCACGGACGCCGTGTTCGGGGATCGCGACGAGAAGATCGCCACCATGGATCTGCTCATGCGCGAAGTGGCGGGGCGCGGTTGAAATCGCGTCGGCGAACCGGGTAAACCCGAGACGGGCAGGAGGAGGAAACCATGGCCGAGCCGGATCTGATCAAGACCATCGACGAGTTTCAAGCCGAGTACCGGAAGGGAATCGGGGAGATATTGCCGCACCATCCGACGAAGGAGGCAAGCCTCGACAACATACGCAACTTCTGCGAGGGCATTGGCGACTACAACCCGCTCTGGCGGGACGAGGCCCATGCGGGTACCAGCCGCTTCGGCATGATCACCGCGCCCCCGAGCTTCCTCTACAGCGTCGCGCTTGGCGTCATCGCGGGAGAGACGGGCGCCATCGACCGTGCCCGGGTATCAACGCAGTACCTGCCGGTGAACTACGCCGGCGTCGAGATCGATTTCGTCCGGCCGGTTTGGTTAGGAGACCGCATCACCGTCACCGAGAAAGTCGGCGAGACGATCAGAAAGACCAGTAGCCGCATCGGCCCGATCAACTTCAACACCGGGCTAGTGACGTACACCAACCATCGCCACGAGACGGTTGCGACGTTCAAGACACTGATGGCGCGTTACGAGAACACCGGCGGCACGCTCCAGTACGACCGCAATCCGAAAGACGGCGATCCCGACACCGTGTATGAAGCAGCGGACCCGCTCGTGTGGGAGCGCGAGCGACGCGGTGCCGAGCCGCGTTGCTGGGAGGATGTCGCCGAGGGTGACGAGATGCCGGCGCTGAAGAAGGGCACCTACTCGGTATCGGAACTGTTCCTCTTCACCCACGGCGTGCTTGGCCTGCGTCGCAGCACTCGCGACCGCCTCGAAGCAGAGGGTTCGGGGGAACTCGGCGGCGGCGGCCGGTTCGACCTCGAGCACGCCCAGAAGCGGCGCAACATGCCGGGCCAGTTCGACTTCGGTCCGCAACGCGTCTGCTGGCTCACCCAGATCGTGACGGACTGGATGGGCGACGACGGCACGCTAAAGAAGCTCAGCGCCTCGGTCCGCCATCCCAACATCGTCGGCGACACGAACACGCTCACCGGTTCCGTGGTGCGAAAGTCCGTCGTCGATGGCGAGCACCTGGTCGAAGTGCAGATGCAGAACAGCAACCAGTCGGGACTTACTACGGCGTTCGGGACAGCCACCGTCGCACTGCCGACGCGGGGTTAGCCATAGCGGCCCGGACGGTCATTCTGAATTGGCCTGTCTTTCGCGTTGTCCCGATACCGGGCGCTGAACACGGGCCGCCCAAGTCCTTGCCATGTCGATCATCGTCTGGTATGAAAATTGGAAATTCCAACTTTCCTAAGGGAATGCCATGCCGCTCGTCACTGTGAAGCCCAAGTTCCAGGTCACCATTCCCGCCAAGCTGCGCAAGGGGCTTGACGTGCGCGAGGGCGACATCATGGAGGCCACGGTCGTCGGCGACGGCATCCTGCTTCGTCCCAAGGATGTGGTGGACCGCGGTGCGGCCGCGGACCGGGTGGCCGCAATCCTCCGGCGTATCGAGCCCACGCCCGAGGATGCGCACCGCTCGGAGGAGGAGATCATCGCGGCCGCCGTCGCGGATGTCGCCGAGGTACGCGAGCAACGTCGTGACCGCGATGCATGAGAGTGCCCCACATCCGTCGTCTTCGGTCTGCGCGATGGCGATGACGAGGTTTATCTCCAAACCGCGACTGCTGGAGGCGCGGCGCTTGTCACCGGCAACCGGCGGGATTTCGCCGAGCGACGTTACGGGTCGGTCGACATACTCTCGCCGCGAGCCTTTCTCGAACAGGTGGGCTGAACGGCGCCACTGCACAACGAATGTGTGCGGAGTGCACGCCGGAAAGCACAGTTACCCCGCCGCGAGGTGCGCGTTGATCTCGGCCACGATGTCCAGGGCGTGCAGGGATTCCTGCTTGTCGTATTGCGGACACTGCCGCAGACCGGCGGCCAGGCAGCGATGCACCGCCTCGGCCTGGTACAGGAACCCTTGCTGGTTCGGATAGGCCCGCTCCGGGAAACTCACCGCCGCCGGCAACGGGTACTCGAAACGCTGTACCGGGGCGGGAATATTGTCGGTCGTGTAACGCGACGGAACGGTTCCGGGAGGGGGGATACGGAGCGTAATGGTCGTTGGGGCATGCGCGGGCTGTTCCAGCGTGATGCGCCCCTTGCGACCGACGATTTCCGTCGTCTCCACGAATTCCGATGGCCTGGCCGGGAACGTCAGCACCGCGCACTTGTCGGGACCGTACTCGACGATGGCGCCACCGGGCCTGCGGCCCGCAACGGTGACCGCCGTTGGCGTCGCATCGGAACCAAATGCCAACGGGGCGGCCTGCACGGTGTATATCGGATCGCCGAAGTCGGACTGCACGAGCACGACCTCGCCGATGGCGCCCGCCTCGATCAATATCCGCGCATGTTCCACAGCGGGGAAGAACCGGGTCCAGACGGCATCCTGCAGCATGACGCCGTGCTCCTCCGCCGCCGCGTACATGGCTCTCCCGTCAGCTCCGGTCTCCGCCAGTAGCTTTTCGCACAACACGTGCTTGCCGGCCTCGATGGCGAGGATGCTGTGCTCCTTGTGCAGCCGGTTGATGGTGCCAACGTAGACGATATCGACATCCGGCGATGCCACCATCTCGGCGTAGCTGCCGTACGCCGAAGCGACTCCGTATTTCCGGGCAAACCCGCGTGCGCGATCTTCCGAACGCGCGGCGACGGCGGTCAAGGTGGCGCCCGCGCACGCGTGCAGGCACATGGCCCATTGCGCCGAGATCCTTCCGGCGCCGATGATGCCCCAGCGCAGCGGGAACGCGACATCGGCGGGATCGGTGGCACCGATGCGAACGTCTCTTGGTGTGGAAGGGGGCAGGTTGGAGTCTGTCGTCATGCGATGCTCACCGGATATGGGATGCGGGGATTGTAGACGGCGGGCTCAAGCCGGGTGCTCGCCGCTCGCCGCAATCCCCGTGGACAGGGACGAGTCATGGTTGTTTTGCCGACATCAGTTGAATCTGGCCTCAAAGCTGGTGGCTATCAGCGTGACGTGTGCGTTGAGGGGAGGGCGTAGTTCAAAAGCCTTCGGCTCACGGGCAAAGTTCCACAGCCTCAGAAGATGCCATGCAGCAGACATTCGCTCGGCTACAGCGAGTTCGTTCCGCGTGATGTGAAAGGGTGTGCGTTCCCACCCGTTCGTGGTCTTGACTTCGATCAGACGTTCTCGGCCCTCGGGCGAAAAACTCGCGATGTCGTATCCGGCTCCGTCGCCCTCTTCTTCGGACACCCATTTCACGCGTTCTGCCAGATCGCGACGGCCCGCTCCCGTGAGGGTTGCACGCTCGTGGTAGAGCACACGTTCTTCGCCAGCGCGCCCCAAGGCCCGGTTGCGCTCGTCGCGTGCAGCCACATCGAACCTCCGTGCTACCTCCAGCGTCTGTTTGAGTTCATCTGGCGGCGGTTCGTTGCTAAGAGTGGGTGGCGGCCCGATGCGGATTACCGCAGTCTCCTCGACGCCGGCTGTCCGGTTCCTGGCATTCGCTGGGAGGAAGTACCCTGGATGGCGTTCGAGCCAGCGGACAACGGCATCCTCAAGCGACATCTGGTAATTGAAGGCCGGCCTGTAGCCTTGGATCCAGCTCTCGCCGATGCCTTTCAGCACGGCGCTAATGTTCTGATGCTTGTACTCGATTGAACCACGTCCGCGGTGGATTCGGTGGCGCAGCTCCCGATTGTGCTCGGCCTTGGTGTAGGGACGTTTGGCGAGATCAGCCGCAAGCATCGCGAAATAGTCCGCGACGATCAGGTCGTTCTCCTCGTCGGTCCAGGGGTTGTGCGCCATCGTCGCCAGGCTAGCACCCTCGTCGCGTGTACGAAATGTCCCTCGATTGCGTGGTGGGTGGGCCATCCGGATGCGGAGAGGGGCGCGTTGCGCTGTCCGTTGAGGTGATCGGCACTATGTGCCGTTCTACGGCGCTGGCTGCTAGGCTATATGGAAAACCAACGCACCAAGGGAGAAAGAAATGGCGGATCAGGCGCCCATCACGACCATAGATGAATTCGAAGAGGAATACAGGAAGGGCGCGGGCGTGATATTGCCGGGCCGCGCATCGAAGCAGGCAACTCTCGACAACATTCGGCGTGCCGGCGACGGCATCGGCGACATGAACCCGTTGTGGCGTGACGAGGATTACGCGGCCAGGAGCCGCTTCCGCGGAATCACCGCGATGCCCTCGTTCGTCTACAGCTCGAGCCTCGGCGTGGGCGCGGCGATCCAGGGAAACATCGACTCCTCGCGCACGCGGGAGTTCGCCATGAACTATGCGGGCGGCGAGCTTGAGATCTACCGGCCGATCTGGCTCGGGGACACGATCACCTGCCAGGAGCAGGTGGGTCCTGTGGTCCGCAAGGAGAGCGGCCGGATCGGTCCGTTCTGCATCTGCACGGGACTCGTGTCGTACTTCAATCAGCGCCAGGAACTCGTGGCCACGAAAAGAACGCTGATGGCGCGCTACGTCATACTGGGCGGCGGCGAGCAGACCATCACCTACGACCGCGAGAACAAGTCCGGCGTCGACGAGGAGCCGGCGGACGCCCTCGTCTGGGAAGTCGAAAGGCGGGGCGCCGAGCCCCGCTACTGGGAGGACGTAGCCGAAGGCGATCAGATGCCGCCGTTGAAGAAAGGCACCTACGGCGTGACCGAGCTCTTCCTGTTCACGCACGGTGTGCTCGGCACGCGTCGTTCCACGCGTGCGGCCCTGGAGGCTGCGGGGTCCAAGGATCTGGGCGGCGGTGGCCGCTTCGATGCCGAGCACGCGAAGAAGAAGCGCAGCATGCCCGGGCAGTTCGATTTCGGGCCCCAGCGGGTCTGTTGGCTGATCCAGATGTGTACGGACTGGATGGGAGACGACGGCACGTTGAAGAAGCTCGTAACCCAGGTTCGCCATCCCAACGTGGTCGGCGACACCAACACGATCCATGGCACCGTCGCGCGCAAGTATGTCCAGGGTGACGAGCACCTTGTGGATCTCGATGTGCGCAACGAGAACCAGTCGGGCACCGCCAGCGCCTTTACGCGGGCGACCGTCGCGCTGCCATCGAGGGGCTGAACGCGCTTAGCGGGTCCTATTCGACAAAGAAATGCGGGCGAAGCTCCGCTTCGGGAACGAAGCGGAGCGCCTGCCTGTAGATCGCGCGGACCGTGCCCCTGGCCAGGTGTCTGTGGAGGGGGACGATCAGAGCCTGTCTCTCGCCTGAAGCCAGGGTTCTAGCGAGTTTCGCGTGACTACCCCGCGTGGAAGCGACGACGAAGCCGAACCCGCGGAGGGCACCCAGGATTTCGCGGGCGCCAAGCCTTCGTAACCGGGTCAAGGCCCAAGTGCCGCAGTCTCATAGGTCACGACGAGACGCGGAGACGAGGAAAGCCCAAACCGCGCCATGTCTTCACCGTCCACGTAGAGCGCCAGCGCTTCACGGAGGTTTACAAGCGTCTCGTCCAGTGATCGGCCCTGGGTCACCACCCCGACCTCCAGGCATTCGGCGACGTACTGTCCTTCGCTTTCGAACACCACGGCGTGGATGGATGTTCGCTCGACTGGGCTAGTGGCGTATTCCGCTGCCGACTCTTCAACTTGATGCTTCGGGGATTCCCTGGGAGGCGAGACGACCTGCGGAGCATGGCGAAAGGGCGGACGGATCTCGTAGGTGCCCCTGCGTATGCGCAGAAAGTAGGGTAGCCGGTGAGGGTGATTCGCCGGCGCGTTTACGCAACAACGGCTGGTGATGTGTGTGCGCACGGAGCGCGCGTTCAGGTGTGGCAGTGCGGCGACGATCTCGGCGGGAGTAAACGTCCACGCTTCCCGGCCAGCACACATGCGTTGTGCGGTGGCGAGAATCTCGTCGTGAATGGACATTCCCCAAAATTACACTTGTAAATATATGTAATCAAGTTGTAATTTAGGATGGATGTTCCCCGGGATGCGTGGCTACGCCTGTTCGTGCAATGCGAGCGGCGGCTTTTTGTGGAGACCGATGACCTGCCTCGTGTGGCTCTCGGTCTCCAACCGGTCGGCCCTTCGTCGGATTCGGCGTAACAGGGCGGCCTCTTCCCGAAGCACGCTACGGAGCGGTCGACGCGTATAGCGCTTGAGGAACCGGAGGTAGTCATTGCGCGAAAGGCCCAGGTGGGCTGTGGAAAACATGAGCGCGGCGAGATCCCGGAGAATCCATCGCCGGGGGACGCGTGGTCGTATCTGCGCGCGGTGAAGGTCGATGATGGCGAGTTCCACCTCGCCCCGCGACAGCGCGTCCGTGTTCGCCCAGATGTGGCAGATGTAGAAGTCGCGATGGTTCACGCCCGCTCCGTGCAGGCGCCGTGCCAGGTCGGCGACGGCGTGGACCAGGCGCCTTCGCAGGGCGAGGGCCGGAGGATCGGTGGCCCATGCGTCGGTGAGGTCTTCCAGGCTGACGTAACCGTCGAGCGCATCGCAGACGACAAACGACCGGGCGCGAGCCGGATTGCGGCCAAGCCGGCCGAAAGCGGCGACGCGGGGCGCCCTGATGCGGCGCGCGGCGAGATAACGGCACGCGGCATACTCGTTTCGTGCGCCGACCGGCGGGAGTTTCAGGTTGCACAGTTCCTTCAGGATTTCGCGCCAGCCGACGGCATCGTGGACCTTGGCGAAATACGGAGCGCCGCCTTCGACAAAACGCAGCGTGCGCCGATTCTTGACGACGCGATAGGTATCGCCTCGCAGGTTCCGCGCGACCTCGAACGGGTCGCGACCGGCCCACGCCGCCTTCAGGTCGTGGCGGAGATACAGATCCGACCCTGCGGTCCGCGTATTGACCGGCAGAGTCTTGGTCGCGGGGTCGCCCGCGGATTCAATACGGGCATCTGCCAACCGGCCAACGAGCGCGGCCACCGAATCCGGCTCGTCACCCTGCGCGGCCATCGATCGCTCGATGTCGTAGTAGTCGGCATAGTCGTCGCGCTGGCCGGCGCTGGTCATCCAGATCTTCGTCGCGCCGTCGAAGACCGCGTGCTCGGAGGCGAGCATTTGCCGGGTTCGGGCGGCGCTGCCAACGGGGAAGACATCGCGCAACCGGATAGGCTCGGAAATCCCGATTCTCGTGCTCTCGCGATCAACCTGCCGTTGTGCGCAGGGTTCGGTCGCGATGTAGAGGTCGAGTCCAGGCATCTTGTTGAAACCGACGACGCAGTGCACCGGATTGCGCTGTAGATGGCGGGCGATCCAGCGCTCGAAACGTTCGATCCTCTTGTGATCCGTCATGGCGGCGACAGCGTCGGAGATGACCTCCAATCCTCCTGGAGCGTTTTGCTGCGTGATGGCGTATATGCGCGGGTGATAGCCAGCCGCCTGGCAAGCGGTCGCGAGTTCCGTGCAATCCCGGGACACCGGATCGGTCCCTCGGAACTGCCCCACAGCCGACGCCTTCGGCTTCGAACTTTCTCTTGCGAGGGGTTCCCCCTCGCGCTCCCCGGCTGAGGGCTCCGGCCCGGCCCCACTCGTCGACCATGGAACAAGCACCCCAGGTCGCTGACGCTCCCCTGGTGCGTTTGTTCCATGGAAGTGATGAAGGCAGATTGCGACGACCGGACGCGTCTTGCCGTTGCCGAATCCCTCGATCAGGTCGCAGGCCTTTCGTGTGCGGCTCGAGAGTTCCCCGCCCGCGTCGGAGTTTCCGGGGCCGGTCTCCTCCCCGGTTTCGGGAGGGAGTTTGAAGAACCGAGTCTCGACGGTTCCGTAGTGGCGTTGATATGCGGCCTTTTCGGTGGGCGCAGCGGCAAGGATATTGACCTGCCGCCCGTCGCCGAACACCGCCCGCTCGAAATCGGCGAAATGCTCGTACCGGGGCAGGAGCCGGTAAGCCCATGGCCGCTGGGTTCGCGCCTTCTCCTCGAAACAGGACTCTCCGGCGAAGTACAGGTCCAGACCCGGCATCTTGTCGAATCCGACTACGAGGTCTGCCGGGTGCTGTTCGAGATCCTCCTGCACCCAGCCCACGAATCGCCGGTTCCCCGCCGGCCTGGTCACACCCTTCGCCGGCACATCCACCGCCTCGACGGAGTCGGGCGCCGATGCGTCCCATTGGCCCGCGTACGCCCGCACCTCGTGCCCCCGGTCTGCGCAGGCTGCGGCGATATGCATGAATTCACGCGAGAGATCGTCTTTCGGCAAGACCCTGTAGATACAGAAGGCCAGCTTCATGCGAGCATCTCCGCAACTTGAGTCCAGACGCGATCCGGATTCAGCCGTGCGAAACAGGCAGGTTCAACGGTTTCGCCCTGCCAGGTGAGCGCTTCGCCGCGATATCCGCAGTGTCGCGAGAGGCACGGCGCGCATTCGATGTCGCTTTGGATGTTGTGGGCGCGGCTGCCGACGCATCCCGTGAGCCTGGCGTCCGTCGGCCCAAACAACCCCACCGTGGGGCGGCCCAGCGCCGCGCCCAGGTGTGACAGTCCGGTGTCGACCCCGATGACGGCGCGGGCGTTGGCCAGCATCTCCGCCACGGCATCGAGCGGCAATGACCCGACGGCGCGGGCGCCATCCACCTGGTGTGCCACGCTCTCGGCGCGACGCCGTTCCACCTCGGACAGCCATGGGAGGATCGGCGTCAACCCGGCCTGCTTGGCGCGTTCGGCGAGGTGGACCCAGAAGAAGTCCGGTGAGTGCTTGGATTCCCACGTGGTGCCATGGACAAGCACGCAATAGGGTTCGGTCTCTTCCGTCTTCATGCCGTCGAGCCCGAATGCCGGTTCCTCCGAAGGCAAGTCGTAGCCGATCGCGGATGCGAACAATCGCCGTATGCGGTCAATGGCGTGGCGGCCATTCGTTTCGACGGCTGCGTGTCGCGAATAGAAAAGCGCGGCCGCGGGTTCGCGCGCGCTCGACCGGTCGAACCCGGCGCGGACGCGTCCCCGGGAACAGGATGTGATCAGGGCGCTCTTGATCAGGCCCTGGGCATCGATCACGAGATCGTAACGTTTGCGGCGCAGCGCCCGGCCGAACGTGCGGATCTCGCTCAACCGTCCCTCGCCCGGTTTTCGCCACCGGCGCAGGGCGACGCGAATGACATCGCGGACAGCCGGGTGCATCGCCGGCAATGCGGCGAAGTCCTCCTCCACGACCCAGTCGAAGGTCACGCCGCGGCGCGAGGCGTCCTCGACTGCGGGGAGCGTGTGCACGATATCGCCGAGCGACGAGAGCTTGACGAGGAGGATATGCATGGCTTGACAGCTCGGCTACACGGCCCGGGGCGCTGTCAACGAAGCAGGCAAGACCGGACGGGAGATCAGGTAGGCCATGACGTTTGTTTGCCCCGGCAGCCGGTGCTTTCGATAGGGATTATATACGGCAGCGATCAGGCCACGGCTGAGGCCAGGGTCGGGAGTTGCCGGGACCCCGCTTGGTGTATAGTCGCCCCGGACGACTTGGAGGGACGGCTGGATGGGCCGCTTGCGGGGTCGGCACCCCGGCACCAATTCGGATCCTCAAACTCATTCTGGGCGCCACCCAAGGTTCGGGTGAACAGGCGGGAGCTTTTCTCGCGTTGAGAGCCCGCACCGGATCGACGCCAACCATTGCGGGAGCGGGAAGCGCGTGAAGTGCTTTGTCATCAATCTGCCGGACGCGTGCGAGCGGCGGGTAGCGATCGATCGAGAGTTTCGCAAGGTCGGCTTGCCTTATGAGCTATGGCCCGCCGTGGATGGTCACGACCTCACGGACAAGGACCTTCAGGCAATAGACCGCAGGAATCGATTGCGGGCGGGGCTTGCCCCATTGGACACCATGGCCGCGGCCTGCCTGCTGAGTCATCTCGCGGTCTTTCGACGGCTGCGGGAGTCAGGTGACGATATGGTCGCCATCTTCGAGGACGATGCGCGGCTTCATCCTGACCTGCCGGATGTCCTGGAGGCCCTTGACGGCAGGGCGGACAAGTTCGACATCGTCAAGCTGAACCGTTCCTACCAGCCAACCCCGTACTACCCGCTGTACCAGTTCATGAGGTCTCACAGCCTCGGGCGAGTGAAGTACCAGGATCATGGCGCGTACGGATACGTCATCACGCGACACGCTGCGGCCCACTTGCTCGAGCGGTTTCCCCGCCCGGTGCACGAAATTGACTGGATCGTTCCGCGCTTCTGGGAGAACGGCCTGCGATACGTCCTGTACGTGGATCCGCCGGTCGTGTTTCACGACGACATGTTGCCGTCGCACATAGAACAGGATCGCGTCGAGTCGCGGTTGAAATACCGGCGTTTGATGCGCCGGAATCCCCTGGTTTTCGCGCAACGCATGCGCGCGGCGATACGCCGCAGCCTGCGCAGGTATTACCTTTTCCGGAGGCTGCGCAAGGGAGATCGAGACATCGACCCGTTAGGTTTCTGACTCCCTCGCCGGTTATGTAACTTGGTGCCGCAAGGCACGTACTACATTGCCCGGGTATGCCACTCCGGATGTGCCTGGCGGTGGCCCCGCACCTGGTCGAAATACAGCGACTGCAGTGTCTCGGTGATCGGTCCCCTGCGGCCGTTGCCGACGGCCCGGCCATCGAGTTCCCGAATCGGCAAGACCTCGGCGGCCGTTCCCGTGAAGAACGCTTCGTCGGCGATGTAGATTTCGTCGCGAGTGATCCTGCGCTCGATCACCTCGATGTCCAGTTCGCGGGCGAAGGTCAGGATCGTGTCGCGCGTGATGCCGGGCAGGCACGACGTCAGTTCTGGCGTGTGTATGACGCCGCCCTGGACGACGAAGAGGTTTTCCCCGCTGCCTTCCGCGGCGTAGCCCTCGTTGTCGAGCAGAAGAGCCTCGTCACAGCCGCTGTCGAGCGCCTCGCGCAATGCGAGGATGGAATTGATGTAGTTGCCGTTCGCCTTCGCCTTGCACATGGTGATGTTCACATGGTGCCGCGTATAGGACGAGGTCCGCACGCGGATGCCCCTTTCCTGGGATTCGGGATCCATGTAGGAAGGCCACGGCCAGCAGGCGATGGCGACGTTGACCGAGAGGTCCTCGGCGCGAAGCCCCATCGCTTCGGATCCGAAATAGACCAGCGGGCGTATGTACCCTTCCGAGAGGTCGTTTGCGGCGATGACTTCACACTGCGCCGCGTTCAGTTCCTCCCGCGTGTAAGGCATCTTGATATTGACGATGTGCGCCGAGTTGAACAACCGGTCCGTGTGGTCCTCCAGGCGGAAAATGTGCGTACCGTTGGGCGTCGCGTACGCGCGCACGCCCTCGAACACGCCAACCCCGTAGTGCAGGGTGTGGGTGAGCACATGCACGTTCGCATCGCGCCACGCGACGAGTTCGCCGTTCATCCAGATTTGACCGTCGCGATCGGCAAACGATGAGTTTTGAGCCACCACTGTCCTTTCCTATCCGTTCCCTGGTCGACGCATGCCCCGGTGGGCGCGGCCCATTGTACGAATGTAGACCCGAAAGCTGAACGACCGTTCCGGGGCCGCGGCATATAATTCCAGGGACCACGGCGGCAACCGGAACAAATGTGGGAGGCATGCCATGGAGGTCACCCTGACGCCCGAACGGGCCGCGCACAGGCAAACGGGCTACGAACCATCGCCGATTCTCGACCCGCCGGTCGCTTTGCCGCTGCCGGACTACACGGCCGACATCGAGCAGGCGAAGCGCGACATCGGAATACGGGCTGTGCCGGCTTACCGATGTTCTCACCGACGCCGAGGTTGATTTCTTGCGGGCGAAGCTGGGCCGTCAGGCGGCCGCCGAGCGCGCGCTCGGCGATCTCGCGCCGCTGAATGCCACGGGGCCGAGACAGCTCGTTTCGAACATGCAGAACAAGGGCCGGGAGATACTGGCGCTCGTCGAGCGGTCCGAGGTCGACGAACTGGTCGGGTCGATGCTCGGCAAGTATTTCCTCATCTCGAGCATCAACGGCGGCATATTCCACGGCAAGACCACCGAGCCCCAGCCACTGCATCGCGACCAGGGCAGCGTCCCGGCGACCGTGGACTTCCCGGCGCACTGCAACCTCTTCTGGCTGCTCGACGACTTCACGCCGGCCCGGGGCGGCACCTGGGTGGTGCCGGGAAGTCACCGCTGGCCCGCCGAGTACCAGGTCAAGCCGCCGCCGAGGGAGATGGCGGTGCAGATAGACGCGCCGGCCGGCGGCGTCTTTCTGTTCGACGGCAGGGTGTGGCACGGCGCCGGGGTCAACACCGAGGGCCATCCGAGACGGCACATTTCGATGCTGTTCTGTTTGCCCTGGATACGCCAGCAGGAGAACTGGGGCGTGTCGTGCCTGCAGGAAGTGCTCGACGAGGCGAGCCCGAAGCTCAAGGTACGCCTGGGGCTCAGGTCCTACGGCACGCTGGGCATCGTCAGCGGCACGAGAACCAAAGCGAAAAAGGGGAAGAGTCTCGGCAGCGCCGATGTCGAATTCCCCGAGTACATCATCGGCGAGGACGCTCGGCTGCATCCGTTACGACGGGTGAGCCGCACCACAAGTAGTATCCGCTCGAACAAGACGCGATAACTGATTCTGATTGGACGCACCGCGCATTTGCGGCAGAATGCCGTGACGTGGGCGAATGCGCCCGACCGGACCAATGAGCGCTGCCCCCTCGCCCATGAAACTGCCCACCATCAAGGAGATGCTCGGAACGCTCGTTTCGACGCCGTCGGTGAGTTGCACGTCCGAGGCGCAGGACCAGAGTAATCTTGACGTCATCGACCACCTGGCGACGTGGCTCGAGGACCTCGGCGGGACCGTCGAGCGCATGCCGCTGCCGGACGATCCGGCCAAGGCGAACCTCATAGCCACCTTCGGTCCCCCCGGCGAGGGCCTGGCGCTCTCGGGACATACCGATACCGTGCCGTGCGACGAGGGCCGATGGAGCAGGGACCCGTTCGCCCTTGCCGAGTCGGAAGATCGCCTCTACGGTCTGGGCGCATGCGACATGAAGGGTTTCTTTCCCGTCGCGCTGGCGGCCCTGAAGCGCTTCTCGGACACGCAATTCGTCCGTCCCCTGACCATTGTTGCGACCTCGGATGAGGAGTCTTCCATGGCCGGGGCGCGATACCTGGCTAAGAGCGGCAGACCGAAGGCCCGGGCGGCGGTGATCGGCGAACCGACGGGCCTGCGCCCGATTCATGCGCACAAGGGCTTCATGATGCTGTCGATCAAGCTCAAGGGCAGTTCCGGCCACTCGTCGAACCCGGACCTAGGCAACAACGCGCTCGATGCCATGCACGCCGTGATGGGTGAACTCATCGATTATCGCGGCGAACTCGCGACGGCCTTTCGAAATCCCGCCTTCGAGGTACCGACGCCGACCCTGAACCTCGGTTGCCTGCACGCCGGAGACAACCCGAACCGCATCTGCGAGGGCGCGGAACTGCAGATCGACCTGCGCCTGATCCCCGGCATGGACCACTCGGCGATCCGCGCCGAAATGGATGCGCGGCTCGGTGCGATTGCCGCCGAGCGCGATATCGGGATCGACATTGCGCCGGTATTCCCGCCGGTGTCCTCGTACGAGACTCCCGCCGACGGCGAATTGGTAAGGACGCTCGAGCAGCTATCCGGCCGATCGTCCGGGTCGGTGGCGTTCGGCACCGAGGCACCGTTCTTCCGGGCGCTGGGAATGGAAACGGTCATCTTCGGGCCGGGGTCCATCGACCAGGCCCATCAACCCGACGAATACCTGGAGATATCGAACATCCGTCCCGCGGTCGACGTGCTGACGGGACTGATCGGTCGCTACTGCGTCGACGCCTGACTCGCATCGTTCCAATGGACTCCGCCGACTTCGCACGATGGTTTCGGGACGCGACGCCCTATATCGGCGCGCATCGCGGGCGAACGTTTGTCGTCCTGCTGGACCGGGACGTGGTCGACTGTCCGAACCTGGCGGACCTGTTGCGCGATTTGGCGCTGCTTCACGCACTCGGCGTAAAACTCGTCGTTGTCCACGACGCCGGAGGAGTCGATGCACTGCCGGGAGTGGTGGACGAGCCGTCGAGGGATGCCATCATTGCCGCCGCCGGGCTGGTTCGCAGCCGACTGGAGGCGCATTTCTCATCCATCGCCCCTTTGAGTGCAACCGATTCCGGACGCGTCCTGCTGGCTGGTGCCAACCTGGTTGCGGCGAAGCCTCGCGGTGTTGAAGACGGCGTGGACCGGCGTCTTGCCGGGGAGCCGAGGCGCATCGCCGCCGGAGAGATCGGTCGCCTGCTCGACCAGCGCTGCATCGTGCTGCTGCCGCCGTTCGGCTACTCGAACGCCGGCGAAATCTATGTGCTGAAAGCCGCCTCCCTGGCGGCCGAAACGGCAGTTGCGCTCGGCGCGGACAAACTGATCGTCTATGACGCGATGGAACAGTTGAACGGCATCAGCCAGATGTCGCCCGCGGCCCTTTCCGGGTTGCTGGCCGGCAACGACTACCCGCCTCCGTCGAAATGGCGCCTCGAGGCGCTGCTGCGCGCGACCCGGGGCGGCGTTGCCCGGGGACACCTGGTTTCCTGGCGTTCGGACGGCGCGCTGCTGCGGGAACTGTTCACCGCCGAGGGCGTCGGCACCCAGATTTCGGAAGGTGACTACCGGACCATTCGGGCTGCAACAGTCGCGGACATTCCGGGCATCCTGGAGTTGATCAGGCCCCTGGAGGATGCGGGCCTGCTCGTGCGCCGGCCGCGCAATCGCCTGGAAGCCGAAATCGGACAGTTCCATGTGGCGGAACTCGATGGCAACGTCATAGGTTGCTGTGCACTGTATTCCCACGGCGATGCCGTGGAACTGGCCTGTCTGGCGGTGCATCCCAGCCACCGCTCGCGCGTCAACGGTGAAACACTGGGCGAGCGTCTGCTGGCGCACGCCCGCGCCGTCGCGCGAGCCGGGGGCGCCAGGAGTCTCTTCGCCCTGACGACCAAGGCGGAGGACTGGTTCGCCGCTCGTGGATTTCGGCTGGCGGACATGGACGCGCTACCGGCGTCGAAACAGGCGTTGTATAACTATCAGCGCAACTCCAGGGTGATGGTTGAATCCCTGTCGTCGCGAACGGGCGATGGTGAATCAGGCCAGCAATCCACGGCCGGGCGAGCTTCGTCCAGCGCTTGAAGCAACCACTGCTGCGCGTTCTCGGAGAGGAACAATGACGGACAATCGCAAGTACTCATCGGTCATAGTGGACGGCGTCGAGCAGGCGCCCAGCCGCGCGATGCTGCACGCCGTCGGGTTCGCCCCGGAAGACTTTTCCAAGGCGCAGATCGGCATCGCCTCCACCTGGGCCATGACGACGCCGTGCAACATGCACATCGATGGCCTGGCCGAGGAAGCGGCGAGCGGCGCCGATGCCGCGGGAGCAAAGAGCGTCGTGTTCAACACGATCACGGTTTCCGACGGCATCGCCATGGGCACGTCGGGAATGCGCTACTCGCTGGTCTCGCGGGAGTTGATCGCGGACTCCATCGAAGCCGTGGTGGGCGCGCAGGGATTCGATGGTTTCGTGGCCATCGGCGGATGCGACAAGAACATGCCGGGATGCGCGATGGCGATGGCGCGCCTCGACCGCCCGAGCGTATTCGTGTACGGCGGCACGATCCTGCCGGGTGCCGAGCGCCGGGACATCATCTCGGTATTCGAAGCCGTCGGCGGACACGCGGCCGGAAACGTGTCGGATATCGAGCTTAAGGAAATCGAACAGACGGCGATCCCGGGTCCTGGTTCATGCGGCGGCATGTACACGGCGAACACCATGGCGTCGGCTATCGAGGCCCTGGGCCTGTCGCTGCCGAACTCGTCGGCGCAGAACGCGGTCAGCGAGAACAAGCGCCGCGACAGCCGGGATGCGGGTGCGGCGGTGAAGGCGCTGATCGACCGGGACATCAAGCCCTCTGACATCCTTTGCCTCGAGGCGTTCGAGAACGCGATCACCGTGTGCGTGGCACTCGAGGGCTCCACGAACGCCGTGCTGCACCTGCTCGCAATCGCACATGCGGCCGGCGTCCCTCTGAAACTCGACGACTTTACCCGCGTCGGCGATCGCGTGCCGGTGCTGGCGGACATGCGCCCGGCGGGCCGTTTTGCCATGTCGGAACTGATAGAGATCGGCGGCATACAACCGCTGATGAAGGCGCTGCTGGACGAGGGCATGCTGCACGGCGACTGCCTGACCGTCACCGGCCGGACGCTTGCGGAGAACCTGTCGGAGGTGGTGCCCTACCCGGACGGCCAGGAGATCATTCGCCCGTTCACGAACCCGATCAAGAAGGACAGCCACCTCGTGGTCCTCTACGGCAACCTGGCGCCGCAGGGAGCGGTGGCCAAGATCACCGGGCACGAGGGACTGACGTTCACGGGCACGGCGCGGGTCTTTCATGGCGAGGAAGCGGCCATGCGCGCCATCATGGACGGCGGCGTGGGTAAAGGGGACGTGGTTGTCGTGCGCTACGAAGGCCCGAAAGGCGGTCCCGGCATGCGGGAAATGCTGAGTCCCACCAGCGCCATCATGGGACGCGGACTGTCCAACGTCGCGCTGCTCACGGACGGGCGTTTCTCCGGAGGCTCCCACGGATTCGTGATCGGACACGTGTCTCCCGAAGCGATCGAAGGTGGCCCCATAGCACTGGTCGAAGACAACGACACGATCACCATCGATGCGGAACGGCGCCAAATCAACGTCGACCTGAGCGACGACGAATTGGAGCGCCGGCGACAGCAGTGGCATCCACCCGAGCCGTATGCGACGCGCGGCGCACTCGCGAAGTACGCCAAGCTCGTCAGTTCGGCAAGCGAAGGCGCGGTGACGGACTGATATCCCGCGCGATTCGCCGTCAGTTGGCGTCCCTGGCCATCTTCAATGCCGCTTCGAGTTCGGCCACGCGACGCATGGCTGCGTCGGCCTCCCGTCTGGCCGCGTCTGCCTCCCGTCTGGCCCTGTTGGCCCTGTTGGTCTCCCGATCAGCTCGGACTCGATCCTCGTCGGGTGTTGCCACGTATTCCGCGTGGGCCGGATCAAAGAAACGCAACGCATCGCCTTCAAGGCGCAATTCCATTCCGAGACGGCGGGAGGCGCACCGGACGCCGTCGGTCGCAATGGTCGCGGGAATCGACTGGTACTTGCCGTCGACCAGACTGGACCCCTTGAGTCTCGGGTCCAGGTAGTCGCCCGTCGGGTCGTACTGCCAGTACTCATCGACTCCAAGCTGCTGATACAGGTCCCGCTTCGGGCCCTCGTCCCGACGCCGGGTGTGGCGCGACGTCACCTCCAGCACCCAGTCCGGAAACTTGCCCTCGCGCCAGGACAGCCAGTTGTCGCGCGGCGGCTGCTTGGGCACGCCGAACACCACGAACACGTCCGGCACCACGGATTTGCGCGGGTCGCCCTCGACGTAGTAAACGAGCATGTCGATGCCGACATAGACGTCTTCCCGGTCGGCGAACTGCTGGCCGAGCGCCAGCCACGCGTAGACCGTCGCTGCGGCGTGTCGCTGCGTCTCACTCATCGGCTTGCCGTCGCTGCTCGGATATTCCACCTCCGGGAGCTTCGCAGGCCGGAAGCTCTGTGCGTTCATTGGCGACTCTCCGTTGCGGACGTTGCGACGGGGCAACGGTAGCACGGTCGCGCCGAATCGCGTACCGGCGTTGGAACATTTGACGAATCCGTCATGGTTGAACACGGCGGGCGGTGCGGATGAAGTTTGGCAGGACGCGCGAGGTTCGCGCTACGGCAGAGTCTGTTTTTCGTTGCACACATCGCTGAAATGCAGGTAAGCAATGTCCGCCAGGTCGTACCTCCGTCGTCCTGGCGGGCAGAATGCCTTGCGCCCTGCGAGCATCTCGGCCGGGGAGACCACATTGTGGGGTGCTGTTGGCGGGTGTCAGCGCGCCAGCCACGCACTGAAGCGCTCGTTCACGTCGTCGGCGTGGTCGCTCCACCATTCCCAGTCGTTGTGCAGCACGCGGACCATGTTCTGGGGACTGGTCGGCATGTGCGGCGCCATGTCGACGCCCGTCTCCAGGTGCGTGGAGATGAGTTTCGTGCCGGAATGGCGGGCGGGGCTGTAGGAGATGTAACGGCCGACGGCCGCCTGGACGTCGGATCGGGTCGCATAGCGCACGAGCTTGCGGGCGGCTTCGAGGTTCGGGGTGTCCGCGACGATTCCCATCGTGCCGGAATCGAGTACCTGGCCGTCCCAGACGACGACGAATGGCTGTTTCTCGAGGACCTGGGCGTTGAATATGCGTCCGTTGTAGGCGGTGCTCATGACCACTTCGCGATCGGCGAGCATCTGCGGGGGTTGCGCCCCGGCCTCCCACCAGACGATGTCGTCCTTGATGGTATCGAGTTTGCGGTATGCGCGGCTCATCCCGGCGGGCGTACTCAGCGTGTCGTAGACCTCTTCGACGGGGACGCCGTCCGCGAGCAGCGCGAATTCGAGGTTCACCTGCGGGGCGCGTCGCATGCCGCGACGGCCCGGGAAACGGTCCAGGTCGAAGAAGTCGTCGATGGTGGACGGCTTCTCGCCGGGAAAGCTGTCGGCGTTGTAGGCGTAGATCGTGGAGTAGAAAAGCAGTCCTCCGCCGCAGTCGATCACCGTCCCTTCGAAGAAGTCCTCCGCAGGGGGAGTGCCATCTGGAGCGGGGGCGAGATCGTCGACATCGACGTACTCCAGCAGACCCTCGTCACAACCCCGGGACGCGTCGGCCATTTCGAAATCGACGACATCCCAATAGACGTTGCCGGTTTCCACCTGGGCGCGGACCTGTGCCAGGCCGCCGTTGTATGTCTCGACCCGGATGTCGATGCCGGTCTCTTTCGAGAACGGCTCGAGGATCGCCTTTCGGCTCGCCTGCTCGTAGGAGCCGCCCCAGGACACCACCGTCAGGGTCTCGGCGAACGCGACGACCCCAAACCCCAGACACGCGACGGTGGCAGTTCTTCGCAGAAGTTGAAACGCGCTCATGGAGACTCCCTGGTGCAAGCGGCAGAAGCACAGCCGGATGCACTATGCTGCCGACATTCCAGCCGCGAGGTCAACGTGTCCATTGAAGACAACGATCGAGATTTCCGATGACCTTGCCCGAAAGGCAAAAGCGCATGCGGCGAGGGAGAACATTACGCTGCGCTCGCTGATTGAGCGTGGTCTGCGCCTGGTGCTGCGCGCGGACAGCCAACAGGCTCGCTTCGAGCTGAGAGATGCGTCCGTGGACGGACGAGGCCTGCAACCACCCTATCGTGATGCCGAGTGGGCGCGTATTCGTCAATCCGCCTACGAGGATTCTGGACCGCCGATCGCGAGGAATCCGTTGCACGACGCCTGAGGTTCACGTCGCTGCAAGCGTCGGTCGACGTCAGACGATCCCGGCGACGTGGGACGAGTTGATCGGGATCGAGTAGCCCGAGGGGCCCTTCACCGAGAACGAATCGTGGATTCTCCCGCGTTCGATGGGCGTCGCTTCGATACCGTCCTCGACGAATCCCTGGTGCACCGCATCGACGTCGTCGACCATGAGATCGAACGGCGCCCGCTGGCCTTCCGGGATGGGTTCCTCCGTCTTGTTCAATATCAGATGCGTTCCGCCGCGCAGTTCGAGAATTGCAAAGTCGTCGCGCTCCAGAATCTCGCGCATCCCGTGGCGGACAAAGAATCGATATGCGTCCCGCACGTCCGAGACCGCCATTCTCATGTGTCCGACGGCAAAGGTCGGTCGTTCGTCATCTTTCACAGTGGCACCTCCCGTGGTTTGTTCCCGGGAATCATATGATGGCGAGATCAAAGAATCTTACGGGACTTTCCCTGGCGCGGGTGCATCCTACGAGGCCGGAATGCTCCTCGAATAGGCCACTTTGGATGGTGTTGTTGTCTTCCGCCCAGACATGGTGGTACTTGGACATCATCGAAGCAACAGGCGCTCATCGAGAGTGAAGGGTTCGACATCGCCGTGCGTTACCAGTGACGCGAAGTCGGGATGGTCGGGGTTGAGCACCACGTTGCGCTCCAGGGGGATGACGAAACTGGCCACACTGAATCCGAGGATGCCGCCTTCCCCCAGGCGTTCGTCCCCAAGTGCCGTCGCGTCTATGGCAATGTCTTCATCCGCAATACGTTCGATTGCGCGGTCGGGAACTTCGACTTCAAGAAAACGGTACTCCGGCAGAATGGCCACCCGAGGCGCGTGGACGAGAATTTCCAACGCAGCCAGGGAGAGTGTGCTTGCGCAGTAGACTGCCCGCACGCCGGGGGAATTGAAACGACCGCCCCATTCGCGCGCGCCCTCGCCGCTCAGCATCGTCTGCGCATCGGGCGCATGTCTTGCCTTTGCGACGCGATAGACCCTCACGTCGGAATGCCATGCTCCAGTCTGGCGATCAACCGAATCACGTCCCGAGCGCCGAACTCCGTCGTCGCTCGATCCATGGGTGTTTCGCCATTCAGCGCGGGGGCTGGCGTGCGAAGCCACTGTGCCGCGGCATTGGCGTCGCCAAGTAGTTCTACAGCGCTCCGGAACAAATCCGCATAGCGCACGACCCGATCGGATTCGTCGACGGATAGGCGACCTTTGCGTCGGCGTCGGGCGTAGGTCTGCCTTGATAGCTTGAGATAGCGCTGCAAAGCTGCGGAGGTAACCTGGATCTGCTCGGCCAGCTTCTCCACCGCGTTCACTGGTAACCCCTCACGAACAGCGTCAACGGTGACAGGACGCTGTTGCTTGAGAATCACGGTTACCGTTGTTGGCTGTGCACCAAGTCGGCGGGGTGAAGCCGTCCTGAGATTGGTACCCCCGTGAAAACTCTCATTGGCAGATTTTTCTTTGGTGGACATGACTGATGTGCTCCACTTGGTATAGTCTTAGTGTACCAGATAGCCCACAATGTCAAATGGCCCGTACGAGTTGCTTCGGCAGTCTGATTGGGCGGGTTTCGCGCAGAGCATCAGATGGCAGCATCGGTGTCCGGCAGTAGGCAGTAGTAAACTCTGGCGGAATGCAGATGCGGGAGTTCGCCCCGCTTGCCCTCCTTTCGACCTCTGAGGATTGAGAAATGCCTGACACCACAACCCCCGTGATCGACTCCCAGGTGCATTGCTATGAGCGGAACCGGCCCGAGCGTCCGTGGGCGAACCCCTCGGACTGGCCCGCGGAAGTCACCGGAGACGACGCGGTCGCTTTCATGGATAGCGTTGGCGTTGACGGCGCCCTGTTCGTGTCGGCGTTCTCCCTGTACCGCTTCGATGCGAGTTACGCGGTGGAGGTCCAGGCCCAACACCCCGGTCGATTCGGCATTATCAAACCCTTCGATACGCGCGATGCCGACATAGAGGAAGCGCTGGCGGACTGGGCGGCGCAGCCGGGCGTGGTCGGCGCGCGGATCATGATGGTGGCGCCGGGCGCGGCCCGGGCTGACGGCGTGGACCGCATGTGCGCTGCGGCGGCGCGCCACGGGCTGCCGGTCAACGTGCTGTGCTGGGGCAACGTCGCCGAGTTCGCCGAGGTCGCGGCCCGGCACCCGAATACGCAGCTTGTGATTGACCACATGGGCATCCAGCAACCCACGTCGCCTCCGGCGGCGGCGCAACCGTTTGCCGATCTCGACAACGTGCTTCAGCTCGCGCGCCACGACAATGTGGCGATCAAGGTTTCCGGCGCCTGCACGCTGTCCCACGAACCGTTCCCGTTTCCCGACATCTGGGACCACCTGGCGCGCATCTTCGATGCCTTCGGTATGGAGCGGTGCATGTGGGGAACCGACTGGACGCGCGCCGCCAACGTGGTCGACCCGGCGGAGTCGGTGAGGGCGTTTTTTGTCACGGACCGGCTGTCCGACTCGGACCGCGCCGCGTTGATGGGCGGCAGCCTGGCGCAGATCTACAACTGGGCGCCTTCGCTGGACTGAATGTCTGGCGCGACGCGGAGCTGATACCCGGACCGTTAGGCCGCTCCGCTAGCAGCCTGGGTGAGCTACACGTCCTCGTAGTAGTCCGACACCAGGGCCTGGTCGTCCTTCGGCGGACGTATGTAGCCGGTGTCCGGTGCGCGCGGAGGCAGTTCGATCGGTTCCGGCGTCAGGTCCTCATAGGGTATGAGGCTGAGCAGGTGCCGTATGCAATTCAGCCGCGCGCGCTTCTTGACGTCTGCCTCGACCACGTACCAGGGGGCCTGCTTGATATCCGTGTGCAGGAACATGACGTCCTTCGCCCTGGAGTACTCCACCCATCTTCGCCGCGACTCCAGGTCCATGGGACTGAGCTTCCAGCGTTTTCTGGGGTTGGTCAGACGCTCCTGGAAACGACGTTCCTGTTCTTCGTCGCTCACCGAAAACCAGTATTTGATGAGCTTGATTCCCGAACGCACGAGCATCCGTTCGAACTCGGGGCACGAACGCATGAATTCCTCGTACTCGTCATTCGTGCAGTACCCCATGACGCGTTCGACGCCGGCGCGGTTGTACCAACTACGGTCGAACAGCACCATTTCGCCTGCGGCCGGCAAGTGTTCCACGTAGCGCTGGAAGTACCACTGCGTCCTTTCGCGCTCCGTCGGTGTCGCCAATGCCTCGATGCGGCATACGCGCGGACTCAGGTGTTGGGTTATGCGTTTGATCGTGCCCCCTTTCCCCGCCGCGTCACGACCCTCGAACAGGACAACAACCTTCAGTTGCCGGCTTCGGATCCACTCCTGCAGCTTGACCAGTTCAATCTGCAGCCTCTCCAGTTCACTTTCATACAAGCCGTTTGGTATCGCCTTCCTTTCGACCGTGATGTCCGCGGGCAGCGGAACGATCGGCCGAGCGCGTTTTTTTCCTTTAGCCATTGCCTCCTCCCACTCTGGTGCACTTTAACTCGATATGTGTGTCACCGGCGAGATCGTGGCTGGAGAGATGAGTACGTTGAACTGCTCGCACCAGATCACCACGGATCGAAAATTGGCGAGGTCGATGCCTCCGGGAATCGCGTAGTTCTGGCTGCCGGCGAACGCCTTCAACCGACCAAGATCGACGAACATCGTCTTCTCGACCTCGGTGTCCGGGGTGACGTCGGCCAGCGGGACCAGGTAGACGTGGAACTTGGGTCCCGGCCCAACTTCGAAATCCGGCTCCAGCCGCAGCAGGTCGGCGTAGATGGTCGCGGTGCCGCGGCCGTAGTGGATGGGATCTGCGGGATTGGCGTGGATGAAGGTTGCGCGCGCCAGCGCATCGTCCTGCGCCCTGCCGGTCAGGGGTTCGTTCACTTCCGGCGGCGGGAACAGGTAAGGGAAGACGGCGATGCCCACCGTGAAGCCGAGTCCCGCGCCGAGCAGCCCACCCGCAACAAAGCCGATAAACGCACGTTTCATCGGCGTTCCCCGGACTTCGATGCGGTTGGTGCAGTCATTCTTCGGTGATCCATGCCTTAACGCTTCGCTGAATGCTCGTGTACATAGTCGATCAGAAACTTGACGTTGTCGACCGGCGTCTGGGGAAGGATGCCGTGGCCGAGGTTGAAGATATGTCCCGGGCGTCCGCGGGCTTCGTCCAGCACTCTCTGCGCGTGCGTGGCGACCGTCTCGCGGTCGGCGCAGAGCGAGGTCGGGTCCATGTTGCCCTGCACGGCGGGCATCCCGAGCCGGTCCCAGGTCGCGCCCAGCGGTGTGCGCCAGTCGAGGGCGAGGAAGTCCGGCCCGGTCTCGAACATGGCTTTGACCAGGTGTGAATTGCCCGTGCCGAAGTAGATCACGGGGACGCGGCCACGGATCGAAGCCATCAGTCGGGTGGTGTGCGCCTTGACGTAGCGGTCGTAGTCCTCCCGCGACAGGCAGCCTATCCAACTGTCGAAGAGTTGCACCGCGTGAACGCCGCTGTCGATCTGTAGCCGGACGTAGTCGCTGACGCTGTCGACCAGTTTCGCCATCAAGGCGTCCCACACCGCCGGACATCGATACATCAGGCGCTTGACGTGCAGGTAGTGGCGCGAGCTTCTGCCTTCCACCGCGTAGGACGCGAGTGTGAAAGGTGCGCCGGCGAAACCGATCAACGGTGTGTCCCCGGGCAGTCCGTCAAGGATCTGCTTGATGGTATCGGCGATATAGCCGGTGCCTTCCCGCGCCGGGGGAGTCGCCAGCCTCGACACGTCGGCCGCGCTGCGCAAGGGGTTGCCGATGACGGGGCCGATTTCCGGTGCGTAGTCGAGATCGAGTCCCATCGGCACCAGCATCGGCAGCAGGTCGCCGAACATGATCGCCGCGTCGGTACCAAGAATGCGCTGGGCATCGAGGGCGGCGCGGGCAGCCAGGTCGGGGGTGGTGAAGAACTTGAGGCTTGGCGTATCGCCCTTCAGAGCGTGATATTCGGGCATATAGCGCCCGGCCTGGCGGTTCAGCCAAACGGGTGTGCAGTCCGCGGGTTCACCCCGGCATGCCCTGAGGAACCTGGAGTTCAAGTGGATGCGGCGCGGCCCAGCGTGTGGTCGACATCGGCATCGTAGTCGACGCCTTCGATGCCGAAGCCGAAGAGCTTGAGAAAGTCCTCGCGGATGCCGACGGTGTCGCCGAGTTTGGTGACGTTCTCGGTATTGACCGCCGCCCAGCGCCGCCCCACTTCGGCCTGAACCTCCTCGGCCAGTTCCCGATCATCGAGGCGGAATCGCCCTGTTTCGTCGAGTTGCCGGGACCCGTCGGCATACAGCGCGGTGCGGAACAGCCGGTCGATATGGGCGGTGCAGTCTTCATGGATGGCTGCATCTTTCATCACGCGGAACAGGAGGGCGGTGTAGAGCGGTATGGTCGGTATCGCGGAACTCGCCTGGGAGACGATGGCCTTCAGCACGGCGATCCGGGCTTCGCCGCCGATCGCACCGAGGCGTTCATGGATGGCATCTGCGGCGCGTTGCAGGTCTTCCTTGGCCTTGCCCAGGGTGCCGTGCCAGTAGATGGGCCAACTGATCTGGCTGCCGATATACGTGTAGGCCACGGTCCTGAAACCCGGTGCCAGGACGTCTGCGTCCAACAGGGCATCGATCCAGTATTCCCAGTCCTCGCCACCCATCACGGCGACCGTGGCTGCGGTTTCCGCTTCGCTCGCCGGCGCGATGTCCACCTCGTGCACGACGCCGCGGTCCTGGTTCAGGGTCTTCGCCCGGAGCGTTTCCCCGAGCGGCTTGATGACGGACCGATGCACCTCTCCGGTGCGCGGATGTTTCCGCAGGGGTGCCGCCAGGCTGTAGACCAGCAGGCCGATCTGCCCCATGGATCGCCGGATCTCGTCGATCGCCCTGGATTTCATCTCATCCGCGAACGCGTCGCCGTCGAGGGTCTCCGCGTACAACCCGCGTTCTCTCGCGGACGCTTCAAAGGCGACGTTGTTGTACCAGCCCGCCGTTGCCGTGCGCCGCTCGGTGGGCGGCTTCTCGAGCGATATACCGAGCGTGCCGGCACCACTGCCGAACGCGGCGACGATACGCGAGGCGAGCCCGTATCCGGCAGATGCCCCGACCACCAGCGCGTTGCCGGGACCGTTGGGCAGCGGCGCGATGCTCGCCGCGGCATTGGCCACGTTGGCGGCGCAGCCGGCGGGATGCGCCGTGGTGCAGATGAAGCCCTTGATCCGGGGTTTGACGATCATTGACGCATCATACCTTCGCGTACCGCGAGCCGCATTGCGGCGGGCACGTCGACCACCCAGGGTCCGTCGCGCCGAATCTGCAACGTCGCGGCATCGCGTCTCCCGAGCCGATGGTCCCGGTCACCGTCGAGCGCCAGCACCCCGGGTCCCGGGAACAGGACCGGCGTGGCGAATGGAATGCGATGCGCGGCGACGACCTCGACGTGGTTGAAGAGACCCGGCGAGAGCGGTGCGTTTACCACGGGTCCTCCCCGGTTGCCGCCAAGTTCGACCAGCAGGCCGCAATCATCGTCGGCGTCGACGACATCGATCAACCCGCCGATGGCGGAGGTGCCGATCGCGTCAGGCTCTGCCCGCGTCAACAGGATCCTTCTCAGCCTGTTCGCATCGAATGGCAGCAAATTGCCGACGACATCGCCGGCGAGGAGGGCGGCGTCCACCAGTCCGATATCGGTAGTGCCGTCGGTGAGACGCACATGCAACAGCTTGCAGCGTGTGCGGACGGGACAGTCGTGCGTGGCCGGGCCGAAACGACCTGCCGCGACGAGACCCGCGGCCATGCCCGCGGTGGTGGGTTCCGCCATCGCCGGGAAGACATTGTTGGTCCCGACGGAGAGCGGGACGAGACTGATGTCGCGCGCGATGCGGGCTACGGCGCGATTGGTGCCGTCGCCCCCCAATGTGACGATGGTTGCGATGCCCGCCTCGAGGAATGCACGAACGGCGGTCTCCGTGTCCCGGGCATCGTGTGCAAGCGGTGTGTCCACGACGTGTATTTCCGCCTTCAGCGGCAGCAGCGACAGCGCCTCGGCGGCAATGCGGAACGGCTCCCGCGCGACATGGATGTGCTGGACACCGACTGCATCCGCCCCTGCGGCGATGCGCGCCACCATGTCGCGTTTCGCCTCGTGGGTCATGTTTGTCGCCCGGGCGGCGAGACGCCGCACATCGCGCCCCGCCATGGGATTGACGCAGATTCCGATGTGGGCGGATTGGCTCAATCGAACTCCTCTTTCGGGTTTGCCCGCACTGGTCGGCGGGTTGACAGAACGCCGACAGCCCTCGTGAGTCTAAACGGATGTAAAGGAATGTGACGTTCCAGGCCCGCGATGGAACAACGGCCCTCCGTACATTCACCTAGGGTCAATTCCCAAAGTGCGCGGTTTCCCGGCCGGCGATACAGTTTCACCTGGAAGCTCATTGGTTGCAGGAAAGACTTGGAGGAGGGTTGAAGATGTCGTTGTTCGAACTTACCCCCTGGCGCAAGACCGGGGAGCAGCCGGCGCGGGAATCCGTGGACGACTGGCTGATGCCGCTTCGTCTACAGGTAGGCCGCGTGTTCGACGACTTTCTCGGTACCGACGTTCCGCAGCGGGTGACACTTCGGTCCATGGGGTCGTTTTCCCCCGACATGGATGTCGCTGAGAGCGACAGCCGTATCGAAGTGACGGCGGAGTTGCCTGGCATGACCGAGAAGGAGATTGAGGTCACGCTCACCGACGGCGTGCTCACCATCGGCGGCGAGAAGAAGTCGGAATCCCGGGAAGAGGACAAGGACCGGATGCACTATCGCCTCGAACGCGACTACGGCGCGTTCCGGCGTTCCTTCCGGTTGCCGCCGGATATCGACCCGAAGGACGTATCCGCCAGTTTCGATCACGGCGTGCTGAAAGTCTCGGTCGGCAAGACGAAAGCGGCCAAGTCCGCAACCCGGCGGATTGAGGTGAAATCGGCGGCGTAACCCGGTTCAACGGCCGACCGCGCGCCGAGTTGCTTCCCCCAACCCCCCGACGAAGCGCGCCGCCGGCCAGGCGTTCGAGCTGCGGCGAGGATCAGGCGACTGACCCCGTCGCGGTTCGACGCCCACCCCTGAAATGCTGGAGGAGATTGGAACATGTCTGACTATCGACGCGCGCTGGTGGCGGTCGACATCACCGGAGAATCGAGGCAGGTCGCCGCTGCGGCCGACAGGATTGCCGGGGTGTTCGATGCGGAACTGCACATCGTTCATGTCGTCGACACGGCCCCTCCGCCGGTCGGCGCGGATTTCGTTCCGGACCTCGTTGCTTCGTTGACGGCGCAGGTTCGTGCCCATGCGAAATCGCATGTCGACGAGATCGCAACCGAGTTCGGCATACCGGAACAACGCCGCCACGTCGTCGTGGATGGCCGCCCAGCGGCGGTAATACGCCGGGTGGCGGAGCAAAATGGGGCGGATCTCATCGTCGTTGGCAGCCACGGCCGCCACGGCGTCGGGCTGCTCCTGGGTTCCACCGCCAGCGGCGTGCTGCACGGCGCCGGCTGCGACGTGCTCGCCGTCCGCGTACGGCCTGCCGAAGACGGCTAGCCGAAAAGACACTGCGCCTCACCGCAGCGCGCAATCGATGGGAGGTCGCTGTACACCCACGCGCGCGCCCGTCCGCAAGCGGTCCCGGCGAAGCCCGATACCGGGCAAGAGTCCGCCCCTCCGAACGGAACTCCCGATGGCCGCCAGGCGGCAGAAGCACCTGCGCCGGGGCAGCGATGGTCGCGATCTTCAGCTTCTCCGAGAACGTGCGGCGAGTATCGGGCTGTGCGAGAATAATCTCCCGTTCGGGCTCGCCCGGCACGACCGTCGACCGCCCGCCACGGGAACAAGGTCTGCGGCTCAATGCGGTGCGCCGATGCCAAACCCGACAGTCTCCGCTCCCACCCACGCACTTGGCGAACTCATGCTTCGCCGGGTGATCGACGCTGCCCTGGACGGCATGATCGTGATCGATTCGCGGGGAATCGTGACGCTGTTCAATGCAGCCTGCGAACGGATTTTCGGGTACGCCCCGGACGAAGTGCTCGGGAAAAACGTCAGTATGCTTATGACATCGCCGGATCGGGAGAACCACGACACCTACCTGCGAAACTACCTGCGCTCGGGCATCCCGCGGGTCATCGGCATCGGCCGCGACGTGGTGGGCCGGCGCAAGGATGGTTCGACGATCCCGCTGCGGCTGGCTGTTGGCGAGCTGCGCGAGGGCGCCGAGCCGCCGTCGTTCGTGGGTACCCTGCACGATCTCACGCAACAGCGCCGGGACCGGCAACGGATCGAGGAACTTCAATCCGAGCTCATGCGGGTAACGCGGGTTAGCGCGGTCGGCGAGATGGGATCGAGCCTCGCACACGAGCTCACCCAACCGCTCTCGGCCATCGTCGGGTTCGTCGAGGCGAGCGCCACGCTGCTCTCCGGTGCCGAGGTTCCGGACAAGGTCCGCGAGTACATGGACCAGGCGGTGACCCAGGTGCATCGCGCCGGCGCCGTCGTCCGCCATTTGCGTGACTTCACGAGCCGCGGAGACACCGAGCGCGGCGCCGAGAACATCAATGCGGTAGTGGAGGGGATTCTCGAACTCGCGATGCTCGGCTCGACCAGCGAGAGGATCGGGCTTCGTCTGGATCTCGCCCCCGACCTCCCGCCGGTTTTCGTCGACCACGTCCAGATCCAGCAGGTCGTGCTCAACCTGGTGCGCAACAGTCTGGACGTCCTGTCCGGTTGCGAGGCCGGCACCGTCGTGGTCGCGACGAAGCGTCGGGGCGACGTCGTCGAAGTGGTCGTTCGAGACAACGGGCCCGGACTGGCCCCGGAGGTTCGCGAACGGCTGTTCGAGCCCTTTGTCTCGACCAAGCCGGACGGACTCGGCTTCGGCCTCAGCATTTGCCGCACGATCATCGATGCGCACGGCGGTGAAATCTCTGTCGACGACGATTCAGCAGGCGGTACGACGTTCCGGTTCACGATTCCTGTGTTCGGCGAAGCGGGCGGGCAGGATGCAAAGTAAGTTGATCGTGGTCGTGGACGACGACGCGGCCGTGCGCGCGTCGCTGGATGCGCTGCTCGCCTCGGAGGGCTACCGAACGACGCTATTCGCCACCGGATCCGCGTTTCTCGGTTCCCTGCATGAACTCGCGGGATCCTGCGTCCTGCTGGATGTCAAGATGCCGGGGCTGGACGGACTGGAGGTCCAGCGTTGCCTGAACCAGCTCGGCGCCAAGCTGCCGGTCATCATCGTCACTGGTCATGGCGACGTTTCCATGGCTGTGCAGGCGATGCGTGAGGGGGCGGTCGATTTTCTCGAGAAGCCAGTACAACGCGACCGGCTGATGGAGAGCATTTCGAGGGCGTTCGGCGGGGCCAGCGATCGGCGCCCCGGCGAACACGAAAGGACCGCCATCGCCGCGCGGATCGGAGCGCTGTCGACGCGCGAGCGGCAGGTCCTCGAGCAGTTGGTGATGGGCAGGCCCAACAAGGTTGTGGCGTTCGAGCTGGGGATCAGTCCGCGCACGGTCGAGGTGTACCGCCGCAACGTCATGACCAAGACCGGCGCGCGCAGCCTGCCCCACCTGGTGCGGATGGCCCTCGTCGCCGGCATCGACCCGCTTGGCGAGCCCAACTCGGCGACGATCCTGTAGGCGTAGCCGGGCTTCGGCCCGGGCCAGCGAAGATGTTCGCATCGCTGGTCTGCGGCGATGGCGCAGCCCGATTGCGTGGTTTCACCTAAGGTCAATTGCCGAAGTGCGCGACGGCTGACGATGACATACATTCGGACTCGGTGTCAGCGCGATTCAACGTCGTATCGAACCCGGAGGAAGCGAGAATATGCCCCCCTATCGACGTGTCCTGGTGGCGATCGACGTCACGCAGGAATCTCGGCAGATTGTCGAATGCGCGGCAGCCATTGTCGACGCATTCGATGCGGAACTGCACATCCTGCACGCCATCGAGCCCTCGAGCCTCGCCTACGGCGGCGTCAGGCTGACGGACCTGCATTCCGATGAGATGCTGGAGATGCACAAGCGTGCGAATGCGCGGCTGGCGGAACTCGGCGACGAGTTCGGGATACCGAAGAAGCGCCGACACCTGATCACGGGACGGCCGACCAGCGAAATCCACCGCCTCGCCCAGACGAAGCTCGCGGATCTCGTCGTCGTCGGCAGTCACGGTCGCCACGGCTTCGGGTTGCTGCTGGGTTCGACCGCCAACGGCGTGCTCCACGGTGCGAAATGCGACGTGCTCGCGGTTCGGGTCAAGGCGACCGCCGGACGGACTGCGGGGCGGAGGTCCGCGGACCGCCTGGCCGAGACGGTCTGAAACCGGTGGCCATGCGGGCGTCCACGCGGCCGACCGACGGCCCCGCGAGCCGCGCCGGATCCGATGGACAAGGCAAGCCTCTGCAAGGGCGTGTTCGCGGGGCCCGCGCCGGTTGATCGGCACCGCCTGGAAGGCATGGGGTTGTCCATGGATCAACGAAGTCACCTCTGCCTGTACGCGTCCAGGTCAAGGCGCGGAGGCGAACCCGGCGCTCAGCGCCAGTACGCCTGCCGCAGCCAGGATCGCGACTACCAGCCCCGCACCGGTTCTGAGGGCCAGGCCCAAACCGCCTGTCACAGCGACCATGACCGGTTTGACCAGGGTATTCGTCACTATGGCAATGACCACGCCAGCCGCCGCGACCATGACCGTCGCCGTGCCGTCGGCGACCATCGTCGAAAAGGACAGGACGATGGGATCCACGTCGGTGATCCCCGACAGTGCCGCCAGAAGGTACAACCCGACGTCGCCGTACCAGTCTTGGGCGAACCGCGCCAGCACCATGATCACGGCGAGGATCAGCCCGAACTGGACGGCGGTCCGCAAGTCGAGCGGGTTCTTCGGCGTGAACTGGTGGTCCACGCCGGCCGCATCCACCGTGCCCGCCCTGTGCACACACCATGCACAAATGGCCGCTCCGACGACGGTCGCTGCCATGAGCGGCCAGAGCAGCGCGGATGCGACCGCCGGCGCGAAGACGGTGGCGATCACGAGAACCCTGGGGAACATCACGCTCGAAGCGCCGATGATCCCGGCGGCGAACAGATTGCGCCCTTCGGGATGTTCTCGGGCCAGGCGACCGAGGTTGATCGCCACGGCGGTCGAGGAAACCAGTCCGCCGAGCAGCGCCGCGGCAAGAATGCCGCGCCTGTCGCCGACCAGCGAGACGGCGACGTAGCCGACGTACGACACGCCCGCGATGACCACGACCATGAGCCAGAGCTGAAAGGGATTCAGTGCCTGCAGCGGCCCGAACCCCTGGTTGGGCAGGACTGGCAGCACCACGACGGAGATCAGCAACAGCCGCAAGGTCGCAACGAGTTCGCGTCGGTCGATGCGGGCCAGCAGTCCGTGCAGTTCGAGCTTGACGCTGAGCAGAAGAGCGACAACCACGGTCGCTGCTGCGGCCGGCAGAATGAGGCCCCGACCAGCCATGGCGCCAAGCCCGAACGTGAGCAGCGCCGCAACCAGTGTTGTGATGCCCAGATCGTCCTGTCGGTCGGACTGGCGCCAGTACGCAACTGCCGTGAGCAGGCCGAGCGATGCGAGTGCCGCCGAAACGAACAGCGCACCCAGGTCGTCGGCCAGAACAGCGGCGGTTGCGCCGAGCAGGCCGATGATGCCGAAGGTGCGGATGCCGGCCACTCGCACACCCTCGCCGGCGTCGCGCTCCTCCCACCCGCGCTCGAGGCCGATCAGCAGCCCGAGGGCCAGCGCCACGCCCAGGCGGGGCAGGATGTCGAGTGGCGCAAACGATAGGGAATCCATGTTCGGGGGACGATTTCGGTCTGGACTACGGGCACGCGACCAGGGGGCCACTAGCATAGTACGAACACCCGGACGATTGTCTCGTGATGGATGCCGGGACAGCAACGCGGCACTCCGCTATGCCAGGGAGCACGGCTGGTCGTTCATTCGACGGCTTGGAGTGTGAGAAATGGCGGATGACCTGAACGACTCAGACCATGGGACGGCCCCTTCTCCGGACACCTGCTCCCCGAGGGATGGGCGTTTTTCGGAAGTCGAACTGAAACTGACCGGAGACGCTGATGTGCTCTCGGCCGTGTTTGACCGATCGGGCGGCGGCGTGGCACCCGGCTCGCGCGTCGTGAGCACGTACTACGATACAACCGACTGCGCCCTTTGGCGCAAGGGGTTCGCATTCAGACTGCGCCCGCATCACGGCCGGTACGAACTGACCTTGAAACGGGAACGGGGACTCGTGCGCAGCGAGTGGAAATCGGATGTATGCGCGCCGGTAGTGGACTTCGCCCGATTGCCGGACGATGCGCCTCACGACGAGTTGCGCTCCTACTCCTCCGGGCTTGTTCCGTTGTTTGCGAGCGAGGTCACGCGCCGCCAGACACGCTTCAGGGCGGGGGATGCCTGGATGGAGCTGTCGCTTGATGTCGGCCGGATTCTGGCTGGTGGACGCCAGGAGCGGATAACCGAGCTCGAGTTCGAATTGCAGAGCGGTCCGGTGGCCGACATGCTGCGTCACGTCCGGACCATCGTGGCGGATCGCCGGCTGTCTGTCTTTACGTGTTCCAAGGCGGCGCGGGGCATGTTGCTGGTAGACAACGGACCCCCCGCTCATGCCAGGGCGCCCCGAACACACCTGGACGCCGACGACACTGTCGACGATGCCGTCAGGCACATCGTCGCGGGCGTCTCGACCCAGATCCTCGAGAACGTCCCGCTTGTCACAGCCGGCTGCGACGGCGAGGCCATACATCAGTTGCGCGTGGCGCTGCGGCGTCTCCGCACCCTCATCGGGCTCTTTCGCCCGTACCTGGGGCCGCGCGCCATTGCTCTTGAAGAGGTTGCGAGAGGGGCGCTAAGACGGTTGGGCGCAGTGAGGGATCTCGATGTTCTGGTCTCGGAGACCCTTCCAAGCATTCGACGGGACGGGGTAGGGGAGCGAGGTCCCGCCGACCTTGCGGCAGGTGCCCGGAAGCGGATGGTCGATGCCCGTATGGAAGTCGGGAAGCTGGTGTTCAGTCCGTCCTTCAACTGCTTTTTGATCGACCTGTTGCTCGTCGCGCATTGCGGCGGATTGGTGACCCGCAACGGCGACATGCCGGTTGGCAGCGTCGCGAAGCAGTTGCTTCAGGAGCGCCACCGGCAGTTGCTGAGGGCCGGCAGGAACTTCTCGACGCTGACGGATCGGCAACGGCACGAAGTGCGCATTGCGGCAAAGAAACTGCGCTATGCCTGCGACTTTTTCCGCGCGCTCTATCCTGCGGACTCGACGCGCGCGTACATTCGGCGACTGGCCAAGCTGCAGAATCACCTTGGACGCTTCAATGACCTGATGGTGGGTGAGCGTTTAGCGGCCGAATTGCTGGGCAACGGGGATCGGCAGGCAGTCAGCGCGGCAACGGTCAAGCGGCTGTGCGAAGACCGCCGCCGCGCCAACGAATCGCTACTGCTGCGCAACTGGGAGCGCGCCGCTCGGGCAAAAGCGTTCTGGCGGTAATCGACATCGGCCCCGCTCGCGGCTTCGTGCAGATTGGACCAGGACGACAACGCCTTGCCGTTTGGATGCGACCCCGCGAACTCGAGAGCAGGAGGGGGAACCGGCCGTCATGTCCAGCCCCGTTTTGGCAGTTGTCGAATGCGGGGGCATCTCGGGGTCAGGATATGGCCCGTTTACTGTACATCGTGATATAGGCATAATTTTGCCTTCTAAAAGCGTTTAATATAGTTAAGAGGTCACATATAGCCTTTAATATGTCAAATATCTTGACGCTAAGCGGACTGCGGTCCGAGATCGGCGGCCGCCTAGCTCGGTTGCGGCTTGACAGGAACGTGACGCAGGAGGCGCTCGCGCGGGACGCCGGGATCGCGTTGCGCACGCTACGTCGGCTTGAGGCGGGTTCGCCTTGCAGCCTTGACAGTTTCCTGCGCGTCGCGCTCGCCCTCGGAGTGGGAGACGCGCTTGCCGCCGCTCTACCGTCGAGCGACATCCGTCCAATTGAGCGCGTGGCCGCGCGCGGCACCGAACGCCGCCGGGCGAGGGCCGCGAGGGACCGTGCACCGGAAGCCACATGGTCGTGGGGCGAGGAGTCGCGTGACTGACGCGAACGTCGAACTCTGGGGACGGCGCATCGGTGCCGTTTCGTGGGACGAGGCGCGCGCAGTCGGGGTGTTCCAGTACGAGCCGGCGTTCGCGCGCGCCGGCATCGAGCTGTCACCGATCGTCATGCCCGTCCAGGAGGTGCCATACGTGTTTCCCGCGCTCGGGCGGGATGCCTTCAGGGGTTTGCCCGGTCTCCTGGCTGACGCGCTGCCGGACAGCTTCGGAAACAGTCTTATCGACGTGTGGCTGGCCGAGACCGGTCGCAGCGCGGAGTCGTTCAACCCCGTGGACCGGCTTTGCTATGTCGGTACCCGGGGCATGGGCGCGCTCGAGTTTCGTCCCGCGATTGGCGGAAGCGGCCGGCGGCACGCAATCGATATCGCGCAACTGGTGGATCTGGCGACACGCGCGCTTGAGCAACGTGGCGGTTTGAGCGGACGCCTCGGCGGGCGCGACGACCGGACTCCGCTTGAGGATATCCTGAGCGTCGGGACCTCGGCCGGCGGAGCCCGGGCGAAGGCGGTGCTCGCCTGGAACCCGGCAAACGGCGAGTTCCGGTCCGGCCAGGTGGACACGGCGGCGGGTTTCGAGCACTGGATCCTCAAGTTCGACGGCGTCGCGAACAATCGGGATCGGGAACTGGCCGACCCGCTCGGTTTCGGCCGCATCGAGTACGCATACTCCGGGATGGCGCGTGCGGCGGGGATCGAGATGGCGGCGTGCCGGCTGCACCACGAAGGCGGCCGCAGCCACTTCATGACGCGGCGCTTCGACCGCCAAGCGGACGGCCGGAAATTGCACATGCAGTCGCTCGGGGCGCTGCGGCACTTCGATTACAACGTTGCGGGCGCGTATGCGTACGAGCAGGCGGTCGAGACGATCCGGCTGCTCGGTCTCGGGATGCGCGAGGTCGAGCAGCAGGTGCGCCGTGCCGTGTTCAACGTGGTCGCCCGGAATCAGGACGATCACGTGAAGAACATCGCGTTCCTGATGGACCGGAATGGGGCATGGCGACTCTCGCCCGCCTACGACGTCGCGTACGCGTACAACCCCGATGGCCCCTGGACGCGCGAGCACCAGATGAGCCTCGCTGGCAAGCGCAGCGGGTTCGAGCGCGACGAGGTGCTTCGCTTCGCGGTGGATTCGGGGGTCAAGCGACCGGCCGCCCGCCGCATTGTCGATGAGGTCGTGTCTGCGGTAGCGGACTGGCCGCGCTTCGCGGCGGATGCCGGTGTGCCGGCGGAGGACATCCGGCGTATTGCCAGGACGCACCGCCTCGCGCTGGGTCTCGGGCAGGCCAGGGAGGCGGTCGAGGCCGGGTAGCGGGCGGCGGGGGCGAATCTCGCCCACTGGTCCATGAGAACGCGGCGTTGGTCGAAGAAGAGGTCGGAGAGAAAGTCAGCAGATCGTGGTGTTTCTTGACAATGAATCATATGAGGCTTACGTTTGATTTATATGAGCGTCCCAGCCAGTGAAATAGCGAGAGTCCTGGGCGGAAGACGTGTGCTCGGCCGTACTGTCAGCAATATGCGCGAGCTCGATTCCATCGTCCGTGAAGGCATGCCAAAGAGCGCGTTGGACCGATTGCTCGTGTATCTCACGGTGCCGAATCGCGGCAAGGATCTGTCCGTGCAGTTGCGCAACAAGATTGTCCCGCGGGCGACCTACCAGCGTGTCGATCGATTCAATCAGCAAGTCGGTGAAACGACGGAACGCCTGGCGCGTCTCTACGCGCTGGCACTGTCGGTGTTCGAGGATGGCGCTGCGGCAACGCGGTTTCTGATGAATCCGCATCCCGAACTGGACGGTCGTAGGCCGTTCGACGTCGCACTCACGGAGATTGGTGGCCGCGAGGTCGAAGAGGTCATGGCGCGAGGCCTGCATGGCCTCCCCGCGTGAGACGCGCCTACCGGATTGTCAGCCCCGAATATCCTTACTTTGACGGGAGCGGCACCCACCGTTGGGGAAGTCGCTGGATCAGCCCCGGCCGATGGGTTGTGCATGGGGCCGAAACCTACGCGCTCGCCGTACTCGAGAATCTCGTTCATTGGCAGACGAGCGCCCTACCCCCCAACCTGGTATGCGTGCAAGTGAGAATTCCCAATGCACTCGAGCAGGAACAGCTCGACCCGAAGGATGCGCCGGTATTGTCAGAGACAGACTACGCCGCAAGCCGCACCATTGGCGATGATTGGTACGATCGTGGCGAGACCGCAGTCCTGTGGGTCCCATCGATCGTATCGCCTTACGAATCGAACATCCTGTTCAATCAACGGCACCCTGATTTTTCCAGGGTCGTTATCGGTGATCCGACACCGGCACGCCTGGACCCTCGGCTCCGGACAATCCGTGATTGATCACACGCACGGGCGACAGAGCCTGCCAGACCTCAATGAGCATCTGTGTAAACTTCGTGATACGTTATATCCGTTTAACGTATTAGAAAGAACACTAGAATGCCAACTCCGCACTATCCGCCGGCCGCAGCCCTACGCGCCCTTCGGGAACTTGGCGCCGACATTCGCGATGCCCGTCTCCGGCGTCGCCTCCCCATGGAAATCCTCGCCTCGCGGGCATTTACGTCGCGAGCAACACTGCAGCGCATAGAAAGGGGCGACCCACGCGTCAGCGTTGGCATCTACGCGTCAGTGTTGCAATCACTTGGGCTGCTCGAAGGGTTGCGCCGAACCGCCCACGTCAGTCGCGACGAGGTTGGTCAAGCGCTCGCTGCGGCTGATCTCCCGACACGTGCCCGGCTGCGGTCCTCCCTGCCGAGACGTCGCGATGAATGACATCGAGGTACACGTCGATTTGAACGGGCGGACGGAACGGGTCGGTCTGTTGCGGCGCCATGCGCGCCGACGGTTGAACGCGGTCACCTTCGAGTATGACGACGTATGGCTCGAGAACGACAGCCGTTTCGCCCTGGAACCGGCCCTGCAGCTCACCCAAGGGCCATTTTCGCCATCTCCGAACCAACGGCTGTTCGGATCCATTGGCGACTCCGCGCCGGACACTTGGGGGCGGCGGCTGATGCAACGGGCGGAACGCATTCGCGCTGAGAGAGAACGGCGGACTGTTCGTACGCTTGGAGAGGTTGACTACCTGCTTGGCGTTGCTGACGCAACCCGTCTTGGTGCGTTGCGTTTTCGTCCGGTCGGCGAAACGGTTTTCCAGGCGCCAGCGGAGGCCGGCGTACCTGCGCTGATCGATGTGCCCCGCTTGCTGCGCATCACCGAGCGGATCATGCGTCAAGAAGAAACGGATGAAGATTTGCGTTTGATATTCGCGCCTGGGTCATCGCTTGGAGGGGCTCGGCCGAAAGCCTCCGTCATCGAGAAACAGGGTCATCTTTTGATCGCCAAGTTTCCGAGGGAGAACGATGAGTACGATCTCGAGTCTTGGGAAGAAGTCGCTCTTCGCTTGGCCGAGAAAGCCGGAATTGCAACGCCTCAGCATGGACTCGTCACCGTGTTGGGCAAGGAAGTTCTTCTGTTGCGGCGTTTTGATCGCGTCGGCGCAGTCCGTATTCCCTTCCTGTCCGCGTTGGCGATGACTGGCGCTGCCGACGGAGAGCGCGGCAGCTACCCGGAACTCGTGGACGCCCTGGCCCGCCATGGGTCGGAACCAAAAGCAGATGCTGTCGAATTGTTTCGTCGCATGGCGTTCAACGTGCTGGTCTCAAACGTCGATGACCACCTTCGCAACCACGGTTTCCTGATGCAGGGTCCCAACGGTTGGTCGCTATCGCCAGCCTACGATCTGAACCCAACGCCAACTGATCTCAAGGCCAGGATCCTCTCGACCAACATCGACCTCGATGAAGGTACTTGCTCCATTGACTTGGTCGAGAGCGTGGCCACCTACTTTGGGATGAACCTGGCGCGGGCGCGGGAAGTCGTGCGTGAGGTCGGGGATGCGACGAGACAATGGCGCGCTGTCGCTGGCGAGGTTGGAGTCCGCCGACCGCAGATCGAACGCATGGCAAGCGCATTCGAGCACGACGATCTCGCGATGGCGCTTGGGCGATGAATCCTAGAATTCGACGATCAAGTCCCGCCCGAATGTCAGTCCACCGACCTCGCTAGCGGCTCGAATAAGGGCCATCTTGCTACGGTTGTTGAGATGGGTGCCCACTATCCAGCCTCCAGGTAGTTCCTCGTGATGACTCTTTTGAAGGTCAGGTCTCCCTGGATAGAGATCCTTCAACCTCTGCGCAATGTAACGGCGCTTCCGCCCCTGGAATGCCCGATGGCGGGAACACCGTTCAAGGAAGGTTGGATCGTCTTGTGCGAGTTCGCGCAACACAATGACCATAGCCTCCTTGGCGTTGGTGTAGGGAATTGATGTGCCGCGAAGAGTGATGGTCCCGCGAGCATGTCCCTTGGGAGTTTGCTCTGTAGGTTTTGGGGCCTGATCAAGGGAACTTTGTATTGTCGGGGACATTGTGACTTTAGTTTGGGCGGGGCCAAGCTTGCCAAGGAACTCGGCGACATCGTCGTCAGATGGCCGTATACCTGCCTTGGACTCGGCCGCCTCAGCAAGAAGGCGCGTGAGCTCGTCATTCCCTTCCTCAACCAGTTCCCGCCATGCATCGGGAATCGAGCGGCGTGCGTCCAATCGGCGACTTCGGTCTTCATGATCCTGTTTGGCGGTGACGAGGAATGCACCGGACTCGACCCTTTCGTGCGCGAGGTACCGCCGAAGAACCTTTATCGACTCATCGTGGGAGCGCTCTAGCAAGTCGAGCTTGAAGACCCGCCGTTCCTCGTAGGTCCCCTCGGCGCCAGGAAGATAGAAACTCCAAGTTTCGCCGTCTGTAATGACCATAAATTGAACGCCTGAGTGGAAGGCGTATTGGAATGCCTGCTCGAAGGTCTCTTCGCGGATTTTTTGGGGTTGCTTTACTTCGATGAAGCATCTTGGCTTCGAAGGTGGATCGCAGAGGGCGAAATCGACTCTACCTTTCGTTTTCCCCAGTTGCTGGCCGATCGAGAACTCGGGCCACACAACTGCCGTATCGTGGACGTCCCAACCCAGCACTCTCAGGAGGCGAAGGACCACACCCTGCGAGATGGATTGTTCATTCGGAAAGCGGCTCTGTTTGAGCTTCTGGGTGATGTCTTTCAGCGTTTCCTTGATCTGCATCGTACCCTGCACCTTCCGACAAGCATTAGATCACACAGTGGGCTGTCATCGCTGGAATACTCCCTTGGTGCCCCTCTTTGTCAGCCGATTTTAGTCGAGGTTTCTCCTTTGGCGGCCAACGCGGCCAGCACCTTCGGCGGCGACATGGGCAGCTCCCCAAGCCGCAATCCGGTCGCGTCGTGGATGGCGTTGGCCACCGCGGCCATGGGCGGCACGATGGGCACTTCGCCGGCGCCTCGAACGCCGTGCGGGTGCGCGTCGTTCGGCACCTCGATGACGATGGTGTCGATCATGGGCAGGTCCGAGGCGACGGGAATGCGATAGTCGAGGAAGCCGGGGTTTTCGAGGTGACCATCCTCGTCGTAGATGTACTCCTCGTTCAACGCCCAGCCGATGCCCTGCGCGACCCCGCCCTGCATCTGGCCTTCCACGTAGTCGGGGTGTATCGCCCGCCCGGCGTCCTGCACCGCCGTGTAGCGCGTGACGTCCACGCGGCCGGTCTCTTCATCGACTTCCACGTCGCAGATGTGGGTCGCGAAGGCGGGCCCGGGACCCTGTGCGTTGACCGACGTCTGCACCGCGATGGGACCGCCGGTGAGCGCGGCTTTCGATGCCAGTTCGGCGAGCGAAAGCGGTTCGAACTCGCCCGCGTTGGAGCCGGCGGGATGCGCGTGGCCGTCTTTCCAGTCCACCGCGTCCACGTCGATGTCCCAGAGCATGGCGGCCCGTTGCCGCAGTTGCTCGACCATGGTTTCGGCGGCCTGCCAGACCGCTGCGCCGGCCGCGAAGGTGACGCGGCTGCCGCCGGTGCTGGCGCTGTAGCCGATGGTGTTGGTGTCGCCGACCTGGGCGCTGATGTTGCGGTAATGGATGCCCAGGATCTCCGCCACGATGTTCACCATCGAGGCGCGGGAGCCGCCGATGTCCGGGTGGCCGGTCGTGATGGCGACGGTGCCGTCTTCGTTGACGTTGATCTGCGCGCTCGACTCACCGCCCGCGTTCATCCAGCCGCCGCAGGCGATGCCGCGTCCGGTGAGCCGGCCTTTCGGGGCCGAGTAGTGCGGATGGCCCTGGGCGGCGCGTAGCGTTTCCTCGCAGCCGATGCGGCGGAAGGTCGGTCCGTATGCCGCCCGCGTGCCTTCCCGGGCGGCGTTCATGAGTCGAAACTCGATGGGGTCGATGCCGAGTTCGGCGGCCAGTTCGTCGATGACGGACTCGACGCCAAACGCCGCGATAGGCGAACCCGGCGCGCGATAGGCGTTGCACTTCGGCCGGTTCGCGACGATGTCGTAACCGGTCACCCTGACGTTGTCGATGGCGTACGCCGAGAAGGCGCAGTTCGACGCCCCGCGTATCGGCGAGCTTGGGAAAGCGCCCGCCTGGAAGTGGAACGTCGCCTGGGCGGCGGTGATCCGGCCATCTCGGCGCGCGCCGATCTTGACCGTGTTCGACGATCCGGCAGTCGGTCCCGTGGCGCGAAACACCTCGTCGCGCGTCATCACCATCTTCACCGGCGCGCCGGCCTTGCGCGAGAGGGTGTAGGCGAGGGGTTCCAGGTAGATGATGGTCTTGCCGCCGAAACCGCCGCCGATCTCGGCGGGGATGGCGCGAATGTCGGACAGTTTCGCGCCGGTCATCTTGGCCGTCACGTTGCGCACCATGAACTGGCCCTGGCTCGAACTCCAGATGGTGGCCTGACCGCTGGGAGATACGTCGACCAGGCAGGCGTGGGGTTCGATGTAGCCCTGGTGGACGGGCTTGGTCCTGAATTGCCGCTCGACGACGATGTCCGCTTCCCCGAAGCCTGCATCCACGTCCCCGAGGGTCAACCCGGATCGACTTGAGATGTTGGAGGGGCTGGACGGCTGCGGATCGACGCCCTGGGTGTACATGAACTCGTGCAGGATCGGTGCGTCCGGTTGCATGGCTTCCTCGACGTCGATCACCCAGGGCAGCACCTCGTACTCGACGTCGATGAGGTCTAGCGCGGCCTCCGCGGTGCGGGCCGATATCGCCGCCACCGCCGCCACGGCGTGGCCTGCATAGAGCGCCTTGTCGCGCGCCATGACGTTACGGCTGACATAGCGCAGGTCCTGGGGACCGGCGGGTGCCGGGGTCTCCACCGGGAAGTGAACCAGGTCGTCGCCGCACATGACGGCCCTGACACCTTCCGCCTTCGCGGCCCGCTCGAGGTTGATCGACTTGATGCGGGCGTGCGGGTGGGGACTTCTGAGAACCTTTCCCCAGAGCATGTGCGGCTGCGCGAAATCCGCGCCGAAGTTCGCGCGTCCCGTTACCTTGTCTTCGCCATCGGGTCGGATCGTCCGTTTGCCGATCCACTTGTTGTCGGTTTCGTTCGCCACGATTCCCCCTCTTGTTTCGGGCTGTTTTCCGGAAGAGTCAGCGCTCTAGTTTACGGCACTGCCGGGATCGCCGCCGTCCAGCAGGTGACGCTGTGACGCTGCAGGAACAGCGCCGTCGCCGCCATCAGGTAGTCCCGGTTCACCGTCTTCCGAAAGCCGTGGCCTTCGTCGCGTGACCGCCAACGGTCACGCGCGTGTATTCGCTCAGAGAACCACTTCCGGGAAATAGGTCGAAAAAAAACCGCGGTCGCGTGTAAGGAAGGCATCGGCGGCGATCATCGCATGTGCGCCGATAAGGAAGTCCGAGATTATCCGTTTTCGCGGTCCGCCTGCCTCGCGGTAACGCTTCCACCGCAGCCCGGCTTCGTGTGCGATAGACGCGTCGATCCGCGATCCGGTCACATTGATCGCCCGCAACGTCTCGTCCAACGCATCCCGATCACGAAAAAACGCCGCGAGCTCCGCATAGACGATGTCGCAGACGATGATTGCCCCATCGTCATACGCCGCCCGAAGCCGTTGCTTGGACCGCTCGCCATGCCGGTCGTCAGGCAGGAACACATCCAGCAGAACGCTGGTGTCGACCGCCGTTATCACCGGCCACGAATCTCCTCGAGGTGATCGTCGGTGCTACCGCCGCGGCCAAGTATCGCGTAGATACCTTCGACGGGGTGTTCCGCTGCGGATCGCTTGCGAATCAGCAGACCGTTCCGAGTGGGCGTCAACTCCACTTCGACATTGTGGTTCATGCCGAACTGATCTCTGAGTTTCTTCGGAATGGTGATTTGCCCGCGTTCGGAGATTCGCATGAAAATAAAGTATGAAAACAGAGTGCAGAAAATCATACTTTCTTCGGCGGATATTTTGCAACAGAACTCTATTCCACCGGCGCGCCTCGGTAAACGCCGCCTCCAGATGGTTACTCGGTCACGCCGTTCAACAGGTGACGCTCAAGGAACAACATGGTGGCGGCCGTCAAGTAGTCCCGGTTCACTTTCTTCCTAAAGCCGTGCCCCTCGTCGCGCGCGAGCACGTACCACACGGGTATTTCGCGCTCGCGCAGGGCTGCGACGATCTGTTGGCTCTCGCTTGCCGGAACCCTTGGGTCGTTCAACCCTTGCGCGATCAACATCGGTCTGCCGATCTTCTCGACCTGATTCAGTGGTGAGATGCGCTCCAGGAACGTGCGCATGTCGGGATCGCGCTCGTCGCCGTATTCGACGCGGCGCAGGTCGCGCCGATAGCCTTGGGTGTTCTTGAGGAAAGTGACGAAGTTGCTGATGCCGACACGCTCGACGCCCGCCGTCAGGCGATCCCCGAAATGCACCAGCGAGGCGAGCACCATGTAGCCGCCGTAGGATCCGCCGGAGACGACGACGCGTTTGGCGTCGAGGTCGTCCCGCGTGGCGATCCAGTCGAGCAGGGCTCCGATGTCCTTCACGCTGTCCTCTCGCAGGTAGCCGTTGTCGAGTTTCAGGTACGCCTTGCCGTAGCCCGAGGAACCGCGCACGTTCGGCGCGACGACCGCGATACCCAGTTCGTTGACGAGGAACTGCGTCGTGTAGGAAAACCGGGGCCGGTACTGCCCTTCGGGACCACCGTGGATCTCTATCAGCACGGGATGTGGACCATCGCCGGCCGGCAGGTAGACGAACGCCGGGATCTCGCGCTCGTCGAAGGTCGGATAGTGAACCAGTTCCGGCTCCGCCATGGATTCCTCGCGCAACCCGCCGGATTCGCTTCGCGTCCAGCGGGTCAACGCGTTGTCGCCGAAGTCGAGGCTGTAGACATCCGTGGGTGCCGTGGCCCGGTTCACCGCAAAGCCGAGTTGGCTGCCGTCAGCCGAGAATCTCAGGGAAAAGTAAATGCCGTCCGGCAACGCGGGCAGGGGAACCGGTGCGAGGTCGGGCAACGCAATAACGCGCAGGCGGCTGATGCCGTCCTCGTTGACGGTGAAAGCGAGACGGTCGCCGCTGATCACGAACTGTTCGATGCCCCACCGCGCATCCTCGGCGATGACGTCGATCGCCCCATCGGAACGCCGCATCCTGCGTAGCGCAACGGCCTCGGCGTGCATGTCCGTGGCGAAGAACACGTAGTCGCCGGTGTCGTCGTACCGGGCGTTGGCGATCGCCGCTGGCGGCGCGTCCGACAGGAGCCGGGTGGTCGCGCCGCTCTGCAGTTCCACCTCGTACAGGTAGGACTCGTTGATGGAGACGTATCGGATCGCGAGCAGGCGTTTTCCGTCCGGTGACCAGTCGGTTGCGTGCCAACCGGAACCCCCGGCCGCAAGGGCGACCGTCGTATTGCCGGCGAGATCCTGGAGGTGGATGTCCCAGTCCGCGCCGTTGCGTTCGGTCGTCGTGTAAGAAAATCGCTGCCCGTCCTTCGACCAGACGACGTTGGAGTACCGGGACTTGCCGTCCGTCAACAGTGCCGAGTCCCCGGTGGCGAGGTCAAACCGGAACAGTTGATAGAACTCGGAGCCGCCCGTGTCCCTGGCATAGATGAAGCTGTCGGGGTCTGGTGTCGGGCTGACCTGCGCGGCGCCCACGGGCTCTTCGAAGAACGTGATCTGGCGACGGGCGCCCAGTGGCGTTTCGACCCGGTGGAGCTGGCTCGTGTTGCCGAATCTCGTGCCGATGAGAATGCCGTCGCCGAGCCAGCCGCGAAAGGTCGCCTGGCGGGTGTTCTGGTAGGGATGCAGTCTCGCGAGAAGCGCGTCGGAAACCGGTGGCACTCCTTCGATTTCCAGTTGGCCCTGCACGATGCGGTTCGGTTGTTGCCCGGCGGCGCTGGCGCAGACCAATGCTGTGCAGATGGTCAGTGCACAGGCCCTAGCCCGCGCGATCCAGCACCCGAATCGAGAAAGGGAACGAGTGTTCCTCGTCGGCATCGAAGTCTTCCTTTGCGATTAACGTGAATTCTGAGGCGTCGTAGGGAGGAAAGAAGGTATCGCCCTCGATGTCCGCGTCGATCAGCGTCTCGTAGAGCCGGTCCGCGCGGGGCAACGCCAGGGCATAGATATCCGCGCCGCCGGTGACGAAACACTCCTCGACGCCGTCGATCAGGCATTGGCTCTCGGCCATCTCCAGTGCGGCGTCGAGATCCGGAACTGTGCGTACAGAGTCGTGCGTGAATCCAGATCGTGTGAGGACGATATTGGTGCGGCCCGGAAGGGGATGGCCGACGGACTCGAACGTGCGGCGACCCATGATGACCGGTTTCCCCATGGTGATGGTCCGAAAGAATGCGGTGTCCCTGGGCAATCGCCAGGGCAACCGGTTATTCCGCCCGATCACCCGGTTGCGGGACATGGCCCAGATCAGGGAGACCTTCATGGCGGGCACGTGACCGTCGCTGGCGTCATCGGCTCGCCCATCGCCCGGTCATGAGCAAGGCGCCGAAGGCGACGACGGCTATCGAGAGGATCTGCCCTATCGAGAGCGTTTCAAAGACAAACAGTCCCAGGTGCGGATCGGGAGCGCGGAAGAACTCTGTCGCGAACCTGAAAGCTCCACCGGCAATCAGAAAAATGCCTGCGACATGACCGGTTGGTCGCGCGTGGCCGGAGTAGAGCCAGACGATGACGAACAGCACCAGGCCCTCCGCAAAGGCCTGATAAAGGCTTGAAACATGCCGGGTCACGGCTTCGAACTCGCCGAAACAGGTGGCGGTCAGTTCGCGCACGGCCGTACAGGGGAAGTGGACGCCCACCGCAGACTCGGTGATGCGCCCGGGCAACTCCGTATTGATGAAATTCCCGAGCCTGCCGAAGGCGAGCCCCAGGGGTACCAGCGGCGCGACGAAATCCGCCACCTCAAGAAACGTGCGCCCCTTGATTCTCGCCTGCAGCCACATGGCGGCGACCGCCCCCAATAGCCCGCCGTGAAACGACATGCCGCCCTCCCAGATGCGGAACAGCCAGAGCGGATCCTGTAGCAGCCTGTCGAAGCCGTAGATCAGTACGAATCCGATACGTCCGCCCAGCACCACGCCGGCGACGCCATAGAAGACGAGATCGGAGACGTCCACGCCGGTGAATCCTCGATCGCGGGCGCGGGCATTGCCGAGCAGGAAGAAGGCGGCGAAAGCGAGCAGGTACATGAGGCCGTACCAGCGTAGCGCGAACGGTCCGAGCTCCAGGACGATCGGGTCGATGGCTGGATAGTGCATGCTAGACTTGGATGCCTTATTCCCGATCTGCCGCTTCGACAGTGTGCCTTATTCTTTTCGCGTATCGGACGGTCCCGGCCCGCCCGCTGGTGGTGGCCGCGAACCGGGACGAATTCTACGCCAGGCCGTCTCGCTCGGCACGATACTGGGACGACTCCCCGCATATCTTCGGCGGACGCGACCTCGTTGCCGGCGGCACCTGGCTTGCGGTATCGACCAGCGGCCGCTTCGCCGCGGTCACCAACTACACCGATTTTCTTCGCGACCGCGAGCCACCGGCATCCCGAGGCGACCTGGCGCGGGGTTTCCTGGAAGGAAATGCTGCGGCCAGCGAATACGCGGCCGGAATCGAGGGCGCCCGCTACCAGGGGTTCAACCTGATCGCTTTCGATGGCGTCGATCTCGTGTACGTGTGCAATCGCACGGGTGAGCTACGCGTGCTGCAACCCGGTGTGTATGGCCTCGCCAACACGCACCTGGACGATGTGTGGCCAAAGTCCGCGCGGGGCATCGCCAGGTTGCGGGGTATTGGGGCAACCGCCACCGTTGACGATGTGCTCGGGGTGCTGAGGGATGAGTCGGCCCACTATGGCCCCGGGGGCAGTGAGCCGGAGAGCGCGCGGCCCGCGACCCCCGCGTTTCTGCGGGGCAAGGACTATGGCACGCGCGCCAGCACGGCGGTGATCCTGAGCGCAACGGGTATCGAGTTTGCCGAGCAGCAATATGGCCCGATGGGAGAACCCGGAGGCCGCGTCACCGAGATGATCGAGATTCGCCCTTCGGGTGATGGCCGGGATGTCGCGACGGGCGGGGCGGCCGTCGGCCAACCGTTGCCATAGCGGGGTCGGAATCTCAGACGGCCATTTCGGCCCTGATTGCCGAATGACATCGATAGTCGACGAGGCGGAAGTCGTCGAATCGGAAGTCGTCGATCTCACTTTGGCCGCGGTCGTCGATTTCGAGTTTCGGCAAGGGGTAGGGGTCGCGCGCGAGCTGGCGCCTGACGGCATCGATGTGGTTCAGGTAGATGTGGGCATCGCCCAGCGTGTGGATGAAGTCACCGGGTTCGAGGTCCGTGACTCGCGCGACCATGTGCAGCAGCAGGGCATAGGACGCGATGTTGAGCGGGACGCCGAGAAACAGGTCGGCCGAGCGCTGGTACATGTGCAGCGAGAGCTTGCCGCCCGCGACGTAGAACTGGAAAAAGCTGTGACAGGGAGGCAACGCGACATCCTGCGCCTGGACCTCGGATGCATTCCAGGCGTTGACGATGATGCGGCGCGAGCCGGGATCGTTTCGGATCAGGTCGATGGCCTCCTGCAACTGGTCGACGCCGCCGTCCCAGCGCCGCCACTGCGCTCCGTAGATGCGGCCCATCGAGCCGTCGTTGGCGGAAACGCCGAGGCGCTTGAGGTAGTCGCCGTAGTTGCCGTCCCAGAGCCGGTTGTGGGGATAGATCGCCTTCAGGTCGTTGATGTTGTCCGAGCCGGATACGAACCAGAGCAGCTCCGACAGCATCGATTTCCAGACGAGCCTTTTCGTGGTCACCGCGGGAAATCCATCGGCCATGGTGTAACGCATCTGGTAGCCGAACCGGGATAGCGTGCCGACCCCCGTGCGATCCTCGCGGCGCTCGCCGTGTTCGAGCACGTCCCGGAGGATGTCGAGGTAGGGGCGCATCGCCGTCAGCCTATCGCCCGTTCCCCCGATCCGCAATGCGGCCAGGACGAGGGTCCGCTGCCAGCTTCGTCAAGCTTCGCTGGCACCGTCCAGGCGAGACATCGACCGGTCGAATGTTCCCACGGGATGATGGCCAGCCTTGCGAGCGATCTCGATGATAAGGCAGTCGGAAAACCCCACCGCAGGTTGCCGTCGGAACGCATTCAGGGCCGCCTCGACCACGTTTGCCTCCTGAAGCACCAACTGGTCATGCTCAAGCAACATCTGGATCACCGTGATGATCCGATCCGAGTGCAGGTCGTACACCGAGGCAAGAACCCATACTGCCTCTGCCAGCACCAGGTGGGAGACCCAAGCGCCAGAAGCTACGAACGTTTCGGCCCTTTCGACCTGATTGGGATCGTCACGAACCAACAGCCTGACGAGAACACTGGTGTCAATCGCGCGCATGCTTTCGTCGCAGGAACGTGGAGATGCCTTCATTCATCTCGTCAACCGTATGCGAATGGGGAGAGACCGAGAATATCGCGTCGTGGATGTCTCGCGAGGTGTACTTTGACGCGCGCCTCACAATGACCGCGTCACCTTCCTCACACCACTCGACCCTGGATCCCGGCACCAGCCCGAGTTTCTGTCGAATACGCGCGGGTATCGAAATCTGTCCTTGCGACGTGATCTTGGACTCAACTCCCGCCACTGCCACATACCTCGTCTCAAGTTTCATTACCGAGGTAATGTAGATGCGTTACCCGGGTAATTCAAGTCCGGATTCTATGTTCGACCATGAGCCGCGTTTTTTGGCAATTGTGTTTCGAGACACGCGTTCAAGATGTCCCGATGCTACGATCATGCATTCAAGACGCGTGGAGGATTGGATGAGTGGTCGATTGGAAGGCAAGGTGGCGGTCGTCACGGGCGGGACTAGCGGTATCGGCGAGGCGACGGTCGAGCTTTTCGTCGAAGAAGGCGCGAAAGTCGTGCTCACGGGGCGCTCTCGCGACAAGGGTGCGGCCCTGGCGGACAGGCTGGGGGAGAATGCCGTCTACTTCCATGCAGACGTCACCCGCGAGGAGGACATCAAGGCTTCCATCGACGCCGCGGTGGAGCGATTCGGCAGGCTCGACGTGCTGTTCAACAATGCCGGGTCGTCGATTCGCACGGAGATATCGACGATCAAGGCGGCCGAGATCGAGCAGAGTTGTCGCGTGCTCCTGACCAGCGTCATGCTTGGTATTCGCTACGCCATCGAGCCGATGAAGGCCGCGGGCGGCGGATCGATCATCAACAACTCCAGCATCGCCGGGCTGCGCTACCGGCAGGGCAACATCCTGTATTCGACGCTGAAGGCCGCGGTCACCCACTGCACGCGCATGGCGGGCGTCGAACTCGGGCCGCATCGGATTCGTGTCAACGCGATTTCTCCCGGTGCCATCGCCACGCCGATCTTCTGGGGCGGTTCCGAGCGCGCAAACACGCTCAGCGACGAGGAAAACGCGGACAAGATGCGCAGGCTGCAGGACAACCTCGCCAAGGCGACGCCCATACCGAGAAGCGGCGTGGCGCACGACATAGCCGAAGCCGCGCTGTTTCTCGCGAGCGATGCCGGCAACTACGTCAATGCGCACGATCTGGTCGTGGACGGCGGGCGCACATGGATGTTCAACAATAACCCCATGGACTGATGGCTGACGGTGTGACAGGCGGGTCCGTCCCGCCACCGGGCGTGGAATCCGTGGTTCTCGAACCAACGCAGACATCGCCGGAGACGCCTGGGCCGATGCACGTCCGCTTTACGGGTTCCGGCCTGGAGTATTTCCGCATCTGGGTCATCAACACGGCTTTGACGCTGCTTACCCTGGGCGTGTTCTCCGCCTGGGCGACCGTACGCACGCGCCGGTACTTCTACGGCAACACGTGGCTTGGCGATGCCGCGTTCAATTACACCGCGCGCCCGTTGACGATACTGATCGGGCGGGCCATCGTGGTGGGGGTGCTGATCGCCCTGTGGCTGGCGGAAATGGTCTCGATGGCCTACTACGTCACCGGGTCCGTGGTGCTGTTTTGCCTGTACCCCTGGATCGCAGTCCGGGCGCGATCTTTCCGCCTTCGCAACTCGTTCTACCGCCACGTCTGCTGGAATTTCGAGGGGAACTACTCGACGGCTGCCAAGTACTACTGCCTCGGACCCATCGTCGGTGTGTTGAGCTTCGGGCTCATGGTGCCGTACATCGCGATGCGACGTGATCTGTTTCTGATTGAGAAAAGCCGTTTCGGCACGTCGGAGTGTTCATTCGAAGGTACGCCAGGTCGGTACTACCGCATCTATTTCGCTACTTTCGGGATTTTCATCATGATGCTGGTGGCGAATGTGGTGCTGGTGGCGATGCTTCCCGCCGGTGTCGGGTTAGCTCTGAGCGTGGTGAGCTGGCTCCCGATCTTCGTCGCGGGGCTCTATATCAAGGTGCGTCTCGACAACCTCCGTTGGTCGAATACCGTGGTCGGCGAGTACTGGTTCAGCCTTGAACTGTCCTTCTGGAAGATGCTGGGACTGTATCTCAGCAATCTCGTGCTGATCGTCGTTACGCTTGGCGCATACATTCCCTTCGCCAAGGTCCGGGTCGTACGCTACAAGCTCGGGAGGTTCAGGATCGTGCGCCAGGGTGCCGAGACCATCTTTGTCGGCCCCCGACAGACCCTCGGTGCCGTGGGCGCCGAGGCCGGCGACGCTTTCGGACTGGATCTCGGCATATGAGCACGGTGCGCGGGGTCTTTTACGACGGTCTCACCTGGGACCGCCAGGACGTGCTGGTCCGACTCGATCGCAACGGCGGCATTCACATCGCCGGAGACGGCGTCGACCTGGCGCTGAAGTTCGACGATGTGCGGATTTCCGAACGCCTCGCCAACATTCCCCGTTATGTCTATCTCTCCGGCGGCGACGCGTGTGAATTGCTCGACAACGACGCCGTGGATTCGTGGCTCAGGGAAGGCGACGTGCAACGCGGACCACGCTTCCTGCATCGGCTGGACACGTCCGTGTGGGCAGGAATCGCCGGGATCGCGACCATCGCGCTGATCGTGGCCTCGTTCGTGCTCTGGGGCGCCCCGGCGCTTGCGGAGCGGGCCGTTCAGGCGCTGCCCATGAGCGTGGACGAAACGATAGGCGAGGATTCGCTCGCCGTGCTGGACAAGTTCGCGTTTTCGCCGTCGAAGGTCGCGGAATCCCGACAGGCCGAGATTCGAGCGGCCTTTGACGAGATGGTGCGCGACATGGCGCCCCCGATGGGCGGCGAGCTTGTGTTTCGGAGCAGCGATCTCTTCGGCGCCAACGCCTTTGCCCTCTCGGGCAATACCGTCATCCTCACCGACGAACTGATCGAACTGGCCGAACACGACGAAGAGCTCATCGCGGTGCTCGCGCATGAGATGGGCCACATCCAGCACCGTCATGTCATGAAACACGTGGCACGCAACGCGATCGTGGCCGTACTGTTGGCAGCGTATATCGGCGATGTCTCCGCCATCACGGGAGTTGCGGCGACGATGCCCGCGGTCCTCGACTCCATGCGCCATTCGCGCGCTTTCGAACGCGAGGCGGACCGCGTGGCCCGGGACTATCTCGACAGCGTCGGAATCGCGCCGTCGCGCCTGGGAGACCTCCTCGCTCGCCTCATGGCCCAATGCCCGGATTGCGAGGAACCTCCTTTGTACCTAAGTACGCATCCCCCGCTGGATGAACGGGTCGAAGCCTTGTCCGGAGGCGACGACTAAACTCATAGGAACCCTGTTCACGATGGGACAAACCAGCGCCGGGTAGCCCGCGGATGGCGGTGTGGCCGCGTTGGCCGTGCCCGTCAAGTTAGAGATTCACTTCCTTTAGAAGAGTCTGCGCTTCCGCTTCTCCTTGACCTTCCCCTTCTTGTCCACGACCTCGTTCGTGATTCTCGCCAGCATTCCATCCGCGATGCTGCCTTGCCCCGCGATGATCTGCGCCTTTGAGAATTTTGCCTGAGCGCTGGTGACTTCCAGCTTGCCCATGTGCTCTTCCTCACGCCCAAGCTCCTCTCCCGTATCGGGGTCGACAAACGCTTCGCCCTGGCTGAACACGTCCAGCACGTTCCCTTCCGCTAGCATGCTGTTGCCGTAGTTGAGCATGACTTCGCCGTTGGCTTGGACGCGCACAACTCTTATGGGGAAGATGTTTCCGACTATCAGGTTGGTGACGCCTTGCGCGGTTTTCCGCATCACGTCGCCCAGCAGCACGCTTTCGTCCGAGTCGCCCGCCGTGCCCATGTTGCCGACTTGGAATCCTCCTCCGCTGCTGACTTCAGCGGTCACAGTGTCGGCGAATCCGATTTGACCTCTGGCTATGTCGATGACCCGAACATCGACGGACATCACGGCTTGTTCGCTGGATGCTCCGAAGCCGCCGACTTGCGTGGCGCTGGCTTCCTGTCCGTACTGCGTGATGGCTCCGATCAGAATGTAATCCACCCCCTGAAGGCTTAGGGAATTGCCGTCGAAGCCGCCGGACGAAACGCCCATGAGCGTCAGTCCCTGCTCCTCCAGAATCGCATTCATGCGATCCCTTTCCATCACGTCGAACTTGTTGGTTTTGACCAGCGCGGTTGTCACCATGTCCACGAATGCCCTGGTGTTCTCTCTCGGATCTTGCCCGTAGGCCCGGTACCGCTTGTCCTCGCTGGAGTCCATCGCCTTGTACTCGATTTCTCCCACGGCGATGGTCGCCTTGCCCTGCGCCACCGCAGACGCGCCAAAGAGCGCGATTGCGACCAGCAATGCTGTTCCGATCTTCATTTTGGGGATCCCCCTCCGTCTGTGGATGCACCCCGGCGTGGAGCCGGGTCGTGCTTAGACCACACAGACGTATGGAATCCCTGCTATTCGTCCGGGACGGATAGCTAATCCGTCCCCCTCTTGGACTGTTGTATTCGCAGGCAACCCGGCAGAGCGGGCGTGCCCGTGTCGTCTAAGCGGGTTTGAAGCTACGTCGAATTGGGAGGTCAAGTCAAGAAGTGCGCCCGGTGGCGCAGGGCAGCAAAGCACGGCGACCGTAAGAACGGTCGTTTCGTCAGCTACACCTCCGGCAACTCGTAATGCGGCACGACGCGGCCAAGGCCGGTGCGCACCATCTCGCCGCGGATGAAGCGCAGGATTTCGTCGGCGTCGTCCATGCGCAACGCCCGTGCCAGGATGCGGCGGCAGCCGCGCACGGAGACGTGGCGGACGACCCATTTCACTTTCGGCAGGTGCGTGGCGTTCATCGACAGCACGTCGTAGCCCATGGCTACGCACAGCACCGCGCCCTCCGGCGTGCCGGCGAGTTCACCGCAGATTCCGACACCCTTGCCCTCGGCGTGGGCCGCCTTGGAGACTTCCCGTAGTGCCCGCAACACCGCTGGATGCACTTCGCGATACAGCGGTGCCACCTGCGGGTTATTCCTGTCCACCGCCAGCATGTATTGGGTCAGGTCGTTGGAACCGACGGCGAGGAAGTCCACCTCCCTGGCGATTTGCCGCGCCTGGTAGACAGCGGCGGGCACCTCGATCATGACGCCGGTGAGGGGCTGCCGCACGTCGTAGCCCTCTTCCGTCACTTCCCGGTGCGCGCGGTGCACCAGCCTCCGCGCCTCGTGCACTTCGGACATGCTGCTCACCATCGGCAGCATGATGCGCAGGACCCCTTCGAGTCCCGCGTTGGCCTTGATCATGGCGCGCACTTGCGACATGAAGATCTCCGGGTGGTCGAGCGTTACGCGAATACCGCGCCACCCCAGGAACGGGTTCTCTTCCGAAATCGGGAAGTACGACAGCGCCTTGTCGCCGCCGATGTCCAGTGACCGCATCGTGACCGGCCGCGGATCGAAGGCCTCCATGTGCTCGCGATAGACGGCGCGCTGTTCTTCCTCCGTGGGGAAACGGTCCTCGGTCATGAACGGCACTTCGGTGCGGAACAGGCCAATCCCCTCCGCGCCGCGATCGAGGGACCGGGTGATGTCACCGACCAGCCCGATGTTGACCCATAGCGCGACGCGCTGGCCGTCCCGGGTGACACAGGGAAGCTCGCGCAGATCTTCGAGTTCCTCGGCAAACTCGCGTTCCTCCTCCATCAATGCGGCATAGTGCGAGATCACCGGGCGGGACGGGTTCGCCACGACCTGGCCGTAGAATCCATCGACGATCAACGTGGTCTGTTCGACTCCGTGGAGGGGGACATCCACCGCGCCCATGACCGCGGGTACGCCGAGCGCGCGCGCCAGGATGGCGACGTGGGAGTTCGCCGATCCCTTGTGGGAGACGATGCCGCGCAGGCGGTCCACCGGAATGTCGGCGAGCAGCGCCGCCGTAACCTGGTCGCCCACTAGCACGGTGTCTTCCGGGAACTCGATCTTGCGTTGGTGGATGTCCCGCAGGTAACCGAGCACGCGCTGACCCAGTTCGCGCACGTCGGCCGCGCGCTCGCTCAGGTAGGAGTCGTGCATTTCCTCGAAGGCGCGGGTGTGTTCCAGGATGACCTGCTTGAGCGCGCCCTGGGCCCACTCTCCGCCGAGGATGCGTTCCCGGATCTCTTCGGCGAGCGCGTCGTCGTCAAGCATGCCGAGGTATGCGTCGAACAGAACGCGTTCCTCTTCCGGCAGTGCGGAGAGTTGCTGGCTCGCGTTTTCGATGTCGTTGCGCACATGCGCGATGGCGCTGTCGATCATCTCGAGTTCGGCCGCAATGTCTTCCGCCGCCTTGTCTGGAACCGACTCCAGCGCCGTTCCGGGATGCATGACCACGGCTGTACCGATGGCGATACCGGGGGCACCGGACACGCCGGCGAAGCGCGTGTCCCGCTGCTCTGCCGTCGGTTTGGCGAGCGCCTCGATGTCGCCGGCTGCCTCGGCGTGGGCGACGATGGCGGCGAGTTGCGCCGACAGCGTGATCAGGAAGGCTTCGTCATCCTCGTCGAACTTCCGCTGTTCGCGTTGCCGAACGACGAGCACTCCCAGTACCCGGCGTCGATGAATGATCGGCACGCCGAGGAACGCGTGGAATGCCTCTTCGCCCATTTCCTCAAGGTGGAGGAAGCGCGGGTGACGCGGCGCGTCGTCGAGATTGATGGGTTCGGCACGCTGCGCCACCAGCCCGACCAGGCCCTCGTCGGGTCCGACCGCCACGCGACCCACGGCATCGGGATTCGACCCCTGGTTGGCTGCGAACTGGAACTTTCCGGTACCTCGGTCGAGGATGTAGATCGAACACAACTCCGTCGCCATCGCGGTGCTCACCCGCGTGACGATCGTGTTCAGCGCCGCCCGGAAACTCGATGCGGCATTGACGTCCTGGACGATTTCGCGGAGGTCATCGAGTACGCTGTTGGTCACGATTGCTCGACGACGATCAGTGATGGAGCGAATTCGCGCAACACGCGCCGGTAGACGTTCCGCTTGAAGTTGATGACCTGGGTCAGGGGATACCAGTAGCTCACCCATTGCCAGGAGTCGAACTCCGGCTTGGGCGAACAGTCGAGGTCCACCAGCGAGTCGTCGCCGAGCAGGCGGAGCAGGAACCATTTTTGCTTCTGTCCCACGAACCTTGACGCTCTCGCCCCTCGACCGTTGTTGCGCAGATACCGTTTCGGCAAACGATAGCGCAACCAGCCGCGGGTCGAGGCGAGGATCTCGACGCTGCCGCGCCGAACGCCTACTTCCTCGTAGAGTTCGCGATAGAGCGCGGTCTCGGGTGACTCGTCCCGTTGGATGCCGCCCTGTGGAAACTGCCAGGCGTCGTGACCGCCGACTCGACGCGCCCACAGCACCTGTCCCCGATCATTGGTGATGATGATGCCCACGTTGGAACGAAAGCCCTGCGCGTCGATGTTTTCGCTAGCCCTTCCCATGCGGTCGATTGTTCCACATAAGCTATCATCCGCCAAAATACCATCGACCAGACATGAATCGGCTTGCCGAAGAGACGAGTCCCTACCTGCGGCAGCACGCCGAAAACCCCGTCGATTGGTATCCCTGGAGTGATGCGGCCCTGACAAGGGCGCGCGACGAAGACAAGCCCATACTGCTTTCCGTCGGCTATTCGGCCTGCCACTGGTGCCACGTGATGGCGCACGAGTCGTTCGAAGACTCGGGGACGGCGGAAGTGATGAACCGGCACTTCGTCAACATCAAGGTCGACCGCGAGGAAAGGCCGGACCTCGACAAGGTTTACCAGTTGGCCCATCAGCTACTGACGCAGCGGGCAGGCGGATGGCCGTTGACGGTGTTTCTCGATCCCCAGACGTTGTTGCCGTTTTTCGCGGGCACTTACTTTCCCCGCGCGCCCCGGTTCAATCTACCGGGATTTGCCGATCTCCTCCTGCGCATCGACGAGGTGTACCGGACCCAGCGCGACGCCCTCGGAGAACAGGGCGAACGCCTGTCGAAGGCACTCTCGAGCCTTGAGCCAACCGGCATCGCTTCGCAGGGACTCGAAGACGCGAAACTGCTTGAAGCGGCGCGAGATCAACTGGCCGGCCGTTTCGATGCAGCCGAGGGTGGGTTCGGCACTGCGCCGAAATTCCCGATGCCGAGTTCCATCGAGCGGGTGCTGCGGCACTGGTCATTTTCGGATCGTGCTGGCAAACGCGATGGCCATTCACTCGACATGGCGATGACCACGCTGACAAGGATCGCCCGTGGAGGCATCTACGACCATGTCGGCGGCGGGTTCTGCCGCTACTCCACGGATCGGCATTGGGAGATCCCGCATTTCGAGAAAATGCTGTACGACAACGGATTGCTGCTGGCGCTCTACGCCGACGCGCTCGCGCTCGGCGACGATCCCCTGTTCGAAGCGGCGGTCCGCGAGACGGCGGACTGGGTCATGCGCGACATGCAGCACTCAGATGGAGGCTACCTTTCTGCCCTGGACGCGGACTCGGAAGGAGAGGAAGGCAAGTATTACCTGTGGCGGCGGGACGCGGTGAAACGGCTGCTGACGGACGACGAGTACCTGCTGGTGGCGACGCTCTATGGTCTGGACAAGCCGGCAAACTTCGAGGGCAGGTGGAACCTTCGCCGGGGCGACGCGTGGCGTGCGGTGTTGGACCGCCTTGGCCTCGGGGCGGCGACGGGGGAGGCGCTGCTCGGATCAGCGAAGTCTAAGCTCCTGGCGGAACGCGACACCCGGGTCCCGCCAGCCAGGGACGACAAGGTGCTTACGGCCTGGAACGGGCTGGCGATTCGGGGCATGGCGAGGGCGGCGGTGCGTCTCGGCGAGCCAGCGTGGCTGGCCTCCGCGCAGCGCGCAGCCGATTTCGTCCGCGAAAACCTGTGGGATGGCGAGCAGTTGACGGCAACCTGGCGCGACGGCGTCGCCAAGTACGCGGGCTACCTGGACGACTACGCCAACATGCTCGAGGGATTGATCGAACTCCTCTCAGCGGAGTGGCGCGACGTCGATGCCGTGTTCGCGAAGGAACTGGCGGACACCATGATCCGGCAGTTCTACGATACCGACGGCGGCGGCTTCTTCTTTACGTCCCACGATCAGGAGGCGCTCATCCATCGGCCCAAACCGACGCTCGATGAGTCGATGCCGTCTGGCAACGGCACGGCTGCCTGCGGCCTGATCGCCCTCGGACACCTGTTCGCCGACACGCGCTACCTGGACGCGGCCGACGGGACGCTGCGGGCGTTGCGGGGCGCCATGGAGCAGTATCCTTCCGGCCACTGTGCGCTCCTGTCCGCAGTGGAGGCCAATGCCTACGCACCCGAGCAGGTCATCGTGCGGGGGCCGCGCCACGCGCTTGATCCCTGGGTTGACTTTGCCCGCGCAGGCTATCGTCCCTGGCGCCGCGTCTTTGGAATTCCCCACGAATGCGGGCAGGTACCGGATTATCTGCCGGCGCCCGCGGACGGGGATCACCGCTCGCGGCTTACGGCGTTCGTCTGTCGGGGGCTGCAGTGTTCTCCGCCGATCGATTCGATGGACAAGTTCAGAGAAACCGTAACCTGACTTGAGCTTGCCACCCGGGCGCAGCCCCAGGCGCCGCTCCGGATGTTCCCGGGTTGGTCTGTGCCGGTCTGACCGATTTGGTTATTCCAGCTCTATATTTTGGAATATCATGATATTCTAAATCTCATGTTTGAGAGAAGGCTGCTACTGCCGCCGCCCGGAACCGAGACGTTCTTCCTTTGGGGTCCCCGGCAAGCCGGCAAGACCACGCTCCTACGCACGCGCTACGGCGAGTGTCGCTGGATCGATCTGCTGAAAGCGGACGAGTTCCGGCGATACGTCACGAACCCGGAGTACCTGCGGCAGGAAATCGAGGCCGAGGGGGCCGAGCCCGGAACGCAAATCGTCATCGATGAAATCCAGAAGGTTCCGGCGCTGCTGGACGAAGTCCACTGGCTGATCGAGAACCGAGGGATACACTTCGCCCTCTGCGGCTCCAGCGCGCGCAAGGTTCGCCGGGGAGCTGCCAACCTGCTGGGAGGACGCGCGGCGCGATACCAGCTACATGGTTTGACCGCTGCCGAAATCGGCCCCGATATCGACCTGGACCGCATACTCAATCACGGCTATCTCCCGCGAATGTTCCAATCCGAGCGACCGGGCAGGCTGCTGGATGCGTATGTCGCGGACTACCTGAAGGAAGAAGTCGCGGCGGAAGGCCTGGTTCGAAATCTGCCCGCGTTTTCGGGATTCCTTGACGCCGCAGCCTTGAGCGACGGCGAACTGATCAACTTCGCCAACATCGGCACCGATTGCGGCACGACTGGACCCACGGCGAAGTCGTACTTTGAAGTTCTCGAGGACACCCTCCTCGGTCGCTGGCTGCCGGCGTATCGCCGGCGACCGAAGCGAAGGGTGACCGCAGCACCGAAGTTCTACTTGTCTGATGTCGGCGTTGTGAATCGCCTGGCGCGACGGGGTGGGCTGTCGCGGGGGTCGGACGCCTACGGAAAGGCATTCGAGAACTGGGTTTTCCACGAGCTTTCCGCCTATCTGGACTACGCCGAGGCCGAGGACGACCTGTCCTATTGGCGGCTGGCGGGCGGCACCGAAGTCGACTTCGTGGTCGGGGACATGCGCGTTGCCGTCGAGGCGAAGGCCAGCGCGCGGATCGTTTCGAGACATCTCAAGGGGTTGCGCAGCCTGACGAAAGACCACCAGGCCGTCGCCAGGCGGGTGATGGTCTGCCTTGAACCGCGCGCCAGACGAACCGAGGACGGCATCGACATCCTGCCTGCGGAGGCGTTCGCGGAACAGCTTTGGGAAGGTTCGCTAGCCCGCATCGCTCACCAACTCGACGGATCGGGTTGAACGGGGCGGCCACGAGCGTCTTTGCCCGTTTTGGACAGTGACTGTTCCCGCGGCTGGTGCGATCGGCGCCGGTTTTGCACATTTTTCGTGCCGGAAGAGGTCGCGAACGGGCGTTCGGCGTTCGCCGGCCGGTTCCGGGGCGAGTGTCGTCCCCGGCGGTCGGTGCCGGTCGGCATTTCGTCGTCGGAAGCCCGGCTACGCGGGCGGCGCGCGGGCGGAACCGCGGCACAGCGCGGCCGCGGCGGCGGCGAACTCGTCCCGGCACGGGCACGCCGACGGGAACGACAGCCAGACCTTGCGCGCCGTGATCCGCACCCGGGCGGCGACCTTGAGCAGCCTGGTCCGAAGGGTTCCGCATTGCGCCCGGGCCATGCGCGTGCCCGCCAGGCCCAGCCGCCGCAGGCCGTGCATCAGGACGTAGGCGAACGACGCGAAGTACAGCCGCAGCTGGTTGGCGCGCATCGTCGCCGCGCTGGTGCGGTCCGCGAACATGTCCAGCTGCTGCTCCTTGATGCGGTTCTCCATGTCGCCGCGGGCGCAGTACAGCTCCTCGTACAGGCGTTGCGGGCCGGCCATGTCGCGGCCCAGGCTGGTCACCACGAACCTCGGGTTCGGCCCCTTCGACAGATGCTCCGCCTTCGCCACCACCCGCCGCGACCGGCTCCACGTGTCGCGCGTGCGATAGCGGAACTCGCGGAACCGCCGCGATGCGGCGCCCGTGCCCGCGCAGCGGCGGCGCGACTTGCGCAGCGCCTTGCCGATCCGCCGCACCAGCCGCGCGTTGCGCGCCAGGCCGAGCACGTAGTCCACATCGTTGTCCTCGCCCCAGCGCATGATCTCCTCCCGGCAGAACCCGGAGTCGCCCCGGATCACGAGGCGCACCCCGGGCCAGCGCCCGCGGATCCGGCCGACGATCCGCTCCAGCTCCTCGACGCTGCCGGCGCTGGCGTCCCCGTCCGACGGCCGCAGCCGCGCGCACAGCAGGTGCTCGCCGCAGAAGATGTACAGCGGCAGATAGCAGTAGCCCTTGTAGTAGCCGTGATAGAAGCGGCCCTCCTGATCGCCGTGCAGCGGATCGTCGGTCGCGTCCAGGTCCAGCCAGATCTCCTCCGGCGCCTCGGCGTGGGCTTCCAGGAACATGTCCAGCAGCACGTCGTCCAGCGCGCCCGCGTCCGCCGCGATCCGGCAGTAGCGATCCTCGGCGGCGTCCTTCGGCTCGCCCAGCTCCAGCCGGTTCAGCGTGCTCGAGCCCGCCAGCGGACAGCCGCGGTCCCGCTCCCGGGGCCGCTTCTCGCCGGTCGGATCCGCCTTGCCGACCAGCAGCGCCAGCAGGCTGTCGCCGCGCAGCGCGTCGTGATCGTTCAGGTCCTCGTAGCCCAGCGCCAGCCCGTACACCCGCTGCGCCACCAGCTCCGACACCGCGTGCTCCACCTTCCGCGGATCGCGATAGTCCGCGAAGCAGCGCGCGATCCGGTCCATCAGCCCCAGCCGCCGCTCCACCTCGCGCAGCAGGACGCCGCCACCGTCCGAGGTGAGCCGCCCGCCGTCGAACCGGGCGACAACCTCGCGGCGTCCGAAGCCGTGAAATTCAAGTTGCGCGGGCGTACACTGTGTGCTCAAGGGACCTCCCTTGCCGTCTGATGTAAGTGTTTGTGTTAACTCACATTATCCGACAATTCGAGGTCCCTTTCCATTTCTTGGTGAGCGAAGCGGGCTAGCCGCTTGTTGAGTTGGCGTTTGCCGGTCTCCAGCGCAAGTCGAGCCGGCGGGCTGCCTCCACGTCGTCGAGCCGCCTGGCCGGCAGATCGTGCGGTGCCGACTTGACGAGTTCCGGGTTCGACTCGGCTTCGGCGAGGACGCTGGTCATCGCTTCCACGAAGGCATCGATCTCCTCCTTTGACTCCGTCTCGGTCGGCTCGATGAGAAAGCACTCCGGCACCAGCAGCGGGAAGTAGGTCGTGGGCGCGTGTACGCCGTAGTCGAGCAGGCGTTTCGCGAAGTCCATGGCGGAGACGCCGAATCTTCGTTTCTGTGCGGCGAGGGTCACGATGAACTCGTGACAGGCTCGCCGATTCGGATAGGCGATGTCGAAACCCGCTTGCCGCAGCCTCGCGGCGAGATAGTTGGCGTTCAGCGTCGCGAACTCCCCGACGCGCCGCATGCCGTCGCTGCCGAGCATGAGGGCGTAGGCGAGGGCGCGAAGGAGGATGCCCGCATTGCCCATGAATGCCGACAACCGGCCGATGGTGTGCGGAGGCTCGGTCCATCGATAGCCGCCCTCCGTCTTCTCGACAAGCGGTCCCGGCAGATACGGTGCCAACACTTCTCCGGCGCCCACCGGTCCCGCACCGGGGCCGCCGCCACCGTGGGGTGTTGCGAAGGTCTTGTGCAGGTTCAGGTGCAGCACATCGAATCCCATGTCGGCGGGCTTCACCTTGCCGAGGACCGCATTGAGATTCGCGCCGTCGTAGTACAGCAGGCCACCGGCGTCGTGCACGATGGCGGCGGTCTCTTCGATACGCCGTTCGAACAGGCCACAGGTGGACGGATTGGTGGTCATGAGCCCCGCCGTCGCCGGGCCGACCGCCGCCTTCAGGGCGTCGATGTCGACATCGCCGTCGCTTCCCACCGCGACCTCGCGCACTACGCAGCCGCACATCGAGGCCGTCGCGGGGTTGGTGCCGTGCGCGGTCGCGGGAACGAGTATCTCGTTGCGTCCGGTATCGCCGCGTGCCGCATGATACGAGCGGATCATCGCGACCCCGGCGAACTCGCCCTGGGCGCCGGCCATGGGGGTCAGCGAAACGCCGGGCATCCCCGTCGCGTGCTGGAGGATTTCCTGGAGGTCGTAAAGGCACGCCAGGAATCCCTGACTGGCGGCCATGGGCGCCAGGGGATGGCGGTTGAGGAAACCGGTCGCATTCGCGGCCCGGTGCGCGCCCCTCGGGTTGTACTTCATCGTGCACGACCCGAGCGGATAGAACTGGGTGTCGATGGAGAAGTTGCGGCCCGACAGGCGCGTATAGTGGCGTACGGTCTGCAGTTCCGAAACCTCGGGCAACCCCGGCGGCTGCTCCCGCAACGCCGATGGGGGCAGGTCCTCGATGGACTCGGACGGAGGAACCTGCGCGGCGGCGCGCCTGTCTGTGCGGGCGAGGTCGAATATCGTTTCCATCACTGCCTCTTCACGACACGGCCTTCAGGGCATCGGCTAATCGGCGGATGTCTTCCGCCGTGCGCTTTTCCGTCGCGCATACGAGAAGACAGTCGTCGAGGTCGCTCGCGTACGATCCGAGGGCCAGTCCAGCCAATACGCCGCGCGCTGCCAACGCTTCGACAACCGGCGCCGCGGGACGGTCCAGGCGGAGAACGCATTCGTGAAAGTAGGGCGCGTTGAACCGTTGCCGCAGATCCAGGGCTGCGACGAGTTCGCGCGTCCGCGCGTGGCAGGCGGCGGCAACGTTGCGCAGACCTTCGGGCCCGAGAAGGCTCAGGTAGATGGTCGCGGCCGTTACCAGCAGGCCCTGGTTCGTGCAGATGTTCGACGTGGCCTTGGCCCGTCGGATGTGCTGTTCGCGCGCCTGCAATGTCAGCGTGAAGCCGGGATTGCCGTCGAGGTCCCGGGTGCGTCCGACAATGCGTCCCGGCAGTTGCCGCACCAGCGACTGCCGCGTGCAGATGAAACCGAAGGAAGGTCCGCCGGAAGCCATCGGTATGCCGAGTGGTTGTCCGTCTCCGCAGACGATGTCCGCGCCGTCGGCGCCCCAGTCGGCGGGCGGCTTGAGCAGCCCGAGGGTCAGCGGGTTGACGCAGGCGATTGCCAGTGCGCCGCATTCGTGCGCCTGGTCCGTCAACGCGTCGACATCTTCCAGCAGTCCGAAGAAATTGGGTTGCTGGACCACGACCGCCGCGGGCGGCTCCGGTATGCGCGTTACCAGATCTGACCCCGCCAGGCCGTCTTCACCGTGGGGCAGTTGGACGATCTCGATATCCTGGTGACGGACAATGTTGCGCGCGGCGGCGACGTATAGCGGATGCACCGCGCCGGCCAGGGCGACGCTCCGAGTTCCAGCGGCTGGCCTTCCCCGCGACCTCCTCTCGCCCGCGCGCACTGCCATCAGGATGGTCTCGGCGAGACCCGAGCCGCCGTCGTACACCGAGGCATTGCAGACATCCATCCCGGTCAACTCGGCCATCATGGTCTGGAACTCGTAGACCAGTTGCAGCGTTCCCTGGCTCGCTTCGGCCTGGTATGGCGTATAGGCGGTCATGAACTCGCCCCGGCTGGCTATGTCCCAGACCGCGGAGGGGATGTGGTGGTCGTAGCTGCCCGCACCGAGGAAACACGGTCCGATCTCGTCGGCGCGTGCGCGTTCCTCCAGGCGGCGCAGCATGTCCATTTCCGACATGCCGGGGGCAGGGTCGGCTGCCGCGCCGCTATCGTCCCCGTTGAGCAGGTTTGCCGGAATCTCGTCGAACAGATCGTCGATGCGCGTCGCGCCGACGGTTGCCAGCATGGATGCCACGTCGGCTTTGGTGTGCGGTATGAACGGCATGGTCGCTTACGCCCAGTGCAATCCGGCCCCGCCCGTCATTCCCCGGCTTCGCTTGCTTCGCAGAATTCCGAATACGCGGCGGCGTCCAGAAGGTCTTCCAGTTCGTCGGACGAGTCCGGCTCGATGGCAAAGAACCAGCCATCGCCGTAGGGATCCTGGTTCACGAGTTCGGGCGTATCCTCCAGCGACATGTTGATGGATACCACGGTCCCGGATACGGGTGCGTAGATGTCCGACGCCGCCTTGACCGACTCGACCACGCCAGCTTCCGATCCGGCGTCTACCTGCTGCTCCACTTCCGGAAGTTCGACGTAGACGACATCTCCGAGTTGCTCCTGCGCATAGTCGCTGATACCCACAACGACGTGGCCGTCATCATCGAGCCGGGCCCATTCATGTGTCTCCGCATACCTGGCGTCAGTCGGCGTATCAGTCATGTCTTCGTCCGGAATTCTGAGCGTAACTGGGTGTGGGCGCTGCGGTCATTTTCCCTTAGTGACGAAAGGCGGTCTGACGATACGGCCGCGCCTCTCCCGCCCCCTGACGAGAATACCGACATCGCCGGCGGCGGCTCGCGGCACCCGCGCGAGGCCGATACTGTAACCCAACGTGGGAGAAAAAATACCGCTTCGAACTTCGCCCTCGCCTGCGTTGGTCATCACCTTCATGCCCTCGCGCATGACACCTCGGTCTTTGAGCGCAATGCCCGTGAGTTTGTTCCCTGTTCCGGCGATGCGTTGCGCCTCCAGCGCCTCTCGGCCAATGAAGTCCCGGTCCGGCGGATCGAACGCCACGGTCCAGGCGAGGTTCGATTCGAGCGGTGTCGTCGTCTCGTCCATGTCCTGACCGTAGAGGTTGAGGCCGGCTTCCAGCCGCAATGTGTCTCTTGCGCCAAGACCTGCCGGCCGTACGCCCGCCGACGCGAGTGCGCGCCACAGTCCGGGGGCATCGCAGTCGGGCAGCATGACCTCGACACCGTCCTCTCCCGTGTAGCCCGTGCGCGCGATCATCCAGCCGTCTCGCGCATTGAGCGCGTGAAACCGCTTCAGTTCGATGGCTGCAGGCAACCCGCTCGTCTGCGCGAACAACGATACGGCATCGGGACCCTGCACGGCGATCATCGCGACGTCGTCGCGTTCTACCCACGCGGTGTCAAACCGGCCGGCGTGACCGCGATACCAGCCGATGACCCGATCCCGCGTCCCCGCGTTGGAGACGACGCGATAGTCCCGGTCCCGGCGATAGACGATCACGTCGTCGATGATGCCGCCGGCTTTGTTCAGCAGGGTGCCGTAGAGCGCCCCTCCCGCGGCCTTCAGCTTTCCGACATCGTTCGCCACGACGTGCCGGAGGAACGCCCGGGTGCCGGCACCCTCGAAGTCGACAATGGTCATGTGCGAGACATCGAACATGCCGGCGCTTGCCCGGACCGCATGATGTTCTTCGATCTGGGACCCGTACCGGATCGGCATCGCCCAGCCCGCGAATCCGGACATCCTCGCACCGGCGGCGACGTGAGTGTCGAAAAGCGGAGTGCGGCGAAGCGCCTCGGCGTCGGCCGCGGGGTGCTGCGATACGTCCTTCGCGCTCACGTCATCCTTCCCAATACGCCAGCGCCCATGGCCTCCCGGACGAGTTGCCGCTTTATGGCGGGTGCCGAGTCAATCATGCGCACGCCGCTGTTCCTGATCCACCGGCCAACGGGGCCAGGGTAGGAGTATCCGTCCCGGAATGCGCGCATGAGTCCGATCATCACCTCCGCGCGCGCTCGTCGCCGCAGCGCGAAACCACGCCAGCGACCGGGTCGACCGAGGTCGTCCGGCTCGCGTTGCGCCCCATCGGCGATGCCGGCGACGTCCTCCAGCCCCAGGTTGACACCTTGGCCCGCGAGTGGGTGCAGCGTATGCGCGGCGTCTCCGATGAACAGTATTCCCGGTGCAGGGTTGAAGTCCCGGACCACGCGTTGCGGCAACGGGAAAACGAACCGGCGATCGATTTTCGCGATGCGTCCCAGGACAAGTTCGGACGTATCCTCGAGCGCGGCACAGAATGCGGTATCGTCGAGCGAGGCGAGTTGCCTGGCCCTGGAACGCTCCGTGCTCCAGATCACGGCGCAGCACGAAGCGTCCGCCAGCGGTAGAAGCGCCAGCGGTCCCGTGTCGGAGAATCGTTGATAGGCGATGCCCCGATGGGCGCGTTCAACGCGTACCACCGTCGCGACCGCCGCGTCGGCCCCACCCCGGTCAATCAGCCCTGTCCCAGACAACTCCCGCACCCTCGAGTCGGCGCCGTCGGCGGCGACCAGCAGGCGCGCGGCAACCGACCGGTTGTCGAACTCGAGGGTTGTGCCGGTGTCTTCGGGGACGATGCCGGTGACCACGCCTTCGATCCAGTCGACGTCGGGCATGCGGTTGCATTCGTCAAACAGCGCGACGCAGGCGCGGCTCGACTCGACCATCCAGGCCAGGGCATCGACATCGGCTTCGGTTGCGCTGAACTTGATGCGGCCGCCGCCGTGCTCCTCCCATACGCACATCTGATCGATTGGGCTTGCGGGAATGTCAATGCCGATCAGATCAAGGGACGGTCGTGACAAGGCGATGGAGCGGATATCGAAACCGAGTTCGCCCGTCGCCGCACACGGCCGCCGCCGATCGATCAGGGCGACGCGAAAGCCGCTTCGCCCCAGCGTCAACGCTGCCGCGGCGCCGACCAGTCCGGCACCCACCACCGCGACATCGTAGCGGTCAATGTCCGATGTCGCGGTCTCGCGACGGTTGTTCGGGCCTGCTGCCATCGTGGGGATTCTCGCGCACCCGCAACGCGTAGGGAACTTCGCGATGTTCGGAAGCGCCGTGCGAAGCTATTCCAGTTCGGTTTCGTGGCCCGGAAGCTATGCCGGGATTGCGAACAGGTAGAAGACGCCGCGCATCGCGAGCCAGGCTCGGAGGAACTCCGCGATGTCATAGTGCCGCGGCACATGGATGGTGTCTCGCGCGGCAGAGTCGTATACGACTACCCGATCATCCTGTATGCCGAGAACGATGACCATGTGCCCGGGGCTGGTCGGGATGGCGCTGCCCTCAAGGTCTCCCTCGGCGAAGGCGATCGTGGCCACAACAGGGTGTCTGCCGGAGATGGCGCGGTCCAGCACGCCCTGATCCGTAGTGGTTTCGATCGCACCCATGACGCCCCAGCGGCTGGCCGCCCAGAGATTCTGCGGCCATACGCCGTACGTGTTCGTCCCGCGGTGATAGGCGCCCATGACGAGTTCGTGGAACGGATGGCTCACCTTCATGTAGTCCATTGCCATGGATATGCAGGCCGTGTCGCCCATATGCCGGGAAAACTCGAACCGGGTGGCGGCCATCTGGCTCTTGGCCGGTATGTTCAGCAATTGCGTATCCGGAATACGGTTGGCATCGACCGGTACGCCGACGGGGCGGATGTTGACTGTGACCAGGTAGTCGGAGGGCGGCTGTTGGCCGTCGAACGCCAGGCGCAGTCGGCCATCCGACATCCCCTGAGTGGTCTGGAAATAGTCGTTGATGACGTGGAGTCCCGTGCCGCTGTCGGCGGGAGAGCAGGGACTACCATTCTCCCGGCCGAAGCTGGCGGTAAAGCACGACCCGCTGCCGTAGTCCAGCCACCAGCGATGTCCGGGTCGTTCCGGACTCGCGAAACTCGGTACGATCATGTGGCCGGACGGCACGGAGGGCAGCGGTATTTCGGCCTCCGAAATGTCGTCGACCTGCCATTTGAGTTCGCCGCAAAAGGGGAGCGGGTACCGCCACCCGCGCGCGTCGGGCGCGAAAGCGATGCGCCAGGTCAGATCGTTCGCGGAATCGGCGGCGGCACTTCGGTGCCACCATCTCTGGTATTGGTTCAACATCCCCTATCACCCGCTGGACGCGTTTGCGGTACGCCGGTCAGCTTCGCATCAGTGCTTCGATATCCCCCACGGTCTTTGGGACGGAATCGGACAGCACCCGGTTGCCCGACTCCTCGATGAGCACGTCGTCCTCGATGCGAACGCCCATGCCGCGCCATGATTCGTCGACATCGTCGAATGACGGCGAGTCCGGAATGTAGAGGCCCGGTTCGATCGTCAACACCATGCCGGCCTCCAGTTGGCGCCACTCCCCGTCGCAACGATACTCGCCGACGTCATGCACATCGATACCAAGCCAGTGCGAACAGCGGTGCACGGTGAACCGTTGGTACGTTCCGGTCTCAAGCGCCTCGTCGACTCCCCCCGCAAGCAGTCCGAGGTCAATCAGACCCTCGGTCAGCACCCGGGTTGCCGCGTCCTGCGGCGCGGTGCAGCGCGACCCCGGCACGGCGGCTTGCAGTGCTGCGGCCTGGCTGGCCAGGACGACCTCGTAGAGTTCCCGCTGCTGCGGCGCGTATACGCCGTTGACGGGAAACGTTCGGGTCACGTCCGACGCATAGTGCTGGAGTTCGCAGCCCGCATCGATCAGCACGAGGTCGCCGTCCCGGAGTGGACTGTCGTTCCTGACGTAGTGCATGACGCAGGCGTTCCGTCCGCCGGCGACTATCGACGGATATGCCGCGGCGCGCGCCCCGCCCTGCATGAACGCGTGCACCAGCACCGCTTCGAGTTGCGTCTCGCTCATGTTCGGCCGGCAGTTGCGCATCGCGTCGATGTGCGCGCGGGCGGTGATGTCGCCGGCGGCGGCCATCAACCGCTGTTCGGCGGGGGACTTGAACAGGCGTTGCTCGTGCAGCAGGCGCTGCAGGGGTTGGAACTCGCATCCGCCGACGTTGGCGCCGCGGGCGCGGGCGGTGGATGCGGATTCAATCAGGCGCTGGTCGAATTCCGGGTACTCGCCCAGCAAGGTATGCACGCACCAGCGGCCATCGAGAATTCGCGGCAGGATGTTGTCCAGTTCGGAGTGGGCGAATGCGGCGTCCACGCCCAGCGCTTGCGGCGCTCTTTCGGGACCCAGGCGCTCTCCGGTCCACTGCTCCCGCGCCGGATCGCGTTCCGGGCAGAACAGTACCGTTGCGCCGGGTTCCGCACCGGGCGCGAGCACCAGGACGCTGTCGGGCTCGTCGAAACCCGTGAGGTAGTAAAAGTCGCTGTCCTGGCGGAACGGGTACTCGGTATCGCGATTGCGATAGCGGATCGAGGCACTGGGAACGATGGCGACATCGTTATCCGTGAGTGCCGCCATCAGGCGAGCGCGCCGGTCCCGGAATTCCGCCGGTTCGATGCCTGGCACGATCTCGGTGATGGGGTCGGCGGCGCTACCAGTGTTCATCTGAATGAATCCTGAGTGACGCGCCCATGCTACCAACTTTCGACGCCGGGGCGGATGCTTCACATGCGCGTCTATCCGGTTCAAACTACGCGCATTCACAGGTACGCAAAGAGCCGATGTCTTCCCCTGGTCTGGCCCTTCTCGAAGATAGGATTGACGCGTTGATCGAGCTCTGCGGAGCGTTGGAGGCCGAGAACCAGGCGCTCAAGACAAAGCAGCAATCGCTGACCGTGGACCGGGCGAAGTTGATCGAAAAGAACGAACTTGCGAAAACCAGGGTGGAGTCGATGATCAACCGCCTGAAGGCGCTTGAGAAGATGCCGTGAACGACCAGACGACCGTCACCGTCAAGATTCTCGACCGGGACTACGAGGTCAGTTGCGGGCAGGATGAGGTTGAGAGTCTCGTGCGGGCCGCGCGCTCGCTCAGCATGCGCATGCGGGAAATCCGGCAGACCGGCAAGGCCGTCGGCCTCGACCGTATTGCGGTGATGGCGGCTCTCAACTACGCGCATGAATACCTCGAAGTGCAGGATCGCCTTGCCCGTGCCGTCGCCGATGTGGACGACAAGGCGGGCCGCATGGCGGAACGCGTCGCGGCCGCCCTGGCGGAACGCGGATCGGAGGTGCGTCGCGCGTGACGCGTTGAGCGGTTGGGATATACTCCGATCCAGTCTCCTGGGGTGTTTGCCAGTCGGTACAGTCCTTGAGCCGTTAGAAAAATTAATGGGGGCTCCGCTGTGGAGCCGGTGAGCAAGCCCTATGCTGCCGCCCTGCGCTGGTTTCGGTGCCGGGCGTCAAGTTGCGGGACGCCTTGGGCACATATGAATCCCCAACCTGAACCAGAACGGTTCAGGCAGTCCAGACAGCGGCGCGCTCGGGAGACCACCCCTTCATTGCGGCCAATCCGCCGGGAACCCCTGCCTGGCGGTGCCGCCGGCCGGTCATGACGTTGCGCCAGGACATGCGCGCCCGTCGACGCGCACTACCAGCTTCGGTTCAGAGGCGGCGCGCACATGCCGCGTGTCGGCATCTTGTTACTTCGGCGGTCATGTTGCGCGGCCGCGTCGCCGCGTATGCGGCGGCGGACGGCGAACTGAACCTGTGGCCGTTCATCGCCCGGCATCCCCGCATCGTGTTGCCCGTTGTCGAGCCGGCGCAGCGCATGACGTTTCGCCGGTATCGCATCGGCGATCCCCTGCGCCGCAATCGCTTCGGCATAGCGGAGCCCGCCGGCGGAATCCGCGTGCCACCGGCGGCGCTTTCCATCGTGCTGATGCCCCTGGTTGCCTTCAGTGACGAGGGTCGCCGAATGGGCATGGGCGGTGGCTTCTACGACAGATACTTCGCGTCGGAGCAACGCCCGCTGATGGTCGGCGTCGCGCACGAGTTGCAACGCCTGGACCACATTCCGCACCGAGACTGGGATGTCCCCCTGGACGCGGCGGTCACGGAGCGCGGATGGCGCTACTTCACCCCGCGCGGCGCTGGCCTGCGGTTATACTGACCGCATGGCAGTTCGCAAGGTCATCCGCATGGGGCACCCGGTCCTGCGGCGACCCGCCCGCCCGCTGCGGGCGGAGGAACTGGCCAGCGTCGAATTGCATCGGCTGGTTTCGGACATGGTCGATACCCTGCACGACTACGGCGGAATCGGCCTGGCGGCGCCGCAGGTGAACGAGAGCGTACGCCTGGCGATGATCGAGATCCCCGGCGGCCCCACCCGATACGGCGAACTGGATCACATGCCGCTGACAGTCTGCGTCAATCCCGAAATCGAGATCGTGGATGAGGCAGTGGCCGGGTATTGGGAAGGTTGCCTGTCAATTCCCGGATTGCGCGGCTTCGTGGAACGGCCACAGCACGTTCGCGTGCGGTATCTCGACCTCGGGGGCGAGCGCCATGAGCTCGAGGCCAGGGGATTCCTGGCGACGGTCTTTCAGCACGAGTTCGATCACCTTGACGGCCGTCTCTTCGTAGACCGTATCGAGGATCCGAGCAGACTGGCCTTTGAGGAAGAGTTCGCGCGTTACGTGCTGCCATTTGAAGAAGATGGCGAGTTGGCAGGCGATCACTAGCATGGCGCGCGACGAACTCAAACGGTCGGCGGCGTTGGCGGCGCTTGAACTCGTCGAGCCGAAACTGACCCGCGATGCGGTGGTTGGCATCGGTACTGGATCGACGGTGCGATTCTTCATCGATGCGCTGGCAGAGTCCGCGCACAAGTTCGATGCCGCCGTGTCGAGTTCGGATGCTTCCACCACCCAGTTGCGCGCCCATGGGATTCGGGTTCTCGACCTGAACGCGGCGCCGTCGGTGGCTGTCTATGTGGATGGCGCCGACGAGGTGGATCCCTCCAATGCGCTGATCAAGGGCGGCGGCGGGGCGCTCACGCGCGAGAAGATCATCGCGGCGTCGGCGGACGAATTCATCTGCATCGTCGACGACGAGAAACTGGTCGACCGACTCGGAGAGTTTCCGCTGCCGGTGGAGGTCATCCCCATGGCGCGGGGACTCGTCGCACGCAGGCTCACCGGATTGGGCGGCAGGCCGGAGTATCGACAGGGCTTCGTGACCGACAATGGCAACGTCATTCTCGATGTGCGAGACCTTTCCATCGACGATCCCGACGCGCTGGAGCGCGCCATCAACGACATCGTCGGCGTCGTGGTCAACGGCATCTTCGCCGCAAACCGTCCGGACGCGGTGCTGGTCGCATCACCGACAGGGGTGAGCCGGAAATAGGGCGAGCTACACCGCGAAATACTCAGTCGGCGGTGCGCAGCGGTTGCAGTTTGTTTCTCAAAGCGTCCAAAAATGCGTCACGTTGAACAGTCCTTGCCGCGAGGGGGCGGACCCCGCCGTCGCCTCCGGGTCCGTGTTGACGACCGTTACCGGCCTGTGCGGTTTTTTCCTTCTCCCGGGCACCGCCACCCTGGCGATCACATGGCTCTGAGTGGTCCGCAAATCGCCGCTGAACGGTTGCGCAGACGCAACACTCCCCCCATCATGACTGACGAGGTTTAAGACAGGCGGGCGAGATGTCCCTGAACTCCGTTACCCCGGTCGCCACGGACTACGGCGAGCACGAAGCGGCGATGACGGCCTATCGAGCGGCGGGCGAAGACCGCGCCCGGGCGCTGGGCAATCGCGGCCCGATTCGTTTCGATGCTGACGGATCGCTCAGCGAAGACATCCTGGAAGCGTATTGGCGCTGCGGCTTCTACGTGTTCGAGGACGTCCTCAGGCCGGAGGAGCTTCTCGACCTCGAGCGGGACATCGACCGCGTCATCGATGGGGCGCCCGTAAAACCCGACGCAAGGGTGGACCGGCACGGGCGCCCGGCGTTGAACGCCACCCGCGAGATATTCGGCTTTTCGCTGATCAAGCCGTTGTCCGATCCCGTCGGCGGGACGCAGCGCAACCAGGGGCGGCATCCGGCCAGGATGATCGAGCCGACGCCGCCGGAAGGAGCGCCGGACCATGTCCTGCAGGTCGTCTCGGGTGCCCTGCAGTATTCCGACGCCAGTCTTCGCGTGTACGGACATCCCGACTTGCTCCGCGTCGCCGCGGCGATCAACGGAGATGACTTCACGCCTTTCAACGAGGTGATCTTCATCAAGCATCCGGGACTCGGCGGATCCGTGGCGTGGCACCAGGATGGCACCACGCACTGGGATGCGCCGATCTTCGACAAGGGCACCCACGGCTTCAATTTCATGGCGCAGGTGTTTGGCTGCAACGCGGCCAACGGTCTCTGGATCGTGCCCGGATCGCATCTCGCGAAGGCCGACATCAGGACGATGTGCGCCGCGGCGGGTTCGGATCGGCTGCCGGAGGCGGTGCCGCTGCTTTGCGCGCCCGGAGATGTCGGCATCTGCAATCGCCAGGCCGTGCACGGCTCGTTCGCCAATACCAGCCCGGACATCCGCGTCACGATCAATTTCGGTTTTCATCGGCGCGCCTCCGTGCTCGGCGCGAGGGGCAACGGCATCCACGCCCCGGGCAGCGACAGGATCATCTACGATGCGGACCGTATCCGGGAACGCTCCCGGATGCTCGGTTACGCGATCGACGCGCGCCGGCAACGGTTCCCGGACGAGGAGCCGTTCCTGTACCAGCCCCATGTCCGAGAGGACGCGGCGTTCGAGTGGAACGATGCGGCCCGCGACCAAATCAAGGACTACAACATGCTCGACCTCGGCATTTAGGGCTTGCCAGGGGAGTTGCCTTGTCGGCGATGCCGAGACGGATTGCAATTGTCGGTGCGGGAGTGTCCGGGCTGGGTGTTGCGTGGGCGCTGCATCGGCATCCCGACCGGTTCGACTTCCAGGTGTTCGAGGCCGCGGACCGGATCGGTGGCAACGCGGTCACGGCCGACATGCCCCAGGACGACGGCAGCTCGATCCCGTTTGATATCTCCGTCACCGCGTGTATTCCCTCCGTCTACCAGCACATTCTCCTGTTGATGCAACAACACGGGATCGATCTGGTGAACACCAGGTTCAGCTACAGCGTGAGATATCGGGGCGGCGTTTACGCGCACGACTTCGACTCGGATATCAGGAGGCAGTTGCAGCCGGAAATAGACAGGTTCCAGACGCTCCTGAGGCGCCTGAAACGGTTCGGCCGGCTCAATCGATCGCGGTCGAGATTCCTGAATGCCCTCAATCCGTACAACTACGTCAGCATGGGCGCCCTGCTTGACCTGGGCAGGTTTTCGGGGGATTTCCGCTACAAGATCCTGAAACCCATGTTCGTCAACTTTCTCATGGCGACGAACGTGTTCGATATGCCGGCGTCGCTGTTCGCCCGCTACCTGGAGTTCTTCGATATCGAGACCGCGACCCCGATGCGGACATGGGAAGGCGGTACCCGGCGCATTTACGAAGCGATATCGGCCGGGTTCCGTGACCGGATCCACCTCGGCCGCCCGGTGCGAAAAGTTCACCGGCGCGCGTCGGAAGTCGTCGTGGAGGACGGGGACGGCAACGCGGAGACATTCGACGACGTGGTCTTCGCGTGCAACGCGAACCAGACGCTGATGATGCTCGACGATCCGACCTTCCTCGAGAGCTTTCTTCTCTCTTCGGTCCGTTACGAGAGCGAACTGCACAACCACACCGTCGTGCATTCGGACGCCACGGTTCTGCCCGACAACGAGGTCCGGCCGCTTGAGACGAGGAGCAACCACATCGAGCAGTACGGCGTGAGGCCGGACAACTACGAAATCACCTACATCATGCACAACCAGCAACCCTGGGCGAACCGGTCGGACAAGCCCTGTCTCGTGACCTACAACCCCGTCAGCTCGATCGACCCGGACAAGATTGTCCTGAAACACTGGTTTCAGCACGTCGTACACGATGTGCGGCACATAGCGCTCCTGATCCACCTGTTCCGCTTCGTCCAGGGCCGGCGGCGGAGCTGGCACTGCGGAGCGCATACGCTGATCAACAGCCAGGAAACCTGTTTTGTGACCGGCCTCGTCACCGCCCGGCAGTTGGGGGCCGACTACCCGTTCGAGGATCGGGAAGCGCGAAAGTGGTTCAATTTCTACGGAGGCATGATGTACGGCTGGCGCTTGCGCAAGGCCTGAACCAGGTTCGGTCGCGCGGGGAAACCGTGGCGTTAGAGCGTCGTAGCCCCGTCCGCGTAGGCGGATGTTGATCTTCCCGCCCGTGCGGGGTCGAGCGGCGAACTGGCACCCCAGTAGACGAACACCATGGCGTCGCCATCGCGGTCGTTGACGTGTTCGAAGGTCCAGTGCACCGTCGACGCGCCGTGCATGACGGCGTCCCCCGGTTCCACCTCGACGGCCACGGCGTTCGCATTGTGCTCATCGTATTCGGGTGGCGGATAGGCCATCGGCTTGTCCCGCTTGTGGGAGCCCTTCTCATAGTGCAGACAGCCGTTCCCGAGATCGATACGGTCGAGCGCTATCCACAGGGAGATACCGGATCGACTTGACCTGTAGCTTCCGAGGGCATCGAAGTGCGGCCGGGTTCGTTGCATGCCCCTTGGCCTGCGCAGCCATGTCACGTTGTCGGGGGACAGGTCGTCCTCGATGAGAAACTTCATCAGCGGGATGTGCCTGCCGTTTTCCAGGTAGTCCCTGTACCAGTCGTCGTGGACGTTCATGCCCTTGATCGCGCGAATCTGCTGACCGTTGCTGGTCGGACCCTCGACCTCGGCGTGGTACCGGCACAGGTGATGCCGCATTTCGGCAACCTCCTGCGGTGGCAGATAGCCGCGCAGTACCACGAACCCGTCCCGGTCGAAGTCAGTCTTCAGTTGCTCGAAGTTCAGATCCGTCACCGATTGTCCCGTCTTGAGCGATAGGCTGCGGATCATAGCGCGGATGACATGGCGGAGGCCCGCGCACCATCGGGTTCGGCCGCCTCAGGAGTCGACATCAGGCCGCCGCCGTGCCCGCTTGACGATGCTGCGGCGGCGCTTCGACTCGCGGCGGCGTTCGCGGGAAGCGCGACTCGGTTTCGTCGGTATGCGCCTTGCGGGAGCATGGCTCGCCGACGTGATGATCGACCGCAGCCGCGCAAACGCCTCTTCGCGGTTGCGTGACTGGCTGCGGTGATTCTGCGCGAAGATGACGATCTCTCCGGCAGAGTTCAGACGCCTGCCGGCAACGCGCTGCAGCCGCGCGCGTATTCCCGTGGGCAGGTTCGCCTGCGCGACGTCCAGGCGCAGTTCCACTGCCGTCGCAACCTTGTTGACGTGTTGTCCGCCGGGGCCGGATGCGCGGACGAACTTGATCGACAGGGCGTCTTCCGGCACCCGGACCTCGCGTGCTATCTCAATCATTGCCACTGATGCACAATAATCCTCGCCGCCGCGCCAGCACAAGAACCGAGGGTATGCGGCGGCGGGAAAAGAACGCAGTGCTTTCGCAGACGGACATCCAACGCTATCGCGCAGAAGGCTACGTGGTGCCGGACTACCGCGTGCCGGAGGATGTGCTTGACGGAATCCGCGCCGGCCATGACCGGTTGATCGCCAGACATCCCGAATTCGAGGACTACTGTCCCGCCTTGTTGGCCTACGACGCCTGGTTCCTGAACGTAGCGCGTATTCCCGGGATCGTAGATATGGTCGAACAGCTCATCGGGCCCGACATCGCGTTGTGGAACTCGAGTTTCTTTGCCAAGCCCGCGAAGCGGGGCAGCAGGACGCCCTGGCACCAGGACGGCAAATACTGGCCCATTCGACCGCTGGCGACCTGCTCCGTCTGGATCGCCGTGGACCCGTCCACGCGGGAGAACGGCTGCCTGCGTGTCATTCCCGGCTCGAACCGGCAGCGGCGGTTGATGGCGCACCGGATCAACGATGCCGAGGACTTGAGCCTGCCGCTCGAACTCGCAACCTCGGAATACGACGAGAGCGCGGCGCGGGACATCGTCCTGGAGCAGGGGCAAGTGTCCCTGCACGACGTTTTTCTGGCGCACGGCTCGGAGCCGAATCGGTCGGATCTGCCGAGGCGCGGCATGACGTTGCGCTACATGCCGACCACTTCCGCGTATGACCGGGACCTTGCGCTTCGGCAGCAAAGCGGGCGAGGCGGTCTCCTCAACCTTGCGGAGCGGACCCTGTATCTCGTGCGCGGCGAAGATCGTTCGGGTGGCCGAAACGACTATCGCGTCCGGTCCTGACGGCCCGTGTCGGCGCGGTGCGTGCGTGGTCGAATTCGGTGGTATAAGGGAACGGACTCCCGCGAAGGGGAGACTATCGTTGGAACTGGAATCGGACAGGTTGATCGAGAAAGGAAATGAGTGAATTCGAAGGAAAGGTCGCTGCCGTCACCGGTGCCGGCGGGGGCATAGGAAGGTGCCATGCGCTGGAGTTCGCCAAGCGTGGAGCGAAAGTGGTAGTGAACGACCTCGGCGGCTCGGTCGACGGCACGGGAGCGGGCGACGCGGCAGACGTCGTGGTAGCCGAGATTGTGGCCGCGGGCGGCACCGCGGTCGCCAACAAGGGATCCGTATCCGATCGGGAAGGCGCCGCGTCGATCGTACAGACCGCCGTGGACGCGTTCGGCCGCATCGACATCCTGGTCAACAACGCCGGCATCCTGCGCGACAGGACGTTCAAGAACATGACGCTCGACGAGTGGGACATCGTCATGAACGTCCACCTGAACGGCACCGCGTACGTGACACATGCGGCATGGCCGTTGATGTATGAACAGAACTACGGCCGCATCGTCTTTACCAGTTCCGGCTCCGGCATTTTCGGCAACTTCGGACAATCCAATTACGGCGCCGCGAAAATGGGCATGCTCGGACTGATGAACGTGCTCGCGAAGGAGGGGGCCAACCACAACGTCCGCGTGAACACGCTGGCGCCGGGTGCCGCCACAAGAATGACCAACACGGTACCGGGACGCGACGAGAACGTTGCCGCGCCGCCACCGGACCGGCATCCGAAGCTGGTCAGCCCGGCGGTGCTTTTCATGTGCAGCGAGGATGCGCCGAACGGCGCCGTGATCCACGCGACGGGCGGCACGTATTCCAGGTCGGAGATCGTCGTCAACGAACCCGTGGCCCTGGGGCCGGATGCGACCTTCGAAGACCTCGCACCGCTCAGTGAACGCCTGATGGATATGACTGGAGCGAAACCCCGCCCGCCGCGCGTGCGCCGCCGTCCGGCTTGAGGCAGCGTCTGGAAGGGCGTGAGAGTGGGGCATGCCGGGAGGGATCTGGATCTTCCACGGGGTTATTCCAGCCGTCTTCGAAGCCGTTGATAGACATCACCGCGCTGGGCCACTGTGAGAATCAGGACTACCAGAGAGTCGGCTTGGACGCGATAGCAGATGCGCCAGTCCCCTACCCGGATACGCCAGATTTCGCCGACGCCTCGTAGTTTCACGGCGCCATGGGGATAGGGGGCGTTCGCCAATGCGTCAATCGACTCGAACAGTCGTCGGCGAACAGTCCGACTTCGAATGCTGCGCAGATCTCTTTCCGCCGCCTTGGCGAGAACGACCCGATAGGTCAATGGTCGAGGTCGGCCTTCAAGTCGTCGAAGTCCACTCCGCCGTTCATTCGGTAGTCGGCCAACGCGTCAAGTGCATCGAGTAGGTCGAGTCGATCTTCCAGCGCTTCGAGCACATCCAGGTCGGAGGGCGGCACCAACCCGGCGACGGTCTCTCCGTCCATCTGTATTGCAAAACGGGCACCTGCCAACCGAACGCGCCCGGTTATCTCCGCGAACTTCTCTCGAACCTCGTTGGCAGGCAGGGTGTCGCGCACAGTGGCTTCCGATAGGTGAACTTGAGGAAGGCAGCGTATGTGGCTTGATGGCGGATTGCAATTCGTAGCCTTGTCCAACGCGAAGTGAGGGTGAAGCGAAGGTCCGATTCCAACGCGAAGTGAGGGTGAAACGGGAGTTCCGCGCATCATTCGGGGATGATCGTGGACATTCAGACGCGGCGGCTACGCACCATCGAGCAGCTTCGTGCCTTTGTGGAAGGCAACGAGGCTGTGGTTTTCCAACCGAGGGACCGGGCCGATGCCTACGGCTTCGTCCGGGACACGCTGGAGCGCTTCGGCTACCGGCGGCTCGGCAAGCGGGACAAGGGGGTGGTTCTGCGGTTCCTGGTCGCCGCGACCGGCATCTCGCGCAAGCAGACGGAGCGCCTGGTGCGGCAGTGGCGGGGCACCGGCACGATCCGGGACCGGCGCGGCGGCAACCGCGGCCGGCCCTTCGCGCGCAAGTACGCGGCGGCGGACATCCGGCTGCTGGCGGAGATCGACGAGGCCTTCGGACAGATGTCGGGGCTGGCCACGCGCGAGATCCTGCGGCGCCAGTTCGAGGTGTTCGGGGACGCCCGCTTCGCGCGGCTGGCGACGATCTCCAACGGCCACGTCTACAACCTGCGCCACTCCGCGACCTATCGCGCCAGGCGCACGCTGTGGACGAAGACGCGGCCGGCGACCGCGGCGATCGGCCTGCGGCAGGCGCCGCGGCCCGAGGGCCGGCCCGGCTTCGTGCGCGTGGACACCGTCCACCAGGGCGACCGCGACGGGGTCAAGGGCCTGTACCTGATCAACCTCGTCGACGAGGTCACCCAGTACGAGTTCGTCGGCGCCGTCGCCGGCATCTCCGAGCGCTTCCTGCTGCCGCTGCTCGAGGGCCTGCTGCTGTCCTTCCCGTTCCCCATCCTCGGCTTCCACGCCGACAACGGCAGCGAGTACATCAACCACCGCGTCGCCGGGCTGCTCGACAAGCTGCGCGTCGAGCGGTTCACCAAGTCCCGCGCCCGGCGCTCGAACGACAACGCGCTGGTCGAGGGCAAGAACGCCAACGTGGTGCGCAGGTGGTTCGGCCACGACCACATCCCGCAACGCTTCGCGCCCGAGGTCAACCGCTTCGCCCAGGGCACGCTGTCCCCGTTCCTCAACTTCCACCGGCCATGCCTGTTCGCCACCGAGAACCGCGACGGCAACGGCCGGATCCGGCGCAAGTACCTCGCGCGCGACGTCATGACGCCCTACGCCCGGTTCCGATCGCTCGCCGACGCCGGGCGGTTCCTCAAGCCCGGCCTCGGCTTCGCGCTCCTCGACGCCGCGGCCACCGCCGAGACCGACCTCCAGGCCGTCCGCCGCGTCCAAGCCGAGCGTCGCGAGCTGTTCCTGCGCATACGCGCCGGCACGGCGCCCGACCGCGCCGCCGGATGACGCCCCCGCCCGGGAACAGTTCGCTCGCCGCTCGGGCAGGGATGGCGACCGCGAACGTGCCCGCCATGGCCGGCGCGGGCCGACCGACCGCTCGAGTCCCATCCAACGCCGGCGGCCGCCATCCCCGCCCACAGCGTGGGTCGCTGCGCGGCCGTCAAGGGTCCGCTGCGCCGGACAGGACGCCCCAAGACAGTTCGCCAAACCCGACTCCCGACTCTTCCCCACCGGTGCCGCAAAACACCGACCGCGGTCCGGCCTCCCGTCCGCCCTTGACCGCCGCTCCGCTCAAACTCCGGCACCTCTTGACCAGCGGCGCCGGCGCACCCAACATCCCGCTCTTCGCAGCAGAACATCCGCACAACCAACCGCTTCACGGATCCGGCAACTTCACCCTCACCTTCTCATTGGACAACGGGTTCGTGTAGCGCGATGACGTGGCGTCAGTCGGCCGGGGCCTTCTCCAGGTCGAGCCCTCGCTCTTCGGCGAAGTCCAGCGCTGCGTTCGCCGGCGTCTGGTTGGTCCGCGCGAGGAGCGACAGCGCGGCGAAGGCGATCCAGTCGCGCGACACCTCGAAGTGGTCCCGCAACGCTTCGCGGGATTCGGACAGGCCGAAACCGTCCGTGCCGAGGGCCACGTAGGCACTGGGAAACCAGCGCGAGATGGATAGCGGTAGCGCCTTCATGTAGTCGGAGGCGGCAACGAATACGCCGGTCTCATCGGCGAGCAGCTCCTCGACATAGGGACGTTGTTCCGATCCGCCGACGCTCAGCACCTGCGCCCGCTCGGCACTTGCGCCCTGGCGAGCAAGTTCGTTGTAGCTCGTGACGCTCCAGATGTTGGTGGCGAACCCCAGGCTCTCAAGCGTGTCGGCCGCCGCCATCACCTCGACCATGATGGCGCCGCTGCCGAGCAGGTTGACCTGCGCCGTCTCCGTGTTCGCGGCGCGCCGGAAGCAATACATGCCCTTGACTATGCCGTCGTCCACGCCGTTCGGCTTGGGCGGCATGCGGTAGTTCTGGTTGGTGAGGGTGATGTAGTAGAAGACGTCCTCGAAATCCTGGTACATGCGGCGAATCCCGTCGCGCACGATGACGGCGATCTCGAACGCGAAGGCCGGATCGTAGCTCTTCAGGTTCGGCACGGTGGAAGCGAGGACGTGCGAGTGGCCGTCCTGGTGCTGGACACCCTCGCCGTTCAGCGTCGTGCGGCCGGACGTGCCCCCGAGCAGGAATCCCTTGCAGAGCATGTCTCCGCAGGACCAGATCATGTCGCCCACCCGCTGGAAACCGAACATCGAGTAAAAGATGTAGAACGGAATCATCGGCAGCGCGTAGTTTGCATAGGCCGTGCCTGCGGCGAGGAAGGACGCCATGGCACCGGTCTCGCAGATGCCTTCCTGCAATATCTGGCCGTCTTCAGCTTCGTGATAGGGCGCGATGGACCCGGCGTCCACCGGTTGATAGTGCTGACCTTCGGGCGAAAAGATGCCGGCGCGGGGAAACAGCCCGTCCATGCCGAAGGTGCGCGCTTCGTCGGGCACGATGGGCACCACATAGCGGCCGATGCGCTTGTCCCGGAGCAGCCTTTGCAGCATCCGCACGACCGCCATGGTGGTGGAGACCTCGCGCTTGCCGGAACCTTCGAGCATGTCCCTGAACATCGGCAGGGGCGGCGGTTTCAGGCGTTCGCAACGGACGTTGCGGGTGGGCAGATAGCCGCCAAGCGCTTCCCGCCGTGCCTTGAGGTAGAGGATTTCCTCGCTGTCTTCCGGCGGCCAGTAGAAGTCGGCGCGTTTGATGGCATCGTCGCTCAGCGGGATGTCCAGGCGCTGCGCGAGTTCGTGCCGCTCCTCCGGTGACAGGTACTTTTTCTGGTGGACGGTGTTGCGGCCCTCGGCCTTGGGTCCGAGTCCATCGCCCTTCACCGTCTTCAGGAGTATGACGCAGGGTTTCCCGGTCACCGCCATTGCCTGCTGGTAGGCGGCGTAGATCTTCTGGTGATCGTGTCCGCCGCGCTTGATGGTGCGGATTTCCTCGTCGTCCAGCGAGTCCATGAGTTCGGCGAGTTCAGGGATGTCCTCCACCCAGTGTTCGCGCACGACGTCGCCGGGAGACACCGTGTAGAACTGGTAGTCGCCGTCCACCGCCTGTTCCATGCGCGCCTGCAACACGCCGTTCACGTCGCGCTCGAACAGCTTGTCCCAGCCGCCTCCCCAGATGACCTTGATGACGTGCCAGTCGGCGCCCCGGAAAGCCCGCTCGAGTTCCTGGATGATCTTGCCGTTGCCCCGCACCGGGCCGTCCAGGCGTTGCAGGTTGCAGTTGACGACCACCACCAGGTTGTCGAGATGCTCGCGGGCGGCGATGTCGATGGTGCCGAGGACTTCCGGCTCGTCCGATTCGCCGTCGCCGATGAAGTTCCAGACCTTGCCGCCGTTCCTGGGCTTGAGTCCGCGGCTCTCGAGGTACTTGGCGAAACGCGCCTGGTAGATGGCGCTCGGCGTCGACAGCCCCATACTGGCGCAGGGCATCTGCCAGAAGTCCGGCATCCGGCGCGGATGCGGGTAGGAAGGCAGACCGCCCCCGGCCGATTTCTCGCGGCGGAAGTTCTTCAGTTGTTCTTCCTTGAGCCGCCCCTCGAGCAGCGCGCGGGCGTAGACGCCGGGCGAAGTGTGGGCTTGCACATGCACCTGGTCGCCGCCGTAGTCCGGCCCGGCCGCGCGGAATATGTGGTTGAAGCCGACTTCCATCGACGTCGCCGCAGACAGGTAGGTCGCGATATGGCCGCCGACGCCGGAACCGGAGTCGTAGGCCTGCAGCACCATCGCCACGGCGTTCCACCGCAGGATGTTCTCTATTCGGGTCTCGATCTCGATGCTGCCGGGGTAGGCGGGCTGCTCGGACAGCGGGATGGTGTTGCGGTATGGGGTGTTGAGCGCCGCGTCCGTCAGCACGACGCCGCGCCGGGACACGGAATCCTGCAGCCTCAGCAGCAGCGCCTTGGTGTCTTCTCCGCCGTGTTCCTCAAGCACCCCGTCGAGGGCTTCGAGCCACTCGCGCTGCTCAATTTCCCACTCGTCGGTGCTGTTCGGCATGCGTTCAAGAATACCCAATCAGTGCCCGCTGCGCTTACCTGATGGGGCGGCGAGCGCAGCTATAATCCGGCCATGCAATTCGCATTCACCGACGAGCAGGAACAGTTGCGTTCCGCCGTGCGACGATTCCTCGCGGACAAGTCGCCGCCGACGGAAGTGCGCCGGCTGATGGAGACGGAGTCGGGGTACGACGCCGAAGTCTGGCGGCAGATCGCCGGTGATCTCGGCCTGACGGCGGTCCACATTCCGGAAGCCTATGGCGGCCAGGGCTTCTCCTTTGCGGAGCTCGCCATCATCGTCGAGGAGATGGGGAGATCGCTCCTCTGCGCACCCTATTTTTCCTCGACGGTGCTGGGTGCCACCGCGATCATGGAGACCGCGTCGACGCCGCAGAAGGAAGAACTCCTGCCAGCCATTGCGGCGGGCGAGTGTCTTGCCGCGCTGGCGATCGCGGAGCCGAGCGGTCGGTGGGACGCCGAAGGCATCGAAACCACGGTCCGTGACGGCAGGCTGACGGGCACCAAGAGCTTCGTCATCGACGGGCATGTCGCCGACTTCCTAGTCGTCGTCGCACGCGATCCTACGGACAAGCTCTCCTTCCACGTCGTGTCGTCGGACAGTCCGGGAATCGCCTGCCGCCGACTCGAGACCCTGGACCCGACACGCAAACTGGCGCAGATCGATTTCGAGGGGGTGCCCGCCACTCGGCTTGGTGCCGACATCGATGGAGAGGCGGCGCTGTCGAGAATCCTGGACCTGGCAGCCGTGGCGTTGGCGAACGAGATGGTGGGCGGCGCGCAACGGCTGCTCGAGTCCGCGGTGGAGTACGCCACGCTACGAACGCAGTTCGGCCGCCCCATCGGCTCGTTTCAGGCCATCAAGCACAAGTGCTCGGACCTGTTGCTGGAAGTCGAACTGGCAAAATCCGCCGCCTACTATGCGGCCGACGCTGCGGCCGAGAACGACCCGGAACTGCCCGTCCTCGCGTGCATCGCCAAGTCGGCGGCGTCCGACGCCTACATGCATGCCGCGCGCGACTGCATCCAGATCCATGGCGGCATCGGCTTCACCTGGGACAACGACACCCACCTCTGGTTCAAGCGCGCCAAGAGCTCCGAAGTGCTGTTCGGCACACCGTCCCTGTACCGGGAACGCATGATTGCGCGTATCGGAGGTGAAGGGGTTTATGCCTGACTCCTCGGAACAACTGCGAGTGGAAGTGCGTGCCTGGCTCGAATCGAACTGGGACCCCGAGGAGGACCTGGTTGCATGGCGCAACAAGCTCGCGGATTCCGGCTGGGGCATGCCCGTGTGGCCGAGCCAATGGTACGGGAGGGACCTGCCGCAAGCGCTCGCGCCGGTCGTCGACGAGGAATTCGCCCGCATCGATGCGGTCGGCGTGGCGAAGACGGGCATTCGGCTGCTCGCCGGCTGGACCCTGCTCGAACACGGCTCTGACGCGCAGAAAGAAAAGTACCTGCGCCGCGTACTCACCGGCGAAGATGTCTGGTGCCAGCTCTTCAGCGAACCGGGTAGCGGCTCCGACCTCGCGGGGGCGACGACGCGTGCCGACCTCGATGGCGAGAGTTGGGTCGTAAACGGCCAGAAGGTCTGGACCACCAGCGCGCACCACGCGGACTACGGTTTGCTGCTGGCGCGCACCGACTGGGACGTGCCGAAACACCAGGGGCTATCGTACTTCGTGATCGACATGCGCCAGCCTGGCGTGGAGGTGCGCCCGCTGCGGCAGATGAACGGGCATGCTTCATTCAACCAGGTGTTCTTTACCGACGCGCTCGTGCCGGCGGAAAACCTCGTGTCGAAGGTGGGCAATGGCTGGCAGGTTGCATTGACGACGCTGATGTACGAACGCCGGGGCATATCGGGATCGCGTGCGCTTCCCCGGACCGATCCGCCACCCGGGCGAATCTACACGCAGGAACGCGAAGAGACCCTGACGGCGCTGGAGCCCTACAAGTGGTATCCGCAGCGGGCCGGCCGCGTGGACCTCGTGGAGGAACGCGCGATCGTACTTGGTGACGATGTCGATCCTGCGGTACGCCAGGAAGTCGCGAAGCTCCTGATCCTCTCGCGAACGGCGGAATGGACCGCGCGGCGCGCCCGGGCGGCGCAGGAACAGGGGCGCCCGCAGGGGCCGGAAGGTTCGCTCGGCAAGCTGGCGGGCAGCAATGTCGCCCGCCAGGCATCCCTTGTGCATACGCTCCTCGCGGGCGCGGACGCGATGCTCGCCGGCGCGGACGGGCCGCTCGACGGTCTGATCGCGGAGATCCTGGTGTCAGTGCCAGCCACGTCCATCGCTGGCGGCACCGATGAGATTCAGCGCAACATCATCGCCGAACGCGTGCTCGGCATGCCGAAGGAACCGCGCATGGACACGGGACCGTTCAGGGACGTGAAAAGGAACTGAGCGTTTCGACCCCGAAGAGCGGGTGAATCGGCCCGCGGCAATAAGCCAAGCGTAAGCGACCGACCCGGCTTGGTATCGCATATCGATATGCGATATATTGCTCGGGATGATTCGGAGCTTTCGCTGTAGGCACACCGAACGGCTCGCCAACGGCTATCGGGTGCGGCGATTCGTCAGCTTCGAGCGGGTTGCCCAGCGCAAACTCGCGCAACTGGACGCCGCTACGACGCTTGATTTCCTTCGGGCGCCGCCCGGGAACCGACTGGAGGTGATGCGAGGCGATCGTCGAGGGTTCTACAGCATTCGCATCAATGACCAATGGCGACTCTGCTTCCGTTTTGTTGCAGGAGATGCCTACGACGTGGAAATCGTCGATTACCACTAACATCGGTCCAGGAGGCAATGACATGACGAGACTGGAGCCGGTTCACCCGGGCGAGATTCTCAAGCACGACTTCATGGAGCCATTCGCGTTGTCCGCCACAGCGCTTGCGAACGCGATCGGTGTTACGCCGGCGCGGATCAACGAAATTGTGCGCGGGCGCCGAGGCATCACTGCGGAGACCGCCCTGCGCTTGGCGCGGTACTTCAAGACCGACGCCCGGAGCTGGATGAACCTTCAGGACCGGTACGAGCTGGAGATTGTGGCCAGGAACAAGGCCGATGCTCTACGCGCCATCCGCCCACGAGACGTGGCGTAAGCCTGGTGTCTGGCGGGCTGGGTTACGTGCCGTGATTGAATGCATCACGGTCTGAACTGCAGCGTTCTCGGTACGAGCCGTGCCGGCTGTGACACCACCTTGTAGGCGGTTTCGACCCAGTCGCAGATCAGCCTGCGCGTATCTCTCGGATCGATCATCTCTTCGAGCTGGAACCTCGACAGCGGGCCGACGGGGCCGCGCGCGCTTTCGATGCGCGCCATGAGTTCCGCCCGCAGCGCTTCCGGGTCGTCGGACTCGGCCAGTTGCCGCTTGTAGGCGGCCTCGATGCCTCCCTCCGGCGGGATGCCGCCGGCATCCGCCGCCGGCCAGCCGACCCGGACCGATGGCTGTGACCTCGGCGTCGCGTAGTTGTTGCCGGCAACGCCGAAGCTGCGCCGCATGAGCACGGTGAAAATCGGCACGCCGACCTGCGCGAAAGCGACCATCCACTCGCCGCCCCGGCGGATCGTGCCCGCCAGTTCATGCTCGAGTCCCACGGCGAAGCCGGGATTGTCGACCAGGTTCAGAACCGGCAGGTGGAACAGGTCGCACAGGTCCAGGTGGCGTGTCAGCTTCGCGCAACCGTCGGCGGTCAGGGCGCCGCCGTTCGCGTGCTGGCTGTCCGAGGCGATGACGCCGAGCGGGTAGCCGTTGAACCGGACGAACCCCGTCACCTGGTCCGTGGCCCACAGCGGACCGATCTCGAAGAACGAGTCCGCGTCCGCCATCAGGCGAATGGCCTTGCGAATGTCGAAGGTCGTGGTGCGCGTTCTTGGAATGAGCGCGAACAACTCCTCTTCCCGGCGGTCGGTCGGGTCCTTCGGGTTCGGCGGCAGCACGGGTGGTGTTTCGTAAACGCTCGACGGCAGGTAGGAGAGGAACCGGCGCGCCATGGCGGCCGCCTCTTCCTCGGTCTCGGCGAGGTTGTCCACGGAGCCGTTGCGGCAGTGGATGTGCCAGCCGCCGAGTTCCTCCTTGGATATGTCGTATCCCATTGCGTGGATCACGACAGGCGGCCCGGCGACGAATAGCTGGGCGATGTCCCGGACCATGACCGAAAAGTGGCCCAGCACGGCCTTGGCGGCACCGATGCCGACCACGCTGCCGAGAAGCATGTTGACCACCGGGACAGTGCTCAACTGCTCGGTGTACATGGTGCTTCCCAGGTGTCCCGGCAGTTGCGAGCCTCCACCGCCGGCCACCCGTGGCCTCCCGGCCGTGATGGCTCCGGTGCTCTCCTTGGCGGCGCTCTCGCCCTCCTGTTTCTGGGCGGGCACCATGGCGGCCACGCTGCCGCCTCCGGATGAACCGTCGAGCAGGCGCACGGAAGGCACGCGCATCTCGAGCGCCAGGCTGTCGAGGTGGCGGCTCTTGGCACCGATGGCGCCGTCGGCGTGGCCTCCCCGGGAGGTGAAGTCATCCGCGCAGACGACCGCCGAACGGCCTTCGATCCTGCCCCAGCCGCCGACATGGTTGGCTGGCGTGAAGTCGACGACCTGCCCCGTGTCGTCGTACGACGCGAAGCCGGCGACGCTGCCGATTTCCCGGAAGGTGCCGTCATCGAGCAGCAGATCGATGCGTTCGCGGCAGGTCAGTTTTCCGCGGCTGCGTTGCCTCACGACGCCCGGATCTTTCGAGCCGGGAGCGAGCCGTTTGAGTGCCAGGCCCTGCATGGCGCCGATGTCGTCGAGCAACGGCGCCCAGGTACCGTCCGCGGTATCGGGCGCATCGGGACTGGTTGCGTCAGCGTCGGGTGTCACGACAGCGACGACCTGGCCGGCGGCCACGCTTTCCCCCGCAGACAAGGGTCCGACGGCTTCGATCACGCCAGCGCATGGCGCCGAAACGACGGTTTCCATCTTCATCGCACTGATGACGAGCAGCGTGTCACCGGGTGCGACGCGACTTCCCGCGGCGGCGCGGCATTCGACCACCGTGCCGGCTATGGGACATTCGACTGCGCGCTGTCCGGAGGCGACAGCAAGTCCCGGCCTGTCTGTCGCAGCATTCGTTGCGATACCCCGATGCAACGTCGCCTGTCGGTCCAGGAGGGCAATGGCGTTGCTCTCGGTGGCGTCCGGCGTTGCGATTCGCGTCTCACCGGAAAGCAGGCATGTTCTGGCATCGCCGCTCCGAACTTCGGGGCGAGACAGGATGCCGCGCAGTTCCGCCAGGTTCGTCGGCAGCCCCGCGATGTGGAACTCCTCCAATGCCCGCAGCGTGCGGTCCACCGCCGACTCGAAGGACCCCGAGGAGTTCGACGTACCGACGACTTTCGCCAGCAGTGGATCGAATTGCGGCGGCGGCGCGTAGCCCGCATAGCCGCAGGCGTCCACGCGAACGCCGGGTCCGGTAGGTTCCTTGTACGCAGAGATGGCGCCGGCGCCCCGGATGACGACGCGAGCCTGAACCGCGAAGCCCCGCGTTGCCCCGACCGCCTGCTGATCGCCGATCCCAAGCGAGTGAAGCGACTCGCCGGCGGCGATCCGGAACTGCGCTTCGACGATGTCGATTCCGGTTACCAGTTCGGTAACCGTGTGCTCGACCTGGATGCGCGGATTGCATTCGATGAAGTAGTACTCCCCGGTTTCCGGTACGACCAGGAACTCAACGGTCCCGGCGTTTACGTACCCGGCGGCCTCGGCCAATCGGACAGCGTCAGCGAGCAGCTTTTCTCGAAGGGACTTGTCGAGCGCTGGTGCTGGAGCGATCTCGATGACCTTCTGGTTCCTCCGCTGTATTGAGCAGTCGCGCTCGTATAGGTGCACGACGTTTCCGTCTGTATCGGCGACCACCTGCACCTCGATATGCCTCGGGCGACCCAGCAGGCGTTCGACGAAGATGCGGCCGTCGCCGAATGCCGATTCGGCTTCGCGGCGGCAGCTCTCGAAAGACGCCTCGATGTCCGCAGGAGACTCGACCGAACGCATGCCGCGCCCCCCGCCCCCCGCGCATGCCTTCAGCATCACCGGGTAACCGAGGCCCTGCGCCAGTTCGGCGGCCGCGTCCGGGGTGGCCAGCGGAGCGTCGCTCCCGGCGACCACCGGAATTCCCTCGGTGTGGGCCAGTTCGCGGGCACGCACCTTGTCGCCGAAGAGTGCCAGTACTTCCGCGGACGGACCGACGAACTCGATGCCGGCATCCGCGCACATCCTTGCCAACCGGGAATTCTCGGACAGGAATCCGTAGCCCGGGTGAACGCAGTCGCATCCACTCTCGACGGCCGCGTCGACGATGCCTTCGACATCGAGGTAGGCGCTTAGCGGGTCCCCGTCATCGTGGCCGATGCGACGCGCTTCGGTGGTGAACCGCGTGTGCAGCGAAAGCGAATCGGCGGGCGCGTAGACACCGACGGACTCCATGCCCAGGGCGGTCGCCGCCTTGGCGACGCGAATGGCTATCTCGCCCCGGTTGGCTATCAGAACGCGCTTGTGCAAGGTGTGTCCTCCTCGATGTGTGAGATCGCCTGCTTCGGGACGGGGCACGACACTAGCACAAGCCAAGTACAATCATTGGCCCACACGGTGCATCGTGCCGAGCGCATACCTTTACCTCTTTCGAGAATCGCGCATGAGCAATCTTTCGGACTCCCTGGCCAACAACGGCTTCACCCTCACGGCGGAACTGAACCCGCCCAAGGGCACCGACCTTGGAGACCTGTTCGATGCCGGAGAATCCCTGAGGCACGTGGTCACGGCCTTCAACCTCACCGATTCGGCCGCATCGAGGATGGCGATGGCGCCCATCGCGGTCGCGCACCTGCTGGCCGACCGGGGCATCGAGTCGACTCTGCAGATCGCCGGCCGGGACCGGAACCGGCTGGCCATCCAGGCGGACATGCTGGCCGCCCATGCGTTGGGTGTCGCCAATATCGTCTGCATGACCGGGGATCCGCCGTCCGCCGGGGATCATCCCGAAGCGAAGCCGGTTTTCGATCTCGGCGCGGAGGACATTCTCAAGGCGGCCAGCAGCCTGGGGGCGGGGCGCGACCTCTCGGGGAACGCCTTGAAGGGTGGCCCCGATTTCTATCGTGGCGCGGTGGTCAACGTGGCCGTGCCGGACCTTGGCAGGGAAATCGCGCGCATGGAGGCGAAGATCGAGGCGGGCGCGCAGTTCTTCCAGACCAATGCCGTCTACGATCCGTCCGGTTTCGAGGCATTCATGAAACGCGTCGAGGATTTCAACGTTCCCATCCTGGCGGGAATCATCGTACTGAAGTCAGCCCGGCAGGCGCGCTACATGACCGAGAGAATCCCCGGCGTCGTCGTTCCCGACCGTCTGACCGAGGAACTCGAACGCGCCGGCAACCCGGCCGAGACCAGCATCGGCATCACCGGGGCGATCGTCAGGGATGTCGCGCCGATGTGCCGCGGAGTGCACATCATGGCCATCGGCTGGGAGCGCCGAATCCCGGAAGTCATGGACGCCGCAGGGATGTGAGCTTCCCTGCTACCTATTCGACTTCGGCCTCTGCTGCAGTTTCGGCCCTGCGCCGTTCTCTCACCTGGTCGACGAGGAAGTCGACCACCTGCAGCACTCTCGTCCCCTCGACATCCGGCGAGATCTCGATACTGTAGGTGCCGTCCACGATCATCGTGGGCACGGCGGTAATCCGGTACATCCGCGCCTGCGCTTTCGCCTGCTGAACGCGGCTGTACACGCTGAACGAGTCAAGGACGCTCAGGAACCGCTTCACATCGACGCCGCCCACGTCCCGAAAGAACCGGGCGAGGAGCGGGGTTTGGCGCAGGTCGACGCCGTGCAGGTGGAGGGACTCGAACAGCGGATAGTGCACCTTGTCCATCACGCGCAGGACTTCGGCACTGAAATAGACCTTTGCGAAGTGTTCCCAGGTGGGGCTGAACACTGCGGGTACGCGCCTGAAGTCCACGTCTTCGGGCTGCTTCGCCAGCCACGCCTGGAGCAGGGGTTCGAAATTGAAGCAATGGACGCACGCGTAGGAAAAGACTTCGACGACCTCGATGTCGTCGGGGTTTTCGGTTTCCACCGGAATCGGCAGCAGGTCGTAGTGCACCCCCGCCTCGAACGTCTCGGCCGCCGCCGGCAGGCCGATTGAGACGGCGATGACCAGGCAAGCCGGGAATCTCACGAGACGTCTCCGGCGCGAGCAGTGACCCGCGTCAATATAAGCCCTGAACATAGTTCGCAACGGCCCTGATCTCCGTATCCGTCAACCTGGACGCCACACCGCGCATCATGCCGCCGTATTCGGCGTCGGTCGTGCGCACGCCTTCCCGGTATGCGACGAGCTGCGCGACGACGTAGTCGAAACGCTGTCCCGACAGGACCGGGAATCCCGCGGGAGCGTTGCCGGCACCCGTGGGCGAGTGGCAGGCCGAGCAGGCGGCGACGCCCTTGGCCATGATACCCCCGCGGTAGATGCGCATTCCGGCGTCCAGGCTCTCGGCCTTGGATCGACCGACCTTGACGGGCATGTTCGCGTAGTGCTCGGCAAGGCTCAGTAGTTCTTCTTCCGACTTGCCGTCGAGTTGACCGGCCATCAGCGGCACGGGACGCTCGCCCGACTGGATCATCTGCATCTGGGTGAGGAGATAACGGGCGTTCTGCCCGGCCAGGTTCGGGTAGTCCGGGGCGATTCCGGACGCGCCGTCCTGTCCGTGGCACGACGCACACACCGTGATCGTGATGTCGAGCGCCGATGGTTCTTCGGCATTCGCAGTTGTGGCCAGCAGGGCGACGGCTAACATCGCCCACTTGAGGAAACGCATGTCGGTTGTTCCACGCCGGTCTCCGCATTGACGGGACCGTACACATCTAGACTGTTCGGGGCGCGGCGGATTATAAACCTATGGTGACTTTTTCCGCACAGTTCCTCGCCGGCGCATCGCGGTTCTCCGAATGCCCCCCCGGTGGTACGCCCGAAGTGGCATTCGTCGGCCGTTCCAACGCCGGCAAATCGAGCATGCTCAATCGCCTGACCGGATCGAAGCGCCTCGCGCGCGTCAGCAAGACACCGGGCAGAACCCGCATGCTCAACTTCTTCGACATCGAGGGTGGAGGTCGGTTCGTGGATTTGCCGGGATACGGCTATGCGAACGCCAGCAAGTCGGCCCGGCGTCTTTGGAGCCAGGCCATCGACGACTACCTGACGCAACGCGCGGACCTGGCCGCCATCGTGCTCGTCATGGACGCCCGCCATCCATTGCAGCCGTTCGACCGCCAGATGCTGGACTGGGCGCAGTCGACGGGCACGCCGATGCTCGCCGTGATGAACAAGTGCGACAAGCTGAAGCAGGGCGCCCGCAACATCGCGCAGCGCAGGGTAGCCGCGCAAGTCGCGTCGATATCGAACGTCGAGGTACTGACATTCTCCGCCAGAACCGGCCTGGGCGTGGGGGCTCTCGCACGTCGCGTAGGGGAATTTCTGGGTCGCGCCGAAGACTGACGGCGCCGCTTTGCGAGGAGCGAATCCACGACGCCTTCGAATCACAGCCCGGCTCCAAGTGGGCTGTCGATGTTCACCTTGACCGGCTTGCCGTTGCGGTTGGATCACGATCAAAACCAGGGGTCGCGGAGGTGCATCAGGCTAGGGGGCTGCGCCGTAGAACGGCACGTGAGTGCCGATCAAGGCGCAGGACCGTAGGTGGGCTCTGGGCGGGGGTGAAACACGGCGGCCAAAGGGCCGACGGATTTCATGGCGCTAGGAAACGAAAGGAGCGGAGCATACCGAGTTGTCCCTTACTGCGCGGGTCCTTCGCTCCGCTGCGGCCCTTCGGGTGACACGCCGAACCCCGCCGCAACCTTGCTAGGCCGAACTGTGTTGCGAACAAATAAAGTGTCCGCCTTTAGAACAGACGAAGTGTCCGGTTGACTGTTGTTCCGGTTTGGTTGCCGGAGCGGAGTTGAGTGGTACTAAAGCGGGTCAACTCCAATTACAGTAAAGTGGCCCCCTTGGGGAGAGGTGATGAATGATTTGAAGACGCCTTTGCTATCGCTGATACTGCTATTGGCTCCTGTTCTCGGGTTCGCCGACGATATTCCCGACACTCTGGAGTTCAAACACGGGATCGCGTTTTTTCATGAGCTGAAATATCCCCCGGATTACACCCATCTGGATTACCTCAATCCTGACGCCCCCAAGGGGGGCGTACTGGTAGAGGCTACGCAGCGAAACTTCAATACACTGGCGCCCGTATCCGTACGGGGCATCAGTGCACCGAGCGGATTCCGGTTCAATGCCGACACGCTGATTATTCGTGCGGGGGACGAGGTCAGTGGTTTCTACGGCCGTCTCGCCGACGGCATTGCCATTACGGACGACAGGTTGTCCATAGTGTTCAGGATTCACCCGCAGGCCAGGTGGCGGGACGGCGTACCAATCACGTCTCGGGACGTTGTCTATACGTTCGAGTTTCATCGCAGCTACGTGTGGGGTGGCTTATTGTTCGAATTTATCGCTTCGATGGAGGAAATCGACGACCGTCACGTGGCCTTTCATCTGAAATCACCGGTGACGCTGAACAACATCATCATGATTCAGTTCATCTCGATTCTCCCGGAACACTACTGGCGGGATAGGGATCCCGGTGCCAACACGCTGACGCCGCCGCTTTCCAGCGGGCCCTACAGGGTTTCGGCACTCAAGCAAGGCAGGTTTATCGAATACCAGCGCGATCCGGACTATTGGGGCAAGGACATTCCGGTCAATCAAGGTCGTTATAACTTCGACACGGTGCGCTACGAAGTCTATCGCGATGCGACCGTTACACGGGAGGCTTTTCGCAAAGGCCTCATCGACATATGGACCGAAACAGATGTTCGCTATTGGCATCGCGCATACGATATCCCCGCTTTTGACAAGGGTTGGATAAAGAAGATCCGCCGCAACTTTGGCATCGAGGTTGGCGTTCGGCGCAGTATTGCACTCAACAATCGGCTCGACAAATTCAGGGATCGCCGCGTGCGCGAAGCGCTGACCCTGGCGATGGATTTCGAGTGGCTGAACAGAACGCTGCACTTCGGCTATCACAAGCGGGCGCACAGTTATTGGCCGGACACGATCTTTACCGCCACCGGTCTTCCCGGCGAAGATGAATTGCAGCTACTGGAGCCGTATCGCGAGCAGCTGCCGCCGGAGTTGTTCGAGCGACCGTTTCGCTTTCCGGAAGTCACGTCACCGGAAGATCATCGTGCCAATATGGTTAAAGGGCGGCAACTCCTGGCAGCGGCCGGATGGCATGTCGTAGACGGGGTGCTGAAAAACGCCAGGGGCGAGCCTTTTGAAATCGAGTTTCTGTCACAGAATTCCGAGGATGCCAGAATCCTTCTGCCATACTTCCAGCAATTGGAACGGCTGGGCATTCACGGGACGATACGACTTGCCGATCGCAGCCAATTCGTCAACCGCCGGCGGGAACACGACTTCGACGCCATATTGAAGGGGCAGAGCACGCCGATGCCGCCGGTCATCCTGCTCAAGACGATGTATCACTCCGAGACCGCCTATCAACCGGTGTCTGAAAACGTTGCCGGGATCAGCCATCCCACCGTGGATTATCTGGTAGAGCAGGCAAATCTCGCGACGACCCTGGCGCAGATGGTTGCCTCATGCAGGGCCATTGACCGTGTGCTGCTCTGGCAGTACTACCAGATACTGTTGTATGCGGTTGATCTGCCTCGGACCGTGCACTGGGACAAGTTCGGCAGGCCGGCGTTCGAATCGAAGTACTGGCCCGCGTTCCCGGATGGCTGGTGGTATGAGCCGGAGAAAGCCGCGCGGATAACAGGTGGTGGCGGGTCGCTCGTATCTTCACGAAAATAATTCGTTGGAGGACAATCGGATACGGCTCCTCTCCTCCTTATTCTGGTGGTGCTACGAGAACATCTGACGACTGATCGCCCGCTGTCTGGGCGTTATGTATTTGAAGAACTGATACGGGAGAACCTGGATCTGCGTCGACGGGGCCAGGATTTTTCTTTTTGAATTCGATCAAATTCAGGGACACCAATGGGTGGGAACGAAGCTAAATGCGCGCTGAATTGACCGCAAAGTGCGACGGTCCCTGGGCATACGAGAGCGTTCGAATTCAACAGGGGAAGCTACCCCAGAGCATTTTTCTGCTTGGCGGGGAATTTTCGGGCGCGCCGGTAAGGGCGGGCGCCCGGCTCGTACAGGTGAGAGTCGTGAAACCCAGTTGCAATGGTGTCGTGTACGACGACAAGCACCTCTGGGTTCGGTTCGACATAGGAGGCGAACGGCCCAGGCGTTAAGACACTGACTCGACCCCTGCGATCCAGCGCCAGCCCAAAAAAAAGCACACCCCAATGAGGTGCGCCTTTATTACTACTTAGGATCCTAAAAGGATCTTAACGACTGTTACAGCTGATAGTTGAACGTGATGCCGATCCGGCGCTCATCGGTTACCGTGCCGGTAACAGGTGCGGTTACGCCGTTATCTTCATAAGCCTGTACCGCGACCAGATCAAGCAGATTGGTGACCCAGCCGGTAATCGAGTAGGTTTCCGACGGTGAAGTCCAGTTGGCGCGGATATCCCAGCGGATGTAATCCGGACGCTGTAGATATCCAGCTCGGCCTCATCCATATACTTCTTGTCGCGCCAGCTCAGGATGGTCAGAATGTCCAGGCTTCCCCACTCGGAGGCGATGGGGACGCCATACGTCAGGGTCGCCGAAAACTTGTGCTTCGGTGAATTCCTTAACTGATTACCGGTAAAGTCCCTGATGCCGGTATTATTGAGTACATGCTCGTTCCCTTCATCGTCTGTGACAGTGATGGTCGACGCCTCTGGCAAGAATCCCTCGGGGTTACAACAATAGACTGTCGAGTAAGGGGCGTGCTTGGAGTTTATCAGCTCGTAGAAGCCGCGCAGGGTAAACATATCGTTAATCTGCCAGGCGCCCTGAAATTCGATGCCGGAGATCGTCGTACCGTCAAGAACAACCGACTCACCGATCCACAGTCTTGGCGATCTGGATGATGACAGGTACCAGGTCCGGGGCATCGCTACCGTAGTGTTTCTCGAGAACCTTGAGTTTCCCGCGCAGCACCTTGCGAGCCTGCTTGTGGTCACCGGTATCATTCAGCAATTTGCTGTAATTGATCGCCAGCTTTGCGGTATTGACATGTTTCTTTGCCAAACAACCTGGAGCCATAACGGAATGCGTCGCTTGCCGCGGCCATCGCCGGTTCGATTTCGTTTGCATTAATATGCTGCTGATAGTCTCTGTAGGCGTTGTTAAACTGTTCCCGGTCATTCGCGAGGGCACTGGTGCAGAGGAAAAAGACAGCAGATATCAGCAGGGTTTGAATGATGTCTCGCGAATTCATTAATAACCCCCATCGTCCCCAGGATCGGTCGCTTTAGATTATAACACCATCAACGGACTCCATTACCCTTTCGCAACTCGTAAGTAGACAAAGCCACCGTATGATACCCTGATGCTAGACCCCTGCGTTGGCATATCGAAAGCCAGTCTCCTCCAAGAGGAGTTCAGGCCTGCGATCTGCCCCCACCAGTATCTCGTGGGAGGTACCTTTAGGGTTTTAGACGGTAATTTTGACAAGAAATCACGTTGGATGTCTGAAATCTGGTAGGATAAGGCGATTTTGGAAACCCTAAAGGTCTTTTACCTACAAGGTAGCAACTTGGGTTTTATAGATTTCCAGACGGGATACAAGTTATAGCGTAGATGGTTCTTCAGGGATTTCCGTGGTTTTGCTCGGAGGGGATCGACAGATCCCCGACATATCGTGGCCAAGGCACGCCGTGCTCCTAGATGTGGGCCAGGATTTGGCAATCCTGGCCGAGCGCTACGGAAATAGAGATTTGTCACTTGTAAGAAGGATATGTTAACGATGGGAAAAATTAAGTTTGGATGGGTCGCTACTAACCAAGCTGTGGATGATAGCCCCAGCAGCGATTTGGTGAGTCAGATAACAACAGGCTTAGAACAGATTCAGGCCGGGTTTGATTCGGTCTGGGTAGCTGACCACTTTCATCCTGCTGTTGGGAAGGTCAATGATCGCGATGTCTTGGAATGTATGACAACCATCTCGTATCTGGCCGGCGCCTTCCCACACATCGACTTTGGCAGCATCGTTTTGTGCCAGTCGTATCGTAATCCGGCCCTGCTAGCCAAGATGGCAGCCACGCTGCAATTACTGACCGGTGGTCGATTTATCCTGGGCCTCGGCGCTGGCTGGAAAGAAGATGAGTATCTGGCCTATGGCTATGATTTTCCCAAAGTACCGGTACGCATCGCCCAATTAGAGGAAGCGGTACAGATTATTCATAAGATGTGGACCGACAGCCCAGCCAACTTTGAAGGTAAGTACTACCACATCCGTGATGCCTATTGCGAGCCCAGGCCGAATCCCTTCCCACCGATCATGATTGGCGGGGGGGGCGAGCAGCTTACGCTGCGCGTGGTGGCCAAGGTTGCAGACTGGTGGAACGGTGGCGGTAATGCCGAGACCTGCGCCCACAAACTCTCCGTTCTGCGAGCTCACTGTGAAAGGGTAGGGCGCAACTACCAGGAGATTGTAACAACCTGGTGGCTCCCGGTGGCAATTGCAAAAACAGAAGCCGAGGCAAAGCGTATTGCCGAAACGTCGCCGTTCTTCTTTGTTATAGTGGGCACGCCTGCGCAGGTAGTGGAGCAATTACAGCCGTTTATTGAGTTGGGTGTCGAGTACTTTCTACTATATTTCCTGGATTTCCCCAGCACAACCGGTTCAATCCTGCTGTTTGCGGAGGAGGTCATCCCACAGCTTGACCCAGGGCGCTAATGATGGGGCATTGTCAACGTAATCCCAATTGAACGAAGGAGAGAGTTTATGGCTACCAAAGAAAAAATATCGGTCTTGATCGTCGATGGCATGAATAACCATGACTGGAAACGAATAACCACGAATATAACAACAATACTGCTTCATACGGGAATGTTTTTCGGTGGAGGTCTCTACCAGTCCATCCAATGAAAGTTCTGATGCCGAGTGGGCTGAGTGGCAGCCGCCCTTTGCCAATTATGATGTGGTCATTCAAAATTTCAACGGGGGTCCCAGCCAACATTGGCCCCGGCACGTAGAGGAATCGTTGGAGCAATACGTCGAAGCCGGCGGTGGTTTGGTCATCTATCACGCGGCCAACAACGCTTTTCCCAAATGGCCGGCTTATAATGAAATGATCGGTCTAGGCTGGCGGAGCAAAGAATTTGGTCCTACGCTGATTTGTCGGTGACGATAAAGAAATTATAAAAATCCCGGCAGGTGAGGGCATCGGCCCCGGACATGGACCTGACCACGAATTTGTGGTAGAAGTATTGGACGAATCCCATCCCATTTGCCAGGGACTCCCTCCAAAGTGGCTACACCCCAGCGACCAGTTGAGTCACGGGCAGCACGGTCCGGCCAAGAATATGACCGTGTTAACCTATGCCTATTCCAGAGACTCAGAGCAGAACGAAGTCCTTGAATGGGGTATAGTACGAATTAACCACGTTTTCTTGCCGGTTTCCAAGTACCTTACCAGCGGCTACCAGCAGAGCGTGCTTTATCACGACAAATTCCAGAAAATATCGGTCTCAGCGAAGCGCCAGTCACCTGAGTTGGGTTTAAAACTTCCAATTCCTGACCAGTTACCGTGTCCCGGCCGTGACGGCTCCCATCCTACCAATGCAGATGTCAGAAAAGTTGGGTCGAATGATCGAATAGTCCCGTTGGCGGTGAACGGTTCCTGGCCCGAGAGGCTTCATCCAGTCCCAGATGCTTCAATATTTTCTCAATGACATCAGCGTCCTCTATACAGGCGATGATCTTCACTTTCCCGCCGCACCTCTCACACTTCTCTATATTGCACTCAACAATCGGCTCGACAAATTCAGGGATCGCCGCGTGCGCGAAGCGCTGACCCTGGCGATGGATTTCGAGTGGCAGAACAGAACGCTGTACTTCGGCTATCACAAGCGGGCGCACAGTTATTGGCCGGACACGATCTTTACCGCCACCGGTCTTCCCGGCGAAGATGAATTGCAGCTACTGGAGCCGTATCGCGAGCAGCTGCCGCCGGAGTTGTTCGAGCGACCGTTTCGCTTTCCGGAAGTCACGTCACCGGAAGATCATCGTGCCAATATGGTTAAAGGGCGGCAACTCCTGGCAGCGGCCGGATGGCATGTCGTAGACGGGGTGCTGAAAAACGCCAGGGGCGAGCCTTTTGAAATCGAGTTTCTGTCACAGAATTCCGAGGATGCCAGAATCCTTCTGCCATACTTCCAGCAATTGGAACGGCTGGGCATTCACGGGACGATACGACTTGCCGATCGCAGCCAATTCGTCAACCGCCGGCGGGAACACGACTTCGACGCCATATTGAAGGGGCAGAGCACGCCGATGCCGCCGGTCATCCTGCTCAAGACGATGTATCACTCCGAGACCGCCTATCAACCGGTGTCTGAAAACGTTGCCGGGATCAGCCATCCCACCGTGGATTATCTGGTAGAGCAGGCAAATCTCGCGACGACCCTGGCGCAGATGGTTGCCTCATGCAGGGCCATTGACCGTGTGCTGCTCTGGCAGTACTACCAGATACTGTTGTATGCGGTTGATCTGCCTCGGACCGTGCACTGGGACAAGTTCGGCAGGCCGGCGTTCGAATCGAAGTACTGGCCCGCGTTCCCGGATGGCTGGTGGTATGAGCCGGAGAAAGCCGCGCGGATAACAGGTGGTGGCGGGTCGCTCGTATCTTCACGAAAATAATTCGTTGGAGGACAATCGGATACGGCTCCTCTCCTCCTTATTCTGGTGGTGCTACGAGAACATCTGACGACTGATCGCCCGCTGTCTGGGCGTTATGTATTTGAAGAACTGATACGGGAGAACCTGGATCTGCGTCGACGGGGCCAGGATTTTTCTTTTTGAATTCGATCAAATTCAGGGACACCAATGGGTGGGAACGAAGCTAAATGCGCGCTGAATTGACCGCAAAGTGCGACGGTCCCTGGGCATACGAGAGCGTTCGAATTCAACAGGGGAAGCTACCCCAGAGCATTTTTCTGCTTGGCGGGGAATTTTCGGGCGCGCCGGTAAGGGCGGGCGCCCGGCTCGTACAGGTGAGCGTCGTGAAACCCAGTTGCAACGGCGTAGTGTACGACGACAAGCACCTCTGGGTTCGGTTCGACATAGGAGGCGAACGGCACAGGCGATAGGGCATTTTTCCGAAGGTGCCTGTCCTGAGCGAAAGCGAAGGAGCCCGGTGTTGGAGATCCTTCACTTCGTTCAGGATGACGACAAAAAAAGCGCACCCCAATGAGGTGCGCCTTTATTACTGCTTAGGATCCTAAAAGGATCTTAACGACTGTTACAGCTGATAGTTGAACGTGATGCCGATCCGGCGCTCATCGGTTACCGTGCCGGTAACAGGTGAGGTTACGCCGTTACCTTCACCCTGCCTATAAGCCTGTACCGCGATCTGATCAAGCAGATTGGTGACCCAGCCGGTAATCGAATAGGTTCCCGACGGTGAAGTCCAGTTGGCGCGGAGATCCCAGCGGGTGTAATCCGGTACGCTGTATATATCCAGCTCGGCCTCATCCATATACATCTTGTCGCGCCAGCTCAGGATGGTCAGAATGTCCAGGCTTCCCCACTCGGAGGCGATGGGGACGCCATACGTCAGGGTCGCCGAAAACTTGTGCTTCGGTGACTGCCTTAACTGATTACCGGTAAAGTCCCTGATACCGGTATTATTGAGTACATGCTCGTTCCCTTCATCGTCTGTGACAGTGATGGTCGACGCCTCTGGCAAGAATCCCTCGGGGTTACAACAATAGACTGTCGAGTAAGGGGCGTGCTTGGAGTTTATCAGCTCGTAGAAGCCGCGCAGGGTAAACAAATCGTTAATCTGCCAGGCGCCCTGAACTTCTACGCCGGAGATCGTCGTACCGTCAAGAACAACCGACTCACCGATCCACAGTCTGTCAGGATTGGGCGGTACTCCATACTCCTCCGGCCGACGAAGGCGCCCATGCTGCGTCCAGTGAGCGCTGAAATCCTGGTGGTAAGCCGAAAGCTCGAGTTGCACAGCGTTATCAAAGAAGAGCCCCTTGAGACCGGCCTCATAGTTGATCATTTCTTCGGCATCCCAGCCTTCACCCAGCCCCTGGGCGAAACCTCGGAAACCGCCAGGACGATAGCCCTTGGAAATCCGGGCGTACCACATCATGGTATCAGACGGGGTATATTCCGCACCGATGTTCCAGGTTGTTTCCTTCCAGGTCCTGCGCTTGGAATCCAAAAAGGTCCGGTCAGGGGGTACTTCCAGACCAGTGCTCGGATCCGTGACGCCGCCTTGAAGACAACAACGGTAGTTCATATGCTTGTTTCGCAGTAAGGCAAACACCTCAAAATAGATGATCTCACCGTCTGCATCCCTGACCGGGCTGATACCGCTGAAATCATTCTGGTTGTGCTCCTTGTGGTCATCGTTGTAGCGGACACCGCCAAACACCTTCCACTGGTCGTTCAGCACGTATTCGGCGTTGCCGTAGATAGCCTGGTAGGTGTACTCGACATTCCCATAGAAAAACTGGTAGGCGGAATGACCAACAACATGGGTACCGCTGTTGGTCACGTCGCTCCAGAAGTCTGCTGGAGGAGATCCGACACAACCCCACCAGAGAGGACCGCCGCTACTGTTCTCCGGCTTGCTTGGGTCCAAGGCGTTACGCCACAGAGCCCCAGGATGACGCTCTTCCAGTGACGCTTCACATAGAGCGGAGTTATCCTGATAGAACACCGGGATATTATTGTTGTCGTCGCCGGTTCCCACGCCGTTGAATGCCCTACTATATATATAGGGCTCTTCACCGTCGATAAGGGTGTAGCCAAAGGTGTAGTTGAACGGGCCATCGTTGTTGGAGACCAGAGACAATTCGTGACTGTCCTGATCCGAAGTGAAATACTGGATGACCATTCGGTCCGAGTAGGCGCCGTTGCCCCTGCCATCCAACGCACATCGGGGGTGGGTCTGACCCGCGACCAGTTCACCGCTAATTACCCGCGGGTGAATGGCGGAGCAGACGCCGCCTCCTTGTCTGTTGGTGTTGTCCCAGTCTGATCTTCTCAAAGTCCGGGTGTCCCGATTGCCGAATTTGTAGATCAGTTCATGGCTGTCGTTGAGGGCGTAGTGCGCCTCCAGGGTCATCGCTTCCTGCGAGTTTCTCTCGGAAATGGGGGCATTCAGTTCAATCGCAAGTGTCAGATCTTCCCCATCACAGACCACCGGCGTACCCGGATCGCGGGTGCCATCCGTGTTGAATCCCGGGCAGTTTACCACGGCCGCATTCTGCCCCAGGCCGAAATTCGGATTGATCCGATAGATGGGATTGCCGGCCGCGTCGGTGATGCAAGTCCGGGTCGTTGCCTGGGTTGCGGGGTCGATTTCGCAACGGGGACGGCCGAAGTTATCCAGCTCGAACTCCTCCTCGGAGTCACGCGCGCCGATAAGCAGCGAGACTCGCGGGGTACCCTCGTCTGTAAGTTTCGAGTAACGCGCGGTGATGTCCCAGCGATCATTGGTAAAGCGCAACTGCGGTGAATAGATCAGCTGATCCGGTATGCCTCCGTCGGGCCCAGCGCCAACGTTCTTGATCAGCCCGTCGCCAACCAGACGGCTCAGGCCCAGGCGATAGGAGAAGTTACTGCCGCCAATGGGACCGCCAAAGGCAAGATTACCCTGTTGGGTTGCCTGATCGGTAAACTCTGCCGACGCTTTCATGTCCCACTCTTCGGTCGGCTTTTTGGTGACGAAATGGATGGATCCGCCGATAGCGGCTTTACCGCCGGTCGTGCCCTGGGGGCCGCGCGCTATCTCGACGCGTTCAACGTCGAATATGGCGCCCGAGTCAAGACCGTAGGACTGGTCGCTAAAGACACCGTCGATATAAACCGCGACCGCGAAGTCCTGGAAGAAGCTGGTAGCGCGGACAGTAGCGTTGCCGCGTATATTGATGTGGCCGTCCGCCTGCATGCCACCGCCATTGCTGCGCTCACCGACCTGCATGCCGGGTACGAGAACCTCCATATCATTGATGTTCTGGATACCCAGTTTCTGTATCATGTCCGCGTTCCAGCCGGTGACGGTCATCGCCCGGTCGATCGACCTTATTTCGCCGCGCTCGCCGGTGACGATGATCTCTTCGACCAGCCCTTCGTCCTCGTCCTCGTCGGACTGGGCCGCTGCGGGCAGGCCGAAAATCGTGCCGATTGCGGCCAATGCCGCAATGGCGAGCCGTGACCGGCTCGCTGAATAGATAGTCATAGTTCCCCTCCTCTGGTCGCAAGAGCGAAACCAGGGACGTTGCATCCCTTTGGGGGGGGGGGTGGTCGTTACACCACTCGCCAGCAAGCGATGCCGCGCCGACGGCGTCCTCTCACGTAACTACACCCTTGAAGATACACCTGCGACGCCATGCTGTCCACGGCAGTCACGGCTCCCTCAACAAATGGAACTGTCCGGTTCTAGAACAAATAAACTGTCCGGTCCCTGCGCGGGGCCGCGCGGGCAAGGCTTGAGCGTCGGCCCCATGCTGCAAAAACTCTTTTCGGACCCCGTGGCGACGCGGTGGGCGGGGTTATCCACGTTTTGTCCACGGCGCCGGTCCCCGATGCTTTGTGAGGCGCGGTGGGCAAAGGGTGGATAACCCCACGACGACCTTCCTACCAGCGCCGGAACGTCCGCGGACTCACGCCCAACAGCTGCGCCGCCTCCTCCTGCGTCAGTCGCCGCTCCGTCCACACCGAATGCACATCCTCGAACATCATCGTCCGCTTCTCCTGCAACCAGACTCGCCCCGCCCACTCAACTCCGCTCCGGCAACCAAACCGGAACAACAGTCAACCGGGCACTTCGTCTGTTCTAAAGGCGGACACTTTATTTGTTCGCAACATTGCTAGGCCGAACTGTTGACAGCAGGCAGCCCTAGGCGTACAAAGAATCGGTTACGCAAGAGCAAATCTTCGGCGCGGCATCGCCCGTCGGGGAGTGGCGTAACGACCCCGCCCTTCGGGCGATGCAACGTCGCTGGTTGGTCCTTGCGGCCAACCTGGAGGGAAACTGAATGACTATCTATTGTACGAGCCGGTCACGGCTCGCCATTGCGGCATTGGCCGCAACCTGCACGATTGTCGGCCTGCCCGCAGCGGCACAGTCCGACGACGACGAAGCAGCCGAAGACGGTTCGCGGATCGAGGAGGTCGTGGTCACCGCGACGCGGCGTGAAACCAATATCATGGAAACGCCATTCGCGATGCAGGTCTTTGGTGGTGATCAGCTGGAGGATGAGAATATCCTTCATCACCGCGATCTCTACGAACACATACCCGGTATTACCTATAAGGACAATGCACAAAGCGACGTTACAGCCCAGATGCGTGGCAGTGGTATAACCAGTGTGGGTGGTGAAGACGGGGCGCCCGCAATTGGCACCTACATCGACGACGCACCATGGATCAATATTACTAGCCAGATACCAGATAGTAGCGCCCATCGACTATTTCGACGTCCAACGCATCGAGGTCCTGCGCGGCCCTCAGGGTACCAGCTATGGCCAGGACGCAACCGCCGGCTCGATACGTGTTTACACCCGTGATCCGGACACGAGTCAATTCAGTGTCAAGACCAGGCTCGGTGTGACAAACAGGAAGGATATGGATGGTCCGGGTCGTAACTTCAATGGTGTGGCGAACGTGCCCATCGTTGAGGACGTCCTGGGTGTACGAGTATCCCTGGCCGACCGATACGATCAGGGCTTCGGTATTGTTGAAGGCCGGCCTGACTGGACAAATCCCAATCAATACGACACCACACATTGGCGAATCAAGGCACTCTGGACCCCGACGGAAAACGTCGAAGCCAGGATGACCTACTCCTTCTGGGAATATGAGCAGGATCTCTTCAGGACATGGCAGCAGGGTTCATCAGATACCGGTATAGCCATAATGCGGCCAATAACGAACCGTTTTTTGCTGGCGTACTATCCGGGCGGCACGCCAGAGAACGGTTCTGTCACAGACTTTTTCACCGGCAGCGTCAAGGTTGACCTTGGTTGGGCCGAGTTCCAGAGCACCACGGGCTGGATGGACAACGAATTGGCCTTAAACGGCGACCTTAGTGCAGCCATCGGAATACGAGGCGACTTGTTGACCGACGGTGTAACCCAGGAATTCCGGCTCGTCTCGAAGGGTGACGCGCCTTTCCAATGGCTTGCGGGCGTTTACTATCATGATTCCGAGCAGGATCTACACCTCATCATTGATGTCGACTTCGGTGCGGCTTTTAACCAGACCAATGCGCAAATAGGGACTAGAGCATCGGAGGCGAGGTCCCTCTATGGTGAAGTGAGTTATCAACTCAATGATCAGTGGGTGGTTCTCGCCGGTCTTCGTTACTATGAAGATGAGCGGGTGTTAGGGGATACCGTGACTGAACGCCAATGCGAGGCGTGCTCATTCGGCAGTGATCCAGATCGTCCCGATGATCCACTTGTAGGCCATACCCGTGATCCAAGCAACGACTCTTACACAGGTATAAGCGAGTTTGATGGTCGGACTTTCAGCTATGACAACTGGAACCCTCGCATCAACGTGACCTACTACCCGAGGGATGGTGCTATGGTCTACCTGAATGTGGCAACGGGCTTCCGAGCCCCGATATTGCATCGTATCCAGCAGAAGATAGATCTCGAACTCGCCGGGTTTTCGAATTTTACAGACTACGATGGCACCGAGGTGAGCGCTATCGAAGTGGGGACCAAGTGGACGCTATTCGATGGCAGGCTTGACCTCGAGGGTGCAATCGCGTTTACCGATTGGAAGGGTATACCTGTGGGCGTGTCTTTCGAAGTCGATCGTGACGGTGATGGTAGTACTGAACCATCCATCGAAGAGGCCCCGATTCCAGGGGGTGACGTGAGAGTCAACACGTACGAAGTCACTGCCCGCTGGCACATTACTGATGCATTAAGCATGAGGTATACTGGCGCGTACGTTGATGGCGAGGTTACCAGAGATGAATCCGATACAGTGGTCGGCTTCCCAGATGATCTTAAAAAGGGTAATGCCTTGCCCAATACATCACCCAGGTCCCATGCGATCGGGCTGAACTATTCCGCACCTTTTATGGATACCGGATGGCAATTGTTCGGCTCAACCAACCTGGCTTTCCGATCGAAGGACTTCTACCCGAATCCGGCTCGTGATCATTACAGGGCCATGACCGGAACGTTAGGGATCACCAAGGGGCCATGGACGGTGGACTTGTCAGGCCAGAACCTGATGAACTATGACAAGGCTCACAGCAATGCATCCAGCCTCGATGACAACGGTTTAATTCCGGTACCGCGTACGATCATGCTTCAGGTCACGTGGGATGCTTCGGACAGCTGAACCAGCTCGTAGTGATACCAGAAAAGGGCCCTTTTGGGCCCTTTTTTTCAGGGGCGATACGCACGTCCATACGAGTTTCTCGTCTCACGATGCCAATATAGGTGGCAAAAACCGGGTCAGCCCCGGGAATGAAGGACCTGCCGGCGCAAGTTGAACTGGTGACACAGCAGCGAGCCTATAGCTCGCCGACCTGGTATACACCGGACCGTTGACGCGCAACGGGAGACCCACTACTGTCAGGAGCAGCATATTGACACCGGTAGGATATCTGGCTTGAAGATTCTCTTGCAGGGAGTTTTCCTGTTGGGGGCTCTGCTTCCTCAGGAACTGACTGCGGATTCTGGGAAACCAGAGTATCGACACGGTTTTTCGCTTGTTAATGAACAGCGATACCCCGCGGATTTCACGCACTTTGAATACCTTAATCCTAACGCCCCCAAAGGTGGCAGGTTGGTGTTGTCGACTGAGCTCGATATCAACAATTTCTCCGCTGAGTGGTCCAATACCGTTAAAGTCGCACCCGGAATGAAGCAAACCTACGACTACCTGCTCACCCGTGCAGACGATGAGCTAAGCGGTTATTACGGTAGCCTGGCAGAAGGCGTGGCAGTGGCTGATGACCTGCTATCCATTGCGTTTCGTTTGCGTCCCGAAGCCAGGTGGCACGATGGCACCCCCATCACCGCCCACGATGTCAAGTTTAGCTACGACTATGGGAAGGGAACCATGGACGGCCAGTTGTTTGCCGACTGGCTGGACTCTGTAGAAATCCTGGGCCGGTACGAGGTCCGGATCAATCTGAAGACAAGACTGACCACCGCCAACCTCGCTCTCTTCGGGTATAGCCAGATACTCCCTGCCCGTTACTGGAAGGGAAGAAACCCCAGCGAAACCACCATGGATGTGCCGCTTGGCAGTGGCCCCTACCGGGTTGCCGAATTCAAACAAGGTCGTTATATCCGCTATGAGCGCGTCTGTGACTATTGGGGTAAGGATCTTCCCGTCAACAGGGGACGCTTCAATTTTGACGAGATTCGCTACGATGTTTACCGGGATGACACGGTAGCCCGGGAAGCGCTGCGCAAAGGCCTGTTTGATGCGTATGTCGAGGGTGACATTCGCCATTGGGTCTCGTCCTACAATGTCCCGTCACGAGACAAGGGCTGGCTGGTTCTTGCCGAGGCGGCAAATGGAATATTCGTTGGTCCCGCCGCCGTAGTTGCCTTCAATGTCCGCCACGCGCCCCTCGATGACCCGGTGGTGCGAGAGGCCCTGGCCCTTGCGCTGGATTACAAGTGGTTGAATCGGGTACTGAACCACGGGCAGTATGAGCAACCAAGGAGTTATTTTGCCAACTCCGTGTTCGCCTCGAGCGGTCTCCCCGACAACGCGGAGCTCGCCCTGCTGGAACCCTTTCGCGACACGGTCCCCGCCCGGGTGTTTACGGACGCCTTTGACAATCCGCAGTCCAGGGGGGTTGGTCGCAATCGTGACACACTGCTGCGGGCCCGGAAGCTACTCGCGCAGGCAGGCTGGCGAATTCATGATGGCGTTCTTGTCAATGAGGACGGCAAGCCGTTTGAGATCGAATTCCTGTCGTCGGAGATTAGCGAAAGGCGCATCCTTCTACCTTATATAGACGCGCTCAAGGTGCTTGGCATTAACGCGCGAATACGGCTGGTGGAAAGCGCGCAGCTCATCAACCGACGTCGGAGCTACGACTTCGATGCCATGATTCAGAGCTTTTACCTGATGGTGCCACCGGACCTGATGGCAAGTTACTTCCTGCATTCCAGCGCCGCCAACTCGCCGGTCACCGGCAATGTGGCAGGCATTGCTGATCCTGTCGTCGACTTTCTGATCAATGAAGGAGGCGTGGCCACTACGCTTGAGCAAATGGTGGCATCCTCCCGTGCCCTCGATCGGGTCTTGCTGTGGAACTTCTACCACGTGCCGCTGAATGCCTTCAGTAAGGAACGTATTGTGCACTGGAACAAGTTCGGGCGGGCTGACCTCGGCTATGAGCCTATGAACCAGTCTGTGTTTCCAGTGGGTTGGTGGTATGACGATCATAAAGCGGCGCAGATTCCGGGAAACGAGACAACACAAGCCTTTGCCTGCCCTGGAGAGCAGGAATAAGGGCATCGTTTGTTTGGTTCAGCTCAAAGAATCCTGGATCCCATGGCGAGATGATCTGGGCGAATTGCAAGGTCACTACCAGTTCGTGATTGAACCGTCCTCACGCCTGAGCCTGGGAGGCCACGACTGTGGCAGATCAATCAGGCTCCTCAGAGCTGCATCCATGTCCAGGTCCACGCCCAGTCCCGGGGAATCAGGGCACCAGGCGAACCCGTCTTCCCAATCAATCTGTTGTGGGAACAGGTCAGTTGCGTAAGAACCGGGTCTTACCGGCATCTCCTGGACGCCGACGTTCGTTGATGCCATACAGAGCGTGACGCAGGCGGCGGCACTTACCGGTCCAAGGGGATTGTGAGGAACAATGTTGATGTAGTGCGTCTCTGCCCAGTGTGTGATCTTTGCCGCTTCAGTAATGCCCCCGACGATACAGAGGTCGATACGCGCGTAGTCGATCAAGTCTTCTTCGATCACCTCTCTGAAAGACCACTTGGAGGACCACTGCTCACCGGCGGCGATCGGCAGGTTCACATGATGTCGCAGGTTCCGGTAGCCGCCCGGGTTTTCGGAACGCAATGGATCCTCGATGAAGTAGGGCTTGAACTCTTCCATGTCACGGCACATTTGCACAACATGCGCCGGGTCGAGCTGTGTGTGTACATCGAAACATAGATGGATCTCGGGACCTACCGCTTCCCGCACCGCACCCATAAGATCGACGGCCACCCGCATCGACTTATCCGGCTCGAGTGTTGAAATTCTGCCGGGCTTGAAGTCGCCGAGGGGATCGGGCTGCCCCCAACGCACAAACTTCCAACCCTCGTCCACGGCTTTTTTGCTGCCCTCTATGATTTGTTCCTGATTCGTTCCCCTAATGTGTGGGTAGCAGATCACTTTCTCACGTACCGGGCCGCCAAGCAGCTTGTAGGTGGGCAGGTTCACCGCCTTGCCTTTGATGTCCCACAAGGCGATATCGATGGCGCTCATCGCACAGCAGTACACCTTGTCCGCAGGCCAGTAGCCTGACCTGAACATGTCCTGCCACAGCCGCTCCGTTTCCCACGGGTCCGAGCCAATTACCAATTCACCCAGGTGATCGACCGCATTTGCGATGGTTCTGCTCCAGTTCAGTATGCCAACCTCGCCAAGTCCGTGAATCCCGGCGTCTGTGTCGACTCTGACGATGTGATAGATCCCGCCGCGCTTGTCGCGGATTGGGAGATTCGTAACTTTCGTTACCTTCAAGGTTTTATACAGTCTGGCGTGGCTGCGACGGATTTCATGGCGCCGTCAGTGGGCCTGGTCCCAGTTGTCTCCGATCCCGGCGTCCACGACGAGATCCACCGAAAGGTCCGCGGCAGCCGTCATGCGTTCGGTCACGCCCCGGACCACCGCTTCGACGTCGTCTTCGGCCACTTCCAGCACGAGTTCGTCGTGCACCTGCATGATCACGCGGGCGTCGTGCCCGGCTTGCCCGAGCCAGGCGTCGACGCTGATCATGGCGCGCTTGATGATGTCGGCCGCGGTGCCCTGCATCGGCGCGTTGATGGCGGTGCGCTCGGCCGCCTGGCGCCTGGGGGCCTGGCGCGCATTGATATCGGGCAGGTAGAGCCGGCGGCCGAACACGGTCTCGACGAAACCCTGCTCCCGCGCCTCGGCCCGGATGCGCTCCATGTAGTCGTGCACGCCGGGATAGCGCGCGAAATACAGGTCTATGTACTCCTGGGCGAGCTTTCGCTCGATGCCAAGCTGGCGAGCCAGACCGAACGCCGACATACCGTAGATGAGTCCGAAGTTGATCGCCTTGGCGCTGCGACGCTGCCCGTCCGTGACGTCGGCAAGCGGGGCGCCGAACACTTCCGCGGCCGTTGCCCGGTGGATATCGAGCCTGTCGTCGAATGCCCTGAGCAGTCCTTCGTCCCGTGACAGGTGCGCCATGATGCGCAGCTCGATCTGGGAGTAGTCGGCGGCGACCAGCTTGTGTCCCGGAGGTGCGACAAACGCGGCGCGGATGCGCCGTCCCTCGTCCGTTCGGATCGGGATGTTCTGCAGGTTGGGGTCCTGGGACGACAGGCGCCCGGTGGCGGCCACGGCCTGTTCGTACGAGGTGTGGATGCGCCCGTCGCGTTGACTGATCTGCCTCGGAAGCGTGTCGGTGTACGTGGATTTGAGCTTCGACACCTGGCGGTAGTCGAGGACGATCTGCGGCAGGCGATGGTACTGGGCGAGTTCCACCAATACGTGTTCGGCGGTGGAGCGCTGGCCCGTCTGTGTCCTGCTGGTGCCGGGCGTGCGAAGGTGCCGATGCAAATCGAGCGTGTCGTAGAGGATCTCGCGCAACTGTTTCGGGGATCCGAGATTGAACTGTTTTCCCGCCTCCTCGAAAGCCTCCTGGGCGAGGGCGTTCATGCGCTGCGCGAGTTCGCGGCTCTGTTCCGCCAGCAGTCCCGCATCGACCAGGGCGCCGGTCTGTTCGACGCGCGCCAGAACGGAGAGCAGCGGCAGTTCGATTTCCTCGTACAGGGCTTTGAGCGAGGGTACGGAAGTGAGCTTGGGCCAAAGCACGCCGTGCAGCCGCAGTGTCGCGTCGGCGGCGCCGCCGGCGTAGGCCGTTGCCTCCTGTTGCGGCACGGCCGCGAAGTCGAGTTGTTTCGCGCCCCGTCCGGCGACATCCTCGTAGCGGACGGTGCGCAGCCCGATCTGCTTGTCCACCAGGTCGTCAAGGTTGTGCCGGCGCGTGCCGACGCTGTCCAGCACGTAGGACTCGAGCATGGTGTCATAGGCGGCGCCACGAAGGTCTATTCCGTAGCGTGCGAGAACAAGCCTCGCGCGCTTCAGGTTGTGGCCGATCTTGGTGATCCCGGAGTCTTCCAGCAGGGGCTTGAGGCGGTCCGTCGCTTCCGTCAACGAGAGCGAGGCCGCACCGGTGAGATCGAGTCCGAGCGGCACGTAGGCGGCCTCTCCCGGGGCTGTGGCGAACGCGATGCCCGCGATTTCCGCGTCGGAAACGTTGCTCCGGCGGGTGACCACGGCAAGCGAGCATAATCGCTCCTCGCTGATCCGGGCGACGAGGCGGTCGAGTTCGGCAAGGTCGTCGATCGAGACGTAGTCTCCCTCAACCAGGCCGGATCCGAGGCTGCCGCCCATCTCCTCGATCCAGGCCTTGAACTCGAATTGCTCGAACAGGGACCTGAGCGCGTCCTCGTCCGAAGCCTTCGTCGCCAGGTCGCCGATGGCGACGGGCAGATCGACATCCCGGCGTATGGTCGTGAGCGTTCGCGACACGGGCAGCATTTCGATCGAGGCGCGCAGGTTTTCTCCGACCTTGCCCCGGACCTCGTCGGCCCGCTCGATCAGGGTGTCCAGGCTGCCGAAGCTGTTCAGCCACTTGGCGGCGGTCTTTGGCCCGACCTTCGGCACGCCCGGGACGTTGTCCACGCTGTCGCCCATCAGCGCCAGGTAGTCGACGATATGTTCGGGATGGACGCCGTACTTCTCGAACACGCCGTCGCGGTCGAGGGCGGTATCGCTCATCGTGTTGACGAGGGTGACGTACTCGCCGACAAGCTGCGCCATGTCCTTGTCTGAAGTGGAAATGACGGTACGTCGCCTCGTCGCCGTGGCTTGCGCCGCCAGGGTGCCGATCACATCGTCGGCTTCCACGTCGGGCACCACCAGCAACGGGATCCCCATGGCATCGATGATGTCGTGGATCGGTTTCACCTGTTGCCGCAGTTCGTCCGGCATGGGCGGCCGGTTGGCCTTGTACTCGGGGAAGATGTCGTTGCGGAACGTCTTTCCGGAGGCGTCGAATACGACTGCGATTGGGCTGCCCCCGAAGTCGTTGCCGAGCCTGCGCAGCATGTTGATCACGCCGTAGATCGCTCCCGTCGGAAATCCACTGGAAGTCGACAGGTTGGGCATCGCGTGGAACGCGCGGAACAGGTACGAGGACCCGTCCACCAGCACGAGCGGGGGGTCGGTCATCCCGTCCGTGGCGGTGGCCGTGGCTGCGGTTTCCGCATCTGCTTGCATGGTTTCCCGCGCGTTCCCTTGCGTTGTCGGCGTGCTACAGTTATCGAGGCTCGAAGCTACCACATTACGCATGCGTCCACGCCGCATCATCCCTGTTGTCGCTGCCCTGGTGTTCGCGGTGCTTGCGGACGCGGCCGAGAAGCGTACGCGGGAGCATCGCGGTCCCGACGTCACGCTGATCGAGACCGAAGAACGCGTCATTTACGAGTATCGGCAGAACGGCCACCTGAGAATGATCAAGATCGTGCCCAGGCGGGGAAGACCCTACTACCTGGTGCCGCGCGACCCGGCCAAGGGACTCGGCACGATCGAAGAGGCGGATGTCCTGGTGCCGCAGTGGGAGATCGTCAGGTTTTAGTGCCATGAAATCGGTCACGGCTTCGCCTGTGCCGTGTTTCACCCGCGCCCAGGCCCTCTGTTTCGCCCATCCCACCCGTCCCGCACCCCCCGCCTTGATCGGCACTGCGTGCCGTTCCACGGCGCACGCTGCCAGCAGGGTTTCTTACATGGATGCGCTTCTGTAGACTGGGCACTTCGCCGAATTTGAGGACATTGGTGGACCATGGCCCGCGTAACAGTTCAAGATTGCCTCGAACAAGTAGATAACCGATTCCAACTGGTCATGGTCGCCAGCCGAAGGGCGCGGCAACTCCACAATCCCTTTGTCGACCCGCTGGTCGAGCCGGAGAACGACAAGCCTACCGTCATGGCGTTGCGGGAAATCGCCGAAGGGCTGATAAGCGACGAATTCCTTGATGCAACGGACGCGTCGGCACACGACGCGCAAGCGGAATCAACCGACAGGGTCGAAGCGCCTTTCTATATAGGGGATGATGCACGCAACGACCTTTGAGTCGTATTTCCACAATATTCTCGCCGCGCGGGCGTCGAACGATGAGGTCGCCGCCCCCGCAACGATAGACTCGCTCGCCGAGTCGCTTTCCGAGTACCTCCCGGAAATCGGGGTCGACATCGTCGTGCGTGCGCACGGCTTCGCGCAGCAAGCCCACGCCGGCCAGACGCGTCGCACCGGACACAGCTACATCACCCACCCCCTGGCCGTCGCCAACATCCTTTCCGAAATGCACATGGACGAGCAGTCCGTTGCGGCGGCGGTGCTCCACGACGTGCTCGAAGACACCGGCGCCACCAAGGAGGCCCTGGCGGCGGAATTCGGCGGAGAAGTCGCGCAGATCGTGGATGGCGTGAGCAAGCTCGGCAAGATGTTCAAGACCCACGAACAGGCGCGTGCCGAGAACTTCCAGAAAATGGCCATCGCGATGGCCAACGACCTGCGGGTGATCCTCGTCAAGCTGGCGGACAGGCTGCACAACATGCGCACCATCGGTGTCATGCCGCTGGAGTCGCGCCGTCGCATTTCGCGCGAAACCCTCGACTACTACGCGCCGATCGCGAATCGACTCGGCATGCACAATCTCTGTACGGAACTGGAAGAACTCGGGTTCGAGGCGCTGTATCCGCTGCGGGCAGACCGGCTCCGCCGGGCGGTCGACACAGCGCGGCGCACGCGGCACAAGGCGTTGATGGACGAGATCACCGTGTCCTTCGAAGCGGCGTTGCGACGCGATGGCATCGACGCCCAGGTCAGCGGACGGGAAAAGACCCTGTATTCCATCTACAAGAAGATGAAGACGCAGCGCAAGCCGTTCGAGGACATCGTCGACGTATTCGGTGTCCGCATCATCGTGAGCCAGGTCGATGACTGCTACCGGACTCTTGGCGTGGCGCACAATCTTTACAAGCCGGTGGCGGGGCGCTTCAAGGACTATGTGGCCATACCCAAGGCGAACGGATACCAGTCGCTCCACACGTCCCTTATCGGAATGCGGGGCGTCACCATGGAGGTACAGATTCGTACGCGGGAGATGGACGCGGTTGCCGACCATGGCATCGCCGGCCATTGGCTTTACAAGTCCGGCGATGCGTCGCTCAAGCACCAGGCGCGAGCGTCTCGATGGGTCAACGGCGTTCTGGACCTGCAGCGGCGGGCGGGCGACCCGCAGGAATTCATCGAAAGCCTGAAGACGGACCTGTTCCCCGACGAGGTGTACGTGTTCTCGCCGAAGGGCGACATTTTCGAACTGCCGAGGGGTGCCTGTCCGGTCGACTTCGCCTACGCTGTCCATACGGATATCGGCAACCACTGCGTGGCGTGCCGCGTGGATCGGGCGCTGGCGCCCCTGTCACAACAACTCGACAGCGGCCAGACGGTCGACATCGTGACGTCTCCAGACGCGCGGCCGAGTCCGGCGTGGCTCACTTTTGCCGTGTCGGGACGCGCCCGTTCGGCGATCCGCCAGGCGCTCAAGGCCCGGCACCGGTCCGAGTCCATAGCGCTGGGGCGACGGCTTCTCAACCGCTCACTGGAGAACGCGAACGCGTCCATCAAGGACTTCGACTTCCGGCGCTTGAGAAAGGTGTTCCAGGAGTTCGGCGTGCGCAAGCTGGACGAGGTGCTGGCGGGGATAGGAACGGGCAACCTGATGGCCTATGCCGTCGCACAGCGCTTGCTGTCGGCTGACAATCCCGACTACGAGGCAGTGGATATCAACAAGGGCGGACCCGTCGCAATCCGGGGCGGGGAGGGGCTTGTCATCTCCTGCGCCCGATGTTGCGGTCCGGTGCCGGGGGATGCCGTCATCGGTCACGTGACCCCGGAGCGGGGCTTGGTGGTGCACCTGGATACATGCCACAACATGGAATCCGTGCGGCGGCGGATGCCGAACCAGATCATTCCGGTGCGCTGGACCGATCCCATCACGGGGGAGTTCGAGACCATGCTGATGCTGACGGTAAGCCGCCGCAAGGGCGTGCTTGCAGAGATCGCCGCATCGGTCAACCAGACGGACGCGGGTATCAGCAACATCAGGGTCGACGAGCGTAATGCGGAGCTGTCCAGTGTCACGGTGGATCTGTCCGTGTCGGACCGGGAGCAACTGGACCGCGTTCGTCAGCGGCTGCTGGCGATTCCGGCGGTCCAGAGCGTGCGTCGGCTAGTCGGCTGAGGTGATTCACGGCCGGCGCCGTCGGCGGCAGCCCATTCTCCGGAAGTCTTGTCCCGGCCCGACGGCGCAACGGGAATTTCTCGAATGAAGCCGAGCGATCCGGTAACCGCGCTGCACCGGGTCGGCCCCGCCGCCGCCAGGAACCTCGCGCGGCTCGGTATCGCCTGCGTCGGGGATCTGCTCCTGCATCTGCCGATGCGTTACGAGGATCGAACGCGCTACGTCCCGTTGCGCGAAGTGGAGATCGGACAGTCGTGCCTGGTGGCCGGCGAACTCGTCAGATCGAATTTCTCGTACGGTCGACGAAGAAGTCTGACGGCGACCATCTCGGACGGCGCCGGATTCCTGACCATGCGACTGTTTCATTTTTCGCGCCGGCAACAGGGGGCGCTCCAGCCCGGTGTCTGGTTGCGGTGTTTCGGCGAAGTGCGCGCGGGGCCGGCGGGCCGGGAGATGGTGCATCCCGAGTACCGGGTAACGCCGACCAGGCCGGACGCGCCGGAACCGGCCCTGACGCCCGTGTATCCGGCGACCGATGGTTTCGCGAGCACGCGCATCCGGGCGTGTGTCGAACAGGTATTGGACGCCGACGTGACATTGGCCGGGAGCGTATTGCCAGGCGAACGGATTCCCTCGCTCGATGCGGCTGTCGTGTTCCTGCACCGCCCGCCACCAGACGCGACCGCCGAAATGCTGGACATCGCCCGAGAGCGGGTCGCCAAGGACGAATTGCTGTCCCACCACCTGCTGATGCGCGAACGCCAGGCACTGCGCGCGCGGCAGAGTACGACGCCGTTGCCCAAGGCGCAGGGGCTTGGACGGGAGCTGCTGCGAAACCTGGGTTTCCGCCTGACGGGTGCGCAACGCCGCGTGGTTGCCCAGGTGCTGGACGATCTCGGCAGTCCGACGCCGATGATCCGGCTGTTGCAGGGCGATGTCGGTTCCGGCAAGACGGTGATCGCAGCGTTCGCGGCGATCCGGGCGGCCGAGCATGGGTGTCAGACCGCCATCATGGCGCCGACGGAAATCCTGGCGGAACAGCACTATGAGACGCTGTCCGGGTGGCTGTCGCCTCTTGGTATCGGTGTCGGGCTGATTACCGGCCGTCTTCCTGCCAGGGAACGCCGCGCGCGCCTCTCCCAGATCGCGTGCGGAGAAATGCTGGTGGTCGCGGGTACGCACGCCCTGTTCCAGTCGACTGTCGAGTTCGCGTCATTGGCGCTCACCGTCATCGACGAGCAGCATCGTTTCGGAGTGCACCAGCGCATGCTGCTCCGTCACAAGGGACACCTTCCGCATCAACTGGTCATGACGGCGACACCTATTCCCCGGACGTTGACGATGGCGCTCTATGCGGACATGGACGTTTCGGTTATCGACGAGTTGCCGCCCGGGCGTCCTCCCGTCCAGACCAGCGCGATACCGGGTTCACGTCGGTCGGAAGTAGTCGAGCGCGTCATATCCGCGTGTCGCGCCGGACGCCAGGCGTACTGGATCTGTACTCTGATCGAAGCTTCCGACGCGCTTGACTCGCAGCCGGCAGAAGACGTGGCGGCGATGTTGAGCGATGCCGCTCCCGGCCTCCGGATCGGGTTGGTCCACGGCCGGTTGTCGGGCGCCGAAAGGGACCGGGCCATGGGCGGGTTCAAGAACGGCGACATCGATGTGCTGGTCGCCACGACGGTGGTTGAAGTCGGCGTCGACGTGCCCAATGCATCGCTGATGGTGATCGAGAACCCGGAACGGCTCGGCCTCGCGCAGCTTCATCAACTCCGGGGCCGCGTCGGGCGGGGACAGCAGCACAGCTATTGCATCCTGCTGTTCGAGCCGCCGCTGTCAGATGTCGCAAAGGCGCGCCTTGGAGTCATGCGGGAAACGAGTGACGGCTTTGTCATCGCCGAGAAGGACCTCGAACTCCGAGGTCCGGGGGACATTCTCGGTACGCGCCAAACCGGCGCGCAGACCTTTCACGTCGCCGACCTGGTCCGGGACGCGGCGTTGATTCCATCCGTCGTCGAACTCGGCACCCGACTGGACGACCCGGCTCGCCAGATCGTCATGGACACATGGCGCCCGTTTTTCGACGACAGCTACGTGGAAGTCTAGTCGAGTACTCCGTCTCAACGTCCGACGAAGTTCCCCGGCCGGCGTTCCGCGACCGCCCGGACACCTTCCTTGTGATCTTCGGTCTGTTGCAGCCGCCCCTGCTCGAGATTCTCCCAGTCGGTCGCCGACTTGACACTGTCCGCCAATCCCTGGCGCAAGGTTGCCCGCACGGACTGCACGGCCAGCGGTGCGTTCTCCGCTATTTCGTGCGCCAGGCGAATGGCTTCGGAGCGAAGATTCGCCTGGTCGGTGAGCACGTCGGCCAGGCCCCAGGCGTAGGCGGTTTCGCCGTCGATGCGCCGGCCGGTCATGAACAGCAGATTGGCCCTCTGCTGGCCGATGATCTTCGGCAGGGTATGCGTCAGGCCGAAGCCGGGGTGAAAGCCGAGCTTGACGAAGTTCGCCGTGAAGCGCGCCTCGGGGCATGCGACGCGAAAGTCCGCCATCACCGCGAGCCCAAAGCCGCCGCCCACCGCCGCGCCCTGAACCGCCGCGATGATCGGTTTCCTGCAGGAAAACAGGCGCACCGCGGCGGTATAGAGCGGATTGTCGCCGCTGCGGAAACGGACCGGGCGGGCGGCGTTGCGCTGCGGGTCGCCGAAGTTGGCGCCCGCACAGAAGTGTTTGCCCTGCGCACAGAGCACATAGGCGCGCATGTTGACGTCGGCGTCAAGCTCGTCGATCGCGTCGGCCATGTCGTTGATGAGATTCACGTCGAAGAAATTGTTCGGAGGCCGCTGAATCTCGATTCGTGCGATGAGACCATCGGGTTCAACTTCTATGTCGCCGTACTTCACTTGGCATCTCCGTCAATCGACGCGCCCCGTGCGCGAACCGGTCGTCATATGATAGGCGCAATGAGCGGCCGCCTGATAACCCGCGTGGTTCTGCGCAACTACAAGAGTATCGCTGCATGCGACGTCGCGCCCGCCCGCATTTCGTTCCTGGTCGGGCCGAACGGGGCCGGAAAGAGCAACTTTCTCGACGCGCTTCGCTTTGTTGCGGATTCGCTCGCGTTTTCCATTCAACACGCATTGCGCGACCGGGGCGGCGTCAACGAGGTTCGCCGACGATCGGGGGGCCATCCAACGCACTTTGCGATTCGTGTCGACTTCGAGCTTGACGGATGCTCGGGAAACTACGGTTTCCTGATTGGCGCCAGGCCAGGCGAAGGTTACGTCGTGGAGCGCGAGGAGTGCCTCGTCAGGGAACGAGACGAGAGCCTTCGGTTCTTTTCCACGAGGCGCGGCCGGGTCGTCAGGAGTACGATCGCGTCGCCGCCGGCGGCGTCGGCGGATCGCCTCTACCTGGTCAACGTCTCGGGCCTCCCGGCCTTCCGTCCCGTCTACGACGCGCTTTCCGGGATGGGCTTCTACAACCTGCGTCCGGATGAGATGCGCGCCCTGCAGCCGCTGGACGGGGGCACGCTGTTGCAGCGCGACGGCGGCAATATCGCCAGCGTCGTGGCGGCGATGGCGTCCGGCAGGCCGAAACTCAAGGGGCGTATCGATAGCTACCTGGCGCGGATGGTCCCGGGAATCGATAGCGTGCATCGTCGAGTCGTTGGTCCACGGGAAGCGCTCGAGTTCCGCCGCGCGGTTCGCGGGGCAAAGCACTCCTGGCGTTTTGCGCCGAACAACGTGTCCGACGGTACGCTTCGGGCCCTGGGCGCACTGGTGGCCGTGTTCCAGGCGGCGGACACGTCGGTACGCCGACTGGTCGGCATAGAGGAGCCGGAAGTGGCGCTGCATCCTTTGGCCGCGAACGTCCTGGTCGACGCCCTTGCCGAAGCGGCGCAGACGAACCAGGTCCTTGTGACCAGTCACAGCGTCGAAATGTTGAACAATCCGGAAATCGCGGACACATCGATTATCGCCGTGCGGTCGGAGCAGGGTGAAAGCCGCATAGGACCATTGGACGACAGGGGCCGTTCGGCGCTCCAACGTCGTCTCCATACCGTCGGCGAGCTCTTGCGAATGGATCAACTCAGTCCCGATCCGGATTCATCCAACCTGAATCCGCAACAACTCGACATATTCGAACAGGGGGGTCAGCAGCCATTACGTCCGGTACCCGAAGGGAAGACGCCGTAACGCCGGCGCAGCAACGGTTCGGAAATTCGTGGGCTTTGCGGTCCCCGCACAATCAATATTGATCTCTTGTCGAATGGCGATCCGTCATGCAGTTCCTCTAGAATCCCGGCGGGGAAATATTGACCGCGACGGTGGAGTGTGGCCGCGCCGAGAGTAAGTTCCGAAACACCTGGGGCGCCCGCCGTCCGCCTGGGGAACGCGCCGTGGCTGGTGACCGCGCGCGTCAGGATTCCAGGTCGCGTCGATGGTTACCTGCCGCGGCCGCGACTGCTTGGCCGATGCCAGCCGATCAACCGGCGTCTCACCGTGTTCCATGCGCCGTGCGGGTTCGGCAAGACCACCCTGCTCACCGACATCTGTCACCGGGAACGCGGGCACAGCGTACTCACAGCCTGGCTGAGCCTGGACGAAACAGACACGCTGGAGACCCTGGCCGCGTACATCGAGAGGGCCCTGAGACACGCGGGACTCGACGTTTCCGTGCCACGAACGCAAGTACGCCGCCCAGCGGAGACGACCGGTCTCGCGGAAAACACCGTGCGCGACTGGATGGTCTTGCTGATGCGGGCGATGGACGACTACCGCAAGTCCATCCTGTTCGCCCTCGACGAGGTTGAGCGTCTTGTCGATCCCAAACAGATACGGTTGATCGACTTCCTGGTGCGTCGCGCGCCGCCGAACGTCCACTTTGCAATGACCATGCGTCACAGTCCCCCCGGATTGGATCTGGCATCCGAAGTCATCGACGGGCGCGGGGAATTCTACCGGGCCAACGATCTGCGTTTTTCGAAACCGGAGATCGCGCTCTTTTTCGATGGCCAGTTGTCGCGTCCCGAACTTACGGAGATGACGGAACGCACGGAGGGGTGGCCGGCAGCGGTTCGAGTCTATCGCAATGCCAGGCGCGAGGCCGTGCTGTCCGGGGAAACGAATCAGGGGCCTGGTTCCGAGCCGGTGGGAGGCTATGCGGGCATGACGGCGAAGTCGCTCTCCGCTCGTTTGCGCCGGGATCTGGACAAGAACGAGCGCGAGTATCTGCTCGACGTCGCCTTGCTGGACGGGATCGACCCGAACATAGTGACGGAGGTGCTGCCCGAGACGCACGCGAAGGTTGGAGCGAACGTCCTGTCGAGGATCGAAGGCCTGGTTCGACCCGACGATGAGGTAACGGGAATGCTGCGCCTGCATCCCCTGGTCAGGGAATATTGTGCCGCCCGCCGATTGCAGCTATCGCCGGCGCGTTACCGAATGCTGCATGGGCGCATCGCGACTTCCCTGGCGCGCCGCGGGCATTTGAACTCCGCGTTGCGCCATGCCGCCAACAGCGGCGATCACGTCCTCGTGGGCGAGATCCTGGAAGCGGCTGGCGGCGTGCGGTTGTGGTGCAGGTACGGCATGGACCAGTTGTTGCGCTGTGACGGTTTCCTGACCGAGGAAGTCCTGGAGGAATTCCCTCGCCTGGTGTTCCTTCGGTGCGCCGCGTTGGTCGCGCGGGCGGATCTCGAGCAGCCGCTCGCGTTGTATATGGCGCTCCGCGAAAAGACCAGGGGTTTTCGACGCGACCGCAAGGGCGGCGACGATCTCGCGCTATGGATAGACAGCGTACTCGTGCAATCGACATTGGTGATATTCGGTTGCGAACCGCTCGGCAGCGAGATCGTGAAAGGGGTGTTGGCCGACGCGGAAAGGCTGGCGACCGACGAAACACTGGACCCGATCGTCCGAGGTCTTTTCTACACCATTCTCGGCGTTGCCGACCAACAACAGGCGAGATTCGAGCGCAGCCAGTGGTCGGGAATGCAGGCGAAGCAGTGTTTCGTGCTCGCCGGCGCTCACCTCGGCGCTGTCTTCAACGACTTCCAGTTGGGCCTGGTCGCCATGGCCGAAGGCCGAGTTGAGGAAGCCGCTCGAAGCTATGTGCGCCGCAGCCCGGCGTTGATCTCGCACGTCCTCATGGCCGAACTCGATCTTGAGCGAAACAGGAAGTCCCACCGGCGCCTCGAAGCTCGCGTGCCGTTGCGCATTGTCGAGAGGGCGTTCGATGTTCATGCGGCGGCGTATGGCGTGGTGACCGAGGCGGCCTTCGAGCGGAAAGGCGCGGCGGGCGCCCTGCGAGTATTGGAAGACTCCCTGGACTTCGCCACGGCCGAGCGGTTGCCGGGCCTGGTGCGCCACTTGTCGGCGTTGCGCGTTTCGTACCTGGCCATCGGCGGTAACGTTGCGCGCGCGAGCCGGGTCTGGCGGGAGGCCGGATTTGCCGAACGTGATTCCGAACTGCTGGACCTGGACCATCAATCCTGGCGCGAAATGGAGTCGATCTGCTGCGCTCGCATTCGTCTGCTCGAGGCGCTGCATGAAGTTGAGGCTGCGCGCAAATTGGCGAAAAGCCTGCGCGAGGTTGCGCGAGCGCGTGGATTGATGCGTACGCGGATGCGGTGCATCGCCCTATGGATGGGTTTGGAGTACCGTTCCGGAAACGTCAACGCGGCCGCGTCTCGGCTGCTTGAGTTCCTCGACCTGGTGTGCGTGGCCGATTACACGAGACCATTGGTGCGCGAAAGCGAAGTCAGCGCGAAACTGCTGCGGCGGGTGTTGGGAACGGCGCTTCCTCCCCGGCTTCGTGGGGTCGCCGAGACCGTCCTGGGCTTCCTGGACGAGCCGGATTCGCAACGCGCCACACAGACCCCGCTCTACACCGCGCGTGAGTTGGAGGTGATTGAGCGCGTGGCGCGAGGTCTGCAGGACAAGCAGATCGCGCGCCATCTCGGTCTCACCGAACATGGCGTGCGCTATCATCTGAAGAGGATTTTCCGAAAGATTGGTGCCACCAGCCGGATGGACGCGGTTCAGCGTGCCCGGAACCTCGGCATCATCGCTTAGGGGCTCGGATGACGGAACAAGACGCGGGTAGCGCCGCAGGCCCTACCCTGTCGGCTGTCGTCCCCTGGCTATTGAGCGCCAAGGTGGCGGTACCGAAGCGCGTTGATGCGTACTTCAATCGTCCCCGACTGTTCGAGTGGACGGAGGGGGCTGGATCCCGAATGGTCGTCGTGCTGGCGCCGGGTGGCTTCGGCAAGACGACTTTTCTGTCCGAGGTCCACCGGAGAGCGGGGGAACGCGGCGTAGTCGCCGCCTGGCTCACGCTGGACGAGGACGATACTGCGGATGGGATCGGCACCTATCTCGCATACGCGTTCGAACAGGCGGGACTCGGCATCTCGAGCGCGGCCGAAGCGGTAGACCATGGTCTGGCGCTGGTCGCGCGGAGTGTCGAAGCCTGCGGCAGGCCATGCCTGCTCGTCCTTGACGAGGTGGAGCGCATCGCGAAGGAGGCGATTCCCGCCCTCGATTTTTTCCTGCGCCACCGGCCCGACAATCTCAGCGTCGCGATCGGCATGCGCGAGAATCCCGGTCTCGATCTGACGTCGGTTACGCTCAATGGGCTAGGTCTCGTCCTGACTGCCGACCAGTTGCGTTTTTCCAGGCAGGAGATCGCCGATTTCTTTGGCGGGGACCTGTCGAGGCGCGACCTGGCCGAAGCGACCGCGCGCACGGAAGGATGGCCCGTGGCACTGTGTCTCTATCGCAACATGAGGGCCGATCAGGTTGGCTCTCCCTCCGCGGTTGGATGGACCGCTCGTACCCTTGCGGGCGACGAGGGGATCGCGGCCAATTGGCTCGGCGCCCGTCTCCTGCGCGGTGTATCGGGCCACGACCGGGATTTCCTGCACGACCTCTCCCTGTTCGACTGGATCGATACCGCATTGGTGGACGCAGTCCTGGGCACGGAGGATTCGAGGCCGAGGACGAGTGGGCTGTTGTCGTTGCAAGGACTCATCCAGCACATGGGCAGCGACGGCGAAACGCTGCGCCTCCACCCATTGTTGAAGGACTATTGCGCTGCCGAGCTGCAGCGCGAAGACCCGGACCGATACCGGTGGCTTCACCGCGAGATCGCCATCGCATTGGAAGATCTCGGCCATTTGCTTCCGTCGATTCGCCATGCCAGCGCCGCCGGCGACCCTCGCCTGGTCGGTGACATTCTGGAACGGGCGGGCGGATTGAGGCTGTACCTGCACGAAGGTTCGACGCGACTGGCTGCGGCCGAGCGATTCCTTACCGCGGAGGTGTTCGAGGGGCGTCCTCGCCTGGCATTGCTGCGCTGCCGCATTCTCACGAACAATGCCCGGTTGGCGGAGGCGCGCAACCTGTACGAAAGCGTCAGGACGCAGACGAACGACTTCTCGCGCGACGCGAACGATGACTCGAACCGCGCCTTGCAGGTGGATGCGACAGTCATACAGGCGATACTCGCGGGGTTTGGCTGCATGCCGGTGACCGACGAGTTGATTCGGGACGTCGAAGCGAGTTTGGGTCTTGTCGAACAGGAACAGGAGTCAGACGCGGCGACGCTGGCCGTTCACAACCTGATCCTTTGCATTGCGCATTACCTGTCGGCGCGATTCGACCTTGCCCGCAGGTTCGCCGCAGAGGCTCGAAAACAGTACGCACAGTGCGGCTCGCACCACGGTGATCTGCTCGTGGCATTGCACAGCGGCCTGCTCGCGGCGGCGCAGGGCCGCAGCGAGCAGGCCCAGAACCACTACGAGCATGCGAGGCACATCGCTCAAGAGCACTTTCCCCACGATTCCAGCCACTCGCTCATCCTTGACATTCTCTCGACGGAACTCGACTTCGAGCGCAACCGGACGGAAGAACTCCAAAGGTGCCTATCGCGGATCCCCTTGCCGCTGCGCGACATCGCCATATTGCTCGACGTTCGGGCGGCTGCCGTTGAAGTGACGGTGGAGTGGATGTTCGACACGAACGGCGTGGAAGGAGCGTTGCATGTCATCGAGGATTCCCGGGACTTCGCCTTGAGCGAAGGGCTTGCGGGCGCGGTGCGTCACCTGTCTGCGCTGCGGGCCCTGTATCTCATTGAGGATGGGCGCGTGGACCAGGCTGCCAGGTCGTGGCGCGGGGCCGGTTTGCCGGACGCCTTGCCGGACGTGCTCGATCTTGAAGCCCAGACCTGGCGAGAGATGGAAGCGATCGCACTGGTCCGGATCCGGTTGCTCGCAGCGCAGGGCGAGTTGGAAAGCGCCCGTGAATTGGCGGCGCGGCTGTGCGCGCTGGCGCGAGAGCACGGCCTGACGCGCACGCATTTGCGGTGCCTGGCGGTGTGGATGGCGATGGACTACCGGGCGGATTGCAGCCACGACGCTGCGGCAAGGTTGCGCGAGTACCTGTCCGAGTACGGTGCCACTGGCTATATCAGGCCGTTGGTGCGCGAACGCGACACGAGTATCGAAGTGCTGAAGACACTACTCGGAATGGACTTGCGGGCTGACATTCGCAAGATCGCCAACACGGTGCTTGAACAGCTCGGCGCAACGGTGGCGGATGTCCTTCGGACCCAACACTACACCGCCCGTGAAATCGAGGTACTCGAATACCTGGGACGGGGCGAGCGGGACAAGGAGATCGCCCGTCATCTCGGTATTACGGCGAATGGCGTTCGCTACCATCTCAAGAACCTGTTCCGGAAGCTGGGTGCCAGCGGCAGGGTAGATGCGGTGAGGCGAGCGCGCACGGCGGGGATAGTTGGCCGGCGTACTACCGAAACCAATAGCGGAAGCTGTTAACCCTCCTCGATACCGATGCTTTTTTGTCTTCGGACTACTGAAATGGCTGGTTGCAGTGTGTCGTGCAGCCAGCGATTCTCTGTAGGTTGCCGCTCCGAGAAACGCAGGGGCGGATGCTCCCTCCCAAGACCAAGAATAAGACCAAGACCAAGAATAAGACCAAGACCAAGAATAAGAACAAGAAACCTGAGGCTACTGCGTTGGGGCGCGTGACCGTGGCAACAGCAAGATGAGGATTGAATTGGATGAACGGATCCTGCCTGAACAGACGCACCAGGCAATTCCTGATCCCGGGCGTTTTTGTCCTTTTGGCGGGTTCTGTCTCCGCGCAGGAGCGAGGCGGTTGGCTTGGATCCCTGTTCGACGGCACAACCGCCGTCGCCGCGGAGATTCAGGGCGACGTGACGCCGAGTCATGTATTCCGAGCCACGAAGGACCTGCAGACCAGGCTGGGCATGGATGCGTCCGGCGTGCCGAGTCTGACGTTGGTGCGTGTGACTCCGTCGGAGGTCTTTGACTCGACCAACATGCTCCTGGCGGAAATGGCCCGAATCAAGTTCCATCTCGGGGTAGACGAGCAACCCGCGGAGCGCCCCGAGCCGACAGGCAAGAGGCCCAGGGATACGTTCGCCCTGGTCTTCGGTATCATCAAGAATCTGGACAAGATATCGGCGGGCGTCTGAACCTGGCCGAAACCTGGAAGAAATCGTCCCGACACACGCGCGAAGCGCGCGTGACGCTCGTACGCGAATTGTGATGCAATAGGCAGTATCCGTACCTGAATGCCCCCATGAAGACACTGAACACGATCGCGGTCATCGCGGTCATCGCAACCGTTCAAATACCGACGCAGGCGTCAGCGGGATTCGCTGATTCGTTAGCGAATACCAAGCCGGCGTTGGACCTCCGCTACCGCCTGGAAACAGTCGACCAGGAAGGGATCGACAACAATGCCCAGGCGTCGACGCTGAAGGCCCGCCTGTCGTGGATCATGCCGGCAGCCGAAGGTTTTTCCGTCGGCGTCGAAGGCGACAATGTCTTCGTTATTGGCGACGAGCGATACAACTCCACCGCCAACGGCCGCACCGAGTTCCCCGTTGTCGCGGATCCCGCGGGCTTCGATCTGAACCAGGCATTCCTCCGATACCGCGACAATAGTCTGACGGTCACCCTGGGCCGGCAGCGCGTTCTCCACGGCACACAGCGTATGGTGGGGGGAGTGGCCTGGCGGCAGAACGAGCAGACCTATGACGCCCTGCGGGTGCAGTCCACGCACGACACGGCGAGCGTCGACTATAGCTACGTGGTCAACGTGAACCGAATCTTCGGTCCTGACGACGGCGTGCAACCCGCCACCTGGGAGAGCAATTCGCACCTGTTTCGGGGCGAGTTCAAACCTGCGGAAGGGCACGCGTTCGGGATTTTTGTCTATCTCATGGATTTCGAGAACGACAACGGTCCTCCGAACGCGAATCGGACTTATGGGGTCGACTACTCCGCCTCTTTCGGAGCCTTCGGCCTGTCCGCCGCTATCGCCCGGCAATCCGATTGGGCCGACAATCCGCGTGCCTACGACGCCGCCTACTACACCATCGAAGGACGGGTGAAAGGTGGGCCAGTGACCTATACGGCGGGGTACGAAGTACTCGGCAGCGACGAAGGCGCGGCCGGCTTTCGCACCCCGACCGCGACCCTGCACAAGTTCCAGGGCTGGTCCGACAAGTTCCTCGCGACCCCTCCGGCCGGCGTCAAGGACTTCTACGTGAAAGCCGCCACCAAGATCGGTCCCGCTTCTGTCGGAGTTGCGTTGCACGATTTCAGCGCCGTGGAAGGCGGCGCCGACTATGGCCGGGAAGTGGATCTGTCGGTCTCGTGTCCATTGGGGGCAAACTTTGGCCTGCTGTTCAAGTGGGCGCGGTACAACGCCGCAGAACACGCGACCGACACCACGAAGGGCTGGATAGTCGTCACCTACAAGCTCTGATTCGCGGCCAGACGGCGTGCAGGGCGCCTCTCGCGGCAGAACTCTCGCCCGGTTGCGTTCCCGTCTGACACGCCATCCGGAATGAAACAGGGTTCCTTTCCTTTGGCGGGCCTCGCGTATATGGTTCGGTGAAACGGGGGGAGTAGCCGTCATGGGAATTCGGGAAGTTGTTTCTGTGCTGCGCGACGTGCCGGTGCTGCTGGCGCTGAAGAAGGGCATGCAGCCTCGTCCCCTCGAGGAGAGGGACTGTCTGGGTGCCGTCGTCGAGCGCACTGCGCGGAACTTTGGTTCGCTGACAGCCGTCGTCTGCGAGGGCGACACCGTCACCTGGGGCGAACTCAACGCGCACGCCAACCGGTATGCGAATTTCCTCAAGGCAGCGGGGCTCGGCGTCGGCGATACCGTCAGCATCATGATGGAAAACCGCATCGAGTTTCTGGCGCTTCTGATCGCGGCCAACAAGCTGGGTATCACCGCGGGGCTGATCAACACCAACCTGCGAGGGCGTCCGCTCATTCACTGCGTCAACGTGACCGCGTCCAGCAAGTGTGTATTTGGAGGCGAGGTCCAGGACGCGATCGACGAAGCGAAAGACGAGTTCGATCTTGAGCAGGGCACCGACTACTTCGTTGTTCCGGATGGAGACTCGCCGGTGCCCGACTGGGCGGTCGACATGGCGGCGGGAAGCGCCAATCTCTCGGTGCAGGATCCGCCTGAAACCGGAGACATCACCCTGGGTCAGACCGCCATGTACATCTTCACTTCCGGCACCACGGGCCTGCCCAAGGCCGCGGTAATGTCGAACCGCCGCTACCTGATGACCGCAGGGTTGTCCGCCACCGCGGGACTCCGCTGCACTTCGAACGACCGCATCTACATCTGCCTGCCGCTGTACCACGGTACCGCGCTCATGGTGGGCGCGGGCGCCGCCTTCATGTCCGGTGCATCCATGTTCCTTCGGCGACGGTTCTCCGCGAGGGCCTTCCTCCCGGATGTGCGCGAGCACGGCTGTACGTCCTTCATCTATGTCGGCGAACTGTGCCGTTACCTGAACAACTCGAAGGCGTTGCCCGACGATCGCGACAATCCCCTGCACACCATGATGGGCAACGGCTTGCGGCCCGATATCTGGCTGGAATTCAAGCGGCGTTTCGGAATAACGCGGGTGACCGAGTTCTATGGCGCGAGCGAGGGCAACGTGGCTTTCGCGAACCTGCTGAACAAGGACTGCACGTTCGGCATGACGTCGTCGAAGGTCGCCCTGGTCCGCTATGACGTGGACACCGACGAGATAGTGCGGGGCACGGACGGCTATTGCATTCAGGCGCAACAGGGAGAACCGGGTTTGCTGCTGGGACACATCAGTCCCACGGCCAGATTCGAGGGCTACACGGACAAGGACGCCACGGAGGGGAAGATTCTGCGCGACGTGCTGGAGGAAGGCGACGCATGGTTCAACACCGGGGATCTCATCAAGGAAGTCGACGTCGGGTTCTCGCTTGGCTACGCGCACTACCAGTTCGTTGACCGCACGGGCGACACGTTCCGCTGGAAGTCGGAGAACGTGTCCACCAATGAAGTCGGCGAAATCATCAATGGCTTCCAGGACATCGAGTTCTGTAACGTCTACGGAGTGGAGGTTCCGGGGGCCGACGGGCGAGCGGGAATGGTGGCCCTGCGACTGGCGGAGGGCGCCGAACTTGATGTCGACGGCCTGGCAGTCCATGTCGGCCGCGAATTGCCCCCCTACGCGCGTCCTGTTTTCGTCCGCGTGCAGTCGGAAATAGAAGTCACCGGCACGTTCAAGATGGTGAAGGGAGACCTGAAGCGCGAGGGCTACGATATCTCCGAGATAGGCGATCCGGTCTACGTCATGAAACCCGGAAGCGCAACGTACGAGGCGCTGGACTCGGAGTACCTTGAGACGATTCGAAACGGTTCCGCCGGGTTCTGATCCGCTGGGGTAAAACCATTACGCGATGCGTGGCGTTCATGCATCCGGCCCGGCGATGTCCCGTCGCCGGGGAAAACACTAGGAGCGCGACTGCGTCCAGGATCGCGATGTACCACGGCCACGGCGCGAAAAAGAACGGCGACTGGGTGTCGGGTGGCGGAATCGGGAACATGTAGTTGCTGCCCGGGGTCCAGAACCGGGTGAACGCGCGGCGCTTCACCCGGCGCACCGCGGTGACGGTGGTGATCGCCAACATGATCGGCACGGGCGTGTTTACCAGCCTCGGTTTTCAACTGCTGGAAATACAGTCGGGCTTCGTGATCCTCATGCTTTGGTTCATTGGCGGCCTGACCGCGCTTTGCGGCGCGTTGACCTATGCGGAACTCGGTTCGGCGATGCCGCGGTCAGGTGGCGAATACAATTTCCTGTCGCGGATCTACCATCCGGGCGCGGGTTTCGTGTCGGGCTGGATTTCCGCGACGATCGGCTTCGCCGCACCCTCCGCGCTTGCCGCCTTAGCCTTCGGCACGTACGTGGCGTCCGTGTTTCCCGCCTTCCCCCCGACCTGGCTTGCGGCGTTGCTGATCATTGCGCTCGCGGTCGTGCATTCCTCCACCCACCGCGCGAGTGGTGCCACCCAGCGCGTGTTCACGTACATGAAAGTCGTCTTGGTCGCGGCCTTCTGCATCCTCACCTGGCTGCTGGTTGATACGCCCCAGGACGTCCGTGTGCTGCCGGCGCCGGGAGATGGCGCGCTGCTCGCCTCGGGCGCATTTGCCGTTGCCCTCATCTACGTCAATTACGCCTACACCGGCTGGAACGCGGCGACCTACCTCTTGGATGAATTGGAGCGTCCCGCCGAGACGCTCTCGACGATCCTGCTTGTGGGAACGGGAACCGTGCTGATCCTGTACCTGATGCTCAACTTCAGTTTCCTTTATGCCGCGCCGGTCGATGCGATGGCCGGCAAGATCGAGATCGGTTACATAGCCGCCCGCTTCGTCTTCGGGGATTCGGGCGCGGACGTCATGGGCATCGTCCTGGCGCTGTTGCTCGTTTCCACGGTGAGCGCGATGACCCTGGCGGGCCCCCGGGTGCTGCAGGTGGTCGGCCAGGACTTCAGGGTGTTTCGCCTGATGGCAAGGACGAACGCGCACGGCGTGCCAACGGTCGCGGTTCTGTTTCAATCCACGCTGGCGTTGGTTTTCGTGATGACGGCCTCGTTCGAGTCCATACTCGTCTTCGCCGGATTCACCCTGGGTCTGAGCAGCGCGCTGACGGTCGCGGGCGTGTTCGTGATGCGGTGGCGAAATTCCTACCCGGAACGGCCGTTCCGGGTGCCGCTATACCCGCTACCGCCATTGATCTATCTTGCGGTCACCGGCTGGACGCTGGTCTACATATCCATCCGGCGGCCGGCGGAGAGCGTGGCGGGAATCTTGATCATCGCCGTTGGCGCAGTCTGCTACTTGATCGCACGGCGAGTGGCACGCGGGCTCGAGGCACGCGAACGCGGGCAAGATCCGGCGCGATGATCGTTGTCCGCGAAGCAGCCGGCGCTTGATGCCAACGGCGGGCATGCATAGAATACCGCGCCCCTTGCGGTTAGGCGTCCGTGTGTGCGGATGCGCCTCGAGGACCGGAGTACCTGGATAGCACATGGCGACAATCAGCCAATTGGTTCGCAAACCGCGCAAGCGGCGCCAGTCGAAGAGTATCGTGCCGGCGCTGCAGGCATCGCCGCAGAAGCGTGGTGTCTGTACCCGCGTGTACACGACCACGCCGCGCAAACCGAACTCCGCCCTGCGGAAGGTCTGCCGCGTGCGTTTGACGAATGGCTTCGAGGTCAATTCCTATATCGGCGGCGAGGGTCACAACCTGCAGGAACACTCGGTCGTGCTCATCCGTGGGGGACGCGTCAAGGATCTTCCGGGCGTTCGCTACCATACCATCAGGGGAACCCTGGACACTTCCGGCGTGGCCGAAAGGCGGCGTGGCCGCTCAAAGTACGGAGCAAAGCGACCAAAGTAATCGCAGGCGAATCCCGGCGCGATCAAGCATTGCTCGCTGTTGGATATCGCCCGTGGATTCGCTCCCGAGGACCGCAGACCAAGCGTAGAACGGCGAGCATGAGCAACATGGAGGCGTGAGATGCCGAGACGGAGAGTCGTCGCCAAGCGGGAAATACTCCCGGATCCCAAGTATCACAACCAGACGGTGGCGAAATTCATCAACCATGTGATGGTCAGCGGCAAGAAGTCTGTCGCTGAACGTATCGTCTACGGGGCCCTGTCGCGAATCGAGCAGAGGGAGCACTCGGATCCGGTCGAGACGTTCGAGAAGGCTCTGGACACCGTGGCGCCTTTCGTCGAGGTCAAGTCCCGCAGGGTGGGCGGCGCCACCTACCAGGTTCCCGTCGAGGTAAGGCCGTCCCGCCGCCAGGCGCTGGCCATGCGTTGGCTGGTGGATAGCGCGCGAGCCCGTCGCGAGAAGTCCATGGCGGCGCGGCTGGCGGGAGAGCTGATGGACGCGGCGGAGGGCCGGGGCTCGGCGGTGAGGAGACGCGAGGATACGCATCGCATGGCCGAAGCGAACAGGGCGTTCTCACACTACCGCTTCTAGCCGGGTCATTTCGCCAGGAATTTAGTTTGTCGCGATGCCGCCGGGGCGATGTCCCCGGTGGCGTAATGGAGATGCGCAATGGCGGGTCGCAGCACCCCGATTGGACGTTATCGAAACCTTGGCATCGTCGCGCACGTTGATGCGGGCAAGACGACGACGACCGAGCGCGTGCTTTTCTACACGGGCCTCTCGCACAAGATGGGCGAGGTTCACGAAGGTGCTGCCGTCATGGACTGGATGGAGCAGGAACAGGAACGCGGGATCACCATCACTTCCGCGGCCACGACCTGTTTCTGGTCCGGCATGGGCAACCAGTTCGATGAACATCGCATCAACATCATCGATACCCCTGGCCATGTGGACTTCACCATTGAAGTGGAACGGTCCCTGCGCGTTCTCGATGGTGCGGTGGTCGTGTTCTGCGGCACCGCCGGCGTGGAGCCACAGTCGGAAACGGTGTGGCGGCAGGCCAACAGGTACGAGGTTCCTCGTATCGTCTTCGTCAACAAGATGGATCGGACCGGTGCCGACTTCCTGCGGGTCGTCGAGCAGATCCGCGAGCGCCTGGGTGCGCATCCGGTGCCCGTGCAACTCCCCCTTGGCGCCGAAGAGAACTTCCGCGGCGTGATCGACCTGGTCTCGATGAAGGCCATCACCTGGGACGACAGCGACCTGGGCGTCTCCTACGTCGAAACGGAGATCCCGGAAGAGATGCGTGAGCAGGCCGACCTGTTCCGAGAGCGAATGGTCGAGGCTGCGGCGGAGTCGAGCGAAGAGTTGATGGACCTTTACATCGAAGAGGGGGATCTCTCGCCGGCGGACATTCGCAAAGGGCTGCGCACGAGTACGCTGGCTGGCGAAATCGTCCCGGCCCTGTGCGGTTCGGCCTTCAAGAACAAGGGAGTGCAGGCGGTTCTCGATGCGGTCGTCGAGTTCCTCCCCGCTCCGACAGAGGTGAAGGCAATCGAGGGGGTGCTGGAAAGCGGTGAATCGTCTGAGCGCCGCTCGGATGATGATGAGCCTTTCGCCGCGCTGGCTTTCAAGATTGCGACAGACCCGTACGTGGGCACCCTGACGTTCTTTCGGGTCTATTCCGGCGTGCTGGCGACGGGAGACCAGGTATCCAACCCGCGCAGGTCACGACGTCAGCGAATTGGTCGAATGGTGCAGATGCACTCGAACAGCCGCAACGAGATGAAGGAGGTTCGGGCCGGAGACATCGCGGCAGCGATTGGGCTCAGGGATACGATGACCGGAGATACGCTGTGCGACTCCTCCAACCCGATCACCCTCGAGCGCATGGAGTTTCCGGAACCGGTCATTCACGTCGCGGTCGAGCCAAGGTCCGCGATGGACCAGGACAGGATGTCCGGTGCCCTGGCAAAGCTGGCCCAGGAGGACCCTTCCTTTCGGGTGACTACGGATACCGAGACCGGCCAGACCATCATTGCCGGCATGGGAGAGCTGCACCTCGATATCATCGTCGATCGCATGAAACGGGAATTCAACGTCGAAGCGAGTGTCGGACGACCCCAGGTCGCCTATCGCGAGACCATTCGTGCCAGCGTGGAGGCGGAGGGCAGGTTTGTCCGCCAGACTGGCGGCCGGGGCCAGTTCGGCCATGTCTGGATTCGCCTGGAGCCGCTTCCGGACGAGACGGGATTCGAGTTTGTCGATGAGATCGTCGGCGGAGCGGTGCCCAGGGAGTACATTTCGGCGGTGAGGCAGGGCATCGAAGAACAGATGGAGAACGGCGTGATCGGCGGCTATCCGCTGATTGGCGTCAAGGCCACGCTATACGATGGTTCCTACCACGAAGTCGACTCGTCGGAACTGGCCTTCAAGATCGCGGGTTCGATGGCGTTACGAGACGGCGCCGCCCGGGCGAGACCGGTTCTGCTCGAGCCGGTGATGCGCGTGGAAGTTGTCATGCCGGAGGAATTCATGGGCCAGGTGGTCGGCGAGCTGAACCGGCGCCGGGGGATAATCGACGGGATGGACCAGAGTCCCTCGGGCAAGATTACTCGCGCTTTCGTGCCGCTGGGCGAGATGTTCGGCTACGCGACGGACCTGCGCTCCGCCACCCAGGGGCGAGCCACCTTCAACATGGAATTCGCGCGCTACGCCGAAGTCCCGCGGAACATCGCGGCCGACATTGTCGATCACTGAGGCGGCTCGGCACTCGAGCGGCGCCGGTTCTCCACGGGGTGTGGTCGAAGAATCCAGTTCTGCGGTAGCTTGAGCCCGCATCCGGAGGCCGCGATGGTCTCGCCACACCAGGCCCGTGTGCTCGCCAGGGCCTTGTCCATGGTGGAGCGGACACGTGCAAGCGGTGATGACCATCGAGGTGGCCTGCGAAGTCCGTGTCCGCGGAAAACCGAACGCAACCGGCTGAATATCGGCCGGACCGTCGACATGCGGCGCGTTGAGGAATCCGCATCGCGCAGGTCCGCCCCGTCGTAGAACTGGCCGAACCACCGTCGGTACTTGGCGATCGGTCCGTCGCCGTCGCAGAGTATGGGTGCATCCCGAAACACCTTGTTCTCCCAGATCGGGATGTCCTGCTCCACCTGGCGGACGATTTCGGCGATCAGGCCGTCGACCAGCGGGTTGAAGTGCTCAGGCGTATCCAGTCGTTTCGTGAAATTGAAGCCGAGCTTCATCCTGGCGGGAGTGATGGGTGTCACCGTGGCGAGCATGACCGTCCTGGCCCCCAGCTCGAAAGTCTGGGTGCTCATGCCGGGCCCGCAGTTCCGGGTGACCAGGTGGACCCTCTCCATGCGGGCCAGGTCGATGTTCCCCCTCTCGTCTATGGCGGGCACAAGGGCAGTCACTTCGGTTTCGCGGCGGTGCCCCGCAAGGGTGATCCTGGCTTCGGGCATTTCCCGCGCGCCGTGAACCGCCACGAAGTGTGCGATGTCCACCGCGTTTTCTCCGGCCTCCTGTATCGGAGCATGCACATCCCACTCGTAGTGGGTGAACCCGCTCCAATCCGTATCGGACAGTTCCGGCACGTCGTCAATATCGAATAGCGGCGGAACGTGCCGCGGATGATGCCAGGCCCATATCAGCCGATTTCGTTCCTGTACCGGATAGCTGTAAAGGCACGGGCCGTTCGCCGCCCGGCGGGGTATCGCGCGGGCATAGGGTACGCTCACACACACCCCTTCGCCGTCGAACCGCCAGCCGTGGAACGGGCAGACGATCGCATTGCCCTCGACCCTGCCTCCGTATCCAAGATGGGCCCCCAGGTGTGGACAGAATGCCGCGGTGACGTGCGCCTGGCCGTCCTCGGTGCGGAAGAGCACGAGGTGCTCTTCGAAGCAATACAGCGGCTGAACGTCGCCGGGCGCCAGGTCGGCACTGCATGCCAGCGCGTACCAGCCGAAGGGGATGGGCAGACTCCGATCGTCGCCGTGAGGGAGCGGCCGAAGTCGAGCGGTGAACTCCGAAGAGGGTCGATTTCTCATGTCGTTCTTTTGCATGGCGGCTGAATGGCTCCGTGCATGGCTTTCGGTGCGCCCTTGCGGGGGAATGTGCAGCACACAATACACATAAGTGTTCCATAAAAACATTAGTAAAGGAATACGATTCTTGTTTTTGTTCCTGTTTTGATGGTGTCCGCGGCGAATGTAGAGCAGACCCTGGTTTTTTGTTACTTTCTCTCGGTATGCGTAGGAAATTCAGGCTCGGTCGCCTGCAGGCGCGCGCCAAAGATACGCGACGAACCATCCTTGATTCGGCTGTGGGCCTTTATCTGAGCAAAGGCGCCGAGAACACCACGGTCAGCGCCATCATCAAACGGGCGCGGGTGAGCCGAACCACGTTCTACCGGTACTTCAAGGACGCCGACGACGTGTTGAACCAGGCTGTGACCCGGGACTTCCAGGCGCTGATGGCGGATTTCGAGACCCAGAGCTATGAACAGGCAAGCCTGGAGGAACAGATCGTCGAGGACATCACCTGGTTCGTTCGCCAGTTGCGGCGTCGCCCGGCGCTGAAACTCCTGTTCGCGAACAACAGCCGGCAACTCTACGAGCGGATCGACGAATCGCTTGCCGCGTGTTTCGACGCGGCGCTGGCTTGCTCGCGCCCGACCTATGAGCGGGCGAAGCGAATGGGGCGTCTCCGGGATGGCATTACCCTCCACAGGTACGTGGAGTGGTGCATGTTCGTCGTCATGTCATTGCAGACCGTCAATTTCCCCTTCGCGGCCAACGAGTTTCGCCTGCGTGAGATGGTGAAGGACTTCGTGGCACCTTCGTTGGTCGTGAGCGCGGATGAAGCGAGGACGCCGGCGGAGCGGGAGACGGACAGCGCCGGAAGCGCCGTGGAGTATCTGCTTCAGAAAGACTAAAAACCGCCCCGAAAAGGCGGTCCATACGGTCGATTCAACGTCCCGGTCCACGCCGCCGCCGATAGCATTGAATTAGGATTGCCCTGAACAGGGTTCGCGCGTATAGTGCCCGGTTTCCTGTTCACGGGAGGCGTGTTTTGCGCCTCGGGTTTTTTGCAGGGAAAGCCATGGTCGCGGCGAACGCAAAACCATCAGGATGCGTGCCGCCACAATGGCACAAAGGGCTGGGACTCGGCTGGTGGCAGCCGGGAAATAACAACCGGAAAGTAACAGCCGAAAGAGCAACCGGAAAACAGTAGCAGCCGGGAAGAACGGAAACAGTTGGACGGCAACCGACTGAAACTTGGAAGATCTAGTGGTCCAGAACCAACGCATACGGATACGCCTGAAAGCCTTCGATCATCGTTTGATCGATGTATCCGCGGAAGAAATCGTCGATACGGCGAAGCGTACGGGCGCGCACGTGCTTGGTCCGATTCCGTTGCCCACCCGAAAGGAGCGCTATACCGTGCTGATCTCGCCCCACGTCAACAAGGACGCGCGGGATCAGTACGAGATTCGCACGCATAAGCGGCTGCTCGACATTATTGAACCCACCGAGAAGACCGTGGATGCGTTGATGCGGCTCGATCTCGCTGCGGGTGTAGAGGTGCAGATCAGTTTGAACTAGGCGAAAGCGCCGCTCTGACCTGGGTCGAGCGGCGCTTTTGCATGGGTGGCCGACGCCGCCCACGCCGCTTCCATGGCGGGCGGTGAATCCGGAGAGCGACTCGACAATGGCGATTGGCGTCGTAGGAAAGAAAAGCGGAATGACTCGGCTGTTTGGCGAGGAGGGGACGTCTGTGCCGGTAACGGTCATTTCCGTGGAGCCGAACCGCGTGACGCAGATCAAAACGCCGGAAACTGACGGCTACCACGCTGTGCAGGTCACGACGGGCGCAGTTAAGTCAAGCCGGCTCACGAAGCCCGTGGCCGGACATTTTGTCAAGGCGAGAACCGCTGTTGGCAGGGGTCTGTGGGAATTCCGTCTTCGCGAAGCGCCGGACGAAGCACTCGGCATAGGCTACGAGATCAATGCGGACCAGTTCGAAGAGGGTCAGAAGGTCGATGTATCCGCAGTTTCCAAGGGCAAGGGGTACGCGGGCACGGTCAAGCGATGGAAGTTCGGAACACAGGGATGGACCCACGGCAACTCCGGCGCCCATCGCGCCCCGGGGTCCATCGGCCAGTGCCAGACACCGGGACGCGTCTTCAAGGGCAAGAAGATGGCTGGGCACATGGGCGCTGAACGCGTCACTACCCAGAACCTGACCATCGTTCGGGTGGATGCCGAGCGCAATCTGCTTTTCGTCAAGGGTGCCGTGCCGGGGCCGTCCGGGGGCGATGTCTGCGTCAAGCCAGCGGTCAAGGCCGCCGGTGGGACCGCCTGAGCGCGCAGGGAACCGTGGCTATGGAACTTTCTTTGAACGGCGGCGGCACCATCGAAGTCTCGGACGGGACCTTCGCCAGCGATTTCAACGAGGCGCTGGTGCACCAGGTGGTGGTGGCGTACCTGGCCGGCGGGCGCAGCGGGTCGCGGGCGCAGAAGAACCGCTCCGAGGTGCGAGGCGGCGGACGCAAGCCGTATCGCCAGAAAGGTACGGGCCGTGCGCGTGCAGGATCCATCCGCAGCCCGATCTGGCGTGGCGGCGGGCAGACGTTTGCGGCGAAGCCGCAGGACCATTCGCAGAAAGTAAACCGCAAGATGTACCAGGGAGCGATGCGTTGCATCGTCTCCGAGCTCCTCCGGCAGGACCGCCTCATCATTGCCGCCGAGATCGAAGTCGACACGCCGAAAACCAAAGCCCTTCTCCAGAAACTCGAATCCCTCAACCTCTCCAACGTCCTGATCATCGCCGAAAACGTCGATGAGAACCTTTACCTCGCGGCGCGCAACCTGAAAGGTGTTGACGTACGCGATGTACCCGCAGTCGACCCAGTGAGCCTCTTGCGGCACGACAAGGTGCTCATCACCGCGGATGCGCTGAAGGCACTCGAAGCGGCCCTCGCATGAAAGAAGAACGAAAGTACCGGGTGCTTCTCGAGCCGCACAGCACCGAGAAAGCGGCGAATATCGGGGACCTGAACAACGGATATGCATTCAAGGTCGCCACCGATGCGACGAAGCCGGAGATCAAGGAAGCGGTGGAGTCGATATTTGGCGTGACCGTCGTCAATGTCACGACACTGAACCAGAAAGGCAAGGTCAAGCGCAACTGGCGCCGGGGTGTCTCGCGCAAGAAAGACTGGAAGAAGGCCTACGTCCGCCTCGCCCAGGGCGACGAAATCGACTTTGTGGCGGAGCGTTAACGGATGGCAGTAGTCAAGGCAAGACCGACTTCACCGGGCCGACGGTTCGTCGTCAAGGTCGTCGATGCGTCCCTGCATCGGGGTGGGCCGTACAAGCCCCTGCTCGAGCCCGCGAAGAAGTCCGGCGGGCGCAATGCCAACGGGCGCATCACCACGCGGCATCGCGGGGGTGGCCACAAGCGTTTCTACCGAAAAATCGACTTTCGGCGTGAGAAGGACAATGTCCGGGCGATTGTCGAACGGCTCGAATACGACCCGAATCGAAGCGCCAACCTGGCGCTTCTGAAGTACTCTGACGGAGAGCGCCGATATATCGTCGCGCCCCGCGGTGTGCGCACCGGCGACGAATTGATGTCCGGCAGCAATGCGCCTATTCGCCCGGGCAATGCGCTGGCGTTGCGCAACATACCGCTCGGCAGCGTCATCCACTGTGTGGAACTGAAGCCGGGCAAGGGGGCGCAACTGGCCCGCAGCGCAGGGACATCTGCCCAGCTTGTCGCGCGCGAAGGGGCCTACGTGACGCTCAGGTTGCGGTCCGGCGAGATGCGCCGGGTGTTGGCCGAGTGCCGCGCGACACTGGGTGAGGTCGGCAACAGCGAACACAACCTGCGTTCCCTGGGCAAGGCCGGCGCGGCGCGCTGGCGCGGCCGCAGGCCGACGGTGCGGGGCGTCGCCATGAACCCCGTGGATCATCCGCACGGGGGAGGAGAGGGCCGGTCTTCGGGCGGACGGCACCCGGTAACCCCCTGGGGAGTGCCGACCAAAGGCTACAAGACGCGGACAAACAAGCGTACGGACGCGCTGATCGTGCGCCGGCGAAGCAACAGAGCCAGGTAAGTGAGGTAAAGGTGCCGAGATCACTCCGAAAGGGACCGTTCATGGACCTGCATTTGGCGAAGAAAGTGGCTGTCGCGCAACAGAGCGGAGACAAGCGCGCGATCCGCACCTGGTCGAGGCGTTCGATGATTTCCCCCGAGATGGTGGGACTGACCATAGCCGTCCACAACGGCCGGCAGCACGTGCCGGTGTTCATCACCGACGACATGGTGGGCCACAAACTGGGCGAATTTGCCCCCACGCGAACGTTCCGCGGTCACGCGGGTGATCGCAGGGCGAGGCGATAGCCATGCGAGTTGTTGCCCAGGCCAGGACGTTGCGCATCTCGCCGCAGAAAGTCCGCTTGATCGCGGACCAGGTGCGCGGCCAGCCAGTGGAAGACGCCCTGAACATCCTGGCTTTCAGTCCGCAGAAGGCGGCCGGCCTGGTTTCCAAGGTGCTGGAGTCCGCAATCGCCAACGCCGAGCACAATGAAGGCGCGGATGTCGATGAACTCAAGGTCGGGGAAATCCACGTTGACGAAGGGGTGACCTTGAAGCGCATGCGCCCGCGCGCAAGGGGGCGCGGGAATCGCATCCTCAAGCGAACCAGCCACGTCACCATAGCGGTGACGGATGACGATCCGAATGACGGATAGCGACGACCAGTGACGACTAGCAGCGATCAGGAGACAAGATGGGTCAAAAGGTAAGCCCAACAGGTTTGCGGCTCGGCATCGTCGCCGAGCACCGCTCTGTCTGGTATGCGGAAAAGGAAACCTATGCCGAATACTTGCTGAACGACCTGGAGGTTCGCGAATACCTCGCCAAGCGCCTGGCGCAGGCTTCGGTCAGCCGGATCGATATAGAGCGCCCGGCGCAGACCGCGCGGGTGACCATTCATACCGCGCGCCCGGGCATCGTCATCGGCAAGAAAGGCGAGGATGTCGAGCGGTTGCGGTACGAATTGACCCAGATCATGGGTGTGCCGGTGCACGTTAACGTGGAGGAAGTGCGCAAACCGGAGACGGATGCATTGCTCGTCGCGCAGAACGTGGCACAGCAACTCGAACGGCGCGTGCAATACCGCCGCGCCATGCGACGGGTCATTCAGAACGCCATGCGACTTGGAGCGAAGGGAATCAAGGTGCGGGTCGCAGGCAGATTGAGCGGCGCCGAAATCGCGCGCTCGGAGGTGTACCACGAAGGTCGGGTGCCGCTGCACACGCTACGTGCGGACATCGACTACGCGACGGCGGAAGCCAAGACGACGTACGGCATCATCGGCATCAAGGTCTGGATCTTCAAGGGCGAGGTGATTGCGGGGGAAACTGCCGAGCAGGCCGAGGCCATCTAGCCGATCGGCGGCGCCGCAGGACGTATAGACGATGTTACAGCCGACCAGAACGAAGTACAGGAAACAGCAGAAAGGCCGCAACCGCGGCCTGGCGCAGCGCGGCAGCAAGGTCAGCTTCGGCGAGTTCGGGTTGAAAGCCGTGGGCCGGGGCAGGATGACCGCGCGACAGATCGAGTCCGCGAGGCGGGCGATGACGCGGCATGTTCGGCGGGGCGGAAAGGTCTGGATTCGCGTGTTCCCCGACAAGCCGATCACCAAGAAGCCGCTGGAAGTGCGGCAGGGCAAGGGCAAGGGAGCGGTGGAATACTGGGTGGCGCAGATACAGCCGGGGCGCGTGCTCTACGAGATGGAGGGTGTTTCGGAGGAGGTCGCAAAGGAGGCATTCGCGCTGGCGGCGGCGAAGCTGCCGTTCCAGACCGCGATGGTGAGACGCTCGACTTTTTGACGTGGTTATCGAATGAAAGCGAACGAATTGAGGGACATGACTACCGAAGAGTTGCACGCGGAGCGTCTGAGGTTGCTGCGCGAGCAATTCAATCTGCGCATGCTGCGGGGCAGTTCGCAGTTGCCGCAGACGCACCTGCTGCAGGAAACGCGGCGCGATATCGCGCGTGTTGAAACCGTATTGCGGGAGAAGGCCGATGGCTAGTGAAAACGAGACAGGCCAAGGGCCAGGTGAAGAGCAGAAAGAAGAGCAGAAAGAAGAGCTGGCAAACGTGTCGGAAACGCCTGAATCAACGAACGAACCGGAAGCCCATGCCGCAGGGAATACGGAAGCGGAAGTGAGCGAAGCTGCGGTTGTCGAGACACCCGAGGTTGCGGCTCCGGCGCGGCCCCGGTCATCCATGCGCAGGAATCCGCGGACGCTTACGGGAACCGTCGTGTCCGATCGCATGGACAAGACGATCAGCGTGCAGGTTGAGCGCAGCGTGAAGCACCCGGTTTACGGAAAGATCATCCGGCGCAAATCCAGGATCCACGCGCACGATGAGCGCAACGAGTGCAAAGTCGGGGACTTCGTCACCATCGTCGAGTCGCGGCCCATATCGAAGCGGAAATCGTGGCGCCTGCAGAGCCCGGGTACGGGCACCGACACCGGAAACGCCGAGGCAGCCAAGTGATCCAGACGGAAACCATGCTCGATATCGCCGACAACAGCGGCGCGCGCCGGGTGCAGTGCATCAAGGTGCTGGGCGGCTCGCGGCGGCGCTATGCGGGAATCGGCGACGTGATCAAGGTTGCCGTGAAGGAGGCGATTCCCCGGGGCCGCGTACGCAAGGGCCAGGTCATGGACGCGGTCGTCGTGCGCACAAAGAAAGGTGTAAGGCGCTCGGACGGCTCGGTGATCCGATTCGATCAGAACGCCGCAGTCCTGCTCACCCCGCAGTTGCAACCCGTCGGAACGCGCATCTTCGGGCCGGTGACGAGAGAACTCAGGAGCGAGAACTTCATGCGCATCGTCTCGCTCGCCCCAGAGGTCCTTTGAAGGCGGATTCGGGAACAAGGCACGGAAGACACAGAAGATAAATCGCGGAAAACAGAGCGGAAGAAAGGCCACGGAAGAGTGCAGAAGATCAGGAAAGAAGACGAAGTGATTGTCATCGCCGGGCGCGACAAGGGCAGGGTCGGTGAAGTTGTGCGGGTCATGGCTAACGGGAAACTGTTGGTTTCCGGCGTGAACATGGTCAGGAAGCATCAGCGTGGCAACCCGCAGACAAATGAACAGGCCGGTATCTTCAGTCGCGAGGCGCCTATCCAGGCATCGAACGTGGCGATCTACAATCAGGAAGCGGGAAAGCGGGATCGCGTGGGAATTCGCGAGGAGGACGGCAAGCGGGTCCGCTTCTTCAAGTCCAGCGGCGAACTGATCGACGAATGACCATGGAAGCGGGGACGTACAGGTAATCGATAGATGACGGATTTGCTTGACAGGTATCGGGAAGAACTGCATCCAAGATTGCAGAAGGAGTTGAACTACGCCAATCCCATGCAGGTGCCCCGACTGGAGAAGGTCACGCTCAACATGGGCGTTGGCGAGGCGGTGGGCGACCGCAAGATCATGGATAGCGCCGTTTCCGACCTGACCCTGATCGCCGGGCAGAAGGCCATTGTGACCAAGGCGCGGAAATCCGAGGCGGCGTTCAAGATTCGCGCGGGTTGGCCGGTGGGATGCAAGGTAACCCTGCGTCGGGAGCGCATGTACGAATTCATCGAACGCCTGATCGGAATCGCGATTCCCCGAATGCGGGACTTCCGCGGCCTGAATCCCCGCGCCTTCGACGGTCGGGGCAACTATTCGCTTGGTTTTTCGGAGCAGATCGTGTTCCCGGAAATCGACTACGACAAGATCGACGCCGTGCGGGGACTCGATATCGCGATCACGACGTCAGCCAGAACCGACGCAGAGGGATTTGCGCTGTTGCAGGCATTCAACTTCCCGTTCAGGAACTAGCAGACATGGCCAGAGTTTCCATTACCGAGCGCGAAAAGAAACGCGAAAAGACCGTTGCCAAGTACGCGGAAAAACGCCGTGCATTGAAGGCGATCATCGCGGACCGCAGTGCGTCGGACGAAGAGCGCTGGGAGGCGCAACTCAAACTGCAGGCGCTTCCGCGCAATGCCAGTCCGGTGCGCTTGCGGCGGCGTTGCGGCCTGACGGGACGGCCCCGGGGCGTGTATCGGAAGTTCGGGCTGGGCAGGAACAAATTGCGGGAGGCCGCGATGCGCGGCGATGTCCCGGGGCTGATGAAAGGCAGTTGGTGAGGCGTCCATGAGCATGCAAGATCCCATCGCGGACTTCCTGACGCGTATTCGCAACGCACAGGCGACGGAACGTTCCAGTGTCACGATGCCCAGTTCGAAGTTGAAGGCTGCCATCTGCGAGGTGTTCCGGGACGAGGGCTATATCCACGGGTTCCAGGTAAGTGAGGGTCCGAAACCCGAACTCACGGTGGAACTGAAATATCACAACGGGGCGCCCGTGATCGAAGAACTCAAGCGGGTAAGCCGTCCCGGTCTGCGGGTCTATAAGCCGTACAGGGATATCGGCGAGGAACGCGGTGGATTGGCGATTGCTGTCGTCAGCACCGCGCGTGGAGTGATGACCGACCGCGCGGCCAGGAAGGCCGGCATTGGCGGTGAAATCCTGTGCACCGTGTTTTGAATCGAAGTAGCAGTCATGTCCAGAGTTGCAAAAACCCCAGTTGAACTTCCCGGCGGCGTCGAAGTGGCTCTCGCGCCTGGCGCGACGGGGCTGTCTGTGAGCGGCGCGAAGGGAAAACTCGAACTCAAGCTCACCGGGGAGGTCGAGGTGGCCGTCGAGGATCGGATGCTGTCCTTCGAGGCGCGGGAACCAAGCCACCGGGCCCGGGCGATGGCGGGCACGGTGCGTTCGCTCGTGAACAACATGGTGCTGGGAGTGAGCCAGGGCTTCGAACGCCGGTTGCAACTCGTGGGAGTCGGCTATCGGGCCCAGGCGCAAGGCGGGACCCTGAACCTTCAGCTTGGCTTTTCCCATCCGGTTCAATATGCGGTGCCCGAGGGCATCGATGTGCAGACGCCGACAGCTACGGAGGTTGTGGTGACCGGCGCGGACAAGCAGCTTGTAGGTCAGGTGGCGGCGGATATCCGCGCATTTCGTCCTCCGGAGCCGTACAAGGGCAAAGGCGTCAGGTACCTGAACGAAAGGGTACGACGCAAGGAAGCCAAGAAGAAGTAGCAGGACGATTGGTTGTTGGCAGGATGGATACGGTGCACAGTCAAGAAGTGCTGCGACGCAAGGAAGCCAAGAAGAGTAGTGAGCAGAGATAGCGAGAGAGAAGACCGGCGATGATCGACAAGAAAACTGTCCGCCTGCGCCGCGCGAGGCGCGCGCGCATGAAGATCCGCGAACTCGGTGCCGTGCGGCTGACGGTCTATCGTTCGCCGCGCCATATCTATGCGCAGGTGATAGGGCCGGACGGCGGGCAGGTGCTGGCCCAGGCATCGACCCTGGATGCTTCACTTCGGGACGGGACTACGGGCAATGTGGATGCCGCCCGAAAGGTCGGCACGCTGGTCGCGGAACGGGCGAAGGCCGCGGGTCACACCAGGGTGGCGTTTGACCGTTCCGGGTACAAGTACCATGGACGTGTGAAGGGGCTTGCGGAAGCTGCGCGGGAAGCTGGATTGGAGTTTTGACAGGTGGCATACACAGAAGAAATCAGGGAAGAAGGCCTGCTCGAGAAGCTGGTCAACGTCAACAAGGTCTCCAAGGTCGTCAAGGGTGGCCGCATCTTCGGCTTCACCGCGTTGACCGTCGTTGGAGATGGCAATGGCCGTGTCGGTTTCGGACACGGCAAGGCGCGCGAGGTCCCGGTCGCCATACAGAAGTCGATGGAAGCGGCGCGGCGGGAAATGGTCGATGTCGAACTCAACGGCACGACGATCTGGTACCCGGTGCGAGAACGTCACGGCGCGTCAATCGTCTACATGCAGCCGGCCTCGGAAGGGACCGGCATCATCGCCGGCGGTGCCATGCGGGCGGTGCTCGAAGCGGCAGGCGTGCAGAATGTGCTGGCGAAGTGCTACGGGTCGACCAACCCGGTGAACGTGGTTCGGGCAACGTTCGACGCCCTGTCCAACATGCGTTCGCCGGAGATGGTCGCCGAGAGGCGTGGCAAGACCGTCGAAGAGATCATGGCCTGAAGATGACCGAGGGAACCGGGGATCCCGGAGGAACAATGGACGGGAAGCCGAAAGGCACGCTGCGGGTCAGGCTCGTCAAGAGCTATCACGGCCGCCTGAAGAACCACAAGGCCTGTGTTCGTGGCCTGGGCCTGAGGCGTATCGGCCAGACCGTGGATGTCGAGGATACGCCCTCCGTGCGTGGAATGATCTCCAAAGTCAGTTACCTGGTCGAGGTGATGCCGTGACAGACGGTGTGGACATGCAACTCAATTCGCTGAAGCCGGCGGCGGGATCGAAGCGCGCGGCGAAGCGCGTCGGTCGTGGCAACGGCGCCGGCAGCGGCAAAACCTGCGGACGCGGGCAGAAGGGACAGAAGTCGAGATCCGGCTCCTCTAAGCGCCCGTGGTTCGAGGGTGGACAGTTGCCGCTGCAGATGCGCATACCGAAGTTCGGCTTTCGTTCCCGCATAGGAATGACGACGGCCCAAGTGCGTCTGGGCGACATCGAAAAGGCGCTTGATCGCGTTCGTGAGAAGGATGGGGCCACGCAGGACAACATCGTTGACCTGAACGTGCTCAAGTCGGCCAACGTTCTCTCGCGCAACGTCAGGCGCGCGCGCATCATGCTGTCGGGGAGCATCGAGCGTCCGATAACGGTGAAGGGTCTGGGGGTAACGCGAGGCGCGCGCGCTGCCATCGAGGCTGCGGGCGGCAGCATCCAGGATACGGAATAGACAAGGAATGGCGACGGCAACACAGAGTCTGGCGGGCGCCCAAGCGGGGCTGTCCGAACTCCGAGCACGGCTGCTGTTCGTGCTGTTTGCGTTGCTTGTCTATCGCATCGGCACGCACATACCCGTGCCGGGGATCAATCCGGACGCATTGCGCCAACTGTTCGAGCAGAACCAGGGCGGGATTCTGGACCTTGTCAACATGTTCGGCGGCGGCGCCCTGGAGCGAATGAGCATCCTGGCGCTCGGCGTCATGCCTTACATCACGTCGAGTATCGTCATGAACCTCTTGACGATGATGTACCCCACCCTGCGGCAGCTACGCAAGGAAGGCGAAGCCGGCCGAAGGAAGATCACGCAGTACACGCGTTACGGAACGCTCCTCGTGTCGGTCATCCAGGGCGTCGCGTTGACGGGAACCCTGGTTGCCCAGGGACTCGCATTCAATCCCGGCATCGCCTTTTACTCTACGGCGCTGATCACCCTGGTATCGGGAGCGCTGTTCCTCATGTGGCTGGGCGAACAGATCACGGAGCGGGGTGTCGGCAACGGCATTTCCCTGTTGATTTTCGCCGGCATCGTATCCGGCTTCCCGGCCGAGATCGGGCAGGCGTTCGAGGCGGCCCGGCAGGGCGATCTGAACATCATCGCCCTGCTTGCCATAGGGGTTTTTGGCATCGTGATCGTCGGTTTCGTGGTGTTCATCGAGCGCGGTCAGCGCCGAATCCCGGTGAACTACGCGAAGAGACAACAGGGACGGCGCATGTACCAGGCGCAAGCCAGCTACCTGCCGCTGAAGATCAATATGGCGGGGGTGATTCCGGCGATCTTTGCCTCCAGCCTGCTGCTCGCGCCGGCTTCTATGGCGACATGGTTCGGGCAGGCGCCGGGGTTTTCCTGGCTGCAGGAAGTCGCCCTCGTGCTGTCACCGGGACAGCCGGCATACATCATGCTGTTCGCTGCGGGGATCGTGTTTTTCAGTTTCTTCTACACGGCCATCGTCTTCGATCCGAAGGATCTTGCCGACAATCTCAAGCGCCAGGGCGCGTATGTGCCCGGTATCCGGCCCGGGGCCCAGACCGCCCACTACATCGACAACGTGATTACGAGACTGACCCTGTTCGGGGCGTCGTACGTGACGCTGGTCTGTCTCCTGCCCGAGTTCATGATCGTGTTCTTCAAAGTCACGTTTCAACTGGGCGGTACCGCCCTCCTGATCGTGGTGGTGGTCGCCATGGATTTCATGGCGCAGGTGACGGAGCACTTGAGATCGAGTCAGTACGCTAAACTGATGGAACGCTCGAATCTGCAAAACTACGGACGGCGGCGTTGAGCACGATGACGGCAACAATTCGCCGGCGGACTCCGGCACCGTCGGAAGGGAGAGTCCAATGAAAGTAAGGGCCTCGGTGAAGGAGACGGGGTGGCGCACGGAAGCAAGTTGTCGCGAACCCCGCCGGACAGGAGGGTCCCATGAAGGTTAGGGCCTCAGTGAAAAAGATGTGTCGCAACTGCAAGATCGTCAAGCGCAACGGCGTGGTTCGGGTGATCTGCACTGCGGAACCAAGACATAAACAGAGACAGGGTTAGACAGTTATGGCGCGTATGGCTGGCATCAACATTCCGGACGACAAGCACGCGGGCGTTTCGCTCACGTACATCTTTGGCATCGGGCGCTCGACGGCACTCCGGGTCTGCTCGGCGGCCGGCGTCGATCCGACGATCAAGATCAGGGATCTGTCCGAGCAGGACCTCGACGCCATGCGCGGCGAGGTGACCAAACGCGTGATCGAGGGCGACTTGCGCCGCGAAGTGTCAATGAACGTCAAGCGGCTCATGGACCTTGGCGCCTATCGGGGTATCCGGCATCGTCGGGGCCTCCCGGTGCGTGGCCAACGCACGCAGACCAATGCGCGAACCCGCAAGGGACCGGCGCGTCGGCAGGTAAAGAAGAAGTAACGGGGTCAATGCATGGCTGAGCCGACTAGAAGAAGAGGCAAGCGCATCGTGGTCGACGGTGTCGCCCATGTGCATGCTTCTTTCAACAACACGATCATCACCATCTCCGATCGTCAGGGCAACGCGCTCGGCTGGGCGACCGGGGGCGGGTCCGGTTTCCGGGGCTCGCGGAAGAAGACGCCTTTTGCGGCGCAGGTGGCGGCGGAACGGGTCGCGACGGATATGGTGGAGAACCATGGCATGAAGAGCGTCGATGTATATGTGAAGGGTCCGGGGTCCGGCAGGGAGTCGTCCGTACGGGCAATGAACGCTGCCGGCCTGAAGATCAACAGCATCGCTGACGTGACGCCGATACCCCACAATGGTTGCAGACCGCCGAAACGGCGAAGGGTCTAGCGACAGCGTCAGGATAGGAACCGGGAATAGAGTAGGAACCAGGTAGGGAATAAGGTAGGGAAGTAAACAGTGGCGCGTTACACGGGACCAAAGCTCAAGCTCGCTCGAAGGGAAGGTACGGACCTTTTCCTCAAGAGCGGCGTTCGCCCTATCGAATCGAAGTGCCGGGCGGACACCCCGCCGGGGCAGCATGGTTCGGGACGCCGGCAACGTCTTTCGGACTATGCCGTGCAGCTTCGGGAAAAGCAGAAAGTGCGGCGCTTCTACGGCGTGCTTGAGAGGCAGTTCCGCAACTACTACAAGACGGCGGACCGCCAGCGGGGCGCTACCGGCGAGAACCTGCTGCGATTGCTGGAAGGCCGTCTCGACAACGTTGTCTATCGAATGGGCTTTGGATCCACCCGGGCCGAATCAAGGCAACTGGTTTCGCACAAGGCCGTCCAGGTGAATGGCAAGCCGGTAAATGTCCCCTCGTACCAGGTTCGTCCGGATGACGTCGTCGCCATTCGCGACAAGGCCAGGGCACAGCTCCGCATCAGGTCCGCCCTCGAAGTGGCGGCGCAGCGAGGCATGGCGGAATGGGTGGAAGTGGACCCGGAGAAGATGGAAGGCACGTTCAATCGGTCACCGGACCGCAGCGAGCTTCCGCAGGAAATCAACGAAAACCTTATCGTGGAGCTCTACTCGAAATAGACGAGTCGCTATTCGCGTCGAGTCCCGAATTCATGAACGCTTCCGCAAGGCCAGGGCCTTGCGGATCGGATTCGACTCGAATTGCAGGGCCGCTACGAATCACATCGGAGGAAGATTGATAAATGGCACAGTCGGTGACCGAACTTCTCAAACCGAGGCACATAAGGATCCAGGAGATCAGCCCTACCCATGCCCGCGTGACACTTGAGCCACTCGAGCGTGGTTTTGGCCATACCCTGGGCAATACCCTGCGGCGCATTCTGCTTTCGACGATGCCGGGCTGCGCGATCACCGAAGTGCAGATCGACAACGTGCTGCACGAATACAGCACCATGGAAGGCGTACAGGAAGACGTGATCGACATCCTGCTCAACCTCAAGGGCGTCGCCGTTCGGTTGCACCACGGCGATTCGGCAATCGTGCGGTTGTCCAAGGAGGGCGAGGGCACCGTGACCGCTGGCGACTTCCAGCGTTCCGACGATGTCGAAGTCGTCAACCCCGATCACCCTATCTGCACGTTGAATCAGGATGGCAGCATTCGCCTTGAGGCCAAGGTGACGCGTGGTCGCGGCTACGTTCCGGTCGAGCACACGGGCGATGACGAGGAAGAGTCTCGCACCATCGGCATACTCAGGCTGGATGCAAGCTATAGCCCGATGCGACGCGTGGCGTACGAGGTCGAGAACGCGCGCGTGGAGCAGCGCACCGACCTGGACAGGCTGGTCCTCGATATCGAGTCGAACGGCACGATCGAGCCGGAAGAGGCGATTCGCAGGGCGGCCACGATCCTGAAGCAACAGCTCGACATCTTCGTCGACCTGGAGGGCGCGGAGGGAGACGCCAGCACCGAAGAGGAATCGGACGAGATCGATCCGAAACTGCTGCGGCCGGTGGACGACCTGGAGTTGACGGTACGGTCGGCCAACTGCCTGAAGGCGGAGCATATCTACTACATCGGCGACCTTATCCAGCGCACGGAAGTGGAATTGCTGAAGACGCCCAACCTCGGCAAGAAATCTCTCACGGAGATCAAGGATGTCCTGGCGCAACACGGCTTGGCGCTCGGCATGCGGCTGGAGACTTGGCCGCCGGCAAACTTGAGAGGCACGGAACGGGTGTCCTGAGCCTCCGGCGAGCCAGCCAGCAGGCCTGTTGGCGAGCTGTCGGGCGTTCCGGGGAAAGGTGAAACACAAGACATGAGACACAGAAAAAGCGGCCGGCACCTGAACCGGGACAGCGCGCATCGCAAGGCGATGTTCAAGAACATGGCGGTTTCTCTCATTGAGCACGAGATGGTGAGGACGACGGTACCCAAGGCGAAGGAGTTGCGCCGCGTGGCCGAGCCGCTGATCACATTGGCGAAGAAAGACACCGTGGCGAACCGGCGGCTCGCTTTCCGGCGCACGGGCAGCAAGGCTGCCGTGGGGAAGCTGTTCGAAGAGCTAGGCCCCCGCTATGCGGATCGGCCCGGAGGATATACGCGCATCGTGCGAGCCGGTCATCGTGCTGGCGACTCGGCGCCGGTTGCGGTGATGGAACTCGTGAATCGCCCGGATCGGTCCTATGACGAGGAACTGGTCGACGAACCTGTCGACGAGGTGGCGGACACGGCGGCAACGGAGCAGCCGCCCGTGGCGCCCGATGCGCCGGAAACCAGGCCTGAAGCAGCCGCAGAGGATTCTGCGGCCCAGGCAGGTGAGCAGGCCGCATCCGAGCCCGGCGAAGATGCGACGTCAGAACCTGAGGAGGGAGCTGCCCCCGAGTCGGCGCAAGATCAGAGCGGCGACCGGTCGCTGTTCGGGCGTCTGCGAAACGTCCTGAAGAAAGAACCCTGACTGGAAAAAGGTCCCTGACTGGAAAAAGAACCCTGACGCACGCGCCTTGAGGGGCGTTTCAGGGAGACTTGCCCCCTCCCTTCGGCACGGGCATGGGAAAAGGCGTCACGTTCTGTCCGCTTGAGTCGGTGATTTTCGCCGTGCCCTCCTTCTCCACTTCGTCGATCCTCAGGATCGAGTAAATGGGTACGAAACTTCGCTGTACGCCGGAGAACTCCGTGCGCAGCTTGTCTTCGCCCGGATCGATGACCATCTGCGATTTCTCGCCGAAGATGTAGTCCTCGATCTCGAGGAACCCGTAGAGGTCGCTCTGGTAGATGGAGCGTGCATAGACTTCGTACACCCGCCCCTGGTTGTGGAAGTAGATTCGATATATGTGCTTCTGCGAGTCGGCCATGTCACCTTCCGTGGTGCAGACACCTCCGGAGGCGCCCGCCTTGTGGCACTTATATATGGGGGCATCCGAACTTTTGCAACCTTGGGCGCAGCATTTGGCCATGCGGACTGAACCCGCGACCAGCGATGGGATGCGCGGGTACTTGTCGGCGGATGGAGTGTGAGATACGGTTTCCATGAATGTGGGCTGACCAATACGGGAGAAGTCGAACTCGCGGTGAGTGAACTGACGAAAACCCTGCTGCGGCTGTCCGTGATCTTGTGCGCGACCGCCGTTTGGGCGGCGTCGACGGATACCGATGAGGTCGATGGCGTGAATGGACCCGCCGGGACCGAGTTTGCCGGACCATCGGAAGCGGCGGAACAGACCCGAGACTCGCGTGTCGGAGAATCACATCGGCAACCCGCCGGCGGTCGCTACGAAGGCGATTGGAAGGACGGCCGGCGCCATGGCCAGGGGACCTTTGTGCACCCCGACGGCTATCGCTACGAGGGCACCTGGGCCAACGACCTGCCGCACGGCGAAGGCGTCTCCCGGGATGCCGACGGAGATCGCTACGAGGGCCAGTGGAAGGGCGGCTATCGTCATGGTCGGGGGACGGTGGAATTCGCGGATGGCGGCCGTTATGAAGGGGAGTGGAGAGAAGGCGTTGAACACGGCGAGGGCAGGCGCGACTACGCCAATGGCCACCGCTACGAGGGTCAGTGGGTAGACGGCCGCCGCGAGGGTCAAGGCACGTATCACTATGACGGACATCGCTACGAGGGCGCATGGAAAGCTGGCTTGCCGCACGGCCAGGGTGTTGTCTTCAATGCCAATAACACCAGCTTCGAGGGCGAATGGAAGGAAGGCAGGAGACACGGCAAGGGCACGTTCCACTTCACCGATGGTGATCGCTATATCGGCGAGTTCAGGGACGGCGAACGACACGGGCGGGGCACGTATCACTTCGCCAGCGGCGACCAGTACATCGGGGAGTACAGGAATCAGCGGAAGCACGGCCGGGGCACGTACTACTACGTCAACGGTGCGATCTATTCGGGCCAGTACCTCGAGGGCAAGAAGAGTGGCCAGGGAACGTATTTCTTCCCGGACGGCGGCCGCTACGAAGGGGAGTGGCTTGACGGGCTGCCGAATGGCAAAGGCACCTCGCACTACCCCGACGGAAGACGCTACGAGGGACAGTGGCGGGACGGGATGAGGAACGGATTGGGCACACTTTATGGCAAGCGCGGGGGTATCGCGCGACAGGGGCGCTGGAAGGACGACAGGCTGATCAAGCGCATGCGGTCTCTGCCCGACGTCGAACAGTGACCGTGGGTCGCGACCGGTTGCCCTAAAGGGGATGCGTAGCGAAGATCGGTCCTTTGCCACGACAGGGGGAGGGAGCAGGTCGATCTCCTACCGCACCTACTTCCCGAAGGACTACTCCGAAACGGGCACGGCCTTTCCGCTGCTCTTCTTCATGCATGGCGCTGGCGAGACAGGCACGGATCTCGACCGGCTTGAGCGGGCCACCCTGCCCCGGTTCATCAAGGAGGGCCTCGAACTGCCCTTCGTCACGGTCTGCCCCCAATGCCAGGAGATGTGGGATGTCCGTATCCTCGATCCGCTGCTGGACGAGGTCATCGCCGGGTTCCGTGTCGATCCCGCGAGGGTTTATGTCACCGGGAGCAGCATGGGCGGGTTGGGCACCTGGATGCTGGCCAACGTGGCTTCGGACCGCGTGGCGGCGATCGCTCCCGTCTGTCCGTCATTCATCCCCGTGGATCCCGAGAACTTCGGGGAGCTACCCGTTTGGGTCTTTCACGGAGCGATGGATTCCGTTGTGCCCATCGAAGAGACGGACCGGATGATCTTCCTGTTGCGCCAGGCCGGCTGTGACGTGAAATTCACCGAGTACCCGGACCTGGACCACGACACCTGGACTGCGGCGTACCACGATCCCGAACTCTGGCGGTGGATGCTCTCTCACCGAAAGGAGCCCTCAGCCGGGGGAGGTTCCCCGACCGCTGACGCGTAAGAAAGTGTCGGCATTTCTCCTGTGCCCGGAGGCGTACTTCGTCAAGCGCATGCTGCGTCCGCTGGCGCTGGCCGGCAAGCATGCCACCGCGCGAATCGTGGCGGTGCTGGAATGGGCGGAGGTGGAGAACCTGCGCGAGCCCGCCGGCAGCGGTCGGGCGGTCGTCGAGACGGTGACGCGCTCGCTGCCGAAGGCCGCGGCGGTGCGCCACCACCGGGCGCTGCACTTCTCCGACGTGGCGGCGGCGCTCTCCAGGGTGGACGGCCATCCGCGCATCGGGCGCGCGATCCAACTGGCGATCCGGTTCGGCGTGCTGACGGCGGCGCGGCAGGCGGAGGTGCGCCGGGCGACGTGGGAGGAGTTCGACTTCGACTCGGCGGTATGGACGGTGCCCGAGTCGCACATGAAGCGCCACCGGCCGCACCGCGTGCCGCTGTCCACCGGGGCGCTGGCGGCGCTGGAGGAGGCGCGCGAACTGGACGGCCGCGGCGGTCCGGCGTTCCGCGCGCCTCGCGGCGGGAAGCTCGGCCCGACGACGGTGGGGGAGGCGCTGCGGAAGGCGGGGATCAACGCCACTGGCCACGGCTTCCGTTCGAGCTTCAAGGACTGGGCGCGCCACGAGGGCGTGGACGAGATCCTGTCGGAGTTCGCGCTGGCGCACGTCGAGGGCTCGAAGACCGTGGCGACCTGCCCGCGACGACCTGCTGGAGAAGCGCCGCCCGGTCATGCAGGCGTGGTCCGACTTCGTTTGCCCGCCGGGCGAATGAGAAGCGCGACCGCCGCGTCAGCGGCGCGTGGTCACGAGCCGGTGTTCTCCCGGCGGGGTCGAGCGGACGGCCCGGGCGATGTCGTCCAGCGCCGGACGGAGCGCGGACAGGCGGTTGTCGTCGACCGCGACGACGGCGATGCGCGGGTGTCTCTGCTGCGCGCCGAGTTGCTTGTCCGCGGTGACCAGCACGGTGAAACCGGCCCGATTCGCCCGCGCCAGCAAGTCGATCGTCGCGCAGCGTTCGCCATTGGTTGAACACCGCGCTCTCGACCGGCGCGTCGTCGAGGGCCTGTTGCGGGGGGAGGCGCAGGCGCGGCGAGATCCCGACGTCGAGCAGAACCTTCACGGTGATCGGGGGGTCAGGAGCGGGACGCGCAGTCCGGGTTTTTCGCGACCGCGGCGCAGACCCCCGCCGCGCCGACGCGCAGCACGGCGTCGGCGGCCCGCGAATCGAGGTCGAAGTCGCGCAGGAACTCGTCCAGCGGCACGCCGTCGGCGAGCCAGTCGAAGAGCTGCTGGACGGGCAGGCGCGTGCCGCGGAAGCAGGGCTCGCCGGTCATCCGCCCGGGATCGACCCACACCGCCTGTTCCAGCGTCATGGGCTCGGGCTTCGATGCGGCAGAGGTCTTCACGGCTAGCCCGCATATCTCAGTGTGCCGTGCAAAGGTGCACGGTCCCAGTGGGTGCAATTCCCACCCGGCAAGGGTCGTTCCAGCCGGTAGCAATCGGAACGGCGGTGGAGGCAACGAAGCAGCCGAAGCTTCCGATGTAAAAGGGTCCGAAGGGACTCAGCGAGCGCACAGGCCGTAACGCGCAGTGAACGCCGAGCGGGCCTCGAAAAGGGCAATGCGGAAGCCGACCCGCCTGAGATTCGGGGAAGGCCGCCGCCGTTGGGGAAGGAGAGCGACATGCGCACCCAACGGTTCCGCCGGGGTAGTGGCGACGGCATGTGCGTAGAGGGATCGTGTGCAACACGGGAAGCCCCTCGGGGTGGTTGGCGTGGCGGCGCTGGCCAACGGTCGTGCCGCGAGGCACGGAACCGGCCTCTTGGGGTGGCGGATAGGGTCGTAGTACCGGTGAAGCCGGGTAATGCCGGTGGAGGGAAGGACCCTTGGTCTGGGAACGGTGCTGGCAGGAGCGAGCGACAGGCGATTGACGAATGAGTCTGGCAACGCCGACAACGGTCGAGAAGCTGCGCAAGGCACTACATGCGAAAGCGAAGGAGGAGTCTGAGTATCGCTTCTATCTTCTGCACGACAAGGTCTGGCGGCGGGACGTGTTGCGCCACGCCTACGCGCTGAGCCGCGCTTCGCGGGGCGCGCCGGGAGTGGACGGCGAGACGTTCGGTCGGATCGAGTCGCGGGGGCTGGAGGCGTGGCTTGACGAACTGGCGGAAGAGTTGAGGAAGAAGACCTATCGGGCCGACCCGGTGCGCCGGGTGTGGATCCCGAAGGCGAACGGCGGACGCAGGCCGCTCGGCATCCCGACGATACGGGACCGGGTGGCGCAGACGGCGGCGGTGCTGGTGCTCGAACCGATTTTCGAGGCGGACCTGCGGCCAGAGCAGTATGCGTACCGCTCGGACCGAAGCGCGCGGGACGCGGTGCGGCACGTGCACTGGCTGATAACGCGCGGCCACGGCGAAGGGGTTGACGCGGACCTGTCCGGATACTTCGACAGCATCCCGCACGCGGCGCTGATGAAATCGGTGGCGCGGCGGGTGAGCGACCGGCACATGCTGGCGCTGCTCAAGCAGTGGCTGGTGGCGCCGGTGGAGGAGGACGACGGGCGGGGCGGCCGGACGCGGACGACGCGAGCGAAGGACGAGAAGCGCGGCGTGCCGCAAGGTGCGCCGATCTCGCCGCTGCTATCGAACCTGTACATGCGACGGTTCCTGCTGGGCTGGCAACGGCTCGGCCATGAGAGGCGCTTGCGGGGCTACATCGTGAACTACGCGGACGACTTCGTGATCTGCTGCCGCGACACGGCGGCGCGATCCATGGGGGCGATGCGGGGCATGATGGACAGGCTGGGGCTGACGGTCAACGAAGACAAGACGCGGATGCGCCGGCTGCCTGGCGAGAGCTTCGACTTCCTCGGCTACACGATAGGCCGCTGCCACTCGGGGCGCACGGGCCGTTCCTATATCGGGACGCGCCCGTCGAACAAGAGTGTGCGCCGGGCGATGGCGCGAGTCAGCGAACTGACCTCGCGCCGGACTGTCTGGAGGTCCGCCGACGACGTGGTGGAGCAGCTCAACCGGCTGCTGCGGGGCTGGGGCAACTACTACTGCCTGGGTCCGGTCAGCAAGTCGTACAGGGCCATTGACGCCCACGCATGTCATCGGCTCCGCTGGTGGTTGTGTCGGAAGCACAAGAAAAGCGGCAAGGGGACCCACCGCTACCCCGACGAGTATCTCCACGAGCAGTTGGGACTCGTCCGCCTGACAGTGACGACGCGCGACCTTCCGTGGGCAAAGGCATGATCCCGGAGAGAGCCGGATGCGGGAAATCCGCACGTCCGGTTCGCCGAGCGGCGACTGGAAACGGAGCGGGTATAAATCGGATCATGCCGGCCCGCCACCGCGCCAGTCGTCGACTCTACCCAAGTCGCTTGTCGATTGATTGATGGTGATTTCGTTTCAATCAGATTTGTTCGTTTCGCGGAGGTTCTGCCGGGTACAGACTGCGCTGCCGCGCCCTCGCACGGTGGGGCCGGGCCACGGGCGGCGCCGAAGGGCGCCGACTGTGGGGCACTTTTTTCCGCGTGCGGGCACATGCTCGCTCCAGCATAAGCGGCGGCTATGCTTCCGCTCGCGAGCACCCGCACGCGAAAGAAATCCTGCGCGATCATCGCGGCCCTTGGTGACATATGCGGGCTAGCGGTCCGCGTCGGGTGTTTCGGTAGCGATGATCGTACTCCCGGCCGGTGGCAAAGGGAATGCGGGCGGCTGGAACGGGTCCCCGGGAGGCCGGGACCGGCGTCCGGGTCGGAACATGGCCGCCGCGACCGGGCGCGGCGAACGGGCGAACGCCGACCGAGTCCGGCGCGTCCGCAGGGATCGGATCAAATCAGATAGGTTTTATGTGTAGCTCCACATAAGGCCTATTGTGTGTAGTAGGGCTTTATGTGGAGTTGCGGCTTAGAGCGACGTTCTTTCAACACGTTAGCGTTAGTTCACTGCACATAAAAAATCGATGATCGATCTCCCGGCGGCCATCCCGGTCGCCCTTTCGAAGGAGATCGATCCATGGATTCAACCAACAAGGCACTCGCGGATCACGTTGCGCTGGAACAGGTCGTTGCACGCGCTCTCAAGCGTCTGAAGCGGCTGGGATACAGCAGAAGGTCACTGTACCGCTACGGCACTATCTGGCGGCGTCTCGTCGCTTTCGCGCAAGACAACGACCTGGCCGGCGGCTTTTCGGAGGAACTGGCCGAGCGTTTTCTGGCCGCCTGTCGTCAGCCCGGCGACGAGTGGGCCAGCAAGCCCAGGTGGTGGCCGCGGCACGTCGCGTTCGGCCTCAAGGTGCTCGGGGAGTTCAGTCGCAACGAGCACATGGGGCGGTTCCGCACCGACATGCAGAGCGCGACGATCCCGCCGGCGATGAAGAAGCCGCTGCGGGACTACGAGCGCTATTGCAGGGACCGACGCCATCTTCGCCCGTCGACGCTCAGCGAGCGCGTCGGGGCGATCGCGAAGTTCATGGACTTCCTCGGCTCGAGGAACGTGCAGAAGCTTCAGCAGGTCCAACCGGCCGACCTGACGGACTACGTCGTCTCCCTGCAACACTTCCGACCCAAGACCGTCGCTTTGATCGTGTCCAACATCAGGGTGTTCATGCAGTTTCTCGTCATGCGGGGCATCCTGGAACAGGATCTCAGCCATGTTCTGCCGACGGTTCGCGTTCCCCGCGATGCGACCGTCCCATCGGTGTGGGAGCCCGAACTCGTCGTCAAGTTGCTCCAGGCCGTCGACCGGAGTTCGCCGTCCGGCAAGAGGGACTACGCGATGCTCCTCTTGGCTTGCCGTCTGGGCCTGCGCGTGGGCGACATCCGGACGTTGACGCTCGACGAGCTCGACTGGGGCACGTCGACGATAAACACCACCCAGGCGAAGACCGGGGCACCACTCAGTCTGCCGCTTTCCGAAGAGGTCGGCGAGGCGCTCATCGACTATCTGAGATACGGTCGTCCGAAGACGGAGCATCGGGAAGTCTTCCTCATGCTCAAGCCCCCGTTCGGGCCGCTCCGCGACAACAACGCGATGCATCACATCACCAAGCGTTGGCGGGAACTCGCCGGCATTCGGTTCCGCGGCAAGCACCGCGACGGCCTTCACTCCCTTCGCCACACGCTCGCGACGCAGCTGCTCGGCGAGCAGACCCCGATCCACGTCATCTCCGAGATCCTGGGCCACGCCACGACGACGTCGACCCTGATCTACGCGAAGGCAGACGCGGAAGCGCTGCGCGGCGCCGCGCTGGACACCGAGGAGGTGCGCCATGCCGAGTAGCGAGCACAAGTCCACGTTCCGGAGTCCGTTCGCGACGCTCATGGAGCAGTTCGTCCGGGAGAAGCGCGCCAGCGGCTACCGGTACCGGGAGGGAACCGCGTCGCTCTTGCGCTTCGATCGGTTCCTGGCCGATGAAGCGCCCGGGCAGGATACGCTGTCCCGGCCGATCGTCCTGAGGTGGCTTGCGAAGCGGCCGCACGAGACTCCCGGAACCCAAGAGGTACGGATCACCACGGCTCGCCAGTTCGCTCTGTTCCTGTGCCGGCTCGGCCATCCGGCGTACGTCCCCGACCGCTCCGTGGGGACGAAGCGCCACCGCGGTTTTGTGCCCCGCATCCTTACGCACGGGGAAGTCCGTCGGATACTCGAGGCTGTCGACCGGCTGACGCCGACGGCGCTGTCGCCGCTTCGCCATCTTGTCATGCCCGAGATCTTCCGCCTGCTGTACGGCTGCGGGTTCCGGGTCGGCGAAGTGCTCAAGCTCCGCATCGCCGACATCGATCTGGACCGGGGCTTGGTGACAGTTCGCGACGGCAAGTTCGGCAAGGATCGCCTGGTGCCGCCCGCCGCGCCCCTGGTCGAGCGTCTGCGGTCGTACGACGCGGCCATCGGCGCCCGGCCGCCGGACGCCTTCTTCTTCCCGTCGCATCACGGCGGCCCGTGCGGGTACGGAGCCGTCTACATGGTGTGGCGCCAACTCCTGCTCCGTTGCGGCTTGCCGCACGGGGGCAGGGGCAAGGGTCCGCGGGTCCACGATCTGAGGCACACCTTCGCCGTCCACGCGATGCTGCGCTGGTACCGCCAGGGCGCGGACCTCGATGCCAAGCTGCCCGTGCTCGCAACCTACCTGGGCCATCAGTCGCTTCTCGGTACGCAACACTATCTGCACATGACCGCCGAGCTGTTCCCGGAAGTCGCCGCGCGCGCCGACGCCGCGTTCGGCGACATCATTCCGCGGAGGACCGCGCCATGAAGCCGACCGACTTTTCCGTCCACATGACCGGTTTCCTGACGCACTATCTTGCGGCTCAGCGCAACCTGAGCCCGAACACCGTCAGGGCCTACCGCGACACGTTCACGCTGCTGCTGCGGTTCTGTCGCGACCGACGCGGGATCGCGCTGGAGCGCCTCTCCCTCAAGGACATCGACGTGCCGTTGGTGGAGGCGTTCCTCGATCACCTCGAAGCCGACCGGCAGGTGTCGGTCCGGACCCTGAACCATCGCCTGGCGGCACTGCATTCGTTCTTCCGCTACGTCCAGTCGGAAGTGCCGGACCACCTGCTGCAGTGCCAGCGGATCCTGGCCATGCCGTTGCGCCGCCAGCCGCGCGCGATCGTCGGCTACCTCTCCAAGGAGGACCTCGCGAGGATTCTCGCGCAGCCCGATCTGCGCAAGCGCGCGGGGCGCAGGGATGCGGTCATGCTGAGCGTGCTCTACGACACCGGCGCCCGCGTGCAGGAGCTGATCGACCTGACCGCCGGCGACGTGCGCCTCGATCCGCCCGCGCAGGTCCGGCTGCTCGGCAAGGGGCGGAAGACGCGAGCCGTGCCGTTGATGGAGGCAACGTCGCGGATACTCGGCGACCACCTGCGGGAGAACGGCCTCGACCGCCCCGGGAAGTCCGAAGAGCCGGTGTTCCGGAACCGCCAAGGCGGGAGACTGACCCGCTGGGGCGTGCGCTACATCCTCGACAAGCATGTCCGCGCGGCGCGCGACGCCTTTCCGGGATTCACCCAGCCCGTCAGTCCGCACACCTTGCGGCACACGAAGGGAATGCACCTGCTTCAGGCCGGCGTGTCGCTCGAGATCATCCGCGACTTCCTCGGCCACGAGGGCGTGACGACGACGCAGATCTACGCGCGGGCCAATCTCGAAATGAAGCGGAAAGCCCTCGCAAAGGTCGCCGACGATGCCGGCTTTCCGGACATCCCCTCCTGGCAGCGCGACGGGAACCTGCTCGACTGGCTCCAGTCGCTGTGACCCGGAAAAGGCCACGCACGCCGCTCCGCATCCGCGCACCGCCACCTCGCCCCGGAATGTTATGTGGCGTTCCAGGAGCCCAACGCCATAGGCATCAAAGACTTGGCAGCGCTACTCCACATAACAACTCACTACACACAATACAGTCGCGTTACCTCGGCGCGCAGGTGACCAATTTCCTCCGATACGATGGCGAGCGCGAGGCGGTGCTCGGCGTGGTGCATCAGTTCCCGCATCCTCTATGGGCGCCCTTGCTCTTCCCCAATGCCTCGATGCTGGCGCGCGAGAACGATGCGCTGAAGGCGTGGCCGCCGCCGATGTCGTATCGCTGCAGGTAGCGCACGCCGCGGTCGAGGACGGGAGCCGTGGCCACCAGCCGCCGCTCCTCGAGGCGTTCGGCCAGCCGGTGCGGCAGCAGCACCTCGCGGACCAGTCCGCCCTTCCCCGCCACGGTGTAGACCAGGCCGACGCGCCCGGCGAACTTCATGCCCTCGGCGGCGGTGCCGGTGAGGCGCGACCGCTCGCGGCGGTCGTCGGACGGCTGTTCGGCGGGGCGGCCGAGGGTGAGCAGCTCGTGGGCTCGGATTCCGGAGGCGTGGACGATCTCGGTGGCGAGGGCGTTGCGCGCGTCTTGCCTCTCGGCGACGGCGCGGACCTGGGCGGGCGAGTAGGCGCGGGGCTTCGGCCGGTGCGGTTCAGTGGACTTCACTACGGGCAGTGTGGCGCCCGGCGGCAGTTGCCCGGTCACGTTCGCCATCATCGCCTGGATCGCCTGCCGCTCCATGTCGAGGGTCTTCTGCCCCACCTCGGCGGCTCGGCTCCGCAGGTACTCGACAGCGCGCTCCGGGGTCAGGGCGGTCAGCGCGACGTCTAGCCGGGCGGCGATCTGCGCCAGGCGCTCCCGGTAGTTCCGCGCGGTGCCGACGGATCGGATGCGCGATCCCTGCAGGCGCTTGACGATTCTCGCCGCCTGCTTCGCCGGATCGCTGGGCCGGGCGCGGAACCGGTGGCGCGGCTGGCCCCGGCCGCGGCGCGGACGGCTACGCTTCGCCATTGGCGTGCTTGCGAAGCCACAGCGACACGGTGGAGCGGTCCACGCGCAGCCCGTGCTCGTCGCGGAGCGCCCGGCGGCACTCGCCGATGGTCGCGCCGACTGCCGGGCCACCGGAGGGGGGACGCGGAAACGCACGTGGCGGCAGGCGCGCGGCGGAGCGGGCAACGGCCGAGCGGGCGTGCCGTCGATGCGGGGCACGGTGTGTGGATGCCGCCGGTGCATATGGTTATGGTAAGGGCGGAGTCGGGTCCGATCGGCGAGAGGGGCATTCCGCGGCATCCGGTCCGGGCAGGCAAGACAGCGCGGTGGCGATGTAATCGGAGGGCGCGATGGCAGAGGAACGCGACGCTGGTCAGGGCGGGCCGCCGGAGGACGAGGGCGCGGTGGACCGCGCGTCGGCGCTGGCTGCGGCGATCCTGCGCGTCAGCGAAAGCCTCGACCTCGGGACGGTGCTGCGCGAGATCGTGGAGGGCGCCCGGAATTTGACAGGGGCGCGGCTCGGCATCGTCGCCACCGTCGACGGGTCCGGTTTCCCCGGCGAGCACGTCTTCTCGGGATTCACGCCGGAGGGCGAGCGCGAGCTGGCGGAGTGGCCGGACGGTCTCGGGATGGTCGAGCATCTGAACGAGCTGCCGGGGCCGCTGAGGGTGGCGGACCTGCCGGGCTACACGCGCGGCGTCGGCCTGACGCCGCTGCCGACCTTCCCGGGGACGTTCCAGGGCACGCCGGTGCGCTACCGGGGCGCGGGCGTCGGCTACCTGTTCCTCGGCGAAAAGGCCGGCGGCGCGGCGTTCACGGAGGCCGACGAGGAGGTGCTCGTGCTGTTCGCGGCGCAGGCCGCGGCCGCGATCGGCAACGCGCGCGCGCACCGCGGCGAGCGGCGCGCGCGCAAGGACCTCGAGGCGCTCGTCGAGACCTCGCCGGTGGGCGTGGTCGTGTTCGACGGCGGGAGCGGAGGCGCGGCGTCGTACAACCGGGAGGCGCGGCGCATCGTCGAGAGCCTGCGCGAGCCGGGCGGTTCGCTGGAGGACCTGCTCGACGTCGTCGTCTGCCGGCGCGCGGACGGCCGCGAGGTGTCGCTGGCGGAGTTCCCGCTCGCGCGGCAGTTGGCGAATCCCGAGACGGTGCGCTCGGAGGAGGTCGTGCTCTCCGTGCCGGACGGGCGCAGCGTGCGGACGCTGATCAACGCGACGCCGATCCCGGGCGAGGCGCCGGAGACCGGCTCGGTGGTGGTGACCATGCAGGATCTCGCGCCGCTGGAGGAGACGGAGCGCCTGCGCACGGAGTTCCTGGCACTGGTGAGCCACGAGCTGCGCACGCCGCTGACGTCGATCACGGGCTCGGCGGTCGCGCTGCTGGACGAGTCGGAGGCGCTCGGCCCGGCGGAGATGCGGGAGTTCCACCGCATCATCTTCGAGCAGGCGGCGCACATGCGCGGGCTGGTCGCAGACCTGCTGGACGCGGGGCGCATCGACTCGGGGACGCTGTCGGTCGCGCCGGAGCCGACCGCGGTGGCGGATCTGGTGGAGCGGGCGCGCAGCGCGTTCCTGACCGGCGAGCCCGGCCGCTGCGTGGCAGTGGACCTGGCCGACGGGCTGCCTGCGGTGATGGCGGACCGCCAGCGCATCGTGCAGGTGCTGAACAACCTGCTGGCGAACGCCGCCCGGCACACGGCCGCGTCGTCGGCGATCCGCGTGGCGGCGGCGCGGGACGGGCAGGACGTCGCGCTGTCGGTGGCGGACGACGGCGACGGGGTGCCGGCCGAACTGCTGCCGCGGCTGTTCCGCAAGCACGCCGGGGGCGGCAGCGGGACGGCGGGCCACGGCCTCGGCCTCGCGATCTGCAAGGGGCTGGTGGAGGCGCACGGCGGGCGCATCCGGGCGGCGAGCGAGGGCCCCGGGCGCGGCACCACCGTGACGTTCACGCTGCCGGCGGCGGCGCCCGGCGCGCTGGAGGCGGGGACGGGAAACGTCGGCGCGCGCTCGTCGCGCAAGCGGGCCGAGCGGGCGCGCATCCTGGTGGTGGACGACGACCCGAACACGCTGCGCTTCGCGCGCGACGCGCTGACGTCCGCCGGCTACGCGCCGCTGGTGGCGGGCGCGCCGGACGACCTCGCCGGGCTGCTCCGGGCCGAGCGCCCGGATCTGGTGCTCCTCGACCTGCTGCTGCCCGGCCGCGACGGGCTGTCGCTGCTGGAGGAGATCCCGGAGCTGTCCGATCTGCCGGTGATCTTCATCTCCGCCTACGGCCGGGACGAGACGGTCGCGCGGGCGTTCGAGCTCGGCGCCGACGACTACCTGGTCAAGCCGTTCTCGCCGACCGAGCTGGCGGCGCGCGTCGGGGCGGCGCTGCGCCGCCACCGGGAGCCGGAGCCGTTCGTGCTGGGCGAGCTGGAGATCCGCTACGACAGCGGCGAGGTGACGGTGCGCGGCGAGACGGTGGACCTCACGGCCATGGAGTTCGAGGTGCTGCGGCTCCTGTCGGTCAACGCCGGGCGCGTGGTGCGCCACGACACCCTGCTGCGGCGGGTGTGGGAGGGGCGCAACAACGCCGACGCGAACCTGGTGCGCATCGCCGTGCAGCGGCTGCGCGGCAAGCTTGGCGACAGCGCCGACGCCCCGCGCTGGATCTTTACCCGGCGCGGCGTCGGCTACCGCATGCCCAGACCCGGCGGGGGCTGACGGGGCGCCGCGGGAAGGCCGTCCGGGGTCCCGCCCCGCTTTCCGCATCGGTCCGGCGCCGGGCTCCTGCGCCGGCCGCCCCCGATCGGGGATCGCGCAGCGGATGCGTTATTGCGTTACTGAAATGAAAAATATGATCATCGACATGATCATGTTATGGAACTGCGCGCAGTCGCGTGGCACAGTGCGGCGCGATGGTTCGACCGGAATCCGAAGGTGGGCCGCGTCGGCTGCGCGGGTCTGCGCGAGCAGGCCGCGGGAGATGCGGAACCCCATTCGGAGCCGCGGCGAACGGAACACTTGCATGGCCGGGCCGAGTCCGGCGCATCGGGAGACAGGACATGCGGGAGACGCCGCCGGAAGCGCCGCCGAGGGCGGCGGCCCGGATCGCGGGAATCGCCGGAAAAGCAAGAAAAAACAGTGACATGGTGTTCCCGGGGACGGCCTTTCGGGGTATAATCTCGCCCAGCGGCCCAGCGGCCCAGCGGCCCAGCGGCCCAGCGGCCCAGCGGCGTGACGCGCGCCCGGCCGCGGCGACAAGTCCGGCCCTCGCGACATCGGCAGGCTCCCGACGGTCTGACCTGCGTTTTCGGCCCGCCGGCGCCCGCCTCTCCCGTGCCCCCGCCCTCGCGCTGCTGCTAGGCGCGCTCGGCCTGTTCGCCGCCGCGCCCGCTCAGGCGCAGGCCGACGACGACACGCCCGGCGCCCCGATCGCCCTCACGGCCAGCGGCGGGACCAACGAGTTCACCGCCACCTGGACCAAGCGCCCCACTGACTTCGCCATCGCCCGCTTCCAGTTCCGCTACCGCTGGCAGAGCGCCCCGGACCGGGCCGCGACGACGGACGGCGACCCCGCCACCGGCTGGGTGGCGGTCGGCGTCGAGCCCAAGGGCCCGGGCCAAGTCCAGCACTCGCACACCGTCCGGAACCTGGGCCATAGCGAGTCCTTCTACCTGCAGGTGCGCGCCACCTACGGCAACGAGGCGCACGGATTCCCCCTGTACGGCCCGTGGTCCGACCGCGGGGCCGTGGCAACGAAACGCAACCCCGCGTCGGGGGCCGCCACCCCGCAGCCGCCCGGCTACATCAGCGCGAGGTCCGACAGCGACGGCGGGCTCACCCTGTCCTGGGCGCCGGAGCCCGGCCAGGCGTGTTACGACGTCCGGCACAGAACGGCCGGCGGCACGTGGAGCACCCCCGCAAACGTCTGCGCGGCCACCTGGACGGGATCGTCCCTGAGCCCGGGCGACTCCGAAGCGCAGGTGCGCTCGGTCTACCCCGGCGGCAACGCCAGCGCGTGGAGCGACGCCGTCGACGTGATCGTGAAGGGCGGCGTGATCGTCACCTTCGACTTCGCCGTGGACTCGACCGGCAGCATTCCGCCCTATAACCGCGTCAGCAATGAAGCCCCCTACTGCGCCAACGCCTACTGCTTCACGGAATCCCAGGGCAGCGACTCGAACCCCTCCAAGGCAACCGTCAAGCTCAGCAAGGCCCTGACCGCCGCCACCACCGTCACCCTGGCGGCCGTGCCCGGCTCCTGCGACCGACTGCCCTGCGACAGGCTGTACAAGAACCTGCCCCTCACCGTCTCCGTGCCGGCCAGCACGACCAGCGTGGCGGTGCTATTCGTCCAGCCGGACCGCGACGACCACGCCCAGGACATCATCGTTGACGACGTCATTACCGACAGGTACCGGAAGGGCAGCTTCGAGATCCGGTTGGAGAAGGTCACCGGCGCCGCCTACAGCGTCGATCCCCGCGCCCGGGCGACGGTGCACGTCGGCAACGATGACGTGGCCACGATTTCGTTCGCACAGACCCACTACGAGGTATCCGAAGGACTACTCGCCCGAGTGCGCCTTGCCCTCGACAAGGACGCCGACTTCCCGGTCACCGTGGACGTGACCACCCGCGCGGACAGCAGGTGCAGCGACCTTCACAACACGATACTTGACGGTCAAGGCGACCCCGTTGCATTTGACGGCAACTGCCAGGATGCAAGCAATCCCACCAATCAGGTCCGGGAAACCACCAGCGAACCAAGGAGGCCCCACCCGCTAATGAGCGTCGCCGCCACCCCGGACGCCACGCCCGGCGTCGACTACTCCCCCGGGTCGGAGAGGGTCGTCATACCGAAAAGGACCAGGGAGTTCATCGTCATCTTCGAGGTCCTGCGCGACACGATTGCGGAGCCCGATGAATACCTGGTGGTGAACCTGAATCTGGTCAACCCGCCGGGCCGGATGGAAGTCGGTCCCGACCACGGCACCATTGCGATCACGAATTCCGTCCAGCCGACCCTGTCCGCGGCAAGCGCCAGCGTCGTCGAGGGCCAGTCGTTCACCGTCAACGTGGACTACGCGCACACCATTGGGAGTAGCGGCTTCTCCCTGCCGGTGAACACCGACCGGCGGAGCGCCGAAACCAGCGACTACTCCGCGCCGTCCACGCACATGTTCGCCGGCGGCGCCTCGTCCGGCTCCTTCACGGTGACCACCGCCCAGGACGCCGACCACGACGACGAGGAGTTCGACGTGTGGATACAAGGCGGGGGGGTCAGGAGCAACAACCTGCGCCTGAGAATCCTGGACAGGACCCGCGCGCCCCCGGGGCTGCAGGGCCGGGACAACGTGTTCTCCTGGTCCACCCCGTCCCAGGGCGAGGCGGCCGACTACGACGTCGAGTACAGCGGCGACAACGGCCAGACCTGGCACAACGCCAAGAATCCGACCAACGTGGCCGGCACGCTGTCGGGCACGAGTTTCACCTTCGACTGCACGGTGCTCGACGCCGTCGTCAACACCCGGCAGGTACTGGTCCGGGTACGTGGCAAGTACGACAACGGCACGCCATCGGACGACACCGACGACTACGACAGCGGCTGGGCGCAGGCCGCGTTCACCTGTTCGCACGGACCCCTGTGGTCCAGCGTGCTGACCGTGAAAGCTGCCGGCGGCGGCGGCTCCATCCTGGGCTGTCTCAACGACGAAGTTGGCGCGGGGGCCTGCGATTCAACCTCGGTGCTGGCGGACGACGACTTCGCGCTTGCGGGCACGTCATATTCGATCGTGAGGATCGGTCTTACAGGGGCCGGGCTTCTGATGTTCGTCTTGGACAAGACCGTTCCGGAGGATCTGCGGTCAAACGCAACGCTGCATGTCGGCGACGCACAGTTCGCATTTGACGACGGCTCAGTCGGGAATGATCTGGCACTCCAGGGCAATATGGTCTTCTGGACGAACTCCGGGCTGTCGTGGACGGTGGACCAAAAGGTTTCGCTGCGCCTGACGGTCCCCGGGCCACCCGGGCAAGACAACCCCGGCGGCGATACGGAAACGCCGCTGCAATGCCCTTATCACACTACGGAGATTCATCCCGCCTGCACCTGCCCCGAGGGTCAGACGTACCACCAGGGCAGCAATGAGTGCAGAGGCACCAGTTCAGGGGATCCCGATCCACCGCCGCCACCTCCCCAGCCTCCACCGCCTCCCGGGGACAATCCCCCACCGCCTCCTCCACCTCCGTCTGGCGGCGGCGGAGGCGGCGGCGGAGGCGGCGGCGGCGGTTCCGCGCCCAACCGCCCGCCGGTCGCGAACGAGCCCATCGCCGACCGGGAACTCGACGTGGGCGGCGCGCTCGAGATCGACGTCTCGGACAACTTCCGCGACCCGGAAGAGCGCGCCCTGCGCTTCGAGGCCGCGTCCTCCGACCGGGGGGTCGTCCGGGTCGAGGTCGCGGGCGGCGTCGTGACCCTGCGCGGCCGGAACCACGGCGTCGCGACCGTGACCGTGACGGCCGTCGACGATCGGGGCGCGCGGGCGAGCCAGGAGTTCGAGGCGACCGTGGGGCACCTGCTGTCCTTCGCCGAGACCGCGCTGTCCGTTCCGGAGGGCGGCGTCGCGCGGCTGACGGTGGCGGTCAACCGGCCGCGCGGCGAGCCGACGACGGTGCGCTACAGGGTGGGCGCGGACGCGGACCCGGCGACGCCGGACGCGGACGCCGACGACCATGACGGCATCGGCGGCGAGCTGACTCTGGCGGCGGGGGCGCGCGAGGCGGACATCCTGATCGCCGTGCATGACGACGACGATATCGAGCCGCCGGAGGAGGTGTTCGTCGTGACGCTGGTGCCGCCGGAGGAGCGGGCGGCGGACTTCGGCGTCGGCGACGGGACCGCGGCGGTGACCATCGCGGAGGGCGTCTGCGACCGCACGCCGCAGGTGCGCGAGGCGCTGCGGGAGGAGCGGCCGTGCGCCGACGCGACGGCGGCCCGCCTCGCCCGGCTGCGGGCGCTCCGCCTGGACGACAGCGGCATCGCGGCGCTGCGCCCGCTGGACTTTTCCGGCCTCTCCGGGCTGCGCCTGCTGGACCTGTCCGGCAACGATCTGGAGGCGCTGCCCGCGGGGATGTTCGCGGGCCTGTCCCTGCTGCGCGAGGTCGATCTGCGGGGCAATCCGGGGGCGCCGTTCGAACTCGTCTTCGCGCTGGTCCGGACCGACGCCCTGCCGTGGGCGCCCGGCCCGGCCACTTTGGCCGGGCGGGTCGCGCAGGGCGCCCCGTTCGAGATGCGCGGCGCGCTGTCGGTCGAGAACGGCTCGGCGTCCTTCGGCGCCGCGGTCATCCCCGCCGGGGCGGCGGAGAGCGCGCCGTTCGAGGTGGCGGCTTCGGAGCTGGGGGCCGTTCTCGTCTCCCTGTCGGAGCCGCCGCCGATCCCGGACGCGCGCTGCGGCGACATCGAGGAGGGCCCGCGCTACCCCTGCTATCGAGGCCTGGCGACTGCGGCGGGACCGCCGCTGGTGCTGTTCAAGGAGCCCCCGGCCGTGACGGGCGCGGCGCCGGAGATCGAGTTGTCGACGGAGGGCGACGAGGCGCGGGCGGATATCTCCGGGCTGTTCGCCGCCTCGGACGGCGGCCCCCTGACGATCTCCGCGGTCTCCCGCGACCCCGGCCTCGCGACGGCGCGCGTCTCCGGCGGGGTGCTGATCGTCACGTCCGGCGAGGACGGCGCGGAGGGCGTGGCGGTGATCGCGGTGACCGCGACGGACGCCGACGGCCTGTCCGTCACGCTGGAGCTGCGGGTCGGGATCGAGTACATGCCGCGCGGGTTCCTGCGCGGCTGGCGCCGGGTTCTGCCCGACATTTCGGAGCGGCCCGGGGTGGAAGGTCCCGGATGAGGCGGGACGGCCCCGGGGGCGCGCCCGGCGGGGAGAAAGGCATTGGAACTACGGACAAGGACGAAGGAATGAAGACACGAAGATGGATCAAGCACATGGCCGCGGCGCTGGCCGGGGCGCTGCTGGCGGCGGCGCCGGCGTCGGCGCTGACGGCGGAGGTCGCGGCGGAGGTCCGGCGCACGCTGACGGTGGCGGACGAGCGGTTCGGCGGCTGCATGGCCGCGCTCAGCGTGGCGCCGTCGGAGGAGGGGCTCGACTGCCAGAGCAGGTGGGTGACATTCAGCTGCACCGGCGTGCACGCGAGCAAGTCGTCGGCGGCGCGCATGTTCGACTCGGCGCAGCTGGCGTTCGTCACGGGGCGGACCGTGCGCGTGTGGGTGGACGACGAGAAGAAGCACAACGGCCACTGCTTCGCGGAGCGCGTGGACGTGGTGGCGCCCAAGGACTGACGCGGAGCCGGCGCCGGACGCCGCGCGCGATGCGATCCCGGATCCGCGACGGCCGAATGAAGCCGCCGCCGCGCCGGGCGGCGGCCAATGTGGCCCTGGCGGCGGGCGCCGCCGCGGCGGGCGTGCTGCTGGTGTGCGCCGACGGCTACAGGGACCGTCCCGAAGCGGCGGTCGGATTCTTCTGGAGCGAGGGACTGCTGCTGGTGGCGCTGTTCGCCGCCGCCCAGGCCGCCGCCGAGTTGATTCGGTGGCGGCGCGGGCGGCGAAAGCGCGGCCGCGCGCCCGAGCCGGCGAGAGATTGACGCGGCCTCGGAGGCGGCGAGGGAAGAGTCCTGCGGCGGGCGGCCGACGGCGCCCCGGGAGAGCGGAGACCGAGCCCGGCGCTCCCCCCGATCCGTTCCCGGCGCGGCGCGCGGGCGGTTCCCGCCGATCCCGCGGAACTGGCTGGCGGGGACGCCGCGCCCGCGCCGGGCCGGCGTGCCGCACCCCCGCGGCGTCGCCGCGCGGAAAGCTGTCAATGGCAACTGAAAACTGCACACTTCTGGCGAGGGCGAGCGTGCGATATTCAGGGCTTCCGGACAGCCTTCGCGGTGGCCGCGGGCCGCACTCCGGTCGCTACGCTCCCTCCGTGCCGCCCGCGCGGCGGTCATGTCGACGTTCCCTCGCGACGTTCCTCCGAAGCGGACCGGAGCAGGTCCTGGTGTTCGCGCATGCGGTAGCTGTTGCCGCGGATGTTGACGATATGGCAGTGGTGCGTAGCACCCTGCCATAGCGCGGGCGCGCCGACTGCCGGGTCGTCGCGACCGGGACGCGGAACCACGTCGCGACCCGCGCGTGTGGATGCCGACGGCGCGTGTGGTTATGGTAAGGGCGGAGTGGGGTCCGGGCGGCCAGAGAGGGGCATTCCTCGGCACCCGGTCCGGGCAGGCAAGACAGCGCGGCGGCGATGTAATCGGAGGGCGCGATGGCAGAGGAACGCGACGCCGGCCAGGGCGGCCGGGCGAAGGACGGCGGCGCGGAGGACCGCGCGTCGGCGCTGGCGGCGGCGATCCTGCGCGTCAGCGAGAGCCTGGACCTCGGGACGGTGCTGCGCGAGATCGTGGAGGGGGCGCGGCGCCTGACCGGGGCGCGGCTCGGCATCGCGGCCACCGTCGACGGGTCCGGCTTCCCCGGCGAGCACGTCTTCTCGGGATTCACGCCGGAGGGCGAGCGCGAGCTGGCGGAGTGGCCGGACGGTCTCGGGATGGTCGAGCATCTGAACGAGCTGCCGGGGCCGCTGCGGGTGGCGGACCTGCCGGGCTACACGCGGAGCGTCGGCCTGACGCCGCTGCCGACCTTCCCGGGGACGTTCCAGGGCGCGCCGGTGCGCTACCGGGGCGCGGGCGTCGGCTACCTGTTCCTCGGCGAGAAGGCCGGCGGCGCGGCGTTCACGGAGGCCGACGAGGAGGTGCTCGTGCTGTTCGCGGCGCAGGCCGCGGCCGCGATCGGCAACGCCCGCGCGCACCGCGGCGAGCGGCGCGCGCGGCAGGACCTCGAGGCGCTCGTGGAGACCTCGCCGGTGGGCGTGGTGGTGTTCGACGGCGGGAGCGGAGGCGCGGCGTCGTACAACCGGGAGGCGCGGCGCATCGTCGAGAGCCTGCGCGCGCCGGGCGGTTCGCTGGAGGACCTGCTCGATATCGTCGTCTGCCGGCGCGCGGACGGCCGCGAGGTGTCGCTGGCGGAGTTCCCGCTCGCGCGGCAGTTCGCGGATCCCGAGACGGTGCGCTCGGAGGAGGTCGTGCTCTCCGTGCCGGACGGGCGCAGCGTGCGGACGCTGATCAACGCGACGCCGATCCCGGGCGAGGCGCCGGAGACCGGCTCGGTGGTGGTGACCATGCAGGATCTCGCGCCGCTGGAGGAGACCGAGCGCCTGCGCACGGAGTTCCTGGCACTGGTGAGCCACGAGCTGCGCACGCCGCTGACGTCGATCACGGGCTCGGCGGTGGCGCTGCTGGACGAGTCGGAGGCGCTCGACCCGGCGGAGATGCGGGAGTTCCACCGCATCATCTTCGAGCAGGCGGCGCACATGCGCGGGCTGGTCGCAGACCTGCTGGACGCGGGGCGCATCGACTCGGGGACGCTGTCGGTCGCGCCGGAGCCGACCGCGGTGGCGGATCTGGTGGAGCGGGCGCGCAGCGCGTTCCTGACCGGCGAGCCCGGCCGCTGCGTGGCGGTGGACCTGGCCGACGGGCTGCCTGCGGTGATGGCGGACCGCCAGCGCATCGTGCAGGTGCTGAACAACCTGCTGGCGAACGCGGGGCGGCACGCGGCCGCGCCGGCGGCGATCCGCGTGGCGGCGGCGCGGGACGGGCAGGACGTCGCGCTGTCGGTGGCGGACGACGGCGACGGCGTGCCGGCCGAACTGCTGCCGCGGCTGTTCCGAAAGCACGCCGGCGGCGGCAGCGGGACGGCGGGCCACGGCCTCGGCCTCGCGATCTGCAAGGGGCTGGTGGAGGCGCACGGCGGGCGCATCCGGGCGGCGAGCGAGGGCCCCGGGCGCGGCACCACCGTGACGTTCACGCTGCCGGCGGCGGCGCCCGGCGCGCTGGAGGCGGGGACGGGAAACGTCGGCGCGCGCTCGTCGCGCAAGCGGGCCGAGCGGGCGCGCATCCTGGTGGTGGACGACGACCCGAACACGCTGCGCTTCGCGCGCGACGCGCTGACGTCCGCCGGCTACGCGCCGCTGGTGGCGGGCGCGCCGGACGACCTCGCCGGGCTGCTCCGGGCCGAGCGCCCGGATCTGGTGCTCCTCGACCTGCTGCTGCCCGGCCGCGACGGGCTGTCGCTGCTGGAGGAGATCCCGGAGCTGTCCGATCTGCCGGTGATCTTCATCTCCGCCTACGGCCGGGACGAGACGGTCGCGCGGGCGTTCGAGCTCGGCGCCGACGACTACCTGGTCAAGCCGTTCTCGCCGACCGAGCTGGCGGCGCGCGTCGGGGCGGCGCTGCGCCGCCACCGGGAGCCGGAGCCGTTCGTGCTGGGCGAGCTGGAGATCCGCTACGACAGCGGCGAGGTGACGGTGCGCGGCGAGACGGTGGACCTCACGGCCATGGAGTTCGAGGTGCTGCGGCTCCTGTCGGTCAACGCCGGGCGCGTGGTGCGCCACGACACCCTGCTGCGGCGGGTGTGGGAGGGGCGCAACAACGCCGACGCGAACCTGGTGCGCATCGCCGTGCAGCGGCTGCGCGGCAAGCTTGGCGACAGCGCCGACGCCCCGCGCTGGATCTTCACCCGGCGCGGCGTCGGCTACCGCATGCCGAGACCCGGCGAGAGCTGACGACGCGCTCCGCTCCACTCCGCATCCGACCGACCTGAAGGGCGGTGCTGGCGGACGCGCTTGCCCCGAATACCCCGATTCCGCTTTGTATTATGAATATGAAATGTAAGTTATCAATATTGACATGATTTCGTTATGGAACCTCAGGGGTTCGCGTGTCACTGTACGGGGCAACGGTTCGTGGCCGGGAGATGACCAGCGCCGAAACGCGGATTCGCGCTACGACGCGGCGGCTTGGGTTCGTGGCCGTATCTCAAGGAGCATTTGTGCCCAGCGATTTCGTCAATGTCGTGGTCCAGACCTATCGCCGCTTAACGACACCGCACCCGATGGCTCACAAGGTGGACCTGACTGGAAAAAATGCCATCGTCACTGGCGGTGCGGAACGATCCATCGGTTACGAAGTCGCGAAAACGCTCGCTGCTTGGGGGGCGGATGTCGTTGTGACCACGCTGGTTGGTGGCCAGCGGCTGGAGCAATCCCTCCACAATGACTTGCGGTCGCTGGAGGTGGATGAGCCCCGCCTTACAGCGAGGGAGATGGACCTGTCGGATCCAGCTAGCGTGGCGGATTTCGTCGCTTGGTATGCCGAACGCACCGACGAGCTTCATGTGCTGGTCAACAATGCCGGCGTATTCAAGGACATGGCGAAGCGCAGCAAAGCGCCGATACTGGCTGCGGACGGGATCGAAGTCCATTGGCGCGTCAACTTCCTTGGCACCTTCCACCTGACGATGCTCTTGATCCCGATGCTCAAACACGGGGGCGCGGGTGGCGATGCCCGCGTGGTCATCACGTCCTCCGACCCCCATCGCCTGGCAAGTAACGCGAGCTTGTTCTCCGAGAATTCGGGCGACTACGACTCATGGGACACATACGCTCGATCGAAGCTGGCGCTAGTGCATTTCAGCAACGAGATTCAGCGCCGTTATGCGGAGGAGTTCAACCTTCAGTCCGCTGTGCTCCACCCCGGGTCCGTTCAGACCAATCTGCAATTGGCCGGATTGGACCGCAATCCAGTGCTGAGTCGAATGCACCGTCTCGCGGAGCCGCTCATGAAGCCGTTTTTTCTCACGCCGAATCAAGGCGCGCAAACGACGATCTTCTGCGCCACGACGACACCGTTGGAGGGCGGTCGATACTACGAATCCTGTGCCATCTCCGAGGCTTCCGAAGAGGCTTCCGAAGAACTCGTGGCGAAGCGCCTTTGGGATGAGGCGGCAGATTGGGTAGCGGCGCAAGAGGCCGCGCATGGCGCGGAGTGAGAGACCGGGGGCGATCCGCGTCCTAGCTGGTACGGGGCGCTCGCATCAGTATCGGCTGGACAGCCTCGATTCGCAGAAGTGGATCGGGCCCCGTGACGATGGGTCTACGCGCGGGAACGGGGGGTGCCATTGAGCGACGACGCCGACAGCCACCAAGGCGAACCCGCTGGGCCACTTGCCTATATGGCAAGCAATGGCGTCGCCGCCAACCTGCTGATGCTCGCTATTGTCGCAGCGGGACTCGTGTCGTTGAACGGCATCGTGTTCGACATGTGGCCGACGCTGCCGTTCCATCAGGTCGAGGTCTCCGTACCGTACCCCGGCGCCACGCCGGACGAGATCGAAGAGTCGATCGTTACCAAGATCGAGGAGCAGGTCGCACCCCTTAACAACGTCAAGTCCGTTAACTCAGTGGCGGCACCCGGCATGGCCTCCGTTCGAGTGGAACTGAAGTCAGGCGCGGATATGAGCCAGGCGTTGGACGACATCGAGTCGGCAGTTGGCGGAATCCAGTCGTTCCCGAGCGGTGCGGAGCGTCCCCGGTTTCGGGAAATCGACAATCTGCAGAGCGTGGTTCGCCTAATCGTCTATGGCGATATCCCGGAACGCTCGCTGAAGGAAATCGCGCGACAAATCGAAGACGAACTTGCCGCACTCGAGGGAGTGTCGGAAGTGGACACGACCGGCGCGAGGGACTACGAGATCTCTATCGAAGTGCCGCAGCATCAGCTCCGGGCTCTGGGCCTGACCCTGCAAGACATCGCCGATGCCGTCCGGGCCAGTTCCCTGAATCTCTCCGGAGGCAGGATCGACACGGACGAGCGCGAGGTGCGCGTGCGGACGCTCGGCCAGCGCTATGACCAGATGGACTTCGAGGACATCGTGGTTCTGGCCCAACGTGACGGTTCCGTGTTGCGGCTCGGCCAGATCGCGGACGTGCACGATGCATTCGAGGAAACAGATCTGGTGATCAGGCATCAGGACAAGGCGGCCGTCTTCATCGAGATCTTCCGCGTCGGCGACGAACAGGTCGTCGATGTCGCCGAAGCCATCAAAGACCATGTCTACGATGTCTTGATTCCTTCGTTGCCCGCAGGCGTGGGGATCACGGTGTGGAACGACGACTCGGAGTTCTTCGACGCCTGCGTTGACCTGTTGCTGAAAAACGGCACGTTGGGTCTGCTCCTCGTTTTCGTAGCGCTCGCGCTGTTTCTCGAGATCCGCGTTTCGATCTGGGTGGTCGTGGGCATTGCGGTATCTGCGATCGGGGCGCTCGCGGTCATCCTGGCACTAGACCTCCTTATCGACTCCAACGCCCTGTTCGCCTTCGTACTCGCGATCGGCATTGTCGTCGACGACGCGATCGTCGTGGCCGAGCATGTCTATCATGAACGCAAAAGCGGCGCTCCGGGGCTAGTGGCGGCCATTCGCGGCGTACGCCGCATCGCCGTGCCGCTGACATTTGCGGTCCTGACCTCCATCGTCGCGTTCTCACCTCTGCTGTTCCTGCCCGGGGGCATGGGCGAGATCCTGTTCCCCGTGCCGATCATCCTGATCGCCATGCTGGTGATCTCTTTGGGGGAGTCGCTCCTGGTGATGCCCCACCACTTGTCGCGCCTGCCGGGTCTGGACTGGGTCCCGTCGGCCCGTATCGACCGATTCCTGTGGACGACCCAAAACGCGGTGGATCGCGCCTTGAGGAAGTTTGTGAGCGGTCCCCTGGACCGGTGGCTGCAATTTGCGACCGAGCAACCCGCGGTCATCATCGCCGGCGCGATTGGCTTGCTGGTGATCAGTGTTTCCCTGTTGCCCGCCGGAATCGTCAGGACAGCCTTCGCAAACCAGGTGGAGGGGGACTTCGTGACCGTCAGCCTGGAGATGCCGGATGGCACGTCTGCAGAGCGCACCTACGACGTAGCCCGGGAAATCGAGGAAGCCGGGCATCGTGTCGTCGAACGACTCTCGCGTGACCGACCGGACGGCGCCGAACCCCTGCTCAACGGGGTCATCGTCACAGTTGGTCAGGGAGCACGCGTCGAGGGCGGTGGTCTGATTCCTCAACCCAGTCTCAACCCACAAGGCAACATCGCCACCGTCGAGTTCAAGCTCCTCGGTGCGCAGCGTCGGCAAATCGAAACGCGGACCTTCATGGAGGCTTGGCGGGAAGAGGTCGGGGTGTTGCCATACGCTCGCGGCGTCAGCTTCGCCAGCGAATTGGTCACGCTCGGTAATCCCGTGGAATTTGTGCTGTCCCATCCTGACGTCGAACAACTAGGTGCTGTTGCCGACTCGGTTGTCACCGGCCTTCGCGGCATGCAGGGCGTTTTCGACGTGCGTTCGGACCACGCGCCGGGCGTCAAGGAAATCCAACTGGAGTTGAAGCCGGCCGCCCGTACGCTTGGACTCACCGTAGAACAGGTTGCCTTCCAAGTTCGCGCGGCTTTCTTCGGCGCAGAAGCCTTGCGAGTCCAGCGCGGCCGAGAGGAAGTGAAGGTTTATGTCCGCCTGCCCCGTACGGAGCGTGAGTCGATCACGGATATCGAGCGATACCTCATCCGCACGCCATATGGCGGCGAAGTGCCGCTTGTACAGGTCGCCGCCCTTCGCGAGGGGACTTCGCCGTTGACCATCCGGCGCAAGGACGGTCAACGCATCGTCACCGTCACGGCGGATGTAGATCGGTCTGCGATTACCGGCAACCAAGCCACCGACGCTGTCGTGCGCGACATATTGCCTGGGCTTGTCGATGCCCATCCCGGGCTGACCTATCGGTTCGGCGGTCAGGCGCAGCAGCAGATCGAGTCCTTCGACTCGCTCTTCCGCAGCTTTGCCCTCGCCATGTTCCTCATCTTCGCGCTGCTTGCCGTCCCCCTCCGGTCCTACGTTCAGCCCCTGATCATCATGGCCGTGATCCCGTTCGGGTTGATCGGCGTGATCATGGGCCACCTGGTCATCGGGATTGCCTTCAGTTTCACATCCGCCATGGGCTTCGTTGGACTAAGCGGTGTCGTGGTCAACGACTCGTTGGTCATGATGGACTTTATCAATCGGCTACGGAGAGAAGGGGTTCCGGCGCGAGAGGCGATCATTGAGGGGGCCAAGCAACGGTTTCGCCCGATCATGCTCACTTCGGTAACCACGTTCCTCGGGTTCACGCCGCTCATTCTCGAAAGGGCCATTCACGCGAAGTTCCTGGTTCCCTTCGCGGCGTCGCTCGGTTTCGGCATTCTCATCACGACCGCGCTATTGATGGTTCTCGTGCCCGCCTTGGCATCAATCCACTTTCGCAAGCAGATCATGCTGTCGGAAGCTGGCGAACGACCGGTTTCGGGGGCTGTGGCCTAGGCAACGGGGAAGCCAGTGTCATGGTCCCGAGCTGTCCCTATCCGTGAGATTCGAATCGAAATCTAGTTTCGTGCCGGCAACACATCAGTCCTCCTTTTCGACGACCGCGCCACCGCTCCGACAGCGGGGCGCTGCTCGTTGCCCCTGACGGTGGACCGGCGCATCCGCGGCGTACAATTCGGGCCGGAGACCTCGTGCTGCGCTTGCGCGTGTGCGCCATGGCGCTACGCTTCGCCGACGGCGACTGGGTGTGGGTGGATTCCGACGAGCCCGCCGTCGACGGGCGGTACGTCGCAGTATGGGACCCGGAGACTGAGGGTCAAAGGAGAGCTCTACCTGGTGGTGGACGGAGCGCGTATTCTGCGGACGTCGGATGCGGACGTGCCGGGGCGCGGCAGCGCAGTCTGTTCTGGCGCGAACATCAAAAAAAAGGGACGTACCTCATTGAAATGCAATGACCTTGACTCACTGAACAAGCGCCTTGGTGAGATATGCGGGCTAACCGCGTCAGCGCGCCAGCCAGGCGCTGAATCGCTCGTTCACCTCGTCGGCGTGGTCGCTCCACCATTCTGAATTGATCGGCAGGGCGCGAACCATGTTCTGCGCGCTGGTGGGCACATGCGGCTGCATGTCCATGCCGGTCGCAAGGTGCCTGTCGATCAGCGCGGCCCCTGAGAGCCTGCCGGGACTGTACGAGATGTAGTGGCTCAGGTCAGCCTGCCTGTCGGGTCGAGACGCATAGGCAAGGAAACTGCGGGCGGTATCCAGGTTTCGCGTTCCCGCCACGATGGCCCAGCCGGTGGTGTCCATCACCTGCCCGTCCCAGACGATGACGAAGGGTTGTTTCTCCATGACCTGCGCATCGAAGATGCGGCCGTTGTAGGCGGTGCTCATCACCACCTCGCGGTCGGCGAGCATCTGCGGCGGCTGCGCGCCGGTCTCCCACCAGACGATGTCGTCTTTTATGGTGTCGAGTTTGCGGAATGCGCGGGCCATGCCGGCGTCTGTCCCCAGCGTCGCGTAGATGTCGGCAATGGGTACGCCGTCCGCCATCAGGGCGAACTCCAGGTTCGCCTGGGCTACCCGGCGCATGCCCCGGCGACCGGGGAATCGTTCCGTGTCGAACAGATCGGCAATGGTGGCCGGCGTGTCGTCGGGAAAACTCTCCGTGTTATAGGCGTAGATCGTGGAATAGATGACGAAAGCGCCGCCGCAGTCCGTGACCGTCCCGGCGAGAAAGTCCTCTCTTGTCGGCCTGCCATCCGCCGCTGGCGCCAGGTCTTCGGTCTCAACCAGTTCCAGGAGTCCCTCGTCGCAGCCAAGCACCAGGTCCGCCATTTCCAGATCGACGAGGTCCCAATGCACGTTGCCGGTTTCGACCTGGGCGCGCACCTGGGCGAGTCCTCCGTTGTAGACCTCGACAAGAACGTCCACTCCGCTTTCGGCCGCGAACGGCTCGAGCACCGCCTTTCTGGTCGCCTGCTCGTAAGCGCCGCCCCAGGACACCACGGTCAGGGACTCCGCCGATGCGAGGCAGCACGTCGAGAGCAGAAGCGCGACGACGATCCCCGTCCCGTTTGTCGTCATGTGACCTCCTCGTCCGGTGCCAGCGCGCGGCAGTCCGTCGGTGTCCAGCCGATGCGCACGCGGTCTCCCTTCAATACGGCGCCGTGGCCGACGGTGTTGGGGATCTTGAGCGCGAATTCCGAACTGCCGCAAACGGCCGTTCGCACCCGCAGGTGGTCTCCCAGGAAGGCGATGTCCTCGATTCGGGCTTCGAATTCGTTGCCGTATGTGCCCGGCGTGGGTGCGAGCGCGACGCGTTCGGGGCGGATGGTCAGCGTGACGGCATCTCCAATCTCCCGGGGAGCTACAAGAAACGCGCTCACGACATCGTCGCCGGTGTCGACGGTGCAGATGTCGCGTTCAATGGCGGTCACTCGACCGTGGAGAAGGTTGTTGTCGCCGATGAACGTGGCGACGAAGACGCGTTCCGGCTCTTCGTAGAGAGTTTCGGGAGGCGCGACCTGCTGGATGCGGCCATGATTGAAGACCGCGACGCGGTCCGACATCGCCATCGCCTCCTGCTGGTCATGGGTGACGTAGACGATGGTGACGCCGAGGGTACGGTGGATGCGTCGGATCTCGTACTGCATCTCCTCGCGAAGACGCCGGTCGAGCGCGCCCAGCGGCTCATCCATCAACACCAGGCTTGGCTCGAACACCAGCGCCCGGGCGATGGCGACGCGTTGCTGCTGGCCGCCGGAAAGCGCGTCGGGACGGCGGTCTTCAAACCCTTCGAGACGTACCAGGCGAAGCGCGCGTTGCACGCGTTCGTTGGCGGCGGTCTGGTCCATGTGCCGCACTTCCAGCGGGAACGAGAGGTTTCGGCCCACCGTCATGTGCGGGAACAGCGCGTAGTTTTGAAAAACGACACCGATTCCGCGTCGGCGCGGAGGCACATCGTCCACCGCCTGGCCGCTGATGCGGACCGTGCCCGATGTCGGCGTTTCGAATCCGGCGAGCATCATCAGGCAGGTCGTCTTGCCGGATCCCGACGGCCCGAGAAGGGTCAGGAATTCCCCTTCGCGGACGGTCAGGTGGAGATCGCGCACGACCTCGGTCACGCCGTCGTAGCTCTTGCGTACGCCGTCGAACTCTACGTGCGCGGGTTCGGGTTTCAACGATGCCTCGATCATCGGGGCGCAAGTATACGCGCGTGACGGATTGACTAGATGAAGGAACAGGCATGCTGGGTCGCTGGCGCCAATCCCGCCGAACGTGACTGGCGATGTCAACATGCCCGACTCGGCGACCGTGTCCGACCTGCCGGCACCCATGCTTGCGTGGGCAATTTCGCCGCGTCATGATGCAAGGCCTTGTCAGGAGCATCCAGAGATGAGCCTCCTTGTTGTCGGTCTGGCCCTGTTCGTAGCCGTGCACCTGGTACCGAGCGTCGTGCCCCTGCGTGACGCGCTCATCGCCCGGCTGGGGACAGGCACTTACCGTGCGGTCTTCTCGCTCACCGCCCTGGTTGGTCTCGTGCTCGTGGTGTGGGGTTTTTCCCGCGCCCCATTCGAGCCGGTGTACACGGCGCCAGGCTGGGGGCGGCAGTTCGCGATATTCGCCGTGCCCGTCTCGCTGGTGCTGCTCGCCGCGGCCAACATGCCCACCCACATCCGCGCCGTGCTAAGGCATCCCATGCTTCTGGGGGTGCTGCTGTGGGCGATCGCGCACCTTCTTTCGAACGGCGATCTGCGTTCGATCGTGCTGTTCGGCAGCCTCGCGGGCTATGCGGTGCTCGACCTCGTTAGCGTAGCCGTGCGCGGCAAGCGGCCATCGACCGACAAGGCCCCCCGCCTTGCGATGGATGCGGCGGCAATCGTTGCCGGTCTCGTCGCGGCGGGCCTGCTCATGGTCTTCCACCATGCTCTATTCGGAGCGCCGGTAATGTGACGCCGACAACGGCTTCCGCTTGACACCTCAAGTTTGCGCGGCGCTTGCGCTTCGCCGGCGTAGCCATTCCACCGTCAGCATGAAGAACAGCGCGAAAGCGATCAGCAGCGTTGCGACCGCAAGGATGGCGGGACTGATCTGTTCCCGGACGCCCGCCCACATCTGGCGCGGGATGGTGCGCTGCTCCAGGCCTCCCATGAACAGCACCGTGACCACCTCGTCGAATGACGTCGCGAAGGCGAAAAGCGCCCCGGAAATCACCCCCGGCGCGATGAGCGGAAACTGCACGCGCCAGAAACTCCGCCATGGTCCCGCTCCGAGGCTGGCGGATACGCGCATCAGGTTGGCGTCGAAGCCGGCCAGCGTCGCCGTTACGGTGATTACGACGAACGGCGTGCCCAGCGCGGCGTGGGCAAGAATCAGTCCGAGATGGGTCTGCGAAAGCCCGAGGCTCGAATAGAAAAAGAACATGCCCGCGGCGGAGACGATGACCGGCGTCACCATCGGTGAGAGCAACAGCGTGATGACAAGCGAGCGGCCGTACATGGCCGGGTTCGAAAGGCCGAGCGCGGCGAGGGTACCCAGTACGGTGGCGAGAAAAGTCGCGCAGACGCCGATCACGAGGCTGTTGACCAGCGCACGCCGCCATTCCTCGTCCTCGGCGATGCTGCGATACCAGCGCAGCGACCACGCGTCGGGGTCCAGGCGCAGCATCTCCTCCGTAAACGTGAAATACGGCTGGGCATTGAAACTGAGCGGCACGATGACGAGGATCGGCGCGATCAGGAACACGAACACCGCCACGCAGAACGCGAGGTAGATGTTTCGACCGATACTTCCCTTCACCCGGGAACCCCGCTTGTGGATCGAACGCGGCGGCATGGTCGGGCATTCACGCCGCGGGAGGTGACCGTGGCCCCTGAATCGTTCAGTCGTCAAACACGAGTATGGATCTCCCCGCGATCTTTCCCTCTGCCAGCGCGGTTGTGGCCTCGTTGATGTCGTCGATGCGATAACGCTCCGTGACCAGCGCTTCGAGGTCGAGGTCGCCCCGCGCGTGCCAGTCGAGGAACATCGGAAAATCGCGGTCGGGACAGCACGATCCGCCGAAGCTGCCCCGGAACTGCTTCTCGTGCATGACCATGGCGCCCGCATTCAGTTCCACGCTCGTGCCCGGGATGCCGACGAGGACCGCCGTGCCGCCGCGGCGGGCGCCGAAATGGCCCGGCCGGCAGGCGGGCGCGATCTGCTCCATGGTGGTCTTCAGGCCGATACAGTCGAATGCATAGTCGACGCCGGTGACGGGCGCGCCCCCGACGGCCAGGTCGTTCGGATGGTCCACCAGGGCGTGAATCTGTTCCACCGGATCGCCATCTGCCGCGTTGACGCCGTGGGTCGCCCCGAACCGTTTGGCGAATTCCAACTTTTCGTCGCTGACATCGACGGCGATGATCGGGTTGGCGCGACGCATGCGGGCGCCGCAGATGGCCGACAGGCCAACGCCTCCGACGCCGAAGACCGCCACGCTCTCGCCTTCCTGCACGTCGGCCGTATGTAGCACCGCACCGGCGCCCGTCATGATCGCGCAGCCGACGATGGCGGTCACGTCCTTCGCGATGTCATCGTCGGCCTTTACCACGAACTGATGGTCGGCGATCGTATTGTCAGCCCAGGTGAACACGTTATGGGACGCGGCGCCGCCGCCGGGGAGTTCGAGATGGATACGTTGGGGCACATCCTTGATGCGCGCGGCGTCTCGCGGCACCCAGGTGATCAGCACCGTGTCGCCCTCGTCGACATGCGTGACGTCATTGCCCTTCTTCAGGACGACGCCGGTAGATTCGTGCCCGAGCAATGCGGGCCGCGTGCGCGGACCATGAATCTGGTGCAGTTGCGAGTGGCAGATGCCGGAGGCGAACTGCCGCACCACCACCTGGCCCGCTCCAGGATCGGGCAAATCCATCTCTCGTACTTCCAGTGGTCCTTCGCCTTCCGGCAGAACGACTACGCGCGCGGGTGTGCTCATCTCTGATTCCTTCTATGTGTTAACGCCATGCAACCCGTCACCATCGGTGACGCGTGACACCCTGGCCCAAGCCGCTAGCTTATCTCGAACTTGAACGCCTTGAATCCGCCGGTCGCCAGCGCTGCGACGACCTTGTCTGCGGAGTCGGGGCAGAGGGCGACGATCGAGCCGCCGCCGCCTCCCCCGGTGAGTTTCGCGCCGACGGCGCCATGCGCCCGGGCGATGTGAATCATCTCTTCGAGGTCGGGCGTCGATAGCTGCAGCGCGTTCAGGCTTCCGTGACATAGATTCATGAGTTCGCCGAGTTCATCGAGCTCACCTTCCCGCACAGCCTCTACCGCAGCCTGGGTCAGCGACTCGATCTGGTCGAATATCGCCTCGTATAGCGCGGGTTGCCGTTCGCGGGCGGCTCGCACCTGCGCGACCGTCTGCGACGTCAGGCTGTCCGTGCCGCAAATGCCGATGACAATCGGAATCGGCCGTTTGGGAACGACGAGATCGAACTCCGGCGTCCCGCGGTTCTGGTAGAGCACTATCTCGCCGTACGTGGCGACCGTGTTGTCCACGCCGGAAGGCGTCCCGTGGGCGGCTGTCTCGCACTCGAAGGCGAAGCCGTTGACCTCGCTGTCGTCAAGCTTGAGCCCGTAGTGTGCATCCAGCGCGCGGATGACGGCGACCGCCATCGCGGAAGAACCGCCAAGACCCTTGGCCAGCGGCACATGGGGGAACACCTGGATGGTCATGGGTCGGTCCGCCAGTTCGAGGCGCTTCAGCAGCATCGCCAGGATGGCGGTGAATCCCCGCGGGTGGTCTTCGAGCTGCACGATGCGCTCCTCCAGCCCCCAGCTCGGGATCAAGAGGTGGACGCCCTCCCGGGCGTCGAGGACACGGGCTTCGACAGCGAGCGGTATCGGTGCGGCGAGGGCGGAGCGGCCATAGACGACGGCGTGCTCGCCGGACAGGATTACCTTGCCGTAGGCCGCGCTCCGGAGGGTTCCGGTTGGTATCGCTACGGCGGGATCCTCGCGCTGCAACCGCTCGGCTATTTCCCGTGCCCTGTGTACCTTGATCTCGCCGGACTCAATCAGCGCTTCGACGATGGTGTCGAACAGTTCGTCGGGGGCGCCCGCGGCGGAAGCCACGCTGCGCGCATGCAGCGTCATGTGGTGTTGCTGGATACCCGCAGTGGCAAGCGAACGCAGGGCCGCATAGTTCTGGGCCAGTCCCACCGCGCCCATGACGCCGGCCAGTTCGGTTGCGTTCGGGGAACCGAGCAGCCGATGGGCGATGCGCACCGTGGGATTGACTTCGAGGGCGCCGCCGACCGTGCCGACCTTCATCGGCATGTCGATCTCGCCGACGAGATCTCCGCGGGCGTTGCTGCTCCAGCGGGTCAGGCCCCGGTATTTGCCGTCCCTCGCCGCGTAAGCATGCGCTGCGGCTTCGATCGCGCGGAAGTCGTTGCCGGTGGCGATGGCGACAGCGTCGACGCCGTTCATGATTCCCTTGTTGTGGGTCGCGGCCCGGTACGGGTCGACCAGGGCGAGGTCGCTGGCAAGGATGATCCCGTCGCGCACCTCGGCGTCCGAGTATCCGCGCACATCGAGGTTCTGCACCGGTATGCGAACCGACGCCCGCACAAGTGCCCGATCCGTGAGGTTCGACAGGATGCGCAGGAATACCTTGCCGCCGGTGATGGCCTCGGCCAGGCCGGCGATGCCTTCACACATGCCGTTGACGAGATTCGCACCCATCGCGTCACGGGTATCCACCAGCAGGTGCACGACGACCATCTCGCGGCCGTCTTCGGGCGCCGTGTGTCGGAACACTTCGATGTCGCGCGCGCCGCCGCCGCGCGCCACCATGTTCGGATGCAGCCGGTTTGCCAGGTCGACGATTTCGTCCCTGTTCGCCTTGAGGGCGGCGACCGCGCCTTCCACGTCCCGCACATTGACCACCTGCACTTGCCCGATCAGGATCGGATCTGTCGTGGTTGCCTGGAAGCCACCGGAGAGACGCGCCGTGCGTGCGGCGCCGGAAAGTCCGGCGACGATGGAAGGCTCCTCCACGGAGAGGGGAACGATGTAGTCCTTGCCGTTGACGAGGAAGTTGAGCGCGACCCCCAGGGGCAAGCCGAGCACGCCGACGACGTTCTCGATCATCCTGTCCGCGACCTGGCGATTCAGCGTGTGCTCGCCGGAAGTCAGCGCCTGGACATCATCGTCGTCAAGCAGTCCGCGCTCGCGCAGGGCGGCGATGCGATCACCGATGGGCAGCTTGAAGAAGCCGGGTATGCGCGAGCCGCTAGCGGAGTCGGACTTGTAGGCCATGCGGTGAAATCTCTGCCGGTACGACGAGGAATCCCTCCTCCTCAATGCGCCTTCGATAGGCGGCCAGGTCGCTCGGGTCGGGCGACACTCCCACGCCCACATCGCCGCCCGCACCGCACGGTTTATAGAGGACGCCAAACTCTTTGGCAAGGCGCATCACGTGCACATGCTGCGGCGAGAATATGCCGATCCGTGCGGCACGATCCATGGCGATGAGGGCGTCGATGTATTGGGGAAGGAGATCGAGAAAGTCGGACGGCGAATCGGCGATTGCGGTCGCGGACCGTACCAGGTCGGACAATTCGGCAGGCAAGCCGTCGCCCCGCCACGCGTCAAAGCGCCGAACCAGTGCGCGCGTATCGGCGCCGATACCGGTGAATACGAACGTGTGATGGATGTTCGATGGTAGCCGCGCCTCTTGCGGGCGGCCGTCCTGAAAGCGGATGACTCCGCCACAGTACGAAGCGGCGACATCGACTCCGCTGCCAGCGCCTCCCTGCCAGCCACGGTGCGTCGCCAGGGCGTGTTGCAGGGTGGGAGCGGGAATCTCGGCAAGTGCGGCCAATGCCGCAGTGACCGCCACGGCACAGGCGGCGCTGGACCCGAAACCCAGTTTTTCCCGATCCTGGTAAAACGGTCGAGAGTCGATCCTGATCTGCAGGTGCGCGGGTAGGGTTCGCGGATCGAGGTCGAGACTCGTAAGAGCGAACCGGGCGAGCGCGGCGGGACCCGTATCCGGCAATTCCTCACCCCGGTGGGCGGCTCTGGCTTCATAGCCGTGGCAAACGAATGACCAATCGCCCTCGGTAGCGGGCGCTATCCGGCACGTGACGCGGCGGTCCACGGCGGCAGCCAGCGCGGGTGCGCCGGCAAGCACGGCGTATTCTCCGGTTAGCACCTGCTTGCCCGGGGCCGTGGCCTCGATGCGCGGATCGAACACAGCCTACGGCGACACGCAGGCCGCGCCGAGTCCTAGCCCGGTGACATGAATGTCCTTGACCCCCGGCAGTTCGGCGAGGGCAACTCGCACTTGCTCCGTGTCGCCGGGGAGGCAGACGGCCTTGATCTGGGGACCGGCATCGATTGTGAAGAACACGCCGACTCCGGCTTCGCGCAGGGCCCGAACTCGTCGAATCCCCTCCAGGGTCCCGGCGTTCCAGTACAGGAGCGGCGGCTCGGTGGTCGTCATGACGGCGTGCATTCTCAGGCAACTCGCCTCGGCAATGCTCGCAAGGGCGGCGAAGTCGCGGCGTGTGACGGCGTCGATCGCGCGGTCGAAGTCGCGGGCGTTCGACTCGATCCAGCTTCCGTAGAACGGCGATGTCTTCCTCGACAGTTCCATGCCCTCCGTGGAGCCAACGGTCTTGCGTTCCCGGGAAGTGACCGCGATGACGACATTGAGGGGCCATTCCGCAGGTGCCAGCAATGGTTCGGCGGCCCAGCCGTTGTCGGCAGCGAGCACGGAAAATCCCCCCGCTATCGACCGCGCCGCGGAAGCCGAGCCGCGCCGGGCCCACCGGGATCGATCTTCGAACGAAAGGCCCAGGTCCATTGCACCGTCGATCGCGGTGACGAGCGCCGCCATGCCGGACGCGGAGGACGCCAACCCCGAAGCCGTCGGAAAGTTGTTCGACGTTTCGACGGCGAGCGGGGGTATGTCGAAGTTCTCGCGCAGCAGATCCAGGAACTGTTGGATCTTCGCATCCCTGACGGTCCTCCCGTTCACGACGATGTGGTCGGACCCGCTTCTCTCGGCGACGGTCGTGGTCGTCTTCAACGTGTCGAGGGTAATGGAAAGCGATGGCGTTTCCGGCGTGTTCGTCGCCGCGAATCCCTTGCCCCAGTACTTCACCAGGGCAATGTTGGGATGTGCAACGGCGGTGTCGCGCCGGACTCCGGCGGGCCCACGAAGGGATCGTTCCTGGCTCACGGCAATGACTCTGAACCGCGTCGGTGGTTTAATCAACATACTTCGTTCAACGGAGTCAATGGCGGCGCTATCTGCGTTGGACAACTTGGCGGGCTTGAGGCCCCAAGGAGGATGATCCATGGCTGGCCGTTTCGAGACGCTCACCGTCGACGGCACCGATATGTCCGCGTACGTCGCCGGAGCGGACAAGACGCGCCCGGGGGTGCTGGTCTGCATCCATGCGCCGGGCGTTGACCCTTTCATTCAGGACATCTGCGTACGCCTGGAGACCGCCGGTTTCGCCGCGGTCGCGCCGGATCTCTACCACCGTCACGATATCGACGGACGCGGGCCGATGGAGCGGATGGCGCTGTTGCGGGACGACCAGATCGTGCGCGACTTCAGGGCCTCCAAGCGGTACCTGAGAGAGTGTTCCAACGGCACGCAGCTTGTTGTCGGGTTCTGCATGGGCGGCCGCCTGGCCTACCTGTGGGCGGCCCATGACAGAAACGTTCGTGCGGCCGTGGTCTTTTACGGCGGAAACATCATGGTGCCATGGGGCGAGGGCAACCGGGCACCGTTCGAGCGGACGTCCGAGATCGACTGCCCGTTGCTGGGACTGTTCGGTAACGAAGACGAGAATCCGAGCCCGGCGGACGTGGACAAGATCGCCGCGGAACTTGACCGGCTCGGAAAGTCCTACACCTTTCACCGATACGACGGCGCGGGACACGCCTTCCTCAACGCCATGCGCCCGTCGCATCGCGCCCAGCCCGCCGAGGAAGCCTGGGGCAAATGCGTGGCGTTTCTGCGAGAGCACGCGGGCTGAGCAATTCGATGCCGCACGGAAGGCACGCAAGTGCCCTCTGGAAGCCCCGCTGACCCAAGCGGAAGCAGGTCATGGCTACGAAACCAAATGTCGTCGTGATCATGACGGATCAGCAACGTGCCGATGTGTCCAGGCGTGAAGGATTTCGGCTCGATACCACGCCTTTTCTGGATAGTCTCGCCACACGGGGCACCTGGTTTGATCGAGCGTACACAACGATGCCCGCTTGCCTTCCGGCACGTGTGAGTATGTTGACGGGTCGGTACCCCAGCGCGACCCATGCGCGGACAAATCACAACGGGGAAGACGCGTTTTTCGAAACCGACCTTTACGAAGTCATGCGTCGGCAGGGATATAGAACCGCGCTCTGCGGAAAAAACCACTCCCATCTTGATGCAGACCGGATGGACTACTATTTCCCCCTGGCTCACCATGGTGGATATGGCCAGGACCGAACAGATGACGAGGTGGCATTTGACGAATACCTGGCAAGCCTTCGGATGCGTGCTGACTTCGACCCATCGCCATTTGGCGTTGAAGTCCAGTGTCCGTTCCGGGCGGTGACCGCCGCCACGAACTGGATTGATGGGATTCCCGCCGGGACTGGTCCTTTCTTCCTATGGTTGTCGTTCCCCGAACCACACAATCCATATCAGGTGCCCGAACCCTATTTCTCCATGTTCCCACCGGAAACACTGCCCCCGACGCTCTCTGATCAATCCGCACTTGAAACAAAGGGCTTCAAGTATCAATGGTTGCGCCACATTGGCGAGACCGCCTTCCATGACTATGCTGAGCAACTCCCACGCGCGCGATCCAATTACCTGGGAATGCTCCGATTGATCGACGACCAGATCAATCGCTTCTTCGACTACCTGGACGCGAAAGGATTGCGGGACAACACGATTGTTGTCTTCCTATCGGATCATGGCGACTATGTGGGTGAGTACGGGCTGGTACGCAAGGGTGCGGAACTGCCCGAGGTTCTCATTCGCATCCCGGTCCTGGTGGTGGGCCCAGGTATTCTCGCCAGTGACAAACCCCATTCGGCACACGTCACGACTGCTGACATCATGCCAACACTTTGCGAAGCGATTGGGACGGATATTCCGCGGGGAGTTCAGGGACGAAGCCTATGGCCCCTGTTGACGGGGAAGGAATATCCCGACGAGGAATTCGACAGCGCGTATGCGGAGCACGGCTTCGGTGGATTGCATTACGCCGCTGACGATGACTATGACGCGTATGCGGATGGGCTTCATCCGGCAATCGGTTTTGACGAGTTGAACGGCTGGTCGCAAAGCGGAACGATGCGCGCGATACGCAGTGGCGACTGGAAACTTGTCTTCGATATGCAGGAACACGGACAACTCTATAACCTGGCGGAGGACCCTGTAGAACTGGATGACCTCTTCGATCATCCGGACCATGCAGATGTCCAATCAAGGATGCTGGCCAAGCTGCTGGGGTGGACCTTACGCGTTCAGGATCCACTGCCCCACCCCCGCCGCCGGTACAGGTTCAAGTCCGACAAACGAAACTACTGGTCCCCCTATCGCTAACGCTTCGGAATCCCGTACAGGTAGCGCGTATTGACCTCCGCCTCGTTGCCGTCCGGGTCGATCATGAATAACGTCCGGCCCTGACCCCGTTTGCCCATTGGCCCGCGGGTGAAGAACTGCGGTCCCACCACTCTCCCGGCGATCTCGTCGAACTTATCTTCGGTGACCGTGAAGGAGAAATGCATGGGGCCGCCGCCTCGGTGACGCCCGGAGTGGCCCTTGACCTGCAGAACGACATGGCTCCGCTCGCATTGCAGATAGGCGCGCTCGTCGTCGCGCTTCACCACGGGGATGCCCAGCAGGTTGTGATAGAAGTCGACCGCCTTTGCCAGGTCCTTCACGTCGAGGAAGATCTCCTCGAGACCGATGATGCCCATAAGATGTTCCGTTCGCTGCGTGACAGCCAATACTCTCAAGCTGGGGAAGCAATCCGCAAACCTGTTTTAACGGACGGCTGAAATGCGCGAGGTGCTATGTTTGGCGCCAGGCGATACCGGTTGGGGACACATCGATGATCATGGGCAATACGTTGCGGGACAAGCTGATGGCCGGCAGCCCGACGGTCGGCACGCACTTCCTGTTCGCGGACCCGGACATCCCCGAGATGATCGGCGATACGGGCCTGTTCGACTACGGGGAGTTCGTGGCGGAGTATTCGACGTTCGACGTGAAGCTGCTCTACCACCTGGCCCGCGCAGCCCAATGCGGCGACCTCCCCCTGATGATCAAGCTCGACCAGGAAGGCCAGGGGTTCTGGGCCCAGGTCGCACTGGGAGCGGGGTTCAAGGCGATCCTCTTCACCGATGTCCGTACGCCCGAGGATGTCGACGAATGCCACCGCGTCATGGCGCCGGATACGCCGAACACCGGCGGCATGATGGGGGTCAAGCTGCGCCGGCCGGCACTGTCGAGCTACGACACGCGCGGATACCTCGCGGATCTCGAGTCCATCGTGTTCACCATCATGATCGAGAAGAACGTCACGCTGGAGCGCATCGACGAAGTGCTCGAAAGGGCGAAGGAGCGCGGGGTCTCGATGACGCAATGGGGGCCGGCGGATTTCAGCTTTTCCCGGGGCCAGCCCGGCTTGCAGGGCTCACCCGACATCTGGCCGTTCGAGCTCCGGGTCATCGAGAAGTCCCTTGAGTACGGCATTCACCCGCGCATCGAGATTCGTGCCGTCGAGGAGGCGAAACGCTATATCGACCTGGGAGTAAGGCACTTCTGCATCGGCTGGGACCGCTTCATCTATCGCTCGGCGTTGATGGAACTCGGCGATGGCATGCGCAAGCTGACCGAGTCGCTGTAGCCCGGTCTTGTGAGCTATCTCCGCACGTTGTAGGCCTGCTCGGGCAGCCAGGTCACGAGCGCTTCCCAGTTGAAGATGACGATCAGGCCGATGATCTGTATCAGGATGAAGGGCGCGACGCCCCGATAGATGTCGGCCACGCGCACCTCCGGCGGGGCGACGCCCTTGAGGTAGAAGATGGCGAATCCCACCGGCGGCGTCAGGAAGCTTGTCTGCAGGCACACCGCGAACATCACTGTGAACCACACCGGATCGAAGCCGAGGGTTACAACCACCGGGGCGACGAGCGGCAGGATGATCAGCGTCAGCTCGATCCAGTCGAGGAAGAAACCGAGCAGGAATGTGGCGAACAGTATGCAGATGACGATGCCCGTGGGCCCGAAGGGCAGCGACAGGAGCGCGTCCTCGATCAGTTCGTCGCCGCCCAGGCCGCGCAGCACCAGCGAGAACGCCACGGCGCCAATCAGTACGCCGAAAATGAAGGCCGTGGTGCGGGTGGTCTCGCGTAGCACTTCCGTCATTACGCGCCTGTTGAGCGCGCGATTGGCGAGCGCGAGGAGCAGTGCGCCGGCGGCGCCGACGCCGGCGGCCTCGGTGGGCGTGGCCAGGCCAAAAAAGATGCTGCCGAGCACGGCGACGATCAGGAGCGACGGCGGCACGATGGCGAGGACCAGTTCGCGGATGGCGGCGAAGTCGATCCGTTCTGCGCGTTCGAACTTCGGCGCGCCATCGGGCCGTACCAGGCCGTACCCGATGAGATACGAGACGTATAGCGCACCGAGCAGCAGGCCCGGAAACACCGCACCAAGGAAAAGATCGCCGACGGACATGGCCATGCGGTCGGCCATGACGACGAGCATGATGCTCGGCGGGATCAGGATGCCCAGCGTGCCGACTGCGCAGACCGTCCCGGAGGCGAGGCTCCGGTCGTAACCCGTGCGCAGCATGGCGGGCAGGCCAAGAAGGGCGAGCAGCACCACCGAGGCGCCGATAATGCCCGTGGTGGCGGCGAGCAGTACGCCGATGAGGGCCACCGAGATGGCGAGTCCTCCGCCGACGCGGCCGAACAGCCGCGCGAAACTCGTCATCAGCCGGTCGGCGATGCCCGAGCGGTCGAGCAGCAGCCCCATGAAGATGAACATGGGCAACGCCACCATGACCCAGTTCTCCATCACGTTCCAGACGCGTTCGACGGAGAGGCTCGCGTACGCCCAGTCGACGCCGGTCGCGATGTGTAAATCGACTTCGAAGACGATGGCGAGCGCTGTAAAGAGGACGGCCAGGCCGGCGAGAATCCACGCGACGGGAAAGCCGGTGAACACGAGCACGATGAACGCGGCGAACATCGCCAGCGCCAGGATCTCGTTAGCGGGCATCGCGGTCCTCGGCGAGGAAGAGATATGCCCATAGCCGCGTCAGCCGCGACACGGCGGCGAGCCCGAGCAGCGCGAAGCCGATGAACAGCATCGACTTGATCAGCCAGCGGTAGGGCAGGCCGCCGGGCGAGGGAGAGGTCTCCGACGTAATGAAACTGTCGGCGATGAAGGGGACCGCGTAGATCAGCATGAGGATCGTGAACGGCAGGACAAAGAGCAGGATGCCGTAGAGGTCGATCCAGGCCCGTGTCAGCGGCGACAACCTCTCGTGCACGATGTCGACGCGAATGTGCGCGTCATGGACGACCGCGTAGCCGAGGCCGATCATGAAACCGATGGAATACAGGTGCCACTGTATTTCCTCGAACTCGATGCGGCCTTCTCCCAACGCGTAGCGCATGAACACGTTGATCACGATGACGCCGAGCAGGACTATCCATATCCACGAGACGGCGTTGCCGACCCATGTGATGAACGGATCGACGACGTTTGAAAACCTCGTGCCGGGAAGGTCGGCGTGACGGTCGTGTTCTGTCACGTGCGTGTGGGGAACCTCGACACCGCGCTAGAAGTCGCGCGGCAGGTAGGCGAGCTGCTTCCAGCGCGCATAGGCCTCCCGAAACTTGCGTTGGGCCGCGTATATGTTGCGAAAATCCTCGTCACGTTCCGCCTCTTCGGCGAGCACCGTCTCGGCCACCCGCTCCAGTTCGCGCAGCACCGGTTCCGGCAATTGCAGCGTGGACACACCCCTTGAGTCGAAGCTCGCGAGCACCGGTCCCTGCACGGCTTCGCTGCGCGCGAGATTGCGCGTGACGCCCGCGGTGCAGGCGGTTTCGAACACGCCGCGCTGGGATGCGTCCAGGCTGTCCCAGACGGACTTGTTCACGGCAAGATGCGCGGCGCTGAACGGCTGGTGCCATCCCGGAAAGTAGTTGATCTTCGCGATGCGGTCGAATCCCAGGGCCTCGTCGACGATCGGCAGCGAGTACTCCGAGGCGTCGATCGCGCCTTTTTCCAGCGCCTGGAAAATCTCGCCACCCGGAATCATGGTGACGGACGCCCCGAGTTGCTCGATGACCTTGCCGCCGAGACCCGCGAATCGGATCTTGAGCCCCGCGATGTCGTCGAGACTCTCGATGGGCTCGCGAAACCAGCCGGCGGTTTCCGGACCGATCAGGCCACAGTAGAGTGGATGCACGTCATATTTCGCATAGAGCTCTTCCGCCAGCTCGCGGCCACCGGCGTCGAACCACCAGGCGCTGAATTCCCACGGCTCCATGCCGAATGGCACAGCGGCGATCAGTGTCGAGGCGGGGATCTTGCCCTGGTCGTATCCGAGCCAGGTGTAACCGGCGGGCACCTTGCCTTCGCGCACCGCGTCGACGATGTTGAAAGGCGGCACGATCTCGCCGGGCTCGAACAACTGCATAACGATGCGGCCGCCGGAAGCGGTTTCCACGGCGTTCTGCACGTACAGTATGTTGTCGCCGAGTACCGGCAGATTGGTGGCGAATGCTATGGGGACGCGCCAGCGGAGTCGGGGCGATAAGGCGCCTTCCTCGGTTGGTCCCGCAACGGGCCTTGCGTCTCCGGTCGGCCGGACTGCAAGACTCGCCAACAGACCCACAAAAAACGCGATGCCGACGGCGACAGCCGCCGACCGATTGGTTAGCCGAGTCACTGATTTGCTCGAAAAGACGGAAGCAGGATTGTAACCTAGCCCGTGTACCCCGACGGACGGACTCGCCGATGCTGATCGGAGCGCCACGAGAGCGACGTGAGGGAGAATTGCGCGCGCCCTGTACGCCCGCCAGCGTAGGAAAGCTCGTGGAACTTGGCCTGGACGTGGTGGTGGAAACAGGTGCCGGCGACGCATCGGGTTTCCCGGACGGGGAGTATCGGTCGGCGGGTGCGACGGTCGGCGGGAGGGACGATGCCCTGGCCGCCGACATCGTCGTGCATGTGGCGCAGCCCGTGGCGGACGACGTGGCAAAGCTGCATGCCGGGACCATCCACATCGGCTTCCTGGACCCGTTCAACGCGACCGCGCTGGTGCGATCGATGGCGGAGCAGGGGGTCACCGCGATTTCCATGCAGATGATCCCCCGCACCAGCCGGGCACAGAAGATGGACGCCCTGTCGTCCCAGGCGAGCCTGGCGGGCTATGCTGCGGTGACGCGGGCGTCCGAGTTGAGCCCGAAGATCTTCCCCATGATGATGACGCCGGCCGGGACCATCGCGCCGGCGCGCGTATTCGTCATAGGTGCAGGCGTTGCCGGCCTGCAGGCAATCGCAACGGCAAAGCGCCTGGGCGCACGCGTCGAGGCGTTCGATACGCGCCCGGTCGTGGCGGAGGAGGTGCGTTCCCTCGGGGCGAAATTCGTCGAGATCGACGTGGGAGAAGTTGGCCAGACCGACCAGGGCTATGCCCGCGAACTGACACCGGAACAGGTGTCGCTACAGAAGGCAGGCATGAAACAGGTGGTGGCGGATGCGGATGTCGTCATTACCACCGCGCAGGTATTCGGCCGGCCGGCACCGGTGATCGTGTCCCGCGACATGGTCGAGGCGATGCGCCCCGGCAGTGTCGTCGTCGACATGGCGGTGGAATCCGGCGGCAACGTGGAGGGTTCCGTTCTCGGGGAGGTCACACTCATCAACGGCGTACACGTGGACGGGCGCGGCAATCTGCCGTCAACCGTGGCGCGAAACGCATCCGAGATGTACGCCGCCAACGTGGCGTATTTCATCGAAGCGTTCTGGGATCGCGATTCGAAAACGCTGAACCTGGATCCCGACGACGATATCGTGGCCGGCTGTGTGCTGACGCGGGACGGCGCCATCGTCAATGACGCCGTCAGGCAGGCCTGACGCCGTGCCTGCGAAGGAGTCGCCGTGGAACTGATCCCGATCTACCTCGCTTTCATCCTGGCGCTGTCGATCTTCCTAGGCTTCGAACTCATCTCGAAAGTGCCGGCGACGCTGCACACGCCTCTCATGTCCGGCGCCAACGCGATCTCGGGCATCACCCTTGTCGGCGCGCTGATGGCGGCGGGCGCGGGCGGTCCGGAAACCGGTCCGCTGGCGACGATCCTCGGGGTCGTCGCGGTCGCGTTCGCGACGGTGAACGTGGTGGGTGGCTACATGGTGACCGACCGCATGCTCGGCATGTTCCGCAAGCGCGATGATCGCGGCGCCGGTTCCGGGCAGGACTCGTGAGCGCGGTCTTCATCAACCTCGCCTACATCGCCGCGGCGGTGTTGTTCGTCCTTGGCCTGAAAATGCTCGGCTCGCCGGCCACGGCGCGGCGCGGCAATCTCGTTTCCTCCTCCGGCATGTTCATCGCCGTCGCCGTGACACTCATGTCGGAGCAGATTCTGAGCTACGAGTGGATTGCGGTGGGCATCGCGATCGGCGCATTGATCGGGGCGATGGCTTCCAGGCTGGTGAAGATGACATCGATGCCGGAGATGGTGGCGCTGTTCAACGGTTCCGGCGGCGTGGCGAGCCTGCTGGTCGGATGGGCGGCGTTGTACGGCGGCGAGGTTTCCACTTTCACAGGCGTCGTCGTGATGCTGTCCGTTCTCATCGGCGGCGTCACGGCGTCGGGATCGGTCATTGCGTGGGGCAAACTCTCGGATGTCATGCCGAGCCGCGCCCTGGTGTTCGCCGGTCAACGCTTCTGCAATGGCATGATCCTCGCGGCGGTGATCGTGGCCGGCGTCCTGTTCGCCATGTCGCCACAGCCGGATTCCTGGGTCTTTTTCGCGCTCCTGGGGCTGGCCCTGCTTCTCGGCGTGATGGCCGTCGTTCCCATCGGCGGCGCCGACATGCCGGTGGTGATATCGCTCCTCAACAGCTATTCGGGGCTTGCGGCCTGCGCGGCCGGCTTCGCCATCAACAACAACATCCTGATCGTGGCGGGCTCGCTCGTCGGCGCCGCCGGCATCATCCTCACCAACATCATGTGCAAGGCCATGAACCGGTCTCTCGCGAACGTCCTCTTCAGCGGTTTCGGCGCGGCGGCAACGGCAACCGAGGTGAAGGGCGAGGTCAAGCCGATCAACGTGGAGGATGCCTACCTGATACTCGAAGCCGCCTCCTCGGTGACTTTCGTGCCGGGGTACGGCATGGCGGTCGCCCAGGCTCAGCACGTCGTATGCGAACTCGGCGACCTGCTCGAGACAAATGGCACGGATGTGAGCTACGCCATCCACCCCGTCGCAGGCCGGATGCCCGGCCACATCAATGTGCTGCTGGCCGAGGCGAGCGTCTCCTACGACCAACTGGTGGAGATGGACGACATCAATCCGCGCATGGAAAACATCGACGTCGCGGTGGTCATAGGCGCCAACGATGTCGTCAATCCCGCGGCGCGCACCGATGCGGCAAGCCCCATCTACGGCATGCCGATCATCGACGTGGATCGCGCGAGGACGGTTTTCGTACTCAAGCGCTCGATGGCGTCGGGCTTCTCCGGCGTCGACAATCCGCTTTTCTTCGGAGAGAACACCCGCATGTTGTTCGGCGACGCGAAGGAGTCGCTCTCGGGGATCATCGGTGAGTTCAAGGCGTAGCTTGCAGAATCGGTCGATCTGATAGTGACCGATCTTCAACTACGATTTCGCCATCCAGCCTTTTTCGTTATTGAGTTTTTGCAATCCGCTAAGAGTATAGATGTTGCTCTTGGCAAGGTTGCAGGGTCCACACAGCAGGACTCTGTTGGATATGTGGTTGATGCCCCCGTCCGAGCGGGGCGTGTTGTGGTCAAGTTGCAAATAGCGCGGGTCATCGAATTCCCTGAAACAGCCCTGGCACGTCATACCGTTCTGTTCAATTAGATGATCGAACATTTCCTGCCTAGTCCATTTCGGCCCCTCCGGTTCGCGAACACGAACTTTAACGCGCAGAAAAGGCGCAGCGGTATCGCCATCGTCCGTCCGTTTAGGTAGTTCCGTGGAGTAGTGGATCTTTCCGCGCAAGGGCAATGCTTCCCCCACGCTCCCTTCGGGGACGGCGAGACCTTCTTTCGACAACCTTCGGATAACAGTCTCATGCGCCTTATCCCAGATATCGATGCCCGCCCATTGCCGCTTCAAACGCTCTGCGGCCACGCACGTCGTTGCGCAACCGGCGAACGGGTCGAGCACCATGTCGCCTTCGCTGGAGGATGCCTTGATGATGCGTTCGTAAAGGGTTAGGGGCTTCTGTGTGGGGTAGCCCAACCGTTCACGAGCGCGAGAGTTGATCGGCGGAATGTCGTCCCAGAGCGCATCAACCGTTTCTCCCGGCAACTCGTCGAGAAACCGTATGCGCTGTAGGCGCCTGGACTTGTCGCTTGGAAAATGGACTCTCCCCTCTTTGTCCATCTGCTCCATCCGTTTGCGCGAAACCGCCCATCCGTTTTTTGGAGGGTTATACCCCTTGTACTCGTAGACTAGGTTCGGTCTGGGCGACGGGCTTGTGAGATTGTCTAGGCGGTAGCGTCTCCCGCGACCGTCAACGTGGGTGAATTTGGATGCAATGTACGCCGGATTGTTGGGCCGGTATTGGCGATTCAAGACGGTTGACGACGACCTTGCATAAAATAGAAGCACATCCGAAGTAACGCCGAAACGAATGGCCGCATTCTGGGTTTCGCCGCGTCCGGCCTTCCGCTTCCAGACAATTTCGTTCCTGAAATTCGACCATCCAAAAATTGCATCCATGATGGCTTTCAAATAGTGGCTGGCGGTCGGGTCGCAGTGCAGATAGATGCTCCCCGTTGGCTTCAACACCCTATGCATCGCCAATAGCCGAACAGCCATGAAGCACATGAATGCACCCATGCCGTCGCTATGCGCGTAACGTGCCGAATCTATGGCTTCCATCAACCTTGGATGGTCGTCCTTGATTTGATCCACCCATTCCTGATGCACGTCTTTTTCCCACGACCAGCGATCTTGGAACTTCGCTCCAGAAGCAAGACTGTCGGGAGTGGCATGGAAGTCTCTCCCTTTATTGAAAGGCGGATCGGTAGCGATCAGATCCACGGACTCCGAGTTCATGGCTCGCAGGAAGTCGAGGTTGTCCCCGTGGAACAGTGTTCGATTTTTCCAGTTCGGCTTGCCCATATTTCCCTATGGAAGTCCCTATCGTTGATTCGGACAAACAATCTACACTCATGCGCGAATTGCTGAAAGACCGGCGGTGGAGTCGACGATGTAGGTCCCATTTTGGAGAATTGTGCAGCAAATTCTGCAAGCCATGACATTTAATCGGGCTTCAGGAATCATCGGTTCTTCGTGCCGAATGTTCTCTCAGGATGGATGCAGCTAGCTGGCGTTGCATTTCTACCATGTGGTCATACCATCGGTGAAACTCTTGGTAGACGGTGTTTGCCGCTCGTCGGCGCTTGAAGGCTTCTCGCCACAGGGCATAAATGACGTAGATTGGAACCGGAACCACGACCAAGGCGGCGATCCACCAAGGAAAGCACGTTTCTGGATGGATTGTCAGCAACGCCACGGCGATCAGCCCAGCGATTCCGAAACCGGCCTTTCGACCTCTCTGCACGCGGTCACGCCGCTTCATTGACGCCCTTTCCAGCCGGTCTTCATACGCCGTTTTGGCTTGAGGAAGAGCGTTGATTACGGCCGCTGCTTTCTCGTTTTTGATTTTGGGTTTCTTAGGCGTTCTATCTATCAGCCGACCCCAAAGCCCGGTCAGGACGTACGCCGCGAACGCCACTTCGAGGAACGATTGCAAGTGTCCGAACGTCTGCGGGAAATCCCACATCGACTATAGATCCGCGTTCTAAAAGGCAGGCTACGCGGCGGGAGAAACGGTCAGAACGTCGTCGCTCAGATACTCGAACAATTCGTCGAACGATTCCGCGAGCAGCGCGGTGAGTTTCGCGTCCCTGAAATTGCCGATGGCTCGGTGTTCATCCGGATCAATTTCGACGCGGTAGGCGCACTCGTCCACGGTCATCCAATGGAGATGATGGTTTCCGTTTTTGACCTTTTCGACGTAGCTGTCCATGACGCGGCGAATGCGGAGCGTTCCCCGCAAAGTGTTTTCGTCCCGGCACCTAGCGGCTTGGGCGACGATTGGATGCTGCATCGCGTCGGGAGCGTCGATGTCATTTTCCAGCAAAACATCCATGCGGACGCCTTCTTTGCCAAGAAAAGCTTTGGCGGCTTTGATGACGGTCGGATTCGCGTACACCGCCATTCCGTCGCCGGAACGCTGCATCAAAGAACCGCTGAACAGTCGAACGTGCGATGTCGCGACCTCCAGCAACCGCCCCACCAAATAGGTCGCATGGCGTACGTTGCCGTTGCCTATCGGCAGATCTTTCGATCGCGCGGCGGCCTTGTCGATCATGTCGAAGTACCATCGTTCGTCGGCACTCCAATTCATGGGATCAAAAACGTCAGTCAATTTAGGTGCGTCTCCTTTTTTGTGACCAAGTGTCAACCCTGCAAGTAGGGTACTAAGCGTTGCAGTGCGACGCAATGCGATGCGGCGTCTTTCCGCGCACCAACGGGAAGACCTAAATCAAACAAAACGACCAAAAGTGGCTAACCTGTGTCGCACTGGGGCGAATCTGGTGCGCTAAAATTCGCGCCGGATCGCATGAAGCACACCTGACTTGAGGAGCAAACGAAATGACACTTTCCGCTCGACTGGACGAGACCATCTCCGCGACGCGACTACTCGACCACGCGTTCTATCGCGCCTGGGTCGCGGGGGAACTGACCGAAGACGACATGCGCGGCTATGCGAGATCCTATTTCGCCCACGTGCTCGCCTTCCCCCGCTATGTCAGCGGCGTCCATAGCCAGTGCGAAGATCTCGGTGCCAGGAAGGCGCTTCTCGACAACCTGGTCGACGAAGAAGCCGGCGACGAGCACCATCCCGAGCTGTGGCTGCGGTTCGCGGAAGGGATGGGAGAGTCCCGCGAGGCGGTGGAAAGTTGCCGCGATACGGCGACCGAGACGCTGATTGACACGTTCCTCGGGCGTATCCGGAGTTCCTATGCGGAGGGGCTGGGTGCACTGTACGCCTACGAGTCGCAGATTCCGGAGATCGCCGAGACCAAGGTCAGCTCGCTGTGCGAGACCTACGACGTCACGGATGAGCGGACGCTTGCCTTCTTCAAGGTCCATGCCAAGGCGGACGTATACCACTCGCGCACCCTGCGCGAGCAGATCGACGGCCTGACGCCGGAGCAGGGCGAACTGGCCGAGGCGGCGGCCTCCGAGTGCGCCCGGGGACTGTGGGACTTCCTGAGCGAACTCGAGCGGCGCCGGACGGCGGAAGAACCCCAGGCGGCACCCCTGCCTGCCTGACCTCCGTCCCGGGGACGCAATCCGTCAGCTTTCGCGGCGTCGCGCGTTCAGTGCGGCCAGGATTTCCGCGTGGCGCGCGCGGGTGAGCCTGTAGCGCGTGAAGCACCACACGGAGACCACGGATAGAACGGCGACACAGGGGCCAAACAGGATGCCCAGGTTGGCGATCGTCTCCGCCGGCACGTCCGCGCTTGTCTGAATGTCCACGCCGCGCGGCCAATTGATGATGTCGAGGCCGATGCCGCCGATGAAATTGCCGAGGCCAGAAGTGGCCTTGCCCGAGAAGGAGACGGCGCCGAAGAAGATGCCCTCGTGACGCACGCCCGTCGTGTACTCGTGCTCGTCGGCGACATCGGCCATCATCGAACCGAAAGCCACCAGCGCCTGCTGCATGATCAGGCCCTGGACAAACTTGAATCCCGTCAGGATCCAGATGAGTTCTTCGGTGCCGTTCGCGGGCAGCGCGTCCACGAGGCGCATTATCACGGGGACGACCTGGCAGGCCGCCCAGACGAGAGCGCCCAGCACGACGCCGAATCGCTTGTCCGTGCGCCGCAACAGCGGCGCGGTCAGGAAAGCGCCGATCAACAGCCCCAGGATCGCGGTCATCTGAAGCTGCAGGATCTCGCCGCCGGCCAGGTCCCAGAAGTACTGGAACATGTAGAGATCCAGGACGCTGTTGACCCCGACCATGGCGTAGATGATCAGCACGCCGCTGAACAGCCAGGTAAAGGAGCGGTTCCTGAATCCTTCCAGCAGGTCGCGGCACATCCGAATGACCGGGTTGCTCCCGGGTCGCGGCGCCGGCTGGATCAGGAAGGGAACCTCCTTTTGCGTCCCAAACGCGGAATACCAGATCGTCGCGACCATCAATACCGCCAGCGCGATGGCAAAGGGCGGATAGTTGTCGGCGGCGAGTCGGCCGCCCCGGTCGTCGGCGAAGAACCATATGAGGCCGATGATCCAGGCACCCGCCGCACCCGCCGCGCTGAAGAACTGCCGGTATGCCACCACCCGGGTCCGCTCGCTGAAGTCCTCCGTCATTTCCGCGCCCAGTGCCAGGTGCGGCACGTGATAGAGCGTCATCGCGGCGCGGGTGAGGATCGCGAATACGGCCAGCCAGGCAAAAAGGCCCCACTCGCCCAATCCGCTTGGCGGGGCGAACAACCCGACGAACGCCAGGCCCAGGGGCAGTGCGGACGCGTACATGAATGGATGGCGCCGACCCAGGCGGGACTGGTGGTTGTCGGAGAGGGAGCCCGCCACGGGGTCCGTGACGGCGTCGAACATCAGCGCGATAAAGAGCGCCAACCCGGCGAGGGTGCCCGGCATCCCCAATATCTGGTTGTAGTAGAACAGGACAAAAGCGCTGAAGGCGGTGTTTTTCAGGCCCTCGGCAAACTGTCCGACCCCGTACGCCAACTTGCTCGACAACGGGACCAGGCGGTCCCTTGAACTCCGGCCGGCAGGCGGCGCGGCAGCCGAATCGCTCACGCCGGCTTCCGTAGGGCGACGGATTTCATGGCGCTTGCCCGCCCGCCTGGGAGATCGTCCAGGGATTGTCGCCTTCGCCGGCCACCGTGGTGCGTTTCATGACTCGGGGCTGGTCGAACGGCCAGGGATGTCCTCGATGCAGGACGCACCGATTGTCCCAGGCGACGATGTCCCCGGCCCGCCAACGGTGGCGAAAGATCCGGGGCGCCTGGCAGGCCTCTTCCGTCAGTCGTTCGAGCAGGGCTCGACCTTCCGCGACCGGCATGCCGACGACGTGCGATGCGTGACGGCCGACGTACAGGTTCTTTCGGCCTGTCGCCGGATGCACGCGCACGACCGGTTGGCGCACGGGCGGCAGCGCGTCCTGCTCGCGCTTGTTCAGGAGCGCGATGCCTCCGACCTTGCCTTGCGAGTACGCGTAGGAGTGCACCGCCACGAGGCCCTCAAGGCGCTGCTGGGCGTCCGGGTCGAGCGCATCCCAGGCGGCGCGCATGTCCGCCCATTCCGTGTCGCCGCCGGAATCCGGGACTTCCAAGGCGCGCAGGAGGGACACCTTGGCTCCCACCTTCTTGAACGAAGAGTCGGTATGCCAATAGCGGTTGCCCTTGAGAAACAGCCCCAGGTTATCGTCGGGTTTCGCGATGTCGCCGTTGCCGGCGACGTTGGAAAGCAGGGAAATCTCCTGTCTGTCGGAGCGTTGCGACAGCGTGCGTTCGAGGGGGCCGAAACGTCGGCTGAAGGCGATATGCTCCGGTTCCGAGAGGTTTGCGCCGGCGAAGACGAGAACCGCATGTTCGTGGAACGCGTCTTCGATGGTCTGCCATTCGCCATCGGAAAGCGCGTTGAGGCGGACGCCGGTCACGGTTGCGGCCAGTGTCGCCGTGCTCGGTGCGATGTCCATCCCGGTCTTCGCCCCGGTCAGAGATTGCGCTGGAACATCGCGAACAGGCGCTCCCAGTGCCTTTCCGCCGCCGCCTTGTGATACATCCCTTCGCGCTGGGGAAAAACGAAGCCGTGATTCGTGCCCGGATACCATTCGATTCGGTAATTGATCCCCGTGGATGCGAGATGCTTGTCCAGGGCATCGACCAGTTCCGGCGGTGCCCAATGGTCCGTCTCGGCGCAGCCGAAATAGATCTCCCCCTGGATGCGGTCGGCGGTCAGGTGCGGAGAGTCCGGCGCGTCGCCGTAGAGCTTCACCCCGTGCAACGACGCCGACGCCTTGATGCGGTCGGGAAACTCGGCTGCGGCGGCGAACACGAACGGGCCGCTCATGCAGTAGCCCACCGCACCGACAGGGCCGCCGCGCGCGGAGGACTCGGACGCGGCGAAATCGAGCATCGCCTGGGTATCCTGGCAGACCATGGCGTTGGTCAGTCCGTCCATCAGTCCACGCATGCGCTCGCGGGAGGCGTCCGGAAGGTACAGGTTGAATTCGCGAACCTCCCGGTAATAGAGGTTGGGCAGGATGACGTAGTAGCCGACCGTGGCGATCCGCCGCGCCATGTCGTGCAACTCTTCCCGCTTTCCCGGGGCGTCCATGTAGAACAGGACGAGAGGATACGGGCCTCCCTCTTCCGGGTAGACGACGAAGGAATTCATGTCGCCGTCGGCGGTCACGATATCGAGGTGTCTTTCGATCATGGGCGGTTCCGTCTCCCTGTTATTGGCGTCCGAGTCTGTGCAGGCGCGGTGGGGGTGTCAAGGCGGGACTGGCTGCTGCGGCTGCAGTCCGCCGGTGATCGCGACGATGGCCAGCACGGCATTCACGCTCACACGTAGGCTTCGTCCAGACGGGCGAGACTCGGCGGCGATTCGAGATCGAAGTGGTTGACGGACTCGGGGGTCAGGAACTGGCGGGCAAGGATCGTCTTGCCACACTGCCTCGGACCTGCGAGCACAACAACGGGAGTGCGGCGGAGGGCAGTTTGACGGCTCGATAGGCGTTCCGTTCCAGCATGTACGCAAAACACCATGAAAATCGCTCTTCTCAAGGCCGATTTTCATGGTGTTTTTGAGAAACGAACGGCGGTCCAGTGCCGCTGGCTATGCGGTCAGCCGATTGATTGACGTTTGGCTCGGACTGGCGCATGCCATCCTGAATCGGGCGAATACGGCGATCACGCAGCAGTCGATGGGAACGCGAGGCAGGTACGAGAATGCTCACACAATTTCCTGATTCCCTCTGCTTGGCCGCATGTGAATGCACCCATACTTTAACCAATCCGTGGAAGTTATCGTCACATGACGATTGACGAACTACGATTTTGTAGTTACGTTTTCGTCGTTACATGGAGTTGAGTCTTTGCGTTGGATTTGGGACGCCAACAAGAACCGCGCCAACAAGCGAAAGCACGGCCTCAGTTTTGAAACGGCAAGACTGGTTTTTGACGACCCGTTGATGGCCCATCGGCCGGACTTGGAAACGGGCGAAGAGCGATGGCTTACCATCGGTGCGATTGGCAGCCTGATCGTGGTCGTGGCGCACACTTGGCCGAGACAACGAGGGGCAACGGGCATTGAAGTTGGCCGCATCATCAGCGCCCGAAAGGCTACGGCGCGCGAAAGGGAGGGTCTATGAAGAAGGGAACTTCTAGCGGAATGACCAAAGGACAGAGCGCGGAAATCGGTGCTCTCGCCGACCTTCCGGACGAGAAGATCGATACGAGCGACATCCCTGAAATCCTGGACTGGTCCGGGGCCAGACGCGGCCTCCTGTATCGGCCCGTGAAGCGACAGATTACGCTCCGGCTGGACGCCGATGTCGTGGAATGGTTCAAGACGAACTCCCCCGGCGGACGGGGGTACCAATCCGAGATCAACCGCGTGCTTCGCGAACACGCCCGGCGGTCGGTGGCGCGCGGATAGCCCCGGGTCAGGACGCCTGGTCCGCCGTCCGCTCGACCAGCGTCTCGAAGTGGTCGATGCGCGATTCGAGCATCCTGATCGTGCCGCGCCAGAAATCCGGCTGCGTCAGGTCGGCGTCCAGGTACTTGAGGGCGAGTTCCTCGGCGGTGGTGCGTCCGGTGTCCCGGAGCAATGCCTCGTACCGGTCAAGGAACCCCTCGCTCCTGGCTTCCCGGCGCGCGTAGACGCCGAGGCTGAACAGGTAGCCGAAGAGATACGGGAAGTTGTAGAAGCTCAGACCCGAGATATAGAAGTGCAGCTTGTTTGCCCAGAACAACGGGTCGGGCTCGGACAGGCTGTCGCCGTACCATTTGCGCCAGGCGGCGCTCATCATGTCCTTCAGTTCGTCCGGCCGTTGCGGGCGTTGTTCGCGCGCTTCGTAGAAGTTGCGTTCGAATTCGAAGCGGGTAGGGATGTTCAGTATGAAGGCGATCAGCGCCTCCGCCTCCTGCCAGACGATTTCGAGTTCCGCGGCCCGCGTCTCGGCGCGTTCGAGAAGCGCGTTGCGAACGACGGTCTCGCCGAACGTGCTGGCGGTTTCCGCGATGGACATGCCGTACCTGCGCTGACACTCGGGCAGTTCCCGCATCACCCAGGCGTGGAACGCGTGTCCGAGTTCGTGCGCGAGGGTGATGACATCGCTGGCGCCGCCGGTGTAGGTCATGTAGACGCGCGGCGAGCGAGATTTCCTGAAGTGCGTGCAGTACGCGCCCGGACGTTTGCGTCCGCCCACGGTGCCTTCGATCCAGCGGTTCGCCGACATCATGCGGACGAACTCTCCCATCCGGGGATCGATGGACCCATAGGAAGCCGCGATGATGTCGACCGCTTCCTGGTAGGGAATCGACGTTGATTCGAGGTCGTCGGTCGACGGCGCAGGTGCGCGTTGATCCCATGGGCCGTAGCGGGGCTTGCCGTAGGCCTTCGCCTGCAGCCGCGCCGCGCGGCGCGCCAGCGGCACGGCTTCCTCCGCCACGCCGAGGATGGTGTCGAGGGTCGCGCGTTCGATTCGATTCATGTGCAGCGGGGCATCGAGGAAGTGCGTGCCGCGACGAGAGCACATTTCCAGGCGCCATCCGGCGATCGCGTTGATCGCCGCCGAGCAGGACTCGACATGTTGGTCCCAGGCGGTGTTAATGGCCCGCCAGGCGCCCGCGCGTACGCTGTCGTCTGGTGCTAGCAGCAGGCCGCTGGCTTCCGCCAGGCCGATGGTGCGGGTTTTTCCGTTGTCGGGGACTTCGCAGGTCAACGTCCCGGAGAGCTGATCATAGAGGCGTCCCCAGGCGTGAAGACCGTCCTGCGCCAGGCTGGAGGCAAGGGTCTCCTGCTCGAGGCTGAGGCGCTCCCGGCGTCGCTTGCGCGCGTGTTCGACGACGAAGCGCGCGGGGGCGGTTCGCTCGTCGGCCAGGAAGGCTTCTGCCACTGCGTCGGGAACGCGGTCGAGAAACTGCCGCAGCGGTTCGGCGATCGCGTCGTTGCGTTTCACGCAGGCCTGCAGACGCCCGAGCAACGCCTGCGCCGCTTCGTCGGAGCTGTCCACGCTCAGGAGACATTCGGCATAGGTTTCGAGGTCGTTCAGGATCCGCTCGGCGGTCTCGCCCAGGGCGAAGGCCTCACGCGCGGCTGCTATGCCGGTATCCGCATGGCCAACGGACAGCGTTTCGGCGTCATCGAGCAGCGAACGGAGAACGGCGGCTATGCGGTCGCGCGCGTCGAACAGCGCTTCCAGTTCGGCGAAGTCCGCGTCGACTTCCGCGGAGTCGGCGGAGGGATACTCGCTCGCCAGATTCCAGCTCTCGCCGCCGTTGGCCTTGGTCATCGTCATGTCGCGAGTCTCCTCTTCCTCTTGCTACAGTTCCCGGACCACCCGCATCCCGCGGGAGTCCGACGCGTCGCCGCCCATGTTGCGGAACGTCATCCGCAACTCGTTGGGAGGCGCGTCGTACGCACCCCCCCGAACGACATTGAATCGACCGCATTCAGGATCCCATGCGCGCGCGTCGAGAGGCGCACCCCTGTAGGATCGGTGCCAGCAGTCGGCAACCCACTCTTCCGCGTTGCCGATGACATCGTACAGCCCGAACGCGTTGGGCTTGAAGCTCCCGACCGGTGCCAGGCGTATGAACCCGTCCCTGCAGTCCGCCGTCTGGTAGTAGGGGAAAGGTTCCCCCAGGGATTTGTCGGCCACGTTTGCGTGCTCGCACAGGGCATCGGGGTCGTCACCGAAATAATAGAGCGTGTCGCTATCGGCGCGCGCGGCATATTCCCATTCGGCTTCGGTCGGCAATCGATACGTTTGGCCGGTCTCCCGCGACAGAAAGTCCAGGTAACCCTGCGCATCGCGTATCGACAGGCCCGTGGCCGGAAGTTCGTTCGTCCCCGAGGGCGCGTGGTTGCGGTAGCGATCGAACTCGCCCGTCTTCACTTCGTATATTCCGATGGCGAACGGTTGCGATACTCGAACATCGCGGGCCGGGCCCTCGTCGCGTGGGCCGCTGTCCGAACCCATGAGAAACGTTCCGGGACCGACGATGACAAGCTCGGGCCCATTGCCGCCGGACTTCATTTCGTCGCGGAATCGCCGTCCGGGCGTGATGTCGAATCGTTGCATGTCGAGGCGCAACGAAACGCCGTCGGGCGTCATGGTCAGGTTGCGGACGAGGTTTCGATAGCCCATCGCCGTGGCCCGTACAGTGAAGGGGCCTGCCGGAAGGAGCATCTGCTCGGCGTAGGGCTCCGCGTCGCCGCGTTGCGATTGCCGGACCACCGTCACGGTGGCATGGGCGGGGCGAATGGCCAGCGAGAGACGGCCGTATTGGCGTGCCAGGTCGACGCGCGTGGGGTTGGGACCGTGGGCGATGGCCACGTCCAATTCGCGCGCATCGTAGCCGGGCGATGAGACGCGCAACCTGTAGGTGCCGAGCGGCAGCCGGATGCCAGGGGAGTAAGGCAGTGGCGCGTCGAACAACTCGACCTTCGCGTTGGCCGGGGTAAGTTGCAGCGTGAGTTCCCCCATGGGCACGCGTTCGAGTTCGAACGCGTGCCTGGTGGTTGTCCGGGGGAACACCTCGATGGTGGCAGTCTTCGTTTCGCGCCCGTAGATCGACACCTCCACCGTGTGTTCGCCGGTTCGGATCGACTCGAGGGATACCGGTGTGACATTGTCCAGCGTGCGTCCGTCAACGGTCACTCGCGCTCCGCGCGGGTTTGTCACGACCTCCAGGGCACCGAACGCGGGTGGAAACCGCTCGTGGTGCGTCTTTCTTTCGCCGCGCTGAAGCGTGAATCTGGCCAACGTGTTGCCGTGATGCGGGTGGTGCAGGTGCACCACCACCTCCCCGGGAGGTATGCCCGGGATTTCGATGGGGGTAATGCCCCGCTCATCGCCGTTCAGCATCACGGTTGCACCGGGGGGAGTGGAGTCGACTCGCATTGTCGCACTGCCGCGGATGAAACCGGGTCCATAGGCGCCGCCCAGGATGAGGAGTATCAGTACGCCGAGCAACGCCCAGTTGCGGTAACGTCGTTCGGTGTCGAAGCGCCTTGGCCGTCGGGTAGACGGTTGGCCATTGCGAGATGTGGCTTGGGGCACGGGATCACTGCGACGCCATCGCGTGACCGCCAACTGTACAGTCGCTCGCCCACTCTGTCATACTGAAATCCGCCCCCGCGCACATCGAGTGGATTCAGAGGAGATGAAGCAATGAGCAACGTGGACGGAGTCTGGAACACGGTCACGAATACCCCGATGGGTCCCCAAAATGCGACGATCACCCTCGCGACGGACGGCAACACGCTGACGGGAAACATGGCGGGGCCGCAGGGCACGATCGATATCGAAGGTGGCACCGTGGACGGAGACGCCTTGTCGTGGAAAGCGAACATCACGTCGCCCATGGCAATGACGCTCGAATTCTCCGCCACCGTCAGCGGAGACGAGATTTCGGGGAACGTCCAGCTTGGCGCTTTCGGCAACGCCAGCTTCTCGGGAACCCGCGCTTCCTGACGATTCGACAGGACGGGGCAGCCGCCGCACGGTCGCGGCGGAACCGCAGGATGTAGCGGTCCGCCGCATGGCGTTCGGATTCGAGCCCCGCCGGCTCAGCCGGCCGCGTTGTACCCCATCACCGCCTTGACTTCGAGGAACTCCTCGAAACCGTATTGGCCCCACTCGCGACCGTTGCCCGACTGCTTGTAGCCGCCGAACGGCGCCTTGTTGTCGACGATCGCGCCGTTCAGGTGCACGTTGCCGGTGCGGATGCGACGGGCGATGGCCTTGGCGCGTTCGGGGTCGCCGGAAGATATGTACCCCGACAGTCCGTAGATCGTGTCGTTCGCGATACGCACGGCGTCCTCGTCGTCCTCGTAGCCGATGAGCGACAGCACCGGTCCGAAAATCTCTTCCCGGGCGATCGCCATGTCGTTGGTGACGTTTGAGAACACGGTGGGCCTGATGTAATACCCCTGGTTGAGGCCGTCGGGCCGACCGGTACCGCCGGTCTCGAGCGTTGCGCCCTCGTCGATGCCCTTTTGTATCAGGCCCTGGATCTTGTCGAACTGCACCGAGGACACCACGGGCCCGATGGTCGTGTCCCGCGATTGCGGATCGCCGACGCGCACCTGTTCGGCGGCGGCCCTGGCGACCGCTGCGGCCTCTTCCATGCGCGACCTGGGGACCAGCATTCTCGAGGGGGCATTGCAGGACTGTCCCGAGTTCAGGCACATGCCGAACACGTCCCTTGAGATCGCTGTCGCAAAGTCGGCGTCGTCCAGGATGATGTTTGCCGACTTCCCGCCCAGTTCCTGGGCCACCCGTTTGACCGTGGGAGCGGCGTTCCTGGCGACTTCGATGCCCGCGCGGGTCGAACCCGTGAACGACATCATGTCGATCCCCGGATGAACCGACAGGGCGACACCGACAGTCGGCCCATCGCCGTTGACCAGGTTGAAGACGCCTGCCGGCACGCCGGCCTCGTCGAGTATCTCCGCAAAGATGATGGCGTTGAGAGGCGCTACCTCGGATGGCTTGAGGACCATCGTGCACCCCGCCGCCAGGGCTGGCGCGACCTTGCACGCGATCTGGTTGATGGGCCAGTTCCAGGGCGTAATGAACCCGCATACGCCGGCCGGTTCCCGGATGATGTGGGAGGTTCCGATATCGGCCTCGAACTCGAAGGTTCTCAAGACGTTCAGCGTCGTCATGAAATGGCCGAGACCGGCGGGCGCCTGGGCCGCGTTGGCAAGCGACATCGGCGCACCCATCTCTTCGCTGATGGTCGCGGCGAGATCGCCGATCCGTCGCTTGAATACGTCGATGATCGCCTCCATCACTGCGACGCGTTCCTCGCGCGTGGTTGTCGACCAGGTCTCGAACGCCGCGGTGGCCGCGGCAACTGCCGCGTCGACGTCCGCCGGACCGCCCAGGGCGATGGAGTCGATCGGCGCCTCTGTCGCCGGGTTGATCACTTCGAGGGTTTCTCCCGTGGACGACGCGACCCACTCGCCGTTGATGTAGAACTTCTGCCTGTTGCTCATGATCGTGCCTTCCTTGTTCGTCTTGACGCAGCTTCTTCCGGGCGGGTGTCCAACAAGTGGGCCGCCGGCGGAGGTGAGCATTCTCCACCCAAAAAGGGGTGACTTCCAGGCGCGGGGACGCTCGAGGCGACCCGCGGCCGACTCGTCGATCATGTCCAGTGTTGCTGGAACGGTTCCGGGCTAGCCGACATAATGTCGGCACGAATCATCCTGGCGTAATAGACGTGGCAGTTCTGCGCGCATACAAGGCGTCCATGCGATCCCGGCGGCTGTTGCTCTTCATCCCGCCCATTTTCGTGTTGATCGTCGTTTTCGGCCTGATGCTGTCCATCGACATGCCGAAGGATGGTCTTGCGATCAACGAGGACCTGTGCCCGAGTCTCAACGAGGAGATTGTCGAGCGCGCCGTGTTCCTGCTCGACCTGCGTAAGCCGCTCGATTCCGAACACGTATCGCTTCCCGGTCAACTGTTGCGCGAAGTGACAATGGACCTGGACGCCAACTCCGAATTGCAGGTCTTTGCGCTTGCGAGCACGTCGACTGCGCCAAGGATTACCCTGGACCGGAGCTGCAAACCCTACGATGACGCAGAGTTGGCAGTGGGCGGCACGGCCCGAGGGCGTGACTGCGCCGATATTTCGGACGCATTGCCCGCACCGGTTCGCGACCGGGCGAGCCGGTTCTGCGCCTGGCGTGACGCGTTGCAGGGCCGCCTCGACGGATTGGTTGTGCAGCAGCAGGGCGCGCCGGTCGAGAATGCCTACCTGGTGGAGGCCATCGAAGACACGATCCTCGAGTTCTCCGAGTTCTCGGGGCGCCACTCGCTCTACATCTTCTCCGACATGATGCAACACGCCACCTGGCATTCCCAACCGGAGACCGGCGTGGAATACGCGGGCCCGGGCGACCAGGGTGACGTCGAGGCCAGCTTCGCGCCCTTGCTGCGCACGGTCGACGACCTCCGCATCAAGGTCTTCTACGTTCCTCGACGCGGCGTGACCGAGGACGTGGAGACAAAAGCCGACCACAAGGAATTCTGGCGGGACTACTTTGCGGACTTTGCCGCTACGGGCGTCGAGTTCGAAGACCAGCCCCTGATGTCCGCCTACGAGGTGGAGTCGCTCGCCAGCGCACCCACGGAGATCGAACTTGCGGCGCTGGAACGGGAGCAGCTTCGGTTGGAGCGCGAACAGATCGAACTCGCGTTGGCGAAAGTCGAGCAGGAAAGGGCGGCCCTCGAGGAGGCTCGACAACTGGCCGCCGAGGAACGACAGGCCCGGCAGGCGCGAGAAACCGAATTGCGACAACAGCAGGAATTGGTGCAAGCTCGAGAGGCGGAACGCGAAGCCGAGCGGCAACGCCTCCAGGCCGAGCGGCTGCGCCTTGAGACGGAGCGTGCCGAGGTTGAACGTCGGGAGACGGAGGCATTGGCTGACCAACGGGCGCAGGATGCATTGCCGGAGGAATCGACGGTTCAGTCCGAGCCGTCGGAAGCGGCCTCGACCCGGCCGCCACGGTCGATCGCGGCGCGGACGCCGGAACCGACACCGGATACAACGCGTGAGGAGCCCTTCCATGGAACAAACGTGTCCGGGGAGCGCCAGCGACCCGGCACGATTGCTCCATGGTCGACGAGCGGGGCCGGGCCACAGGCGAAGCCGAAGGCGCCGGCTGTGGGGCACTCGCCTGAACGTTCTGTGGATCAAGCGCAGACCGCCAGCGTGCCGTGCGTGGCCCAACTGAAGCCCGAGTACGCTACGGGCGCAGACTCCTATCCCGGCGGTCGTAGAGTGAACTACGGCGGTGCCGTCATCACGGTTCGCTACGCCCTCAATGCAGAGGGCGAGACGGTGGATGAGGAGACAGCCGTGGTCGGCGATAGCTCCAACGCGACACGGCCCCGCTTCCTTGATGCATTGGCGCGGGACACGGTCGAGTTGGTCAAGGGCTGGGAGTTTGAGGTCACCCAAGGGAGCGCGTGCGCCATGTCCCAGGTGCACACCGCGATCTTCAGGTATCGCTCCAAGTGCGTTGGCGCCCCGGTGCCGAAGTGTCGGACCGTTCAGTCTGACGTAACCCTGATGACTGGGTCCTGATGCGGCGAAGGCGCCCTTGGCCGCAGCCGGTACGCTCCATCGCACGATAGTGCAGGTCGCATGTACAGGCACCTGAGGGTTGGCGTAGTCGTTCCGGCGCGGAACGAGGAAGACAACATCGGTGCGGTTGTCCGGGAACTCGTGGCGTTGCGGAATGGCGAGCAACGCTTGATGGATGACTTCGTCGTCTGTGACAACGGGTCGACGGATGCCACCGCAAAACTCGCGCGTGAAGCGGGTGCGCGAGTTGTTCGCCAGGAGAGGCCGGGCTATGGCATCGCTTGCCTCACCGCGATCGACGCGCTCGAAGAGGTGGACGTGGTGCTGTTTACGGACGGCGACGGCTCGTTCGAGGCCACCCAGTGTGTCGGGCTGCTGGACGCGATCGCCGCGGGCGCCGACCTTGCGGTGGGGTCCCGGGCGCTCGGTCGAATGGAACCGGGTGCCTTGTCTCCTGCCCAGCGGGGAGGGAATCGCCTCGCCGGCTTGCTGATTCGCCTGCTATGGGGGCGGCGCGTGACGGACCTTGGCCCCTATCGTGCCATCCGCGCCGATGCGCTGCGGTTGATCGACATGCGCGATCCGGCGTACGGCTGGACGATCGAGATGCAGATCAAGGCGATACAGTGCGATCTTCGGATCGTTGAAGTGCCCGTGGACACCCACCGCCGGCGCTTTGGGAAGTCGAAAGTCGGCGGGACCGTGCGCGGTGTCATGGGCGCCAGCGCAGGAATCCTCTCGACGATTGCGAGGCTGCGCATGCGCTAGAGGAAATCGAACGAGTAACTGGCCGAAACGCCGAGAATGTTCGAAGCGGCGGCGTTGCGTCCGTCGATGACCGCCCCTCCGAACAGGCTCAGGCTGAAATTCTCGTCGACGCTGTAGTAGAGCCGTGCTCCGAGGGTCTGCGTATCTTCCTCGATCTCCGGAAATCGGTCCGGCGCGAATCCCGGACCGCCTATCTGCAGTCCGGACGTGGAGTTCACCATCCGGTACTCAAGGCCAACCGTCAGGAAGTCGTTCAGAAACCAGATCCCGGACAGGTTCGCGAAACGTTCTCCTGGAATGTTGTCGTTGCGTCGCCTGAGTCCGAATTCCGCGGACAGGCCGAATTGGTCGCCCAGGAATTTCCCCACGACCAGCGATGCCTCGTAGCCGTCACCACCATCGCCCAGCGAGTTGATGAAACCGGTTTCGTAGTCGCCGGCGAGAATAACGGCGGCGCGCAGCGCGATGCTCGGCGAATCGGAGATGACCTCGTCCAGGATTCGCCACGTGAGACCGACATTTGTATCCACCATGCCGCTGAAGCTCTCGCTCGGGGTGGGTATGCCCGGTCCGGTCATGAACTGGCTCTTGGCCCAGCCGGTCTGCACATCGAGGGAGAGGCTGTCGTTGAAGCCGTAGGTCCCACTCAGCCAGACGGTACCCTGGGAGAGATCCTCGTCGCCGCCGCCGGGCAACGGGCGTTTCTCCTCTCCGCGGTAGAACTGCTCGGCGGATTGTGAGACGTAAGACAGGCTGAGGTGGCCGGTGCCGGGTTCCGGCAACCAGGCGGAGGCATCCGCGAACACGGGCCGCGGGGACACGCAGAAAACGAAAACCGAAAAGGTCAGTGTCGTAGCGATAAAACGGTGCATTCCCTGACTCCCAACCTTCATAGCCTGTAGCGCCGTGTGAGGTAGTAGTTCACGAGTTCCAGTCTGGCGGCGCAGCCTTCGGACTTGCCGTCGCACAACACCTTGACGTGTTCGTCGTCAGGGGTGCTCACCTTGTTCTCGTCGAAAGCCGCCTCGAGGCTGTCCTTCAGGCTTCGGGCCCGTGCGCGATTGAGTTCGCGCCTGCTGATCGGGCAGGTCCTGCATACCAGTTCGCGGAAGGTGATCGACTTGCCCAGCGAATACGCGGCTCGCGTGTTGATCTTTCCGCCGCCGGGGGTAACGGAGCCTGACGCGGACACGGGCACGGATACGACGGCCATGCCGGCGGCCAGCAGAACTCCAAGGCAAATCAGTCGCCGCACTCCGTATCCTCCCTTCGGCCTGAACAAGTCAGCACGGTGAACTTCCGTTTCGAAAGGCCGTAGTACATAAAACAATAAGTAATTGCAATAAGTTGCCCGAGTTTCGATTGCTGCGGGCTAGGAAAATTCCCCGGATTTGCGAAATAGCGGGTTACCAGGTTGCGCGGATTCCCGAAGATGCACCCCTGCTGCAGCGCTGTCGGAAGGGGCATGCGGACCGGCAACGGCCTCAGCCGGGGACGCAAAGGTTGGCTGGCCGCGCGCGATGCGGCTGTTGATGTTCTACACCAGCGCCTGGTACACGAGCCGTTGGAATACCTCCGAGTAGTTGTTGTTCGGCATCGTGCCGGCACTCAGCACCTGGGTAAGGCAGACCCCCAGCAGTTCCTCCTTCGGGTCGGCAAAGTAGGTGGTTCCGGCCGCGCCGCCCCATCCGTACGTGCCGGCGGAGCGAATCAGCGGAAAGCCGTCACGCCCATGGTAGACGGCAACGCCCAGACCCCAATGAAAACCGCGGTCGAAGGGAGTCTGCAGGTCCGCCGTGTGGTTGCCGAGCATCATGTCGACCGTCTTGCGGCCGAGGATGCGTACACCGTCGAGTTCGCCCCCGTTCAGCAGCATCTGGCCGAAACGCGCGTAGTCGCCGGCCGTGGAAAGGATGCCCCCGCTGTCGCCGCCGACGCCGAACTCGGTTCGGGGGCCGACGTGTTTCTCGCTCGTCTCTGCCTTCTCCGCTGCCACGAGGCGGACTTCGTCTTCTTCCTCGCGCGGCACGTAACACGTGCCGAAACGATTCAACGCGCCGTCCTTGAGGTAGAAGTCCGTATCCACCATTCCCAGGGGCTCGAAGATGTTGTCCCGGAAGAAGGCGTCCAGGGGCTGTTCGCAGACCTCGGCAAGGACGGCGCCGAGCACGGGATACCCGATGTGATAGACGAACCGCTCTCCCGGCTGTGCGGCGAGCGGAATCTCGGCGAGCGCCCGCACGCGCTCGCGGTTGCCCGGCAGCGGCGAGTCGTCGTCGCGGGACATCCAGCCCAGGGTCTTGAGCGCATCGCCGTATTGCTGGCGATAGAACATTGGCATCGTCGCAGCGTCGGTAAAGCTCGTGGTGTTGGCGATGCAGTCGCGAATCGTGACCGGTCGCCTGGCCGGTTCTGTCGTCATCGGCAGGTTCGGGACACGCACCTCGCTGTGCGCGAACTCGGGAAGGAACTTCGCGACGGGGTCGTCCGGTGCCAGCACGCCGCGCTCGAACAAAATCATCGTGGCGACGCTGGCGACGGGCTTGGTGTTGGAGTACATCCGGCACAGCGTATCGGTTGTCGCGGGCACGCCGGTGTCGAAGTCGAGCACGCCGCGCGCTTCAAGGTGGACCAGTTGTCCGCGGCGGGCGACGAGCGTTATGAGGTTGGGGACGCGCCTGTCGTCCACGAACGCCTGCATGGCGGGACCGATGCGCGACAGGCGTTCCGGGTCGAAGCCAAGGGTCTTGGGGTCGCCAACCGGCAGCGGGGACGCATCGGTCATGCTGATTCCTCTTGCGAATACGTGGCGCGCGACGTTACCACATGGACGCGGGCCGGTGCGTTTGGCAACCGTTCGCGCCGAGTGAAACAATGGACCCGAGTCGTTCACCCGGGGGTCACCGGTGCCGGTCATCGTTCCGCCGATCAAGAGCCAGGGAATCAAGACCAAGCTGGTGCCGTGGATCCAGTCGCTCGTTCCCGATGCGACAGGCCGCTGGATCGAACCGTTCCTCGGCACGGGCGTGGTCGCGTTCAACTGCGGCTTTCCGCGCGCGGTGCTGGGCGACGCCAATCCGCATGTCATCCGGTTCTACCGGCAAGTGCAGCGGGGCGTCATCTGTCCCGATGGCGTGCGGGCATACCTGGAGGCGGAGGGAGCGAATCTTCGCGCCGCCGGTGGAACGCACTACAACCGCATCCGGGAAAGATTCAACCGAACCCACGATCCGCTGGACTTCCTGTTCCTGTCCCGTGCCGGCTTCAACGGCATGATGCGTTTCAACCAGCGCGGCGAGTGGAACATCCCGTTCTGCAAGAACCCGAACCGGTTCAGCAGGGCGTACATCACGAAGATCGTGAACCAGGTTGACAGGGCGGGGCGGGCGATCGCAAGGGACTGGCGTTTCCTGCACGCGCCGTTCGCGAAAGTCATCGGCATGGCGGGAGCGGACGATGTCATCTACTGCGACCCTCCCTATTGGGGAAGGTACGCCGACTACTACAGCGGCTGGACGGAAGCGGACGAGGGAAGGCTATTCGATGCGCTGTCGACGACCAGGGCGCGCTTCCTGCTGTCGACCTGGCACCACAACGCGTACCGCGAAAACGACATGGTGAAGCGCTACTGGAGCAGGTTCCACATCGCGACCAGGGATCACTTCTACCACGCTGGCGGCAGGATGCGGAACCGGAACGCCATGGTGGAAGCCCTGGTCTGCAATTTCGAACCGGGCGGCGCGCCTCGAGGTTGACTCTTCGCAATGACCCGTGGTCATGCAACATAATGACAGGCGGGCACTCGCGGGAGGAAGACATGGTGGAGGCATATCGGATCATCGGTGCGGAGGAGTCGCCGTATTCGGTCAAGGTGCGGGCGTACTTCCGCTACAAGGGGATTCCGCACGAATGGTTGTCGCGTGTTGAGGCATCCGAGCTGTACGACAGGCACGCGCGTTTGCCGCTGGTTCCTCTGGTGGTGACTCCGGACGACCGCGGCATGCAGGACTCGACGCCGATCATCGATGCGCTCGAGCCGGAATTCAGCGAACGCGGCATCCATCCTCCCGACCCCGTCGCCGCGTTCGTTTCGGTGCTGCTGGAGGAATTCGGCGACGAATGGGGCAACAAGTGGATGTTCCACCTGCGCTGGGCCCGCGAGATCGATCAGGTGGGCTGTGCCCGGAGGCTCGCGGCGATGATGCGGCCGAACGCGACGGACGCGGAGATCGACGAGGCCGCGAAGGTGGTTCGGGAGCGAATGGTCAACCGCGTCTGGTTCGTCGGCTCCAACGCGGTGACGGCGCCGCAGATCGAACAGTCCTTCAAGGACGCGCTCGGTTTTCTGGAGTCACATCTCGCTACCCGCCCGTATCTCTTCGGCGGACGCCCGGCGTTCGCCGACTTCGGGCTCTGGGGTCAGCTTTATACCTCCCGGCGCGATCACACGCCGCGGCAGATCATCGAGGCCAGCGCCCCCGGCGTGTCCGCCTGGATCGACCGCATGCTGGCGCCGGTGGCCATGGGTGAGTTCGAGCCGTGGGAGTCGCTGGCGCCGTCCCTGACGCCGCTCCTGGCCGACCAGGTTGGCGCGCTGTTCCTGCCATGGAGCGTGGCGAACGCCGCCGCCATCGAAGCGGGCGAAGAGGAATTCACGGTGGAACTCAAGGGCAACGCCTGGACGCAGCGGCCACAGAAGTACCATGCACGCTCGCTCGGCGTCCTGAAATCAAAGTATGAGCGGGTCAGCGGTGACGAGCGCGTCAACGCCCTGCTGCGCGAAACGGGCTGTCTTGCCCACCTGGCTGGCTAGCTCTCCGCCACCAGCTTGTTCAGCACGAACTGCAGGATGCCGCCGGCGCGGTAGTACTCGATCTCGTTTTCCGTATCGAGGCGGCTCTGCACGACGAAGGTCTCCGTGCCGCCGTCTTCGCGCCGGACCGTGAGGTCGAGGTCCTGCCTGGGTTCGATACCGTCTGCGTCTTCCGGTAGTGCGATGTCCACGATCTCGTCCCCCGTGAGCCCGAGGCTGGCGCGGGAGTCGCCGTCGCTGAACACCAGGGGCAGCACGCCCATGCCGATCAGGTTGGAACGGTGGATCCGCTCGAAACTCTCGGCGATCACGGCGCGGACGCCGAGCAGCCGGGTGCCCTTGGCCGCCCAGTCCCGGCTCGATCCGGTGCCGTACTCCTTGCCGGCGAAGATCACCAGCGGCGTGCCCTCGCCCTGGTATCGCACCGCGGCGTCGTAGATCGATATCCGGTCGCCGCTCGGGATGTGGGTGGTATAGCCGCCCTCCACGCCGGGGACCATTTCGTTCCTGATGCGGATGTTGGCGAAAGCGCCGCGCATCATCACCTCGTGGTTGCCGCGGCGCGACCCGTAGGAGTTGAACTGCGCGACCTGCACGCCGGCCTGTTGCAGGTACTCGCCGGCCGGGCTGGCGGGCTGGATCATGCCCGCGGGCGAGATGTGATCGGTCGTGACGGAGTCGCCGAGCACGGCGAGAATGCGCGCGCCCGATACTTCCACGCCCTGTTGCAGGTCGCCTCCGACGCTAAAGAACGGCGGTTGCTTGATATAGGTCGAGTTTTCCCAGCCATAGGTGCTGGAATCGTCGATGTCGATGCCGCGCCAGGCCTCGGGCCCGGCGAAGACGTCGGCGTATTCGCGACGGAACATGTCGGCGGATACCGCCGCCACGACATCCGCGATCTCCGCGTTGCTCGGCCAGATATCGGCCAGGTAGACGTCCTCGCCTTCCGGGTCCTGTCCGACGGGTTGCGATGCGAGGTCGATGCGCACGGTGCCGGCGATCGCGTAGGCGACCACCAGCGGCGGCGAAGCGAGCCAGTTGGCCCGGACTTCCTGGTGCACCCGGCCCTCGAAGTTGCGATTGCCCGACAGCACCGACGAGACGACCAGGTCGCCGCTCTCGATCGCCGCCGAGATCGGCTCGGGAAGCGGCCCGGAGTTGCCGATGCAAGTCGTGCAGCCATAGCCCACGAGGTTGAATCCGAGCTGGTCAAGGGACTCCTGCAGTCCGGCCCCGGCGAGATACTCGGTGACGACCTTCGACCCCGGCGCCAGGGACGTCTTGACCCACGGCTTGACCGACAGGCCGCGCGCGAGCGCCTTCTTCGCCACCAGGCCGGCGCCGAGCATGACCGCGGGATTGGACGTGTTGGTGCAGGATGTGATCGCCGCGATGACGACGTCGCCGTCGCTGAGGTCATAGTCCGCGCCCGGAACCGGCGCCGATGCGGAAGCGCGGCGGCCTTGCAGTTCGAGCGACTCCTCGAACGCGCGATCGAGGTCCGACATGGCGACGCGATCCTGGGGACGGCGTGGACCCGCCAGCGCCGCCTGCACGCTGCCGAGGTCGAGTTCGACGGTGTCCGTGAACACCGGTTCAGGCCCTTCCTCGCGCCACAGGCCCTGTGCCCTGGCATACGCTTCCACGAGGGCGACGGTCTTCTCCGGCCGACCCGAAAGCTCGAGGTAGTTGATCGTTTCACGATCGACGGGGAACAGCCCGCAGGTGGCGCCGTACTCCGGCGCCATGTTGGCGATGGTCGCCCGGTCGGCCAGCGGCAGGTTGTCGAGACCGTCGCCGTAGAACTCGACGAATTTCCCGACGACGCCGTGCTCGCGCAGGATCTCGACGACGCGAAGCACCAGGTCGGTGGCGGTGATGCCCTCCGGCAACGCTCCGCCGAGCCGGAAACCGACGACGTCCGGGATGAGCATCGAGATGGGCTGTCCGAGCATCGCCGCCTCCGCCTCGATGCCGCCCACGCCCCATCCGAGCACGCCGAGGCCGTTGATCATCGTGGTGTGGCTGTCGGTCCCTACCAGCGTGTCGGGATAGGCGAGCGTGCGGCCGTTTTCCCGGCTGGTCCATACGCCGCTGGCAAGGTATTCGAGGTTCACCTGGTGACAGATGCCGGTGCCCGGCGGCACTACCCGGAAGTTGTCGAACGCCTGCTGTCCCCAGCGCAGGAAGCGATAGCGCTCGCGGTTTCGCTGCATCTCCAGTTCCACGTTCGCCTCGAATGCCGCGGGCGCGCCGAAGCGGTCCACCATGACCGAGTGGTCGACCACGAGGTCGACCGGCGAGAGCGGATTGATGATGCCGGGATCGCCGCCCGCCGCGACGACGGCGCTGCGCATGGCCGCGAGATCGGCCACCGCGGGAACGCCGGTGAAATCCTGCATCAGCACCCGCGCCGGCCGGTAGGCGATCTCCCTTGCGTCTGGCGCGTCGTCTGCCCAGCAACCGAGCGCGCGCACGTCCTCCGCGTCAACGGTGCTGCCGTCCTCGAATCGAAGCAGGTTCTCGAGCAGCACCTTGAGCGAGACGGGCAGCCGCTCGGAGTCTCCCGCACCGTTGCTCGCCGCATCGGGCAGGCTGAAGTAATCGTATTCGTCTCCGTCGACCACAAGGGTCCGACGGGCGTTGAAAGTATCGCGGCTCATGGGCGCTCGGATATCCGGGGAGCCGGTTATTTTGCCAGAAACGGGGCGGCGCCCGACCGCTCCGAATCGGGCTGGGTCAAAAACCTCCGGCGCTCCTACCTTTCGCGCCCCGGAAGCGTTAATCTGATCGCCAATGGCTGGCCGTATTCCGCAGTCCTTTATCAACGATCTTCTTGAGCGGATCGACATCGTCGACCTCATCGACGCGCGCGTGAAACTGACGAAGGCCGGGAAGTCCTACAAGGCCTGCTGTCCCTTCCACCAGGAAAAGACACCCTCGTTCCACGTCACTCCCGAACGGGGCTACAAGTGCTTCGGGTGCGGCGCGGGCGGCACCGCGCTGACCTTCCTGATGGAGCACGACCGCATGGAGTTCGTCGAGGCCGTCGAGGCGCTCGCGGCCATCGCCCACGTCGAGGTGCCGAGGGAAGGCGGGGGGCGGATCGAGAAGCCCGACACGGGGCTCTACGAACTGCTTGCCGAGGCGGCGAAGCTGTACCGCCGCGCCTTGCGCGAACACCAGGAAGCGATCGACTACCTGAAACAGCGCGGGCTCGACGGCGAGACCGCGCATCGGTTCGGTATCGGCTACGCGCCGCCGGGGTGGGATTTCCTGAAGACCCGGATGGACGCCGAAGCGGACAGGATGGTCGATGCGGGGCTGCTGGCGCGAAACGACGCGGGTCGCACGTATGATCGGTTCAGGGCCAGGATCATTTTCCCGATTCGCGATTCCAGGGGACGGGTGGTGGCTTTCGGCGGGCGCCTCATGCCCGATGCGGACGCAGGCCCCAAGTACATGAACTCGCCGGAGACGCCGGTGTTCCACAAGGCGCGCGAACTGTATGGACTCTACGAGGCCAGGCACGCCACGCGCCGTGACCATGGGCGAGCCCTCGACCGGCTGATCGTCGTCGAGGGGTACATGGACGTGGTCGCCCTCGCCCAGAACGGGATACCGAACGCCGTCGCCACCCTGGGCACGGCGGTCGGCACGGAACACTTCGAGAAACTCTATCGGAACACGCCCGAAGTGGTGTGCTGCTTCGACGGCGATCGGGCTGGAAGACAGGCGGGTTGGCGCGCGCTCGAGGCGAGTCTTCCGTCATTGCGGGCCGGCCGCCAGTGCAAGTTCGTATTCCTGCCGGAAGGCGAAGACCCGGACAGTCTCGTCCGGAGCGAGGGCAGGGCGAAGCTCGAGGAGCGCATCGCGGATTCGACCGCTGCCGGGGACTATCTCGTCGAGGAGTTGTCCAGGGGCATCGACCTGGGATCCATGGACGCCCGTGCGCGATTGTGGGAACTCGCCAAACCGCATGTCTACCGCATCCCGAAAGGCGTGTTGCGAGACTTGCTGGTGGACCGCCTCGCGGGCATGGCGGGAGTGGATCCGAGTTCGCTCGACCCGCCGCCTGCAGAACCGGGACAACCGTGGATGGACGAGGCGCCGCCACCGCCGGATCCGGAGGCGCCGCCCGTGGCCCGCACGTCGGGACTTGATCGCCGGTTGCTCCGCTGCCTGCTGCAAAGGCCATCGCTCTTCCGGAAGCTGGACAGATCCCTGGTCGACGACCTGTTCGACGGGTCCGACGACGATTCGCTGTTCCTGCGCGTCGCACGGTGGGCGGAGAAGGATGGCGACGCCGATGCCTCGGTGCTGCTGGCGCGTTTCGTCCAGGAACCCGTTTACGATGAACTGCGCGATCTCGCCGACTCGGAACGGATGCTCGATGCCGAAGCGCTCGAAGCGGAGTTTGTCGATGGCGTCAGGCACTACGTCGAGGAACGTGCGCACCGCGACCTGCGCGCGCTGGTTGATTCGATCAAGAATGCCCCCACTAAGGAGAACATCGCGCGATACCTGAGCGCGTCGGGGGCCGCTCGGGGCAGGGCGGACGACGCCGGCGTCGAGACGTCGTCCGAAACGGAGCGGGCACCCGCGAAATAGGCAGTATTGGAAGAAATTCCATGCCACTGACGTCATAGGGAAACATGTATAATCGGCGGTTTGCCCGCTTGGGCAAAACGTTCTAAATCGAGGGGTTATGGCGACCGAGACAGAACAGCAGCAATCACGACTGAAGGACCTGATCGCGAAGGGCAAGGAACAGGGTTTCCTGACCTACGCCGAGGTCAATGACCATCTGCCGGAGGATATCTCCGATCCCGATCAGATCGAAGACATCATTCGCATGATCAACGACATGGGGATCACGGTGTACGAAACCGCTCCGGACCCCGACGAGTTGATGAACGCTGAGGAAAACACCGCCGACGAGCTGGCAGCCGAAGAGGCTGCGGCGGCGCTTGCGGCGGTCGAGACGGAAGTCGGCCGAACGACCGACCCGGTGCGCATGTACATGCGCGAAATGGGCACCGTCGACCTCCTGACCCGCGAAGGCGAGATCGCCATCGCCAAGCGCATCGAGGAAGGGATTCGCGATGTGCTGTCGGCGCTGGCCTATTTCCCCGGAACGGTGGAATACCTCCTCAAGGCCTATGACACCGTGGTGGAGCTGGACAAGCTGTCCGATCTGCTCGTCGGCTATCTCGATCCCGCCGAAAACGTGCCGCGCGCCGCGCAGGTGGATGCGCGCACCCAGGCAACGAAGAACGGCAGCAAGGACGACGACGACAACGAAAAGAGGCCCGATCCGGTGGAGGCGGCCAAGCGATTCGGCGTGTTGCGGGAGGCCTACGAGCGCGCGCAAGAGACCGCCGCTTCGGAAGGTCGCCTGTCGAAGGCCGCGAAACGCGATCGGGATGCGGTCTCGGTCGCGATGTCGCCGTTCAAACTCGTGCCGAAGCACCACGAAGTGCTGGTCGTGATGCCGCGCGCGGCGCGCGCCCAGGTGCGGCGCTACGAGACCGCGATCATGGACGTGTGCGTCAACGAAGTACGCATGCCGCGGCGGACCTTCGTGAAGGAGTTCCAGGGGCACGAGACATCGATCGCCTGGGTGAACCGCCACATCAAGGGCAAGCACCCGTACAGCAAGGCGCTGGACGCGAACAAGCCGGAGATCGTGCGGCTGCAGAAGCGGCTGAAGAACATCGCCTCCCAGTCCGGGATTTCGATCGGCGAGATCAAGGAAATCAATCGCGGCATGGCCGTGGGCGAAGCCAAGGCGCGCCGGGCCAAGAAGGACATGGTCGAGGCGAACCTGCGGCTGGTGATCTCCATCGCCAAGAAGTACACCAACCGGGGGTTGCAGTTCCTGGACCTGATCCAGGAGGGCAACATCGGCCTGATGAAGGCGGTGGACAAGTTCGAATACCGCCGCGGCTACAAGTTCTCGACTTACGCGACCTGGTGGATCCGCCAGGCGATCACGCGCTCGATCGCGGATCAGGCGCGCACCATCCGCATTCCGGTGCACATGATCGAGACGATCAACAAGCTCAACCGCATCTCGCGGCAGATGCTGCAGGAGATGGGTCGCGACCCGACGCCGGAAGAACTCGGCGAGCGCATGGAAATGCCGGAGGAGAAAGTCCGGCGCGTGCTGAAGATCGCGAAAGAGCCGATCTCCATGGAAACGCCGGTGGGCGACGACGAAGACTCGCATCTCGGCGACTTCATCGAGGACTCCACCGTCGGTTCTCCGGTGGAACTGGCGACCAGCGAAGGGCTCAAGGAAGCGACCCGGTCCGTGCTCGGCGACCTGACCACGCGCGAAGCGAAGGTCCTGCGCATGCGTTTCGGCATCGACATGAATACCGACCACACGCTGGAAGAGGTCGGCAAGCAGTTCGACGTCACCCGGGAGCGCATACGGCAGATCGAAGCCAAGGCGCTCAGGAAGCTGCGCCACCCGAGCCGGTCGGAGCACCTTCGAGGCTTCCTCGACGAGCTTGGCGACACGCGTTAACCAGGCCGCCTTCGGCCATACCTTTGGCCATACCTTTGGCCATAAAAAGTACCGGTAGCGGTTAGACTACCGGCCAAGGGCCCATAGCTCAGTTGGTCAGAGCACTCGACTCATAATCGATCGGTCCCAGGTTCGAGTCCTGGTGGGCCCACCAGTTCCCGATCAGGCGCCCGTTTGTGGGACACTTTTGCCCTGATTTGTCCATCAACGCGATTTGAGGGACATATGTGTCCCACAAACCGGCGGCGACTTGTCGTCCTGGCACTGCGCGGCGGTCGAGATGGTTGGCGGCTAAGGTTGCTGGCGAGGCTTTTCCTTGCGGAGACGGGCGTTCCCCATACACTGTTGTCCCGTCCCAACCACCCAAGCCAGACAGGCTGTGGAGGCCATCCATGACCGACGCCAACACCTGGCAGACAGTTGCGGCATTCCTGACGCCGACTGCCATCTTCGCGATCCTCCTGGTCCTGCACGTCGTGATCCCCGCCCTGCGCGTGGACGGCTACGCGTACCGCGGTGCAGAGGAAACGCCCTGCTACCGCCTCAACGGCCTGGCCGTCTTTTTCGCCGCCCTCGTCATCTGGTGGCTGGAACTGACGTTCGCGCCTCTCGGCTGGCTCTGGGAGGTCAAATGGCACGCCCTTGCCGGCGCCGTCGCCCTGAGCCTCGTGCTTACCGTCTGGCTGGTGCTGCGGGCACCCGCGGACGACCGGAGTCCGTGGGTCCAGTGGATCGAAGGCCGTTCCCGCAACGTGCAGATTGCCGGGCACGTCGACGTCAAGATGTTCATGTACATCTTCGGCGGCACGCTGCTCGCCCTCAACGCCGTTTCGAGCGCCGCGTACCACTACGGCCAGTACGGCGAGGCTGCCAATATCGGCCTGATGTTGCACACCGCGATGTGGGTCTGGTTCGTGGCCGACTACTTCTGCTTCGAGCGCGTGCAGCTCTTCACCTTCGACATTTTCGAGGAGCGCCTTGGCTTCAAGCTCATCGTCGGCTGCATTGCGGTCTACCCCTGCCTGTATCCGGTGGCGCTCTGGGGGACGGCCCATCTCCCCGCACCGGACATCGATCCGTCCTGGAGTCCCCTCTGGCTCGGGGGTTCCGCAGCGATCTTCCTGCTGGGCTGGGTGATCACCCGCGGCGCCAACCTGCAGAAGTACACTTTCAAACGGTTCCCGGAACGCGCCTTCTTGGGTTTCGTCAAGCCGGCCACCGTCACGGACGGCGAACACACGATCCTGTGCAGCGGCTTCTGGGGCAGGGCGCGGCACATGAACTACACCGGCGAGATCCTTGAGGCGCTCGGCATGGCACTTGCGCTCGGACACTTCACGAACGCGTGGGCGTGGGTGTACTTCGTCTACCTGACGGTCTTCTTCATCGCCCGGGAGCGCATCGACGACCGCCGCTGTGACGGCAAGTACGGCGAGCTATGGGCGCAATACCGGTCGAAGGTCCGTCGTCGGCTGGTTCCGGGGGTGTATTGACCGATTGGGGTGTGGGCGAGGAGGGGGCTTAATTCGTCGTAGGCCCAACTCATCGTTACGTTGCTGTCGTGGAATGGTGAAGGTTGCGCATTTGGGCACCTTGTCCTGGATCTCGTCCCGCCACCCGCGGCCGTGTCGATGTCCGATGGCCTGCACGTCCTCAAGTCGAACCTCCGCATCGTGGTCGCGTCAGTCTTGAAACTCACTCCAGCAAATGTTCCTCATAGAACACGGCTCCGTCCAGAAGGTAGTCTACCTTTCCCGTATCTACAAACTGGAGAACCAACGCATCTTCTTCGATGCCCAGGGGATTGCGTCCCACCGAAACCAATTTCGCCGAGCACTCTTCCTTTCCGAGAAGTAGCGATACGTCGAAATTCCTGCATGACCACGTGCCGGCAATCGTCCAACGACGTCTATCTTGGTATTGTCCGGGAATCCAGTTCTCATGCTCAAGGACGACAGTACCATCAGACGAAAAGTCCAAGGCGGTATGGAACTCGCTACCCCCTGCGATCACATACCTCCCAGTCTCCAACTTACAGTTTTCGGCCAGGACGTTTGGGGCGAGAACCAACAGAAATGCTAACGATAGAGACCTAAACATCATTTTCCTCGTAATATACCCTTGTCACGGTTTACCGATTGTGCAATAGGTGACGGTCATCTAAGCCGTTATCGGTGAACTTGTCGCGGGCCCCTGGCTTCTTGTCGCCACTCAGCGTGATACGCACTGGAAGGTTGTCCCGAGGCGGCCGTGCACCTGTGGCGGTCGACGTTGCCCTCGGCGTCGTGGGAATCGGCGGCGTTTACTCGCCCTTGGCCTTCATCAAGACCGTCGCGATTTCCTCCTTCGGAATGACCACAACGTTCGACTTGTATGCGAAGAAGCGAAACCACATCGTCCCTCCTCTAACATACAGGCAAACATCGCGCGCCTGCTTCTCGAGGTCGAACGTCTCGTAGTATTCTTGACTCGGATCGATTCTGTCCCGGTGGTCCAGCTCTCTCCGAGCCCACTCGTCCCGTATCTTGAGAAAGCCATCGAGCACGTACAGACCGTCGTCGTCCGCTTGAGGCAGGTTCCTCGCGCCACCTTCTTCGAGCGGCAACCCGGCAGGCGCGCCGTTCACGTAGAGGGAGCCAACCAGATTGGCGACCTTGCCTTCGCAGAAATGACCATCCAGCCGAGTGGATGCTCCTTCCGACGCCGCGCGGCGCACAAAATTCTCCCGCGACGAGATCCTCAATAGGATGGCTCGTTCCAACGGAGGCACAACACGCGGGTACTGGGCGCTGCGCGCAATGGCCACGATTCCAGACCTGTCCACCACGTCTCGAACCGAGATGTCCAAGTCTGTTGGATAGTGCCCGACGCACCCGGCAGCCAACGCGAGCACGGTCATGGCGCCGAGCCTCAATGCGACCGTCAGGTTCGCGAGGGTAATGCCCACCCGAGTTGGTTTGACCCGAGCGGACGATGGCGGCCGCTCGGGTCCACATCCCCTCCCAAGTCTAGGGAGTGCAGTGGATCCTACAGATTTCGGCATGGTCAAGATCCTTCTCGATGTGTCTATCTGCGAAGCCCTCGGCCCGGGCAGCAGCTCCTCGAACGCGCCGACGTAGTACGTGGCTTCATGGCTCGATCTTCCAATAGCCATCCGGGTATTGTTCAGTTGGTTTGCCGCGAAATAGTCTCACTCCTTGGGGTAGATTCGACAGAGGAAGTTGAGGTGGGTTTGTTGGCGTCTCGAGTTTCGGTGTCGATTTGGCTTGCGCCTGTTCGGGTCACGGTGCGTGTCCTCGGCTGGCCGCGACCGCGACTTCGATCAGCGACGGGGCACCGAGGCGAGAAGGTCAGTATTGGGTCGGAAACCGCAGCTCGTGCCTCCAAGGCGACCGCGTTATCGTTGTTCGCGTGCTTCGCGCTGTTTCCACCATAACTCCGGAGGAACGACTTCTTCATTCAGAGCGAGAAGCGCTTCCCTTGCCGCTACGCGCGCACGGGCCCAAAAGTCGTGGTGCCTCAACTGGGCGGCATAGTAGGCAAGCGATCCATATGGCGTCCCTGGCCTAGAGTCCAACAAGCGGTCCACTCGCCGAATCACATCGGGTTGCGCTTGACCGTTCCACCTTCTTCTAGTTGCGGCAATAGAAGAAACGCGTCGGAGAAATCTCCCGCGACCTCATCGGTAGCTACAACAAAATCGGGCAAGAATGCGAGCTGATCTTCTGCGTCGGCCGCAAGCAACTGTAGACCCGCGACCAGGAGCGCATATTGACCGTGTAGTAGAGTCATCGGTTCAGCCCCGAATTCACAAATGTGCCGTGATGCCATACTGTCCCGCCAGAACCCGAACGGTCGTTTGATTGGCCGCCGAGATTTTCCAGTATGCCTTCCCCTCGAAATGTCTCCAAGTACCCGGGTGATATTGGATTCTTCTACCTGTTAAGTTGCCCGCTTGATTGACTTCTCTGAATACCCATCCGCCTTCAGGATGGGTTTCACTATCGTGCATTACGTCCTGTACCCAACTGGCGCATTGCCAATTTCCGATTGAACCTGCTCCAGACTCCTGCCTTCCAACAACGAAGGGTTCGAAAACACGTCCTCTACTGACTCAATCGGACCGTCCGACTCTGGAGTCATGGACGGGTCTCTTGGCGTCGGCTTCGCGTTTTCTCGCTCCTTGTCCGGCTTCGTTTTTTTTGAGCTTGTCGCGAATCCAATTCGCGATTGGCCGTAGCAATCTACCCCGCGCTTGGGGATCGAAACGATCACGATAGCCGTGATCGAAGCTCGGCAGTCCGATCGGTCTGCGCGTGAGGTTCAGGACGCTGGCCACCGGCACCTGGCTGGTGACGGTGATGCTGGCTTGCCGATAGACGTATTCGTAGCGGAAGGGGTCGAAGGAGTCCCACTCGCCGAAGATCCAGGTCAGCGTCTCGTCGTGCCCGGCCGCCCCGGAGTCTTCGGTGCGACAGACTGGGTGGGCGTCTCGCTCCATATTGACGTCGGCACTCGGCCAAGATCGGATCGACAACCTGCCCACTCCAGCCGTTAGCGTAGGCGATTGCCACCTTGGAGCGGCGAACTTGTGCCCTCATCCTTCCAGTGCCCCGAGTCCGTACGTTTATACGACTATCAGATCATCGCCAAATTCAATCTGAAACGACTCATACTGATCGCTGTCGTCCTTCAACTCAATGGAACTGCCGTTGGCAAATATTAGTCTTAACGTTCTGTTGTCAATTCTATGGACTCTACTCACAGTGGAGCCCAGAAGTCCCATCAAGACTGCCGCTTTGCAACAGCCACCGGTCTCTTTTTCGTCAAGCGTCGGGTATTCGATCCCAGACTCTACACTGACTCGGACATCTTTTTCGAACTGAAATATTATCTGATGAACACCAGCGCAAATCTGAATAAGCTCTTTTCCTATTAGCCCAACAAGCCGGTCTTTCTCTGGGACTCCATACACTGCAAATCTCCTTCCCTATTGAGGTGGCAATGGCACATGTGTTTGTGCGCGAAATTCTAGCCTTGTGACATTGCTTGGCGGTCTTCCTGTGGCCGGGTTGACCGCCTGACCATACTCATTGTATTGCCTCCAGTATCCGTTGGGATACTGTTCGGTCGGTGGCATCACTCTCACTGTATGTCCCTCCGGCAAATCGGTGGGGGGCAAGGATGGTGGATTTGTCGGAGTTTCAAAATTGGGCGCGGGCTTCGGCTTGCCGCGTTCGCCTTGTCGCTCCAGATTCGGCCGATCCTGTTGAGTCGGCTTGTCCGGTTTCGGATTTGGCCTGTCTGGATCCTGTTTTCTGGTTGCCCCTCGCGTCGTACCCGAAGCTCAGCTTGCGGGTCACGAACTCGCTGCCGCCGAGCCTCGTGAGCGCGCCGTCGAGCCGGCCCAGCCGGTCGTAGGTCAGGATTTCCTCGTGGCCCTCAGCTTTGCCCGGCCGTCTTCGGATCGAACGCCCGAGTCCCCGTGACGCGGTCTACTCGGCACGTCGCCAAGTGGCGAATCAGGAAGATTCGAGATCCGTCACCATCTCCTTCATCGTGGGTCCCAAAAATCCCAGCCAGAACTTTTTGGGGCAGTCGTCGACAAGGGGAGCAATTACAGAAAGCGCAATGACATCGCCGATGTCGGAGTTCTCATGTCGCGCGAAGCGCTCAAGAAGTCCGAATATCGATCGCAATCTAGTTGCGTCTCGACGTCGGGCGAGCTGAGCCAAGTGTGGAGACAGAATATCGGCAAAAACGATGTGAGGGCCTGGAATCTGGTCTCCACCGTATCGCCTGAGCAGATCCTCGTAGGCCTTCCTAATCTCGGGAACGACTTCGATCAATTCATCATTCAGAGACGCATATTCGGGAGGATGTTCGAGCTCTTCCAACATCTTTTTCATGGCTGGTCCCAAGCACTCGAGCCAGAGACTCCTGTTGAAGCTGCGACGATTGATGACGTTGTAGATGACAGAGTGTGAGATTACGTGGACTACGCTCGAATCCTTGTGGGTTGCCAACGGCTCCAAGAATCCCAGAATGGACTTCAATCTATCAGTGCGATCATGCTGTGCGAGTTCGGCTAGGTATGGAGCGAGTACGTTGGCGAATACGATTCCGGGGCTGGGGGCCTTGTCCCAACTCTTGAACTGCCGTTCGTAGTCGGCTTTGACTTCCGGTACGACCTCAAGCAATCGATCAATTAGCGATGCGTACTCATCATGGCTCATCGAGGCCCTCTTGGCGTCTTCAATGCGTTTTCGAGATCGTCCCTTAGCCGAATCGCGGTATCCCTGTCGCTCGGGGAAAGATCTTGTTCACGAAGGATGCGTTCCAGATTCGCTATGCGTTCTCTGGCTTTCATGATATGCGACTTGCCTCCGACCAAGTTGCCTGTACGTCGCTCATATCGAACTGCGCCAGCGGTCCCTCCGGGGATCTGGTCGCCCTCCCGGTACAACTCATTAACGGTGTTACGAAGGCTTTCGTTTGTTACCGATGGTCTTTGGGAGTTCGGTGTTGTCTCCGTTTGTCTGGCCGGATCCTGCTTCGGCCCTTTGAGCTTGTCGACCCATTTCTTGATCTTGCTTCCTGCCGCCCTCGCAGTGTCAAATATTGCCTTGCCCGTACGTGCAACGAGCTGAATCAGCGGCCCCCAAGCAATAGCTTGAGGCATTATCCGATCCTCGTTTCCGAAATCGAATCGCAACGCCCCGATGTCCCTGCGCGTGAGGTTCAGGACGCCGGCCACCGGCACCTGGCTGGTGACGGTGATGCTGGCTTGCCGATAGACGTATTCGTAGCGGAAGGGGTCGAAGGAGTCCCACTCGCCGAAGATCCAATCCGGGTCGTGGTTCCAGGTCGGGACCCAGGAGACGAGGACGTCCACGAACCAGAAGCTGAAGGTCGAGACGACGGTTTCCAGGCCGAACCCGCCGCCGGCGGCTCCCCCCTGCCGGCACGCGAACCCGACCATGGCGCAGCCTCCCCGCACCGGCGCCTGCGACAGCCCGCTCGGGTCGACGAGGCTCATGGGGCTGTTCGAGACGTAGCTGTAGCCGTTCCAGGCCTGCGCGGAGGCCGGGTCCGAGACCAGCGGGTCCGGGCTCAGGAACCGGCCCAGGGTCGGGTCGTAGACGCGTCCGCCGCGGTGAATGAATCCCGTCCGCTCCAGGTGCTCGTGGCCCGTGTGGCCGCGCGTGCGCGGGTCCGCCCCCGCCTCCAGCGCGACGCGCTCCGACTCCGTCAGCGCCGCCGTCCAGTCCGCCTTGCGCCGCTCGCCGAACGGGTCGTGGGCGAATGTGCGCGTGCGCGCCCCGGACGCGTCGGTGGTGCCCTCCACCGAGCCCAGGTGGTCCCTGTGCATGTAGTCGACGTAGCTTGCGGTGGTCGTTGTCTCTTCGCCCTCGTCGTCCGTGGCCGCCGCCGTCGTCTTCACATGCCGCACCCCGTCCGTGACCCGGGTCTGCCGGATCGACGTGTGCGCGGCGCCCGCGCGCGGCAGCAGCTCCTCGAACGCGCCGACGTAGTACGTGTGCTCCGTGCGCAGGGTCCGGCCGTCCATGTGCGTCGTCTTCCTGTGGTGGCGTGCCCCGTCCGGGCCGTAGGCGAACTCGTCGCGCGCCGTCGGCGTCGCGTCGGTCCTGCTCGCGCCCAGGGTGATCCGCGCCGGCAGGTTGCGGCCGTTCCAATCGACGAACTTGTCGTCGCCGCAGCCGGCCGAGGTGCAGTCGTACCCGGTGATGTTGCCGTCGGCGTCGTAGCCGAACGTGTGCGACTTGCCGTCGATGGTCGCGGTCTTCAGGCGGTTCGGCCTCGCCGCGTCGGTGTGGCTGTAGGAGGACACGTCGATATCCGCGCCGACCGAGCTGGTCTTCGTCTTCAGGTTGCCCCTCGCGTCGTAGGTCTGGCTCAGGATCCGGCGCGTCGTGTTGTTCAGCTTCGTGGTCGCGGTCTTCAGCCGGCCCAGCGGGTCGTGGGCGAACTCCTCCAGCTTCGCGTTGTTGCGGCCGACATGGCTCGCGCGGCTCGACAGCAGGCCGTCGCTGCGCCAGACATAGGCGTTGTCCTGGATCTTCGTCCCGCCGCCCGCGACCGTGTCGATGTCGGTCGGCCGGCCCGTCTTCGGGTCGAAGGTCCGCGTCGTCGTCACGCCGTTGCCGTACGTCACCCCGGTGACGTTGCCCCGGGCGTCCATCGCCGTGCGCCTCTCCAGCAACGCCCCGCTCGACGAGTCCCGCCTCAGCTCCGTCCGGTAGCCCCGGGCGTTATAGGCGTGGTGCGCCGTCAGCCCCGAGGGATACGAAACCGTCTTCAGGCGGCCGTTGGAATAGTAGGTGTAGCCGTGGATGTAGGTCTTGTCGACCGCGGGCGCGCCGATCGTCGTGGTCGACTGCTTGAGGCGCGCGTCGCCGTCGTACTCGAGCGCCTCCCTGAAGTCCGGGTCCATCATCGAGCCGGCGCAGCCGGTGGCGGCGGCGCCGTTCTTGTAGCAGCGCCGCTCCAGCGCGCCGAGCGCGCGTTTCGGCATGGTCGGATCGTAGCGCCACTCCGCGACCCCGTCCGGGTCCTTGCGCTTCGTTGCCCGGCCGAGCTTGTCGTGGGTCCAGGTCGTCGTCCCCTTGCCGTCCGCGCGCGTCTTCAGCTCGCCGAACCTCGTGTGGGTGAACCTGACGGTCCCGAAGTCGGGGCTCGCGACGCGCTTGCGGAATCCCGACGAGTCGTAGGCGAAGGTGATGCCTGCCAACGCCCTTTGTTTTCTTCCGCGCGTGTCTCAACCATCTGGTACTTGTTTGGATCCTGATCCACGTTCCTCCAGACACATGGCGGGTCTGTGGTACCAAATGGGCAAGTCATCGAAGCCGATATCATCAGTGATGTGCCGAATGGCGTCATCATCTTGGGAGACCTTCACTCTAAAGCGGAATGACGCAAAATTGGCATACCGTCTTCCCCCTGCTTTTTCGAACGTAAGCTTTTCGTCGAAAATCTCCAGAACTATTTCCATGTTCCGAAGCCCAAGTGCCCTTGGCTGTCCGCCATGGGGAGAAAGCCGACAGTCCCCGACAAAGTGCTCCGCGTAAAACAGTGCCCGATTTTCCCAATCACGCGTGTGATCTTTGTCATACGCGAATAGAGTGCTGACCGTTTCTAACGAATACAACGACTCTAGCCTACACTCGAAGTCACCCGAAAAGTAGATATCGGGATTGCCATCGTATAGGTGACTGCCGCATTCCAATATATATTGTGGAATGCCGTTTTTGTCCACTATATTTAAATGAATATGAGCTTCGCTGGGATCGTCGAACTGATACTCCATTTCAAGACTTGCGATCTGAGGCCAGCCCGGTGTGTCAGTCAGAGAGCCACTCATTCCAGCTATAACAAGGATTACGAAAGCCACCACTACTCTGTTCCCGATGGACAATTTAGGGCGCAAGGAATAGAGAGCTTTATGGGCACGATGCCAAGGTCTTCGTCCCCACCGGGCAATTCCAAGATGAGTGTGTCAGGATGCAGATGCCTCATCGCATCGCGAACGTTCATGCCAGGGATCGGCGTGTCTCCGCCTATCACGTCTGCAACGTTGTCGAAAATCAGTTGCCCATCAACGTATCCCGAAATCTTTCCCAAGTATGGACGTACTATTCTCTTGCCTTCGTGCACATCCGCACCGCCAAACTGCACAGGATCTATGGCAACCGAACTCTCTGTCACTAATACTCTTGGGCCAAAACCTCCGTGCACGGGCTCCTGGGCAGTGCTAATGTGATCACTATTGCCCTCTAGTATCCTTGCATTGCCGACGCAAGTACATACTCCGGTTTTTGAACGATCTCTGTATTTTCCGTCGATGTCCCATACGGTGATCTTGGGAATGTTCATCACGAGCACCTGGTCGTGCACTTGGAAGGTGACCGTGCCGAAAAAGATGGTCATGCCGAAGTAGAAGGGACCGGGGTAGTCGTAGGAGCCCCACCCGCCGTCGCCGACGCCGCCGCCTCCCCGGAAGTAGTGCGGGGCGTTGGGGTTGAAGGGGGGAGTGCCGGCGAGCCCGCCCCAGCCCGGGTTGAACCAGGAGGAGACGAACGAGAAGAACACGTCGACCCAATGGAAGTGGTGCGTCGAGACCACGCTCGCGAGGCCGAACCCGCCGCCGGCCGCTCCCCCCTGTCGGCACATGAACCCGGCCATGACGCAGCCCCCGCTCGCCTGCCTCTGCGACAGCCCGCTCGGGTCGACGAGGCTCATGGGGCTGTTCGAGACGTAGCTGTAGCCGTTCCAGGCCTGCGCGGAGGCGGTGTTGGCCACTATCGGGTCCGGGCTCAGGAACCGGCCCAGGGTCGGGTCGTAGACGCGTCCGCCGCGGTGAATGAATCCCGTCCGGTCCAGGTGCTCGTGGCCGGTGTGGCCGCGCGTCCGGGGTAGCGAAGACCCGTCGATGGTCGCGCCCGTCAGCCTGTTCGGCCTGGCCCTGTCCGGGTACGCGTGGCACACATTGATATCCGCGTCCACCGAGCTGGTCTTCGACTTGAGGTTGCCCCGCGCGTCGTACCCGAAGCTCAGCGCTGCCGCCGAGCTTGGTGAGCGCGCCGTCGAGCCGGCCCAGCCGGTCGTGGAAGAACTCCTCCAGCTTCGCGTCGTCGCCGCCGACGCACTGGTTGACCTGGGCGCCAACACCTTCTCCGTCGACGTCACACTAATCCGGTTGGCGTTCGGGTATCGACCTCGCGCAGCATCGTCGTCACGCCCTGTCCGGCTCCTTGCGCCGCAAGTCGCCGACCAAAGACACGAACGAAGCCATTGCGTACGGGTTGGTCAAGCATCGAATATTTCGGTGCAGACAGAATAGTCGACACGCCCGTAGTACTTGTTGACTCTCGTCCATCTGCGTCCGGCTTCCGTATAGTCCAGCGATACATCTCGATATATGCCAATCTCAACAAGGCTTTTATAAAACATAGCCTTGGAAGTGAACTCGTATACGACATTGATGTCAGTCTGCAAGATAAAATAATGTGCCCTGTTGACAAGGATTGCCCGGAATTCTCCTCCTTCGTTACATTCGAATCGCCGAATCGGGAGTCGCAAGCCAACAATATAGTTTCCGACAATATCATAATCGGCGATGGCTGGATTCACGATGACATGTTCACCCTTCCGTATATCCCAATTTCCTGGAGCCAAGTCGTATCCCTCGAAACTGCTGCTACCAAGTGTGATAAACATGTAGGATAAGGCCGTGCATGTCGCATACAGCAAGCCCAGACCTGCCAAAATCCCGCACAAGCCCGAACCCCATTGGGGCTCGATACGTCTCAATGACCTGACACTCATTCCCCGACTCCCGACTGTTTTCTCGTGTCATCTGGCACACAATCGGCATAGTCATAATCGTTGTACCTTGGCGGATACGTAATGGCCATATAGTAGAACATCGAATAGTCCAGCGATACGTCGTCATCAATGCCTATTTCACGGAGCTCCTCCTCGAATGCTTCGATCGAACTATATTCAAGAACCGAACCCGTCTCTGTAGACAAGATGAAGTACTGTTTCTCATTAACCAAGTCAAACCAGCCGCCGGTTGTGCGACAACGGTACTTCTGCGTGGGCATGCGCAACCCGACCATATACTCCCCGACGAGATCGTATTCTATGACGGCTGGATGGACGATTATCTCGTCCTCCTTGCTAACATATCTATAATTGTATGGTTCCCGGTTCAGCTTATACCCATCATAGTTGTCGTCCAATAAATAGGAGCCGTATGCGAGGTGTGCGACGTAAACGAAGATGCCAATGGTAAACGTTCCACATCCGGAAAGAATGCCGACAAAAAGGGGTCTTTTCTGCCGAGGTGTCCATTTAGGACTACTCAAAATGGGTATCCTCATATCTATACTTAATCAGGAATGGTGTGCCTGGCCCATGTTGTTCTCTTAGATGTCGATTTACAAGGTTCCGCAATCCTATGAGAGCGCTGTTGTCGCGGTTCTCCATCACTAAGGGCTCGAAATCATAGTGCCCATCATAGATTCTTCCATTTGCAGGATTGGTTACGACTTGGCCATGTACCAGGACGTCGCTGGCGATCACAGAGTCGCCGATTCTGGTTGTAGATAAGACTCTTCCGTCCACAATTAGGTCCATTCCAGCGGCATTTTGCCACCACCACTTTGCTTCTTGGCGTGTAATTCTATGGCGTATTGGAGCCCGGCCACCGTTTTCAAGGATTCTAGACATCCTGGATACCATTGCTTTATAGGCCTTAGGTCCCCTGCACATTTGTCCTCCGGTGCATCGCTTGGCCTTGCTGGCTCTCTCCTTCGTGGTGTCGTCCGTGCGTATGTCCTTTCGGGAGACCTCGGGTGTGCCGGCAACCGCGACGTGGCTGGTCACCTGGAACGCGACCGAGAAGAACGCGATGCCGAAGTGGAAGGATCCGAAGGAGTCGTAGGAATCCCACCCGCCGTGGCCGAAGCCGCCTCCCCGGAAGTAGTGCGGGGCGTTGGGGTTGAAGGGGGGAGTGCTGGCGAGCCCGCCCCAGCCCGGGTTGAACCAGGAGGAGACGAACGAGAAGAACACGTCGACCCAATGGAAGCGGTGCGTCGAGACCACGCTCGCGAGGCCGAACCCCCCGCCGGCCGCTCCCCCCTGCCGGCACATGAACCCGGCCATGACGCAGCCCCCGCTCGCCTGCCTCTGCGACAGCCCGCTCGGGTCGACGAGGCTCATGGGGCTGTTCGAGACGTAGCTGTAGCCGTTCCAGGCCTGCGCGGAGGCCGGGTCCGAGACCAGCGGGTCCGGGCTCAGGAACCGGCCCAGGGTCGGGTCGTAGACGCGTCCGCCGCGATGAATGAATCCCGTTCGCTCCAGGTGCTCGTGGCCCGTGTGGCCGCGCGTGCGCGGGTCCGCCCCCGACTCCAGCGCGACGCGCTCCGACTCCGTCAGCGCCGCCGTCCAGTCCGCCTTGCGCCGCTCCCCGAACGGGTCGTGGGCGAATGTGCGCGTGCGCGCCCCGGACGCGTCCGTGGTGCCCTCCACCGAGCCCAGGTGGTCCCTGTGCATGTAGTCGACGTAGCTTGCGGTGGTCGTTGTCTCTTCGCCCTCGTCGTCCGTGGCCGCCGCCGTCGTCTTCACATGCCGCACCCCGTCCGTGACCCGCGTCTGCCTGATCGACGTGTGCGCGGCGCCCGCGCGCGGCAGCAGCTCCTCGAACGCGCCGACGTAATACGTGTGCTCCGTGCGCAGGGTCCGGCCGTCCATGTGCGTCGTCTTCCTGTGGTAGCGCGCCCCGTCCGGGCCGTAGGCGAACTCGTCGCGCGCCGTCGGCTCGGCGGTGGTCCCGCTCGCGCCCAGGGTGATCCGCGCCGGCAGGTTGCGGCCGTTCCAATCGATGAACTTGTCGTCGCCGCAGCCGGCCGAGGTGCAGTCGTAGCCGGTGATGTTGCCGTCGGCGTCGTAGCCGAACGTGTGCGACTTGCCGTCGATGGTCGCGGTCTTCAGGCGGTTCGGCCTCGCCGCGTCGGTGTGGCTGTAGGAGGACACGTCGATATCCGCGCCGACCGAGCTGGTCTTCGTCTTCAGGTTGCCCCTCGCGTCGTAGGTCTGGCTCAGGATCCGGCGCGTCGTGTTGTTCAGCTTCGTGGTCGCGGTCGTCAGCCGGCCCAGCGGGTCGTGGGCGAACTCCTCCAGCTTCGCGTTGTTGCGGCCGACGTGGCTCGCCCGGCTCTCGAGCAGGCCGTCGCTGCGCCAGACATAGGCGTTGTCCTGGATCTTCGTCCCGCCGCTCGAGACCTTGTCGATGCCCGATGGCCCACCGTCCTTGGGTCGAAGGTCCGCGTTGTCGTCACATGCTTGGTTCTCTCAAATCGTACGTATAGGAGGCAAGCTGAGACGGATGTTATCGATTGCTCCAGTCATATGCGGCGATTCTGTCTTTGAAATGAGCTGGGAATACGACGATCAGACTTCGTTCCTTGGAGCTGGACCATTTCTTGACGGCATAGTCCAACACAAGGAGATGTGTTTGTACCAAATCGGAATCGCCTTCGAGAGGCAAGTCTTCGTGCGAGAGGACGATATCACCCGGAGGTAGCCATGAGAGATCTCGAATGCAATCGAGAAACGCATCCCAATTGACTCCGTAGTAGTCAGGAAAATCCAAGGACCTTCCTAACACTTCGAGCAACTCTCTTTTGGAGTCAAGACCGGAAGGTACGTGTGTTTCCAGAACCGCAGATCCAGACCAGCGACCAAAACAGAATGGAATCTTATCCACGTCAGCGTCCGTCATCAGTTCTAAGGAATGAACGACTCATAGCGGTCGGGAGTAGTATCCCTCGCGTCTCTTCGGCAAGCGACCCTCCACATTCTGGAAGACCGCTGATTCAGCATAGCGCCATCGGTTTAGAATCCCGAGCCAGCCGCGACCTATCCAAGTTGCCGCTGCCTTGATTGTCCTTGGTTCGGTTCACAATCCAATCATCCGCCCCGTGCCAGAGGTGGGTTCTTGAACGTCCAGTCGACCACGATCTTGTGCGTTGAGAGCGCCGCTAAACGTGGCCAGCCAACGTGGAACCGAAGCTATTTGGCACCCGTCAAGACGACTTCACGAACAGCCGTTGCTATCGACCCCCATCCTCCTGCCCCGATGAGGTCGTCGAGGGTTTGCAATGCCGAAGCAGTATCTCCAACTTTCCATTCAGCAAGAGCCAGATATAATTTTGTATCCGGACGTCTTTGGTGCCAATCTTTTTCTTGGCGAAGGCAATCGACCATAGAAACATAGTCTTCAACCTGCTCCAGAAAGGGTATCCCCTTAGTATCCAAAGCAAATTGGATCTCCTGTCCGATCACCTCACAATCTCCATTGGAGATCGTCCACCATTGATCGAGAGGTTTATCTTGTAGGCTGCCAAGCCTGCATCTAACCGCACAATCCGCATCAACGAGCCACCGTTTTGTCGTCTTCGGCCAGATAATCTTTACAAAGTCGGGAACGGCAACTCCCAAGTTAACCGTAAATACTTCAGTCCTTTTGGAGTTATACGATGCCAACTGTATAGTTACTACATCGATAAAGTCAGATCGTTCTCGATTCCACCTATATCCATTCTTTCTGAAGCCGTGCGATCTTAGGAGGGGCTGAATCCAGCATTTTGCAATTGCATTTGCGCTTCTCATTTATGGATTATAGTAGATAACTCTACCCTCCATATCTAACTCATTTCGGTAACGCTGAGCCTGCCGTCGTCCTGAGGCGCGGCCCGATGGTGTATTTGGCTTCAGTTCAACAAAGCGGCCACTCGGCGTGACCACATCAGGACGGTGAATTCTACCGTCGGATCCTCTCAAGCTCGGTTCGGATTCCCAACCTTTTGCCCTCGCTTTTTCGGCAAGCTCTCGATGAGCTTCTCTTCCTCGCTCTATCGCTTGTCGTATCTTTGGATTTGCTGCGCCCTTGGCGTTCTTAGCGGCCTTATACGCGTTGTATGCTCGGGTCGCACTCTTGACGCCAACGCGGGCCAAGTATCCCACTCCGGTCAGCGTAGTGGCAACTTCGATGGTCCCGAATATCACATCGGTGGCGGTGCAGCCCTGGCCGATGTAGCACTCGTACAGGTCGTACCCGGGTATGAGTATCGAGGCGCCGCCTTCGAGGAGTCCCCGGATGACTCCCATCGGCTTGCGCGTGATATCGGGAGTGCCGCCCACCGCGACGTGGCTGGTCACCTGGAACGCGACCGAGAAGAACGCGATGCCGAAGTGGAAGGATCCGAAGGAGTCGTAGGAGCCCCACCCGCCGTCGCCGCCGCCGCCTCCCCGGAAGTAGTGCGGGGCGTTGGGGTTGTACGGGGGAGTGCCGGCGAGCCCGCCCCATCCCGGGGCGAACCAGGAGGAGACGAACGAGAAGAACACGTCCACCCACTGGAAGCGGTGCGTCGAGACCACGCTGGCGAGGCCGAACCCGCCGCCGGCGGCGCCGCCCTGCCGGCACATGAACCCCGCCATGACGCAGCCCCCGCTCGCCTGCCTCTGCGACAGCCCGCTCGGGTCGACGAGGCTCATGGGGCTGTTCGAGACGTAGCTGTAGCCGTTCCAGGCCTGCGCGGAGGCGCGATCCGCCACCAGCGGGTCCGGGCTCAGGAACCGGCCCAGGGTCGGGTCGTAGACGCGTCCGCCGCGATGAATGAATCCCGTCCGCTCCAGGTGCTCGTTGCCCGGCCGAGCTTGTCGCGGGTCCAGGTCGTCGTCCCCTTGCCGTCCGCGCGCGTCTTCGGCTCGCCGAACCTCGTGTGGGTGAACCTGACCGTCCCGAAGTCGGGGCTCGCGACGCTATCGCGGAACCCCGACGAGTCGTAGGCGAAGGTGGCCGCCACCGCGCCGTCCACGGTGTGCGTCGTCGGCTGGCCCGCGCCGTTGTACGCGATCTCCGTCTCCACCCCGGCCGTCGCGGAGGCGTCCATGCCTTCGGTGCGGCTCACCAGCTCGCCCATCACGTTGTACAGGCTCACCGTCCTGCGCGTCGCCACCTCCGTGGTGCCCGTGCCGCCCGGCTTGTGCACCTTCTCCGTCGCCGTATGCGAGCCGTGCTCAGATCGATGTCACCTATGGCTCCAATCATGTGCATCTATCTTGCCCTTGATATGAGGAGGAAATACGATGATCAAGCTCCGTTCGTCAGAGTGCGCCCATTTTTCCACCGCGTCCTCCAAGATCGACAAGTAGGTTCGCACGCTGGCGGAATCGCCTTCGAGAGGTAGGTCTTCGTGCCTGACTACGACGTTTCCTTCGGGCAACCACTCAAAGTCACATAAGCAATCCCAAAGGGCATCCCAGTTGACTCCATAGTAGCCAGGAAAACGCAGCGCGCTTCCTAACGCTTCGAGCAACTCCCGTTCGGAGTCAATTCCGGACGGCACTTGCCCTTCTAGAGCTACGGGTCCAGACCAGCGGCCGAAACAAAACGGATTCCAAGCCGTATTCCTGTTCATCCATTCAAAGGAAATGAACGATTCATAAGTGGTCGGGAGTATACGTGCCACTCGGCGACTCCGGCCGACCCTTCCGCTTCATCGCCCGGACGAGCTTGTCGTAGGTCCCGGTCGTGTCCCTTCCCGTCCGTATGCGTCTTCTTCAACGACCCCGGACCGCAGCACGGCCCCTCGAAGTCGCCGCGATGCTTCTCCCGGCAAGCTCGCCTCCATCAGGTGCCGGTTCCGCTGGGAGTGCGGAGCTTCTCAAACAGAAAACGGTCGCCGTGCCTCCGGTAGTCGGCTGCTATGAGGTAGTCGGGATTCCGTCGTGACCAAATGTGGCCGACAAAATAGCGTGTACCATCCACGAGAAGTGTGATCTCCGGCGGGTCCCCGGTTGCCCGGCAGATCATGAACGGCAAAGCCTCCCAGGTCTCGCTGCCGTCATCCTCTATGAACACTCTTGGCTGGTATTTCGGCAAGCCCCCGGGGACCCGCGCTTCGTTTATCCAACCCGTTAGTCCCAAGGACGCCTTGAATCTCACCTCGGACATGCCATCCGGCCACACTTCGAGGTGAGCGAGATCGATCCTCGGGTCCATCCTTCCAGCCAATCGGCGATACTCTCCCAAGCAAAGATCGACGACCGCGCGGCCACCCAGTTCCCGCAACCTCGCTAGCCCTCGGATTTTTTCCTCCACGAACTCGCGCGCGAACTGATTGTCCAACTTGCGAATCATTTCCGCGTGCGACTGGCGCACGATCAGTTCGAACCCCTCCACGGCACGGCGGTATTCCATGTGCTCCATCACCACGGGAGCATCGGCGACCGTCTCGATCACGTATTCGGCGCCCGGCAGCAGTTGCTTGGGGGGCCATCCCTTGTATACGGACACCACGTCTAGGGCGCGGTTTCGCAACACCTTGCACGAGGCCAATGTCTGGTAGTCGTGGGATCGCGGATAGGACATGAAACCTTCCTTCCCCCGCGTCAACGCCACCACCAGTCTTTCCCGCGACACTTCGAGGTACGCATGATCGATCTCGCCGTCGAGGCTACCGTCGGTGAGATGGTTGACCATCTCAAGACACTTCCCGATCGCCGCCCCCGCGACTGCTCGACTGACGTCATCGTCGGTTCCCGTGCCCGCCAAGGGCCCGCATCCAGCCATGATCGCAAGGCAAGAGACCATCGCCATGGTCTTCACGGCACGACCCTCGTTGGCTGCGTCCCCTCCCGACCTAAAACGGGGCACTTGCCGGGCTCGCAGATGCCGACCAGAACGCCACCATCCGGGCCAACCACGCCCAGGTATAGTGACTTCCCACTCTTCTTGACCCAATTGGCGTCACCTCCGGTCACGTCGTATCGCGCATTGTAGAATGGGTTGCTGAAAACAAGGTCCCCGCTGGGATGCGTGTGATATCCGGGAAAACCTGTGTTCATACGCACATGTGTCGATTCGCCAATCACGGGAATCGAGTACCGGAACCGGCTTTCTAGCACTCTGCCGGTGCGCCGAGAAGTCCGGCCTTCGATTTCATATATGTTTCCGCCCAACTCAATTCCGTACTTTGCGGAGAGCGGAGCGAGGATGTCCAGCACCGCTCGAGCCGCTTCGTCGAGGCTGCCGTAGCTGTTTTCGCGATCCAAGATGCCTCGTGCAAACAGCCGACCCAACTCGCGTTCGAGCTCCTCCTTCATGTCGCTGTGCGTGATATCGGGAGTGCCGGCAACCGCGACGTGGCTGGTCACCTGGAACGCGACCGAGAAGAACGCGATGCCGAAGTGGAAGGATCCGAAGGAGTCGTAGGAATCCCACCCGCCGTGGCCGAAGCCGCCTCCCCGGAAGTAGTGCGGGGCGTTGGGGTTGAAGGGGGGAGTGCCGGCGAGCCCGCCCCAGCCCGGGTTGAACCAGGAGGAGACGAACGAGAAGAACACGTCCACCCAATGGAAGCGGTGCGTCGAGACCACGCTCGCCAGGCCGAACCCGCCGCCGGCGGCGCCCCCCTGCCGGCACGCGAACCCGACCATGGCGCAGCCTCCCCGCACCGGCGCCTGCGACAGCCCGCTCGGGTCGACGAGGCTCATGGGGCTGTTCGAGACGTAGCTGTAGCCGTTCCAGGCCTGCGCCGAGGCGGTGTTGGCCACTATCGGGTCCGGGCTCAGGAACCGGCCCAGGGTCGGGTCGTAGACGCGTCCCCCGCGGTGAATGAATCCCGTTCGCTCCAGGTGCTCGTGGCCCGTGTGGCCGCGCGTGCGCGGGTCCGCGGACATGGGGTAGCGGTTGGCTCGCCGAGGCTGGCGTGTGGCCGCGCGTGCGCGGGTCCGCGCCCGTAGGAGAACTCATCGCGCGCCGCCGGGCTCTTGCCGGCGCCCAGCGTGATCCGCTCCGGCAGGTTGCGGCCGTTCCACTCGATGGACCTGTCGTGGCCGCAGCCCGAGGCGGTGGTGCACCGGTAGCGGTCGACGTTGCCGTTCGCGTCGCGGCGGATCTCGTGGGCCTCGCCGCCGATGGTCGCGTCCGTCAGCCTGTTCGGCCTGGCCCTGTCCGTGTACGCGTGGGACACGTTGATATCCGCGTCCACCGAGCTGGTCTTCGACTTGAGGTTGCCCCGCGCGTCGTACCCGAAGCTCAGCTTGCGGGTCACGAACTTGCTGCCGCCGAGCCTCGTGAGCGCGCCGTCGAGCCGGCCCAGCCGGTCGTGGAAGAACTCCTCCAGCTTCGCGTCGTCGCCGCCGGGCGGCTCGCGCGGCTGGAGAGCAGGCCGTCGCTGCGCCACTCGTAGGCGTTGTCCTGGATCTTCGCCCCGCCGCCGCTTCGTCGCTCGTCCCAAAGCGTTGTAGGTTGAAGCTATACTCTTGGCCAAGAGAGCCACCGAGCGGTCTTACTCTCTCAATCCCACCCTCAGAACAACCTGATAGTATTCGGGGCCCCGTATTCCTTTATACAGCTGCCCTTTCAATACAACATTCTCTCCTACGCGTATTTTCGAAAGTAGTGCCCTATCCACGAAAACAACTTGCACCTCCTTAACATTTGCCACGACGGAATCATTCAAATCCGACAAAGTGTCCGAGGTTCCCGCAACGATGGGCTGTTTCAAATTCAACACATGAATTCTCAAACGTATATCAGTTTCTGGAGACTCACCATAGTTCGGCGGACCAAAGACGATTTTCTTCATCAATGTTCCTTCCAACTCAACAAACTCGGGCTCATATGGAAATTCTTCGATAGCGGGTAAACAACCGACCTGGAGAAATGCAAAGAGCAGTAGTGACAGTCTTTTGATATACCCAATCATTGAATCGTTACCGTTCCGGGTCTCCAACCCTCCATTCGACGTATTGCATTTGCGACATCGTGTATCTGCAGATCGGTGAGGGTATTCAGTCGGACCTCTCCGGACAGGCCGGTAGTCTCCCGAACGAAATCCTGAAAGTTAGCGGTATCGTTTTCGTTTGACGGAGCATATATTTCTATGGCTTCGTTAATAGTGGTATTTTGATAGCGTTCTGTACTTAATAGGTCAAGAAGAGCTCGGTGACCTTGAGCTTCACTAGCAAATATCGCAAAGCCGCCAGCCTCCCCCAATGAACCTCGCTGTATCGAAAAGGGATATTGTCTCAAATTTCCGGGATTGTTATTGCGCCAGGCCCTTGTTCCTCCGGAGCGACGTTCGACGGAACCGTCGCTGTATACGATAATGACATTGCGGCCTTCATCCCTCGCCGAGACTGGCGTAGGAGCGTCAGGCGTTTCTGTGCTCCCAGCCGCCATGTCCCTAGCCGAAATGTCGGGAGTGCCGGCCACCGCGACGTGGCTGGTGACCTGGAACGCGACCGAGTAGTAGGCGATGCCGAAGTGGAAGGATCCGAAGGAGTCGTAGGAGCCCCACCCGCCGTCGCCGACGCCGCCGCCTCCCCAAGAGTTGTAGGGGTGGGGGATCCAGCCCGGGCTGGTGACGGGACCCCATCCCGGGTTGAACCACGAAGAGACGAACGAGAAGAATATGTCGACCCAATGGAAGCGGTGCGTCGAGACGACGCTCGCGAGGCCGAACCCCCCGGTGGCCGCGCCGCCCTGTTGGCACGCGAACCCGACCATGACGCAGCCTCCCCGCACCGGCGCCTGCGACAGCCCGCTCGGGTCGACGAAGCTCATGGGGCTGTTCGAGACGTAGCTGTAGCCGTTCCATGCCTGCGCCGAGGCGCGATCCGCCACCAGCGGGTCCGGGCTCAGGAACCGGCCCAGGGTCGGGTCGTAGACGCGTCCCCCGCGATGAATGAATCCCGTCCGCTCCAGGTGCTCGTGGCCCGTGTGGCCGCGCGTGCGCGGGTCCGCCCCCGCCTCCAGCGCGACGCGCTCCGACTCCGTCAGCGCCGCCGTCCAGTCCGCCTTGCGACGCTCCCCGAACGGGTCGTGGGCGAATGTGCGCGTGCGCGCCCCGGACGCGTCCGTGGTGCCCTCCACCGAGCCCAGGTGGTCCCTGTGCATGTAGTCGACGTAGCTCGCCGTGGTCGTCGTCTCTTCGCCCTCGTCGTCCGTGGCCGCCGCCGTCGTCTTCACATGCCGCACCCCGTCCGTGACCCGCGTCTGCCTGATCGACGTGTGCGCGGCGCCCGCGCGCGGCAGCAGCTCCTCGAACGCGCCGACGTAATACGTGTGCTCCGTGCGCAGGGTCCGGCCGTCCATGTGCGTCGTCTTCCTGTGGTAGCGCGCCCCGTCCGGGCCGTAGGCGAACTCGTCGCGCGCCGTCGGCTCGGCGGTGGTCCCGCTCGCGCCCAGGGTGATCCGCGCCGGCAGGTTGCGGCCGTTCCAATCGATGAACTTGTCGTCGCCGCAGCCGGCCGAGGTGCAGTCGTACCCGGTGATGTTGCCGTCGGCGTCGTAGCCGAACGTGTGCGACTTGCCGTCGATGGTCGCGGTCTTCAGGCGGTTCGGCCTCGCCGCGTCGGTGTGGCTGTAGGAGGACACGTCGATATCCGCGCCGACCGAGCTGGTCTTCGTCTTCAGGTTGCCCCTCGCGTCGTAGGTCTGGCTCAGCGTCCGGCGCGTCGTGTTGTTCAGCTTCGTGGTCGCGGTCGTCAGCCGGCCCAGCGGGTCGTGGGCGAACTCCTCCAGCTTCGCGTTGTTGCGGCCGACGTGGCTCGCCCGGCTCGACAGCAGGCCGTCGCTGCGCCACGCGTAGGCGTTGTCCTGGATCTTCGTCGCGCCGCTCGAGACCGTGTCGATGTCGGTCGGCCGGCCCGTCTTCGGGTCGAAGGCGCGCGTCGTCGTCACGCCGTTGCCGTACGTCACCCCGGTGACGTTGCCCCGGGCGTCCATCGCCGCGCGCCTCTCCAGCAACGCCCCGCTCGACGAGTCCCGCCTCAGCTCCGACCGGTAGCCCCGGGCGCTATAGGCGTGGTGCGCCGTCAGCCCCGAGGGATACGAAACCGTCTTCAGGCGACCGTCGGCATAGTAGGTGTAGCCGTGGATGTAGGTCTTGTCGACCGCGGGCGCGCCGATCGTCGTGGTCGACTGCTTGAGGCGCGCGTCGCCGTCGTACTCGAGCGCTTCCCTGAAGTCCGGGTCCATCATCGAGCCGGCGCAGCCGGTGGCGGCGGCGCCGTTCTTGTAGCAGCGCCGCTCCAGCGCGCCGAGCGCGCGTTTCGGCATGGTCGGATCGTAGCGCCACTCCGCGACCCCGTCCGGGTCCTTGCGCTTCGTTGCCCGGCCGAGCTTGTCGCGGGTCCAGGTCGTCGTCCCCTTGCCGTCCGCGCGCGTCTTCAGCTCGCCGAACTTCGTGTGGGTGAACCTGACCGTCCCGAAGGCGGGGCTCGCGACGCTATCGCGGAACCCCGACGAGTCGTAGGCGAAGGTGATGCCTGCCAACGCCCTTTGTTTTCTTCCGCGCGTGTCTCAACCATCTGGTACTTGTTTGGATCCTGATCCACGTTCCTCCAGACACATGGCGGGTCTGTGGTACCAAATGGGCAAGTCATCGAAGCCGATATCATCAGCGCTGCGGGCTTTCGCCGTCCTTCGCCGTCCCGACCGCCACCTTCGTCGCAAAGCCCCGGTTCCACTCGATGAACCGCTCGTCTCTGCTTCGCCGCATCGTGCCGACGCACGCGGCGAGTCGTCGGCTTTTACTCGCCCTTGGCCTTCATCAAGACCGTCGCGATTTCCTCCTTCGGAATGACCACAACGTTCGACTTGTATACGGAGAAGGGAAGCCACATCGTCCCTCGAATAACATACAGGCAAACATCGCGCGCCCGCTTCTCGAGGTCGAACGTCTCGTAGTACTCTTGACTCGGATCGATTCTGTCCCGATGGTCCAGCTCTCTCCGAGCCCACTCGTCCCGTATCTTGAGAAAGCCATCGAGCACGTACAGACCGTCGTCGTCCGCTTGAGGCAGGTTCCTCGCGCCACCTTCTTCGAGCGGTAACTTGGCAGGCGCGCCGTTCACGTAGAGGTGGTGATACACCAGATTGGCGACCATGCCTTCGCAGAAATGACCATCCAGCGAAATGGTTGCTCCTGCCGACGCCGCGCGGCGCACGAAGTTCTCCCGCGAAGAGATCCTCAATAGGATGGCTCGTTCCCACGGAGGCACAAGACGCGGGTAATGGGCGCTGCGCGCAATGGCCACGATTCCAGACCTGTCCACCACGTCTCGAACCGAGATGTCCAAGTCTGTTGGATAGTGCCTGACGCACCCGGCGGCCAACGCGAGCACGGTCATGGCGCCGAGTCTCAATGCGACCGTCAGGTTCGCCAAGGCGATGCCTGCCGCAGCTGTTTGACCCGCGGACGACGGCGGACGCTCGTGTCCACATTCACTCCCAAGCCTAGGGAACGCAGTGGTCGGCGCAGATTTCGGCATGGTCAAGATCCTTCTCGATGTGTCTGTCTGCGAAGCCCGCGGGCCCGCGGTTCCAAGGTCCGCCCATCCTCGCGACGAAATTGGGCCAACTCCTGTCCTTGTTGACCGAGTCGTAGTTGATCCAGCTATCCGAATGCTCCGAGACCTTGCTAAAATTCGGGCGGCGCCGACCCACTGGGTCCACTGTCCTAAGTTCGTGAACCTCATGCCCCCGCGAAACCACTCGGGCCGCTGTCGTCGCGCCCCAGCTATGGCCGATGACGCTGGGCTTGATCCCCCGAGATCCTTCGCGGTCGATCCAGTCGGCGAGTTCATCACCTTGGTCGTGGCGAAAATACCTGTCGCTCGGCTTCCCGTGCTCCTCGTAGATGTTCTTGACTATCCCAAAGCCTTCCCGATCATCCATGGCCCCGCCAACAAAGGCAATCGGTCTTCGGGCATCCAAGTCCCCGCCGGTGATATTGGGAATGTTCGCCACGAACACATGGTTGGACACTCGGAAGGTGACCATGCGGTAGACGGTGGTCATGCCGAAATAGAAGAATCCGGGGGAGTCGTAGGAGTCCCACGGGCCGTCGCCGACGCCGCCCCCTCCCCGATAGTTGATCCAGGGCTCGGGGGCCGCCGGGGCGAACCAGGAGGAGACGAACGAGAAGAAGATGTCCACCCAATGGAAGCGGTGCGTCGAGACCACGCTCGCCAGGCCGAACCCGCCGCCGGCCGCTCCGCCCTGTTGGCAGGCGAAGCCGACCATGACGCAGCCTCCCCGCGCCGGCGCCTGCGACAGCCCGCTCGGGTCGACGAGGCTCATGGGGCTGTTCGAGACGTAGCTGTAGCCGTTCCAGGCCTGCGCCGAGGCGGTGTTGGCCACTATCGGGTCCGGGCTCAGGAACCGGCCCAGGGTCGGGTCGTACACGCGTCCCCCGCGGTGAATGAATCCCGTCCGCTCCAGGTGCTCGTGGCCCGTGTGGCCGCGCGTGCGCGGGTCCGCGCCCGCCTCCAGCGCGACGCGCTCCGACTCCGTCAGCGCCGCCGTCCAGTCCGCCTTGCGACGCTCCCCGAACGGGTCGTGGGCGAATGTGCGCGTGCGCGCCCCGGACGCGTCCGTGGTGCCCTCCACCGAGCCCAGGTGGTCCCTGTGCATGTAGTCGACGTAGCTTGCGGTGGTCGTTGTCTCTTCGCCCTCGTCGTCCGTGGCCGCCGCCGTCGTCTTCACATGCCGCACCCCGTCCGTGACCCGCGTCTGCCTGATCGACGTGTGCGCGGCGCCCGCGCGCGGCAGCAGCTCCTCGAACGCGCCGACGTAATACGTGTGCTCCGTGCGCGGGGTCCGGCCGTCCATGTGCGTCGTCTTCCTGTGGTAGCGCGCCCCGTCCGGGCCGTAGGCGAACTCGTCGCGCGCCGTCGGCTCGGCGGTGGTCCTGCTCGCGCCCAGGGTGATCCGCGCCGGCAGGTTGCGGCCGTTCCAATCGATGAACTTGTCGTCGCCGCAGCCGGCCGAGGTGCAGTCGTACCCGGTGATGTTGCCGTCGGCGTCGTAGCCGAACGTGTGCGACTTGCCGTCGATGGTCGCGGTCTTCAGGCGGTTCGGCCTCGCCGCGTCGGTGTGGCTGTAGGAGGACACGTCGATATCCGCGCCGACCGAGCTGGTCTTCGTCTTCAGGTTGCCCCTCGCGTCGTAGGTCTGGCTCAGGATCCGGCGCGTCGTGTTGTTCAGCTTCGTGGTCGCGGTCGTCAGCCGGCCCAGCGGGTCGTGGGCGAACTCCTCCAGCTTCGCGTTGTTGCGGCCGACGTGGCTCGCCCGGCTCTCGAGCAGGCCGTCGCTGCGCCAGACATAGGCGTTGTCCTGGATCTTCGTCCCGCCGCTCGAGACCGTGTCGATGTCGGTCGGCCGGCCCGTCTTCGGGTCGAAGGCGCGCGTCGTCGTCACGCCGTTGCCGTACGTCACCCCGGTGACGTTGCCCCAGGCGTCCATCGCCGCGCGCCTCTCCAGCAACGCCCCGCTCGACGAGTCCCGCCTCAGCTCCGTCCGGTAGCCCCGGGCGCTATAGGCGTGGTGCGCCGTCAGCCCCGAGGGATACGAAACCGTCTTCAGGCGGCCGTCGGCATAGTAGGTGTAGCCGTGGATGTAGGTCTTGTCGACCGCGGGCGCGCCGATCGTCGTGGTCGACTGCTTGAGGCGCGCGTCGTCGTTGTACGCGAGCGCCTCGTTGAAGTCCCGGTTCGCCGCGGCGCTCGGGCACGCCATGGCCTTCGCGCCGTCGTGATAGCAGCGCGCCTTCAGCGCGCCGCGCACCTTCGGCGGCGCGTTCGAAGAATGGTAGAACCACTGCGCCACTCCGTCCGGGTCCTTGCGCGTCGTCGTCCGGCCGAGCTTGTCGCGGGTCCAGGTCGTCGTCCCCTTGCCGTCCGCGCGCGTCTCCAGCTCGCCGAACCTCGTGTAGGTGAACCTGACCGTCCCGAAGTCGGGGCTCGCGACGCTATCGCGGAACCCCGACGAGTCGTAGGCGAAGGTGATACCTGCCAACGCCCTTTGTTTTCTTCCGCGCGTGTCTCAACCATCTGGTACTTGTTTGGATCCTGATCCACGTTCCTCCAGACACATGGCGGGTCTGTGGTACCAAATGGGCAAGTCATCGAAGCCGATATCATCAGCGCTGCGGGCTTTTCCGCGTCCTTCGCCGTCCCGACCGCCACCTTCGTCGCAAAGACCCGGTTCCACTCGATGAACCGCTCGTCTCTGCTTCGCCGCATCGTGCCGACGCACGCGGCGAGTCGTCGGCTTTTACTCGCCCTTGGCCTTCATCAAGACCGTCGCGATTTCCTCCTTCGGAATGACCACAACGTTCGACTTGTATGCGAAGAAGCGAAACCACATCGTCCCTCCCCTAACGTACAGGCAAACATCGCGCGCCCGCTTCTCGAGGTCGAACGTCTCGTAGTACTCTTGACTCGGATCGATTCTGTCCCGATGGTCCAGCTCTCTCCGAGCCCACTCGTCCCGTATCTTGAGAAAGCCATCGAGCACGTACAGACCGTCGTCGTCCGCTTGAGGCAGGTTCCTCGCGCCACCTTCGAGCGGCATCGCGGCAGGCGCGCCGTTCACGTAGAGGGAGCCAACCAGATTGGCGACCTTGCCCTCGCAGAAATAACCATCCAGCCGAGTGGTTGCTCCTTCCGACGCCGCGCGGCGCACGAAGTTCTCCCGCGAAGAGATCCTCAATAGGATGGCTCGTTCCCACGGAGGCACAAGACGCGGGTAATGGGCGCTGCGCGCAATGGCCACGATTCCAGACCTGTCCACCACGTCTCGAACCGAGATGTCCAAGTCTGTTGGATAGTGCCTGACGCACCCGGCGGCCAACGCGAGCACGGTCAGCGCGCAGAGTCGCAGTGCGACCGTCAGGTTCGCGAAAGTGATGCCCGCCCGAGTTGGTTTGGCCCGCGTGAGCGACGGCGGCCGCTCGTGTCCACATTCACTCCCAAGCCTAGGGAGTGCAATGGACCCTACAGATTTCGGCATGGTCAAAATCCTTCTCGATGTGTCTGTCTGCGAAGCCCTCGGGCCCGCGGTTCCAAGGTCCGCCCATCCTCGCGACCAAATTGGACCGACGCCGCCAATCCTTGTTGACCGAGTCGTAGTTGATCCAGCTATCGGAATGCTCCGAGACCTTGCGAAAATTAGGGCGGCGCCGACCCACAGGATCCACCGTCCTAAGCTCGTGAACTTCGTGCCCCCGCGAAACCACGCGGGCCGCTGTCGTCGCGCCCCAACTGTGGCCGATGACGTTGGGCTTCATACCTTGGGACCCTTGGCTATCGATCCAGTCGGCGAGTTCATCACCTTGGTTGTGGCGAAAATACCTGTCGCTCGGCTTCCCGTGCTCCTCGTAAATGTCCTTGACTGTCCCAAAGCCCTCCTGATCATCCCGGGCTCCGCCAACAAAGGCAATCGGTCTTCGGGCATCCAAGTCCCCACCGGTGATATTGGGAATGTTCGCCACGAACACATGGTCGTACAGTTGGAAGGTGACCGTGCGGTAGACAGTGGTCATGCCGAAATAGAAGAATCCGGGGGAGTCGTAGGAGTCCCACGGGCCGTCGCCGACGCCGCCGCCTCCCCGATAGTTGATCCAGGGCTCGGGGGCCGCCGGGGCGAACCAGGAGGAGACGAACGAGAAGAACACGTCGACCCAATGGAAATGGTGCGTGGAGACCACGCTCGCCAGGCCGAACCCGCCGCCGGCCGCGCCGCCTGCTCCCTGCCGGCACATGAACCCGGACATGACGCAGCCCCCGCTCGCCTGCCTCTGCGACAGCCCGCTCGGGTCGACGAGGCTCATGGGGCTGTTCGAGACGTAGCTGTAGCCGTTCCATGCCTGCGCCGAGGCGCGATCCGCCACCAGCGGGTCCGGGCTCAGGAACCGGCCCAGGGTCGGGTCGTAGACGCGTCCCCCGCGGTGAATGAATCCCGTCCGCTCCAGGTGCTCGTGGCCCGTGTGCCCGCGCGTGCGCGGGTCCGCGCCCGCCTCCAGCGCGACGCGCTCCGACTCCGTCAGCGCCGCCGTCCAGTCCGCCTTGCGACGCTCCCCGAACGGGTCGTGGGCGAATGTGCGCGTGCGCGCCCCGGACGCGTCCGTGGTGCCCTCCACCGAGCCCAGGTGGTCCCTGTGCATGTAGTCGACGTAGCTCGCCGTGGTCGTCGTCTCTTCGCCCTCGTCGTCCGTGGCCGCCGCCGTCGTCTTCACATGCCGCACCCCGTCCGTGACCCGCGTCTGCCTGATCGACGTGTGCGCGGCGCCCGCGCGCGGCAGCAGCTCCTCGAACGCGCCGACGTAATACGTGTGCTCCGTGCGCAGGGTCCGGCCGTCCATGTGCGTCGTCTTCCTGTGGTAGCGCGCCCCGTCCGGGCCGTAGGCGAACTCGTCGCGCGCCGTCGGCTCGGCGGTGGTCCCGCTCGCGCCCAGGGTGATCCGCGCCGGCAGGTTGCGGCCGTTCCAATCGATGAACCTGTCGTCGCCGCAGCCGGCCGAGGTGCAGTCGTAGCCGGTGATGTTGCCGTCGGCGTCGTAGCCGAACGTGTGCGACTTGCCGTCTATGGTCGCGGTCTTCAGGCGGTTCGGCCTCGCCGCGTCGGTGTGGCTGTAGGAGGACACGTCGATATCCGCGCCGACCGAGCTGGTCTTCGTCTTCAGGTTGCCCCTCGCGTCGTAGGTCTGGCTCAGGATCCGGCGCGTCGTGTTGTTCAGCTTCGTGGTCGCGGTCGTCAGCCGGCCCAGCGGGTCGTGGGCGAACTCCTCCAGCTTCGCGTTGTTGCGGCCGACGTGGCTCGCCCGGCTCTCGAGCAGGCCGTCGCTGCGCCAGACATAGGCGTTGTCCTGGATCTTCGTCCCGCCGCTCGAGACCGTGTCGATGTCGGTCGGCCGGCCCGTCTTCGGGTCGAAGGCGCGCGTCGTCGTCACGCCGTTGCCGTACGTCACCCCGGTGACGTTGCCCCAGGCGTCCATCGCCGCGCGCCTCTCCAGCAACGCCCCGCTCGACGAGTCCCGCCTCAGCTCCGTCCGGTAGCCCCGGGCGCTATAGGCGTGGTGCGCCGTCAGCCCCGAGGGATACGAAACCGTCTTCAGGCGACCGTCGGCATAGTAGGTGTAGCCGTGGATGTAGGTCTTGTCGACCGCGGGCGCGCCGATCGTCGTGGTCGACCGCTTGAGGCGCGCGTCGCCGTCGTACTCGAGCGCTTCCCTGAAGTCCGGGTCCATCATCGAGCCGGCGCATCCGGTGGCGGTCGCGCCGTTCTTGTAGCAGCGCCGCTCCAGCGCGCCGAGCGCGCGTTTCGGCATGGTCGGATCGTAGCGCCACTCCGCGACCCCGTCCGGGTCCTTGCGCTTCGTTGCCCGGCCGAGCTTGTCGCGGGTCCAGGTCGTCGTCCCCTTGCCGTCCGCGCGCGTCTTCAGCTCGCCGAACTTCGTGTGGGTGAACCTGACCGTCCCGAAGGCGGGGCTCGCGACGCTATCGCGGAACCCCGACGAGTCGTAGGCGAAGGTGGCCGCCACCGTGCCGTCCACGGTGTGTGTCGTCGGCTGGCCCGCGCCGTTGTACGCGATCTCCGTCTCCACCCCGGCCGTCGCGGAGGCGTCCATGCCTTCGGTGCGGCTCACCAGCTCGCCCATCACGTTGTACAGGCTCACCGTCTTGCGCGTCGCCACCTCCGTGGTGCCCGTGCCGCCCGGCTTGTGCACCTTCTCCGTCGCCGTCGACCTGATCCGGTTGCGGTTCGTGTCGTCGACCGCGTACTTCATCTCCGTGAAGCCGCCGTCCGGGAGATCCTCCCGCGTCACGCGGCCGCGCGCGTCGTAGGCGTACTCTCGGTAGTGCGCCGTCCCGCCCGAGTAGTACGGCTGGCTCGCCAGCCGGACCCGGCCGCGGGCGTCGTAGCGCGTGTCGCGGCGGACGCGCGCCGAACCGTCGAACGACTCCATCTCGGTGCGGATCGTCCGCCCGAGCTTGTCCAGGTACCTCCACGTCGTCGGGCCGATAGTGGACGTCTCCTTGATCCGCATCACGGGCGTCACCGACGCGTCCGTCCCGGTCCCTGCCACCGCCGGGCAGGTCACCCCGGAGGCGGCGCATGATTCGTGCGCGGTGTCGATCATCACGCCGTCCGGCGTCGTGCGACGGGTCTCCCGGCCGAACGCGTCGTACACGAGCGTCGTGGTCCGGTCGTTCCGGTCCGTCAGCGTCTTCGCCAGGCCGAAGCGGGCGTCGTAGGTCAGCGTCTCGTGGTGGTCGGCCGCGTTCGTCAGCGTGCCGGGATAGCGGCTGTCGATGAAACTCGTTGCCTTCTCCGTGCGGTCGGTCTTCGACGTCCCGGTGGTGACTTCCGAATCCGTCGCGGTGATCAGGTTGCCGTTGGTGTCGTAGGTGTGGTTCGTCGTCAGTTCGTGCTCGGTGTCGCCCTCGAAACGCACCGTTCGGGTCGGTCGGAGGGTGCCCACGGCATTGCCCGACCGATTGAATGTCGTTGCCGTGCTGACGTCGGCGGTCGGCGTCCCACCGCTGTAGTGCGAATGGCTTTCCTCCACCCGGTCGGCGAACCCGATCACCCACTCCCCGCCGGAGGTGTCGTTCTCGAACGTCGTTGTCGACACCGTCTTGCGCTGCGGGGAGCTGCCGGTGCCGCTCGGCGCCGCGGCCCAGGTCGCGCCGGTGCCCGTCGCGGGGGGTGCCAGCGTGTGGTACACGATGGCGGTGCTGCTGGCGCTCTTCGGGAGCCGCGACTCGACCTTCAGAGCGTGGTCCGTCTTCGTGGCTCCGATCTGTCGACCGCCCTCGTAGTGGAACTCGAACATGTCGTCCACCCGCGGCAGTTTCGTCTGCGCCGCGGGGTCGCCGCCGTAGCCGATGGTCTCGACCGCGTGCGTCGTCACCCGCTGGTACATGGTCTCGGTGCCGGAGGCGCCGTAGACGCCGTCGTACTCGTACACCGCGCCGACCTCGCCGTAGTGCGGGAAGTCCATGCGGTAGCGGCGGTAAGTCACCACGCCCGACGCCTCGTCCGTCGACCGCGTCGCGTCGAACCCCAGGAATCCCCAGCCGAGCTCGCTCTGCCTGCCCCTGCCCTGGTACGCGTAGCTCGTCTCGTGCCAGCCGGAAGTGGGAGTCTCGGTGTCCTGCAGGCCGTTGGCGCGCTTCATCTTCGTGACCACAGCCTTCAGCACTTCGTCCGCGTCGTGGTCGTTGTCGTCGAGCCCCGTGGTTCCGGCGATGTTTCCGGGCGCGTTGCCGAACGGCCGCTCGTCGAACAGGAATGCGTGGCTGGCGCGCTCCTCCAGGACGCCGTACACGAACTCGGTCTTGCGCCCGAGCGAGTCCGTGACGCGGCTCACGACCGCCGACAGGTCCTCATCCGGCGTGGTCCAGTCGATGACGATCGGTGAGAGGCATTTCTCGCCCGCCCCCGTGTCGTCATAGCCGCAGAGTTGCACCTGGTGCAGACGCCGCATCGCGCCGGAGGTCGTGGTCTGCAGCCGGTAGGCGCGCACCGGCGTTCCGGTCCGGGTGCCGTCCGCGTTGGTCGTCCAGTCGCGCAGCACGCGCACCTCGCGCAGCAGAAGGTTCTGCGCCTGCGCGTAGGAGGTCGAGCCGAGCATTACCGGGGTCAGATCGATCCGGTGGATGTACCTGAACTCGATCGCCGCGTCGCTTGCGTTGCCGTACTCCACCCGCAGCGGATGCCGGACGCCGGACGACTCGTCCTTGTGGTAGACGTAGGTCATGCTGTTGTTGAAGGCGTCCGTGCGCTTGTTGATCGACCACTGGAACGCGTTCTCCATGGTCGCCGACCCGTTGATGTATTCGCTGGCGAAATGCAGTTGGCTGTCTTCCGTGTTGCCGTACTCCGAAACGGAGCCGTCCGGACCCCTGACCTCGAACCAGACGTGCGGCGCGCTGCCCTTCACCGTAACCTTGACGAAGCGCTCGCGCAGCAGCCGGTACTGGGCGTCCGGCTGCAGCGCCCTCCCGCTGGTCAGCACCAGCGGCTCCCCGTCCAGGCACAGGTTGGTCGTGTTCAGCAGGTCGCCTCCGGCGCCCGACTGGTTCACGAAGCAGCGGCGGATCGTGGAGAAGCCGCTCAGGTGCCAGCCGTAGGCCAGCGTGTCCCACGGCAGCGCCTGCTCGGCGAGTTCCCTGTCCCGGCCTCCGCCGTAGTCGATCGACAGCATCGGCATGAGGCCGTTCACGCCCGGCGCCGGCTCGATCGGGATGTTGACGTAGGCGTCCCCGCCCTGCGTTACGCCCGTCCGGTACGGCGTCGCTCCGGCCTCCGTGCGAGTGACGATGTTCGATCTCCCGACCGGCGCGTTCACCTTGACGGTCACCTCGGGTATGTCCGTGCCGGCGCAGGTCGTCACCGTAAAGGAGTACGGCATCTCGACCATGGTGACATTGCAGTGGTGAAGCTCGTAGCGGTGCATGCCGGGCGCCTTGCCGAGAACGGGAAGTTCCAGGCGCTCGCCGGTGTAGGCCACCTTCTTCGAGGTCGCCTCCGCGGCCCCCTCGAGAAGGATGTGGAACGGATAGCCCTCGCGGGCGTCCCAGGACAGCGTGTAGGCGCCGTCGTTCGAGGGGTTCGGAACCGCTCGCAGCCCGCCCGTGAACTGACGCACCGACACCATGAAGGTCACCGGCGCCGAGGTCGCGTTGGACGCTTCGCTGTCGTCCGTCGCCGTCACCGTGATCCTTGCGCCGCCGACGGCGACGCCGGTGATCGTCAGCGTCTTGCCGTTGACCGCGACCGACGCGATCGTGGCGTCCGCAGAGGTCGCCTTTATGGTGTGGTCGCTGTCGTCGTCGTCCGTCACCGTCACGATCACGTCTGTCGCGTGGGCGGCGCCCTTCATGACCTTCTGGTCCGCGATCGGCGAAACGACGGGCCGGCTGTTCGACGCCGTTACCGTCACGGCGAATTCCACGGCCTCCGAGGCCGCGTTGGTCGCCTCGCTGTCGTCCGTTGCCGTCACCGAGATCGTTGTCTCGCCCACCGACACGCCGGTCAGTTCCAGCTCCGACCCGTCCTCCGAGACCTCGACGGTCGCGATCACCTCGTCGCTCGACTGCGCCTCGATTTCGTGCGTCTGGCCCGCGTCGGGGTCTGTGACCGTCATCGCCACGGCCACCGCCTCCGCGCCTTCCTCGGTCGACTGCGCCCCGATCGGCGCCACCACCGGACGCGTGTTCACGATCGCCGCGAACGTTACCGGGTCCGACTCCGCGTTCGAACCGCCGCTGTTGTCCGTCGCTGTCACCGTGATCATCGCCCGGCCCGCCGATGCCGCCGTCAGCGTCAGTTGCGCGCCGTCCTCGGAGACCTCGACGGTCACCGCGGCGCTGTCCGACTCCGCCTCGATGTCGTGTTTCTGGCCCGCGTCGGGATCGGTCATGGTCACCGCCACCGCCACGGGGTCGTCACCCGGGGCCATCGACTGGTCGTCGATCTCCCCCAGCACCGGCCGGGTGTTCACCCGCACCGTGAACGGGACCGGCGCCGAGGCCGCGTTGTCCGCCCCGCTGCCGTCCGTCGCCGTCACGGTGATCGTCGCGCTTCCCGCCGCCACGCCCGTGATCGTGAGCGTCGATCCCTCCGCCTCGACCGTGGCGATCCTGATGTCCGATGAGGCGGCGCCCACGGTGTGTGCGTCGTCGCTGTCCGAGTCCGTCACCGTCACGGACACGTCTTTCTCTGCGCCCACCCCGACCGTCTGGTCCGCGATGGCCGACACCACGGGCCGGCTGTTCGATGCGGACACCGTGACGACGAACCTCTCCCGCGCCGAGGTCGCGCATTTGTCCGCCGCGGTCACCGTGATGGTCGCGGCGCCGGGAGACACCCCTGTCAGCGTCAGTGTCTTGCCGTTCACCGCCACCGTCGCGATGGACGTGTCGCCCGAACTGGCCGAAACGGTGTGCGTGTCGCCGGCGTCCGCGTCGGTCACCGTCACGGTCTTCGTGGCGGTCGACCCTTGCAAAACCGGCGAATCGGAGATCGGGCCCACAATCGGGCGGCTGTTGGGAACCGTGGTCCTGAACGTCACCGGGAACGAGGTGTCGTTGTCCTCCCCGCTGTTGTCCCTCGCCCTCACGGTCATGGTTGCCGTTCCGCACGCCACGCCCGTCACTGTGAGAGTCTTGCCTCTCACCGAGACGGTCGCCACGCCCGTCGCGCTCGAAGTCGCCGTGACGGTGTGCGTGTCGCCGGAATCTCCGTCGGTCACCGTTGCCGTCCTGGTCCCAGTGGTCCCGCGCGACACCGTCAGATTGGAGATGGACCCCATCTCCGGACGGCTGTTCGGCACCTCCACGTCGAACGCCACCGCCGCCGATGTCCCGCAGTTGTCCGTCGCCGTCACCTTGATCGTCGCCGTGCCCCGCGACACCCCCGACAGCGTCAGCGCCTTGCCGTCCACCGACACCGTCGCCACGGACGTGTTGGACGAGCTCGCGGACACTGCCAGCCCGTTGCCGCCCGTCGCCGTCACGGTCTTCGTCCCCGTCGATCCCCGCGACACGGTCACATCCGAAATGGTGCCGACCACCGGTCCGGTGCCGGTCACCGTGACGACGAAGTCCTCCGCCACCGAAGTCGCATTGCCCTTCCCGCTGTTGTCCGTCGCCGTCACGGAGATCGTCGCGGTGCCGCAGGACACTCCCGTCAGCGTCAGCGTGTTGCCGTTCACCGACACCGTCGCGACGGACGTGTCGTCCGAACTGGCCGAAACGGTGTGCGTGTCGCCGGAGTCCCCGTCCGTCACGCTCGCGGCCACGGTCTTGGTCGTCCCGGATGCCACCGTGGTGTCGGATATGGGCTCGACCTCGGGCCGGCTGTTCGGGACCGTGACGACGAACGTCACCGCCGCCGAGGTGTCATTGTCCGCCCCGCTGTTGTCCTCCGCGGTCACGGTGATGGTTGCGCTGCCCCGCGACACTCCCGTCAGCGTCAGCGTATTGCCGTTCACCGTCACCGTGGCTACGCTCCCTTTGCTGGAGCTGGCCGAAACGGTGTGCGTGTCGCCGGAGTCCCCGTCCGTCACGCTCGCGGCCACGGTCTTGGTCGTCCCCCGCCCCACCGTCGTGTTGGAGATGGCCGAGACCACGGGCTGGCTGTTGGGCACCGTGACGACGAACGTCACCGCTGCTGAGGTGTCGTTGTCCTCCCCGCTGTTGTCCGTTGCCGTCACGGAGATCGTCGCCGTTCCCCGCGACACTCCCGTCAGCGTCAGCGTGTTGCCGTTCACCGTCACCGTGGCTACGCTCCCTTTGCTGGAGCTGGCCGAAACGGTGTGCGTGTCGCCGGAGTCCCCGTCCGTCACGCTCACGGTCACGGTGCCCGTCGTCCCGCGCGACACTGTCTTGCCTGAGATGGCCGAGACCACCGGCCGATTGTTCGATCCCCCGAACGTGACGCTCTGGCTCCCCGACCAGGCGCTGCAGAGATTCCGGCAGCCCCGGGCCCGGTAGCTGTACGTGCCCTTCTCAGTCTTTCCGGAGATCGTCGTGCTGAGAACGCCACCAAAGTAATTGGAGGTCGAGGCGGTGCCGCCGGGCGAAGTCTCTTCCAGCTCGACGTAGACATAGTAGTCGCCCGCCTTGGCATCGGTCCAACTCACCTTCCAACTGCCGTCGTCGCTGGTCGTCTCGCTCAAGGTGACAATCGGCGGCGCCGGCGGTCTGAACGGGTCGTCCTGCTGCCCGGTCACCCCGGCCTCGTTCACCCGGATCATCAGCGCGGTGGCGCTGGTCTCATAGGTCGACGCGCCGCTGTTCCTGTGGAAACTGTCGTCGCCTATGCTCCAGCCGGCCCCTCCGCTCTGGTCGTCGCTGGCCGTGCCCCGCAGGGCGACCCCGGCGTCCCCGCCTTGCATGTGCACGGCGTATTCCATCCCGGCCTGGAGCTTCGTGATCGCGGAGGTGTCGAACGTGTTGTCGCCGGCGGCGAGTTCTTCGGGGCCGGTCAGTCCGGTGAGCAGAACATAGCTCGATCCGTCCCATATGCGCAGGGACACCGTCGGCGGGTCGAGGTTCGCGCTGCCGCTCGAGAACTTGATCGCGATGCTGTCCAGGGTCGCGCCCGCTTTCCCGGTCGTGAATTCCTGCACGCGGACCGTGCCGGACAGCGACAGGTCGGCGCTGTCGGTCAGGTCGATGTTGCTCACCAGCGCGCCCGCCCGCGCTTCGGCGGCGGTGAACCCCAGCAGCACCCCGAGTGTGATCAGCGCCGCCGCGCTGCGAACACGGCCGAAATCCCGCCGTGGGTGTTCGTTCGAGCTTGACGTGAGCGGGTCTTCGGCTTTCAGGACTGGCATCTCTTCTTTGCGCCCGACTACCCGTTGCCCCGTCCAGAGAGGCACCCGCCAGATTGTTCTCGGACATGCGGGCGCAGGAAGATGGTGGCTTGTGGCTCTGTCTTCTGCTTCCGAGAAGAGGCTGCTTCGCCCGCTCGGATCATACGACGCTATTCATATGTTCATGGTCAAGTGCCGGGCAAAAGTTATATACATCTCGTGAGCTATTGGGAAAACCGTGTGCAGGATCGCCCCGCAAGGTTCCGGTCCGAGGCTGGCGGCGCCCTCGTTGCGGCCCGGTTCCCGACGCCAGGGAGGCGGCGTTTGGTTTGGAAAACGCGTTCCGCGGGCCGTTCAACCGTGGCGGAAACAGCTCGTCACATGGTCGTTGACGAGACCGGCCGACTGCATGAAGGCGTAGCAGATGGTCGGACCGGCGAACGAGAAGCCGTAGCTTCGTAGCGCTCTGCTCATCTCGCGCGACTCATCTGTCTGCGCGGGCAGTTCGGAGACCTCGCTGAAGGAGTTGCGGCGAGGCGTGCCGTCCACGAAACTCCAGAGAAAAGCGTCGAGTGAACCGTGCCGGGTCTGGACGTCCAGGGTTGCCCGCGCGTTGGCGATGGCGGCATCGACCTTGGCGCGGTTGCGGACGATGCGCGCGTCGGCGAGCAATCTCTCCCGGTCGGCTTGTCCATACGCGGCGACGCGGGCGATGTCGAAGCCTTCGAAGGCGGCGCGGTAGCCTTCGCGCCGGTGCAGGATCGTGCGCCAGGAAAGGCCGGCCTGGGCGCCTTCGAGCACGAGCAGTTCGAACAGCGCGCGATCATCGTGCACCGGCACGCCCCACTCCTCGTCGTGGTAGCGCCGCATGAGCGGGTCATCCCCCGCCCACGCGCAGCGAATGAGCGCATCAGCCATCGGGGATCATGTTAGCGAGTTTCGGTTGGCACTAGCCGTCAGGGCAGTTCGATACCGAGATCGGCCAGTTGTTTTTCCACCTGGGGCGCCCAGCCGCGGTTGGCGGCAGGGCTGGCGGGGCTTGGGTGCAGGATGTGGCCGATCTTCACTGCGTTGCCCAGGACCGCGCGGGCCCGTTGTTCGCCAAAGCGTCCGATGCCGAGGACCAGTTCTGGTTCGAGGGAATTCACGATGTCCGTCAGGCCCCGGTCGCACGCTTCGTACAGCGGCGCGCGCTCGCGTTGCGGCAGCTTGTTGGGGGTCCGGTTGCGGCCCGAGGCCTCGAGGAACGCGAGAGGACAGTAGTTCCAGACGAAGAACCGCCGGAAGAAGACATCGGGATTGCCGAATCGCTCCCTGGCCCAGCCCCAGAGGCGCTGCCCGCTCACCTCGCTGCGGGTGCAGGAAAAGCCCTCGACCGGCCGCTTCGGATGTTGACTGCGGGGAGGTTGGACTCCCCCGGTGATGCCGAGCCAGTCGCGCACGGCGGAGACTTCGCCGAACGGAACGCCGGTCTGCACCATGCCGAATGGGCCGGGGTTCATGCCCACCAGGAGGATTCCCGCGCCGCGGCAATAGCGATCGAGGTATTGCCGGTGCGCTTCGAAAGCGTAGTCCAGCGGGTTGTAGACGTGATGGACCGGCGAGGCAAATCTGCACTGCCCGGCGGCGCGGCCGAGCGCATGGGCGATGTCCGCGGGCGAAGCGGGAGGCACCTTGTCTCGCAGGGTCAAGCAGCCGCGTTGAAAATGCCCCAAAAAACACCCCTTCGCGATGCGGGTTTCTGTGGATAACTCTCTGAATAACTTATTGACATGGCTCTGATTTCTGCGGAACAAGGTGATTCGCAAAAACGGCAAGGTAGTCGGAAGAAAGTACGATTTTATGTGTTTTCAATGTCTTACGGACCCAATCTTAGCTGACAGATTGAGACGTTTGCTTAAGTCGTGATCCGCAAAGGGGAGATTGCATAAGTATGGATAAAATCGAGTTGCCGAGGTTGGCGGGATCGTTGGACTCTGGGCCAGCCGACGGTCGGATTCCGGTGAATTCGATGCCCTAGTGCATGAACGCGAACATGCGGCGGCGGTATCTCTGCGCCAGTTCGGATCCCTTTCCCATGGCCGTCATGATCGTGATCATGGTCTTGCGGCCGATGTCTTCCCGGAACTTGCGGTCGGTCCGCAGGATGGTCATGCAGTGTTCGAGGGCCGCCTCGTAGTTCTCGGCGGCCGCCTCCGAGATGGCGGTTTCGTATAGCGCGTCCAGATCGGCGGCATCCGGTTGTCCGCGAGCGCCGCCATGGATGGCCGCAGAGGCCTCGGCGATTTCCAGGCGAGCCGCTGGGCGATCACGCTCGGGTGTGTCTTCCGCAATGGTGCCGAGTGCGGTGCGCGCGTCGTCCAGTTCGCCCTTGCGCGCCAACAGGTCCGCCAGCTCGACGCGGAACGCCGGGTTGTTGGGTTCTTCCGCGAGTGCCTGGCGGATCAGGGCGAGGGCGCTGTCCCAGTCGCGCGAGGCGAGGAGACGCTCGAGGCCGTCCTTCAGGCGCTCGCTGCCGGACATCGTCAATTCGTCGATCATCTGGCGCAGGACGGATTCGCCCTGGGGGCCGTCGAGTTGGTGCGCAATCTGTCCGTTCAGGACCACGCGGATGCTCGGCAGGCCCTGGACCCGCAGTTGCTGGGCGAGTTCGGGAGTCTGGGCGACGTCGCAGAGGGCAAGGGCGAACTTGCCCTGGTATTGGCTGGCGAGTGTTTCGAGGTGTCGTTTCGTGTCTGCGGCAGGCGGAACCTGGTCGGTCCAGAACAGGAGGACGACGGGAACTTCTTTCGACCGCTCGACGACATCGGCGGCGAACGACGGAAGCTCTACGTTGAATACGGTGGGCTTGGCGTCCATGCATCCGTTCCCGGGAAAACCGGGGATTCTATCCCAACCCGTTCCGGGCGACGGGGAGGGGCGGACTTCGTGGTAAAACCGGTTGCGCCCCCTCGGGCGGTGTCGCGCCTTGCGGCTTGAATCTGCCCGTTACGGTTGCGGGACGATGCGGATATACGGTTTCGGTGACTTCCAGCCGTCCGGATAGCGTTCCTTCGCCTCCTCGTCGGACACCGCAGGCACGATGATGACGTCGTCGCCGTGTTTCCAGTTCACGGGTGTCGCCACCTGGTGGCTGGCGGTGAGCTGGCAGGAATCGAGCAGCCGAAGCACCTCGTCGAAGTTCCGCCCGGTACTCATGGGATAGGTCAGCATCGCCTTGATGGTCTTGTCCGGGCCTATGACGAACACGGAACGGACCGTTGCGTTGTCCACGGGGGTGCGCCCTTCCGAGGAGTCGCCGGCGTCTTCCGGCAGCATGTCGTAGAGCTTGGCAACGCTCAGGCTGGGATCGCCGATCAACGGGTAGTTGACGACGTTGCCCTGGGTTTCCTCGATGTCCTTTGCCCATTCCGCGTGGTTGTCGACCGGGTCGACCGACAGCCCGACTACCTTGCAGTTGCGGGCCTTGAATTCGGGCTCGAGACCGGCCATGTAGCCGAGTTCCGTCGTGCACACGGGGGTGAAGTCCTTCGGATGCGAGAACAGGATCGCCCATCCATCGCCGATCCAGTCGTGAAAGCTGATCTCGCCCTGTGTCGTCTGTGCGACGAAGTCGGGCGCTTCGGAGTTGATTCTCAATGCCATGGCTTGCCTCCTTCGATCCGGCTACGAAAGGCTAGCAGCTTGGCGGGCGTGCCGCATTACGGCGCCTATGATGATCGTGTCTATGGATGTTCCAATAGGCTATCCGCGCGACCCTGCGCCTCTTCGCGCCAGTCGGCGACATCGTCCGGACAGCGCAGCGCATCCACCGGGGGTTCCGATTTCGCCGTCGTGGGGTAGCGCGTGGGATTGGCGCTGTGGACCGTCGCGTTGCACCGCTCGATCATCACCGGGTAGGAGATGCCCGAGAAGCTGTCGGCTTCGAACGCCAGCGTCCGGCAGAGGCAACTCTCGACGTTCTTGTCGAAAGACTCCTGCTCCCCGTCGTCCATCGAGCAGGCGCCGAGGAAGACGACGGGGAAGAGGCGCGCCGCGAACCGCAACGGCCCCACTACGGGGTGTGCGCCTGAAGAAACGCGGTGACCTTGTCGGCAGCGCCGTCCTCCGGCGATTTCCACCGCTCGATCAGTTGCGCGTTGGGCGCGGCGGCGGCGATCGCCCTGGATATGGCCTGCGGATGGTAGGCATCGTCGCCCATCAGCACGAGCAGCGGCGTCTGGCAGGTCTTGACGAAGTCCTCCCCGACGTTGAAGTCGAAGTCGCCGTCGTACATGTTCGAGCGGAAACTCCGCCACGCTTCCTTGTCCGCTTCCGGATGCTCGTCCTCGATGAGGTCGGCCCAGCCCTGGAACATGGCGTAGAAGATCTCCCGATTGCCGTCATAGCCTATGGATTGCTGCACCACGGCCGCGGCGACCCGGTCAGGGGCGGCCTGGATGATGCCGAACAGGTACGGCCCGCCGATGCACGCACCCATCAGGTGCGCTCTCTCGATGCCGAGATGATCGAGCAACCCGATCTGGTCGGCGGTATAGGTGCTCCAGCCATCGCTCCCGGAGACCGGCGCCCTCGAGCGTCCGGCGTTGCGCTGGTCCATCGCGATGACCTGGAAGTCCTTCGCCAGCGTCTCGACGGGATTGAACGGACCGTCTGCCCAGAACTCGATGGCGGAACGCATGCCGCCCGGCGCGATCAGCAGCACCGGGAAGCCCTCGCCGTGGACTTCGTAGTAGATCGATACGTCGCCGTGGTTGAAGTACGCCATGGGTCCCTCCGTGTCTTGGCCGGTGTGTCTTGCGAGAAACGTGCCGGACGAATGCCGACATGCATGCGGCGCTCCGGCGGCCGGATGGTATCGCATACCGCGGGTTGGCGAGGAATCCCGTGTCGGCCGTGTGGCGATGGCACTGGCGTTGGGATAAGTTCCGGACATGCCGGCAAACGACGATGATCGCCGCGGCCGCAACGAGTCGATGGTCAGGGAAGCGGCGGCCCGCTACGAGTGCCCCACAGCCGGTGCCTTTGGCTCCGCCTGTGGCCCGGCCCCACTCGTCGTCCATGGAACAAACCGGCCGGGTCGCTGACGCTCCCCAGCTCCGTTTGTTCCATGCAAGTCCGTCGACGCTTCTCAGGTCAACGGGTGGTTGCAGGACTTCCTGCCTTCCGCTCCTGCCGCCGTGCTCGACGTGGGTGCGGGCAGCGGCCGGGACGCGGCCTGGCTGGCATCCCTCGGCTACGATGTCGTGGCGGTGGAACCAGACCGGATCATGCGCGAGGAACTGCGCCGCTGGCACCCGGAGACCCGATTCGAACTGATCGCGGACCGCCTGCCCGACATGGCCAAGACGTTCAGGTCCGGTGTGTCGTTCGACTTCATCCTGGTGAACGCGGTCTGGATGTTCATCGCGCCAGTTGTGCGCGAGCGCGCCTTTCGAAAGCTCGTCACACTGCTCAAGCCGCGAGGCGTCATCGCGCTGACGTTGCGTGAAGGCCCGGTGGAAACCGGTCGTGGCATGCACCCCGTATCTGTTCAGGAGATCGAACAACTGGCGCGGCGCCACGGCGCTTATGTCGAGCGCGTAACCGAGGATGTCGACTTCCTTGGCCGGCGGCGGTTCACGTGGAAACAGATCGTCATCCGCCTGCCGGATGACGGCACCGGCGCTCTGCCGCTGGTCCGGCGCGTCGTCCTGAATGACAACAAATCTTCAACCTACAAGTTGGCGCTGTTGCGGGTCCTTTGTCGAATCGCCAACGGCACGCCGGGTTTCGCGAGGGAGACGGGGGACCATGTCACCGTCCCCCTGGGCATCGCGGCACTGTACTGGATTCGGCTCTATCTGCCGCTTTTGCTGCGAGATATGCCCCAGAATCCGACCAATCGGTACGGTTTCGTGCGGCTGGGATTTGCCAACGAGGCGCTTGACCAACTCTGCGGCACCGCGGCGTACGACTTGCGGGTGGGCATGCGCGTGGGTGCCGACAGGAGGGGGGCCGTGCATCGCGCCCTGCTGGATGCGTGCGACACGATTGCGCGCATGCCGGCGACGCACATGACCTACACGGATGGACGCCCCATTCTTCCGGCGGCGCCAGGACGATCACGCTTGCCGTCGGAGCTTGTCCTGAACGAAGCGTACTTCGCCAGCTTCGGAACGCTCTCCGTCCCCACGCATCTCTGGCGTGCCCTGCAACGCTATACCGTCTGGATCGAACCCGCGCTCGTGGAAGAGTGGATCGGATTGACCACTCGATACGCCCGCAGCCAGGGACGAACGCTCGATCAAGCCGAGTTGCGGCAGGCGATGCGCTGGTCGGAGCCGGAGCGGGAGGTTGCCGTGGCCCGAAACCGTGCCCTGGCAATGCTCGACGAGGGACAGTTGTTCTGCGTGTGGACAGGCAATCGACTGCGTGGTCGAAGCGTCGACATCGATCACTGCTTCCCCTGGTCCGCCTGGCCGTGCGACGACCTGTGGAACCTGTTGCCCGCGCAGCGCACGGTGAACCAGCACAGGAAACGCGAACTGTTGCCCGATGATCCCACCCTGCGCGGAGCCTCGGATCGCATCATGGGCTGGTGGGAGTCGGCCTACCGCGGCGATTCGGTCCTCGATGAGCGATTTCGGCTGGAGGCGCTTGCGCGACTGCCGACGCTTGACGGGTCCGACTTTGACCTGGCAGATGTCTTCGACGCGATGAGCCTGCAGCGGCTGCGCCTGGCTCGCGATCAGAGGATTCCCGAGTGGAACGGATTGGGCGATCAGCCCGCAGGCTCGTCAGGTGGCACGTAGCCGGACGGGATCTCATGCGGTTCGTTGGCGAGGAACCTCTTCATCTGGTCGGCCAGGAACTTGCGCGCGTCGCGTTCGATCAGGTTCAGGTGGCGCTCGTTGATGAGCATGGTCTGCACTGTCTGCCATTCGGCCCAGGCTTTCGCCGACACGTTCTCGAAGATGTCCTGACCCATCGGTCCGGGTAGGGGCGGCGAAGGCAGGCCGGGTAGCCTCTCGCCGTATTTTCGGCAGAGCACTTGCCTCGTTTCTTGGTCCATCGCCGTCCGTCGCCGCGCATCGGGCGCCTCATGCATGAATATGGGCCAGTAGTCTAACCGCGACAGCGGACAGGCCGAGTCTTCGTTCGTCGTCGGGGGCGAACCAGACGTAGCGGTCGGAATCCGACACGATGTCGGCGCGCCGCCCCGCCCGCATGACGTGCGGCGTGATGTCCAGGTGAAAGTGTGTGAATGAATGCCGGACCGCGGGCAACGTCCGAGGGCTGTCGCCTTGGGCGTCCCATTCGCGGCCTCTTGCGGCGACGTCGGCTTCCGTCGGCAATTCGGGCGGCGACCAGAGACCGCCCCAGACGCCTCCGTCGGGACGCTGTTCGAGCAGCACGGCGCCATCGGGGTCCACCAGCAGCAGTACGTGAACGGCGCGCACGGGAAGCGTTTTCCTCGGTCGGGGCGCCGGCAGAACGTGCTGCAGGTTCCGCGCGTAGGCGAGACAGCGGTCCGATAGCGGGCACGCGTCGCACAGGGGACTGGAGCGCCGGCAATGCGTCGCGCCGAAGTCCATGATGGCTTGCGCATAGTCGCCGGCATGTTCGGGTGGCGTGTGTGTGTCCGCGTGCCGCCAGAGGGAGCCTTCGCTGGCGGAACGGCCCCGCAGGGCATGAAAGCGCGTGATGACCCGCTTGACGTTCGCGTCGAGTATTACCGCGCGTTCGCCGAAACCGATGGCGAGAATCGCGGCGGCCGTCGAACGCCCGATTCCGGGCAGTGCCATCAACCCGGTGGCCGTGTCAGGTAGTGCGCCATTCGCGATCCGGGCGGCGCGGTGGAGGTTGCGTGCCCGCGCGTAGTAGCCGAGACCGGTCCAGAGATGCAGCACCTCGTCGCGGTCGCCGGCGGCCAGCGACTGGATGTCCGGAAACCTCTCCATGAAGCGTTCGAAGTAGGGAATGACCGTCGCCACCTGGGTCTGTTGCAGCATGACTTCGGACACCCACACCCGGTATGGCGTGATCCGGTTGCGCCACGGGAGATCTTTGCGTCCATGGCGTCGGTACCAGGCGAGCAGCCGGTCTGCGACCCAGGTGGAGCCGCCCCGACTGCGACTCGCGCGCTTCGCCGTGTTCATGATCGGAGTACATGGAAGCGACTCACACCGCGCCTATACTAACCGCATGAACGACGTGGAAACCTGGGACCCGGGCGCTGCCGCCGTTTTGGGAGAGCGGCAGGTCGAACTGATCCGCAAGGCGTGCCGCAATCTCGATGCGGGAGACCTGGGCCTGACCGCCGGAGAGCGGAGCGAACTGGCACCGCTCATGACTGCGGCTGCCGATGTCTGGACTGCGGGAGTCGACGCGGCGTCCTCCCGGGAACTGATCGGCTGGGTCCGGTTCCTGACGTTGGCGGAGGCGCGATTGTCCGGCTTCGAAGCCGGAGCGAAGTCACCGGTCATTCTCATCGCGCGGGTCCTGCGTGCGCGCGGCGATTACCCGGAAGACCTGACCGCGTGGATCAGGGCCAACACCGACAACCGCTACTTGCCGTACGGCAGTCTCGCTGACCGCCTCTAATCCGGTCGATGCCGTCTTTGTTCACCGGCGAGGGTGGTTTTGAGCGCGATCAGCAACCAACTTGGCGGCGATGGCGAGATGCCTGGACTTCCACGTCGATGTCGTCCACTGATAACCTGTCGAGGCCGCGGTCTCGAGCTTGCCGCTGAAGCGTGCTCAAGGCTTCGCCAGCCCTGCATCGACGGATTTGACATAGCGATTGTTCGAACGAGCAGCAATCCGTCGCAGTCAGTATGGCCACGGGTTTTCCGTTCTGGGTTACGACAATGTCTTTCTCTCGTTCCAGATCGCGCCAGACTTGCGCTGTCCGGTCACGAAGTTCTCTGACAGACACGAATTTCATCCGGCTCCCTTCGCATACAACCGCCCGCTACACAGTAGATACGATTGACGGCTACATTCAAAGCGCCTCGTCTTGTCCTGCGCCCAGTTTCGCCGAACGTCTCAATTCGGGCTCCTCCACATCGGAGGAGGCCGATTCCCTATAATCGCCGGTCATGAACCGAAGCGCATCGGTGTCGCGGGACACCCTGGAAACGAAAATCAGCGTGGCCGTCAACCTCGATGGCGAGGGGACGTCGACGCTCGATACCGGGTTGCCGTTCTTCGAGCACATGCTCCAGCAAGTGGCCCGCCACGGCCTGATCGACCTCGAGATCGACGCCGAGGGCGATCTCGAGGTGGACGCGCACCACACCATCGAGGATGTCGGCATCACGCTCGGCCAGGCCGTTGCCAGGGCGGTGGGCGACAAGAAAGGCATTGCCCGCTACGGGCATGCCTACGTTCCGCTGGACGAGGCGCTGTCCCGCGTCGTCGTGGACTTCTCCGGCCGCCCCGGACTCACCTACGCGGTGGAGTTCGTCCGGCCGCGCGTCGGCGCGTTCGACGTGGATCTCCTGCACGAGTTCTTCCAGGGCTTCGTCAACCACGCGCAGGTCACCCTGCACATCGACAACCTGAAGGGCCGGAACGCGCATCACCAGGCGGAGACGATATTCAAGGCGTTCGGCCGCGCGCTGCGCATGGCGCTGACACCGGACCCGCGCAGCCAGGAGTTGCCGTCCACCAAGGGCACGCTTTGATCCTCATCCCCGCCATCGACATCCAGGGCGGGCGTTGCGTGCAACTCAGACAGGGCGTCAAGCAGTCCGCCTCGGTCTACGGCGACGATCCGGTCGCGATGGCGGAGCGGTGGACCGGGCTTGGCGCGCGCCGCATTCACGTGGTGGACCTGGATGGCGCGTTTGCTGGAAGACGGGTCAACGCAGGACTGGTGCGGGGAATCTCCGCGGTGGCGGGGGATGTGCCGGTGCAGGTGGGTGGCGGTATCCGCGACCTGGAGGAGATCGAGAGCTACCTGGAGGCGGGCGTATCACAGGTCATCGTGGGGACCCGCGCCATTGAAGACCCGACCTTCCTTGAGGCGGCGGCACGTCGCTTTCCCGACCGGGTCATTCTGGGTCTCGACGCCCGCGCCGGTCGCGCCGCGACGGCGGCATGGGACGATACCAGCGATACCCGCGCGCTCGATGTCGCCGCACGCGTAGCCGAACTCGCGCTGTTCGCCATCGTGTTCACCGACATCGAGCGGGACGGCATGTTGACCGGCATCAATGCCGACGCGACTGCCGATGTCGCGCGCGCCAGCGGCTTGCCCATCATCGCGTCGGGCGGGGTGCGTGACGAGGACGACCTGCGCCGGTTGCGGGCGCTGCGTCTCGATCAGTTGCTGGGAGTTATCGCGGGTTCGGCGCTTTACGAGGGGGCGTTGGACTTCACGTCGGCCCAGACCCTGCTGGATCGCGCCGAAGCCTGATAGCGGGAGTACACTTCGCGCCATGGACCGTGTGCCTTTCGCTGGCGCTTCGTTCGGCGCGGACATCGTCGATGTGGACATTTCGTCCGTGGCGGAAGCCGAGTTTTCGGAAATCTATGCCGCCTGGCTGGACCGGGCGGTAGTGCGCATTCGCGGCCAACGCCTTGACGACGATGCCCTGATGCGTTTCGCGCGCCTGTTTGGCCCGCTCGAATACCGGCCGATGGGCTGGGTCACGAGAGAAGAACGCGAGAAGGCTCCGAATCCGTATCTTGCAACTATCTCGAATATCGTCGTCGACGGAAATCCGATCGGCGGACTGGGCGCGGCGGAAGCCGCCTGGCACACGGACATGTCCTACATCGAACACCCGCCCACGGCGAGCATCCTCTATGCCGTGGAGGTCCCGGAGGAGGGTGGCGCCACCCACTTCTGCAACATGATCGGCGCGTTGCGGTCGCTGCCGCCGGACGTTGAGCGTCGGGCGAGAGGCGCCCGCCTGAAGCACGACGCCGCGCACGACAGCGTGGGCACGCTGCGCCGGGGCCACCGTGATGTAGACGATCCACGCGATGCCCCGGGCGCCTGCCATCCGATGGTGTTGCGCCACCCGGAGACGGGCGTCGAGGCGCTATACCTTGGCCGTCGGCAGGACGCCTATGTCGAAGGCATGACGCTGGCAGAAAGCGAATCGTTCCTCGATGAAGTGTGGCGATACGTGGCGCTCGAAGGCGATACCTGGACCCAGGAGTGGGAAGTGGGCGATGTGCTCGTCTGGGACAACCGCTGCGTCATGCACCGGCGGGCCGCGTTCGATTCGACCGCCCGGCGCCTGATGCGCCGCGCCCAGGTGCGGGCGGTCGCAACGATGCCGTGAATCGGCTTGTCTCGGTCAGCGCGAGAAAGGGATTAGCAGACGGACCAGCCGGGTTAGAATGGTTTCGAAAGCAGCGGATGAGGTAGTGCCTAGCTTCGATGCGACCTTTTGACCCCGACAAGGCCATGCCGCGTTCCGATCCGGACTATTGGCGTAACGCAACGCCTGCCGAGCACCTTAGGGGAATCGAGATGGCTTGCCGCAGCGGCTTCAAGTTCCTGCGACTCAGGCCGGATTGGCGGGAAGTGCTGGCTCACGAGGATGAACCGGACTCGGCCAACCTGGAGTGCATTCGTCGGTTGTCGTTCCACCGAAATGGCCGGCCGGCGCACTGATGCCGGGGTCGCGCCGGACCCCTACGACACCCTTACGCATCTGGCGACCGTTCTCAGGAGAGCGGGGATTCCGTATGCGGTAGGTGGATCAATCGCTTTGGGATTCCACGCCGAACCACGGGCCACGATCGATGTCGACGTCAACGTATTCCTTGGCGATCAAGACGAGATTGCGGGCCTGGTCGACCTTCTGGAGAGCGCTGGCTATCGGCCTGACGAACCCCGCGGGCGCTTGATGAGGCGCGCCCTGGAAGATAGCCAGTTTCGCGTCCACTTCCAGAATGTCCGGGTCGACATTTTCCCCGCCACCAACAGCTACTACGCCGAGTTCCCGTCCCGGCTCCAGCTTTTCGACGACGGGGCAGGTGGGCATTACCCCGTTCTGGGCGCAGAGGACATCGCGGTGCTGAAGTGCGTCTTCAACCGTCCGAAGGACGACGCGGACCTGGTGAACCTCTGCGAGCACTGCCCGGGGCTGGACTTCGAGTTCGTCAAGCGCAAACTGGGCGAACTGCTCGGGGAGGACGACTCTCGAATCGCCAACTTCGAGCGTATAGTGACATCGAAACACACTTCCGGAACAGAGGATGGTCCGGGCTAGCTGGCTAGTTCCCGTTCCTTCTCAACGGCAATCCAGATCTCTCCGTCTGTCTGCGTGACTTGCACGACCGCGGTACGTGAGATCGTTAAGCTCTTGATGAGCAACCCTCGGGCGCACAGTGTCTTGATCGGGTTGGAGAGGACTGAGAGCTCCCTTATGCGTAGTCCTGCGTCAAGAGTTCCAGCAGGTGGCCGTCCGGGTCCCTGAAGTAGACTCCGCGACCGCCGTTCCAGTTATTGATCTCGCCGTCCTCGGGGCTGAACGGCCCGCTGCCGTAGGTGAGGTTGCGCTCCCTGATGCGCGCGAAAATCGTATCGAACTCCTCCTCGCTCACCTTGAAGGCATAGTGATGGCGCTCGAACGACTCGCGGTTGTCGAAGTCTAGGGTCAGGCCCTGGTTCGGAATCTGGACCGGTTCGAAGTGACCCCAGGAACCGTTGTATTCGAAGTCGAACATCTGCTGGTAGAACCGCGCCGCAGCGACCTTGTCGCGGCTGGGAACGATGGTGTGGTTGAGTTCGATCGTCATCGCGTACTCCTGTCGCGAACGTTACGCCTATCATGGCGTATGCCTGATCCGAACGGAACCACGGCGTTTGCGGTGACCTGATCCCATGGCGAAAGCTCAAGTCAACGTCAGGTGGGCGGTCACGTTCGTCTTCGTCACGGTCCTCCTGAACTCCATCGGGTTCGGCATCATCCTGCCCGTCCTGCCGGAACTGATCGTCGACATTACCGGCGACCCGTTGCACGAGGCGGCGCGCTACGGCGGTTGGCTGGCGTTCGCCTACGCGTCGATGCAGTTCATCTTCTCGCCGATGGCGGGCAACCTGTCGGACCGTTTCGGGCGACGGCCGGTGCTGCTCGTATCGTTGTTCGTCTTCGGTTTCGACTACCTGATCATGGGCTTCGCGCCCACCCTCGCCTGGCTGTTCCTCGGACGCATCATCGCCGGCACTTCCGCGACCAGCTTCGGCATCGCGAACGCCTGCATCGCCGACCTTTTCCCGCCGGAAAAGCGCGCCCAGAACTTCGGCCTGATCGGCGCCGCGTTCGGCGTCGGCTTCATTCTGGGACCGGTGATCGGCGGTTTCCTGGCGGAGTTCGGGCCGCGCACGCCGTTTTTCGTCACCGCAGGCATCGCCTTTGCCAATGCGCTGTTCGGCTGGATCGCGATGCCGGAGACGCTGCGGGAGGAAGATCGCCGCCCGTTCCGGCTCGCGCGCGCCAATCCGGTGGGGGCGTTTCGCCAGGTCGGGCACTTCCCGGTGGTCGCGGGAATACTGGGCGCGTACTTCCTGTACATGCTGGCCCACGACTCGCTCCCCGTGGTCTGGGCGTACTACACCATGGACCGCTACGGGTGGGGACCTCGCGATGTCGGGTTTTCGCTGGGTGTCGTCGGCGTCTGCATGCTGTTCGTGCAGGGCTTCCTGATCCGCAAGATCATCCCGCTGTGGGGTTCGCGGCGCACCGCGTACGTCGGGCTCGCCCTGACCGTTGTCGCCTTCTTTGGCTACGCCCTCTCGCCGGCGGGTTGGATGATGTACGTATGGATCGTCGTCGGCGCCGGATCCGGACTCATCATGCCGGCGATGAACGGCATCATGTCAAGACAGATACCCGCGAACGCGCAGGGCGAGTTGCAGGGCATCCTCGGCAGCGTCGCGAGCAGCACGTTCATCGTCAGTCCGGTGGCGATGACGCAGCTATTCGCCTACTTCTCGTCACCGTCGGCGCCGGTGTACTTCCCCGGCGCGGCATTCGCCCTCGCCGGATTGCTCACGGCGGGCAGTGCCGTGACGATGGCGATTGCCCTCTCTCGCGCCCGCTATACCGAGAAATAGTCGCCGAGATGCCTGCTGTTGGCCCCGCCGCTTGACGCCTTGTCTTGGTTGACGAAACAATCGTTGCGGCAGACCAGTCGGGGACATGGCCGAATGCGCAACTGGACATGGAATGATGCCAAGGATCGCTTCGATGAAGTGATGGATGCGGCAATTGAAGGTGCGCCGCAAACCGTGACTCGGCGGGGCGAACCCGCAGTCGTGGTCATCTCGGCCGAAGAGTACGAGCGTCTCCGGCACTTGGATAAGGCGAATGCGCCAAGCTTCGCGGACCTGCTGCTTGCGATGCCGCAGGACGACGGAGAATTCGAGAAGATCGGCGTCTGCCTTCGGGCGGCGGGGTCTGATTCCTATACCGAATAACCCTCAAGCGAAATCGGCAGCGTGCGGATGCGCTCGCCGGTGGCGGCGCAGATCGCGTTGCACACCGCCGGCGCCAGCGGGGGCAGGGCGGGTTCGCCCAGTCCGGTCGGGTGGTAGTCGCTGTCGATGAAGTGCATGTCGACGTTCGGCGCGTGCGGCATCCTCAGCATCGGGTAGCTGTCGAAGTTCGACTGCTGCACGACGCCGTCCTCGAACGTGACGGACTGTCCGAGCATGGTGGACAGGCCGTCCACCACCGAGCCTTCGACCTGGTTCTCGGCGCCGCTCAGGTTGATGATGGGGCCGACGTCGGCCGCCACCGTCACGTTGTGTACGGTGATCTTCCTGTTCGCATCGACGCTGACATCGGCGACTTCCGCGAAGTGCCCGGCATGGCTGAAGTAGAAGGCGAGGCCCAGTCCGCGGCCTTCAGGCATGGATCGGCCCCAGCCGGCCTTCTTCGCTGCAAGCCGGATCACGTCCGCCGCGCGCCCGGTGTGCAAGGCGCGCATGTCGCCTTCGCTTGTCCACCGAGGTTCGCCGAGCACCTCGAGCAGCACCTCCAGGTGATCGCGGCCCGCGGCGAGCGCCAGTTCGTGGATGAAACTCTGTACGACGAAGCCGAACACGTTCGATCCGGGTGCGCGCCACGCACCGCAAGGCGTGTTCCAGTCGAGGGCCGTCTGTTCGATGCGACAGTTGGCCAGCAGTCCTGCGGGGAATACGCCGCGGGACATGTCTCCGCCGCTCACGGGCCGCCCGCCGCCGTGCGTGAACGTGATGAAATGATCGCGCCAGCCGGATATGCGGCCCTCTTCGTCCAGGCTCGCCTGCAACTGGTGGAAGCCGCCCGCGCGGAACAGGTCGTGCGACATGTCGTCCTCGCGGGTCCACTGGAGCTTGATCGGACCGCCGTAGCGTTTCGAGATGGCAGCGGCCTCGGTCATGAAGTCGTTGTAGAGGCGGCGGCCGAACCCGCCGCCGATACGGGCCTGGTGGACGGTGACCCTGGACTCGTCGATGCCGAGCACGCCCGCCACTGCCTTCTTCCCGCTAGCGGGCGTCTGCGTGGGCGCCCATAGCTCGACCGCGCCATCGCGCCACCACGCTGTACAGTTCTGCGGCTCGAGTTGCGCGTGACTCACGAACCGATAGCTATAGAACGCGTCGAGTCGTTGCGCGGCATCGGCGAAGGCGGCGTCGACATCGCCGTCATCCAGCACGCGCTTCTCACCCGGGACTTTTCGGAGCTTTTGTGCCTGCTTCTCGGCATTGCTCCAACTGTCCTTGGCAGCACCTTCGAGGTTCCATTCGACTTTCAGTCCGCGTTTCGCGCGGATCGCCGCCCAGGTCGAATCCGCGACGATGGCGACCCCCGGCAATAGTTCGGCGAACTTGCCGTTGCCCTTGAGCACGAAGACATCGCGGACGCCTGGCATCTTCCTGACCGCATCGATGTTTGCCGACGCAACGGCGCCGCCGACGGCGGGGCACTTCTGGTACACGGCGTATTTCATTCCCGGCAGTGTCTGGTCGATGCCGAATAGCGGCTGACCCCGGACCAGCGCGTCGTTGTCCACGCCGGTGACGCGCGTTCCGAGCAATCGGTAATGGCGCTTGTCCTTGAGTTTCAATGTTGCCGCGTCGGGCACCGGAAACTCTGCCGCCGCGCCAGCCAGTTCCGTGTAGGCGATACTTCTGCCGGTCGCCGCGTGAACGACGAAACTGTCTTGGGTCGAGAGGTCCGCCAACGGCACGTCAAGCTGTTCGGCGGCAGCCGCCACAAGCATGGCCCGCGCCGCGGCCCCGGCCCGGCGAAGCGTATCCCAGTTCATGGGCACCGACCTGGACCCGCCGGCGAACTGCATGCCGTAGGCTTGTGCGTCGATGGGCGCCTGCTGGACGACGACATCGTCCCACGCGGCGTCGAGTTCTTCGGCGACGATCATCGGCAGGGATGTCTTCACGCCCTGGCCGATCTCCGGGTTCTTGGCGTACACGAGAATGCCGTCGGCGTCTATACGAAGGAAGGCGTTCGGCTGCAACGCGCCCGGGGTTGCATGCGCCGGTTTCGCCTTGAGGACAAAGCCCAGCATCAGTCCGCCGCCGGCGATGCCGGTCGCCTGCATGAACCGGCGCCGGGAGAACTTGATCAGGCGCTGGGCCGGGACCGGTGCCTGCTGCGAAATGGCATCGAAGACGGCGTCCATGGCCGCGTACCGGGGAGCACGAGGGGGTACCCCTCGCGAATCAGCAGCACGAGGGGATTCCCCTCGCAAATCAGAGGCACTCATGCCGACTCTCCCATGTTCGCCGCGGCCTGCTTGATCGCCTTGCGGATCCTGAGGTATGTGCCGCAGCGGCAGATGTTGCCGGCCATCGCCGAGTCGATCTCCTCGTCGCTCGGTTTCGGATTGGATTCGAGCAGTGCCGTGGCACTCATGATCTGTCCGGTCTGACAGTATCCGCACTGGGCCACGTCGAGATCGATCCACGCCTGTTGCACCGGTGTGAGCTCGCCGTTTTCGGAGGCCAGCCCTTCAATGGTCGTGACATCCCGGCCGGAAGCGGCGGACGCGGGCATCGAGCACGACCGGATCGGTTCCCCGTCCAGCAGCACGGTGCACGCGCCGCATACCGACACACCGCAGCCGAACTTCGTGCCGCTCAGTCCCAGCTCGTCGCGCAACACCCACAAGAGCGGCGTCGATGCCTCGGCATCGCTGAGCTCGCGGACCTTTCCATTCACATTGAGACGCAACACGAGCCGCCCCCTTATCGTCAGTTGTCCATTTCCAGTCCGCGTGGTACGCGGGGATTGTCGACGGCCTGAACCCGCCGCCGCATGTCCCGAAACCGTTCTTCCTGTTCGGGTGTCTCCGTCGGCATGGAGAACGAGATTCGGGAAGCGTATTCGCGATGGGCGCGCAGGAACTCCGGCAGGGCGTCGTAGGTGGATGTCTGCGCGAGTTCCAGCACGGCGTCGGGCGTCACCGTCGTGCGCATTTCCTCCCACTTGCCCTGGAGCGAGAGTGCGTGCAGTTTCTGGCCGAGCTCCTCGAGTCCGTGCAGGGCGAGCACCTTGTGGTAGGTGCGGGTCGACCCGTAGAAGGACAGCGGCCGGCGCATCTCCTCCACTTGCTGCTCTATCTGGCTGTCGTTGTCACCGAGGATGAGGTAGCCGCTCGCGCCGATTTCCACGTCGGCCCAGGACCGGCCGGATCGAATCAGTCCCGATCGGATCTGCGGGAGAAGCGTTGTCCGCATGTACTTGTCGGACATGATCCCGCCGTGCGGCATGACGACGTCCGCGACCTCGCCGGCCACGCTCGCCATGCCCGGTCCCACCATGGCGAGACCGACGCGGGGTCGCTCGTATGAGAGGGGCCCCGGGTTGAAGTTGGGCGTCATCAGCGTGAACTTGTAGTGCTTGCCCAGGAATTCGGGCGTCGTGCCGTGCTGCCAGGAGTCCCATACCGCGTGCATCATCTGGATGTACTCGCGCATGCGCGGCGCGGGCGCCGTCCAGGTGCCGCCGAAGCGGCGCTCGTTATGGCCCTTTACCTGGCTGCCGAGGCCGAGGCTGAACCTGCCCGCCGACAGGTGCTGGATGTCCCATGCCTGCATGGCCAGCACCAGCGGGCTGCGGGGAAACGCGATGGTCACCGAAGTCTGCAGCCGGATGCGCTCGGTAGCGGTCGCCGCGAGCGCCATCGTCAGCATGGAGTCGTGCGCGAGTTCGCCGCAGGTGATGCAGTCGAATCCCGCAGCCTCTGCGGCACGCGCCTGCGCTGGGACGTCGCCGGGCCAGCCGCCAACGCTGGTAATTACTTCCATGGATCAAACGCCTCCTGGGAGCGGTAGCGACCGGGGGTGTTTGGTCCATGGACGACGAGCGGGGCCGGGCCGCGGGCGGCGCCGAAGGCGCGGGCTGTGGGGCATTTCATGGATCAAACGCCTCCTGGGAGCGGTAGCGACCGGGGGTGTTTGGTCGATGGACGACGAGCGGGGCCGGGCCGCGGGCGGCGCCGAAGGCGCGGGCTGTGGGGCATTTCATGGATCAAACGCCTCCTGGGAGCGGTAGCGACCGGGGGTGTTTGGTCGATGGACGACGAGCGGGGCCGGGCCGCGGGCGGCGCCGAAGGCGCTGTTTGTGGGGCACTTCATGGATGGGAATTGTATGCCGCTTGCCGGGTAATGTTACATGCCGGGAGCGGCGCTCGGGGAGGGGCGGTCGGCGCGCCCCGGTCAGAAGACCGGAGCGCGTCGATGGAGCGGATCAGTTGGCGGTCTTGACCTCGATGGATCGCGCCCTGGCGTTCTCGCGCTTGGCGACCGAGATGGTGACCACGCCCTGGTCGGCTTTCGCTTCGATGGAGTCCTGGTCGGCATCGTCCGGCAGCCGGAAGCTGCGGGCGAAGCGGCCGAACAGCCGTTCCGAGCGGTGCACCCGCTCGCCGTCGTTCTCGCGCTGGTGCTTGCGCTCTCCGGAGATGGTCAGCAAGCCGTCCTTGCAACTCACCTCCACATCTTCCGGGGCCACCGCCGGCAGTTCCACGTCGACGCGATACGCGTCGTCGGATTCCCGCACGTCGATGGCGGGCAGCCAGTTGGAGGCGCGCTCCCGGACACCGGGCAGAACGGCGCCTGCGCGGAACAGGTTGTCGAAGTCTCGAATCGGATCCCAGTGGACCAAGTTCATGACGTTTACTCCCGTGTTTGTCTTGGTTGAACTGGAATCTGGGGGTGCACGGATGGATTCCAAGACCTTGAAAGTGAGAAAGAAGTCCCCAAGGGCCGGGACTTTTTTGGGTGCTTTCGCAGTCGTGATTTCAGATGCCCGCTGCGGCGCTGGCGGTTCGCGGATCGGCGACCCCCAGCAGCACGTTGCGCACGCGCATGATCGAGTTCGCGTTGCCTATGCGTCCGGACGGAAGAACGACGAGTTCACGGTGGCGCATGGATCTGAGTTCCGCCAATGTCTCTTCCGGAAAGCCGGGTTCGAACAGGATTCGGTCCGGTTGCCACTGGTGATGGAAACGGGGTTGGCCCACCGCTCCCGACAGGCCCATGCGGTGGTCGACACCGTTGACGATAACCTGCAGTACCGTGGTGATGATCGTACTGCCTCCCGGCGAGCCCGTGACGAAAAACGGCCTGCCGTCCCAGAGCAGTATGGTGGGCGACATCGAACTCAACATGCGCTTTCCCGGCGCGATGGAATTCGCTTCGCCGCCGAGGAGTCCGTAGGCGTTTGGTGCGTTTTCCCTTGCGGCGAAGTCGTCCATCTCGTTGTTGAGGAGAAACCCGGCGCCGGGGACGACGATTTTCGAGCCGTAGGAGAAGTTGAGCGTGGTCGTATACGCCACGGCGTTGCCGGCAGCGTCCATGATCGACACGTGAGTTGTATCGCCGCCTGTCTCCGCCCAGTGCCCGGCACCGATGTCCTCCGACCTCGAGGCGCGCCTCGGATCAAAATCCCCGAAGCGAACGACGGCATACGCCTTGTCGATCAATCGGTGGACGGGCACCGGATAAAAGTCCGCATCTCCCAGGTGCATTGCGCGGTCCGCATATGCACGCCGCGCCGCTTCCACCATCAGGTGTATCGATCTTGCACTGCCGGGACGCATGGCACGGAGTTCGAACCGTTCGAGCATGTTCAGCATCTGCACCAGCACGATGCCTCCGGACGACGGCGGCGGCATCGAGACGACTTCAACCCCCCGGTAGGTGCCGGTGATCGGCTTGCGCCAGACCGAGCGGTAGTCGTCGAGGTCCGCCTGGGTAATGCGCCCGCCGCCACGTTGCATTTCGGCCACCAGGAGGTCGGCCGTAGTGCCCTTGTAGAACCCGTCCCGTCCCCCGTCCCTGATGCGTTCGAGCGTGGCCGCCAGGTCTTCCTGAACGAACAGATCGCCTTCCCCATAAGACGTCCCGTCGGCCTTGGCGAAGACCGCGAGGGAGGCGGCGTGCCTGGTGAAGTCGGGCAGGTGACTTGCGAAATCACTGGCGAGACCCGGGCTCAGCGGGAAGCCGTCGCGCGCCAGGGCGATGGCGGGGTCGATCACGTCGGGGAGCGTCAGGGCGCCGTACCTGGCGTGGATGTCGAGCAGCCCCGCCACGGTGCCGGGAACGCCTGCGGCAAGATGGGAATCGGTAGACAGTCCATCCACGACATTGCCGTCGTCGTCCAGGAACATGTCCCGGTGCGCGGCCGCCGGGGCGCGTTCCCGGTGGTCGTTGGCGACGACATCGCCATCGGCAAGGCAGATCACCATGAAGCCGCCGCCGCCCAGGTTGCCCGCGGACGGATACGTCACCGCCAACGCGAAGCCGACCGCCACGGCCGCATCGATGGCGTTGCCGCCGGCTGCGATCACGTCGGCACCGACCTTCGAGGCGATTTCCGAACGCGAGACGATCATTCCCTTGGTCCCGCGAACGACTTCCGGGGTCGCGGCCATGGCCACCTGCGCGGGCACGATGACTGCGGCCATCAAGAGCAACAACCTGATCTTCATGCCTCTTCCTTGCGGCCTGAATGGCCGATGGGATACTGAACGATACGGGCTGGACGGGCAACAGCCTGCGTCGGACCCGTTGCCGAAACACCGCTGGTCTGTCAATCTCGCCCTGGCCGAAACGGGAGTGAAGGAAGGCGAGGATGGGACGGTTGGATGACAGGGTTGCCGTGGTGACAGGCGCGGGTCGGGGCATCGGGCGCGAAATCGCGCTGCTGCTGGCGGCCGAGGGCGCGCAAGTCGTCGTCAACGATCTCGGCGGTGCTACGGATGGCACCGGCGGCGGCACTATCGCCGAAAACGTCGTTGCCGAGATAGAGGCGGCCGGCGGCAGGGCGGTGGCGAATACCCAGTCCGTTGCCACGGTGGAAGGCGGAGAGTCTATGCTCGCATCCGCCGTTGACAACTTTGGTGGCATGGACATCCTGGTCAACAACGCCGGCATCCTGCGCGACCGGTCGATTTTCAACCTGGAAGAGGCGGACTGGGACGCCGTCATCGACGTGCACCTTCGCGGCCACTACTGCTGCTCGCGGCCTTTCGCCAGGTACGTGCGGGAGACGGGCCGCACGGGTTGCCGGATCATCAACTTCTCCAGCGTCTCCGGCCTGTTTGGCAACTTCGGACAATCGAACTACGGCGCGGCGAAGGCGGGAATAGCGGGATTCTCGCGAGTGCTTGCGCTCGAGCTCGCCAAGTACGGCTGCACCGTGAACACGATCTCGCCCGGCGCGATGACCCGCATGACGATTCCCCTACGCGAAGCCCGGGGCGAGACGGTGACAGAACAGGAAATGGAGACGGGCGGCCCGCAGCATATCGCGCCTGTGGTCGCCTGGCTGTGCACGGAGGAGGCGGCGGGTATCTCCGCGCAGATCGTCCAATGTGGCCGGGGCATTGTCGGGATCATGCAGCAGCCGGCGGTCATCAGGAGCTTTCAGAAGCGCGATAGCGGTCTCTGGACGATCGATGAACTGGATGAATGCATGCCGCACCTGCTGGAAGCGCATCGCGCCAATGTCGAAGCCGCACAGCAATCGGGCGCGCCGGACACGGTCGGCTAGCAGGCAGCGACGGGCGCCGGCGCTGTTTGTCCAGACCATAAGAGATTCTGGAAGCTCCCATACCAATTTCTTATCGGAAAGCCGCGAAGTTGAAGTATCGGGACCCTTCGCGCTAAGGTCGGGCCGCGAGGGGACGCCATGAACGAAGCCACAACGATGGAGACGCCGTCGGGGAAATCCGCGTCAGACGAGAATTTTCCCGTTGCCACCCGCCTGTTGCCGGCGCGGTTGAGGTCGCATATCGCGACGTTCTATGCCTATGCGCGGGCGATCGACGACATCGCCGACAATCCCGATCTCAAACCGGCGGACAAGATCGAGCGCCTGGACGGATTCGCCAGGGCCGTGAGCGGTGTCGGTTCGATGAATCCCGCCTTCCGCAAAGCCTACGAGCTCAATCGCAGCCTGGCCGCGACGCAGGTGTCGGACCGGCATTGCGTCGACCTGGTGCAGGCATTCAAGCAGGATGCGACGAAACAGCGCTACGACAACTGGGATGACCTGATCAGCTATTGCAATCTCTCCGCAGCGCCCGTCGGTCGCTACCTGGTCGATCTTCACGGTGAGTCGACGAACGTGTACCCGGCTTCCGATGCCCTGTGCAACGCGCTGCAGGTGCTTAACCACGTGCAGGATTGCCAGGATGACTACAAGGACCTGAACCGGGTTTACCTGCCCCGCAACTGGATGGATGAAGCAGGTGCCGATGTTCACGCGCTCAACGGCAAGCGCTCGACGAAGGCCTTGCGTCGGGTGTTCGATCTCTGCCTCGATGCCACCGATGGATTGCTGGAGGTGGCTGGCCGACTGCCGGGCAGGCTTCGCAACCCCCGTCTGGCCGTGGACGCGGCGGTGATTGTCTCCATTGCCCAGAAACTCAGCGCCGAACTTCGCCGGCGGGATCCGCTGGCGGAGCGGGTAGTGCTCACCAAGATGCAATATGCCGCATGCTGCGGATACGGCATCGGACGGGTCATGTTCCGAAGCGTGTTCCCTCCAAGACGCCGACGCGGCTAGGTCCCGACACGACTTCCATGGAACAAATGCCTCCGGGGAGCGCGAGCGACCGGGGGCGCTTGGTCCATGGTCGACGAGTGGGGCCGGGGCGGAGCCTTCAGCCGGGGAGCGCGAGGGGGAACCCCTCGCAAGAAAACAGCCTTCAGCCGGGGAGCGCGAGGGGGAACCCCTCGCAAGAAAACAGCCTTCAGCCGGGGAGCGCGAGGGGATACCCCTCGCATGGAACAAACGCCTCCGGGGAGCGCCAGCGACCGGGGGCGCTTGGTCCATGGGCGACGAGCGGGGCCGGGCCACAGGCGAAGCCGAAGGCGCCGACTGTGGGGCACTTTCATGGAACAAATGCCTCCGGGGAGCGCGAGCGACCGGGGGCGCTTGTTCCATGCGCGACGAGCGGGGCCGGGCCACAGGCGAAGCCGAAGGCGCCGGCTGTGGGGCACTCGCAAGAGAAAGCTCGAAGCCGAAGGCTGCGGCTGTGGGGCATTCACGTCATTCGATGCCGGCATGATTCCGACGCGGGCGGGGTCTGACGATGCACTCGCGGACCGTCGCCCGTGACTCGACCCGGAATGCCCCGAATCCGTGGGAACATGTGCAGCGCGTCGTTGCCGAGTCGAGTTCATCGTTCCTCTGGGGTATGCGCGTGTTGCCGGGCGAACGACGGCGCGCGATGTACGCGATTTACGCCTTCTGCCGCGAGGTGGACGATATCGCCGACGAGCCGGGGAAAGTTGCCGACAAGAGAAGCGGGCTTGCGCGTTGGCGGGAAGAGATCCGCAGCCTGTACGACGGACGGCCGACTCAACCCACCACGCGGGCGTTGCTGCCGGCGGTACAGCGTTTCGATTTGCCGGCCGACGAGTTCTTCGCCGTCATAGACGGCATGGAGACGGACGCGGCGCCGACCGTTCGGATGCGGACGCTGGATGATTTGCTGCGCTATTGCCGCAGGGTCGCGGGCGCGGTCGGCATCCTGTCGGTGCATGTCTTCGGGGTGCCCGGCGAGCCGGGTCCGCGCATCGCGCGGGCACTGGGGAACGCGTTCCAGTTGACGAACGTCCTGCGCGACCTGAAAGAGGATGCGGCGTTGGGGCGCCTGTACGTGCCGCTGGATCTGCTTGGCAAGCACGGCGTCCCCCACGAGTCGCTCGACGCGGTATTCGTCCATCCCGGATTTGCGGATGTCTGCGCCGAACTGTCCGACCTCGCGCGCGGCTACTACAGCGAAGCCGAAAGACTGATCGGGGAGTTGGGATCGCGAAGGATGCGACCTGCGGTCATCATGATGGCGGTGTATCGAGAGACGTTTGAGCGCCTGCAAGCCCGCGGCTGGGCACGCGTCGACGAACGCGTTCGACTGTCGCGCGGGCGCAGGTTCTGGCTCGCGCTCCGGCACGGTCTGTTCTGACCGCGGTGAGCGAACCGAGAACACACGTCGTTGGCGGGGGTGTGGCGGGTCTCTCTGCGGCGGTATCCCTGGTTCGCGCGGGGCGCGCCGTCACCCTCTACGAAGCGAGTGGACAGGCCGGGGGACGCTGCCGGTCCTACGTCGATGCCAGGCTCGGTTGCATGATCGACAACGGCAACCACCTGTTGCTGAGTGGCAACAGCGCCGTGATGCGTTTCCTTGGCGAGATTGGCGCCGGCGATGCGCTGGTGGGTCCTGCCTCGGCCCGGTTTCCGTTCCTCGACCTGCGTTCGGGCAAGCGGTGGTGTCTGCGTCCGAATCGCGGGCCGATCCCCTGGTGGATCCTCGACAGGAAGCGGCGGGTGCCCGATACCAGCCCCTGGAGCTATGTTGGAGCGGTGTCCTTCGCCACCGCCGGGCCTCGCCGGACGGTCGCGGACCTGGTCGGCGAGGCCGGCGCGCTGTTCGAGAGATTCTGGGAGCCGCTGGCGGTGGCGGCGTTGAACACGCCGGCGAGCACCGGCGCCGCGCGCCTGTTATGGCCCGTGCTGCGGGAGACGTTTTTCAGGGGCGAGTCTTTCTGCCGGCCCCGGATAGCCCGAACGGGGCTCTCGGCCGCATTTGTGGATCCCGCGCTCGAATTCCTGCGAGATCAAGGCGCGGTTGTGCATTTTGGCCGCCGGCTGCGTGCGATGGCGGCCGGGCAGGGCAGGGCGACGCACCTGGATTTCGGTGTGGAGACGTTAGCGTTGGGGTGTGGCGACTCCGTAGTGCTGGCGGTGCCACCCTCCGCTGTCGCCGGCCTGGTGCCCGGGCTGACTGTCCCGAGGCGTAGCCACGCCGTCGTGAATGCGCACTTTCGTTTGCCGGCCCCTGCCGGACTACCGGCGGAACTGCCGTTTCTCGGATTGATCGGAGGCGTGGCGCAATGGCTCTTCGTTCGGGGCGACGTCGCGTCGGTGACGGTCAGTGCCGCCGATGCGCTGGCGGCCGAGCCAGCCGAAACCATCGCCCGGAAGACCTGGAACGATGTCTCGCTGGCACTGGACCTCGAACAGGAAACGTTGCCGACGTACCGCATCCTCAAGGAAAGGCGCGCCACCTTCGCTCAGACTCCGGAGGAAATCCGCCGCCGTCCGGCAACGCGGGAAGCGTTCGCCAACGTGTACCTGGCAGGGGACTGGGTGGATACCGGCATCCCGGCGACGATCGAAGGCGCGGTGCGCTCGGGCCACATGGCCGCCCGTGCCATTGCGGGGAAATGAACGGTCCGGGTGAGTGCCCCTCAGCCGCAGCCTTCGGCTTCGCCTGTGGCCCGGCCCCGCTCGTCGGCCATGGAAGGTTCGGCTCGGTGGAGTTACCTCGCCGACGTCAACGTGCGCGTCTGAGCCCCGTCTGGGTGAAGTCGCCGTCGTCGAGGTCCGTTCCGAACTCATAGTCGGCCCAGGTCAGCACGGTGCTCTTCCCGGTGAGATGGTTGACCATGGTCATTTCGTCCGCGTGCCAGTACGCGTCCAGGTACAGTTGGTAGCCTTTCACGGTGAGTGTTTTCAGGTGCGCGTCCTTGCGGTCGTAGTATTCGACCTTCCGCAGGCGGTCACCCTCCCGGTCCTGCCAGGTTACCTGCCGGATATAACCCGATCGCTTGTCGACAGGGAAGCGTTCCGATACCGCGCATGTGAACTCCTCGTTGTCACCGCAAGGTTCGTCGCGCAGATACCGGTACGTGAACTTCTCCACCTCCTGGGCGCTCATGTCCTCATAGGCGAATTCGCTGCCCATGAAGGAACCCGATCGGTTGGCGGAGCTTATGCGCTTTACGCGCTTGAGCGCGGGCAGGTAGAGCCACTGCTCGTCTGCCTCCTCCTTGTGCGCGTATATGAGCAAGGCGGTTCCCTCGACGTCGCGCGGCTGATCGAAGACGAACATGCTCTTGTCTCCGTCGCCCTCGACCTCCAGCACCTTCACCCGGAGTTGGCGGCGGCTTTCCCGTCCCTGCCTGTTGCGCAGCACCATGGTCTGGCGAGCCGTGAAATTGCCGAATCCCTTCTTGCTGTCGCGGGCTTCTATCGCGAGCGCAAGGCCCAGCGCTTCGGGGCTCGACTCGTCCGATGCCGCCAGCAGTGGGGCGCAGGGAAAGAGGGTCAGGGACAGCAATAGCCCGGACCGAAACGGGGCGCGGTGCGCGCTGCTCATGATTTTCTCCTATCGATGGCCATCAACAGCGGGGGCAGCAGCAGGAAATCGGCGAGGAGTGCGAATCCTATGGTGATGGTGACCAGCAGGCCGAGCGCCCAACTGACTTCGAATCCCGACGAAGCGAACACCAGGAATCCCGCCGCCAGTACCGCGGTGGTTGTCCAGAGCGCCTGACCGACGGAACGGAAGGTCGCTCGCACGGCTTCGGGCGCGGCGAGGCCTTCGCGACGGGCTCTCTGGTACTTGGTCAGGAAATGCGTCGTGTCGTCGACGACGATGCCGAAGGCGATGGCGGTCATCACCGAACCGGCGAGTCCGACCTGGCCGACGAGATAACCCCAGAGACCGAACGCCATCGCTGCGGGAATGAAATTCGGGACCAGGCTGACGACACCGAGACGCGGACTCTTCAGGACCCATACCAGGATGAGCGAGATGAGCGCCATGGCGATGATCGTGGCGCGGAGCATGCTATCGATGTTCCTCTGCGAGAGGTGGGCGAAAGTCATGCTGAAACCCGTGGCCGGGGTCGTGAGCTGCGGGGCGTTCTCGTCAAGCCATCCTTGCGCCCGCGAATCAAGTTGGCGCTGGTCCTCCGCCGTCAGGTTGCCCCGCGTCGCTACGGTCATGCGGGTCGCCGATTTTGCGATGTCTATGCGGTCGTTGAGGTCCCTGCCGAATGGCAGCGACAGCTCGTAGAGCAAGAGGTATTGCGCGGCGAGGGACGCTTCGTCGGGCAGGCGATAGTAGGCTGGATCGTCGCCGTGCATGTTCTTGTTCAGGCGCTTCATGATGTCCGGAAAGGCCTGCACGTAGCTTACTTCCGGCTGCTCGCGGCACCACTCGGCGAAGGCATTGACGGCGCGCAGGTACTCGGGGTCGGTAATACCGCCCTCGCTTCCCGAGTCGAGCGAATACTCGAGGGATTCCAGCCCGGTCAGGTTCGCGATGACGAAGTCCGTGTCGCGCCTGAACTCGTAACGCTCGTCGAAATACCGCGTCCAGTTGTCGGTCAGTTCTATGCGCCAGATTCCGGACACCAGGACCACGGTGACCAGGCTGACGGACCAAAGCAGGAGCTTGCGTCGCTCGATGACAACGGTGGCGAACCGATCGAAGAGGCCCGGCCGTGTCTCGCTTGCGTCCTCGGACGGCCGGCGCGCGCGCAGTGGCAGGATCGATAGCAGGGCGGGCAGCAGTGTCACGGAATAGAGCAGCGCGCACATCACGCCGAACGCCACGAGATTGCCGAGAACGTGAAACGGGGGCGAGTCCGAGGCGTTCAGGCTCAGGAAGGCGATGGCGGTCGTGATGGAGGTAAGGCACACGGGATGCATATTGCTGCGAAGCGATTCCATGATCGCCCGGTCCTTGTCGAGGCCCTGACGCAGACCCGCCAGCGCGGTAGTCACGATGTGTATCGAGTCCGCGACCGCGATGGTCATGATAATGATGGGTACGCCCGCGTTGACGGGGCTGAAAACGGTATCGACCCACCCGGCAAACCCCATGGTCGTGTTTACCGTGAAGATGAGGGTCAACATCACCGCGATGGTCGCGAGCACGGAGCGCAACAGGGCGATGGTGGCGAGAAGGATGACGAGGAGCACGATCGGAGAGAGATTCTCCATGTCGCTCCTGGTGGCATCGGCGAAGGCCCGATTCATCACCACGTCGCCGGTGACGTAGTAGGCGATATCCGGATGGCTTGCGCGGGAATCGTCCAGCAGCGCATCGAGATGGTCGGTGATTTCCACCACCGCCGCGTCCGCCTCGTCGGGCAGGGCGAAGTTGATCGCCAGACCGGCTACGCGCCCGTCGCGGGAAACCAGCTGGCCCGAGATTTCGACCGCGTCAAGGGCGATCTGCCGGATTCGCCCCAGGTCATCGTCGGTCAGGTCCGCGGCGCCAAAGACCAGCGGTTCGACCGCCAGGTCGTCGTCGACCGCCTCGCTATGGTTGTAATTGGTGAGGGAATCGACTCGCGTGGAGTACGGCACCCGCCACGCTGATTCGGTCAGCACCTCGATGGCGCCGAGGGTCTCGCGAGTGAACACGTTGCCGTCTTGCGGCGCGATGGCGATGAGCGCGGTCTTGGATTCGGAGAAGGTGGCCTCCAGCGCGTCGAGCGCGGCGAGTTGCGGATTGCCCTCGTCGAACAGGATGCGATGGTCGTTGGTGACGCCGATGCGGGGTACGCCGGCCGTCATCGCGAGCATGAGCAGGGCGGCGAGCCCGACTACGGGCCAGCGGTGCCGCAGAACGAAGTTGCCGTAACGATCCATCCGGGGTTGGGCTTCGGCCATGGCGCTACCAGGGATTGGACTTCGATGACTCCGCGTGGTCGGGCAGCCGGTAGCTCGGCCCGCCTTCTTCGTACTCGGAGATCTCGAGAAGCTGCGTGAAATTCTGTGATCGGAGCAGTTGCTTGCTCCTGAGGAGGCGCTGAAAGCGTTGTTTCGTCCGCCAGGCGAACAGCGTTCCCGTCGTGTTCATCTTCGGAAATCTCAACGCATCGGCGAGGTCGTCGCCGATCAGGGCGCGGGAAATGCGGTAGGCAAGCGCCTTGACGGATTCCGCCTCTTGCGGGTTTTCTATGCTCGCGGTCACCGGGATGGCGGCGATCAGGGCGTTCGCCGTGGCCGCGCAATCCTCATCCGGAGGCGGCTCGCACATGTAGGCGATGTCGAATATCTTTCGCGCCTCCTCTTCGGAGGTGTAGATGACGGCTTCGGGAAGCCCCATGACGTAGCCGGTATAGCGCCAGACGTCCATGACGCTCGCCTGCTCTTCCTCGTTGAAATTGGTGCCCACCAACGCCGAGTACTGCAACAGGCGCATGGAAAAGACGGTCAGCGCAAATGCGAGGTGCGCCGCGCTTATCGGCGTGCCCAGTTCCGCGTTGTCCCAGGTGCCGGAGTGCGTCAGCAGGTGCCTGATGCGGGAGTGAACGAAGCGGACGCGCAGGGAGAGCCTGAATCCATCGCCGTCCCTCAGGAGCCCACCGGGATAGAAGACCTCCAGCAACTGGCGGTTGTTCTGCATGAGGCGTCTTTTTCCGGTGTTGGGGTTCAGCACGCGTCCCGTCGCAAAGAAGGATTTGGCGATCAGCGTGGCGAAACCTTCTATCAGAACGCCACAGACGAACGCGATGAGCATGTTCGTGACATTGAGGTTGAAGACGCGGATGGCGGGGCGAAAGGCTTCGTGGTCGAGCCAGGGCGGCGTTTCGGTGTCGACCTGTTGAAAAAAGTCCCGGAGCGCCTGCGGCGCGCCGTTCAGGCCGCCCTCTTCCTGGTTGATTCCGGCCCTGATGAACCGCGTCAGCTTGTCGTTGGGGAGGGAAGCGATTTCCTCCATCACGGGATCCAGCACGGGGTCGCCTATGCATGTGTGTGCCACGTATAGGTCGGCCAGCGTGGGATGGTGGACACGCGCCTTTGCGTAGCCTTCGGTATACGCGCTTGGTATTCGCATCATGCCCGGTGCCGTACACCTCCCCCACCGCAGGGTTCTGGCACCCGAAATCCTCGCTCCTATCGATGGCGTGCAGATGGGGCGATGCGTTATACCATTGCGCCCACGCCGAAGGAACCGCCGGGCGTGGCGGAAGGGGCGGTGGATCCCCACGTTGCGCAGTCAATGGGATAGAGTGCAGGCTTTCGCCGTTGTTCCGCGATGAAGGGGGGATTCGATGATCAGGGCCACGCTTCTTCCTTGTTTGGTCATCGTCTTCGCTTTGCCGTCTGCAAGCGTCGCCGCCGAGTCCATCGAGGCGGCGCGCGCCGCGTTTTCCGAGGGGGAGTACGTGGAGGCGGCGGATGCGGGCGAGGCCTTGGGAACCTCTGAAGGACATGCGCTGGCGGCCGAAGCGCTGGCGATATACGCCCACTATCTTGCGGACGAGGAAGAGAAGGCACCGTTGCTGCAACGTGCGATGCGTTTGGCCGAGACGGCCATCGAACTGGATCCGGACAGTGCGGAGGCCCATCTTCAGTCGGCCCACGCGACGGGTCGTTACTCCCAGTTGTTCGCCCCGATGAAGGCGTTGCGCGAGGGATACCCGAAGGGCGTGCGCGTGTCGATCGAACGGGCGGTGGAGTTGGACCCGGGCCATTTCGGAGCACATCTGAGCCTGGCTTCCTGGCATGCGGAAGCGATCGGCAAGGGGGGGATGATGGCTCGCGCTTTGCTCGGGGCGAACAAGAAGACCGCGCTAGCCCACTTCAAACAGGCGATGGCGCTTGCCCCGGACAGAAACGTCGTGTTGATCGAATATGCATCGGGCCTCCTGATGCTCGAACGCAGGAAGGGGCGTTCCGAGGCGCGGGACCTGCTCGTGCGCGCGATCGAACTGGTTCCGCAGGACCACTTCCAGCGGATTCTTCATGAACTTGCCGTCGAGCGCCTGGCGGCTCTTGACGGCGAGGCGGCCTCCCGCTAGCCGGCCGTCTACCAGAAGTATAGGAAGCGAACGAACGCGCGAGTGCCGCCGCCGGCCGTTTTCTCGTCGGCGACGGGACGGCCACCGAACTCCTCTCCCGCGCCGCCCATTGCAGCCACGAGTCCTGCCTGCACCCGCGAAGAATCCGAAGGGTCGTAAGTCAGTGATGTCTGCAAGAGGCTCGATCCATCGTTGAGATTGCCGATCCAGACAAGGCTCTGCGACCACAGCGGGTGCCACTGGTAGTTGGCGCCCAGGGCGAGGTAGTCGCGCATGGCGTTGAACAGCTCGCCTCTCGCCAGACGGTCCATGAGGGGTGCGGGTAGCTCCGCGGTCAGCGTGTCAACGCCGAAGCCATTGCGAAAGTACTCGGCGAACAGGACACCCGTCCGCTGCAGCAGCAGGAAAGCGGAATCGATGTTGACGATGCCGGAAACCCGCCGCGAACCATCGTGGTCGAGCCTTGAGCCGACGACGTCGGCGCGCAGTATGGTCGGCCCCAGCGGGACCTTGAGAGTCATTCCAAGCACGTCGTCACGGTAGTGGCGAGCCGCCATGACTTCCACCTCGCTCGCGCCGAGGAATCCGTGCCACATGGCGGCGTAACTGTGGTTGCCGGTATCCCGCCGGGCCACATGAAGCAGTTGCAGCGTGCTGTGCGCGAACGCGCGTTCGATGAGAACGATATCGTCGCCCGGTTTGTAGTCGCGATCCACCGCGGTCGGAGCGAAGGGATTGAACAGGTCCATGGGCTGGAACACATGGCCACTGCCCCAACTCACCGCCTGGCGCCCCACCGTGACCGCGAGCCGTTCGTCTCGGTATTCGGCGGCGAGACGGTCGAAGCGGTGGACGAACAGGTGTCGCGATCCTTCGTCCAGGGTGTGCGTCAGGTTCATGAATCGGTTCGAGTCTTCCGTAGGCCGTTCGTCCAGGTGCGCGGAATCCCCCAACGCATGGGAATCCCCCGCCACCCAGGTCAGGGAATAGTCGCCGATGAACCGCAATCGGCCGGCTTCCCGGCGCACCAACACCCTCAAATCGGCGTTGTGATCGTAGGCTGGCGTCCCGTTCTCGCCGCGCTGCACGTCGGCGGCGGGTAATGCCGCGGCGGATGAGAACCATTTGAACCTGGCGGTCAGTTCTGACTCTGCGCGCGCCTCGTTTCCGGCGGCGATTCCGGCAACGAGCCATGTCCATAGGAAGACGTGTTTCAAGCGTGCGATGTTGGCGCCGGCACCGACTCGTCGGATTCGATCCGGCCATCCCGCAACAGGATCCGGCGGCCGGCGTGGCCCATGACGATCGGATCGTGGGTCGCCGTCACGATGGTGACGCCGTGCTCTTCGTTGATGGTGCGCAGGAGCGCAAGCAGTTCCAGCGTCGTGGCGGAATCGAGATTGGCGCTCGGTTCGTCGGCCAGCAGCAGAACCGGGTTGGTCACGATGGCGCGCGCAACGGCCACGCGCTGCTGCTGACCGCCGGACAGTTCACCGGGACGTCGTTTGCCGATGTCGCCGAGGCCCAGTTGGTCGAGTACGGACAGCGCGCGTTCACGTCGTTCCGAGGCGTCGACCCCCTGCAGTTGCATGATGAACTCGACGTTTTCCAGGGCGGACAGCACCGGGATCAGGTTGTAGGCCTGGAAGACGAAACCGACCTTTCGCAAACGCAGGTCGGAAAGCTCGGACTCCGAAAGGTCGTTGAGTTGCTCCCCGTCCACCGTGACCGTGCCGTCGGTGGGCCGGTCGAGGCCGCCGACAAGGTGCAGGAGCGTCGACTTGCCGGAACCGGAAGGGCCGGCCAAAGCGGTCCACTCGCCCGCGCTGACGCTGAAGTCCACCCCTTGCAGCGCGCGTACGGCGACCGCGTCGTCGCCGTACACCCTCGTGACGCCTTCGCATTCGACAACCAGGTCGGACATGGAATCTCCCATACCTTTGAGTTCGCTAGCGACGCATCGCGTCCAGCGGTTGGACCCTGACGGCGCGCAATGCCGGATAGATGCTTGCGACGAAGCCGAGCACCAGGCTCAAACCCACGACCAGGAAGACATCCCGCGCCCACAGCCTGGGAACCAGTTCAGGCCTGACGCCGGTCAGCTCCAGGCCTTCGGCGAACGCCGAAAGATCGATGCCATCGGCGAGCCAGAGATAGCCCAGGAGTCCCAGTACCACGCCTATCGAGATGCCGATCACCATGGTGATCATCGACTCGACCACCACCTGGGCAATCACGGCGCCGCGCCGCATGCCGATGGCCCGAAGCATGCCCAGCTCCCGAATCCGCTCCATGACCGCGGTGACAAGCGTGTTGACGAGGCCGAATATGAGCGCGCCCATGACGATGAGGAACCAGATGGAGACCATAGCGTCAGCCATCTCGTGCATCATCGCCGCCTGCGGCTCGAGATCCTGCCAGGCGCGGACATCGAGCCCGGCGAAAGCGCTCGTCAGGTTGCCCAATATCGACGGCCCCTGACCTTCTTCGGTCAATCGCACGGACACTTCGGTCACGGCGTCGACGGAGAGCAGGTCCTGCACGGTGGCGAGGCCGGTGAACACGAACGCCTTTTCGATCCCCTCGCCGATGGCATCGTATACGCCCGCGATGCGGTAGCCGGACTCCCGATTGCCGCCATCGACCCCCTGCGTGATCAGCACGACGCGCCGACCGGCCCCGGTCTCCAACCGCTCGGCGAGGGCGCGGCCCAGGAGTATGCGCGTGTCATCGGAGCCCGACAGATACTCTCCGTCGACGTCGACATCACCGAGGAAGGAAATGTCCTCGCTGCCCGGCACGACTCCGACGAACTGCACGCCCCTGGTCTCCCGCTCGCTCCTGATCACCGCGGGCACGCGCACGCGCGGCGCCCAACCCTCGATTTCCGAGGCGGCCAGCGCGGGATGCCCGGATGGTTCGAACTCGAAACTCTTCTTTATGCCGGGGTCGTCGAGATAGCCCGGCGCGAGCACCTTGAAATGGCCGTTGAGGTTGTCTATGGCGGTCTCGACCATGCTCATCTGCATGCCGCGCAGCAGCGCGTTGAGGACCAGTACCGAGCCGACGGCAACACAGATGGTCGTCAGCAGGATGGTGGTGCGACGCCGGTGGCGCCACAGGTTGCGCCAACTGAGTTGCACGAGCAGGGTGAGTTTCACCTGTAGTTAGTCCTCGGTCCTCAGCGCGTCGACGGGGCGAATCCTTCGCAGCCTAAGCGATGCGCCGAACGCGGCCCCGAGGGTCGCCAGACCCAGCACCGCGGGAGACATGGCGATGGACTCGACCGCAAACCCCGGATACATCCGCTCCGGGATGAAGTACTGGGCCGAAATCTCATCCATGCCCTCGGCAATCTCGCCGAACGCGATTCCGGTCTGGCTCAGCCAGGCGATCACGCCGAGTGCGATGGCAAGGCCAATGCTCGCGCCGATGGCCCACATGGTGATCGCTTCGATCTGCAGCATGCCCATGATCGATGCCGGGCGCATGCCGATGGCCAGCAGCATGCCGAATTCCCTGGTGCGCTCGAAGACCGTCATCATGAGCGTGTTCACGATAGCGAAGCCCACCAGGATCAGCAGCAGCCAGTACATCAACTGCGCACTCACCCAGTCGATCTGGATGCCCTGCTCGATCTCCGGCATCAGTTCGTTCCACTTGAGCGTGCGGTAACCCTCGCCGAGCGCGAGTTCGACGCTTCCCGCCACGTCGTCGATGTCGCCTATCGAATCCGCCGCTACCAGGATCCGGTGTACTTCGTTGCCTAGGTCGAAACCCTCCTGCAGCGTCGTCAAAGGCACGAGGATCAGCGAGCGGTCGGTGTCCTCGTGCCCGGTCTCGAATATTCCGCCAACGCGCAGGGCGAGAGCGCCGACGCTGCCTTCCTTGCCGGTGCCGAGCACGAGAAGCTCGCCGCCGATCGAGATATCGAGGTTGCGGGCGAGCGCCGCGCCGATGAAGGCGTCGTCGGGCCCGGGCAGGTACTCGCCCTGCGCCAGCGCCTTCGACAGGTCGGACACTTGCGGTTCACGCGCCGGATCCACGCCGAGCACCAGCCCGCCGAAGCTGCGTTCCTCGGTGGACAGCAGGGCGAACGCCTCGGCGCGGGGGGCTGCTCCGGCCACGCCGGGCAGGCCCTCCAGTCGCTCCGTCAGTGCGCCGCCATCGGGAACCGTGTAGCGCATGCGCGGATCGTCGTGGAATTTCGGATGCTGCACCTGGATGTGGCTGCTCACAAGCCGCGTCGCCGTGTCGATCATGCCGTCGTAGCTGCCGACCTGGATCGATGAGGAGAACACGACCAGCGCCGTTGCGAACGCGATACCGCTAGCCGTAAGCCATGTGCGGCGCGGGTTGCGCCAGAGGTTCCGCCACGCGACGACGGCGAACAGTCCCCGGCTGGCATGGGAGGCAGCCGGCATCAGGAGGCGCCTGATCGCAGCGTGAAGAGGGTGAACATGCGCTCCGGCAACTCGATGTCGAACTCGGCCGAATCGGTGATGACTTCGGTCCAGTGGTCCGGTTCGTCCAGGCGTTCCATCCGCATCCGCGTCGCCAGGGTCCGTCCTCCCATGGAGCCGATCTCAAGCGTGGTCATGCGCTTCAGCGCCACCTGCAACTGGTCGTAGAACACCTGTTCCAGCATCACGTAGTCGTCGCGCAGCACCCAGATCTCCTTGCCCCAGACGACCGGCGCGTTTTCGTGGGGCACCGCTTCGATCGTGTAGATCGTGTGTTCGCCTTCCCGCTTCTCATCGACGATGGCGAGATCGTAGTGGCGCAGCACCTGGTCGCTGCGGGAAAGGTCGTTGTAGGAGAAGTCGGAGCCGCCCCAGCTTTGCGCCCGCATGCTGTACGGCAGCCGGATCGTGCGGTTCAGCTTGGGCGTGTATGTCCACATGTTCTCGCCGACCTTGAGCAACGCGTTGCCGGCGTCTTTCGCGGGCGCGGTGAAACGTATCAGCGTGTCTTCCCGGCCCCGGCTCCAGGAGATGATGGACGTCGAGCGCTCCCAGTCCGGGCGCTTGATCTTCATCGTGAATTCGATGTAGGAAGTGGCGCCCCGCATCAGGTCCAGGGCGCCGGAAACGAGTTCTTCCGCCGTGATCTCTTGCGCCTGGACGCCGGCTGTCGAGAGCGCCAGCAAGCCGGCTGCCAGGCGGGACACCAGTCTGTTCACGGTGAACTCCGTCCGCGCTCCGCTATTCCTGCCTAGCCGGCATGAACTTGCTCAGCAACGCGGCGGCCAGGACGAAGCAGAGGAAGTGGTACACGACGCTGTGGATCTTCCACGACAGCGGATAGAGCCACCACAGGGTATCGCTGCCCTCGATGACGACAACGGCGGCCAGACCGACCAGCGCGCCGGTCCTGAGATGCTGTGACATGCCTTCCTGGTTTCGCAGCAGCAGGAACACCACGAGCGCCATGAGGATGTTGTGTACCAAGCCCAGCGCCATGGCTTGCGGATTCGGCTGCGAGGCGGGCACTTCGTGGTCCACGTAGACCACGGCCTGAGAGCCCTTGGCGAGAAGCTCCATGTTGGCGGCCGCCGGGACCATGTAGGCGCCGGTGTCGGGGAAATGGCGCTTGATGTCCCCGAGTGCCGCCTCCTGGTCGGCGGCTGAATTCAACGCCGTGTAGGGGAGCGGACTGATTCCCCAGTAGAGGAACCCGAATATGAACAGCACGATCGCCGTCAGGCCGATGCCCGCGATGGTCTTGGCCATGGTTGCAAACTCCTTTTTCGTTGTTTGTGGCGCGCCGCCCTCGACGCGTCAGTCGTATGTACAGACTCCCTGGTCGATGACGATGTCGCCGCGCTGGTTCGCGGTTCGAAACAGCGCCTTGCCGCCGTCTGCCCACATGGACACGGTCAGCGTGTCGCCGGGGATCACCGGCCTTGAGAATCGCGCGTTCATGGAGCGAAACTTGGCCGGATCGCCGCCGCAAAGCGCGTGCAACAAGGCGCGGCCAGTGAAACCGTAAGTGCAGAGGCCGTGCAGTATGGGTCTGTCGAAGCCTCCCAACGCCGCGAAGGACGGGTCGGTGTGCAACGGGTTGTGGTCGCCCGACAGCCGGTAGGTCAATGCCTGGTCTTCGCGCGTCTGGTAGGTGACCTGGTGGGTCGGGTCCGAATCGGGAAACGCGGTCCTGCCGGAAGGCCCGCGGTCGCCGCCCCAACCGCCTTCGCCGCGGCAGAACAGGCTCGAGCGCGTCCTCAGCAGCGGTTTTCCCGTCGCGGCGTTGACCGCCTCGGACTCCGTCTCGATCACGGCGGCGCTGCGCTTGTCCCAGATGGCGGCGATGCGTCCCCGGCTTTCCAGTTCGCCGTCGGTCGGAATCTCGTCGAACAGTTCGATGCCCTGTTCGCCGTGCACCATCAAGGCGGGATTGAAACTCCCGACCTCCCCGAGGGGCGCACCGCCGCCGCCGATGATGACCGCGAAAGTGGGAAATACCCGCTGGGGTGTGCCGGTCGTGTTCTCCGTGGTGAAGGAAAGTTCATCGACGCCGGCGCCGATCCCGACGGCGTAGAGGAGCGCGTCCTTGGAGGTCCAACTGCGCGACACGGGCCCGCCGGTGGCCCCGACCGCGTCGGGATTTATGGGCATGATCCTCCCTCGTGATGGGCGCTGTTCCGCTCGTGGCTGCGAACCTTATCAGCATTGCGCGTGTTCTGGTGCAATGCCGGGGATCCGGAGCGGTTTTTGCGAGACTTCGCGCTGGCCGAATAGGCAGGTGTTCCTCTGACCAAGGGATGGGCCGTCGGCGGCACTGGTACGTGGTGTGAGATCAAGCGGTCGTCATCCTGCAGAACGCGCCACTTTATTTGGCGCGATAGCTGAATAGCGCCAAATAAATGGTAGTATTGTGGCGCGATTGGGGAAATTGCGCCAAAAAGAATGCCGAAGAAGATATCAGAAACGGAACTCGATCAAATCGTAGTCGCCGTCGGCAAGTTCCCGTCGGGAGCTTCGATCGACCATATCGTCGGAGCAGTCGACAACCCGTTGCCACGCCGAACCACGCAGCGTCGTCTCGCTCTTCTGGTGGCCGGGAACCGCCTCGTTCGGCTTGGCCGAGGTCCAGCCACTCGTTATTGGTTGCCCGCAAGAAATCTTGAGCTTCGCGACAAGCCTCTCGAATCAGCCGAGCCGAAAAGCGCTGCCAATCTGGAACTCCGCATCCCGCTATCCGAGGAGTCAGGGATGATTCGCGATGCGGTCCGGCAACCTGTGCAGTTTCGACAGCCAGTCGGCTACGACCGCGCGTTTCTCGACGACTATCGGCCGAACGAGACGTTCTACCTGCCGTCGGACGTTCAGGCCCGGTTGCGCGAAATCGGAACATTGGCGAATGACGACCGCCTCGCCGTCTTTCGTGGAAGTACGCATCCGGCGTCGGGGGAAGTACCGGCACTTCCTTACGCGTCAGCGGTCGGGGAAACTCCCCCGGCTGAAGGCTCCTATGGCCGAAGGGTACTTGATCGACTGCTCATCGACCTGTCCTGGAACTCCAGTCGACTGGAAGGCAATACCTATTCGCTGCTCGAAACAGACCGGCTGCTGCAACTTGGCGAACTCGCCGACGGGAAAGCCGCCCGCGATGCGCAGATGATCCTGAATCACAAGTCGGCCATCGAGTTGCTGGTCGATAACTCGATAGAGGTTCGGTTCGACAGGTACACGATACTGAGTTTGCACGCGCTGCTATCGGATAACCTGCTGCCCAACGCCGATGCATGCGGAAGAGTCCGTCACATCAGCGTCGCCATCGGCGGATCGGTGTTCTATCCGTTGGACGTGCCGCAACTGGTTGACGAGTGTTTCAACCAGATCCTCGAAAAGGCGGAGGCGATAGCGGATCCCTTTGAACAGTCCTTTTTCGTCATGGTTCACCTGCCGTACCTGCAGCCGTTCGAAGACGTCAACAAGCGCGTGTCGCGGCTGGCTGCGAATCTGCCTTTCGTCCGCCAGGGCCTGAGCCCGTTGTCATTTGTCGATGTCCCGCAGCGCGCATACGTGGATGCCATGCTCGCGGTGTACGAACTGAATCGAACGGAACTGCTGCGCGATGTCTACGTGTGGGCCTATGAACGTTCCTGTGCGCGCTATGCGGCGATTCGCCAGGTGCTCGGTCAACCAGACCCCTTCCGCCTGAGGTATCGGGGAGTCATCCGCGAGACCGTCGCGAACGTCGTGCGGGGCAATATGAACAAGGTCGCCGCCAACGTCCATATCGATGCGCAGGCGTCGGAAGAATTGCCGTCGGAGCATCAGGCCCGGTTCAGGGAAGTATCGGCCACCGAACTGATGGGGCTGCACGAAGGCAATATCGCCAGGTATGGCCTTAGGCCCGCGGAGTTCCTCGACTGGAAGAAAACCTGGGTTTAGTTGTCGCGACCGCCCGCGTTTCGAGCCGCCAAGGGGCGGTGTAGGATAGTCGGGCCACCATCGCAAACGGTCGCCGTAGCGGCGCCGCAAGGTTTGGACCGATTGGGGCGAACGCGAGGCCGGACTATGAAAGTTGTTAAATTCGACCGCAACGAGTCATTCCTGAATGACGAGTTGCTTGCCGTGACGGACGGGCTGCGTTCGGATCTGAAAGAGCGGCAGGTGGTGGCTTACGCGCTTTGCGCGGTCTTCGAGGACGGGATGGACACGCGCTCCTGGAGCGTGTTGGATGGGGCGCACGATCTGGCACTGATTGGAACCCTCGCTTCCCTGCAGCAGCAACTCATGGACGAGCGCAACGAAACGGAAGAAGACGCCTCGGATCCCGAAGATTGAGACATTGGCAACACCACTTTTGGATGTAGGTCGAGTGGACAGAAGCGGCTTGGTTCCTTATCCCGGGCAAACCCGGTGCCCGTCGCTTCCCAGGGGCCGCGATGATCGCGCAGGATTTTGCCCGCGTGCGCGTGCTCGCGAGCGGAAACATGGCCGCCGCTTCGTCATCGTGGGCGAACCGGGAGCTTACCTTGCGTCCCCGGCGAGTCGCCGCGCCTTTTCGGCGTCGTACCACCAGGCGTCGTGTTGCGGCGGACCGTAGATGGCGCTGTCTTCGCGCTCGGGCCGCCCGAACTTGTCCCAGTACACCATGCGCGGCTGGTGCATGGCCTCGAGCGGGATGTTGTAGAAGTGCCACAGCAGCACGCGATCGAGCGCCCGGCAGGTAACCGTGATCGCGGCGAGTGTCTCGGCGCTTTCCGCGCGTTCGATCAATGCATCCACCACCGGATCGCTGATCCCCGCTAGGTTGCCGCTGACGGGCTCGTCAGCGCCGTGGGAGGCGAAGTAATTACGGAGCTGTCTCGTGGGAGGCGATACGAAACCGTGTTCCCGCAGCACGGCGTCGAACTCCCGCTTGCCCGTCAGGTTGATGAAACGCGCGACATCGGCGACATGGATGCGCGCATCTATCCCCAATCGGCGAAGCAAGTCGACATAGGGCAGCAGTATGCGCTGGTCGGCGGGCGTCTGGGTGAGCAGTTCTAGTGTGAAAGGCGTGCCCTCGCCATCCACCAGCACGCCGTCGGCCGTCCGCCATCCCGCTGCCGCGAGAAGCTGCCGGGCCCGCTGCAGCGCAGAGCGGTTGCTGCCGCTGCTGGCGGAGCTCGGCAGTTCGAAGACATCGGTGAAGACCCGCTCCGGGACCCGCCCCCGGAAGCGTTGCAGCATCTCGAGTTCCGAATCGGTCGGGATGCCTCGCGCGGCGAATCGCGAATTCGCGAAATAGCTGTCCGCGCGTTCGTGCAGGCCGTGGTGATACACCCGGTTCTGCCAGTCGAAGTCCATCGCCAGCGTCAGCGCTTCGCGCACGCGGACGTCCGAGAGGTGGGGCCTGCGCGTGTTCAGCGTGATGGCCCGTTGCGCCCCGCTAAGGAGCCTCCAGCGGAGCGTGTCCCTGGTCAACCGTCCGTCGGCGTCGTACGAAATCCAGTGCTGGATGTCCTCTTCGAGCCGAAAGTCGAATAGCCCCTTGCGGAATGCCTCCCGTGCGATGGTGTTGTCGCGATACAGGTCGTATCGGATCTCGTCGAAGTTGTGGCGGCCCCGGTTGACGGGGAGGTGGCGCCCCCAGTAGTCGGGCACGCGTTCGAATCGCACGTGGGATCGATCGTGGCCGGCCACGCGATAAGGCCCGCTGCCGAGCGGTGGAACGGTGGTCGTCGCGTTCGGATTCCGGCCCCTCCAATAGTGTTCGGGAAGGATGCTCACGTACGTCAGCCATTGCAGGTCGGTGGTGGTGAACCTGTGCTTGTGGCGAAACGCCACCTCGCGCGGACCCGTGATCTCCACTGCGGCGAGCCAGCCCATGTAGAGTTCGCCCTGGATCGTGCCGAGCACGTGGTCGAACGTGAACTTCACATCCTGGGGCGTGATTGGCATGCCGTCGTGCCAGCGGGCATCCGGATGCAGTCGGAAATGCAATGAACGTCCGTCGGGCGCGAGCGCCATGCCCTGCGCCAGGTGTCCGTAGAAGCTACCAAGCTCATCGCCGGAGCGGTGCAGCAGGTAGTCGTAGGTGCGGTTCAGGCCCTGCGCCGGGACCACGTCCTCGTCCCACACGTCGGAGAAGTTGCGGATCGGGGCGTCGGTGGAGAGCCGCAGCACGCCCCCCTTGGGCGCGTCGGGATTCATGTAGTCGAAACCCGGGAAGTCCGCCGGATACTTCAGTTCGTGGATGAGCGAAATGCCGTGATGGAACTCGAGCGGTTCTTGTTCCGCAGCCGGGGCGAGCGCCGCCGAGACCGCGAACAGCCAGCAGGCCCCCGACGGGTTCTTCAACGACCGGCGCGCCCCGCCCAACGCGCGAGTGTCGGCGCGAACCGCTCGCCGATGCGGATGTAGCCGGCCGCGTTGGGATGCAGGTCGTCGGGGAGATCGCCCGCGTCTTCGGCACCGAACAGCGTGAGTCCGTCGACGTAGTGCAGGTTCGCGTCCCCCGCATCGCGTCGCGCATCGATCACTTCGGTCATGATCTCCCGGAGCCGCCGGAGCGACATGCAGCCGTTGCGGATCGCATCGAAGCCCTCGAAGGTGGAGAACTTGCCGGACGCGCCCCGCATCATCGGCCCCGGACGCGTCTCGGCGCTCGGACAGAAGATGGGAGATACGGCGATGATGGGCGCGTCGGGCTTGCCCTCCCGGATCGTGTCGAGGAAGCCGTGCAGGGCGGGGGCGAAGACGCGTTCGCGCATGGAATCCGCGTTGACGATGTTGATCCCGGTCTTGATGCTGACGATGTCGGCGTCGGCGTCGCGGATGGTGCGGGCAACGAACGGGTCCAGGTGGCACTGCCCCGAGAGTCCCAGGTTCTGCACGGCGACGTTCGCGCGCCGCGCCGCCACTGCTGGCCAGATGTAGGCAGGTTCTTCCGCCTCCGCGCATTGACTGATGGAACTGCCGTAGTGGATCCACCTGGCGCGGACATCGGCGGTCATGGGCGCCAGCTTTGCCCCGTCGTCGACGATGAGTTGCCGCAACTCGATGGAGGCGTTGTGTGGCAGCCATAGCTCGCAGTCCTTCGGTCCGTCTGCGAGGTCGTCGAACCATATGGTGTCGGCTTCGCCGGGAACGAGTTCGAAATCTCCGGGTGCCAGGGAGTTCAGGATGATGTCGTTGCCGAGCTCCGAGCGGGCCGAATGGATCCGGCCGCCCGTCTCAAGGTTGAATGTGACGGGTCTCCGCGGCCGCTCGGTCGTGTGCCTCGTCGTTGCAAGAAACGAAAGCCCCAGCCGCTTCGCGTCGGTATTGAATTGCAGCCGCACCCCCGAGGTCATCCGCGCCACCACTTCGACCGGTGCCGGCAACTGCGGGCGCGTCCAGCCCGGAAGGCGCCGGGGAGACACGCCTTCCTCGCCGGCATCGAAGTCCAGGGCGCCGTACGCACGCACGGTGCGCTTGAGCAGTTGGCTCAGGTCCAGGGCCTTCGTCATGGGTGCCTGCGCCCAATGGGACGGGTCATCTGATTCTTTCGGGGGGATGATTGAGCCAGAGTATACGCGGCTCACGCAAACTCGACCGGCTTGGCCGGAGTGCTGTCGCGTAGCGCGATGCCCGCGGACTCCTCCTCCTTCAATCTGGCGCGCTGGCCGACGGCGGTCAGCAGCGAACCCAACTCGACTCGTCCTTTCGGGAGGACCGTCTCCTGCAGGATGGCACGCACCTCGGCCTCGGTGCTGCGGCCGTGCACGGCTGCACGCACACGCAAGGCGCGATGCACCTCATCCGGCAGGTTGCGCACGGTCAGCTTGGCCACAGTCAATATCCCGTCATGCGTTCAATCAATGCGTTATTTCAGTATGAATGCAATCAAGCAAGGAGCAACATCCCGGCGAAGATACGGCACGACAAAGCCCGAACGCGGCCAGACTTCGTAACCTCACACACGGATGTCCGTATTGGAAACGACCGTGTGCGCGACCATTCGATCGCGACAAAACCGGAAGTCCGCCCGAAGACGCTCGCCGCGAAGCACCCTCGGCAGCCAGATGCGATCGTTCTCCCACATCTCGTCGTAGGGAATCTCGTCGATGCGGCACCAGAAAGGATCGGCTTCCGCCGTGCGCGCCGGGGTTCCCTCGAAATCCGATGAGACGAAGGCGAATCCCGCCATGGCGAAGCCTTCCGCCGGGTCGTCGTAGCGCAGCAATGCACGGAGTTCAAGCGCGTGGACGCGGATGCCGACCTCTTCGGCGACTTCGCGCATCGCGCACGCTTCGACCGACTCGCCTGCCTCCACCCGGCCTCCCGGGGCATTGACCTTGCCCGCGCCGTGGCCGCGCAACTTGCGCATCAGCAGCACCGAGTCGCCGCGCACGAGGTATACCAGCGTGGCCTGCTCCCCGGGTTCCCAGTCGCGAGGGATGCACGGGCCGCAGGACATGTGCGGTTTGGCGCTGACTCGGAGGGATCGATCGCGGGCGGTCTAGGACCTGTTCAGCGAGAATCCGGGTCGCAGGACCGGCTCGACTTCACCCACGCTGATCAGTGACTCCGCCATGTCCCGAAGCGAGTCATTGAGATTCCGGTATTCGATCCCGAACAGCGTGCGTGTCCGGTCATTGCGCAGGTCGGTGCCGAAATAGACCGCCCGGCGCTCCCTTCGCCGCGCCAGGCCCTCTTCGTCCAGGTCCTCCGTCGTGTCCGGCGTTGCGAAACCGAGTTCCGGAAGCAGGCGGTCGATGCGCGCGCACACCTCCTCGACGTCGATCCTCTCGGCGTTGTAGGCGATGTAGCGATCGCCGTTGCCGACCATGACGCTTTCGAGTATGGCGATCTGGACTGCGGCGGTATCGCGAACGTCGACCGTGTGCCAGGGTCTGTAGCCATGCACGGCCGGATTGCATTCCCCCAGCAGCATCCGTTTCATCAACCCTTGCCAGGGTCCTCGGTCGCTCTGATGTGCGGACTGAATCGGCCCCACGTTGTCCGCGGGACAGCAGGTAATCGAGTCCCACATGCCGCTCTGTTCTGCCGCCTCGGCGAATGTGTGTTCCGCCTGCTGTTTGCTGGCGGAATAACCGGAGAGCCTCGGGTCGCCCTGGTCGGGGTAGCGGTCCTCATAGATGACGGGGCGTTTGACCATTTCATCGAAGTTCCTCTCGGAAACCACAGCGGCGATGCTGGAGGTGACGACCACCCGCGTGACGGAGTCCGACTCGTTCACGCTCCTGATGATGTGGTCGCAGACCATCTCGATGTATTCCGCGTTGCCGTAGTCGTTGACGTGGGAAACGTGCGCGACTCCATGGCATCCCTTGAAGATGTCGTCGAAACAACCCGGGTTGTTCAGGTCGGCAGAATGCAGTGTCAACCGGCCCGAAACGTAACCGGGCATGGCCTTCAGGAAACTCGTCTTGACGGCATCGCTCTCATCGCGCACGCAGGCCCGAACGCGGTAGCCGCGGTCCAACAATCCTCTGACTACCCAGCCGCCGATGAATCCGGCGGCGCCGGTGACAGCGACAGTGCCACCTCTCGGAACAGGTGCCATGGTCAATCCTCTCCTTTTGTTGTAACCGGGCAGCGGCAAGATAGCGGAATTATATCGGCAGCGAGGTGATTCCTACCTCGTCCAAGGATTCGCGGTCCTCAATGCGCGTACCAGCCGATTGGCACGGACAGTGCCCTGCGGTTCGCTCAACTGGACGCTCAACGTCTGATCCGAGACCGTAACGCTCGGCACGTCGGTCACCCTGCTTCAACCAAAGAACATCTCATGATCTGACCGCGTAGCCCGAGTCGTCGCCTTCGCCACTAACCGCCTACCGACCTAAACCACCTCCGGAGAAGCCAACGATGTCAGCGGCACGTCCAGCCGCACCTCGTCGAAAGGAACTCGGGGAGTCAACGCGCCGCGTTGTCCCCTCTCCAGTTCGACCAAGCCATAGAGCGACATCGTCTTCAAGGTGCGAGACAGGTTCGACTTGTTCCGACCAGAAAGTTCTGCCAGCTCCGTCAGCGAGTGGGGTTTCTCTCGCGCAACCAACGCGAGAAGCTCCCGATTGCGCTCCGAAAGTACCTTTGCAAAACTCTCGACAGACGTGAACCAGACCATTGGCTCACCGGGAGCGGGTTTCTGTTTGCCGCGGGCGATCGCCAAGGTGCGCGCCTTCATCCGGTCATAGGGCATGATGCCTATCTTGAGTGTCTTCATGGAATCGATCCTTTCTCCCTTAGTACCTTGTCCACCTCCTTCCAGAAGTCTTCAAGAAGCGTGGTGGCGTCCTCGTAGTCATAGTGGTGGACTCGCTGCAGCGAGTGCCGATGGTCGCTCTGCTGGTGTTCGCGCCTAACTCGCCCTCGCCGTCTCCGCAACGGATGCGCGTTGTCGGAGCCGATGAGCCTGACGCCGTCCGGCGCGTGTAGCGTTAGCGAGTAGCTCAACCCGTGCGGTTGTTCCTCGGTCACCTCTGTACGTACGGCGACGAACTTCACTCAATGCCCGACATCGTCCACGAACAGGGTTTGGCCGTGGAGGTCCAGCAGCGTGTCGAGTGCAGGATCGCGGTCCGTCGACTTCATCGGCATAAGTTATCACTTTGTGACAACCCAGAGAAGTTGGTTGGACAGGCGTCGAAATCAACACGCCTTGAGTGATCGCAAATAGCCCGTCAACCGGTGAACCAGGCGACGACCGTCCAGCAAATGGCCGCGAGGCCGGCGGCGACGGAGGCTTGGGGGATCTGCGTCTTGACGTGGTCCATCAGGTCGCAGCCCGTGCATACCGAACTCAGCACCGTCGTGTCAGAGATCGGGGAGCACTGGTCGCCGTACACGCTGCCGTCCATGACGGCGGCGAAGCAGAGGGTCATGAACAGTTCGGGGTGGGCCAGTTCCTGGCCGGTGGCGACGGCCCAGGCCAGCGGCATGGCGAGGGGAAATGCCACCGCATAGGTGCCCCAGCTCGTTCCGGTGGAGAAGGCGATGACCATCGTCATCAACTGCAGCAGCACCGGCAGCAGGAAGTACGGAATGCTCTGCCCGAGCAGTTCCACCAGGAAGATGCCCCCGCCGGTCTCCTGGCTGATGCCGCCGATGGTGACGGCGAGCAGCAGAATGACCGAACCGAGGACCACGCCCTTGAGGCCATCGTGGATCCCGGAGACGAGTGTGGTGAGCGACATGCCCTTCGCCAGGGCCATCCCGGCGGCGAGCAGGAGCGCGGCGCCGAATGCCCACTGCACGTTGGGCGAGTCGAAGATGACGAAGGTGGCGATGGCGATGCCGATCAGGGTGAACAGGGGCAGGAAGAACTCGAGGACGTGCGGCGTATAGCCCTCCGGGACGTTGCTGGCCTGCAGTTCCCTGGCGCTCAAGGGTTGTGCGTCGTCGGCGTCGAGTTGCCCGGTCGAACGCGAACGCTCCATTGCCGCCGCCAGCCGCTTGCCCAGAAACGGGGGTTTTTCGACACTCAGCAGGAAGGTGCCAAGCACCGCGAAGATCGCGTAGAAGCAGAACGGAACGCTTGAGAAAAAGAACGCGATGCGGTCCGCCTCGGTGGCGAGAAAGCTGACCCCGCCGACGAAAATGAACGCCTGCACGTACCCGGGCCAGGCGTTGAAGGCGAGCTGCGAAGCGATCGGCGATGCGGTGGAGTCGACGATGTAGGCCAGTTCCTCGTGGCTGATGCGTTCCTTGTCCGCGATGGGTTTCACGGTGGTGCCGACCAGCACCGTGCTGACGGTGCCGCCCTGGAAGAAGATGACGCCGAGAAACCACGCGACGAGCTTGGCGGTGCGCGGGCCGCGGACGAACCGGACGGTGATGAACTCGGCGAAGGCCTGCGCGGCGCCGGTGCGGGACCAGATACCCATCAGGCCGCCCAGGAGCCACAGGTAAAGCAGCAGCAGTGCAGCGGAACTCGTCGTCGCCAGGGACGGGATCAGCACTTCGCCGGTGAGGTCGTAGCGGCTCAGGATGAGCGCCCCCGAGGCGATGCCGCCGAGCAGCGACGACACGGGCTCCCGGGTCATCCAGCACAGCAACACCGCCACGAGCGGGGGCAACAGCGACCAGAAACCCCAGTGCGCCTTTGCGATGCGCTGGTAGTAGACGGTCTGCATCTGACCGTCGCGCATCTCTCGCGTGGAGACGAACTCTTCCATGGCGGGAGGTGCTTCCCCAGACGCGCGCACGCGTTCGGGGTCCAGCCCGGACTCGTCCACGGGTACGGCGTAGAAGTAGGTGGCCTCGCCCTCGTACAGGTAGTACAGCGCACCGGAATCGTCCACGTGCGCGTCGATGGAGATCTCCTCCACCGTCCAGGTGGGCGAGACGTACCAGCCGACCAGCCAGGACGCGATCATCGCGGCGGCGAAGACGGCGAATTTCTGCATGCCCGCGGTCATGGGGTGTGTCATGCCTCCGTCTGTCCGATCGCGGTGAATTGGCGGGTTAACCCAACCGCATCCGCTCTACGCCCACGAGCCGATCATAGAGGAAGTACAGGGCGATCACACAGACGAGCAGGATTCCGCCGAGCGCTGCGGCGAGTCCCCAGTTGAGTGACTGCTGCATGTGGTAGGCGATCATGTTGGATATGAGCTGTCCGGTGCGCCCGCCGACCAGCGCCGGGGTGATGTAGTAGCCGATGGCCAGGATGAACACCAACAGCGACCCGGCGCTGACTCCCGGGAGCGTCTGCGGCCAGTAGACGCGGAAGAACGCCTGCGGAAAGCTCGCCCCGAGGGCTTCTGCGGCGCGCATGTATTGCGGCGGTATCGTCCGCATGATCGAGTACAGCGGCAGGACCATGAACGGCAACAGGACGTGCGTCATCGCGACCACGGTGCCCGTCATGTTGTAGATCATCGCGAGGCGTTCGTCGTCGCCGACAAGACCGATCGCGACAAGGACATCGTTGACCACCCCCTGGGACTGCAGCAGCACGATCCAGGATGTGGTGCGTACCAGCAGGGAGGTCCAGAACGGCACCAGCACGAGCAGCAGCAGCAGGTTGGCTCTACCCGGCGGCGCCTGTGCGATGAGGTAGGCGATGGGGTAGCCCAACACCAGGCACAGCGCGGTGATGCCGAGGCTGACGATGAGCGTGCGGGTCAGAAGCGGGACGTAGATGCGCAACTCGGGAGGCTGAGGGACGATCTCGCCTTGCAGGTCGCGGTCGAGATCAAGCGCGTGCAGGTAATGCCTCGCCGTGAATCTCTCGCCGGCCCTGCGAATGGCGAGCCACGTGGTGATCTCGCTCCAGGCGTCGTCGATACCGAGCATGAGATCGCGGCAGGGCGTCCGCTGTTCGGCTGCGGGCGGACCGGTCTGGAAACAGGGGTCGCCGGAGGACTCCGCCAGCCTGTCCAGCCGGCGGGCGCTTCGCGTGATGACGCTGCGCAGACCTCCCTGGACCCGGTTGATGCGCGTTGCCACCCGTCCCAGCGCGCGGGTCTCCCGCGCAGCCAGGAACTCGTGAACGGCGGCCTGGAATACGGGTTCGCCGGGTGTCCCGCGTCCGTCCCAGTCGGCCAGCGCACGGATCGTTTCGGGGATCGCGTCCGCCACCACGGGTTCCTCGACGCTGCGTGTCAGCATCGCGCCGAGGGGAGCGATGAAGGTCACGCCGATGAAGGCGAGCAGGGGCAGTACGAGCATCCAGGCGCGCAACCCGGCGTCGTTTCGTCTGATGCGCGGCATTTTCGTTGTGCTGGCCCGGGGCGCTGACGGTGAGGCCGGCTACCGTTCCCTGAGACGCGCCTCCAGTTCGGCGATGCGTGCCTCGGCTTCGGCGAGGTTGTTGTGCAGATACTTGCCAGTGGAGGGTTCGCGAAAGTGGAGAACCTGATTCTCGACGCACAGGTCAAGACCGAGTGCGCGGCTCCGAATCGTTCGCGCGCCGTTCTCCACCAGCGCGGGTAGCGGGCGATAGAGGCCACCCCGCAGGCTCAGCCCCTGCAACGCGGGATCGAAGTACTCGTCCTTCGGGTCGAAAAGCCAGTACTCCCGCACGCCCAGTTTCGCGTACAGGTCGCGCTTGCGCCCGAGGTCCTCGGCCCAGGTGTTCTTCGACGCCACCTCGAGGACGAAGTCGGGTGCCTTGGTCTCCTCCCAGAGCTTGTAGACCATGCGGTTGTGCTTCGCCGCGCCGAACACGACGAACACATCCGGGGCCACGGACTTGCGAGGATTCCCTTCCTCGTAGTAGATGAGCAGGTCGGACGACACGTAGACGTCCGGCCGGTCCAGGAAGCGAAACTCCAGTGCGCCGAACGCGTCATGGATCGCCCTTAGCTGCCAGTCGTTCTCAGCCAATGGCAAACCGTCGGAACTCGGATACATCGGATCTTCCGGGGGAAGAACGGGATTTGTACGCATGAGCACGCCCTCTGGTCTGGTCCGACCACGCCGTTTGGCATTTCGCCGATGAAAATAGCATGGTGCCGTTTACGCGTCCAAACCGCCTATGCGCAGCTTGAATCGCTGCTGACGCACGTTCAATCGGGGAGTTCCGCAATCGACGTAGGATTGTCGCCCAAACTCGAGTGAGGGTCTGATGGGGCCGGGTTCCGCTGTCCCAAGGGCGAGTTCCGTGGTGCGGATATCCAATGTTCCACCGCTGTCCCATCTGTGTTCCAATGCCGCATCCGTTGAGAGCAGCGGAGACGCCCATCAAGTTCCACATCAAGACCCACGGTTGCCAGATGAACGTCTACGATTCGTCGCGGATGGCCGATCTGCTGCGCTTAAGCAACGGCGCGGTGGCGGTGGACGACCCGGGCGAAGCCGATGTGCTGCTGCTCAACACCTGCTCCATCCGGGAGAAGGCGCAGGAGAAGGTCTTTCACCAGCTTGGCCGCTGGAAACGGTTGAAGGCGCGGCGGCCCGAGGTGCTGATCGGCGTGGGCGGCTGTGTGGCGAGCCAGGAGGGCGAGGCGATCAGCGCGCGAGCCCCGTATGTGGACGTGGTATTCGGCCCGCAGACGCTGCATCGGTTGCCCGAACTCCTCGAAGCTGCCCAGCGCTCGAAACGGACCGTCGTCGATATCAGCTTCCCGGAGATCGAGAAGTTCGATCGCCTGCCGGAACCACGCGCGGAAGGTCCGACCGCCTTCGTCTCCGTGATGGAGGGATGCAGCAAGTACTGCACGTTCTGTGTCGTTCCGTATACGCGCGGCGAGGAGGTGAGCCGCCCCGTCGAAGATGTCATGGCCGAGGTCATCGCGCTAAGCCGCCAGGGGGTGCGCGAGATCAACTTTCTCGGCCAGAACGTCAATGCCTATCGCGGGCGCATCGGAAACGGCACGGCGGACCTGGCGGAACTCATCCTCTACGCCTCGGAAATCGACGGCATCGGCCGCATCCGCTTCACGACGTCACACCCGGTGGAGTTCGGCGACACGCTGATCGAGGCGTATCGAGACATCCCGGAACTGGTTGGCCACCTGCACCTGCCAGTTCAGGCCGGATCCGACCGGGTGCTCGCGCTGATGAAACGCGGCCACACTGTGCTCGAATACAAGCAGAAGATTCGCCGCCTGCGCGAAGCACGTCCAGGCATCGCCCTGTCGTCGGACTTCATCGTCGGGTTTCCGGGCGAGACCGAACGCGACTTCGAGCAGACGCTGGCCCTGGTCGAGGAACTGAACTACGACATTTCGTTCAGCTTCATCTACAGCCCGCGACCGGGAACGCCCGCGGCGAGTCTCCCGGACGGGACGCCAGCGAGCGTCAAGCAGCATCGCCTCGCGATTCTCCAGGACCTCCTTCGCCGCCAGGCGCAGACCCATGCGGGGGCAATGGTTGGCAGCGTGCAGCGGGTGCTGGTCACGGGGCGTTCGAAGCGCGATCCGGGTCAGCTACAGGGACGCACCGAGAACAACCGCGTGGTCAATTTCCGTGCCGACGATGACCTGATAGGGAACTTCGCCGACGTGCGCATCGACGAAGCGTTGCCGAACTCGCTTCGCGGAACCCTGGCTGACCCGTGCGAAGATGCTGGCACTTGTCGGCATACCGCGCTGCGAGTTCCGGGCTAGGGTTTCAGTCGCCCGCTTCCGGGCAATCTCCAGGCTCTCCTTCCTGAACCCTGACTGCCAGGTCCGCACTCTCGCCGGCGCGCAGTGACCAGGCCGCCGTTTGCGCAATTATCTTGCCGCCGACCCGCACGCCGAGAACGCCGGTATTGTTCTCCCAATGGATCTCGCATCTGTCGACCGGTCCTCCCTCGTCGACCGCATGAGCTTCAATGCTGTTCCTGCCGAACACGAGGTTCGTGGATTCGCACCTCCAATCGCGGGCAAGGTCGGTCGTGAAGAGTCTGCTTCCATTGACGCTGACGCGCACGGTATCGCCATCCACACATCTCTGGTCCTTGACGCATATGTCCATCGTCAGGGGACATCCCGCAGGAATTATCACGTCGATCGGCCCGGGCGGTCCCACATGGACCCGTACTGGCGCGGAACAGTTGTTCTCGGTCTTCGACTCGCTGTCGACGGCGTCGACGCAGGCGCCGTAGTAGTACGTTCCCTCGGCTGAGGGCGCCAGCAGCGTGATCGACTCCGCGCTGGTGGCGGACTCTGCGAGTTCGTCCACCGGGTCGGTTCCGACCGCCATGTCCGATGGCGTGATCGTTGTGTCCGACGACAGGTAATAGCGCAGCGTCGTCGCCCTGGCCGCGGCGATGCCGAGGTTGCGTACAGTCGCGGACAGAACAAAGGCCGAGTCGGGTCTCCGGACCCCCTCGTCCACCGACACGGATTCGACCACGAGGTCCGGCTTGCCGACAAGAGCATCGATCACCAGCAACCCCGAAGCCGGTGGACTGCCGCGGGACAGGTTCGCCACTTCTCCGTTCTCCCCGTATCCCAGACCCATCACCTGCAGCATTCCGTACGATGTCACGAACATCCGCCAGCTCCCGGCGCCGGTTCCGAACCGCCCCCTGAAGCCGTCTCCGCCGTCCTCTAGCGAGGCCGCCGTTAGAATCCGCGTCTCACCCGCGTCGAGCGTTACCACTACTCTTCCCTCGGGCGCATCGTTGCCGGCATCGTCAATCCCGGCAATGGAGACCCACGTCTCCGACTCCCCCGCGTTGAACAGGCTCAGCCGGCTTTCCTGGCCCTCGTTTCCCGCTGCGTGGAAAATCGGGACATAGTGGCGCCGAAGCCCGTCCGGCTCCCGCGCCGCGGTGTCATGCATCGGCGACAGCCGGCCACCTGCCCCCCGCACATACGACAGCACGTCGATGTCCAGGTCGCTGGTCAGCTCCAACCGCCAGTCACCCTCGCCCGCTCCCGTACTCCCCGCCAGCCCCTTGGCCGGGTCGCCGAGTTCCAGGTCATCCGAGTCAAACTGCTTCGCCTCGTTCGCACCGAGAGCAAGCGACAGCACCTCGTATGTACGTCCCGTCCCGTCGAACGCCTCGATCCGAACCTCCCCCGCCGCGCCTGAGCGATTGATCACCCGGACCAGTCCCTCCCGGCCGAGCGCGTCCGACGCCGGAGGGAACAGCGGTACCCGATGCGCGCCTGCGAACTCGCGCACCGGCGCCCCGGACAGGTTCGCCAGGCGACCGTCCGCGTCCTCGACCAGGCTCATCGCGATCACCGGTCCCGGGGCTTCCCCATCGAGCCGCCACAGCCCCGCTCCGTCGCCGAGCGAACCCGACAGCCCCGTTGCCTCGCCGGACTCGAGTTCCGCCGCCGTGTAGGTCCTCGATTGCCACGCTGCCAGCTCTATCGTCACCCCTGGTCCCGGCGAAACGCCGAGATCGTCCGTGCCTCGCACAGTCACCTCGATCGTCTCCCCGGAGCGGTTGAGCAGTCGCAGCAAACCCGTTACGCCGTTGCCGTCGCCGGAGTCGAACGTGGCGATTCGAAAGCTCTCGCCGTCGCCGGCCGCCGTCTCAAGGAGTTCGTCGAGTACGCCGCCGTCGCTGTGCGCATAAGCCTGTACCTCAACGTTCAGATCGCTCGCCAGTTCCAGGTGCCAGTCGCCCTCGCCGGTGCCAGTGCTGCCGGAGAGCCCGGCATCGGAGTTGCCGGACTCCAGGTCGTCGGAGTCGAAGTGCGCGGTCCGACCGGCGTCGATTGAAATGCTCAGCCCCTCGACCCGCGTTCCGTCGGAGTCGATCGCCACGATGGCGACGCTCCCGGCCCGGTTCGAGTGGTTGACGATCCGGACCAGTCCCTGGGGTCCGGTGTCCGACATCGCCGGGAACAGGGGCACGACGTGGGTCGAGGCATCCTCTTGGGCTACGGCCAGTGTGGCAAGCGTGAAAGTGAAGGTCCGGATCAGCACCGCGAACCAACGCAGGGCTCGGGCGGATCGAAAATCCGACATGCGATGTTTTGCCGACGGGGACTTCCATGGCGCAGGCGCCCCCGGTGCGGTTAGGGAAGACACTTGATCATCCACAATAGTGCCCCACAGCCGCAGCCTTCGGCGTCGGACGGTTTTCTCAGGCCCTGTTCGATGGAAGATCCCCTCGCTGCAGCAAGATGGTCGTTAGTTCGACTCTGCCTGACGGCATATTACGGCTTTGGCGTGACGATTCCACGGGCGACGTGGTGGAAGCGACATCACCGGCAGCGTTGACGGCCGGTCTCTCGGGCACGTCGACGTCGCGTATCAGTCCGTGACGCCGTGGAGTATTCGCGCGTTGACACGGTGATGCGGACCGATATGCTACGCGACGGGAAACGGACATAAGGCACTCTTGAGCGACGACCCATCGCCTGTGGTGGCTCTCACCACGCACGTAAACCTGGAACCCAACGACACGCGCCGTTTGGCGGCGCTGTGTGGTCCATTTGACCAGAATCTGAAGCAACTCGAGCGCAGACTCGGCATTCGGATCAAGAGTCGCGGCAACCAATTCCAGATCAGCGGTCCGAGGATGCGCGTGCGTGCCGCACGCGCACTGCTGTCGGAACTCTATCTGGAGACCCGGAATTCGGATGCGATCGCGCCGGACACCGTACACCTGCACCTGCAGGAGTCCGGAGTCGAGGAACTGTTGGCGGACGGGGACACCGATGCCGATCGGCCGCTCATTCGCACACGGCGCAACACCATCAAGCCGCGTGGCGGCAATCAGCAGAGATACGTCGAGGCGATCCGGACCTACGATGTCAACTTTGGCGTAGGCCCGGCCGGCACCGGAAAGACCTACCTGGCCGTCGCCTGCGCGGTGGAGGCGCTGGAGAACCGGGAAGTGCGCCGCATACTGCTGGTGAGACCGGCGGTGGAGGCGGGTGAGAAGCTCGGATTCCTCCCGGGAGACCTGGCACAGAAAATCGATCCGTACCTGAGACCGCTGTACGACGCGCTATACGAGATGCTTGGCATGGACCGGGTCGACAAGTACATCGAGAGAAACGTCATCGAGGTCGCCCCGCTTGCGTATATGCGGGGACGCACGCTCAACAATGCCTTCATCATCCTGGACGAGAGTCAGAACTCCACCATCGAACAGATGAAGATGTTCCTTACCCGAATCGGCTTTGGCTCCACTGCCGTTATCACGGGAGACATTACCCAGATCGATCTTGCCGGCGAGCGTTCGGGACTGATCCACGTGCTGAACGTCCTGGAGGGTGTCGAAGGATTGAGTTTCACGCGATTCGGATCGAAAGATGTCGTTCGCCATCCCGTGGTCCAGCGCATCGTGGAAGCGTATGCGCGGGACGACGCGAGGAAGCGACGTGGCCGGGACAAGCAGGGCGGCGCGGCGTGAACGCTGTCTCGATGCGCGACGCACCCACGATGGACGCCCCTCGGATCGATGTGCAGGTCGATGCGGCGCCGGCGCCTTCCCCGGATGCCCTCCTCGACTGGGCCCGTGCCGCCATGGCCCGCGATGGGCGCAGCCTCTGCATTCGCGTCGTCGACGAGACCGAAGCGCGGGGTCTGAACGCGCGTTTTCGCGGTGCGCGCAAGGCGACGAACGTGCTCTCGTTTGCGGCGGATATGCCCGAAGTCCTGGGCGACATTGCGATCTGTGCGGCCGTCGTCGAGCGCGAGGCGAGGGCGCAGAACAAACCGCTCGATGCCCACTTCGCACACATGGTCGTGCACGGGGTCCTGCATCTCAAGGGCATGGACCATGACACCGATGCGCGGGCAAGGGAAATGGAAAGCGTCGAAATCGACATCCTGGGGACACTCGGTTTCAGCAATCCTTACCTAGATTCGAGTTCCGCGTTCTGAACGAGGCCAGTCGACGCATCCGCCCGCTTGACGCCCGCCTGCTGTCCCGCCGTGCCGGACGCGGTCCTCAATGAACCGGCCGGTTAGCAGTTCCCCGGCCCGCGGGTTCGTCGAAGCATTTCGCGCCCGCCCGGCCGCAAGCCTCGCGGCCGGAGCCCTGTTGCCTTTCGGCCTCGCGCCATACGACGTCTGGCCTGTGGTCCTGATTTCCGCCGCCGGGCTGTACTGGGTGCTGACCCGGGACGGCGCCAGGCCACTGCGGGACGGCTGGCTGTTCGGCGTGGGCAAATACGGGCTCGGCGCATCCTGGATTTACGTGAGCATCCACGTGTACGGGGACGCGCCGCCGCCGTTGGCGGCTTTCCTCGTTGCCGTGTTCGTGGCGGGCATGGCGCTTTTCTCCGCTGCGGGGGCATGGCTCTTCGTCCGCTATCGTCCGAAGCACGCGACCGTCGCCGCAGTCTGGTTCGCAACGGTCTGGGTGCTCCTGGAGTGGCTCCTGACCTGGTTTCTCACCGGATTCCCGTGGCTGTTTGCCGGCTACGCGATGCTCGATACGCCGCTTGAGGCGCTGGCGCCGGTGGGCGGGGTCCTGCTGGTCAGTCTTGCCGCGGTGCTTACGGCCGCCTGTCTCGTCGCCTGGCGAAGATGGACATCGTGGGCGATCGCCGCGTTGCCGTGGATCGCTGCCTGGTCCCTGGCTGGCGTGAACTGGACCGGGTCCGGACAGGCGCAACGGGTTGCGCTGGTGCAGGGCGACATTCCCCAGGAGATCAAGTGGCAGCCCGATGCCGCGGTGACCTTCGAGCGCTACGCGTCCCTGTCCGAGCCGGTCTGGGACCGGGATCTCGTCGTCTGGTCCGAGGCCGTCCTCTATGCGAACACCGCGGCCGCCCGGGAGTTTCTCACCATCATGTCCTCCCGCGCCGAGGGCGCGCTCGTGCTGGGACTCGCGGTGCGCGAGGACACTCCCGACGGTGCCCGGTACTACAACGCGGCGCTCGCGACGGGGGCGGGAAGCGGCCTGTACAGGAAGCAGCGGCTGGTGCCGTTTGGCGACTTCGTGCCGTTCGACGAACTGCTGCGCGGATTGATCGGGTTCTTCGATCTGCCCATGTCCGTCCTGAGCCCCGGAGAGTCGGGGCAGCCTCCGCTGCGCGGTGCGAACGGCATCATGCTGGGCATGGCCATCTGCTACGAGATCGCCTACCCGGAACTGGTGCGCCGACAGGGCAAGGCCGCCGACGTGCTTGTCACCCTGAGCAATGACACCTGGTTCGGTGAATCCATCGGTCCGCTGCAGCATATGCAGATCGCCCGGATGCGGGCGCTGGAAAACGGCCGCTACGTGTTGCGGGCGACGAACAACGGGGTGACTGGCATCGTCGACGACAAGGGCCGGGTCACCGCCACGCTACCCCAATTCGAGCGCGGAGTGCTGACCGGCGTATTCCGCCGTGCCACCGGTGCCACGCCGTTCGCCCGGTTCGGTTCAAACCTGGTCCTGGCCGCGTTGCTGCTGTTCCTCGCGGTCGTTATTGGTGGTAGGGTTGCCGCCCGATTTTCCATTGCCCGCAACGCATCGTGACCGCCGAACAAGACCGCTACGACCCTCGAGCCGTCGAGCGCAAGTGGCAGGACGAATGGGAACGGCGCGGCGTGAATCTGTTCACCGAAGACGATCTGCGCAACGCCAGCGAACCCTATTACAACCTGATGATGTTCCCCTATCCCTCGGCGGAAGGGCTGCACATAGGCAACATCTTCGCCTACACCGGCGCGGACGTGAACGGCCGCTATTGGAGGCTGCGCGGCAAGGACGTGTTCGAGCCGATCGGCTTCGATGCGTTCGGCATCCACTCGGAGAACTACGCGCTCAAGGTGGGCGCCAATCCGAACGATCTCATTCCGCAGAACATCGCCAACTTCACGCAGGTCCTGCGGCAGTTCGGCGGCATGTACGACTGGAATCACGAGGTCAACACCACCCAGGTCGACTACTACCGGTGGACCCAGTGGGTGTTCCTGAAACTGTTCCACGGCGGGCTGGTTGAACGCCGCGAGGCACCGGCGAACTGGTGTCCTTCCTGCAAGACTGTCCTCGCCAACGAACAGGTGATCCAGGGGCTCTGCGAGCGCTGCGATTCGCCGGTCGAGCAACGCCTCTTGCCGCAGTGGTTTTTCAAGATCACCCACTATACCGAGCGTTTGCTGGACAACATCGAGGGGCTCGACTGGTCGGAAGTCACGAAGAAGGCGCAGACCAACTGGATCGGGCGTAGCGAGGGCGCGCGCATCGACTTCCCGGTGGCGGACCGCGACACCGTCATCAACGTCTTCACGACGCGTCCCGACACCCTGTTCGGTGCGACATACATGGTCCTGGCGCCGGAGCATCCGATGGTGGATTCGCTCACCACGCCGGACAGGGCGTCGATCGTTGCGGCGTACAGGGACCAGGTCACGGCCCGCGACCTCGTGGAGCGGCAGAAGGTCGACAAGGAAAAAACCGGCGTCTTTCTCGGCAGCCATGCGATCAACCCGGCAACGGACACCCGCATCCCGATCTGGATAGCCGACTACGTGCTGATGGAATACGGCGCCGGCGCGATCATGGCCGTGCCCGGACACGATACCCGGGACTTCGAGTTTGCGGAGACCTTCGATCTGCCGATCGCGAGGGTTATCGCGCCCGTTGAAGACGATGATCCCTCGGCACCCCTGACCGAGGCTTACGTCGGTGATGGCGTCATGGTCAACTCCGGGCCTTTCGACGGGTTGTCCGTGGCCGAGGGCAAGCGCGCTGTTGTCGATTGGCTCCAGGATGAGAAGGGCGCGGCACAGCCCCATGTCAACTATCGCCTGCACGACTGGTGCGTATCGCGCCAGCGATACTGGGGCCCACCGATCCCCATCATCCACTGCGATGCGTGTGGCGCGGTTCCCGTACCCGAATCGGACCTGCCCGTGAAGTTGCCGTACCTCAAGGACTTCAAGCCGGACGACTCGGGGGTCAGCCCGCTGCGCCGCGCCACCGACTGGTTCGAGACGGCGTGCCCGAACTGCGGGTCCCCCGCGCATCGCGACACCGACGTTACCGACAACTTCCTTTGCAGCGGCTGGTATTTCCTGCGCTATCCAAGTGCGGACCGGGACGACATGGCGCTGGATCCGGAACTGACCCGGAAGTGGCTCCCCGTGGACAACTATATCGGCGGCAACGAGCATGCGGTGCTGCACCTCATGTACGCGCGTTTCCTCACGATGGCCCTGCACGATGTGGGCGTACTCGATTTTGACGAGCCGTTCTCGCGTTTTCGAGCCCACGGCCTGGTCCTGAGCGGTGGTCGGAAGATGTCGAAGAGCCGGGGCGCTGTCGTGCTGCCGAACGACATCATCGAACGATTCGGCGCCGACACGATGCGCCTCTACCTCCTGTTCCTGGGGCCGTACGAACAGGGCGGCGACTGGCAATCGAAGGGATTGCAGGGTCCGCGTGGCTTCCTCAACCGTCTTTGGCAGAGCGTCCTTGGCTGCGAGGATGGTCCGCCGGATTCGGAAGTCGAGCGCGAACTACACAGGACCATCAAGCAGGTCACGGAACAGACGCCGGCACTGCAGTTCAATACCGCCGTCGCCGCGATGATGGGGTACCTGAACACGGTCCGGGCGGGCGGCCGGACGCCGCGCCGGGGCGAACTGGAACCCCTGGTCCTGCTCCTGGCCCCGTATGCTCCGCATATTGCCGAGGAGCTTTATGCCCGCATGGGACATGCCGGCGGAATCTTCGGCAACGCGACATGGCCGGACTACGACCCGGGCAAGCTCGTCGGCGAGACGGTCGAGATTCCGGTGCAGGTCAACGGCAGGCTGCGCGGCGTCATCGAGATGCCGCGGGACGCATCCGAGGACGCCGTGCTCGAGGCGGCCGAGGCGAGCGAAAACGTGGCGCGGCATCTGGCCGCCGGAACGGTGCGAAAGGTGATATTCGTTCCCGGCAGGCTGCTCAACCTGGTCGTGGCGTGACGCCGGTGGGCCGGCCCGGGGCGTTGCGCGGTACGCGTAGGCTCACCTCGGCGGTCCTGCTCATAGTCGCGGTACTCGTTGCGGGCTGTGGTTTCCAACTGCGTTCCTGGGATCTCACGGCCGCATTCGAGAGCGCGCATCTCGCGGCCGATGCAAGTATCACCATCGATGCCGAGTTGCGCCGCGCACTTGAGCAGGCCGGGCTTGTGGTGGTTGAAGATCAGTCCTCGGCCGGCACGGTGATCCGGTTGTCCGACCAGCGCGAACTGCGCCGCGGCGTCTCCACTACCCGCGGCGCGAGGACGGCGGAATATGAGATCACGCTGAGCCTGGCTTTCGCGGCACAGGACGGTGAGGGCAACGAAATGGTCAGCGAGCGGAGGATCAGCGCGGAACGGACATTTCGCCTGGACCAGAACAACCCGGCGGCCACCCGCGAGGAGCAGTCGCTGATCGCGCTGGAACTGAGGAACGAGTTGGTGCAACAGATCATACTCACGTTGAGCGCGGTGGCGCGTGCAGATAAGGCTTAGGGACCTCGAACGGACGCTGGCGGACGGCTTGCAGTCCGTCTACTTGGTTTCCGGGGATGAAACGCTGCTGGTCGAGGAATCGTGTACTGCCATCGTGCAGGCAGCGGCCACGCGCGGATTCAGCGAGCGCAAGGTGGTCGATGAAGGCAATGCGACGGACTGGGAGGCGATACAGGCGGAGGCGGCCAACCGGTCGCTGTTCGCCGAGCGCCGCGTACTCGACCTGCGAGTCCCGCCGAGGGGATTCGACCGAAAGGCGTCGGACGCGTTGCGCCGCTACGTGGCGAACCCGTTTGACGATGTCCTGCTGCTCATTCGGACCGGGAGACTGGAAGCGCGCCAACGTTCCGCTGCCTGGTTCAAGGCCATCGATGCCGCCGGCGCCGTACTGCTGGTCTGGCCGCTGACCACCCGGGAGCTGCCGGGCTGGCTCACAAGCCGTTGTCGGGCCGCCGGCATCGAACTGACGCGCGATGCGATCGCATTGCTGGCGGAACGGGTGGAGGGAAATCTCCTCGCCGGAGCGCAGGAAATCGAGAAACTGAAGCTTGCCGGCGTGAAGTCGCCGGTGGATGTCGAGACCCTGCGCGCCGCCGTGGAAGACGCGTCGCACTTCAACGCCTTCGAACTCATCGATGCCGCCTTCGACGGAAGCCCGCGGCGTGTGCGAAAGATGGTGCGTGTGCTGCAGCAGGAGGGCGCACCGGTATTCATGGTGCTCGGTGCCGTGAACTCCCAGCTCCGCAATGCGCTACGGCTTGCCTCGGGCATGCGCGTCTACCTCCCACCGCAACGGGCTCGCGCGCTCAGGCGGTTGGGCGACCGCCTCGGGACCGCTGGTCTCGAACGCGCGCTGTCCGAGTGTGCGCTGCTCGACATGCAGGCCAAGGGCGCGTTGCGCGGCGATGCCTGGCAGTCCCTGGAGCGGGTCCTGGTGAGGTTGGCGGGAGGACGCGCCCGCTCTTTGGCGGGCGAGGCGGAACACCTGCGCTATCCGGTGCGTTAGGGCTCCTTGTGGAAGGCTTGACAGGAACTTGTCTTTAGGCACATTGTTTCTATGTAACAAGGTTAGGGGATATTCAGTGCCTGTGATCAGAATATCGGATGCAAACATGGAGCGTCTCAAGACATGGGCTGAACCCTTGAAGGACACTGCCGAGTCGGCCCTCTCGAAGGCCTTGGATGCGGCCGAAGCAGCGAGAAACATCCCTGGTCTGAACACGGTCGTAGAGACGACTCGGGTTGTTCGACCGCGAGATAGCTCTTCCGGCAAGCTCCCGCAGAGAGAGTTTCGGCAACCACTGCTGGAGGTTCTCTATGACATGGGTGGGTCTGCAAAGGTGGCGGACCTGCGCCCGGTCATGAAAAAAAAAATGAGGTCTGCCCTACTGCCAGGCGATCTGGAGTGTGTCTCGACCGGTAACGAGAGATGGTGGAACGCAACCTGTTGGGAACGGAGCAATCTGATAAGGGAAGGATATCTGCGTAATGACTCGCCTCGAGGTACTTGGGAAATGTCGGAGAGAGGAATGGCGCATGTCGAGTGGTCGATGTCCAAGTCTCCTGATCCGTTCATCGAACACTTGCTTGCCATGCCCGAGGTCGGTGACGACGTCGACTTTGATCGCGACCGTTCAGAGCCTCGCCGGATCGAGTTGTGAACTACCTTGTCGACACGAACGTGATATCAGAACTTCGGAAACGTGATCGGGCAAATCCCCAGGTCGTTGGCTGGTTCCGAAAACGCGAGCCTACGGAGTTGTTCCTGAGCGTGCTGACGATCGGCGAGCTTCGGCGCGGCGTGGAGCAGGTCCGCCGGCGCGACCCTTTGTCGGCCATGGCGCTCGACAATTGGCTGGATCGAATCGGTAAGGAATTTCGGGATCGTATCATTGGCGTGGATCGGGTTATTGCCGAAAGATGGGGGTACCTCGGTGTCCCGGATCGTATTCCGAGTATTGATGGATTGATCGCCGCCACGGCGCTGGCACAAGATCTTGTCGTGGTAACTCGAAACACGAGACACATGGCGCGGACCGGAGTCCGCCACATTGACCCTTTTCTTGGGGAGTGAAGCCGTGCGCGAGGGCGAGACCGTGACGAGCGGGACCAGGCAGGAGCCCTCAGCGCACTGGTGCGGTTCTTGGCGGAACGTCACGAATGAGCATTGCCTTTCTGGACAGTTTGGCGTTGGTGGAACAAGTGATGGTGGCCGGTAAGAAACCGACCCCTGATTGGTCGGAGGCGTTTGTCCCACCCTTGCGAAAATGCTGAACATGGCCGCTCCGCTTCGCGCCGGTTCGAGCTTTCAAGCGAAAGGCTGGCGGCGGATCAGATGCCGACAATAGAAATCAATCCCGAGTTTGCCCGTGCGCTCGAACGCATCGGAAGCGGCCGGGGCAATCTCTTCATTACGGGGAAGGCGGGAACGGGCAAGTCGACGCTGCTCGAGTACTATCGCGACAACGCGCCGGAGACGCCCGTCATACTGGCGCCCACGGGAGTCGCGGCGCTCAACGTCGGCGGCGAGACCGTGCACCGTTTCTTCGGCTTCGGCATCGACGTTACGCCGGAAAAGGTCCGCAACAGTCGGCGCAGGCCGCGGCAACCCGGGATCTACAAGAGACTCAGGACCGTTATCATCGACGAGGCGTCGATGCTGCGCGCCGACCTGCTCGACTGCGTGGACATGTTCCTGCGCAAGCACGGACCGAGTCGTGGCGTCCCCTTCGGCGGTGTGCAGATGGTGTTCGTGGGAGATCTCTATCAACTGCCCCCGGTCGTCACCGGCAGCGAACGCGAGATCTTTCGAAACGTGTACGAGACGCCGTACTTTTTCAGCGCCAACGCATTGGCGGAAGACGACCTCGAGATCATCGAACTCACGAAGGTCTACCGGCAGGAAGATGCGGACTTCGTCGCGCTGCTCAACAGCGTTCGCAACAACTCCGTGGACGATGCCGATGTCGCGCATCTCAACGCGCGCGTCGATCCGGCCTTCGAACCGCCGGAGGACACATTCTGCATCAGCCTCACGACAACCAATCGCAACGCCGATCGCATCAACGGCAACCGGCTCGCCTCGCTGCCCGGTCGGGGCTGCGTATCTCTGGCGGAGATCTCCGGGGATTTCGGGCGCGAGCAGTACCCGACGGCGACGGAACTCGCGTTCAAGACCGGCGCCCAGGTCATGATGCTGAACAACGACTCGGTGGGACGCTGGGTCAACGGCAGCCTCGGCGTGATCGAGTCGGTCGCAGCTTGGGAAGAGGGCAGGCGGGGGGTGAAAATTCGCCTGCGAGGCGAAGGCACGGTGAATGTCGAACCGCACACCTGGGAGGTCATACGCTTCGTCGTGGAGGCGGGAGAGATATCCTCCGAATCCGTGGGCCGCTTTACCCAGCTCCCGTTCCGGCTGGCATGGGCCGTCACCATCCACAAGAGCCAGGGCAAGACCTTCGACAACGTCGTCATCGACCTGGAACGCGGCGCCTTCGCCGCCGGTCAGACCTACGTCGCGCTGAGCCGATGTACTTCGTTCGAAGGCATCGTGTTAAGGCGACCGGTAAAGCGGAGCTCCATCCGCGCGGATTGGCGCATCCAGAAGTTCCTCACCGGCTACCGCTACCGGGAGTCCGAACAGGCGATGCCCGCGTCAGAGAAAGAGGCGGTTATCCGACGTGCGATAAAGGAAGGTGCCGAGATCGAGATGACCTATCTCAAGGCCGACGACACGATGAGCGAGCGGCTTGTCGTGCCGTTGAGCGTCGGTCCGCAATCGTACGCTGGCCGGTCCTTTCTCGGCATGCGAGCGTTCTGCCGGATGCGGAGAGGGGAGCGCATGTTTCGCGTAGACCGTATTCTCTCGCTGGAAGCACAGCAGCGCTGATAGGACAGGTCATCACATCGGTTCAAAGCTGATCCGGAGCCGGTTTCCGGTCGCCTTCGCGACTCTTTCGAGTGTCTTGGTGGAAGGGTGCGCGCGGCCACTCTCAAGACGCGCCACGACCGATTGGGTCGTTTTCATTCGGGCGGCGAGTTCGGCTTGCGTAAGCCGTGCGCGCGTGCGTGCCTCGGTCACACAGCGGGAGAGTTCGAATTCCGGGCCAAGCTGCTCATACGCCTCGCGATAGTCCGAGTCCCGGTTCCATTTTTTGTGCAGGTCGGCAACCTTGCTCATTTCGCCACCCCCTTGGCGCGACGCAACGCCAGTTTGATTTCCTTGCTAGTGCCCCACAGCCGTAGCCTTCGGCTTCGCCTGTGGCCCGGCCCCGCTCGTCGACCATGGAAGGGACCTTTGGCGTCTTCTTGACGAACGCACGCAAGACAACGACTTGCCTGTCCTTCGCCTGGACATATAGTGCCCACGATATCCCCGACTGCCCGCGCATGCGCATCTCCCAAAGTGGGCCTGTCAGATGCCTCACGTGCGGTAGACCGACTCGCTCCAGGCCGACGCTGGCAATCAACTGGCAGATTCGCGAAAACCTGGCCCGCGAGTCGGCAGGCAATGCATCGAGTTCCTTGTCGACTGTTGAGTTTAAGGTCTCAACGCTCCAGTTCATCCAGCCACCTTCCTTGTATCGCAAATTCGCTATCGCGACAATGGTGCGGTTGCTGAGAATGTGTCTTCCGGTCGGCTGCGAAAAGCGGCAAAAGGCCACGCGTGGTATGAGAGATCGACCACGGTTGGGGTGCGCCAGTCTGCCAGGACGCAGGATGAGTCGGGGTGCGGGACACTTTGTCGAAGCAGAGTGAGCGGCAGCGGCTATGTGGTGCCCGCGTCCGACCTGATTGCGGTGGTCGATACTCAGTCAGATACGCAGTTCGATCCCGAACCCGGGCCCGTCGTGTACGGCGAGCATGCCGCCCTCGGGCTGCTCCGGAGGGTCGATGAGGGTACTGCGCCAGTCCACTTCGCCCCACTGAAGTTCCAGGCTCTCGGCGTTGGCGGCGGCGGCGCAGACGGAGAGTGCAACGGCAGTCGCCACGGGACCGCGGGCGTTGTGCGGCGAGATGGTCATGCCGTGCGCCTCGGCGGCGCGGGCGATGTGCAGCATCTCCAGCACGCCGCCGCAAAGCGTGACATCCGGCATGATCACGTCCACCGCGCGTTTCGTGATGAGGGGGAGGAAGCCCTGCAGGCCGAACCCGCGTTCGCCTCCCGCCAGGCGCTGCTCGATGGCGTCGCGCACCGCGCGAACGCCTTGCACGTCGTCGACCGGGAGCGGCTCTTCGAACCAGTCCAGTTGCGCCGGCCGCATCCGTTCGGCGGCGGACACGGCGCTGGCGAAGTCGAAGGCGCTATGGCAGTCGACCTTGATCGCCACATCCTTGCCGACAGCTTCACGTATCGCGAGCATGGCGTCGATCCCCTCGGTGGTCGCGGTTTCGATGGCTTCGCGCGCGGCGTCAGGGGGCGGGAAGCCGTCGAACGGCGCCGCCTTGACCGCCCCGAACCCCGCCTCGCACGCAAGCGCGGCGCTTTCCGCGAACCCTTCCGGCACCCGGTTTCTCGTCATGCGATTGACGTTGGCGTAGAGGGGCACGGCATCGCGGACGCGCCCGCCCAGAAGCTCATGCACGGGCGCTCCGACGAGCTTGCCGCGGATGTCCCAGAGCGCCTGTTCGATGGCGCTGAACGCCGAGGCTGCGCGAACTCCGCCCGCTGCGGCGCGCGGCAGTCCGGCGCGGCGATAGGCCTGGATGGACAGCGAATCTTCGAGTAGGCCGTAGAACGTCTCCAGGTCGGAGACTTCTGGGTCGCCCGCAGATGCTTCACCGAGGCCGGTGACGCCGACATTGGTGGACAGGCGCACGAAACGCCAGGTGGTGCGCTCGCTGACGGTGACGGGGAGGACCTCCATTCCGGTTACGCGCGGTTTCACGTTCTGGCGCTCTCCTGTCCGTCCAGGGAATCGAGGAAACCCAGTATCGCTTCGTTTGTCCCCTCGGGGTTCTCCTGCTGCGTCCAGTGGCCGACGCCGGTGAACGTGACCACTTCCTTCAGGTTGGGAACGACGGCGCGCATCCGCTCCTCGTACCCCGGCATCGCCAGCGTCAGGTCCCTGTCGCCGGTGATGAACAGGGCCGGCTGTTCTATGCGTTTGCCCGCAAACGGCGCTGTGAGCTCCCAGGTGCGGTCGATATTGCGATACCAGTTGAGGCCGCCGCGAAAACCGGCGCGCAGGAACTCGCCGGTGAAATAGTCGAGGTCTGCCTCGGTGAGCCAGTCCGGCAACGTCTCGGGCTCCGCCATCTGATCGAGGAAGCCAGCCGTTTTCGGGAGACGCCCAAAGGCGTTTTCGATACCCGCGCCGGACGCGGAGTAAAGCAGCATGCGCAAGGTCCGCCTGACGTCCTTGTGTAGTTCGTGCTCGGCGACGCCCGGCGTCTGGAAGTAGAGGATGTAGAAGAACGTGTCCCCGAATCTCTGTTTCATGAACGCCGTCGGAGCACCCGGCGGCCGGTCGGTGGCGGGTACGCTCATCCCGACGACGGCGCGGAATATGTCGGGACGCCACATGGCGGCATTCCACGCGACCGGCGCGCCCCAGTCATGTCCGACGATGACGGCCTGGTCTTCGCCGAGGGCGCGGACTAGACCGACGATGTCGCCGACGAGGTGGAACTGGGTATATGCGTCGATGCGAACCGGGGCATCGGTGCGGCCGTAGCCGCGCTGGTCCGGCGCAACGACGTGGTAGCCCCGCGCGGCAAGAGCCGGGAGCTGGTGGCGCCAGGAGTACCAGGACTCCGGAAAGCCGTGGCAGAGGATGACCAGCGGGCCTTCGCCGGCTTCGGCGACGTGCATGTCGATGCCGTTCGTCTCGACGGTGCGGTGGCTGATTTCGCCCAAGGTAGGCCTCCCGGTTGATCGGTGGCCATTGTAGCGGGGGTCAGGCGAACCGGCGCAGAAAGCTCGTCGGTGACAGAATCGGGGTGCCATGAATGGCGGTCATGTCCAGAAGGTCCGCGTCACCCGTGACCAGACACTCTGCATCACCGATCAGCGCCGTCTCGAGCAGTTTGTCGTCGTCGGGGTCGCGACATCCCATCTTCGCGCCGGATATGGAAACCCACGCAGAAACCGTCTTCAACTGCGCAAGGTAGATTGCCCTGGACTCCCGGCTGAGATACCTGTCGAATTTCGGGCGCCAGATTCGCATTTGGAGTTCGTCGAAGGTTGCATCCGAGAAAAGCAGTTCGCCGTTCTCTCGGCGCAAGGCGTCGATGACACGGCGCGGTTGTCCGGCGGGCCGCAGCGCACCGCTGATGAGAACGTTCGTGTCGAGGACGGCGCGCTTAGCTCTCATCCGCCAGGAGCGCTTGCAGCTTTGCGTCCGTCAAGCCGCGCTCCAGCGCTTCCGCGCCCATGGCGTCCATGGTCGCCGTCAATCGGTCCCAGGCCGCGCCCCGAAGTCGATCATAGTGCTCCACCGACATCATTACGGTGACCACACGGCCGTTCTTGGTGACGCATACGGGTGCACGTTGAGCGGCGTCGAGGAACTGACCGAAACGATTCTTGGCGTCCCGGGCTGTGGTTTCGTTCATTCAAGCCAGAATAGCTATTCTGGGCTCTAGAGACAAGAGAGCCTCTGACAGTTCGGGGTTATTCGGTAGTCACCGGTGTCCAGCGGATCGCATCCGCGTAGATGACGAAGCCCGGAGAGGCAAGGTTCGAGACCACGAGTCGAACGTCGCGGGACTCGATCTCGAAGTCGCCCAAATTGTTCCAGCCCTGCTCGGCTATGGACGCGTCGAACTCGACGGGTTGTTCTCGTTTCCCGACGACCAGCTTGATGTCGTACTGACCCTGCCGGCCCAGGAAGACGACCTCCTTTTTTGGACTGATGGGCATGTGGTAGTCGAGGCGCCATGTTCCGGCGGCGGGCAGGGTTGCGGCGAAGATCGCCCTGGCGGTGCCGCTACCCGTCGCGCGGGTGGTCGTGCGGCGGTATTTTCCCCAAACCTTGCCCCAATGGGCAGGCATTACCTGCCGCACCCAGTCTTGTCCGCCCGTATGGAAGGGCGGGCTGTATAGAAGGAGACCTTCGTCCATCTCGGCATCGACGCCGGCCATTGCGGCGAGAAAGCCGCTGCTGTGGTCGTCCCGACTGTCGGATTCCACGATGAATCCCGGATCGAGATCGTCCACGATGACTCCGGCGGGCGCGGGCGGTCGCCAATCGCTCGGGCGGGCACCGTCGAGGGGTTCGATATCCAACGCTTCCGTGGCATCGACCTCCGGCAGCGACACGCGCACGTTCCGGCGGTTCAGCGAGAGGTAAGGCTGCAGTTGGAGTTGGTCGGGTGGCGAGTTGGTGACCATGCCTACTTCCACGGATGCATCGGCGGCGATTCGAATCGGGTCGGTGGTGTATCTCTCCTCCTCCGTTTTGACTGTCTGCTCCTCCGTGCTGTAGACCATGCGGAACAGTCCGGGCGCCGGCTCGTCGTTGCGCACATCCACGAGAACCTGGTAGCGGGGACTCCCGTCATCATCGTCGGAGAGGCGCCGTACCCGTGCTTCGGAAGTCAGGAATCCGGGCAGGTGCGTCTCGTCCAGCCACCCCCCCAGCAGGCCGCCGAGATCGATTCCCAGGTCGGCGGCGGTGTTTTCGAGATCCTCCGCCGTGAAATTCTGTCCCGTGTACCGCTCCCGAAGTTCGGCGAGCAGGGCTGCGGCACGTATCGGTCCGAGCGCGTCATACGTCACGTCGGCAATGGACGTCGCTTTCAGCATGAGGGCATTGAGTGCCTTCTCCGGGTCCTTGTCGACATCGAGTTGCGATAGCGGCTGGGAAAGGGCCCGATCCCACACGGAGGGGCGGCTGGTTGCCGCGCGGTAGGCGGCACTCGTCGCCGACTGAACCCTCCCGCCGAATATGTTTGCCATCGCCGCCCCTGCGGCGTACTGGAAATCTGCGGAAATGCGGTAGGCGGAGAAGTGTCCGGGCCGGTCTGTCACTACGCGGTTGGCGAGACTGTCGAGGACGAAGTCGATCGCCGCCGCGCCCGGTCCGGCCGCGCCGGTCTGGAAACGCAGGAAGTTTCGCGCCGCGCCAGGGAACACATTGCCGCCGGCGAAGTCGTTCTCCAGCGAACGCGCCAGCATGTCGATCTTGACCGCCGCGATGCCCCCCTCTCGATCGTCCTCAAGCTCCTCGGTATCGATCAGGTCGAAACGCGCTATGGGCAGGCTGAATTCCCGTAGCAGGAGCATGCCCGGCTGCGCCAGCACCGTATCCAGCCGCCAGCCGCCGCCGTAGCCGCGCAGTCTCGATGGGATTTCCACAACCGTCAGTGCATCGTAGGGATATGGCAGGCCGACCTCGGCGGCTTCATCGAACAGTTCCTCGAGGCGCAGCGTGAGTTCATCGGTGGCGTCGGCAAAGAAGTCCAGGTTCTCGCCGTGCGCGGGGTGGATGAGCAGTTCGAACAGCACGCCGCCCGCGCCTATCGCGCGTCGTTCGAACGGAGCGGTCAACAGGGCGATGGCAGGCACCGGCGCGCCGGGGCGGAAGCGTACAAGATCGCTGCCTTCGACGGCCCGGCGCTCACCGGGACCCGCGACTGTCCAGCCCGACGGCGCCTGCACTTCGATGTCTGCTGTGAAGAAGTCCCGGCCCCGGAACGGTGCTTCGTCGCCGAAGTTTGGTCCGGGTAGCGGCAGCCAGCGGGTGCCGGGCATCAGCGCCACGTAGTCGTCGTCGAACAGGCTGGCCTCCAGGCCAAGCTGTGCAACCGAGTAGTCCGTGCCGGTGACCGTGTGCGGGTTGACGGCGCTGTCGAGATAGGCGAACCGCGCGTCGGGAACACCCGTGGCGACAAGCGAAAGGGTGACCGGTCCGCTGGGAACCGAGGTCGGGTGCACCGTCAGCAGGCCGGATGCATGGCTGTAGGCAACCTCCTCTCCATTGAGACGTAGCGTCTCGATTTCCATGCCGGGATTGAAACTCATCAGCAGTTCGCCGCTCGCGGCGGGCGGGGGCTGCAGCCTCATGTCGACGTCGATTCGCAGGAACTCGCCTGGCTCGATGACCACCCTGCCATCGACGTGCTCCACGTTGGCGCGGGCAAGCCCCGCAAGCGGTCGGTGGACGCTTGCCCAGTTGTCGCGAACAGTGAGGTCGCCCTTGGCGGAAATCACGATGCCGGTCAGCCCGGCGGCGCCGATGCCGACGAGCGCCGCGCCCGTCGCAAGCCGAATGGCCTTGGAAGCGCCATCGAGTCGCGGGTAGAGCGCTGCCGCGACGACGAGCAGGCCGGCAGAAATGGCAAGGGAGGAGAGGCGCTGCGCGAAGGCCGTGCCGTCGAGGAACACCGGCATCATGTCCGATGGCAGCAGGTTCGGACCGAATCCGAAGATCGGGATCAGGTACAGGGGCGTGATCATCGCAGCCCAACTGGACAGCCCTGCGAGGGCCAGCGCGGCGATGGCGACGATAAGACGATATCGCAGAACGACCGCCAGCAGGATGATCAGGACGCACCACTGCACCAGCGACACGGGTACGTCAACGAGTGCCATCGCGGCGAATGACACCGGCTCCGCCTCGCCGGTCCACCAACCCATCTCGGCACCGACGGCGCCCATGACCAACACCAGGACGGCGAATGCCAATACCGGAATCCATGCCAGCACGGTCAGGCCCAGGGTTCTCCCGACGAGTAGCTCGAGGTTGCTCACGGGCCGGGAACTCAGCACCTCATGGATGCCGTCCCGCCGGTCGCGGGCGAGGACATCGAATGCAAGGAACACAAGGCATACCTGCAAGACCAGGAGCATCGCGCCGGCCAGTTGTACGGAGAGCACTTTCGGGCTGGCGATCATTCCTGTCGTGACCAGGTGCCCCGAGCCGAATGCGTGCACCACGCCGTAGTAGGCGTACGACCCCAACCCCATCACCGCTGCGAGGAAGAAGAACAGCCAGGTGCGGACCAGGCGTCGCGACGAGCGCATCTCGGCCAGGGCGACGGCGAGAAGGCTGCGGTGCATGGCTTAGAGTGCCGCTGTCGTCAGCGAAGACTCGTTGGACGAAGACGGTTCGAACGCAGCCGCCCGTGGATCGGCAAACGTGGGCGCCAGCTCGGTCTCCGGTTCGCCGGAGATTCGCGACGCGCGCAGTACCCGGGGGTGGTTCGTGTCGTAGGGACGGGCGCGATGCATCAGGCAGCGGTTGTCCCAGACCGCCAGGTCGCCCACGGCCCACCGGTGCAGGTAGGTGCGCGGCGGCTGGCAGGCCGCGGCCATCAGTCCGTCGAGCAGCGATTCCGACTCTGCCGCGCTCATCCCCGGTATGCCGTACGCGTGCCGTCCCGTGTAGATGGATTTGCGACCTGTCTCCGGGTGCGTCTTGATGATCGGGCGCAGCGGTGCGCCCTTGTCGTGGAAACCGTACAGGTTGTCGGTCGTGTGCCTGTAGCCCGCCTTCTCCTGCGAGAAATATAGGGAGTGGTAGGCCGACAGTCCGTCGAGCTTGCGCTGCGTGTCCTGGTCGAGCGCGTCGTACGCCGCGCGCATGTCGGCGAACTCGGTCTCGCCACCCTCCGGCGGTACGACAAGGGCCATCAGCATGGACGCCTTGGCGGCGAGCGGCATGTAGGTGCTGTCGGTGTGCCAGCCCTCGTTGCCCTTGAGGATGCGGTAGCGCTCCTCGTCCGGCTGTATGAGCGTGCCGTCGGGTTTCTGGTTGGAGAACTGCACGGTGCCGTCGGTCTGCCTCGGCGACAGCTTCTCGATCTTGCCGAATCGCCTTGCGAAGGCCCCCTGGGACGCGTCATCGAGCGTCTGGTCCGGGAAGACCAACACGCCGTAGGCGAGGAAGGCGCCGTGAATCTCCTCCCAGGCGGGATTGTCCAGAGCGGCGAGATCCACACCGGTCACAACGGCCCCAAGCGTGGCATCGATTGGCGTGACGGCCAGCCCCATGCAGAACTCCCCTTGTTCACTCAACCCGGCGAGCCGCAGCTTACCGCACTGGGCTCCAGGATTCCGTTGCGGGAACAGTCAGACGGCAGATGCGCATGCTGCCGAGAGCGGTTCCGAGCATAATGCTCCTCTGCTCGCAGAACCCGAGGAATGGCAGTGACATCGTTCTTGCGCGCAAACGGCGGCGGACCCGCGTACCCCTTGGAGCAAATCACCGTGCACCCGAAGGGGACGACGGTTCTTTTGGCGCTGGCCTTGTTCATGCTCGCGGGATGTGCGTCGCAAAGCCGGACCGCGCCTCCGGTGGAGGCGGAGCAGCCTTCGGGACCGACCATGGACATTTGGCAAGCGTCCGCCGAGAGCGACCTCGCCGAACTGGAGGCGAACCAACGCGCCGGGGCCGACCTCGACGGCCTCATGCCGGGAGCACAGGTGACGCCGCTGACGGTCGCCGTGGTTGCCGGACAGTTCGGATCGGTCAAATGGCTTCTCACCCGCGGCGCGAACGTGAACGCCCGCAACGGCGACGGCGGCACGGCCCTGGGAGCGGCTGCCTTCCTGGGCCGGGACAGGATGGCGAAGATGCTGATGGGTTCCGGTGGTGAACCGTCCATTCGCAACAACTCCGGACAGTCGGCACTGGACATCGCCATGATGGACTGGGCGACGACGGAGTACATTGCCAAAATGCTGCAATTGCCGGTGGACCGGACCACGCTGGAGGCGGGCCGAGAGAAGATTGTCGCCATGCTCGCAGCAGCGTCGACCCACGGCTGGGACACCCTGGCGGCGCTGATCGTGGGAGGCAATACTGCGGCACTGAAGGTGGCCCTGGGCAAGGGTGCGGACCCGAACGCACGTGACCCGAGAAACGGCACCACGGCGCTGATTCTCGCGGCATTCCTGGGACGGGTGGACATCGCGAAGATGCTTCTTGCCGCAGGTGCCGACCTCAATGCCGTGAACGATGACGGTAGCACCGCGCTTTCGGCGGCAGAGTTGGATTGGGCGACCACCGAGTACATCGCGTCGATGTTCGGGATTCCCATACCGGACAGGGACGAGGCGGAGAAGGGCAAGGGCGAGATCGCCAGAATGCTGCGCGCCAAACTGTAGCGGCTGATGCGTCGGGGGAGAGGCAAGTGAAGGCAGTCTGGAATGGCCAGGTCGTGGCCGAGAGCGAAGACACGGTGATCGTCGAGGGGAACCACTACTTCCCGCGAGCGGCCCTGCGCGACGATGTGGTTGTGCCGAGCGACACGACGACGGTCTGTTCCTGGAAAGGAACCGCCTGCTACTACGACCTCGTCGTGGATGGAGAAACCAATCCCGACGCCGTGTGGTACTACCCGGCGCCAAAGGCGGCGGCGCGCGAGATCGACGGGCGCGTGGCGTTCTGGCACGGCGTCGAAGTCGAGGCCTGATTCGCGCCCTTGGTGGTGTCCGAAATGTCTGCGCCAAACATCCTGTTCCTGATGACCGACCAGCAGCGCTGGGACGCCATGGGCACGAGCGGCGACTGGGTGCGGACGCCCAACCTGGACCGCATCGCCGCCGAGGGAGTGCGATTTACCCAGTGCATCACCACGACGCCCGTCTGTGTTCCCGCCCGTCTGACGCTGGCGACCGGCCGATACCCGCACAGCACTGCGGTGTGGACCCACCAGCCGCACACCCTGCGGGCGGGTGCCGACAACTGGATGAGAGAGATTCGCGAAGTCGGCTATCGCACCAGCCTGTTCGGCAAGACCCACCTGCATCCCCACGTCGGCGACCTGCGTGAGAAGGAAGATCTGCTGCATGCCCTGGGTCTGGATGACGTGGATGAGATCGGCGGGCCGAGGGCGAGCGCCGAGGTGCTGAGCCACATGACCGCCATGTGGCAGGAGAAGGGATTGCTCGAGGCGTATCGGGCGGACGTCAAGGACCGCTTTGCCAACAAGCCGTACGTGGCCCGACCCTCCGTGTTGCCGCTGGACGACTACTACGACGTCTACGTGGGGCAGAAGGCGAAACGGTATCTCGAGTCCTACGAGCGGGATGAGCCTTGGTTCTGCTGGGTCAGTTTCGGCGGGCCACATGAGCCGTGGGATGCGCCGGAACCCTATGCCAGCATGTATGACGCCGCTTCGATGCCGGAGCCGATCGACGATGAATTCGATGCGCCGTGCCGGCCCGAGGGGTGGCTGGATCACCTCCGCAAGGGGCGCTTCTGTCCCGATTTCGAAGGCGGCGATGTCGGTGCCATGCGGGCCAACTACGCGGGCAATGTCACGCTGATCGACAGCCAGATCGGGGAGATTCTCGCGGTCATCGAGGCGCGCGGCGAGATGGACAACACGGTCATCGCCTTCACGTCGGACCACGGCGAGATGAACGGCGACCATGGCCTCATCTACAAGATGAACTTCTACGACGGCGCGTTGCGGGTCCCGCTGATCGTCAGGGTTCCAGGCGTTGAAGGCGGCATCGTCAGCGACTGCATCGCGGAGAACTGCGATGTCGGTCCGACGCTGGTGGAACTCGCGGGCGGCACCCTCGACTACCAGCAGTTTGCGAAATCCCTGACCGGGGCCCTCGCCGGTGGCGACCATCGCGAGGACGGGCTTTCAGAGATTTCGGGCGAGTTCCTGCTGATCAACGACGACTGGAAGATTGCCCTGAACAAGGAAGGCCAGGCGTACCTGCTCTTTGATCGAAGAAACGACCCGCTCGAGACCAGGAATCTGGCTGGCCTTGCGGAATATCAATCCGATGCGGATGCGTTGCGCCTGAGGGTCCTCGAGAGAATCTCCCGGAGCCAGGCTACGACACCCTGGCCATAGAACGTGCCGCCCCACCGGGCGTCATGTCCTGCTCCCGACCAGGCTGGAGCCTTGCCACATCAAGCGTGCTTGCGCAACGCGACAGCGATTCCCAATCCGCTATGGGCGACCACTCCAGCATCTCCTCGGAGAGCCGTCCCGCGCGGTTCAGCGCATCCATCGCGAGCCCGACCGCAAAGACGTTCGTGTCCTCCTTCACGATGGATTCCAGCATCCGCACGGCACGCCCGTCCAGCGCGGCCTGGTGGGTAGCGATGATCACCATGGACCACAACGCGTTCTCCCGGACGATGGATCGGACCTGCTCGAAACGCTTCTCGCGGTAGTCGACACCGATGCCTTCGCAGACATCGCAGTCATCGGTCGGTCGGACGAACTTGATGCTGCGATTCTGCGCCACGTTCATCGCAATCCGGTTCTCTTCCCGCCCGAGCGAGTCGATCAGCGCATCGCAGCAAGCGGCGAGCAGATCTTCCCTCTGCTCGCGCGCAGCAGCCCGCCGGGCGAGACATCCCAACGCGTCGGCCGCAACCGAGCGAACGTAGACGGACTCGTCGCCGAGGAGCCGCCCGCGTAGCGCCCGCACGACGTCCAGCGTCGGAGTGCCAGCCGCCCCGAGGCCGAACGCGCCGGCCTTGCGAACCCATCGAACCGGTGACGTGATCGCGGTCATGAGTGTTGGCGTGGCCGCTTCTCCCAGTGCGACGAGTCCATAGGTGGCGGCGCGGCGCACGCTTTCGCGGTCGCTCGCGAGCCCTTCGGCCAGCGCGGCGATCGCGTTTGGTTCGTCGTTGGCCGTCGCGAGTTCGTAGGCTGCGGCAATGCGGGTCGGTTCCGCGGAGTCGCCTCGTGCGTAGAGGCCGGGGATCGACTGTTCTGCGCTGCGCTCGACCTTCGGCGGCGGCCGGCCGGTCCGTTGCCAATGCTCCTGGTAGCGCCAGACCGCCTCCGAATCAGCTACCGTCTCTCCGAGCCTGATTCCCGTCATGGGATCGACCTCGGTGCCACGCCAATCAGTCTCGCGGGCGTCTTCCGCCTCCGGGTCAGAGGTGCGGTAGAGCCAGAAGCGCCACATGAAACGCGGGTTCGCATTCCAGGTCCTCCAGTCGTCGCGGCGATGATTGCGGCGGTGGAACAGGTTGTGCGAACACAGGACGACGCTACCGGCCCGCAGCGGCCCGATTTCGAACTGGGTTACGAGCGGCCAGCCCGTCTTGCGGATGGCATCGCGCATGCGCTCGTCGTGCGCCGTCCGCCGCAGGCGAATGTCCTTGTGATCGTAGGTCGAGTGCTCGCCGCTCACGGCGATCCGGTCCATGCCCTCCATGATGTAGTCGAAGTCCAGGTGGTCGGCGCCGGCGAAGTTGTCGTGATTCTCTTCGTGGTTGAAGGTCCAGTATTGCGAATAGGGAACGATCGCCGTGGGCCCCATGTCCTCGCGGACGGCTTGCGGGTAATACAGGAGTTCGATCTGGACCGCGTGGTGATGCCGCGCTTTGCGCATGTTGTACGGGCCGTTGTCGTCCTTGTGCCACCATTGGTCGTAGCCGTCGCTGAGGTAGGGCGCGTTGTGCGTGAACGGCACGATCGCCCAGTCTCGTCCGACCAGTTGCCGGCAGGCGTCGACGACACGCGGCGCGTTGATGATGTCGAGCACCTCCGGGATCAGCGCAGCGGTAATGCGCTTCCTTTCGCGGCGCGCGCGAACCTCCAGTGCAAGGATGCGTTCGTGCAATTCGGCCGGGACACCGAGACTCTCAGGCGCGAGCGCGACGAATCCGCGGCTGACAAAGTCGGCAACGGTGTTTTCGGCCTCGGTGTATTGCAACGACAAATCCTGTCTCGTGCGCTATCGGTCCGGATTCCAGGCTTCTTCTACAGCGAGTTGCCGCCTTCGTAAAGAAAAGGGGGATAAACGGAATGGTCAAATTGAGCCTGCCCCCCTGTTCGCGAGATACTCCCGCAAGTCGCGGGTGACCTTCCGGTCTCATCCAACGCGACGGCGTTGGATGGGAGGGTTTCCATGACACTTGAACTCGGAGTCATAGCTGACGACCTCACCGGCGGGATGATGGTCGCGAGCCTGCTCGAGCGCGAAGGTGTCCGGTGTCCCCTGGTCACCTCCGCCGAGGCGCTCGGCGACCTCGATACCGAGAGCGATGCGGTGGTGGTGGGCAAGAAACTCCGCCTGATCCCCGCTGGGGACCTCCGCAGAGAAGTGAGCGCCATCGGCAGCGCGTTGCGGGCAATCGACACCAGACGCATCTACTACAAGTACTGCGCGACGTTCGATTGCACCGACGAGGGCAACATCGGACCCGCCGCCGAGACGCTCCTGGCGGTGACCGGATCCGACCGCGTGATCTTTGCACCCGCCTTTCCGGAATACCACGTCACGGTGTTCCAGGGCCGGCTGTTTGTCGGTGGCCAGTTGCTGTCGGAGTCCTTCAAGCAGTACGACCCCGTGACTCCCATGACCAATGCCAACCTCCGGGAGGTGCTGAAGCCCCAGATGACGCAGGACGTGGGACTGATTTCTCACCGCGTATTGCATGGCGGCCTGGAGTCGGCGCGCAAGTATGTGGATGCGCAGGTCGCGTCCGGCACGCACGCGTTCGTGATCGACTCCGTCGACGACGACGATGTCACGAGGGTTGCCGAGCTGGTGAGCGACTGGGCGGTGACCACGGGCGGCGATGCCTTGCCCGGTTTCCTTGCGCGCCAGTGGCTGCCGGCGGACCATCCTCCTGGGGACCGGACTGTCCTGCCGCCGGCACCCGGACACGAGGCCGTGATTGCCGGGAGCTGTGCGCCGTCGACGCTCCGCCAGGTCGACTATTTCGAGACCCGCCACGCGGTGTTCCGCATCGATCTCACGCGATCGGACGATGGTCTACTCGATGAGATCCGTTCCTGGGCGGCGGAGCATCTTCGCCGGGGTCCGGTGGCCGTAAGCACCTCGGCCGATGTGGCCGGCGTCGAACGCGCCCAGGCGGTACTGGGCAAGGACGGCGCGGCGGCGCGGGCGGATCGCCTGTTGGGCGAGGCCGCGAAGATCCTCTACGAGCTCGGCGTGCGCAAGCTCGTGATTGCGGGCGGTGAAACCAGCGGGCAGGTATTCTCCGCGCTCGGTATCCGGCAGGTGGAGGTGGGGTCCTTCGACGACCTGTCGGGCGGCTACTGTTTCAGCCGCAGTCCGGGGCCGCTGGCCATGGTCACCAAGGCGGGAGGTCTCGGCAACGAGACGTTCTTCGAATATGCCCTTGAGCGCATGAGACGATCGGAACACGGTGGGGAGTCCTGAAAATGAGCGACGAACGAAACGAGCAGGAAGTACGAGAGGAGATCACGGAGTGTTATCGCTATGCGGCGAGCCTCGGGTTGAACGAGCTTTCCTCCGGCAACCTGAGCTGCCGTTTCGAGGACGGCATGCTGATTTCGCCTAGCGGTGCGTCCGAGACGAACATCGCGCCGGAACGCATCGTGCGCGTATCGCTGGACGGCGACTGGGAAGGCGACATCAAGCCGTCGACCGAATGGCGGATGCACGCCGAGATCTACAGGCAGCACGAACGAGCCCAGGCGGTGGTGCATACGCATTCGGACCATTGCGTGGCCCTGTCCTGTCACAACCAGCCGCTGCCGGGATTTCACTACCTGGTGGGATCTTTCGGCGGCGACGACGTGCCCTGCGTACCGTACTCGACATTCGGCACCGAGACGCTCGCCGAGGATGCGGCCGCGGCCCTCAAGGACCGGAGCGCGTGCCTCCTGGGCAGTCACGGCATGATCTGCCGGTCGGGGAACCTCAAGGCCGCCGTCGAACTCGCGCAGCGGCTCGAGATCATGTGCCGGCAGTACCTGCTCGCCCGTCAGTACGGGGAACCGGACCGCCTGACCCGCGACCAGTGGGACGAATTCTTCGACCGGGCCCGCAAGGTGAGCTACGGACGGTACATTTGATGGGACACCGCAACATTTCCAACCGCAATTAGGGAAGCACTATGTTCAGTTTCGAGGGTTACAGGCCGGTGGACCTGAGTCCGCGCCTCAAGGCGCGGGTCTACCGGGTGGACGGCTCGCTGGAGGAAGGCAATACGGACCCCTACGGCAGGCCCTGGGTGATGCAGGAGGGCCGGTTCCCGGGGGACAATTCGCTGTTCACCCTGTACTCGGCGCCGCCTGGAGGCGACGAGGCCTGGCACCAGGAACGCATGACCACGCACCACGGCGCCCACGTGCAGGGCGGCAAGGGCCACATCAGTCACTGGGCGGGCGTCCCCGACGACATGAAGGGCCTGTGGGAGATGCCGCTGACGACCTTCATGGGCGAAGCGGCGGTCTGCAATCTCGAGGATCTCGAGCCGCGAGCCATCACCGACCCGAGTGAATATCCCCGGGGAGAGGGATGGAGGATCAGGAGCCGGGAAGGGGACGTGCGCGGCCAGGAGATCAAACCGGAACATCTCGGCAACGTCCAGGTGGGAGACATCGTGCTGATCACCAGCCCGTTTGCCGGCCTGGAGCGGCCATGGCTGTCCGCGGGCACGTGCGAATGGCTTGTCGGTGACCGCGAGATCAAGATGCTGGGCATCAGCGCGGGCATCGAGTGGCAGTACGACCTCAAGCTGCCGGCACCGGACAACTCGCCGGTCCGGCGCCTGCTGCTCGGCGCCAACGTGCCCATAGCGCATCCGCTGGTGAACATCGACAAGCTGACCAGGGATCGGGTGTATTACGTCGGCTTGCCGCTACGCTTCATGAAGTCGGAAGCCAGTTTCATCAGGGCCATCGCCCTGGAAGAAGAAGAGTAGGGAGGACGGATCATGATCAGTCTCGAAGGACACCGAATCGTCGATTTGAGCTGGGAACTCGTTTCCCGGGTGACCCGCATGGACCAGACCGTGGAAGAAGGCAGGCGGGATGTCTACAACATGCCCTGGATCGTCGAGGAGACGTACAACGAACAGGACGGCACCATCGAGCACCTGGTGGCGTGCAACGTCGGCACCGTTGCTTCCTGGCCCGTTGGCGGCGTCAGCGGCCACATGGGCTCACACGTGCAACTGGGTATCGGGCACAACGACAACTGGACCGAGCTACCCGAGGGCATGAAAGGCATCTGGGAGATGCCGGTCGACGCCTATTACGGCGAAGCCTGCGTCTGCAAGCTCGACCACCTCAAGGGCGAGCCGATTCTGCCGGAACACCTGCAGAACGTGCGGGAAGGCGACGTCGTGATCATGGGCAGCGCCAACAGGGACGACGACACTCCCTGGATCGAAGGGGATACGGCCTATTGGCTCGCGGAGGAAAAGAAGATCAAGCTGCTTTGCCCGGGAGTGCCGGGGATACGCTGGGAGACCAGGTCACTCGATCCGGAGCCCGAGAACTGCCCCACGCACCGGGCGATGACCGGCAACAACATCCCCATCGTCTACCCGCTGGTCAACATCGAAGACCTCAAGCAGGATCGCTGTTTCTTCATGAGCCTCCCGCTCAACGTCGAGCGCATGGAAGGCACCTGGGTACGGGCGATAGCGATCGAGGAGGCGTAGGCGCTGGCACTAGCCAGACTCTTCGAAGATCTCCCGTCCGATCAGCCAGCGCCGGATCTCGGAAGTGCCCGCACCGATCTCGTACAGCTTCGCGTCGCGCAGCAGGCGGCCTGTCTGATCGATGCCGGCGCGAACGTGGCGAAACGGTCGGCACGGATCATGCGTCACCCGTGGCCGGGCGCAGTGGGTGTTGCCATCGAAGCCCTGCAAACCGGTTGAAGTCGGAGTCCGTCGAAACCATTGTGCAGCCGTGCTCGACAGCAACCGCCGCGTGCTGGGCGTCGGCAACCAGCTTTCCCGTTGCCCTTGCCTCACGGCACAGCCGTTCGAAAATGGACAAATGATCGGGACCAGGGCCGACGATACGTGCCGTCGGCCGTTCCACCAGCGACGACACAAAGTCGAAAGCCGTCGCGAGGGTTGCTGGAGGTTCGAAGATACGGGAATTCGTGGCAATACGAACGAATCCGGACAGCACCAGCACGGAAAGAGCGAACGGCTCCGGCCCGGTCGCCAATTGCGTAAGCCAGCGCGCGTATTCGGAATGTTCGGCGACGACATCCTCGAAGTGCGCGTAGATCAGGACATTGACGTCGGGCAGCAGCATCTCGGCCGCTATCGACCCAGACCGAACCGCGTCTCGTCATCCTCGGCATCAAAGGACCTTGGCCGGTCCAGGTCGACACCTGGACGGACGCGAACGCCCGACGTGGTGATCAACCTGAATGGCGGAGGTTCTGATGGCACACGCTGCTTCAGCGCATCGTTCAGGACCTTGGAGATGAACGCGCTCACACTCAGTTTCTGGGCGGCCGCCGCGCGACGCACCTGGTTCGAGAGAAGCTCATTGAGCGAAATTGTCGTCCTCATGGTGCAGAGCATAACTTGGAGTCATCAATGCATCAATGCGTGTCCAATTGGTCCCCTGTTCCGCGACTTCAACTCGGCCCTCGAGTGGCTGGCCCGCGCGAATTGCCAGCGCCCAGTGCGATCATGGAGGTTTCTCAGGTCGACTCTTCGAAGATCTCCCGTCCGATCAGCCAGCGCCGGATCTCCGACGTCCCGGCGCCGATCTCGTACAGCTTCGCGTCGCGCAGCAGGCGGCCGGTGGGATACTCGTCGATATAGCCGTTGCCGCCGAGTAGCTGTATGGCGTCCAGCGCCAACGCGGTTGCGGTCTCGGCGCAATACAGGATGGCGCCTGCGGCGTCCTTGCGCGTGGTTTCGCCCCGGTCGCACGCCCCCGCGACGGCATAGAGATAGGCGCGGCAGGCGTTCGTGCGCGTGTACATGTCGGCCAGCTTGCCCTGCACGAGCTGGAACCGGCCGATGGGTTCGCCGAACTGCTCGCGGTCGTGAACGTAGGGGACGACGGTGTCGAGGCATGCCTGCATGATGCCGACGGGACCCGCCGCCAATACCACGCGCTCGAAGTCGAGGCCGCTCATGAGGACGCCGACGCCTCCGTTCTCGCTGCCAAGGACATTGGCAGCCGGCACCTCGGCGTCTTCGAAGACCAGTTCGCACGTTCCGGAACCGCGCATTCCGAGTTTTTGCAGACCGGGGGAACGCGTGAATCCCGGCGTTTCGCGTTCTACGACAAACGCGGTGATGCCCTGCGTCCCGGCATCCGGTTGCGTCTTGGCGTAGACCACGTAGGTGTCCGCGTCGGGGCCATTGGTGATCCACATCTTGGTACCGTTCAGCACGTAGACATCGCCTGCCCGGCGTGCCGCGAGACGCATGGAGACGACGTCCGATCCGGCACCCGCCTCGCTCATGGCGAGCGCCCCGACGTGCTCGCCGCTGATGAGCGCCGGCAGGTAGCGCTGCTTCTGTTCCGGCGTCCCGTGACGTTCGATCTGGTTCACGCAGAGGTTGGAGTGGGCGCCGTAAGAGAGCCCCACGGAAGCCGAAGCTCTCGAAATCTCCTCCATCGCGATGCAGTGCGCGAGATATCCCATCCCGGCGCCGCCCCAGTCCGTCCCCGCGGTGATTCCAAGCAGGCCCAGTTCGCCGAGTTGCGGCCAGAGTTCGCGCGGAAACGCGTTTTCCCTATCGATATGGGCAGCCCGGGGCGCGATCTCGGCGCTAGCGAAACGGCTCACGGTTTCGCGCAGCGCCTCGAGCGTCTCGCCCAGGCCGAAGTTCAGGGAGGAGTACGTCGGGTCCATGATCGATCCACCGACCGGTCGTTCGGTTTCCGGGCGAGCGTAGCACAGCGTTCCGAAGGCTGGTCACGCAACAGCCGCACAGGGTGACGGGCGCTCCCCGCAGCGTTTGTTGTGATTAAATACCGGCGCCGAAAGCCAAGGGACCCACGTTGCCAATGAACGTTCACGAATCGGGTTTGTCGCCCGAAATGATGCCGGATATCACGGTCAACGTGAGCAACGTGTTCGGGTTGGACCAGGATCTCGAGGTGCCCGCTTTCAGCGAGCGCACCGACTACGTGCCGGACATCGATGACGCCTACCACTTCGACCACGACACGACGCTCGCGATCCTGGCGGGGTTCGCGCACAACCGCCGCGTGATGATCCAGGGGTATCACGGCACCGGAAAGTCGACGCACGTGGAGCAGGTGGCGGCCCGGCTGAACTGGCCGTGTATCCGGGTCAACCTCGATAGCCACATCAGCCGCATCGACCTCGTCGGCAAGGACGCCATCGTCATCGAAGACGGTTTGCAGGTCACGGCGTTCAAGGAGGGCATCCTGCCGTGGGCCCTGCAGCATCCGACGGCGCTGTGTTTCGACGAATACGACGCGGGCCGTCCGGACGTCATGTTCGTCATCCAGCGCGTGCTGGAAGTCGAGGGCAAGCTCACCCTGCTCGACCAGAACCGCGTCGTCCGGCCACACCCGGCATTCCGGCTGTTCTCGACGACCAATACGGTGGGCCTCGGCGATGCCACCGGGCTGTACCACGGCACCCAGCAGATCAACCAGGGCCAGATGGACCGCTGGAATATCGTCACCGCGCTGAACTACCTCGAACACGAGGAGGAAGTGTCGATCGTCTACGGCAAGGCGAAGTCGTGGCAGGACAACGACGAGGGCAGACGCATCATTTCCAGCATGGTGTCCGTTGCGGACCTGACCCGGAAGGGATTCATCAACGGCGACATTTCGGTGGTCATGTCGCCGAGGACGGTGCTCACCTGGGCGGAGAATGCGGACATATTCAACGACATCGGCTTCGGTTTCCGTGTTTCCTTCCTGAACAAGTGCGATGAACTCGAACGCCCGGTCGTGGCGGAGTACTACCAGCGCTGTATGGGCGAGGACCTCGGCGATGCGACCCAGGGCCTGACGCTCCGGCAGTGAACGGGGTCCATGCCCATGGCTGAACAGGACAGCCCCCTCGAGCCGTTCAAGAGAGCGACGGCGGCGACGATGCGGGCGCTGGCCGACAACGATGACCTGGAGGTCAACTTCAGCAAGGGCAGCCCGGCCATCCGCGGTAACGCCGTCCAGTTGCCGTTGCCGAACATCGGCTGCGCCGACGAGGAACTGAACGCCGTGCGCGGGGTCAGCGACGAGTTCGCCCTGAAGCTTCGATATCACGACGACGCGACGCACCGCTCACACGCGCCGAGCGCCGGACCCGCCCAGGAGATGTTCCAGTGGGTGGAGGACGCGCGCATCGCATCCATCGGCACATTGCGAATGGAAGGCGTGGCGCGCAACCTCGACGCCTCCCTCGAGGCACTCTGCCGCCAGGCGGCTTTCGACACGATCACCGCCGAGACCGAGGCACCCCTGAGCGTTGCCGTCGGATTGATCGTGCGGCAGCGGATCACCGGGCGTGAGTTGCCGCCGTCGGCGGAAAACGTGGTGCGTTTCTGGCGCGACTACGTGGAGGAGCGCGCCGGCAAGCACATGGATCTCCTGCGCGACAAGCTGCACGACCAGGCGGAGTATGCCGACGCGTGCCGGACGATGCTCAAGGACCTGGGCATGACCGCGGAGTTCGAGGACCAGGACCTCGGCGACGACGGGTCGGATCCGGAATCCATCGAGGATGCGTCGGAGTCCGACTCGGAAGCGGCGCTCGAAGATGTCGTGCTCGACGACGACACCCTCGGCGACGAAGACGACGACGGCGAGACGACTGTCGTTGAGATGGACGCCGACATGGACATGAGCGAACTCGAGTCCGATGCGGACGACGAGGAAGCGCCCAAGGCGGTGCCGGACGAGATGGGTCGTATTCGCGTCAATGTCGACTACAAGGCATATACCACGGAATTCGACGAAGTCATCCTGGCCGAGGACCTGTGCGACCTGGAGGAACTTACCCGCTTGCGCGCGCTCCTGGACCAGCAGCTGGTACCGCTGCAGCACGCCACATCGAAACTCGCAAACCGGCTGCAGCGGCGCCTGCTCGCCAAGCAGATGCGGGCGTGGGAGTTCGACCTGGACGAGGGCATTCTGGACACTTCGCGACTGGCCCAGGTCGTCGTCGATCCCATGAATCCGCTCAGCTACAAGCAGGAGAAGGAGACCAACTTCCGCGACACCGTCGTCACCATGCTGATCGACAGCTCCGGTTCCATGCGCGGCCGTTCGATCACCATCGCCGCGATGTGCGCCGACATTCTCGGGCGCACGCTGGAACGATGTTCCGTGTCCGTGGAGATCCTCGGCTTCACGACGCGTGCATGGCGCGGGGGCCAATCGCGGGAGGAGTGGATCAACAACGGCAAACCGGCGAGCCCCGGCCGGCTGAACGACCTGCGGCACATCGTCTACAAGGCGGCGGACGATCCTTGGCGGCGCACGCGGCGCAACCTCGGGCTGATGATGCGCGAAGAACTGCTGAAGGAGAACATCGATGGTGAGGCGCTCATATGGGCGCACAACCGTCTGGTCGTCCGTCCCGAGCATCGCCGCGTGCTGATGGTGATTTCCGACGGATTGCCGGTGGACAACTCGACGCTGTTGGTGAATCCGAACAGCTACCTCGAACAGCACCTGAAGTACGCCATCGACCAGATCGAGACCTACTCGACCGTCGAGCTCATCGCCATCGGCATCGGCCACGACGTGACGCACCACTATCGCCGCGCCGTGACCATCACCGACGCGGAGCAACTCGGCGGCGCGATGACGGAACAGCTCGCCGCCCTGTTCGACAACGAGAGCCCTCAGCCGGGGAGCGCGAGGGGGACACCCCTCGCATGAGAGAGCCTTCAGCCGGGGAGCGCGAGGGGGACACCCCTCGCATGACTTCCGCCTCCGGGACAGGACGACAATGAGCTAGGGGCAGTGCTTTTGCTGATCAAAACCAGAGATGGTCGACACGCTTAGCCCCGAAGCGCGGAGCGCCCTGATGTCCCGCATAAGGAGCCGGGACACGAAGCCGGAACTGGCCGTGCGCAGACTCCTGCACGGGATTGGATATCGCTACCGACTGCATCGCTCTGACCTGCCGGGCACCCCGGACCTCGTGTTTCCGGGGAGGTCGAGCATCATCTTCGTACACGGCTGTTTCTGGCACCTGCACAACGGTTGCAAGCACGCCCGAATGCCCAAGTCCCGGGTGGCTTTCTGGGTCCCCAAGCTCGAAGGCAATCGAAGGCGCGACAGGAGAAACGAGCGGGCATTGCGCACACGCGGCTGGCGCGTCATGGTCATCTGGGAATGCCAGGTCGCCGATCTGCGTCGCATCGAAAGGAGAGCGCGACGTTTCCTGGGACCACCCCGAAGCGAGCCCCTGGCGCCGCGCCCGATGCGGGCTGGACCTGCCACCCACGCATCCGCGGGCGTTTCGCAGGCGGCCGGGGAATGACCATCCTGCGCATGATCGACGCCTACCTGGCCCGTTTTCCCGACGAGGCCGATGCCGCACGCCTGCGTCGCTTCGTCGAAGCGCAGCCGCGTTGCTTCGAACGCGACTGCTTTGACGACGGCCATGTCACGGGATCTGCGTGGGTCGTCGATTCGGGGGGCACCAGGGTGCTGCTGACACACCACCGCAAGCTCGGCAAGTGGCTGCAACTCGGCGGCCACAGCGACGGCGAGCCGAACCCGCTGGCAGTGGCGTTGCGCGAGGCGCGGGAGGAATCGGGCCTGGCTGTGCGGCCGATCAGCGAAGCGGTACTCGATATCGATATCCACACCATCCCGGCTTCGAAGGGCGACCCGGCGCATCTGCACTACGACGTGCGCTTCGCCTTGCGCGCCGCGTCGTCAGAACCTCTGCGCGTCAGCCCGGAGTCAATCGATCTGGCGTGGATCGAGATCGAAGACCTCGCGCGCCTCACGAATGAAGAGTCCATGCTGCGGATGGCTCGGAAATACCTGGCGGGACAATACTTCGTCTCTTGACCAATGGGCGACGAGCGACGCACTTCCATGTGATCCGACGCCCATGTCCCGTCGGGCGAACGGTGCACGCCACGTTCCGAGATTGCCCCCTCGCCAGCGAATGCAGGTTTGCTATCCTCGTGCCGAACGGGGTGCAAAGTCGACATGAGCGCGATCGTCAAGGAAGTCTACGATGCCTTCAGGAGCGCCGGGGTTTCCGACGCCGAGGCGACTGCGGCTGCGCAGGCGATTCCCCTGATCGGCCAACTCGCCATAAAGGCAGACATCAACGAACTCCGCGCCGAACTCAAAAACGACATGAAGGAACTTGAACTGCGCATGACCGTCAAGTTCTTTACCGCAATGGGATTGGTTGTCGCAGGCATCAAGGCGCTCGATTTTCTCATTGGCTAACGGCATGAAGTCCGCCACCCTGCCGCGCACAGTGTTCCACCCCCGCCCAAGCCCACCACCGATGCTTCCAGACCAAGCCGCCATGATCGCGCCGCTAACCCAATTGGTCCAAATCCCGTGCCTTGGCGCATCCGGTGCGACAAGGTCGGCATTCGTGCCCGCACCCATGGGGTTAGTATCCTCGCCTATGTGATTGAGGCGCTTGAATCAAGGATTGGTCGGAAGGATGAATTGGTAAGGTGACCGCGGATGACCAGGACGAAGAGTGTCGCGATGTGGGCTGCCATCACGGTGCTTATCGGCACGACGGTTTGTGCTGATTCGATTCCGTTTGAGCAGGAAGCGTTGGGGAAGTCGTGTGTCGAACTGACGGCGCAAAGAAGCGATCTCGCCAAACAGGTCAGGCTTCGGCGCGATAGGTTGCCGGATTTTTTGCTTGGCGACGAGTGGAACACCTCAAGGGAGGCGTTCGACGGCTGGCAGTGTTTTCGGAGTCTGAGCCTACGGAAGTTAGAATTTCCGCGTCGTGGTTGCGTCGATGAGGGGCGACGGGATGAGGGCAAGGCGATAGCCGATGATTTGCGCTCCCTGATGGGAGACTATTTTGCCGATTTGATCCTGGGGAATATCGGGCAAGTACTACAAGGACACCGAAAAATCAGAACCAAGAGGGATGCGGGTCGCGCAATACAAGACCTGCTCTCGCTGGAGACCTTCCAAGGTAATCTGGCAGTAGTGTCCAAGGTGTTTCGAGACAAGAATTGTGGCGCCGACCCGAATCCGATTGTCACCGTGGAGGAACTATCCGGTTCGACACCATGAGGGCGGCTCGCGGGAGCCGATTCACCCAGAGGAGGGAGACCATGAGACGCGGTGAAATAAAGTCGACAACCCTTGGTATGACGGGTTTCCGTCCGGGGCGGACACAAGCGATGTGAGCGTCCGGGTGCGCGGTTGCAGTTCGAATTCCGAGTGGGATGATCCAAACACCAACGAGAGATCTTGCTTGGAGGCGCAGCAGGGGGAGGATTGCGGAGAAATAACAAGTTGTCCCGATATTCGGGGAGGATCGGACGGCCTGGAACTCCGATACGCCTTGTCCAGCCACATGCTATCGTTTCAGCAGGATGCTCGCTCATTTCAAGAAAACCACCACCGTTACGTCGCATAGCCATAGGGAAGGGAGACCTCATACATAGCATGGCGCGTATTCTGTTGTTGCATGGCCCGAACCTGAACCTGCTCGGCACGCGGGAGCCGGACATCTACGGGGCTGACACCCTGGACGACATCAATGCCCGCGCAAGGCAATACGCCGCCGAGCACAACCATGCCGTGGACGCCTTCCAGAGCAACGCCGAACACGACCTCGTCGAGGCCGTGCAGCGCGCGAAGGGCGAGGGCGTCGAGTTCATCATCGTCAATCCCGCCGCCTATACGCATACGAGCGTCGCGTTGCGCGACGCGTTGCTTGCGGTGGACATCCCCTTCATCGAGGTTCACCTGTCGAACGTCCACGCGCGCGAGGACTTTCGCCGAAACTCCTATTTCTCCGACATCGCGCGCGGCGTCATTTCGGGTCTGGGGGCATTCGGTTACGACTGCGCGATGCGCGCGGCCGTCCGGATGCTGGAAGCGGAGTAGCCTCCTGGATCGCGACAGTTCCGTATGTGATTCCTGGGTGGAGTGCGGGCGGTTGATCGAAGCTCGGACGCCTCTTTCCCGCTTCGCCTGATACGACGTCACATGCCCTGGATTCGGATGGAGGTCGCCACGCCGGGGCGAACTGCCGAAGCGACCGGAGAAAGGCTGTCTGCGCTGGGTGCCGTTGCGGTCACGTACCTGGACGACGGCGACAATCCGCTTCTCGAGCCCGATCCGGGATCCGCGCCCGACCTGGATGCCTGGCCGAACGTGCGGGTCACGGGACTGTTCCAAATCGGCGCGGACCTCTCCGCGTTGCGCTCGGCGTTTCCCGGTCATGCGACCGACATCGAGTTCCTGGCGGACGAGGATTGGCTGAACGCCTGGCGGCGGTTCGCTGTCGTCAGGAAGTTTGGACGTCTCACCATCATTCCGTCGGAGCCGGACGCAACCGACAGCGCCGGTAGCGGCGCGTCGGCGTCCTTTTCGACGAAGGATTCCGGCGCGCAGCGGTCTCGCGCGATGCCGGAGGGCGATCGGCTGTTCATGCGCCTCGACCCGGGGCTCGCCTTCGGAACGGGGAGCCATCCAACGACGCGGTTGTGCCTCGAATGGCTCGCGGCGCGGGATCTGCGGGGCCGTTCGATGCTGGACTACGGTTGCGGCTCCGGCATCCTGGCGATCGCTGCCAGGCTGCTGGGCGCAGAACTCGTCGTCGCCGTTGATCACGATCCCCAGGCATTGATGGCGACCGAAGCGAACGCGGCGCGCAACGCGGTGTCCTTCGACATGCAGCATAGCGACGCATTTTCCAGGGCCGACGGCTTCAGCGCGGCGTTCGATGTCGTCATGTCGAACATCCTCTCCGGTACACTTGTCGCACTGGCGACCCGGCTCTCGGGCCATGTGGCCGCCACGGGAACGCTGATCCTTACCGGCATCCTCGCGAACGAAGCCGACCAGGTGATGCGCGCCTACCCGGATTTCGACTTCCGCGCGCCGCAGAGGCTGGAGGAGTGGGTGCTCCTGCAAGGGGAACGCAACTGAGAACGTGTCCGAGTCTTCGCAAGAACCGCCGATAGTCGAGTGTCCCCATTGCCATACGCGGTTCCGTGTACGAGAGGACCAGCTCGCGGCCGCCGACGGACAGGTGAGATGCGGTGCCTGCCTGGCGTTGTTCGATGCCAGCCGTGCCATGCCCGCCGGACCTGCCACGGAGAGCGCCACATCGGACGTCCACGACGCGGACGACTCATCGCAGGCCGGCCAGCCGGCGGACAGAAAGCAAAGCCAATGGCGCCGGGTCGCACTGCTCTGTGTCGGAGTAACGGTCGCCTTGGCGGCGCTCGCGTTCCAGTTATTCACGTATCAGTTCGACCGATGGGCCTTGGACCCGCAGCTTCGGTTCATCTACGAGTTCGGGTGCGGCGTGATCGGCTGTGAGCTTCCCGACCCGTCGAATGGCAAAGTCGACGTCACATTGCTTGAGGCACGGCTGAATTGAAGGGTTTGACCGATGCGGCGCGCCGGGGCGCTATTGCGTCACTGTTGCTCTGCGCGGCTTGTCCGCTGGCCGCGATAGATTTTGAACCCTGTGTCCTGACCGCGATCGGCGACCGTTCCGAGGTGCCGGTCAAGTGCGCCACGCTGCAGGTGCCCCTGGATCATGACAATCCGGATGGCGGGCAGATCGAGCTGTTCCTGGCGCGGAATCCTGCGCTGGCGGGGACACCGGAGCCGGATCCATTGACGGTAATCGCCGGTGGCCCCGGCCAGGCTTCAACGATCTTCTATGCACAGATGGCGGGCGCGTTTTCGAGGGTTCGTCGGACGCGCGACATTCTCCTCGTGGACCAGCGCGGCACCGGTCTGTCCGCGCCCCTGCGCTGCGAAAACATCGAACGCGATGAGGTCTATCTCGACACGGAGACATTCGTTCGGCTTGGTGCGGAGTGCGTGGACGGGTTGGCGCACGATCCGGCGTTCTTCACCACGAGCGCGGCGGTGCGCGATCTCGAACTGATCCGGGAGAAACTCGGCTACCCGTCGCTCAACATCTACGGGATTTCCTATGGCACGCGCGTCGCCCAGCACTACCTCAAGCGCTATCCGGAACGCGTCCGCACCGTCATCCTGGATGGGGTGGTGCCGCCGGGCCTTGCCCTTGGCCCGGGTGTCGCAATCGATGGGCAGCGCGCGTTGGATAACCTGCTCGCACGTTGCGCGGCGGCACCCGCGTGCGCGGAACAGTATCCGGACCTGGCCGATCGCCTCGGGGAACTCCTGGGGCGCCTGAGAGCATCACCGCCCACGATCGAGGTTCCGCATCCCAGAACAGGCGCTGCCACGACGCTGACCATTACCGACTACCTGGTCGCCGGCATGGTGCGGCTGCTCACGTACTCGCCGCAGACCGCGGCGGTGATCCCGATAGTGGTGCGCGCGGCCTCGGAGGGCGACTACGGGCCGTTGGCGGCACTGGTGCTGATGGTAAGCGAGGACATCCACGGCGCCATCAGTTTTGGCATGCATTTCGCCGTCGTGTGTACCGAAGACGTACCGTTCTGGGGCCAGTTGGACAGAGCGGCCCTGGAGGCGACTTTCCTCGGGCCGGTACAGATTGACGCGCTCGGACAGATCTGCGAGTCGTGGCCCAGGGGATACATCGACGGCGACTTCGCCAGTCCAATCGAAAGCGGAGTGCCCGCGATCCTGCTTTCGGGCGAGAACGATCCCGTCACGCCGCCGGCGTACGCGGAGATGTCGGTGCGAGGCCTGACGAACTATCGACATGTGACGCTGCGGCACCAGGCCCACGGACAACTCACCACCGGCTGCGTACCCCAACGGTTGGGGACGTTCGTCGATCTTGCCGACCCGGCCGTCTTCGATGATCCGTGCCTGGAAGCGGTTCAGGGGTTCCCGATCTTCACCTCGCCCATGGGACCCCCGCCATGATCGAGGCGGAGGGCCTGAACAAGCGTTTCGGCGACGTTGTCGCCATGGACGATGTGAGCCTTCGCGCGGACGATGGTCGTATCACGGGGCTGGTCGGTCCGAACGGCGCAGGCAAATCGACCACGTTGCGCGTGCTTTGCACCGTCATAAAGGCCAACAGCGGCGAGGCCCGGGTCGACGGCATCGACGTTGCCACGAGGCCACTGGACGTCCGCCGGCAGATCGGTGCATTGCCCCATCTATCGGGTCTGTATCCGAACCTGAGCGCACACGAGAACATCGCCTACTACGCGGCGATGCAGGGAATGCCGCGCCGCGAGGCACGCAAGGCCACGGGCAACGTGATCGAGAGGCTCGGCATCGGCGACCTGTCGGACCGGCGCGCGAAGGGGTTCTCGCACGGGCAACGCATCCGCGTGGCGCTGGCCCGCGCGCTGGTTCATCGGCCGCAGACCGTGATCCTGGACGAACCAACCAACGGTCTCGACGTGGTCGCGACACGCGCCCTGCGGGACGTGATCCTGGACCTCAAGCGGGATGGCCGGTGCGTCCTGTTCTCGAGTCATGTCATGCAGGAGGTCGCGATGCTCTGCGACGAACTCGTGATCATCTCCGACGGGCGGGTGGCCATATCGGGGACCCCGGACGAAATCCGCCGCGAGACGGGCTGCGGTGACCTGGAAGACGCGTTCGTTGCCGCGATCGGCGCGGAAGGGAACACGGATTGAACGGCGTCCTCACGGTGTTCCGCAAGGAGGTTCGCGACACGCTGCGCGACCGGCGAGCGGTGATCTCAAGCCTGTCGGGCGCCGTGTTCGGTCCCGCGATATTCGCCGTCTTCATGAACTTCACGGTCGAGCGCACGATCGACCAGGGCGAGGTGGCGATCGAGATTCCGGTCGTGAACGCGGCCGACGCGCCCAACCTGGTCGCCTACCTTGGCCAGCACCTGATCGAGGCGCAAGATGCCGCCTTCGAGAGTCGGGAGGATTTGCGCGCATCGGTGCGGCGCGGCGAAACCGAAGTCGGCCTTGTCATCGACAGACAGTTCGGGGCGGCCCTCAGCGAAGGAAGGGCGGCCCGGGTGTGGGTGGTGTCGGACCGGGGGAACGCCGCGGCCCAGACCGCGGTGGCGCGAGTCCGGGGAGCGCTCCGCAGCTACAGCAGCATGGTGGGGGTGTTGCGCCTGCAGTTGCGTGGCGTGGACCCCGGCATCTCGCGCCCGCTGGCGATTCTCAACGACGACGTGTCGACCCCTTCAGGGCGTTCCGTGCTGCTCCTGGGGGCATTCACCTACTTCCTCCTGTTCGCCTGCTTTCTCGGCGGCCTGCATGTGGCCGTCGACTCCACCGCCGGAGAGCGCGAACGCGGATCGCTCGAACCGCTGCTCACCCTTCCCGTCTCGCGCGGCGCGCTGGTCGCTGGAAAACTCGCGGCGACAGCGTTCTTCATGGCCGTTTCGCTCGGCATCGGTGTGGCGGCGTTCGCCATTGCCGTCGACTTCCTGCCGTTGGCCGAGGTGAGCATGGATGCCGATCTTGGCCTCGCGGAGTGCGTGATGGCGTTCGCCGTACTCGTCCCCGTCGCCGTTTTGGGCGCGGGTCTCCTGAATGCGGTGACCGCGTTTACCAAGAGCTTCAAGGAAGCACAGAGTTACAGCGGCATCGCGATGCTGCTGCCGACCCTGCCGATCCTCCTGATCATCCTGAACCCGATGCAGCCGACCATCCCCATGATGCTGGTGCCGAGCCTCTCGCAACACCTGCTGATAACGAGCATTGTCAAGGCGGAATCGATCGATCCGCTGTTCTTCGCCGTTTCCGCTACCAGCACGGTTGTGATCGGCGCATTGTTCGGACTGCTGGCGATGTGGCGCTATCGCAGCGAGAAGCTATTGGTGTAGGCGGTGCTCCTCTACAAGACAAGCAGGATGCTATGGGGCCTCGCTACCTCGGCATAGCATCTGGACATACGCTTCAGTGAATTCTCCTTGATCGATATTGCCTGCGGAAAGGTCGATGACAAGGTCCGCCAGCTCCATCTGATACGCAGTTGCAACGACGTTTTCGCCATTCATCAACAGGATCAGGTCACCGACGGCCAACGCCGTCCGTTTGTTTGCATCGTTGAATGGATGGCCCACCGTAAACGCGTACACAGTGAAAGCAGCGACCTGTGCGACAGTCGGATCTTCCAATTGGTATGCCAGATTCGTTTGGATACGACCGAGAACGGCACTGACCGATGCCCCGACCCGGGACCCGGGGAGTCCACCATGTCTTGCGAGCAACTGTTCATGCAGATCCGAGATCTGCTGCACAGTTGGAAGCGCAATCACCGTTTCGCGAGGTAGGCAAGCACTTCTGATCGTTGGTCAATAATCGACTGAGTCAGTTGCGCTACGCTCGCGTCGTCCATGGTCTCGAAAGCCAGGGAATCAACCGGGACGTAGTAGCCTTCCACCTTGCTGTTGCGCAGGATGGCTGTCGGTTTCTTTGCGTCGAGGATTCGACTGGCCTGTTGTTTGAACTCGGTCATGGTCACGTATCGCATGGCGTCGTAGAAGTGCTGATATCGATACCGAATAGTGACACCGATATCAGTTCTTATCAAATCACGTTGCATCTGCCTTACACCTGCTCGTTCACAAGCCCAGGAGGCATGGCCGCGCCGCACGCGTTACCATCCGCATAGGGATTCGTCCCTGTTGACGACAGTTCCCCCGGAGTTGACTTGAACACACGGCTACAGGTTGAGAGGGCGCTATTGAGCGTCTCCGACAAGACCGGAATCGTCGAGTTGGCGCGGGCGCTCGCCGGACTAGGTGTCGAACTCCTTTCCACCGGCGGCACCAGGGCGGCACTTTCCGAGGCCGGCATCCAGGTGATGGAGATCGCGGACTACACGGGCTTCCCGGAGATGATGGAGGGCCGCGTAAAGACCCTGCATCCCAAGGTTCATGGCGGCATCCTCGGGCGGCGCGAGGAAGATGCGGAGGTCATGCGCAGCCGCGGAATCCCGCGCATCGACATGGTCGTGGTGAACCTGTACCCGTTCGAGGCGACGATCTCCCGGGAAGACTGTACGCGCGAGATCGCGATCGAGAATATCGACATAGGCGGTCCGGCGATGCTGCGCGCGGCGGCCAAGAACCACGCCGCGGTGCTGGCGGTAGTGGACCCCGACGACTATCCGGAGGTCATGGAAACGCTCGGGGGCGGCGGCTCGACACTGGCGCAACGGGCACGTCTTGCGGCCAAGGCCTTTGCGCATACCGCCCGCTACGATGCCGGGATCGCGGCTTGGTTCGCGCGTGATCCGGTGGCGTCGACCGAGGACTTCCCGGCAGCATTGACCCTCGGCCTGGACAAGAAGGCCGACCTTCGCTACGGGGAGAATCCGCATCAGCGCGCCGCGTTCTACGTCGAAGCGAACCCCCCCGGGGGATCCGTCGCGCGTCTCAGGCAGATTCAGGGCAGGGCGCTGTCGTACAACAACCTGGCGGATACGGACGCGGCGCTGGAGTGCGTCCGGGCCTTCGACGAGTCCGCGTGCGTCATCGTCAAGCATGGCAATCCGTGCGGCGTTGCGGTGGCCGCCGACATCGGCGTCGCCTACGACCGCGCTTTCGCCACCGACCCGACATCGGCCTTCGGCGGAATCATCGCCTTCAACCGGACGCTGGATGCGCAGACCCTCAAGGCGATCATTGACAGGCAGTTTGCCGAGGTGGTGGTTGCACCGCGCGTGGAAACGGCTGCGGCACAGGCCGCGAAGTCGAGAAGAAACCTGCGACTGCTGGAGGTGGGAGACTTTGCGCCGGCAACGGACCGTCGGGATCTAAAGCGGGTCGGCGGCGGCGTCCTGGTGCAGGAATCGGACACCCAGTGCATCGACGAAGCCGCCCTTCAGACCGTGACCAAGCGCGCCCCGACACCCGGTGAGATGTCCGACCTGCTGTTCGCCTGGCGGGTCGCGTGGTTCGTGAAATCGAATGCGATCGTGTTCGCCCGTGACGGCGCCACGGTGGGTGTGGGCGCGGGTCAGATGAGCCGCGTCGTGAGCGCGCGGATCGCGGCGATGAAGGCGGAGGACGAGGGCATCGCGGTGTCCGGGGCGGTCATGGCGTCGGACGCGTTCTTTCCGTTTCGGGATGGGATCGACTCCGCGGCCGAAGTGGGCATCGCCGCCGTCATCCAGCCGGGCGGATCCATCCGGGATGACGAGGTGATCGCGGCGGCCGACGAGCACGGCCTGGCGATGGTGTTCACGTCAATTAGGCATTTCAGACACTGATCCGGGAGTCGGCATGAATGTCCTGATCATCGGAAACGGCGGACGCGAGCACGCGCTCGCCTGGTCTGCGGCAAGGTCGGAGCTGGTTGGGCGCGTCTACGTGGCGCCCGGCAACGCGGGTACGGCAAGCGAAGCGAACGTCGAGAATGTCGACATTGACATCGATGACTTTGGCGCGTTGGCCGACTTCGCCGCCAGCAACGGCTGCGCGCTGACCATCGTTGGACCGGAGGCACCCCTCGTCGACGGTGTGCGCGACTATTTTGACGCGCGGGGCCTCGACTGTTTCGGCCCGTCGAAAGCGGCGGCGCGGCTGGAGGGATCGAAGGTCTTCACGAAGGACTTCCTCGTCCGTCACGGCATTCCGACGGCCGGCTACGAGTCCTTCACCGATGTTCGTGCGGCGCGTGAGCATATTCGTCGCCAGGGTGCGCCCATCGTCATCAAGGCGAGCGGTCTGGCGGCGGGGAAGGGTGTCACCGTCGCCTTCGACGAGGACGAAGCGGTCGCCACCGCCGAGGGCATGTTGGGCGGCGACAGCTTTGGCGATGCCGGCCGCGAGATCGTGATCGAAGAGTATCTCGATGGCGAGGAGGCGAGTTTCATCTGCGTCACGGACGGCGAGAACGTGGTTCCGTTCGCGACGTCCCAGGACCACAAGCGCCGCGACGACGGCGACCTGGGGCCGAACACCGGGGGCATGGGCGCCTACTCGCCGGCGCCGGTGGTAACGCCGGAAGTGCATGAGCGGATCATGAACGAAGTGATCCATCCCACCGTAAACGGCATGGCCGCCGACGGCTCGCCGTACCAGGGTTTCCTGTACGCCGGACTCATGGTCATGCCCGATGGGTCGGTCAAGGTCATCGAGTTCAACTGCCGCTTCGGTGACCCGGAGGCGCAGCCCGTGTTGATGCGGCTGAAGAGCGACCTCGTCGAACTGTGTCGGGGGGCGCTGGCAGGCGGTCTTCGGGGCATGGACCTGGAATGGGACGAAAGGGCCGCCATTGGCGTCGTGATGGCGGCGGGCGGGTATCCCGTCGCGTATGAGAGCGGCCATGCCATATCGGGAATTGATGACACGGTGCCCGACACAAAGGTATTCCAGGCGGGAACTGCGCTGGAGGGGCGTCATGTCGTCACCGCCGGTGGTCGGGTCCTGTGCGTCACGGCCCTGGGCGACTCCGTCAGCGCGGCGCGGACGCTGGCGTACGACCGTGTCGGGCGTATCGCCTGGAAGGACGCGTACTACAGAAACGATATCGCATTTCGCGCAGTCGAAAGGGAAAACGGCTGACAGAGACAACGCCGAGGTTTTGAGAAGATGTGCCCATGTTGGCGCACCTGCTCAAACGCTTCGAACCCTTCGCGCGACTGGACGACCGATCCCTTGCGACGGCATCGAAGCACACGAGCCTGATCGAGCTCCCGGCGAACCGGTGGCTGCTTCGGCGTGGCCGGCGACTGGATCGATGCCTCTATCTCCTCGAAGGCGCGGTGGAAGCCGTCGATCCGGGCGGGAGGCGCAGCCGCGTCGAAGGCGAGATCTACCGTCCGGGGGATGACATCGCCCTGGAGACGCGCGCCAACACCCGCGTGTTGTCGGTCGATATTGCGCCGATAGAGTTCCTGCTGCGATCGGGCAGCCTTCCGGAGCCGGATGTCGGCCCGGTGGAAGCGTGGCTGGATCGGTTGCTCGCATCGCCGCTGGTCAAGGTCTTGTCCGCGGTCTCATGGCAAAGGCTGTTGCGCAGCGCAGCAGAACGCCGTTTCCTGGCTGGCGAGCGCCTGGGTGCCGAAGACGCGGTTTTCATCGTCAAGCAAGGCGAAGTCGAGCGCGCCGGAGCGTCGTTTCAGGCGGGGGACTTTTTCGGAGAGGATGTCGTCTTCGCTGGACGAATGATAGGCGAGGGCGCATACCAGGTAAGGCGGAATGCCGTCCTGCTCGTGATTCCAGGCGATGCGGTCCGGGCGCTGATCGGTGAGTATCCGGTCCCGGAGCCCCCGGACGGCATCACGCAGATTGTGGATCTCAACGAGACCCCGCTGGCCGCGCTTCGCCAGACGGCTGATCGACTGGATGCTGGCCGCCGGGTGATCATCCGTGGTGGTGCCGCTGGTGAAAGGGGATACGCTCTGATCGCGCTCACTCGGATGGGTATTTCAGCTGTCCCAATGGGGGACTAGAGGTCAATCTCGAGTGCTTCCATCCTTCAAACGCTGCTTGGTGCAATTCCCTGTTCTCGGTGTAACGGGGCAATCAACGGGCGACCTGTACCCGCAATTGGGCCAATGCTATTGTGTTCCCGTATGAATTCGATCGAAGGTGGCAGAAGTTTTGCGATGCAGATCAGACACTTGGCAGGCCTGCCCTAATCGAGAGTGGCCCCACTTGCGATTTCTAAGCGTGACAGTTGAGGATCACTCATGAGCCAGACTATCGAGTCGAACGCTTCGTTTCCTTCGCAAGAAGTGGTCTCCGTATCTGTGGACCGCTTGGTGTTGGATCGACGTAACCCACGTTTGATGGGCATAGGGCGCGATGCGTCTGATACACAAATCATCGCTCAGCTGTACCGTTCTGAAGACCTCAGTGAACTCCTTCAATCGATCGCTGCCAACGGCTACCTCGACATCGAACCCCTTATCGTGCTTTCGAAAGGCGACCACCTTGTCGTCTTAGAGGGCAATCGCCGTCTTGCAGCCATTCGCCTCCACCGAGAACTCGAGTTAGGAGCACAGGTATTTGACGAGTGTGGCCTTAGGATCATTGTTCCGGAAATGCCGGACCAACACCGAGCCACGCTTGACAGAGTCTCAGTCTATCGTGTCGATCACAGAGAGGAGGCTTGGTCCTTCATCGGATTCAAACACATTAACGGCGCGGCACGATGGGAATCCTACGCCAAGGCAAAGTTCGCCGCAGACTGGTATCGCAGCGACCGCACATCAGGCACATCTCTCGCTGAGATAGCGAGAAAGATTGGAGACAAGCACGATACGATCAAACGTATGGTCAATGCGATATACGTGCTAGAGCAAGCGGAAGATAGACAAGTCTTTTCCATCGAGGACCGAGCAACGCGTCGGTTCAGCTTTTCGCACCTCTATACGGCTCTATCGAGAGCCCCCTATATGGACTTCCTCGGCCTGGAGTCGGCTTGGTCTAGGTACGATCCCAGTCCTGATCCAGTCCCGGAGTCGAAGCTCGATAACTTGTCAGAAATCCTCCGGTGGATCTACGGGTCGAAGAAAGACGATATCGAGCCGGTTGTGCGGTCTCAGAATCCGGATGTCAAGCGCTTGGCGGATGTATTGTCCAGCCCTGAGGGCTTGGTCGTGTTGCGCGAGACCGGTTCCTTGGCTGATGCGCACGCGAGTGTCCAACCAGCCGACCGTAAGTTGACGGGCGCGTTGCTGAGAGCGCGGAACGAGATTCGAGAGGCTTCAAACAACCTCCGGGGCTTCGATGGGTACGACCAATCGGTCGTTGACATCGCGGCAGACATTTCTGAGACAGCCCAAGCTGTTCACAACCATCTGAAGCTCAAGGTCCTGGATGCAACGGACGACGAATGAGCAGCACTTTGTACTTGCCTCCCGACGACTTTGGGGGAAGTCGGCCTCCCGATTTTGACCTTGCCGCGGATTACCTGGAGCTGAGCGCAGCCGTTTCTTGCGACAGGCTCTCCACCTACGCAGATGTTATCGATGCCCTGGAGTTACCGGCCGAGAGGGAATTTGCTGACGTTGATGCGGAAATCCACGACCGCGAAACTGTCGCGTTTGGTGCAGTGGAGCGGATCGACTCTCGGAAGCGCGCTCTCGGTACTGCCTATCCCTTTACGGTTGACGACAGCGGCAGTGTGATTGCCTACATCCGAGATCGTCCAGATCTCGCCCAGACTGCCTATCTTGTGTCGCTTCTGCTGTCGAACCTCAGAGCTATTACGCCACTGTTTGACGGAACCGACTTACACCCATCAGATCAGGAGGAGCGAACACTTCGGGAATATTTCCAATACTTCGCAACGGCCGCGCTAGCTGCGGAAGTTGGAGGACCCGCATGGTCTTTCGGATTCCCACGTCCGGATGGCAGCAGCTTCATTGCCAAACTCCGCGAAATCTGGTCGATCATCAAGGATGGAAACGTCAAACCTCACAAGTCGGCTCCGACATTTCCGAAGGATGATCAAGTCGACATATTCGCTTGTCGAGAGCGGCGCGATGGTCTGCCGGGATTTCTGTTTGTCGCCGCGCAGGTAGCAACTGGCAAGGACTGGAAGGGAAAATCGGTCAAGATGCATGTCAAGGACGTCTTTCCCAGCCGATGGTTCAGTCCAGAGCCCGCTACCAAGATGGTTCCGTACCATGTCGTGCCCTTCGCGCGGCCGGACGAAAAGTTCCGCGATGACGTGTTGCTACTCGGCAACGTTATGCATCGCATCAGAGTCCCATATCGCGTCGCCGAAGCGGAGAAACTCTCGAGCCGAGGTGTGGAAATAGAAGCTTACGAGAGGCTCCAAGGGGCTGTTGATTGGATCGAGAACTTCCTTGATCGTGCGCGAGGCTCTCATGCGACATAGGTTTCATTCTATATGCCCGTACTTCGCGATGTTTCCGGAGACCTTTGTCGAGAAGCACTTGGCAGCATCGAAGTTTGACGGTGTGGTCTGTGATCCCTTTTGCGGTCGTGGTACGACCGTTTTCGAGAGCCTAATTCGAAACCGTCAGGCGGCGGGTTGCGATGTCCACCCCGTTGCCGCTTGTGTCACGGGTGCCAAGTGCGACCCTCCAACTCGACTCGAAGTGGTACGACGGCTATCCGTCCTCGAGTCCCAATGTAGCGACTATTGCCCGGCTGAGGACTTAGGTGGTTTGGCCCAGTTCTTTGCGCTCTGCTTCGCTGAGAGCACGTTCCACCAAGTTCAGTTTCTTAGGGATGCCCTAGATTGGCACAACGATAGGACGGATCGTTTCATAGCAGCCCTGTGCCTTGGGGCATTGCACGGCGAGTCACACCGCAGTCCGAACTATTTCAGCAACCGGATGCCTAGGACAATTAGTACGAAACCCGCGTATTCCATACGTTGGTGGCTACGAAATGGGTGTAACCCGCCTACAAGGGACGCTTTTGAGATCCTGCGTCACATGAATGAATACCGTTTTGGGACGCCTCCCCCTTTCGGTCGGGGTCAGGTTGCTTTGGCAGACGCAAGAAACGCGGCAATAGCTTTTCCCGATCTGCTTGGGAAAGTCACTGATGTAATCACCTCACCACCGTATCTCGATACCACCAACTACCGCGAGGATCAGTGGCTTCGACTGTGGTTTCTGGGCGAACGGGCAACTGCTAAACACCCTCGTGGCGACGGTCGTCACTACGACCTTGATCGCTACCGCGAGTTCCTTTCGGAGGCGTGGGCAGGACTTGCTCCGCTGTTGGCCACCAGTGCACGAGTTGTAATTCGAATCGGCGGTAGGCGCCTGACCAAAGCAATCGCTGCTGAAATCCTTGATGTCTCGCTTCGGAGGGGTATTTCGCGTCCATTCCGACTCGTGGATCCCGGCGTGTCATCCGCACCAATTCGGTCTCAGGCGAATGCGTTCCGTGGGTCGAAACCTTCCCCGTCAGTAGAACACGACTTTTGCTTTCTGGTGACTTCCTAACCGGCTTCACATGTGCACTCGGCTCCCTGACCCGGCAGGCCGGAACTCCTGTGTCGGCTGTCCCAAAGTCGATCACAAAAATGTGGGCGGAATTTGACCATGCGCCTAGGCAAGCTGGGCAGTCTGAGACGATTTCGCATCGCTTTGCAACATCACTTCGGGAGATATACCCTCGGAAGCCAGTCAGGACGGCGAGTCGAGGACACCCATGAGTGGAACGGATGACCTGATCGGCGTATTCGACCGCGCGTTGCGGGCTCTCACAGGCGGGGGCGTGGCCGAGCGCCCGGCACCGGAGGCGGAGGAAAGCACGCTAACCGACGCCGAGCGCAAACACGCGGCGGGCCTGATGCGCGTGAACCATGCGGGCGAGATCTGTGCCCAGGCACTATACGAAGGCCAGGCATTGACGGCCCGCGACCCGCAAGTGCGCGAGTCGCTGAGGACGGCGGCTGCCGAAGAGAACGACCATCTCGCCTGGTGCCGGGAGCGGCTTGACGAGCTCGACGGCCGGCCGAGCATGCTGGATCCTGTGTTCTACGCGGCTTCGTTCGCGTTGGGTGCCGCCGTCGGGGTTCTGGGCGACAAGGTGAGCCTCGGGTTTGTCGAGGCGACGGAAGACCAGGTTAAACGTCACCTCGACCGCCACATTCGCGACTTGCCGGAATCGGATGAACGCAGCCGGGCGATCCTTCAGGAGATGCGCGAGGACGAGTCGCGCCACGGCGAAAACGCGAGGCGGGAAGGCGGTGTCCCGTTTCCGGAACCGGTCAAGGAGGCCATGACCGTGGCCTCCAAGGTGATGACGGAGACTACCTACCGGATTTAGCGCCACGGAGCGCGAGCGCGTCTTTAGGACTTCGACTTGGCGTCGCGCCTCTCGGCGCTCAGCGGCGGATGGTAGATGAGCTGTACGGACGTGCCTTCCGGATCCCTGCAGTAGAGACTGCGCGCGCCATCCCGATGCGTTTTCGGCGGATGGATGATCTCAACTTCCTCGGCGAGAAGGAATGCGTGCCAGGCGTCCACGTCCTCAATCCGATCGATGATGAAGCCGATGTGGTCGAGCCTCTGGTCCTCCCCCGGTTCTCGCGTCGACCGGTGTAACGCGAGATTGTCATTGCCGTTCGTCAGGTAGCAGTTGTCGGCATCGGGTCGCCACTCGACGCGCATGCCCATGACATCGGTATAGAACCCGACGGTTGCCTCGAAGTTCCGCGCGAACAGGGCGACGTGGCGTAGGCCGGCGGTCGGCGGAGGGGGTCCCGGGGCATTCATTCCAGTTCGAACCCGTGGGTCACGGCGACGCCCGCCCGCCGCAGCATGATCGAGGCTGAACAGTACCTGGTCGCGGAAAGCTCCACCGCCCTCGCGACCTTGCCCTCCGTCAGACCTTTTCCCGCCAGGGTGAAGTGAATGTGGATGTCCGTGAATACCTTGGGATCCGTCTCGGCGCGCTCCGCAGTCACGCGGGTTTCGCACCTGGACACCTCGACACGGCCCCGCCGGAGAATGTGGACGACATCAAACGCGGTGCATCCGCCGATACCCAGGAGCATCAGTTCCATTGGCCGCGCGCCGGCATTGGTCCCTCCGAACTCGGGCGGCCCGTCGATGATGACTTCGTGCCCGCTGTCCGCCACGGCGGAGAAGACGCTGTCTCCCTGCCAGGCTATGTTCGCTTCCATCGCCACGCATCCGTCGTTGTCTATCGGCGTCCGCTAATTCTGGCCAAAAAACACACCCGATGCGACGTTGTGCGTGATCGTAGCGATGCCTGATCGCCGGTCTGCTAAGTTTGCCGTGTCATCTTTTACTGGACCGAAGCGGATGCGGTGGTACGCGGGCACCAGCGGCTACAGCTACAAGGAGTGGAAGGGCGTCTTCTACCCCCGGTCGATCGCCCCGGGCGAGATGTTGGCGCACTACGCACAGAGACTCCCGGCCGTCGAGATCAACAATACGTTCTACAGGATGCCGCGGACCCACGTGTTGGAGGCCTGGCGCGATGCGGTTCCGGAAGAGTTCCGGTTCGTCATCAAGGCGTCGCGCCGGATCACGCATCAAGCGAGACTCGACGACGACGGCGCATTCCTTGCCGAGCGGGTGGCGAAGCTCGAGAGCCGGCTCGGCTGCGTCTTGTTCCAGTTGCCCCCCTACCTGCGCAAGAACGCGGAGCGCCTCGACACGTTCCTCACCGGGTGGCCGCGGGAACTGCCGGCGGCCTTCGAGTTTCGCCATGTCTCCTGGTTCGATGAGGAAGTCATGGACGTGCTGCGCCGGCACGAGGCCGCCATTTGCGTTTCCGACGACGGGAAGACTGCGTTACCGGCGGACCTCGCGACGACGGACTGGCTGTACTTTCGGCTGCGCCGCGAAGACTACGACGCGTCTGCCCTCGCGCAATGGCTGGCGCGCGCGGACGAGACGGGCGTCGGCAAGGGATTCGCGTTCTTCAAACACGAGGACGCGGGCGCGGGGCCGAAGCTGGCGGCCGCCTTTCTGGGACTCGCGGAACGGGATCAGGCCATCGCGTGACAGCAGACGTGTTGCGTTGGACGTAGCGTGTGACAGCCGTCAGCAATGGTCTGGTCTATGGGCTGCTCGTCGTCACCGCCGACTACCTCCCCTGCAGGGGCGCACGACACATTGGCGTGACCGGATGGATGCGTTGAAGGACAGGTTGATGCGTTCGGAATCCCGCGCCGTGTCCCTGGACGGGGCAGGGCGAGCGTGTTGGGCGTGACGCGCGGCGATCCCGCCCGCTGTACGCTGGTCCAGAAGTCGTGGACCAGACGTCGCACCGGGCGGCTCCTGCCGCCGTGATAACCTGCTGTGTCGAGTCGCATCATGGTTCCGTTGGCCTGGTGGGGGATCCCGTGGCGACAACCCCAATGAGGTCATTTGCCACGCTGCTTATATGGGGTCGGATGGCGCGAATTCAATGCTGCGGCGCAGTCTTGTCCCGGAAGGCCAGGAACGCGAGTTGATCAGCACGCCGTGGTGGCTGATGGAGGCACCGCGCGACTAGCCGTGCCGGTCCCGTTGTGAGGCCATAGGCGCTTCCCGTAACCTACGTGGCTTTGACTGGGACTGGAGCCGAAGATGGGTGTTGAGACATCGCTGTTCGATTTGACGGGCCGTGTTGCCTTGTTGACAGGTGCATCGAAGGGAATGGGCCTGTCCATGGCGGAGGCATTGGCGGAGCACGGCGCAAGGGTGGTGGTGTCGAGCCGCAAGATCGAGCAGTGCGAAGCGGCGGCGGCGCAGATCAACGACAGGTGTGGTGGCGATTCGGCCATCGCCGTCGCCTGCAACGTCGGCTACAAGGACCAGTTGGAGTCCCTCGTCGGGGAGACCCGGTCGCGGCTGGGGCCGATTGACATCCTGGTCGCCAACGCCGGCGTCAACCCCTTCTACGGCCCGATGTCCGAGATTCCGGATTCGGCGTTCGACAAGATCATGGACACCAACGTGCGCTCCAACCACTGGCTGTGCCGGATGGTCGCGCCGGACATGGTCGGAAACGGCGGGGGCAGCATGATGATCACGTCGTCCACCGGCGCGTTTTCTCCTTCCGCGACGCTCGGCACCTATTGCATCTCGAAACTTGCGGACATCGCACTGGTGCGCAACCTGGCGCTGGAATACGGCCCGTCGCGGGTGCGTGTGAACGCCATTTGTCCAGGGGTCGTCAAGACGGACTTCGCCAGGGCTTTATGGGACAACCCCGAGGCACAGCGGAACGCCGAAACCAATACGCCGCTGCGTCGACTCGGAGAACCCGAGGACCTGAAAGGCATCGCCGTGTTCCTCGCGTCGGACGCCAGCGCCTACATCACGGGCCAGGCGATCGCGGTGGCGGGCGGTACGCATATGTGGCCGTAGCAGCGCGGCGGTCATTGGCCGATCTTTAAGCCGCATCGGCATCTTCGGCTTCCTGCGGCGTTAGTATTTGCCCATGAGCGCCCCGAAATCCCCGCTCGGTGGCTCGGCCGTGCGTGGCTTCATATTCCAGGCGAGTTACCGGATCCGTGAGCGGGTACCCGTGGTGCACCTGTTCGGTCGCCTGGAGCAGGGCGGCACCTTCCTTGTGCGGGATCGCCGCAGGACGCCAAGCTTTTACGTGGCGGCGACGGATGCGGCGCGGGCGCGCGAACTCGGGGCGACGCGTCAGGGGGCGACGCCAAAAAGAACCTTCGGGGGTGCTCAAGTCACCCGCATCGACGTGCGGACACCTCCCGATGCGCCGGTCCTGCGCGATCGGCTGCATGCGCAAGGGATCGACACGTTCGAAGCGGATGTCCGATTCGCGGTGCGTTTCCTCATTGACCACAACATCCGGGGCGGACTCGCGATCGAGGGGCAAGCGGAACGTGGCGAGGGTGTCGACTGGGTGTTCGACGATCCGAAGATCGCGCCGGCGGAAGCGGATGTCGAGCCGCGGGTCCTTTCGTTCGACATAGAAACCGATCCGAGGGCGCGCAAGTTGTTGGCCATCTCGCTTTATGGCCACGGTATCGACGAGGTCCTCATCGTGGATTCAAGCGACCGCGAAATGCCGGAACGCGCGGTCGCCTGCGAAGACGAAGCCGCGGCCATCGCGCTGTTCCGCCGGCGCGTTGCCGAGATCGACCCGGACGTCCTGACGGGTTGGAACGTCGTCGACTTCGACTTGCGTGTTCTTTCGCGGGTCGCCTCGCGGCTGAAACAACGCCTTGATCTTGGCCGCGAACCGGGCAATGTGAGGATCCGCCCCGCGCGCGGTTACTTCGGCAGCGGTCAGGCGACGATACCCGGCCGCCTCGTGCTGGACGGCATGGACCTGGTGCGCGGCGCATTCGCCCGTTTTGACGACTACTCTCTCGATGCGGTATCCCGCGCGGTCCTCGGCGAGGGCAAGGCCGTCGAGGGTGATGTCCGCGACCGGGCGGGGGAGATCATTCGCCGCTACCGCGCCGACCTCAAAGGATTCGCGCTGTACGCCCGCACGGATGCCCGCCTCGCCCTGGAGATCATCGAAGAGATGCGGCTGATCCCGCTGGCGCTCGCTCGCAGCCGGCTCACCGGCATGCAGCCGGACCGCGTGTCCGCCAGCATCGCGTCCTTCGACTTCGTCTACCTGGCCGAGCTGCACAAACGGGACATCGTCGCGCCCACCGTGCGTTCGGGAGACGCGCGCGTCTCGGCCTCCCAGACCGGCGGCCATGTGCTTGAGCCGACCACCGGCCTGCACCGGAACGTCTGGGTGTTCGACTTCAAGAGCCTGTATCCGAGCGTGATGCGCACTTTCAATATCGATCCGCTCGGGTTCGTTGCGGGCACCGGTGCCGGCGAAGACGTGATCCGCACAACCACCGGCGCGGCGTTTCGCCGCGGCGGCGCGATCCTCCCACGAATGCTCGACCGCCTGGCTGAGGCCCGCGAAGTGGCGAAACGCGCTGACGACGACATCGCTTCCCAGGCGATCAAGATTCTCATGAATTCCTTCTACGGCGTCCTCGGGACTCCCGCCTGCCGGTTCCACAATCCCGCTATCGCGAACGCGATCACGGGGCAAAGCCGGCACTTCCTTTTGTGGTCCAAGGCCTGGTTCGAAGAGCGGGGCTTCGATGTGCTCTACGGCGATACGGATAGCCTGTTCGTGCTTTCCGGCCTTGCCGACAGCCGGGAAGCGCATGGTCGGGGCGAGGATTTCGTGAGGCAGATGAACGCGGCCATCGCGCGCCATGTGCGCGACACGTGGGGTGTCGAGAGCCGCCTGGAACTGGAGTTCGAGAAACTCTACACGCGACTGTTCCTGCCGTCGGTGCGGCACGGTTCGGCAGGCGCCCGGAAACGCTACACCGGCGTACCGTACGGTGGCGATGTAGTGGAGTTCGTAGGCATGGAAGTCGTGCGGCGGGACTGGACCGACCTGGCGAAGACGGTGCAGCGGGAACTGTACGCGCGGCTGTTCGCCGATACGCCGGTGGAGGACTACCTGGCGCAGGTGGTGAGAGACGTTCGCGGCGGTAGCTTTGACGAGGCCCTGGTCTACCGCAAGGGTCTGCGGAAGAACCTCGACTCCTACACCGCGAACACGCCCCCGCACGTCGCGGCCGCGCGCAAGTCGCGCTCCGACCCGGGCCGCGTGATTTCGTACGTCATGACCCGGAACGGACCGGAACCGCTCGACAACATCACCGCCGAACTCGACCGCGAACACTACGTGCAGCGACAGGTGCGCCCCGTCGCGGAACCGGTGCTGGATACGTTGGGCCTGTCGTTCGAGCAGGCGGTCGGCGACGACCGGCAGATGGAACTGTTCTGAGGTGGTTGGGTTGCCAAGCATCCGGGTGTGTTAGCATGTATACATTTTCATACATCGGAGTCAGCCGTGTCTGCAACGATGACTATTCGCTTGGCGCCTGATCTCAAGAATCGCCTTGAGCAACTTGCCGAAGCCACCCAACGATCAAAGTCGTTTTTGGCTGCTGAGGCCATTCGGGACTTCGTCGATTTGAACGAATGGCAGGTGGGCGAGATTCGGGAAGCCGTCGCGGAGGCGGACCGGGAGGACTTCGCCAGCGCGGAACGGGTCGACGACGTGTTCGGGAAGTGGGGAGTTCGTGCAGGTTAGATGGTTGGCCAAGGCACTGAAGAACCTGGACGATGAAGCGGATTTCATCTCCCGTGATGATCCTGCCGCTGCACAAGCGGTCGTCCGCCGCATCCACGATGCCGTCGAGAACCTGAAGGCCAATCCCGCCCTGGGTCGTCCCGGGCGCATTCAGGGAACGCGGGAACTCCTGGTGCCCGGGACGCCTGACATCGTCCCGTACCGGGTCAGACCTCGGCTGAACCAGGTCGAGGTGCTGCGGGTGTTCCATGCGTCGCGCCGTCTGCCCGAGCGGTGGTAAAGTTCGCTCGGGAGCTTCCGATGCTGACACTGACTGCCGAACAACGCCGACGATGGTCCACGGACGGTTACCTGCACCTCGAAGGTGTGCTTGACGCCGACCAGGTCGAGTTCTTTTCGAACGAGATAGACCGAATCCGCGCGGTGCCGGGATGGGAACCGGACCGCAGAGCGGAGTTGCCCAGGGGGCACTATGGCTGGCTCGACCACGCCGAGGACCTGGACCCGTCCGGATTCATGGACCGGCGGGATCTCCTGACATACGACCAGGCATTCATCGACCTGATGGATCGCTCGCCGGTGTTCGACTATGTCGTCGACATCATGGGTCCCTACGTCTTGCTCAGCATGACGCAGGCGGTGGTTCGGGCGGCGGCGAGCGACTTCGAGGGATATACGCATACCGACGGCGGCGAGTCCCTGCGAAGAATACGCGTCGGCGAGTCAAGTCCGCCGATCGCCATGAAGGCGATGTACCTCCTGACCGATGTGACCGGAGAGAACTGCGGCAACCTGACGGTATTCCCGGGTAGCCACCTGCGCCAGATTCCCTACGAAGGCGAGCGCCAGGTCACGCCCTATTCGCCAGGTGCGGCTCAACTCACTGGCAAGGCCGGGGACGTCTACCTGTTCCCGCACGCGTTGTGGCATGGGCCCGCGCGCAATGAATCGAGCCGCGCCCGCAAGTGCCTGCTGTACAACTACTGCCAGCTCTGGGTCCGGTGCTACGACTTCGACGCCATCCCGGACGTCCTTGGCCGCTGCACGCCGCGCCAACGGCGGCTGCTGGGGGAGCTGGGGTACGATTTCCGTCCCGGATCGTACTTCTATGTCCCGAACGACCAGGTCGAAGTGATCCGGAACGTGGGTTGACGGGACACCAATACGGAGGATCGTTTGAATGAGAGTCTCTTGTTTAAGCATTTCGATTGCCCTTCTGAGCGGCGGTCTTGGCGCACATGGCGCGGCCGGGTCCGATGCATCCGCCAGCCCCGCAACAGAATCCGCAAGCACCGAACTTTGCGTTGGCATGGGCCCGCAAACGCCGCGTGACATCGGCGGCACGTCAGGCTTGAACCGGGAAGCGTTCCCGATGGCGCCGCCGGCCAGCGAGATGAATCTCTGCAACATCCACACCCACACCAATGCGGAACACAAGGGCCCCGGGTTCAGCATCTTCGTCAGCAATGCCGATGACGGTGGCTTTGCCTGCAACGAGACACCGGACATTGGCGAGGCTGAACTCGCGCCGGTGCCCGGCGCCTACCAGGGCGTGGCGCCGGGCGACACGATCGAAGTACATTGGGTCCACACGTCCTGTGATGCAACGCCGGGAGAGGGCCTCGGTGCCTGCGTTCCAGAAGGCTGCGGCGACCCGCTATTGCGCGTCGAAGCCCAGGTATTCCTGGTCGTCAACGATCCGGATGCATTGGACTTCACCGCGATGACGTACGGCGGGAACGTGGTGGATGGCCGGCACCAGGCGAAGACGATTCCCTCGACGACGGGTAAGCCCGTCCTGTTTCGCGGCTCGACGACCGGGCCGTCCTACGATCAGAGCAAGTGTTCGGCGGCGAGAGTGACGTGGAACGTGCGGCCCATGTGCGCGAAGCTCGACATCAACTCGCTGCACCGCTGGGCGGAACAGGGCAACGTGTTCAACGAAACAGGGTCGCATGGCGTTCGGCAGTTGGTTACTGCGCTGGAGTTGCTGGCCCCTATCGACTGATCCGACCGTCTATTGGTCGAAGGTGGCGCTCTTGACCAGGGCGTAGACACTCTTGCCGACGGTGAGCCCCAGGTCGTCTGCGGAGGCGCGGGTGATGCGGGCCCGCACGTGCTGATCGCCAATCTCTACCAGGGCCTCGGCGAAGGGAGAGTCTTCCTCCCGGACCAGGTCAATCAGGGTCCCCGAAAGCACGTTTCGAATGCTCAATTCCTGCGGCCGGGCGGTTGCGAGGGCGACGTCACGGGCCCGAACCCGCACTCGCGCGAAGTCGCCCGGGGCCAGCCGTGCCGACATGGGCATGACGATGTGTTGCCCGTCCATATCGAGCGTCGTGAGGTGGTATTCCGGGTCATGCCTCACCACGCGAGCCCGCACCAGCGTGCCGGCTTCGAAACGGCCGGTGATGGACTGAATGTCGAGGCGCTCGAGGATCTCCCTCGTTGCGCCGAAGGCGCGCACCCGACCGTCGGCCAGCACCAGGGTGCGTTCGGCCAGCAGGGCGACTTCGTCGACCGCATGGCTGACGTACAACATGGGCACGGACAGGGATTCGAGATAAGACAGGATGTCGGCCTTGCGCTCCGTATCGAGGGCGGACATCGGCTCGTCCAGCAGCAGGAGCCTGGCGTGCGTCAACAGGGTGCGGCCTAGCGCCACGCGTTGCCTTTCGCCGCCCGATAGCGCGGCGACGCGGCGCGAGAGCAGGGGTCCGAGGTCCAAGGCGGCGACGACTTCGTCGACCTTCGCGGCGCTGCGGCACCCCCGCCGCTCTGCGTAACGGAGATTGCCGCGAACCGTAAGATGGCCGAACAGGCGGGCGTCCTGGAACACGCAACCGACGGGGCGCCTGTGCGGAGGCAAGGCGATGCGCCGGGAACTGTCGAGCCACTTCTCCCCTCCCAGTGCGATTCGGCCACGGGCGCCTTCGAACCCGGCGATCGTTCTGAGCAGCGTGGTCTTGCCGCCACCGCTTGGTCCGAACACGGCCGTGATCCCGTCCAGGGGCAGGTCGACGGCCGCTTCCAGGTCGAAGGCCCCCAGTCTTGTCCTGACGTCCAGTTGGAGGGATTCAGATGGCATGGACGGGGAACCGGCGATTGATGCTGTACACGACGAGGAGGACGAGGAACGAAAAGACGAGCAACCCGGCCGACAGCATGTGGGCATCGGCGTATCGCAGGGTCTCGACGTGTTCGTAGATCGCGATGGAGACCACCCGGGTTTCGTCCGGGATGTTGCCGCCGACCATGAGCACTACGCCGAATTCGCCGACGGTGTGGGCAAAGGTAAGGACGCACGCGGTCAGGAATCCCCTGGCCGAGAGGGGGACGGCTACGCTCGCGAACGCGTCGAGCGGACCTGCCCGCAGGCTTGCGGCAGCCTCGAGCGGCGCTCGACCGACCCCCGCGAACGCCGTTTGCAGCGGCTGGACCATGAAAGGCAGGGAATACACGACCGACGCGATCACCAGGCCCGAGAAGGAAAACGTCAGGGCATCGCCGGTCAACTGGACCCAGAAGGATCCGATGGCGGATCCGGGGTGCAACAGAATCAGGAGGTAGAACCCGAGTACCGTGGGCGGCAGCACGAGGGGCAGGGCGGTCAGCGCTTCCACCGCGGGCTTGATCCGGTTGCCCGTGTGCGCGAGCCACCAGGCGAGGGGCGTTCCGAGAGCGAGCAATACCAGGGTGGTGACGCCTGCCAGCTTTGCGGTCAACCAGATCGGGCCGAGTTCCACCACGAGATTCCTATTCCACGCCGTAGCCAAAGCCGGAAATGATCGTCCGCGCCGGTTCGCCGTGCAGGAAGTCGAGGAACTCACGCGCGGCGGTATTGTTCGCGGCGCGTGCGAATAGCACGGCATCCTGCCTGATTGGCGCGTGCGTGTCGGCAGGCACGTCCCACCGGCTGCCGCCGCCGTTGGTCCGTAGGCTGGATGCGGCGACGAAACCCATTTCGGCATTGCCTGTGGCTACCATGGCGTACGTCTGACCGATGTTCTCCGCGGTCACGATTTTCTCCCGTAGCACCGCGTAAAGCCCGAATCCCTCCAGCACCTCTCGTGCGGCCGTGCCATAGGGTGCCAGCGCCGGATTCGCCATCGCCAATCGCCGGAAGCTCCCCGTGGCGAGTAGCGCGGGAATGTCGCCCCGGATCCGTTCCGGATCGGCGCTCCACAATGTCAGGCGTCCACTGGCGTAGGTGCGGCGCGAACCCGGCACCGTCATGCCGGCGCGCTCAAGCAACATCGGCCGTTCCTGATCGGCAGCCAGCAGGATGTCGAATGGAGCGCCATGCAGAATCTGGGCGTAGAGCTTGCCGGTGGCGCCCACGGCGACTCGCAGTCGGTGCGGTCTCTGCTCTTCGAAAGCGCTTTTTACTTCGGCGAGCGGCTCCGCGAAGTTGGCGGCTACGGCGAGCAGTGCCTCGTCTGCGGACACTCCGGGTGGGATGAGGGCGAGCGTCCACGCGAAGGCCGCATACCGCCTTCGGGCTAGTCCTTGCCCGGTGCGAAATGCTTGAACAGCCAGACGCAGAAGGCCGTGGCGATGACGGCGCCGGCGATCTGAAAGGCGATGAAGGCAGGAGCGTCCACGGGCCGGATGCCGGAAAAGGTGTCCGTGAAACTCCGTCCGAACGTCACGGCGGGATTGGCGAAGCTGGTGGATGATGTGAACCAGTAGCCGGCGGTGATGAAGAGACCGACCGCATAGGGGACAACCTGCGGTCGGGTCCGCATGCAGGCCATGATGGTCGCCACCAGGCCGAACGTCGCCACCGCTTCCGCGACCCATTGGCCGATTCCGGTACGCGTGTTCGCGCCGACCATGATGATCGGTTCGCTGAACATCAGGTGCGCGAGCCAGACTCCAGCGACGGCGCCCGCCACCTGGACAGCGACGAAGGCGAGCGCGTCCAACCGTGAGATGGCACGCTGCAGCGCGAAACTCAGGGTCACCGCCGGGTTGAAGTGGGCGCCCGAAACCGGACCGAACATCAGGATCAGGACGACCAGGATGGCGCCGGTCGCAATGGTGTTGCCGAGCAGGGCGATGGCGTCGTTGCCGTCCGCGAGGCGCTCCCCCATGATGCCCGAACCGACGACGACAGCCAGCAGCAGCGCCGTGCCGACGAACTCTGCGGCAAGCCGGCGCGTCAGGTCTGGTGTTTGCGTCATCTGGTGCGGTTCTGGCCGATTTCCACGCTAGGATTTCGTATACCTGTCTTGTGTTTCAAAGAGATTATCGTGTTCGCGGCAGCGCCGGGCTTCATCCTTCCAGGAGACCACGACCATCGCTGGATGGTGGGCGCGGCTGGATTCGAACCAGCGACTTCCGCCATGTGAAGACGGCGCTCTGACCAACTGAGCTACGCGCCCGCGTCTCTCTAACTCATCAGGAAAACTGCTTCGGGTCAAGTGCGGCGCGTCGTGGCGACTGTGCCTGTGGGAAGGACAAAGGGTAACCATGCATGGCGAGATTATGAGCGCGATGTGCTTCCCCGCTTCTTGAACTGCCACGTGCGTACGATTTCAAGCACGTCCGTGTCCTCGCGCATGGCGGGCGGAAACGGGGCGTAGGGCGCCGCAAGTCGAACGATACGCACGGCGGCATCGTCGAGGACCCTGTGTCCCGAGGAGTCGATCACGCGCACTTCGCGCAAGGCGCCGTCCGGCTCGATAGCGACGAGAAGCCGCAGGTTGCCGTAGATCTTCTGCGCCCGAGCCTTCGCCGGATAGTTGAGCTCGCCGATCCGTTGCACTTTTCGCCGCCAGGATTCCAGGTACCAGGCGTCCTCCGAAGTCTCTGTGCGCTCTTCGACAATCCGCCGGACACGTGGCGGCACGCCTGCTTGCCGCGCATCGAGGTCCGCGATCTGACGCAAGGCTGCAGCGTAGTCCAGGTTTCGCTCCGAAGCTGACCCATCCAAGGACGCGGCCGGGTCGGTGGGAGGCCGTTGAGGTTTTTCCGCAGCCGGATTCCTTCCCACAACGTTCGTATCCGAACGCGACGTTGGAACCGGGCCTTCCACTGGCGGCTCGGCGGCATGTGGAAGTGGCGCAGGTATCGCAGGCGGAGCGTTGGCCGCAGCAAGGGTCGCCCTGACGATGGACGGCGACTTCCATGGAACAAACGTGTCCGGGGAGCGCCAGCGATCCGGCACGATTGTTTCATGGTCGACGAGCGGGGCCGGGCCACAGGCGAAGCCGAAGGCGTCGGCTGCGGGGCACTCGGGTGCATCTTCGAACCACTCGATCAGGCCCAGAATGACGATCGCGTGCAGTCCTAGCGAGAGCAGCAGCGCAACCGTGATGCCCTTCCGGGGCCTGACGACGGCTGGAACCGTGGCGGGAGCGGTGATCCGGATCGCCGGAACGCTCATCGTTGCGCGAGCCTTGTCTCGATCTTGTCCATCAGCGTCGACGCGATGTCGAGGGAGAATTGCGCGTCCAACTCGCGTATGCAGGTGGGACAGGTGACGTTGATCTCCGTCAGGTAGTCGCCGATCACATCGATGCCGGCGAACAACAGTCCGCGGCGTTTCAACTCCGGACCGACGCGGCCCGCGATGAATCGGTCGCGGGCGGTGAGGCGCCGACCGACGCCGGTGCCGCCGGCGGCGAGGTTGCCACGCAGTTCGCCGGGCATCGGTATGCGCGCCAGGGCGTAGTCGACGGGTTCGCCGTCGATGAGGAGGATGCGCTTGTCGCCGTCCTCGATCTCGGGAATGTACTTCTGGGCCATGATGCGGCGTTGGCCCAGGTTCGTCAGGCTCTCGATCACGACGTGCAGGTTGGGATCGTCGGGACGGACGCGGAAGATATTCGTGCCGCCCATGCCGTCGAGGGGTTTGAACACCACATCCCCGTGCTCCGCATGGAATGCGAGGAGTTGGTCGGCGCGCCTGCCGACCATGAGCGGCGGAACGCAGTCCGCGAACTCGGTTGCGAAGTACTTCTCGTTGCAATCGCGCAGGCTTCGTGGTGCGTTCACGACCAGGGTGCCCCGGGCTTCCACTCCTTCGAGCAGGTAGGTCGTGTAGATGTACTCCATGTCGAACGGCGGGTCCTTGCGCATCATCAGTACATCCACCGCCGCCAGGTCGACCTCGGCTGCCTCGCCGAGCCGGTGCCAGCGGGTGCCGGCCCGGTCGGGATCCAGGTCTGCGAGAAAGCCGGCCTCGATGGAAAGATCGCGCAGTAGCGCCAGCGGACGGTCGTCCTTCCAGGTCAGGTCCTGCTGTTCGAGATAGCTGACGCGCCAGTCGCGCCGCAGGGCGGCCCGGATCATCGCCAGCGTGCTGTCCTTCTTCAGGTTCACCGAGGCGATGGGATCCATCAGGAAAGCGATGTGAACCATGTGCGTCAGCCCGTGGTCATGAGATCAGGTCTCGGCGGCGCGGCGGACCGGTTTCGAGTCTTCCACCAGGTTCAGCGCGCGCAGTACGGCCTCGCTGGGCTCCGCCTTGTTCAGCGTGTAGAAGTGCAGTCCGGGCGCACCACCGTCGAGCAGTTTCGCGCAGAGGCTCGCAACCACCTCCGTGCCGAACGCGCGCAGCGATTCGGGATCGTCCTTGTGGGCCAGAAGTCGCAGGCGTATCCAGCGGGGAATCTCCGCGCCGCAATTGTCGGAGAAGCGGGTCAGGCCCTCGTAGTTGGTGATCGGCATGATGCCGGCCACGATCGGAACCCGGATGCCGTGTTTCCGGCAGCGGTCGACGAAAAAGAAGTAGCTGTCGGGATTGTAGAAGTACTGCGTGATGCAGTTGTTCGCGCCCGCTTCGACCTTGCGTTTCAGGAAGGCGATATCGGCGTCGGGGGATGGGGCGTCGGGATGGACTTCGGGATAGCAGCCGACTTCGATGCGGATGTCGTCGCCAAAGCACTTGCGGATATGGCGCACCAGTTCTTCGGCGTGACGTACGCCTGAAGTCAGTCCAGGTCCAGCCGGGATATCGCCGCGCAATGCCACGATGCGACTTACGCCCATATCCAGGTAGCTGGCGATGCGATCCTCGATGGCCGCCGCCGTGTCCTGCCCCCAGGACAGGTGCGGCGCGGTGTTGAACCCGGCTTCGCAAAGGTTCTGGACAGCTTCTGATGTACGGTCGCGGGTCGAACCGCCGGCGCCGTAGGTTACGGAGAAGAACTCGGGACTGCCGCAGTTCAAACGCGCCGCAGTGCGTACCAGGTTGGTTCGTCCCTGCGCGGTGCGCGGTGGAAAGAACTCGAAACTAACGCGCATGGATCAAACGCCTCCGGGGAGCGTCCGCGACCATGTCAAGCCGCGTCCGCGGCCAGCGTCACAACGCTGCCGCCAACGCCTCCGCCTTGTCGGTTCGTTCCCATGCGAAGCTCTCCTCCGTGCGCCCGAAATGACCATAGGCGGCGGTTCGCCGATAGATGGGGCGCTTCAGGTCCAGCATGTCGATCAGACCCCTGGGCCGCAAGTCGAAATTCTCTCGCACGAGATGAATGATCGTCGCCTCGTCGAGTTTGCCCGTGCCGAAGGTGTCGACACTGATCGAGGTCGGTTCGGCCACGCCGATGGCATAGCTGACCTGGATTTCGCAGCGATCGGCGATGCCGGCCGCGACGATGTTCTTGGCCACGTAGCGGCCGGCGTAGGCGGCGGATCGATCGACCTTCGACGGGTCCTTGCCCGAGAACGCGCCGCCGCCGTGGCGCGCCATTCCGCCGTAGGTGTCGACGATGATCTTGCGGCCCGTGAGCCCACAATCGCCGGCCGGGCCGCCGATGGTGAACCGGCCGGTAGGATTGATGAACACCTTGGTTTCCGATGTCATCCAGTTTCCGGGCACCACCGGTTTGATGATCTCTTCCATCACCGCTTCGGTGAGCGTCTCTTGCGAAATCTCGGGGGTGTGCTGGGTTGACAGGACGACGGCATCCACGGCCACGGGTTTACCGCGGTAGTAGCGAAACGAGAGCTGGCTCTTGGCGTCGGGGCGGAGGAAGGAGAGGGAATTGCGCCGGGCATGTGCCTGTCGCGCGACGAGTCGGTGGGCGTAGGTGATGGGCGCGGGCATGAGCACATCGGTTTCGTTCACGGCATAGCCAAACATCAGCCCCTGGTCGCCCGCCCCCTGATCGCGGTCGTCCGTTGCATCCACGCCCATGGCGATGTCGACCGATTGCTCACCGAGCGCGTTGATGACCGTGCAGTTCTCCAGGTCGAATCCGCAGGCCAGATCGTTGTAGCCGATATCGGAGATAACCTCCCTCGCCACGCGCTCCACGTCGACGGTAGCGTTCGAGCGCACCTCTCCGGCCAGGACCACGAGCTCATCCTTGATCAGCGTCTCGCAGGCCACCCGGGAATCCATGTCCTGGTCGATCATGGCGTCGACGATCGCATCCGAGATCTGGTCTGCCACCTTGTCCGGATGGCCCTCGGATACGGACTCGGAAGTGAATACACTGAAATCGGCCATCAAGGCTCCGACTGGCAAGCGCCCTTGGAAAGTGAAGGCGCGCATTCTATCCCATAGGACCTTCCCGTACGCCCATTGCGGGCTTTGCCGCGCCACGTTTCCATCGTCGTTCCGGCCGCGGACAAATCGGCTGCTCCCCGCCTGTGGGATATTTTTCAATATATATATTCAATATGGAATGCCAAATGTAAAATAGGCTTGTGATTCAGCGTTCCTTTTGGTCACAACAGGTTTTCGATGCCTGGGTGCGCCGATCTGTCGTCTGGCTGTCGGGGGTTCGGCGAGTCGGCAAGACGACACTCGCTCGCACGATTCCGGAGGCGACGTACCTCGATTGCGAGGTGCCATCGACGCAACGAATGCTCTCGGATCTGGAGCCTTTCTTCGGAGCGCTGGAAGGAGATGAAACGTTGATCATCGACGCGGTTCATCGCCTCGACGATCCCGGCGGTTTACTGAAGGTCGCCGCTGACCGATATCCCGATGTACGCGTGCTTGCAATCGCCTCGTTGACGGCGACGGCCGTGGATGGGCTGGGTGAAACCCTGTCCGGGCGCATGGCGGCGGTTCACCTCTGTCCCGTGCCGTGGCAGGAATGCGTCGGGACATTCGCCGTTTCAGACCTGGACCGGCGCTTGCTGCACGGCGGGCTCCCGGAGCCGCTGCTGGCGACCGACAAAGCCCCGGAGTTCTTCAGCGATTGGATCGATACGTTCTACGCGCGCGACATACTCGCGCGGTTCAATACGCGAAACCGGCAGGGCTTCCTGGCCCTGTTCCGGAGTTTGGTAAGGGAGAGCGGTGGCCCGGTCGACTTCGGCAGGCTCGCATCCATGAGCGGTCAGAGTCGTCCCACCGTGGGCGCCCACCTCGAATTGCTGCGCGCCGTCGAGGCGATTCACCTCGTACGTCCGTTCCATGGCGAGGGCGGCCGGGAAATCGCCAGCCGTCCCAAGTGCTACGCCTTTGACACGGGTTTCGTGACGTTCGAGCGGGGCTGGCGCGAAACCGATCGCCGCATGTTGTGGGAACACCTGGTGCTCGACGCGCTTCGGTTGCGATTTCCCGTAGACAACATCCTCTATTGGCGAGACAAGTCGCGGCGTGAGGTGGACTTCGTGGTCCAGCGGGAAGACGGGCGTGTCGATGTCGTTGAATGCGAAATCGATCCCTACCGGCTGGATCCCGGGCCGACCAGGCTATTCCGATCGCGATATGCGTCAGGCGCGAACTACATCGTCACGCCCGCGGTGAGCGCGCCTTACCGAATACGTCACGATCGGCTGACATTTACTGTCTTCTCCACTGCGCACGTGGCCTCGATCTGAGTGACCCCTTCAGCATCGCCTGTGGCCCGGCCTCGCTCGTTGGAAGAACTGTCCTGCGGGCAATGGCTCTTGCGGTCGGTCCCCGGTCCGAGCATCCTACAGCGTCCATGAGCGCCTCCAGCCAGTGTCGTCACGCACGGTTTCCGGAACTTCTCCCATGATCGACGTCTCCCATCTCGACGACTACGCGCTTTTCGGCAAGCGGGTGCTCATCCGGGAGGACTTCAATGTCCCCCTGAGCGATGGAACAGTCGCCAACGATGCGCGGATCGTCGCGGCCTTGCCGACAATTCGAACCTGCATCGAACGCGGTGCCGCCGTGATCGTCATGTCACACCTGGGGCGGCCGAAGGAAGGCGAGTTCGATCCCACGCTGTCGCTGTCGCCGGTGGCTGCACACCTGGCGCAGGCGCTCGGCTGCGCGGTCCCTGTTGTTCGAGACTGGCGTGGCGGCGTGGATGTCTCGCCGGGCGCTGTGGTCTTGCTGGAGAACGTGCGTTTCGAGCCGGGGGAAGGGGCGAATGACGATGCCCTGGCCCGGGACCTGGCAAGCCTGTGCGACCTGTTCGTGATGGATGCGTTCGCCACGGCGCATCGCGCGCATGCGTCCACCCACGGTGTTGCCAGTCACTCGCCGGCGGCTTGCGCGGGGCCGTTGCTGGCAGCGGAGCTTGCGGCGCTGGGCCGCGCCCTTGCATCGCCGTCACGGCCATTGGTGGCGATCATCGGCGGCGCCAAGGTCTCAACCAAACTGGAGTTGCTGGAGTCGCTGGCGGATATCGCGGACCGGCTTATCGTCGGTGGCGGTATCGCCAACACGTTCGCCCTCGCCGCCGGCCGTCCGGTGGGCGAATCGCTGGCGGAGGCATCGCTGGTGGAGACGGCGCGCGCTATCGCCGAGCGAGTGGACGTGCCACTGCCCGTGGACGTCATGACCGCACCTGCCATCGACGCGCAGGTCCCCGCAGTGCTGCGCCGTCCGGCGGAGGTGGCGGAGCAGGACATGATTCTCGACATCGGACCTGGCACCGCGCGCGCCTGGCGCGACGGTCTCGCGGATGCCGGCACGATCCTGTGGAACGGTCCCCTCGGCGTATTCGAGTTCGATCAGTTCGGCGAAGGCACGCGGGTAATCGCCGAGGGCGTAGCCGCGGCAAAGGCGTTTTCCATCGCCGGCGGCGGTGACACCATCGCGGCGATCGACAAGTATGGCGTTCGCGAGGACATATCGTACATCTCCACCGGCGGCGGCGCGTTCCTGGAGTTCGTCGAACGCGGGACGCTTCCGGCCGTCGAGATCCTCAAAGCACGTGCGCGGTGAAGGCGAGTACCACCCGGAGTGGGGGTTCGGCCGGGCGTACCGGAGTTTCTACGATCTCGACCTGAAACAGGACTTCTTCCTGGTTGCCCACGGCGAACACCGGCTCGCTGCACAGGTATTCGAACCTGCGGGCACGCCGAAGGGTTCCGCCGTCGTGGTGCATGGCTACTACGACCACGTCGGCCTGTACGGCCACCTTGTCCGCTACCTCCTGGGCACCGGACGCCGCGTGCTCGCTTACGATCAGCAGGGCCACGGCCTGTCCACCGGCGCGGCGGCGACCATCGAGTCGTTCGATCACTATGTCGACGCTCTTGAAACGGTGCTCGACGTAGCGGGGTGCCGCCTGCCGGAACCGGTGTGCATGGTGGCGCAGAGCATGGGTGCGGCCGTCGTGATGCAGTACGCAACGCGCCCCGGTTCGCGGTCCTTCGTGGGCACCGCACTGCTGGCGCCACTGGTGCGGCCGACGAACTGGCGCTGGAACCGTTTCGTACACATGGCGGCAAAGCCCCTGGTGCGCAGCGTCGGGCGCGGTTGGGTCAACAACACGGAGAACGCGGAGTTCATCGAGTTGTTGCGCAGGGATCCGCTGCAATGCCGGCGGCTGCCCGTGCAGTGGGTGACGGCCATGGCCGAATGGATGTACCGCTTCGAGACCAGCCAACCATCGTCCATGCGGCCGCTGGTGGTGCAGGGGGGGCGGGACATGACGGTCGATGGCGCCTATAACATTCCTGTGCTCCAGCGCATCTACGACATCAATCTCCTCGAGATTCCGGAAGCCCGGCATCACCTGGTCAACGAAACGGAGACTGTTCGACGGCAGATGTGGCGGTTTTTCGACACCCACCTGTAGCGCGCTGGAGGAGACAATGCGGGAGGAGACAATGTGACACGCATCGAGACCATGCGGCGCCGACTGGAAGAGATATTCACGCCGGCCCGCGTCAAGACGGCGCGTGAGGACCTGGCGGCGTGGGGCGGAGACTGGACGCGGTCGTTCAGGGTCGCGCCCGGCGCGATCGTGTTCCCAGAGTCCATCGACGATGTCGTGGCACTCACGCGGCTCGCCAATAGACACGGTCTGCACCTCGTTCCTTCGGGCGGACGCACGGGGTTGTCCGGTGGCGCGGTGGCGTCCGACGGCGAGGTCGTCGTGTCGTTCGATCGCATGAACCGGGTGCTCGACTTCAACCCGGCGGACCGCATCGTGCGTTGCGAGGCTGGCGTCGTGACGCAGACGCTGCAGGAATACGCAGCGGAACGGGACCTGTTCTACCCGGTGGATTTCGCGTCGAGTGGCTCGAGCCAGATCGGTGGCAACATTTCGACCAACGCCGGCGGTATCAAGGTGATCCGCTACGGGTTGACCCGGGATTGGGTGGCCGGATTGACCGTGGTCACCGGCGCGGGCGATGTGCTTGAGTGCAATAACGGCCTGATCAAGAACGCGACGGGCTATGACCTCCGTCACCTCTTCATCGGCTCGGAGGGCACGCTTGGTTTCATCGTGCAGGCGGAACTCAGCCTGTTGCCCGCACCTGCGCCGGCCCGCGTGATGGTGCTTGGCATCGACCGCTTCGCCGATGTGCTGAACGTCCTGCAGAGTTTCCAGCGCGTTCTGACCCTTTCGGCCTTCGAGTTCTTCTCCGAGCTTGCGCTGACCAAGGTGATTGATCACCGGGAGGCGGCGCGTCCGTTCGAGCCACCAGCGAACTTCTACGCCCTGGTCGAGTTCGATGCCGACGCCGAGGAATCCGCGCTCGGGGTTTTTGAGGCCGTCGTGCGACAGGGCTGGGTCGGCGACGGCGTGGTCAGTCGATCGGATACGCAGGCACAGTCGCTGTGGGCCTTGCGGGAGGGCATCACCGAGAGCATTGCCCCATATACGCCCTACAAGAACGACATCGCCGTCCGCGTTTCCGACGTGCCAGCGTTTCTCGACGACATCGACCGCCTGGTCGGAGCGCACTATCCCGACTTCGAGGTGTGCTGGTTCGGCCACATCGGGGACGGGAACCTGCACCTGAACATCCTAAGGCCTCGGGACCTTTCCATCGAAGCGTTCTACGAGCGGTGCCACAGGATCAGCCCGGCCCTGTTCGAGGCGATCAGGAACCGTCGCGGCAGCATCTCGGCGGAACACGGCGTCGGGCTTCTGAAACGCGACTTCCTGCACTATTCCCGCAGTCCCCGGGAGATCGCCTTGATGCGGCAGGTGAAGGCTGTCTTCGATCCGAAGGGCGTGATGAATCCGGGCAAGCTGCTCGCATCGTGAAGCGTATTCAGCATCGCCAGGCGGATTCACACGCATCTTTCATGGGCGACGAGCGGGGCCGGGCCACAGGCGAAGCCGAAGGCGTCGGCTGTGGGGCACTTTCATGGAACAAACGTGTCCGGGGAGCGCCGGCGACCGGCACGATTGCTCCATGGGCGGCGAGCGGGGCCGGGCCGGAGCCTTCAGCCGGGGAGCGCGAGGGGGAACCCCTCGCAAGAAAACAGCCTTCAGCCGGGGAGCGCGAGGGGGAACCCCTCGCAAGAAAACAGCCTTCAGCCGGGGAGCGCGAGGGGGAACCCCTCGCAAGAAAAAGACCGAAGCCGAAGGCTGCGGCTGTGGGGCACTCGCATGGAAGTCCGCCTCCGGTGACGTGGCAAATCCCGGTACTTCCTTACGCGTCAACGGTCGGGGAAGCTCCCCCGGCTGAGGGCTCCGAGCAGAGGAACCGGCAAGTCGCGACGTGCTTGAGCATCAAATTTTATTATCCTCCAATGAAGAAAACGGTATTGGAAATTATCGGTAGGTGCTGGCAAAGTGATTCGATACCCCCCCATTTGGAGGGTCGCCGATAAGGACGAAAAATGCCCGTCACCTTGCGTCAGCTACGTTATTTTCAGGCGTTGGTCGAACACGGTTCATTCAGCAGGGCGGCCGAGAGCGTTCACGTGTCCCAGCCGGCACTGTCCCTCCAGATTCGGGAACTCGAGACGTCCTTGGGTGGGCGGTTGGTGGAACGGGAAAGTCGCGGATTCCTGCTCACTCCCCTCGGTCGGGACGCCCATGAGCAAACACTCAGGATTCTGGACGAGACACTGCTTCTCGAGACCATGGGGAAACGGTTCGAGGAGGGACCGCTCCGCGTTTCCGTGGGGATAGTCTCCACGCTCGCTCCCTATCTGCTGCCGGGCATCCTGAAACGTTTGCAGGTGACTTCGCCCCGGGTTGAAATGGATGTTCAGGAAGCGCCGGGCCAGGACCTTGTTTCGGGCCTCCTTGCGGGCCGTCTTGACGCGGCCATCGTCTCCCTGCCGCTCGGAATACTGGAATTGCCGGAGCGGGATCTGTTCGAGGACTGTTTCCTGCTTGCCGGCCGAGCGGAGCGACTTGCTTCGATCCGTCGATCACTGGGCGCTGATCTGCGGCCCGCGGACTTGGCGCGGGCTGACATCGGTCCCCTGCTCACCCTGGGAAACGGCCACTGTTTCGCCGACCAGGTGCTGGGCGCGAGCCTGATGTGGCGAATGCAGGAAGTGCATCGCGGAACGGAGTCGCTCGCCACCCTGTCGAGACTTGTCGCGAGCGGCGCGGGCCTTGCGCTGCTTCCGGAAACGGCCGCACTTTGCGAATACGCGGCAGCGCCGGACTTGCAGTTTCTTCGCTTCGCCTCGCCGCAACCGTCTCGGCGGATCGGCCTGGCCCATCGTGTCGCCTCCCACGGCCAGCAGTGGATAGAGTTGCTCGCCGAGGCGACGTCCAGCGCGGGTACAGCGCTTGTGCAAGAGGCACACGAAATGATCGGTAACTGAACGCGCGCGCGGCGGGTCGGACGTCGGGTTCCGGTCCCGTCCGTTGCATGTCATTGACCGTCGAGCGAACCGAGCGCCTCCGCCTTCGACAGGTATATTGCGATGATCTTGTCGAATCCGGCGTTCTCGAAGACCTCGAGGACGTCGTCCGACAGGGCGCAAAGCGCGAATCTCACATCCCGATTCGACAGCGCCTTGGCGGTCAAGAGAACGGTGCGGAGACCGGCACTGCTGATGTAGCTGAGTTCCTCGCATTCCATGATCATGACGCGGTCACGATCCTCGACGGCGGTTCGTACGGCCTCCTGGAATGCGATGGCATTGGAACCATCGATGCGGCCATCCACACGGATGGACAAGACGCCGTCTTGCCTTTCCGCCGTCATCTTCATCGCTGTTGTCCGCAGGGTCCCATCCCGTGCACCCCATTTGGCTCAGGCCTGCAACTAGGCCGATATCTCGCCGAGCGGTTTCATTCTGTGCGTCATGGACGACGCTTTCGCAATCGAGACCAGTTCGCGCGTTAGCTGGCTGTCGCCAATCGCTACATGGTACGCCACCTGACAGCGAAGTACCCGACGGGGTCTGCAATCATGGCTGTCCTCAGGCGCGTCCGGCAAAGATATACTGACGGCAACACGCGATGTGGCGAGCACGGAACGAGGAGAGAAGCATGAACCGGCAGGCGCTGGAAGAGACTGCGAACGCCATGGTGGCACCGGGCCGAGGCATTCTCGCGATGGATGAAAGTCACCCGACGTGCAAACGGCGGTTCGATTCCATAGGGGTGGAATGCAACGAGAGCAGCCGTCGCGCCTATCGCGGGTTACTGATCACGGCGCCGGAAACGGCGGAGCACCTTTCCGGCTATATCCTCTTCGACGAAACCATCCGCCAGTCGACCGATACGGGAAACAGATTTCCCGACGTGATCGCGGCAGCCGGCAGTATTCCGGGGATCAAGGTCGACACGGGTACGATCGACATGCCGCTGCACGCGGGAGAGAAGTACACCCGGGGGCTCGACGGACTCGCCGAGCGGCTGATCGAGTATCGCGATCTGGGCGCGCGGTTCGCCAAGTGGCGGGCGGTGATCACGATTGGCGACGGTATCCCGACCAATGCCTGCATCGAAGCGAACATGTGGGCACTGGCGATGTACGCGTCGTACTGCCAGGACGTCGGCATCGTGCCGATCGTCGAGCCGGAGGTGCTGATCGACGGCGCGCACGATATCGAGACCTGCGACTTTACCTCGCGGGCGACGCTCGGTGCCTTGTTCTCCGCGCTTTCGCGCCAGGATGTGCACATCGAAGGCACGGTGCTCAAGGCCTCGATGGTGTTGTCGGGCAAGGACTGTCCCGTCCAGGCCAGCGATGAGGAGATCGCGGAGAAGACGATCGACTGCCTTCGGGACACGGTTCCAGCGGCGCTGCCCGGCGTCGTGTTCCTGTCAGGCGGGCAGACGCCGTTACAGTCGACGGTACGCCTGAACACGATGAACGCAAGCGGTGTCGATCTCCCGTGGCGACTGAGTTTCTCCTACGGCCGAGCGTTGCAGGATCCTGCGCTCAGGGCATGGGACGGCAAGGCCGAGAACGGTGAGCATGCGCAGCGCCAGCTCGCGTTGCGGGCTCGCCTCAACGGCGCCGCGACCCTCGGAGAGTATCGTCCGAATATGGAGCAGGCCGAGTAGCCTGGCGCCACCCGAACCGGGTGCCTTGACGGGGCGCCCGGGTTTTACCTCCGCCGCCCCGCCTGCCGCCGGGATTGCGGGTCTATGAGGCGCTGGCGAGGGGTCCGCGCAAAAGTCGACCGGGTACGGCACCCGTGTGCACGTTGTCGCGTAACAGGACCGCGCCGTTGACGACAGTGGCCCTGATTCCGTCCGCCGTCTGTTTGAATCGCCTGGCGCCCCCGGGCAGGTCGTGCACGACCTCTGGCATGCGCGGCGCGATAGCGTCGGGGTCGAATACCGTGACATCCGCGGCGAAACCCGGACGCAGCAAGCCCCGGTCCCACAGGCCCCAACGCTTTGCCGGTACAGAGGTCACCATTCGCACGGCCTGCTCAAGCGTGAGCGCCTGCTTTTCCCGTACCCAGTGGCTGAACACGTGCGTTTGCAGCGAGCTGTCCATGATCTGCGAGACGTGAGCGCCCGAATCGGAAAACGTCACGACCGTATGTGGATGCCGCATCATTTCGAGCACGTGGTCGTCCACGTCGTTGTTCAGCGGTTTGCGGAACAGGGTCTTGAAGTCGTTTTCCAGCGCGAGGTCGATCATGAGTTCGGCCGGCGGGATGCCGCGCTCGGCGGCGACCTCGGACATGCGCCGTTCGTTGCCCGCGGACATTGACTCCATGATGAAAATCCAGTCCCAGTCCGGCGGCGGCAGGTGGACACCGCGCCTCTTGTGCCGGTCGCTCGGCCGCCCGGCCACGTCCACCAGCTTCGCCCTGACGGCGGGGTCGCGAAGTTTCGCCCTCTGTTCGTCGAGCGGCAGCGCCCGAATGTCGCGCCAGACATACCACGGGTCCAGCGGCGTATACGACTCGAACGTGTACAGCACGTTCAGTGCACGGGAATGTACCTGGGCGAACATGCATCCGCCGTCGGCGACGGTTTCGTCGAGCAGGTCGAGCCATCGGCGCCAGTTGTCGGGCGACTCGCGGGAGCTGAACAGGCCCCAGGTGATGGGCGCGCCGGACTCGATGCTTAGCTGTTTCAGCCGGCCCTGGTAGTCGTCACCGCGATCGCGCTCGCCGGCAATCTCGAACATGCCGCTGCCGGTTTCGCGCATCGCGTTGACAATGGAGCGAACCTCGCTCCATTCGGCGATGCGGCTCGCAACGGGCTTGTGGTCGGAGGTCTCGTGGTTCGGCGTGCGGGAAGTGGAGAAGCCGACGGCGCCGGCGCGCACCGCCTGCTGGACAATGGCAGACATCCGGGCGAGGTCGTCGTCGGTCGCGGAATCGGTGAATGCCCGCTCTCCCATGACGTAGGTGCGCAGCGCGGAGTGCCCTATGTATCCGGCGTAGTTGATTCCCTTCGGGGTGGCTTCGAGTGCGTCCAGGTACTCGGGATAGCTTTCCCATTGCCAGTGTATCCCGGCCAACATGGCCTTGCGGGAGATGTCCTCGGCCCTTTCCAGGTTGCGGAACACCAGGTCGGCCTCCGATTCCTTGCAGGGCGCCAGCGTGAAGCCGCAATTGCCCATGACGACGCTGGTGACGCCGTGGTAGCAGGAACACGAGCCGATCGGATCCCAGAAGACCTGGGCGTCCATGTGGGTGTGGCCGTCCACGAACCCGGGTGCGACGACGTGACCCTCGGCGTCGACGTTGTCATTGCCCTTCTCGGAGATTCGACCGATGCGGGCGATCTTGCTGTCGATGATGCCCACGTCCGCGTGATAGGCGGGTGCCCCCGAGCCGTCGATGATGGTTCCGTTCCTGATGACGAGGTCGTATTTCATCTTGTCGCTCCGGAAAAGTTCAGCTTGCGTCTTCGACAACGACGGCCGTACCGACCGCCAGCAATTCGGCGGCGCCGCCCATCATCATCGACGTCGTGAAGCGGGTGGCGACGACGGCGTTTGCGCCGAGTTTCGCGGCTTCGGCGATCATGCGGTCGAGGGATTGCTCGCGGCTCTCGGCGATGAGCTTCGCGTATTCGTGAATCTCCCCGCCGACGATGTTGCGCAACCCGGCCATGATGTCGCGTCCGATGTGGCGCGCGCGCACGGTGTTGCCCCGCACCAGACCGAGTGTCTTGACGATGCGTTTGCCTGTGATGGACTCGGATGTGACAACGATCATGCTCAGATCTCCACGTCGAGGTATTTATCGGTCTTGCGTTCGGTGAGGCGCTGACGCAGCACCGATACGAGCAATAGCCCAAGACCGCCGTAGATCCCCGCCAGGAGGAGCTTGACGAGCAGGGGCGCCTGCAAAAACGCCTGGAAGCCCAGGATGGCCACAACAACCAGCCCCACGGCGAAGAGGATCCATCCAATCGTAGCGATTCCGATGCCAGTCGGCTTTTCCTCCATCGCGACCTCCGTTTGCCGCGCCCAATCCGGCCCATCGTGCCGCAACTTGGGGCGCCGGGCAACAGGGTCCCGTGCGTCTAGTCGGACACCTGTGGCAGGATTGCCCGGAGCGCGGGGAGGCGAACCACCGGAGACTCGAACATGGGCTTCTATAGCGATCGAATCCTGCCGCACTGCATCGATCGGGGTTGTGCTGCCAACCCCGTCGCGAGGCAGCGGGAGAAGGTGGTGCCGCAGGCCGAGGGTCGGGTTCTGGAGATCGGCATGGGCTCCGGACTCAATATCCCCTTTTACGACCTCGGGAAGGTTGAGCTTGTCTGGGGCCTGGAGCCATCGGAGGGAATGCGCAGGAGAGCCCGGGCCAGGGTTGAGGCGGCACCGTTCGAGTTGCGCTGGCTCGGCCTTCCCGCCGAGGAGATCCCGCTCGAGGACGACAGTGCCGATACCGTCGTCCTGACCTATACGTTGTGCACCATTCCCGGATGGAAGACTGCGGTTCAGCAAATGCGTCGGGTACTGAGACCCGGCGGCAAATTGCTGTTCAGCGAACACGGCAGCGCGCCCGACGACTCTGTGCGGCGCTGGCAGGATCGCATTGATCCCTTCTGGTCAAGGCTCGCGGGTGGTTGCCACCTGAACCGTGATATTCCCCACCTGCTTCGGGAGGGTGGCTTTGATGTTCGGCAAGTCGAGACGATGTACCTGCCTTCTACGCCCAGGTTCGCCGGGTTCACCTACTGGGGATACGCCGCCTGATCACTCCGGACCGGGTTGAGGCGGGTCCGAGCGTACGAACGTCCCCGATGCCGCTACCGGGGCAGTGCCCATTCGCCACGGTTGCCAGTTGAGGTAGACCCTGGCTGTTTCGTCCGGGTCGAAATCGGCCACGGTGACGCCGATTCGGATCACGTCCCATCGCTCGCCCCGTACGGTGTCGAGAAACACTCCCGAGACCTTCGCCTCGGCGTTGTACCCCTGGGCCGTCCGGACCGTTCGCCATTCGACCGCGGCGCGCGCGTCGTCGAGGAAAGCGATGACCTTGTCCTCGCGGCCCTCCACCAGCGTCATGTAGTCATGGGCGATCTTTTCCAGGTGCCCTTCGCGCATGGCCTCGAACAATGGCTGATTCTCGGAGCGCTCGGGGTCGGGTCGCGCATCCACGGTAATGCGCGCATGGTCCTGGTAGCGCGGGCTTTCGTCCTCGGCCGCGTCGATCTTGTCGTCAGTGACCGCTATGCCGAAATAGACGTCGCCACCCGCTTCAAGAACGCCGAAACGATAGGACACGTCCTCGGGGGCGGCACCGCGGGAACCGATGTCGCCCTGCCGGTCAACGACGAAGGGCAGGGCGTCCCAATCGGCAAGGTCGCCGTCGACGGTGGGTGCCCTGCCGGTCGGCAACGGGAAAGGCGCTACCGGAAGCAGGGCAGATCTGGATTGCACGGCCAGGGGCTGCCCGTCGAAGGTGGTCTCCATGGACCAGGTGATACGGCCCGGGGCGAGTGCGCCGTATGCCACAGGCGTATCCGTTTCGAGTTGAATCTCGACACGTTCCCGGTCTCCAGGGGCGAGAACGATGTCTCTCAAACCTCCGCTCACGCGCAGGTGCGGTCCGCCCTGTGCCAGTGGCGAGACACGGAGTTCGGCCTCCCCGGGATTGCCGATCTCAAACGCTACGGAGCCACTCTCGAAGTAGTCCCCGTCGCCCAACACGGCAAGCGAGACGACGGCGTCTTTCAGGGACCCGATCGTGGCACGGGTGGCCGTCGTGGACACGTTTTCGTCGTGGATGCCGTCGAGCAGCAGGTTTGCGATGCGCGGACCGTTGTCCGTCATGGTGACCCAGGCGATATGGTCAAACTCTCCGTAGACCGGACCGCGCAGATTGCTGATGCCGCCGGTGGTAGCCAGGGTAATGTACTTGCGATCGTTGCGGACATGCTTCACGTACCGGTGGAAGTGTCCGGCGAACACGGTGTAATCCCGCTCACCCAGCATTTCTTCGACCAGGGGCCAATCGCCGCGCACCGGGTCGTAGTCCCACAGCGGCTGGTGGATGATGACGATCGTCCAGCGCGGGCCGGGATACTCGGTCAGGGTCCGCTGGATGAAGCCGAGTTGTTCCGCCTGGGTCCACGGTCCCGGGACCGCGGACTCCGGATCGCTGACCATGCCGAACAGTTCGGAGTTCAGGACCAGGAACAGCACGTCCTTGTATACGAATCGGTAGTACGACGGGCCGAATCGCTGTTGCCAGGTCGCCGCCATCACCGCGTTGCTCATGTCGTGGTTGCCGGCGGCATAGAAGAACGGCGTTTCGAGTTCACCGATGAACTGTTCGAACTCGTCCCACTCCTGGTCGAGCCGTGCCTGGTCCTCGGTGTAACCCTCGATCAGGTCGCCGACGCTGACGACGAATGCGGGCTCGAGCAGGTTGATCTTCGGCATCGCCGCGGGAAAGACCCCCGGCCTCTCGCCGCCGGTGCGGTCGGCGACGATGACGAAATGGAACAGTTCGTCGGCATCGTTCGGCTTCAGGCTGGTCCAGGGAGTGGCTTCCTCGTCGTCGCTGTCGGAGTAGGCCTCGATGGTGCCACCCGCGGCGGCGGGCGTGACGGAAACAGTGGCGAGCAGTGCTCCGCACAGAGGCGCAATCAGGAGGTTTCGCATGGAGCATCCCGGTGGGCGAGCGCGTGAAGTCTAACCGTTTCGAAACCGAGTTTGGTGATGGGCCGATGGAACGGTCCGGGAACACCGCTGACTTGGGGACACCCACGACCTAAGGACACCCATGGTCTTAGGGAAGGCCACCGATCAGGGCCAGCCAATGCGGACTTGGGCGGCGTCCGACAGGCATGGCTCGCCCCCGGAGTGATACGCTGGCCAACCTCCGATCCGGGAGGAATCACATGGGCAGACTCGACGGAAAGGTGGCCTTCGTGACGGGGGCCGCGAGCGGTATCGGGCGGGCGAGCGCGTTGCGCATGGCCGGCGAAGGCGCATCGGTGATGTGCGCGGACATAGACGGAAAGGGTGCGGCGCAAACGGCTTCGACGGTCAATGCCTCGGCCGCGGGCGCTTCGTCACTGGCACTCGATGTGGCTATCGAAGACCAGGTCGAGGCAGCGCTGAAGCGGACCGCCGACGATTACGGCCGCCTGGACGTGATCTTCAACAACGCGGGCGTTGGCGGCAGGCGGGGTTGGGATACGACCATCGCCATCAACCTGTCCGGCGTCTTCCACGGCCTTCGCTTCGGTGCGCCGATGCTTGCGGCAGCGGGTGGCGGCGCGATCGTCAACACCGCATCGGTTGCGGGACTCGTGAGCTTGGCCAGTCCTGGCGCCATGGACGCGGAAGTCGCTTCGGCGTCCACGGGCGGGTACGTTGCGACGAAGCACGGCGTCATCGGACTGACTCGCCAATACGCGACCAGTTGGGCGAGCCGGGGCGTGCGGGTGAACGCCGTGGCGCCCGGTTACATCGAGACTGCGATGACAGAGACGTTTCTTGCCGACCCCGAACTTGGCACCTTCTTTAAGTCGTTGCATCCGATGGCACGTTTCGGAATACCGGAGGAGGTCGCCGCGGCCGTGACGTTCCTCGCCAGCGAGGACGCGAGCTTCATTACCGGTGCCGTGCTGCCGGTGGATGGTGGATATACGGCGCGCTGAACCGTCGTTTTGGGCGGCCGCCGGCATGTCGCGCGGCAACCGATACTATCGGGAGCGTTAGAATCCCCGCGAATCGACCTTAACGGAGAGAGTCGGCATGTCGATGACATCATCTACGGAAGTACACCTCGTGCGTCGTCCGAGCGGCATGGCTGTGCCGGAGGATTTCGCCTTCGTCACGCGGGAGCTTCCCGATCCCGGGGAGGGGGAGGTGCTGGTACGGAATCTCCTCATCAGCGTCGATCCGTACATGCGCGGTCGCATGAACGAAGGCTTCGGGCTCAATGAGGTCCTGTACGGGGGCGCTATCGGCAGGGTCGAGGCCTCCCGGCACGGTGACTTCGAGGAAGGCGACCTGGTCTCCAGCAACCTGGGATGGCGCGAGGGATTCCTGTCGGACGGCGCGGGCCTGCAGAAGCTGCCGGAAACATCGTTGCCGGTCACCGCGTACATGGGACCGCTCGGCATGACCGGCAGAACCGCCTATGACGGTCTGATTGGCGCGGCGGAGTTGGGTGAGGGAGAGACGGTCTTCGTTTCCGGCGCGGCTGGCGCGGTAGGCAGCATCGCGGGCCAGATTGCCCGCCTCAAGGGCTGCCGGACGATCGGCAGCGCGGGCTCGCCGGAAAAGGTGGCTTTCTGCCGGGAGATCGGCTTCGACCATGCCTTCAACTATCGGGACGGCAACCTGCCGGAGCAGCTTCGCAAGGGTGCCCCGGAAGGCATCGACGTCTACTTCGACAACGTCGGCGGCGACCACCTGGAAGCGGCGCTCGCAAACATGCGGTTGCTGGGCCGCGTGGCGATATGCGGCGGGATATCGCGTTACAACGACACGACGCCGGCGCCGGGGCCTTCCAACCTGCTGGTTGCCATCGGGCTTCGCCTGACGCTTCGTGGATTCGTCCAGGGCAACTATCCGGAACTGCGCGAGCCGTTCGAGCGCGACATGGAGTCATGGCTCACAAGCGGTCAGATCGTCTGGCGGGAGACGATCCGCGAAGGTATACGCAGCGCACCGGACGCCTTCATCGGGCTTTTCCGTGGCGAGAACACCGGCAAGATGATCGTGAAACTCGCCTGACTGAGGTTCGAATCTCGCTGGCACTTCGTTTTGTTGCCACACCGTAGCAAAAGTGCTACGTTCGCGATCCATGAAAAGGACCATCAACCAGCGAGAGCTCCGGAATGAATCCGCGGCCGTACTTCGGGAAGTTCGGGCGGGGTACAGCGTCGTCGTGACTCGAAACGGGGACCCGATTGCGGAACTCCGCCCCATCCAGCCCCGGCAATTCGCACCGAGGGCGGTCATCGCCGAAGCGGCGTCCCGCGCTCCGTCCATAAATGCGGTGCAGTTCCGCAACGACCTGGATGCCATGGTAGATCAGTCCGTCGATGGCTGAGGCGGGTGCAACCCCAACCCGTGGACTGCTGGATACCTCCGTGGTGATCGATATGGACAGGATCGACATCGATCTCCTGCCCGACGAATCTGCTATCGCGACCATCACGTTGGCGGAATTGGCTGCCGGACCCCATGCCGCCCGCAGCGACACTGAACGGGCGAACCGCCAGGATCGACTCCAATGGGCAGCCCAGACGTGGGATCCGCTCCCGTTCGACACGGACGCCGCCCGGATGTATGGCCGCGTGTGTTCCGCCATGCGCGTCTCCGGGCGATCAACCCGGTCCCGCCTGGCGGACTTGCTGATCGCTTCGACCGCAGCGTCCAACGAACTTGCCCTCTACACCAGGAATCCGAACGACTTCGTTGGGCTTGAAGGGCTCCTTTCCATAAGGACCGTGTGACGGTCGGCTTTACGGCCGGCCCTCCGCCAGCGAGGCGAGTTCCGCGAAAACCTCTTCGTCGTGCTCGCCGAGTTTCGGCGCGCGGCGGGAGATCGCCCACGGGCACTCGGGCAACTTGATCGGTGCGCCCGGATATACGACGTCGCGGCCGAGGTCCTCGTGGCACACCGGGACCTGGAAGCCGTGCGACTTGAAGTGCTCGTCCTCGAAAGCCTCCTCCGGTGAGTTGACCGCGCCCGCGGTGAGCCCGGCACGCTGGCAGCCGACGAAGAAGTCCTGCGCCGGCAGCCTGGATGCGATGAGCCGCAGGGCGGCGCGGCTGGCACCGAAAATCGCGGTGATCTCGTCGTCTTCGCCGATCTTCGAGATGTCGAGATGGCCTTCGTAGTGGGCGCCCATTTCGAGAAACACCGCTTCGGGTAGTTCGGCGTCGAGGCCAAGTTCCCTCAGCCATTTGTCAAGGGCGGCGAATCCGGCGGCCTGGCGCGGCCCGACGCCGGTGTTCGCGTAGCGTCCGTCGGAGCAGAGTTGTTGCGTCTCCACCGATGGCCTCACCGACGCGTGGCGACCGGTCTGCCGTTGCACGGTGTTCTGCGCTATCAGCCAGTTGTAGGAGGCGCCCTCGGTGGTGACGTTGGCGGCCGCCGTCATGCTGACATCGATGAACTGGCCGGTGCCGGATATGGCCCGATGCAGCAACGCGGTGAGGGTCGACATGACGGCGAAGTGCGACGCGATCTGGAATCCCTGCAGCGGACCGCGAATGGGCGGCAGCGAATGGTCGTCGTAGCCGCAACTCCACGGCGGTCCGCCGGCGGCCATGAGCGTCAGGTCGGTGAACGGCAGATCGCTCTTCGGGTTGGCGCGCCCGTAGGGGGTCACGGCGACGTGGACAAGATCGGCCCGAATCGACTTCAGATCCTCGTAGTCGATGCTCAAGCCCGCCAGCCGCCGCCGCGGTTCGGCTTCGAGCAGCACGTCCGCCGTGGCGACCAGGTCGCGAAAGCGGCCGCGGCCGCCCTCGTCGTCGAGATCGATAACCACGCCGCGTTTGCTGGTGTGGTAGTGCCACCAGTAGAGGCTGCGATCTTCGCCGGGCCGGTCGTCGACGAACGGCGGATAACCGCGCGCGGGATCGCCCTCGGGCGGTTCGACGAGGATGACATCGGCGCCCATGTCGCCCAGGAGCTTGCCGGCGAACGCGATGGGGTCCCGCGCCAATTCGATGACGCGGATGCCTTGAAGCGCGCCCGGGCGCGGGCTGGAGTTGCCATTGACGCCGGTCACAGGACGCCTTCCTCCTGGAAGGTTGCAACTTCCTCGTCGGTGAATCCGAGCAGTTCGGTCAGCACCTTCGCGTTGTGCTGGCCGAGGCAGGGGCCGCTGCGGTCGTAGTGCCAGTCGGTTTCCGAGAAGTGCACCGGTTGCCCGTCAACGCGAATTTCGCCGATCTCGGGGTGCTTGACGGTTGGCCAGAGTCCGAACTCGCCGGTGCTGGGGTCGAGATCGACGCGTTCCCCGGGTTTCAGTACCGCCGAGACGGGCACGCCGGCATCGCGGAGCAGTGCCTGGACATCGAATTTGGTCCGCCCTGCCGTCCATGAGCCCAGGTGGCTGTCGAGGGCATCCTGGCGCTGGTGGCGGGACGAAGCATCGGCGAACGCCGGATCCCCGCACCAGTCCTCGTCCACCGCGGCGCACAACCGCTCCCAGTCATCCTGGTTGCGGCAGGCGATGGCGACCCAGTCGTCGTCACCCTGGCTGGGGTAGATGCCGTGGGGCGCCATGGGCGGCCAGAAGTTCCGATTCGACTGCGGTTGCCCCTCGCGGCGGGTGGGACGGCCGTTCACCGTCCAGTCGAGCAGCGCGGGGCCGTGAAGCGTCAACGCGGCGTCGGTGCAGGAGAGATCCACCCACTGGCCTTCGCCGGTTCGCTGGCGGTGGATGAGCGCCAGCAGGATCGCCATCGCGTGGTAATAGGCGCCGGTATGGTCCATGTACGAATAACCCCAGCCGGCGGGTGGGTGGCCGGGAAGCCCCGAGGTGAACGTCAGTCCCGATATTGCCTGGACGACCGGTCCGAAGCTCTTGAAATCGCTGTACGGCCCGGTGTGACCGAAGCCGCAGTTCGAGACGTAGATGATGTCCGGCTTGATGGCTTTCAGGCGCTCGTAGCCGAAGCCCCAGCGTTCCATCACGCCCTTGGAGAAGTTCTCGGTCACCACGTCGGATACCGCGATGAGCCGCTCGAGAATCTCCCTGGCCTTCTCCGTGCGCAGGTTCAGCGTGATGCCGAGCTTGCCGACGTTGTGGTTGTTGAAGGCGCCGCCGAGGTTGATGCCGCGCCGCTCGTCGACCCACGGCTGCCTGCCGCGCAGGATATCCCAGCGGCCTTCGCGAACGGGGTCCTCGATCCGGATCACTTCGGCGCCAAATCCCGCGAGCCACTTGGTGGCGCCGGCGCCGGCAAGGATGCCGGTGAAATCGCAGATGCGGAACGACGACAACGCGTCGGCCATACCATCCCCCGAGGTTTGCTCGCACCAAGTTTGTCCGATGTGCGGTAGCGGTCGCAAGCGGCTGGCGTCCAACGAACCTTCAGTTAGTGTCCCGTTCGCCGTATTCTCGCCTCGGTCGGTGAGGCTCCCCCGCCTTGAGGTGTTCGTGCATGGGATTGATCCGCCCGCTGGATCGGGAAACCCTCGAGAACCTGCTCGCACGCTACGATGTCGGCCGCCTGCTCGGGCACCGGCCGGCTTCCCACGGCATCGAGAACCGCAACTACTTCATCGAGACGTCGAGCGACGGTGTCCGGCGCGACTGGGTGCTGACGATCCTGGAACAGCCCTCAAATGCGGGGTCGAGTTACGTCCCGCTGCTCGATCTGTGCCATGCTGCCGGGTTGCCCGTCGCTCCGGTGATCCGAAACCTCCAGGGCAGCGCCATCGAGTCGATGGATGGGAGGCAGGCCATGCTGTCCCCGATGCTGCCGGGACAACACGTCGACAATCCTTCTGTCGAGCAGCTTCGTGCCTTGGGCCGCTTCATCGGCGAGTTCCACCGGGCGACCCGGAATCCCGGGTTCGACGTGCCGGCCTATCCCCGAGATGCGCGCTGGCTGCGGAATCGGGAGTCAGGGGTTCGGTGCCGCATGGCGGACGCCGATGTGCGCCTTGTCACGGATGCTGTCATGCAGGTAGGGGACCTGCTGGCCGGGGAGGATGTCGGGGGACTGCCGTCAGGCCTCGTGCACGGTGACCTGTTTCGCGACAACGTGCTGTTCGAAGAGTCGAAGCTGACCGGTGTCGTCGACTTCCACCACGCGGCGGGTGGTTACCTCGTTTACGACCTGGCGGTGGCGGCGAACGACTGGTGCATCGATCCTGGCGGCGGACTCGACCCGGAGCGCGCCGCAGCACTGGTCGATGCCTATCGCGGGGTGCGCCCGCTTACCCGCCACGAAATCGACCTCCTTCCGGGATTTCTTCTTTACGCTGCGCTCGCATTCTGGCTGTCCCGCCTGGCGGTCGCGCTCAGGACGGATGGCGACTCGACGGCGCGACTCAAGGATCCGGACGAGTTCAGGGCCATCGTCGCGGATCGCAGCGCGCATTCCGCGCACTACGCGTCCCTTTTTCGGGTTGCCTCCGGGTTCCGGTAGAACGGTGCCCGTGCCTTGACCGGATCCAGCAGGGACCAGTCGCCCTGTTCGATCTCGTGGCCGCCCGGGAATGGCGGGGTGGACTTCAGGTCGATCGAGGCGAGCACACGACCGTCCTGGTAGTAGGACGTCGCGATGCAATGAATCATCTGCCGTAGGAAGGAGGCGCTTGCCGCATCACGCAGCAAGGCAGTCTGTTGTGCCTTGTCGAGTCCCGGAAACCCTTCGTCATGACGTGCCTTCGCCAGGGAATTCAGCGCCTCGATTCCTGACCTGACGGACTCCACGCGTTTCGTGGCGAGCACCAGGATGCGGGCGAAGATCACCTCGTCGTCCGCGCCCGGAACGCTGTACTCCTCGCTCGCGGGTATCAGGACGCCGGCGACCTGGCGCAGCACTTCGCGCTCCTCAATGGAATATGGATTGTCGCTGGCGATCACGTCGCGCATCTTCATCGCTCCCGGTCATCGAGGTCTTGACACTTCGCGATCATCGGCGGGCGTCAGCCCCGCGATGCCGCGCGCAGCGCCACCCAGGCCAGTACCGCGACCGCAACATACAGCAACGCGACCAGTGCCGACAGCGCCTGGTAGCCGGTGACCATGCTCAGGTATTCCAGCACGCCCCCAAGTACGCCGCCGAGCAGGTTCCAGCCGAAGTAGAGTTCCGCATCTTCCCGATCGCGGAACAGGATGCCGAACACCAGGTTCGCCAGGAACACCGGCGTGAACATCAACAGGCACGCCAGGATCAGGCGCTCTACCGTGTCGAAGCCGAGTAGCCCACCCGGCGACAGGATCAGCGGCAGGGCGGAAGACGCCACCAGGAGAATGGCACACACGGGCAGCCAGCCGGGCCTCGCGAAACGGTCGGCGACCTGCGCCGCGGCGAGCACCGAGGCGAGGATGCCCAGGAACACCAGCGAGGTGTTGAGCCACGTCGTGCCGAACAGCAAACTGAACTGGATGACGCTCTTCGTCTCCAGCAGGAGGAACGCGCAGCCCATGAGCAGGAAAGCGGCCGCCAGGGATGGCCGAACTGCCGGGCTGCTGCGCAAATGGGCTGAGAGTGCCAGGGCCGCGAGGCTGACCACCATGACCATGCCCGTCAGGTAGAGCGCGCCGAGCGAGCGCTTCTGCAGGTAAACGAAGGGCCAGTCGTCCGTCGCGGGTTCCAGGCCCACCTCGTCGGACCGATGCTCTGGACGTTCTCGGGGAGCATCGGGTGGAGACTGGGCGATCAACAATCCCAGGGCCCCGATCTTGACGCTCCGCGTCTGGGTGCCGGGCGGCAACGCCACGCTCAGCATTCGCATCAGCTTGTCGACCAGCCAGTCCTGGCGGAAATAGTTGTAGAGCACTATCTGCCCGCCCGGATTCAGGCGCTCGGCCGCCCGCTGGAACGCCTCCACTGTGAGCAGGTAGTTCTCGAGTCGCAGTTGCGACATCGAACTCGCCTTGACCAGCGAGTCGACGAGGGCGAATACGATCAGGTCGTAGCTTTCGCCGGTATCGAACAAGAACCGCCTGCCGTCTCCGATAACTGTCGTGACCCGCGGGTCGGCGTAGGGCCTGTCCGGGTGGTGCTCGGCGCCAAGCGCGTGAATGGTCGGATCGATTTCCACCGCCGTCACGCGTTTCGCGCCGGACGCCAGCGCCATGGCTACATCGTTTCCGGTTCCGGCTCCGAGCACCAGCACCGAGTCCGGCGGCGGCAACGATGCTTGCCGCCGTTCGCGGTAGGGTAGGCCATACCAGTCGGCGTGTTCCCTGATGTTCGCGGTGGAGCGAAGCTCCTGGTGGTGGATGCCATTGACGAACACCAGCCTGTGCGTTTCGCCAAGCGCTCCCGTCCTTTCCAGGAACTGCACCTTTTGGTAGGGCGACCAACGGGTTTCGATCCTCGTGTTCCCATCGGACGGCAGCATGCCGCCCCCGGGAGGCCAATCCATAGACAGAGATACCGCCGCGAGCGTGATCGCCGGCAGCAGCGCGTCGAGCCTTGGCTTCGACGGCGTGGAAACCACGAACGCGGCCGCCGCGATTGCGAACCAGGCGAATGGCGGCAATTGGCAATAGCTGACCGCGATGAACGCCGCGATACCGCACAGCGCGCCGCCGATGTCGAGGGAATAGGCCGTCAGCGGGCGGAAGCGCCGGAACACTTTCGCCATGCGCTGTCCAATCCCAAAGAAGAGCAGTACGGTCCCGGAGAACCAGAATCCGAACTTCCACAGCCTTCCCGTCCGTTCCTCGACGGCGTAGGTAAAGAAAAGTTCACCGCCGATGACGCCTCCCTGCGTCGAGAATCCGGGCATGGCAGGCCGCAGCCATACGACCAGAAGCAGGAACAGCGCCAGCGCGGTGGGAACACCGTAGAAGAGCCGGAGAGATGCGCGCTCGCCGATCTTGCGGTGCAGCAGGAACCCGAAACCGTGGCCGATGAACCCGGCGAGCAGCACCAGGTTGGGAAAGTAGCCAAGGTTCCAGATGGTGCCTGCGAGGAAGCGGATCAGTGCCAGTTGCAGGAAGAGCGTCAGGAATCCCAGCGCAAACAGGACGACACCCGGCTTCGAGGCCGTGTGACGGAACACTAATCGAACAGGTTGGCGAGACGCTGCTTCATGGAGTCCGCAACGTAGAGCGCGAGTGCCTGAATCGTGCGTGTCGGATTGACCCCCGCGCTGGTGACGAAGATGCTGCCGTCGACGATGAAGAGGTTCTTCACGTCGTGGCTTCGGCCCCACTCGTTGACCACGGAGGTTTCCGGGTCGGTTCCCATGCGCGCGGTGCCCATCAGGTGCCAGCCGCCCTGGGGAATGGGGGCGGTCGCTTCCACGTCGATGGCGCCGGCTGCCTCCAGCACTTCCGTCGCCCGCGCCACGGAGAAGTCCAGCATCCTGCGGCTGTTCTCGCTCAACGTGTAGTCGATCCTGGGTGCCGGGATGCCGTCGGAATCCGTGAGTTCCGGGTCGAGCGTCACGGTGTTGTGCTGTTCCGGCAGATCTTCGCAGATACCCACCATTCCCGTGATGCGATTGACGACGTTTCGATAGGACCGGTGGTGGTCCTCGCCCCACGCGACCTTGCCGGACAGCATGCGGTTGACGGCGGTATTGACCGGACCTCCGCCTCTGGCGATCTCGTAGGTGAAGCCGCGAACGAAACCGCGCGACGTGTCCGTCTCGTAGAACTCCTGGCTCCAGATGCAGTTGCCGGGTCCTCTGGCGCCGTCCAGGTCCGTCTCGAATGTCCCGCGTATTGCGGAGTAGGGGTGGAACATGAGGTTCTTGCCGACGAGACCGCTGCTGTTCGCGAGTCCGTCGGGGAACAGGTTCGACTTCGAGTTGAGCAGCAGCCGGGGGGTGCCGACGCCGTTGCACGCGAGGATGACGACCTCCGCCGTGATCACCCGCTCGACACCGTCGGCATCGTAGTAAATCGCGCCGCCGGCCATACCGTCGTTGCGCACGGTGATCTCGCGGACGCGGCAGCGGGTCCGGAGTTCCACCCCGGCACGGATCGCATGCGGCCAGTAGGTGATGTCGGTGCTGGCCTTGGCACCCTGGGCGCAACCCGCGGTGCATGCCCCGAGATTGATGCACTTGTCGCGCCCATCATAGGGCTCGCTGGCAATCGCACTGTCCGATGGCCACCAGTGCCAGCCCATTTCATTGAACCCTTCGGCGAGCTTCGTGCCAGCCCTGCCCAGGGGCAGGGGCGGCATGACCGCGGGCTTTGGCGGATAGGCCGGATCGCCGGCGAGGCCGGACACGCCCATCATGCGGTCGTTCTCGTCGTAATAGGGCGCCAGCGTGTCGTAGTCGATCGGCCAGTCGTCTGCCACGCCGTCCAGCGTCCTTACGCGAAAGTCGGAGGGGTGGAAGCGGGGGAAGTGCCCGGCGTACAGGATCGTGGCGCCGCCCACGGCGTTGAAGTTGGCGACGGCTATGGGCGAATTCGTTTCATTGATCGGGTAGTCCGTCGCGCCACCGCGCCGGTTGGGGCTGATGCTGAACTCTGCGCCGGCGCGGGACTCCCAGTCCATGTGCGCGCTGGGGTACTCGGCGGGGTTCATCCAGTCGCCCTGTTCGAGACAGACGATATGCATACGCGTATCGGCCAGGCTCCACGCGATCGCCGCGCCGGAGGCGCCCGCCCCGATAATCAGTACGTCGACCGCGTCGTCTGCCATTTGCCCTTAGCCCGTGATCCAGCCCTGCGCGACCGCAGCTTCCTCGCGCACGATTTCCGGCGCGCCGAGCAGTTGCCGGTCGACGCCGATGCGCTTGAACCAGTAGTGCAGGCCCAGCAGGTCGGTAAAGCCCATGCCGCCGTGCACTTCGGTGGCCGTGCGGGAGACGAAGCGCCCGACCTCCGCCAGGTGCGCCTTGGCGTGGCACGCCATCAGGCGCGATTCCTCGGGCACCGCACGAACGGCGTGCGCGGCATACCAGACCAGCGAGCGGCACGGTTCGAGCGCTGCGGCCATCTCTGCGCAGAGGTGCTTTACGGCCTGGAACGATCCGATGACGCGATTGAACTGGCGGCGTTCCTTGGCGTAGGCGACCGCTTGATCGAGCATGTTCTGGGCTGCCCCCAGCGTATCGGCCGCGAGCATGATGCGTCCCGCGTCTATGGTGGCGAGCAAGGGTTCGCGGTCTGCGACGGAACCCGGCAGGACTTCGCCGGGTGTCGAATCGAGCGCAACCTCGGCAACGGATCGCGTGCGGTCGACGGTATTCAGCGCGCGCCGCTCGGTATCCGCGGCGTCAACCAGGTGCAGCGCGCCATCATTGTCCGCAACGATGAGCGCGTCGGCATCCATCCCGTCGAGGACGAACATTGCGCGGCCGGTCAGGCGTCCGCGGTCGACTGCAATGCCGTCGCTTTCCCGGCGTCCTATCTGCTCTGTCAGCCCCACTCCGATCACCGCTTCGCCGGACGCGATCCTCGGCAGCCACGCCTCCCGTTGCGCGTCGCTGCCGGCCTGCATCAGTGCGACCGGTGCCATCACGGAGGACGCCACGAATGGCGCGGGGGCGACAGCGCCGCCGAGCGACTCGGCCACGAGTGCGGCGTCCAGCATGTCGAGACCGACTCCACCGTAGTCTTCCGGCGTGACGATGCCCTGTACGCCCAATTGTGCAAGTCCTTCCCAGACATCCGTTGGTTTGGTGTGGCCGGCGTCGACAGCTTCGCGGACGCGGGGCAGCGCACAGGCGGATCCGAGGTATCCGGAGACACTTTGCTGAAGCATCCGCTGCTCTTCGCTGAGGCCGAACTCCATTTATTGCTGCCGCTCTGTGAGTCTGGGTTCCTTGGGCAGCCCGAGGGCGCGTTCGCTGATGAGGTTCTTCTGGATCTGCGCGGTGCCGCCGCCGATGATGAGGCCAAGGTCCAGCATGAATCGCTGCTGCCAGAGGCCGCCGTCCCGCATGTGGGGGCTGCCGTGGTAGAGAACGCCGAGTTCGCCCATGAGATCGACCGCCATCCCGGCCATCTGGTGGTTCATCTCGCAACCGTTGAGCTTGACGATCCAGCGCGGCAGCCCCGGTTCCTCGCCCTTGATCGCGTGGCTCAGGATCCGCATCCCGTTGAATCGCATCGCGAGCATCTGACCCTGGAGTCTCAGCAGGCGGTCGCGGTAGGCGGGATATTCCATCAACGGCCGGTCGTCGATTGTTTCGTTTCGCATCATGTCGACGACCTGGAAGAACCGTGTCTCCGCCTGGTTCGGGTCGCCCAGACCGCCGCGCTCATGCTTCAGCGTGATGTTCGCCACGTACCAGCCTTCGCCCCGGCGTCCGACGATCTGGCTCGCCGGCACGCGCACGTCGGTGAAGAACACTTCATTGAACGTGGCCTCGCCGGTCATCGTCACCAGCGGCCGCACTTCGATGCCCGGCGTGTCCATGGAGAACAACAGGTAGCTGATGCCCTGGTGCTTTGGAGCGTCTGGCTCGGTCCGAACCAGGCAGAACATCATGTCCGCGTGTTGTGCGCCGGAAGTCCAGATCTTCTGGCCGTTGATGACGAACTCGTCGCCATCGAGTTCCGCCCGCGTTGACAGCGATGCGAGGTCGGAGCCGGAGTTCGGTTCCGAATAGCCCTGGCACCAGCGCATCTCGCCCCGGATCGTCGGCGGAACGTAAGCGCGCTTCTGTTCCTCGGTGCCGAGTTCGAGCAACGTGGGCACCAGCCGGTCGTCGCCGATGTGGCCGGCCCGCACACGCGCCTTCGCGAACTCGTCGGCGATGATGTGGGACTTCAGGACATCCGGCTCGGCCCCGTAGCCGCCGTATTCCTTCGGGATCGTGCGTGCCGCGTAGCCGTGTTCGATCAGGAGCTGCTGCCAGGCGCGCGCCTTCGCGTCCGACTTGCCGCGGGACAACTGGGGCGGCGAGTGCTTGCCGTGTTCCGCAAGAAATGCGAGGACTTCCTCGCGGAATCTCTCGTACTCCGCGCCGTAGGCGAGGTCCATGTGTTTCCTCCCGCGACCCGTTTGCGTCGCCGCTGACCCGCGGATACGCCACCGCTCCCGGTTCGGCATCGTACTACATGGACGGGGAGCGCGGTGCCCCCGTGAGGCTCAGCGCAAAGGGCTGGACGGACCGAAGAACAGGACGAAGAGGATCGCGGCCAGACCCAGGGTAATGCCGACCAGGCCGAGGACCGTCGAGGGGTGCATGCGCCCGGGCTTGTGCCTGTCCTCGTCTGCGCGTTGGGCAGGCGGAGGAGGCTCGGGTGGGGGAAGACGGGGGTTGATCTCCGAGGGTTGGTTGTCGACGAAACGCCACGCGAGGTACAGGATCCCCAGGCCGACGAAGAGGCCGAGGCCGGTGAGAAAGATCATTCCCAGGGACATCGGCCAGCACTAAAAATGATCGGGACAGTGCGGCGCGTACCGCGTTGTGAACAGGGCATCGGCGCGTTGCACCGCATCCGAATCGCCGTCCAACAGGCCCCACGCGGACAGTTCTCGCGCGGAACGACGCCCGGCGTAGAGTGAGGCCAACGCCTTCACGGAGAGCTGGATGTCGGTACCTGGCGGGCACGGGGTCACGTCAACGGCGTCGCCGGAGACGGTGAGCCGATAGTGTCCGGAGTTCCATGGCGCGAGGGGATCGTCTCGAACGCTGATGGAAACCTCGCCATCCACAGTCCAGCCGCGCCCCTTGAGCGCAGCGGCGACGTCCACCAGGCGCATCCAGAAACCCTCCCCGTCACGAGCCCCGAGCATGCGCGGTTCGAGGAAATACTCCACCGCCGGATCATCGCACGGGGCATTGTTCCAGCGCACGCGCCCGACTAGGTCGTGTCGCTTGAAGAAAGTCCACAGCGAGCGGTATGCGCTGGACGAGAGCCAGGCCAGGTCGCGGACAACGATTTCCTGGCTGCGCGCGGCGTGGTCGCGCCTGCCTTCGCGCAACGTATAGACCGCGTAACCGTCGGGGCCGGATGCGCCGCGGGAGACGGCGATGTGGACCGGGCCATCCGCTTCGCGCGTCTCGAGGGCGTTGTGCATCCAAAGCGCCCGGCCGCGATGCAGGTAACCCATGCGCTCGTTGACGAAGCGGATGTAGATATCCTTGACCAGGTCGTAGCCCGAGTTGGGGTCGAGACGCTCGACGTGGCCAGCGCCCTCGTCACCGTCGAAGAACTCAATATCGACGGTGTCGACGGCGTAGCCACGTAGCGTGGAAGCCATGGCAAAGCCGAAGCGCTGGTAAATCGCGGCTTGTGACGCCCACAGGGCTGCGACCGGCCGGCCTCCCTCCCGCATGTCGGCGAAGGCCTGGGTCATGATGCGCCGAACGAGACCGCGGCGCCGGTATTCCGGCAGCGTGCCGACGGCGGACACGCCCCCGATCGGCAGTGCCGCTCCATTCGCGCGCATGGTGAACGGGATGGTCGAAAAACTCGAAACGAGCCGCGGACCGTCGAATGCACATAGTGTCCATTCGGGGCGCGTGACGGAAGCAACGAGGTTATCCGGCCCGTCTCCGTACGCGCCGCCATAGACGTATCCGGCGAGCATGCCGAACTGTGCCATTTCCCCTGCGGTTGCGGATCGGATCTCGATGGCCATTACGGAATCTAATTTTGCGCGGTTTCCGCCGCGTCCGCCAACAGGTTATCGTGAGTTGTGGCGGCGCGCCTCGTGGTGTCAGCAATGACTCAATAACGGAACCTGCAGGTCCATGTGGTGTTCCGTTGCATCGGAGCCCGATTTGCATCAATAGGTGGTGTGGCTGAAATGACCGCCCTGATTCTGATTGGACCAGTCCGTTTGGCTCGTTCACAATAGACGGTGGGAGGAGGAACAAAAATGTCGCAAGAGTCCGAAGATCGGTCCGACCGATCCAGATGGTTTGGCTTTGCACAGTTGGCGGCGATCCTTGTCCTGATCTTGCTCGCCCTGTATTTCGCGAGAGCACCCGACCGCCTGGAGCGCCAATCCGTCGCCGATACCGCGATGGGTGGCGGCGATCCCCTCGTCGACGTGATCCAGCCCGAGCCCACAGCCCAGGCACTCAGCATCAGGCTCACTGGCTCTGTCAGGCTCGAGAGGAGGGCCAGGGTGGTGTCAGAGGTCGCGGGCCGCGTTACCTGGGTATCGCCGAAGTTCACCAATGGCGGATCGATTGCGGCGGGCGAACACTTCGTCAGGATTGACCCGACCGAGTTCGAGCTCCGCGTCGAAGCTGCGGAAGCGGCGGTCAGGGAAGCGCAGGGGAGATCGGAAGGCGCGCTGGCAAAAGCGCGGGCGGAGCTGAAACTGGCGAAGCTCGACCTTGAGAGGACGACCATAACCTTTCCCTACGATAGCCGCGTTGTGAACACGGATGTCGCGGTCGGCGAACTGGTGGGCCCGGTGGAAGAGGGAGGTCGCGCCGCCCCGCTGGGGATCGTCTACCGGGCCGAGGCGCTGCAGGCGGAGGTGCCGATCGAACTGGTGGACCTGGAATCCCTGGACCCGGTGATCGGTCGAGCTGCCCGCCTGCGTGTCGGATCGGAGACCTATGACGCGGAGGTGGTGCGCGTATCGTCGATAGTTGCGCCGAAAACCCGGCTGGCGACGCTATTTCTCAAGTTCTCGGACGAGGCGACGCTGGACTCCCTGCCCCTGCCCGGCATGTTCGTCGAGGCGGAGATCTTCGGATCCTCGCGCGACAACGTCTACGTGCTCCCGGAGTCCGTTCTTCGGGAGGGCGGCAGCGTCTGGGTGGTTCACGGCGGCATTCTGGACATCGTGCAGCCCGCGACCCTCGGTCGCGTGGATGCCGGCTGGGTGACGGAGGCGTTCGATTTCGGCCAGGGAGTGGTGGTCGGCACGGTGCCGGAAGCCAGGAAAGGAATGGCCGTGGCGGTCTCGACCTCGGGATAGCGGGACCCGGACATGAGCACAATCGATACCGAGGCTGCGGCGAGACAAGAGACGGCGACGAAGACCGGCCCGATCGCGTACTTCGCGGGCAATCCCGTGGCCGCCAACCTGCTGATGGTGTTCCTGATCGTCGGCGGCGCGATCTCCGGACTGCAACTGCCTATTCAGCATTCTCCCGAACTCGACCTGCGACGTGTGCTGGTCACGGTCCCGTCGCCGGGTTCGTCGCCCAAGGAGGTGGAGGAGGACATCAACCGTCGTATCGAGGAGAGCGTGGTCGGGCTTTCCGGGGTGGATCGGGTCGTCGCAACGGCGACCGAGGGTCTGGGTCGGATCGAGATTGAAATGCGGACCTTCGCCGATGCCGACACCGTCCTCGACGATGTCAAGAATGCCGTGGGCCGCATCGAGAATTTCCCGCCGCCCATAGCGGAACAGCCGGAAGTGGTTCTCATGCGCACGGCATTGGAAGTCATGACCCTGGCCGTTTCGTCGTCCGTGGTGTCCGAGAACCAGTTGCGGTCTGCCGCAGAAGAAGTGCGCGACGAGTTGCTCGCGCTTCCCTCCATCTCCCAGGTAGTGCTGAGAGGCACGCGCGACCGGGAGATAACCATAGAGTTGAGCGAAGAGGAGTTGCGCCGCAACGGGCTGTCCATCGTGGAGGTGTCCAGTTCGGTTAGGCGAGCATCGGTGAACCTGACGTTTGGCGAACTGCGCACGCAGGCGGGCGGAGTGATTCTGCACACGGTCGCCAAGCGCCGCGCGGGCAAGGAGTTCGAGGACATCCCGCTCATTACACGTCTCGACGGAACCATCGTGACCCTCGGCGACGTTGCGACGATTCGCGACGGATTCGTCGACCAGAACGTCATTACCACGGTCGATGGGCAGCCGGGCATCCTCGTTCGCGTGAACGCCTCGGAACGGCAATCGATCGCGGACGTCGCAGACGAGATCATGTCCTGGCGTGCGAACTACGTCGCGCCTGGCGGCGTGTCGGTCGAAGTATGGAACGACCGGGCGAAGACGGCGCTGGACAGGATATCCAATGTCGTCAGCAATGGGATCGTCGGCACCGTACTGGTTTTTGTCTGCCTCGTGCTGGTCTTCGACCTTCGCGTCGCAACCTGGATCACCGTCGGCATCCTGCTGTCCTTCGTGGGGTCGATGCTGTTCTTCGATCTTGCCCAACTGACCCTGAACCTGGGCACGATCTTCGCCTTTTTCCTGATGGTCGGCATCGTCGTGGACGACGCCGTCGTGGTGGGGGAGAGCATCGCGGCGGAGCGCGCCCGCGGCAAGGATGCGCTTGCTGCCGCAGTTTCGGGCGCGCGGGCGGTGGCGGGTCCGATCACTGTCGGCGTGGCCACGACGATCATTGCCCTGCTGCCGTTTCTCTTCGTCACCGCCGGCTTTTACCAGATCGTGAACGTCATCCCCTACGTCGCGTTGTTTGTCCTCTCGGTGTCGCTGATCGAAGCGTTTTTCATTCTGCCGGCCCATCTTTCCCACGAAAGACGCTGGAGCCTGCCGCCGTTGAGCGATGTCCAGGACCGGATGGGGAACCTCCTGGAGGGTGTCCGGGACCGCGTCGTCGCGCCGGCGGTTTCCTGGTCCGTACGCCACGGCTGGTGGACGCTCGCGGGCGGAGTCGCGGTCGTTCTGATATCGGTGCTGCTTTTGAGGTCTGAAACCGTCCGGGTCATCGTCCTGAACGAAGGCGGCACTGGCGGCGAGATGGTGCAGGTCGACCTGTACCTCCCGGCGGGCTCGCCATTCGAGGAGACCCAGGCCGCAGCAGAGCGTTTCGTGGAGGCTGCGGGGACGATCAACGATCAGTTCGAAGGGACATCCGTCGAGTCCATCAGCATCGTTGTCGGCAACCTCGCGTCGACACAGACCTATGACGAATTGGGCAACAGCAGTCACCTGGCCTCGGTGAGGCTCCATCTCGAAGACCAGCCTATACGCAAGGCAACGCCGGACGAAGTCGAACAGGCCTGGCGCTTGACCGTCGGCGACATTTCCGACCTGGAGAGGGTCGAATACCAGACCTCGGCCCTCCGGCAGCGGCCGAATGTCGCCTATGCGATCGAGCACGAGGACGCAGACATCCTGAGGAATGCTGCCACGGAGCTGAAAGCGATGATGGCGGACATACCGGGCATCTACGAGATTTCGGACAGCCTGTCCCTCGGGAAACGCCACTTCGAGATTCGGGTCACTCCGGCCGGGAAGGCCGCAGGGTTGACTCCGGGGGCCATTGGCCAACAGCTACGCGCCAACTTTCACGGCATCGAGGTCCAGCGGATCCAACGCGGGCGCGAGGAAATCAAGGTCATGGTGCGATATCCGGCGGAGCGCCGGAGAAGTCTGCAGGAGCTTGCAAGCGAACGCATCTATCGGCCGGGAGGCGGCGAGGTGCCGCTGTCCATGGTCGCGCACCTCACCGAGAAGCGCGAACTGGCGACAATGACGCGAATCGACGGCAAACAGACGGCCCGGGTCAGCGGTTTTGCCGATCTGGCCCTCGTCACCCCGAACCAGGCGAAGCGTCAGGTCGCGGAAGAGTTCATCCCCCGCCTGGTCGAAAAATACCCGGGCCTCAGGATCGACATCGACGGCGATGCCCGCGTTGAAAGAGAGATGCTGAAGACCTTGGGTACGCTGATTCCCATTGTGCTGATCGCGATGTATGCGCTGATGGCGGGGTTCCTGCGCAGCTACTGGAAGCCGCTGGTCGCCGTGGCGGGACTGCCGATGGCGTTCGCGGGGGCGGTGTTGAGCCACTGGGTGCTGGGATGGGACTTCAGCGCCATGTCGATATTCGGTGTGATCGCGGTGGGAGGCGTGATCGTCAACGACGCCCTCGTGCTGCTGGACCGGTACAACATACTCCGTCGGGAGGACGAGATGCTCCCGGCCATCGCGGCGGCCTCTGCGGCCGCCCGCCACCGGTTCCGGGCGGTGTTTCTGACCAGCCTGACCACGGTGTTGGGACTGTCCCCGCTGCTCTACGAGCGTAGCGACGAACTGGTTTTCCTCGTTCCGTTCGTCGTCAGCATGTTGGGCGGACTCGCGCTATCGACCGTGTTCGTCCTGTTCCTCCTGCCGTCGCTCGTGATGATGGTGGAGGGTCGCCGGGAATAGCGCTGTTCCCGCACACGGAGTTCTATCCGTTCGAATGACGAGGATTCGATCCGGTGTGGATTGGCCAATGACCGAACATGCTGCTGTGATTAACGGCGTGTCCCGGCAACGGGTCTGAGTCTGCTCACAGAGTCCGGCGGAACGGAGTCGCGGAAGCATGGGGATATCCGAAACCCGTATCGAGAACGTCCACGCGCTGGCGAAAGGGTACGTCGACCGCGGCGCGTTTCCCTGCTATGCGTGCCTCGTGTCCTGCGGCGGCGACGTCTGGTTCGGATCCTGCGGGATGCGCGATGTCGAACGTGCGCTGCCGGTTGGACGCGACACGATATTCCGCCTCTACTCGATGACGAAACCCATCACCAGCGTCGCGCTCATGATGCTGTACGAAGAGGGTCGGTTTCAGCTTGACGATCCCGTCGTGCGGTATATCCCCTCGTGGGAGAACCTCGCGGTGTTTGAAGATGGCGACGAGAGATCCTGGTCGACGACCGCCCCGGCGAGGCCGATGATGGTGAAGGACCTGCTCATGCACACGTCCGGCCTGACGTACGGGTTCATGCACAGTCATCCGGTCGACGCGATCTACCGGGAGCGCGGGATTGGGGACGGCGACCTGCAGGCGATGGTGGATGCGCTGGCTGACATTCCATTGCGGTTCTCCCCCGGGACCAGGTGGAGTTACAGCCATGCGACGGACGTATGCGGCTACCTGGTGCAGGTGCTTTCCGACACCGACCTCGATGTCTTCGTGCGCGAGCGGATTACGGAACCGCTTGACATGGTGGACTCGGGCTTCCAGGTTCAGCCCGGCGCACTTGAGCGATTCGCCGCATGCTACGAGTACCTCGAAGACGGACGTTTCGCGAGGCAGGACGACTCGGAAGCCCGTCCCTATCGGTCCCGTCCCCGTTTTTTTTCCGGCGGCGGCGGAATGGTCGGGACCATCGATGACTATCACCGGTTCGCGAAAATGCTGCTCGGACGGGGCGAGTTTGAAGGAGTCCACCTCCTCGGACGCAAGACGGTCGAGTACATGACCAGCAACCAGCTTCCCGGCAACCGCGACCTCGCCGGCATGGGGCAGCGGGTGTTCAGCGAGACGCCGTTCGAGGGCATCGGCTTCGGACTGGGCTTTTCGGTGGTCCTTGATCCCGCCGCGTCCAACGTGCTGGATTCGCCGGGCGACTTCGGTTGGGGCGGCGCGGCGAGCACCTACTTTTGGGTGGATCCATCGGAACAGCTCGTCGTCGTGTTCATGACGCAGCTTCGACCCTCGTCGTCCTATCCCCTTCGACGCGAGTTGAAGACGGCGGTCTACCAGGCGCTCGTCGACTGACCTTAGCCAGAACACGCCAACGCGGTTACAATTACGGCCTTGCCGCTCACCGCGGTGGGTTGGCCTCCTGGATTCAGCGTGTTCGCCGCAGTCGACGCTGCGGGAGTCTGTTGAACCACCGCCGCAAGCATCGCCGTGAGCATTGGTTCGTGGACAAGACGAACTGGGGCGCACGAAAGCAACAACCGGTCGACGAGGAAAACATGAAGCGATTCTTTTCATCCCTGCCAGTGATTCTCACGCTTGCGACGATAGGTGCGCTGGCATTGATGCGCATACTCGTCGACGATCCTGCGGACAAGCCTTCGCTGGACCACGCTGTGATCGGACTCGAATCGGTTCCCGGCATCACCACACACCGCTCCACTCTTGCTTGAGGCATCCCGCGGCGCCAGGGATGTCGGGGCGCATCGTCTCTCCGGCGCAATCTGACCTCACGCTGACCCCTTCCGTCGGGCGACTTCGCGCCCGTAACCGCGCCTGCGGTACGATGCGCTGTTTGGCATCGGGATTCGGTCGATCTTGCTAAGGATGTTGCGGGCGGCGCGTATACGCCGCGTAAGGTCCGCTCGTCGCGGAGACGCCGCGGCGCCGGGCGGCGACGCGGCACCTGTCGACCGGTCGATGTTCGCCTCGCTCAAGCTGCGCGACTACCGGCTGCTGTGGAGCGGAATGGTCGGGTCCGCCTTCGCCATGAACATGCAGCTTGTGGCACAGGGATGGCTCGTCTACGAGATGACCACTTCCCCGATGAAGCTGGCCTGGGTGTCGCTGGCCTCGACGCTACCGCAGATCTTCCTCTCGCTGTTCGGTGGAGTGCTTGCAGACCGTTCGCGCAAGCGCGAGATCATCCTGATCGGGCAGGCCCTCAACGGGATCGCCACGTTCTTCATGGCCGTCATCGTCATCACCGGCAACGTGGAGTTCTGGCACTTCATCTGGGTCGGACTGATCCACGGAGCAATGAACGCATTGTCGATCCCGGCGCGAAACGCCTTCATACCCGACATCGTCGGCGAGCCGCTGATGTTCAACGCCATGGCGTTCAATACGGCCGCGTGGAATCTCTCGCGCATCCTCGGTCCGGCGTTGGCGGGCCTGATGATCGCGTTGATCGCTGGCGGCGATACGAGTTCTCACTTCGCTGTGGGGATCGTCTATTTTGTGCTGTCGGCGCTGTACTTTGTCGCATCGGCGACGGTCATGTCGATGCATCACAAGGGCAAGGCGCGTCGTCGGCGCAGCATGGGCGTGGTCCAGGAAGTCACCGCGGGCATCCGTTACGTGCAACGTTCGCAGGTGATTCGCGGACTCATCCTCCTGACCATCCTATCCTTTGTATTCGGCGCACCGGTTCAGACATTGATGCCGGCGTACAACAAGGACGTGCTGGGTGGCGGACCAGATGACCTTGGGCTCCTGATGGCTGCGATGGGCGTCGGGGCGATTGCCGGATCCCTGACACTCTCCAAGCTGGGCGGACTTCGTCGCAAGGGTTTCTGGCTGTTTTTCAACTCCTTTGTCTGGGGATGCGCGCTGATTGGCATCGCGTTTGCGTCTACCGATTTCTGGGCCGCGGTCATGGTGGGGGCCGTGGGCTTCATTTCGAGCTTTGGAATGGCGATGAACCGCACCATCGTCGTGCTGCACGCCTCTCCCCGCATGCGCGGCCGAATCATGTCCATAGACATGATGACCCACGGCTTGATGCCGTTGGGCGTATTGCCGATCAGCTATGTCTCCGAGACGGTCAGCATCCAGGCGGGACTGGGCTTGTGCGGCGCCCTGTTTATCGGGACGACGTTGATCCTGTGGTACGTGCTTGGCGCCGTTCGCCGCATTGACCGGGGCTTTGGCACTGGAACGGGTTCGTGAGCGGGTCTACCGACACCCCGTCCGGCGCCGGCCGGCTGCGCGGATACATCTTCCGCGCGATCACGTGGGTCGTGGCGATTGCCTGTTTCTACTACGTCTATACGCGCATCTCGGCGGCGGCGGCCAGGGACGGGCTGACGGCGGTCGAGTACCTGGTGGTGTTCTTCGTTGGCGCGGACTGGGTGACGTGGCTCGCGGTGATGATCCCCTACTCGGTGTTCTTCTTCCTCGTCGACGCCCATGTCACGTGGCGTGTCGTGCGCTGGTTCAACGCTCCCGGTCTCAGGTTCGCCAGCGTCCTGCCGATTCGCGCCAGCGCCTACGTCCTTTCGCTGGTCAGCGAGCAGGTCGGCAAGGGGGCGATGTCGCTTTACCTGCTGAAGCGCCACCGGGTTGCGGGCTGGGAAGCGCTGTCGAGCATGATCTTCCTCGGGTTGCTTGAGATCTACCAGTTGCTGATGTTCTCCGCCGGCGGGGTCCTGCTCGATTTCAGCGTGGTCGTCGAAGCATCCAGCATCCTGCCGCTCGATTTGATCCTGCCGGCTGTGTTTTTGGTCGCGTTCGTTTACCTGCCCCTGCACATCGCCTACTTTCGCAGCGCGCTACTCAAGGGGTCGACGTTGCGCGACAAGTCCCTGCTCGTCGCATTTCGCCGGGCGCGCCCGGTTCACTACCTGCTCACGGTTCTGTTCAAGGCGCCGAACCTGCTCGGCGCGGTGGTGGTCTACACGGTCGCCCTGCACCTCTTCCAGGTCGAAGTTTCGCTGGGCCAGATGCTGGCGTTCCTGCCGGTGATCTTCCTCGCCGCGGCACTGCCGCTGCCGTTCCATGCGGGGGCACTGGTAATCTGGACGGTGCTGTTCCCGGACTACCCCGAAGTGGGCGCCTTCAGCCTCGTCATGCACACGTTCTTCGTGCTGTTCAACGCGCTGATCGGGGTCCTGTTCCTGCCCCGAGCCAACAAGGAGCTCTTCGTGGAAGAGCAAGCCGGCCAAGGCACCGGGGAATGAACCGCTAGCGCCAGACCTCTTCCCATCGCCCGCAGCCCACTCGTACAACGACGGTGCTTTGAGTTGTCCTGCGATTGACCGGCAACTCCAGGCTTCGTCCTGTGGACGCCGTCTTTCGACCATGCGTCTCCCGCCCAGTGCCACTTTTGGAAACTATGTGCCCTAACATTATTTTCAACAAAATAATGTGTTGGGGCATAATACGCTTCCATGGAATTCCTCGACAGAAACGATGAAATGCGGCGTCTCGACACCGCATTGCGCGAAGGTGGAGCATTTGCCGTCGTATGGGGTCGCCGACGCGTCGGCAAGTCGCGACTGCTGCTTGAATGGTGTCGTCGCCACGGTGGCCTTTACACCGTTGCCGATCAATCTGCCCCGGTAGTGCAGAGGCGCTACCTGGCGGCTGCCGTGGCGGAGCGGTTTTCGGGATTCGGTGATGTGGACTACCCGGACTGGCATGCGTTCCTGTCCCGGCTGGCTGCGGAAGCAACGGCCGCCAACTGGCCGGGACCGTTCGTTCTCGACGAACTGCCTTACCTCGTTGCCGCCGATCCAGCCATCGTCGGCGTTCTGCAAAACTGGCTCGATGGTCCGGGGCGCCGTCTTCCCTTCGTGACGAGCGGCTCAAGCGTCCGCATGATGCACGGTGCCATCCTCGATGGCGGCGCACCCTTGTACGGGCGTGCCGCCCAGGCATTTGCCGTGCGTCCGTTGCGTGCCGGGTATTTGCGCGATGTCTTTCGGGACGCCTCCCCTTCGGACCTGATTCGTGCCTACGCGGTTTGGGGGGGAATACCGCGTTACTGGGAATTGGCGGAACCTTTCGGCGACGACATTGACGCCGCCGTCGACAGCCTGGTGCTCGATCCGGCGGGCCCGCTGCACGATGAGCCGGAACGCCTGCTGCAATCTGAAATGCCACCTGCCATGGCGTTGCGTCCGCTTCTGGACGTCATCGGCAACGGCGCGAATCGCGTCAGCGAGATAGCGGGAAGGCTTGGCAGACCGGCCTCGAGCCTGTCGGGGCCGCTCGCGTCGCTCGTGGAAATGGGTTTGGTGCGCCGTGAAATCCCTTTCGGGAGCAACCCGAGGAGCGGCAAGCGCAGTCTCTATCGTATTGCCGATCCGTTTCTGCGCCTGTGGTTTCGGGTGGTCGCGCCGAACCATGCGGCGCTGGCCGAAGCGCCCGGAGAGACGCGATTACTCTACTGGCACAGAAACCGTCCCGCGCTCGAAGCGGAGACTTGGGAAGAGTTGTGCCGCATGGCCACGACAACGCTCCATCGGGTGGAAACTCCGATTCGAGACTATGGGCCGTTTGAACCCGCGCAGCGCTACTGGCGCGGCGGGGATCCGGAGCTGGATGTGGTGGCCCGGTCCGTGGATGGTCAGCGGCTGCTTGTCGGCGAAGCGAAGTGGTCGGCGTCGTCCAGTCAAAGGTCAATCAACGCGGACCACGTTCCGGGGGCATCCGGGATGGACGTGGTTCCCATGATGTTCATACCGGAAGGTACTGGAGACAGCAACGTAATAGACGCGCGCATGGTGCTGGAAGCGCTTCGATAAGCGGCAGTGGACCGATGTTGCGCGGCGATCTCTGGTGGTCGGGCGCTACCTTGCGGCCATCAGCGCTCGCAGCCGGTCGATCATCGAGATGGCCGTTGTCGCGACGAGGAGCCATCCCAGGCCGTAGAGCAGGGGGTCGGCCGGCCAGGACCAACCGAGAGCGTTTCGCACGATCGGCGTCCCGGCGAGTACGAAGTAGGCGATGCCATTGCTGCGCCCGATGAGACTCGCGCGAAGTTGTTGCCCGGCCAGGACGCGGCTGTCGGCGACGTATTGCGCGAATGCGACCGCTATGACGAACGGCAACAGGGCGGGGTACAGGTCCGTCGCCGCGAACGCGCCGAGGACCGCAATGCAGAACAGGGCGTCGGCGGAGTGGTCGACAAGACCACCCAGTCGCGAAGCTTCGCCCCGTCGCCTCGCCAGGGGTCCATCTGCCATATCTGTCGCGACCGCGAAACAGAATACCGCGGCGGCGACTGGCCAGTTCGAGACCGCCACCGCGTAGGCGCACGGTAGCGCCACCAGTAGCCGCGCCGCGCTGAGAGCGTTCGCCGTCGTGTAGATCGTTTCTCTCTTTGCCATCTCGGGTGGCCGTTTTGTCGGTTTATACCCTTCCTGGGGACCAAACGCGGAGGCGGACTCCGGGACCTCGTTTCCTGAGACCTCCTGTTTTCGTGAATGTCACGAACCTGCAGGCGAGAAAAACCCTGCTATGGGTGTCCCTGATGGATGTAGGTGTGTGTCCCGAACATGTGTTTCTTTTGTTTCTTTTGACCTTGCCAGATGTGCGTCACTGATCGTGTGTGTCCCGAACATGGGTGGTGCGTGTCCCTGAACGTGGGTGTCCTCAAACCCTGCTATGGTTGTCGGCATGTTCGAGCGGGTTCCCGAACGGGTTCTCATCACGGGTGCCAACGGGCATCTCGGGCGGCGGCTGATCGCCCGGCTGCGCGAGGGCTGCGAGGTGGTTGCGGCGGTTCGGTCGGATCGTGCGGCGGCGATGCTCGACGACAGCGGGGCGGAGGTTCGACGGGTCGACTATCGCGACGGGGATTCCCTGGCGGCCGCCGCCGTTGGCTGCGATGCGGCGGTGCATCTTGCCGGCATCATCAAGGAAACTGCGGACAACCGTTATGTGGATGCGCATGAAGGGACGGCGCGCGCATTCGGTGCGCTCGACACCCTTCGCAGGGTGGTCTATGTGAGCGTAATCGGGGCGGACAAGGATTCCCCGAACGCCTGTTTCGCGTCCAAGGGCGAGGCGGAGTCCCTCATGCTGTCGGGCAGTGCGGCGACACGCGTGCTACGTGTTCCCATGGTGTTGGGGGAGGGCGACTACGCTTCCCTGGCGCTGCTCCGGCGTGCGTCGGGTCGCGTCAGCTTCACCATCAGGGCGGGCAGCTTCGAACAGCCGGTGTATGCGGGTGATGTCGTCGATGCCATTGTCGTTTTGCTCGAGGCATCCGAGGCACCTGAACTCGTCGAGTTGGCCGGCCCGGAGCGCGTGACGCGGCGAGAACTCGTGCGGCGTGCGGGTGCCGTCCTTGGGCGCCGCCCGGTGTTGGTGTCTCTGCCGCTAACCTTCGGCCGCATGTTGGCGGCAGTGTTTGAGCGCCTGTCCGCCAGCCCGCCCGTGACGCGAGCCATGCTCGGCGTGCTGGACCATGATGACGATGTCGATGTCGTGCCGGCCTGCAGGAGCTTGGGCCTGGAACTGACGCCATTGGATGAAACGTTACGGCGGTGTTTGGGGTCTCCGCAGTCGCGCGCCTGACAGCCATCGGCTCATGGCGTGAATCCCGGCGGTCCCTGTGCCGCGCGCCTTGGGTCGAGGGCGTCCCGCACCGCTTCGCCGATGAAGATCAGCAGGCACAGCATCAGGGCGAGGGTGAAGAAACCGGTGAGGCCGAGCCACGGGGCGTGCAGGTTGGCTTTGCCCTGCTGGAGCAGTTCGCCCAGGGACGGTGAGCCGGCGGGCAGGCCGAAACCGAGAAAGTCGAGGGCCGTGAGGGTCGTTACGGCGCCGCAGAGTATGAAGGGAAGGAACGTGAGGGCGGCGACCGTTGCGTTGGGCAACACGTGGCGCCGCATGATGGTCAGGTTCGATACGCCGAGACTTCGGGCGGCGCGGACGTAGTCGAAATTGCGCGTGCGCAGGAACTCCGCGCGCACCACAGAGACGAGCGTCATCCAACTGAACAGGGTGAGAATGACCAGCAGCGAGAACACGTTCGGCTCGAATACGCTGGCCAAAATGATCAGCACCAGCAGAATCGGAAGCCCTGCCCAGATCTCCACGACGCGCTGGCCGATCAGGTCGACGAGGCCGCCGAAGAAACCCTGCACCGCGCCGACGCATACGCCGATGACGGAGGCCACGGCCATCAGGACGATGCCGAAGGACACCGACAGCCGGAACCCGTAGATGAGCCGCGCGAGCACGTCTTTCGCGCTGTCGTCGGTCCCCAGCCAGTGTCGCGCGGACGGCGCGGCGGGTGCCGCGCTTTCGATGTAGAGATCGATGGTGTCGTAGCTGTACGGGACGATGGGCTCGATCATCCAGCCTCCGGCAGCCTCGATGAGGCCGCGCACGTAGGGGTCGGCGTAGTCCGCCTCGATGGGGAGTTCGCCGCCGAGTTCCTGTTCCGTCGGCGGTTTCACCACCGGCATGTGCAGTTCGCCGTTCATCCATAGAAGGATGGGTTTGTCGTTGGCGATGAACTCCGCAAACAGCGAGATGCCGAACAGTGCGGCGAATATCCACAGGGCAAACCAGCCGCGGCGATTCGCCTTGAAGTTCGCCCAGCGGCGCCTTGAGATCGGACTCACTCTCGCGCCTCGAAGTCAATTCGGGGATCTACCAGGACATAGGTCAGGTCGCCCACCAGGTGCATGACGAGACCGATGAGCGTGAACATGTAGAGAGTCCCGAACAGGATCGGATAGTCGCGCTTGACGACGGCCTCGTAGCTCAGCAGGCCGAGACCGTCGAGCGAGAAGATCACCTCGATCAGCAGCGAGCCGGTGAACAGGATGCCGACGAACGCGGCGGGAAATCCGGCGATGACGATCAGCATCGCGTTGCGGAAGACATGGCCATAGAGCACCCGGCGCTCCGGCAGGCCCTTGGCCCGCGCGGTGAGCACGAACTGCTTGCTGATTTCCTCGAGGAAGGAGTTCTTGGTCAGCATGGTCAGCGTGGCGAAACCGCCGATGGTCAGGGCGCTGATGGGCAACACCAGGTGCCACAGGTAGTCAGTGATCTTCTCTGGCCACGGCAACTCGCGCCAGTTATCGGAAACGAGCCCCCGCAACGGGAACAGGTCGAGGTAATTGCCCCCGGCGAAGAGCACGATCAGCAGGATCGCGAACAGGAATCCGGGGATCGCGTAGCCGACGAAGATGACCGTGCTTGTCCAGATGTCAAAACGCGAGCCGTCGCGTACCGCCTTGGCGACGCCCAGCGGAATCGATATGCCGTAGATGGCGATCAGTGACCACAGTCCGAGCGAAATCGAAACCGGCAACCGTTCCATGACCAGTTCGAGCACGGGCCGGTCCTGGAAGTAGCTCTCTCCGAAGTCGAACTGCAGGTAGCTCCACACCATGCGCAGGAATCGCTCGTGGGCCGGTTTGTCGAAGCCGAACTGGCGCTCGAGATCGGCGATCAGTTCGGGGTCCAGCCCGTGGGAGGAAGACAGTTGTCCGGCATCCGTTACATCAACCACCCCCGAATCGCCGCCTCCGCCGCTGATGGAAGTCGTGGTCGACATGGGGCCCGCCGTCACGGCGGCGACGATCTGGTCGATGGGCCCGCCGGGCGCGAACTGCACGATGACGAAGTTGATCAGGATGATCCCAAAGAGCGTCGGTACCACGAGCAATAACCGGCGAAGGATGTAACGACCCATGCTATTCGACCGTCAGTCGCAGGCAGTCCGGGTCAGCTACCTATCGGCCAGTGTTCGACCGCTATATCCGTCATGGGAATGTCGTCAATGTTCGCTGTCGCTATGGCAGCTCCGACTTCGCTGGCGGAAGCCGCGATCAGACAAGCGGCCTGGTGGAGCGTCACGCCCTGCTCGGCGAACTCACGCCGCCACGTTCCCGCGCGCCGACCTTCGGCGACGCCAAGGGGGGCGGGCCGCAGTCCCCGAAACAGCCGTTGCGCGATCGCCTCCTCGCCCGCGCGCAGGCCCCGCCAGATCTCTTCGATGGAAATGGCGCAGACCCATGGCTCCACACCCAGGCGGCGCAGACCCGAGACCCGTGCAGCGGCCGGCCGACCGCGAAGCGCGTCGATGAGAACCGTGGAATCCCGCAGCAGCCTCGCCATGGTCAGCCGCTGCGCGGGCTATCTCCGCGGCGTTGTCGTCGAACCCACTCGGCGGGGTCGCTATCCCAGTGGTGGCCAGTGTCGGGCAACTGTGCCAGGGCCGCTTCGATGTCATCCCAACGCCTCTCGTCTTCAAGACCACGCTGGATCAGTTCCGAGATGAAGGCGCTTCTGCGGCGGGCGCCGGCACGCTGGTCGAGTTCGGCGACCAGCGCATCCGGCAATGCTATGTGTATTCGCATGGGCCTTCTTTAGCACATGAAGGAGCGGTGGTCGGGTGCCTCGAGGCACAGGCGGGCGGGATTGTGTGCCGCTCTACTGCGCAGGTCCTACAGGTCGTCCAGGTTCACCGGCTGGCCGGTCCGGGACGACTCGTAGATGCCCATGATGATCTTCATCGTCCCGATGTTGTCGCGGCCGCTGCTGATGGGTTCCGCGCCCGTCTGGCAGCAGTCGGCGAAGTGAAGGATCTCGTTGATGAAGTAATTCTGGCTGGGCAGATCGATGTCGTCCGTCGACAGCACCTTGAACGGCGGCTCGGCGAAATACATCTTTCTCCGGTCTTCCATGTTGCTCGGATCGAGATCCGGAAGATCCTCGTTCAGCGCAACCATGATGTGGCCGAAATGCCGAAACGGCGTGGTGCCTTCAATTTCGACTTCACGCTGCTCCTTGGTCGGCGTGCTCGCGTAGAAGACGCCGCGATCGCCGAATATCGTGTAGGTACGTCCGTGGGGCACGATTGCGTTGCCCTTGGCCCAGACCTCGCCGACGGCGCCGTTCTCGAACTCGAGGGTCGCGGACACCAGGTCTTCGGCGCCATTGACCATGTGCTCCTGCAGGGATCTGCAGGTCCCGTTGACCCGCGTGACGTTGCCGGCGTAGTAGCGCAGCAGATCGATGTGATGCACCTGCTCGGACATCATCATGCCGCCGCCGGACCGCCTCGCGTCCTGCATCCAGCGCTCTCCCTGCCGCCGGCGGCGACGCCGCCCCCGCATCCCTCCACCGAACAGCTCGGTGCGGACGGCCTCGATCGTGCCCAGTTTGCCGTCTTCCAAAAGGCGCTTCGCGGCCCGGGCTTCAGGCGCATAGCGCAGGTGCTGGGCGACCATCAGGGTTGTACCCGCCTTGTCGGCGGCGGCAACCATGTCCTTGCACTCCTGCACGGAAATCGCCATGGGCTTCTCGACGATGACGTGCTTGCCGGCTTCGGCGGCGGCGATGGCCAGCGGCGCATGGCTGTTGTGCGTGGTGCAGATGTCGACGGCCTCGATGTCGGCGTCGCGCAGCATCTCGTTGATGTCCAGGTAGACGGCGTCGACGCTGGCCTTCTTGGCAAGCTCCTGGGCGAGAGGTTCGACGAGGTCGCATACGGCGTTGAGCTGCACCCGGTCGGGACGCTCCAGGTAAGCGGGCAAGTGTGCGCGAGTAATACCGCCGGCCCCTACGATGCCGACTTTGAGTGGGTTGGACATGGTTCTCTAATCCCCCTGCGGGTTCCTTCCTGATGGAGGCTCGGAAGAATAACCGATTGTGGAAGGTTCAGACCGAAGGGGGATGCCTCCCGAGGAGATTCCCAGGTCGGTTACCGTATTGAATAAAAATTTTCATAAGCGTATTTTCCTGCTGTCATGGATGCCTTCCAACGATCCCAGGTCGCGACCCTGGTGGACCGACTCGCCGAGCACCCACACCATGTCATCGCGGTGTTCGGACCTCGCCAGACCGGCAAGACCACGCTGGTAGCCCAAGCGTTGCGGCGCTCCGGTCGACCTGGCGGCCACCTTCGGCTCGACGAGGTAGACGCCGAGGCGGTCCGCTCTCCAGAGGCCGGGGCCGTGCTTCGTTTGCCCCGCAAACCCGATACCGAATGGCTGGTCGAAACGTGGCGGCAGGCCCGGCGGGAAGCGGATGGAAACCCGCGCGGCTTCGTCCTCGCACTCGACGAAATTCAGACAATCCCCCACTGGTCCTCCACCGTGAAAGGCCTTTGGGACGCCGACCGGGCGGAGAGTCGCCAGTTGCATGTGATCCTTCTCGGGTCGGCGCCACTCCTTGTCCAGTCCGGCCTGACCGAGAGCCTCGCTGGCCGTTTCGAGCCGATTCAGGTCACGCACTGGTCGTTCGGCGAGATGGCGAACGCCTTTGACTTCAACTTGGCTGAGTACATCTACTTCGGCGGCTATCCCGGCAGCGCCCGGTTCATTCGCGACGAGGCGCGTTGGCGCGAATTCGTTCTCGGTGCCCTGGTCACGCCGAACATCGAAAAGGACATTCTGGCGATGACGCGGGTCGACAAACCCGCCCTTCTGAAACAGCTCTTCGAGGTCGGCGCGGAGTACTCCGGACAAATCCTGCCGTACTACAAGATGCTCGGCCAGCTCCACGATGCGGGCAACGCCACGACGCTTGCCCGCTATCTTGACCTGCTCTCCACCGCAGGCCTGCTCGCGGGTTTGACGAAATTCCACCCGTCACGGCATCGCGCCCGCGCGTCGAGTCCCAAGCTCAACGTATTCAACACCGCCCTCATGACCGCAGGTTCGGGCTACACGTTCGCGCAGGCGCAGGCGGACCGCTCGTTCTGGGGGCGTCTGGTCGAGAGCGCGGTCGGTGCCCACATCCTCAACACGGCATCCCGCGATACCCGAACCCACTACTGGAGGGAACGGCTCATGGAGGTGGACTTCGTGCTGCGCCGCGGGCCGCGAACGATCGCCATCGAGGTCAAGAGCGGCCAACAGATCAGGCGGTTACAAGGATTGGAAGCCTTTGAGCAGGAGTTCAAACCGCAACGCGCGATGCTCGTCGGCGAAGGCGGCACGCCACTGGAAGAGTTCTTCACCAACCCGGCCGATCACTGGTTCGACGCCCCGTGATCATCGTTCCGCGCACCTGCACCGAGCTCCGCGACGACGACCGGGCGTCCGTCTGGGAACCCGCAGGTCCAAAGCCACTCACCGCTTTTCGAGAGTATCCCGCGTACGTTCTTCTTGGAGATCCGGGCATGGGGAAGACCACCGCCCTGGAGACCGAGGCACGCGCCCTTGGCGAAGCCGCCATAGCGGTTGACGCTCGCGACTTCGCGACCTTCGATGCGGACGATCACCCCGAGTGGGCCGGCAAGACCCTGTTCATCGACGGTCTTGATGAAATACGGGTCGGCCAGTCCGATCCACACACGCCGTTCGACCGCATCAGGGGCAATCTCGACAAGCTCGGCAAGCCCCGTTTCCGGCTGTCGTGCCGAACTGTCGATTGGCTCACCACGGACCGGAAGCGGCTTTCTTCCGTGTCGCCGTCCGGCGATCCCACCATGCTGCGTCTCGACCCACTTGACCTGGAGGGTTCCACCAAGATCCTGGAGAGCGATCCTGACGTCAGCAACGTGCGGGCGTTTGTCAAAGAAGCGGCAGAGCGTGATATGGAGGGGCTGCTCGCCAACCCCCAGACCCTTGCGCTGCTCGTGCGCGCGGTTCGCGACGGTGTCTGGCCCGAAAGCCGAACCGAGACGTTCGAGAGAGCTTGCCTCGCGATGGCCAACGAGCACAACGAAGAGCACCTGAGCGTCCAGCCATCCATAGACCCATGCCGCATCCTCGACACGGCAGGCAGCCTTTGCGCGGCGCTACTCATTTCTGGTGCTCGAGGCTGCGCTACTACTGCGGCAAGAGCCAATGAAGCCTACCCCTACATTGCCGCAAGCCGGCACCGGCACGAAGCGTGTCGTCAAGCCAGCGCGTCGTACCTGTTCCGGTATGCGGAACCGAGCCGCGCGGAACCCGTCCATCGTCACATAGCGGAATACGTCGCCGCGCGCCATATTGCATCGCTCATTGACGATGGCCTTCCTTTCGATCGCGTACTTGCCCTCATAGCCGGGTCCGATGGAAGCGTCGTCTCCGAGCTAAGGGGGCTGTCCGCCTGGCTTGCCGTACACTCGGAGATCGCCCGACAGCAGCTCATCGAACGCGATCCGACCGGCGTCGCTCTCTACGGAGACATCCAGGCGTTCTCTCCTGGGGAGCGGCATGCCCTGTTCAAGGCGCTGGTACGGGAGCCGCGCAAACTCGAACCCACGCACAGGATCGCCCGCGCATTTGCATCGCTCGCCACGCCAGAGATGTTGAGCGCAATCGAGGGCGTTCTCGCTAACCCGCCGGAAGACACCGATGGTCCGATCAGTGTTGACTTCGTCCTCCGCGTACTTCGAGAGGCCCCGCCACTACCCGGCCTTGCTCCGACCTTTCTCGACATTGTTCGGGACCACACCCATTGGCCCCGAGTTCGTAATGCCGCCTTGGACGCCCTCATCCACTACCAGCAAGGCGACGACTCTGAGCTTGTTGCACTGCTGCACGACATTCGCGAACATCGAATGGGCGACCCGGATAACGAACTGCTTGGCAAGCTCCTGTCCGCCCTCTATCCCCAGAGAATCGCGCCGTCAGCGGTATGGGGCTACTTTAAGGAGCGGAACGAACCGTTCGTCGGTGCCTACGTGAAGTTCTGGGTTCACGATCTACCAGAGAAGGCGTCATCGACCGAAGTCGCAGAGATTCTCGATGCGTGCTACGCACGCCTTGCTGAACTGGAACAAACGAGCGATTCGACGTTGGCCTATTGCGTGGCCCGCTTGATTGCCCGAGGACTCGAGAATCACGGCGACAGACTTACCATAGGCAGGCTTTACGACTGGCTCGATGCGGGAGTGCGCCTCCGCGTGAGCCAAGACCCTACAGCGGGGAGCACGCCTTCGATACGTCGCTGGATCGAACGCCACCCTGACCGACACGTCGAACTCTTCCTTGAAGGGATTCGACGATTCCCGGACGAGCATTGGTATGCACCATACGAGGTGTTCCAGAGGTTGTTCGGCGCTGCGTTGGCCGCCGACTTCTACCAGGCCTGCGCTCTTGCGGCGAAATCCATGTCGGACACGCGCCCCCGCATCTCCGAGTCACTGCTGAGGTTCGTCGTGCAATCGCACGGACTGGATCCCCAACGGGTGCGTTATCTGGTCGCCGAGGATGCGGAACTCACGGATTTTCTGGACCGCCTGCTCGAACACACACCTTCCCCACCGGAACTCGCCCGACTCGAACAGGCGCAGCAGGCTCGGGTCGAACAGCAGCAGCTTAGGGCGCGACGTGAATTTGATGTCTTGAAGGCCAACGAAGACGCACTACGAAACAACCAGGCATCACCCGCGTTACTGTTCCGCATCGCACGCACCTACTTCGGCCAATTCGTCCACTTTTCGTCCGAAAGCGGAGTAAAGCGCCTTGAAGAACTTGTCGACAAGGATGCGGCTTTGCTCGATGCCGTCCGGACCGGCCTGCGGCTAACCATGGATCGTGACGACATTCCGGACGCGGAGACTATTCTGCAGCACCGTCTTCGGTCCGAGATGCACTATCTCTGTTGGCCCTATCTGGCAGGCTTGGCCGAGGCGGAACGCGCGGGTTCCCTCGCCCAGTCCTCATGGACATCGGATCGCAAGCGGAAGGCGCTCGCCGCCTACTTCGGCCACGCCCACGGCGACTACGAACCGGCTTGGTATCAACAGCTCATTGCCGAGCGACCCGCCATCGTTGCTGAAGTTCAGGTCCAGTTCGCGGCCGCCATGCTCCGAGCGGGCATCGATCCCGCCAACGCCAACCTCTGGCATCTGGCATTCGACCCGGCGCATGTCCAGGTTGCAATGAAAGCGAGCCTCCCCTTGCTTCGCGCGTTTCCCGCTCGGGCCAACAACGACCAGCTCAGGGATCTCAACCACCTTCTGCTGGCCGCGTATCAACACGCCGACACCGCCGAATTTAGACAGCTCATCGCCGACAAGCTCTCGCGGACGAGCATGCCGCCCCGCCAGTGCGGTCGCTGGCTCGCCGCCGGTTGCGCAGTAGCGACTGCCACCTTCGCGCCTGCCGCCGAGGAATTCGTTCGCTCTGGTCGCCAACAAGCGCGCACACTACACTTGGCAAGTTTCTTCTGCCCCACAGAACGCACCGTCGACCCTGTCGGGTCTGGAACTAGTCTCCCGGCTCTACTTGTCCGCCTTGTCGGCCGCTTCATCAATCCAGGCGACTGGGTAGAAGGCTATGTGACACTCAGGATGGAGGCATCCACTCTCGTGAACAACTGCATACGCGTCCTCGCCGGCAATCCCGATGCCGATGCAACTGTCGCGCTGGAAGATCTTCTTGGGGATTCCCAACTGTCGCGTTGGCACCATGCGTTGGTACGTGCGCTCGATGACCAAAGAGTGGTGCACCGGGAACATGAGTACCGCCACCCGACCTTCGAGCAGGTAATTGAAACTCTGAAAGGCGGGGCACCTTCGAATCCCGGCGATCTCACAGCATTGGTGTTGGATCGCCTTGACGACCTCGCGACTCGGATGCGATCCGGGGACACCGACGACTGGAAGCGACACTGGAACGAAGACCGTTACGGGAGACCCACCGGGCCGAAGCCTGAGCCGTCATGCACCCAAGCGCTCCTACGGGAACTTCGCACGGTCTTGCCTCGGGGCCTGAGCAGCGAGCGGGAGGTAACCTACCCCAACGACGCAAGGGCGGATATCCGCGTCGCGCACGAGGATTATCACGTCCCCATCGAGGTGAAGCGCAACGACCACCCGGAACTGTGGCGAGCGGCAAGAACCCAGCTAATGGCCAAGTACGCGAGCGATCCAGCCACGAACGGCCACGGCATCTATGTCGTCCTCTGGTTCGGCCGCGATTCCACACGGCGATCGCCGAATGGCACACGACCCGCGACCCCGGATGACCTGAAGCAGCAGATCGAAACCACGCTGACCGAACAGGAAAAGCGCAAGATTCACATCCGCGTCATTGACGTGAGCAAACGGCTTGGAAACGTCGGCTGAGGCAGCAGGCTAAATGCGTCACGTCAGAGTGGCGGTCCAGGCAGGGCTTGGATGTAGGGGCAGTTCATGGGCGGGACACCCTACCGGCGAGTGGTGTTCGCGTCCAAAGCACCCGCCACGTCGGCGACCTAGATAGATGCCTGTTCGGCCGCATTTCGACGCGCCGAGTCGCCGTAGGGAGAACGGAAGCCCGGGGGAACGACCAGAAGCAAAAACTGTATGCTCGCTTCGTTCGACCGGGTCCCAAACCGAGAATCGGCCGTTGAGGAGGATCATGTACAACTTGTTAGTGTCAGCCGACGAGAACGAGTGGAACGGCGATCCGTTCGTAATCGAAAGGGCCCGTTGCGTCTCTCGCCGTGAGTACACGGATGCGGCGATCACCGACCGGTTTTCCGAGTTGAATCGGGAGCAGTTTCAGGAACTCTGTTTGCTTCCCTGCATGTTCGCCTACGAAAACTACTGCGAAAAGAACCCAAAATTCGGCGTGCTGAGCGGGGTAAAGCGCAGGAGCGGCGGCAAGGAATTGCAGATCGAATACAAGTTGATTCCGTGCAATCCCTTTGCGACGGCCGACGATCTGCAGTCGCTGGGCGTCCGGCTAGATATCGGAAAATGGGAACTGAACCGGACGCACTGGGCGGTCAAGGACGTAGATCTCTCTGTCGAGCTCGGGCGCAGAGGGATCGAGTTGCCTGGATGGGCAAGGGCATCGTCAAGAAAACCAGTGGATATCAGGCGGCATCGGTTCGAAGTGGCCCTTTCATTTCCGGGAGAACACCGGAGTTACGTTGACCGCGTGGCGGCAGAACTGGAGCGACTGCTCGAGCCCAATGCCTGCTTTTACGACAAGTACTACGAGGCGCAGCTTGCGCGTCCGAATCTGGATGTGCTCCTGCAGGGAATATACGGTGACCGCTCGGGCTTGGTTGTAGCATTCGTCTGCCGGGAATACGACGAGAAGGAGTGGTGCGGTATCGAGTGGCGGAAAATCAGGGAACGTGGAGCTCTAGGCGAGGAGGACGACATCATGTATGTGCGAATAGGCGAAGGGGATGTTCCCGGAATGACTTCGTTGGATGGCTACGTCGATGCCCGAACACGCACGCCAGAGGAAATTGCCCGGATGGTGGTGGAGCGCGTAGAGATCGGAAAGCGAGGCCTGTGATCGCAATCATTGCGAATGTGCGCGCGATGCGAACAGCGTGGACCCGTTCCGAACCCGTAAGATCAGAGTCGACATGAATCACAGCCAGATCGTGAGCTTCATTTGGGGCGTGGCGGATCTGATTCGCGACACGTTCAAGCGGGGCAAGTACCAGGACGTGATCCTGCCGCTCACGGTGCTCCGCCGTCTCGACTGCGTGCTGGCACCGACGAAGTCAAAGGTGCTGGAGGTACAGGCGACTTTCAAGGACAAGATTGAGGACCTCAGCGGGCAGCTTGAGCGCGCTTCGGGGTTCGCCTTCTACAACACGTCGCGCTACGACTTCGAGAGGCTGCTCGCCGACGCCCCCAACATCGCCGCGAACCTGCGCAACTACATCGCCGGGTTCAGCCCGAACATGCGCGAGGTGCTGGAGAAGTTCGACTTCGACAACACCATCGCGAAGCTCGACGAGGCGGGTCTGCTGTTCCAAGTGGTGCAGCGGTTCGCCGACCCGCAGGTCAATCTTCATCCGGACGTGGTGGACAACTTCGCGATGGGCACGATCTTCGAGGAACTCATCCGCAAGTTCAATGAGGCGCTGAACGAGAACCCCGGCGAGCACTTTACGCCCCGCGATGTCGTACACCTCATGGTCGACCTGCTGATCACCGGCGATGAAGAACAGCTACGGCCAAAAGGCGTTGTGCGCAGCGTTTATGACCCCTGCTGCGGCTCCGGCGGCATGCTCACCATTACCAAAGAGCACGTCACGGTCGGAGAGACGCGCGACGGCGAGCGTCTTGGGGCACCGGCGAACGCCGACGCCGACATCCACCTGTTCGGCCAGGAGGTGAACCCGGAGACATTCGCCATCTGCAAATCGGACCTCTTCATGAAGTCGGCGAACGGCCGCGACGCCGAGAACATCCTGTTCGGGACCACCCTCTCGGATGATCGGCACGCGGACCGCGACTTCGACTACATGATCGCCAATCCTCCCTACGGCAAGGACTGGAAGCGCGATCAGGAGGCCGTGCGGACCGAGCACGACCGGGGTGCCGCCGGACGTTTTTCTCCCGGACTTCCGCGGATCAGCGACGGTCAGCTACTGTTCCTGCTGCACATGCTTGCGCACGTCAAGGCACCAAGCGAAAACGGCTCGCGCATCGCCATCATCATGAACGGCTCGCCGCTCTTCACCGGCGACGCCGGCAGCGGCGAGAGCGAGATTCGGCGCTGGATTCTTGAGAACGACCTGCTCGAAGCGCTGATCGCCCTGCCCGAGCAGCTTTTCTACAACACGGGCATCGCGACTTACGTCTGGGTGCTCACGAATCGTAAGCGACCGGAGCGGCGCGGCAAGGTCCAGCTCATCGACGCCACCTCGTTCTGGATCCTGCTGCGCAAGAGCCTTGGCGCCAAGCGCCGCGAGATTCCATTCGAGAAGAAGGAAGACATCCTGCAGCTACTGTCGGACTTCGCCGACGGCGCGACGCGCACGGTCGTCGAGGACGGCGAAGAACGGGAGGTCGTCGTCAGCTGCGTCTACCCGACCACGCATTTCGGCTTCCGCAAGATCACGGTCGAACGCCCTCTCAGGCTCGACTTCGAGGCAAGCCCCGAACGAATCGCGCGGCTGGACGATCAGCGCGCTTTCGCGAATCTGGCCGTCTCGCGCAAACGCGGCGATGCGAAGGCCAAGGACGAGGAAGCTGGCCGTGCGCAGCAAACCGCGATCCGATCCCTACTCAGGAATCTGCCGGACACCCTCTTCCTTGATCGGGAAGCGTTCGATACCGAGCTGTCCCATGCAGCGGATACGGCGAATCTCAAGCTCACCGCGCCCATCAGGAAGGCCATTCTCGCCGCGCTGTCCGAGCGCAACGACAAAGCGGAGATTTGCCGGGACCGCGATGGCCAACCAGAACCCGACCCCGACCTCCGCGATACGGAAAACGTGCCGCTCCGGGAGGAGGTCGAGTCATTCTTCGCGCGGGAAGTGCAACCCCATGTGCCGGACGCCTGGATCGATACCAAGCGCCGCGATCCCCAAGACGGCCAGGTCGGTCTCGTGGGCTACGAGATCAACTTCAACCGGTACTTCTACGAGTACCGCCCTCCCCGCCCGCTGGAAGAGATAGAAGCCGACATCCAAGATGTGGAGCGGGAGATCGTCACGATGCTGCAAGCGATGTCGGGATGATGGTCGGAGGTGCCGTAGTCGTGCTCTAGTGAGCCTTGCGCCACACCTCAAGACAAGGGCTGCTGCTCCGCCGGGGCGCACGGCAAATCGTAGGTCCTGATCACCTGAAGCCCAGTGGTTCCCCCATTCGACCAAGTAGTCGAAACGAGCTTTCGCATTTGACACAGGCAATTCGGTGGCCGGATCGACAATCGCTGGAGCGTCGGGCTCAGAAGATGTATCAGAGCCTTCGCGTCGAACACGGCCATCAGTGGTCGTGCTCGGTCTCTTCCCGCAGGTGCCGTAGTTCCGCCAGAGGATTCTTGATGCGTGCCCACCCGCTACCCGGCACTTCCCGGAGTTCTCCGACTACTTTGGGTAGAGGCGTGTCGTCCAGGACCTCGAAATACTTGATGTCAAACCGCAAAAGAATCCAGTTGCCGTCGGCGTCCCGCTTCCATCGTCCGTTGCCTTGGACGCGAATCGTGCCGCCAAAGAGATGCGGGGCGAGTCGCCGGGCCATCTCACGCGTCGCATTGCAGGTGTGGATCAGGTCGCCGTCCTGAAGGTGAACCGGGACCGTGTCGTCCTTGCCACCCACCCGGATCAGTATGCCGTCGAAGAAACCGTCTTGTCGGAACGGACCGAAAGTTGGAGGCTCCGTGCGCTCGTGACCGGGCACGGGTCACCTCAAGCCAAGTCCGACAAGCCAAGCGTGAACTTGGCCGAAGGCGTCCTGCTGCCATTGGTCGGGCGTACGCTGGCCCAGCAGTGGCGAACCCTCCACGAATTCGCGTACGCGGGTGGGTCCGTAGTCGTCGTCGGTGCGGAACTTGCCAGCAATGTGGCGGTAGCCCGTTCTGGCGGCATCGACCTTGAGAAGCGGCATCGTGGCGGAGACGAGGCCGTTGACGCCGTCAGGGTAGTTGCGCACACAGTAGTAGATGTCGTAGGCGTCCTTGGGCTTTTCCCGTTTGGCGATGGCGTAGCCCTTCATCGCGAGCAGTGCGGGGATCGACGCCACGGCAATGGAGACGAGGTTGCGGCCGCCGTCAGGCATGCCGCCGTCGATGGCGACCATCTGGTAGAAGTTCAAGGCCAACTCGGCTCCGTCGGCGCGCTGAACGGCGAAGTTGCTAACCAGCGGCGGGTTGTTTTTCGCGATCACGGCGTCCCTGGGCATCAGGAAATCGACGACGATGTCGATGGGCGGTCCGCCCTCGCTTACGGCAACCGTGCGGGCGAGCTGGAAACGGCGCAGGTCGGGCCCTTGGCGATAGCCCTGACTCTGGAGCAGCTCGACAAGCCGCGCGTATTCGCCGTCGCCCAACGCTTCGGCATGCAGCGCCAGATCGACATCGGCGGTGCCGACATGCGGCATTTCCGCTTCGCTCAGGAGTAGCCACGGCACGGCGCCGCCGATGACGGCGAACTTGCCCTCGAAGCTGCCGAGGATCTGGCCAATCTCGACGAGGACGCTCTTGACCGCCGATGTCGTGCGGTCGTCGTAGTCCTTGGCGGACCGGGGCTCTATTCGATCCATGGGAGCGCCTCCTTGCCGAGGTGGTCGGCGGCTTCGCGCTCGCGATCATTGCCGCACCAAAGGTCCAGGTAGGTGGTGACCGGATCGGCGCAGAACAGGTCTGGCACCGGCTCGATGGCGTCGTCGAAGAGGCTCTCGTCGGTCGTGATGTGCAGCACGACATTGGCCCCCATTCCTACGGGTCTCAAAGCCAACTTCTCTCTCAGGTCCCGAGCGCCAGCCTCGTCGGTGTAGAACGATTGGGTGGCGTCGCGACTGAAGGGCGCGATCCACTGGGCGGCGGATGCCAGCGCATACATGGCACGAGGAAGGCCCCGTCTGGCATTGAGCACGGTGCGGGCGAGATCGTCAAACTGCCGGCCATGGAGATGCGTGTATGCGTCGAACCGGTCGCCTCGCGGCCGGCGGTAACTCTCGCGCCAGGTCCGCAGCAGGGCGTTGGGCTGGGTGAGGACGATGCCGTCGTGACGCCTGCCGACCCACTCGCGTTCGAGAAGAGACTTGCAGACGTTGCTGACGTGACCGAGGCTTGCGTTAGCGCTCCCTGCTAGGTCGGCGACCAGCCATGCCCGGTCCGGCTCCCGCAGCAGGGCACGGAGGATGGCCGCTGCTTTCGGGGTGAAGATGGAGCGGAGAGCGCGGGTCTCCGGTTTCGGCTTGGACGGAACGCTCCGTTCTATGTAGACACCGTCGAAGACGAGACGGGCGTTGCCCTCGAGGTCGAGATACGCGACGTCGTGGTCGCGGCAGATCGCCCGCGACTCGGGGGATAGGTAGGGAGTGACCAAGATCGGAACGAACTGCTCGACCCGATGCGACGTGTCACCCTCGGGCATGTGAGCCACCAGGCTCTCTAGCTGGTAGACGGCCGAGCGCACGAACCGTGGTGCACCGTGCGCTTTGACCTCGATGACGAGCAGGTGAGTGGCGTCGCCGTAGTTCACCTGAACCAATCCGTCGGCTTCGCGGTCGCTCCCCGCCTGACGGATTAGGGCGAGCGGAGTGACCTCGGCACCAGGGAGGCAACGCAACAGGTCGCGGACCGCTGCCAAACCCGCCTCTTCTAGCTCTTTCTCCATTTTTATACGTTTCATCGTTTGGTGAAACTACCTTTTTTAGTGAAATAGGGCAAGTGGTACGGACGAACGAATCGATCATGGCCATGTCCGCAGGCGATGACAGCGTGAAGCATCGAAATGTCGGCAGTTGACTGGTGTTACTGACACTTTGATCCCCTGCATCTGATCGGGTTACGCTGGCGAACCATGCTTGGTCAGATGCCCATACAACCGCCGGCGATTGCCGACAAATCGAAGTCTGAGGCGAGCCTCGCGCACCTTCGTCACCTCGGTATAGGGACTCTCTTCCGACCGTGTGACGCGGCCGACCTCGGCGTCGACACACGCAAACTGAGGCGGCTGGTGGACGAGGGTGCCGTGGAGCGCGTCGCCCGCGGTTTATACCGCTTCACGGACGCCGAGCCGACCGAGCACTACACGCTGGCCGCCGTTTGCGCGCGAGTCCCAGGGGCCATCGTCTGCCTCCTTACCGCCTTGGGCGTGTACGGCCTCGGCACGCAACTACCACAACATGTCTGGATCGCCATCCCGCACAAAGCCCGCTCGCCCCGACTTCCCTCGTTGCCGGTCGAGATAGTTCGCTTTTCCGCAGCGTCGCTACGCTACGGGGTGGTCGAGGCGTCCTTTGAGGGTGTTCCCGCGCGCATCACGATCACCGCCTGACGTAAGCGAGAACGCAGTGATCGACGCAACCAATGGACTGGTGCAGTCACACTTTCGACGCTATCCCGCCTACAAAGGCTCAGGTACCCAGTGGCTGAGCGAGATACCAACCCACTGGGAGACTCTCGCCCTTAGCCGAGTGACAATCTCAAGATGCGATGGACCATTCGGTAGTGCGCTGAAGTCCGAACACTACTCAGAGTTCGGCGTTCGAGTGGTTCGTCTCCAGAATATCGGCTGGGCACAATTCAGTAACGCAGATGCTGCCTACCTCGACAAGGCATACGTCGGTCAGCTCGGCGACCATGGCGTCAACGGAGAGGACATCCTGATAGCTGGCCTTGGTGACGATAGGCATCCAGTCGGACGCGCTTGTGTAGCGCCAGTCGAGATCGAACCAGCAATGGTGAAGGCAGATTGCTTTCGCTTTCGGGTAGATCCGCGACGTGCAATGCCACGCTTTGTTGCATTTCAACTGTCTGCCACTGCGTTAGCCGTCGCGGGGCATCACGCGACTGGAGCGACGCGCACCAGGTTGAACCTTTCAGCTAATGCCAAGCGAAAAATCGCCTTGCCCCCACTGGCAGAGCAAGAAGCCATCGCGATCTTCCTCGACCGCAAATCCACAAAGATTGACGCGCTGGTGGCGAGGAACAATCAACTGATCGAGCTTCTTCAGGAAAAACGGGCCTCCGTCGTTACCCGTGCCGTCACACGGGGACTCGATCCGAACGTCCCTACGACGGATTCCGGCGTCGCGTGGCTTGGCAGTATCCCAACGCACTGGGAGACTCTCGCCCTTGGTCATGTGACAATCGCAAAATGCGACGGGCCATTCGGTAGCGGACTGAAGTCCGAGCATTACTCGGAATTCGGCGTTCGAGTGGTGCGTCTCCAGAACATCGGCTGGGCACATTTCTCCAACGCAGATGCGGCATATCTCGACACAGAATATGCCGGGCAACTCGGCGACCATGGGGTCGAAACGGAGGACATTCTAATAGCTGGCCTTGGAGACGATGGGCACCCGGTCGGTCGGGCCTGTGTAGCGCCAAGCGAGATCGAACCAGCAATGGTGAAGGCAGATTGCTTTCGCTTTCGTCTAAATCAGCGACGTGTGTCGCCACGCTTTGCTGCATTTCAACTGTCTGCTACTGCGTCAGCGGTTGCGGGTCACCACGCAACTGGAGCGACGCGGACCAGAATGACCCTATCAGCTAATGCCAAGCGAAAGATCGCACTTCCCCCGCTGGCAGAGCAAGAAGCAATCGCGGTCTTCCTCGGCCGAGAGACCACAAAGATCGATGCCCTCATCGCCAAAATCCGCCAAGCCATCGACCACCTCAACGAGTACCGCACCGCCCTGATCTCCGCAGCGGTCACCGGCAAGATCGATGTGCGGGGGATGGCTCAATGAGCCTTGATCTGTGCGTCACGGCACCACCCACCGCGCACGATGTAGGCTGTGACAAGCTATGACATCGAGCTGTGACATGCTGCGGCACCAGGTTATGACGCCGAAGAACAGAGGCCACCGCAAAGAGGAAGCGCCCGCATGACCATCAACATCTCCGAACGCGCCTTCGAAGACGTGATCGAGTGCGCGCTGCTGCGATACGGACCGGATGCGTGCCCGGAAGATAGGGGCGAGGTGTGCGAGGCGACGTCGGCGTACGAAGCTGGTCCGATGCCAGGGGGCTATCTCAAGCGCAGGGCGGAGGACTACGACCGCCGACTCTGCTTGCTCACGGGCGATGTGGTCGATTTCCTTCTCGCGACACAGCCGAAGGAGTGGGCCAAGCTCAAGCAGCACCACGGCGCCGATGTGAAGTCGCGCTTTCTCGGGCGGCTGTCGCGCGAGATCGCCCGGCGCGGCGCACTCGACGTGCTGCGCAACGGCGTGAAGGACTCGGGCTGCACGTTTCGACTCGCGTACTTCCGGCCCGCGAGCGGGCTGAACGAGGAATTGCAGCGGCTGCACGCGGCCAATCTTTTCGCGGTGGTGCGGCAACTTCGATTCAGCGAAGGGAACGAACAGAGCCTCGACCTCGCGCTGTTCCTGAACGGTGTCCCCATCTTCACGGCGGAACTCAAGAATCCGCTCAACGGCCAGGACGTGGAGGACGCGATCCGCCAGTATCAGTCCGCCCGGGACCCGCGCGAGCCGCTGTTCGGCTACGGGCGCTGCCTCGCCCACTTCGCAGTGGACCCGGAGCAGGTATTCGTCACGACCGAACTCGCTGCGGCGAAGACCCGATTCCTGCCGTTCAACCAAGGGCGTTTCGGCGGAGCGGGCAACCCGCCGGTCCCGCCTACACAGGAGGGCGGGTTCCCGACGCAATATCTCTGGGAACAGGTCTGGGCGCGGGACAGCGTGCTGGACCTCATCCGGCAATTCATCCATGAGGTGGAAGTGGAAGATGATCGCGGGCGCAAGACCGGCGCGCGCTTCCTCATCTTTCCGCGCTACCAGCAACTCGATTGCGTGCGCCAGCTTGTGGCCCACGCGAAGGAATACGGCACGGGAAAGCGCTACCTGATCCAGCACTCGGCGGGCAGCGGCAAGAGCTTCACCATCGCCTGGCTCGCCCATCAGCTTTCCGTGCTGCACGACCACAACGACCGGCGCGTCTTCGACTCGGTTGTGGTGGTGACCGACCGCCGCGTGCTCGACCGCCAGCTTCAGCGCAGCATTCGTCAGTTCGAGCAGACCCTGGGCGTAGTCGAGAACATCGACCACACCTCGCGCCAGCTTCGCGAGGCGCTTGAGGCGGGAAGAACGATCATCGTCACGACGCTGCAGAAGTTCCCCGTCATCGCCGAGCAGATTGGCGAGCTTCCGGGCCAGCGCTTCGCGGTGATCGTGGATGAAGCGCACTCGTCGCAATCAGGCGAGAGCACGAAGAGCCTCAAGGCGGTGCTGTCGGCGGAGAGCCTGGAAGAAGCCGAGCAGGAGGAAGCGGGCGCCGAGACGCCGGAAGACGAGATCGAGGACCGGGTACTTGAGGAGATCCGTCGCCGGGGACGGCTGCCGAACCTCTCGACGTTCGCATTCACGGCGACCCCGAAGGCGAAGACGCTTGAGCTCTTCGGGCGCAAGGGGGACGACGGCAAATTCCAGCCCTTCCATCTGTACAGCATGAGGCAGGCGATCGAGGAGGGGTTCATTCTCGATGTGCTGGCGAACTACACGACCTACCGGGCCTACTGGCGCCTGCTGAAGAAGGTCGAGGACGACCCGCGCTACGACAAGCGCAAGGCCGAGTTTCTGCTGAAGTCGTTCGTCGATGTGAATCCGCACGCCATCCGGGAGAAAGTCGCAATCTGCGTCGAGCATTTCGCGGCGCAGGTCGCGGGCGAGATCGACGGGCGCGCCAAGGCCATGATCGTCACCCGCTCGCGCCTGCACGCGGTGCGCACCAAGCTCGCCCTCGACGACTGCCTGGCGGAGAAAGGCCATACGTGGAAGGCGCTGGTTGCGTTCTCCGGCAGGGTGCGGGACGGCGGAATGGACTACACCGAGTCGGGCATGAACTCCGCCGGCGAGGACCGGGTCATCGGCGAGCGCCAGACGGCAGCCGAGTTCGAGAAACCCGAATACCGTTTCCTGGTGGTCGCAAGCAAGTTTCAGACAGGTTTCGACCAGCCCCTGCTCCACACGATGTACGTCGACAAGAAGCTCGGCGGCGTGAACGCGGTGCAGACGCTCTCCCGCCTGAACCGCACCCACCCCGGCAAGCGCGGCACGATGGTGCTCGACTTCGCCAACGAAGCCGAGGAGATCAGGAAGGCCTTCGAGCCGTACTACGAAACCACCCTGCTCTCGGAGGAAACGGACCCCAACCTCCTCTACGACGTTCAGGGCAGTCTGCTCGACTTCGGCGTGTTCGGAGCGCCCGATGTCGAGACCTTCGCCCGTGCGTACTTCGGCACGAAGGCGACCCAAGATCGGCTGTACGCTGTCTTGGAGCCGCCGCGACAGCGCTTCGCCGAACTGGTCGAAGACGAGTGTCGCGACTTCCGCAGCCAGCTTTCGGACTACGTGCGACTGTACGCCTTTCTCTCCCAGGTGCTGACGTTCGCCGACCCCGACCTTGAGAAGCTCTACGTCTTCGCGCGTTACCTGCGTCGGTTGCTGCCCGCCGATTTCGACAAGCTGCCTGTCGAAGTGCAGCAGAGCATCGACATGGAGTCCTACCGCATCCAGCGCACCAGCCGCGGCCGCATCGCGCTCGAACGCCAAGCTCGCCCACTCGATCCTGCGGGGAGCAAATCTGGCCGCACCTTAGACGACGAGATGGAAACGCTCTCGCGGATCATCGAGGCACTGAACGATCGCTTCGGCCTCAACCTCGGCCCCGAGCACCGCGTCACGCTTGAGTCGATCCGTTCGGCATTGGACGAAGACGCTGGCCTCGACGCCAGCGCCCGCGTCAACACCCGCGAGAACGTGCGGCTGACTTTCGACCCGAAGGTCGAGGACAAGATTCAGGAGATCGTCGAGACCAACTTCGATCTATACCGGCGCATCACGGACGATCCTGATTTCGGGCGGGTGCTCAAGAACTTTCTCTTTGACGACTACATCCGACGGCATCGGCGGGCGGAGGAACTGCTGAAGCTGCGGCCGTCGAAGACGCTGGCGTTCGAGCCGAGCTTGCGGTGGGATTTGGAGGCGGACCGCAAGGATGAAAGGAAGGTGACCCACGGAGTGCTCAAGACTATCGCGGGGTTTCTGAATACTGAGGGCGGGGATTTGCTGATCGGGGTGGATGGTGATGGCAATGTGGTTGGGATCGAGCATGATCGGCTGGGGAGTGACGACGGGTTTTTGCGGCATTTGGCGCAGGTTGTGCGGGAGGGGCTTGGTGACGGTGCCGGTGCTTGTGTCGAGGCCGGGATGCAGGTTGTTGAGGGGAAGACGGTTTGTCTGGTGAGTTGTCAGCGGAGTTCGGAGGCGGTGGTTTTGCGGTGAGCGGGGTTGGAGTCAGGCGAGAGTCACCCCAAGCCTCCATCGCGGTCACGCACCCCGGCGACGACAGCGCCAAGTACGGACTGCAGCCCCCGCGCCCCGCTAATCAGGCGTCCGGTCTACCCGTGGCAGAGGGTCTTTATTGGTCAAGCAGCTTCCATCCAAGCTGAGTGTTCGCGCGTTGGGGAGATGTGGGCGACCTCCCCCTTGCAACCCCCTCAAGCACATTGAGCACTGAGAGCACATGAGCACAATGGAGCACGAAGTACTTATCACGCTGAGCACAACGCCCTACCCTTAAGTGCTTGACGGCCCTTGATTTTCCGCGATACCGCATTGCACGACAAAGCCGGAGCCCGCATAGCTTGCGCAGCTCATGCATTCTGGTGCGCAGCAAGATGGTCAGACATGCTCACCCAAGTGGTGATATTTTCATTGCAACTCGACCCCTTGAGATGGACGCTGGTCCCAACCTGAACGGTAGCGGGATCGCGCCTCACCAAGAACGTCCAACACTCGATGGTGAGGTGCTAACCACATTCATGCCAGCTACCGAAAAGGCTAGGGCCACGGCGTCCAACCCCGTGGTCCGCCCTCAAACTAGACCGCAACAACTGGAGAATCACGATGTCTCTCAAGGCAGTTCAGAAGAAGAAGCTCAGGATGCGCGCAACGCTTTGGCCGGATGTGTCAGATGAAGACCTCTGGCACCGGAAGACGTCGGATGGGTGGCTAACCCTACCCCGCGCTTTCCCTATCATCTTGCGCATCATGGATGTCCTTGCCGACAAAGGCAAACCCGTGTCGCCGACATACTTGGACTTGTGGTGCCGGACGTATGACGACTCGTTCGTGGTGGCATCGAAACCGCAAGAGATGGCGTTCTATGCAGGGTTTACGGGGCAGCGCGCCCAGCACACGTGGATCGCGAGAGTACGGCAATTGGCTGAACTGGGATTCATTCGGTTGGCCAACGGGGCCACAGGTCCAGCGCACTATGTCCTCATACTCAATCCTTTCCGCGTGATCAAGGAACACATCGAAGCTGGCCGGGTTAGCGCAACCTTCGAGAACACCCTGATCGACCGGATGATCGAGATTGGGGCGGGCGATCTCGACGACGAGGAAGATGATGACGAAGACGAGGATTAGGGCGTGATCGCCTCCGGTTTCTATGCGAGCAATCCGCTGGATCTCGCAAAGCTCCAGAGAAAGGTAGCGGCGATGGCAAAGAAGGTGGCGCGGTGGTCGTCAGCGGACTCGCACCCCGCGCCTCGTGTCACAGTACCGCGGCGGATCGCCCGGCGCGATATAGCCCCCAAAGCCCTGTGCAATATCCAAGCACGGGTGCATAAACAGGACTGAACAGAATTCGATATGACCAAGGAAACCCCCGAAACCCCCGCTCTATCGCCTTCGGAGTTCATGCGCAAACTGCATCCGGAATACTATTCGGATTCTTCCGGTCGAACAGCGTACGAACTCGAGCGGGAAACCTTTGAGTACCATCTCGAGTCGATCACCTCACGCAACGAGACCCACGACTTCGAGATCTTCTGCCGCAAGCTTTGCGAACGAGCAATTTGCCCGAACCTGCGGCCGGCCACCGGGCCAGAGGGTGGCGGAGACAGCAAAGCGGACACGGAGACGTTTGCGGTGGCGGAGGAACTCGCACAGTTCTACATCGGTAGACCAGGTTCGGGTTCGGAGCGCTGGGCGTTTGCCTTCAGCGCGAAAAAAACTTGGCGCACAAAAGTGAGCAGTGACGTTACGGGGCTCATTGGAACTGGACGCAATTATGATCGGATCATCTGTGTGACCAGCCGGTTTGCGCCGGCAAAGGGACGCGCTCAGCTGGAAGACGATCTGACGAAGGAACATGGGATTCCTGTTGAGATCCATGACCGGTCTTGGTTGGTCAAGGAAGTCATTGAGCACGACCGGCGTTTTCTTGCCTTTCACTATCTGAGGATCGGGAAGGAGGTTCCGGACCTGCGGCGTCTGGGGCCGGAGGACTATTCACGCAGCCAGGATCTGGAGGACATCGAGGCCTCTTTGGACGATGCCGCATCGTTTCGAGGCATGGAACTGCAGATGGTGACGGATGCGCTCTTGGCGGCCAAGCTGTCGCGCACGCTGGAGCGACCTCGCAATGAAACAACCGGCCGCTTTGAACGGGCCAAGCGATTCGCGAAGCAGTTCGGCACGCGGCGGCAGCTATTGGAAACCCATTACGAAGCCTTGCTCACCGGGTTCTGGTGGTTCGACGATATCGACCTGTTGAACTCGTCTTACGATGTGTTCGAGGCCATGCTGGGACCAGACGAACACATGAAAAACGTCGAGTTCCTTGCCAGCTTGCACCAACTCCTTGTGGTCGCAGTAGTCCATGGTCACCTGACGATGGAAGACGCAGAATTGACGGATCGCATGGATCGCCTTCGCGTCCGGCTGGAGAAGATCGAGGCCGACCCCAACAACCCGAACAGCGCGCTCTCCGCGACAACGTCGCTTCTGCTCCTGGAGCTGAATCGGTCCAAGCTACTGGACCGGATGGACGACATGGCGGCCCCTTGGGAGCGTTTCTCCGACATTCTGGAAAAAGCCAGATCCTTAAGCGAATTCGATGCCGACGGTCTGGTCAGGCTGATCAAGGGCCTCGCGCAGATCGCCGGCAACAACACGGAGTACAACGCGCTCATCGAAAAGACAGCCGTATTCGTCAAGGATCGTGTCGGCGAGGCCGAGGCGGCCAGGATACTGATCGAGCGAGCCAAGCAACTGGAAGCCAGCGAGACCCTTGAGTGCATTCGCCTCATCGGCAAGGCGATCCCCTACCTGACCAAGGGCGAGCTCAGCCACGATCTGGTCGAGCCGCTGGGGTTGCTGGCGCTCGCCTATCGCCAGGCGGAGGTCTTTTGGGCGGCGCGCTCCACCTGCCTGATGGCCATCGCCACGATCACCACGCGAATCGATCAGGACGGCGTCGTGAGTCCCCTGACCGTATGGGCCATCGAAGTGTGGGCCTGGACGTCGCTCCAACTGCGGCATATCCCGGATGTGCTCTGTGCCGTCCGGTTGCTCGATGCCCTTTCGACCGAAAGACTCCTGTCGGAAAAGGCCCGGGCGTCGATCATCAGGAAACGCGAACACATAGAAACGGTGCTGGCGGCCTGTTTCGTGCATCTTCCGGATGACGACATCGCGCGGCTAGACAATCTGGCGGACTCCTTGGCGCGGGGCGGACTTTTCGTCGCCCGGATGGCGCTGCTCTATTCACTCGGGTACAGCCAGCACCTTCGTGACGAAGGCAGCATTCCTGAGGGAGCCTCCGGTGAGGAGATCACAACCCTGTTTTCAAAGTTTGCGAGTCAAACGGTTTCCGATCATCAAATGACGGCCCCGGTGATTCTCAACACAGACGAACGCCAGGCGTTTCAAACCAAGATCGTGGGCCTGACGCTAACCGTACGCGTGAGCGGCACCCAAACGTCGATACTGGTGGCCGAGGCGATCCTAACGTCGATTGAGGCGTATCTGGCGACAGCCCTTGATTTCCGGGTCATGCCGCACTCGGAAGACTTCATCATCGACGTCGCCGAACTTTCGGACATCGCGGAGCCCGCCTTCGACGTGGATCCGTCCGAGATGCGAGCGTCCATCCGCTGGCCGGAGGGGCAGAACCCGGCGCAGGCTCCGTTTGCGCACGGGGCGATTCCGGTTCTGATGACCATGGCGGCATCGGTGTTGGCCACGACAAGCCACGTTACGGATCTGGATGGGTTTCTTGCGCAGCTTCATGAGGACGAACGGGTTGGCAATCGAATCGCCGTGATGTTGGAGACGCCGAACTTCTACAGCCGGATATTCGGACGGTCGTTGACGCGCCTCGCGGATCTGATCGACGACGAGGACGACCGTTTTCCATTGCGTGACCGCCCGGAACTGGAACGACTGGACGACGAAAAGCCGCCGGCCGAGGAGACGAGGCCGAGTACACCAACGCATCGGAGCCTGTCCATCAAGTCCGTTGTCGACATCCCCTTGTGGGACGAGGCCGTGTGGCGTGGCGCTGGGTACCTGAGCGTGGTGCCAAAGGAACCCCCTGTGGCTCTGCTTCTTTTTGAGAATCGACAGGCCGCCGAGCGTATATTCGCGCGGTGGCGGCACCGTTTTGGCCGAATCGACGACAAGGATGCGATCTATCTGTCCGTGATTCGCGGCGTATCCGCTGAGGATCCTCGGAAGTATGTGTTCTTGGTCACGTCTTCTCCGGCCATCGATGATCGGAAGCCAACCGGCGATACAAGTATCTGGGTAGGCCGGTTCATCGAGATCGACCCGCAAACGCCAGCCCACTTGGAGACCTTTATCGGGGACTTTCAGCGGAAGGGCTGCTACGGCTTGGCACCCGCTGTTTTTCGGGATGGTCGGGTGGAGCCGCTTCTGAAATATGCGATCCTTAAACGACGATTCGTGGTACGGCACATCGACGAAGTCGGCCCCAACGATATCGAGGCCATGGCACTGCCCGGGAAAGAATGGTCGGCATGACGCATCAAATGTGGCTGCCGCCTTCGCCCAGGGTGTGTGGACCAGGGGCGGCACGGAGTGAACAGCAGGCCGATCGGCAAGGACTACACTACCCAAGCATGAGGACGCGTCGATTGACGTTGGACGAAGATCCCCCGCGCGGGCGGAACGGCGACTGCGCCGGACTGTAAAACAAACGTCCGCGCTGATGCCATCGGAGGGCTGGCCGCCTAGCCATGGGGGTGGTCGAATCGCAAGGAGGTCTTCTGGACACATTCGTGGTCGCGTTTTCGGGATGCCTGATTGTCAACGCCGTGGCGAAGAGCGGCAGCCTCGGATGATTACGTCGAGTACTCCGGCTTTGCAAGCCGTGGCGGATCGGGTGGCATCTAGCGTCTGCCAGGGTCTCCAGCTATGTCTCGGCTCGGGGTTGCCGCAAAAGGCGATACCCGATGCCCACACGCGCGTGTCGGGCAGCACCGAGCGTGTGGCGCCCCATGCGGATTGCCAGACTTTGGGCGAGTATGTCGAGTGGGGATGATGCAGGATGATCGTCGGTTTGAACTTGCGGGCGAGTTTACGCATGCGATGTCGGCGGGACTCTTTGGGCGTGGGTCCGTAGGAGGACTTTCTTCCTCGGTCGATGAACATCAGGAGATCGTGGCAGCCCAGGACGAGGAGACGCTCGGATCCGATGTCGAGAAGATGTGAGCGGAGGTCTGTCACATGGACCAGCGTGTGTTGCTGGGAATGCTGCCGCGTGTCCACGGGATAGGACTTCCCGGTCCAGCGGACGATGATGCCGGAAGTTGTGTCGAGGACCGCGACGAGTTCTGCGTGCGTGCAGGTGGCCGGACATGTCCGTCGACAGCGGTGATCATCTTGGAGCCGTTCCTCCTTGTGACGCTCGATGTTGAGATCGACTCCAAGGGTCAGGAACCGCGCTCGCTGTCTGGCCAAACTCAGAACGTCCCCGAAAACCACCGCCTTGACAGCCGCTTCCGCATGCGGAATGAGCTTCCGCAGGTCGCGTTTTTTGGAGTCCCACCCCCTGCCACCATCGTAGTCGCGGGGCAGCCGAGTCCGGATGAAGCCTCCGGGCGTGACCGCGAGAGTCGCGACGCCGGGGGGCCAACTGGTCGACGCGAACGCATCCAATAGCATTGCGCGGGCTTCTTCGCGGTTGTCCGGTTGGCCTTCGCAATAGGTCCATCCACGAACGATGACGCGTACCACCGCTGGTGTTGCTTTGGCGTCCATGAGTGTCGCCCGGGTTGTGGACCTCTCCTCTCTCGGTTGCCTGACTGGAGCGTATGAATATAGCGGCCTTCCACATGCATTGACGAGTGCGCGGTTCGAGTTGGCGTTGCAGGCCCATCAGAAACTGGACGCTTTCCGCGCACGCGACCGTGTCGCCAAGGTGCTACGCCGTGGGATCTGCAGGAGGCACGTGGTCCGGCGTTGGTGCAGAAAAGCTTGGCGCTTTGCGCGCTTCATCATGAGCTCCTTGATGCCGGTGCGTTTACGGTTGTTTACGGTTTTGCCGGAGTTGGCAGTCATCGTGGCAAATGCTGTCACTGGAGACGGTGTGGAGCCAGGGCTGTGGCGTTACCACGGGGAACAACAGCGGGGAGGCTCCAAAGAAGGATTTCCACTACCCGCGCCAGATTTCCCTAGTGAGCTATTGTCAGAGGAGTCCGGAACCGGTGTGCGTGCGGTGGAAGGGCTTAGTGAAAGGGTAGAGCGACAATTTTCTACGGGCAATTTTCGCCGAACGGCGCTGTAAACGGTAAATAGGGGCAGAACGGTCAAAAGGTGGCCGTCAAGTTAGGTATATAATCCCCGACTTAAGGGACATAGTACATGATTGCATTTGCAGGTCTGCTAGCGTTGTTAGTAGCTGGTGCGGCGATGGGGGAATCGACTGGAACGAAATCCGATGTCGCCATGACGACGACAGCAATCTTCAGCATGGCTGCAGCGGTTTTGTCGGGGTTCTGCGCGTTAGGTAGTTTCGTCCTCGCTAAGCGGATACGCCGCGAGGCACGACTTGATGAGCGTCTTGTGTTCGGCCCGTTAGAACACCCTGCGTCCGTGACCAACCATAGTAATCGGGGGGCGGTTGTCTGTTGCCCGGTGTTCAACAAGGCAGTTCGCAAAGCGTATATCAACCGAGTCGACGCGTTCGACAGTGTTGGCGAGAAGATCGACATCAATTGGTCGTCCCAGATTGATGCTCAAGGCAATCCCGAAGAGCCGTATGGTTTGATCGGTGTGGTTGATACTTCGAGCCTCTACGTCCGACGGAACGATGGCGAGATGATCGTGGACATGAGACTAGTAGTGTGCCATTCGTTCACCGAGTCATCTCCAACCGAGGTCGTATACGAGCAATTCAAGTAGCGATAGCCTTGGGGCGACCAGTAGGATCATCGTTAGTCGCTCTGTACTCCCCTCTAGGACCCGATCTCCTGCCCGCCCGCGAGATTTCTGCGGGCGCGTCAACAATGCCTCTGCGCTGACCATGATTGACGAGCGCACCGCTCCCACAGGCGTGTCCACTGCAACTCAGGTGTTAGTATCCCCCCGTGGCGGGTCGTCCCCGACCGCCGAATACTCTGCCGGGAGGGCACCCATGAAAGCACTTCTTCTCAATGGCCAGAGCCACCATGGCTGGCTCGCAAGCAGTCCGCTCGTGAAAAAGATCCTCGAACAGACAGGCCTGTTCAGCGTCGATGTCATGACCCGGGGTCCGAAGGGCAGCGACATGACGGGTTTCCGGCCGGAGTTCGACGGGTATGACCTGGTGGTCCTCGACGATGGCGGCGATCCGTGGTCCGAGCCGACCAACGAAGCGTTTCTCAAGTACATCGAGTCGGGCGGCGGCCTGGCCCTTTTCCACCACTCGTGCCAACTGTTTCCGCAGTGGCCGGAGTTCAACGAGATCATGGGCGTTGGCGGCTGGGGCCGGCGAACCGAGAAGGCGGGTCCACGGCTCTACTGGCGCGATGGCACGGTGGTGCGGGACCACGGTCCCGGCAACGCCGGCGACCATATCGACTGGCTGGAGAACCAGGTCATGACCCGCGTTCCGGACCATCCCATCACCAGGGGTCTGCCGGAGACGTGGCTTCACACCAGCGATGAACTCTATTTCAACCTTCGCGGCCCGGCGAAGAACCTCGAAGTGCTGGCGACGTCCTACGTCGATCCCAGCGTCGAAAGCCATTCGGGCCATGGCAGCGGCGAGCACGAGCCGGTGCTGATGGCGATCCAGTACGAAAAGGGCCGGTGTTTCCATACCACCCTGGGGCATGTGGACGGCGGCGTGCCGGCCGACCATCGGCCGGTCGCCATGGAGTGCGTGGGGTTCATCGCGACGTTCCAGCGAGGCTGTGAATGGGCTGCGTGCGGCGACGTTACGCAGGAGGTGCCCGCAGACTTCCCGACGGAAAACGCGGTGAGTACCCGCGAGGGATGCGAGTTGCCTTCATAGGCCCCGAAAAGCGTCCTTAGGGGCTATTGAGTCGCTACAAGTCATTTGGAGAAGCGCATGGCACATGACATCGTAATTCGGGGCGGAGACATCGTTGACGGAACAGGGGCCGAACCGGTTCCGGGCGATCTCGCCATCGACGACGGCTTCATCACTGCCGTAGGTCAGGTAGATGACAAGGGCAGGGAAGAAATCGACGCCTCTGGCCACCTCGTCACGCCAGGTTTCGTCGACCTGCATACGCACCTGGATGCGCAGATCGGCTGGGATCCCGCGCTGACGCCCGTTTCGTGGCACGGCGTCACCACGGCGCTGATGGGCAACTGCGGGGTCACGTTCGCGCCCTGCAGGCCGGCGGATGTCGAACTGCTGGCGGGCATGATGGAAACCGTGGAGGACATCCCCAAGAACGCCATCCTGACGGGCCTCCCCTGGGACTGGGAGGATTACGGCGGGTATCTCGACGCCATCGAGCGGTTGCGGCCGGCGATCAACGTGGCCGGCATGGTGGGGCATTGCGCCGTGCGCTTTTACGTCATGGGCGAACGCGCCGTCGAGGAGGAGGCGAGCGACGAGGAGCGGCGCGAGATGGCCGATGTCGTGGCGGACTCCATCGACAGGGGCGCCATCGGCTTCTCCACCAACCGTTATGCGCCGCACAGGCTGCCGGACGGGCGCTCCATCCCCGGGACATTCGCGGACCCTGAAGAGTTGGTGGAAATCGCCAGGGCCGTTGGGCCGCGCAACGCGCTGATGCAGGCCGTCGGCGCGGATTTCGAGGTCCTGAAGAAGATCTCGAACACCACCAGGGGCCGCGTGTTGTTCAGCTATGGCGCCGGTGCGGAAGAAGGCTCGGGCCAGGAGCGGGCGGAACACCTGGCGAACCTGTGCAAGGGGCGCGATATCACCGCGATCAGCCAGGTGCGCGGGTCCGGGTTCATGTTCGGCCTGCAGTCCAACCTGCCGTTCCCCGGCAAGACCTGGGAAAGGCTTCGCAAACTGGATTTCGCCGGCCGCCTGGAAGCGATCCATGACGCCGGGACGTGCGGCAACCTGATCGAGGAAGCGAGGGCGCAAAAGAAAACCTGGATATCGATGGGGGATGTCTATTACCTCGGCGATGCCGAAAGTCCCGACTACACCGTCGCCGCCGGGAACAGCCTGAAGGCGATGGCCGACGCTGCCGGCGAGCACTGGGCCGAAACGTTCCTGCGCATATCCCGCGAGAGCCGGGGCAGGGGACTGTTCAACCTGAGGATGTTCAACAAGAGCCTCACGGAACTGGGCGACCTGTTCAGGAGCGAACACTGCTTTCCGAGCCTGGGCGACGCCGGCGCGCACGTGTCGCAGATCATGGACGCCGGATGGCCGACCTTCATTCTGTCCTACTGGATTCGGGAAGCGGGGCTCTATTCGTGGGGTGAGGGGATTCGCCGCATGACCGCAGGCCCCGCGCGGGTGCTGGGCCTGAACGACCGCGGCACCCTGGCAACCGGGATGCGGGCCGACGTCAACGTGTTCGACCCGGACTCGGTGGCGGAACTGCAACCGGTGCTCGTGCACGACTTTCCCGGCGGTGCGCCGCGCTACATCCAGAGGTCGAAGGGCTACAGGGCCACCATCGTCAACGGCCAGGTCAACGTGCGCGACGGCGAACACACGGGCGCCCGCGCGGGTGCGGTGCTGCGGCACGGCGCGTAGAGATCCCGGTCCAGGGGTCGCGCCACAAGAAACAGGTCGCCGGGACGATGTACACCGAAGCGCTGGATACGACCGACGTCTCCGCGGAAGTCGTGGGCGGCAAGGGAAGGTCCCTGTCCCGCCTCGCTGGGGCCGGCTTCGATGTGCCGGGCGCATTCCTCATCACCACGCGCGCCTACCGGGAGTTTGTCGAGGCCAATGGTCTCGAGGAGAGGATCCTGGCCCTTGCCAGGCCGCAAGTCGTCGACGGCGCCGTTTCGTTCAGGCAAGCGGAAGATGGCATCCGGCAGCTTTTCGATGCACACGACCTCACGTCCGGGGTGCGGGCGGAGATCGCCGCCGCGTACGACGTGCTGGGGAGCCGTCCGCCGGTAGCCGTGCGCTCTTCGGCCACCGCCGAGGACTCGTCCGAGGATTCGTTCGCGGGGCAGCATGAGACCTGCCTCAACGTCACCGGCGCGGACGCTGTCGCGACGGCGGTAAAGGACTGCTGGGCATCCCTGTGGACGGCCCGCGCCATGAGCTATCGGCACGAAAGGAGCATGGAACACGACATGGCGGCGATGGCGGTCGTGGTCCAGACCATGGTGCCCTCGGAGGTTTCCGGGATCGTCTTCACCGCGAACCCCGCAAGCGGCGATCGCGCGGAGCTGATCGTCAACTGTAGTCTCGGCCTGGGCGAGACGGTCGTCGGAGGCGAGGTCACCCCCGACACCCATGTCGTTGACCGGGACAGCCTGGCGGCGAAGCAGACGGTGATCGGCAGCAAGGAACGGATGATCGTGGCGGACGGGGAACAGGGAACCCGAACGGCACAGGTGGCGCCTGAGCAGCGTCAGGAAGCCTGCCTGTCGGATGCCGTGATATCCGAACTCGCTCGGCTGGCCCTGGCGGTCGAGGACGTATTCGACGGCGAGCCGCAGGACATCGAGTGGGCGCTCTCTTCAGGGAAGCTGTGGCTGCTGCAATCCCGTCCCATCACGAATCTGCCGCCGGATCCGCCGAAGGACGTGACCTGGCCGGAGATCCCGGGCGCCCAGCTACTCAAGCGGCAGGTGGCGGAGAACATGCCCGATCCGCTGTCGCCGCTGTTCGAAGACCTGTACCTGCGGGCGCTTTTCGACGTCCAGGTGTGGCCGGAAGGTTGGGAGTGGAAGGGCAGGCTCACCAGGAACTGGATGAAGAACTTCGTCATGACCACGGTCAACGGCTATGCCTATCAACCGCTTTACCGGGAGCGGCACGGGGACTGGGAGGCGCATGTCGAAAAGACCCGCGAGGAGCAGGCGAAACTGCCGTGGCATGAGAACCTGCGACGCGCGATCAAGATGCAGAGCTTCATGATCGACGAGATGAAGGGCGGGCCGCTGCACTGGATGTACCTGCTGATGGTGGCGTTCCGCACCTTCCGGAAGTTCCCGGCCATCGTGAGCTGGCAAGAGCAGCAACTGCCCGACTACCTCGCGGCCATCGAGACCTGGCAGCGGCGCGATCCCGCAAAGGCGACGGATGCAGAGCTGCTGCTCGGGATGAAGTCGCTGACGACCGCGGAGGCGGAGTATTGGCTCGCCCTGCGGAGCGTCATCGGGACCGCCAAGATCACCGATGGCGCATTCCAGAGATTCCTCGAAGCGCGCGCGCCGGACGAGGGATTCATCAGCGGCAGCTTCCTTTCGGGTTTCTCCTCCCGGACCCTCGACGCCGAACGCGCGATGCGTGCCATTGCGGAAGACATCCGCGCAGACGGGTCACTCTCGGAACTTGCCATCGTGACGCCGGCGCCGCGCCTGCTCGACGCCATCAGGGGACATCCGCGCGGCGCGGAGATGGGTGCTGCCATCGAGAAATACCTGCATGACTACGGCCGACAGGTATTCAACCTCGATTTCGCCGAGCCATTGCTGGCGGAACAGCCGCTGCCTTTCGCGAAGCGTCTGCAGGCGCTGGTCAAGGATCCCGGATACGACCTGGAGACGCGGCAAAGGCGGGTGGCGAAGACGCGCCGGTCAGCCTTCCTGCGGGCGCTGAAGTTCTTCCGGGGCCGGACCCGATTCGAGTTCCTGAGACTCTACTGGACCTCCCGCGTCAACTATCCGAGCCGCGAGGAGGCGCTGTTCTACATGGGCCGCGCCTGGTCCGTTTTCCGGCCCTGGGCGCTGGAACTCGGGCGGCGCCTGGTGGAGACCGGTACGCTCGCGCGTCCGGACGATGTGTTCTACCTCACCAGCGCCGAACTTCAGGCAGCCATTGATAACGGCGCGCTACCGGAACTGAAGGGCCAGGCGGCCGCCCAACGCAACTTGAGGGCACTGCGTTTCCGCATGGCCCCGCCGTCGGCGATCCCGCCGTTGAAGAAGGACACGGACCCTTACGCGTCGCTGCGAAACAACGACGGCGAACAACGCGTGCTGCGGGGCTTCGCGGTGTCGCCCGGAACGGTGACCGGGGTTGCCAGCGTCATCATGACGCCCGATGACTTCGACAAGATGAAGCCGGATTCGATCCTGGTCTGTCCGCTGACAACCCCCGCCTGGACGCAGTTGTTTCCCCACGCCATCGGACTCGTCACCGACATCGGGAGCATTCTCGCGCACGGTTCCATCGTTGCCCGCGAGTACGGCATTCCGGCGGTGCTGGGTGTGGGGGATGCCACCCAGCGCATCAGGACCGGGCAGCGAATCCGTGTCGACGGGGATCGGGGGGTAGCCACCCTGCTCGATTAGCGAACGGGTCGATCCGTGTTGACGGGCCGTTGGGAATTTATGCACCTTTTGATCCCTTTTGTCGGGGGATTCTTTATCTTGACGCACCTTTTGTGTCCATTCTATTCTTGGTCGCAATTCCTGGTCGGAGTCCTTGCGAGTGTCTCTCCTGACGGAAAAGCTGGTGGGCCTGCCGTTCGGCACTGCTGCCGCGGAGGAACTACTGCGTAGTGGCCTGCTCGACGCCAACGCCATCTATCGCCGCCGGGAGATCGTCGAGGCGTTGCGGTCGCGGTTCATCGAACTCGGTGGCGATGCCGATACCAGTTCGCAACAGGTGATCGTGCCATTGAAGAGAGTGCTGGAGGGCCCCCTCTTTGCACGCATCCGTCCCGGCTTTTACCGATACCTGGGCCACGACGTGGACGACTCGGAGTCCCTGATAGTTCGCGATGCAGAACCCGCTTCAGGGGAGGCGTCGCCCGGACGTGACGCGCGTCGATCCTGGCGCAACCAACTTGATCGCGCTTCAACCGCCGAGGCCATCGAGAGTACGTTGCGATTGCACGGCCGGGAACGGGTTGCGGATCGCATTGGCTATCTTCAGGAACTTGCCCGGATCTACCCGGAAGAAGAGCCGATGGATTTCGACTCGCTCTGGCACATGGCGAGCTTTCTCCTCGAGCACGGGCAGTTGCCGGACCCGGAAGTCGCTGTCTCCCCGAATGCAACGGCGCAGATTGAGTGGACGATTCCCAACACGTCGGATGATCGGGCGGGCAACGGCCTGCTGGCGATGGAGTTTCTTCCGCGCGCGATGGTCGGGTTCGCGGCTCTGTCCGAGCCCTATCGCGAGGGCGTGGATCGACTCACCGTGCACGGAAAGATGCCTGCCGCGGATGCATTGGGTGCCGTGCGCGCATTCACTGATCGGATAAAGCGAACATGAACGAGCCGCTGCCGGACCGGGACCATGTCGCTCGATACTGCAAGCCATCGACGGTCGACGAACGCGGCCACCCATCGGCGAGCGCTTTTTGGATTCGCGCAGGGGAGAACCACCTGTCGGTCAATTGGCTCGAATATCTCGCAGGAAGCGGCGGGAGGGGAGTGATCTCCGAAAGGGACGCTGCCGTGAGCCGCGTTCGGGAGATGTTGAGAAGCAAGGGTTTCCGGCTTCGACCCAATGGTCGTTTCGCGCTGCTCAACGTCGGTGAGGTGAAGACTGCCATCCGGCGAGCTTTCGGGCGATCGCTACACGTCAACCACCTTCCGCTCCCGGATGACACATCTCACGCCGGAATCATCGGTTACACGGAAGAAGACCGCATGATCGCGGCCGAGATCAGCGCCCTTGTGCGTGCCGGGGATGTGAGGCCTGCCGCGTGAATTCTCGTCCTGCAAAGGCCAACCACTGTGAGGTGGCGTCAGCGGGTCGCTCTTATCGATTGCCCATCGCCCGGCGCGCCAGGGGCCGGGTCCAGACGGATTGCAGGATGGGGTCGACCCACCGGTAGAGCCGCCCGGAACAATAGACGCTCTTGCCGCGTTCGATGGCGGCGAGGCCCTCTCGCACGACCTTGTCGGCCTCGTACCAAAGGAATCCGGGCGTCGTGTCCTTCACGTCGAGCATGTCGGCGACGGCGTGGAAGTCGGTATGCGTATAGCCTGGACAGAGGGCCGAGACTCTCACGCCCTGGGACTTGAGCGTCAGGTCCAGGGCCTCCGACAATGCGATCACGTAGGTCTTGCTCGGGCCGTAATTCATGTCGCCGGCGCGGGCGATGCGGCCCGCCACCGATGAAACGTTGAGAATGCGGCCAAAGCCCCGTTCGCACATGCCGGGCGCGAACAGGTGGCACAGGTGCGCCACGGACATCATCATGAGTTGCAGGAACGCGGCCTGCTGCTGCCAGTCCCGGTCATCGAGCAGGTCGGGTCCCGCGGCGCCGGCGTTGTTGACCAGGTAGTCGATCTCGAGACCCAGTTCCGCCGTGCGGGCGGCTATGGCGTCCGGCGCATAGGGCGACGACAGATCCGCGGGAATCACTTCTATGCGGATGCCGTCATGGCTCTCCCGCAGGTCCTCGGCCAGCGCTTCCAGACGGTCGCCGCGCCGGGCGACCAGCGCGAGGTCGTAGCCGCGTGCCGCAAGCTGTCGCGCGAATTCCTCGCCGAGGCCCGCCGAAGCGCCGGTGACGAGTGCGGTTCTCCGCGTATCGTTGTCCATAATCGATTCCTCAAGTCCGGGTGCCGCCAACGACGGCATCCGTGGTGGTGATCGCGACGCCCCTTTCCCGCCATCCTTCCAGGATCGCGCCGCGCGCGTTTTCGTCGATGCCTTGCACGGCATCCTCTACAACGGTCAGCGCAAGCGCGGGATGGCGCGCGAGCAGACCTTCGACGGCGCATGAGACACAGACGTCGAGCGCTACGCCGTAAAGGAGAACGTCAGCAATGCTCAAGGCCTCGACCACCGGGCTCACATGGGGGTTGGTGAATACGTCGAACCAGTGCTTGTGGAACAGGATGTCCTCGGCATGGTCCTTCAGCAAGGCGGGGAGGGTGCTGGCCTTCTCTTCCGGCTCGATCAGCAACGGATTGCTGAGCGCGGTCTGCGGTATCCGGGCCTGCCCCGGCGTGCCCCGCAGGCAGTGTGGCGGAAACGTGTCCTTGAAATCCGGCGTGTAGGAGAGTTCGGCGTCGTCGGGATCGTGGTTGTCGGAGCTGGCGACGATGCGAATGCCATTGGCGTGGGCGAAGTCGGTGAGACGGCCCAGGTTGCCGGCGATCGCCTCGGCACCGGGCACATACAGCTTGCCGTCCGGCAACATGAAGTCCACCTGCGTGTCCACGTCCCAGAAAACCCGTGTCATTCCACGACCTCCAGACGTTTACTGGGCCTGTACCCGCGGCCAACCTTGGCGGACGGGCGCCCCTCGTTGAGCACGATGTCGGCGGTGAAATCGAAGCTGCCGTCATTGGCCACAAGCGAGGAACCGACGCCATAGGCGTCAACGGGGAGACCCTCGGATTCGAAGGCGCGAATCTTGGCGACGCCGAACCCGCCGGAGACGATGATTCGCACGTCTCCGAAGCCGGCGTCGTCGAGTGCTTCGCGAACGTTCGTGACGAGTTGCGGGTTGACGCCGCGCGGATCGAACTGGCCCATCTGCGGGACGACGCTCTTGTCCACCAGCGTGCCGGATGTATCGAGCCGCACGCCGTAGAGGCGGCTGCCGAGGGCGCGGGCGACATCCACCGCCGTGCCCACGCTATCGTTGTCGAAGTCGACCAGCACCACGAGAGGCACCGCCTCGGGAATGTGTTCGGCGAACTTGCGGGCCGCCAGCACGGTGTCGCCGCCGTAGGCCGCGATGGCGGCATGGGGAACCGTGCCGAGACCGGCGCCTCCCCACCAGGCGGCCTGCGCGTCCGTCGATACTGCCGTCGCGCCAGCCAAATGCGCGGCATAGCCATCGCCCTGCTGAATGGACCAGTGATCGTGCCGGGCGGGGAAGAACAGCACCTCCTTTGGGCGTGCTGCGTCCACGACCCGGCGCGTGTTCGTGAGGATGCGGCTACGGCGAGCCATCACGCCGAGATAAAGTGTTTCAAGTTGCGCGAACGTGTCGTAGGGGCCTTCGATGGTCATCGCCGTCTCGAAGGGCGCGATGGCATCGCCGTCGTGCAGCGCGCGCACTGTCAACGCCGGCCAGTCGTCGCTGCATCGCTTGAGGATGGCGATGGCCTCATCGACCCCGCCGACCCAGCCCGCGTTCTTGCAGAAGACCTGCATCAATACGTGGGGCGAATGTCCATCCTGGCGCAGCACATCCCGGGTGCGCACGAAGTACTTGTCGGAGTAGTGGCCAGCGCGGATCAGGTCATCGGGGAAGTCGAATGTCTCGGGATCCAAGCGTGTATGACGTGCAGAAGCGGAAGCGTTCATCGGACTACTGGCGTTCGGAGTTGCCGAGCCTGGATGACGGCCCAGCTTGCCTCAATGGGGGCTAAACGCAGCGCTGCCGGAGGATGATCGTTTCCGGTCCATTAGCTAACCGGTAACCGGCCACTGTCCGCCAATCGCTGCCTTACGTCGGACCTTACTTCCTCGGGCGTACGCTCGCTTACTCCGCTGTCAATGCCATCCTGCACCGCAGCCTTGAGCATCTCGAGTCTCGTTTCCTCAGCTTCCAGCAATCTGAGCCCCGCCCGGACCGCCTCGCTCGCGGACTGGAAGCGTCCTTCTGCGATCTTGTTGCTGACGAACGACGAAAAGTGATCGCCGAGGGTCACGCTTGTGTTTCGCGGCATGGTCCAGTCCAGATTGAAACGTGGAGTATTGAATATTAATACAACCTTGGGTCATCAAGAGCAAGGGCAACGAGGTGATGTGTTGGCAACGAGGTGATGCTCGCCCATCAAGTGCGGTATCTTGAGGTTCCTCCAATGCAGTTCCTGCCTCCATGAAACAGATCAACCACTTCATAAACGGTATCAGCGTGGCGGCGACATCGGGCCGGGCCAGCCCGGTGTTCAACCCGGCCACCGGCGAGAAGACGGCGGCCCTCGGGTTGGCTTCGGTAGAGGATGTCGATGCCGCTGTCGGCGCGGCGAGGACGGCCTTCGACTCCTGGCGCCGCGAAAGCGTCGCAGCCCGGACCAAGCTCATGTTCCGCTTCCGGAACCTGGTGGAGGCCAATGTCGACGAACTCGCGCGGGCTCTCACGGCCGAGCATGGCAAGGTCCTGAGCGACGCGGCCGGGGAAGTGGGGCGCGGGCTGGAAAACATCGAATTCGCCTGCGGGATCGCTGAACTGCTGAAGGGTTCTTACAACGAGGGCGCGTCGAGCGGCGTCAACGTCTACACCGTGCGTCAGCCGCTCGGCGTGGTGGCCGGCATCACGCCGTTCAACTTCCCGGCCATGGTGCCCCTCTGGACCATCCCCAATGCCATCGCCGCGGGCAACACCTATGTGCTGAAGCCGTCCGAGCGTGACCCCTCGGCGCCGCTCTTGCTGGCCGAACTCTTTCACGAGGCCGGTTTCCCCAAGGGCGTGCTGAATGTCCTCCAGGGGGACAAGGTGGCTGTCGACCGCCTGCTCGAACATCCGGTTATCCAGGCGGTTTCGTTTGTCGGCTCGACGCCGGTGGCGAAGTACGTTTACGAGACTGGCACAAGGAACGGGAAACGCGTGCAGGCCCTGGCTGGCGCCAAGAACCACATGGTCGTGTTGCCCGACGCGGAACTGGATGTCGCCGCCGATGCCGCGGTGTCGGCCGCGTTCGGCTCGGCGGGGGAGCGGTGCATGGCTGTCTCAGTGCTCGTGACCGTGGGCGACATCGCCGACCCGCTCCTCGACGCCATCGGCGACCGAATGTCCAGGCTGATCGTGGGAGACGGCACGAATCCCGACGCGGAGATGGGTCCGCTCGTGACTGCCGAGCACCGGGAGCGAGTCGCGGACTACATCGCCCAGGGCGCGGCCGCGGGGGCCTCGGTTCTTGTTGATGGACGGGACGAGGAGTTCAACAGCAACGGCTATTTCCTGGCGCCGACCCTGATCGACAACGTCACCACCGACATGTCGGTGTACACGGACGAGATTTTCGGCCCCGTCCTGAGCGTCGTGCGCACGGACTCGTACGATGAGGCCGTGCAGCTCATACGGGACAACCGCTGGGGCAACGGCGCGGCGATCTTCACTCGCGACGGCGGCACCGCCCGGGCATTCCAGGACGACGTCGAGGCCGGCATGGTCGGCATCAACGTGCCGATTCCCGTGCCGGTCGGGTATCACAGCTTTGGCGGGTGGAACGACTCGCTATTCGGGGATACCAGCATGTACGGTCCCGAGGGCGTGCGTTTCTTCACCCGGCCGAAAGTCGTGACATCCCGCTGGCCCGCCCCGGCCGACAGTTCGGTCGACCTTCGCTTTCCGCGAGGCGGTTAGGGACAGGACTTATCCGGCCGGGACAGCGTTGGGTGAATGATCAACCTGAGCCGCGACTTCCCAGTAGGCGGTCGGGGGCCGAATAGCGAGGAGCCGTCGGACCTCCACGGTGGGCAGCTCGAGCATCGCTTCCCAGTCCTCGCCCGGCAGCCACGAGGCATGCAGTCCGGAACGGAATCCCTGCCAGATCGCCCTCAAGGCCCGGCTGCCGAGGGCCTTGTACAGCTTCCACCCTCCCGTCAGCACGATCATGCCGATGCCGCGGTTGCGTGTCTGCGCATAGGTGAACGCGAGCAGACAGGCCTCGCCGAGTTCGTTCCGGCCGTACTGCGTCAGGGTGTGCCAGATGTCGTGCTGGTCGCGCAGTCGCTTGGCGTAGCGCTGCACGTCCGGGGACATCTGGTCATACAGGGCGCCGCCCTGGGACATGCTGGCGTCGACCAGGCCATCCGCTGAGAGACTCTCAGCGTAGATGAAGTCGTAGTAGGTGCGCCCGAGCGTACCGGAGGGAAGCGCCTCGAGGCGTTCCCGATCGCGCATGGTGTCGAGGAGGTCGATTTCCTTCTCAAGTACGCGGCGGCCCACATCCCGGGCAGCGAAGCGCTTGATGCCCCTCCGCAGCGAAGGTCCCGAGGCAGCGCGGATCACCTCGAACACCTTCGACGTGTCTTCGGGATCGGCGATCAGTTGCCTTAGCTGTCGAAGGGCGACGATGGGGTGTATTCGACGTGTTGCCACCGTTGTCTCACTCGATTGGACAAGTTGCGAGAGAATATTCGAACGACGAGGCGCAGGCCACTGAGTGTCTTTGGTCATGGACGAGGAATAGCGATCGCATCCTGCCCAAAATGGGATTTAATGTGCCCGGAATGGGTATTTTGCTGACAGACGTCTCACGTCCCGCCCGTCGCAAAACGGCGATGGAGCGGGTCAACCAGCCGACGAGCCTTGCCGATGCGCTTTTTACCACCACCCAGCAGCGTGTTCTGTCGCTGCTGTTCGGCCAGCCGTCACGGAGCTTTTTTGCCAGCGAGTTGATCAAACTGACCGGATCTGGGTCGGGTGCCGTGCAGCGCGAACTCCAGCGTCTTGTCTCCAGCGGTTTGGTCACGGTGACTCGAGTCGGCAAGCAGAAACACCATCAGGCCAATCCCGATTCCCCGGTGTTCGAAGAACTGCGTAGTTTGGTGATCAAGACGGTTGCTATGGCTGAACCGATTCGCCACGCCCTTGAGCCTCTCGCTCATAGGATCGCATTGGCTTTTGTGTACGGGTCGTTCGCAAAGGGTACCGATACCGCAGCGAGCGAGATAGATCTGTTGGTCGTTTCAGACCAGGTGATGCTTGAGGACATTTACTTGGCGCTAGCGCCCGTCGAAACGACGTTGCAACGCAGATTCGCCCCGAATTTGTATACGACAAGGGAGTTCGCCGAAAGGAAAGCCGCAGGAAACGCTTTCCTCACCCGTATTCTCGCCGGCGACCACTTGATCCTGATTGGCACCGAAGATGAGCCATCCACAGCTTGATAACCTGGTCCGCATAGGCCGGTTGCATACCGAGCCGACCGCGGCGGGCGAACTCCGGGGATTGGTGCGCTCGGGCATTCGTCGCCTGGACGACGCTGCGCACGAAGCTCTGAGCCTGGAAGGCCGTTTCGACCTTGCCTAGAACGCCGCGCATGCGCTGGCGGCATTGCGCTATCGGGGTTATCGGTCCCAATCGCGCTACCTGGTCTTCCAGTGTCTGCAGCACACAATCAAACCTTCCGCAGTTGGCCAAGGTTGGAGTCAGCAACACGGAAGGGTCAGCGGTCACTGTCGTTTGACCGGGGGCGACCACTCAAGCGGCTAAGTCAAGCAAACTCATAGACCGGAGTCTGGATGGTGCGTACGGGCCTGCGTCGTTCCCTAACGATGTGTCGCAATCGTTCAACGGTGTCGGGCGAAAAGTGATTCTCACCCGTTTCGACGTTCACACGCGCCGGGACGTTTTTTATGACGAAGAGCCGCCCCTGAAACTCGATGTGATAGGTGACTTTCCTGTCTACCAAGGTTTCGTTCCAGTCCGCGCTACTGGCCATGCTCTACCTCCTCGTTCTGAAGTCGATCCATCTCAGCGGATCCGGTTCATACAGAGTGACGACCTTGATGACAGTCCTTGACGGATAGCTGCAATGGATATGCAACGGCCTGGTCGATGCCGGCGAATCCAAGAAAGTCTCAATAGGGATTCGACGGCGAAATGCTCCACGCCTCGAGCTTGTGCACCCGGGCGTCGCCGCCGCTCGAAAACAGGCGCACGCCGACACTGTCCCGACGCGATGGAAAGATGCGCCGGGCGATCGCCTGGCGGCTGTTGGCGAAGACTTCGACGACGGATCGGTCGACGAAGACCCGCAACTTCAGCCTCTCGCCATCTTCCAGTTCGAACGGCGCCGCCTCGACGGACCCGTGCGTGCCCTCGGGCCCGGACCGGCGCGTATCGACCTTCAGCAGGTTCTCTTTCGCGTCGTGGAAGATCGATGTCTCTTCCTGTCCGTCCGGCGATACGCGGACCTTGACGCCATATGCCGATGCCCCGGTGCCCTCGATCTCGATCTGCAACTCGAAGCTGTCGCCAGCGACGCCATCCACGACCAGGTCCGTGCCGGACTGGGTTGCGAAGGGGCCCATCCTGCAACCGCCGTAACGCAGCCTTTCGATTTCCTCGGGGACATCCATGCGGAGTCGACCGTCATCGCCGAGGGACAGCACCCGCGGCAGGCTCATGGTGCCGGACCAGCCGTACTTCGGGCGCACGCCGAAGCGGATGCCATCGAGAATCCAGGCCCACATGATTCGGCGGCCCTTGTGGTCCACCAGGCTTTCCGGCGCGAAGAAGGTGTTGTCGATCCAACTCATCTGGGCGTGGGACTCGGGGAAGAACTTCTCATCCCTCCAGTCGCCGACGTAGTAACGGCAGCCAAGGCGATGGCTGATGCAGAGAAGCACGTGCCGGTCGCCCAGCTTGAAGAGGTCCGGACAGGACACGTCTTCGTCGAGCGAGACACCATCGACCCCGTGGGCGAACAGGTCCCCCACGTACTTCCACTCGCCTTCGAGGGCGGGTGACTTCGCGACGCCCGGCCGCTTGCCGCCGAAGATGGCGTAGTAGGTGTCGCCTTCCAGCCAGCCGTATGGATCCCATGAACGGTACTTTTCGTGGTGCTCGTCGCCCACCCGGGTTTTCGGTGTGATGGGGTTCGAGTCGAGTTTCTTCCACTCGTTCAGGTCGTCGTCGAGGGCGACGGCCACGGCGTTGCCCTGGCCGACCTGGTGGTAGCAGATCGTTGGAACGCCATCCCTGTTGATGAAGCAGTTGCCGCTGTACATGCCTTCGAGAAGGCCCGTGGGATGGTGGTGCCAGTGAAACAGGTCCGTGCTCGACACGTGGCCCCAGTGGTCCGACCGCTTTCCCAGTTGGGTGTCCTGGAATATGTAGAACAGGTGATACCGGCCCTTCCAGTAAATGGCGCCATTGGGGTCGAACGGCATCGCGATGCCTTCCGGCACCACGAAGTGGTAGGCCGGACGCGCCGGGTCGCTCAGGATGCGCTCCCTGGTGCTGCGCGCTTGCTCCGAGCGTGCATCGCCATGTCGGGACCCGGCGGTGAACACGCATCGCCACTCGCCATCCGGCTCCCGTTTCATCTCGAACTGAAAGAACCCGCCGCCGATCGACGAACGCGTCGTTATGGGGTCGATGATGGCCGTATCGCCCTCCACGACCACCTTGGCATCATCCAGCACAAGACGCTTGTCCATGTGGACGGCCTGTTGGTCCTGTTCCAGGTATGCGGCCCTCAGATCGGCCTTGGTCCTGCCGGAGTCGCTTTGCCACTCTTCGGAGTAGAAGGCCAACTGCCGTTCGACGTCTCCCGCTGCGGTGGCTTTGCTGAAATCCTGGACCACCGCCAGCACGGCTTCCTCGATGCTCATGTTGCGTACACTTCCTCTCAACGGGACGTTCGGACCATCAAGTTATCAATGATCCGCCCCTTGCCCCAGTGGCGAATATCGATCTTCACCCGGAAATGCAGTTGAGGCGCGAACGATGAGACTCGAAAACAAGGTGGCGGTCATTACTGGCGGCGCGAGCGGGATGGGTCTTGCAACTTCCATGCGCTTTCTCGAGGAAGGCGCAAGGGTCGTGATCGCCGACTACAACGCCGAGACAGGGAATGCGGCACTCGCTGCCACCGAGGGTGCGGGATTTCGCGGGCTTGCTTCGTTCATTCGAACGGACGTGGCCAGCGAGCCCGATATCGAAGCCATGCTGCAGCTTGCCCTGGATGAGTACGGCGGACTGGATATCGTGTTCAACAATGCCGGTGTCGGCGGTGCGGTCGGTCCCCTGACCGAGACCACCGTGAGCGACTGGGACTACACGTTCGATGTGCTTGCCAAGGGCGTATTCCTCGGCATCAAGCACGCGGCGAGAATCATGAAGCGCGCCGGCAAGGGCGGGTCACTCATCAACACCGCATCGGTCGCGGGACTCAGCGGCGACGGTGGCCCGCTGGTCTATTCGGCGGCGAAGGCGGCCGTGATCAACCTGTCGAAATCGGCGGCCGTCGAACTGGCGCCCGATCGGATCAGGGTGAACGCGATCTGCCCGGGATTTATCGCCACGCCGCTCGCGGCGGGAAACCGGCCCGGATCGGACGGTGATGATCTTGAACGGACCAGGGCGGCCTTTGCGAAGTCGCAGCCCTGGCCGACGTATGGCACGGGCAACCATGTGGCCGGCGCGGCGCTCTTCCTCGCCAGCGACGACTCCGAGTTCGTGACAGGCGAAGCGATTCTCGTCGATGGCGGCCTCACCGCCGCAGGGCCGGAGCTGTCGCGGAAGTTCCCGCGCGTCTCAAGCAGGAACGCCAGGGTCTCCGGCGTGACGAAGGGCTCCACGGGTGAGCCCAACGAGATCAGGAAACTGGATTAGCAATGCCGCAGATGGACCAGGTGTTCTCGGTCGATGACGAGAGCATTTGCGGCATACCCGGTGGTCGAAGGTTCCAGACATCCGTTCGGTGTCCCGTCCTATGTGATGCGTGATGTGATAGCATCAGGCGTCAATCCTTGGTGAGGCGCTGTTATGCGGACTACCCTAAATATCGAGGACGACCTGCTCATCGCGGTGAAAGAGGTGGCCCGACGCGAGTCGAGATCTGCGGGGGCCGTGGTCTCAAGCCTGTTGCGGCGATCATTGGCCGGAGAGAAGCAGGATGACGAGTTGAACCAGGCGAGCGAAACCGAAGCGGAGTTCGGTTTTCGTCCATTTCCGAAGCGCGGGGGTATCGTCACAAACGCCTTGATTGATCGCCTTCGGGAAGAAGCCGGTGACTGATGCGTGCGTTGCTGGACGTAAACGTCCTTATCGCGTTGCTGGATGCCGAGCATTTGCATCACGATCAGGCCAGGAGGTGGCTTCGGGAGAATATCCGAACCGGATGGGCGACCTGTCCGATCACGCAGAACGGTTGCCTGAGGGTCATGGCCCAGCCGGGCTACACCAACCCTCTGTCCACGTCGCAGGTAGCGGAACGTCTGCGCGAGGCTACCGATACCGCGCATCATGAATTCTGGCCTGACGACATGAGCCTCCTGCCAACCGACGTTGTCGACTGGCGCCGACTGATCGGTCCCAAACAGCTCACCGATGTCTATCTGCTGGCACTTGCCGTCAGGCACGGCGGGCGATTCGTTACCTTCGACGCACGGATTGCCCCGCCGGTCGTCCCGCAAGCAAACGAACGGAACATCTGCATCATTTGACCGCCGTGGTTCGAACTACGGTCACGCAGACAGACAGCGTTGCCCCGATTCGAGGAGACCCCGACCGTTGAGACGCGTCGTCGACGCGAGCATTGCGATTAATCACACATCATCGAATATCGGGTCGGTGCACCACCGCCGAAACTGCTTCTTGGTGATCGCGAGCGCCGCTTTCGACTCCGGGTACTGCCCCCTGTCATCCGTATCCGCGATCCAGGCCTCCACGAGCGCACGCATGGCCTTCAGGATTTCCTGGTGGTCCGGGTCGTCCGCCAGGTTGACCGTTTCGTGCGGGTCCTCCTTGAGATCGTACAGTTCCTCCGCTGGCCTCGGTCCATAGGCCAATGCCTGGGCCGGTGTCAGCTCTCCGCGTTCATACAACTCCCGGGTCCGTATGATCGCCGGCCACACCTCGCGGAAGTTGGGCTGCGCGACCGGCCGGTCGGTCATGAAGTTCCTGATGTAGTGATAGCGGTCACCGATGGCGCTGCGCGTCCTGTCCACCACCCATTCGCAGCGATCCCTCGCTGAGAACACGTGCTCGCGCTGTGGTCCCTCGAACAGGTTGGTGGAGTCCATGTAGTCCGGCACCGTGATTCCGGCGAGTTCCAGCGATGTGGCGCCCACGTCGAGGGTGGCGACCGGTTCCCTGCGCCGCGTGCCTGGCGGGATCAGCTTCTGGAATTTCGGCATGCCCGGCGCGGCCGCCATCAACGGCACGTGCAGGCCCTCCTCGTAACACATCTGCTTGGCGCGCGGGAACAGGGCGCCGTGATCGCTCAGGAAGAAAATGATGGTGTTGCCCCAATGTCCGTCCGCCTTCAGGCGCTCGACCATCTGCCCAACGAGGATGTCGCTGATCAGCATGGTGTTGAGCTGGTTGGCGACCATCTCGCGCATCTCCGGAATATCCGGATACTGCGGCGGCACCGTGACATCGTCAGGGTTGACGAGCTTCGGATCCTCGCCGCCCAGCCGCTGCAGGACTCCCGCTGCCTGCTCGGCGGTGTAGCCGTCCTTGCCGCCGTTGGTCTGTATCTGTGCGAAGAAGGGCATACCGTCGGGACACTCGCGCCAGTCGCCGCTGCCCCGCTGCAGACTCACCCCGCCGTTGACCTTGCCGTCCGGCTCGCGCGCATCGTTGCCGGTGGTGTACAGCCTGCTTCGATCGCGGTCAAAGTTGTAGTCGTCCTTGCCGTTGTTGAACGTGAAGTAGCCGGCGTCGCGGAAGACCTCCGGCACGGTCTTGTGGTCGTCCGGAAGGTAGATCTCTTCCCCGGGAAAGCGGCTTGAGCGCTGGACATGGGTACCCAGGCGAATCGCGTAACTGCCCGTGATGACCGCCGAGCGGCTGGGGCTGCATACCGGCGCCGGCGAGTATGCCCGCTCGAACACCACGCCCTCGGCGGCAAGGGCGTCGATGTTGGGGGTTTCCACCAGGGTCTCGCCATAGCATCCGTATCTCGGGTCCTGGTCTTCGATGTATATCCAGAGAATGTTAGGTCGTTTATCCGCCATGGCTACCACTGTCGATGCGTGCTGGTGCAGGCAACGCTTTGCGCAACGTCGCCAACAGGTCGTTCATCTCATGTCCGGATCAGGTTGGCAAAGACGGGTAGGGGGGTCAATTCAGAGTGGCCCGAGTTCCCCCATTTCACGCCGGGGCGCCTCATGCCGGTCCTTGCGGAGTCCGGCTACATCCTTGTCGCAGTGATCGGTGCCCCCGGGCCGGCAACCCTTGGTGTTTTCGCACACCGGATCTCCCCACGGCCAGAGATATCTATTTGCCCGCCCGCTGGCATGAGAGACTCGCTGGCGTACGCAGAGGATGAGACAGCCCCATGACCAAGCCATTGGCAGTGATCACCGGAGCCAGCGCGGGCATAGGCGCGGCAATCGCAAGGACGCTCAGCGCTGCGGGCCATCCACTGCTCCTGACCGCCCGGCGCGTCGACCGTCTCCGGGAACTGGATCTTCCCGACACAGTCTGCCGGCAGAACGATGTCGCCGATGTCGAGGGTTTCCGCGCTGCGGTGGCCGAGGCGGAGGACGTGCATGGTCCGGTGGACCTGCTCGTCAACAACGCCGGCTGGCTCGATCTCTCGGCGTTCAAGGACCAGGAACCGGAGCATTGGCAGGGGATGTTCGAGACCAACGTCGTAGGGCTGCTCAACACCACGTCCGTGGTTTTTTCCCCGATGCTCGAACGGCGCGCGGGGACCATCGTCAACATCGGGTCAACCGCCGGGCATCGGTACGGTCCCAATCACGTCGTATACGTCGGAACGAAGTTCGCCGTCCGGGGCCTCACCGAGGGACTGCGCGCCGAAGCGGCTGGAAGCGGAGTTCGGGTCGTCCTGATCTCGCCCGGACTGGTTGACACCGATCTGCTCAGCCGGTCGACCCAGGCGGACCTGATCGAGGCGTACCAGGCCAACAAGGATCGCCTGCAGGGCGGGTTGCGGCCGGACGATGTCGCGGGGGCGGTCCTGTTCGCGTATCAGCAGCCCCCCGAGGTCACTGTGCGGGAGCTGATCATTGCTCCGACCGCTTCGGGAACCTGATGATCCTGGGTGACGAGAGCTGTTCGGGTCACGACGGCGACTTCTCCGCGGCAGGAGCCGGCGCGGCTCGACACAAACAGCCAGCGCTTCCGTAGCGATCCATCATTGGCGTGTCGGGACGATCGAGCCGTGCGAGATAAAGCCGTACTCAAGGAGTTGGTCGAGGGAACGTGGGTAACGTTCGGGACGCTGTTCCCGACTCTCAGGGCCGGGCCTTGTAATACTTTCGCTTTGGATCATGCGGCCCACGGCCGATCTCTACTACCAGGCCCCTGTTGACGAGGTGGATTAGTCGAGTTCGAGTCGCGCGGTTCGAAAGGCCGATCGCCTTGGCGATCGCACTGGTTCCCAGGCCGTCTGCAGATTCCAGCGCCTCAAGGATGGCTTGCTCTGTAGACTGGACGGGCACCGGTTCGCGGACACTTGGGTTTTCGGCGGTGCCCGCCTTCGAGCCGCCACCGAGAGCGCCCGCCGCTCCGAGGTGTTTTCGCATCGTCACCCGCAGCCTGTTGCCGATCTCTTCCCAGACCGGAGCGGGCAATCCCGCGTCCCGACACGCTGCCAGCATTCGCTGTACGCCGCTACCCCACTGCTCGACGAGGTGAAGTTCGTGGAATACGCGCCCGATGACCCGGTTTCGCAGCTTGGACACCCCTCGGGGCAGGTCGTCGAGCGTAAGTCCGAAAGGGAGTAACCCGGGATTTTCCACTTCGAGCCGGTCATCGAATACAGATACCCGCAGCGGGGTTCCGCGCTGCGAGTAATCCGCATGGGCCACGGCGTTGACGAGGGCTTCGCGGACCGCCACGGGCGGCAACGTCCAGCGAGGCTGCCGGTATACCGATCCGATCTGGACACCTGCGGCCATGTGCCGTTCGATGAAGGCTACCGCTTCGGGAATGGCATCCGGAAGCGGCATCTTGAGACCGACTTGATCGACGATCTCTGACTTGTCGGCTCCGGCGAAGCGTCCCGCCTGTATCCAGGCGTCGGGAAAATGTACAAGCCGTTTTCGACCGAATAGGAGCAGTCCTCCCACGGTAGGTACCCGGCGTCCCTGGTGGACTGTGCACAGCCCCAGTACGTCAAGGTCGTGCTCCGTCAACTTCCGGAACTCGGAAAAGGACTCGGAAGCAGCTCGGAAGTCGATTGCTTCCGAGTCGACATCGGCCATGGGCTGCTCGTCGAACGATTCGCTGCGAGCGAACCGTCCCATCTCGGCAATGAGATCTGCGTCTGCTTGGCGGTTGGTGGACCCGACACGGACATAGGCACCAGTTTCAGGCGAGTTGCCCGAGTAATGCGGGCGCCGGGGGCTCGGGTAGATGCGTACCGCGAGAACCAGTCGGTCGCGGTGGCGGAGCAACTCGATGTCAGGTAGCAACTGGGGTGATACGCTGTCGGCAATCAGGTTGGTAACGCGTTCCTCGTCTGTTAGCGGGTCGGAAACTCCATGGACATGCCGCGTACCATCCTCTACGCCGACCAGGATCGTTCCGCCTGCAGTGTTCGCAAACGCCACGACCGAGCGCAGGAAACGCTGCGGAGACGTCAAATCACGCTTGAACTCGAGTGTCTTGCCCTCGTGTTGGCGCAGGAGTTGGGTCAGATCCATAACTCGGAAGTTTACTCTGAAGTCATCGAAGGGTGGACCGGTTCAGAGTCGAGTTCCGAGTGGAGACAGATGCCGGTGCTCCGTTACACGCGTTTCTGCGTTAGCCGCCTTTGTGGTTGAGGGCTCAAGCGCAAGTTTCGGCCATTGACCCTTTCTGACTGGTCCTTAATACTAGTCACTTATGGAACACATCAACGCTTCCGACTTCAAGGCCCGCTGCCTCTCGATACTCGACCGCGTCCGCGCAACCGGGGAGCGTGTGGTTATCCTGAAGCGCGGCCAACCCGTGGCGGAGCTTGGCCCCGCCACCCAATCGCTCGCTCGCTATCCCCAGCTCGAGTTGGAGGGTACCGTCACAGTGGTAGGCGATATCGTCGGTCCGGTAGTCCCTGAGGACCACTGGGAGAGCATTTGATGATGACCGCCTTGTTGGACACGCACGTGCTGATCTGGTGGTTGAGCGACCGAACGCAGCTCTCGCCGGGCCACCGGGAAGTCGTCGAATCCGCCACTCCGGATGTTCCTGTATTCGTGTCGGACATCTCCCTCTGGGAGGTGGCGATGCTCGCAAGCCTGGGCCGCATTCGGCTGGCATTGCCGCTACGTGAGTGGCTGGACAAGGCCGTCGCGCCGCCGCTCGTGCGTAGACAGGGCATCTCACCAGCAGTCGCCACCGAAGTTGCGGCCCTGCCGGACTCGTTTCACCGAGACCCGGCAGACCGGATTCTCGTAGCGACCGCTCGGGTGCTAGGCGCAACACTGCTCACGAACGACCATCGAATCGTAGATGCCTCACTCACTCCGACGCTGAGTTGAAGCGCAACCCGTCGGCCGCACATGCGGGTGGCCGTGATATGGTTTTGGATCGCTTCTCGGGACCAACAGGTAACGAGATGCCGCGTCTGAACCGTTAGCCTTCGCGCCTGGTCTTCATGGAACTGTTCTCGGACATCTGGAATCTGTGGCTGATTGTCGATGAGCCGATCGGCACCGCCCTGGGGCTCGTCGTGGTCTGGTTCCTGGTGCGCCAGAACGTATGGGCGTGGCCGCTCGGGGTGGCCTACGTCTTCGTTTCCATCACGGTGCTGTACGAGGCGCGGCTCTACGCGAACCTGCTGCTGCACGTCGTGGCCTTCCTGCCCATGAATCTGTACGGCTGGTATTACTGGCTGTTCGGCACCGAACAGCGGGAGGAGTTGCCCGTTACGCGCGCGAACTGGCCGGTTCTGGCCACCCTTGCGGTGCTATGCGCGGCTGTCGCTGCGGGTCTCGGCACCTGGTTCGCGACACAGACCGACGCCGCCTATCCATACTGGGACAACGCCGTGTTCGCGATGAGCGTTGCCGCCATGTGGCTCACCGCGCGCAAGAAGATCGAGAACTGGATCGTCTGGTTCGTCGTCAACATCATTTCCGTAGCGCTCTACGCGCTGCAGGGTTTGGAGGGCTACGCAACCCTGTACGCGATTTACCTGGGCATGGCCGTCTGGGGATACCTGACCTGGGGGCGATCGATGGCAGAGACCGGTTCAAGCTCATAGCTTAGGACTGGGCGCACCCGCGCCGCTGGTTGGGTGCAGCACCCTGGGTACGTCAGACAGCGTCCGACACTCCGCGCACGAACAGGGGTTCGATGCCCATGGCGCGCACGTCATCGCGCATCGCCGCATCCGACGGCGCGCGGACCTCGGCGGCCGCCGCCTCGAGCGTGGGCCGCAGCAGCGTGAAGTCGCTCGAAGTGTTGAGGAACGTACCGGGCCGGGACAACACGAAGTGGACGGCGCGACGCAGGGCTTCTCCATCGCGGATCGGGTGGTACCAACTGTGGCGCGGTCCCGCGTCGGCCTGGGACCAGCGCCGGCGCGCCACGCTCTTGATCGTCTGGAAAGCGACTCCGCGCTCCCGGCATGTCTTGTACAGCTCGTCGAAATCGCTTGCATACTCGGGCTGCGCGAGCATGGTGAAATTGCACGGCACGAGGACGGAGTCGAAGGGGAACTGACGCAGGCTGTCGAGGTGTCTCGAGGGCGCGAAGGTGCCGTGTCCGGTAATGCCGATGAAGCGCACGAGCCCGGCGTCCCGAGCGGCTACCAGGGCCTCGAGAGCGCCGCCCGGCCCCAACGCCCTTTTCTGCTCCTCCGGATCAACGAGATTGTGCAACTGGATGAGGTCGATCCGCTCCACGGCGAGCCTCGCGAGCGAACGTTCGAGGCTCTCTCTCGCGCCTATTCCGTCCCGGTTCCCGGTCTTGGTGGCCAGAAAGAAGTCCTCGCGATGCGCCCTCATCCAGGGTGCGATACGCAGTTCCGAGTCTCCGTACCCCGCCGCCGTGTCGATGTGGTTGACGCCGAATTCGATCAGCGTTCCGAGCACGGCGTCCGCCTTCGCCTGCTGCACGTCGCGCAGCGCGGCACCTCCGAAGATGGCGCGCGCGCTGTGGTGGCCGGTGTTTCCGAAGGGGATGCGCTCGATCATGGATCAGTCCGCTCCAGCAACGAAGCCAGGTCGTTCAGGCGTCCTCAAGGGTTGCGGAGAGGCGCTCGGCGGCGTTGGCGAAGTCTTCCATGAAGTCGTAGACCACCTGCCGCGCAGACACGGTCGAGTTCATCAGGCCGACACCCTGGCCGACGAAATAGGTGGCGAGTTGCTTCGCGCCGTCGTGACCGCCTTCGGCGAGTTGCGAGACGCGGCGCAGGGCGGGTTCGCTGACCAGCGCCTGCAACGGCATGGGCAGCGGGTCCGGGCTGTCGTCCTGGTGCCAGGCATCGGTCCACGAGGAGCGAAGCTGGCGCGTGTATTTGCCCGTCCGGCTGCGCGAACGCACGGTCTGCCGGGAGTTGGCGTGCAGCATCTTTTCCTTGACTACCGGAGCGGTTTCCGCTTCCGCGGTGGTAAGCCAGACCGAACCGCACCAGGCGCCGGCGGCGCCCATCGCCATCACGGCAGCCATCTGGCGGCCGGTGATGATGCCGCCCGCGGCAAGCACGGGAACATCGCCGTAGGGCTTGAGTGCATCGAGAACCTCTGGAACAAGCACCATGGTCGACACCTCGCCGCAGTGTCCTCCCGCTTCGGTCCCTGACACGATGATGACGTCGACCCCCGCTTCTGCGTGCTTGATCGCGTGTTCCCTTGCACCGGCCAGTGCGCCGACGACCACTCCCTGCTGTCGCGCCCGGTCCAGCATGAAGTCGGGCGGCACGCCGAGGGCGTTGACCACCATTCTTACGGGATGCTCGAACGCTGCGTCCAGAACGATGGATGCGCCCTTCTCGCGCAGGTTGTCGCCATGGTTGTTGCCGAGTTCGCGATCCCATAGCCCCCTGGTGTCGATGCCGTGCCGGGCGAGTATCGACTCGACGTGGGCCTTGTGCTCCGGAGGGATTCTCGCTTCGAGTTCGGCGGCGGCCAGCGCCTCCTCCTTGCTGTCCAGACTGGTCGGCACGAGAAGGTCGACGCCATAGGGGTTTCCGTTGATGTGCTCATCGATCCAGCGCAGTTCGATATCCAGAGATTCGGCAGTGTGGCCGGTGGCGCCGAGCACGCCGAATCCACCCGCGTTGCTCACGGCGGCAACGACATCGCGGCAGTGGCTGAACGCGAACAGCGGGAAATCGATCTCGAGCATGGAACAGACTTTGTTGTTCATGGGCGCTGTCCGGGATTGCTGAAGGTTGGAAGATTAGCAAATGCTCCGGAGAGCAGGCAGCGTTCAACCTGCCTCTGCAACGGAAAAGGGTTCCGCGCTCCCCGGCTGAAGGCTGTTTTCTTGCGAGGGTTACCCCCTCGCGCTCCCCGGCTGAGGGCTGTCTTCTTGCGAGGGTTACCCCCTCGCGCTCCCCGGCTGAGGGCTGTCTTCTTGCGAGGGTTACCCCCTCGCGCTCCCCGGCTGAAGGCTGTCTTCTTGCGAGGGGTTACCCCCTCGCGCTCCCCGGCTGAAGGCTCTCCTTCAACTGGCGCATGGCTGCGGTCAGGAGCCGGGAATCGTATGCGTCGGGCGAATCGGTGTCTGAAGCGGGTACTGTGACGTCGGGGTCGATTCCCGAAGCCTGTATGGAACGGCCGCTCGGGGTGTAGTAGTGCGCGGTCGTCAACTTGATGGCGCGTTTGCCCTCCAGTTCCAGCACCGATTGCACCGATCCCTTGCCGTAGCTCTTCGTGCCGACGAGGGTCGCGCGACCGTGATCCTGGAGCGCGCCCGCGACCACTTCCGCGGCCGAGGCGGATCCCTCGTTGATGAGGACCACGAGGGGGGCGCCGTCAAGGATGTCGCCGTCCTCGGCCATGAATGTCACCTCTATTTCCTTGTCCCGGGCCTCGGTATAGACGATGAGACCCTCGTCGAGAAACTCGTCGGCAACATCGACCGATGCTCCGAGGACGCCGCCGGGGTTGTTGCGAAGGTCGATGATCAGGCCAAGCAGACCTCCCTCGCTCTCGTCGGCGAGGCGCTGCACGGCAACGCGCACGTCACGGGGGGTCTTGTTCTGGAACTGGCCGATTCTCACGTAGCCGTATCCGGGCTCGATCAACCGGGAACGGACACTGTTGACGCGGATGTCCGCACGCACGAGGTCGAAGTCCAGTGGTGCAGATGCGCTATCGCGCCGTACGCGCACGTGAACCTTGGTGCCGGGTTCTCCGCGCAGATTCTGGGCGGTCTCACGGATCGTACGTCCCTTGAGCGACCTGTGGTCCACCTCGATCAGAATGTCGCCGGCGCGTAGCCCGGCTTCGGCCGCGGGCGTGTTGGCCAAAGGCCTGATGATGGTGATATACCCGCTCACCAGGCGTATATCGACACCGATGCCGCCGAAATTGCCGGTCGTCTCTTTCCGCAGGTCGGCAAGGGCCGCGGGATCCAGGAACGACGAGTGCTTGTCGAGACCGTCCACGATGCCGCGTATGGCGTTTTCCGTGAGAGTCTCCTCGGCGATGGGTTCCACGTACGCATCCCGCACGCGTCGCAGGACGACGCCGAGCGATGATGCGTCTCGTCCCAGGCGCACTTCTCCGACCCACTCCTGGAACGCCACGATACCGAATGCGACGCCCATGGTCATGCTTGCCATGATGCCCAGTAGTGTCAAAGATCGAAGCTGCATCGCAGGGATTGTAGCCCGTCTGCGGAACTGGTCGCAGGAGGGGGTCCGCGGGTCGCGTGGGCCGCCTATTCGCGGCGCAACCAGGCCGTGGGATTGGTTGGACGCCCGTTGGCGCGCACTTCGAAGTACAGGCCGCTGACCCCTTGTCCACCGCTACTTCCGGCGGACGCGATGGTTTCGCCGCCTTCGACCCAGTCCCCGGTCTGTTTCAGCAGGACGTCGGCGTTTCCGTACAGGGACATGTAGCGGTTGCCGTGGTCAATGATGGTGAGCAGCCCGAAACCGCGCAGCCAGTCGGCGAACACGACCCGGCCGCCGTGGACCGCATTGACCTGGGTGCCATCGGGCGCGGCGACATAGACTCCCTCCCACTTCAGCCGGCCATCTGCGCGCGGATCACCGAAATGGTGCAGGATCCGGCCCGCGACGGGCCAATGCATCCGGCCCTTGCTTGCGGCGAAGGATACGCCTGGCGTCTCGCTCGACCGTTGATGGATGTTTGCCAGCAGCGCCTGCAGGCGCTTCCGGTCTCGGACGAGCTGATCTCGGGACACCGTCTTGTCCTGCATTTCCCGGCGCAACGACTCGACCAGCGTTTCTCGCTCACGTCGGCGTTCGGCGAGTGACGCCAAACGCAATTGCAGTTCGTCTTCTCGCCCGGCGAGCAACAACTCCCGATCGCGCGTGGCCTGCTCGATCTCCTCGAGTCTTTCCAGGGTACGGGCGTAGGCGTCGAGGGCGTCGAGCCGGGCCCGGACGAAGTAACGGTGGTAGCGGATGATCCTGTCGGCCTTGTCCGGGCTTTCCCGGTTCAGCAGCACCTTGAAGAAATCCGTTCCGCCGAGCCGCTGTGCCGTACGCACGTGGCGGGCGATACGGTTCGCCTGGTCGATACGACGCTCTTCTACTTCGTGGCGCTGGTCATGAAGCAGCGCGAGCGAATGTTGCACCTCGGTGATTTCCCCGCGTAGACCCTGGATGTGCCGATTGAACTCGGCGACTTCGTCATCCGCCACCGAGAGGTCCGCCTGTAGCCTTGACAGGCGATTGTCGGCGTTCTCAAGCCAGGTGTTGAGTGCGCCGAGTTCACGATCGACCTCGTCGAGACGCTGTTCCGCATCGCCCGCCGCCGTTTGGGCCTGGGCAGTTCCGGCCGCGAGCAGGCAGAGGGCGAAGGCCATGCCCCCGCACCGCGCCGCCAGGGCCGGACCCGTCAAGCGCGCTGCCGAACCTGCTCGCTGGCGAACAGGGGCCGTCCGGTCATTTCGCGCGGCTGCGGCAGACCCATCAAGGCCAGCAATGTCGGGGCGACATCGCACAATGTGCCGCCGTTTTGCAACGTGAGCGCCATCGGACCCAGGTAGAGCAACGGCACCGGTGCCGACGTGTGTGCGGTGTGCGCCTGGTCACCGTCGCGCATGCGCTCGGCGTTGCCGTGATCCGAAGTCACAAGGCACTGTCCGCCGTGCTTTTCGAGGGTGGACGCGATGGAGCCAAGGCACTGGTCGAGAGTCTCCACGGCTGAGACCGTGGCGTCGAACACGCCGGTATGCGCGACCATGTCGGCGTTGGCGAAGTTGCAGATGATGGCATCGTGCCTGCCTTCTTCAATCGCGTCGATCACATGCCGGGCGACCGCGCGGGCGTGCATTTCGGGTTTGAGGTCATAGGTCGCGACTTTCGGCGAAGGCACCAGGATGCGGTCTTCGCCGACATACGGCTGCTCCCGTCCGCCGGAAAAGAAGAACGTCACGTGGGCGTACTTTTCCGTCTCGGCGATTCGAAGCTGGCGTTTGCCGAGCCTGGCCAGGTGCTCGCCGAAAGTGTTGGCCGGCATCTGCGGCTCGAAGGCGCACGAAGCGTGGATGTCGTCCGCGTAACGGGTCAACATGACGAAGTCGGCCAGTACCGGCTCCCGGGCGCGGGGGAAGCCGTCGAATTCGGAGTCGACGAATGCGCGGCTGAGTTGGCGCGCCCGGTCGGCGCGGAAGTTCATGAACACCACGACATCGCCATCGCGGATAGCGACAGGGGCCCCGCCCTCGGGGCATACGAGGGTGGGTCTGACGAATTCGTCACTCTCGCCGCGGGCGTAGGCCGCTTCGAGAGCGGACGCGGCGGTTTCGAATCGGTGCTCCGCGGCACCCCGCACCAGCAGGTTGAAGGCGGCTTCGGTACGGTCCCAACGGTCGTCCCTGTCCATCGCGTAATAACGGCCGCAGAGGGAAGCGACGTGGCCATCGAACCTGGCGAGGCTGGCGGCGGCGCTCCTGGGAGGAGTGTCGCGTCCATCGAGGAAGGCGTGCAAATGGACCGTGACACCTGCGTCGGCGGCAAGCTGGATCAAGGCGGCGACGTGATCTTCGTGGCTGTGTACGCCGCCGGGAGACACCAGGCCCATCACATGCAGGGCGCCCCCCGCCGACTTTTCGATGGCGGCACGAATGACTGCATTGTTCTGGAAGCTGCCGTCCTCGATGGCGCGCGAGAGCCGGGACAGTTCCTGCCGAATGACCCGGCCCGCACCGAGATGCATGTGTCCGACCTCGGAGTTGCCCATCTGTGCGGCGGGCAGGCCGACATCCGTGCCGGCGGCCGAGAGCAGGGTGCGGGGCGCGTTACGCCACCAACGATCCCAGTTGGGGGTGCGCGCGGCGTGAATGGCGTTGTGGCGGGCCTCTTCGCTATGGCCCCAGCCGTCGAGCACGACCAGAAGCGTTGTTGGCACCGTGATCGATCTCACCGCCTGCAGTAGTGCGCTTATTCTATAATATTGTGGCTTCCCGCACTCGCCCGAGAGTTTGCGGCACGGATAGGAACACATGGAACAACTCTTTGAATTTGTTGGCAATCACTACATCCTGAGCGGCGTTTTCGTGGTCCTGGTGGCGCTTTTTGTCAGGAACGAAGTACAGCGCGGCGGCCGTTCCGTGAGCGCGCAGCAGCTCGTCGACCTGATTAACCGCGAAGGAGCCGTGGTGCTGGACGTTCGGGACAAGAAGGATTTCGGCGAAGGACACATCGTGGATGCCCTGAACATTCCTCACGCGGCGATCGCGAGCCGCATGGGCGAGTTGGAGAAACACAAGGTCAAGCCGGTGGTGGTGGCCTGCAAGATGGGTCAGCATTCCGGCGCGGTGGGGACCGTCCTGCGAAAGGCGGGCTTCGAGAACGTGGCGCGGTTGCGGGGCGGCATCATGGAATGGCGCAATCAGAACCTGCCCGTAGTCAGGGGATCGTGACGATGGCCGAAGAGCAGCTTTCCGTAACGGTACAGGTGGAGCGGGTCTACCTGAAGGATCTCTCGTTCGAGTCGCCAAATGCGCCGCAGGTGTTCGCCAGCGAGTGGAAACCGCACGTCCATCTCGACATCAACACGACGGCGAATCGGGTTTCCCCGACGCGTTTCGAAGTGGTACTCACGGCGACCCTGTCGGCCAAGCAGCAAAGAGACGACACCTCGAACGCGCTCATCATCGAGGTACAGCAGGCCGGCGTCTTTCTCATTGAGGGTGCCGACGGCCTCGCGCTCGAACGGATCCTGGCCGTGGCATGCCCTGACATCCTGTTTCCGTACGTGCGGGAAGCGGTCGACAACGTGGCGGCGAAAGGGACGTTCCCGCCGTTCATGCTCGCCCCCGTGGACTTCCCTTCGCTGTACGAGCAGGCGGTGCGCAACCGGGACCAGGCACAACGGGACAGCGTCAACTGACCGCCTTCCGGATGGTCCTGTCCAGGTCGGTTGCCGAAAAGTGAACGAAGCCTGCTCTCAGGCGTTTCTCATAGCGCCACTACTTTACTAACGACTTCGAAGATCGTTGTGGAATGGCGCGCGACGCGCCCTCAATGCACCCCTATTTCTGCCCTGGCTCGTTCGCCGACACGTTCCGGAGGAAACCTTCGAACAGGCCTTCAAGGCGAGCAACGCGTTCGCGTAGGTCAGCAACGTCAGTGCGCACCTCGTTCAGTTCAGTCCGAATCGCATGCAGTTCGACACGTACGCCGCGCAGTGCCGTTAGGGTTAGCCCGGCCAGTGCGACGCCGACGGCAAGTATCGACACGAGTTCGGGACTCAATTGCTCGCCATCAACTGTAAATGATGCTGAATTATTGCACACGTATAGGAGCTTTCCCGCAGGTGATCTCCGCATTTCGTGTGGGTAAACGCTGCCTGCTTCGAACGACGACGCTGCGGGTTATCGGAAAGGCAGAAACTCACTGGAATCCGAGCTGACGCCACGCTTCGTACACGGCGATGGCCACGGCGTTGGACAGGTTCAGGCTGCGGGAGTGGGCCCGCATGGGAATTCGCAACCTTTGCTCTGCCGGGAAGCGGGCGAGGACGCTCGCCGGAAGGCCCCGGGTTTCCGGCCCGAACAGAAGGGCGTCCTCGGCGCGGTAGCGGGGCGCGGTGTGGCAAGTCGTCGCCTTCGTCGTGAAGGCGAATACGCGCTCGGGCCGAACGCTTTCGAGGTAGGTCTCGAGGTCTGGAAACACGCGCACGTCCGCGAATTCGCGGTAGTCGAGCCCAGCGCGCCTCAGGCGGACATGATCGAGTTCGAAACCCAGGGGTTCGATCAACGAAAGCGAGGCGCCGGTATTCGCCGCCAGGCGAATCACGCTGCCGGTGTTGGGAGGAATCTCGGGCTCGTATAGGACGATGCCGGGTATGGTGTCCATGGCTGTAAATTTACTGCGAATCGGCGTGCCGTTCTGCGGCGCAGAGTCGTATATGTTCGTAACACATTGAATATAGGTTGCTTTATTGATTTTAGCAGCTGGCCGATCCCACAAAATGACACCTTCCCGAGTCGCGCTTCCATGACACCGCGTTCGCCTTCTTGGTAACCGTTCGGTCGTCCCGATACCACGTGCGACGTTGGTGACTCCCATCGCGCCGGACGACGCAGTAAAGAGCGACATCCACAAGATCAAAGAGGGTCTCAAGCATCGCCACATACGGGCTTGCCCGGTTTTACTCCCTAGGGACATCGTATACCGGGACGACCGAACGGATACCCTTTGGGGCCCCAACGAGCACCTTGTCCAACCGGGACGTCAACTGATCTATCGCGGTGCCAAATGTCCCGAGCCGATACAGTTTCGGGCGGGCCTTACTTCGGTCAACTATGATTACAAAGGACGATGGTCGATCCCGTTGACATCCATCGCATAGCTGGCGTGGCGCCGCTGGCAGGCGATCATCCTGTTCCGAGCCGGCTACGCGATCTTTTATGCGCTCTCGCGCCTATCGGGTTCCGGCCGGCTGGCGGCTGTGTCGCTCCCGTGCTAGGCCACTCTTGCGGACCAGGACATTGAGGATTTGGCGGCATACTGCTCCAGCCTGTCGCCCTGTCCTTGACTTCGCACGTCGGAACCCGACGGATCACCGCCGCCAGTGACCCGTACGCGGACGCGCCGCTCGTCCAGGTCACGCTGGCGGAAAGCTCCTGCGGCAGTGGGCGGTCCGACGCGGATCGATCCGATCCACGGCTTCTCCCGGACGGGTTTGGCCCAATGCCGCCGGGGTCTATGCGCTCCCACTGCCGACATCGATGCGCGTGAAACGCACCAGCCGGGCCGTCGAGTGCGCGGATTCCACCACCCAGCCTGCCGACTGGCAAGCGCGCGAGCCCGGGTGCGCATGCCAACCGGTCTCTTCCGTCCACCAAGCCGCCGACGCTGCAACCGGCGGAAGTTCGTCCTGTCCCAGCTCCCGGATCCGTTCCATCGGCAGCGCGCACGACATCCCCGACACTCAAGTCAGGTACGCGACGAGGGCCTGCCAGCCTGCCGATTCCAAGCGATCTCCACGGGCGCAACGAACATCGGCTCGTCCATGATCGGCGCGTAGCGGCCGCCGTTCAAGAACCAAAACGCCGCCATCCCGAATCCGTCCGTCGGTCCTCGTCCAGCTTGCCCTTGTGCATCAGGTCCATCGCATCGATGACCAGCGCGATGTCGGCCACGTTCTTGCCCGGCGTGTTGTTACGCTGCTGGTGCTGGAGGATCGCGAGCGACTGGATCGCACCGTCCCAGCCGCCCAGGCGGTCGCCCACCGCCCGCCGGTTGGAATTCACGATAGCTACACGATTTTTGCCCGTTTAGATACGGAAAGACCACACAAGTACGCCCGGCCCGTCAGTACCATGATCCTTCTCCTGCGGAGGTCGGGAGGGAGTGCGGTACGGCATGTTCCCGCGCCCCGGCAGCCGCCATCGCACCGGACGAAGAAGACCGAGGAAACTGCCTGAAACGTAGGGCCCATGGCGCATACGGCGGAACGCCAACCGCCCCCCGCCGTCGAATGCGCGGCACGATCGTACCGGCAGCCGCGATGGCCGTTGGATGCGACCGTCCTCTGGCGGCGCCCGGACAGCTTCCGCGGTTCCATCAGATCCCGAGCCCCGCCGGGCCGGACTGCTCATCGGCCGCCGAAATTCGCCGTTTCGGAAGTCAGGTCGCTCCCCGGCCTCTTCCGGAGCTCCGACTGTTCGACGCGGCATGAATGACAGGCGCGGCGGCGCCGCCGGACGCGCCCAACTGTGGCTGTTCGCCGCCACCATGTTCGCCGGAGCGACTCTGCTGTTCTGGGTCCAGCCGCTTTTCACGAAGATGGTCCTGCCCCTGCTCGGCGGATCGCCGTCCGTCTGGAACACCGCCATGGTCTTCTTCCAGGCGACGCTATTGTGCGGCTACGGCTACGCGCATCTGCTGACGCGCCATCTCGGACCCCGCACCCAGTGCCTCGCGCATTTCTGCGTGCTCGCCGCGGCGGGCCTCGCCCTCCCCATCGGTATCGCGGAAGGTTGGCGCATCGATCCGGTCGAGCCGCCCGGGCTGTGGCTTCTGGGGTTGCTTGTCGTCTCCATCGGCGCGCCGTTCTTCGCCGTCGCCGCCACCGCGCCGCTGATCCAGCGCTGGTTTTCCCGCACCGGTCACCCCCACGCGTCGGATCCCTATTTCCTGTACGCCGCGAGCAACCTGGGCAGCGTCGCGATCTTGCTCGCGTTTCCATTCGTGATCGAACCGCTCGTCGGGACAAGGGGCCAGGCGCTCGCATGGACCGTCGGCTTCGCCGCCCTGGCCGCTTGTATAGTCGGCTGCGGCGCCGGCGTCTGGAGGAGGCCCGCCGAGCCCCGGCCGACGGTTCCGCGCGGAGACGCCGACCCGCCCACCTGGCGGCGCCGCGCGACCTGGTTGGCGTACAGCGCGGTTCCATCGTCCCTCCTGCTCGGCGTGACCGGCCACATCAGCACCGACATCGCCTCGGCGCCCCTCCTTTGGGTGGTTCCCCTCACGCTGTACCTGCTGAGTTTCGTCAACGCCTTCGCGCGCCACCCGCTCATCCCTTCCCGGTTTGCGGTCCGCGCCATGGCTTTCGGCCTTGTGATGCTGGCGGTTCTGTTCCCCTGGCGGGAGCCGGCGAGCGTATTCCTGCCGCTCCACCTCCTGGTCTTTTTCTCCATCGCGATCGCCTGCCACGCCGCGCTGGCCGAGCGTCGCCCCGCCGCCGCATTCCTTACGGAGTTCTATCTCTTCGTATCGATCGGCGGACTGGTCGGGGGCGTGTTCGTGGCCCTGGTCGCGCCGCTGGTGTTCGATTCCGTCCTCGAGTACCCCCTCGGCCTGGCGCTTGCCGCCGCGCTGCTGCCGAATCGACCACGGGAAGCTCCCGCCGGACAACACCCCCGCACCGGAAAGCGCCGAACACGCCGCCCGGGCCGGGGAACCCTGTGGCACGAACGCGACATCGTTCTGGCCGCGCTCACTCTCGCGGTCCTGGTCGGCGGGAGGCAGTTGGTCATATGGGCGGAGTGGCCCATGCCCTTCCTCGTCTTCGCCGGCGCGCTCGGAGTCTTCGGCGTGATCGCGCTTTCCCGCCAGGTCCGTCCCCTGGGCTTCGCGCTCTGCCTCGCGGCCCTGCTGACGGCGGGCCACAAGGATTGGGGCAGCGACGAGACGATCTGGAGCGGCCGGAGTTTCTTCGGCGTCTACCGCATCGTCGAGACCGCGGACCCGCCGACGCGCAGCCTGATACACGGCACGACCAACCATGGGGGCCAGTGGATGAAGGGCGACGGCTCCGTCGCGCCCGCCAACTACTTCACTCCGGCGGACCCCTCCGCCAGCGTCATCGCCGCGATGCGGACCCGGACGGATAGTCTGCGCGTCGGACTGGTCGGGCTCGGCACGGGCGCGCTCGCCTACTATCGCCGACCCCGGGACGCCTGGCGCTACTTCGAGATCGATCCGCTGGTCGCCCATCTCGCCGCCGAGAGCGGCCATTTCGACATCCTGCCGCGTCACGACCCGTCGGCCGCCATCGTGCTGGGCGACGGCCGCCTCGCGCTGGGACGGGAGCCGGACCGCAGTTTCGATCTCCTCATCATCGATGCGTTCTCGTCCAACGCGATCCCCACACACCTGCTGACACTGGAAGCCGTGGCACTCTATATGCGGAAACTCGACGACGACGGGGTGCTTCTGCTGCACATTTCCAACCGACTGCTCGACCTTCAGCCGGTGGTGGCGGGCATCGTCGAAGCGCTCGATCATGCGGCCATGCTGGGGAAACTCGAGAGGATAGACAGCGAGACCAATCCCGTGGCCGCGCCGTCGCAATGGGTGGCCGTCGCGCGCGACAGCGCAACGTTCGACCGCCTACGCTCGAACGAAATCTGGACGCCGCTGGCTCCGGCGAACCGCCAAGTATGGCGGGACGACTTCTCGAACCTGGCGGGCGTAATCCGATGGCGGGTCAAATAACGTTCCAGCTACGCGCCTCATCAGAAGTGTCCTGTTTCGCTGAGGCCATTCGATCGTGATGTCCGGGGGGCGAGAGCCCTGCCTTTCTCGAAGTATCGCAGAAGGGAGATCAGTGCAACGTTGGCAGAGTGCGGAAGCGCGTCGCCATCGCCTCTCGCCACGCACCACGGTGACCGACCAAGAACAGTCGCGCCCCGCGTCGGGCCACGCGCAGCCGTTGTGGCATCATCAAGTTGGTCGTTCAGCCAGGGCGGGGATCGCAGATCTAGCGCGGCTTCGGCGACTCCCGTTTCGCAAAAACTGGACCGGAACCCATTTTGCGCGGCCTTGACCTTCGCTAAGTTCCGGTTCCCCTCGTCGAGCATCCGATTCGATGTCGACACGCGGTGTTCGTCGCGCGAAGTCATGCGTCGGGTGGTCGTCCAGACGGCGCTCTGGGGGTCGATCTCTCGTGTTGATATCTCTTGCCCCTGCCAGGCGGGAATTCACGATAAACGCACGATTCTTCCCAGTTTACATACCGAAAGACCACACAAGTACGCCCGGTCCGTCAGTACCATGATCCTTCTCCGGCGGAGGTCCGGAGGGAGTGAAAGAAGATCGAGAAAACTGCGTGAAACGCAGGGACCATGGCGCACACGGCGGGACACGAACCTCAGCTGGCCGTCGAATGCGCGGCATGATCCTATTGGCGGCCGTGATGGCCGCTGGATGCGACCGTTCCGGCTACGGTCCGCCCAAGGCGTACGAGCCGCTGCCGATGATTGCCTCCCTACCCACGGTGCTGGTCGACACGGCAGAATTGCGGGCCTATATCAACGCCTTCCCCATCTCAAGCTACGAGCGCCACGAAGTGCCGGACGCGGGACACTTCTTCATCGACGATCCCAAGGACATGATCAAGCGAGTCATCGTGGAGGGCCGCCAATGGGAAGCGCTTACCCTTGAACTGTGCGAAAGGCACATTGAGCCGAACTCTGTCGTGGTCGAAGTCGGAGCGCACATTGGCAGCCACACCGTGCCCATATCCCGCCTGGTCGGCCCATGGGGCCGCGTCTACGCGTTCGAGCCGCAACGAAAGATATACCGCGAGCTGCATCACAACCTGGCGCTGAACGGCGTGACCAACGTCGTGCCGCTGAGATATGCGATCGGCTCCGGGGAGGCCAGGGTCATCGAAATGAATCCTCCCCCGCCCGGCAACGAAGGCGGCACCGGCGTCGGCTCCGGCGGCGATCGGGCGGAGCTTCGAAGCCTCGACAGCTTCGGGTTCGAGCGCGTGTCGGTGCTCAAGATCGATGTCGAAGGCCATGAGAACGAGGTGCTCGCCGGAGCGTCGGAAACCATCCGCCAAAACCGTCCGGTGATCCTGATTGAGATCGCGGGAGGACACTGGTACGAGACGGCGCCACCCGAAGTCCTGGATCAGATACACGTCACCTGGGAGAAGATCGAGGCGTTCGGCTACACGGTGAAGCACCTGAGGGCGAACGCCTATGTCGGGTTGCCCAACGAAACAAGCCAAGACTCTTCAATACTTCGTGAAATCCGACCTGCGGGACAAGGCGAGAAACCCGACCCTGCCCGCCAGGGGCATCGGCATCGGCATCGGAGTTCGGACGCCCTGGCCGCGCGTCGGGAAACCCCCTAGCCCGCCCTAGGCGCCGCCAGCAGGCGTTCCGGCCGCATTCCTGTCCCACGGGGCAGTCAAGCGGCCGGAACATCACTTACGGCCATTGCCATCTTTTTCGCCGCCGCCGCGGCGGCGACGTTCCCGGCAACCGGTTCCCGCACGCGGACGTCGCTTTCCTCAGCCTACGGTCGTATGACGCCGCGACGGCGATCCGCGAACTCCATACAGGCATCGCGCCATGTCTCCGGATTCGTGAACGGCGACCGACTCGGGTGCTGCGGCCACAGCACGAGCTTGATCCGGTTGCCGTGTGGACCCTCGCAGTCCCACTCCTGGAACACATGTCGCCTTCGCCGGTAGCACTCCAACTCGTGTTCGGCGTGCGGCGGCCTCGCCGGGTCGAATTCGTCGAAGGCTCGCGACAGGAGCTTGAGCGCCTGCGGCTTGCTCTTCAGCCCCAGGCAGATCACGAACCTCAGTCTGAGTTTGTCCCGGATGGTCCGCAGCACCCACTCCCCGAAGGCCGGATCGATCCGCACGCCGCTCGCCCTGCCGCTTCGGTTCGTGTCGAGGTTCATGTTGCCGAACAGGGCGTACGAGTCTTCGCTGCCCGTTGCCCCCGACTGGACCACCGTGCGCGCCAGCAAACGAATGTCGCGCCAGAATCCCCTCGAGTCCTGGTAGGTTGTGTGCGGGTGCCTGACTCCCGCCGTCGGAAGTTCGAGCGGCTCTCCCGCAGGGTCCGCAACTCCGGGGTCCGGCGATCCCCCCGGCGAAGGACCCAGCGTCACCATCAGGGGGTTGATCGAAGTCGCGTTTCCGTACGGCCAGACGGCAACTGGGCACCCTTCGCAAAGATCCTCGTGCACGGTGGCAAGCGCCGAGCCGCTCAGCGACCGCGCGCCGTCGAGACGCCCGCTTATCGACTGGCCCCAGATTCGAGCGGTTTCGCGAGGGGACAACATCGCCTCAGGACTGCTCGCCCACGCGGTGCGGAGCCAGCCGCTCCAGCAGCTTCCGCGACGGGCTCCGCGAATGGTACTGCCCCTTCTCCGTCCAAGACGATGCGCTGAGCCAGGTCGTCTCTTCGCCTACGATCCGCAGCAATTCGTCGTGCTCCACGAGATACCAGTTCCCGCCCGCCGGGAAGTTCATCCAAAGGCCCTGTCCGCGGTATTTCCTGTCGATCGTCAGGCGACCCTTGAGCTGAACGCGAAGCGTCTCGCTTCCGTCCTTGTGGTACGCGAGGAAGTCGGCGCCCAACCAGTCGTCCGCAAGCTTGATGCAGTTGAATCCGTAGTCCGCCAACATCGCGGCGGACTTCTGAAAGTTGAAAATCTCCTTCTGCCTCGCGTTCAGGCTCCCGTAGTCAACGCGCCTCAACTTCATGCCGGCACTCCCGCCCGTATCGACCACTGCCGGTAAACCGCCGCGTTCCACAGCGGACCGGCCCGCACCCTGGACATTATGCGATAGCGCCGCAATTGCGGCTCTCCCCGAATGCGGTCGATCGGCACTCATACGGCGATTCGCGCGGACCGCATATCGTCCGCCGCTCCGCTCCGCGCGGGCCGTGCTTCGGGATCGAGGATCGGACGCGCCCCCAAGCCGCATCGCGCGGCCGGGGACGGATCCGGAAGAGCTCAGTTGTGATGGGCGACCCGGTGCCCTTCCAGGCTTCCGGATCCCGCACCGAAGTGCGGCACTGCCCGTCGACGCGTACTCCCTTGCCGTCTCATGCGGCGGCCGCGCCGCGAAGCCACCGACCGGGGGCGCGGACAAGCCGGTCCCCTCCTGTGGGAGGACGCCGACAGGATGAGCGAATGCGCCGAGGCCGGCGGCGACCCGCGGGGCGTGCGCGACGCGGCCCTGGTGGGCGTCGCCTCCCACGCGTTGCTCCGCGTCTCGGAGGTCTCCCGCCTCGACGTCGAGGACGTCTCGCGGCAACGCGACGGCACCGCCCTCCTGAAGATCCGTCGGAGCAAGACGGACCAGTACGGAGAGGGCGCTATCCTCCTTTCCTCTCGGACCGCCACGCCTGCAAGACTCCCTTGCCGCCCGCCTCGTCACGGACCGTCGCCGCCGGCAATGGAATCCCCCCAACGCTGCATCACCGCCCGCCGCTTCTCCAGCAGGTCGTCGCGCGCATAGGCCGCCACCGTGGCCGAGCCCTCGACGTGCGCCAGAGCGAACTCCGAGAGCAGCTCTTCGACGTCGTGCTCGCGCGCCCAGTCCTTGAAGCTCGACCGGAACCCGTGGCCCGACGCCGCGATCCCCGCGTTGCGCAGCGCCTGCGTCATCACCTTGTCCCCCAGCATCGTCCCCGGACGCGAGCCCGGGAACACCAGTCCGTCCTCGCGGACGCCGTCGCGCATCTCGCGGAGAAGGTCCAGCGCCCGCACCGACAGCGGCACGCGGTGCGGCTTGCCCGTCTTCATCGACTCGGCCGGCTTGACCCACACCGCCGACTCGAGGTCGAACTGGTCCCACGTCGCCCGCCGCACCTCCACCTGACGGGAAGCCGTCAGCGCCGTGAACCGCAGCGCCCGCTTCGTCGAGGGCGCGCAGTTCGTCGCGTCGATCTTCGCAAGCGCCGCACTCACCTCCGACCAGTGCAGGGCCTCGTGGTGATTCGGCCCAGTGGTCCGTTTCGGCAGGTTGCGCCGCACCGCCTCCACCGGAGATCCCTCCGCGCGGAACTCCTCGATCCGCGCCCAGTCCAGCACCGCCGTTATCGCCGCCCCCGCCGTCTTGACGGTCGCGTGCTTGCCCGCCAGCGCGATGGGGCGCAGCTCCTCGTTGACCGCGGCGCTTCCCACCCGGTCCACCGGCACGCCGCCGATCTTCGGCAGCACGTGCTTGTCCATGGCCAGGCGCCAGTTCTTCGCCGGACTGTCCGTGCGCCACGTCTCCCGCTTCTGCGCGAAACACTCCCTCTCCGCAACCGCGAAGGTCGGCACCCTGGCGCGCCGCGGATCCCGTGCGCGCGATGGCGCGGTTGTCCGCCGCGACCCTGCGCGCGTCGGCGAGTTTCACCAGGTCCGCGCCGCCGAGCCCCAGGTCGACGCGGCGGCCGTGGATCGTGATGCGCTGTATCCACTGCCGCGAGCCGCTCTTTCTGACGCGGAGCATGAGGCCGTTGCCGTCCACGTAGTTGCCCGGTCCGGCGTTGCGCACCATTGCGGCGGATCGTCTTTGCGACGGGATAAGAAATATCCAATTTATCAACCAGTTAAACTACGGATTGACGCATCTTGCACCGGCATGGGGACATCGCTAGAACGTTCCAGAAGCTTGTGCAGCACAGGCTCCGAGCGGATAGGATAGTGGGGATCAGCCGTCACGGCGGCGGTGGTCCCGATCGAGGAGGGGGATGTCGATGGACAATGGCAATCACTACGGTCTCCAGTTGCCCGACGAACTGGTGATATTGCGCGACCAGATCCGGCGCTTCATGCGCGAGGAGGTCAAGCCCATCGAGGACAAGCTGCCCCATGATGCGATTGCATGCGGGCCGGAGGATCTCGCGCGGCTGCGCGGGATCGCCAGGGAGATGGGGCTCACGCGGTTGACCACGCCGGAGGAGTACGGCGGCAATGCGTTGACCGCCCTGGCGCGGGCGCTCGTCGCCGAGGAGTCGGCAAAATGCCGGCTTGGTGCATACAACCCTGCGTTGGGGGCATTCGCCGGCGGTCCGCCCATCATCGTCTGGTCGGGAACGCCGCACCAGATCGAGAAGTACGCCATTCCCTGCATCGATGGCGAAAAACGCGCGTTCGTCGCCCTTACCGAACCGACGGGGGGGTCGGACCCGCGCAACAACGTGCAGACCCGGGCCCGCAAGGAGGGTGACGTCTGGGTCCTGAACGGACGCAAGATGTGGATCACGGCCGCTGCGAGCGCCGACTACGGCATCGTTTTCGCACGCACCAGGGACGGCTCGCCGCCGCAGATCACGGCATTCATCGTCGAACCGGGCTTCAAGGGCATAGAGTTCAACGAGATCAAGGTGATCCGGGCGCTGTCGCCATACGAGATTGTGCTGGACAACTGTGAAGTGCCGGCTGAGAACGTTCTCGGCGAAGTGGGGCAGGGCTTCGGCGTGGCCCAGAACTGGTTGGTGGATGCGCGCATTCCGTATGCCGCCGGCTGCGTCGGAATCGCCCAGGAAGCGTTGGACATGGCCTGTGGATGGGTCAAGAACCGGCCGGTTCGTGATGGCTTGCTGGCGGACAAGCAGGCGATCCAATGGATGATCGCCGACTCCGAGGTGGAACTGCGGGCCGCCCGGCTGCTGATCTACGATGCCGCATCGAAAGTGGACAGCGGCGCGCCCGGCAAGGTGGATGCTTCGGTTTGCAAACTCTACGGAACGGAGACCGCCTGGCGTGTCGTGGATCGCGCCATACAGATGTTCGGCGGCATGGGCGTCGCCAAGGAAATGCCGCTGGAGCGCTGGTACCGGGAATTGCGCGTCAAGCGGATCGGCGAAGGCCCGTCGGAGGTACATCGACTGGTGGTTGCGCGGGACAAGCTGCGCAACACCGACGGCGGGAACTACTTCGGATAGACGGTGTTTGGCGGGAGCGGGCCCGGGTCAGGACCGCTCCTCCAGTTCGGCCAGCTTTCGAGTGAGCGTATTGCGGCCCCACCCCAGGAGGTCGGCGGCATCGCGTTTGCGCCCCCCGGTCTGTTCCAGCGCTGCCCGGATGAGGACACGTTCCACTTGCGGCAACGCCTTCGAAAGGATGCCCGTGCCCCCCGCCGCGAGTTGCGCCTGCGCCCAGGCGCGCAGGCCGGCTTGCCAATCGGTGGCGACCTCGGACGAGTCGCTGCCGCTCGCGAGTTCCGGTGGCAGATCCTCGATGAGGATATCGCGCCCGGCAGCCATGACGGTTAGCCAGCGACACGTGTTTTCGAGCTGGCGCACGTTTCCGGGCCACTCCAGCGTCATGAGAAACTCCTCGGTCTCGGTCCGGAGCTGTTTCGGTTCTCCGCCGAGTTCGTTGGCGGCGGCCTGCAAAAAGTGGCGTGCGAGAATGGGGATGTCCTGCGGCCTTTCCCTGAGTTTCGGCAAATGGATGCGGATGACGTTCAGGCGGTGATAGAGGTCTTCGCGAAAGGTGCCGTCGCGTACGAGTTGCTCCAGGTTCTGGTGCGTCGCCGCGATGATGCGCACGTCCACCTTGACGGTTGAGCGTCCGCCGACGCGATAGAACTCCCCGTCCGCCAGCACCCGCAACAGGCGGGTCTGCGTATCCGGGGGCATGTCTCCTATCTCGTCGAGAAACAGCGTGCCGCCATTCGCCTGTTCAAACCGGCCCAGGCGCTGCGCGTTCGCGCCGGTGAAAGCCCCTCTCTCGTGGCCGAAGAGGTCCGACTCGATCAGGTCTCTTGGTATCGCCGCCATGTTAAGGGCGACCAGTTGCCCGCTCGAACGCGGGCTGTGGCGATGCAGGGCCCGTGCCACGAGTTCCTTGCCGGTGCCGGACTCGCCCTGGATGAGCACGGTGATGTTCGACTGTGCCAGACGGCCGATGGCGCGGAACACCTCCTGCATGGCCGGTGCCTGGCCGATGATCTCCGCCGCGGGACTCTCCTCGGGTGGTGCGTCCGCCGCCGAGGCCTCTCGGTGGTGCGCCACGGCCCGCCGCACCGTGGCGACCGCATCGTCGACGTCGAACGGCTTCGGCAGGTATTCGAATGCCCCACCCTGGTACGAACTGACGGCCACTTCGAGGTCCGAGTGGGCGGTCATGATGATGATCGGGACCGTGGGGTGGGATTCCTTCATCGAGGCCAGCAGTTCGAAACCATCGGCGCCGGGCATGCGGATGTCGCTGACGATGGCATCGGGCTGCGCGGTCTCGATCTGTTGCAGCACGGCATCGCCGCGCGCGAACGATCGGGTTGAAAAACCCGCCTGTTCCAGCGCACGCTCCAGCACCCACCGGATCGACCGGTCGTCGTCCACGACCCAGATGTTTGCACTCGACGCCTCAGTCATCGTTCGGCTGCTCCAGGGGGATAAAGAGTGCGAATGCCGTCTTCCCGGGCGCGCTGTCGCATTCCATCACGCCGTTGTGTTGGCCGATGATGTTCTGCGTGATGGAAAGGCCAAGCCCCGTTCCATCGGGCCGGCCGCTGATCATCGGGTAGTAGATGCGGTCGGCGATGTCTGCCGGAATTCCCGGACCGTTGTCTACGATTTCGACCCTGACGACCACGCGATGCCGGTGGCGACCGATGGTGAATTGACGCACGGCGCGGGTTGACAGGCTGATGCGCGGATCGGGCGTATCGACCAGCGCCTCCTGGGCATTTCGCACGATGTTCAGTATTGCCTGGATCAGCTTGCCGGAATCGCCCTCGAACTCGGGCAGCCCCAGGTCGTAGTCGCGCGTGAAGGCAATGCGGTCCGGGCACTCGGCTTCGATGAGTTGCACGACACGCTCGAGGACGCGATGAATGTTGACCGGTTCGAATCGTGGCCGCTCGTTGGATCCGAGCATGCGGTCGACGAGGTTTCTCAGGCGATCCGCTTCCTCGATGATGACCTTTGTGTATTCCCGCTGGCCTTCGTTCGTCAGCTCCCTTTCGAGCAACTGCGCGGCCCCGCGTATGCCCCCCAGCGGATTCTTGATTTCGTGCGCAAGTCCGCGCACCAGCTTGCGTGTCGTTTCCTGCAGCTCGACCTGTTCGTCGCCTCGATTGATCCGCAAGAATCGGTCCAGCGGTTCGATCTCTATCAGGAGTTCGCCGTTATCCAGCAGTTCGACGGAGTAGTCGGCGCGCAGGTCGCCGTGGCCGTTGCTCTTCAGGACCGCCCGGCGCTTGGTGTAGGGCTGGCCCGTCTCGAGAGTGTTTCTGAGCGCCGACGCCCGCTCGGCGGGGTCGACGAACAGGTCGCGTACTTCCTTGCCAACAATTCGCTGGGAGGACTTGCCGAACAGCGACTCCGCCGCCTGGTTGAGGTAGCCGACGCACAGCGTGCTATCCAGAACGACCACGGCGGTCGCGAGCTGATCGAGTATCTCTGGGGCCTGGGCGATCATTTTGTCGCGTCGTTTGTGCCCGCGAAAGCCAGAATGGAGATAGCGTTGCAAAAATCGGTCCACTTGCATTGGCGGTCGGCGGGCACCGTATTGGCTGGGCTTTTCCCGGTGCCGAGCAACGAGTTGAGAAATGTATGCACCAAAATAGTGCGTTGCACTGTGGGCGTCAAACCTCCTTAGGGCATGACTGGGCAGAGGTTCCGCCGCAATGCTTGGGCTATCGACGTTGTCCAGTGGCTGCGCGAAGCAGGTGAAAACGGACGGGAGGACTTTGGATCAGGACGTTGTTCTCCCCATCCATGATGGCGATACGCAACGTGTGAGGGCCCCTAGCCACCCCCGTGAGCGCGAATTCGATGTTGCCATCGGTTTCCACAGGGGAGCGGATACGATCTTGTGGCGATTCGCGCGATGTCATCGCGCCGTCCACGAGCAACACCACGCGGTGATCTTTGCGCACCCCGGGCTCGACACGGCCCGTCACGCGCACGTTGCCGCCGTTGCGCCGAATCGTCTCCCCATCGCCCGGTCCAGTGATTGATAACGACTCGTAAGTCACATCCACATCCGCCGGGAGAGGGTCCGAAGCGGGCTTCTTTTGCTTTATCGGCGTGTAGGCATTGACGTCGGAAAGTGCGACCTCCTGCCAGCCGGTGCTGGGCCGGTCCGCAAATACGGCGATGCCGTGCGGATCTTCGTACCGGTAGATCTTCGTGTCAGCGCCCGCCGAAGTCGCAAGCACCAGCACTGTGCAAGGCAGCCACCCCGCGATGGCGGGAACTCGGGGCGGGTGCAGAATCCGCAATCGGAGAGGTGCCTTCATCGGTCGCGAGTTTGCCTCGAAACGCGGGTCGGGAGTGACAGCCGTCGCTAACCCCAGGCGTAGGACCGGGCACCTTCAACGCGCGGGACATTGACTCCGTTAACGACGAGCAGGGCGGGGCCGGGGCAAACCGGCGCAGAGCAGGCGAAGCGCCGGTTGCTTTATTTTGGAGGCGTGCGCGTTCGTCGTGGTCGCACCGATCTCCGAACTGCTTTGTGGAAATGGCGTCGGCGCGCAGGTCTCAAGGACGCCAGCGCACCTGCAGCCCGATTCGCCGAGGATCCGTCAAGGTGCCCATATGAGGCGCGTCGTGATTTGTCGACTCCTGCAGGTATTCGATCAGGCCGATGTTGTCGAGTACGTTCTTGACATACAGCGTTGCCGAGAGATCCCCATCGGGCGAGGTCCACGTACCCCGCAGGTCCCAACGGCCATAGGCATCCAGGTCGGCCATCGGCGAGTTGTTCAAGTCCGCGTGCCGGTCGCCGGTCCAACTGTAGGTTGACAGCAGCAGCAAGTTGCCGCCGATTTCGAGCGGTCTCGAGTACGCTGCGGTCACTGCGAACTTGTGCTTCGGTTGCATCGGCAGTTCGTTCCCGGTCATGTCCGTCGGCAGAACATAGGCACTGACCGTGGGTCTACCGGTGTCGAAATCGATATGTTCCCAGGTGCCGTATCGCGGATTCGGATCGCCCCGCACCACCTCCGCGTGTTGGCCGATCTCCGAACCGAGAAAGGCGTAGTAGCCGCTCAAGCGCCAGTTATCGTTGGCCTGGTAGACGAACTCGGCCTCGGCGCCCCAGATCTTGTTGTCCTCGATGTTGTCCGTGAACTCGATCAGCGGAGAATCTGCGGTCGGCGGGATGAACGGGTTGGGATTCTCCTTCGTGGCGTTGATCTGGTGGTCGGTATAGTCGTTGAAGAACGCCGCCGCCGTAAGCTGAAGCCGTCGGTCCAGGTACAGGCCCTTCATGCCGACCTCGTAGTTGATGAGGGTCTCCTCCTTGATCGGGTCGGTCGGCGCGCCCGGCGAAAAAGTGTTGAAGCCGCCCGCCCGGTAGCCCGTGGAAAGACGACCGTAGATCAGTTGGTCGGGTGCTGGCGCATATTCCAGGCTGACATGGCCGATCGTCCTTCCCCAGGTTCGCTTCTTCGGATCCGAGTCATCGAGATAAAGGATCAGAGGTACGCCACCAATGGGAAGGATCACCCAACCGCCATCGAAGAGCTGTTCTTTCTCATCCTCCGTGTAGCGCAGACCGCCGGAGACATGCCACTGCTCGTCGACCTGGTAGTCAGCATTGAAGAAAATCGCCCTTGTCGTCGACGCACCGTTGGTCGTGAACAGGAAGTTGTTCGTGTGGTCGTTTCCCTGCGGACAGTCCCAGCCCTGAGTACCGCCCCGGGCTAAGCCGAATCCGAATCCCCCTCCGAGTCCCTCGACGACGTTGGTCAGTACCTCCTGGCAATTGGACACGGGTATGAAACCGTAAATCGGTGATTCCGCCACGGCCGCCTCATCGGCATTCTGGAAGCGGAACGAACTCGCGTAGTTCCATGTCGGCACACTCTGGGTCGTGTGGTTCTTGTATCGGAAGATCCCGGCAATGAAGTTCACCCTGCCGTCGAGTTCGGATACGAGCTGCAACTCGTGCGACGTTTCGGTGTAGTCGTAGGTAACACCGAGAACGTTGTCCTCGAAAGGAACACCGGCATCGGCGGACAAGAGCGGGTCGGCTGCGCTACCGACCCGGTTCGTGAAGTCGGTATCGCGCGTTACTTTTTGAAAGTTGTCGGTACTGCCGTAGTTGTAACGTAGCGAGAACGACTCCGTGAGTTGGTAGTCGACACTGACACTCCTCTGGTCGCCTTCGCTACCCGATATCCCGGGTCGATTGACGTTCAGCCTGTTCGAGATGTCTCCACACTCGAAGCCCGGTGTGCCAGGGGGGCAATCAGCCGATATGGAAGGTAGAGGTTCCGTGTAGAGATACCAGGGGTTGTGTTCGCATTCGAACTCCTCCTCTTCTTCCTCCTCTTCTTCCTCCTCCTCCTCTTCTTCGAACTCTTCTTCTTCTTCCTCGTCCTCTTCTTCGTCGTCGGACTCTTCCAGAAGGGCGAGAGGATTCGCGATGCACTCCGACGTGCGGTCCCTATCCGAGAGTGGCACCTGCATCCGGGGAGATCCGTCGTCGTTGACGAGCGCGATTCGTACGTTTACGTCCAGACGATCGGACTTGTACCGCAATTGGGGCGCGAAGGTCGTCTGATCCGGCGCCGCGTAGTCGCCGCCGGGTCCCGTGTTCTCCTGCGCGCCGTCGCCGGTGTGGGAACCCCCGGTGAGGCGGAAGCTCAGGTTGCCCGCGATCGGGCCACCAAAAGCGCCGTTGTAGCGTTGGGTCGTCTGGTCGGTGAATTCCGCCTGAAACAGCGAGTCCCACTCGTCGGTAGGTCGCTTGGTAAAGTAGCTGATCGATCCCGCGATCGAGTTCCGGCCGTTGAGCGTGCCCTGGGGCCCGCGCGCCACCTCGATCCGTTCGACATCGAAGAGGTTGGGCGCGACCCCGTAGGTGCCGATGGTATAGACGCCGTCTACGTAAGTCGCCACCGCCAGGTCCGAGTGGGTCTCCCCCGCGAGTCGAGAACCGATGCCACGGATCACCGTTCCCTGGCCGACCTGCTCGCCGTTATCCCCGAATTGCAGGCCCGGAACAAGCTGTTCAATGTCGTTCGGGCCGGTCATGCCGAGTTCTTCGATCATCTGCTCGCTGAACGCGGACATGGTGAGCGGTACGTCGAGCAAGCTCTCTTCGCGCTTTTCCGCCGTGACGATGATCTCTTCGATGTACGTGTCTTGTGCGCCTGGTGCCGGATCTTCATCTGCGGCGAGTCCGGGCGAGCTGGTTAGCACGAAAGGCAGGAGAGACAAGTGAATCTTCGCATTCATGGGTCTGCACTCATACATATTGGCGAGGAAAAAAATACGGGACTGGCGCCGTCGAAAACGGGCTGTTTTCGCATGCACCGCGTCAGTCGTTTTCGCCCCAGAATGCGTGAGTATCCTTGCTTCGCGCCGGAAGGGCACGCAGGGAACCCGATACGTCTGCACCAAGCAGCATAGCGGAAGCCGCGCCCGCAAACCACGATGAGCCTTGTCCAACGCGAAGTGAGGGTGAAGCGAAGGTCCGATTCCAACGCGAAGTGAGGGTGAAACGGGAGTTCCGCGCATCATTCGGGGATGATCGTGGACATTCAGACGCGGCGGCTACGCACCATCGAGCAGCTTCGTGCCTTTGTGGAAGGCAACGAGGCTGTGGTTTTCCAACCGAGGGACCGGGCCGATGCCTACGGCTTCGTCCGGGACACGCTGGAGCGCTTCGGCTACCGGCGGCTCGGCAAGCGGGACAAGGGGGTGGTTCTGCGGTTCCTGGTCGCCGCGACCGGCATCTCGCGCAAGCAGACGGAGCGCCTGGTGCGGCAGTGGCGGGACACCGGCACGATCCGGGACCGGCGCGGCGGCAACCGCGGCCGGCCCTTCGCGCGCAAGTACGCGGCGGCGGACATCCGGCTGCTGGCGGAGATCGACGAGGCCTTCGGACAGATGTCGGGGCTGGCCACGCGCGAGATCCTGCGGCGCCAGTTCGAGGTGTTCGGGGACGCCCGCTTCGCGCGGCTGGCGACGATCTCCAACGGCCACGTCTACAACCTGCGCCACTCCGCGACCTATCGCGCCAGGCGCACGCTGTGGACGAAGACGCGGCCGGCGACCGCGGCGATCGGCCTGCGGCAGGCGCCGCGGCCCGAGGGCCGGCCCGGCTTCGTGCGCGTGGACACCGTCCACCAGGGCGACCGCGACGGGGTCAAGGGCCTGTACCTGATCAACCTCGTCGACGAGGTCACCCAGTACGAGTTCGTCGGCGCCGTCGCCGGCATCTCCGAGCGCTTCCTGCTGCCGCTGCTCGAGGGCCTGCTGCTGTCCTTCCCGTTCCCCATCCTCGGCTTCCACGCCGACAACGGCAGCGAGTACATCAACCACCGCGTCGCCGGGCTGCTCGACAAGCTGCGCGTCGAGCGGTTCACCAAGTCCCGCGCCCGGCGCTCGAACGACAACGCGCTGGTCGAGGGCAAGAACGCCAACGTGGTGCGCAGGTGGTTCGGCCACGACCACATCCCGCAACGCTTCGCGCCCGAGGTCAACCGCTTCGCCCAGGGCACGCTGTCCCCGTTCCTCAACTTCCACCGGCCATGCCTGTTCGCCACCGAGAACCGCGACGGCAACGGCCGGGTCCGGCGCAAGTACCTCGCGCGCGACGTCATGACGCCCTACGCCCGGTTCCGATCGCTCGCCGACGCCGGGCGGTTCCTCAAGCCCGGCCTCGGCTTCGCGCTCCTCGACGCCGCGGCCACCGCCGAGACCGACCTCCAGGCCGTCCGCCGCGTCCAAGCCGAGCGTCGCGAGCTGTTCCTGCGCATACGCGCCGGCACGGCGCCCGACCGCGCCGCCGGATGACGCCCCCGCCCGGGAACAGTTCGCTCGCCGCTCGGGCAGGGATGGCGACCGCGAACGTGCCCGCCATGGCCGGCGCGGGCCGACCGACCGCTCGAGTCCCATCCAACGCCGGCGGCCGCCATCCCCGCCCACAGCGTGGGTCGCTGCGCGGCCGTCAAGGGTCCGCTGCGCCGGACAGGACGCCCCAAGACAGTTCGCCAAACCCGACTCCCGACTCTTCCCCACCGGTGCCGCAAAACACCGACCGCGGTCCGGCCTCCTGTCCGCCCTTGACCGCCGCTCCGCTCAAACTCCGGCACCTCTTGACCAGCGGCGCCGGCGCACCCAACATCCCGCTCTTCGCAGCAGAACATCCGCACAACCAACCGCTTCACGGATCCGGCAACTTCACCCTCACCTTCTCATTGGACAACGGGCGATGGCGGCACCAGGCCGCCATCGTGGTTCGCTTGAGGGGTTGGGTCAGACGGAGTAGTACATCTGGAACTCGGCGGGGTGCGTGGTCATGCGCAGCATCGCCACTTCCTCCTGCTTGAGTTCGATGTAGCCGTCTATCTGGTCGTCGCTGAAGACGCCGCCGGCCGTCAGGAAACTGCGGTCGGCGTCGAGGGCGGCGAGCGCTTCTTCGAGCGAAGCGCACACTGTCGGGACGCCTTCGAGTTCCTCCGGGGCGAGGTCGTAGAGGTCCTTGTCGAACGGGTCACCCGGGTGAATCTTGTTCTGAATCCCGTCGATGCCCGCCATCAGCATGGCGGCGAAGGTCAGATACGGATTGCCCGCGGAGTCCGGGAAGCGGACCTCAGTGCGATAGGCCCGCGGGTCGCCTCCCTGTACGTAGGGGATCCGCACCCCGGCGGACCGGTTGCGCGCGGAATAGGCGAGCAGGACCGGTGCCTCGAATCCGGGCACCAGGCGCTTGTACGAGTTGGTCGTCGCGTTCGTGAACGCGTTGAACGCCTGCGCGTGTTTCATGATCCCGCCGATGTAATACAGGGCGGTCTCCGAAAGGCCGGCATAGCCGTCGCCGAAAAAGACGTTCTCGCCGCCCTTGGAGATGGACTGGTGCACGTGCATGCCGTTGCCGTTGTCGCCCACCAGCGGTTTGGGCATGAATGTCGCCGTCTTGCCGTAGGCCTGCGCGACGTTGTGGACGCAGTACTTGTAGATCTGCAGTTCGTCGGCCTTTTTCACCAGCGTGTTGAAGCGCACGCCGATTTCGCCCTGACCGGCCGTTCCCACTTCGTGATGGTGAACCTCCACCGTGAGGCCCATGGCCTGCATCGCGCTGCACATCGCGCTCCTGAGGTCGGCCCCGGAATCGACCGGCGGCACCGGGAAGTATCCGCCCTTGACCCTTGGCCGGTGCCCCAGGTTTCCGCCTTCGAATTCAGCGTCGGACTCCCAGGCGGCTTCCTCCGCGGAAACGGCATAGGAGCAGCCGGACATGTCGACCTTCCAGCGGACATCGTCGAAGACGAAGAACTCGGCTTCCGGTCCGAAGTAGGCCTTGTCGCCGATGCCGGTGGAGATGAGGTACTGCTCTGCGAGCCTTGCCGTCGAACGCGGGTCCCGTCCATATGGCTGCATGGTCGTGGGCTCGATGATGTCGCAGCGCACGTTGACGGTCGTTTCGTCGCGGAAGGGATCGACCACGGGGGTCGAGTCGTCCGGCATGAGCATCATGTCGGACTCGTTGATGCTCTTCCATCCGGCGACGGACGAGCCGTCGAACATGATGCCGTCCGCGAAGGCTTCCGCGTCCAGGCGGTCCGCCGGGATGGTCGTGTGTTGCTCCTTGCCCTTGGGGTCGGTAAATCGCAGATCCACCCACTTCGCATCGTTGTCGCTGATCAGTTTTAACGTGTTTTCCGCCATTTCGGATTCCGCTCCGTTGTTTGCAAATTGATGACTTGGCGAAGCCGCCGTGACGCCGCCGACAAACCGAAGTTCGAGGAACTCGACCTCTTTCTGCTGGTTCCCTATGTACTAAGCAATATCGGTGCCATGCGGCGTTCTCGTTGCCTTGCGGCAGATCGCACGCGAAACAGGCGCGCGCGTACGGCTGAGTGCCACCCCATTCTGCACACTTCAGCGCACTAGATGGCACCATTGGTGTCCGGGATGGTGTCTGCCGTGGTGCACGACTCGGCGTGGCGCACCAAATCAGTGCGTTTGTTCAGCCGTTTCGTCCAGATTCAAGTCTCGCACACTTCGATGGTGATGCGAATACATCCGCCATCCTGCGCGGTCGAAACCAGCACATGGCCGTGAACCCGGCACCAAGCGGGGATGTCCTGCAGCACGCCGGGATCGGTCGCCTGGATTTCGAGCAGTGTTCCCGGGACCAGATCTTCGACGAGGTCCTGGGTGCGAATGACCGGCAGGGGACAGAGCAGTCCGCGGACATCCAGACGTTGAGGTCTATTCTGCGTCAGGGAAGCCTCAGTCCGCGGGTGCGGTCATACGTGCCAGGAAGCCGGCAGGTCCGCCGGCGACAACGGTTCGACGTTCAGCAGTTCGACCACGCCGTCCGTGTGGTGGGCGCTCACGTCGACGCGCGGGAACGTCCGCCCCCGGCTATAGCGCGCCAGTATGCGCGCGGCGAGCGTCAGGTCACTGCGCCCTGGCGCTCCATCGACGAGCGCGAGCGGTCCGGGGAACGCGGTGGTCCGCATGTGCAGAAAGCGTTTGCGATAGCCCTCGAGGTATCGGTTCTCGCCCTCCTCGCGCCCCACGATCAGCTTGTAGTGGCTCGCGGGCCGGATGTGGCGTCCCACCTTGAGCAGCATGATGTCGTCGAGTTCGTAATCTCGCGCACCCCGGGAGTCCCACAGGTCCTGCAACTTCGAGGCGTATTGGGCGTCCGTCAGGAAGCAACAGCCTCCGGCCGGCTGCGCGTAGTCCGAAAAGCCGAACGACTCGGCCATCGCCATCTGGGGTTTGCGGTTGCGGCCATGGAAACCGTACAGCGCGGCGCGGTCCACCCAGCCCTCCCGCTCGGGTATGGTCGGGGCCAGGTTCTTCGCGCATAGAGGCCGCAACAGGAGGTCGTCGGCACCGGATTCGCGGGCGATGATCGGCATGGTTTCCTTGCGCTGCGACTTGGGTCGTTGACCGATCACCTCGCCGGTGACGACAAAGTCGAAGCCCCGTTCCTCCATGCCCCACGCCAGGGCCTTGTTGACCATGAAGATCTTGCAGTCGAGGCACGGGTTCAGGTTCTGGCCATAGCCGTACTTCGGGTTGATGACAATGTCCTTGTACTCGGAGGACACATCGATGATGTGCAGCTTGATGCCGAGTTGCTCCGCGACCCACAGCGCATTGTTCCGGCGCGGCCTGGACCGGTGTTTCTCGCGGATGGCATGGGTATGGCCCTCCACGCAGAAACCGGTGTAGAAATTGAGTCCCTCGACGTGCACGCCTTGCTCCTGGACGACCTTTGCCGCCAACATGGAGTCGAGTCCGCCGGAGATGAGCGCGATGGCTTTCTTCATGCAACGTATTGTAGCCCGTCACAGTGCCGCCTTCGCGGTATGCGGGCGTCGCGAATCGCTACGTCGACACGGGTTCTGCGCGGCGTTCGCGGCGGGCCTGCGCGGGGGTGGCCTGACGTGAGGGCGTTGTGTCAACGCGTTGCCGGCGCATCGGTCGCCATCGGTGGCGATACCGTGGCGCAAATCGGCCACGGTCTGCTCGTCTTCCTCGGGGTGTTCCGCGATGACACCGAAGCGCAGGCAGAGAGGCTGGCGGGGAAGACCCTTGCGCTTCGCGCTTTTGCCGACGCGTCCAAGCCGATGAACCGATCGGTCCTGGATGTCGACGGCAGCGTACTGGTCGTCTCGCAGTTCACCCTGGCGGCAGACACCTCGCGAGGCAATCGGCCGAGTTTCGGCTACGCGGCAGAACCGGTCCGGGCGCGGGCGCTGTACGAGCGCTACGTAGCGTCGCTGAGGCAGCGCTGGCCGCACGTCGCCACCGGCGTATTCGGCGCGGACATGCAGGTCAGCCTGGTCAACGATGGTCCGGTGACGATTCTGCTCGAGGGTTAGCGATGGCGAGCCTGGGTCTCAGACAGACCAGGAATCCCTTGCAAGCGGTGACACATGCGTGGCTGAGCAAACCGCGGTGGCATTGGAGTACGCCCGTCGCGATTGTCACTCGAACACCGCAAAGTTCATTTCCATGTATTTGGCAATCTTCGCCCTCGCCGCTTCCTGAGACCCCGTGCCCTTGATTCGATTACAGTTCGCACAAAGAAGCTGGAAGTTGTCCGCCCAATCCTGACCGCCCTTCGCCCTTGGAACGACATGGTCCATTTCGAAGTGTTGAATTCCTCCCATCTCGTGGCGGCAAAGATTGCAGCGCCCTTCCTGTTCGTTGTAGAGGCGGTTCTTTAGTTCCGTCCGCTGCTTCGGCGTCGAGGCCTTTTCACGCTCCACGTCGGTGCGGGTCGGCACGTCGATGGCGTGGCGGAAGTTCGTAAATGAAATCATGTCCTGATTTTCGTGTATGCGCTGTACTACGAGTTCGGCAGCTTTCGGGGAAAGGTCGATGCCGCACCATCGGCGGTTGAGAAACTCTGCGGAGACCAGCGTCGTGGCGCATCCGCAGAAGGGATCGAGCACCATGTCGCCCTCGTTGGAAGAAGCTCTGATTATGCGATCCAGCAACGCCACGGGTTTTTGTGTTGGGAACCCGACTCGCTCTTGTGCCGCAGCGTTGATTGGGTCTATGTCCGACCAAATATCCCTAACCGCAATCCCGGGAAGGCCTTTCAGATACGTCTTCAGTCGCGGTCGTCCTGTGCGCGAGAATGCGATTCGTCCTTCTTTCATCAGTCTATCGATGCCCACTTGGTCGAACATCCAATGTCTTCCCGCTGGCGGCTCCATTTCGCGGTTCCCGAATCTCCGCACCGGACCAGGACCGGCTCCGCTGAAGTCGGACATTCGGTACAGCCCGCCCTGATCTCTCATTAGATCGTGTCCACGCGCGGATTCCTCCGACTGGGGTACTGTCGGCGTGTTCCATTTGTTGTTTTGCGACTTCGCGTAGAAAAGAATCACATCGTGTGTTCGTCCATACTGTTTGCCTGCCTTCCTTCCGGTGGTTCTCTCCCAAGCGATCTCGTTCCTGAAATTGCCGCTGCCGAATATTCCGTCCATCACCAATTTGAGATAGTGGCTCGCAGTCGGATCGCAATGGAGGTAGATCGAGCCGGTCGGCTTGAGGACGCGTTTCAGTTCGAACAATCGGGGCGACATCATCATCAAGTAGGAGAACATCCCCTTTGAATGTGTTCTCTGGGCGGCATGAATGAGCGCATAGAGCCATTCATGCTCCCGCTTCAGTCGGTTGTGCTCGATCAGATCGACGTCCGAAAGGGTCCAGGCATCCTTGAACGCCGCTCCCGCTGCTTTGGAACCAACTGGTGCTTCGTAGACCTTGTTGGAGTTGAAAGGAGGGTCCAGGTAGATGAGGTCAACGGACTCGGAATTCATGCCCCGAAGCACATCGAGATTGTCGCCCTCGAAGACGATGCGATTGAGTTCCTGCGGTGGTTTGTCTTTCACGATTGGTGCATATCCAGGTGTGCGTGCATTCCCGAAACGCACGGTATTTCATGGCATTTTGGAGCGCAAGCGTGCCTTGGCGGAACCCATGAGGCTCAATTCTCAGTCAGTCTTTGATCGTCGGGGCGAGCGCGCCAACAGGATGCCGATCTCAAACAGCACCCAGACGGGGATAGCCAACAGGAGCTGGGTGATGGGGTCCGGCGGCGTCAGGAGCATGCCGGCGATGAAGCAGCCGACGATGACGTAGGGGCGCTTGCGCGCGATCCCCTCCGCCGTCGCCAGACCGGAGCGCACCAGCAGCAACGTTGCTATCGGAATCTCGAACGCGATGCCGAGAGCGAAGAACATTTTCAGCACAAAGTCCAGGTAGCGGTTGATGTCTGTCATCATCGTCACGCCTTCCGGCGCGACGTACGCGAAGAACGCGAACACGACCGGGAACATCACGAAGTACGCGAATGCCATCCCGGCGTAGAACAGCAGGACGCTCGACGCCAGCAACGGCATCGCGAACTTCTTTTCGCGCAGATAGAGACCCGGGGCGACAAATCCCCAGAGTTGGTGCAACACGTAGGGCATCGCGCCGATAAAGGATGTGAATGCCGCAAGCTTGAGGGGCATCACGAACGGCGATGCGACGTCGATCGCCGCCAGGGTGCCGCCGGGAATGATGGCCGTCAGCGGCGCAGATACGAAGTGGTAGATCTCCTCGCGGAATATGAAGCTGGGCACGAACAGGACAGCCACGGCGACGATGCTTCGCAGCAGTCGTTGACGCAGTTCCAGGAGATGGTCGAGAAAGGGCATCTCGTGGTCGTCGACCCTGGCGTCGTGTTTGGCCTCCTCCGCCGTGTTTCGGTTTTCGTCGGCGGGACTCTGCGGGGACTGCTCATCGGCCATCGTTGGCCTTTCCGGGCGAATCCTCGGCAGGTGGCGTCGGCCCTACGGGGCCGGATGGCTCAACGGCCTGATCTCCGGTCGGCCCTTCGCTGTGGACGGTATCCTCGCTGGAGGAACCGATTTTCGCGTCGTCGATCGCCCCGCCGACGTCGCGTTCGATCTCTTTCATCTGCTCCATGACCGCTTCGTTGTGAAGCTGACGGCGCACGTCGTCCATGCCGATCTCGCGCTCGATCTCCGACTTTACCCGGGTGAAACTCCGGCGCATGCGGCCGATCCAGAGACCGAGGGTCCGCAGGGTTTCGGGAAGTCGCCTGGGCCCGACCACCAGGAGCACGACGACGCTCAGCAGCAGCAGCTCTAACAGGCCGATGTCGAACATTCGCTCGGTTCCGTTGGTGACGGTTCGCTAGCTGTTTCGTTCCGGCCCCGACTTGGGCGGAGCGTCGTTGTCGATGACCTTCGGCTCGTCCGCCGTTTTCTTGTCTTCGTCGTGCTGCACCGCGGAACGAAAACCCTTGATGGCGTTACCGAGGTCCGAACCGAGCGTCTTCAGGCGACGCGGGCCAAACAGCAGCAGGACGATGGCCAGGATGACCAGGAGTTCCCATATACCTAGTCCGAACATCAGGGTCTTCCGCTTGTTTCGGGCCGGTAACTATACTTGATCCCTCGGGGCCAATGCGCGCTGCGGCTCGGCCCGCCACGCTTCATTTGCGCGCCGCCAACAGGATGCCCAGGAACATCGCCCCGACTCCGAGGGCGGGTGCCGTGAACTCGCCGCCGGCGAGAGCGTCGGCGAGTGGTGCCCACAGCAGGATCAGCCCGGCGAGGGTGAGCGCCACGCCGGCGGCACGCCGCCAGCGGTTGTTGCGGCGCCGCCCCCCGATCGCCTCTGTCGCCTCGCGGATCACTTCGCGCTGCTGCGCCGCAAGCCGGTCCAGGTCCTTGATCCGCGCCTCGGCGCCAAGCAGCAGGTCCGGCAGCCGGGGCAATTGGTCGAGCAGGTCCGGCAGCCGGTCCGCAAGGCGGCGCAAGGCGCCGATCGGTCCATAGCGCGCTTCGATCCAGCGTTCCATGAAAGGTTTGGCCGTGGCCCAGAGGTCGAGGTCCGGGTATAGCTGGCGTCCGAGGCCCTCGATATTGAGCAGTGTCTTCTGCAGCAGAACGAGTTGCGGCTGGACTTCCATGTCGAAACGGCGGGCGGCGCGGAACAGGGCGACGAGGAAGTTGCCGAAGGAGATTTCCTTCAGCGGCCGCTCGAAGATGGGTTCGCACAGTTGGCGTATCATCGCTTCGAACTCGCCGGCATCGGTGCCCGGCGGGACCCATCCCGACTCGACGTGCAGTTTCGCCACGCGGGCGTAATCCTGGTGGAAAAAGGCGACGAGGTTCTTTGCCAGGTAGGTCTGATCCTCCTCCGTCAGGCGTCCGATGACGGCGCAATCGACCGCGATGTAGCTCGGGTCCGCAGGGTCCGAGACATCGATGAATATGTTGCCGGGGTGCATGTCCGCGTGGAAGAAGTTGTGTTCGAAGACCTGGGTGAAGAACGTCTCGACGCCGCGTTCCGCAAGCTTGCGCATGTCGGTTCCCCGAGCCTTCAACTCGGCGACGTCGGCGATGGGCACCCCTTCCACGCGCTCGACGACGAACACGTCGTCATGGCAGTGCTGCCAGTACACCCTCGGCGCGTACAACAACGGCGAATCGGCAAAGTTGCGCCGCAGCGTTGCCGTGTTGGCCGCTTCGAGGAGCAGGTTCAGCTCGTCGAAGACCGTTCGCTCGTAGTCGGCGACCACGGCCTTGAGGTGAAGCCTTCGCGCGTCTCGGGAAAAGCGCTCCAGCAACGCGGCCATTCCGTGAAGTAGCTTCAGGTCCTTCCGCATGACTGTTTCGATGCCGGGCCGCAGGACCTTGACCACGACGTCGGCGCCATCGGCGAGGGTCGCCCCATGCACCTGGGCCAGGGACGCCGAGGCGATGGGCCGCTCATCGAACGCGGCGAAGACCTCGCCGACGGGCTTGCCCTCACGCGTCTCGATACGCGCTATCGCATCCTGGGCGGGGAATGGCGGCACGCGATCCTGGAGCTTTGCGAGTTCGTCGGCGTAGTCCGTCGGCAACAGGTCGCGGCGAGTGGAAAGGATCTGGCCGAACTTGATGAATATCGGTCCGAGGTGTTCGATCGCGAGCCTCAATCGCTCGGCGGGCGGACGCGCCGGCTTCGGCAGCAGGGCGAACGGCGATAGCCGAATCAGCCGGCTTTCGGGCACGGCCGCGCGGGCAACTTCGTCGAGCCGGTACCTGGCGATGGTCCAGGCGATTCTGAGGATGCGCCTCACGCGTCGGTTCCTCCCTGTGGCGTCGCGTGGGATTTCACGGCGGTGTGCATGGCCACGATGCCGCCCAGCAGGTCGTCCGCTTGCACGTTGGCGAATTCGGCGTCACGCATCATCAGCGAGAGGGCGGCCTGGTTCGGGTGCGACTCTATGGAATCAACGAGGTAACGGTATGGCGCCGCATCGCCGACGACGATGCGGCCGGCCAGCGGCCACAGGCTCTGGAACGTGCGATAGCTGCCGCGAACCCAGGCGCTGCGCGGTTTCGAGAACTCCAGGACCAGGAGGCGCCCGCCGGGGCGAAGGACGCGGTGCATTTCGCTCAGGGCGCGTTCCTTGTCGGTCACATTGCGCAGGCCAAAGGCGATGATCACGCGGTCGAAGGTGGCCGGCGGAAACGGCAGGGACTCCGCGTCGGCTCGCGCGGGAACGACGTTGGCCAAACCGGCGTCCAGCAGGCGATCCCGGCCGATCGTGAGCATGCTGGCGTTGATGTCGCACAGGACGACCCGCCCTTTCGGGCCGGCGATGGGCGAGATCAGTCGCGCCATATCTCCTGTTCCGGCGGCAAGGTCGAGTACGCATTGGCCGTTGCGCAAGGCGAGGCTGTCGACGGCAACGCGTTTCAACACCCGGTGCAGGCCGAGGGACATGATGTCGTTCATGGTGTCGTAGCGTTGCGCGACTGTGTGAAACACACCCGCGACACGGTCGGTCTTTTCGCCCGGGGTGACGGCTTCGGCGCCGAAATCCACCGTCGCCGACCTGCGGCCGGGCGAGCGTTTCGGTTTCACGGCTTGCGCGGGGGCGTCCAGTGGCCGATAGGAATCGCCGGCAACCGGGAGGTGTTTGCCTGCTTCAGTTGCGTCAGGTAGTCCCGCCAATACTCCCGGCGTCGATCATGGAGGTCCTTGAGGTACTCCCAGGAGTAGATGCCCGTATCGTGACCGTCGTCAAAGACGATGCGAATCGCATAGTTGCCCACCGCTTCCAGCTCCTCGATTCCGACGTGCTTCTTTCCGGTCTGCAGTACCCGCTCGGCTTCCGAATGGCCACGAACCTCGGCCGATGGCGAGAAGACGCGCAGAAGTTCTGCGCTCAAGACCGCTGTCGTATCGCCGTAATCGAGCTCCAGGGTTCGAGCGTCGCGGTGGTAGGTGATGGCGATGGGATGCACGGGCTCAGAGGATATAGCGCGAGAGGTCCCGGTCCTGGGCGATGTCGGAAAGCCGGGAATCGACGTACTCGGCGTCTATATGGACCATGCTGCCGCCGCAGCCTGCGGCTTCGAAGGAGACTTGGTCCAGAAGCCGCTCCAGCACGGTGTGCAGCCGGCGGGCGCCGATGTTCTCGGTATGCTCGTTGATCTGCCAGGAAATTTCGGCGATTCGGGACACCGCGTCGTCGGAGAAGTCGAGCGTCACGCCCTCGGTTGCGAGAAGCGCGCTGTACTGCTCGGTCAGGGATGCGTGGGGCTCCCGGAGTATGCGCCTGAAGTCGTCTGGATCCAGCGCCGCAAGTTCCACGCGGATCGGAAGCCGCCCCTGCAGTTCCGGGATCAGGTCGGACGGCTTGGACAGGTGGAAGGCGCCGGACGCAATGAAAAGGATGTGATCGGTGCGCACCATGCCGTACTTGGTGGACACGGTACAGCCTTCGATCAGCGGAAGCAGATCGCGTTGCACGCCTTCCCGGGACACGTCGGCACCCACAGTTTCGGAGCGTCTGGCCACCTTGTCGAGTTCGTCGATGAACACGATCCCGGTCTGCTCCACGGCCTCGATCGCCTGCGTCTTGATCTCCTCCTCGTTGATCAGCTTGAAGGCTTCTTCCTCGCGCAGGCGCCGCAGCGCGTCCCTGACTCTCAGGCGAACGCTTTTCTTTCGGCCGCCGCCGAGATTCGCGAACATGTCCTGCAACTGGTTGGTCATGTCCTCCATGCCGGGCGGGGCCATGATCTCCACGCCGATCGGCATGGAGTCCAGTTCGATTTCCACCTCGCGATCGTCGAGCGCCCCCTCGCGCAGCCGTTTTCGGAAAATCTGTCGGGTATCGGATTCGCTGAGTCCGTCCTGTCCGGGTCCTCCGCGCGCCTGGGGCAGCAGGGCGTCGAGCACGCGATCCTCGGCGGCGTCGTCGGCGCGGTCCTGGACCCTTTCCAGTTGTCCTTCGCGCAGCATCTTCACCGCTACGTCGGCAAGGTCCCTGACAATGGACTCGACATCCCGGCCGACGTAGCCGACCTCGGTGAACTTCGTTGCCTCGACCTTGATGAACGGGGCGTTGGCCAGCCTGGCGAGACGGCGGGCTATCTCTGTCTTGCCGACGCCGGTGGGGCCGATCATGAGGATGTTCTTGGGCGTCACCTCGTCTCGCAGCTCGTCGGGCAACTGCATGCGCCGCCACCGGTTCCGGAGCGCGATCGCTACCGCGCGCTTGGCGTCGTCCTGGCCAATGATGTGCTTGTCCAGTTCGTGAACGATTTGGGGCGGGGCCATGGTGCTCATACGGTATCTAACGTCTCGATGGTGGTCTGATGGTTGGTGTAGACACAGATGTCTGCCGCGATGGCCAGGCTCTTGACCACGATAGTCTCCGCGTCCAGCGAGGAATTCTCCAGCAGCGCCTTCGCCGCGGCTTGCGCATAGGCGCCGCCGGAACCAATCGCGATGATTCCGGCTTCGGGCTCGATGACATCGCCGTTGCCGCTGATCACCAGGGAGGCCGACCTGTCGGCGACCGCCAGTAATGCGTCCAGGCGTCTCAGCGCCCGGTCGGAGCGCCAGTCCTTCGCCAGCTCGACAGCGGCCCGGGTCAGGTTGCCCCGATACTTGTCCAGCGTACCTTCGAAGCGCTCGAACAGGGTGAAGGCATCGGCCGTGCCGCCCGCGAATCCGGCGAGAACCGTGTCCTTGTAAAGGCGCCGCACTTTCTTCGCATTGCCTTTCATGATCGTGTCGCCCATCGACACCTGGCCGTCGCCGCCGAGGGCTACCATGTCGCCGCGGCGAATCGACAGAATCGTCGTTCCTCTGAATTGCTGCAAGACGCGGAGCTCCCGAGAGTGGTCAACTCTTGATAGTGGGGAGGGGGATGGGGGATTTCAACTGCTTCGCGAAACGGCGCGACTCATCCGGTGGGCGGAACTTGCCGCAGGGTCGGCGACAGGTCGTGCTGGCGCAGGTTGGCCACCATCTGCTCGGCGTCTTCCTTGCTGCCGAACGGACCGAGGACGACGCGATGCCAAACCCCGTCCCCGTCATCCAGCGTGTTGACGGTGATGTCGGCGGTGATCCCCGTGAGCATCAACCGCGCCCGCAATCTGTTCGCGTCGTCCGGCTGCCGGAATGATCCGGCCTGGACGAGGTACTCCGACGGTTCCACGTATCCACCGGGCGTAAGGGTCTTGTAGGGTTCCGTATCGGTTGAAACCTCGGCAGCGGGCAGGCGCTCGAAGAACTCGTAACTGGGCGCGCCTTTCTGCTCACCCTGTTCAGCGCCGTCTTCGGTCGGGATGCCGTCTCCGCCCGCCGTTGTCGAGTCAGACGGTCCGGTGTCCCGGATGAGGTAGACCGTGGTCATGGAGACGGCCACGCCGACGACAAGGCCGACACCGAAGGACGACGCGCTGAAACGGCGAGGCGGCGTTCTCTGGCTTCGTGCGGGCATCGGGTTCTGCTGACGCTGGGGAATTGAGAATCAGAACGTATCGAGGGGGTCCACGTCAATGGACCAACGCACCCCGGGGACCGTGAGTTCCGCCGCTTCGAGGGCGGACAGGGCGGCGTGAAGTGGGCGGCGTTGACGCGCGCAGATCATCAACTGGTAACGGAGACGGTTCCGCAACCGCGCGAGCGGAGCAGGGGCCGGCCCCATCAGTTCGAACTCGTGGTTGTGTTCTGCCTTTTCAATGGGTGTCCCAGACTCGGAATTCGGGTGGTTGCCGGATGCCTGGCGCCCATGGTGGTCCCAGGCATCGCGGATGACGTCGGCGGCCAGCCGTAGCAGTTCGAGGGCCGCAGCCGCAGCCGTGCTTTCCGCTCTCAGCATGGCCATCGCGGCATACGGCGGCAATCGGGCGGCGCGGCGCTCGTCGGCCTGTATCGAGGCGAACCCGCCGTAACCGCGCTCGATCAGTGCGTTGAGGTTCGGGTTGGCGGGATCGTACGATTGAATCCAGACCTCGCCGGGACGTTCGGCGCGTCCGGCCCGTCCGGCAACCTGAACGATATTCTGCGCGGTCCGTTCGGGTGCCCGGAAATCGGATGACAGGAAGCCGTTGTCGGCGTCGATCACGGCCACGAGCGTGACGGCGGGAAGGTGGTGACCCTTGGCGAGAATCTGCGTGCCGACAAGAATGGCGGCGCCTCCCTGGCGTATGGCATCTAGCTGTGCGGCAAGCCGCGTCGGCGAGCGCGAGGTGTCGCGATCAATGCGATACAGGGGGATGCCCGGAAACTGTTCGCGCAACGCAGCGTCGACGCGCTGGGTGCCGGTGCCAAGATGTACCAGGGTCTGCTCGCCGCAGTCGGGACAGGCATCCGGATATGCGTAACGCCGATCGCAATGATGACAGCGTAGCGCACGGGGAACCTCATGCAGCGTCAACCGCGCGTCGCAATCGGCGCACCGCGCCTGCCACCCGCACGTGGAGCACAGGCAAGTGGGTGCGAACCCGCGGCGGTTGATGAAGACGAGAACCTGGTTATTGGCATCCAGGTGTCGCCGGATGGCCTGCAGGAGCGAATCGCTCAGGCCGTCGCGCAGGCGTTGCCCACGGATGTCGATCACGCGAAACCGGGGCATCCGGGCACCTCCGGCGCGCGATCTCAACTCGTTTCGCCGATAACGCTCCCGCGCGGCATTGGCCAGTGTCTCCAGCGATGGCGTTGCGCTGCCGAGCACCACCGGGATATCCAACAGTTGCGCGCGCTTGCACGCGACGTCGCGGGCTGAATAGCGCAGTCCCTCCTGTTGCTTGAACGAGGTGTCGTGTTCCTCGTCCACGATGATCAGGCGGAGGTTGGCAAACGGGGTGAATACCGCCGATCGCGTTCCGATAAGGATCCTGTGTTCGCCCGATCTGCATCGCATCCACGTGCTGAGTCGCGCGTTGTCGGTCTCGGCGGAATGCAGTGCCGCCGCCGCCCCGAATCGTCGGCGAAAGCGAGCGAGCGTTTGCGGTGTCAGACCGATTTCCGGCACAAGGACCAGGACCTGTCCGCCGTTGTCGATGATCCTCGCGATAACCCGCATGTAGACCTCGGTCTTGCCGCTGCCGGTTACGCCGTCAAGCAGGTGGATCGCGCGGGTGCCGATGGAGGCCTCGATTGCGCCTACCGCCGCCTGCTGTTCGGGATTCAGCGAGACCGGCGAGCGCTCGACGCGGTAGACAGGCCTGGTTTCCGTAGACTTGACGAGTCCCTTGCCGGCCAGTGCGCCCAGGGTGCGCCGATCGATTCCCAGGGCCGGCAGTTCCTGCTCGGGAACAGCCGCACCGAGGTCCCGCAGTAACTCGAACGCTTCCTGCTGGCGGGGGGCCCGTTTCAGCCGAGTGACATCGCCTTCCGTCGCGGTCCAGGAGAGGGGCCATCGCGGGTCAGGCGGCGCCGCGCCGCGCCGCGCCGCGCTCGGCAGAAGGGTCGCATAGACCTCGCCCAGGGGGTGGTGGTAGTAGCCGCTGAGCCATTCTGCGAGCGCAATCAGGTCGGGGGCGAGAAATCCATCGCTGTCGAGGACGCCGATGACGGGTTTAAGTCGATGGGAGGACGTCCCGGTGAATCCCGTGACGATGCCGACCACTTCAGCGCGTCCGAACGGCACGCGAACCCGGGCGCCGACCTCTGGACGGGGGAGGTCGGCGGGAAGCGAATAGTCGAAAACGCGACGCAACGGGCGCGGTACGGCGACCTGAACGACCGCCCGGGTCACAGGACGAACTGCCCAGGTCCGATGCAGCGACAAGCGGTACAGCCCGGTCCGATGCCGATCAGGTATACATGCACCCCTGCCAGTCTACCCGGTTGCTCATCAGGCTTGGTGGAATGGCGTACCGAGTCACGGAACCCAAGAACACCCGGATTTCGGGACTCTGTCGATCTTGCCGCTGACGCGGCTAGACCGACAGACTGATACACTGATCGAATGGATGTTCGCCAGACCATAGAAACGAAACTCACCGAAGCCTTCGATCCCTTGCACCTGACGGTTGACGACGAGAGTTCGAACCACAACGTGCCCGCCGGGTCGGAGTCGCACTTCAGGGTGGTCATTGTCGCGGAGGGCTTCGAGGCCCGCCGGCCGATAGATCGGCACCGCATGGTAAACGACGTGCTGGCGGAAGAACTCGCTGGACCCGTTCACGCGCTCGCTCTTCACACATACACGCTTCGGGACTGGAAGAATCGCTTCGGCGATACGCCGATGTCCCCGCCATGCCTTGGCGGCAGCGCTGCTGAGTCCTGACGGCGGTTAACGCAGCATCGGTAGCAGCTTCGGCCAGATGTTGTCCAAAATCACGGACTGCGCATCGGCTGTGGGATGGATGCCATCGCGCTGCAGCATGGTCTGATCGAAGTCGTCAAAAAAGGGCGGCACGAAGGTGGTTCGCGTCGTGTCGGCGACATCCCGGTATACCTCCTTGAACGCTGCCCTGTAGCGTTGTCCCAGATTCGGCGACACATCCATCCCGACAACGACCACGCGCGCGCCGCTGGCTGTTGCCCTCTCGATCATGGCGATCAGGTTCGCTTCGATGTTGGCGGTGGGAATTCCCCGCAGCCCGTCGTTGCCGCCGAGTTCGATGATGACGATGCCCGGCCGATGGAAGTCGAGGAGCCTCGGTAGCCGTGCCAGCCCGTCGCTGGTTGTCCAGCCGCTCGTGCTGGCGTTGACCACGCGCGCGCCACGACCTTCAGCGCGAAGCCGCTCCTCGAGCAACGCTACCCAGCCCTGCTCGCGTTGAATCCCGTAGGCCGCGCTGATACTGTCGCCCAACACCAGTATCGTTTGGTTCACTTCCCGCAACGGAGACTCTGCTGGCCCACCTGCTGCGGAAGTCGCGCTCGCAACTGCGAAGACCATCAGCCATCGGATGAAAAACCACATTGCGGCCGCCCCGATTCTGCGCGTCGAAAGTGTTTGCAAGACCGTGACCACGGCGGAAGGGAGGCTGTCGATCTTGGACAGCGTCAGCCTGAAAATCAACGCCGGAGAATCCGTTGCCGTGGTGGGGGCGTCCGGATCGGGCAAGACCACGCTGCTCGGCATCCTGGCGGGCCTCGACCTGCCCACGGCCGGGGACGTCTGGCTCGACGGTGTGCAGATCACGGCGATGGCCGAAGAAGACCGCGCCCGGGTTCGCGGGCGCTGTGTCGGTTTCGTGTTCCAGACGTTCCAGTTGATCGAAAGCCTGACCGCGCTGGAGAACGTCATGCTGCCGGCGGAACTGCGCGGTGAGTCCGATGCGGGGAGTGATGCGCGAATGTACCTCGGTCGGGTGGGGCTCTCCGACCGCCTGACCCACTATCCCCGGCAACTCTCGGGTGGTGAGCAGCAGCGCGTCGCCATCGCTCGAGCCTTCGCGTCGCGGCCCAAGGTGCTGTTTGCCGACGAACCGACCGGGAACCTGGATACGTCGACGGGTGGCCGCGTGATCGATCTCCTGTTCGAGCTCAATCGAGAGTCGCAAACGACGTTGGTGCTGGTGACCCACGACACGGCCCTTGCGGGACGCTGCGATCGTGTCCTGAGCCTCGAAGCGGGACGCATCGAGACGTGACCCTCCGGTTCTTGTTCAGGCTGGTTGCGCGGGACTGGCGTTCCGGCGAACTCCGGTTGTTGCTTGCGGCCGCGCTCGTCGCCGTGGGCGCCGTGACGGCGATCAGCCTGTTCGTGGATCGCCTGCAGCAGGCGCTATTGGCGGAGGCGACGACGTTCCTCGGCGCAGACAGCGTGATCGGGTCTTCCCGGCCCATTCCCGATGCGTTCCGCGAAGCCGCCGCCGGGCGTGGATTGGTGCAGGTCGACGTGGTCACGTTCCCGTCCATGCTGTTTGCCGACGAATCCGACGATGCGCGCAACCAGCTCGTCTCGGTGAAAGCGGTGGGTCCGGGGTACCCGTTGCGAGGCGCCGTGCGGATCGCCGACGAGCCTTTCGGCAAGGACCGGGTGGCCAATTCGGTGCCTGCTCCGGGCGAGGTGTGGCTGGATTCGCGGCTGTTTCCCGCGCTTGGGCTGAACCTGGGCGATGCCGTTTCGGTGGGCTATGAGAAGCTGCGTGTGACGCGCGTGCTGATTGCGGAGCCGGACCGGGGTGGCAACTTCCTCGACCTCGGGCCGCGCCTGTTGATGCGCGTTGAAGACGTTCCGGCGACCCGGCTCATTCAGCCGGGCAGTCGCGTGTCCTACCGGCTGTTGCTGGCGGGAGACGGTGAGGCCCTGGCGGGCCTGAAGACTTCCCTTGACAATAGCGGCGATCTGGCGCCGAACTATCGCTGGCGCGATGTCAGGGCATCGAGTCCGACGATCGGCGGAGCGCTGGACCGGGCCGAGAGTTTCCTGCTGCTGGGCGGTCTGCTCGCCGTGCTTCTCGGCGGTGCCGCGGTCGCGCTGGCGGCGCATCGTTACGCGCGCCGCCACTATAGCCACGTCGGGGTGTTGAAGACCCTGGGCGCCACGCCGGCGGATATCCTCTGGGCGTATATCGGCGTGCTGCTGATCATTGGCATCATTGGCGTGGCGGCGGGCCTTGCGCTCGGCATATTGGTACATCTCGGTATCATCGCCCTGCTCTCGACGTACCTGCCGGTGAACTTGCCCTGGCCTGGCCCAAGCCCCTTCGTGGTGGGAAGCGTCACGGGTTTCGTCTGCCTGGCCGCATTCGCGTTGCCTCCGCTGCTCAACCTGCATCGCATCTCTCCCATGCGCGTCATTCGCCGGGAACCGGATCGCGGCCTGTCGAACGCCATCACGTATGCCTTCGCGAGCGTGGGCAGCATCGGTTTGCTCGTGTGGTACAGCCAGAGCGTGTGGCTTACGGTATGGGCGCTGGTGGGGGCGACCGTGGTCTGCGGCTCGTTCGCGATCGTCGCTCTCGCCCTGCTGCGCGGCGGACGCGTGGTCGGAATGCAGGCGGGAAGCTCGTGGCGCCTGGCTCTTGCCGGTTTGCAGCGCCGGCGCCGGGAGAACGTGGCGCAGATCACGATCTTCGGCCTGGGCCTGATGATCCTGCTGATACTGTTGCTGGTGCGGACGGCACTGCTCGCCGAGTGGCGCGCGCAGATACCGCAGAACGCTCCGAATCATTTCCTCATTAATGTTGCCGCCGACGAAGTGGATGCCGTCCAGGATCTGTTGCGTGTGCATACGGACTACGATGGCCGCCTGTTTCCGATGATTCGGGGTCGCGTCGTGGCCGTCGATGGAGAGCCGTTGGGCAAATGGCGCCGGCGCGACCGGGGCGGGGAGCGGGTTGAGGATTTCGGGCCGGGATTGGGCTCCGAACGCAACCTGACCTGGTCCGATACGGTGCCGGGCGACAACGTGATGGTAGAGGGCGACTGGTGGCCCCCGGACACGACCGAAGCCCTCATTTCGGTTGAGGTGGACTACGCGAGGGGCACCGGATTGCGTGTCGGCGACATGGTCGAATTCGACATCGGCGGACTACCCGTTTCCGCGCGGGTCGCGAATCTGCGCCGGGTCGAATGGGACAGCCTGCAACCGAACTTCTTCATCGTGTTCTCGCGTGCGGCGCTTGCCGAATTCGCGACGACCCACATGACGAGCTTCCATCTCGAACCTGAACGGAAACGGTTCCTCAATCGGCTTCTCGTGGCGCATCCGACCATTACGGTGATCGAAGTGGACGCTCTCATCGCCCAGGTAGAGCGCATCATCGATCGGGTCACGCGGGCCATCGAGCTGATTCTCGGCCTGGTGCTCGGGGCGGGCGCGCTGGTGCTTATCGCATCCATACAGGCGAGCCACGAAACTCGCATGAGGGAGCATGCGCTGGTGCGTGCCCTGGGCGGCACGCGCAACCTGATCGCCGGCGCGCTGGCGGGAGAATTCGCGGTGCTCGGAGCGTTCGCGGGCATCGTCGCGGTCCTCGGGGCAGAAATCACGGTGTTCGCCCTGCAGACCCGGGTATTCGAACTCGACTACGAGATCCATCCGTGGCTTTGGTTGGCAGGTCCTTTGGCGGGCATGGCGCTGGTCGCCACTCTGGGCTACCTCGGAACGCGCAAGCTCATTCGGTCGCCGCCGGTGCTGGTCTTGCGGGAGTTGTGAGTTTCCCACTGGCGGCGCCTTCGGCTTCGGACGATTTTTTGCGAGGGGTTCAGCGCTCGGAAAGACGTTGACAATCCACCGCGATTGGCCTCTTTATTGTTGTAAATCGCAACTAAAACGTTCGATATTCAACAATAAATTTACTGGTTTATGCTGCTTTTTGCAGTCTGACGCGATGTCACAGGTGCATCGAAACGGCGGCTCGCACTATGGTTTTTGTACGATCTCAAACTGGCAGTCACCGAATCTTCGCTGCAGGTCGAGTTCGATCTTGTCGAGCTTGGGCCTGAAACTCCGGCGATTGGAGAAGTCGATTTCCGCCTGCCACAACTGGTTCAACAGCATGAGATCCAACGGCAACGCGGGTTTCGCGCTCTCTGCCCAGCCAACGTCCGTCCGGTAACCCGAGACGGCCGTAGCGCCGGTAATCCGCAGGAAGGCGTCTACCGCTGTCTTGTCCTGAAGGACGTTGCAGGCGCTGAAGTGTACGTAGCACTCCTCACACTGGTCGGACAAGACGACTGCAAGGTCGCCGAGGTTGATCCACTCTTCATTGGATTCAGATAGCGTGATACATCCCGGCGAACCGTGGGTCGCGAAGAACAATACGGAACCGTATGCGCTTTCGTTCCACTTCTCTCGGAGGAACGCGCTCGCCAGATCGACGGTTCCGCATTGCACATGCACATGCGGCCAGTATCCCCATTGGGAAAGCAACTCCAGCATGGGTTTGATGGACGGTTCCTCGCATCCGTACTCGTAGAGTCCTTCGACACAGCACACGCGGCCATTGTTCGCGGTCATGCGATCTCTCGTCTGCTCCTTGTGAGCCTATAATGCGCGTTTTTGCCGCGAAGTAGAACGGTTGAAAGGCTCCCTGTTGTCGGTACGCGATCTGGCCTGTGTCGCGGGTGGACGCCGATTGTTCCAAGGCATTGATTTCGACTTGGGATCGGGTGAGTTGATGGAGGTTCGTGGGCCGAACGGTAGCGGCAAGACGACGCTTCTGCGGTGCATTGCGGGCCTTTTCGCCGAGGAGTCCGGGCAGGTGGATACCGCTGGCCAGGAGCGGCCGCTGTACCTTGGCCACAAGCCGGGATTGAGTCTATTGCTTTCGCCATTGGAGAACTTGCGTTGGTACCTGGCGCTGCAGGGCCGGAGACTTCGGCACGAAGACGCCCTCTCCGCGTTGCGCGAGGTCGGACTGAATGGGTCCGGCCTGGTGCCCTGCCGAAGCCTGTCCGCCGGCCAGCAAAGGCGCGCGGCGCTGGCACGACTGGTAGCGAGTTCGGCACCGCTTTGGTTGCTGGACGAACCGTTCGCCGCCCTCGACAAAGCGGGACGGGAGATCGTGCTCTCGATGGTTCAGACGCATTGCCGCAGCGGGGGTGCCGTGGTCTGTGCGACGCACGAGGACTTGGGTCTGGCCGGCGCTCGACGCCTGGAACTCGCGGCGTGATCGTCCTGGCCCAGGCTGGGCGAGACTTGCGGATCGCGTTTCGTTCGCGAGGAGAGGCGGCGCATCCCCTGGCTTTTTTTGCGCTCGCGGTGACACTGTTCGGTCTGGGTCTGGGTTCGGATCTGAAGACGCTTGGCGCGGTGGCCGTCGTTGTCGTATGGGTCATCGCGCTGCTGTCGTGCATGCTGGCGGCCGAGAGCCTGTTTCGGCGCGATTTCGAGGACGGCACCCTGGAGCAGATGCTGTTGCATGGCCGGCCGATGTTCCTCGCCGTGCTGGGCAAACTCGCCGCGCAATGGTGCGTGAGCGGGCTGCCGCTCGTGCTCTTCGCTCCCGTGGCGGGCTTCATGCTGCAGGCGCCGACGCAGGCGCTTCCCGTGCTGGTGGCAAGTCTCGCGATCGGCACGCCAACCCTCACGGCTATCGGCGCGGTGGCGGCGGCATTGACAGTGGGGCTTGGTCGCGGCGGTTTGCTCGTGGCCCTGATCGCGCTGCCGTTGTACGTCCCGGTTCTCGTTTTCGGGGCCAGCGCGAGCGTCGTGGCCGCATCCGGCTTGAGCGCATTGCCGCAGTTGCTGTGGTTGCTGGCCATGCTGGCGGCTGCGCTGACGTTCGTGCCGTTCGCGGTGGGCTTTGCGCTGAGACTGAGCCAGGAGTACTAGCATGGGTTGGCTGACTGCCTTTGCGCACAGACTCGGTTCGCCGCGGTGGTTTTTCGACATCACCGGGCCGTGGCTGGTCGTCCTCTCGGTCATCGGCATCGCGCTGGTGGCGGCGGGTTCGGTCTGGGGGCTCGTGTTCGCGCCGGAGGACTATCAGCAGGGCAACAGCTTCCGCATCATCTACGTGCACGTGCCGACGGCGCACCTGGCCGAAGCGCTGTACCTGGCGATGGGTGCTGCCGGCGTCGTGCTGCTGGTCTGGCGCATGAAACTCGCCGACATGTTCATTGCCGTGACGGCACCGGTCGGCATGGCGATCACCGGCGTGGCGCTGCTGACGGGAGCGATCTGGGGCAAGCCGACGTGGGGCGCATGGTGGGTGTGGGATGCGCGCACGACGTCGGTGCTGGTCCTGTTCTTCCTCTATGTCGGCCTGATGGCGCTGCGCCAGGCTATCCCTGCCCGGGAGCAGGCGGGGAGGGCGGTGGCGGTGCTCGCCATCGTCGGTACGGTCAACGTGCCGATCATCAAGTACTCGGTGGACTGGTGGCTGACACTGCATCAGCCGGCGAGCTTCTCGTTGACCGAACAGCCGACGATGCCCGCCGAGATGTGGTTGCCGCTGCTGGTTAACGTCCTGGGGTTCTACTCCTTCGTCGCGGCGGTCGTTCTTGCGGGTCTGCGCAATGAGATCCTCGAGCGCGAGTCGGACACGGCGTGGGTGCGCGACTGGCTTGCGCGGGCGCAGCCGGGGAGCGGGGCGTGAACGAGTTCGCGACTTTCCTTGCGATGGGCGGCCACGGCCTCTACGTGTGGCTCGCTTACGGCATCGCGTGGTCGGCGCTGATTGCCATCGGCGCGCGTCCCATCCTCTCTCGCCGGCGATTCCTCGCCATGCATCGGCCCGACCGGGAGCGAAGGCGGTCTCAATCGTGAATACGCGACGTCGAAATCGCCTCGTTGCCACCGTGTTCCTTGTTGGCGGCACTGCTGTCACGGCCGCGCTGGTGCTTACCGCCCTGGACGAAAGCGTCAATCTGTTCTACCCGCCGGAGCGCGTGGTGAACGGCGATGCGCCGGCCGGCGTCACGATCCGTGCGGGGGGCATGGTGGCGGTGGGCAGCGTGGCGCACGATGACAGTGGCCTCGGCGTCTCTTTCGTCCTTACCGACTACCAGGGTTCCGACTTCACCGTGCGCCATGTCGGTATCCTGCCCGACCTGTTTCGAGAGGGGCAGGGCATCCTGGTTACGGGCGAGCTGGATGCCGGGCGGGTTTTCCAGGCGTCCCAGGTCCTTGCCAAGCACGACGAGAACTACATGCCGCCGGAACTGGCGGGCATTGCCGAGGCGGAATCCCCGACTCCTCCGGATCCCAGCGCGGGCGTTCCGTGATCGTTGAAATCGGACACTTCGCCGTGGTCGCCGCCCTCCTGGTGGCCCTCGCGCTCGGCGTTGTCGGCCACGTCAGCGCGGTCAACGGCACCTGGCGCGGCATGGTGGCGACACTCGCCTCGTGCCAGCTCCTCCTGCTCGCTGTGGGTTTCGCGGTGCTTGTGGGGGCTTTCCTGGCCAGCGACTTCTCCGTCGCCTACGTGGCGGAGAACTCGAACAGTCTGCTTCCCTGGTACTACCGTGCCAGCGCCACCTGGGGTGCGCACGAGGGCTCGTTTCTCCTGTGGACACTGATCATGGGCGTCTGGACCTGGGCGGTGAGCGTGGGTTGCCGGCGGGTTCCGAACGAGATATTCGGTCGCGTTCTTGGCACGATGGGTCTGTTGAACTTCGGTTTCCTGCTGTTCCTGCTGAGCACGAGCAGCCCGTTCGAGCGTCTCCTGCCCGCCGTTCCCCTTGAGGGTGCCGATCTGAATCCGCTGCTCCAGGACTTCGGGCTGATCGTGCATCCACCGTTGCTTTACACGGGCTATGTCGGTTTCGCGGTGGCGTTCTCCTTCGCCATAGCGGCACTCATTAGCGGCAGGCTGGATGCGGCCTGGGCGCGTTGGTCCCGACCGTGGACCAACGTGGCGTGGGCTTTCCTGACAGTCGGTATCGCCCTGGGAAGCTGGTGGGCGTACTACGAACTCGGCTGGGGCGGCTGGTGGTTCTGGGACCCGGTGGAGAACGCGTCGTTCATGCCGTGGCTGGCGGGCACCGCCCTGCTGCATTCCCTCGCGGTCACCGAAAAACGTGGCGCGTTCAAGAGCTGGACGGCGCTGCTGGCGATTGCAGCTTTTTCGTTGTCGCTGCTTGGCGCGTTCATCGTGCGCTCCGGCGTGCTGACCTCGGTCCATGCGTTTGCCGTGGACCCGGAACGCGGCCTCTTCGTTCTCGCCCTGTTGGCGCTTGCCGTGGGCGGGGCGCTCACGATCTATGGGATACGGGCGCCGACCATCATGAGCAGGGCCCGCTATGGCGGCTTTTCCCGCGAGCTCCTGCTGCTGGTCAACAATGCCATCCTGGTCGTCGCATTGGCCTTCGTCCTGCACGGGACCCTGTACCCGCTTGCCCATGAAGCCATAACCGGTGGCGAGAAGACATCGGTGGGCGCCCCCTATTTCAATAGGGGATTCGTGCCGCTCATGTGTGTCCTGGCGTGCTTCCTGGCGGTGGCGCCGGTGGCGCGATGGAAACGCACGCCGCTGTCGCTGTTGAGAAACTCGGGTCTGATGGGCCTCGCCGCCCTCTGCCTGGGGTTGGCGCTGCCACTTTGGTTCGGTGGCGCGTTCAAGGTGGGTGCGGCGGCGGCGGTCGGGCTCGGTGTCTGGATCATGTTGGTGCACGGTGCCGACGTGTGGCGCCGACGGGACAGCACCACGCGCGGATACCTGGGAATGATGATTGCGCATGTCGGTTTTGCCGTGTCCCTGGTGGGAATCGGGGTGACGAGCGAGTTCTCCCATGAAGTGGACGCGAGAATGTCTGTGGGCGACAGCGCCGACCTGAACGGCGTGACCTATCGCTTCGCCGCGTTGCGCAGGGTCGAAGGGCCGAACTACATTGCGGACCAGGCCGAGTTCGTCACGGACACCGGTGTGCGCCTGTATCCCGAGAAGCGCCACTATCCGGTCCGCGAGCAGGTGATGACGGAAGCGGGAATTGCCGCCGGATTTGTCCGGGACCTCTACATCGCGTTGGGCTCGGCGCTCCCCGACGGTTCCTGGGGAGTGCGGATCCAGGACAAGCCGCTGATCCGATGGGTGTGGCTGGGGGCCTTGCTGATGGCATTGGGGGGAGTGCTGGCGGTGACCGATCCGCGCTATCGCCGCCTGGCTTCCCGATTGGATCGCGAGCAGGACTTTCCCGGATCGCCCGTGCGGTCCCCGCAAGCAACATGAACCGGGCGCGACTGTTCATCCCCATGGCCGTTTTCGCCATCCTGGCGTCTTTCCTGTACCTGGGTTTCACCCTGCGCGACCCGCACGAGTTGCCGTCGGCCCTGATCGACAGTCCGTTTCCGGATTTCGATCTGCCGGTACTGGGGGAAGACGGCTCGCGGGCGACCCGCGCCGACCTGGCCGGCGAACTCCGGCTGGTCAATGTCTGGGCCACCTGGTGCCCGACATGCCTGGCCGAGCACGGCGAACTCTCCCGCATTGCCAACGAGACCGGCCTTTCCGTCGTCGGTATCAACTACAAGGACGATCCCGTTGAGGCGAGCCGATGGTTGGCGCGACACGGCAATCCCTACGATTTCAACATCGTGGACGTGAACGGCGACTTCGGTGTGGAACTCGGCGTCTACGGGGCGCCGGAAACGTTCCTGGTGGATACCCGGGGGATCATTCGCTACAAGCGCGTCGGTGACGTCAACCCGGAGATTTGGCGAGAAGAGCTGAAGCCCGCCATCGACGCATTGGAGTCGCCGCCATGATGCCGCGGGTCTGCGCGATGCTGATCGTGGCGGCTGGCCTGCTCGGTGCCTCGGCCATTGACGGATTCGATTTCTCGACCCCGGAGCTGGCTGAACGCTATCGCGTATTGCTCGCCGAGTTGCGCTGCCCCAAGTGCCTGAATGAGTCCCTGGCGAGTTCGGGCGCGCCGATCGCCCGGGACCTGCGGCGCACGGTCCGGCGTCTGTTGGAGGAGGGCGCGACCGACGACGATGTGCGCGTCCACCTGCAGGATCGCTACGGCGACTTCGTGCTCTACGATCCCGAGTTCCGGTTGACGAACTGGCCGCTTTGGCTCATTCCCCCGGTCCTGGTGTTGATTGCCGTCGTCGTTGTCGGACGGGTGGGTCTTTTTCGGCGGCGTGTTCCCCTCACAGAGCGGGAGAGAGAGCAGGTCGCGCGGCTGCTTGACGACGACCAGCGATGATCGAGGTTTTCGCCGGCACGGCGGTCTTCGCGTCGATCATAGTGCTCTATGTCCTCTTCGGTGCCCGACGAGAGGGGAGGCGCGCGGTGGATCGGGCCGGTGCCAATGCTGTCCTGTTCGCCGACCGTCGCCGGGAGTTGGTCGCGGAGGGTCGCGTTCAGACACTGGACGATTCGATCCTGGCCGAGTTGGAAGAGGAGCTTGCTCTCGACCTGATCGAGGCGGATCGCGCGGACGAGGAGTTTGCGAAGCGGTCTGGGACCGGGGACAGTCATGTGCCAGAGCCGGGTGCGCGTCCGCCGATGCGCGTCGTCGCGCTGGTTGCCGTGCTGCTGGCTGCTGTCGCCGTGGGTTTGTACGCGATCTGGGGCGAGCCGCATGCGGCTGACCTGGCGCTCGCGGGTCAGGCGCTGGCGAGTGACGGGGTCGAGGTTGAGGCCCTCGCGCGCGCGGAGAGAGCGTTGGCGGCCCGCGTCGCGCGCGACCCGGAGGATGCGGCCACCTGGTTCTTCCTGGGCCATTCGCGGATGCGCCTTTCCGACTATGCGGCCGCGGCGCAGGCTTTTGCCAGGCTTCGAGACCTGGCCGGCCCGAACGAAGAGGTCGATGCCGCATGGGCGCAAGCGAGCTACTTTGCAGAGGGTGGCATGAACGCCGATACCCGCCAGGTTGTTCAGCGTGTGCTTGCGTCGCGTCCCGACCATCCGGCGATGCTGGAGATGCTGGCGATGGATGCCATGCGCCGTGATGCATATGCCGAGGCATCGGGATACCTGGCGCGGGCCATAGGACAGCCATTGCCGGAATCGAGGGTTGCGCTGCTCACGCAACTGATGGGAGTTGTGCAGTCTCAACTCGACCCCGAGCGGCCCCTTGTTGAAGTTTCCGTCAAGGTCGGGGACGTGACGCGCAGGCCTTGGCTGATCGTCTTCGCCCGTCCAGTCGGGGGCGGTATGCCCCTGGCCGTCGTGCGGCGGAGGACCGAGGCATCGCAAACGGTAATTCTCGACGACACCGTGGGGATGGGACCGGCCCCGGGGTTGTCGAGGGCCAGCTCGGTTGAAGTGGTGGCGAGGCTGTCGGAATCGGGAAATGCGGTGGCCGGGGAGGATGACCTTGAAGTAACCGCGCAGCCTGTCGATCCGAGTGCGCAGCCGCGCATCGAACTGACCTTCCCGGGGGAAGTGGTTGCGGAAAAGGCGGCTGTGAGCATTGACGTTTCCATCGATGCCGCCTTCGATGTCGCCCCGGTTGCGACGGTGTTCGTGATAGCCCGCCACGCTGAAACTCCGGGACCGCCCCTGTCGGTCAGACGGCTCGCCGCGGGCGATCTGCCCGCGCGGGTCGAACTGACGGACGCCGATTCCATGCTCCCGGGTCGAGGGTTGGAGGGGGCCGGGAAGCTCGAACTGGTGGCCCGCGTCGCGCTCGGCGGATCGGCCACGGCCATCGCCGGAGACCTGGAGAGTGCGACCTGGGTCGGTAGTCCAACTGCCGAACCGGTACGGCTGCACATCGATCGGCGGCTGCCCTAGCTGTGAACAACCTTCGCAGAATTCACAGCTAGCCTGGGTGTGCTAACGATTTTCTAAAGGTGCCTTCGGGTGTTGATTTCGGTAAACTACGGCTGGCCTAGCGATACGAACGACTGCTCGCTGCATGCGTCTTGACGGAATCAAGCTGACCGGCTTCAAATCATTCGTCGATCCGACGTCGGTCAGCTTCCCCGGAAATCGATGTGCGGTCGTTGGCCCGAACGGCTGCGGCAAGTCCAACATCATCGATGCCGTCCGCTGGGTGATGGGTGAGAGCTCCGCGCTCAAGTTGCGGGGGGAGTCCATCGCCGATGTCATCTTCGACGGTACGAGCAACGGCTCGAGTTCCCGCAAGGCGAGCGGGATGGCGTCCATCGAACTCATCTTCGACAACACGGACGGCCGCCTCGGCGGAGAGTACGCGAACTTTGGCCGTATCGCCGTCCGCCGCGAAGTCACCCGCGAGGCCCGCTCCACCTACTATCTGAATGGCAACCAGTGTCGTCGGCGAGATATCGTCGACGTATTCCTGGGCACCGGTTTCGGGCCGCGGGGCTATTCCATCATCGAACAGGGCATGATCAGCGAACTGGTCGAAGCCAAGCCCGGAGATCTGCGCGCCTACCTGGAAGAGTCTGCCGGCATCTCAAAGTACAGGGAGCGTCGCCGCGAGACCGAGAACCGGATGCGGCGCGCGATGGACAACCTTGACCGTCTGCGCGATATCCGGGAGGAACTGGATGGCCGGTTGCACCATTTGCGGCGGCAGGCGCGCGCGGCGGAACGCTACCGGGAGCTCAAGCGAGAGCAACGCCGCCGCGAGGCCGAGTTGCTCGTGCTGCGTTTGAGAGCCACGAACGCGGACCTGGCGTCACGCGACCGGGTCCTGCGGCGGCTGCAAGTCGAATACGACCAGGCGCTGAGCGCTTTGCGTCGCGACGACGCGAACATCGAGCGGGCGCGGGCCGAGCAACAGGAACACTCGGAGGCATTCAACCGGGTCCAGGGATTGGCCCACGCCATCAGTGCGAAGATCGCAGAGACCGAAGCGGCCATAAGGTTCAATCGCGAACGCCAGAGCCAGCTCGAGAGCAGCCTCGCGGGCGCCCGGCGCCGACTCGACGAAACGGCCCGCCAGCTTGCGGACGACGAACGGGAGGTGGCCTCGCTCCAGGCCGCGATTGCCGCCAAGTTGCCGGAAATGGAGGTGGCTCGAAACGAAGATGATCGCGTGGCCGAGTCACTGACCGCCGCCGAAGACGATATGCGCGGGAGCGATGCGGCATGGTCCGACTTCCTCTCTCACGCGTCGGCCAATGAACGCGATTTGCGCCTCGAAGAAAACCGCGTCGAGCACATCCAACAGATGATGAACCGTTTGCGCGGGCGGTTGGCCCACATCGAAGAGGAGTCGAATGGGAGCACTCTCTTCACCGATGGTCTGGCGGGAGAGTTGGACGAAGCTGAAGGGCGTTGCGGCGCTGCGGGTGCGGAGCTCGAGACCTGCGCGGCCGAACTGGCGTCGGCGCGTGAGGCCTTGGTCGCCGACGAGAACGCGTTGGCGGTGGCGCGTACCGAAACCCAGTGTTTGCGCGACGAATACGCCGCCCTGGACGCGGTGCAACAGGTGGCTCTCGGTGGCGAGAATCACGAGGCGCGGGAATGGATCGATGCACTGGGCCTGGACCGGGCGCCGCGGCTCGGCGCTGAACTGACCGTCGATCCGGGATGGGAGCGCGCGGCAGAAACGGTTCTCGGGACCGATCTTCGCGCGATCAGGGTCGACGATGTCGGCTGCTTCGCAAACGATCTGGATGACCTGGAATCGGGACGCGTTGTCCTCTACGAAGGTCGAGACGTCGAGGGCGCGATACCGGGCCCGGAACTTCCTTCCCTGACCTCGCTGGTGCGCACGGACAAGGGGCCGGTTGGCGCCATGTTGGCTGGCGTGTTCGCCGCAGAGACGTTGGATGTGGCGTTGGCCCACCGGGGCGGACTGCGATCCGATCAGAGCATCATTACGCGGGATGCCGTCTGGCTCGGTCCCGACTGGATACGTGTCAACCGCACGGAGGATCCGGTGCTTGGCGTCGTCGAACGCGCACAAGACCTGGAGAGTCTTGGCACCAGGCTGGCCCATGCCGATGACAGGGTTGGCGAACTGGACGAGAGCGTGGCACGGGGCCGAAGCCGGGTTGCCGACCTCGACGACCGGCGCGACCGATTGCAACAACAATACCGCGAACAAGCGGACCTGCTGTCCCATCTCAGAACGGAGCAGGAGGTGCGTCTCGTGCGCATCGACGAAGCCAGGGCGCGCCAGCGTCGCGCCGAAACTGAGCGCGACGAGGTAGAAGCGCAGATTTCAGCGGAAGCGAATCGCCTGCGCGAAGTGCAATCGCGTATCGCATCGCTGAGGCGCGATGCGCGAACCCTGGATGCCCGGCGCGCCGAATTGCAAGGCGCGCGAACGCGGCAGGCGACGCTGTTGGAAACAGCGCGGCACGATGCGGCGACCTGCCGCGGCCGGTTGCATGCGTTGCAGATGGAACATGAACACCTGACGACCAAGCGAGCTGCCGTCGAACTGGTTCGCTCGCGATTACAGGAGCAGCGCGCGGAACTCGAGGCGCTTGCGCGAGACTACGAGAACGACATCGCCGCGAACCTCAAGCCGTTGCCGACCTTCGAGGCATCGTTGCAGGAGAACCTCAAGGAAAAGGTCGGCGTGGACAAGCAACTGGCTGACATTCGCCGGCGCGTGGATGAGGCGAACGGCGAGATACGCTCCCACGAAGCGAAACGCCAGCAAAGTGGCATCGCGATGGAACAGGCAAGAGACCGGATCCATGACGCCGAGTTGGAGCGCGAGGGTATCTCGGCCAGGTGCGCTGACCTGTCCGAACAGCTCGAACAGACCGGAATTGCGGAGGATGAGGTCTCGGCGGAGTTGCCGGCGGATGCCGACCCGCAGGTTTGGCGCGAACAACTCGAAAAGATAGACCGGCGGATCACCCGGCTGGGCGCGGTCAATCTGGCGGCGCTCGAAGAGCTGGAAACGCAGACGGAACGCAAGCGCTATCTGGACGCGCAGAACGACGACCTTGAACAGGCCCTCGGCACGCTACGCTCGGCGATCAACAGGATTGATCGAGAGACGAAGACACGGTTCAAGGCGACCTTCGACGCGGTAAACGAGCACCTGAAGACCCTGTTTCCGAAGGTCTTTGGAGGGGGCCACGCGTACCTCGAGTTGACCAGCGACGACCTGCTCGAAGCGGGAGTGAGCCTGATGGCGCGTCCTCCCGGAAAGCGCAATTCGAGCATACAGGTGCTGTCGGGCGGCGAGAAGGCGTTGACTGCGATTGCGCTCATCTTTGCCATTTTCCACCTCAATCCGAGTCCGGTCTGTCTGCTGGACGAGGTCGATGCGCCGCTTGACGATACGAACGTCGTTCGGTTCGCGGAGCTGCTGGAGGAAATGTCAGCAGAGGTGCAGTTCGTGGTCATCACGCACAACAAGCTCACGATGGAGATGGCGGACCAGCTTCTGGGCGTGACGATGAACGAACCGGGCGTGTCGCGGCTGGTATCTGTGGACCTGGACGAGGCGGCGGCCATGGCTGCCGTATGAAGCCCGGTGTGGAATACATTCGGTAAGCGGGGTTGATGCCGTGTCTGAGGACTACATTCTAATTGGTGGCGGTCTGTTGATCGCCCTTGTCATCATGCATGGACTCTGGCTCGCCTGGCGCGGGCGCAGTGATCCCCTGCCACTCGACCTGTCGACGGAAGTTCCGGATGGTGATTTCGACGACGACGCGCTGGGTGCCGAATTTCCCAACGGCGGTGCCCGTGTTGTCGGAAATGCGGAACAGTCCGTGCCGACGCAGCGACCCCTGGCCTTCGAAGGATCTGCGCCGGTGTTGATGGAGCTTGTCGAGGGGGATGCCGCACCCACCGACGCCGAGACGGCCCGGGAAGCCAAGAACGGCTCGCCGGCGCCGGACGGTAGCTGGCCGGAAAGCGAACCGATCGTCGCCGCGGCGAATGACTCCATCGTTCCGGTCCGCAGCTCCGAAAGTTCGAGCAAGGAGCAGCGGCCCGCGCGTCGAGAGCGCGAAGCGCCGCGCCAGGGTGCGACGGATGTTGCCGCGGATTCCGGGGAAAGGGAGATTCTGGCGATCAACGTGCTGGCTCGTGGCAATCGGCGATTCAGGGGTGCGGACCTTTGCGCCGCATTTCAGCGCAATGGACTGACGTTTGGGGACATGAATATCTTCCATCGTCTGAATCCGGTCACGAGAACGCCGCAGTACTCTGTCGCCAACGCCATAGAACCGGGGACCTTTGATCTTTCCGACATGGATTCGATAAAAACACCCGGCGCCTGCCTGTTCCTGCGGTTGCCGGGCCCGTCGGAACCTGCCGCGGTGTTCGACGATATGCTTCGAGTGGCGCGCGACCTCGGTCAGAGCCTCGACGGTGAACTGAAGGACGAGAACTTCTCTGTGATGACCGGACAGACCGAGGAACATTACCGCCAGCGTATTGCCGAATTTTCGCGAAAACGCATGTCCAAACGGTATTGACGGGGTTCGAGCGACAGGGGACCCGTAACGCGGTAACGTCGCATCGGGACAGTGCATGTTCCCCGGCGGATCGAATCCAACGCTGCACACGGCTGAAATGACGGCAACGAAACGCGGAACTCCGACGAAGGCTCCCGCGCGGGCAATCGCGGAGTTGCGCGAGACTATTCGCTACCACCTGCATCGCTATCACGTACTGGATGACCCGGAGATATCCGATGCGGAATTCGATGCGCTGTTCGATCGCCTCGTCGAACTGGAGAAAGAACATCCGCGCCTGGTGACTCCCGACTCCCCGACGCAGCGCGTGGGTGCGGAGCCTTCCGAGCGGTTTGCCCCGGTGGCGCACGAGTTGCCCATGCTGTCGCTGGACAAGTGCGCGTCGGAAGAGGAATTCATCGACTGGGAGGGTCGTTGTCGGACCCGGGTCGGCTACGAGGGTGATCTGGAATTCACCTGCGAGCCGAAGATCGATGGCGTGGCGGTGAGCCTGATCTACGAGAACGGCGTATTGGTGCGTGGCGCGACGCGCGGCGACGGCTCGACCGGCGAGGACATTACGGCCAATGTCCGAACGGTATCCGCGCTCCCGTTGCGCCTGCTTGGCGATACCTGGCCGGCAAGGCTTGAAGTGAGAGGCGAAATCTACATGCCGCTGGATGGTTTTCGCGCTTTCAACGAAGCGGCGGCCAAAACCGGCGAGCGCCTGTTGGTCAATCCGCGCAATGCCGCTGCCGGTAGCCTGCGGCAGCTCGATCCAAAGTTGACCGCGTCCCGCCCGCTGTCGATGTACTGCTACAGCGCGGGTTTGCGCAGTGACTGGGACCCGGATACCCAGTGGCAGGTCCTCGAGGCGTTCAAGGGTTGGGGACTCCGGGTGAACGAACGCGCTGTCTGCGTTCTCGGTGTGCAAGCTTGCCTGGAATACGTACGGCAACTGCTCGAAGTAAAGGACCACCTTGGCTACGACGCGGATGGCGTGGTCGTCAAGGTGAACGATTTCGCCATGCAAAGCGCCCTGGGCAATGTGACGAGGCGGCCGCGATGGGCCATCGCCTACAAGTATCCTGCCGAAGAGGCCACCACCTCGCTGAGGGATGTCGAATTCCAGGTAGGGCGCACCGGCGCCATAACCCCGGTGGCGAAGCTGGAACCCGTGTTTGTCGGCGGGGCCACGGTTTCGAACGCAACCTTGCACAACATGGACGAGGTCGAGAGGCTTGATTTGCGCCTGGGCGATACGGTCATGGTGCATCGCGCCGGCGACGTGATCCCGCAGGTGACGAAAGTGATAGAGGCGGAACGCCGCAAGGGCGCGCGCAGAGTCGCGATGCCGCAGCGGTGCCCGGCCTGCGGCACGCCGATCGAAAGGCCCGAAGGCGAAGCGGTTGCCCGCTGCCCGGCGGGCCTCATCTGCCCTGCGCAGCGCAAGGAGAGTCTCAAGCACTTTGCATCACGCCTGGCGATGGACATCGAGGGTCTGGGCGACAAGTTGGTCGAACAGCTTGTCGATCGCGGCATGGTGAAGGACCCGGCGGACCTCTACGGGCTTGATGTCGATACGGTCGAGTCGCTTGATCGCATGGGGCCGAAGTCCGCCAGGAACGTGATCGACGCCTTGCGCGCGAGCAAGCACACGACTTTTGCGCGCTTCGTCTACGCGCTCGGAATTCGCGAAGTCGGTGAGACCACCGCGGCCAACCTGGCGAACCATTTTCGCACTCTCACAGCCTTGAGCGACGCGTCGGAGGAGGCCCTGAACGAGGTTCCCGACGTGGGGCCCATCGTCGCCTCCCGCATCCGGAAGTTTTTTGATGACGAACACAACCAGGGAGTCGTGGACCGGCTCACCGGGCAGGGCGTCGATTGGCCCACCCCCGCGAAACCGGTGAAGTCGCCTCTTGCGGGGGAAACCTGGGTGCTGACGGGATCGCTTGCGGCCATGACGCGCAACGAAGCCAAGGCGCGCCTGGTGAAGCTGGGGGCGAAGGTTGCCGGTTCGGTGTCGCGGGCGACGACGCGCGTAGTAGCCGGTCCGGGCGCTGGCAGCAAGGAGGAGAGGGCGAATGAGCTCGATATCCCCGTGATACGTGAAACTGATTTTGTGGAAGTGTTGGATAAGCATGAAGCGGCTGATAGCGGTTAGCCTCGCGGTCTGCATGGCCGGCGTGGTCCTTGTGGCGGACGGTTGCGCGTCCGTGCCGAACAATGCCGAGGACATCTGTGATGTCTTCGATGAGAAGCGTGGGTGGTATCGCCAGGCGCGAAAGGCGGAGCAGACCTGGAATATCTCGATTCCGATCATGATGGCGTTCACGTACAAGGAATCGAGCTTCAGGCATGACGCGCGGCCGGAGCGAACCAAAATCCTTGGCTTCATCCCATGGCGTCGACCCTCGAGCGCGTACGGATTCGCGCAGGCGACCGACGAAACCTGGGCGGACTACCAGCGCGCAAGCGGGCGCAAGCGTGCGAGCCGGAAGCGGTTTGCCGATGCAATCGATTTTGTCGGTTGGTACCTGGACCGCGCTCACCGTGCGTTGGGGATTCCGCGAAACGATGCCCGAACGCTCTACCTTTCCTATCACGAGGGGCTGACCGGATACCGGCAGGGCAACTGGAGAAGCAACAAGTGGCTCCAGGGCGCGGCTGACAGGGTGGCCGCCAATGCGCAGCGCTATTCGGGGCAACTCGCTACCTGCCGCCGCTTTCTCGACCGGGGTTGGCTGGGGATTTTCGGCTGAGGCCGCCTCAAACAGGTCGCCACGCTCCGGCGACCCGATTGGCCTCCTCGTCTTCATGAATCGCCCCTGACTTGACGGGATGCCCATTGCGGGGACGGGATGGGTATCCCTGTCCCAATGACGGTGGGTGTCTCCAGGGACGGTGATGGGTGTCCCCAAGGACCGATGTCCGCTCGAAGTCGGACGACACCTCGGGTAGGAGTTTGTGCATCGCGATTCCAGGTCGGGGTCGCGTAGGATAGGGTCGAGCGATCCAGCACGCGGGATCGTCTCCGGTCCTGCCGCGTCCTGCGGCTGCCGGGAAGGACAGTACGACTGCACAAGGGATTGTCTGCCGTGGAGGAAGACTACAGGGGCCTGATCCAGACGGCCTATCGGTCGTGGCTGGAAGGCCGCGGATTCAGGCCGCGCCGGGGGCAGCGGGAGATGATCGCGCATGTCACCCGCGCGTTGAGCGGTAGCCGACCGCGGCTTTGCGTAGTCGAAGCGGGAACAGGTACGGGCAAGACCGTCGCTTACTGTCTGGCCGTCATCCCCCTGGCCCAGGCGCTCGGCATGCGGGTGCTTATCAGCACGGCGACGGTGGCGCTGCAGGAGCAGGTCGTTTTCGGTGACCTGCCGGACTTGCAGGGGCATACAGATCTCGATTTCGACTTTGCGATCGCCAAGGGGCGTCGGCGTTACGTCTGTCTCAAGCGGCTCGACGAGCGCCGTTACGGGGACGGGGCGCAGGCGTCGCTACTGGAGTTGCCGGAACCGCAGGATGTGCCGACGTACCAGAGGATGTTCGCCACCTTCGAGGACGGCACCTGGAACGGCGAACTGGATACGTGGGAAGAGGGCGTGCGGTCCCAGGCCTGGTCCGCAGTGACGACGGATCACCGCGGATGCACGCGCAACCGCTGTGGTTTTTTCAGCCGGTGTCCCTTCTACCAGGCCCGCCGCGCCGCGGAGGACGCGCTGGTGGTGGTGGCGAACCACGATCTTGTGCTTGCGGACCTGAGCCTGGGTGGCGGCGTCATCCTGCCGCCTCCCGAGGAAACCATCTTCGTTGTCGACGAGGCGCATCACCTGTCGGACAAGGCGCGAGAACACCTGACGGCGCGCGTCCGGCTGCGTGGAACGAGAGAATGGTTGGAACAGGCCGAAACCACCATTGGCACTTGCACACAGCACTTTTCCCAGCCACGGGAACTGGTGGCGCTGGCGGCGACGTTGGCCGACGAGGTTGCCGGGACGACGCGATTGATCCGCGACATGGAAGACCTGGCAAGCCAGCTTGATTTCGACCGCGGTTGGGAGGAGCGCGCCAACCATCGATTCGCCCTGGGCCGTGTGCCCAGCGAGATTGGCGACGTATGCGACCCGTTAGGCAGCAGCTTCGAAGGCTTGGGCGAGCGCTTTGCGCTGTTTCGCGGCTACCTCGAGGAGGTCTTGGCAGGTGAGCGGAGTTGGCCCAATGCTCATCTCGTGGAGGACTGGCTCGGGCCCGCGGGCCAGATGGAAGCCCGCGCCCGGGAGGCCGCATCGCTGTTTCACGACTACGTGGCAGGTGCTGAACGGGGGATCGATGGCGGGCTCATGGCGCGCTGGGTGACGCGTCTCAAGTTTGACAGGGACTCGGACCTGGAGTTTGTCTCCGCCCCGCTGCAACCTGGCGATACGCTCCGGGAGAGACTGTGGGAACGCTGCTACGGGGCGCTCTGCACCTCCGGGACGATGCGAGCGCTCGGCAGCTTCGACCGCTTCCTGGAAAAGTCCGGGTTGCCCGAAGATTCCCGGCAGCACTTTATTCCCAGTCCGTTCGACTATCCTCGCCTCGCCAGTTTCAACGTGCCGCAGATGCGATCCGACCCGCGCGACCCCGAGGCGCATACGGAGGAGATTGCGGAAATGCTCCCCGAACTGCTGGAACTCGAAGAGAGCGCCCTCGCGCTTTTCTCTTCGTGGCGGCAATTTCGTCGCGTCGTGGCGGCGTTGCCGAAACGGATTCTGGAACATTGCCGTTTGCAGGACGAAGGGTCCAGGCAGGCGCTCCTGCAGGCCCATCGATCCGCCGTGGATGGCGGCGAGCCGAGCTACGTCCTGGGGCTCGCGAGTTTTGCGGAGGGCGTGGACCTGCCGCACGAGTACTGCCGTCACGTCATCATCGCCAAGCTGCCGTTCGCGGCGCCCGACAACCCCGTTGACCAGGCATTTGCCGAGTGGCTGGAGAGCCAGGGGCGCGCGCCCTTTTTCGAGGTCGCCCTGCCGGAGGCGTCGCTTCGCCTCGTACAGGCGTGTGGCCGGCTGATCCGCCATGAAGACGACCACGGCAGGATCACCCTGCTCGACCGCCGCATCGTCACGTTTCGCTACGGCCGGTCGATCCTGGACTCGCTTCCCCCGTATCGACTGGAGATCGGTTCTCGCACGCCTTGACTACCGGGTGGATGCGACAAGCGTTCCACGCTCCCTGGCGATCACCCTGCGATTCCACTCGCGCCCCCACAGTCCGAGGACGACGTTCGTGAGCGCGGCGGCGGCAAAGATCCCCGTGTATCCAAAATGGTGGCTCGCGGCGAGGGCCAGTGGCACGTAGAACACGAACAGCCGCAGCAGCGACAGGATCAATGCCGGCGCGGGCCTGGACAGTGCCTGGAATGCGCCATTGGCGACGTTGAGCATGCCGGCGAAGCCGAGGGTGATGGGCAGGATGTACAGGTAGGTCGTGGCCGTTGCGACGACTTCCGGCTCGTCGTTGATCAGCGATACGAACAGTCGGGCGCCGACCCACATGATCGTGGCGGCGACCACGCCCCAGAGCAGGCAATAGCGATAGCAGAGGGCAAGCGCGCGGTCGACCCGGTCGAACAGGCGGGCGCCCCAGTTCTGTCCGACGAGAGGTGTCGTGCTCGATGAGATGCCGATGACAACCATGAAGACCACCGCGTCTATGCGCGCGGCAACCCCGAACCCGGCCACGACGGCGGTGCCGAAGGAGGCGAGCAGGCGCGTGATGATCGCGGACGACAACGGCTCGATGAGGTTGGTTGCCATGGCCGGAAGGCCTACGTGGAGGATGATTCGCGCGGAGGCGAAGAATTCACGCAGGGAAGCGCGGATCATGCGGCGTTTCAACGCGAACCAGTAGGCGGTCATGAGGAACGAAAGGGAACGCGCCACGACGAACGACCAGGCTGCACCGTCCACGCCCAGTGCGGGAAACCCGAACCAGCCGAAGATGAGGAATGGCCCGATCAATACCTGCACGGCGGAGCCGACCGCGATGACCAGGCCTGGATAGACAGGATCGCCGATGGAGCGCATGAGGCCGGAGCCCACCATCGAGAGGCCGAATAGTGGAAACCCGAGGGCCCAGATGGAGATGTAGGAGACGACCAGATCGAGGATTGCACCCCGCGCGCCAAGTAGATGGAACAGCGGCTCCGCGAACGCGATCAGCAACGCGGCGCAGAGCACGTTGAATGTCAGGTCGAGCAGAAGGCCGTGACTGGTGAGTATCGCCGCGCGCTCGTGTTCCCCACCGCCAACGGCGCGCGCGAGTACCGCGCTGGTGCCGATGCCGATGCCCCGGGTCGCGGCGCCGAGGGCCATGATGACGGGAAAGGTGAAGGTCACGGCCGCTATGGCGCTGGTGCCGAGAATGCCGAGGTAGACCGCCTCGACGAATTGCGCCAGGGTCATGGCGAGGAAGCCCATGATCATGAATCCCGACAGGCGCATGACGTGGCGCGGCAAGTCGCCGTCCGTAAAGCTGCCGCGCGGTCGTCCGGCGGGCGCAGGCGGTTGCATCCGTGGAGGCCGTTACACTATGGGATCGGAAGGAAGAGACGCGCGGGTTCGCTCGAGGCCGGGCAGGCTTGCCGGTTACGCGGGCCTCGAGCAGCGCAAGGAGATATGCAATGAAGGTACTGGTCATCGGCGCGAACGGCAACACGGCAACGCGGCTCGTGCGCCGCCTGGCGGAGGGACCCCACGCCCCGGTCGCCATGATCCGCGATCCGGCGCAACGCGCGAAGTTCGACGCGCTCGGGGTGCCGTCGGTGCTTGGGGACCTGGAATACCCCATCGACCACGCTGTCTCGGGGATGGATGCGATCGTCTTTGCGGCCGGCTCCGGCGGCCACACCGGCAAGGACAAGACGGTATTGGTGGACTACCTCGGCGCGATTCGATCCATGGTCGCCGCACAGGTCCTTGGAGTGCGCCGCTACATCATGCTGAGCACTCTTAACGCGGACATCCACAGCACTTCGCGAATCGCGCACTACCACAAGGCCAAGGCCCATGCGGACAACCATTTGCGCGAAAGCGGCCTAGACTACACCATCGTCTGTCCCGGCGGATTGACCGATGAACCTGGCACGGGAAGGGTCGTTGCGAGCGCCGACCTCGAGGGTCCCGGCTTGACCTCGCGGGAGAACCTGGCGGCGGCAATCGCGATGTCTCTCGACCTCGAAAACACCATAGGCAAGTCCTTCGGGCTGCTCGAGGGCGAGACACCCATCGAAACGGCATTGCGCGCGCTTTGAGGGCGATGGCCCGGTCCGCGTCGGGCTGGCGAGAGACTTGCATGGAAGTACGCCTCCAGCGTCGGAGGAAATGCCGGCACTTCCTTACGCGTCAGCGGTCGGGGAAGCGCCCCCGGCTGAAGGCTCCTGGGCAAGACTGGCCGCGTCGGGGCACTAGCGCATGAACTGCTGGTCGCGAATCGTGGCGATTTCGTCCCGCAGGGCGGCGGCTTCCTCGAATTCGAGGTTCTTCGCGCGGTCGAGCATTTCCCGTTCAAGCTTGACGAGCAACTTGCCGAGTTCGGCGGGATTCTCGGGCGCGATCCGGCGGTGCTGACGCGAACCGCGTTCGCCTGATCGTCGGCCGGTCTTTGCGCGCCCCGGAATGGCCCTCGCGCTTTCCATGATGTCGGGGATGTCCTTGACGATCCCCTTCGGCGTGATGTCGTGATCGGCGTTGAACCTTACCTGCTTCGCCCGCCGCCGCTCGGTCTCGTCGATCGCCGCACGCATGGAACCCGTGATCGTGTCGGCGTAGAGGATGGCGCGGCCGTTCAGGTTGCGCGCGGCGCGTCCTATGGTCTGGATTAGCGAACGCTCGGCGCGCAGGAAGCCCTCCTTGTCGGCGTCGAGGATGGCGACCAGCGAGACCTCGGGCATATCCAGCCCCTCCCGGAGGAGATTGATGCCGACGAGCACGTCGAACACGCCCAGGCGAAGATCGCGAATGATCTCGGTGCGCTCCACGGTGTCGATATCGGAGTGCAGGTAGCGGACACGGGCGCCGTGCTCGTCAAGGTATTCGGTGAGGTCTTCGGCCATGCGCTTGGTCAGGGTCGTGACCAGGACACGTTCGCCTTTCGCCACCGTCGTCCGGATCTCCTCGAACAGGTCGTCCACCTGGGTCGACGCCGGACGAACGATGACCTCCGGATCGACCAGGCCCGTGGGCCGCACCACCTGCTCGACGACTTGTCCGGCGTTCTCTTCCTCGTACCCGCCCGGTGTGGCTGAGACGAAGATCATCTGCGGCGAGAGGACTTCCCACTCGTCGAATCGCAGTGGCCGGTTGTCGAGGGCCGACGGCAATCGAAATCCGTACTCGACGAGCGTTTCCTTGCGCGAACGGTCTCCCTTGTACATGCCGCCGAGTTGCGGGACGGTGACGTGGGACTCGTCGATGACGAGAAGCGCGTCTTTCGGCAGGTAGTCGAACAGCGTGGGCGGTGGCTCCCCTGCCTCGCGGCCGGAAAGATAGCGAGAGTAGTTCTCGATGCCGCTGCAGTACCCGACTTCCTTGATCATCTCCAGGTCGAAGCGCGTGCGCTGCTCGAGGCGTTGCGCCTCCACCAGCTTGTCGGTGCTCCTGAGGAACTCGACCCGGTTGCGGAGTTCCTCCCGGATGTCCTCCAGGACGGCAAGGATGCGTTCTCTCGGCGTAACGTAGTGGGTCTTCGGGAACACCGTATAGCGCGGGACACGGTTCGCGACTTCGCCGGTCAGGGGATCGAATACGGACAGGTTCTCGATTTCGTCATCGAACAGCTCGATTCGCACCGCCTGTTTCTCGGACTCTGCGGGAAACACGTCGATGACATCGCCCCGGACCCGGTATGCGCCGCGCTGAAATGCGGTGTCGTTGCGCGTGTACTGCAGTTCCGCGAGGCGTCGCACGATCTGGCGTTGATCGACGCGGTCGCCGCGGTCGAGGTGGAGCACCATGCGGAGATACGACTGCGGATCGCCCAATCCGTAGATGGCGGAGACCGAAGCAACGATGATCGCGTCGCGCCGTTCTATCAGCGCCTTGGTGGCCGACAGCCGCATCTGTTCGATGTGGGCGTTGATGGACGCGTCCTTTTCGATATAGGTGTCGGACGCCGGGACGTACGCCTCCGGTTGATAGTAGTCGTAGTACGAGACGAAGTACTCCACCGCGTTGTGCGGGAAGAACTCGCGGAACTCGCCATATAGTTGGGCCGCCAGCGTCTTGTTGGGCGCAAGCACCAGGGTGGGCCGCTGGACCGCCTCGATGACCTTTGCGATGGCGAAGGTCTTTCCCGATCCGGTGACGCCGAGGAGCGTCTGGTGCGCGAGACCGTCTTCGAGCCCCTCGATGAGTTCGGTTATCGCGGTGGGTTGATCCCCCGCAGGTTCGTAGTCGGCGACTACGCGTAGCTCCGATCCGGTCTGCATGTTCAGTCCATGCACTCCAGCACGAGTTCCATCGCTCGATGCGCATCGATGCCGTAGGCGACCCTGGCGTTGGCGGGGTCCTGCCGGCGCGTGCTTCGCTGGTCGATAACCGTCATGCCTCGCGTCAGGGATCCCTCAAGTTCAATGCCAACCGCGCGGGGTTGGGTTTCGATCAGTTCGGGGTGCGTCACCGCTAGGACGGCGCAAGGGTCGTGCAGGGCAGCCTCGGGGACGCCGATCAGGTCCTCCATGCGCGCGTGCAGGTAGTCAAAGACCTGGGCCGCGAATCTCGCACGCCGGGTACCGGCATCCCGCAGCCGGGCAAGGGTGGCATCGGATGTGCGCAACTGGTGCGTCAGATTGAGGCCGCACATGGTGAGATCGGCGCCCGCTTCGAACACCCGCGCCGCCGCTTCCGGATCGGCGAAGATGTTGAATTCGGCCACGCGGGTCGTATTGCCGACCGTGGCACTGCCGCCCATGATGGAAATGCCCGCGATGCGGCGCACCCAGGAAGGATCGCGCTCGATGGCGAGCGCGAGGTTGGTCAACGGTCCTATCGCGACGATCCAGACGTCCTTGTTCGGCGCGTCGAGGAGGAACTCGACGGCGTCATCGCCGGCCACGGCGCGTTTGTGCTCGACGCGGTCGACCCCACCGAGTCCGGAAACACCGTGAACGACCTGGGCATGAAGCGGTTCGCCGACCAGCGGCCGCGCCGCACCCGCATGCACCGGCGTGTCGACATCGAGCAGCGCCGTCACCATCAGTGCGTTCGCCGTTGTCGCCGGCAGGGGCGCATTGCCGGATACCGTGGTTACGCCCAGTACCTCCGCGTGCCGATGCGCGAGCATGAGGGCGATCGCGTCATCGTGGCCCGGATCGCAGTCGATGATTACGCGGGTCATGGGCCGTCACTATAGTGCCCGACGCGCTTGCGTGCCATGCATCCGCTCCGCCGACGCGAACCCCCGGGAACAAAGCGATCGATGACGCTCCCTGTTGCGTTTGTTCCATGCGCGGGGCGTGTTGACTACACTTGCAGCATCGAGAGGGGGTAGGTGCAATGACAGAACCGTTTGCCGGCAAGTCACTCAGCGCGCGCGAGTTCACCGTGACGGACCGATTGCTCACCGATTACCACAACGGCCTTGCCTTGACGCGGCGCGCCGATGGCAAGATTCCCACGACGATCGCGAGTGATGCCGAGAGCGCCTACTTCAACGAGATCGCCTTCGCCAACCATGTCGGTCACTTGTGGATGCGCCAGGGATGGGAATGCTTCGCTCCCGTCAATGCGGGAACCACCTACAAGACCGGCGGCCGCATTCACGACATCTATCCGCATCGCGATCGCTCGGTCGTGTATTACCAGGTGGAGGTCAGGGACACCGCCGACAAGCTGATGTTCCGAACGCACCATCATCAGAGTTTTTTGCGCGAGAAACCGGCGGGCGGCGAGGTCGCGTTTCGGGATCCTTCCAAGAAACCCGGTGCGCGCAAGTTTGCCGTGCCCGAAGGCGAGGAATTCGGCGGCCTGTCGCGAACGATCACGATCCAGATGTGCGGCGAGTTCTTCCACGGCAACGCGAACTACCACACCGACCAGCAGGCTTCGAAGGCGCTGGGGTTCCGGGATGTTGTCGTAGGCGGGCGCATGACCATGGCGTACGCGGCGAACATTCTCGAGGATCATTTCGGCGATGCCTGGTGGCAAAGCGGTCGAATCGACCTGAAGTTCACCAATCCCACGTGGCCCGGCGACACGATTACTGCACGCGGTATCGCAACGGGGGGCGTTGAGGGCGACGCGGACCGCACCGGGGCGTTCGTCTGGCTATCGAAGGCCGACGACACCGTGGTGCTGGTGGCCGAGGCCAGTGTCGCCGCCTGAGGAAACCGCTGGCGACGAGAGCGTCAGCGTCGAGACCTTCGTCTATGCCCGTACCGGTGGCAGTGATCGAATCGATCTTCGCTTGGACTCTTACCTCGGCAGGGACGCCGCAGCACGCTTGGGCAAGGCCGTGGTAGTGGTGCACGGTGGCGCCTGGACTGCCAATGACCGTCACGCTCCCGAGGTCGTTTGCCGGAATCTGGCCCAGTCCGGTTTCGCCGTGTTTTCCCTCGACTTCAGGGATGGGCGAGACGGCAAGCATCCGTGCGCGGTGCAGGATATTACGGCGGGAATCCGCTACGTGCGGGCGCGGGCGGACGACTTTCATATCGATGCGGACCGCATCGCCCTGATCGGCAGTTCGTCGGGGGGTCACCTGGCGCTGTTGACCGCGATTCAGCCGGATCTGCCAGATCATCGCGGCACGCGTCCGACTATCGAACACGCGGAGAACCTGTCGGCGGAAGTTTGCTGTGTCGTCGCCCTGTGGCCCGTTTCGAATCCGGCGAGGCGCCTCAGCCACGCCATCGAAACCGGTCGCGATGAACTCGTGGAGGCGCATTTCCGCTATTTTCGGGACGAGGCCCACATGCGTGACGCGAGCGTGCAGCGGCGGCTTCGAGCGGGGGAAGCGCAGCACGTGCCGCCGCTGCTCCTCGTGCAGCCAGGCGAGGACGCCAACGTGCCACGAGACATGACGCTCGACCTGATGCGGGAGTACCAGGATGCCGGCGGCACCGTGCACTACCTCTTCTATCCCGGTCTGCCGCACGGGTTTGCCTATGGTGATTCGGCTGCTACCACGCGTCTGTTGGAGGAGATTCGGTGGTTCCTGGGGCGACACTCCGGGCGCACGGGCGACGTGCATTGAAGACTGCGTGGCATAGGTGAGCGTGTAGTGAGAAGGGTTGGCGGTTAAAAGGGCGTGTCGGCGATTCCGGGTTTCCAAAACCGCCGAGGACAAACCTCAATTGGGGAAGGACACTCTTGGGGGAGGACTATTGGGAGGTTTGCCGCACACGCCAGAAACTAACTGTGCGGAGCATTTTGTACAGTACAAAACTCGTTGTCAAGTAGTTTTGTACAGGTTTTGTATAGATTTTATTCTGCGGGATGCAGGAGTTGATGCTGTGAAACAAATGCCGCCAGCGCCTCCTCCAACCGAATGCGCGCCTGTTCGGCGGCGGTTGCGCCCGGATGCTTGGCTTCGCCGTCCGCGCATCGAGAGGCGTGAACGGAAAACGCGTCCAGCTCCGTGATGAGTTCCACGAGGCCCCGGGCGCAGCCGCATCCCACCCGGGATTCGGACATCGCGATCTGCAGTAACTCATCCTCGGTAAAGCGGCGAAGTTCAGCCCGGTCGTCGACGCCCATAGCGATCGACCGGGATAGGCAGGTGTATTCGACATCGGACCAGGGCGCTGGCCAGCGAAGCAGGGCAACCCCAAGTTCGTCAGCGGTCCGGGAGTCATGCTCGCCTTCATATCGGCATGCGCAGACCAGCCGGGTGTTCGGTACGATTACTCTAAGTCTCTGTATTTGATCTGAATCCAGGCTAGGAAGTTGGACAAGAAGCACATCAAGTGCGGGCAGCAGGTCGGTACAGGTCTCGAACGTCTCGAGGCTTGCCCACCGTCCGAGCACGTTCAGCCGGCTCTGATCCTGATCGCGCTCAGCCAGGATCAGGCTCGCGCCCACCAGCCCTACGCGCGTGGATCCCGTGCGCCCGGGCCTGACGGCGAGGCGGGCGTCCAGCTCTTCGCCCGTGAGCTTGATGAGCTGACTGATGGCCTGACCGCGGTCGAGTAGCACCTTGATCTTCTGCAGGTGTTCGACCTGACCTGAATCGTAGAAACGGGTCTTGCCGCTTCTGTGCGCTGGTTGAAGGTTGTAGCGGCGCTCCCATGCGCGCAGCCGCTCGGCGCTGATTTCCGTGAGTTTTGAGACCGCGCCTATCCTGTACAGGTCAGATGTCATTCCGTGTCCAGTGCACACTGGGATCGGAATTGTACAAAACTGGGTGAACTTGTACAGCTTTTCCAGTGGATGTCCAGGACGCGGCCCTGATCTTCTGTTACTTGTCCAGTACGAGGCGCTCGAATTCTGCTGCGGTGACAGGAGACAGCCGTTGTGCCTGGAGTCGCGATTCGCGTTGCCGGTTGCACCCGGGAAGGCTGTCGGCGGCGCAGGCTTCTGCGACAATCCCTGCGGACCTGGCTTGCGGACACTGAGCCCCATGCGACAGAACATCGGCGAATGGATGACGAAACGCGCACTGCTCACCCCGGCGCGGGAAGCCTACGTGGACAGCGATCTTGGGCTGAGGCTGACGTTTGCCGAGATGAATGCGCGTTGCAATCGCGTGGCCAACGCGTTTCTCGCCGCCGGTGTGGTTCCCGGCGACCGCGTGGCCCTGCTGCTCATGAATTGCGCCGAGTTCCTGGAGACGTTCTTCGCGCTGGCCAAGATCGGTGCCGTCGCCGTACCGCTCAATTGGCGCCTGGTGCCCGACGAGCTCGAGTTCATCCTTGCCGACAGCGGTTGCAACTGGCTCATCTTCAGCGGGGAGTTCCTCGACAATGCCGCGGAACTGCGGAGCCGCGGCGGCAAGACGGACATTGCGCACTGGCTGCAGGTGGTGAGCCACGATGAGGAAGTCGCGCCCTTCGCGCGGAGTTTCGCCGACTTTCGGGATGCCGCTTCCGATCACGAACCGGCGCTCGGCGCCGCGGAAGACGACATGCTGTACATCATGTACACCTCCGGTACGACGGGCCTGCCGAAGGGCGTTGTACACACCCACCACACGTCCATATGGGGTTGCCTGACCATCGCGGCCACGATCTATTACCGTGAAGCCGACCGCTTCCTGTCGCCGTTGCCGATGTTCCACGTCGGCGCGCTGACGCCGCTTTCGGTCGGCGTCTACCGGGGCGTCACGAGCGTCGTCATGCGGAGCTTCGATCCTGCCCGGGCATGGGAGTTGATCGAGAGCGAGCGCGTGACCATCGGCATCGCCGTGCCGGCCATGCTGAACTTCATGCTCCAGGTGCCGGACCATGCGCGTTTCGACCGTTCCGCGTTGCGCTGGTGCATGTCGGGCGCGGCGCCGGTGCCCGAGTCGCTGATCCAGGCATACGCCGACATCGGCATCGAGATTCACCAGGTCTATGGACTGACGGAGAGTTGCGGGCCCGCTTGCCTGATCGACGCGGAGAATGCGCTGAAGAAGATCGGCTCCACCGGCAAGGCATTCTTCCACACCGAGGTGAAGGTAGTGGACGGCGAGGGTCGGGAGTGTCCACCCGATACGCCGGGAGAGATCCTGGTCCGGGGCGACCATGTCATGCGCGAATACTGGAACCGGCCGGAGGCGACGGCCGAGGCGATCGTCGGCGGTTGGCTGCACACCGGCGATGTCGCGCGCATGGACGCCGAGGGGTTCGTGTACATAGAGGACCGCATCAAGGACATGATCATTTCGGGAGGGGAGAACGTCTACCCGGCGGAGATCGAAAAGGTCCTGGAAGCACACCCGGGTGTTCTTGAGGCCGGGGTGATCGGCCAGCCGAGCGAAGCCTGGGGCGAATCGCCCTGCGCCGTGGTCGTGAAGCGCGACGATGCGCTGACCGAAACCGACGTGATGGAGTTCTGCCTGGGACGTCTGGCCCGATTCAAGCAGCCGAAGGAAGTCGTCTTCGTCGACGACTTGCCGCGCAATCCGAGCGGCAAGATCCTGAAACGGATACTGCGCGAACGTTTCCCGGGTCCGGCACCCGTCTAGGAGATTGCGCGGCATGTCCGACACGGGGTCTGTCTTTGCCGGTTGTCTCCCGGCCCTCATGACGCCCTGCGATGCCGGCGGCGAGCCGGATTTTTCTGCGCTCGCAAGAAAGGCAGCGGAGCTCGTGGACGCCGGGATGCGAGGCGTCGTCTATTGTGGATCCATGGGCGAGTGGCCGCTCCTGTCCGACGGGCAACGGCGGCAAGGCGTCGAGGCGTTGGTGAATGCCGAGGTTCCGGTGGTTGTCGGCACCGGTGCGCAGAACACCTCGCGGGCGGCGGCGTTGGCGAATCACGCCCGGGAGATCGGCGCCGCCGGCCTCATGATCATTCCGCGGGTGCTTTCCCGGGGATCTTCGGCGGCAGCCCAACGCGCGCACTTTGCCGCGGTGTTGCGCGCCGGGGGTGAACTTCCCGCGGTCATCTACAACAGCCCGTATTACGGCTTCGAGACCAGGGCCGAGTTGTTCTTCGACCTGGCGGGGGAGTTCGACAGCCTGGTCGGCTTCAAGGAGTTCGGCGGCGCGGTATCCCTCGACTATGCGGCGGCGCACATCACGTCGGGGCGCCCTGACCTCAAGTTGGTCGTGGGCGTCGACACCGAGGTCGTGCACGGCATCGTTCGCTGCGGCGCGAGCGGCGTGATTTCCGGTATCGGCAACGTTTTCCCGGCAGCCGTCCTGCGCCTGATCGACCTTTGCGAGAAAGCCCGCGACGGCGACGAAGACGCCTTGATTGAGGCCAGAGATCTGGACGATGCGCTTTCGGTACTGGCGAAATTCGATGAGGGACCGGACCTGGTGCTCTACTTCAAGCGCCTGATGGTTCTCGAAGGGAATCCCGAGTACGCACACGCCGTGAACCCCGACGACGAACTGAGCCCCTCGCAGCGGGCGCACGCCGATGCGCATTGGGCGCGGTTTCGTGGCTGGTGGGATTCACGGCAAGGATCGCGCGCGTGAGCGGCCTGCGGGTGATCGACTCCCACACCGCGGGCGAACCGACGCGGGTCGTGGTCAGCGGCGGACCGGATCTCGGTGACGGCCCGATCGCGGAACGACGGCAACGTCTTGCACTACAACACGACGCCTTTCGGCGGTCGGTGATCCTCGAGCCCCGCGGGTCCGATGCCCTGGTCGGGGCGCTCCTCACCGCGCCGACCGATCCAGACTGCGCCACCGGCGTCATCTTTTTCAACAACGTGGGCTACCTCAACATGTGCGGCCACGGCGCCATCGGCGTGGCTGTCACGCTGGCGTACCTCGGGCAGACCCATGTTGGCGAACTGCGACTCGAAACACCGGTCGGGATCGTCGCCATCTTCCTGCGCACGCCCAACGAAGCGACTATCGAGAATGTCCCGAGCTTCCGTTTTCGATCGGGTGTCGCCGTCGATGTCGAGGGCGTCGGCACGGTGCGGGGGGACATCGCGTGGGGCGGCAACTGGTTCTTTCTCGTTGAGGCGACTTCGATTGACGGTCTGGCGGCGATCTCGCTCGGCACCGAGCCCGAACTCACGGAAACCACCAGGCGCATCAAGGCGGCCCTGGTTCGCGAAGGCGTCACCGGCCGAGACGGTGCCGAAATCGACCATATCGAGTTGTTCGGCCCCGCTGTCTCAGCCGATGCCGACAGCCGGAATTTCGTGCTCTGTCCCGGCGCCGCGTACGACCGTTCCCCCTGCGGCACCGGAACCAGTGCGAAGCTTGCCTGCCTTGCGGCCGATGGCGAACTGCAGCCCGGCGAAGAATGGGTGCAGGAAAGCCTGATCGGCTCGCGCTTCGTGGCGCGCTATCGGCACGGTGCCGAAGGGGAGATCGTTCCCAGCATTACGGGCGAAGCGTTTGTCTGTGGCGATACGACCCTGATTCGTAACCCGCGGGACCCGTTCCGCAACGGTATCGGCTGACATGGCGGGGCGGGTTGCGATTGTCGGCGGAGGTATCGTTGGCATCGCCTGCGCCCACTACCTGTCGCGCGCCGGGCATCCGGTCATGGTCATCGACCAGGATCGCATCGGCGGCGGCTGTTCACACGGCAATTGCGGACACATCTGCGCGAGCCACGTGCTGCCGCTGAACGAACCGGCGAACCTCCTCGCGGCATTGGGATCCCTCGTCAATCCCCGAGCGCCGTTCCGGGTCAGACCCCAGTGGCGGCCGGCACTCCTGCGATGGTTCTGGGAATTCGCGCGCCGCTGCGACCAGCGTCACGCGTTGTCGGCGGGAAGTGCCATGAAATCGATCCTCGACGCTTCTATTCGGGAATATCGAGCGTTGTTCGAGGCAGGCGAGTTCGAGGCCCAGTGGCAGCCGCTGGGATTGCTCTACGTGCTTCGCACCCGGCGTGGCATGCAGAGGTTCGCCACCCAGGACGCGATGCTTCGGGACAACTTCGGCGTCTCGGCGACACGGATCGAAGGTGGCGAGTTGCCGGAGTTCGATGCCGCGCTGCGTCCGGGCCTTGCCGGTGGGTTCCTCTACGAAGGCGATGCCTTCCTGCGTCCCGATGCGCTGACAGCGAACTGGAGCCGGTGGCTCGGGTCACGCGGCGTACGGTTCGACGAAAGTTGTCGCGTGCAAGGTATTGAAACGACGGCCGGAAAGATCACGCGGCTGCTTACCGACACCGGTGGGATCACCGCCGACCATTACGTCTTCGCGAGCGGTGCCTGGAGTACGGCGATGGCGGCGAAACTTGGATGTTCGGTCCCCATGGAACCCGGCAAGGGCTACTCGATCACCACCACCCGGCCCCGGCCCTGTCCACGCCATGCCATGCTGTTCGCCGAGCACCGTGTGGGTGCGACGCCGTTTCACGATGGCTTTCGCCTGGGCTCGATGATGGAGTTCGCTGGATTCGACGCGACGATTTCACCGCGGCGGATTCGCCAACTGATCGACTCGGCCCGGCACTACCTGCACGAGCCCGCGGGTGACGAGGTTATCGAGACCTGGTGCGGCTGGCGGCCCATGACCTGGGACAGCCTTCCCGTCATCGGCATGGTGCCGGGCCTCGCGAATGGGGTGCTGGCGACCGGCCATCACATGCTGGGTATGACGATGGCGCCAGCCACCGGCAGGATGGTCGCCGAGATCATCGGCGAAAGACCTGTTCACATCGACCCGACGCCGTTTTCCCCGGCGCGATTTTCGTGAGTACCCCAGGGCGCGCGCACGAAAGGCGGTCAAGTGCGGAGTTGGTGCCGTCAGTTGGCGCGGGTCTCGCGGCCCGGCAGCGAGCGGAGCCGGCAGCGAAACTGCAGGGCTAGACAAACGTGCGCCGTAGAACGGCACGTAGTGCCGATAAAGGCGCGCGATGCGGGACGGGTGGGCTGGGCGAAACGGAGGGGCTCTGGGCGGGGGTGAAACACGGCGGCCCAATGGCCGACGGATTTCATGGCTCTAGGCGAGGTCCGACCGCTGGCCCTTGAGCGCCGCCATTTCGAGTTCCAATGCGGCCACCCGTCGTTCGAGCTCCGCGAGCCGCCCGCCGCGGGGTTCCGCCGTGGCGGGTACATCGTCGGCAGGTACGGATTCGATCTCGCCGGACAGCAGGTGCGCGTACTGGTGGTCACGGCGTCCGGGCACACGCGCAAGCCTCGCGACCACGGCACCATCCTCGCGGCTGGGGTCTATCAGGCGCTCCAGCGTTTCGGTTACCGCCTCATTGTCCGCGAAGACGTGCAGGCGCCTGCTGCGCGTCCGCAGTTCGCCCGGGGTCTGCGGGCCGCGCAGGAGCAGCAGGCAGACCACCGCATACTCGTCTTCCGCCAACGTGAGATCGCTGAACATCGTGTTGCACAGACGCTGCTGATACTTCACGACGCCGCTTCTGAAATTCTCGTCGCGCGTGACGAGCGACTGTTCCAGCAGATCTCGGGCTGTGCGTTCGACGGTGGTACGGTCCAGCGCCAACACGGGTTCCCGGCTCGACTTCTGATTGCAGGCCACCATGAGTGCATTCAGTGTCAACGGGCACTGATCCGGCGTCAGCACCGCCTTCTCCATGAGACAGCCGATTACGCGCGCCTCGTTGGGACTAAGATGGATTCGGGGCATGGCACGGATCGGGCGGGGTGGGCGGCGCAAGTTAATCGCCCGGCGGGCGACGGTCAACCCCGGGTCGCCCAACCGGTCCGTGACGGGGCGGCGTACCGAGCCATACGTGAGGGAGATGGTCAAGCGAGCCCGTGGCGCGTTCCGCCAGCCACTGGCCAAATCCACCATCCGTCGCTGGCGGGTCGTTCGTAAGTCATTGATTTAAGGCTCGTCGGTCAGGGTCAACCATTGGCACGGCTCTTGAATTAGATTGGCCCAACTGCGCTGGATAACGAGACGACGATGTTGAATATCAAAACTCCCCTCCCCCGGGCCATGCTGGCCGGAGTCTTGTTGGCGTTCGCATGCATCGCCCAGGCCGAACAGCGTTCCTTCGACGTGTCGCCGGGCGGGCGGTTTGTGCTCGATGCGGACTGGGGCCAGGTCGAGGTCCGAACCTCGGAGGAGGCAGTGATCGAGGTGGCCGTTGAACGCGCCGAGAAACTCTCCCTGGATTTCGATCACGGCGAGGCGGCCGTCACCGTTCGATCCCGTACGCGTGACGGGGGCCTGTTCGGTTGGTTCAGGGACAACCGGGGTCCGGCCCCGGTGTTCCGCGTCACCGTACCGACCCTGACCGACCTGGATTTGACCAACGTCGGGGGAAACGTGCGGGTTGACCGTATCGAAGGCAGCGTGGCCATCAGTACAGTTGGCGGGAAGATCGTCCTGGGTGAGATTGCCGGCGACGTCGAAAGCCGCACCACTGGGGGTTCGATCAACGTCTCTTCCGCCTCGGGTCATGTGCAGGCGACCGTCACCGGCGGCTCGATACGGATTGGCAGCGCGGCCGGTGGCGTGGAAGCGAAGACCACGGGCGGGTCCATTCGCATCGAGGAATCGGGGGGCCCGGTGGTGGCGCGTGCCACGGGCGGCTCGCTGCAACTTGGACGCGTGAACGGGTCGATCGACGCCCGCACAACGGGTGGCTCTATCGACGCCGCTCTTGTCGGTCAACCCGGGGTCGAGTCTGACCTGCGGACAACCGGTGGCGGCATTGATTTGGCGATTGCGGAAGATGTTTCCCTCGACCTGGATGCCCGGGCGACCGGGGGCCGTGTATCGGTCGATATTCCGGTGACGAACCAGGAGATGGACGGCAAGTCGAAGCTTGCGGCCTCGGTGAACGGTGGCGGGCCTGGCCTGACGCTCAAAACGACCGGTGGTTCGATCCGCGTGCGGGGCACACGGCCGGGCACTTAGCCGGATGGCCAGTAGGCGCGGCGGCTAATCCTCCCAGCGATCCCAGCGCATCGTCTCTTCCGCCGGCAGACGCGTGACCGGTCCGAAGTTCCCGTACGGATAGCCGACGGGAATGAGGCAGAAAGGCGCCATGTCGTCCGGCAACTGCAGCACTTCTCGGACCGCGGCGCGGTCCGACAGTCCCAGCGTCGTGGGCGCGGCGCCCAGTCCGAGCGCTCGGGCGGCCAGCAACAGGTTCTGCACCGCCGGCCATATCGATCCTCCGCCCCTGGCCGCGATCTGGGGGTTGTCGACGACCGACTCCCCGAACCGGTAACAGGCGATGACGAGCGCGGGAATCTCCTGCATGTGCTCGGCCTGCCAACGCACAGCGGCCAGCAGGCGCTGCCTTTTCTCGTCGGGAGGTTCTTCTTGCGTGCGCACTCCGATATATCGCGTCGCCGCCGCATTGTTCAGGGCGGCCAGCTTTGATCGCTGTTCCGCGTCCCGCACGACGATCCACCGGGCACCCTGCTGGTTGGAGCCGGTCGGCGCCTGGTTGGCGGCGTCGATCAGCTTGACCAGCAGTGCCTCCGGCACCGGGTCCGGCTTCAGCCGCCGCATCGCGCGGCAGTTGTAGATCGTCTCGAAGATTCCCATTTCAGTTGCCATGCTTGCTCCCTGCATCTGGCCCTGTTGTAGCGAGTGCGCCTGCCTCAGTCCTCGATCGCGGCGTAGATCATGCTCTTGAGCTCTCCCCGGAAGTTGAAGACCCCATAGGGCATGAGCTGGGTCATGAACACCACGGACAACTGTTCCGCCGGATCGACCCACATGATGGTGGATGCGGCGCCGCCCCAGTAGAAGTCGCTTGCGCTGGGGCCGCCGGTTCCGGCCAGGTCGAGCGACATGGCGAAACCGAGGCCGAAGCCGACCCCCGCGTAAGGGGTTTCCGCAAACCTCCCCACCGCCATCTCGGTCATGTCGCGGTCGTTCGACAGGTGATTCCGCGTCATCAGCCGCAACGTGCGCGGGCCCAGGACGCGCGCGCCGTCAAGCTCGCCGCCCCGGCACAACATCTCGCAGAAGCGCAGGTAGTCGCGGGTGGTGCTGGTCAACCCGCCACCGCCGGAGAAGAAGGATGGATGGGTGCGGTGGGAACTGGTCTGTGGGTCGTCCAGCAGTTTCAGTTTGCCGCCGGGTTGCCACTGGTAACTCGCGGCCAACCTGTCGATCTTCGAGTCCGGGACACTGAAGGCGGTGTCGGGCATTCCGAGGGGCTCGAAGATGTGCTGCTCGAAATACTCATCGAGTGGCATGCCCGACAGTGCTTCCACCAGGTAGCCGCAGACGTCGGTGGCGCACGAATAGTGCCATCGCTCGCCGGGGTCGTAGTACAGCGGGGCGCCGGAGAGCTTGTCGACGAAGGTCTGCAGTGTTTCGCCGGGGCCGCGTCGCGCGCCCAGGCGCCGGTACGCCTTGTCCACCGGATGATCGGTGCCGCCGTAGGAAAGGCCGGCGGTGTGTCCCAGGATGTTGCGGAACGTCATGGGGCGCTTGGCGGGACGCGTGATCATGCTGTCGTCATCGCCGGAAACGTAGACCTCCTGTCCGCGCCAGGAAGGGATCACGCCATGGACCGGGTCGTTCAGTTGAAACAGTCCGCGTTCCCAGAGCTGCATCAGCGCCACGGAAGTGATCGGCTTGGTCATCGAGTGGATGCGGAACAGGGTGTCGTCGGCCATGGCGCGCCCGCGTTCGATGTCCATGTGGCCGAACGAGGCGAAACAGGCAGGTTCGCCGCGGCGCGCGACGGCGAGCTGACAGCCGGCAATATTCTGCGGCTCGACGTAGTCGTGTTCGAGGTGATCGGCGATGCGCTGCAGGCGCTCCACGTTGAGCCCCGCCCGCGCCGCCGCGTCCCTGTCTATTGATGCCATCGCGATCTGCCGCTGACGGTTGGAGAGCGGCAATGGTACATGGCCGCCATTCGCGGGGGGAAGCAGCCGGGCCGAGGCGTTGCGCGAGGTGTGACAGGACTTCGGCTTTGGTGCGGTTTGCAAGACGCCGTCTTTCTCCTGAGATGTCATTGGGCGCGCGGAATCCGCATAATGCGCGGCGCCCTCGACCCCGACGCCCCATGGAAATCCGCAACGTCGCCATCATCGCCCATGTCGATCACGGCAAGACCACCCTGGTGGACTGCCTGCTGCGGCAGACGGCGACCGGAGATCGTGTCGAGATCGCCGAGCGGGCGCTCGACAGCAACGAACTGGAGCGCGAGCGGGGCATCACGATCCTGTCGAAGACGACATCGGTGGAACACGCCGGGTGCCGCATCAACATCGTTGATACGCCCGGGCATACCGACTTCGGCGGCGAGGTGGAGCGGATCCTGTCGATGGTCGACTCGGTACTGCTGGTCGTCGACGCGGTCGAGGGGCCGATGCCGCAGACGCGGTTCGTGACCAGCAAGGCGTTCGCCGCCGGCCTCGACCCGATACTGGTGGTCAACAAGATCGACCGTGACAGCGCTGCGCCGCATCGGGTCGTGGACCAGGTCTTCGACCTGTTCGATCGGCTGGGAGCGAGTGAGACGCAGCTCGACTTTCCGGTTGCATTCACGTCCGCCACGTCAGGTATCGCAGGCCTGGACCCCGACAGCATGGCGGACGACATGACGCCGCTTCTCGACCTTGTCGTGGAAGCGGCGCGTCCGCCGAGAGCGGATGTCGAAGGCCCGTTCCAGATGCAGATCAGCACCCTGGACTATTCCACCTACGTCGGCGTCATCGGTATTGGCCGGGTGACACGTGGCGTCGTGACGCCGCGCATGCCGGTGGCGGTAGTGAGCGCCGCCGGGGTGGAGCGCCGCGCGAGGGTCCTGTCCGTGCATGCGAACCGGGGACTTGATCGGGTCGAACTGCCGTCGGCCGCGGCCGGAGATGTCGTTTGCATTTCCGGCATCGACAATGTCGGGGTGTCCGACACGCTCTGTGACATCAATGCGGTCGACCCGCTGCCGGCCCTGGCCGTGGATGAACCGACCCTGACGATGATGTTCCGGGTCAATACCAGTCCGTTTGCCGGACGCGAAGGCAAATACCTGACGAGTCGGCAGATCAGGGAGAGGCTACTGCGGGAAGCCTCGCACAACGTGGCGCTGCGCGTGCAGGAGACGGACGATCCGGATCAGTTCCAGGTATCCGGCCGCGGTGAACTGCATCTCTCGGTGCTGCTCGAGACCATGCGCCGGGAGGGATACGAATGCGCGGTATCCCGGCCGACGGTCATCATGCGCATCGTGGACGGGGAGCGCGTCGAACCGTTCGAAACCGTGGCGTTCGATGTCGAGGCCGAACACCAGGGCAGGCTGATGGAAGTCCTGGGCGAGCGCAAGGGAGAGCTGATCGACGTGCAACACGACGGCGCGGGCCGCTTGCGTCTGACCAGCAGGCTGGCGACGCGGGCGCTGCTCGGCTTTCGCGCGGTATTCACGTCGCTCACGTCGGGTTCCGGCATCATGACCTTTTCCTCCGCCGGCTACGGACCGGTGGTCCCGGGCCTCGAGACGGGGCGCATGGCGGGCGTCCTGATATCCAAGGCGAACGGCAGGGCCGTGGGCTACGCGCTGTTCAACCTGCAGGCGCGCGGGCGGCTCATGGTGCGTCCCGGCGACGAGGTGTACGAAGGCATGGTGGTGGGCCTGCACAAGCGTTCGAACGACCTGACGGTCAATCCGTTGCGGGAGAAGAAGCTCACCAACATCCGCGCGGCGGGGAGCGACGAGAACATCCTGCTGGCCGCGCCGATGGAGTTGTCGCTGGAACAGGCCCTGGAATTCATCAGCGACGACGAACTGGTCGAAGTCACGCCGGCCTCGATCCGCATTCGCAAACAGCACCTCACCGAGAACGCCCGGCGGCGGGCCGATGCGGGAGTCGCCGCCGTGCGCGGGCGATAGGGGGACGGTCGCGGTTCCGAGTCAGGCGTCCCGAAGGTTCCAGCGCACTCCGCAGACATCCACGCGGTCGTCTGCCACGTAGCAGCCGCGCTCCCGTGCGGCCGCGAGAATCCGTTCCCGGTCGTTGACCGCGAGATCGATACCGCCCAAGCCCGGTCCCCGCCCATCCGTCGCCTCCACGAAGCGAATGCTGACGTTGTTGAGGGCGATGCTCAGCACGGCGCCGTCCCGCGTGACGGGAAGGTCGATGACGTCGCCCCATAGCTCGGCGAGTTCGATCGGGTCCGGCCCCTGCAGTTCAACGGCGAGAAAGTCCGCCGTCACGTCCTGGGCCACCTTGTCCTCCCATCCGGTGCCCCCGGCGGGCATCCAGTTGCCGTTGAAATCGTCGTGCCGGTCCCAGTCGATTTCCAGGAAAGACGCGATCATGTCGCGCGGATGCAACTGGCAGATGTTCCAGTTCTCCCGCTGCGACTCCATGGCGATGCGCACGCCGCGGTCGAGAGCGCGCTGGCGCGCCGCCAGTTGCGTCGCCTTGTCGGCGCCCTGGGTGATGACCATGTAGCCGCCGTCGCCACCCCGCCGGTCAAGATATCGTCCGCCGGCCGTGCCGTCTTCGACAGGCGCCACCACCTCGAGGAAGTTGCGTCCGATCGGCATGAGCGTGTTCTCGAGGCCCCATTGGCCAACCCCGGGATCGACGAAGCAGGACCTGATACCGAAGATGTGGGTGAGATTGTCGATCGTCGGCGCGAGTTCGCGGGCGATCAGGCAGATCTGGCGCAGTTGGATGATCATCGTCCCTCCTGGTAACGGACGTTGCGGGCGTTCCCGATCTGGTTCATGTATCCCGGTGGCCGGTCCCTTTCCCAGACGTGGGCGCGGGCGACTTCCTCGTTCAGGTCGGCCCCCCATCCCGGGCGGTCGGGGATGAGCACGTCGCCCCGGTCGAATTCCATTGTCTCGGTGATCAGGTCGTCTTTCCAGGGCACGTCGTCGATGTCGATCTCGCAGATGCGGACGTTCGGAATGACCGCGCAGAGGTGCACCGAGTGCAGGGTCGAGAGATGGCTGTAGTAATTGTGCGGCGCGCAGTTGATCTCGAACGTCTCCGCCATGTCGGCGACCTTTTTCGCCGGGCCGAATCCGTTCCAGGGGAGGTCGATCATGCACACGTCCATGGATCGGGCCTCGAAGTAGCGCCGGTAGTCGCGCGGGCCGAACAGGTTCTCGCCGGAGCAGACCGTCACGCTCGTCGCATCGCGGATTTCCCTCAGGCCCTCGGGTTCGTACATGTCGATCTCCACCCACATCATGCGCAGGTCTTCGAGCGCCCTGCAGATGCGTGTCGCCGCTTCCACGCGGAAGTTGAAGTTGAGATCGAGCGCAATGTCGATGTGCGGCCCGACAGCATCCCGGAATGTTCCGATCAGCGTGCGGATGTGGTCTATCGTGGCGTTGTCTATGGTGCCGTCGGTGGTGCCCTGGCCGCCGCCGAAACCGCCAAAGTAGACCCTGGCGGGATCGCCGGGATAGACGATGTTCGTCTTCAATGCCGTGAAGCCGCGTTCCGCCACCTCCCTTCCCAGCGCACTGATGTCGTCCCAGGTCCGAAGCGGCGGCACGCCGATAATGTCGGCGTTGCGCGCCCGCGATGTTCCGCAGTGCGACCAGTAGACGCGCTGGCGCCGCCGGATGGGTCCCCCGAACAGTTCGTACACGGGCACGCCGAGCGCTTTCGCCTTGATATCCCACAATGCGAGTTCGATGCCCGCGATGGCTTTCGCGGCGATCCCGCCGGGACTCTGCCGTGCCATGCGGTAGAGGTCCCAATAGCGCGCCTCGACCGGTCGCGGGTCCTGCCCCAGGAGGAGCTTCTCGAACTCCTGTGCGGCGGACGCGACGCTGTAGGGCATGCGTCCGTCGGAACACTCGCCGTAGCCGGTGACATCGGCGTCGGTGCGCACGGCGACAAATGTCCACGGCCGCCAGCCCGCGTCGACAACGAACGTATCGATTCCGGTGATTTTCATGGGCTGCTTCCCTCCACCCGTGGACCGCGCGCGAATGCGGCGACAGGAAGATGATCTATCTGCGGAGGGGGACAGGCAAGCACCAGGGCCGGTCTTCGGGGACGAATCTTGCGCTTCTTCGAGAGACTTCAATCGAGCTTTATCGTCCTAGGCAATGGAGACCGTATCGCCATGTCTTTCTGGTATCCTCGCGTTCCCATGTATCTCTGGGCATCGCGAGGTGTTCAAGGGCAGGGAGGCCGTCTATCAAAGTAGGAACGTACATGCTGACGACACGAGGCACATGGCGCGGGGTTGCCTGGCTCTTCGCGCTGGTCCTGTTGCCCGCGATCGGGAGCGACCGCGTCCGTGCCGAGGAGTCGGCCGAATCGGCGCTCCCGCAATTGCCAGCCAAGATCAGGGCCCAGCTCGAGACGGAGCAGTTACGCCGCGAGATCGCGCTTGAGCAATTGCGCCGTCAGCTCGAGGGGCTGAAAGGAACCGAGGACACGGATGTCCAGGAAAAGATCGAGCGGTTGGGAAGATTGCTAAGGCTGCTGGAAGTCGACCAGAATGTTCGCGACCTGCTTGAGGATTCTCCTGAAATGGCCCGGGAATACGATCGCATCGTGAGGTCGTCTAGTCTTGACGGGCCCACGACGCCGCAAGGTCCCTGCGCCTGCCTTGAAACTGCCCGGGTGCATTGGCTTGGCCAGGGCGACCAGGCGGGACAGGTCACCGTCTACCTTGACGGCGGGTATTACGACCTGCGCGCCGGCGATACGATCGGTAACAGCCGTTGCAGCCTGGGGCAGACCCTGCCCGACAGTGTTGTCCTGCAGTGTGGCAATGACAGAGCCTTTCGGGGGCTGTACAGCCCTGTCGACAGAACTTCCCAGATTTCGCAATGAGCGACATTGCCGAAAACCCACGTCGATCCCTGGACATCTTGCCGGGGCGCGATGATGGCCCGGCATCCGGCCAGGGTGGAGCGGGTTCCGATGAGGCGGGTCGCCTTGCCGATGAATCCATCGTTGAACTGGAGGTGGATCGAATCCATCGGCTCGCGGCGGCGTGGGGCGTGAGGCCGATCCTCGTGCGCGAGGATCTGGTAACCCAGCAGCCGGACCTGTCGCTACGGGCCTGGCTGCAGGACAACCTCCGGGAAGACGAAGAACCCAAACTGTGCATCATGGCGGACGGGTCGATTATCACGCCCGACCCCGACGCGCCTGAAGTTGAAGCCGCGAGGGCATTGCTCGGACTGAAGCGAGTACCGTTCCAGGTGCGTCCCGCAATGTCCCATGTGGTTCGTGCCGCGCTCCTGAGGCTCGACGGTGGAGATGAGATCGGCGATCCCCTCCTGGAAGAGGACGAAAAGTTCGAGACGGACGTTTCGCGTCTGTTCCTCTCGATCCTCGATGCAGCCGTCAACCGCGAAGCGTCCGACATCCACTTCGAGATGCGCGATAACGAAGGCAGAATTCGCTTTCGCGTCAATGGCCAGATGGTCGAGTATGATCGTATCTCGGCGCGGGAGACCGTTGCCATCGGCAACTACCTCTTCAACGCGGAAGCGAAGCGTGGCTCGCTCCAGTTCAATACCTATATGCCACTCAATGCCTCGGCGCACTTCCCGGTCGGAGGGCAGACGGTGGCGACGCGATTCGCCACCGCACCGGACATCAGGGGCGTCGATATCTTCGTGCGGATCTGGCGTCCGGACGCGGACGCCTGGCCTTTGGAAGCCCTCGGTTATACGCCGTTGCAGCGCGACCTGTTACGCGATGCGTTTGGCCGCCCCTACGGCGTGATTGTCTTTTCCGGGCCGACCGGCTCCGGGAAGAGCACCTCGATGAGCGCCGTGCTGGAGACGCTTCCTCCTTCGCTCAAGGTCGTCTCCCTGGAAGAACCCGTGGAACGGGAACTGCCGAACGTCACCCACATCGCCATCTCCGATATCACCGAGCATGGCGGCTGGGAGAACCTGCGGTCGGGTTTGAACCGCTGGGACTCCAACATCAACGTGCTGGGTGAGATCAAGGACCGGGACACTGCGGACTCCATCAAGGACCTGGTTACGGCTGGCAAGCTGACCATCACCACCCTGCACGCATCCAACGTGCTCGCAGTGCCCATGCGCATGGAAGACCTGGGTGTCGATCATTCATTGCTGTGCGATCCCAATTTCCTCGTCCTGCTGATAAACCAGCGCCTGGTCGCCGAGTTGTGTCCCGCCTGCAGGACGCCGCTGGTGGATGCGGACGCACTGGATCAGGATTCGCGCCATCGTTTTTCCCGCCTGTTCGCGGGGGAAATGGACCGCGTTTTCGTCCGTGGTCCGGGCTGCGCGGAGTGCAGCAACTCCAGCGTCATCGGTCGCGTCCTGGCAGCGGAAATGGTGATGATCGACGAAACGTCGCTCGACTTCATCCGCAACCGCGATCCGCTCGGTTGGCGGAGACACCTGATCGCCCACGGCTGGCGTCCCATCATTGACCACATGCTTCGGCACGTGCGCGCGGGCAAGGTCGACCCGGTGGACGCGGAGCGTGCGGCGGGCCGGCTGGACGCCACGGAAGCGCCTGTCTTCGATTACCGCGAACGTGGGGAGTTGGTCGGTGATTCATGAACCTTCGGGAGACTTTCAACAGACTCGACGAAGCCTTTCTCATGGTGCAGTTTGGTGCGTCGTTGCCCAAGCAGTTGAGCTTTCTGGAAGGCGTGTTCGCGTTGATGTCGGACGGCATTCCGCCGCGCGATGCGCTACGGCTGACCGCTACCGCCGCGGCGCCCCTCGACCGTCAGGTGGCGCGCCACATGCTGCGCAAGCTGCGCGAGGGTCGAGCCATGTCGAGTTCCATGGACACGCTGTTTCGTTTCGATGTTGTGAGCGCGATTACCGCGTCCGAGCAGACGGAGAATTTTACCGAGAATGCGATCACGGTTCTGCGACATATCCGAGGCCAGTACGAGGCGCGCTCGGGGGTGCTCCGGCGGCTCGTGATGCCCGGTCTTTACATTCTTCTCGCATGCGCGGTCTATGCTGTCTTCGCGGCCTTGATCTGGCCGAAGTTCGAGACGGTGATCTTCGTGGAGCGGTGGCCCGCACTCGCCAAGGCTACTTATGGGATAGGAAGCTTCATCATGGGATTCTGGGAGGTGATGGTGGCGGCGACAGCAGTTGCGGTCATCGGAACGCGCCTTATGCTGCGGCGCTGGACCGGCCGCGGCCGTCGTTTCCTGGACCGTGTCTGGCCGTTTACGCTATATCGAGTGCTGCTGGCCGCCAATGCCCTCGAGTCGCTGGGTACGCTGCTCGTGGCGGGCCATGACATTCGCATGGCCCTGGCGACCGTGTCGCGACACGCGTCGCCCTATACGCGGATGTATTTTGAGATGATGCGCCGGCGGCTGCGCGATGGCCGGAGCGTGTCGCGCGCACTGGACGTGGGTTTCCTTGATCGGCGCGACATGTACCGCCTGAATCTTCTGGCGGAGCATCAGAACCTGAGACAGGTCATGGTGAGGACGGGTGTGGCCGCCCGCGAGGGGGTCCTGGCGCATTTCAGGATGACGGCGGGCGTGCTCAACACGCTGGGTCTGGTGGCCGTTGCGATGTCCTTTGCGGCCTTGATCCTGTCGGTTTACCTGGTCGCCACCTTGCTGGCGGGCAACTATCAGGTCGGGGACACACTTTAGCAGAATCGCCGCATGCGGCGAGTTGACAACAAAGCGGGAGATACCAATCCAATGATATTCAAGTGCTTTCACACCGCGCACCGGGCGCGGCCAAAATCCGGCCGGAACAAGGGAGTGACGTTGATCGAGCTGGCGTTCGTCATCGGCATTATCGCTGTCATCCTGGTCGGGGTGATGGGCGTATACAACACGGTTCAGCGCAGTCAGACGCTTTCGGACGTCACGACTGATGTGGCCGTGATTCGTCAGGCCGTGTCCACCTGGGCTCGCGGCGGGCCGATCACCTACTCCGCAGCAGACATTGATCGAGGCTTCACCAGTCTGACGGATTGGGGCCAGCTCGCTGGATTCCTTCCCGGAGATCTTGGTGAGCTGGCGCGACGTGGAGGGAGTGAACGCACGCTCACGGCTGCGAATTCCTGGGAGTGCACCTATGAGTTGGAGTTCTACGAAGATGACCCGTACAGGTGGTCGATCACGATCGACAAGCTCCCCACGGACGTGATGAATGCGTTGGCCAACAGCTTGCGGGAGGGGGTCGTGGCGGATCAGGGCGAAGGCGACTCTCTCCAGAGAGGACTCGAGAGGAAAGATGGAAACGAGGGCGAAAACAATAGCTCGTTGAAGCTGACGTATCGCCATTGAGCGACCCAGGACCAACGACATTGCGACGACGCTGCGCCAAATCCCCGCAGGCAGGGGCCACCGTGGTGGAAATCGTACTGGGTCTGGCGGCCGCGGCTGCCGTGATTTCGGGCGCGGCATTACTGGGGCAGGGCTGGCGGCAGAACCTCGGAACCCTCGGCGAGGCCAGCAGCGTGCCGGTCCACGTGGCCGCCCTGCGCGCCGCGGTCGAAAACTGGTACAGGTGGGAATATTGCCATGCCGATCCGGAGCGGCCCGATGCAACGCCGGCGCCGCATTTTCCCATCGATAGCGGGTCAGTCGATGTTGCGCCCTATCTGCCGCCCGTTCCGCGTTTGCCGGATCCCGGGGAGGGCAAGGGCGACTACGATTGGGAAATCGTGCGCTCGGCGCAGACCTACGGCGGCACGCCACCGCCCCGGTTGCGCGTGTTCTGGGATCCGCCCGAGCGCTTCGACGAGCGGGTCTCCCTGATCGCCCGCGACCTCGACGCGGTCTGCGACAGCGACGGCAATGCCGACACGCGGGAACCCTGCGGAAGCGGCCGGTCGGGTGAACGGCTGTTCTGGCCGCAACTGCTGGCTGTTCGGGCGGAGGATCGCGCGCATGACGACCTGCGCGTGGAAGCTTGGCTCGCGCGAAATGGGATCGAGTGCCCCGCCCCGGGTTCCCGTCTGCGCCTGGACGCTTCGTGCGATAGTGATGGCAACGGGAGACTCGGACCGGACTTGGATCAGGACGGTGACGGCGTGGACGACAGTTGGCGGCTGGATGCGGACGGGGACGGTACTCTGGACTTTGACCTCACGGGCGATCTGGTGGTCGACGTATCGGACTATCGGGTAATGGGATGCTGAAGCACACGAAATGCAATCGGACAAACAGGCGGAAATCTCTGCTCGGCGGGTTTCGAAGGGCTGGCTTTACGCTGATCGAGATGGCGATCGTGGTGGCCTTGCTTGGATTCATTGCGGTCCTCGTCGCTGATTTCTACACGAGCCAACTGAGCTTGAGACACGCGGTGCAGCGGGTGGAGGGCACGGTGCGGGACGCGCGATCAATCATTGACGCATCCGTGGCCTGGGCCGCCGTCAACGGCGACGAGTGGCCGAACGACAGGGCAATACCGCAACCTGCGATCACCCTGGAGAAGCTCGTCGAGGAAGGTTATCTGATCGATGTTCCCGTCGTCCGATACGCGGGTTGCGCTGGAGGTTGTCTAGGTTTTTCCATCACGGGATGGGACCGTGCGGCGGCGCGGGCGTCGGTGCCCGCAACCCCCTGCATGGGCCCTCCGGATCACACGCTGTCGGCGGCGTCCGGCAACTACGATGCGAACCCGGCCGCCCACGATCTTGTCCTGTGTTTCGATGTCCGGGGCACCAGCGATGCGCACGCCATCGCGTCGCGTCTGCCGCAGGGCCGACTCTTTCAGACCGTCGAGCAGCTCGGTACGGACGCCTACCAGGTTGAGACCCGAATCCTTGGCGCACCTCCCGCTGTCGGTGGTGGTCCCGGTGGATCCGATCAGTTCGTCCGCCGCATCGATGAGGGTCGTCCAGTGATATTTGCCGACACGGGCGGCGACCTGCAGAACATGAAGCGGATTTCCTCGATCAACCACGATCCCCTGCAGACTTTCGAGGATCCGCTGCCCCGAGGAGCGTCGGATATTCGGTTCCTGAACGACGGCGATTCGATCGACCCGGCCGGGGATGGGATTGCGGCCGGACTGCTCATAGGTGGTAGGCTCTTCATGGGGGGAGGAAGCCAGACGGACATTTACTTCTCCCGTCGCGACCCAGTAAACGACAGATTCCCCTTGCGCGGCCTGGCCCGGCGTGTTTGCCGGTTGGAGGCTGCCAATAACTTGCGACCGATCGGGGGCACCGGCGCCCGAATTGGCCTGGATGGATCATGCGACAGATTGAACAGACTATAGCCCGGCAAGGATTGCCGCGTACGTTCGGAAAGGTCGGGGCCCTCGGTTCCGCGGCGCTCTTGCTTGCTGGTTGCGCGATGCTGTCGCCGACGCCCGATCCGCGCATTCCGGAAGCGAAAAGCGTTGCCGAGGCGGAAATCGAGACGAGCCGGAGCAGGCCTTCGCGTCCGCTCGTCGTCCTGCACGACGGACCCTACGTCGACTCCGACCGCGTCGCCTACGCGGGTGCGGCGTGGCTGCACGAATCAGTGGAAATCAGGGTTTCCGGGTTGCCTCTCGACCTTTGTCTCGCGAAGGCGCTGGCGCAGTTGAACGAAGCCCCCTCGGTGGTTTTCGCTCTCGATGTCACGCACCGTGATGTGCCGGTCACTCTGGACCACGAGGGTTCCTTTCGGGACTTCCTGGATCTGCTTGCCGAAGCGAGCGGCCTGGGCTGGGAAGAAAAGTCGGGCGCGCTGCATTGGATGGCGGAAGTTACGCGCACCTTCGAAATCCACCGCGTTCCCGGTGACCTGTCCTGGTCCATGTCCACGGTCGAATCGGATCGATCGGCGACCGTGCAGTCCGGCGCCGGGTCAGGTGGTTCGACCGGCGGCGTTCGGGCAACGCCCCCTGCGGGTAGCGAGATCACCCTCAACAGCAATGCAAGTTTCTGGGACGGCTTGGAAGCGACCCTCGTCCCCCTGATGGGCGATGAGAGTTCGAGGCCGATTATCGATCGCAGCACGGGTACGGTCGTCGTCCGCGGTCCTGCCGGACGGGTTCGCGAGGCGGGTCGTTACATCGAAGCGCTGAACCGCTGGCTCGCCCGCCAGGTCCTGCTGGAGATCCAGTTGGTGACGGTCACGTTGTCCGACAGCCAGAGCTCCGGGATCGATTGGCAACTGGTGTACCAGGCAGTGACGGACGCGGGCGTAGCGGAAACGCCGGGCGGGGTCGAGCCCGGTGGCCGGAGCGGTTTCGCGGATGCGCTGGCGCGGGCTTCCGGTATCGATGCCGCTTCCGTTGGTGTCGAGTTCGGCGAGGGCCACGCGTTCCATGGCACGGAGGTGGTTCTTCGTGCTTTATCGGCGCAGGGCGAGACCAGCTTGCGGAACTCGCCGAGGGTCGTCGCATTGAACGGCCAGGCGGCGCAGATGCAGGTGCTGAACGACAGGGGCATCCTGGCCGGGGTGGACGTCACCACGCGGGAAACGGTCGCGGTCGTAACGGAAGTGGAACTGGAACCCGGCGTCGTCTCGACGGGCATTTCGCTCACGATTCTTCCCAAGATCGTCGGCGACAGGGTCTTCCTGCACGCCGCCATCTCGGTGAGCGATCTTGTCAGCCTGGAGTCGGCGGGCCGAGGGGACCAGTCCATACAGCTCCCGACGGTGGAGCGCAGCCAGTTCTTCCAGAGTGCCCGCCTGAGCAGCGGCGAGACGCTGGCCGTGGGCGGACTTCTGGCCCGTCGCGGCACTACGGGCTCACGGGGTATCGTGCGATGGCCGTGGCTGAGAGCCGCGAGTAGCGAATACAGCAGCACGGAGACAGTGTTGCTCATCACTCCCACATTGCTGGACCGACCCGCGCCGGACGAAGACTTGCTGCTGTGAGCCGTGTAGTCGAATCGGACAGTTTTGCGCTTCCGGTAGTTCGGGAAACGACGCAACTCAGTATTGGCATCGAGTCCCTGCGCTCATCCTCCGCCACCATCGCGGCCACTGCCAGGCGGCGTGCCCGACTGATGGAGTCGGTATTCGACGATGACGACATCTATTCCTGGTTTGAACCCAGTGGCGAAGGAACCCTCTACTGTGCATTCGCGACGGTGCAGGGGTATCTCCTCGGGGAAAACGTGCGGAACTGGCTGCGGGACACGAGGCAGACACGCGACTTCGTGTACTGCGAACGGATGGGGAACCTGCGGGCCGTAGTGCTCGTTATTGGCGGTCACGTCATCAAGGACGCCCTCGTGGGCGGCTACGAACTGAACGTCGAACTGCGCCATGCCCTCACCCGGCTGGACAAGGCTGCTCCCGGCGCCTACGACGTGTTCCTCCACGGCGTCGATGTCCAGGACCTGCAACTGGCCGACCGTTCCCGTATCGTCTTCCTCGAAGATTCCCTGCTCGACTGGATGGAGGACGCGCCGGGCCGGCTGCCGGAACTCGTCCCCGCCAACCGCGCGATCGGCGGGATCGACGTGGTCGCCAAACGGCTTCGCCAGCTTCGGATAGTGCGCACCATCGGTCTCACAGTGGGGTCGGTCCTGGTCGCGGCCATTGGGGTATATTGGTGGCAAAACCGCCCCCCGCCCGTACCGGTCGAGGATGGACCGCCTCCGCCTCCGCCGACTGAACAACTGAACGCGGCATATGGCGAGCTTTTGCGCACGCCCGATCCGGGCGAACTCATCCCGGCCGTGCATCGTGCCTACCGGCTGTTCCTGAGCGACCCTTTCTTCGGCGAGTTGCTGGATGTCAGGAAGCTGCAATGGACGCGCACCGGTGGCGGTCGACTCACTATCGAAACATCCTTGCCGCGGGAGATTCTGGGGGCGTCGCGGTCGGGGCTTCCGGATACCCTGTCGGACCAGATGCGACGCCGCGCTGCGATGCGCGGATGGAGCATTGAACTCTCGGGCGTGGCGGCGACCTTTTCCCTCCCTGTCGCGGTCTCGAACCGGGTCGATGAACTGCGCTTGCCGCCGCCCTTGGCCGAAGGCAATCGCTGGCACGGGAAACGGTTGGGCGCGGACCTTGAGGCGCTGGGCGCCGTGACCGTCGAGCCCGGCCCGCAGAACGCGGTCTATCGGGGCTATTCGACGCTGCTGGAATTGCAGGGGACGGAGTGGTCGTCTGGCAGTATGGCGGGATGGCTTGGAAACAGGTTGGCTGGCGGCCCGCTGGTGTTGGAATCAGTGGAGCTGGAGTCCGCCGGGGCGGGTGCGACCATGGACGGGCTAGTCCGGTTTACCACGCTGTGGTGCACGACCGAGGACGCCTCGACGCGAAACTGCGCCTACGGGAACGCATAACGCGGGATTTCATCCGTAGTTCCCGACTGCCCGCCGATCCTCTCCGAGTTCGGACTCAGCGTGACCCGCTCGGTTCTTCCTCGTTGCCGGACGACTGCAGGTGAGTTGTTAACCCGTCGGCTTCGTTGGACCCGAAACCTTCGTAAGCCACAACCACGGGACTTTCGATCACGGGATCCTCCGCTGTTCTATCGAGGTTGGACGCCGCTGGGAAGGGTTCGGCCGTGGTTGACCGTTGTGCCAGGTCTACAGATTCGGCACCCGGCGCCTCGACGTCGACGCGAGGCGGCGGCGTGTTCACTACTACCACGCGATTGGCCCGGTAGAGGTCGGCGACCAACTGGCCCCTGTACATGGAGAGCAGCGACTCGAGCGCGCCCTGAAGCGAGTTGTTTTCGACCGTGAAGGAGTGGGAGACCATACGGTCTTCGCTTGCACTCCAGACGAGGGACCAGTCGTGGGACTCCACCAGGGCCCTTACGCTTGCGGACAGGTACCCTTCGCCAATCTCGAAATCCGCCGAGGCGGCAGAGGCGGTTGCCACGGACACCGCGAACGCCAATGTGGCCAGAGAGCGCCTGATCCAACGCGCCGACTGTATTGGGTACAGCATCCTGATAATCCTGTGAGTGCGGAAAAACCTACTTTAGCAGTGCCCCGCGTCTGGCGCCATTGGAGCCGAACCGGCCTGGCCCCGCTCGCCGGATACGGAACGACTGAACCCGGCGCATGCAGTGCCCGACCCCACAAATGGCACGGAGTGGGACGGTTCCGGCAGGGGAGACCGGTCGAAAAAAACTCCCGCCCCCCGTTCATGCGGGGGGTCGGGAGTTTATTTCGGAACGCCCGCCACTTTGGGGCAGGGCCGCCAGTTGGTCCCGATGACTGCTGGCGCTGACGTGCGTTGAAGGGGCGGTCGCCGAGGCTACCGCCGACGCTTCATTCCGAGTCGTCCGACGCTGTGAGCTGGTTATAAATCCCCATACCGACAGTCGCCGCCGCGCCAGACAGGAGCGCGATGACCAATCCGTCAAGGATGTTGTCCAGATACTGGCCGATATAGTGGACATTGTCCAAGACATCGGCACCCCCTGCGGCAGCGGCCGCGACGGCGACCACCAAGGCTGCAGTTGGGTGGTCATCGCCCGCCATTACGGCGCCGACAATTCCGAGGACCACCAGCGCGAGCGGCAGTATGTTCTCTGGAACGGCACCGGGGGCCAACCCCTCGACGAGAGCCGCGAGAACGATCAGGCCAAGCACTATCTTATTTGGCATTTTGCCTCCCCTTTTTGCTTTTTCTCTTCACCATCTGCAGGCCCCTTCCCCAAGGGGACCTGGGCCAACGCCAGGTGAAGGGTCAGATATACCACCTTTGACCGGGTTGTAACAGTGGATTCGCGCAGAAAAAATCGGGCCCACCGAGGCTTGGAGGATCGGGACCACGCAAAACGGTCTGTCCGCAGCGGTTATTTCTCCCTGTTTGCCGCCACCGCCGCGAACCAGTGGCGCGCCCGGGGCAGGCACAGGAGGACGAGCGCGCCGACCTGCAATACCCGGCAAAGGACTTCCCAGGGAGCGAGATTTGCCACGGATTCCAGCGGCGAAACCGCGTTCGCAACGACCAGGAGCGCTACGACGATAGTTGCGGCGATGGCGTACCGCACCCAGCCGGCACCCCTGAACGTCACGTATGCCAGCAACGTCCACAGCATGATGAAGAATAACTGGCCGCCGTTGCTGACGACCTGTTCCGGCCAGACGATCCAGACCGCCAGCAGAACCAGGGCCGACGCGAACATCGCCGCTGCGGCCACCGAAACCACCTGCGGACGTGCGGGCGGTTGCTCGCCAACTTCGCTCACTGCGTGTTCGTTCCCGGGAGGTTGATCCCGCGATCCTAGCAGACTGTCGCGATGCGGGCGCGCGGGTGCAGCCCCGGACGGAGGCGGGACAGGCCAGGCCGACCGTCGGGGTCCGGCCAACGGCTTGCGAGGGCAAAAGCCAGGCGCCTGTTCGCCGCCGGCCGGCGAGATGTGCGGGCTGGGCGATGTGTTGTATAGTGTCGATTGTTTTGGCCGCGCGCTCCGTCAGCGTTGCCGCGTCCCAACCAAATTCACGTAGATTAAAGGTTGCCGAGATAAGGCTGCGTAAATGGTTTCCATGGCGCGGGCGTATGCCCCGGAACGCGTAGAGGTTTGCCAATGATAGTGCCCCACAGCCAACGCCTTCGGCTTCGCCTGTGGCCCGGCCCCGCTCGTCGACCATGGAGCAATCGTGCCGGGTCGCTGGCGCTCCCCGGACACGTTTGTTCCATGCGAGATGCGACGTTTGCGTGGTCGTCGTGGGTTTCGGGTCGGCAGGATACTGGCACGGGTACATGACCGAGACTGCGGACATCCTGCCATTCGTGCTCTACGGCCTGGTGGTCGCTGCCGTGATCGGCGTCACCCTGGCGGCGTCGTGGTTCATCGGCGACCGGTCACGACACGCGGGCGCACGGGACATCCCCTTCGAGTCCGGCGTCGTCCCCCAGGGCGATGCGGAGGACATGCGCTTCTCCATCGAGTTCTACCTGATCGCGATGTTCTTCGTCATCTTTGACCTCGAGACGATATTCCTTATCGCCTGGGCGGTCGCGTTCTTCGAAGTCGGCTGGCGTGGTTATGCCGGTGCGACCGTATTCATCGCCATCCTGCTCGCCGCCCTCGTCTACGAGTTCAGGACGGGCGCGCTCGAGTGGGGGGTCAAGAGTCGATTCGCCCGTACGCCGGGATATGCCCGGCAGCGGCAAGGCAAGGAGGCGGCGAACGCATAAGCGATGCGGTGGCGGGTGATCAAGACCGAACCGGGGGCTTCCATGGAGGAAGTCGATGCCGCGTACCGGGACGATGCGGGGAGAAGCGTTCTCACGGCCAAGCTAGAGGACCTGGTCGCCTGGAGTCGCGCGAATTCCATCTGGCCGTTCAACTTCGGGCTGTCCTGCTGCTACGTGGAAATGGCCACGGCCCTGACTTCGCGGCACGACATGGCGCGTTTCGGCGCGGAGGTGATCCGCGCATCGCCGCGCCAGGCGGACCTCATCGTCGTGTCCGGCACCGTGTTCCGCAAAATGGCGCCGGTTCTGCAGCACCTGTACGAACAGTTGCTGGAACCCCGATGGGTGATCTCGATGGGTTCCTGCGCGAATTCGGGTGGCATGTTCGATGTGTATAGCGTCGTGCAGGGCGTGGACAAGTTCCTGCCGGTCGACGTCTATGTGCCGGGCTGTCCCCCACGCCCCGAGGCGTTCATGCAGGGCCTGAACCTGCTGCAGGAGTCGATCAAGGCAACACCGCGGCCATTGTCGTGGGTGATTGGAGAGGACGGCGCCGTCAGGAAGCACGAACCGAGCCAGCGCGATGCGCGTACGCCGGAGCGCATGGCCGTCTCCGATCTGGCGCAGCCGGACACGGTGGGCGACGCGCCCTTGTCCGACGACCTCCTGGTACGGAAGTAGGGGCGGCGAGAGGCACGGCGAGATGGCGGAAGCTGCTGTCCAACACGCGCAGGAACCGGCGATCGCGGCGGTATTGCGCGCGCGGTTCGGCGACTGCGCTTCCCAGCCGACGATAGACGGCATTCCGACATTGTGGGTGGATCGGACCCGCGTACCGGAAATCCTGCGCTGTCTGAAGGACGAGGAAGGTTATGAACTGCTGTTCGACCTCTCCGCCATCGATGAGCGCACACGGCAGTTCCGCGAAGGCCAGCCGGATTCCGGTTTCACGGTGTTCTATCACCTGATCTCCCTGGCCCACGACGCGGACCTGCGGATCAAGGCCGCGCTCCCGGAAACTCGCCCGAGCGTCCCCACCGTGACGAATGTCTACCCGGTGGCGGACTGGTACGAACGCGAGGCGTACGACATGTTCGGCATCGACTTCGAGGGGCATCCGAACCTGCGCCGCATCCTGACACCGCCGAACTGGGAGGGCCATCCGTTGCGCAAGGAGCATCCGGCTCGCGCGACGGAAATGGACCCCTTCCGGATGTCGCCGGAGTTCCAGCAGTCGCAACAGGAGGGATTGCGGTTCGTGCCCGAGGAGTGGGGCATGCGCCGGGCGTCGAAACACACGGACTTCATGTTTCTCAACCTCGGCCCCAACCACCCGAGCGTACACGGCGTGTTCCGCATCGCGCTGCAGATGGATGGCGAGGTGATCGTGCAGGCGGTCCCGGATATCGGCTATCACCACCGCGCCCAGGAAAAGATGGCCGAGCGGCAGAGTTGGCACACCTACATCCCGTACACGGATCGCGTCGACTACCTCGGCGGCGTCATGAACAACCTGCCGTACGTCATGAACGTGGAGAAGATGGCCGGCATCGAGGTGCCGCCGCGCGCGCAGACCATTCGCGTCATGCTGGCGGAGCTGTTCCGCATCTCCAGCCACCTGGTCTTCTACGGCACATACGCCCAGGACGTGGGCCAGATGTCGCCGGTCCTGTACATGTTCGCCGACCGGGAACGTCTCTTTTCCATCATTGAGGCGATCACGGGCGGGCGCATGCATCCGAGCTGGTTCCGGATCGGCGGTGTCACCCAGGACCTGCCCGAAGGCTGGGACAGGATGGTCCTCGACTTTGTCGACTACATGCCGAAGCGTCTCGACCACTACGAAAGGATGGCGCTCAAGAACAAGATCCTGCAGCGTCGCTCCATCGGCATCGGCGCGTACAACACGGCCGAGGGACTCGACTGGGGAATTACGGGACCGTCGCTGCGCGCGACGGGATGCGACTGGGATTTGCGAAAGAACCGGCCCTACAGCGGCTACGACCAGTTCGAGTTCGATGTGCCGACGGCGCAGAACGGGGACGTGTACGACCGTGCCCTGGTGCGCGTCGAGGAGATTCGCCAGAGCCTGCGCATCATTCGGCAGTGTGCGGAGAACATGCCCTCCGGACCGTACAAGGCGGACCATCGGCTGACCACGCCGCCTGCCAAGGAGCGGACGATGGAACACATCGAGACGCTCATCCACCATTTCCTGAACGTGAGCTGGGGCCCGGTCATCGCGCCGTGCGAGTCGACGACGCTGATCGAGGCGACCAAGGGCTGGAACTCGTACTACTCGATCGCCGACGGCGGCACGATGGCCTACCGGACGCGCGTTCGCACGCCGTCCTTCCCCGCGCTGCAGATGATTCCGTTCATCAGCAACGGTTTCATGGTCGCGGACCTCATCGCCATCATCGCGAGCATCGATTTCGTCATGGCGGACGTCGATCGATGACGAGTGACACCGTGACCGATTCAGCCCTGATCGAGACTCTGTCGGAGTCCGAAGTCGCCGCAATCGAGGCGGAGTGCGCGCATCTGCCGGACCGCCCGTCCGCAGCCATCGACGCCCTGATGATCGTGCAGAAGCACAGGGGCTGGGTATCCGATCAGAGCCTGTTTGCCATCGCCCGCCTGCTCGGTATGTCCGCCGAGGCGCTGGACGCGGTCGCGACTTTCTACAACAGGATCTATCGACACCCCGTCGGCCGTCACGTCGTCATGCTCTGCGACAGCGTGAGCTGCTACGTCATGGGCGCGGACGGCCTCGCGGAGCAGGTCAAGGCGCACCTCGGAATCGACTTCGGCGAGACGACGCAGGACGACCGCTTCACGCTGTTGCCCATCGTCTGTATTGGCGCCTGCGACAAGGCGCCGACGATGCTGGTCGGGGAAGAGTTGGTCACGAACGTCCAGGCCGAACGGCTGGACGAGATATTTGCCCGGTTCGAGTAGAGCACTTCGCGCGATGGAAAGACCTCTCACCGAACGAATCGAGCAGAACGGCGGCCGCGTTGTCGACATCGATGCCTTCGAGGCCGCCGGCGGCTATTCCGGCGCGCGCCAGGCGGTGACAGCCATGACCTCCGAAGAGGTTATCGAACTGGTCAAGGACGCGAACCTGCGCGGCCGTGGCGGCGCGGGCTTTCCCACGGGAGTCAAGTGGGGTTTCGTCCCGCACGGAGACGCCGCCGGCCCGGGGCCCAAGTACCTGGTCTGCAACGCCGACGAAATGGAACCCGGGACGTTCAAGGACCGCTACCTGATGACCTTCGATCCGCATGTTCTGCTCGAAGGCATGATCATCGCGGCCTATGCCATCGGCGCCGAGCGCGCCTACATTTTTCTGCGCGGAGAGTATTTCGAGCCCTTCCGGGCCCTGGAACGCGCGATCGCCGAAGCGCGCGACCGGAAGTACCTGGGAGAGGGCATCTTCGGCACGGGATTCAACCTCGACCTCAGGCTGCACAGCTCCGCCGGGCGCTACATCTGCGGAGAGGAGACCGCGCTCCTGAACGCGCTCGAGGGCAAGCGGGCTCAGCCTCGCCTGAAACCGCCGTTCCCGCCCGCAAGCGGCGCCTGGGGCCGGCCCACCGTGGTGAACAATGTCGAGACCCTCTGTTGCGTGCCGGGCATCGTGCGCCTTGGAGCGGACTGGTTCCGTGGCCTGGGACTCACCGACGACGCCGGGACGAAGATCTACGGCGTGTCGGGGAAGGTGAACAATCCCGGCCTCTGGGAACTCCCCATGGGCACTACGATTCGCGAGATCATCGAGACCCATGCAGGCGGGATGCGGGACGGCTATGCCTTGCGGGGATTGCTTCCTGGCGGTGCCTCCACGGACTTCCTGGTGCCGGAGGAGCACCTCGACCTGCCCATGGACTACGGGTCCATTTCCGCGGCGGGCAGCCGCATGGGAACCGGTACGATGATCCTGATGGACGATTCGATCTGTCCGGTGGATATGTCCAGGAACCTGCAGCACTTCTTTGCGCAGGAATCATGCGGCTTCTGCACGCCGTGCAGGGAAGGCCTGCCGTGGCTGGAGGAACTGCTGATCGACATCGAGGAAGGTCGCGGCACGATGGAGGACATCGAAACCCTGGAGACGAACGGGGCGTTTATCGGCGCACCCGGAAATACATTCTGTCTGCACGCTGCGGGCGCCATCGAACCCTTGCAAAGCGCGCTCAAGTACTTCCGGGAGGACTTCGAGGCGCATGTTCGCGAAGGACGCTGCCCGTACAAGAAACGCAACGGCGACGGTTAGGAGTCCGGAGAGGAAATGGCAACCATTATCGTTGATGGCGAGCGCTACGAGGCGAAGGCCGGGCAGAACGTGCTGGAAGCCGTGCTCTCGCAGCACCTGGACCTGCCGTATTTCTGCTGGCATCCGGCCATGGGTTCCGTCGGTGCCTGCCGACAGTGCGCCATCATGGAATATGCCGATGAGAACGACGATCGGGGACGCCTCGTGATGGCGTGCATCACGTCCGTGCGCGACGGCATGCGGATTTCCATCGCCGCCCCCCACGCCGCCCGTTTCCGCGAGTCGGTCATCGAATGGCTGATGGAAAACCACCCGCACGACTGTCCGGTCTGCGAGGAGGGCGGCGAGTGCCACCTGCAGGACATGACGGTCATGACGGGGCATTCCGAGCGCCGCTATCGCGGTACGAAACGGACCTGGCGCAACCAGGACCTGGGCCCGTTCATAGGCCACGAGATGAATCGTTGCATCACCTGCTATCGCTGCGTGCGGTTCTATCGCGACTACGCCGGCGGCACGGACCTGGAAGCGATGGGTTCACGGAGCCGGATGTATTTCGGCCGCGCGGCGGACGGCAAGCTCGAGAACGAGTTCTCCGGCAACCTGGTCGAGGTCTGCCCGACCGGGGTTTTCACGGACAAGCCCTTCTCCAAACAGTACACCCGCAAGTGGGACCTGCAGTCGGCGCCATCCGTCTGTCCGGGCTGCGCCGTGGGCTGCAATATCTTTCCGAGCGAGCGCTACGGCGATCTGAAACGCGTGCACAACCGCTATCACGGCGAAATCAACGGCTATTTTCTTTGTGATCGCGGCCGCTTCGGCTCCCATTTCGTGAATGATCAGTCGCGGATCAGGAAGGCGGGAACGCGCGCCGGCGACGAGGTGTTCGAGGCGCGCGGCGTTGACGCGGCCATCGACACGCTCGGCGAAATGCTGCGGGACAGGAAAGCCGTGGGCATCGGCTCGCCGCGCGCCAGCGTGGAAGCGAACTTCGCCCTGCGCAATCTCGTCGGCGAGGAGAACTTCTGCAATGGTCTGGCCGACGGCGAGTCGGAACTCATCGCGCTCGCACTCGACATCCACCGGCGGAGCGGGGCGCGCATCCCCACCGTGAAGGATGTCGAAGCCGCGGACGCCGTGCTCGTGCTTGGCGAGGACGTGCTGAATACCGCTCCCCGCGTGGCCCTGTCGATACGGCAGGCGGCGCGCGGACGGGCATTGGAAATGGGCAACGAGGCAGCCATACCCGGCTGGCAGGATGCCGGCATTCGTGGCCACGCGCAGGGCGCCTTGAGCCCCGTATTCCTGGCCACCACGTTGCCCACGCGTCTCGACGACGTGGCGGAGGCGACGCTTCACGCCGCGCCCGAGGATATCGCCCGCGCCGGATACGCGGTCGCGCATCGCATCGACGGTGACTTCGCCGCGCCCGAGGGCGGCCCCGAAGTCACGGTCGGGGACGAGTTCATCGATCGTGTCGCCACCGTTCTCACGGGGGCGGAGCGGCCGTTGATCGTCACTGGAACGGGGTCGGGACAACGCGGCGTCATCGAAGCCGCGGCGAACATCGCCTGGGCGCTGCGCGCGCGCGGAGCGGATCCGGCGCTCCTGATCGCGCCGCACGAAGCGAACAGTTTCGGCGCGGCCATGGTGAATGCCGGGCTGAGCCTGGATGACGCCCTCGAGGCGGTGCAGTCGGGTGCGGCGGAAACCCTCGTCATCATGGAGAACGACCTGTATCGGCGGTCCGAAAGGGAACGCGTCGACGCAACCCTTGCCGCCGGTGCCCAAGTCGTCGTCATCGACACGCTGGAGAACGCGACGGCACAGGCCGCCCATCTCGTGCTGCCGGCTGCAACCTACGCGGAGTGCAACGGCACTTTCGTCAACTACGAAGGCCGTGCGCAGCGCTTCTACCAGGTGTTCGAGCCCGGGGATGAGGAGGATGAGGTCGTACCTTCCTGGGTGTGGATTCAGCGCGCCGCGCACGCGGCGGGTCGCAACGACTGTGCCTGGTCACACATGGACGATCTGGTTCGCGATTGCGCGGCGGCGGTGCCAGCCCTGGCGACGATTCCCGAAGCCGCCCCAGCCGCCGGCTATCGTGGCGAAGCCGATACCAGGATCCCGCGCCAGCCGCATCGCTACAGCGGCCGCACCGCCATGCGCGCGGACGTCAACGTGCACGAGCCGAAACCAACGGTTGACGAGGAGACGCCGTTCGCCTACTCCATGGAAGGTCAGAACACCGGTCGTCAACCCGGTTCGACGGTGCCTTACGTCTGGTCGCCGGGATGGAACTCGAACCAGTCGGTGTTCAAGTTTCAACAGGAAGTGAACGGCGGATTGAGCGGCGGCGACCCGGGTGTTCGATTGATCGCCGCCAAAGCGGACGCCGATGGTGCGGACGCGCGGCAGTTCCGGAGTCCTCCGGCTGCGTTTGCCGCGGGAGACGGCGTCAAGCTGTTGCCGTTGCACGCGATCTTCGGCAGCGACGAACTGTCGGCGCGTTCCTGGCCGGTCGCCGCCAGCAGTCCCTCGCCGCACATCGTCCTGAATCCGGAGGATGCCCGGCAACTTGGCGTGGCCCAGGGTGACGGGGTCAAGTGCGCCGCGTTGCCGGTCTCCGTCGAGGTCCGCGTGGATGAAGCCATGACCCGGGGCACGGCGGCTTGCGTTTGCGGCTTGCCGGACATGCCCGGCCCGCTCCCCGTCGGTACCGTGGAGTTCGAGCGCGATCCGGACTTCGAGCGCCGCACGGAAATTATCGCCAGGGGATAGTCGTGGAGTGGAACTACATTCTCATCCTTCCGGTGGCCGTCGGCGCGCTGGTATTCGCGCTGGTGCTCGTCTGGTGGGAACGCCGGCTGCTCGGCTGGTGGCAGGATCGCCTGGGTCCGAATCGCGTCGGACCGTTCGGCGTGCTCCAGGCGCTGGCGGATGCCGTGAAGCTCTTCACGAAGGAGGACTGGCTGCCGCCGTTCGGCGACCGGGCGTTTTTCATCATGGCGCCGGCGATCGTCGCGGGCTCCATGCTGATGGCCTACGTCATCGTGCCGTTCGGCCCGGACCTGCACATCACCGATTCGAACATCGCGGTCCTGTTCTTCCTCGCGATGAGTTCCCTCGCGGTTTACGGCGTGTTGCTTGCCGGGCTGTCGAGCAACAACAAGTACGCCATGCTCGGAGGCCTGCGCGCCGCCGCGCAGATGGTGACCTACGAAGTGTTCATGGGCCTTTCGCTCATGGGAGTCGTGATCCACGCGGGCTCCTTCAGCCTGGTCGAGATCGTCGAGTCGCAGCAGGGGGTGTGGTACATCTTCCCGCAGTGCGTCGGCTTCCTGATCTTCTTCCTGGCCGGTCTGGCGGAGTCGCACCGCCTGCCTTTCGACCTGCCGGAGGCGGAGCACGAACTCACCGCCGGATTCCACACCGAGTACTCCGGCATGAAGTTCGCGCTGATCATGGCCGGGGAATACCTCGCCATGGTGCTGACCTCCGCGCTTGTCGTCACGCTGTTCTTCGGCGGCTGGCTCGCGCCCGCTTTTCTGCCGGGGGCGGAGTACATCCCACCGGTGGTGTGGTTCGGTTTGAAGACCGCCGTGTTCATTCATCTCTTCATCCTGCTGCGCGCCGCCATACCGCGTCCCCGGTATGACCAGCTCATGTCGCTCGGATGGAAGATCCTGCTGCCCCTGTCGCTGCTCAACCTCCTGGTGACGGGTGGGGTATCGCTGTGGTTGGCGCAATGAAAAGGCGAGGATAGGCCGATATGTGGAGTCAACTGAGAACCCTCTGGACCGTCTTCCAGCACACGTTCATGCGCAACGAGACGGTGGAATATCCGGACGAGATGCCGTACGCCGCGCCGCGCTATCGGGGCCGCATCATCCTGACGCGGGATCCGGACGGCGAAGAGCGCTGCGTGGCGTGCAACCTTTGCGCGGTGGCCTGCCCGGTGGATTGCATCGCGCTGCAGAAGACCGAACGCGAGGAGGACGGCCGCTGGTATCCGGAGTTTTTCCGCATCAATTTCTCCCGCTGCATCATGTGCGGCATGTGCGAGGAAGCCTGCCCGACGTACGCCATCCAGCTCACGCCCGATTTCGAGCTGTGCGAGTACAACCGCGACAACATGGTCTACGAAAAGGAGCACCTGCTTATCAACGGCCCCGGGAAGTACCCGGACTACAGCTTCTGGGGCGTGGCCGGCAAAACCATCGAGGGCAAGGACAAGGGAGAAGCACTGAACGAGGCGCCGCCAACCGATCACCGGAGCTTGCTGCCATGATCGCCGAACGACTGGACGGACCGGCATAATGGCCCTCGCACTGTTCTACATCGCGGCGGCGGTGGCGCTCGCTTCCACCGTGCTCGTCATCACGCGCCGCAACGCCGCGCACGCGTTGATCTACCTGGTGGTCTCGTTGCTGTCCATCGCCGTGATCTTTTTCCTGCTGGGCGCTCCCTTCGCCGCCGCGCTGGAGGTGGTCATCTATGCCGGCGCCATCGTCGTGCTGTTCCTGTTCGTCGTCATGATGCTGAACCTCGGCAGGCGATCGGCGGAACGCGAGCGCCTGTGGTTGCAGCCCGGCATGTGGATCGGACCCGCGATCCTGGTCGGGGTGCTGCTCCTCGAGATGCTCTATGTCATCGTTCTCGATGCTCCCGGTGCCACCAAGGGCGAGATGGTCGGCCCCAAGGCGGTGGGCACGGCGCTATTCCAACAGTACCTGCTGGCGGTGGAGTTGGCCGCCATGCTGCTGCTCGCGGCGCTCATCGGCGCCTACCACCTCGGGCGGCGCTACCTGGGCGATCGGCGGGAGGAGTTGTCGTGACCGTCCCCGTCATCCCGATCGAACACGTCCTGGCGCTCGCGGCGGCTTTGTTCGTCATGGGCCTGGTCGGCGTGCTGGTGCGGCGCAACGTGATCTTCCTGCTGATGTCGCTGGAGATCATGATGAACGCCTGCGGGCTTGCCTTCATCGCGGCGGGCGCAAAGTGGGGGGCCCCGGACGGGCAGATCATGTTCATGCTGATCCTGGCGCTCGCGGCGGCGGAAGTCGCCGTTGCGCTGGGCCTGGTGCTGCAGTTGGAGCGTCGCTTCGACAGCCTCGACATCGATACGGCCGGCGAGTTGAGCGGGTAGACGATGAACCTGTTGTGGCTCGTTCCGCTGGCCCCCCTCGCCGGCTCCCTGATCCTGCTGCTGACCGAGGGCAGGCTGGACAAGCGTGTCGTCGGTATCGTCGGCGCAGGCTCGGTGGGCCTGTCGGCGGTCATCGCGTTCATCGTTGGCCTCGAGTTCCAGCGCTCGGGGCTTCCGAGCCACACCTACGAGATGTGGACCTGGATGGAGGTCGGCGGGTTCGCGCCGGCCATCCGGCTGTACCTCGATGCCCTTTCGCTGGTCATGATGGGCGTTATCACCGGCGTGGGCTTCCTTATTCACCTCTACGCCACGGGCTACATGTGGGACGAGGAAGGCTACAGCCGGTTCTTCGCGTACATGAACCTGTTCGTCTTCGCCATGCTGATGCTGGTGCTCGGCGACAACCTGCTGGTCCTGTTTCTCGGCTGGGAAGGCGTGGGGCTCTGCAGCTACCTGCTGATCGGTTTCTTCCATACCGAACCCGAGAACGGCTATGCGGCGCGCAAGGCATTCGTCGTCACGCGCGTGGGCGACACCGCCATGCTGCTGGGCCTGTTCCTGCTGTTCCGCGAGTTCGGCACCATCGACATCAGCGCTGCCATGGCCGGTGCCAAGGAGGCATGGCCCGAGGGTTCGTCCATGGCGACTCTGATCGCCCTGCTCCTGCTCGGCGGCGCCGTCGGCAAGTCGGCCCAGGTGCCGCTGCAGACCTGGCTGCCGGATGCCATGGCTGGCCCGACGCCGGTGTCCGCGCTGATTCATGCGGCGACGATGGTCACGGCCGGTGTGTATCTCATCGCACGCACCCACGACCTGTTCCTGCTGTCGCCGGACGCGCAGTTGGCCGTCGCGTGCGTGGGACTGGCCACGCTGTTCATTTCGTCCTTCACGGCGCTGATGCAGCGCGACATCAAGCGCGTGCTCGCCTACTCGACCATGAGCCAGATCGGCTACATGTTCCTGGCGCTCGGCGTCGGCGCCTGGTCGGCGGCGATCTTCCACCTGATGACCCACGCCTTCTTCAAGGCGCTCCTGTTCCTTGCGTCCGGATCGGTCATCCTGGCGCTGCACCACCAGCAGGACATGTTCCGGATGGGTGGCCTCTGGCGGAAGATGCCCATTGCCTTTCTCAGCATGCTGGTGGGATCGGCGGCGCTGGTCGCATTCCCCCTGACGTCCGGGTTCTATAGCAAGGACGCCATCGTCGTCAGCGCGTGGGACTACGGTGCCCTGTTCTGGGTCGGGGCGGTCGCCGCGGCTTTCATGACGTCGCTCTACACGACACGCATGATGCTCATCACTTTCTTCGGCAGGACGAAGACAGAGCCCCACGACCAGTCCCGGATCAACATGTGGGGGCCGCTGCTCGTGCTCCTCGTGCTCTCGGTGGGCGGCGGCTGGCTGGGTTTCAGCATCCTCGACGGGCAGCTCGGTCCGCTGAAGGAGTTCTCGCACTTCGATGCGGTCCCGCTCGTGACGGTGCTCGTGCCGCTGCTGGGGATCGCGGTCGGCTACCTGCTCTACCGCAACGCCGGCGAGGCGGAGGCCGCGCCCGAGCTCAACGCCGTCGGTCGCTTCTGGTTCGGCGGCTGGGGGTTCGACTGGCTGTACGACTGCGTATTCGTGGCACCCTTCGTCTGGCTCGCGCGCGTCAACAAGCCCGACGCGGTGGACTTCGTCTACAGGGGCACGGTCGTGGTCATGCGGAGGCTGCACCAGGTCACGGTGCTGACGCAGACCGGTCGGTTGCGCTGGTATGCGGTCAACATGGCGATCGGACTCGCCGTGGTATTCCTCGTGGCGGGGGTGTTGTAGGTGAATATCCTCGCCCTGATCCTCCTGATGCTGGGTGCTGGCGCAGTCGCCTGGCTGTCCGAGAAACTCCACCCGGTGGCCCCGAAGTGGATCAGTCTCGCCACGTTCATCGTGACGCTCGCCTGGGTGGGTGCTTTCATCCTTGGCGACGGGTACGCCAACCAGTACATTCCGTGGATCCCGCGCTTCGGCATCAATGTCGTCCTGTCCATGGATGGCCTGTCGCAGTTGCTGGTGGCGCTGACGCTGTTCCTCGGCATCGTCGCCGTCGTCTCCTCCTGGACCGAGATCAGGGAGAGGCCCGGGTTCTTCCAGTTCAATATTCTCTGGGTGATGGCCGGCGTCGTTGGCGTGTTCACGGCGCTGGACCTGTTCCTGTTCTTCTTCTTCTGGGAAGTCATGCTGATTCCCATGTACTTCCTCATCGCCATCTGGGGCCACGAAGACAAGGCGTATGCCTCCATGAAGTTCTTCCTGTTCACCCAGATCAGCGGGCTACTGATGCTGTTCGCGATCCTGGCGCTGGTGTACTTCAACTACGCCGCGAACGGGGTGATCACGTTCAACTACTACGACCTCCTCGACGCGGACCTCGGCGGCGACATCGCGTTCTACCTGATGCTCGGGTTTTTCGTCGCTTTCGTCGTCAAGCTGCCGGGTGTGCCTTTCCATACCTGGCTGCCGGACGCGCATACCCAGGCGCCCACGGCTGGCAGCGTCATACTGGCGGGCATCCTGTTGAAGACCGGCGCGTACGGCCTGATTCGGTTCGTGGTCCCGCTGTTCCCGGAGGCCTCCGCCGACTTCGCGTTCTGGGCGATGTTCCTGGGCGCGTTGAGCATTCTTTACGGCGGTTTCATGGCCTACAGCCAATCGGACTTCAAGCGGCTGGTCGCGTACAGTTCCGTCGCCCACATGGGCTTCGTCCTGCTTGGCGTGTTCGCGTTCCATGAAGTTGCCGGCGTCCTCGTCGTCAACGACCTGGCCGTGCAGGGGGCGGTGGTCACCATGGTCGCGCACGGCTTCTCCACTGCGGCGCTGTTCATGATGGCCGGGGCGCTGCAGGAGCGCCTGCACACGCGAGAGATGTCGAACATGGGAGGGTTGTGGACACGGGCGCCGCGCATGGGCGCCGTGACGCTGTTTTTCGTCATCGCATCGGTGGGCATGCCCGGCCTCGGCAACTTCGTCGGCGAATTCCTCGTCCTCGTGGGGGCCTTCAAGGCCAACGTCCCGATGACCGTCGCCGGTGCTCTCGGCGTCGTGGTGGCCGCCGTCTACGGACTCTTCCTCATGCAGCGTTCGTTCCAGGGGACACCGAATCCGGACGTGCCCTCGATGCGCGACTTCGGTCTGCGTGAAATGAGCGTGATGGTCCTGATGATGGCGGGACTCGTCTGGATCGGCATCCATCCGCAGGAGTTGCTTGACATGTCCGCGCCCGTCGTCGAGGCGCTCTGGCAGGTCGCGCCATGACCGGGCCTGAGTTGACGGCACTCGCGCCCTATATCGTGCTGGCCGGTGGCGCGACGTTGATGCTGCTCGCCATATCGTTTGTTCGCCGCGGCCCTGTTTCGTTGGGGATGACCCTCGTGGTCCTGCTGGCGACGCTCGCCTCTATCGGATTCACCCATGGCGCGGGCGGGGCGCACCTGGACGGCTTCCTGCTCGTGGACGGCTACGCGAACTTCTTCAACGCGCTGTTCATCGTCGCGGCGATCGCCACGGCGTTGCTGACGTACGGCTACGTGGACAGACGCGCCACGCAGCAGGAGGAGTTTTACATCCTGCTTCTCACGGCGACCCTCGGCGCCATGACGATGGCGGCCGCAACCCATTTCGGCGCCTTTCTCCTCGGCATGGAGATCCTGTCCATCTCGCTCTACGCCATGATCGCCTATCCCGACAGCGGGCGGGCGCCGCTGGAAGCGGCGATCAAGTACCTGGTGCTGTCGGGCGTCGCCTCGACGACCATCCTGTTCGGCATGGCGCTGGTGTACGGCGAGACCGGATCCATGCAGTTCGCAGACGCCCTTGCGGGGGACGGCGTCCTGCTGCGGGTCGGTCAGGGCATGATCCTTGCGGGACTCGCCTTCAAGCTCTCGCTGGTGCCGTTCCACATGTGGACGCCGGATGTCTACCAGGGCGCGCCCGCACCGGTAACGGGTTTCGTGGCGACAGTTTCCAAGGGCGCCGTCGCGGCCCTCTTGCTGCGCTACGTCGCAACCGCGGATGTGCTGTCCCTCGAAGCGCTTTTCTTCGGCCTGTCGCTCATCGCCATCGTTTCCATGGTGGCGGGCAACGTCCTCGCGCTGCTGCAGGACAACCTCAAGCGGCTCCTTGCCTATTCCTCCATCGCGCACATGGGCTATCTCCTGATCGCGGTACTGGCGGTCGAGTCCGCGGCGGGCCCGGAGATGGCGGCGGAGACCGGCATGGTCTACCTGGTCGGCTACTTCGCGATGAGCCTGGCGGCTTTCGGCGTCATGACCGTCGTGTCCGCCGACGAAGATGTCGAAGACCTGGCCGACTACGAAGGACTGTTCTGGCGCCGCCCGCTGCTGGCCGCCGTTCTGACCGCCGCGGCGTTGTCCCTCGCGGGCATTCCGCTCACGGTCGGATTCATCGCCAAGTTCTACCTGTTCGCGGCCGGCGTGGAAGGCAGCCTCTGGCTCCTCGTCTGGGCGCTGGTGATCGGCAGCGCCATCGGTATCTATTACTACCTGCGCATCGTGTTCGGCATGACCAAGCAGACAGGAACGGGCGGCGAGGCTACGCAGTCGTGGTGGGGTCCTGCCACCGTTGCGATTATCGGTGTCGCCATCGTCGTCATGGGTGTCTACCCGACACCGCTGATCGACGCGGCCCGCGAGGCGATTCGCGCCTTCGGGGGATAGGCACGCACCAATGCCACATTGACACGGTATCTACTCTGGATACACTTTGAGGAAGATGGGAGTATTGCAGAGGGAACTGTGCGAGTAGAAACGGAGATCAAGAAGTGGGGCAATAGCCTCGCCCTGCGCGTTACCGGCATCATGGCCGAAATGCCGCAATTCCAGGCCGGCACCAAGGTCACGGTCGACGTGAGCGGCGAAGGCCTCGTTGTCAAACCTGCGGTCGGAAAATTGGGCACATTTCGGTTTCCCTACAGTGAGAGCGAGTTGTTGGCAGAGATCACGCCGGACAATTCGCATGCTGACGAATTGGCGGATCCCAGAGGACCTGAGGTCGGCCTCTGAGCGATGCGCACAGGTTTCGTCCCAGGACGCAGGGACGTGGTATGGCTTGACTTCGAACCAACGAAGGGCAGGGAGATCGGCAAATATCGCCCGGCCCTGGTGTTGAGCAGCCAGGAATACAATCGAAGAACGGGACTGCTCATCTGTTGCCCGATCAGCACCAGCATTCGTGGCGGTGCCACGGAAGTCCCGATCGAGAACCTCGACCAACCGTCAGTCATTGCTGCAAACCTTGTGCAGACCCTGGCCTGGAGAGAACGCAAAGCCAAGAAAATCGCCACGGCGAAACCCGAGGAGTTCCGAGAGACCGTGCTGAAGCTGCTGCCTCTACTTGGGGCTCTCGAAGTGTTGGGCGACTGATCGGGCACCCACGGTGGGCCGGGACGTCTGTACGGTCTGGCAAGTCGATCTCGACAACCTGTCTCCCCATCAGCCGAATTCGCAAACAAGGCCCGTGCCTGGTTCCGTTTGGCCGCAGGGGTGCGTCCCATTACAATAGTGGGAGTGGTGAACGAGCCTCGCGACAAGGGGGTCATCTCATGCTGTTGGTAATCTCTCCAGCCAAGTCGCTGGATTTCGAGTCCAGACCGCAGACGCGCAAGTTCTCGCAGCCGGCATTTCTCGACGACGCCCGGTTGCTGATCGATCAGCTCAAGGACCTGTCTCCGGGCGAAGTCTCGGACCTGATGGGGATCAGCACGAAGCTGGGTGAACTCAACTGCGACCGCTACAACGAATGGGCGCTTCCCTTCACCCGGGACAACGCCAAGCAGGCGGCTCTTGCCTTCCGTGGCGATGTCTACGTCGGCATGCAGGCCTGGGACTACTCGGAGCGCGACTTCACCTGGGCGCAGAAGCGGGTGCGGATCCTCTCCGGCCTGTACGGCGTGTTGAAGCCCCTGGACCTGATCCAGCCCTATCGCCTTGAGATGGGCGTGTCGCTGTCCAATCCGCGCGGCAAGAACCTCTATGAGTTCTGGGGCGACAGGCTGTCGGCATCGCTCGCGGCGGAACTCGAAGGACATCGCTCGAGAATCCTGGTCAACCTCGCCTCGAACGAGTACTGGGACGTTCTCGATCCGGGTCGCATCGGGGCGAGCCGCGTGGTCCGCCCGGTCTTCAAGGACCTGAAGAACGGCCGCTACAAGTTCATCAGCTTCTACGCCAAGAAGGCACGCGGACTGATGGCGAGTTTCATCGTGAAGAACCGAATCGACACGATGGTTGGGCTGAAGGACTTCGACTGGGGCGGATATCGCTACTGCGACGCCGAGTCTTCAGGCAACGAGTTCGTTTTCCTGCGCGACAGGCCAGGTTAGCCCTTCCCGCTCAACCGGTGGGTCTGCTATCTGGTCGGCTGCACCAGGTCTGCCAGTTGCGTCTTGCGCAGCTTGACCGGGTCTCGCTGCACGCGAATGTTCAGCAGTTCCACCAGGAGGGAGAAACCCATCGCGAAGTACACGTAGCCTTTCGGCACCGAGACGGCGAATCCCTCGGCGACGAGCATCAGGCCGATCATCAGCAGGAAAGAAAGCGCCAGCATCTTCAAGGTCGGGTGGTCGTCGATGAACCTGCTGACCGGACCGGCCGCCACCATCATCACCAGCACGGCGGCGACGATCGCCGCGATCATGACAGGCAGTTCGTCCACGAGGCCGACCGCCGTAATCACGGAGTCGAGCGAGAACACGATGTCGATCAGGCCGATCTGCACGAGGACCCCCGCGAACGTGGCAACAGGTGCACCCGTGGCGTCGCTTTGCCGATGCTCGAGGGCGTTGTGCATCTCCCGCGTGGATTTCGCGAGCAGGAAACCGCCTCCGCCGATCAGGATGATGTCGCGCCCGGAAACGCCATGACCGAAGATCTCGAACAGGTCCGCCGACAGGCTCATGATCCACGCCAGAGATGCCAGCAGGCCGATGCGCATGAACATCGCAAGGCCAAGCCCCAGGTAGCGGGCCGTCGCCCGCTGATGTGGGGGCAGCCGTCCCGTCAGGATGGAGATGAAGACGATGTTGTCGATGCCGAGGACGATCTCGAGCATCGTCAGGGTAAGGAATGCGATCCATACCTCTGGATTGGCGAGCAGGTCTAGCATGGGATTATCATCCGCATTGTCAGTAATCGCTTGAGAAGTACACCATGACCGATGACCGCGACCAAGCACGAGCCCGGACAATCGAAGCGGCCGTGTTCCGCCGCCTCGTGGATCATCTGGATGCGCACAAGGACGTGCAGAACATCGACCTCATGAACCTTGCGGGGTTCTGTCGAAACTGTCTTTCCAAGTGGTACGTGGAAGCGGCGCGTGAAGAGGGCCGCGACATCGACTACGAAGCGGCGCGGGAGATCGTCTACGGGATGCCGTACGCCGAGTGGAAGTCGAAGCACCAGGGAGTTGCCAGCCCCGAACAGCAGGCGGAATTCGAGCGCAGACAGGCGCAATCTTCCGCAACGTAGCCATGAGTTCGTCCCGAGACCGGGTCGGTCAGCCAACGGAAATGGCCGCCAGCAAACTTCGCAGGATCTGGATCGACTGGCGCGGATTCCTGGTGTTCGTCGCGTTGATGCTGGTGTTTCGCTCCGCCATTGCCGACTGGAACCAGGTGCCCTCCGGCTCGATGGAGCCGACGATCCTCACGGGTGATCGGATCGTGGTCGACAAGCTGGCCTACAGTCTGCGTTTCCCCTTCACGCTGGTACGCGTAGCGGAGTGGACGGACCCGCAGCGCGGGGACATCGTCACATTCCTCAATCCGGTGGACGACCGGCAGTTCATCAAGCGTATCGTCGGCATTCCGGGTGACACGGTAGAGTTGCGCCGCAACACGCTCATCATCAACGGCATCAGCGCCACCTACGAAGCCCTGACGGAAGAAGAGTGCGCGCACCTGCGCATACAGCCTTCCGGGTCCTACAAGGTCCTGCGCGAGACTATCCTTGGCCAGTCGCGGACCATCATGGTCCTTCGGTACGCCAATGACCCGGCCGCCTCGTCGTTCCGTCGCTTCACCGTGCCGCCGGGCAACTACCTGGTGCTTGGCGACAACCGCGACAACAGTGGGGACTTCCGCAAGATCGGGCCCGTTTCGCAGGAGCGCATACTCGGCCGCGCCCACGCCGTCGCGTTCTCGCTTGATGCCGACAACTACTACGTGCCGCGCATTCGTCGTTTCTTCGTCGACCTGTCCTGAAACCGGCGCAACACCTTTGCGATCGTGACGGCGAGGGCGGCGAGTATCACCATGCCCGCCACCAGCCACACGCTCATCAGGAAAAACCCTGTCAGTTCGCCGGTATCGAGTTCGAAACTGCGCGCGAGCCATACGATGGCCAGCACCGCCGCGACCGCGGCCAGTACGATCGTGCGGGTCGGCGCTTCAGGCGGGCGCACGGGAAGGCCTGCAAACGGCATGGATCAGGTTCACGGAGCAAACAGGCCGCAGATGCACCCTGGGCTTACCGCACTTCGAGCAGTTCAACTTCAAAGATGAGCGTGGAACCCGGGGCGATCAGCGGCCCGGCGCCGCGGTCTTCGTATGCGAGGTCAGCGGGGATGAAGAGTTTCCACTTGTCTCCGGCCCGCATGCGCAGCAGCGCTTCCGTCCAGCCGGCGATGACCTGGTTTACCCGAAACCTCGCCGGCTCGCCCCGTTTGTGAGAACTGTCGAATTCCGTGCCATCGATCAACGTGCCGCGATAGTGCCCCACAGCCGCAGCCTTCGGCTTCGCCTGTGGCCCGGCCCCGCTCGACGACCATGGACCAATCGTGCCGGGTCGCTGGCGCTCCCCGGACACGTTTGTTCCATGGAAGTGCACGACGACGGTGCTGCGACGTCCTGGCTTTGCGCCATCACCTTCGGCGAGAACCTCGTACTGCAGCCCCGATGGCAGCGACACGACTGCTTCGCGTTCGGCGTTTTGCTCGAGGAAGGCCTGGCCTTCGGCTCGGTTGGCCGCCTCGTCCTGCGCCCCGGCATCGGGTTGCAGGCCGAGGGTAGCCAGGACGATGATGGCGGCATACCGGTTTCGCATGTGGAGGCATCCTGCGGGTGGTTCGCTCCGATTGTAGCGCGCTCGCTCGCGATGTGGCTTCCTGGCCGGCCTCGACCGTGGAACAGGCGGCCCGGTTCGGGGTACAGTTCGCCCCCGGCGTGAACTCTTGCAAACCCTTGGGGACTAAATGGCTGAAATGCTAGCTCGATGGACCATCGCTGCGACGCTCGCGCTGACGATCATCCCGGCCTGGGCTTCGGATGCGCCGCAGGCCGAGAGTCGCGACTACGAACTGCTGGCGCCGCTGGCGTCGCATTCCAAGACCTCGATTTCCATCGTCAACGAGTTGCGCAGGAATCACTACTATCCGCGCAGAAAGATCGACGATAGCGTCTCGGCCCAGGTCTTCGACAAGTACCTGGACAGGCTCGATTCGGACCGTGCGTACTTCCTTGCCTCGGATGTTCGGGCACTGGATGAGAAGTATCGGTTCAGCCTCGATGAGGCGCTGAAGCAGGGCGACCTGGAACCTGCGTTCGAGATCTTCAACCTGTTTCAGGAGAGGTTGATCGATCGGCTGGAGTACGTCCTCGAGTTGGTCGACCATGGTCTCGACACGCTGGATTTCACCGTGGACGAGTCGCTCGAGATCGACCGCGAGAATGCGCCATGGCCACGGGACCGCGACGCGATGGACGAACTGTGGCGCAAGCGGGTCAAGGCGTGGACGCTGGAAATGCTGTTGCATGACCGCGAAATCGACCAGATCGAGGAATCTCTCGGCAAACGCTACCGCAACCGCCTGCGGCAGCTCACGCAAACGAAGCCCGAGACCCGAAGCGAAGAGGCTTTCCAGAGCTACATCAACGCATTCACCAGCACGTACGATCCGCACACCGAGTACTTCACGCCGCGCAACTATGCGCAGTTCAACATCAACATGTCGCTTTCGCTTGAAGGAATCGGGGCGGTGTTGCGGATGGTGGACGAGTACACATCCATCGACCGTTTGCTTCCCGCGGGCCCGGCGGACAAAAGCGGTGGGCTCAACCCCCTCGATCGCATCATCGGCGTCGCCCAGGGCGAAACGGACCCGATCATCGACGTCGTAGGTATGCGTCTCGATGAAGTCGTGGACCTGATCCGGGGACCGAAAGGCTCCATCGTGCGCCTTCAGGTGATCGGGCCGAACGATGGAGAAGGCGATGCCAGGATCGTCCAGATCACACGCAACAAGGTGATGCTCGAAGAGCAGGCGGCACAGAAGAGACTCCTCGAGTACGAGTTGGGTGGTCACGAGCGCAGGATCGGGGTCATCTATGTTCCTTCCTTTTATGCGGACCCCAGGGCGAGCGCAAAAGGCGATGGCAGGACCACTACGCAGGATGTGAAACGCCTGATCGACGAACTCAAGCAGGAAGGCGTGGAAGGCATCGTTGTTGATCTTCGCAACAACGGCGGGGGATCGCTGGAGGAGGCCAAGACCCTGACGGGACTGTTCATCGAGTCCGGTCCGGTGGTGCAGGTACGCCACCAGGGGCGGCGTGCGCAGCCGTTCCCGGATACGGATTCACGCATCGACTGGAACGGTCCGATGGCGGTGCTGGTGAACCGGTTCTCGGCGTCGGCTTCGGAGATTTTTGCCGGCGCGATACAGTCTTACCAGCGGGGCATCATCACCGGGAGCCGGACCTTCGGCAAGGGCACCGTGCAGACGTTGTTGCCGTTGAATCGCGGTCGCAGTTTCCTCAAGATCACTCAGGCGAAGTACTACCTCATCTCCGGCCAGAGCACGCAGCATCAGGGCGTGATCCCGGACATTGAACTGCCGCAGGCTTTCGATGTCGACCAGATAGGCGAGAGTGCGCTGGACGATGCAATGCCGTGGGACCGGATTTCTCCAGCGGACTACGCGACCAGCGATTCGGTTGAACCGTTCATCGGTGAGTTGCAGGCGGCGCATATGGAGCGCGTTTCTGACGATCCCGATTTCGAGTATCTGCGCGCGAGTACCGCGCGGGACGCGGAGTACCGTGGCAGGACGCACATATCCTTGAATCGCGAAACCAGGGAGAAGGAGCGCGAGACGGACGACCACAGGCGGGTCGCCATCGAGAACGCGCTCCTGACGGCCAAGGGCGAAGAGCCCGTCGTGGACATCGAAGAACTGGACGCGCGCCGGGCCGAGGAAGAAGTCGCGGATGCGAGCGAGCAGAACCCTCTGGAAGATCCGATGTTGCGTGAAACGGGACGCATCCTGCTCGACTACATCGGACTCAACCACCAGTACGCGATGGTTGAAGGCGAGGCGGCAACCGCGCCCTGACCGGGGTCAAGCTTCCGGCAGCGCGCGGGACGCGATCTGTTCGTGAATCCACTGATCGAACGCTTCGAACGGCATGGTCTCCTGCCGCCTGACGCCGTAGCGTCGTAGCGTGACGGTTCCGTCGGCCTGTTCGCGCTCGCCGACGATCAGCAGGTTCGGGATCTTGCGCGTCGTGCCGTCGCGGATCTTCTTCGATACGGTGTCCGCCGAGGAAGCCATCTCCGCCCGGACGAATCGGGCGCGCAGTTGCTCGACGAGTGACCGGCCATATTCTTCGAACTGCTCCGAGACCGTGATCACGCGCACCTGCACGGGAGCGAGCCAGGTGGGAAACGCGCCGCCGAAGTGTTCGATCAGGAACGCCACCATCCGCTCGTGGGTGGATAGCGGGGCTCGGTGGATGCAGTACGGCATGTGTGGCGTGCCGTCCGCGCCGATGTAGGAGAGACCGAGGCGGCCTGGCTGCGCGAAGTCGAGCTGCACGGTGCTGATGGACTCCTCCCGCCCCGTGACCGTTCTGCACTGGATGTCGATCTTGGGGCCGTAGAATGCGGCCTCTCCGACTCCGTCCACGTAGTCGATGTCCATCTCGTCCAGAACTTCGGCCAGCACGCGTTCCGAGAAAGCCCACGCCTCGGCATTGTCCACGTACTTGTCCCTGCCCTTGGCGTCCTCCGGGTCCCAGCGCGACAGGCGCACGTGGTAGTCCGTGAGCCCCAGCACGGCATAGGCGTCGGTATACATCTGCATGACGCCCTTGAACTCGTCCTTGATCTGCTCCTCGGTGCAATAGATATGGGCGTCGTTCATGCACATGCCGCGCACCCGCAACAGTCCGCTCACCGCACCGGACTCCTCGAATCGGTACACGTGCCCGTATTCGGCGAGGCGAAGCGGCAGGTCCCGGTAGCTGCGGGGCCGCGCGGCGAAGATGCTGTGATGGTGGGGGCAGTTCATCGGCCGCAGCGCGTAGGCTTCGCGCACGGTAACGCCATCCTCGTCCTCCTCCTTCAGTTCCATCAACGGGAACATGTCGTCCGCGTAGTAGGGCAGGTGCCCTGACTTGCGGTAGAGGTCGGCCTTGGCCAGGTGGGGCGTCGCCACGCGCTGATAGCCCGCCCGGAACTCCATTTCCTTGGCCAGCTTCTCCAGTTCCTCTCGAACGACGGTACCGTTCGGCAGCCACAGGGGCAGTCCGCGCCCCACCATGTCGTCGATGTGGAAGATGTCGAGCTCGCGGCCGAGTTTCTTGTGGTCGCGCTCGAGCGCCAGTTCATAGGCGGCGATGTGGGCGTCAAGCTGTTCCCTGCCGGCGAACGCCCACGCGTAGATGCGCGTCATCATGACGTTGTCGGAATCGCCCCGCCAGTAGGCGCCGGCGATGCTGCGCAGCTTGAATGCGTCCCGCGGAATGTCCCGGGTGGTGTCCACGTGCGGTCCCTCGCACATGTCGAGGAACGGCCCGTTGCGGTAGAAGGTCAGGCCATCGAGGTCCTCTCGCGAGAGGAGTTCCTCGGCGTACTCGCGCTTGTACGGCTCGCCCATCTCCTCGATGCGCTCAAGGGATTCGTTGGCGTCGAGATCCTCCCGATAGAACCGCTGGCCGGACCGCAGGATCTTCTTCATGCGCCGTTCGATTTCGGGAAAGTCCTCCTCGTTCAGCGGCTCGGAAAGAATGAAGTCGTAATAGAAGCCGTCCGCAATGGGCGGGCCGAAACCGAGCGTGGAGTTCGGCCGCATGTCCAGCACGGCCTGCGCCATGACATGCGCGAGGCTGTGCCGAATCCGGTAGAGGCTGTCCTCTTCTTGCCCGCTGTGTTCCGATTGCATTCCAATGCCCCTTAACAAAAACCCCGGTGGCGGCCGCCTGCCGGGGTCTTGGCGCCGGCGGCTCGAGGGCCGCCGTATCCCGATTCAACTCACGCGAATACGTCGACCCGACTGGCACTCCACGTAGTGCCGGTCGCCGTCGTCCGCGTGTCGATCCTTCGGGAAAAATCCATGGGGCAATGATAGTGCTGGTATGGAATAAAGCAATCCGCGTTGGACGGTTCCGGCGACGCGGACTGGTCCCTCAGTCACCGCACAGGACTTGAGCGGCGTCACGACCTGGCGCCTATCGGGCTTGCCTAGCGGGTCCAGCGCCAACGAATGCCCGTGAACGTGGCGTCGCCGGCCCCTGTTCGGAGGTCGGTCCCGTCCTCCAGGCGAAAAGCGAACCTGCGTCGGACTTCGCGGCCACCACCGATGATCAGTTCATGGTCGCGGGTGATCTGCCAGGCCATTTCAAGGCTCAATCGCCAGCTTTCCATCGTGAACATGCTTCGCCGCACGAGGGCGTCATCGTATACCCGCCAGCGGCCGCCCGCGGGGTGGATGTCTGCCTGCAATCCCAGCCGCGGATGCAGGTGCCAGTGCAGCCGAGTGTCCGGATACCCCAGCGTCAGTTCCAGGCTGTCGTTGATGCGCCAGTCGATGCCGAACACGGGGGCCAGCCGGGTCGTCCCGAACCGGTCGTCGCGGCAGGCACCCCAGAATCCGTCGATTGAAGGGGTCCATGGGCGCCGCTGCCGCACGAGGCCCTGCCAGAAGACGAATTCGGCATCGATCACCTTCGGGTGACGGCCGGCATTGGAGGAACCGGCCACGACCGGTGACAGGGACAACTCCCAGCTCGGGCCGCTGAATCGGTAGGTCCATGCCAGGCGGTGCAGGTGACCGTTGGTCTGAAGCACCCGGTCCGGTGACGTCTCTATCTCATAGGCCCGGTAATCGTGCGAGACACGCATCACGTGTCCGTGGTCGTCCCGCCAGCGGTGCCAGAGGCGCGCGCGGTAGGACTTTTCCACGTCGCCGACCGTGCGCAGGCCGTCTGCGTGGACGTTGGTGGTCGTGAGATTCCACTGATCGACGACGAGAAACTCCTGCGTCGGCGGCGGCGCGCAGACGGAGGCGTGGATCTGCGAGACCAGCGCGCATTGAACGGAGGCGAGAAGGGCGACGCCGACTCGGCAATAGGTTCCTGGCGAATGTTTCCACATGTCGGTGCCCCACAGCCTCAGCCTTCGGCTTCGCCCGTGGCCCGGCCCCGCTCGTCGACCATGGAACAATCGTACCGCGTCGCTGGCGCTCCCCGGGCACATTGTTCCATGGAAGTGCCCCACAGCCGCAGCCTTCGGCTTCGCCCGTGGCCCGGCCCCGCTCGTCGACCATGGAACAATCGTACCGCGTCGCTGGCGCTCCCCGGGCACATTGTTCCATGGAAGTGCCCCACAGCCGCAGCCTTCGGCTTCGCCTGTGGCCCGGCCCCGCTCGTCGCGCATGGACCAATCGCCGCCGGTCGCTAGCGCTCCCGGAGGCATTTGTTCCATGCGAGTGGTCGTAATAGATGTAGCGTTCGCAGAAATCAACATGCCTGGAGGAGATCAGATGTTCGACCTGCTGGATTTTCTCGCTCAGCTCTTCGTCTTGATGGTGGGCGTCGGCATCCTGACCGTCGCCGTCCTGTACGTGGTGGACCGCACCCAGACCCGACACGCGGTCAGGCGCAACTTTCCGGTCATCGGCCGGTTCCGCTACCTGTTCGAGCACCTGGGCGAGTTCTTCCGCCAGTATTTCTTCGCCATGGACCGCGAGGAGATGCCGTTCAACCGCGCGGAACGTTCCTGGGTGTATCGCGCGGCCAAGGGCGAAGACACGATGGCGGCGTTCGGTTCTACGCGGGACCTGAAGCCAGTGGGTTCCGTCATCTTCGTCAATTGCCCGTATCCGACGCTGGAGCGGGATGCCGTCGATACCACGGATGTCACCATCGGGCCGTACTGCGAGCATCCATATACCCAATCGTCCGTATTCAATATCTCCGGGATGAGTTACGGAGCGATCTCGCGCCCGGCGGTGACGGCGCTGTCCAACGGTGCGCGCATGGCCGGCGTTTGGATGAACACGGGCGAAGGGGGGCTGTCTCCCATGCACCGCGATGGCGGCGCCGACATCGTCTTCCAGGTCGGTACCGCGAAATACGGCGTCCGAAACCCCGAAGGTGGCTTTTCCGACCGGCGACTGCGCGAGATCGCGGCGGTCGACAACGTGCGGATGTTCGAGATCAAGCTGTCCCAGGGTGCGAAACCAGGGAAGGGCGGCATTCTCCCGGGCGAAAAGGTCACCGACGAGATCGCGGCCATCCGGTTCATCGAACCGGGCAGGGACTCCATCAGTCCCAACCGCCATCCGGAAGTGGACTCCGAGGCGGACCTGCTGGACATGATCGCCCGGGTGCGCCGAGTGGTCGGCAAACCGACGGGGTTCAAGACCGTGATCGGCGCCTATGGCTGGATCGAGCGGTTGTGCGAAGAGATTCACCGCCGCGGCATCGAGAGCGCGCCGGACTTCATCACCGTCGATAGCGCCGATGGCGGCAGCGGCGCGGCACCGATGAGCCTCATCGACTACATGGGTCTGCCTGTCAAGGAAAGCCTGCCGCTGGTGGTGGATATCCTGACGCGCTATGGGTTGCGGGAACGCATCAGGCTCATTGCGAGCGGCAAGATGGTCACTCCGGGCGAGGTGGCGTGGGCATTGTGCGTCGGCGCCGATTTTGTCGTGTCGGCCCGCGGTTTCATGTTCGCGCTGGGCTGCATCCAGGCCCTGCAGTGCAACAGGAACACGTGTCCCACGGGCGTCGCGACGCACAATCCCAGGTTGCAGCGTGGTCTTGACCCGGTGGACAAGGCGGAACGGGTGCGGCGTTATGCGCTCGCGATAAACAACGAAGTCGGGGTCATCGCGCACTCCTGCGGCGTGCCGGAGCCGCGGCGCCTGAAGCGCTTCCACTGCCGTATCGTGCAGGACGACGGAAGGTCGATTCCAGTGGACGAGTTGTATCCGGATCAGGAACCCCGGGTGGCATTGCCGCGGAGTGCCGCCTGACAGGCGCGCCGCGCCGGACAACGCAAGATCAGGGCTTGTACCTGATCGCCTCCCCCTCGATGGCGATGTACCTGCGTTCCTTCAACCCCTGCACCAGCGATTCCAGCTCGTCGTCGGTCACGTTGCCGCCAAAGAGGGAACGGATCGACGTCTTGAGCGTCTTGACCTTGCGCGGCCGCGAATGGCCGCGCAGATCGAAGTTGCGCGTGACCTGGTCGATTTTCTCGCCAAGGGATTCGGATTCGCTGGACTTGAGCCACGGAATCTCGAACAGGTCCCTCCTGCGCGCGGCCTTGATGTTCTTCGCCTGCAAATGCCTGATCAGCGGATCGAAACCCGTGTCTCTCGAGACTATGTGGAACTCGTCTTCGGAACTGTGCTCGCTCAGTGAACCCAGGTAGAAGGCGATGTGGAAATCGGCGGCGTTCTTGCCGCTCCCGGTGATCTCGACGTATTGGGCTTCGCGCCCGAGATCCTGCATTTCGAACACGAGTTCCCTCGGTATCCTGGACTGGTTGGCGCCGACGAACACGTAAACCCTGAAAGCACGTCCCTTCGAGACATCCTTCAAGGCGGCGAGATTCTTCGGCTGCACGTTTTCGTAGTCGATCAATACATGGTTGGTAGGCACAATTCGGTCCTCGGGTGTTTGCTTGTCTAACGGCGTTCGGTCCGGCCTTCATGGGACGTCGCGTATCGGCTCCCCGCGCGGTGTGCCAAGGCGAGTGCGATGGACTGTTCGCGCGTTGCCAGCAGGTCGCCCTCGGGGCTCAGATCGTGTCGGTCGAGCAGTCGACTCATGGTGTTGGCCTGGGTTTCGAGCGTGCCATCCGCATGGATATGCTGCACGTCCACGTCGCGCGCGTCGAGTGCGGTGGCAACAAGCAGCGTTCGGTGGCAGTAGAGGGGCTCCTTTTCCGCGCACATGATGGCTAGGCGACGCCGCTCCGCCTCAGCGATCACCCGGGCGATTCCCTCCCGGAAACGCGCCGTCCGGGCAACCCTGCCATAGTGGACGCGTCCGTCTTCGTAACAGGCGGGATCTTTGGGGCGGCCACCGAGTTCGCGGCCCAGGTACAGGTACTCGATCCTCCGTGGTTTGAGGGCGGCTGCAAGGGATTCGCGGTTGAATTGCGGATTGAAACTGCTATAGGGAGCTGAACGCACGTCCACCAGGACATCGACGGAGTGTTCGTCCAGCAGGCCCATGAACACGCGCGAAGGGTGGTTGGAGTGTCCGATCGTAAGGACTGGATGGGTTCCCGAAAGAGTCCGCATGGCACGGCCGGATCGACGTACACGAATCGATGATATAGAAGTTGCTTGACCGGCGTCTCAGATCCTGGGGGCGGCAAGGATCCCTGGAAGGAGACGGAAGATCCCGCGCCGAGAACTTGAGGTGCCGTCGGCAGCGCGAGGTGTATAGTCTGTTGGTCGCCACTTGGACGGGCAGGCATGGCATCGGATTCATCGCCAGGTACGTTTACCGAACAGGACTTGCGCGACGCGGTGCGAGACGGCGCGGTTTCTCAATCTGCCGCCGAAGCGTTTCGATCCTACATGGTGTCTCGGTCGGGGCATGCTGACGAAGAGGAATTCCATCTCTACAAGGGCTTCAACGATGTTTTCGTTGCCCTGGCGTCGGTGTTGCTCTTCAGTGGAATCATCTGGTTCAGCGGCGATCTGGGGGTAATCACCGCCTGCCTCCTGTTGATGGCGGTTGCGGTGGTCCTGAGCGAGTACTTCACGCTGCGCAAGCGCCTGGCTCTGTCGTCGATACTCTACGTGCTCGTGCTCAGTATCGCCCCCGCCGCCGGCATCTCGGCGGCGTTTTGGGGGGACGCCTGGATGGGGTCTCACGTGGTGATGGTGATGGACACCTCCCACAAGATGGGGACGTTGGCTGCTTTGTTGTGCGGCGGTCTCGCGGCAGCGTTGTTCTGGTGGCGATACAGGGTGCCGATCGCTGTGGCTGTCACAGTGTTCTTCCTGGGTGCAACATTGTGGTACGCATGGGTGTCGTTTTTGTCGCCGTTCGATACCCCCTTTGTGGGTGCCAACATTGTCCTGTTCGTGCTCGGCATTGCGACTTTTGCCTTCGCGATGTATTGGGATGTGGGTGACCCGGACCGGACGTCCCTGCCGTCGGACGTGGCCTTCTGGCTCCACCTGGTTGCCGCCCCCTCGATCGCGCATCCGGTTTTCTGGTGGGTACAGTCGGGCAACTCCGCCACCGACTGGCTCGAAGCCACGGCGGTCGTCGGCTGTTACCTGTGTCTCGCCTGCGTCGCGGTGATCGTGAACAGGAGGGCGATCATGGTTGCGGCTACCGCTTACCTGGTCGGCGCCGTGGCGTGGTACTTCGAGGAACTGTCCACGCTGTACAGCGTTGCCATCGCGCTGTTGCTTATCGGCAGCCTGTTCCTCGCGATGGCGGTGTGGTGGTCGACCATCCGCGCGGCACTGATCAGATACCTGCCGGACAGCGTTCGTGGTCTGGTGGCGCCTGCCTGAACCGTCGATGGTGGGGGCGAAACCGCTTCGTCTCGGTTGGCGAATCCTTGTGGCCGCGCACGATCCGTGCCTGGGAGCAGGGAGCAGCGTCAGTTCTCGACTCGGTCGCTGCCCGCCCGGTAGCGTCGACCAGGCATGACCGACGATTCGGATTTCGTGCAAGGTCTGCCGAAGGCCGAACTTCACATCCATATCGAAGGTTCCCTGGAACCGGAGATGATGTGGGACGTTGCACAACGCAACGGCATCTCCCTGCCGTTCGGGAGCGTCGATGCTATCCGGCAGGCGTACGAATTCACCTGTCTTCAGGATTTCCTGGACGTGTATTACGCCGGGATGCAGGTCCTGAAGACAGAGCGGGATTTCTTCGACCTGGCGGACGCCTATTTCCGACGGGCCGAGCGGGACAACGTTCGTCACATCGAGTGTTTTTTCGATCCGCAAGCGCACCTTGCACGGGGCATCCCTCTTGCGCACCTAATGGACGGTCTCTCAAGCGCCGTTCGGAAGGCGAGGGACCGGGGCGTTTCGGTCTCGCTCATTCTCTGCTTTCTTCGCCACCTCTCGGAGCGGGATGCGTTCCGGATGCTGGAGGACGCGATGACCTATCGTTCCGAGTTCATCGGGGTGGGACTGGATTCATCCGAACTGGGAAACCCGCCCTCGAAGTTCGAGCGAGTCTTTGCCGCAGCCCGAGACGAGGGCTTCAGCCTCACGGCCCACGCCGGCGAGGAGGGGCCGCCCTCCTACATCTGGGAAGCCCTGGACCTGCTCGGAGTGGAGCGCATCGATCATGGCAACAGGGCACTGGAAGACCGTGCTCTTGTCGATCGCCTGCGCCGGGACCAGGTACCCCTGACTGTCTGCCCGCTTTCCAACCTCAAGCTCGCGGTGGTTGACGATCTGTCGACCCACCCCCTGAAGCGGATGCTGGACGACGGTCTGCTGGTCACGGTTAACTCGGACGATCCCGCCTACTTCGGCGGTTACGTCAACGCCAATTTCGTTCGGGTCGGGGAGGCGCTTGACCTGACGCGAGCCGAGTTGGCGACGCTTGCGGAGAACTCCTTCGCCGCCGCCTTCGGCCGGCAGAATCTACGCCCCGCGCTTGCCCGTGAAGCACCAGAGGATGAGGATCGGCGGTAGCCACGAGGCAACGCGCTCGAACGGTCGCCGGGCAGGTGGGCAGCCTGGGACAGGGGGGAGTCGCCGGCCGGGGTGGAGATGAGCGAGTAGAACAAAATGGCTACCGCGAATCCCGATAGAGCCATGCCACCGGCTTTCCCGGGGGTTACTTCCGCTTCGCCGTAAGCTGCAGCAGGACGCCGTGCGTGGACCCGGGATGCACGAAGACCTGCGGTCCGCCTTCTCCAATCAACCGGGCGCCGGCCTCTTTCATTGCGGCGGTTGTCGCTGCCAGGTCATCGACGGCGAACGAGATCGTGTGGATGCCTTCCCCTCGGGATTCCAGCGACCGGGCGACGGCACCGTCGGGATCGGTCGGGGCGACCACTTCGATAAACCCGCCGTCGGGCAGGTTGAAGAATGCCTGTTTGACCCCAAGCGCATCGGTCTGGTCGGTGCGGTCGAGCGTCAGGCCGAGGCGGTCGCGATATGTCCTGATTCCCTCGTCGAGGTCAGAAACACGTATTACCAGGTGATCGAATCCGGTCATTGTCATGCGTACATCCCTTTTGCTTCCCATGTGGTGCCCGGCAAGTGTATGTCACTTCGGAGCGATCCCACGGGGCTTGTTTGGAGGGGCGGCCGGCGACGTGATCTCGCGTTGACCACCATCTCCCGTGCGGCCTGTGAAACCACGTTACAATCCGGAGACTCGCCAAGACGCCGAAGGCTTGCCCCTCCGGGATGGACGTTCCTCGAGGCACGCGCACAGGAGCACGCGATATGCCGAAACCAGTTCTCGATCGAATACTGCCCGCGCTCTTGGCCGTTTTGCTGGGATTGTCCGTCCATGCCGCCGAAAAGCTGACGGCGGCGCCAGCCGTTAAACAAGCGGCCCCGGCAGTCGTCAACATTTCCGTTCGGGGGCGATCGCGCGGCGGAAGCCCCGATGTCTTCGAGTTCTTCCAGTTCCCGGTGCCCGACAGGTCTACGGGCATCGGCTCCGGAGTCATCATCGACGCGAGCGAGGGCTACGTGGTTACCAATCATCACGTGATCCAGAATGCGGAGGCGATCACGGTCCGGCTGCCCGACCGCCGCACCGTGGAAGCGAAGCTTGTGGGTAGCGACGAGGGAACGGACATCGCGCTGCTGCAGATCGAGGCGGAGGACCTGTCGGAGCTGCCCCTCGGGGATTCCGATACGCTGGAAATCGGCGACTTCGTGGTGGCGATTGGCAGCCCCTTCGAATTGGATCAGACGGTCACGCTGGGCATCGTCAGTGCGCTGGGCAGATCGATCAACGCCGTCCGGGGAGGATACGAGGACTTTATCCAGACCGACGCTTCCATCAATCGAGGCAACTCCGGCGGCGCGCTCGTAGACCTGGGGGGAAACCTGGTCGGTATCAACACCGCGCTGATCACGCCGGCGCAAGGCAATGTCGGCATTGGCTTCGCCGTGCCGTCGAACATGGCGCGAACGGTGGTGGAGCAACTGCTGGAGTTCGGGGAGATCAGGCGCGGCGGTATCGGCGTGGAAATCCAGGATGTGACGCCGGACATAGCGCAGGAGCGTGACCTCGATGGACCCACCGGTGCCCTCGTGGGGGGTGTGAGGGAGAACTCTCCGGCCGAAGAGGCGGGCATAGAAGCCGGAGACGTGATTGTCAGCGTTGACGATGAGCCCGTGGAGGACGTTGCCGATCTGCGCAACCGGATCGGCCTTGCCCGGGTTGGCGAGAAAGTTCGTATCGGCATCGTTCGCGATGGACAACGCATCGACAAGGAAGCCGTCATCGGTCAGTTGCAGTCGATCTTCCTGACCCGCGCGACATCGTCGGAGAAGCTCCAGGGCGTGGAACTGGGGGAGATCAGCCGTGATCATCCCTGGTTTGGCCGAGTGGAAGGTGTCGAGGTTACGAGCATCGAGTCGGGCAGTCGGGCCTGGCAATCGGGCCTGCGCCGGGGAGATATCATCGTCGCCGTGAATCGACAGAGAGTGCGGGACCCGGAGGAACTCGTCGAGACGGTGCGGGAGCAGGAGGAAGACGTGCTAGTGTTACAGCTTCAGCGGGGGGGACGCCCGACACTCGTGGTAGTCCGTTGATCGCGTTTTCGTATTTTCGGTAGACACGTCTGCGCTTCCCCTCATTTGACAGCACGCTTTCTTGCGTTAGGGTGTGGCTATGGACCTTGACAAGCGCCGTCGCGAACTCGAAGCGCGGCGGGAAGAACTGAGGGATCGCGTTGCCCGCGTCGCAACGCATACGCAACATCGCGAAGAGCCGTTGCCGCCGGATTTCGCCGAGCAGGCGGTCGAGCTTGAGAATCAGGGCGTACTCGTGGCGATCGACAGCGAATTGAACGCCGAACTACGGTCGGTCGAAGTCGCGCTGCGGCGAATCGAGTCGGACGAGTACCTGTACTGCGAGAGTTGCGGCGAGGAGATCGGCGAGCCCCGATTGAATGCGCTGCCTTCGGTGGCGCTGTGTATCGACTGCGCCCAGAAGCGGGACCGCCGACCGTAGTAGCCTCGACGGCTCGTGCGGACGGTGTCAGGCTGCCGCGTCTCTAGTGGCGTGAGTGGCGTGCCGGTGAGAGAAAACCAGCTCGTCGCCTGAGACGTCTACCGAGACTGCGTCACGACCGCCGAAATCGCCTGCCAGCAGGCGTTTCGAGAGCGGGTTTTCCAGTTGCTGCTGGATGGCGCGCTTCAGCGGTCGCGCGCCGTACACGGGATCGAATCCCGACTCGCCAAGTTTGTCGAGCGCCGCGTCGGTGACTTCAAGCGCGATGTCCTGCTCGGCCAGGCGTTCTTTCAGTCTCCTGACCTGCATGCCGGCGATGGCGCGGATCTGCTCCCTGTTCAGGGGATGGAACACCACGGTCTCATCGATACGGTTGACGAACTCCGGACGGAACTGCTGGGCGACGACATCCATGACGCTGGCCTTCATCGCCTCGTAGTTCTCCTCCCCCGCGAATTCCTGGATGATCGATGAGCCGAGATTCGAAGTCATGACTACGACGGTGTTCCGAAAGTCCACGGTGCGGCCGTGGCCGTCCGTGAGGCGACCGTCCTCCAGCACCTGCAACAGGATGTTGAAGACATCCGGATGCGCTTTCTCGACTTCATCGAGCAGCAGCACCGAATAGGGTTTGCGGCGAACTTTCTCGGTCAGGTGGCCGCCCTCCTCGTAGCCGATGTAACCCGGCGGGGCGCCGATCAGGCGTGCGACCGAGTGCTTCTCCATGAACTCGGACATGTCGAGGCGCACCAACGCGTCTTCGGTGTCGAACAGGAATTCCGCCAGCGCCTTGGTGAGCTCGGTCTTGCCGACTCCGGTGGGGCCGAGGAACAGGAATGAGCCGTTCGGCCGATTGGGGTCGGCGAGTCCGGAACGCGAGCGCCGGATGGCGTCGGCGATGGCTGTCACGGCTTCGTCCTGGCCGACCACGCGTTGGTGCAGGCCGGATTCCATGGAAAGCAGTTTCTCGCGCTCCCCCTGCAGCATTCTGGATACCGGAATGCCGGTCCAGGCGGACACGACTTCGGCGATCTCATCCTCGGTCACGTTGTTGCGCAGCAGCTTGAAACCCGATCGGTCCGCTTCGGTGGCGTCGCCAAGCCGCTTCTCGAGTTCGGGAATCTTGCCGTAGCGCAGCTCGGCCATGCGCTGGAGATCGCCGCCACGCTGCGCGGTGTCGAACGCCACGCGCGCCCGTTCCAGTTCTTCCTTGACCTGCTGCGTGCCGTTTACCGCCGCCTTCTCGCCGTTCCACACCTCCTCGAGGTCGGCGTATTCGCGTTCCGTCGTTTCGATATCCCGGGTGAGCCGTTCGAGGCGTTCCTTCGACGACGCGTCGGTTTCCTTCTTCAGCGCTTCCTGTTCAATCTTGAGTTGCACCAGGCGTCGCTCCAGCCGATCCAGGGGTTCCGGCTTGGAATCGATCTCCATGCGTATGCGGCTCGCCGACTCGTCCACCAGGTCGATGGCCTTGTCGGGCAACTGGCGGTCGCTGATGTAGCGGTGGGACAGGGTCGCCGCCGCGATGATGGCCGGGTCCGTGATATCGACGCCGTGATGCACCTCGTAGCGTTCTTTCAGGCCGCGCAGGATCGCGATCGTGTCCTCGACGGTCGGCTCGTCGACGAGCACTTTCTGGAACCGCCGTTCGAGCGCGGCGTCCTTTTCGATGTTCTCCCTGTATTCGTCCAGCGTGGTCGCGCCGACGCAGTGCAGTTCGCCCCGGGCAAGCGCGGGTTTCAGCATGTTGCCGGCATCCATCGCACCTTCCGCCGCGCCGGCGCCGACGAGGGTATGCAGTTCGTCGATGAACAGGATGATGCGGCCTTCCTGCTTCGACAGGTCGTTGAGCACGGCCTTCATGCGCTCTTCGAACTCGCCGCGGTACTTCGCGCCGGCGATCAGCGCGCCCATGTCGAGTGCCAGCAGGCGCCTGTGCTTCAGTCCTTCCGGCACTTCGCCGTTGACGATGCGTTGCGCCAGGCCTTCGACGATGGCGGTCTTGCCGACGCCGGGCTCGCCGATGAGCACGGGGTTGTTCTTCGTGCGCCGCTGCAGGACCTGGACTGTGCGGCGAATCTCGTCATCACGGCCGATGACGGGATCGAGCTTGCCCTGTTCGGCGCGCTCGGTGAGATCTATGGAGTACTTCTCGAGTGCCTGCCGGTTCTCTTCGGCGTTGGGGTCGGAGACGGACTCGCCGCCACGCACCTCGTCGATCGCCGCTTCGATGGCTTGTCGGCGTGCGCCAAGGGCAGCGAGTGCCTCCGCCAACGCGCCGCCCGTTTCGAGTACGGCCAGGAGGAACAGTTCGCTGGATATGTACTGGTCGCCACGTTTCTGGGCGAGCTTGTCCGTCACGTTCAGTGTGCGTGCGAGCGCGTTGCCGACCTGCACGTCGCCGGCATCCCCGCCGGTGACCGTCGGCAACCGGGCGAGCATCTCCCCGAGTCGCGTGCGCAACGCGTTGACATCGACGCCCGACTGGGCGAGCAGGGGTCGTATGCCCCCGCCCTGCTGATCGAGCAGCGTGATGAGCACGTGGAGCGGCTCGACGAACTGGTGGTCGCGGCCGAGCGCGAGACTCTGCGCTTCGGCGAGTGCCGTCTGCAGCCTTGTGGTCAGCTTGTCCATTCGCATGTCGAACCCCGTGGAGCCGTTCGCGGATCAATTGCCATACAACCGCATAGGTTGGGGTTCTCAACGCTTTTGCAAGTGCCCCACAGCCGGCACCATCGGTTCCGCCTGTGGCCTGTCGGGGGAAAGCAAGGGAGTTATCGTGAATCACTACGTACGGTACAATTATATTGTACGTACGAGACCGCAAGTATACACTGCGGCCCGTGAAGTGACCGGCGGCTGTAATGCGCTATTCCGTTTCCAAACTGCGTGCGGACCTCTTTCGTGTCGTGGACCGTGTACTGGCCACCGGCATTCCCGTGGAGATTGAGCGCAAAGGCAGGATTCTCAAGATCGTCCCCGAAGAAAAGCCGGACAAACTGGCGAACATCAAGCCGAATCCGGGCTTCATGCATTGTGATCCGGAGTCCCTGGTACACCTCGACTGGTCCCACGAGTGGCGACCCTGATCCATCTCGATACGCATGTCGTGGCGTGGCTCTACGCCGGCCGGTTCGACTTGGTTCCCAGCACCGTCAAAGACCTGCTCAACACGCATGAGCTTGGGATATCGCCAATGGCAAGACTGGAACTGCAGTACCTGTATGAGATTGATCGGTTGGCGACGCCTGCCGCCGTGGTTGTCGACGAACTCGCCGGAGCCATCGGATTGGTGCTATGCGCAGAGCCCTTTCATGCCGTCGTGGCAGAAGCCGAACGACAGTCCTGGACGCGCGATCCTTTCGACAGGCTCATCGTTGCGCAATCTGCCTATTCCGGCAGCACCCTGGTCACCGGGGACGAGCACATTCTCGAGCATTACGCGCACGCGGTTTGGGAATGACCGGTAGCCTCTCCGATCTGTCCGGTCCGGGCATGCGTTCGATTGCCCAATCTTGAAAAGAGCGGCTGACCGAGACCTTCTCAGGATGCGCTGGTCGGCACCTGGCTGAACGGAATGCCCTTGTCGACGCGGACATCCTGCGGCATGCCGAGCACGCGCTCGGCGAGGATGTTGAGCATGACCTCGTCGGTGCCGCCGGCGATGCGCAGGCCCGGAGCGCCCATGAACGTCTCGTGGAGCATCCCCGAACGCCACGACAGTTCGGGGTCCGTGACGATGCCGGACATTTCCAGCAGGTCGATCGCGAACGATGCCATGTCCTGGGCCTTGGAGGCGCCCACATACTTGCCGATGGAGTTTTCCGGCCCGGGCATCTCGCCCCTCGACAGGGCCGACATGGCCCGGTAGCCGGCGAACCGCAGGCCCGATTCCTGTACGTACCAGTCGGCGAGCCGTGCGCGCACCGATCTGTCCTCGATGGCGGGCCGGCCGTCGATCTCGATGCGCCGGGCGAGTTCGAAAACCTGCCTGAAGCCGAGTCCGCCGCCGCTGCCGATGGCCAGCCGTTCGTTCATCAGTGTCGTGATGGCAACCTGCCATCCCTGGCCGACCGCGCCGAGACGCTGCTCGTCGGGAACCCGCACGTCGGTGAAATAGACTTCGTTGAAGTTCGACTCGCCGGAAATCTGCCGGATGGGCTTGGTCTCGATGCCGGGCGATTTCATGTCGATGAAGAAGTAGGTCAACCCCTTGTGCTTCGGCACTTCGGGGTCCGTTCGAACGACCAGGATCGCGTAGTCACTGTAGTGCGCGCCCGAGGTCCAGATCTTCTGGCCGTTGATCACCCACTCGTCACCGTCCTTTTCCGCCCTGGTGCGCAACGCCGCGAGGTCCGAGCCGCCGGCGGGTTCGCTGAACAACTGGCACCAGACGTGTTCGCCGGACGCAAGCGGTGGCAGGTATCTGCGCTTCTGCGCTTCCGTCGCCCAGGCCATCATCGTCGGTGCGGCCATGCCCTGGCCGATCGCGAATACCCCCGCCGGGACGCGGAAGGACGATTCCTCCTGGTTCCAGATGACCTGTTCCATGGCCGATGCGCCGCGCCCGCCGTACTCGCTGGGCCAGCGAATGCAGGCCCAGCCGGCTTCGTACTTGCGCATCTGCCAGAGCTTCGCGCGCTCTACCTCATCGAGCCCCGCGAGTTCGTCCTTCGACGGGACATTGGCTGTGAGCCAGGCCCTTGCTTCGCGCCGGAACGCCGCTTCTTCGGGGGTGTCGCTGAAATCCATCGTGCGTCTCCTTTCAGGCGGCCTGGCCGGCTTCGATCGCGGAGATCAAGCGGTCCTGCCAGGTGCGTTCGCTGCCGATGTTCACGGACAGGAGCTTCGCGCGCCGGTAGTGGAAATGGCAGTCGAACTCCCAGGTGAATCCCATGCCGCCGTGGGTCTGGATGTTTTCCTTGGAAGCGAAATAGTAGGCCTGGATTGCGCTGACCCGGGCTGTCGCGGCCGCCAGGGGCAACTCATCGGCGTCGGTCGACAACGCCCAGGCGCCGTAGTAACAGTTCGAGCGCGCCAGCGTGTTCTTTACGTAGATGTTGGCGAGCTTGTGCTTGATGGCCTGGAACCCGGCGATCGGCCGCCCGAAGGCATAGCGGCCCATGGCGTACTCTTTCGCCTGCTCCAGCGCCGCGTTCGCACCGCCGACCTGCTCCCAGGCGAAAAGAACGGCGGCGCGATCAAGGATCCTGCGCGTGAGATCCCAACCTTCTCCCGCACCGCCGAGAGGTTCCCCGCGTGCGTTGTCGAAGTCGATCCTGGCATGGGATCGGGTGGGATCCAGGGTTGCAACCGTGGTCCGTGCAAGGCCGCCCGCATCGAGGGGCACGAGGCACAGGCTTGCGCCGTCGCCTCGGCCGCACCGGGCGACGACCACCGCGAAATCCGCGATGTCGCCGTCCGCCACCGGCATCTTCGTGCCGTTCAGGGCGCCGTTTTCGTACGACGTCTCGAGACGGCTCGGCGAGGGTTGTCCGGCCCCCTCGGCAAGTGCGAAAGTGCCGATCGCCGCGCCGGAAGCGAGCTTTGGCAACCAGGCTTCCTTTTGCTTATCGTTGCCGGCCAGGAGCAGCGCTTCCGTTGCCAGGTAGACCGACGAGGAGAAAGGCACCGGCGCCACAACGCGGCCGAGTTCCTCCGCAATCACGCATAGCTCCAGGTAGGAGAGCCCGAGACCGCCGTGCTTCTCCGGGATGGCGGCGGCTGTCCAACCCATTTCCGCAATGCCGTGGAACAGCTCGGCGTCGAACGACGCGTCGCCTTCCAGGACTGCGCGCACCGCGCTCGGCGGACATTTGTCCTGGAGAAATCCGGCCGCCTGTTCGCGCAGCAGGTTCTGCTCGTCTGAGAATTCGAAGTTCACGCCGTGTTCCGCGCTCGTATCGAGTGGATCTTCAGGTTGCCGATTGTACGTTTAGTTCGCGCGATTCGTCATTGGCGGCAGGCCAGATTCCAGCCGTGCCGCCCGGCGCTCGCCGGCGAAGCCTTCCGGGCGTGCGTTCCGGGCTAAAATCCCCGCATGGAATACTCGAAGTTCGGTTTCGTCCGCGCCGCCGCCGCCGCGCCTCGCGTCCGAGTGGCGGATCCGGCGGCCAATGCGGAGGCGCTCCTCGATGCGTATCGGGAACTTGCGGCCCGCGGCGCTTCCCTCGTCGTGACGCCCGAACTGGGCATCACCGGCTATAGCTGCGAAGACCTGTTCGGAACGGAGGACCTGCTATCGGCGTCGCAGGAAGCACTTGCCCGGATAGCGGGCGAGACCGGCGACACGGCCCTCGTCGTCGGCGCGCCCTGGCGCCTTCCCGACGGGCGCCTCCTGAACGCGGGCTTTGTCTGCGCAAGCGGACGGGTTGTGGGTGCGGTGCCGAAGTCGGCGCTGCCGAACCACGAGGAGTACTACGAGAAACGCTGGTTTGCTTCCGGCGAAGACGTGGCCGTCGTCGTGGATGACGAGCGTCTCGGCCGTTTTGCCATGAATCCGAGGCAACTGTTCGACATCGGCGGCACCCGATTCGCTGTCGAGGTGTGCGAGGATCTCTGGTCACCGATGCCGCCGAGCGCGGGCCATGCCCTTGCGGGGGCGGACATCGTTGTCAATCTCTCTGCCAGCAACGAACTGGTGGCGAAAGCGGACTACCGGCGCGATCTCGTGCGCATGCAGAGTGCGCGGCTGGTCTGTGGCTACCTGTACGCGTCGAGCGGCCCCACCGAATCAACCAAGGATGTCGTCTATGGCGGCCACCTGTTGGCCGCGGAGAATGGCTGGATGCTGGGCGAGTCGAAGCGTTTTCTCCTGGACGGCGAAACGCTGGCGGTGGATTTCGACTGTCAGAGGATACGCCGCGAACGCGCGCGCAACTCGACGTTCTCCGGCAGCCGCCGGGGCGACAGCTATCCCGTGGTGATGTCGGGTCCGCGGCGACGCCTCGAGGACACGCTGCGGCGCTACCCCAAACATCCGTTCGTGCCGGACGATGAGCACGAGTTCGATGCGCGGGCGAAAGACGTGCTCGCGATTCAGGCAACCGGACTTGCCCGCCGCCTGCGGGCTGTGGGCACCACGCATCCGGTCATCGGTCTTTCCGGCGGACTCGACTCCACCCTGGCGTTCCTCGTCTGTCTCGATGCGCTGGCCCTGAATGACCTGTCCGCGGAGTCGCTGCACGCGATCACCATGCCCGGGCCGGGTACGACCGATCACACGAACGCCTCCGCAAAGCGCCTGGCGAAGGCGGCGGGAGCGGCCATTCGGGAAATATCCATCGAGGGGGCGGTCCGCTCTCACCTGGACGATATCGGGCACGACGGCGCGTATGACGTGACCTTCGAGAACGTCCAGGCCCGCGAGCGTACCCAGATCCTTTTCGATATCGCGAACCAGGCCGGCGGCATCGTTGTCGGCACCGGAGACCTGTCGGAACTCGCCCTCGGCTGGTGCACCTACAACGCGGATCACATGGCGCATTACAACGTCAACGCCAGCGTGCCGAAGACCATGGTCGCCTATCTCGTCCGCTGGTATGGACGCCATCGCGCCGGGGCCGAACTGTCGGCGGTGCTGGAACGCGTGCTCGACACGCCCATCACGCCGGAACTCGTGCCGTCCGACAGCGGTGCGGTGGCGCAGAAGACGGAGGCGATCATCGGCCCGTACGAACTGCATGACTTCTTTCTCTACCATTACATGCGCGCGGGCGCGGCGCCCGGCAAGATTCACGCGCTCGCCATGCTGGCATTCGGGAACGACTATTCGGGCGAGGACATCAGGCGCTGGCTCAAGGTCTTCTTCCGTCGCTTCTTCGAAGCCCAGTTCAAACGCACGACGTTGCCTGCGGGACCGAAGGTCGGTACCGTGGCCCTGTCTCCGCGTGGCGATTGGCGAATGCCGGACGAGGCAGATGCAAATGCGGCTCTCAAGTCCCTGGAGCGGTCGCGATGATTCGATACGGGCGTCACGCCGGGTGGTGTTTTCTGTGCGCGCTGGCTGTGACCGGCGTCGATGCCCAGCCGGACGAACCCCTTTGCGGTGACGAGGGCGTCTGGGTCCAGACGCTTGGATCCGGCGGCGCGGAGCTCAATGATCGCCGCAGCGCGGCGGGTTACCTGGTTTGGCTCGATGAGCGCGCGGTGCTGCTGGTGGACCCGGGGCCCGGCAGCTCCTTGCGATTCGATGAGGCGGGCGCCGACTTTCGTGACCTGGACGCCATTGTCTTTACCAATCTGCTGGCGCAGCGCACGGCTGATCTTGCCGGCCTTGTCGCGGGGTCTCGCGATGCGGACAGGAATCGGCCGCTCACCGTTCTTGGCCCGGACGGCGACGACGACTACCCGTCGACCCGAGAGTTTGTCGAACGTCTCATCGGACCAGGCGGGGCGTACTCGCACCTGGCCGGATACCTGTCGTTTGCAAGCCCCGGGGGGTACAAGATCAACGCCCGCAGCGTACCCGCCACGGGACAGCGGCGCTGGGCGGGATTTGGCACGAAGGACCTCGGCCTTTCGGCTGTCCCCGTGCATCACGGCGATGTGCCAAGCCTTGCCTGGCGGGCGCAAATTGCGGGGCACTCGATCGTGTTCACCGGGAACTTCAACAATCGCAACGACATCGTTGCGGGTTTTGCGAAGGATGTGGACGCGTTGGTGATCCACCTGGCCATCCCGGACTTCGCGCGCGGCGAGGTGCGGGAGCGGTTTGTGCGACCTTCCCAGATCGGCCGTATCGCCCAGCGCGCGAACGCGCGCATGGTGTTCCTCGGCCACCGGACCAGCCGTACGTTGGGCCGGGAGAGCGCCAGCCGGGAGGCCATCAGGGAACACTACGGCGGTCCCCTGGTGTTTGCCAACGAGCTAGAATGCTGGGGCTTGTAGTAGACACCGCAAATCGACGGAGAGACGCATGGGAAAGGGAGATGTCCGTACACGGCGCGGCAAGATCAACCGCGGGACGTACGGCGTGAGCCGGCCGAGAAAGGCGAAGAAGGGTAAGGCCAGGACATCCGAACAAGGTCGCAGGGCCTGAAACGGGTCAACTAACTGGGCCACATGGCGCATGTCCGCGTCGAGTGAACTGTGTTTCAGGTCTGCGGTCGCCCAGCGGCAACTTCTGGAAGCCGGGGAAATCAGCGCCCTGGAATTGCTGGACGCCCACATAGACAGGATCGAGCGCTACGACGGGTCCCTCAACGCCGTGGTCACCCGGTGCTTCGAGCAGGCGCGGGAGGTGGCGGCAACGAAAGCGCTGCATGGGCCGCTCGCCGGCTTGCCCATCGCTCACAAGGACCTGGTCCCCACCCGGGGCCTGCGCACGACGTACGGTTCGGTACTGCACGCGGACAACGTTCCAACCGCGGATGCGCTCATCGTCGCGCGGATCAAGGCTGCGGGCGCCATCACGCTCGGCAAGACCAATACCCCGGAATTCGGCGCCGGATCGCAGACATTCAACCGCGTGTTCGGCGCGACACGAAATCCCTACGACGTCTCTCGCACCTGCGGCGGCAGCAGCGGCGGGGCGGCGGTCGCGCTCGCGGCACGCTTCATACCCATCGCCGACGGCAGCGACACCGGCGGATCGCTGCGCAATCCAGCCGCATTCTGCAACGTCGTAGGTTTTCGCCCATCGCCGGGGCGTATCCCGTCCGAGTCCGGCGGCAACGCCTGGAGCGGTCTTTCGACGTCCGGCCCCATGGCGCGCAGCGTCGACGACGCCGCGCTCCTGTTTTCCGTGATCGCCGGTCCCCATGACGGTACCGCGGGCGTGTTGACCGAGCCGGGCGAGACCTTCCGGCGCGTAGCTCCCGCGGAACTCCGCGGCCTCAAGGTGGCCGTGAGCGAGGATTTCGGGGGGTTGCCGGTCCAACCCGAGATACGCGAAGTTGTCCGTGAAATCGCCGGAAGGATGCAGCAAGCCGGTGCCCGCATCGTGGAGGGGTGTCCCGACTTCACGGACGCCACCCGCATCTTTCACGTACTTCGCGGCGCCCGTTTCCGCGCGCGGTTCGGAGGCCTCGACGAGGAGGAGAGGACCCGGCTCAAGGACACGATCATCTGGAATACCGAAGCGGGTGAGGACCTGGCCACGGCTGACGAAGACTGGGCGAATGCCGCCCGCTCCGATCTCGTGGTGCGCGTGGCGGATTTTTTTCGCGATGTTGATGTCCTGCTGGGGCCGACAACGCAGGTTCTCCCTTTTGATGTCGAGACGGAGTGGGTCCGAGAGATCGAGGGACGACGCATGCGGACCTACATCGAGTGGATGCAGAGCTGTAGCTGGATCACCGTCACCTGCTGTCCCGCCCTGTCGCTTCCGGGCGGTTTCGCGTCCGGCCTGCCCGTCGGTGTGCAGTTGGTCGCGCCCATGCGGCGCGACGGTTTCCTGTTGTCGGTCGCAAAGGCGGTGGAGGCGATCACCGGCTACGCTGAAATCACGCCAGACCTGACGGCCCTGTCCACACACTTGGGGAATACACATGACTGAATCCATCCTGCTGCTGCATCCGGGCGAGATGGGCGCTTCCATCGGTGCTGCGCTGCGGGCCAACGGCCACGTGGTGCGGTGGGTCTCGGATTCCCGAAGCGATGAGACACGGCAACGGGCTGTGGCTGCGGACCTGATGCTGGCCGAGACCCTTGAAAACGCGTTGGCGCACGTCGAGAACGTCATTTCCGTGTGTCCACCGGACGCTGCCGAGGAGGTCGCCCGAAGTGTGCGCGACCGTGGATTCAGCGGGGTCTACGTCGATGCGAATGCGGTTTCCCCGGCGACAGCGAGGCGCATTGCGGACATCGCGGGCAGCGGTTTTGTCGACGGCGGAATCATCGGTCCGCCCGCGCGCCGCCCGGGGGCGACGCGCCTGTACCTCTCGGGCGACCTGGCTTACCGGGTCGCGTCCTGGTTCGAAGGAACCCTGGTCGATGCCCGCGTGGTGGAGTGTGCGGCGTCGGCGCTGAAGATGTGCTACGCCGCCTATACCAAGGGCTCGTCTGCGCTGATACTTGCCATTCGGGCACTGGCGGCGTCGCAAGGGGTCGAGCACGCATTGTTGTCCGAATGGAACATCTCCCAGCCTGGCCTGGTGTCGAGGAGCGATTCGGCTGCCAGGGGAACGAGTCCCAAGGCATGGCGGTTCGAGGGGGAGATGCGAGAGATCGCTGCCACCTTCCGCGATGCGGGGTTGCCATCCGGCTTTCACGAGGCGGCATCCGACATCTATCGCGGCATGCGCGAACTGAAGACCGTCAGGGATGCGGATATCGGGCGTGTTGTCGAGGTGCTGCTGGCTTCGGGAAAGTGAGTGCCCCACAGCCGCAGCCTTCGGCTTCGAACTTTCTCTTGCGAGGGGTATCCCCTCGCGCTCCCCGGCTGAGGGCTCCGGCCCGGCCCCGCTCGTCGACCATGGAACAATCGTGCCGGGTCGCTGACGCTCCCCGGAGGCACTTGGTCCATGCGAGGGCCATCGGAGCGGATCTGCCTTCGCCGCAGGTCGAGTCGCGATGTGCCGCCTTTTTCTAGTATGCTCGCCGTTACGGGAGTGTTGCGCCGACAGGATGTGGCAACATAGCCCTACTTGTGACAGGAGGACACATGAACTTGATTCGAATATTCGCTGCCCTGCTGGCAGTCGTCGTGCTCGCGGGATGTGAGCAGGCCGGATCCACCGAAGGCGCTGCCGAAGAGGCAGCGGAAGAGCCCATGGAAGCGGTGGAGCTTGAAGCTGCGACCGGCGGCGAAGAGGCGGCGGAAGAGCCCATGGTTGAGCTTGAGGAGGCAACCGAAGGTGAGGCTGCCGCCGAGGGCGAGGGCGAAGCTGAGGAAGTGGCTTCGGACGAAGCCATGCCCATGGTCGAGCTTGAGGACGCGGCCGAAGGCGATGCGTCGGGTGAATCCGCCGACGATGCCATGGACGCTGCGGAGACGCCGGCCGACGCGGACGACGGCTAAGGCCTCGAGATCTTCGCCCGGGGAGGCATTGTTTGGCCTCCTCGACCGGAAACAGCCCGGGTCGCTCGAAGCGGCCCGGGGCGGTTACTCAATGCAGGAAGGGGGGAACGGCACACCGCTGGTGTTGACCTTCCCTCCTTCATTGTGTCCGTGCTCTTCAGGTCGCTGAAGAGCGTCCTTCACTGAGGGCGGGTACCTCCGCCGTACGAGGCGAGCGGGGCATTGGCGCGTGGGGCCGGCAAGTTCCGGAAATGCCGTGACCACGTGTCTTGACCGGTCGGCATCTGTGCGGAGGTTCGGAATCAACCGGACTCGATTGGCTTGGCACTCGACATATGGGGGGTGCCCCCCCATACTGTATGTTATTGGCGCATACGGGTTCTTTCGCTCGGCTGCGCCTTATCGCCCCTTTCCAGGTTTTGCCGGTTTGCCGTCTATCGCGGGACCGGCGAATGAGGAGGGGTGAAATGGACTTGGACCACAAAAGAATGTAGCAGTGCTTCGGAACTATTCAGCCATCGTTGAGTCTGCTTGAGGATCGGCGGAAAACACGAAAACCGCCGCAGGAGGCAGAAATTGAAAATATATGTAGGGAACATGCCGTACAGCGTCACTTCCGAAGATCTCGCGAAGCTGTTCGAAGAGTATGGACGGGTGCAGGACGCACAGGTGATCACCGACAGGGAGACCGGGCGATCCAAGGGATTCGGCTTCATCGACATGCCGGACAACGCCGAGGCGGACGAGGCGATCAAGGCGTTGAACGCCACCCAACTCAAGGGTCGGCAGCTCACGGTGAACCAGGCGCGTCCACGCAGGGAGCGGTCTCGGCGCTACTAGCGCGGAAAGTTATTCCCGACGCAAATCCTGGCGCAAACGGCCGGCATCAGTCGCCGGTCGGGGGATAGCGCCGGTCCATTTCGGCGACGGATTGTCGAATGATCTGCTCCAGGACGCCGATGTCGACGTCCTGGAGTTTGTTCACGTAAAGGCAGGACCTGCCGGTGCGATGCTTGCCGAGCTTCGCGAGAAGTGTCTGGCAATTGTCGAAACCGGGCATGATGTACAGCGTGAGATTCCGTTTGCCCGGTGAAAGTCCGATCCGGGGCCAATCCCCTTCGCGGCCGCTTGCGTATTTGTAGTGGTAGCTGCCGAAGCCAACGATCCTGTCCCCCCACATCCTCGGCTGCTCCTGCGTAGCGCGCTGCATCGTTTCCAGCACTCGCCAGGCGTCTTTACGTCGACTTTCGTTATCAACACCGTCGAGAAACGCTCCCACGCTGGCGTCCGTCGGCCTGGTTTTCAGCGCTGCCATCACTACTCTCCTACGTCTGGGTCGGTATCGAACAACTCGCGCAGTGCATTGCCGGGATCGTTGGCGCGCATGAAGGCCTCGCCGACGAGGAACGCCTCGACGCCGGCGTCGCGCATGCGGCGAACATCGTCACGGGTGCGGATGCCGCTCTCGGTGACGACGGTCGTTCCGTCGGGCACATCGGCGAGCAACGAAAGGGTGGTGTCGAGGGAGGTGTCGAACGTGCGCAAGTCCCGATTGTTGATGCCGAGAAGCGCCGGTGCCGTTCGCAGGACCCTGTCGAGCTCGCGGGCGTCGTGCACTTCCACGAGGGCGTCGAGACCGAGATTCCCGGCGAGTTCGTTGAACGATGCGATCCGATCCGGATCGAGGGCAGCGGCGATCAACAGGATGCAATCGGCGCCGAGTTCGCGTGCTTCGAACACCTGGTATTCGTCGATCAGGAAGTCCTTGCGCAGCGCCGGGAGCCGGGTTGCCGCCTTCGCCTGGGCCAGGTGTTCATCACATCCCCGAAAGAAGGCTTCATCGGTCAGGACGGAGAGGCACGCTGCGCCAGCCGCCTCATAGCTTGCGGCGATAGCCGCCGGGTGGAAGTGTTCGCGTATCACGCCTTTGCTGGGTGAAGCTCTCTTCAACTCGGCGATGACGGCGGGTTCCCGGCGTTTGACGGCTTCGGCGAAGCCGCGCGTGGGCGCGGCGGACTCTGCCGCGGCGCGCACCTCGGAAAGCGGCCGATTGCGTCGCCGGTACGCCAGTTCTTCCGCCTTGTGCGCCAGGATTCGGTCAAGGACCGTCATTGCCCGCTCATGAGACTCGACAGGCGCGCCAACTCCTGCAGCCGCTCTGCGGCCATTCCAGATCCGATCGCGTCCTGCGCCATCGCCACGCCGTCGGCCAGGCTGAGCGCGACCCCCGATACGTAAATCGCGGCGCCGGCGTTGAGCGCGACAACGTCTGCCGCCGCTTCGTTCCGCTGGCTGAGAGCGGCCTTGATCAACGCCAGGCTCGCGGCGGGAGATTCGGCTCGCAAGGCGTCGGTGGAATGCGTTGTCATGCCGAAATCGCCGGGCTGGATGGTGTATTCGGTGATTTCGCCAGACCTGCACTCCACCACGCTGGAGGGTCCGGCTACCGATATTTCGTCCAGGCCGTCGCCATGTACGATCAACACGTGCTCAGCGCCCAGCAGTACAGCCACTTCGCCCAGGGTGTGTTGCCAGGCGGGATCGAATACGCCGATGACCTGGCGTTTCGCGTTGGCCGGGTTGGTCAGCGGACCGAGCAGGTTGAAGACAGTACGCACGCCAAGTTCGGCGCGGACGGGGCCGGCATGCCGCATGGCGCTGTGGTGCGCCTGCGCGAACATGAAGCCGATGCCGACTTCGGTGATGCAACGCGCGATCTGATCGGGTTGCAGCGAGAGGTCGACGCCCGCCGCTTCGAGGACATCCGCGCTGCCGCTGGCGCTCGTCATCCCCCGATTGCCGTGCTTTGCCACGTGCGCGCCGGCCGCCGCGGCGACGAATGCGGCCGCCGTGGAAATGTTGAACAGCTTGGCGGGACCGCTGCCGCCGGTGCCCGCGGTATCCACGAGGTGCGGTGCGGCCACCTCGACCTTGAGGCTGACCGCGCGCATGGCCTCGGCGGCGCCGGCGATCTCCGCCGCCGTCTCCCCCTGGGTCCGGAGCGCCATCAATACCCCGCCGATCTGCGCCGGTGTCGCCTCTCCAGCCATGATGATATCGAACACATCCCGCGCTCCCTCCCGGTCGAGGTGCTGGCCGTTGGTCAAGCGCTCGAGCGCTTCGCGTATGTCCATGTTTGTACTACCGTCTGTTTCGAGGGTGGCTACCGGTCGAGAAAGTTGCGCAACAGGTCGTGCCCGACGCGGGTCATGAAGGACTCCGGGTGAAACTGCAGACCTTCGACATCGAATTCGCGATGTTTCAGACCCATGATCTCGTCGTTTGCGCCGTCTTCGAACCGGGTCCAGGCGGTGACTTCGAGGCAGTCGGGCAATGTTTCGCGCCTCACCACCAGGGAGTGGTACCGGGTCGCCTGGAAACCATCGGGAAGTTCTTCGAACACGCCGCGGCCGGTATGGTGAATGGCGCTCATCTTGCCGTGCATGACGCGGCGGGCCCTGACGATGTCAGCGCCGTAGGCCTGGGCGATGCTCTGGTGCCCCAGGCAGATGCCGAGAATCGGAACCCGGCCGCCGAATCGGCGAACGGTGTCGACGGAAATACCGGCTTCGTCGGGGGTACACGGACCGGGCGAAATGACGATCTTCTCGGGCGCGGTCTGTTCGATCTCATCCACAGTCAGTTCGTCGTTGCGGCGCACTTCCGTCTCGGCGCCGAGTTCTCCGAGGTACTGGACGACGTTGTAGGTGAACGAGTCGTAGTTGTCGATCATGAGGATCATGCGCGGCAATCCTACAGGCGTTGCCGGCGCGCCACCATCAGCGAGACCTCCTGGGTCAGTACCACGATGCCGCTGTCATCGGTCACCGTGTCCGCAAGTGTGACGATGCCGACGTCCTGGCGGCTGGCGGAGTCGCGCTTGCCCGTGCAGCGGGTCTCGTAGGTGAGCGTTGTCCCGGCGCGGGCGGGATTCGGCAGTCGCAGCTTGTCCTTGCCGAGCATGGCGACGACGCGAATGGGATCCGCCTGATCGAAAAACAGCCGGGTGCAGATGGCGAACAGGTGCGCGGACGACGCCACCAGCCCGCCGAAAACCGATCCGCGGGCAGCTTCGGGATCGGTGTGGAACGGCTGCGGATCCCAGGCGCGCGCGAAGTCGATGATGGCGGCTTCCGAGAGGGCGTAAGTCCCTATGACGGAACGATAGTCGCCTGGAATGTCTTCATAGTAGCGCATGGCGCTCGATTCGCTGGACCCGCCGGTGCCGGCGCGCAAATGCGGGGTGTCAGGATGCCTGCGGCGCGATGCCGAGTTCGTCGAACATCGCCATGTCCGAGTCGAAGCTCGGGTTCGGCGTTGTCAACAGGCGATCGCCACAGAAGATCGAGCCCGCGCCGGCGAGGAAGCAGAGCGCCTGCGCCTCCTCCGAAAGATCGGTGCGTCCGGCCGACAGGCGGATTACCGAACCCGGCATGAGTATGCGTGCAACGGCGATGCAGCGAACCGTTTCCAGCGGCGAGATCGTGTCGTTGCCGTACATGGGCGTTCCCTCGGCCTGCACGAGGTTGTTGATCGGCACGGACTCCGGGTGTTCCGGCAGGTTGGCCAACTGCACCAGCAGACCGGCGCGGTCCTCGCGCGTCTCTCCCATGCCGACAATGCCGCCACAGCAGACTTTCATGCCGGCATCGCGCACGTGGGCGAGGGTGTCGAGACGGTCCTGGTAGGTCCGCGTCGTGATCACTTCGCCGTAGTACTCGGGGGAAGTGTCCAGGTTGTGGTTGTAGTAGTCGAGACCGGCCTCGGCGAGCGCTTGCGCCTGTTCCTCCGTCAGCATGCCGAGCGTCACGCAGGTCTCCATCTCCAGATCATTCACCGCTCGCACCAATTCACACACCTTGCGGGTCTGGGAACTCGTGGGGCTGCGCCAGGCGGCACCCATGCAGAATCGCGTGGCGCCCGCAGCGCGGGCTTTCTTCGCCGCCAGGATGACATCCTCCACGGGAAGGAGGTTGTGCGTGTCGACGCCGGTGTCGTAGTGGACACTCTGTGGGCAGTACTTGCAGTCCTCCGGACAGCCGCCGGTCTTGATGCTGAGCAACGTGCTGATCTGCACTGCGTTGGGCGCGTGATGCGCGCGGTGGATCGACTGCGCGTTGAACAGCAGGTCATTGAGCGGCTGTTCGAACAGGACCATCGCTTCGTCGATGGTCCAGTCGTGCCTGATGCGCTGTTCGATCATGTCCCCTCCTGGAACTTTGGCGCGTGAGCGTACTGAAACGCGCACGGGAAGGCTACCGATGTGAGCGATGGAGACATTGGCGGCGTGCCGGTTGCCTGTCGGGCGCACGCTAACATGACCAGCGGCGACAGTGATCCATTCGACGATTCCATGCGAGTTTTTGGCGAACCGGTCGGCAAACCCATTGACATGACTTCGCTGGTGCCCGGCCTTTTGCGGACCGGCGCGCTGTTCGCGGTCCTCTGGTTTTCGGGTGGCTGCGCGGCCTTCCAGTACTACACCCAGGCGGCCGCCGGACAACTTGAAGTCCTGCGGTCGAGCCGGCCGGTCGAGTCGGTCATCGCCGATTCCGATACGGGGGCGGCGCTCCGGGACCGTCTCCGGGTGGCGGACCGCATCGTGGAGTTCGCCCGGTCGGAACTCGGGCTCGATACCGGCAACACGTACCGGCGGTACACCGCGATTGACCGGCCATTCGTCGTCTGGAACCTGTTCGCGGCAGCACCGTTGTCCCTCGATGGGCATCGCTGGTGCTATCCCTTCGTCGGCTGTGTGCCCTATCGCGGGTACTTCGACCGCAACGCCGCCCTGAAGGCCCAGGCCAGGTTCCAACGCCGCGGCTACGAGACCTACGTCGCCGGTGTCTCGGCGTACTCCACCCTGGGCTGGTTCGACGATCCCCTGTTAAGCACCTTCATGGACTGGCCGGAACCCCGCCTGGCCGAACTCCTGCTGCACGAGATAGCCCACCGGCGGGTCTGGGTGAGGGACGATGCGTCCTTCAACGAGTCGTTCGCGGTTTTCGCCGGGGAGACCGGCGCGCGGCTCTGGTTCCGGCACACCGGCCGCGAAGCGGAGTTCGATCGCCACCTCGCTTCGCGTGAGGGGTGGCAGCGCATGCGGGCTTTGCTCCTGGCGACCCGGGCGCAACTGGGGTCGGCCTACCGGGAAGGGGATGAGGAGTGGCGGCACCGGCAGAAGGCCCACGTGTTGGAGACATTCCGGAGATGTTATCGGGACCACAGGGCATCACTGGGCGGCGGGGTTTACGACGGGCTGGTGGAAGCGGTCAACAACGCCTACCTCGTCGCCCTCGGCACCTATTCGGACTCGTATCCCGCGTTTGAGGCGTTGTACCGGAGGGCAGGTGGATGGGCAGCGTTCCTGGAAGCGGTCGATGCGCTTGCTAACCTCCCCCTGGCGGAGAGAACCGCCGCGCTCGAGGCACTACACCCGAAACGCCACGCCAGGGATGACGAAGTCGACCTGGTTCAATGCGATACCTGGGGCACATGAGCGCGTGAGTGAGAAAACGTATTGCCGGAGGTCGGCAATCGTGCGACATTCGTTGGGGCGGGGAGTCTGTGGGGAACATCCGGTTTGGAGCAGTCGGGCGAATACTCGATTCAAGCGCCGCGCGAGCGCGTGTGGGACGCCCTGAACGATCCGGCGATACTGCGCCAGTGCATCCAGGGCTGCCAGCGTTTCGACAAGATCGAAGACAACCGGTACGCCACCGAAGTCAAGGCGAAGGTCGGACCCGTGAGCGCGACGTTCAAGGGCACCGTTTCCCTGGTCGACGTCAACGCGCCCGAGAGCTACGGCCTCGAACTCGCCGTCAATAGCGGCCCCGCGGGCTTCGGCAAGGGCACGGCGTCGGTGACCCTGTCGGAAACCGAAAAAGGCACCCTGCTTCGATATTCGGCCGCCGGCGTCGTCGGCGGCAAGCTTGCCCAGATCGGACAGCGGCTCATCGACGCTGTGGCGAGGAAGACCGCGGACGGCTTTTTCGAGACGTTTGCCGGGCTGGTCGTCGCGGATCCTGTCGAGGCGGACGAGAAGCGGGCTGCCGCGGACGGGGGCAACGACGGTGGGGACAACCCACTGCCGAAGCGTCTGGCATGGGGGGTGGGATTGGCGCTATTGTTGGCTGCGGCGCTCATTCTTTTGTAGGCGAGGAGATTCAGGTGGAAGTTACGTTAACGGTCAACGGCACATCGCACAGTCTCGATGTGCCGGACAACACGTTGCTGGTCGAGGTGCTCCGGGAACGCCTCGGCCTCACCGGCACGCACGTCGGGTGCGATACGAGCCAGTGCGGCGCTTGTGTCGTTCACATGGACGGGTGCGCCGTGAAATCGTGCACGGTTCTCGCCGGACAGGCGGACGGCGCCGATGTCACGACGATAGAGGGCATCGGCACGGCGGACGCACTGCACCCGATGCAGGAAGCGTTTCGCGACTGTCACGCCCTGCAGTGCGGGTTCTGTACGCCGGGCATGATCATGGCAGCCATCGACCTCGTCCAGACCAACGAGAACCTCGACGAGCAGGCGGTGCGCGATGGGCTGGAAGGCAACCTTTGCCGCTGCACGGGATATCACAACATTGTCCGCGCGGTGCTCGCTGCGCGGGACAACATGTAGGCGGGGAACAAGGGAGGAGACGAGCATGGCGGACACACAGACAGGCATCGGCGCAGCCGTCAAGCGCAAGGAAGACGTGCGTTTCATTACCGGCGCCGGTCGCTATACCGACGACATCGACCAGGCGGGCCAGGCCTACGCGGTATTCCTCCGCTCGCCGCATGCGCGCGCGACGATAGGCGGTATCGACACTTCCGCCGCGTTGCAGGTTCCCGGCGTGGTGGCCGTGTATACCGGCGCCGACCTCGCGGCGGATGGTATCGGCGACCTGCCCTGCGGATGGCTGGTGAAGTCGAAAGACGGCTCGGACATGATCCAGCCGCCCCATCCGCCCCTCGCGGTGGAGCGCGTGAACTACGTCGGCGAACCCTATGGCCTGGTGATCGCCGATACGCTGCAGGCGGCGCGTGACGGCGCGGAGGCGGTCGTCGCGGATTTCGATGCACTGTCGGCGGTGGTGGACGTGGCCACCGCGGACCAGGCGGACCAGATTCACGAGTCGGTCCCGAACAACCAGTGCTATGACTGGGAACTCGGCGACAAGGCTGCCACCGACGCGGCCTTCGCCAGGGCCGACCACGTCGCATCCCTGGACATCGTCAACAATCGCCTGATCCCCAACGCCATGGAACCCCGCGCCGCTGTCGGCGACTACGATGCGGCGTCCGGCGTCTATACGCTCCACACGACTTCCCAGAACCCGCACCTCGAGCGCCTCGTGCTCGCCGCTTTCGTGCAGGTGGCGCCGGAGTCCAGGTTGCGGGTCGTGTCGCCCGACGTCGGCGGCGGTTTCGGCTCCAAGATTTTCGTCTACGCGGAGGAAACCGCGGTCATCTGGGCGGCGGGCAAACTGCGGCGTCCCGTCAAGTGGCGCGCGGAGCGATCCGAGTCGTTCCTGGCGGACGCACACGGCAGGGATCACGTCACGAAGGCCGAGCTGGCGCTGTCGGCGGACGGCACGTTCCTGGGCCTGAGGGTCAACACCATTGCCAACATGGGGGCTTATCTCTCGACGTTCGCGTCGAGCGTGCCGACCTACCTGTACGGCACGTTGATGGCCGGCCAATACAAGACACCGGCGATCTACGTCGAAGTGCGTGCCATGTTCACCAACACCGCGCCGGTGGATGCCTATCGCGGCGCCGGGCGCCCCGAGGCGACCTACGTGGTGGAACGGCTGGTGGAAACGGCCGCGCGCGAGCTTTCCGTGGATCCGGCGGAGATCCGGCGCAGGAACTTTATCCAGCCGGACGACTTTCCTTACGATACCCCGGTTGCCCTGACTTACGATACGGGCGACTACGAGGCGAGCCTCGACAAGGCGCTGCAGCACGTCGACTACGAGGGCTTTGCCGGCCGGCGCGCCGCATCGGAAGCGAACGGCAACAGGCGCGGCATCGGCTTTTCGAGCTATATCGAGGCATGCGGCCTCGCGCCTTCCCAGGTGGCCATCTCGCTGGGAGCGGGCGTCGGCCTGTTCGAGAGCGCGGAAGTGCGGGTCAACGTCACCGGTTCGGTGACGGTCATCACCGGTTCGCACAGTCACGGCCAGGGGCACGAGACGACCTTCGCCCAGGTCGTGTCGGACCAGCTCGGCATTCCGATCGACGACGTGGAAGTGGTGCACGGCGACACGGGGCGTTCCGACTACGGCCTCGGCACCTACGGCTCGCGCTCGATCGCGGTGGGCGGCTCGGCGTTGACCAAAGCCACGGAAAAGATCGTGGCCAAGGGCAAGAAGATCGTCGCGCATAATTTCGAGACCACGGACGACAACATCGACTTTAGCGACGGCGTCTTCTCCGAGCAGGAATCGAATCGCTCGATGACCTTCGCGGAGGTGGCATTTGCCTCCTACGTGCCGGCCAACTTCCCCCTCGATGAGCTCGAGCCCGGTCTCTCGGAGAAGGCGTTCTACGACCCGGGCAACTTCACGTATCCCGCGGGTACGCACATCTGCGAGGTGGAGATCGATGGCGAGACGGGGGTTCCGACCATCGTTGCCTTCGTCGCCGTGGACGATTTCGGCCACGTCATCAACCCCATGATCGTCGAAGGACAGGTCCACGGCGGACTGTGCCAGGGCATCGGCCAGGCGTTGCTTGAACACGGCGTCTACGACGACGCCGGGCAGCTTCTGACCGGTTCGTACATGGACTACTGCATGCCGCGGGCGGACGATGTGCCGAGCTTTACGGTGGACACCACCGTGACGCCGTGTACGCACAATCCCCTGGGCGTAAAGGGCTGCGGTGAAGCGGGTGCGATCGGCGCCACGGCGGCGGTGATGAACGCCATCACCGATGCGCTGGGCGTGCGAAGCCTGCCGATGCCGGCGACTCCGGAAACCGTTTGGAAGGCGTTGGGCAGCGCCGCATAGGGAGGAAACTCGATGTACCAGTTCAATTACCGCAAGGCGTCGAGCGTAGAGAACGCGGCGGACCTTCTGGCCAACGCCGAGGACGGCGTCTATCTCGCCGGCGGCATGACGTTGATCCCGACCTTGAAGCAGCGCCTCGCCGCGCCATCGGATGTCATCGATGTCGGCGGGCTCGACGGCCTGCGCGGCATCGATGTCGGCTCGACGGTACGCATCGGGGCGCTCACCACGCATGCCGAAGTCGCTGCTTCGGCCGAAGTGCGCGGCGCCATTCCCGCACTTTCGGATCTGGCCGAGGGAATCGGCGATGCGCATGTGCGCAACCGGGGCACCATCGGCGGCTCGATCGCGAACAGCGATCCGGCGGCGGACTATCCCGCGGCCGTCGTGGGCCTGGGCGCCACCGTGCACACGAACCGGCGCTCCGTCGCCGGCGACGATTTCTTCACGGACCTGTTCGAAACAGCACTCGAGGAAGGCGAGATAATCACCTCTGTCGAGTTCCCCGTACCGGCCAGTGCGGCGTATGCGAAGTTCCCGAATCCGGCCTCGCGCTACGCGGTCGTGGGCGTGATGGTGGCCCGGGTCGACGGTGGTGTGCGGGTCGGCGTTACGGGCGCCGGGCCATGCGCATTCCGGTCGGCAGAACTGGAGGCGGCGCTGGCGGATGGCCTCTCGGTCGCGTCCCTGGACCGCGTATCGGTTCCGAGCGCTAACTTCAACTCCGACCTGCACGCCTCGGCGGAATATCGGGCGCACCTTGTCGCCGTGATGGCGAGGCGGGCCGTGGCGCGTCTGGCATAGGGGACTTCGGCGCCGAGGCCAACCCGGGCTACGTCAGGCCCGGCGGTGGGCCGGCTACGGTAATGCCGACAGCGTTGGCGCGTCCCGCATCATCCACCACGCGAACCGTGGACCGTCCGGGTTCGGGGGTCCACAGGTAGTCCTCGTCCGGCGCTGAGCGGCCGACGAAGCGGTCGTTGACGAACCAGAACAGGGTCTGCGCGTCATCGTCGGCAATGGCGGAGAACAGGATGCCGGCGTCTTTGCCGCTTTGCGCCGCATGGTAGATCAGTGTGCGCTGTGGCGACCGTATGCGCGGCGGGAAGCCCGATGCGGCAGTCCTGTCCAGGTCGCACTCGGGTGACCACGGCGGCGGACGCCGAATCGCGATGCCGGCGCGCTGGAATACGGCACGTAGGTTGGACGGCCAGAACTCGAAGACAACCTGCCGGGTGTCCGCATCGGGCTGGCAGGTGCGCAGGCCGGTCTCGGGATCGATCGGAAGTGCCCGGTAAACCGTGGAGACCTTGATCGGTGAAACGCCGGGGATGAACCAGGAGGGTGTCGTTCGCGGACAGTGGACGCCGGGAAGGTCGCCGGTCGTGGCGCATACCTGGACCTGGCGAAGATTCAACCCCGGTCGTGGCCCGTTGTCGTGGAGAGCGACATCCGTATTTCGAAGGCTGTCGGCGATGGCAAAGAACAGGGGCGCCGCGGCCTCCCTTCCGACCAGCGCCGGATTGGCTCGCCCGTCGAAGTTGCCGACCCATACCGAGAGCACGTAGCGACCAATGACACCAACGCTCCAGGCGTCGCGGAAACCGTACGATGTACCGGTCTTCCAGGCAACGGCTGATCGCGCTGCCGGTCCGAGCGATGGCGCGTCGGGCCTAGGAACGTCACGCAGCATGTCGAGTACGAGGTAGCTTGCCTCGGCACTGAGCAGACGCCCTGGCGGGACGTCTGTCTCCATCTGGCCGTCGGGCTCGGTCACGGTTGCGAGACTCCCGCGAAGGCCGCCGCGGGCCAGCATGGCGTACAGGCGCACCAGTTCCTCCATGGTGATTTCGCTGCCACCGAGCGCCAGGGACAGGCCGTATTCCCCGGCCGTTCGCAACCCTTGCACATTGGCATCATGGAGCCAGTCGCGGAATCGCCCCACGCCGAGTTCTGCGAGCAGGCCTGCGGCGGGTACATTGCGGCTGTGGATGAGTGCGTCGCGGGCGAACACCGGGCCAAGGAACCCCCGATCGAAGTTTTCGGGCGTATAGGCGGCGTAGTGGCGGGGTGCGTCCTCGAGAAGCGTCATGGGGTGTATCAACCCATCGTCCAGAGCCAGCCCGAAGAGCAACGGCTTGAGCGTGGAACCGGGAGACCGCCGCGCGCGCACGCCGTTGACCTGCCCGTCGATGCCGACATCGAAGAAGTCGCGCGATCCCACCAGCGCGAGCACTTCCATGCGCTGGTGATCGATCAGCAGGGCGGTGGCGTTCTCGATTCCGTCCCGGCGACGCTTTTCGACATAGTCGCCGATACGGCTCTCGAGCAGCCCCTGCAGGTCGAGATCGAGTGTCGTGCGAATCTCGGCGGCACCGGTAAGCGTGACGTGATCGCGGACGAAATGCGGGGCATGGCCAGGCAGGTCGGCCGGTGACCGGAACGTGGGGTCGAGCAGGGCGCGGGCAACGGTCTCCTCGTCGCTCCGGTCGCGGCCGGTCGACAGCCATGCTGCCACCAGGCGGTCGCGCGCGGCGCGCAGCCTTGCACGGCCGGCGGCCGAGGCGGGGAAACGTGCCGCGGGGCTTTGCGGAATGACCGCCAGGGACATGGCTTCGCCCCGGTTGAGCGCGCTCGCCGGCTTGTCGAAGTAGACTCGCGCGGCGGTGCCGACGCCCTCGATGCTGCCTCCGTAGGGTGCCAGGCTGAGGTACGCCTCCAGGATTTCCGCCTTGTTGTAATGCCGCTCCAACTGTAGCGCGCGGACCATCTGGACCAACTTGCCCAAGGGCGAGCGGGTATCCAGGTCGAAACGCAGTCGCGCAAGTTGCATGGTGATCGTGGAGCCGCCCACAACCCGGCGCCGCTGCACGTAGGTGGTCCACGCCGCGCGCACGAGCGCGGCGGGATCGACGCCCGGATGCTGGTGGAAGCGCCGATCCTCGTACAGCAGTGTCGCCTGGCGCATCGCGGGTGCGATCTCGTCGAGCGGTGTGAAAAGGCGGTAGCGCTCGTCCTTCGCCGGCAGCAACTTGAGCGCGGTTCCATGCCGGTCCGTGACCAGGGTGGAAAAGGAAATGCCCTCGTAAAGCTCCGGCTTTGGCACGAGCGCCCAGGCGAGGGTCGCGAATGCCGACGCGATACCGAGGCCGACGGCGGTACGCCTGGTCACGTTGCGTCCACGATGATCCTGCCCGGCGCCGAGCGGCCGCGCACGCCGCGATGGTACATGGCCGCAGCGTGGGCGGCGGGCACCGCGAAATCGCCCGGGCTGGTCGCCTTCACCCGGTAGCGGATCTCCGTCAGGCGTTCACCGAAACTGCCGTAGACCACCAGCCGGTCATCCCGCACGTCGCGATAGTCGGAGGACCAGGGACCAAGGCGCTCGCGAACGGACTCCCTGATGATCTCGAAGCCGCCCGGCAGGAGGTCGGTGACCGCGACGTTGCGGATCCAGCCGTCCTGGGAACGAACGCGAAGCCGGACAGTGAGTTCGTCACCCACCTGGACACCTTCGACCGGATCTCCGTGGGCGTCGAGATAGACGCGGTCGATCTCCAGTCCTTCCGCAAGGCGGCTGGTGGGTACCTCGACATCGAACCCGGACTGGCTTGCCGAGAAATATACGCCGCCTTCGCCTGTCCGGATGTCGACGCGATCCACGGCGGTCGGCAACGACGCTCGCGTGATTGCGCCTTGCGCAACCTCGATGTCAATTGTTCCATCCGCGTTGCCAGCCACGACCTGGGGTGGCACGAGCGCTCCCCGCTGCTCGAGCATCCGGTGTATCTCGCCGAGTGCGAGGATCGTGTAGGCGGCGGACAACGTGTTGAAACGGTCCTCGAACACGGGCTCGACCAGAAGCCGAACAGTAGTTTCATCGAGTCGAGCCATGCGATTCGGGAAGTGGCGCGCCAGCAGGTACACGTACTGCGCATCCCGACCGAGGCGCGTGTCGAAGTCGGTGTCGGGCCGCGAAGAATCTCCCGGTCGATAGTCCTTGATGAGTCGCTCGGCCAGGGTGTCGTTACGCAGGATGGCATGGCTGGCGGCCATGTAGGCGCTCGCGATGTCGCTCCGCCAGCCATCGTCAAAGTCCCGCTGCAGGGCTTCCTGTAGCGCGTTGAGGTGGTTGGTGGTGACGGCGCCCTCGCGCGTCAGGACATATATCGCGTAAGCGCGGGTTCTGGCCGCCTCCATTGCGGGCCGTGTCGTGGCGCCTGCCAGGCGCTGCAGGTAGCCGCGGGCGCGGCTCAGCATGTCGTGGGGAACCGCCATGCCGAGTGAGCGCGCCTCGGCGAGAAAATGGGTGATGTACACCGAGGAGAACGGTTCGGCCTCGGCGGAGGTCGCCCAGAAGCGGAATCCTCCGTCGGCATCCTGGCGCCCGCGCAACAGTGTCAGCATCGCGCGAAACAGCTCCTCGTATTCGGCTCGGTCGAGGCCAAAGGCCGGATAGCGCATCAGGCCCAGTTGGGGAAAGGTCTTGCTGACGATCTGTTCCGCGCATTCGTGCGGGAACTTTTCGAGGTATTCCAATAGTCCATCGGCCAGCACGAGCGGACTCGCCGAGGCGGCGATGCGACGATCGGCGAAGGCGGCGTGCACCCGGCGCGGCAACTCGACCCGTACATCTCCATCGGAGTCGAAACCGGACGCCACGGTGGTCTCGAACGGCACCGCAGGCCGCACGGACAGGCTCGTCCGACGTCGTACGGTTTCATCGCCGAGGCGCGCGGTCACTGTCAGGGACGCGGCCCCGGGAGATGGTCCAGCGCGCAACGGGAACGTCGCGCGGCCTTCGCTGCCCTCGGCGATGACAATCGGGCCCTGGTCCCCGGTTTCGGCTGCAAGCCGTTCGAGGTCCGTCAGGTCCAGAGCGATCTCCGCCGCCTCACCGGAATCCTCCACCTGGTTGGCGATGCCGACGGAGAGGTCGAAAATGTCGTTCGGCGCGACTGCGAGCGGCATGTTCGGCGTGATCACGAGGGGGCCGCGAACGGTGACCGGAATGGTCCGCGCGCCCAGCCTTGCGCTGCCGACACCTACCGCCATCACGCGCAACTCGCCGTTGAAGTAATCCGGCAGTCCGAAGGCGACCTCCCGCGCCTCGGGACCCGACTCCCTCACGCCGATCCAGAAGGCCGCCGGCGGTTCGTCCCTGCGCCGGAACGGATTCAGGTTGGCGCCCAGGAGGCGCGCCAGGTCGCCGCCACCGGGAGCGCTGGCGCGGCGCAGCACTTGGTAATCGGGGAGAATCAGGTCGACCATCTGGTGCGTCTCGACCTGGAGCGCCTTCTTGCGCAGAAACGTCTCAAGAGGATCGGGCGTCTGGTACTTCGCCACTTGCAGAATCCCTTCGTCCACGGCGAAGAGAACCAGCCGGGCGGGTTCGGCGGTGGCGTAGCGGAGCCGCATGCTGTCGCCGGGACGCACTTTTTCGGGCACTTCGAGATCGATATCGAGGAGGCGTGCCGTGCGGTCGATGACGAACGGCGCGACGGCGTAGCTCAGTGGGCTGACGAAAACTTCTTCCGAATCAAAGTCGCGCACGAAGGCGACGTTGACGTAGGCGTTGCCCTCCAGGTCGTCGGGGACGCGGATGCGCGTGAGCGCCGTGTTGGTGTCGGACCGGAACCACTCGAAGGCATGGACCCGATCGCGCTCGATGGTGACGAGTCCCGTGCCATGGTAGGGCGCGGTGATCTCCAGGAGTATCTCTTCGCCGGCCCGGTATTCTCGGCGATCGAGCTTGAGGTCGAGTTCCGCATCGCGCTCCAGGTTCCCGGCGAGGTTGGCGGCGCCGGCGATGGCGAATTCAACCCTGCTCAGCTTGCCGCCGTCGACATCGACCAGTTCCAGTGCGTACCGCCCGGGGCGCGCGGTCGGCAGGCGGTGATCGCTTCCGGACGAGGCAAGTTCGAACGGCGTGCGTTGCAACTCGTTTTCCTTCTCGACCGACTGGTATGCGTAAGTGCCATTCCTCTGCTTGACCAGAGCGGATACGTAGCGGCGCTCATACAGCACGGCTTCGACGCCGTCCACGGCGGTCGGCGCGAGGTCCCGGTTGATCGCGAGGAAACGCACCGTCCTCTCGCCGTCGAGAGCGATAAAGTCCAGGTCCCCGTCGGCCCTGTAGCCCACCAGCGCCTCTGCGGGCGACATGAGCGTGCCGGCCAGGGCCTTCACACCGCGCCCGCCGCCCGATTCGAAGCCTTCAGCCGTCAATAGCAGCCGGTAGATGCCATTGTCATACCGACCGATGTCGAACGGGAGGGTGGCGTTGCCGTCTTCGTCGGTCTGTGTCTCCCCGAGGTCGAGCGTAACGGGCCGCAATGTACTGTCCGGATCGCGGAATGGGTCCATGAACACGAATCCCGGATGCTCGTCGAACCGGGGCGACATGGGCCGCAGTTCCAGGGTTCCGCTGACGCGCCGCGCCCTTGCGGGGGTGCCGAACAGGTTCTCCAGTTGCACCTGGGCGAAATGTGCGCCGGGCTGCAACCAGCCACGTTCGGGAAGTTCGCGCGTCGACTCTCCGGGTCCGCGCTCAAGGATGGCCGCCCGGATTCGAAGGCGGTCGGGCTGGTAGTCCTCCACGCTGAATGACGCACTTCCCAGGCTACGATGCCGTCGATCATCATCAACGAGGTATACGTTCGCGTGGTACTTGCCCGTGGGAGACTCCGGGCGGGTGGGAAAATCCCAGGTGAGCAGCCCGTCTTCCGGAAGCGCGACGCGCCGGCTCAACACCGTTGTTTCTCGGGGGTCGATCAGCCGCAGTTCCAGGGGAGCATCGGCAACGGTGCCAAAGTCGCTCTGGCGCACAACGCCGAAAAGGTGCACTTCCTCGCCCGGCCGATACAGGCCCCGGTCGGTGTAGACGGCAGCCTTCAGGCGATCGGCATCGTCGGCCCATGTATGTTCTCCGCCGGTATCGAATCCCGACCAGGTGAGTTGCCGATCCCGGCGCCGGTACGGCATGAAAGTCGTATCGTCGCCGTGGCGTACCACGAATACGGTGGGTTGCCGGTCGCGTTTGAGTTCGGCCGCCGTCTCGAGCTGGACATGACCGCGCGCGTCCGTGGTCCCTTTTCGCACGGGCAGCCCGTTCGTGCCCAGCAACTGGACGCGCGCCCCCGATACCGGATCGCCGCTCGCGATCGAATGGACGAACACGTGCTGGCTTCGATCGATGTTGGTCTTCACCAGCAATCCCAGGTCCGTGACCAGGGCCATGCGACGATCCGAGGTCCCCACCACTCGCTCCAGGTCAGGGTCCCAGCCCTGCACCTTGACGAAGAACAGGCCACCCGCGGGGAGGTACGCATCGAGGTCCAGCGTCGTGAACACCTGCTCGCGGAGATGCCGGGGATTCACGTCGATAATGCGCGTGGTCAGCACGGACAGGTTGTCGGCATCGAACGAGTACCCGGCGAAGTACGGGTCACGGATGTCTCCACGGGTCTGGCTTGCGAGGTGATTGAACGCGTTGGGCAGGAGTTGCTGCACATCCACCCTGATCGCGTCCACGCCGCGGGCCGACAACGTCAGCAATCGGTTGCCGGTCAGGGGCAACACGGCGCCGTCCTGTGCGATCTTCGCTTCGCGCGGGTAGTCTGGCGCTCGCAAGACATCGTCATAGTCAGACCCCAGCACGAAGCCCCCCTCGGAGGTGAGGCCGGCGCGGACTTGGAGGTACACGTAGCGTCCCATCGGCGCGTCGAAGGCGGCGCTTTGCATCATCGCGGCATCGCGTTGCGTAGGGTTCACGGCCAATTCCAACGGTTGGGAGTTGGCCAGGACGGCCTGCGTCACCTGCCTCGGTGATTGCCATGCGTAGTTGAAGTAGGTCACCGTGCCGATCTTGTGGTCCCTCGGCAGAACCCACGCCCGCACGCGACTCGCGAAGTCCGCCGTGTTCACCTGGTCGGTGAAGGTCGCTATCGCGGTCTGTACCGGGATATCGTCCGTGTCGTCGACGATGGACGCCTGGATGCCCCGGATACGGAAATAGCTCTCCCGGTCGGGCACTCTCACCTGGACCGAAAGCGGAGTGTCGAAGTCGCCATCGCCATTTGCCGGCTCGAGGCCGCGGGCCAGCGCGACGGTGACGAAGCTCTCCCGCTCCGGTATCGATACGATCTCCGAGTGAACATGGGCCGACCGGTCATGCGGGCCGTATTCGATGCCGGCGTCCAGCGGCCGCGCCTCTCCCGCGCCAGGGGGCTGCCCGGTGTCGCCCGCCTCGCCCATCGACATGCCGAGCCGTTGCTTGAAGTCGACGCGTGACACGGCATGGGAGAAGGTGAAACTCGCGACCACGCGTCGTTCCCCGGTCACGTCCGGGTGCTGGTAGAACGCCGCGTTCGTCACCTCCGCCGAGAAGGCCGGCGTCGAAAATGTTGCCTCGGTTTCCGCCAGGCGAAGTCCCGGGGCGAACAGGTCGCGCGACAGTTGAACGCGGTATTCGCGGTCTGCGGGCCAGTCGTCGGCGGGCAGGAATACCAGGCGGTTCTCCGTCTCGAATTGCCATTCGCCCGCCATGGCGGGACGCAACTCGATCCCATGGGCAACGGTCTCGCCCACTAGGTCGATGCGTGCCACCGACAGCGGCGGCGCCGGTGCATCCGGTTCGAGAGAGTATTGAAAGTCGAGACGTAGTGGATCGGGCGTCAGTTCGTCATTGACGGTCGGCGTGATCCCGGGTGCCTGGACGTTGATCACCACGCGCGGAGGTTGGGGCAGGCTCTGGTAGTAAAGGACTGCGCCGACCGCCGCAGCCGTGCCGACCAGCAGGGCCAGTACCGCCCACCCGGCGCGACCAACTCCGAAGCGTCGCAGCCAGGGCGGCGGAATCCAGGAAAACTCGCCAAGCACCTTCGCGCCTAGCGCCATGAGCCACGCCCCCGCAATCAAGCCAAGGGGTCAAGCTTAGGAGGCTCTTGGCCGGACAACAACGGAAGAAACTTGCGACCGGGTTTATGCGGCGTACAGCTACGTACCATAAGTCATTGATTTTAACTGGCCTGGCCCGTGATTAGTGCGGGGCATTCGCGGTTCGCAGTCCTATACTGTGGTGCATTGATCCACAGGCGGGAGGTGAAGCGAGATGAGAAGGGGACTCGCGGTTCTTTTGGGCTTGTCGCTTGCCTGGTGTAGCCCGGCGGCGATGGCGCTGTCCGTGTTCGACGTCATCGAGTTGACAAGGAACGGTTACGACGAGGCGGAGATCGAGCGCCTGATCGAAGTCACCAACGCGCGATTCGTTGTCGACGTGGACAGCCTGCTGGCGCTCGGCGAGGCGAACGTCGCGGACGAGATCATTACGCTGATGCTGGAACGTGGCGGTGTGCCCCAGGAGGATCCGTCGGAGACGGACCAGCTCATCACGTTGCGGGAAGCGGGCTTTTCGGAAGAGACGATCCTGCAGTTCGTTCGACACAAGAACGTCTGCGAGCCTTTGGCGGACGAGGAAGAGCATCGGCTTGGCCAGGCGGGATTCAGCGGTGCATTCCTGCGGGAGATTCGCGATCAGGTTGAAGATTGCCGGAAGGAGCGCGAATCGATCGTAATGGTCGAACCCGTGCCGGAGCAGGTTTACGATGAAACGCCGGCGCAGGTGACGCGCGTCTATCGGACCGCCGACACGGTTTATCCCGCTTCGTATCCGGTGCGCTATCCGAGGACCACCTACTACCCGCCGCGTTACTACGGAATCTACGATAGCTACTACTATCACGACCGCATCACGCGCGTGTATCCCGTGATCGTTTACCGCGACTACAGCGGCCATAGGCACCGCCACCACAAGGCAGGTCACCGCCATGGAAAGCACGGCAAGGCTGGCCACCGGGGGCGCGACCATGACCGCCGCCGCCACGATGGCGACCGACGTCGGGCGGACCGACGGGGAGACCGGCACGATGGCGACCGGGACCGGCGACGCAGAAGGGATTCGGGAGGTGCGCCGCTTAGGCCACATCCGCGGATGGACCCGAATCCCCCGGTCCTGGTTGGCACAACGCCACCAAACTCGGTAGTCCCGCCTGCCGGTTCGCCGGAAAGGGTGCGGCGGGATGTCCGGAAACGGATACAAGACCCCGTGTCCACGAAGCCGTTCGTTCCGGTTCAAAGACGTACGGAACGATCCAGCCGACCCAGATCCCCGGGTGTGCCGAGCGACGTGCGACGGCGCGTTGAACGTTCCGAGCCAGGGCGGAGGGTGCCGATCTCGACGCCTCCCCGCCCGAGGGCGTCCACTCCGATTGCCCCGACGCGGCCCGAGCCCCGGTACCGGCCGCAGCAAAGGTCCCAGCCGGCAATGCCGCCGCAACGGGTTCCACGGGTAGTGGCGCCGACCCGGACCACGCCGGTAACGCCGCCACGGCCAAGGGCAGTGTCGCCGCCGCAGAGTCGGCGGGCAACGTCGCCTCCACGGCGTCCGTCGGCAGTGTCGCCACCGCCAGTTGTCACGGATGTGAGACGCCCGCCGAGGGCGAAGAGGGTCGAGCAGGTCGAGACCCACGAGAAGTAGCGCCCTGCCTGTCGCGGGCGGTGCCGCGTCGCCCGCGAACACCCTGTAGTAGCATTGGCGACGTTCGTTTGAAGGCGGGCGTCGTATAACGGTTATTACCCCAGCTTCCCAAGCTGGAGACGTGGGTTCGACTCCCATCGCCCGCTCCAGAACGCGCTTCCATGCGAGACGAGCGGGGCCGGGCCACAGGCGAAGCCGAAGGCGTCGGCTGTGGGGCACGCGCAATGGGCGACCAATGGGGCACTTTTCCGCGATCTGCGGGTCCAACGGGAGTCGCCTGACTCGCAAGTTCCGCCGCGACCCGGTGATGTTCGAAATGTCCGGTCCAATTCAATGAAAATGTTCCTGTCTCTCGCGCTACTGCTCTTCGGTTTCGCATGTGGTGCCGCGCTTCCGCCCCAGGTAACCGGGGATTCGGAGGTGCCAAGCCTGGCGCCGATGCTCGAGCGTGCTACCCAGGGGGTTGTCAACATATCGATCTACACGTCGGTGCGGGTCAGGAGTCCGCTGCACGAGTTCTTTGGCATTCCCGACGAGAGCCGCCAGTTCCGGCGCGAACAGAGCACCGGTTCGGGGGTGATTGTCGACGCGGAGAACGGTTATATCGTCACCAATCACCACGTCATCGAGCGTGCCGACGAAGTCGTTGTCGGCCTGGCGGACGGCCGCAGGCTCCCGGCTACGCGCGTCGGTTCCGATCCCCAGGTAGACCTCGCGGTGCTGCGGGTCGAGAGCGAGGGATTGGCCGCCCTGGAATTCGCCGATTCCAGCGCGGTTCGGGTCGGAGACTTCGTCGTCGCCATAGGCAACCCATTCGGCCTGGAACGTACCGTGACTTCCGGCATCGTCAGCGCCTTGGGGCGTACGGGTCTCCGCCTCGGGGAATTCGAGGCCTTCATCCAGACGGATGCGTCCGTGAATCCGGGCAACTCCGGTGGCGCGCTGGTCGACTTGAACGGTCAACTGGTCGGCATCAACACGGCCATCGTCTCTCCGGGGAGGTTCCCGGGTAGCGTTGGCATCGGTTTTGCCATCCCGAGTGACCTGGTCAAGGCGATCATGATGCAACTCGTGGAGCATGGCGAAGTGCGCCGCGCCCGCATTGGACTGGCAGTCGGCACGCTCAGCCCTGATGAGGCTACGGTGTTCGGCGTCGAGGCAGGCGAGGGCGTCCTCGTTCGAGCGGTTGAGCCGGGTAGCGCTGCCGACGTGGCGGGCATCGGAGCCGGCGATGTGCTGACGCGTATTGGCAGTCGCGATATCCGGGGCGCAGGGGACTACGACAGCGCCACGGCAATCATCATGGTGGGCGATACCGTTGACGTGCGCGCGGTGCGGGATGGACGGCCACGCACGTTCCGGATGAAGGTCGATGACACGCAGGTCGTCCAGGTCGCGGGAGATCGCATCGATCCGCGGCTGGGGGGCGCGACCCTGTCGGACTTTCGGGAAGTCGGTAATCCTCGAAGCGGTGCGGGTGTCCTCGTCGTAGACGTCGACAACGAATCGGATGCATGGCGTCGAGGGCTTCGCTCCGGAGACATCATCGTGGCGGCGAACGGCCAGCGGGTACTTTTTCTCGGTGACCTGTGGCAACGCATTCAGAACGTCCGCGCCGTGCTTCGCATATACCGCGCCGGCGAATACGGCAGCCTGCGGTTGTAGTTTGACTTCTTCCGGTCGGCCCGTTTTGATCGCTACCAAACGGGCGGACTGGACACACTTCCGTGGCTACGCGGGTTCTTGTAGGCCTTGGCTCGAACATGGGCGCGAGCGTCGATATCGTGGAGCGGGCGCTCGCCGAGCTTGAGGCGTTGTCCGGTGCGGGCTTTCGCGCATCTTCCCTGTGGCGCACGAGTCCGGTGGACTGTCCGCCGGAGTCGGGCGAGTTCATCAACGCGGTTGCCCTGCTTGTGGTAGATTCGACGGATTCCGAAGCGTTGCTCAGAGACCTCAAGGCCATGGAACGTCGCTACGGGCGTGATGCAGTGCCGATCCGTAACGCGCCGCGAGAACTCGACCTCGACCTCCTGTTATTCGGCGATGAGGAGCGCCAGTCCGATCGCCTTACCCTCCCGCATCCCAGGGCGAACACCCGACGATTCGTCATGGTGCCGGCGGCCGAGGTGGCGCCCGACTGGATCTGGCCTGGAACGGATCGACCCATTTCGGAGATCTCGGAGTCCCTCGTGACCGGCGAGCGACTTGACCGCATTTCGCGGGACAACCTTGCGTCCGCGGCGGATGAAGACCTGATCCCATGAGACCCGGACCGGCTTGGGCGCGTTTGTCTCGCCGAGAGGCTTCGGGCCGCCACCATCCAGCCGCTGTGCGTTGGACGTGCTGTCTGGCGATGACTCTTGCGTGCGGACCCCTGTTGGCATACGAGGGTCGCGCGCACCAGCAGCTTACGTTCATCGCCGCGATGCAGTTCAACCGTTGCGTGTCGGACCTCGAAGTCCCGCGCCTCACAGCATTGCAGGTGCGCTATGTCGCCCGCGCTGAGTGGCGATTCTCGCGCAAGGTGGCGCGGTGGCCTTACTATGACGGCAGGGACGAAAACCGGAAGCGGTTGCTCTGGTTCATCCAGACGCGGTTGCATGAGCACTTTGACGCCGCCGTGTCCAAGCTTGCCGCGGCGGACGACCTGAGCCGCAAGTACGCCAATCTCGGCGTCATCGTCAATCTCATCCAGGACATGACGTCCCCCGCCCATGCCGTACCCGTCTTCACAACGCGCTGGTGGCGGTTCAGTTTCGCCGACCGGTTCAATACCTATGACGTCGATGAACGCGCGGTCGAAGAGGCCATCGGCGACTATTGCATGCCGTTCGAGAGTGGCGAGGAGACCTTCGCAGACGTGCTGCATCACACGGCTGAAGATACGCGCGCGGCGGTGCGGGCGCCCATGCTCGGTATGCCGACGACCTGGGAGGCAATCTGGAAACTCGGCGAAGTGGGCGAGTTCGGGGAATACGGCGACGCGGGGAACAACTTCGGCCGGCCGGCGCGGTTTGACTGCGGGGACGGTGAGCGCTGCGTGCTGCTGAAGGACGATCCGCTATACGCGTCGTTCGCCCTCGAGCGTCATGTCCTGGCGGTGCGTGCCACGATGGCGGCGATGCTCCTGGCGCAGCAGCAAGGCCAGTAGCCGGCAGGTTTCATTGGGACGCGAGACCAGTGGGCGCGTTGCATCTCGGACTCACGCCGTGGCTGATTTCCGCCGCTGCCGATGCGATGATTGGGCCATCGTCGGGGAACCTGCCGCCGTTCGGGACCAGGTCGAGCAATACCGCAGCGACCTCGGCATGACGCACCTCATCGTCACCCGGCTGCGCATCGGCGGCGTCGAGGCCACGGACCTGCAACGTTCCGTGGAGACCGTCGCCTCGATTCTCGAGTGACTGTCAGTAGGTCGCGAGGTTGTCGATCCCGAGGTAGCGCTTGAGATAGTGCGTGCCGATATAGAACGGCACCGTATCGATCAGCGCGACGGAGACCTTGAAGACGTAGTTGCTGCCGATCAGGATCAGCATCGCCTTGATCGTGTATTGCCCGGCAAGGAATGCCGCGCCGAAGGTGACGGATATCACCGTGACAGAGTCGACGAACTGGCTGGTCAACGTCGAGAAGTTGTTGCGTACCCAGAGGTGTTTGCCCCTGGTGAGGCGCTTCAGGAAGTGAAATACCTGCACGTCGCAGAATTGCGCGGCGAGGTAGGCCATCATGGACGCGAATACGGCGCCCGAGGTACAGGCGAAGATCAGCCCGAACAATTCGACCCCGCCGGACAGCACGTCCCCGTTCGGAAGTGCCACCTGTTCGGCCAGTTCCAGGACCTGCCAGGGCGGTTGCTTGTCGATGTCCGCCGCGGGAATGGCGTTGCCCAGCCACAGGCACCCCAGGATAAAGAAGTTCAGGACGAAACCGACGCCGACGAGGAAGTTCGCCCGCCGGCGGCCGTACAGTTCGCTGATGAGGTCCGTGCACAGGAATGTCAGGGGGTAGGGCAGCACGCCCACGGCCAGGGTCATCGGACCGAGTTCGATGAAACGCGTGATGCCGATGACGTTCAGCAGCGTCATCGCGCAGAGGAAAAAGCCGGCGAGGACCAGGAACACGCGTTCGCGGCGTTCGGTGATATCGATCTTTCCCGCCGGGTGGGATTCGGTCATTTCAACGGGCGCGCTGGAATCCATGGGGCGGTGTGCCGGCTAACGCTCGCGTTGACCGAGATTGGCGTGAATGACCGCGCCGTTGACGACCGGATGCGCTGCGGCGAACAGCAGCGTCTCGGCGATCTCGGCGGGTTCGATGAGACGATCGAAGGCCGACATCCCGGCCACGACCGCCATCGCATCCGCCGGGACGTGTTCGCGCAGCATCTCGGTATCGGTGAATCCTGGACAGATGCACGCGGTGTGAACGCCCGTTCCAGCCAGGTCCTGGCAGAGCGCGCGCATCATGCCGATGACCGCGTGTTTCGAGATGACGTAGGAATAGCTTCCCGGCACGGCCTTTTCCGACAGCGTGGAACCGACGAGGAGGACGCTCGATCCCGCGGCCATGGTGGGGATGATGTGCTGGTTCAGCGTATTGGCGGCGACGATGTTGAGTTCGATGATCTCGCGCAATGCGCCGCTCGACGTGGTAGTCGCCGTGTCCTGTTCCAGCCGCGAGGCGTTGTGGACCAGCGCCGTCTGATCTGCGTCCTTCAGCAGGGGGCCGATCTGGTCTGCCACGGCGTCCAGGAAGTCCGGATTCGAAAGATCGCAGGGAATGTGGATGGCACCGCTCACGGGACAGGGTCGCCGCGACAGGTTGACCACGGTATATCCGTCCGCGAGGAAGGTGGCGGCTGCGGCGGCACCGATGCCCGCGGAAGCGCCGGTGATGACGAGGAGCTTCACGGCGATGTCCAGTCGGCGCATGCCCACTGACCGGATCCGGAAGAAACGCGCAACTCGATGTGGTTCACCGGCAAGGCGGCGATCTCGCGGTCGTCGGTCAACCCCGTGATCAGCCAGTGCGCGAGTTCCTCCACGGTGACATTGCGCACCGGCAGCACCTTGGCGTCCCGGTGCAGGAATTGCAGCCGCTCGTCGTGGAAATCGACGAGCGTGTGCCTCTCGTCGACGCTGATGTCGAGGTGGGGGCACCGCCCCGGTAACAGGACGACCTCGTCCAACGCATCGCAAAGCGTCTTGAGCTTTGCCTTGACGACGTTGTAGTCGAAGCACAGGCCGTCGTCACCGACGCGACCCCGCAGAGTTGCTTCGACCTGGAAGTTGTGGCCGTGGAGGTTCTCCCGCTCGGTTGCCGAAAACACGGTGAAGTGGGCCGCCGAGAAATGCAGGTATTCCTTGGCGATTTCGATGCTGATGTCCATTGCGCCGTTTAGCCGACGGCGGCGTCGGCGAATTCGCCGAGTGTCGGGAAGGTCCACATGGGCGCCGCTTCGGTCTCCCGGGCGGCGCCCTGCGTCCCCTGGTTCCGGTCGATCCAGACCGTGGCGAGCTTGAGCGCGTTGGCGGGGGCGATGTCGTGAAACAGGCTTTGGGCAACGTGCAGAACCCGGTCCCGGCCGCAGCCGATAGCTGTCAGCGCAGCCTCGAAGATGCGGTTGTCGGGTTTGTACGCGCCCGTTTGCTCGGCGGTAATGACGTGGGCGAACTCGACGTCAAGCGTCGTCCTCGTCAGGGAAAAGAGCGCATCGTCGACATTTGAAATCACGGCGAGCCGATATCGTTTGCCGAGGCGTGTCAGCGCATCGACGGTGTCGGGGAATGGCCTCCACTCGCCGAGGCTCGCGGGGAAGCCATCGCGTTCGTCGGGGGTCGGCACGAACCCCAGGCGCGTGCCGAAACGATCGAGGACGCGGCGCAGGACGTCCTCGTACTTGCCGCCTTCCCCCTGCAGGACGGGTTCGGTCGCAGCGAAGAATTCGAGGATGAAGTCGTCCGTGACGTGCGCGTCGTGGCGCTCCAGCACCGGCTGGAGGTAGTTGACGATACCGCCTTGCCAGTCGATCAGCGTGCCGTAGCAGTCGAATGTCAGAACATCGAACGCGCCCGGGTCGAACTCGGCCCCTTGAACCACGATTTCGCTGCTACCCGGCCCGAATCTGGGAAACGATCAGGCCGCAGAACGATTCGTTGTCCCGCTCGAACATCCAGCCCATGTGCTGTCCGCACCCTTCGCAGCAGGCGAGGCGCCAACTGAAACCGGGAAACCAGGTGTCTGCCGCAGTCGGTTCGCCGAACAGGTCTACCCCGGGCGCCTCGGCGTAACAGCCGAACGTGTGCGTGACCCCGTAGGGATTCGTCATGCTGTGCTCGTGTGCGCCCATGATGTCGACGCGGTCGTCGACATGGCCGATAACGTGTTCGCACGCAACGCAGAAGATGTAACCCTTCTTCGACCGGTCATTGATCTCGATGAGATCCTTCAGGTCTGGATCGAGGGTCTTTGATCGAGTGTCGTCCAGTACGTCGCTCATGCCAAGTGTCCTCAAGATTCCCGTTCTGCGGCCGTGTCCCCGACAAGCGCCCCGCGCAACCGGAATTAAACCACAGCCCCTTGGCCGAGAGACTACCCCATCAATTGCCTGAGATTGACATCCGGGTCGGCGAGTTTCCCAGGATCGACCCTGTGTCCGACGAGCTGCCGGCATGCCAGGAACTCTCTCGGCGAATTCACTGCGTCCGCCGCCGCAAGCACACCGTTCTTGAAGTGGAACATGATGAACTGGCGGGCAGCCGGATCGCCCCGAACGACATGGGAATCGCCGTCGGTCGAGAACCCGACCATCTGCAGCTTGAGGTCGTACTGGTCCGACCAGAACCAGGGCACGCTTGCATAGACGTCGTCCTGCCCCGTCATGTTGGTCGCCGCGACGCGCGATTGCTCCATGGCGTTGGGTACGGACTCGAGGCGCAGCCGGCGCCCGAGGATCGGGTTCGGGTGGTTGGTGCAGTCTCCGGCCGCGTAGATGCCGGCGGCCGACGTGGCGCAGTGTTCATCGACGAGGATCCCGTTTTCGCAGGCGAGTCCGGCCGACTGGGCCAGTTCGATGCATGGCTCGATGCCGATGCCAACGACCACCAGGTCGGACTGGATTTGCGTGCCATCGGCGCAGACAACCTGCTCCACCCGGTCGGTGCCGGTGAACTGCGACGCGGACGAGCCGGTTCGTATGTTCACTCCCGCGTCCGTGTGCAGCGCATGGTAGAAGGCCGACATCTCGGGCGAGGCAACCCGTTTGAGTATGCGGTCCTCCATTTCGAGGACCGTCACTTCGAGGCCGGCCCGCACCGCCACGGCGGCGACTTCCAGGCCTATGTAACCGCCGCCCACGACGGTGGCGCGCCGGCCGGGAACCATGTCTGCCTTGATGTTGTCGGCGTCGGCGATGTCGCGCAGATAGTGGATGCCGGGGAGCGCGGCACCGGGGATGTCGAGCCTTCGCGCCCGGGCGCCGGTGGCGAGCAGTAGCCTGTCGTAGGCAATGGTCGACTCGTCCTCGAGTACGAGGACCTTTGCCTTCGCATCGATTCCCGCGGCGCGGGTACCGCTGCGCAACTCAATGCCCCTGCCTTGGTAGAACGCTTCCGGACGCAGGTATACGCGGTCCAGTCCGTATTCCCCGGCGAGATACTGCTTCGACAGCGGCGGCCTCTGGTAGGGGATATGCGGTTCGTCGCAGATGACGAGGATCTCGCCTTCGTATCCGCCCTGGCGGAGACTGGCTGCCCCCTGGCCAGCGGCGTGGCCGCCGCCCACGATCAGTATCACTCGCCGTTCGCCTCGGTTTGCGCGCGGTTCAGCGGGGTCTTCCCGCTCGCGCTGGTGTTTTTCTTCGCGACGGACCCCCTCGCGCTGCTTTTGTTTGCGGGGGATCCCCTCGCGCGCTTGTTCTTGCGAGGGACCCCCTCGCGCTGCCTTTGTTTGCGAGGGACACCCTCGCGCTCCCGGGGCTGAAGGCTCCTCTTCAAAAATTTGCCGGTGTGGGAGGTACGGTGTTTCGCCACTGTTTCGGGAGTGCCCTCGGCGACGATTCGACCGCCGCCGTCGCCGCCCTCGGGTCCGAGGTCGACGATCCAGTCCGCCGTCTTGATCACGTCGAGGTTGTGTTCGATGACGATGATCGTATTGCCCTGGTCGCGCAGCCGGTGCAGGACGTTCAGCAACTGGCGGATGTCCTCGAAGTGCAGCCCCGTGGTGGGTTCGTCGAGGATGTAGAGAGTCTTGCCCGTATCGCGCTTGCCGAGTTCGCGCGACAGTTTCACGCGTTGCGCTTCGCCGCCGGAAAGGGTAGTGGCGCTCTGCCCGAGGCGGATGTAGGACAGCCCGACGTCCACCAGGGTCTGTAGTTTTCTCGCCAGCACCGGGACCGGATCGAAGAACTCCCGCGCTTCCTCGACGGTCATGTCCAGAACTTCCTGGATGTTCCTGCCCTTGTACCGCACCTCGAGCGTTTCCCGGTTGTAGCGCTTGCCCCGACAGACGTCGCAGGGGACATAGATGTCGGGAAGGAAGTGCATTTCGACCTTGATGACACCGTCTCCCCGGCACGCTTCGCAACGACCGCCCTTGACGTTGAAACTGAACCGTCCGGGCCGATAGCCGCGGGCGCGAGCTTCGTGGGTCTGCGCGAACAACTCGCGCATGGGCGTGAATACGCCCGTGTAGGTGGCCGGATTCGACCGCGGTGTGCGGCCAATGGGGCTCTGGTCGATGTCCACGACCTTGTCGAGGTGTTCGAGTCCTTCGATCGTCTCGTACGGGCGGGGCGAGATGCCGCTCGCGCCATTCAGGCGCTGTGCCGCGATGGGGTAGAGCGTCTGGTTGATCAGCGTGGACTTGCCTGAACCGGAGACGCCGGTGACGCAGGTAAAGAGTCCGGCCGGAATGTTGACCGTCACCTGCTTGAGGTTGTTGCCCGTGGCGCCCACCAGTCTGACCGTGCGTTCCTTGTCCATCGGCGCGCGCGTGCCCGGCACTTCGATTCGCCTCTTGCCGGACAGGTATTGGCCGGTCAGCGATGCCTTTGTCGTCTGGATTCGCCGCAGGGTGCCCGCGGCGACGATTTCGCCGCCGTGGATGCCCGCGCCCGGGCCGATGTCGACAATGTGATCCGCCGTGCGAATGGCTTCCTCGTCGTGCTCCACCACCAGGACGGTGTTGCCGAGGTCGCGCAGGTGGGTGAGGGTGCGCAACAGGCGGGCATTGTCGCGTTGGTGCAGGCCGATGGACGGTTCGTCCAGGATGTACATGACACCGACCAGGCCCGCGCCGATCTGGCTTGCCAGGCGGATGCGCTGCGCCTCTCCCCCGGAGAGCGTCTCGGCGCTGCGGTCGAGGGTCAGGTAGTTGAGGCCGACGTCGACAAGGAACCGCAGCCGGGCGGATATCTCCTTGACGATCTTATCGGCGATCGCGCCGCGCTTGCCCGCCAGGTTGAGGCCGGTGAAGTACTTGAGCGCGTCCTCGACGGAGTTGGACGTGATCTCGGGAACGGTGGCGCCATCGACGTACACGTGACGGGCTTCCTGGCGCAGCCGCGCGCCGCCGCACGCTGGACACGGCCGCACCCGCAGGTACTTGCCGAGACTCTCGCGCACCAGCGCCGACTCCGTTTCCCGGTAACGGCGTTCCATGTTGGGAATCACGCCTTCGAATCGGTGACGTCGCCGAATCCTGTCGCCGCGATCATTGATGTAGCCGAAGTTGATGCGCTCGTCGCCAGAGCCAAACAGGATGGCGTCCTTCTGTCTCTTCCTGAGCCTGCGGAACGGGGTTTCGACATCGAAACCGTAGTGCGCCGCGAGGGACTTGAGCAGGTGGAAATAGTAGACGTTTCGCCGGTCCCAGCCGCGGATGGCACCCGCTGCCAGGCCTAGCCCCGGGTCCGCGACTACCAGCCCCGGATCGAAGAACTGTTCGACCCCCAGGCCATCGCAGTCGGGACATGCCCCGGCCGGGTTGTTGAAAGAGAAGATGCGCGGTTCAAGCTCGCTGATGCTGTAGCCGCAGACGGCGCAGGCGAACCGCGAGGAGAACACCAGGTCGCCGGCCGGGTCGTCGTCCTCGTCGAGACTGATCGTGGCCACGCCGTCGCCGAGTTCAAGCGCGGTCTCGAAGGACTCGGCCAGGCGCTGCTGCATGTCGCCGCGCACGCGCAGGCGGTCGACCACCGCCTCGATGGTGTGCTTCTTGTTCCTGTCGAGCGTCGGCGGATGATCGAGATCGGTGACGATGCCGTCTATGCGGGCGCGAATGAACCCGTTGGCGACCAGTTCACGCAGGATGTGCTGGTGTTCGCCCTTGCGTTCGGTGATGACCGGCGCCAGGAGCATGACGCGGCGGCCCTCCGGCAACTCGGCCACCTGGTCGACCATCTGGCTGACGGTCTGGGCATCGAGCGTGGTGCCGTGCTCGGGGCAGCGCGGTTCGCCGACCCGAGCGAAGAGCAGGCGCAGGTAGTCGTAGATCTCCGTGATCGTGCCGACGGTGGAACGCGGGTTGTGGGAGGTGGACTTCTGTTCGATGGAAATCGCCGGGGACAGCCCCTCGATGTGATCGATGTCGGGCTTCTCCATCATCGACAGGAACTGGCGGGCGTAGGCGGAAAGGGATTCCACGTAGCGCCGCTGACCCTCGGCGTACAGCGTGTCGAATGCCAGCGACGACTTGCCCGAGCCGGACAGTCCCGTGATCACGACCAGCCGGTCGCGTGGAATGTCCAGATCGATGTTCTTCAGATTGTGCGTGCGCGCGCCGCGCACGGCAATCGTCGAGGGGTTCATTCAGGCCTTTTCGTCCAGCCAAACCCGCGAAAATACGCGGTCGAAAACGCTGCCGCAACAGTGCCATTGTCCCACATGGCGAAGCGTCAATGTCTGTAGTTTCGGGATGTGCCTTGCGCTATATTGAATCACCTCTCCACGAACGAAGACGAGCCATGGCGCGCGGCATCAACAAGGTCATTCTCATAGGCAACCTGGGCCGCGATCCGGAGACCCGTTACTCCCAGAGTGGCAGCGCGATTACGACTTTCAGCCTCGCCACCTCGGACCAGTGGCGCGACCGCGAAACCAATGAACAGCAGGAGCGCACCGAGTGGCATCGGATCGTGTGTTTCCGGCGGCTGGCGGAGATAGCGGGCCAGTATCTGCGCCGGGGTTCCAAGTGCTATGTCGAGGGTTCCCTGCAAACCCGCTCCTGGGAGGATCGCGAAGGCCAGACGCGCTACACGACGGAAATCGTCGCCCGTGACATGCAGATGCTCGACAGCCGGGGCGACTCGTCTGGATCGGGGTACACCCCGCCACCCCAGGGCGGCGGCCGACCCGAACCTGCCCAGCCGACGCGGAGCGCACCGCCCGCTTCGGACGACCTCGACGACCTGGACGACGACATTCCGTTCTAGTGGCCCCGGCGCCTGGACGAGCGCCGTAGTCCAGTGCCCGCACGTCAAACGAAAAAGCCCAGCAACACCGCGCCGAGAACCAGTCTGTAGATAACGTAGGGCGTCATGCCGGTCCGGTTCACGAGGGCGACAAAGACCGCGATGCAACCGTATGCTGCTGCCGCCGATACGGCGAAACCCACGCCCAGGTCTACCCAGGGCAGTACTGCGGGGGCATGCCGGGCGTCGACGGCGGACAGCAGCGCCGCGCCCGCGATGGTGGGAATCGCGAGCAGGAAAGAAAAACGCGCCGCGCCTTGCCGTCCCAGTCCGATGAGCAGGGCGGCGGTGATCGTGATTCCCGAACGGGAAACGCCGGGTACCAGGGCGAGCGCCTGCGCGAGGCCGATGACGGACGCTTGCGGATAGGACAGCGCGTGTTCGTCCCTTGTGGACGCGACGCCGCGGTCTGCCCACCACAGCGGGATGGCGAAGGCGATCGTTGTAACGGCGATCACGCCGACCGTGCGCAACTCCGACTCGACGAAAGGCTTGAACAGCAGCCCCGCGATCACGGCGGGGATCGTCGCGACCGCGACCTTTGACAAGAGCGTTGCCGAAGCGCCCGCGCGCAGTCGAAACGCCTCGCTTGCGAAGCGCATCAGTTCGTCGCGGAAGTAGACGACGACGGCGGTGAGCGAGCCAAGGTGGACGGCGACATCGAACGCCAGACCCTGGTCCGGCCAGTCGGTCAGTTGAGCGGGCAGGATGAGGTGCGCGGAACTGGAGATCGGAAGAAATTCCGTAACACCCTGGATCAGGGCCAGGACAATGACTTGGGTGAGGTCCACGCCGCCGTAAGTGTACGTGTTTGTCCATGTTAAGGTGCGGCGATGGCGAAGCCTTGCCCAAGCGAACTGCCGCTCTTTCCCCTCGGTCAGGTCCTCATTCCGGGCGGCCACATGGATCTGCGGATATTCGAAGCAAGGTATCTGGACCTGGTGCGTCGCTGCATGCGGGAAGACTCCGGATTCGGTGTCGTGCTCATCAGCAGCGGCGCCGACACTTACGGTGCCGGCATGGGACAGCCGGAAATCCACGATGTCGGCACGGTGGCCCGCATTGTCGATTTCGATCAGGCGGGTGCCGGGCAACTTGCGATCAGGATCAACGGTCGCGCCCGGTTCCGCATTTCCGCCACCCGCGAACAACCCGACCACCTCCTGGTCGGCGACGTAGAGCCTCTGCCCGAGGAAGGCACTTGCCCCGTGACGCCGGGATTCGAGGGATTGACGTCTCTCCTGGAGGAGATCATGCGGCATCCGGCCGCATCCGGTTGGTCAGGGGTCGACGGGAAGGATGTCGATCTCGGAGATGCGCGGACGCTGGGTTGGCGGCTGGCCGAAGTGCTGCCGTTCCCGCCGGAGGTCAAGCAGACCCTGTTGCGGATGCCGTCCGCACTGGAACGCCTGACCGAAATCCGGCGTCTGGTCGAGGCGGCGACCAGGGAACGGCCCTGAGGCGAGGGTGTTCCCGGATTGCATCGTGTTGCCGGATTTGATGGCATTCCCCTATCGCGATGCCGAGACGTTTGCATGACCAGGGCATTGGAGGCAATTCGGGCCGGTTCGACCGTGCTTGCACCGGACGGTTCGGCATTCGGTGTCGATGACGCGTTCGCGTCGGCTTTCCGGCCTGGAGATCGCGTGATCGCAGACCCGGGCGCGGGACTGCTGCGCATCCCACGGGAGGATGCCGCCGCTGCGCGCACGGCCGTCGATCGCGCCGCCGGGGCGTTCGAGCGGATGGGATCGGTGGATGATCACGCGATCGCGACGTTCTACGGGCACGCGGCCCAGGCGCTTGCCGACGACGCCGTGTGGCGAGACATCGTTTCCGTGAACGCCACGGATGTTGAGCGCGCCCGCGCGCGGGGACGGTCGACGACGCGCCTGGCGGTGTCGGATGACATGCGCGCGAAGATGATCGAAGGTATGCGCGGCTGGGCAAGCACGCCATCGCGGCGGGGTGCTTTGCTGGAGACCATCCGCCATGACGGATTCCGGGTCGAGATGGTGGGCGCGGCGCTCGGCGTCGTGGCGTTCGTATTCGAAGGTCGGCCCAACGTGCTCGCGGACGCCTGCGGGGTGTTGCGCGGCGGGAACACGGTGGTGTTCCGCATTGGCAGCGACGCACTGGGCACGGCCCGCGGCATCATGCGGTTGGCGATTGAACCTGCGCTGCTTGCGTCGGGGTTGCCGGAGGGGACGGTTTCGCTGGTGGACAGCGCAGCCCACGCGGCGGGGTGGGCGGTGTTTCTCGACCAGCGACTGTCGCTGGCGGTGGCGCGAGGTTCCGGTCAAACGGTCGAGTTGCTCGGTGCCCTGGCTCGCGGTGTCGGGACGCCGGTGAGTCTGCACGGCACCGGCGGCGCCTGGGTCGTCGCGTCGCAGACGGCGCGGGGCGATCGTCTGAAGCAGGCGGTGGTGCGATCGCTGGACCGTAAGGTCTGCAATACGTTGAATACCTGCTGCCTCGTGGGGGCCAGCGCGCGCGACCATGCGCCGCTCGTGCTGGAGGGTCTTCGCGAGGCGGGTGCCGCCCGCGGCCAGCCGTTCAAGCTGCACGTCGCCGCCGGCGATGAAGATCTGGTTCCCCCCGCACTGTTCGAACGGGACGTCCGGATCGGGCGCGCCCAGGGCGCTGTTGTCGAAAAACAGGCGGAGGTGATCTCCCGGGAAGACCTCGGCATCGAATGGGAGTGGGAGGAAACGCCGGAAATCACACTCGTTCGGGCGGATTCCCTGGACGAGGCGGTCGCCTTGTTCAACGCGCAGAGTCCGCGGCTCGTCGGCGCCCTCATATCGGAAGATCCGAACGAGCACAGAACGTTTTTTGAGACGTTGAACGCGCCCTTCGTCGGCGACGGGCACACGCGATGGGTGGACGGACAGTTCGCCCTCAACAAGCCGGAACTGGGTCTTTCCAACTGGGAGCATGGACGATTGTTCGCGCGGGGCGCGGTGCTTACCGGAGACAGCGTCTATACCGTGCGAACGCGCTACGTCGGCGAGTGACGGCGCGGCACTTTCGGCATCCAGTGCGCGACGGATTGGCCGCGTGACGACACCATGGGCGGAGCGTATTATCCGTGGGATGGACGGGGACGTTGCAGCCGGAGAAGCTCACCGGCGTTGAAGGTGCGGGCTTATCTTGGAGGTACTTTCGATCCGGTACATGTGGGCCACCTTCATGCAGCCCGCTCTATGGCGGGCGCTCTCGGCGTGGGATTGGTCACCCTGGTTCTCGCCGCCCGGCCCCCCCATCGCGCAACCCGCGCGAAAGCCGCGGATCGATGGGAAATGTTGCGTCTCGCCGTTGCCGGAGAGGCGCTGCTTGCGGCATCCGATATCGAACTGCGGCGGGAGGGACCTTCGTTTTCCATCGACACCATCGAATCGCTTGGCGATGGCGATCCCATTGTCTGGATCGTCGGAAGCGATGGTCTGGACACTTTTGCCACCTGGCACCGATACCGGGCATTCGCCGCGTGTTGCCATATCGCGGTCGTGGTGAGGCCGGGGACGGAAGTGACATCGCCGCCGGGATTCAGCCGGGTCGACGATCCGGCTTGCCTGGCGCGCTGCCAACACGGATGTTTGTTCGTACTTCCGCACTCCATGCTCGACGTCTCGGCATCGCGCATAAGGCAGATTCTCTCCCGTGGCGGCGACGCGTCGGCTTTGTTACCGTCGCCGGTCTGGACCTACATCAGAAGGCAGGGCCTTTACCATCGCTGAATCGCGTATGAATCGTTGATGCGGCCGAGGGAACTGCGCGAACTGGTCGTCGATGCGATTACGGATCGCAGGGGACGGGATGTCGTCGTCCTCGAGGTGGCTGCCTTGACCGACGTGACGGACTACATGGTGCTGGCGACCGGTACTTCCAGACGTCATGTCCGGGCCCTGGTCGATGCTGTGCACGATGCGGCGAAACGCCGTTCGGCGCAGATTCTGGGCATAGAAGGCACCGAAACGGGTGAGTGGGTGTTGATCGACCTGGCGGATGTGGTCGTGCACGTCATGCAGACCGATACGCGCGCGTTCTACGACCTGGAGCGGTTGTGGAGCGACCTTGCCTCGCCGTCGGCGGAGGTGTAGGGCGCGCCATGTATGAATTCCCTGCATGGGCCAGACGCCTCCGCGGAGCGCTGGCGGCCTGGGAAGGCAACCCCTCGCACTCCGTGGCGTGGTGGGAATGGCTCAACTCTTCCCGGCAACCCCATGGCGCCTCCATGGAAGATCACGAAATCGAGCAACGGGGTTTCGTCACGCGCGCTACCGTTGTTTTCCTTGTCGCTGCGCTACTGATACTGGGTCTGCTGGCGCGTTTCGTCGACCTCCAGATTTTCAAACACGGCATTTTCAGCACCCGTGCCGACGAGAACCGCATCCAGGTTCAGCCTATTCCGCCGGACAGGGGGCTGATATACGACCGGCGGGGCGTGTTGCTGGCGGACAACAGGCCGATTCGCACACTGGCGGTTGTGGTCGAGCGCGTCACCGACCTGGACACCGCCATTGGCGAACTCGCATCGGTCGTCGATATTTCGGATGGGGAAATAGCCGAGTTCAACCGCCGGATTGAACAATCGCGGCGCCCGTATGAACCAGTCTTGCTGAAGGTCAATCTCACTGATGACGAGGTGGCGCGAATACGGGTGGACGGTCACCGATGGACGGGCGTCGAGGTTGTCGACGAGAACCTGCGCTACTACCCGTTGGGAAGTCTCATGGTGCACGCGGTGGGCTCGGTCCGCCGGATCAATGAAGACGACCTCGAGGCGCTTGATGCGGTCCGTTACAGCGGGACGAAGTTCATTGGCCGTTTCGGCGTGGAGCAGTTCTACGAGCAATCGTTGCATGGGGTGGTTGGGTATCGACACGTCGAGACCGATGTTCGTGGGCGGGTCCTCCGAAGACTGGAGGAACTGGGCGAGGAGCCGGCAATAGCGGGTCAGAACCTGACGTTGCACCTGGACAGCAGGCTGCAGACAGCCGCGTACGCCGCCCTGGGGGAACGCCGTGGCGCCATCGTTGCCCTGGACCCTCGCAGCGGCGGTATCCTGGCACTGGTCAGCAGTCCCGGCTATGACCCCAATCCGTTCATCACCGGCATACCGCAGGAAGAGTACCGGCTGCTTGCGGGATCGTTGGACACGCCGCTGTTCAACCGTGCTACCCGGGGAACCTATGCGCCGGGATCAACGTTCAAGCCGATCGTGGCGCTCGCGGGATTGACCGCGGGCGCTACGGACTGGGAAAGAACGATCATAGACACGGGCGAGTTTCGGCTGCCGGGTCAGTCGCGCGTGTATCGGGACTGGAGCTGGACGCCGACCAACTCCGGTGGGCAGGGCATCGTGGACCTGCGCAAGGCGATCTTTCGATCGTCCAACGTGTACTTCTATCAACTCGGTACGCGAGTCGGCATCGATGCGCTTGGCCAATTCGCTTCCCAGTTCGGTCTTGGCGTGGCGACCGCCCTGGATGTCGATGCCGCGGATGGGGTCCTTCCAACGCGCGTATGGAAAAAAGGTGCCCGGGGCGAGGACTGGTACCTGGGCGACACCGTGAACATGAGCATAGGCCAGGGCCACTTGCTGGTGACGCCGCTGCAGCTCGCCACTTCCGCGATGGTGATCGCCAATCGGGGTCGATGGGTGCAACCTCGCCTGTTGCTGTCGAGCGATGCGGGACTCACGGGATTCAACGCGCCCTCGCCGCCGCATTCGGTTCGAGGTCCGACGGAGCAGGACTGGGAGATGCTGGTCGACGCCATGGAGGATGTCGTGCATCGAGGCAACCAGGGGTTTCGGGAAAACGGCACGGCGTGGTTCTACATCGGTCGCGACATCGGCTATCGCATGGCGGGAAAGTCGGGATCGGCGCAGGTGGTCGAGATTCGCCAGGGCGAGGAGTACGACGAGGAAGCGCTGGACGAACGTGAACGCAAACACGCATGGTTCATCGCGTTCGCGCCGGCGGACGATCCGAGGATCGCGCTGAGTGTCCTGGTGGAGAATGGCGGCGGCGGAAGCTCGGTCGCGGCACCGGTCGCGAAGGAAGTGATCGACGCCTACCTGCTGCCGCAGTACGCAAGGCTGTAGAGGCACCGGGTGGCAAACGACTTCGTCCGGCATATGTCCCTCCCAGGTGCGTCCAGAACGCGCTTTCCCGCGCTGCGGCTCGATGTGGTGCTGTGTGTTTCGATCCTCGCGGTCATCGTCCTGGGCCTCGTGGTGCATTTCCGGGACCCCGAGACCTTCCAGGGCCAGTTGGTGCGCATGGTCGTGGGATTGGGGGCACTGGCCATAGCCGCATGGATCGAACCTCGCCAATACCTTGCCTGGGCGCCAACGATTTACGGCGTCGCACTGGTGCTCCTCGTGCTCGTGCTCCTGTTCGGCACGACCGCCAAGGGATCACAACGCTGGCTCGATTTTCCCGGACTGCCACGATTTCAGCCCTCGGAACTGACGAAGGTCGCCCTGCCGCTGATGCTGGCCTGGTACTTCCATGATCGACGAATTCCTCCACGATTCAGGGATTTGCTGGTGGCATTCGCGATCATCGCCGTTCCGGTGTTGCTTATCGTCCAGCAACCCGACCTGGGAACGGGTGTATTGGTGGCCGCGAGCGGGCTGTCCGTCATCTTCCTGGCCGGAGTGTCCTGGCGGTGGATTCTCGGGGCCCTGGTATCGGGCGTCGCGGCGACGCCGGTCTTGTGGATGTCACTGCGCGACTACCAGCAGGAACGTATTCTGACCCTGTTCAACCCGGAACTGGATCCCCTGGGGGCGGGTTGGAGCATCATCCAGTCCACCACCGCGATAGGCTCAGGCGGCTTCCTTGGCAAGGGTCTTCGTGAAAGCACCCAGAGCCGCCTCGATTTCCTGCCGGAAAGCAGCACGGACTTCATCATCGCCGTGATCGGCGAAGAGGGAGGCTTCGTGGGGATACTGCTCCTGGTGCTTCTCTATCTCGTGATCCTGGCGCGCGGGCTGCATCTCGCGACGCTGGCACCGAGCAGGTTCGGGCGCCTGCTCGCGGGCGGGCTCATGCTGACGTTCTTTGCTCACGTCTTTGTTAATATTGCGATGGTCTGTGGGTTGGCTCCGGTCGTCGGGGTGCCGTTGCCGCTGGTGAGCTATGGCGGGACCTCGGCGCTTTCGATATTGATCGGATGCGGTATCGTCATGTCCATTCACACCCACCGAGCTGGCAGGAGGTAATGTTGCTGAAACGCGGTTGGGCTTTCGCGGTTGTCGTGGTATGCGCGGCGGTGACCTGGGCCGACTTCTACGAACGACCGGAGGTCCGGAATTACATCGAGGAAATTGCCGGGCGGCATGGCTTTGACCAGGCTGCGCTGCTGAAATTGTTCCAGGACGCCGAGCGCAAGGAATCCATCCTGGCGGCGATTTCTCGCCCGGCCGAGCGCAAGCAATGGCATGAGTACCGTAGGATCTTCGTCACACCGACGCGAATTCGCGAAGGGATCGAGTTCTGGCGCGCGAACGAGGATGCTCTGCGTCGGGTGGAGCGTGTCTACGGGTTGCCGCCTGAAATCACCGTTGCGGTGGTCGGTGTGGAGACGCGATACGGCCGCAATCTCGGTTCGTTCCGGGTTCTCGATGCGCTGGCCACCCTGGCCTTCGACTATCCGGCGCGCGCGACGTTCTTTCGTGGCCAACTGACCGAGTTCCTGCTGCTGGCCCGCGAAGAGGGTATCGATCCGCTGGCCATGAAAGGCTCCTACGCGGGAGCTATGGGCTACGGGCAGTTCATACCGTCGAGCTATCGGGATTTCGCCGTGGACTTCGACGGTGACGGGACACGCGATATCTGGACCAATGTCACGGATGCGCTGGGCAGCATCGGCAACTATTTTGCCGAGCACGGTTGGCGCGGAGACGGCCCGGCAGCAATGCGTGTTGAATTCGAAGGTCCCGTCGCGGACGAAGACGTGAACCGGGGCCTGGAGCCGGACTACGATGCCGAGCAGTTGCGACAGCTCGGCGTGATAGGTGACAGCGTTCCGCCGGGGGCCAAGGCGGCCCTGTTCCGCATGGAAGGCGACGAAGGGGCGGAATACTGGCTCGGCTTGCACGACTTCTATGTCATCACGCGATACAACCATAGCCGCCTGTATGCCCTTGCCGTGTGGCAACTGGGGCAGGAGATACGGTCGGGCTGGGAACGGGTGGCCCTGGCGGTTTCGGAAGGTGCTCGCTAGCAGCAGGCACCGCACCAGCGATCAGGTCCCGCGTCATCGCGGCGGGCGGATCGTATCGGCGACGATCGTATTCTGTATCGGCCTGACGGGATGTCTCGGTACCGTTCCTCTCCCTCCGGTGCCGGAGGCGCCCGAGACCGATCGCGCCCCCCCGTCTCCGCCGCCGGATCTTGAGCAGTTGCCCGACCCTGTTGTTCGGCAGGAACCTCGAAGCCCCACCGGGAACAACACCTACACGCAATCTGGGCGTACCTACCACATATTGCCGACGGCTGAGGGCTACGATCGGATCGGCACGGCTTCCTGGTATGGCGCCAAGTTTCATGGCCGCCGCACATCGAGCGGAGAGACGTACGATATGTACGAACTTACGGCGGCGCATCCCACGCTACCGATTCCGGTGTATGCACGGGTGAGGAACCTTGAGAATGGTCTTTCCACCATCGTTCGGATCAATGACCGGGGACCCTTCCTCGGCGGGCGCTTCATCGATCTGTCGTACGCGGCCGCGGTGAAGCTCGACATGTTGAAACGCGGCACCGCACGTGTCCGCGTCACCGTCGTTGACGGTCCGGAAGCGAATCCCGGTCCACGTGATTACGGTGGAACGCAGGAGCGCGCGCCGGCGGATCGTTACTTCGTTGAAGCTGGCGTGTTCGCGCACAGAGACCTCGCCCATTCCCTTTCCGATGACCTCGTCCGGAATGTCGATGCGGACGTCGTCGGCGAGGTCCATATCGTGCAAATTGCCGACGACCCACTCTACCGCGTTCGTATCGGACCATTTCCGGATCGCGGAAAGGCGGTGCGCCTGCAGGCGTTGTTGACCTTTCACCACGGCGCTGTGCCACAAATCATCAAGGAGTGAAAATGCTACGAGCCCCGTCGCCCCGTTCGGGTGCGTTCGCTGTCGTTGTGCTGGGGATGCTCTTGTGGGGGCATCCGTTAGCGTCGGAAGTGTTGCCGGACCACCCGTCGATCGCGGCCGAAGGCTACATCCTGATGGATGCGGACACCTCGAGGATTCTCGCGGAAGAGAACAGCCGGGCGCCGTTGCCGCCAGCCAGCCTCGCGAAGATCATGACCGGCTACGTCGTGGCGGTTGAACTGGAGGCGGGGCGCATCGATGTTGCCGACGACGTGCCCGTCAGCGTCAACGCCTGGCAGACGCCGGGGTCGCGGATGTTCATTCGCGAAGGTACGACGGTGGTTCTGGAAGATCTCCTGCGGGGCGTGGTCATACAGTCCGGCAACGACGCGAGTGTCGCGCTGGCGGAGTTTGTCGCCGGAGGAGAGGATGCGTTCGCCGACATGATGAACCAGCACGCGGCGTTGCTCGGGATGTCGGGATCCACGTTCGCGAATGCGACGGGGTTGCCCGACGAGACCCAATACACCACCGCGCTCGACATGGCGATCCTGACGCGGGAACTCATTCGCCGCTACCCGGACCACTACACGCTGTATTCGGAGCGGTCATTCAAGTACAACGGCATTGAACAGCCGAATCGCAACCGCCTTCTCTGGCGCGACCAGTCGGTCGACGGCGTCAAGACGGGCTATACGAAAGATGCGGGTTATTGCCTGGTGGCCTCCGCCGAACGCGATGGGATGCGCCTGATCTCGGCGGTGATGGGTACCCGGAGCGATGCGGTTCGGGTTCGGGAAAGCCAGAAGCTTCTTTCCTACGGATTCCGCTACTTCGAAACGCATCGGCTCTACGACAACGAGGCGCCGTTGAAGACGTCGGAAGTGCGGTACGGAAACGCGGACGAGGTGTCGATGGGTGTCGCCGACGCCATCTACGTCACGATTCCACGCGGCCGCTACGATGACATCGAGGCAACGCTGGACATTCCGGGAATCCTGGAAGCGCCGATCAACGAGGGTGACGAGTTGGGACAACTGCGCGTGAGCCTGGATGGCGAGACTCTCGTGACATCGCCGCTGATCGCCAGGGAAACGATCACCGAGTTGGAGTCCCTCGCGCGATTCTTCGAGGGAATCTACTACTTCTTCCACGATCTCGGGAACTGAAGCCCCCGGTTAGCCCTAGCACGATCGACGAGCGGGGCCGGGCCGGAGCCTTCAGCCGGGGAGCGCGAGGGGGATACCCCTCGCATGAGAGAGCCTTCAGCCGGGGAGCGCGAGGGGGACACCCCTCGCATGAGAGAGCCCTCAGCCGGGGAGCGCGAGGGGGACACCCTCGCAAGAAAAGAGCCCTCAGCCCCGGGAGTGCGAGGGTGTCCCTCGCAAGAGAGAGTGCGCGAGGGGGCACCCCTCGCAAGAAAAGAGCCCTCAGCCCCGGGAGTGCGAGGGTGTCCCTCGCAAGAGAGAGTGCGCGAGGGGATACCCCTCGCAAGAGAAAGTTCGAAGTCGAAGGCTGCGGCTGTGGGGCACTCCAATGGGCGACGAGCGGCACTCACGGAACAACCTGGCCGGGATTGTTCCACATTGGTGACCTATGAATTGGTGACCCTCAAATTGGGTGGCCCATAAATTGACGCGTCGGGGAAAAAGGAGTTTAGTTGCAGGGTTAGTGCCAGAACCTTGGGGGGGATGAAGGTATGACACGTCAAATCGCAAGTCGCATGGCGCTGTGCGGCGCTGTCCTGGTAGTTGCCGGGGTTGCCGTTCCCGCGTTGGCACAGGCAACGCAAGAAGAGGCTACCGAAGCGCAGGTCGAGACCCAGGTTCCGTCGGTCGAAGAACTGATCGTGACCGCGCAGCGTGTTGCGGAGAGCATTGATGACGTGCCGATTGCGGTGACGGCGTTGACCGACGACATGCTCGCGGACCGTCAGATCGTGACTCCGTCGGACCTGCAACTGAACACGCCGAACGTGTCGTTTGGTGCGACGAACTTCGGCGGTTCCAACTTCAGCATTCGCGGTGTCGGACAACTTGTGATTTCTCGCAGCGGCGAAACCGGGGTGTCGTCGCACGTCAACGAGATAGCGGTCGCAACGAATCTGAACGCGATAGAGTTCTTCGACCTGGAACGCGTCGAGGTTCTGCGCGGTCCACAGGGGACACTGTTTGGCCGTAATGCCACTGGCGGCGCTCTCAACGTCGTGACGAAGATGCCCTCGGTCGATGGTTTCGACGGATTCGCGGACGTAGAAGCCGGAAGCTTCAGCCACAGCCGTCTGAAGGGGGCGATGAACCTGCCGCTGACGTCCAACATCGCCTTTCGCGTCTCCGGATTCAAACTGAGACGGGACGGCTACACCGAGAACCTTGCATATGGCCAGACCAACGCCGCGGGTCAGACAATCCCCGGCATCGACGAAGACATCGATGGCCGGAACATTTGGGCCATGCGGTCAACGCTGGCCTGGGACATATCGGACCGGGCGGACGCGTGGCTGCAGTACAGCGTGTTTCGGGAGGACGATGATCGGACCCGCATCACGAACCAGGTGTGCAAGCGCAATGTCCTGCCAACGACCGGATGTCTGCCGGATGGATTTGGATGGGAGACGCCGCACCTTGGCGCGACGACGGGAGGGATTTTCGGGGGTGCGATCGGCGCGCTGCCGCCGGGTGTCAGCGGTTCCGATCCGGCGCTATACGACTTCCCGCGCCCGTCGATCGACAGCTTCAGGAAGATGCATACGGACTTCGAGCCAATCTTTCGCGCAAAGGAAGACCTGTGGTCGTTCGGACTCAACTATGACTTCGACAACCTGAGCGTCAGCGTTGTTGGCGCGTTGCGCGACTACGACGGCGTCTCGCGTCAGGATTACCTCATGGATGTGGGTCCGCGTCTCGCCCCGACACCGCAGAATCCCGCCGGTGTCTGGCCGACCTCCGAGCCGGCGGGCGGCGCGGGTGCCGAATGGCTCTCGGATACCTGCAACGTGGCGCAGGGAACGTCGGGCCTGTTCGGCGGCTGCGTTCTGCCGGCGCTGCAGAGCCTTCAATTCGCGTACGACCAGGGCGACACGAACGGCACCTATTACACGGTGGAGGCGAAGATGCGCTCTGACCTTGATGGGCGCGTCGATTTCCTGCTGGGCACCAGCCGTCACGAGGGCACCAACTACGGTGGCTACTACGTCATCGCCAACACGCTGGACCTCGTGAGTCTCTATGGCTCTCCCGCCCTCGGTGCGCCTCCGCTCTATCCCGGGTTTTTCTACAACACGAACAACCCGGAGGACGGCGGTCCCCCGCAGGATGGGCAGGCGATTTTCGGAGAGGTCTACTTTGATGCGACGGACCGTCTCAAGTTTACCGCCGGGCTGCGCTTGAACGAGGACAACAAGGTAGTCAGCGATTCGAGTGTGCTGTTCAATTCGGCCAACGTCACCGCGGCGGTCGGCGGGTTGTTCGGACCGAATCCCATCTGGCTGCGCAGCGGCATGTTCGGAGAAATGGCTGCCATGGCGGCCAACCCCGCCGTGACCTTGAGTGAAACATCGCTCAGGATATTGGAGTTCCACAACGCCGGTGGCGTCTATGAGGCCAATGCGCCGGCGGCGATCGGTGCGCTGGTGGCCATAGGCGCGGCCCAGGCGATCGGGCAACAGATTGCGGCCGGCCTGCTTCCTATCCAGTTCGTTCCCCAGGCCATTGCGGGGTTGCCGCTGCCGCCGATCTTCAAGGGCACCGTCGGCGCATTGCTCTCCCAGAATCCTGCCGTCATCGGCGCGGACGCGGGTCTGGCCGCCGGTGCGCAGGCGTTCGCCACGATCGCGAATGCGGTGGGTCCGGTACCCGCGTTTGGCGAGACGCGGTTTGTCACCGGCAGTCCGAGCGAGGCCAACTGGAACGAGATCAGCGGCCGGATCGGATTCGACTACCGGTTGGGCGACAACACCCTGTTGTACGGATTCTTCAGCCGGGGGTACAAGCCCGGCGGATTCAACCCGGCCATCCCGCCGGCATTCCAGGACGTCTCGGCGTTCACGTTTGATGCGGAGCAGGTCAACGCCTTTGAGGCCGGTGTGAAGAGCACGTTGCTGGATGGGAGGCTCACCCTGTACGGCGCGGCTTTCACCTATGACTACTCGGGTCTTCAGATCACTCGCATCAGGAACAACAGTTCGATCAACGAGAATGTCGATGCGGCCATCAGCGGCCTGGAGCTCGAGGGAATCTGGCGACCCGCAGCGATGGAGGGGCTGATGGTCGACTTCGCCTACAGCATGCTATCGGCCAAGGCCAAGGACACGCTGTCCATCGATCCGGTCAACCGAACCGGTGGGAACTCCGACTATGTCCTGCTCAACAACATCGATCCGGGATCGCTCACCGGGATCAATTTCGTGGCGCGGGAGTCGCAGATAACGCCGCAGGTGATCGGGGCGTTGGTGGCATCGCTTCCAGCGGCCACCCAAGCGCTCATCGGGGGCCATCTCGGAGTGAACATACTTTACCCACCGAATGCGGCCGGTGTAGCCATACCGGCGTACTTTTCGCGAAACTTGCTGAACGCTCTTGGTGTCGAGACGCTGGATGGGGTCCCGGTCAATCTTGATGGCAACGACCTGCCCAACGCGCCCCGGCATACGGCCAGAATCGGTCTGGCGCATACCTGGGAGATGGGCACCGGGCTGCTGACCCTGCGCTGGGACTACTACTGGCAGGCCAAGTCATACGCGCGTGAATTCAACGCCGTCGGCGACGAGATCGATGCCTGGAGCCAGCACAACCTTATGCTGATGTACGATAGCGGCGGTGCCTGGTCTGCGAGGGCATGGGTTCGGAACGTCCTGGACGACGAAAACGTGACCGGCAAGTACCTTACGTCGGATACGTCCGGGTTCTTCCGGAACTATTTCGTTACCGAGCCGCAGATCTATGGCCTTTCGGTGAGGTACGTTTTCGGCGAGTAGCTATTTCGTACAACGACGCCGTGGCCCTTGCTTCCCGGGTGGGGGCCAGTGCGGTGCTATCCGGCGATGTCTTTGGAAAGCGGATCGGTCCATTAAATAAACTGATAGTTGTTCGCCCGGCGACCGGCTTCGTGTGAGATAGTTGGGTCTGGACGGGGGCCAGGAAAGTGCGCCCCGCAAGGCGACGGACTTACTGGCTAAGGGGGCTAGACCATGCATCGTCAAATCGTGAGTTGTTTCGCAATATGCGGCGCCGTCCTTGTGAACGTGCCAGCCCTTTGCGCGTCTGCGGAAGAGGAATCGTCGACCGAGGGCCGACCTGGCATTGAAGAGCTGATCGTTACTGCGCAACGCGTGGCGGAGAGTATTCAGGATGTTCCCATCGCCGTGACGGCCTTGACCGACGACGCGCTCCGGGATCAGCAGATCATCACTCCCTCCGACCTGCAGCTCAATGCGCCGAACGTGTCGTTCAGCGCAACCAATTTCGGCAGCTCGACCCTGAGCATTCGTGGTATCGGACGGCTGGTGGTCGGGCGTTCGGGGGAGTCCGGCGTGTCGGCGCACATGAACGAGATCGCGGTTCCCGCAAACCTGGAAACCATGGAATTCTTCGATCTCGAGCGGGTCGAGATCCTGCGCGGTCCGCAGGGCACCCTGTTCGGCCGCAACGCCACCGGGGGGGCCATCAACCTGGTGACGAAAATGCCGTCCTCCGATGGATTCGACGGATTCGCGGATGTCGAGACGGGTGCGTTCAACCACTCCCGTCTCAAGGGTGCGATGAACGTGCCCATTGGCGCTGGACTCTCGGCGCGGATCGCCGCGTTGAAGCTGGATCGGGATGGCTACACGAAGAACGTCGCCCACGGCCAGAGGGATAGCGAAGGAAATACCTTGCCCGGCATCGATGGAGACGTCGATGGGCGCGGCATCACCGCTGTGCGGGCGACCCTCGCCTGGGACATGACCGACCGGGCGAGCGCCTGGTTGCAGTACAACCGGACCCACGAGGACGACGACCGAGCCCGCATCACGAACCAGGTGTGTGCGCGGAATCCCCTGCCCACGACGGGATGCCTCGCCGATGCGTTCGGACGAGACACGCCGCACCTCAGCGCCACCACGGCGGGGATCTTCGCGGGCCTCGGAGGCATGCTCCCCCTGGGGGCCGATGGCTCCCAGACGGCCCTGTACGACTTTCCCCGTCCGACGATGGACAGCTTCAGGGAAATGCACACCGACTTCGATCCGGTGTTCTGGCAGAAGGAAGAGGTGTGGGCGTTCGGCCTCGACTATGACTTCGAGAACCTCCGGGCGAGCCTGATCGGCGGGCGTCGAGTCAACGACTTCATTGCCCAGCAGGACTATTTCATGAATGTCGGACCGAGGTTGGCGGCAACACCGCTCAACCCCCTCGGGGCCTGGCCGGTATCCGAACCCGCGGGCGCGGCGGGCGAAGAGTGGCGCTCGGATACGTGCAACCTCGTGGCCGGCACCGCGGGCGCTGTCGGCGGCTGCATCCTGCCAGCGCATCAGAGCCGGTCCTTCGGCTACGACCAGCAGGACTCCCATTCGGAGTACTTCACGCTGGAGGCCAAGATGCACTCGGAGTTCGAGGGGCCGTTCAATTTCCTTTTGGGCACCAGCCGGCACGACGGCCAGAACTACGGCGGCTACTACGTGTTGTCCAACGAGCTTGACTCGGTCACCGTCTTCGGCGTTCCGGCATTGGGGCTTCCACCCCTGTTCCCCGGTTTCTTCTACAACGCGAACAACCCGGAGTCCGGCGCGGAGCAGGATGGCTGGGCGACCTTCGGCGAACTCTACTACGACGTATCCGATCGGCTGAAGCTCACGCTCGGGCTGCGCTTCAACGAGGACAACAAGAGCGCGAGCGATACGAGCGTCTTGTTCAACTCGATAAACGCGAGCGCGGCGCTCGGCGGCGTGCTGGGACCGAACCCAATCTGGCTGCGCAGCGGACTGTTCGGAGAAATGGTCGACATGGCATCCAATCCGACGGCGCAGTTGAGCGAAGCTTCGCGCCGGCTGCTTGAATTCTGGAACGCGCAGGGCGTGTATGAGGCCAATGCGCCGACCGCCATCGGTGGGGTTGTAGCGCTTGGCGCCGCGCAGGCGATCGGGGCGCAGGTCGCGGCGGGGCTGCTGCCCATCCAGTTCGTTCCGCAAGCCATCGCGGGACTGCCGCTGCCGCCGATCTTCCAGGCCACGGTCGGCGCGCTGCTGTCGCAGAATCCCGCAGTGATCGGGCAGGATGCGGGCTTGGCTGCTGCTGCGCAGGCGTTCGGCGCGATCGCCAACGCCCTGACGCCGGTGCCCGGTTTCGGAGAGACGCGGTTCGTTACCGGCAGTCCAAGCGAGGCCCAATGGCGGGAAATGAGCGGCCGGGCCGGCTTCGACTTTCAGGTCAACGACAGCACCATGGTCTATGGATTCCTGAGTCGCGGCTATAAGCCCGGAGGCTTCAATCCGGCCATCCCGCCGGCCTTCCAGGATACGTCCGCGTTCACCTTCGACGCCGAGCAGGTCACCGCTATCGAAGCCGGTGTCAAGAGTACGTTGATGGACGGCGCGCTGGTCCTCAACGGCGCGCTGTTTGGCTACGACTACACGGGGCTGCAAGTGACCCGGCTCAGGAACAATAGCTCGATCAATGAGAACATCGACGCCGGCATTCGCGGACTGGAACTCGAGGGGCGCTGGCATCCGCAGGCGATGCCGGGTTTCGCGGTAGATTTCGCCTACGGTTCGCTCTTCTCCAGCATCAAGGGCAGCCAATCGGTCGATCCCATCAACCGGACGGGAGGCAACTCGGAATATGTCCTGCTGAACAACATCGATCCGGGTTCACTCACCGGCGTGAACTACGTCGCGCGCGAGTCCCAGATCTCTGCGGCGCTCGTGGCCGCCGCGTTCCAGGTGCCGGCGGCCCTGGATGTTCGCAATGGACTGACCGTCGAGTCGGTTTCCTACCCGGCGAATGCCGCGGGCGTATCGATACCGGTCTTCTTTTCGCGGAACTTTCTCAACGCGGTGGGCGTCGAGACCCTTGACGGCATTCCCATCGACCTCGATGGCAAGGAACTGCCGAATGCGCCCCGGCATACGATCAAGCTGGGCCTGTCCCACACCTGGAACGTGGCAACCTCGGCGTTGCTGACGCTGCGTTGGGACTTCTATTGGCAGAGTGATTCCTACGCGCGCGAGTTCAACACCGCCGGCGACGAGATCGACAGTTGGAGCCAGCACAACCTCTCGCTGATATACGAGAGTGGCGGCAACTGGTCGGCGCGAGCCTGGATTCGAAACCTGCAGGACAAGGAAATCGTGACGGGCAAGTACCTGACAACCGATACGTCCGGTTTCTTCCGCAACTACTTCCTGACGGAACCGCGTATCTACGGCCTCTCGGTACGGTTCGCTCCAGGGGGATAGGTGGGCTTGGGCGGGGGTGAAACACGGCACCCGGAGGGTGACGGATTTCATGGCGCTAGCCGGCTTTCGTTCGCGCGAACTTCTGCAACGCGGCGCCGTCGAAGGGCGACAGGCCGCGATTGCGGGCATAGCTTACGATCACTTCGGCGACGTAGAGATCTCCGCTGGAGTCGGCCCAGATTCCGTGGGGCGCAAAGAAGTTGCCTGCCCGCACGGGGTCGCCGTTTCCGAATCGCGAAATCAACGTGCCGTCGAGGTCGACCAGGCTGACGCTTGCCGGCGGCGCGTGGGGAGGGATGTCGGCACCGACGGCCCATCCACCGAGTTCGGCGACGTAGATGACGCCGGCAGCGTCGTCGATGAACAGGTCGTCGGGACGGCTGATGCCGGTCCATTCGGTCAGGTACTCGCCCTTCGGTGAGAAAACCTGGATGCGCGAGTTCTCCCTGTCGGCGACGATCACGCGATCGTCCTCGTCGATCGCGATGGCGTGGGGCAGGCGAAACTCTCCCGGACCGGATCCCGGTTCTCCCCACGAAAAGAGATGCTCGCCGTCGGCGGAGAACTTGTGCACTCGGGCGTTGCCGTAACCGTCGGCGATATACAGGTCCCCGCCGCTGTCGAGGGCCACGTTGGTCACGCGATTGAACGGCTCGCCACCGTATTGCACCGGCGTTTGACCGGCAACAAACCCGGTATCGGAAGGCTGGTCCTTCTCTCCCAGGGTCTTCAGCAGCGTGCCGTCGGGGGAGAAGATTCGGACGGTATGGTCGAAGTTGTCAGCCGCGTAGATGCGATCGTCCGGCCCGATATAAATTCCGTGCGCATTGGCGAACAGTCCCTCCCCCCATGCGTCGAGGAAATTGCCGTCGGCGTCGAACACGATCATGGGATGTTCGCCGCGATTGAAGACGTAGACGCGGTCCCCGGAGTCGGTCGCCACGCCCGCCACTTCGACGAAGCTCCAGCCCTCGGGCAGCTTCTCCCAGCCCTCGATGACCTCGAAAGCGATGCTCTCCTTCATGGCTGATCTCCGTCCGGGACCGGCCGGTGGTGCCTTTTGCCGTATGCTTGAATCAGGTTAGCACGCCGACTGGAGATGCACATGACGGCTGCCCGTCACAGGCCCCACTTTGGAGTTACCGTTCCGCAGATCAAGCGTCCATGGGTGGCGGCCGCGGATGCCGCGCGAAGTTTCGAGTCGATGGGCTACGACTCGCTCTGGGTCTGCGACCATCTGTATGGTCCGCAGTCGCCGCAGATTCCCATCCTGGAGGCGTGGTCGATGATTTCCGCCCTGGCGGCCATCACCGGGCGCATCGAGATTGGCACCCTCGTCACGCCAGCGGGAATGCGTAATCCCGCACAACTTGGAAAGGTGATCGCCACCGTGGACAACATCGCGGGCGGACGCGTCATTGCGGGGCTTGGCGGTGGGTGGATGGCGCGGGAATTCACCGACTTCGGTGTTCCGTTCCTGTCGGTTCCAGAGCGCCTGCGCCAGTTGGCCGAAACCATCGAACTGCTGAAGCGTATGTGGGGCGACGAAGAAGCCGTGACTTACGCGGGCGAGTTCGTGCGCGCGGACAACGTCGTCTGCGAACCGAAACCCCCGCGGCGCGTGCCAATCCTCGTGGGCGGCGGAGGGGAACAGGTCACGCTGCGCATCGTTGCCCGGGAAGCCGACATCTGGAACAACCTCGCGGGGTCACAAGCGAATCTTGGCCACAAGATGGATGTGCTGCGGCGGCATTGCGACGAAGCGGGAAGGGATCCGGCCGAGATCGTCGCGAGCCAGCAGTGCCTTGTGACCATCGCACCGGACGAAGCCGCCGCCGGGCCGATGGCCGATTCGGCGGCGCGAATATTCGGTGGACACCTGGGCGACCCGAAGGGACCGTTGGCGATCACGGGCACGCCGGAGCGTTGCTGTGAGCAGATCGAAAAGCACATCGCACTCGGCTGCACGATGTTCATCATCGAGTTTTTCGGCAGGGACACGAGGGAACCCGCCCAGCTCTTCGCGGAAGAAGTGATTCCGAACTTCCGTTGACGGGTCGTTCGCGACCGGATTAGAGCAGCGCTTCCACCTTCACGGACGGGCGCGCGATGACAGCGCGGCCACCGCGCACGACCACCGGCCGCTGCATCAGTCTCGGGTGTTCGAGCAGCAGGCCGACCACGGCGTCTTCAGCGGTGTAGTCGTCGGCATTCAACCCGAGGTCCTTGAAGTTCTTGTCCTTGCGAACGAGTTCGGCCGGCGGTTCCTCGACCATGGCGATGAACCCGCGCAGCGTTTCCTCGCTCAGGGGTTGCTTGATGTAGTTGATGACATCGAACTCGACGTCACGCTCGCGCAGGATCTCCAGCGCGCCGCGCGACTGGCCTCAGCCGGGGTTGTGGTAAAGAACGAGGCGTTCCATGGTGTTCTCCTTCGGCGCGGCTTCGAGTATAGCGCCGCTCGGGAGATTTGCGCGGACAGGACTGCTGGTTGTCGTCAGCGCCGTCCGCGCGACCGCGTGGGCGGAAAACGCGTCCAGGCCCATACGACCAGCAGCCCGAAGACGGTGTGCACGGCAACGAAAGCCCAGGTGGGCAGGTCGAAATAGAGCATCCGATGCAGCCAATACTGGATGAAACTGCCTTCATAGGTGGGCTGGCCAACCTGGATTCGAAGCCCCATCTCGAGCGTGGTCAGGGGACATACCATGCCAAGCCAGGTCTGGACCACGACAAAACCGATCGCCGCCAGGTGGATGACCCTGAACCACATGTTTCTCGTCCAGGACCATCCCAGGTGGCCGCCGCACACCGTGAGCAGGAGTCCGCCCACGACGAAGGCGACGAACAGCACATGGGCCACCAGTACCGCATCGGCCAGGTATTGATTCACGGACTGCACGCGTCCCTATCCGTCGTCCGCCGGGACCTTGCGTCCGGTTGACAGGTCGTGTTCCCGGTGCGCTTGGGGCAGTTGTGGTCGCAGGTGCATTCCAAGGCCCGGGCTACGCTGAATCGGCACATTCGGTTAGTGTAGCGGCAAGCGGGGAGGTCGCCGACACTTCGCGCTTTTCGGCATGAGTGCCCCACAGCCGCAGCCTTCGGCTTCGCCTGTGGCCCGGCCCCGCTCGACGACCATGGACCAATCGTGCCGGGTCGCTGGCGCTTTCCGGACACGTTTGTTCCATGGAAGTGCCCCACAGCCGCAGCCTTCGGCTTCGCCTGTGGCCCGGCCCCGCTCGACGACCATGGACCAATCGTGCCGGGTCGCTGGCGCTTTCCGGACACGTTTATTCCATGGAAGGGTGGATTGCAGGTGGACGACGGTATGGAGGAACGGCGGATACTGTGGCGAAGCCGCCGCGGGATGCTGGAGTTGGACCTCTTCCTCGTGCCTTTTGCCGAGCGTTGCTATGCAAACCTGACGCTGGCCGACCGGGCCGCGTATCGCACACTCCTCGAATGCGACGACTGGGAGATTCTCGACTGGCTGCGCAGGGATTCCGCCCCCGCGCCCCACCTGGCCCGCATCGTGGAATTAGTCAGGGAAGCAAGGAAGGCCCCCTGAAGTTCACGCTGCGGGACGGCCGATACTCCGGTCAAAAAAGTCCCCGATGCCGGCAAGCGCCTCTCCGGACTCCGGCAGGGAAGCGAACACGTGGAACGCTTCGTCGAAGGTGACCATCTCCGCGGACACGCCGGCCTTTCGGGCGCGTTCCTGCAGGCGCGCCGAGTCGTCGAAAAGGTCTTCCCTGGCGGCGACTTGAATCAACAACGGCGGCAACCCTTCCAGATCGCCGAACAATGGGGAGATTCCCGGCGTATCGAGTGGCTGGGCGCCCGCATACTTCGCTGCGGTCTCCAGGAAAAACTGCCTGCTGCCGGGTCGCATGCTGGCCCCGCTGCCGGTGAGGTCCGTCCATGGCGACAGCAGCACGGCGCAGCCGGGCATCGCCACGGCCTTGTCCTTCAACGCCAGCATGCACGCGACGGACAGTCCCCCTCCCGCCGAGTCTCCGGCGATCATGATGTGCTTGTCACGGGATTCTCCGTCGTTGCGTCGTGGTGCGCGTCTTGAGGCCGCACTACCTCATCAGGTTCTCGGCCAACGCCTTCAGCCGTTGTGTACCCACGCTGATGCGTACGCCCTCGGCCAGCCGTGCGGCCAACGTTTCCTCGGTGCAACTATCCAGAAACGCGATGCCGGCCGCCTTGCAGGCGTCGAGTATGCGCCGCCTGGCGGCGACGAGCTCAGGCCGCGAAAGGTCGGGCCGGGCGCCGCCGAATCCGTGGGACATCGACATGTCCGCCGGACCCCACTCCGCGAATGCCACGCCGGGCACCCGGGCGACTTCAAAGGCGTTCCCGAGTGCCTGTCGATTCTCGATCTTGAGGCCAAGCAGCAGTTCCCCGTCCGGATTCAGCGGCCACGGGTCCGCTCGCTCCAGGTACTCCTCTGGCGTGACTCCCCAGACGGCTGCTGCTGCGGCTTGGCCGCCGGACCCGCGGGTACCGCCGCGGAAGGTGTAGCGCATCGCCTCGACCACCGCGGCGACGGCCTCGGGATGCTCGGCGTGGCAAAGCAGGAAGCCGTGCACGCCCACCGCGAGCAACTGGCGCACCTGCCAGGCATTCGCCCGCACAAGGTCCGGCGCCCGGCCCTCGAAGGGAAGTTCCACGAGGACTACGGGTGTGGGAGTGCGTACCGATGCCATGCCCTGCATGAACCGGTTGAGGCCGGGGATGTCGAGCGGGCCGTGCTCCATGCCGATGTTGATGTAATCGGCCCACGTGTCCGCCATCGCCACCCCGGCTTCGAAGGTCAGTTCGGCGCCGGTGTGGCCGCCTGTGTAGAAAACGGGTCTGTCGTTGGCCAGTCGCGACACCACGCCGTTGACTCGGTCAGCCATTGTGTCCTCTCCTGGTGGTTGGATTCCCCGATACGGGCTCACTTCCGCCTTGCGCTGTCACATCGCGGCGATCGCTTTTGGTTCGAACGCAACCCCGAATCGCCGGGCCGCAATACTGCCTTAGTCGTCAGTCGCTTCTTCGGCCCTGCTCGTGTCGCCGATCCTCTTTGGCCTGTGCCACTTGTCGCGGTTCTCGTTGGCCTGGTCGATGAGCCGTTGCATGGAATCCATCGTCCGCTCGTCGACTTTCATGCCGGGCTGGTCCGGGTCGCCGCCACCCGGGTGGAACTCCAGCAGTTCGGCGCCGTTCGGTCCGCCGGTGTACTTGTATGGCATGCCGGCGGGAATAAAGAACCCCGATCCGGGTCCGAGACTGCGCCGGCCGACGATGAGTTCGCCATTGGTCACGTAGTAGAGACAGTCGCCGCTGCCCGGATGGCTGTGACGAAACAGCGGAAACCCCGGTCCCACCCAGATGTGGGTCAGGCTGCAACCCCTGCGCGGGCGCTTGCCGCGGTTCTCCATGCCGCCTTCGTGGAAGAGTCCCGTTATCACCATGCCGCCGGCATAGGATTTGAGGACCTCGACCATCTTCCCGCGCACGGTCTCTTCGCCGTATTTTTCGACGAGGTCGCTCATTTCCCATCCTGTCGTGGCTTTCGACCAGTCCGCGCGTTGCCAGGTGTACTGCTCGTTCATCTGCGGATTGGCGAAGATCTCAAACCGTCGACTGGGGAGGTTGCGGGCTTTCGGTTTGGCGACCGATTCTTTCGTGCTGGACATCTACTCTCCTCTTCTGTCAGAGATAGCTTAACGCAAGTCTGGTCTGCCGGTCGCATGAGGCGGGCCACTATAATTCGCGTAACCCGGGTGTGGCGACGACGGTGGAACGGGCGAAATCGAGTGTTCAGGGATTCGGCCGCATCCCGCTTCGGGTGCGGGACCTCGGCCTCACCGACTACCGGACGGTGTTCGAAGCGATGCGCGTTTTCACCGACGGGCGGGACGCGGACTCGACCGACGAGATCTGGCTGACGGAACACGAAGCCGTGTTTACCCAGGGCCAGGCCGGCCTGGCGGAACACGTGCTGTCGCCGGACGACATTCCGGTCGTGGCCACGGACAGGGGCGGGCAGGTCACCTACCACGGTCCCGGACAGATCGTGATGTACACGATGTTCGACATCAGCCGGATGGGAATCGGCGTTCGCGCCCTCGTCGGTGGAATAGAGAACGCCATGATCGCCGCGCTCGCGGAATGGAACATCGAGGCGGCGGCGCGTCATGACGCCCGCGGCGTCTACGTCGGCGGGCGCAAGATAGGTGCCCTGGGCCTGCGTGTCCGGCACGGGTGCGCGTACCACGGCCTGGCGCTCAACATTGCCATGGACCTCGCCCCCTTCAGGCGCATCAATCCATGCGGCCTGGTGGGCATGGACGTCACACAGGTCTCCGATCTTGGCGGTCCGGCCGACCTGGACCTCGCGCGGACGGCGCTGGTGCGGAAGCTGGCGCTGGGTTTCGGCTTCGACCCCTGCGAGGCGCACCCCGACCGCTGGACCCGCGGCGTTCCCGCTACTTCGCTTTCGCCACTTCGTTGAGAAACGGATTGACGGCCGCCAGGAACCCCGGCGTGTTCTGTGAGTGCACGTTGTGGCCGCAGTTCGGCACCGTGACCATGCGCGCGTCGGGCAGGGCGCCAATCAGGCGTTCGCCGGCCTCGGTTGTGAACACGCTCGAATTCTCCCCGCGCACCACCATCACGGGAACATGCAGGGCACGCACGTCCTCGAGACCGATTGCGGTGCGCGAACTGGCCAGGCGACGGTGGTCGTTCTTGCTGACGTACTTGCCGTCGGCCCTTTGGAACAGGTTGTACTTGACGGTCCGCTCCACGTGCTCGCGCTTGCGGTACGGGTCGTAGTTGACGACGTTGTCGATGAACTGATCCGGGTTGTCGAACTCGCGATTGTTCCGAATGAAATTGCGGATCGTCCTGCCGCCGCCGGGGTTCATTTCGGGGCCGGAGTCGACCAGCACCAGCGCACGCACGAGATCAGGGTCCCTGAGTGCGGCGAGCAGCGCGACGCGACCGCCCATGGAGTGACCGATGACGATCGGCCGATCCAGTTTGCGGTCCCTCGCGAACGCTGTCGCGTCGTCGGCCATCGCGGTCGTCGAGTAGTCGAGTTCCCGGCTCCATTCGGAATCGCCGTGACCGCGTTGATCGAGCGCGAATACGTGGCAGGACGATGCGAGGGCGAGACTGACGAGATCCCACGAGTGGGAGGACTGGTTCGTCCCGTGGAGTAACAGCAATGGCGGCGCACCGGGGCGTCCCCACTCCGTGAAGTGGAACCGGAGCCGGCGCACCACTGTCTGGCGCGAGCAATAGCCGACATCCCGGCTGTGCGCGATCCCCAGGTCGGCTGCGCTCCGGCACAGGCTGCGAAATTCGTCGGTGCCGGTCATCTCGTGGCGTGAAAGGTCCGCTGCGAATTCGTTCTGGTACATCGACTACGTGCTCGGCGCCGCCTGATCGGAGGTCGGCGAAGTGTATCGTTTGTGGGTTGACCCTGCCGCTATCGGTCCGGCAGCGTGGTGAGCAGCGCCACGAGCAACCTGATCTGCGTGTCGTCGAGCCGCTCGCCGAACGCCGGCATCTGGCCGGTCCTCCCGACGGCGATGGAATGCCGTATGGCCTCGATGTCGCCACCGTAGAGATGGATGTCGTCCGTGAGGTTCGGCGCGCCGAGGAGCGGGTTGCCGGTGCCGTCGGCGCCGTGGCAGGCCGCACAGAACTGCATGTAGCTGCTTTGGCCAGCGTGATTCTCCGCCGCTCCCCGCGACAGCGCCACGGTGTAATCGGCGAGCTGGTCGACGCCGTCTTCCCCAATCACTTGCAGCCAGCCGACCATGACCGCGTGACGTCCGTCCCGGATCGACTGTTCGATCTGCTCGGCGGTACCGCCCCACTGCCATGCGTGGTCCGTGAGGTCCGGGAAGTAGGGGGTCAGTCCTTTCGCGTCGTAGCCGTGGCAGACCGCACAGTTGCGATCATAGACGCGCTGGGCGGACGCCATAAGCGCCTCGTCTCGCGAGAGTTCCTCGATGTTCGTCTCGGCCGCCAGTTGTCGCACCAGTCCGAACCTGCTGTCGAAGGCCGCCATGCTGCTCTCGAGTTCGCCGCCCTGGGACCATCGCAATGCGCCCGCATGACTGCCGAGACCGGGATACAGCATGAGGTAGAGCACGGAGATGACAAGTGAGCCGAAGATGAGCCAGAACCACCATAGGGGCGCGGGATGTTCGCCCTCGCGCAGTTCTCCGTCCCAGACGGGCGAATCCTGTTCGGCGTGGGTGTCGGCGGCAAAGTAGACGCTGTATATCAGCCAACCAAGACCGGCCAGGCTGGCGACCGTGATGGTGGCGATCCATCCCGTCCAGAAATCGCTGGGCAATTCAGGCATGCGTGTCCCCCTGTGCGGGGTCGTGTGCGGGATCGCGCCCCGCGTCGGGGTCGGGGTCCTCATCCTCCAGTGGAATCCGCGCCGAGCGGTCGATGACGTCGTCCGCCGACCGGTAGAAGACCCAGGCAGCCAGCACGACCATGAACAGCATCACGAGCATGTCGCCGATGAAGATGAACCAGGTCATGGCGCCTCTCCCGGCGCAATACCCAGCACCTGCAGGTAGGCAACGAGCGCGTCGACCTCCATCATCCCTTCCATGGCTTCGGGCGCCGCGTCGATCTGGGCTTGTGTGTACGGATGCCCCAGCATCTTGAGGGCGCGCATCTTTCTCTGAATCGTATCGCCGACATTCGCCGGGCGTTCCGCCAGCCACGGATAAGCCGGCATGATGGAATTCGGGACGACGCTGCGCGGGTCGAGCAGGTGCAACCGATGCCACAGGTCGGTGTAACGGCCGCCGACGCGGTGCAGATCCGGCCCGGTTCGCTTCGACCCCCACAGGAACGGCCGGTCGTAAGCGGATTCCCCGGCCCGGGAATACGGTCCGTAGCGCTTGATCTCCGCCAGCAGCGGCCGGACCTGCTGCGAATGACAGGTGCTGCAGCCTTCGCGGATGTAGATGTCGCGGCCGGTCAACTGCAACGGGCCGTAGGGCATTCTGCCGGCATCGGGGGCCGCCAGCGACTCCTGCATGACGCTCGGCAGCACCTGCACCAGGCCGCCGATGGCCGACACGAACAGGATTCCGAAAACGAGGAGGCCCGCATTCTCTTCCAGCTTCCTGTGCAGACCCACCGCGTTCATGGTTGCGACCCGACGTCAGGCGCGGGAGGGAATGCCGGCACGGTGCGGCGACCCCGGATGGTCATGAACAGGTTGTATGCGAGCAGTGCCGCGCCGGAGAGAAATACGATGCCGGCGACGAACCGCAACGCGTAGTAGGGCGCCATGCTGGCCATGATGTCCTTGAAGCTGAAGGAGGGTTCGCCGATATCGTCGAGGCTCAGCCACAACAGGCCCTGGGAAACGCCCGCGCCCCACATCGCAAGGACATAGAGCATCGTGCCGGCCAATGCCAGCCAGAAGTGGATATTGGCGAGTCGCGTGCTGTAGAGCGCCGTCCCCGCGAGGCGTGGAACGAGGAAGTAGAACGTGCCGAAAGTGATCATGGCATTCCAGCCGAGGGCGCCCGAGTGCACGTGGCCCACCGTCCAGTCCGTGAAGTGGCTGACGACGTTGACGCTCTTGATGGCCATCATCGGACCCTCGAACGTCGCAAGCCCGTAGAACGCGAGGGAGAGGACGATGAACTTGAGCGCCGGGTCGACTCGGAGTTTCCGCCAGGCCCCGGCCACCGTCATGATGCCGTTGACCATGGTCGCCCATGACGGCGCGAGCAGGATGAGGCTCATGACCATGCCGAGGGACTGCACCCATTCGGGAATCGCGCTGTAGTGCAGGTGGTGCGGACCGGCCCAGATGTAGCTGTAGGTGAACGCCCAGAAGGCGATGATCGACAGCCGGTAACTCCAGATGGGCTGGCCGGCGTGCTTCGGCAGGAAGTAGTAGAGCATGCCGAGAAACCCACCTGTCAGCAGGAAGCCGACCGCGTTATGCCCGTACCACCACTGCACGATGGCGTCCTGGGCGCCGGCGAACAGCGAATAGGACTTCGAGATCGACACGGGAATCGCGAGGCTGTTGACGATGTGCAGCATCGCGATAACGATGATCAGCGCGCCGTAAAACCAGTTGGAAACGTAGATCGGCTTGATTCGACGCTTGGCGATGGTGCCGAAGAAGACGATGGCGAAGCACACCCAGACCACGGCGATGGCGATGTCGAAGGGCCACTCCAGTTCGGCGTATTCCTTGCCTCCGGTCCAGCCGGCGAGGAGGGACACGCCGCCGCCCAGAACCGCGATCTGCCAGGCGAAACAGCAGAACCATGCGAGTCCCGGAGCGAACAGCGGCACATGGCACGTGCGCTGCACGCTGTAGAACGCCGTACCCATCAACGCGGACACGCCGAAGCCGAAGATCACGGCGTTCGTATGCAGCGAACGCAGTCGGCCGAACGACAGCCATTCCTGGCCGAAATCGAGACCCGGCCAGACCAGTTCCGCGGCAACGTGTACGCCGGCAGCCATGCCGAGCAGGGACCAGATGATGGAGAAGGCGACCAGCGCCGTGACTACACGATCCCGATATGCCCCGGCGGCGGCTTCGTCGAAACTCGACACCGGACCCGCGTTTTCCGCCGTGACTGCCATGCTCAGACGCCTATGGAGGGACCGATGCCGCTCGCCCACAGCGCTACCGTCAGGCCGAGCAGGGTCACCGCGCCGACGAGCAGGTAGGCGACGAGGGAAGACGCCATCAGCATGCCTCGCTCGGGGCCGGTCTTGAGTACGATGGGGAGTCCCCTGTACAGCAGGTAGATGCTCCAGATCAGCGCCGGGATGAGAACGAGGAGGTTCACGAACACATGCGGGAAGAGGTGGAAGACGCTGCCGGCGACCAGCGGGGCGGCCACGCTGCCGACCAGCGCCAGGTGAGTCCCGAGCGCCTCGTCCGCCCCGTAGGTGGGTGCCATCCAGCGCGCCACGAAGGCCGTGCTGACGAAGCCGAAGAGCAGGGTGAAGAAGTACCCGATACTGATCAGCGTCAGCGCATCGCTCGGGAGGTAAAGGGGCTGCGCCGCGCCGAGCCGCCAGCCGAAGATCGACGCGCCGATGAATGCGAATACCGGCGGCAGGAGAGCCAGCCAGACAATCCGTCTGAAGAACACCGAAAGGGGGTCCGGTTCCGTCCGAGCAAGCGCTTCGAACGCGTCGGCCGGTCGGCGGATGGACTTGAACAGCGGCGGTGAATGACGCATTGGTGGCGGCGCGGCGAATCCGTGGCGAATCATACCGCGTTGCAGCCGGCGGTCACGCATCGGGGCTTTGTGAGGTCGTGCCCGGTGACTGGGCGGGACCGGGGTCTGTCAGCCCTCGTTCCTCGACGCCCGCCGCCCCATCACCGCCTCCACGCGGGCGATCAGTTCGTCGCCCGCCTCGGCACGCGACAGCACCAGCCACTCGCCGATTCGGGCGAAATCCCGGGGTTCGGTCACATTGCGCAGCAATGCCGCCAGGCGGTTGGCTGTCGCGGTATCGAACTTCGCTGCGGCTTGACGCGTCAGGATGTCCTGTCGCGCCCGATATTCGGCGGCTTCGGCCCGGTTTTCGGCGGCGTCGGCCCGGTATTCGGCGGCGTCGGCCCGCGCCTCGGCGATGTCGCGGCCAGCGCCTTCCTCCTCCGGTGTCGGCAGGTCGCGCCCGATCGCGGGATCGTGGAGCCGCAAGTCGGAACCCCTGAGCCATAACCCCAGGCCGAGCGATTCGCTACGCAAGCCCCGTTCGCCATTCGGCAGTGCGATCTCGCGCATCTTTCGATAGCGCTTGCCCCGCAGTTCAAAGCCCTGTAGCGGCGGCTTCAGCCACTCGCCGCGCGGGTCGTACAGGAAGTACTCGCCCACGCCCCACTGGGCGTAACGCTGCCGCTTGGTGCGCTCGTCCTCACGCCGCGTGGACGCCGAAGTGATCTCCAGCACGAATGCCGGCGGCTTCTCCTCCCAGATCTTGAACAGGTCGCGCTCGCCGCGCCTGACGCCGAATGCCACGAAGATGTCCGGCGAGAGGTGTCTGCGCGGGTTGCCCGGCTCGTCGAATACCAGCAGGTTGGAGCCCACGTAGACATCGTCGCGCCCGGCGAGGTGTTTTCGGATGCCGTAGGCCGCGCCGGCCAGGCGCAGGAAATGACGTTCGGACTCGGCCACCGGCTTGCCGTCCGAAGTGGGGTATTGAACGATGTCCGGTTCTATCGCAAGCGTTTGGCTCAAGTGTGTTTTCCCGACCTGCGGCGCGCGGGCGTTCGCGGACCGTGCGGGGAAGTTAACACAGGATTTGCAGCCGTCCCATACCCTTGGCTACGCGGGTGTGGTGTGCCATGGTTCGCCTCCGACGATGTCGTTTCGGACGCATCGATTGTCCCCGATCTTCGGGCTCGGTCATGACAGCCGGAGCCGTTGATCGATGTGGGCCATGTACTCTTTGCTGCGCAGGTCTCTGCCGCGTCGCTTTGCCGGACCGGACCCGGCGCGGTGTAATCTGGTGCGATAGATCGGAGGGAGGTCTGGCCATGCGGATGAAGATGGTCGTGGGTGCGGCGGCTGCGGCTGCGACGCTCGCCGGTTGCGGTCAGGCGCCGGAACCGACCCGTGCGGATGCCATCCGCGCGGCGACAGCCACGGTGGCGACCGACCGGATCCGGGCGGCGGACACCGAGCCCGGCAACTGGCTCGCGCATGGCCGCACCCACGATGAGCAGCGGCACAGTCCCCTCGCCGGTGTCAACGACGAAAACGTGGGCGATCTGGGCTTGGCATGGTATTGGGACACCGGAGATTCCCGGGGTCTGGAGGCCACTCCGATCGTGGTCGATGGCGTCATGTTCTCCACCGGCACCTGGAGCAGGGTCTACGCCAACGATGCCCGGACGGGAGAGCCGATCTGGCGATACGACCCCGAGGTGCCGAAGGAGTGGGGCAAGTTCGCCTGTTGCGATGTCGTGAACCGTGGCGTCGCCGTGTGGAAGGGGCGCGTCTTCGTTGGGACGCTTGATGGGAGGCTCGTTGCGCTGGACGCGGGTAGCGGGGAAGTGGTCTGGGAAGTCCTGACCATCGACCGGGATTGGCCCTATACGATTACCGGCGCACCCAGGGTCGTCAACGACCTGGTCGTCATCGGCAACGGCGGTGGCGAATACGGCGTTCGTGGCTACGTCACGGCCTACGATTGGGATACGGGTGAGCAGCGGTGGCGGTTCTGGACGGTGCCGGGCGATCCCTCCAAGCCGTTTGAGAACGCCGCGATGGAACTTGCGGCGTCCACCTGGCATGGCGAGTGGTGGAAGATGGGCGGGGGCGGCACCGTCTGGGACTCGATGGCGTTCGACTCCGAACTCAACCTGCTTTACCTGGGGGTGGGCAACGGAGCGCCCTGGAACCGGGATCTCCGCAGTCCAGGGGGCGGCGACAACCTCTACCTCGCTTCCATCGTCGCGATCAACCCGGATGACGGCACCATGGCGTGGCACTACCAGACCACGCCGGGCGAGACCTGGGACTACACGGCCACCCAGCACATGATCCTCGCCGACATCGAGATCGACGGCGCGCTGCGCAAGGTCATCATGCAGGCGCCCAAGAACGGCTTTTTTTACGTGCTCGACCGTACCGACGGCACGTTCATTTCTGCGGAGCCCTACGTGCCGGTGAACTGGGCGAGCCACATCGACCCGGTGACGGGCAGGCCGGTGGAAAGTCCCGGCGCCCGCTACGCCGATGCTGTCCAGCTCGTCACCCCATCGCCGCACGGTGGCCACAACTGGCACCCGATGGCCTACAACCCCGACACCGGCTACGTCTATATCCCGGCAATCGATATTGCCTTCCCCTACGGACAGGCCCCGGACTTCGAGTACATTCCGGGCCAGTTCAACACCGGCATCGACATCGCGCCGGTGCTGCCGCCGAAGACGGTCGATGGCCAGGTCGAGATGTTGCGGAGCATGAAGGGCCACCTTGCCGCATGGGACCCCGTCGAACAGAAGGAGGTCTGGCGGGTACAGCATCCCACCACGTGGAACGGTGGCCTGTTGTCCACGGCGGGGAACCTCGTCTTCCAGGGCCGGTCAGACGGTTACTTCGCCGCGTATGCGGCGGACTCCGGCGAACTGTTGTGGGAGACGCCGGTGCACATGGGGATCATCGCCGCCCCGGTCGCCTACACCGTCGACGGGGAACAGTACATCGCGGTGCTCGCGGGTTGGGGCGGATCGTTCAGCGTGTTTTCCGGCGTGCCCCGACACAAGGGCAACGTGCTTGCCGAGGGGCGCATCCTGGCGTTCAAACTGGGCGGCGCCGCCGAGTTGCCACAGCCCGCCGTCACCCATGTGAACATCCCGGAACCTCCCGCAATCGACGCCACGCCGGAGGTGATCGCCAGCGGCGAACTCCTCTATCACACGTGGTGTTCGGGTTGCCACGGTTCAGGCGTGACTTCCGGCAGCAACCTGCCGGACCTCAAGTACATGTCGGCCGCGGCCCACCAGAGTTGGGACGCGATTGTGCGAGAGGGCGCTTATGCATCAGCCGGCATGCCCGGTTTCAGCCACGTCCTGGGCGAATCTGACTCAGAGGCCGTGCATGCATACGTGGTGAACCAGACCCGGATCGCCATCGCGTTCTGCGAGTCGGAGTATCCCGATGTATACCCGGAACTCTTTGGTACGGCGTGTACGAAACGGGTGGTTGCGCAGTCAGGCGACGGGGTTGCCCCGGTCGACTGACGTCACGGGCGCCCGCTCGGGATCCCGGTTGTCACGTGGTGGGCGCAGTCTCGTCGAGTTCAGCGACTTCTCCATCCGCCTGGCGACAACCCGCCAGCCGTGTGCCAGCGCGAACGGGCGGCATGCATCGCGTGGTACGGCCAGGGCGCGCTGCACCGCTACGCCTAGGTCCTGGTCGAGCGCACCGTTGACACCTTCGATTACGACGTCCCGGGGTCCGGTCACGGGATATGCGGCGACCGGCGTCCCGCTCGCCATTGCCTCCAGCATGACCAGTCCGTACGTGTCGGTTAGCGAGGGGAACACGAAGACGTCTGCATCGGCATTTTGGTCGGCAAGGTCCTGGCCGAATCGGTAACCCATCCAGGAGACCTCCGGATAACGTCGCTGGAGAGTCTTTCGCTGGGGACCGTCGCCGACGACGACCTTTTCCGCATCCATGTCCAGTTCCCGCTTGTGGCTGTCCGTTGTGACCAGGGTGTGTTTCGCCGCGCCGTGGCGGGGTCGCAACGCGCATGCTTTATGACTATCTGGCTCAGGTGAGCGAGGAGCTGCATCGCTGCCGCAGCGCCGCCAACGAACCCGTCGACTCGACCTAAGTCGTGAGAATGCCTGCTGCGTCAGTAGCAGGGCCTCGTTGCTGCACTATAATGTTGAAGCAGTCTTGGGCTACGCCGTACGGTGCTCTGACGTCCACGGCAGCTTGCCCGTTGCATGGTGCATGCCCATTCCAGCGGTCACCGCCACGACCCCGGAGTGCAGCCGGGTCTCAAAGACGTATTCCTAAAATCCCGTCTCGAGGAACTGCATTGTTGTCGGCACGGGAAATGTGGACGCGGTCGAGTACTTTGCTGATACCGCAAGAAGCCATCAACACGCAAAAAGGCAGGACAGATGACGAACAAACAATCCGCTCCAACTGTTCAGGATATATTTCATTCTCTACAGCAATTGGGAGAACTACTTCAGCCATATTTTCAAGCTGTCTAACGAATCTCTGGGGCGATCACGCCCTATATCGAGGCAATGGCCCCACACGTCGAACAATTCGCAAGGTATAACAAGTTTGTCGATTCAGTCCACGCATCGGGGTGGTTGCCCTATCACACGGTCTCAATTGACTATGTGGAAGAATGCGGAGACGACGTGTCTCTTCTGGAACTTCGTCTAGCAAGTTTCTACAAAGATGGTTGGAATATCATCTGCTCGGATATAGAAACTAGATTGGAAGAGTATCACCTCTCAGAGGAAACTAAGGCCACGTTTCGCGAAGCCATCTCTGCGCACAATGCGGGATACTATCGGTGCGTTGCACCTGTCCTGTTCCCGGTAGTCGACAGAGAATTTCGAATCCACTTTTTTGAAGACCGTGCCGGTTCCATCTCTTCAAGGAAGATGTTGAAGGAGCTGGCGAATCGGAAGGAACTAGGAGATTTGTTGCCCAGAGAGGCATACGGCTGGATACTGTTTGGTCGACTTGTCCATCATTTGTTCGAGCCTGTCGACGAGAGCAACAGGGCTCGATACAAGCAGGATAGTGTTCCAAACCGTCACGCATCTATTCATGGATTAGTGCCGTACTCGACGTTCAAGCACAGTGTCAACATGATCGTTATGGCGGATTATATATTTCAGATCCTTACTTCGAGGAGGGCTGAAAAGCCGATCGCCGCGTGAGTGGAACTTATGCAGGTATGCGGGCAAGTGAGTGAGGGCAAGTGAGTGAGTGTTGACAGCTTGGGTAGCCAAGTGGACAATCGAGGTCGGTCGGGTGCCCTCAGGGGCTCGATATGGCTAGCCCAGCCCGACTTCACTCCTCTTCCGTCCCGCCCCGTTCTGCACGGATCGGCAGGTCAACTAAGGACGATGTTTCAGGCCAGACTTTGAGGCCCGCAAGCGAGCCGGTGTCGCGACGTCGGTAGATTTTTGGCAGGACGACCTGGAAATAGGGATAGTCTGGATTCTCGTCTCGGAATGTCCGGTAGACGTTGTATGCGAGAAGGTCCGCAAGCTGCACGCCGTTCGACAGTTCGCTTCGCGTGAAGAATGGGTATTCCACGAGGTGCGGAAACAGCATGTTGGGGTTCCCTCGTCGGAGCAGGGCCGAGTGCTCCATGGCAATGAACTGGTTGAGTCGGATGTTCGTATCATCCATGACAATGAGCGCTTGGTGCCGACGGTGGTATTGCCGCATGTAGTGCTCGATCCGCTCGACGAGGAGTTCGTAGGCCCAGCGATGCATGACTTCGTGGGTCGTGTCGGGGTGGAGTTCCCGCTTGTCGACGACGGAAGCTAGGACGACTGCGTTGCGGGCGTCGAGCTGGCTGTAGTAGGCGTCGACCAGGCGGCCCATGTCGTCGGGGTGCAGTGCTGCAAGGAATGGGCTGTGGCGGGCGCGTGGCGCAGCCAGGAGGACTTTATCTCGCAGTCGGCAAGGCCGAAATGCCGGCTCCTGTCACGATGCAGGAAGTGGGCGAGTTCAAGTTTCAGGCGCGACAGATCCAATTCGAACGGGCGCCATTGGCGCTCGTAGAGTCCGACCGCAAGGAGCACGTAGATGTGGTCCTTTGGGCGTTCGGCGGTACCGGGCGACGGATCGCGACTGCCGGATTCGTCGATGTAGAAGAAATACGTGAGTCTGATGAGCGTAGTGATGCAGTCTCTGACGGTGGTGGCGGGAGCTAGGATCTAGGAGCCACGCCGGGCGTAAACTACCACACGCGGCGCTTGCGCTCGCTGTGCCATCGCCTCCTTTGTGAGGATGACGCCTAGCGATGTGCCGACGGTGGTGAGCACTCAGTTTCTCCGCCTCCAATCAGCCGTATAGGGCGGTAACCTGCCGCACCGCGTCCTGGTAGTTGCCATAGGCCTCGATGTAGAAACTCGTACTGGATGGATCAGGGTCGCAGCACTGCCCGGTGTCGCGCCGCAGATGATGTTCCGTCACATCGCGAATGGCGGCGCTGTCACCTTCCAGCATTGCGAGCGCTTGCAGTGCCGCTCCAAACGCAGCGCCCTCTTCGTTCTTCAGGACCGTTACCGGCACATTGCAGATGTCCGCAACGATCTGCCTCCAAGTACGGCTTCTTGCACCGCCACCGGTAAGTACGACCTCGTCTGCTTTGATACCCAGTTCAACCAGTCTTTCCAGACCATGGCGCAGCGCGAACGTGGCGCCTTCGACGACGGACCGCAGGAGATTCTCGGGGCGGGCGTTCCGCGTATCGAGTCCCGTGATGCAACCCTTGGCTTGCGGAAGATTCGGCGTTCGCTCGCCGTTGAAGAACGGCACGGTGATGACGCCTCCGGCGCCGCGCCTTGCCGCCGCGAGTTGCACCTCCAGTGTCGCGATGTCCACGCCGAGCATCTGGCGCACGAGTTCTGTTCCGACCGTACAGTTCATCGTGCATAGCAACGGCAGCCAGCCGCCGGTGGACGAGCAGAAGGCGGCGATTTCACCCTCGTGATCGAGGACGGCCTTGTCGGAGTATGCGTACACGGTGCCCGATGTACCCAGGCTGATCGTGACGACGCCAGGCGTCACGTTGCCGGTGCCGATGGCGCCCATCATGTTGTCACCGCCACCGATGGCTAGGGGTATCCCGGCGGCCAACCCGATCTCTTGCGCCGCATGTGTCGACAGTGTTCCGATCGGCCCGTTGTCCAACCGCACTTCGGGCAGGCATTCGCGCAGGTCTCTGTCCGGGTCGATCGCCCGCAGCACTTCCTCGGACCAGTCGCGAGTGCGAATGTCGAGAAACCCCGTGCCCGACGCGTCTCCGGCCTCCATGCAGCGCTCGCCGGTCAAGTAGAAGTTCAGGTAGTCGTGCGGCAGGAGGATCGTATCCATCCTCGCGTAAAGGTCCGGGTGAGCGTCCCGAAACCAGCGAACTTTCGATGCCGTATAGCCCGGCAGAATTGGATTGCCGACTTCCGCGATGCAGGCTTCGCGACCTCCGAACGCTTCGACGATGCGATCGCATTCGGTGCCTGTGGACGTATCGCACCAGAGCTTCACCGGGATCAGGACTTCGCCCGCTCTGTCGATCGGAACAAAACCATGCTGCTGACCCGAAACGCCAATAGCCGCGACGCTCTCGCGTACGCTTTTCGTGACGCTTGCCATGGCTGTTCGTAGCGCTTCGATCCACCATTCGGCCCGCTGTTCAGCAACTCCGTCATCGGTCTGGTGGAGATCCAGCGGCGCACTGCCGATGAACGCGATCTGACGTGCCTCGAAGTCGTAGAAGACGACCTTGACGCTTTGCGTTCCGATGTCGATACCGAGAACCGTGGTCATGACCTGCCGATTTTCCCAACGCTGCCCAGATCGAAATGACTGTGGCCAGTGAAGCCCCGTGAGCCGGAGAGATCTGTTTCGCCGAGGAGTCTGTCTTGTCTTGCGCCCAAGTGTAGCTAAAGCGGGTTGAGGGCATCCCGAAGCGCGTCTTCGTGGCCGAGGCCAAGGATCCAGGCCTCCTCGGTCTCGACAATCTGGCGTTCCATTGCGGTAAGACCCCGATGTCCCTCGAACAACGGCGCCAGCCGGTGCTGTTGATCGAGCAGGGCGAACGCCTGCGCGTTCACCCGGACCTGGGCGGTATCGAGAATCTCGTCCGGTTTGCTGCGCTGGCGAATCTCCTGCCTGAGGAGGGAAGGGTAGATTTCTGCGATCACGACCGGCGCGTCGGGTACCGAGAGCCCGGTTTCAAAGGGCCAGACTGCGGCTTGACCCCTGATTCGCGGATCGCCGACCAGGCGCTTCAGGGCGGGTAGCCCCAACAGCACCTGCGAGCCGACGGACCCGGCGTAGGCCAGTTGCCACACGGTCTTCGCGCCCTGGGCAAGACGGTCGGCGATGCGACGTTCCGGTGGATGCATGTCCTGCCGCGTACGAGCGGACCCGCGCGTCGGCACATCGGGATGCTGCCAGCTTGCGGGACGGCCCCAGCAGGGACCGATGCCGGGATAGGCGCGGTTGATCGTCTCTGCCACTTCGTAGCGGTTGTTGGCGTTGTTCTCTGCGTCCTTGATTCGATCATCCAGCCAGTTCCATACCGCGAGAGCGGATGCCCGGCCCGTCAGTTTCTGGGCTACGCCGGCCGGATAGCCGAAAGGAAAGTCGAAACCCACGAGGGAGCGACGGCCGTCTTCCAGTTCCGAGGCGAGAAACCTGGTCAGACGGTCGATGGCTTCGTGGCGCGTTCTGGCGTATTTGGGGCTGCGCGCAACGCCGTCTCTGGCGGCGCACCACCATATGGAGTCCTTCGTCGGACGCGCGGGGCTCGGCTTGGAGCGCGCCGACCAGTCGACGATGATGTGGGTGTCGAAGCGCGCCGGGGAAGCCTTCGGACTACTGCGTGGCGCCATCATCGAATCTCGATCAACGATTCCCCCTCCCGCAAGGCGGTTCGGATGATCGGGAGGTGGGGTGCCAGTTTGGTTCGCAGCGCGGTGGTGCTCGTGTTTCCGAGTCGCACCCAGACTACCTGAAGCCCCGGGCGCTGGCGCGCACGGTCTGCGAAATCCGAGTCCCAGGACCAGATAACGGCGTTCGTTTCCCGTGCCTTGGCTTCGATCTGGTCATCCGACGCTGCGCCGAGGTCGAAGTCCGAGACATGTTTCGAAGGGTAGCCATTGTCGGTCAACCACCTCGCGAGCCCCGGCGGCAACTGCGCATCGATCAGGAAGCCCACAGGCTCAACTGACCAAAACTACGCGGTGCTTGCTTGCGGCGGCGCCGAACGCCAGCGCCGCACGCATGTCCTCCTCGCAAAGATAGGGGTAGTCGGCAAGGATTTCCGCTTCCGATACACCGTGGGCGAAAAGGTCCAGTATGTCCGATACGCGAACTCTGGTACCCCGGATATGCGGTCGGCCGCCGCAGATTCCGGTGTCGATACGTATTCGATCGCGGATCTCGATGAACATGGCGTCGGCGTCGCTCGCGGGAACTTCCTTGAGAACACAAATGCGCGCACCCTTGCGCGGGCCAGAGTGTCCATGGGACTTCAGGAAGCTGCGCAGGGCATCGTTGAGTTCCGCACCTCGACGGGTATCGGGCGGGACGACGACAAACCAGTTCCTGAGCACGGCCTCCGTCGACCTGCCTTCCCGTTGAGGCGCTTCCACCAGGTAGGCCCTGGCGTCGTTCCCCGCGTAGCCGACAAATTTGGAAGGTGCGAAGCACCAGATTCCGTCACTCGACTTGATGGCGTACCATGCATGCACCTGCCGCATCAGTTTGGCCAGTTCAGGTTTCTTTCGTACTTCGGTTTGGTACCGGCCGATGTTGTCGACCGCCTCGTCCAGATTGGCGACCACGCTTGCCATCTGCGAACCTCCATCGTGAATGTGCCTTTGCACAACTGGGGTTCCGGAAGTCTAACAACTAGATCATGTAGATCAAATCTACTTAACGACCGGCTTATCGGGATACGATAACGCCATGACGACGCGTCGGGTCAAACTCGTTCATACCTCCGATGTCCATCTCGATGGCCGCATTCGCACCGATGCGGAGGACGGTTTCCGCAATTCTGCCGAACGCGCGTTTGCCCGGGTCGTCGATGTGGTGCTTGCCGAGAGAGCCGATCTCCTGCTGATCGTCGGAGACCTGTTCGATCATGGCCGCGTAACCGAAGAGGACTTCGAGTTCGTGCGCGAACAGCTTGGTCGTCTGGAGTGTCCGGTAGTCCTGCTGCCGGGCAACCACGACGTGCATGACGAAAGGTCCGTCTGGCATCGCATCGAGTTCGAGGCCGACGGCAGCCACAACGGCGGCCATGTCCACCTCCTGCTGGAGACGGACGGCGACTGCCTCGAGTTCGGAGACATCGGCGTGCGCGTCTGGGGCAGGGCTATGCGCGAGCACGCGCCGGAGAATGTACCGCTGCAGGACGTGCCGCCCCGCCACGGCGAGATGTGGAACGTCGGTCTCGCCCACGGCCAGGTGGTAGAGCAGCGAGTGGGCATGGCATCGTCCCAGATCACCCATGAGGAAATCCGGCGGTCCGGTTTCGACTACCTCGCGCTGGGGCATGTGCACGTGTGGCGCGATCACAGCCAGGGGTCGACGAAGGCGTACTATCCCGGCTCTCCGGTTGCCGCGTACGCCAGCCGGGACGGTGGCCATGTCGCCGTCACTACTTTGTGCCCGGACCGTGGCGTGGAGGTCGTACGGTGGCAGGTTGACGAGGTCGACGCGTCGAGGGAGCGCGCGTCCGACGGGTGGCTGATGCCGTGAAAGGCGACGGCACGGTCCTCGAACTGGCTGAACTCGCTCGCGAAAAGACTCGGTCCCTCGGCGACAACCCGGCCGGTTTCTGGGTCGCGTCCATGATGGCGGGGGCCTATGTGGGCATGGGTATCCTGCTGATTTTCTCGGTGGGACAGACTGCCGATCCGTCGTGGCGCGCCCTGGTCATGGGCACGAGTTTCGGGATTGCCCTGACGCTCGTGATATTCGCGGGTTCGGAGCTGTTCACCGGCCACGCGATGCACATGACCATCGGCCGGCTGACGGGGACGATTCGGACCCTGGACCTGCTGCGCGCCTGGGGAACGACCTGGGCGGGGAACCTGTTGGGATCGGGGCTCCTCGGAGCGCTGTTCGTGGCTGGAGGCGGTGGCCTGGTGCTGCAGGCGGGCGGCCAGGACCTGATCCACGCCGTTGCCGAGAAGAAAATGACGGACCCGGCCATGGAGCTGTTCGTCCGCGCCATCCTGTGCAACTGGCTGGTCTGCCTGGCGATCTGGGGTTCGGCGAGAACCAACAACGACGCCGCCAAGTGCATCATCATTTTCTGGTGCCTGTTCGCCTTCATCTCCGCCGGATTCGAACACTCCGTCGCCAACATGACCGTGTTCGCCGTTGCGTTGTTCTCCGAACATCCGGAAGGGATCTCGATCGCGGGCGCCGCCCACAACCTGGTCTGGGTCACCCTCGGCAATGCCGTGGCCGGCGCGGTGCTGATGGGCCTGGGCTATTGGCTTGTCGCCGGGCGTCCCCGCATCGGTCAGGCTGCGGACGAGGCGTCCTTGTCCGAAGGCGAGGAGCATTGACCCCGCATGTGTGACGCCGCTGACCAGTTCGAACACGTCGGCGTTGCCTGGAGGGGACGACAGGAGTAACGTCGGAAGATAAGGATTGCCGTAGACGAGGGGAGGGCAGTCGAATGATCCAGGGAACGATTCTTCTTGTGACCATCGTTCTGATGGCGGTGGTTGTCGGTGTCTTCGTTTTCATTGCGGCAAATGCCGGCAAGGAGAGCGTCGACTATGGGCCGGTGCAGGCCAAGTCGTTCGGTATCCGGACGGGTCTGTTCTGGGTTGTGGTGGTGGCGGGAGTGCTCATCACGGTCATCACCACGCTGGACCTGCCGTATGCGGCCACCCGCGGAGATGCCGACGAAGACGCGGTCAGGGTCCAGGTGGAAGGCCGCCAATGGCTCTGGAACCTGAGCCAGGACTCCGTCACGGTCGATGAAACGGTTGTGTTCGAAGTGAGCGCAGGCGACGTCAATCACGGCCTTGGCGTCTACGATCCGAACATGCGGCTGTTGGGACAGACCCAGGCGATGCCGGGTTACGTCAATTCGCTGCAGATCACCTTGCGCGAACCCGGGACGTACAAGCTTCTTTGCCTGGAGTACTGCGGTACCGCACATCACGCCATGATGAGCAACTTCGAGGTCCTGGCACGTCCCGAGCATGCTGCGGCGACCAACGATCAGGGGAGGGACGACGCATGAGCGAAGCGACCACGACACTCTCACCGCTGGCACCTTCCGCGCGCGCGGGCGTGCTCACCTACCTGGCGATTTCCGCCCTGGTGTTCGTTCTGATGATGGCGCTCGGCCTGCTCATGCGGGTTGGCCAGGCGGACTGGCTATGGATGCCACCGGACATCTTCTACCAGGTCATGACGGCGCACGGCGCCGGCATGGTTGGCATCTCCGGTCTCGCCGGCAGCGCCGTCATGTGGTACTTCCTGCGGCGCTACGTCGACCTCACCGTCGGCATCCTCTGGACCAACCTGGCGCTGTTCCTGCTGGGCGTCGTGTTGATACTCGGGGGCATATTCCTCGGTGGTTTCGGCGGCGGCTGGACTTTCCTGTTTCCGCTGCCGTCCCATGGCATGGGCGCCTGGGGCAATACCGGCGCCGCGTGCTACCTGCTCGGCCTGATGTCCATCGGGGTGGGTTTCCTGCTGCTTTACCTCGACGTGGCGCGGGCGATCATCTCGAAGTACGGATCCCTCGCGAAGGGTCTGGGATGGCCGCACCTCTTCGGTCGAGGCGAGGGCGAGCCGCCCCCGCCCACGGTCGTCGCGTCGACGATGGTCGCAATCATCAACACCGCGGGCATCACGGCGGGCGCGGTTGTGCTGGTGCTCATCCTGGTCAACCTGTTCCAGCCCGCGTTCGCGGTGGATGCGCTGCTGACCAAGAACCTCATCTACTTCTTCGGGCACGTATTCATCAACGCGACGATCTACCAGGCGGTGATCGCGGTGTACGAGATACTGCCGACCTACACCAAGCGGCCGTGGCCTTCGAGCCGGGTGTTCCTGGCGGCATGGACCGCGTCCACGATCATGGTGATGTCGGTGTATCCGCACCACCTGCTGATGGACTTCGTGATGCCGACCTGGGTATTGATCATCGGCCAGGTGGTTTCCTACCTGAGCGGAATCCCGATCCTGCTCGTGACCGCCTACAACGCGCTGACAAACGTGTACCGTTCCGGAATGCGGTGGGACATCGTTTCCGGACTCCTGTTCCTGTCCATCTTCGGCTGGGGCGTGGGGATCATTCCGGCGATCATCGACGGGACGATCGCGGTCAACAACGTCATGCACAACACGATGTGGGTGCCCGGCCACGTGCACACGTACCTGATCGTCGGACTGGTGGCCATGCTGTTCGGCTTCATGTACCACGTCGCGGGCCAGAACGGCGCGACGAAGGCCATCGACAAGGTCGCGTTCTGGGTATACGCGGCGGCGGGCATGGCATTCTCGTTCATGTTCCTCATGAGCGGTTATGCATCGATTCCGCGGCGCTTCGCCGAGCACTTGCCCGAGTGGGTGGAATACAGCGCGACCTCGTCGGTCTTCGCGGTGCTCGTGCTGCTCGCGGCGGCCGTGTTTGCCGTGCGATTCCTGACCAGTCTGAAGACCGCCAGGATGACATGAACCGGTGGCTGTCGGCGGCAGCCACCGTAGCCGTGCTGCTCGGAGGGTGCCTCACCCTCTGGGGGGCGACGGACGGCGGAGCAGCCTGGACGGCCGAGGCCGCGCGGCGGCTTGACATCGCGGAACGGCCGCGGGACCTGCCGGACGCGGCGCTGCTCGATGCTGGCGACCGCTCCATCGGGTTGGCGGCCCCGGATCGACCCATAGCGGTTGTCGACTTCATCTACACCAGGTGTCCGACGGTCTGCGTGGCGTTGGGTGCGACGTTTCGCGACCTCCAGGGAGAACTGGTATCGCGCGACTGGCATGACCGGGTCGGCCTGCTGAGCCTGACTTTCGATTACGCCCACGACGGACCCGGCGAACTTGCCGGCTACCTTGAGCGTTTTGGAGGGACGCCGGATCTCTGGAATGCGGCTCGCTTCGAGAGCAAGGACGATCTCGATGCCGTCTTGCGAGACCTGGGGGTCGTCGTCATTCCCGAACCGAATGTCGGATTCGTGCACAACACGGCGATTTACCTGGTGGACCGGGGACGGGTGGTCGGCATCTACGACTTCGAAGATCGGTCCGGGCTGTTGCAGGCCATCGAATGGCGGTTGAAGACCAGCTAGCTTGGGCGGCGCCTTCCGGACGCGCCCTGACGGGGGGCGTCCTGGTCGTTTGGGCGGCAGTCGCCCTCACTCCCATCGGGACCTGGCTGGAGTCGAACCTCGCGACGCATGTCCTCGTGGAAATACCCCTGCTGGTCGCGGTGGGGTTTGTTCTGGGCCGCAGCATCGAGCCGTATTGTCGAAAGGTGCTCCAGCCGCTCAACGGCGGCGGTATCCCGGGCATCCTGATCGTCACCTTCGCCCTCGCGTTCTGGATGATCCCCCGCTGGCTCGACGCGTCGCTCCAGGTGTCTGCTGTCGCAGTCGCCAAGTACGTCTCGCTGGTGGCGTTGGCCGGCATTCCCCTGGCGTGGAGCTGGCGCCGCATGCATCCCATTGCGCGAGGTCTTGTGAAGATAGAGTTTCTCGCGATGTGCTTCCGTCTTGGCTGGCTGTATCTCATTTCGCCGGACCGCCTGTGCAATAGTTACCTGATCGACGATCAGATATTGTTGGGCCAGGGTTTCCTCGTGGTCGGAATCGCTCTCTCCATCACCTGGCTATACCCCGTGTTCTTTGGCCCGTGGGCGGTGTCGTCGCCGCGCGAGAAAGGAGAGGCAGCATGAGCATGTCGCCGGGCATGAAAAGCATCGGTTTCTTCGGCATCGTCCTCGTTTTCGTCGCGGCGTCGTTCGCGCTGGCCGTCAGGTTCTACGAAGGCGACAACAGGGTGGCGTTCTCGCTCACGGATCAGCATGGCGAATCGGTTACGCAAAAGGATCTTGGAGGCCGCTACCTGCTGGTGTTCTTTGGGTTCACGAACTGCCATGGCATCTGTCCCACGCAGATGAGCGACCTGACCCGCGTCATGGCAGACCTGGACGCTTCCGGGCATTCGCGTCGCGTCACGCCGGTATTCATCTCCGTCGACCCCGAGCGTGATGTCCCCACAACCGTCGCCAGGTACATCGAGCGCTTCGATGATCGGTTCGTGGGGTTGACGGGTTCGCGCGCAGCCCTTGAACAGACGGCGGAATCGTTCAAGACGTTCCTGCAGGACGCGCCGCCGCGCGGCGTGAACGAATACCAGGTCTCGCATTCCTCGACGGTCTACATCGTCGATCCCTATGGCCGCATCGTCGACTACCTGTCCTTCTCGGAAGGCGTCGAAGCTGTGGCCGAACGGGTCAGGGACCTGGTCTAGGCGGGCCCCACAGCCGCGCGCCCTCGACTCCGGTTTTTTGCGCGAGGGGTTGCTGGCGCTGCATAAAGGTCCGCACCGCACCCTGAAATCTGATGGGTAGCCACTCAGATTTCAGGGTAGAGGTCGCGCCTCTGGCGGCGTTAGTCAGTGCTCCGGTTCGGCCCGGTTGCCGCACACGGCGCAGTTCGGGTTCTTCGGCAGCGTGAACTTGCGCCACTCCATGCGCTTGGCGTCGAGATAGAGCACGTGGCCGACGAGCGTCTCGCCGACACGGGCGATAAGCTTGATGGCTTCCATGGCCTGCACGGTGCCGACGATGCCGACCAGCGGTGCCATGACGCCGTTCTCGGCACAGTTCAACTCTTCGCCTTCACCGCGGGGATACAGGCACTGGTAGCACGGCGAGTCCGCGTTCCTGGGGTCGAACACGGCGATCTGGCCTTCCATCCGAATGGCGGCCCCGGAGACCAGCGGCGTTCCGGTGTCGACGCACAGGCGATTGATGGCGACGCGGCTTGCCATGTTGTCCGTGGCGTCGAGCACGACGTCCGCATCGGCCACCGCGGTCGCGAGGACATCGCCCTCCAGTCTGTGGCACAGGGGCGCCGTCGTGACGGTGGAGTTGATTCGGGAGATCGTGGCGGCGGCCGAGGTTGCCTTGGGTTGACCCACGGTCGCCTCGCCGTGGGCTATCTGGCGCTGCAGGTTGGACAGGTCAACGGCGTCGTCGTCGGCGAGGGTTAGATGGCCGACGCCAGCGGCGGCGAGGTATATCGACGCCGGCGAGCCGAGACCGCCGACGCCGGCGATCAAGACGCGGGCGGAAAGAAGCCGCTCCTGTCCGGCGACATCGAACTCCGGCAGCATGATCTGACGGCTGTAGCGCAGGAGTTGCTCGTCGTTCACGTTCTCTGCCCCAACGTGACGCGTGGCAGGGAAGCCAGGTCGCTGAGCGTTTCAACACCGTGGAATTGGGCGTCCCGGAACAGTTTGCGAACGGGTTCGGCCTGGTCGTAGCCATGTTCAATCGCCAGAACTCCGCCCCGGTCGAGGTGGTCCGGCGCTTCGTTCACGATACGACGGATGTGCGAAAGGCCATCGCTTCCCGCAACCAGCGCTCCGCGCGGCTCGAAGCGCAGGTCGCCCTGGTCGAGGTGGGGGTCACCCTCGGCGATGTAGGGAGGATTTGCCAGGATCGCGTCGTAGTGGCCGCGGACGGCTGAATACCAGTCGGACTCGTAGAAGGTGGCGCGGATACCCAGGTTTCCGGCATTGCGCTGTGCCAGGGCCACGCAACCCGGGTCGCAGTCGACGCCCTCGACGTCTGCCGCCGGGCAATTGCCCGCCACGGCCAGTGCCACGGCACCGGACCCGGTCCCGAGATCGAGGACGCGCGCCGCACCGGAAAGACGGGCAAGGGCGGCCTCGACCAGGCACTCGGTTTCCGGGCGGGGAATCAGGGCGCAGCGGTCGACGGCGAGCGTCAGGTTCCAGAATCCGCGTTCGCCCATGATGTAGGCCACGGGTTCGCCGCCCCGACGCCGCTCAATGCAGTCCGCGTGTCGGCAGGCGAGATGGTCGGGAACGGGTCGTTCGGGGAATGCGTACAAGGCACTCGATTGCTGCTTCAGGGAATGTGCCGTCAGCAGTTCGGCCTCGGCTCGCGGCAGGACTGTCCGGGCCGATGCGAAACAGGCACCCAGGGTGCTCACTCGCCTTCGCCCATGGCGGCCAGCAGGTCCGCCTGGTGCTCTTCGGCCAATCGGCTGATGAACGCGTCGAGACTGCCGTTCAGAACCTCGTCGAGCTTGTAGAGCACCAGGCCGATCCGGTGGTCCGTCACGCGGCGTTCGGAGAAGTTGTAGGTCCGGATCCGCTCGGAACGGTCGCCGCTGCCGACCAGGTTGCGGCGCGTCTGGTCGCGCTCGTTGCGCTGTTCGGCCCGCGCCTGGTCGAGCAGCTTCGCATTGAGCAGGGACATGGCGCGCAACCGGTTCTGGTGTTGCGACCGCTCGTCCTGGCATTCGACGACGATGCCCGACGGCAGGTGCGTCAAGCGCACCGCGGAGTCGGTCTTGTTGACGTGCTGACCGCCCGCCCCCGAGGCGCGGAACGTGTCGAGCCGCAGGTCCTTGGCGTCGATGTCCACCGCGTCGATCTCTTTCTGCTCCGGAAGGACCGCCACGGTACAGGCAGAGGTGTGGATACGCCCCTGGGACTCGGTCTCCGGCACCCGCTGCACGCGATGCGCCCCCGACTCGAACTTCAGGCGTTCGAACACGTCCCTGCCCGCGATGCGCGCGACGACTTCCTTGTAGCCGCCATGTTCCGATGACCTTTCCGAGAGCTTCGTCAGGTGCCAGCCGCGATCCTCGGCGTAGCGGCCGTACATGCGGAACAGGTCCCCGGCGAACAGCGCGGCTTCATCGCCCCCGGTGCCGGCGCGGATTTCGAGGAACACGTCGAGCGAGTCGTCGGGGTCCTTGGGCAGCAGCAGACGCTTCAGTTCACGTTCGGCCAGTTCCGCTTCGATCTGGCGCTCGTCGGCTTCTTCCTGCGCGAGTTCCCGCAGTTCCGGGTCGTCGTCGTCGAGCAGGGCCCGGGATTCCTCCAGCGCCGAGGTCGCCCCTTTCAGGGCGTTGTAGGCGGCAAGCACCGGCTCGCGCTCCGCGAACTCCTTCATGTAGGCCGTATAGCGGTTTCGGTCGGCAACGACCTCGGGGTCGGAAAGCAGCGACGACAGTTCGTTCTGACGCTCGATCAACTGGTCCAGCTTGGCTGACAGGGTCGCGGACAGCATGTCAATCCAGTCCGTAGCGTGATCGCAGGTAGTTGAGGATGTCGGTTCTGCCATCGGCGCTGGCGTCCCGGATGGTCGCGATGGGGCCGTGCACGAGCTTGTTGGTCAGGTCTCGCGCCAGTCGTTCGATTACCTTCTCGGCGTCGCGCTCGTCGCCGAGCCGCTGCAGGGCGCGCGCGAGCTCCTCGTCGCGGGCCGCCTCCGCCCGTTGACGAAACTGTCGCAGCAATGCCTGGTTGTCCCGTATCCGCCGTTCCCTGACATAGCGTTCGACCCCATCCGCGACCAGCGTCTGGGCCTGTTCAGCCGCCTCGCGTCGCGTCGCCGCGTTGTCCTCGATGACCTCGGTGAGGTCATCGATGGAGTACAGGAACACGTCCTCCAGGTCACCGACGGCGGGTTCGATGTCCCTCGGCACGGCGATATCCACCAGGAACATCGGCTTGTGGCGCCGCTCGCGGACCGCGCTCTCGACCTGGTCCCTCGTGATGACGTGGCTCGTACTGCCCGTCGAACTGATGATGATGTCGTACTGCGGAAGGTGACTCTCGAGTTCCTCCAGACGGATGGCGCTGCCGGTGCCGTTTGCGCGAGCCAACTCTTCAGCGGTATCGAAGGTGCGATTGGCGATGCCGATGTTGCGGACACGTGCCTGGCGGAGGTGACGCGCCACGAGATCGATCATCTCTCCGGCCCCGATGAGCAGCGCGTCGATCATCGACAGGTCGGCGAAAATATGCTGCGCCATGGTGACGGCGGCGTAGGCGATCGAGATCGGGTTCTTGCCGATGTCCGTTTCCGTTCTCACGCGCTTGGCGGCGTAGAGCGAGTTCTGAAGCAGGAGGTCGAGTTCCGCCCCGACAGCGTCGGCCTGTCGCGCGGCATCGAACGCGGACTTGACCTGGCCCAGAATCTGGGGCTCGCCGAGCACCTGGGATTCGAGTCCGGCGGCGACCCGCATGACGTGTGCCGCCGCCTCGTCGTTCCATAGCGAATAGGCGGTGCCGGCGAGTTCGTCGACAGGGATGCCGCATTCCCGCGCAAGCCAATCCTCGACTGGCGCGTGGTTCGGCGCATCTAGTGCGCAGTAAATTTCGGTACGATTGCAGGTCGAGAGAATCGCGGCTTCGGACAGCGACGGGACTTCGCCAAGTCGGGAGAGCGCGCCTGGCAACTCCCGCGTTGCGAATGCGATGCGCTCCCGCATGTCGATGGGCGCGGTTCGGAAACTAACGCCGTAAGCCAGAAGGGCCATTTGCGCCAACGCGACGATGGAAAACCGTAATGTTACCAGATGAGTGCGACTGCCCGACCCCGGGAGTTCGATGCCGAATTGACGCTAACCCCCTACTGGTCAATGGTTTTTTCTGGTTGATGCCACTTTTGGTGGGCGCCTGCGCGACGCTCCCGCCGATGGACGGGGAGTTGGATTTCAGCGTTGCCGGACGCGTTGGTGCCGTCGCGGGAAAGACGGGCACGAGCGCGGAATTTCTTTGGCGGCAGTACGAGTCGGGCTTCGATGTGGAGTTCTGGGGGCCGTTGGGTCAGGGCCGAACGCACCTCATCGTGCACGGCGACGCGTTCTCGGTGCTCACGGCGCGGGGCGAGCGCATCGACGATGCGGATGCGCGGGACTGGATTCGCGGCGAGCTTCGGCTTGAACTGCCGATTCGTGCGCTGTCGAGCTGGATCACCGGCCGCCCTTCAACGGCATGGCCGGTCAGCGGCGGGGATGCCGACACGTTCACGCAACTGGGTTGGAACGTCGAGGTCGCCGCCTGGGGCGATTGGGACGGCAGGCGCCGGCCGAGCAGGCTCACGGCTGCCCGCGGGGACTATCGTGTCACCATCGTTTGCCGAAAATGGACTTTCGGTGCCCTGTGATGGAATCGATATGATCCCTTCGGCCAAGCCTAGCCCCCGCAAATTGCGCAGCGTGGCGCTCGGGCACCAGGGGCTCGCCGGAAAGCGCAAGCTCGGATCGGGCTTGGCCGGTGCCGAGAAAGCTCTCTGCCAGATCGGCCACGTCCAGATCGACACCATTTCGGTGGTCGCCCAGGCGCATCATCATATCCTCTACAACCGGGTTGGCCGGTACGACGAAACGCTCCTCAACCGGCTCGTCAAGGGGCACCGCGCGTTCGAGTACTGGAGCCACGCGGCCTGCTACCTGCCGATGCGCGACTATCGCTTTGCCCTGCCCATGATGCGGGGCGTCGCCAACGGGGAGTGGGGGTGGTGGCACCGTGACAGGGACCCCGGGCTACGCGCCTGGGTGCTGGATCGGATTCGCGCCGAGGGACCTCTTTTCGCCAGGGATTTCGAAGACACGCGCAAGCGCCGCGCTGGCTGGTGGGACAGGAAACCCGCGAAGCGGGCGCTCGAGCAGTTGTTCATGGAGGGCGAACTGGTCAGCATCGAACGGCGAGGGTTCCAGAAGCGATACGAGCTTGCCGAGCGATTCCTGCCGTCGACGGTGGATGTGAGCGAGCCGAGCGTCCAGGAGCATGCCGACCATCTCATCGACGTCACGATGCGCGCCCACGGCTTCGCGACGGCAAGGAACATCACCTACCTGCGCCGCGACCCGAAGTTGCGCGCCATGGTGCGACGGCGGCTCGAGGAGCGCGTTCGAGCGGGCGGGCTCGTGGCGCATCGAACCGCCACGGGCGAACCCATCTACGCCCGTTCGGGTACGTTGGAGGCCGCGCCCAGGCGATTCGCTCCCGTGGTGCGCATCCTGTCGCCCTTCGATAACGTGGTTATCCAGCGCCAGCGCGCCGCCCGGTTCCTCGACTTCGACTACACCATCGAGTGCTATGTGCCTGCGGCGAAGAGACGATACGGCTACTTCGTGCTGCCCCTGTTGTACCGCGACCGCTTTTTCGGCCGCATGGACTGCAAGGCACATCGTTCCGAGGGGCGCTTCGAGATCAAGGCGCTGTTCCTTGAAGGCGATGTATCGGATGCCTTCCTGCCGGCCTTCGGCCAAGCCGTCGTCGACTACGCGGCGTTCACGGGTTGCGAGGAGATCGAGGTCGGCAACGTCTCGCCGGATTGCTGGGAGCAACCGGTGAGGGGGCTGTTTGCGACTATCAGGTTGTCGGATTGCCGTGTTAGCGGCGAATCCGACAGTCTGGTAGGTGGGCTTGGGCGGGGGTGAAACACGCCGCAGGCGAAGCCGCGGACGGATTTCATGGCTAGCTGTCGAGCATGCGTTCCCTGCGTCCGGCGCGCATGAAGGCGAGGGCCAGGATGGCGGCGACAAGCAGGGCGAAGCCGATGCGATTCTGCACCGTCCAGGCCAGGATCTCGGCGGAGTCCGAAACGCCGCCTGCGACAAGCTCGGGCGCATGCGGATTCCAGAAGGGCGAGACGCGCACCTGGTTGTCCCCGAACTGCGTGATGATGCCGTTGAAGCCCAGGATGGCGGCGGTAGGCATCGCTCCGGCTGTCTCGTTGCGAAAAAGCGTGGCCATCCCCATGGCCAGGACCATGTAGAAAAGTGCCGCCTGGAGCGCGCCATACAGTGCGTCCAGGGGGAAGGGCGTGAGGAACAACCACGTCGCTACTGCCAGCGGCACTTCCGCCACGATGAGGAGCAGCAGCCCGGCACCGAGCTTCGTCCACCACACGCGCTCGCAGCCGCCGGGAACCGTGTAGGCGACCTCCAGGCTGCGGCCGTCGATCTCGCCGGCGATGACCCTGAGCCCCAGGAATATGGCGAGGAACGTCAACGGAAGGCCAATCATGGTGCCCTGGGCAGATGCCGGGTCGAATTCGGCGGGGGAACCGATCCAGGCCATGATGGGAAGCCACGCGAGCGGAAGGATCGGCAACAGCCAGTAGCGATGGCCGCCGATCGTCATGCCTGCTAGGCGGAACGCCTCAAGTTGACCTGCGACCGCGCCCATCATGCGGCGTCTCCCGTTCCGCGCAACAACCACAGGTAGCCGTCCTCAAGCCTTGCGTCAACTGTTCTGGCCTCGGGGTCGGGGGGCCGCTCCGCCAGCACGCGCCGCGTGATTCGACCGTCTCCCAGCGGCGTTTCTTCGGCGAGGATCGCGCCCGGCGGCAGCTCGTCGGGATCCAGCGCGGACGCCTGCATCTCCCATACCTTTCCTCGGGCGGCTTCGGACAACGCGCCCGGGGCACCATCGAACAGCAACTTGCCGTGGGCAAGGACCAGTACGCGTTCGCATGCGACCGCGACATCTTCCACCACGTGCGTCGAGAACAGCACGATGCGGTCGCGCGCCAGGTTCGCGAGCAAGTTGCGGAAACGAATGCGCTCCCTCGGATCCAGGCCGACCGTGGGTTCGTCGACAACGATGATCGGCGGGAGCCGAAGCAGCGTGCGGGCGACGGAAACGCGCTGCCGCATGCCGCCCGAAAGCGAACCGATGCGGTCCCCGGCCCGGTCCTGGAGGCCGACTTCGCGCAGGAGGTACTCGACCCGTTCATGGCGCTCCGACGGCGGCAGGTCATACAACGCCGCGAAATAGCGCAGGTACTCTCGGGGGGACATCGCGGCGGGCAGTCCGGCGTCCTGCGGCAGATAGCCGACCCAGCGCGCGAGTACCTTCTGCACCTTTTCAAGACGCACGCCACCGAGCGTGATGGTGCCCCGGGTGGCGTCGAGGATACCGGTCAGCAGGCGCAGGAGCGTGGTCTTGCCCGCGCCGTTGGGACCGAGAACACCGACCATGCCCCTCTCGATCCTGAAATTCGCGCCGGCCAGGGCCTCGACGGGGGATGCCGGCAGGTCGAGGCCGCCCACGCGGCGCGCCCAGCGGCGCATGAGTGTGCGCGGATAGCGCAGAAACCGCCCGCCCGCGCGTTGTCTGACCTGTCCCCTTGCCTGGGCGGCAGCGCTGCGCCGGGCGAGTTGCCAGGCACCCAGCAACAGCGCGCCCGTGACGGGCCAGAAGACACTCGAGGCAGCGATGCTCCCGCCCAACTGTGGCAGGAGCGCGGCGCAGGTGAACACGCTCAGCGCGGCCCACGGCACCCCGGCGGCAATGAAGTTCTCGACGCCGCCGGGCGCCACCGCGCCGACGGCGTTCAAGTGTCCCCGGCTGCGGCGAATCTGACGCAGGAGCCCCACCATGCCGGCCGCCGCCAGCATGCAGAAGAACAGGCGCCAGCCGCCGCTCTCCGCGCGCACGGCAAGCAATGCGGGCGCGAACGTGAACACCAGGGGCGGCAACAGGTTCTCGCGGGCCTCCCTTTGGCTGAAGGCCTTCGCCGCGCTGAGCGCCCTCGGGTCGAAGGCGCCCTCGGCCAGGGCCCTGGCGGCGAAGACCCGGGGTGCCGCAAGCGCGCGCCGCAACGGTCCGGGGAGTGCGTACACCTTTCTCAGGTTCCGTGCCTCGAGTGCGGGGGGGCCGGAGCGGCTGTCCGGCTCGTGCTTTTCGGGCCTGCGGAACAGTACGACCGTGAGAGCGAGTGCGCCGCCGCCGACGAGGATCGACACTACCACCTGCCAGAACAGGGAAGTAACGAACCCGGATTGCGTAAGCCACAGCATGATGCCGACGGTGACCGCGAGCCAGGCGACGACCAGCCAGGGGCCGACGCGGCCAAACAGCCGGTCGAGGCGGTGCAACAGGATGAAACCGACCGGGATGACGAGCAGGGTCAGGAGTGCCGATGTGACGAGACCGCCGATGACGATGGTCGCGAATGGCGGCCAGATCTCGTTCTCACTGCCGGTCGATATCGCCAGGGGCCAAAGTGCCGCGATGGTGGTGGCCGTCGTCATGAGCACCGGACGGGTTCTCTCGCGCACGGAAGCGAACGCGGCGGCGCCGGGGGTCCACCCGCCGATGAGAACCTTCTGCTGCATCCTGTCGACCAGCAGGATCGCCGGATTGACCGTGAGACCGAACAGGGCGATAGCGCCAAGCGCGGCCATTTCGTCCAGCGACATGCCGGCGACGACCAGCGCCCAACTCGCGCCAATGACCGTGAGCGGCACCGCCAACAGCACGAGTACGGGCAACGTCAGCGATTCGAAGGTCAGGGCAAGCACCAGGAACAGGAGCAGTACCACCGGCACCAGAACGCGCTGCAACCAACTTGTCTGCGCATCGTCCGACGATACTTCCACGGTGAATCCGCGTGGTCTTGGCACTGCGCGTACCGTCTCGGCTACCTGTTCCTCCACGGCTTCGCGCGCGGATCCGGTCTGGGCTACGTTGGAACCCAGGCGGTAAAACACCCGGGTTTCGCGGCGACCGTTCCTGTGCTCGATCGTGGGACGGGCTGGCATCTGCCTGATGTCGGCCAGGGCGGCGACAGGAACGGCGCCGGCCGCCGTCTGCAGCCGCAAGGCGCGGAGTTCGCGGCCACCCTCATCCGTGCGCGCGTTGATCCGTTCCATCACCACGGGCAATTCCCTGCCGCTTGGCAGTGAGAACCCCGTCGCGTTCACGCGGCCTTCCCTGCCGGCCAGTCGGAGGTTTGCCAAAACGTCGCCGATGGTAAGGCCGTATGCCTCGAACGCCGGCCTGCGCGGCTGTATCCATATTTCTTCAAGTCCCGGGCGTTCCGCCAGCCAGGAGTTCTGCACGTAGGGGATCGCGTCGAGCCGCGCTACGACATCCTTGGCAAGCCGCTCTAGTTCGCCGCTGTCGGGACCCGACAGGACCACTTCGCGGGGCGCCCCGCCTATGCCGCCACCTCCGCCGCGGCCGCCGCCGGCCTTTCCGCCACCGCGCGAATCGTCGCCGGGATTGAGCAGTTCGAACCCGCCGGAGACTTTCTCCGCCGCCGTTCGCGCGACCTTGCGTACGGCGGCTGCATCGAGGTCCGCCGGGCGTTGTGCCTCGTCGACCAGCTCCACGGTGATCGATCCGCCGTGTTCCCGCACCACCGTCTCGATGGTGTCGACTCCGTCCAGCGCCGAGAGCGCCGCCTCCAGCCTTTCAAACGCATCGCTGGTCCTCTTCAGGGAGCCGCCGTGGTCGAAACGCGCGATGAGTTGCACGGTATCGGCGCGCTTGGGTTCGGCGCCGGAACCGAAGGTGATCGAGGGTATGGCGATCATGATCGTGATCACCAGCGCGAAAACGGTGCCCGTAAGCCAGGCGGGTGGTCGCCGCAGGGCGCTTGCAACCATGCCGCCGAACAGGATGCGTACAGGGTCCGGCGGCGCCATCCCGCCGCGCGCGGCCCGCGTCTCGCGGCGCCGGGCGAGCCGGCTGACGGCGGCGGGTGCCGCCAGCCGATGGGCGAGAAGCGGTACGAGGGCGACCGCCACCAGGAGAGAGGTGGCCAACGGAACGAGGAATGCGCGTACGGCGATTTCAAGCTGTTTCTGGATGCTTGTCATGCCGGCTTCGACATCGATGAGTACCAGGGGCAGAAAGACCACTGCGGTTGTCAGACTGGCCGCCGCTATGGCGCGCACCGTGCGGCGGAGTCCCTGGCGCACGGCCGCGTCGGGCGCGGTGCCACGATCCAGGGAGCGTTGCACGGACTCGAACACGACGACGCTGTTGTCCACGAGCAGGCCCACCGCGAGCGCGAGGCCGAATAGCGTCAGCAGGTTCAGGGTGTCGCCAAACAGGTACAGAATGGCGAAGGCGGCCAGCAGGCTGACCGGCACCGCGACAGCGACTACGGTGACAGCCTGCCATTGCCGCAGGAACAGGTAGAGGACGATGAGCGCGATGCCGAAACCGGACAGCCCGAGGCGGGCGAGACGTCCTATCTGCTTCTCGACCTCTTCGGCGGCATCGGTGCCGATCACGAGCTCAAGTCCCATTTCTCCGACTTCGTCGTTCAGTTCCGACGCCCGGGCGCGAAGGTCGCGGCCAAGGCGGACCAGGTTGGCCCCCTGCTCCTGGTAGATCGCGATGCCGACGGAGGGTTTACCGTTGACGCGAAACAGGGACCGTTCGATGCCGGTACCGAAGTCGAGCTCTCCCGCGTGGCGCAACTGGGCGGCTTTGCCAGGCACGATGCGCGCTTGCCCGAGGCTGTGTATACCCGACGCCCGGCCGTCCAGGACCACGTCGGTGATGCCGCTGGTGGCTTCGAGTTTGCCGACATGGCGCAACTGACCGACGTTGCGCCACACTGCGCCGGTGACTTCTTCGATGGTTACGCCAAGCGCCGCCGCCCTGGCCGGATCGACGGTCAGAGTCACCTGGCGGGACGCACCGCCGGTGGCAATGGCTTCGGTGACGCCCGGCACGGCCGCGAAGCGCGGCGCGATCAACTCTTCGGTGACGTCATACAACGCATGGCGGTCGACGTCGCCGCCAAGCACATTGATCATCATGACGAACGTGCCCCAGTTCGACGTGTCGGAGCCGCTCACGTACAGCGATGTTCCCTCGGGCTGTTCGCGTTGGATCGCCGCCGCGATGCGGCGCAGTTCGAGTTCGCGGACCCTGATGTCAACGCCCCGTTCGAACAGCACCTCGAAATCGCCGCTGGCGCCCCGAATGGACCCGCTCGTCTCGAGCACCATCGGCAATGCCGCCACCCGCGCCTCCAGCGGCAACAGGATTTCTCGTTCCACCGCTTCGGATTCGCTGCCCGGCCTCGAAAAGTTGACCCATAGCCGATCGCCCTCCACGTTGGGAAACAGCTCGACGGGAATTCGCTGCATCGCCACGAGGCCGACCAGCACCAGGGCGAGGAATGCCATGGCTACGGCGACAGGCCGGCGTACGGGGAGGTCGAGGAGACTCACGGTGCGGATCTGCGCAGGCGCATGGACGCGCTGTCGACTAGGAGGTAGATGCAGGGCAGCACCAGGAGCGATCCGATGGTCGAAGCCATGATGCCGCCGATGATGGTCAGGGCCATGGGAGCGCGCAAGGAGGCGCCCTCGCCTCCGGCGAGCACGAGCGGGACGAGCGCGAGCGCGGTGGTCAGGGTAGTCATGGCAATCGGCCGCAGCCGGATGCCGGCGGCTGCGGCCAGGGCGCGAACGCGATCGCTTCCCGACGCCATCTGCTGCCGGGCCGTTGCGATCAGCAGTACGGCATCGTTCACCGCGATGCCCGCAAGCACGATCAGTCCGAGCATCGCCATGACGCCGATCGGCTGTCCTGTCCAGACCAGCGCGCCGGCCACGCCGATCAGCGCGAGTGGGATGGCGCTGAGTACGGTGATGGGGTGGGCCAGGGATTCGAACGTGCCTGCGAGCACCATGAGCACCAGAACCAGGGCCAGCACGCCCGCGAGTTGCAGTTCGGCGAAAGTGCGCGCGCGCTGCTCCTCCTCTCCCCGTAACGCGCTACGCGTGCCGGGAGGCAGCGGCAAGTCGGCGAGGGCGGCTTCGACGGCGGCCACGGCCTCGGGTTTCGAAACGCCCTCCGCGATCTGTGCGGTGACTTCCGCCGTCCGGCGTTGATCGCGCCGAAATATCTCCCGCGCACCTTCGGCTTCGGTAAACGTCGCGACCTGCCCGATTGCCGCCTGGCGGCCTTCCGGGGTGCGGAACACGACATCGCCCAGATCCTCGCGGCGCGGTGTGGGTAGGCGAATCGTCACCCGGCGCTCTTCGTCCCCGGTGGACAGGATTGTCGCAACGCGCCCGTCGAGGCTCGATTCCAGGACGCGGGACATGCTCTGCAGGTTGACGCCCAGTGCATCGGCCATGGCGGCGTCCAGCGAGATGTGAAGCTCGGGCGGTCCGCCTTCGAAGGAGGACCGGACGTTCCACAGTTGAGGCAGCGTTTCGAGACGCTGCTTGATGCGGTCGGCACCGTTGCGCAGATCCTCCAGCGCGTTGCCGGACACTTCCACCGCAATTGGCGGGCCGGTTGTGCCGAGTGCGTCGGTCAGGGCCGACCGGCCAATCTCCCAACTGACGTCCGTCATCGGCAGACCGGCCAGTTGTGGACCGAGCCACGCAGCCACCTGGCGCCCCGTGGGGCCCTCGACGTCCATGCGGGCGATGACCCTGGCGGTGTTTTCTTCTGTCAGTTCGCTGCGTATCAAGCGGTCGTCTTCGGGCAGGCGCCCGACTTCTGACAGGGTCGCCGCCAGCGCGCCCGCCCCCGCCTGGCCGAGCAGATCTTCGATCCCCGCCACCGTCCGCGATGTCGATTCCACCCGTTGTTCGGACGGCCCGACCAGCCGAATCGAAAACTGGCGCGGGTCGGTCGGGGGCAACAGCTCGGTACCGAGGCGAAGCAGCGCGACGACCGCCCCGACCGCGGCCAGCGCCGCGATCAGAACTACCGCGAACGGTCGCTGCAGCAACCGGGCGACGAGCGATTCGAGCGCGATGCGGGTGCGGCCGGGTCGCGTCTCGTCTCGAGAGGCGCGCAGGAACCAGCCGCCCAGCGCGGGTATCAGCATGATCGCCACGCCGAGCGACGCGAGGAGGGAGATGGTCACGGTGAACGCGATGCCATCGATCAGGCGGGCGGCGAGGCCCTGCACGAACAGCACCGGCAGGAATACGACGCAGGTGGTCAGCGTGCTCGCCGTGATGGCGCCGGCGACTTCGCTTGTGCCGCGAACGGCGGCCACACCGGGAGCATCGCCCGCAGTGAGGCGGCGATAGATGGACTCCACCACCACGATGGCATTGTCGACCAGCATTCCCGCACCCAGAGCGAGCCCGCCGAGGGTCACGATATTGAGGCTGTAGGACTCGAAGCCCATGAAGAACAGCGCGGCGAACAGCGACACCGGGACTGCGGCCGCCACGATCAGGACGGCGCCGGCGGAGCGCAGGAAGGCGGCGAGTACGGCAATGGCGAGAACGATTCCGACCCCCGCCGCGGTCTTGAGGTGATCCAGCGCGTCGATGACGATGCCGGCGTCGTCCGTGATTTCCCGCACGTCGACATTCGGCAGGTCGTCGTCCAGACCGCCCAGCGCATCGCGGACGGTCGCGGATACGCCGACCGTGTTGGCGCCGGCCTCCTTGTAGATCGAGAGTCCCACGCCTTCCGAGCCGTCTACGCGGACCAGGTGGTCGATCTCGCGATCGACGAGTTCGACGCTGCCGAGGTCCGACACGCGCACCGCCTGCTGCCGGCCGGAATCGTCGCGCAGATACCGCACGACGACGTCGCCCACGTCTTCCACGCGACGAAAACGCGACAGGGCGCGAAGCTGGAAGATCTGGTCGTCTTCTTCCAGCGTACCAGCCGGAATGTCGACGTTTTCCTGGGCCAGGCGGCTTTCGATCTGTCCCAGCGACACACCGAACCGGTCGAGGCGATAGCGATCCACGGCGATGCGTACCTCGCGCTCCCTGCCGCCGGTCACGCGCACTTCGGCGACCCCGGGCAACTGCTCGAGTGCGGGCGCCACCTGGCGCCGGGCAAGGCGTTTGAGTTCGGCCAGGTCCGGCTTGCCCGAGGGGGCAATCAGGCCGAGGGTCAGGATCGGGGCCTGGCGCGGGTCGAAGCGTCGCACCAGTACTTCGTCGACTTCCGGGTCTGCCTGGAGCTGGCCCACGGCCTTCTGCACATCGATCAGACCGAGGTCGATGTCGGCTTCCCAGTCGAATATCACGGTGGCGACCAGCCTGCCCGACCGTGCGACCTGCTCGACGTTGCGGATACCTCGAACGGTGAACAGGAGTTGCTCCACCCGTTCGCCGTACAGGCGTTCCATTTCCAGTGGCGGGCGGTCGCCGGAACTGACCGAGACCACGACGGTGGGTGTCTCCACGTCCGGCAGCAGATCTACCGGGAGGCGGTCCCAGGAAAGCCAGCCCACCAGCGCAACGGCAAGTGCGACAACGCTGACTGCGACGGGGCGACGAACAGCGAGTCCGGCGAGCGACTCGAACAACTAGTGCTCCGTCACACTCAAAGATGCGAGTGCCCCACAGCCGGCACCTTGGGTTCCGGCTGTGGCCCGACCCCTCTCGTCGCCCATGGACCAACCGCCCCGGGTCGCTGTCGCTCCCCGGAGGCGTTTGTCCCACGGGAGTGTAGCTGCGAGGGATTTTTGGTTCCTGGCGAGGCGCGACGACGCGGTGTGGCAGGCACCACACAAAAGAGGAGCAACGGAGCCTTCAGCCGGGGAGCGCGAGGGGGAACCCCTCGCATGAAAACTACCAGGGGCCAAAAAGGCCCGCAGATACCCGTAGATTTGGGTGTGACGGAGCACTATGAGCCCACTATCCTGACCCGCGTGTCGTCGGTGAGAGTTTCGACACCGCGAACGACGATGCGGTCGCCGGGAGTGACCCCGGCGAGCACTTCGACCCGCCTGTCGTCGCCGAGACCCAGGTTGACATCGCGCCGTGAGACGCGCTGCCCGGTGAGAATGAAGACGACGTTTCTACCGCCTCGCCGTGCGACGGATTCGCGCGGAACGACGGGCACGTCGAGGCGTTGATCCGCGATGATGGTGACCTCCACGAACATGCCCGGGCGGAGCAGCCGTTGCGGATTCGTTACGGCGACTTCGGCACGGAACGTGTGCGTGTTGACGTCCACCGATGGTGCCAGGCGGAGGACTTCGCCGGCAATGTCGGCGTCCTCGTAGGCGTAGTGGCGAATGCGCGCGGGAAGTCCTTCTTGGACGCGGCCGAGTTCGGGTCCAACCAGGTCGATGTCGGCGATCAACTCCTCGAGCGGCGCGATCTGCGCAATCGTGAATCCAGGAGCGACAAGTTGGCCATCGGCAATCGGTAGGCCATCGCTGTTCCGCGCCAGGCGCAGGACGACACCGCCGATAGGTGTCGTGATCTTCGACTTGGCGGCGTTGAGCTTGCTGCGTTCGAACTCGTACAGCGCATTTTCGTACTGTACTTCCGCCTGCCGCAATTCCTCCTCCGCGATCAGCCTGGAAGCGAACAGGTCCCGGCGTCGTTCGAGTTCCGACTCGGCGGCACCGAGGGCGCGTCGTGTCGACTCGATGCGTGCGTGCAGGCGCGCGTCCTCGCCCGTGACTTCGGCGATGACCTGTCCGGCCGTGACAGCGGCGCCTTCTGTCAGGCGGTTCCCTTCGTCGTCGCGCCCGATGTTCACGTAGCCCGGAATCTCGATGTCCAGGGTGACCATTTCCCGCGTGCGCAGCGTTCCGGTCGTAACGATCAACTCCTCGACGTTCCCGGTCTCCACCGTGCTCACCTCGACCGGGATGCGGAACTCGGCCGGCGGGGCGGTCGCGCCGGGACCGCAGCCGAACAGCGCAGGGACCAGCGCGGTTCCGACCAGCCAGGTCCACGCGACTGACGTCGACCCAGCGGCAATGCCGCCGGCGCGGCGATCTCGGGGGCTCTGGATCGTTGGGTGGGATTTCACTTGCTGTTCACCGGCAACCAGCGGATAGCGTCGGCCACGATAACGTATGGGCCATTGTTCTGCCCGACCGATTTGTTCGTCACGACCAGCCGCACCTCGCCGGCTTCGAGCTCGAATTCGCCAAGATTGTTCCAACCGGCCACCCCCGCCGCGCCGTCGAATTCGACGGGGCTTTGCGTGCCGTCGGCAACGAGTTGCATGTCGTAGGGTCCTTGCTTCGGGTTCCAGATGCCGCCGAGGTCGACATCCATGCCCCCCGAACCGATCCTGACGGATACTGGCGCTTGCACTGATCGGCCACGGGACTTTGGGCGTGGCAGATGGTAGTCGAGCCGCCACCTCCCAGCGTGGGGCAGGCGGGCGGTGAAGGATACCGCCTCGGAAAGGCCGGGGGACGACATGGAACGGGCCAGCGTGTGCCGGTATTTGCCCCAGGCTGCCTCCGCCTCCTGCCGGAACCAGCCGGACCCGGGACCACCGAAAGATGGAAGCCCCTCGTCGACGTCCGCGAAGTCCGCTTCGGCGATGCGCTCGGCAGCCGAGCCGTCGTCGGAGAAGCCCGGGTCGAGATCGTCGACGACGACGCCCGCAGTCGGTCGCGGTCGCCAGTCGCTGGTTCGAGAACCCTCGAACGGTTCCTGCTCGACCACGCTGTCGACGTCCACTTTAGGCACGTCCAGCCGCACCGTTTGCCGATTGAGCGACAGGTAGGGTCGGAGCATGACCTCCGAGGGCACTGTTGCGGCCACGAGGCCGATCTCCACGGACTCGGCTGCACCGATTCGAATGGGCGCGCTGGTGTCGCTGAGCCTCTTCTTGGATCGCCATTCGATGCGGAACAGGCCGGGCACGGGTTCATCGTTTCTCACGTGCAGGCGTATCTGGTAGCGGGATTGGCCGAAGTCGGAATCGCGCAGCCGAAATACCTCGACGGCCGATGCGAGAAAGCCCGGCAGCGCCGCGTCGTGCAGCCAGTCTCCGACAATCGACTCGATGTCCGCTCCGACAGACAGTGCGGCAGCATTGAAGTCCTCGGCCGTAAAGTGCTGGCCCGCATGGCGGTGGCGCAACTCCGAAAGCAGGGCCGCCGTTCGCTCACGGCCGAGGGCGTCCCAGATGGACTTCGCCGTCGCCTGCCCCTTGAGGGCCAGCGTGTAGAACGCCTGTCCGGGGTCGGTGTCGGTGTCGAGGCGGGCGAGCGGCGCACCGAGGGCGCGATTCCATACCGAAGGCGTGTTGGTCACACGGTCCATGACGGAATTGCTGATCGTCCAGTCGCCCCTGCTTGTCAGAGCTCTCGACATGATGGTGGCCATGACCTGTTCCATGCCCTGGGCGCGGTGGAACAGGTGCGCGGAGAAGAACGCGTTGTCGTCGGTCAGCAGCCGTTCCGCCAGCGCCGCACAAACGAAATCGAGGGCGGTCGCGCCGACACCCGTGGCGCCGGTCTGGTACGCCAGGAAGTTGCGCGGCACCCCGGCGAAAGGGTTGCCCCCGTTTACGTCGTTCGCGAAGAACCGCTCGAGTACGCGCACTTTGGCGGCGGCGATACCGCCTTCCGCGCTCTCCATTTCGGCCAACGACTCGGGGTCGCGGAACTGGAGCTCGAAGCGGGACGTGGGGAAACCGGCCTCGTTCATCAGCATGATTCCGGGCACGGACAGTGCCGTGTCCATTCTCCAGCCGCCGCCGTAAGTGCGGAGTTGCGCCGGAACTTCGACCACGCTCAGGGCTTCGTAGGGGTAACCCAGACCCGAATCTTCGGCGGCGGAAAAGAGTTCCTGGACACGTGTGGCGAGTGCGTCGGCCGCGTCGGCGAAGAAAGCGATGTTGCGCAGATGGCGTGGGTGCAGGAGCAGTTCGAATTCAACATCCGACGCATGTATGGCGCGGCGCTCGAACCGCGAAGCAAAAAGGCCGATGTCCGGCACCGGCATGGCGGGCCGGAAGCGAAACCGGCCGTCGCCGATCACCTCGCGCCGGCCTGGACCCGCGACGAGCCAGCCGGCCGGTCCCTCGACCACGAGATCGGCTTGGAAGAAGTCGCGAGGCCGCCGCGACGGATCCTCGACGTCAAAACTCGCGCCGGGCCGGGGCAGCCAACCGGAAGAGGGCATCAGGGCAACATATCGGCGTTTGAAAAGGGAGGTGTCCGATCCCAGTGCCAGCAGTGCGGAGCTGGCGGACTTCATTCGTGCCGGATTGATCGCGCTGTCGAGGTAACCAAACGCAGGATCCGGAACTCCCCGCGCGCTGAGGGACATTGCGGCGGACGAACCTGCTGCGAGCGGTCGGGGCAAAGCGACGGCGAGCAGTCCGTCCGCGTGCGTGAAGGCCATTGGTTCACCGTCGATGCGCACCGCATCGACCTGCATACCGGGGTTGAAGGTAAACAGCAGTTCGTCGAGCGGGCGGTCGGCAGGCGACGTCAGGCGCATCTCGATGTCGAGGCCGAGCGTCTCCCCGGGCACCATGCGCACGGTCCCCTTGACCTCATCGACGCCGGGATACGGATCGTCCCGTCGCGATTCGTGCGCGGCGGCCCACTGTTCCGCGACGGCCACGTCGTCCGCGGCGTTCAGGACCTGCATGGCAAGCAGGGCGGCACCGCCGGTGATGCAGGCGACACTCGCGCCGATACGCACGGAATTGAGAGCGCCGTCCGGCCTGGGGTACAACACCGCGGCGGCAAGTAGCGCGCCCGCGGCGAGCAACAGGAGCGATGCGCGGTGGGCAAGATCGGTGCCATCGGGGTACCCCGGCAGGATGTCGGAGGGATATTGACTGCCGAACGGGAAAACCGTGCCCAGCAGGTAGGTCGGGACGTTATCCACCGCGTATATGTGAAGTCCCAGCAGGGCGCATGCGGCTATCACGACCAGCAGCCGGAGACGCAGCGCGACCGCCAGCAACATGACCACCGCGCACCAGAAAATCAGCACCGGCAAGACGTCGAGGAAGAGCAGAACGATCAGTGACACCGGCTGGACCGTCTCGCCCATCCACCAGTCAAACAGTTGCGCGGCGCCTCCAATTGCCTGGAATATCACCGCGATCACCAGGACAGGCACCCAGGCGACGATCACCAACCCGGCCAGTCGGCCGGCCAGCAGCGACAGGTTCGATGTCGGGCGCACATCGACAACTTCCGCGATGAGTTCGCGCTGGTCCCGTGCGCGGATGTCGAAGGCGAGGAATATCAGGCCGGTCATGAGGACCCAGACGTAGTACACGCCCAGGTAGGACGCGGTGAAACGTGGCGACAGGAGGCCCGCCGATGGAGATACGCCGGAACCGGCACCGTGCATGAAGCTGAAAAAAATGAAAAAGCCCACGCCGATGACCACGGCCAGACCGGCAAACAGCCAGGTGCGTACCAGGCGCCGGGCGGACCGAATCTCCGCAAAGGCGATCGCGAGCGCTTTTCGCACTACCCGGTGTTCCCGCTGGAGCTCGCTGCCGCCGCTTCGTCCTGACGCGCGGCTTCGGAACGCCCCCTGGCGGCCATGAACGCCAGGTACGCCTCTTCCAGGGTGGGCAATTCGACGGGTTCGGCCCCCTCGGGGAAGGCGTCGGTGGTGACTGCGCGCAACGCGACGCCGTTGCCGGCCGGCGTGCGCGAGACGATTTCAAAGGCGGTTTCCATGCGTTCCAGGCCGGCGGCGTCGGTGGTGACCTCGAAGACCCTTCCGGCAGCCTGGTCAAGCAGCGTCTTTGGGGCACCGTGGAATACGACGCGCCCCCCGTCCAGGAGAGAGATCTCACGACAACCGCCGCCGAGGTCGGCCACGATATGTGTCGACAGCAGGATCGTCCGATCCTGGCCCAGGCGCGTGACGAGCTGGCGAAAGCGCATGCGCTCTTCCGGGTCGAGCCCTACGGTCGGCTCGTCGACAATCAATACCTGCGGCTCGTGCACCAGGGCCTGCGCCACGCCGAGTCGGCGAATCATGCCCCCGGAGAGTTTCTTGACCTTTCGGTCGGCGACCGGCTCGAGCCCCACGGTCGCCAGCACCTCCGCTACGCGCCGACGCCGTTCCCGTCGCTTCGACAGGCCTGACATCCGGGCGAGGGTATCGACGACCTCTTCGGTTCGGTGCAGGCGCCAGGCGCCGAATTGCTGCGGCAGGTAGCCGATGAGCGACCGTACCTGCAGCGGTTCGCGCGTCACGTCGTGGCCGCACACCGCCATCGTGCCCCGGGTCGGCTTCAACAGCGTCGCGATAATGCGCAACAGCGTGCTCTTGCCGGCGCCGTTCGGGCCGAGCAGACCGAACAGGCCCGTGCCCAGTGTCAGGTCCACATCCGCGAGCGCGGTGTAACCGCCCTTGTAGGTGTGGCAGATGCCGCGGGCTTTGATCGCCGGGGCGTCAAGTTCGTGGAGGGTCAATTCTGTTGCCCGGGTGTCCGCGTTTGCGCAGGAGCGCGAATAATAGAATATTGCTCCTGCACTTCGCAGGTGGGGAAGGAGAAATGTGCGAAATCTGCAAATGGACCCGATGAAGAGGCGCTGGCATACTTTTTCGGGCGGATAGCACTTGCGCTTGGCCTGAGGGGGGCGGCATGGGACACGGCATTTTCGGCCACAGGGCACCGAACCGGAAACCACTATTGGCATCGGCGTTGGCCATAGCGCTTGTCGTAGTCGGGACGACTGCGCACGCGACGGTCGCCGCGGAAGCGCAGTTCGTCCTCAACACGTTCTCATTCCTTGTCTGCGGCGCGCTCGTCATGTGGATGTGCGCGGGCTTCACCATGCTCGAGGCCGGCTCGGTGCGTACCAAGAACGCGTCGATGATCTGCATGAAGAACATCGGCCTGTATTCCATCGCCGGACTCGCGTACTACGTCCTCGGGTACAACCTGATGTACGTGGATGTGGGGCAGTGGATCGGATCGGTCCAGTTTCTCTACGGTCCATCGCCGGACGAACTGGCCCTGCTCGGGGGCGACGAAGGGGCCGGGTCGGCGGTGATCGAGTCCGGTAACTCGACGATGTCGGACTGGTTCTTCCAGATGGTCTTCGTCGCGACCACGGCGTCGATCGTGTCCGGCACCCTGGCGGAGCGCGTCAATCTGTGGTGCTTCTTCATCTTTACCGCAATGCTGACCGCCATCATCTATCCGGTGGTCGGCGCCTGGACATGGGGTGGAGGATGGCTCGGCGGCGACGAGGGCTTGCTGGCCCGTTGGACCGGCGACGCGTTCAAGGACTTCGCCGGCTCGACCATCGTGCACTCGACGGGCGGGTGGGCAGCGCTTGCGGGCGCGATCATCATCGGGCCGAGGCTCGGCAAGTTCCGCGAGGACGGCACGACCAAGCCTACGCCGCCATCGAACATCCCGGCGGTGACGCTGGGCGTCTTCATACTTTGGTTGGGATGGTTCGGCTTCAACGGCGGCTCGCAACTGGCGCTGGCGAGCACCATCGACGCGGTGGCAATGAGCATCGTTTTCGCAAACACCAACCTGGCTGCGGCGGCGGGCGTCATCGCGGCGATCATCGTATCCCGCCCCATTCTCGGGCGCGTCGATCTGCTTGCCGTGCTGAACGGTGCCATCGCCGGCCTCGTCTCCATCACGGCGGCCCCGGACATCGTCGATCACCACTGGGCGGTGGTCATCGGCGCGATTGGCGGCGTCGTGGTAGTCGGAGGAATCAAGCTGCTCGAAATCTGCAAGATAGACGACGTGGTCGGCGCGGTTCCTGCGCACCTTTTCGCCGGCATTTGGGGAACCATCGCGGTCTGCATCGCGGGTGGAGGCAATCTTGGCGCGCAGTTGATCGGGATCCTGGCCGTGGGGGCCTTCGTCATGGCGGCGTCCTCGGTCGTCTGGCTTGTGCTGAAGCGGACCATGGGTGCGCGAGTTTCGAGCGACGTGGAATCGCTGGGCCAGGATGCGGCGGAACTTGGAATCGAAGCCTATCCGGAGTTCATGCTGATGCCGGATCAAGATGATCTTGATGTGCTGCGCGAGGATGCGTAGCGAAGGGACAAGCGGCCGGCGCATGAAGAAACACGGAAGAAGAAACACAAAAGCGATGTACAATCTGGCTATAATTTGTTGGATACTCTCAAAGTGCTCCATGTAGAGGCACCGTGGAGATGGCGAAGTTCTGGCAAGATGCATTCTTTGGAGAACGAAGACGATGAACGTTAACCCGGAGCAGGCAAACGGCGTGCTCGTTCTGAAGCCGGAAGGCCGCATCGACGGTCAGAATGCCAGCGACTTCCAGTCCTCGGTCATGGAGGCGATCGCGGATACCGAGGGGGCCGTCGTGGCGGATCTCGGCAGTATTTCCTACATCAGCAGTGCCGGCCTTCGCGCGATCCTGCTCGTCGCGAAGACCATGCGCCAGCGCAACGCCGGATTCGCGCTTTGCTCGCTATCGGAACAGATAGACGAGGTTTTTCGGATCAGCGGATTTGACAAGATCATCGCCGTGCACGGTACTCGCGATGAGGCGATCTCGTCGGTGGGCGGCTGACGCATCGACGCCGCTGTCGCGCTGTATCGCCACCCCGCCTGAGCGACGGCGGGATTCCACCGGGCTTTCGTAGCGGTGTTCCCCGTGCGAGGGCCCTTCGAGCGTCAACACCATGAAACCGTCGAGCGCATTGACACATCGAGGCCCCGCCATACAATACGCGCCGCTCCGAGCGGTTCGGCAAGCCGATACACCTCGTGAGGCGCGCTGGATTGGGGTGTCGCCAAGTGGTAAGGCACCGGGTTTTGATCCCGGCATTCGCAGGTTCGAATCCTGCCACCCCAGCCATATTGCGCGCGACATCGAGCGCTTTGAACGCCTTTCGACGCTTGAGAAGGGCGGATACCGCAACGCGGCACAACACTTGGGGTGCCTGCGCGAGGAGACTGGGCAGACATAGCACGCGGAGGTAGCGGGCAGCATGGCGGAACAATGCATTTTGGAAGCCGAAACCAGGAGCGGCCGGGGCAAGTCGACGGTTCGGCGCCTGCGTAGGGAGGCGGACAAGGTCCCTGGCGTGGTCTACGGCGGAGGGAAGGACCCGGTGACCGTCGCCGTGGAACTCCGGCGCCTGTCCAAGGCCATGGAACAACAGGCGTTTTTCTCCCAGATCATTCAACTGAAGATCGATGGGGAGTCCGAGCAGGCGGTGTTGCGCGACTTGCAACGTCATCCGGCGAACGAAAAGGTCCTGCACCTCGATTTCATGCGCATCCGCGCCGACAGGGCGATCCAGATCAGCGTGCCATTGCGGTTTCTCAACGAAGACGACTGCATTGGTGTGCGCCAGAGTGGCGGCAACCTTTCCCACAACCTGATTGAAGTCGAGATCACTTGCCTGCCAGCGGATCTGCCCGAGCACCTCGAGGTCGATGTCGAGAACCTGGACATGGGCCAGACGGTGCATCTTTCTGACCTGGAGCTTCCCGAGGGCGTGTCCATCGTGGCGCTGTCGTATGGTGACGAGCACGACACGCCCGTGGTAAGCGTCCAGGCGCCGCGCGGTGGATTGGAAGACGAAGAAGAGATGGAACTTGGGGACGAAGAGCTGCTTGAAGGCGAGGAGGGGACGCCCGGTGAGGCAGAAGACTCCGCCGGGTCCGGCGAGGACGACGCTTCGGACTAGGAACAGGGGGCTTGCCGGCCCGGTAATCGACAGCGGGCGTTTCGAGACATGCCTGGTATCCGCCTGATCGTCGGGCTTGGCAACCCCGGCCGTCGCTATGAAGGTACGCCACACAATATCGGCGCATGGTGGGTCCAGAACATCGCGGCCCGCTTCGACGTGCCCATGGCCTCACGCGCCAGGTTCCGCGGGACCGTCGGCCGCGGCGATGTGCTTGGCCGGGATGTCTGGTTTCTGCTGCCGTCGACCTATGTGAACCTGTCCGGCGAGTCGGTGGGCGCGCTGTCCCGTTTCTATGGCATGGAGCCAGGGGAAATACTGGTCGCCCACGATGAAGTCGACTTCCCGGTGGGCGTTGCGAGGCTCAAGGTCGGTGGCCGTCATCACGCGCACAACGGCGTTGCCAGCGTCGTTGCCGGTCTCGGCAATCGTTCCGATTTCGTCCGCCTGCGCATCGGTGTCGGCCACCCCGGACGCCGCCGCATGATCGGCTTCCTTACCGGCAAGAAATTCGGCAGGCGTGATCGCGAGCACGTCGAGGCAAGTCTCGAGATGGACGACGCGTTACTGCAACTCGTCGTCGATGGAGAATTTGACAAGGCGATGAGCCGCTTTCACGCGCCGAGACCCGCGCCGGGCCAAGGCTAGTGGAGCACTAGTGCGTGGGCTTTCGATGCGGCATCGTGGGTTTGCCGAACGTGGGCAAGTCGACGCTGTTCAATGCCATGACCAGCGCCGGCGCCGAGGCCGGGAACTTCCCGTTTTGCACGATCGAGCCGAATGTGGGCGTCGTCCCGGTCCCGGATCCGCGCCTTTGGCGAGTCGCCGAGTTGACGTCCCCGAAACGGGTCGTCCCGGCGACGGTCGAATTCGTGGACATCGCGGGCCTGGTGGAGGGCGCTTCCAGGGGCGAGGGGCTCGGCAACCAGTTTCTCGCGCACATTCGCGAAACGCAGGCCATCGCGCATGTCGTTCGCTGTTTCGAGGACGACGAGGTCGTCAACGTCTCGAGCAAGGTCTCGCCGGCCGACGACATCGAGATCGTCGATACCGAACTCGCGTTGGCGGACCTCGACACCGTGGAGCGCGCCCATGATCGTGTCCGACGTGTCGCGGCTGTCGGTGACGAAGAAGCGCGCGCCCGGACCGAGCTTCTGGACAGGGTGCGTGCTTCCCTGGAACGGGGCGAACCGGTACGCGCCCTCCGTCTGACAGCGGGAGAGCGGGCGCGCCTGGCGGATCTGCACCTGCTTACCGCCAAACCGGTGATGTATGTCGCCAACGTCGCCGAAGACGGTCTGCGGAACAATCCGCTGGTCGCGCCGGTCGAGTCGCTCGCGGACCGGGAGGGGGCAGTCTGCATTCCCATCTGTACGAAAATCGAATCTGAAATCGCGGAACTCGAAGCGGACGAGAGAACGGACTTCCTGCGTGACCTGGGACTGGACGCGCCCTGTCTGGATCGCGTGATCCAGGCCGGTCACCGGCTGCTGGGTTTGCACGACTATTTCACTCACAACTCCGAGGAAGCGCGGGCCTGGACGGTCCCGGTTGGAACGCGCGCGCCGCAAGCCGCCGGGGTCATCCACACCGACTTCGAAAAGGGGTTCATTCGTGCGGAAGTGATCACCTACGACGATTTCGTTTCGTGCGGGGGCGAGCAGGGCGCCAGGGAATCGGGCCGGTGGCGGCTTGAAGGCAGGGACTATGTCGTGCGGGATGGAGACGTGATCCACTTCCGGTTCAACGTGTAGGGCCCGCGTCCCGAAACAGCCATATCAGCGGCGCCGGCCTGAGTTGTGACGCGCACCGGCCTTGCGACATCCTTCCATTTGCCATCCTCGTCCCCAAGGTAACCATGCCCTTGAGGACGGGCAGGTCAGAACCTGCGGACTAGCGCATGATGCGGAAGCACTTGCGCAACTCCTCGACGAATAGCTCGGGCTGCTCGAAAGCGGCGAAGTGGCCGCCCTTGTCCAGTTCGTTCCAGTAAACGATGTTGGGATAGCGGTTCTCCGCCCAGATCCTCGGCGTCGGCGTGATCTCCTCCGGAAAGATGCTGCACCCGGTGGGCACGTTTATCTCCACGGCATGCTCGTCGTAGGCGCCAGAAAGGTGGCTCTGCGCGTTCTCCCAGTAGATTCGCGCCGATGACGTCCCGCTGTCGGTCAGCCAGTAGAACATCACGTTGTCCAGCAACTCATCGCGGCTGATGGCGTTTTCGGGGACGCCGTCGCAGTCCGTCCATTCGAAGAACTTCTCGAGGATCCACGCGGCCTGTCCCATGGGCGAATCGGCCAACCCGTAGCCGAGCGTCTGCGGCCGCGAACTCTGCTGACTGCCGTATCCGCCGCCCCTGCCTTGCCGGCGTTGAATGCGCTCAAGTGCCCGTTTCTCCTCTTCGGTGGGGTTCTCGGGCGTCTTGCGCGGCCGGCCGCCCGGCATGTTCACGTGGATTCCGGCACAGTGATCGGCATGCAGTCCCGCGAGGGCGTTGGACACCGTCGTGCCCCAGTCCCCGCCTTGCGCGAAATAGCGGTCATAACCCAGACGCGACATGATCTCATCCCATGCGCCTGCGATCTTCGGGATGTTCCAACCCGTCCCCTGGGGATGCCCCGAGAACCCGAAGCCGGGCAGGGAAGGGCAGACGACATGAAACGCGTCTTCCGCTGCCCCACCGTGGTTGGTGGGATCCGCGAGGGGCTCGATGACGGCGTGGAATTCGACGACGGAGCCCGGCCAACCGTGGGTAATCACCAGAGGAAAGGCGTCCGGATGGGGGCTTTGCCTGTGGATGAAATGGATATCGAGGCCGCCGACGTCGGTCAGGAATTGCGGAAAGCCGTTGTAATAGGCCTGCCGCGCGGGCCAGTCGTACTCGTGCAGCCAGTAGTCGCGAATGTCCTTCGCCCAGCCGAGGGGCACGCCCTGGTTCCAGTCGTGGGGCGGACCCTCGTGGGCACGGATGGTCTCGGCATCCGGCCAACGGGTCCGCTCGAGACGCGCCGCAAGGTCGTCGAGCACGGCTTTTTTTACGTCGATTTGAAATGGTCGAATTTCGCTCATGGGTGATTCCTGTTCGTGATGGCAGTGGGATATCGCGTCGTTGAAGCCATTGGTCTCCGCGAGACGGCGATGCGTGGCCTAGGAGAGGTCGGGTCCGGCTTCGCCATGATCAGAAAAACTCGTCCTCGCTCTTCAGGCGACGTATTTCGTCTTCCGGATTATGGCCATCGAATAGATCGAACAAGCGGTCAAGTACCTGCACGCGTTCCTCGCGCCAGGCTGCCGGAACCCCGAAGACCACGTCTCGATGGCGCAACACCGCACGACGAATCGCCTCGGAAGTCGAACAGGCGTAATGACGGGCGAGTTCCCGCGCTGCGACTAATGTCTCGTCGTCCAGCAAGATCGCGCTTTTGGTCGTCATGCAATATCTGGTTGAATCGATGATGAGACATGGTGATAGTACCGCCGACATTAGGCAAGCGAGCCTGCCAAGGACCAACGCAGTGAGCGATTCAAATTCGGTCTGCAGAAACTGTAGACACTGGAAAGGAGCGCGCTCCGTTCCGTGGGGGCGCGTGTGCGGTCTCGGACTACCTACGGAGTCACAGATCACCCAGCCCGGAGACTCGTGTACACGATTTGAGACAAGCCGGGTCGGTCCAGCGTCATAAGTCGAACTGATACATTGCCCATTACCCGGCTGTTGGGGTAGACCACGCTGCTGGGGACACGGCATTTGAGGAGAAATTGTCATGCGCCTGCAACTTGCCCTCAACGTTCGCGACATGGATGCTGCCGTGGATTTCTACTCGAAGATGTTCGGCGTAGAGCCACACAAGCGCAGACCGGGATACGCGAACTTCGCGATCGACGAGCCGCCGCTCAAGCTGGTCCTGTTCGAGTCGCCCGACGGCGAGGAACGCCTGAACCATCTCGGTGTGGAGGTATTCGAGGACGCCGAAGTGAGTCAGGCCGTGTCCCGGGTCAGGAACGGTGGGCTGCAACACTCCCTCGAACCGGACGTGACCTGCTGCCATGCCCGCCAGAACAAGGTCTGGTTGCGCGAGCCCGAGGGCCTGCGCTGGGAGTGGTACCGGGTGGTCGAGGACGTGGGAGAAGACGATGGTTGTTGCGACGTGACTTAAATGTCGCAGGTCACCGCCGCGTCGAGCAACGCGCCTATCTGATCGCCGTCGAACCCCAGTTCGGTCAGTATCGTGACCGTATCCGAGCCGAGCGGCGCAGTGGGTGGTGCCGGTGCGAATCCCTCGGCATCGAGGTTTACTGGCGGTGACAGCGCCGTCACGTCACCCACGGTCGGATGCCGGAACGTGTGGAACATGTCGTTCGCCGCGGTTTGAGGATCGTCGAGCAGTTCCAGGGGGAAACGGACGGTGGAAACGGGAACGCCAACTTCGTTCAGTTCCGCGACCCATTCTGCGCTTGCGCGCTCGCGCATCCTTGCCTCGACCTTTGGCTTGAACGCGTCGTAGTGCCTGTCGATGTCGAGTCCGGGATTCGTACCAAGGCCAGGATCATCGAGTCCTATGACACGCATGAATCGCTCGCGTAGCCCGGGACTGCCGCAGGCGATGGCGATGGTCGCGTCCGCGGTCTGGTAGGTCCGGAAGTAGACCTGCGACATGGACCGGGCACGCACCGAAGGGATGATCTCGGCCTGTGCCGCGTAGGGAGCACCGGCGGCGCGGAGCGCCTCCAGGCGTTCGAGCACTTCCCGGTGTGCCGGGCCGTCTTCTCCCTCGGCGCGGACAACCTGGTTGTTCGCGAGTGTCATCGCGGCCTGCAGCAGCGACGTGTCGACGTGTCCGCCCAGTCCCGTCCGTTCGCGCCGAAGCAGCGCGGCACTGACGCCGAAAGCCAGCGTCATGGCGCACATGTAGTCGGCGCTGACCGGGTCCCCGGTGGCCGGTTGTCCGTCGACGATGCGTCCGTTTGCCGCCATCAGACCGCTGCGCGCCTGTACGACGATGTCCATGGCCGCGTTCCCGGCTTCCGGTCCCCGGTTGCCGAAGGCCGATACGGAACCGACGACGAGACGGGGAAACCGTTCGCAAAGTGCGGCCGCGCCAAGGCCCAGTTCTTCCGCCAGTCCCGGCCGGAAGTTCATGAGGGCAACGTCGGCCCATGCGAGCAACGCGTCGATGACCGGCTTCGCTTCCGGGTGGCGCAACGCCAGCGGCAGCGACCGCTTGCCCCGGTTGCGCGACAGGAAGGTGCGCGTCTCTGGCGCAATCGGTTCGCTGCGTGACTCGATGGATGCCAGCGGGCGCAGACGCCTGGCGGGGTCGCCATCCACCGGTTCGACCTTGATGACCTGCGCGCCACCTTCAGCCAGCAGTTGTGCCGCGAACGGCACCGCTACGAACTGGCCGAATTCGACGACGCTTACACCGCTGAACGGTTGCTCGGAGTTGGTGTGATCGGGCAAGGAAAACCCCTTTGGAGCACGATGCGAACCGGGAACATAGCGCCAATTCCCACGTTGCCGCAATTCGGTTATGTGGCACCCGCATCTGGCGGAAGCCAAGGATCCAGTTGGGTTTTCCCGGTGTCGAATAACCCTCCCCGTTTGCGCCGGCTACGGCAGAGTGCTAGCTTTAGACGGATATTCAAGAGGGAGGAGCAAATGGCCGCGAACCCACAGTTCGAAGAAGAAGTAATGTCGCAAGACGTCGTCACCCGGTCGATTCCGGAAGAGTTGGTCTTGCCGCAAAACTACGGCGGACCCAACGACGGAAGCGACGTTGGAAAGGGCGACCCGGAAGCCGATCAGAGGGCAATACAGTTGAAGCTGGCCCGCTCGAGAGTCGGCACGGACCGCGCCGAAAGATTCGTCAATGACCCGAACCAGACCTGGTCGATCAACGGGGGAAGAGGCCCAGGTCAGAGCCTGGTCCCGAAACTCAGCGACGGGCAACTCGAAGACCACATCGCCAGGGGTCTGGGCACCCAGGGCATCTTCACCGTGATCGAGCCGTCGGATCTCGATCTGTACCGCTCGTTCCTGTCGGCGCCGCTGCAAATGCCCGAGCGTCCGCTCGTCGGGGCAACCCTGCTCGACATGAATTCCGGCAATCCGATCAATCGATTCCAGGAAGGCCGGTTCTCGCTCAAGTGCCTGTGCCCTGATGGCCTCGAGTCGTGGCTGGTGGTCAGTACTCCGGTGCCGTTCAACCTGCAATGCCGGGAAGGCGTGATCTGGGGATGGCCCAAGTACGTGGCTGACCAGATCAGCTTCAGCCGGGAAGAGAATTCGGCCAGGGCCGAGGTCCTGTACTTCGGGGAAGAGCGTTACTCCCTCGACTTCACCGCCGGGCCCGTGGCTGACGAAGCGTCGCTCAGAGCGCTCGGCCGGGTCGAAGGCGGCAATACCGTTTCCTGGTACTGGATTCAGGGCGGCGCCGTCCTGTGCAGGCAGGGAAGGGGCCCAGGGTTCCAGAACGGTCGGGAGGAGCCCCGGATACTCGATTGGCAGGCGGGGCAGGTCAAGGTCCATATCAGGCCTTCGGACCCGTGGGCCGGACTGATTCCCGAAGACTCCGTCACGGACGGCTACTACTCGAAGTTCATCGGGGGTGGCGGCGGCGATTCCGTCATGACCAAGCTTGCGACAGTAGGCGGTGGTTCCGTCACCAAGCCGGGATCGAACGCTTCGGTCAGGGTTCCCGAGTTCGACTGATCCGAATCAAACGGGCAAGAGAAGCAAGTAGCAAGTAGCAAGTAGTGTAATGTCACACATGATATGTCGTATAGAATCTGATAGATTGGCGATCCTCGACACAGTACGAGGGTCGGTGCATGAAGCGCTACGCGGTGACATTGGACGAAGCGGAACGGGAAGATTTGACGGCCATCACGAACAAGGGCTCGCACCACTCGCGGAGGGTGGTCAACGCGTTGATCCTGCTCAACTGCGACGAAGGGGAGTTCAACGAGCGGCAGGCGACCGGGGAGGCCATTGCGGACATCTTGCGGATCAGCATGCGCAAGGTGGATCGGGTGAAGAAGCGCTTCGTGGAAGAGGGGCTGGAGGCGGCGCTGGGCGCCCGGCAGGGCCGGCGGCCGACGTATCTGCGCAAGGCCGACGGCGAGTTCGAGGCGCGCCTGGTGGCGCTGAGCTGCGGCGAGCCGCCGGAGGGCCGCGGGCAATGGTCGCTGCGGCTGCTGGCGGACCGCGCGGTGGAGCTCGGCTACATCGACAGCGTGTCGCACGAGACCGTGCGTCGGGTTCTAAAAAAAACGAGATCAAGCCTTGGCGCCGGGTCGGATGGGTGATCCCGCCGCAGCGCAACGCGGACTTCGCGGCGGCCATGGAGCAGGTGCTCGACGCGTACCGGCGTCCGTACGACAAGGCCTTTCCCGTGGTGTGCATGGACGAGACGCCGCGCCAGTTGATCCGCGAGACGCGCGTGCCGGTCGCCGCCGTGCCGGGCCGGCCGGCCAGGCACGACTACGAGTACCGGCGCTGCGGCACCTGCAACGTGTTCATGGCCACGGAGCCCTTGGCCGGCAAGCGCATGACCCGGGTGACCGAGCGCAAGACCAAGATCGACTGGGCGCACTTCCTCGCCGAGATCGCCGCGCGATACCCCGACGCCGGGAAGATCACCTTGGTGATGGACAATCTGAACACCCACCGCCCGGGCGCGCTCTACGAAGCCTTCCCGCCGGCGCGGGCCAAGGCCCTGTGGGATCGGTTCGAGTTCCTCTTCACCCCGAAGCACGGCAGTTGGCTGAACGTCGCCGAGGTCGAGCTCAACGTCATGATCCGCCAATGCCTGAACCGGCGCATCGACTCCATCGACGTCCTGCGCAACGAAGTCGCCGCTTGGCAAGACGCACGCGACCGCCTCCGGGCAAAGGTGAACTGGCGGTTCACGACCGACGACGCACGCATCAAACTCATGCGTCTCTATCCGACATTTGATGCGTGACGAGACAGTAGTAGCAAACGAAGAGACAAGGAAAGAGGAAAGCCAAGATGGCAGCAATACTGAAACCAGAAGCCGATCTCGACGCAAGTCTGGAGTTCAATCTCGAGGTCCCCTACCAGGTCGTCGCACCTGATCCCAATCACGTCACGTCGATCGCGTGCCCGCCGGAGTATGCCGACCCGGTGAACTACGCGTCCGAACTGGCGCTGTCGCGATCCGAATCCGAAAGGTATCGGACCGGCGACAAGGAACTGGACAAGAAGGTGGAAGTCGTAAGGATGAACGCCGCCAGGGTCAGGATGGATGCCATCCAGGCATTCGTCGAGGACCACAGCCAGACGTATTTCATCAACGGCGGCAAAGGTCCGGGCAACGTCAGGAACGTGATGTCGGACGAACAACTCGATGAGCTCATCGCTCTCGGCGCGGGCACCCAGGGTGTCCATACCGTGATCGAGCCCGCAGATCTCGATCTGTACCGCTCCTTCATCCCGGCGCCTTTGGCGATGCCGGAGCATCCGATCGTCGGAGCGAGCCTGCTGGACATGAACCAGTTCGGCAGAAAGGCCGCCCGCTTCCAGGAAGGCCGGTTCACGATCAAGGTGCTGTGTCCGGACGGCCTCGAATCCTGGATGTGCATCAGCACACCGGTGCCGTTCCTGCACCACACCCGCGAAGGCGTCATCTGGGGATGGCCGAAGTACGTCGCCGACCAGATCAGCTTTACGCATGGTGAGAACTCGGTGAGAGCCGAAGTCCTGTACCAGGGCGAAGAGCGGTATTCGCTGGACTTCACCGAAGGCCCGGTCGCGGACGAAGCGCGCCTGAAGTCCTTCGGCAAGGTCGAGGGTGGCAACACCGTGACCTGGCACTGGATCCAGGGCGGCGCCGTTTGCGTCAGGCAAGGCCGCGGACCGGGAATCGACGTCGGCAACAAGCCGGCCAGGATCCTGGATTGGCGCGCCGGCCAGGTGAAGGTCCACGTTCGGCAGTCGGATCCCTGGGCGGGACTCATCCCCGAGGATTCCGTCACTGACGGCTGGTACCAGAAGTGGATCGGCGGGGGCGGAGGCGACTCCTACTGGGTCAAGCTCGGAATCGTAGGCGGATTCCCGGCCTAGTACCTACCGGTAAAACGCCGGGCCGCCACAAATTGTTGGCGGAGAGGGTGTGGGGATTCCAACTCTCGATGAGTTGCCCCACGCGCGTCCCCGGCCATTGGCCTAGAACAAACGTCTCTTCGGAGGCGTTTGTTTTTTGTGGGGGAGGGTTCAGCCCGCCAGTTTGACTTGAATCACGTCTTCAGAGTCAACACGGATTTGGTTAGCTGGAAACCAAGTCCAGCCTGGTAGGGACTGGCATTCCCTCCACGACCGCAACGTGTTTCGCCCCCGCCCAGGCCCACCTGCGATCCTCCGCCCAGAGCGGCACTTTGCGTGCCGCTCTGCTAGTCTAGCCTGCATCAACCACGAGCCTGACCCAGTACAACATGCCAAAATCCTTGCCGTCGATGCCTGATATCAGCGTTCTAGGACTGATCGAAGATGGTCAGTGGTGCGCGATCGCTCTGGAAATGAGCCTGCGCGGATACGGCACTTCGTTCGATGAAGCCTTGCGCGATCTCAAGGATGCGATCCGTGCACAGATCACTTTCGCTTTAGAAAACGGAACGATTGACAGGATCTTCATGCCAGCCGAACAAAAGTACTTGGATTTGTACGCGACGGCCATTAAGGATAGAGCGAAGGCAGGCTTAGGAATTGAAGAGTACGAATCGCCTTTCGAAGAAAATAACGAGCGAAGGGCATCGACGGTTCATCAGACGGCGAGAGTGCTTCAAAAAGTCGTGACGCTGCCACGACCAAGAAAAACAAGAGAAGCGTTCACGGCGTTGTCTGGATGACCTGCAACTATCGACAACTGATCAGAAAGTTGCGCAACCACGATCGAACGGGGGAAAGGCAGTCACCGAATGATCGCTCATGCGGGTACCAATGTTCATTACCCGGTCAAATATCACGGCGATAAAACGGAATATCCGCGCGGAGTTCTCCGCGACATAGAACGCATTTTCGAATTGCCACCGGGAACTCTCGCTTAGGGCAGCTTGCAGTCTCTTCCAACGTCGTGCCACTTCCGGGGGCATTGTTGACGTCAGTGTTGCGTCATGCGTGGGATGGCGTGCCATTGCCATGCCGTACAGAAGGACGAAGGCGATACGACGACGTTCGCCGCATAGCCGTCAGGCTTCCCATAGCATCTTGACGGGCATGGCGAACAGCCTCTCGGCCGTTTGTTGGACCCGTTCGCCGTCGTGAAGGACGATTCCGCACGCGAATCGTTCCCCCGTGACCTCCTTCAAGCGTTTCAACCCTTTGAAATCGTCGGGGCGGACCGTCGCGCCCGCTTTGACTTCAATGCCAACGATCTGGCCCGGTGCCCGCTCCAGAACCAGATCGACCTCGACCTGATCCTTGTCGCGATAGTGGCTGACAGTCATCGCCTCGTCTGAAAGCGCCGCAGCTTTGACGATTTCACCATGGACGAAACACTCGAGAAGGGAACCCGCTTCCCGGCGGTCCCTTGCGACGGTCGCCGCATCCACCCGGCGAAGCGCCGCGAGCAGGCCCGAATCCAGGAAATGCAGCTTGGGCGTCTTGACAAGCCGTTTCAACGCGTTGCTGTGCCAGGCGCGCACACGGCGGACAAGGAACATGTGCTCGAGCAGTGTCAGCCACCGGTTGATCGTCTTGCTGTCGACACCCAGCCGTGATCCGAGATCGGACATATTGAGCAATTGACCGGTGGAAACTGCGGCGTGTTCGATCAGACGGGCCATTTCATCGAGTCTGTTGATTGCGGCGATTTCGGACACGTCGCGCTCGGCGAGCGCACGGGCGTAAGCGCGCAGCCAGCTTCGCCGCCGTGCGAGGTCGGTGCGGGATAGGGCTTCGGGAAAGCCACCCGCCAGAACGCGCTTGATCAGATCGGATGTGGGCTCCTTCTCCTCAAGATTGGGGAAGTCTCCGGCGAAAGCCCGATCAAGGAATCCCGGTGCGCCCGCGTTGGCGATTTCCGCTTGCGAAAAGGGCAGAAGTTCGATCGTCTCAACTCGGCCTGCGAGTGAGTCGGGAGAAATGGAACTCCTGAACAGATCGACGGAACCGGTTATCAGGTAGCGGCCGGGTTGCGGGTTCTCGTCGACGGCTCTTTTGAGCGCGAGGATGAGGCCCGGCGCGCGCTGGATTTCATCGATTACGGCAGCGGGCCGGCTACGCATGAATCCCACGGGATCGTCTTCAGCGAATCGTCGGAACTGTTCGTCGTCCAGTGTGACAAAGGGACGGTCATCATTGGCGATCCGGCGAGCGAGTGTTGTTTTGCCGCATTGGCGCGGCCCGATGATTGCGACGATCCGTGTATCGGCAAGCGCCGCGCGTATACGTGGTTCGGCATGCCGCTCCACATACCGGCCCTGGATCAGCGTTGTTTTTCGCATGGATGGTCGTCCAATTCGGATTTTAGTTGCGTCTGATTTGGAATTTACCACCGTCTATTTCGGAATGCACTATCGTTCATTTGGGAATGAAGTGCCGTCCAATTCGGAATATACGCGGCGGGAAATCGCCTTGAACTGAAGGGATGATGGCGTCGGCCACCCGACGGATCAACTTTCGCGCGGTGCCTTCGCGCGCATCAGTCCGGCCGTTCGGTTGGCCTCTTCGCGGCGAGGAAACACACCGCGCCCACCGCCGCGCCGGCGGCCAGTATGGTGAAGCCGATCCGGTAGCTGCCGAAAGCGTCCGCCGTGAAGGCGGCGACGAGCGGCCCGGTCGACATCCCGATCATGGCGATGGACATGGAAACTCCCAGGATGGTTCCGAATGCCTTCGGGCCGAAGTAGTCGGCGCGAAGCGCCACCGCCAACGGGCCCCTGATGCCCATGGCGGTGCCGTAAAGAAGCACGAACGCGATCACCATGAGGACGTTCTCCGCATAGGCGATGAGGAGTAGTCCGACGGTGTGCGCCACCAGGCAACCGGCACAGATCAAGCGCTTGTTCAGGCGGTCGCCGAAATATCCGCCGACCAACTGGCCGCCTATGTGGCAGGCCGTCATGAACGCGACGACGCCTCCGGCCAGGGTCAGCGAGTAGCCGAGGCCTTCGGTCAGGTGGGGTACGAGGTGCACCATCACGGCGGAGACGATCAGCAGCGAACACGCGTGGCCGATGGAAATCAACCAGAAGGCGCGCGTGCGCATCGCCTGGCGGATGGAAAAACCCTGGCGGGATGTGTCTCTCAGGGAGTGATGAGTGCTTTCGGCGATGCCGTCGACGAATTCGTGGGGCGCTGGCCGGTGACGCATGAGTTGCGCCAGGGGGTGGCCGAGCAGCAGCACGAGGACGCCTGCGACCAGCGCGGTTTCGCGCCAGCCAAACGCCTGCAACGCGAACACGACAATGGGTACTCCTATGCCGCCGAGTGGATGGCCCAGTTGTCCGACGGCGATGGCTTTTGCGCGGTGCCTGTTGAACCAGTTGACGATGGATACCATGACGGTGGGGAATCCGGCGAGGTTCGATCCCAGCGCGATCAGGGCGAAGGTGAGATAGAAGGCCAGGATCGTCTCGACCCGGCTGAAGAGCATGAAACCGGCGGCGAAGATCACGAGGCCAACGCGCATGATCGCGCGCGGACCGAATCGGTCGACCAGCCAGCCCTGCACCGGCGCGAGCAGACCGAACTGGATCTGCGTCATGACAAAGGCGCCCGATACGATTGCCTTGCTCCAGTCGAACTCGTCCTGCAGAACGACGAACCAGACGCCGTAGGACTGCATCCACAGCAGTGCTCCGAGCATCTGGACGCCGCTGGCGGCGCCTGCGATCCACCAGCCGTAGAACACCCTGCCGGTCGGCCGAACGGTCGCGTCGAATTCCCGCCAGGCCGCGCGGACTGCGCGCACGGGGGAGGTTCGGTCTCTCACCAGGACACGTCCACGCCTACGGGACAGTGATCGGAGCCCGTGACTTCGGGCCAGATGAACGCATCCGTCACGCGCCTGGCGGCTGACGTCGACGCCAGCACGTAGTCGATTCGCCAGCCGACGTTGTTTTCCCGGGCGCCGCCCCATTGCCGCCACCACGTGTAGTGGTCCGGTTCGTCCGGATGCCGGGCGCGGAACGTATCGACCCAGCCGGCTTCGATCCAGCGCGAGAGTTCCGCCCGTTCTTCGGGCAGGAAGCCACTTGTCCTGGCATTCGACTTGGGTCGCGCGAGGTCGATTTCCGCATGGGCGGTGTTGTAGTCGCCGGCTACGAATACCGGGCCCCGGTGGCGCAGCGCCTGGAGGCGATCAAGCACCGCGGCATAGAAATCGAGCTTGTAGGGCACCCGGCTGTTGTCCCGGTTGCGGCCGCTGCCCTTGGGAAAGTACACCGACGCCACCGCCATGCGGCCAAAGTGGGCGATCATCATGCGGCCCTCGGTATCGAAACGTGCGTCGCCGAGACTCGTTTCGACCCGCCTCGGTGGTTGGCGCGAGTATATCCCGACCCCGCTGTAGCCGGGTCTCTCCGCGGGGGAGAAGCTGGTGTGCCAGCCACTGGGTGAGAGCACGCGCGGTTCCAGTTGGTGGGCAAAGGCGCGGACTTCCTGAAGGCACACGATATCCGCCTGCGATGCCTCGAGAAAGTCGAGGAACCCCTTTCGGACGCAAGCGCGCAGTCCATTGACGTTCCAACTCAAGATGCGCATCGGTTCGACCTCTCCAGTGGGGCGGCGATAGAATTCGTCCGCCATGTCAGTCTACCTACCCCGTGTCGCCACGGCATGTCGGGCGGCGCTCGAGCATCCCGCCGCTATTCCGTATTGGTGGTATGGCGGAATTCGACCTGCGGGTTGGGACTGTCCGTGAGCGACGCCGACCAGGAGAAGTGGGACGAGCGCTACCGGCTCGGCGCATACGAGGATCGAACCCATCCGAGCGCGTGGCTCGAACGCTGGGTTCCGGACGTGACGGTTGGGCGGGCGCTGGATGTCCCTTGCGGCGCCGGACGGAATGCGCTCTATCTTGCTTCGCGGGGTTTCTCGGTGACGGGCATCGACATATCTGCCGTCGCGCTCGCTCGCGCTGAAGCCTCCGCGCGAGCGAGCGGATTATCCGTGGACTGGATTCGGCGCGATCTCGATACAGGTCATGGCGTGACAGGCCCGTTTCAACTGATCGTGATGATCCACTACGTCGATCTCGACCTGGTCGCGGCTTGCGCCGACCTCTTGGCGCCGGGCGGACACCTGATCGTGGAACTGCACCTGGAGACCGACCAGCCGGTCGCAGGTCCGCAGGACCCCGCTTTTCGGGTGGCGCCGGGCGCTTTGCGGGCCGCGGCGGCGCATCTCGACATCCTCGGCTATTGCGAAGAAATCGTGGAAGACCCGGACGGCAGGACTGTCGCCCTCGCGCGTCTCTCGGCCCGTCAGCCGCGCCGGTAGGTACCCACCAGTCGATTCATGCCTATCGTGTGGGGTTCGATCTTCGTGAGCAGGGTCCACATGTCGAGACCGCCTTCGAGGTCGAGTTCGCTGTCAAGCGCAAGCACCCAGAAGTAGTAGTTGTGGAGCCCGTGTCCTTCCGGCGGCATGGGCCCGCCGTAACCGGGTCTGCCGAAATCGCTCGTGCCCTGGGTGAAAGCATCGGATGCTTCCGCCAGTTCGGTAACGGATGCGGGAATGTTGTACAGCACCCAGTGCACGTAGCCGTAGCGTCCCGAGGGCGTTATCAGGGGCGCGTCCGGGTCATGGCAGATAACGGCGAAGGACTTCGTGCCATCCGGCGCTCCCGACCACGCCAGAGCCGGGGAGACATCCTCGCCCTCTCCGGTGTGCCGCGCCGGTATCGCGCCTCCTCCGTCGAAGGCGGAGCTGGTCAATTGCATGTCTGACAATGCGAATCCCACGAGTCTTGTCTCCTTGTCGGTTGAACCGGCGACTATATCCAACAGGTCGGAAGGCGACAAACGCATCGCGGCCGCGTTGCCGGGAGCTCAACGTTCAAGCGCGCGGCCAACATTGAAGACACCGCGTATGTGTTTGATAATCAAAGAATGGAAACAATAGCGACGGATCGAACATCGGGTATCGGCGAGCGCCCGCTGCATCCGTTTCCGGATGGATGGTACGTCCTTGAACTGGCTTCCAGCCTGCGCCGGGAACAACTCATCGAGAAGACCTGGATGGGCAGGGAGATCGTCATCTGGCGCGACCATGCCGGTGCGGTCTGCGTCGCGGATGCGTTCTGTCCCCACCTGGGTTCGCATCTCGGGCCGTCGGTGGGAGGCATGGTGCGTGACGGCAAGCTGGTGTGTCCCTTCCACGGGTTCCAGTACGATGTGACCGGCAAGTGCGTCGCGGCCCGCGATGCGCCACCGCCCAGGTCGGCCCGGCTCAAACTGTACGAGGTCGCGGAGGTCAACGGCTTCATCTTCGCCTATTGGGACAACGCCGGTCGCGCACCGGAATGGCACGTTCCGGACGTCTGCCCGGACGGCTGGGAGGGCAGGGCGCTGAGACGGCTTCGACTCAGGGCCCATCCGCAGACAACGACCGAAAACTCGGTCGATCTCTGCCACCTCGCGCATGTGCACGGTTATCGTGAGCTGAAACAACTTGAGCCGGCCAGGATCGAGGGACCCTTCCTGTCTTCGTCCTACGAGTTCCGGAAGGGGATACTCACGCCGGGGTTGCAGCGGCTTGAGATCTGGACCGCGATCGACGTGGGAGTCTGGGGTTTGGGCATTTCGACGGTCGAGGTGCATGGATACGAGCCGAGCATGGAAGTGCGGCTGTGGATCATGGCGACGCCGGTCGATGGAGAGCACATCGAGTACTCGCTGGCCGTCGATCCGAAAGGCGGTCCCAACTGGCTCCGGCTGTTGCCCGCGTTCATCAGGCAAAAGGTCGTTCCGAAGGTGCTGCTGAACGACCTCGTGCTCGAAGTGGGCAGGGATGCGGAAATCTGGTCGCGCCAGTTGTACCAGCCGAAGCCCGTGCTCAGTCGTGCCGACGGCGACCTGTTTCGTTTTCGGCGCTATTGCGAGCAGTTCTACGAAGCGGCGCATGCGGCGTAGCGGTCTGGGATATCGCCGCGTCTATGGCGTCGCGGGACGTTAGGGAATTCGATGGCCGGTGTCGTCTGTTGGAACTGCGGATGCACACTCGAGGAAATCCCGCGGCCAATCAGTCGTCACGCGAACTGCCCGGAGTGTTTCGAAGATCTGCACTGTTGCCGACTGTGTATTCACTTTACCCCGCGCCTGACAGGCCAATGCGACGATGATCGCGCCGACCCTCCCGTGCACAAGGAAAGCGCCAACTTCTGCGATTTCTTTCGGCCACTCTCGGGAGCGTACGAGGATGTGCGGGGTTCGCGGCGGGATGTGGCGCGTCAGCAACTGGACGCGCTGTTCGGCGGAGATGCGGAGAAGGAGGCGACCGATACGCCGACCACGGGCACGTCAACGGAAGACAACGCGCGGGTGGCCCTCGAGGCGCTGTTCAAGAACGACGGGGATGACGCGGACTCCTGAACGGCTGGGGAACCGCGAGGCCCTGGTCCGCTTCCCGGTGCGACATGGGCAATAGTCCTGTCACGCGTTGGCTTACCGCGCGCCGCATTCGCCAGCATCGCATCGACGACGCGCTTTGGCGACGCATCGTCGCCGACTCTGACCTGTTCGACGGACTCCATCCCGCAGCCCTGGAACGAGTGCGCGACCTCGCGGCCCGTTTCATCGCCGGGAAGAAGTTCTTCGGCGCGGGTGGCTTCTTCGTCGACCATACCGTGCGGGCCGCCATTGCCGCCCAGGCATGCAGGCTGGTGGTAAACCTGGGCTTCGATCACCTCGCCGCGTGCCGCACCGTCATCGTCTACGAGGGCGGGTTCGTTGCCGAGCGCGAAGTGCAGGACGAGGACGGCATCGTCCACACGGGTCACGAAGAGCTCGATGGCGAGGCTGCGCAGGGGGGCGCCGTCGTGCTGGCATGGGAAGAGGCGCGTCCCCGGCGCAACGAGCCCGAGTACTTCCCGACCAACGTCGTGATCCACGAATTCGCCCACAAGCTGGATGAACTCTCGGGTCATCACAATGGCCTGCCACCGTTGCCGAAGAGCATGTCGGACGGGCGATGGCCGGAAACGTTTTCGGCCGCATACGCGAGCCTTTGCGACATCGTGGAACGCGACCTGGAAACGCCCCTGGACGACTATGCGGCGACCGATCCCGCCGAGTTCTTCGCCGTGGCCGTGGAGACCTTCTTTACGGGCCCGGACATCCTCGCAAGTGGCTTTCCCGAAGTGTACGGGTTGCTCAAAGAGCTGTTTCGCGAGGATCCGCTTGACGCCCGTGGCATTCCGACAGGAGCCTTCAGCCGGGGAAGTTTCCCCGACCGCTGACGCGTACCGAAGTGGGGCGTTTCCCGCCATCGGTGGATGCGTGCTTCCATGCAAGAGCCTTCAGCCGGGGAAGTTTCCTCGACCGCTGACGCGTACCGAAGTGGGGCGTTTCCCGCCATCGGCGGATGCGTGCTTCCATGCAAGAGCCTTCAGCCGGGGAAGTTTCCTCGACCGCTGACGCGTACCGAAGTGGGGCGTTTCCCGCCATCGGCGGATGCGTACTTGCATGAAAAGAGCCTTCAGCCGGGGAAGTTTCCTCGACCGCTGACGCGTACCGAAGTGGGGCGTTTCCCGCCATCGGCGGATGCGTACTAGGTGGTGATGCGTTCCGGTGCCGTGTCGTTGAGGTTCCGGGACGCGAGCAGGGTTTGCGGGGCCTCCCGGACACCGACTATATCGAGAGAGACGAGTTCGATGCCGACACCTTCGGACTCCAGGTGGCTGGTTATGGCATCGAACAGGTATCGCTGAATGATGTTCCGGTTCTCTGTTGAAACGGGGTCAATGAAGTCATGGCTGGTGACCCTGGCCAACTCCTCTCGCGCCAGCATGGCAACCAGTTCGCGCGGATCGGTTGACGCGAACAGGTAGTCCCGCAGGTTGTCGATCCTGTACTCGAGGGCCAGATCGACTTCGAACATGCTTGACCCCGCCGACGGGATCGTAAAGCTGAGCATGCCGCCTTCGTTGTTCGAGACGTGATGGCTGGGGACGCGATTGGTCGGATGAACGTAGGCCTGATCGATGACCGGGAACCGGTAACGCACGCCTGGACCGACTTCCGGTTTGATCACCTTGCCGAATCGCGTGACCATGGCCAGTTCCTCGTGCTGCACGGTGTACGTGCCGCTAGCCAGCACGACTGCGACGAGCAGCGCGATCAAGCCCTCAAAGAACCGGCCGCGATGCCGTCCGAACGCCGCGTACTTCGCCCATCCATGCAGCGACAGGGTTCGTTCTTCGTTGCGTTCGCTCATCGGTCAAGCCCGATCGGGTGTTTCGCGTCCTCTTGGCATTTGAACCATGCGTTGTCGATATGTTCCATCAATCCGGATCCCGCCTGTCGCGGGGGGACGATTTTTCGTCGGCTATGCGTCCGTATCCCAGGCCATGGGCGTGTTCCGCCCTGCGGTCTGCGCGTGGTTTTGACCAGACCAGGGCGACTCGTTCCGGCCTCGGTTGCGGAAACGGGCCTGTTGGTCCCGCTAGCCCGCATCGCTCACCAAGAAATGGAAAGGGACCTCGAATTGTCGGATAATGTGAGTTAACACAAACACTTACATCAGACGGCAAGGGAGGTCCCTTGAGCACACAGTGTACGCCCGCGCAACTTGAATTTCACGGCTTCGGACGCCGCGAGGTTGTCGCCCGGTTCGACGGCGGGCGGCTCACCTCGGACGGTGGCGGCGTCCTGCTGCGCGAGGTGGAGCGGCGGCTGGGGCTGATGGACCGGATCGCGCGCTGCTTCGCGGACTATCGCGATCCGCGGAAGGTGGAGCACGCGGTGTCGGAGCTGGTGGCGCAGCGGGTGTACGGGCTGGCGCTGGGCTACGAGGACCTGAACGATCACGACGCGCTGCGCGGCGACAGCCTGCTGGCGCTGCTGGTCGGCAAGGCGGATCCGACCGGCGAGAAGCGGCCCCGGGAGCGGGACCGCGGCTGTCCGCTGGCGGGCTCGAGCACGCTGAACCGGCTGGAGCTGGGCGAGCCGAAGGACGCCGCCGAGGATCGCTACTGCCGGATCGCGGCGGACGCGGGCGCGCTGGACGACGTGCTGCTGGACATGTTCCTGGAAGCCCACGCCGAGGCGCCGGAGGAGATCTGGCTGGACCTGGACGCGACCGACGATCCGCTGCACGGCGATCAGGAGGGCCGCTTCTATCACGGCTACTACAAGGGCTACTGCTATCTGCCGCTGTACATCTTCTGCGGCGAGCACCTGCTGTGCGCGCGGCTGCGGCCGTCGGACGGGGACGCCAGCGCCGGCAGCGTCGAGGAGCTGGAGCGGATCGTCGGCCGGATCCGCGGGCGCTGGCCCGGGGTGCGCCTCGTGATCCGGGGCGACTCCGGGTTCTGCCGGGAGGAGATCATGCGCTGGGGCGAGGACAACGATGTGGACTACGTGCTCGGCCTGGCGCGCAACGCGCGGCTGGTGCGGCGGATCGGCAAGGCGCTGCGCAAGTCGCGCCGCCGCTGCGCGGGCACGGGCGCCGCATCGCGGCGGTTCCGCGAGTTCCGCTATCGCACGCGCGACACGTGGAGCCGGTCGCGGCGGGTGGTGGCGAAGGCGGAGCATCTGTCGAAGGGGCCGAACCCGAGGTTCGTGGTGACCAGCCTGGGCCGCGACATGGCCGGCCCGCAACGCCTGTACGAGGAGCTGTACTGCGCCCGCGGCGACATGGAGAACCGCATCAAGGAGCAGCAGCTGGACATGTTCGCGGACCGCACCAGCGCGGCGACGATGCGCGCCAACCAGCTGCGGCTGTACTTCGCGTCGTTCGCCTACGTCCTGATGCACGGCCTGCGGCGGCTGGGCCTGGCGGGCACGCGCATGGCCCGGGCGCAATGCGGAACCCTTCGGACCAGGCTGCTCAAGGTCGCCGCCCGGGTGCGGATCACGGCGCGCAAGGTCTGGCTGTCGTTCCCGTCGGCGTGCCCGTGCCGGGACGAGTTCGCCGCCGCCGCGGCCGCGCTGTGCCGCGGTTCCGCCCGCGCGCCGCCCGCGTAGCCGGGCTTCCGACGACCAAATGCCGACCGGCACCGACCGCCGGGGACGACACTCGCCCCGGAACCGGCCGGCGAACGCCGAACGCCCGTTCGCGACCACTTCCGGCACGAAAAAAGCGCAAAACCAGCGCCGATCACACCAGCCGCGGGAACAGTCACTGTCCAAAACGGGCAAAGACGCTCGTGGCCGCCCCGTTCAACCCGATCCGTCGAGTTGGTGAGCGATGCGGGCTAGCCGAAGACGATCCCGTGTAGCCACGGCAGGCCGAAGGCCAGAATGATGCTGACGATCAGTCCCGACAGTGCCTTCGCGGCATCGGAAATCACCTTGCGCGCGGTGTGCCGGGTCGTCGTATCGGCGAGATAGAACGACAGCGCGAACTCGCGTCCGGCCAGCACGCCGAGAAACACCCAGGTCGTGCTCATCGGCATGTTGCTCATCTCCTTGAAGACAAGCAGTATGACACCGTAGATGAAGTCGATGATCGTTGCCGCGCGAATGTCGGTCGTATCGGTCTTGCTCGTGACGATCTTCTGAATCTCGCCGCCGAACTGGTAGAAGATGTACCCCTGCATGGCCACCAGCGCGCCCACGCCAAACATGAGCCAGAGTGCGGAGAGTTCCCGGGGCAGGTAAACAAAGATATTGGCGAGGTCCTGGATCAGCCATTGGCTCCACAGGAAGCCGGTCGACGCCCATTGCAGCACCACCCAGTAGGCGGGTATCTCCTCGCCCCGCGTCCGATGGAAATACTGCGTGGCGCGTTTGAACACGAAGTTGAACAACACGATGGCGGAGACGAATGCGACCAGGTAGCCGAGGGCCGACTTTGTGAGCATGGCGCCGAGATTGCTCGTATGGCCCGCCGTGACCGCAAACACCGTGAGCACCAGGAACGTGGTGCTGACCGGAACCCCGAGGCGCGTGAGGATCAGGAGCGCCAGCGGCGGTATGGCGTGAATCCACGACACGCCGCCTTCCGGCACGGGAAACTTCTCCAGGCGTCCATAGGCGGGGTCGCCGTCGTTGACGAACCAGCCGTAGAACAGCACGACGAGGAGGATGCTCCCGGCGAACAGCCACAGCAACCACCACGGCCGGTGCGAGTTGGAGGAAAGGAAAGTCCCAAGGGTCTGGATCGAGTCGTTGGCGACCACGGAGTACGCCGCCAGCAGAAACCCGACGATCATGTAGATCTCTAACAGGGGAATGGGAGTCTCCTTCGGCGGCCGGTAACGAAAGCCGCTCCTCGCTCAAGGTGGATTGTAACGGATAGACGAAGTGACACGCCCGTCTATCGGACGTAATCTACGCCCATCGGGGTCGAGGGGGAACGGGTCATGCCAGCAATCGGTCGTCGGGATGTGCTACGTCTTGGGGCCGTGTCCGGTGTTCTTCCGCTCGCGTCTGTTGCCGCGAGCCAGGAGGCACCCGCCGCGGGGGAAGTAAGTCGTTACGTGCGCCTTGGTCGAACCGAGCTTCGGGTCTCCGATGTCTCGTTCGGCTCGAGCAGGTTGCGGCGCGGCGGTGAGCACCTGGTACACCACGCCCTGGAGCGTGGCATCAACTACTTCGACACGGCGGACGGCTATAGCGCCGGGGCGTCGGAGAATACGATCGGACGCGCACTTGAGGGCCGCCGCGACAAGGTCTACATCGCATCGAAGTTCGTCGCGGGGGCCGAACAGTCCCGCGTGTCGCTGATGCGCGCGCTGGATACGTCGTTGCGACGCCTGCGCACGGACTATATCGATGTCTACTTCAATCACGCCGTGAACGATGTCGCGCGTATGGCGAACCCCGAGTGGCACGAGTTCACGGCGATGGCGAAAAAAGAGGGGAAGATCCGCTTTACGGGCATGTCGGGTCACGGCTCGAGATTGATCGAGTGCCTCGACTACGCCTTCGACGAGGATCTGGTCGATGTCGTCCTGGTGGCCTACAACTTCGGCCAGGACCCGTCGTTCCTCAACAGCCTGACGAAGTCCTTCGGCAGGCTACCGCAACAGCCGGATTTGCCCCGCGCCCTCGCCAAGGCGAAGTCGAAGGACGTGGGCGTTGTGACCATGAAGACGCTCATGGGCGCGAGGCTGAACGATATGCGGCCTTTCGAGACCGGCGGTGCCACGTTCTCCCAGGCCGCGTTCCGCTGGGTGCTGTCGGATCCGAACGTGGACGCGCTGGTGATCTCCATGACGGAGCAGGATCAGATCGACGAGTATCTCGGCGGCTCCGGCGGGCTGCCCGTATCGAGCGAGGATGTCGCGCTGCTGCAACGCTATGCCGTGGCCAACGGCATCACCTATTGCCGCCACGCCTGTTCCCTGTGCGAGGGAGCGTGTCCTTACGGCGTGCCCATTCCCGACGTGCTGCGTACGCGAATGTACGCGACCGACTATGGCGATGTGCGTTTCGCCCGGGAGGAATACGCGAAGCTCGAAGAGAACGCGTCCGCGTGCCTGTCCTGTAACGGCGAGCCGTGCGCACAGGCGTGTCCGCACGGAATAGACCTGCCGGCGTTCGCCCCGGCGACGCACCGCATGTTGGCGTGAGGCAGTTTCGGCATCTGGCTTGCCATCTGGCTTGCATGGAAGGACGCCTCCAGCGTCGGAGGAAATGCCGGCACTTCCTTACGCATCGGCGGTTGGGGAATCTCCCCCGGCCGAGGGCTCCAATCAATGTCTGCCGAAAACTGAGATACGCTCGCGGGCGATCCATCGACACGTGACCGGGACACTGCAGACAGCGTGGGCGTATGGTTTGTTGTTGGCCTGTCTGGTCTGGCTGGCACTGGTGTTCGCCCCCGCGCTGCTCGCGGCTGCGGGCTGGCCGCATGCGGACTCGTTACGCTGGTTGTTCCATCCGGTCTGCCACCAGATTCCGGAACGGAGCTTTCACTTGCTCGGCGAGCCGCTCGCCGCCTGTGCGCGCTGCACTGGCCTTTATCTCGGTTTTACGCTCGGTGTGGCTGCCTGGCCTCGCCTGCCGGGGCTCGCGGCGAGGCTGACGGAGCGGCCGCGGTGGATCCTGGTGTTCATGGTGCCACTCGTGGTAGACGTGATGCTGGAGACTACGGCACTGATTCGGTTCGCCACGGGTTTGGCCGCAGCATTCCCATGCGGGCTTTTGCCATTGCTGGCCATTGCTGAGTTGAGGAAGACTCGAATACAGACAGGAGGTACTCCCCCATGATGGACAATCCCAAATTCAAATCGGCGCTGATGGGTGGTGGCGTATTCGGAGTCGTCGCCGCGTTGCCCTATATCGGCATGGTGAACTCCCTGTGCTGCGCGCTGTACATCGGCGGAGGTGTGCTGGCCGTTTACTTCTATTTCAAGGAGCAAGGACCCTTCCCGAAGGCGCCATACGGCGATGGTGCCGTGGTCGGCCTGCTGGCGGGTGCGCTGGGTGGCGTCGTCGCGACGGTCGTCGGCGCAATCTTCCTGGCCCTGGGCCTGGTGCCCTACGCCTCGGACGCGGCTGAGAGCTTCGCGCAGTTTGAGCAGATGGGCGCCGAAATCCCCGATTGGTTCCGTCACATGATGGCGCCGGAAGGTGTAAGTGTGGTCAGCCTGGGAATACAGCTCGTGATGAATGTCATCCTTTACGCCGTTTTCGCCACCATCGGCGCACTCGTTGGCGTGGCCATCTTCCACAAGAAGGATGCCAGTACGGGCTGATGCGGGGATGTTGGGCGGCCAAAATCGGGCCTTGTCCGTGGCCGCATGGCGAACGCGCGTCAAGTCTGCAATGCTCCGGGGCGTTGCGGTGGCGACGGGCTGATCCATGCTCTGGGTAGTCGACAAGAAAGTGATCAAGCACGTGATCGAAGCGGGACCGGCGCTGGTCGAGGTGCCGGTCCGAATCCGCTTCGAATTCGGGTTGTCGGAAGAGCGTTTTGTGTCGGGATCGATGAAGCGTACGTTCGTCTACAACCGCCAGGCACTGGTGCGGCGATTTCCCCGGCTCGACTCCGATGGACTCGACACGGAGATGGAGGAGGTGGTCGACCGCGCCCTGCGCGAGCATTTGAAATTCGCGGGCTACGCGCACGGCGATGTCGAACTCTATGCGGGCGATGCGGACCTGGAAGCGGCGTCCGAAAGCCACGACGAGGCCCCGAAGATCATCATGCCGGAACGCTGAGAGGCTGGCCGCCCTACGCCGGTATCCCTTCGCGGTCGAGCTCCCGCAGGCGTCCGTTCGGCCCCGACAATCGTTTCCGCGCCCAGTCCCGGGTGTCCCGATCATGGGTGAACAGGATCACCTGGGTGGATTCGCTGACGGCGAGCAAAGTGTTGAGCACAGCCTTCCTTCGTATTTCGTCGCTGGTGGCGATCGGGTCGTCGAGAATGAGCGGACAGGTTTCGTCGGGCGCCGACAGGTGTTCGGCCAGTGCCATGCGCAGCAGCAGGTAGACCTGTTCCGATGCCCCGTGTGACAGCAACTCGGCCCGTCGCCATGGACCGTTGCCACTTCTGACCTGTACCGACAGCGACTGTGGATCGATCCGGCAGTCGGTGTAGCGTCCCCCCGTGATGCGGGACAGGTGCTCGCAGACGCTCGCACGGAGCCTGGGCGCGATGTCACGGTGTACGCGCTGCTCGGCGCGGCCCAGGAACTCGATCGTTGTGCGCAGGGTCGCATCAAGTCGTTGCAGCCTGTGGTATGCAAGCCGAGCGTTCTGCGCCACCTCTTCGGCCGCCGATACGTCCGGCATGTTGCGGGCGACTTCTTCCAGTCCGCCGTGGGCGCGGGCATAGGCTTGCTTGGCATCGGCGGCTTCGCGTTGTGCTGCGGCGAGTTGTCGTTGCCGCGCTTCGCTCGCCTCCATTTCTCGCCGCCAGTTTTCCAACCAGCGTTCGAGCAGTGTCGCGCGTCTGTCCGTTGCACCCTCGGCGATGCCGCATCGGTCCGCTGCGCGATGCAGCGCATCCTCGGCTTCGTCGCGCCTGGTGACGGCCTCGTCGTAGCGTAGGCTATCCTCGCGGCGCCTTTCGATTTCGGATTCGATACGCATCTGGCGTTCAGCAAGCAGTGCTTCCTGTCGCGAACGTTTTTGCTGCCAGGCGATACCGCCGGCGGCGAACGCGAACACCACGAGGGCAATGAACTCCGGGCTCGCGTATCGAAATGAAATCGTCGTAGCCCCGATGCAGGCAAGGAGGAAAAGGGTCCAGCTCGCCAGGCTTCTCGCGGTGCCCGGTCGATCCCGTTGCCGCACCGTCTCCGCGAGCTCTGCCTCAAGTTGGTCGAGAGACGGCCCGGTTGGCTCGGTCATCCGTGGAAGCGAGGACCAGGTACGTATCGCGGTCCGGATCTCGGTCGCCAGATCGGCGTGCTCTGCCGGATTGCGTAGAGAGCCATGATCCTCCATGCGCGTGAGGTCTCGCATGGCCAGGTCGGCTACCGCGCGCAGTCGCTCTACCTCGGCGCGTCGATGGACGAATTCTCCGTGTGCGCTACGCGCGTCCGCGAGGCGATCATGGGACCGGTCGAGTTCCTTCTTCGCGACCGCCAGGGGTTTGGTGAAAGCGCGGCCGGAGCCGACGTGTTCCCTGTGCCACTTTTCCAGCAACTCGTTGGCCCGCGCCGCGGTGGCGTCGGTGCCGGCGGTATCGGCCGCGCGTTGCAAGACTTCCTGCAATCCCTCCGCCGCCTGCAGCACGCGCACCGTGTCCGCCTGGCGGACACATGCGGTACCGAGGAAAGACCTGCGATCGAATCCCAGCCAGGTGGCACCGTCGGGCGCGCCCCGGTGGATGATCTGCGAGGCGACGTCTCGTCCCGTATCCGCGTCATGCGCGGTGCCGGTCCTGTTGGCGAGGTCATGGCGCAACTCGATGCGAACGCCGTCATCGCGCGCAATGAGGGCGCCGACCTCCCACGCGTCGTTGCCGTTCCACGGTTTGTGGCGGTCCATGAAATCGCGGTCGGCTTTCGTCTGGCCGCCTCCGCGCCGCATGCCGCAAAGCCCGGCATACAGCGCCGCGTGCCAGCTTGACTTGCCGGCTTCGTTCGGTCCGTATACGACGTTCATGCCCGGTGCAAGTTCCAGTGTCTCCTCGACGAGGGGGCCGAAGGCGTGGGCAACTATGGACTCGAAGCGCACTACAGCACCTCCAGGTCGTCGCGGCCATCGAGGGCCCTGAGACCGGTCATCAGCACGCGCCGTTGCTCGTCCCCCGACAGGTCCGCATCCAGCACGTCGTTGACGAACTGGCCGCGCACCGTGTTTTCCCGGCGTATGGCGTCCAGGTCGTACCCGGCTCGCAATTCGCCCCGGCGGATTCGCACTGCCTCGAAGCGCGAGAGGAGGATGTCGCGTAGTTCGTTCTCGTGCAGTTCAACCCGGGCGTCAATCTCGCCGCCGATGGTCAGGCGAACCAGTCCGGAGAGACCGTCGGTGGCCTCGTCGAGGCGCTCCCTGATCTGTTCCCGCGTGGCACAGCCGCCAATGTCGAGATCCACGTCGTGGACTCGCCCCTCGGCAACCCGGCGACGTTCGCGATGGATCGCGCCGTCCGCATTGATGGTCGCGATGACCGCGCCGCGCTCGCCGTCCTCGCCGAAGGCCAGCGGCTCGGGATTTCCCGGATAGGTATGCCGGGCCGCATCCTTGGGTCTGTGATAGTGGCCGAGGAAGGCATGCTCGAGGCCCGCCTTCTCGATATCGGATGCATCGAACGGTGCATGCGGTTGCTTGTCGTTGCCCTGGGCTGATAGCCAGGACCGTTCGGAGCCGTGGAACAGGGCAATATGCGCACCTGGTCCATCGGCACGAAATCCGTCGAGAAAGTTGCCGGTGTTTGCCGGGACGCAATGCGCACCGCCCCATAGCGTCAGGTCCGCATCGACTCTCGTGGGCCGCAGCCTCGGCTCGGTGAACACATGGACGTTGGGGCTCCACTCCACCACGGCGTAGAGGCTCTGCGGGCCGTACCAGTCGTGATTGCCGGGCGCGAGAAACACGGGCACGGGATCCAGGTCGGCAAAGGTTGCGCGAAGGAACTCCGCCGTATCCGGTGCGACGCGATCGTTCTCGTACAGGTCGCCGCCGCAGAAGAGTGCGTCCGCGGCGGATTCCTTCACCAGTTCCGCGATGCGGCCGAGTGCGTCGCGCAACGCCTGCCGCCGCCGCCGCGCGGCATCGCCGCTTGCGCCGATCCATGCGAAATGCGCGTCGAGGTGCAGATCCGCAAAGTGCACGATCCTCATGGCCGTATCCTGTCTGCCGGCGCTTCGCGAATCAACTGGAATGGACGGAGTCGCACCTCGAGCCCGATGGACTCAAACGTACGGCACGCCCTGTGCTTCCACGTACAGGGAATAGATCGACTGCGAGCCGGTCATGAACAGCCGGTTGCGCTTGACCCCTCCGAAACAGACGTTGGAGACCGTCTCCCTGAGATGGATCGCGCCAATCTTCGCGCCGTCGGGCGCGAACACGTGGACGCCGTTCTCGGCATCGCCGGCCCAGCCGGCCGCCGCCCAGACGTTGCCGTCCGTATCGACGCGCAGGCCGTCCGGACTCGTCCTGCCCAGATCGCAGAAGACGCGGCCGTTTTCGACGCGCCCGCCGTCAACCACATCGTAGGCCTTGATGTGGCGCGGGTAGCCGGGCGTATGCGACGCGCCGGTGTCGACGACGTACAGCACGGAGTAGTCCGGCGAGAATGCCAGGCCGTTCGGCTTCTCCATCTCCTCGATGGCGACGCTTGCCGCAAGCGTCTCCGGATCAATGCGGTAGACGCGGGTGGGGAGTTCGAACGGCGCCTTGTGGCCCTCGTAGTTCCAGATGATCCCGTAGCCCGGATCGGTGAACCAGATGCCGCCGTCCGGATGCACAACCACGTCGTTGGGCGCATTCAGGCGCTTGCCCTCGAAGCGATCCATCAGCACCGTGATCGTGCCGTCGTGCTCGGTGCGCGTCACGCGCCTGCTGCCATGCTCGCAGGTGACCAGCCGCCCCTGGCGGTCCCGCGTATTGCCGTTGGCGTTGTTGGAAGGCGCCCGGAACACTTCCACCCCGCCGCTGTCTTCGGACCAGCGCAACATGCGGTTGTTGGGTATGTCGCTGAACACGAGGTGGCGGCTGTCGCCGAACCACACCGGGCCTTCGGTCCAGCGGGCACCCGTCCATAGCCTTTCGAGCGCAGCGCTGCCGAGCACGTACTGGCGGAAACGTCGGTCGATCACCTCGACGGCGGGATCCGGATAGGGCACGGGTTCGCGCCAGTCGCGGTCGAGCAGGCGGTCTCTCGTCATGGATGCATCTCCGGGGTGGTTTCGGCAAGCGTAACGCAAAGCCGGGACAGGGCGGATTGGAAACGGCTAATGCGGCAAACCGGTGGGCCGCGCCTCTCGACTATTCGTTGTAGAGTGGCTCGAACCCGAATAGCCAGGGCGTGTCGGTGTCAACCGACACCTGCACCGCACGGACCTCCGCCGCTCCGAATACCTCCAATCGCGTGATGTTCGCGTACCGCGGCAGATCGAGTTCGCCCTGCGATTCTACGAACGGACGGTCCACGATGAACTCGTGAGAGTCGCCGTGAATGAGCAATACCGGCCCGCCATAACGCTCGGATGCAATCTGGATTTCACGCACGATGATCCCGTGCGGTCCGCGGAGCGATTCCCGCGCCGACTCCCCCCGGAACATCTCCGCGTGCACGGCGATCACGACGCCCTTGTAAGCGTGGTCGCGGGCAATTCGAAAGCTGTCCCGCAGCCAGGCGACATTGGCCGCATTGCGTTCCTGCGCTTCCAGGAGCGCGTTGCTGTCGTCGTACCGATAGCCGTTGGCGGAGCCCGCCACGTTCATTGTGAAGAACAGGACGCCGTGTTTTTGCCAACGGACGTTTTCGGTATACGTCGCATAGGGTGAGATGCGGCCCTGGGAGATCAGGGGCATGGGGCTTGCACCCAGGCTCACCGGCTCCGAAAAGAACACCTTGCGAAGTTGCGCCAGCCGTTCCGCCGTGTCGAATGCGCCGGCGAACCGGTAGTGGCAGTCGGTCCACTCGTTGTCGCCCGGTGTATACACGAGCGCGTGGTCGAAACGATTGAACGTCTCCAGGACCTCCTCGATTTCGGCATTGCCGCAGTGGTTCAGGCCCCACACGTCACCCACGTGGATGGTGAACGCGGGGTCCGACCGGTTGATGGTCTCGATGAGAGCTTCGTAGATCGGTTGGTCCCGCGCCTCGTCGTAGGCGGTGTCTCCCAGCGCGACGAACGTGAAACGCTCCGCGTGTGAAGGCGCGGTGCAGAGCAGGCAGATCGCGAGAGCAGTCACAAGTCGTTGCATCGTGATCTCCTAGTCGAAAGAAACCGAGTGGATGGCGTTGTCCGCACGCTCGTCGAAACCGTCGATTCCCGTCCCGTCCAGGCCGTGCAAGACCAGCCATTCCTCTTCCAGCTCAACGGCCACCACGCGCACCACGGCCTTCAGGCGTTCTCCTGCGGGAAGCACCCAATGGAACTCGACCTCGTAGGCGGGCAAGCCGTCCATTTCGATGCGCTTTTCCGAGACGATGCTCCCTTCCCATTCCTGGGATGCGGCCTCTCGGGCGACGCTGCCGAGGTCCTCTTCGGGGTCACGGGACCGGGTATAGACAGTGACCCGTGAATCGTAGGCAAAGGGGTCGTAGAAGACCTGTTGCCCCTGTGAGTTGGTGCGGCCGGTCCAGTGGTACGGGTAACGGAATGTGAATCCTCGGGCCTCGTCACGATGCGTTTCCCATTGGACATCCTGAAACTCCGCCAGGGGGTCATCCGCGCTGAGCGACTGCGCCAATACCATTGCCCCGACACACAGCCAGTGCTTCATCTCACCCCTCCAGCAGAAGGCGCGGAATGATGGAGGTCGATCCGGGGGATGTCAAAGGCAATCGCGGCGCGTGTCGGCGCCAGGTCAGGCCGCATGCAGATCCCTGCGAAATCGAGCGTGCGCGCTGCAGGTTCTTTCTGACAGAAGCCCGAAAAATTGTATAAGGAACATCACGGAATCCCCGAACACCGAATGGACAAAAGGCTGAAGCGATGGCGGGATTGAACGCGCGATTCTTCGTTGGCCAGATCGTCGAACACAACCGGTTCGGCTATCGAGGCGTCGTATTCGGCGTGGACGCCGAGTTCGGGCTGAGCGAGGAATGGTACGAGGAGATGGCGAGGAGTCGGCCACCGAAGGACCGGCCCTGGTATCACGTCCTGGTGGACGGTGCGCTGCACAGCACCTACGTGGCCGAGCGGCACCTGGAGGCCAGCGAGAACCTGATCCAGATCAGTCATCCCTGGCTCGGCGAGTACTTCGACCGGTTCGACGGCTCGCGCTACCACACCGCCATCCGCGCGCAGTAGGCCGCCGAAACGCACCCTCTTGCAGACGGCCTGGCGGGCGATGCGTCCCTATCGGGACCGGGCCCGATCCGTCACTCGGACTCGTCCCGTTTCTTCCTCTTTACCCACCAGGGCGGTCTCCCGACGGCGTCGAGGATGAAGACGGCGATCAGTCCGGCCGCCGCGCCGGCCAAGGCCGCGACCAACAGGCTCGCAATATCCACCAGAAACCTCCGTCCCGTTTAAGATTCGTTCGCGGCAGAAGACAACCCGCTTCGCCGATCAGGCCAGACCGAACACCGGGGCGGCGTTATCCCAGAAGATCTTGCGAATGCTCTCCTCCGGCAGGGGCTGTCGCTCCAGGTGTTCCATGCCGAGCGGCCACGTGCCGTCGGCATGGGGGTAATCGGTATTGAAGGTCACGTAGTCGTCGCCGACCAGGTCGCAGACGGCCCCGAGCGTCATCTCGTCGCCCCGGCAGGCCACCAGGAAGTTCGACTTGAAGTACTCCGTGGGGCGCTTCTTCAGGTCCGGATGCTCCGCGTTGCCTGAAAAGTCCCAGTGCTGCTCCATGCGTTGCAGCCAGTAGGGCAGCCAGCCGGCATCCGCCTCGACGTGCACGATGGAGAGTTCCGGATGGCGCTCGATGGTGCCGAACCAGATCAGGCTCATCATCGCCGCCATGGCCTCGAACGGATGCGACAGGATGTGGCCCGACGTATGCGTTTCCATGCGATCGCCGAAAGAGGGCAGGTAGGGCGAGCCGGAATCGTGGATGCACACCGGGCGGTTCAGTCCTTCGATCGTGCGCCAGACGTCGTCGTGGTCCCGGTGATGGAGGTTGCGGCCGGCGACGGGATTGGGCCGCACGAAGAAGCAGGCGGCGCCGCGCTCGGCCATGCGTTTCGCTTCATCGATCGCGAGGTCCGGTGCCTGCATCGGAAGCATCGCCGACATGCGCAGGCGCTCCGGCGCGTGGCTGCAGTACTCGAAGCTCCAGTCGTTGTAGGCGCGGCAGATGGCGGCGAGCAACTCCGGATCGCGAAACGGCTTGCCGAGCATCTGACCGCCCATGGTGGGGTAGAGCACCTGGGCGTCGACCCCGTATTCGTCCATGTCGGACAGGCGCACTTCCGGGCTGAACCCGGCGGCGCGCGCGGCCTCGTGTTTTTCCTGCGATGCGCGCCTCGAGGCCGCGTGGAACTCCTCGGCGTGCATCGGGTAGTTGCCGTCCTGCTTGGCGACGGGTTCGCCTTCCACCGTCAGGCCGGCCCGGCCGTGGCCTATGTCGTCGAATTTCGGCGCACGGTCGGCGAAAGCGGGGTCGATGTAATCCCGCCAGATGGACGGCGGCTCCATCTGGTGGGAGTCGGTGTCGATAACGCGATATCCGTTGCGCATGTGAAGCCCCTCCATCGAACGGTGGATACGATAATAACGCGAGATTGCGGGCGCTCAACGGCAGCCGGCGACGCGCCCGCCGGTATTGCCGCCAACGCGCCAAACCTGGCGGTTTGCTAACCCTTGACGCAGACCACCTGTTTCAGCGTATGCACCACGTCGACGAGGGAAGTCTGCGCCTGCATGACGGCGTCGATGTCCTTGTACGCGCCGGGGGTCTCGTCGATGACGCCTTCGTCCTTGCGGCATTCGACGCCTGCGGTCGCATCGCGGTGGTCCTGCAACGTGAAACTGCGCCTGGCGGCACCGCGGGACATGACGCGCCCCGCCCCGTGCGAGCACGAGTTGAACGACTCCGCGTTGCCCTTGCCGGCCACGATGTAGGATCTCACGCCCATCGAGCCGGGGATGATCCCGAGATCGCCGGTTCGCGCGCGAACCGCGCCCTTTCGGGTCACCCAGACGTTTTTGCCAAAGTGATTCTCCCGCTCGACGTAGTTGTGGTGGCAATTCACCGCCTCGGCGGTCTGCTCGAAGGGTCCGACCAACTCTCTCAATGCCCGCAGCACGCGGGCCATCATGGCTTCCCGGTTCCTGCGGGCGAACTCCTGTGCCCAGGAAACCGCATCGACGTAGTCCTTGAAATGCTCGGTCCCCTCGACGAGATAGGCGAGGTCCTTGTCGGGAAGGTTGATGAAGAACCGCCGCATGTCGTCCTTCGCGCGCTCGATGTAATACCGGCCGATCGCATTGCCGATACCGCGAGATCCCGAATGGAGCATTGCCCAGACGGCGTCGTCCTCGTCCAGGCAAATCTCGATGAAGTGGTTGCCGGTTCCCAGCGTGCCCAGATGCCGGATGGCGCGATTGGCGGGCCGGCGCAGCTTGGGTGCGCGGGCGACGATGGCATCGAGTCCCGACGATAGATAACGCCAATCCGAAACGACCGACGCGGGCGGGTTCTCCCATGAGCCCTTGTCCCTTCCCTTGCCGGCGGTGCGTCCGTGCGGAACACTGCGCTCGATCTCGGCGCGCAGGCGGCCCAGATCGTCGGGCAGATCGCTCGCCCCGAGCGAAGTCCGCACCGCCATCATCCCGCAGCCGATGTCCACGCCGACGGCCGCTGGAACGATGGCACCGGATGTGGGGATCACCGATCCGACGGTAGCGCCGATTCCCCAATGCACATCGGGCATCACGGCGACGTGCTTGTGCAGAAACGGCAGCTTGGCGACGTTCCGAAGCTGGTCCCACGCGCTCTCGTCGACGGGAACGCCCTGTGTCCATGCCTTGATTGGGGCGCCGCCGGGGGTCTGCTCGAAGACGTAGCCCTTGTTCGTCACCACCGCGTCGTTCATGCGACCGTCCGCCAGCACTTGGGCCTACATTAGACGCCCGGCGAGACCCGTGCTGCAAACAACCCGCGGGAGACGATGCGTTTAGTTTGCGGGTGCCTTGCGCGCCTCGATCAGGGCCCGGGTACGGTCTTCGGCATTCTGCCGGATGTTTGCCCAGAAGAGGTCGTAATCCACGCCGTGCAGGTTTCGCCCGAACAGCGACCACCATCCTTGGTACTGCAATTTGGGGTCCCGGTCGGCGTTCACGAACAGCCAGTTGGACCGCTCGCCCTGCTCGCAATAGGCCGATACTGTGCCTGTAACCAACTCGCCCAGCGATGGATCGAGTGCGGCAGCCTTGTTCCACATAGTGAGTGCTCCCAGGTGATCTGCCTTGTCGCTCGGAAGACTGTCGGTTGTCCATGTGATCGGGTTGACGCAGATGTTCTGGCTCGGGGCGAAGCCTGAGTAATCCGTGCCGTTCCAGTTCTTCTGGTCGTCGCGGATGCTCCAGGGAACCGGCGTCCTGTCCGCTTCGTGCGCGTCCCAGGTGATCAGGCAACCGGTCTGCGTGGGCGAACTGCAGACTTCGATGTCCTGATACGTCTCTTCAATCAGGGCCCTGGGCAGTTGGTGGCCGATGGCATAGGCTGCGACCAGCCGATCCATCAGCGGCGTACCCTCGATCTCTTCCATGATCAGCCGGGCCATCTGAAACGTACCCTGGCTGTGGCTGCCCAAAACGATGGGGCTGTCCGGATCGATCTCAGCGACAAAGTGGCGGAACGCCGCACGCACGTCCTGGTAGCCAACGTCCATGATCCGGTTTATCTCTTCCTCCTGGTAACCCATGATGTTCGACTGTCTGAAGCGTGGTGCGTACACCCGACAACATCCGTTGAATGTGGACGCTTGCCGCGCAATCGAACCCATATCGGTCCCGCGTCTTGCGTCTTCGTCGTCCATCGGCTGCACCCAGTGGTCCTTGCCGCCGTAGGTAGTGGGGTGCAGAAAGAAAGCGTCCGCCAGCCGTGTCTCCTGTGGTGTGGACGGTACGCCGTCGGGTCGATGTTCTGCGGGACTTGCATCGTCGGGCCAGGCGGCCCAGTGCGCGCGCAACGTGTAGTCAGGAGCGTCCGGTAGTGGCTTGTCACCGAAGCGGTGTTTGGGCGCCACCATCCATCCGAAAACGCTCGGCCCTGCCAGCACCAGCACGAGGAGTAGGACAACGACGCTGCCGAGGCCCCAAAGCGCAATCTTCAGCGGTTTTTTCACGTTCTCAGGAACTACGCTCCAGCGTGTCCGTTCGCGTAAGGTATCGAGTCTTGTCCTTCCCTTCGGCATAGGCAATTTTCATTGCAAGTCGCGGGGTGGGCGTAGTGTTGGGGCCCGACATGTGCGGTTCAAAGCTATCGAACGCAACAGCGTCTCCCTTTTCCATGCGGACGAACTGCATGGACTCCGCCATTCGAGATGCAATTCGATCCGTAATCGAAATCGGGAACCCACCCGCCGGTTCCGCGTTCTCCTCGTGTTCCAGGATGGATCCCGTATTGAATGACGACACTTCGCTGACGCCGACCTGGTTGTTCCGCGACAGCATCAGCCCGCCCCGTTTTTTCGACATGTCTTCGAGGGCAATCCACACCGAAAAAATCGTCGGTGATGCCTCCCTCCCGACCCAATAGGGACGATCCTGGTGCAGTGCCGTTCTCGCGGCACCGGCACCCTTTATCAACAGGCTGGCGTGATCGATGACGGGGACATCGAAAGCCACCATGCTGGAGATCTCCGGCCATATCTCCAGGTGGAGCAGTCGCAACAAGTCAAAGTTGTTGTCTTCCGGCAGTTCGCTCACGAAGAAGTCCTTGCCCACCCAATGCAGGGACTCCTTATTGCCGGATGAGGAAACGATTTCATCCGCCCGTCCAAGCAGGGCATCGATGTTCTGACCCGAAACTCGCGACGTTAATCTGCACCACACGATCTGGTCTCCATTCGACTTCCTCGCTTAGCCTGACGACATCAGTAGGGGTTGGGGATGAATCAGAAGTCGTTTCAGATCAGTCGACGATGGCATCCCTGACCGCTTCTGCGATTTTCCAGGGCAGATCTGTCGGCCCCTGAACCATGTATACGACCGTCAGTTCCTCTTCCGGCGCCGTCCAGGACACGGTACCTGCGGCCCCCATCCAGCCGAATGCACCAGTGGTTCGACCATCCCCGGCCTGGTCGGAATCCACGGTGATGCCAACCGTATAGCCGAACCCGCGCCCGGAACCTCCCTTCGCTGTTTCGTTGAACAGATTCCCCACCTGGTTGGTCGACATCATGGCAACCGATTCCGGCTTGAGGAGTCGATGGCCGAACAAGGTTCCGCCGTTGACCAGCATCTGTTCGAAGTGCATGTAGTCCCGGGCGGTGCTGACCAGGCCGATGGAACCCGAGAAATAATCGGCCGATCTGATCCAGGGGCCCTTGTTATTGCTGAAAACCGGCATCCGGTCCCGCTTGTCTTCCGGCACGGTCCAGTGCGTATCCTTCATGTCCAACGGATCGAAGATGCGTGTCTGCACGAACTCGTTGAAGGGCGTGCCCGATACGATCTCGACGATCCGCGCCACCACGTCGAGACCGACAGTGCCGCTGTAGGCCCAGCGGGTCCCCGGCTGGAAATCCAGCGGACCAGCCGCCACTTTGGGAATCCAGGAAGCGAGGGTATCTGACGCCTCGGGTCTGTCGAGGCTCGAAACCATTGTCCCGGTCCCGCCCGTGAAGAGTCCGGCCGTGTGGGTCAAGAGGTCGTGAATGGTCAGAGGCCGGCTCGCATCCACAAGCTGATGGTCCGGAACTTCCTGTTTTTCGGGTTCTTTTTTGGACTTGGACTTGGACTTGGATTTGGTGATGTCCTTGGTGGCAGACTTCCTGGCAACGGCCACCTGGATACCCTTGAACTCGGGAATGTACCTTTCAACCGGGTCTTCCGGATTCATCAGACCTTCCTCGATCATCATCATCGCCGCCACGCCGAGCACCGGCTTGGTCGAGGAGGCCATGTGAAACATCGCGTCCTTCCGCATGGGCCTGCCGGTCGTATCATCGATGACGCCGTGAGCCTCCATGTAGACCACCTTGTTGCGTCGCGTGACACCGACTACGGCGCCCTTGATGCGATCGGCGTCTATGTACTCCTGGACAAGGTCATCGATTCGCTTGAGTCGTTCAGCAGACATGCCGACCTCCTCCGGATCTCCGTGAGGTAACTCGCGATTTGTGGCCATGGCAGGATCCAAAGTTTGTTGAGGTTCGACTGAAAGCTGTTCGGCAACTGCCTTGCCGCAGGAAGTGGCGAAAAGACAAACAGCGACAATGATCAATAGTCTTGGCATGGTGATCCCCTTGGTTTCAATTTCTGGGCCGGTCATCCGGCTGACCGCCGGGCCGTTGGGTTTGCTTTAGATGCTTGGTGGGAAACGTGCCGCAAACAGCCGCGCTCCCAGGTCGTGTATCTCCGCGCTGTCCTTTACGCTCGCGGCAAGGTTGCCGGGAATCGCATCGATGCCGTTGTGCGCGCCGCAGATGGCCCCGGCGATCGCCGCGGTGGTGTCGACATCGCCGCCGACGCGAATCGCGCGTTCCACCGTTGCGCGATAGTCGTCCGGATGTCTGAGGAAGGCGTACAGCGACGCCAGGACGGTGGCCTCCACCTGCACGGAAATCCCAAACCCCTTCGGGTGTAGCTCCTGTCCGCTGGCTGAGGCGATGGCTTCCAGCGCGTCCGTCTCGTCGAGCGTGAGCCAGTCGCGCAACGCAAGGATATGCGTCGCGAATTCGGGGCTTTGCCCGGCGATGGACTGGCTTGCCGACTGCAAGAACTCGCTGGTGACGATGGAACTCGAGGTGCTCGCGTAAGCGACCGCCGTGGCCGTCGCGATCGCCCCGGCGATGGCCAACGGGTGTTGATGCGTGACGATGCTGGAGGTCTTCGCGTCCCTGGCGAGTTGATCGGGGTCGTCGAAATTCCAAAGGCCGATCGGACTGACCCGCATCGCGGCGCCGTTCCACGGGAGATCATCGGCAAGTGCGGCTTCACTCCAGGGGACGCCTTCCATCAGGCGCTTTACGGCCCGGTCCGCAACTCCCCCCTGGCCAACGATCTCGCCGGACTCCCACAGCTTCACGAACTCGGCGGCGATCGCGGCGCCATCGACGCGACCCGTGTCGACCATGCTCTTCGCGATGGCGACGGTGAGCTGCGTATCGTCGGTGATCTGCCCGGCCGGTCGCCCCCATTTCTTCCTTCGAGATGGACGGAAATCGTCCATGAGGTCGGTGACCTTGGCGATCTCCTCGCGAGGGCTTCCTTCAAACGGGGCGCCCAGGGCATCGCCGACGGCGCAGCCGACGAGCGCGCCGACGAACTGGTCTTCTCGGGGCTGGACGGAGTTCACGGCATGTACACCCACTCGGTTGCGGCACTGTTCCCGGTGTCGGTCATGTCGGGCTTCTCTCGTTCCCTGCTTTCCGGGGGGTCCAAGCCTACCAGCCTTGTGAACAGGACTGGCAGCGTATGTGAGGGACCGCACCCCACAAATGGTCGCTTGCGCGTGAAAGGCGTATATCGCACAGTGGTTTGGGCCATTTGCGTACAGAATCCTTCGCATGTATCGGTATGTCGCCGGAATGTTGCTGTTGTGCGCGACGGCGAGCGCGCAGGAGACGACATGGAGAGGACTGGTTGTCGCACCCGAGAACCGTTGCGCGCCATACGATCGAGACGCCTACCGGTATCGGCCATCCGTAGAGCACGAGATCATCGCCAGGTTGGGAGATATTTTCAGTCCGTACACGTGTACGCGATTCGGTTCGAGCACCGAGACCGAAGTCGAGCACATGATCGCCGTTTCCGAAGCCCATGACAGCGGGTTGTGCATGGCGGACCGGCAGACCAAGCGTCGATTCGCTTCCGACCTGCGCAACCTCACCTTGGCCGCGCCTGCCGTCAACCGGCGTAAGGGCGCGAAGGACGCCGCCGAATGGCTGCCCGAAGCGAATCGCTGCTGGTTTGCCGGCCGGGTCGTCAAGGTCCGCGAGGCCTATGGACTCACCATCGATTCCCGGGAAGCCGCCGCGCTGGACTCCGTGCTGTCCCGCTGCTCGAAAGCCGATGTGCGCGAGGTGTTCTGCGCGCCCCGTTCGTTTTTCATGCAGGTCCTGTTGCCTGTTTTGCAAGGCCACTTGCCTGATGCCGACAGCGCGCTGGCGGCACCTTGATGCGCGGATACCGTGTTTTTTTGGCGTGCGTTCCGGCTACGTTCGGAGCAGATTTCGTCACAAAGGTCGTGGAGCTACTGCCTCCTCAGGTTCGCCGCGTCAAGACTGGCACTGACTCGGCATCACGCGTTTTTCCTGTCTCGTTCTTGTGTGGGAACGAAAGTCCCGCCAGCACCATCGACATAGCTTTGATTTTCGTTGTATCGTGTCAACATGGCGCGGCGGAGGCACCCAAGAAAGGAAGTGGAGGCCGCGCTGATTGAGGCGGAAGCAGCAGGGTGGACGGTTACGCAGACATCGTCTGGCCATCGGTGGGGTGTCATGCGGTGCCGAGAATCGAGTAGGTCGGGTTGTCAGTTCTCGATCTGGTCAACGCCCCGCAATTCGGGCAATCACGCCCGAAATTTGCTGGCAATGCTGCGAAATTGCCCACATCAAGGTGAACCTTCGGAGGATGAATAGATGGGTAGTCATCACTTCACGCTGATCGTCGAAGGACCCGATATGCAGTCGGAGGAGATCATTGACTCTCTCTTTGAGAGTGGCTGCGATGACGGAATGGTTGGACGATCAGGTGGCATTCAGTTTGTTGCCTTCGATCGCCAGGCAGACAACTTGGCCGAGGCCGTATGTTCCGCCGTCGGGGACATTGAAAGAGTTCCGGGCCTAAGGGTCGTGCGGATCGCCGACGCTGGCTTGGTTTCCATGGCGGACATTGCTTCGCGCAGCGGGCGTACACGTGAGAGTGTACGACTGCTGGTTTCCGGAGCGAGGGGACCAGGCGGTTTTCCATCTCCTGTCACGGACCCCCGAAGCCGGTATCGGCTGTGGCGTTGGTCAGAGGTGGAACGCTGGTTAACGACATATGCCGATCTGGACACAGGCTCTCGCGACGATCAATTGCTGGCTGCTATTAACGCTGGCCTAGAGTTCCGGCACTATGCCAGCAGCCTGGACTCCCGGCTTCGGATCAGCGTTCGATCGATGGCAGGGCTGACATAGGACAGTTTCACGCTGACTGATCAACGCTTCTCGTCTTTCGTCGCGCGGAGCAGGAATACATCGCATTCCGCCCCGAGTGGTTCGCCCTGCCGAAGACGGCCAGCGAACTCGGCATCACGCGTTGCTCGCACAGCCCATTCCAGGATGACGGAGCCTTCCTCCGGTAGCGAACCGACTGCCCGACGACCCGGTCGTCATCCAGCCTTTACGATCGGCAAGTACGGCGGCACCGCGCGCATCACGTTGTGGGACACCTGGCAGTTGTTCAACTGGAACATGCGTCCACCTTCTCGCGGGGTGTCGGGATCCTCATCGACATGGAGGTCGGTTCGGTCCGCGGACTATTCCAACCATGGCCGGTCGTGCCATCGAGTGGCGCTGGCAATCTGTTTGCGAGCGGCTGGGGATAGAGTGATTGTGCAGTCATCCCTGCAGCGTCGTATGCCGCTATCGGTCATTTCGTTCGCCGATTTGAAGTCCCAGTCCCATCTGTTCTCCGCCGAGGTGCCAAACTCACCGAGTTGAAGGTGTTGCAACGCACTCGCCAACATCAATCCACTTGCCAATGACAGGAATGGAAGGGCTGCGTCTGGGCGCCTTGGCACGTCCTCCGTAGCGGTGGCACCTTCGCTGCAGTTCAATTGGGGCGTCTGAATGTCCGACATCCGGCAACGAACGCAGCCATCGATCCCTCCTATGTGGCGGTGCAGTTGTGAGAGCCAATTCCTGCTTGTCGTTGCTTGGAACTGTACGGGATCGTTACGATGAGACATTTGCGTCCGCACGTTTCGTTCATTCGCAAGAATCAGGACCGTGTCAAAGTCCGCAAGGGCCTCTGTCGCCTGGTCGTACCATTTGTCGACGTGACGCGCTCCTGGCAGAAACCGGGACAAGCAGCTCGACTTTAGGCGGACTCGACCATGACCCCATCCCGCGTCATCGGGAAACAACAGAACGCAGCGGTTTGTGTTGTGGAGTTCCACAGGGTCAGCATCGACTATCGTCCACGCACCCGTATGACCCCACTGCATCAACCAGTAGGCAACACCGTTGGCTACTGCGCCTGCCCCGACCATTAGTGTGCGTCCCACGTCCACGACAGGGAGTTCACGGGGTCCTTGGCTGGCCGCGTCGCCTTCCCTCAAGTTCCAGGCTGACAGCTTGCGGGGCACTGTTGCCATCCTTAGGATGATCTTCATGGCGGCGGAAGCTCCAATCACAGCAGCGACACTGGCACCCCTCAGGTCGGAACTCATACCGTCGCCCAATGGGACTGGTTCGGTAGCCAGCTCTGCAGTGCATCTGTCATATCCGAGGTACCAATGGAGGCCTTTTGGGCAGGTCTCCCCAACTCCAATTGTTACTTTGGCGCTTCGAGTAGGATGTGTATCGACTCGGAACTGGCCGTAGGGGTCAATGTTCCTCGCTAGCGCCAGCATCTCATCGCCGAGACTTGTTTCAGCACACATGGCAGGCATGAGGATTGGAGCGTCTGGATTGGAAATCGAGACGTGCACATCGCGATGAAAGCGCATAAGTTGGTTTACAAGGGTCATCAGCAACAGTTGTCCGGCTCTGGTGAGGCAGACGTCGTCTCCTGCGATGATCGATACCGCAGTGTCCACCGACCAGTCACTGTTGAGAAAGTCAACAGTTCGAGCATCCCGTAGTCGATAAAACCGGTTACGGTCGGCGTCGCGGGCACTCGTCATTACTTGCCCCCTACTTTGAAACCGGACTGTACCGACTTCTTGGGACACAAGACCCAGCGGTGATTTTGGAACTGGTGGACTGAGAAGTCGCTGATTGTTCTCACCGTCCGGCCGTAAAATGGAGCGACGATCGACAACATGTGCTCGAACGGCATCACTACTAGGTCGTCGTCTCCGTCCGAGTGTCGGGTATCGGCGCGAGGGTGGCTGTGCACCTGAGCTAGAATGCCCAAACCCATCTTGCGAGCGCGTTCGGCGGCATCGCCGAAATCCACCGCAGATACGAAAACGCCGTATGGTCCATGTTGGGCCGCGGGGATGATAACCGTCTCGAAGGTAGTCACGTTGGGCTGTTCGAGGCCTGCCCAAAAGCAAATCCCCTCATGTCCGCCATCTGATCGACCCGCTTCGTAGAAACAGGACAACGCCCGACAGGTCTCGGAAATGAGGTCATGAGCGATCAAGTACTGTCCGCGCAGCGGTCGTCTCGGGAGCGGGCGTGTGCGTGTCACCATTATCCCATTCGCATAGTCGTGTGTCGGAAGTCACGTGCGACGACATCCAGCATGTCAGCTATTGTCACGGCATACACATAACCTCGACCTGCACCCATCCAGTGGCTTAGTTCACCCCAGTCACTGTGAGGTCCGCCACAGGTGTGGAATGCGAGTCTATTGAACGGTGTACAGATGATGGCGTTGTGCCCGCTGTCCAAGAAGATAGAACTGCCGTACGGCGTTGGCGCGGCCTCAGGACTAAGTTGCCTGTTTCCTCCATCCAGCCAATCTGAATCGCACCATTGCCATTTGGGAGGCAACTCCTTGTACCCATCGAACTGTCCTTGCAAGAAGAACTGTTCGTCGGAACCTTCACGGGTGAAAACAGCACGGACGAGCTTGTCCGGAAGTACGACGTCCAGGTGTACACGTTCTCGCCTTGCCCACTCATGGGCAGCCTTCAGTTCATCTGTGAGCGCAGCAATGGTGACGCGGTCTGGCAACACCGACCTAAACTCCGCCTCCGGTATCCGTCAACTTCAATGTGTCGAAGTCCTGGACACCGACTTCAAACAAGGATTTGTCGCGTGGCAGATCGACCCTTTCCTTGTCTTGGAAAGTTGGTGTCCCAGATTCGTAGCCAAACGCTTTCGCCGCTTCGTCGGCGGCGGTGCCAACAAGTGTTGACTTTGACCATGTGAATTTCCTGGGCTTCGGGTCGCGCGGAGCGAATACCTCGACTGTCAGGTCGTTGGACGAGTTCTTGCTCATGAGTGATTCCTTCTCTCAACTATCGATTTCTCACTTCATAGTGCGCAACTAAGGGGTATTCGCGGACATGGTCGGGTGACAAATCTGGTGATGGTCGCCCGATCTGTTGTGGGCATCACATGACTGGAAGGGCGCTCTACACGAGTGGCAGCGAAAAGTCGGCATCGCGAAGAGGCGAAGATGGAATCCTTGGCGGGTATGATTTAGCGCACGCAGGGTGCATGGGATTAGGCTGCGATCAGCGAAACCGATCTGTACGGGTGGGTGGCGATTGGTTCTAGGATTGGCAGAGCATGTCTGTAGATGGGCAGAAAGTGCGCAAAGAGAGTTGGTGATGGGAGAGTTCTGTGACGCAACAGGACGATAGGCCTGCATTGTCGCCGGCAGAGGTTGAAAAGGCAGTCAAGACCCTGTCGGAAGCGGACTCGATACGCCTACGAAAAGCGGCGAACTACTACGCTCGGCCTGCGATTGCGGCCGATGATCTTCTCCAGGAAGCAGTGTGTCGTGCTTTGGAAGGACGTCGGCGGTGCCCAACCGACGTTGATGTGGTCAGCTTTCTTGCTCAAACCATGCGGAGTATCGCTAGCGAAGAAGGGGAGAAGAGCACGAGATACGGCGTCGTTGTGTCGGTAGAAGCAGAGGACGGTGGCGCCTCCGTTTTGCCGATACCACAATCTGCGGAGGAGGTCGCCATGAGTGACGAAGGAGCTTCAAGGATTCGAGACGCCATTACGTCGTTGTTTGATGACGATACAAAGGCGAAGGACTTGGTAGAAGGAATCATGGAGGAATTCACGCGAGAGGAACTCAGAGATTTAACTGATCTGGATGAGACGGCATACGACACGAAACGGAGGTTGATACGCCGTCGGATTCAGAGAGCCTACCCGGAAGGATGGACACGATGAGCGGGAAAAACGACAGTGACCGAAAGGCGCTGATACTGCTGGCCGACGCCTTTATCGAGGACATCTTGAAAATGTCCGATGAAGAGATACTGAAGGAGTTTCGGGAAGAAGAAGGTGGTGACCCAGCCCGTAACCGGCGAGACGTGCTTGAAATAGTCGGGAAGGCTGCGTTGTCGGCAAACAAGAGCCGGATGGCAGCTGCCAAGACAGGGGCATTGGCGAGCCTTCGGACATCGCGAAGAACACCCGAAAAGACGATAGACGTAGCATCAGCTCGGAAGCGGTTGCGTTCATTGATTGAAAGGTCGCAATCGGACCCCACGTTGACTATGGCCGCACGAAACGAGGAGGAGCTTTCCGATGAGGATGTCTTCGGCATACTGGAAGATCTCGAGGAACTGGGTTCTTTAGGCCAGCGAACGGAAGATACGGAGGATTAATGAGGTTGACGTCGGCAGAGCGGCTTCTCCTTGAACTAGGTGTTGCAACTCCCGGCGAAATAGACTTGGATGCGATTGCATTCTATGTGGGTGCCCTTGTCAGATACCGAGTACTGCACGGCTGCGAGGCCCGAATCGTTGGCTCGAGAGACAGAGCGATTATCACAGTGAACGAGTTTGGGCAGCGTCGCAGACAGCGTTTTTCGATTGCGCACGAGCTTGGTCACTGGCACTACCATCGTGGCCAGTGTCTGGCCTGTCGAGTAGAGGAGAATCCCTCTCGCGCGATGGGATCCCTCGAACGAGAAGCCAATTCGTACGCCGCGAATCTTCTTTTGCCACCCTACTTGTTTCGGCCGTTGGCCCGTGAATATAAGAGCCTCACCTTTCGGTGTATCAGGGCTCTAGCCGACGAGTTCGACGCTAGTCAGACTGCAACGGCCATACGGCTAATCGAGAGTGATCACACACCCTCAATGATCATCTGCCATTCTCGGCAAGGGCGAGAGTGGTTTCGCCGATCACCGTCTGTTCCGGAGCGGTGGTTCCCAAAGAAAGAACTTGATCCAGATAGTTTCGCGTTCGACATATTGTTCGGCAAAGACTCGGATGGTCAAACCTTGAGGAAGATGGATGCGAGTGCATGGTTCGACAGAGATGAAGCGCATCGCTTTGAGATTTGGGAGCAGACAGTCCGTGTGAGTCCTCAAAATACGTTGACTTTGTTGGTGTTCGATGTTGACGAAATGCTCGAAGATCAAGAACGTACGGCATATGGCTCTTGGCGCCAATGACACCATCCTCGAAGGCCGTCTGAGCCTTTGCTGCTGCGAGAAATGTCCCCGTAGCGGCTGCAGCCTCGAAAAGGCTTTGCGCCTAGCGATGGGCTGGGGACGGTCGCGCACAAGATGACTGTGTCGGGCACGTCTCACGAGCTTCCGATCACACTGAAATCGTGACTAAGCTCGGGCCTTGCAGTGTCGCTGGGTGCGTAGCGACGATCATGATCGCTTGTCTTGTCGGGGCCGAGCCGCAGCACATTCCATTGCCGCCCGAGTGGTTCGCCCCGCCGAAGACGGCCAGCGAACTCGGCATCGCGCGCTTCTCGCAGAGCCCGCTCCTGGATGGCCGGGACCTGCCCCCGGTGGAGGACCGCCTGCCGGACGACCCGGTGGTCATCCAGCCGTACAGGACGATCGGCAAGTACGGCGGCACCGCACGCATCACGCTGTGGGACGCGTGGCAGTTCTTCGGCGGCGAGCACGCACTCACGATCTCGGCGGACATGCGCAACGTCCTGCCGAACCTGGCGGAGTCGTGGAGCCTGAGCGACGACGGCCGGGTCACGACGATTCGCCTGCGTCCCGGGATCAAGTGGTCGGACGGCGCGCCGCTGACGGCCGACGACTTCATGTTCCGGATGAATCATGTGTGGCTTGACCGGGATATGAACCCGGTGACGCGCCGGCTCGTGAGGGGCTCGAAGTTCGTCAGGCTCGACGACCTCACGTTCCAGTACGTGTTCCCGGAGCCGAACCCGATGTTCGCCAACTTCTTTGCCCACTACGGCATGCAATTCGCCGATCCCATGCACTTCTTCAGGCAGTACCACCCGGCGTACCGGGACAGGGACGAGTTGGATGCGCTGGCGAAGGAGAAGGGTTTCATCACCTGGATGGCCCTGTACCGGACCTTGATGGGCTGGGGCAACGAGGAGGCATCGAAGGTGCCAACCCTGCGGGCATACAGGGTCGTTGAGCGCACGCCCAGCAAGATGCGCTTTGAGCGAAACCCCTACTATTTCAAGATCGACCCCGCCGGCAACCAGTTGCCTTACATAGACGCGATCGACGCGATCATCCTCCTCGAGAACTCGCAGATGATCACCTTCCAGGCCGCTACGGGGCAGCTCGATTTCGCCGCCTACGCCCTCAAGACCCAGGACATCCCCCTGCTCAAACTCGGTGAAGCGAAGGGCGTCAACAAGGTGCACATCTGGCGCCGCGTGCACGTCAGCGACGTGGCGATACAGCCGAACTACAACTACCCCGACCCGAAGTACCGGGCGTTGTTGTGGGGAAGTGGAGAGCGGCGTTTCGTCCGTGCCCTCTCGCACGCCATCGACCGTGACCAGATAAACGAGGTCGTCTACTTCGGCCGCGGCGTGCCGAGCCAGGTGACGGCCCACCCCTCGAGCCGATGGTACGAACAACGATTCGCCGAGGCGCACATCCGCTACGACCCGGACTACGCCCGCGCCCTGCTGGACGAACTCGGCCTGGTCGACGTGGACGGGGATGGCCTGCGTGAATACCCGGACGAATCAAAGCTCACGATCATCCTCGAGTATCTCGATTTCGAGACCCCCAAGGGCATCACCATGGAACTCGTGCGCAACTATTGGCGGGAAGTCGGTGTCGACGTGCGGCTGAAGTCCGTGGAGAGACGCCTGCAGGCCGAACGCTCCCAGGCCAACAGGATGCAGATGACGCTATGGCACGCGGACAAGGTGATCGACATCCTGTTCCCGCTGGTGCCGGACTGGTTCTATCCGCACCGTTCCGGCTGGGACATCGCCATGTGGAACCACTGGGCGCGCTACTACCAGACCGACGGGGAACTTGGCGAAGAGCCGCCGGAACTCATCCGCACGCTTCAGAACTGGGGTGATGAACTCCGCACTGCGACCACCGAGACACATCGAACGCGGGCGGCCAAAAACTTGCTTGCGGCCGCCGCTGAGAACCTTTGGACCATCGGCACCGTGGGACAGGCACCGCATCCCGTGGTTGTCTCCCGGCGCCTCAGGAACGTGACGCCGACCGGCATCTGGGGCTGGGACAACCGCTGGACCCTCGCCTACCATCCGGCCACGTGGTACTTCGACGAGACTCTCGGCAAGGAGTAGCACGGGTCCATGTGGAGGCCTGGTCCATGTGGAGACCTAGAGGCACAGCTACTGTCTCGACGCAGGGATAAACGCTCGTTGACGCGCCGGCAGGACGGTCGCCATCATGGCGCAATGAAGCTCAACCTTGCCTTGCCGTGGGCCTGTCTTTTGGGCGCGGCCATCTGCGTTGCAGCGGAGGATTCGGTGCCGCTGCCCGACCAGTGGTTCGCCCCGCCGGAGACCGCCAGCGAACTCGGCATCACGCATTTCTCCCAGAGCCCGTTCTTGGACGGCCAGGATCTTCCTCCGGTTGCTGATCGCCTGCCTGACGATCCGGTCGTCACCTGGCCGTACAGGACTATCGGCAAGTACGGCGGCACCGCGCGCATCACGCTGTGGGACAACTGGCAGTTCTTCAACTTCGAGCACGCCCTTACGATCTCGGCGGACCTGCGCAACGTGCTGCCCAACCTGGCGGAGTCCTGGAGCCTGAGCGAGGACGGCCGTGTGACGACTATCCGCTTGCGCCCGGGGATCAAATGGTCTGACGGCCATCCCCTGACTGCCGACGACTTCATGTTCCGGATGAACCATGTCTGGCTGGACCGGGAAATGAGTCCGGTAACGCGCCGGCTCGTGAGGGGCTCGAAGTTCGTGAAGATCGACGACCTCACGTTCAAGTACGTGTTCCCCGAACCAAACCCGATGTTTGCCAATTTCCTTGCCCACTACGGCAGCCATTTCGCCGATCCCATGCATTTCTTCAAGCAGTACCACCCGGCCTACCGGGACAGGGACGAACTGAACGCGCTGGTGAGGGACAAGGGTTTCGTCACCTGGATGGCGATGTACCAGGCGCTGTGGGGCTGGGGCAACGAGGAAGCCTCCAGGGTGCCGACCCTGCGTGCGTACAAGGTGGTGCAGCGCACACCCACCAAGATGCGCCTTGAGCGCAACCCCTACTATTTCAAGATCGATCCTGCCGGCAACCAGTTGCCGTACATCGACGCGATCGATTCGATCATCCTGCTGGAAAACTCGGAGATGATCACCTTCCAGGCCGCCACGGGCCAGCTCGACTTCGCTGCCATGACGCTCAGGACCCAGGACATACCGTTGCTTAAGCTCGGCGAGGCGAAAGGGGTCAACAAGGTGCATATCTGGCGCCGTCTGCACGTCAGCGACCTGGCCATCCAGCCAAACTACAACTACGACGATCCCAGGTACCGGGAACTGTTGTGGGGCAGGGGAGAACGGCGTTTCGTCCGCGCGCTCTCCCACGCCATCGACCGCCAGCAGATGAACGAGGCCATCTACTTCGGCCAGGGCGTGCCGAGCCAGGTGACGGCCCACCCGTCGAGCCGCTGGTACGAACAGCGCTTCGCCGAGGCGCACCTACGCTATGACCCGGACTATGCGCGTGCCCTGCTGGATGAGCTGGGGCTACGGGACGTGGACGGCGATGGCCTGCGGGAATACCCCGACGGGTCGAAGCTCACGATCACGCTGGAGTATCTCGACTTCGAGACGCCCAAGGGCATCAGCATGGAACTCGTGCGGGACTATTGGCGCGAGGTGGGCATCGACTTGCGTCTCATGTCCATCGAGAGACGCCTGCAGACCGAACGCGCCCAGGCCAACAGGATGCAGATGACGCTGTGGCACGCGGACAAGGTGACCGACATCCTGTTCCCGCTGGTACCGGACTGGTTCTATCCGCACCGTGCCGGCTGGGAACTCTCCCTGTGGAACCACTGGGCCCGGTATCACCAGACCGACGGGGAACTTGGCGAAGAACCGCCCGAACTCATCCGCAAACTCCAGTACTGGGGCAACCAGCTACGTACCGCGACGACGGAAGCGCATCGCACGAAGGCCGCCAAAACGCTGCTCGCGGCGGCAGCGGAGAACCTCTGGACCATCGGCACCGTGGGGCAGGCACCGCATCCAGTGGTCGTCTCCACGCGCCTCAAGAACGTGACGCCCACGGGCGTCTGGGGATGGGACAGCCGCTGGACGCTCCCCTACCACCCGGCGACGTGGTACCTGGACGAAGCGGCCGATGGGCGATAGCAGTGACCCAGGTCGGGTTGGCTCAGGCTTCGGCGAGTAGCCGGGAGGCAGGCGTGACGGGCAGCGCTGTCGCCTCCTGATGCGTTTCGGGCGCTTGCCTGGTCGTTTCGGCGAGGCGGGGTGAAACCGCGTTATACCCGCCGAGGCCAACGAGGAGGGTGAAGCCCAAAGCCATCACCCCGACGAGCGTGTTGAACTTGCCGGAGAGTTCGCGATGCACGGAGTCGATCTTGGCGTCAAATTTGGCGTCCATTGCGTCCAATCTGGCGTCGATACCGTCGAACCTGCCCTCGATACCGTCGAACCTGGCCTCGATGCCTTCGAACCTGGCGTCGACGCCTTCGAACCTGGCCTCGATGCCTTCGAACCTGGCCTCGATGCCTTCGAACCTGGCGTCGATGCCTTCGAACCTGGCGTCGATACTGTCGAACTTGCCGTTGATTGGTCTGAGAGCGTCCTCGAGATCGCCTTTGGTGAGCATCCGCTCCGCCAGTTCGGCGCCGAGAGCACGCGCCAGGCCCTCGGCTTGCGGCACTTCGAAGCCTGCCGCTTTCAGGCTGTCAGCGAATCTCAGCGTGTCGATCACGGTCGCGTTCATCGTTCCGTTCGGCTTGCACAGTGTACCAGTCGAATCATGCGGGTTTGTGTTTTGGCATGTTGTATGACATTGACCTGTGCGGACGTGCGAAAGTGCTGAAAACCGCCTGCGACGTGGGCGGCACTGTCGAGGGAGCCACCTGACGGTGCCGGCACCTTCGGGAGAGGCGCTTTGTTGACGCCGTCGCCGAGCAGTCGCCATCAGGCTCGATGAAGTTGAGCTCCGCGCTTGTGAGGGTCTTCACCACGATGTGTGCGGCGGTCTGCATTGCCGAAGAGGACACTGCGGGAATGCCGCCGGAGTGGTTCGCCCCGCCCAGGACCGCAAGCGACCTCGGCATCACGCAGTTCTCCCAGAGCCCATTGCTGGACGGTCGGGACCTTCCTCCGGTGAGAGAACGCCTGCCGGATGATCCCGTGGTCAGCCACCCCTACGAGCGCATCGGCAAGTACGGCGGCAAGGCGAGGATCACGATCTGGGACCAATGGCGTTTCTTCGCCTGGGAGCATGCGCTCACCATTTCGGCGGACCTGCGCAACGTCCTGAGGCGCATGCGGAGCACCTATGGGCCATCGGCACCGTGGGCAACGCGCCACATCCCGTGGCGGTTTCGAGACGCCTGAAGAACGTGGTGCCGAACGGCATCTGGGGCGCCGACAACCGCTGGACGACCCCATACCACCCAGCGACCTGGTACATCGACGAATCGGACGACAAGCCGTAGCGAGGCCGGTATTTCGCTCGGGCAGCATTGCGCCCTGAATCGCGGGGCCGCTTGTTGACGCGGTTGCAGCGCAATCGCCATCATGGCCCGATGAAATTGAGCGTCCTCATGTGGGTCGGCCCCGCGATGATCGCGACGGTCTGCATCGCCGAAGAGGACATCGCGGGAGAGGGAGCGTCGTTCGCACCCAACATGCCGCCGGAGTGGTTCGCCCCGCCGAAGACCGCGAGCGAACTCGGCATCACGCAGTTCTCCCAGAGCCCGATCCTGGACGGCCAGGATCTTCCCCCGGTGGAGGACCGGCTGCCGGACGACCCCGTCGTCAGCCATCCCTACGAGCGCATCGGCAAGTACGGCGGCAAGGCGCGGGTGACGTTCTATGACCATCGGCGCTTCCTGCCCCATGAGCACGCGCTGACGATTTCGGCGGACCTGCGCAACGTCCTGCCGAACATCGCGGAGTCGTGGAGCGTGAGCGAAGACGGCCACGTCACGACGATCCGCCTCAGACCCGGGATCAAGTGGTCCGACGGCGTGCCCCTGACCTCCAGGGACTTCATGTTCTCGTTCAACCACGACTGGCTGGACCCGGAGCTGCAGCCGCTGACGAACGTGGCCGTGCGCGGGGCGAAGTTCGTCGTCATCGACGACCTCAACTTCCAGATCGTGTTCCCGAGGCCGAACCCGACGTTCGCCAACTACTACGCCTTCTACGCCAGCCGCTGGGTCGACCCCATGCATTTCTTCAAGGACTATCACCCGGCGTACCGGGACCGGGACGAACTCAACGCCCTGGTGAAGGAGAAGGGCCACGTCACCTGGATGGCCATGTTCAACCAGTTGCGAAGCTGGGGTAACGTGGACGCCGCGAAGGTGCCCACCCTGCGCTCCTTCAAGGTCGTGCAGCGCACTCCCAACAAGTTGCGCCTGGAGCGCAACCCGTACTACTTCAAGGTCGACCCCGCAGGCAACCAGTTGCCGTACGTCGACGCGGTGGACGTGATCATCGTGCTGGAGAACTCGCAGATGATCACGTTCCAGGCCGCCACGGGGCAGCTCGACTTCACCTCCTTCACGCTCGAGACCCAGAACATTCCGCTGCTCAAGCTCGGCGAGAGGAAGGGCGTCAACAAGGTACACATCTGGCGACGCCTGCACGTCGTCGACGTGGCCATTCAGCCGAACTACAACTTCGACGACCTCAAGTACCGGGACCTGGTGTGGGGCAAGGGCGAGCGGCGCTTCGTCCGCGCGCTGTCCCACGCCATCGACCGCGACCAGATGAACGAGGTCATCTATTTCGGCCGGGGCACGCCGAGCCAGGTCACGGCACACCGGTCAAGCCGCTGGTACGAGGAGCGCTTCGCCAAGGCGCATATCCGCTATGACCCGGATTACTCGCGCGAACTGCTCGACGAACTTGGGCTCTTCGATGTCGACGGCGACGGCCTGCGCGAATACCCGGACGGGTCGCCGCTGATCATCACGCTCGAGTTCATCGATTTCGAGACGCCGAAGGGCATCAGCCTGGAACTGGTGCGGGACTACTGGCACGAAGTGGGGATCGACGTGCGCCTCAAGACCATCGAGCGGCGCCTGCAGGCGGAACGGGCCATGTCGAACAGGATGCAGATGACGGCGTGGCACGCGGACAAGGTGACGGACATCCTGTTTCCGCACTGGCCCGACTGGTTCTATCCGCACCGGGCCGGTTGGGACATGACGATGTGGAACCACTGGGGACGGTACCACCAGAGCGGCGGGGAACTCGGGGAAGAGCCGCCCGAACTCATCCGCAACATGCAGACTTGGGGCGGCCAGCTCCTCACCGCCACCGACGAGGAGAGTCGCGCGAAGGCGGCGAAAGCGCTGCTCGAGGCCCATGCGGAGAACCTCTGGGCGATCGGCACGGTGGGCAATGCACCGCATCCGGTGGCGGTGTCGAGGCGGCTCAAGAACGTGGTGCCGAACGGCATCTGGGGCGCCGACAACCGCTGGACGACGCCCTACCATCCGGCGACCTGGTACATCGACGAAACCGACGATCAATGAAACTTGAAGATCGATGTCGTGTCGGTGTTGATATCGGCGGCGCGTTCACCCCGGTGAAAGGCGGATCGCCCGGATGACCGCGTCGTGATGGCGTCTGGTATCGCTACACGATATAGCCATGGTCGGTGACGATCGCCCTCGAGAGGCTAGGCTGGAGCGACGCGGGCCATTGGGTGCGCATGGAGGGCGCCTTCGATCTCGCCCGAGTGGGCCAAGAACTCGACGACCTCGCCTGACGGGCGACTGGGACTGGGACACTGCCTATCGCCGGGTGGAACCACTGGCCCTCGGTTGGTTTACGTTAACTATTTGATTCCAATAAACTCTTTCGGCTATTTCCCGCGCGCGAAATGCCGGACCGGGTCCGGTGCGCAAGGGAAACCCCGGAAGGCTGCAGCGTCAGGCCGTCAGCGCGGCGCCTCGATATGTATGTCCGCGGCAAAAGGCTCGAAGTTGCGAACGTTCCACGTGAGTATGACGGATGCGCCCGCCTTGAGCGCCGCTATGGCAATGAGGGCGTCGTATATCTGTCCGCCCCGTACGCCCCGGCGCTGGGCGGTTTGCACGGCTTTCCAAGTCTCTCGCGCCGTAAGGTGCACGGTGGGAGTGTTCGACCAGTTGCCCTTGATGAGGGTGAGGGCGTCTTCGCCCCGGAATCTGCGCGGCCAGGGCAATCGTGTGAGGACGGAGTAGATTTCGGCCAACGAATGCGCCGCCAGCACCAGTTCTTGCCGGTCGTGGGCGCGACGTTGCAGCTCCGCGTGCGTTCTGGCGTGGTGTTCGTGCCAATCGCAGGCCGACGCAATCAACCCGTTCGTGTCGCAGAGGTAGCGCGTCACTCGGGAAGTCGGTCGGACGCGCTGTGGGAGCGCGACTGAGCCAACGTCCGCTCTACCTCAGCAGTCGTGAGCGGCTCGCCGCCGGCGTTCGAGACAGCGATCATCGAAGTACCCGAACGCTTGAAAGTGATCCGGGCGGGGACAGGTTCGATCTCCACGCAGCCTTCGAGCACCCGAAATCTCACCCTCGTTCCCGGGTGCAGTTGTGCCGCCTCGCGGATCGGCTTGGGCACGACGAGACGGCCGGCGGCGTCGATGGTTGTATGCATGGAATGATTTTTACCATTTATGGTGCCACTATCCAACCCATAGCCTTGCCCTCCCCGGAAATGTTTGTTCCATAGAAGGGGTGCCCCCTCGCGCTCCCCGGCTGACTCCTGGCCCGGCCCCGCTCGTCGACCGCGTGAGGAAGTAAAGTAGCGATCATCGCCTCGTACTCGGAGTAGGCCGGCGCCCACGTTGCGGCGCGTGTCTGGATAGAAGGCGCGTGTTGACGCCGCCGCCGTGCAGTCGCCATCATGGCCTCATGAAGTTGAAGTTTGCCGGCGCGTGGGTCGGCCTTGCGATGGGCGCAACGGTCTGCCTCGCCGGAGAGGACATCGCGCCAGTCCAATCAGCCGCGGAGGGAGAACTCACAAGGGGGATGCCGCCGGAGTGGTTCGCTCCGCCGAAGACCGCGAGCGAACTCGGCATCACGGAGTTTTCCCAAAGCCCCCTGCTCGATGGCCGGAATCTTCCTCCCGTGAGAGAGCGCCTTCCCGACGACCCCCTCGTCAGCCATCCCTACGAGCGCATCGGCAAGTACGGCGGCAAGGCCCGCATCACGCTCTGGGACGGGTGGCAGTTCTTTGCCTGGGAGCACGCGCTGACGATTTCGGCGGACCTGCGCAACGTTCTGCCCAACCTCGCGGAGTCCTGGAGCGTGAGCGAAGACGGGCGCGTCACGACGATCAAGCTGCGGCCCGGAATCAAGTGGTCCGACGGCCATCCGCTGACCTCGCAGGACTTCATGTTCCGGTTCAACCACGATTGGCTGGACCCGGAGATGCAGCCGCTGACGAACGTCGCCGTGCGCGGGGCGAAGTTCGTCACCATCGACGACCTGACCTTCCAGTACGTGTTCCCGAAGCCGAACCCGATGTTCGCCAACTACTTCGCGTTCTTCGGCAGCCATTTCGTCGATCCGATGCACTTCCTGAAGGACTACCACCCGGCGTACCGGGACAGGGACGAACTCAATGCGCTGGTGAAGGAGAAGAACCACGTCACCTGGATGGCCATGTTCAACCAGTTGCGCGGCTGGGGTAACGAGGACGCCCCGAAGGTCCCCACGCTGCGTTCCTTCAGGGCCGTGGAGCGCACGCCCACCAAGCTGCGCCTGGAGCGCAACCCGTACTACTTCAAGATAGACCCCGCCGGCAACCAGTTGCCCTACATAGACGCGGTGGACGTGATCATCCTGCTCGAAAGCTCGGAGATCATCACGTTCCAGGCCGCCACCGGGCAGCTCGACTTCACCGCCCACACGCTGGAGACGCCGCTCATACCGCTGCTCAAGCTCGGCGAGAGGAAGGGCGTCAACCAGGTACACATCTGGCGCCGCCTGCACGTTGCCGACGTGGCCATCCAGCCGAACTACAACTACGACGACCTCAAGTACCGCGAACTGGTCTGGGGCAAGGGCGAGCGGCGTTTCATCCGCGCGCTGTCCCACGCCATCGACCGCGACCAGATGAACGAGGTCATCTACTTCGGCCAGGGCACGCCGAGCCAGGTGACCGCGCACCGGTCGAGCCGCTGGTACGAGGAACGCTTCGGACAGGCGCATATTCGCTATGACCCGGACTATTCGCGCGAGTTGCTGGACGAACTCGGTCTGTTCGATGTCGACGGCGACGGGCTGCGGGAATACCCGGACGGGTCGCCGCTGATCATCACGCTCGAGTTCATCGACTTCGAGACACCGAAGGGGATCAGCCTGGAGCTGGTGCGGGACTATTGGCGCGAGGTGGGCATCGACCTGCGCCTGAAGACCATCGAGCGGCGCCTGCAGACCGAGCGGGCGATGGCGAACAAGATGCAGATGACGGCGTGGCACGCGGACAAGGTGACGGACATCCTGTTCCCGCACTGGCCGGACTGGTTCTATCCGCACCGGGCGGGCTGGGACATGACGATGTGGAACCATTGGGGCCGGTACCACCAGACCGACGGGGAAGTCGGCGAAGAACCGCCCGAACTCATCCGAAACCTGCAATACTGGGGCGGCGAGCTCCTCACCGCCACCGACGAGGCGCATCGCGCGAAAGCCGCCAAGACGCTGCTTGAGGCCCATGCGGAACACCTGTGGGCGATCGGCACCGTCGGCAATGCGCCGCATCCGGTGGCGGTATCGAGCCGGCTCAAGAACGTTGTGCCGAACGGTATCTGGGGAGCGGACAATCGCTGGACGACGCCCTACCACCCGGCTACCTGGTATATCGACGAAACGGACGAGCCGGGCGGGCAAGACGGGTACGCGGGGGAGGGGCAAAAATAATGCGGTCATACGTCATATCCCGGCTCCTGGGGTTGATTCCCACCCTGGCCATCATCTCGATCATTATCTTCACGGTCATCCAGTTGCCCGAAGGCGACGTCGTCTCGTCGAGGCTGGACAGCCTGGCCGCCCAGGGCATCGCTCCCACGGAGGAATACGTCCAGAACCTCCGGGCCCAGTACAACCTGGACGAGCCCATATGGGTGCAGTACTTCTATTGGGCGGGCAACTTCCTGACCGGGGACATGGGCTATTCCTACGTCTTCGAGCGGCCCGTGAACGACCTCGTGTGGGAACGGCTGGGCTATACGCTGACGATCACTGTTTCGGCGCTGCTCTTCACCTGGATCGTGGCCCTGCCCATCGGCATCTATTCCGCGGTCCGCCAATACTCCATCGGCGACTACGTGATGACCACCATCGCACTGGTGGGGCTGGCGACGCCGCCGTTCCTGCTGGCGCTGATCTTCATGCATCTCGGATTCGAATGGTTCGGGGTGAGCACGGGCGGGTTGTTCTCGCCCGAGTACGAAGATGCGGCGTGGAGCTGGGGTCGCGTGGTAGACATGCTGGCGCACCTGTGGCTGCCGATGGTGATCGTCGGACTGGGCTCCGCCGCGTTCACCATGCGCATCCTGCGCGCGAACCTGCTCGACGAACTGAACAAGCCTTACGTCGTCACGGCACGGGCGAAGGGCGTCGGGCCGGTGAAGCTCGTGCTGAAGTACCCGGTGCGCATCGCCATCAACCCGTTCATCAGCAATATCGGGCTGATGCTGCCAGCGCTGGTTTCCGGCGAGGCGCTGGTGTCCCTCGTGATGGGGCTGCCGACGATCGGCCCGCTGCTGCTGCAGTCGCTCTTGAACCAGGACATGTTCCTGGCCGGAAGCCTGCTGATGTGGCTGGCGATCCTCACGGTCGTGGGCATCCTGCTGTCGGACCTGTTGCTGGCCTGGGTCGATCCGAGGATTCGCTTTGAGTGACGTAGCACCCTCAGTAGTAGTCGCGGGCGCTGCGCAAGCTGGCGAAGACGCCACCACCATATCACCCCGGCGGTTGATGTGGCTGCGGTTTCGGCGCCATCGCCTGGCCCTGGTCAGCGGAGCATTCCTGATAGTGCTGTACACCCTCGCGGCCTTTTGCGAGTTCATCTCCCCCTACGGGACCGTGACTCGCAACGACGACGCCATCAACGCGCCGCCCATGCGCGTACATTTCTTCGACGCCGAAGGCGAGTTTCACCTGCGTCCGTTCGTGTATGCCTACGAGATGGAGGTTGACCCGGAGACGTGGATCCGGATCTACACGGAAGACACCACCAGGAAGTTCCCCATTCGCTTCTTCGCCCGCGGCGAGTCCTACAAGATGTGGAACCTGTTCGACACGGATCTGCATCTCTTCACCGTGGACGAGGGTGGCTACATCCACCTTTTCGGCACCGATCCCCTCGGCCGCGACATGTTCTCGCGCGTGTTCTACGGCGGCCGGGTATCGCTGTCTATCGGTATCGTGGGGGTGGTGCTGACCATCGTCCTGGGCATCCTGCTCGGCGGCCTCGCGGGTTACCTGGGCGGCCTGGTGGACCGGGCCGTGAACAAGATGATCGAAGTGCTGCAGTGCCTGCCATCGCTCCCGCTGTGGATGGCCCTTTCGGCGACGCTGCCGGTGCACTGGTCGCCGCTGCTCGTCTACTTCGGCATCACGATCATCCTCTCGCTGTTCGGCTGGACCTCCCTGGCGCGGCAGGTGCGCGGCCGATTCCTGGCGCTCCGGGAGGAGGACTTCGTGATGGCCGCGCGGCTGATGGGCGCGGACACGCCGCGGGTGATTCGTAAGCACATGCTGCCGAGCTTCTCGAGCCACATCATCGCTACCGCGACCCTGGCGGTGCCCGGGATGATCCTGGGCGAGACGGCGTTGTCGTTCCTCGGTATCGGCCTCAGGCCGCCGGTGGTGAGCTGGGGCGTGCTGATGTTCCAGGCCCAGAACCCGCTGGTCATCGAACTCACACCCTGGCAGATGCTGCCGGGACTGTTCGTAGTGCTGACGGTGATGGCGTTCAACCTCCTGGGCGATGGTTTACGGGACGCCGCCGATCCGTACAGCACGGCCGGCACGCAGTAGCTGGTGGCGCCGCGTGGCGGGCCAGCGATTGCCGCGTTTCGCGGGAATGGCTAAAGTTCCGACCGGCACCGCACCGGCGCTCGTCGTGTCGGTCCGCCTGGCCACAAGCACAAGGGGTCTGACGTGGGTTTGACAGATGCCCAACACTTCTCGGACCGTGGCTATTGCGTGGTGGAAGATGCGTTCGATGCTAACGATGTCGAGGCGATGTGCCGGGAGGCGATAGACGTCTGCCTTGGCAACAGGGGGTTCATATCGAGGAGCCCGGGGGCCGAGTGCAAAACCGTCGAGGAAGTGAACAACAAAGTCATCGCGGTGCACTTCCCGCACAAGGTCTCGGCCCTCTTTCGCGAGTACGTGGCGCACGAGTCGATCACCCGGGTTCTCACGGAGATCATCGGACCCGACGTCAAGTGCATGCAGTCCATGATCTTCATGAAGAGCAGGGGATCTCCGGGACAGGCGTGGCACCAGGACGAGTCCTTCATCCCGACCGCGGACGGGAGCCTGGTGGCCGCATGGATCGCCCTCGACAGGGCGACTCTCGACAATGGCTGCCTGTGGGTGATGCCGGGCTCGCACAGGCATCGGACCCTGTGGGACATGCGACAGCACAACGACCCCCGCTTCGACGATGCGCCGGAGACATACGGCTTCCCGTATGACGAGGACGGGGGCGAACCGGTCGAGGTCGAACGCGGCAGCGTCGTTTTCTTTCATGGATACCTGTTGCACCGCTCATTTCCGAACCGGGCAGAGGCCTGCTACCGCAGGGCGTACGTCAACCACTACATGAGCGCCGAGTCCCCGCTCAGGTGGTCCGGGGGCATCCCGGAGAACCTGAGAGACGACTACCGAGACATCGTCATGGTCGCGGGCACCGATCCCCGTGCGGAGCGCGGGGTAGAAGACCTCTCGTTGCCCTATTACCGGACCCGCGAGCCGGCCGCCTGATCAATCCACCATGCCGTCGAAGTAGCGGACGGCTTCGTCGAACGCGTCGCGGCCTATCTCGATGCCCATGAGCCGTCCGGGTATGTCGTCGATCGGCGGATGGATGCCGCCCCAGATGCGCGAGAGACTGCACTGGTCCGCGGCATCCCGGTAGGTGGCCCACTGCAGGGTCATGTCGACGGACGGGCCGGCCTCGAACTGGAGGAAATCGTTGGCGGGAATGCGGAACCCACTCATGCCTCCGGGAAAGTAGACGTCGCCCGTGAGCGCGGACAGCACTTCGGCAGCGGCGCGCGAATACGTCGAATGCCCCGAGACGTAACCGGCGAACGGCGGCGTAACGAAGGTCGGTCGCTGGTAGGGCCACCAGTCCTCGGCGCGAATCCAGCCGACGCCGGCCACGTCCACCTCCGGGTTCTCGATGAAATCGGGTCCGCGCCAGGAGTAGAACTTGGGCTTGTCGACATGCTCGTTCATCTCGCCGCGCAGCGGATCATCGTCGTCGATGAGTTCAATGAAGCCAGGGATCAGCGGGACGCCGTGCTCGTGGTAGGAGGGCTGGTTGGGATCGCTGCCCTGTCCAAGTTCCGCCATGCCCCGCAACGCCGATATGGGCCGGATATAGTCGTACCAGCCCTTGACGCCCCAGGCGGCGATGGCGGCGTCGTGCATGGCCCCGCCGAGGGCGAAATAGGTCTTGATGTCCCACTCCAGCCGATCGAGTTCGAGGCCGGCACCTCCGAATCGTCGGGCGAGCAGCGGGTGGTCGTTCACCTCGTTGGCGATGACGAACCAGTGCCCGGGCGGGGTTTCGGATTCGGGGCCGTCGGCCCAGAACTCCGCCAGCACCCGCGTGTAGTCGCCGCGGCGGACCATCTGGGGCGCGTAGGGCGCATCCGTTCTGGGATTGATCGAATAGCCTTGCCCCGGATCCCCGCCGGATTCCCGGTCGAAGAACGACGGATAGTCTTCGAATGCGGTCGGATATGACTGGATGTTGCCGATGGCGGCGGGCGAAATGTCCATCATGCTGTCATCGGAAGGATCTAGGTGGGACGCCCAGGCGACGACCAGGGAGAAGGCCCACTTGTAGTTCTCCGACATAGGCCCGTCGATGGTCGGTGGTGGGCCCGGGTCGTGGTAGACCCAGTACTCGTAACCGTCCCGCTCGTGGATTGTCAGGTCGTCTTCGGCGAGCGCGAACGGCACGACTTCTCCCCATTCCGGACCGAGGAAGTCGGGAGTGCCTTCCACCAGGTTGCCCGCCTGGTCGATGAATTGCGTGAGCGAAAGCGGCTGCCACCGGTTCAGATCCTCGATGTCGGGATTCCCGGGCTCCTCGGGCTTCAGCGGCGGGTTCACCGGCTGGTACGCCCGATTGGCGTAGTCGGCGGATTCGTTGGCGCCGTCGGTCAGGCCGAACCGGATGTAGCAGTCGGCGACATGGTTTCCCAGCGCTTCCGCAGAGCCTTCCTGGTAGATAGTCGTCTCGATGCTTGCATCGAGGTCCAAGGCCTGCATCAGCGTTTCCGTATCCCGGAAGATGTCAGCCACTCCCGGCGAGTCCCGGAAACGGTGGCGGATCAGCCGGTATGCCGCAAAGCTGACGGCCGCCTCCGTCGCCTTGTCCGGATCTGCCGGCTCCGGCATGTCGTCGAACGAACAGGCCACGCCCGCCTTTTCGCGGCCCAGGAGCCAGGCGGCCCCGACTCCCTGGATGACCGACCAGGCGTCATATGTCGCGGCGGACACGTGGAACAGGTTGCGCGCGTGCACGGTAGGTCTCGCATAGTCGTTCCTGATCGATTGCAGCAGCACTTCGTTCCACCTGCGCGCGACGCTGGCGTCCTGTTCGGGAGACACGCCCGGCAGGTAGCGCGCGGTGACGCTTACGACGCGGTCGCGCAGTGTGATCACGGTTTCGGCGGATGACGCGTCCGCAACTTCCCCGCCGGTGACTTCCCAATGCGAGAAGTGGTAGTTGTCGGCAGGTGCGTCGGCACGGATCTCCACCCGCGCGCCCGTTGCATAGAAGCCGCTGCCGTCTCCCTGCAGGACCAGGAGACGCGTACCGGCGTTTTCCTCGGGATCGTAACGGGGGTGTTCGATGTCCACGTACTGGTTTATGGCGACACCCTGCAGGACGGTCTCCTCCCCGTCTGGCCAATGCACGGTCAGGCGATCCACCCGTGAAGCCGTGCCGAGGCCGATCACCTGCGCCGTGGGGTTGTGCGAGGCGAAATTGCTGCCAAGGGTCACTTCCCTCAAGTGTTCCGTCCCGCCAACGTCGAGCACGATGCGCGCGCCCACCGCCGATGAGTTCGGATGCCGGCCCTGCAGCCTGACGCCGAGGTGGTTGTTGCCCTCGGAATCGTTGCGATAGAGCGTGGCCGCGTTGTCCTCGTTGGCGTGCAGCAGGAGAATGTCCACGTCGCCGTCGTTGTCGAAGTCCGCGCACACCACCCCGCGTCCCTGTTCGGCATCGTTGAGGCCGAGGCTCTCGGCGCTGTTCCGGAAACCGCCCTCGCCGTTGGATACGAATGCCCGCGACTCGTCCCTGGTGAAGCCGCCGAACTCGTCGAACTCGGTCCAGCCGTTGGTGTGGTAGATGTCGAGGTCGCCGTCGTTCTCGAAGTCGATGAAGCAGCTTCCCCAGCCCCAGCCGCCGTCCGCGACATCCGCCACGTCGGTGGCATCGACGAAGACACCGTCGTCGTTGCGATAGAGCCGGTTGCCAATCCTTGACACGTGCGTCGGCACGTTCTCGCCGATGGCGAGAATGCTGCTGACGAACCAGTCCAGGTCGCCGTCGCCGTCGTAGTCGCCGACGGCGGAGCCCATGCCGTTGCCGTCGATGATGACCTCGTAGTCCGTGACGTTGCGAAAGGTGCCGTCCCGGTTGTTGAGGAACACCTGGGAGAAGTTGAAGTCGCTGACCATCAAGAGGTCCGGATAGACGTCATCGTCGATCCTCGCGAAGGTAGGCGTGAAGGTGGGGTCGAAAGCGCGCTGGCTGATACGCGGGTCGCGGTTCAGCAACACGGACGGCGCGATGCCGGCCTCCACGCTGACGCTGGTGAACCTGATCCGGCCGGCCACGCTATCGTTGCGCCACAGGTGCTCGGTATCGCCGACCCCGCCGATGAAGTCTCTCGGGGTGCCCCAGTGTCCGATGGCCAGGTCGAGGTCGCCGTCGCGATCGTAGTCGCCGAGGGCGGGTGAGAGGCTGTACTCCGCCCGCATGCGGTCCAGCCCGGAACCCGGGGTCACGTCGCTGAAGGTGCCGTCGCCGTCGTTGGAGAAGACTAACGACGGATCGCCGTCGAGCCCCGGAACGAATATGTCGAGGTCGCCGTCCCCGTCGAGGTCCGCCATGGCGGGAGAACCGTGACGGTAGGTCCGGTCTCCGGTCTTCGTGAAAGCCAGGCCGGCCTCTGCGGCGACATCCGTGAACTCGAGGTCGCCGTCGTTCCGATACAGCAGGTTGGGACCCAGGTCTCCGCGCACGATGAAGAGGTCGACATCTCCGTCCCGGTCGTAGTCGCCGGCGGCGACGCCGCTGGGTGCCAGGATCGGCACTTCGTGATTGCGCATATCGCCCGAGAAACCGATCGTGAACGAGATGCCAGCAGTCTCCGTGACGTCCGTGTACAGGGGGGCATCTGACGGCGGGGACGGCCCCGGTCCGGGACCCGGAACCGGTGTGGGAGGGGGAGGCGCCGGTGGCGCACCTCCGCCGCCACCGCAACCCGCAACGAGAAGCAGCAGGACGAGCGGCAGTAGGCGCGACGAAAACGGCATCTGCAGATTGTCACCCGACCCACGTCACGGGGCGAGCGTGGGTCGGGATGGGTTGGCGGAAACTACATGCGGTAGAAGACCTTTACGCCGTAGGTCTCCCGGTAGTACTGGTTGAACTCGGTCCGCTCGGGTATTCCGGCGGTGTACTTGCGGCGCTGTTCGTCACCGACGTTGTACCCGAAGACGCTGATGCGGAACCTCTCGTTGACATCATAGGAGACGTTGAAGCTGACCAGTGTCGTGTCGTCTACATTGAGAAAGTTCCCGAACACGTTCGGTTCGATGTACTCGCTGCGATAGTCCATGCCGATGCGGGCCTCGATGTTGTAGTTGGCCCACCAGAGGCTGACGTTGGCGACGTTCTCCGACAGTCCGGTCAGGGCGGCGCCCTCGGTGCCGACGCTGCCCCCGAGTTCGGGTCGGCCGACCGGTACCACGTTCGACGCCGTGAAGGCGTAGTTCACGCTCATGCCGAGCGCCGACAGGGGTTCCGAGATGAACCCGAAGTTGGTTGCCGCGGCGAATTCCAGGCCCCGGATGTAGCCGCCGTCGCCGTTTCCGAGCGTCTCGAGTTCGACGTTGACGGGGCCGCCAGGTACGACGTTGCCGAAACCGTCGACGGAATCCGCTGTCACGACCACGATCGTCGTGAATTCCGTGCCGACGAAGGACTCGAGGTCGGAGTAGTGGCCCGCCACGGCCACGGAAGTGAACGGGCTCGGGTACCACTCGTAGGAGATGGCGGCCTGCCACGCGGCGGTGGGATTCAGCATCGGATTGCCCGCTGTGCCGTTCGCGCCGAAGCCGCTGATGAACAGCGTCTGCGACGACTTGAGGTCATCCAGGGGCGGCTTGCTCATCACCTTCGCGAGCCCCAGCCGGACAAGCCTGTCGTTTGCGAGTTCGATGGCCACGTTGAGACTGGGCAGCACGTCGGAATAGCTGTGGTCCGGGTTGATCGCCGTGGCGGGCACATTGACCCGGTCGGGCGTCGTCCACCCGGGAGATTCGGAATCGGTGCTGGCAAAGCGGACCCCGACGTTGCCGCTCACGGGGGCGTTGCCCGCCTGTCCTTCGAAGTTGAGCTGGACGTATCCGGAGACGTTCTGCTCGTCGACGCTGCCGGACTGCTGCAGGAGCGTGTTCCGGGACTGTACGGGATTCATCGCTTCGGCCTGGGGCGTCCTCGCGGTGAACCTCTCGTCGCGGATCCTGAACAGGTCCCAGACGATGAATGCGGGTCCGTTTTCGGGCGTGGCGATGAATTGAACAAAGCTCTGATCGAGCGGCCGAGGCGTCAGCAGCACCGGGTCGACGTCCGGTACGATGGCGTCGTTGAACCGGTCCGCCAGCAGGGCGTAGACCTTCTCCCGGGCCGAGAAGCCCGCGCCGAACTCGATGCTCGTAAGACTCAATCCGGAACCTCCGCCGTGCAGATCCCGTTCCACGTCGAGCTTGAACGACGTCAGTTCGTCGCTCGATGTCTCCCGGTATTCCTCGAACTGCCGGGGTACCCAGATGGTGGGATCCACCAGGTTCTCGGCGACGGCGAGCGTCGGGTTGTTGCCAAGCGCGTTGAAGGTGAGGGTGAACGTCGGTCCGCCGAAGCCGCCCGTGGGCGCGAGGTGCGTCGTGGTATTGAACAGGTGAAAGTCGCTGTCGGCCGAGGAGTAGCCGAAGTCTCCGGCAACGGTCCAGTCGCCGCTGCTGTAGCTGATGTTGAGTCCGGTGCTCAGCACGTCATGCTGGACATCGTGCAACTGGTTATAGCTGGAACTGCCGCCGCTGCCGAAACCGGAGGCGTTCGTGCCGGGGACGGAGATGGTTCCGGAAACCACCTCATCGACGCCGGCCCGGTTGTTGAACACCGGGTTCATGAGCGCCCAGCCCCGGTTGGTGGTGCCGATGAAGTTCACGCCGTTGACCCGCTTGTCCTGCACCCGGCTCGAGTCCAGCAGGTCGAAGTTGACTTCGACTTCCTCGCCCAGCCACTGCAGGGCGACGAATGCGCTGTTTCGCTCTTCGGCGCCGCCGCCGTTGAACAGCGTGAAGCCGGCCGGGATCACCTCGTCACCGGAGACGCCGTCGCCGTCGACATCGGGCGGCGGCGCGCCGAATCCCCCGCCGGCGAAGCCTCGCCAGTCGAACGGGTTGACATCGCCGTCGCGTCCGAGCGCCTCGTCGGCGTAGGCATAGGAGAGCACGATCCCGAGGCTGTCGCTCAACTGATCGATGTAGACGACACTGCCTTGCCCGCCGTTGTCGTTCGCGTCGAACACGTCGTCGGCCACGGCGGGGAAAGTCATCTCGCCGTTGAGCACGATCTCCCTTGCGTCGAAGCTCATCGGCCGGATCGTGTTCATGTTGACCGTGCCGGAAACGCCGCCCTCCGGGAGATTGGCGCGGGCGGTCTTGTAGACCTGCACCCCCGTCATGACGTTAGGCGGATAGAGCGCGTATTCGACGTTGCGCGTGCTCGCGACCGTGACCTGCTCGCGGCCGTTCAGGGTGCCGAGCGTCATGTCCGTCGTACCGCGCACCGACAGTTGACTGATGGTCCCGTCGTCGTCCCTCGCTCCGGCGACACCCGGCAGCGCGGCAATGGCCTCGGCGATGGACTTCGCCGGCAACACGCCGATATCTTCCATGCCGATGGCTTCGAGCTGGTGGTCGGCGCCGCGCTTCTGCGAGGCTCCGTCCTGGAGACTTCGCTGGAACTTGGCGGTGACGACGATCTCCTCGATCAATTCATCCGATTCCGCCTCTTCGGCCGCCGCGGCGCCGGTCATGTATGCGAGGGCGGGCGCGGCCAACAGCGCGACGGTCCGCATCATCGAGCAGTTCTGTTTCAACATGGGTATCTCCCCTGGGTTGCGTTCCTGGCCATTCCTGGATTTCCGATGAATCAAGCAACGGTGGCCTGTACAGGAGACCAGACGGCTACGCCTCCATGAAGCACGAGGATGCCCGGCCGGGGGCGCGATTCGCGTCAAAAAGGCGTACTTCTCCAAACGAAACAATCCTAGGAAGAACCATCGACCCAGGCAATATTTCGCATTCGTATTCGTATGTTGCCGCCGAACTGCGGACGGGCGGGGGGATAGCGCGCCAGCCGTGACGAACGTCGCCCGTGTCGAGCGGAAACGCCGTCTGGACGATGCTCTATACTGCGGCGAGCAGGGGTAACGCGCACCTCATGAAAGCCTACAAGACCACCTCGCTCGACATCGCGGCGAGAGCCGGCGTCTCCCAGTCAACGGTGTCCCGCGCGCTGCGAAACAGCCCGCAGGTCAGCGAAGAGACCCGCAGGGAGATCCAGCGTATCGCCAGGGAGATGGGGTACACGGTCGACCGCAATGCCAGCCGCCTGAGGGCGAAGACCACGAACACCCTGGCGCTGCTGCTGTGCGAAGACGAGATTGAGTCCCATATCAACCCGTTCTTCCTCTCCATCCTGAGCAGCGTCGCTCACGCGGCGGCCGGCCACGGCTACGACCTGCTGGTGACCTTCCAGCAACTCAGCGAGAACTGGGTGCAGGACTTCGAGGACGCGCACCGCGCGGACGGCCTGATCCTGCTGGGTATTCGGGACCGCGCCAGCTACGATGCGCAACTCGACGGACTCGCCGCCAGCGGCACGCCGTTCGTGATCTGGGGCCTCGAGCACCACGTCCCCGGCGTCTCCAGCTACGTTACCTGCCAGAACCAGGACAGCGCCAGGGAACTTACCACCCATCTCATCCGTCTCGCGCACAGGCACTTCGCTTTCATCGGCGTCACAGCGGCGGCCAATCCGGAATTCACGCACCGCTACGATGGCTACCTGGAGGCGCTGGCGGGTCACGGAATCGATACCGATCCGGGCCTGCACATCTCGGCCAACTCCTCGGAAGCGGAAGGCTACGATGCCGTCGAAACGCTCCTGGCGAGCGGCAGTCGGGTCGACGCCATCGTCTGCGCCAGCGATCTCATCGCGATCGGCGCCATGGCGGCGCTGCACGACCGCGGGCTGGATGTCCCCGGCGACATTGCAGTGGTGGGTTATGACGACCTTCCCATCGCCCAGCACACCCGGCCGGCGCTGACCACCGTGCGCCAGGACACCGAGCTAGCCGGCCGCAAGCTGGTGGAGCACCTGATCCATCTCATTGATGGACAGGAGGTTCAGCCCGAGGAACTGCCTGTCACGCTCACGATAAGGCAATCCTGCGGCGCGGCCGGCCGTTCGTAGCGAGGTCCGAACCTATGCCCCGAACTCCCGGCATACGACATCGCTTTGCCCTCGTTGCGGTCTGCGCGCTTGCGCTACCGGCGCTCGCGGACGTGTCTGTCGAACGCCTGGCGGGACTCGACGAGTTTCTCGAGGCCTCCGTGGACGAGGGCAAGCTCCCGGGCGCCGTCCTGCAGGTCACCCACGACGGCCGTACCGTCTACCACCGGGCCGTGGGGTATCGGGACCGCGAGGCGAACGCTCCCATGCAGACCGATACCATCTTCCGCATCGCATCCATGTCGAAGGCCGTGGTCAGCGCAGCCGTCATGAGGCTGCAGGAGCGCGGCGCGCTGCGTATCGCGCAGCCGGCAGGCGATCACCTTCCCGAGTACGCGGCCACCAGCGTCGCGGTCGCCGGGGACAGTGGCGGCTACGAGATCGTCGACGCCACGCGGCCGATCACGATTCGCGACCTCCTGACGCATACCGCCGGCATCGGATACGGGCAGGGGCCGGCGGCGGAGCAATGGCAGGCCGCCGGTCTGCAGCACTGGTACTTCGGGCACCGCGACGAACCCATCCGCGAGACCGTTCGCCGCATCGCGCGGATGCCAATGGACGCGCAACCGGGCGAACGGTGGGTGTACGGCTACAACACCGACATTCTCGGTGCGATCGTCGAAGTCGCGAGCGGCGAGGCACTCGACGCGTACCTTCAGGCAGAGATCTTCTCCCCGCTCGGCATGACGGACACGTCGTTCTACCTGCCTGCGGCCAAAGCCGACCGCCTGGCTGTCGTCTATTCGCTTAACGCCGAAGGAAACTTGGTTCTCCCCGACGCGAATACCCCGTTCCACGGTCAGGGCCACTACATTGCGGGGCCGCGGCGGAGTCTCTCCGGGGGCGCCGGCCTGCTCTCGACGACGGCCGACTACACCCGATTCTTGGAGGCCATCCGGCGCGGCGGGAGCCCGATCCTCTCCCGCGAGTCCGTTGAAACGATGACGACAGATGCCCTCGAGGTTGCTGCGTCATTCCCGGGTGGTGGCGTGGGCCTCGGCTTCGGTACCGTGTCCGACCCCGAACTGCGCGGAATGCCCGGATCGCCTGGCGAGTTCTTCTGGGGCGGCGCCTACCACACCTCGTACTGGGTGGACCCGGTCGAGAAGCTGACCGTCGTCTACATGACGCAGGTGATCCCGGCCGCCGGACTGGACGACTTCGCGAGGGTCAGGGAATTGGTCTACGAGGCGGTCGAATGAGCAGGGAGAAGCCGGGTGGAAATCGAAAGAACCGTGCGCTACGTTTGTCGGGGCAACCCGTGTGCGGTGGGGAATGACGCATGGAAGCTCAAATCAAGGTGATCGTGGAAAAGCACCGCGACGGCTATGTCGCTTATCCACTGGGCGTGAAGGGCGTGGTGGTCGGCCAAGGCGACAACTATCAGGCGGCACTCGACGACTTGCGCTCGGCGATCGCGTTCCATGTCGAGACGTTCGGCGCGGAGGCGCTGGTGGACGACGACTCGCCGGTCGTCGAGGCGTTCGTAGCTGAGGCTAGCATGGCCGGCTAGGCCGTGCCGCGGTTCCCGAAAGACGCGCCGCGGCGAAAGGTCGTTCGCGCCTTAGGCGCGCTCGGTTTCGAGGTGGTGCGCGAGGGTAGGCACATTGCCATGCGGAGACGAAACGACGACGGCAGCGTCACCCCGTTGACACTGCCCAACCACGGGCACCTGAAGTCGTCGACGTTGCGGGCGATCTGCAATCAGTCGGGAGTGACGCGGGACGACTTTCTGGAGGCTTACGAGCGAGCGTAGGGACGCTTGTTGAATGGTCGACGAGCGGGGCCGGGCCACGGGCTGGAGCCGAAGGCACCGGCTGTGGGGCACGCGCATATCTGGGTGTGGCGGAACACTAGGTGGAACACCTCGCAAGAGTAAAACCGGGGCCGGAGGCGACGGCTGTGAGGCACCGTCTCGGCGACCGACCGTCACTATTCGTGACATCGGTGGCCGGTTCCCGGTCCGTCCGAACCTCCCCAGTTGGCCGCGGTGTCGTGGTCGCGGCTGTAGACGATCTCGCCATTCCTGAGGAACGGCACCGCCAGGTTGAATTGATCTCCGGTCCGCGTATTGACGATCGGAGACGACACATACTGGGGCAGATAGACGCGCCGCATGTCGCCGGAACCGTTCGCGCCGCTGCGGTGCAGGTTGTAACTCGTGAACGCGATGACGCTCCCAGCCGGGGCTTCCACGGCGAACCCGGGATCGTCCCCGCTGTAGCCGATCAGGTCGTGGGTCTCGGGATCCCGGTCGTGCGTGATGACGTTGTTGAGCGTCCCGCCCCTTGCGTGATCGAGAACGTAGACGGTGCCGTTCTCCTCGTTGACCTCGTCCAGCGTGCACCAGCAGGTGAGGTAGGGCGGATGATCGGTATCCGGGTCCACCGCCTTGACGTAGCCCGAGTCCTGGTGCCAGGCGAACTTCATGCCCTGCTCGGCGCCCTTGACGACCCACTGCTCGTTGAAGAGGTATGCCTCGGGCCCGAGCGTGCTGCGGCAGACCTCCGCCATCAGGTCGCCGAAAATGAAACGCCACATTCTCGCGCTGTAGCGGTACATGTTGTTGACGAAGTAACGGCGGCCCCGCCATGAGAGCGCGCCCTCGGCCAGCAGGCCGGCATCCATGCGTGCGTCCATGTAGCCGAGAAAGTAGGAACACTCCTCTCTCAGCATGGTGAGGGTGTCCGCCGGGATCATGCCCTCAAGAACCATGTAGCCCTTTTCCGCGAACTGCGCACGGTCCGAATCCGCAACTGCCGGCATGCCGCTCCTGCCTGAACTGCCACCTGAACTGCCCCTGTATTCTAAATGTCATGGCTGATTCGGGCGGTCATGCAATCGTATTCATGTGCCCGCGTTTGCACGGCCCTTGAATTCGGCGCGATCATCGACCGGTCACGACTGGATTTGGGCTTCCCCGCCTCGATGTCGCACAACGCCGGTATCCTCGCTGCACTGCTGATCCTCAACTGCTCGGCGCTCCTTGCGGATGACGGGCCGCGCCCGGTTCCTGTGGAGGTGTGGCATACGTTCGGCGTCGACACGATGGAGGAGCGGCTGTTCACCCGGGAGGTGGAGCGTTTCTCCGCCGCGCACCCGGAGATCGCTGTGGAAGTCGTGAGAATCCCCTACCTGCAGAACCTGAGACAGTTCATCAACGCCGCGCAGGCGGGGGAGGCGCCGGACCTCATCCGACTCTCCGATACCGAGATCGGCAAGATCGGTCACATCTCCGTCGAAGGGCTACCTTTGCTGGAAGACCTGAGGCCACACCTGACGCCGAGGAAGAAGCGCGCATTCCTCCGTGATTCGCTTTCCGCCATGAGTTACGGGGGTTCGCTGTACGGGTTGCCAGCGAGCCGGAGCGGCATGACGCTCCTCTACAACGCCGACATCTTCGATGCCGCAGGCCTCGGGTATCCCGACGCGCGTTGGGACACCGGCGACCTCCTGCGCGCCGCCAAGTCCCTGACGACTGACGACATCACCGGTCTCGCGCTTCCCGTCAAGTGGTCCTACTGGTTCATCCCGTTCATCGCCGGGTCGGGCGGGCGGCTCTTCGATGGCGACGGCAATCCGACGCTCAGTTCGCAGGGCACCGCCGCGGCAATGGAATGGGTGCTGGACCTCGCCCGGGTGCATGGAGTCACGGGCGCGATCAACAGCGTCGAAGCGATGTCCACGCGGTTTCAGACCGGCCGTGCGGCGATGGTGATCGACGGTCCGTGGAACTGGGACCGATACGCGGAGTCGGGTATCCGGCTGGGTCAGTCACTGCTGCCTTTCCATGAGACGACCGGAGAGCGGCTCGCACCGATGATCGGCTATTTCGGCTGGAGCGTGACCAAGGAGAGCGATGTCAAGGATTCGGCGGTGAAACTGGCGGAGTGGCTGACGTCTCCCGCAGTGCAAAGGGAGTTCGCCTTCAGGACCTATAGCCTCCCGACGCTGGTCGGACTGATCGCGGATCCGGCGATTACCGGCCACCCGGTGCTTGGCGGATTCATCGAGCAGGCTAGCTTCGGAACTCCCACGCCGACGACGCGAATCACCGCCATGCTTTTCGAACAACTCGATACCGCACTGGCGCTCACCTACGACGGCTCGATGACATCGGCGGCGGCGCTTGAGGCTGCGGACCGGGAACTGGAGAAGATGCTCAAGTGGTAGGGCGACGACCGACAATCGTCACGTTCGGATGTCTGCTTTCGCTCGCCGCCTTGAGCGTGGCGGGGGATCCTGTGCCGGACGTGACGGCCGATCCCTCGAAGCACGAATACAGGCGCATTCACATTGACGTGCAACACGCGCCGGGACCGGCCACGCGCGCCTACCAGGTCTGGTTTTCGGACCAGCCATTCCGAAGCGTAGCCGATGCGGAACTGCATTCGACCGTCCTGATTGCCGGCGCGACGGCCGGTCTCTCCCGCACAGCGCCCGCTTTCGATACCCAGGACTGCTGGACAGCGGGGTTGCCGGCATATCGCGACGCCAACGACGATCCGGTGATTCCCCGTGGCACCGGGGCGTGGTCCTGCTCCCTGTCGGGCATGGCGCCGGGCGTGGATCAATGGATTGCGGTCCTTCCAGTCGACCGGGACGGCCGCGGCACATCCCCTCTGAATCCCATCCGGGCGCGCACGGATGTCCCGGATCAACGAACCCCGGAGCCCGACACGCTGCACATCACGATCACGCTCGGAGTGATCATGCTGTCCGTCATCGTTCTTCTGTCCTGCCTGCGCTTCCGGGATATCCGTGGGGGCCGGGCACAGTCGAGCCGCGCCTATGCGTACGTGGCGCCCGCGCTTATCGGCCTCGCGACGTTGACGTTCTACCCCATCGCCTACGGCGTGTGGCTGGCCTTCACCGATGCCAGCCAGAGCCATCTCGGACAGGAGAACTGGAACGGGCTTGCGAACTTCGGCGTCGTCGCTTCGAGCCCCGGAGTCCTCCGCGTCGCCCTGTTCACCCTGGTCTGGACGGTCTCCAACGTCGCCGCGCACGTGGCGCTGGGGCTGCTGCTCGCCTACACGCTCACCCGTCCGGGCATCCGGGGCCGGACCATGTATCGCACCATCCTGCTGCTGCCGTGGGCGATTCCCGGCTACATCTCGGTACTCGCGTGGAACGGCATGCTGCAGCCGGACGGGCTGCTGAACGACATCCTGGGAACGGCCACCGACTTCACCGCGACGCCCGATGCGGCCCGCGCGTCCGTCATCCTGGTGAATATCTGGCTCGGCATCCCGTTCATGATGATGGTGCTGTCCGGCGCCCTGCAGGGCATTTCCACGGACATGTTCGAGGCGGCGGAACTCGAAGGCGTGTCGCGATGGGACCAGTTCGTGCATCTCACGCTGCCGAATCTCAAGGGCATCCTCGTGCCGATCACGCTGCTCGGCTTCATCTTCACGTTCAACAACTTCAACACCATCTACCTGATGACCCGCGGCAACCCCTACGTCGGCTTCGGCGAACCCGGCGCGACCGACACGCTGGTCACCTACGTGTTCAGCGTGGCGTTCGACTATGGGCAGTACGGAGTCGCCGCCGCCTGGTCGGTGGCCATCTTCCTCCTGCTGGTCGCTTTCTCCTATGTCTACGTGAAGCGCTCGGGCGTGCTGGAGGTCGCGAGGTGACGCCGGCCGGCGGAATCATGGCGTGGGTCGTGCCGGCGGAGATCGGGGCGCTCAAGCGCTGGCTGCCGATCTCCGTGGCTGTCCTCGCGATTGTCCTCGGCCTGGAACTGCTGAGGGACGACGCGACGCGACTGCCCGGGATTCTCGCCGGGATGGTGCTTTTCGGCGCCTGTCGCGCGTGTCTCTCGGGCGGCAGGCATACCTGGAAACGCTATCTCGGCGCGTTGCTTGCAGCGGGCGGCATCGCGGCGGGGATCCATCTTCTCGTGGTAGGCGGGACGAGCATCTACGATATCTGGAGCGTCGGGTGGGTGGCTGTGCCTGCGGCGGTCGCCGCGTACTGGCTCCTGTCTCCCCGGGTGGCAGCCTGGGCTTCCGGGCGGGATGACCCTGCGTTCGTCGAGGAGTGCCTGAACAACAATCGGCGCCTGGAACCTCGCGCGAGGCACTTCGGAGCGCAGACGCTGCTGGTCCACGCCTGCATCCCGATCATCGTGCCGCTGGTCTGGATCGGGGATGTCGCGGTCTCGCCCGGCAATGTCCTGGGCGGGGCCATCGGCGACGCATTCACCATCGATCACTTCTCGAACATCCTCGGCAGCGCGGCTTTCGGGACATGGGTCGGGAACTCGCTCATCGTCTCGGCCGGCACCACCGTCGCCGGGTTGCTGCTCGCCATCCCCGCGGGATACGCCTTCAGCCGATACCGGTTCCGCGGCAGGCGCGCTTCGATGTTCCTGTTCGTGCTCGTGCAGATGTTCCCCGGCATCATCATCCTGTTGCCGTACTTCATGATCATGAAGTCCCTCGGATTGCTGAACACCAGCATCGGCCTGATCATCGCGTACTCGGTCACCGCGCTTCCTCTCTGTGTCTGGATGCTCAAGGGATTCTTCGACTCGATTCCGATGGAAATCGAGGAAGCGGCGGCGATCGAGGGCTGCACCCAGTTCCAGATCTTTCGCCACATCATTCTGCCGCTGTCGCTGCCGGCGGTCGCGGTCACCGCGCTGTTTTCGTTTCTCACCGCGTGGAACGAGTTCCTGCTCGCGCTGGTCTTCAACACCTCGAACGATCAGTACACGCTGCCCGTCGGGCTGGCTTCGATGATTCCGGCGACGGGCCAGCAGTGGGGCGACTTCGCCGCCGCCAGCATCCTGGTCAGCATTCCCGTGGTGGTCCTGTTCATCGCATTCCAGAAGGCCCTTGTGCAGGGCTTGAGTGTCGGCGCGGTCAAGGGATAGGTGCGGCATGTCGACGGTTGAATTCTCCCGCGTGACCAAGCAGTTCGACGACGGCACCGTTGCCCTGGACTCGCTCGACCTCGCGGTCGAGGAAGGGGAGTTCCTGGTGCTGCTCGGGCCGTCAGGATGCGGCAAGTCCACGGCCCTGCGGCTGCTGGCCGGCCTTGAGGAAGTTACTTCCGGGGACATCCTGATCGGCGGCAACAGGGTGAACGACCTGCCGGCGGGCGCACGTGGCTTGGGCATGGTCTTCCAGTCCTATGCGCTTTATCCGCACATGAGCGTGGCGGAGAACCTGGGCTTCGGTCTTCGACGTGGCCGGAACCGCGTCCCCATCGATGAAACGGAGATCAAGGAACGAATAGAGTCCGCCGTCGAGATGCTGGGACTCGGCGAGGTGCTCGACAGGAAGCCGCGTGAACTGTCGGGCGGCCAGCAGCAGCGGGTCGCGATCGGCAGGGCGCTGGTGAGGAGACCAAGCGTGCTGTTGATGGACGAACCCCTTTCGAACCTCGACGCGAAGCTGCGCAACAGGATGCGGCTGGAGATCAGGCGGCTCCACGAATTGCATGGAACGACGACGGTCTACGTGACCCACGACCAGGTCGAGGCCATGACCCTGGCCGATCGCATCGCGGTACTTGACCATGGAAGGCTGCAGCAGCACGCGCGGCCGCTGGATGCCTATCATCGGCCCGCCAATTCCTTCGTCGCTTCGTTCATCGGCACCCCGCCGATGAACCTGATCGAGGGGAAAGTCCGGTCGAAGCGTTTCCACTCTGGCGAACTGGGGTTTCCGCTGCCGACACACCTGCTGCACAGCCCCGGTTCGGGCTTCTACGGCATACGGCCCGAGCACATTGCGCTGCTCGAATCAGAGCATGCCCCCGAGGCGGTGCCCGCGACGGTGATCGGCTACGAGAACCTCGGCAGTGCCTCGGTGATTCACCTGGACGTGCTCGGTCATCAGATCATGGCATCGCAGCGGGCCGATCCATCGACGAACATGAACGTCGGCGGGCGGATATCGATTTCACTCACGCACGCTTCAGCGGTTCTACTGGAGGAATAGCTTTTGACCGATAGGGGCAACGAGTGGTGGCGCGGCGCTGTGATCTACCAGATCTATCCGCGCAGCTACCAGGACAGCAACGACGACGGGGTCGGCGACCTGAAGGGCATCAGCTCGCGTCTCGACTACATTGCCGATCTCGGCGTGGACGGAATATGGATCTCCCCGTTCTTCACGTCGCCGATGAAGGACTTCGGCTACGACGTGGCGGATTACCGGGACGTCGATCCCGTGTTCGGGACGCTCGATGACTTCGATGCGCTGCTGGAAAGGGCGCATCGCCTGAAGCTGAAGGTCATCATCGACCAGGTGTATTCCCACACGTCCGACAGACATCCCTGGTTCGAAGAGAGCCGCAGTAGCCTTGAGAATGGGAGGTCGGACTGGTACGTCTGGGCGGACCCGAAATCGGACGGGTCGCCGCCCAACAACTGGCAGTCGGTCTTTGTCGGGCCGGGCTGGACCTGGGACGCGCGCAGGGAGCAGTACTACCACCACAACTTCCTGCCCGAGCAGCCGGCCCTGAACCTGCACAATCCGGCGGTGCAGGAGGCGCTGCTGGACGTGGCCCGCTTCTGGCTCAACCGGGGCGTGGACGGGTTCAGGCTGGACGCGATCAACCACGGCATGCACGACCAGGCGTTGCGGGACAACCCGCGGGCGCGGTCGCCGTTCTTTGCTTCGTCCCGGCCCTATCTCATGCAGGAACCGAAGTACACGATGAACCACGCGGACATGCCCGCGCTACTGGAGCGCTTCCGGCGGCTGACGGACACGTTCGGGGACGTCTTCACCGTGGCGGAAGTGGGTTCCGGAGATCCTCTGCCGACACAGAAGGCCTATACGGCGGACTCGAAAAGGCTCAACAGCGCATACGGTTTCGAGTTTCTCGGCATGCGGGAACTGAGCGCCGAGAACGTCAGGCGGGTTCTCTCGAGATGGAACGGCGACCCGGGAGAGGGATGGCCCTGCTGGGCATTTTCCAACCATGACGCCCCGCGGGTCGTGAGCAGGTGGCAGCATCAACTGGACCCATCGCATCGGGCCAAACTCTTCGCGCTGCTGCAGGTCTCGCTTCGGGGCAACACCCTGATATACCAGGGCGAGGAACTGGGCCTGCCACAGGCCGAAATCCCCTTCGACAAGATCCAGGACCCGGAAGCCAGGAACAATTGGCCGCAGACGCTCGGTCGTGACGGCGCCCGCACGCCCATGCCGTGGTGCGAAAGCGAGACCTGGGCAGGCTTCACCCGGTCGGAGCCCTGGTTGCCGTTGCCGCCGCAACACAAGGCACTCTCCGTCGACGTCCAGTTTCCGGATCCGGACTCGACGCTCAGCTTCTTTCGCGCGGCGATACGCCTTCGCAAATCGTCGGACGCCCTTCGAAAAGGGGACCAGCGCTTCCTTGAGGCGGACAGTGGCCTGCTCGCGTTCGAGCGGCGGTCAGCCGGCCGGTCTGCGCTGTGTGCGTTCAACCTCACGGACCGCGAAGTCCGGTGGCGCCCGCCGCGCATGGGATGCGCCGACCGCGAACTCAGCGTGGGCTGCGAACCGGCGGGTGGGACGTGCCCTGCCTCGCTGCCGCCGGGCAGTGGATACGTCGGTGTCTTCCCCGCCACCGACGGTGCCGGGTGATGGGGCACTGGGACCTTACGGATCCGTTTCGGGAGGCTCGGGCCACGAGCGGCGTGCTGGAGGGCGAGTTCGCGGATGAGCCGATTCCGATGATCCTCCGGCATGCGGACATCCGGCGGGCGGCCCGGGATTTCCGGGTGTTCAGCTCGGACGCCCCGTTTCGGGTGCCCATTCCCGGAGAAGAGCCTTTCCGGAAGGTCCGCGAACTCCCCATCGAGACGGACCCCCCGGAACACACGGCCTACCGCGCGCTGGCGCGATCGTTCTTCGAAAGGCCAAGAGACCCGGAGGTCATTCGGACGGTGGGTGAACTCACGTCCGCTCTGCTCGACGAGGTGATCGGGCGGGGAGCAGTCGAAATCATGGAAAGGTTCGCGGTCAAGCTGCAGTCCCGTGCACTCGCGGTGATGCTGAACCGGCCGCCGGAGGACGGGCTGCTCTGGGAGCGCTGGTGCTCCAACATCCTCTACGACGACACCGCCCGCGCGGAACTCTACAAGTACCTTGACCGCGTCCTGCACGAGTCCGCGGCCAATCCCGGCGACGACCTGTTCGGCGCGCTGTCGACCGCGACCTGCGACGGACGCAAGCTCACGGAAGACGAGATCCTGGGCTTTGCGATCCTGACCTTCGCAGGCGGCCGCGATACGGTCGTCTCCGTCATTGCTTTCGCGCTCGTCCACCTGTCGGACCATCCCGAGGACCTCCAACGTTTGCGTGACGACCCGGAACTCGTGCCGGGCGCGGCGGAAGAGATCGTGCGCGTCTGCTCACCGCTCACTCACATCGGCAGGACCTGTCCGGCCGGCGCCGAAGTCGGCAGTACGCGCATCCAGCCGGGTCAGCGCGCTTCGCTCTGCTGGGCTGCGGCCAACCGTGACGAGCGCGTCTTTGCCGATCCCGACGAAGTCAGGATCGACCGTCGCAGGAACGCCCACGTCGCCTACGGCTACGGGCGGCATTTCTGCCTTGGCGTTCACCAGGCGCGGCTGATCCTGAGATCGGTCCTGCAACAGGTTGCCCGCAAGGTGTCCAGGATCGAGTTCCTGTCCGGAAAGCCGAAGTACGACGCGTGGCCCCACTACCGGCGCCAGACGGGATTCGAGACGCTCAATATGGCGCTGCATCCGAATCAGAGGGAGGACACAACACCTTGAACCTGTCGAAACTGCTCTGCGCGGCAACCCTCTGTATATCCTCGCTCGGCTACGCCGACCGGCTGCCCAACATCGTTCTCCTGATCGGCGATGACCATGGATACCCCTATTTCGGATTCATGGGCGATGAGAACGTCGTCACGCCGAGCATGGACGCGCTCGCGTACGGGGGCGTCACTTTTTCCGTGGGGCATACCACCGCTCCCTACTGTCGGCCGTCCCTGCGCACCCTCATCACTGGCCTGCATCCCATCGAGTACCAGCTCCGGCTGAACGAGCACATCGATGCGGTGCGGGTGCAGTCGGACTGGGAGGCCATGAGTCCGCGCGAGCAGTCGATGTGGACGACGGTGCACAAGGCCAACGGGATGGCCACGTTCGACACGTTGCCGAAGCTGCTCGCCGGCAAGGGCTACGTCAGTTGGCAGGGCGGCAAGTGGTGGGAGAACTCGTTTGCGAACGGGCACTTCGACGAAGGCATGACGGAAGGATGGGACATGTCCACATTCGGAACCGACGCCTTCTTCCACGAACTCATGGGCTCGGACGGCAACGAGCTCGTCCGCGAAACGATGCAGCCGGTCTATGACTTCATCGACCGGCACGCGGAGCAGCCCATGTTCATCTGGTTCGGGCCGATGCTGCCCCATACGCCGCTCGACGCGCCGTACCGCTACCGGAAGTTCTATGCCGACAAGGATATTTCCGAGTCCGCCAAGATGTACTACAGCAACATCACATGGTGGGACGAAGGGGTCGGCAACCTGATGGACCACATCGAGTCCAGGGGGCTGCTCGAAGACACGCTCTTCATCTATCTCAGCGACAACGGTTACGAGCAGGATGCCGATGTCGAATACCTGACGGACAGCGAGACACCGAGCCCCGGGCTGGCCGGGGGCGGGTTCACCGGCAAGGGCGGGCTGTATGACCTGTCCGTGCGCACGCCGATCATCTTCTACTGGAAGGGCCGCCTCACGGCGTCGTTCGACGAGTCGAGTCTCGTCTCCTCCCTGGACATCGTTCCGACGGTCCTGGACCTGGCCGGCATCGAGGCCCCGGGAGATCTCAGGGGTTACTCGCTGAAACCCCTCCTCGAAGGCGAGCGCGATGTCCTGAGCGAGCGCACCGAGCTGATCGGCTACAGCGACAATCGCCGGTCGGAGGCCCCGATGGGAACGCCCACGGAAGGCTACTACCTGCGCACGCATCGCTGGCACTTCCTGTGGTATCCGCCGGACGAGGAGATTCGGCTCTACGACGTCACGGTGGACCCGAGGGGACGGCGTGACCTGAGCGCCGAGAGACCCGATCTCGCCCGTGCGTTCAAGCAGAAGATCGAGGCGTGGAAGCTGGACATGGGCATGCCCGATGCCATTCCCATCCATGAGTAGGGCGATCCTCGCATCGGTGATCGCGGTACTTGCGGGCCTGTCGGTGGCGCAGGAGAACTGCCCGACCGACGGACTCAGGCTGCAGGTCCCTTCGCCCCCGTGGCAGGACCAGGTGATCTACATGCTGTTCATCGACCGATTCGACGACGGCGACCGCAGCAACAACGACCAGGGCTACAGCGAATTCGATCCAGGCAGCGGCGCCCACTTCAACGGCGGAGACCTGAAGGGCATCATCGGCCGGCTCGACTACCTGAAGTCAATGGGGGCGTCGGCAATCTGGATATCGCCTCCCGTCGCCAACCAGTGGTGGAGCACACCCTATCGGGCCACCGGATGGCACGGCTACTGGGCGGTCAACTTCCTGGAGGTCGACAGGCACTTCGGCTCGCTCGAAGACTACAAACAGCTATCGCACGAACTGCATTGTCGGGGCATGTACCTGATCCAGGATGTGGTCGCCAACCACACCGCCAACTTCTACACCTATGACGGCGGCTACGATCCGGCGGACACGGCGAAAAACTTCCGCCTGCTGGAGCCCGACTCCCACCAGCCCGCGCCCACGCAACCTCCCTTCCACATGATCGACCGGCGCAACCCGGAACACGCGGCCGCCAACATCTATCACTGGACGCCGACGTTGCAGGACTACACGGACCGGCACCAGGAGACGCAGTACATGCTGGGCCAGCTCGCCGACCTGAACACGGAGAACCCCGTCGTCATCGAAGCGTTGAAAGAGACATACAAGTATTGGATCAGCGAGGTCGGCGTCGACGCTTTCAGGGTCGACACCGTCATGCTGGTGGACCACGAATTCTGGAACCGGTTCCTGCATGACGACGACGGCATCTACGCCCATGCGCGGCAACTGGGGAAACACCATTTCCTGACCTTCGGCGAGTCGGTCTCGATTTCGGAGCCGTACCGGGACGAAGGGGAAAGGAAACTCAAGGGATACATCGGCTCGAAGGAGAAGCCCTACCTCAACTCGATGCTGGGCTATCCGCTCTACTTCGAGATCAACCGGGTGCTGGGCCGCGGACAGCCGACGAGCCAGTTGGGTTATCGCCTGGAACTGTCCATGACGATGTTCGACGACCCCTTCAGCATCCCCAACTTCATCGACAACCACGACACGCCGCGATTCCTGACCACGGCGAACGTCGCCGCTTTCGAACAGGCCCTGGCGCTGCTCTTCACTGTCCCGGGAATCCCGATCCTCTACCAGGGCACGGAGCAGGCCCTGAAAGAGACGCGCAAAGCGATGTTCCGAGGCGGATTCCACAACGCCGAGGGCTCGTTCGATCCGGAGTCGAGGGCGTACCGACTGATCGGGGCATTGTCCACGTTGCGCCGTTCTAACCCTGTGCTGACCCGTGGTGACTTCAGGGTCCTTGCGTCGGAAACCGCAGGCGCGGGTGTCTTCGCCTACCAGCGGACGCTCGAAGGCCGGTCCGTGACGGTGCTCATGAACACGGCCAGGCATTCCGTGCTTGCGCACCGCCTGCATCTCGGTATCGGCGCTGGCGGGACACTCGGCGCGGCCTTCACGCTGAACAGCGGTGAGGGGCTGGAGGCGGACGGCCGGGGGCTGGTGACCGCAGTGCTTCCGCCCCGGTCGGTCTTCGTCAGCAAGGTCCACGAAACGCGCGACCTGCCCGACGCTTCCCCGGCGCCACCGGAGATTGCGATCCTGCAGCCTGAGAGCGGCGAGACCTTCAGCCACGCCTTCCGCCTGTCGGGCCGCGCGAGTGGTGCCGGCGAACTTCATCTCATCAGGAACGGCAACATGGACGCCACGCTGCCCTTCGCCGCCGATGCCGAGGGCGACTGGGAGGTGGATATACCGGTCGCCGATCTGGGCCGGTCGGAGAACTACCTGCAAGTCTACGATCCGAACAACGACCTGCTTTCGGAACGGTTCGCCTACACCGCCGAAGTCCGCACACCAACCCTCACGGCGCACGTCATGGACGCCGAAGGTGACGATGCCGGTCCGGATGGCAAGTACATCCGGCCGCAGCAGCCCGAAAGCCGAAGCCAGAAGGACATTCTCGGTGCCCGGGTCAGGACGGCGGGCAAGAACCTGGAACTGACGCTTGAGATAGGCGAGATCTCGACCAACTGGGTACCGCCCCACGGCTTTGACAATGTCGTGTTCAGCATCTTTTTCGACACCGATGCGGATGCCGGCGCGAGGACGTTGCCCAGGCTGAACGCCAGGATGCCGGGAGACCTCGCGTGGGATCTCGCACACGTGGCGTCCGGGTGGGCGAGCTACATGTACGACAGCAACGATGCGGACGCCGACACGCAGGGAGACAAGCTCGGGATCTCGCCGCGCATCACGACCGACAGGGAGGAGAGGACAGTGACGCTCTTCTACGAAGGCGAACGGCTGGGCGTGGAAGACTGGCGGGGTACGCGGATATACGTCACGACCTGGGAGCACGGTCCCGAGGGCGAGTACACGGAGATCTACGAGACGGCGTCCGACTGGGCGTTCGGCGGCGCCCCGCCAGGCTCTCCGAAGGTGATGGACGACATCCTGGTAGCCGTGGAGGAGGAGTGACGGGTCCGGCCCCGCGTGATCAACGCCTCGCCCCGCTGCTTGCCAGTGCATCGGCTGGAAGAACTGCGCGAATCTGCTCCAGGGATTTGTCTGTTCTTTTGGAGGACAATGCAGATCGTACCGGTGTCGGCCAGATTGGGGCAGTTTGGGGATGCTATCGCGAGACCGCATGGTCGAACTTCGGCAGTTGGTGCTTCCGACTGCGATGGCAGTGATCGTCGTCTGCGTATTCCGCGATCCCACCCATCGCTTCCCGTTGCTGGCGCTGCTGCTTCCCTTCTTCCTGCTCTGCGGCGCCCGGGCACTGGGGGTTCAGAGACGCATATCGGGCGTGCGTTGGCTGTTCAGCGCGCTCGGCTTTGCGGGATTCGCCGTTGGCTGGCTATTGGCGTTCGCGGTCCTTGGCTTCGGACTCGCCATCGCGCTGTTCTCGGTCGCCCCTTCGGGACAACTGCTGAAACAGTCCAGCTTCTGGGCCGCCGCCGGGCTCGTGCTGGCGGCCTGGTTCTGGTGGCCCTGGTACGCCCGTGACGTGCTGGCGCGGTGGCCGAGGCACGGCGTTCGTATCTGGACATCCTCCGGCAATCGCTGGGACAGGCTTTACATCGCCTGGCGCATGCAGCGAATGGCCGAATCGGGGAGTGTGCGGTGGCGCGGCTTCGGTGCGACGGCGGGGGTGATCGCCCTGGTGATGGTGTCAACGGCGGCGGGACCCTTTGACGGCTGGCTGTTCCGAGTGGGAGAGGTGGGTTGCATGGCACTCCTGCCCTGGCTGCACCTCGTGGTCGTCGGCGAGGCCGATGCGCTCTGTGGAATCTGGAGCAATGATCAGCGGACCCCGGATCCTCCGGAAGCGTAAGGAAACCTGAGGGGCCAGTGAGTAACATGCCGTTAGCTGCAACGATTGCCTGGCAAGGAAAATTCGCGGGAGCGGGAACATGAGCGACGCACGTCAGTCGAGCATCATCTTGGGCAACAGTGCCGCGAGCCGCCGGGAGTTTCTGCGGCGATCCAACCTGGCCGCGATGGGCGCCCTGGTGGGGGCCGCCGTGCCGATTCGACGCTGGCCGTCGCTTTCCGGAACCGCCCTTGCCGAGTATTCCGGCATGGCAGGCAAGGACGGCCTCACGGTGCTGAACGATCGTCCGCTCAACGCGGAGACGCCGCCTCACCTGCTGGACGACGAGGTCACCCCCACGGCGCGTCATTTCATCCGCAACAACGGCATCGTCCCCCCGGAGGTGGACCCGGCCACCTGGGAACTGCGCATCGACGGCCTGGTCGAGAGACCCATGACGTTGCGCATCGACGACCTGCGAAGCCGATTCGAGGTGGTCACGCACCGGCTGGTTATCGAGTGTGGCGGCAACGGCCGCTCGGGATTCGAGCCGCCCGCGCGCGGCAACCAGTGGACGTACGGCGCGGTGGGATGCGCGGAATGGACCGGTGTGCGGCTGGCGGACGTGCTCAAGGCCGCGGGCGTCAAGTCTTCCGCGATCTACACCGCGCACGAAGGCGCGGACCGGCACCTCTCCGGCGTGTCGGGCAAGTTGCCGATCTCGAGAGGCGTGCCGATCGCAAAGGCGATGGATCCCTACAACCTGATCGCGTTCGGCATGAACGGCGGGCCGCTGCATCCCATGAACGGGGCGCCCCTGCGGCTGGTGATTCCCGGATGGCCCGGTTCATGCTCGCAGAAGTGGCTGACCCGCATCTGGCTTCGGGACGTCGTGCACGACGGTCCGAAAATGACGGGCTCGTCCTATCGCGTGCCGCGATATCCGGTCGCACCCGGCGCTTCCGTGCCGGAGGAGGACCTCGAGATCATCCATGCCATGCCGGTCAAGTCTCTCATTACGCGCCCGGCCACGGGCGAGCGCATCCCGGGTCGCGAGCTGGAAGTCGCCGGGCACGCCTGGGTCGGCGACTCCGAAGTGGCGGAGGTGGACGTGTCCATGGATTTCGGCGCCACCTGGCAGGCGGCGGAGCTGTCACCGCCCCACAACCCGCATGCCTGGCAGCGCTTCACGGCCCGCATCGCGTTTCCGCAGTCCGGCTATTTCGAGGTCTGGGCGCGGGCCACGGACACCTCGGGCGCGAGCCAACCTTTCCGGGCGGCCTGGAATCCCAAGGGCTATTTGAATAACGCCATGCACCACGTGTCGGTGCAGGTGGGTTAGTGCAGTCAGGAAATGATGCGTCTGCGCCTGCTCTGGATCGCCTGTGCCCTGGTCGCGTGTGGTCTCACCGGGCTTGCATCAGGGGCTGACAGCAGCGGCACTTCCGAGGCGGAGGAACAAGCGCTGTTCGGCGGCATGCCGGATGACGAGGGACGCCTGGAAGTGTTCGGGTTCTGCGGCACCTGCCACTCCATCGACCTGGTGCTGCAGCAGGGGCTGACCCGCGCGGTGTGGGAGGATGTGCTCGTCGAGATGGTGCGGGACCAGGAAATGGCGCCGCTCAGGGCAGATGATCGCAGCAAGGTGCTCGACTACCTGGAGAAGTACTACGGCCCGGACCGACGCGCAAGGCAAGGCGCCCGGAATCCGGGGTAGGCCTGCGCGGACAGGTTGCCCCATCGGGTGGGCGGCTTTTCTGGCGTAAGCTAACGGTGACGGAAAGTGATGCAGGAAGGGGGCACGTTTGAAGATTGGCGTCAGCATGTTTGCGACCGACTTCGCCATGCGCATCGATGCGCTGGCGCGGGCAGCGGAGGAAAGGGGCTTCGAGTCCCTGTTCGTTCCGGAGCACACCCACATCCCAACCAGTCGCCGGTCCCCGTGGCCTGGCGGCGCCGCGTTGCCGAAGGCGTATTGGCACGCGCTCGACCCGTTCGTGTCGCTGATGGCTGCCGCCTCCGCAACCTCGACGATTCGCATCGGTACCGGCATCTGCCTGCTGACGGAGCGAGACCCGTTGATCACGGCGAAGGAAGTCGCGAGTCTCGATCTGCTGTCGAACGGCCGCGTGGAGTTCGGCATCGGCGCCGGTTGGAATGCGGAGGAGATGGAGAACCACGGCACCGTGTTCGAGACGCGATTCCGCCTCATGACCGACCGCGCGAAGGCGATCAAGACGGTATGGTCCGATGAGGCGCCGGAATACCACGGGGAGTTCGTGGACTTCGACCCCGTGTGGTCGTACCCGAAACCCCTACAGGAGCCGAATCCGCCGATCCTGATCGGGGGTGAGTCCATCCACACCTTGCGCCGCGTTGTGGAATTTGGCGATGGCTGGTTCCCGCGGGCACGGGGCGGCTTCGATCCGGCGAAGAACCTTGCGCGGCTGGAAGCGGTGGCCGATGCTGCCGGCCGCGATATGGCGACGCTCTCGATCAGCGTCTCCGGCGCGCCAGCGGATGCGGAAGTTTTGGATGGCTACCGCGAGGCTGGCATCCACCGCGCCATACTGATCCTGCCATCGGCCGGCGAGGACGAGGTGCTGCCGGTGCTGGACCGCTACGCGCAACTTCTCTAGCGAGAGCACGTTACATGGTCTGGCAACCCGAAATCGAGGAACTCAGGCGCCGGCAGGCGTTGGCCGAACAGATGGGCGGGGAAGCCGGCGTTGCCGAACAACGGAAGCGGGGCAAGCTCACCGTCCGGGAACGAATCGAGCTGCTGTCGGACCCCGGATCGTTTCGCGAAATCGGCAAGCTCGCGGGTGCCGCCACCTACGAAGACGATGAACTCGTTCACGTGCGGCCCTCCAACACGGTGATCGGAGTGGCCGGCCTCAACGGGCGCAGGGCGGTGCTGACCGCCGGCGACTTCACGGTCCGGGGCGGCGCCTCGGACGCCGCGATAGGCAACAAGAGCGGCCATGCGCAGAGGATGGCGCTGGACTGGCGCCTGCCTTTCGTCCGGCTGCTCGACGCGACCGGCGGAAGCGTCAGGACCTTCGAGCAGATCGGCCGGACCTACATCCCCACCAATCCCACGACGCCAGGCGTGCAGGACCTGCTCTGCCGCGTGCCCGTGGTCGCCGCCGTATTGGGTTCCGTCGCGGGGCTGCCCGCCGTCGACTCCTGCCTGGCCCACTTCAACGTCATGGTCAAGGGCACGAGCCAGGTGTTCCCAGGCGGTCCGCCGGTGGTCAAGGCCGCGCTCGGTATAGACATCACCAAGGAGGACCTGGGGGACGAGCGCAGCCAGGTCTTTGAAAGCGGGGTCATCGACAATCTTGCCGAGACCGAGGCAGAGGCCTTCGACATGCTGAAGCGGTTCCTCTCCTACCTGCCGGACAACGTCTGGCGTATGCCGCCCAGGGTCGAGACGGGCGACGATCCAAACCGCCGGGACGAAAAGCTGCTGGACATGATCCCGCGCGACAAGCGCCGCGGCTACGATCCCTTTCGCATCCTCGACGCCGTACTCGACAGGGATTCGTTCTTCGAAATCACTCCGTACTACGGACGCTCGCGCATCGTCGGGCTCGCGCGGGTCGACGGCTATCCCGTGGGCGTCATGATCAACAACCCGAAACGTCTCGGCGGTTCCATGGATGTGGCCGCGGGCACCAAGGTCATCCGCTTCCTGCAGCTTTGCGACACCTTCCACCTGCCGATGGTCTATTTCGCCGACGAGCCGGGTTTCATGGTGGGTCCCGACCAGCAGCGCCGGGGTATCGTGCGCGCCGGAGCGAAGATGGTATGCGCGACGCTGCGCACCCGGATGCCATGGATGTCCATCATCATCCGCCAGCTCTACGGCGTCGCCGGCCAATGCCACGACCGCCCGGGCGGAATGTTCAAACGCGTCGCCTGGCCGTCGGCGCACTGGGGATCCATGCACATATCGGGAGGCGTGTCCGCCGCCTACCGGCGCGTGATCGACGAAGCGGACGACCCCGAGGCCAAGCGCGCCGAGATCGAGACGCGCCTGGAGGCGCTGGCTTCGCCGTTCCGCACTGCGGAAGCGTTCAATATAGAGGACATCATCGACCCGAGAGAGACCCGGCCGATGCTCTGCGAGTTCATTCAGACGGCGCAGCCGTTGCTGGAAATGCAGTTGGGTCCGAGCCCCACGCCGTACATGCCTTAGGGGTCGTGAAGGTTGTTCGCGCGGGCGAAATCCGCGAAGCTGTTGTTTGAAGAGCAAGGGAGGGCACGATGCCCATAGACGTGTCGACACTGAAACCGGTCGGGGAATTCGGTTCGAAGGCGTGGTGCGAAGCGTGCGCCGCCGGCGGCGTACAACTGCTGGAAGAGGCGGATCTGCCGGCCGATCTCGAGTGGGGGTTCACCGAGGACTATACGCATCCTCCCGCGAGGCTTCTCGAAGGCGGCCGTGAAAAGGCCGCGTACTACATCATGGTCAAGGACGGGAAGGTGACCGGCGGCGACGGCGCGCCGGAAGAGTGCAAGGCCCTTCCCGGCTTTCACGTATCCATTCAGTGGGCGACGATCTGCAACCAGTCGCGAACAAAGTACGGACGGGCGGGCCAGCGACAGCGATCCGGGGAGGAGCGCGCAATGTTCGGGCAGATCGCGGAATACGTCGGCAGGTCCAATCCCCTGGGCCTCGGCGGCGGCAGGAAGGCGGTCTGGCCGCAGGCGGTTGGAGCCGCACTCGGGGCGGGTGCGGAAGAGGGGGGCGGCCTGCACAACATCGCCGCGACCCTGCAGGCGCCTTCGCCGGAGTTCGCCGATCTGCCGACCACGGAGATGGGCGTGCCGGACTTCGGTGCGATGACGGACGAGCAGAAGAAGTTCTTTCTGAAGCTGTGCGCGGTCGATGTGTAGGGCGTGCGGTCCGGTCGGCATGCATTGAGGCGGAGCGTCAGATGTCCAGGTTTGAACTGAACGGCAAGGTTGCCATCGTCACGGGCGGTGGCGGAACCGCCCACGGGATAGGCAGAAGCATCGCGCTTTCGGTTGCCGGCGCGGGCGCCCGGGTTGTCGTGGTGGGCCGGCACCGCGATGCCCTCGACAGGGTCGTCGGGCAAATCCGGGATCAGGGCGGCGACTCCGCCGCCGTCACCGCCGATGTCACCGACCCGGCGCAGGTAGAGCGAATGATCGAAGGGGCCGTCGATGCGTTCGGCGGCGTCGACATCCTGGTGAACAACGTCGGCGCCATCTCCTTCGGCAAGCCGGAGGAAATCTCGCCGCAGGACTGGAAGGCGAGCATCGACCTGAATCTCAACAGCACGTTTTTCTGTTGCGCCGCGGCGGCAAGGCACATGATCGCGGGGCAGGGTGGCAAGATCGTCAACGTCGCCTCGTCCTCAGGGATAAAGGGAGAGGAGAATGCGGCGCACTACGCGGCGGCCAAGGCTGCGGTGATCAACCTGACGAGATCGCTGGCGATTAGTTGGGCGATACACAACATCAACGTGAACTGCGTCGCGCCCGGCGGCGTGGAAGTGCCGGACCGTCCGGTTCCCGGCATGACCGAAGACGAGCATCTGAAGCGCCAGCGCCTGCAATCCGGGGAGGGCGCACCGCTGCAAATGCCGGGGAAGCCGGAGGACATCGCCAACGCGGTCGTCTACTTCGCTTCGGCCGGTTCCGATCTCATGACCGGGGAGACGCTGGTCGTAAGAGGGTCGGAGTGGGCTTCGGCCTACAGCTAACGCATCGAAGGGACAGGAAGCAACAGAGATGTCGGCGTTTGGTTTGAAAGACAAGATAGCCATCGTCACCGGTGGCGGCAGTGGCATCGGCGAGGCGATCAGCAAGGCCTATGCGGAGGCGGGGGCGCATGTGGTGGTCGGCGCCCGCCAACAGGAACGCCTGGACCGCGTAGCCGGCGAGATCCGGGAAATGGGACGCGAATCGCTGGCGGTCGCCACTGACGTGACCGTCCCCGAGCAGGTGGACAACCTGATCGACAAGACGCTGGAGACGTTCGGCAAGCTCGACATCATGGTCGCCAATGCGGGGGGCGGCGGTTTTTCCGGGGTCATGAAGGCGAAGCTCGCCGACTGGGACAGGACCATCGGACTCAATCTCGACAGTGCGTTCCTGTGCGACGTCGCGGCGGCCAAGGTGATGATCGAGCAGGGCGACGGCGGAAAGATCATCAACATATCCTCCACCGCGGGGATCAATCTCAATCCGCGCCTCGAGGCTTACGCTGCCGCGAAAGCCGGCATGATCAACCTGACCAAAAGCCTTGCGCTCAACTTCGCGGAACACGGCATCAACGTGAACTGCGTTGCCCCGGGTGTCACGGTGACCCCGTACATGCGGCAGAGGGGCTACGCGCCGCCGGCCACGAGAAAGGACGGCACGAAGGTGCCGCCGCTGCTGCTTCCCAACGAAACGGAACATGTCGCCGACGCGTGCGTATTCCTCGCCTCGGACGCCGCGGCGCACGTGACCGGCGAGTTGATGATCGTGCGCGGCATGTTCCACATGGAGCGCAGCAACGACGTGCTGCGGGACCGGGCCGACCTCATCCGATGAAGCAACAAATACCGACCATGCACGATCTGCACGCAGGACTGAGCCGCCAGCTTGAAACGCTGGAAGAGAAGCTCGCTGCCGGGGAAACACTGGGCGGTTGGAAGGTGGGCCTGACGTCGGGCCAGGCGCGCGACTCCATGGGCGCGGGTTTTCGTCCTTTCGGTTACATCCTTGAGCGCCGGATTTTTGCGTCCGGCGCCCGTATCGGACTCGATACCTTCCAGAGCGTTGGCGTCGAGAACGAGTGTTGTTTCACGATCGGTCGTGAACTTGCGGGAGAGGTGTCCCGCGATGAGGTGATCGACGCCGTGGAGAACGTGGCGCCGGGTTTCGAGATCAACGAGCGGCGGCTGCCGGCGGATGCGCCGCCGCAGGAGCGATTGGCGGACGACCTGTCGCAATGGGGCATCGTGGCAGGCACCCCGCGGCCGGTCGCCGGGGTCGACTTCGAGTCTCTCGTGGTCACGCTGGCTCGCGACGGCGGGGCGGTGGAGAGGGTGGCCGCGCGCGGCCACATAGAAGATCATTTCGCGTCGATTGCGGCACTGGCCGCACAGTTGTCGCGGTTCGGCCGTTCGCTGCAGCCGGGACAAAGGATCATCACGGGTTCTTTCGGGCGATGTCCCGTGACGGAGCCCTCCAGGTGGTCGGGCGATTTCGGATCGGGACTGGGTGTAGTGGAAGTGGTGTTCGCATGAAAGTGCCCCACAGCCGTCGCCTTCGGCGCCGCCCGTGGCCCGGCCCCGCTCGTCGATCACGGAACAACCGCCCCCATTCGCTGGCGCTCATGGAGGCGCTTATTCCATGAAAGTGCCCCACAGCCGTCGCCTTCGGCGCCGCCCGTGGCCCGGCCCCGCTCGTCGATCACGGAACAACCGCCCCCATTCGCTGGCGCTCATGGAGGCGCTTATTCCATGAAAGTATTGATCATTCCTGGGTTGACGCTACGGGAGGTCTCGGAAACTGACCTGCGGCGCATACACGAAGCCGGCGCGGAGGAAGTGGTTGTCTCCAACCCGCGCGATGCGGTCCGCGACGTGATAGACGCAGACGTGGTGCTTGGGCACGTATCGAAAGAGATGTTCTCCGCGGCCAGGAAGCTCCGCTGGGTACACGCCATCTCTTCCGGCGTGGACAGTTTTCTCTACGACGCATTCAAGGAAAGCGACGTGGTGCTGACCAGCGAGAAGGGGCTGGTCGGCGAACACCTGGCGGACCACGCCTTCGGTCTGCTCCTGATGTTGACGCGCCAACTCGCCACGGCCTTACGGTTCGGTCCCGACGGATGGAACCACCGGCCGGAGATGCGAATCCGGGAGATCGAGCTTACCGGCGCGATGATGGGCATCTTCGGCTTCGGCGGTACCGGCCGCGCCGTTGCGCGCCGCGCCGCGGGATTCGGCATGGATGTGCAGGCCGTCGACCGCGATCCCGTGCCACCGTCGCCGGAAGTGGAGGACGTGCTGGGCCCGGACCATTTCGACGCGCTGCTGGAAACGTCAGACGTCGTGGCCATCTGCTGTCCATTGACGCCGGAAACTCGGGGCAGGTTCAACGCCGCGGCTTTCGCCCGGATGCAGCCCTCGGCCTACCTCGTCAACGTCACCCGAGGCGAGATCATGGTCGAGGACGACCTGGCGGACGCGTTGGAAACCGGCGGCATTGCCGGCGCGGCGCTCGACGTGGCGCCACGGGAGCCCCTGCCGGCCGACAGCAGGCTGTGGTCGCTGCCGAACGTCGTGATGACACCCCACACCGCCGGCGCGAGTCAATTCCGGGCGCCCCGCAACATGGACCGCTTCGTCGGCAACATCCGCCGTTTCCTCGACGGCGAGAGTCTCGCGGGCATCATCGACAAGCAACTCGGCTATTGAGCGGGGGCGGCACGCCCGGGGCTGCTCCGATCCTGATTTCGTCGGCTGACCCGTAGCCATGGCCGGGTCCCGGAAAGGGGTATATCCTTATGCTTCGATGGCCTAACCTCCGGATTCTCGGATTGCGCGGAACCTTGGCGCGATCTAGGTAGGGCGGCTGCCAAACATGCGGGCGCTCGACGGATTCGGATGAACACGTGGAGAGTGATCATGACCATGACGACCGAGCATCCCCGACGAACTTGCCTGTTGGAAGGGAAAAGCAGAAACCTGATTTACATGTGCCGCCGGTTCCTGGCGGCGGTGTTGATCGGGACAACCGCGCTTGCCGGAGCGCAAGACGCCGATGAACCGACCGACGAACCGGCCGCGCAGACCGAAGCCGAAGAAGCCGAGGTCGAACAGACGGAACTCGAAGACGCTCCGGTAGTCCCGCAGCAACCCATCGAAGAGATCGTGGTTACCGGGTCCCGGATCGCGCGCACGCCGGGGGAACTGGCGGGCAACCTCATGGTTCTCGGCGAAGAGTTCATCGAGGCCACCGGCGAAGCGACGCTTGAGCGCGTGCTCCGCCAGTTGCCCCAGAACCTGAACAGCACCAGCGAATCGCTTGGCAGCAATCTCAACAACGTCAGCAATTTCACGGGCGCGTCGACCGTGAACCTGCGCGGGCTGGGCAGCGAGTCGACGCTCATCCTGATCGACGGCAAGCGCACCGGCTACAACGGTTTCCTTGGCGGTGTCACCGACGTCTCGAAGATTCCCCTGTCGATGGTGGAGCGCATCGAAGTGATCCTGGACGGCGCATCCGCGATCTACGGTTCCGATGCCGTGGGCGGCGTCGTCAACATCATCACGCGCAAGGACTACGAAGGTGTTGAACTCGATCTCAACTACAACTGGCCGAGCGGGGGCGCCTACGACGAAGTGCGCGGCACGATCGCCGGCGCGCTGGAGCTGGAAGGCACCCGCATTCGCCTGAACTACAGCCGCTCGGGGCATTCCGGCCTGGACGGCGCGGACCGGGAAACCAGCCTGCTCGACCGCTCGCAAGCCAACGGCCCGCAAGACGACATCCGCTTTTGCTGTAGCGCAGACGGTTCGTCCTTCCCGGTCGTCTATCGCCTGGACGGCGATGTGCTCACGCTGCGGGAATACAACGCTCTCTCACCCGAGGATCAGGCCCGGGCGAGTGCCGAGAACTACGTCGTGCTGCCGCCGGGCTTCAATTCGAGTTCCAGCGTTGACGATATCACCCATTTCGGAATGGCGAACTGGGGACAGGATGTCCAGTCGGGCATCCACATTCTGCCAGAGGAGACGCGAGACAGCTTTTCGGCGAGTGTCGAACGCGATTTCGGGCTGCAGTTGAGCGCCACGGCTCACGTCCGCTACGAGACCCGGGACACGACCTACAACCGCGGCTATCTCGGGATTGGCGGCCTGAGCCTCAACGGCGCGAATCCATTCAATCCCTTCGACCGCCCCGTGCACGTGCGCGGTCAGCGACGGGACCTGGGTGTCAGTACCACGGAGTCCCAGAGCGAGACGCTCAATTACGGCCTTGACCTGGAAGGCTCGTTCAACGAGAACTGGGATTGGGAGGCGGGTATCGGACTCAGCAACGAGGATACGGACTCCGACCGCCTGAGAACCATGGACAGGGCGGTCCTGTCCAGGGGTATGGGCTCCAACGGGTTGCCGGGAAGCCAGTTCCTGTTCGGCGAGACAGCGGAGTCCTGCGCCGAGAAGGGCGGGGTCTTCTCGTTCGGATTCTGCAGGGTCACCACGCCGCCTATCCCGCCCATCGACCCGTGGGGCGACCTGAGCCAATACGTCACCCCCTCCCTGCTCGCGGCGAGCACCAACGCGCAGACGCGCTTCGATGCGCTGGTGCGGGGTGCGGTGTGGACGCTGCCGTCCGGCGATGTCAGGGTGCTGATCGGCTACAGCCGGCACAACACCACGCTCGACAGCAACAGCGAGTTCCAGATAGGTACGGTCGATACGTCGCCCCTGAGCGATGTCGCGAACTTCAACACCGAGGCGGAGCGAGCCAACCAGGCGGTCTACACCGAAGCGCTGGTCCCGCTCATGGACGATGTCGCCTCGCTCAGCCTGTCGGCCCGCTGGGACTCCTACGACAAGCCCGATGTGACCTACCGCGAGACCGACCTCGGCACGGAGTCCGCGCAGGACATCGCCGACCCGGGCGACGCGACCACCTGGGGCGCCGGGCTCATACTCTCGCCCCGGGAGGACTTTCGCTTCCGCCTGAACCTGCAGACCGCCTTTGTCGCCCCGCAACTGAACCAGTTGCTCCGCACCACGAGCGAGCGCGCCGCGCAACCGTTCAGGGGCCTTCTGGTGCAGGAACCCGATGGCAGGCTGACGTTCGCGGATACGCTCATTCTGGATGGCGGCAATCCGGATCTGAAACCGGAAACGGCGGACACTTTCAGCTTTGGCATCGAGTTGAACCCCATCGGGGCCCCGGGACTTGGCATGAAACTGACCTGGAGCAACACGGAGTTCAAGGACCGTATCAGCCGCGTCAACAATTTCATCATCGACCGCAACAACCCGCCGACCAACACGATGTACTCGGCTTCAGACGATCTGTGGTTCCAGGATCGCCGCTGGATCAACGTGTCCTCGGTGAACCGCGCCGGGGTCGACTGGGAAGTCTACTACTCGACTTCCAATGACCTGGGCGACTGGACCGTGCAATACAGGCACTCCAGCACCTCGAAGTACGACGTGGTCGTCGACCCCGCGACGGATCAACCGGTCAGCGTCCTGGGGACCACCTTCAGCAGCACGGCAGTCGGGGTGGTACCCGAATCGGCGACGACCGCGCAGTTGACGTGGAGCCATCCCAGCGGGCTGGAAATGGGCGTCGACTATTCGACCAGCGGCAGGACGGGCAGGACGCTCGCTGGAGTGACGAGTGCCTACGAGCCGCCTACGATCGTCGACCTGCGGCTCGGCTACGACATCGGAGAAGGCACCTTGCTGCCCTCGCCGGACTGGGCGAAGGGGGCGCGCGTCTCCCTTACGGTCAACAACCTGAACGACAGCTTCGGCGAGTCGGAAAGATTGAGTTCGGCGGGTGGTCGTGAAATGGTTGTGTCCACGCAGTCGCCCCAGTTTGGCCGCGTCTTCAACCTGACGCTGCACATGTCGCTGTAGGCGCTGTGCTGCGAGTGGGGCGGGGCCGAAGGCGCCGGCTGCGGGGAACTCGCAGCGAGGAGCCGGTTCTAACGGGCAGCCCGCCTCGTTGATGGAGTAGTGATGAAACCGTGTATGCCTGTTTGGCTGCTGCTTGCGCTGTTGGCGGGTTCGCCGGCGAACGCCTGCGAGTTCGTCCTCGAGGGAGACCTGTCGGCCTTCTACAGCAGCGGCAACTTCGTGGTCTGGACTCCGAAGCCCTCGCCCGACGGAAAACGGGCCGGGGGGATGATGGCCGCGTCGACTTCGAGTGCGGCCAAGCCGGCCAGCACGGAAGCCAGCCTCGACGTGGTCGCCAGGGCACCGCTGTCCCCGGAAGGCACGTTCCGGGTCGAGGCGGCCGTGGAGACGCCGCGGGTCGTTTACTTCTATGTGCTCGACGCCATCGGCCACGAGGGCCAGCGCTTTGCGCCTGTCAAGGGCAACGCTTTCATCCTTGAACCCGGAAAGCTGAGGCTGCACATGGACCGCCCCGGCCGTTTCTTTGTCGAAGGCGGCCGGTACAACGATGCGGTCTACAACTCCTGGCGCCGCTCCGCGCCCTACATGGAAGCCCAGGCCGAATACCGGACCCTGCTACCTGCGGTGGACGGAGAGACAGAAGACGAGCGCAGGGCGCGTACCGACCAGGCGGCGGAGGTGTTTCGCGGGATCCTGGATCTTGAGCAGGAAGGCCGCGCGCAAACCGCCACCACCCACCCGGATCCCCTGGTCCGTCGCCTGACTATCGAGTCGGCGTGGCTCGGTGGCCCCTGGATACTGGAAGGCCTGCGCGGACTCGCGTGGATGACGCCGGATGATCCGTGGGTGGCGGAGCGGCTCGCGAAGGCCGAGGTCGTGGAAGCAAAGCGGTCCGCCGAAAGGAAGCGCTTCGCGGTGGGCGCCGGAATCCGGGATTTCGTGGCGCAGACGCTGGAAGGAGAATCGGTCCGGCTGGCGGATGTGCGGGCCGGCAGCAAACTCGTGCTGGTCGAATTCTGGGCGTCCTGGTGCGGGCCGTGCCGGGTCGAGATTCCCCACATGAAGCAGGCCTATGCCGAGTACCGGGAGAAAGGGTTCGAAATCGTATCCTTCACGATCGACAACGATCGCGAGGACTGGGAAGTGGCGTCCGAGGAAGAACAATTGCCCTGGGCCAACCTTGGGATGGGTGAAGAGGCGGATGCGCCGCAGGCCTACAACGTGACCGGGGTGCCCAAGAACTACCTGGTGGATTCCGCCAGCGGCGAAATCCTTGCCAAGGACCTGCGCGGCCACCATCTCGACGAGAAACTCGCGGAGCTGTTGGGATCCCCGACGACGGCCGCCCTGGGTGGTTCCTCACAGTCGCGGGTGGTCGATCCTTAGCGTCTGGTCGCCGGCGACCTCGCGCATCGTCGTCATTTCGCCGTCCGGCCACTCGACTTCCAGCACGTCCACATCGTCGGCATCGCCGAGACCGAAGATCTGCACGGTGGGATTCTGCGACGTGAAGTTGTTGCCGATCATGATCTCGCGCAGTTGCGTCTCGTCCCCGACCGTCGCCCGGATGCGTGCTCCGGCGGCCTCGGTGTTGGGCGGCAGCCCGTTGAGTTCGACCCTGAGGTAACGGCCGCCCGTATCGTTTCGCCACAGCGTTCCGGCGTTGGTTGCGTTGCGGTGCCCCTGGAAGATGTCCACGTCGCCATCGTTGTCGAAGTCGGCGCAAACAATCGCGTAGCCGCGCTCGGTATCAGATAGTCCGGCTGCGCCTGACGTCTCCACGAACGCGCCGTTCCCGTTGGACTCGAAGAACCGGCTTTCGTCGATATGGAAGTTGCTTGGCTCGAAGGGCACCCACCACCCGTTGGTATGGTAGATGTCCAGATCGCCGTCGTTGTCGAAGTCGGAAAAGCACGCACCCCATCCCCAGCCGCCGTCCTGGACGCCCGCGAGTTCGGTCACATCCGACAGCTCGCCCCCCGTGTTTCGATACAGCCGGTTGCCCAATTCGAAGACCTGGTCGCCATCCTCATTGGGCACGCTCCAGATGGAAGTGACGAACCAGTCGAGGTCGCCGTCGCCATCGTAGTCGCCCAAGGCCGAGCCCATACCGTTGCGGTCCCGGATGACGCTGCGGTCGGTGGCGTCGCGGAACGTGCCGTCGCCGTTGTTGATGTAGAACTTTGAGGTCAGGAAGTCGGCCGAGATCAGGAGATCCGGATAGCGGTCGTCGTTCATTCGCGCGAAGGTGGGAGTGAACGTGTAGTCGAACCCGTCGCCAAAGGACGACGCCACGGGCTCGTCGTTGTAGATGTCCGGAGAAATGCCCGCTTCGAGACTGACATCAGTAAACCGTATGTTCCCGTCACGGGTGTCGTTTCGCCACAGGTGTTCGGTATGCAGCCTGACGCCCGGCCCGTCTTCCGTTCCCCAGTGCGTCAGGAACATGTCGAGGTCGCCGTCCAGGTCGTAGTCGCCGAACCCGGCCGAGACCGTGTATCGGGCGCCCAGCGTGTCGATACCGGAGCCGGGAGTCACGTCCGTGAACGATCCGTCGCCTTCGTTCTTGAAAACGAAGGACGGGTCGAACTCCAGCCCGCCTATGAACAGGTCCAGATCACCGTCGCCATCCATGTCGGCAAACGCCGGGCCGCTGTGCCGGTAGTTCTCGGAAGCGGATTTCGTAAGGGCGACGCCGGCCTGCATGGCGACATCCTCGAAGACGTTGTCGCCCAGGTTTCGGTACAGGAGGTTGGGCCCGATGTCGCCGCGCACGATGAAGAGGTCCACCAGCCCATCGCCATCGTAGTCGCCGGCCGCCAGCCCGCCACCGAACTCTTCCAGGTCCGCCAGTTCCGGTGGATCCACATAGCCGTGCCTGTACTGGATGCCTGATTCTTCAGTCGCGTCGGCAAAGAGCGTGACCACGGGAGGCGGCCCCGGGGGAGGTGCCGGTGGCTGGACAGGGGGCGGGGGAGTTGTACCACCGCCGCCTCCGCAGCCTGCGACGAGAAATGCCAGCGCGACCGTCTCCACGGCGACGGTTCTCACCAAAGTACTTCCATTCCAGGGACGCGTCCGCACGCCGCAATCTTCGCACAAGCCCCGAAATGTGCCCTGGCCATTGATTCTCTTCCGGCGAGCGCGTGATGGGGTAGTTTGGCGACCGTCACCGCTGGCCGATCTGGTATTCTTCGCCGCACCAGATTCTTGTAGAGGGAACAGGTCGAAATGGAATCATTGACACAAACGCGCGGGCGCCGTCGTGTCCGTCAGCCCGCTCTCAGGACGGGTTTGACCTTGCTGTCCGCGGCCATCATCGCTTTCGGAGGCCTGACGTACGCTCAGGAGGACGAGAGTGCGGGTGACGAGTCCGAAGTAGAGGTGGCCCAGGAAGATACCGAAGACGTTACCGAAAGCGATTCGGATGACATGGTCGAAATGGTCGTCGTCACCGGCAGCCGCATCGCCCGGACGCCCTCGGAACAGTCGCGCAACGTCGTGGTTCTCGACGAGCAGGACATCAAGGCCGCCGGCGAACTGACCCTGTACCGGGTACTCCGGCAACTGCCGCAGAACCTCAACTCGACCAACGCGACCCATGGTTCGAAGCTGAACGGGGGCGAGAACAAGACCGGTGCAGGCACCGTGAATCTGCGGGGCCTCGGCAGCGAGTCCACCCTGATCCTGGTCGATGGCCGCCGCGTCGGCTACAGCGGCATCCTCGGCGGCGTCACGGACATCTCCACGATTCCGCTGTCCATGGTCGAGCGGATCGAGGTCCTGCCCGACGGCGCCTCGGCGGTTTACGGGTCCGATGCCGTGGGCGGTGTCGTCAACATCATTACCCGCAAGGACTACGGTGGCGTCGAAGTCGATGTGGACTACGGCCGCCCGCACAAGAGCGGCTTCGAGGAAACCCGGGCAAGCATCGCGGGAGGCGTGGCCTGGGAGGGAGGCCGAGCGAAGCTGGCTTACGAGCGCTTTCACGATACCGGTCTCGATTCGTCGCTTCGAGACTCCGTGATTCTCAGTAACCGCCTGTTGACGACGGGACAGAAGAACACCGCGCCGGGACCGCAGGTTCGCGTCTGGACCTGGTTCTTCGATGATTCCTGCGCGGCGAACACGGCGATCCTCTGGGGACTCGATGGCAGCCTGCTCACCGGCGAGGAGTATGCCGCGCTGAGTCCCGAGGACCAGGCACGTGCGACCTGCCACAACGACCTCACCCTGCCGCTCGGCTTTCAGCACACCGACGACCTGAATTCCATCGATGCGTTCGGTGAGCAGCGCTGGGGCGAGGAGGCGGAGGTGGGATACAGCCTGCGCCCGGAACAGGTCAACGACGTGGTGAACCTGGGCCTGGACCAGGAGATAGCGGAATTGGGGATCACCCTGCATGCCAACCTGCGGATCGGCCGAAAGGACTCCCGTTCCGACAACGGCCTCAACCAGGTTAGCGGAACGCTGCACGCCGGCAATCCGTTCAATCCGTTCGGACGCCAGGTCAGCCTCACGGGCCTGGCGGTGAACGAGCCGCCAAGCTCGTTCGAGTCGGACACCACCGAGAGGTTCCTGAGCCTGGGTGCCGAAGGCTCACTGGGCGATTGGGACTGGCAGATGGAGTACGGGCGGTCCAAGACGGAAACCGATACCACCCGCATCAACGTGCGGGATGCATCGTACGGGCTGGGTATAAACAGCGACGGCGTCAGCGAATCCGTCATCCGTCGCCAGGGCGGAATCGACCAGGCCGCCTGCGAGGCGTTGCGCATTGAAGTCGGCGGGACGCGAATCACCTATTCGAGTTTCTTCGGCGGCAACTGCACGGTCTGGGGCGCGCCGCCGGAGCCGATCAACCCGTTCGGCGACATCAGCCCATGGATCATTCCCGATGTGGATGCCGGATCGCTGAACCAGCAGAATCGGTTTGAAGCCGAGATTCGGGGCTCGCTGTTCGAGATGCCGGCCGGTTCGGTCGGTGCGGTGGCGGGCTACGGTTTCCGCACCGATGTGCTCGATTCGTTCTCCGAGTTCAGCACCGGGTTCTTCCTGGGGAGCAGTTCTCCCACGGCGAGTGCGACGTTCAACACTCAGGTGGCCCGCGACAGCCATGCCTTTTTCACGGAAGCGCTGGTCCCGCTGTATGCGGCTGGCAGCCAGCGACTCAACCTGATCGTGGCCGGTAGATTCGACTCCTACTCCAACGTGGACGTGGAGTACGGGCAGACGGCCACCGATTCGGGCGGGATTCTCAATGCGGCGGATCCCGGCGGCGAGTTCACCTGGCGGGCCGGCCTCGTCTATCAGCCTGCGGACGACCTTCGGCTGAAGACTGACCTTTCTACCTCGTTCGTCGCCCCGCAGTTGAACCAGTTGCTATCCAAGGTGGAGAGGGTGGATACGGCCTGTCTCTGGCACTACGTCGAAGGTTCCGGCGGTGCCATCACGCAACTGTGCGACGGCGTGGTCGAGAACCGGGGCGGCAACGACGAGCTCTTGCCTGAAACCGCCGAGACTCTCACGTTTTCGATGGAGTACTCGCCGACTTACCTGTCTGGCCTGTTCCTGAGGGCCGGTTGGAGCGCGACCGATTTCAAGGACCGCATCATCAAGCTGAGGGTACCGATCGTCGATCTGAACGACCTGCCCTCAACAGTGACTCAAGCGGAGGGCACCTACATCGTGGACAACCGATGGATCAATACTTCGGCGATCAACCGCAATGGCGTGGACCTGGAGGCGCGCTATGACTGGCAGGCGGGTGACAACGAATTCGAACTCACCCTGCGCCGTTCGTATACGAACACGTTCGATGTCGAGCAGGACGCGGCGACGGGCATCGTCCATGACCTCGTGGGCGAGCGGGACGACAGCGGTCCGGAAGACGCGAGCCTGAGCCCTGTGCCGAAGCACAAGACCAGCATGCAGTGGACGTGGTCTCGGGGCGGCATATTCCTCGCCCTGGACATGCAGGCCGCGGAACCGACGACCATCATCAACTCGACAACGAGAGAGTACGTGACGGTCCCGGCGACAAACTACGACATGGTATTGAGCTACGACTTCGATCAGGGGGGACTCTTCGGGCCTTCCGTGTGGACATCGGGCCTGAGCGCGACGCTGACCGTCAACAACATCACCGACGACTTTGCCACCAATACCAATGTCAACCCCGAAACGGGCGAGAGGGAGACCTACCTGGTGAACCCCATCTACGAATGGACCCAGGGACGCTCCTATAGGCTGTCGCTCCGCAAGTCGTTCTGAGTATCCAGCCTGATGGATAGACCCGGCGCCGCAACCATTCCCGGTTAGCGGCGCCGGATCACAGCCGACGTCTTCGTTCGGTGCCGCCATAGGACACGTTGAGTGCGGCCGCGCAGATTGCGGCGCGGCTTTCGCGTGCCACGAGGAACATGCGCAAGATCGTCGTGACGCTTGGATTGCTCGTGACTGCCGCGTGTGGCGGCGGTGGCTCGGGTCCTGCTCCGCCTGCACCTCCGCCACCGGCGCCGCCCCCACCACCGGCACCCCCACCGGCTTCGGTCGATATTCGGTTCGCCGATGTAACCTTCGAGTCGGGCATCAGCTACGTGCATGGCTACCTGGAGCCCACGCCGGGCTCGGAGCCCGAGGAGTTCGGCGGAGGCGCGGCCAGCGGCGACTACGATGGGGACGGGTGGATCGACCTCTTCGTTCTGCGGGGGGACATCGGGGCGAACCAGCTCTATCGAAACCTCGGCGGCAACGTATTCGAGGAAGTCGGCGAGGCGGCGGGCGTGGCCTACACGAAGTCTCCCGGCAGGAACTACCGGCATAGCGGGCCGGCGTTCGCCGATGTCGACGGCGACGGCGACCTCGACCTGTTCGTCGGCGGGATCGAATACGATCCGAGCTTCCTGTTCCTCAACGAAGGCGACGGCACGTTCGTGGATGCGACCGCGGGATCCGGAATCGATACCGTCTTCTCGAGGTACACGCTCTCGGCGGCGTTCGGCGATTACGACCTCGACGGCGACCTCGACCTGTTCCTCACGCACTGGGGAACGCCGCGGGCAGTGGGCGAGCGCGTCAATACCGAACACCTCTGGCGAAACGACACGGTGGACGGCGAGGTCCGCTTCACCGATGTCAGCCTGGCGGCGGGAATCTCGCCGAGCATCATCTCGCCGGACCCCGTCGAGTCGTTCGGCGGGGCGGGATTCGACTACACCTTCTCGCCCACGTTCGCGCGCATCGACGACGACCGATTTCCCGACCTGATGATCACCGGGGACTTTCGGACCTCGATGTTCTATCTCAACAACGGCGACGGCACCTTCCGCAACGCCACCGACCCGACCGTGATCGTGGATCGCAACGGCATGGGCTCGGCCGTGGCGGACTACGACGCCGACGGCGACCTCGACTGGTTCGTCACCTCCATCTGGAGCCGACCCGTTGAGGGGGCCGAGCAGATCTTCAAGCTGGGCAACCGCCTCTACAACAACGTGGGTGGCGAGTTCGTGGATGTCACCGAGGCGGCCGACGTCCATGACGGCGGCTGGGGATGGGCCGCCTGCTTCGCCGACTTCGACAACGACACGGACCTCGACATCTACCATACGAACGGCTGGATCGAACCGTTCGCGCCCGACCACTTCGACACGGATACAAGCCGGCTGTTCGTGGCGGCGGGCGACGGCACGTTCAGCGAGGCGGCCGAAACCGCGGGAGTCGATGATCGGGAACGGGGCTATGCGGCGGTCTGCGCGGACTTCGACAACGACGGCGACGTGGATGTCTTCCAGGCGCACCGCGGGGAGGACAACGCCGCGACCCTGTGGCGCAACGACACGACCGGACACCGCCACCTAAGGGTGCGCCTAGTCGGTACTTCGCCGAATACCGAAGCGGCGGGCGCCCGAATCCGGGTAACCGTCGGGGAGAATGAGTTTCTGCGCGAGATCGTCATCGGCAGCAACTACACGTCGCAGAACCCGACGCTGCAGGTGTTCGGCCTGGGCAACGCTTCCCTTGTCGATCGGCTCGTGGTCGAATGGCCCGACGGCCGCAGGACCACGCGGACGCAGATCGAGGCGGATCAAACGCTGGTCCTCGAGCATCCCGACTTGTGAATTGAGGGACTGAAAACATGGCATCTTCGTTCTATCCGCCAAAGGGGACACGTTTCCCCGCAGCGCTCGTGACCGGATTCACTCGAGTCGGTCGAACAGTGCTCCCGCTGCTGGTCGCGGCAAGCGCCAGCGCTGGTCACTACACGATCATCGGCGACCTTGGCGATGTCGTTCAGGAAGGAGAGGCCGTGCTCACCCGCTCCACCGCCGTGCTCGGATCGAGCACCGAAGTGGCTCGCGCGCCCATCGTCGACGGACAGTTCCAGCTTGCCGGGGAGGTTGTCGACATGGGGCGCGTGTCGCTTTCCGCCAAGGACCCGGAGGGCAACACCAGGGGCACCGTGCAGTTCATCCTGGAACCCGGCGAGATCCGCATCGGCCACGGGGGTCGCGTAACCGGACTGGTGGTTGACGGGGGTGCCTACACCCAGCGGGTCGTCTCGGTCTGGAGCGACGCGGAGGAGTACCGGCGCGTGCGAGAGGACTACTCGAAAGTGATGCAGGCGAAGGCGGAACTGGAGGAAGGGCCCGAACGCGACGAGTTGATGAGCGAGGCCGTACGACTCTACAACGAGCTGACCGGCTTTCGGCGAGACGCGTTGCGCGCGATCGCCCTGTCGGACGAGGACCCGCTGGCCAGCCTGTTTGCCATCGAAATGGGAGGACTGAGCGGAACCGAGGCGCTCGGCCGCCTCGATCAACTGCAGGCGATGGCCGAACTGCCGGCTACCGCCGATGACCTGAGATCCCGAATCCAGACCGGTGTCCGCATGCGGGAGACGGCCAAGGCCGTGCAGGTGGGCGACAAGGTCAAGGGATTCTCGGCGCCCGGTCTTGACGGAGAGACATACGTGCTCGATGACTCGCTCGCCGAGAACAAGGTGTTGCTCATCGAGTTCTGGGCTTCCTGGTGCGGTCCGTGCCGGGCCGAGGTGCCCAACCTCAAGGCGGCATTGGAGCAGTACGGCGACCGCGGCTTCGACATATTCGCCTTCTCCCTCGACGACAACCGCGAGGATTGGGAAGAAGCCTCCGTCGAGGACGGCATCACCTGGACAAACACCTGCGACTTCAAGGCTTACGACGGCCCGGTGCCGGGCAAGTTCGGCGTCCTCGCGATACCCATGAACATCCTCGTCGACGGCGACGGCGTGATCATCGAGAAATACATCCGCGGCGAGCGCCTGCTGGAGAGGCTGGGCGAACTGCTTCCCGACGAAGCCTGAACCACGCCTCGTCGCGGAACACGCCGCACGCGTCTGAGACCTGCCTTGGCGACTTGGCACCACCGTTGCCGCGCGACGCCGAATAGGATCATGGGAACCTGTCGTGTGTATCATGGTCGGTAGTTTCATCCATGGCGAACGGTCCCGGAGAATCCGGCCACGCTCGCACAACCGGGGGTTAGCTTCCGTGAACTTCACGACCGTGTGCAACAACCTGCGGAGACCGTCCGCGTGGGTCATCGCTGTCCTTGTCTTCGGCGCTTTTTCGCTCGTCGGGTCGGCGGTTGCCGAACCGGTACGGACCAACTATTCCAGCGTGGAGCTGGTTGCGGAACAGGCCTCGATGCCGGTCGACGGCGGAACGGTGACCCTCGGGCTTCGTCTCGAACCCGATCCGACGTGGCACGCCTACTGGATCAATCCGGGCGACGCCGGGCTGGCCGCGACCATGCGCTGGAGCCTGCCGGACGGGTTCTCGGCGTCCGAGCTGCAGTTCCCGGCGCCGCACGTCATTCCCTTCGTGGACATGATCACCTATGGGTTCGACGAGCCGATCCTGCTCCTCGCCAACATCACGGTTCCCGCCGGACAGCGGGGCGACAACGTGGATATCCAGGGGCAGGCGCGTTGGGTTGTCTGCGACGACGAGCTATGTGTTCCGGAAAGTGCTTCGCTTTCGCTGACGCTGCCGTTCGGCGACGGAGACCCAGATCCGCGCCACGCCGATGCGTTTGCTGACGCACGCTCGAAGATTCCCAGTGTTGTCGACTGGCCCGCGCAATTCGAAGTGGATGGCGAATCCGTTCGGGTCTCGGTGAAGACGCCCGATGCAATCGGCGAGATGCGCGATCCCTACCTGTTCGTCGAGCCCCGGCGCGTCGTCAAGTACGTAAATCAATCGGCGTCGTTCGCTCCGGGAGGCATCCTGGTCTCCATGGAAGCGGGCCGCAAGGCGGCGGAAACCACGGACTTCCCGGCGGTCCTGCGCTACTCGGACAGCGCTGGGGGCGAGCAGGCCGTTCAGATAGACGTCCAGGGGGCAACCGATGCCATCCCGCCCACTGCTGCCGGCGACTCGTCGTTGTTTTCGGAAGCCGCCCTGAACGACATGCCGCTTGCCCTGGCGTTGCTGTTCGCCTTTGTCGGCGGGCTGATACTGAACCTGATGCCGTGCGTCTTTCCCATCCTCAGCATGAAGGCGTTGAGCCTGGTGAGGATGGGGCACACGGCCCGGCAGGAAGCGCAGCAGAGCGGCCTCTTGTACACGGCAGGAATTCTCGTCGCGTTCGCCGTGGCGGGCGTCACGCTGGTGGCCCTGCGAGAGGCGGGGCAAGCCGTCGGCTGGGGCATCCAGATGCAGTATCCGCTCGTGAACCTGGGGCTGGCGTTGCTGATGGTGGCCATAGCCCTGAACCTACTCGGCGTTTTCGAATTCGGCGTGCGGGCGGCCGGCATCGGACAGTCCCTCACGGCCGGCAGCGAACGCAAGGCGGCGTTCTTCACCGGGTTGCTGGCGGTTGTCGTCGCCACGCCCTGCACCGCGCCGTACATGGCGGGTGCGCTGGGCTATGCGCTGGTGCAGCCGGCGCCGGTCACCCTCGGGGTATTCCTGGCCCTGGGTGTCGGGCTCGCGTTCCCCTACCTCCTGGTCAGTTTCGTTCCGTCCCTGGGCGCCATCATGCCGAAACCCGGCCCCTGGATGGCGACGTTCAAGAGCATCCTGGCGTTTCCGATGCTCGGTTTCACCGTCTGGCTTTTCTGGATCCTGGGCAAGCAACTCGGCGCGAGTTCCATGGCAGTGGGACTCCTCGCGGCGGTCTTTCTCGGCTTCTCGCTGTGGGCCTACGGGCGCGTGTTCGCGAGCGCGCACCCCTGGCCATGGCGGGGTGTGGCCGCGGTGGGACTCGTGGCGATGCTCGTCGCCGGCGCCAAGGTCGAGGACTACCGGATGGATCCTGCGGCGGGCGCGGACGACTATGTCGGCACGCTGGGTGAACTGGAAGTGGAACGGTTCACGCCGGACAGAGTTACCGGCTACGTGGAGTCCGGTGAGCCGGTTTTCGTCTATTTCACGGCTGACTGGTGTATCAACTGCAAGGTCAACGAGCGGGTGGCGCTTGCATCCAGCGAGGTCGGCGCGGCCTTTCGCGACCGCGGCATCAAGGTCCTCGAGGGCGACTGGACCAACCAGGACCCGGTGATCACCGAGTGGCTCGGCCGCTACGGCCGGGTTGGCGTTCCGCTATACCTGTACTTCCCCGAAGGCGCAGCGCTCGCCGACGCTGCGGTCCTGCCCCAGATACTGCTTCCCGATGTCGTCATCGCCGCGATAGCCGAGGCCGAAGGCGGGGTGATCGCCGACGCGGAACCCGACTGGTCCGTGGTCCAGGCGTACATCGATGTCGATGAAGCGTGGCACGCCCTCGACGACGAGATCAGGGACTCGGATGCCTCGCTGGAGGAGAAGAACAAGCGCCGGGAGACCGAGCGGGGAGAGCATCCGGACATCAGCAATGCCGTTGCCGCCGCCAGCGCCATCCTGGACCTGGAGGGCGCACACGAAAAGACGCAGGACGCCGCCGTATTCATGGTGGAACACCCCATGGGGTTGGTGCCCGACGCGGTCCAGCACGTGTCGCGCGGGGCACTGGTCATGGACGAGCACTTCCCCGGCTACGACGAGTGGCCGAAGCTGCTCTACATGCTCGATTTCTACACCCAACCGGGGAAGCACCCGGACGTCGAGGCGGTCTTCGAACGGCGGTCCGAGTCCGCGGCGGACGCCGTCACGCGGGCCACCGCCCGGTATTACCGGGCCTTCCGCAATCTGCGACTTGCGAACGAGGTTTCCACTCCGCCGGAAGAACGCGAGCGTTATCGTGAACATGCGCTCGCCGCCGCCGAAGGATTGAGCGCCGGGGTGGAGGAGGAGGAACTCGTGAAGCGCCGCCGGTTCGACGACGACGGTACGCCCATCCCCTTCCAGACCCTGGCCGAAGCCGAGCGGGACCTGCTCTACAACCTCAACCACCTCACCGTCGGCAGGAAGCTCCCGAACGTTGCCGCCACGCGACTCGATGGCGTCGAGGAGGACTTCTCGACATTCCGGAACCAGGCGGTTCTCATCGATTTCTGGGCCACCTGGTGCGGCCCGTGCAAGGCGGCGCTACCGAAGCTCCGGGAACTGGATGAGGAGTTGCCGGCGGACAGTTTCGAGATACTCTCGATCAGCGTCGACGAGGAAGTCGACACGGTCACGGAGTTTCAGGCGGAAGAGCCGATGCCCTGGGCCAACTGGCACATCGGTCCGCGGCACGACATCCTCCAGACGTGGGCAGTGCGTGGCTATCCCACCTACGTGCTCGTCGACGCCTCGGGCAACATCGCCGCTCGCCAGCACGAGCTGAGCGAAGAACTCGTTGCCTTGATCCGCAGTACCGCGCAGAAGGGAACCTGAGGAACCCTACGAGGCGGCCACCAGTAGCGCGTCCAGGAGGTCGTCCCTTTCCTCCTGTGCGGAAAGCACTGCGTCCTGGTTGAAGATGCGCATGGCGTCGGCGGATTCCAGGCGACGCCCCGCCTTCCCCAGGAGTTCCACCACGCGCTCCCGGGGCTCTCCCGCCGCGAGGCAAGCCGATGCCAACCAGGCATGACCGTAGCCATCGAGCCCATGGATTTGATCGGCGCGATGGAATAGCTCCATCGCCAACTCGTGGCGGCGTTCCCAGTGCATGAGTGCGCCGAGGTTGCTGTAGGAAACGCCGATCGTCTCGACCGGCCAGCCACAGTCTTCGAGGAAGGCCCGGTAGGCTTCGACGGCTTCGGTGATGACTTGCGGGTCGCCTTGCCGAATCGCATTGCCCACCTTCTGCTGTTCGAATCTCTGTTCGGCCCAGACCCGCTCGGACCAGTCGGGGTCCTCGGCCAGGATGTCTGCCATGCGGCGGATCAGGGAATCGATTTCGTTGGCATGCTGCGCAAAGTCGAGGAGGCCCATGTTCATGACTGCCGTATGCAGAAGCTCATAGCGTGCGCTACGGTTCTCCGGCGTGGGCACGGTGCCGGCGTCGACCTTCCGGAACAGCGCAATCCACTCTGAGCACTTTCCCGCTTGGGACCAGCTTCCCGAAATGGTCGAGTTCTCCATCGTGTCGGGCCACTCGGTAGCGGGACGGTGGTCCATGACGTACTCGACGTGGGCTCGATGGACCGCGACGGCGTTTTCGTGCCGCGCAAGCCCACATAGGGCGAGGACAAGCTGGATTGTCGCGATCGAACGATCTTCGAAGGTCCCGTCCTGGTCGAGATACCGTTGACATAGCTCCGCCACGTTGGCCGAGTCGTGCCGGCAGAAGTAGATGAAGTTCGCCAGGCGCACTGCACCAGGGTCCATCCGCGAACTCGCGGTCAGGGGGCGCAGCAGGTTCAGCGCCTCGTCCAGCAGGTGAGATAGCCGGCTTGGCGGGTCGAAACTTGATCGGTCCAGGTATTCGGCGACCAGGGCACGAGCGCGTTCCAGTCGACCACGTGGTTCCGACTCGTTGCCGGTTTCCATGCCGATCTCATGACGAATGGCCTGGACGACCTCCGCTGTCTTCGCGGCATGCCCCTCAAGTTGATTCTGCAGCATGACGAGCCGGTCAGCCGCCGATACGGCCAACAGCTTTCGGATCTCGTCCAGGGAGAAACCAAAGCCCTGGTATCGACCGATGCGTCGCAGGGCTCGGATGTCCTCATCGCTGTAGAGCCGATACCCTGTCGCAGAGCGTGCGGACGGATGAAGCAGGCCGATGGTGTCATAGTGGTGCAGCGCGCGAACGGTCAGTCCTGACAACGCTGACGCTTCGCTCACCATGTGCATGAAGCTCTCCAGATGTCGACCGGTTCGATCACGATAGAACCTGACGTAGGGGGAGAGTCAAGCGTCGTGCCGTTCAGTCGGTCCGGGGCGGGCTCTCTTCCTGGGCTGCCGGCAGCGTGATCTTGAACGCCGCGCCGGTTTTCGCGGGCGCAAGCTCGATCGTGCCGCCCGCCGCGCGCAGCAGCGAGCGACTGATCGCGAGGCCCAGGCCCGTGCCGCCGTCGTCGCGCCGCGTGGTGAAGAACGGTTCGAATATGCGGCTCTGATTCCTTTCGGATATCCCGGGACCATTGTCTTCCACCAGAACTTCGACGTGGTCGCCACGGGTCTCGGCGCCCACGTCGATTCGCGATGCGCCGTGCTCCAGCGCATTGTTCACCAGGTTCGTGAGCGCGGCTTCCAGAGAATCCCGGCGAATGTGCGCGCGTACGCTGGCGTCGGCCGGTGCGCGCACCGTGGCTTGATCCAGGCTTCGCGCCACATCGAGCACATCGGTGACCTTATCGCCGCTTCCGATATCGGCCTGGGCGAGCTCCAGCAGGCGCAGCATCAGGCGATTCAGCCGTTCGACATCCGAGCGCGCGTTGTCGAGAAAGCGTTTTCGCTCCTGCGGTGTCATTTCGTCGAGATGGTCGTGCAGCACCTCGACGGTCCCGCGCAGCGCGGCGAGCGGCGTCTTGAACTCGTGACTCACGTGCTGGGCGAAATCGCGCAGGAAAACGGTCCGCTGCTGCAGGTTCCTCGCCATCGCGGCCACGCTGTCCGCGAGGCGCGCGATCTCCACCACGCGATACGGACGCTGCGCTTCGAACTCGGCGGTTTCACCCGAGGCGAGTCGTTCCGAGCCCCGGGCTATGCGGTGAATCGGCATAACCAGCGTACGGGAGGTGAACAACGCGATGCCCACCACCACGGCCAGGATAAGCACTGCCGCCTGGAGGAGGAGATAGCGTTTCGCATACAGGGTGTCGAAGATGTTGACCGGCGCCCTGGAAAGCACCACGGCCCCAATCGTCTGCCCGTTGAACAGGATCGGGCTCGCGACGAACACCAGCGTCGCGCCGCCCCGGCCGATTGGCGGCGGATCGTGTTGGGGTTTGAGGCGACGCAACCGGCTGTTGTCGACGCCCGCGAGCGCGTCGGCCACTTCTTCGCTTGGCAAGATCGACAGTCCCATATCGGTCTCGGTCGTGGCTACCACAACGCCGCCCGCGTCGACCACGCGCACGCTTGCGAGGCCAACCGATTGTGCGTCCTTCAGCATCGGCGTCAGATCGGCGCCGGCGCGCAGTGCCATGGGGTCGGCCGCCGGGCCGGCGGTGGCCGGCGGGAATGGCGGATGAACGGGGGATTCCACGAAGTCGAGTTGCGGCAGGCGGGGACCCGTCGGCGCTGCGTCTGGACGGGTGCCGGCGGTGCCGAGGGCGTTGCCGTACGCGGCGCGATACGATGCGGCGATGAAGGCGGCCTGGGTGATCAACGCCGATTCGGTCTGGCGCAGCAGAACGCTTTCGTACAGGCGCAGCACCTGGATGCTCGCGACCGGAAGGACCAGGACGAACAGGCTGACAACGAGGAGGACGGTCCGAAGCCGGAGCCGGAACATCAGTCGAAGCTGAGTCGATAGCCGACGCCATGCACGGTGCGAATGGGATCGGTACCGGCGGCGCGCAGCTTTTCGCGCAGCCGCCGTATGTGGCTGTCGATCGTGCGGTCGCTGACGATGCGCCGTTCGGGATAGGCGCCGCGCATCAGCGTTTCCCGGTCCACCGCATTCCCCGCGCGCCGGCCGAGCGTGGTCAGCATGCCGAACTCCGTGCGCGTCAGCGTCAACGCTTCGCCATCGAGATAAGCCAACCTTGCGCCGACATCGATCCGCAACGGGCCGGACTCGATGGTTGCCGAGTCGTTCGCCCGCAGCGCGTCGATGCGGCGAAACATGGCCTGGACGCGGGCGAGGAGTTCGCGCGGGCTGAAGGGTTTGGTCACGTAGTCGTCGCCGCCGGCGTCCAGCCCGATGATTCGGTCCACGACCTGGTCCTTGGAGGACAGGAACAGGATGGGCACGTTGGAAGTCCGGCGAATGGCCCGGCAAACGTCGATGCCTTCGATCTCCGGCATCAGGATGTCGAGCAGAATGAGGTCGGGCGCGCTCGACTCGGCCATGTCGAGCGCCTCGCGTCCGTCGGCGGCTTCCAGTACTTCAAATCCGGCGCGCCGGATCGTGAACGACACGACATCGCGGATGTGGGCATCGTCGTCGACTACAAGTACTTTGCGGGGACCGGGCATTTCAAACGTCGGGGCAATCGCCCCGTTCCACCTGGATGGTGCAATGGTGGATGCCGAACCTGTCGAGGAGCACGGACTTGATGTCCCCGATCGCGGTGTGCAGATCGGTCCCGTCGACGAGGTTGGCATGCAGCGTCATCACCGGTGTATTGCTGGTGAGCGACCATACGTGCACGGCGTGAACATCGCGCAACCCGGCAACGCCGGCTGCGAGCGCGGCACGAATATCAACGACGTTGATGCCGGGCGGAGTGCCCTGGAGGAGTATGTGGCCGGACTCGCGCAGCACCCGCCACGCCCCTCGCGAGAGAATCGCGGCAATCCCGACGGCGAGCAGCGGATCCGCATACACCCAGTCGAACACCAGCACGATCACGGCCGCGACGATGGCGGCGACGGATCCGAGCAAATCGCCGAGCACGTGCAGGGCCGCACTCCGGACGTTGAGGTTCTGCGAACGGTGGAGCATGCGGTAGACAACGATATTGACGGCGAGGCCCAGGGTGCCGATGACCAGCACGGGCACGGGAAGCATGGGTTCCGCCTCGCGCAGCCTGGATATCGCTTCGAACAGAATCCACACGATCAGGACGACAAGCGTCATTCCGTTGACGAATGCGGCGAGGACCTGGGAGCGCTGATAGCCGTAGCTCATGCGCTCGTCCGGTTCGCGGCGGGAGAGCCGCGCGGCGAACCAGGAAATGCCCAGGGCGGACGCGTCGAGCAACATGTGCGCGGCGTCCGCCAGCAACGTCAGTGAATTCGCAAGCAGGCCGCCGGCCGCTTCCGCCAGCATGAACAGCACGATGATCACCAACGCGTTTCGCAGCAGGCGTTCGTCGCGATCGATCGATCGTCTCATCGCAGCTTCTTGGCCATGCGTACCGCCGTCTCTATGCCGTCGTAGTAGCGGGGAATGGAGGATCCGGACTTGTAGCCCTGCTTGCGATAGAACATGCGGGCGCCGACATTCCGTTCCCGGACTTCCAGTTCGATCTTCTTGACGCCCGCGACGTTGGCTGTCTTCTCCAGCCAGGCCAACATTTCGCGCGCCAACCCGCGGCGGCGCATGCGCGGTCTCACCGCGAGCAGAATCAGGTGCGCCTCCTCGAGCGCGTACTGCATGATGCCGAATCCGACGATAATCCTGCCGTGCGTGGCGGGCAATCGCGCGCACAGAACGACCGTGTCCGGACTCGCGATCAGGTTCTCGATTGCCGGCACCCGCCAGCGCCATCCCAGGCCCCGCTCGATGTAGTCGCGCGACATGGTGGCAAGCGTCGGCGCGTCCTGTCGCGTTGCCAACCCGAGTTCCCTGGGGGCCAGTTCCATTGCCCGATTATTGCAGAAACGCAGAAGGCTTCGCGCCGTCGCATGGTAGAGTGCCAGCAGCGCGGCGCACGAGGGCCACGATGGAATTCGACAGGGTTTCGCTCGACATCGACGGCGCCGTCGCCGTGATGACGTTGAGTCGCCCCGAGGTGCTGAACGCCGTGGACGACGCCATGCTGGAGGGCATGGCCGATGTTGCCGCGGAGATTCGTTCCCGGGGAACCGAGGTCCGGTGCTTTTTGGTCACGGGCGCGGGACGCGGGTTTTGCTCCGGTGCCGACCTCGCGGAGACAGGCAAAAGGCAACGCGACAGGCTACGCAACGCCTACCATCCGGTCCTGTTGGAATGGCGCGATCTGCCCATGCCCATCGTCACCGCGGTCAACGGACCGGCTGCGGGCATCGGCATGAGTTTCGCCCTGATGGGCGACATCATCTGCGCGTCGAGGAGCGCCTACTTCCTGCAGGCGTTCGCCCGCGTTGGATTGGTCCCGGACGGCGGTGCGACCTACATGCTCCCGAGACGCATCGGTTGGAGCCGGGCGATGGAACTCTCCCTGCTCGCCGAACGGCTACCGGCCGACCGGGCACTCGAGTGGGGCCTCGTGAACCGGGTGTTCGACGACAACGCGGCCCTCATGGAGGGGGCGATGCAAATCGCCCGCAAACTGGCAGCGGGACCGAAGTCGCTGGCCATGATCCGCCATGCCTACTGGTCCACCTGGGACGGTTCCTACGAGCAGCAACTCGACCTCGAGGCTCGATTGCAGAGCGCGGCGTCGGCGACCCGCGACGCGACGGAGGGCGCCCGGGCATTTCGTGAGAAACGGAACGCGAATTTCACCGGAAGCTAGCCGGCATATCTCACCAAGTCGCTTGTCGAATGATTGATGGTGATTACGTTTCAATCAGATGCGTTCGTTTCGCGGAGGTTCTGCGGGATACAGCCTGCGCTGCCGCGCCCTCGCTGGTCTTTTTTCCGCGTGCGGGCACGTGCTCGCTACACCATAAGCGGCGGCTATGCTTCCGCTCGCGAGCACCCGCACGCGAAAAAAATCCTGCGCGATCATCGCGGCCCTTGGTGAGACATGCGGGCTAGCCGTCGAGCGTGCCGGTGATGCCGGCGGCCACGAGCGCTTCGTACTCGCGCTCGTCGATGCCCAGTTCCTCCGCGAGCACTTCCCGGCTGTGCTGACCGACACAGGGGGCGGGACCGATCGGGATGCAAGGTCCGGATGAGAATCGCCAGGGCCGTCCCGGCAGCCATGTCTTCCCGGTCTCGGGGTGATCGATCGAGGAGATGAACCCCGACGCCTGCAAGTGCGGGTCGGGCCTCGAGTACAACTCGTAAAGCGGGACGACCCTTGCGGCAGCGATGCCGAGGGCGCCGAGGACATGCTCGGCATCCGTGGCGTCCTTGTCCCGGCACCAATCGCCGATGAGGGCGTCCAGCTCCGCTTCGTTTGCCTTTCTCAACGGCATGGTCGAAAAGCGTGCATCGGCCAGGCGCGGGTCGGCAATGTGCGCGGCCAGCGCGTCCCAGGCGGCGTCGGTTTCGGCAGCCAGTGCAAGCCACTCGCCGCCCCGGGTCTGGTAGCAGTTGTGCGGTGCGATCCGCTCATGGCGATTGCCCTGGGGGCGGGGCAGGGCGTTCGTTGCGTCGTATTCCAGAATCGCCTGGCCGCAGACCACCGCGACCGCCTCCATCATCGACAGGTCAATGCGCTGGGCCTCGCCCGAGTGATCCCTCTGCCGAAGCGCCGCCATGATGGTCGCGGCAAGAAAGTAGCCGGCGATGGGATCGGGATACAGGCCGCCCGAATTCTTGCCCGAGTCGCCCTCGTAGCCATGTAGCGACGAAAAGCCCGCCATCGGTTCCGTGGTGGTGCCGTTGCCCGGATATTTCCGGTACGGACCGTCCTCGCCGTAGGCGGAAATGGACGCCCAGACCATGCCTGGCCGAAGCCGTTGCAGCTTCTCGAGGGTGATGCCCCAGGACGGCATCACCGAAGGCCGGAAATTGTCCACGAGGACGTCGAATCGGGGCAGCAGGCGCCATAGGATCTCCTTGCCACGCGGATTCTTGAGATCGATGGTCACTTCGCGCTTGTGCAGGTTGACGGAGTTGTACAGCCCCTGGGTGTTGAGTGGATGCTGCGCCAGATCCGGGTTGACGACTCCCGAGGGCACGCGGTTGTACACGCGGCGGAACACGTCTGGCCGGTCCAGGGATGCGACCTGCACGACGTCCGCTCCCAGCAGGGCAAGCACTTCGGAGGCGAACGCGCCGGACCACGCCTGGCTGAAACTCAGCACCCGGACGCCACCAAGCGGCCCCGCATCGGGCTGGGTTCCGCTTGGGTCTTGCGGGACATTGGCTTCGACGTTGACCCTGACAGATGTCCTCTCCGCCAAGGCGGCCTCGATCTCGTCGTGGTGTGCGTCGAGACGGGGCGCGGGACGCCTGAGTCGCCATGGATCGGGATGCAGTTTGGCCGGCGCACCGGCGGCGCGGACAGGCGCATCTTCGATGTGCGTTTGCACGATGAAATCGCGTGCGGCGAGTTGCGCGTTGTCGACGAGGTCCTCGATGTCCTGCATGACGCCGATCACGCAACGCAACTTCGCCAGTGCGTGGAATACGGGCCAGCGTTCAAGCGCAGGGAGCGTTTCGGTCATGGCGCGGCGCACTCCGCGCAGGTCCTGGGAGTGTCGGCCAATGTCCGGTATCAGTTCCTCGCGCCGGCCGAATTCCGCCAGGTTCATCGCTTCCATCGCCTGTGTCCAGTTGCGGAAGTCACCTACCGCAAAAGCCATTCGCCCGTCGGCGAGATCCCAAAGCGGTCCGGACTGGCCGCGTCGCCGACCGCCGACCGGTCCGACGGTGGTGCCGCGATCCTCGTATACGGCGGCGACGCCCCATGGATGTACGGTCAATGCGAGTGCTTCGAGTTCGCTTACATCTACACGTTCCACCGCTTGCCGGGCACCTCGGCGCCGCATCGCCGCGGCGGCGGCGATGAAGCCTGTGACGCCGCCGACGACCCCGGCCTGGTCGAGCGGCATCCGCAACGGGGCCTCGTCGCGATAGCCGTTGATGAAGGCCCAGCCGACCCGGGCGCTCGCCGTAAGGTTGTTTCCGGCTCGTCCCGTCAAGGGGCTCTCGAGGCCGTGCGGCGTGATGGACAGGTGTACCGCGTTGGGGGGAAGCCCTTCCAGCGAATCCGCCAAAGGCGTTCCCGACAGCTTGTCGTGCGTCGTGATGATGACGTCCGCTGCCGCGATCAGTGCATCGAGCGTGTCCCCGCCATCGACAACGATAGAGCGCTTGTTCCAGTTCGCGTAGGCATGCGCGACGCTGCCTTCGACGGTGGGCCGGTTGTCCAGAAACGGGGGTTCTGAACGCAGGGGGTGGCCTTCCGGCGGTTCCGCCAGGATCACGTCGGCGCCGAAGTCGCCGAACAGGCGCGCCGCGAACGCGCCGGACAGGCGGTCCGACAGGTCCACAACGCAAATTCCATCGAACGCTGTCGTCATGTGCGGGGCGGGGGGAAACAATCGGCGTTGCGAATTATGCCCTATCGCGAATTGCGGGAGGGGAAACCCCGTTGCACGGGGAAACAACGCCGAAGACGTTGGCTGTGGGGCGCTTCCATGGGAAACTCCGGCGCTGGAAGATTGGAAGGGCGCCATGCTGGAAGGAACAGTCCATCCGGATTACGCGGAGGTCGCGTCGTCGCTGCGGCGGGCGATCCCCAGGACGGGGCAGGGCGGTGCTGCGGCTTGCGTATACCACCGCGGACGTTGCGTGGTCGACCTCTGGGGCGGCACGCGCGATGAAGGTGGCGGTCCCTGGCGGGAGGACACCCTCTGCCTGTCCTTTTCCACCACCAAGGGCGTAGCCTCGACGCTGCTGCACATCCTCGTTGACCAGGGCCGCCTGGCGTACGACGACCCCGTCTCGCGACATTGGCCCGAGTTCGGCGCGCATGGCAAGGAAGCCATCACCGTGCGGCAACTGCTTTGCCACGAAGGCGGCCTGCATCGAATCTCGGACATGGTCGAACGCCCCACCGAGATGCTCGATTGGGAACACATGAAAGACATCGTCGCCAACGCCGCGCCCGTTCACGCGCCGGGCGCCACGCCCGCCTATCACGCACTGACGTATGGCTGGCTGATCGGCGGATTGATCGAAGCCGTGACGCAGCGGCCGTTTCAGCGCGTGCTGCGGGAGGAGTTGGTCGAACCACTCGATCTCAAGGATGTGTTCATAGGATTGCCGGAGGAAGAAATGGCGCGTCGGGCGACATTGCTCGACGTGCCGGTGGAGCCGCCGAGCCCGTCGACCGACGATTGGCGCGGGACGGTGAGGGAACGTCTCGAAGCGGCGCTCACCACGGTCGGTATCGAATTGCCCGAGTTCCGGGCTTCGCTGATGCCCTTTTCGGAACCTTTCGACTGGAACGACGATGCGGTGGCGGCGGCCGTGATACCGGCCGCCAACGGGCACTTTACCGCGCGGTCATTGGCGAAGATGTACGCCATGATCGCAAACGGCGGCGAACTCGATGGCGTGCGCCTGCTGTCGCGCGCAACCATAGCCGAGATCGGCCGGGTGCAGAATCGGGGCCGCGACAAGGTGCTGTTCGTGCCAATGCAATGGCGCTTGGGATACCACCGGGCACTGGTTTTCGGCAACCGCGTGCCTGCCGCCTTCGGCCACTACGGCTACGGCAGTAGCGGAGCGTTCTGTGATCCGTCACGCAACCTTGCGGTGGCGATGATCGTGAACAGCGGGGCCAGTTCGACCAGCGCCTATACGCGCTTGCCCCGACTCGGGGGGGCAGCGGTACGCGCCGTCGACCGTCTGCGGTGACCTGGCGCGAGATCCCATGAGCTACCGGGCGTTACACCGTCAATTCGCGAAGATCGGTGATCTGCAGCACGCGCAGGCGATGCTGTCCTGGGACGAGGCGGTGATGATGCCCAGGGGCGGCGGACCGGCCCGCGCGGAGTCCATGGCCACCCTCGCCGGTGTCGTGCACAGCATGATTTCGGACGCGCGTATCGGCGAGTGGGCCGATGCGGCGGCGGAAGAAGCGGGACTGAATGCTTGGGAACGCGCCAACGCGCGCGAGATTCAGCGCATCTGGCGCCGGGCCCGCGCTCTGCCGGAAGAACTGGTCGTGGAGTTCAGCCGCGCAACGGCGCATTGCGAACAGGCGTGGCGCGTCTGCCGCGCGGAGAACGACTGGAATGCCATCGTGGAACCCTTGAGCCGGGTCGTTGAACTCAATCGACGGCGGGCCGAGTGCCTGGGGTCCGCCCTCGGAATGGAACCGTATGACGCCCTGATGGATGGATACGAGCCGGGTATGCGTCGCTCGGTGATCGATCCCGTCTTCGATGAGTTGAAGGCGGCGCTGCCGTCGGTGATCGACGCGGCTCTCGGCGCCCAGCGCGAGCCGTTGCCGGTGCCGGGTCCGTTTACCGACGCGCAACAGGCGGCGTTGGCACGGAACCTGATGCGGCGATTGGGATTCGATTTCGATCGTGGCCGGCTGGACACGAGCCACCACCCGTTCTGCGGCGGCGACCCGGACGACACGCGAATCACGACGCGTTACAACCCGGATGACTTTCTCGAATCCATGTTTGCCGTGCTGCACGAGACCGGCCATGCGATGTACGAACAGGGGCTGCCGGCCGATTGGCGCCGTCAGCCCGTGGGGAGTTCCGGCGGCATGGCGCTGCACGAAAGCCAGTCGCTGTTCATGGAGATGCAGGTTTGCCGGAGTCTCGAATTCCTGCAGTTCGCCGCGCCCATCGTGCGCGAGTCCCTGGGCGGTGGCGATGACGACCCGGCCTGGTCGGCGGAAAACCTGCACCTGGCCGCAACCCGCGTGTCGCGCGGCTTTATCCGGGTTGACGCGGACGAAGTCACGTATCCGTTGCACGTCATCCTGCGCTATGAGCTTGAACAGGGTCTCATCGACGGCTCTCTGCGCGTCACGGACGTTCCGGAGTCCTGGGACGCGAAGATGACGAAGTCCCTTGGCCTCTCTACCGCTGGAAACGACCGGGACGGCTGCATGCAGGACGTGCACTGGTTCACCGGCCTGATCGGGTACTTTCCGACGTATACGCTCGGGGCGCTCACGGCGGCCCAGTTGTTCGCGACGGCACTCCCGGCGGGCGTGGTCGGCGGCATCGGCAAAGGCAATTTCCGTCCGCTGGTGGATTGGCTCAGAAGTCATGTCCACGCGCACGCGCGCGCCAAGACAACCATGCAGATCCTGCGGGAGGCGACGGGGGCACCGTTGCGTACCGATGCCTTTCTCGGTCACGTCGCGCGGCGGTATGGGGCCGCCGCCTGAACGGGCAAACCGGGGATGATCCACCGGATCGCCATCGACGAGGCCGAGGTTGACGTGCGGGAGGAGCGCAACCCGTAGCCGCCATGCGTGGAAACTTGTAATCTCGCTCTCAGCAGGTACGCTCGACCTTCCAATGGAAGGAAGAACACGCCGAAGTCCGGCGGGTCTTTCCGGAGTCCAGCGGAAGCAGGTTGCGAGGAGGTCGCATGCGTTGCGTGATGCTGATAGCCGCATTACTGGCCGCAGGCCTGATGTCGCCTCGGTCCGCCGCCGATGACGGTGAAGAGAACGAGGCCGACCAGCCGCTGGATGTTGAAACGATCCTCGCCAATCCGCTGGACGAGGATGCGTATCGGAACGCCAGGCACTGCATATCCACCAGCAGCTACCAGGCGATCGAGATTCTCGACGAGAGCATCGTGCTGTTCCATGGCCGTAGGGACGTCTGGCTCAACCGGCTGTCGGGTCGCTGTCGCGGCCTGAGATGGGACATGATCCCCAGCCTTGAAACGCACGGGAGCCGGATTTGCGAGCGCGACCGTTTTCGCGGCCGGTCCCGGTCGGGGTTCCCCGACTCGATCTCCTGCACGCTGGGCAAATTCGAGAAAATCGATGAAGGGCAGGTCCAGGCCCTGCGTGCCGCTCGGGGCATCCATCGGGATTCCGATTCGTGAAGAGCCGGAAACCCGGGCAACTCGCTGTTGTCTCGGCGATCCTCGTGCTGTGGGGAGTCTGCGCTGCGGGCGATGCGGCGGAGGGGGAACAGGACCTCGACGCTGTCGTCGCCGGGATCCTGGCCGGACCGGACGAAGCCGGGTACGGCGACCCCAAGCGTTGCATCGTGTCGGGGCGTATCGATCGCACGCAGGTCCTGAGCGACCGGCTCATCGTGTTTCATCTGCGCGGCGGCAAGAAATATGTCGTGCAGTTCAAGCGTCGGTGTCCGGGGTTGAGGAGGAACGGCGTTACTCGCATTGAGCGCCGCTCCATGCAGATCTGCGCCAACGATACGATCCAGGGGCTCTACGACGTGGGCTTTGGCGGTTCCTGGGGACCGCGGTGCGTGATCCCGCAGTTCGAACCCGTCACCGAGGAACAGGTCGCCTTTATCGAGGAAGCGCTGAATTCGCGCTGATGGCCCGAGGCTGCGAACGGGAATTGCCCGCGCGCTGCCGGTGCAACGGTGGATGCGCCGATGTGTGACATGAGGACGCAAATGATCGCCACGAGAAACATCGGCACGACCGACATCGCCGTGACGGAACTCGGCTTCGGGGGCGCGCCGCTCGGCCTGGTGGGCGATCTCATCACCGACGACGAAGCTGCCGCGATCGTGCGCCGCGCGAAGGACCGCGGTATTCACTACTTCGACACCGCGCCGCTATATGGGCACGGGCTGAGCGAGAAGCGGGTGGGCCGCCTGCTCCGGCAGTTGCCCCGGGACGCGTTCGTTCTTTCGACCAAGGTCGGGCGCCTGCTGGTTGCCCGGGAGCACGGCGAACGTGTCGCCCGCGCGCGCGACAACGAGCCTTTCGCCATCCGCTACGACTATTCCTTCGATGCCGTGAGGCGCTCGGTGGAGGCAAGTCTCGGCCGCTTGGGTCTCGATCGCATCGACATCCTGCTTTGCCACGACATTGACACCTGGACACACGGTGACGCGCAGCCGGGGATATTCGAGGCGGCACGGAGGGGCGCGCTGCCCGCCTTGCGCGAACTCCGCGAACAGGGCGTCGTACGCGCCATCGGGCTTGGCGTCAACGAATGGCAGGTATGCAGCCGCGTGATGGACATGATGGATGTCGATTGCTTTCTGCTCGCCGGCCGTTTCACGCTGCTTGAGCAGGAGCCGCTGGACACGTTTCTGCCCAAGTGCCTCGAGAGGAATGTCTCGATCATCATCGGCGGGCCCTACAACTCGGGCATCCTCGCTACCGATGATCGCCGGCAGGCGACCTATGACTACAAGCCGGCACCGCACCACCTGTGGGAGAGAGCCCAGGCGATCCGGCGCATGTGCGAATCCCACGGTGTGGACCCCCGTGCGGCGGCGTTGCAGTACCCGCTACGCCACGCGGCCGTTGCGGCGGTGATCCCCGGGGTCCGGGCCATGGAGGAGCTGGAGACCAACCTCGATCTCTTCGCGCGCGATATACCCGGTGCCCTTTGGCGCGACCTGGCGGAAGCGGGGCTAACGCGAGAGGTCAGCTAACCCGTGGGGGCCCGGCTGTGGGGCACACCTATCGGCTGTCGCGTTTTTTTGCGCCACCAAACCATCGGGCTGAGAAGCGCGATGCCCAACGCAACACTTCCGACCCCGTACACCCAGAAGTCCTGTTGCGCGCCGAAAACGATGAGCATGACCCCAAGTATCGTTTGCGCGCGGTAGATCATTTGCCGCCCTGCTGGCAGGGACGACTGTCGACCGCGTGCCTTGGCTCCCCGGACACGTTTGTTCCATGGAACGTCTTCACACCCGCAGTTGGGGGTGTGGTGGGGTGGGACTGGATCCTGACCTGGTTGGAGTAATGTAGAAAACCAGGTCGGGAGCCCCACCCCAAAACCACTGGTCCCGTCGGGACGGGAGCTTTTTGATCGCGGCGTGCCGGGCCTATCCTTGGCGTGCCGGCATCACGAAGGCGGTTGCGGGTCCCGCTCCCTGGTGAGGCGCAGCACACATCGTTCTCTTTGCCCAATACCGTCGACCTTCGATGAGATTTCACGGATGAGGTCTAATTCTGACGCTATCCACGCATCTTAGCGTGTAGATATCATGGTGATAGCGCGAATTTTTGTGAACTATTAGTGAATTTGGTGCCGCTTGTTCGTGTGCGAGTGCCCCACGACGCGGTGTCACGGGGGCTCGCGCGGCCGGAAACACTCGCGCGCGTATTCGACTGGTGCGGAAGTGCGGCCGTTACCGCAGCGCCCGTTTCATCACGAGTTCGCCATCCGCAATCTCGCCGGTATGGGCAAAGCCCAGCTTCGTGTAGAAGCCCTCTGCGCTGCCAGTGCCTGGAATATGGCTTAGAACCAGTTCTTCTGCATTCGGCTGCCCTCTCACATGCTCGATCAGAAGCTCCAGGGCGCGGCGTCCATAACCTTGCCCTTGATACCGGGCATCAACCATGAACCGCCACAGGTAGTACTCGCCTTTCTCCGGTTGCACCGAAAGCATCAGAAATCCGACCGGCGTCTCCCCGGCATAGATGGCCCGGAACCACGCATCCGGGGCGAAGTGGGCTTGCGCAATCGAGACCGCATTCGAAGCGACAAACCGCTCCTGCTCGCTGGTCACCCGGAGCTGCAGAACGGCGTTGACGGTTTTCTGTGTGACCTCACGCAAACTGACCGTGCGCTGGACACCGGGGGTTGCCTTGGTTTCCGGCATTTCGTGATCTGATTTCTCGACAGCGTGCAAAAATAAACGATACGCGCTGCCGATACCGTTTTCCCTCGTTCCACCTAACGGTGCGAATCCTTGCCGTACCGGCGCTGAAGGCCCTGTACTTGAGGAGAGTCCGGCGCGATTCGGGACAGCCGGTCCAGGTGCCCGTGGACTTCCGGCAGTGTGCCGTCGTCGAGGTAGAGGACCAGCGTGGCGAGAAGGTTGAAGTCCCAGGGCCAGCGCTCGAGCGCAGCGCGCAGGGCATCGATGGCGTCGCCGCGCCGCCCGAGCGAGTCGAGGGCGACGGCATGGATGTACGCGAACCTGGGTTCGGCGTCCGGTGCGTCGAGCACCTTCGACAGCGGTGCCAACGCTTCCTCCGAGCGCTGCGTTCGCACGAGATGCAGAGCGAAGGCGACGTTGACGATGGCGCTCTCGGGATACGCCTCGAGCGCCCGCCGCAGCAGCGATCCCGCGTCCGCCTCCCGTCCCTGGCCGCGGCGCAGGTCGGCGAAATCGACCAGGGCCGGCAGGGATGTGGGATCCATTTCCAGCGCCCGTTCAAAACCATGTTCCGCCGCCTGCGGCCGGCCGAGGCTCAGGTCCAGCCGGGCCAGCGCGTTCTGCGATGCGGACAGGTACGCGGATGCCGTGAGCGCTCGCCGATAGTCGGCATAGAGTCTTTCGGCGGCCTGTGCGGCGGGCGGGGGCGTGTCGCGGGAGACGTCGGCAAGCACGAGGGCCAATTCGAAGCGGACACTCGGGTGACTCTCGTCGAGAAGGTCCGCCAGCAACGACCAGCGCGCGACCCCGCCCAGACCCAGGGTTCCGGCGACGGCGCCGCGCCGCACGAGCGGATCGGGATCGGCGAGCCAGCGCGGCAGCAGTCGCGCGATGTTGCCGGTCGGCAGGCTCGCCGCCTGTGCCAGCAAGCTGGCCTTGACGAGGGTGGCCAGCTCCGGGTTTTCAAGCGTGGCGGCAAGCGCGTCGGCAGCGTCCGGATCGCCCTCGCGCAGGTGCTGGTAGACCCGCGACCAGTGCGGCTGTTCTGCCGGGACGCTCCAGTCGCGCAGCGTGGCCGCGGCCCATGCACTGTCTCGACCCCGGTGGCAGTCGACGCAGGCGTTCGGAACGCCGAGTTCCGCCGACAGGTGCGGTCGCGGGATCGGGAAAGAATGGTCGCGGCGGTCGTCGACGCCCATATAGGTCCTCGACGGCATGTGGCAGTCGACGCATTGGCTTCCGGCTGTTCCGGGGGTGTGGCGATGGTGGGCGGACGCGTCGTAAACGTCGGCCTGGTGGCACTGCGCGCACACGGCGTTTCCTTCCGCGACCAAGGCTCCGCTGTGCGGTTCATGGCAGTTGGTGCAGGTGACGCCGCGGACATGCATCCGGCTCTGCAGGAACGAGCCGAGCACGTACACTTCCTCGCGGATCTGCCCGTCCGGGAAGTAGCGGACGTCGTCCAGCAGTTCCAGCCGGTACGCCTCGTGATAGGGCTTGCCGGCGGGATCGGCCGTCAGCGGCGTGCGCAGCGAATGGCAACTCCCGCACATGTCGATGTCGTGATCGTCGCCGGTGCCGTGGGGTTGCGCGATCGGGTTGCCGGATTCGAACTGCCATTCGACGCGCGGCCCGGACACCCGTTGGAACCCCGCCCGCCGCGCGTTCGACAGGGTGCCGGCTCGCGCCTGGCGCACATGCTCGCCGGCCGGACCGTGACACGCTTCGCAGGCGACATTGATCTCGTCGTAGTCGGCCCCGAACCGTTCGGTCTTCGCATCGAATGTATGCGTGACGTTCGTCGAGTGGCAGTCGGCGCAGTGGCTCGCCCAGTTCATCGCGTGCCCCGTCCAGAAGAACGGATGTCCCGGCGCGGTCTTCTCGTCTGGTTGCAGGTGGTACCAGCGTTGGCCCCCGCCCTCGCGGGCCCGATCGTCCCAGGCGACGTCGAATGCCTGCAGCGCACCGTCGCCACGTGCGACGAGGTATTGCTGCAGGGGCCGGTACCCGAAGACATACCGCACGGGGAACGCGGCGCGCGCGCCCGAGCGGCCGACCGTCTCGACGACGTAGCCATCGCCATCGCTGCGGAACAGCGTCTCGATGCCGTGGAAGGATACGCGTGCGTCGGCAAAGTCCCCCCGGATCGACTCGGCCGAGGGCCGCTGCATGGACTTGAAGTGGTCCGACCGCTCCCACGCGGCGGTCTCGCCGGCGTGGCACTCCGCGCAGGCCCGCGCGCCGACATGGTCGAGGGGGCCTTCTGCGGCTACACAGAGCGTAGCGGCGGAGGCCAGGCACGCCAGCACAGATGTCAGCTTCACGTGTTGGTCAATCCTCGACTTCGCCAGCGTGGCTGGCATTCGCCAGGCCACGGCCGCACGTATCCAAAACGCTGTAACCGCGATGGTTTCCGTTCGAAAACCATTCTAGTGGCACCCGCGGCATCCAGTCACTGCCCGAACATTGCGAGGGAGTCCTGCGGTGCTTGCCTCGCGCTCACATCAAGGATATGGTCCTACCGTACCATGGATACGGGTAACCCGTATGAAAACCACGATAGAGCTTCCCGACGAGTTGCTGGAGCAGGTCCGGCGCGTGGCCAGGAGGGAGGGTGGCACCCTTCGCGGGCTGGTAGAGGAAGGCCTGCAGCGCAGCCTTAAAGCGCGCCGAAGGATGGCGCGACGGCATCTGGACTTTCCGACTTATGGGGGCAGTGGGCTCATGGCCGAGTTTCACAGCGCACCGTGGAATCGGATCAGGGACGAGATCTACCGCGGTCACGGCGCGTGATCGCTATCGACACGAACCTGCTCGTCTACGCGCATCGCCCGGAGATGCCCTTCCACGAGCGCGCCCGCGAGGTGCTGACCGGCGCGGTGGACGGAGCAGAACCCGTGTCAGTTCCCTGGCCGTGCGTCCACGAGTTTCTGGCGGTCGTCTCGAACCCGAGGATCTTCAGGGATCCGACGCCGATGGGTGTGGCGCTGGATGCCGTTGGACGGCTCCTCGACAGTCTGGGCGGGGGCTTCCTAGCCGAGGGAGAAGGCTACCTGCCCACCCTCGACCGAATCTCCCGGCCCGCGCTCCTGCAAGGGGCTGTCGTGCACGACGCCCGGATTGCGGCGCTTTGCCTGTACCACGGCGTGCGCGTGCTCTGGTCAGCAGATCGCGATTTCTCGCGATTCCCCGACCTGGCGGTGGCCAACCCGCTTCCTGCGGATTGACCGCATCGGAATATCGCGGGGGCCATGAACCGCATTGCGCGCCGGATCCGGGGCGAGGAAGGCCGAGACGCGAGACGTCCGAAATGAATATGCTGGCGACGGCGTCACGCTCGCCCCGGATGTCCGCGCCAAAAGCCTCAACGACATGCCATCAATGGGGACGGAAGTGAGCTTTACGGACCCTAAACGACAATACCGCGATTGAGTAACACCCCCTTGCTGGATACTTCAGTATCTTCGGGAACCCGCGCTTCGGCGACATTGGCGGAGATCGTCTCCGTGCTCATGCAGCGGGGATGTGAAGAAGGGTGGGATGGGTTAGCAGCGGGAAAAGTACCTGTTGCTCGACATCGGCTTCGGTGGCTTGGGCGGGAACTGACGACAAAGGTAAAGTCTGGCTGTACTCGTCTTGGCTCATGATGGGGCGTCGATTATGGGCGGCGGTTCATTGAAGGGTGTTTGGAGTAGCGGCGGCAAGGACTCAGTCTGTAGGAGTACCCATTGGTTGTTCGACCGGAGGCGATAGACATGCACTATGACCACCTTTTTGCCAGCTTCTGATCTAAGATGCCCGCCGAGTGGTTGCGGATCAAACGACTTTGGCTAGCAAGGGTTCGATTGGGCGGCAGCGCATCGAATCCGCTATCTGCGGCGAGGCCGAGAAGGAAACGGATTCCGATGCTGGCCTGTCCCTCGAAAGCGGCATGAAAGGACATCCGTGGAGGCTGCGGCACGGACTCGTCAAGCAGCAGCCTGATCCCGCTCGCCGGCGAGCGTCACCTCGGCATTTTCAGCACCGCGATGGCTTGATCCCGGGATACTGAAGGGAAGTCCTGAAGGAATTCCTCGAGCCGACCGCCCGCTTCCAGGTACTCCATGAGTATGCGCACCGGGACCCTCGTGCGGGCGAACACCGGGGTGCCTCCAAGGATGTCCGGATTCCTGTCTATCGGTCCGTCGCTCACGGTCGTCACTGTCGCAGTAGTCGGCGCGGCATTTGGATTCCCTTGGCGACAGGCTAGTCGTTGGGCGAAGAAGTGCAACCGGTCGGCAGCGCTTTTCGCAGACCGTCCGAGCATCCTCCCGCAACGTACGCTCGATTGACGACGGCCCCTGTGCGCGGCCCGCCACGCCGGAACGAGACGAACGGGAACGGCGTGAAACGAGAATTCCTGGTGCCTGGGGAGAGACTCGAACTCTCACAGGGTTGCCCCTACCAGATTTTGAGTCTGGCGCGTCTACCAATTTCGCCACCCAGGCGCGAAGCGGGCGGCCGGCAATGTATCTGCGCCCCGCGCCGGGGTCAACGCCGACGCGCCGGGTGCGGGTCTGAAGGACCCCCGGCGGCTGCGGTCACATCGGCCCGATCGCGAACGACGCTGGACCAGGACTCTTCGAGCCCATGCGCCCGGCCGACCGCTTCGCGTTTTCGGGGCCGCCGTCAGCCTGCGGTAAGCTGGTCGGGACACGATTGGGCCGGATCGACGACTGGGAGCAGGACCGTGCGTGCAAACGGACACAAGATCATCCTGATGGCCGCAACTTTCTGGTTCGGCGGCCAGCTTGCCGCGGACGAGATGAGCTTTCCGGAGATCCTCGATCCGGGCATTCCCGGCACGCCGAAGCTCGGTGAGCCGATCCTCGTCACGGGATCCACCGGGCCCATCCTGACGGAAAAGCACGGTCTGGCCGCCCCCGCGCTATGGGACTGGAACGGCGACGGCAAGCGTGACCTCCTGGTCGGGGAGTTCGAAACGAACTCGGGGGAGGACTTCCCGATGGGCGCGGACGGTTCGACCATCCGTGTCTATCTCAACGTCGGCACCGACGGGGACCCGAAGTTCAGCGATGCGTTCGAGTGGGCGCGGGACACGGAAGACACCATCATGGAAGTTCCGCAGTGGTGCTGCATCGGCTTCACGCCGCAGTTCTACGACCTCGACGCCGACGGCCACCTCGACATGATCACCGGCCAGTACCATCCCGGCGAAGTGACCTGGTTCCGGGGCACCGGCGACGGTTTCCAGCCGGGCGAGGCGCTGCCCCAGGAGGGCGACCCCGCGGCGAACGGACTGCCCGGGTTCGGCGACTACGATGGCGAACCGGGTGACATCGGCACCTTCGACTACTGGGTCTACAGCTCCGCGAGTTTCGGCGACCTGGACGGCGACGGTGACTACGACCTGGTCGTCGGAGGCACTGGAGGGCTCCGTATCAGCGAGAACGTCGGCGGTCCCGGGCGGCCCAGCTTCGCCGCGCGTGAACTCCTGCTCGACCTCGAAGGGAATCCCCTCAGGATTCTCGACCGCGTCATGCAGAGGCCGGACGACCTGCCCGCCGCATACCTTTCACCCCCGGACGGCGACGGCAAAGGCAGTCCGCTGGTCGTCGACTGGAACGAGGACGGTGTTCTCGACCTGCTGGTGACGGGCGCCTACCGTCATCCGGCCAGCCACGCCGTCACCTTTTTCCAGGGTGTGAAGACCGACGACGGTGTCCGGTTCCGCCCCGGCATCGACCTGTTGCCGACTGCGGACGGCGCCAAGGCGCTGCCCGGCAGCGGGCAGCGCGTCTACGTCGAGGATTGGAACCGCGACGGCGTCAAGGACCTGGTGATCGGCGCCAGCGTCGCGACGGTGAACGGAGGCGAGTTCAGCGACGAACTCTCGTGGGAGTGGGAGCATACGAACGAGGTCGAGAGCGCCGGCAAGGATCCCGGCCGCTACCCGCCGAGGGAACGGCCCACCGAAGAGTCCATGGATCGGTACGGCATGCGGGAGCAGATGGGCGAGGAGGCGTACCTGGAAATGGTCAAGATGAACCAGGACTACTGGGACGACACGATCGGCCGACTATACGAAGAGGGCAAGGCGTACTGGCTGACCATGCGGCACCAGGGCCGGGTCTACGTCATGCTGGGCGAGCGCCGCGAGACGGAGCAGGAGACCGGCCAGCCAACTGCGGGTGCGCGCGACCCGTCGGTCACGGCGCTCGCCGTTCAGCCCTAACCCTCGAGATTGCGAAGCCAAAACCAGCGGGTCGACTGACCCGCTGGTCCGGTCATCAAGTTCAGAATGCGACCTCCCCCGGTACGTCCGTGCGCCGACCAACCGCAAACGCGCTCTCCCGGTCCCGTCACAGGGCCTGGCACAGGCGTCGCGAGTCGAATATCGCGCAATGGATGTCCCTCGACGATACGGCATCGCCCACCTTGTATAGCTCGAAGCCCCCTCCGGGATCGTCCGTCACCTGCGGCAGGCTGGCCAGCAGTCTGTCCAGGTCGACCGCCCCGTCGTTGCACGACGCCGCCTTGAGTTCCTCGAACAGACCGTCGACCGGTACCGTGCCGTGCTCCACCACGACCTGGTCGGTTCGGCGTTCTTCGATCTTCCCGGTGAGTTCGTTTGCGAACACCGCGCGCAGCCGAGCGCCGTCGCGCTCGACCTTCCGCAGCCGCAGGTCCGGGGTCAGGGTCACGCCCTTCTGGTAGAAGTGCTGTAGATAGACCGGGTAGTTGCAGTAGCCCGACCGCTCGGCCGCGTGGTGGCCGCGAAAGGCGAGTTCGACATCGGCTCCCCGGTCGGCCAGCACTTCGGCGCACGATGCGCCCGCGTGGTCTCCGAGTTCGTCGTAGATGAGCACGTTGTCCGCGACCGGGGCGCGGCCCGCCAGGATGTCCCAGACGCTGTCGCAGTGTTCGTGACCGTCCAGCCATTCGAGATCCGGGAGGCCGCCGGTGGCGACGATGACGACGTCCGGGCGAAGCGCGACGACGGCATCCCGATCGGCCCGCGTCGACAGCCGGACATCCACACCCAGGTGCGCTATCTCGCGTCCCAGCCAGTCGGTGACGCCACCGATCTCGCGCCTCCAGTCCGCGCTCGCCGCCAGCGCGACCTGGCCGCCGAGTCGGCCGGTGGCTTCGAACAGCACGACCTCATGGCCCCGGCAGGCGCTGATTCGCGCGGCTTCGAGACCCGCCGGTCCGCCGCCGGCGACGACCACGCGTTTGCGGGCGGGTGCGACGGCCGTTTCGTGGGGAAGGGATTTTTCGCGTCCCGTCGAGGGGTTGTGGATGCAGTAGCGGTGGTCCATGCAGAAGGTCGCGCCGACGCACGGACGAATGCGGTCTTCCTCGCCGGCTTCGATCTTGCGGACGATGTGCGGGTCGGCGATGTGGGCGCGCGTCATGCCGACCATGTCGACGATGCCCTCGCGAATGGCGCGGCGCGCGGTCGCCGCGTCGACGATGCGGCAGGCGTGAAACGTCGGCAGCGACAGGTCCCGCGTGAACGCCTGCACGCGGTCCAGGTACGTCGCGGGCGGGCGGGACATCCCCGGCATCAGGTCGATGTAGTCGAGTTCGGTGTCGACGCGGCCGAAATTGAGGTTGAGAAAATCGACGAGACCCGACTGCTCGTGAATCTGCGCGATCTCGAGACAGTCGTCTTTCGACAGCCCACCCTCGAGATTCTGGTCGATCGCGATGCGTATGCCGACGATGAAGTCGTCGCCGGCCCGGCGGCGGACCTCTTCCAGCACCATGAACCCGAAACGCAGCCGGTTTTCGAGCGAGCCCCCGAATTCGTCGGTGCGCGTGTTCCAGGCCGGCGACCAGAACTGTTCGGGCAGGTGCGCCTGGCCGACGACTTCGCAGCCGTCCAGGCCGCCTTCCCGGCATCGCCGCGCGGCCTCGCCGTACGCGGCGACGATGCGGTCGATGTCGGCGCGGTCCATGACCTTCGGGAATCCGCCGTCGACCTCGCGGGTACGCGAAGCGGACACGGTTGGCAACCAGTCGAACGCCCGCGTCCTGGCGCGGCGGCCCAGGTGCGTGATCTGGCACATCAGCGCACAGTCGTATCGGTGGATCCGCTCGGCGAACCGTCGAAAGTGCGGGACGATGGAATCGTCGCTCAGGACATGCACGCCGGAGGACGTCGCCGAGTCCGGCGCGACGGCCGACGAACCGCCGAACATGGTCATCGCGATGCCGCCCTTCGCCTTCTCCTCATGGTATAGCTGCTCGCGTTCCATCGGTGCGCCATCGACCGCGTACAGCATCGTGTGGCTGGTGCTCATGATGCGGTTCTTGAGCGTCAGGTGCCCGAGCCTGAATGGCTGCAGCAATGGATCCGGGGTCATGGCCGCGGAAACCGGGCTATCGGTACAGCCAGGCGTACAGGGCCAGCATCGGCTCGCGTCCGGGCCGCTTGCCCTCGGCGCCGCCGTACGGGCGGCAGATGACGCTCCCGGGCTCCATCCGTCGCCACGGATCGTCGCCGGATTTCCATTCGGGGGACCCGCCGATCACGAGAAAGACGCCCTCCGATTCGTAACTGGTCGGCGGATAGGTCACGCCGGGACCCAGCAGCAGCACGCCGAACGAGATCTCGTCGCTGCCGGTCAGGCCGAGGCCGCTCCAGGCGTAGTTGTCCATGAACTCGGCACCCATGTTGCCGGCGTTGTAGCGGGGGTTCTGATCCCAGGTGAGCGCGGGCAGAAGCGGCCGGATCGCGGCTGCCACGGTGGCTGCCCCGCCGGATTCGGCCAGGTCGAGGGCCCGCTCGACGTGCCGGCAGCCGGGGAATTGCCGCGGCTCGCCGGACTCGGGGTCGGGCCGCAGTCCCGCCATGAGCGACAGGACGCGCACGAGCTGTTCGCCGCCGGCCGTGTCCTTCGCTTTCGCGGCCTGGGCTTCGAAAATACCGCGCACGGCATCGACCACGCGCATCGGCGACGCATCCATAGACATGCTATCCATCTGCTCCCTCCCGCCAGTAACGAGGCATCGGTTCGGTGACGTAGTCGTTGATGACGTCGCGCGGCCTGTACAGCGCCTCCAGGTCCCGGATTTCGTCCGCCGTGAGGGCGAGATCGAGGGCCTCGACGTTGTTCGCCACCTGCTCCACGGTGCTCGCGCCAAGAATGGGGCAACAGATGTCGTCCCTGGACAGAACCCACGCGATTGCGACGGCCGCCATCGTTGCGTCGTGCTCGCGGGCGACTGCCCTGACGCGCGCGCAGATCTCGCGATCCAGCGCATCGCCGTACATGCCGCTGAAATTGGCATCGGTCCGCGACCGGATCCTGTTGCTCGCCGAAAGCTGCCCCCGCGCCAGCGCGCTGAACGCGGTGACGGCAATACCCTGGTGGCGGCAGTAGGGCAGCATCTCGCGCTCTTCTTCGCGGTACAGCAGGTTGTACTGGCACTGCATGTTGACGAACCGGGTCCAGCCGTTGAGACGGGCCACATGGTTCATCTGCACGAATTGCCAGGCGAACATCGTCGACGCGCCGAGGTAGCGGACCTTGCCCGACCTGACGATGTCGTGCAGCGCCGCCATGGTCTCCTCGATCGGTGTTTCGGGGTCGAAGGCGTGGATGACGAGCAGGTCGATGTAGTCGGTCTTCATGCGGCGCAAGCTCGCGTCCACCGAAGCCAGCAGGTGCTTGCGCGACAGCCCGCGATCGTTGGGATCGTCGCTCATCGCGTAGAACGCCTTCGTCGCCAGCACCAGGCTGTCGCGAGGCACCATCGAGGTGAGCGCTGAGGCGACGATGCGTTCGCTTTCGCCGGTGGAATACCAGTTCGCGGTATCGAAGAACGTGATGCCGAGATCCAGGCACTTCCCGAGCAATGGCCGCGACGCCGCCTCGTCCAGCACCCAGGGCTTCCACCGGCTCGAACCGATGGTCATCGTGCCGAAGCACAGGCGGCTCACCTTGAGCCCGGTATTGCCGAAAGAAACGGTTTCCATATCCCGATCCGGTTTCCCGTTCCTACGCCTGGCCCAGGACGCCGCCGAGGTGCCGCAGCGGCAGGTCTTCGACGTAGTCGTTGACGACGCCGCGCGGCCGGTACATTGCGTCCAGCGAGGAGATCTCTCCCGGCGTGAGCCGGAGGTTCAGCGCATCGACGTTGTTGTCTAGCTGTTCCGGGGTTGCCGCGCTGACGATCGGCGAACAGATCGCCGGCTTCGACAGGACCCAGGCAATGGCGACCCTGGCCATGGTCGTACCGTGCCGGTCGGCAATGCCACGTACGCGCTCGAGGATCTTCAGATCCAGCGCATCGCCGTAGTTTCGCTTGTAGTAGTCGTCCGTCTCGGAGCGGCGGGCGGCCTGGCCCGACAGCCAGCCGCGCGCCAGCGGGCTGAAGGTCGTGACGGCGATGCCCTGGTCCAGGCAGTACGGAATCATCTCGCGCTCTTCCTCGCGGTAGAGCAGGTTGTACTGGCACTGCATGTTGACGAACGGCGTCCAGCCGTTCTCCCGCGCGACGGCGTTCATCTGCGCGAACTGCCAGGCCCACATGGTCGACGCGCCCAGGTAGCGCGCCTTGCCCGCCCGCACGATGTCATGCAGCGCCGCCATGGTCTCTTCCATGGGCGTGGCCGGATCGAATGCATGCACCATGAAGATGTCGACGTAATCGGTCCCGATACGCTTCAGGCTTTCGTCTATCGCCGAGAACAGGTGCTTTCGCGACAGGCCCGCGTCGTTCGGGTCCGCGCTCATCGCGTAGCGTGCCTTGGTCGTGAGCACGAGCCGGTCCCGGGGGACCATCGACAGCAACGCCTTGCCCGCGATGCGCTCGCTCTCGCCGGCGGAATACCAGTCCGCCAGGTCGAAGAACGTGATGCCGAGGTCGAGACAGCGCCGCAGCAGCGGAATCGCGTCCGCCTCGTCGAGCACCCAGGGCCTCCAGGCGCTGTTGCCGATACCCATGGTGCCGAAGCACAGCCTGCTGACCTTGAGGCCCGAACGTCCGAACGGAACCGTGTCCATCAGCGCGCGGGTTCGAAATCGAGGTGCTGCGCGCCGGTCGAGATGTCGCGCGGCGCGACCGCGATGTATCGGCCCATGTCCACCGGACCCCCGGCGGCGAACCCCCAGTCTTCGCCGTAGCCCCGTTCGCGGCCCTCGTAGCCCTCGCTGTCGATGCCGCCCCTGTTGCCGCCCAGGCTCAACAGGCGCGCCTGGGGTTCGCCGGGGTCGATGTCGTTGTGCCTGTGCGAGACCTTCATCCTGTCGGTGTCGTTGCGCTTGCGGGCACGGTCGAGGTACGCCGCCGCCGCTTCGGCGCCGCCGGTGCGGCAAAGGGTGAGCGGGTCGTCGCGCAACGCCTCGAAAGTAACGTAGCCGTTCGCGGACTCGCGGGCTGCCTCGAAGTCCAGGACGACGCCGTAGCGAGTGGGCAACGCAGCGCCGCCCTGCCGGAACTCCGCGAAGTCGTAGAGCGGAATTTCCGTGCCATCCGGAAGCCGGCCGCGCAGCAGGTCCCGCGCCTCGGACGGCGTGACCTTGGCCGCGTACTGCCCCGTAAGGCCGTGCACGTTGTGCCGGCTGAGGTCCGCCCGCAGCGCACGCTCGATGCGGTCGGGGTTGCCGAAGATGCCGCCGCCGTGAACCGTGACGACAACGTGGTTCCCCTGCGGCGTCGCAACGACGCTCTCCTCGGAATTCGCGCTGAACCACGTGTTCCAGATGATGTTGCCGTAGTCGGCATGGACCCGCGCGCGCAGGAGTTGCGGCAGCGACGCCACAAACCCGGCGTCGCCCGCGTAGCGCATCGCCTGGCGCAATGCCCGCGTGCCGTACGAATCGAAGAAGACCCTCGCGACCATGCGCATTTCCCGCTCGCTCGAAAAGACCGTTGGGCCGGCCCACATGCCGATGCCAATCGTAACCGCGGACTGGATGGCCTGGCGTCGTGTTTTCATCCCGCGGTCCGCTTCGGGTTGAAGTCCGCGCCTCGCAGTCCATTGGCTGGACCATGACCTGGCCTGACGGCGATGTATCGGGCCATGCCGACCATGTGGGCCCAGCCGCCGATGCCGTAGTCCGAGTCGTACCCGTAGAAGTAGTCGCCCTCGCTGCCAACGCCACCCTTGTTGCCGGCGAGGAATGTCACGCGGGTCTGGGGCTGCCCCGGATCGATGTAGTGGAACGGATGGAAATTGCCCATCAGCCTGGTGTCGTGCCGGGCCTGAAACCGGTCGAGGTAGGCCGCCGCCGCATCGGCGCCGCCGGCGCGGGCGATGAAGTTGGGCTCCTCCCTCAGGACCTCGAACGGCGTGAACCCCTTCTCGGTTCTCCTCGCCAGTTCGAAGTCCATGACGACGGCGAAACGCCGCGGAAGTCGATCGATGCCCTGTTTGAACTCATCGAAGGCGAATATCGGGATTCGCGTGCCGTCGGGCAGCTTGCCGTCCAGCACGTCGCGGGCCTCCTGCGCGGTCAACTTGGCGGCGCCGTCGCCCGTCAGACCCTCGACGTTCCGGTGTTCCAGGTCGGCGTAAAGGCTTCTCTCGAAGCGCTCGGGCGTTCCGAGTACGCCGCCGCCGTGAATCGCCACCACGACCGGGCTGCCCTGCGGGCTCGTGACCACGCACTCCTCCGAGTGCGCGGTGAACCAGGTATTCCAGACGATGTTGTCGTAGGGCGCGTTCGCCCTGGCGCGCAGCAACTCGGGCAGCGATGCCACGAAACCGTCGTCTCCCGCGTATTCGAGGGCGCGCTGCAGTGCGGAGGGGATATGTGGCTCGAAAACGATCTTTGGCTGCATGCGGATCACAGTCTACCTTCCCCGTGCGCCCGCCGGGGATCGGTCGGTCAGGCAATGGGCGGCATTTTTCGGTTACGTCCCGTTGGACTGACCGGACTCTTCGGCCTCCATTGCCTCGCCCCTGCCCTTCGGTACCGGCGCGAAGTAACCCACGATGAGCAGCAGCAGGCCTACCCCGAGGAACGACACGACCCGGGCCAGGGTGCCGACGTTTCCGAGTTCCACGACAAACAGCTTCAGGATCACGAGACCCATCACGACCGCGCCGCCGATCCATATCTCCCGCCGTTCCCGAATCGCGCCCGCCACCATGCCGGCGAGCCCCGCGGCGCCCCATACCAGCGACAGTCCCGCCTGGAAGATCGCCGAACCGGCAAGGGCGGCGATGGTGAACGGAACGCCCGCGAAGTGGTGGACGCCGCGCGCCACTTCCATCGACAGGAGGACGAGGCCAAGGACGATGAACAAAAGCAGGACGACGTGCGCATTCCGGCGCCGCACCTCGTCGTCGAAAGCACGCCAGACCGCCACGCCGGCCACGCCCGCCGCAATCGTCAGCGGATTGAGCAAGGGAAGATACGGAAGCGGCGCGGCGTTACCGCTGGAGCTCAGGCTCGCGGCCAGCACGAGCACGGCCGCTGCCCCCGCCACGACCGGAATCCCCACCGCGGAATACGCAAGCCAGTGGCGTTGAAGCGGCCAGGACAGCGCGGCGAACGGCCAGGACGGCGTCCCGCGCGCCATGCCGGTCACCAATGCCAGCACCGCGGCCGCCACGACCGCGAACGCAAGCGGCCAGTCGCCGCCGGCGACGTTCTCCACGAGCCGGTGCACTTCGCTGGCGATCAGCACCGCCAGTACCCAGTACGTGCCGATGTGCAGGATCGGCGTGAGCGAGGCATAGCCGCGCTCCCGGTGGTAGAGGAACGCATACTGCACGCCCAGCGCCAACGGCCAGGCGAGCCATCCGTAGTTTGCCAGGCGATGTGTTTCCGTTCCGAACCCGAAACCGGGGAGGAGTATCAGGGCCATGACGGGCAACAGCACCAGCGCCAGGGAATTGAATCGGCGCCACTCCACCGCGTTCGCAACGAACATGGCCGCGACGGCCGAAGCCGTGACCGTGCCGAGCCAGGCCGCGCCCCGAACCTCCTGAGCCACGAGTTCGGTCATCTCCGCGGGGACCGACCAGAACCACCAGGCGCCTCCCCAGAACAGCGCAATGCGCGCCCACACTCGCTGGGCGCGCTCTGACAGCGTGCCGTGATCGAAGCTCCAGGCAACCGCCCAGCCGGCCAGCGCCAGCACCACGCCGGTGAGGAAGGGGCCGTTCAGCAGTGGCGTCGCCTCGCTGCCGACAAACCCCGCCTGCACATGCGCCACGGCGGCGGCGACCTGCAGCGCGGCGCCGGCAAACGGTAGCAGCCGGGACCCGTTGCGCACGCCGAACCACGCCAGCGCCGCGCCCTGCACGGCCCATGCGGCGCACGTCCAGCGGTCGTCCAAAGCCAGCGGAAACGCCAACGCCAGGAATCCCAGCGCCAGCCCGATGAAGCACATCGCCAGCATGCGCAGGTCGCTGATCCGCCACAGGGCCGCGCCGAGTACCGCGTAGATCGCCGCCAGACCTCCGGCCGACCACGCGAGCCCGGCCTCGCTCTCGACGAGCTGGGTCTGCAGGGCGAACCCGATGAACGGCGTGCCGAAGACCACCGTGCTGTCGACGAAGCCGCGCAGGTTGGGCGGACGGCGCAGGGCGAACAGCAACGCCACGCCGATGTACATCAGCACGAACAGGATGAGGAACGGCTCGGTGGTGGCGAAATGCTCGGGCCGATAGCCCTGGTAGCCCCAGAAGCTCGCGATCACGAAGGTGAAGACGAAGCCGAGCAGGTTGAGGATCCGCCACGCCTTGAACCAGGCAATGGTGAAGATAGCGGCGTTCAGCACCGCGTAGTAGCTGAACAGCGCGACGTGGTTTCCCGCCTCCGTGGCGGCGAGAAGCGGCGCCAGGAATCCCCCCGCAATGCCCAGCACGATGAGCGTGCGGGAGTTCTGCAGCACCGCCGCGATGCCCGCCGCCACCGTGACGGCCACCATGGCCCCGAATGCGACCGTTGCCGGCAGCAACGCGTAGAACTCGAACGCGGCGTAGGTCGTGAGATAGAGGACGCCCAGGCCCCCGCCCTGCAGACTGAGCGCGTAGACCTCCCGCTGCTCGCGCAGGCGCCAGCCCACGCCGAACATGACGAGCCCGAACAGCGCCAGCGCGGTCAGCCGCGCCCAGACGGGAAACTGGAACAGCTCGTTGTCGATGGCGTACTTTATGAAGAATCCGACGCCGAACAGAACGACCACGACACCGACTTTCACCGGCACGTTGCCGGTCGTGAACCAGTCTTTCACCGCGTCGAGCGCCCGGCTCGCGGCGGATGGGCCGGACTCCCGTGCGGGTTCGCCGGCCGCTTCCGGCCCCCACACGTCGCCTTCACGTTCGGGGCGCGAAGGCGCGTCCCGGGTCGGGCGTGGCGCCGTCTCCGTGTCCGTCGCTCCTGCCTCGTCCGCGACCGCGGTGGCAGTGGACCGTGCGGGCTCCGGGCCGGCATCCGTGGGTTGGGGCCGGGGACGCAGACCGGCCGCCGCATCAATCTCCTGTTCAAGGTTCCTCAGGCGCGAACTGAGGTGCAGGGTCCAGCCACCGAGGCCGCCGATCAGGCCACAGTAGAGGATTTCCGGCCCGAAGCCGACGGTCCATAGGCCAACCGCCAGCCCTAGCGCCAGGCCGATCAGGAAATAGAGCGTCAAGTGGTCCTCCCGCCATGCGCGTGGACGATTCTAGCCTGCACGCTGATCCCGTTGCCGATGTTCGTTCCCATCGTCATCCCGTGAGCCGGCGCGCGTCCCATCGGGAACGAAACCGTCAATAGAAAAACCAAGGGAATCTCCTTCACTTTGGGGATTCGCTCGCTTCAGGGTTACGACAAGCTATTGCGATGTGTTGCGGGAGTGCAATTTCCCGAGGTGTCCCCTCGAGGTGCGGTCCGGTTGGATTTCGGATCGTGCGGGCCTGAGCAGGACGGGACGACCGAGGTCATGTTCGCATTCCCCAGACACGCTTGTCCGGCGCTGTTCGCCGTCGCGCTCACGGCGACGGTAACTGCCCAGGGCGACTCGGAAGTCGTCTTCGTACCCGTGTACCAACACCAATCGCAGTCGATCACTGCGCGTAACACATGCTGGGCCGACGCCCCGGTTAATGCGGAAGTGCTTTGCGTATCGGGGCCGGAGCACCTGGCGCTCGAAGCCACGCTGTCGCTTGAGAACACGAGCACCAGCGATGTGACGGTGCGCCTTCGCTCCAGCGACATTTCGGCGCAGGCGGGTGCCGACTACGCCGCTATCGACGAGGAGCTCTCATTCGCGGCGGGCACCACCGGCATGCAGGTCGACATCCCCCTCATCAACGACCTGATGGATGAAAACCGCGAGACCTTCACGATCGAACTCCTTGACAAGAGCGACGAGGAACGGCTTCCGCTCGACTACATCCACGTCACCATCATTGACGAGGACGGGATCACCATGACGGTCCGCGATGCGACCGCCAACGAATCCGAAGAAGCAATACAGCACTTCATAGACCTCAGCGAGAGCGTGACCTGGCCGATCACGTTCCACGCGAAGGCGCTGGACGGAACCGCGACCGCGCCCGAGGACTATGCGCCGCTGGACCGTCGGGTGACGCACGTTCACGACCTGGAACCGGACATGGTACTGATCGGCGTCTACCGAATGCACCCCATCGTCGACGATGCGATCGACGAGCCGGCCGAGACGTACACACTGAGGATCACGGGTCTCGCAGGCGTGAGACGCGCCACCCGCAGGGGCGCCATGACAATCATCGACAATGACCCGACCTCGACGAACATCCTGCTCACCGCCGAGCCGCCCCGGGTGTCGGAAGGCGACGGCGCGACAGAGGTCCGGGTGACGGCGACGCTCGATGCGAGCGCCCGGACGCAGGACACGCCGGTGACGGTTTCGGTGTCCGGGAGCGGCAACGCGGCTGCCGTGGACTTCGTCGAGGTGGGGGACTTCACCGTCACGATCGCGGCGGGCGACACGAGCGGCACGGAAACCTTCACCCTCACGCCGGTCGATGACGAACTGGACGAGTCGGACGAGACGGTCACGGTCGGCGGGAGCGCGGACCTCGCCGTGACAGCGGACACGATCGCCCTGGTGGACGACGACGAGGGTTCTTCGACGGTCATCCTCTCTGCGAGCCCGGACAGGATCCCGGAGGGCGGCGGCGCCAGGACGATAGGCGTGACGGCGGCGCTGGATGGCAGCGCCCGCACGGTGGACACGGCGGTCAGCGTGTCGGTGACGGACAGCGGACATCGGGACGCCGTGGACTATGCGGCGTCCCGGACGAGTTTCGACATAACGATCGCGGCCGGCGCGACCGCGGGAACGGGAACGTTCACGGTGACGCCGGAGGACGACGACATCGACGAGCGGGACGAGGTTCTCAACGTCGGCGGCGCGTCGGACCTGTCGGTGACGCCGACATCGGTGACGCTGACGGACGACGATCAGGCATCGACGGAGATTGTCCTGTCGGCGGCGCCATCGACGGTGGCGGAAGGAGCGGGGACCACCTCCGTGGAAGTGACCGCGACATTGGACGCGGGCGGGCGCGCGGAGTCGACGACGGTGTCAGTGACGGTGTCGGGCAGCGGCAATCCGGACGCGGTTGACTTCACCGCGGTGCCGGACTTCGCGATCACGATCGCGGCGCGGGCCACCAGCGGTCGGGGCTCGTTCAACCTTACGCCGGACGACGACGATGTGGAGGAGGTTAGCGAGACCCTGACGGTGTCCGGCAGCGCCACGCTTCCCGTGTCGGGCACATCCGTCAAGATCACGGACAACGACGTCGCGTCGGACGGCATTGCTCTTTCGGCGTCACCGGCGGTGGTGTCCGAGGGGGACGGTGCTGTCCCCGTGAGGGTGACCGCGTCGCTGAACGGCGCCGCGCGGCAGGCGCAGACGTTGGTGACCGTCTCCGTTTCGGGCAGTGGCGACCCGCAGGCGGTTGACTTTCGGCCCGTTGCCGACTTCACGATCGCGATCGCGTCGGGTGCGGCAAGCGGGGCCGGCACGTTCACGCTGGAGCCGATGGACGACGCGACGGTGGAGACGGACGAGACGCTGACGTTGTCCGGCGCGTCGGACCTGGCGGTCGAGTCGACGACAGTGCGGCTGGCCGACGACGATGACGCATCGATGCGGATTCTGTTGTCCGCGGTTCCCGACCGGGTGGCGGAGGGCGATGGCCCGACGCCGGTGACCGTGACGGCGACCCTGGACCGGGCGCTCCGGCAACGGGCGACTTCGATTGCGGTGACGGTGACGGGGGGCGGCGATCCGGACGCGGTGGACTTTGCGGCGATTCCGGACTTCACGATCACCATCCCCGCGAATGCGGCCAGCGGAGACGGGAGGTTCACCCTCGAGCCTTTGGACGACACGTCGGTCGAGACGGACGAGGAGCTGACGATATCGGGCATGTCCGACCTGTCGGTGACTCCGGCTACGGTCACGCTGGCGGATGACGACGAGGTGTCGACACGCATCCTGCTGTTCCTTGCCGTCGACCCGCCCCGCGCGTCTGAGGGCGACGGCGAGATTCGGGTGACCGTGACGGCGGCGGTGGACCGGGGCGTGCGCCCGGACGACACGCGGGTCGCCGTGTCGGTGTCGGGCAGCGGCAACCCGGATGCGGTGGATTTCGCCGCCGTCCCCGATTTCGGGATCGTGATACCCGCGAACGCCCCGAGCGGGACGGGAACGTTTGCCGTAGTGCCGGAAGACGACCTGATCCCGGAGGCGGACGAGACGCTGACGGTGTCCGGCGTATCGGATCTGCCGGTGACTCCGGCGACGATGGAACTGCTCGACAACGATGAGACAGTGAGCCGGGAACTGTCGATAGCCGACGCGGAAGGCCCGGAGGGCGCGGGAGTGCTGGAGTTCGCGGTGACCCTGGTCGGCCCGAGCGCGTCCGGCGTGACGGTGGATTACGCGACGGTGGATCCGACGGGGACGACCGGTCCGGTCGCAGGGGCGGGAGTCGACTACGAGCGCCAGTCGGGGACACTGACGCTCGCGCCGGGCGAAGTGAAGAGAACGGTTCGGGTGCGCGTGCTCGACGATGGCCTGGACGAGGCGGACGAGAGATTCGCGGTCGAGTTGTCCGACCTGAGGGGAGCGCGGCTGGGGCGCGGGGTGGCGCTCGGCGTGATCGAGGACGACGACGCGCCGCCGGCGCTTTCGGTAGCCGACGCTTCGGGGAACGAGGACGTGCGGACGCTGGAGTTCGCGGTGACGTTGAGCGCTCCGAGCGGTCGTGGGGTGTCGGCCTCGTACGCGACGTCGGACGGCACCGCGGCGGCGGGCATCGACTACGTGGCGGCGTCGGGCACGGTCGTGTTCGCGCCGGGCGAGGTATCGAAGGGAGTCCGGGTTGAGGTTCTGGACGACGCGGCGCACGAGGCGGAAGAGGAGACGTTCGAGCTCTCGCTTGCGGGACTCGTTAACGCATCGGCGGGAGACGTTTCGGCCACCGGGACGATTCGCGATGACGACCTGGCGCCGCCTTCCCTTGCTGGTGGGTTGCCGGCAGCGTTGCTGTGCGTCGGGGGAGCGCCGCACGAAGTCGAACTCGCGGATTACTTCAGCGGGGAGGAGTTGCGGTTTGCCGCGGTGTCGTCGGTGCCGGGAGCTGCGACGGTGTCGCTGGCCGGGAGCCGGCTGACGATTGAGCCCGTAGCGGAGGGCGAATCATCCGTGTCGGTGGAGGCGTGGAATGACGCGGGCCTGGTCAGCGGTTCGATGAGTGTCCGCGTTGTCACGGACCCGGCGGAGCTTGCGGCAGTGGAGTCGGCGCTGGCGTCGATCGGGCGCGCGGTCCTCACTGGCGTGACGGGATCGGTGCGCGCCCGCTTCGACACGGCAAGCGCCGCCGGACCGCGTGGTGGCGAAGAACCGGGTGCCTCGACAAAGGCGTGGTGGGATCCGGACCAGTCAATTGGTGACGCGGGCGCGGGCATCCGGAACCAGGGGTTCGGCCCGGCGGTGCGCGGCGGCGGACCTGCGGGATGGGACGAGAGAAGGTTTTTCGGCCCCGAAGTCGGGGCCGAAGGTTGGCTCGACGCCATGAACCGCGCTCACGGGCGCGGCATGGCTCCGTTTTCGTTCGCGCTCGAATCCGCACAGCCGGGTTCCGCCGGTCCGGCGTGGTCGGTCTGGGGACGCGGCGACCTGCACCGGTTCGAGTCCGGGACGGACGGCAGTTCGCACGACGGATCGCTCACGTCCGTGCACCTGGGCGCGGACGCCCGGCTGGGCGAATGGCTGGCGGGGGTCTCGGTGGCGCGCAGCGCGGCGGAGGCGGACTACCGCTTTGAGCGTTCGGTGGACGCATGCGGTGGAGGCGGCGTCGGCGAGGGGATGATGGAAGCGGACCTGACGAGCGCGCATCCATACGCGGGCCGCCGGATCGGCGAGGGCTGGGTCTGGGGAACCGTTGGCGCCGGAAGCGGCGAGGTTGTCGTGGAGCGTTGCGAGACCGGAGAGTTGCGCGAGGCGGACCTGTCGATGCGCCTCGGAGCCTTGGGCGGCCGGCATCCGTTCGCCTACCGGGACGGGATGGCGCTGTCGGTCGTGGAGGAGATCGGAGTCGTGGACCTGGCGACCGGGGATGCCGACGGTCCCATCGGGGACCGCTCGGTAACGGTGGGTCAGGCGCGGCTGGGGCTGGAGGCGTCCGGTGTGGTCCCGGCGGGGTGCGAGTGCTCGTTGTCGAGTTTCGTGCGGATCTTCGCGCGCGGGGACTGGGGAGACGGCGCTACCGGCGCGGGCGTTGAACTGGCGGCGGGAGCGCGTTTCAGGAACCTGCCGCGGCGCATCGGAGTAGACGCGGAGGTTCGCGCACTGACGGTTCACTCGGCGGAGGACGCCGAGGACCGGAGCGCGAACGTGACGTTCTCGATCCTGCCGAGGGCGGACGGGACAGGCTGGCGCGCATCGCTGGCCTGGCGGCTCGGGACGATCGGTTCCCCGATCGACATGGCGAACGACGTCATGCCGTGGGCTGCGCCGTCGTCGAGGTTCCCGGGGGCGCAACGCCACTGGATCGCCGAGAGCCGGCTCGGCTACGGCATCGTCAGCCGACGCGGCATCGCGACGCCGTTCCTGGAGTTCGACGCCGGTCCTACCGACCGCGGCGGCGCGCGGTTCGGCATGCGCCACCAATTCGGCGACCGCACGCGGGGCCTGACCGTCGAGTGGGGCATCGAACAGAACCGCCTCGGCGGCGCCGCAGACAGAATCCTCCTGGAGGCCGCCGGCCGTTTCTGACGCTACCCGAAAAAGCGGTCGCTCCGGATCCCGTTCGCCCAGGACACCCATCGCCCCGTTTTGGGACAGTCATCCGCCCGCCCCGTTTTGGGACAGTCATCCGCCTGCGCTCTTTGGGACAGTCATCCACCTGCGCTCTCTAGCGCTCTTTGGGACCGCTCTTTGGGGACAGTCATCCGACCGCTCTTTTGGGACAGTCATCCCGCCTGCGCTTTGGGACAGTCATCGGACCCGTTTTGGGACCGCTCTTTTGCATCTGCGCTTTGGGACAGTCATCCGGCCTGACCCGTTTTGGGACAGTCATTCGCCTGCGCTCTTTGGGACAGTCATCCGCCTGCGTCTCACATCCGCCCCGTTTTGGGACAGTCATCCGCCCCGCGTTTTGGGACAGTCATCCCGCGACCCGTTTTGGGACAGTCATCCCGCCCCGTTTTTTTGGGACAGTCATCCGCCTGCGCTCTTTGGGACAGTCATCCCGCCTGCGGTCTTTGGGACCGGTCTTTGGGACAGTCATCCGGACATCCCTTTGGGACACCCATCCCTTTGGGACACCCATCCCTTTGGGACACCCATCACGCTACAATCCGGCTCCCGTTGGTCGGTCAAGCCAATGCGCCGCTCAGATTTCTCCTACGATCTGCCGAAACGCCTCATCGCCCGAACGCCGCTGCCGGAGCGCACGGACAGTCGGCTGCTGGAACTGAAAGGTGAAGGAATCGCCCACCGGCGATTTGCCCAGTTCGTCGACCTGCTGCGCCCGGACGATGTCCTCGTGGTCAACGACACCCGCGTCATCAAGGCGCGGTTGCGCGCGGTCAAGGATTCCGGCGGTCGTGCGGAGATCCTCATCGAGCGCATCGAGTGCGCCGACACGGCGCTGTGCCAGGTGCGCGTCAGCAAGGCCCTGCACCCCGGCCGCTCGCTGATTGTCAACGGTGAGATCGTGACCGTGATGGAGCGTCGCGGAGAGTTCTACCTGCTTCGGTTTCCCTGCGACACGCTGGAATTCCTCGATGCCCACGGCAGAACGCCGCTGCCGCCATACATCGCGCGCCCGGCGAACGACGAGGACGAGGCGCGCTATCAGACCGTGTACGGCAGGCACCCCGGCGCTGTCGCTGCGCCGACCGCGGGATTGCACTTTGACGCGCCACTGTTGCGGGCGATAGAAGACCGGGGGGTCGGAGTCGCCGCCGTCACGCTGCACGTGGGCGCCGGCACGTTTCAGCCGATCCGCACCGAGGACGTTTCCCGTCACCGCATGCACGAAGAACGCTACGAAGTGCCGGAGGCAACGGCGCAAGCCGTGAACGGCTGCCGCGGCCGGGTCGTCGCAGTAGGCACCACGGTGGTACGGACCCTTGAATCAGCGGCCGAAGAAGACGGCCAGGTTCGTGCGGGCGCCGGAGAAACGTCGCTCTTCATCGCGCCCGGATACGCCTTCCGCGTTGTCGACGCCCTCGTCACCAACTTCCACCTGCCGGAGTCGACACTGCTGATGCTGGTATCCGCGTTCGCCGGCCACGCCCGCATCATGCGCGCCTACGCCGAAGCGGTGCGCGAGGACTATCGCCTCTTCAGCTATGGCGACGCCATGTTCTGCGAGCGGGCATGACGACCCGGTTCGAATTCCTTGCCAGCGACGGCGTCGCGCGCCGCGGGAGGCTCGTCACGCCCCGGGGCGAGGTGGAAACGCCGGTTTTCATGCCCTGCGGCACCTACGGTTCGGTCAAGGCGATGACCCCGGAATCGCTCACCGAGGTCGGCACCCGGATCGTGCTCGGCAATACGTTCCACCTGATGCTGCGCCCGGGCGACGACGCCATCGCCGCGCTCGGCGGACTGCATGAATTCATGCAGTGGCCCGGGCCGATCCTGACCGACTCCGGTGGCTACCAGGTGTTCAGCCTGGCGGAGATGCGGAAGGTGGAGGAGGGCGGCGTGTCGTTCCGCTCGCCGATCAATGGCGATGCCCTGTTCCTTTCGCCCGAACGCTCCATCGAAGCGCAGCACAATCTCGGCGCCGACTTCGTCATGGCGTTCGACGAGTGCACGCCCTATCCCGTGTCCCGCGAGGCAGCGGCGGACTCGATGCGGCTGTCGATGCGCTGGGCGAGACAGTGCCGGGAGGTCCACGGCGACCACGCCGGCGCGCTGTTCGGCATCGTCCAGGGCGGCATGTACGACGATCTCCGGCGCGAGAGCCTCGCGTCCCTTATCGACATCGGCTTCGACGGCTATGCCATCGGCGGGCTCTCCGTCGGCGAGTCGAAAGCCGAGATGGATGCCGTGCTCGATGCGCTGATGCCGCACATGCCGGCCGTCGCCCCGCGATACCTCATGGGCGTCGGCACCCCGGCCGACATCGTCCGCGCGGTGCAACTCGGGGTGGACATGTTCGACTGCGTGCTGCCGACCCGGAACGCCAGGAACGGCTATGCGTTCACTTCAAAAGGCACGGTGAAGATCCGCAACGCCGTCCACCGTCACGCGGACACGCCGCTGGACGACGCCTGCGCCTGCCCGACCTGCGCACGGTTCTCCCGCGCCTATCTCCATCACCTCGACCGCTGCGGCGAAATCCTGGGCTCGATTCTCATGACCACGCACAACCTGCACTACTACCACGCGCTGACGGCCAAATTGCGCGAGGCCATTGAACAGGGTACATTGCAGCGCCTCTCCCGAGCCCTGTTGGATGGCTGGAACTCAATCGAATGATCCACTTTGAGAGCGTCGCGCACGCCGCAGAAGCCGGCAGGGGGTTCGGAGGCTTTGACATTCTCCTGCTGGTCGGCTTTGTCGCCATCTTCTACTTCCTGTTGTGGCGCCCGCAAGCCAAGCGCCGCAAGGAACACCAGGCATTGATGGCCAGCATCACCAAGGGTGACGAAGTCGTGACCGCGGGGGGCATCCTGGGCCAGGTAACGAGGGTCGAGGACGATGTCATCATGGTGAAGGTCGCGGGGAACGTCGAACTGCGAGTGCAGAAAAGTGCGGTCGGCTCGACCCTGCCGAAGGGAACCCTGAAAGCCCTCGATGAGAAGTGAACCGCGTCGCCCGCGTCGATCCTGTCTGATCGGCGCCAGCCAGCGGTAAAAGCACATGTTTGGCGAAGAACTCCTGGGCGGGCGCCGCCCCCCGCGCCGCCCGCTGAATCGTTACCCGCTCTGGCGCTACCTGCTGATCTGCTTCGTCGTCGCGCTGGGCATGATCTACGCGGCGCCGAACCTGTATCCGCCCGACTACGCGCTGCAGATCGCGCCGGAGAGCCAGGACCTCCGCGTCAACCAGGCGCTCATCGACGCCTCCGTCGCGGCGCTGGAGGATGCCGGCATCGGCGTGATCCGCGGCGAGGTCACGCCCACGGGGGGCTTGATCCGGGTCGAAACGAACGAGGATCAACTGCGCGGCCGGCCGGTCCTGGACGACCTGCTGAATCCCAGCAACACGGCGCGCGCCTACGTCATTGCTTTGAACCTGGCCTCCACGACCCCCGAATGGCTGCAGTCCATCGGCGGCAAGCCGATGGCGAAGGGCCTGGACCTCTCCGGCGGCATTCGTTTTCTGCTGGAGGTCGACATCGACAGCGCCATCAGCAAGCGCCTGGACGACGAAGCGAGCAACGTGAAGACCCAACTGCGCGACGCGCGCATCCGGTACTCCCGCACGGAGGACCTGGTGCGGGACCAGGCGATCAGGATCGGCTTCACCGATGGGGAGATGCGCGACCGCGCGATGGACCTGCTGGCGGAGGACTATTCGCCGCCGAATTACCAGATGAGCGACGAGTCGGTCGACGGCCGGCCGGGCGTGGTCATCGAGGTCGACGCGGCCTACATCGACGAGATCGAGGACTATGCGATCACGCAGAACATCATCAGCCTGCGCAATCGGGTCAATGAACTCGGCGTCTCGGAGCCGCTGGTGACGCGCCTGGGACGCAGTCGCATCGAGGTCAACCTTCCCGGCGTGCAGGACTCGTCGGAGGCCAAGCGCATCCTCGACAAGTTCGCCAATCTCGAGATTCGCCTCGCGGCATTGCCGGAAGATCGTCCCTCGGAAGTCGAGGAGATGATCTATGAGGGCCGCATGCAGCGCATCCAGAAAGAAATCGTGGTCACCGGCGACCGCGTGACGAACGCGATGCAGGACTACGATCCGGAAACGCAGTTGCCGCAGGTCAGCATCACCCTCGACAGCATTGGCGGCGATCGCATGCACGATGCCACGGCGCCCAACATCGGGCATCCGATGGTGATCGTCTTCATCGAGCAGAAGCCGATAAAACAGGAGGACGGTTCCGTGCTGCTGCGGGATGAACGCCGTTTGATCAGCGTCGCCACGATCCAGGCCGCCCTAGGCCACCGGTTTCGGATCACGGGGCTGGAGATGCGCGAGGCGCAGGATCTCGCGCTGCTGCTGAGGGCGGGCGCGCTGGCGGCGCCGATGCGCATCGTGGAGGAACGAACCGTCGGCGCCTCGCTCGGCGAGCAGAACATCGAACGCGGCATGTATTCGGTGGTCGCGGGATTCCTCCTCGTGCTCCTCTTCATGCCGCTGTACTACAAGGTGTTCGGCCTGGTCGCCGACCTTGCGCTGACATTGAACCTGGTGATCCTGGTCTCAGTCATGTCGCTCCTCGGCGCGACGCTGACCCTGCCCGGCATCGCCGGGATCGTGCTCACGGTCGGCATGGCGGTGGACGCCAACGTGCTGATCTTCTCCCGCATCCGCGAGGAACTCGCCCGCAGCCCTCCGCAGCAGGCGATCCAGGCCGGCTACGACCGGGCCTTTCTCACGATTCTCGACGCCAACGTGACGACACTGTTCGTCGCGCTGATCCTGCTCAGCATCGGCAGCGGCCCGGTCGCCGGCTTCGCGGTGACGCTGGCCATCGGTATCTTGACGTCGATGTTCACGGCCATCATGGGTTCGCGCGCGTTGATCAACCTCATCTATGGCGGCCGGACCATCGACAAGCTCCACATCTGAGGCGGCTGAACGAATGAGAAAAACCAATTTCGACTTCATGGGCGCGCGGATCATCGCCGCGGGCATCTCCGCCTGCCTCCTCGTCGTGTCAGTCGTCGCCCTCGTGCTTTTCGGCCTCAATCGAGGCCTCGACTTCACCGGCGGCGCACTGGTCGAGGTCGGCTTCGACGCTGCGGTGGTGCCACAGGAGGTGCGGCAGCGGCTCGAGGGCGCCGGCGTCGTCGATGCCGTGGTGCAGAACTTCGGTTCGGAGACGGATGTCCTGATTCGCGTCCCGCCGCAGCCGGGCGTCGACCAGTCGACGGTGGGCGACGAGATCCTGGGGCTGCTCCGGGACGCCTACGGGGGCGTCGCGCTGCGCCGCTCCGAAGTGGTCGGACCCGCCGTGGGCGAGGAACTGACGGAGAAGGGCGGCATCGCCATGCTCGTCGCGCTGGCGGTGGTCATGCTCTACATCATGTTCCGCTTTACGGGCAAGTTCGCCATCGGGGCGGTGACGGCCCTGGCCCACGACGTCATCATTGCGCTCGGCGCCTTCGCGGTCTTTCGCTGGACCTTCAACCTGGCCGAACTCGCGGCGATCCTCGCCGTCATCGGCTACTCGCTGAACGACACCATCGTCGTCTCGGACCGCATCCGGGAGAACTTCCGCATCGTCCGCCGGGGCAAACCCGTCGACATCATCAACCGGTCCCTGAACGAGATGCTCGGCCGGACTCTGGTGACATCGTTGACGACCCTGCTTGTCCTGGTGGCGCTGCTCATCGCCGCCGGCGAACAGATTCGCGGCTTCGCCACCGCGCTGACCATCGGCGTGGTCGTCGGCACCTATTCCTCGATCTACGTCGCGGCAAGCATGCTGCTCGCGCTGGGAATCTCGAAAGAGGACCTGGTGCTGCCGGAGAAGGACGCGGCGGACGAGACGCCACAGCCATGAGACCCCTCGGAGCCGAAGGCGCGCGCCGTGTTTAGGCCCGCTTGTCTCGCCCGACACGTGCCCCCGTCACCCCGCGATTGATCGTCACCGGGCGCCGTTTTGCGCTGCGGGCTGACAGCACCATGAAACCCGTCGGTCCCTCGGTCGCACCGTGTCTCACCCGGCGCAGGCCCGCTTGTCTCACCCGACCCGCGCTTCCGTCATCCCGCACTTGATCGTCACTGGGTGCTGTTCTGCGGCGCGGGCTGACAGCGCCATGAAACCCGTGGGTCCCTCGGTCGCGCCGCGTTTCACCCGGCGCAGGCCCGCTTGTCTCGCGCCACCGGCGCACCCGTCGCCCTTGCCGCTGACACGGCAGGTCCGACACGCTGTCAACCTGAAGATCTCCTGTCGGCCAGCGGTCCGACCGAAGGCCGGATCAGTCTCAGCAAGTCCTTGAATATACGGGGATTCGCCGCGAGCAGGTGGCCTTCCTCCATGAAGCGGTCGCCGCCGGCCGCATCGCCCACAAAGCCGCCCGCCTCGCGGACGATCACCGCTCCCGCCGCCATATCCCACGGCTGCAGCCCGACCTGCACGAACGCGTCTGTGCGTCCCGCGCCGACATAGGCGAGGTCCAGGGCTGCGGAACCCATGCGGCGGATCGATCGGCAGGATGCCTGCAGCGACCGGTGCATGTCGGTGTAAGCGTCAAGGTGATCCGTGACCATGCGGTAGGGAATCCCGGTGGCGATGATCGAACTCTCCAGCCGCGCGCGCCGTGACACGCGCAGGCGCCTGCCGTTGAGACGCGCTCCCTCGCCCCGGGTCGCGGAGAATTCCTCGTTCCTCACCGGGTCCACGATCACGCCGTGCTCGAGCACCGGGCCTCTCCTGATCCCGATCGAAACGCAGAAATGCGGAATGCCGGCAAGAAAGTTGGAAGTGCCGTCGAGCGGATCGATGACCCACACGAACTCGGCGTCCTCGTTGGCCGCGCCGCGTTCCTCGCCGACCACGCCGTGATCCGGGTAGACGCGCATGATGGTGTCGATGATCGCGTCTTCGGCGGCGCGGTCGATCTCCGAGACGAAGTCGTTCTTGGCCTTCTCCTCGACCTTGAGCGTCCCGATCCGGTCCATCGCGCGAACGATGATGCGTCCGGCCCGGCGCGCGGCGCGCAGGGCGATGTTGATGATGGGATGCATGAAGCAGAACCGTCCGAAGCGCAGGCGCGGCCCATTCTACGCCACAAGAGCCGACGCCTTGGCGGGCACGGCCCCTTGCCTCCGCCCAAACCGGCCCTTTCCTCGACTGGGACACGCACCCCTCGACAGGGACACACCCCTCGACAGGGACACGCATGGCTCGACCGGGACACACACGCACGACTGGGACACGCACACACGCACGACTGGGACACACGCACGACTGGGACACACGCACGACTGGGACACGCATGCCTCGACTGGGACGACTGCATGCCTCGACTGGGACACGCATGGCTCGACCGGGACACACACGCACGACTGGGACACGCTCGACCGGGACACACACGCACGACTGGGACACGCACGACTGGGACACGCACGCACGACTGGGACACGCACGACTGGGACACGCACCCCTCGACAGGGACACGCACCCCTCGACAGGGACACGCATGCCTCGACTGGGACACGCACACCCCTCGACAGGGACACGCATGCCTCGACTGGGACACGCACGACAGGGACACGCACCGCTCGACAGGGCACTGCCTCGACTGGGACACGCACCCCTCGACAGGGACACGCATGCCTCGACAGGGACACGCACCATCCCTCGACAGGGACACGCACCGCTGGACTGGGACATGCCTCGACAGGGACACGCATGCCTCGACAGGGACACGCATCCCTTGGTTAGGACCCCCGTGACGCTGTTGACCGCGCGCTAATGCGGCGAATGGGACGTCCAGGATTCCGTCGGCGCGTTGCGGGATGGAGGCGGTATGATGCGCTGCCGAAGCGCATGGAGTGGGCGCGTCGCCCGACGCTCCGGTCGCTCACCCAGGCAACGGAGGATCGCAGGAAGGTCGCATGCCCATGGCCGACGTTCGCATCGTGCTCGTCGAACCCAGCCACCCCGGAAATATCGGCGGTGCCGCGCGGGCCATGAAGACGATGGGACTCGATTCCCTCTACCTGGTGCGCCCGGGACGTTTCCCGGACCCCCAGGCGGACTGGCGCGCGGCGCGCGCCGTGGATGTCCTGGCGGCCGCGAAGGTGGTGGACGACCTCGACGACGCCATCGGTGACTGTGTCCTGGCGGTCGGCACCAGCACCCGAAGCCGGCGCATCCCGCTTCCGCTCGCCGATGCCGAGACCGTGGCGACTCGCCTGGCGACGGAGTACGCCGGCCAGCCCGTGGCGATCCTCTTCGGACGCGAAACGAGCGGCCTGACGAACGAAGAACTGCAGCGCTGCCAACTGCACCTCTCCATCCCCGCAAGCCCGGAATACCCGTCGCTGAACCTGGCGATGTCGGTCCAGGTCGTTTGCTATGAACTTCTCAAGTCCCGGACCACCCCGGGCGCACCCGTAGCCGCGCCCGCCGACGCCGGGCTCGCCTCCCTTGAGGAGGTCGAAGGATTCCTCGCGCACTTTGAAACGGTCCTGCGTCGAATCGATTTCCTCAAACCCAGTGCTCCCCGACAGGCGATGACCCGACTGCGCCGCATGTTCGGCCGAATCAGGCTCGAGCAGGCAGAAGTCGGCATGCTGCGCGGCATCCTCACCCACATCCAGAACTCGAGCCACTCCGACCCCGAAGACTAGCCCGCTTCGCTCACCAAGAAATGGAAAGGGACCTCGAATTGTCGGATAATGTGAGTTAACACAAACACTTACATCAGACGGCAAGGGAGGTCCCTTGAGCACACAGTGTACGCCCGCGCAACTTGAATTTCACGGCTTCGGACGCCGCGAGGTTGTCGCCCGGTTCGACGGCGGGCGGCTCACCTCGGACGGTGGCGGCGTCCTGCTGCGCGAGGTGGAGCGGCGGCTGGGGCTGATGGACCGGATCGCGCGCTGCTTCGCGGACTATCGCGATCCGGGGAGAGCTTCGGGACACCCATCGTGCAATTCGCCATTGGGCATCGGGACGCCGTTGGGGACACGCATCGCGCGCGAGCTTCGGGACACCCATCGTGCAATTCGCCATCGGGCATCGGGACGCCGTTGGGGACACGCATAGAGCTTCGGGACACCCATCGTGCAATTCGCGGATGCCGGTTGGGACACCCATCGTGCAATTCGAACTTCGGGACACCCGCGCGAGCTTCGGGACGCGAGCTTCGGGACACCCATCGTGCAATTCGCCATCGGGCTTCGGGACGCCGTTGGGGACACGCATCGCAGCCGACGAGCTTCGGGACACCCATCCGTCGCCTGGGACACGCATAGTTGTTGGGACAGCCATCACGCGAACCGAAAGCCAAGCTTCGGGACAGCCATGTGTCGAACGCGACAGCCGGGTCGAAAGGGACACCCGCCCATGGGACAGCCATGGATGAGAGCAAGTCTGACCCACCGGACCGTGGCCCATTTGCAGACCCGTCTTGACGCTAACATAAAAGCAAATGATAATGATTTGCATTCTCGAACATCGTGAAGACGGAAGGGAAGTTCACGGATGAACGCCAAACCAATGCCACCCATGTCAAAGATCTCTACTGCCATCCAACAGGTACTCGACGCGGAGCCCCGACGGGAGGCGAAGCCGGCAAATGCCGGACGACGCCATAGCGTTGCGGCCGCCATGCTCTCGGCCTGTTCGCTGGCAGCGGCCGCCGCCTATGCGGACGATGGTGCGGGAGCGGAGGGGAACGCAACGGCGCAAGACGACGAGACCGAAGTCGTCATCGTCGAAGGCGAGCGCGAGGTTGGCTACCGGGTGGATCGCTCGGCTTCGTCGAAATTCACCGAACCCTTGCTTGATACGCCGAGAACCATCAACGCCATTTCGAAGGAAGCGATCGAGGATTCGGGTTCTACGACAGTCAAGGATGTCTTCAGGCTTCAACCCGGAATCACCATCGGTACGGGCGAGGGCGGCAACGCGTTCGGCGACCGAATCTTCATTCGGGGCTACGATGCCCGCAACGACATCTACGTGGATGGGCTGCGGGACCCGGGCGTCGTATCGCGCGAGACCTTCGCTGTGGAGCAGATTGAGGTCCTGCGGGGACCCGGTTCCACCATTGGCGGCCGCGGCACTACCGGTGGCGCCGTGCGGATCGTCACCAAGACACCGGGCGAAGAAGACTTCTTCGAGCCCCAACTGACCCTCGGGGCGGGCGAGAGCAAACGGCTGGCACTAGACGCGAACAGAACCATCGACGACCGAGTCGCCGTTCGCTTCAACCTCCTGGCCCATGACGCCGCCGAAGTGGCGGGCCGCGACGCGGTCCACGATCGGCGCCTGGGCGGCGCCGTAGCCGCGTCGATCAAGCCCACGGACGACCTGACCGTCACGTTCGACTACTATCGGCTTGCCACGGACGGAGTACCGGATTGGGGCCACCCCTACGACGCCGCGGGCAATCAGCCCTACGAAGTCGACCGGGACAATTTCTACGGCCTTGTCGAACGGGACTACCACGACACGACCGCCGACATCCGCACGGGTCGCATTCTCTACACGTTCTCCGACTCGCTGCGCGTGGAGGCGCAGGCGAGGCGCGGCGTCACCACGAACGCCTACATCGTCTCGGCGCCGGGTTTCAGCACGCGGAGCTGCCCGGGCCTTGATCCCGCGAGCCAGGTATGCACTTCCGCCAAGAGCCGGGACCAGGAAAACGGATTCACGGGTGGCCAGGTGAACGTTGTAAAGGATCTGGAGGCAGGCCCATTCGACATTACGCTCGTCGGCGGTTTCGAGCGCTCACGCGAGGAAATCGAGAACCTGCCGCCGTCGGTGAGCCCGCGTGGTGCGATGCGAAGCCTCCACTCGCCGGACCCCTACGCGTCATGGGCCGGAACGATCGCGCCGGCGACACGCCTGAACCGTACGCAGGCCGACACCGGGGCTGCATACCTGCTGGGCGCGTTCCGGCTCGACGAGCACTGGCGCCTGTCTGCGGGACTGCGGCGCGACACTTTCGACATCACGGCCGCGACCGGCCCGTCCGACTACTCGAGCGAGCCCGCCACCACACGCCACGACTCGGACTTTACCAACTGGAACCTGGGGGTCGTGTTCAAGCCGGAGCATAACGGCAGTCTCTACGCGTCCGTCAGCACCTCGTCGAATCCGCCGGGCGAACAGGTCGATGGCGGGACATCGGCTTCCTACGGCGGCCTCGCCGCGGGCTTCCAGAACTTTGCTCCCGAACGCAACGCCAACTACGAGGTTGGCGTCAAGTGGAACCTGTTCGACGAGCGGCTCAATGTTGCCGGCGCGGTGTTCCAGACCGCGAAGAAGGATCAGTTGAGCGCGGCCGGACGGGGGTCCTCCGCGCGATACGCCAACGACGGCGCCTCCCGCGCACGCGGCTTCTCGCTGAGTATCGCGGGCTCGGTCTCGGAGAAGCTCGATCTCTTCGGAGGCCTCGCGCGGCTCGACACGGAGGTCACCTCCCATTCGCTCAATCCCGACGCGGTGGGCAAGACTCTGGCGAACGTTCCGGAGTTCTCGGCCAGCCTGCAGTCGCGCTACCAGGTCACGCCGGCACTCGCGGTGGGTGGAACCCTGTACTACCAGTCGGAACTCTACGGCGGAACGCTGGAAGCGCGGGACACGCGCATCCCCGGCTACCTCCGCGTCGATTTCATGGGCGAGTATCGCTGGTCGGAACGGATGGACCTGCGCCTGAACGTCGTGAACGCCGCGGACAAGACGTACTACGACACGCTGTACCGAAGCAGCGTCCCGTTCGTCTACGTGGCGCCCGGCCGTCTCGCGCAACTGACCCTGTCGGTGAAGATCTGACGACGCGGATCCGGTAAGGACCCGCCGGAGTGCGTACGGCATGTTGGTGACGATCGACGACGTCCTGAGCGCCGATGCCGTGCGCACGTGCAGGGAGGCGCTGGCCGAAGCGGACTGGATCGACGGTCGCGCAACTGCTGGCGCGCAGTCCGGCGCCGCGAAGCGCAACCTGCAGGTGGCGGAGGGATCCTCCTGCGCGCGGCGCCTCGGTGAACTGGTGCACGACGCCCTGTCGCGCAGCCCGACCTTTCTGGCCGCAGCCGTGCCACTCAGGATCTTCCCGCCGCTATTCAACTGCTACAGGACGGGGCAGCGTTTCGACGCACACGTGGACAACGCGGTCCGCCGCGTGCCGGGCACGGCGGTGCGGATCCGCACGGACCTGTCCTGTACCCTGTTCCTGTCCGATCCCGACAGCTACGCGGGCGGAGAACTGCTGATCGAAGACGCGTCTGCGGAGCGAGAGTTCAAGTTGCCGGCGGGCAGCCTGGTCCTCTATCCATCGACGAGCGTCCACCGGGTCGCACCCGTCACCCGCGGCGAGCGGCTCGCGTGCTTCTTCTGGCTACAGAGCATGGTCAAGGACAATGCCGCGCGACAGCTTCTGTTCGACCTCGATCAGGCGATCCAGGAACTCTCGGCCAAACGTGGCATCGATGATCACCTATGCGTTCGGCTGAGTGCGATCTATCACAACCTCACGCGTCGCTGGTCCGAAATCTGACTGGGAAGTCCCGGGTTGAAACTCAATGACCTTCAATTACTTGGCGACTGCCGTCGCGGAGCGCCCGAACCCGGCCCCGCTAGACCGGAATTCGCCCTTGCTGCATACTTGAGGCCGATTTCGTGATGCAAGTCCGTGGATCATGCGGTTGACGACGAGAGGCCGCTATGCGGTCACGGCGGTGCTGGATCTGGCGCTGCATGCCGAGGACGGACCCGTAACGCTGGCGGATGTCGCCGAGCGCCAGGGCATCTCTCAAGCGTACCTCGAGCAACTCTTCCGCCGTCTCAAGCAGGACGGCCTCGTCATCGGTGCGCGCGGCCCCGGGGGCGGCTACCGCCTTGCCCGGTCGCTTGAGGACACCAGCGTCTCCGACATCATCAGCGCGGTGGGCGAGGGCGTCGATGCGACCCGGTGCGGGGGCGCCGGCGATTGCCAGGACGGCGAGATTTGCCTCACGCACGAACTCTGGGCCGAGCTGTCGCAGCAGATCGACCTGTTCCTGAAGCGCATCACCTTTGCAACGCTGGTCGAGCGCCGCGACATTCGCAGCATCGCTCGCCGCCAGGACCCGAAAAACCTGATCGACGCGCAGATACTCTGATCGGCGCGGACGCACGCCATTCGGCGAGCGGCGGCATCGGTCCGGTCCGCCCGGCGATCGGGTAAAATTTCGCCTCTTATGCCAACCAAGATTCCGCCCAGGGCCGTCTACCTGGACTACTCCGCCACCACGCCCGTGGACCCGCGCGTCGCGGAGCGCATGAATGCGTGCCTGCTCAACGACGGCACCTTCGGCAATCCCGCGTCGCGCAGCCACGTGTTCGGCTGGGAAGCGGAGGAACTGGTCGAAGAGGCGCGCACCCAGGTCGCCGCGCTGTTCAACGCGGACCCCCGCGAAATCGTCTGGACATCGGGCGCCACGGAGTCGGACAACCTCGCGATCAAGGGCGTGGTAGAGGCATCCGGCGGCGAGCGCGTCGTCACCTCCACGTACGAGCACAAGGCGGTGCTCGACACCTGCGCCCACCTGGAGTCGCTGGGGGTGGAAGTCACCTACGTCGAGCCGGACGCACGGGGCATCGTCAGCCCGCAGGCGGTGGCCGACGCCATCGATGCCGATACGGCGATCGTCTCCATCATGCACGCCAACAACGAGATCGGCGTGGTCAACGATATCCGCGCCATCGGAGCGATATGCCGCGAGAGAGGCGTGCCGTTCCACACCGACGCCGCCCAGAGCGTGGGCAAGCTCGACATCGACGTGCACCGCGACAACATCGATCTCATGAGCGTATCGGGGCACAAGATCTACGGGCCGAAGGGCATCGGCGCGCTGTTCGTGCGACGCCATCCGTTCCTGCCGGTGGCGCCGCAGATACATGGCGGCGGCCACGAGCGCGGCATGCGCTCCGGGACGCTCGCGACCCACCAGATCGTCGGCCTGGGGGCCGCCTGTGTCATCGCCCGCGAGGAACTCGACCAGCAGAACGGCGAAAACCGGCGCATTCGGCGGCTGCGCAACCGCCTCTGGTCGCACCTCAAACAGATGCCGAAGACGCGTCTGAACGGCGACGAGGACCAGCGCCTGCCGGGCAACCTGAACGTATCGTTCGGCGACGTGGACGGCGACACGCTGATGACGGCCCTCGACGACCTGGCGGTTTCCACCGGCTCCGCCTGCACTTCCGCCACCGTGGAGCCGTCCTATGTGCTGAAGGCGCTTGGCGTTCCCGACGATCTCGCCCACGCGTCGATCCGCTTCACGGTGGGCCGCTATACCACCGAAGACGAGGTGGACTACGCCGCCCGCCGGGTCGCCTCCACCGTGGAGAAGCTGCGCGCTGCCCGCGTATAATGCGGCGGGCACGTCCGGCCGACTTCACGCCCCCAAAGTGCACTTCCAGGAGAGGTCAATGCCAATAGAGCGCACGCTGTCCATTCTCAAACCCGATGCCGTGGCTCGCAATATCATCGGTGAGGTCATCGGCCGTTTCGAAAAGGCCGGATTGCGCGTCGTCGCCGCGAAGATGACGCGACTGTCCGCGGCCGACGCCGCCGGCTTCTATGCCGAACACGAGGGCAAGCCGTTCTACGAGAAGCTGCTCGGCTACATGAGTTCCGGCCCGGTGGTGCTGCAGGTGCTGGAAGGCGATGACGCGATTGCCGTCAACCGCCGCCTGATGGGCGCGACCGATCCGGCCAAGGCGGATCCCGGCACCATTCGCGCGGACTTTGCCGATTCGCTCGACGCCAATGCCGTGCACGGCTCCGACTCGCCGGCCAGCGCTGTTCGCGAAATTGCGTTCTTCTTCGACGACACGGAAATCTGTGTGCGGACATGAACGCGCCCCGCGTCAATCTGTTGGGGTTCGATCGCTCCGGGCTTGAGCGGTATCTCGCCGGGTTCGGCGAGAAGCCCTACCGCGCGCGGATCCTGCTCCGCTGGATCCACAAGCGCGGCGCGACGCATTTCGAGGACATGACGGACCTGTCCAAGTCCCTGCGCGCGCGCCTCGCCGACGAGACGGAGATCCGCCCCCCGGAAGTGGTCGAGCGCCGCGATGCGGGCGACGGCGTCACCAAGTGGGCCGTCGCCGTCGCTGGCGGCAATGCCGTCGAGACGGTCCTGATTCCGGACCGGGGCCGGCATACGCTGTGCATCTCTTCGCAGGCGGGCTGCGCCCTCGACTGCGCGTTCTGCGCCACCGGCAAGCAGGGCTTCGACGGCAACCTGACACCGGCCGAGATCGCGGGCCAGGTCTGGCTCGCGGCGCGTGAGCTGGAGCGCCGCGGCGACGAGCGCGGCCTCACGAACGTCGTATTCATGGGCATGGGCGAGCCGCTCCTCAACTTCGACGCCTGCGTTGCGGTGTCCAACCTGCTCATGGACGATCTCGCCTACGGCCTGTCGAAGCGCCGCGTGACCATCAGCACGGCAGGCGTCGTGCCGAAAATCCGCGTGCTCGCCGAGCGCACGGAGTGCGCCCTGGCTGTCAGTCTGCACGCCGCCGAAGACGACTTGCGCGACCGGCTCGTGCCCCTCAACCGGCGCTATCCGCTCACCGAGTTGATCGACGCCTGCCGCACCTACCTGTCCCGCGTCGGCGAGCGCCGGTCGGTGACGTTCGAATACGCGCTCATGAAGGGCGTCAACGACAGCCTGTCCCACGCGGCGGCTTTGGCCGGACTGTTGCGCAACCTGCGCTGCAAGATCAACCTGATCCCGTTCAACCCCTTCCCGCACGCGGATTTCGAACGCCCCGATGCGAGCGCCATCACCGCGTTCCAGACCTACCTGCTGAACGCGGGCTACACGGCCACGTTGCGCGCGACCCGGGGCGACGAGATAGGCGCGGCGTGCGGCCAGCTCACCGGCGCGGTGCGCGACCGCACCAACAGGCGGGCGCGCTACATCGCCCGCCTTCGCCAGCAACCGGACTCGTCCCCGGCGGAAGTGCCTGTCCGATGAGCAAATCGGATTCGCCCGGTCCCCAGCTGCGCGCCGCGCGGGAACGGCTCGGCCTCAGCGCGAGCGAAGTCGCGACCACCCTGAAAGTGCCGCCGGCGGTCGTTGTGAACATCGAAGACGAACAGTTCGATGCGTTGCCGCCGAGGGTGTTCACGCGCGCCTATCTCCGCAACTATGCGGAGCTGGTGGAACTCGACCCCAGGGCGTTGCTGTGGGCCTACGACAAGAAGGTGGACCCGGAGGCGATTGAGGAAGTCGAGGCGCGGCGGTCGAGCGCAGTTCTCGGCTTGATGGCCTCGTTCGCGAGGGATGTGAAGCTGCATCGCCGGCAGTCATGGGTGTTTGGCGGCACGGTGGTCCTCTTCATCGCGCTGGCTGGCGTGTTCGTGTGGCTCGCCTGGCCATCCGATGTGCCGGTCTCGTCGGCGACGGCGGAGGAGCCGAACCCGGCTTCCATTGGCGATGCCGCGCCTCCGGCTTCTTCCGCAAGCGATGCGGATACTGCCGTTGCGTCGGTGCGGGACCCGAACGGGCCTCCGCCGAATGACGCCATCGCCCGGAGCGAACCTCGCGTCTCGGACAGCCCGCCGGTCTCCGACCAGGACGGCTCGCCGAGCGGCTCTCTGGACAGCGCTTCGGCGGACGCGGCGGACCTGCCGAATGTCCCTCCGGGGGATCAGCCGGACGCCGTGTCGAACGGCCCCGAGGAGGAAATGGTCGTACTGTCGAACCCGCTTACCTATGTCCCGGGCGAGGAGCACGTGCTCGTCTTTCACTTCACGCAGGACTGCTGGGTGGAGGTGGTCGATGCCACGGGCGCCTCCCTGCATGGGGACCTGGAACGCGCCGGCAACCACCTGGAAGTGCGGGGAGAGGCGCCGTTCACCCTCACGCTCGGCTACGCGCCGGGCGTCCAGCTCGAGTACAACGGCGAGTCGGTGATGCTTGCGCAGCACACCAACGACAACGATGTCGCCGGCCTGGTGATTGGCCTGTGAGCCAGCAATACCAGGCCGTTCGCGGCATGCGAGATCTCGCTCGGGGAGACGCGGCGGAACTGCGGCAGGTGGAGGAGCGGTGCATCTCGGTGGCGCGCGCCTTCGGCTTTGAGGAGATTCGTCTGCCGCTGCTCGAGTCCGAAGCGCTGTTCAGCCGGGGCATCGGCCTCGCCACGGACATCGTCTCGAAGGAGATGTATGTCTTCGAGGACCGCCGCGGCAAGCCGCTGGCGTTGCGCCCGGAAGGCACCGCCGGCTGTGTGCGCGCCTGCATCGAGCGCGGCCTGCTGCACAACCAGACGCAGCGGCTCTGGTATTCGGGACCGATGTTCCGCTACGAGCGGCCACAACAGGGCCGGTACCGCCAGCACGACCAGATCGGCGCGGAGATCTTCGGCGTCGGCGGGGTGGAGGCGGACGCCGAGTTGATGCAGATGGCGGCGACGATGTGGCAGGCCCTCGGCATCGGGGATGCGGTGCGCCTCGACATCAACGCGATCGGGTCCGGCGCATCGCGCGCCGCATATCTCGAAGCGCTGGTCGCCTACCTCACGCCCTACGAAAGTGAACTCGACGGCGATAGCCGCGTGCGGCTTGGGGTGAACCCGCTGCGCATCCTGGACAGCAAGGTCGCGTCCACGCAACGCATTCTTGAAGCGGCCCCGAACCTGGCGGATTACCTCGATGCGGCCGAGCGCGAGCAGTTCGAGGCGCTGCGGGAACTGCTTGACGGGTTGGGGATGTCCTACCGCGTCAATCCCCGGCTGGTTCGCGGCTTCGACTACTACACCCACACCGTGTTCGAGTGGGTCACCGAGGGAATCGGTGCCCAGGACGCGGTGTGCGGCGGCGGCCGCTACGACGGCCTGATCGAACTTCTTGGCGGGCGTCCCACGCCGGCGGCCGGATTCGCCCTGGGCGTAGACCGGGTCGCGCTGCTGCGTCGGGCGGTGGCGAATGCTCCGGCATACCGATCCGCCGATGTGTACGTGGCCGTGCAGGACGGCAGCCACATGGCTGCCGCCATGGCGTCGGCCCAGGCCCTGCGCGTTCGCCTGCCTGGCTTGCGCGTGCGCCTGCACGCGGGGGGCGGCGGCCTGTCGGCCCAGTTCCGGCGCGCCGACCGCAGCGGCGCACTTTGGGCAATGATTGTCGGCGAGGAGGAAATAGCCCAGAATCGCGTCTCCCTGAAATGGCTGCGCGAGGATCGTCCGCAGGTTTTCGCTTCGATCGAGGAAGCGGCGGCGATGATTCGCGACGCGCAAGCGGACGGACGTATATAGCGTGTCTGAGTTTCGTACGGACGAAGAGTGGGTCGATTGGCTGCGAAACTGGTGGTCGCGCAACGGCATAGCCTTGGTCGCCGGCATCGCGCTGGCGGTGGGCGGCGTGATCGGCTGGCGCTGGTACCAGGACTATCGACAGGAGCAGGCCGAAGGGGCGTCCCTGGAGTACAGCGCGTACCTGACCTCTCGCGCCCTCGGCGACGCGTCCGCAGACGCGGCCAATCTCGCCGAAGCCCGCGAAGGCACTGCCTATCACATCTTTGCGCTCCTGCACGAGGCGAGCGACGCGGTCGGGAGTGAGGACTGGGAGCGCGCGGCGGCCCTGTTGTCGGCGAGCCAGGACTACGCGGACGACGACGTGCTGCGCGCCCTGGTGGCGGTGCGGCTGGCGAGAGTCCAGCGCCAGCTCGGCGAACTCGACGAAGCGCTGGAAACCCTGGCCGGCGTATTGGACCCGGGATTCGCCGCGCAGGTCGCGGAACTCACCGGCGATATCCTTCTGCAGAAGGGCGATAACGAGGCTGCTCTGGAGGCGTATCAGTCAGCTCTCGACCTCGAGTCGACGACCGGCGTCAACGATCTTTTGCTGGAGTTGAAACTCGCCACTGTGGCGCCCGTGGGACCCGCTGTGCCTGCGGAATCGGCCGAGACCGCGGAAGCTGGTGAGGCCGTGGGCGCTGCCGAGCGTGCGGAACCCGCCGAGTCTCCGGAATCCGCCGAGTCTCCGGAATCCACCGAGTCCTCGGAATCCACCGAGTCCTCGGAATCTGCGGAACCCGCCATGCCCGGCCTCGAAACGGAATCTCCCTCGGAATGAACCACGTTTTTCGTATCGGCTCAGTGCTAGCGCTGCTCTCGGTGGCCGGATGCAGTTGGTTCGACTGGATCCCCGGTGTTGGCGACGGAAAGAAGGAGGATCCCGCGAAACCGGCGCCGCTGGTCGAGTTCGCCGAGGAGGCGGACGTGGTCCGGTTGTGGCAGTCGTCGGTGGGCAAGGGTCTCGGCCGCAAGTACCTGCGGCTGTCTCCGGCCGTTCTCGCCGACCGCGTCTATGCGGCGGACGCCTACGGCACCGTCGCGGCATTCGATCGTTTCACCGGAAGGAATACGTGGCGCACCAGTATCGGCAAGCCGGACGGCAGAGCCGGTTTCAAGTTCTGGGACCGGCGCGACCCGTCCTTCCTGACCGGCGGCGTCGGCGCGGCCGGCGGCCGGGTCCTGGTCGGGACCACGCGCGGCGAGGTCGTCGCTCTGGATGCGGCGGACGGGTCACCCTTGTGGCGGGCCGAAGCCAGCAGCGAAGTGTTGTCGCGACCCGTTGGCGGCGAAGACCTGGTAATCGTACAGACGGCGGACGGGAGAATAGCGGCGCTGAACGGTGCCGACGGCACGCCACGCTGGAGTTTCGACACCCAGCCGCCGATATTGACCCTGCGCGGCACCGCCGAGCCCACGCTGCGCGGTGGGCTGATCTATGCCGGTTTCGCCACCGGCAAGGTCGCTGCGTTCCGGGCCGAGAACGGGGACCTCGTCTGGGAGCAACGCGTCATGCTGCCCGAAGGCCGCTCCGAACTGGGTCGCATGGTGGATATCGACGGATCTCCCCTGTTCGCGCGCGGGATTCTCTACGCGGTCAGCTTCCAGGGGCGGCTTAAGGCGTTCAGGGGAACGGACGGCACGCCGTTATGGGAGGTCGAGATGTCTTCGTTTCTCGATCTCGCCGAAGGCTACGGCCAGGTTTACGTCGTGTCGGATGAAGATGTCGTCAGCGCCATCGAACAGTCTGACTCGGGGCTGGTGTGGCAGCAGGAGGGCCTGCGCAATCGGCGTCTGACCAGCCCCGTGGCGTTCGGCAACTACGTCGTGGTGGGCGACGCCGACGGCTACCTGCACGTGCTCGCCCAGAGCGATGGCCGCCTGGTCGCCCGGCGCAAGGTTGGCGACGGGCTGCGTTCCGGCATGACGGTCGCGGACAACATCATCTACCTGCTTACCAACGACGGCCGCTTGAACGCGCTGGAGATCAGGCGCAGGACATGACCGTCGTCGCCCTCGTGGGCCGGCCGAACGTTGGGAAATCCACCTTGTTCAACCGGCTGACGGCGGCCCGCGAAGCGCTCGTCGCGAATCGGCCAGGGCTCACCCGGGATCGCCAGTACGGCGTCGTCGACATCGGCGGCCAGCCCGTCGTCGTGGTGGACACGGGCGGCCTTGAGAACGACGTGGACGACACCGCGATGGCGACGCTGGTCGCGGAACAGGCCAACGTCGCCATCGACGAGTCCGACTGGGTGGTGTTCCTGGTCAACGCCCGCGAAGGCCTCAGCGCCGCGGACGAGGAAATCGCCGACAACCTCCGCCGCCGCGGCGCGCATACGCTACTCGTCGCGAACAAGATCGACGGCGTCCAACCGGAAACCGCGCTCGCGGACTTCTCCCGCCTCGGTTTCGGCGCCCCCCTGCTCATCTCCGCCGCCCACGGCCGGGGCATCGCCGCCTTCCGCGAGAGCCTGGCGGAATGCGCCGGCCTAGACGCCGGGGACACGCATCGCCCCGGGGACACGCATCCTTCCGCGCACCGCGCCGGGGACACGCATCGAGTCGGGGACACGCATCGAGTCGGGGACACGCATCGCGCTGGGGACACGCATCCTTCCGCGCACCGCGCCGGGGACACGCATCCTTCCGCGCACCGCGCCGGGGACACGCATCGAGTCGGGGACACGCATCGAGTCGGGGACACGCATCGCGCTGGGGACACGCATCCTTCCGCGCACCGCGCCGGGGACACGCATCCTTCCGCGCACCGCGCCGGGGACACGCATCGAGTCGGGGACACGCACCGTGCCGGGGACACGCACCGTGCCGGGAACACGCACCGCGCCGGGGACACGCATCCTTCCGAGGACACGCACCGCCCCGGGGACACGCATCGCGCCGGGGACACGCACCGTGCCGGGGACACGCACCGCGCCGGGGACACGCATCGCGCCGGGGACACGCATCCTTCCGAGGACATAGACGCTGGGGACACGCATCCTTCCGAGGACACGCACCGCCCCGGGGACACGCATCGCGCTGGGGACACGCATCCTTCCGAGGACAGGCATCGCGCCGGGGACAGGCATCGCGCCGGGGACAGGCGTCGCGCTGGGGACACGCATCGCGCCGGGGACACGCATCGCGCCGGGGACACGCACCGCCCCGGGGACACGCATCCTTCCGAGGACACGCACCGCGGCGGGGACAGGCATCGCGCCGGGGACACGCATCGCGCTGGGGACACGCATCCTTCCGAGGACAGGCATCGCGCCGGGGACACTCATGGGGCTGAGGACACCCATGTCGACACTGGCAAGTGGATTGCCGGGAGTTCTTCAGGGATGCCGAAGGTGGCGGTGGTGGGGCGGCCGAATGTCGGCAAGTCGACGCTCGTCAACCGGCTTTTGGGCGATGCCCGCCAGATCGTCTCCGAGACGCCCGGGACCACGCGCGATGCCGTGTACATGCCGTTCCGGCGGGGCGACTCGGACTACCTGCTGATCGATACCGCCGGCGTGCGCCGCCGGGGCCGCGTTCACGACGTGGTCGAGAAGTTCTCGGTGGCAAAGACGCTCGAAGCGTTGAACCGCGCGGATGTGGCGCTCGTTCTGATCGATGCTCGCGAAGGCCTGGTGGAGCAGGATCTGAACATCCTGCGATACGCCGCCGACGCGGGAACGGGCCTGATCCTGGCGGTGAACAAGTGGGACGGGATCTCCTCGGAGGAGCGGGCAGTAGTTCGCAGCGGCATTGATCGCCGCATGCGCTTCGCACCCTGGGTGCCGACGAGATTCATCTCGGCCTTGCGCGGCACGGGCGTCGCCGGGCTGATGCATCTGGTCGACCAAATCTATGCGGCCGCCGGACGGGACGCGTCGCCCGCCAGTTTGACCCGCATCCTCACCCAGGCAACGGAGGGCCATCCGCCGCCCGCCGTGAGTGGCCGACCGATCAAGCTCCGTTTTGCCCACAGGGTCGGTTCCCGTCCGCTGGTTATCGCCGTGCACGGAAACCGCACCGATGTCCTGCCCGCATCCTACGTTCGCTACCTGGAAAACACCTATCGTGACGCGTTGTCGCTCGCGGGCGTGCCCGTCAAGATCGTCTTGCAGTCGGGCAACAACCCCTACTCCGGCCGCCGCAACGAACTGACCCGGAAACAGCGCATCCGCCGCCAACGCGTCATCCGCCGCGACCGGCGCCGCTAAGGAGGCGTCGCCAAGCACCCCGACCAGCGCCTCGGCACCAGTTTGGCTCGGTTTCTTCCGGGGGCGGTAAGGACGGGGCGGTAAGGACAGCCATTTCCCGCAGGGGACAGTCATTTCTGCCGGCTAAGGACAGCCATCCGGAAGGCCGTTAAGGACACGCATCTCCGCGTCGCGGGGGACACCCATCGCGTCGGAAGGGACACAAGGGCATTTGGGGACAGTCATCTCTGCCAGTTGCGGACAGCCATCCAGGGCATTTGGGGACAGTCATCTCTGCCGGCTAAGGACAAATCTTGGGGGACGCCAAGGACGGGGACGCCAAAGGACAGCCATCTCTGCGGCGGTAGGGACAGCCACGTGAAGGGGCGCGCTCCGGTGCTAAGGACAGCCATCCCACCTCCGGGCACCTCCTGCGTTCCGCATGGCGGCGTCGCGATGCAGGAGTCGCCTCGATTCGAGAGAGGCCGCTTGAAAGGGGCGCTATTCGATGCGCTCGATCTCGCCCAGAACCTGTATGAGCGCGAGGGGGTCTACCTTCGTCCCATGCATGCTCACGGTCCAATGCAAATGCGGCCCGGTGGAGCGGCCGGTAGCGCCGACGGAGCCGAAGGTCTCGCCGCGAACAAGCGATGCGCCTTCTTCGATGTAGATTTCATGCAGATGGCAATACATGGTCACCAGGCCTGATCCGTGGTCGATCATCACCGTATTGCCGTTGAAGAAGAAACTTCCCGTGACCACCACGACCCCCGCCGCAGGCGCGACCATGGGTGTCCCCGTATTCGCGGCGATGTCGAGGCCCTGGTGGGGACTGCGAGGTTGTCCGTTAAGGATCCGTTTACGTCCGAATGGACTTGAGAACTCGCCTTCCACGGGGAGCAGGAACGGGTGCAAGTCTTCTCCAGCGGGGCTCACCAATGCGTAGGCGGTACGCATTTTCGCCGTTTCCTTGCGGATGCGGACGAGATCCTCCGCTTTCGGATTGACCATGCGGTCATTCGCGATAGTCAGGCGCTGGACGGGGAATTCCTTCGGCTCCACGTTGAAGGAGACCTCGAAACTGCCCGTTCGCGTGGTGATGTCGACGCTGTGTTGCCCCGGCGAGGTCTCCAGGGGCAGTCCGATGAGTGCATGGTCGCGATGGACCACGGCTGGGCGGCCGTCGAAGTGCGCATCGACCGCGTCTTCGGGCAACGGCACGGCCACCACGCCTCCCGGAACGCCGGAACCCACGACTGCGGCCAGCAGCGGCAGTAGCAAGTTCACGGTTCGTCCGCTGGTCGCGATCCCGCGGTCACCGTGGCGTCTATCGTCCCCGATGACAGGTGGGCCTGGATGGCCTCGCCGGCGCGGGTCCGCGCGGCATCGGTGATCACGGCACCCCAACGCGTTCCGTCCGGCCGCGACACGATCGCGTATCCGCGGTCCAGCGTATCCAGCGGACTGACGGCGCGAAGGGCGCGTCGCAGACCGGCGACGGCTGCCTGCACAGTGGTGAGCCTGCGTTGCGCTGCTGCGCCAAGTTCTTCCCTGGCGCGTGCGGTGCGGCCAGCCGCGCGTTCGATCAGAACATGGGGATTGGATCGGGTCAGCAACCGGCGGGCGGCATCGAGGCGTGCACCCGAGACGCTCGCGCGACGTTCGATCGTGCGTACCAGGCGCTCGCGCAACTCGTCGGCTCTTTGCATTCGCTGCTCCAGTGTCCGGGCGGGGTGAACCAACCTGCGGCGCGTCGCATCGAGCACGCGCCGTTCCGATTGAAACCGGTCCAGGGCCCGCCCGGTCAGGGTGCCGGAGCGCCGCCGGATGCGAAGGAGGAGTTCTGCGCGGTCGGGTGTCATCATTTCCGCCGCTGCGGAGGGCGTCGGTGCCCGCTGGTCCGCGACGAAGTCGGCAATCGTGATATCGGTCTCGTGCCCCACGGCGGAGACGATCGGGATCGGACACTGCGCCATGCGTCGCGCGAGCGCTGCCGAGTTGAACGCCATGAGGTCTTCGAGCGAACCTCCGCCGCGAGTCAGCAGCAGGACATCCGGGCGCGGTTTCGAGGCTTCGGCGCGGTCGATCCCGCTGATGATCTCTGGGACAGCCTCGGCACCCTGCACGGCGGCCGCGAAACAGGTTGCCCGAACACACGGAAACCGGCGCCGGAGCACCGCCAGGACATCCTGCAGGGCCGCTCCAGAGAGCGAACTGACTATCCCGATGTGTCTCGGAAATCTCGGCAGGGCCCGCTTGCGATCGGCCGCGAACAGTCCTTCGCGTTCGAGTTCGGCCTTCAATCGCTCGAACGCGGCTCTCAACTCCCCCTCACCAGCAGGTTCGACCGCATCGACGATAGCCTGGAAGTCTCCGCGGGCCTCGTACAGCGACAGCCGGCACCGCACGACAACAAGCCCACCGTCTCGCAAGGGTCTGCGCACGAAACGGTTTCGGTTGGCGAACATCGCGCACCGAACCTGCGCCTGCCCGTCCTTCAGCGTGAAGTACCAGTGACCCGCACGGCCGGGACTGCGGAAGTTGGACACCTCGCCCTCGACGAGGATCGGGGGAAAGCCTTGCTCGATCAGGCGCCGGACAGCGGCCGTCAGTTCGCCGACCGAATAGACGTGCCGCGCCGTTTGGAGTTCGTACATGCGCCGTCTTGTAGCACACGCGTAGTGTGATTTGGAAGGATGCGGACGGACGGGGCGGAAGGGAACGGGCGGGCATTGGGACACGCATCGTTGGGTGAGGAGCTTGGGACGGGCGCGAACTCTGGGACACGCATCCGACCTTGGGACACACATCGGACTCAGGGACACGCATCGGTGGCGGACTGGGCCGCGGACCGTGGGACACCCGCGGACCGTGGGACACCCATCAGGCGGACTCTGGGACACGCATCGTCGGGCGAGCGAACTCTGGGACACGCATCCGACCTTGAGACACGCACGCGAACTCTGGGACACGCATCCGACCTTGGGACACACATCGGACTCAGGGACACGCATCGGTGGCGGACCACGCGAACTCTGGGACACGCATCCGACTTTGGGACACGCACGCGAACTCTGGGACACGCATCCGACCTTGGGACACGGGCGCGAACTCTGGGACACGCATCCGACCTTGGGACACACATCGGACTCTGGGACACGCATCGGTGGCGGACTGGGCCGCGGACCGTGGGACACCCATCAGGCGGACTCTGGTGTCACGCATCGTCGGGCGAGGACCTTGGGACAGGCGCGAACTCTGGGACACGCATCGGACTTGGGGACACGCATCGTCGGGCGCGGCCATTGGGACACCGGCGCGGCCATTGGGACACCCATCGGCATCAAGGCGTCGCGACCCCTGGATGACCCGGAGCGCATCCGCGAAGTGGCCCCGAGGCGCCTGTCGAAGTCGAACGCCGGGCGAACAGGATGTCGTTCGTCGAAGATCGGACCGGGCTCGAGCGAGGCGCGCGAATGCCCTTCGGGTCTCCCTAAAGTTGGGGATGTGGAGGGGCGCGCGACCTCGTATCCTCCCAAAGTTTGAGGGTTTGGGAGGACCGGGTTCGGGAACGCTGACCGAGCGGATCAGCCGGTTCCTTGAGTGCTCGCCGGTGAAGGCAAAGTTATGGGCGACGGGGAGGCATTCGAACATATCCTCGGCGCGCTGCACGAGGTGGCGCTAGACCGTTCGCAATGGTCCAAGGCCAACGCGCTGATCCATGACACGCTCGGTGTCTGCGGCAGCACCATGGCATTCAGCGAGGGGGCTTCCGAGGAGGACATCCGGATTTATTTTGCGAGGGTCTTCTACGGCGGGGAAAGGCACTGGGAACTGGAGCGGCTTTATTTTGGGACGTACTACCCCATAGACGAACGGATCCCCCGCTTTCGAACGCTCCCCGACGGTCGACTGTTCCACAACACCGATCTCTACACCGAGCAGGAACTGAAGACCTCCGAGGCATACCACGCTCTCGGAACCTATGGCCGCGCCAGAAACGCAGTCAACGTGCGCCTCGACGGACCTGACGGTTCGCGTATCACCTGGTTTATCCACGATCCTGTCGGCCAGCCGGACTGGTCGTCCAGGCAACTCGATGCCATCCGTCGTCTGCTGCCGCACATCCGTCAGACGGTGGGAGTCCAGCAAGTGCTGGCCGACGCTGCGGCTCTGGGCGTCACGATGGGGGAGATGCTCGAGGCCACCGGAGTGGGCATCGTGCAGCTCGACGCGCGCGGGCGGATCATCGCGGCCAACGACCGCGCCCGCAATCTCCTGCAGGCCGGAGACGGCCTGGTCGACAGGGGCGGTCTCCTGTGCGCCCGCATGACGCACGACAACGATGGCCTCCAGAGACTCTTGAATCGGGCGCTGCCGCCCTTCGGCGCCTTGGGCGCCGGCGGCTCGATGATGGTCAGGCGCCCTGGCTCACGGCCGCCCTTGGCACTGCACATCAACCCGGTGGGCCCGCGCGAGGCTGACTCCAGGATGCTGTGGCCGGTGGCGGCGTTGGCGCTGGTCGTCGATCCGGCAGGCGACGTCAGCGTCGATCCTGACGTGGTTGCGGACTCCCTCGGCCTCACGCGCATGGAGAGCCGAGTGGCGGTGCTGCTGGCCGTAGGCATGAACGTACGCGAGATCGCGGCGGCGACAGGCCGCGGCGAAAGCACTATCCGCACCCACGTGAAGCACATCTTTGCCAAACACGGCCTCACGCGGCAGATGGACCTGGTTCGGCTGGTGCGTTCCCTGGCCGGAGCACGGGGGAGCTGACGTAAAGCGGGGAGTCCGCACGGCAGGGGTGTTCTACCCCTAATTGCCTGAGATACCACAGGAAATTCTTGACGAATCTCCCCATTGTTGGGGACGCGCCAACGCGCTTGATTGACCTATCTTCCGGTCATGTTTCCGCGTTGCCGAGTCGGGTTCGGCGGCGTTTGATTTCTGGCCGTTCAGACAGGTTTGGCGACGGTGCATTTCGATGCCGGGGCACACGGCGATGGCAGAGACAAAGGGTCCGTCGCGCCGAAGGTGAAGCCTGGGAACGGGCGTGGCAGCGGGTGCCAATCGGGGCGAGTCCTTGATCGAGTCTTGCGGAACAGGCTCGCGCGCCTCGCGCCACTCGTTGCGGCGTTCGCGAAATCCCGCAGGGCCGGCGCGATGCTCATCGGCGGCAGCATCGCGATGCTCTCGATGGTGACTGTTGGCGCGATGCTGACGAACTACGGCTGGCGGGAAGCGCAGGAGGCGGAGATTCGGGCAGCGCTCCGGGCCGGCGTCGCCTCGGCGTCCCACCTCATGCGCGGAGACATCGTGGCGGCCGAGCAGAAAATCAAGGACCGGGTCGCTGGCGTCATGGGCGGTCTGATGGACGGCCTGAACGTCACAGGCGACGACATCATCGTCCAGCACGACTTCGCGACGAACCGGACAGTCATCACGGTTGCCGGGGACGCCACTTACTTGTTCCACAGCCTTTGGGCGGGCGGCGGAACCGGCGCCCCGGAACTCCTGAACGAGCAGGTCACCGTGGAATTTGATGCGAGCCAGTTCGAGTTCGCCCTCGCCCTGGACGTCTCCAGGTCCATGGGATTCACACCCGCGGGCTGGTCGGTGACCCGGCTGGATGCGCTGAAAGACGCCATCAGCACCATCGCGCAGATCGTGGACGATGTCTCCAAGACCAATCCCGGCATCGTCACGCTCGCGCTCGTGCCGTACTCGAACGTCGTGAACGTGGCGGACACTTCCGGCATGTCGCAGACAGAGGCCAAGGAACGCTACGTGTACATGCTGACCGGTGCGGAGTACAACACGCATGCGTCCCGCAACACCGAGGGACACTGGGTCGACACGTTCCATGCCTACGGCACCGGCGATGACATGGGGCCGCTGGCTTCGCGCGACCTGCCGGATTTCCTTACCGTCACTGACTGGTATCTGCATCAGCCGGGGTCGGATGACGTCTCCGACCAGGTGCCGACGCTCGGCATGTGGGACTTCGAGGGAGGAGATTTCTGGAACGGCTGCGTGATGGCGCGGTGGGGCGCGTACTGGGACCCGGTTGCGCGGCCCAGCGTTTGGGACCCCGCGGATCCCGCGAACTGGCCGGCGAGGACGACCGTGGCCGGCTGGGAACCTGGTGCCACTGGCATCTCCAACCTGCCGCTGCACCTGTCCGATGCACCGCCGGACGCGTCGGATCCGAATACGCGTTTCACTGCCTACTCCTGGCCCGACGCGCGCATTCGCGGTATGGCCGACGGTCATCTGGCCGCGGTCCTGAGGAAAACGCTGGTTCCGACGTTCAATCCGTTGGTGTCTTTCTTCCCCGTATCCGAGAATCACTGGCACCTTCGCGCCCTGGACCGCGGCGGAAGTCTGCTCTGTCCGGAGGCGTCCATTGTGCCGTTGACGGACGACATCACCGCGCTGCAGGCCGTGAACAGCTACCTCCCCGTAGAGGTGCATTCGGCGACCATTCAAGGCCAGACGTTCCTGCATCTCGGCATCGTGTGGGGGTTGAGAGCGCTATCGCCCCTTTGGCGCGACGTGTGGAAGACCAAGAGCGTGTCCGGCGACGACCTGCCGCGAACGCCGTGCCTCGAAGGAACGAACGCAGGTTGCTCGCCACTCGCCGACAAGGCGATCGTGATCGTGACGGACGGTGCCAACTATTTGGAAATCCCGGACCTCGGGCGATCTTTTGAGAATTTCGATGTCGCCGAGGCGGTCACGCGCAACCCGGTCTTTACGAATGCCATCTGCCAGCGCCTTTTCAGATCTTCCCTGCCCTATAACGTCGTGTACCAAGCCGCGATGTCCGCCGAAGATCCGGCAACCTTTGCGGGCAGTTTCGATGTCGATGCGGCCGGCCTGTTCACGCCGGCCGGCCTGTCGGACGTGCTCGACGGCTGGCAGCATGCCCATCCTGTGGTGTCAACGCTGAACCCCGCCGTGCCGTCGGATCAGTTGATCATCGACGCATACCGGATTGTGTGGGAGAACGCGCTCAGGGACATGACGCCCTGGCAACTGTTCAGAGGCTACGATGACGGTTCGCCGACCAAGACCAGCGATGCGGCGGACGTCTTGGTGGACCCCGCCAACCAGTTCGGTATTCGTGGCCGACCAGCGCATAACACGCACTTCTGCAGGCTGATGTCTCCGTTCAGCGCCTATGGCCAGGCAGATGACCTGGTGAACGTGGGCGACGGCGCACCGATAGCCGATGTGGCACCGTTTTCGATCCCGGGCTGGACCTGGCCCGACGGGACCAGCGGCTTCCGGGAGGACATTGTCGACCGCCTCGATGACTGGTTCCGCGAAGCCTGCGACATAGCCGGGCAGCGCGGCGTGCGGATCCACGCCATCTATATCGGCCGCGACGTGCGACCGTGGGAGAAGGAAGACATCGCGCTGCTCGAAGAGTGCGTGGACCGGGGGTACGGCAGCAACCCTGTGGTCGACGAAGTACACGTCACGCCCACCGCGCAGGCGTTGAAAGGTGCCGTCGAGAGCATCATGGACATCCGGCGCACCCTGCGTTTTGTCGACCCCTAGGGCGCATCGCTTTGGGACACCGGCGCTTCGCTTCTTCGCTTTGGGACACCCATCGCTCGCTTTGGGACACCCATCGCTTCGCATTGCGCGACCGCACTCTTCGCTCTTCGGGACACACGCACTCTTCGGGACACTCTTCGCGCATCGCTTCGGGACACGCACGCATCGCTTTGGGACACTTTGGGACACCCACGCTCTTCGGGACACGCACTCTTCGGGACACGCACTCTTCGCGGACACTCTTCGGGACACGCACGCATCGCTTCGGGACACGCACGCATCGCTTTGGGACACCCACGCTCTTCGGGACACGCACTTCGGTGGGCGCTTGAGGACACCCACGACCGCGCTTTGGCATCGTGTTTCGGGACACCCATTAGTTCGTGCGCTTCGGACACCCATCGGCACTTTGAGAGGATGGGACTCAAATGGTCTTGTGGAGCTTTAGGGCGTAGTGAATCTCGCCTTGTGGACAGGTCGGAGGCTGAGGTTGGAAAGCGCCGCCGGGAAGACGTTGCCACTCAGCGGACGTGAGCGGAACTGCGGCTGGCGGTTCGCAGGCCTTTGGATGGCCGCAGGGGAACGAGGGAATACGCGTTCGCGGGCGGCGTCGCCCGCGAACACGCGGAAACGTCTATCCCCGACTCAGGTGATGGCGGCCAGCCACGCCGGAGTCTCTGCCCGGCGCCGTCGTCGTCGACGCTGTGCGGCGAACACGGACAGCCAAGTGTCGCGATCGCGCCAGGAAAGCGGCGGATCGCTGTCGGACTGCTCGCCGCGACAGCGCGCCGCCGTCCACTCTACCTGCGCAAGATACTCGGCCAAGTTTGTCGTTAGCGCCGCCTCGCCACCGGTCAGCACGCGTCCCGAACGGTGCTCGAGGCGTAGCGGCCGGAGGGGCTCGCGCAGGCGTTCGGGCGCCTTCTCTGCCTCCTTCATCCGGCGCCATAAAGATGTCTGCTGCGGCGCGTCGAGCCGCGCTACCATCCCCGCGCGCACCGGATTCAGGTCGTTGTACACCATGCACGCGTGCGCGGCCTCCACGTCTACCAAGGGCTTCGATTGGAAGCGCCCCTCCCAGAAGCGTCCTGTGCGGTCTTCCTCCTCGTTCGCACGACGTGCGATGTTCTCGTTCAGGCTCTTCATGTACCAGGACAAGTCGCCCAGCCGACACCGGAGCTCGGCTAGGCGGATAGGGTCGGCCAACAGCGCTGCTTCCTGTGTGGCCCGTATTCTGGGGTCTGTCGATCGCGGGCCGAACACGCGCAGCCAACGCCGTGCGACCTCGGCGTCGGACCATTCAAGGGCGCGGGCGGGGCAGTAGTTGACGACAATGTGGTAGTGGTTGGACATGACTGCGTAGGCGTAGACATCGATCGGGAAGATCTCGGTCAGGAGGAGCAGCCGGCGTTCGATCCAGCCGCGTCGGTGGTCGAAGTTCTCGCCGGTGTCAGGGTCTTCACCGCAGAGCCAAGCTTGGCGTACGCAGCGATTGAAGAGGTGATAGAAGCCGCCGTTCACACGGTCGACCAATTCGCTTCTGGGTCGCGTCATTAGGGCATTGTGAGCCGCCGGCAACAGTACGGGTAGCAGCCGGTGCCGCTACTTGGCGCAAGACATCACCTTCCCTCGGTGTAGCCGATTGTCCACGGCCGTGCGTCCGCCCAAGCTGCGTCAGGACGACCAAACTGGTCCCCCTGGTCTTGGCACGTCGCCGATTCCGCATCGGCGCCCATGGGTGTCCCAAAAAGGGGACGTGCGTGTCCAAAAGCGATGCGTGTCCTCGAACCGCGCGCGTCCCAGCCACATGCGTGTCCTCGAACCGCGCGTGCGTGTCCCCAACCACATGCGTGTCCCCAACCACTTGTGTCCCCAACCACTTGCGTGTCCTGAGACTGACGTGTCCTGAGACTGAGACCCGTGCGTGTCCTAAGACGACTGTCCTAAGACGACTGTCCTAAGACGACCGCTCAGGCGAATTGACTGGACCGGATGTCGAAATGGGCTTGGAGGAGGCGTGCGCGACGATCAAGGACCTGGCCGCGAATGGCTCTGCGATCAACCCCCAGATTGGAGGAGAAGCACCGATTGGCCTGGAATTCGGGCCGAACGACGATCCGATCTCCGATCTAACGCCGCTGTGCGCCTAACGTTGGGATGTCTCGGAATTGATCCAGCGCTTCGGGGTTCGCAAGCACTGTCGCGTTGCCGGGTTGGCGTCCGTGGATGACCTCGCGCACGGCAAGCTCCGCGATCTTTCCGCTCATTGTGCGGGGCACGTCATTGACCTGCAGCACCAGCGCCGGTACGTGCCGGGGAGACGCGTTCTGGCGGATGCGGTCCCTGATTTCGCCGCGCAGGGACTTGTCCAGGCTAAGTCCTTCGCGCAGTACGACGAAGAGGATGATGCGCACGTCTTCTCGCCATGACTGGGCCACGCAGACCGATTCGACAACGGCGTCCATGGACTCGACCTGGCGGTAGATCTCCGCCGTGCCGATGCGGACGCCGCCCGGATTCAGGACCGCGTCGCTACGCCCATGAATGATCATGCCCCCGTGGTCGGTGAACTCCGCAAAGTCGCCGTGCGCCCAGACATTGTCGAACTTCTCGAAGTATGCGGCGCGGAACTTCGTGTCATCGGGATCGTTCCAGAATCCGGTGGGTCGCGAAGGGAACGACCTCGTGCAGACGAGTTCGCCTTTCGTTCCGGAAGGCAATGGTCGGCCGTCTTCTCCGAACACGTCTATGGCCATTCCGAGCCCCTTGCATTGCAGTTCCCCCGGGTAGATCGGCAGCAGCGGGTTGCCAAGCGCGAAACACGAGACGATATCAGTGCCGCCTGAAATGGAGGCGAGGGCCACATCGGCCTTGAAGTCACGATAAACGTAGTGGAATGACTCCGGGGAGAGGGGCGAGCCGGTGGATAGAATCGACCGCAGTTGCGGCAAGCGATGGCTCTCGCGGGGCTTGACGCCAAATTTCTCCAGCGCGGAAAGATACTTGGCGCTGACCCCGAATATCGTGATCCCTTCCGCCTCGACAAGGTCGATCAGTTCGCTGCGGCGAGGATGGAACGGAGAGCCGTCGTACAGCACGATTGCGCAACCGCTGGCGAGACCCGAAATCAGCCAGTTCCACATCATCCAGCCGCAGGTGGTGAAGTAGAACAGGGTGTCCCCGGGCTTCACATCCGTGTGCAGGCGATGCTCCTTCAAGTGTTGCAGCAGCGTTCCTCCCACGCCGTGCACTATGCACTTGGGCTTGCCGGTGGTGCCGGACGAGTAGAGTACGTAGAGCGGATCGTCGAAGCCGCGCTGCTCGAAAGAGATCGATTCTTCCCGGCGACCTGCCGCTATTCGTTGAATGTCGTCGATCCACAACAGCGCTTCGATCGAATCGATCCGTTTCCGCACTTCACCGGCCCTGGCGGACACATCGAACTTCTTGCCGCCGTACTGGTACTCGCCGCATGCGATGAGTAGCTTCGGCTGGGTCTGGCCGAATCGGTCCAGGGCCCCCTCGACGCCGAAATCCGGCGAGCACGATGTCCATACCGCGCCAATGCTGGCCGCGGCGAGGGTACAGATCACGGTTTCAGGTACGTTCGGCAGCCACCCGGCGATGCGGTCTCCCGGCGCGACGCCCCGTTCGCGGAACTCGGCGGCGACCCGCGCGACGGAGCGATAGAGCTCCGCGTAGGTAAGCGCCTTACGTTCGCCGCCCTCCAGAACGCCCACGATGGCGGTGCGGTCATCTTTCCGGCGCAGCAGGTTTTCCGCGAAGTTGAGCTCGGCGCCCCGGAACCAGCGCGAGCCCAGGAAGTCGTCGCCGTTTTCAAGTGCCCGCGGGGCTTCGGCTGCCGAAATGACGTCGCAGAAATCCCACAACGCCTGCCAGAACTCCCCGCGATGCTCAATCGACCACGCATGCAGCGAGTTGTAGTCGTCGAACCCGTGACGCCGCATGAACTCCGCGAGGTTGGCCCGTTCCACCGTTTCGGCAGTTGGCGTCATCAATGGCTGGCTCATCTGGGTGCGTGGACCGGTCGTTTCGGGAGATTCCATGGCATAGGTGGATTCTTCGCCAAAGGTCAGGGCGTTGCAAGATGAGCGGTGGGATGAGTGGTGGGACACCCATCGTGCAAAAAACGAGGAAGTGAGTGGTGGGACACCCATCGTGCAAAAAACGAGGAATGAGCGGCGAGGACACCCACATGGGAGGTGAGGACACCCATGGGCGGTGAGGACACTTGGGCATGGACTGGGCAGTGAGGGGCAGTGAGGACACCCATAGTGCAAAAAGGGGCGGCGAGGACACCCATAGTGCAAAAACGCGGTGGGCGGTGAGGACACCAGTGCCAAAGCGAAAACAGCGAACAGCGGTGAGCAGCGGTGAGGACACCCATAGCGCAAAAGTGCCTGGGACAGTCATGGACCTTCCCGCAGGGCTTCGTGCGGGCCATGCGCCCGCTATAATCGTCCGATGATCGAGAGCGGCCCGACATCGCACGTCTACTTTTCGCAGCGCCTGCGGCTGCACTATGTCGACTGGGGCAACGAAGACGCGCCGCCCATGCTCCTCGTGCACGGGGGACGGGACCATTGCCGGAATTGGGACTGGGTCGCGCGCGACTTAAGCCGGGACTACCATGTCATCGCGCCTGATCTGCGCGGTCATGGCGATTCGCAGTGGATGATCGGTGGCAGCTACAACACCGTCGACTATGTCTACGACATCGCCCAGCTCCTGCATCAGAAAAAGATGACGCCAGCGACCATCATCAGCCACTCGCTCGGCGCATCGGTGTCGTTGCTGTACACCGGGCTGTATCCGGACACGGTCAAGAAACTCGTCGCCATTGAGGGCATGGGTCTGTCGTCAGCCGCCGCCAGAACTGCGGAGGACGCCAGGCGGGGCGACAGCACCGTGACAGGACGCTTGCTGGACGACTGGGTGCGCGGTACGCGCAGGATCGCCGGTCGGTTGCCACGCCGGTACCCGACGCTGGAAGAGGCGTTCCAGCGCATGCAGGAGGAGAATCCCCACCTGTCGGAATCGCAGGCACGTCATCTCACGATCCACGGCAGTAACCAGAACGAGGACGGTACCTTTAGCTGGAAGTTCGACAACTACGTCCGGGCGACCGCGCCTGTGGGCCTGACTGCGGAACAGGTCCACCACCTGTACGAGCGCATTACCTGTCCGACCCTGCTTGTCTACGGTTCCGAGTCGTGGATCCCGAGTCCGGCGAACGATGAGCGCGCGAGGTACCTGTCGAGGATGCGTCTCGCAGTGATCGAAGATGCGGGCCATTGGGTCCACCACGACCAGTTGGCGGAATTCCTGTCGATTGTCAGAGGGTTCCTGCAGGAGTCCCCGTCCGTGGACAGCGCGAGGCAGGGCGCCTCGCAAGAGGGTGGCCTTGCCTGAGGGCGGAACGGCGACCAGGACCGACATTGTCGGCATGCTCCATGATCGGCCGCATCGGGGCGTCATCTACGTGACGGGCGGCGGCTCGCTGCTGCTGTCCGACCTTCTACAGGTGCCCGGCGCATCTGCCACGCTGCTCGAAGCGCGGATCCCCTATTCACAAAACGCCCTTGCATCACTGCTCGGTGCGCCGCCGGAGCGGGCCTGCAGCGCCGAGACGGCGCGCGATCTCGCGGTGTGCGCGTTCCTGCGCGCGAACGCGCTTGCTCCAGGGGAGGAGACGTTCGGATTCGCGATCACAGCCAGCCTACGCTCCACGCGCCCGAAGAAAGGCGAACACAGGGCTCACTGCGCCCTCCAGACATCTACGCACACCGCCACCACGTCGATCTCACTGGCCAAGGGCGAGCGTAGCCGTAAGGAGGAGGAGCGTCTGGTTGCGCAGATCGCGCTCTCGGCCCTGGCGGAAGCCTTTGGTGTCGACGCTCCCGTCCAGGCACTGAAAGACGCAGACACCCTCGAGTCCCAGGTTGCGGAGGGCGACACGGAAATGCGGGCGCTCCTGACCGGCGCACGACCGGCCATCGGCGCCGGCGCGCCCATGGCGATTCTCCCCGGGGCTTTCAATCCGCTTCACGAAGGCCACCGACACATGGCAGCCGCCGCAGCCGCACGGTTAGGGGGGGCTGTGGCGTACGAGCTCTGCATACGCAATGTCGACAAGCCGCCGCTTAACTTCCATGACATGCGCGCGCGGAAGGCACAGTTCGGTGAGTCCGATAATGTCTGGTTGACGAATGCCCCTACGTTCGTGGAGAAGGCGCGCCTCTTCGGTGCGGTTACATTCGTCGTTGGTGCGGACACGATGCGCCGGATCGCAGATGCGAGCTATTACGACAACGGCGATGTAGACGCGGTTGTCGACGAACTCACCAGAATCGGTTGCCGCTTTCTTGTGTTCGGGCGTGCGCTCGACCGTGAGGAAGGTGGTCGCTTTGTCACGTTGGACGACCTTGAACTCCCGGACAGGCTGCGCGACCTGTCTGAGGGTTTCAGCGAAGCGGAGTTCCGTAGCGACATTTCTTCGACAGCGCTGCGGGATCACCGATCCGACGACCGCTGACCTGAGGGGTCTATTCGCGGGAATACCCGCGGCTGGCGCACTCGGCGTCGACCGATCTCCCTGCGAAGGGTTCTCCCTCCTGTTTTCCGGCTAAGGCCATTCCTCGCGATGGGTGTCCTTGCTCGCGACGGGTGTCCCCAACGACGTGCGTGTCCCGAAGGCGTGCGTGTCCCCAGAACATTGATGGGTGTTCTCGCTCGCGATGGGTGTCCCCAACGACACATGCGTGTCCCGAAGACGTGGGTGTCCCCAACGACGTGCGTGTCCCCAACGACGTGCGTGTCCCGAAGGCCTGCGCTCGCTCGCGATGGGTGTCCCCAACGACATGCGTGTCCCGAAGTCGTGCGTGTCCCGAAGACGTGGGTGTCCCCAACGACGTGCGTGTCCCGAAGGCGTGCGTGTCCCCGAAGGCGTGCGTGCGTGTCCCGAAGAGACGCTTTGTCCCGAAGGCGTGCGTGTCCCGAAGGCGTGCAGAACATGCGTGTCCTGAACATGCGTGTCCCGAAGACGCGGGTAGGCGTGCGTGTCCCGAAGAGACGTGGGTGTCCCCAACGACACATGCGTGTCCCGAAGACGTGTGCGTGTCCCGAAGGCGTGCGTGTCCCGAAGGCGTGCGTGTCCCGAAGACGTGGGTGTCCCCAACGACGTGTGGGTGTCCCCAACGACGTGTCCCCAGAACATGCGTGTCCCGAACATGCGTGTCCCGAAGACGCGGGTAGGCGTGCGTGTCCCGAAGAGACGTGTGTTCGATAGATGCGTGTCCTTGTTCGATTGGGTGTCCTCTCCGCTTGATGCGTGTCCTTGTTCGATAGGTGTCCTCGGGCTCCGGGCCCCGTCCAGCTCGGCTTGCGTGAAGGGAAAGCCCGGGGTTTGCGGGCGCCCGCAGGGGCGTTTTTTGCGGTGGAGTCTGGTACCGTTGCCGGCTAACGCGAATCACGTGCACGCGATAGTGAGGTCGAAGACCCCTTTGGCCACGTCAGAGCAGAATCTTCGGGAGCAGGTGGAACCAGGGCAGGGACAGGGCCAGGCTAGGCGGCTGGGCGAGATGCTGGTCGAACGGGGCGCCGTGCAGCAGGCCGACATCGACAGGGCGCTCCAGATTCAGCGCACCGTTGGTGGGCGGCTCGGGTCGCTCCTCGTCCGCACCGGCGCGATCTCCGAAGACGCGCTGCTGCGCACGCTGGCGGAGCAGATCGGCGCCCTCTATCTCGCCGACGCCGAGGACCTGCCGGACACGCTGGACATGTACCGCTTCATGTCGGAGTCGTCCATCAAGCTGGAGTGGTTCCTCGACAACGCCGTCCTCATGTGGCGCCAGGGCGAGAACGTGTACTGCCTCGCCCGCGACATACCCGATTCCAGCGTGGCGGAGACATTGGAGTACTTCTACCGGACAGCCGACCAGTCGCCTGACAGACCGTCCAGCGAGGCCCCCGGCCAGTCCCACGACCGAGCCGCCGATACTCCGCTCAAAGAGGCTCCCGACCTGACCCCTGATCAGTCGCCCGGCCACGCGCTCAACCAGCCCCGCGACCAGGCACCCAGCGAGCCCCCGGACCAACCCCCGGCCCTCAACCAGCCCCGCGACCAGGCACCCAGCGAGCCCCCGGACCAACCCCCGGCCCTCAACCAGCCCCCCGACCAGGCACCCAGCGAGCCCCCGGACCAACCCCCGGCCCTCACCCCCACGCCTCCCATCCGCTTCTGCCTCACCGCGAACCACCACCTCGATCGCGCCCTCGACGCGGTACGCAAGGAGCGGGCGATGGAGAACCTGTTCGCCGGCGACGAGGCGCAGCACCTGCGCGACCTGGCCGAGCAGGCGCCGGTGATCGAACTGGTCAACAACCTGCTGTCGCAGGCCGTGGACCTGGGCGCCTCCGATATCCACGTCGAACCCACGGAAGAGTCGTTCGCCGTGCGCATGCGCCTCGACGGCGTGCTGCACACCCGGCTGACGCAGTCGAAGGACCGCTTCGCCGCCGTCGCATCGCGCATCAAGCTGGTGTCCGGTCTCGACATCGCGGAGCGCCGGCTGCCCCAGGACGGCCGCATCACGGAGCGCATTTCGGGCCGCGAGATGGACATCCGCGTCTCCACCGTGCCGTGTGCATTCGGCGAATCCATCGTCCTGCGCATGCTCGCCAAGGAGCGCGACGACCTCGTGTTCGGCAACCTCGGCATGGAGCCGGACCACCTCGAGATGTTCCGAAACTGGCTCGTCAGCACCAACGGCATCGTGCTCGTCACGGGCCCGACGGGCTCCGGCAAGTCCACCACGCTCGCATCCGCCCTCGAGGAGATCGACGACGGCGTCAAGAAGATCATCACCGTGGAAGACCCGGTGGAATACCAGATGCCGAACATCACGCAGATGCAGGTGCACTCGGAGATCGGCTTCACCTTCGCCCGCGCGCTGCGCGCGATCCTGCGGCAGGACCCCGACGTCATCATGATCGGCGAGATCCGGGACCTCGAGACGGCCGAAATCGCCATCCAGTCCGCGCTGACCGGCCACGTGGTGCTGTCCACGGTGCACACCAACGACGCCATATCGAGCTTTACCCGCCTGATCGACATGGGCGTCGAGCCGTTCCTGGTGGCGGCGCCCGTGCGCGGCGTGCAGGCGCAGCGCCTGGTGCGGCGGGCCTGCTCCAACTGCTCGGTGCCGATTCCGCGTCCGGCGCTGACAGATGGCTATCTGCAAGCGCTTTCGGCAGACCTGCTGGGCAACCACTGGGTCACGGTCGAAGGCTGCGATCACTGCCGCCACACGGGCTATCGCGGCCGCACCGGAATCTACGAGCTGGTGCCGATGACGGAGAGCCTGCAGGACCTGATCGTCGGCGGCGCGCACGTGAACGACTTGAAGCGGGTGGCACGGGAACAGGGCTGCCGCACCCTGGTCGAGGACGGCCTCATCAAGGCGTCGCGCGGCGAGACCACGGTGGAGGAGTTGATGCGGGCCATGGTGATAGACGCCGAGGCCAGCTAGTGCGCCGTCGCAACCACGTCGGCGACGGCTTCGAGAGTCCTTCGCACCCCTGAACGATGCCGGATTACGACTACGAGATCGTCGACAGCAACGGCGAGGCGAGCCGGGGCCGCATGGAGGCCGCGACCCGCGCGGACGTCGTGCGCCAGCTCACGGGCAGCGGCAACACGGTGGTCGCCGTCGACGAGCACCGCGAGCCGGTCGCGGGCGGGTTTCGCCGCGGCCTGCGGGCCCAGGACGTGGCCATCGCCTTCAACGAACTCGCCACCCTGCTCGAATCCGGCGTGGCGCTGGGAGATGCGGTGACGGCCCAGAGCCGAGGCACGCACCACCCCCGTCTCGCCGCCGCTTTCGACGGCATGGCGCGGGATCTCATGCGCGGGCAGAGCTACCTGGAGGTGCTGCGCGGAAGCGCCTTGCCGCTGCCCGAGTACGTCTTTCAACTGGTCGAGGCCGGCGAGCTCCGCGGCCGGCTCGCCGAGGCGCTGCGCGGCGCGGTGCAACAGATGGAATACGACCTCCGGGTCGCGTCGGACATCCGCGGGGCGCTCGCGTACCCGTCGATACTGATCGTCGCGGGCCTCGCGGCGGTGCTCGTGGTGTTCACCTTCGTCGTCCCGCAGTTCGCCAACCTGCTCGAATCCGGCGAGGACCTGCCGTTGCTGGCCTCCCTCGTCCTCAACACCGGCGTCTGGTTCAACGCCAACGCCGGGTTGTTTGTGGGCATGGTCGCCGGAGCGGCCGCAATCGCCGTCGCATTGTTCCGGCGCGAGGGATTCCGCCGCCGTCTGACCAACCTGCTCGCCGCGCTGCCGCTGGTGCGCGGCTGGTTTTCGGAAGTCGACACCGCCAAGTGGGCGTCCGTCATGGGCGCGATGCTCGAGAGCCGCGTCGAGCTCATGGACGCGCTCGGCCTCGCCTCCCGGGGCGTGCGGATCAGCCGCCGCAAGGAGATGCTGGACCGGGCCGTCGACGAGGTGAGAAGCGGGGTGACGCTTTCGGAGGCGCTCGAGAAGCAGGACGCGCTGACGCCGACGGGCTACAATCTGATTCGCGTCGGCGAACAGTCCGGACGGCTGGCGGAAATGATGCGGGCGCTGGCGAAGCTGTACGAGGAGAACAGCGCGCGGCGGATGCGGCGGGTTCTCACGTTCATCGAGCCGGCGGCCATACTGCTGATCGGCGGGTTCCTCGGAACCATCATGATCGGCATGATATTGGCGATAACGAATGTCAATCAGATCGTGCTTTAAGTACTGCGTGAACAAGAGCCGTGTGAGCGGCCGGGTGAGGGGGTTCTCCCTCATCGAGTTGATGATCGTCCTGGTGATTCTGGGGTTGCTTGCCGGCCTGGTGGGACCGCAACTCATGAGACAGCTCGAAGGTTCCAAGGTCGATGTCGCCGATACGCAGATCAAGATGCTGCGCAGCGCGCTTCAGACCTACAGGATCGATGTGGGTACCTATCCGACCACCGACCAGGGCCTTCGCGCCCTGATGTCGCCGCCGGACGAAGTCGTCGATTACTGGCGCGGCCCCTACCTGCAGGACGAATTGCCGGTCGACCCGTGGCGGACCCCCTACCAGTATGAAGCGCCGGTCAACAACCTCCAGGGCTTTGTCCTTTACTCCTTCGGCGCGGACTCGGCCAAGGGCGGAGAAGGCGACTATGCGGACATCGGATTCCTGCCGGAAGGAAGCTCTTAGTGCTCCATCACACCCAAATCTACGGGTATCTGCGGGCCTTTTTGCCCCCTGGACTTCGTTGCTCCTCCTTGTGTGGTGCCTGCCACACCGCGTCGTCGCGCCTCGCCAGGAACCAAAAATTCCTCGCAGCTACACGCGCATATTTGGGCGTGACGGAGCACTAGCCTGCGGGTCGGCTTCACACTCCTCGAACTCCTGGTCGTGCTGGCCCTCCTGGGCCTTGCGACCGCCATCGCGATGCCGAACCTCGAGCGTCTCTACGTCAGCGCGACGAGAGCGAGCGAGCGGGACTACGTGCTGGACCAGGTTGCCGCCCTCGGCCGCGAAGCCGTCCTGAGCGGACGCGGGTACGTGGTCTTCGGCAACGCGGCGCCGCCGGGCCCTGACGAGGCGATTCGCTACGCGGATTACGAGACCTATCTCGTGGATATCCCGGAGGGTTGGCGGCTGGAGTTCGAGAGGCCGCTGATCGTGCTGGCGAACGGCGTCTGCCTCGGCGGTGCGCTGGCGCTCTCCCACGAACGCGACGAAGCGGCCCCCGTGCGCGTGGACCTCACGCCGCCGTACTGCCGCGTCGACGCGGACGCCTGACGTGACAGTCGGAAATCGGTTGAGGTGCGGTTCTGACCCGGCGGGTCCCGTTCACGGATGGGGCACGGCTCGCGGAGAGGGAAGTGGTGCGCCGCGCCGCCGGAAGAGCATCGGGCGGATGGCGGGTTTCACGCTGCTCGAAGCGACCGTCGCGCTCGCGATCTTCGCCGCCGGGGGCATGGCCCTCTACGGCCTCTTCAACAACAACCTGATCGGGCTTGGCAAGGCCGCCGACGTGTCGCGGCGGGAGCCGGCCGTGCTTGCGGCCGTCGAGCACCTGTCCTCGATCAACATTCGTGAACAACCCGCGGGCGAACTGGAGATTGGCGACTTCGACGTCTCCTGGTCGTCGAGCCTGGTCGAACCTGCGCGGCAGGGACAGTCAGCCACGGGGTTCCGCGGCAGTTTCGAGGTCGGTCTCTACGACGTCGCCATCGAAGTCAGCCGCAACGGGCGCCCGGAAAGCACCTACCGCATGCGCCTTGCGGGCTACGAGCAGGTGCGCCAGTCGGCGATCTTCGTGGAGTAGAGGGACGATGGAAGGGATGCGGTCTGCCGCCCACCGGCCAAGTTGGCGAAGAGCGCCGGCGAGGCGGCCAGCCAGCGGTCTGACGCTGCTCGAGATGCTGGTGGTGTTCGTGCTCGCATCGCTGGTGGGCACGCTCCTGATCCAGGGCGCGGGCTTCTTCCTCGGCCAGTACGACACCGTGAAACGCATCGGCCGCGAGGCATCCTCGGAAGCGCTGCAACAGCGCTGGTTCGCGACCACCGTTCACGCCATGGTGCCCTACCTGGCCCCCGACAGGAGCTTCGTGGGGGAATCCAGTTTCTTCCAGGGAGTCACCGTGCAGCCGCTGCGCGCGACGCAGGGCATTCCGGTCGCCGCCCGCTGGTCCATCCTGGCAGCCGAGACGGGAGCCACCGTTGTCTACGCCGAGCAGCCTCCCCGATGCCAGCCGCCCCCTCGATCTTCGAACGGACTCCAGCCGCACGTGCCCGGGAGCGTCGGACCTCCCGGCCGCGCCCGGGATGGCGGCGCGAGGGTAGGGGACATCGCCTGCGACGACGGCACCGTTTCCCTCGAGGACACCCATTGGACAGTGCTCGAATCCGACGACGCGCTCACCTTCGAGTACGCCGGCCGCGATCGGGTCTGGCGCCAACGCTGGCCCGTCGACGGCATGCAGGAATGGATACCCCGCCAGGTTCGCCTGGTCACATCCGCCGGCCAAACCCTCCTGACCGCCAGCTTCGGCCTCCACTTCGAGCCCGTCGTCAACCCAAGAGATTTCCGATGACCCGCTTCCTTCGGGACACCCACCATTTTTTTTGGGACACGCATGTTCGGGACACGCATCGTCTTGGGGACACGCATCGTCTTGGGGACACGCATCGTCTTGGGGACACGCATCGTCTTGGGGACACGCATCGTCTTGGGGACACCCACGTTGGGGACACCCATTCCCGCGACGCGCTTTTTTGGGACACGCATCGATCTGGGGACACGCATCGATCTGAGGACACGCATCGATCTGGGGGCACGCATCGATCTGGGGACACGCATCGCTCTGGGGACACGCACGATTTCGGGGACACCCACGTTGGGGACAGCCATCCCCGCGACGCGCTTTTTTGGGACACGCATCGATCTGGGGACACGCATCGTCTTGGGGACACGCACGATTTCGGGGACACCCATTCCCGCAACGAGGACACCCCGCTTTTTTGGGACACGCATCATCGATCTGGGGACACGCATCGATCTGAGGACACGCATCGCTCTGGGGACACGCATCGCGGCCGCGCCTGCGTTCGGGACACCCATCACTGCAGGGACACGCATCGCGCCAAGGACACCCACCACCATCGCGCCAAGGACACCCACCACCGCGGTGACACCCCCCTTCGCTCCGTCCAGGGCTTCGTGCTCATCGCGACGCTTTGGACCCTGGCGGCGATGGCTGTCCTTGCGGCATACATCAATGGCGTCGCGTCTGCGGACATCGAGCGCGCCACCGTCGCGAAGGCTGCGCTCGAGAGGGAACTGGCGCGGCGCAGCACGGAGGCGACGCTTGGCTACCTGCTCGCGACGGGGCGCATGAATCACCGCGGCCTGATGCTGGAGCCCGAGCAATCGTTCTCGGACGTGGAGGGGAACAGGGGCCCGGACCGAAGCGTGGGCGTGATCGCCGTGTCGGGCGAAGCCTATGCCGGCGTCGGCGGCACGCGCTTCTCGGTCCAGGACGAGAACGGCCTCGTGTCCGTCAACTACCCGCGCGCCGCCAACTTCACCGCCGCGCTGTCGCACGTGGGCATCGCGTCCACCGATGTCACCCGCATCGTTCCGAGGGTCGAGGACTACGTCGACATGGACGACGACCTCAGACTGAGCGGGGCAGAGCGGTTCGACTACGAAAGGACCACGTCACCCGACCCGGCCGGCCGTACGCCGACCCACCGCACCAGCGTGATACTCCGCTCGCGGGACCGCTCCCCCTCTCCCGTCGCCTCCGGCACCGCGCCACGCCCCGGCCCAGGCTCCCGCACCGCCCCACAACCCCGCCCGCCTTCGGACCTCCGGTTTCCCAATCCGGCCAACTGGACGATGATCACGCCGGTGGAGCTCAAGCGCGTCCTCGGCGTGGACGCCGTCATCACCCCCGCGCAGTGGCGCCGCCTGCTGCCCATGCTGACGACGCGCCAGACGGCCGGCTACAACTTCAACACCATGCCGCGGGACGTCCTCGAGTCAGTCCTCGAACTGGACCGCGGCACCGTCAACAACATCCTCGCCGAGCGCGCGGAGCGCCCGGTGTCCAGCCTGAACCACATCGCGATGCTGACGGGCACCCACGTGGACATGAATCCCGAGGACGTGCGGGGGCTGCCGTCCCGCTTCCTCAGAGTCTCCATCTGGCATAATGCCAGCGGCTTGCGGTCCATCGTCGGCATGGCGCTGACCCCCTACGGCGACGCCCCGTGGCGAATCGATTACCGCTATACGGAGCCAATGACGGAGCCGACGGAACCCACGGCGCTCCCGGGATCACCGGACCCGGCGCGCGCCCAGGCAGAGCCCACAGGAGCCCACCGAGATCCCACGGAGCCCGCGATTGACAACGAGTCGAGCGATGCCGGCGTTCTCCAGGCTGCGACGCCGCTTCTCCAATAAGCCGAACGTCATCCAGACGCGGCAGGGCACGGAACGCCTGCCCTTCAAGTCGTTCCATCCCCACTGGATCGTGGGCCGGGGCTTGAGCATGTATCGCTCGGAGGACTTCGGCAACGTGCCGCGCAACAAGCGCCGCGCCGCGCTCGATCTCAAGCTGCCCCTATGGAGTCCATTCGCCAGCACCGGCCACCACTGTGTCTGGGAGGGCGGCAAGGCCATGGTCTGGTTCTGGGACGCGGACGCCGTGCCCGCTCAGTCCGCCGGACCAGCCCAGACGGACCCCGCCGACAACGCGGACGCTCCCTCCGACACCGCAAACTCCAGGACCCAGCCCCGCATGCGCCCGGAGACGGTCTTCCTGCCGCGCCTCGACGATGGCGTCGTCCTGCAGCCGTGCCGCGAAGGCTTCGAGCTGCAGCACTGGCGCGACCGCGTGCTCGAGCACTCCTACTGGTTCGGGCAACGCCCGCACGAGGCCCGCATCGAGAGCGTCCTCGCGCAATGGGGCACCGACGCCCAGGCACCGCAACTGGCGCAGCCGCAACCCGCGATCGCCACACCGGCGGCCGGCCCCCAAACGTCCCCCAACGACCTGACCCACGAACCCTGGTCCAGCACGCCGACGCCCCGGGAGTGGCTGGAAACCAACGAGCGCGCCCTCGCGACCGCCGTGCTTCTCGTTCTCGTGCTGACCGCAACCTGGCACGAAGCGCGCTACTGGCAGACCCGCCATCTCCACCAGGCGGCCGAGGAGCAGTTCGCCGGATTGCAACAGGATCTCGGCCCCATCCTTTCCGCCCGCAACGAACTGCTGGCCCTGCGGGGCCGCAATCTCGCCCTGGCGGACATCCTGCGCGAACCGTCCCAGGCCTACCTCATGGGCCTGGTCGACAGCGCGGTCCCCAGTGCGGACGCGCAATTCCGCCAGTGGTCCTATCAGCAGCGCGAGCTCTCGGTGGTCCTCAGGGACGAAAAGGCGGACCCCATCGCCTACGTCCGCGCCCTCGAAGCGGTGCCGATCTTCGAACAGGTCGCGGCGGAACAGGGCCGCAGGGACAACGAGATCGAAATGACCCTGGTGGTGCGCCCATGACCCCGCCGGACGGAAGCGCCGTCTCGCGCCTCGCGGGCGCCTTCGCCCCGCTGCGCCAGGAGTTCGCGACCAACATCAGGGTGCGGCTGGGCGTCTGGTGCGTCCTGGCGATGGTCTTGCTGTACTGGATCCTGGTGCGCGCCGACGACCTGCAGGCGGCGCGCGCCGATTACGCAGGGGAGGTGTCCCGGCTGGAGCGCGCGCAAAATGCCAGCGCCGACGAGGACTGGCCCGTCCTGCTGGTAGCCGAGCAGCGCGCCGGCGCGGAACTCACCGAGAACTTCTGGGAGGCCGAGACCGAAGGTGTCGCCCAGGCGCGCCTGCTGGGTGCCCTGACGGATCTTGCGGGTGAGGTCGAACTGCGCGACCCGCGCGTTCAGCCCGGCGTGACGCTACCCGTCGAGGGTGCGCCCGATGTCTGGCGAATTCAGGCGCGCCTCACCGCCCGCCACAGGATGAGCGCCGAACTGCGGCTGCTCCACGCGCTGGCGACGCACCCCAAGAAGCTCGTGGTCGATCGCCTGGATTTTGGCCAGACGCAACCGCGCATCAACGTTCTCGTGTCCGCGTACTTCGTCGGTCTGGCGCCTGAAGTCCCGTAGGGCACCTCCCCTGCGAGCGACGTTCTCTCACGCGAATGGCCGCGATCGCCCATAGCCAAAGCGGTCGATGTCCGATACGCCGGGCGGCGAAACGACGCTATCGTAAACCCACAAGCGGCAACCTATGTCCTCGATGACTTCGCCTATACTGAACTGCAACCAGATTCGTTCGACGCGTGAGGTATTCCAGTCCGCCGTGAGCAAGATGACCATCTATGTCGGCACCCAGGTGGATGGATGCACATTCGAACTGGAGCCCCGCAGCCGACAGCGACTGAACGCCAGGAGCCCTCAGCCGGGCGACCTTCCCCGACCGCTTACGCGTAAGGAAGCGCCGGCATTTCCCCGTCGTCGGAGGCGGACTTCCATGTAAGAACCGATAACAGTCCCCTTCCCAGGAGCGTGTTTATCGGCTGCGATACGGAGCAGGATTTCGTCCAGATTCTCGGTCGGGACGAGTTCCGCCGGACGATTGCCGAGATTCTGACCGGGCTCGCGCGCGAAGGGCTCAGCCAGGTCGGCGAGGTCGAGTTCCGGGACCCGACCAGGAACTTTGCCCTTTTCGACCCCGCCGCTTAGTGTCTCAGCGCAACCTTTATACCGGCAAGGCGGGAGAACATGCGGTCATTTCGCAACTCCTGGTCCGCGAGTGGCAGGTCGCCGCTCCTGAAGTCGACATCGGTGACGACCTTCTGATCGCCGAGGACTTGGGTCGCGTCTTGCGCGTCCAGGTCAAGACCTGTCGCGCACGGGAACAGCAGAAGTCCTACGCCGGGAGGTTTCGGATACCCGCGCTACAGGTGACGACGCCGCGTACGCCTGAGCTGTTCTACGTATTTGTCGTCTTTCGGAATCAGGACTGGTCTGATTTCCTCCTGATCCCGCGCCGCGATCTTCACGAGGAACATGTGCTCCGCGATGTTGGAACGAGGAACGGCGACCATATCTCTCTCCGCATGCGCTTTAGTGACACCGTCGTGCAGTGCGGAGGGCGCGACTGGTCGAGATTTCGCGCCAACTGGTCCGTCCTCCGCCGTTTACGCTAGCCCGCGTGGTGCCGGCGTTCACCGCAACCTGAGCTGCGCGACCCGCGCCGGGTCCCGCGAGATCCGCGCGAGCCGGCCCAGCAGCGCGACCGACACCACGGCGAGCCCGACCACGAGCCCCCACCACATGCCGTATACGCCGAACCCCGGAATGTCCATCAACCCGAAGCAGAGCGACATCCCCACCGGCAGTCCCACCAGCCAGTAGGCGACGATCGCGATCACCATCGGCGCGCGGGTGTCCTTGTAGCCGCGCAGCGTGCCCATCACGGTCGCCTGGGTGGAGTCGAACACCTGGAACAGCGCGCCGAGCAGGACCAGCCCCGCGGCAAGCTGGATGACGTCCGTTTCCTTCGTGTAGAGGGCGACGAGGTCGAACCGCCAGATCAGCAGCGCCCCCGCGAACACGACGCCCCACACGACCGCGGCGGAGGTCGCGGCCCAGGCCGACCTGCTCGCCCCGGCGAGATCGTTCGCGCCGACGTTGAACCCGACGCGGATGGTCGCCGCGATGCCGAGCGCGAGCGGCACCATGAACGACACCCCCATGATGTTGAACGCGACCTGGTGCGCCGCGACCGTCTCGACCCCGAGGCGTCCGATCAGGAGCGTCGCCCCGGAGAAGAATGCCACCTCCACGAACAGCGCCAGGCCGATCGGGACACCGAGCCGCAGGAGGCGTCCGATCTCGGCCGGCTCCGGCAGCGAGAACGCCGAGAAGACGCCCGATGCCCGCGCCCTGGATGCCGACACGACGACGATCATGATGACCAGCGACGAGGCCATCACGATGGCGGTCGACCAGCCGCAGCCGACGCCGCCCATGGCGGGGATTCCGAGCGCCGGCTGGCCATATATGAAGAGCCAGTTGAGCAGCACCTTGACGGCCAGCATGGAGAGCCCGATGAACATCGCCGGCCGCGTCCACGACATGCCTTCGCACAGGCAGCGCAGGGCGACGTAGGCCAGCATCGCGGGCAGGCCGAGGCTCGCCGCGCCGAGATAGTCCGACGCCACCGGGATCGCGCGTTCGTCGACGCCGAGCAGGCGAAACACGGGCTCGACGTACTGCAGCAGCACGGCCAGCGTGGCACCGCCGCACACGCCGATCCAGAGCGCCTGGCGCACGACCGCGCCGGCGGCGTCCACGCGCCCCGCGCCGTGCAGTTGCGACACCGAAGGCGTCACCGCCATCACGATCCCGGACATGAGCAGCATCAGCGGCCAATACAGGTTGCCGCCGAGGGCGATTCCGGCGAGGTCGGTGGCGCTCACGCGTCCCGCCATGATGGCGTCGGCGACGCCCATGCCCATCTGCGCGAGCTGCGTGATGATGATGGGCACGGCGAGCACGCCGAGCGAGCGGAACTCCGCGAGCACGGGCCAGCGATTCATGGGATGCGTCGGGTCGTGAAGCGAGAGGCGGCGGATACTACATCAGGAAGGCTTGATAGGGGACGTGCAAATCCCGGCTCCGGGCTCCTAGAACACCCGCTCGTCTCAGAGATTGGCCAATGAGCACAGAAGGGGCGACATCTCCCACCCGAAAAGCGGAGATGTGCTACGCGAGAACCGGTCGATGGCCGTTGGCTGACCGCATGTTCCGAGGCTACAGTTGCGGCGATGTATCTCCGACCTGATCCGCAACAGGATATGTCCCTACGAGCAGCAGGGCCGATGGACCACCATTCCCCTTGCAAGGCCGCGTTTCTCCCGACCAGAGGTTGCGACGTTTCGTGATGGCTTCCCAAGACAGGCGAATTGACATGAGCCGCTGTGCGTCCCTACGATGCTCGCGGTATCCTTGCCTGAACGCTCCCGCACACCAAGCCTTGGTAGGGGTAGCGGAGCGTCCGCGCAGCATTGCACAGGTTTGGCCAGCGAGGCGCAACCTATCATTGGAGGCCCGTTGAACCTCGATCAAGTCACCATCCGCAATTTCCGGTGCTTTGGCCGTCCCAACCCGGCCGAACTGGCACCGCTCACCCTATTGGTGGGCGAGAACAGTACCGGTAAGACCTCCTTCTTGGCGATGATCCGGGCCTTATGGGATGTCGCGTACGCGAACCGCGAGCCCGATTTCATGCAGGCCCCTTACGATCTCGGCAGCTTCGAAGAGATCATCCACGACCCTGGGCCTGATATCCACGTGGCGGACTCCTTCGAGGGGCATTTCCGGATCGCGGACGCCTCTTCGTTCTCGGCCACCTTTAAGTCATCCGTCGGGAGCGCGCCCGTGCCGTGGCGCCGGCGCGTCGAGGCGAGGGATGGCCAAGCGATCACTGTCACCCAGTCGAACGGCAGCGCCCTCTCCGTCAGGACCAGGGACGTAGGAGAAAAGTCGTGGCGACGGCACCAGATCTCTAAGTCGTCGGTGCCGTTCGTCATGCGCGGTTCTGAGTTGGCGCCCTTGGTCTTTATCGTCTTTCAACTCGGCCTTCAGGATAAGGCTAGGAACTCATGGGTAGATCTGGTGAGCTTCGCAAGCCCGTTCGAGCAGACGCCTCAGCCATTCGCTGGTGCGCCAGTACGATCAAAGGTTAGGCGCACCTACGAGACCGGGAGGCCAACACATGACCCGGAGGGCGACTCTGTTCCGAGGTATCTCGCGAACCTCTCGCGTCGAAGCAAACGTGGGTGGGATACGCTGAAGGGTCGCCTTGAGGCGTTCGCTAGCGATGCTGGCCTATTTGACGGGATTCAGGTTGCTCCACTCGGAGGCAGGGCCGCAAGTCCGTTCCAGATCGAGATCATGCGTCGGGACGCAAAGGGCACGGAAGGTGGATGGCGCAACCTCATCGACATGGGATACGGCGTCAGCCAAGTGCTGCCAGTTGTCACCGAGATTCTACGGGAGGACGCTCCGTCGCTCTTCCTTCTACAGCAGCCCGAGGTCCACCTGCACCCGTCAGCGCAGGCTGCTCTCGGCACTCTATTCTGTGAGGCAGCCACTCAGGACCATCAGTTGATCGTCGAGACCCATAGTGATTACTTGATCAATCGGGTGCGCATGGACGTGCGAGACAAGCGAGTGCCTCTGCGACCAGAAGATGTGTCGATTCTCTACTTCGAACGAGACGGCTTCGGTGTGCAAATCCACTCACTACGCGTTGATGAGGCGGGTAACTTGCTGAATGCGCCACCGAGCTACGGTAGGTTTTTCCTCGACGAAACGAACCGGTCCTTGGGCTACTGAGATGTGCGGTGCGATCCTCGACAAGAATGTTGTCTCCCAAGTCTTCGCCAAAAGGCAGGAGAGGCGCCCGAGCGCTGGCGTGGAGTTTCACAATGCAATCCATCGAGGACTGGGCCTCGTTGTGGGCGGCCACCTCCTTACGGAGCTCGACCAAAACACGAGCTTCCGCGAATGGCGTGCTGTAGCCGTGAAGGTGGGCCGTGTCCGTATCGTGCCTGCTTCGAACGTTGACGAACTCGCCAACGAGCTGAGGATGCAAGAGGCCTGTGCGTCTAATGATGAACACGTCATTGCCCTTGCGCAGATTAGCGGTGCCAGACTGCTATACAGCAATGACCGGAATCTGCACGCGGATTTTCGAAACAAACGCCTGATTGACGAACCACGGGGCAAGGTCTACACCACTCGCAGGCAGAGTGACTACACCTCTGTACACCAAAAGCTCCTCGAAAGCCCTCCGAAGTGCGCCAGTCAGGGGTCGGGCTGACGGTTGCTCTTGAGCAGGATGCCCGACGCGGGAGCGCGGGAGTCAGGTATCCAAGTATCCGCGTGAGCCTCGCCGAAAGAGGCCGGCGACCGGCGACGAAGTCGAAGATGATCGAGTTTGTCGAGGCGCTATACGTGGCTGGGTGGCGACCTCTATGAGGCGAGGCATTTGAACGGCTTCGCTGGGAAGTACAAGGGCTACCGGCTGGAGTCGCCAGAGTATCCCAGGGATTCGGACAACCGCCTGGACTGGTGAACCCCGTGATCGACTTCCATATCGACTGGAAGGATTCGCCAGGAGTGCGCGACCCGGTGCTGGCGCGCACTTGGTGCGCGCTCACGATCCGCATCCACGGCGAACCAATCACCCGCGTCTCTGACCGGCGTACCAAAGGTTGGCGCAACAGCGTCCATGGCTCCGTATTCCCGCTTTGCAACTGGATCGTGGACAACCTCTGGTTCCTTCTGTACGAACCCTACCGGTGGGCTGTCCCCTACGATTCTCGCGACTTGGCCAGGAACACCGCCGACCGCCCGTGGGTCCACCGTCACAGCCTGCTCGCGGCCCGTGAGGGCGGGGCTCTACCGGATCTCACCGTGTTCCGGGACGGGGACGCTGTGCTGGTTCGTTGGCTCAAGGATGGCGGTGACGCTTCCCATCCGTTCCTGCGATTCGTCCAGGAAGGCCAGGCGCACCTATCTCCCGAAGCCGTTCGTGCCAGCATCGAGAAACTCGTCGACGCCGTGCTGCAACGGGTCTCAGATCTACCCCATGCGGAGGTTGCGCAACTACGGGAGGATTGGGCCGATCTTTGCCGACTGACCGCTGAAGAATCGAACCTCTGCGCATGGTCCGCGCGCCTGGGCATCAACGCACACTACGACGACGAGCTTTCCGACAGCGAGGCGGAGCGACTCAAATCCGCGATTGGTGAGTTTGATGGTCGCATGGCCGACGATCTCCTTGACGCTAGTGCCATCGACGCCATTGCCCGCGACCTCGACTGGATCAACGAGGCCCACCGGCGAGCCAGGACTGCACGTCGCACGGTCGCGAATACAACAGTTCTCCCCCTGTCGTTACGCGACTCTCCCCGCAGTGACGGTTGGACGGCTTATGCCGCTGGCTACCGCCAGGCGCGCGCCCTCCGCGAACAGTCGGGTCTCGGCAACGACAGGCTCCCCGACCTCGGGGATCTCATGCGCCGCTTGGGCTGGGCAGACACGCCCATGCTCGCCACCGACAAAGTTCCCTCAAGCAGTTTGGACGCAGTCGTTGACTACGGTCGTGACGGCGTCCCTGTCGTGGCCGCGCATTCGCTTGGACGCGAAACGTCCGAGCGCTTCTTGCTCGCCAGATCCCTGTTCCTCCAGACTTGCTCACCCAACTCCGAGCGGCGTCTGGTCACCGGCTCTCATACCTGGGACCAGCGTGCTTCGCGCGCCTTCGCCGCAGAACTGCTCGCCCCCGCAGACGCGCTCCGGCAACGTATCCGGGGCCAGGAGGTCTCCGCCCGGGAAGTAGCCCAGTACGCAGACGAGTTCCTCGTAGATTCCACCCTTGTCGAGCGCCAGCTAGAAAACCATGCATTGGCGTACGTCGACCGCCAATGGTGAAGAGCCCCAGCCACTGCGACCGTCGTTTGGGAAACTGCTAACCCGACGCCACCGGGATCGCGCGTTCGTCGACGCCGAGCAGGCGAAACACGGGCTCGACGTACTGCAGTTCTGGACGAGACCCCTTAAAGGGCGAGATCATCAAGAGATGGCGAGAGAGGGCGCAATAGTGGACTTGCAGATTGACCCGGTGTGGCGACCATCCCGCTCATGCCGCGATGATCGATCGCCGCACATCGACCCGGAGAGGGCGTTCGACGAGGTTGCTACGTGTACGCTCCGTCTTGTAGTCAACAATCGTTTGTTGACCAGGATTGTAGATGAGCAGCAGCGCCCTCATGACGGCCCGCGGGTGTCCGCGTTTAGGCTCGCCGAGTGGTTTCTGTGGAATTGGTGGAGAATCCGTTGGGAACCGTCGCGTTCAAGGGGCGACAGCTTGTCATGGCGACAGGCACACGAAACTGCCAGCATCGGCGGGGGTTGGCTTTGGCCTCGGCTCAGATTCGATTCGGACGGACAAACCGTCACGATCCGTTTTGCCGGGAGCGAGGCGACCGTGACCGAGCCCGTAAGCTACGTTGGCGATGAGGATGAACAGTTTGTGTCCGCCCAGAACTTCGAGCAGGCAGTCGATTTGTTCTTGCAGCAGGTCCTGACCCATCTCAGCGGGAATCAGCTCTCTCCGAATTCGGTCGCGAGGATGTGGGATGAACTCAGAGACGAACGAGAGGACCCCAAACTGACTACATATCGGCGGTTTGAAGCACTGCTGGGTCACAACCCGGGTGAGGCCGACCACCAGGTTATTGATCAGCTAACCAAAGATCGCGCCGTTTTGGGAGATCAAGCAACAAACGAAATCGCCGCGGACGCACCCCTGACGACGGGAGTCGCCATGACTGCGGACAACTTGCTTGGAGTTGCACGTCAATCGGGTTTCGACATCAGGAACGACCTTGGTTCATCGCCCATGACGGACAATTCCATGACGCTAATGGAGACCGACCAGCCTGGACCATTAGTTCCATGGCAAATTGGCCGGAGTGCTGCGAAAGCGCTTAGGCGCAGTGAACGACTTGGCGAACGTCCGATAACCGACCGTTTACTCTGTGAGATGTGTGGCTTGCCAAGCGGGGCGCTCACCAGATCATCGAGGATCAAGCCTCCCATGGCGTATACGCTGTCGACCAAAAGGGGCCCGCGAATTGTTTTCCGCGCGCGGGTTCCAACTGGTCGTCGATTTGATGCGGCACGACTTCTGGGAGACAAGCTGATGGTGCGGAACGGCGAGCCGTTGAAGCCTGCTACGAACACCCATACCTTCCGGCAGAAGATGCAAAGAGCGTTCGCAGCAGAACTTCTTTGCCCATTCGATGCGCTCGTTGCGAGGCTCGACGGGGATCACTCGGATGAGTCAATCGAAGAAGCAGCGGGGAAATTCAGGGTTTCGCCGATGCTTGTAGCCGCATGCCTGGAAAACAACGGAATGCTGGACTCGCGCGGAACAAGATTCGCTCCAGCTTGACCAGCGAGAGCCGGTCACGGAGGCTTCCAATCCGCAACCTGCAGGTCTCCGCTTAGGAATCAGCGCCCCACGGCTGTCGCCTTCGGCATCGCCCGTTGCATGCGAGGGATGCCCCCTCGCGCTCCACGGCTGAAGGCTCTTGGCCCGGCTACACTCGACGTCCTGGCGTAGCCCGCCCTGCTCGCTCTCACAGAGGAACACATGCAAAGACAATACGAACCCACCTGGCAATCACTGCAGAACCACGGCACGCCGCAGTGGCTGCGCGAATCGAAGTTCGGGATCTACACCCATTGGGGCATCTATAGCGTCCCCGCCTGCGGACCCAACGGCACCTGGTATCCGTACAACATGTACCGCCCCGGCAACTCGCAATACGACCATCACGAAAGGACCTTCGGACCCGCGTCCGAGTTCGGCTACAAGGACTTCATCCCCCGGTTCACCGGCGAGAACTTCGACGCCGGCGAATGGGCGCAACTGTTCAAGTCCGCCGGCGCCGGATTCGCCGGGCCCGTAGCCGAGCACCATGACGGGTTCGCCCTCTGGGACAGCGCGGTGAACGAGTGGAACGCCACGAGAATGGGTCCAGGGCGCGATGTGGTCGGCGAGCTGGAGAAGGCGATCCGGGGCCAGGGCATGCGTTTCATGGCCGCCTTCCACCACTTCGAGCAGTGGTGGTTCTATCCGCACTGGCGGCGTGATTGCGATGTCTCCGATCCGGAGTTCGCCGGACTCTACGGTCCCATGCACAACCTCGATGGGCTGGGCGGCGGCGCGGACGGCCGGGGAAACGAGTGGCTGCTGCAGGATCGCCCGGACGGGAAGTTCCACGATGTCTGGCGCGCCAAGATCGACGAGGTCGTGGAGCGCTACCGGCCCGACCTGCTGTGGTTCGACTTCGGATTGAATTTCGTGCAGGAGGACTACAAGAAGCGAATGCTGGCCGACTACTACAACAAGGAGCGGGAGTGGGGCCGGGAGCTCGCCGTCACGTACAAGACCCATGACCTCGTCCCCGGCGTCGCGCTGGTCGACTACGAGCTCGGCCGCATGGACCGCCTGACCTACTACGACTGGATCACCGACACATCGATCGACGACCAGGGCGCCTGGTCGTTCGTGTCCGACGCGGGCTTCAAGAACGCCAGCGCCCTGGTACACAACCTTGTCGACAACGTCAGCAAGAACGGCTATCTCCTCCTGAACATCGGGCCGAAAGCGGACGGCAGCATTCCGGAGGAAGCCAGGGATCGACTCGTCGCGATGGGCGAGTGGCTGACGATCAACGGCGAGGCAATCTACGGCACCACGCCGTGGGTGACGTACGGCGAGGGTCCGACCGAGATGACCGACAGCGGCATGTTCAGCGAACAACACGAGGTGGAGTACACCGCCGAGGACTACCGTTTCACCTGCACGGACAACTGCATCTACGCAACCTGCCTCGGCTGGCCCGAACAGACCTCCAACATCAAGTCGATGCGGCGGTTGAACGAAGCGGAGATCCAATCCGTCACCATGCTGGGGTCCGGCAAACCCCTGGCCTGGCGCCTCACCGGGAACGGACTCGAGATCGAAAGACCCGGGGACAAGCCCTGCGACCTGGCCTACGTCTACAGGATCGAGCGGAAGAACCCCTTCTGAGCTTCTTCAGACCCCCTCCCACAGACGCTGTCGCCTTTCTTCGACACGATTGACTCGGCCGCGCATCTGAGTCGCCGTTGTTTCCGCCCGGAATGGGCGCAGGATTGCCTTCAACGATCTGGGCCGTGGACGACCGCACCGGCGTAGCCTGCGAGGCGCGAGTGGCGAATTGCATCGCCGAGCTTTTGGTACATCTTGGCCTGGCCGAGCGCTGCGTGAACCGCGGCCTGACACGCCGGCATCGGGAGGGACCTTGCTCCATCGTTTGCTGTCTGACTGGCTCTGGGCGTTCCGCCAAACCTCCGGCGAGAAGTCCCGTCAATGCCATGTCGACACCCTTCTCCCAACCTTCGGCGCGCAGCTTTTCCTGCACCGCCTGGACGGGCGACCTGAAAAAAGCTTCGATTTCGTCCGCCTCGTGCAGCCGGTCTATTTCCGCCATGTCTTCTATCCCCATGTCTAGCGCGAGCCGCCGATGCGACGACACGCGCGCGAGGGACGGGTCTTCCAACCCCTCGTCACGAATAGGACCCCACGATGTCGCCGATGCGGGCGATCAGGTCGTCCCCGGTGGCGCACTCGATAATCCACTCCCCCGCCTCGGCGAGGCGCTCGGTGTCGTCGACTTCCGCCAGCAGGGGCGCCAAACGCTCGGAAGCGTCGGCGCCGAACTTTAGGGCCGCCAGACGAACCAGCAGGTCCCGCTCCGCAGCGAGACCTTGCTCTATGCCCTGCTCTATGCCCCGCTCTATGCCCCGCTCCATGCCTTCGGCGCGCAGCCTTGCCCGCTCCTCAAGCGCGCGGTCCGTCAAGTGCGTCTCAAGTTCGCCCGACTCGTACAGCCGATCCATTTCCGCCATGTCTTTTACCCCCAGGTCATATCCCAGCCGCTGTAGCGACACCTGCCGCGCCCACAGCAGCATCAGTTCCCTCAACGGCGCGAGCGCCGGCGCGTCCAAACGGCGGCGCAGCGCCGCCGTCTGCGCCCCCACGCGCTCCAGCGAAGAGTATTCCAGGGCAGCCAGCAAAGCCGCAGCGTTGTCCAACTGCAAATCGTCCGACTCCAATTGACGCATGTCAAGGATGAGGTAGCCGTCGCCCGCGAACAGCGGGGCGGCGCGCGACGCGACACTCGAACTCCCGTGTCCGGCCCGCGACGCGCCGGTGGTCACCAGGTCGATCACGCGGGGCGCCGCGCTCCAGGGCGATGTTCCGTTGTAGAGAACGATGGGGAGGACCGGCGGCAATCGGCTCGCCGCGCCGAATGCCTTGCCGCGCCACTGCTCCATGTGGAAGTTGTCCACGTAGTTGCGAATGCGCAGCGGCATCATGAAGTCCACCTCCGCCTGAAACTCCAGCACGAGGACCAGGTACAGCCACGCATCGTCGCCGTCGTCGTCCGACCGGTCGCGAAAGCGCACGCGCCAGACCATGTCATTGGCGTACCGGCGCGGTTGTTCCGCGTCTCCGGTCACGGCCTGCTCGTGCAGCCGTATCATCTCCGAGAAATCGAGCGCGTCGACGAGTTCGTGCGCTCCGTGAACGTCCGCCACGAACCAGCGCATCAACTCCTCGACCATGAAGGCGTGGGCAAAGATCTGCTTATAGGTGGGGTCGGGTTGCATCGCTGAGACAGTAGCGGGGCGATGCGCGGCCGGCCACGGGCCATTGACCATTTCTCGCGGGGCGAATCGCGGCTTTTCGGGTGCGAGATGTCGCTATTCCCGTGCGGTCGGCCACGTCTCGACACGAGGAGATCCGCACGTCCTTCGCGTGGCGACCCTCAGGTTTGATGCCGAAACGGCTGAGCGCCTGCGAGCCCTGCGAACCGGCAAACCGTGACGCCATCTATCCTGGTCTCGCGCCGAGCGAGCACAGCTCGGGCGCGCGGCGCTCCAACGCGCTGACTCGCGCTCGACGGAGATGTTTCGAGTGTTGGATCGAGGCGGGGCCGGGCCGGTGTGGGGAACCCTCGGCCGGGCTGTATCGGCGCCGGGCGAACCGCGTGCTCCGCGCGCGGACCGCGGCTCGGCGGTCCCCGCGGCTAGAGAGAGGCCAGCCCCGCGACGCAGTGAAGTACGGTCGGTGACCAATCCACGCACATCAGGATGGTCCACTCTCGCAATCTGCCCGGCCCCGTCCCGGCCGCCACGCTCGCGATGGACCCAGGATGCGATCGTGAAAGTTGACAGGTCAAAACATATCAGCCGCACTATGTGTTGTCCGAAGCGCTTCTTGAGCCATATCCGGCATTCGGGACCGTGCTGGCGGACAGTCGCCCCCCGCTGCCGACCCAACTACAGATCGTTTCCTGACACATGCGCCCCGGCGACTCGTGTACGATTGCCAGGACGCGGCCCAGGGCCGAGCGGAGAGCGGCGCGGATCGTTCGTGGCCCTGAATTGCGGATACACATGCCCGACATCCCACGCCTGCGAACGACACTATCGGCCCGTATGCGGGCCGCTCCGTACGACGCGGCTGCCATGGGCCTGCTGCTGGTCGCCGCGTACCTGGTTCTGGTAAACCTCGATTATGCCGCGCTCTGGCACGACGAGGCGCCCGCGGCCTTCTTCGGCAAGACCCTGCTGCAACAGGGGAGCATCGTCGGCTGGGACGGACGCAACCTGGTCGGCGGCTCGAACGGCCGCACGCTCAACGAGGACCTGCGCGACGTGCTGCCACCGCTCATGTACGTGCTGAACGCGGCGGGGTTCGCGGTATTCGGCGTCAACGAGACCGGCGCGCGCATCGTCCATGCCTTGGTTGGAATCGTCGCCCTGGGCGTGTTCTGGCTGCTGCTGCGCCAGCATCTGCCGAGCCATCCGCGGCTGAGGTTCCTCGTCTTCGCGTTCGTCGCGCTGTCGCCGCAGTTGCTGCTGTATTTCCGCCAGTCCCGCTACTTCTCGGCGATGGTGCTCACGCTGGTGCTCATCTTCTGGCTGTACGAACGTTACTGGCGGAGCCGGCATCCGGGGTACCTCTTGGCCGTCGCGCTCGTGGCGGTCCTCGCGTTCTTCAACCACTATGCCGCCGGCGCGGCCACGATGCTCTCGCTGGCGGCGTATCACCTGCTCCTGCGCGCCCGCCAGACCACGCCCCGGGAGTGGACGCTGTTCGCTCTCGCCGGCGTGGCAGTGGCGGCGGCGGGCACCGCCTACCTCTGGTGGCTGGATGTCCTCGGCGGCGAGCGCAGCGGCTTCACGGCGTTTTCCGGCCGCGCACTGACGCCGTATTCGGGAGACGACCCCGCCTTCGTCATCTTCTTCGAGCGGATCTGGATATACGTCCGGGATCTTTTCACCGCGGACTGGATCTCGTGGCCGGTGTTCCTGTGGTTCGCGGGCGCGAGCCTGCTCGTCGGGCAGGCGCACTGGAAGCCGGCCGTCCGGGAATCCCGGCAGGTCCGGCGGCGGGGGCACCACCGCCCAGCCCTTTCCGACAGGTTGCTCGGTGACGACTTTCCGCTGGCCGCGACGGGCCAGATCGTCCTCTTCGGCGCGCTGTTCGCGCTCTGGTCGGCAATGTTCTCGGCGCAGCCCATCTGGCTGCACCCTTTTGCCGATCTGCGCTACTACGTCGGGGCGCTGCCGTTGCTGCTCGCGATGAAGGGGCTGTTCACCGAGTGGGCATGGCGCAAATCGAAGTTCGCGGGCGCGGTGGCAGGCGCCGCTCTGCTGTTCACCAGCATCGGGGCCTGGCCGTTCAACATGACCCACCGCGCGACCGGCGAACCCACGCTCGGGCCGCACTTCTTCCAGTTCACCCGCGAGGTCCACCGGCCGTACCGCGACTCCATACGGGCCGCCTCCGACTGGCTACTGGCGCACGCAGAACAGGACGACCTGGTGTACGTGGCGAGATTTGGCAATCGGGAGGCATTGATCTTCACCACGGGACACCGCGTGCTGTTCTGCTGCGTGCTGGATGAGGAATCGCCCCTGCCGCGGGCCGCAATCGATCAGTTGAACGCGCCCTGGCTTCGGCTCGGAGAGCGTCTTCCCGACTGGATCGTCGGTTTCGGTACACTGCGAAACGACTACTGGGAGCAGGTCAAGGTGGCCTATGACATTGCCGTGCAGCTCGACGTCCATCCGTATCCGACGCAACGGCCCGAGCTGAACATACATGCCTTCGAGCCTCTGGCCTGGAAGCGGGGCGTGTACATCCTGCGCCTCAAGGAACAGTGGCGGAGGAACGGCACCTAGACAAGACGGACCGCCGCGATGCGCGCAAGCTGGCGCGGCTGTCGCGAAGCGGCGAGTTGACAGCGGCGTGGGTTCCCGACGAGGAGCACGAGGCGATGCGGGACCTGGTGCGGGCGGCGAGCGAGTGGGTGGCGGAGGTCACGGGTCAACTGGAGCGGGCGCTGTGCGGATGGTCGCTGGCGCCGGTGGTGCGCTCGCTGGTGGCGCTGCGCGGGGTGGACCGGATCACGGCGGCGACGTTGCTGGCGGAGTTGGGCGACATTAGCCGGTTCGACTCGCCGCGGCAGCTGATGGCCTTTCTGGCCGCCACGCCCGCGATGGACCCAGGATGCGATCGTGAAAGTTGACAGGTCAAAACACATCAGCCCGACGCTTCTCACAGAGGAACACATGCAAAGACGATACGAAACCACATCGTAGGTCAGGTGGATCCCGCCCTTCCGGACGACGTGGGGAAGCACTGAGGCCGCCACCGGTCCCTGTACAATTCCCGTCATGCCCCCAAGCAGGAAATCGAGGCGAGCGCGCCGCCGTCGAAGCGCGGCGGAGACTGCACAAGAATCGCCCCAGGCAAGCGCCTCCCCGAGCCCCGCACCAGCCTTGCTGTACGGGGCAAATCTCCCGGCCTGGTCGCGCCATCCCGCCACTGCGGCCTTCGCCCTCTGCGCGATCATCGCCGCCAGCTTTTACCCGGCGCTCTTCGGCGGATTCGTCTGGGACGACATTGCCGTTACGGAGGAACCGGCGGTCCACGCCTGGTCCGGCCTGTTGACCATCTGGTTCGCCCCGGCCGAAATGATGGAGGAGCACTACTGGCCGGTCCTGTACACGACGTTCTGGCTGGAGCACAAGCTCTGGGGCACCTCGCCGTTCGGCCATCACCTGGTCAACGTGCTGCTGTACATGGCCAACGTGCTGCTGCTGTGGCGTCTGCTGCGATACCTCGCCGTGCCGGGTGCCTGGGCCGTCGCCGCGGTATTCGCCGTCCATCCGATGCACGTCGAGTCGGTGGCCTGGGTCATCGGACGCAAGGACCTGCTGTCGGGCCTGTTCTACGTGGTCGCTGCACTCTGCTGGATCCGTTCCATTGGCGGCCTGGACGATGGGCGGCAACGGCCACGCAACTCCATCGGTGTGGCGCACCCGAGACTCTACCTGGCGGCGTTGGGGCTGTTCGTAGCGGCCGTGCTGTCGAAGTCTGTGGCCGTCACACTACCCGTAGCGTTTGCGATCCTCCTGTGGTGGAAAAACGGAAGAGTGACGTGGACGGATATGTGGCGGATCGCGCCCTTCTTCGTGGTCGCCTTGGCTATCGCCCTCGCCGACTTGTCCCATTACACCGCCGGGCGGGACTTCAACATCGACTACGGGCCGCTGGAGCGCGTGCTGATTGCTGCCCGCGCCCTGTGGTTCTCCGGCGGCAAGCTGGTATGGCCCACTGACCTGGCGGTCATCTACCCCCTATGGGACATCGGCATCGGTGATCCGCTGGCCTGGGGCTACGTCATCGCCGCTGTCGCCATCGCGGCGGCGCTCTGGTTCGGCAGCGACAAGCTGGGTCGGGGCCCCATCGCCGGGGCGGCGTTCTTCGCGGTGACGCTGGCACCGACGCTGGGGTTCGTGGACCACCTCTACATGCAGTTCTCCCTCGTCGCTGATCGCTACGCGTACCTGGCCGGCATCGGCGTCATCGCGATCCTCGTGGGTGCCGCCGCCAATGGTGCGACGAAACTGCCGGACTTCGCGAGGACTGCCGCACTGGGTGTCCTCGTCGCCGTTCTCGCGGTCTTCGGAAAGCTGACTTGGGATCAGTCCCGCATATATCGAGACAACGATACGTTCTACGACCACGTCACCTCCCTCAATCCGGAGGCAAGACACCTTCACCGCAAGTTCATGGACAGGCGCGTGATTGCTGACGATCGCCTGGAGGAGGCACTGGCCGACAGTCGTATCGCCGTGGAGCAACGTCCGGACTCCGCGGCCGCGCATGTCGCGCACGGCAGCGCGCTCTTTGCCCTGGATCGCCACCGCGAGGCGCAAGCGAGTTTTGAGCGCGCCCTGGAACTCGACCCCGGCAACAGGAACGCCCGCCACAACCTGGCCGAAACGCTGAGGCGGCAGGGGCGTTACCCGGAGTCGGTCACGTGGTACGCGAAAGCGCTCGACATCGATCCGGCGTACGCACCGTCGCATGAAGGGATGGGCGACGCGCTGTTCCGCCTGGGGCGGTACGAAGAGGCGGTGGAGTCGCTGGCGCAAGCCGTCGCCCTGCAGCCGGATCTGGTCCCGATCAATGCGTATTACTTCCTCGCGGAGGGCTTGAGGAGAACACAGCGCCACGAGGAAGCCGCCGAGGCGTATGGGGACGTGCTGGAGATCGATCCCGACCACGCCCCCGCCCTTGCGGGGATGGGGTACGCCTTGCTGAGCCTCGAACGATTCGATGAGGCTATTGCATCGCTGGCGCGGTCGGTTTCGCTCCAGCCGGCGTCTCCCGATGCCGCAGACCGCCATGTCGCGATGGGACGCGCCAACCAGGAACTGGGTCGATCGGAGGAGGCTGCAAGGCAGTTCCAGAGAGCGCTTGAGATCGACCCGGGAAATGCCATTGCGCTCGACTCCTTCGCTGTGCTGCGCTTCGGACAGCGGCAGTACGAAGAAGCGCTATCCCTCTACGAAAGCCTGATCGAGGTGGGCGAGGCCAATGCTCAGACCCATGCCAACATGGGTGCGACGCTGTACCAACTGGGCAGACATCGCGAGGCACTTCGGAGTCTCGATCGGGCGCTTGACATGGATCCCGCCCTTGCCCGCACCGGTTTCGCGCAATTGCGCGACACGCTGCGGCAGGGACTGGACCACATCGAACCATAGCTTCGATCGATCGCGGAAGCCTAAGTCTCCGCTGGTCCCTATAGAATCCCCGCATGCCCTCGAGCAGGAAAACAATGCGCAGGCGTCGTCAGCGGCGAGCGGGCGAACCTCGATCCGAGTCGCGCCCGGCAAACGTCTCCGGGACTGACGAAACGCCCTCCGCCGCATCGCCCTGGACATTCTTCCCCGCGTGGACGCGCCGGCCATTCCTTGCCGGTGCCGCCCTGTGCGCTATCGTCGCCGTCAGTTTTTACCCAGCGCTCTCGGCCGGGTTTGTCCTGGACGACAACATCTTCACCGAGTCGCCGGCGATTCGTGCCTGGTCGGGACTATGGAACATCTGGTTTTCGCCGTCGGACATCGAAGGGGAAGGGCACTACTGGCCGATCGTGTACACGACGTTCTGGCTGGAGCACAAGCTTTGGGGCGTCACGCCGTTTGGCACGCACTTGGTAAACGTGCTCTTTTACATGGTCGGTGTCCTGTTGCTGTGGCGGCTGCTGCGATGTCTAGACGTGCCAGGGGCGTGGGCCATCGCTGCGGTGTTCGCTTTGCATCCCATGCATGTCGATTCGGTGGCCTGGGCTATCGGGCGCAAGGATCTGCTTTCGGGGATCTTCTACATCGGTGCGGTACTTTGCTGGATTCGTTCGATTGGTGGCCTGGAAGGTGGGCGGCGACGGCCACGCGACCCCATCGTTGCGCGACCGGGACTCTACCTGGGGGCGTTGGGACTTTTCGTGGCGGCCATGCTCTCAAAGTCGGTGGCGGTCACGCTGCCTGTGGCACTCGCGATCCTGCTCTGGTGGAAGAACGGTCGAGTGATGTGGGCGGATGCATGGCGAATCGCCCCCTTCCTGCTCGTTGCCTTGAGTATCGCCCTCGCCGACCTGTCCTACTACAGGTCCGGGGGCGAGGTTAGCTTCGACTATGGGTTTGCCGAGCGAGCGCTGATCGCAGCACGTGCCCTCTGGTACTACACCGAAAAGCTGTTATGGCCCACCGATCTGGCGGTGATCGGACCCTTGAGAGAGGTTGATCTGGGCGATCCGTTTGCCTGGGGTTACCTGATCGCCGCGGTTGCCGTTGTGGCGCTGCTCTGGGTTGGCCGTCGCCGGCTGGGACGGGGATCTCTCGCCGGTACCCTGTTCTTCGTGGTGACGTTGTCCCCGGTGCTGGGCTTCGTGGACTTCGCCCACATGCAGATTTCCTTTGTCGCGGACCGCTACGCCTTCCTGGCCGGACTCGGCATCATCGCGGTTGTTGTCGGTAGTGGCACCCACAGTGCCAGCAAGCTGTCAGGACCTCTCAGGATCGTGGCGTCGAGCCTCCTTCTCGCGGTTCTCGCGGTATTCGGCAAGCTGACCTGGGACCAGTCAGGCATCTATCGAGATGGGATCACGTTCTATAACCGCATCATCTCCATCAATCCGGAAGCACCGACTTTTCGGCGAAACCTGGCAGCGGCGTTCAACGATGCCGGGCGTCCGGAGGAGGCACTGGCCGCCAGCCACATCGCGGTGGAGCAGTTCCCTGGTTCGGCGAGGGCCCATAACACCCACGGCATCGCACTCATGGCTCTGCATCGTTTGGACGAAGCCCAGGCGAGTTTTCGGCGCGCCCTGGAGCGTGATCCGGGTCACAGGAACGCGCGCCAGAACATGGCTGAGACACGCAGGCAACAGGGGCACTTCGCGGAATCGTTGGGTTGGTACCGCCAAGTGCTCGACCTCGATCCCGAATTCGCGCCGGCGCATGCAGGCGTGGGCGTGGCGCTATATGAACTGGGTCAATACGGGCGGGCGGTGGAGTCGCTGCAGCACGCAGCTTCGTTAGAGTCGGGCGCGCTGCCGATCAGTGCGCATCAGTTTCTTGCCGAAGCGCTATACAAGCAGGAGCGGTATGAAGAAGCGGTCGAAGGGTACCGCGTTGTAGCCGAGCTGAATCCGGGGCACGCGGCTGCCCACGCGGGCATCGGGTACGCGTTGTACCGGTTGCAACGCTACGAGGACGCTGTTGAGTCGCTTGAACGATCAATTTCCCTCGAGCCGGAGTCCCCTGACAACGTGAATCGGCATGTGGCGATGGGGCAGGCATACGAGGCGCTGGGTCGAACGGAGGAGGCGGCGACCCAGTATGCGCGAGCGTCGGTGATCGATCCGCGTAACGTGACAGCGCTCAATTCCCTCGCGTGGCTGCGTTTCCAACAGCAGCGGCACCAGGAGGCCCTCGGCCTTTACGAGACTTTGGTCGAGATCGACGATGCCGACGCACAGGTCCGTGTCAACATGGCCGCGACACTGCACTATCTCGGTAGACCGGAGGAGGCCCTCCAGAGTCTCGAACGGGCCATGTCCCTCGATCCCGCCTTGGCCGAGACGGGGCTCGGTGAGATTCGCGACGCACTGCGCGAGGAACGGGAATAGCCGTGAAACGGACCGCGCTTTTGGGTCTAGCTCTTTGCGCCATGGTTGCCGTCGGCTACTACCCGGCGCTCTCGGCCGGGTTTGTATGGGATGACCGGATCTTCGCCGATGAGCCGGCGGTTCAGGCCTGGTCCGGTTTGTGGCGAATCTGGTTCTCCCCCGCCGACATGTCGGAAGAGCACTACTGGCCGATCCTGTACACGACGTTCTGGCTGGAGCACAAGCTATGGGGCCTGACTCCATTTGGCACACACCTGGTCAATGTACTGCTTTACATGATCAACGTGCTGTTGCTGTGGCGTCTGCTGCGATGTCTGGCCGTGCCGGGTGCTTGGGCCGTGGCCGCGATATTTGCCGTCCATCCGATGCATGTCGAGTCGGTGGCCTGGGCCATCGGGCGCAAGGATCTGCTCTCGGGCATTTTGTACATGGCTGCAGCGCTTTGCTGGATACGGTCCATCGGCGGCCTGAGCGATGGCCAGGCCCGAACCCACGACTCCGTTGTCATTCCACGTCTCGGACCGTATCTCGCGGCGTTGGCACTTTTCGTGGCGGCCATGCTATCCAAGTCCGTGGCGGTCACCCTACCGGTGGCCTTCGCGATCCTGCTCTGGTGGAAACACGGGCGGGTGACGAAAGTGGACGCATGGAGAATCGCGCCTTTTCTCCTGGTCGCCCTGGGTATTGCGTTGGCCGACCTGTCCTACTACAACTCTGGAAGGGAATTCGACTTCGACTACGGGTTCGTTGAGCGCGTACTGATCGCGGCACACGCCCTGTGGTTCTACGTGGGCAAGCTGGTGTGGCCCGCTGACCTGGCCGTCATCTATCCGTTGTGGGACATTGACATCGGCGATCTGCTCTCCTGGGGCTACGTCATCGCCGCCGCCGTGGTCGCGGCGATACTCTGGTTTGGCCGACATCGGCTGGGAAGGGGGGCTTTCGCCGGCGCTGCGTTCTTTGCGGTGACGCTGTCGCCGACGATGGGATTCCTGGACCACCTGTACATGCAGTTTTCGTTTGTGGCCGATCGATATGCGTACCTGGCCGGCATCGGCGTCATTGCCGTGCTCGCGGGGGCCGTGGCCCAAGGCGCGAGCAGGCTAGGGTACCTCGCCAGGCTCGGTGCATGGGGTACCCTCGTGGCTGTTCTTGCGATCTTCACAAAGCTGACCTGGGATCAGTCCGGCATATACCGGGACGAGATTTCCTTTTTCGACCACGTCATCTCCCTCAATCCGGAGGCAAGATCCGCGCACCGCAACCTGGCCAACGCGCTCATCGCCGGAGGGCGTCCGTCGGAGGCGCTTGACGCGAGCAGCATCGCCGTTGAGAAGCGCCCGGATTCCGCTTCCGCGCATGTCACTCGCGGCATTGCACTCCTGGCCCTGGGTCGCCTGGACGAGGCTGCGGAGAGTCTCCGGCGCGCCTTGGAACTTGACCCCGATCACAAGCTCGCGCACTACAACATGGCCGAGATTCTCAAGGGACAGGGGCGCTTCGAAGAGTCATTGGCGCCACATCGTGAAGTCCTCAGGCTCGATCCGAAGTTCGCCGCCGCCCATGCCGGGTTGGGCGAGGCGTTGTTTCGTTTGGGTCAGTACAGGGAAGCGGTGGAGTCACTCGAGAGGGCTGTCGCCTTGCGGCCGGATGCGCTGCCGGTCGGCTCGCGCCACTTCCTTGGGGAGGCGCTGAGGAGACAGCAGCGATACCGGGAAGCCATTGAGGCGTATCGCAAGGTGCTCGAGATCGTTCCCGACTTTGCTGCCGCCCATGCGGGAATCGGATACGCGCTACTTCAACTGGAATCCCACGAGGAAGCCCTCGAATCGCTGGCGCGGTCAATTTCGCTTGAGCCGCAATCTCCCTCTGCCGTGGATCGTCATGTGACGATGGGGCAGGCATACGAGGCGCTGGGTCGAACCGAGGAGGCGGCGACCCACTATGCGCGCGCGTTGGAGGTCGATCCGCGCAACGTCACGGCGCTCAACTCACTCGCGTGGCTGCGTTTCCAGCAGCAGCGGCACGAGGAGGCCATCAAGATTTACGAGACCGTGGTCGAGATCGACGATGCCAACGCGCAGGTCCGTGTCAACATGGCTGCGATACTGGACTACCTCGGTAGACCCGTGGAGGCCCTGCAGAGCCTCGAACGCGCGATGTCCCTCGATCCCGCGCTGGCCGAGACGGGCCTCCAGGAGATACGCGAGGCGCTGCGGGAGAAGCGATAGCTTCGAACTGGGGTCGCTCAACACCATATGGCCGCGAACGCTTGACACGTCATGGATGGCATCGGACGATCAACTGATCGCAAGACCCAGGCAGCACTTTCGCGCACCCAATGAACATCCCGGACCTACGCACGCCCAGGGGCGCGGTGATCGGTGCCTGCGCGGCAATCCTCGCGACGGTTGTCGCCGCGTTCTCCATTCCCGCCGGCGTATCGGGTGGCAACTCCGCTGATGGGGGTGGCGGCGGATTCTCCGGCGACCTTCCCGCCGTGTCGCCGGAGGATCTCAGTGCTTTCACTAGCAGCGATCGCTGGGGCGTATCCCTGGAGGACGTACTGGAGGAGGTCGCGGCAGAAGATCTGGCGCGGCGCGGACTGAACCCGGAACTCCGTCGCATGGGATTCCTGGGGTTCATGGAAACCGGGAATGCCATCGCCGTGCTTCTCGCCGACCCGGAACTCGAAGGCGGCGGCATCATCGAGTTGGTGCCGGGCGACACGCTGCCGGACGGACGTATCCTGACCGACGTAACGTACAACAGTATCACCCTGACCAGAATCTCCGAAGGTGCGGGCAACGCGGATGGCCAACAGGAGGTGCTGCTACTCTTTCCGCGCGGAGAGACGGACTCCGCTGACGGTTGAAGCTTCTGGCTGATTCACGATTCTGTGGCGCGAGCACACGCCGGACCCAACGAAAAAACGGCTCGAAATGCGCTTCGGATAACATATAGTGCAGTTCGCACCGCACTTGAAGGGCAGCTAGATTGACCACGCGACGGGTTTCAATCGAATCCGACCGGATGCCAGGGCGGTCCGGCGCCAGGGCCATGGCCGCCTTCGGCCTCGTCCTTGCGGCGGCCACCTTCGCGACTGCCTGCGGCACCCTCACCGTCGATCCCTTCCCCGAACCCATACGTCCACCCAGGGAAAATCCGGAAGCCGAGGCGGCGACGGCTAGCGCCACTAGGGGAGACGACGAGACCCGGCCAGGAAGCCTCACCAGGTCCAACATCCCCGGCGTCGTCATCCAGCGCAGCTACGCTGACGGCTTGATCGAACAGTTCGGCGAGAACCTCACCGGCGACCCCATCAACTTCAGCTACCACGAGATACCGCTGGTGGGCTTCATCGACGCGGTGTTCGGCGAACAACTGAAGCTGTCCTTCGTCGTGTCTCCGGATCTGCAGGACAAGCAAGACCTCGTGACCCTGCGCCTCACCGAACCGCTCCCGCCAGCGGAACTGTTTCTCTGGGCGCGCCGGGCCTTGAGCACCTACGGCGTCGACATCCGGGAGGAGGACGGCATCCTCACGTTTTTCGAGAGCGACGAGATCGCCGCCCCCGACATTCCGCTCCTGATCACCGGCAAGGCCCTGCCGGACGTGCCCGCCACCCACCGCACGATCTTCCAGTTGGTGCCGGTGCGCGTCGCGCAACCGAACTTCGTTGCCGCATGGCTGAGGAGGGCGTTCCAGGGCCAGGACATCGAGATAGACATAGAGCCGGGGCGCGCCTCGCTGTTCCTGCAGGGCGGCGCCGACGTCATTGCCCGCGTCGTCGACATGATGGAAGTCCTCGACCAGCCCATGCTGCAGGGCCGCAACGGCACCATCCTGCATCCCGCCTTCCTGGATGTCGCCACGCTGGCGGATGAGTTGACGAGGGTGATGGTGCTTGAGGGCTACGATATCGGGGTGGGCCGCACGGCGGCCGTGACGCTGCTGCCGCTCGAAGCGTCGAACAAGCTCGTCGTCTTCGTCAACGACCCGGCCCAGCTCGGCCACGTCGAGGAGTGGGCACGCATCCTGGATGCCGAGCATCGGGATACGGTGGAGGAGGCGCTCTTCAGCTACGAGGTGAGGAACACCCAGGCGGAGGAACTCACCGAGACCCTGAACAACGTGCTCGGCCAGGAGCTGCGGACGTCGGTGGGCCAGCCCGGAAGCCCTGGACAGCCGGTGGTTCCGGCGGCGATCGCGGTCGGTCGAATCGTCGTCGACAAGAACCGCAACATGATCCTGTTCCGGGGCTCCGGCAAGGAGTGGGCGGATGTCCTGCAGGTCGTCGAGAAGCTCGACAAGCCCGTCCCCTCGGTCCTGATCGAGGTCGTGATCGCGGAGATCACCCTCACCGACATGGAGAAGTCCGGTGTCGAATTCCTGTTCAGGAGCGGCGTCGACCGCTACGGCGTGCGCGGCGGCACCCTGAAGGCCCTCGGCGTCGGTGCCGGTGCCCTGTCCATGTCCCTGGACAGTTCCGGCGAGACACGGGCGATGCTGAACCTCTTCTACAAGGATGATCGCGTGGTGATCCGCTCGAGTCCCAAGCTGTTCGTCAAGAGCGGCGGCACGGCGACCCTTGACGTCGGCAACGAGATCCCCGTCATCACGCAGATTTCCGACGAGGCGCGCCAGGTGGCCGGCTCCACTAACATCCTGCAGGACGTCACCTACCGCAAGACCGGCGTCTCGCTGCAGATAAGCCCCATCGTGCAAGCCAACGGACTCGTCGATCTCGAGATCTCCCAGGGGCTTTCTGAAGCGCAGCCCGGTGCCAACACCAGCCTCGCGGGTTCCCCGACGATCCTCAGCCGCAATCTCAGCACCAGCCTGACACTGAAGGACGGTGGCTCCCTCGTCATGGGCGGACTCATCGCCAACAACCGCAGCGCCGGGCAGACCGGGATACCCGTCTTAGGAAGGATTCCGGGGCTCGGCAGGCTGTTCAGAAGCGACTCCCTGCAGGAGGATCGCACCGAGCTTTTGATCATGGTAATCCCCTATGTCGTGGCCACCCACGCGGAGGGCTCGGCACTCACCGAAGAGCTTAAACAACAGCTTGACTTGCACGGCGAATTTCTGCGTTAATCCCCCTTGGGCGCCAATCCAGGCGCGGGGCAAATCGTAGAGGCCTGAAAGCCATCCAGACCGAGGCGGAAATTGGACGGAATCCGGGGGAATTTTCCCGCCGGACGCCGAATATTTCCGCAGAAAAGGCTTGCGATGCTGGACGAAAACGCTATGATTTCCCACGCCTTCATAGGCAGCCTTCGTCGATTGAGACGGGAACGAAATGACTAATTGGAGATTTTCAATGGCTAAAAACACCAACAGAGTGGCGTGCTTGATTGCCTATGTAGCTGCTCTCGGGTTGGCGACAAGCGCTGCGGCGTATCACTGGGAGATGTACGTCAACAACCCCGTGACCTACGCGAAAGAGGTCTTCGGCGGGGATGATCCCGCTGCCGGCGGCGTGACGCTCAGTGCCGATGATGCCGCTACGACGGACGAAGCGAGCACCGTCAACGTACAAGAGAACGACGAGCAGACCAGCGTCGATCTCATGCTCAAGCTGCCTGAGAACACGACCATCGGTCAAGATTCCGAGCTTGAAGTGACCATTTCGATCACGGGTGCGACGCTCGGTCAAGCGGTCGACTGGACCGATATCGTGGCTGACAACAATGCGGATACAACTGACGCAGCCCCGGCTTTCCGGAAGGTCGGCGGTTCGCAACTCGACGGTCGCCGGGGCGACTCCAGCGTCACCTTCAAGGTCGAGGCAAACGGTGCTGCCATTTCGCGTGCCACGGGAGCAGATCAGGTCACAGAATTCATCCGGCTCGATTTGGGATCCCTGAGCGGCTACGCTGGCGCGTCGCCGGTTTCGGTAAGTGCCTCCATGAGAGTGACCGACGGACCGCAGAACAACTTCCCGACGACGTTTGACACGGTCATGGAAGTAATGGGCGTCACGGGAGTCGACGCGAACGATGACGGTGACTTTGAGGATGAGGGCGATACGATGCCTGTAACGGCCGTTCGCGGCACGTCGAGCATGGTCGCCAACGCCGTAACGGCAGTGACGTTTACGGGCGCCAACGGCGGCACCGGAAACATCGATCTTGAGGATCGCGCGAAGTTGGCTGCTCCCCAGACAAAGGTAGACGTGGGAAGCCTCAGCTTTACGGCGAACACCACTGCTGTGGAGAAAGACGGCTCGACATCCTTCGCGGGGCCTGGTGGAGACGGAACGGAATTCGATGTCCACGTCACGGTGACCGGTATGATCCGCGACACCGATACCATCTATTACAGCGAAGATGCGATGTTGGATAGTGACAAGGAAAAGCTTTCCATCACTGACGGCGTTGCAACGGGAACCTTCAGGAATGGCAACGGTACCGTCTATTTCATGCCGGACGGCGAGACGGCGATGCAGGCTGGTGACTTGACCGCAATGTTCGAGATGGAATACGACGCCACCTCGGTGGTCGATCCCGGCGGAGAGATGGGTGCTGGCAAACTGGTGTACAACGGCGTCGAAATGCAGGCGCGCGCTTACGCCATTCCCAACCTGGTTCACTCCGACGACGGCAACGTGCGCATCAAGTGCGAAGAAGGCGGCGCCTCCAAGTGCACCGTATTCCTCGACTGCAACGAGCAGAACGGCATGGCTCGCTTCGGTGAGTTGGGCGCCACGATTGATGCGGGTGCCACGGAGCATTTGACGGAAGAAGAAATCGCCGACGTGCTCGGGATTGATGACTGGAACGGTCGCCTTTCCTGCGATGTCCTGTCAGCTCATGATGTCTCGGTCCAGGTGCTGGTCCGGTCCGGTGAATCCCTGGTCAACAACACCTACGTCGACTAGGTTGATTTGAAGGATCGCTTTCGGGCGATCCTTCCTTCCCGGCTCAATATTCCACCCCTTCCCTTCGGTTTCGGAGGGAAGGGGCTTTCTTTTGCCCACATTTTTTTGTTGGGCAGCACACCAAACCCCTTCCAAACCGTGTCGCGGGCCTTATCTGGCCCGCCGCGTTGCGTTCCTCACCCACCCCTTCGAACCAACCTGATCGCTTGTTCCCCTCTGTTCGGATTGAGTTGGCCAGCGTTGTGGGAAAACGCCTACTGTTCCTGTGAGACATGGCCCCTCTCGCCTGCTGCCGTTCCCGTTCGGAAGTAAGATCAAGATCGTCGCGTTTCCTGGAAGAAGGGATTAGACGGAATGAGTCCAGAGCTAATCGGCACTCTTGCTGTCGGCGGCGCATTGGCGGGTCTGATCTGGCAGATGGTCCGTGCCCTGGATGTGCGGTTAAGCGCGAAGATCGACGCCCTGGCGAGGGACCATCAGGATCTGCGCGAACGGGTGGCCCGAATAGAAGTGTGGCTCGAAGTTCTCCTGGGACGGCGCAGAAACGACGACGTTCCCGTACCCGATCGCCCGGCAACGCCGCCGCGCGCCTAACCATCGCACCGATTCCAGGGTCCGACACTGTCCTGCATCCGGCCCCTGTTCGGCACGTCCATCGCTAATGTTGTTCGCGGGGTGCAGTCTTTATAAGGCTCAGTCTCCGCGCACTCGGGGCACGATGATCGGTGGTTATTCGAACCGAATCCCCGTATCGAGAGGACGCACCGGCGCGCCCGGGTCGAGCCGCCTTAGAATTGCGGCCTCACGGGCGCTGACCATCACCGGCACGTGCTGCCGCCAGCGCGGAACTGGCGGGTTCGCACGACTGGCAAGGATGCGGACCTCGCCGAATGTCCGTTGTTCCGAAAAGCCCGGGAAGTGGGCGTCCGATTCTCCGGTGACAATGTGTGTCACCATCGCGCTCGGTCGGGCGCGGACGAACCAGTGGCCCGTCGTGGCGTCGTACAGCGGGATATCGTGGTGCAGGTGGTAGTAGGTAGGCATGCTGAAGTAGTGACGGTCGGCCTGCCATACCGCACCTACCCCGGATGCGCTGGCCAGGTGGCGGTACGCGGCGAAGATCGGATCTTGACCGGTGGGCGTGCCGAGAAAGGTAACGCGACCCGTCTCCATCGACCACGCTCGGTAGACGGTTTCCTGCCCCGGCAGCGCGTTCAGGATTCCAGCCGCCGAGACGCACGCGAACGCGGTGCCCACCCCGATCGCCGCGGCGCGTCCTCGGATGCCGCTGCGGTGGAGGCGAACCGCGAGATCCGCCCCGATCATGAGCAGCAGGGGCAGGGCAGCGAATACGAACCGATACTCCTTGTGCGACTGCACGGAGTGGATGCCGACGATCAGCGCGATCAGGGCTAGCAGCAGGGCGTACCGGCGCGGCGCGAACGCGGCCGCGACCACGCACAGCACGCTCAACCCGCCGTGCGCCGTGATCAGCCAGGCGAGGTACTGCCAGCCTGGGCTCTCGCCGGCGCGGAATTCCGCCATCGCGAGATTGAAACGGATGTTCGTCACGTAGGAGTGGAAGAGGCCGGCGTCCCAGGTGGCGGCGTCGAATGCGCCGACCGCGAGCACCAGTGCCCCCGACGTCAGCAGCAGGGCGGGCCTGTGTTTCGCGCGCAGAAGGACGATCGCGAACAGCACGACGGCCACCGGCGCGTACTGGAGCCGGATGGCTGCGGCGAGCACGGTGAGCACGGCCGCGCACAGACCGGCGCCGAGTTTGACGCGGCCCGGGCGGATAGCGATCCAGAGCGCCAGGAGCAGCGGGCCAACGGCGACAAACTCCGCCATCGGCTTGTGCGCGAACCCGCACAGTTCGTACCAGAACGCGCCGGCCAGGAGGGCGACGCGCGTGGTCGTCTCCCCGAAGTGGCAGCGCGCGACGAGGTACATGCCCAACGGGATCGTCAGCGAAATCGCACAGAACACGAGTTCGACGCCGCCGACGTACCAGCGCGGCTCGCCGAGACCGACGAGGTCGAACAGCTTGAGCACGCCCGCGACCAGTCCCGGCACCAACCAGTTGCGGGCACCGTAGAAGTACTCCCAGTACGTCACGCCGTTCCCGAACACCAGGCGATGCGCCGGCTCGAGATACTGGAACACCTCGTCGGGGTGAATGACGAAGTCACCGGAGAGGGCGACCGCCGCCCGCGCCACGAACGCAAGGACAAGCACGAGCGGGAGGTATTTCCAGATCGGGTCGGTGTCCGCCTGGGGGTGCAGGAGGGATTCGAGGGCGGTGCGTGCCCCGAGGAAGGCCTGCGCCGCCATTGTCATTGGGCGTCTACGGTCGCGCGTCACCCGGCGCCTGGGGGGTTGCGGCGCCCCCTTGCGTCCCCGGCGCCTGGCCCTGCGGGACGTCATCGGACTTCGCGCCGTGCGTCCAGCGCCGGGCGGCACTGCGGTGCCCGGCAATGGTCGAGGATGACAGCGCTCCCGCACCGGGGTATTGGGGTGATGATCTTCGTGCGTCCCTCGCGAGCGATGAAATGCGGTGCTATTGCAACGCCGGGTCAACGCCCAGGAAGACCCGTTGCACCGCCGGATCAACCTATATCGGGTGATCGCGCCAATTCAAGCGCTTTGTCACAGGGGCCTCCTCGCGTCGATGGCAAGGCGACGCGGTCCAGTCGAGACCCTCGTTCGACAAGGGCAAATGTCGCACACGTATAGCGGAGATTTCCCCGTTGACGCTGAACGGCCGCAGGGGATAATGCGGCGATGAATCAGGTCTCAGCCAACTCGCCATCCCGGATAGCGCGGTGACACCCGAAACCGCCACCTTCGACCAGCGTTTCCTCGATGCCTTCGAGAATGTCGCCGGGATGCGCTCCGACATCCGCCACATGGATGCCGATATCGTTTCCCTCAAGACCGATGTGACGAACCTGCAGTCAGACGTGTCGGTCCTGAAGGCCGACGTGTCGATCCTGCAGTCGGACGTGTCGGTCCTGAAGTCCGACGTGTCGATCCTGCAGTCAGACGTGTCGGTCCTGAAGTCCGACGTGTCGATCCTGAAGTCCGACGTGTCAGTCCTGAAGGTCGACGTATCGGTCCTGAAAGCTGACGTGTCCGTGTTGAAGGCAGACGTTGCGACCCTGAAGTCCGACGTGGCGGAGCTCAAGTCCGATACGGCCGACATCCGGTCGGACATCTCTGACATCAAGAGCGACATGTCCGCGCTGAGGGTCGAAATGGCCGACTTCAAGGGTGAGATGAGAAACGAAATGGCCGAATTCAAGGGCGAGATCCGAAGCGATATAGCCGGGATGGAGGGTAGGCTTCAGGCTCGCTTGAACAGGCATGTCTGGACGATGACCAGCATCCTCGCGACCCTCATGGTCGCCTCCGTGGGCCTGATGGGGTACTTCGTCAAGATTGTTGCCTGACTGACCGTGTCGATCATGCTGCCAGCCGTGACGGTCCTGATCCATGAGGCGCTGGTTCGGGCAAGCGGAACGGGACCTGACAAGCCATGGCCGTCGTCGATACGGATATCTCAAGGGAAATCCTGACGGATTCCCGTCTTGCGGCGATTCCTGCGGAAACCGCCATCGCGCAGGTGGGTGACTATCGCCCGGTCCTGTTCTCCGAAGAAGCGGCGTACGCCGAATCCGTCGTGCAGTCGCGCGCGCTCGAGTTCTCCACCGGCCGCCAGGTCGCCCGCGCGGCGCTCCGGCGAACAGGCGTCCCGGACTGTGAAATCCCCCGACGCGGACGGCTCCCGGTCTGGCCACCTGCCGTAGTCGGAAGCATCGCCCACACCAGGACGCTCGCGGCGGCGATCGCCGGTCCGGCGACCGGCCACGATGGCATTGGCATCGACATCGAGGCCAGGGCCGCCGTCTCCCCGCAGGTCGCCGAGCGCGTCCTCACCCGCGGCGAACTCGACTGGCTGCCGGCCCCCGAGTGGCGCACGATGGTCTTTTCCGGCAAGGAAGCCGTGTACAAGGCCGTCTACCCCCTGACAGGCGAATACCTCGGCTTTGGCGACGTGGAACTCGACATCGACCCCGATGCGGGCGAGTTCCGCGCGCGCTGCCGCCGCGGGCTTCGATCCGCGGATCCGGTGGCTTCCGGCCGCGGATACTGGGCGGTCTACCGCGCCCACTGGCTGGTCGTCTTCCTCGTCCCCCGCGCCGCGCAGCCGTAGGACTGCGGAGATGCGTCTCTGGAGCCTCCAACCGGGACACCTGGACTCCCCGCGGGCTGGTCGCGCTCTGGAGGGAGGCACTGCTCGCCCAGGCGGTGCTGCAGGGCAGGACGCGTGGCTATCGGCATCATCCCCAGTTGGAGCGATTCCGCGCCCATTCCTCGCCCGCCGCCTCGATTTCCGAGCACCTGAAGGCCGTCCACGCGGAGTCGGTCGTGCGCGGGTACCGATTCGACGCTGGCAAGATCGCGTGCGGGGGAACGGCCGAACGGATAGACCTTCCGCAAGGACAGTTGGACTTCGAGTGGGATCACCTGGTGACGAAGCTCGAAGTGCGGGGGTTCGGGGCACAGCGCGCGGCATCGCGAAGGGTGCACCCCTCATTCCGGGTAGTCCCGGGCGGAGTCGCCGACTGGGAACGGGCGGCCTAGCTCATCCCCTCGATCGAGCGTTCACCACCCCACACCGTGACTTGGGAGCCTCGCCACGTCATCACGGCGATGATCCGCCAGAGAGTTCGCGCTCGATAAGTTCACCCCGCGTCGCTTCCACGACCGAAACGTCGAACTGGCTCTGGAGGTTCATCCAGAACTGGGCACCCGTGCCGAAGTAGCGACCGAGGCGGACCGCGGACTCGGCGGTGATGGCCCGATCGCCACGCAAGATTGCCGTGATCCGGTTGGGAGGTACCCGGATGGCGAGTGCGAGCTGGTTGGCGCTCATGCCGCGCTCCTCGAGTTCCGCGCGCAAAGCATGACCGGGATGGGTTCTGATGCGTGCCATGGCGATCTCCCGTTTGTCAGCCTGTGTGGTAGTCCTCGACCGCGACATCGTATGCGGCCCCATCCCGAAATCGGAACGTGACACGCCAGCGTGCGTTCACGGTCATCGCCCACTTGCCACGTCTCGACCCCTTGAGCGGATGAAGCCGCGCCGCCTGTAAAGCGTGTAGTGGCGTGAGAGCCTCGGCCGCATCCAGTGCATCAAGCAGCATGAGCGCTCGGTCGTAGTCGAGTCCCCGAAATCCGCGCCGTCGACCATGGTCGAACAGCCGTCGCGACGCCGAATCGGCGAAGGAACGAATCACGCCGGTATCGTAGGATGTTGTGTGTAGTACGTCAAACGTCCTAACCTCTTTGTCGTTGGAGACACCTCGGTAGGCGCGATGCTGGGCCGAGTCTCTTCATGTTGTCGCGGTAGTAGATCACTACGTAGTGTCGGAGAACCCGGCAAGGCCAACAACAGGCCGTCTCTGAAAGCAACGTAAGCCAAGGCCCACTCAACATTCGGAGGGACACGCACATGCCCGTTGGGACACGCATTCGCATCCGCCGCATCCGGAATGGGACACGCATCCGGAATGGGACACGCATCCATCCGCAATGGGACACGCATGTTCGGAGGGACACGCATCCGCAATGGGACACGCATGTTCGGAGGGACACATCCGGAGTGGGACACGCATCCGGAATGGGACACGCATCCGCGCATCCGAATTGGGACACGTATAGGTCGGTCAATAGGCTGCCCACAAGAAGCGGTCAGGCGACCAAGCATGGGATCGCGTTCGTCCGATGCCGTCCGACGCAATGGAACAGAGAGTTTTGCTGGATCCGTCTCTCAAGCCGCTGCGAGCGATCGCGCGTGAAGCGACGGATTGTGGGGAGTTAGCCGATCAATCCCTCGGCGCGAAGCTCGGCGATCGCCTCCTCCCGAAGGCGGCGCTTGAAGATCTTCTCGGATGCCGTTCTGGGCAGACGCTCGTCGCGCAGCCAGATGTGCTCGGGAATCTTGAATTGCGCGAGGTGCTCTCCCGCGTAGCGTTGCAGTGCCTCGACGCCGAGTTCGGTTCCGGAATGCGGCAGGACGACTGCCGCCACGGCCTCGCCGAGACGCCTGTCGGGAACGCCGAAAACGGCGCATTCAGCGACGCCGGGATGTTGATACAGGACCGCCTCGACCTCCTGGCAGCCGATGTTCTCGCCGCCACGGAGGATCATGTCCTTCGCCCGGTCCGTGATAAAGACGAAGTCGTCCTCGTCCATGTGCCCGATATCGCCGGTGTGCACCCATCCGTCCACCAGCGTCTGCGCTGTCTCCTCGGGCTTGTTCCAGTAGCACTTGAAGTTCATCGCGCCCCAGATGCACAACTCGCCGGATTCGCCGCGCTCGACCTCGTCGCCGTTCTCGTCGACGACCTTGATCCTGACCAGGGGAGGCGGCGCCCGGCCGCAGCTCGTGGGGCGTTCGCTCAAAGCCGGTCCGGTGATGCCGGTGGCGAGTCCCTGGGTCTCCGTCATGCCCCAGCCGGTGCCGGCGGCACCTGATCCGATCTTTTCGTTGATGCGCCGCGACTGTTCCGGGGCCATCGGCGCGCCGCCGCCCCCGGCCATCTGGAGACTCGACAGGTCGAACCTTGAGTAGTTTGGAGATTGGACGAGTTCCCACGCCATGATGGGGACGCCGTTGAAGGTCGTGATGCGTTCGGTCTCGATGATGCGGAGAGCCTCTTCCGGATCCCACCGGTACATGGCGACCACCTTGCGTCCGTATCGGAACGACTGCAGGAGCTGGACCACGACGCCGGAGACGTGAAACAGGGGCACTGAAAGGATGGTCGCGGGAGGGTAGGGCGGGAACGCCAGCCGTCCGGCGAGTTCTGGCGACAGGCGGCGGGCGATGGCGCCGGCGGACTCCCAGCCGAGCAGCGCCTGGATGATGGACCGGTGAATGGAAAGGACGCCTTTCGGGTGTGCCGTGGAGCCTGACGTATAGAGGATCATCGCGTCGTCGTCGCCGTCGAGTTCCACTTCGGGCATCGTGCGCGAAGCGCCGGCGATGAACGTCTCCCAGGTGCGCCACCCCTGCCCCTGGCAACGGACGGTGACGAGGTCGATGCCGAGCCGTTCGGCGTGGCCGCCGATCCGCTCGAGGCGCTCGCGGTCGACGAACAGCACGGTCAGGCCGCTGTCCTCGATGCCGTAGACTATTTCCTCGGCCGTCCACCAGGCGTTGATCGCGACGGCGATCGCGCCGATGGACGTGATGCCCATGTAGGCGAACGCCCACTCCGGATAGTTGCGCAACGCGATGCCCACGCGGTCGCCGGGCCTGATCCCTTCCGCCAGCAATCGGTTGGCGCACTTCGCCGCTAACTCCCAGGCTTCCTGGAAACCGTAGCGTTCCTCCCGGTAGACGAGGAAATCCCGGTCGGCATGCTTGAGGCCTTGGGCATAGAGATCGCGCAGGTGTTCCGGCGCGTTGACGAAAACCGTGTAGTCGACGCCGTTGATGCGCCGCATAGTTGTCTCGAACGGTTGGCCGGGCGCTGTGACCGCACGCACTGCGGCGCTGATTTGTGCCTTGTTCATTGTCGCCCGTCGGCCTCTCTGCGTCTTTTGCGGTTGGATGCGCGCCGCTCACAAGGACGCGGATCGGGAAATTCTGGCAAAGAAGGCGCGGTGCTACAATTTTGCGTTCCTGACCAATGCCAGTCCGGATTGCCGGAGAGGGTTTGAAGACCGAGAAGCCAAAGGTCTTTTGCGTCGGCTTCCACAAGACCGGAACGAAGTCACTCGCCCGAGCGCTCGAGATCCTCGGATACCGCGTGACGGGGCCGAACGGCGCCCGCGAGCCCCGGATAGCCGAGCGCGCCTTGCCGATGGCGCTGGACATCGCCCAGCGGTTCGATGCGTTCAACGACAATCCGTGGCCTGTCCTGTTCCGGGAGCTGGACGCGGCGTTTGCGGGCAGCCGGTTCATCCTGACCGTGCGTCCCCCGGATAGCTGGGTGGCCAGCGTGGTTGGTCACTTCGGCGACGAGCCCACACCGATGCGCGAGTGGATCTATGGCGAGGGGAGGGGGGCGCCGCGGGGCAACGAGCGCGCCTACGTCGACCGCTTTCGCCGGCACAACGCGGATGTCGTCTCGTACTTCGCGGGTCGCGATTGCCTTCTCACCATGGACATCACCGCCGGCGACGGTTGGGAGACGCTATGCGGCTTCCTTGCGCTGCCCGTTCCAGACCGGCCTTTCCCGCACGTCAATGCCACGGCTGGCGGCGATCTGAACCGGACCGATCCTGCCCGACACGCTGGCGACGGACCGTGAGCGAACGAGACGTACGCACGAGCCGAAGACATTCTCGGGTTTTGGTTCGCGGGATGCTGACGGCGATGGCCGCCGCTGCGATGGCAGGAGTGGGGGTTCGCTGAACTAGTGGCTGATCGAACCGCCGTCAGGCGTATTCGATATGAGCGCCCCACAGCCGCAGCCTTCGGCTTCGTCTGTGGCCCGGCCCCGCTCGTCGACCATGGAAGTGCCCCACAGCCGCAGCCTTTGGCTTCGTCTGTGGCCCGCCCCGCTCGTCGACCATGGAACAATCGTGCCGTGTCGCTGGCGCTCCCCGGACACGTTTGTTCCATGGAAGTGCCCCACAGCCGCAGCCTTCGGCTTCGTCTGTGGCCCGGCCCCGCTCGTCGACCATGGAAGGCTGGCGCAGATGCAGATATTGGCTCAGTCGCGCCGCTCAAACACTTGGTCGAGCGTTTCGGCGTCGAGGACGTTTTCGGCCCATGTCTCGAGCTCGGTGGTGGACGCATGCCGTAGCCTCTCGGCGACCTGGGTCGGCAGAATCCCGAACCGCCGTTGCAGCAGTCGTTCCAGGACCGTTCGCTCCCCTTGGACGAGTCCTTGCTGCTCCCCCTCGACGCGTCCTTGCCGCACGCCTTCGACGCGCCCTTGCCGCACGCCCTCGTCCCGGGCCCGCTGGATGACTCCTGCCATGCGGTTGCTCTCCTCGGGATATCGTTGCTGATAGAGCCGGAACTCATTGTCCGTGAGGCCGGCGTGGATGTGGAGTCAGACGCGCGGTTCAAACACTTGGTCGAGCGTTTCGGCGTCGAGGACGTTCTCGGCCCATGTCTCGAGCTCGGTGGTGGACGCATGCCGTAGCCTCTCGGCGACCTGGGTCGGCAGAATCCCGAACCGCCGTTGCAGCAGTCGTTCCAGCCCTTGGACGAGTCCTTGCCGCACGCCCTCGACGCGCCCTTGCCGCACGCCTTCGACGCGCCCTTGCCGCACGCCCTCGACGCGCCCTTGCCGCACGCCCTCGTCCCGGGCCCGCTGGATGACTCCTGCCATGGTGTTGCTCTCCTCGGGATATCGTTGCTGATAGAGCCGGAACTCATTGTCCGTGAGGCCGGCGTGGATGTGGAGTCAGACGCGCGGTTCAAACACTTGGTCGAGCGTTTCGGCGTCGAGGACGTTCTCGGCCCATGTCTCGAGCTCTGCGGTGGACGCATGCCGTAGCCTCTCGGCGACGTGAGTTGGCAGCAGTCCGAACCGCCGCCGCAGTTGTCGTTCCAGGACCGTTCGCTCCCCTTGGACGAGTCCTTGCTGCTCCCCCTCGACGCGTCCTTGCCGCACGCCTTCGACGCGCCCTTGCCGCATGCCCTCGTCCCGGGCCCGCTGGATGACTCCTGCCATGGTGTTGCTCTCCTCGGGATATCGTTGCTCGTAGAGCCGGAACTCATTGTCCGTGAGGCCGGCATAGATGTCGATGAATTCCAGATACTTTGCCCGCTTGTCGCCGTCCTGCTCCAGGGCGAGCAGGCCTTGAACCGCCTGTGCGTATACCTCGACCTTGCGGTGATCGGGACTTTGCATGTTCGGCAGGTTGATCCTGGCTACCACGTTGCTGCTTGCTTGCCAGCGCTCCGAGGGTATCTCCTTGAGCTTGCATGCCACGTAATCGAATGTCAGGTAGGGACATTGCTCGGTGCCCAAGACCAGCCTCGTCGGAGCTGCACCGGCGTGCCGGAGGAAGATCGCCACCGGAACCACGCGGTCCGTCTCGAACAGTTGGGCGAGATCCAGGCAGTAATGCGCCAGCCGGTGCAACGAGAATCGTCGCCAGTTCGACTCTTCTTCCAGCGCAAACAGGATCGCTTCGCGGCGGCCGTCGGCCCACTCCACGAGCAGTGGCACATCGAGTTCACGATAGCGAGTGCCCAGGCGCTCCTGCAACTGCTCCTGTCGCGCAGGGATGATCCGGACCTCGTCATCGGGCAACGGTGCCTCGTCAGCAGCGAAAAACGCCAGCGCATCGCGCGGATAGTCGAGGATCAGGTTCTTGAAGTTCTGGTCGTGGTTGACCCCGTTCGCCATGCCATGTGCCGGATGTTCCTCCTGCTGCAGGATGGGGCACCTCGTGATGGAAACGCCATAGGAAATCGCTGAAAACTGGGTGCGTAATCGCCTCGGGATTCGGGGCACCCATGAGTTTGGGACACGCACACTGATGGAATTGGGACAGCCATACCGAACTGCCTGCCCAAGGCCGTCCACCTGGATCGGTGTAGATGCCGGGAGGCAGCCATGCGCGGGTGTCCCGGATGTGAGGGGACCCAGCCCAACGACAAGGATGGTGTCCCGAAGAGCGGAGCTGCCCAACCCAGAGCGTCGTCCTGTCGGAGATGGATCTCCTCAACGATCTGGACATGCGTGTCCCGCAGAGATGTGTCCCGCAGAGATGCGCATGCGTGTCCCGCAGTCGGAGGTGCGTGTCCTTGACGTCCTGTGTCCTTGACGTCCTGGGAGGTGCGTGTCCTTGACGTCCTGAACATGCGTGTCCTTGACGTCCTGAACATGCGTGTCCCCAAATCCCTTGTCCCAAAGAAGATGCGTGTCCCAAAGAGATGCGTGTCCCGAAGAGATGCGTGTCCCGAAGAGATGCGTGTCCCAAAGAGATGCGTGTCCCAAAGAAGATGTCTGTCCCAAAGAAGATGCGTGTCCCGAAGAGATGCGTGTCCCAAAGAGATGCGTGTCCCCAAAATCCTCGTGTCCCGAAGAGGTGCGTGTCCCAAAGAGATGCGTGTCCCAAAGAAGATGCGTGTCCCCAAAATCCTGTATGCCTATACATAAGCAGCTATAATGCAGCTCGCTTTCTTGCCAGACACGGCGCGCGCCATTGCCCGAACTCAACGCTGGTCAACCGCCCCCGGATCACTACTACGCTGACAACCTGGTCGCGTTGATCGAGGGAGTGCGGCAGCAGTACGGGGACATGCTGACTCCCGGGGAGTCCGAGTTCGGCGAGGGTGTCATCGCGTTGCCGGCGGAGGCGCAACGTTTGCTGGCCCGGCTGATTTCGCGCAAGGGTCCGCTCGTCCGGGTCGACTCGCTGGAGTTTCGGGAAATCGTCGACATCAAGGCCGCAATGGAGCGCCTGATCGGGCACGGGTTCGTGTCCTGGTGTCCCGAGGCGCCGGCGGCGGACCTGGCCCGGCTACTCACCCGCGCGGAGTTGGCGCAGTGCTTCGGCGATCTCCTGGCCGGGAGCGTTGCGCCTGAAGCCTCGACCGCGAACGGGGCAAGTTCGGATGTTCCGTCTGCCGAGTCCGAGTCCCACCCCGGCGCGCGGCCCAAACAGCCAATCTCCCGCAAGCGCGACTACCTGGAGTGGATCGAGGACAACCTCGCGGACGCCGAGGTGCATCGACGCATCGAGCCGTGTTGCCCCTGGGTCGCCCTCGACATCGGCGAACGCCTCGAACTGTACCGGCTGCTCTTCTTCGGCGACCGGCGGCGCGACCTGTCGACGTTCGTCCTGCGCGACCTCGGCCTCGCACGCTACCCGGAATACGAACTTGCGCGGGAACGGCGCCTGTTCGCCGACCGGGCAGCGCTCGACGCCTATGTCGCGCTGATTGGCATCGGCGACTACGTGGATGAACAAGGCCCAAGGCCAGGCGCCGATGCCGCCATACCCGCGCTCGAGGCACTCTGGCGGCCGTTCGAGAACCGCCTCTTCGAGCGACGCCGCAGCCGCATACTCAACCGGCTTGGCCGAGGCCTCGAACGCGTCGGCGAGTTCGACGCGGCGCTCGGCTGTTACGCGCGGTCCAGCATGGCACCGGCGCGGGAGCGCAGGACGCGCATCCTGAAGCGTCTCGGGGACCTGGACGGCGTGGAGCGCCTCCGCCGGAGGATGCGCGAACGCCCGGTCTGCCCGCAGGAGGCGGATTTCGCCCGGCGCTTCGGAACGCGGCGGCGCAGGGCGTGGCCCGAAGAGACCGTCATCCTCGACGTGCCGGACATCGACGGCGTCGAGAGGGCCGCGGCCTCGATGCTCACGGCGGAAGAGGGCCGCGCGTGGCACCTGGAGAACGCGCTGCCCATGGGCCTCTTCGGCCTCGCTTACTGGAACTGGATGTTCGCGCCCGTGGAAGGCATGTTCGTGAACGCGTTCCAGACCGCCCCCATCGACCTCTTCTGGCCCGACTTCCTCGAAGCCCGGCGTGACCTGTGCCCGGACCCGCTCGCGGCGGACGACGGGACCCTGCGCGCCGCGATGCTCGACGCGTGCCGCATGCATCGGGGAGTGGCCAACCGGCTGGTCGACTGGCGCGTCTTCGACGAGGACACGCTCGGCCGATTGCTCGAGGGCCTGGGGATGGCCGCGGTGCGGAAACTGCTCGGCTTCGTGTCGGCGGATCTCGACAACGCGCGGCGCGGGTTCCCGGACCTGACCGTGGTCTACGGTCCCGGCCGATTCGAGTTCGTCGAGGTGAAAGGTCCGAACGATCGGCTGCGGGACGATCAGTACCTGTGGATCGGCCGCCTGCGCGCGTCGGGTCTGCCGGTGCGGGTCGCGCGATGCAGATGAGCAGCGCTCTTCAACCATCGCCCGAAGCGGTGCCGGCACCTCCCGAGAAGCAGGACTCGCCGCACCCGACCTGCGCCACGGTCGCCGTCCGGGACCTGGCGGCCTTCGTGCATCGCCGGGGCGACATCCACTACCGCTACAACGGCAGCGCTACCGCCCTGGAAGGCATCGGCGCGCAGCGGCGCGCGCAACCGAATCGCGAGGGCTACCGGCGCGAGGCGCCGGTCGACGCGACGTTCGAGGAGAACGGCGTCAGCCTCCGCGTCCGGGGCCGCATCGACGGCATCGACGATGACGCGGGCCTGATCGAGGAGTACAAGACCACGCGTTCGGAGGTGCAAGGCCTGCACGCCCACATCGGCCACCTGCACATGGCCCAGCTCAAGCTGTACGCGGCCCTCGTGAACGCCATGGATAACGCCGCGAAAAAGGCTCCCGGCCGCGATGCATGGCGGCTGCGCCTGGTTTACCTGCACCCGGACGACGGCACCGCAAAACACTTCGAGCAGACCCACCGCCGAGACGGCCTGGCGGAGTTTCTCGCCGAGACCGTTGCGGCCTACACCGCGTGGCTCGCGCGGACGGCGGCGCGCGTCGAGCGCCGCAATGCGTGCCTCGGCCGGTTGCCGTTCCCGTTTCCCGAGTTCCGGGACAGCCAACGGCGCCTCGCCCGCGGCGTCTACAAGGCGTTTCGGGACCGCGGGCAGTTGCTGGTCGAAGCGCCGACCGGCAGCGGCAAGACGGCCGCCACGGTGTTCTCGGCGTTGCGCTCCATCGGCGACGGGGCGCTCGACCGCGTCGTCTACCTGACGGCGCGCACCACCGGCAAGCAGTCGCCGACCGAAACCCTGGAACAGTGCGCCGTGGGGGAGCGCGCGTCGACGGTGGTCCTCACGGCGAAACGGGACATCTGCTTCAATCCCGACGTGCCGTGCGACCCGGAGTGCTGCCAATACGCCAGGGGCTACTACGATCGCATGCGCCCGGCCCGCGACGCGCTGCTCGATGCGGGCCTGGCGACGCGCGATACGGTGGAGCGCATCGCCGCACATCACGGCGTCTGCCCGTTCGAACTCAGTCTCGACGCCGCGGCCTGGGCGGATGTCGTCGTGTGCGACTACAACTACGTCTTCGATCCCATCGTCCGGCTCGAGCGCCTTGCCGCGCCGCCGTTCACGCGTGTCGGCCTGCTGGTGGACGAGGCGCACCAGTTGGGCGACCGTGTGCGCGGCATGCTGAGCACCTCCCTCAAGCGTTCGGCCGTCAAGCGCGCCCTCGCGGAAACGCCGCCGCGGCGACTGGCCAGCAAGCTCCGCGCGATCGACCGCGCGCTCCTGAAGCTGCGGCGCGGGGCAAGGGGCAACGGCCGGGAGGAGAAACCGGGCATCGATCAGCCGTCCCTTCGCGCCCGGATCGACGCCGAACCGCCGGAGTACCGGATCGAAGAGCCGAGCGCGCTCATCCGCGCCGTGGACCGGCTGCTCGCCGAAGCCGCCGAGGCCGATCTCGGACCGTATCCCGCGACCGGCGAATTCCTCTACGACTGTTTTCGGTTCCTCGAGGGCCAGGGGTGGCGCGACGAGGAGAACTACTGCCACCTGCTCGCGACGGACCGCCGGGACATCGAGGCGCGGATGGTTTGCCTGTCCCCCGCGGAGCACATCGACACGGTGCTGCGGCGCTACGACGGCGCGGTCCGGTTTTCCGGCACGGTGTCGCCGCTGCCCCTGTTCCAGGTCATCCACGGACAGGACGCGTCGAGCCGCGCCGGGCGGGTCCGCCTGGACTGGGGCGCCAACCTGGGCGTGTTCGTGGTCGACGACATCTCGACCTACTACCGCGACCGCGCCGCCTCGCGGGACGCGCTGGCCGGGGTTATCGAAGCCGTGATCGGCGCGGCGCCGGGCAACTACCTCGTCGCTTTCCCGTCGTTCGCGTACCTCGACCTGGTGGTTCCCCAGCTTCACCGAGTGGCGGAAGTCGTCGCGCAGCGGCCCGGCATGACCGATGCGGAGAAGCAGGCGTTCATCGATCGGCTCTCGAACACGAACGGGACGCGGGCCGATCCCGGCGCGCCGGCTTCCTCCGGGTCCGTCATTGGTGCCGCGGTCATGGGCGGCATGTTCGCCGAATCCGTCGATTTCGACGGCGGCGCGCTCAAGGGCGTGATCGTCGTTGGCGTCGGCCTCGTGCCGAGATCGCTGGAGCGTGATCTCATGGGTGAGCGATTTGGCGCGGACGGCTTCGACGTCGCCTATCGTCAGCCGGGGATGACGCGCGTCGCCCAGGCGGCGGGCCGTGCCGTGCGCGGCGCCGGAGATACCGGCGTGGTGGTCCTCGTCGATCCGCGTTTTGCCCGCGGCGACTGGGGCGCGTTCTTCCCGCAGTACTGGCGCCCCGTCCTCGCCGGCAGCGGCGAAGTCGGCACCGCCGTCGCGTCCTTCTGGCGCGGCCGGGAGAACGGCTGATATCTCGTCGTTCTGGTAACCTCACCGCCATGCGCAGGCGCACCAAGATCATCTGCACCGTCGGTCCGGCCACTTCGGACTACTCGATGCTCGAACGCATGTATGCGGCGGGCATGGACGTCGTGCGGCTCAACATGTCGCACTCGAACCATGAAGAGGCGCTCAGGGTCATCACCTGGATCAAGACCCTGAACCGGAAGATCAAGTACCCGGTGCCCCTGCTGCTCGACACGATGGGACCGGAAATCCGCACCGGGGAACTCGAGGCGCCGATGCAGCTCGAACCCGGCCACGAGGTCTACCTGACCGTGGGCCCCGCGTCGGGGGAGGAGGCGGACCTGCCGGAACGCCCGGTCGACGAGATCCATGTCAACTATCCCGAACTGCCGGAGGCCGTGGCGGTGGGCAATTCCGTCACCCTCGACAATGGCCTCATCAACCTGGAGGTGTTGCAGAAATCGGAACGCGGGCTTCGCTGCCGCGTGATCGACGGCGGTCACCTCGGCAGCCGCCGGCACATCAACCTGCCCGGCGTGCACGTCAACCTGCCGGCGATCGCGGGCAAGGACCGGGATGACATCCTGTTCGGCATGGAACAGGACCTCGACTTCCTGGCGCTGTCGTTCGTGCGGACCGCCGACGACATCGCGGCGGCGAGGGAACTCCTGGGCCGGAAGGCGCTCAAGGTGATCGCGAAGATCGAGGACCGGGAAGGCCTGGCGAACGTGGAGGAGATTACCCGCGCGGCCGATGGCGTGATGGTGGCCCGGGGCGATCTCGGCATCGAGGTGGACATCGCCGTCATGCCCAACATACAGCGCAACCTGGTGCGGACCTGCGCGAGGCTCGGCAAGCGCTGCGTCGTCGCCACCCACCTGCTGGAGTCGATGATCGAGAACCCGATTCCGACCCGCGCGGAAGTCACCGATGTGGCCAATGCCATCTACGAGGGCGTGGACGCGATCATGCTCTCCGGAGAGACCAGCGTGGGCCGGCATCCGGTCCGCTGCGTCGAGCAACTGTCGCGCATCGCCGCCACCAGCGAGCAGCTTCCGGGCCTCGGTTTCGCCGCCGATCTCATCGCCGATACGGACAAGCATCATGTCGCCAAGGCGGCGGCCGGACTGGCGGAGGCGATCGGCGCCGCGGGCATCGTCGTCATCACCCGGCGCGGCGTGATGGTCGACCTGGTCACGAGTTGCCAGCCGCCGACCGTGCCCATATTCGCGTTCTCGAACAACAGCCAGACGCGCCGGCGCCTGATGCTGAATCGGGGCGTGTTCTCGCACCGCACGGCGTTTTCGACGATGCCCGAAAAGACGATCCAGACGGCGCTCAACGTGTTGCAGGAACGGGAGGACATTCCGCCGGACGAGCGCGTGGTGGTGATCTCCGACGTGCTCGCCCAGGCGCGGGTCGATGCGATACAGATTCGCGCCGTGGGTGGTTAGCCGCATATCTCACCAGGGGCCGCGATGATTTGATGGCCATGCGCAGACTTAAACGCTCGCCGCGTTCGTTCCGCGGGATTCGCCGCGCCGTACCCCTTCGTGCCCTCCTATGGACCGCGCCCCTCCTTCTGGCCGCCGTCGCCGATGCCGCCGTGCGGCGTATCGAACTGCCGAATGGCGACGTCTACGAGGGCGAAGTGGTGAATGGCGTCCGATCGGGCTACGGGACCTATATCACCGCTGCGGGCCATCGCTACACGGGGTATTTCGAGAACAACCGGATGCATGGCGAGGGCGCCTTTTACTGGCCCGACGAGCGCGTCTTCGAGGGCACCTTCGTCAACGGCCTGCGCAACGGCCAGGGCACGCTGACCTGGCCCGATGGCCGGGTCTTCGAGGGCACCTTCGTTAACGACCGACGGGACGGGCAGGGCCGGCTGACGTGGCCGAACGGAAACGTGTACACCGGCGAGTTCCGTGACAACGCGATCACCGGGCGGGGCAGGCTTGTCTGGGGCAACCAGGATGTCTACGAGGGCGAGTTCGTCGACGGCGAGCGGACCGGCCGCGGCGAGCAGACCTGGCGCAACGGCAACCGCTACATCGGCGAATTCGAGGCGAACCGGCGCCACGGCCGGGGCGCCTACTATTGGCGCGACGGGACCGTGTATCGAGGGCAGTTCGCGGACAATCGGATGCAGGGATTCGGGGTCAAGTTCACGCCCGACGGCGAGCGCTACTTCCAGCGGTGGCAGGACGCCGAGTTGGCGGACGAGGAGCGTATCGAGGCGAACCCGCGCTGCGAACTCGTCCTGGAGGACGTGCCATGGATGTTCGCGAGCGACGACTGCATCAACGGCCGCGCCCACGGCACGGGCATCGCGGTGCGCGTGGACGGCCAGGCGTACGTGTACAACGGGCGTTTCGTCCTCGGCCACATGGTTGCCGGCGAAATGCATCGGCTCATCGCGCGGGAAGGGGGCTGACGGCCGGTGCGGGTGGACGGCTTCACAATCCACCGGGAGGTCGGGCGCGGCGCGGCGTCCATCGTCTATCTCGCCACCTGGGAAGCGGTCGGCCGCGAGGTCGCGCTGAAAGTCGCGGCGGGCGACGCCGCGCACGACCCGGACATGAAGCGGCGCTTCTCGCGGGAATACGATCTCGCAGCCCGGGTCGACCATCCCAACATCGTCAAGGTCTACGAAGCCGGCACGGGTGACTTCCCGTACATCGCGATGGAGTACCTCGACGGCGGGGACCTGATCGCGCGGGTCGGCCGGGGCATGTCCGCGGGCGATGCCGTGCGCATCGCGAAGCAGGTCGCACTGGCGCTCGATGCCTTGCGCGGCCATGGCATCGTGCATCGCGACGTGAAACCGGAGCACATCCTCTTCCGGGGCAGGGACGAGGCGGTGCTGACGGATTTCGGCATCGCCGCAGAGGCGGGCGCGGCGTCTTCCGGAGCGATTGCAGGCACCTCGCGGTACATGAGTCCGGAGCGGGCGGCGGGCGGCGCGGCGGACAGCCGCTCGGACCTCTACAGCCTCGGCGTCGTCTTCCACCTGATGCTGACCGGCGATGTTCCCGGCGCGCCCGCCGACGGCGACGCCGCTTCGGCGCGGTCCACGGGCCGTCTGCCGGAGCCGGTGGCGATGTTCCAGGAGGTGTTGGATCGGTGGCTTTCGGAGGATCCGGAGGCGCGATTCGAGACCGGCGCGGAGCTGATTCTTGCGCTGGATGCCGTCGCGTTGCGGGACTCGGCGCCGCTTCCCGCGGCGCGGGTTGACCCGGTATCCACCGCGGAGGTTTCCTCGGCGGCCGGATCGGCGTTCGCGACGAGGCCGGTTCGGATGGATCGGGCGCGTGCGCCGCGCCGCCGCGCCGCTTCCGTGGTCCTGGCGTCGACGATCATGGCCGCCATCGCGCTGGCGGCGTATTTCGGCATCGCCGAGCGGGCGGCGATCGCGGATTTCCTGGCGCGCACCGGGCTGACGGAGGATGTTTCGGCGACCGCGCCGTGGAAGGTCGCCGAGGCGTTGCGCCTCGATCCGAACCAGTCGCTCGCGGCGATTGTCGCGGCGTACCGGGACGTCCTCGACAACGATCCGGAGCATCCCGGCGCGCTGGAACGCATATCGACGGTGGCTGCCGCCTGGAAGGCCGATATCGACGTGGCGCTGGAGTCCGACGACCTGGCGCTGGCCGAGGCCAAGCTGAACGAGTCGCTCGGCGTGTTCCCGGAGGACGAGGAACTCACCGTGCTGTTCGAGCGGCTGTTGGACCGCCGCCGGGCGGATCGGATCATGCAGGACACCAATGCGTTGCTTGCAAGCCAGGGCATGTCGGACGAACCGTCGGCCTCGACGGCCATACAGGCCTACCAGGAAGTGCTGCAGCGCCTGCCGGGGCACGCCGAGGCGCAGATGCGCCTGGACGAACTCGCGGGACATTACACCGGGCTGGCCGAGCGTTCGGTGCTGGAAGGCGATGTCGCGGGCGCCATGGACAGACTGGGCCGGGCCGTTGCCGCCAACCCGGACTATCCCGCGCTCGACAGCGTGCGCGGGCAGATCGCCCAGGCGGCGACCCTGCAGGCGGAGATCGACGAGATGCTGAACCGTGCGAGCGACTATCGTGCAGCGTCGGCGCTGGTCGATCCGCCCGAGGCGAATGCTGCGGAGATCTATCACCGCGTTCTCGCCACGGACCGGGACAACGCGGTTGCCCAACAGGGATTGCTCGAGGTTGCGGCCAGCGTGCTCGCGCAGTTCGGGGAGTTTCTCGACGCGGGCGAGTTCGAGGACGCCAAGCACCTCGCCGACCGGTCCTCCGTCGTCGGCCTCGGGGACGTCCCGGTGAGCGAGATGCGCGCGCGCTACGATGCCGAAATCGAGCGCCGCCAGACCGTCGCGGATTTGCTTGCCGAGGCGCGCTCACTGTTCGCCGACGGTTGGCTGACCCTGCCCGCCGACGGCGGCGTCGTCCCCAAGCTGCGCGAAGTGCTCCGCCTGGACCCGGGCAACGGTGCGGCGACGGAGCTACTGACGCGCACGGCGGAGACTCTCGCGGGGGCCGCGCGGGACGCACATGCGTTCGGCTTCGCCGACGATGCCCGCCTTTACCTGGACCTGGCGTTGACGGTCACCCCCGATGTCGGCGAATGGCGCGACCTGCGCGAAGCCTGGGCGGCGAACGCCCCGATCGGCGCGGAATGAACGCGAACACCGTTGCGCTTCACGGGCGCCTTGTTCGCCTGGCCCTTGCCTGTGTGCATCGCGAGTACCCGAACCGTATCGGCCACTTCCTTCAATCCGACTCGGATGTGCTCCCGCCGCGCCGCCTCACCCCCGCCTTCTACGGCTGTTTCGACTGGCACAGCGCGGTCCACTCGCACTGGCTGCTCGCGCGTCTGTGCCGAACGGATCCCGGCGCGGACCATGCGCCGGAGGCAAGGGCCGCGCTGGCGCGTGCGCTCACCCGGCAGAACGTCACCGCCGAACTCGACTACGTGTCGGCGCGCCCCGCGTTCGAACGCCCGTACGGCATGGCGTGGCTGCTGCAACTTGCCGCCGAACTGCACGAGTGGGACGACCGGGACGCGCGCGGCTGGCGCGAAACGCTGCGCCCCCTCGAGGACCATGCCGCCGCCGTATTCGAGAACTGGCTCCCCAGACTGTCGCACGCCGTGCGCAGCGGCACCCACGACCAGACCGCGTTTTCCCTTGGGCTGGTGCACGACTGGGCGCGGATCACGGGGGCATCCGGCCTGCGCGATCTCGTCGAGCGCCGCAGCCTGGCGCTCTATGCCTCGGACCGCGATGCGCCCCTCGCGTACGAACCGTCCGGCCACGACTTCCTGTCGCCGAGTCTCGCCGAAGCGGACCTGATGCGCCGCGTAATGCCGCCGGGTCCCTACCGCGACTGGCTCGCCAGCTTTCTCGGAACATTCGAACTCGACCCGGTCGCCGTGCCGGACCGGCACGACGGGCACCTCGTGCATCTCGCGGGACTCAACCTGAGCCGGGCCTGGATGCTGGAGGGCATCGGCTCGGTGGCGCCATCCGAACGACTGGCCAGGATGGCCGCCCGCCACCGCGAGGCAGGTCTCGGCGCGCTGGACGGACTGACGTATGCCGGCACCCACTGGCTGGGGACTTTCGTTGCGTACCTCGATACCCGGCGGGGGCTGGAAGCAAAAGCAGTCGCGGTGACTTGAGATGATACGTGCCGGAAGTAACGCTATTGGTCATTTTACGATAGTCAAATTCCTAAGCGGTTGAATTTGTCGCGCCCGGTTGTCGTGTGTTTCGGGACGAGTCATAGCTGTTCGCGGGGAGTTTGCAGCCGGGTAGCGAGCGCAAGGGCGGGCGCAAACGTGGGATCGGCGGCCAGCGCCGCCTCGATGTGCCGCATCTCGTCACCCTGGTTCTGCATGAACCGGAGGTATCCGAGGTAGTAATGCGCGTAGGGGTTGTCGTCGCTGATCGCGAGGGAGCGCTCCGCGTATTCGCGTGCCGTGGCGTGGTTGCCCTCGTCGCCGTGCATGCGCGCCCGCAGGTACATCTCGTAGGCGCGGAGATCGATCGGGGGTCCGGCGGACACCTCCGCATCGTCCAGTAGCAGTTTCTCGGCGATGGCGTCCGCCATGGCATCGCGAATGGCGAAGATGTCGTCCACGGATCCGCGCGCGCTGTCCCGCCACGTCACGTCGAGATCCGAAAGGTCGGTGAGGTGGGCGGACACGGAGAGTCGGTCCCCCTCGCGCCGGACACTGCCTTCCACCGCATAGGTCGCGCCGAGCGTATCCGCAAGTTGCCGCAGCCGCGTCTCGCCGCTCCTGTATCGATGTGTCTCGCGGGAGTCGAGCACGTCGAACTCGGGAACGCTGGCGAGGGCCGACACGATCTCGGCCGCAAGGCCGGGTCCGAGGTAGGCGTCGCTGCTGGTGGACCCCGTTTCGGCGAATGGCAGCACGGCGATGGCGATGCGTTTCGGCGCCATTTCCGGCAACACCATCCACCAGCCGATGCCGGTGCCGACGACAACGACGATCATCGCCGCGATGGCGAGACCGAAACCGTTGAATCCTGGTGAGTTCATTGGCACGACGGAGTGCGCGGGGGACGGTTGCCGGTTTCCCGCACGCTCAAGGACCTGGGTGGCGGGAAGGGGTCCCTGTTCAGCTTCAGCGCTTCGGCACCTGGAGTTCCGTGATCATCGCCTCGAGGCGCAGGGTCTGTTCGTTCAGAGCGGTGACCACGCGCCGGAGATCGTTCGCCATCACGATGGCCGTCGCGGCCTCGACCGCCGTCTTCTCGTCCGCGAGGGCAGCGGTCAGAACCTGTCGCGCCGTACGGTATTCGCTGTCGTCCATTGGGGGAGCACTCCTCAGTTGGGTGTGGCAACGTTATCGCAATTTGCCGCCTTTGGCCCAGCGCGAGCGAAACGGGTGCGTAACTTCGGCCGGAGATCTGGCTAGTGCGCCGCCGTTGATTCGTGTGGTTGCGCCGTTGGAGTTGGAAGTGGAGGACGCGCCGCTCGACGAGTGCGAGGCACTCCGATCCGCGCTCGAAAACGCGGTTCATTCGGTGATGGACGCGGAGGTTTCGGTCGACGCTACGGTTGGGGGACGTGTACCTGCCGGCGTTCAACGCGGAGTTCGCGCAGCCGGCGCGCGAGGACGGATCGGCGTTCGTGCCCTGCGCGGACCCGGCGGTGCCGGACGACATCCTGTGCGAGATCCACGAGCGCATCGTCGGGCGCGACAACTGCGTGCGGTTCGAGCGGCGCGTACTGCAACTGTCCGCGGATCGCCATCGGCCGCACTACGTCAGGGCCAGGGTGAAGGTTCGCCGCCACGCCGCGGAACGCTGTCGGTCTGGTATAGCCCGCGCAAGCTGGCCGCGCACGACTCCGGCGAGCGGCTTGCCGACGGACTGCCGGCGGCCGCGTAGGAAGGTCGTCGCCACCCCCGTCGCCCCGATCCGACAGGGGGTCCGCAAAGAGTCATTGCAGCATGGGCCGACGCCCAAGCCTTACCCGCGCGGCCTCGTGGACAGACCGGACAGTTTATTTGTTCTAGAACCGGACACTTCCATTTGTTGCCAACAGACCGCTTGAGCGACGGTTGACCAAGCGACCTCTTTGCGGCTAGTTTGAATCACCCTCAGTTTGGAGGACGACAGGGATGCAGCAGTCTAGGAACGTGAAACGGCGGAGGAGGGCAGTCTTCCTATCCTACTGCCGCGGAGCAGGCTCCGTACTCGACCTCGTTTCAACGGCTAGGTGCAGTCACTTCGTGCCGACCCGGGGCTCGTTCAATCAACGGCTTGAAAAGGACTTCCAGCGCGTCGGTGGGGCGTTGCGCTTCGGTATTGATACGCTGACGACGGAGGCATCGCAGAGTGCCGGACGAAACAGAGAATCTACCGGAACAGGGTGAACGGTCGCCAGCCGTTCAGGCCTCCTCGCCGCATCCCCAAGGTACTGTAACTGCGACGATTCAGCAGTCACATTACTCCGGCCCCCTACCACGGGCGTCAGAGCTTGAGGCCTACAATCGGATTGATCCTACCTTCGCAACGCGAGTCGTCGCGATGGCAGAGAGTTTCGCGGAACATACGCAACGTCTCGAAGCAGAGGCTGTCAAGCAAGAACGAATCGACGTGAGATGGGCCCGAGGAGTGGCCGCAGGGGTTGTGGTGGCAGTACTTGGCGCGTGCATTTGGGCTCTCTACCTCGACAAAGAGGATTTCGCTACGACGTTAGGCTCGTGGACAATCGTGGCGCTTGCCGCTGTTTTTGTTGCGGGCAAGGTGCCCGACTGGATCAAGAACAAGGACCCGAGTTGAAGAGCTCGGGGATGGCGGCTTCAGCCATCTCGGATCACGTCATCATGCCTGCTTCGACGGCCGTCGATGTTCGCGCGTGCGCCGGATCGTGTTTGACTCGACGGGTGCGTCCGCTGTCCAAAGGCCGGTGTGTGCGACACGATCGGTTTAGTTGAACCTCGGCTGTCCGCAAACTCTGGCGGCGGTCCTTCCCGGTTGACGCCATCGCAACATGGGCCGATAGTTCTGGAGGAGAATGCAGCGGGGGTGCTTGCGAATGGCCGAGAGCGCATATCTTGTCTCCGACGAGACACGAAAAGAAGTCTGGGATAGGGCTCGGAGCGCGGAATACGCCGAAAGGTACTATCGGCGACTGGGCGACGAAAACCGGAGGCGCGACCGGTTGTGGAGCATCCCGGCATTGATTGGCTTCTGTTTGGCGCTTCCTGCTTCCGTGGCGTCATTGTCAGGTGCAAGCCATCTTTGGAATCGGAATCGCATTCCCTATCGTGTTCGTTTTGGTGGCCGTCTACTTGATCGCTGGCCGGTGTGGGGGCGTCGCCCGAAGGGCATCGGTGTGGACGGCGTTGTCCGAAACGTATGGGCGGGCTGTACCCGAGTTCAGAGCCCTGCTTGACGCCATCGACCTCAATCAGATCGAAGACGGCGAGGCGAGAGGCAAGCTAAGGAGACTGACAAGAAAGACGGAAACAGCAATAGAGCGGAGAGTGAAGTCCACGCGCAACTGGAGAGGAGTCGTGCCCGATGACCTGACGAGAGAGCCTCCACTCCCTGAACCGGCACCGGCGCCACCAAGGCCGACACCTCCGCCTCCACCCCCGGAACATCCCCACCTCCGCTCCGAGGACCGAAGAGGTCACGCTCCCGGCGATATCGAAGATCGTATCAAGTGATCGATTGAGGCCTGCTGGTCAGGAACGCCGGTATCAAAACGCACCTGGGTCAAGTTCCAACCCCCAGTGTCGCAGACCGCTTGAGCGAGTTCGCGCGGATTGGATCGCCAACGGGCAGTGTGCGAGATGGGTCAATCCAATGGAGAACCTGGTCGGAGTGCGCGGATTTGAACCGCGGGCCCCCGCCTCCCGAAGGCGGTGCTCTACCACGACGAGAATCAGACACAGTGTCGCACCGGGCGTCTCGGGGTGCATCACAAGGTCGCGTTCGAAGATGGGGCCGACCTCTACGCGCTTGGCAACCTTCGGGTGCTCACCGGCGCGGAACATATCGACCTATACCGGCGCGATTCGACACTAGCGGAGGCCGCGTGGCGGGAGCCGGTATCGCGTGAACAGTTGTATCGAGCGGGGAGGTCTAGCTGCGTCTTGCCCTTAATGCATAGCGGATGGAGCGCCGGTGAGGGTGGCCAAGCGTAGGACATTCTCAACTCCTACTGGAGACTGACGAGCCCGCCGTTCGTAACGCTGAACGTCGTAGTCGCGGGCGAGGATGTCGGCGATGGCTACGGCAACGTCATCATCATCCACAAGTGGCAGGGCGCGGATTTCCGAGAGAGAAATCTCGCCCCGGCTCTCAAGCAGAGTCGCCGCCAGACGAGTTGCAATAGTCGAGTATTCGATCATGTTGGGGACCTCTAAATGATTCACGCTAGGTTAGTTCATAGGAATTGCGACATTTGGTCGGCCACCGTCACTCGATTGGTCGCCCAGGATTTCTTTCGGCAGGTCTTTGATCTGCTCCTCCATCCGTTTTCTGTTCCTTTCCTGTATCAGTCTCTTCCTCTCATCGTCGAGTGCATGGATATCCCAGACGATCTCCAGTGCATCGTCCCTGAGTTCGCTAGCCCTCAGGCCCAACTCAATGGCCTCGCCTATCGTAATGCACCAACTGTGATCGGCATAGCCGCTGGTGAGAACCTCGCCAACACGCTTGGCAGCCGCATCATCTCCTTGGAGCATCCGTGAGCCAAGAAGTTTCACAACGTAGTCCCTGCCAATGTCCAGCGATTTCTTGAAGCTCCCCAGTGTAAGGGGGAACTGGAGACGTTGCATCAGTCCTTCCGCTAGCTGAGTGTTGCCATTGTTGAACTCGTCCCTGATGAGTTGAAGCGTTGATTCGATGTGCAGTGGTGAGAATCGTTCCACTCTCTGCTCCAAGGGGTTCATCTGAGTAATCTGGGGGTCTAAGGGGCCCAACTCAGCTATTGGAGTCATCAGGATCTCGTCGCCACCACAGATCAAGAGCGTAGCTGCACTCTTGGCCCACCTCGGGATGATGAATGTCAGTTCATCGGTTCCGTACCGTTGAAACAGGAGTGCCAGGTTGTAGGCGGCATCTATGTCACCCCCTCCCGAGTCGACCAACACGTCCAACTGAGCCCCAACTTCCTCCCTAGTTCGAAGCAATCCGTACACCTCGTCCACGAGGCTTGGACCGATGCTGCTCTGGCCGCCCAATAGAAGGGGATAGCAGGGACGGTTTCGGACCTTCTCCAGTTCCGTTACCTTGGCGTCAATTTGCTCAGATAACCCTTTGATCGAGGGCTTTTTCTTCCTGGCTCGCTTCAACTACTTGACCTGTCCTGACGGGGCGGCGCATATGGTACACCGTCCAACTAGGTAGTGAAGTGGCAGTCAGACACGGGCTTGTTGGTCAGTTCACTCGTCGTGAATCGACGTGCAGCGACTCCTCGGCCGAGCGATTGCGCGTGTTCAGAGAGGCGACTGGCCGCCTCGATTTCACCTTGATTGTCTGTCCATAGCACGTACTTCGACGACATGGCGGGATCCCGGATGGTGCGTAAGCTGCTGATTTTGTTGGTCGGAGTGCGCGGATTTGAACCGCGGGCCCCCGCCTCCCGAAGGCGGTGCTCTACCAGGCTGAGCTACACTCCGATGCCGTCCGCGCGGCAAGGACCGGCGGGCGGCGTATTGTAATGCGGGCGGCGTGGCACACGCCAATCGAACTTCTTTCTCCAAAATGCGAATCCGACCCCGGCGTGGCGGATCGACGATATCGGTCGTTCACCAAGTACCGATGCGACAGCATGCTCACATGCTTGTTTAGGTCAGAGGAATTCAGTAAGTATTTGACTGATGTATTTGAACTTACCGTATCAAAATGGCGCGAATAGCCGACAAGATCATGAAGAGGGTGGCTGCACGCGGTCGTGGGCAGTGGGCATGTACGCCGAAGGACTTCCTGGACCTCGGCAGTCGCCAGGCTATTGACCAGGCGTTGTCGAGACTGGTGCAAGCGGGACAGCTTCGTCGAATTGGTCATGGCCTGTACGACATGCCAAGGGTCAGCAGATTGTTGAAGCGGGAGGCAGCTCCCGATATCGATGCTGCGGTTGCAGCCATCGCAAGGCGTGACGGGGTCCGGATCATGCCCGACGGATTGGTGGCCGCGAACCAGCTTGGCCTCACCAATGCGGTACCCGCCAAAGCCGTTTACGTGACGGATGGCTCCTCGAGGAGAGTGAAGATAGGCGGACGCACGATCCTGTTCCGACATGCTGGTCCGTGCGTCATGGGTTGGTCGGGAAGGCCTGCGGCGGACGTTGCGCAAGCCTTGCGCTGGCTGGGTCCCGCAGCCGTGAAAGACGTTGGGGTCATTTCGACTCTGAAGCGCCGTCTGCCCGACAACGTGAAGCGGGACCTGTTTCTGAATAGCAGCGGTCTGCCAGGTTGGGCCCTGCCGGTAGTCCGCGAGCTTCAGACCGATCAGGCTATCGACGAGTCGTCGATCAACGGAAACACTGGATAAGCTCGCCTACCGCATACGCGCGACGGCGAAGCTGGTCAGGGCCTCGAGCGCCTCGCGGTAGATGTTGGCGGGCGCGTGCGCGAGGGAGTCGGCGGCGCGGGCGGCGAACTCGACGGCGCGGTCGCGCGTGTAGTCGAGGGCGCCGGAGCGTCGGACGGCGGCTCGCACTAGGGTCAGGGCGTCGGCGCAGCGGGTCTCGAGGGCATCGCGCACGAGCGCTGCGTCTTCGGGATGGCCTTACTGCATCGTGCGGACGAGGGGCAGCGTCGCCTTGCCTTCGGAGTCCGTTTCGCCGACCCCCTGTCATCTTGAACAGCAATTGCACTCGCGGAAATGCCTGGAGGGGATTGCGGTAGACTTCGGCGATTGGCGTATCGAGGAGGGGGAGCCCTATGGCCGACGATCTGCCGCAAGTACTGAAGGGTGGTGCCCCGGCACGGCTTTTTCCCGTATTGGCCGAGACATCGAAAGAAGGCCGGGCCCTTTCGGTGCTGTTGGCATGCATTGCCAGCATCGATGACCTTGCCAGTACACTTCTTTCCACCCTTGATCGCCGCGTGGGTGTGCGCTCCCGCGTACGGACGTTTACCGAGGTCGTCCTGGCGAATGCGCCAGAGGGTGTTTCAGGTCGTCCAGACGGTCTCATTGTCGTTGAAACTGGGCGCCGATCCTGGAGCGCCCTCGTAGAGGCCAAGGTCCGGCGCTCCCGACTGGATTCCGAGCAGATTGGCGCGTACCTAAAGCTGGCCAAGGCGAACTCCATCGACGCACTGGTGACCATTTCCAACGACTTTGCCGCCGTCCCGCACCATCATCCCTTGCGAGTCGGGCGCATACCGCGAGGTGTGGACCTGTACCACTGGTCTTGGTCAAGCATCCTGACACACGCCAAGGTGATATTGGCCGCGAAAGACGTTGATGATCCCGAGCAGCGATTCCTTCTCGATGAACTGGTCAGGTTTCTCGATCATCCTAGCGCCGGTGTGATGCGCTTCAATCGCATGGATGCGAACTGGAAGGACATAGTCACATCGGTGGTTGCGGGTGCACCGCTTGCGAGAAACTCGGATGCCGTCACCGATACCGTGGCCAATTGGCATCAAGAGTGTCGTGATCTGGCCTTGAAGCTCATGGTCCGCGTCAACTCCAATGTCTCGATCCGTCTGCCGCGGGCGCACCGATTTGATCCTCAACGACGTATTGACGACGATGCTGCACGCCTCAGGGACTCATCCACACTGGGTGTGGAGTTCGACGTCCCCGATGCCGCATCGCCGATCAAGGTCGAGGCCGATTTGAGAACCCGCTCGATTCAGGCGTTCATGACGTTGCGCGCCCCAGAGGATCGAAAGTCTGCGCGAGCCCGGACCAACTGGGTGTTGCGGCAACTCGCCGGAAGCGACCCTACCGATCTTCATATCAAGGCCAATTGGCCTCGTAGGGCTGGTGCCACGCAGGAGACCTTGGAGGCGGTGCGGGCTGATGTCGACTGTTTGCGTGCATCGAACCCTAATCTCGCGCCGACGGGCTTCGAAGTACGTCTGGTCCGTGTCGCGGGAAGCCGTTTCGCCGGTGCGAAGACCTTCATAGACGAGCTTGAGAGTTCGGTTCTCCGGTTTTACGCCGAAGTTGGCCAGCACCTCAAGAATTGGCAGCCTGCAGCTCCCAAGATGGTGGACAACGTCCGGGAAACCCCTGCTGACGCTGCGCGAAGCGAGGTCGAACAAGACGCATCACCCGCGTAGATCGGACGTGCCGCCAAGCATAGGACTTGACGACAATACAGTCGTGCCTGGTGCCAGACAGCTATACCTGCCGAGGCGCAGTTGCGCCGCGACTCACCGCATGCGCGCGACGGCGAAGCTGGTCAGGGCCTCAAGCGCCTCGCGGTAGATGTTGGCGGGCGCGTGCGCGAGGGAGTCGGCGGCGCGGGCGGCGAACTCGACGGCGCGGTCGCGGGTGTAGTCGAGGGCGCCGGAGCGCCGGACGGCGGCTCGCACGAGCGTCAGGGCGTCGGCGCAGCGGGTCTCGAGGGCGTCGCGCACGAGCGCTGCGTCTTCGGGATGGCCGTATTTCATGGTGCGGATGAGGGGCAGCGTCGCCTTGCCTTCGGCGAGGTCGTCGCCGATGTTCTTGCCCATGACTTCGCTGTCGCCCTCGTAGTCGAGCCAGTCGTCGACGAGCTGGTATGCGAGTCCGAAGTCCCTGCCGTAGGCGCGCATCGCGTGGATGACGTCCGGGTCACTGGTGGCGAGCACGGCGGCGGTGTGGGCGGCCGCCTGGAACAGCAGCGCGGACTTGCGCAGGATCACCTCCATGTAGTCCGCTTCGTCGTAGGCGGCGTTGCCGATGTTGTCGAGCTGCAGGACTTCGCCCTCGGCGATGATGTTGGTGGCGTCCGCGACGATGGCCATGACGTCCATGTTGTCGAGGTCCACCATGAGCTGGAATGCCCGCGAGTAGAGGAAGTCGCCGACGAGGACGCTGGGGGCGTTGCCCCAGGTGACGTTCGCGGTCGCGCGGCCGCGGCGCAGGTTGGAGCCGTCCACGACGTCGTCGTGCAGCAATGTGGCGGTGTGCAGGAACTCGATGATCGCGGCGAGCCGGATGTGTTCGGATGCGTCGTAGCTGCAGCAGCGCGCGGTCAGCAGCACGATCAGCGGGCGCAGGCGCTTGCCGCCGCTGTTGACGATGTAGGCGCCGATCTGCTCGACCAGGGCGACTTCGGAGGCGAGCTGGCTGGGAATGAGCGCGTTGACTTGCGCGAAGTCGCTGGAGGCGAGCCGGTAGATGGACGCCAGGTCAGTTGCGTCGAGGCGCGGCGCGCGGGCGGCTGCCGGATTTGACGCCATCTTGCCGAAGCTCCATATCGCGGTGTCGCGGCCGGTGCCTGCGTTTGCGGCCGCGCGTTGTAAAGACTGTCTCCGGCCCGTAGAATTACGCGCCTTTAGCCGGGCGGCGGCGGCATAGCCTGATGGCTGGCCGCGGCTCTGCGAGGCGAATCGACGGTGTGCCGGTGTTCGCGGCATTGTAGTACAGAAGGGTGTCCTCGGGTGTCGTCATGTTTGCGGTTTTTGAGAGTGGCGGTAAGCAGCACCGCGTGACTGAAGGAGACGTTGTCCGGCTCGAGCGCTTGTCGGGAGAGCCCGGTCAGAGCGTCGAGTTCGATCGCGTTCTGCTCGTCTCGGCGGGCGACGACGTCACCGTCGGGATGCCCTATGTCGAGGGCGGAAAAGTCACCGCCGAGGTTGTGGACCAGGGACGCGGCGCCAAGATCCGCGTCGTCAAGTTCAAGCGGCGCAAGAATTACCTGCGCCGGGCCGGCCATCGGCAGGATTACACCGAAGTCCGGATCACGGCAATCAATGCCTGAGCCGGCCGGGTTTTCGTGGTGCGCTACAATGCGCCGCGATGCCTGATCCGGCGTCAACTGGAGGATAGTGCATCATGGCGCACAAGAAGGCTGGCGGCAGCACGCGCAACGGGCGCGACTCCCAATCCAAGCGTCTCGGCATCAAGAAGTACAGCGGACAGTTCGTTCGCTCCGGCAACATCCTGGTGCGCCAGCGCGGGACCAGGTTCTATGCGGGTAAGAACGTCGGTTGCGGGCGGGACTACACGCTCTTCGCCACCGCCGACGGCTATGTGAGCTTTTACGTGAAGGGCCCCCGCGGCAGGAAGTACCTTGCCGTCACGCCTCCTGTCGGCGACCCCGCTGCCGCGCCGGACACCCGCCCGACGACATCGGAATAGCGCCACCGCCCGCGATGATGACGGCGGGCAGTTAGCGCGCGGCGTCAGTCGCCATGCAATTCGTCGACGAAGTCGCGGTCTCGGTTGCGGCGGGCAAGGGCGGTCCGGGCGCCTTGAGTTTCCGTCGCGAGAGAGCCGTCGCAAAAGGCGGGCCCGACGGCGGCGATGGTGGCGACGGCGGCGATGTCGTGCTGGTCGCCAACGAGGCGCTCAACACCCTGGTGGACTTTCGTTTCCAGCCCCATTACCGCGCGGAGAACGGTCGTCCCGGAAGTGGCCGCAACAAGACCGGGGCGAGCGGCCAGACGCTTGACCTGCGCGTTCCCGCGGGCACCACGGTGATCGACGAGGATACCCTCGAGGTCATTGGCGACCTGCCGCGCGCCGGGTCGCGCCTCGTGGTCGCGCGCGGCGGCCGGCGGGGGTTCGGCAATGCGCGCTTCAAGTCGAGCACGGACCGCGCGCCGCGCAGGACCACGCCGGGAGAGCCTGGCGAGACGCGCTCCCTGAGGCTGCAGCTCCAGGTGATCGCCGATGTCGGCCTGCTCGGTCTTCCCAATGCGGGCAAGTCGACGTTCATTGCGCGCGTTTCCGCATCGAGGCCGAAAATCGCCGACTATCCCTTCACGACCCTCGTTCCGAACCTCGGCGTCGTGCGTATCGATACGGATACCAGTTTCGTCGTCGCCGACATTCCCGGACTCGTCCCGGGCGCCGCTTCCGGTGCCGGGCTTGGCACCCGGTTCCTCCGTCACCTGGCGCGAACGCGCATCCTCCTGCACGTCGTTGATGTCGCTCCGCCGGACGGTTCGGATCCTTTGCACAATATCGACGCAATCGAGCGGGAGCTTCTCGCCTATAGTCCGGCATTCGCGGAACGGCCGATCTGGATGGCACCGAACAAGATGGACCTGACGACGGATACGGATGTGGCCGATGCGATCCGCGCGCGCTACCCGGACCGGGAGGTGTACCCGGTTTCCGCCGCGACGGGGGAGGGGATACCCGGCCTCCTGAGGGCGCTCGCCGGTGGGCTGGCCGGCATCGACGCCCAAGTGGAAAAGGCGTTGCAGGAACGCATCGCCCAGGACGTGCTCCTGCGCTCGGAAACGGAGCGCCGCGCCCTGCGCGATTCCGCCGCAAGTGCGTTACGGGATGCGGATGCCGGTTTCGATGATGCGGTTCCCGGATCGGCAGCCGATGGCCCGGATGGCGCCGGACGGTGAGCACGTCCGCGCGACAGAAGCTCCGCGAAGCCGGCCTTTGGGTGGTCAAGATCGGCAGCGCGCTGTTGACCGGCAACGGACGCAGCCTCGATCACGGCGCCGTTGCGCGGTGGTGTGACCAGATCGCGGTTCTGAGGGATCGGGGCAGCCGCGTGATCCTCGTCTCGAGCGGCGCGGTGGCGGAAGGCTGCCGCAGGCTGGGCCTCTCAAGTCGCCCGGAAAGCGTGCACGAGTTGCAGGCGGCGGCAGCGGCCGGGCAGATGGGTCTCGTCGAGGCGTACGAACAGGCGCTGCGGCGCTCCGGTCTCGGCACGGCGATGGTGCTGCTGACCCACGACGACTTCGCTGATCGCGGCCGCTACCTGAACGCGCGGGCGACTCTGCGGACGCTGCTCGACTTCGGCGTGGTGCCGGTGATCAACGAAAACGACTCGGTGGCGACCGAGGAGATCAAGCTCGGCGACAACGACATGTTGTCCGCCATGGTGGCGAGCGCGCTGGCAGCCGACGTCCTGGTGCTTCTGACGGACCAGGACGGATTGCTGGAACGCGACCCGAAGGTCGATCCCGGCGCGCGGCTGGTGGGCGATGCGTCGGCGGATGATTCGAAACTCGACGACTACGCCGGTGGCGGCGGGGTCCTCGGCCGGGGCGGCATGGTGACGAAGCTCGCGGCGGCGCGGCTTGCGGCGCGTTCCGGTACGCATACGGCGATCGCCAACGGAACCCTCGACGGTGTCCTGCTGGCGCTGGCGGATGGGGCGGACATCGGCACGGTGCTTACCGCCGATGTCGAGCCGCTGGCGTCGCGCAAGCGCTGGATCGCGGGGCAACTCATCGCCAAGGGCGAGATCGCCCTCGACGCGGGCGCGGTGGAAGCCGTGCGCAACCGGGGGGTGAGCATCCTGGCGGTCGGCGCCGTGCGGGCGACGGGAGAGTTCCGGCGCGGTGACATGGTTCGCGTCACGGACGCGGCGGGCACCGAGGTGGCCAAGGGGCTCGTGAACTACAGCGGCGACGAAGTCCGTCTATTGCTGGGCGTCGGCAGCGATGAGATAGAAGCGCGCCTCGGCTACGTCGACGAGCCCGAACTGATCCACCGGGACAACCTGGCGGTACTGTGATGCCCGGGGGGACCGCCGGGAGCACGAGGGAGTCCCTCGAAAAAGAGAGCAGCACGAGGGAGTCCCTCGAAAAGAAGAGCAGCACGAGGGTGTCCCTCGACAAGAGAAGGAGAACGAGGGTGTCCCTCGCAAGAAAGAGCAGCGCTCGGGCGCTCCTCGCAAGGAATACCAGCGCGAGGGGAAACCCCTCGCATGCCAGGCGCTCAGCCGAGCGCCTGGATTTGCGCGTGCAACCTCGACTTGTGCCGGGCCGCCTTGTTCCTGTGCAGGATTCCCTTGCCGACGAACTTGTCGAGAATCGGGACGGCGTCGGCCAGGGCGGCGGAAGCCGCTTCCTTGTCGCCCGCCTCGACCGCGGCGTTGACCCGCTTCAGGTAGGTGCGGTACATCGAGCGCTGGCTCGCGTTGCGCGCGCGGGCCGCCTCGGCTTGACGCGCGCGTTTTTTGGCTTGTGGATTGTTGGCCAAGAACGTACTCCTGCAAAGCGACGCGCTAATTTGCCCGCGGGGGTCCGCGATGTCAACCGAGCCGGATAGGCCGACCGCCCCGGAAACGGCCGATGTCGCGGCCGCGGGGTCGGTGGTCGCATCCATGACGGCGCTTTCCCGCGTCAGCGGATTCGTCCGCGACATCGTCCTGTCCCACTTTCTCGGCGCCACGGGGGCGGCGGACGCGTTCTTCGTGGCGTTCCGGATACCGAACTTCTTCCGGCGCCTGTTCGCCGAAGGTGCCTTCGCGCAGGCGTTCGTGCCGGTTCTCGCCGAGTACCGCACCGGCGACCGGCGCGCATTGGACGACTTCGTGCGGGCGGTGGCCGGCAACCTCACCGTGGTCCTGACGATCGTGACGATCGCGGGGATCGCCAGCGCCTACGGCCTGGTGGTGATCTTCGCGCCGGGCTTCGCCGGCGACGACGGCCGCCTGTCGCTGGCCGCGGACATGCTGCGTGTCACGTTCCCCTACCTCGCGTTCATCTCGCTCACGGCGTTCGCGGGCGCCATGCTGAACAGCTTCCACCGCTATGCGGTGCCGGCGTTCACACCCGTCCTGCTGAACCTCTCGCTGATAGGCGCGGCGCTCGTCGCGGCGCCCCTGTTCTCCGAACCGGCCATGGCTCTCGCCTGGGGCGTATTCGTTGCCGGCATCGCCCAACTGCTGTTCCAGCTCCCGTCGTTGCGCCGTCTCGAATTGCTGCTGCCGCCGAAGATCGACTGGCGCGATCCCGGCGTGCGCAAGGTCGGAGGCCTGCTCGGGCCGGCGGTATTCGCAGCGTCGGTCCACCAGGTCAATGGGCTGATCAGCGGCATTCTTGCCTCGCTGCTCGTCACCGGCAGCATTTCCTGGCTGTATTACGCCGACCGGCTGATGGAGGTGCCGATCGGGGTGGTCGCGGTCGCGCTTGGCACGGTGCTGTTGCCGAACCTGTCGCGGCTGCACGCCGGGGACGACCGCGAGGGCTTCGCCTCGACGCTGGATTGGGGTCTGCGCATGGCCATCCTGTTCGCGTTGCCCGCCGCCGCCGCGCTGTTTTTCCTTGCCGTCCCGCTGGTGGCGACGATGTTCCATCACGGCGAATTCGACGCCGGCGACGCGCGCATGACGGCGGCGGCGCTGCAGGCCTTCGCGCTCGGCCTGCCCGCGCTGGTGCTGGTCAAGATCGCGGCGCCGGGTTTCTTTGCCCGGCAGGACACCCGCACCCCGTTTCGCTATGCCGCGGTTTCGGTGGGCGTGAACATCGCGGCCGGACTGGCCCTTTTCTGGTGGCTCAAGCACGTTGGCCTCGCCCTTGCCCTCGGCATCGCCGCCACCGTCAACGCGGGGCTGCTCATTCGGGGCCTGTTGCGCCGCTCCGACTATGCTCCCACGCGGGCGCTGTGGCGCACCCTCGCCGCCGCGACGGTGGCCAGCGGCATCATGCTGGCGGCGCTCGCATGGTTCGTTCCGGGGGACGAAGCCTGGCTCGACGCGGGCGCGTTCGCGCTCGAGGCGTTTCCCGTGGATGCACTCCTGGCCGGCCGGGCGCTGTTGCTCGCGTGTGCGGTCGTGGGTGGTTTTCTCGTGTACGTCGCCGCCGCCTGTGCGATGGGTGTGCGTCCCGCCGATATGCGTCACCGAGTCTGAGTAGAATCCGGCCATGGAACTCATACGCGGCATGCAGGGCGTCGCGCCGCACCAACGCGGCAATGTCGTGACCATCGGCAACTTCGACGGCGTGCACCATGGTCACCTGAAGCTGCTCGCGCAACTCGTCGCAAAGAGCGTCGAGCTGGGGCGGCCAAGCCTGTTGATGACGTTCGAGCCCCAGCCGAGGGAGTTCTTCCGGGGCAGGGAGGTCCCTGCGCGGCTGACGCGGTTTCGCGAGAAAATGCACCTGCTCCGGCCGACCGGGATCGATCGCGTGCTGTGCATACCGTTCAACGAACAGACGGCATCCATGCCCGCGGCGTATGTGGCCAGGGATGTCCTGCGCGACATCCTCGGCGCGGAGTACGTCATCGTTGGAGACGACTTCCGTTTCGGTGCCGGGCGGGTCGGAGACTACGCCATGCTGAAGGCTGCCGGCGACCGCTACGGCTACGGGGTCAGCCACATGGACACCTATGCGCTTGTGCACGAACGGGTCAGCAGCACCGGGATCCGTGCCGCGCTCGCCGGTGGCGACTTCCCGACGGCGGAGCAACTGCTTGGCCACAAGTACTTCATGATGGGACACGTCGTCTATGGACGGCAGCTCGGCCGCACCATAGGCGTGCCGACGGCCAACATCCGCCTGCAGCGCTACCGGTCGCCCCTGACCGGCGTCTTCTGCGTCAGCGTACATGGGCTCGACCGGCGGCACACAGGCGTCGCGAACATCGGGGTGCGGCCGACCGTCGACGGCAGCGAACCGTTGCTGGAGGTGCACATTTTCGACTTCGACGAGGACATCTACGGCAGGCTCCTGACGGTCACGGTGCACCAGAAGCTGCGCGAGGAGCGAAAGTTCCCGTCGCTCGATGCGCTGAAGTCGCAGATCGAGCGGGATATCGCGGCGGCGAAGGGCTGGTTCGCGGCATGAAACTCTATTGCTACGGTCTGACGCTGCTGATTCTCGGTCTCGACCAGTGGACGAAACAGATCGCGACCCGGGAACTGACCGACGTGTCGCGGGTGGACGTGTTGCCGTTTCTTTCCTGGAAGCTCGTGCACAACACGGGAGCGGCCTTCAGCATGTTCGCGGAGGCGGACTGGTCGCGATGGGGCCTGTCGTTGCTGGCGGGCGCCTTTTCGCTCTTTCTCATCAACGAGCTACGCACGCTCCAACGGGGCGCGGGGTGGTACGGCATTGCCTGCGCCTGCATCCTCGCGGGCGCGCTCGGAAACCTCGTGGACCGCGTGAGCCTGGGACACGTGATCGACTTCGTCTTCGTCCACTACGGTTCGTTCCGTTTTCCGATCTTCAACGTCGCGGACTCGGCGGTGACCGTGGGCGCGGCGATCTGGATCGCGCTGGTGCTGACGCGGTCGATGCCGGGCGCGCGCGGGACTTCCTGACCGAGTATCGGCGCACGCCGATCGCCTGAAAGATCGCACGCCCCTTCGGGGCATTGACGCCTGCAACGCCACCCCGGCCCGCTGTACCTTGGACTCTCGCATCGGCGGAGGTCCGGTATGCACACGCGGGCTGCGGCATTCACGCTCATCGAATTGATGGCGGCGCTGGGAATCCTCGCGATCCTGGCAGCGCTCGCCTCGCCCCTGTATACGCGGTACAGCGTCGGGACCCATCGTGCGATGGCGCAGGCGGATCTCCTGCGCTGCGCCCAGGGCATGGAGCGCCACGCGAGCCTCACCTTCTCCTACCTCTCGGCGATCGACTCGGATGGCGACGGCGCCGGCGACCTGGACAGTGGTCGGGTGACCCCCAATATCTGTACCCCGATGTCGACGCACTATCGCATCGACCTGGCGAAAGACCGCTTCACCGGGTTCCTGCTTCGGGCGAGCCCGGTCCGTCCCGGCAACGTCGTCGACGGGGATGGGGACCTGGCGCTGGACGGGGCGGCGGGACGGTTCTGGGACCGCAACGACGACGGGGAGTTCGGTCCGGGAGAGGATATGTGGGAATGACCCGCGCACGGGGCGTCACCCTGACGGAGACACTCGTCGCCGTGCTCGTCATGAGCGCCGGCGCCCTCGGCCTCGCGGGCCTGCAGGCCGAGAGCCTGCGCGCGGGGCGCGAGGCGTATGCGCGTTCGGTCGCGGTGCAGCGTGCTCTCGACATGATGGATCGGATCCGCGCGAACGGCGTGGCGCCGGCCAGCGAGTTCGCGGTCGGCACTGGCCCGCCGGTCTTCCAGGACTGTCTGCGCGCCCCATGCGGCCCCCGGGAGATGGCGCGATTCGACGTAGCCCTGTGGAAGTGCTCGCTCGGTGCCTGGCGCGATGCGGCGGCCTGTGTGCAGTTTCGGGAATTGGGCGCGTTGGGCGATGCCGCGGCGATGTCGGGGTTGCCGGAGGGCGATGGCACGGTGGTGACCGATGCCGCGACGGATTCGGTCACCGTCAGGGTGCTGTGGCGGCCGCCCGGTCGGGCCTCGCCAATCGGAATTGCGATCGCGAGCAGGGTGTGAGCGCGAAGATCGAGGGTGGCCAACCGCCAACGCGCGCGCGGGGTGTGGGCGGCGCGTCGCTGATCGAGTTGATGCTGGCGCTGGGGCTCGGCGTGATCGTGGCGTCGGGTGCGGCGCGGCTTTTCGCCGACAGCCAAAACGCGTACGTGCTGCTGCACGGCCAGACCCGAATGCAGGAGTCCGCCCGGCAGGCGCTGGACTTCATCGCCAGGTCTGTCCGCTCTGCGGGCTACACGGGCTGCCAGTCCGGGACGGGCACCGTGCGGAATACGCTGAACGGATCCTGGGGAAGCATCTTCGAGGTCGACGTGAGCAGGCCTGTCGAGGCCTTCGACGGCACGGATGCGCGCGGCTTGCCGGAAAGCTGGACACCGAGTCTCTCGCGCGTTCCGAGGAATGGTGCCCGCAACGCCTTCGCGCGCGGTCGCGGCGTCGACACCGGCGCGATCCTGCCGTTCACCGATGTGCTGGCCCTGCGTCGGGTCGCTTCGCCGGGCGCGCGCCTGGCGGCGATGGCGGCGCCCGACGACTTTCCGGTGGTGGAAGACGATGGCGAACTCGACCTCGACGCCGGCGACTTTGCCGTCATTTCCGATTGCCGGCAGGCGGCGCTGTTCCGCATTGATCGGATAGAGCGTGGAGACCGTATCGCGACCCTCGTCCGCACGTCGGGCGATGGGCTGTTCGATAACGCGGCGGGCGCTTCGCTGTCCGCGACGGACACGCCTTACGGGAGCGTGTCCGGCCCCGAAGGGGCGGCGATATTTGGCGTCGTCACGGAAATCTACTTCGTCGCGCGCGGAAGCGGCAGCAACAACGTCGGATCCGTTCCCGCTTCGCTCTGGCGCAAGACCACGACGGATGGGCCGGTGGAACTGATCCAGGGGATCGAGGACCTGCAGGTACGCCTCGGTGTGGACGGCAACCGGGACGGGGCGGTGGACCGGTATGTGCCTGCCGGCGATACCGGTGGTCGGGACGTGAGATCGATCGACGTCCGGTTGACCGCGAACAGCGTCGACGCCGTGGCGGCTGGCGAGCCGATGCGGCGCACGTTTTCGCGCGTGATCGCCCTTCGGAATTGATATGTATCCTATTGAATTACGGAGGTATTCATTGGATAGAGCCGTGCGGAACAGGCAGTCCGGCATCGCATTGTTCGTCTGCCTGGTCGTTTTGCTTACGCTCGGTGTCGCCGGCGTGTCGGCTTCCCAGACGGTGTCGCTGGAGGTGCGCATGGCGCGCAACGGGCACGACGGCGACCTCGCCCTGCAGGCGGCGGAATCGGCGCTGCGCGAGGCAGAGCGGCGCCTTGCATCGGCCGGGTTCGATCCTGCGGCCGTGGGCTTTTACGCGGGGCCGGGTTTTGGCACGCCGGTTACATGGTCGCGGCCGGAGACCTGGGACGGCGTCAACAGCCGTGTCGCGACGCCGCTGCCCGGCGTGGCGGCGCCGCCCCGGTTCATCGTCGAGCGCATCGCGTCGTGGGTGGACCCGGAGGGTGGCTTTGAGGTGCAAGTGTTCAGGGTGACCGCCCGCGCCGTGGGCGGGACGCCGCATGCGCGGGTGGTCTTGCAGAGCACGTTCGCATTGCCGGGGCCCGGTGCGGGATCGGGACGCGCGCTCCGGATGTCCTGGCGGGAGCTCGACGCGATTTAGGGGACAAACGTCACGGGCATGCGACCGGGCGACCTCGCGAGTCTTCCACGATGCCGTCGCCGTCGCTGTCCCGCGCGTGCCGGACGCGGGCCTGGGCATTGACGACGATCTGTCGCGCGTACGTCGGGTCCCCGTTCTCGGGGCAATAGAGGAGGTTGCCGTTCTGCCAGTCCGTCAATCCATTGGGACGAATCATGAGGTAGGTCCTGTTGCGGAAGGAACGCCAGTAGAAACGGTCGCCTTCCCGCAGGCGTGGAACGCGGCGAAGGAGCACGTCTTCGCCGTCGAAACGCCCGTTGGCGTTCCGGTCGAGAAACACCAGCGCGCCGTTGTGCCAGGTGTTGCGGCGGCCGCAGTCGTGTTGGGACGGGCCGCCGGGCTGCGCGCCCTCGGCGGGACACAGTGTGGCGAACGCGCGGTGCGTGACCGCGGCATGGCGGGCGAAACGGACCGCGCCGAGCATCTGGTTGACCGCTGCGCTGGCGCGGTGCTGCTCGACCAGGTGGCCCGCGCCGCCGCTGGCCGAGGCGACGAGGATGCCCGCCACGGCCAGTGTCGTGAGCAATTCCACCAGCGTGAGCCCCGAGCACTTCACAACGAACGGTCCATTGCCTGCCATCACCCATCGTAGATGGCCTCGGAACACGCGCGATAGAGGCCGCCGCTGAAAGATGCGTGCGCCTTCGTCTCCGGAAAGGGTGCGAACCTGCGCTTGGGCGCTGCGCAATTATGGCGCCCGGGGGTATCCCGCTAGTTCGGTGCGGGCTGCTCGATGCTGACTGGCTGCGGGGTCCTGGACCGGCCGATGAGGCCGAGGGTCATGACGTTCAGCAGCGATCGGCCGCGATTGCCGGTTGACTGCGCGAACGCGAAGTTGCCGTTGACGTCGAAGGTCGAATGTTCGGGGTAGTTGATGGCCAGGATCCGCAACGCGTCGTTCGCGGTCTCCGGCAGGCCGAGTTGATAGTTCGCCTCGACGAGGATCGAAAGCGCGTCCGCGGTCGCCGGGGTCAGGGAGTAGTTTTCGACCACGCCGCGCGCGCGGTTCGCCGCCGCGACGTAGGCGCCGCGGGACATGTAGTAGAGGGCGATGTTGACTTCCGTCGTGGCGAGCAGGTTCCGCAGGTGAATCATGCGTTGCCGGGCATCCTTGGCGTAGATGCTGTCCGGATAGTTGGCGAGCAGTTCCGAATAGTGGGCGAACGCCTGCCGCGCGTTGCTGACGTCGCGTTTCGACACGTCGTCGGGGCGAAATCGATCGAACATGTTGCGGTCGAACTTCTCGGCGGTCAGGCCGCGCAGGTACAGCACGTAGTCGATGTTGGGGTGCTGCGGATGGAGGCGAAGGAACCGGTCCGCGGCGGCCTCCGCGTCGTCGAGGGCGTGCGACATCAACTTCGCGTATATCAGTTCGAGCTGGGCCTGCTCCGCGTATCGTCCAAAGGGAAAACGCGCCTCGAGCTGTTCCAGCCTCTCGACGGCGGCGTTGTGGTTGCCGGAGCGCATGCTGGCGCGAGCCCTGTTGTAGAGTATCTCCTCGGTGGTGTGCGCTTCGGTGTCCTCCGTGTCGCGGTCGCGCCCGATGAACGGCATCCAGGCGCATCCACTGGCGCCGAAAACGAGAAGCAGAAATGCTATTCGTAGTCGTTTGTGCATGCGGGTTAGTTTAACGCTTCGATCGCGGTCGCGGATATAGCCGAAGGAGCCACGGATGCGGGCCGACCACCAGGTGTTCGACGGTGTCGTGCCAGAGCAGAGCGCGGGCGAGAGGCTGGACGTCGCCGCGACCAGGCTCGTGCCGGGCCTGTCGCGCGGCCGGATCGTCGCGGCGATCCGGTCCGGCGCCCTGCGGCTCGACGGTCGAGTGCGGAAACCGGCTTACCGGGTCCTCGGCGGCGAGCGTCTATCCGTCCGTCTCGAGGAACCGGCGCGCACGCTCGGCGACCAGCCGCAGCCCGTGCCGTTCGGGGTGGCCTACGAGGACGAGCACCTGATCGTCGTCGACAAGCCCGCCGGACTCGTCGTGCATCCGGGCGCCGGAAACGCGGACGGCACCCTGGTCAACGGTCTGCTCGCGAGGAGGCCGTCCCTTGCGGCGCTGCCCCGGGCGGGAATCGTGCACCGGCTGGACAAGGACACGAGCGGCCTGATGGTGGTGGCGGCGAGCGAACCGGTGCGCCAGTCGCTCGTGCAGGCGATCCAGCGGCGCGCCGTCGACCGGGTATACGTGGCCGTGGCGGAGGGGGTCATGATCTCGGGCCGGGACATCGACCTCGCGCTTGGCCGCGATTCCGTGCAGCGCACGCGCCGGCGGGTGCGCGAAGACGGTCGCCCGGCGCTGACCCATGTGCGTGTCATCGCCCGCTATCGGGCCCACACGCTGGTTCGCGCGACGCTGGAAACGGGACGCACCCACCAGGTGCGCGCCCACCTTGGGGCCATCGGCCACCCACTGGTGGGCGACGGGCGCTACGGTGCCCGGCGCCGGTTGCCGAAGGGTCCTTCGGCGGAACTCATCGACACGATCCGGCGGTTCCCGAGACAGGCGCTGCACTCGCGTTTTCTCGGCTTCGAGCATCCGGTCTCCAACCGCGCGATGCGATTCGAGAGTCCCGTGCCCGAGGACATCGCGGCGCTTGTTCGGGCGCTCGAGGCGGATGCGCGGGGGGCGTCTTCCCGGTTTGACATGTAACGGGCCAACCGTAAGAATCCCCGGCCCTTGTCCATTCTCGTTGAATGTCCCATGGCGGAGATGCTGTCCGGCGCCGACATGCTGATTCGCGCCTTGCAGGACGAAGGGGTTGAATACCTTTTCGGCTACCCGGGCGGGGCGTCCCTGCATATCTACGACGCCATCTTCAAGCAGCAGAAGGTGGAGCACATACTCGTGCGCCACGAACAGGCGGCGACGCACATGGCCGACGGATACGCCCGGGCCACAGGACGGCCCGGCGTCGTCCTGGTCACGTCGGGACCCGGGGCGACCAACGCCATTACCGGGATAGCGACGGCGCATATGGATTCGACGCCGATCGTCGTGATTTCCGGCCAGGTGCCGAACGCCCAGATCGGCACCGACGCATTCCAGGAGACCGACATGGTCGGCATCTCCCGGCCGGTCGTGAAACACAGCTTCCTCATCCGCGAGGCGTCGCAGATACCGGAGGTCGTCAAGAAGGCCTTCTACATCGCGACGACGGGCCGTCCGGGTCCGGTGGTCATCGACGTCCCGAAGGACTCCACCGACCCCAACGTGACCTTCGAGTACCACTATCCTCGTGACGTCGCGCTGCGATCCTACAATCCGACGGTGCGCGGGCACAGCGGGCAGATTCGCCGGGCCGTGCGCGCGTTGCTGGAGGCCAAACGCCCGGTGATCTACGCCGGTGGCGGCGTCGTGCAGGGCAATGCCGCCGAGGAACTCGGCGAGCTTGTCGACAAGCTCGACTATCCGGTGACCAACACGTTGATGGGTCTCGGCGGATTCCCCGGGACCGACCGGCGATTTCTCGGCATGCTCGGCATGCACGGCACGTTCGAAGCCAATATGGCCATGCACCATGCCGACATGATCTTCGCCATCGGGGCCCGTTTCGACGATCGGGTCACCAACGATCCGGCGAAGTTCTGTCCCGGCGCCAAGATCGTGCACCTCGATGTCGACCCGGCATCGATCTCGAAGATCATTCGCGCCGACGTGCCCATCGTCGGGCCGGCGGATGCGGTGCTGCGCGAAGTCAACCAGGTGCTCGACAAGTCTCTCGGCCGCAATCCCGATGTCATCGACGGGGAAGCGCTGGCCGGCTGGTGGAAAAGGATTCGGCGGTGGCGCTGCAAGCATGGGCTCGACCACGACCAGCGCCACCGGGGAGACTCGCCGCTGCTGCCGCAGCAGGTCGTTCAGGCGGTGTACCGGGCGACGTCGGGCGAGGCCTATGTCACGAGCGATGTCGGCCAGCACCAGATGTTTGCGGCGCAGTACTACAAGTTCGATCACCCGCGCCGCTGGATCAACTCTGGCGGCCTCGGCACCATGGGCTTCGGCCTGCCGGCCGCGATGGGCGTCCAGTTCGCCTTTCCGGATGCCACCGTCGTGTGCATTACCGGCGAGGGCAGTTTCATGATGAACATGCAGGAACTCTCCACCTGCATGCAATATGCGCTGCCGATCAAGATCATCAACCTCAACAACGCGGCGTTGGGCATGGTGAAGCAGTGGCAGGACATGCAATACGGGGGTCGGCTCTCCCACAGCACCTATCGCGACGCATTGCCGGACTTCGTCGACCTGGCGGGCTCGTTTGGCCACGCGGGATTCCGCGCCGGCAGCGTGTCGGAGCTCGAGGAGGTGATCTCCGAAGTATTCAGCCCGAAGTACGCGGACAAGCTATGCCTGGTCGACGCCTGCATCGACCCGGAAGAACACGTCTACCCGATGGCGATCAAGGGTGGCGCCATGGACGACATGGTCCTCGAGCGGCAGACGGCGTCGTCATGAGCGAGCGCCGAATCATCGCCGTACTGCTGGAGAACGAAGCGGGCGCGCTGTCGAGGATCGTGGGGCTCTTTGCGCAACGCAACTACAACATCGAGACCCTGACCGTGGCGCCGACCGAGGACGAGACGCTGTCGCGGCTCACGCTGACGACCATTGGCGATGAGGACACGATCGAGCAGATCACCAAGCAGCTCAACAAGCTGATCGAAGTGTTCAAGGTGGTCGACCTGACCGAAGGCGACCACCTCGAGCGGGAAATCATGATGGTGAAGGTGCATGCCGAGGGCCTGCAACGCGCGGAGGTCAAGCGTACGGCGGACATATTCCGCGGACAAATCATCGATGTCACCGACAACGCCTACACCGTCCAGCTCACCGGTCCGAGCGACAAGCTCGACGGCTTCCTGCGGGCCGTGGGCGAAGCCACGGTGCTCGAAGCCGTGCGCTCCGGCGTGTCCGGGATCGGTCGGGGCGACAAGATTCTGAGCCTATAGGGGGACAGCCATGCAGGTCTATTACGACAAGGACGCCGACCTGTCGATCATCCAGAACATGCAGGTGACGGTAGTCGGCTACGGCTCCCAGGGCCATGCCCACGCCAACAACCTGCGCGACTCCGGCGTGTCGAACATCCGGGTCGGTCTGCGGCCGGGCGGGGGTTCGTGGGCCAAGGCGGAGGCCGCCGGATTCGAGGTCGCGCCCGTCCACGAGGCGGTGGTCGGTTCCGATGTCGTGATGATCCTCACGCCGGACGAGCATCAGCAGCGCATCTATGCCGAGGAGATCGCGCCGAACATGAAGGACGGCGGGGCGATCGCCTTCGCGCATGGCTTCAATATCCATTTCGGCCTGATCGAACCGCGCGAGGATATCGATGCCGTGATGATCGCGCCGAAGGGGCCCGGGCACACCGTGCGTTCGACGTATACCGAAGGCGGCGGCGTGCCGTCGCTGATTGCCGTCGCTCAGGATTCCAGCGGGCAGGCGAAGGAGATCGCACTGTCCTATGCGTGCGCCATCGGCGCCGGCCGGGCGGCGATCATCGAGACCAGCTTCCGGGAGGAGACCGAGACCGACCTGTTCGGCGAACAGGCGGTGCTCTGCGGCGGGGCCGCGGCGCTCGTGACGGCCGGGTTCGAAACGCTGGTGGAAGCGGGTTACGCGCCCGAGATGGCGTACTTCGAGTGCCTGCACGAACTCAAGCTGATCGTCGACTTCTTCTACGAGGGCGGGGTCGGCAACATGTGGTACACGGTGTCGAACACGGCCGAATACGGCGGACTGACCCGGGGTTCGCGCATCGTCACCGACGAGACGAAGCAGGAGATGAAGCGCATTCTGGGCGAGATCCAGTCGGGGCGCTTCGCGCGCGAATTCGTCAGCGAGAACCAGGCGGGCGCGCCGACGATCAAGGCCATGCGCCGCATGAGCCAGAATCACGAGATCGAACGCGTCGGCGAACGGCTGCGGGCGATGATGCCCTGGATTCAGGCGAACAAGCTGGTGGACCGGGCGAGGAACTAACCCGGCTTGCCTCGGGTCACAATCTGCAAGGGAGTTCCCAACGCGGAGCGATAGGCGGACAGCCGTGGCTGAAGACGAGAACAAACCGAACGAATCGAAGTTGCGACCGGTCAGGACATCGACCGATGACGGTCGCCTGAGGAGTTCTTCAAGCTATCGCCGCGGCGTGGCGCTGCTGCCCAACCTGATCACCACGGGCGCGCTCTTCTCGGGCTTCTACGCGATCGTCGCCGGCATGAACGGGCGTTTCGTGGCGGCGGGCCTCGCGGTATACGTGGCCATGCTGCTCGACGCGGCCGATGGCCGGGTGGCCCGCCTGACGCGCTCCGAGAGCGACTTTGGCGCCGAGTTCGACAGCCTTTCGGACATGGTGGCGTTCGGCGTGGCGCCCGCCCTGGTCGCGTTCTCCTGGGCGCTTTCAAGCCTCGAGCAGGTTGGCTGGGTCGTCACCTTCGTATACATGGCGTGCGCGGCGCTGCGACTGGCCCGTTTCAACATCCAGGAAACCGACCACCGCACCTTCACCGGATTGCCGAGTCCGGCGGCGGCGGCGGTTGTGGCCGGCACGGTCTGGGTGTGGAGCGAAGCGCTGGCGGGCGAGGCGCCGGGACTTGTGGCTGCGATCGGCCTGGCATTGGTCACTGCGGGAACGGGCCTGTTGATGGTGTCGAACTTCAAGTACTTCTCGCCGAAGGTCATCAACTTCAGGGGCCGCGTCGGGTTTTTCACGCTGGTGGGTGTCACCCTCGGTTTCGCCGTCGTGTTGGCAGACCCGCCGAAACTGCTATTGCTGGCGTTCGCCGTCTATGCCCTTTCGGGACCGGGCCGCTATCTCTGGACGCGTTTTCGCGGAAGAGAGGAGGCGGGAGCGGAAGAAAAGGCGGGGGAAGAAGATTGACTGCTCGATCGGAGGTAACCCATGCACGTTCGCATTAAGGCGTCCGGCGACCCGAAGCCATCCGAGATCACGCCCGAGCGTATCTATCGCTCGCGCCGGGAATTCATGGCGCTGGGCGCTTCCTCGCTGGCGCTCGGCGGTCTCAACGCCCTGGCGCTGACCGAAGAGTGGCTGGCGGGCAAGGGTTTCGCTCCTGGCCCGGACTTCAGCGGACAGGACTCAAGCGAAGAGATCACACCCTTCGAATACGCCTCGACCTATAACAACTTCTACGAGTTTGGCACGGACAAGGGTGACCCTGCGGAATACGCCGGAGAAATGACCGTCGATCCCTGGAGCATTGAAGTCACGGGAGAGGTGGCAAAACCCGGCACCATCGCGATCGAGGACCTGCTTGCGAATGTCGATCTCGAGGAACGCGTGTATCGCCTGCGCTGCGTCGAGGCGTGGTCCATGGTCATACCCTGGCTCGGGTTTCCGGTGAGACGCCTGCTGGATCGCTTCGAGCCGACTTCCAGCGCGAAGTACGTCGAGTTCACGACCCTGCACCGCCCCGAGGAAATGCGCGGCCAGCGGTCCTTCTTCTCCAGCATCGACTGGCCCTACGTCGAGGGACTCCGCCTCGACGAGGCGAACCATCCGCTCGCCATCTTCGCCGTCGGCATGTACGGCAAGGTGCTGCCGAACCAGAACGGCGCGCCGCTGCGCCTCGTGGTGCCGTGGAAATACGGCTTCAAGAGCATCAAGTCCATCGTCAGGATCCGGCTCATGCGGCGCCAGCCGCGAACGACCTGGAACGTGATGGCGCCGCAGGAATACGGCTTCTACGCCAATGTCAACCCGAACGTGGACCATCCGCGCTGGCCCCAGAACATCGAGCGCCGCTTGCCGAGTTCGTTCTTTTCGCCGAACCGCATGGAAACGATGATGTTCAACGGCTATGCCGAAGAGGTGGCCTCGCTCTACGCCGGCATGAACCTGCGCCGAAAATTCTGACGGCGTGAGCCAGAGCGTCACCCGTCGCGCCAGGCCCGACCTCCGGTGGACGGCGGCAAAGGTGCTGCTGTTCGCGGTGCTGGCGTCGCCGTTTGGCGTGCTCGCCTACGACGTCTATCGCGAATTCCTCATGCCGGGGACGGTTTTCGGGGCGGACCCGGGCGAGGAGATCGTCCGATACCTGGGCGAATGGGCGATCCGGCTGCTGATGGCAACGCTGGCGGTCTCTCCCGCCTCCCGCCTGTTCAAACGCCCGCAATGGGTGCGTTTCCGCCGCATGTTCGGCCTGTTCGCGTTTGCCTACGCGGTGCTGCACTTCATCGGCTACCTGGGGATGCTGGCGGGATTCGACTTCGGCGCGCTGGTCGACGATTTCGCGAAACGGCCGTACATCACCGTCGGAATCGCCGCGCTGGTCTTCCTGGTTCCGCTGGCCGCGACATCGACGCGGGGCTGGCAGCGCCGCCTGCGCCGAAACTGGCGCCGGCTGCACCGGATCGTCTATGCCATCGGGGTGCTCGCCTGCGTGCATCTCTGGTGGCTGTCCAAGGCCGGATACGGGGAGGCCGTCCTCTACACCGCGATCCTGGTCCTGCTGCTCGGCGAGAGAATCGTTAGAATCCTGCTCAAAGCCCGCTCGTCCTAGCGTCACGAGGGACAGTGCCATGAGACAGCCTTCCTATTGGCGGGAGAACCTGCGCCTGGTGGCGGTCTGCCTCGCGGTCTGGTTCTTCGTTTCCTTCGGCTGCGGCCTGTTGCTGGTGGATGTCCTGAACGAAGTCACGTTCGGCGGCTTCCGCCTCGGATTCTGGTTCGCCCAGCAGGGCAGCATCTACGTCTTCGTGCCCCTCATCTTCATCTACGCGTGGCGCGTGACGCGGCTCGACAGGAAATACGGCGTAGACGAATCGGACGAGCGCGACGCGTCGCGGGACGGCTGATGTCGCTGACGGCGCTCACCTATCTCGTTGTCGGGGCCACCTTCGCGCTCTACGTAGGCATCGCGTTCTGGTCCAAGGCCCGGGACACGGGCGACTTCTACGTCGCGGGCAAGCACGTGCACCCCGTCGCCAACGGCATGGCGACGGCGGCCGACTGGATGTCCGCCGCGTCGTTCATTTCGATGGCCGGACTGATCGCGTACCTGGGCTACGGGGGTTCGGTGTACCTCATGGGCTGGACCGGCGGCTACGTACTCCTGGCACTCCTGATCGCCCCGTATCTGCGCCGGTTCGGCAAGTTCACCGTGCCGGAATTCATCGGCGAGCGGTACTACTCGCGGACCGCGCGGGTCGTCGCGGTGATCTGTCTCATCGTCATTTCGTTTACCTACGTGGCGGGACAGATGCGCGGCGTCGGCATCGTGTTCTCGCGCTTTCTCGGCGTCGATGTCGCCACCGGCCTGTTCGTCGGCATGGGCGTGGTGTTCTTCTACGCGGTGCTCGGCGGAATGAAGGGCATCACCTATACGCAGGTGGCGCAGTACTGCGTCCTCATCTTCGCCTACACGGTGCCGGCGGTCTTCATCTCGCTGCAGGTCACGGGCATCCCCATCCCGCAGATCGCCTTTGGCGCCAACGTGTCGGGCGAGGACGTTTCCCTGCTGGCGAAACTCGACCAGGTCGTCACCGATCTCGGCTTCGCCGCCTATACCAGCGGCGCGAAGGGTCACGTCGACATGTTCTTCATCACGCTGGCGCTCATGCTCGGTACCGCGGGGCTGCCCCATGTCGTCGTGCGTTTCTTCACCGTGCCGAGGGTGCGCGATGCGCGGATATCCGCGGGCTGGGCGCTCCTCTTCATCGCCATCCTGTACACCACCGCGCCGGCGGTGGGTGCGCTGGCGCGTCTGAATCTCACCACCACCATCCAGGCCGGTCCGGTGGGAGAGGCGGATGCGAACCTCGCCTACGCGGAGCGGCCGGAGTGGTTCAGGACCTGGGAAGAAACGGGTCTGCTCAGGGTCTCGGACAACAACGGCGATGGCCGGATCCAGTACTACAACGACGCCAACCCGGAATTCGCCGAACGGGCCCGGGAGTATGGCTGGCAAGGCAACGAGTTGACCGTGGACCGCGACATCATCGTCCTCGCCAATCCGGAGATCGCGGGGCTTCCCGACTGGGTCGTGGCGCTGGTGGCGGCGGGCGGCATCGCGGCGGCGCTATCGACCGCCGCGGGGTTGCTGCTGGTCATCTCGGCGGCGGTGTCCCACGACCTCCTGAAGGGCGTCATCGCGCCGCGCATTTCGGAAAGGCAGGAGTTGCTTGCGGGCCGCATCAGCGCCGCCGCCGCGGTGATGGTGGCGGGCTACCTCGGCTTCGATCCGCCGGGGTTTGTGGCCGAAGTGGTGGCGCTCGCTTTCGGCATCGCGGCCTCGTCGCTTTTCCCGGTGATCCTGCTCGGCATATTCAGCCTCCGTGTCAATCGCGAGGGCGCCATTGCCGGCATGCTTAGCGGTCTGCTGTTCACGGTCGGCTACATCCTGTATTTCAAGGCGTACATGGCGCCCCTTGGCGGCAACGTGGCGGACAACTGGCTGTTCGGGATCTCGCCCGAAGGCATCGGCGTTCTGGGCGCCGCCCTGAACATGGCCGTCGCCATAGGTGTGAGCGCGGTGACGCGCCGGCCGCCGGAGAGCGTACGGGAACTGGTGGAGCGGATTCGCCTGCCGGCCTGACGCGTTGCTTTTCCGGGCCTCAGTCGGCGTGGTCGCGGCGCCGGCGCGAGGCGGCGGCGAGCTTCTCCAGGCATGCGACGGTATCGTCCCAGCCGATGCAGCCGTCGGTGACGCTCTGCCCGTACACCAGTTCGTCGGCGTCGATGGACTGCGAGCCGCCCACGAGGTTGCTCTCGATCATGACGCCCATGATGAGCCTCTCGCCGCCTTCCAGTTGTCCGCAGATGTCGTCGCAGACGTTGATCTGGCGGTTGGGGTCCCGCTGCGCGTTGGCGTGGCTCATGTCGACCATGACGCTGTCTGTCAGCCCCGCCTGCTCGAGAATCTTGGCGGCGTAGTGCACGGAAGGGTTGTCGTAGTTCGTCTCGCCGCCTCCTCCTCGAAGAATGATGTGGCAATCGCCGTTGCCCGCCGTCTGGAAAATCGCCGAATGCCCCGCCTTCGTGACCGAAAGGAAGACATGCTCGTTGGTCGCCGACTTCACGGCGTCCGCCGCGACCTGGATGTTGCCGTTGGTGCTGTTCTTGAAGCCGACCGGGCAGGACAGGCCGGACGCGAGCTGACGGTGGATCTGGCTCTCCGTCGTGCGCGCGCCGATCGCGCCCCAGCACACCAGGTCGCCGTAGTACTGCGGCGAAATGGGATCCAGGTATTCCGTGCCCGTTCCCAATCCGAGATCGACGATATCGTGTAGCAGTTGCCGGGCGGTGCGCAGTCCGAGGTTGATGTCGAATGTGCCGTCGAGGTGGGGATCGTTGATCAGCCCCTTCCAACCCACGGTCGTGCGCGGTTTCTCGAAGTAGACCCGCATGATGATGCACAGGTCTTCGGCAAACCTGTTCGCCTGTTCCACCAGGCGTTCGGCATATTCCATCGCGGCCTTGGGGTCATGGATCGAGCAGGGGCCCGCCACCACCGCCAGGCGGTCATCGCGTCCGGCAATGATGTCGCTCAATCGGCGCCGCAGGCTGAACACGAGTTGCGAAGCGCGCTGGGAGATCGGCAGTTCCTCGATCAGGTACTCCGGAGCGGCGGCTTCTTCCATGCCGGAGATTCGCACGTCGTCGGTGAGGTATTGCATTTTCCGTCTGTCCTGGTTCGGTCGCGATCCTAATGTAAGGGCGCAGGCCGCTGATGTACACTTGCTCGATGCTCCCTCCCGCTTCCCTGGCATATCTCGATGCCCTCGGCATCGATGTCTGGGTGCGGCGCGAACTGCTGGCGGAGCGGTCCGAGGCGGCCGAACGGGCGCGGATGCGCGAGTCGAAACCGGATGTCACCGAAGCGCGATCGCGCGTTGGTAAGCCGATCGCCGAGCGGGTCGCCGAGCCCGCCGGCGGGGCGGTTGACAGGCCGGCCGGCGAGCCGCCGGTAGCGTTCACCGTTCGATGCGTCCGGTTCGGGCGCGTGCTGGCCCTGATCGACGAATCCCTGTGGCAGGAGCGGCGTTTCTTTCTCGATGTTGCGCGCGCCATGCATGGCGCCGGACGCGTCGAGCGCGAGGTCTCCAGGTTCGAATGGCCGCAACTGAAATCGGCGGACGCGGGAATGGGCGCCGCCGGCCGCGCGTTCCGCGCCTACCTGGAGACGCAGGTTGTCCAGGACACGCGCGTGCTGGCGGCCGGCGTGCGGGTGCGGGAGTTGATCGGAGCTGACCTCGACGTACACATCTACCTGGAGCGTGCGCTGCGCGGGCTGACGGAGAAGAAGTCGCTATGGCGGCGGATCCGGGAATTGAAATAATCCGCTTCGAATTGATGCGGTTGCGCGACCTCGCCGCCGTGGTTCGGAACGAACGTAGCGCCTATGAGTACCCGTGGCCCGACCGGGTCTTCGTCGATTGCCTCGCGGCGGGCCACGAGTGCTGGATTGCCAGGTGCCGCGGAGAGGTGATCGGACACGCCGTGCTCTCGGTGGCGGCGCGGGAAGCGCACCTGCTCAACATCTGCATCGGCGCGGCCGCGCAGCGCCGGGGTCACGGCCGCGCGCTTGCGGAGCACATGATCGCCCGAGCCATCGGCAGGGGCGCAATGGTCATCTTTCTGGAGGTGCGTCCGTCGAACGAGGCGGCGCGCCAGCTCTATACATCCCTCGGTTTCGACGAAGTCGGACTGCGCAAACGGTACTATCCGGCGGAGGACGGCCGGGAGGACGCAAAGATCCTGGAGCTTCGGCTGGAAAGCGACAGGGACGCCTGACACTTTGCCGACGGGGGGTAACATGAAACTGCGCCGAATCATCCTCTTCATCGCGTTGGCAGCGCTAATCTCGCTGTTCTTCGTCTTCGACCTGCAGCGGTTCATCTCGCTGGAGTTCTTCGCCGCGCAACGGGAAGCCATCGTCGCGTACGACGCCGCAAACCCCTGGACCACGGCTGTCGCGTTCTTCCTGATCTATGTGCTGGTGACCGGCACATCGCTGCCCGGTGCCGCCCTGCTCACACTGATTGCGGGTGCCGTGTTCGGGCTCCTGCAAGGCGTGATCATGGTGTCGTTCGCGAGCACGCTGGGGGCGACCATGGCGTTCACCATCTCGCGCTACCTGTTCCGGGACGCGGTGCGGGCGCGATTCGGGCAGTACCTCGCGACCATCGACCGTGGCGTCGAGAGGGAAGGCGCGTTCTATCTTTTCGCCATGCGGCTGGTTCCCGCCGTCCCGTTTTTCGTGATCAACCTTGCCATGGCGCTGACGCCGATCTCGACCTGGCGCTTCTATTGGGTCAGCCAGGTCGGCATGATCTTCGGCACCGTCGTCTACGTGAACGCCGGCGCGGAACTTGGCCAGATCGAGTCCCTCGGCGATATCCTGTCGCCCGCGCTGTGGATTTCCTTCGCCCTGCTTGGCGTGGCGCCGCTGATCGCCAAGAAGATTCTCGATGCGATCAAGTCCCGAAAGGCTTTGCGGAAGTTCAGCAAGCCGAAGCGGTTCGACAACAACCTGGTCGTGATCGGCGCGGGTTCAGGTGGTCTTGTCGCCGCGCTGATCGCCGCCACCGTCAAGGCGAAGGTCACGTTGATCGAGCGCCACCGCATGGGCGGCGACTGCCTGAACACGGGCTGCGTGCCGAGCAAGTCGCTACTGCGCTCCGCCAAGATGCTGTCCTACGCCGCCCGCGCGGAGGAATACGGCTTCAGGAGCGCGAGCGTCGAGTTCGAGTTCGGAGAGGTGATGGAGCGCGTACAGCGCATCATCGGGAAGATCGAGCCCCATGACTCCGTGGAACGCTATACCGGGCTCGGCGTGGACTGCATCACGGGGGATGCGCGGATCACCTCGCCCTACAGCGTTCGCGTCGGCGACCGGGAGATCACCACCCGCAACATCGTCATCGCCACGGGCGGCGCGCCGTTCGTGCCGCCCATCCCCGGTCTGGAGGAAGCGGGCTACTACACGTCGGACACCATCTGGGAGATTCGCGAGCTGCCGCCGCGTCTCGTCGTGCTGGGGGGCGGTCCCATCGGCAGCGAACTGGCCCAGGCCTTCCGGCGGTTCGGCGCGGACGTCACCATGGTGCAGCAGGCGCCGCACCTCCTGATGCGCGAAGACGCGGACGTGATCGAGCTCATTCAGCGGCAGTTCGCCGCCGAGGGCATCCGGGTTCTGACCAGCCACCGCGCGGTGCGCGTCGAGTCAGACAACGGCGAGCGCGTATTGGTCTGCGCGAAAGGGGACGGGGACGCCGAAGTCAGGGTTCCGTTCGATGCGATCCTGGTGGCCGTCGGCCGCCAGCCGAACACCGCGGGGCTGGGCCTTGAGGATGTCGGCGTCGCCGTCGGCGAACGCGGCGAAATCGAAGTCGACGATTACCTGCGAACGAGCGTGCCGACGATCTACGCCTGCGGCGATGTCATCGGTCCCTACCAGTTCACCCACACCGCGTCCCACGAAGCGTGGTACGCATCGGTGAATCCGCTGTTCGGGCCGCTCAAGAGGTTCAAGGCGGACTACTCGGTCATTCCGTGGACGACCTTCACCGATCCCGAAGTGGCCCGCGTCGGCCTGAACGAACAGGAGGCGGAGAGCCGCGGCATCGAGGCGGAGGTGACGTACTACGAACTCGAGGAACTCGACCGCGCGCTGGCGGACGAGGAGGGCCGCGGCTTCATCAAGGTGCTGACGCGGCCGGGCAAGGACCGCATCCTTGGCGCGACCATCGTGGGCCACCATGCGGGAGACCTCATCGCCGAGTTCATCGCGGCGATGAAATGGGGCAAGGGCCTGAAGAGCCTGATGGGGACGATCCACATCTATCCGACGCTGACCGAAGCCAACAAGTTCGCCGCCAGCGCCTGGCGCAAGAAGCATGCGCCGGACAATCTGCTCGGCTGGGTGGAGCGGTTTCACCGCCTGCGCCGCGGTCGAGCGGGCACGACGCTCGACCGCGCCGGGGCCGCGAAGGGCTGATTGCATCCGGGACACCCTCGGGGCGTCCCCTGCGGGCATTGCCACGGGCCGAAATAGGCCGGTGATGCCGCCTTACGGCTGATTGAGGTCCCAGTCGTACTCGTAGTCGATGCCGCCGGCGAAGCCCTCGAGTTGCGCCGCCAACTCGTCGTCGGCGTGCCTGATGAGGTGCGCAAACACGCCCTCCTCGGAATCGCCGAAGTCGACGATCCACCAGTCGTAGATGCTTGACAGGACGATGAAGTCCTCGTCAACGAAATCCACCCCACGCGGGTGATTGACGTACTCGCGCGCACCCTGGTCCAGCAGGGCCTCCGTGTTCGCGGCCGTATACGCCCGGGTGGCGAGGTTCGGGCAGCCGATGCTCGCGCAGTTGACGCCGTAGTGGATGCGTTCGTCCTTCCAGATTGGCCGAAGAATCCCGTGCTCGATGTCATCGAGCGTCAGTTCCTGAGCAGCGACGCTGGCGTGCACGTCTCCCCAGGGCCCCGTCAACGGTATCCAGCCCTCGTGAATCTGCTTGATCGATGTCACCGGGTAGGCATCGGTGACCACCCTGACCGTCAACGCGTTGTAGAAATTGATCCAGTATGCTTTCTGCTCGGCGCGCGAGTACGCCCGCGGGTCCAGGGCCTGAAGGTCGTCGAGGTAGGCGTTCAGCTTCGCCCGGTCGCCCGCCGCGGCTTGCAGGCCGGCATAGTCGAACCGGTGCACGCCGGATGGATGGATCGCCAGGTAGGCGTCGAGCAGTTCCTGCCAGGCGCCGTGATCGATCGTCGCCGTGTTGGTGTCATCGCTCTGGTCCCAGAACGCGATCAGTTCGGGTGCCGGGACGGCATGGGCGCCCGACGCGATGCACACGGCCAATGCCAGGGCGAATCGTTTCATGCATTACTCCTTGGCAGTGGTGCGCACCGCGGGGGCCAGACCAGCTCAAGGATCATACCGACGATACGGGTGCTTGTACCTACCGGTCAGCTCCGCGTTGTGAACGTTGGTTGTGGGCCAGGTCCCAGAGCAGGGCAAGGCCGACGACACCGAATTCGAGGGGCCGGACCCACCAGGGGTGACCGTACGCCTGCATGCCGTAGTCGTCGAGAGTCAGCCCCGTGATGTAGGAAAGCAGTACGGCCACCGAGGCCGCCCATGCCCAGCGGCTCGGGTACACCGCCGCAAACGGCAGCAACCAGAGCAGGTACCAGGCGTTGATCACCGGCGCGGCGAGAAAAAACGCGCCGTATACCCAATCGCCGCGCGGCACCGCGGAGCGCTCGCGGCGGTGGCGGCGGTAGTACCAGACCCAGAACAGGCCGCAGGCGATGCCCAGCACCACCTTGGCCCCCGTTGGCGAAAGCACGGAAGTGAGCAGGCCGAACAGGGCGGAGTTGAATTCCCACTCGCGCGCGAACACGACAAGCGACTCGAAGCCGGCACCGCCCGTGGCAACGAACGGGGCGTACAGCGCAACGAGCGTGGCGGTGAAGTAGCACCAGTGGATGAACCGGGCGCGGATCAGGACGAGCGGCACCAGGATCAGCACGAAGATCTTTGCCCCGGCCGCCAGGCCAAGGCAGACCGCGGCCCATCGCTCCCGGCCCCTGGTGGCGAGGACGATGGCGGCCAGCAGCAGACACACGCCGAGTCCGTCCGGATGCGCCGTGAACGCGATCTCCTTGATCACCAGCGGGCACCAGGCATAGAGCAGGACGTTGCGCGCGGGAGCGAGGCGAAGCAGCAGGCCGACTGCCACCAGGTCAACGGTGATCAGCAGCGCCTGCAGGGCGGCGACGCTGCCGGGTTGAATGTAGTACCCGAGCAGGAACAGGCCCTGGGCGGTGGGCCCGTAGATCGTCGGCAGCTCCGGATGGTTGATCTGGTCGAGGACCGCTCGCAACGCTTGTGGCACGGTCTCATCCAGGAAGAATGCCTCCGGGCTGATGCCGTAGGGCGTTCCGGCGGCCGCGAACAGGTAGCCGTCCCACAGGTACCGAAAGAAGTCATCCTCGTAGATCGGTCCGCCGATGAGTCCGCACAGCCGGAACGCCACTGCCCAGAACAGCAGCCTGGCCACTGGAATGGGTTCGTCGCGGCGAACGGCGTGGAGATACAGCGCGAATACCGGCATGCCGGTCCAGGCGACGATGCCGAAGAACGCCGGCAGGCCCGGCTCGCCGGAATCCCGTGCCAGGTAGGCGAGGGTGGCGTACCCCAAAGTGCAGAACGCGCCGGCGGCATCCAGCAGGTGCCGGGTCTGGCATTGGTCAATCACTGATGCGAGCGCGCGCATTTCCGTATCGTACAAGGACGCATCTTCGCCCTCGCCGGGTACCTATCCAGGCGGACGTGCCGGCTAGTGTAAGTTGGCAGGGCCGATGACTCACGTTCCCCTGGACCGGCCCTTTGCCATGGCGCGTTTGCGGCGCATCCCTTAAGCTTCTTCGGATTCGACGCTTTGAAGAGGGGATGAGCGATGAGGCAGGCCATCACGGTTCTCCTGCTGTCTGGAATCGCGGCGGTTGCCGGTTGCGGCGCCCCCGACAGCACCGACACAACACGGGACGATACGCCGCCACAGCCGACGGTGGACGGCGTGACCGACACGGAAATCGTGCTCGGCACGCATAGCGACCTGACGGGGCCGGTCGCCATCTGGGGAGTCGGGGTCGTCAACGGTATGCGCATGCGCTTCGATGCGGTGAATGCGGCCGGCGGCGTCCACGGCCGGCAGATCCGGCTCATCGTGGAGGACACCAGCTACCAGGTCCCGAGGGCGATCTCGGCGGCAAACAAGCTGATCAACCGGGACAAGATCTTCGCCATGGTCGGGGCGGTCGGCACCCAGACCAACAACGCCGTGCTGGAGCAGCAGTTCAGGGCGGGCGTTCCCAACCTGTTCCCGTCCACCGGTTCCCGCGACATGGTGGAACCGTTCCGCAAGCTGATGATCAGCCAGATCGGGCTCTACTACGAGGAAATGCGCGCCGGCGTGCGGTACTTCGTGGAGGAGATGGGCAAGACCACGCCATGTGCGGTCTATCACGATTCCGACTACGGGATGGAGATATTCGAAGGCGTGCGGGACCAGGCCGCGGAGATGGGCATCGAGATTGGCGCCACCTCGGCGCACAAGCCGACCGAGAGCGAGTTCACGGCGGCGGTCCTTCGCCTGCAGAAGGCGGGTTGCGACCTTGTGATGATGGGCACCGTCCACCGCGACACGATCCTGATCCTGGAGACGGCCCGCAAGATCGGCTGGGAGGGCGTGGCCTTTGTCGGCAACGAAGCGGCCTTTGGGCGCGTGATCGCGGAGCAGAAGAGCGGATCCGGGGAGGGCTATTACGCATTTGCTCCGGTTGCGATGATCTACGACGACGACGAGATGACGCCGGAATTGCGCGACTGGTTCGACCGCTACAAGGAGCGCTTCGGCGAAGTTCCCGGGTTGCCGCCGATGGTCGGCAAGCGCGCTGCGGACCTCACCGTGCTGGCGCTGGAGATTGCCGGCCGCGACCTCACTCGCGAAGGGTTGATCGCGGCGGTGGAGTCCCTGACGGAGTACACGGATATTTTCGGCAACGTCCTGACGTTCGGCCCCGACGACCACAAGGGCGTGGACTCGTCGACGCTGTCCCAGGTGCGGAACGGCCGCTGGGTGAAGCTTGAGACGTCGATCAGTTACTGACATGCGGCGCAGGGCTGTTTCCATGCGAGGAGACACCCCTTGATTGAGATTCGGGGGGAGGAATCGCCGCTTGCGGGCGAGTTTCGGCTCTTCATGGAACGGCGCAGCGGCGTCGTGGACGGCGCGTTGCTGGTTTCCCGCGTGGTCGACCCGGACACCGACGCCGGTTGGTGCCGGGCCGAGATGCGCCGCCTGGCGGAGATCGCGGGGGCCGACGCCGGGCCGGTGACCCTGGTGGAGTGTCTGCGCAGCCAGGGATTCCGGGGCGTTGCCCGGCGCCGCTACACGCTGTCGTGCAACAGTGCGCTGGAACACGTGCTGCGCCATCGCGAAGGTATTCCGATCAGTCTCGCGGTGGTCGTTCTCGGGGCTGCGGCGCATCTGGATCTGCGGGCCACCGGCATCGACTTCCCTCGACGCTTCCTGGTCGCGCTCAACAACCGCCTGGTCGATCCCACCGTCATGCGGATGACCAGCAGGCAGGACTGTCTCAAGTGGCTGCGCGGCGAGTTGCGCGCCGACGGGCGGCGCGGCGTCGTCGACGACACCGCCTTCCGGCCGGCGGAACCGTCGGACATCATGCTTCGAATGCTGAACAACCTGCGCCTGTCGGCGAACATGCGGGGGGACCACGCCCGCGCCCTGGAGCTGACCGACTACCAGATCATCCTGCACCCGACCGCGTACTCGCTGCATGTGGACCGCGCCGACCTGTGGCTGTCGCTGGGTTCTCTCGACATGGCCCGGCGCGAACTGGAACGCGCCATGAAACTGGCGTCCGGCAAGATGCGGGATCGCATCCGCAAGCGGCTCGACGCACTACCGGGAGGTTCGTCAACGGTGAACTAACCCACGTCGTGTTTGGTCCACATCAGGCGATCCTCTTCAAACGGCGCATTCTCAACCCTCGCCGGGTGGCCGAAGACGGCGGTCGAGCGTGTTTCCTCGTCGTAGGGAATCAAGTCCGCCAATGCTTCCGTGCGCGGATTCCCGGTTCTCGCGAAATTGACCACGGCATCCTGCAGGTGCCCGGCGAGCGTGTCCTCGGCTTCGCCCCCGCCGAAGAACTCGATGGCCTCGTCGTTGAAGGCATGGGTGCCGAAAATGAAACCGATGATGATCGCGTGGCACGATCTCAGGATGCCGCCGTCCCAGGGCGATTCCGCCGTGAACACATACTGGTACGCGGGATGCCCGCGCGCGGCGATCGCCTCGCAGAGGCGGATCGAGGGTATGCGCATCCTGCGCCCCGTCTCGATCGCCGCCAGCACCGAAACCGGATCGGTCCAGTGGCCGCGACCTTCAAGGATGCGGCGGAATCCGTCGATGAGGCCCTGGGCGTCCTCGACGGTTTTCGAGACCTCCGCGAGCAGTCCGGCCTCGTCCAGGTTCTCCGCCAGCGGGCTGCGGCACGTGAAGAGCCGCCACTCGTCCCGTTGCGTCCCGGCAAAGACCGAGATGCCGTCCGCTGCGCCGGCCTTGACCGCCTCGACCGGCACCTCCTTGAGGTCTGTGCCGTCGATGACCGACCGAAAATTGCCGAGGCCGTCCGGCATGGAGAATCCCAGCCCCACATCGGTGATGACCTCCGGATCGAGCGCGAGCAGCTTGTCGACGTCGGTCCCGGAGAGGCCGACCTTTTCAAGGAACGCTTCGGAGACCCTTACCGCGCGTTCGAGTGGGTTCGCGCTGCTGCCGCCGCCGCTGACCGGCATCGCCCGATGGAACAGTCCCCGCGCGGGTGCGAAGGCCAGTAGCGCGCAGACGCTCGCCGCGCCCGCCGACTCGCCGAAGATGGTGACGTTGCCGGGATCTCCGCCGAATGCCGAGATGTTGTCGCGTATCCACTTCAGCGCCTCGACCTGGTCCAGCAATCCCTCGTTCCCGGTCGATGGAATGCGTCCGCCGGTCACCTCGTTCAGGTTCAGAAAGCCGAGCGCCCCGATCCGATAGTTGATCGTGACGACCACCACGTCACCGCGGCGGGACAATATCTCGCCGTCGTAGGTTGGCGTGGCCCCGGTGCCGCCGGTGAAACCGCCGCCGTGGATCCACATCAGCACCGGGCGCTTCGCGTCGTCGAGGCCGGGCGTCCAGACGTTGAGTTGCAGGCAGTCCTCGTCGCGCTTCTCGGCGTTGGCCGCGTTGAACACGAACTTCAGCGGGCCTTCGCCGGGGCGGGCCGCCTGCCACGCCTGGGTGCCCCAGTCGCCGCCGGCCGCGCGCACGCCGGCCCAGGGCTCCGGCGCCTCGGGCGCGCGCCAGCGCCGCTCGCCCACGGGAGGGGCCGCAAAGGGAATGGCCCTGAAACGGTGGATCCCGTTGACGTTTGCGCCCTCTACCTTGCCGTATCGCGTCTCGACGATAGCCATGCTGTCTCCCATTTCCCGATTCCTGGACAGTCTAGTCCGGGAGTGACGGCAAGCCAAACACGGCGAGCACGGTCGGTTGCCGCTCAACTTGCGTGGGACCATACTGGCGGAAGTGATCGATTCCGGCGAAAGCGATGCCCCGAGGAACAAGCAACGCCGAGAAAGTCCAGGAACTCATGCGCCTGCTGGGTCGCGAGGCGCAGGGCAACGGTCGAATCTACCTCGTCGGGGGTGCCTCGGCAGTGATTGTCGGATGGCGCGATACAACGGTTGATGTCGATCTCAAGCTGGATCCCGAGCCGCCCGGCGTTTTCGACGCGATTGCGCGTGCCAAGGATGCGTTGAACATGAACGTCGAGTTGGCCAGCCCGGAGGAATTCATCCCGGCCCTGCCGGATTGGCAAGCGCGTAGCGTCTTCATCGAGCGGCACGGCGCCGTGGATTTTCTTCACTACGACTTTTGCGCTCAGGCGCTGGCGAAGATCGAACGAGGTCACGCGCAGGACCTGAGCGATGTGGAAGCGATGTGGCGACTGAAACTCATCGAGCCCGATCGGCTATGGTCGCTGTTTGAAGCCATCGAAGCCGATCTCGTGCGTTATCCTGCCGTCGATCCGTGCCACTTCCGGAACGAAGTACGCAGGGCGGTCCGCGCTATCGGAATGGAGAGATCATGACCGGTAGGCTGACTCGGGGATCGATCCCGCCAGGCCTTCCCGGAGCGGATCTCGTGGAAACGGGGATTGACGATTTGCGACGCGGCGAGTTCACGGTTGAAGCGCTGCTCGTGGCCGTAGGCGCTCCTCGATTGCGCAATATCGGCCTGGATATCCCGGATGTGCCGGCGTGGCCTGAGAGTCCGGAACTGGCCCTGTACGCCGCTATCGGCGAGCGTGAATCCGGCAATGCCCACTCCCGCTACAACGCCCTGATCCGCCGCCTGGTCAGTTTCGAGCGTGCGATGGAGGCGCTGTACCCGGTTCCCTAACCCGGAACAGGCACTGACATGACCGGACGCTAGCCGGCCATGTCGGGAAAAGGATTCTCTGCGTCCAGCGGAATCGGGTGGGCGTACCCGGGAACCCGCAGTTCTGTCTCCGAGAGTCCCAGATCGTCGCCGTCGATCACGCCCTCGCCGAAGCCGTAGAGCACGTCGGTTTCGCCGCGCGTCATGGCGGCATCGTAGTCGAACGCCCGTTCGCGAACGGTGGCGTTGCTCTCGGCGTGCGCGGCCATGGCGCGCGCGCCGTGCTTCTTCTCCAGCATGCGCCGCGTCACGGCGGGCGAGAGAAACAGCCCGGTCGCGTTGTTGCCGCCGAAGCCCTTGGAGTTGACGAAGATGCCGTCGATGTCGTCGCCGGGGAGTTCGAAGTGCTCGGTTGGGAGGCGCAGGTGGTCGTGGGACACGTCATCGGCGATGGCGTCGATGGTCGTGATGCCCGGCACGCGGCCGTAGGCCCAGGTGCCGAGCGCGCAGGCAAGCTGGTCGCCCGAAGCCGGTGCCATGGAGTGTCCGAGGACCGACTTGACCGCCGCCACCGGCCAGTTCTCGATGCCGAAGACGCCCGCGAGTTCGTTCAGGATGCGCGACTCGGTGACGCGGTTCTGCGGAGTGCCGGTGCCGTGCGCGTGCACGAAGGTGCGCCTTCGAAGGCTGTCTTCGCCGAGGATGGTCCGCGCCATGGCCATCGCCTTGGCCATGGTGAGGTAATTGCCGACGCCGGGTGAGGAAATGGACTTCTTGAAACCGTCGGCGTTGACGTATATCGCGGGTGCCGCGCAGTGGATGTTGGCGCCGAGTTCGAGCGCCAGCGCATCGTCGCAGACCACCGCGTAGACCGCCGCTTCGGCCACGGTGAAACCGCAGTTGTTGCCGAACGGCCGGCAGGCGCGGCGGTTGTCCACCGTATCGCTGCCGTCGAGGGCCATCAGCGCCTCGTCTTCCGCGAGGGCGCCCATGACGCGGTACCCCTCGATGATCTCGGGCACGACGGGAGCTTCCGCGCCGCCCACCAGCGCCACCCGCAGCTTGCCGGCGCGAATCTCGTCCACGGCGCGGCCGAGGTTGTAAAGAAATGTCGCGCAGGCGCCTATGACGCCGCCGATCGCTCCGACGTTGCCGATGGTGTAGGCGCTGACGAAGTCCGCCGCCATCTCCGGCAGGCCGAACGCGACCTGCTTCGAGGTCACGCGCCTGCCCTTCAGGGGCGCCTGCATCAGGCCCGCGTTGCTGTTGTCGTCGAGCTGGCCCATGGCGCTGCCGGCGTAGACGGCGAAAGCATCGGCTCGGACCCGGGCGCGTAGTTCGTTCCAGTCGAGCCCCAAGGAATGGACCGCGTCGGAGGCGCCGAACACGGCGAGTTCCATACCCCTCGGGTGGCTGCGCGACGGATATAGCCGGCCGGGCTCGAATCCGGTCGGGACCTGGCCCGCGGAAGTGACGCGCGAGGTCGTGTGCTCGGGAAAGAGCACCGAGGCTTCTTGCCCGGCCCAGATCGTCACGCGCCGGTTGTCGAGGGCTTCCACGCGCCAGTTCGACGGCATGCGCTCCGGGAGGTTGCGCTTGGCGACGACAAACCTGACGCCCCGCTCATCGGTGGCGCTGACCGTCGCCTGCCGGTGGCGGACGACGTTCGTCGGGTCGAACAGCGAGATGCGTCGTATCAGGGTGTTGTCGCGAATGTACTCGCGCGTGGAGGGGTCTGCGGGGTCGTCGTTCAGCCGCATCAGCGCCGCGAGGCTGGCATACGTGTCGTCGGCGTCGGCGGCGCTGATCGCGTCGATGACGATGCGGCGAAACGCGTGGTGGAACGAAACCCGGCCGGCGGGATTGACGCCGCCGATACCGACGATGACCGGGAGTCTGGACAATGCCGTTCCCGCTACACCCGCTCGATCGCCATCGCGGTCGCCTCGCCGCCGCCGATGCAAAGCGCGGCAACGCCCTTGCTGCCTCCGGTCGCCTCGAGGGCGTGGGCCAGCGTCACGAGCAGGCGGCTCCCGGTCGATCCGATGGGATGTCCCTGGGCGCAGGCGCCGCCGTAGAGGTTCACCTTGTCGGCGTCGAGCCCGAGTTCGGAGATGGCGAGCATGGTCACCATGGCAAACGCCTCGTTGATCTCGAACAGATCCACGTCTTCCTTGCTCCAGCCGACCTGGGACAAGAGCTTGTCGATGGCACCGACCGGCGCGATGGTGAAGTCGGACGGGTGGATCGAGTGGGTGGCGTGGCCGACCACGCGGGCGAGCGCTTCGCCGCCCGCGGATGCGTCCCCGAGTACCAGCGCGGATGCGCCATCGGAGATTGAACTGGCGTTTGCCGCCGTAATGGTGCCGTCCCTGGCGAAGGCCGGGCGCAGCGTCGGAATCCGGTCGATGCGGGAGCGGCGCGGCTGTTCATCCTCGTCCATGTCCTCGAACGGCGCGATCTCGCGTTTGAGGTCACCGCCGTCCATCGCCCGCAACGCCTTCCTGACGGAGGAGATGGCGAACGCGTCCATCGCTTCCCGGCTGAGTTGGTGCGCATCCGCCGTGGTCTGGGCGAAGCTCCCCATGGAGGCGCCGGTTTCGGCGTCTTCGAGTCCGTCCGTGAACATGGAGTCCGCGATCTGGCCATGGCCCATGCGGTGTCCCTGGCGCGCCTTGGCCAGCATGTAGGGCGCATTGGTCATGCTCTCCATGCCGCCGGCGACGACGCAGTTGGCGCTGCCGGCACGAATGAGGTCGGTGCCGAGCATGGCGCACTTCATGCCGGAGGCGCAGACCTTGTTGACGGTGGTCGCACCCACCGCGTCGGGGATGCCGGCGAGGCGCATCGCCTGGCGCGCGGGGGCCTGTTTCACGCCTGCGCCGATGACGCAACCCATCAGCACTTCGTCGATGGCGGCGGGATCGACGCCGGCATCGGCGGTGGCGGCCTCGATGGCGTGTGCGCCGAGTTCGGGCGCAGCCCGGTTCGAGAGCGCGCCGAGGAAGCTGCCGATGGGCGTGCGTTGTGCGCCGAGGATGAAGACATCGTTCATGGAATTTCCTTGTGTCTATGCGCCGGGAAGTCGGCGCGATGTCGTGGGGTTCATGCCGACTGGCGCTGGCCGAATCGCGGGATCAACTCCGCGAAGTTGCAGGGTTTGAAGTCGGCGTCGAGTTGGTGCCTGAGGATCTCGTCCCAGCCGGTGCGGCATGCATTGGTGGAACCCGGCAGCGCGAAGATCAGCGTGCCGTTGGCCAGACCCCCCACTGCCCGGGACTGGATGGTGGAACTGCCGATCTGGGCCAGGGAGACCTGCCGGAACAACTCGCCGAATCCGTCGATGGTCTTGTCGAACAGTGGCAGCAGCGCCTCCGGCGTGCTGTCGCGGTCGGAGAATCCCGTCCCGCCGGTGGCGAGGATGGCGTCGATGCCGGGATCGGCGATCCACGCCGAGACGCGCGCCCGGATGCGATACACGTCGTCGATCTCGATCGCTCGTCCGGCGAGTGCGTGTCCGGCGCACGCCAGCCGCTCGCAGAGGACATCACCGGAGGCGTCGTCCGCTTCGGTACGGGTATCCGAAACGGTTAACACCGCGATTTGCAAGGATTTACTTGCCGTTTCGCCGCCCATTTGGTAACCATCGAATGTTTGCGGATTCGAGAGCGTTTACATTACAGTAGCCGCCCTCCTAATGCATATGGGTTAGGGCTTGAATAGAAACGCGCCGGTCAATGACCGGCTGTATTTTATCGCCGAGAGTCTGGCCCAGGACTTCTCGCTGTTTCCCAGCCCCGAGACTGGTCGGAGCCGGTCCGTGCGGGGTCTGCTGCGGGAAAGGGAAATAGCGCGCCGACGCGACGCGTTGGCGAACATGGATATCGATTCCTATATCGAGGCCGTGGTGGCGGACGCGGAAGATACGCGGCGCACGCCAGCGCCCGAAATCATTCGGCGTCTCGGGGAAAGGGCGGGCGACGAAGTGCGCGACGGGCCTTTCTACGCCAGCGTCCTGCGCATGGATTTCGATGGAACGCAGCGCCCGGTCGCGTTCATCGCCCAGGACCGTTCGGTCAACAACGGCGTCTGGGGTCCCGAACACCACATCGCCGCGGCGGACTGGGTGGCGGAGTCCGCCAATCGCGCGATGCCCATCGTCACTTTCATGGATACGCCCGGCGCGGACGCCCAGGCGGAGGCGAATCGCGACAACCAGGCCCACAGCATCTCCAGGCTGATCACCCAGATGGCCGGAGTGAAGGTTCCGAACGTTGGCATCATCTTCGGTCTGGGCTACTCGGGCGGGGCCATTCCGCTGGCGGCGAGCAACCTCCTGCTGTCCGTTCGCGACGGCGTCTTCAGCACGATTCAGCCGCAGGGTCTCGCCAGCATCGCGCGCAGGCTGAACCTGTCCTGGCAACAGTGCGCCAAGCAGGTCGGCCTGTCGCCGTTCGAACTGCATGGCCAGGGCAACATCGACGGCATCATCGACTACAGTCCGGGCGAGGTGGACACGCTCGAGAACCTCCGCCTCGCGATCGTCTCGGGCATTCAGTCCATCGAAGCCACGACAACGGCATTCGTCGCCGACAATCCGTATATCCTCGATCACTATCGGCGCAGCCTGGAACGCTATCTCGCCCCCTCCGAACGACTGCGGCGCATACAGGAGAGCGGGGCGTTCAGCGTGTCGCGCAACCCCACCGAGTACCCGAACGTATTCGGCGTCGCCAATCGCTACCTGCGCTATCTGCGCTGCCGCCGGCGCATCAAGGCGACCTCCGAGCAGCAGTACGGACGCCTGGCGCAACAGCGTCTGCCCGAGGGCGAACTGGCGGCGCGCGCGGCGCGCGAGCGCCGCAGGGTGTTCCTGAAATGGATGCAGGACCCCGACCAGGTCCGCTACGACGACGTCGTGTCGCGGGCGTGGAAGAACTATGTCTCGCGCAAGGAGGCGCTCGGCGACGAGCGTGGCCGTTTCGCCCGGTTGTTCCTGGGCGAGCCGGCGAAGAACTACCGGGATGCCCGCGCGACCCTCCTGTCCGACGTCGGCATGTATCTCTTCAATCGCTGGAAGACGGACGCCCCGGGCAACTTCGCCGCCCTGAAACACTACCTGACGAACCACGCGGAGGTTCGTGCCCTGGTTGGCGTGAGCGAGATTCGCGAACCGCGGGCGCTGCTGCGGACGATGGCCCGGGATCCCGCCTTCGGCCCGCTGCTGCGCCAGCGCTTCACCCACGAAGGCGGCAAACTGCTGTCCCCCGAGCATCTCGACGGCAAGTCCGAAGCCTACATCCGCTCGCAACTGGCGGCGGAACTGAACCTCGCGATGACCGAGGGGCCGATGGACGAACTCGTGGACAAGACCGAACTGGCGCGGGGCACGCGACAGGCGCTGTCTGCGGGGCACTCGCCGCTGGTGGTCAACCGGATGATTCTCGAGGACCGCTTTCCATCGCTCATCGTGGCCGCGGCGGGCGACGCGGTGGTGGCCGACGAGAGCGAGCGCACGGTGCTCGACCTGCTGCTGGAAGACGATCTGCGGGAGGACTTCGCGGCGGAGTGCGAGAACTTCCTGCTGTTCGATGCCGTCTACGATCACACCATCGGGAGTCTCGACTCCATCGCCGAAGAAGCCGGCCGTACGCGGAGCCTGTCGAAGGCGTCGCTTTCCGGACTGATCGACCTGGCTTTTGCGGCCGCCGCCAAGGGCATGGCTTCGGAGGCGCGGGCCGAAGCGACCCCGGAACAGGCCGCCTCCCGTCTCAAGGGGCAGTTCTTCGACTGGTACAGGCGCATCGCGGACAATTCCCGGTCGGGCGATTTCTTCCGCGCCGTGGAAGAGTGGAAGAAGCGGGCTTTCGCGCACCTGCCGGACACCCTCCTGGTGGTTGTCACTTTCCTGTTCGAGAGGCTATTGCTGTCTTACCTGCGCTCGGAATGGGACGGCCGCCGCTACGACGGCCGGATCGCGCCCCGCAAGATTGGCCGCAAGGACTTCTGGAATCGGCTGCACATCGCCTATCGCGATCTTCGCATCCAGAACACGCTCGAGCATTTCAAGTCCCGGCGCGCGACGGCGCCGAGCGCCTTCCTCGACATGTTCTTTGCCGATTTCGAGGAACTGTTCGCCGACCTCCTGAGTTCGGACCCCTGCGAGTTTCCCGGTTTCCGCCAGGCCATCGAAACCGCGCTGGCCAGCGGCACCACCCCTTGCGGCGTCATCACCGGGATAGGCACGTTCAACGACGGCAACGGGGGGTTGCGCGCGGGCGCTGTCATTTCGAACGCCAACTTCCAGGCCGGCGCCTTCGACATGGCCAGCGCGGAGAAGTTCTGCAAACTGCTCGTCGAGTGTGCGGAGCAGAACCTGCCGGTGATCTGCTTCATCTCGTCCGGGGGCATGCAGACCAAGGAAGGCGCCGGGTCGCTTTTCTCCATGGCGGCCATCAACGACCGCATCACGCGTTTCGTCCGCGACTACGACCTGCCCGTCATCATGTTCGGCTTCGGCGACTGCACGGGTGGCGCACAGGCGAGTTTCGTCACGCATCCGCTGGCGCAGACCTACTATTTCTCCGGCGCCAGCATGCCCTTCGCGGGACAGATCGTCGTGCCGTCCAACCTGCCCATGGACTCGATCCTGTCCAACTATCTCTGCGACACGCCGGGGGCGATGCAGGGCCTGGTGAAACACCCGCTGTTGCCTGACCTCGACGAAGAGCTGCGGCAGATCGACCCGGATGTCCCGGTGCCGGTGGAGACGGTGACGGACGTCGTCAACCGGGTCATGGCGGGGGTGCTCAGCCAGGTGCGTCCCCGCGCCGCGCCTTCCCGGCCGACGGTGAGTGCGGCGGACCTGATCCGGCCCGTCTCGAAGGTGTTGATTCATGCGCGCGGCTGCACCGCGGTGAAGCTGATCCGCATCGCCCAGCGCCGCCGGATCGCCGTCGTGCTGGTGCAGTCGGACCCGGACATGGAGTCCGTACCGGTGGACATGCTCTCGGAACGGGACTCGGTGGTGTGCATCGGCGGCGCGACGCCCGACGAGAGCTACCTCAACGCGCTTTCCGTCATTTCCGTTGCCGAACACGAAGGCGTGGACGCCCTGCATCCCGGCATCGGGTTTCTCTCGGAGAGCAGCCAGTTCGCCGAAATCGTCCGCTCGCGCGGGATCAACTTCCTCGGTCCGTCCACGGTCACGATGGACATCATGGGCAACAAGTCGAACGCGATCACGACGGCGATGCGGCTCGGCGTGCCGGTCGTGCCCGGCAGCCACGGGATCGTGACCGAGGTGGACCGCGCGGCGGCGTTGGCCGACGAGATCGGCTACCCGATACTGATCAAGGCGGTGCACGGCGGCGGCGGCAAGGGGATCCAGGTGGTCGAGTCGCGGGAACGCTTCCACGAGTTGTTCCAGCGCGTTTCCGCGGAAGCCCGCGCCGCCTTCGGCAACGGCGATGTCTACCTCGAGAAGTACATCACCTCGTTGCGGCACATCGAAGCGCAGGTCCTGCGCGACTACCATGGCAACACGAAGGTGCTGGGCCTGCGCGATTGCAGCGTGCAGCGGGACAAGCAGAAGGTGATCGAGGAGTCGGGTTCGACCATGCTGCCCGACTCGCTGGAGAGCGCCGTGCGCGAACACGCGGCGGCGCTTGCCGACGAAGTGAGATACGTGGGCGCCGGCACCGTCGAGTTCATCTACGACCTCGATGCCGAGGCGGTCTACTTCATGGAAATGAACACCCGGCTGCAGGTGGAGCATCCGGTCACGGAGATGGTTTCCGGCGTCGACATCGTCAGCGAACAGTTCAAGATCGCCGCGGGCGAGAGCATCGAGAAACTCAAGATCGCCGACGATGGCTACGCCATCGAGGCTCGCATCAATGCCGAGCGCATCACCGGGCGGGATCGCTCCTTCCAGCCGAACCCGGGCACGATCACCAGGTGCGAGTTGCCGTCGGTCAAGGACATTGATGTCATCAGCATCGCCGGACCGGACAGGTTCATCTCGCCGTACTACGACAGCATGATCGGCCAGGTGATCGCGCATGGCCGGGACCGCGCCGACGCGGCGGCCAAACTGGCGGACTATCTCGACCGCGTCCGTATCGAAGGCATCGCGACGAACATCGCGTTGGTGAAACGCGTACTGCGTGACCCGACGTTCCTCGAAGGCGACTACAACACCGACTACCTGCCGAGGTTCCTCGAGAACGAGGACGTCGACGGGCTGATCGCGGAGATAGAAGACGCCGCCGGGGCCGGGGCGAGCGACATCGGCAGCGATGCCATTCGCATAGAGAACAGCGTCGAACTGCGCGTGCTCTCGCCGTCGGCGGGCATCTTTTTCGCGACGCCGTCACCCGCCGAACCCGAGTATGTGCAACCCGGCCAGCGCATCGGCCTGAATGACATCCTGTGCCAGCTCGAGGCGTTCAAGATCTTCACGCCGCTGCGCCTCGGGGACTACAACGCGGGAGACAATGGCCTCTACCGCGATGGCGAGTACGAAGTGACGCACGTCAACGTGACGAGCGGCCAGCAGGTCAACGCCGGCGATCTCCTGTTCGTCGTGAAACCGGCCGAGATCGCGCAAGCGGGCTGAACTCCGGGGCGCGCCCGGCCGGGCGCTTCCTTCGACCTCCTCTGAGCCACGGCCCGTGTCGCGCGAGGCGAGACGCAGACCGTCGCGGCCGATCATCGCCCTTGCGATGAGTAGCCTGATGATATGGGGGATAATGCGAGCATGGCCCTGGAAGACCATGACAATGCATCCGTCAACGCCTCGGCCCCGGAGGGCGCACAAGCCATTCAGGAGATACTGCGCGCCGCGGGCATCAATGGTCGTCGCCTGCGATACCTGTTGAGTATGCTCATTGAGCGTCCCATGTCTTTTGACACGCTGGTGCGTGAATCCGCGGTAGAGCATCGTACCGCCAGTTCTCTCGTCAGTGCTTTGGGCGACGACCTGGTCAGGATGACAGATGGTCGACTGCAGATAGTCCAGGAACGTGCGGATCAATACAGGGAACTGATCAACCACCGTCAACTCTGCTCTACCGCACCCGACGATCCACTCGGACGATTGCTTGACGCGCATTCCCCTGTTGTTGCGAAGCTGGCCCGGCTTATCGAAAAGGCGCCCGCATCGAGGAAATCACTGGATCATGTATCTGCCACCGCCGAGACCGCGGTGCGCCGCGCGCTATGGTTGGAGTCCACTTTCGAGCTCGACAATGCCCGGGTTCTCTGTATTGGCGATCATGACCTGACATCCGTTGCGATTGCCGAGGTAAACCCGCGCACCGCGGTCACGGTAGTCGACATCGATGACGATACCCTGGGGTATATCGACTCCATGGGGTACCCCTCCATTCGATGTCTGTGGTCCGACTTCCGATACGCCCTCGCTCCGCGCGCCGAAGGGTGGGCCGACCTTGTCTTTACCGATCCGCCGTACACACCAGAGGGCGTAAGACTCTTTCTTGGCAGAGGCGTACAGGGGCTACGGAAAAGCGAGTTGGCGCGCTTGGTAATGGCGTACGGATTCAGCGAGATGCACCCTGTTCTGGGATTGAAAGCTCAACGGGCCGTGTCAAGCCTTCATCTGACGTTCGATACGATATTGCCCAGATTCAACAGCTACCACGGCGCACAAGCCGTGGGCAGTAGAAGCAGCATGTATGTGCTACGGCCAACCTCTCGAACCTGGCGCGCTGCCCATACGAAAGGCATGTCTACGACGAATATCTACACACGTGGATCGCAATCCATTGAACGAGAGCCGGAAGATGTAACGCCGGAAGTGGAGACGGCGGTCACACGCGCGGCGGCGGCTTCGAGCGAGCATTCGGTCAAGATGGTCGGAGGATGGACTTCAAGGGAGGCTGCTTCACTCAAAGCGGTTTTGTCGGGACAGTTGGGTTCGGCCTCCCGCGTGGCAGTAAATCTCATCGGCGACCCCGGTGGTTGGCTGTTTCGTCTGCTACTCGCCGTTAACGCCACACGCCTCGCTATCCTGGTATCGAACAACCATCCAGCGATAGCCAGTGAGAAAGCCCAGAAAAATCTGCAGGCGCTCGTGGCTTCGAAATACAGACTGAAGCTGTGCAGAAGCACGCCGAACTCCCACTATGCCATTGTTGAGGCGGTCGCTATTGAAGAAGGGGATCTGGGTCTGGCCGAACGGGTGGTTCGCGGCATTCTTGACCGTGCTCACGGAAAGGTACGGAAGACTTGGCGAGAGTCGCTGATTCGAGCGGCCGGCACAACCGACAAGACGCTAACCAAAAACGAGGCGCGCGAACTGATCGAGGCGTCCGGAGTTGCACAGGAGGTCCTCGCCAGCCAACTCGTCACCCTGCCTCGGGATGCGATTGAGAGGCTCATCCGCCTGATAACCAGGTAAGTTCCGGGCGGCCTGCGGCGACTGGCGGTGCATGTCGAGCGCCTTCTGGCCGAGATCGGCGGTGCGGCCGCGGAGCTATTCGTCGGCGGCGCCCTCGGGGCGGGATGGTATTGTCATTGGGTAAGTCGATGCAGGAGGGAATGATGGATATGTTCAACCGGGTCGTCGGCGTATTTCTCATCGCGATGGCGGTCCTGATCGCCGTGCACACGGTGATCGAGCCGCTTTACCACACGTCCGAGGCGGGTCAGCCCTACAGCCCGGTCTGGGAGGTTCTGAACCCGTTGATGGCGCTGGCGATTCTGCTGGGTCTGCGCATGACCTACGTGCGCAAGAAGGCGGTCGGCGGCGATGGTGAGGTCACCCGCACGTATCTCGTTTCAAACACGTTGTTTTACGGCTTCCTGTTCGTGGGGATCATGTTCCTCTGGAACTGGTTCACCCTGCTCAGCCCGGGATACTCGGCGGCCGGCAGCGAAACCAACTCCCTCGTCTGGATCCTCATCGACGCGTCACTGCCGCTGCTCATGGGCGCGACGGGGTCTTGGCTGCTGACCGAGGCGGTCGCGGGGTAGGCCCTTCCGTCTACCGGGGCGGATCGGTACACCAACCGGCGACGCCCCGGGCCCACTCCTCGTCGTCGTTTAGGCACGGTGCGAGTCGAAACGAGTCGCCGCCCGCCGCCATGAACGCCGCCCGGCCCCGGATGCCGATTTCCTCCAGTGTCTCCAGGTTGTCGGCGGTGAACGCGGGACACGCGACGGTGATGGAACGAATACCTTTCCCGGGCAGTTCCGCGAGCAATTCGTCGGTGTATGGCCGCAGCCAGGGCAACCGCCCGAGACGCGACTGGAAGCTCGTGAAATGGCGCGCCAGCCCGATGCGCTCGGCGAGCGCGCGCGTCGTCTCGAGGCACTGGTGCCGGTAGCAGGTGGCATGGGCGGGGGACGGTATCTCGCAGCAGTCGGCGCGCCCCAGGCAATGCGACCCGGTGGGATCGGCCCTCAGCAGGTGGCGCTCCGGGAGGCCGTGATAGCTGAACACCAGGTGGTCTTCGGGCGCCATGGTTTCGCGCACCAGCCGGGCGACAGCATCCAGAAACGCCGGCCGCGCGTAGAAGGGCGGCATGACACGGACCGGAGCCGTCGCCAGTGCCCGCACGCGCTCGATGGTCGTCGTTCGCGTGGATGCCGCGTGCTGGGGATACATGGGTACCAGGAAAATCTCGCCGACGCCTCCCAGGGCAGCGATACCGTCAGCCAGGCTTGGCGCGCCGTAGCGCATGCCCACGGCGACGCGCAGGCCGGTCAGACGGCGGACGCGCTCCGCCAGCGCCTGCGTATGGTGAATCAGCGGAGACCCCGGTGCTTCTTCGCGCCAGATCGCCCGGTATGCCTCGGCGCTCTGTCGGGGGCGGGTGGGAAGAATGAAGCCGGACACGATCATGCGCCGTATCGGCCAGGGTACGTCCATGACGTGGGGGTCCATGAGGAACTCGTTCAGGTAGCGGCGCACCGAGGCGGCGTCGCAGCCGGCGGGCGATCCCAGATTGGCGATCAGCACGCCGCGGTCGTTGATGGAATTCGCGTTGACCATGGGTTTTCACATTGTTCCAAGGCACGTTTCAGTTGACTTCATCGGGAGGCGATTCTCAAGGTACGAAAGGCCAGGTCAAGCCGCTTCAGCGGGTTCCGAATGCTTGCTGTTGGCGACAGCAGTGATTCTTCAAAGCGGAATCTTGGCGCTTCACGACGTCGTTACGGATCGCGTTGGCCATCGCCTGAGTTTTTCGAATTCGTCGACCTGACGGAATGTCCGTTTCGCCAGGGGACATGACCGATATTTGATCTTGACAGGAAAGAGCGATGCGCGGACTATCGCCGCCAGATGGCCCTGCCGATTTTTTTGCACTTGCCCCATCGGGGAGAATTTGATCGGACGCAATCGCTAATGCGATGCTGTTGGGGCGGGTCGCCAATGGCGAGGCAAATTCGAGATGCGGGAGCGAACTCGCAATGAACGGGATCGAGGCTAGACGAACTCTGGATCAGCAGGAATGAGTCCAGAACTCATTGGGATTTGCACGGTCGGCTTGGCGCTTATGGGTTTCCTTTGGAAAATCCGCCATGACTTGAATGCAGATTTTGAGAACCGGCTAGGCCCGCTTAATGACAAGATCGATAGCCTTGACCGCAAGATCGATAGCCTCGTCAGGGATCATCATGCGCTCGCTCGGGAGGTTTCCGAATTTCGGGGCGAAGTGTGCGGGCGCATTCATAGGCGAGAGCAATCTCCACCGATGCCACTGGAGGACACGGCAACCCTATGATTCTGAATTGGGTCAGATGCGGCGAGGATCGCCACTTCTGCTCCCTGGAGCGACTCAATCTCACCGATACAAGCGATGTTGGCGTTTACATCGTCTGGTGCAGCGGCGATCGCGTCATCAGAGTTGGACAGGGCGACATTCGAGAACGACTGTCCGAGCATCGTCGAGACAACAACATTCTGCAGCATCGGTCGCGAGGGGAACTGCTCGTTTCATGGGCAAGCGTGAGCGACTCGATTCTGCGCGGAACAATAGAGCGGTATTTGGGCGATGCGCTCGACCCGATTGAAGGCGGGCGATTTCCGGACGTCGCACCTACGCAGGTCAACCTTCCTTGGAAAGACTAGCGTCTCTCTCCATGCCGATCTGATAGATTATTTCGGAAGGACTGTCTGCGCTATCCCCCATCATCATCATCGGACGCCGAGAAGTCGTCAGCCAACACACGCATTGATCCCAAGTGTTGCGAGTGGTGGAATCTCACGTCACCGAGAATCAAGAGCCTCTACCGGAAAACCCTCGCTGACAACGCTTGACTTCCCCTATGGGACTTTTGTGCTTTCGTCCCCCGACCTGCTATGACCGTAATTGTGGACTACGACGCCGGCAACCTGCGCAGTGTGCAGCGAGCGTGCGCGGAAGTGGGGACGGCCGCCGACATTACGAGCGATCCGGCGCGGGTGCGGCGGGCGGATCGCGTGATATTCCCCGGAGTGGGCGCCGCTGGCAGCGCCATGCGGAGCTTGAGGGCGCGCGGTCTCGACGATGCGCTTCTCGATGTCATGCGCGACGGTACGCCGGTGCTGGGCATATGCCTGGGATTGCAGATTTCCCTCGATCGCTCCGAGGAGAACGACCAGGAGACCCTGGGCCTGATTCCCGGCGATGTTCGGCGTTTCGCGCTCTCCGACCCGGCGCTGAAGATTCCCCACATGGGATGGAACGCCGTACGAGTCGTGCGCCCGCATCCGCTCCTCGCGCATGTCGAGCCCGGTGACGAGTTTTATTTCGTCCATGCCTACTACCCGGTGCCGTTGGATGATCGCACCGTGCGCGCGGTCGCGGACTACGAAGGGCGGTTCTGCTGCGCGCTGGGCGTGGGCAACTATTTCGCCACGCAGTTCCATCCCGAGAAGAGCGGACGCGTCGGCCTGCGCCTGATCGAGAACTTCGCGCGCTGGGACGGGCGCGATGCTTAGCAAGCGCCTGATCGCGTGCCTCGACGTCCGCGACGGGAACCTCGCGAAGAGCGTGCGGTTCGTCGACACGAAGGACATCGGCGATCCTGTCGCGAAGGCTCGCGAGTACTACCACGACGGCCTCGACGAGCTGGTGTTCTACGACATCACCGCATCGAGCGAGAAACGCCGCATCATCCTCGATGTCGTCGAGGCGGTGGCGGAGCAGGTATTCATCCCGCTATCCGTCGGCGGCGGGGTGCGCTCGGTGGCGGACGCGACGGACCTGCGCCTCGCGGGAGCGGAGAAGATCAATGTCAATACGGCGGCGGTGGAACGGCCGGCGCTCATCGCCGAGTGCGCCGAGGCGATCGGCAGCCAGAATGTCGTGCTCTCCATGGACATACGCCGGGTCGGCGCAAACCCGGACCTTCCCTCCGGCTACGAGATCGTGGTGCGCGGAGGCCGTACGCCCACGGGCATCGACGCGCTCGCCTGGACGCGCGAAGGAGAGCGCCTGGGCGCCGGCGAACTGGTCGTCAACTCCATCGATGCGGACGGCACCCGCGACGGCTATGAACTGCGCCTGACGCGGGCGATCAGCGAAGCCGTGCGCATTCCGGTCATCGCCTCCGGCGGCGCCGGGGTCCCCGATCATCTCTACGACGTGCTGACCGAGGGCAGGGCCGATGCCGCCCTGGTGGCGTCGATGGTCCACTACGGGGACTACACCGTGAGCGGGCTGAAGCGGCATCTCGACGCGCGCGGCGTGAAAATGCGGATGTCCTGGTGAAAGCCATTCGCGTCGTCGGGGATCGGCTTGCCTGGACGGACGCCGGTGAGAGCCTCGGCGAGCCCGGTCCCGGTCACGTCCGTATCGCCAATCGGGCCAGCGCGGTGAATCGCGCCGACCTCGTGCAGCGGGAAGGTCGCTATCCGCCGCCGCCGGGAGCGAGCGACGTTCTCGGCCTCGAGTGCGCGGGCGTCGTCGAAGCGGTCGGCGATGGCGTTGCGCGTGTCGGCGTGGGCGATCACGTCTGCGCCCTGCTGGCCGGCGGGGGCTATGCGGAAACCGTCGTGGTGCCGGCAGGGCAGGTCCTGAAGATGCCGCGGGGACTTTCCTTCGTCGAGGCGGCGTCCCTGCCGGAGGTGTTCGCGACGGCCTATCTCAATCTCTACATGGAGGCCGGGCTGGGTCTTGCCGAGACGGTACTGCTGCATGCCGGTGGGAGCGGTGTGGGCACTGCCGCGATACAACTATGCCGGGAGTTTGGCAACCCCTGCTACGTGACGGCTGGGTCGGAGTCGAAAGTCGAACGCTGTATCGGACTGGGGGCGACGGCAGGCTGCGACCGCCACGGGGAGTCCTTCGGTGACAGGGTGCGGGAGTGGACGCGGGGCGCCGGCGTCGATGTCATTCTCGATCCGGTCGGCGGCGCCTACCTCGCGCAAAACCTGGCGTGCCTCGGGCTCGAAGGCCGCCTGATCGTCATCGGCCTCATGGGCGGCGCGCGGGCCGAGCTGCCGCTGGGCGTGATGATGGTCAAGCGCCAGCGAGTGATCGGCTCCACGTTGCGATCCCGGACCATCGCGCAGAAGGCCATCGTCATGGACGCGTTGAAAGAGCGGGTCTGGCCAAGGGTCGAGGCAGGCGCCATCGGGCCCGTCATCGATACCGTGTTTCCCATGGACCGGGCGGAAGAGGCGCACCGGTTGATCGCGGGCAACCAGACGTTCGGCAAGATCGTCCTGGAAGTGCCGTAGTCCGGCCATCGAACCGCATGACGGTCCGGGGATTGATAGTTCGCGCATTCGCGGTCCTGCTCGCGGCCGGATGGCCGGCACAGGCGGCGGAAGATGATGTTGCGGACTTGGACGCCGAGGAGACGATCACGGTCCATGGGGATCAGGCGGATCGCATCGTCATAGTTCCCCTGGAGCCGGTGGACGCGGTCTTCGGCCTCGACAAGTCCCTGTTCGAGACACCGCGGTCGGCCACGAGCATCGCCGTCGAGACCATGGACCGCCTCGGCATGACCGATATCGACGATCTGGTCATGCTCTCTGCTTCCAGCTTCACCCAGTCGTTCTTCGGTGTTTCGGGATCGCTGGACCTTCGCGGCACTTCCGGCGAGAACTATTTCAACGGCGTTCGCCGCCTGGACAATCCGGGCAACTACGCGATGCCGATCGGGGCCGCCGACCGGGTGGACATCGTGCGCGGACCCGCCTCCGTGATCTACGGGCCGAGCAAGATCGGCGGCTACATGAACTTCGTCCCGAAATCCGCGCGCGCCGATAAGGGTCAGTTCCTCGAGAAACCTGCCGGGGAGCTGTCCGTGGCGGCGGGAAGCTGGGAAAAGGCCGTGGTCGCGGCGGAAGTCGGCGGACCGGGCTCTTTCGGGGGACGGAAGTTCGGCTACTACCTGTTCGGCGAGTGGGAGGACTCAGGCAGTTACTACCGCGATACGGCGACGGCCAACGTCATCCTGCAGGCGACCTTCAACGTCGACCTGAGCGACCGGTTGCGGCTCCTGTGGGGCGGCATGTACCACGACTACGACGGCAACGAGGTCGGCGGCTGGAACCGGCTCACGCAGGCGTTGATAGATCACGGGACGTACAGGACGGGACTTGCGAAGCCTCTGGACGCCGACGGCGACGGTTTCGTTTCCCACGACGAATACGATGCGGCAAACGGAGGCGCCGGGCTCTTCGAGTTCGTCGTGGACCCCGCGAGCCATACCGGACCGATCCGCCCCGGCGCCGACTTCGCCCTGGATTCGCGGACCGTGGGCACCGCGAAGCTCGGCGGCCACCAGGTGCTCGTCGCCGAGGACGATGTGCTCCGGACCGAGGACTTCGTCTTCTTCGCGGACCTGCACTTCGCGGCGGGACCGCGCTGGCGGGCAACCAACAAGCTCTACATCGAGAGGTACGACCACCTCTCGGAAGTCGCCTACGGGTTTGCCGAGTTCGCCGACTCGCGCGTATTCGAGGACCAGTTCATCGTGACGTTCACGAGGCCCTCGGAGTGGGGGCGTTTGCGGGTGCTCGTGTCTCCGTCGGTCCGGCGCACGGACTTTGAGCATGCCAACGACTTCGCGAACGAGCATTTCGATCGGCGCGACCTCACGGGCCCGTCCACGGCCCGGGACCGGCGGCTGCTTGCCACGCGGATAGACGCGGATTACTCGGACTACTCCGTGGGTTCCTATACGACCCTGGGCATCGCGCTGCTCGCGGATGTCGACTGGGACAACGGGCTCAACGCGATCCTTGGCGTGCGCGGAGAGCGCATCGACCTGCAGAGCCGCCAGCCGGCGGGACGTTCGCGCGTGGGCGAGGCACTGGACGCTTCGGATAGCGATGCGGTCCTCTCCTGGACGGCCAGTCTCTCGTACCGCACATCCGCCGGGTTGATGCCGTATGTCACGGTATCGGAGCAGACGACCATCATCGTCGGACAGGGTGCCGAGATCCTGCCTTCCAACGTGGCCGAGAACCGTGCGGTCGCGACCTCGGAGTTGGTCGAGTTCGGCGTCAAGGGCGCGTTCCTGGACGGGAGACTGTTCGGCCAGGCGGTGCGCTTCGAACAGGAGCGGACGGATTTCAGCGCGCAGGCCATCGTCACCAACCAGGCCTCCCGCTCGGCGGGTTTCGAGCTCGAGTTGCGCTGGCGGGCGACGGAGCGCCTGTCCCTGATCGCATCCTATACCGACCTCGAGGTCGTCAATCTCAACACGCTTGCGAACGGCGGCCGGTTCAGCTTCCTCGGGGCCGGGGACCTGCCCGACACGGATCCGGCCACTTTCTACGGAGGCACCGTGGGCGGTTTCGTGACGCTCGCTTCGAACCCCGATGCCCTTCGCGCGGGCGTGCCGAAGGACCTGGCGGCCGTCACGGTCCTGCACGAGTGGGGTAACTGGCGCCTGTTCGCGAGCATCGCCGACGTGGCGGGCGTGTACTCGGGGTTTTCCCGGCGAGTGAAGCTGCCGGCGTATACCCTCGTGAACGCGGGATTGCAGTTCGAAGGACGCCGGTGGTCGGTCACCGTTTCGGGAAAGAACCTGACGGACGAACGCTACTTCCGCGCCAACTTCCCGAACCTGTTCGGCGGGGTGGTCGTGCTTCCGGAACTGCCGAGGCATTTCCAGGCCACCGTCGTCCGGAAGTTCTGACCGGCTGGACGGTCCCGGCGGTCAGGGGGCGGCGGTTCCTCGCAGGCGACCCAACTGTTCTCCCATGGTCTCGAGCTTGGCCTCGAGGTCTTTCGCCTTGTCGCGCTCCTTGTCCACCACCACCGCCGGCGCCTTGGTGACAAAGTTCTCGTTGCCGAGTTTCTGTTGCGAGCGGCCGAGGTCGCGCTCCAGCCGCGAGATCGACTTTTGCAGGCGCTCGCACTCCCTGTCGATATCGATCAGCCCCTCGAGGGGCACGAGGACTTTCAGTTCGCCGACAAGCTGTACGGCTGCGGGTGGCGTTTCGTCCTCCGCGGCAAGCCACGCGACCGTCTCGACGCCCGCCATCCGGCGCAACAGGGTCTCCGTCGCGCGCAACCGCTCGCGGTCGGCCGCGTCGCCGGCCTGGAACAGGAGGTGGACGCCGACGCTGGAAGCGATGCCCATCTCGCCCCGGATGTTGCGTATGCCGACGACCACGGCTTTCAGCCACTCGATCGCCTCCACCGCTTCGGCGTCCTCGGGGAAATCGTCCGTGCCGGGAAACGATTCCAGCATGATCGTCTCACCGGGACGTCCCGACGCGCCTCGTGCCTCGCGCCACAAGGTTTCCGTGATGTAGGGGATGATCGGATGCGCCACGCGCAGCATCACGTCGAGGGTTTCGAGCAGGGTCCGGCGGGCGGCGCGGGCGGCGGCGGGGTCCTCTTCGCCGCGCCACAGCACCGGCTTGGTGAACTCCAGGTACCAGTCGCAGTACTCGTGCCACGCGAACTCGTGCACCGCGTTCGCGAACAGGTCGAAGCGGTAGTCGCCGATCGCGCGTTCGACGTCCGCGATGAGCCGCCGGGCGCGGGCGCGTATCCAGCGGTCGGCCAGGCCGAGGGGCGCAGGCGCTTCGATGTCCGCGTCCTCCATGTGCATGAGCACGAACTTGGTTGCGTTCCAGAGCTTGTTGCAGAAGTTCCGGTAGCCGTCGATGCGGCCCAGGTCGAGGTTGACGTCGCGTCCCGTCGGCGAGGCGAGGGCGCAGTAGGTGAACCGCAGCGCGTCGGTGCCACAGGCGCGGATGCCGTCGGGATAGTCGGCCCGGGTCGCGGCTTCGATTTCGGCGGCCATTTGCGGTTGGGTCATGTCCGTCGTGCGCTTTGCAACGAGATCCTCAAGGGAAATGCCGTCGACGATGTCGAGCGGGTCGAGCACGTTGCCCTTGGTCTTCGACATCTTGGCGCCGTGGGCATCGCGCACCAGCCCGTGTGTGTAGACAGTCCGGAACGGCACGTCATCGGTGAAGCGCAGCGTCATCATGATCATCCGCGCCACCCAGAAGAAGATGATGTCGTGGCCCGTGACGAGGACATCAGTGGGATGGAATCGTTCAAGTTCGGGTGTCTTCTCCGGCCAGCCGAGGGTCGTGAAAGTCCAGAGCGCCGAACTGAACCAGGTGTCGAGCACGTCCGCATCCTGTACCAGCGCGGTGCCGTCCGCCACGTTGCCTTTTTCGCGCGCCTCGGCTTCGTCGCGGCCCACGAACACGTTGCCCTTTGCGTCGTACCACGCCGGAACGCGGTGTCCCCACCACAGTTGACGGCTGATGCACCAGTCCTGCACCTCGCGCATCCAGGCGAAGTACATGTTCTCGTACTGCCGCGGCACGAACTGGATGCGGCCGTCCCGGACCGCTTCGATGGCCGGCTCCGCCAATGGCTTGACGTCTACCCACCACTGGTCGGTGAGCCACGGCTCGAGCACGGCGCCCGAGCGGTCGCCGCGGGGCACCGTCAACTCGTGGGATTCGACGGAGGCGAGGAGGTCGAGACCGGTGAGGTCGGCCACCACGGCCTCGCGCGCCTGGATGCGGTCCAGGCCGCGATACGCGGTGGGCGCGTTGTCGTTGACGCTCGCGTCGTCATTGAGGATGTTGATGCAGTCCAGGGCGTGGCGCTCGCCGACGGCGTAGTCGTTGAAGTCATGCGCCGGGGTGACCTTGACGCAGCCGGTGCCGAATTCGGGGTCCACATGGCCGTCGCCGACGATAGGGACTTCGCGTCCGACAAGGGGCAGCCGCGCCCGCGCGCCGATCAGGTCCCGATAGCGTGGGTCGTCCGGGTGCACGGCGAGCCCCGTGTCGCCGAGCATGGTTTCCGGCCGCGTCGTCGCGACCACGACGTGATCCGCCCCCTCGGTCGTGAGACGGCCGTCCAGCAACGGGTAGCGGATGTGCCAGAGATGCCCGCGTTCCGCCACGTTCTCCACTTCCAGGTCCGACACCGCCGTCTTCAGGACGGGGTCCCAGTTCACGAGGCGCTTTTTCCTGTAGATCAACCCGTCTTCGTATAGCCGCACGAAGACTTCGTTCACGGCGGTGCTGAAACCCGCATCCATGGTGAAGCGGTCGCGCGACCAGTCCAGCGACGAGCCCATGCGCCTGAGTTGCTGCGAGATCTCGCCCCCGGAATGTTCGCGCCATTCCCAGACGCGTTTCAGGAACTCCTCGCGTCCGATGGAGTCGCGGCTCGTCCCCTCGGATTCGAGCTGGCGCTCGACGATCATCTGGGTGGCGATGCTGGCGTGGTCGGTCCCCATTTGCCACAGGGCCTGCCGCCCCTTCATGCGCTGGTACCGGATCAACGCGTCCATGAGGGTGTGCTGGAAAGCATGTCCCAGGTGCAGGCGGCCGGTGATGTTCGGCGGTGGAATGGCGATGCAGAAGGGACGCCCGTTGCCGGCGGGGGCAAAGTACCCGCGGGACTCCCACTCGGCGTACAGCTCGCGCTCGAGCGACGACGGTTCGAAGGTGCCCTTCATGGACCAAGCGAATCCGTGAGCGCATGCAAAGCAGGGAGCCGATTCAAGATGCCGTCTCCCAGTCGTCCAACTCGTGGTGGTGGAGCGGATAGCCACGCCGGCGATACTGGCTGTAGCGCGCCCTTCCGGCATCCAGTTCGGGCCCCGGCACGACCTCGCATACGCGGCGGAACCGGTCGAAGTACGGCGGCACGTCGCTTCCCAGGTTGATCAGCAGCTCGTCCGAACCCGGCGGGGGTTCGTCGTGGCCAATCTGGATCAGAGCCTTCAGCCGGGGAGCGCGAGGGGGAACCCCTCGCAAGCAGAGGGCATCGTCTTCGCCGGTCGTGGCATGCGGCAGGAAACGGTCTTCGGGATAGCTCCACATCAGGGCATCGAGAACGGCGGTGGCCTCGGCCGATTCGGTTCGCACATGCGCCATTCCGCCGTCGGCGATTGCCCGGTGGGCGAGGCGGCAGGCGAAGCGGAACTTCGCGTCGACGTCCACGTCGGGCAGGATGTAGAAGTCGATGCGGGTCACGCCGCAGCTTGATCCACAAGATACTGGAAGAGGAGCGGGGTTGGCCGCGCCGTGGCGCCTTTCGCTGCCCCGGTGCGCCAGGCGGTGCCGGCGACGTCCAGGTGCGCCCATTTGAATTTGCCGGCGAAGCGGGAAAGGAAACACGCGGCCGTGACGGCCCCGGCGGCTCGATTGCCCACGTTCGCCATGTCCGCGAAGTTGCTCCGGAGCTGACTCTGGTATTCGCGCCACACGGGCATTGGCCAGGCGCGGTCGCCGCTCGCCTGTCCGGCGGCCACGAGAGCCTCGCTCAACGCATCGTCGTTGGAGAACAGACCGCTCGCGTGGCTGCCGAGAGCGACGACCATCGCGCCGGTCAGGGTCGCGACGTCCACCACGGACTTCGGCTTGAAACGTTCGGCGTAGGTCAGCGCGTCGCACAGCAGCAGGCGCCCCTCGGCGTCCGTGTTGAGAATCTCGACCGTCTGTCCGGACATCGTCGTCACGACATCACCGGGACGGGAGGCCTCTCCGCCGGGCATGTTCTCGGCGGCGGCGGCGATGGCCACGACGTTGATCGGCAACTCGGCGACAGATGCGGCCAAAAAGGCGCCGCTTACCGTCGCCGCGCCGCACATGTCGAACTTCATCTCGTCCATCGCTGCCGACGGCTTGATGCTGATGCCGCCCGTGTCGAAGGTGACGCCCTTGCCGACCAGGACGAAGGGCGCGTCACTCGGCGCGCCGCCCCGGTATTCGGCGATGACCAGCTTGGCCGGCGTCTTGCTGCCCCGGGTCACCGACATGAAGGCGCCCATGCCGAGTTCTTCGATTCGGTCTTCGTCCAGGACTTCTACCGTGACCCCATTGCCATCGTCGAGCTTGCCGATCTCGTCGGCAAGGTAGGACGGGTTGCACACGTTCGGCGGCGTATTGGCGAGATTCCGGGCAAGCGTCATGCCGTCGTCGAGCGCCTGGCCGTGCTTCACGGCCAGTGCCGTGCTGGTGCGCGTGCCAGCTTCCGCGAGTACGCCGACGCGCGAAACACGCGGGGTCTTCGCCGGCTTGGAGTGAAATTCGTCGTACCAATAGAGGGCATCCGACAGGGCGCCCAAAGCCGCTCGCGTCTTCCAGTAGTCGTCGCGGCCGGCGACATCGATCTCGTTCAGGCACCACACGGCATTGCGCGCGGCGAGGTTGCGAAGCGCGCGGGCGGCGGGGCCGACGCGCCGCCGAAAGTCCTGTTCATCGACCTCCGAGGTGTCTCCCTGTACCACCATCAGGTTCTTGATTGTGGTTGGAATTGGTATGACGGCGACGCCTTTCGGCTTTTGCGCCAGCGCGTGGTCGACAAAGGCTTCCACGTCGAGGGCCCTGGCGACTTCGCGCGCGCGCTTCGGCGTGACCACCAGGCAGTCGGTTCGAATATTGGCCGGATTCCCGGTTCGCGTCGTGTACTTCATAATCTGCGCTTCGGATAGAGGTTCTTGACTGAAGGGACGAGGTGTCCCGGAGCCAGAAGGACGGCAGTGTAGCCCATGTATTCGATGGAACAAACGCTGCGGAGGCGCGCCGGCGACGTTGGATGGTTGATTACCGCGTCGGGAGTGGGCGCATGGTCGTAGCGTTTCGATACGTCAACAGGGAACTCGCCGCGGTGTTTGCGGTGGTGTTCTTCGCGTTGATCGTCATCGCGCTCGGCGGACGCTTTATCGGATATCTGCAGGATGCCGCGCTCGGCCGGTATTCGGCCGATGCCCTGTGGCTTCTCGCCGGCCTGCGGCTACCGGAATTCGCCCAGCTCACCGCGCCGTTCGCGTTGATCCTGGCGGTCCTGATCACGTGCGGACGCCTGCACGCGGAGGGCGAGTTCGCGGCGCTGACGAGCGGCGGGGCCAGTTCCCTGCGTATCCTGGGATGGCTTGCGGCGGGAGGGGCGGCGGTTGCGGCCGGTGTTGCCAGCCTGGCGCTGGTAGTGACTCCGGCAGCGACGCGCGCGGCGGCGGAACTCATCTCGGAGCAGCGTTCGACGCTATTGCTGCCTTCGATTCCCCCCGGCGTGTTCCACAGTTTCGATTACGGGCGCCGGGTGACCTATGCGGAGGACGTCGACCCCGAGGAACGCCGTCTCCTGGGCGTGTTCATGAGTGATCGCATGGGAGGCGACTTCGCGACCACGTGGGCGGAAGCGGGCAGCCAATACGTGGATGCCGAGACAGGCAGCCGGTTCCTGCTGCTCGAGCGGGGCGCGCGTTATGAAGGAACGGCGGGCGATGCCGCCTTCGACATCGTCGAGTTCGAGCGCCTCGGCCGTCGCATCGAAGCCAGCACGGGGAATGGATCGTCGACACAGGCGGGCGCGTTGCCGTCGGGACAGCTTGACCCGGGCAACGTGGCGCACATGGCGGAACTGCAATGGCGCCTGAGCCTGCCGCTGCTGGCCGTGGTGGGGGCGTTCGCCGCGTTCGGCCTGGCCCGGGTCGGCCAACGCGCGGGACGGTTCGCGCGGATCGTGCCCGGCACGGTGCTTTTCGCGGCCTACTTCCTCGCCTGCGCCGCCGTGCGCGGCGCGGTGTCGGACGGGTCGCTCCCCGCGGCGGTAGGGGTCTGGCCCGTGCATGGGGCGATGGTGCTGGTGGCGCTCTACTGCATTCGACGAAGCGCGCGGCCCCAATGATGCTCCGTGTCGTGGACCGCCACATCGGCCGGGCTGCCGTGTCCGCCATGCTGGTCATGCTGATTTGCTTCTACGCCCTGACCACGTTGTTCGCGATGGTGGAGGAACTGGGCCGGGAAGAGCAGGCCTATGGCCTGGGCGAGGCACTGCGCTTTGTCCTCTACACGTCGCCCAGGCGCATCTACGAACTTGCGCCCTTCGTGATCTTTCTCGGTGCGCTGATCGGGTTGGGCACCCTGGCGGGGAACTCTGAAGTCACCGTCCTGCGCGCGGCGGGCACGTCGTTGTGGCGCATCTTCCTTGCGTTGGCCGTTCCGGTGCTGGGCGCGTCGCTGGCGGCGGCGGCGCTCGGAGAGTACGCGGCGCCGCGCCTCGACGCCGCCGGCGAGGCGGTGCGTACACGGGCGCTGCAGGACTCGTCGACAATCCGGCTGGAAGGTTATTGGCACCGGCAGGGGAGCGTTTATACCCGCGTCGATGCGCTCGGCGCGGACGGTGAGTTGATCGGGGTGGATCAGTTCGACCTTCACGGCAAGGATCTGCGCTCCGCCAGGCGCGCCGAGTCCGCCGAATTCGATGATGAGGAGGGTCTCTGGCGCCTCTCGCAAGTGCGCTCCACCCGCATCGGCGAGGATCGCACCACGGTCGAGGCCAGCGATGAGGCCCCGTGGCTGGGCGATGTCGATCCTCGACTCCTGGCGGCGGGCGCCCTGGTCGATCCGCGCAAGCTGTCCATCGCCGATCTTCGGCTCCAGATCCGGCGCATGGACCAGGAGCGTTTGAGCGCGGACACGTATCGCATCGCGTTCTGGGGCAAGACGCTGCAGCCCCTGGCGACCCTGGGCCTGGCGCTGCTGGCGGTCGGCCTGGTGGTGGGACCCCTGCGGGAGGTCGGCATGGGTGCGCGCCTCTCGGTGGGCGTCGCGGCCGGGCTGCTTTTCAAGTACCTGCAGGATCTCCTTGCGCCGGCGAGCGTGGTGTTCGATATTCCGCCCTGGCTTGCGGTGCTGGCATCGATCGCCGTGTGCTGGATCGCGGGCTGGATATTGATCAAACGGGCAGGGTAGTGTCGCGACACAAGGGGAACCTTTACCGGTCTGGATGGTCTATGTGCTGGGTTTCAAACCGCTGAGCTGAAAGGACGGGGAGATACGATGGCGGCGGCCGATATCGTCCGTGATGTGTCGGAGGTCCGGGAGCAGTTCGATCTCGTACGGGCCGAAGTGGGCAAGGTGCTGGTGGGTCAGGACCAGCTCGTGACGCGGCTCTTGCTGGCGCTGCTCGCGGACGGCCACGCGCTGCTCGAAGGCGTTCCGGGACTTGCCAAGACCCTCGCCGTGTCTACGCTCGCCGATGCGGTCGACTGCGACTTTTCCCGCATCCAGTTCACGCCGGACATGCTCCCGGGCGATGTCACCGGCACGCAGATATTCAATCCGGCGGACGGAACCTATTCCGTGAAGAAGGGTCCCGTGTTCGGCAACCTGATCCTGGCCGATGAAATCAACCGCGCGCCCGCCAAGGTGCAGGCGGCGCTCCTCGAGGCCATGCAGGAAAGGCAGGTGACACTGGGCGAGCATACGTTTCCGCTCGATGCGCCGTTCATGGTTCTCGCGACGCAGAACCCCATAGAACAGGAGGGCACCTACCCGCTGCCGGAGGCGCAACTCGACCGTTTCATGATGAAGCTCGTGATCGGCTATCCGAGCGGCGACGACGAGGTGCGCATCATCGACCGCATGGCGGGATCGGGCAACGCGCCGAAGGCATCGCGCGTCATGTCCGGTGCGGATATCCTCGCCGCGCGGGAAGTGGTGCAGCAGGTATTCGTCGACGACAAGGTCAAGCGCTACGCGGTGGACGTCGTGGCGGCGACTCGCGATCCGGCGGCCGCCGGCATATCGGAGTTGGCGGGCCTGATCGAGTATGGCGCGTCGGTGCGCGGTTCCCTCAACTTGGTCCGTCTTGCGAAGGCGAACGCGTTGCTGGCCGGACGGAGCTATACCAGCCCGCACGACGTCAAGAGCGTGGCGCTGGACGTCTTGCGCCATCGGGTCGTCGTGACCTACGAGGCGGAGGCGGAGGGGCGCAGCGCCGACGACCTCGTGGACGTGATCCTCGCCAATGTCGAAGTGCCCTGACTTCGACGCTGGGTTTTCGACATGCTGCCGGCGGAGATCGTTAGCCAGGTCAGGCGAATCCAGTTGCGAACCGGCCGCCAGGTCGCGGACGTGCTGGCGGGCGCCTACGTCTCGGTCTTCAAGGGTCGCGGCGTCGAGTTCGACGAAGTGCGGCCTTACGTTCCGGGGGACGATGTAAGGACCATCGACTGGAACGTCACTGCGCGCGTGGGCGCGCCCTATGTGAAGCGCTACGTCGAAGAGCGCCAGCTCACCGTCCTCCTGATCGTCGATATGAGCGCGTCCCTCGATTTCGGCTCCGCCGAACGATCGAAACGCGAGGCTGCGGTGGAGCTTTCGGCGCTGCTCGCGTTCTCGGCCATCTACAACGATGACAAGGTGGGCCTGCTGCTGTTCCACGGCGAGGTGGACCAGTTCATCCCTCCGCGCAAGGGCCAGAAGCACGCCCTGCGGGTCGTGCGTGAAGTCCTCGCGCGCGGCCGGGAGACATCGGCAATCCATCCACGCGAGGGGGCTTTCGCCGGGTTGTCCCGAGCGGTGGCAGCCCGGTTCCGACAACTGCGTGAGCGCACGCGGGGCGAGCGCCGCCGTTCGACCAACATCGCCCACGCGCTCGAGTTCTGCCGGCGCGTCTTGCCGCGGCGGGCGGTGCTTTTCCTCATATCGGACTTTCTGGACGAGGACTATCTCGATGCGCTTCGCGGAGCGAACCGCAAACACGACGTGGTTGCGGTGCGCATAACCGATCGACGCGAGTCCGCGTTTCGGGGCGTGGGACTGGTGATGCTCGAAGATGCGGAGACCGGTGAGCGGCGCCTCGTCGACACGGGTTCGGGCGCGTTTCGGGCCGCCCTCGAATGTGACGCCGAGCAGCGTGCCGAGGCACTGGTCCGTCGCTTGAGGGGGTCGGGCATCGATATGGTCAGTATCGATGCGACGGGTTCGGTGGTCGAGCCGTTGCTGGCTTTCTTTCGCATGCGCGAGAAGAGGATACGGCGTTGATACCGCGCGCCGCCGTCCTCCTGGCAACCGTGTTGCTCGCTGCGTGCCGGCCGGAGGCAACGGTGGAAGCTCCTCCGGAACCGGCGCCCGAGCCGGAACTGTCGCGTGTCACCCGGGATGGGCCCGTGACGGCGACCGTGGCCCTGTCGCCAGCTGCGCCGAGGCTCGGCGATCCGTTGAAACTGACGCTGACTGTCGAGGCGAAACCGGGCGTGCGGGTCGAGATGCCCGACTTCGGCGAGGCGCTGGGCCGGTTCTCGATCCTCGATTTCACGCCCCGGCTGACATCCGCCGAGGATGGTGGCGTGATGGCGCGACAGGACTATACGCTGCGCGGTCCGGCGAGCGGTCGGCAGCGCATACCCGGACTGCGTATCGAATATGTCGACGAGCGCGCCGGCGATGGGGCGTCGCGGGAACTGATCACCGACGAGCTCGCGTTCGAGATCGAGTCCGTATTGCCCGAAGGGGCGGTGGTCGACGCCCTGCGCCCGGCGCGCGGGCCGCTTGCGGAACTCCCCGGGGATTGGTGGTCGCGCTGGTGGCCGTGGCTGGCACTTGCCGCGGCGGCCGCGGCCGGCATCGCGTGGGGGGTGATGATGTGGCACCAACACGCGGCCGAGCGCACCAGGGCGACGGCTTTCGAGCGTGCACTGCGACGCCTCGCGGCGCTCGAGGAGCGCGGACTGCCCGCTCGTGAGACCGTCGACGCGTGGTACGTCGAGCTGTCCGATATCGTGCGCCGCTATATCGAGGATCGCCACGCCGTTCGCGCGCCGGAACTCACCACCGAGGAGTTCCTGCTCGAAGCGCGTCGCTCGGTGGCGTTCACGGCGGCGCACCGCGATCTGCTGTCGGCGTTCCTTGGTAGCTGCGATCGGGTGAAGTTCGCGCGCTACAGTCCGGATGACGACGAATCGCGCAACGTGCTGCAGGTTGCCCGGCGTTTCCTGACGGAGGCCGAGGCGGATTTCGCCGAAACCACCTGAGCATCATGGATACGATAGCCGCCATCGAGTTTCGCGAGCCGCTGTTGCTGCTATTGGCGTTGTTGGCGATCCCCGTGTTCATGCTTGCACGCCGGACACCTGGCCGGCTCGTCTTCTCTTCCCTGAAGATTCTTCCCGACGAGGCCGGGGGCTGGCGCCGGCGGCTGGCGTGGGTACCGGATGCGGTGTTGTGCCTCGCGCTGATCGCGCTGGTCGTTGCTCTCGCGGGTCCGCGCATGGGGGAGCGCTTCAGCCGCATCCATCGGGAGGGAGTCGCGATCATGATGGTCGTCGATGTCTCCAGTTCGATGCGGGCGCTGGATCTCTCCACGGCGGCGAGGGAACGCACGCGTCTGGAGGCGGTCCAGGATGTATTCGAGGCCTTCGTGCTGGGCGATGGCGACATGCCGGGAAGACCCGACGACGCCATCGGCCTCGTCTCCTTCGCGGGTTTTGCGGATACCGCGGTGCCCTTGACGCTGGATCACAACAATCTCACCGCAGTGGCGCGGAACCTGGATACGGTGACCGACCGCGGCGAGGACGGCACCGCCATCGGTGATGCCCTGGCGCTTGCCGTCGAGCGGCTGCGCGAATCGACGGCGCAGTCGCGCATCGCCGTGGTGTTGACCGACGGCGTCAACAATACGGGGGTCGAGTCGCCGGCCGCGGCGGCGGAGCTGGCACGGTCCATCGGGGTCAAGGTCTATACCATCGGCGCGGGCACCACGGGCCTCGCCCCCGTGCGCGTCGAGGACCGGTTCGGTCGGACCGTGTTGCGTTCCATGCGTGTCGAGGTGGACGAGGCCGTGCTGCGGCGCATAGCCGAAGTCGGGGGCGGCCGTTTCTTCCGGGCCGAGGACGCCGAAGGGCTGGAACGGGTATACGCGGAAATCGACCGCCTAGAACGCACGCGCATCACCGAGGATCGGTTCCGCCAGTACGACGAAATGTTTGCCTTGCCGCTGGCCCTTGCCCTTGCGCTGCTGGCGGTGGGCTGGCTCAGCCGCGGCGCCCTGTTCGCGAGGTTGCCGTGATGGATTTCGCCGCGCCCCACTGGGTCCACCTCGCATGGCCCGCCCTGGCGGTGGTCATTGCGGCGGCGTACTTCGAGCTGCGTACCGGAGAGACGCTGGCGCGGTTCATGTCCTTGCCGATGCAGGCGCGCCTGGCCTGGCGCCAGACGCGCGCGCGGCGCATCGCCAAGCTGGCGCTGTTCGCCCTTACCCTGGCGCTTGGAGTCGCAGCGCTCATGCGGCCGCAGTCACAGACCGGAACGGAAGTGCTTTCGCACAGCATCACGGCGGACGTCATGATCGTTCTCGACGTGTCGAAGAGCATGCTGGCGGAGGACGCGGCGCCCAATCGCCTGGCGAGGGCGAAGGCGGAGATCAACGAACTTCTCGAGCGCGTGGATGGCCAGCGCGTTGGCCTCGTGGTATTTGCCGGCCGCGCGGCGGTGAAGTCGCCGCTCACGTCGGACTATGGTTTCTTCCGGCTGATGCTGCGCGATGTCAACGTCGGCTCCGTCTCGCGCGGCGGGACACGGATAGGCGATGCCGTCCGCAAGGCGATCGCCGTGTACGGGGCCGATCGCGGCACGCCGCGCATCATGCTTCTGATCACGGACGGCGAGGACCACGATTCCTATCCGCTGGAGGCGGTCGAGGAAGCTGTCGCCGCCGGCATTCGCATCGTTGCCATTGGCTTCGGCAGCGAAACCGGCAGCGAGGTCGTTGTTACCGATCGGGAGACGGGTGCCCGCAACGTGTTGCTGGACGGCGACGGCAACGTCGTGCGGTCGAGACTGGACGGGGATCTCCTGCGCGAGATCGCCCTCGCGGCGGACGGCGTATACGTTCCGGCGGGAACCTCGGCGGTCGATCTCGATTCCATCGTCGAGGCGCATATCCGGCCGATGGTCGCGGACGCCTCCGCACGCGTGGTGCGAAGAGATCCGACCGAACACTACCGGTGGTTCGTGCTGGGTGCATTGCTGTCCCTGGTGGCCGCCGTGTGGGTCGGCGCCACCGGAGGCGGGCGCGGAACGCTGGCCCCGACCGAAACGGTGCGCCCGTGATATCCCGGCTGTTCAACCCGATGCGCCGACTGCTCGTCGTTGTTGGCGTCTCTGTTGGTCTTGCGGCATCGGACCCTGCCGGCAACCCGGCAGAGGGGTCTGCCGAGGAAGCCGATGTCGAGACGCGGGTGCACGACACGGACGAGGTGCCCTCCGAGGCGACGGCGCCCGAAGATGCGGTCAGCGCGCGCGAACGCTACAACGCCGGCCTCGACGACCTGGAACAGGGTGACTTCGAGGGCGCGGCGGGAGCTTTCCTCGCCGCGCGGGACGACGCCCGCGGAGACGCGGTGCTGCGCTACCGGTCGGCTTTCAACCTGGGGCTGGCGCTGGCCGGACAGGCGGATGCGTCGGCGGAGGAAGCGCCGGAGGAGGCGATCGAGACGCTGCGTTCCAGCGCGGCGTGGTTCAGCGATGCGGCGCGACTCGCCCCGGAAGGGGACGAGGACGCGCGCGTCAATCTCGAGATCGTCCTGCGCCGCATCCAGCAGTTGGCGGATCAGATCAATCGGGACGGCCACCTGGAAGCGCGCCTCGACCGCGTCATCGACGATCAGCGCGGCCTGCGCGACCAGTTGCGGCAACTGCTGGCGGACGTGGAGTCGGAGCAGGGCGCGGACTTTCGACACCGCTTCGAGTCACTCGCGGCGTCCGAACGCGCGTTGCTGGCGGAAGCGGCCGAGGTCGCCGACCTGGCGGCGGAGGAACGGGCGCACCTGGAAGGAAAGGGCGAAGAGGCGATCTCGCCCGAGGAGCGCGCCCGGGCGTATCAGCTTGGCGGCCTGGACCGCTACCTGCAGCGAGCCAGGCAGTCGATGAGCGATACCAGGCGGCGGCTGCGCCGCCTCGAGGGCGAGCGCGCGCATCGCCGCGCCGATACCGCCCTCGCCGAACTCAAGCGCGCCCGGGAGCAGTTGTCGGATCCCGTCACCGTGCTGAAGGCGATAGCCGGCGACGAGGCGTCCGTGGTGGCGCACGCCGATGCCCTGGCGTCGGTCTCGGTCGGCCCCGAAGCGGCGGGACCGCCGCCGTGGCTCACGGTCCCGCACCTCACCAACCGGCAGGAAGATGCGGCCGCGCGGACGGGCGAGATGTTGCGGCGGCTGGAAGCGGCCGTTGGCGAGACATCGGAAACCGACGAGCGAACTGCCGACCCTGCCGGGAATCCCGAAGCCGAACGCGCACGGCAGGCGATCGGCGCGGCTGTGCCGTTCGTGCGCGAAGCCCTCGACGCCATGCGCGAGGCCCTCTCCGCCTACGGCGGGGGATCGGTGTCCGATGCCGCGCGGGAAGGCGCGCGTGCGGTGGTGGAGCTGTCGCGGGCGATCGAACGCTTCGCGGGGCTGCGGGAACTGATAGAAATCGCCTACGCGGATCAGTCCCGTGCGGTAGCTCTCTTGAGCGCCGATGTGGAGGGAGGACCGGCGCAACTGCGGGACAGCGTGGCGGCGGCAGCGATCGACGATAATCGTGAGCGCCTGGAAAGAATGGAAGGGATGCTGCTCGAGATGCGGGATCAGTCGTTGTCCGAAGGCGGCGATGGATCGGCCGAGGAGCGCCATGAACTGGCCGAAAGGCTGCGCGGAGACGCGCTGGAGGCGCTGGAAACCGCGTCCGGGGCGCTGGCGTCGGGCGAGGCGGCTGACGTTCCGGCGGGATTGGCGCTCGAACGCCTCGAAGAACTGCGGCGCCTGTTCTTTAGTATTGTCGAGCATCTCCAGGAGTTGCTGGCCGAACAGACGGATACGCACGACCAGACCGCCACGTTGCAGGTCGAGCCGGACGCCTCGCCTCCGCTCGGTCTCGTCGCGGAGCGACAGGCGGCCCATGCCCGTACGGGACAGGCGCTCGGGGAAGCGTTGGCGGCGCAGACGGACGCGACGCGCGACGAAGGCAATGCCGAAGCTGCCCAGAACATCGCCGACGCGACCCGGGAGTTGCGTACCGGGACCGCGCGAATGCGGGGCGCGGCTGCGACGGTCTCTGCGGCGGCAGAAGCCGCGCAGAACATGTCGCCCCACCTCGAGCCGGCGCTGGACGACCAGGTCGCCGCCACCGGTCATATCGAAAACGCGATTCGGCTGTTGCGCCCGCCATCTCCGGAGGACGGCGATTCCGGCGGCGAGCAGCAGCAACGGCAAGAGACGGCGGCGTCCGAGCCGACGGAACAGATGTCGCGCCGCCAGGCGTTGCAGCGGTTGCAGGCCGTGCGGGACCGGGAGGCCGAGCGGCAGCGGCGGCGGCAGCGGGACTCCACGCCGCCGGAACCGGTGGAGAAGGACTGGTGAGCACCCTGCTCATCGCCCATGCAACAACCGCCCCCGGTCGCTGGCGCTCCCGGCGACGTTTGTTCCATGGGAAGTGGCCGGTCGTCGTTGGGGCGGTGCTTGCGGCTCTTGCCGTTTCGGCTGGAGCGCAGACACTTGAGGTCAGCGTAGAGTCCCGCGAAATCCACGCGGGGATCCCGTTCACCCTCGTGTTGTCGGCGCGGGACTTCGAAGAGCAGCCTCCGCCGGAGGCCCCGGATCTGGGGATCGACGGTTGCCGCGTGACGTACATCGGCATGACGCCCAGCGTTTCGCAACAGATCCAGATCGTCAATGGTCGCCGCTCGGAGTGGCGGGACGTGACGTTTGTCTACCGTTGGCAGGTGACGGCGCCATCTGCCGGCCGCTACACGGTGCCGGCCGTTTCGCTTGCCCAGGGGTCGAAGTCTGCTACGAGTTCGGCCGCCACGTTCGATGCGGGCGATCTCGAACAGACCACCGACATGGTTGTGCGCATGCGTCTGCCCGAGCGGCCGGTATGGGTCGGCGAGTCTTTCGATGGCGCTATCGAGTGGTTGCTGGCGCGGGATGTCGAGAGCTACGACCTGGTCGTGCCGTTGTTCGAGTCGGACGTCGTTCGCATCGAGAGTGCGGAGGACAACGGGCGGATGAGGTCGTTTCGGGTCGGCACCCGCGTCATCGACCTGCCCATGCAGCAGGATCGTCTTCGAGAAAACGGAATCGACTATACGCGCATCCGCTTTCCGTTCCGTGGCACGGTGACCCGCGCGCAGTCCTTCGACCTCGACCCGGTGCGCGTCGTGGCCCGCCTGGAAACCGCCGGGAGTCGGGGCTTTTTCGATTTTCCTTCATTCGGCCGCTCGCGCGGCGCGTTGTTCCAGGCGTGGGGAGAGCGGCGACAGCTCGTGGTGCGCCCGCTCCCGGAGAGCGGCAGGCCGCCGAACTTCGTCAATGCCGTCGGCGCCGGTTTTTCCATTGACGTGCAGGCGAGCCGTACCGTCGTCAGCGCGGGAGATCCGATCGAACTGACGCTCAGCATTCGCGGTGATGGCGAACTGGAAGGACTGAGCCTGCCTCCCCTGCTTGGGGATGGCGGTCTTCCCGCGGCGCTGTTTTCGGTTCCTTCCACCGCCGCAGTGGGCAATGTCGACCCGGACACCAACACCAAGACCTTTAGTGTCACGGCGCGCGTGCTGAGTACCGAAGTGCGCGAGATCCCTCCCATTGATTTCGCCTATTTCGACCCCGACAGGGGCGAGTACGTCACGGTGTCGAGTCGGCCGGTCGCGCTTTCCGTCGCCGGGGGCAACGTGGTGGATGCTGGCGACGTTACGGTTGCCGCCACCCCCGCGCCGATCGCCGCAGCGCCGAAGCCGGCGCCGCAAGCCGCGGCACCCGCGGTGCTCATTGGCGCGGACATGTCCCTGAGCGCGGCGAACCGGACGCTGGTTCCGGCCTGGGGCTCGACCGTCAGGACGCTGCCGATGGTGTTGCTTTACATCGTGCCGATCATGCTCGGCGGGCTGCGCGTGTGGCAGACACGCACCGCGGAACGACGCGGTCGACGGCGTGAGATCGGCCGCGCCCGGCGGGAAGTGGAACGCGTTCTCGGATCCGGCGGAGCGGCTCGCGAGGTGGCGCCACAGGCGCTCAACGCCATGCGTGTCCTGGCGCGCCTTACGGGTCACGAACGAACGCTGCGCGACCCCGCCCTGGAACACCTCGAAACCCTGGCATTCGATCCTTCTGCGGCCGGCGAACCTCTCGCGGGCGAGATTGTCGATTCGGTCCGTGCGCTTGCGAGGGAGTGGGCGAGGGCGAGGAGATCGCGATGATTGGCCACTGGCTGCTTCATGGAGTGGCGATGATGGTCGCGGCCGTGTGCGTGGTGCTGCCTGTGCACGCTTCCGATGCGGACATCCCTCGGCCGTCAAGCGGGCCACATCCGATCGCGGGCGCTGACCCGGGAATGCCTGGGGGCGTCCAGCGCGGGCGCCGAATCTACAGCCAGGCGCTGGAGGCGCAGGATCCGGTGCGTCGCGCGCGTCTCTTTGCCGAAGCCGAGCGCAGCCTGCGCGAAGCCGCCGCGGTCCGGCCCACGCCGGAACTGGTTGCGGACTGGGGCAATGCCGCCCTGGGTGCCGGCGACGCGGGTCGCGCGACGCTCGCATTCCGGCGGGCGCTGGCATTGCAGCCGAACCACGAGCGGGCGGCCAAGAATCTCGCCTGGCTGCGTGACAGGGCGCCACCATGGTTGCCACGGCCGGCGAGCGGGGGCGCGCTGGACTCCCTGCTGTTCTGGCGCGACCTGTTTTCGGTCTCGCAGCGATACTGGATTGCCGCTGGCGCGTTTGCGCTGGCCGTCCTGCTGCTGACGCCGTGGCCGACGCGACGCATGCGCCTGTTGCGGCGGATGTCCGTTGTGCCGATCGCCGTGTGGGTATTGGCGGTTGGATCAGCCCTGTTGTCCCAGCGCGCGTTGCCCGAAGGCGTCGTGGTGATTGATGGCGCCCCTTTGCGTTCTGCGGACAGCACCGGCGCAAGGCTGGCGTTTGCGCATCCCTTGCCGGCCGGCGCCGAAGTCACCATCCTCGAGGCGCGCGACGGCTGGTTGCGCATCGCCCTGGCGGATGGCACTCCGGGATGGGTTCGGGCGCGCAGCGTAGCGCCTGTTCAGATGCCGGCGGGCATCGATGCGCCGGTTTCCACGGAGCCGGAGTCGTAACGGCGGCTATTCCGGCGCGGAGTCGTCCCCGGCTGGTGTCGATTCGAGCATGGAGAGCGCCAGGGACGCGGCCTCGCGCCAGCGCTGTTCCCTGTGCCAGTGCATCGCCATGGCGAGGTGCGCGCGGGCGCGCTCCGCGTCTCCGGTCAGGCGGTAAGCCTCGCCGAGAAACAGGTTGATGCGCGGTGCCCACGGCGCCCGGCGGTAAGCCACGCGCAGATAGCCCAGGGCATCGCCCGGTTGCCCCGCGTGGAGGTAGATGACGCCCAGGCCGAACGCCGCCTCGACCCCGTCCGGGTCGTTTCTCACGGCTCGACGGTAAAACTCCGCGCTCTCGCGCAAGATGGCGTAGCAGCGTTCGCGGGTCGATTGCGCGCATTCGCCGACGTGGAGTTCCGCCATGCGAACGTTCGCGCCAGGATGATTCGGGTCGAGCGCGAGTGCGCGCTTCGCGGTCTCCTTCGAGCGTTGGGGATCCTCCGATGCGGCAGACATGCCCACCAGCGCTTCGATATCGTCCGGATTCTCCTCGAGCACCTCTTGAAACAACCCGGCCGCAAAGTGGTTGTTGTCCGTGGACATTGCGGCACGGCCGAGCGCGCGCCCGACTTCTGCCCGCGTCATCGACTGAACGTCCATTGGCGTTTCGTGTTCCACATCGACCGCGAGGGTCTGCGTCGGCAATGGCTTGCGTCTCCCGTACGACTTGAGAAGGCGTTGCAGATTGGAGGGGCTGACCCCCAGCGAGGTCTCCATGGCCACTTCCACCGCCGCTCCGTCATCGATCATCGCGAGCATCTCGGGGACGCCCGCGTGAAATGGCGGCAGACCCGCCAGGTGGCCGAGGTGCAGCATGTGCACGAGCTTCCACGCCTTGAGGTAGATGTCTTCGAGGTCGCGACGCTGCCAGTCCAGCACCAGGCGTTCGTCGATCAGTTCCGTCACCGACAGGCCTGGCTGGGACATCATCCGCCGCGTCAATGCGGGCACGTATCCGATCACGACGCCATCTTCCGTCGCGTGTACCGTGGACAGGAAGTTCGCATAGCCTTCCTCGTACCAGACGGGGTAGTTCATTTGCCGGTGGTGGCGCAGCAGGTAGTGGGTGTACTCGTGAAATGCCGTGAGGGCGCGCGACGCGTATCCGCGGCGGCCATCCGGTCCGAACGCGAGCGTATACCGCTTCAGGGAAGACAGCGTGACTCCGCTTAGGTTGCGCAGGGCAAGCACGCGGCGAAAGTCGCGCGCGCTCCGGAAGGCGATCATTCGCGGTGGTGGTGCGGAAAGCTGTGGCTTCCCAAGCAGTGCTTCAAAGGCGAGTCGGAACCGGGTCAGCCTGTCGGCAAGGGCGCGGGCGTCGTCCGGCGCCAGGTCGGTCAGCATCTCGAAGTCTGGCGTCGTCACGCGGGACCAATCGTGTTGCTGCACATCGGCGCGGGCCGCGGTCGCCAATCCGAGGGTTAGACTAAGCCCCGCTATGAGACTGCGCATGATCCTGTTCGTTCCGTGCATATTGTCCGCAGGGGCGACGAGCGGCGCCGAGCCGGAGGCCATCCATGGAACAAGCGTCTCCGGGGAGCGTCAGCGGCCGGAAACGGTTGTTCAATTGGGACACTGGCTGCCCACGACCTGCAAGGCGCGGCAGACCGTTGGCATGCACCAGTATCCGGAGGGTGCCCCCGACGTCTACATGCCGGCGGTATTCAACGAGCAGACGTTCGACCTGCGCGAGAACGCGCTGTTCATGCGGCACCTGCTCGGCGAGCAGGGAGACGCGGAGGCCGGTGACGAGGGTGACGGGCCTGCCGACGCTCCCGCGACGGTGGGACTCTATGTCACGATGGCGTCCGCCGACGGCGTCGAGACCGAGTTCGAGTGCCGCCCGGTGCGGGGCACCGCAGACAACCGGGGCTATAGCTGCGTCAATAACCCGCCCTCGGAGATGTTGCTGATCAATCCGGAACGTGGCCGATATACCCGCAGTTCCATCGGCGGCTGGGCTTTCTACGCGCCGGAAGCATCCCTCTTCGTCGAGTACGGCACCTGCAGATAACCATCGTCGTCGGGGAGCCCGAGGGGTGTCCCCTCGAAAGAAAAGAGGAGCCCGAGGGGTGTCCCCTCGAAAGAAAGGAGCCTTCAGCCGGGGAGCCCGAGGGGTGTCCCCTCGAAGAAAAGAAGCCCTCAGCCGGGGAGCCCGAGGGGTGTCCCCTCGAAGAAAAGGAGCCCGAGGGGTGTCCCCTCGAAAAAAAAGACGGGGTCGGTCTATTCCTCTTCCGCCGAGGGTTCGGTTTCTTCCCGAACGGCTTCCTCGAGAATGGCGTCGACCTCGGGGTCGCGTGCCTCCCGGGACGACTCGTCGATCTCTTTCTCGGCGGTGACGTCGATCACCTCGATGACTTCAAGAAGCTCCTTGACTTCGAGGACTCTAGGCTCGACCACCTCTTTCGCCGCGATGCCGGAGGCGAGGAGTGTCAATGTGGCCGCAGCCATCACTTTGCAAATCATCTGATTCCTCCTGTCCGTTGGGACGCATCATAGTCCGCTCAGCGCGAAGGTGCCAGACTGAACCGATGTGTCTGTCCCTGGATGAACACGTGCTTGGCGAGGACTTCGTACACGTGTCCGCATTCGTCGCAGTAGATCACGAAATACCAGGGGTCCCCGCCGCGGCTTTGCTGCACGCTTCGCTTCGAGGCGAAATGCTCTATGCCGACCGCGTTGCACTTCGGACAGGTGGGTTCTGCCATGGCTACTCTATCCGTTGGTCCATATCCAGGGCCGGGGACTCCTCGCGCGGTTTGCCGACGATGACGGCGGGAACGCCCGCCACCGTGACATGCGGGGGGACGTCGTGCAGCACGACACTGCCGGCGCCCACCTTTGCGCCTTCGCCCACCTCGATGTTGCCGATGATCTTGCTTCCGGCGGCAAGCAGGACCCCGCGACGAATCTTGGGGTGCCGGTCGCCGGTTTCCTTCCCGGTGCCCCCTAGCGTCACCGAATGCAGAATCGATACGTCGTCCTCAATCACGGCCGTTTCACCGACCACGATACCCGTGGCGTGATCCAGCATGAGCCCGCGTCCGATCCGCGCCGCCGGGTGGACATCCACACCGAGTACGACGCTGATCTGGCTCTGGAAGAACTGCGCCAGGGTCCGCCGGTCGTGGAGCCAGAGCCAGTGGGCGATGCGGTACGCCTGAAGCGCGTGGAAGCCCTTGTGGAACAGGAACGGTGTCGTCAGGTCGTCGCATGCCGGATCCCGCGAGTAGCTCGCGAGCACGTCCGTTTCCGCGGCCTGGAGGATCGCCGGATCGTCGCTGATCGCCTCCTCGATCACCTGGCGGATCAGCATCGTCGGCAACATGGGATTGTCGAGCCTGCTCGCCAGCCGGAAGCTGAGCGCGGCGCCGAAGGAGGCATGATTGAGGATCGTCGCATGGAAGTAGCTGCCGAGGATGGGTTCTTCGCTGACCTTGAGTTCGGCTTCCACGCGCGCTTTCTGCCACAGGTCTGGCAGCGCCTTCAGTCCGCTGACGGCCTCGACGCGGGGTGAGTCGCTGCGTTGGTGCATGGTCGGTCTATCCGCAACAGGTTGCCCGGGCGCGCGTATATTCCCGCAGCCCGGTGCTTCTCTTTGAAAGGGTAGCGTGAACGCACCGATTCGGGATTTCAAGGTACGGTTTCGTCGAACGATATACCGGCTGACGGCGCGAAGCCTGCGGCCATGATGGGCGTCGGAAGGTTCGAGAGTCCGGGCCATGACTCCGTGGGACGCGCTGAAGTGGCATAAAATCCAGGGACACGACCCAACAGCGCGCGCAAAGATGTCCAGATCCCGTAAATTCAATACCGTCGGCCTCGTTGGGAGAGTCGGCAATCCCGAGGTCGTCGACTCTGTCGCCGCGGTCGCACGCTTTCTTGCCGGGACCGGTGTCGACCTCGTGCTCGAGACGGCGACGGCCCCGATGTTGCCCGACAGCGAGCACGAGACCGTGAATCGGGAGGCGCTGGGTGCGCGCTGCGACCTGATCGTCGTGGTCGGTGGGGATGGCAGCATGCTCGCCGTCGCGCGCGACCTCGCTGACAGCCCGGCGCTGGTGGTCGGCGTCAACCGCGGGGGACTGGGATTTCTGGCGGACGTTTCGCCGGACCAGATCGAACAGAAGATCGGTGCCGTGCTCAGCGGGGAGTACACGGCGGATGAACGCACGCTGCTCGAGGCGCACATCATCCGCGGCGGCGAATTCACCGACTCCTGCGCGGCACTGAACGATGTCGTCGTGAATGCCGGCGCGGCGTCCCGCATGATGGACTTCAGGCTGTACGTGAACGGCGACTTCGTCTACGACCAACGCTCGGACGGACTGATCGTCTCCACGCCGACCGGTTCGACGGCCTATGCGCTGTCCGCCGGCGGGCCGATCATGGACCCGAGCCTGGATGCCAACGTGGTCGTGCCCATGTTTCCGCATACGCTCACATCGCGACCCCTCGTGGTGCCGGGCGATGCCGAGATCAGGGTGGTGATGGGGACCGCCGCGGCCGAACCCCATGTGTATTGCGACTCGCAGGTCGACTACAAGCTCCGACCGGGAGACGAAGTCGTGATCGTCAAACATCCCACCACCCTGCACCTGGCCTATCCCGTCGACCACAGCTTCTTCCAGTCGTGCCGCAGCAAGCTCGACTGGGCGAGCCGGCTGGGGAACGCCAGGAGAGGCTAGCGGCTAGGGTCGGTCCACGTCCCGCACAACGCCGGCGTCGTCGGTCCAGAGCTGGATAAGCGATCGCGAGTGGTGACGGATCACTTCCCGCGCGCCCTGGTCGCCTTGCAGTTGCTTGAGCGCTTCGAAATAGTCCGCGGCGAACCCGACCGGGTGCCCGGGGTTGCCCCGGTAGAGGGGCCGTACGATAGACCCGGGCGCTGCGAGGTCCAGGAGTTGGCGTAGCGTCGAAGTCTGCACGAACGGCATGTCGGCGAGGGCGACGAAGACGAAAGGATGGTCGGTCGCGGCCGAGATGCCCGCCGCGAGACTGCGTCCCATGCCCTGCGCGGCATCTTTCGCGATGACGATGGCGGGTTTCAGCGGCTCCACCAGCCGCGCGATGGCGTCGTCGCCGGGTTTCACGACGACGAATACCTTGCTGAACGACTCGGCATAGAGTCTTGCGGCGCGCACCACCATCGGTGTTCCGTCCAGGCGGTGAAGGCGTTTGTCGGTGCCGAAGCGGCGCGACGCACCGGCCGCCAGCAGGACGGCGGCCGAGCGGGATGCGGTGTCCGCGATCAAGCGGCGCGGGTCACGGCTTCGAGTTGGACCTGGGTGGCGGGTGCGGCGCTATGCCGAACGGCGGTGATCTCCGCCAGGATCGCGATCGCGATTTCCGGAGGTGTCTTGCTGCCAATAGGTAGGCCGATCGGCGCGTGCAGCCTTCCTATCTCGGCGTCGGTGAGTTGCAGCGCCTTCAGGCGTTCGCGCCGGTTGGCCGAGGTGCGGGTCGATCCCATCGCCCCGATGTAGAACGCGTCCGTCTTCAGCGCCACCATCATGCCCATGTCGTCGATGCGCGGGTCGTGGGTGAGCGCGACGATCGCCGTCAGCGGATCGTTGGCGTGCTCCAGGATGGCATCGTCCGGCATGGCGCTGATCCTGGTGACGCCGGCAACGGAGAACTCATCGAGCAGGTGCGCCCGCGGGTCGCATACGGTTACCTGGTAGTCGAGGGCCTGCGCCATTTCCGCCACGTACGACGAAACCATGCCGGAACCGATGATGAAGAGCTGGAACTGCGGGCCGTAGGTGTGCGTAAGAACCTGCGCTTCGCCGTCGTAATGCAGCGGCGCGTGCGCGTCCACGTCCTCGATGGAAGTCGCGCCACTGCGAAGGTCGACGGTTCGCCGGACGGAACGGCGGCCGACCACGCGGTCCCGGAGGTGCCCGAAGTGCCCGCGGCAGGCGTCGTCCGCGGGCAACGGTTCGACGACGATGTTCAGGTGCCCGCCGCACGGCAACCCCAGCCGCTCCGTCTCTTCCGGCGTGATGCCGTACTGGAAGAACTGGGCACGCTCGCGGGCGAGTTCGCCGGACGTGAGCTTCTCCAGCAGGTCGTCCTCGACGCAGCCTCCGGACAAGGATCCCCGCACCTGGCCCGCGCGGTTGCATGTCAGCAGCGAGCCCACGGGCCGGGGGGAAGAACCCCAGGTCTCCACCACCGTGGCGAGCCAGCACGACTCGTCGGATTCGAGCCATTGGCAGACCTGGTCGAGTACCTGTTGGTCAACGGCTTGCATGCGGGTAGTGTATCACCGGCAAATTGGGGCCAATACCCTGACGAGAGGGGCCTGCGGGGACTATCCTGTATCTTGTCGGCCGCACGCGGCGAGCCAATGCCGGTCGCGGCCGGCCAGTGACGGAGGAGGATGCACGACTCATGAAGATAGAAGTTGATGGCGCAACGCTGTACGTAGAGGTCGATGGACCGGAAACCCATCCGGCCCTGCTTTTGTGGCCGCCGGGGAGGTGCACGCTTCGCATCTGGGACGACCAGGTGACGAAGTTGATCGAGCGCTTCCGCACCGTACGCATCGATATCCGGGGTCTGGGCCGGAGTTCTCCATCGGCGGATCCCGAGTCGCAGTGCACCTTCGAGCAGTACGCGAAAGACGCCTGCGATGTGCTCGACCACCTCGGTATCGAACGCTGCCACATCTGGTCGCAATCCTGGGGGACTCGGCCCGCCATAGCCTTCTGTGCCCTGCATCCGGACCGGGTCATGTCCGCCGCCCTGTACGCGGCGAACACGGACGAAGCCGACGTGCCGGCGCAGCAGGAGGGCTCGAGAGTCGCAGCCGCAATACGCCGTGAGGCCGGCATCGAGTCAGGCCGGCCGCCGAAGGGATTCTTCGATCATGACTATCCGGAAGCTGTCGACGCAACCATGGCCGCGACGCAAAAATTCGACCTGGCGGCGGTCGTGGACAAACTGACCATGCCGGTGCTCATCGGCACGGGGAGCCACGATCCGAACCTGGTCTCGAGCCGCGTCATCGCGGCCACGGCCCCCAATGCGAGGTTGGCGGTACTCGAAAACGTCGGGCACAACAGCATGTTCGAGTACCCGGAACTGGCCCTGCAGACGTTCCTCGATTTTCACGATGAGCTGGAGACCTGAGGGTATCCGGCAATGCGCGGGCGTTCGTTGCGGCGGGTAAGAGCGCTGAATTCGTGATTTTCTGAAAATATGTTTCTGCCCAGCGATGGATTGCAGGATGCCTGGCATGCCGAACACGCTTATCGTCTCCGACAGGGGCCAGATCACGCTCCCGGCCGCCATGCGTAAACGGATGGGTATCAAGGGTGGCGACGTTGTGATCCTGGAGGATCGAGGCACCCAAATCGTCCTCAAGCCCGCCGTGGTCATCGAACTTCAACAGTACACGGACGATGACATAGAGAAATGGGACGCTGAAGACAGCCTTGATGATCGGGACCGCGCGCGAATCCTCGATGCGCTCACCCGATCGAAGCGGTGAGACTGTTTCTCGACGCCAACGTACTCTTCACAGCGGCGCACAATCCCGGGGACAAGGCCGCATTCGTCGTAGAGCTCGGGAAACGCGGCAAATGGATGCTTGCGACGAGCACCTGCGCGTCGGAGGAAGCGCGCCGCAACCTGGAAAGGAAGTTCCCCGATTCACTCGAAGATCTGAAATCCGTGCTGGAGCACATCCGGCTCGTGGAACATCGTCCCGATCTTTGGTTTCCTGATCAACTGGCGCAGAAGGACCGCCCGATATTCCAGGCTGCGGTTGCTTGGCGGGCAACCCATTTGTTGACAGGGGACTATCGTGACTTTGGGCGGTTCATGGGCAAGCCGGAGACGACGTCGGGCATCGTTGTTCAGACCGTTGCCGCGTTCCTCGACTCCATCCCGCAACTTCGCCGCAGCTAGATTTCCAGTCCGAGTGACAGGAACACGCGCCGCCCGCGTGGATCCGAAGATCGGGGATCGTAGCTGCCGGCGATATCGACGTGGGGAGGATCCCGGTCGAAGAGATTGGCGACGCCCACCGTGATCGATGCTTCCGATTCCTTCCGGAGCAGTTCGCCCAGGGACCAGCGGATGTTGGCGTCCAGCGTCGTGAAGCTGTCTATTTCGCCGCCGGCATCGTCCTTGTAGCTGCCGATGTGTCGCGCCGTGGCCGAGACCAGAATGCTGCCTCGGGACCAGCCGGCGCTGGCGGCGGCGCTGAATTGCTGATTGGGAGCGCCGACGTTTGCGCGGTTGAGCTTGCCCAGGGCATCGACTGCCACTCCGGCGTTGGTGACGTCGTAGGACAGCAGCCAGGTTGCCTCGACCCAGGTCGAAAGCAGGCCGCCGGCCAGGTCCAGGTTGGCGCGCGCGGACAGGTCGATGCCGGTGGTTTCAATCGAATCGGCGTTGATGAAGGCTACGTTGACGATGGAAATCGTGCCGGCCGAGGTCCGTTCGACCCTTGAATCGAACGGGTCGGCATTGACGATTGCCTGGGCGTTCTCCTTGCGCAGCACATCCTGGAATGTGTACCGCCACAGGTCGGCGCTCAAGGCCCGGCGCGCGTCGCGCCAGGTGGTGCCGATGTTGATTGCGCGCGAGGTCTCGGGATCCAGGTTTGGATCGCCCAGGGTCCGGCGACCGGCGAAGGTCCTGGAGCCGTCGTGGTCGACGATGTTCGTGAAGTTGGTCTGCACGCCCCGGGTCTGGAACGGCGATGGGGCCCGGAACGACGTGCCGAAGGAACTGCGCACCGACAAGGACTCTGTGACGCTGAACAGCAGCGTGAGCTTCGGGTCCAGCGTGTCCCCTGTGCCGTCGCCATAGTCCTCGTAGCGCAACGCGAAGGTGCCCTCGACGCGATCCGAGAGCGGCAGCCAGACTTCGCCGTAGGCGGCGAAGACCTCGTCGTGGGCGACGTAGTTGGTATTACCGATGAGAAACGCGAAGCCGTCGTGGCGGGTGACGGAGTCGTAGGAGAAGTCGAGGGTCTGGTCGCGGTACTGCGCGCCGATGGCATATCCGCCGTCGAACCATGGCATGAATCCGGTCAGGTTCGCCTCGAGCGTCGTGAGCTGGGACTCGCCGTCGCCGAAGTAGTCGCCGATGATGAACCGGCGCAGTTCGGGAGGGTTGAACAGCGGGTCGCCCGGCGATGCGGCGAACGTGGAGCTGAATGGATTGAAGAACAGGCAGCCGCCCTCACCGGGCCCGGTTTCATCCGGGTTGCAGCCGGTCCCGCCGAAGCCGAGCAGTGCGGCCTGGAAGTTGGCGGCGATGACGTCGCGGGGATTGAGCAGGGCATCGTTGACTGCGCGTACGATCGAGGTGTCCCAGGACATCCCGTTCGTCAGCCGGCCGCTGGCGCCGAGTGCTACGCGGGACGTGTCGTGTTGGTAGTAGTTGATTTCGGGGGGTGCCCCGTAGCCGTAAGGCCGGCCCTGGAACCAGACGTCTTCTCCGTAGGTGTTGGCAGGATGGTAGGCGGGCACGCGCGGCGTGTTGAGCACTGGGAAACTAGGAGACACGTCGCGGCTGATATCGTTTCGCGCGTGGCCGAACTCCGCCCACACCGTCGCCGTGTCGCTCCACGGCCATTCGACCCTGCCCCAGGCCTGCGCGCGCTGTTCATTGGGTATCGCCGTTATCTGGGGACCGTAGTCGAAGCGGCAGAGCGTGCCGCCGTTCGCCAGTTCCTGCAGCAGTCCGTCGTAGCGTTCGCATGCCGGATCGGCGACGGTGCGCCCGAGCGAGGGGATATTGAAGCTGCCGGGATTGCCGAAGCCACTGGTGGCGGGGCGCAGCCAGTCCACTTCGATGAGCACGAGACTGCTGCGGTCGAGGTAGCTTGCCGCCAGCAGGAATTCGCCGTCACCGGCGATCCTTCCGCCTACGACGCCATCGAGGGTGATGTCGTCCTGCGAACCGTTGCCGGTTCGGCTGCGGTACTCGGCCTCGACCTCGATCCCCTCGAAGCCCCGGCGCGTGATGAAGTTGGCGACACCCGCCACGGCTTCCGAACCGTAAATCGCGGTGGCGCCGTCTTTCAGGATCTCCACGCGCTCGAGTGCCAACGTTGGCACCAGCGCCGCCAGGTCCACGAAACTCGAACCGTCGTCCGTCTGCACCGCCGAGAGAACCTGCCGCCGGCCGTTCAGCAACACGAGGGTGGAAGCGACGCCGAGTCCGCGCAGATTGACATTGGCCGTGCCGACGGTGAAGTTCTGCGTGAGGTTGTCGGAGTTGTTCTCCGCGCCGGCGTTGATGGCGACTACGCCGACCAGGTCGCGCAGGTCCCTGAGTCCGGCTTCGCGCAGCGTGCTGCGGTCGTAGTTCGACAGCGGGGACGGAGAGTCTCCCTGCCGTCCGATCCGGCTCCCGGTCTTCGCGGTGACGACGACTTCCTCGATGGCGCCCTGTTCGGCAACGCCGTCCGTGGCGGTGAACCCCAAGGACGTCGCAACGGCGAGAAGCGCCCATTTGCGCGCGGTCGAGCGAGCCTCGACGTCACGAATCTTCGACTTGGCGAGTTCAATGCACGTGCGCAATGGGCAATCCCGATACGTCTTGGTTGAACACTCTAGATTTCAACCCGACGATACGTGGACGCCTCAACAAAGTCATCGATAGGTTGCGCGAGCTTGTTGACGGTACTCCGCCCGATCGACATCAGTTTCCCCGGGCCAATTTCATGAGTTCCCTCTGAAACCTGGCGTTTCTCTTCCGGCCCCAGTCTTCGCGGAAGCGCAGCATGTCGATGACCTCCCGTTCGGAACGGGTCTTGAGCACCGAGGGTCCGCGGCGCCGCGCCGGCGGGCAATCCACGGTGTGGGGGACGGACAGCGGGATTTCCGCGGAAACATCCGCGAACTGCGGGCTCAGCGCCGGCGCGATCACTTCGCCGTCCCGGCCGACAAAGATGACCTGATCGTCCTCGACCACGACGTGGAAGGCGCCGTGGTGCAGCAGCCGGTGATGGGCGCCGCATAGCAGCACGAGGTTGTCGAGACAGGTCTCCCCGCCGTCGATCCAGTGTCGGACGTGATGCGCCTCGACATGGCGCTGATGCGCGCAGCCGGGGAAGCGGCAGCGGTTCTGGTCGCGCAGCTTCAGCGCCCGCAGCAGCCGGGCCGGCACGATCCGCCGCCGGCGCCCGTAGTTGAGCAGATCGCCCCGCGCGTCTTTCCTGCGAGGGGAACCCCCTCGCGCTCCCCGGCTGAGGGCTCTCTGAATGAACTCGGTGATATCGGCGTCGCAGGCGATGTGGCGGGCATCCTCCTCGTCGATGCCCCAGTCCGGCTCGACGTGGTAGCGCGCGCCGCCCGCCGACTGCCGCGCGGCCAGCTCGTTGCGGTCGATGGTCAGTACCACTTCGTGGCGCTGGCCGGGCCGGCGCCGCTTCCAGGGGCCGGCGCGGCTCGCCAGGCAGTGCTCGGCCATGTCCACCAGCGCGTCGGCGAAGCGCTGCTCCCTGCTCGCGGGCTCGAACGTCAGCCAGTCCGGAAGATCGTCCGTTTCCGCGGAAACATCTCCGGAAACATCCGCTTCGATCAAGGCCGTACTTGAAACCTGCGCGAAGATATCCTTGCCGTTCGCGTGCTCGGCGGGCGTTTCCGCGGAAACATCGATGTCCGTCACAACGGCGCATGCATCCTGCGCGCAGACCTCCCCGTCCGCGTGACTAACCGGGGTTTCCGCGGAAACGTCGGTCGATACATCTGCCGTCGCCCATTCGGCCTGCTCGGGTGCCTCTTTCTCTTTACCGTTTGCCGCGCCAGCGCCTTCCACCAGCACTCCTTCAGATCCATCGTCGGCCGCAGCCTCGGCAGTTTCCCCGCAATCGGCAAACGGCAGCACGGATCGATAGAACGCCTCCTGCTCGTCTCTCCCGGCATCTTCCCGGCCGTCGACGACCTGCTGCAGCGCCTTGATCACGAGCGCTCCCCGCTCCGCCGGGACCGCCGCCGTGATGACCAGCATGCCGTCCTCGTAGTGCCAGCTTAAGCTCCGCCGCTCCTCGCTGCTGGCGCGCTTGCGACCGCTCCCGCCGACCCGCTCGTAGGTCCGGACCAAACTCTCGAGCTGCGCCGCGCTGCTGCCCTCGGCGATCGCCAGCAGCATCGCTTCGGCACCGCCGGATGAATCACCAATGTGATCCGTCGACGGTGCGGGTCATGCGGTGTCTGCCTCGACGAGAGCCAAGTGCAGATTGGAGGCAGTGTGCCGCCCGTGCGGTAGACTCGGCACCGTGTTTCCGCTCATACGCCGCCTGCTTTTTCTGCTGCCTCCGGAGGCGGCGCATCGGCTGGCGTTGACGGTCTTGCGCGCCTGGGGTGAGGTGGCGCAGGCACCGGCGAGTGCCACGCCCGTTCGCGTCATGGGGCTGGATTTTCCGAATCGCGTCGGACTTGCGGCGGGACTCGACAAGGATGCCATTGCGGTGCGCGGCTTCGCCCGCCTGGGGTTCGGTTTCGTGGAGGTCGGAACCGTGACGCCTCGACCGCAGCCGGGCAATCCGAAGCCGAGACTGTTCCGCTCGGCGGCGGATCGGGCACTGATTAATCGCATGGGTTTCAACAGCGACGGTATGCACGCCGTCAGGGAGCGGCTCGTTCGCCTGCGGCAACGTCCCCTGAGGGCGCTGGTCGGCGTGAACATCAGCAAGAATCGGGACACGCCGCTGTCCTATGCGCTGAGCGACTATCGGACCGGACTGGCCGCCGTGTACGACCTCGCAGACTACGTGACGGTCAACATCTCTTCCCCGAACACGCCGGGGTTACGGGACTTCCAGGCGGGCGAGACGGCGACGCGCCTGCTCGCTGCCCTGAGCCGTGAACGCGAGACCTTGAGGGAAGCTTCCGGCCGGCATGTTCCGCTTGCCTTGAAGATTGCGCCGGATCTCGATTCGGGTGGCCTGGTCGACATCGCCGCGGTCGTCAGGGAGACCGGTATCGACGCGGTCATCGCTGGCAATACTACCGTCTCGCGCCCAGCGGACCTCGACCCGACCTTCGCCAAAGAGCAGGGTGGACTCAGCGGGGCGCCCCTGACGCCGCTGGCGCTCGAGACCGTCGCCAACCTGCGCGAGGCGCTCGGAGCGGAAGTGCCCATCATCGGCGTTGGCGGCATACTGGATCCCGACGCGGGTCGTGCCATGCGGTGCGCCGGGGCCGACCTGATTCAGGTCTATACGGGGCTGATCTTTGCCGGACCGGGGTTGGTCCGGGCGTTGGGGACGGCGCTTGACGACTAGTGGTATAAATCTGGGGTCTTGGTGGCGCTGTGTTTCGACCTTGCCCCGTCCAAACCTAGACAGCGGCCAGAAGGCGGGCAACAATCGGGCGATGCAGGCTGACGGCCCCGGGAACGGGCGCTCGTCTCGCTGGACGATTCACTCGTAAAGGGAGGTGCGGGAATGACCATCCGCTTGACGGCGATCGTCGAACGCGAGGACGACGGCTATGTGGCGCTCTGTCCAGAAGTCGATGTCGCGAGCCAGGGCGGAACCGTGGCCGAGGCGCGGGACAACCTCACCGAGGCGCTCGCGTTGTTCTTCGAGACCGCGCCCGCTGACGAAGTCGACCGGCGACTGCGCGGCGAAATCTATGTGACCCAGATCGAGGTCGCGGTTGGCTAAGCTGCGCGTCCTTTCGGGACGCGACGTCTGCCGGATTCTCGCCGCTCACGGATTCATCGAAGTCCGAAGACGCGGCAGCCATGTCGCAATGCAGAGGGCCGATGCCGACGGCACTGTGACGGTTCCGGTGCCAGATCATCGGGAACTGCGCACCGGCACGCTGTTATCGATCATCCGGCAGTCGGGCGTGCCGCGTTTGTCATTCGAGCAATAGACATGTACGTGGCCAGCCCTCGGCCTGTGAGGCCGCGGCTTGTTTCGGCTCGGGGTTCACGCCACTGATGCGCATGGGAAGAATGCCGGAGTTCGGAGTGTGCGCTCCATTTGCTGAGGTGCGCGGAGCATTTGGGGGAGGCGAAACGCGGTAGCTGTCCCGCCGGTTGCGGAGGCGGCTCTCGACAGCGGCCGCGTGGCGGGCAACAATCATTAGATGATGGTTGACGGTCTGTCCCAGGAGACAATGCTCATCCCGCTGGAGGACATCGGCCTGCTCCGGTTCGCCGGCCCGGACGTGATCGGGTTCCTGCAGGGCTACCTGACCTCCGACGCGACAGAACTCGGCGAAGAGCCGAAGTTCACGGCGATGTGCAACATTCGCGGCCGTGCGGTCTGCACGGGGTTCGCCTGGCTGGATGGGGAGGCGGTCACACTCGCGCTGCACCGGTCTCTATGCGCGCCGGTGCGGGACTTCCTGCGGCCTTACCTGTTGTTCTCGAAGACCCGGCTCTCGGACGAAACGTCCGCCGCTCTTGTTCTGGGCGCGCTCGGAGATGTCGGGGATGGCACCTCCGGCTTTCCTACGCGTGCCCGCCGACTCGACGATGCGCGACAGTTGTGCGTATTGCCCAGAGACGGGCCGGTCGAAGTGAACGCCGGAACACAGGCCGCGCGAGTGCGCTGGGATCTCGCTCAGATCGAAAGGCGGGAAGTCTGGTTGGCCGCGGAAACAACAGGCGAGTTCCTGCCGCAGATGATCGGGTTGGACGAAATCGGCGCGGTCAGTTTCTCGAAGGGCTGCTACCTGGGCCAGGAAGTGGTTGCCCGGGCGCAGCACCTGGGCGAGGTGAAGCGCAGACTGGCCGCGTTGAACTGGTCCGGGGCCCGGCCGTCGCCGGGCGCGAAAGTCGAGGCGAACGGCCGGCGGGTCGGAATCGTGGTCTCGGTGGCGGGCTCAGATGCCGGCAGGGCGCTCGCGGTGCTCCGTGCGGGGGATTCCGGCCCGTTTTCTACCCCGCGGCCCCACACGGACTTTGAACTCACCGGATAGCGGTCTCGACGCCGCTTTGAACGCGCTCTTTGCGACGCGCCAACCGTCGCGAGCCGGGTGGACCCGCTATCGGCTGAAACTTGCGCATCGCGATGTATCATGTGCGACGAGTGGCAGAAAATTGCCGGTCGAGAAAGAGATCAAGGCAAGGGGGACTTTCGAATGCATCAGCTATTGACAAAACGTTTGGCCGCGATGTTCGCGGTAGTGGCTTCGATTCCGGTCGCCGCAGACGGACTCGACACCGGCGATACCGCGTGGGTGATGACGTCAACGGCACTGGTATTGTTCATGACGCTGCCGGGACTTTCGCTTTTCTACGCGGGACTCGTGCGCTCCCGCAACGTTTTGAGCGTCCTGATGCAATGTTTCACCATCGCCTGCCTGGTCACGGTGCTGTGGCTCGTGGTGGGCTACAGCCTGGCGTTCGGCGACGGCAACTTCTTCGTCGGCGGCCTGGGGAAGGCACTATTCGCGGGTGTTGGCGAAGATGCGATGTCCGGCACCATTCCCGAATCGTCGTTCGCCATATTCCAGTTGACGTTCGCCATCATTACCCCGGCACTGATCGTCGGCGGCTTCGCGGAACGCATGCGCTTTTCCGCCGTGCTCCTGTTTACGACGCTGTGGCTGCTGGTGGTCTATGCGCCGGTTTGCCACTGGGTCTGGGGCGGTGGATGGCTCGCCGATATGGGATTCATGGACTTCGCCGGCGGCTCCGTGGTGCATATCACCTGCGGTACCGCCGCGATCGTCGCCGCCATGACGATGGGTTCCCGCCGGGGCTTCCCGGAACGCATGACGCCGCCGCACAACATGACCTTGACCGTCATGGGCGCCGGCATGTTGTGGGTCGGCTGGTTCGGCTTCAACGGGGGTAGCGCGCTGGCTGCAAACGGGGACGCTGCGATGGCGATTACGGTGACCCACATATCCGCCGCCGCCGGTGCCCTGGTCTGGATGCTTGCGGAGTGGATTCGATTCGGCAAGCCGAGCGTGCTCGGCGCGGTCACCGGCATGGTGGCGGGCCTGGCCACCATTACGCCGGCTTCGGGTTACGTTGGACCCGCGGGCGCGCTGATCATCGGTATCGCCGCCGGGGTGGTCTGCTTCGGGGCGACGAACTTCCTGAAACGCACGTTGAAAATCGATGACTCGCTCGATGTCTTTCCGGTGCACGGTGTCGGCGGTCTGGTGGGACTGATTCTCACGGGCCTGTTCGCCAGCAATGCGCTGGGCGTATTCAGCGGGCAGCACGACATCAGCATCGGCAACCAGGTCGGTGTGCAGGCGATCGGGGCCCTGGCTACGCTCGCCTATACCGCGGTCTTCACCTGGATCATCCTGAAAGTCGTCGATATGGCCGTTGGTAACCGTGTCAGCGAAGACGAGGAGACCGAGGGTCTCGACCTCACGCAACACGAGGAGCGGGGTTACGATCTCTAGCTTCAGCCAGGAGCCTTCAGCCGGGGAAGATTCCGCGACCGCTGACGCGTAAGGAAGTACCGGCATTTCCTCCGACGCTGGAGGCGTACTTCCATGCAAGCCCTCAGCCGGGGAGTTTCCCCGACCGCTGACGCGTAAGGAAGTGTAGGCGCTCCCCCCCATCGGCGGATGCGTACTTCCATGCAAGCCAGCGTTATTCCGCTCGCCGGAATGCGCTGCGGACAAGCGCGTCGACGAGGCCCACGAAGTCGTAGCCCGCGGCGCGCGCGCCGTCCGGATACAGGCTCGTCGGCGTCATGCCGGGCATGGTGTTGATCTCCAGCAGCCAGATCCCGTTATCTTCGGTAACGATGAAGTCTGCCCGGGACAGGTCGCGCAGACCGAGCGCGCCGTGACCGGCGATGGCGATCTCCCGCAGTTCGGCCTGCGTGGCTTCCGGCAACGGCGCCGGGACGATGTGTTCGCTGTTCCCGGGCGTGTATCGGTTTTCGTAGTCGTACCACTCGTCGGGCGGCGTGAGGATCTCGATCGCGGGCCACGCTGCAGGCGCTTCGCCTTCGATATCGAACACCCCGACCGTGATCTCTCGCCCCGCCGCGAACGGTTCGACCATGACCGGTCCGCCGAAACGCATGGCGGTGGCGATGGCCTTCGGGAGATCGCCGCCGTTCGGCATCGGCGTGGTGCCGAGCGCCGAGCCCTGACCGGTGGGTTTGACGGCGACGGCATCGCCGAATCGGGATCGGACGCGCGCGACCGCCAATTCGATTTCGTCTTCGGGCCGGATGAGGATTTCGTCCAGGACCGGCAGTCCCGCGGCGCGAAACAGGGCTTTCGCTGCGTGCTTGTCCATGCCGATGGCGCTGCCGCGCACGTCACTTCCGACATAGGGATAGCCGAGGATCTCCAGGAACCCCTGCACCGTACCGTCCTCTCCCGGCGGTCCGTGAAGCACGGGGAAGACGACGTCGGGATCGGCATCGGCGAGGGCGTCGGCGAGTCCTTCGTCGAGTTCCAGCAGCGTCACGGTCGTGTGCCGTTCCCGCAGGGCCTTCACCACTTCCGCTGCGGAGGATCGCGACACCTCCGCTTCCGGCGATACGCCGCCGGCGACTACCGCAACGTTTACGTCCATGGTGCGTTCTCCACGGAGATGTCATCCAGATCGTCCGCGGGTTCGAAGCCGAAGACCTTGGAGAAGAACAGGTACTCGGCCTCGATGGCGCGCGCGGCGTTCTCGGCCCGGCGGAAGCCGTGGCCCTCTCCCTCGAACAGAAGATACGCCACCGGCACGCCGTTCGCCTTCAGCGCGGCGAACATCGATTCGGACTGGTTGGGGGGCACGATGCGGTCGTCGGACCCCTGGAAGAAGATCATCGGACATTGCGAGCGCGCGGCGTGCCGGATCGGCGAGCGCGCCTCGAAGTCCGCTTCGTCCACGAGCCGGTTGACGTAGCGCGACTCGAACTTGTGCGTGTCGCGCGCAAGCGCGGCCAGGTCGCCGATTCCGTAGTGACTCGCGCCGGCACGGAACACATCGGCGAATGTGACGGCGGCCAGGGTCGTGTAGCCGCCCGCGCTGCCGCCGCGGATGGCGATGCGGTTGACGTCGACCTTTCCTTCGGATGCGAGGTGCCTCGCGCCAGCAACGCAGTCCGCCACGTCGACGATGCCCCATTGGCCGTTGAGGCGCTCCCGGTACGCGCGGCCGAAGCCGGTACTGCCGCCGTAATTCACGTCCAGCACGCCCCAGCCGCGGGACGTGTAGTACTGGACCCTGAGACTCAGGCCGCGCCCGGCGGCACTGGTGGGACCGCCGTGCGTCGTCACCACCAGCGGTGGCAGTTCGCCCTGGGGTCCGATGCACACGGGATGCTGCGGCGGATAGTAGTTCGCGTAGGCGAGTACGCCGCCCGCGGATGTGAAGCTGATGGTCTCCGGCGCCGAGATGGTGCCCTCGGGGAAGTCGATGTCGCCGGAGCAAGCGAGGGTCGTTGTGCCGCCGGTGGCGATGTCGAGTTCCATCACGCGGGCAACATCGTCGGTGCTGCCGGCGATGAAGGAGATTCCGCCCGGGGATCGCGTAAGGCTGCCATAGCTTGTGAACTCCACCGGGAGCGGGGTCGTGATTCCCCGCTCGATGTCGGCGATCACCAGTTCCGCCTCGCCGTCTTCTATGCGCTGGGCGACCACGTGGTCGCGCCCCGCCACCACGTAGTTCGTGGACCCGAGCGACCACATGGGCAGGCCGTATTCGGCATCGTCGGGGACCGCGATGCGCACGCCGGCGGCGTCGTACACGTGGAGGTTCCAGTAGCCGCTCTGATCGGAGACATAGACCAGGCGGCCGTCGTCGATCCACGTTGGCTGATAGATCGACTCGTCCATGCCGCCGGCGATGAGGGTTTCGTTGCGCATGCTCCCGCTGGTGTCGATGTCCGCAATGACGAGTTGCGTGCCGTCCCAGGGCATGTTGGGGTGGTCCCAGACGACGAAGGCCAGGCGGTCGCCGCCCGGGGACAGGCAGGGCCAGGCGTAGAAGTCGTGGCCCGCGTGCAGGACTTCGACCTCCCCGGTCGTTACGTCGATGCGCACGAGGTCGTTGACGGTCGTGTCACGCGGTGGACTCGGGGACTCGGCATCGCCGCCCCCGACGTTATGGCGTTCGCGGATCGCGATCAGGCACCGCCGATGCGCGTCCCACTCCAGTCCGCCGAACCTCTCGGCGGCATCGCCCCGCGTAACCTGTCTCGGCGAATGGCCCGGCGGTGATCCGTCGATGGGCACGGCGTAGATGCACTGGTCGAGGAAATTGACAAAGTAGGCCGCGTCGTCCGAGAGGGCGTAGGCGCCGCCGCCGTATTCGTATACCCGGCTGCGCACGTTCATCGGCGCGGGCGTGAGGTCCTGGCGGCCGCGTCCGTTTGCGGCGACGATGACGGATCGGCCTGCTTCACGCGGACGCTGCTCCAGCCAATAGTGCCGGTCGCCGCTGAACTTCAAGTCGCCGAAAGAGACGAATTGCGCTGTCGCGAGATCCGCGGTGATGGGGGACGGCCAGGCGCCGTAGGGAACCGTCGTCATGGAAACGTCGGCGTGGCGGTCATCGTCGGCCTGGGATCGATGGCCGCCCAGCGTTCGTGATCGCGCCACGCGCCCTCGATATGCAGGAACTCCCGGGAAAAGCCCTCGCGCACGAACCCGCACCGTTTCACGAGGTTGATGGAACGCCGGTTGGTGGGTTGGATGTTGGCTTCGATGCGGTGCAGGCCGAGCTGGCGAAACGCGTAGTTCTTGACCAACTCCAGACCTTCCTGCATGTAGCCCTGTCCGGCGTGGCGCGCCATCGCGTAGTAGCCGAGCGATGCGGACAGGAACGATCCGCGGACGATGTTGTTGAGGTTGATCACCCCGGCGATCTCGTCCGAGTCGAGGCGGCAGACGAGCAGCCCCTCGTGGTCGTCCCGTTGGGTGCGTCTCAGGTAGTGCCTGAAGTCGCGCGGGGTGGTCGGTGCCGAAATCCATGGACTCAGCAGGGACTGCCCTTCAGCGACGCGATCGATCATCTCGCGCCGGTCGGCGCTGCGGACCTTGCGCAGGTAGACGCGCGAGGCTGGACCCGTTTCAAGCATTCTCGTCACGCTTTGCCGCGCCGCGCCTTGCGTCGAGGAGGAATATCTCCCAGATGGTCGTGGGAATCATCGCGAGGCCGAGGGCGAGGAAATGCAGAGGGTGCGGCCGGTAGTCGTTGTCCACGAACCAGAACCCTTCCATGCTGAACCCGGTGTGCTGCCAATAGGCGAGGCCGAACGACGTCAGGGCGGCGGCCACGCACAGCAGCGCAAATCGAAGCAGGTATCTCATGTTCCGGCACCGCTCGCCGGGTTACCTCTCGCGCTCCCGGGGACCGCGAACAGGTAGCAGGCACCGCGCGCGGCAAGCCACGCGTTGCGGAACTCCTTTGCGTCGTAATGCCGCGGCACATCGATGGCATCGCTTGCGGCGGGATCGTTCACCACGACCCGATTATTCTGTATGCCGCGAACGATGACCAGATGCCCATCGCTTGCCGGTATGGCGCTGCCCGCGAGGTCCCCCTCGGCGAATGCGATGCTTGCCGCCAGCGGGTGCTGGCCCGCGACGGCGGCCTGGACCACGCTCCAGTCCGCGGCCGTCTCGACCGCGCCGATGACGCCCCAGCGGCTGGCCGCCCAGAGATTCTGCGGCCATACGCCGTACAGGTCGGTCGCGCGATGGTGGGCGGCGATGACGAGTTCGTGGAATGCGTGGTCGACTCGCAGGTGTTCCATCGCCATGGAAACGCAGGCCGGCGAGCAGATTCGCGCGCGCAGATGCTCCTGCGCCGCGTCCATCTGGCTCCTGGCCGGTATATCCAGCACCGGCGTGTCCGCTGGTGTCGAAGTATCGATCGCCATGCGGACCGGACGCACGCCGACGGCGACCAGGTAATCGCGGGGCGGCTGGTGTGCATCGACCAGCAGGCGAAGCCGCGCATCCGACATCGCTTTGGAGGTCTCGAAACAGTCGATCCTCGCTTCGAGCCCTGCCGCGCCATCGAGATGGGCGCATTGGCCCGCCGGCCGGCCGAAGCTCGCGGTGAGACACGATGCATCGCCGTGATCCAATGCCCACCGATGGTCGGGACTCTCGAGGCTCGCAAAACTGGGTACGACCATGTGGCCGGCGGGTAGTGGGGGCAGCGCGATTTCGGCTTGCGGGACGCCGTCGACGCGCCATTGCAGTTCTCCCGAGAAGGGCAGCGGATAGCGCCAGCCCCTTTCCCGGGGGGCGAAGGCGACGCGCCATGTCACATCGGCTGTCATACGGTCAATTCCGCGCTGCCGCCCATGGTACTTGCGCTTACCGTACGCTTTTCGCGCTCATTGCACAGCGTCCGGCAACCGGAACGCGCGGCGCGCGTTGCCGGCGGTGATTTCGGTCAGTTCTGCCACGGAGGTGCCCCGGAGCCTCGCGAGCGCATCCGCGACTTCGACCAGGAACGCCGGTTCGTTGCGCCGGGAGCGCGGTCTCGGTCGCATGGTCCGGGGCAGCAGGAAGGGCGCGTCTGTCTCGATCAGGAGCCGGTCGTCGGGAATGCGCGGCGCCAGCGTGCGCAGATCCTCGCCGCGGCGCGGGTCGCAGATCCAGCCGGTGATGCCGATGTAGTAGCCCGCGTCCAACCAGGTGTCGAGGTCACGGGCGGAGCCGGTGAAGCAGTGGATCACGACCCGCTCTGCTTTCGCCCGGTGTTCGGCCAGCAGTCTCGCTGTCTCGCCCCCGGAGTCGCGGTCATGGACAAACAGCGGCACGTCGAGTCTCCCCGCGAGTTGAACCTGCGCCGAGAACACGTCGCGCTGGACGGCGGGAGGAGAGAAATTGCGGTTGAAGTCGAGGCCCGCCTCTCCGATGGCGACGACTTCCGGTTTGCCGGCGAGCGCCTCGATGTCTTCGATCCATCCGGGAGAGACGGATTTCGCCTCGTGCGGGTGTACGCCGGCGGTGCTCCAAAGCCCTTGGTGGGTTGCCGCGAACTCCGCCGCCGCGCGCGACTCCGACACGCTGGTCCCGGTCACGACGATGCCCTTGATGCCGGCGGACCATGCTCGCGCAAGCACGTCGTCCCGGTCGGACCGGAACTGGCGGTTCGTCAGGTTGGCGCCGATGTCGATCATGGAACGCGCTCCTCGCCGGGTTTCATCAGGGGCGAGACCGACTCGCCCAACAGGTGGGCGTAGACGAGATCGAAGGCGAGGACGGCCTGGACATAGTCGCGCGTTTCGCTGATCGAGATCGCTTCGATCCAGGCGTCGGTCGGCGTGTCGCTGCGCCCCTTGCGCCATCCGGCTACCCGGGTGGGACCCGCGTTGTATGCGGCAGCGACGAGGGCGCGGTGGCCGTCGTAGCGATCCATCAGGTCGGCGAGATGATGGGCACCTAGTTCGATGTTGGCGACCGGGTCGAACAGGTCCCGTTGCGACGGCTGATCGAGACGCGCCTTCGACGCCGTGTAGCGGGCGGTGGGAGGCATGAGCTGCATCAGGCCGACGGCGCCCGACGGGGAGACTGCGCGCGGGTTGAACGCGCTCTCCTTGCGTGTCACGGCGAGCAGCAGCGGCAGTGGCAGATCTGTCTGGAAGGCGAGGCGCCGGTAGAGATGCAGGTAGGGTGTCGGGAAACGCAACGTGACGAGGTCGATGAGTTCGGGGCGGTTGGCGCCGTAGATCGCCTGGTTGATCCAGCCGATGTCGGCCGCAAGTTCGATCAGTGCGCCCTGGTCGGCCGCGCTGAACCTGTCGAACATCCAGTTCCACTCCCGGCGGGCGTTCACCAGGTCGCCGACGGCATAGAGTTCCAGCATGCGTTCTATCGCGGGATGGTCGGGACGGCTCGCCGGCTCGGCGGTCCGCGCGTTCAGCGTCGGTTCGATCCCGAGTCTCTGGGCTGCGAGGAAACCGTAGTAGGAGCGGTGCCGTGCCACCTGGCGCAGCAAGGCTTCGCTCCGTGGAGATACGCCGCCGACGGCTTGCAGCGCCCGGCCGAGCCAGTAACGCCATTGGCGCGTATCGCCTTCCGCCTCGGGCATCGCCTCGATCCAGCGCACCGCATCCGGCCACCGCTGGTGGATGACGCTCGCCAACGCCATGTCCCGTACGAAAGCCGTGGATCCCTCCGCGCGGGGTTCGCCAAGGTGATCGCGGACGGACTCGCCGTCCATCGCGAGCGCGACGGTCAGCCGCTCCTCGATGAAGGCCCGAGTGGTGTCCGGCATGTCTCGGCGCTTGAGCGTCTGCCATTGCTTGGCCGCGTCTATCGGGTTTTGCCGGGCATAGCGGGCCAGCGCGTGGCCCAGCGCTTCCGCGCCGTGGGGAGTATTTGGAAACCGGGAGTGCCGTCGCACGTTGCCCGGCCGCACGTGGCCGTCATACAGGGCACGCGCGGCACTCGCGCGGGCGCCGGTGAAACGTCCCAGCAGATAGCGTGCGAGGGTGCGCTCGTTGCCGTTCAGGGCGAGACGCAGGCGTTCCCATACCATGTCGTCGGTCAACCCGCCCTGGGCCATCCAGACCGCGAACAACGGATCGCATTCCTTCGGTTGCGAGACGCCCACGATCCAGAGTTCCGGCACGAGGCCGAGCGCCGCCTCCCTGTCCCCCGTGCGATAGAGCGACCGCGCATGGAAGCACCTGCCGTCGGCGCGCTCCATGGGCGCATAGTGGTCGCGGTAAACCTGCCAGCGTCCCCGCCGCGCCTGGGCGATCAGCCAGGCCTCAAACAGGCGCTCGCCGAGATGCGTTCCGCTCAAGGACGTCTTGAGCGCGGTCGCCTGGCTCGGGGACATGCCGCTGATCCGTCGCCGGGCGTCGTAGTACACGAGATAGGGATGCAACGGGTAGTCGACGAGTGCCGACAGCGCGCTGCGGAATTCGCCGCTGTGGCCCCTCTCGATCGCGGAGATTGCGCGCTTGTACTCGGTTCGAAGCTGGTAGCTGTCGGCGTGGGCGGTTCCCTCCGGGGCGGCGATGGTCGCCGCGAGCGTGATCGCCAGCACGCGCATGGCATTCGAGAACTGCCGCGCGGCGAACGCGGTGAGCTGGGTAGTCAAGGTCGTCAGTCGGCGCTGTGGTGCGCCCCCGGTCCGACGCGAACCGCCACGACATCGCATGACGCACCGTGCAGGACGCCGTTCGCCGTCGAACCGAGCAGCAGGGCGAGACCGTGGCGTCCGTGGCTTCCGATAACGATGGCATCGATGTCGGCGGACATGGCGATACGGTGGATTTCGGTTTCCGGCCGTCCAAAAATCAGGTACCGGTGCGCTTCGAGCACGCCGGCCGCGTCGCAGAATTCATCGAGACTCGATTTCGCCTGTTCCTGGATCTGGTCCTGGACGGAAGACAGGTCCATGGGGATGTCACCGCCGTACACCAGGCTGAGAGGTTCCACCACGTGGACGACATGCAGTTCCGCACCATACAGTCGCGTCAACTGGATCGCCCGCTCGCCCACGATGTTCGACTCCTCGGCGAGGTCGACGGCAAGCAGAATGCGCCTGTATCCACCCATGCGATTGCCTTGCGACGCGGTTGCGGCGACGATACAACACAATGATTCGGGTTGCATCGAATAAGCGTCGGCGTGTTGCTTTGGCCGAGGCGGGTGCCGCATGACATGGCTGATTGTCGGCGGGCTCCTGGTCCTGGCCTTCGCACCGGTGCTGTGGTTGATGCCCACAAAGCGGGATCGGCAACTCGTCAAGCTGAGGGAGCAGGCGCGACGCGAGGGGCTGACTGTCGAAGTCACCGCATTGCCCAAGACCGGAGCGCGTGCGGAGGAACGCGTTGGTGCCGATGGCGTCGCGCGCGATGTGACGCAGCCGTGCAGTGCCTACCTGTTGCCGGCGCCGAAGCCCTGGCAGCGTGCGCCGCGCTGGTTTCTCATGCGCGATGCGGGCGGGGCTTTACCGCTCCGGGGGTGGGCGAAACACCCGGACGTGCCGATTCCGCCAGTCGAGGACGATTACTGGCGCGCTGTCGCCGGAGTGATCGCTGGCCTCGAGGATCACTGCCTGGCGGTAGAGGTTACCCGGAGTGCCGCGAGTTGGTACTGGCGGGAGAATTCCCGGGGACGCGAGGCGGCGGAACTGGTGGGCCAGATCGCCGAACGGCTGCGTGCGCTGGCATCGCTGCAGGCCCACTTCGAGCGTTCGTGCGACACGGACGAGTGAGCAGGATTATCGGCCGCCGACCTCATGCGCCCGGATGTCCTTTGCTGGCACGGATTGGGGTGCCGCGGGAACCGGATGGGTTGACAGGCACTCGAATCAGTATCTATAAGTGCCCGCAGTCGGTGTCCCGTGGCGTGGCCACGGTTGTCGCCTACGGAACATCCGGCAACATTGGGGAGTAAATAATTCGATGGCGCAATCGCTGGTCATCGTCGAGTCGCCGGCCAAGGCCCGGACCATCAATCGCTATCTCGGCCGCGACTATGTCGTCAAGTCGAGCGTGGGACACGTTCGCGACCTTCCGGTGGGCGGCAAGCGCACGGATGTCGCCGAACGCACGCGCGAAGCGGCGAAGACACGCAAACTCCCGCCCAGGGAAAGGGCCGAATACAAGACCAGGCGCGCCCGCGCCCAGCTTGTCCGGCGCATGGGCGTGGATCCCGATAACGGCTGGAAGGCGGAGTACGAGACCCTGCCCGGCAAGGAGAAGGTGGTCGACGAACTGCGCAGGTCCGCGGACCGCGCCGAGCGGGTCTACCTGGCGACCGACCTCGACCGCGAGGGCGAAGCCATCGCATGGCACCTGCAGGAACTGATCGGCGGCGACCCCGACAGGTTCCGCCGGGTGGTGTTCAGCGAAATTACCAAGTCGGCTTTGGAAGAGGCTTTCCGGAATCCCGGCAAGGTCGACCAGAATCGCGTCAATGCGCAGCAGGCGCGGCGGTTCCTCGATCGCGTCGTCGGCTTCGAGCTGTCGCCGCTGCTCTGGGCCAAGGTGGCCAGAAACCTCTCCGCGGGCCGGGTGCAGTCGGTTGCCGTGCGCCTCATCGTCGAACGTGAACGCGAAATCCGCGCGTTCACGCCGGAAGAGTTCTGGGAGGGCTTCGCGGATCTCGCGCGGGAAGCGGAGCGGGGTGACGCCCAGCATCGGTTCAGTGTCGCGAGAGACGGGGGCAAGCGTTTCCGCCCCGACAACGCAGCGTCCGCCAACGAGGCCCTCGAACGGTTGCGGCGGTCCGGGTTCGCAGTGGAAAAGCGCGACGACCGGCCGACGCAGTCAAGGCCCAACCCGCCGTTCATCACGTCCACCCTGCAGCAGGCGGCCGCCACGCGGCTCGGCTTTTCCGTGCGCAGGACCATGACCGTCGCGCAGCGTCTCTACGAGGCCGGACACATCACCTACATGCGCACGGACTCCATGAACCTGTCGTCGGACGCCGTTGGCCGCGCCCGTGCCTACATAGAGGGGGAATTCGGGCAGCCGTACCTGCCGGACCGGCCGAACGCGTACCGTAGCAGGTCGACGGCCCAGGAAGCCCACGAGGCGATTCGGCCCACGGCGGTCGGATCCGGTCCGTCGGGCCCGGCCTCGCTTTCGCAGGAGGAACGGCGCCTGTATGGCCTCATCTGGCGACAATTCGTCGCCTGCCAGATGACGCCAGCCCGCTATACGTCCACCACGGTGACGGTGCGCGCCGGCGAGTTCGAGTTGACGGCGCGGGGCCGCAACGTCAAGTTCGACGGCTTCACGCGCGTGCTGGCGCCGGCTTCGCGCCGGGAAGAGGACAAGCTGTTGCCGGAATACGTGGAGGGCGAGACCTTGCGGCTCGTCGACGCGAGCGTGGTGCAGCACTTCACCAAGCCGCCGGCGCGGTACACGGAGGCGAGCCTGGTGCGCGAACTGGAGCGCCGGGGCATCGGGCGGCCTTCGACCTATGCATCGATCATTTCCACCATCCAGGATCGCGGCTACGTGACGCTTGAAGCGAGGCGCTTCCACGTCAGGAAGATCGGCGAACTCGTGACCGACAGGCTGGTCGAGAACTTCAGCGACCTGATGGACTATTCCTTCACCGCCGGGATGGAGCGTGAACTGGACCAGATCGCCGATGGCGAACGGGGGTGGCACTCGGTGCTCGACAGTTTCTACGGGGACTTCAGCGACAAGCTCGCCCATGCCGGCAGCGCCGACAGCGGCATGCGCGCGAACGTCCCCACGGACACGGATATTCCCTGCAACGTGTGTGGACGGCCCATGCAGGTTCGAACCGCCAGCACCGGCGTATTCCTCGGTTGCTCCGGGTATCGCCTGCCGCCCAAGGAGCGCTGCACGAACACCATCGATCTCCTCTCGGACAACGAAGTCGTCGATGCTGAGAGCCTTCAGCCGGGGAGCGCGAGGGGGCACCCCTCGCAAGAAGAGAGCCTTCAGCCGGGGAGCGCGAGGGGGTCACCCCTCGCGGAAGAGAGCCTTCAGCCGGGGAGCGCGAGGGGGTCACCCCTCGCGGAAGAGAGCGCAGACGAAGACGACGAGCGGGAATCGAAGATCCTTCGGGCAAAACGGCGATGCCGTGTCTGCAATACGGCCATGGATGCTTTCCTGATCGATGAAGAACGCAAGCTGCATGTCTGCGGCAGGAACCCGGATTGCGCAGGATTCGAACTCGAGCGCGGCAAGTTTCGGATCAAGGGCTACGATGGCCCGGTGGTCGAGTGCGAGAAGTGCGGCGGCGAGATGCAGCTCAAGTCGGGCCGGTTCGGCAAGTATTTCGGCTGCACTAGCGCATCGTGCAGCAACACCCGCAAGCTGTTACGGAACGGGCAGCCGGCACCGCCGAGGGCCGACCCGGTGCCGATGCCGGAACTCCGGTGCCGGAACGTGGACGATCATTACGTGCTGCGCGATGGAGCGGCGGGGATCTTTTTGGCGGCGAGCGGATTCCCGCGAAACCGGGAGACGCGCGCGCCATTGGTGTCGGAGCTCAAACCCCACGCGAACGAACTGGATCCGAAATTTGCGTACCTGCTCGAGGCTCCGGAGCAGGACCCCGACGGCAATCCGGCCGTCATCAAGTTCGCCCGCAAGACGCGGCAGCAGTTCCTGGCTTCGGAGAAGGATGGCAAACCCACTTCGTGGCGCGCCTTCTATCAGAATGGGCGATGGGAACAGGCCAAACCCGCTGCCAGGACAAAAAGAACACGCCGGACCGGGGCGCGGAAGACGTCACCGGCAAGATCCGGGCGTCGCGGGCGATAGCGGTGACATTGCCCCGTTGACTCGCTCCCGCAGCGCTCGACCGCGGCCTCGATTCGCCTCAGTTCCGTCTTATGACCCCCACGCTCAGTCCCTCGATAACGAGTTCCTGGCGCCTGAGATCAACCTCGATGGGATCGTAGTCGTCGTTTTCCGGCAACAGCAGAACCTGGTCTCGGCGGGTGCGTTGCAGCCGTTTCACGGTGACTTCGTCCTCTATGCGCGCCACCACGATCTGTCCGTTGCGCGCTTCGGAAGTCTTGTGCACGGCAAGCAGGTCGCCGTCGAGAATGCCTGCGCCGGTCATGCTGTCGCCGCGAACCCGAAGCATGAAATCCGCCTGCGGATTGAAGAGCGACGGCGGCACGTCACAGGTATCCTCGATATGTTCCACGGCAAGCAGGGGGCTGCCGGCGGCGACCCGGCCGATGATCGGCAGTCCGTTGCCGCCCGGCAGACGAATCCCCCGGGAGGTGCCGGGTATCACCTCGATGGCACCCTTGCGCGCGAGAGCCTTCAAGTGCTCTTCCGCGGCGTTTGCGGATCTGAATCCCAGTTCCGCCGCGATGTCGGCGCGCGTGGGTGGGTATCCCGAGTCGGCGATGTGCGACTTGATCACGTCGAGTACTTCGGCCTGCCGGCGCGTGAGGCTTTGCATGGCGGCGCTCCTGTGTTGCGTTCGATATTGTGGCTTTATGTGGCGTTCAATCCGTAATGGCGAGTGACCGTTCAGCGACGGCTTTCGCTGGCCTGGAGCTTCCCGGCCCGAACCGTCGCTGTGATTATATACAGCATTCGGTCGTTTTCCACCCGCAGACTCGGATGCATCGGATGCAACAAATGTCTCCGGGGAACTGCTGGCGACTTGACTTGGTCCGTCGACATTGCGCAACGTGTGAGGTCCTCGCGGAGAACGTGAACGATGGGTGACTTTCTTGAATTGATCGCCGGGCACACCTGGGCGGGCTACGTATTCGGCATAGTCCTCGCGACACTCATCGCGCGCTACGTGGCGAAGCGGTTCTTCGACCGCCTCGAGCGCCAGGCCGAGAAGACGCACAATCTCTACGACGACGCGGTGCTGTTCGCCGCGCGCAAGCCCGTGGGATGGGCGATCTACGTCGTCGGTATCGCCTGGGCGGCTGATGTCGCGGGCGGACAGTCCAAAGCGGAGATCTTCAACTACGTCGGCTTAGCGCGCCAGTTGGCCGCGATCATGCTGACAGCCTGGTTCGCGTTGCGGTTCGTATCGTACATGGAGAAGAGCATCGTCGATCCTGCGTACGCGGGCAGGGCGGGTCGCCGGATGGACTCAACCACGGCGGCGGTCAGCGCCAAGCTGGTCCGCGCCGCGGTGGTGATCACGGCGTTCCTGATCGCGCTGCAGACGATGGGCGTCAGCGTTGCCGGCGTGCTGGCGTTCGGCGGTATCGGCGGCATCGCGGTGGGATTCGCGGCGCGGGATCTGCTCGCGAACTTCTTTGGCGCGCTGATGATCTACCTGGACCGCCCGTTCGCGGTGGGCGACTGGGTACGTTCCCCCGACCGGGAACTCGAAGGCACCGTGGAGGACATAGGCTGGCGGTTGACGCTGATTCGCACCTTCGACCAACGCCCGCTCTATGTGCCGAACGGCATTTTCAACAACATCGCCATAGAGAATCCGTCGAGAATGAGGAACCGGCGCATCTATGAGACCATCGGCGTTCGATACGGCGATATCGACGTACTCAAGGACATCATCGACGACGTTCGGAACATGTTGACGGCGCATCCGGAGATCGACACTTCCCGCACGCTCATGGTCAATCTGGTCAGTTTCGGCGCATCCTCCGTCGACTTCTTCGTGTACACGTTCACGAAAACGACGGTGTGGGAGGATTTCCACGTCATCAAGGAGGAGATTCTGTTCCGGATCGCCGCCATCATCGAATCCCACAAGGCGGAAATCGCGTACCCGACCCAGACGCTGCTTCTCGAAGACGTGCACGATCCGGGCTAGATTTGGATATGGGCGCACGGCTCCGGGACTGACCGCCGGGCATCATTTGCGGGACACGACACCAGTATGAACTACGACTTGCAGACGCTTCGCGGTGATATCTTCGGCGGCGTCACCGCCGCGGTAGTGGCGCTGCCGGTCGCGATGGCTTTCGGGGTCGCTTCGGGCCTGGGCGCGGCCGCTGGCCTGTATGGCGCAATCGCGATGGGTTTTTTCGCGGCTATCTTCGGTGGCACGCGGTCCCAGATTTCCGGACCCACGGCGCCGATGACCGTGGCGATGGCGGTCATCGTCACGACCCATGCCACGAATCTGACAGAAGCCCTGACCGTGGTTGTCCTGGGCGGCCTGCTGCAGGTCCTGCTGGGGGTATCCCGGATCGGCCGCTTCGTCGCCTACACGCCGCATGTCGTCATATCGGGATTCATGTCCGGCATCGGCATCATCGTCATAGTGATTCAGATTCTGCCGTTTCTCGGGACGCCGGTGGTTCCTGGCGGTGTCGTGGGCGCGATCGGGGCGTTGCCGGAGGCGCTCGGCGACATCAACGCCAGCGCTGTCGCGATCGGGGCCGTCACGCTGGCGGTCTGCTTTCTCTGGCCGCGCCGCCTGTCGCATTTCCTGCCGGCGCCGCTCGTGGCCCTGTTCGCCGGCACGGCGCTGGGCATTCTGTGGCTGAGCGACGCGCCCGTGATCGGTCAGATACCCACGGGGATGCCTGAACTTCAGTTCACGCTCCCTTCCCTGGACTTCCTGGCGCGCGCTTTGGAACCGGCGCTCATCCTGGCCCTGCTCGGTTCGGTGGACAGTCTTCTCGTCTCGCTGGTGGCCGACTCCATGACACGCACGCAGCACAAACCGAATCGGGAACTGGTGGGGCAGGGCATCGGCAACATGGTCTCGGGACTGTTCGGAGGATTGCCGGGCGCCGGGTCGCCCGTGCTCACGGTGACCAACATCCGCGCCGGCGGTCGCAACCGGCTGTCGGGCGTCTGCTTCGCATTGCTCCTGCTCGCGGTGTTGCTCGGCCTCGCGCCGTACGTCGAGCCCATACCGCATGCCGTGCTCGCCGGTATCGTCATGAAGATTGGCGTGGACATCATCGACTGGCGTCTGCTCGCCCGCGTCCACCGATTGCGCAGCGAACACCTGGTAGTCATGCTGGCCACGCTGGGCCTCACGGTTTTCGTCGATCTCATCACTGCCGTCGCGATCGGCCTGATCGCCGCAGGGATGGCGCACGCGCGGCAACTGGAGTCCCTGGAGCTTGACAGCGTGGTATCGGTGCCGCTTCTGGATCGCCAGTTCTTTTCGGAACAGGACGACGTGATCACGGACGATCCGTTCGCGGCGCGTATCGGGATGGTGCGGCTCAACGGCAGCTTCACCGTGGCGTCGTCCCACAGCCTGGTGGCGGTCATCGGCGGAGACCTCAAGGATCACGAGGTGGTGATTTTCGACTTCTCCGGCGCCACGCACTTCGACGACAGCGCCGCCATCGTGATCGAGCAGCTCATGGATGTCGCCGAGAGGGAGCACACGGAAGTCATCGTGATGGGTCTTTCGGGCTCGGTCGCGCATACGCTGCACACGCTCAACATCCTGCAGAACGTACCCGAAGACCGGCTGGTGGAAACGTTGCAGGAGGCGCGCGACATCGCGCGCGCATGCCTTAACGGTTGAGGCGTCTTCTGGACTCCTCAGCGGTTGGCCAGCGACTCCGCGGACTCCAGCAGCGCGTCCGGGGCCTCCATCGGCACGATCCGCACCAGGATTCCGAGCCACGGATGGTCAAGATAGTGCACTTCGCCGGGCCGCATGCGCCGGGACTCGGATAGCAGCGCGTAACCTGCTCCGTCGGCCCTGGAACGCTCGGGGTCGCCTTCTGCCCCACCGATCGATTTGGCTTCTCCCCGGGTATCTGCCAAATCGCGGGTATCTGACGGATCCTGCCGCAACCACACCTCTGCAGCGAAATGCAGGAATCTGCCCAGGGTGACGCTGACCGAACCTTCCAGTTCGAATGTGGCATCCGGCATGGATGCGCCGAGCTGGATCAACAACGGCCGGGCGCTGTCGCGGGGCGGGATCGCCTGCAACCACCCGCCGTGGTGGAGCACGGCGTAGTCGTCCGAACGCCGCATCCGTGTCGCGGTGCTTCTGAGCGACAGGCTGTCGTATCGCCACCGCCAGCCCTCGAGCATCAGCCCGCGCTCGAACTGCTCAAAGGCCCAGCGCGCGCGTTCTTCCGGCGAGGGCGCGGGTGGCCCGGTGGGGACGGGCGCGACCTTCAGGGCGGGTTGGGCGTTTTCGCCCGGTTCCCCTTCGCCCGGCACGACCTGGGCTTCATCCGGCTCGGCCTCACCCGGGGGCGGTGGTGTGGCTTCGAAGGTCTCCATCCAGGGCGCCAATGCCGGCGCAATGCAGTCGAACTGTTCCAACCGGGGAAAGTCGAGCGGATCCTCCGGAAGGGCGGCGATAAGCTCGCCGTAGCTCGGCGGCGGAGGTTCCAGCGCGGCGAGCCCCGCCTGGTGCCGGGGCGGTGCCTGGCGTGAGAAATCCTCGTCGGCCGGCGGCGCGCGGTGGCGGAAGAACAGGGTTTCGACGTAGTACCAGTCGCGCTCCAGGTAGTCCTCGATCTCGACCTGCGCGCCATACGCGGACGCGGTGCCGAATCCGATGGCCCAGGCGTGCGCCAGGGCGAAGATGAGTACGGCGGCCCGTTTCATGCGGTAGCCGCGATGCGGGAACTCTCGTCGGGGGCGATCTGTGCGAGCAGACGCTCGACAAACTCGAATCGTTCCTCGGAATGGCTGAGTTCCGCAGTGAAGGACAGTCTCGTCGCGTCGCGAAGCCGATAGGTTCCGGCATTGTTCTGGATCAGCCGGACGATACGGCCGGGATCGACCCGCGTATGAGCGCTGAACACGATGCGGCCGGCCAGTGGCCCGACGTCGATGCGATCGATCCCCAGGCGTTCGCTCAGGAGTTTCAGTTCCGTCGTGCGGAACAGGTTGTGGGCGGACGGGGGCAATGGTCCGAAGCGATCGAACATCTCGGCCTTGAGATCGTCCAGGGCGTCGACGTGGTCCGCGCCGGCGATGCGCTTGTAGAGGATCAGGCGCATGTGCACATCCGGCAGGTAGGCGTCGGGGATCAGGGTCGGTACGTGAAGGTTCACTTCGAGGTTTTTCGGCATCGGCTGGTCGAGGTTGGGCGCGGCGTGCCCGGCGCGAATCGCCGCCACGGCTCGCTCGAGCAACTCCATGTAAAGCGCGAAGCCGATGCTCTCGATCTGCCCCGACTGGTCCTCGCCCAGCAGTTCCCCGGCGCCCCGGATCTCGAGATCGTGGGTCGCCAGGGTGAAGCCGACGCCGAGCTCGCCGGCGGCGACAATCGCCTCCAGGCGCTTGCGCGCGTCCGTCGTGATCGCCCTTGGATCGGGCGTCAGCAGGTAGGCGTATGCCTGCCGGTGGGAACGTCCGACGCGGCCGCGCAACTGGTGCAACTGCGCCAGGCCGAGGCGATCGGCGCGATCGACAATGATCGTATTGGCGTTGGGTATGTCGATCCCGTTTTCGATGATGGTGGTGCAGACCAGGAGGTTGCAGCGTCGATGGTAGAAGTCGGCCATCACCTGCTCCAGCGCGCGCTTGGGCATCTTCCCGTGACCGATACCGATGCGGGCGGTGGGCGCGAGCTCGGCAACGTGCTCGGCGGCGCGCGCAATGGTCTCGACGCGGTTGTGCAGGTAGAACACCTGGCCGCCCCTGGCGAGTTCGCGATCGATGGCTTCGCGCAGGATGTGGTCGCGCTGCGGCATGACGAAGGTCTTGATGGACAGCCGCCTGGCCGGCGGCGTCGCGATGATGGACATTTCGCGCATGCCGCTGATCGCCATGTTGAGCGTCCTGGGTATCGGGGTTGCCGTCAGCGCCAGGACATCCACCTCGGCGCGCAGTTCCCGCAGGCGTTCCTTCTGACGCACGCCGAATCGATGCTCCTCATCGATGACCACCAGACCCAGGTCGTCGAACTCGATCCCGGCGACAAGCAACCGGTGTGTGCCTATGGCGATGTCGACGGCACCGCTCGCGAGCCGTTGCCGCACTTGACGTGCTTCGACATCGGTGCGCAGGCGCGACATGACTTCGATCTCGACCGGCCAATCGGCGAAACGGTCCCGAAACGTCTCGTAGTGCTGCTGCGCGAGCAGGGTCGTCGGGGCAAGGACTGCCACCTGCTTGCCGGACTGAACGGCGATGAACGCGGCGCGCATGGCGACCTCGGTCTTGCCGAATCCGACATCGCCGCAGATCAGGCGGTCGGTGGGTTTTTCCGACCGAAGATCAGCCAGCACCGCGTCGATGGCGTTTTGCTGGTCGGTCGTCGTTTCGAACGGGAACTGTTCGCAGAAGCGGTAGTAGTCGTTGTCCGGGGCGTCGAAGACGGTGCCGGCACGCGCCTCCCGGCGCGCGTAGATGTCGAGCAGTTCGGCGGCCACATCGAAGACCTTTTTGGCCGCCCGCCGCTTCGCCTTGTCCCACTGATCGGAACCGAGACGGTGCAGGGGCGCGTGATCCGTGTCGGCCCCCGCATACCGGGAAATCAGGTGCAGCGAGGTGACGGGCACGTAAAGCCGGGCCTCTTCCGCGTAGTCGACGGCCAGAAACTCCTGCGCATAGCCATCTATCTCGAGTGTCCGCAAGCCCCGATACCGGCCGACGCCGTGATCGGCGTGCACCACCGGCGCGCCGATCGAGAGCTCCGTCAGGTTGCGAATGACGAGTTCCGCATCGACGGTTCTCGGGGCGCTGGATACGGGCCCTTCGGCGCGGTGGCCGAATATCTCCGTTTCGGTGATCAGTGCGAAATCGGGCAGGTGCGTGCCCCGGTCGATGTCGGCTACCGTGAGCGCAAGTGGCGCGCCACTTGCGACGAACGCCTGGAAGTCCTCGACTTCCAGGGCGCGCATGCGGGCGCGAGAAAGGAACTCGGCGAGATGCTCGCGGCGCCCGGGCGTCTCGGCCGTCAACAGCACGGGGCACTTCGCCGCGTCGATGAACGATCGCAGGCTGCGCGCTTCGTCGCGGCCCCGCTGGTTGGCCAGCAGGTCAGGAAGGGGACTGCCGCCGAAGCCGATGCCATGGCGCCGGCGTTCGCCTTTCGGGTCTATTCGCAGCCTGGGATAGGGTGCCAGCGCCGCCATCAACTCTTCGCCGGACAGGTACAGCTCTCCGGGTTGCGGCAGCGGCCGCTCGATGTCGTGGCGCAGCGACTCGTAGCGGCTGTGCAGTCCGGCCACGAAGCCTTCGGCGCTTTCGAGGCAGCCGTCGTCCAGCACGACCGCCGTCGTCTCCGGCAGGTAGTCGAACAACGTCGCCGTGCCCTCGAAGAAAAACGGCAGGTAGCACTCCACGCCGGGATGCGCGATGCCATCGCTGACATCCTGGTACACCTGGCAACGGCGCACGTCCACGTCGAACGTGTGGTGCCAGCGCTCGCGAAAGCGGCCGATGCCACGAGCATCCAGGGGAATCTCCTTGGCGGGCAGGATTCTCACCGCGTCTATGCGTTCGACGGTGCGCTGCGTATCGGGGTCGAACGTCCGCAGGCTATCGATCATGTCGTCATCCAGGTCGATGCGGAGCGGAAGCTCGGAACCCATGGGAAAGATGTCCATCAACGAACCGCGTACGGCGTATTCGCCGCGTTCGGCCACCGTCCCGACGTTGCGGTATCCGGCATGCTGCAGCCGGGTGCGCTGGGTCTCGATGGAGAAGTGCCGGCCCGTCTCGAGCACCAGGGATTGCGCTTCGACAAAGGCGGTGGGCGGCAGCCGCTGCATCAGCGTCTGCACCGGTGCCACCAGGACGCCGCGCTCTTGTCTAGGCAGGGAGTAGAGCGTCGCAAGCCGTTCGGAGATGATGTCCTGGTGCGGCGAAAAGTTGTCGTACGGCAATGTTTCCCAGTCGGGAAACGCAAGTGGTGTGTCCGCCCCGGCTGCGAAAAAACCGATCTCCCGACGCACCCGGTCGGCGTCCTCGGTGTTGCGCGTGACGTACAGCAGGAAATGGTCGGACCGGGTGAGGAGGCGCGCGGCGACCAGGCTAGGAGCGCTGCCGAACAAGTGCTGCCAGTTGTGTGCCGAACGCGGCGGTGGAACGTCGATGTGCGCCGGGTCCATGGGAAATGAGGGCAAGGCTGGAGAGCTTATTCTAGCGTCTACGGTTCGCGACCCAAACTGGAAATGTGCGGCCGCGGGGCGCTGCGCCTCCCTGCGAGCGATGGCAGCCGCAGTTTGTCTGGAAGCGCTGCCGACGAAAAGCTAAAATATGCGCGTTCCCACCTGGAAATATCCGGCAAATATCGGCACTTGCGGCCTGCCGGGTCCCACTCGAAATGAAAGTCACCGATATCGGTAATCCGGACTACTTCCACAAGGTCGTTGACTGTCAGTGGGGATGCCCCTCGCACACCCCGGTGCCGGAGTACATCCGCCTGATCGCCCAGGAGCGCTACACCGAGGCGTTCATGGTCAACTGGGAGTCGAACGTATTCCCGGGCATCCTGGGACGCACCTGCGACCGGCCGTGCGAGCCGGTGTGCCGCCGGGTGCGGACCGAAGAGAAACCCGTCGCCATCTGCCGGTTGAAACGCGTGGCCGCGGATCACAAGGGCGACATTCGTCCATACATGCCGGCCGTGCCGAAGAAGAAGAACGGCAAGCGCGTAGCACTGCTGGGCGCCGGTCCCGCGTCGCTCGCGGTGGCGCGCGACCTGCTGCCGCTGGGGTACGAGATCGACATGTTCGACCGCGACCCCGCCGGGGGCGGCATGATGCGCAGCCAGATTCCCGCCTTTCGCCTGCCGGCGGAAGTGCTGGAGGAAGAGGTCGACCTGATCCTGGACATGGGCGTCAATACCCACTTCAACTACGAGATATCGAGCATGAAGGAGATGCTCGATATGGAATACGACGCTTACTTCGTCGGTACCGGCGCGCCGCGCGGGCGTGATCTCGAACTGCCGGGGCGTCGCGAGACGGACGCGCACATCTCCATCGGAATCGATTGGCTGTCCAGCGTGGCGTTCGGCCACATCGACTCGATTTCCGGCAAGGTGATCGTGATGGGCGGGGGCAACACGGCGATGGACTGCTGCCGGACGTCCAAGCGTATCGGGGCCGAATCCGTCACGGTGGTGGTGCGCTCGGCGTTCGACGTGATGAAAGCCTCGGACTGGGAAAAGGAAGAGGCCCTGGACGAGAACATCCCCATCGTCAACAACCGGCCGCCGAAAGAATTCGTGCATGACAACGGCAAGCTGAAGGGCGTCGTGTTCGAATGCGTCAAGCCCGTGCAGGACGAGGAAACCGGTCGCCTGAACTATGTTCCGAGCGGCGAACCGGACGTCTACATGGAGTGCGATCACATCCTGATGGCGATCGGGCAGGAGAACCACTGTCCGTGGATCGAACGGGACATCGGCATCGAGTTCGACAAGTGGGACTGCCCGGTTCTCGACGAGGTGACTTTCCAGACCACCCACCCGAAGGTGTTCTTCGGGGGAGATTCGGCGTTCGGTCCGGAGAACATCATCTGGGCGTCGGCGCATGCGCACCAGGCCGCCATCTCGATCCACCTGCTCTGCCAGGGCAAGGATCTCAAGCGGGATCGTCCACCCGAGGGCGTCAACCTGATCAGCCAGAAAATGGGCGTCCACGAGTGGAGCTACGACAGCGAGCACGATCCGGCGAAGCGTTTCATCGTGCCGCATGCGAACAAGACGACGGCGCTGCAGAACATCAAGGTCGAAGTGGAACTGGGCTTCGATCGCGCGCTTGGCCTCAAGGAGGCGCAGCGCTGTCTGAACTGCGACGTGCAGACCGTGTTTACCGATGCCCTGTGCATCGAATGCGATGCCTGCGTGGACATATGCCCGATGGACTGCATCACCTTCACAGAGAACGGCGAGGAGGAGGATCTCCGGGGCCGCCTCTTGGCGCCCGCCGAGAACCTCGAGCAGGACCTCTACGTGTCGGGCGAACTCGGCACGGGCCGCGTGATGGTGAAGGACGAGGACGTTTGCCTGCACTGCGGGCTGTGCGCGGAGCGCTGCCCCACCGCCGCGTGGGACATGCAGAAGTCGGTGATCCACACGCCCCAGCTCGGCACCTATGCAGAGTCACGCGAATGACCACCTACAACGACTTCGTCATTCGTTTCGCCAACGTCAACGGCTCGGGTTCGGCCAGCGCCAACGGCATGTTCGCGAAAGCGCTGTTCCGCATGGGCGTGCCGATCTCCACGCACAACATCTTCCCGTCGAACATCGAGGGACTGCCGACGTGGTTCGAGGTGCGCGCGTCCGGCTCGGGCTATCACGGCCGTCGCGAAGGCGTCGACCTGATGGTCGCCATGAACGCCGAGACCTACGAGGAGGATGTCGCCGCGATCGTGCCCGGCGGCTACCTGCTGTATGACAACTCCGCTGGCCTCGACCGGCGCCTGTTCCGGCGTGACGTGAATCCCATCGGCGTGCCGATCTCCAAGCTGATCGTTGCCGCCTACACGGATCCGCGGCAGCGCAAGCTGTTCAAGAACATCGTCTACGTGGGCGCCCTGGCGGCGCTGCTGAACATCGATTTCGAAGTGATCACGGGTATGGTCTCGACACAGTACCAGGGCAAGGACGAACTCATCGAGCCGAACATTCGCGCGCTCGAGATGGGCCGCGACTACGCCCGCGAGTACCTGGAATGCCCGTTGCCCATTCAGGCGCGGCGCACCGATCTCATCGGCGACAGGATCATGATCGACGGCAACGAAGCAGGGGCCCTGGGGGCGATCTACGCGGGTGCCACGATCTGCGCCTGGTATCCGATCACGCCGTCGACGTCGATGGCGGAAGCGTTCGAGAAGCACGCGGCTCGGCTGCGGGTCGACAGCGATACCGGACAGCGGAAGTTCGCCGTCATTCAGGCGGAAGACGAACTGGCGGCCATCGGCATCGTCATCGGCGCCGCCTGGAACGGCGCGCGCGCGTTTACCGCGACGAGCGGCCCCGGCCTGTCGCTGATGTCGGAGTTCCTGGGGCTGGCCTACTTCGCCGAGATACCGGCGGTGCTGTTCGACATCCAGCGGGTGGGGCCTTCGACCGGCTTGCCGACGCGCACCCAGCAGGGCGACCTGCTCGCCGCCGCCTATGCTTCCCACGGCGACACCAGGCATCCGTTGCTTTTCCCGTCGACGCCGGGCGAGAGCTTCGAATTCGCGGCGACGGCGTTCGACCTCGCCGACCGACTGCAGACACCGATCATCGTGCTTTCCGACCTCGAACTCGGCATGAACGAGAACCTGTCCGATCCGCTGACCTGGGACGACCGCCGCAGCTACGACAGGGGCAAGGTGTTGAGCAGGGAAGACCTTGACCAGGTCGAGGAGTTCGGCCGCTACCTCGATGTCGACGGAGATGGCATCGGCTACCGGACGCTGCCCGGCACGCATCCGACCAAGGGGGCGTTCTTTACCCGGGGAACGTCCCGGGACGCGTTCGCGCGCTACACGGAGTCGGCCGAGGCGTACACGGAGAACATGGACCGGCTGCTCGTCAAGTGGCGAACCGCGGCGACGCTGATGCCGGCCCCGGAGATCAGCGGGCGCCGTCACCGTGTCGGCATCGCCTACTATGGCACGACCGCGGTGCCGATGGCGGAGGCGCTCGACGACCTGGCGGACGACGGAGTGCGGCTCGACACCATGCGCATTCGCGCGTTTCCGTTCCCGGACGAGGTGGCCGAGTTCATCGACGCACACGACTTCGTCTTCCTCGTCGAACAGAACCGCGATGGGCAGATGAAGACGCTGCTCGTCAACGAGGCGGACGTCGACCCGGTGAAAATCGTTTCGGTGCTTTCCTACGGCGGCCTGTCCATCACCGCCGACACGATTCGGGATCGCGTACTCAAGCACTATGACGAGAACAACCTCGCGCGCCTGACCGAGGTGTCGGGCGCGGCGGGGGCGGATGCGGGCGCGGTGGGGGGGGAAGGAAGAAGGACCTCGAGACAATGACATTCGTAGCGAAGCCGGTAGTTCACCATCCGAAGCTCCCGTTGAACGAGATCGGTCTCAACCGCCGGGACTACGAGGGCCTGGTATCCACGCTGTGCGCGGGCTGCGGCCACGACGCGGTAAGCGCCGCCGTCATCCAGGCGTGCGCCGAGTTGTCGATACCGCCGCACCGGTTCGCGAAACTCTCCGGCATCGGCTGTTCGTCGAAGACCCCGAACTACTTCCTGGGCAACTCCCACGGCTTCAACGCCGTCCATGGCCGCATGCCGTCGGTGGCGACGGGCGCCAACCTGGCCAACCGTGAACTCTATTGCATCGGCATTTCCGGAGACGGCGACTCCGCCTCCATCGGCATCGGACAGTTCGCGCACATCGTTCGCCGCCGCATCAACATGCTCTATATCGTCGATAACAACGGCACGTATGGCCTGACCAAGGGCCAGTTTTCCGCCACCAACGACAAGGGATCGACGAGCAAACGCGGCGTGCCGAACCTGTACGAGCCGATAGATCTTGTCTCGATGGCGCTGCAGATCGGTGCCGGTTTCGTCGCGCGCAGTTTCTCCGGAGACAAGAGCCAACTCGTTCCGCTGATCAAGGCGGGCTTGCTGCACAGGGGCTTCGCCTTCATCGACGTGGTTTCGCCGTGCGTGGCGTTCAATAACCACAACGGCTCCACGAAGAGCTATGACTACACGCGCGGCCATGCTGCGACGTTCGTCGCGGCCGACTTCGTTGCGCCCCATGAAGAGATCACCGCCGACTATGCCCCGGGCGAGCGCGAAGTCGTTCGCCTCCCGGACGGTTCGGAGCTGCACCTGCGCAAGCTCGAAGAGGACTACGATCCGCACGACCGCGCCGGCGCGCTGACCTACGTGCAGCAGGCAGCCCGCGAGGGTGAGGTGGTGACGGGGTTGCTGTATGTCGATAGCGACGGCACCGACTGCCACGAGATCCTCGACACCGTCGATACGCCGCTCAGCATGCTGGGCGAGGCGGAGCTTTGCCCCGGTGAGGCCGCGCTCGACGGAATCAACGCGGGGTTCAGATAGGCAGGTCGATCATACGGGTGGTTACTCGGGCACGAATTCAGACCACCCTAACTTGGACGGAAGAATGACACTTGCGTCGATGACTCTAACTGAACAATCGTCGGAGCCAGTTCACCAGAGCCTTTGCTGTGGGGGCATCGACATTTAAGTCACCCGCACCGATAGCTGAACCCATCCGCCGAGGGTCCGCGCGCGTGGCCAACCACGCGTATAGCTTGGCCTTCAAGGCCTTGTCGGCCCTGAACTTTCGGTCACTCTTTGGGATGTCATCGATAAACCGTTGAGCTCGAGGCCAGACAGGTTCAGCATCAGGGATGAGCTTCTCGACGAAGTCTTCGAGTTCACCACCAGCTTTGTTATCTGGCATCAACCAAATGCCGATTCGAGGCTTTCCGTCCACTACAGTGCCGGATGGTGAAGGCGATACTGGCGACGTTATGTCTACACGTTTTAGTTCGCTACTGATCGCTTGCCATCTGCCACGCGGATTGTCGTTTGCATCTACAATGATGCCGACCGCATTCTGGCCAGAGCGTTTGATTTCGGGCGTAATCGCCTTACGGAGGTTGGTAAAACCTTCTTTGTCCTCAATTCTGAACTCTTGCGGTATTTCATGCGCTCGGCACAGATGTTGAACAACGTGTTTATCGTCTTGCCCTTCTACAAGCAAGACTCGATCAGAGGGAAGATCCGCAGCCATATGTCACCTGACTTCGATTTCCTGCTCTGCGGCTGCCGCCAGTTCCTCCTTCGAGTAGTCGACGGCCCGAAGCCCCTTCCCATCTCTTTCGAGCCTAACCAGATGGCCGATAGAAGGCTCGCTTTGATCAATGTCTCCGACCGCTTTTGCGAAGCCCTTTATGCAGTCCCAGCTATGGGTTGTTGCCAGGACCTGTACGTTTCCGTCGTATGCGGCTCGAAGCACCATGTACCAAAAGTCGCGTTGCACTGAGTAGTGCACACCGTTTTCCGCTTCGTCAATGACCAGAAATCCATTGCGGCTGTTGGCTAACGCTAATGCAACCCCGAACATTCGACTCATGCCGTCGCCGAGGCTCTTCAAAGGGACAGGCCGTGCGTGTTGGCGCAACTTGACGACCATGTGCCGTCCGAATTCGGGCTGTCTCAACCGGCCGTTTCCAACCACGGCGACGCCGTCGATTTCGTCTCCAAGAATCAGTCTCAGGGCCTGAAGCGAGAGGTCTTGGTCCTGGGTCAACGCTACGTTATCCCAGTACCGTGCCAAGTCCTTGTTGCTTAACAGGCCCGGCCCTAGAGATTCACACTCGATGATGGATGGCCATTCGTCTTCAATCATCCTGCGTCTTTGCCAGTCGATTAGGTGACGCGAGCGCAACAAAGTCGCGCGTGGGTCATCCGTGACGAAACAGGGGAGCAATGTCTCCTTGTCTCGGAATACAACCCTCAATGCGCGAATGTTGACGTCTTCCGAGTCACTTGCAAATAACTGGCGCTGCCGGCTTGACCAATCACTCGGTGTAGACATTTCAATAGTCAAATTGTCGTTTCTCGATCCAACTCCGCCGATTGAGATGGTCTTTGCTTGATCAGGCTCGCGACCGTGAAATAGTGCAGCAAAATCTGTTGAAACCTCTGCACGACCATCTTCGTCAAATGCAGTTGCAAACTCCTCGCGTCGGTTCAGTAACTCGCGAAGGGCATTTGGGCGTGCTCTTGCCGCGTAGACACGAATGGCTTCCAAGACCGTAGTCTTGCCCACTCCATTCCGGCCAGCGAGCAGTGTTACGCGTCCTAGACGAGGGATCGAGAGATTTCGGATCCCACGAAATCCGGATACTGAAAGGCTTGGAAGGTGGAGTGAGGAGGTGGTCTCAGGTTCCATGACGTTTGGTGCGATGTGGTCGGTCGATGCCGATATGGTCAAACGTGGCTAATCGGGGCCTTCGCTGCGAATGTTCGGTCGGCGGTGATTGTCCCAATTCGTGCTAGCACTTTATCACAAGGCACCAACTGTATGCCTGTCAGCGTGGACTATCCCATGCCTCGCCTCATCTATCCTTCAGGTCGCGGATTCGCGCCCTGAGATCGGCGACTTCGGTTTCGGCCGCAGCAAGACGCGCTTCGGCGTCCCGGGCGGAGCGTTCCGCCTCCTCGACAGCGCGTTCCGCCTCCTCGTACGTCCGCAGTTCCCGCCCCGTCGCGGGATCGAAGAGCCGCAACTCCGATCCCCTGAGCCATAGGTGTATGGCGAGCACCTCGCTGACATAGCCGCGCTGGCCGTTCGCGAACCTGGTGCGTGGCATGGGCTGGTACGTTCCCGCGTGTAAAGCGAAGCCCTGCAGCGGCGGTGCCAGGTATTCCGCGCGCGGGTCATAGAGGAAGTACTCGTCCACTCCCCAGGCGGCATAGCGCTGCCGCTTGGTGCGCATATCCTCGCGTCGCGTGGTCTTCGACGTGATCTCCAGCACAAACGACGGCGGCTTCTCCTCCCAGATCTTGAACAGGTCGCGGCGGTGGTTCGGCACGTCGAACACCACGAACACGTCGGGTGCCAGGTGCCGTCGCGGGTTGCCCGGCTCGTCGTACACGAGCATGTTTGCGCCCACGTAGACATCCGGCGTGTCGGCGTAGCGAATCTTCAGTGCGTGGGCCGCATAGGTGATGCGGTCGAAGTGCAGGTCGCTCTCCGCCAAGGGCTTGCCGTCCGATGTGGGGTATTCAACGACGGAGGGGTCGGGAATGGCTTCTTGCATTGGCTGCGCCTCGATAGGGGAACGCTGGCGACGAACGTAGCATAGCCACGCCGACGTGCTCAATTCGAGCGGGCCAGGTGAGAGGCGGGTGGGTTGTCGATCCCGCAGATTCCGAACGTGCGCGCATGGTGCCATTCTGGACTTGGGGGAAGCTCCTGTAAGTGGGACATCGTCAGAAGTTGGTGTAGGACAATGCGGTTTCTTTCGAGGATTGCCGCCCGATACGCGGCAGGACGGGTTCTGCCTACCTCGACGAATGCAGTAGACTTGCATCGAAGTACGTTTCCGGCAACGGAGGAAATGCTGGCACTTCACTTACGCGTCAGCGGTCGGGGAAGCTCCCCCGGCTGAGGGCTCCCAGCCCCGAAATGAAGGACAGATCGCGAAACGCCCGCGCCGCGCCGGGCATGTCATTGGCTGCATCCGGCCCATGAGCGGCGAGATGACCTATGTCACCGACGAAATGCGCGCGGCTCGGGGCAGGTGGGGAAAGACGCGCACGGCGGCGCCTATCACCGACACGGACATTCGCCGCTGGGCAATCGCCACGTTCTATCCGGAAAGGCCCCCGCGCATCTATTGGGATCCGGAGTACGCTGCGACGACGCGTTGGGGCGGCATCGTCGCGCCGCCGGACTTCAACCCCTTCGCGTGGTCCTTCGACCGCGGTCCGTCCTCCGCCCCGGGCATGCGAGGGCAGCGTCCGGACGGCTCTGCGGTGACCGGGATGAACGGCGGTCAGACGGATACCTATGGGGTTCCGATGCGGGCCGGGGACGTGATCACGGAGCGTAGCCGCCTCCTCGGCTGGTGGGAGCAGGAAGGCCGGCTCGGGCATACCCTCTTCGTGCGCTCCGAGATCGAGTGGCGCAACCAGGACGAGGAACACGTGAGGACGCGCCTGGCGATCGGCGTCCGTTTTTGAGGAGAGATTCGTGAGCTTGCGATTCAAGGACATCGAGGTCGGCGACCGGCTTCCGGAATGGTCGCGCAAGACGAGCTTCCCCGAATGGAACCGGTACGCCGCCGTCAACCACGAGTTCGTGCCGTTCCACATGGACGACGAGGCGGGGCGCGTCGCCGGCAACCCGAAGGGGGCCTTCGGCATGGGCAATCTCCGCTACGCCTATATCGTCAACGCGCTGCACGACTGGATCGGGGATACGGGGATCGTGCGGGAGGCCGGCTGCCAGCACCGCGTGCTGAACTGCAAGGACGATGTGTTGACCGTTGTCGGCGAGGTCACGGAGAAGGTGATCGAAGAAGGCGAGCAGCGCGTCCGCCTCGACATCAACGTGGTCAACCAGGACGGTGTCCGGACATGTCCGGGTCATGCGGTGGTGGTGCTGCCTTAGTCTCCAGGCTTCAGTCCAGCAACGCGAACTTCGCCGCGAACAGCAGGGCAACGGCGATCATCGCGGGCGAGCAATCGCGAAAACGGCCGGCCAGGAGCTTTACAACGACGTAGGTGAGGAACCCGATGCCGATGCCATCGGCGATGGAGAACGTAAGCGGAATCGCAATCGTCGTGATGACGGCGGGGGCGGACTCGGTAATCTCGGGCCAGTCGATGTCCACCAGCGCTCTCGCCATGAGGCAGGCGACGTAGAGAATGGCGGGGGCTGTCGCGTAGGCGGGGATTGACTGGGCCAGCGGCGCGAAGAACAGGCAGGCCAGGAACAGGACTGCAACGACGACTGCCGTGAGACCGGTGCGCCCGCCGGCGCTCGTGCCGGCCCCGCTTTCGATGTAGCTCGTCACGGACGACGTGCCGAGCAAAGTGCCGGCGACGGTCCCGGAGGAGTCGGCGAGCACGGCCCGCTTGATTCCCGGCAGCCGGCCATCGGCATCCAGCAGGTTCGCCTGCCTGGCGACGCCGATCAGCGTGCCGGTGGTGTCGAACAGGTCGACGATCAGGAACGTGAGGACGATGCTGATCATGCCGACCTGCAGCGCTCCCGCGATATCCAGAGCCATCAGGGTCGGGGTGGGATCCGGCGGTGCCGCCGCTAGGCCGTGCCAGTCGGAGACGCCGATGCCGATCCCCGCCGCGGTGACGCCCAGCACGCCGATGATGGTGGCACCGGGAATTCGCCGGGCCGCCAGTGCGACGATCAGGCAGAACCCGAGCAGCGCCAGGATCGGAGCCGCATCCAGCAGATCTCCCGAGGTCACGAGGGTCGCAGGGCTTGCGGTAATGACGCCGGCGTTTTTCAGGGCGATGATGCCAAGGAACAGCCCGATGCCCGCGGAGATGCCCATCTTCAACCCGAACGGGATGGCGTCGATGATCCACCGGCGTACCGGTAGCAGGCTCAGTATCACGAACAGGATGCCCGATACGAACACCGCGCCGAGGGCCACTTCCCAGGGGTATCCCAACTCGAGAACGACCACGTAGCTGAAGAATGCGTTGAGGCCCATGCCCGGGGCGAGCGCCACGGGATAGTTGGCGTACAGGCCCATGATCAGGGTGCTGAACGCCGCCGCCAGACAGGTCGCGACGAACACCGCGTCGAACGGCATGCCCGCATCGGCGAGGATCTGCGGGTTGACGAAGGCGATGTAGACCATCGTCAGGAAGGTGGTCAGACCCGCACGCAGTTCCGTGCGGACGTCGGAGCCGCGTTCCGACAACCTGAAGTGTTGCTCAAGGTCCAGCATCTTTGGGCTAATCGATCGCCGGCGGGCGATGCTGGGCCCAGGGCCGCGCACGCTCGAACGCGGCGGCGGCGCGCAGCACGAGGCTGTCCGCCGCGCGCTTGCCGACGATCTGCAGCCCCACGGGCAGACCGTCGCCGGTAAAGCCGCAGGGGACGCTGGCCGCGGGCAGGCCGCTCATGTTGAACGGGTAGCAGAACTCGGACCAGGACAGCCAGTCCCACGGGTGATCCGGCCAATGCGCCGGCTGCAGCCGTTCCGCCGGGAACGCGGCAACAGAAACCGACGGGGTGAGAAGGAGATCCCAATCGGCCATGAACCGATGGATGCGCTCGACGTAGGCGAGTTTGCGGGCGCGCATGGCGAGATAGGTCTCGGCGCTGTGCCCGCTTCCGGCGCGGATGCAGGCGACGAGGCCGGGGTCCATGCTGTCCTCGTAACTGTCGAGGTGTACCGCGAGCGGCGACTCGTGGACCGCCCAGAAAAACCGGGCGATTTCGGCGCCGTCCCTGCCCCAGGATGGCTGCACGTGCTCGACGCGGCATCCGAAGGACGCGAAGTCGCGCGCCGCCCGCTCCACCAGGTCGGCGACCTCTGCGTCGACACGGGCGTGGCCGAGGTCGGCGCTGAAGGCGACCTTCAACTCGCCCGGCTCCCGGGTGAGGCCGGCGGAGAATGCGCTATCCGAGTCTGTGAGGCTGGTGTGATCGAACGGGTGAACGCCAGCGGTCGCATCGAGGAACAGCGCGGCGTCCGCGACGCTTCGGGTGATCGGCCCGGCATGGGAGACCTGGTCGCTGTTGCGTACCGGCAGATGGGGTATCCGTCCCCAGGTGGGCTTGAGGCCGAACACGCCGCAGAAGTGCGACGGCATGCGGATCGATCCGGCGCCGTCGGAGCCCTGGTGCAGCGGACCGAATGCCATCGCCGCCGCCGCGGCCGCGCCGGCCGACGAACCGCCGGCATTGAAGCCGTGTTTCCAGGGGTTGTGGGTGATGCCGGTGCGGGGGCTGCGGCTCATTCCGGTCCAGCCGAACTCCGATGTGGTGGTCTTGCCAATGATCACGGCACCCGCCGCCCTGAGGCGCTCGGTGACGGGCGAATCGCTCTCTGCCGTATGGCCGGCCTGTGCAAAAGATCCCCGCTCGGTCGGGAATCCGTCGAGATCGAACAGGTCCTTGATGGTCACCGGGACGCCGTGCAGCATGCCGGTGGCCTCCCCTCGGGCCACCGCCCTTTCTGCGTCCTGGGCCATTTCGAGGGCGAGGTCCGGGGTCAGGAGGGCGAAGGCGTTTACGCCCGCGTCCAGCCGATCAATGCGGTCGAGTACCGACCGGGTGATCTCCCTTGGCGAAACCTGCTTCGCGCGTACCCATGCCGCGAGTTCTGTGGCGGAGGCGCAACAGAGGTCGTCTTCGCTCATCGGTCTGAAGACGTGCCCGGCGCGGGCGGGGAATCACGCAACGTATTGTTCCGCCGTTGCCGCCGCCGCGTAGTTCTCCTTCAGCACGGCGTAGCTCTGCATGTCGGCATTGACGACGTCGAGGCCGTTTTCGAGCACGTAGGCGTAGCTGCGCTGGAAGTCGGAAAGGCGCGCACGGAGCAGCTTCTCGCTGTAATGGCTGTCGAACGCCCCGAGATTGCCGCGCCCCAGCCACCCGCGGCCCGCCAGCAGGCGCCCGGCTTTCATGCCGACCAACCCCACGCCTGCCTCACGAGCCCTGTCGAGCAGCGGACGGATGGCCTTCAGGTCGGCGCTCCCTTCGAGGATGTTGCGATTCTTCCAGTCGTACCAGCCAGCCGGCGTGACGGCGATCATCGCGAGACTGAACCAGCCCGTCTGTACGGCGGCTTCGAGGACGCGTTCGGCATTCTCGTGCGTGCTGACGCCGTAGTGGGACACCTTGCCCGCATCTTTTGCCGCGAGGAACGCCGCGTACATCTCTTCGGAACGGACCATCTGCGGGTTGTTCGCGCCCATCTGGTAGTAGGCGTCCACATGCTCGGTGCCGAGTTCCGAGAGACTCTCGTCCATCAACGCGGTCCAGGTCTTCGCAGCGGTGCGCGAGTCCGCCAGGGACAGTTCCCCGCCAGGATCGATATCGATACCCGTCATGGCTTTCGATATGAGAAAGATGTCGTCCCGGTGGCGCCCGAGGAAGTTCCGCATGTTCCGTTCCGCGGCCTTGTAGTACCGGCGCGTGCCGACATCGAAGACGTTGACGCCCGCCTCGAAGGCGCGTTCGAGCAGATCGTCCAGTGGCTGCCGGGACAGCGCGGCACCACACCCGAACACGAGCCGGCTCGCGCGGTATCCCGTGCGGCCCAGGGTCCGGTAGGTCATCTTCGGCCACGGAGTAGCGCCCGGCGCCGCATCCTTTGCTGTCTCCAGGGCTGCGTGGACATCGCGCGTCTGCCATAGCGCCTGGCTGCCGGCGGCGAGCATTGCGAGGAGTTGCACGAAGGTTCGACGGCTGGTGGTCATGGGTGCTTCATCCGCAACGGTTTCCGCTGCCACTTTGCCACCTTCCCAGTGCAAGTCAATTCGTTCGTCGCCTGGCGGTCGTCGCCTGGCGGTTGACCTTCACGCCCGCCTCATTCAAATTGTGCATTGAAGTTCGGAGGTGGCGCGCACGATGAGCGAAACTAACCCTAAGCGATCGGATGTCATCGTGGTCGGCAATACCTCGGACGATCCGTTCGCGATCGACGTGGCCTTCGCGTTCGGCCAGACGGAGGACGTCGCCGATCTCATCAGCATGAAGCAGTTCGCCAACTCGGAGTTCTGCCCGCGCTTCATCTCCGACGAGACGGATTTCACGAACATCGGCAGCAAGCTTGACGGCAAGATCGTGGTCATCGTCAGCACGTCGAACCGCATCGTGAGCCGGCAGAACCTGGCCATGCGCAACATGCTGATAGCGCGCGCGGCCAAGGAAAACGGTGCGCGGGAAGTCATCCTGGTGGAGCCGGACCTGTACTACAGCGCGCAGGACCGGGGTCCGAGGCCCGAACTTGGCTCCACTCCTTTCGAGCGGGACCAGAAGGATCTCAAGAAATTCGACGGCCAGCCCTTCTCCGTGAAGCTCTACGCGGAGATGCTGAAGCTGGCGGGCGTGGACCGGGTCGTGACCGTCCACAACCACTCCCATGCGGTGCGTTCGGTGTTCGCCAACACGTTCGATGGGGGATACCACCACCTGTTGCCCCACGAGATTTACGTCGACTACCTGCGCAACTCCAACATCGTGCGTTACGGTCCGAACGGCGAGGGGCTTGCGCTGTGCGCCCCGGACCAGGGCGCGCGCGAGTTCGTGCTGGAGATGGCCGCGTCTTTGGGATTGCCGAAGGCGAAGTGCATCCTGCTTGCGAAGGAACGCTCGGGTGAGCGCGACGTGGAAATCTCGCTCTTCGAGGGAAGCGAGACGGGTTTCGAGGATGTCGTGGGCCACGACATCGTGCTGTTCGACGACATGGTGCGCACCGGTTCCACGCTGGTGCAGACCTGCCAGTTCCTGAAGAGGGTCAACCCGGGCCGCCTCGTCTTCGCCGTCACGCACTTCTACGCGAGCGAAGAGGGTCGCCAGAAGATGGCGGACAGCGCGATCAACGAGATCCTCGCGCTCAATACGCTGCCCGCCGTGCTCAACCGGGACGAACAGGGCAGGCTGCGCCGGAAGATGGTCGTCCTGAAGATCGAAAAGTGGCTCGCGCGCAAGCTCTGCGAAATCACCGGCGTGCCACAGGAGCCGAGCGAGAACTTCTACCAGATCGACATGTCCTCGAAGAACCCCCGGTTCAGGCGCAAGATCTGGTCGAATGACCAGCTTCCGAGCCTGCGCACGGGTTAGATGGGCCGGGGCGGAGGCGAATCACCCCGCGACAAGCCGTCAGGCGAACGCCGGCAGCACCGATTCCGCGAGCAGGCGCTCGTTGTCTGCCACGTAGTTCGAAGGGCAGGCCGAGTTCAGGATGATGGTGCGCGCGCCGGCATCGATGTATTCGCGCAACCGGGCGATGCAATCATCTGGATTGCCTGCCAGCGCGTACCTTCCGGCCAGCTTCGAGAAGTCCTGGTTGTACTGTCGCGACAGCCGCTGTACCGCCATCTTGACGGCGGTGTCGCGGTCTTCGTGCACGGCGAAAAAGATGTGCAGCCCCGGGACTATGGCGTCTTTTCGACCTTCCGCATCGGCGCACCGCGCGATGGTCTCGAGACTGTCCGCAAGGCGGTCCGGCGTGTACATGTAGGGTAGCCAGCCATTGCCGTGTCGGGCGCAGCGGCGCATCGCGGCTTCGCTGCGCCCCGAGATCCAGATCGGCGGATGGGGCCGCTGCGCGGGTTTGGGAGCGAGTGTCACGCCGGAGAGCTGCGTAAAGCGTCCCTCGACACTGACGTCGTCCTCCGTCCACAGGCGCTTCATGATTGCGAGAGATTCGTTCGTGCGGGCGCCGCGTTCGCGTACCGGCACTCCGCAGGCCTCGAATTCCCTTGCGAATTCGCCTCCGATGCCGACGCCGAGATGAAATCGTCCGTTGGACACGATATCGAGGGTGGCAACCATCCTTGCCAGAAGCGGGGGAGGGTAGAGAGGCACCAGGGTGATCGCGCTCATGAGCTTGATCGAGGTCGTGGCACCGGCGGCCGCGGCGAGGGTGATGAGACCGTTGTTGACCGGACCGTAGAAGAAGACGTGCTCACCGGTGGACACGAACTGGTAGCCGAGCCGTTCCGCCTCCCGGGCGTTCTCGACGATCGTGTCGATTCGCCGCAAGCCGATGCCGAATGCCACCTGGGGCATGTTCCTGTTCCTTCCGGTCCTTTGCCCTTGCCGAGCCGATGGATCCACGTCCGGTCAATCAATCACTGCGGTGGCTCGTCGATGGAGCACCGGCGGCTTTTTTCGTCAGGGCCGTGGGGCCTATCCCCCGTTCAACAGGTCCTCGTACTTCGAGAACCGCGTGTCCTGGCGGGTGGCGACCTCGATCAGGCAGACCTCGCCTTCGCTGTTGGCGATCTGCGCGGCCCTGATCGCGGGCGCGATCCCTTCAACCTCGTTCACGTTTATCGCCTTGGCACCCAGGGCCCGGGCGACACCGGCGTAGTCTCCGCTCTGGTTCCCCGCGCCGTAGCGCTCCATCGCGACCGGCATGTTCTTGTCGTATCCGCCCATGGTGCGGTTGTTGATGACGATGGTCGTGATCGGGATCTCCGCCCGCACGGCGGTCTCGATGTCCGTGCCGGTGTGGCCGAAAGCGAGATCGCCCATGAGATTCATGCAGAACTTGCCCGGGTTGGCCATCTTGGCGCCCATGGCGAGCGGGATGCCGTACCCCAGGTGCGTGGTCTTGCCCCAGCCGATATATCCATGCGGTACCGTCGCCTTGTAGAAGGGCATGATCTGGTCGCGCGGATTGCCCGCATCGTGGGTCACCACGCTATTGGCATGGTCGAGGCTGCCGTTGATTTCGTTGACGACCCGATAGGGATTGATCGGCGTCTCGTCGGAGTTGAGGAGCGGCGCCCATTCGGCCAGCCACTCCGCCTTGGTGGCGGCGATATCCGCGGCGAGCGCGGTGTTGGTTTCACGCCCGTTGTCGCCCACGGCCGCCTTCACTTCGTCGATCATGAGTTCGAGCGCAAGCTTGGCGTCGCCGACGAGCCCGATGTCGACGCCGTAGTCCTTGTTGATGTCCTCGACGGAGACGTTGGCGTGGATCATGAACTTGCCCGGCGGTATGTCGATGCCGAAGTTCGTTCGTGTCAGGCCCGAGCCGATGCAGAGGATCGTGTCGGACGCGCCCAACCACTTGAATACGGCCTTCGGCGCTGTCCTGTTCGCCGAACCGAGCGCGAGGGGATGGTCGTCCGGGAACGCGCTCTTGCCCTGCATGGTGGTGATGACGGGAATCTGCGTCAGTTCCGCCAACGTGCGCAGTTCTTCGGCGGCTTCGGCGTAGAGGACACCCTGTCCGGCCCAGATCACGGGATTGCTGGCGCTGAGCAACGCCTTCACCGCGTCCCTGGTATCGGAGCGGTTGGGCGCGGACTTCATGACCCTGGAAGGCCGGTAGTCGAAGGCATTCTCCGGCACCTGCTGGCCCAGAACGTCGCCGTGAAGTTCGACCACCGCCGGCCCCGGCCGGCCGTTCTTCGCCGCGTGGAATGCGCGGCGCACCTGCCGCGTCGTCAGGTCGATCCTGTCGATGGAGAGCGCCACCTTGGTGACCGACTCGTAGCTCCTGGTGGCGGAGAAATTCGGCTTGATGTCGTAACCGCGCAGGCCCGCACTGCCGGGGAGAAACACGAGGGGAACTCCCTCGCCCCAGGCCTGGGCGATGCCGCCGAAGGAGTTCTCGACGCCGGGGCCACCCTGCGATGCGAATACGCCGACGCGCTTGCCGGAGGATTGCCGGCTGAATCCGTCTGCCGCGTTGATACCGCCACGCTCCTGCCGGAACACGATTGGCCGGATACCGATCTTGGCGACCGCCTCGATGAGTGGGTTGGCGGGAAAGCACGCCATCCAGGACACGCCTTCCGCCTTCAGGCAGCGCGCGATCAAATCGAAACCGTTCATTCTCCTCCCCGGTGCGTTGATGGAAGGGGCGCAAGGTTAGCATGGAGCGGCCTGGCGCCACCCGCTCGATCTATCTGCCGACGGGGCGGCTCGGTGGTCTGGATGGAGGCTGCGCCGCCTCCCGATCCAGCCATCGGCGCATCAGGACCTTGATCTGTGTCTGGTATGGCACGCCGGAGAGCCGCGCCTGAACCTTGAAGGCCGCGAGCAACGGCTCGGGAACCTTCAGGCTGATGAGGCGCGACCGGGCATTGGCCGCCCCCTGGATGCGCCTGAAGTCCTCCAGAAAGCGGACCACGTCGTCGGGCGACAGACTGCGACAGCGTTCGAGATACTCCGAAGTGAATCGCTGAACGGGACGTGGCTTGGCCTCCATCGTGCTAGAGCCGCTCGAGTGCCCGAATGTCCTCGATGTCCTGCGGCCGGCCACTCTCGCGCTTCATGGCGATCAGGGCGTCGATGGACAGCACTCGCACGGGGCCGGAAGCGAGTTCCACGCGCTTGGTGCGTTTCCCCGTCAGGTCATAGTTGATGATGATGTCCACCTGTTCCAATGGATCGTCCGGATTGTGAAATTTCCAGGCGATCAGGTTGCGGTTGCGGACATATTCGTCGCGAAATGCGTGGATTTCCCGGGCACTCACCGGCAAGCCCGACAGGAGACCCATGCCGTTCAATGCGGCTTCCGCCATGGCCAGCGTCCGTTCTGTCCAGGGAAATACCAGGTCGATGTCGACCGTCCCGCGTACGGCCCCGTGCAACGCCACCGCGTAGCCGCCTACAACGGCGTAGCGCACGCCGGCATCTTCCAGCGCAGCGCAAACTCGCTCCAGGAAAGTCATCTGGGGAGTATACCGGTATATACCAAAGCTGCCAGGCGCATCGTCTATGACCGCAACGTATAGAATCCGGGCTTTGGCGTTGGGGGAGGGTGATGTCCGACACGGCGATAGCGCGCTATGACGCCGTGGTCGTGGGTGCCGGTTTTTCCGGCCTCTACATGCTCCATCGGTTGCGCCGGGCCGGCTTCAGCGTGCGCGTGTTCGAGGCGGGAGCCGGCGTTGGCGGCACCTGGTACTGGAATCGCTACCCGGGCGCGCGCTGCGACATCGAGAGCATGGAGTACTCCTACAGCTTCTCCGACGCGTTGCAGCAGGAGTGGGAGTGGACCGAACGCTTCGCCGGCCAGCCGGAGATCCTGCGTTATATCGAGCACGTCGCCGACCGGTTCGACCTCAGGCGGGACATCACGTTCGAGACCCGGGTCGTCAAGGCGACCTTCGACGAGGCGGCATGCTGCTGGCGGATCGAAACGGACGCCGGCGAGACCGTGGAGGCGATGGCCCTGGCCATGGCCACCGGCTGCCTGTCCTCCACGAACCTGCCTGAGTTCGAAGGGCGGGACAGTTTCCTTGGCGAGACCTACCACACCGGCCGATGGCCCCATGACCACGTCGATTTCGGCGGAAAGCGGATCGGGATCATCGGTACGGGATCCTCGGCCATCCAGGCGATCCCGATCATTGCGGCCGAGGCGGAACACCTCACGGTCTTCCAGCGTACGCCCAACTACTCGGTCCCGGCGCGCAACGGACCCCTCGATCAGGACTACGTTCGCGAAGTCAAGTCCGAGTATCCGGAGTTCCGGTCACGCAACCGGCTGATGCCCGCGGGTTTCGGGTCGAAGGGGTTGGGCCGCAATGACATGCCCGCGCTGGCGGACGATCCGGCCGCGCGGGAGGTCAGGTTCGCCGAGCGCTGGGATCACGGCGGCTTCGGTTTCCTTGGCGCCTACAACGATCTCCTGCTCAACCACGACGCCAACGAGACGGCGGCGGATTTCGTGCGCGGGCGGATTCGCGACACCGTCAAGGACCCGGAGGTCGCGGAACGTCTGTGTCCGGACAACGTCATCGGCTGCAAACGGATCTGCCTGGACACGCGCTACTTCGAGACCTACAACCGGCCCAACGTCGAACTCCTGGCCGCGACCACCCACCCCATCGAGCGCATCACGCCGGCGGGCGTCCTGGTCAGGGTGTTGAACGCGGAAACGGGCCAACAGGAAGGCTCCCGCGAGATCGCGCTCGACTGCATCGTCTTCGCCACGGGGTTCGACGCCATGACGGGCACGGTGCTCCGTGTCGACATCCGCGGCCGCGGCGGCCGGACCCTGCCCGATGCTTGGTCCGCCGGACCGCTTACCTACCTGGGCCTCGCCACGGCCGGTTTCCCGAACCTGTTCATGATCACCGGCCCCGGCAGCCCGTCGGTGCTGACCAATATGGTGGTCGCGATCGAGCAACACGTGGACTGGATCGGCGACTGCCTGGAATACCTGCGGCGCGAGAAGCTCGCGACCATCGAGGCGACCTCGGAGGCCCAGGATGCCTGGGTGGACCACGTCAACTCTGTCGCCGACAAGACCCTGATGCCGACCTGCAACTCCTGGTACCTGGGCAGGAACATTCCCGGCAAGCCCCAGGTGTTCATGCCGTTGATCGGTTTCCCGCCGTACGTGGAGAAGTGCGCGGAGGTGGCTGCCAACGGCTATGAGGGCTTCGTGCTGCGCTGAGTCCGAGAATGAACGCGCCGCATCTCGATCTTGATCCCGCCCGCGCGCTGCCGGCTGCCGCGTACCGCGATCCGGTGTGGCTGGCGGCGGAGAAGGAGAGGATCTGGCACGGCGACTGGGTGTTTGTGGCGACTGAAGATGCCCTCGCGACGCCCGGAGACCAGCTTCCCGTGACGATCGGGGACCAGCCCATACTCCTGTTGCGCAACCGGTCGGGCGAACTCGTCGCGCTATCCAACCTGTGCGCGCATCGGGGCACGTTGCTCGTTGAAGAGCGCACCAACGCACAGCGGATTCAGTGTCCCTACCATGCCTGGACCTACGACGACGCCGGGCGCCTGGTCGGCGTGCCGTTTGCGCCGAGAGACGCGCTGGACAGGGCAGCGCATCGCCTTCCGAGTTACCGGGTTGAGTCATGGCACGGACTGGTGTTCGTAAGCCTCAATCAGGAGGTTGAGCCGCTCGCCGTGCGGTTCGCGGCAATCGAACCCCATGTCGCCGCACGCGGCATCGACCGGCTGCGCCACCAGACCGACTGGCAGGACACCGAGGTGTGGGAGTGCAACTGGAAGGTCGCGATCATGAATGCGATGGAGAGCTACCATCTCTTCAAGGTGCACGCGACTACCCTTGAACCCCTCGCACCCACCAGGGAAGCGTACTACGTCACGGGCTCCGCCCGCGCGACGGCCACCGGCGGCACCTACAAGGATGCGGACGACTACGTGCTGATCAGCCTGCCGCCGGGCTTCGTCGGCATAGTCACCCCGGACAGTCTTGTCTGGCAGGCCGTCCATCCGGACGGTGTGCACCGTTGCGCTGTGCGTACGGGCGGCGCTTTCGCTTCGTCACGGAGTCGCGGCCCGTTTGGCGGACTCGGGCATTGGTTCTCGCAGGCCGTTACCGGCTACATGCAGCCGGACTTCCTGAAAGAGGACAAAGCGATTTGCGAACGCGCCCAACGGGGTTTCTCGGGCGATTTCACTCCGGGTACGCTCCTGCCGATCGAGCGGGTGGTGGCGGACTTCGGCCACTATCTCAACTGGCGGCTCAACGATGTCGAACCGCCCGAGGTTCATACGGAGCGGACACCTTCGCGGTAGCGGTTCTCCAATAGGCTCTCTTCCACGGTTCTGCCGTCCTCAATGCGCCTCGAACTCGGGTCTTGGGCAGAGACATCCCATTTGGTTGACATCAACACATCAACCTTCTTATGTTCAGGAGCATGAGAACCACGCTGACGCTTGATCCAGACGTGGCCGCCCTGGCCCAACGAATGCAGAGTGCACGCGGATGCACGTTCAAGGCGATCATCAACGAAGCCCTGCGCCAGGGCCTGCGCGGAATGGAGACGCCGTCCAGCCGTCCAGTTTCCTACAGGACGCCTTCTGTCGATCTTGGGCGATGCCTGGTCGGCGGCCTCGACGATGTCGCGGAAGCGCTTGCAGTGGCGGAAGGCGATGGGTTTTCCCGATTCGACAGCTTGGAGTGGCTCAACCCGCTCAAATGAAGCCGACTGCAGCCGAGCGGCCGACCTGCCACTTCGTATCCATGGAAGGGACGGGGACGCGCCGGTAGCCGATCACTTCGATTGGCCGTATTCCTCTGCCGCGTCGGCGATCCAGCGCGACACGTAGTCCGCGTAGCTGCGGCGGAACACCAAGTCGAAACTGCCGTCCGCGTTCGCAGCGACCAGCGCGCCTGCCTGCGCGAACATGGTCTGCACACAGCGTCCTGGCGGAAAGTTCCGGGGATGAAAGTCGTAGGGACTGGATTTCTGCAGCACCTTTCCGGCGTCGTCGCCGGCAAGGTTCACGTGGACGAAGCCGCCGCTCACGTCCACGACGGAGAAGCGGCCAGGGGCCGACTCCCGTAGTTGTCGCTCGACCCTGGACTGCTCGCCAGCAGGCACGATCAGGAGCCACTCGTCCGGACCGAGCCAACAGGCGCTGGTTTCCCCAGCCTCGCACCGACTGCACGGCTCGGTCGGGAGGTCTATACCGGTGACTCTCGAGACCGCATCGCGAAGATCCTCATCGCCGCGGAGATTCAGATATCCCCGCGATGGGAGTTCGCGAATCCCGACGCCGGGCTTTTCAGACATTCTGGCGCGCTCCTTCGGGGTCGTAGAAGACGGGGCTGACCACGGTCGCGGCGACGATCCGGCCGTCCGCCAGCGGGGCGTAGAGAATCTGCCCCGTGCGCTGGCGACCGCGCTTCACCATCGCCAGCGCGATGGAACGCTCAAGCCGCGCGCTGTAGTAGCTGGAGGTGACGTGGCCTTCCATGGGCACCGGCGCACGGCGTCCGGGTTCTTCGACGAGTTGCGCGCCCTCGGGCAGCACGGTCTCGGGGTCGGCGGTGGCCAGGCCCACGAGCTGGAACCGGTCCTCGCGCAGGTGAGCGGCCAGCGCCAGCGAACGGTCGCCGAGGAAGCCGTACGCCTTGTTGCGGCGCACCGCCCAGTCCATGCCGACGTCCGCCGGTGTCACGGAACCGTCGGTGTCCTGGCCGACGATGATGAATCCCTTCTCGGCGCGCAGCACGTGCATGGCCTCGGTGCCGTAGGGGGTGATGTCGAATTTCGTTCCGGCCTCGACCAGGGCATCCCAGACCTCTCGGCCGTGGTTGGCCGGGACGTTCACTTCGAACGACAGTTCGCCGCTGAAGCTGATCCTGAATACCCGCGCAGGTATGCCTGCGACGTGGCCTTCGCGCACATCCATGAAGTGGAACGCATCGCCGTCGAAGTCGATGTCCGTGCACAGCTTTCGAAGCACCTCCCGGGACTTCGGGCCGACTACCGCCGCCGTGGCCCAGTGGTCGGTCACCGACGTGAGATGGACGTCGAGGGACGGCCACTCGGTCTGTTTCCAGAACTCCAGCCACGCGAACACCGCCTCCGCATTGCCGGTGGTGGTGTGCATCAGGTAGCGGTTCTCCGCCATGCGCGCGGTCACGCCGTCGTCGAAGATGTACCCGTTCTCGTGCAGCATGAGGCCGTAACGGCACCGGCCGACGCCGAGTCTCCTGAAACCGGTGGTGTATACGCGGTCGAGGAATACCGCCGCGTCCGATCCCTGGATGTCGATCTTGCCGAGGGTGGACGCATCGAAGATTGCGACACCGTCGCGCACTGCGAGGCACTCGCGATCAACCGCCTGCTGCATCGTCTCCCCGGATTGGGGGTAGTAGTGCGGGCGTTTCCAGCGCCCCACGTCCTCCCACATGGCGCCGTGGGCCTGGTGCCACGCGTGCATGGGCGTGTGGCGTTCGGGGTCGAACATGCCGCCGGTGTCTCTTCCCGCGGCGGCGCCGAAGGTCATCGGCGTGTAGGCGGGGCGGAACATGGTCGTGCCCGTGTCGGCGATCTCCTGTCCCAGGGCGCGGGCCAGGATCGCCACGCCGTTGACGTTGCCGAGCTTGCCCTGGTCGGTGCCGAAACCCAGCGCCGTATAACGTTTGACATGCTCCACGGACGTATAGCCTTCGCGGGCGGCAAGCTCGATGTCCGCGGCGGTGACGTCCGTTTGCAGGTCGACGAACTGCTTGGGGGCTCGGCTCACCGGCTTCCGGTGGGGTACGAGGTATAGGGCCCGGGACGGCGCCTCAAGTGACTCTCCCGTATCCGGAATGTCGAACGTGCGCCCGCCGTCGCCGAAACCGGCGCGAGACGCGGCCGTGGCACCTGCGGATGCGCCTTCCTTGATGCACTCCCGCAAGGGTCGGACGCCCGTGACCGCGCCGGCGCACATGCCGTGCTCTCCCAGATTGCCGGGCAGGAACGCGCTCGCCGTATCGCTCCAACGGGGCCTGATGCCGGTCTGCGAGCCGAGATGCAGCGTTGGACTCCAGCCGCCGGACACGGCGATCAGGTCGCATTCAAGCCGCCGCGAAGGACCGGTCAGCGCGTCGCCCTCTGCGTCCAATGGCGCGATAACGGCGCCGCGAACCCGTCCGCGTCCGAGAGCTTCGATCACGCCATGGCCATCCATCACGTCGATGCCCGCTTCTTTCGCGGACTGGACCAGCGCGCCTGAGGGATCCTGCCGCGCGTCGACGACCGCAACGACTTCGCGCCCGGCCCGTTGCCAGTCCATGGCCGTTCGGTAGGCGTCGTCGTTGGTGGTGAAAAGGACCAGCCTGTCGCCGGGCGCCACGGCGTACCGGTTGACGTAGGCGGAGACCGACGATGCCAGCATGACGCCCGGCAGGTCGTTGTTGGCGAACACCAGGGGGCGCTCTATGGCGCCGGTCGCGAGCACCGCCTGGCGCGCGCGTACACGGTGCAGGCGTTGGCGTGAACCGCCGCCGTTCACGCTTCCCAGGTGATCGGTACGTCGCTCGAGGATCGTGAAGAAGTTGTGATCGTAGTAGCCGATGACCGTGGCGCGGGGCAGGAGTGTTACGTCCGCAAAGGACGAGAGTTCGGCGAGCGCGTCCTGCACCCAGTCGGTGCCGCTCCCGCCGCCGATGGTCTGGGACCTGGACAGGAGGCTGCCTCCGAACTCGGGCCGCTCGTCGGCGATCAGAACGCGGGCGCCGGCCCGAGCCGCTTCGAGCGCTGCGGCGAGACCCGCGGGACCGGCGCCGACCACCAGCACATCGCAGTGATGGTGCATCTTGTCGTAGGTATCCGGGTCGTGTCCGTTCGGCGCTTCGCCGAAACCGGCTGCGCGGCGCAACAGGCGTTCCCACGTCATCCACAGCCAGGGTGGCTGCATGAACGTCTTGTAGTAGAACCCCGCCGGCAGGAACCTGCTGAAGGCACCGACGAGGCGCTGCGGGCCGGACCGGGTCGACCGCGCTTCAAGTCCCTCGAACAGTTCCACCTCGGTGGCCCGCAGGTTCGGGACGCCGTGCGCTCCCTTTCCGAGATGCAGGATGGCGTTGGGTTCTTCCGGCCCGTGTCCGACGATGCCGCGCGGCCGCGCATACTTGAAGCTACGGGCTACGACATCGACGCCGTTCGCGAGCAGCGCCGAGGCCAGCGTGTCGCCGGCGTAGCCCTGCATGGCGCGGCCGTCGAACGAGAAGTTGAGCGCCCGGCTGCGATCGATCCGGCCGCCCTCGGCCAGGCGGCGTGGTTGCTCCGCCATCAGGGCGTGCTCTCTTCAGGCGCGTCCGGGTTCGGTACGCCGGCCGGATAGACGTCGAGAATCTCGTAGCTCACGGTGTCGCGCAGGACGTTGAAGTAGCGCCGGCAGCCAGCCGTGTGCACCCAGATCTCGCGGTGGGGTCCGCGCGGGTTCTTGCGGAAGTGCAGGTAGTCTCCCCACTCGGCATCGGACAACGCGGCGGGATCCGGCGGGCGGCGGATATGTGCCTCGCCGGCGTTGCTGAACTCCTCCTCGCTGCGCATCTCCCGGCAGTAGGGACAGCGTATCTGCAGCATCAGTGCGCTACTCCGGCGGCGCCGTGCTCGTCGATCAGCGCGCCGCTCGCGAAGCGGTCCAGCGCGAAAGGCTCCGCGAGAGGATGCGGCCGCTCGTGGGCGAGGGTGTCGGCGAACACGTAGCCGGACCCCGGCGTCGCCTTGAAGCCGCCGGTGCCCCAGCCGCAATTGAAGTAGAGCCCCTCGACGGGTGTCGTCCCGATGATGGGGCAGGCGTCCGGGCAGATGTCGACGATGCCGCCCCACTGGCGGTTCATGCGTACGCGGCTGAAAGCCGGGAACAGCTCGCATACCGCGGACAGGGTGTGCTCGATGATGTGGAACGAACCGCGTTGGCCGTAGCCGTTGTAGTGGTCCGCGCCGGCGCCGATGACGAGGTCGCCCTTGTCCGCCTGGCTGATATAGCAGTGCACGGCGTTGGACATCACCACGGTGTCGAGACACGGCTTCAGCGGCTCGGACACCAGGGCCTGCAGGGGACGCGACTCTATCGGCAGCCGCAGCCCCGCCATCCCCGCCAGGACGCCGGAGTTGCCCGCGGTGACGCAGGCCACCTTGCGCGCCCCGATGAAGCCCCGGCTGGTCTCGACACCTTCAACGGCGCCGTTGTGGCAGCGGATGCCCGTGACCTCGGTCTGCTGCAGCAGGTCGACGCCGTGGGCGTCCGCCGCGCGGGCGAAACCCCAGGCCACCGCGTCGTGGCGGGCGATGCCGCCGCGCGGCTGCCAGGACGCGCCCATCACGGGATAGCGTGAATTCGGGGAGCAGTTGAGCAGGGGCACCCGCTTCTGCACCTGGGCGGTGGTGAGGATCTCGCCGTCGATGCCGTTCAGCCGGTTTGCGTTCACGCGCCGCTCGATGTCGCGCATCTCCTGCAGCGTGTGGCCGAGGCTCATCACCCCGCGCGGGCTGAACATCACGTTGAAGTTGAGTTCCTGGCTCAGGCCCTCCCACAGCGTGAGCGAGAAGTCATAGAGACGCGCCGCTTCGTCGCGCAGGTAGTTGGAGCGCACGATGGTGGTGTTGCGGCCGGTGTTGCCGCCGCCGAGGTACCCCTTCTCGACCACCGCGACATCGGTGACGCCGTGCCTGCTGGCGAGATAGTAGGCCGTCGCCAGACCGTGCCCGCCACCGCCCACGATCACCGTGTCGTAGCTCTCTTTCGGGGCCGGGTCGCGCCAGGCCCGCGGCCAGTCTTCATGGTGGCGACCGGCGTGCCGGAAGAGGCTCAGGAGAGAGTATTTTTCCATGGGTTCGGCGTCTTGATCGCGGGGCGTATTTGACCATAATTCGACAACCCAGGACGGGTTCGAGGAGCACTCCAATGAAGGCCCGAACCACCTTTAGCGGCACCGGCGGCGACGACGCAACCGACGCGTCGGATGCGGTCGCCCAGGCGTCGCAGATCGTCACCTTCACCCGTATGGATCAGGGCACGGCAGAGGACTACGCGTTGCTCGACGCACTTGCGAAGCCGTACATCGCGAAGACCGGCGAACGCGTGCTCTCCTATCTCGAGAACATCGCGGACGGTTTTCCCGGGTACCCCATCGACCGCTACCGGCACTCGCTGCAGACGGCGACGCGGGCGTTGCGGGCCGGCGAGTGCGAGGAGTACGTCGTGGCCGCCCTGCTGCACGACATCGGCGACGACCTGTCGCCGGAGAACCACGCCGAGTTGGGTGCTTCGGTGCTGCGGCCCTACGTTGCGAGGCACACCTATTGGATGGTGCTGCAGCATGGCCTGTTCCAGGGCTACTACTACTTCGACAAGATCGGGCTGGACCCCGACGCGCGCCTGCGTTATCGCGACCATCCCGCCTTCGACATGACGGTGCACTTCTGCGACGCATACGATCAGCAGTCGTTCGATCCCGACTACGACACGCTTACCATCGATCACTTCGTGCCCATGGTCGAGCGCATCTTCGCACGCAAGCCGTGGGGCGCGCATACGACGCGGGACTGGCCGGTCGGGGACTGATGGGTCGGCTCCTGCGGCTGCAGGACTATTTGCTTGCGGGAAAGCGCCTAGCTGCCAGCCAGATCGAGTCTTGCCAGAGCCTTGGCGGGATTGACGATTTCGATATCGTCCGCATGTCCCAAGGCAAGCATGTCCGCCTTGTCACCGGACACGATCAAGTCCGCCTTGCCGGCTATCGCTGTTGCAAGTATTGGGTTATCTGCCGGGTCAGGTGAAAGCGTGCACTCCGGCAGCTCATGGATTAACGATCCGATAGTCTCCAGGTTGTCAATCAGATCGCGCGCCTCTTCCGACCGGATGTACGGGCTCAGTTTTTCGCGCCCGAGAACTTCCCGCAGTTCTTCAAGCTGATATTCGGAAGTCACGAGTGCCAAGTCACCGCGCTGGACCGCGGACAGCAGTTGTCCGGGTGGACCCGCGCTTGAAATCAAGGCGCTGATCAGCACATTGGTATCAAGAACGACCCGCACGGGCTTGCGTTACAGCCTCATCGGCGAGAGCCTGGACCTCGCCGGGGGAAAGGTGACGGTTTCTCTGCCAGACGGACTCAAGCGTTTCCCAAAATATCGCTTGGCGCACCGCGCGGTCGACGAAGCGCGACAGATCCCCCTTCTTGCCGCCGGTTCTGGCAAGGTAGCTCCTCACTGCACGGTTCGTATCATCGGAGATGACGAGATTCCAGCGTGTCATGTCGTCTCTTGATAGGTGTATAGGCGCATAAGCACAATCGGGCGAATCGTAAATGAGAAAATTCGCAGCGGCAACTTTTCAAGTCCACATATCTCCGAGCCGCTGTCTGGCTTATGGAGCGTCGGCGAGTCTCGCCAGATCCGCGCTGCCCCAGAGAACGCTTGGCTTGACCGGTTTAACCGGAGTTGGGGGGCTTGCGCCTCGAGCGCCGGCGTTGCGCCCGGGCTGGCCGGTCGGGGCCGTTGGCGGTGCGGCGCCTGACCCGGTCAGGGAATGCGTGCGTCCCGGCGGGTATCGCCATGGCGTCGACGAAGTACGCCTGGAAGTTCGACTCGATGGCCGTCTCCACTTTCTCCACGCCCCTGACCACTGACTCGATCTCGTCGCGGGAAGCCCGGTTCAACAAGGCGATCCTGGCGCCGTGGCCGGCTGCGTTGCCTGCCGCCGAAACCGCATCGAGCGGGCAGTCCGGAATCATGCCGAGGGCCATGGCGTAGCGCACGTCGATGTGGCTGCCGAAGGCGCCGGCCAGGCGAATTCGATCCACCGAGGTCACTTCAAGCCGGTCCATCAGCAGCCTGATGCCGGCGAACAGGGCCGCCTTGGCGAGTTGAATCTGGCGCACATCGGTCTGCGTGACCGTGACCTGTTGGTCGTCCTGTTCGCCGTAGATGACGAAGGAGAAGGTGCGGCCATCGCGAAGCAGGCGAGGCGAGCGGTCCGCCTGGCTGCCGTCGATCACCCCGTCGCTGGTGAGGATGCCCGCCAGCCACATCTCCACTACCGCCTCGATGATCCCGGAACCGCAGATGCCGGTGACGCCCTGCGCCGGCAGTGCGTCGGCGAATCCCGGCTCATCTGACCAGAGATCCGAGCCGATTACGCGAATCCGGCTCTCAAGGGTGATGGGGTCGATCCGTACCCGTTCGATGGCACCGGGCGCGGCGCGCTGGCCGGCGCTGACCTGGGCGCCTTCAAAGGCTGGGCCGGTCGGACTGGAGCAGGCCAGCAATCGCTGGCCGGTGCCGAGCACGATTTCCGCATTGGTACCGATATCCACCAACAGGGTCACCGCCCCGTTCGCGTGGGGTTGCTCGCAGAGGATCATCCCGGCGGTGTCCGCGCCAACATGCCCGGCGATGCAGGGCAGCACATAGGCTGCAGCGCCTGGGTTGGCCTCAAGGTCAAGGTCGCGGGCTGGCAAGTTGACGGCATCCTCCACAGCCAGCGCGAAAGGCGCCTCGCCCAGCTTCACCGGGCTGATGCCGAGCAGCAGGTGATGCATTATCGGGTTGCAAACGAACGTCAGGCTGAGGATGTCCTGCAGGTCGACGCCGCCGTCCGCTGCGGTTCCGGCGACGAGTTCGTTGACGGCCCTGCGCACCTCCCGGGTCAGTTCGTCAGCGCCCTCGGGGTGCATCATGACGTAGGAGACCCGGCTCATCAGGTCCTCGCCGAAGCGGATCTGGGGATTCATCATGCCGTTCGAACAGAGCACGTCGCCGCTGCCGAGGTCGCACAGGTGGGCGGCGATGGTGGTTGATCCGACATCGATCGCCACACCGTAAACCGACTCCTTGAAACCTGGCCAGACCGCGAGAATGTCCGCGTCCTGGTGGACGGCGACCGTGACCGACCATGCTCCGTCCCGCAGCAGGCCTTGCAGGTCGGGCAGCAACGCCGCCGGGAACGCGGGGCGCAGACCCCATTGCGCCTCCAACGCGTCGAGCAGGCGCGTCAGGTCGCTGCCCGAGCCCTGGAGATCCGCTGGCGCCACTTCCACCAGGTAGAGACGAACCACCGGATCCAGGCGGATGGGCCGCGAGTCGGCCTCCTTGCGCACGACTTGGCGGTGAACCTGGCTTTCCGGCGGCACGTCGATCAGCAAGTCACCTTGTATTGTGGCCTGGCAACTCAGCCGGTGGCCCGGCGCCAGCGGCCGGTTGCGCTCTCCAAAGCGGGTTTCCACGTCCCCGGCGGGGGACAGGTGATCGGGTTTGGAGACGATGCCGTGCTTGGGAAAGTTGCCTTCGCTGCAGACGACCCGGCAACGCCCGCAGAGTCCGCGGCCTCCGCAGATGGAGGCTATATCCACGCCGAGTTCCCACGCGGCTTGCAGCACCGGTGTGCCGTGTGGGAACTGGCCACGACGGCCGGACGGCGTGAAAACCACCCGGGCCTGGCGTTCGGTTTCCTCTTCCGTGCCGCGGGCAGTCACCGGGATCAGCTTTCTCGCGAGGGACCCCTTCGGGGGCCCGGCCGGCGGCGGCGGGGCCGGTCCCGCCGGTTGCCTCGCGCGCCCCCGGGGCCACCGGGTTCGCGATACTTGCCGATCCAGCGCATGCAATCTGGATCGTTGCCCATCATGACGTCGGCGCCGAGCACCGCCTGCATGACCCCGTCGTGCAGCGGGTTGGTGATCGCGGACGTCATGCCGGCGCCGATCGCCATGGTGAGGAAGGCGCTGTTGATGCCGTTCCGGTTGGGCAGCCCGAAACTCACGTTGGACGCGCCGCAGGTGGTATTGACCTTCAGTTCCCCGCGCAGGCGGCTGACGAGATGCATGACCTGCCGACCGGCGGAGTTGATGGCGCCGATCGGCATGACCAGCGGATCGACCACCACGTCGCTCGGGGGAATGCCGTGGTCCTGCGCCCGTTCGACGATCTTCCTGGCCACCTCGAAGCGCACGTCCGGATCCTCGGAGATTCCGGTTTCGTCGTTGGAGATAGCCACCACCGCGGCGCCGTGCCGGGCCACCAGCGGCAGCACCGACTCCAGCCGCTCCTCTTCGCCGGTGACCGAGTTGACCAGCGGCTTGCCGTCATAGACCGCGAGTCCCGACTCCAGCGCGGCGACGATGGAGGAATCGATGGACAGGGGCACGTCGGTGACCGACTGCACCAGCCTGATGGCCTCGGCCAGAATGGCGGGTTCGTCCGCCAGCGGGATGCCGGCGTTGACGTCCAGCATGTGGGCGCCGGCCGCGATCTGCGCGACCGCGTCGTCGACCACGCGGTGGTAGTCCCCGGCTTTCATTTCGCGGGCCAGGATCTTGCGCCCGGTGGGGTTGATACGCTCGCCTATGACCACGAAGGGCCGCTCGAAACCGATCACCACCTCCCGGCTCGCGGAAGCGACAACCGTGTCCGTCATGTCCCTTCAGCCCTCCCGCAGACCGTGATTGCGGATGAGCGCGAGCAGCCGCGCGTCGGAAAAATCCGTTTCGATCTGCTCCGCCAGCCGGTCGGCGACCGCCTGCAGATCGGTCGCCGCATCGACCGGCTCGGGGGTGATCCGGTCACGCTCCCACTCGCTGATGTAGGCATCGGCGCTGCGCTTCTTTGCCCGCATGGCGGCGCGGTCAATGGCGTTCTGAAAACGTGGGCTCAACAGTACCTTGGCGCGTCTTCTGCCCTGCCTGACGATGATCTGCGACGGAATGTCGCGCCATCTCATGAGGATCGCGTCCACGCGCGTCACTCCTTTCGTTCGAGGGGTACCGCCTCGTGCTGCTGCTTTCTTTCGAGGGGTACCCCCTCGTGCTGCTGTTTTCTTTCGAGGGGTACCCCCTCGTGCTGCTGTTTTCTTTCGAGGGGTACCCCCTCGCGCTGCTGTTTTCTTTCGAGGGGTACCCCCTCGCGCTCCCCGGCGGCAAACCGGACGACTGCGGGTTCCAGTGCGCCGTAGCCGGTATGCACGTGGGTGAATTCGAGCCCCAGGCGGGACGCGGCCGCTCGGGCGTCGGCGAGCAGGTCCGGGTTCCGGGTCTGTGACAGGTAGGTCAGGCGCCGGTAGTTGCCGAAATACTCGTCGGACAGTTCCGGATGGTCGTCGATCTGCAGGGTTTCCACCACGAGCCGATCGAAGAAGCGCACGAGGAAGTCGGTGAGGTAGAACGTGCCGGGCTCGTCGTCGGCCATCCGCTCAAAGCGCTCGGTGCCGGCGAAGAACTCGTAGCAATGCAGCCCCGGCAGGCGCTCGACGCCCGGATAATCGGCGAGCACCTGGTCGATCCCGCCGTAGGTGCCGCAATCCGCATAGCCGATGAAGATGCGGCGATGCCGGCCCCGGGCCCGCTCGATCTCGGCGCGCAGCCGGGGCGGGATCTGGGCCGGACGGAGGTGCAGTTCCGGGTCCAGGCAACGGATGCGCAGGTGGTCCCAGCCGTTGGCCTGCCGAATCGCGTGCAGTTCCCTGCCGAGGGCGCCGCAAGCGATCACGAGCACGGGGTCCCGTTGCCTCTGCAGTTGCGCCTCGCTCGTGTCGCCGCGGATCACATCGGGGTTCAGCATCAGTAGTTGTGCCTGGCACGCATCAGTTGCATGGCGGTATCCACTGCGGTGGCGGCATCCCGGCAATAGGCGTCCGCGCCCACCGCCTTGCCGAATTCCTCGTTCAGCGGCGCGCCGCCGACCAGCACGATGTAGTCGTCGCGGATGGATTGGGCCACCAGTTCGTCGATGACCACTTTCATATAAGGCATGGTGGTGGTCAGCAGGGCGGACATGCCGAGAATGTCCGGACTGTGCTCCTGCAGCGCCGCGAGGAAGTCCTCGACGCTGTTGTTGATGCCGATGTCCACGACGTCGAAGCCGGCACCCTCCATCATCATGCCGACCAGGTTCTTGCCGATGTCGTGAATGTCGCCCTTGACCGTGCCGATCACCATCTTGCCCACCGGCTTCGCACCTGTTTCGGCCAGCAACGGCCGCAGGACAGCCATGCCGCCCTTCATGGCGTTGGCGGCCAGCAGCACTTCGGGCACGAACAGGATGCCATCGCGGAAGTCGATTCCGACGATCGTCATGCCGCCGACCAGGGCGTCGTTCAGTACCTTGTCGGCGGCCCAGCCCCGCTCCAGCAGGATCTCCGTACCCTCGATGATTTCATCCCTGAGGCCGTCGTACAGATCGTCGTGCATCTGCTCGACCAGCTCGTCGTCGTCGAGTTCGGAAAGGACAAGATCGTCGTCCTGCTCTCCGTTCACGTCTTGGTCGTGAACATCGTCGCTCATGGAGACCGCCTCAAACCATCAAACATCCTGAAGCGAAGGGTTGCCGTGCCATCCCGAAAGCTCGCCTCTGTCCGAACAGCAGGCCAACGGCAATACCAGACCGTGCAGCCGTTTCGAGTCATCGTTGCAGACTGCCTCCTGATGGCCGTCGGAGCGAGTCGACCACCTGCCCGCATTCTTCCCGCGTTCAGGGTGTTGGTCAATCCCACCGTGACGGTCTGGGGCCTGTCCGCGTCGTCTGACGACTATCTTGGGCTAGGAGTTCGCCTGGCACGCACTGGTGCACAACCTGAAACGGAAATCGAAGAGACGCCCGATTACGATCCGGAGCGAAACTTCGAAGGCGAAATCCCGTTCCAGCGGATGAATGCGCGCCGAAAGCTCCTTTCGTCCGAATAGTCGAGTTCTTCGGCGACTTCGCCAGCGAGGTGATCTTGAGACAACAGGCGCTTTGCGCGCGCGTTCAGGGCCCTTTGCCTGACCTCGTGAAAAGACGTGTTCGATTGCGCCAGGCGACGCCGCAAGGTCCTGGCGCTGAGATTGAGTTGCAATGCAAGCTCATTGGCCGACATGGTCTGTCTCGACATCAGGTCGATGACCCTGTCGACGATCGGAACGTTCGCGGGGGAAACCCTGAGATTGCGGTCAATCAGGTTGGCCACTTCCCAAAAGACAGCGTTTGGCCGGGGCAGGTCGGCGGCCCGGAGTCTCACTGGCAAGGCGGCGACGGAGTAGTCGTAGATCAGCGCGTAGTCCCTGCTTCCGTACGCGATCGGCACACCCCAGTACGCCAGTTGGTCAGGCGGACTGCCCGCGTGTTCGCGAGGATTGCTCAAAGGCCGCTTGGTCGTGACCTTGCAAAGGTATGCATCGATGTCGGCGCCGGCACAAATGCCGAACAGTGTGTGCATGAGTATCTGGATGCACTCGAGAAAACTGTGCAACTGGCTGGCCGTCAACTCGAACGGGGTGGGGAAGTCCTTGTTGTCGATGGCGTAGATCAGCTTGTCACCCTGCGTCGTTACGTGGTTGTAGACACGGCCGTGCAATAGATTGAAGCCGTCCGCGAACTTGCGAAGCATGAGGTCAAAGCGGTTCGAGGCAACTGCCTGGGACATCACGAAGTGGAACGCGCCCGGCAACAGGGGCCGCTCTGACATTCGCACGATCTCGTCGCTGGTCAGATCGGCCAGTCTCCCGAGAAGCCTGAAGTAGTCGGAAACCGGCACGCGTTCCGATTCGTCGTTTTCACCCGTTCCATGGCGGCGTATTTCCCGCAATACGACGGCCAGATCGATACCACTGGACCTGGCAGCTCTTGCCAGCGGTTCAAACAGGGAGTTGTCCACGCAGGGAATGCCTGGCCCATTCGCCGAACCTGGATGGTCGCTGAAATCCGGCATATTCGTACAGTACCACGGTGCTGGCCACAACTGTCCCCCCTGCCTGACCTGTTGTGTCATTGCGGAGCACCTCAAGCAGTCGTCAAATTCGGATTGGGGGAATGTTCGACCCGCTGCACGCATCGCGAGGAATTGCACCATGGGGACCAGCAGTACAGTTCGCCGTATTCGACCGGTTGCCGTCTCGAGCGTTGTCGCAATCCTGGCTTTTCTCGATGCGAGTATTGTCTGTGTCGCCCAGGAGACGACAGGCGACGAGCAGGTCAACGCAATCGAGGAGATCATCGTCACCGCGCGCCGCAGGGAGGAGTCGCTATTGACCGTGCCGGGCTCGGTTTCGGCCTTCAGTGAACGCCGGCTTCGCGACCTGCAGGCGGCCGACATGCGCCAGGTGCAATACGCGGTGCCGAACTTTCATTTTCAGAAAAGCGATTCGTCCAACGCTGCGGTCTACCTGCGCGGCATCGGTCAGAACGACTCTCTGCCTTTCGTCGAGTCGGGCGTCGGGGTCTACATCGACGACGTATATGTGGCGCGCACCCAGGCCGCTTTCGTCGAGTTGTTCGACATCGAACGCGTCGAGGTCCTGCGCGGGCCGCAAGGGACGCTGTACGGGCGAAACTCCCCCGGAGGCGCCGTCAAGCTGATCACTCGCCAGCCATCCGACGAATTTGAAGCTCACGCGGAGGTTGGTGCCGGGAGTCTCAAGGCCAGGATTTACAAGGGCCGCATTGGCGGACCATTGAGTAGCGATGGCCGTTGGAAAGGGAAGATCGCGTTCTCTGGAATCAACCGCGACGGGCATTCCGAGAACGCGGTGCTCGGGGGCACCGACGGCGACACCAATACGCTGTCGTTCCGGACTGGCCTCGACTTCGAACCGAGCGACGATCTGAGTTTCGCGCTCCGCTTCGAAGGAAAATTCGAGCGGCCCGACCGGTCGCTGACACCGATTCGAAAGACGCCGCTCACACTGTTCCCGGACCCGGTTGGCGCTCCGTTCAGCCCGGTCACCTACCTGCCGACGGAGGAAGCTTTCGGTTCGCCCTATGTCGTCGAAGGCACGGCGAATGTCCTTGCCGACCTGACAACTTACGGGGCCTCGTTCAAGATCAGGCGGTACATGGGTGATGCCTGGTATGTGGAGAGCGTTACGGCGTACCGCAAGCTCTCCTGGGATTTCGTTCTGGACGCCGACAGCACGCCGCATCCGGTCCTCGACATTCCGGTTTACGAGGACGACGATCAGTTTTCCACGGAGCTTCGGGTGGCGTTGGAACGCGATAGTGGCCTGTCGTTCACGGGCGGCGTTTTCTACTTCATCGACGATGATGTCGTGCTCGCGGGATTCGACGATGCGTCGGCATCATTCGAGTTCTTCGGACTCTTTTTCCCGATCATCAGCGTCGGAGTCCCATCGGGCGGATACGGCGAAAGCGACCAGCGCACGCGATCGGTCGCGGCATTTGGCGACATTACCTTTCCCATTTCGGATACGACGAGCGTGGAGATTGGCGCCCGCTACACCATTGACGAGAAAGAAGTCACGCGGCGCGGCGAATTCTTCTTTGACCCGACGCTGTCCCTGAGTCTCGATCAGCCGCCGTTTCTGGCCGGTGTCGGGTTTCCCGGCGAGTACCTGCAGGACACCCAGGACTGGAATGCGGTGACACCACGCGCGGTCCTGTCGCACCAGCCAAACGACAGCCTGACGCTGTACGCGTCGGTTTCCCGCGGCTTCAAGAGCGGCGGTTTCCCGGGGCGGGCATTTGCGGGTAGTGAGTTCAAGGCGTTTGATCCGGAAACGGTCTGGACCTTCGAGACGGGCATCAAGGGCCGCGATCCGGAAAACCGTTTCACCTACTCGGCCGCGTATTTCTACAACGACTACAACGACCTGCAGTTGAACGGCTTCGGACAGGATCCCGTGACCGGGCAATTTGTCAGCCTGTTCACCAACGCCGCGTCCGCGATCACTCGAGGTTGGGAGGGCGAGGTTTCTTACCGGCCCAGCCACCGTCTTTCGATCAACGCTTCAGTCGGATACCTGAATGCGGAATACGAGGAATTCGAGACGCTGGTCAACGGCGTGCTCACCGACGTCAGCTCGCGGCGTCTGCCGAATGCACCCGAGTGGACCGGCTTCCTTGGCATGACCTACTCGGATCAGCTCACCCCCGGCATCGCCGGAACCGTGCATGTCGATATCGCCTACAAGGGCGACCACGCGAACGAGTCGTCGGATTCTCCGAACCTCGCCGTGGCAGCGGCGACCTACCTGAACGCTTTCGTATCGATTTCAGCCAGTGATCAGCGTTGGGAAGTGCGTGTGGGAGGTACGAACCTGACGGACGAGGCGCGCGCCGCCCAGAGTTTCAATACCGCGGAGTTCTCCGGCGTGGAGACTGCCTTTATGGGTGCTCCCCGTCTGTACGAAGTACGACTTCTACTGCAGATCTGATTGAGCGCCTCGAAGGACCAGACCGATGATTGACCGGCAGTGTGCGGATCTGCTCGAAAGTGCCCAGGGCATCCTGGCGAAAATCCTGGTTTCCGAAAGCGACCCGGTCGCCATCGGCCGGAGGTACACGGCCAAACTGATGGAGACTTTTCTGGGGGTCAGGGCCGATGGTGTGGAAACACGGGACTATCGGATCCCGACAGATTCCGCGGAAATCCCGGCGCGCTTCTACAGGGGAAGTCACGCCGCCGCAGGCGCGCAGGGGAAACTGGTGCTGTTCTTTCACGGCGGCGGCTGGAGCGTCGGCGATGTCGACACCTACGATGGATTCGTGCGGCGGTTGTGCGCGGAGACCGGGGCACGCTATCTCTCGGTCGACTTTCGGCGGGCCCCGGAAAACAAGTTTCCCGCCGCCCACGAGGATTGCTATGCGGCCGCGCTCTGGGCGTTCGAGAATTGCGAAGCCTTAGGGGTCGATCCCGCCCGGATCGGCGCCATGGGAGACAGCGCCGGCGGCGCCCTGGCGACCGCCGTTTCCTGGCAGATTGCGCGGCAGACGGGCTACCGTGTGAACTCGCTCTACCTGTTGTACCCATTCCTCGACGTGCGGGACGATCACGAGGCCTACGCGTCGAGGATCTCGTTTGGCGACGGGAACTACCTGGTCGGGCGTGAAGGCCTGTCGGCCGCCAGGCAGTGGTACGTGGGTGAAGACACCAGCACCGAAGACCCGCTGGTCTCACCGATGTTCATCCCCGACCTCGAATCACTGCCGCCAACCACGATCATCACGGCCGGACACGACCCGAACCTGGATGAGGGGAAACTGTTTGCCGAGAAGTTGCAGCGAAGTGGCGTTCGCGTTGGCGCAACACACTTTGCGTCCGCGTTCCACGGCTTCATGCCCTTCGGTGTGCTGGATGTCGCTGGCGACAGCGTCCAGGTACTCGCAAACGCCATTGCGGAATACTGATCACGCCTGACGCCCCGGCTCAAGACCCTCCGCGCAAACCCATGGTTTTCGCAGGCGGGGGTTTCAGGCCGACTTCCAAACGGCTGTCGCGTGCATATTGCATATCCACCCCAAATGCCGTGAGAATTCGGGCGGTGCCCATCCGCGGCCGGAGCATGCTATGGAGAACCAGGCGCGCATTGTCATCGTCGGCGGCGGCATCATGGGCGTCGGCCTGCTTTACCACCTGGCGGCAGAGGGCTGCCGCGACGTCCTGCTGATCGAGAAGGGCGAGTTGACGTCGGGCTCGACCTGGCACGCGGCTGGCCAATGCCCGAACCTGGTCGGCAACTACAACCTCGCCAAGATTCACGAATACAGCGTTTCCCTGTACCGGAAGCTGGAGCAACTGACCGGTCAGGCCGTCGGTTGGCATGGCTGCGGCAGCGTCCGATTCGCCCTCACCGAGGGGGACCTCGACTGGTTCCGCTACCTGCGCGGAATCGCCGCCAACGTCGGCTACCACATGGAGATCGTCGACGTGGAGAAGATCGCCAGGCTCAATCCCTTTGTCTCGACGGAAGGCGTGCTGGCCGGTGCCTGGACCCGTGACGACGGCCATGCGGACCCGTCCGGGCTTTGCCAGGCGATGGCCACTGGCGCGCGCGCAATGGGCGCCAGAATCGTGCGGAACAACCGCGTGACCGGCATCAATGCGCTGCCGCACGGCGAATGGGAACTGGTCACGGAACAGGGGTCCGTCATTGCGGAAACCGTCGTCAACGCCGCCGGTTGCTACGCCCGGCAAGTGGCCCAGATGGTGGGAGCGGACCTTCCGATCTGCAACATTCAGCACCATTACCTGGTGTCCGGACCTGTGCCGGAACTGGCCGGACGAAGCGAAGAACTCCCCGTGACCCGCGATCCCTACGCCTCCGCCTACATGCGCCAGGAGCAGCAGTCCGGCCTGATCGGCATCTACGAGGCGGTGCCCGCCGAAGCCTGGCCGCCGGGCGGGCTGCCGCACTGGGACTCCGAAAGCGAACTGTTTACCGAAGATCTCGAGCGCCTTATGCCTTGGCTGGGGCGCGCTATGGAGCGCATGCCGGTGTTCGAGCCGGCGGGCATCCGGCGCACCGTCAACGGGGCCATCTCCCACAGCCCCGACGGGCTGCCGCTGCTCGGCCCCGTGGCCGGGCTGCGCAACTTCTGGCTCTGCTGCGGCTCGTCCTTCGGCATCGCCCAGGGTGCCGGCAGCGGCAAGTACCTGGCGCAGTGGATGCTGCACGGCGACTCCGAGATCAACATGACCGGCTTCGATCCCCGGCGCTTCGGCGTGTTCGCCGATGTCGAATACATGCGGGCCAAAGGTCGCCAGGACTACGGCAGGACCTATGCCACGGCGTTGCCCGGGGAAGAACTGCCGGCGGCCCGGGTTTGTCGGACCAGCCCCCTGTACGACAGGCTGAAGGCCCAGGGTTGCGTGTTTACCGAGACCTTCGGCTGGGAGCGGCCCAAGTGGTTCTCGCCGGACGGTCGCGAGGAACAGTACGGCTTTCGCCACAACAACGTGTTCGATCTGGTGCGCGAGGAGTGCCTGGCCGTGCGCGAGCGGGTCGGCATCCTGGACCTCTCGGGATTCGCGAAATACGACGTGACGGGCCCCGACGCGCGAACGATGCTGGATCGGCTGTGCGCCAACCGGGTACCGGGGCGCGGCCGTATCACGCTTACCCACCTGCTTTCCGAGGGCGGGCGCATCGGCGCGGAGGTCACCATCACCCGCCTCGAAGACGACGGCTTTTACGTGCTTTCCGCTGCCGGCGCCGAGCTGCGCGACCTCGACCACCTGCAGCAGGGGCGGCGCCCGGGAGAGCAGGTCGACATCGAGAACGTTACCGACCGGCGCGGCGTGCTGGTGCTGGCCGGACCGCACGCCCGAGACGTGCTTGCCAGACTGACGAATGCGCCCCTGGACAGCGGTACCTTTCGCTGGCTGACGGCCAAGGAAATCGACCTCGCGGGGATGCCGGTGCGGGCTCTGCGCGTCAACTATGTCGGCGAACTTGGCTGGGAACTGCACCCGGCCATGGAACACATGGAGGCGCTGTATGACGCGCTGGTGGATGCGGGGGCGGAACATGGCATTCGCAATTTCGGCCTCTACGCGGTCAACAGCCTGCGGCTGGAAAAGGCCTACCGCAGTTGGGGCGCGGAGCTGACCAACGAAGTCACCATGTTCGATGCGGCCATGGATCGCTTCATCAAGCTCGACAAGGGCGACTTCATCGGCCGGGAAGCGACCCTGCGCTCCCTTCAGGAGGAGGACCGCCCGCTGCAGCTCATCTACTTCAGCCTCGACCCCGGCGACGCGGACGTGCAGGGGGGCGAGCCGATCTTCGCCGGCGACCGCTGCGTGGGGGTAACCACCTCCGGCGGTTACGGCCACGCGGTAGGTCAGAGTCTCGGCTTCGGCTATGTCCCGCCGTCGCTGGCCAGACCAGGCAACGGGTTGACGGTCGACCTGCTCGGGCAACGGCGGCAGGTGACCGTACACGAAGACCCGGTCTACGATCCGGCCAACCACCGCTTGCGCGCCTGACGATTCATGGCGACCCGTCCCGACGGCCTGCCGCGTCGCGCCAGCGTGATCGTGATCGGCGGCGGCGTGATCGGCTGCTCGGTCGCCTATCACCTGGCGCGGGCCGGGGTCTCCGACGTGACGCTGCTGGAACGCAGGCAACTCACCTCGGGCACCACCTGGCATGCGGCGGGGCTGGTGGGGCAGTTGCGCACGTCCATAAACATGACGGAGCTGGCGCGCTATACGAGTACGCTCTACCGGCGCCTCGAGGCGGAAACGGGCCAGGCGACCGGCTACCGGCGCTGCGGTTCCTTTTCCCTCGCGACCGACGAGGAGCGGTTCGAAGAGCTCAAGCGCAGCGCGTCGATGGCCAAGGTGTTCGGGCTGGAGGTGAACGTCTTCACGCCTCGAGCCATCAAGGCCCGGGTTCCGCTACTGCACACGGCGGACGTGCTCGGCGGCATCCACATTCCGTCCGACGGCTACGCCAACGCGGTGGACATCACCAACGCGCTGGCCAGGGGCGCTCGCGCCGCCGGTGCGCGCATCTTCCAGAACCTGGTGGTCACGGCCATCAATACCTCACGGGGCGGCGTCACCGGCGTGACCACGGAACACGGCGATATCGACGCGGACTGCGTGGTGTTGTGCACCGGCATGTGGACCCGGGAGCTGGCGGCGACGGTCGGGGTGAACGTGCCCCTGCATGCCTGCGAACACTACTACGCCCTGTTCGAATCGGTCGCCGGGCTGGACGTGAACTTCCCGGTCGTGCGCGACTACGACGCCTGCACCTACTACAAGTACGACGCGGGCAATCTCCTCGTCGGCGCGTTTGAGCCCCATGCCCGTCCCTGGGCCACGGAGGGCATCCCCGAGGACTTCAGTTTTGACGAGATCGCGGGCAGCCTCGAGCACTTCGAACCGATCCTCGAGCAGGCCATGGTGCGGATCCCGGCGCTGGAATCCGCGGGCCTAAAGACGTTTTTCTGCGGGCCGGAGAGTTTCACGCCGGACGTGCGCTACCACATCGGCCGGGCGCCCGAACTCGACAACTGTTTCGTGGCGGCCGGGCTGAATTCGATCGGCCTGCAGTCCGCCGGCGGTATCGGCCGCGTCATCACGGACTGGATTCGCCTCGGCCATCCGCCGTCGGACCTGTGGGAAGTGGATGTGCGCCGCAATCACCCCTTCCAGCGCAACCGCAAGTACCTGCGGGAGCGCGTCTCCGAGAGCCTCGGCCTCTTGTATGCCACGCACTATCCCTATCGCCAATACGAAACCGCCCGGGGCGTCCGCAAATCGCCCCTCTACGATCGGCTGCAATCCATCGGCGCGTGCCACGGCGAGCTCGCGGGTTGGGAGCGGCCGAACTGGTACGCGCCGGAAGCGGGGATGGCCAACTACGAGTACAGTTATGGGCGACAGAACTGGTTCGAGCATTCCGCTGCGGAGCACCGGGCGGTGCGCGAGCGGGTAGGGCTGTTCGACCTGTCCTCTTTCGGCAAGTTCCGGCTCCAGGGACGGGACGCGACGCGGGTCCTGAACCACGTCTGCGCGAACGACGTGGACGTGAGGCCGGGCCGCATCGTCTATACCCAATGGTTGAATGACCGGGGCGGCATCGAAGCGGACCTCACCGTCACCCGGCTGGCCGAACACGACTACCTGGTCGTGACCGCCGCGGCCACGGAAATGCGGGACTTCGACTGGCTGAAACGGCACATTCCGCCCGGCGCCCACTGCATCCTGACCAACGTGACCTCAGGCCTGGGTGTGATTTCGATCATGGGGCCGAACGCCCGGGCGCTGTTGCAATCGCTGACCCCGGATGATCTCTCGCACCGGGCCTTCCCCTTCGCCAACAGCCGGGAAATCGAGCTTGGCTACGCCCTGGTGCGCGCCTCCCGGATCACCTACGTTGGCGAACTCGGCTGGGAACTCTACATCCCGACCGAGTTCACGGTCGGCGTCTACGAAACAATCGTCGCCGCGGGCGAACAATTCGGCCTGGCACACGCCGGCTATCACGCGCTGGACTCGCTGCGCATCGAGAAGGCCTACCGGCATTGGGGCCACGACATCACCGACGAGGACACCCCGCTGGAAGCGGACTTGGGCTTTGCCGTGAAGTTCGACAAACCGGGCGGGTTCATGGGACGGGAGGCGCTGCTCAGAGAAAGGGAGGCGGGGCCGGCAAAGCGGTTGCTGCAGTTCCGGCTGCTGGACCCGGCGCCGTTGCTCTACCACAACGAACCCATCTGGCACGAGGACACCCTGGTCGGATACGTAACCTCGGGCGCCTATGGCCACACCCTCGGCGGCGCCATCGGCCTTGGCTACGTCGATACGGCCAAGGTTCCGAACGCGCCAGAGGATGGCTTCAGCATCGAAGTGGCGGGCGACCGGATCCCGGCGGAGGTTTCGTCAAGACCGATGTACGACCCCGGAAACCGGCGCATCCGACGGTGATGGCGGCTGGTTGCCTGGCGCCGTGTAGTCCGTCAGAGCCGAAGGCGCGCACCCGTCATCCCGTCCGTTGATCGGCACTGCGTGCCGTTCTACGGCGCAGGCCGCCAACCTTCATCATCGGGCATGTGCAGCCCGGGTATTGATATGTTATAACGTACCTGCGGCTGGTTCGCCGCAACGATACCTTTCGCTTGAGTTCTGTGACCGCATCCCATGAATGGTCGGAAAAACGAGTACGACATCGCCGATCGCATCAGCGACAGTTGCCCCGGCCGGGCGACCGGCTGCGGTCGGATTCCGTATCCGGGCACGTCGGTCACGTCGCCAGCTCTTGCAGTAGGGAAACCATGACCAGCGCGGTACCTGGACCGGGTCGCCTGATGCAGCGATGGACTTTGCTTGCCGCGTTGCTGCTGTGCGTCGGGCACTCGGTCGCCGACACGCACGTACACCTCGATGAACATGAAGAGGAGGCCTGCACGCTCTGTGCGATCTCCGAACCGGGTCACGTTCCGGGGGTCGGACCGGTTCACGCCCGATCGTCCGAATGGTGCAGGCCCAACGGCTCGCGGGTGGTCGCGGCCATTCTTTCTCCCCGCCCATACGAAGTCGGCTACCCCCGCGCCCCTCCCTTCTCCGTCTCCTGACCGCAACGTAAATCGAGTGCGCGCCCGTCCTCGGACGTCGCGCGCCTGTTCGGACTTTTTTGGAGATGCACTATGAATCGCACGCAACGACTCTCTGCCGCTGTGGCAACTTGCCTCGCCGTGGCCGTGTACGCCGTGGAGGCGTCCGACGAGGAACAACCGTCGGAGATAGAGGAGATTCTCGTTCTGGCACACCCGCTGGCAAACGAAGGGCTCGCGCAGGCCAGCGACGTGCTGGACGCCGACGAGCTCGAACGCAAGGCGGTGGACAACATCGGCGCCACCGTGGGCAACGAGCCGGGCATCCACAACAGTGCCTATGGCGCGGGGGCTGGGCGCCCCGTCATCCACGGCCTCGGCGGCGCACGCGTACGCGTCATGGAGGAACAGATCGACACGCTTGACGTTTCCGTCAGCAGCGGCGACCACGCGGTCACGGTCGACCCCTTCATAGCCGAGCGAGTGGAAGTCCTCAAGGGGTCGGCGACCCTGCTATACGGCTCAGGCGCCATCGGTGGCGTGGTCGATGTCCACACGGGACGCATACCGCACGAAGTGCCGGATCGCGTCAACGGGATCTTCGACCTGCGCGGCTCCGACAACGGCGACGGCAGGAACGGGGCGTTCCGGCTCGGTGGCGGCGGCGGCGGCGTGGCGTGGCATGTCGACGGCTTCGCCCGCCAGGCGGACGACTACGACATCCCCGGGTTCGCCGAGTCCGCCGCGCTACACGCGCTGGAGGAAGAGGAGGAGCACCACGACGAGGACGAGCACGGCGACGACGACCATGGCCACGAGGCGGACGAGCACCACGACGAAGAAGAGCACGAGGAGGAAGCCTATGGGCATCTGCCCGGCAGCGGACTCGAGGTCAACGGCGGTTCCGCCGGCTTGTCCTTCGTCGGCGACCGCGGTTTCGTCGGGTTCTCTGTCAGCGGCCTCCAGTCCGAGTACGGCATCCCCGGCCACAGCCATGCCCACGGCCACGACGACGAGCACGGGGACCACGAGGACGAGCACGGGGACCACGACGACGAGCACGAGGAACACGCCGACGATCACGAAGAAGAGGAACATCATGGCGAGGAGGGCGCTCCCATCGTCGACCTCGATCAGACGCGCATCGACCTGGAGGCTGGCCTGGCCGACCCGTTCGACGGCTTCGAGAGCCTCAACCTCCGGCTTGGTATCAACGACTACGAACACGCGGAGAACGAAGCCGGCGAGGTGGGAACGGTATTCTCGAACGACGCCTGGGAAGCGCGCGCGGAACTGACACACGGTCCGGCCGGTGGCTGGCGCGGCGCCCTCGGCGTCCAGCTCGGCAACCGCGAGTTCTCCGTGGCCGGCGAAGAGGCCTTCACGCCCCCCGTCGACACGTCGTCCTTAGGCCTGTTCTGGGTCGGCGAGCGCTCCCTCGGCGAACTCGGTCTCGAGGCGGGCCTGCGCTTCGACCGCGTCGCGCACGACCCCGCGAATGGCAGCAGCCGTGACTTCGGCGGCGCCAGCGCTTCGCTGGGTCTCATCGTGCCGCTCAGCGAGCGCTGGGAGGGTACCCTGCTGGCCGACTACTCGTCCCGTGCTCCGGTGGGCGAGGAACTCTTCTCCGACAGTCCGCACCCCGGCACGGGCGTCTTCGAGATCGGAGATCCCGAACTCGGCCGGGAGCAGGCCCGCAGCCTGACCGCCACCCTCGCCGGTGGTGGCGACGGCTGGTCCCTGCGGGGAACCTTTTACTACACGAACTTCGTGGACTTCATCTACCAGGCCGCGACGGGTGAGGAGCGGGACGGCTTCGACGTGCGCCGGTACTCCCAGGCCAACGCGGCGTTCCCGGGTTTCGAGGTGGAAGGCCAGGTGACCGTCGCCGAGTGGGGCGCCGGACGTCTCGAGATCGGGGCTTTCTTCGACACGGTGTCGCCAAAGCTAGATATCTCCGGCAACGACAACCTGCCGCTCATCCCACCCTCGAGGACCGGCGTGTCTCTCGCGTTCACGGGTGACCGCCTGCGGGCCAACGTGGACTACGTGCGCGCTTCCGAGCAGGATGACGTCGCCGAGTTCGAGTTGCCGTCGGACTCCTACGACGACCTGCGCGCCCGCGTCGCATGGCGTTTTCGCCCGGGCGACATGGTCGTCGACCTGTACCTTGCCGGACGCAACCTCACGGACGACGAGCAGCGGCTGCACACGTCTGTTGTCAAGGACCTGGCGCCCCAGCCGGGACGCACGATCGAAGCGGGACTCCGCATGCGATTCTAGGAAAACACTATTAAATCAGCATGTTGATGGGGTGTCCCGATTGCGGTACGCGCGACCCGCGCCGCCGGTCAACGCCCCATCTCTGCCGGGGAAAGGAGGATCGGAAACTCCGCCCGCACTCGTGCATCGACTTCGTCGCTGACGTGGCGCGGGACATGGGTGGCGAGGATGTCCCGTGTCTTCTTGATCGCCTCCTGCAGCAGCACCGGCTTGCCCAGTTCCTCCCAGACATTCGGGCTGGTGCGGTCGCTGAAGTCCGGATAGAAGTACTCGCTTTGCATCACCTGCAGTGTGTTCCCGGAGCCCAGGTAGTGACCCTCCCCGCTGCTGCAGATCTGTTCGATCTCTGCGAAGCTCAACGTGTCGGGGTTGACCTCGATGCCGCGGGTAGCGCGCCCGACAGATCCGAGGAGGTCGTTGTCCAGGATGAGGCTTTCGGGGCACGTGCCCAGCAGGCTGGCGTACATGCCGGCGGACTCATAGACGATGTTCGCCCCGGACAACGCGGCTGACAGCACCGTCGCGGCCCGTTCCGCGCCCGCCTGGAAGTCCGGAAACTTGGCGTCGCTCATGCCGCAGGCGGTGCCGAAGGGCAGGTCGAGATGATTACCTGCCTGGGCGCAGGCGGCTGACAGCAGGCCCTGCTCCGGCGAACCCCCGCTCATCGCCCCGGTGCGCAGGTCCGAAACGAACGGCCAGGCGCCGAGGATGGCCGGTGCGCCGGGTTCGATCGCGTTCACGTAAACCAGTCCGCCGAGGCACTCCGCCCAGGCTTGAGAGACCGTCCCGGCAAGATAGGCGGGCGCCGTCGCACCGGCCTGACCAGCGGACAGCAGCAACACCGGCATGCCGCCTTCCACCGCGACCCGCAGACATTCGAGCGCGTCGGTGGCGAACTTGAGCGGCGGCACCACGAAGCAGTTGGACTGGCTGACGAAGGGGCGTGCCCGCCACGCGGCTTCGCCGCCGGCGATCATGTGCAGCATCTCGAGGCTCTTCTCGACATGCGGGCCTACCGTCCAACTGGAACCGACGTGCTTGCCGGTGCCCATCACGCAGCAGTAGAGGGTATTGATGTCGAGCGCGTAGTTGTCGGGAGCGTCTCGGGGCACGCAGGTCCGCTGGAACATGTGAATGTGCTCGCAGGTGTCCGCGATGCGCGCCATGTCGTAGAGATCCTGCGCCTCGGAATCCCGGTAGACGCCGTTCTCCGAGTCGGCGACCATGACCGCGGCGCCGGCGGTGGAGAAGTGCACCCTGGCACCGCTCAGGTCCAGGTCCCACCGCGGATTCTGACCGTGCAGCACCAGGTTCCGCCGGGCCAGTTGCAACGTCCGTTCGACCAGGCTTCGCGGCATGCGCAAACGCCCGTCGTCGCCGAGCACCGCGCCAACCGCGGTGCAGGTTTCGATGCAATGGGGTGTGGGGTCTGCGAAACCCACCCGGTCGAGAATCCGGAACGCATTGTCCACGATGGCCTCAACGCCGGCTGCGGACAGGGGCTGAAAATGACCACCGGTGTGTCCCGGCCGAACCGGCTTGACCGCTTCGGCCAGGGGCGCGGCGCGCTGGGCCTTGCGCGCCCGTCTACCGCCTGATCGTCGTGCCATGGCAGTTCTCCCTAGACGCTGGAAACATAGCTTACCGAATCCCCACAGGCGCCTCTCATGCGCGCAACCGCGCGTTGTCGGGATCCCAGGGACTTTCCTGCACCACGCGCGCGGGGTATCTCGCACCGAGAATCTCGATGTCGACCGTGGTACCCACTTCGGCAAGCTCGGGGCGCAGCATCGCCAACGCCAGGGACTGCTCCAGCCGGAAGCCGTAGTTGCCGCTGGTTGCCCGCCCGACCATCTCGCCGTCGACGTAGAGCGGGTTGTTGCCGATGGGATCGGCGTCTTCGGGGCCGTCCACGGCGAGGGTGACGAAGCGGTTGGCGAAGCCGCGCTGGTGCCACTCGAGGAGCCCGGCGCGGCCCATGAAGTCGCCCTTGTCGAGGCGCACGAAACGGTCGAGGCCGGACTCGAGCGCGGCGTACTCGATGGACAGTTCCGTCCCGATCATGCGGTAGGACTTCTCGAGGCGAAGCGAGTCCATGGCGCGGATGCCGAAGGGCCTCAAGCCGAGCCCGTCGCCGGCTTCCATGAGGGCGTCGAAGATGGCGTTCTGGTACTCGATGCCGTGGTGGATCTCCCAGCCGAGCTCGCCCACGAAGTTGAGCCGCAGGAGCTTCACGGGGGCGAGACCGATGGTTGCGTCCTTGCCGGTGAGCCAGCGGAACGCGGCGTTCCCGAGGTCGCTGTCGCAGACGCGCGACAGGAGTTCCCGGGACTTCGGTCCGGCGATGACCAGCACGCCCATCGCGGCGGTCAGGTTCTCGAACAGCACCGAGCCGTCGGCGGGTAGCTGGTGCCGCAGCCAGTCGTGGTCCAGCCGCTGGAAGGCCCCGGCCGACACCAGGTAGAAGCGATCCGCCGCTTCTCGGTGGATGGTGAACTCGGAGTGCACGCCGCCCAGCGTGTTGAGGGCGTGGCACAGTCCGATACGTCCGATCCGGGGCAGGCGATTGGCGACGAAACCATCGAGAAACGCCGCGGCGCCGGGGCCGCTGACGCGGGCCTTGGCAAAGGCGGTCATGTCGAGCAGGCCAACGTTGTCGCGGACATTGCGGCATTCGTCGCCGACGGCCTCGAACCAGCGGGAACGGCGGAACGACCAGTGGTCTTCCCGGGGAACGCCCTCCGGGGCGAACCAGTTGGGCCGCTCCCAGCCGAACTTCTGCCCGAATACGGCACCCAGGTCGCGCATTCGACCGTAGCACGGCGCCGTGCGCAGCGGGCGCCCGGCGGGGCGCTCCTCGTCGGGATAGTGCACGGTGAAGACGTTGGCGTAGGCTTCCTCGTTCTTCGCCTTGAGATAGGCGCCGGTGGCGTAGTCGCCGAAACGGCGCGGGTCGACGCCTAGCATGTCGATACTCGGCTCGCCTTCAACGATCCACTCGGCAAGCTGCCACCCAGCGCCGGCGGCGGCGGTGATACCGAAGCTGTGGCCCTCGTTGAGCCAGAAGTTGCGCTTGTCCCATGCGGGGCCGACGATGGGACTGCCATCGGGGGTGTAGGCGATGGCGCCGTTGTAGACCTGCTTGATGCCCAGCTCGGCGAACGCGGGCACGCGGCGAATGGCCGATTCGATGTGGGGTGTCAGGCGGTCGAGGTCGTCGTTGAAGAGTTCGTATTCGCTCTGGGCGTCCGGGCCGTCCAGGTAGCAGGCGGGCGCGCCTTTCTCGTACGGGCCTAGCAGCAGCCCGCCGGCCTCTTCGCGCATGTACCAGGAGCCGTCGGATTCGCGCAGCACGCCCATCTCCGGCAAACCCTCGGCGTGCCGTGCAAGGATGTCGGGATGCGCATCGGTGACGATGTACTGGTGCTGGACCGGCAGTACCGGGATGTTGAGGCCGACCATGGCGCCGGTGCGCCGCGCGAAGTTGCCCGTTGCGGAGACGACATGCTCTGCGATCCAGTCACCCTTGTCGGTCCGCACGAGCCATTCGCCGCCGGAAGTCTGTTCGATACCCGTGACACAGGTCTGGCGATGGATGACCGCGCCCTTCGCGCGGGCGCCCCGGGCCAGGGCCTGGGTGAGGTCGGCCGGCTGGATATAGCCGTCGTCGGGGTGGCGGATGGCGCCGACGAGGCCATCGGTCACCGCCAGGGGCCAGATCTCGCACACCTCGTCCGGGGTGAGGTACTCGACATTGACGCCGATTGTGCGGGCAACGCCGGCGTACTGGCGATACTCGTCCATGCGGTCGGGCGTCATGGCGAGGCGTATGTTGCCGACGGTGCGCAGGCCCACGTCGTCGCCTGTCTCCTCCCTGAGCCGGCGGTAGAGATTCACCGAGTACTTGTGAATCTGGCCCACCGAGTAGCTCATGTTGAACAGCGGCAACAGGCCGGCGGCGTGCCAGGTCGACCCGGAGGTCAGCTCCTTGCGCTCCAGCAGGGCCACATCCGACCAGCCCTTTGCCGCCAGGTGATAGAGGGTGGCAACGCCGACCACTCCGCCGCCGATGACCACGACTCTCGCATGTTGCGCCATTTACCGTTCTCCGTTGACGCTTGGCCGGCGGAACCAGCGCCACATTTCTTCCCGTGCCGCGCCATCCACGTTCGGCGCGCCGCGGCCCGCGCTGCGGTCCGGTTCCCACACCGAGCGGGTGTCGACGCCGAACCGGGTCCGCCCCGATGCATCGCTCACGCCGGCGTGCAGGTGTGCGGCCGAAAAGCCTAGCAGTTGGCCCGGTTCAATGAGGACGGGCGCCCGGGGCTGGACGGGGCGCCTGCAGGCGACCGGAAGGAGCGGATAGCCGTTCTCGCTGCCGTTCCTGAACGCTTCGAAGCTCCATTCACCGCTGTTGTTCGCGATGGGATGGCGAAAGACATCCGGCCAGAGCAACATCGTGCTGCTCTCGGCCAGTGGATACAGCGGCAACCACCAGTTGATCTGGGCCATGATGCCGGATCCCCACGTGTCCCTGTGCGGAGGCACCGTCTGCAGGCGCTGGTGTTCGATATCGTCCCTGGACGGGACGACACGCAACCGGATCCGGTCGAGCCAGGTCGCCTCCCGCCGGTAGCCGATCACCGCCAGCGCGTCCCACCAGTGCCGGGCGACGGCCGCGTCCGTGGCGACTGCCTCGCGCGCCTGCATTGCCAGGCGGCGAAACTCCGCCGCAGACAGGCGGCGCTCGGCGAAGGCGGGCTGCTCTGCCTCGAATGTTCCCGTGAGGATTCCCCGCACGCGGTCCACCAGGCGCGCGACAGGCCGCAGGCCGTCAAATACGATCAGTGCGCCGTCGAACAGCGCTTCGCTCAGCGCGCGCGGCGTAGTTCCGGGTTTCCAACGTTCGAACGCCACCGCCGTGCTCACGCCGCGAGAACCGGGGGCTACAGTCCGATGACCTGTCCCTGCGCGTCAACCCCGACATCGAGAGCGGCGGGGCGGCGCGGCAGGCCGGGCATCGTCATGATGTCTCCGCAGATGACGACGACGAACCCGGCGCCGGCGGCGAGTCGCGCTTCCCGCACCGGGAGCACGTGGCCTTCCGGAGCACCCATCGCCTTCGGGTCGGCAGAGAAGCTGTACTGCGTCTTGGCGATGCAGACGGGCAGGCGGCCGTAGCCAAGCGATTCGAACACATCGAGCTGGTGTGCCGCCGCCCGGCTTGTCGATATCCCGGAAGCGCCGTAGAAGCTGGCGGCAATCGCTTCGATCTTGTCTCGCAGGGGCATGTCGTCGGGATACAGCAGTTTGATCGTCGGCCTTTCGTCGAGCCTGTCGAGCACGGCTCGGGCCAGCGCGCTCGCTCCGGCACCGCCGTCTCTCCAGTGGGTGGCGACGGCGGCTTCGACGCCGTGTTGGTTCGCGATCGCCTGAATGGCGGCGATCTCTTCTTCGGTGTCCGTGTCGAAGCGGTTGATCGCGACCACGGGCGCCAGGCCGAACCTTGCGAGGTTTGCCATGTGCCGTGCGAGGTTCGGCGCCCCGGCACGAACCGCTGCCGCATCCGGTTTCGCGAGGTCGCGCTGCCCGGTGCCGCCGTGCAGCTTGAGGGCCCGAACAGTGCATACCAGCACCGCCGCGTCCGGGCGCAGGCCGGACTGGCGGCACTTGATGTCGAGGAACTTCTCCGCGCCCAGGTCCGCCCCGAAGCCCGCTTCGGTAACCACTACGTCGGACAGCCCGAGGGCCGCCCGCGTTGCGATAACCGAATTGCAGCCGTGGGCGATGTTGGCGAAGGGGCCGCCATGAATGAAGGCCGGGTTGCCTTCGAGGGTCTGCACGACGTTCGGTTGCAGGGCATCGGTGAGCACGGCGGCCATCGCCCCGTCGACGCCGAGGTCGCTGGCAGTGACCGGCTTGCCGTCGCGGTTGCGGGCGACGACGATGCGGCCGAGGCGCTGCTCGAGATCGACCCTGTCGCGCGCGAGGCAGAACACGGCCATGACTTCGGACGCGGCGGTGATATCGAAGCCGCCGGAGCGGTGGGCGCCGCGGCCGAGGTTGAGTTCCACCTCTCGCAACGCGCGGTCGTTGAGGTCCATGACGCGGCGCCAGGAGATCGTCTCCGGATCGATGTCGAGCGGGTTTTTCCAGTAGAGGTGGCTGTCGACAACGGCGGCGAGCAGGTTGTTCGCGGTCGAGACGGCGTGCATGTCGCCGTTGAAGTGCAGGTTGATATCTGTCTCCGGCACGACCCGCGCCCGGCCGCCGCCGGTCGCGCCGCCCTTCATGCCGAAACAGGGGCCGAGGGACGGTTCGCGCAGGCAGGCCGTGGCGCGCACGCCGAGCAGGTTGAGCGCATCGGTGAGCCCGATGCTGGTGGTGGTCTTGCCTTCGCCCGCCGCGGTCGGCGAGATGGCGGTGACCAGCACCAGCTTGCCGTCCGGCGACCTCGCCCGACCGCCTTCCGCGAGCGCCAGCTTGGCCTTGTAGTGCCCGTACGGGGTCAGGAGATCTGCGCCGATACCGAGGCGTTCTTCGATGAGCGGGATGATCGGCCCCGGGCCATCACCGGAAACATGACGTGCGACTTCGGGGGCCGTCGCGCGGGACCGGGCCACGTCCCGGGTTGTCGATCCGTTGGCGCGCAGCCAACGGGACGTGCGGGGCAGGCCGCCGAAAGTGAATATGTGAATCCCGGCGAGGGTCGTGCCGGGGGATTCCACGCGGTATTGCGCCAGTCCCTGCAGGACATCATCCGGCGACCAGCTCTTAAGCAACCGTATCACGCTGGGTCGCCGCGTCAGCGCCCGCGCGGATGCGCGCACGCCGCAGCGCGCGGCATAGGCCAACAAGGTGCGTAGCCGGGCCGGGCCGGGCAGGCCGACATGGACCGGCAACGGGCAACCTCGCTCGCGTATCGCCCTTAGCCACGCGATGGCGGGCGCGGATGCGAACGTGAACTGGGTGACGATCCACATCTCGGTCCCGGTTGCATTGGCGTAGGCGATCTTGTGCGACAGCGCCGCTTCGAGATCCCCCCGGGTCGCCAGGGGGTGTCCTTCCGGGTAGGCGGCGACGCCGACGCGGCGGAAGCCGTGCTCGACGAGCTTGCCGGACTCGAGCACATCGAGGGTGTCGTGATAGGGCCCCGCCGCGCGCGCGTGGTCTCCGGCCACCAGCAGCAGTTCGCCCACCCCGGCGTCGGCGAGCTTGCCCAGCCGGTCGTCGAGTTGCTGCGCGCTTCTCAACAGTCGCGCCGGAAGGTGTGGCACCGGCAGCATGCCCTCGGCACCGAGGCGCTGGCAGGCGGCCACGGTCTCACGCCACGCAGCGCCCGGGATGGACGGGATATAGACCCGCGTCCCGCGGGGCAGGTAGTCCGTGAGCGGTCCCGTCGAGCCGAGTTGGCGCGGGGAGAGTTCTACCGAGGCGTGCCGGGCGAGCTCGCGCTGTGCGTCCAGCACGTCGATCGCATTGAGGGCGGCGGCACCGTGGGACAAGGCATCCATGCGCTTCAGTCCACGCTGTCGCGGCCGCGGTTTCGCGCCACTTCCCTGATGTTCGGGTTGACCGAAGGACGAAACGGCACTTCAACCACCTCGCCGGCCACGGGCTCGCCGGGACGTTCCGCGTATTCGGTCGGAAGATGCACGCGCAACCCCGTTCCGACCTGGCGCATTTCCCAGGGAACATAGGCCAGCGCGATGTTGGTCTCGAGTTCCGGTGAGAACCACGGCGAGGTGACGTAGCCCACGGGATCGTCCCCGCCGCCGCCGGAGATGAGCCAGAAGTCGTTGGCGTAGTCGGTCACCGGTTTGCCTCCGAAGACGATGCCGACGAGCACATTGCGGAACGGGGGGGAACCTGCGTCGATGGCGCGCCGCGCCGCTTCCAGCGCCCGCTTGCCGACGTAGTCCGCCTGCTTTCCGCGCGGCACCTGGTAGCCGAGATTGCACTGGAAAGGCAGGGTTTCCTGGTCCAGGTCCTGCCCCCAGGACAGGATGCCGGCGGCTATGCGGCGGTGATGCGCCGGGGCCGTGACCATGAGCTGATGCCGCTCGCCGGCTTCGAGCACCCCGTGCCAGAGGTCTTCCGCGTAGAGGGTGGCGTCCCTGAGGTAGATCTCGTAGCCCTTCTCGCCGGTGAACCCGGTTTGCGAGACGATGACGTCGCGACCGTTCACCTGCCCTTCCATCAGCCCGTAGTAGGGGATCTCGCGAACCCGCTCGCCGAACAGGTCCGTCATCAGCGCCTCCGACTTCGGTCCCTGGATCTGCACCGGCGCGACGTCGATCTCGGCGATGGAAACATCCAGGCGCAGGCCCAGGTTGACGCCCCTGAGCCACATCTCGATGTCGCTGTCGGCGAGCGAGAACCAGAACTCGTCGTCGGCCACGCGCAAGAGCACCGGATCGTTCAGCACGCCGCCGTCTTCGTTGCACAGGATGACGTACTTGCCGTGCATGGGCGCGATGCGGGCGGCGTCGCGCGTGATGACGTGGTTGACGAACTTCTCGGCGTCCGGCCCCTTGACCTGGATCTGCCGCTCCACCGCCACGTTCCAGAGCGTCACGTGGTTGACCAGGGCGTCATACTCCACCATGGCGCCGCCGTCTTCCGGACGCACGTATCCGCGCGGGTGATAGACGCGGTTGTAGACCGTCGCCCGCCAGCACCCGGCTTGCATGGAAAGGTGCCAGTAGGGCGACTTCCGCACCCGGGTTGAGATGAGCAATCCAACCGGGGTCGGGCCGGACTGGCGCAGGTTGATGGGAACTTTCCGGTCCGACTGGTCGACGCTCGCGCATTGGCGCAGCTCGGAGTACCGAACGGCTCCGTTATCGCTGGTGTCAGTGGTCATTTGGCTCCCCCTGGGCGGAATTCGAGGCCGCCGGTTCGGGGCCATCCTGCACCAGCGGCAACGGCGGCAGATTGCCTGAAACTCGCTTAACGCATTGCAGCCAAAGGCGACATCGAGTAGTCGAGAAACGACGACCCGAAAAAGTCGCGCCTCCCGACCGATTTCGCGCGGGTTCGCGCCCGCGTGTCGAAGGGCGGATTGGATGGCAGATGGAACCGTGCGTTCGCGTCAACGGACCCCGAAAACAGGCGACATTGAATAGTCGAAAAGCGACACGTCGAAACGGGCCGATTCACGTCTTTTTCAGGGCGCTGGACGACGCTCGTCGGTGGGCCGTTTCCCATACTTCGCGACGTACGACTTGCCGAACCGCGCCGCGGTCGAGAATCCGCAGCGGGAGGCGATTTCGGTCACCGACATGCTGGTTTGCAGCAACAGCAGGCGACCCTGGTTCAACCGCAGGTCGAGGTAGTAGCGGGACGGCGTGCAATCCAGGTGTTCGTGAAACAGGCGCTCCAGTTGGCGCGGCGAGATGTCGGTGTACTCGGCCACCTCGCCGAGACTGAGCGGCTCCTCGATATTGGCTTCCATGAGCGCGACGGCGTCGACCAGCTTCTGCTGGTTCACGGCGCCGAGCCGGTGCTGCAGCGGCGTTCGCTGCATGTCGTTCTCGGTGCGGACCCGCTCGAGCAGGATCTGCTCCGAGATATCACGCGCCAATCGCTGTCCGTGGGTGGCGCCGACCAGGTTCAGCATGAGATCGATGGAACTGATGCCGCCGGAGCACGTGTACCGGTCGCGGTCCACTTCGAACAGGCGGGACGACACCTGTACGCGCGGGAATTGCTCGCGCAGGCTGGACAGGTTCTCCCAGTGGATCGCGCAGCGGTAGCCGTCAAGAAGGCCGGCGGCGGCGAGGAAGTGCGCGCCGGTGCAAAGGGCGCCCAGGGGGACGCGCTTGGCGAAACCGCGCAGCGTGTCGAGCAGAACCCGGCTGCAGTGCCGTTCGCAGTGGTAGCCGCCGCAGACGAACAGCATGTCCAGACGGTCGAGAGAACCTGCGTCTCCGTCGGGCACGAGGTACAGGCCGTCGCTCGATGGCACCGGCTCGCCGTCGAGGGTCAGGCACGTCCAGCGGTAGAGCTGGCGCTCGCTCATCCGGTTGGCCATGCGCAATACCGCGATGGCGCTGGCCAGCGTCACCATCGTATAGTCGCGCGTCATCAGGAACGCGACGCGCGTCGGCTCGTCATGACATCCGGAAGGTCTGCCGCCACTCAATGACTGTCTCGACCACCGCTCTTCGAAATCGTCTCCGAGTTTCGCGCTTTCGTTCCTCGCGCACAATGATTGGGCCACCATTTTTTTGCCGTCGGGCCGATATGCGGGCCGTTGCAATGGGACGCTGCTAGTAGTAATACGGTTATCCGTAAGCTTGGAGAGGAAGCTATGGGAGGAGGCTACGCGATGAAGACGCGACGCAAGCAGGTCAAGAGACGGGCGTGCACCACGTTCGGCCCCGCAACGTGGAACAGGAGGCCGTTGGGGGTTGCCATCTCGGCCGCACTGGTGACCACTGTTGCAGGTGCTGCCGAAGTCGAAGCCGCCGAAGCCGCAGACCAGACGCGGGGCATTGAAGAGGTCATCGTGACGGCCACCAAGCGGGCCGAATCCATCCAGGACATCGCGGTATCCGTTTCGGCCTTGCAGGGTGAAGATCTCGACGAATTGAGAATCAACAGCTTTGACGACTACGTCAAGCACCTGCCCAATGTGGTCATGATGGGCGTCGGCCCCGGGCAGAGCGAAATTTATATCCGGGGTGCGGCCACGGAGCAGTCCAAGAACACTATCGCCAGTATCCAGGGCTCGTCGCCAGCCACCGCCCTTTACCTGGACGAGCAGCCCGTCTCCTTCGGCGGCCGCAACCTCGATGTCTACGTCACCGACATGAGTCGCATCGAGGTGCTGCCGGGTCCGCAGGGCACGCTGTTCGGCGCCAGTTCCCAGTCCGGGACCGTGCGTCTCATCACCAACAAGCCTGACACTCTGCGGTTCCAGGGTGGCGTCGGTGTCAGCGCCTCGACCACGGCGGATGGCGGTGTCAGCAACGCCCAGGAAGCGTTCTTCAACATGCCCGTTTCAGACCGTGCGGCGGTGCGGGTGGTCGGTTATCGCGACAGCCAGGCCGGCTGGATCGACAACATCCCGAACAATCCGGGGAACGGAGGGTTTTCGCCGAGCATAGACCTGCTCAACCGGAACGACATATCGGGTGCGCCGGTGCATCCGGACAGCCCATTCGAGGCCGCGGACAACAGCCGCCTGGTCGAGGACGACTTCAACGATGCGAGCTACGCGGGTGCCCGCGTCAGCCTCTCCTACGACGTCACCGACGATTGGGGAGTACTGGTGCAGCACGTGCAGCAATCCCTGGAGACCGACGGCGTCTTCGCCTACGACCCCAATCTCGACGGCGAGAACAGCGTCAACCGGTTTACCATGGACAGCACGGCCGACGACTTCGGGCTGACGACACTGACCGTCAGCGGTCGGGCCGGCATGCTGGATGTGATCTATGCGGCCGGCTACCTCGACCGGGAGGTGGAGGCTCTCGTCGACTATTCGGACTACACCAACGGCGGCGGGTACCAAGCCTACTACCTGTGCACCGGCACCAGGGACTGGGGGGGCAACGGATTCGAGGGGTATGGCGGAACCGTGGGATTGAGCGAGTGCTGGGACCCCGAGGCCCAGTACGAAGAGGAGACCACGAACAGTCGGACTACCCACGAGTTCCGCATTTCCACACCCCAGGAAAACCAGATCAGCGTCACTGCCGGCGTCTACCTCGACGATCAGACAACCACTGGCGTGGCTGCCTTCGAGGATGCGGCGACACGGGATGACGGCGACGGCTCCTGGCCCGTGCTTGCCATGATTGGCGACCAGGGAGAAGGGACGAATGCGAGTCCCACCGTGCCATTCAACGGCGCGGTCAGTTTCGTCAACGACTACACGCGCAAGATCGATCAGGTCGCGGTGTTCGGTCACGTCGATTTCGCGGTTTCGGACAGCGTCACAGCAAGCTTCGGCGCCCGCTGGTACGACCTGAACTTCGACTTCAAGGGGGCGAGCAGCTTCTCGTTCGGGTGCAAGTTCGGCACGGACAACTGCGATTCCAGCGTTGGCCGGGGCGGTTTTGATGCCACCAGCCGGACCTCCGGGAACAACGTCACCGAACGCCTCAGGGCGCTTGGGCGGGGAACGCTTGATGCTCTCACCACGGTGAACCTCAGCGAATGCCGTCCAGACGCGACCAGGTGTCGGGGCGGACATGTGGACATGTTCGGCGGAAGCGGCGCGGAAGCGGTGCTGGCCGACATTCAGAGCGGCGCCCTGAACGTCGAGAACCTGAACGAGGACGGTGTTCTGAACGAGTCGGACGTCATTCTCCGCGCGTCGCTCGACTGGAGGGTCAACGACAACCTGATGGTTTTTGCCACTTTCGGTCAGGGTTTCCGGCACGGGGTCACGAACCGGAACGCCGGGAAGGCCGCCAACAATCCGCGTGGATTGCCGGTCTACGACGGCTACCGGGTGCCCGCCATCGCTCTCACCGACCACATGGACAACTTCGAACTGGGCATGAAGGGGGACTTCGCCGACAACACCCTGCGGCTCAACGCGACGGCTTTCGCCTCGGAGATCACGGACCTGCAGGTCTCCCGGTTCGACCCGGCCAACGTGGCATTCCTGGTGTTCATCGAGAACGTTGGAGACGCGGAAGTCCGTGGCGTCGATGCCGACTTCACTTGGCTTGCGATGCCCAATCTCCTGATATCGGGCGCGGTCAGTCTCGTTAGCAGCGAGATCACCCGCATCAACCCGCAGTTGCGAGAGATAGCCGTGCCGGAGGGCAGCGAACTGCCATTCTCCCCGGGATTCTCCGGTAGCCTGCAGGCGCGATACGACTTCCATGGAGCGTTCGACGGACAGACCAACGTCTATCTAACCGGCAGCATCAGCTATTCGGGTGAGAGCAAGTCGGGCATTGCTGGCAGCGCCTACTTTGTTGAGGACACGCTCAAGCGCAGCCATGGCGGACGAGGCTCCGGCCTCAAGATCGCCAATGAAGGCGGCATCTTCGCCGGTGGTAACTGCGGCACTTACGACGCGGAGAGCTTCTGCGCGAACGGCCGTTACGTCCAGGGCGCCTATACGCTGCTGGATGTGGCCGTCGGCGTCACGAGGGACAGTTGGAGTGCGGAACTGTTCGTGGACAACCTCACGGACACGCGTGCGCAACTGCATGTTGATACATTGCAGTACGTGCCGAAGGTCGTGACCAATCGGCCGCGTACCATAGGCTTGCGCGTCTCGTACGATTTCGACTGATGGGCTGAGGCCCATGCAAGGGGCAGTCGGTGTAGCCTGCCCCTTGCGCAATCGATTTGTCGTTGGACCGAAGAACGGCAGCGTCGATCCGGTGGGGACCGATGCGGTTCCAGCACCGGTGGTATCATCCGGACCGGCTCCGCACCTGACGCCGGCCGATGCAATCAGACCCTGCCAGCACCGCAGCCCCGACGTCGCGCCCCGATAGCGTCGTCGCGCAGCTTGACCAGGCCAGGGAACTGATCCGGTCCGCGAGGCTGGGCGAGGCGATGTCGCTCGGAAGGGATCTCCTCGCTTCCGGTCTTGAAGACGAGGAGCGCGCCGAGGCGCTGTACCTGCTCGCGGTAGCGCAACGATTTGCCGACCAGCCGCGGGAAGCCCTCGCGACATTGCAACGCCTGCATGACGAGAACCACGGCCACGCGCGTGCCTGGCAGGAGCGGGGCCACATCTGCCTGGCGCAGGGTTGGCATGACGAGGCCATCGCCGCATATGCCCGCGCCGTGGAAAGGAATCCGGCACTCGTCGCCAGTTGGCGGGCTCTCGCGCAACTCCATGAACACAAGGGCGACCGCGAAGGCGCGTGGCGCGCGCGCCGGCGATTGGAGTTCCTTCGGCGGCTGCCGCCGGAACTCGTGCACGTCACCGACCTGATTCACGAAGGAAAGCTCTACAAGGCCGAGCAGCTTTGCCGGAACTTCCTGCAGGCGAACCGGCACCATGTCGAGGGTATGCGGCTGCTGGCCGAGATCGGAACGAAACTCAAGATCTACGACGATGCGGAGTTCCTGCTCGAAAGCTGTGTCGAGTTCGCGCCCGACCATGTGCAGGCGCGCATCGACTACACCAACGTGTTGATCAGAAAGACAAGGTTCGAGAAGGCCCACGAGCAAGCGAGGCACCTCCTGAAGCTGCAACCGGAGAACCGCGGCTTCAAGACGACGCTCGCCACGACGCTGGTCGGGCTTGGCCGATTCGACGAAGGGATCGCGCTCTACCGGGAGATTCTGGATTCAGACCCGGCGCGCAGCGACTTGCACCTGCTGACCGGCCACGCCCAGAAAACCGTGGGCGCGCTCGACGATGCCATCGAGTCATACCGGCTGGCCTATCGGTTCCGTCCCGATTTCGGCGATGCATTCTGGAGCCTGGCCAATACCAAGACCTACCGCTTTAGCGATGCGGAGATTCGCCACATCCGGCGTTACGAACAGACCTCCGGCATTGCCGCCGAGGACCGCATTCACCTGTGTTTCGCGGCTGGCAAGGCACTGGAAGACCGGGCCGAGTATGACCCTTCCTTCGAGTACTACGAACGGGGCAACGCCCTCAAGAGGATCGAGAACCGCTACAGGGCCGAGGTCAACGAAGACCGTGCGCAGTCGCAGGTGGAGACCTGCACCAGGGAACTGTTCGAGAACAGGCCCGCGGTGGGTTTCGATGGCCGGGACCCGATCTTCATCGTTGGGCTGCCCCGGGCGGGATCGACCCTGCTCGAACAGATCCTCGCCTCCCACAGCCTCGTGGACGGCACCATGGAACTGCATAACATACTGGCGCTCGCCCAGCGGCTCAGGGGGCGGCAGGCGGAGAGCAGCTCGCGCTACCCGCGGGTACTGCACGAACTCGACGACGACTACTTCCGGCGTTTCGGCGAGCAGTACATCGAGCAGACCCGGGTCTACCGGGGCGCGGCGCCGTTGTTCATCGACAAGATGCCAAACAATTTCGTGCACATCGGACTCATCCGGCTCATCCTGCCCAACGCGAAGGTGATCGATGCGCGGCGCAGTCCCATGGCCTGCTGCTTCAGTTGCTTCAAGCAACTGTTCGGAGAAGGCCAGGAGTTCACCTACGGACTTCCCGACGTCGGGCGCTACTACCGCAGCTATGTGCGTCTGATGGACCACTGGGACGAGGTGCTGCCCGGGTTCGTGCTGCGGGTCATGCACGAAGATGTCGTGGACGACCTGGAAACGCAGGTCCGGCGCATTCTTGACTTCTGCGGGTTGCCGTTCGAGGAAAACTGCGTTCACTTTCACCGGACGGAGCGCAACATCCGCACGCCGAGTTCAGAACAGGTGCGGCAACCGATCTTCCGCGAGGGGCTCGAACAGTGGCGCCGATACGAGGCGCACCTCGGGCCACTGGAGGAAGCCCTGGGGGCCGAGATACTTGACCGCTATCCCGCGGCATAGACAGCGCATCGAGCGCGCATCGGACCAGTGAGCACGATCGACGCATCAACCACGCAATCGCTGTTCGAACTGTACCGCGCGGGAGAGTTTGAAGCGCTGGCCGAGAAGGTGCGCGGGTTGCTCGCCTCGCATCCGGATCAGCCGGTTCTGCACAGCCTGCAGGGTGCTGCCTGCCTGGAACTCGGTGAGTACGGCGCTGCCGTCGACAGCTTCCGCTCGGTGCTGGCGATTCGGCCGGACTTCGCGAAAGCGCACAACAGCCTGGGGATAGCCTACCTTCGCTCCGGTCGCCCGGGGGACGCGGCGGGCAGCTTCGCCCGCGCCATCGACTGCGATTCCCGCTTTGCGGAGCCTCGCTTCAACCTGGGTCTGGTCTACGAGAACCAGCGGCGTTTGAGCGAGGCGGCGGAGCAGTACGAACAGGCAGTCGGACTGGAGCCGGGATACGGCAAGGCCTGGTGCGCATTGGCCAAGGTTTCCTGGGAGCTGGGGAACTACGCGCGGGTTGTCGAATACTACGAGCGGGCATTGGCGATCGACCCGGGTTATCCGCCGGCACATCGAGGCCTGATGCAATTCCTTGAACAGGCGAACAGGCACGAGGATCTGCGCGCGGCACTCGCGCGTGCGAGGAACTCGCTGGGTGCCGGACATCCGCTGGTCCGGTTCTGGAAGGGCGTGATCGCGGACATTGACGGGGACAGCCAAGGGGCGAGGGCGCTGCTCGAGAGTTGTCCCATCGAACCTGTAGATGCGTTGACGTTGCACGACGAGAGATTGCGGCTGGCCCGACTGACGGCCATCTGCGACAGGCTCGACGATGTCGGCGCGACCCTGCGATATGCCCAGGGCGCGAATCGCCTGTCAAGGCAGTCGAGTGCCGCCAAGGGCATCGACAAGACGAGGTTTCTCGATTTCATCGAGAATCGAAAGAAGTACTTCACTGAGCCGAACATCGGACAATTGCGCCGCCGCGTGAGTGAATCGAAGATCGAAGGCCAGCGCCCGGGTGCATCTTCAGCCGACCTGAACGGACCCCGACAACCCGTTTTCATTGTGGGTTTCCCCAGGTCGGGCACGACCCTCATGGATACCGTTCTCCGTGGCCACCCCGGTATCGAGGTCGCCGAGGAAAGCGATGCGGTGCCGACCATGGTCAACCTGGTTTCCGGCTCGTCGGACGAACGCCTGGCGGCTCTGGGCGACCTCTCCCCGGTGGCGGTCGGGCGCGCGAGGTCGACCTACTTCGAAGCCCTCGAGCGGCACGTCGAGGTATCGCGTGCCACGCTGAGCGTGGTCGACCGCTTTGCCCTGAACACGGTCTATGCCGGCGAGATATACAGGGTCTTTCCGAACGCCAGGTTCATCGCGATGCTGCGACATCCGGCGGACTGCGTCCTGAGCTGCTATCTGCGGACCTTTGTCGAGTCTTCGGCGAACGACAGCTTTCACACCGTGGAAGAGGCCGCCTTTCTCTACGACGGCGTCATGAGCCTCTGGAAACAGTACACGGACCTCCTTGAACTGGACGTGATCGAGGTGAAATACGAAAGCCTGGTTTCGGACATCGAGCTTACCTGCCGCCAGGTTCTGGAGTTCATCGGAGTGCCGTGGGATGCCGGCATTCTGGACCATGAACGAACCGCGCGCAGCCGATCCTTCATTCGGACCGCGAGTTACAACCAGGTCACCCAGCCGGTCTACATGCGCGCGACCGGACGCTGGCTGCGGTACCGGCAGCACCTGGAATCGGTCCGTCCCATACTTGAGCCGTGGATCAGAAGGTTCGGGTACAGTTCTGATTTCGCTTAGGTTTTTCCGGGGCGACGATCATTCCATGCGCGCATCCGGCACCAGGGCGGCATTCAACACCCGTTGCGCGAAGATCGCGTTGACGCCGATACGGTTGCTCTGGACGGTCAGCGCGCGCATGTTCGGATGCAACTGGCGGCGCGTGTTCCGGATCAGCGCGCGATAGTGCGCAAGACCCTCCTGGCGGTGCCCGTAGAGGAGCCAGAGTTCGCGCCAATCGCTGGCGAAGCCGCGCATCAGGGCGGCATAGGTGGAGACGAGCCGCGGCTCGTTCTCCGGGTTCGCGGAGAAGTCCGCGATGAGATCCTCTATCAGGGCGGAGCACTCGCCGGGCGCCATGACCGGCAGGCTGGCAAAGCTCTCCGCCCGCAGCGCGACGGGCTTGCCGGGTCTGAATGGCAGGAACTCGGCGCTCGCCGCCGTGTTCGAAGGGTCGCTGTGTTCCACTGATCGCACCAGGTCCCAGAACCGCGAGGAGCCCGAGGTGTCGATGACGAGGTGTATGCGGTCCCGGGCGCTCGGGTTGACGACGCGGTGGCGCCGCCAGGAATCGAATATCCAGCATTCGCCCGGGCGCATGTGCAGGCTCGACTGGCCGCAATGGAAGATCACCGACGGGTCCGTGATGATCGGGATGTGTATGCGCACCCGGCTGAACCAGTGGTAGTTGAAGTCGACGTGCAGGTTGAGTTGGCACCGCGCATCGATCTTCATCAGTCGCGACCGTGACAGGACCTGTCCAAAACTCGCCATCACCTGGCGGATGTACTCGCATTCCTCGAGATGCGGTGTCGGCTTCTTCTCGCCTTCGAACGAGTCGTTGTCGCCACCGTTGCTGGAAATGAGCGCGATGGCGGAGTTGCCGGGCAAGCCGCTCGGATGCGCCATCCATCGATCCGGCGGGAACCGGCGAATCTCTTCGGCCATTCTCTCGGCGTCGAAGCGATACGGCAACCGGATGAAGGGTTTGCTCAAGCGCATGGCATCGCGTCCGCTGAGCGCTCGATTTCGTAGCCCAGGCAGTCGAAGTCTCGCCGGTAGAAATCGTTCACGAGGCCGAGCAACTCGTCGTCGTAGTAGTGCGTGTAGTCGAGGTGCTCGGTGGCGTTGCTGCGCGCCAGGTCGCATTCGGGGATACCAACCCGCCGGCACACTTCGCCGAACGACTCCTGCAGGTCTTCGAACCGCCCTACGAAGTCCATGCCGAGCCGGCCGCGCCCATCCGCCAGCATGTCCCACTGTGGCCGGACCAGGGCTCGCTGCTGAAACCGTCTGACCTTGATTGCCCGTTTCATGAATAGCGTCTCCCTGCCATGGTAGTCGGGGTTGCGCCTGTTCAGCATCGCGCATACGGATACGAAACGGTCATAGGGGTTTCGCACGAAGGCGAACCTGAAGTAATCGCGCCAGAGGGATTCCGGCAAGTGTGTCTGCACCTGGCGCAATGTGAGGTGCCCGTGGCCGGCGCGCGCGAGGGCGGGTACGGGTATCCGCACCTGCTCGGTGAGCGACTGCTGCTGCCAGTCCTTGTCGCCAAGACAGGGTGCCAAGGCTGCCCGCACCGCATGGGTGCCGGTCCTCGGCACGGCGAAGAATATGAACCGGTGACGGTGGGAAACGATCACGAGTGACCCGAAGGAGCGCGAGGGGATTCCTCTCCCATTGTCGCGCGGACCTGCCGATCGAGTTCGCGCTGTCGGTGAAGCGCATGGGGTTCAAGGTCTACGGATGCCGGGATGTCTTCACCGAAGTGTCGGAAAGTGTCGACGCCGCACACCAGCATCGCGGTGTCATGGGCGTGTTGTGTCTGACGCATGTTCGTCGCGATGTACTGCGCGTTGAAGCCGATGCGGCGATCCTCGCCAAGATTGGGAGTCGAAGCGTGCAGCGTCCAGCCGTGGTGGAACGAGGCCTCTCCCGGATGCAGTGTGCAGGCGACCGCCAGTGACTCGTCCACGTCTTCAACGGTCTGCCCCTGGTACAGCACGTTTGAACTGTCGTCGGTGGTCCGGTGGCCGCGTCGCCCTGGCAGATGGCTGCCTGGCACCATCCGCATGCAGCCGCTGGTTTCGTTCGCCGGCGATAGCGCCAGCCACATCGATACCTGGCCGTCGCCTTCGAGACCCCAGTAGGCGAGGTCCTGGTGCCAGCTCACGTGGGCGGCGGAACCGGGCTCCTTGACGATGTAGGTGGCGTTCCAGAGCAGGACGTTGGGGCCAATCAGTGCCATTACCGTCTCAAGCACCCTGGGATGGGTGGCGAGTTCCAGCGGTGATCGAAGGATCGTGTACACCTTCGCCCGGTAGTGCAGGTCACCGATGGCGGCCTCGGCCCGTTCCATCCTCTCACGGTGGGTTGCGGCTTCGGCCGGGTCCATGATGTGCACAGGCGCAAGATAGCCGTCGCGCTGGAAGCGCGCCCGCCGCGGGTCCGAATCGTCACGAACCGTCTGTTCCATGGCGTGCCACTCCTGCCGCCTCCGAAAGGTGATGATGGCGGCGGCGGACAGGGTGTCAAGCGATAACGCGATGCTATTCCACGGCCGCCCCGACAAGCTTCCAGGCATAGTCGAGTGAATGCCGCAGCGAGTCGGTGAACGCCTCGCCGCGCCAGGCGATGTCGAAGGCGGTGCCGTGATCGACGGAGGTGCGGACGATGGGGAGTCCGATCGTCACGTTGACGGCGGATTCGAAACTCGCAAGCTTCATCGGGCCGTGACCCTGGTCGTGATACATGCACACGATGCCGTCGAAGCGGTCGCGGTGGATCGCCTGGTAGAAGACCGTGTCGGCGGGGTGGGGACCGGATGCGTCGATACCGTCGCGCCGCGCCGCCTCGATGGCCGGAGCGATGATCTCCGATTCTTCCGAGCCGAACAGTCCATTCTCGCTCGCGTGGGGATTCAATCCGCATACGGCGATTCGGGGGTGGGGAAGAAAGCGCGATAGCGTCTGCTGCGTCAGTTCGATCACCGAACGCACGCGTGGCAAGCTGACGTGGCGAATCGCGTCGGCGAGCGACATGTGTGCGCTGACGTGCGTGACCGCCACATCTTCGGTGGCGAGCATCGGGCAGAATTCCTCAACGCCGCAAAGCGCGGCGATCAACTCGGTATGGCCGATGAACTCCGGATCACTTGCGCGGGTCGCCTCCTTGTTCATCGGCATCGTTACGATGCCCGCGATGCGTCCGGCCAGCGCATCCCGCGTCGCCGCTTCGACGTAGTCCCGCGCTGCCGCGCCAGCCTTTGCGTTGAGTCGGCCCGGTGTCAGGTCTGCAGCGTCGAGGCGTTCGAGATCGACGACGTTGAGACATCCCCGTCGTGCCTGGAGAGGGTCGTCGACGACGTTCGCGAGAACATCGAGGCCAAGCAGGCCGGCACCGGCGTCGAGGATCGCCGCATCGCCGTAGACGACCGTGGCGTCATCCAGCGACCCCTCGGCGAAACGTCTCAGAACGATTTCGGGCCCGACGCCGGAGGCATCGCCCATCGTGATCGCCAGGGGAAGTGATGACTTCGGTTTCAACCAGGCCGCTCCTGCGTCTGGGCTCGCGCGGGAGGTTATCAGGTTCCCTGCCGGATATGGTCAACGGGATCGAGACCGACACTTGAACCTGTATGCGCATACATATAATGTTGCTGGCAATGACACTGAACCGCAAGCAGTTTCACAAGGGTCGCGGCGCGGTATCCAATCCCGCGGGCCGTTTCGACGCCGAGCATAGCGAGGTCGTGGACGACGGCTGGCCTTCGGTGAAAACCGAGGAGTTTCCGTCCTTCTCGCCGAGGACGGTTTTCTTTCCGGACAGAACGAAGAATCTGATCGCGACGAACACGTCGCCGGACATTCCCTTCGACCAGTCAATCAACGCGTACAAGGGTTGCGAGCACGGTTGCGTCTACTGTTTCGCGAGGCCCACGCATTCCTACCTGGACCTTTCGCCCGGACTCGATTTCGAAACGAAGATCTTCTACAAGACCGACGTCGTGGCGCGCCTCGAGGAGTCCCTCGACCATCCACGCTACGTGTGCTCGACCATCGCCATGGGCACCAATACGGACCCCTACCAGCCGGCGGAGAAACGTTTCCGGATCACGCGGCGCGTACTCGAGACACTGCTCGACCGCCGCCATCCCGTCAGCATCACGACCAAGGGTTCCCTGGTGCTGCGAGATCTGGACCTGCTGCGGGAACTGGCGGAACAGGACCTGGCTTCGGTAATGGTGAGCATCACTACGCTGGACAATGTGCTGAAGACGAAACTCGAGCCACGCACGGCGTCGCCCGCCGCCCGCCTGCGTGTTGTCGAGGCCATGGCGAACGCCGGAGTGCCGGTTGCCGTGATGGCGGCGCCGATGATCCCGGTCATCAACGACCACGAACTTGAAGCGATCGTCGAGGCTGCGGCCAAAGCCGGTGCCAGGACCGTTCGCTACATCCTCTTGAGGCTGCCGTTCGAGGTGAAGGACCTGTTCCGCGAATGGCTTTCCGAGCACTACCCCCTGAAGGCGGAGCACGTGATGAATCGCGTGCGCGATATGCGCGGGGGGAGGGACTACCGGTCCGAATGGGGGACGCGAATGCGGGGGCAGGGCGCCTTTGCGGAGTTGCTGGCGAAACGCCATGCCATCGCGACGCGCAGGCACGGCGTGGATTCGGCGCTGCCGGAACTCAGGACCGACCTGTTCCGTCCCAAGAGACGGCAGCGGCAGATGGAGTTATTCTAAGGGGCGCCTCGAGGAAGAGAGAAAATCAATGTCACTCACGCCGATGCATTTGGGCCATGTGGTCATGCGGGTCCGCGAGCTGGAACGTTCGGTCGACTTCTACACGCGAATCATGGGCCTGACCATCATGGTGAAGTCGGAACGCTCCTGCTTCATGTCCGCCAACACCGACAAGTCTCACGAACTGGCCATCTTCGAGTTGGGGCCCGACGCCCCCGGACCCGATCAGTCGCGGGTCGGTCAGGCGCACATGGCCTGGCAGATGAAGACGTTCGAAGACCTGCAGGAACTGTACAACAGGCTCAGGGAAAACGAGATCCGCATCAAGCACATCGCCGATCACGGACTCTCCCTGGGCGTCTACCTGCTCGACCCCGACGACAACGAGATCGAGATCTACTACGAGTTGCCGAAGTCCAAGTGGCAATGGTCCGAGAGATCGGGCCCGTTCGGCGGATCATTCCCCTTCAAGCTGGAAGAGAAGCTGGAAGAGCCTGCGGAGGCCCTGGCTGACTGACTCGCCGTCCGCGGGGATGGTCGATCTACCGGTTGGACACAAGACTGTCCGCGTGGCCGTGACGGCCGACGGAGGTCTTGAGTTATGGCTCGACGGTTGCCTGCGCAAGCGGCGTGAGCCCGCCGATCACGACCCCCTCTACGTGTGGACCAATGTCGAGCTGTACTGGGAAGAGCACCGGTATGTCGAAGCCCGCTACCACCGCCGCGACAGGGGCCGCCTCGAAGTCACCGTGAACGGCGATACCGTCTACGAGAAAAGCCCTTTCGGGGACAGGGGTGCCGAGGCCTGATTGTTGCGATCAGCTCGCGAAGGCGGGCGCCCGCGGTCAGGCTCGCGAGGGTTGCAACCCCGTGACCGGCGCTCGCCTTACGTCGGCAACGATGTTGTACAGGCACGGCACCAGCACCAGGGTAATGACGGTCGCGAACAGGATGCCGAACGCAAGTGAAACCGCCATCGGTATGACCATCTGCGCCTGCAAGGATGTCTCCGCGATCATCGGCGCCAGGCCGAAGAAGGTCGTAAGGGAAGTGAGCAATATGGGGCGCAGGCGCGCCGCGCCGGACTGAATCGCCGCCTCCATGGGCGACATGCCGCTGGCTGCCGCCTTGTTGACGAAGTCGATCATGATGAGGCTGTCGTTGACGACGACGCCGGACAGCGCGATGAATCCGATGATCGATACCGAGTTGAGGGCGAGGCCAAGAATCATGTGGCCGACAACGGCGCCGACGATGCCGAACGGGATGGCGCTCATGATGATCAACGGCTGGACGTAGGAGCGAAGCGGAATCGCCAGCAGCGCGTAGATCCCGAACAGCGCTGCCAGGAAGGCGTAGCCGAGCTCGGTCAGTCCCATGCGTTCGGCTATCGAGCTGCCCGTGAGTTCGAAGCTGACCCCCTGGTGCCGGAGCAGCAGGTCTGGAATGAAATTCCGCCTGATGTCGTCGACGATCCGGGTGGGTTCCGCGACGTTCGTGTCCGCGTTTGCCCTCACCGTGATGGAGTTGCGCCCGTCCAGCCGCTGCAATGCATTGTAGCCGCGCGCCGTGTCGTACTCGGCGACTGCGTCGAACGGGAGTTCGCGGCCGTCCGGCATGCGGAACCACATGTTCTCAAGGTTGCCGACGGATTCACGCTCCGAACGTGGATAGCGCACCATCACCCTGATTTCGTGACTGTCGCGCTGGATGCGTTGCACTTCCGCCCCGTAGAAGGCCTCTCGCACCTGGCGGGCCAGGTCCGCGAGGGTGACGCCCATGGCTTCCGCTTCCGGCTTGACCCTGAGCTTGATCTCCTCGGGCCCGGCTGCGGAGGAACTGCGCACTTCGAAGATGCCTTCGTAGGTCCGCAGGTGATCGGCGAGTTCGTCGGCGGCGGCCTCGACGCGTTCATGGTTGTTGCCCAGCAACGCCAGTTCGATGTTTGCCTGGCCGCCCATCCGCCTGGAGGAAGAGAACTTCAATTCCTTGGTTCCAGCGATTTCGCCGACCTTTTCCCGCCACCTGTGTTCGACGTCCCTCAGCGTCACGGGCCGTTGGCCGCCCTTGGCCAGTTCCACCTGTATGGTCGCTTTTGTCCCTTCCGTGACGTAGGCGAACATGTTCTCGGCCACATCGATGTCGGTTCCGGTTTCGGCCTTGATCTCCTCGTTGATTTCGCGCAGGGCCGCATCCATGCGGTTCACGATGTCCAGGATCAGGGCATCGGGGGCGCCTTCATGCAGTTCGACTTCGGCCTTGACGGAGTCGCTGTCAATCTCCGGAAAGAACACGTAGCGCAACGTGCCGCTTGTGACCACGCCTAACACTAGGATCAGCAGGCTGATGAAGAACGCGAGCGTCGCGTAGCGGTACGAGATCGCCCTGCGAAGGAACGGCTTGTAGACACGCTCCGAAAAACGTTTCAGGTTGCGGTCCACCCAGTCGGCGACACCAGCCTTGGGCCCGTGGGAGGATCGCATGGCGGCCAGGTGCGACGGCAGGATGAGTTTCGACTCGATCAAGGAGAAAAGGAGGCAGAAGACCACCACCCAGGCGAGCGATTCGAACAGGGGCTCCATGCGCGAGCGAACCAGCAGCATGGGCGCGAAGGCGACCATGGTCGTCAATACGCCGAAGGTGGCGGGTATAGCCACCCGTCGCGCGCCGGCGACGATGGCGTCGAGGTTGTAGCCGCGCTCCTCGGTGTAGGTATAGGCGCTCTCGGCGATGATGATGGCGTCGTCGACCACTATCCCCAGAACGAGAATGAACGCGAACAGGCTCATGATGTTGATCGACACGTCCACAAAGGGAAGTGGCAGCATCGCCAGTGCCCCGAGGAACGCCACGGGCAGACCGACCACAACCCATGCCGCGATCTTCATGTGCAGGAAAATGCCGAGAATGGCCAGCACGAGCAGACCGCCTAGAGCCATATTCTTCAACATGAGGTTGAGCCGGCCCTTCAGATAGTAGGTCCTGTCGGACCACGCGGTGAGTTCGACGCCGTCCGGCAGGGTTGATTGCCGCGCTTCGATGAAACGATGGGCCGCCTCGCTGATCGCTATCTCATTGCTGGTCTTGTCCCCCATCACGTCAATGCCGAAACTGCGTTCGCCGTTGAAGAACGAGTAGATCTCGACTTCGACGAATCCGTCGCGAATGGTCGCGATATCGCCGAGGCGCACCCGGGTTCCATCCGGCCGCGTCAGCAGGACGATGTCCTCGAACTGCGCGCCGGTATACGCCTGCCCCTTGGTCCGCAGCCGTATCTGCCCGGCTTCGGACTGGATCGAGCCGCCCGGCAGGTCGATGGACCACTGCCGTATCGTCTGGGCGACCTGGCCCAGGGTCAGTCCGTACTGGCGCAGCGTTTGCTCGGGGACTTCGATGGATATCTCGAACGGGCGTGAACCGGTCACCTCGGCCATGGGTACCTCCGGCAGAGCCGCGATCTCGTCGCGCAGGTCCTCCGCCAGTTCCTTCATTGAAGGCTCGTCCAGGTTTCCGTGGACCTGGATGCTCAACACGGCGAACCTGAATTGACGCTTGGAGATGACCGGTCTCTCGGTCTCCGCCGGAAATGTCGAGATGCTGTCGATGGCCACCTTTATGTCGTTGGCGACCGTATTGATGTCGTAGCCATGCTCGACTTCGGCGACGACTCGACCCGAGCCTTCCATTGCGGTGGATTTGATCTCGGCGATTCCCTGAACCGACTCGATCGCCTGTTCGATCTTGACCACTACGCCTTCCGCCACTTCCTGTGGCGCTGCTCCGCGATACGGCACCGATACGGTGATCTCGTCGGAGCCCATACTGGGGAAGCTCTCTTTCTTGACGACGAAGAGCGACCAGATGCCCGCGCCGATGATGCAGAACATCAGCAGGTTCGCCGCCACGTGGTTGCGGGCGAACCATCCGATCAGGCCACGCGCTTCGGGTGGGACGGGAGGGGCCTCGGATTCAGCCATCAAGGCGTACTCTCATTCCCGGCAACGGATGGTCGATGGGCGTGGTCACGTAGATCTCGCCGTCCGCTACGCCGTGGTCCAGGTACGCGAGATCCTCGTCGGTGCGTACCACCCCCACCGAGCGTGGTTGTATGGTGGAGTTCGAGTCCACTACCCACAGCGTCGTGCCCCGGGACAGGGCGTGGCGTGGCACTGTCACCAGTTCGCCTCCGGGCAGGCCGGATATCGCCGCGGTAACGAACGTCCCCATGCGCAATGGCGCCCGTCCGCTGTCGGCGAGGTCGTACGGATCGTCCACCTGTGCGACGACGTAGAGTACCCTGCTGCTAGCGTCGAATACGCCCTCTGAACGGACGACGCGCGCTTCCCAGTCAAACCGTTGATCGCCGATGCTGGAGCTCAGCATCACCGGTAGTTCCCCCCCGGTATCCAGTTTCCTGAGATCGAGGAAGCGCACGTCCTTCTGCGTCACGGGCAATCGAACCTCGGCCAGGTCCACGGCGAACGTGCGGGCGACCTGCGCGCCGACGTTCACGTATTGGCCGACGTCGGCGAGCTTTTCGCGCACCATGCCGTCGTAGGGCGCGCGGATGACGGTTCGCTGCAGATCTTCCTCGACCTTCTCCAGCTCAGCCTCACTCGATTCCAGTTCGGCGAGCGCCTGCTGGAGCTGCGGCTTGCGCAATGTGAGTTCGGATGCCGGTCCGGAAGCGGCGTTGAGTTCACGCAGGCGCTCCCAGTCTTCGAATGCATATCCGGCCAGGGCGTTTTCGGTGGCGACCGCCGTGCGGGCTCTTGCCACCTCAGCGCGTGCGCGCTTCACCAACGTCTCGTAGTTGCGCGGGTCGATACGGATCAGTACGTCACCCCGCGCGAAAAAGCCGCCGCTGACGAAGGCGGGCGACACCGCGGAGATCTGTCCGGATACTTCGGAAACCAACGTCGTCTGCGTGCGCGGCGACACCAGGCCCCGGGACCTGACGACGAACTCTATGGGCTCCCGCCGGGCCGTCGCCACGGACACCAGCAATGCGGGTTTGGGCACGGCCTCCTTCGGTGTCTCGGGACGGGCCTGGATCATGGCGAACGACGCGAGGACCGCGGCGACGATGAATGCCACCGGCAGGATGATCTTCAGAATGCGCGTCATGGGGGTGGGTTAGCGTATCCAGGCGGAAGGTAGGCTGGGCGGGCAATGATAGCGAAAAGGCTTCCCCGGTTCGCCCACTCCGAAGGTTTGCGCAGCGGTCACTCGACGATTTGGGAGGAGCGTGCCACCTCGACTGCGGTTGTGTCGTTGACGGCTTCGCCTACGGTAGGAGTAGAGTCGAAGGCACCTCGGCTGAACACGGTAAGGCGGTTGTCCACCGAATCGATCAAACGTTCATATGCGGCTGACAGTTCCGACGCATCCAACTCGGCCACGGCCCTGGCGAGGCGTTCGTTCGAATCGAAGGTGAGCACGCGGTCATCCAGGTCCGCCTGCAGTCGCCCTGACCGATCCGTCAGGTTCCGATCGTCCCGCGTAAGCGCCGAGATAAAGCCGCGCTTGTGCTCCTCGAGTTCTGCGACAGAAATCTCCCGGAGCCACTTTCGCTGCGCCTCGATGAACGCCCCTGTCGCCGACTGCAGGCCCGCCGTGTCGGTGCCGGGCGACTGCACGACAAAAACGATCCCCGGGTGCCCCTCAACGCTGAAACGGTAGGCCTGAACGATGTAGCCGCGCTGCTGCTCGGTGCGCAACGTCGTGAAGTAACGAGGTCCCAACATGCGGCCCAGCAATCCCAGACGGGCTCGTTCGGCCAGCGTTGCGGCGTCTCCCTGCAGGTAGAGCACGTAGACCGCGTCGTCGTGATCGACTTCGCGTTCAATGTATTTTGCGCCGTCGAGTACCCGCGCCACGGATGGACCAGGATGCCCGGGCCGAGGCGGTAGCTGACATTGAACGTCGGCTCAAGCACTTCGCCCTCGATGTCGGGGCCGGCGAACGAGACCAGCGAGTTCTCCGGCACGAGGCGGTCGAGGTAGTCACGGATAAGCGCCTCGTCGAAGGACTCCATCAGGTAGCCGGCCCGGAGGAGGTCCTCCGGAGGATCATGCACCATGGCTTCGGCGGCCCACACGACGGTACCGATGGGCGAACCCTGTTCCTGGAAACGGAAAGCGACGTCGTTCATGTCAGCGACTTCCCGGTACCGCCAGGCCGCGATGCCGTCGTTCCTGATCTTGTCTATCCACGCGTATACCAGACCGATGATCTCGTCGGTGTGCGGTCTCCCCTTGTCCGTCAACCCTATCGTGATGCCAAAAAACGCGTTCTCGCGGTCAAGCGTGTTGCCCCCGGCGGACAGGGACTTGATCCAGCCCCGACTGTGTAACACGTCGTAAAGCGAGCCAGGACCTTCGTGGTGGATCAGGTGTGCGAGGTAAGCTGTGGGCTTGCTGCGGTAGTGCGGCTGTAGCGGTGGCACGGGAAAGGAAATCCATACACTCTTGTTGTCCCTCAGTCTCTGCCACGCGTAGCTTGCCGGCAGGCTCCCGGGTTTGAAGTAACTGGTGGTAGGCGTCGACCGCCGGGTACTTCTCTGTGGCGATGAACAGCATGTGCTCGACGAAGTGAGCGAGCCCCGGATGCGCATCCGGATCGTGATCGCTGCCTCTCGCGATGCTGACGGCGGCGGCGGACTTGTCGCTGTCCGGCGCGTGGATGAGTAGGGCCCTCACCTTGTTTGGCAATTCGACGTAGCGGTATTCGCGCTCGTCGTTCGGGCTTTTGATCGGCTGTGCCTGTTGTGGCGGAATGGTCTGACAGGCGGACAGCCCTGCGACGGCAAGGAGGCCAACGATTGTCCGGCCTATTCGCATATTCGGGTGTTGACCGCAGGTTCTCTTCGCCGCGTGACGGGGTACTAGATCCGACCCTTGTCGAGGTCCAGCCGGCCTCGGGCGAGGTTGAGTCGCAGTACGTCGCTGGCGCCTTCCGCCAGGCGCATGGCCCGAACGCGTCGATACAGCGTCTCCAGGGGGTGTCCAACGGTCAACGCCCTGCCTCCGACGAGTTGAATGGCGGTATCGACGACTTCGCCCACGGTTTCCGTAGCGAAGACCTTGCAGGCGATGCCTTCGTTCACGGTGTTCTCGCCGGCGTCCGCGAGCCTGGCGGTGCGGTACACCATGCTGCGCGCGGCATACGCCTTGATGCGCAGGTCGGCGTAGCGTAGCCGCACGCCCTCGCGGCTGCCGAGGGGCGTGCCGCTGCGATGTGGAGCGGTCAGGTGTGCCGTGAGGTATTCGAGCACCCACCGCATCAGCCCGACGGACTCCGCGGCGAAAGCGATGCGCGTATCGCCGATCTGGCGGAGGGCGCGGGGCAGGCCTTCGCCCGGCTTGCCCACGATATGCGCCGCTGGGATCCGCACGTTGTCGAACTCGAACCAGGCATGGTGGGTGCCGTCGAGCGAACCGAAGACCTGCTTGATGCGAACGCCGGGGGTGTCGGTGTCGATGACGACCATGGCGGGACCTTCGCCGCCGATTTCTACCAGGGCGTTCACAAAGTCCGCCTGCGCGCCACCGGTCACATAGGACTTTTGGCCATTGATCGTCAACGTATCGCCATCGATGCGCCCGCTGGTTGGGCGTGCCGCGTCGTCGGGTTCCGTAAAGCCGAACGCCCCGCGTTTCTCTCCCGCGATGAGGGGTGCGAGGTATCGAGTCGCGATGGGTTCGCCCGCGCCTGCGAGAACGCCGGGACCGGGTCCGAATACGGGCAGGTGAGAAAGGTTGTGACGCGCCAGCGTATCTCTGGCCACGGTCAGGGCCAGCGTGCTCGCCTCGCTGCCGCCCAGCGCTTTCGGCTGGGTCATGAAGAAGAGCCCGGCGGCCTTCGAGGCGTCGATGATCCGTTTCCGATTGGCGGCGACATCGGCGGCGAGAGCCGCCAGCGTGCCGCGTGCGAACGCGTCCGTCTCGTCGCGCAATTGCCGCAGTTCAGGCGTCAGCGATTCCGGCACGTTGAAGGCCTTTCATGGAGCAAACGCCTCCCGGGAGCGCCAGCGACCGGGGGTGTCTGGTCCATGGGCGGCGAGCGGGGCCGGGCCACAGGCGAAGCCGAAGGCTGCGGCTGTGGGGCACTTTCATGGAACAGACGTCGCCGTGGAGCGTCAGCGACTGGCGGCGATTGTTGCATGGACGAGGGGCTCGGTCGGGCCACGGGCGGCGCGAAGGCGCCGACTGTAGGGCTACAACGTCTGCCACATCAAGAAGGCAATGACGAGGAAACCGCAGAGCACCATGGCGCCGAGCGCGCTGACCAGGTACATCTCTCCCGTGGCGCGCCGCCGCACTCGATCCTCGACTTTCTCGGGATCCTGTGCGGACGTCGTCGAGGTCAGCCGATAACGGGTCAGCCCGTCGCGTTTCGGCAAACGGACGAAAAGCTCGGGCGTCGCGTCGAGGCGCTCTTTCACGTCGATCATCGCGATTCCCGTGCGGCGCGCGATCTGTTGCGGGTGCAGGCCGATTCCGGGTTCTTCGCGAAACACCCGGTGGATGGCGAGGATGCGGCGCGTCTTGCCCCAGTAGCGCGGCGTCAGCAACACGGCGCGGGCCTTGTCGAGTAACGTTCATTCATGCCGAAGATGATAGCCGTCCGCGAAGTGCCGGGACAGTCGCCGAGAACGGCTTGCGGTCCCGCGATACGCGGCTGGGAGGTTGCGCCGTGGAACGGCACGCAAGTGCCGATCAAGGCGTAACATCGTAGGTGGGCTTGGGCGGGGGTGAAAGATGGCGCGCCCGAAGGGTCGACAGATTTCATGGCACTGGGGCATGTCGTGGCATCGTCGGACAGTTTTGGTATCTTGCCGACATGGCCGCAAACGTCGATCTTGCCAACCCGGACTTCTATATCAATCGGGAGATCTCCTTTCTCCGATTCAACCGGCGCGTGCTCGAGCAGGCGAAGAATCCCGACGTGCCGCTCCTGGAGCGTCTCCGGTTCCTCTGCATCACGAGTTCGAATCTCGACGAGTTCTTCGAGATTCGCGTGGCGGGTCTGAAGCAGCGGAACGCGCTGGGGTCTACGCAGCGGGGGCCGGAAAACCAGACTCCGGCGGAACAGTTGAGCGCGATTTCGGTGGAAGCGCATGATCTCGTGGACGAGCAGTACGGGGTGCTCAACGACATCCTGTTCCCGGCCCTGGAGCAGGAGGGTATCCATTTCCTCGGCAGCGAGCGTTGGGACAAGAGGCAGAGTCGCTGGCTCAAGCGATACTTCAACTATGAGCTGGAGCCCATCCTGACGCCGATCGGCCTCGACCCGGCGCATCCGTTTCCGCGGCTCCTGAACAAGAACCTGACCTTCATCGTGACCCTGGAGGGCAAGGACGCCTTCGGACGCAGCAGCGGCATGGCGATCGTGCAGGCGCCCCGGGCGTTGCCGAGGGTCGTGCGGCTGCCCGAAAGCAACGGCGAATCGTCTTACGAACTGGTGTTTCTCTCGTCGATCATCGACGCCAATGTCAACGAACTGTTCTCGGGAATGCGCGTCACCGGTTGCTATCAGTTCCGGGTGACGCGCAACAGCGACCTCTTCGTGGACGAAGAGGAAGTGGACGATCTCCTTCGGGCGGTGGAGGGGGAGCTTCTGTCGCGCCGGTTCGGAGATGCGGTGCGCCTGGAGTTGGACGAGGACTGTCCCCCCGATGTCGCGCACTTCCTGCAGATGCAGTTCAACCTGGGCGACGACGATGTCTACCGGTGCGATGGTCCGGTCAACCTCATGCGGCTCAACACCATCCCGGACGAGGTCGCGCGTCCGGACCTCAAGTACGCGGGTTTCACGCCGAGAACCTTGAGCCGCATCCAGCGCGCGTCGAACCTGTTCGCGGCCATTCGCGAAGGGGACATCCTGCTGCACCATCCGTTCGATTCTTTCCTTCCGGTGATCGACTTTCTGCGCCAGGCGGCGACGGATCCGGCGGTGCTGTCGATTCGTCAGACGCTGTACCGCACGGGCGCCGACTCTGCGGTCGTCAGCGCGCTGATCGAGGCGGCGGCCAATGGCAAGGAGGTCCTGGTCGTCATCGAACTGCGCGCCCGTTTCGACGAGGAGGCCAATATCGAACTCGCCAACAGCCTGCAGGAAGTGGGCGCCCAGGTGGTGTACGGCGTCGTCGGATTCAAGACCCACGCCAAGATGTCCATGGTGATCCGCCGGGAAGGCAAGCGCCTGGCCCGGTACGCCCACGTCGGGACGGGCAACTACCATACGCGCACCGCCCGCCTGTATACGGACTACGGGCTGTTCACCTGCGATCCGGCCATCACCAGGGACGTGGAGCAGGTGTTCAAGCAGCTCACGACGATGGGGAAAGCCGGCAAGCTGAAGAAGATGCTACAGGCGCCGTTCACCCTGCAAAGCACCTTGCATCAGCACATCGAGACCGAGATCGCCAATGCTGAGGCTGGCCGCCCGGCACGGTTGATCGCCAAGATGAACGCGCTGATCGATCCGGAGACGATTCGTGTTCTTTACCGTGCCTCCCAGGCGGGGGTCAAGGTGGATCTCATCGTGCGCGGCCTGTGCGCGCTCAGGCCGGGTATCGAGGGCGTTTCGGAGAACATTCGCGTGATCTCCGTGATCGGTCGGTTCCTGGAGCATACGCGCGTGTTCTATTTCGAACACGGCGGCGAGCCCCTGATGTACATATCGAGCGCCGACTGGATGCAGAGGAACTTCTTCGATCGCGTCGAAACATGCATCCCGATCGAGGATCAGACGCTGCGCGATTCGGTGATGCGCGATATGAAGCTGTACCTCGACGATACCGCGGCATGGGAGCTCAATTCGGACGGCGGCTACGAGCGCCGCAAGGGTGGCCGGAGACCGCGCATCGCCCAGGATCGGTTACTGAAAGTCGCGCCCGGTTAAATGCCCCGCTCCGGCGGCGTGACCGCGAGCGTTTTGCGCGTCTGATCCTATCGCTTCGGTAAAGCGAGTCGGACCGGCGACCAGCGCAGGTATTCGGCTTCCTGTTCGAGGTCGAGTTGGGTCAGCGGATGCTGGCCGATCCAGTTTCCCGGGAACGACAGTCGGATGAAGTCGTCTTCGGCGCGAACGTCGAAAGGCGGCAGCGCCATGTCCGACCGGCTGCGGTGCAGCACGACTGCAATCCGCAAGAGGACGCACAGCCTGGCGAGATCGAGGGCGTCGACGAAATCTTCGGCGGGAAACTTGCGCCGGTGGGCTCGGACCAGCAGCGAAAGCCGATGCTGTTCCGGACGCGAGAAGCCGGGCATGTCCATATTGTCCAGCAGGTAACCGCCGTGCTTGTGGTACTGGCTATGGGCGATATCCAGGCCGATTTCGTGCAGCGAGGCGCTCCAGCGCAACAGGGGGACGAGATTGGGATCGATATCGTTCCAATAGGGTGCGACCCGATCGAGGAGATCCTGCGCTGTCGCGGCCACGCGCCCGGCGTGGTCCTGATCTACGTTGAATCGTCGGGCCAGGTCGAGCACGGTCTTCTCGCGAATGTCCTGGTCGTGAATCCTCCCCAGGAGGTCGTGCAGCAGGCCTTCGCGCAACGCGCCGTTGGATACGGTCAGTCTGTCGATGTCGAGCGCGTCGAAGAGGGCGCGCATGATCGCCACTCCGCCGGGAAATACCGGTGCGCGTTGGCCGTCCACGCCGGCGAAGTCGAGATTCTCGGTGTGGCCGCATTCGATCAGCCGTTGCCTGACGTGATCCAGGCCTTCACGCGTAATGTCGTTGTTGCCCATTTCCGATGCGATGATGTCGTGCACGGCGATGATGGTGCCGGAGGCGCCAACGGCATTGTCCCAGCCGCGGGCCAGGAATATGCGCTCGATGATCTCGAATTCCTGCCGCGCGACTCGCTCCGCCGCTGCCATGCCAGCCGCATCGATACGGCCGTCGCCGAAGTAGGTGTCAGATAGATCCGCGCAGCCAATATAAAGACTTTCAGCGAGTTGCGGCTGAAAGCTCTCTCCCAGAATCAACTCGGTGCTGCCGCCGCCGATGTCGATGACGAGCCGCGTGTCGTGGTTGTCCTCCAGCGAGTGGGAGACGCCGAGATATATCAGCCGCGCTTCCTCTCGACCGCTGATGATCTCCACCTGGTGGCCCAGGACTTCCTCGGCGCGAGCGATGAACTGTTCGCTATTGCGTGCCTTTCGCAGGGTATTCGTGCCCACTACGCGCACGTTGCGCTCCGGCAACAGACGCAGGCGCTGACTCAGCCGCTCGAGGCATTCCAGCGCCCGGGCGGTCGTCCCGGGGCTGAGCATGTTGGCCGGGCCGAGACCCTCGGCGAGGCGCACCATTTCACGGTGTTTGTCGACGACCTGGAGACGATCGCCCCAATCGAGGGCGACGATGAGGTGAAAGCTGTTGGAACCGAGGTCCAGCGCAGCGTAGGTTTGCTTTGCGTCGTTTTGCGGACGGGCGCTGAGTTCGGCCATCTGCGCGAAATTCTACCCCCTCGTAGAGACCTCCTACCACCTGGAATCTCTCTGCTTCGGGACACGGATCCCGGAACGGATTGGGACACACATCCAGGGTTGTCGGGGACCGGGACCCTGCCCGGGGACAGTCATTCGCCACGCGTGGGGTAACATGGCATCCTTACCGGAGGGACGTATGAAAAATGCCCCACAGCCGTCGCCTACGGCGCCGCCCGCGGCCCGGCCCCGCTCGTCGATCATGGAACAACCGCCCCCGGTCGCTGGCGCTCCCGGAGGCGTTTGATCCATGACAGTTTTCCAGGATCGGGAGTTTCGGGAAACAATGGGTCAATTCTGCACCGGCGTCGTCGTCGTCGCCGGCGTGGACGAGAGCGGAATGACGGGCTTTTCGGCCCAGTCTTTCGTGTCGTTGTCGTTGGACCCGCCCCTGATCGCGGTCTGTCCGGCGAAGTCGAGCACGAGCTGGCCGCGGATCAGGGATGCGGGCGGGTTCTGCATCAACGTGCTGGCCGAAGGTCAGCGGTCGGTCAGCGAGACATTCGCGCAAAGCGGCCAAGTTGCCGACATCGGCTGGCGAACGGGCGTGTCCGGAGCGCCGATACTCGATGGCGTGCTGGCTTACGTGGACTGCGCCCTTGCGGCGGAACACGACGCCGGCGATCACACGATCGCGGTCGGGCGCGTCCTGGACATCGACATTCTCGATGTCTCAGGGCGCCCGCTATTGTTCTTTCGCGGCGGCTACGGCGGCTTTACGGAGACGGGTTCGCCATAGTCGAGGCCGCGCTTGCGGGCACGCGGACGGAAACGGTATTTTGCCCGTCACTATTACGGAGGATAGCGAGGCACCATGACGGAACGGGTTCAGCGGGGCGGGTTGCGAGTGGCCAAGGTACTCGACGATCTTGTGGCGGAGCGCATGCTGCCGGACACCGGCATCGACCTCGACGCATTCTGGCGCGGCTTCGAGTCCATCGTCGACGACCTCACGCCGAAGAACCGCGCACTGCTCGCCAAACGCGACGCGCTGCAGGAGCAGGTCGACGCGTGGCACCTGGCGCGCAGGGGTCGGGCGCACGACGCCGCCGGCTACAAGGCGTTCCTTTCGGAGATCGGCTACATCGTTCCGGAAGGCGGCGATTTCGAGATCGAGACCGCCAACGTGGACCCGGAAATCGCTTCGGTTGCGGGGCCGCAACTCGTCGTCCCCGTAATGAACGCGCGCTACGCGCTGAATGCGGCGAATGCGCGCTGGGGAAGCCTTTACGACGCCCTCTACGGAACCGACATCATCGATGAGACCCCCGGCCGCGAAAAGGGAGACAGCTACAACCCCGCCCGCGGCGAATTGGTCGTGGGAAGGACCGCGCAGGTGCTCGACGAGATTGTTCCGCTGGCGCAGGGGTCTCACGCGGACGTGTCGAGTTACCAGGTCGATGCGTCGAACGGAAGCTCCGCGCTCGGCATCACGCTGTCGTCCGGGGATCGGACGGGTTTGGCCGATCCATCGCAGTTCGCGGGCTTCGTGGGGGAGGACGAGCTATCCGTCGTGCTCCTGCGGCACAACAACCTGCATATCGAGATTCAGATCGACCGCAACCACGACGTGGGTGCCGCGCACCCGGCGGGCGTCAAGGATGTCGTGTTCGAGTCCGCCCTCACCGTGATCCAGGACTGCGAGGATTCCGTGGCCGCCGTCGACGCGGACGACAAGTCACTCGTCTATGGCAACTGGCTCGGGCTGATGCGCGGCGACCTGACGGAGACATTCGAAAAGGGCGACCAGACCATCGTGCGCCGATTGGCGCCGGACCGGACCTACACCGCTCCGGACGGCAGCTCGCTGACCCTGCCGGGGCGCAGCCTGATGCTGGTTCGCAATGTCGGTCATCTCATGACCAACGACGCGGTCCTCGACAGCCGCGGTGACGAGGTGTTCGAGGGCATCCTCGATGCGGCCATGACGGGGCTTGCCGCGGTGCACGACCTCAGGCGCAACGGCAGCTTCGTCAATAGTCGGGCCGGCAGCGTCTATATCGTCAAGCCGAAGATGCACGGCCCGGAAGAAACGGCTTTCACCTGCGAGTTGTTCGACCGCGTGGAGGATGTCCTCGGCCTAGACCGAAATACGCTGAAGGTCGGTGTGATGGACGAAGAACGGCGCACGAGCCTGAACCTGCGCGAATGCATACGCGTGGCGCGCGAGCGGGTGGTCTTCATCAACACCGGTTTTCTTGATCGTACGGGCGACGAGATCCACACCAGCATGCAAGCCGGCGCCATGGTCCGCAAGGAACCCATGAAGCAGGAAACCTGGATCATGGCGTACGAGGACGCCAACGTCGACGCGGGATTGGCGACCGGCTTTCCGGGAAGGGCGCAGATCGGCAAGGGCATGTGGCCGAAGCCGGACGAGATGAAGGAGATGCTCGCGACCAAGTCCAATCACCCGACGGCGGGCGCGGACTGCGCGTGGGTGCCGTCTCCGACCGCGGCAACGCTGCACGCGCTGCACTACCACGCGGTGGACGTCGCCGCCCGCCAGCGGGAACTGCAATCCCGTCTCCGCGCGTCGGTGGACGACATTCTCAAGATACCCCTGCTCGTCGGCGAGAACCTGTCGTCCGGTGACGTGCAGGCGGAACTCGACAACAACGCCCAGGGCATTCTCGGTTACGTGGTGCGCTGGATCAACCACGGCGTCGGCTGCTCAAAAGTGCCGGACATCAACGACGTGGGGCTGATGGAGGACCGGGCGACCTGCCGCATATCGAGCCAGCACATCGCCAACTGGCTGCACCACGGCATCGTCAGCCAGGAACAGGTGCGCTCGACCATGGAGCGCATGGCGGCGGTCGTAGACGGGCAGAACGCCGACGACGAGGAGTACATGGACATGGCGCCGGCATTCGACGACAGCCTCGCCTTCCAGGCGGCCTGCGACTTGGTGTTCAGGGGACTGGAACAGCCCAACGGCTACACGGAGCCGATCCTGCACGCGCGGCGGCGGGAGCTGAAGGCGCGGGAAGGATAAACCGCTGCCTGGCTCCTCGTGGGGCCGGATTTCCGAACTGCCGGTGATCGGGCGTTGTCAGAGTGGTTGGATCACCATGAGGATCACTCGGTGTCCGCGCCGTAGGCATCCGACGAGAAGTCGATAGGACTGTAGACTTCGCGTTGTGGCAGTTCGAGGTCTACACTATCGTCTCCGACGATTCGGCGAATCGTTGTGCCAAGAGGTGCCTCAGCCACCGGCTCACCCCTTCGTATGCGTCGCCAAACACGCCCCAACGAGGCGCTAGCAAGGTTCAGTTTTGTGACGACTGATCCTATCGGCATTACTTCTTGTCTCCGCAAGATTGGCAAAGCTTCCACCGCTCCATAATACCGGAGTATTCCTTGACCTTCTCCGGCTAACGGGTTGTATGTAGGTTCAATGCGATGGACCTTGTAGGCATGCTCTCATGCAGGTTGACAGGGGAGCCCGACGCGCTGACGATGCCCGTAACGGTTCACCCATTTGGCTGGTAGCGGCGTGAACGCGAACTCAGGAGACTCGACACATGGCAGCCGTCACGCTTGACCAACGCGTAGCCACGATAGAAACGCGTGTAGCCGCGATAGAAACGGACATCGCAAAGATTGAAGCGGACGTTGCAAATATCAGGACGACGATGGCAACCAAGACGGATATTGCCGAGCTCAAGACCGTCATTGCCGAGAAGGAAACGGCGCAGGTTCGTTGGCTCCTCGGAATCATGGTAACGGCGGCGGCTACGATGGGTGTGGCCGTTTTCAAGACATTCACGTGAGTGCCCCACAGCCGACGCCTTCGGCTTCGCCTGTGGCCCGGCCCCGCTCGTCGACCATGGAACAATCGCGCCGGGTCGCTGGCGCTCCCCGGACACGTTTGTTCCATGAAAGTGTGCCCGATTGAATGATGAAGCGGCCCGCTGGCAACAACCGACTGGGTCGCACGCCATTTGAAGTCTCGCCCCGACCAGTAGCTATTCGCTTGCGATGGATGTAGCCCACTCAGGCAACACGCCAGGGTCGATGTCGAACACAACGAGCCCCAAGGTATAGACCACGCTCGCGATCACGAGCGCGCCGATCAGGTTGAGGAATATCCCGGCCCGGGCCATTTGCGCGATGCTGATCCGGTTGCTGCCGAAGACGATGGCGTTCGGCGGTGTGGCTACCGGCATCATGAACGCGCACGAGGCGGACATCGTCGCCGGAATCATCAGGACGAGCGGGTGCGTGCCCGAAACTACCGCTACGGCCGCGAGGATCGGCAGGATCATCTCGGTGGTGGCGGTATTGCTCGTCAACTCGGTCAGGAACGTCAGCGAGAGGCAGACCGCGAGAATCAGCAGGAACGTGGGCAGTTCGCCCGCGGCACCGAACTGGCTCCCGACCAGTTGTGCCAGTCCGGTCTGCTGAAAACCCGTCGCCAGCGCGAAACCTCCGCCGATCAGCAGGACGACATTCCAGGGCAGCCGGGGAATGACCCCGGCATCCAGCAGGCGCGTCGCTCCTCCTTCCGTGTTGCGCGCCGGAATGAGGAACATGAGCGATGCCATGGTGATGGCGACGGTGCCGTCGTCGATGAGCTTCGGCCAGGGCAGAAGTCCGGACCAGCCGGGAAGGCTGAACGCGCCCAGGTTCAGGTCGGCGCGAAACACCCAGAGCAGGGCGGTGGTGGCAAAGACCGTGAGGACGGCGCGTTCCTCGAAAGACATCGGCCCGAGGCGAGCACGCTCTTGATCGATGAGCGTACGGTCGGCTGCGATTTCCGCCGGCGCCCGGTAGAGGACCTGGGTGATCAGCAACCAGGCCACGAGCAGCATGATGACGCCGACGGGGAAGGCAACGATCAGCCACTGGCCGAATGCGATCTCCGGCGCATTGGGAAACATGATCTGGTAGATGCGCACGAACGACAGGTTGGGCGGCGTGCCCACCAGGGTGGTCATGCCGCCGGTCGAGCACCCGTAGGCGATGCCGAGCATGAGCCCGGTCGAAAACGGCCGCGCGCGGTCGCCTGCGCGTTCTTCCATCTGGGAGACGATCGCCAGGCCTATCGGCACCATCGTCACCGCCGTTGCGGTGTTCGAGATCCACATGGACAGGAATGCGGCGGCGACCATGAAGCCCAGCACGATGCGGGCGGGCCCGCCGCCGACGTAGTGGATGATGCCGAGCGCGATGCGCCGGTGCAGGTTCCACTTCTCCATGGTCAGGGCGATCATGAAGCCGCCGATGAACAGCACGATGGTGCTGTTGATATAGACGGGCGCCGTTTCGCGCCCGGCCATGATACCGAGCAGGGGGAACAGGACCAGCGGCATCAGCGCGGTGGCGAACAGCGGGATGGCTTCGGTGATCCACCAGATCGCCATGAGCGCCGCTACCGCGGCAAGCCGGCTTGCCGCCGCATTGGTCGGGTCGACGGGAAATGCCAGCAGCAGCGCGAACGCCGCGATCCCCAGCCAGAAGCCGAATACGCGCGCCTTGTCCCTGGTGGTTCGTTCGGTCATGGGTTTGACGGGTGTCTTCGTCCGGTTTGCCTTGCCGTTCGGCAGGCTGCTCGAACGGCAAGGTCGATCCATCGTAGCACGCGGTTCGGGTGCACACCGCCGTCGACTGCATGCCGTGCGCTACACTCAACGAAACTTGTCGACGCGGCTCAAGCGGACCAATCATGCCAATCGTTGACGTTGAAATCGTGACGGGCACGGCCGAACCGGAGGTGGTCGAAAAGGAGACGCTTCAGCTTCTTGCCGACGAACTGGGAAACTTGTTTGGCAGCGATCCTGGTGAAAGCTGGATCAAGCTGCGTTCGATTGACCAGGACGCGTATGCGGAGAACCTGGCAGGGAGCGAATCGAACGTGCGTCCCGTCTTTGTCCACATCCTGCGGGCAGAATTGCCTGACCGCGGAGCGCTACGGCGAGAAATGGCGGGAGTTGCGGAGATCGTCGCCCGAATACTGGACCGTCCTCGCGGGAACGTGCACGTGCTCTACGCGCCGGGCGCGCAAGGCCGCATCGGTTTCGGCGGGACGCTCCTCGAGTGATTCGGTCAGCCGCGCTGTAGTTCGACGAAGTCGCGGTAAGCGCTATCTGGTTTGGCCATGAGTTCGTCATGGCTGCCGAGGTCCCGGATTTCGCCATCTTCCAGGAAGACGATCCGGTCCGCGTGGCGAATGGTGGAAAGCCGATGCGCGATGACGATGACGAGCCGTTCCTCGGCGGCCGCCCGCAGCGAGGCGACCAGGGCGTTCTCGGTCTGCGGGTCGAGCGCCGCCGTCGGTTCGTCCAGGATCAGGATCTTCGCGTCCCGGACCAAGCCCCGGGCGATGGACAGGCGCTGCTGCTGGCCGACCGACAGGCTGTCTCCCGAACGCCCCAATTTCGTGTCGAGGCCGTCGGGCAGATCGTTGATGAATTCCATGCAGCCCGCTGTTTCGAGGGCGGCCTTCATCTGCGCCTCGCTGGCCTCGGGATTGGCAAGCAGAAGGTTCTCCCGAATCGTCTCGGACAACAGGACGTGTTCCTGGAAAACATAGGTGACGTGACGCCGCAGGCTGTCGATGTCGAGTTCCGTGGCATCCCGGCCGTCGATCAGCACCCGGCCGGTCGTGGGAGTCAGGAGCGAAGGAACGAGGTAGGCGAGGGTGGTCTTGCCCGCTCCCGTGGGGCCGACGATGGCGACCAGTTCTCCCATGGGCAACTGGAGATCGATTCCGCGAAGCGCTTCCTGCCCGTCTGGATAGGCGAACCCGACCGCTTCGAGTTCGACGCCGCGCCGGATGTCGTCGAGCTCGACGCCGCCGAGACGGTCGTGTTCGGACGGGTGATCGAGAAAGAAAAATACCCGGCGAACGGCGGCGATCACTTCCTGCAGCTTGATCCACCAGGCGCCGAAATACGCTGCGGCACCGGAGATACTCCAGTAGATTCCCAACAGGACCGCGAAATCGCCGGGCGACATCGAACCTTCGATGATGCTGTCCGAGATGAGGATGGTCACATATATGGCTGCGACGCCGAAGACGCTACCCACGACGGCCGACGAAACGATGATCACGAGGATGGCGTAGCGCTCCCGCAGAAAGGTCTCGCTGCTGCGTTGGGCGAAACGCGTGTTTTCCTCCTTGCCGGCACCCAGGCTCTGGACGGCGGTGATGTTGCTCATGGACTCTTCCATGGCGTTGGTCGTGGCTGATCCCGCGGCGCGCTTGTTCTGGTTGGTTCGCCGCAGTGCCCCGGAAAACGGGAAGGTGGCGATGAATGCCGCCGGTACCGCGAGCCATGCGATCACGACCAGTTGCGGCGACACTTCGCCGTAGGAGTATTGCAGGACGTACAGGTTGATCAGCGCCCCGAGCAGCATGAAGAACGGCAGTAGCGTCGCGCGATGCGCCAGGTCGGGTGCCGATGGCGTGTCGTAGAGCACGCGAAAGACACTGTCTCCGGTGCGCTGATCGTCGAGCACCGTCATCGGCAGGCGGGTAAGTCGGTCGAACAGGCGCGAACGCAGGCGATTCGCGATGGTCTGGGTCAGTCGGACGTGTGCCATGAATTCGGCCACGCCCAGCAGCCCGCCGCCTTCGCTGCCGCCGGCGCTGATCTGGTTTTCGGCCTGCGTCGCGGCATCGCGTCCCTGCAACAGGCCGGCGCCCGTCTCGCCCATCCGGCTGCCGGCAATCACCAGCAGGGCGACGTAGAGGATCGTGAGGGTGAGCATGATGCCCAGTGGATCCCGTCCCTCTACCAGCGCCAGAATCGGATTCATGAAAGGAGGATAGAGAACGTCCGTCTGGCCGAACGGCTCCTGCAGCATCACGTTATCGACGACGATCTTTGCCATCCAGGGCAACAGCAATCCCGGAAAAATCATCACGAACTGCAGCAGGGCCTTCAGCGTGAACAGCCATTTCACCTCCGCCAGAAGCTGTACCGACCGGCCGATGATGACGAGCGCCGCAGCCGTCCTGATGTCCGGCTGCGTATCGAGCCGGTCATCGAAACGGGGCTTGCCGAATATGTCCCTGAGCAACCTTGCCGCCCTCCGCAGCAGGGATTTCTTGGGCGCGGGCGGTGTGCTGGAGGGCGAGGCCGTTGGCAACGCTTCTTCACTCATCGTCGCGTCCCGACTGGGAACCCGACTGGGAACCCTGCTGGGAACCCGGCTGGGAACCCGATTGGGAACCCTGCTGGGAACCCGATTGGGAACCCGATTGCTCCAGGGATTCGGCACCGACGAAGGCACGATAGCGTCCGTTCGGAATCGCCATCAGCGCGTCGTGGGCACCCCGCTCGACGATCCGGCCACCTTCGATCAACGCGATCTGATCGGCGTTCCTGATGGTCGACAGCCGATGCGTGACGACGAAGATCACCCTGCCCCTGCCCCAGTCCGCCAGGTTCGCCAGCACCTGTTGCTCGGTGCGCGCATCCAGTGAGGCCGTGGGCTCATCGAGGATCAGGATCGGCGTGTCGCGCACGACGGCACGGGCGATGGAGAGCCTTTGCCGCTGTCCGGACGACAGCTTGCCGCCGCGTTCGCCCAGTTCCGTGTCGTAGCCCTTCGGCATCGCCTCGATGAAAGCGTCGGCGCAGGCGATCCTGGCCGCGGCTTCAATGTCGGCACGCTGCGTGCTCCGCGTTCCAAAACTGATGTTGTTGGCGACGGTGTCCGCGAACAGGATGTTCTTCTGCAGCGCAACCGTCACGTTGGCGCGGATGTCGTCGATGGCCATGTCCCTGAGGTCGACCCCGTTGATCAGAATGGATCCGGCGCTGGGATCGTACAGCCGCAGCAGGAGCGTCATCAGCGTGGACTTGCCGGTTCCCGTGGCGCCGACGATCGCGGTCACGGTGCCCGCGTCGGCGGTGAGGTCGATGTCCCGCAGCACCGGCTTGTTGGCTTCGTAGGCGAACTCGATGCCGCGCCAGGCCACGCGCTCGATCGGGTTCGGAAAGCGCACCGGATACTCCGGATCCACGACTTCGGGCTCCTGGTCGAGGAGATAGAAGGCGCGTTCCAGGGCGAGGAACAGGTCCTGCATCCGCATCCAGGTGCCAAGCAGGTCGCGGGCGCTTCGGGCTAGTCCTGCCATGCGATCTGTTGCGATACGCACTGCTCCAACATTCCAGACCACGAAACCGATGAATGCCGCGACCAGTGCACCGAGAAAGGTCTCCCGATTGTCGATCACCCAGGAGACCATGACGTACTCGGACAGGATCAACATTCCGCCGCCGAGGAGCGTCACCGCCGTGATCAGTAGAACCATGTCGAGGCGGAGGAAGTAGGCGGCGTCCAGCGCGCGGATGGAGTCCCGGTCGAAGCGGTCGAAAACACGGGCCTCGGAACGGTTGGCCTTGACCACCTTGATTGCGGCGAAGGCTTCCTGCAGACGGGAGGTCAGGTTGCTGTTGGCGATGCGGTTGGCAAGGGCGCGCCGGCGTATCCGGGGCGTGGATACCACAGTCATCCAGCCGATGGGTACTGCGACAACGACGGCGATAAGTACCAACCAGGGGTCGAAGGCGGCGGCGAACGCCAACCCCAGGAGAATCCCGTAGAACACCACCAGCGGTGCGATGACGCCTTCCTCGAGCAGGTTGATGATCATCGCGCTGTCCTGGTAGACCCGGAAGATGGCGTCTCCGACCCGGGAATCGTTGTGGAACCTGAGCGACAGGGACTCCGCGCGTTCGACCATGGCCACGCGCAGGTTCTGGTTGATGCTCTGCCAGACCCAGGTGCTGTAGTACCAGGCGGCCGCGCCGAAAATTGCGCCGAACACTCCGCCGATCACGGTCCAGATCAGAAAGCGATTGCGCACAGTCTTGCGCTGTGCCTCGGTCAACTCGGGTTCGACCTTGGGTGAGTCGGACTCTTTCGTGTTGCCGGGCTTGGACTTTTCGGGGGTGTCCTTGCCAAGTTTGAGTGGATCCGTGGTGACGTACTCATCTCCGACGAACAACACGGTTGCCTGGATGGGCTGCAGTTTTTCGCCGATCAGGACCTTGTTGTAGAACAGGTCTGTGCCGAAAAACATCCCGACGAGGGCGGTCAGACCACCGGAGAAGACAAGCGCAAGCAGCACCACGAGGTGCTTCAGCATGGGACGCATGAAAGGCCAGGTCTTGAGACCCAGGTGGAACATTCTCCGGAAGGTCATCGTCGGCGGAACTTCCACGGAACCCTTGTCCGTGTAGCCGTCGATGAATCGGAGATCACTCATGTCGCCGCCACGTACACCACCGTTTGCCCCATTCCTTCCCTTGCGTACAGCATCGCGCGCCTACGGTAAGTTCCGTTCCGCCGACGTCAAGGAGATGGTTCCCAAAGTCACCCAGATTACCTGCCGGCAAGTGGTGGATGCCGAATCTGCCTGCGTTGTCTGGCGGTTTGTGCGGTCGGCCCTAACGCCCCTTGAATTCGGGCTCTCGACCTTCGCGGGCTGCGGCCCGGGCTTCCTGGGTGTCCTCGGATTTGCCGAGCACCGATAGCGCCAGCGTCTCGTATCGCAACTGGGTCTCTATGTCGGATTGCAGGCCTTGCTTGAGACCCTGCTTGTTCACGCGCACGGACATGGGCGAGAAACCCGCGATGGTGGTCGCCGTTTCCCACGACACCTGGGCTAGTTGATCGGCGGGCACCACCTGGTTCACCAGCCCGATGTCCAAAGCCTCCTGCGCCTCGACGGTTTTCGACAACAGGATCATTTCGGACGCCTTTCCCTGTCCGATCAGGCGGGGCAGCGTATAGGTCGATCCCAGTTCGGCGTGGATGCCGAGTCTCGTGAAAGGAAGCAGGAAGCGCGCCTCTTCCGAAGCGATGCGAAGGTCGCAGAGCAGGGTCATGGTGCATCCGCCGCCGACGGCCCAGCCGTTGATCGCGGCGATGACGGGCTTCTCCAGGTCGTGGAAACACTGGAACATGCGTTCGGCAAGGCCGGGGGCGTTGCTGGCCCTGGGCTCACTGGGGCCTCCGCCCCGTTGATCCGCGCCCGAACTGAACCCGCGGCCCGCGCCCGTAATGATGAAAACCCGCGTATCGTCGTCCTGGTCCTTCTCGTGCAGCGCGTCGAAGAGTTCGTTCGCAAGCTGCAGGTTCAACGCGTTCAGCCGCTCGGGACGGTTCAGCGTGATGGTCGTCACGAAGTCCTTGGTGTCGACGATGATTGTTTCGTAGGCCATTCGAGTCTCCGAGTTTCCCGTGCGGCAGTATATCCGGGAAGCATCTATTTCCACGAACGGAAGCCGTTTCGGAGACGATCCTGCGGTTGCCGCCTGTGGTTGGGGCCGACTTCCACCGGCAGAAACGTCACTTGACTTCAGACTGTTCCTACATTGATCGGGGTCGTTGGCTGTCGGAGCGGTGTTGGCCCATGGGCGACAATCTCCCTTGCTGTTTTGCCGGAGCGACACATGGCTGGCCGAGCCCGTGAACCGGGCGTCCCACTTCGGATTGAGCGCGCGGCCGTGTTACGCTCGGCTGGCCGTCGGCAAGGCTGGTGCCTGGAGCGAGACCGGACCCATGAGCGAAGTGCTGCGCGTCGATTCCCGCGCCGTTGAGTTCCCGACGTCGGACGGCAGACCGGTGGCGGAGACCCCACTCCACTACAGACGCCTGTCGGACCTGGCGTATTGCCTCACGACGTTCTTCAAGCGCCGGTCGGACGCCTATGTCGGCGTCAACATGTTGGCGTACGACGATCCGCAAGAGCCGAGGAGACACCTGTCGCCGGATATCTTCGTGGCCTTCGGCGGTCTAAGCGAAGAAGAGCGCGAGCGAGAGATCTACAAGCTCTGGGAGGAACCGTCGCCTGCGTTCGTGCTGGAGGTCACCTCGAAGAGCACGCGCAGGGAGGATGAGCGCAAGAAGGCGCGCTACGCGAAGTGGGGCGTGGCCGAGTACTTCATGTATGACCCGCGCGGGGAATACCTGGTGCCGGCCCTGCAGGGTTTCGAACTGTCCCGCGGGGACTACCGGTCCATGCGGGAGCGCGCACTTCCCAATGGCGAACGGGGCCTTCGCAGCAGCAGACTTAATCTCGATCTATGGTTGGATGGTTCCACGCTGCGTCTTTACGATCCTGGCGCGGGGCGAAACCTGTTGACGCCGGAAGAGACTGCGCGGCGTCTCGCAGCCGCCGAGACGGAACTGTCCGAGTTGAGGGCCCGAATCGGTGCCGCATCGCGCCTGGAGGACGGGTCGTAGCAGCACCAGGCTTGACTTCCGGCACCGACGAAATGATCTGGATTCCCGCGGGGGAATTCCACATGGGGGCTGCCGACTTTTACGTGGAAGAACGTCCCGTGCACCTGGTCTCGCTGGATGGCTTCTGGATGGATCCCGCGCCGGTGACCAACAGGGATTTCGCGCGCTTCGTCGAGGCGACCGGCTACGTGACGGTCGCGGAGAGGGATCTGATCGCCGAAAACTATCCAGGGCTCGACGAAGCAGACCTCGCGGCGGGGTCGCTTGTGTTCACCCAGACTCGCGGCCCCGTCGATCTGGGCAATCCCGGCAATTGGTGGCGATTCGTCAGGGGCGCCCATTGGCGAGATCAGCTTGCGTTCGACGACCATCCCGTGGTCCATGTCGCTTACGAGGATGCGAGCGCCTATGCCGACTGGCGCGGAAAGTCGTTGCCCACGGAAGCCGAGTGGGAATACGCGGCAAGAGGCGGCCTGGACGGGGCAACCTACCCTTGGGGTAACGATTTCTGCCCTGACGGCAAGGCGATGGCGAACACCTGGGAGGGCGATTTTCCGTGGCGCAATACCGCGCGCGACGGCTACACCCGCACTTCCCCCGTGGAAACGTATCCGCCCAACGGTTACGGCCTGTTCGACGTGGTGGGTAATGTATGGGAGTGGACGCAGGACTGGTGGAGTACGTCTCATGAAGCAACAGGTGTCCCTTGTTGCGGGCCGGGCGACCAGGGAACCATCCGGCGAACCAATCCGCGTGGCGGGCTGGAACGTTTGAGCTTCGATCCATCGCAACCCGAGATAAGGATTCCGCGCAAGGTGCTCAAAGGGGGTTCGCATCTGTGCGCACCGAGCTACTGTCTGCGCTATCGTCCGGCGGCACGTATCCCGCAGATGATCGATACGGCGACATCGCACATCGGCTTTCGCTGCGTCGTTCACCGCGGATGATGTTGACCGATGCGGTTATCCAGCCCATAGGGCGGTTGCTCGGACACGCTCACATTGCCTGTCAGCGAACCTCTCGCTGCCTGGCCTTCGCGTTCCTGAGCCTCGCTCGCCAAGGACGCAAGGAGTCGGTTGTGGCGAGTCTTTCCAGCGCTTTCGATGCCTTGGTCGACGCAATCGTCGAAAGCCTCCCTATGAGAAGTTCCACCAGCTCGGCGGCTTCCATATTCGCGGCGACAATGAATGCGCCAGATTCGGTCATGAGGCTTGAGGGCCTGTACGAACGCCCCAGGGATTGAATCAGCAGATCAAGTGCGGGCACATTCAATTCGCTGATCCATACTGCCTTATCGGCGGAGACGAGGTAGGAGGCGGCGTGACGGACTCGTCTCTCGCCTCCTCCTGCGATCTCTTTCCGCAGTCGGCCCGTAAACGCCGCCGGCTCTACCAGCAATCCGGTGCAGCACCAGTAGATTCGTTGTGCCACGTTCAGGCTGCGGATTGCCAGTTTTCGGTCGATGAGCTGAACAAGTTCCTTTCTGGGACAATGCCGAATCGCTGCCCGGAGCATGTGTCTCAGCGCGGTAAGCTGTCTTGACGTGGCGCGTGGCGGGAATGATCGAAGCAACCGTGGTACCGCCAATGCAGCCACGGTGGCGTGTTGGTCATCTGCAAGTTCGAACAGTGTCGCGTGATCCACATTTTTCCGAGTCCAGCATTGTCGAACTGTCCGGACGAGGACGTCCGCGACCAGGTCGGGTCGATGCGACACGATTGACGAGTACCACTGGATCCTCCCCACCGGCCGCAACCGGTTGAAATGGATGGTGAGAGCAAGGCGTATCTGACGTTCGTCGAGTTCTGCGGGATCGAGTTCTTCCAGACCTGCCATGAACGGATAATTCAGGTAGTGCACCTCGCTCGCTGCCGTGAGCCTGACCACTTCGGACTCGTCGGACAGATCATTGCGAACGGTTGTCGAGCGAAAGGCCGCAATGACAGTGTCGACGAGTTGACCGTCGCCGTTGAGCAGGTCGAGTAGTCGGTTTCTTGGCGTGTCGCCCTCAGCTTCGATGTAGTCGCCGAAATATGCGGCGGCCAAGTGATGGAGAAGCGCAGGCGGAGCGCGGTTCTCCCGCAGGGAGCGCGCGTGCGACGCAACATGGTTGTGCCAGGCCTCTCGCCGCTGCCGTTCCCTGGCATCGTACTGTGGGGCCGGTTCGCCGGTTGTGGCTGGGTGTTGTTCTCGAACCTGCAAGAGGTTCCTTGCCTGTTCCTTGACCAAGGCGGTGCCGCTCTTGCCCGCCCGCTCGAACCAGTAGCCTGCCGGGACCGACAGGAACTCTTCGATGTGGATGGCGTCGCTGCCGACGAGCAGCGATCGTTCGGGATTGAAACTCTTCGCGAACTCCTTGCGGCCGCTACGGTTGATTCCGCGTCCATTGCTCTTCACTTCTATGGAGACCAGTCGTCGCCCGCGCTCCAGGACGAAATCCACTTCGTGGTCCCCCCGACGCCAGTAGTAGAGCCGGACTTCCGGCATGCCAGTGTTGTACAGGTGCGCGCCGACGGCGCTCTCCACGAGTCTTCCCCAAAAGGTTCGGTCCGCCCGGGCCTCATCGAACGTGTATCCCGAATGGACAGCCATCAAGGCCGTGTTCAGTACATTCAGCTTCGGACTTGACGACCGCTGGCGGCGCGAGAGACCTTCGTATTTCAAGAGTCCCGCCACCAGGCCAGCTTGTTCCAACAATTGCAGGTAGCGCGCCAGAGTCGTCGTGTTGCCTGCATCGTCGAGTTGGCCGACCATCTTGCTGTAGGCAAGAATCTCGCCAGAGAACTCGGCGCTCAGTTCGAAGAGCCGTTTGAGTAGTGCGGGTTTGTCTACTCGGTCCATTGCTACGATGTCGCGCTCGATATTCGGCTCCACTAGCGCATTTGCGACGTAGTCACGCCAGCGGGACTCTTCGTGAACGAGCGGCGCGGCGCCCGGATAGCCGCCAAAAAAGACGTACTGCGGGAAGTCGAAGCCGAACGCCGTCGCCATCTCCTTGAAGGACCAATGTGCGAGCCTGATGGCCTCGAAGCGTCCGGCAAGGCTCTCGGTCATGCCTTTCTGCATCAATAGGGGGCCCGATCCCAGCAACACGACGTGCATGGGGCGATTTTGCCGACGGTCGGCGTCCCAAAGGCCTTTGACAGTCTCCGACCAGTTTGGAATTTTCTGAATTTCATCGAATACGAGGACAAACCCGCTTTCTGATCGAGCGGCCTGCATTCGCGCGCGCTCCCAAGCCTGTACGACCCAGCGAGAGTCGCGTTCTCCCGCGTACGCGGCTTGGGTGAGGCCCGTGATCCCTTCGTTGGGCAGGTTCCTGATTCGGGGGAGGGCCACCGACTCCGGTTCGTCAACCGGGAGGTATAGGCTAGGACGGTCGAGGCGCTCAAGGGCACGGTCGACAAGGGTAGTCTTACCGGTCTGCCGGGGTCCGGTGACGAATATCAGGCGTTGCGGTGTTTCTTTGAGCCGGTCGATGAGCGTAGACACCTGTGCGCGCTCGAAACTCATGAGTGTTACGTAATTGAGTAAATTTACTCAGTAAAGTAACAGACGGCTGATGCAAGGTACAATCTCGCCTCGATTCAGGGATCTATGGCGGATAGCAGAGTGACGCTCAAGGTCACGAAAGAGGAGAACATCAGTGGCGACCGAGTGGTCGCTAGCCAGGGATTCGGTCGGATCAATGCCGGGTTCGCGGTGCATTTCGAGCCGGAGGGGCAGGGGGGCGCCGCCCGTGACTTTTTCGGGAAGCACGGGTTCGTCGTTCTGGACGATTGCCTGGGTCTGGACGAGATCGCGCACCTGAACGAGTTTTACGACCGTACGCAACGCGAGCGGCCCAAAGCCTGGGGCCTCTCGGGTGAAAGAAGGCACTTCCAAAGGAACGCGGGCATCATGTTCTCGCAGCCGCTGCTCGACTATCCGGAGCTCGATCCCTACACCCAACACCCGCGCTCCTACCCGGTGGTCGCCCGGATCCTGGGTGGCGAAGACCGGGTTCGCTTCAGCGAGTTCAACTTTCGCGAGACGCCGACGGATGCCGGCAAGGGCGCCATGAACTTCCACCACGACCGGGTTGCTCCCGACCGCTTCGACCGCAAGCCCTATAACCCCTGTGACTGGCTATGCGCGATCCACTACCTGACCGACGTGGATGAGACCACGCCGGCGTTCTGCGTCGTCCCGAGAAGCAACCGCTACGCAACGCTTCGGGACGCGTTCGAGGGACTGGGCGCGGACTATCACGAGGTGCCTGTCCATGGACCGGCGGGCACCTGCGTGCTGTATGACACCGCGATCTTCCATACCCGGTTCGACGGTGACGGCAGGAAGCGTCGCCGCACCTGGCACCAGTACTATGCGCGTGGAGGATGGCTCAGGAGCTGGCGGCCGGGCGTCCGCCGCTACGTGCGTCCACCCGCGCCGGTCCTGACCGACTGGAACCTGTTTCCGGAACGCCTGGCCCTGCATCCGGATCCCGACAAACGCCTGTTCTTCTCCCACTGGAACACCGCCCAGTGCGAGTGGGTCGCGTCCGGGTTCGATCGGGACGTGCGGCGGATAATGCCGCGCGGCGAATATTGAGCTTGCAGGACCGGTAGCCCGGCCTCTCTCCCTCAGGCGTCGAGCACGTAGCGAATCATCACGCGCGAACCGTCGACCAGGCCTTCATGGAACCGTGGTCCCCACCTGCTCCATCCGGTATCCGCGTACTTGCCGCCCATCGTCTCCAGGATGCGTGCGTGAACAGCCGCGTCCGTTTCGATCGAGGCCGTGGCCATGAATTCCGGTGCGTCGCGAAAGGCGCCGTCGGCCCGGGTCCATACGCCGAAATCCCCGACCCAGATTCGGGCGCTGGTCAGGCCCTGCCGTACCGCCTGCGCGCGCCAGGCATCGGGCGGCGTGACGACATAGACGTTGCCGGCATCGTGGGCGAACCAGATCTCGGCCTTGCAGCGGCTCTCGTCGCCATTGCTCTTGATCGGCGTGAGATATACGAGCCGGGAAGTGTTCAGCTTGTCTGCCGCGGTCGCGGCTTCGTCCGCCCAGGCGGCGCGAGAAAGCAAGGGAATGGCCGGTGCCAGCGAGATGCCGGCGAGAATGGTTCTGCGCGTGGTCATGCGGTGGTCATCTCCGATGGGGATATGGAGTATTTATCGCAGATCCCAATGCCGGACAAGGGAATAGGGCACCTACTTCCAATCCGCTGCCTGCCGCAGCGACTCCACGTGATAGTCGAACCACACGTCGCGGTACCTGTCGAGGATCGGCTTCTTCCTGTGGCCCAGGCCTTCGATCTCCATGTACGTGTGGTCCACGTCAGCCTCCAGCAAGGCGTGGTGGAAATCCCTGATGGTTGCGAGGTGGCCCGTATCCTGTGTCCCGCACCACATTTGAATGCGCAGTTTGCCCTTGATGTCACCCAGGTTCTTCTTGAGCAGTTCGTAGGCATCGTTGTCGATGTAGTTCTGCCGGTCGGGGCCAAGGTAGTTGTTGGGGTACGTGTCCGGCGCCGACGGGTCGAAGTGCGCGAGGGTGCGCGGCACGTTGCCCGCCAGGTTGAACAGCGAACAGAACAGGTTCGGGTATTTCATCGCCAGTCGCGTTGCGCCGCGGCCTCCCATGCTGTGCCCCTCGATGCACCGCCCCTTGCGCGCATCGATCGTGCGCCAGGTCGCGTCGATGTGGGGAATCAGTTCGCGAATGATGAGCGTCTCGCTCTGGAAGCGCCTGTCGTGGGAGCCCTCAGCCGGGGAAGCGTCCCCGACCGCTGACGCGTGAGGAAGTGCAGGCGTTCCCTCCATCGGCGGAGGCGTACTTCCATGAAAGTGCCCCACAGCCGCAGCCTTCGGCTTCGCCTGTGGCCCGGCCCCGCTCGTCGCGCATGGACCAATCGCCGCCGGTCGCTGGCGCTCCCCGGAGGCATTTGTTCCATGCGAGTCCTTGTAGAACGTGCGCATGCCGCCGTTGGGTAGCACTGCGATCATGGCGGGCCAGCGCCCCTCGCGAATCCCGGCATCGAGCACCCGCACGTCGTCGAAGCCATGCAACTCGTTGTCGCCGGCGCCATGCAGGTTGTAGATCACCGGGTAGCGCTTGTCCGCCCGGGCATCGTAGTTCGGCGGCAGGTAGATGCAGTAGCCAACATCGGTTTCGTGCGCCATGGAGTAGAACGTGTGGTGTGTCACGCCAGCGGGCAATTGGTTCGCCGAATGGTCCGCCGCGGGTTTGTTGACCCAGACGGCCGACGGACCGGGCGGTTGTTGCCTGAGGACCACCGCTACCTCCCCGCCAGCGCCAGTCTGCGGACCCTGTCGGGATCGATCCACCAGCTATCCAGGATGCGCACGGCGCTGCCGGTCAGGTACTCGTACTTGGCGACGGCCTCGTGCTCCGGCCTCTCGAACTTGTCCCAGCGCACGAATCGCTCCTCGTCCGGGATTTGCAACGGTATGTGGTAGAAGCCCCACAGCAGCACGCGATCGAGCGCCCGGCAGGCGGTCATGGCTTCTTCGATTGTCCCCGCCCTCTGCTCCGCTTTTTCGATGAGCGCATCGACGATGGGATCGCGCAGCCCGGCCATGTTCCCGCCAAGCTCCAGGTCGGCGGTGCCGGAGCCAAAGTAACTCCGCAGTTCCCCCAGCGGCGGATTGAGAAAGTCGTGTCCCCTGACATACGCATCGAAGTTGCGTGCGCGCAAGTGATTCACCCACGCCACGTTTTCCAGCAGCCTCAGCCGCGCGTCTATGCCGAGTGTCTTGAGAGACTCGATGTACGGCAGTAGGACCCGACGCTGCGACGGGTTCTGGGTCGTCAACTCCAGTTCGAACGGCTGCCCGGAGGCATTGACCAGGCGCCCCTCCCGTATCGTCCAACCGGCTTCCGCAAGCAGGTCGCGCGCCCGTTCAAGGGCCGAACGGTGCATCCCGGCGCCGTTCGAGACCGGGAGCTGGAATGCCTCGGTAAACACCCGCTCCGGGAGACGGTCCCGGTAGGGGGCAAGCAGGGCGAGTTCGGCTTGGCTGGGCAGTCCGCTCGCGGCAAAGGACGAGTTGGCGAAGTAGCTCAGCGCGCGCGACTGTGAGCCGTATTGGAAGACCCGGTTCTGCCACTCGAAATCGAGCGCCAGCGTCAGCGCCTCGCGGACCCGTACGTCCCGCAGTCTTTCGCGATCGAGATTCAGCACGATCGCCAATGCGGGACCGATGAACTTCTGCAGGGACCGCGTTTCCATGATGAGGAATCCCGCCTCTACTGCCGGGGTTTCGTAGGACGAAGCCCAGTGCCGAATGTCGGCTTCGAAGTAGATGTCGAACAGCCCCTTGCGAATGGCCTCCCTGGCCACCGTCGCGTCGCGATAGACGTCGTACTGGATGACATCGAAGTTGTACCGACCCCGATTCACGGGGATATCCCGACCCCAGTAGTTTTCAACGCGCTCGTAACGGACAAAGTCGTGATCAAAGTCGGCCACGCGATAGGGGCCGCTGCCCACCGGCGGCACCAGGGTGAGGGTGCTGGAGTCCTTGTCCGCGTAGTAGTGCGCCGGCCGGATGGGAAACCAGGTCAGCGCCACCAGGTTCGAGTTGGTGAACTCGCCCCGGTGATGAACGACCATCTCCTTGTCGTTGACTATCTCCAGCGACTCGATCCAGGACTGCAGGTAGACCTTGCCGAAGGGGAGCTTCAACAGTTCGTCATGGGAGAACTTCACGTCCTTCGTCGTCACCGGCACGCCATCGTGCCAGCGCGCGTCCTTGTGTATCCGGACGAAGAGAGACTTCCTGTCGGCGGACAGCGCGACGCCATCGGCAAGCTGGCCATAGAGACCGGACAGTTCGTCCGCCGAACGGATCATCAGCCGGTCGACCGTTCTGCCGATGCCCTGTGCGCCCGGGACACCCGTTCCGGGGACACCCGCGAAGTTCCGGATGGGCGAGGTTGTCGAGAGCCTCAGTTCGCCGCCTTTCGGCGCGTCTGGGTTGGCGTATTCGAAGTGCTCGAAGTCGGCGGCATACTTCAGCTCATGCAGCAGCGAGATGCCGTGCTGATAGGCCGGCTGCTCCGCCATGGAGGCGAGCGCCAGCAGCAGAATCACGCCGGGCAGGCAACGCCTGGGCAGCCTGCCAGGCAGGGAGTCAATCGCAATCTTGTCTCTCATCCTCCGTCCGATGCGTTGCGGCGTGGCCTCTCAGCATCGCAACGCTGGCATCCATCCGATCCTCTCCAGGCCCGTGAAGAATAACTGGTACGTCAATGCGCAGATGAGACGTAGTGTGGGTAGTCAAGGGATCATCTCCTGGATTGCAAAAAAGTGGTCGATATACATCATTATCGTGAATATCGACAACATGTCCGCTCAAAGGTCTAGTATAATTGTTTTCAATATTCACCAATTGCGTGAAATATGGGTATTGATACACGAAACGCCAGCTTGACCCTCGCGGATGATCTGGTCGCAGATGGAAAGATCCTCTTTACCTTCCAGGAAGCTCAGATACGCCTCGGACGATCTCGAGCGGCGACGGGCAACGTGCTCAAGCGCATGATCGCCGCGGGCCTCGTTGATCGCGTCCGGCACGGTCACTACGTCGTCAGGCAACTGGGTGTGCTTGGAACGCCGTCGGTGGCGGAGGAAATTGCTTTGGCGGTGGCGGCGGCATTTGCCGGAATCCCACATCGAATGGCGTACCGCACGGCTTTGGACGAGCATGACCTGGTCACCCACCCATCGCGATCGATCCAGGTCGCTAGCACCAAGCGAATTCGTGCCAAGACATTGTCGGGCCGGCCGCTTCACATCGTTAAGGAATCGGACAGCATGATAGGGGTTGGTGCGATCGTCAGTCAGGAGTCACGCGTCTCCGATCTCGAACGGGCCCTACTCGACGCCGCCAGACGCCCGACGCTCGTCGGCGGTGCCGCTGTGCTCGCGGAAGCGGTTGCCGCCGGCAGCGCGAGTATCGATGCCGATCGGCTCACGCGGTACGCACAGACGCTTGGTTGGGCATCAGCCCTGCGTCGAGTCGGTTCGATCGCCGACGCCCTTGCGCTCCAGGGACTGGCAGGGCGTCTCAACCCCGTAAAGGCCGTTTCAGCGGATCTTGACCTGCAGCCCGGGTCGTCGCAGACGTACGCTTGGCGCGACGCGCGTTGGCGAATGCGGTGGCCGCAGCCCATCGACGAGATAAGAGCTGTTGTTCGATAAGTGCGGTGCTCGACGACCAAACTCTGGCTTCATGCTCTTGCCTGGTGCTTCGCGGCGTGGCCTCTCAGCATCGCGACGCTGGCATCCACCTGGTCTTCCTTGAGCCCGTGGAGAATGACCGGTACGTCAAAGGGCAGGGCGCAGAGCAGCGAGACGTAGCGCGCGTAATCGAGTTTGCCGGTTCCCGCCGCCAGGTGGCCCGCATCACCGTCCCGATCGAGATCCTTGCCGTGTGCGATGGCGATGTGATCGCCCAGCAATTCGAACGCCTCGTCGAGTATCTCGGTCATGCGTGGCAGATCGCCTTCGCCGAAGAGATTTGATGCATCCATGACGACTCCGAGACTCGGCGAGCCCATCTCGTCGATCAGCCGCCGGGCCCTCTTCGCCGTGGTGACGACATTGTTCACCTCGGGTTCGAAGGCGATGACGACACCCGCCGCTTCCGCGACCGGCAGTACCTGTTCCAGCGTATTGCACAACACCCGCCAGGTTTCACGTGTCTCGTTGTCGGGATGCCTGCGCCACATGCTGTCGGGGTCCCGGGATCCGGTGCACGTCGCGATGACCGAAGTGCCCATGGGGCCACAGGCCGATGTCAGCAACTTCAGTTTCTCTATTGCCTGGCGGCGCTGGGCCTCGTCGACGGCGACCATGTTGGCCGGCCCGCCCACCGCCGAGACCGTCATGCCGCGCTTTCGGGTTTCCTCGCGGACCATTGGCGCCTTCGCGAGCTTGTCGGCCAGCGGCCCGTCCACGTTCACCGACCCCGGGTTGAACTGAAGATGACGGATGTCGTGCCCGAGAATCGCATCGAGCGACTCTTCCAGAGTGGGTCGCGGGAAGTGACCCGACATGATTCCTACCTGCATGATGTGTCCTCGGTTGTTGCGTCGCCTCTCGCAAGGTGACTCGCGGTTCGGATCCCCCTTGAGAAATGGACCCTGGAGCAATATCTGCGTATCAGGGCGGGTCCTTTAGTTGAAAGGTATTACCACCGAACCCGTGGGACGGGTTTGATCCGGCATGGTGTCGTAGTAGGGGACCGGCTCTGCGATGGCGTGCGCAGCCCCGGCCGGATTCGAACCCCATCTTTCGGGAATGACCGTGCCCTTCCTGGCGAGCCTTGCGGCCAACGAGATTCTTCCGGACCGAATGTCGGCGTTCCTTCGTAGTTCCGGGTTGGGGCTGCCGAAGTACCCTGGGCGCCACTCCTCTTCCCTGTGCTCATAGGCCAGGCTGCGGTGCAGCAACGCGGAATGGAATACCGCGAATTCGCCTCTCCTGAACGTCAGTGGGGTGATCCTGTCATGGACCACGTCCGGCATCTCGTCGAACAGGCGCGGCATATCCCTGTCGAAACCGTCGATGGGCAGATGCGACCCCCTTATGTACTCGATCCTGCCGTGTTCCATGCCCAGATCGGACAGGGCCACGACAAAGGAGAAGTGATTGCTGGTGTCATGAATCCTGATCGGGTCGTTGCCGTTTTCGATGATGCGATCGTGGTGCCATCGGTTTTCTCCGACGCCTGCGTATTTCGGAAAGAACTTGGTCTGCCAGAGCACCAGGTCCTTGCCGAAACAGTCGGCCACCACGGACTGCAGGTTGGCGTCGAGAAAGAGTTCCCCTACCACGCCGAACGCCACGTGCCTGTTGATAAGCGTCGTGTGGCGCAGTTGGTCTTCCTGTCCCGCCAGCGTTGCCAGTGAATTCTGCGCCCGCTGCAGTGCCTGTAGTCCGACGGCCACTTCGGACACGGCGTCGAGTATCGACTTGTCCGCCAACTCGAACGGCCCCGCCAGGCCATCCCGCTCCAGTTGATCGGTAAAACGGCGCATTTCCGTCGGTGCAATCTGCCCGGATGGCGCTGACCGATTGATCCTCTCGTCACGCTTGGCTGTCACGCTGCCGGATGTGTCTGTTGGCATACTCTCGTCTTCGTGTTTGTCTAGCTGTTACCCCGCCGCATCGGCATCCCGCATGCGCCGCAGCGCGGCATCAAAGAAGTCCTCTTCGCCAGCGCCCCCGGCCTTGGTGACCAATGATATGGGATCAGGGCCGGCCGCGTGGCAGTAGCCGCCTCCCAGGTAGTCGAACGGGGAGACGCGAAGCCTGTCGATGCCCAATGTATCGATGACGGTTCCCGAGGTCTCGCCGCCGGCGACGACAAACTTCCGCACGCCGAAGTCGTGCAGGCGGCGGGTCACGCGCGCCAGCAGGTCTTCTGCCAGGTCCGCGGCACCCTGTCGCCCAAGTGCTCCGTGTGCACGCTCGACGCCTTCGTGATCCGTTGTCGTGGCGATCCCGACCGGTCCCCGTTCCAACCTGTCCGCCGCCCAGCCGACGATCCTGTCGACCGTGCCCGAATCGCGGGCGGCCTGCAGCAGGTCGATCTTGAACAGGGGGTGTTGCCGTTCGAAGGCCCTGACCTGGCGGTTTGTCTTGGGGCTGCAACTGCCGGAAAGCACGGCCTGGTATCCCGGCGCCGGCGGTAGGAGCGCGCGTGGCTCGGGCCTTTCTTGTTCCCGCCGCCAGTTGCGCGCCAGGTACACAGGCAACCAATCTGCGCCGGTGCTGAGCGGTGAATCCGCTGCCAGCTCCGCGATTCGGTCGACATCTTCGCTCTCGATCGCATCCGCAATGAAGAACCGGGTGCCCTCGGTCTTCTGCTCGGCGAGGAACTCCTCGGCGGCGGGTTTCGCGCGGTGCAGGACGCGAAGGGGCAGGAGGCCGACTCTTGCACGGCTCTGTGCCTGCAGGACTTGCAACAGGTTGGAATTGGTCATCGGTGTTGCCGGGTCGCGGCTCGCTCCCGACTCGTGCAGCATCACGTCGTTCACAAAGAGCCTTCCCAGGTACACCGTGGCGCCGCGCCACGTTGGGCAGAACAGGACATGGTCGGCGCCGGTCAATGCCATCAGGCACTCCGAGACGGGCCCGATATTGCCCCTCTCGGTCGACATGAAGAGCGCGCTGTACTTGTAGTAGATCCGCCTTGCCCCCAATTGGAGCAGCGCCTCCGCCGACCGGCGGGCGTCGGCGACTGCCTTTTCCGGCGGCAGCAACCGTATTTTCCGGCCGACCACAACCGCCTCGGCATCTTCGTCGACTCCTGCGAGCGCATCGGCGGACGTCACCAGCGGGCACGAAACACCTTCCCGTTCCAACAGGCTCGCCACCATCATGCCGCCGGTCAGGTCATCCGCAATGACGCCCAGTTCAAGCAATTCCGCTACTCCGGCGTCACCGCGATCTCGAATGTCTTTTCGTGGCTGTTGTGGTACCCGATCCTCGAGACCACCGTCCTGAGGCGATGGCTGCCCGCCGGCAGCGTGATGGGCTGCGTGCACACCCGCCAGGAAGGTGCTTCGCCCTCATCCAGCGTGAAACAGATGCTGCACCCCTGGGTCGGACTGAATAGCTGCAGCCGATGATGCCCGGGCAGGCTGAACGCATCCGGCGCCCGGTCCTGCCCGTACGAGTCCGCCGCGAAAACCAGGCATTGGGCTTCCGCGCAGACCGGCTTCTCTCCATTCGGATAGTGGATGGCCTTCATGACCCTTTCATCGAGCAGTCCAAGGTCCCGGGTTTCTTTCTGCCAGGTGTCGAGTTCCTCACGCATACGGTCCAGCACGTCCCGGTAGCCGTCGTCTTCCGCCAGGTTATCGACTTCCCAGGGATCCGTCCGGGTGTCGTAGAGTTCTTCCACGGGCCGTTTCTCGGCGAACATGATCGACTGCGTCTCATCGAGCGTGCCCTCCATCCAGCAGCGGTACCACTCCTGCATGATGGGATGATGGTTCCGGAAGCGATTCCAGAGAAGATATGGCTTCTCGGGAAACCCGTTCTTGATGTACTTGTACGTCTTGTCCCTGACCGCCCTGACCATGTCGTTGTCGGCATCGGAACGGTCTACCGAGGCATGGATGTATTTCCTCTCGGGCGTGTCCTGCGCGCCCAGGAAGGCCCGCCCCTGCATATGCGGCGGCACGGTGATTCCGCAGGCACTGAGCATGGTGGGGCCGAGATCCACGGTGCTCACCAGCCTGTCACTGGTCGTGCCCGCCTCGATCACCCCCGGCCAGCGAACGATCATCGGCGAGTGTATTCCCGTGTCATAGGGGTGGCGTTTGCCCCTGGGCATCGGCCCGTGATCGCTCCAGTGCACGACGATGGTGTTGTCGGCCAGGCCGTCTTCTTCAAGCTGCCCGAGCAGCGCTTCCATGACCTGGTCGCATAGCGCCATGTTGTCGTAGTTCCTGGCGATACTCCTTCGGACCCGGGGGGTATCCGGAAAGTACGGCGGCACCTCGACGGAATCCGGATCGGTGGTTTCCCGCAGGCTCGGTACGATGTAGTCGAACGGCCACGTGCGCTTTTCCTCCCACATGCCGGACTCGTGGGTGTATTCGGGATTGAAGACGGCGAAAAAAGGCGCCGATGGATCAGGCCGGTTCCTCCAGTGCGCGGTGTTGGAGCAATCGTCCCAGGCGGCAAAAGGCGGTGCGAACTGGTAGTCGGTCTTGACGTTGTTCGAGCAGTAGTAGCCCTCTCTTCTGAAGTACTCGCCAAGACACTTGGCGTAGTGCGGGACCGGTGCGTCGTAGGCCTTTCCCCGGGTCGTCCTCATGTGGTGGGCGCCGATACTGGTGGGATACATCCCGGTGATCACCGCCGCCCGCGCCGGCGCGCAGATCGGCGCCGTCGAGAAAGCGTTGGGATAGATGCATCCCTCCGACGCCAGCCGGTCAACCGCCGGCGTCCTGGCTATCTTGTCGCCGTAGCAACCGTAGAGCGGCAGGCAGTCTTCAAAACTGATCCATAGAACATTGAGTTTCGTGGCCACTGGCAAATACCTCCCTCTTGCGCTACCCGTTGCCCGCGCCCGCCGCGTCCAGGCGGTCAAGAATTTCCTCGGACAGGGTCAGATCGAAACCGATCAGGCTCTCGCTTAGCTGGTGCGCCTTGCTTGCGCCCGATATTGGAATGACGCCGCGGCCGGTAAGCCAGGCAAGGATCACCTGGTTGGGTGTGGCGCCGATCTCTTCGGCGATCTGAAACAGCGTTGCCTTGCGCGCATCCGAATCGGGATGCCGGTATTGCCGCTGGATCTCGCGGTCTTCCCGAATGTACGCGCCACCCAACAGAGGGGAGTAGGCAATCAACTGGAATTCCCGCTCTCTGCAGTATTCGAGCAAGTCGTCGTTGGTGGATTTCTGAAACCCAAAGTCCGCGTCCACCCGTGGCCGCAGGTAGGTGTAGCGTTGCTGTACGCAGCAGAAGGCGGTGATGCCGTTGGCCGCGCTCACCCCGGCCGCTTCAGCCAGGCGCCAGGCGCGGAAGTTGCTGGCGCCGACGTGGCGCACCTTGCCTTCCCGGACGAGTTCGTCCATGGCACCGAGCTGGTCCTCGAGCGGCACGGAACGGTCATCGCAGTGGAAGTAGTACAGGTCGATGCGATCGGTTCGCAGGCGTTTGAGGCTGCGCTCGCACTCGCGGCGAATGTGTTCCGGTTTCGATGACATGGGGGCGTCCTTCGCGCGGCCGCCCATCTTGGTTGCAAGGACTATCCGGTCCCGATTGCCGCGGTCGGCCAACCAGTTGCCCAGCATGGTTTCGCTTTCGCCGCCTTGCCCGTTCCAGATGGCGTAATTGTTGGCGGTATCCAGGAAGTTGCCGCCGCCGTCGACAAACTGATCCAGCACGGCATAGGAGACGGTCTTGTCGTCGCGCGAACCGAAGCTCTGGCCGCCGAGGCAGAACATGCTGACGTGAAGATCCGTGTTTTTTATCGTGGTTGTTTTCATTTGCGATCGGTGGGAGTGGTGGATAGAAGCTAACGCTCGTACATCTGACTCTGGGCGATCCGCTCGAGGATCCTGAGACGCATTGCATCCGCGACGCTCCGGTGCTCGCTCAGGCCCGCAAGATTGTGTTCCTCGTCGGGGTCATTGCGGCGGTCGAAGAGCATATAGGTCTCGCCTTGGCCGTTGAGCGCGATCTTCCACTCGTCGTTCATCAGCATGAACTCGCCCTCGATCTCCGACAGGGCGTCTTCACGATGCCGGCTGCCGTCAAGGGCACCGGCCAGGGACTTGCCGAACTGGCGATACCCGAGTTCGCCGCCGGCGAGTTCCACCAGCGTCGGTCCCAGGTCGACGGTTTCCGCCGGACTGTCGTTCACAACGCCCGAATGCTCGGGTTCCGGCGTCCTGACGATCAGCGGCACCCGGACCGCGCCGTCATGGAAGTTGCTCTTGGCGATAAGCCCGTGGTCGCCGTTCATCTCGCCGTGATCCGAGGTGAAAGCGATGACCGTGGAGTCCATTTCTCCGCGTTCTTCGATGACCGCGAGAATCTCGCCGATCTGATCGTCGATCAGGGACACGCTGCCGGCATAGTCGGCGCGCATCGCGCCCACTTCGCCCGCCTCGAAGGCCGGAAAGTTCCCTCTCTGCTCGAACATTCGGTCAATCCGTCCCCTTGGCCGCGCCACGTCGGCATCGTGCTTCGCAGGGAGCGGCATGGACTCTGGATCGTACATGCTTGCATAGGGTTCAGGCGTGTCCCACGGTTGGTGCGGGCCGCCCCAACTGACCCAGCAGAACCAGGGCTCGTCCCGGTCATAGGATGAGAGGTACCGCTTGGCCTGCTGCCCCACATAGACGTCGTAGTAGTCTGGGAGCGGCAGGACCGAGGGGCGAACCACGTGTGGCTTGTTGGAGGCACGCTCTTTGAAGTCGTCGCGGTAGGCTTCGAGCAGGCCCTTTCCCTCCCAGATCGCCGTCATATGGCTCATCCCGGTCGTGGAGGCGCGCGGACCACCGATCTCGTCCACATCGTCCAGACCCAGGGCGTGCAGGAGGTCCTCCTTGTCCCGAAGGTCCGAGCGGCCGTGCGGGTGCAGATGGGTCTTGCCGAACAGGCTTGTTCTAAGCCCAAGGTTCCTGATTTCGCGAATCCAGTGATCGGCGTTCGCCGGGACGGAGTAGGGGATGTGGCCCCAGACTCCGTTGTTGTGCGGGTACCTGCCGGTTGCCAGGGTCACCCGTGCCGGCACGCACAGCGGCGATGTCGTGACGGCACTGCTGAAGCTCACCCCCTGCCCGGCGATACGGTCCAGGTTCGGCGTGTTCACCCAGCCGCCACTGGAGCCCATCGCGTCCCAGCGCTGCTGGTCGGTCATCAGGAAGAGAATATTGTGCATGGGGACTCAGTACCGTGTCCCGCAAGCCTAGACACCCGGCTCAAGCGGGTCATAGTCGGGGTGGTAGGACGGCAAGACCCGGTCCAACTCCCTGTCCGTCCATTCCCAGCTTGTCGCCACGGGTCGCCGTGGCGCGCGGATCAAACGATTCACCTCCTTCAGTTCATCGGGTGTGAGCTCCCACTCGGCTGCCCCCGCGTTGTCCTCGAGCTGCGTTAGTTTGCTGACACCGGCGATGACCGAACTGACCATGGGGCGGTGCAGCAGCCAGGCAATGGCGAGTTGTGCGGGTGTGTGACCGCGGGCCCGTGCAAATTCCGCCAGCGCTTCGATGGCGTCGTGGCCGGCTTTGGCGCCGTAATAATCAAAATAACGCGTCGAACCGGCCCGCCCGGATCCTGCCCGGCTATCTTTCGGGGGTTCCTCTCCGCGCGTATACCGTCCGGCGAGAAGCCCGCAACCGAGCGGAAAAAACGGCAATATGCCAACGCCGGCCCATTGGCAGTACTGACTGACGTCCGACTCAACTTCCCGCTCGAACATGTGATAGTGCTGCTGCACGCTGATGGCCCTGTCCCAGCCATGGAACTCGGCCAGGTCGTTGCAGCGGCAGAGCTGCCAGCAATAGATGTTGGAAAGGCCCACGTAGCGCACCTTGCCGCTGCGCACCATGTCGTTCAGCGTCTGCATCATTTCCTCCATGGGAAATGTTGCGTTGTACAGGACGTGCACCTGGTACAGGTCGACGTAGTCGGTTTTCAGCCGTTTCAGGCTGGTTTCGAGTTGCTTGATGAGATTGACCCGGTTCGGGATGCCGTGCCCATGGTGTCCACCCTTCGTCGCGATCACGAATTCGTCCCGTCGGCCCGCGATGGCGCTGCCGATGAACTCTTCGGAATCTCCGCCACCATACAGATACGCGGTATCGATGAGCGTAATCCCCATATCACTCGCTGCGTCGATGATGTTCTTTACGGTCTGCTCGTCTACGCGGCGGCGGCTGAAGGTATCGGTACCCAGGCCGACGGTGGAAACTTCAAGACCGGATGTTCCTAACGTGCGGTGCTTCATCTGAACCCCTGAATCTACTGTACTGGTCGTGTTTCACGTCACACCGTCGCCCCGCACGGTTATCGGCGCGGGACGGAACGGCATAGGGCACATGGTCCCTTGACGCCATTATTGTGCGCGTACCCGCCGGTTGCCAGTGCTCCACAGCCTTCGCCTCCGGCCGTCTTCTTGCGAGGGGCCGAATATCGGGGAAGTTGCGTGAGCGCCTACCCAACCACGTCCGGAAACCTCTTGACCGCTGGTCGAGGCACGGAGTTATACTGCGGGTATGAAAACAGCCGTCTCGATCTCCGACGATATTTTCGAACGCGCCGAGCGACTGGCCTCGCAGGGACGGCGGTCCCGGAGCGAAGTGTATGCGGCCGCGCTCGACGAGTATCTCGCGCGCCATGCGCAGGACGAGGTCACGGACGCAATGAACCGGGTATGCGACGAGGTCGGAGGGAACGATGACGCCTTCCTCGCCGCGGCCGGCAGGCGGGTGCTCGCCGACACCGAATGGTGATCTCCCAGGGCGACGTGTGCTGGGCCGAGTTGCCGGAGCCAACGGGTTCGGGGCCGGGATTCCGCCGGCCGGTCGTCTGCGTCCAGGGCGATGCGCTGAACCGGAGCCGGCTGGCCACGGCGGTCTGCGTCCCGCTCACCAGCAATCTGCGGTGGGCGGACGCGCCGGGAAACGTGCTGTTGACCGTCGCGATGACAGGTCTGCCGAAGGACTCCGTCGCGAATGCGACGCAGATCGTCGCCCTCGACCGGTCGCTTCTCGAAGAACGCACGGGCCGGATTTCGTCGGCCAAGCTCGATCTCCTGCTCGCCGGCATCGACACCGTCCTCGGCCGTTAGAACGGCAGACGGCTTCGGCGGATGAGTCTTCGGGACTAGTCGATCCAGGGAAACCGATAGGCGAAAGCACCCTCCCGCGTCGCGTGGTCGAGCTGACCACGACCGGTAACGGGCAGCCCGGATCCATCGAGCTCGGGGTCCACGTAACTGGCGAACCAGTCGTCCAGTTCCCGGCGCAGGGCCCGGATGCGGTCGGCTTGGCCCCGCTGACCGAACAGGTTGACGCGCTCCTCCGGGTCTTCCGCGACGTTGTAGAGTTCATGGGCGCCTGCGGGGTGGCGCCAGATGAGCTTCCACTCCCCGGAGCGAATCATGCGTACCGGCCCGTACTCGTCGAACACGTAGATGCTCTTTCTTTCGCCGATGGGCCGGCCGTCGAGGAGCGGTGAAAAGGAGCGCCCGGGCAGGCCCGCGGGAACGCACTCGGGGGCGCCGGTGTATTCCATGAGGGTCGGCAACCAGTCGTACTGGCTCAGGAGCTCGGTGTTGACCCGGTTTTCCGGGACATGTCCCGGTCGGCTGATCAGGCAGGGCACCTTGACGCTGGTGTCGAACATGTTCTGCGGCCAGGTCGCGTTGCCCTTTCCGTAGAGGCCGTGGTGCCCCATGTTCATGCCGTTGTCGCTCATGAATACGACCAGCGTATTGCTTCTCAGGTCCTGTTGTTCGAGCCAGTCCAGCAGCCGGCCGACATGCCGGTCCATCCCTTCGATCGCGGCGAAATAGCCCGCGAGGTGCTGTCTTCGCGTTCCGGCATCGACGGCACCTGCGTGAAAACCGACCGGCAACGGTTCGTCCGGACCCGGGACCGAATCGAAGGGGCAGCGTTCGTAGTACGCGTCCCACATCACCTGCGGATGATGCTCGCGTCCCCATGGCTTGTGCGGCGCCGTGTAGTGGACGGCGAGGCAGAACGGCCGTTCTTCGCTTACCTGTTGCGCCAGGAACTTCAGCGCGTTGTCGGTGAACAGCTCCGTTGCATAGGTTTCGTGTTTGTCGAGACGGCCGTCTGCCACGACGGGCACGTTGAAGTAGTTGGTGCCGCCGTAGGGCATGGGGTTCCAGGTGTCGAAGCCGCATCGTGGTTCGAGGCCGTCGCCGAGATGCCACTTGCCCGACAGGCAGGTGTCGTAGCCGCGGTCACGCAACAACTCCGCGTAGGTCGGCATCCCGAGCAGGAACTGCACGCGGTCCGCCGGCACCTCGCGGTCGAGCCCGGCGTTGCTCGTGTCCGACTGCCACATCAGGGCGTCGTGCACGCCGTGTTGGGACGGGATCCTGCCGGTCAGAATCGACGCCCGGGCCGGCGAGCAGACCGGCGATGTGCAGAAGAAGTTGTCGAAGCGGATTCCCTCCCGTGCCAGCCGGTCCAGGTTGGGCGACCTGATTTCCGTATTGCCGGCACACCCCATGGCCCACGCGCCCTGGTCATCGGTCAGGATGAACAGGAGATTGGGTTGGTCCGGGCTACGGCTGGCCATCGGCATCGTCTCCCGAGGTCCGCATCCTTGAAATACCGGCGATCCGCCAGGTCCCGGAATCCCTGCCGACCACGACGATGGTCTGCTCGCCGCCGCCAGACGCATAGTCGGCGGTCACTGCCACGTTGACGCCCTTGGGACCGGACTGTGCCGCGGTAATGTTCAGGTTGCCGAACCGCGTGGTTTGCCGGCCGACCTGCTGGGCCAGATCGATGCCGTTCTCGATCCTGGTCACATCGCCAACACCGACGTCGATCATTGGAAACCGGCAGAGTCCGGCGCAGGCGTCACCGTCGGCCCTGGACAGTGCATCGTAATAGCGCCTTACCACGCCGGTTGCCGCCTCGGCAGCCAGGTTGGTCTGCGCTTCGTCATCGTTGCCGCCGTAGGCGCCGAGCGCGAACCGCGCCTGGATGCCCCAGGAGCCTTCAGCCGGGGGAGCTTTCCCCGACCGCTGACGCGTAAGGCAATTCGGGCATTCCCCCGTCGCCGGAGGCGTACCTCCATGTAAGCCCCCGGGCCTGGTGAGAATGTAGGTGACCCGGTTCCACAGGATGGGTTCATCGTCAGCGTTGAATCGAGTCCATCCGCCCAGGAGAAGCACCCGGTCGGAAGACGCGTGCAGGCGGACCGGTTCCCGGCCCCGGGTCCGCACCCAGCCGGTCGCCACCCTGGAACTCCAGTCCGCGTCATCGGCATAGTCCCGTGCCGTTTCGAAGTAGAGGACGTCGCCCGATGCGGCAACACGCGCATGGGGATAGCTCATCACGGCGGCCCAGGCGTCGCCGTCCTGCGCGGCGTCGGCCTCGAAAAAGCCGAAGTACGCATCTTCCGGGGTATCGAAGTGTGTCGGGTTTTTGGTCATCTGCGCGATCTGCGGGCCACCCAATCGTCAGCCGTTCCTGGCGTAGGCCATCTCCTCCGCCTTTTTCGAGAAGTCTTCCCAATCGGCGGCAGTCAGCCGTTTCGGTTCGCCCAGTTGCCGGGCCAGCACGTACTGCCGGCACATGATCTCCAGGCGATGGGCCTGGTTGACTGCGCGCTGCAGGTTCGGTGCGCGCGCGATCATCCCGTGGTTCCCGAGCAGGCACGCCGTGCGGTCGGCGAGCGCCTCGGATGCGTCGTCGGCGAGTTTCTGCCGGCCGAAGGTGGAGTAGGGGACGCAGGGGACATCGTCGCCGCCGAATACGCCGACGAGGTAGTGAAAACCGGGCAGCCGCGTCACGTGGCTCGCTACGGCGACGCAGTAGTCCGAGTGGGTGTGCACCACCGCCTGGGCGTCGGCGTACTTCTCGTAGATGGCCGCATGCATGCGCCACTCCGATGAAGGCAGGCGCTCGCCCTGATAGTTTCCGTCGAACGAGGTCTCGACGACGGTGTCGACGGTGATCGATTCCCCGGTTGCCCCGTTCGGGGAGATCAGCATCCGGTCGCCGAACCTGACGCTCAGGTTGCCGGACGACATTTCGTTCAGACCGAGGGCTTCGACCCTCTTGTAGTTCGCGACCAGTTGTTCGCGCAGGCGCATCTCTTCACTGTCGGTGTCTGCCATACCACTCCCCCGGGTCATTACGTTCGGCAATCAGTGCGCTTCTCTCGTCACGCAATACCTGGCTGGTTCATCATCAGTTCGGTGATCTCCCGTTGCTGCCTGGCATCGAGTTCGCGATAGACGGGACTCCCGTGCAGTCGCTTGCAGACAGGTCGGGTGTCCCGCTTTGGTATCACATCCGCCGTCTGGAACGACATCAGCATCGCGGCCCGATTGCGGTCGGTGCGGTTGAAGCCGGCGCGGTGCCAGGTCCTGGCATCGTACAGGACGATGCTGCCGGCCGGTGCCTCGATCACGTCGGCCTCCGGACCGCTGTAGGGGCGGGCGGCCGGATCTGGGCCGTAACGGGCCGGGTTCCACTCCGCCGGCGGTAACGTATCGGCCAGGTGCGAGCCGAGCTTATACGCGGTTGCGCCGTTTTGTTTTGTGAAGTCGGATACGCAGACGTTCCGCTGCACCGCCTTGATCGGGCCTTTTCGGTCTGCAACGAGATTCCCGCCCACCGACGGAATGTACGGGATGTCGGAGTGCCAGCCCTGCACCGGACGCTGGCCGTCCCAGGGCGGGAGCGAACGGCAGTTTGCCGGATGCCCCAGGTGCAGGTCCCGCGTCTGCACGTATTGCCGGATGAGCCAGAGGGATACCGGTTCGCAGATGGCCCTGCCGACGGCGCTGTGCTGGCAGACCATGGGCATGTCACCTATCTTCGGCGCGCCCTCGTGGCGATCCGAACCGGCAACGCGCTGGAGTCCGTCGACGATTTCGGGCGAAAGAACGCAGGTGAGACAGACCCAGCCTTCGCGCTTCAGGTGTTCGAGGTATTCGGAGGGCGGCCTTTCGGGACCGTGTGCGATAGTGAAGGTCCCCTCATCGAGACGCAGTGTGCAGGAGCGTTCATCGACGTTGGCGGTTACGACTCTGCCGGTTGCCACATGCCTCACGCCATCCGGCGCCCGATCCCAGATCACGCGATCGTCCGCCTCGTCGAACAGCGCGAGGTCCCCGCCATCGTCAAGACCAAGCATCGCGCCGTCGGGCGCGACCAGGAAAACAAAGTGGTTTTCGGGGCGTTCAAACGTGACCGGCCGCTCCTGGAATTCCTGTTGATTCTCCATCGACATTAGAGTGCATACCCGTACTGTTTGAGTTCAAGGTGCAGTTCATGGACAAGCCAGTTGTTGCCCTCCCGCGAAGCATCCGATACCCGTTGCATGGTCTTGGGAGACAACTTCACTGAAGCGGGAGAATCACCTGCAACCGTGGATTCGATGACCCCGTCCGTATCAGAGAAACCTATGGACTGTTTCCTTCTTGCCACGCTGGACAGACGCCATGCAAGGCGACCTGCAAGCGACGAATGTATCGCCTGCATCCTGTCGACCTGCGACTCGAACAGTCGGGTGTGGAAATGCTGACCCTCGGCCAGATCGATGGTCTCTCTCGCATCTATACCCAGGAAACACGAGACATCCTGAAGGTATTGCCCGGGATCGGACTGGAATGCTTCGAAAAGAAAGACACCGACATTCGCCACGCCCAACAGGCTCACGGCCATCTCCACATACTCGCGATAGGCAAAGACACCCTTCAGGCTTCCGAGTTGTTGCTCCTGTGAATCCAGCCATTCATTGAAGGTGACGTACTTGCTGGCCAGTTGCTTTTGATTGCCCCTCAGGTGCTGCAAGTACATCGACGGCAACCGGGTGACCGGGTTTCGGAGGCTGATCAGTATCCTGCAGGCTCCGCACACGGCCAGGAGGCGCTGGAGGGACGCTTCGAAGGATGCGATTCCCTGCTGGCCCAAGCCCTCCCATGAGCCGAGAATGACCTGGTTCGCGCCTGCCCTGGGTTCCAGTGTTTCAGCAAAGAAGGTCCTTGCGGCGCCGACACCGAAATGCTGATCGGTTTGCCAAAGCAGCGGGGACAGAAAGTCATGGATGTCGGCCGATGCGCATTGACGCCCGTGCGTGCTCCCGGCGATCTTCCCCAAATAGTAGATCTCGGAGTGGTTCTGAAAGACGGCGCGTTGAAGCGTGGTCGTAGCGGTCTTCGAAAGACCGATATGCAGCACGATGCCAGTCATTCACCCGCCCGCCACGTTGATGTCCAGGGAGTGAATGACTCCAGTGAACTCGAACGGTGGGGTGTAGGCGTCCGTCATGGGCGCCTGGCTGTGGCGGCCGACTTCCGCGCCGCGCATGGTTGAGATCCGCGTCACGTCCGGCATGGTGATCGTGTGGATCTCTCGCCCTTCCGCCACGAGGGTGAGCCTGCCTGTGTCGTCATCGCCGGGTTCGAATTCGAGACCCACGGCGATCCGGCCGTTGGGCAGCCTCGCCGCGGCGCGGCCCAAGGTCTGGTTGCCCTGCAACCTGTACGCAAGACACAACCTTTCGTCCTGTATGAACAGGGAGAAGCCGTAACGGAACGATCCCTGGCAATAGATGACGCCTTCGGTATCCGACCCCTGGATTTCCACGTCCGCCATCACGGACCATTTTCGTCGGCCAAGGGCTGGAGACTGTGCCCTGGGTATGCGCGCGAGCGGCGGGACGAACCGATGGGTCACTGAATCACGTCGCGAGGGCTGGCGCTGCCCGGCGCGATCGTCCAGCGGCAATACGCCGTGGCGTCCGGCCTCCACCCACCACATGTCGACCATTCTTCGCAGGCGGGCCGGTTCGGCTTTCGCCAGGTTGTTGACCTCCGAGAAGTCTTCGTCCAGGTGATAAAGCTCCCAGTCGTCGTCGGCGTAGTCATCGCCCGGTTCGTGCCGGGTGACGGCTTTCCAGCCATCGCACCAGAGCCCGCGTTTGCCCATCATTTCAAAGTGCTGAATGGGCTTTCTGGTCGGGCAATCCGCATCTTCCAGGGTATAGGCGAGGCTGGTTCCAGCGATAGGCATCTGGTCGTATCCGCCGTAGGCTGATCGGGGACGCACGTTGACCATCTCCAGTATCGTCGGCGCTATGTCGGTGACGTAGTGGAACTGGTCCCGGATACCCCCGGGATCCGCTATGCCGGGTGGATAGCGAATGATCATGGGCACCTGTACGCCGCCGCCGTGCGTATCCTGCTTGTACCAGCGCAGCGGTGTGTTCCCCACCTGCGACCAGCCCCACGGAATGTCGCAGTTGCTGTACGGCCCACCGATGTCATCGAGTCTCTCCCGGGCCGCGTTGAGATCCTCCAGGGGTGCCGGCCGACCGAGTTTTTCTGCCAGGGTCCGCCCGTCGTTCGTCGCGTTGCGCATGCCCCCGGGCTCGGCGTTCATGACGCCGTAGGGACCGCCGTTCTGGCTGGTGCCGTTGTCCGCGGTAAGGATGACCACCGTGTTGTCGAGTTGGCCGATCGTACGCAAGTGCTCGATGAGTCGTCCGATCTGTGCGTCGGTGTGTTCGAGGAACCCCGCCCACGCCTCCTGCAGCCGGCACACGAACTTCCTTTCGTTCTCGCTCAGCGTTTCCCAGGGCTGCACCCCCGGATTGCCTGGCGGCAGCCGGGTGCCGGGCGGAATGATCCCGAGTTCGACCTGCCGCTCGAAATAACGCTCGCGCAGGATGTCCCAGCCTTCGTCGAAACGGCCGCGGTACTTGTCGATGTAGGCCTTCGGTGCCTGGTGCGGGTAGTGCATGGCGCCGGTCGCGAAGTAGGTGAAGAAGGGGGTCTCGGGTCGGATGGCCTTGAGGTCATTGATGAATTCGATGGCGTGGTCCACCAGGTCTTCGGTCAGGTGGTATCCCTGCTCCGCAGTTTTTGGCGGCGTGACGTGATGGTTATCGTAGGTCAGGTCCGGATCGAACTGGGGGGTTGCCCCCGGCAGGAATCCGTAGAAGCGCTGGAAACCGCGCTGCAGCGGCCAGTCGTCGTGAGGTCCCGCGGCGGAGCCCACGGGGTTGGGGCTGAGATGCCACTTCCCCAGCGCGAAGGTCGCGAAGCCTTCCTCGCTCAGCATCTCCGCCAGGTTTGCCGCATGTCGGGTGACGCGGCCCCGCTGGTTGGGATAGCCGCTGTTGCCGAATCCGGTAATGGTCGCGATGCCGACGGCGTGGTGGTTGCGGCCCGTCAGCAGGGAAGCCCGCGTGGGGGAGCAAAGCGGCGTGACGTGGAAGTTGTTATAGCGCAAGCCGTTTGCGGCGAGCGCATCCATGTTGGGGGTGTCGATGGTCGAGCCGTAGCATCCCAGGTTGCCGAACCCGGTGTCGTCCAGCAGGATCAGGAGGATGTTGGGCGCGTTGTCGGGCGAGGCGGCCTCGGGCCAGTCGGGTTCCGAGTCTTCGTGGGTGATTCCTATCCTGCCGCGAAAGGTGTCCGATCCCATGCTCTTTGTTCCGTGTTCGGCGCGTGCCGCTCAAGAGGACGCGCAAGAAGACGGATCCCCCGATGAAATCGCCGCGTGTGAGAGGTGGGGCGAGATCATCAGGGGACCGACGTTCACTTGGATTCCCCGGGTTGCCCCGTGTGTTTCCGCAGTGAACTGAACTCCAGCCGACACCGCCTCACCAAGAGGCGATGTCGTATTGGAGAAAAGGGATTACAGCTTGTAGCGCACGGCGAACTGGAAGCGTCGCCCTGCGTTGATCGCGCTGGAGAAGTGGTCCTGCTGGCCCGATCCGACCCGGTTGTAGTAATAGACACTCTCATCCGTCAGGTTGATCCCTTCCAGGGCGAACGAGAAGTTGTCGTTCGGCGCATAGCCGAAGGACGCGTCGTATTGCTTGTACGGGTGGACGAAATAGGGGTGTGGCTGCCACGCGACCCCGATATTGTCCAGGAAGTCGTCACGGGAGTTGTAGGAAACCCGGCCGCTCCACGGTCCCTTCTCATAGAACACGGTGAAGTTGATCGTGTTCTCGGACAGTCCCGGAATGCTGTATGAGGCCATCGTTTTCGCGCTCTCGAAGTCAGCTCCGGAATTGATGTAGGTGTAGTTGGCGATCACGCCGAGCCCGTCGAACGGCGCCGGCAGCAGGCCTTCCATCGTCCGCTGGAACGCCAGTTCCATGCCGACCAGGCCGGACTCTCCGGTGTTCAGCGGTCTGAAGGCCTCCAGCACAAGGGGCTGGTTCGTGTCGGGATCGGTCACGCCGGGGAACGGGACCAGTTCGATGTCGTTCTGAACGAAGCCCTCTATCTCCTTCGTGAAGAGGCCGAGCGACACGATAGAGTAGTCCGCGAAATACCATTCCAGCGCCAGGTCGAACTGCACCCCCACGGTGGGGTCGAGCTGGCCGTTGCCGCCCGACATGGTGCGGTTGTTCGGCTGCACGCTGGCATTGGGATTCAACTCCCGGAACGCCGGCCGACTGAGCACTTTCGCGAGCGCAACCCGCACAACGATGTCGTCACGGGGATCGAACCGAAGATTCAGGGAAGGCAGCAGTTCGGTGTACTCGTGACCTACCTCGAGATACGCGGGGTCCGACAGAATGAGCTCTGGTGCCGTCGGATCGGAATAGTCGATCGTGACGGGTTGAACGATCAGCCCCTCGGAACCGGTGCTGTTGTCCACGTAGCGCAACCCGAGGTTGCCGGAGAACGGCGTGCCGTCGAGGTCTCCGCTGAACGTGACCATGGCGTAAGCCGCGTTGCCGTCGTCCTCGTGATTGATGTCTTCGTTGAAACGGCCCGACGTGTATTCGTCGAGGGACTTGCCGGTACCCGTGTTGAACCCGCCGCCTGCACGGATATCGTCGGCGCGGGTAATGAAGGTCTCCTGCAGCGCATCGAAGTTGGGGCTCAGGACAGGCGAGGGAAACTGGGCGCCCAGCGCGTCGAGGAAGTCCGACTCCGCCGGAAACGGAAGCCCGCCGCCGAACTCCGTAATCGGCCGATTGATGAACGCCCGGCTGTTCAGGTATCGCGCCCGGTCGCGGCGTTCCTGCCGGTAGGTCCGGACACCGGCCTGGACCGTATCGAACCAGCCGTCAAGCTCATAAGTCGCGTCGGCCCTGAACTGCACGTTCGAATCATCGACGAGGTGCTCCTGTACCGATTGCTTCACGACGCTCCAGTGGTTGACGTCGGTCAGCGGCGAAGACGAAGTCAGCGAAGGAACCGCGCCGGGGCCGTTCTGGCGGTAGGTCATCTGGGTGCGGGTGTTTCGCATCAGGGCGTCCCGGTTCTGGATCGGGACTTCCGTATCGGACACCGCCACGTCGAAGTTGAGGGACAGCCTGTCCGTCGCCTGGACCTGCAGGTTGACGCCGTAGTTCGCCGCCACGTTGTCGACCGTCTCGGTGGCGTGCTGGATGAACGCGCCCGCGCCGGAGGTGGAAAGCATGGTGAAGATGCCGGTCCCGTTGTCATCCGAGACCGCAGCGTCGGTGAGCCGGCCAAGCCCTTGCGATATCCGCATGGACCGCAGATATTCGGTTTCGTCGGCCACGTTGCTGGCATACAGCGCGTCGAATGTCAGGTCGACGCGATCCGAAGGCCGGAATTGCAGGGAAGCCGAAACGTTCAGGCGATCGCGGTCCGTGTAGTGCAATACGCCATTGAGATGGTTCAGGGAGTAGCCGGTCAATTCCGTGCCGTTGACATTGACGGTCCTGGGATCACGGATGTATCCGTTCTGGTGCAGGGAGTCCGACCGAAAGACCCGGTTATCCCACTGGGCCGAGACCATCACACCCATGTTGTCGGTCAAGACATCGCTGAACAGCGCGAACACACCGGGCGCCGTGTCGTTCGACAACTCGTTTCGCGTGGTGTCGAGGGACAACGCAACGCGCCGCTCTCCGATGTCGAAGGGCTTGCGCGGCTGGATGTCGACGAAGCCACCGAGCCCGCCCTCGACGTGATCGGCCCGTGGCGACTTGTGGATTTCCACCGCCTGCACGAGTCCGGACTGGAAGCCGTGAAAGCCGACCGCGCGGGATTTCGGGTTCGAATTGCCCCTGCCGTCGTGGCTTCCCGGGGCGACGTTGGACGCGGAAACACGCCCGCCGATGGTTGTTGCCACGAACTGCGGCCCCAAGCCCCGAACACTGACGAACGCGCCTTCGCCGCTCTTGCGGTCGATGGCGACGCCGCTGATCCGCTGCAGGGCTTCGGCCAGGTTCTGGTCCGGAAACGCGCCGATGTCCTCGGCGGTGATTGCGTCGACGAAGTGGTCGGCGTTTCTCTTGCGCTCCAGCGACTGCTGCATGCTGCCGCGGATGCCGGTGACGACGATCTCTTCGACGATGCCGGCATCGTCTTCTGCGGAATCCGCCCCGGCGTCCGCTTCCTGGGCGAGCACCGAACCGCCGATCAGCATGGCGGCAAGCGCCGGCACGATGCGGGCAAAGGCGGACCATGTATTGGTCTTTCTCAACATTGAATATCTCTCCTTGATATCGGTCCCCCACAACGTCTCCCTGGGGGTCGAGTGGCGAGCCTTTTACCCAAAATCTCGACGATCAGCAAGACCGATATATGCACATTCACCCAATAAATCATCGCCTTTTTGCGGAGTACGCGTGAACGGTCTCTTGAACGCGGTTCCTGGACTCGAAACTGACGGGCGCAAGCCATGCGTGCTGGCCGACCAAACCCGGACCCCTTGGGCAAATCCGGGTCAGAGCCTCAGGCGTACGCCGAACTGAAACCGGCGTCCGGCATGGATGGCACTCGATAGGTGCTTTCCTGCGCCGGTTCCGAGACGGTTGTAGTAATAGACGCTCTCGTCGGTCAGGTTGATTGCTTCCAGGGCGAAAGAGAGCCTCTCGTTCAGCGTGACGCCAAAGGATGCGTCAAGTTGATCGTACGCGTCGACGAAATAGGGGTGTCCCGAAAGGCCGCTGTTGATGTCGTCCAGAAAGTCGTCGCGGAAGTTGTAGGAGATCTGGCTGCGCCACGGACCCTTCTCGTAGAACAACGTGAAGTTGATCGTGTTTCTGGATAATCCCGGAATGCTATAGGAGGCACCGGTCTTTTCGTTCCTGAAGTCCGAACCGGCGTTAATGTACGTCACGTTGGCGATCACGCCGAGGCCATCGAACGGTTCCGGCAGCAGGTCCGCAAACGATCTCTGGAATACCAGTTCCATGCCAACAAGGCTCGACTCCCCGGTATTCAGCGGTCTGAAGGCGGTCAGGAGAAGCGGCCGGCCCGTTTCGGGATCGATGACGCTGGAAAACGGAACGACTTCGACGTCGGACTGGACGAAACTCTCGATGCTCTTGGTGAACAGGCCGACCGAGGCGATCGAGTAGTCCGCGAAGTACCATTCCACCGCCAGGTCGAACTGCACCGCCGTCGTCGGGTCGAGTTCGCCGTTGCCGCCCCGCATGGTCCGCGAATTGGCCTGGACGGTGAGCCTGGGGCTCAGGTCGAGATACCTGGGTCGACTCATGACCCTGGCTACCGCCGCCCGCACGACGAGGTCCTCCCGCGGGTCGAAGCGGAGGTTGAGGGAAGGCAACAACCGGGTGTAGGCGTGGCCAACGACGACGAACTCGGGGGTGGAAAGGATGATATCCGGCGCCGACGGGTCGGAGTAATCGATGTCGATGGGTTGCGCGATTTCCCCTTCTGACCCGGTGCTGTTGTCGACATATCGCAACCCGACATTGCCGGAGTAGGGCGTGTCCCCCAAGGTCCCGCTGAACGCGACCATCGCGTAGACCGCGTTGCCGTCGTCTTCGTGATTGAGGTCTTCGTTGAAACGGCCGGACGTGAATTCGTCGAGGGACTTGCCGGTGCCCGTGTTGAACCCGCCGCCTGCCCGGATTTCGTCCGCCCGGGTGACGAAGGTCTCCTGCAGCGCGGCGAAGTTCGGGCTCAGGGCAGGTGAGGGGAGTTCGATGCCGAGACCGTCGAGGAAATCCGATTCGGCCGGAAACGGGAGGCCGCCGCCGAACTCGGCGATGGGGCGATCGATGAAAGCTCGGCTGGCCAGATACCTGGACCGGTCGCGGCGTTCCTGCCGATATGTCCTGACCCCGACCTGGACCGTATCGAGCCAGCCGCCGTCGAAGGTATGGGTCGCGTCGGCCCTGAATTGGGAGATACGGTCGTCGACCAGGTGTTCCTGAACCCCCTGGTGCACGACGCTCCAGTGGTCGATGTCGGTCAGCGGGGAAGACGAGGTCAACGACGGAAGCCCGCCTGGACCGTCCTTGTGGTACGTCATCTGGGTGAAAGTGTTTCGCATCAGGGCATCCCGATTTTCGATCGGCGCCTCGGTATCGGAAACCGTGAGGTCCAGGTTGACGAACAACCTGTCGGTAGCATGGAACTGCAGGTTCGCGGCGTAGTTCACGGACACGTTGTCGACGTCCTCCGTGGCGTGTTGCATGAACGCGCCCGCACCGGAGGTGGAGATCATGGTGAAAACGCCTGTGCCGTTGTCGTCCGCGAGCGTTGCGTCGGTAATCCGCGAGTGCCCCTGCGCTATGCGGAAGGATCGCCAGTAATCGGTCTCGAAGGCTGCATTCCTTGTGTACAGTGCATCGAATGTCGCCTCCACGCGGCCCGAAGGCCGCCATTGCAGGGAAGAGGAGACATTCAGGCGATCGCGGTCCGTGAGGTGCAGCTCCCCAAGGAGCTGGGACGGGTAATAACCGGTACCGCTTTCGACCCCGTCTATTGTGACGGTGCGGGGATCTCCGAGGAACCCGTACTGTTCCAGCGAGTCCGACCGGAAGACCCGATTGTCCCACTGCGCCGACACCATGACTCCGACCGTATCCGTCAATACGTCGCTGAACAGCGCAAATACGCCGGGCGCCGTGTCGTTCGCCAGCGCGTTTCGCGTGGACTCCAGCGATACGGCAACGTGCCGCTTGTCCAGATCGAAGGGTTTGCGCAGCTCGATGTCGACGATCCCGCCGAGGCCGCCTTCGACGTGATCCGCTCGCGGTGACTTGTGAATGGCGACGGCCTGCACCAGCCCGGACTGGAATGCGTGAAAGCCGACCACCCGCGACTTCGCGTTCGTCGCGCCCCTGCCATCGTGGCTTCCCGGCGCGACGTTGGAGGCGGAAACGCGCCCGCCGATGGTCGTCTGGACGAACTGCGGGCCGAGGCCGCGAACGCTGACGAACGCGCCCTCGCCACTCTTGCGGTCAATGGCGACCCCGCTGATCCTCTGCAGGGACTCGGCCAGATTCCGCGCCGGGAACGCGCCTATGTCCTCGGCGGTGATGGTGTCGACAAAGTGATCGGCGCGTCTCTTCCGGTCGAGAGACAGGCGCAGGCTGCCATGAATGCCGACGACGACAATTTCTTCGATTGCGCCCGATGTCCCGGCAGGCCCTCTGCCGGAAGACGCGTCGGTCCCCGGCTGCACGGACGTGACGCCGGAGTCCACCGGCCCGGAGACACCCGCGGACTCTGATCCCGGCACTGCGGACGGCGCACCCATGGTGACCTGAATCTGGCTTCCGACCAGGATGGTGTCGAGATCGGTGATTCGGTAATCCAGCCCGGTGTTCGCCAGCAGCCGGTCCAGTGCCGCAAGCGGGTGATACGTCCCCGAAACCTGGGAGGTCGACTTGCCGGAAATCTCGTCTTCGACAAACAGGATTTCCTTGCCGCTTTGCAGCGCGAACTGATTGAGCGCGCTGCCGAGGTCCTGCGCCTCTATGCGGAAGTCGACAGTCTCGGTCGCATCCGTTTCCTGTCCGGCATCCGATGCCGAGACGCCGACAGCCCAAGCCATGAATACGACAATCGAAGCGCGGATCGCTGTCCTGATTCCGACAGCCGCAACCACTGCTGGGACCCCCTGTAGCCGCACCGAAATACCGACGTTAGCAGCAAGATCGGCGGGATGATAGACGGGCTTGGGCGGGGCTAAAACATGGCGCGCGAAACGGCGACAGGCTCTTATCGGGCTAACGGGTCAGCCGGGACTTTTCTGTCGATGGTTTGGTCAACCCAGACCAGGGCGACCTGGTCTGCCGCAACCCGACGTGCCTCGACGGGATAGAGTTCCTCCACCGCCGCGACGAACGACGCCGTACTGCCGGTCTTGAATACGCCGCCAATCTGGATGCCGTCAAGCCTTGCATCGTCGTCGACGACGAGTTTTTTCGTGCTGTAGCGGTTGATTTCCTTCACCACGTTGCGCAGGGGATCGTTCCGGAAGACAAGTTGGCCCTCACGCCATCCGACGACTTGCTCCACGTCCGCGATGATCACTTCGGGAGGCGCGTCGGGTCTTGCGATCAACTGCTCGCCTGCCCTGAGTACTGTCCGCGCGGATGCCTCGCCGCCGGAGGCGCCATCGGCAGATCCCGGCGAGACCGCTGCGGTGTCTCGAACCCGACCCTCGGATACGGAGACGCGACCTTCCACCAAAGTCACCAGGACGCCGAGATCCTCGTCGATACGAACATCGAACGCGGTCCCCAACGCGACAATTCGCTGGTCGCCCGCCAGCACTTCGAATGGACGGGCGTCCTTCTCTACAGCGAAGTGCGCCTGTCCGCGCACCAGGATCAGCCGGCGAACGTCGGCGTTGCCGACATGGGGCACTTCGACCAGGGAATCGGTATTGAGCGTCACGACGGAGTCGTCGGGCAATACGACGGTGGAACGCTCGCCAACCGCAGTCTCGAAGCTGCTCTCGATGGTCCGCAGTTGCCGATCGATATCGGGTTCCACGCTATTCTGCAAGAACAGCGCGACGCCCAGCACCATGGCGCAGGCGACTGCGAGCCCGATTCCCGCGGAACGGAAGGATGGTCTGCGCGATGTCCCCGCTTCCTCGAGTACGCGTTCGCCAAGATCCATCAGTTCGACACTGTCAAGATTCTGATCGACGATCGCCAGCGCCCGTCGCGCACGCGCATATGCGTCGGCATGCGAGGCGTGCGTGGCACGCCACTTTTCGAACGCGGCCCGGTCGGCCGGTCGGCAACCCGGCGCGTCGAGCCGCACGACCCAGTACGCCGCCGCCTCTTCCACCGGGCGTTTCGAAACCTTGTCGATGCTGACGAGTTTCATTTCACCTCTTGCCGAGGACGGATGTCAGGTGAGCGATCGCCCTGATCATGTGTTTCTCTACCGCGCTCACGGAGACCCCGAGTCTCTTCGCAACGCTCTTCTGTCTAATACCTTCGACGCGACAGAGCACGAAAACCTGACGCGTACGTTTCGGCAGTTCGCCCAGCGCGGCCAGGACAGCATCGATCGATTGTCTGCCCTCCAGTTCCCGGGCGGGCCCGTTTTCCTCGAGCAGAGAGCCTTCGACGTACTCCTCGTGCGCTTCCACCGCATGGGTTCTCTTCTTGCGCAGGAAATCCCGCCACACATTCGTGGCCGTACGCATCAGGTACGCTTCAGGCTTTTCTATGGTGTCGCAGTCGCCGCGAACGGCCAGCCGCACGAGCACGTCCTGGACAAGGTCTTCGACATCGGCATGCCGGTCCGCACGTTTACCGAAGTAACGTCGGAGCGCTGGACGGTACTCCCGCGCCAGCGTCTCGAGCGGTTCGGCGCCTGTTGGCGCCTGGCCCTGTTGCTCTGCGGCCATCTGGGTTCCGCTTGGGGCGAGTTCTGTCCATCATAAGGACTGACGTAGCGAAGTGACAGGTTTCCGCCCGCGTCCGGCAGGCGTGACAAGGGCGTCAGGCTCGACGGGGATTCAACCGGGGCATTCCCGGTGGCACCGGTCGTGCGGGGGTGCAGCACAGGCGCTCGATTTCCGTGCGTTCGCGGGCGGTGAGTCCGCGGGCGACCGGCGAATCCGGAAACGCCTTGCCCAGCGCGCTCTTGTCCAGCATCGGTGGAATGTAGGATGGCGCTACCGCGTTCAGAATGGCGACGCGGTCATGGCCGCTGGTGTTCAACTCGTTGCAGGTGCGGTGCCACATGAGCGAGTCGTAGATGATCGCGGCGCCCCCGGGTGCCAACCACTGCCGTACTTCGGTATGCGGGCCACGGCCCATGCGGGTGCCGCCGGTGTTGAATTCGCGTGGCGGAGGTTTCCTGTAGAGGTGCGATCCGGGCAGGTACTGGGTGGCGCCGTTGTCGGCCCGGAACGCGTCCACGCAGATATTGAACTGTACACCCAGGGGCGGCCAGGAGTCCTCGGGGAGGACCTTGTGATAGGGGTAGTCGATGTGCCAGCCGCTTTCAGGAAAGGTGCCTGCGAGCAGGTCGGCAGGCTTCACGGTCGTGATCACGGGCTGATGGCAGAAGTGGATCTCTTCGGTGCCCAGGTATTCCCGCATGATCCAGAGCGCCACCGGATGACTGGCGGCGCGCGCGACCTCCACACTCCAGATCAGTGAATCGCGCATCCAGAAGGTGCCGTCGTGGCTGCTCTCATCGGCGTAGCGTTCGACCCGCTCCCTTCGGATGTCGGCCTTGAGCCGCGTGATCGCGTCGTCGTCCATCACGTGGGGCACCACGGTAAATCCCTGGGAACGGAGTTCGTCGAGGTGCCGGGACGGTGCCTGTTGAGGCCCCTCCACGATACGGAACGGAGCCCCTCCAACCGGTTCGCCGTCCTCATGCGTCATGCTGTGAATACCGTTGGCGTCGCCCGGCTCGGGGGTCAGACGCAAGTCGCCGGTCACATGCACGAGGTGATCGCCCTCACATTGCCAGAGGCAACTGTCGTCGGCGCTGGCTGTGGCGGAGAGTTCGCCGCCGATGGCATTGAGCAACGTTCCGGAAGCATCTTGAATCAGGCAGTATCGGTTCATGTGCGGTCCATGAGGCGCTGACGCTGGCCGGGTTCGGCTGTTGGAACCAGGTAAGTTCGAACCCGGTTCCAAGGCTTGTTCGCGAGTGATTTTGTCAACTAACCTTGTCGATGGGAACAAGTGTCCCAGACCGTATGGGTCAGGTTTTCGTGCGTGGGCACGTCGAAAGACCCAAGAGCGCCGCCAAAAAGGGATTGCCGGGACGGCGGGGAGCAGACCACCGGCAGGCGGGCGAGAAGCCGTGACATGGCGGATCGGCTGGATTTTCGGAATCGCAGGAACAGGCGTATCGGCACGGGAGGATCAACGATGTCCTTGAATCAATTGCGGCGGGACGGGATCAGCGGCCCGCACGAACTGGCGGACAAGTCGGGACTCGACGCGGCATGCGAAGTGGTTCTGGAACTCAAGGCCCTGCAGCGCCAGCAGAGGAGGGTGGCGAGCATCACGGGCATCCCGAACGATGCCCCGAACCCCATGATAGACAGGCACATGGATGTGGAGGCCCTCAGGAACCTCTACTTCGACGACAACCTGCAGGCGGCGCTCGCGGAGCACTTCGGCAACGGTCTTTTCATCTGGCGGACCAACTTCTTCGTCAAGAGCGACGGCACCGGGCAGAACAAGTGGCATCACGACCGGCACTTCGAAAACGGCAATGCGCCGCTCAATCTCTTCGATACCCGCAATCACTATTCCATCACGATCGCGCTGACCGACATCGACCTGGATGCGGGTCGGATCGAGTATGTGAAGGGATCGCACCTGCCGATCGACGGGTGGGACCGGGACATTCCCCGGCACATCGAGGAAGTCCCAGAAGTCGTCCAGGACCGGGTCACCGCCTTGCCGCTCAAACGGGGCCAGTTCGTTCTGTTTCACGGCCAGTTGCTGCATCGCAGCCTGGCGTTCGGCCAGGGCGAAAGAAGGATCTCGATGGCGGCGCGGGTCCTGCGGGTCGGGACGCAGATTCCGGACTATGGCGTGCCGAATCCGGCGGGCGGGGCGCATTCCGCCGCGGAGCCTGTCGCCGAGTTTCGGAGATCCGGGATACTGCCTCTCAACTGAATCAACGCATCCGAAATTGGCGAGTGAGAGGTAACAGGTGGGTGTTGCGAAGATTGCGCTGGTAGGTTGCGGGAACCCGGCACGGCGCTGGCACCTCCCGACCCTCGCCGAACTGGCGAAGCGGGGGGCGATCGAGTTCGTCGCCCTGTGTGACCTGGACGAGACGCTCGCCGCCGAGAGCGGCAGCAAATACGGTGTTCCCCACTACACCGATATCGACCAGATGCTCGACCGCCACAAGGACATCATGGCGGTGGACGTCGTGACGGGCGATCCGACGCACCATGTGCTGGCCAGGCGGATCGCCGAGCGCGGCAGGCATGTCATGGTGGAAAAGCCGATGGCGATGACGCGTTACTGCTGCGACGTGATCGTCGACGCGTGCCGCGACAACGGCGTGCATTTCGAGGTGGCGGAGAACTACTTCCGCATGCCGAAGCAGCGGGCGATCGTCAATCTCATCCGGGAAGGCGTCCTGGGCGAGATCGTGCGCGTGTATTACGTCGAGGAGAAGGCGCGGAACCCGTTCGAGCCGACAGCGACGCATCGGGGCCTGACGCGCCCCCTGTCGAAGTTCGGCAACTCCTCGGGCATGTGCATGGACATGGGCGCGCACCGGTTGTCGCAGTTGCGCCTTTTCGCCCAGAGTGAGCCGAGGCAGATCTCGGGCACGATCAGGCGGTACCGGTCGGACCCCGAGATCGTTCACGAGGACTGGGCGCACGCCATGATCGATTTCGAGTCGGGGGCGACGGGCGTCTACGAGACGTCGCGCCTGGGCGAATCGCTGCACTACTACCAGGTCACGGGTACGAAAGGCAGCATTTGCGACGATGACTGGAGAGGTCGCCGGATACCGTTGCGCCTGCAAGCGGCCGACGGGATGAAGGATGTCGCGGTCGAGTTCGAGCATCATCGGGTGGACGGCGTGGACGTCCTTTCCAGGATCGTCGCGCATACGGACCCCGAGATCGTCTACGTCAATCCGTTCCGGGAGTACGCCATCGACGACTGGTGCGTCGGTCATGCCGACGAGATCATGAGCCTCGCCAACGCGGCGCTGAACGACGATCCGCCGGAATACGGCGTCGCGGGACGAAAGGACGTGGAGATGGCGATGGCGATCTACGAGTCCTCGCTTACCGGCACGGCGCCGGTCAAACTTCCGATCGAGGGCATGACCTCCTACGAACGGATGCTGCACCAGGACTACCAGGCGCGGTTCGGCCGCGCCTACGACGCAGCCTGACTGCCCGGAGCAGTCGTGGCACGCAACCGGCTGTCGGCAGTGCTGCGGCGCTGCTGCTGTCGGAAACAGGCGGCCAGTCTCAAGAGTGTTGGAAGATGACCAGTGCAGGTCGCCCCAATCTGATGCAACGAGGAACGGAATCCGATGGCTGAAATGACCGGGCGCTGTCTATGCGGCGCCGTAACGTACACGGCCCAGGACGTGGAACAGGAATTCAAGGCATGCCACTGCGGCATGTGCCGGCGTTGGTCCGGAGGCCCCGCGTTCGCGGTCCACGCGGGCAGCGTGGAGTTCCGGGGCGAGGAGAACATCCGCCGATACGATTCGTCCCCGTGGGCGGAGCGGGGTTTCTGCGCGCGGTGCGGCAGCAACCTTTTCTATCGATTGAAGCCCGGGGGCACGCCGATCCTCTGGTTGGGCACCCTCGACGACCAGGCCGGTTGCCGGCTCGTCGGCGAGATCTACGTCGATGCCAAACCCGGGGGCTATGACCTTGCGGGCGACCATCCGCGACTCACGGAAACCGATTTGCAGAACTCGTAAAAGGCCCGTACCCCGAGACGGGCGATGCAAAGTGCCCGGCGCGACCTTAGACTGTGTCCATGGACCCCGCATGCCTCGGCCATCGCCTCACGCCGGGTGAGCGCGGGGAGTTTGACGAGCGTGGCTGCTTCGTCGTCAGGAACGCGCTGCCGCCGGACCTGGTCGCCCGGCTGGAGGATGAGGCCGATCGGCTGGACGCGGAGAATCGCCCCGCGGGTGACACGCGCCCGATCAACCATATCGACTGCATCGGCTACGACGACGCGTTTCTCGAACTCCTCGAGTGGCCGAAGACCATCGCCAGCTACAGCTACCGTTGGCTGCGTCCCCGGGACGACATGACGGTGGATCGCTACCTGGCCGATGCGGACCCCATTCGGCGACAGCTCCTGGGCGCCAGTCCGACCGGCGGCTTCGGATATACGTCGCCGAGCGAGGAAGACATCCCCTTGAGGTCCTGGCTCGTCGAGCACCTGGGCGAGAAATCGGTCGTGCCTTGATAAGGGCAATGCACCGGATCTCCCGGTCCCGATGAGTTCTGCTTTGCCCTTGGGCGCTGATTGCATCGCAAACGGGCATAATTCGTGGATCGCGTCATCGGGAGTAATGGTCATGATGAAGCGTTCCCTTGCCGGCGGTTGCGCGCTGGCGTTGTTCGCGATTCCCGTGACCGGACAGGAAACGGAAACCGCGCAGGAAGCCGGGCGGAGCATCGAGGAGGTCGTGGTCGTCGGCAGCCGGGCACGCCTGGAGAGCCGGGCGGACGAGTTGCCGGTGCCGGTCGACGTACAACACGGTCTCGACCTGGAACACACGGGCGAGATCGACCTCGGCGCCGCGCTCACGAAGCTGGCGCCCTCGTTCAATTACACGCGCCTTTCCGTGGGTGACGGCTCCCTCCTGAATGCCGCCACGCTGCGGGGCCTGGCGCCGGACCAGACGCTTGTGCTCGTCAACGGCAAGCGCCGTCACAACATGGCGTGGGTTCGCGTATTGGACGGCGTGATCGGCTATGGCACCGGCGGTACCGACCTGCGCGCCATCCCTTACGCCGCAGTGGCCCGCGTCGAGGTGCTGCGCGACGGGGCTGCGGCGCAATACGGCTCCGATGCGATCGCGGGCGTCATCAACCTGGCGCTGAAGGAGGACACCGGAGGCGAACTCGTCGTCCACGGCGGTGGCACCGGGGGCGCGGGAGGCACGCGGTTCGGCGTGTCGTTCAACGGCGGCGTGTCCCTCGGGGCCGACGGTTTCCTGAACGTCACCGCCGAGTGGTATGACAGCGATGCCATCCGGCGCAACGGCGGCAACGGCGGTCACGACCCGAACTACCAGGACGAACTCATCACCACCAGCTCACCGTCTCACGGCGGGCAGTTGCTGTTCGTGAACGCAGCCTTGCCCGTCGGCGATGCGGCGGAACTCTATGTCTTCGGCGGCGCGTCGAGACGCGAAGGGCGTTCCAGCGGTGCCTACCGGTTTCGGTACAACTATTGGCAAGGCGTTGAAACCGGCGACGCGACCTGGGACTTCGTCGTGCCGAACTTCATCAACTTCCACGAACGCAATACGCACCCCGTGTATCCCGACGGTTTCCTCCCCTACGAGGAGTCGGAGATCAGCGACATTTCGGTCGCGGCCGGTTGGCGCGGTCCGTGGCGAGAATGGGAACTCGACCTGAGTGCCGCGTACGGCCGGAACAATTTCGACTTCGCGGCCTCCGACACGATCAACGCGTCGATCGGCGCCGACTATCTTGAGCGCAATCCGGGCGCGAGCGTTGCTGACATCATCGCCAACGCGGGACCGCGCTCCGGCGATAGCGGCGGCATCGAGTTGGACCAGCTCACACTCAACCTGGATCTGCGCCGCACATTTGAAGTGACCGCGGTTGCGGTCGGCCTCGAGCGCCGGGCGGAAAGCTACGGTCAGAAAGCTGGCGACGAGGCCGCGTGGTCCTGCGGGCTGCCGCACGTATCCAGTTTCGGCGCTTTCGCCGTGGGCCCGGACGGCTCTCCGATCGAAGGCGTGGTTGCTGCCTGCGGGTTTCAGGGCTACCCCGGCTACAGCCCGCTCAACGCCCGATTGAGCGAGGACGACCGGCAGAGCTGGGCCGCGTACTGGGAGTTGGAAGTCCGGCCCGGCGACGCCTTTTACCTCGGCGCCGCGCTTCGGTCGGAAAACTACAGCGATGCCGGCGCCAAGACCACCGGCAAACTCGCCGCAAGGCTCGAGTTGACCGATACGATTGCCCTGCGCGGCGCGGTCTCGACGGGATTCCGGGCGCCGAGCCTTTCGCAGCGCCGCTTCAACTCGATCCTGTTCGTGGGAAGCGACGAGGGTCTGACCACGACGTTTTCCGCCAACGAGGGCCACCCGATCGCCCGGGCTTTCGGAGTCGAGGCGCTGCGGCACGAGACTTCAAGGAACTGGAGTGCCGGCGTCGTGGGCCGATGGCCGGAGTACAACATCAGGATCACGGCGGACGTCTACAGTACGGATATCGGGGATCGCGTAGTGCGTTCCCAGGGGATCGGTTGCGCTGGCATTGCCGCCTGCGACGCCGAGCAGGCGGGCACTGCCGCATTCTTTTTCAACGGCGTCGACACCCGTACCCGGGGTTTCGACGTCTCCGCGTCGTGGGGCTTGCCCGCCGCTGGCGGCTACCTGTGGGTTTCCGCAAACGGTCATTCCAACAAGACCGAGATCACGGACGAGAATCTCCCCGCAGCCGCGCCGGAGGGATTGAGTTTTGGAGATTACTTTGGCGGCTGGGGGGCGGATCTGCTCGAACATGGACAGCCCCGCACGCAAGCGAACCTCAGCGCGGACTGGCGGCATGACACCTGGGGCGCGCTGCTGCGCATGAATCACTTCGGCGAGACAACCCAGCATCCGCTGGACACTGGCATGGTGACCGTGGAACCCGCCAGCACCCTCGACGTGGAATCATGGTTCGAACGGGGGGCCTTCCAGGCAGCGTTTGGCGTCAACAACCTGTTTGACGAGTTGCCCACCGAACTCGACAAGACGCATTTGTCGAACATTCTCTGGGGCATACGCTATCCGACGGATACCCCCTACGGACTGGCTGGCCGGTTCGCCTATCTGCGGTTGACCTACGGATTCGGCTTGTAACCGGTCAACCCCGGCCCGGCGGTGCGTTGATCGGCCACTACGGCACGATAATCGTGCATTCGGGGCCGGGCGCGCGGGCGAGTCGCGTATCGAGGGTGGCAAGCGGGCAGTCGAGGGCTTCAGCCAGTGCTACGTACCAGGCGTCGTAACTGGTCAAGTTGTTTCTCAGCTCCCATACCCGTCCAGCGAAAGGTGCGAACGGGACCAAATCCAGGTCGAGTTGTAGCAGATCCCGGTGAGAAAGGGTGGCTTCCAGCGAGGAGACTTCATCTGCACGTTCGAGGCGACGCAGAATGTTGCTTGCTTCGACCAGCGCGAGTTCGGGCGCCGCGAGAGACTCCTGGGCCATCGTCATTTCGGCCCACTGCCCCTCGCGTCCGGAGTCGACCAGGGCGGCAACAATGACCGACGCGTCAACGACTATTGTCACGCGCGGTCGGCATCCCGCGCGCGGAGTATTGTGGCTGGCAGGATCCTGGTTCCCGCTGACTCCTTGCGGCTGCGAACTGCCTGCAACCAACTGCCCAACGCGGGCCGAGAGGCGATTCGCTCCAGTTCGCCTCGCAGGAACTCCTGCATGGACTGGTGTTGCAATGCGGCGCGTGCGGCAAGTTCGTCACGCACTTCGTCGGGAACGTCACGTATGGTGATCTGTACGGCCATGAAGGCAATTTGCCATCATCAGCATCATTATGCAATCAAAAGGAATCGACCTGCAGCGGGATGGGAGAGACGGCCTTGTCGCTGGCGGATCATCCGGCGGTGGTTTCGACCCTACTGCGCCGCCAGGCGTGCCTTGAGCCGGCGCATCCCGCGCAGCCAGCGGTCGTAGTCGTTCGCCTTGCGCTGGAAGTAGATCGCGACCTCCGGGTGGGGCAGCACCAGGAACCGCTCCTCGCCGATGGCCTCGATGCACGCTTCGGCGACCTCGTCGGGTTCCAGCACGCCGTCGAGCAGGGCCGGGTGCGACCCGTCTTCGTTGATCGATTGACCCCCGGCGATATTCGTGTTCACCGCTTGCGGGCAGAGGACCGATACGCGGATACCGTCGTCGTAGTGGTTGATGGCGATCCACTCGGCCAGCGCCACCGCCGCGTGCTTTGAGACGGCATAGGCGGCGGATTCCATCTGGGTCAGCAACCCGGCCGCGGAAGCCGTATTCAGCAAGTACCCGCCCCCGCGCCGGACCATGCCCGGCAACGCCGCGCGCGCCGCCGCCAGGTGCGAGAAGGTATGCACCCGCATCAGTTGCTCCCACTCCACCGTCGGGAGCTCGAGTCCGCTGGGAAGTTCGTAGCCCGCATTTGACACCAGGAGGTCGATGCCGCCAAGGGAGCGCTCGGTTTCTTCGATCAGTGCATTGACGGCAGCTTCGTCGCTCACGTCCAGGATGGCAGTTGAGCCGACACCGCCGAGGCTGAGCGCGGTCTCCCGGGCGGTTTCTCCGTTCATGTCGGCGCATACGACGGCGCTTGCACCTTCTCGCGCCAACCGTTCCGCCAGGGCGCGCCCTATGCCGGATCCCGCACCCGTCACCAAGGCGATCTTGTCCCGTACGTTCATCTCTATTTTCCTTGGGGATTAGCCATGCCTGTAACAATTTTGTCATGTGCCGGGCGTAGAGTAATTCGATTAATTTCCTGGAGATTCATATGGGCCGCACGTTTCGTTCGGGCAGGCTTGGCCTGTTGTTGTCAGCAATCTCGGTTTGGACATGCGCATCCGTCCTGGCGGATGGTCGAATCGAGGGTCAGGTCTCGTCTTCTGCCGGTGGCGCCTACCTCAAGGGCGCGGTGGTTCGGATCGCCGAACTGGACCTTGAGATTGTCACTGAAGCGGATGGTCGCTTCGTATTCCCGTCCGTCCCGGCGGGCAGCTACGACTTGACGGTCAACTACATCGGGTATTCGCGCCACACTGCCGCCATCGACGTGTGGGACGATGAGACGACTTTCCACCCCGTGGCCTTCGAGAGAGTGCTTGAGGAAATGGTCGTCTATGGCAAGCAGACCGCGAGCACTGCGGCGGCGCTCAACCAGCAACGTGCGGCGGATGGCATCGTTTCCGTCGTTTCGGCGACCGATATCGGCCAGTTTCCCGACCGGAACGTCTCGGAGGCGCTACAGCGCGTCTCCGGCGTGTTCCTGGAGCGGGACCAGGGCGAGGGGCGGTTCGTCGGCATCCGCGGCATCGACCCGAACCTCATCGTCACCACGATCAACGGTGTCAACGTGCCGGCCCCGGAAAACGACAAGCGCTCTGTGGCTCTGGACGTCATCCCGTCTGAACTGCTGTCGGCGCTGGAGGTGAGCAAGTCGATCACCCCCGACATGGACGGGGACGGCATCGGTGGCTCGGTCAACATCAAGAGCGCCTCCGCCTTCGACTCCGCCGGCCGAAAACTGAGCGCCAACCTGCACGCCAGCGCAAACCCGCTGCAGGACCAGACGAGTCCGAAGCTCGCGCTCATCTACTCAGACACCTTCGCTTTGGCAGAGGGTAAGGACGACTTCGGCATCGCGGCGGCGGTGTCCTGGTACGACCGCGACTTCGGGTCCGAGAACATTGAGACCGACGGCGGATGGTTCGACGACCTCGAGCGCGAGGACGGCGTCGAGTTCAAGGGCGCGGAAGAGATCGAACAGCGGGACTACGTGGTCAACCGGGAACGGCTCGGCATGGCCGCGAACTTCGACTATCGGCCCACCAGCGATGCACGCTGGTACCTGCGCACGCTCTACAGTGCGTTCTCCGACCAGGAATACCGCACGCGCAACGAGTTCAAGTTCGACAAGGGCGATGCGATCGAAGGGGGCGACGGAATCGCGACCTGGGCGGACGCCAACTTGCAGAAAGAACTGAAAGATCGCTACGAAGAGCAGCAGATCCTGTCGCTCAGCGCCGGCGGCGAGCAGACATTCGACAGGTGGAATCTGCAATACCGCGTCGGCTACTCGCAAGCAAGCGAAGCCGAGCCCAATCGCCTGGATACAGTATTCGAGATCAAGGGAGTGGACATCGGTTATTCGAGCCACGGAGAGAAGCCCGCCCTGTTCATGGGCTCGGCCGCGGGCGATGCCGGCAACTACAAGCTGGACGAAATCACCATCGAGGACAACTTCACGGAAGATGTGGAGCAGAGTTTCAAGGTCGACCTGAAACGCGACTTCGACACCGAACAAATTCAGGGCTACGTGGAAGCGGGCGCCAAGTTCCGCCGCCGCGAGAAGTCCAACGACATCGATGTTCGCGTCTTCGATGGGTTCCCCGGTGATCCGACGTTCGAGACGTTCGCACTCGGCTCGATCGACTACAGCCAGGGCGCTTTCGGGCTCGGCGTGTCGGAAGGTGCCATCGACGGATTTATCGCAGGCAACCTGTCCGGTTTCGAACTGAACGACGACGATACGCTGGCGGCGTCCACCGGCGGCGATTACGACATGAACGAGGATGTCGACGCAGTCTTCATCAAGAACCGCCTGGACATCGACGCGCTGCGCATCGTCTACGGACTGCGCTATGAACGAACGGCGTTCGCCGCCGAAGGCTTACGGGTGGTCTACGACGACGTGAGTGCCGACGGCGACCCGGCGCCGATGCCTGTCTCCTTCGAGAACGACTACGGGAGGCTCTTGCCGAGTGCCAATCTGCGCTACGCGATCAGCGACGACCTGCTGCTTCGCGCAGCCTTCTATCACACCATGGCGCGGCCGAAATTCGGCGACCTGGCGCCAGGCGGCGAGGTGGAGTTCGAGGACGACGACGGCGAATACGTGCTGAAGGCCGAAGTGGGCAATCCCGATCTCGAGCCGCTGCGGGCGCAGAACTTCGACCTCTCCATCGAGTACTACCGCGAGGATGTCGGGCTGCTGTCCGCGAGCGCCTACTACAAGACCCTGGAGGACTTCGTGGTCTTGGCGGACACCGCGAGCATCACCGACTTCACGCAGTTCGTCGGCAACAACAGGGTTGACGATGCCGAGATCATCCAGCCGATCAACGGCGACGATGCCAACCTGTTGGGTGTCGAACTCGCCTGGGTGCAACAGTTGTCCAACCTGCCGGGCCTGTTGCGGAACCTTCTCGTGAGCTCCAATGTCACGTTGACCAGCGGCGAGGCGACGATTCCTTTTCGCGACGAGAAGATCCCCATGCCGCGCCAGGCCGACTTCGTGGCCAACTTCGCCGTCGGTTACGAGAGCGATCGCCTTAGCGCACGCATAGCGTTGGCGCACAAGAGCGAGCGTCTGATCGGTCTCGAAGAACTCGACGATCCGGCGTTCGACGTTTACCAGGCCGCCCACACGCAGCTTGACCTGGGCGTGAAGTTCTTTGTCAACGGTCAGTGGGAAGTCTATTTCGACGCCAACAACCTGGGCGATGAACCGTACTACGCCTATTTCGGCGAGCCGCAGTACAACGCCCAGTACGAGACGTACGGCAGAACCTTTGCCCTGGGCATTCGTTATCAGCCGTAGTTGCGGTGTGCGGTGGGCCAGCGTCACGCTGGCCTGCCTCTGGTTCGAACGCTCGGGCTTTAGGCACCGGGAACATCAGGCGTTCGCGTAGGGAGGCAGTCGGGGTCGTTCTTCCTCGGTCAGGCGATGGGGCACCACGATCGGCTTGCCGGATTCATCGAAAAACGGCGTCGACCTGTATGCGCCAGTAAGGCGCGCGCCGAGTATTCGTCGTATGCCGCCGAGCAGGAAGGGCCAGAACGATCCGGGCATGGCGTTGATGACGCTCCTGTCGCCGGTGACGAACCGCCTGAAAGCGCGCGCCCGGATCAGACCGAGGGCCTTGTCGACCGGTACTTCCACGGCTGAAAGATCCAGGAATCCATGTATCAGACCGAGGAAGTGCATCTTGTATGAACCGGGCGTGTTGCCAATGGGGGTGCCGCAGCACGACGCATACCAGCGCAGCAGCCTGCCGTCGGTCAAGCGAACGCAGGCGAGGTGTTCCACGCCTTCCGTGATCGTCAGGCGGCTGGGTGAGACCTGGACGATCGACGTGCCGCCGTATGCGTCCAACACGGTGTCCGCTTGGCCCAGATAGTGCGCGAAGGCCTGGCAGTCGTCGCAGTAGCAGACCGCCCGAACGACCCGGGACGGCGACACCCCGCGCAAGACCCCGCGCACCGACGCGCAAGAACAACGAACGGGTATGTCGTAGGTTGCCATCTCGTCGGCACCGTATCACGGCCCGCCGGACCTGTCAGTAGAGCGAGGTCGAGGAGGCGCTTCAGACAGCCGGTCTCGAACACTTTGATTTCCTGCGGTAGGTTCGCGAAGGCGCGTTCGCTTGACCGAAGGCATCGTTAGGCGTATACGGCTACACATGCACTGTCGCCAAACAGTCCTGGTATCGATGCTTGCGGCTGCCGTCACGCTGGCGGGCGTCGCTTGTGCCTGCGCCGTGCCCGCGGTCGATGTAGACGGCGGCGACGCGGTTTCCGGCACCCACCATGCGCATCATGCGGACGGTCATGCCGACCATGCGATGGGCTGCGACCACGTCGAGTGTGGCGATTGCACGGCGTCTGGTGCCGTCTCGAAGCAGGACGCCCTGCGCGATCAAGAGCCGCAATTGCCGAACCTGCCGTTGGACGCGGATGGCGATCACCTGTCGGCGATGGCGTTCGCCGCCATCACGCCCCCGCCATGGCACGGTAACGTCCATCACCCGCCGCTTCCCCGGCTTTTGCGCGCGGCCGATACCGCCGTGCGCCGCTTCGACAAGCTGCTGAACTAAGCCGCTTCCTTTCCTGGTCGCGGGCCTCCGCGACATGACCCTCGCCCGTTTGGGCGCCGGGCATCGTCCCGGTGTTCGGCCATGCGCGAGGTTTGCAACGGGTTCAAGAAAGGAAGGCGATGAAAATAGTGAGAGTGGGTGCATGGCTCCTGCTGTCGGTGAGTTTGGACGCGGTGGCGCTCGACTACGCGACCAACGGCGATCCGACGCTTGCTGCCCTGGTGGCGGAAGCGCTCGAGAAGAGTCCGCTGGTTCGGGAGGCGCAATGGGACTACCGGGCGGCACACGAGCACATTCGGCAAGTGAGCGCATTGCCCGACCCCAGTTTGTCGGTGACGCGGCATCTGCGCGCCCCGGAGACGCGTGTCGGTCCTCAGGCGGGCGGCATTTCGATCAGCCAGAGGTTCCCGTGGTTCGGCAAACGGTCCGACGAGGGCAGGGTCGCCGCCAAACGGGCGGCGGCGAGCGAGGAGATGGTCGGGGCTCGGCGCGCAGAGGTGGTTCGCCAGGTCAAACTGGCCTACTACGACCTCGCGTACCTCGATCGGGCGATCGCGATCACGGCGGAAGAAGAGGAGTTGCTTCGCCACTACGAGTCGCTCGCGCAAGCCCGGTACTCCCAGGGCGTCGGCCTGCAGCAGGCTGTCGTAAAGCTGCAGGCGGAAATCACGCGCGTACGTTTCACGCGACAGGAACTGCTGCGCAAGCGGACGGATGCGGAGGCGGTGCTGAACGTGCTTCGCGACCAGCCGGTGCACGGCTCGATCCCGGCGGTTGGCCTGATCGAACGCCCGGTGGCGAATGTCGACAAAGAGGAACTGCAATGGGTCGCGCGCACGGGGAGGCCCGAGGTGAAAGCCGCTCTCCTGCGGATGGAGAGTCAGGGGGAAAGCGTCCGATTGGCCCGGCGGCAATATTGGCCGGACATCGTTGTCGGCGCGGCCTGGGGAAGCGTCGGCGATCGCCGGGATGCCATGGGAAGAATGCAGCCGCCGCCCGACAATGGCAGGGATGTGTTCAGCGTGACCGTGGGCGTCAACATTCCGCTCTTCCGATCCAGGCATGACGCGGGCGTCAAGGCGGCTTCGGCGCGCCATTCGGCCGCAAGGGAGGCCTATCGCAATGCGGTCAACGAGGTGGATGTCGCCGTGCGTTCCGCGGGTTTCGCCCTGGAGATGATCGAGGAACAGATCGCCCTGTTCAGGAGGGCGCTGCTGCCCCAGGCAGAACAGGCGCTGCACTCCACGGAGGAGGCGTACTCGACCGGCACCACCGGCGTCCTCGAGCTGCTGGACAGCGAAGAAGTGCTGCTGGACGTACGACTTGGCCTCGCTCGCCTGGAGACGGATTACATGAAGACCCTCGCCGAGATGGAACGTGCCATCGGATCGGCCTTCCCGTTGGAGGAATCGCCATGACGAAGTACGGAAAGCCGTTCCTGCTGTTGGCCGGCCTGGCGCTTGGCGTGGGCATGTCGGGCCTTGCCTTCTGGAATCCACTTGGTTGGGCCTTGTTGCCCACCGCTGCGCACGAGGACGATTCGAATGCGTCGCCCCAGGCATCGGAGACCCTTTATACCTGCGGCATGCACCCGGACGTGATTCGACACGCGCCCGGAAACTGCCCGATCTGCGGCATGAAGCTGGTGCAAAAGGAGACGCAGCCGGAGGCGGACTCCCGCAGGATCCTCTATTGGCGGGCGCCCATGGACCCGAACTATCGCTCCGACAAACCGGGCAAGTCGCCCATGGGTATGGACCTGGTGCCGGTCTACGAAGATGGAGCCGTTGCCGATGGCGGCGTCCGGGTCAGTCAGAGCTTCCTGCAGAACTTCGCTGTCCGGACGCGCACGGTGACGAGAGGCACCTTGCCCATCTCGATTCGTACCGTCGGCGTGCTGGCCCACAACGAAGAGAAGGTCGTCTCGGTCAACACCAAGTTCGATGGCTGGATCGAGAAGGCGCACGTCAACAACGTCGGCGAAGCGGTGCGCGAGGGCGATCCGCTGTTCGATATCTACAGCCCGCAGTTGGTTACCACGCAGCGCGAATACCTCGCGGCGATGGAATACCTGGCGCGCCTTGAGCAGAGCGATGCGTATCCGGATGCGATCGACCGTGCGCGTTCGCTGCTCGATGCGGCCCGTGAACGGTTGCGTTACTGGGACATCACCGAGAAGCAGATCGACGCCCTCGAGACTTCGGGAGAAGCCACGCGGACGGTGCGGCTGTTCTCGCCGGCCTCGGGCTTCGTGGTGGACAAGACGGGCGATGCGCTGGAGGGGATGAAGCTGACCCCGGGCATGACCGTGCTCAAGATTGCGGATCATTCGACGCTGTGGGCCCAGGCGGAGTTCTACGAGGAAGACCAGCGGCACGTCCGCGAAGGCAGCCGGGCGACGATCGAGGTCGATGCGTTTCCGGAGCGGCGCTGGGCCGGCCGTATCCTGTTCTTCCGTTCCGCCGTGAACCAGGCCACGCGGTCGCTCACCGCCTTTATCGAAGTGGCCAACCCGGATCTGTCCTTGAGACCCATGATGTACGTCGATGTCTCGGTCTGGGCCGAGGGGGCGACGGACGCGGTGATCGTGCCCGCCGAAGCCGTGCTGCACAGCGGCGAGCGATCGGTCGTGATCGTCGCCGCCGGAGACGGCGTATTCGAGCCGCGCGAAGTCGAACTCGGATTGGCGGCCGAAGGAATGCAGGAAGTGACGGACGGCCTGGCCCCGGGCGAGGAGATCGTGGTCTCTTCCCAGTTCCTCATCGACTCGGAAAGCAATCTCAAGGCGGCGATCTCGCAGTTGTTGCGGGGCGACGAGCGGGGGTCGCCCGCGCCGGACGAAGCGATGCAAGACCATCGCCACCACCACTGAGGGCCTGTCGCGATGTTTGAACGCATTATCGACTGGTCGATCCAGAACCGCTTCCTGGTCGCGCTCGCGACGCTGTTTGTCGTGGCGGCCGGCGTGTATTCGCTGTTGCGCGCGCCGCTCGACGCGATCCCCGACCTGTCCGACGTCCAGGTGATCGTGTATACGGAGTATCCGGGACAGGCGCCGCGCATCGTCGAAGACCAGGTCACGTACCCGCTGACGACGCAATTGCTCGCGGCGCCGTTCGCGAAGGTCGTCCGGGGCTACTCGTTTTTCGGCTTTTCGTTCGTCTACGTCATCTTCGAGGACGGCACGGACCTCTACTGGGCGCGAAGCCGCGTACTCGAATACCTGAACTATGTTTCCGGGAAGTTGCCTGCGGGGGTCACCCCGACCCTCGGGCCGGATGCCACGGGCGTGGGCTGGGCGTTCATGTATGCCCTGAAGTCGGACCGCCATGACCTGGGAGAGCTGCGTTCGATCCAGGACTGGTATCTGAAGTACGCGCTGACGAGCGTCCCGGGTGTCGCCGAGGTCGCGAGCGTCGGCGGTTTCGTACGCCAGTACCAGATCACGGTGGACCCGAACCGCCTTCGCGCCTACGGCATACCCATCTCGAAGATCCGATCCGCTGTCCAGGACAGCAACAGCGATGTCGGCGGGCGTCTGCTCGAAGTGGCCGAAAAGGAGTTCATGATCCGCGGGCTCGGCTACATCGAGTCCCTCGACGATATCCGGAAGATCGCCCTGGGCGTGGATGCGCGCGGCACGCCGATCCTGCTTCGGGACGTGGCGACCGTCAGCGTGGGCCCGGAAATGCGGCGCGGCGTCGCGGAGTGGAACGGTGAGGGCGAGACCGTCGGCGGCATCGTCGTCGTGCGCCACGGCGCAGGCACCCTGCAGGTCATCCGGGACGTGAAGGCCAAGCTGGAGGAAGTCAAACCTGGACTCCCGGAAGGCGTCGAGATCGAGGTCGCCTACGACCGCACGGCGCTGATCGAACGCACCGTCGAGAGCCTCGGCATCAGTCTCACCCAGCAGCTCCTGATCGTCGGCCTGATCTGCCTCGTGTTCCTGTTCCACGTCAGGAGCGGTCTCGTCGCCATCATCACGCTGCCGGTCGGCGTCCTCATGGCCTTCATCGTCATGGGGTTGCAGGGGCTCAACATCAACATCATGTCGCTCGGCGGCATAGCCGTGGCGATCGGAACGATGGTGGACGCCGGCATCGTCATGGTGGAGAACGCCCACAGGCACCTTGCTCGAGACGGGGGAAGGAGACCGCACTGGGAGGTCATAGCGGAAGCGGCGAAGGAAGTGGGCCCGTCGCTGTTCTTCGCCCTGCTCGTGATCACCGTTTCGTTCCTGCCCGTGTTCACCCTCGAGGCCCAGGAGGGAAGGCTGTTCAAGCCGCTGGCCTTCACCAAGACCTACGCCATGGCTGCTGCGGCGCTGCTCTCCGTGACGCTGGTTCCGGTCCTGGTCGGGTTCTGGGTTCGAGGGCGAATCTCGGTAGCCGACCGCAACCCGCTCACGCGGGTCGCCGTGGAATTCGGATTGGTGATGTTCTCCTTCTCCTGGCTGGTGCGCCCGGCCCTCAACGCGATCTTTCGGTTCAAGTTCGTTGTCCTGGCGCTTGCCGGACTCGCCCTGGCGGGCACGGCAGTTCCCCTGTCGCGGATCGGTTCCGAATTCATGCCGACGCTATGGGAAGGCGATCTCCTGTACATGCCGACCACGCTGCCCGGCATATCCATCACGAAGGCAGCCGAACTGTTGCAGCAGACGGACCGGATCATCAGGACCTTCCCCGAGGTGGAGCAGGTCTTCGGCAAGGTCGGACGGGCGGAAACCGCCACCGATCCCGCGCCGCTGTCGATGATCGAAACGACGATCATGCTGAAACCCCGGAGCGAATGGCGCCCCGGCATGACGCCCGAGAAGCTGACGGAGGAACTCAATGCGGCGATCCAGGTGCCGGGGCTGACGAACGCCTGGACGATGCCCATCAAGACCCGCCTGGACATGCTCTCTACGGGTATCAAGACGCCCGTGGGGATCAAGATCGCCGGCCCGGACCTGGCGGAACTGGAGCGTCTCGGCAGGGAGATAGAAGCGGTCGTTCGAGAACTGCCGGGCACCCTCGGCGCGTACGCCGAGCGCGTCATGGGCGGCAACTATCTCGACTTCAAGGTGGACAGGGATGCCATCGCCCGCTATGGCCTGACCGTCCTCGATGTACAGGAAGTGATCCAGACCGCCATCGGAGGCATGAACATCACGACAACCGTGGAAGGTCTTGAGCGGTATCCGGTGAACCTGCGCTACAGCCGTGAGCTGCGGGACGACCTTCCGGCGCTTCGCAATGTCCTCGTGCCCGCGCCATCAGGCGCCCAGATCCCCCTGGGCCGCCTGGCCAGCATGGAGTACGTCGTGGGACCGCCAAGCATCAAGAGCGAGGGCGCCAAGCCGAATGCCTGGGTCTACGTCGACATCCATGATGTGGACGTTGGCGGTTATGTCGACGCCGCACGGGAAGCCGTCGCGGAGCGAATCGACCTGCCCGAGGGCTATACGCTGTCGTGGAGCGGGCAGTACGAGTACATGCAACGGGCCGAGCGCCGACTGGCGTTTGTCATCCCCGCGACGCTGCTGCTGATCGCGGCGATCATCTACATCAGCAGGAAGTCCGTGGCCGAGACGCTGCTCGTCCTGCTGGGTGCGCCGTTCGCACTGACCGGCGCGATCTGGCTGCTCTACGTGCTCGACTACAACCTGAGTATCGCCGTCTGGGTCGGCATCATCGCACTGGCGGGACTCTACGCGGAGACGGCGACGGTTCTGCTCCTGTATCTCAATGTCTCGATCCAGGACTACCGGGATCGCGGTCTGCTCAATGATCGTGCCGGCCTCGTGGACGCGATCAAGGACGGAACGGTGCAACGGGTCCGGCCGATTCTCATGACCATCGCCACCGACGTGATCGGACTGCTTCCGATCATGTGGAGCGCCGGGGCCGGCGCCGACGTCATGAAACGCATCGCGACGCCGCTGGTGGGCGGCGTCGTCACCTCCGGGATCGTCGTGCTGTGCTTGTACCCGGTGGTGTACTACCTGTGGAAGGCGCGGGAGTTGCCGGAGGCCCCAAAAGGCCCGGCAGCTTGACCCGAAAGTCGGCCCCCTACGATGCCCCGAATCCGATGCAGGCCGTCCGACCTGGCTTCGCGTTGCATTCCGCCCTCAGCATGTCCAACAACGCCGGGATGTCGTCCAGGCTACCAAGCACTTCGGCCTTTCGCCGGACAACCTCGAAATCGCCCGGCGCGAGATGGTCCAACTGGTCGAGTTCGGCGGGCGGCTCAATGCCGAAGTAGGCGAGAAACGCGGCTCGCGCGGAGGGCGGCTTGAGATAGCCGAGGGTCGCCTTGAAGGTGAATCGTCGCAGTGACGCTTCGTCGAGCTTCTCACCGTAGTTCGTCGTGCATGCGAATGGCAGCGGATGGTTTTCCATCCATGTCAGCATCTCGTTTACCTGGCTGACCTCCCAGCTCTGGCGCGCTCCCCGCCGATCCGCAAGCAGCGAGTCCGCCTCATCGAATATCAGGAACTTCTCCTCGTCGCGCGCCTCGGCGAACGCCCGGGCGATGTTCTTCTCGCTCTGGCCCACGAACATGCCGAGAAGGTCGGAAGCTCGTTTTTGCTCGACCTCCAGTCCCAGACGTTCGGCCAGGTAGCGGGCGTAAGCGCTCTTGCCGGTACCCGGCGCGCCATGGAGACAGATTGAGAAGCGCCGCTCACACCGGTCCGCCAAGCGGTCGGCCAGGGACATGAGGTTGATGTCGGCCTCCAGGAGCCGCGGGTCGAAACGCAGCGTGGTCCTGCGCTCCGGTCTTTCGCATCCAAGCACGCGGGACAGGTTGCGGACGCCTCGACGCACCAGTTCGAAGTCGCCCCCGGCGAGGGACGCAGCCGCGGTGGCACCGGCGGCCACGCCCGGGGATGCGTCGAACTCGGTGGCGAGCGACAACGCCTCGGCTGGTGCCGCGCCGATGCCGTGGCTGGCCAGTTGGCGCGTCCATATCCTCGCGCGAACCTTGGCTGGTGGCTGCCGCATTTCCATGGCGAACATCATGCGCCGGAGGATGTGGGGCTCGATCTCATCCGCCGCGTTCGTGGTCCAGAGGATGGGCGTTGGCGTCTCTTCTAGAAGCCGGTTGATGAACACCTTGGAGGAGCTTCCCCGGCGGCTTCGCCCAAACGGCGACCACCATGCGGTCGAATCCGACAGGATGTCTTCCATTTCGTCGAATAGCAGCAGGCTGCCCGAGTTGCCGCCAACGAGACACTGTGCCAGTCGAAGTTCGGCGAGGCGTTCTCCCCGCGACGGCTCGTCGCCCCCTTCGTCCGTTTCTCCGACGCTGAAGAGATCGAGTTCCAGCCGATCGGCCAGTACCCTGCAAAACTCCGTCTTGCCCGTTCCGGGCGGACCGTACACGAGAATGTTCACGCCACTCGCACCTTGGGAAATCGCCCCGCGGAGAAGCTGCGCCAGGTCGTCCCTGTTCTGTCCGAGGTGATCGAAGTCCGGCCATTCAAGTTCGCTTGCGCGGCTCTTTCCAAGCAGCAGGGACCGGACATCGGTCACCTCCGAACCGGGCGAACCGAATCGACGCAAACGGCCGTTCGCCTCGACATCATGATCCTCGTCGACTGACACGAGTCCGGCTCGGACCAGCGGAGCATTGGCCGCGAACCGGTTGCGAACGACATCGGTCGGCTCGCCCAGCAGACACGGCAGCGTCCCGCTTCGGACGTTCATCGGCCTGCTTGATATGCGCGAGTACAAGAAGACCGCGTCGATCAGGGACTCGATCACCGGTTGAGTCTTGTAGGCCAGCAGGATCTCGAGCAAAGCGACATCCAGCGTGGAGAGACCGATCTCTTCGCCGAGGCGACGGAGGCGACGGCCCACCTGGTCGGGCGGCGTGTGCATTGCCTTGACCGAAGCCTTTTCGATGAGTTCACGCAACGCCCGCCAGTTCTTGACCGAATGGGTGGCGGTTGATGCGGTCTCCTTCAGGCGCGCTATCCAACCCGCCTTGCCGCCGATCATTGGCGCGTTCTCCTCCAGCCATTCCGCCAGGTCTTTCCCCTCTGACCGATTGCGGTTCAGTCGCGCGAGCATGCTCGCGAGGTAGTGGAGGGCGAGACGGCGTTCATAAGCACTGAGCATTGCGTTTCTTGCCGGCGGTCGTGATAACGGCGCGGACAATGCCACAGCTATGCGACGAAGGACGTCGCATAGGTCCTTACAATCGCCCATGGAAAAGGATGGAGTGACCCTGACGAGGGATGTATGTGATGGAGACACGTCAGCTCATCGCCGCACACAAGTTGGTGGTGGCACACAAGGAGTTCTTCGTGTTGTACGAGGACGACCAGATGCGCATCTACGCGGAAGTCGAGGGCGGCTTGCACCCAATGCAATATGTATCGGCACATCATCTGGACGAGTTTGACGCCGTGACAAGAGCGATCATCGACGGTGCGCTGTATGCGCTTGTCTACGATGGACAGCCCGAGCCGCGGTTGATCGTCGACTACCGGGGCGAACGAACCAGGATCGATGTCTGGACGGGAGCGGTCCTGGACGGTGACATCGGTGAGTCCAGACTCACGGTGGCGCTTCGGCTGGTCGAGTCCGAGAGCAAGAGACTGTCGCGGGCATGGCAGGACATGCACCGGGATGCCGAAAGCGCGAAACGTCTGCTTGCGCTTGCGGACTACATGGACGCGCTCCCTCCCGAGCACTACGACCAGACGCGTACGGAGCATGACGACGGCAGCCCGGCCTGCCTGCTGGCGCACGCGTTGTATCTCCTCGCGCCGAAGCAGTGGGATCAGCGGCTGGAGCGCCACAAGCCACGCTTCATGAAGACCCAGGCGGGACGGGCCCTGGGGCTGGACGGCGGTGTCGTGAGCGGCCTGTACAGCGGGCGCCCGCTAGGATTCAACGAGCGGAGTCCAACGGCCAGGGAAGCTGCCGCGATGCTCAGGCGTCTCGCGGAAGGACGGTCGCTCGACTGGCGGCTTGCGGTGAACGGGTTGTAATCTCCGTTCGAATCCACGAGATGAACACGGAACCCGATGGCAAGGCTTTTCCCGAGAGTTGAACCGGATGAGATCGAGAATCCCGGAGAGCGCTCCGTTGCGCGCTGTCTCATCGAGCAGTTGCCGCGTAGCGTGGAGGTCTTCCACAGCTTCAATTGGCTCACCAGGAGTAAAACCGGCACGCTGCTGCTTTGCTACAACCGACCGCTCAAGGAGTGGCTTTGCGACTCGGTTCCGGACGAGTTTGACGGGAATCTCGTTATCGACAACTACCACGGCCTCGCCGCCGACCTATGCAAGGCGGCGGGCGTACCGATGTGGAGTCTGGGCGCCACCGATGATCCGGCATTCTGGAGCGAAGTGGTGCCGGCGGCCCTCGATGAGGCTTGCGGAAGGCTGGGGCCGGAGCACAAGTTCGACGCGGTCGTCGTCGACGAAGGCCAGGATTTCCAAGACCTCTGGTGGGAGAGTCTGGAGTCCGTATTTCGCGACCCCGCCAACAAGGCCTGCTATTACGTTTTCTACGATCCGAACCAGAACCTGTTCGTGGACGATCCCAGCCTGCCCGATGAACTGGGTCCTCCGTACGCGCTGCCTATGAACTGCAGGAACACCGTTCGGATCGCGGCCCATTGCGCCGCACTCGTCGGCCACGACAACCAGACGCGTGAAGATGCTCCCCGCGGCGAGGAACCCGAGATGGTGTCCGTTGCCACGGTGCGCGAGGCGGTGCGGGCGGTCGGTGAACGGATACGGGAACTGTGTCTGGGCAACCGGGGCGGACTGAAGCCATCGCAGGTCGCCGTACTGGCACCCGCATCCGTGGAGAAACTATGGCCGAAGCAGTTCGCCACCATCCCGCTCACCACGGACTTCGAGGAATGGCGGCAGGGTGAAGGCGTTTTGATTGCAACATGGGGCCGATTCAAGGGCCTTGAGGCCGACGCCGTGGTGATCATCGAAACCCCCATGCGCAACCAAGCGAGGGAGACCACCAGCCGCTATGTCGCGAGATCGCGGGCGAAGCACTTGCTGACCGTGATCGAAGCCGCTGCCTGATCGTACTCCCACAGGAACAAGCCATGCACAAGACACCCGAGGGCCTTAGCCTGGCCCCAACCGACCTCGGCAACTTTCTCGGCTGCCGGCATCTTTCCGTTCTCGATCTGGGAGCAGCCGGAGGGTCGACCAACCGTCCGTACCGCTACAGCCCGGTGATCGAAGAACTGCAGAAGAGAGGCATGGAGCATGAAGGAGCCTATCTCCGCTGGTTGCGCGACCAGGGCCTCGCTGTCGTCGACGTCAGGGGACGTGACGTTCAGGCAACCATCGCTGAGATGCGCGCTGGCGCGGATGTCATTTATCAGGCAGCGCTCTCGGACGACAGATGGGCGGGGCAGGCGGATTTCCTGCGGAAAGTGCCGACTCCCAGCCGGCTGGGCGATTGGTCCTACGAGGTATACGACACCAAGCTCGCCCGCGATACTCGCGCAGCGACGATCCTGCAGCTCTGCGTCTATTCCCTCCTGCTCGAGAGGATCCAGGAATCTCGCCCCGCCAGAATGCACGTGGTCACGCCCGGCCGTGATTTCAAGTCACTCGAGTACCGCGTCGACGACTACGGGGCGTACTTCCGCCTGCTGGCGGGCCAGATGGATACGTTCCTCGCCGATCCCGCCGCAACGTACCCGGAGCGCGTGTCCCACTGCGACTACTGCGCTTGGTGGCCCGATTGCGAGAAACGCCGGCGGGACGACGATCACCTCTGCTACGTGGCCGGCATATCCCGTGGGCAGATCGAGAGTCTCCGCGCCGAGGGGATCGACAGTCTGGCGGACTTGGCGGCGCTTGATCCCGTGCCGAATCCTGATCGCGGCTCGCAAGCGGCATTGGTGCGGGTCAGGGATCAGGCGCGTGTGCAACAGTGGGGTCGGGACATGGGCAAGCCGCTCCATGAACTCAAGGAACCGTTCGACGCCGAGCATGGCTTCGCGCTTCTTCCCGAACCGGCACAAGGAGACGTGTTCCTCGATTTCGAGGGCGACCACTTCGCCGACGGGGGCGTGCAGGAATACCTGCTCGGCTACGTTACGGCCGATACGCGAGGGCAGCCGCGGTACACGCCGTTGTGGGCCGGGGCACCGGAACAGGAACGCAGCAACTTCGAGACGTTCATCGATCTCGTTGTTCGCCTCCGGGAGAACGACCCGAGCGCCCACGTGTACCACTTCGCGCCGTATGAGCCGGCGGCGCTCAAACGACTGATGGGCCGCTACGCCACCCGGGAGGTCGAACTCGACGAACTGCTGCGCGGCAGGGCGTTCGTTGATCTGCACCAGGTAGTCAAGCGGTCCCTCATCGCCAGTGTCGAGCGCTACTCCATCAAGGACCTGGAACCCTTCTTCGGGTACGAGCGCGATCAGGATCTGCGCGAAGCGTCCCAGAGCATGCGGCTGGTCGAGAGCGCGGTCGCCGACGGCAATCTCGACCCGGGCGATCCGCATAGCCGCATCGTCGAGGACTACAACCGGGAGGACTGCGAGTCGACGTTGCGGTTGCGCGGCTGGTTGGAAGATCTCCGCGCAGACGTCATTTCCGCGGGGTACGCCATACCACGACCGCTTGCGGAAAGCGGTGAGGCAAGCGAGGCGGTGAGTGACCTCGACCGCGAGCTGCAGGGTCTTCGCGATGCGCTGCTGGAAGGCGTACCTGACGATCCCGACGCACGGACCGAGGAACAGCGGGCGCGGTTCGCGCTGGCACACATGATGGAGTTCCACCGCCGGGAGGACAAGGCGAGCTGGTGGGAGTATTTCCGCCTGCTTGGGCTCGAGGAGGAGGACCTGCTGGATGAACGTCGCGCGGTGGCGGGTCTAGTCTACGATCGGACAGTCGAGGCTAAGCAGGCACCCGTTCAGCGGTATCGATTCGGTCCGCAAGATCTCGATGTCCGAAAGGGAGACTCCGTCCACGACCTCAAGGGCAACCCGATTGGCACGGTGGAGTCCGTCGACTTTGACAGCCAGATGATCGACATCAAGAAGCGAATGGACTCCGCCGACGAGCATCCACCGGGGGTCGTGCTGCACAGTCGCGTTCCCGTAGGAACGGTTCTGGAAGCGTTGAAGGACTTCGGCGAAGCGGTCGTTGCTCAGGGCTTGAACCTGCAAGATCCCTATCGGGCGGCTGTCCGCCTCCTCCTTCGCAGGCCGCCCGAAGCCGGCACACATCCCCGCGACGGAGAAGACACGATTGACACCGTTGCGCGTATCGCCCTCTTACTGGACGGCGAAGTCCTCGCCGTCCAGGGGCCGCCTGGCACCGGCAAGACCTTTACCGGCGGCGCGATGATCTGCGCCCTGGTGGAGAAGGGACTCAAGGTCGGCGTGACCGCCGTCAGCCACAAGGTAATCGTAAACCTGCTTGAGTCCGCAGCCGAACGGGCCCGGGAACGCGGGCTCGCGATGCGCATCGTCCATCGGGACAGCGGGGAGTACGAGGGTGGTCTGGGCATCGAGCGAATCTACGCCTATCCCAGGATTCACAACGGGTTGGCCGAAGGCGCGATTGACCTGTTGGGTGCCACGGCCTGGTGCTGGACGCGCACCGAGTTTCAGCAGAGCGTCGACGTGCTGGTCGTGGACGAAGCCGGCCAGATGTCGCTGGCCAACGTGCTCGCCGCCTCCCGAGCGGGTCGTAGCCTGGTCCTTTTGGGTGACCCCCGGCAGCTTGAACAGCCGCTTCAGAGCAGCCATCCGGAGGGCAGCGCAGTATCCGCTCTTGCCCACTTGCTGGACGGTGCGGAGACCATGCCGGACGACCGGGGCCTGTTCCTTGCCGAGACGTATCGGCTGCATCCAGGGATTGCCGCATTCACTTCCGAGGTCTACTACCAGGGCAGGGTGGAGGCACGCCCGGGTCTTGAGCGGCAGCGCATCGTTGCACGCCCTGGTCGGGCGTCGCCGTTTTCGGGCGCGGGTCTTCGTTATGTGCCCGTAACCCACGCGGGCAACCAGGCCAGATCCCCGGAGGAAGTCGACGCCATCGCCCGACTGGTCGATGACCTCATAGCCAACTGCGACTGGCGGAGTCAGGACGGCAAGACGTCCGCCTTGCGAGAGGAGGACATTCTCGTGGTAGCCCCATACAACGCGCAGGTCTCTGCCCTGACGGAGGCGATCCCTCGACTAACGGATCGTATCGGCACCGTAGATCGCTTCCAGGGCCAGGAGGCCCCCGTGGTGGTCTACTCCATGACCTCCTCCAGTGCCGACGACGCGCCCCGGGGCATGGAGTTCCTCTACAACCCGTTCCGGTTCAACGTGGCGACCTCGCGTGCGCGTGCGCTTTGTATTCTCGTAGGCAACCCAGAGCTATTTCGCCCCGAGTGTCGGACACCCGCCCAGATGCGTATGGCGAATGGATTCTGCCGATACCTGGAACTGGCCGAAGTCATCGAGTATCCATAGGTCGCCAACCATCCAGTCTTGCCAAGGAATCCCCATGCAGACGAAAACGAGCCTCACCCATCCGTTGAAGATCGACGCCATTCCCTGTGGTGGCGGCATGTTGGGAATGACCCTGTGCCCCGGAAAGCAGGTGAACAGCAATTTCGGCGGCCGCTGGGAACGCGACTTGGATCTCGACATGGCTGTGATCGTGGACTGGGGTGCCTCGACCCTCGTTTCCCTGATGGAGGAGCACGAGTTCTCCAGGTTCGAGGTGCCGAACCTCGGTGATGTCGCGGAAAATGCCGGACTCGAGTGGCACTGCACTCCCATCCGTGATGAACACGCTCCCGATGAGCGATTCGAACGCCTTTGGACGTACTCGGGCCACGTCTTGCGCGGAAAGCTCGCGGCGGGCGAACACATCGTCGTGCACTGCCGCGGCGGACTTGGGCGTACGGGGACCATCGCCGCCCGCTTGTTGATCGAGAGCGGGGTCACGCCGGAAGAAGCGCTGCGCCGCGTGCGAGAAGCCCGACCGTGGACCGTGGAGCCCAGGCAGGAACCCTACGTCCTCCAGCAGCAGGCCCTTGCGTGGAACGACCGCGACTACGCCAGTCGAGTGCTGGGCTGTCTGCTTGGTGGCGCGGTCGGCGACGCCCTCGGTTACGAAGTGGAGTTTTTGAGTCTGAGTGCAATCCGGGATCGCTTTGGCCCAGCGGGAATCCAAGAGCCCGCCTTGAGTCCCGACGGGAAAGCGGTCGTCAGCGACGACACGCAGATGACAATCTTCACGGAGGATGGATTGATCGAGAGCCTCGCCGATAACGGGTCGATCAATCAGAACGATGCGCTCGACGCAGTCCGAGCGGCGACGCTCAATTGGTACTCGATTCAGAAGCGTAGGGGTGGAGTTGGCCGACTGGCCGATTACTCGGTTCTAGCGAAGAGTCGAGCACCTGGAACAACGTGCATGGGTGCTTGTTCGATCGGCGCGACGGGCACGCCGGAGAATCCCATCAACAATTCGAAGGGATGCGGCGGCGTGATGCGCGTCGCGCCCGTCGGCCTGTGTCTGGCATTGAGTGGCGAGGAGGCGTTCGAGCTTGCGGCCCGTTGCGCCGCGCAGACCCACGGGCACCCGTGCGGATACCTGAGCGCCGGCACCCTCGCCGCGATCATGCGCAACCTGTTGTCCGGATTGGGTCTTGATCGGTGCGTCGAGCGATCTGTCGAAATTGCCTCGAACTGGCCAAGTGCCGATCAGACCATCGATGCCGTGGAACGCGCTCGCGAACTGTCGAGGCAGCAGATTGACGATCATGCCAATGCGATCGCACAACTTGGTGAAGGCTGGTTCGGCGATGAAGCCCTCGCTATCGGCCTGTATTCCGCGCTTGTCGCGACCGACTTCGAGGACGCGGTACGCATCGCCGCCAACCACAGCGGGGACAGCGACTCCACGGCCTCGATAGCGGGGCAGATACACGGTGCCTGGAAGGGCTTGGCGGGGGTGCCCCATGCCTGGGTCCGTCGCCTGGACGCCCTCGACCCGTTGCTTGATGTGGCGGGGCGCATCATTGCCGCTCGCAATCAGGATGCGCCGGTCCGGTTGCTGGCCAGTACTCAAGTAGGGCGACGGTCCATCCGGCCGCCGTCCTGATGCGTCAAGCGGTCGCGAGTGATCCTGGGTCGTCGCCGTTGCAGATCGTCATCAGTTTCCCCGGGCCCATTTCATGAGTTCCTTCCGAAACCTGGCGTTTTTCTTCCGGCCCCAATCTTCGCGGAAGTGCAACATGTCGACGATCTCCCGGTCAGAATGCGCCTTGAGCACGTTGCGGCGCTGTGACGCCAACGATTGATCCGGGATATCGGTTCCGATTGATGCTAACGGGACTTCCGCGGAAACATCCGCGAACTGCGGGCTCAGCGCCGGCGCGATCACTTCGCCGTCCCGGCCGACAAAGACGACGTCACCGTCCTCGATCACGACGTGGAAAGCGCCGTGGTGCAGCAGCCGGTGATGGGCGCTGCACAGCAGCACGAGGTTGTCGAGGCGGGTCTCCCCGCCGTCGATCCAGTGCTGGACGTGATGCGCCTCGACATAGCGCTGGTGGGCGCAGCCGGGGAAGCGGCAGCGGTTGTGGTCGCGCAGCTTCAGCGCCCGCAACAGCCGGGCCGGCACGATCCGCCGCCGGCGCTCGTAGTTCAGCAGATTGCCCCGCGCGTCCTCGATGAACTCGGTGAGATCCGCGTCGCAGGTGATGTGGCGGGCATCCTCCTCGTCGATGCCCCAGTCGGGATCGACGTAATAGCGCGCGCCGCCCGCGCCGCCCGCCGACTGCTGCGCCGCCAGCTCGTTGCGGTCGATGGTCAGCGTCACCTCGTAGCGCCGCCCCGCGCGGCGCCGCTTCCATGCGTCCGCGGGGCTCGCCAGGCAGTGCTCGGCCATGTCCACCAGCGCATCGGCGAGGCGCTGTTCCCTGCTCGCGAGCTCGAACGTCAGCCAGTCCGGCAGATCGTCCGTTTCCGCGGAAACATCGCCGGAAACGTCCGCGTCGGCCACGGCGGCACTTTCGAACTGCGCGGAGACCACCTCGCCGTTGTTCCTGACCGTGCGATTAGCCGGAGTTTCTGCGGAAACACCTCTGCAAACATCGACGTCCGTGACGGCGGCACATGCATCCTGTGCGCAGACCCCACCACCCGCTTGGCTGGCCGGGGTCTCCGCGGAAACGTCGGTCGATACATTCGCCACATTCGCCGTCGTCCATTCGGCCCGCTCGGATGCCTCCTTGTCGTTCGCCGCGCCAGCGCCTTCCGCCGGCGCTCCTTCAGATCCCTCGTCCACCGCAGGTTCGGCGGTCTCCGGTCGACAGGTGGCCGACAGCAGGGACGCATTGCGCGCCTCGTGCTCGTCTTTCCGACCGTCGATGACCTGCTGCAGCGCATTGATCACGAGCGCGCCGCGCTCCGCCGGGACCGCCGCGGTGATGACCAGCATGCCGTCCTCGTAGTGCCAGCTTAAGCTCCGGCGCTCCTCGCTGCTGGCGTGTCCGCTGTTGTTCCCGCCGACCCGTTCGTAGGTCCGCACCAGGCTCTCCAGTTGCGCCGCGCTGCTGCCCTCCGCGATCGCCAGCAGCATCGCGTCGGTCTCCGGTGTCGCCACCCGGGTGATGGCCCGCACTTTGGAATAGCTGATCGCCCCGTCGCGGAACGCGGCGTCGATGCAGGGAAGTCTCTCAAGCGCCCGGCCGATGCGGATGCGCTCCCGCGCCGCGCAGGGTCCGAGGCCGCAGCGGTGGTCGAGCCAGTTGCCGAGATTGCAGTAGCCGCCCTCGCGCCAGCCCCGGGTGCGTTCCATCGCGGCGATGAGCTTGACGAAGCGCCAGTCGGCGAGGTTGATGTGGGCCGCCATGTCGGTGACGGCGCGGCGAAGCTCGGCGGGATCGTCGGGGATGAAATCGAGGTGGCTGGCGTCCGCTTCGAGGAGGAGGCGCTCGACGGCTGGTTCGGGGATGAAGTCGAGATGTCGGACGACTTCTTCGGTCGGGACGGACATTTTTGAGGACCTTGATGCAGAGGCTTGGAATACTGTATATATTACTAGTATTGATCCTCTTTATCATTGTTTTTATTACATAATTTTTCCAGAAAAATGGATTGTCCGGTTCGCTTCCGGGCCGTGTCGGCAAGGCTCGGACATCGGCCCAGCCGGGGGGACAGGAAAGTCCTGGCAGACGAAATCCATCATCGACCCTCAATCTCGACTTCGGTCGAAGGATCCTCCCCATCTTCCTGCTCTATCTTGAGTTCTCGAACCGACAGGTGTTGACCCGCCGCGTTGCAGAAGTCGTCGATGGAAGCCGCGTATTTCGTCCACGAGACCGACATGGCGCCCCCGGTACATTTCAGGCCTATGTGCGTAAAGACCCCGTCCGTAGACCTGATCTTCATCGACTTTACGCGCAGGTTTGCCGACTCGCACAAAGCTCTCGCTTCCATGCCGACGGTTTCGGCGTCGAGCGGCTCGCTGGCGACGGGGGCGGACTGGCATCCGGTGACCAGAGAAACCACGGACCCGAAAGCTGCCGCGGCTGTCCTGCCGGGCTTTGGGAGGCGGCAGCCCGTTCGTTTGCGCATTTCGTTTTCCTTGGCCGGCTCAATTCGCCCAGAGGCGCCTGTCGAGCAACTGTCCCCACTCCTCGTCGTAGGGATGCGCCTCGCCTACGCGCTCATCGCCGCGATAGAGCGGTCGGCCCTCGTTGGCCCATTGGAACAGCGATCCCTCGAGGTTGAAGACGTTCTCGATGCCCCGCGCCCGCAGCTTCTCGGCCAGTCGGGAGGATCGGTAGCCCACGGAGCAGTACACGACGACGGTGAATCCCGGCTCACTCGCCGCAAGCACTTCGATTGCCATGCGAGTGTTGCTGGCCAGTACCGCCCCGGCCAGGTGACTGACCTTGAACTCGGCCGCCGTCCGGGCGTCGAGCAGGACGATGTCTGGCGCGGTGTCATCCGCTCGCATGGCGGCAAGCTGCTGCGTCGACAACTGCGGCACGTCCGGAAACGCTTCCCGGACCAGGCGCAGGGCCTGTTCCCAGGCGGGGGTTCTCGCATCCGCAGAGTCGGCCTGGGCAGCGCGCGACAGGCCTGTTGTCGCGACCGAATCCGATACCGCTGACGGCGTCCACAGGAACAGGGCGCCGGCCAGAACAACGGAAAGGAGTTTCGCTACGGCGGTGTTTTCGGAACGCGTTGTTCCTGACGGGTCGTGGTGTTCTGCGGTGCCCTGCGGATTGGACTCCGCCAGCGCCGGATCGGGAGTCACTGGTAGCGCGCGCCTCTGGTCTGCAACCATCCAAAGCAACATAGCACGGAGAACTGACCCTGTGTTGAGGCAGGACGTCAGGTTTCAATTGGACGAGCCGAAACTTGCAGATGGACGGAAAGGTGACACGGGTGTTGCCCGTGCGCTGTTGGGTATCGATGCGAGAGCGCTCGCGAGCGACCGGGCGTTGTTGGGCCAACTGGTGGAGACAGGCGTGAAAACCGGCTTGCTTCAACGGTTCGAGCGGGATTTCGCCAATGGCACGGTGGCCAATTGGCGCTCGACGGTGGCGACCATCGCGGCGTTCAACGGGAGGTGTGGCGCTTCCGTCGACCAGACTTGCCGGAACCGGTCCACTGTTTCGCGCACATGGCTGAGAAAGATCGTCTCCGGTAACGCGGCGTTCGCAGCGAACCACTTGCACTCGTCCACTGACAGGTCTGCGAATCGCTTCGAGTGACCGAAGCGCAAAGCCATGCTGTCGTCCGGCAGGAATGCGACGGTGGAGAGCAGGTCGTAGGCGGGGGAGATTTCGGGCGAAACACCGTCGACGTAGAGAAGGGACCAGTTTTTCAGGTGCATGTCAGCATTGCCAATCAATGCGCTGAACACGATGCGTTTGACGAATTCCGCGAGGGCATGCTCGCTGGCATGTGTCCACAGAACCGCTGCAACGTTGAGGTAGCTGGCGCGTTCGTACTTGCGTTCGGGGTAGAGTCGGAACACTTGGGCGAAGTCTTCCATGTGTAGGCGACCGGCGGGTGTTCGGTCGAATCGCTCCACAGCCAGCGCTTGACCGCCCAGGTCGGCGAGCTGTGGCGGCAGACCACCTATATCGCGGACATCCACCAGCCGTACGGCCGGGGTATCGATGCCGACGAGCGAAGCCAGCGTCATCATCGCAAACTCATTCTCCGGCACGAGTTCGTAGTGTTCGGACGGTAGTTTGACTATCCAGTTGCCGCCCGCTCCGTGAACCGGCACCGCCAAACCGCCCCGGGCATCGCGAATTGCAGAGAATTTGAGTTGCATCCCCGCGAGCGAGAAGCGCATCGGCTGCCTGTTCTGCTCGGAGTCAGGGCACCGGGAGATGTCGTGTGCGCCGTTCTCGCCGTTTGCTGCCAGCATCTGGACGGCGCCGGGAAGATCCTGCCCCAGGGCCTTTAGTAGCGAAAAGTCACGGGTCTCGTTGACGCCCGCGCGGGTGGCCAGATAACTGCGTAGACGGCCTTCCGGCAGCAGGTTGGCGAAGAACGGCGGAACTCGTCGTCTCGTCGGGCGCTGGTCGACGATGAGTTCTCCGAAGGCATCGAGAAAGGACAGGCTCAGGCAGGATCGATGCGTGTCCTCGATGTACTCATCCGTAAAGGCAAAGAGGTTCCGGTCGCCGCCCAGTTGCGTGAGGGTGCCGATGACGCGGCCATGAAGCCGCACTTCGAGCACTGCGTCAGCCACCGCTGGCCTCGTCATCAAGCGCGTACGCTGGCTGGATCGCCGGTTCGCGATGCGTATGTGTTCGCAAGATACTTCGCACGGCCGGCACCAGGGTTCGGGGGATTGCCATGGGCTCCAGCCCCAGGGCGCGTGAGATTTCCATCAGGCTGGTCAGCCTGATGTCGATGCGTCCGGTCTCGATCTGCGAAATGTGACTCTGGGGCAATCCAACCTTTGCGCCGAGCTCGGCCTGGCTCAACCCTGCGGCCTTGCGGGCCGCTTTCAGCTCACCAATCCATCCAGCCCGGATTTCGATGGAGCGGGGCATGGCGTACTCCTAGAACTAGAATTCACCCTCGAATTATAGGTGAAAGCAAATTGAAAGAGTCGGAAAATTCGCTATTACATATTTAATAGCGGTGCGGGCACCCGAAATCCGTCAAGTTCCTCGGCCATCAGCCGCGCAAACTCGATGGTTCGACGATCCCGGTAGGCCGCGCTCACCGCCTGAATCCCTATCGGCAGTCCTGCGCGGGAGAGTCCGGTTGGAAACACCGTGCTCGGCAGGTAGGCATTCGTAACGAGTCCCGACCAGAATAGCTGCTCGAAATAGTCCCGCTGCGTCCCGTCGACGTCGATGGTCCGCTGCCCGAATGGCCGGTGGTCGTGGGGGAACGCCGGCGTCGCCATCTGTGGGCACAGCAGGATGTCCCACTCTTCGAAGAAGTCGTCCCAGGCGAAACGCAGGTGTTCGCGCTTGAAGTTGTAGCGAATCCACTCACGGTGGTTCAGCACCATTCCGCGTGCGCTTACGGCCCGAAACGACATGTCGGCGGGGTCGAATTCGGCTGCGCGAGCCTCGTTTCGCCGGTACTCCTCCTCTAGTTGGGCGGATGACATCACGGAGTTCAGGAGGCTGATGTAGGTGTCGTGGGCGCGTTTTGCGTCGAAAGACGGTCGCGCGCTGTCGGACACTCTCGCGCCGAGTCGCGCGAGGGTCTCGCCCACCGACACGACGCGGTCGGCGATCTCGGTCGAGACGGGGCAGAGGTCGTCGTCGGGCCACAGCGCCACGCGAAGGTCTCCAAGACCACTAAAGCCCGGTGGCGGCAGTTCCAGTCGCCAGCCGCGCCGTTCTCGGCCGGGAGGTCCGGCCATCGTGTCGAGAGCCACTGCGAGGTCTTCGGCGCTGCGTGCCAGGGGACCGCACACGCTCAGATCCGCGTCCGGCGTATGTGCCAGCAGTTCGTGCCCCGCCATGGGGACGATGCCCCAGGTCGGTTTGTGCCCGTATACGCCGCAGAAGTGCGCCGGGTTTCGGATCGAGCCGCCGATATCGGAGCCCGCTTCCAGGGCAGTCAGTCCTGCCGCGAGAGCGGCCGCACTACCGCCGGAAGAGCCGCCCGGTATGCGGTCGGTATCCCAAGGGTTGCCGGTCGTGCCGTACAACGGGTTGTAGGTCTGGAAGTCCGCCAGGTTGGCGGGGACGTTGGTCTTGCCGAGGAAAACCGCGCCGGCGGCGCGAAAACGGCTGACGGCGATGCCGTCGGCCTGGCCGATGTTGTCGCGAAACGCCTCGAGTCCCCACGTGGTTGGCGTGTCCTGCATGAGGTAGGACTCCTTGATCGTCATCGGGACGCCGTGCAGGGGACGGAGTTCCTCTCCGCGGGACAATGCCGCATCGGCACGATGTGCGTCCTCGCGTGCGCGCTCGAAAGTTCGAACGGGTACGGCGTTGATGCCGTGGCCGTCAAGCCTTTCGATGCGCTCGATATAGTGCGCCGTCAGCTCCGCCGAGCTGATTTCCCTGTTGCGGATCATCGTGGCGAGCGTGAGCGCCGACTTGAATGCGAGATCGGACATGTTTCCCCCAGCAGGTCTGGCCGTACGGCGAACGCAAGCGTCCATCGAATGCGAGTGAGGGTCAAGCAGGCTTGAGCACGGCCTGCCCTGAGGGTTCGCTCCAATGTCGGCGCGCTGTAGTATCTTTGTCCTGTCAGTTCGATCGGCAGGAGGCAAGGGCAAAATGCAAGTCACTCCCATAGAAGGCAAGACATTCGGCGCCGTAGTCACCGACGTCTCGTTGGAGAACCTGACCGATGACGAGTTTCCCGCCATCAGGGCCGCTTTCAATCAATCCGGTTTCCTCGTGTTCCCAGGGCAGTTCCTGTCCGTGGAAGGAAACACGGCGTTTGCGAAGCGTTTCGGCAAGCTGCACTACGATGCGCACCCGATGGCAAACAAGGAGCGGCGCGAAGACGGGAGCTACGGCGACACTGTCCCGTACCAGTCGCAGCGAATGCGCGGCGTCTTCGGCAATCAGAACTGGCATACCGACTCATCCTATATTCCCATCAGCAGCAAGTGCGGGATCCTGTCCGCGGTCACGGTTCCGGAATGGGGCGGCGAAACGGAGTTCGCGGATATGCGCGCCGGCTATGCCGCCCTCGATCAGGCGACGAAGGACCGCATCGAGAACCTGTACGCCTACCATTCGACCAAGCAATCCGCAGCGCGTGATCTGGGTGACTTGCCGCCGGAGGACGGGAAAAGCATCTTCCACGACGAAGCGTACCTGCGTCCGATCGTCAAGGTGCATCCGGAGACAGGCATCAAGAACCTGTTTATCGGTCGTCATGCCTTCGGCGTGCAGGGCCTGTCCCGGGAAGAGAGCATCGATCTCCTGACCTCTTTGCGTGATTTCGTGGTCTCTGACCCTTCCCGCGTATACAGCCATGAGTGGAAGCCCGGCGATACGGTGATCTGGGACAATCGCTCACTACTGCATCGCGCGAGGCCTTACGACTACTCGCAGTTGCGTGAATTCATCGCAGTTCGCGTTGCCGGCGACCCGGAAACGGAGTTCGCGTACGAGCCGACCGACCCCCGGGCGCAGGCCGGCCGGGATGTGCTGAAGGAGGAAATGGTCTTCTTGCGCGAGGAGGCAAAGGACAAGAGGTACAAGGGGACAAGCGCGCCCGAGGCGCGCCCGACGGCGTAGCGCCTCCAAGTCGGATGCGGCGTTGCGTACCCTTCATGGGGTCCGCTGACGTCACTATTGAGGCGCAGCGCGTTCGAGGGGCCGCCCGCTTACGACCATGTACAATCCTTGTCAGCGCTTGCACCGGATCGCAGTTCGAATGACCGCCGTCGAAGTCTACTGGCAGCCCGGCTGAACCGGCTGCCTCAAGCTCAAGGAATTCCTGTCGGCCCGTGCGGTCGACTTCGTTTCCAGGGACATCGCCAACGACGAGGAGGCGAGGGCGGCGTTCGCCGCGTTGCAGGCGGACGGCGTGCCGATCGTCGCCCGGGGTGACCGTTTCGTTGCCGGGATCGATCTGGGCCTCGTCTCGGAGTTCCTCGAGATTCCCTACGTTCCCGAACCTGCGCTGCCGGTCGACGAACTCAAGCGCCGCCTGCGGCACAACCTCGCTACGGCCACGCGCCTGACCAGCCAGATCCCATCGGTAAACCTGACGGACAAGCTGCCCAACCGGGATCGGACGCTGCTTTCGCTCGCCAACCACATCGTCCAGATCGCCGTAGGATTCGTGGACATGGCGGCGGGAAGGCAGAGCACGGTACGCGCAGGTAGAGGGACCGACCTTGACCGGGATGCCTTGGCGAAACGTTCACGCACCCTGGAAGACGAAGTCGCCGGGCTGGTCCTGGACCCGGCCCGCCGCGTGAGCACCTACCAGGGGCCGTTCACCATGCACGGGGCCCTCGAGCGCTGCACCTGGCACACTGCCCAGCACACGCGGCAGCTCGCCATGGTACTCGAGGGCTTGAGAATCGAACCGGATGGGCCCCTCGGGAGCGACGACCTCGCGGGGCTTCCGGTGCCGGAGAAGGTCTGGGACGACTAGCTTAGCTGAGGAGCGTTACGTGGACGACGTAGGCTGCCACCATCGCGCCGATCACCAATGCCGCCAGCTTGGTGGCGAACCACCAGTCGCGGTCTTCCTTGCGGCCGCTGGGCATAATCTCATGTCGTTCAAACATCATCGCCTCCTATAGCCAGCCCTGACTCTCGGCAAATTGTAGCGCGGCCACGCACGCTGCAAAAATATAGCCAAGCCCAGTTCGCTTCCGCGTTTAGTCGCCTTAACTCGGCCGTGGTCCGTTCGTCTTCCGGTTCCACGCGACTGTCCTCGTGGATTTGCACCAAGCAACTTAAAGGCCGGATTCTGAACCTTGCGGCAACGCGCGAACAGCGGAAGCCAACCTGTATGTTCGTGAGCGATCGGCTACAGAGGTCGTGCGTTGGGTACGCCCGAAGCCGTCAGCCGGAAAGCTCGACCTCCATCGAATAGCTCCGGGCCGCCGTCCGATAGAAGATGTCGTCCCGCTCATCCCGGGACAGTCCGAGATCGTTGGCAATGCGTTTGAAGGCGTTCCACATGTTGCCGTAGGAGAACGAGATCTTGTCGACGGGGAAGTTCGACTCGTACATGCACCGGGATGTGCCGAAGCAATCGATCAGGTGCGCGAAATAAGGTCGCCACAACTCGGCGAGAGTTGCTGAGTCCGCCGGAATATCCCAGTGCTCGTAACCGAAGCCGTAGTTCACCATCCCGCAACCGCCTGTCTTGACCACGATGTTCGGACATCGGGATACGGTCTCGATGCCGCGCTTCCATTCCTCGAACACCCGGCCCTCGCGCTGACCCGCGTAGGGTCCGAGGGCGATGGGTCCGCCGATGTGGTTGAGGATGATCGTGACGCCGGGAAAGGCGTTGGCCAGGTCGGACACCTCGTCCAGTTGGCTTTGGTAACCCCAGCAGTCGAAGGTAAGCCCGAGTTCGTCGAGCGCGGCGAAACCTTCCCTGAAAGCCGGCAGACCCAGAAGGCCTTCGGTGCCGGCGGTGGGATGGTGCGACTGCGGCATGTCCGGGGATGCGTGCCAGCCGTGGGCGTGGCGGATTCCCCGAAAGTTGCGCCCCGCCGCCTGATGCGCCAGGAGCACGTCCTTTGCTTGCGCGCCCAGGGTGAGATTCGTGAAGCCGACGATGGCGCCGCAGCAGCGAACGCCCCGCGAAGCGAGCTGCTCCGAAAAGTCCTGCACGAATTCCGTCTCGCCCACGGGCGCGTCGAGGCCACCGCCTCTGCGGTACTTGTAGCGGCACTCGACGAAGACGGTGTCGATGACGTTGTGGCCCGCGCCGCGGATGTCCCCGATGAGTTCATCCGCAAGGTAGACGCGGTGCTGGCGGGCGCCCCGCGGCAACTCCGGTTGCGACCGGCGGTCCCACAGGTGATGGTGCGGATCGATGATGGGTTGGTCAGGGTCGATGGCGTCTTCGGGCGTTTGCTCAAGCCAGCGCTTCAGGTTTTCGTCGGGCATGTCCCTTGATTGTTCAGCCATGGCAGGTCTCCTCGCGGTCGTCTGACCGAATGATAACGGTCCGGCTGGCCAAACAATGGCACGAGTTGGGAACGACAAGCGGGGCGGTGGCCTCGGTCATGGACTATCGTGCCTGTGACGGGGCGCTAACCTGTGGGCGGTGGTTCGACGAACTCTCGACCCTCGTGTTCGGCGGTCAGGCGGCGCGCGTTCCAAGCCCGCCATTCGGCTTGCGTTTCGGCGCGGCCTTTCTCAAGTCCCCGCTCAAGCCCTACCTTGACGCCTTCCTCACGACCTTCCGCTTTGTGTGACTCGATCACCGGGATGACGAATCGATTCACCATTGCCTGGTACAGTGACATCAACATCTCTCCTGTCGTGTTAACCGCGCGGGTCAGCAGCATCGACACGATCAGGAAAACAGCAGTTCAAGGCGGAAGACGATTCACCGGGTCATTGCGCATCGCCTGTCGCTGTTCGCTCGTGCATGACTACCGTGCCCGCGTCACCGTCGATTGTCAGCGTCTGTCCATGTTCTATTCGCGTGGTTCCGTTGCCGACGCCGAGCACTGCGGGAATGCCGTATTCGCGGGCGACGATGGAGGCATGGGCAAGGATGCTGCCCATGTCGGTGACGACGCCGACCGCGTGGGAGAAGAGCTGGGTCCAGGCCGGCGTGGTGTTGGGCGCCACGAGAATCGTGCCGGGGGACATCTTTTCGAAGTCCGTCTGCGAGAGCACGACGCTCGCCGGGGCGGTCACGGTGCCGGAGCTCACTGCGAATCCGTTGAGCTTGTCGCTCGCCGGATCGTTCCTGATCTGGGTTTCCTTGAACCGGACCGACGGAATGTTGCTCGCTTCGGGCGGGATCGTTCCGGGCGGGTGATGGCGCTTGCGGGCTTCCCGGAGTTCCCTGCGCTCGGCGGCGAGACGGCCGAACTCGGGACGTGCCTGGCCTTGTTGACGTGCCGCGATGGCCTCTCTCAACTCTTCGGTAACGAGGAAGAAAGTGTCTTCCGCCGTGCGGAAGGTACCGACTTCCACCATGCGCCGGCCCAGTTCGAACGCCATGGGCCGCAGGATGCGCCACGTGTAGCCGAAGTAGAAGGCGGTCTCTTCCCTGATGTGGTTGTACTTGCGGGCGAACCACAGCCGGTAGCGGAACTGCCAGTAGTGCAGCCCTTTGAGGAGTTCCGAGATTTCGCCGTACTTCTGCTCGCGAATCGCGGCGGCACGGAGTTCCTGGTCCCTCGGGTCGTAGTCCGGGTCCTGCACCATCGTCTTGAGCGTGGCGAGCAGCGCGGAGGGATCTTCCTCCTGGATAGGCTCGATGAAGTCGAGGCTGTAGCCCTGGTGCCCGTACTCGTCGAAGTAGATGTCGATGGCCTTCAGCACCGGCCCGCCTTCGCGATGTTCGCGGAGCGCTTCCATGAGGAATTTCGGCGGCGTCACGATGACGACATGGGAGAGTTCCGCGCTGGCGCGGACGATCTTCGCGATCTCGAACAGGTCCGTGTTCGCCTGCATGGTCTTCGATTCGAGGCCGGTGAGGAACTGGCCGCTGATGAAGTGATGATCCGGCAGGTTCTCGCGCAGGAAGCACTGCAGGTGATCGTCCGTGGACTTGGCGATGCCGAACGTGTGGCTCGTGTTGCCGGACCAGTAGAACCCTTCCTCGATGGCCATCTCCCGTATGCCGGCAAGGAGTTGCTCGTCGGTGGCGGTCGAGATGTTCAGTTTGCGCCATTTCTCGGCGGCGGCGACCAGCCGCGGCATGGCCTCGTCCTGCCAGGTTTTCCACCTCCGGTCGTTGTCCTGGGTCTTGTGATTGGCGATATAGGTCGGATTGTCGCTCTCCGGCATCGTCAGGTCGTGCGCGAGGTTGTCGCCCCGGTACCCGTCGGCGAACTGCTGGAATGCGGCCTTGTCGTCGGCGGATAGCTCGGACACAAACAGGGCCATGTCGTGGACTTCCTTCTCCTCCATGGGGCCTTGCCTCTCTCGTATCTGATCGTGCATCCGCCGTGACATGGCCTCCATTTCTTCCACCGCCATGTTTGGGTCGTTCGGCATCCCCTTGTGGTCGGCCCGGCAATAGGCGTAGCCGTTGCACGTGACGAAGTGCGCTCCGCCACCGTGCACCATGCTCTCCATGCCCCGGCGCGCATACTCCAGGCCTTCGGTCAGGTAAAGCTCCTCGAACAGTTCGCAGATGGGATCGGGCATGTTCTCGACGATCTGCCGCCGATAGAGGATCCTCGCGGGAGGCGTGGGCGCCCACGTGACCTGGATCGGCTGCACGGGAAGGTTGGTGATGGGTCGCGACTGCAACAGCGACAGGCTGCCGTCCGCGGAGAATGCCCACTCGATGTCCTGGGGCACGCCATCGTAGAGCTTCTCGATTGCCAGCGCTGTCTCGGTCAGTTCTTTCACCATGTTATCGGAGAGGCAGGCCTGATCGCGTTCGCTCGCGGGAACCTCTTCCATCCTCGTGCCTTGGGCGCCGGCTGAAACGGTCATCTGTTCCTTCGGGCCGATGACGGTTTCCCTGGATTCGCCGGTGGCGCGATCGACGATATGGGTATCGGGCGTGACCTCGCCGCTGACGACGGCCTCGCCGAGACCGAAGCTCGCGTTGATGACCATTTCCGAGCGTTCACCGGTGGCCGGATTCGCCGTGAAGAGTATTCCCGACACTTGGGACGGAACCATGACCTGGACCACGACAGCCATGGCCACGCCACCGTGATCGATACCGTTCTGGTGGCGATAGTCGAGGGCGCGCGAGGTCCAGAGGGAGGCCCAGCAGGCGCGCACGGCGGCGATGACCCGGTCTTCGCCGCGCACGTTCAGATAGGTTTCCTGCTGGCCGGCGAAGGACAGGTTCGGCAGGTCCTCGGCATTGGCGGACGAGCGAACGGCGACGGGCAACGCATCGCCGAGCGCGCGATAGGCGCGGGCGACTTCTTTGGCGACATCCCGGGCAAGGTCGCGAGCTTCGAAAAGCGCCTGCACGTTCTGCGATGCCTTGTCGAAAGAGACGCGGTTCTCTACCACCTCGGGTCTTGCGAGTTCGATGATCCTTCGCTGCAGGTCGTTGTCGGACACGAAGCTCCGATAGGCCGAGGTAGTGACCAGGAAGCCGCCCGGCACGTTGAATCCCGCGCTCGCCATCGCGGCCAGCGATTTGCCCTTGCCGCCCAGGTTTTCGAGCGCGTCGCTCCCCAGGGCGTCTTTCGCGCCGAGCGCCGTTGTGTATTGAGGCACTGGTGTCTCCATCAGCATCTGTTGAACCTGCAGGGAGTTTACATCGGTACGGCGCATTCGAGCTCGGCGAGCCGGTCCGTTGGACCACGTTCACACCTGGGCTCAGGCTACGGGCGACTTTTGGTTGAGTCGGACAAGCCAAGCTGGTCGAATGTCGGTAACGAAGTTCGGACGGAAGTCATGGGAAAAGCCATCGCATCGATTGTCGTCGCGGCTTTGGTCGTTCAGGCGGCGGTGTCGGCCAACGAGGAGGAAGTGCTCACCAACGAGGACGTTCTCGTCATGACCGACGCCGGACTGACGGAGCGCGTGATCGTCGCAAAGATCATGGCATCCGAGACGGACTTCGACACTTCCCGGGAGGCGCTGGTGGCCCTCACGAGTGCGGGTGTCGGACCTTCGGTCCTCGAAGCGATGGTGAAGAAGACGGCGCCCGCCGCGGGGCCGCAGGCGACGGTGACCTATGCGCAGCGATTCGAAGGCACGCCGTGTCCCGCCTCGGGGCTTTACGTGGAGGATGAAGACCGAGGGCTGCGCGTCATCGACCCCCAGGTACCGCAGATTCGAAGCGGCAATACGCTGTTGCCCGCCGTGACCGGAGGCATCTTTCCGGCGAAGGCCAAGGCGTCCGTCAGGGGCGCGAGATCGGATATGCGCACCCGGAGTCCGATACCCACCTTCTGGTTCTGTCCTGCGGACCTGGACTACTCGGCAGACACGAGGGGCATGGTGGATCCGAGGGAGTTTGTCCTGGTCGTGCTCAAGGCAAGCAGGAACCGGGAGGAGCGCGCCGTCGATGTGGGAAGCGTGGGGATTGCCGGGCAAACCGGCATTCCGCCCCGCCTGATCCGGCGCGCCAAGTACGAGAACGTGGGCTTCGGTGTCTATCGGATCACGCCAAGGTCAACCCTGCAACCCGGCGAGTATGGATTCTTCCACCCGGGAAGCCGGTCGCGGGACGGGGGAGTTTCCAGCGGCCCGAGGATGTACGCCTTCGGCGTGGACAGGGGCTAGAACAGGACACTCCTCGGAAATCCGCAACGAGACATGTCCTGCCAGCGTCAGTGCGACGAAGCTAGATCCAGTGACGTCGACGTTCGAACGGGTAGTCCGGCAGCGAGACCCGACGGCGCGTTTCGCCCGCGAATAGCCCCGCGAAGGACAGGGTGAGACCTGCCTCGTAGGCGCTGGCTACCGCGTCCACGAAGCCACTGGTTGACCCTGGCTCCGGCGTCGCATCGCTATCCGACGACCCGTCAAGACTCGACAGGACGAGCGGTGCGGGGGTGTTTCCAGCCGCTGCCGGCCACGTTTTCTTCAATCTCGTTCCCCATGCTGCGTTCGGGCCGATCTCGATGATCACATCGACTCCGGCTGCCGCCAGCGTTTCGACGCAGTCGTCGAAAGCCCCCGGCTTGCTCGCCACATGTTGGTGCCAATAGTCCGCGTCAAGGATCTCATCGGGAGCGACTGTGCGGCCCGACACGGTGTTGACGAGCGTCAGTGCCGGCGAACCCATCTCGATGTCGTCGAGCACCGCTCCGGGATCGTCGAGGACGACAGCCAACCGCAGGCCATCCTCGAGACCGAGCACTCCGGCGGCCTGAGCGGCCGCAAGCGAGCCGGTCCCGGTCCCAAGTGCGACGCCCGGCTTTACGCCCGTACTCGACCATAGCGCCGTGAGAGCGCATTCGAGCGCGTAGGTCGCCGATCGCTCCCACTGCGGATCGTTCAGGTCTCCCTCGGCACTGGCACGACCGAACATGACGTCGAGCAGCGATACGCCCCTTACTTCGCCAATCACCGCCTCGCAGCGGTCGAGCACCGCGCGCACCACGGGCTCGCTTGAGTACAGGGTCTCAATCGTCCCGATCCATCCGCTACCGTGACCTGCGTAGGCGAATGCGACCCTCGCCGGCGTCGCCGGTTCGCGTTTGGCGTCGGCGGCCACCAAGGCCTGAAGGTCTCCGCGCAGTGACTCGATGTCTTCGAACACGAGACCTGCGCGGTGATCGAAGTGGCTGCGCCCGACTGCGGCCGTCCACGCCATGTCGGAGAGCACCTGCCCTGACAGCCCGTCATCGGACACCGATTGCCGTTCTTCCAGCCACTCGAGATAGCGTTGCGCCAATGCTCCGAGCGATGCGGGGGATTTGCCCGAGAGCGGGAGAAGTCGCCTTCTGCGCGGGGTTAGCCCATCGTCTGTTTGCGGCCACTCCTTGACGTCGTCCGGTGGCGCGACGATAGCCGGCTGCGGAGTGCCCTGCGGATCTGGAGACGCATCGTCTGGAAGGCCGTATCCCTCCACGATGACATGCGCGTTCGTACCCGAGATCCCGAACGCGCTCACCCCCGCCCGTGGCGGCGCATCCGGCCTCGACGGCCAATCCGTCGCCTCTGACACCACGCGCACCGGCAGCCGGTCCCAGTCCAGATGCGGGTTCGGGTCCCGAAAATGCAGGTGCTTCGGGATCAGGCCGTGACGCATGGCGAGCACCGTCTTGATGAGCGCGGCGACCCCTGCGGCGGTTTCCAGGTGGCCAATGTTCGTCTTGACCGAGCCGATCAGCAATGGGCGGTCCTCTGCCCGTTCCCTGCCGTATACCGCCGCTGCTGCCTGCACTTCGATTGGATCTCCCAGTTCGGATCCGGCCCCGTGCGCCTCGAGGTAATCCACATCCGAGGGTTGAATCCCCGCCTGCGACAGCGCCTCCTCGATCACCCGTTCCTGCGCCGGACCGTTCGGCACCGTCGGTCCTGCAGCCGCGCCGTTCTGGTTGACAGCCGCACCTCGGATCACGGCCCAGATGCGGTCGCCATCGGCTTGGGCCTCCGCCAGGCGCTTCAGGACCACCATCCCGCAGCCTTCGCTACGCACGAAACCGTCTGCGGCGGCGTCGAAAGTGCTGCAACGCCCATTAGGCGACAACATGCCGAGCGCTGCCATCTCCCTCGTCAATCCGGGCGAGAGGATTGCGTTCACGCCGCCGACCAGGGCGAGGTCCACCTCCGCGTCCCGCAAGCCGGCGACCGCCTGTTGCACCGTGACCAGGGACGCGGCGCAGTTGAGCATCACCGGCATCGCCGGTCCCGTGAGTCCCAGCCTGTACGAGACGCCGCCGACCGCCATGCTGCTGGCGGTACCCAGGTAGTTGAGGCTGCCTCCGCCCGCCATCATCATCAGGTCGCGGTATTCGCTGGTCGCGATACCCGTGTACACCCCGGTGCGGCTGCCTCGCAGGCTTTCCGGATCTACGCCCGCGTCTTCGAGCGCCCGCCAACTCGTCTCCAGGAGCAGCCGTTGCTGCGGATCCATCATGCGCGCGCCGATCGGTGTCATGCCGAAGAACTGCTCATCGAAGCGATCGATCTCTTCGATGAAGCCGCCACGCTCCCAGGTGCTGTCCTCCGCTTCGGGGTCGCCCGTCACGCCGGTCCAGGATCCGTTGTCTTGGCGCGCGTCGGTGACCGCGTCGTAACCGGCTTCGAGCCCGCGCCAGAATGTGGCGATGTCCGGCGCGCCGGGGAAACGGCACGCCATGCCGATGATCGCGATGCCATCGTCTTCGCTTCTGAGCGGGAGCGGCGTATCCGGTTCAAGCTCTGCATCGGCCGCCGGCGGGGCTTCAGCCTGGCTGAGCGCGTCCACGAGGTGACGGGCGAGTTCGGCAATGGTCGGGAAGTCGAATACCAGCGTATTGGGTGCCGCGTAGGTATCTGAGAAGGCCCGGTTGAGACGGTTGCGCAACTCGACGGCCATCAGGGAGTCCATCCCCAGGTCGAAGAATCCAACGGTGGAGGAAGGTGCCGACGGAAGCCTCAGCACGGCCTGGAGTTCCCGCTGCAGGAAGGACACCAGCAGATCCTCCTGTCCCGCGGCAGGCGTCGCGGCGAGCTGGACAAGCAGGTCTTCCGATGGGGACGAATCGTCTTCTTCTTCGTCGCTCGCGAGCAGGTCCTCCAGCAGGGAAGGGCGGCCGTCGAGCGAATCGCCGAATACCGGCCAGTCCACGACCGCCATCGCAACGCCCGTCGCATCCTGGAGCAGCAGGCGCTCCAGGGCCTTGAAGCCCTGCTCCGGCGAGAACCAACCGGTGCCGGATGCCTCCCGCCGGTCGGCGATCCGCTCCCGCTGCTCCTCTGCCTCGCCGAGACCCGACCAGGCACCCCAGGCAATAGCCTGTCCGGGAAGACCCAGCGCGCGCCGGTGGGCGGCGAGCTGATCGAGGAAGGCATTGGCCGCCGCGTGGTTGGCCTGTCCCGGATTGCCGAAGACGCCGGCGACGCTCGAGAACAGGACGAACATATCCAGGTCCCGATCCGCCGTTGCCCGGTGCAGGTGCCAGGCACCGAGTATCTTCGGCCACAGCACGGTCTCGAAGCCCTCCCAGCTCTGGTTGCCGAGGGCGGCGTCCGCCAGCACTCCGACGCTGTGGATGACGCCGGCAAGCGGTGGCAGGGTCCCGTCCATCCGTTCCAGCATGGCGTCGAGTGCTGCCGTGTCGGTCACGTCGGCAATCTCGACCTCGATCCTGAACCCGCGGGCACGCAGCGTATCGATCGCTTTCTCGGCCTCCGCATCCGGCGGCCTGCGGCCGTTCAGGACGACTGTTCCGGCGCCGCGCTCGACAAGCCACTCGGCGAGCGCGGTGCCGATGCCGCCCATGCCGCCTGTGACCAGGTAGGTTCCGTCCTGTTGCAGCCGTCCGTTGCCGAGGGGAGGCATCGTCAGCACGATCTTGCCGACGTGCCGCGCCGCGCGCATGAAGTCCATCGCGCCGCTCGTCTCGGCTATTGGCCACCGGGTATGCATGAGCGGCGCAAGCTCGCCCGCGGCGATACGCGCCAGCACCTGTTTCAGGGCAGCACCCGGCCGCGCCGGGTCGTGCAGCTTCAGGTTGTAGAGGTCGAGGATCGAATACCCGACATCCGGCCGCTGCGCAGCCATCTCTTCCTCGGTGAGGATGTCGCGCCTCGCGAGTTCCACGAAGCGGCCGCCCTGGGCGAGGCAGGCAAGACTCGCATCGATGAAGCCCTCGCCGGTCAGGCTGTTGAGTACGACGTTGACGCCAGCGCCGTCCGTGGCGTCGAGAATCTCCTGGCCGAACGCGGTCGTGCGGCTGTCGAACACATGATCGACGCCCAGCGAGCGCAGGTAGTCCTGCTTGCGTGCGCTGGCCGTGGCGAACACTTCGGCACCCGCGGCCTGGGCGAGCTGGATGGCCGCAAGCCCGACCCCGCCCGCGCCGGCGTGAATCAGGACGCGGTCCCCGGCCTCAAGGCCCGCAAGCTCGTAGGACAGCACGCACGTCACGAATACCGATGGGATCGTGGCGAGCGCCGTTACCGACACCCCCTCCGGTGCGGCCGCGACCAGTTCCTCGTGTGTCACCACGTCGGCCCCGAACGTGCCGAACGCGAAACCTGCTACGCGGTCGCCCACCGCGACGGTGGTTACGTCCGAGCCGGTCTCGACGATTCGTCCACAGAACTCCTCGCCGAGCGCTCCGTCTTCCTCCACCAGGCCCATGGCCCGGAACACATCCAGGAAGTTGAGCCCGCAGGCCTCGACCGTGGCGCGCACCTCGTTCGGTTCCAGGGCACGTGGCTCCAGTGACTGCACCCGCAGTGTCTCGATCGCTCCGCCGTCGTCCGGAGCGAGCACCCAGCCCGCGTCCTCGGGCAGCGCCAGACGCGGTGTGCCGGAAGCCGTCCGCACCAGCCGGGCCACCTGCCGGCGGCCCTGGCGATGCGCGACGTGACTCTCGGAGTCGGCAAACAACAACTCATCCGTGAGCACGTCTTGCGGCGCCGCGGCCTCCGGGTCGAGATCGAGCATCTGCGGCTGCAGTTGGGGCGCCTCCCGCGCCACCACCTTGCCCAGGCCCCATAGTGAGGCCCCTGCCAATTGCCCGGTCCGTTCCCGTTCCAGCACTTGCGCGCCCCGGGTGACGAACCACAGGCCTTTCTCCGGCACGGCGTCCGCGTCCGCGATGCCCTGCACAAGCGCGAGCGCGCTCGCTGCCGCGCGTTTCGCCTCCGCCGCCATTTGCTCCGTTGTCGCCTCCGTTCCGTGGCCGTCCTGGGCGACCAGATGCACGACGCCGGCGAAGGGCACATCCGGGGGCAGGCTTTCGACGAGCGATCGCCAGGACTCTCGCTGCTCCATATCGACAGGTGCCGCGACAACTCCGGCATCGCCCGCTGCAGCGACTGCGCCATCCGCACCGGTGCCAGCCAGCACGACCCGCTGGTTCCGGTCCGCGAGTTGCGTCGCGAGTGCCGCCGCCATCCCGCCCCGGTCGGCAGCCAGAATCCATGCGCCTTCCGGCAAGTCGATCTTCGCCGGCGCCTGCGCCACGATCACGCCTCGGTCTGGCAGGCCGGCTGCGCCCGACGGATCGATGCCGAGAACTTCGGCTTGCGCAAAGCCCGTGTCGGCGAGCGCCCGACACCAAACGTCGGGGCCCGCAAGGGCGTGGTTCGCGCGGTAGCGGTCGGCGTAGCGCCACCATCCGTCCAACTGACCGAAGATCAGGTCCATCCAGCCCCTGCCGCGCTGGTTCTCGAGCGCCACGAGGAGGCCCGACGGAGCGAGCAGCGACCGGCAGTGGGCAAGCGTCTCGTCCAGATAGCGCGTGGCGTGCAGCACGTTGGCCGCGATGATCAGATCGTGGGCGTGGGGCTCGAAACCCTGGTCCATCGGGTCCTTCTCGATGTCCAGGACGCGGTAGTCGATCGAAGGGGCGTCTGCGCTGAAACGCGCTTCCGCATCCGCGAAGAAGCCAGCGGAGATGTCTGTGTACACGTAGTCGAACCGCCCGGCGGGAAGTTCGGGAAGGATGCGATCGGTCGCCGAGCCGATTCCGGCGCCCACTTCCAGCACACGCAGTTGCCGCCCGTCCGGCAGTGCGTCCACCAGGGTGCGGACCACTTCGCCGAGCATCCGGTTCGCGGCCCGCCAGACCGGCGCCAGCCTGTAGAGATCGCCGGCCGTCGGCTCCGCGTCGCCGAACAGCAGCGACAGCGGGTCCTCGTTGCCGCGGAGCACGTCGGGCAGGGCGCCGGCACAGCGCCGAAACAGCCCGATCTCGTTCGCCGCGTGCGGGAAGCGTTGCGTCACCTCGGTCAGAAACGCCTCGGCGTCGCGCGGCATGTCATCCGGCAATGGCGCATCGGCGCCGACCGCTACGACGAAGCCTTCGTCCTTCGCCCGCAAAACGCCTGAGCGAGACAGGATCTCGAGCATCCGGCGTAGCAGGTGGGTGTGCTCGGGCAGAACCCCAAGTTGCCCGCATAGTGCTTCCGGATCCACGACCGCGGCTGCGCTTCGCTCCCACCCCAGGGACTCCAGGGCCGATAGCGCGTAGCACCAGGCCGCGCGCTCCATTTCTCCCTGCAGGTCGATCTCGTCCGGGACATTGACGTCCTCATCGACCAGGTACCGGGAGAACGGCTGCGAGCGGGCCGCGGCGTCCGACGGGCTCGGCAGGAAGTCCGCCGGCGGCATCCCCGGCGGCAAGTCGCAGTCGCGCCAGGTGACTTCGTACAGCAGTTCCTCGATCCCCTCCACTGCAGCGAGCAGCGCGCTGCGCGTCGCGCGCTTCACCGTGTACCCGCTCAGGGTGCCAATCGGGGCACCGCCATGGTCGTAGAGCGCGATGTCGGCGCTGATCACCTCTGGCAATTCGCCGCCGGCGCTATCCGGTTCTCCCCGCAATCGCACGTGGCAGAGCAGTTGGTCGGGGAGCTCGCCCGGCAACTCGAGCCGCTCCCAGCCGAAGGGCAGGTAAGTGACCGCCTCGTCGGATCCGACGGGTCCGCGGGCCGCCCCCATCACCTGAAAGCAACCATCCAGAACGAGGGGGTGGATCTCCAACTGGCTGCCTTGGTGAGCCTCGGGCAGAGACACCTCGCCCAGTGCCTCGCCGGGCCGGGACCAGAGTGCACCCAGCGTTCGGAATGCGGGGCCGAGATCGATCCCGACCTCGGCTTTGGCGCGGTAGTAGGCCGAGAGTTCGACGGGCGACAGGTCGGCCTTCAACCGTGCAGGGTCGAGCATGCCAGCCGTTGGCGAACCCATGCTGGCGCTCGAAGCCCGACCCTCGGCGTGTAGCATCCAGTCGTCGTCGCTCGTGCCCCGACTCAGGATCCGGACGCGGCGCGACGCGGTGTCGCCGGAGCCGGGGCCATCCAGCAGCACCTGTAGCTGACGGCCCTCTTCTTCGTCTTCATTTTGCGGAAAGACGAGTGCGCTGTGCATCTGGAAGTCTTCGATGACCGGGGCGCCGGTGCCCTCGGTCCTGCAGGCAATGGCGGCCATCGCGCCATAGAGCGCGCCGGGCGCGATCGTGCGGTTGAACACGCGGTGGTCGCCGAGCCATGCCGGGTCCGACGGGAACAGCTCGGTGTCGAAACTGATCTCCCCGCTCGCCGACTCGTGCCGCGCACCCAGCAACGGGTGTCCCGTGCCCGGCCGTCGGCGTTTGGGCGCCTCGACCCAGTAGCGCTCGCGCTGGAACGGGTAACCCGGCAGGGAAATTCGCCGCCGCGCCTCGCCGGCGAACAGGCCGTCGAAGCGGATCGGCAGCCCGGCCTCGTATACGCCGGCAACGGCGTCCAGAAAGCCGCCTCCCGATCCCGGTGCGGGCGGGTCTTCGCCCCTTGCGGGCCGCCGGAGGCTCGACACTACCGCCGGCCCGGCTGTTCCTCCCGCATCCGGCCAGGCAAGCGTGACTACCGGTCCGAGCACCGCGTGCGGACCGATCTCGACTACCGCGTCGACGCCCAGCCCCGCTAGAGTCTCGACGCACGCTCGAAAAGCGACCGGCGCACGCATCTGTCGAGGCCAATAGGTCGCGTCCAGCGCTTCGCCTGAACCGACGACCTCCCCGTTGAGATTGCTGACGACGGGGAGCGAGGGTGGCGCAAAGGCCAGCGGGGCGAGGGCTGCCTCCAGATCGCCCATCGCGGGCTCGATCATCGCGCTGTGGTAGGCGGGACTCCTGCGCAACCGGGCGGCCCGGATACCCATTGCCTCCAGGCGCTCGAGGATCGCCGTAATCTCCTCCGCGGGACCGCTGACGACCTGTTGCGCCCCATTGTCGGCGGCGATACAGATGCCGATGCCTTCGGAGCCCGCATTGTGCTCGTCCAGGGCCTGAACGACGCGGGAAGCGGGTGCGAACACCGCCGCCATCGCCCCCTCGCCGGGCAAGGCTCCGACCAGTTCTCCCCGCACCGCAGCAAGGCGCAGGCCATCCTCCAGGCTGAACACGCCAGCGGTGTGCGCCGCCGCGATCTCTCCCAGGCTGTGACCGAGTACCACGTCCGGCCGGATGCCGAGGCTCGACCAAAGCGCCGCGAGAGCACACTCGAGCGCGTAGATCGCCGGCTGCTTCCACTGCGGATCGTCCAAGTCTCCCGCTGCATCGGGGCGTCCGAACATCACGTCCAGCAGCGAGGCGCCGCGGGCTTCCCGCAGCACCTCGTCGCACCGGTCGAGCACCGCGCGCACCACCGGCTCGCTTTCGTAAAGCGCCGCGCCCATGCCCGGCCACTGGCTCGCCTGTCCCGTGTAGACGAACGCCACGGTCGACGCCTTGGCTGATACCGGCCTTTCGTCCGTCTCGACAATCGACTGCAAACCCGCACGCAGCGACTTCACATCCTGGAATACCAATCCCGCTCGGCGGTCGAAATGGCTACGGCCGATGCCGGCCGACCAGGCCATGTCCGCGAGCAGCGTTTCGGATGCCCTGCCGCCGGTCGAAAGCGCATCTCCATGTCCATCGAGCCATTCGACATAGCGCCCGGCCATGTCGCGAAGCGCCGCGTCCGTCTTGCCCGAGAGCGGCAGCAGGCGCGTCGCGCGGGGGGCGATCCCGTCCCTCGGCTGCGGTGCGACGGGCACCGGCAGTGAAACGGCGACCTGCCGTGCGGCCCCGGCGATCCAGTCGTCTCCGTTGAGGCCGGACGCAGCATCGTCCGGCGAGGCGTATCCCTCGAGCACCACGTGGGCGTTGGTGCCCGACCATCCGAACCCGCTTACGCCAGCCAGCCGCGGGCGGTCTGTGTGGACAGGCCAGGGCGTCGGGGTGGACGTCACCTGCAATGGCAGCCTTTCCCAGTCCATATCCGGATTGGGGTTGCGGAAATGCAGGTGCTTCGGGATGACTCCCCGATTCAATGCCAGCACGGTCTTGATCAGGCCCGCGACTCCCGCCGCGGATTCCAGGTGACCGATGTTCGTTTTCACAGAGCCGATCAGAAGCGGTCGGTCGGCGTCCCGGCTGGGCCCGTAGACCGCTGCGGTGGCGTCGATCTCGATGGGGTCGCCCACCTCGGTGCCGGTCCCGTGTGCCTCCAGGTAGTCGATATCCGATGGCTCGACTCCGGCCCGCTTCAGCGCCGCCTGGATCACGCGTTCCTGCGCCGCACCGTTCGGGACGGTCAGACCCGGACTCGCCCCGTCCTGGTTCAGCGCCGTGCCCCGGATAACGCCCCAGATACGGTCGCCGTCGGCCTGCGCATCCGCGAGCCGCTTCAGGACCAGGATGCCGCAGCCTTCGCCCCTGACATATCCGTTGGCGGAGGCATCGAAAGTCTTGCATTGACCGTCCGGCGACAGCATCCCGGCGTTGGCGCGAAATTCGAGAAGCCGGCCGGAGAGGATGATGTTCACCCCACCGGCGAGCGCGAGGTCCGCGTCGCCGCGTTGCAGGCCGGTGACCGCCTGGTGAGTAGCGACCAGCGACGACGAGCAGGCGGTATCCACGGCCATCGCCGGCCCCCCGAGTCCGAGCGCGTAGGCCACCCGGCCGATCGCCGTGTTGAGGGACGTGCCGGTGACCGCATACAGGCTGGCTGCGGGTTCGGCGGGCCCTGCGTTCTCGCGCGCCTCGAGGATCAGTCCGCGGTAGTCGTTGTTGCTGATGCCGGCATAGACGCCGGTAAGCGTGTCCTTGAGCCGCTCGGGGTCGATGCCCGCGTCTTCGAGCGCCCGCCAGCTTGTCTCCAGGATCAGGCGTTGCTGGGGGTCCAGCAATTGCGCTTCCACTGGCGAGATGCGAAAAAAGGCGGCGTCGAACCGGTCAAGCACGTCGAGGTCGAGATAGGCGCCGAAGCGGCACGCCTGGATCTGTCCCGCGTCTTCGGGGAACAAGGCGCCCACGCGCCCGATGCCGGATCCCGGAACGCCTTCCTGCACCGCGTTCTGGCCGCCTTCCAACAGACGCCAGAAAGCGCCGATGCCGTCGGCGCCGGGGAACCGGCAGGCCATGCCGACTATCGCTATGGCGGGGCCGAATTCCGAAATGGTCTGGTCTGAATCGGTCATCGTGACATTCCCCCAACGCCATGAAGGCCGGTTTCATGATACGCGTTCGGCATGGACATCGCGTTACAGAAGGTAGGCCCGCACGGCGGCCGCGCACTCGGCAGGTTTCTCAAGCTGGAGAAGATGCGTCGTACCGCGCACGAACTCGTAGTTCACACTCCGCAACACCTCGCGGTCCAGGGACGGCACATACGCGTACGGCAGGTCCGGATCGGATCCGATGACCTTGATCGGGCAGGGAGCGTTGCGGAGATTCACCAGTCCCGCGCAATCCCGTACGCATTCGAACACCTGCGCTTCATACTCGGGCGGACACCGGAGTTCGTGGCCGGCGCGATCCGCGGAGGGCCGGAGGGTCGTTTCGGCCATGAGGTCGAGAACGCCCGGCGCCACTCGCGCGAACCTTGACGCATCGCGAACGCGCGCGTCGAAGTCCTCCATAGTGTTGAAATAGCTCTGCTTTCGCCGCGTCCTTGCTGCGGCGAGTTCGGCCAGGTCGTAGTAGACGTCCTTGCTGACCCCACGCATGCACAACGGGGGATCCAGCAGGATCAGCGCCCTGAAGCAGTCGTCTTTGGTCGTTTGCGGAGCCTCGCCGTCGGACCTTCTGACCGAAGGCAGCGACAGGAGTGCCACCAACGCTGCCAGGGAGTGGTAGACGCCGATTCTCGGCTTCGGGCCGAAGTGGTGATCGATCGCCTCCAGTATGCGCGTGTGGTCTCGAACAAACGTGGTGATCCTGTGGTTCTGCAGCGCGCCGAGCGGGTTCCAGCCGTGGTTCCTGATGTCGTGGACTACGAGATCGAAGTCGTCCATCAGAAGGGACCAGAACGGGAAGTAGAGATCGATCGCGAGTCCGTTGCCGTGGCTCAGGTCAAGCCGGGGACCCGAGGGATTTCCATGCCGCCGCACGATGGTCACGCTGCCGTCGTCGAGGCGGACTTCGCAAGTCGCCAGCGGTTCCGGAATCCGCTTGCTTTGGGCGGACGTCCGGCTTGCATGGAAGTCCGTCTCCGACGACGGGGGAAGTGCCGGCACTTTTTTGCGCGTCAGCGGTCGGGGACGCTTCCCCGGCTGAGGGCTCCCGGACATCAACGGACGGTGTCGAGGAACTCGCGCATCACCGATACGCAATCCGCAGGTCGTTCCAACTGGAGATAGTGCGTCGCGTCGGGCAGGAAGTCGTAATCGACGGTATCCATCTGGGCCAGGTCGAAGGTCGGCAGGTAGGCGAAAGGCAACGTTGGATCCGCACCGAGCACCTTGACCGGGCAGGGGAGATTCGTGAAGTCCACCCAACCCGCATAGCTTCTGGCGTATTCGACTATTTGGGCTTCGTAGTTCGGCGGGCAGCGAAGTTCGTAGAACTCGCCGTCAGCCGACTTCCGGAGGGTCGTTTCCGCCATGAGTTCGCGAACGCCAGGGACAACACGGATGAAGTTCGGCGAGTATTGGAGCAGTTCAACAAAGTCGCTGCGTCGCTCGAACATGTTCCCGCGGATCCTGGTCCTTCGCGCCAGCAGTTCCGCGAGTTCGTCGAACGTCGCTTCGCTGAGACCGCTTGGGGTGAACAGGGGCGGATCGAACAGGACGAGCGCCTCGAATCCCGCGGAGTGCGCCGGCCGCGACGGAATTTCCATGATTGACGACACCGAAAGCAGTGAAATCAGGGCCGAGAGGGAGTGGAAGACGCCGATCTTGGGCCTGGCGCCAAAGTGCTCGTCGACTGATCTGAGAATGCGGTCCTGATCCTGGATGAACGCGGGAAGGTTGTGGTTGTCGAGATCGCTCAGCGTGTTCCAGCCATGATTCCTTATGTCGTACAGGAAGATGTCGAAGTCGTCGGCGAGCAATGACCAGAAGGGGTAGTAGAGGTCGATCGCCAGGCCGTTGCCGTGGCTCAGAATCAGCCTCCGCCCGGCCGGATTGCCGAACCTTCTCACGGTTGCGACGTTGTCGTCGTCCAGGCGGACGTCGCAGGTCTCAAGCGGCTCCGGGATATCCCAGACTGCTTTTGCACTCATGAATCGGTGGCCTTGACGTCGTCCCGTGGAGGTGTCAGTTCGTGGGCTACCGCGGCGGCGAAGTCGTCTGTACTCAAGTCCTGCAACCCCCAGCGAACCCCTGGCAAGTGAGGGAAGCTGAAAACGGCGCGCCGAATGGCTGGCCGGCCGGCAGGTCGAAAGTCGTGGTACATGGACACGGGAATCTCGAACGAGGAAGAGTCCAGGGAAAACCCGGAACCGAGCCCCTTGATCAGGGCCTCCTTGCAGGTCCACAGCCGAAAGAAGAGCCTGATCTTGCAATCCCCTTCGGCTGCGGCGAGCGCCCGTCGCTCCTCGGGAGCGAAGGCCTTGGCTATTGCTCCATCCGGATCATGCCGTGGCGTGCGCTCCTCGACATCCACACCAAGTCGTCCGCCGCCGGCGAACGCAATCAGCCCATGCCTGCCGCCGTGACTGACGTTGAACTGGACACTTGCTGCCGTGCCGCGTATCAGGGCGATCGGCTTACCGTGGTCCAATGTGTCGAAACGGAGATGGTCGTTCCCGCAGCCCAGGCGTTCGCAGAGGATCGCGCGAAGCGCCGCGCGGCACAGGACAAACTGTCGCTGGGGCCGGGGGTGGCGGTAGCGATGCCACCGGGCACGCTCATCTTCGTCCAGCCAGTCGAGGGCAGAAGCTTCCCGTGCGGTATGCGGTGTCAGGTCGACATGATCGATGACGGCATTGCCTACGGTGGCAAACGGTTGCCACCAGTGCAGGTCCGCCGCATCTTCGCGAACCGGTGTCACGACTGCGTCCGTCGTCGAGGTGCCCGCATCCGCGTCGCTTGACGGGCCTCCCGTACGCGCTACGCAGCGTGCCCTTCGATGTAATCGGCAAGACTCCGCAACGTATCGAGTCCTGCAAGATCAGCGGGCGGAATGTCGATGTTGAACTCGCTGTCTACCAGCTTGATAAACGCAACGGCATCCACCGAGGACACGTCGGACTCGCTGAACTTCGCGTCGAAATCGGGATCGTGTCCAAGGTTCAGGTTGTCCTGGACGAGTTTCCGCAGGCGTGATTCTACTGACATCGTTGTCTGGCTCCGAGCAAAAGGTTGATAAGGTGGGCTCTCGCCCGAAAGTCGAAGCTACCACACGAATCCGATACGGGCCAGAGTCGCTGGAGGCTCGCTGCGCCTGCCGTGGAGGAGAAGGGAGTCCGGGTTCGACAACGCGCACGCTGGCCGGCGAAAGAGAGGTGGCTACTCCTTCCTTGTGTTGGCCGTTGCCAGAACCTGGCTGTCGGCGGCGAGAAGATAACGATACAGCCGCAAGGCGAGTTCGCTGTCGCTGTCTTCGAGCAGGCGCAAGGCAGCGGTCGTGAGGACGATCGTCTGACAGGCCACATCGGTGACGGTGTTGCGGATGGGCGGCTGCGGTCCAAAGAGGGCTCGGGTCTCAACGACATCGCCCGGACCGCGCTGGCCGATGCGCTCGCCTCCCTCGTCGAATACGGAGGCGCGGCCGACGGTCAGCAACTGCAGACCCGCAGATGCGGGGTCGGTGGCGATGATGGACTCGTCGGGGCCGTAGTAACGGACCTGCACCCAGTCGCCGAGCGCTTCGGTCAGCGCTTCGAACTCGGACTGGCGGTCGAGATGGCGCTCCATCGCGTCCGCGACCTGGTCCAGCAGCGCACCGGCCTGCGCATCGTCCTTCTCTCGCGAGTCTTCGATGAGAACGTCCTCGCATCGTTCGAGGCCAAGGTCGGCGTCTGCCGCGAAATGCGCGTTCTCGAAGACCGGCGGTGGGAGGTTGCGTTTCAGTTCGCCCTTGAGCTGATCGGGCGCTGCGCAGAGTACGACCGCCGTCCCCTTGTCCCGAGCGGCGCGCATGAACCGGCACACCGCGTTGACGGCCGAGAAGTCAACGCCGGAAACGGCTTCGAAATCGAGCAGAACGCATTTCGGTCGTGGTTCGCAGTCCAGTGATTCCTTTAGGCGTTCCGCCAGGGGATGGCCGCTGCCAAAGAAAATGTACCCCTGCAACCGGTAGGCCTGCGCTCGCTCGCCTTCTGCCTGGAGAATCGCTCGGTCGGGGATCGGTCGGCTTCGCTTGCTGTGCCGGTCGCGGGCGGTGTACCGGGACTCGATCGCGTTCATGCGGCTCAAGCGAACGACGAAGAAGACGATGGTGATTGCCATGCCGATGCCGACGCCCTCGAAGAACCCGAAGATAGTGATGGTCAGGAACATCACGACGATGATCGCGTAGTCCGTGGTGGGTACGCGCCTTCGGATCTTCACCAGCCACTCCTCGATCATCGCGATGCCGGTGAAGAGCAGGACGCCGCCCATCAGCGGTACGGGAAGATACTTGAGTAGCGCATTGCCCAGCAGGAGAGTGGAACCGATCACGGCGGCGGCGACGAGGCCGGTGAACCGCATGTCCACACCGAACATCAGGCTGCGCATCGACGTGGAAACCACCGCGCAGCCGGGTGGTCCGCCGCCCAGGCCGGCGGCGAATGCGGCCACCCCCACGAGACGGAATTCCCGGTTCCAGTCCAGTTCCCGGTTGGCCGCGAGTTCGAGGCCGCCGACGTACATGACGATGCACAGGAGCGTGACGAGAAGCAGGGTCAGCATGTTGGGAATTTGCGCGATGACGGTCCCCCAGTCTGCTAGCGCCAGTGTTTCCGGGCTGAAGGCCGGCCAGAGGCGGCCCTCGGATATGCTGGCGAACAGGAACCCCGCCGCTCTCGCCTCGTCGCCGGAGATCCCGAGCACCGAGAGACCCAGGTGGCAAAGCGCGACGGTCGCGAGGAAACTGACCGGCAGCAGCAGGAAACTGCTCCAGCGCCTTGTCGCGAGGTACAGACCGACGCCATAGGCGATGCCCACACCCCAGTTGGCCGCCACGTGCGGATCGAACAGCACGGCAAGCGACTCCCGATCGAGTCTGACCCCCATCAGCGCCAGCGCGACAAGGCACACCACGCCCCCGGTGCCGGCGACGAAGCCGGACGATACGGGATAGGGAATGAATCTCATCAGATTGGTCAGGCGGAAACGCCCCATGAGCAATGTGATGAGGCCGGTGGCCAATGCGCACAGGATGATGATCACGGCCATCGTCGCGAACAGGACGTCTCCCTCCAGGGCCAGCGATCCGCTGACGACCGCCAGCACGATGAGCGTGGGCACCGGCGGGGCGGAGACCGCGCCGGGAAAGCCGCTCTTGAGGGCGATCACGAGGCAGGCGGCGAAGCAGCCGAACAGGACAAGGCCGACGCCCTGGGAGGCGTACGGCGCGAGGGGCCCGGAGAAGACGAGCATCGCCAGCGGGACTTCGCCCACCACGACGTTGACGCCCGATACGCAACCGACGGTCAATGCGAGCAGCGTCCTCTTAGAGAGGACGTTCTCGCGGAGGTTGTTCGCGAATGTGCCGTTCCCTTCCACCCTGTCCAATGTCCCCCTGTCGGCAACCAACGCAGGCGCGCGAGACTATAGCGCAAAGCTGCGGAGGCCAGATGCCTGGTTGGAGGATCCAGTCTGGAGTTGCCAGAACAACAGGGGTGTCGATTCCGCTGGTGTTGGTCGCCGCAACCGGTGTCCTGACGTTGGCCTGCCCGACATTGCAGTTACACTCTCGGAGTGGATGATCGGACGTTTGAGTGAGTGCATGAAGCAGTCATACGACTTTTCGAAGTCATTAAAGAACCCTTACTTGCGCAAATCGAAGAAGCAGCCAACCACACGGTTGGATAAGGTCAGGAGACATCGATGAAGCGTCTGCAGAACAAGGTGGCCTGGGTGACGGGCTCATCGCGTGGGATCGGCCGTGTGGTCGCTGAGCATCTCGCGAGCCTTGGCGCGAAGGTCGCGGTCCATGGAACGACGCCGATGTCGACGCGGCAACTCGGGGAGGCAGCATCGCTCGAGGCCGTTGCGACGGAGATCGCGGCGGCGCACGGGACCGAGGTGCTCGCGGTCCACGGCGACCTGACCGACGTCGATGTAGTGGCACGCAACGTCCGCGAGGTCCGGGAGCGGTTCGGCAGGATCGACATCCTCGTCAACAATGCCGGCGGCGATATCGGATCGAAGGGCGTCACCGGAGAGAACGCCGGCAAGCCCATCGTCAACGACGCCGTCAACATATCCCTGACCGATGTCGAGACGATCCTCGACCGCAACCTGCGCACGTGCATTCTCGTCTGCCGGGAAGTGGTGCCCGAGATGATGGACAGGAACGAGGGCTGGATCGTCACCATCGGCAGCATCGCGGGCCTCGCGGGGCACCAGAGCGAGGTCTCCTACAGCGTTGCCAAGGCGGCCGTGCATGAATACACGCGCTGCCTGGCCGCGCAGCTTCGTCCTCACGGCGTCTACGCGAACATCATCGCTCCCGGCGAGATCATCACCCCCCGGTTCGAGGCCAGCCGCCCGACGCGCGACGAGCGCAAGGTACAGACGGGCGCGCTGACGCGATACGGCTGGCCGCTCGAAGTCGCCAGGGCGGTGGAGTTTTTCGTCACCAGCGACTCGTCGTATGTCACCGGGCAGGTGCTGCGCGTGGACGGCGGCATGCAGCTCTGGCCTGCCTAGCTTCAGCATGTATGACACGTTGTCCTTGACACCATGACACGAAGAAGTCAAGGTGCGGCCATGATCACCATGCCGGTTGCCGAACTGAAGGCGCAGTTTTCGAAGGTGCTCGCTGCGGTTCGCGCCGGTGAGCGGGTCGGAGTGCTGTACGGAAAGTCCAGGGAACCCGTGGCCATGATCGTACCGTACGAGTCCGTGGATCTGCCCGAAAGGGACGTGGGATTCCTCGACGGAAAGGTCAGGATCGTGTTCATGGACGACTTCGACATGACGGAAGAGGAACTGCTCGGCCTCGGCGAATGACGTATCTGCTCGACACGCATGTCCTGCTATGGTCGATCGGGCAGTCGCACCTGCTGTCGGCCACGGCGCGGGACCTGATCCGGGACCGGGCCAACGAGGTCGTCGTCAGCTCGGTCTCCCTGTGGGAGATATCATTGAAGTACGGCATCGGAAAGCTCGTCCTGGGGTCCATGGCGCCGGACGACATACCAGGGTACTGTGACAACCTGGGATTCCGGATTCGAGAGCTCGACTCCGCGAGCGCCTCGACGTATCACACGCTTCCCCGGGTCGCGGAACATCGTGATCCCTTTGATCGCATGTTGGTGCACCAGTGCATCCGTATGCGCGCGCATCTCGTCACCCGGGACACCCGGCTGGCGCAATACGAGGCACGCGGCCTCGCCTGCGTCTGGTAGCCGTCCGGGCTGCCGCTCAGCGAGCTCCGAGTCCGTACGGTTCGCCCCAGGTCAATCCTTCGGCAGCCGTCGTCTTCGGCCGGTACTCGCAACCGATCCAGCCATCGTAGCCGAGCGCGTCGCAGAGCTCGAACAGGTAGGTCAGGTTCACTTCGCCGTGCTGGGGCTCGTGGCGCCCGGGGACGCTTGAGAACTGGATGTGCCCGATGATGTCGAGATTGTCGGCGAGGCGCCGCCCGAGGTTCCCTTCCATGATCTGGCGGTGATAGAAGTCGAACTGAAGCCCCACGTTGTCCCGGCCGATGGCCTCGATGCAGCGGCGGGTCTCGCCGGTCCGGGTCAGCAGGTAGCCGGGCGTGTCGATGCTGTTGAGTGGTTCGAGGAGGATGCGGATGTCGTGGGTTGCGGCGCGGTCGGCGGCGAAGCGCACGTTCTCTACGAGTACCGCCAGGGCTTCGCTGCGGTCGGGGCCGGCGACGACACCCGCCAGAACATGAATCATCGGGACGTCCAGGACCACTGCGTAGTCCAGTGCCTGTTCGAAGTGGCCCCTGAAGTCGGCCTGTCTGCCGGGGACCCCCGCCAGCCCGCGCTCGCCCCCGGCTGCATCTCCGGGGGGCGTGTTGAGCAGGATCATCGTCAGGCCCGAGTCGGCAAGCCAGCGCCTTGCATCGACTGCGCGATCGGCGTAGGGGGACAGGAACTCCACCGCGGTGAACCCCAGATCGCGTGCGGCCCGCATGCGTTCTGCGACGGGGAGGTCGGGGAACATCATGCTGATGTTGGCGGCGAATCTCGGCACCGGAACGTCTTCTGCCCGGGAAGTCCGCGCAGTGTACACGCCAACCGCTTCGATCTCTGACCCGGGGTCCGTCCTACTCGCTGACGGTGGCGTCCGCTCCGGTGCCCGTTTCCTCGTCCGTCCACCACAGGTGCGGAAATCCTGTCCAGTTCATGTGCTCGAACCCGAGGGGCGGGTGGCGGATGCGAGTCCAGTGCGTGACGTGGCGTCCAGCCGGATGGCCATCCGGAATCACGTAAAAACTGTGCAGCAGTACGCGGTCCAGGGCGCGCCCGGCGGTGTTCATCTCCTCTTCCGTGTCCGATTCGAGGATCTTCTCCACCAGGGAGTCGATTGCGGGGTTTCGGATGCCGGCGTAGTTCCTCATGTTGGGTAGATCGGCGTACTGGGAAGTGAACTGACTTCGCAGGCGGTGGCGGTCGGGCATCTCCCCCACGCGAAGTTTGCGCACGGTCGCGTCGAAGTCGTAGTTTCGCAGGCGATTGGTCAGGATATTGCGCTCCACCCTGCGCAACTGCGCATCGACGCCCAACCGCGTCAGGTTGTCCGCGAAGGGAACCAGCATCCGTTCGTGATCGTGATAGGTGACCAGCAGTTCGAGCGGAAACGGCTCGCCGGTAACCGCGTGCACCCGCTTGAAGTCCCTGACGACCCAACCCGCTTCTTCGAGCAGCGCATCGGCTTCAAGAAGGGTCCTTCGATTGCGGCCAAGGGCATGGTTTTCAGGCAGTTCCACCGGATCCGTGAAGACCCGTTCGGGAATCCTCCCGCGCAGCGGTCGGAGCAGTTCGAGTTCTTCGACGGAGGGCAATCCACTGGACTGCAATCCCGAGCGGACGAAATAGCTGTTGTTGCGGTGCATGCCGCTGTGCCAGTAGACGCGATTGGCCCACTCGAAGTTGTAGGCGAGGGTGAGCGCTTCCCGAACGCGGATGTCGTTGAAGGGTTCTCTCCGGGTATTGAAGACCAGGCCGAAGTGCATGCCGTAGGAGTACCCCATCCGGTACGTCTCCTTCCTGAACAGCCCCTGGTGATAGGCGTCGAAGTCGTAGGCGGTGGCGAAGTCGTTCTCGTTCTCCTCGAAGTAGAAGTCGAGCAGGCCGGCCCGCAACGCCTGCAGCATGACCCGCTTGTCGAAGTAGTACGTGAGATGAATCTCGTCGAAGTTGAAATGACCGGCGGTGAGGTTGAGATCCTTGCCCCAGTAATCGGGCACGCGCTCGAATACCACCTTGTACCCGGGCAACACTGACGCGATGCGGTAGGCACCGTTGCCCAGCGGTAGTTCGAGGGTTGTTTCATCGAACGCCCTTTCCTCCCAGAAGTGTTTGGGCAGCGGCGCGAACGCGGCGGTCAGGATGACGAGGAAGGGTGTCTTTTCGGCCTCGTCACTGAAGTGGAATCTGAACGACCAGGCGTCGATCTGCTCCAGGCTAACGATATGTTCGTGTTCCTTCCTCCAGGTAATGGACCCCTTGCGCTTGATCATGTCGAAGGTCCACAGCACATCCTCCATGGTCACCGGCCGGCCGTCGTGCCAATGGGCGTTTTCGCGCAGTCTGTAGGTCACCCAACTGTAGTCGTCGGCAACCTCCACGCTCTCCGCGAGCCAGCAGTAGTACGACGCCAGCTCGTCTTCCCCCCGGCGCATCAGGGGATCGTAGATGTAGGAGCCCGATCCGTATCGGGGATCGATGTAGTGGGCGAGGTTCCCCTTGTCGACAAACGGGTTCAGGTTGTTGAACGTGCTGATGCTGCCGACATTGACACGTCCGCCTTTTGGCGCCTCAGCATTGACGTAGTCGAAGTGGGCCATGTCCGGCGGATACTTGAGATTCCCGAAGTACGCGAAGCCATGACTCGGTTCCCGGGACAGGACGGGTGCTGTGAACGCGACCGCGAACGCGGCTGCGAACACAATGGGGCGGGGAGACGGCCAGCGAGAACCCGTCGGCTGCATGATTGTCCGGTGAGGCGACGATTCGGGTCATTGTATGGTAGGGCTTGAGATCGGGAGCAAGAGCCAACGCGCATGTTGAAACAACTCAGCATCTTTCGCCGACGGGAAGACCTCTCCAGGGAAGCGTTCCGCGATTACTGGCGCACCCGGCATCCGGACGTGGTTACGCGATTGCCCGGCATTCGGCGCTACGTCCAGAACCACGTGACGGCGGTGTTGCGAGGCGAGCCGGGTTGGGACGGCATCGCCGAAGTCTGGTTCGACGACATCGAAAGCATGCGCGCCAACGCTGGCAGCCCGGTGCTCGCCGACATACGCGAAGACGAGGCGAACTTCATCGCCGCCGGCAGCATGGTGTCCATCGTCACTACCGAACACGTGCTCGGGGGCGATTCGACCGGGCAGGAGTTGCGAAAGGTGCTCGCCCTCGTCAAACGCAGGGCTGGGCTCACAGCGGAGCGATTCCAGAAGCAGTGGGGGAGCCGCATCGGTCGGCAAGTGGCGGACCTGTCGGGCGTTCGTCGCTACGCGCAGGACCATTGCCGATTGGGGATATACCGGGCGGGCAGGGAGCCTGCGTTCGACGGCATGGCCAGTCTCTGGTACGAGGAGCCCTTCTCGTTGGCCGTTGAAGGACGCCGGATCGTGGCGCTCGAAGAGATGCTGACGGATGTCTCCCGGACGATCGCGCTGGCAGTGGAAGAGGTAGTCATCGTCTAGGGGGCTGCGCCGTAGAACGGCACGCGAGTGCCGATCAAGGCGCGGGACCGTAGGTGGGCTCTGGGCGGGGGTGAAACACGGCGGCCAAAGGGCCGACGGATTTCATGGCGCTAGGGGGCTGCGCCGTAGAACGGCACGCGAGTGCCGATCAAGGCGCGGGACCGTAGGTGGGCTCTGGGCGGGGGTGAAACACGGCGGCCAAAGGGCCGACGGATTTCATGGCGCTAGTGGTAGTGATCAAGCCGTTTTCGTGGGGTCAGGTGTGCTCCTCTATACTGCCGCCAGGCGACGGGAAACTGGCGCTCTAAGGACACACGGTCGCATGAGAAAACCAGGGCATTGCTCGCGGGTCGCGGTGTTGCTTCTACTGCTGACGCAAACCGTGGCCATTGCCGGAAACAATTCAATCCCACAGCCCCAGGTGCGACATCTCGAGAACACCGCGCCGAAGAGGATTCTATTCGTCGGCAATAGCTATCTTTACTACAACGACAGCCTGCACAACCACGTTCGCCGCATCGCCACCGAGAATGGCCCGCACCCGGAAGAAGACTACGGGTACAGGTCGGCGACGATTAGCGGGGCGTCGTTGTCGCAGCATCCGTTGGGCAGGCTTCTGGAACCGGGACGGCTTGGCATCGATCGACCTTTTGACCTAGTCGTACTTCAGGGAGGCAGCGGTTCGGTGCGGTCCGAAGAGCGCCGCTCGCAGTTCAGGAAAAATGCCGCTGAACTGCAGTCCATGATTTCGGCCAGCCGTGCAGAAACGGCGCTGTACATGATTCATGCGTACGTCAAGCCGCACCCACGCTTCGACCCGAAGATGGATGAACGCATCGAACACGACTACGTGACGACGGGCAACGCCATCGGCGCCCTTGTCATTCCCGTTGGCATTGCCTTCAGGAAGGCATATGCGCGGCGTCCGGACATGGAACTGCACAAGGCTTTCGACGGCACGCACCCCAGCCTGTTAGGGACCTACCTTGCGGCCTGCGTGGTTTATGCAAGCATCTACGAAAAGCTGGCACGCGAGATCGAGTACGACTATTTCGGCGCGATAGAGAAGGAGGATGCGGAGTTCCTGCGCGCCATCGCCGACGAAACGGTGCAGGAGTTCTATGGTCGCCAATAGCGACAGGGAGACCCTTGTCACAACCTGCGCCCCCAAGTGAACACTTGGCGAGACCGTCGCATGCATTGGCCGACTCTGCTCTGGTTATCGGTCAGTCTCCCTGCCGTCGCCCAGACGACGGCGCGCTCCTGCGAAAACGATGGCGCGGTCCTGGACACGCACTTCGAGGGCGGTGCCTTCCACGACTGCACGGTTGCCAAAGATGGTACGTTCGAGGTCACCATTCGGCCGGAGGATGCCAACGTCGTCGTGCCGATGCCCTGGTATGCGTTTCGAGCCAGCCCGAAGAAACCGGGCGATGTCACGGTGGCGTTGACATTCCGGCAGGGCTACGCTCGTTTCTGGCCAAAGATGAGCTTCGACGGGGAATCCCGATGGTGTCGCCCTGGGACACTGGCGGCACAACGCCGGACGCACGGACCTGAACCGGGATTGGGGCGCGTTTACGCAGCCTGAAACCCGTAGCGTCGCGCGACTGCTCGACACCTTGGACGCGAGCGGGACCAAGCTGCGCCTGATGCTGGACTTTCACTCCACCCGATACACGGACTTCAAGCTGTTCTATACGCAGCGAGAAGAGGAGGGCGTCGCGCCAGCGACTTTCGCAACCCGGTGGCTGAACCGGGTCAGGCAGCGGCTGCCTGGCGTCGAATTCACCCACAGGCCGACGAAGTCGACTTCGGATACCGCGAAGAAGTACTTCTTTGAGCGGTACGGAATACCGGCGATCACCTACGAACTCGGCGATGAGGCCGATCCCAAGCGGACCGCGGAGGCTTCCCCCGTATTCGCGGAAGAGATGATGCGCGTCTTGCTTCAGCACTGATCCGTCGCCGGTGCCGCAGCGGACCCTGGGACTGTCAGAAACTCAGCCGGAGATCCGTGTAGTAGTAAACGCCCCAGTCCCGGTGTGCGTCATCCGAAAAGCCGAACGGCCGGTCGTAAATGGGTGCCCGTTCGTCGGTGACATTGTTGACGCCCAGCCGAATACGCGTTCCGACCTCGCCAACCCTGATCCAGTAGTCCACCTTGACGTTGAACCTCGTCATCGACGGTACGGGGAAGATGTCGCCGTTCGACAACAGTTGATGGAAGTCGCTGATTCGATTTGCGGACAACCCCATCCCCCAATCCGAATAGCGCCATGTGAGGCTGGCCGTCATCTTGCTCTTCTGGTTGCCGGCAAGACCCAGGATGTCGCCGATTCCGGCGATCGGATAGACAATGCTCGGATCAGCCGCCTTGGCCTCGACGATGGAGGCCGAGATTCCACTCGTCGCTTCCTGCTCGTACCGCTCATAGAACGAGCCGTTGTACTTGAAGGCAAACCTGCCGAAATCGGTGTCGATGTCGTAGTAGACGCCGATGTCGAATCCTTCGATCGTCCGCGTGTCGAGATTGGCGTATTGGTCGGCGATGAATATCACCGGACCCACGGGACACAAGCCGGCGTCGAGGAAGCCCTGTACCTCTGCCGAGTCGGTCGTCGGATCATCTCGCTGGACGTTTGGGTGGCCGGCGACTGCCGCGCAGTTGGTCGTGCCTTGCACGAGACGGGTGACCAGGTCCACGAGCACGTGATTCTCCTCGCCGAAGAGGCCAATGGTGTCCTGCTTTTCGATGGACCAGTAATCGAACGTGATCGTCAGCTTGTCCACGGGCGCGAGCACGAAACCGTAGGACAGGTTGAGGGAGTTCTCCGATACCAGGCTCTTGCTGCCGGTCGCCTGGCGCTGCATGCCGTAGTCGCAGTCCGAAAAGGTATCGTCCGGCAGGCTGCCGTTGTCGACGGCGTACATGCACACCCAGTCGTCGCGGGTATTCGAGCGCGCGACAAAGCCCTCGTTGATCGTGATCAGGTTCGGCGCGCGGAATGCCGTGGACGCGGAACCGCGCAGCAGCAGTTGGGAAAACGGCCGCCAGCCAATGGCGAACTTGCCGACCGTGGTGTCGCCCACGTCATCGAAACTCTCGTAGCGCGCCGCCAACTGCGCGTCGACCGTCGCGTGCAGCGGCACCTGCAGCTCCACGAACAGGGAGTTCGTAAGCCGTCCGCCGCCATTGTCCGGCGTCGGACTGGAGTTGGTGACGTCCGAGGTGAGCGGGTACGAGTCGCCTTCGAAGTCGGTGAAGTCGATGGTGCCGTCCAGGCGCGGGTCACGGTCGTCGTCGAAGTCCTCGCGCCGCATTTCGTAGCCGACGAGGAGGCCGACGGGGCCCGCCGGCATGTCGAAAATCGCCGCGTTGGCGAACTTCACGTCGAATGAAGCAAGCGACGTCTCTCCGTTGCGATATACGTCGACGTAGGCCTGTTCGATGTTGCTGTTGACGCCGCCGCTGAACGGGTTGTAAGCCGCTGGCGTCGGGTCGAACAGGGCTGCCCTGAGCAGCGTATTCGACAGCCGGTTGTGCGTGACGTCCTGGCGCGAGGCCCCGGAGTAGATCGCCGCCGACTCCCAGTCCCAGTCGCCCAGTTCGCCTCGCAGCCCGCTCACTATGCGGAACGCATCTCCCCTGTTGTCGACAATGCGCGGGTTTTCCGCGTACCGGTAGTTGTCTATGCGCAGCTCAAGCCCGCTGCAGGGGACATCCGTGCCGATGATGGAGTCCGGCAGGCGGTTCGGCGAGCCGCATGGCCCGAACGGGTTGTAGTAATTCTCAGCGCCGACCCGTAGAACGGCAGCGCTCAGGTGCGTGGCCGGATGCAGGTTCCGGTTCGCGTTGGAGCGATAGAAATAAAAGTCGCCGAAGAACTCCAGCCGGTCGCTGACTTCGTGGTTCATGTATGCGAAAAACGTCGTCCGGTCGAATTTCCCCGACACGTCCCGCAACTCGTTCAGGTTGTACCGGATGGTGCCTTGTCCGTCTTCGTGCATGCAGGTTCCATAACCCGTGTCGAAACCGCCTTCACAGCGAGGATGTCCCGCCGGGTATATTTCAAACTCTCCCGAGCCATCGACCACGTCGTTGCGCCGCAAGCTGTGCCGGCTCGACAGGCGGGAGACCACGTCGAACTGCCCGTAGGGCGAGTTCGCGCTGTTGTTGCGGAATACCGTGTTCGTCGCGTATGGCGAGTCTTCCGGGAAGCGGTGACGAAGATCGGCATCGGCCCAGCGCGACTCGTCACTGGCCCGAACGCGGTCGCGCCGGTAGTGGCGGACGAAGACCCCCACGTTGGTGCGCCCGCCGTTCAGGTCCGTGCCCCACTCGACTGCCACGCTCTGGTCGTCTCGCGGCAGGTGGTCGTATTCGGTTTGCCTGACCCGCGCTACCAGTCCCTCGAAATCCGTCTTCGTTACGGTGTTCACGACGCCGGCCACCGCATCCGCGCCGTAGATGGCCGATGCCCCGTCGCGCAGCACCTCCAGTCGATCGACGCCGAACACCGGAATGTGATTGGAATTGACGGAATTGACGGGCACAAAGCTGCCGCCGACTTCCTCGGTCTGGAAGGTGGCCATGTTCACGAGGCGGCGGCCATTCAGCAACACCAGGGTATTGCCGGTACCCAGGTTGCGAAGGTTGACCGCGCCCACATCGCCCCGCGCCCCGTTGACTCCGCCGCCCATATCGGTAGTGCCGAACAGGTTCTGTCCGTTTTCGGGAACCATGTCGAGCAGGTCATCGCCCGAGTCGACACCAAACAGTTCGACATCTTCGGAGGTGAACACCGACACGGCCAGTGCGCCGGTGATGTTCGCGCCCTTGATGTGGGAGCCGGTGACGACGATCTCTTCGATGACCGGGTCGTCACTGTCATCCCGCGCATTGGCCGCTGCCGCGAGCATGCAAAAGGCGGCAGCAGAAAACAGTGCCTGGGACCGGGCAGACAGAGATCGGGTCATCGGTATCTCCTCTTGAGAGCTATGGATGGACGTGGCTGACGACGCTTTCGGAACCTCTCGACGGTCACTTTGTGCGATTCGCCGACGGCGAGACCCTGGCCAACAGGCATGTCAGCAATCCTTTAGGATTCGCCCAATCAACCAACAAAGCAAGGTCGTGTCTTTGTCATCACCAACGGAGAGCCGCCAGGTCCGTCCACGGCTAGTACACAGATGTGCCGCACTTGCGGTCCTCGCTGCCATGACCGGTGCTGCCCCGCCGGCGTCTGCCACGCAGGAGGCCCGCGGCACGAGCGGTGCGGTGGCATCGCGGTCACCGCTGGCGACGGACGTCGGAGTCCGCGTGCTGGGGGAAGGGGGCAACGCCATCGATGCCGCGGTAGCCGTGGGCTTCGCGCTCGCGGTCGTCCATCCCTCGGCAGGCAATCTCGGCGGAGGCGGGTTTATGGTGATCCGCCTTGCCAGCGGCGAACTGGTCGCCAACGACCACCGCGAAGTGGCGCCCGCGAAGGCCCACCGCAACATGTACCTGGACGTCGACGGCGAGGTCGTCGAAGGATTGTCCACGGCGTCTCATCTCGCCGTGGGCGTTCCCGGCAGCGTCGATGGCCTGCTCGGCATACTCGCCCGCTACGGCACCGTGTCGCGGGCGAAGGTCATCGCACCGGCGGTCGCGCTCGCCCGGGACGGCTTTGTTCTTCCATCGGACCTTGCGGGACAGTTCGCCCGGCTGCGTAAGGCTGTCGAGCCATACCCGGCGAGCCTTGCCAAGTTCACGCGGGCGGACGGTACACCCTGGGAGGCTGGCGATGTCTTTCGGCAGCCGGACCTGGCAGCAACCCTTCTTCGCATTGCGGAACACGGTCGCGCAGGGTTCTACGAGGGGACCACCGCGGACCTCATCGTTCGCGAGATGGCGCGCGGCGGCGGGTTGATCAGCCACAAGGACTTGGCGGACTACCGCTCCGTCTGGCGCGAACCCGTTATTGGCACGTATCGGGGCCACCAGATCGTTTCCATGCCGCCACCGTCTTCCGGCGGGGCATTGCTGGTTCAGATGTTGAACATGCTCGAACCCTACGACCTCGCCGCCCTCGGCCCGGGCAGCGCGGGGGCGGTCCATCTCATGGTTGAAGCGGAGCGCCGCGCCTACGCTGATCGCGCCGAGCACCTCGGCGATGCCGATTTCTACGCGGTGCCGCTCGAGATGCTGATGGACAAGGACTATGCGCGCCGCCGGTTCGCCGACTTCGACCCTTCGGCGGCATCCCGTTCGGTGGACATCGGGGCAGGGCGCTGGCCAGCGGAGAGTCCCGAGACCACCCATGTCTCGGTAATGGACGGCGCCGGCAACGCCGTCGCGTACACCACCACGCTGAACCTCGGCTACGGCTCGAAGATCGTGGTGGCCGGCGGAGGGTTTCTGCTGAACAACGAGATGGACGATTTCTCGAGCAAGCCGGGCGCCGCCAACGCCTTCGGCCTGATCGGCGGCGATGCCAACGCCATCGCACCCGGCAAGCGGATGCTGAGTTCCATGACGCCCACCGTGGTCTTGAGAGACGGCGAGCCTGTGCTGGTCACGGGATCGCCCGGAGGCAGCACCATCATCACGACCGTGCTCCAGGTCGTCACGAACGTTGTCGACCACGGCATGGATGTCGCCGCAGCGGTCGCGGCGCCACGGTTTCACCACCAATGGCTGCCTGACCGGATTCGCTACGAGCCTGGCGCGATATCCAACGACGCGCTGTCTGAACTCAGGGCGGTCGGACATGTCGGTCTGACCGAGTCATCCCGGTGGGGCGATGCCAACTCGGTGATGCGCCTTGGCAAGGAACTCGTCGCCCGTTCCGATCCTCGCAATGCGGGAGGGGCGGGCGCCTTTTAGCTGTCTGTTGCGCCTGTTCTCGACGTCTGGTGCTATTCGCAGTCCCAAAAAAAACAGCCCGCACCAAACGGTGCGGGCTGCCAAGTACTAGCTCAGCTAACGCTGAGTGCTACGGGGTGTAGTTGAACTCGAACCCGTATGCCCGCGGCGGGTTGAAGCCGTGATAGCCGCTGTCGCCCACCGCGTAGATGCCGATCGCATCGTTGACGTTCTTGATGAAGAAGCCGTACTCGATGTTGTCGTCCCTCACCAGGAGCTTCAGGTTCAGGAACGTGTAGGTCGGCGTCGGCCGCTCGTTGTTCTGCGTCCTGTAGACCTCGTCACCTCGATGGTAGACGTCGCCACGCAACGTGGCGTCGCGGCCGAAGAGCTCGAAGTCATACATCAACGAGGCGAAGTAGCTCAGGACAGGCGTCAGCTCGATACGGTTGCCCGGATCGATGTTGACGCTCCGCGCGCCGCCGCCGATGGGCGCGCCGGCCTCCTGGTTGAGGGTCTCGGCGTCCGGGACCCAGGCGCCGCCGAAGTGCAGGCTGATGGCGTCGGTCAACTGGCCCCGCCCCTCGAACTCGAGGCCGCGCGACTCGCCTCGGCCCACGTTATCGGTGACGGAGTAGTTATACGGCTGGAACCTGTCCGGGTTGTCGGGGTCGACCAGCGCGGGAAAGTTGACTGCGGTGGTGACGACGGCGTTGTCGATGACCGTGTCGTACACGTTCAGCGTGAGGTCGAGCCGTCCATCCAGGATCGTCGCCTTGATTCCGAGTTCCAGCGTCTCGATGTCGTCGCCTTCGAACGTCGCCAGATCGTTGGCGGCTGCGGCATACTCCGAGGCGCGCGCGACGCCCAGTCCTGCCAGCCTCTCAAACTCGAGGGCCGCGTCGGAGAGCCGCGTATTGATGCCGCCGGAACGGAACGCGGTTGCCCACTGGCCGTAGATCATTACGCTGTCGTTGGGTCGCCATGTCAGGGTGAGCTTCGGTGCCGCTTTCTCTTGCGTCTGGGTGTCGCCCTGCTGCACCGTGTTCTCGAACGGCTGCCAACGCCGTTCCCGGCTGGCATATTGCTCGAAGGAACTTTCCGCATACCGGATTCCGGCGAGAATCTCGAACTGATCGCTCAGGCGATAGCTCACTTCGCCGAATACGGCCTGCTCATCCCGGAACTGATATCGCGAAGAACCCTGGATCGGCGGCAGCAGACGCCTGTGGACCTCCCGCATTTGGTCGGGCGTCATGACGTTGGGGTTGAACGTGAAGCCACCCCATTGGCACTGCACGTCCGGGTACTGCGGACCGCCGTAGGAAACCTGGGCGTTATGCCCCGATGCGCCGCACCATAGCCCAACGCGCGGATCGGGTGGTATGTAGACGTCCTGGAAATAGGCGCCGACGCTCCACTGCAACCGGCTGTCCGCGGTGGAGACCAACCGCACTTCATGAGCGGTGCGTTCGTTCATGCTCCCGTGGGACCGGACGCTGCTGCGGGCCCAGAACCCGCCGGGGCCGCAACCGATGTCTGCACATATGGCGTCGACCCTGTCGTTCCAGCCGTTGTAGGAATTGCGGTCTCCCTCAACGCTATCGGTAATCAGGGCCTGGCCCGCGGCGACGCCCGCCGCGATTTCCTCTTCGGTAATCCGGATGGTGCCGAAGCGGCCACCGACGCGCTGCTCCTCGGCATAGGTGATGTTGTGCTCATAGAAGGAACTGGACAGCGTCAGGTTGGCCCAACCCAGATCCATCTCGGCGGTGAGGTTGTAGATCCACGTGTCTGACTCTCCGCCGTCGTCAAAGTCCGGGGAGGCCATGTGCGTGATGTAGACGGAGTCGGGGCCCTCCTTGAATCGCCCCGTCTCACCGTCGTGTCCGCCGTTGGGGCCGCCTTCGCAACCACCCTGGACGGGATAGTTCGGTATGGCCGGAGGGAAATCGCCGGGCGCGAGGTTGGCGTCTGCGGGACGCCAGTCGTGGTAGCAGTGGAAGGCGATCCCGGGGCCGCCGATGTCGGCATAGACATAGGAAGCCGTTCCGGTGATCGTCAGCGCGTCGGTGGGATAGAAGGCGAGTTGGGCCCGGTATCCCTGGTCTGCGACGAAGTCAACGTCCTTGATGATCGAGGGTCCGACCTTGTCGATGACCCCGGCCTTGTAGCGATGGAACGGGGTAATGCGCGCGGCCAATCGATCCCCAAGCGGGATGTTGACCATGGCGTCGATGCGGTGCCCCAGGTCGTCGGACTGGGTGGAGTCCTCGACCCGCGCCTGGATGGCATAGTCGAAGCCTTCCGGGTTGGGCTTCCTGGTGATGTAGCGGATTGCGCCCACCATGCTGCCCTCGCCGTAGAGCGATCCCTGCGGCCCCTTCAGCACCTCGATGCGCTCGAGGTCGAAGTTCGGCAGCAGCGGCGCCCGGGAGCCTGTGCCTGTAACCGGCGTGTTGTCCACGTACATGGCGATCGGTCCGGTCGGGGCCCTGAACTGGGCGACTCCGCGCGCCGTGATCCTGTGCCACGTCTGCGTGGCGTTGCCGTAGTTCAACCCGGGGATCGCCAGGAACAGGTTCTTGATGTCCTCGACGCCCCGTTGCTCGATGTCTACGTCCGTCAATGCGGAGATGGTCATCGGCGTGTCCATCAACTGCGTGTCGCGGTACGTGGCGGTGACCACGATTTCCTCGACCAGCGAACCGCCTTCGTCGTCGTCCTCGTCGGACTGGGCAGCCGCAGGCATGCTGAAGGTCATGCCGATCGCGGCCAACGCCGCAATTCCGAGCCGTCCCCGGCTCCTCCAAAAGTTAGTCATTAAATCCCTCCAAAATGGATTTCCTGATATCGTCACACTACATCGTCGGCGCACACATACACCGACACTGTCCTCTCACGTGACTGCGGGAAGGTAAGTACACCAAAAGACGCCACTCTGTCAACGAATACGAGGTCGGTTCGCGGTGGTTTCAAGGCTGTCCGGGGTGTCGGTTGAGCCTCTCCAGCCGTCCAAATGCGACCTTCAGGTAGGGTGATCGGACCTGCATCTCAATCACTGAAATTGCGGAACACATCGTCCAGTGTTTCGGCGTCGAGAACGTTGTCGGCCCAAGCCTCAATATCGGCGGCGGATGCCCGCCGGAGCCGCTCATCGATTTCGGGGCGCAGGTCCCCGAAACGTCGGCGAAGCTGGCGGTCCAATACCGTCCGCTCTCCCTCGATATGCGCTTCTTCGCGTGCTCTCTGAATGACTCCCGACATGACGGTATCTCCCTCCGCATATTGCTGCCTGTAGAGCCGATACTCATTGTCGGTGAGGTCGGCGTAGATGTCGATGAATTCGAGGTATTTGTCGCGCCTGCCGCCGTCCGACTCCAGCGCGAGCAGGCCGCGCACCGCTTTCGCGTAGACCTCGACCCTGCGCCCCGCCGGGTCGCGCATGTTCGGCAGGTTGACCCGGGCGACGATGTTGTCAGTGTCGAGCCACCGCTCGGCGGGGATGTCGCCGAGTCGGCAGGCAAGATAGTTGAACGTCAGGTAGGCGCGGCGCTCGGTGCCAAGGACCAGTGCCGCCGCCGCTCGCCCGGCGGGGCGCAGGAAGATCGACACCGGCACCACGCGGTTGGTTCCGAGCAGTTCCGCGAGGTCCAGGCAGTAGTGCGCCAGCCGGTGGATCGAGAACCTCCGCGTATCGGACTCTTGTTCGAGCGCGAACAGGACCGCCTCGCGGCGTCCGTCGGCCCACTCGACGAGCAGCGGCACGTCGAGTTCGTGGTAGCGCTCGCCCAGGCGCTCCTGTAGCTGCTCCTGGCGCACCGGGAGGATGTCTACCGTATCTTCGGGCAGCGGTGCCTCCTCCGGGGCGAAGAACGCCAGCGCCTCGCTCGGATAGTCGAGGATGAGGTTCTTGAAGTTCTGGTCGTGGCTGATCGAGTCCGCCATTGGCCGCGCCCGCTGCTCGTTGGGTCATAGGATCGGGCAATCGAGCGCCGCAAGCTACGGGCAGACGCTGGAAATCCGTTAGGAGATCGGCCTGGAATCGTGTACGCGAGATGCGCGTTTGGCGACTGCTGGCTGGACGACACGGCCGGTCGCCGTTGAAATCGTGTCGATCAACTCGATCCTTGCCGGCGCGTCGATGGGATGTGCCGCCGCTACCGCGACGTCGACATCGCTCTGCGGCCTCGCCAGCCCGTGCGCGAACGAGCCGAACAGACAGGCCAGTTCGATGTCGTGGCGTTTGCCAAGTGCGTCTGGCGGATTCGTCGCACCAAGGTTGACCGGCGTACTCCGCCCTTCGCGTGCCGCCGCGATCAACCGAAGCCGCTGGCGTCGAAGACCTTGGATGCCGGCAGTTCGAAATTGCCGAGCAGGGCCGAGGATGCGACATCTCCTGGACCGAAGACGCCGTGTTCGGTGTATCCGTCACGGTCGAACGTGAGCACCGTTATCCTGGAGGCCTGGGGATCGACGATCCAGTACTCGGGAATGCGGAGGTCTGCGTAGTCCTTGCGTTTCTGCTCATAGTCCCGCCCGGGATCATCCGGGCTCACCACTTCGACGACGATGTCGGCGCCGAGCCAATAGCGATCCTGACGACGTGCGTCGGCGGCGTCCATTAGAACCATCAGGTCGGGCTGGCGGAAGCGGCCCTCGCGGATGCGGAGTCGCAACGGCGCAACAAGCGCGATGCCGTTTTCGGTCCGGACGCGCTCGTCGAAGAGGCGGAATAACATCAGGAGCACGGACTGGTGCGAGTCGGTGGGCTCGCGGAGTTCCTCGATGCACCCGTCCGCAAACTCGACCAGGCGGTTGCAGCGGTCGGTCAGCCACAGGTAGTCGACTTCGTTCCAGTGCCCCTGCGGGGGACGGGCAACGCGCAGGATGGCGTCAGCAGCATCCTGGGACGTGGCGACGATCTTGGTCATGACGTCATGATTGCACCTGGCAACTGGCGCAGCAAACTTCCCAGCGATGTCAGGACGGAGCGGCGTCCCACCGTTGACGAGTTGCCAGCGCGCTCCTGAGACAGAGCCATGGCGACGTTGACACACCGAGTTCGACTCAGAGCGTTTTCCACCCACATTGCGCGTGGGCAGCGGGACCACGCTAACCGACCAGTTCGGAAGGATCCGCCGCAGCCAATCCATGGTTCTTCATTCGAGCGACAGCGTCGCGATCAAAGCTTGCGAATACGATCGCGCCAAGCGTTTCGCCTTGATAGGCGATGACGCCATCAGCGAAATCTCCACCTTCATCCAATGCGGCCAAACCAGCATCCACTACGGGTGGTTCGGTAACGACGGCGTCGACGCCGACTATGGCTCTGATTGTTCTTGCGACCTCGTCGGTGCTGAAGCCGTACCCGCGCCGCAAGACCCAAGACAGTTCGCAGAATACTGGAACGGGCACCGCGATGGCGGTTGCCTGCCGTAGCAACGCTTGGGCGATTGCGGCTTGATGAGGATCGTCTTCGACGACCGTGCGAACCAGGATGTTCGTATCCGCGGTGACGTTCAAGAGTCGCCCGCCCAACCGGACGCAGCGACCTCGTTTAGCTCCTCGACCGAGAGTTGAGGCGTTCCCGGTCTTGCCAGCACGCCGAAAACCGAGTCGATTGGCTTTCCACGTTGGGGCTCTAGCTGTAATCGCCCGTTGTTGAGCAGGTCCACTTCGAGCTTGTCGCCAGGACGCACGCCGAGATGTCTGAGCAACGGCTTGCGTAGGGTGATCTGTCCCTTGGCTGTGACGGTGACGACGAGTGTCATGACTAGCCTCCTGTTGACTCCACAAACGGTAAGGCATTTTTGCCTTTCTTTCAACTGGGTGTTGTGCTGTCGTCTGCCGTCCAGCCAAACAAAGCAGCCCGCACCGAGTTTGGTGCGGGCTGCCGCCCTTGGAATCGACTCGTCAGGTGCCGATTGCTACCGGCTGTAGCTGAACTCCAGCCCGAACGACCGCGGCGGGTTGAATCCGTGATAGCCGCTGTCGCCGATCGCGAACGGGGCGATCGCGTCGTTGACGTTCTTGATGTAGACGCCGTACTCGTAGTTGTCGCGGCTGAGCAGCAGCTTCAGGTTCAGGAACGTATAGGTCGGCGTCGGCCGCAGGTTGTTCTCGGTTCGGAACACCTCCTTGCCCCTGTGGTAGACGTCGCCGCGCACCTTGGCGTCGTGTCCCATCAGCTCGAAGTCGTACATCAGCGAGGCGAAGTAGCTCAGTATAGGCGTGAAGCGAATGCGGTTGCCGGCCTGGATGCGGACTAGCTGCACCCCGCCTACGAATCGCCCCGCCTCCTGCGTCTGGGTTTCCGCGTCGGGTACCCACGCGCCGCCCGCGTGCAGGCTCAAGGCGTCGGTCAGTTGTCCCCGCACCTCGAATTCCACCCCGCGGGATGAGGCCTGGCCGACGTTGTCGGTGACGTTTTCGGTATAGGCGTCGGCTATCGGCAATGGGCTGTCAGGATTCTCGATAGCCGGGAACGAGGTGGCGGTCGAGACCACGGCGTTGTTCATTTCCATGTTGTACGCGTTCAGCGTGAGGTCGAGGCGTCCGTCCAGGACCGTCGCCTTTACGCCGAGTTCCAGGGACTCTATGTCGTCGCCGCCGAAGGTCAGCAGGTCTCTCGCCCGTTCGGCGAGTTCCGCGGCTTGAGCGACACCCTGCGCGGCGAGTTCCTCGTACTCGACCACGCGGCGCGTGAGCCCGGAGTTTACGCCGCCGGCGCGGAACGCGGTCGCCCACGTGCCGTAGATCATGACGTTGTCGTTGGGCCGCCAGGTGAGGGTGACCTTCGGCGCCGCTTTTTCCTGCGTCTGCGTTTCGCCGCGTTGCGATGCCTCGGAGAGCGGCACCCACCGGCCGCTCGGGCCGCCGTATGCGGCGAACGAACTCTCGGCGTAGCGCACGCCGCCCAGGATTTCCCACTGGTCGCTCAAGGCGTAGCTCACCTCGCCGAAGAGGGCCTGCTCATCGCGCACGGTATAACCCGCGCCGCCGGTCCGCATGAGGCTCCCTTGCAGCAGGCGATGCACTTCGCGCATCTGATCGAGCGACAGCTTCGCGGGGTCGAAACTCAGGCCGTTGCGCTGGCAGGTGATGTCGGGATACTGGGGACCGCCGTAGATGACGCCATGCTTCGGCCCCAGTGCGCCGCAGTGCTCCCAGCTCTTTGGATCGTCCGAGTTCTGGATGTCCTGGCTGAAGGCGCCGACGCTCCACTGCAACCGGCTGTCCGTGGTGGAGACGAGGCGCACTTCAGTAGCCCGGCGTTCATTGACGTCCGAATGCGCCCGCACGGAGCTGCGGGCCCAGAATCCGCCGGGCGGGCAACCTACGATCTCGCATGCGGCATCGAAGGCGGCAGGCCAGGTTGATCCCGGCCGGGTGAAGCCCGATCTCGTCTCTTCGCCATAGGTGATGTCGTGCTGGTAGTCCCCGGTGGATACGGTCAGGTCCGCCCAACCCAGCGACCATTCGGCGGTGAGGTTGATGATCGTCGACCACGACTCTCCACCGTCGTTGAACTGGTTGGAGGCCATGTGGGTCCGGTAGACCTTGTCGGGTCCGGCCTTGAACAATCCGGTCTCCCCGTCGAGCGTGCCGTTGGGGCCGGTTTCGCAACCCTCCACGACGGGATAGGGCGGTACTTCGGGTTCCCGGTCATTGTCGGGGATGTTGCCCGCGGGGCGCCGGTCCACGTAGCAGTGGTGGGCAATCCCGGGTCCGCCGATGTCGGCGTAGACATGGTAGTACGTCGCATTGATCGTGAGGTCGTCGTTGGGATAGAAGGCGAGTTGCGCCCTGACGCCCTGCTCGTCGACGTAATCGACATCCTCGATGACTTCGGGTCCGTACTTGTCCAGGAGGCCGGGTTTGTTCCGCGAGTAGGGCGTGATGCGCGCCGCCAGGTTCTCGCCGAACGGGATGTTGATCATGGCGTCGATGCGGTGCCCGAGGTCGCTGGACTGCGTCTGGTCCTCGAAGCGTGCCTTGATGGCGTAGTCGAAGGCCCCGGGGTTGGGTTTCCGGGTGATGTAGCGGACCGCCCCCGCCATGCTGCCCTCGCCGTAGAGCGAGCCCTGCGGCCCTTTCAGCACCTCGATGCGCTCGAGGTCGAAGTTCGGAAGCAGCGGCTGCCGCGTGCCCGTGCCCTGGACGGGGATGTTGTCCACGTACATCGCGATCGGCCCGGTCGGGGACCGGAACTGCGCGACGCCGCGCGCCGTGATCCGGTGCCAGGTCTGGGTGGCGTTGCCGTAGTTCAATCCCGGGATCGCCAGGAACAGGTTCTTGATGTCCTCGACGCCGCGCTGCTCGATGTCTACGTCCGTCAACGCCGAGATGGTCAGCGGCGTGTCCATGAGTTGCGTGTCGCGGTACGTGGCGGTAACCACGATCTCCTCGACCAGCGAGTCGCCGGTGGCTTCTTCCCCTTCGTTTTCGTCGGATTGTGCTAGTGCGGGCACGCAGAACATCGTGCCGATTGCGGCCAATGCCGCGATGCCGAACCGTCCCCGGCTCGTGAAATAGGTAGTCATTCATTCCCCCCTGCTTGGTTCTCCAAAGGAACCAGCGACATTGCATCGCCCAGGGGGCGGTCGTTACACCACTCGCCGGCCAGCGATGCCGCGCCGACGGTGTCCTCTCCGTACCTGTATTTATATACACCAGGCGGCTGGCATGTCAACGGCATCTTTGGATCGCCTGTGCCGGCCACTCATCGCATACGAGTGCCGGAGTTCTGGAGCAAACTGTCCGATCTGTCGTGGATCGGCACGGTCATATGCGCCTAACGTGGACGCCACGGTCAGGCGGGAATGACCTCAATGTCGGGACAAGCGATCAACCGCCTGTCGGATGTGACGAGTTTCAGGTCGAAGACCGCTGCCGTAGCAGCGATGAAACGGTCGGCGGGGTCTTCATGAGCGATCGACAATGAACGGCTGGCCAAGGCCACGTCCGCCGTCAGCGGGGTTTCCACGACCGGACTCTCGGACAGGGCTTTGCGCAGCCAGCTTGGACCGTCCGGTTGCAGAAGAAGGCGGCCCCGCTCGGCCAGAAGAAGCGTTTCCCAGAGACTGATCGGCGAGAGGTGCAGGGTGGCGTCGGGTGTAGCGAGCACCGCGCGAGCCTGGGACGTGAGCCTGTCGGGGTCGAGCAGCGTCCAGAGCCAGACGTGCGTGTCGAGAAGCAAGGACATTATCCCTCGCGTAGTCGCGGATCGGTTTCCGGTATATCGCTCAGGACTTCCCACTCGTCCGGTGTCCCGACCGGCTCGACCAAGTCACCGAGAATGGCACCCTGGTCGCGCATGCACCCGAGCCAGGTCTCCGGCTGTGGCTTGGGCGGGGGAACAACCTGCGCGACCGGTTTGCCGAAACGCGTCACGAGGACAGGGTTCCCAGTGCGTCCGACGCGGGCCAGTACGGCAAGGCAGGTCGCCTTGAACTCGGATATCTTGATCTCTTCCATGCCATTGATCGTACCATGGTCCGAGACCATGGTCTAAAAAGCGTCACTGTGGCGAACGGGACAGGATCGTGGACAATGTCAATGCGCGTGAACTCCAGGTTGTCGACATACGTCTTTTTTGCCTTGCTGGCCCTGGCGCGGGCCGCTGTGGCGGCGGAACCGGTTGCGCGGGGAGTGACGTACGACGAAGAGACCAACCGCTATAACGTGTATCCGGGCGGCGACATCCAGGCCGCCCTCGAGGCCGCGGCGGTGAACAGCGAGCACAAGGCCGTCACGGTGCATGCCGGAACCTACCGGCCTGACAGCGCCCGGCAGGCACTGATCTGGTTCAATGAACGTCACGACGGCATCCAGCTTCAGGCGCAAGGGGAGGTCATTCTCACTGCGGCCAACCCCGACATCGCGAACGAGGCGGATGCCAGTTACCCGGCCGTGGTCAATCACGTGGTCTATTTCGGCGACGGCATCAGCCGGACGACGGTGTTCGACGGTTTCAGGATCACCGGCGCCAACGGCTTCCTGACCTACGGCGGGCCGAGCATCGAGTCCAGCAAGCGAACGAGGACGCTGTTCTTCTACCGGGACGGCGGGGCCATCAAGATATTCGGCAGGTCCCACCCGACCATCCGGAATATCGAGGTCTACGACAATTATGCGAATCCGTGCGGGGGCGGGATATCCATCGAACACGGGCCTGACGTGCCCAACAGTACGCCGGTGCTCATCGAAAACTGCATCATGCGCAACAATCGTGCCGAGATAACTGGCGCGGCCATCGATGTCCTGCCGGCGAGCCATGCGGAGATCAGGAACTGCCTGTTCGTCGGCAACGTGGCCAACGTCGGGCACGACTGGATCAGCGGCGCCGAGCCGTACAACGGCAAACACGGTTCGGGGGCGCTGACGGTTTTCGACACGGCGGCGGCGACCGTCGGCAACAGCACGTTTACCAACAACTGGGCAGGTGTCGACGATCGGGCTGCGAGTAGCGCTTACCGCAACAACATCTTTTGGAAGAACAATCTTCCGGGCGGCATTGCGAAGGGCGCCCGCTACGAGATGGATATAGTCAATTCGGGCGGCGTGACCGGCAACTTCATCAACGGCGACGTGGATGACCTGCAGAACAGTATCGACACCGAGCGCAATACCCTTAATGCGCCAGACCCGCTTTTCGACGGGAATTTCGTGCCGACGGCACCCGAGTACTCGGGGGTTGGGTACCGGCCCTTTGAGGCCATCGCTGACGATTGAATTTTGTCAGATCCGACGCCGCTGGAAGCATCGGGTCGCTCACCACAAGACGGGTGCTGGATACTCGGCGATGGCAGCGTCGGGAGTGACGATGGTCAGCCCGTTCAGGATCGCTTGGGAGACAAGCCCGCGGTCAAATGGGTCCCGGTGGTGGACGGGCAACAACGGATCGTGAGCGGCGGCTTGTTCGTCGAACGCGAGCGGCTGGATCTGGAGCCATTGGCGCCGGCTAACCACGTATCGATTGGGAGGCTCGGGCAATGGCAGGCGACCCAGGCGATGCTTGATGGCGATTTCCCACGCGGACAGTGCACTGAGATACACATCGTTTCCGGGGTGGCGGCAACTGTCGCGGGCCGTTGCAGTCAGGCTGGCATCGTCGGCGGCAAGCCAAAGGAAGGTGCACGTGTCGAGCAGCAGCCTCACTTGCCGGTGGCACCTTCGAATGCGTCGAGCAACTCGTCCGGCAGGGGCTCGAAGAAGCTGGCCGGCACGACCATGCCTCGGTCGATGCCGACGGGCCGTTCTTCCCGTTGCGGGCGAGGCAGCGGTCGGATTTCGGCGATGGGCACGTTGCGTCGGCAGAGCGTGACGACCTCACCTTTCTCCACTCTGTCCAGGTATTCGGAGAGGTGTGCCTTGGCCTCGGCAATATTCACTCTACTCATGGGCAGATACTAGATCAGTTAGTTAGTCATATTCAATGGCTCGGGTCTCGGCCGGGTGTCGGGCTCTACGCCTCTTCGATCTCCAGCAGGGTGTTCATCTCCTCGAGGTCGGAAACGACCTGTTCCTTGCCGGAAGGCCAGGAGACCCGGACTTGCTCTATCTTGCCGGCATCGCCCAGGCCGAAATAGAGCGGCATGCTGCTCTGCGACAGGTAGCCTGACTTGCCGTCCATCACCTGCACGTAGCTTCCGGTATCCGTTGTCAGCTCGACGCGCGCGCCGATACCGGACCGGTTTGACGTGGTGCCCTTGAGACTGACCTTGAGATACCGGACCCGGTCCGCCACCGATGTCAGGTCATTGACCAGGACCATGGGCTCGGTGTTGAACTCGTTGGTGACGATGTCCAGGTCGCCGTCGTTGTCCAGGTCGAATATCACGGAAGCCCGGGTGCCCCTCGCGCCCCAGATTTCCACCAGTCCGCTCCGGTCGCTGCAGGCCCAGTACTCGGCATCGTCCTGTTCGTCACAATCGAGCGTGAACCAGCGCACCGCCGACTGTCGGTCGCGTCTCGGCTCCACGCCGAGGATGAACTCGGCGTCGCGAAACGTTTCGCCGTTTTCGTTCAGCAGGACCGAGTTCACGCCGTAGCGGAAAGGGAAATTCATGCTGGAGGCGATGAAGACATCCTCGAAGCCATCGGCATTGAGGTCGCCCGTGCTCAGTCCCCAGGGCCAGTAGTTCTCGGCGCCGATCCTGTCCGAGATCTCCCTGTACGTGCCGGGGCTTTCCTGTTCGAAGAAGGAGTTCCCGTAAATGCTCGTCTCATGGCCCAGGTCTTCATCCGACTCGTCGCCGGAGCCGAAACCGCCACGGACAACCTTGGCGGCGGCGCTTATTTCGGACTTGTCCTTCTCCCGGTCGACGCCGATGTTCTCGCCCATGTCGGAGTGCATGTCGGTGATGTATATGTCCATGAGCCCGTCGTTGTTCCAGTCGAATATCTCGATCCCCATCGCACCCCAGGACGTCTTCGGAAAGACTTCCCGGTCCATTCTGACGAAGCGTTTGCCCTCGTGGTTCTGGTAGTACGCGTCATCCCCCTGCATGTTGAGCACGTACAGGTCCGCCCAGCCGTCCCCGTTGATGTCGCCGGCAGCGGCATCTCCGGCCCAGCCCATGTCCTGCAGGCCGGTCTGTTCGGAGACATCGACGAATCGATTGCCGCCCTCGTTGCGGTACAGGATGCTCTGCTCGAAACGCTCGGGTTTCAGGTGGCCGGCGAATGCGTCCGGGAATCCGTCGTAGAACTCGTAGTCGACTCCGTCGTTGGATGCCCGACGCAGCTTTTCGGAGGTGTACACGCCCACGTTGGTGAGGAACAGATCCAGCAGGCCGTCGTTGTCGTAGTCGAAGAACACGGCGCCGGAAGAGTGCCCCTTGTGCCCGGTACCGGATGCATCGGTGATGTCACGGAACGCTCCGCCACCGACGTTCTCATACAAGCGGTTTCCGGAGCGGACCGCCGTAACGTAGAGGTCTGCATCGCCGTCGTTGTCGATGTCGGCGAACGAGGCGGCGACGGAGATTCGGTCGGCGAGGGCGACGCCTGCCCTGGCGGTGATGTCCTCGAACCTTCCACCGCCGGTGTTTCTCCACAACCCGTTTCCGCCGGCCTGGGTGACGAACAGCACATCCAGCAGGCCGTCGTTGTCGACATCGGCTACGGAAATGCCGTTGCCGTGATCGTAGTGCACCGCCTTGTAGGTCCTGCCCGTGTCGGCAACGCTGCGGTGGCGGAAGGTGATGCCGCTTTCCGGTTGCCGGTCGGTGAATTCGAATGCATGGAAGACCTTGAAGTCAGCCGCGGTCTCGAGCTGTTCCTGCCGCCGTTTTCCCAGCTCGGGCGGGCCGAACACCGTCCGGGGTTGACCCACCCGAGTGACTTTTGGGAGCGGCTTTTCCTTTGCGGCTGCCTGGTCCGGCGAAGATGTCTGCGCGCTTGGCCCGCACATCTGTTGCCATTTCGGCAGATGGCTCACCGCCTTGCAGTGCCTGACGATCCCTTCGGCGTCGCCCTCCTGCATATACAGTTGCACGAGCAACCCGTGCGAGGTGAGCGCGAGGCGGTCTTCCGCCGGGAGTCCGTCGATCACCTGCAGGAACAGCTCCTTTGCGATGTCGTTGTTGAGGCGGCCCATCTCGACCTTGCCGAGAAAGAAGGCGACACCGATGGTCTGCCTGTTGCCTGATCCGAGTTCGGCGGCGTAGATGTCGTACGCCGCTTGCAGGTACTTGTAGCCCTCCAGCGAATTCGCCTGCTCCGTCAGCCGCACTCCGGCGTCGTAGTTCAGGGCCGCCAGGAGCCCGAGACCGCCTTTTGCCTTGGCGAGCCGGATGGCCCTGTCATAGAACCTCAGTCTCGGCCGTCCGTCGGGTACCGCCGAAGCATGGCCCTGCATCATCAGCGGATCGATCAGTTCCGGCGCGTTCCTGCCGTAGGTCTTTTCGTACCGCTTGTAAGCGATCTCGAGAATTTCCGCCGCTTCGTCATAGTGTCCGGTTTCGAGCAGGGTCGTCCCGTAGTTGTAGGTCAGGCCGGCGGTATTCCTGTGGTCCGGGCCATAAGCCTGTTCGCCGAGTTCGTAGGCGAGCTTGGCGTAAGGCAGCGCTTCGTCGAGTTTGCCGGCCTGCGCGTGGGACTGGTACTGCGCGTAGGCCTCGGAGAATGTCATGTCCGCGTCCTGGCCAAACGCGGGAACCGTGAATGCGATAAGAAGAAGAACGGACCGCCACATTTGCGACTCCCTGAACGCTTGGGTTGCGGGTAGGTTAACACTGGGGAGGTGGCGTTCATCGCTGGTACGGGCACTCGGCATCACAGGCGCGGAGGTCTCGTGCGGACGCCGGCTCGATTTCATCCGCCCGCGATCGGTTATCCTCTCTTCTCGTATCGAGGAAGGGGATGGGGGAGCAATGTCCAAACCGCTCAAAGTTGGCATCCTGGGGGCCGGGGGCATCACGAATTCGCACCTGCCTGCCTATTTGGAACATCCTGATCGAGTGCAACTCACGGCGGTTTGCGACCTCATCGAGGAGCGCGCGCAGGCGCTTGCCGAGAAAGCGGGAGTTGAAACGGTCTACACGGACCTGGACAGGATGTTGCGCGAGGGCGACATCGACGCGGTGGACAACTGCACCTTCCACCCTGCGCACGCGCCGCTGACCGTTGCCTGCGCCCAAGCAGGCAAACATGTCATCGTCGAGAAGCCGATGGCGACCAACTTGCAGGAATGCCGGGACATGGTCGCGGCGGCGGACAAGGCGGGCGTGACCCTGATGATCGCGCAGGACCTGCGATATTCGCCCGAAGCGTTCGCCGTGAAACGCTTTATCGACGAAGGGAGGCTGGGCGACATTTTCGCGGTTCGAACCAACCTGCTTTCGCCACGCGTGCCGCCCCGTATCGAGCGTGCCCGGCAGGACCGTTATGCCGACCGCAGGCAGGGTGGTGGCACCCTGATGTCCGTGCAGGTGCATCACATCGATCTGCTGCGGTTTTACGTTGGAAACGTGAAACGCCTGACGGCCATCTGCCGGTCGGTGAGTCCGCGGATGGTCAACGACGCCGAAGACCTGGTCGCAGCGATCCTTGAGTTCGAGAACGGTGTGCTCGGCCACTTGTTCGCCGGTCCGGGCGAAACCCCCGAAGACGCTTCGGACGGGAGGCCTGTCACCGCCTCGACCAGGTCATACATGCTGTACGGCACCGAGGGGACCATTCACTCGACGCCGGAGACGCTCCCCGAGCATCACCACTTCGGAAGAATCATGTTTGCGCCGACCGAAAAGCAGCCCATTGATCGGAGTATCCCGGCCGACGCAGAGCGGTGGATCCATCCGGCGTTCGAGCCCATTGACACGAGTGGTGTCGACCTGCCCACCGTCAGGCCCTTCGTCAACGAGATCCTGCACTTCGAGGAGTGCATCAGGACGGGCAGGGAACCCATCAGCAGCGGCCGGGACAACATCGAGACGATGAAGATCATCTATGGCATCTGGGAGTCGTCCCGGACAGGCAAGGCCGTGGAGTTGGACGACCTCCAATAGCGCTGCGGGACGATGACCCGAAAAGATTCCCGGGCTTGTGCTGCGTGCACAACCGTGCCGCATGACTCGCTTAACGAAGGGTTGATCGCGCACAGAGATTGCGAACATGGCCGATTGCACGATTTTCGCCGCTTCTTGACGCGCATGACGCTCGGACGATTCGAAGTGAGGTTCTGGGACTCGACCTGCGGGCGGAAAGCGGCGAACTGCGCTTTCGCGACTCCGCGACCGGGGCCACGGCTAAGCCGCATCGCCGAACTGGAAACGCGGCTGCGATAGCCGACATCGAGATACCTTCGGTCAGCGGTCGGCAGATGGACGCTTAACGGTGCGGCCCTCCAGGTGCCGCATCCGGCTCGGCGGTTCCCACTCCCGCCGGCGTCGTGGCTGATGAAGTGCCGGTCTCCGCCGCCAGGGACATGCGCGGCGCGACCGCGTTGAACAGCCCCAGCGCCGCGATCAGCGCGAGTACCAGGAACATGTATCGGCCCTGCGTTTCGAACTTCCCGTGCAGCGCGTCGAATTTGGCATCGACCTTGGCGATCTCGCCTTTCAGTTCGACCACGGCGCGGTCGAGGTCGGCCCTTAGGGCGTCGAGACCGCCTTGCAGTCCGGCTGCGGTACGGTCGAGATCCTCTTTCGTGGCGACGCCGCCGGCCAGCTCGTCGTTGAGCGCGCGGGACATGGCTTCGGCCTGCCGGGATTCGACCCCGGCCTCCTTCAGCCGGTCGGCATACCGCAGGGTGTCGATCACGTTGGGTTCCATCGTTGTCGTTCCTGTTGCGCGACCATACCACTATCGCAGGCGCTCGGTCCGATGTATGTAGGACATCGGACCGTCGTTCGGTGGGACGAAAACGGGTCGCGTGCAGGCGGACGGAGCGGGAGAGCGTAAGCGAAAAGCGCCGACGCATGGGTGTTTGCTGGTGCGGGGTCGGATCGGTCCGCCGGCCAGTGCGAAAGCCTTCCGTCAGCGGTCGGCAGATGGACGCTTAACGGTGCGGCCCTCCAGGCGCCGCATCCGGCTCGGCGGTTCCCACTCCCGCCGGCGTCGTGGCTGATGAAGTGCCGGTCTCCGCCGCCAGGGACATGCGCGGCGCGACCGCGTTGAACAGCCCCAGCGCCGCGATCAGCGCGAGTACCAGGAACATGTATCGGCCCTGCGTTTCGAACTTCCCGTGCAGCGCGTCGAATTTGGCATCGACCTTGGCGATCTCGCCTTTCAGTTCGACCACGGCGCGGTCGAGGTCGGCCCTCAGGGCGTCGAGACCGCCTTGCAGTCCGGCTGCGGTACGGTCGAGATCCTCTTTCGTGGCGACGCCGCCAGCCAGCTCGTCGTTGAGCGCGCGGGACATGGCTTCGGCCTGCCGGGATTCGACCCCGGCCCCCTTCAGCCGGTCGGCATACCGCAGGGTGTCGATCACGGTGGGTTCCATCGTTGTCGTTCCTGTTGCGCGACCATACCACTATCGCAGGCGCTTGATCCGGTGTATGCAGGACATCGCCCCGTCTTTCGGTGCGACGAAAACGACTTGAATGCAGCGTCCCAGGCCCGGTCCTGCGCTTCGCTCCGCTGTACTGCAGGAAGCACCCTGGCGTCCAGGGCCGATTCGCTCGGAGCAGAGGGACCGACGGCCAGTTCTCGTGAACAATTGAGGGTTGTCCAGACTTGACCACGTCCGGGCGGTCTCCGTCCCGAGTTGGCGTAAAAAAACAGCCCGCACCTCTCGGTGCGGGCTGTGCCAAGGCTTAGCTTGAGTTGGCTAACCGTTACCGGTTCATCCTGTACTCAAACCCGATCGACCGCGGCGGATGGAAGCCGTGGTACCCGCTGTCGCCCAGCGAGTACGGGGCGATCTCATCCATCACGTTGTTGACATAGAGGCCGACCTCGTAGTTGTCGCGGGCAAACATGAGCTTCGCATTCAGGAACCCGTAGGTTGGCGTCTCCCGCTCGTTGTTTTCGGTCCTGAACACCTTCTTGCCGCGGTAGTAGTAATCGCCGCGCAGACTGCCGTCGTAGCCGGCGATCTGGAAGTCATACTGCGCCGAGACGAAGTAAGCCAGCACCGGCGTCAGGCGAATGCGGTTGCCGGGGGCAATGTTGATGGCTATGCCTGATCCCGCGATGGTTCCCCCGGTCTCCTGCGCCTGGGTTTCGGCATCGGGGATCCACGAGCCGCCGCCCCGCACGCTTATCGAATCGGTCAACTGTCCGCGAAACTCGAATTCGAGGCCGCGCGACTCGGCCTTGCCGATGTTGTCGCTGACGCTTGTGGGATAAGGCGGGGCTCCCCCGACCGGGGAAGCGGGATCCACCAGTTCGCGGAATACGAACGACGTGGTCACCACCGCGTTCGCGATGTCCATCTGGTAGACGGCCAAAGTGAAGTCGAGCCGTCCATCCAGGACCGTCGACTTGATTCCCAACTCCAGGGACGTCACATCGTCGCCTTCGAACGTCAGCAGGTCCTGGGCGGCGTTAAGGTTCTCCTGGGCGCCGGGAACTCCCCGTGCGGCGAGTTCCTCGTACTCGACCAGCCGCGTCACGAGCCGCGTGTTCACGCCTCCGGCGCGGAACGCGTTCGCCAACATGCCGTAGACCATCGTGGAGTCGTTGGGGCGCCAGGTGAGCGTGACCTTCGGCGCCAGTTTTTCCTGGGTCTGCGTCTCGGCGCGTTGCGTCATCTCGCTGGTCGGCACCCACCCGCCGCTGGGGCCGGCAAAGGTGGCGAACTCGCTCCTGGCCAGGCGGGCGCCGGCCAGGATCTCCAACTGATCGCTTATCGCATAGCTCACCTCGCCGAAGATGGCAGACTCTTCCCGCTCGTGAGTTGAGGCGGCGCCCGGCCGGCCAGCGGCGGTTGTTTGCAAGAGCCGGTGCATTGCCCGTATCTGGTCGAGCGACAACGCCGGGTTGTAGGTAATGCCCGCGGACCGGCTATTCTGGCAGGTGATATCCGGGTAGGCGGCGCCACCGAAGATGGACCTGTTCTGGTGCCCCACCGCGCCGCAATGCATCCAGGAGCGCGGATCGTCCTCGTCCGCGTTTGTCTCGAGATAGGCGCCCGCGGCCCACTGCAACCGGCTTTCCGGGTTGTTGGAAACCAGGCGCACCTCGTGGGTCATGCGGTCGTAGAGATTCAGGCCAGCCCTGCTGCTGCTGCGGCCCCAGAAGACGCCGGAATCGCAATCGAACTCCGGTATCGCTGCTTTGCAGACTTCAACCAACCGCCAGTGCCAATCCGTGTAACCGTACCAATCGCACATGATCCTCTGATCGAGCGACAACGGCCCCGACCTGCACTCTGCGAACCGTGAACCGCGACCATTTGGGCCGGTCAATATCAGCTTGTGATTGTTAGGCTGAGAAAGCCACGCATGAAATCTGTCCTGGTCAAGCCTGTAGGGGGTAAGGGTGCCGAATCGGCCGCCGACCCTCTGCTCCTCCGAGTGGGCGATGTGGTGCTCGTAAACTCCCGAGGACCAGGTCAGGTCCGCGAAATCGAGCTCCCATTCGATGCTGAGGTTGTTGATCCACGTCTTCGACCATCCACCGTCGTTCCATTGCGGTGAGGCCATGTGCGTCACGTAGACGTGCTCCGGGCCTGCCTCGAATCTCGCAGTCATCCCGTCCAACGCGCCGTTGTCGCCCCCCCTTTCGCAATTCGTTTCCGGGTCGAGCCAGTCGGCGCCCGCAGCCAGGCCTCCCGTTACGGGAAAGCGCGGTATCTGGGCGACAAAATCGCCGGGGGCGAGATTGCCTTCAGAGGGCCGGCCGTCCACGTAGCAGTGATGGGCGGTCCCGGGGGCGCCGTGCATCGAGTCGACAAAGTGGCGCGTGAAATTGACCGTGACCCTGTCGTTCGCATACCAGGAGAGTTGGGCCCGGAATCCGAACTCATCGCGGAAATTGACATCCGGAATGATGCGGGGTCCGTACTTGTCGAGGATGCCGGGCTTGTTCCGCGAATATGGCGTGATGCGCGCCGCGATCCGCTCCCCGAGCGGGATATTGATCATGGCGTCGATGCGGTGCCCCGTGTCATCGGAATGGTACGGGTTCTCGACCCTCGCGGAGAGGGCCCAGTCGAAGCCCTCGGGGCTCGGCTTCTTGGTGATGTAGCGGACCGCCGCCGCCATGCTGCCCTGGCCGTAGAGCGTGCCCTGCGGCCCTTTCAGCACTTCGATGCGCTCCAGGTCGAAGTTCGGAAGCTGCGGCGATCGGGCGCCCAGGCCCTGCACCGGCGTGTTGTCGATGTACATCGACACCGGCCCGGTCGGAGACCTGAATTGGGCGATCCCGCGCGCGTTCACGTAGTGCCAGGTCGGCGCGGCCTGTCCGTAGTTCAGTCCGGGGACCGAAAGGAACAGGTCGGTGATGTCCTCGACGCCCCGTTGCTCGATCTCGATATCGGTCAGCGCCGTGATGGTCAACGGTGTGTCCATCAACTGCGTGTCACGGTAGGTGGCGGTGACGATGATCTCTTCGACCAGCGAATCGTCGTCGTCCTCGTCCTCGTCGTCCTGAGCCGTTGCAGGCAAGCAGAACGTCATGCCGATCGCGGCCAATGCCGCAATGGAGAGCTGTCGCCAGCTCATGGGATTCGTAGTCATGCATTCCCCCTTCTAGTTGGTTCAAAAAAGGAACCAGCGGGCGTTGCATCCCCGGGGGTGGTTGTTACACCACTCGCCGGCCAGCGATGCCGCGCCGACGGTGTCCTCTCACGTAACTACACGCTTCTACCTACACCAAAGATGCCATGGTGTCAATTTCGCAGCCCCCTCAACCAACTTCTGCCGCCGAACTTGACAGGGCGCATGAGGGCATCGAAATTGGCACTCAAGCGTTCACGTTTCGAGGGTCGCCGCCCATCGCCAGCCCGGACTACAGCAGGATGCCCCGCTTCAATCGAGCGCCTTCTACGTGATCGATAACGAACGTGGGACAGCATGGTCCTCGGTGTTCCGGGCCAGTCTCGTTGTTGCGGTGTCGGCAACTGTTGCTCTGACGGCGTGCAACGGCCGGAGCGATTCCGTCGACGCGCTGGTGGTTGCCGGCATCGACTCGCCGGACGAGGAACTCGCGCAGTTCCTCGAAGGCATGATCCAGGATGCCCGCTCTTTGCCGACCTCGGGCCTGATGCGGGGTCCGCCTGGCCATGGCCTACGAGAACAACCTTTTCCTGGACGAGGCGCTGATCACCTACGCGCAGGCTGCGGCACTCGATCCGGAGGACTTCCGCTGGCCGTACTTCAGCGCGCTGCTGAAGGGCAGGCATGGGCAGTATCAGGCGGCGCTCGATGACCTCGAGCGCGCGATCGGGATAGATGCGGACTATGCGCCCGCCTGGTTGTGGCGCGGCACCTGGCTTGTGGACCTGCATCGACCCTTTGAGGCCATGACGGCGTTTGAGCGTGCCCATGCCCTGGGGGCGGACAAGGAGGCGGCCTTTGGGCGTGCCCGGGCGCTGATCGCGCAGGAGCAATACGCAGATGCCGTGACACTGCTGGAACCGCTGGCGCGGGGACTATCGCCATCCATACATCTATCGCACGCTTGGATTTGCGTTGAGGGCCCTCGGCAGGATGGAGGAAGCACGCGCGGCCGTGGCGCTCGGCCGGTCGGCGGACCCGCTTTCGTGGAGGGACCCGCGCGCTGTGGAGAAGGCGGCGTTCGTTCGGGGAATCGGCCGATTCTCGTTCGCGCAGAACCTGCTCGGCGCGGGCAAGGTCGAAGCGGCTCTGGAGATACTCGAAGCGTTGCGCGCCGAGCAGCCGGACGAGACATGCGGAGCAGCCGGCCATCATGCGGCGCGTGCCTGCGAAGTCCTGAATACCCTGAGCCTCGCCTACGTGCGTGCGGGTCGCATTGACGAGGCTTTCAGCCTCGTGCAGCGGGGCCTGTCGATCAATCCGGACTTCTTTCCGTTCCATCTCAATATCGCGGACCGATACCGGGGTCGCCGCGAACTCGACAACGCACTCCGCCACATCGATCGCGCCATCGCCCTGAATCCCTCGCTCGGTTACGGGTACGAGCAACGCGGGCGACTGTTGATCGGCATGGGCAGGTACGACGAAGCAATGAGCGCTCTCGAGAAGGCGGTTACCCTCGCCCCGGAGCGACCCGTGACGTTGCTGTACCTGAGTATGGTCGAAGGTGAACGCGAGGACTGGCATCAATCGGTCGAGCACTTGAAGCGTGCCATCCGCCTGGACCCGGAGTTCGCGATCGGACACGCTTACCTGGCCCGGAGCCTCGGCGAGACCGGCCGGATCGACGAGGCCTGGGAAGCGTTCCGGATGGCAGAGCAGTACGGCGCCCCGGGCTATGAGATTGAAGCAACCGAGAGTCGGCTGAGGGAACTGGAGTCTGCGTTGTAGTGTTGGCGAATCCTCGAATCCCTGTTGGGGCGGTGACTGGTGCGACGTTTCTGATGTCGGTCATGGCAGCGTGTTCGCAATCCAGCGTGCAGGACGACGGCCCGTGGTTCAGCGAGGAGGCCCGACAGCGTGGTCTCGACTTCGAGCACCGATCGGGCTACACCGACCGTCCCCTGCTGCCGGAGATCCTCGCCGGAGGTGCGGCGCTGGCCGACCTGGACGGGGATGGCGACCTGGACGCATACCTGGTCCAGAGCGGTCGAATCGGATCGGACAACGCGGACGCCGGGAACCGTCTTTACCTGAACCGCGGCGACGGGTACTTCGACGAGGTTCCTGGGGCGGCAGGCGCAGACGATCGGGGCTATGGCATGGGTGCCACCGCGGGCGACTACGACAACGACGGCGATGTCGACCTGTACGTCACGAACTACGGGCCAAACGTACTGTATCGAAACGATGGCACAGGTCGATTCGAGGACGTGTCGCGGGCGGCGGGGGTCGACGATCCGGGCTGGGGCAGCGCGGCCGCCTTCCTCGACCTGGATGCGGACGGCGATCTGGACCTGTTCCTCGTGAATTACATGAACTGGACCCCCGAGATCGAACGCGACTGCTATGTGCGCGGCGCGATCACGTATTGCGGCCCCGGGCAATACGCCCTGCCGGCCATGGACCGGCTGTTCCGGAACAACGGCGACGGAACCTTCACGGACGTCACGTCCGATTCCGGCATCAACGTCGCCTTCGGCAACGGTCTGGGCGTTGTCGGCGCGGACTTCAATCGCGACGGGCTCACGGACGTGTTTGTCGCCAACGACATGCTGGTCAACCAGCTCTGGCTGAACCGCGGGGATCTGCGCTTCGAGGACGAGTCGCTGCTGTGGGGCTGCACCGTGGACGAACACGGCATCGAAAAGGCCGGGATGGGAGTGGCCGCCGCAGACTTCGACGACGATGACGATACCGATCTGCTGGTCGTGAACATGGAGCAGCAGACCGATTCGTTCTTCCGCAACGAGGGCAGCTACTTCGTCGACGCCACCCGCATGGTCGGGCTCGGCGCGTCGAGCCTCCGCTATACGCGCTTCGGCGTGGCCCTGGCGGACTTCGACCATGACGGCCGCTTGGATCTCTACGAGGCAAACGGTCGAATCGAGTCGTCGGATCCTTCGCTTGTGCAGGACTTCGCGGAGCCCAACACGCTATATCGCGGCACGGCAGGGGAATCTTCGTTCCGATTCGAGGAAGTCACGCCCGAGGGCGGTGTCGACCCCGCGCTCCGGCACACGAGCCGCGGTCTTGCCGTTGGCGACGTCGACAACGATGGTGGCCTCGACCTCCTGGTCGTGAATCGCGACGCCGCACCGTACCTCCTGATGAATCGGGCCGCCCGGGAAAATTGGGTCCGATTCGAGGTGCGCACGTCCACTGGCCGCGATGCCCACGGAGCCAGCGTTTCGACGACCGTGGGAGCCGTCCGGATGCGGCGGGACGTACAGCCGGGCGCCAGCTACCTGACGTCAAGCGACCCGCGGGTTCACTTCGGTCTCGGCCGGGAGATACGGGCCGGGAACGTCACCGTTACTTGGCCCGGTGGGCAAAGGGAAGCCTTCGGCGGTTTCGAGGCAGGCCGCACCTATCGCCTGGATCAAGGTCTCGGCAGCCCGGTGGAATAACCTTCCATGGTCGACGAGCGGGGCCGGGCCACAGGCGAAGCCGAAGGCGCCGGCTGTGGGGCACTCGCCTGGCGGTCCCGGTCTCAGGTATCCGAATCGAATACCTCGTCGAGCGTGCCGGCGTCCAGCACGTTGTCGGCCCATGTCTCCAGTTCGCCCTCGGACGCTTCGCCAAGCCGTTCGGTGATTTCAGGTGACAGGAGGCCGAATCGCCGCCGGAGCAGTCGCTCCAGCACTGCCCGCTCCCCCTCGACGCGACCTTGCTGCATCCCCTGCTGCATGCCTTCGTCGCGCGCCCTTTGGACTATTCCTGCCATCGTTGCACCTTCCTCGGGGTATTGTCGTCGATAGTGCCTGCGCTCATTTTCGGTCAGGCTGGCATAGATGTCGATGAAGTCGATATATTTCGCCCGTTTGCCGCCGTCGGGCTCCAGCGCCAACAGCCCGCGAACTGCCTGCGCGTAGACCTCCACCTTGCGGTCCTCGGGCCATTGCATGTTCGGGAGGTTCACCCGGGCCACCAGATTGTTGCTGTCCCACCAGTGTTCGGCGGGCGTCTCCGCGAGCTTGCAGCTCAGGTGGCTGAACTTCAGATAGGTATGGCGCTCGGTGCCCAGGAGGAGCGTTGGTGGCGCGGCGTCGGCGGTGCGCAGGAAGATCGCGATCGGCACCACACGGTCCGTGTCGAACATGTCGGCGAGGTCGAGGCAGTAATGGGCCAGCCGGTGCAGGTCGAATCTCCGCGAGTCGGATTCTTCTTCCAGCACGAACAGGATCGATTCGCGACGGCCATCGGTCCACTCCACGAGCACGGGCGTATCGAGTTCTCGGAAGCGTTCGCCAAGGCGTTCCTGCAACTGTTCCTGTCGAATCGGTATGAACCGTACGTTGTCTTGTACCAGGGGCGCTTCATCGGCACCGAAGAACGCAAGCGCGTCGCGAGAGTAGTCGAGAATCAGGTTCTTGAAGTTCTGGTCGTGGCTGACCGTGTCCGCCATGCGCTGCACCCGCGTTTGTTCTCGCTCAAGCATGGGTCAAATGCCGGCGGATGCACTACGGGCGATTGCCGAAAGTTCGGTAGGAAATTGTCCTTGGCTCAGGCGTGTCAGGACTGACGGAGCACTAGAGCTTCCACACGAACAGGGCCTGCAGGGCACTCTCGTCGGTGGCGCCGTCGCCCAGTTTGTTCATCCAGAACTGGTATTCGATGCCCACCGAGATGCGATCGTTCGGATTCCAGCGCAGTTGGGGCTGCGCGAGGATCCATGACTCGACCGTGGCGCCGAATTCGTTCTCCCGCGCTGCAACGTACTCCACGTGGCCTTCGATGCTGAAGCTCGACTCGCCGATCGAAAACGGGCGTGCGAAGTTGAAGTCCACAAGGACGGCGTCGTTCTCCCTCGGCGCGCCCCCGGATGCCGCGCCTTCACTGTCGTCGATGTAGGCGGCGACGTCGAGATTCGCGAATGCGAAGCCGGGCAGGTCGAGGGACAGCCGCAGGCCCGGCAGGTACTTCTTCACGTTGGCGTCGGCGCCCCAGTTGACACCCAGGATGAGGCCGATGTCGGAAACGACTCCGCCACCTGTTTCCTTGCCCCGAATCTTTGTGAGACTGAAATTCGAGTACCACTCGCCATAGATATCGAAGTCCTGGAACCCCGGGTCCTGCGCGTCGAGCACGTCGATGAAGAAGAAGTTGTCGCCGTATTTCCATCCGCTCGCGTGCTGCAGCGTGTAGATGACATGGTATGAATCGCCGCCTCCCGCGAATGTCGGGATGTCCAGGTTGCCGTACTGCACTTGCAGTTCGGTATTGCTCCACTCGGCACCAAAGGAGTGCAATGCAAGGAGCAGGGCAGGTAAAGCCAACCCACGGCGGCGTAGCGCTTGCATTCGTTTCTCGAACATGGCTTCTGCAGCAGAGTCTATCGGTTCCGATGGGTTTCCGGTGCGATGACCGCGAACAGGGTGGTTGCGAGCAGGAGCGCTGCCGCGGCAGTCCAGAGCGGCGCGTCGAGCCCGGCCGCGTCCCCAAGCCAGCCGAGCAGGATCGGGCCGACGACATAGCCGATGTCGCTCAGCGTTCGGTATGAGCTCATCGCCGCGGCATTCAATCCGGGTGGCGCGGAATCGGCCGCGTAGGCGGATGGCGCGGCGGCGGCAGCAGCGCTCGCGCCTCCCCAGATGGCGCATGCGAAGAGAAACCAGGCGTATGCCGGGGCCAGGCTGAACAGGAGCATGGACAGGCTGGTGAGGACGGTCGTGGGTACGATGACAGCCTTGCGTCCGTAGCGGTCCACGAGGGCGCCGGCCGGATAGGTGATGGCGAGCCCGATGATGCTCCCTAGAGCCAGACCGAAGCCGATGTCGGTGGGGTCCAGTCCCAGGCGATCGCGGGCGAGGACCGGAACGATACTGAACAGGGCACCGGTTCGCGCCGCGGCGCCGGTCAGGCTGATAAGGCACACGAGCAGAAAGCCCGCGTTGGCGGCGAGCACGCGAAGTTGGCCGTGCCATGGCAGGACCGGAACGCTCGCGTCGCGTTCGGTGCCCATGCCGCGGGTTTCTGCTACGCCGAACCACGCAATGGCAGCCACGACGGCGCTTGCCAGGCCGTACACCAGGAACGGCGCTTCCAGCCCGAACCGCTCGGCCAGGTAGCCGCCCGGCAGGGGACCGATGCCGACCGCGAACAGGAAAACTCCCTGGTAGATCGCGAGCGTTCGGCCGCGCGTGGAGGCGTGTGTGATATCGGCCAGCACGATCAGGCCGGCGGTCAGCACCACGCCCGCACCGGCACCGGAGACGAAACGCGCCAATACCAGTTCCACGTAGCTTCCGGCTGCGGCTGACCACAGATTGCCCAGGGCCGACAAGGCGCCGCCGATTGCCAGGGCATTGCGCCTGCCGAGGCGGTCCGCCACCTGGCCGGTCGGTACGGCGAGCAGGAACCGGGCCAACCCGTACACGGCGATCGTCGCGCCGATCGCGACCTGGGGCACGTCGAAGGACTGCGCGTACAGTGGAAGCACCGGAATCACCGCCCCGAAACCGAGCTGATTGATGGCGATCAGGGCGCACATCCACGCGAGGATGGTGCGCGGGGACTGCTTCGGGTGGGAATTCATGCGGGTGACCAGACCCAAACTGGACGGGGGTTCGGGTGACGACTCAGGGGCTGGATGAGAAGGCGGTTAGCTTATCCGATGCGGGAGCGCTGCCGACAGGATGGCGCGCTGTGGCATCATTATGCGTCTACCCAATTGGCAAGTGAGCACCAATGAGCGAAGCGATCGACTTTCGATATGTGGGAACGCGGCCCGTCAGACCGGACGGTGTCGACAAGGTCACCGGACGGGCGAACTATGGCGCGGATTTCAGTCTCCCCGGGATGATCCAGGGGCGCGTCTTGAGAAGCCCCCACGCCCACGCGCGCATCCGGCGTATCGATACAAGCAAGGCGTTGGCGATGGACGGCGTGTTGGCCGTTGTCACCGGTGACGACTTGCCGGCGTTGAGCGAGGTTCGGGATTCGGACCTCGCGGTCAATGTCATCGCCCGCGATCGCGTCCTGTACCACGGCCACGCGGTGGCCGCGGTAGCCGCCTCGTCGACGACCATTGCCGACGCCGCCCTGGAAGCCATCGAAGTGGAATACGAACCGCTTCCGGCGTTGATGTCCCTGGAGGAAGCGATCGCGCCGGATGCGCCGCTCCTGTACGACGACATCTACACCCAGGGGCTGCCCGAGACGCCGGCCAAACCCTCGAATATCCCGCAGAAATACATGCTTTCGGGGGGCGACCTGGAAGCCGGATTCGAAGCGGCCGACCTCATCGTCGAGGGAGAGTATTCGACGCCCACCGTGCACCAGGGTTACATCGAACCGCATGCCTGCGTTGCCAACATCAACGAAGAGGGGCGCGCGACGGTGTGGTGCTCCACCCAGGGCCACTTCGGCGTACGCGGTTCCGTGGCCGGGGTGCTGGGCATGGACGTGTCCAAGCTCAAGGTGATACCCAGCGAGATCGGCGGGGGATTCGGCGGCAAGCTCACGCTGTACCTGGAACCGCTCGCCGTCGTCATGTCGCAACAGTCGGGGCGCCCGGTGAAGATGGTCATGACCCGCGAGGAGGTGTTCCGCGCTTCCGGCCCGGTATCGGCCACGCGCTCGCGCGTGAAGATCGGCGCAAAGCGCGACGGCACGTTGACGGCGATGCAGGCCGAGCTGTGGTACGAGGCGGGTGCCTATCGGGGCGGCGGGCCGATGCGGCCGGGATGCATGTGCATCTTCGCGGGCTATACGTGTCCGAACTTCCTCATTGAGGGCTATACCGTGGTGGTAAACAAGCCCAAGGTAGCCGCCTACCGCGCGCCCGGTTCGCCACAGTCGAATTTCGCCGGCGAGTCGACGCTGGACGAGCTGGCGCGGCAGCTTGGCATGGACCCCATCGAGTTGCGCCTCAAGAACGCGGTCAGCGAGGGCAGCCAGTCCACGTATGGACCGCAGTTCTCCAAGGTCGGGCTGCGTGAGTGTCTCGAGGCGGCGAAGCGGCACCCGAACTACGCCGCGGAGCTTGGCGACAACGAGGGCCGCGGCGTCGCCGTGGGGTTCTGGTTCAACGGCGGCAACCAGTCGTCGGCGGAAGTGCTGGTCAACGAGAACGGCACCGTGACGGTGGTGGAGGGCAACCCCGACATCGGCGGGTCGCGTGCCTCGATGGCGCTGCAGTGCGCCGAGACGCTGGGCATTCCCTACGAGGACATCCAGGTGGTGGTGGCTGACACGGAAAGCGTTGGCTTCAGCAATGCCACCGGCGGCAGCCGCACGACCTTCGCGACCGGCATGGCCGTGATCGAGGCCTCGCGAAAGGTCATCGCGGAACTGCGGGAACGCGCCGCGGCCACGTGGGACGTCGATGTCGACCAGGTCGACTGGGTCGACGGCCGCGCGGTGCCCAAAGCGGGTGCCAACGTGGATGTGGAGCCGCTATCGCTGCGCGAAATTGCCGGTGATGCCGCGCGAACCGGGGGACCGATCAACGCGGCGGCATCCCTTAATGCGCAAGGCCCGGGTCCTGCCTTCTCGGTGAACGTCGCTGACGTTCGAATCGACCGCGATACCGGCAAGACGGATGTGCTCCGGTTCACGGCTGTGCAGGATGCCGGCAAGGCCGTACATCCGAGCTACGTCGAGGGGCAGCTCCAGGGCGGCGCGGCCCAGGGTATCGGCTGGGCCTTGAACGAGGAGTACATCTGGGATTCCGAAGGAAGGCTCGACAACGCCGGGTTCCTGGACTATCGCGTGCCGGTCGCGTCCGACCTGCCGATGATCGATACGCACATCGTGGAGGTCGCCAATCCTTCGCATCCGTTCGGAGTTCGGGGATGCGGCGAGACGCCGATCGTTGCGCCGCTGGCTGCTACCGCGAACGCGGTTCGAGGCGCCGCGGGTGTGCGCGTGCACGACCTGCCAATCTCGCCCCCGCGCCTGTTGGCGGCGCTGTCGGAGGACTGATCGGATATGCCGGGATTCAGCTACGACGGAACCATCACCCTGTCGTCGTCCGTCAGCGACCTCGACGCGTCCCTCGCCTGGTTCCAGGACGTGCTTGGCTTCGAGGAGATCTTCAAGATACCCGAAGCTGGATGGGCGGAGGTTGCGACGCCTGCCGAAGGCGTCAGCATAGGTTTGGAGCAACGCGACGAGGTCGGCGGCGACGGTGGCTCGACGCCGGTACTCGGCGTCGCCGATATCGACGCGGCACGTGCCGAACTCGAAGCCAAGGGCGTCAGGTTCGACGGCGACACCGTCGAGATCCCGGGCATGGTCAAGCTCGCGACCTTCTTCGATCCCGACGGCAACCGGTACATGTTCGCCCAGTCGCTAGCGAACGAAGGCTGATGGAACATCGCTGACACGACTGTCCGACCGTTTACGGACCGCTCGTCCGGTCCGGGTCAATGCAACCGATCAGCGGAGATTCCACTGGGTACGCGCGCGTAGTTTCTTGAGGAACGTTTCCGTGTAGGCATCTTCCGGTGACTCCCGCACCATCTCGTCCAGGTGGTGGGCATCGTCGCCGACGAGAATGCGCCAGCGCTCTTCGCGGACACCCTGCAGAATGATCGACGCCGCCTGCTCCGCGGTCGTCGGGGCGCTTTGACGGAACCATTCGCCGATTCCGTCGATGACCTGGCGTACCTGCTCGTCGCTGGCCGAACTGTCAATCACGCCCAGCGCCATGTAACGCTTGCGCGCACGAGCCAACTCGCCCTCGGTGACTTCACCTCCGTGCATGATCCTTCGCACGTTGATGCCGATCGACGTGCCGATATGGCCGGGCATGACGACGGACACCTTGACGTGGGGCGCATGGTTGGCGAAGTCCGTGATCAGCGCTTCGGTGAAGCCCTTGACGGCAAACTTCGCGGCGCTATAGGCCGAGTGGGTGCTGCCGGCTCCGAGTGTCGCCCAGAATCCGTTGACGCTGCTGGTATTGACCATGTGCGCGTCGGCGCTCGCCACGAGCATCGGCATGAAGGCGCGGGCGCAGTAGTAGACCCCGAACCAGCAGATGTTGAACGTGCGCTCCCATTCCTCGCGGTCTTCGTCGACGAAGCTGCTGCCGCCGCCGACACCGGCATTGTTGAACAGCAGATCGATATGGTCGGTGTCGTGCGTCGACTTGACTGCCTCGCGAAATGCCAGGACCTCATCCTCGACGGCCACGTCGCACCGGTGGGTGCTGACCGTGCAGCCCTGGGCGGCTTCGTGTTCGCATAGCCGCCGCGTTTCCCCGAGGTTGTCCTCGAGAATGTCGCAGGTGGCGACGCTGCAGCCCTCGGCCACCAGTTGCCGGGCCAGCGCTCTCCCGATACCCGTTCCGCCACCGGTGATGACCGCGAGTTTTCCCGTGAACTCCCTCATCCTGGCTCCTGGCCGATGCTCCCTCCCGGAGTATAGGGCCGTGCCCGGCTTCGCGCTGAACCTTCGCAGCATCTCCTGCGGATGGACGCAACCGGGCCTGCGGGGAGAGAATGATGGATCGACGAGTCGTGGGAGAAAAACAAGTGCCTGTGGAAATGCGATTGCTGGGACGCACCGGCGTCAGGGTCAGCAACCTGTGTCTCGGGGCGATGACCTATGGACGCCGGACTGAAAGGAAGGACGCGTACGAGATGGTGGACCGGGCCATCGAACGCGGCGTCAACTTCATCGACACGGCCAACGCCTATGGCCGGGGAGTGAGCGAGCAGGTCGTTGGCGAAGCGCTCGTGCGCAACGGCAAGCGCGACCGGATGGTGGTGGCGACGAAGTTTCACGGTGCGATGTCCGACGACGATCCCAACATGCAGGGCCTGTCCCGCAGGCACATCCTCGAGGCGTGCGACGCGAGCCTCAAGCGGTTGCAGACGGACTACATCGATCTCTACCAGGTGCATCGCCCGCGTTCGGAAACGCCCATCGACGAGACCCTGCGCGCGCTGGACGACCTGATCCACGCCGGCAAGGTCCGTTACATCGGGACTTCCACGTTCGCCTCGTGGCAGTTCGTCGAAGCGTTGTGGGTGTCCGAGAAGTACAGCCTGAACCGATTCATCTGCGAGCAGATGCCGTACAACCTGCTCGACCGGCGGGTCGAGCGCGGACTGATACCGATGGCGCAGACTTACGGGGTGGCGACCATTCCCTGGGGCCCGTTGGCGGGAGGGATGCTGACGGGCAAGTACACGCGCGGCGAGGACCCGCCTGCGGGGACACGCTTCGCCGAGGAGCGCAACCAGGTGAGCCAGCGCTTCCACCAGGGGAACTTTGACGTGATCGACGGGTTGCAGTCGATCGCGGACGACCGGGGCGTGGCGCTCTCGCAGTTCGCGCTGGCGTGGGTGATGGCGCAGCCTGGCGTGACGAGCCCCATCATCGGGCCGCGCACGATGGAGCAACTGGACGACAACCTGGACGCGGCCGATTACACGCTGACCGAAGAGGACTGCCGGGCGGTGGACGCGGTCATTCCTCCGGGCCGCATGGTTTCGCCGTACTACGAGGCCAACTTCGGGCCGCATCCGTATCGCCTGTGAGTCTCAGGCGCCGCCTCGTGCGGACTCAACGGACGGCGAGACAGGATCGCACCCGGAAATCATGAACGACAACGTCTATTCGCTGTTCGAGACGCGGTTTCGCGCGAACCAGGATGCCGCCTGCCTGTGGTTGCCGGATCGGAACGACTGGCGCTATGGGGATCTCGATACCCAGGCATCACGCGCCGCGGGGGCGCTAGTGGACCTGGGTGTCCAGTCCGGGGACCGCGTCGTCACGCAGACGGAGAAAACGCCGGAAGCGCTCGCGCTCTATCTCGGCTGCCTCAAGCTCGGGGCCATATACGTGCCCCTCAATACCGCCTATACGGCGGCCGAATTGGAGTATTTCCTGACGGACGCGAAGCCGGCGCTGCTGGTCTGCGACCCGTCGGAACAGGTTGAGTCCACCGTCCCGATCGAAACCTTGGGCGCGGGCGGGCGCGGCACCTTCGCCGACCGGATGGACGCGGCGCAGGGACTTGGATCGACGGTGTCGCGCACGTTGGACGACATCGCCGCCATCGTCTACACGTCCGGCACGACGGGCCGGCCCAAGGGTGCCATGCTGACCCACGGAAACCTCGCGAGCAACGCGCGGACGCTGTGCGACGCCTGGGGCTGGAGGTCCGACGACGTATTGCTGCACGCGCTGCCGATCTTTCACGTGCATGGGTTGTTCGTCGCGCTGCACTGCGTATTCGTCGGCGGCGGTTCGATGGTCTTCCTGCCGCGATTCGACGCGGACTCCGTGATCGAGCACCTGCCGCGCTCGACGGTCATGATGGGTGTGCCGACGTTCTATACGAGGCTGCTCTCCCGCGACGACTTCACACGGTACGCTTGCCAGGCCATGCGCCTTTTCATTTCCGGCTCCGCGCCCCTGGCGGCGCAGACGTTCGCGGCTTTCGAGGCCCGGACGGGACATCGGATCCTGGAGCGCTACGGCATGTCCGAAACGTTGATGAGCACGTCGAATCCCCTGGTCGGCGAGCGCATTGGAGGGACCGTGGGATTTGCCTTGCCCGGGGTGGAAGCACGCATCGCGGACGACGGTTGCGTGCAGGGCGAGGGGGAAATCGGGGGTATCGAAGTGCGCGGTCCGAATGTCTTTCGGGGCTACTGGGAAATGCCGGACAAGACCGCGGAGGAGTTCAGTAGCGACGGCTTCTTTCAAACCGGTGACCTGGGGGTGATGGACGGCGAGGGTCGCATCTCCATCGTCGGCCGCGCCAAGGACCTGATCATCTCGGGCGGCTACAACGTCTACCCAAAGGAAGTGGAGACGCTGATCGACGACATGCCGGAAGTGACGGAAAGTGCCGTGATCGGAGTGCCGCACCCGGACTTCGGCGAGGGGGTCGTTGCGGTGGTCGTGGCGCGGGACCGTCCGGTGGACATCGCGACGGTCGAGGCGGCCCTGAAGGACAGGCTCGCGCGGTTCAAGCAGCCAAAGCGCGTGATTTGCGTGGAAGACCTGCCCCGCAACGTCATGGGAAAGGTGCAGAAGAACGCATTGCGCGAGCGTTTTGCCAATCTGTTTGCGTAGAATGCACCCGTTGCGGCCTGCGGGCTGCCGGGCCAAAAAAGTACCGAAACCAACGTGCTGCGGGAACGCCGCGGCAGGTCATCCCCTGCGAAGGAGAATCCATGAAAAGTACCGCGACGTGCGCCATTGCCATGTTCCTTGCAACATCCGCTGGCGCCGGCGAGATACCCGTTGCACAGCCCGAGAGCGTTGGCATGTCCGGCGAGGGACTGGAGCGACTCACGGCAGCGACACAGGAATTCGTCGATGAAGGCAAGTTTGCCGGCGTGCTGACGATGGTCGCGCGCGAAGGCAGGATCGTGCACGTGTCCACCGTCGGCCGGCGTGGCGTGAACGATGACCGGCCGCTCCCCGAAGATGCGCTGTTCCGCATCTATTCCATGTCGAAGCCGATCACGGCGGTCGCCGCAATGATGCTGTACGAGGAAGATGCCTTCGAACTGGACGATCCCGTCGCGAAGTTCCTGCCCGAACTCAAAGCGCTCGAACTGCTCGGCGAGGATGGGGAGCGCGTCCCTGTCGGGAATACCATGACCATGCGGCATCTCCTGACGCATACGGCGGGATTCTCCTACGGCTTCGATTCGAGCGATCCGGTGGACGGGCTCTACAATGAGGTCAAACCTTTCCGTGCCGCCGACCTGGATGGCTTCATCGAGCGCCTGGCGACGCTGCCGCTCAAATACGAGCCGGGCGCAAGGTGGCATTACAGCGTGGCGTCGGACGTGGTCGGCGCTGCGGTGGCGCGCATCAGCGGCCAGACGTTCGATGTCTTCCTGCGCGAGCGCCTGTTTCGCCCGCTCGACATGCGCGACACGTTCTTCAACGTCCCCGAGGACAAGATGTCCCGGCTGTTGCCCAACCATGCCTGGGACAGGGAGGAGGGCAAACTTGCTGCGTTCGACCTCGATTGGATGGGGAAGGGTAGGCCGGGAACGATGTATTCAGGGGGCGGCGGGCTCATTTCGACTGCCCGCGACTACATGCGGTTTGCCGAGATGCTCCGCAATGGAGGCGAACTGGACGGGGTCCGCATCCTGCGTCCGGAGACCGTCGACCTGATGATTGAGAACCACCTGCCCGACGCACTCTCCGGCGGGGGACGGGGCGAACGGCCGCTTGATGAGGACGACAAGGGCAAGGACAGCTTCCGTGGCTTCGGTTTCGGCCTTGGCTTCGGCCTGGTCACCGAACTCCGGGATGACGGCGTGGGATCCGTCGGCGAATATTCCTGGGGCGGCGCTGCCGGCACCGTGTTCTGGATCGATCCCGTGGAGGAGATCATCGTCGTCGGAATGATCCAACTCATGCGATCGCCCTGGCCGCTGCGTGAGAGGCTCAAGGTGTTGACCTACGAGGCGATCACGGAGCGGGCGGCTTCCGGGTAGCGACCGTCTACTAACCCCAGTTCGGCATGACCTTGCGCGCGAACAGGTCGAGGGAGTCATGAATCTGCTCCGGCGTGTGAATGCCCGCCGGGATCAGGAGGAAGGCCTCGTCGATGGGGACCGCGCGCGAGATCCGCTCGATGCGCTTGTTGAGCGTGTCGGGAGAGCCCACCAGGAGTTCGGGCACGCCCTGTCCGAAAGGCGTCGCCCAGGTATCCCAGAACCACTGCATGTCTTCGAACTGTGCCTGCGCCTCGGCGTCGGTTTCGGCGCAGATCATGATGCCGCCCCAGCAGGCTTCCTGGCCCGGCGAGACATCGTGTCCGTAGGCCGCGGCCTCTTCGCGCCACTCGCGCCAGAGTAGCTGCAGGAATTCCGTGTTGCCGGAAAGCACGATCGGCCGGCCCTTGTACCTTGCCCAGAACTTCGCCGTGCGCAGACTCGCCGAGAAGCCGCCGTAGAGCGGTATTTCCTCCTGCAGGGGCCTCGGCGCGATGCCGATCTCGTCGACGCGCATGTCGGCGTCCACGCCGCGGCCGAACCGGCTGTACACGGGATGGGGATGCGGGTTGACGAAATCCGTCGGCGGGAAGGTCCAGAACTCGCCTTCGTGAGAGAACGTCTCATTGGCCAGCGCCTTCGTCACCACTTCGACGAACTCGGTGAAATAGCGCCGGTTGAGGTCGTCGTCCGGCGTGTCTTTCGTCCACGGACCTACTGCCTTCAGTTCGGGCCGGACCTTGAAGTTCTCCACCCAGCGCGCCTGGTAGCCGCGCACGAGGCCGATTCCCAGGCGACCGCCGAGCATGTGGTCCATGGTGGCGATCTTCTCGGCGGTGGCGAGGGGATTGTTCGCGGTGGACACGAAGCCGCAGGTGACGATCCGCATGGTCTCGGTGTGCTGTCCGAGCCACATCGCCATGAGGGCGGGGTCGTTGGCGATCTCGAAACCCTCGATCTGCAAGTGGTGCTCGGGGTGCCCGAAGCCGAAGTAGCCCCGGGCTTCCGCGAACCGCGCATAGTCGCCGAGTTCCGCGAGCATGCGTCGATAGAGCACCGGGTTCTTTCCCGCCATGCCGGCTTCGAGTTCGTGGCGGCGTCCCACCGTGCAATAGACGAAGAGACCGAATTTCATTCGTTGGCCTGGGCGAGGTTTCGGGCAGACTACCATGGCGCGTCGTCTCCAAGCCCGTTCATTCCTGCGCATAACCGCATTGCGGATCGAGTGTCTTGACATATCTTGACACGTCCATATAGTCTCGGGCGATGGCTACGATCAAGATCAGTTCGAAAGTAGAGCAATCCGAGTGGCGTGCGTTGCAGGAACTTGCCCGAGAGTCGCATCAGACCATCTCTGGCCTGTTGACCGAGGCGATTGGCGACTATGTTCGCAGGCGTCGCTTGCGTCCGCTCGTGTTGGACCATCTGGAAGCATCGATGGCCGAGAACGAGGAATTGGGCCGGCGCCTTGCAGAGTGAAGCCGTCCAGTTCCTCTCGGTGGACGAGGCCATCGCCATTCATGATCAACTCATCGAGCGATTCGGCGGAGCGTCGGGGATTCGAGACCAGGGGCTGCTCGAAAGCGCCCTGTACCGGCCCCAAACCGGTTACTACGGTGATTTGGCGGAGATGGCTGCCGCTCTGTTCCAATCCTTGCTGCTGAACCACGCGTTCGTGGATGGCAACAAGCGGGCGGCCTTCTTCGTGACGGATATATTCCTGCGGCTCAACGGCTGGAAATTCTCGGTCGATGCAGCATCGGCCTACACCTTCATCGTGGGTATGCTGGAAGCTGGCGACGCTGATCTGGACACAATACTGTCGTGGGTCAAGGAGTCGCTTGCCAGGACCTGATGTCGATAGCGCGGCCCTGAGCGTCTACCCAGCCTCGGGCGATGTTTCGAGGGGTCGAGCCATGGCGTGTACACTCCCAACGCATGGACGACCAATGCCTGAACTACCGGCTGACCGACGAAGAGCGCAGGTGCTTTGACGAACAGGGGTATTTCATCGCGAGAGGCGTGCTGCCGCCGGAGACCCTCGCAAGGGTTGCCGAAGCCGCTGACAGGCTTTACGTCGAGTACCGGCCCAGGTACGGCCTGAATCCGCACGAACGGTTGAACCACCTGGACTGCATCGGGTTCGACGAAGCGTTCCTGGAACTCATCGACTGGCCGCGTACGATCGCGAAGGTCATCGACATTCTCGGCTGGCACATCCAGCTCTACCACAGCCATCTCATCATTACTCCGCCTCCGCCCGAGAATCAGCCGAGGCAGACCGGTCGACTGGGCTGGCACCAGGACAGCGGCCGGCTGAACATCGACTTCGAGACCGACCCGCGCCCGCGGGTGTCGCTCAAGGTGGCCTTCGTGCTCACCGACGTCGAGACGCCGGACCGGGGCAGCACCCACGTCATTCCGGGGAGTCACCGGTTCAACACGATGGATTTCCCGGCGGACAACGCGGAGCATCCCGACGCGACGCCCGTGCATGCGCGTGCCGGCGATGCGGTGTTCTTCGACCGGCGCCTGTGGCACGCGTCCGGCCGCAACGTATCGGGGTTCACGCGCAAGATACTGTTCTTTGGCTATAGCTATCGCTGGCTGCGCCCGCGCGATGACATGACCGTGGACCACTACCTTGAGGATGCGGACCCGATCCGTCGCCAGTTGCTCGGCGCGAGCCCCACGGGAGGTATGGGTTATACCTCGCCGACTGACGAGGACGTGCCGCTAAAGGGATGGCTCCAAGCGCACTTGGGTGAGAGCGCGGTGACTCCCTGAACGACCCTTGTTCAGTCCGTCTCCCTGCGAATGGCCTCGTGCAGCTTACCAAGGACGTCGAGGATCGCTTCCACGCTGCGGGCCCCTGACTGGAAAATCGCCGTGGCGTTCAGCGCTCCCCACTCGAAGCCCATTTCCAGCGCGTCGACGGCGCGCGAGACGACCCGGTCCGTGTCGGAATAGAAACGCTTGCCGCCCTCGTCTCTGGGCGGTGGCGCGAGCATCTGCTGGTAGCCGATAGTGTCCGGGTCGCGGCCCGCGGCCTCCGCGTAGGCGGCGATCTTGTTCTTGCACTTGTCGGCCACGGCTCGATCAGGAATCGCCATGGCAAGCCATCCGTCGCCAAGTTCTCCCACCCGTCGCAGGGCGGCTTCCGAAACGCCGCCGATCCAGACGGGCAAGTCGCCGCCCTGGGGCGGTTTGGGTTCCATCGCCATGGCCGTGGACGTGTAGTAGTCGCCGGAAATGTCCACCTGTTCATCGCGCCAATAGGCGCGCATCACCCGGATTGCTTCGTCCATCCGCTTGCCGCGATTGCGGAAGGATTCTTCCAGCGCATCGTACTCGGATTCCTGCCAGCCGACGCCGACGCCGAGACGTACGCGGCCGCCGGAGAGCGTATCGAGAGTCGCGACCTGTTTCGCCACCAGGACCGGCTGGCGTTGCGGCAGGACCAGCACCTCGGTGCCGAGGCCGATGCGGGACGTAGCCGACGCGACGAAGCTCAAGGTCATGAGCGCTTCCATGACGGGCATCTTCGGGGGATAGATCGGCGCGGCGCGCTCGGGGGTGGGAAAACCCATGATGACGTGATCGAACGTGTCGAGTTGATCGAACCCGATTTCCTCGATGCCGCGGGCCAGTCTGATAATGCCGTCGCCGCCTTCCCGGTAGGCGACGCTCGGAAACTCGACCGCGAGCTTCATGTTGGTACTCCGTGGAATTCGATAACCAATGATAAAACAATTAGTTATCGTAGTTTTGTGGATTGGATAACAAGTGGATACGACACATGCTCCCCTGCGCTGGGATCATCAACGCTCGGAGATCGCCGCAAAAAGAACCCGCCCGCGTAAGGCATGCGGGGCGGGAAGGGGGTTATCGATTTGGCGGGAACGTCCGCGGTCCTTCGCGGTCAGTGACCGGTAACGCGACACATCGGGCGTCCCCGCCCCGATTTAGGAGCTAATACACTCCCCAACCGTAGATTTCACAGATCACCTCCTTTACTCAGTTCAACATGGCGCCACATTATGCGTTTGCCGTGCGTCAAAGCAAGCGTTTATCTGTTTTAGTGCGATGGTGGCGCACTGTTGTCTCCGTTTGGGGGCACACGGCAGCGAGCGTTTTCGAGCGGATATGCCTTGCCCGAGCGATCGTGAACCAGCACGCATTGGTCGCTCTCCAGCACCAGTTGGAATGTCTCTGGAGGGTCGAGAATCCGTCCGCTGCCGATCCGCCCTTCCATCGTCTTCGTGACGTGTCGGTCGATCGTCAGGAAGCTTGATTTCGTCAGGGCATCGTCCGCGATAAGCACGTCCTTGCCCAACGCCGTGGCGACCGCCTGCCGGATGTCAGCGAGGCCCGCCGGCGTCGAGTCCATGATCGCGGCGGGGGCGCCGGCGGACGTCGTCGCGAAGAGGCCCACGAGCCAAGGCGCTGCCAAGCGTGAGCGTTTCACCATCGGTTCTGCAGCCAGATGGACTTTGGCACGATTGCATCCGTCGTGGGCGGGAGGCCCGCTCCTGCGACGGGCCTGGCGGATCGGAGAGCCGCCGGTGCGGGACACGTCGCGTCCACTCGGTATTGCAGCGCCGCCTTCAGACGCGCCTCGTCGACATCCCCCAACGCGTGCCCGAAATCGTCGCCGACCACGCAGCCGGGCACGGAGGCACCTTCGTCGCGCCCGGTGCTCTGGGGCGAGAACCCGTCCGGGTAGTCTCCGAACCCCTTGGCGTTGACGCCCTGGAACTGGATGGAGAAGTACGTCGTTCCGCAATTGTCGGCGGGATAGAAGCCGTACGGCTTGCCGCAGGTCGTCGTGCCGATCTGGATGACTTCCACATCGATGCCGCGCAGCCCGTTGATGATCGACTCGCTGGCGGAACAGGTCCCGCTGCTCGTGAGTACGAACACCCGCGACAGATCCAGGCTCGGCAGGGCTCGACCCGACGGGACGGAAAGCCCGATCGTCGAGTTGTAGAAGGGGACTGGCGTGAGGACCCTGCCGGTGACCGGGTTGAACGTCCGGTGTTTGTCGTTGAAGCGAAGTTCGTCGAATGTCTGTCCCGCGGAAGACGGTCCCACGATCATGTAGGCCATCTGACTGGCGATCGCGAGATAACCGCCGCCGTTGTAGCGCAAATCCAGTATCAGGTCGTCGACGCCGGCTCGTTCAAGCTCGGTCACGGCGTCGACCAGTTCCCGTTCCGCGGTCGCGATGTGATCGTTGAAGACCATGTAGCCGACGCGGCCGGAATCCGTCTCTATGACCTGGTCGCTCTGCACCGGATCGGACGTGATGATGGCCGATGTGAGCGAAACCGTGCGTGGTTCGCTGGCGCCGAGATCCTGAATCCGGAACTCGTGTGTCTCCCCGGCGCTGTCGGGAAAGAACGCCGCATTCAGAACGGATGCGCTGCCGTTGGCCACGGTCGCGCCGTCCGCGGCCAGCAATCGCGCGCCACGACTCAGGTTTGCCCGGGAGGCCGGCGAGTTCGGCTCGACATACGCGATCCGATAGTCCCGAGGTGGTCGCCGGGCCAGTGCTGCCAACGCCATCCCGTAGCCCGCGGAAACGCCGGACTGCGAAAGCCCCTCCCACTCTTCGGTGGAGTAGGTGAAGTGGAACCGGTCGCGGTCCGCGCCCGACGGGGTCGTGGCGAAGGTCTTCATGAGGTCGAAATACCGCTGCGTGGTGTGCAGCACCGGGTCCACGTCGACGATCTCGTCGTACCAGAGGTAGAGGTCGTTGCTCCAGGATCGCAGCCAGTTGTTTTCGTCGACGAAAGTTCCCTGCCGGTCGGGAAAGTTCCCGGTGCGCGGATTGGCGCATAGCGCGGCGAAGTCCCGAGCAGGCGGGAAAACGTCCGGTTCCACGGTTCTTCTGCCGTCCAGCGGAAACGGGTCGCGTCCGTCGGCGACGGTGTCGCCGTCGCTGTCCGGGTTCCGCGGGTCCAGTCCATCCTCGATTTCGGTCAGGTTCGCCAGACCGTCGCCATCGCTGTCCACCTGCTCCAGTTCGACCGTGTCGGTCACGCCATCGTAGGTGGCCACGAGGTCGTGCATCCGGTCGATCAGTTCATCGCCCGCCGCCGCGTTGGCGAGGTCGAGCACCTGGCGGACATGGTTCTGTCGTTCGGCGTTCGCCAGCAACGCTTCGAGTTCCCCCGCCACGACCCGAAGCAGATCGGCCACATCGACGGTCTCTTCGCCGGCCACCGTGTCGTTTTCGATCAGACTGCCGGACTCGGCAAAAACCGTTGCAAGCACCTCGACGGCGTCGTCGTCCGCATCTTCGCTAATCAGTCCGAGCAGGCTTGCGTGCAGTATGGTGACAAGGAGCTCGATGTCCGTGTGATCGGCGGCGATGCGTTCGGGCGCATCGGTAAGGTCGACGATGTCAATGCCCGTGAGGTCGTCTTCCAGGTCGATGTCATGCTGCAGAATCCGCAATAGAAGCACTTCCAGCGCTTCGGCCATCTCCCGGTTCGCTTGATCGATGTTCGAGGCGGTGAGGCCACCGAGCACGATCGCTCTCTCCACTGCGGCGGTAGTGAACGGCGTGATGTTCACCGGGTCCGGCGTCTCCGATGACGTCGAGGAAACGGCAGCAGAGAGCGACGCTGACAGCGCCAACCTTTGCCCAAAATCGACACGAGTTCCATCCTTGGCAGCGCAACCATCCAGCAGGTCGCACAGGTAGCGGCTCGTTTCCTCGTCGTTGGGTCCGACGTTGATGCGCAGGGGTCCCGTGTGATCTGTTTCTACTTCGCGCCCATCAAAGCGACCGTCGTCTCCAGTTTGTGCCACCACGAACTCGGTCTCTTCACCGTCCGTCGCGATGCCAAGCAACCGCACCTCGCCGGTCGAGATCAATCCGAGAGCGGCGCGTCCGCCGGGAGTCTCAATCGTCGCCGCTGCCGGTGGCGGCGGTGGGGGTGCGGGAGGAGGTGCGGGAGGTGGGGGAAACGGGCCCGAGCCTCCACCGCCACAGGCCACCGCCGACAGGGCGAGTATCAGTGGCAGAACCGTGCGCTTTGGTGCCATAGCGCGAATTGACAATAGTTGGGGCGAGCGTGCCCCACTGCTGCAGGGGTCCATTGTGGATTTCCTCAAACAGTCAGGCCGGCTTGTTCGGGTTCCCCGGACACGTTGTTCCTCCGCAGAGTCTGATCCAGGTGGCGAAGGAATCGAGGAACGGCCATGCGTCACCGGTGTTCTTTGCCATTTTGCTTGGAGATCATAGTCGCGACGAGTATGAGAGCAAGGACGGCGAGGGGAGACAGGCGATGCCGGCCGCTACCATGGACATGAAGCATGGCCGGATTTGAGTCAGAGTCAGGGCGACATCCTGTGGCAGGCCATCCGAGGCGAACGAGCAAACTTAACAGGACCTGCCAAGAAGTGGGGGTCGACAGGCACGCTTGTCGCGGTCCGTGCCGACTACGCGTCACACCCGTTGCCATTCAGTGAGTCTCGCCACCATGGCCGGCCATCGCCTCGACGAAGTAGAGCGCGTACGCGAGCGTGACGCCGACCAGGATCGCGGCCAGGAGCTTCCCGCGGTCGTGGCGGTGGAAGTGGATCTCCGGTAGCAGATCGCTCAGCGAGATGCACAGAAACGCACCAACCGCGAACGCAAGCCCATATCCGATCGCCGGGCCTTCCCGTACCGCGTCCAGCATGCCCGCGCCGAAATAGCTCGACACTGCGGCGAGGGGACAGATGAGCGCATAGCCGACATTGGCCGCGAGCCGCATGCGGCGTGCTTTGCCTTCATGCTTCATAATCCCGGTGATCGAAAACGCGTCCAGTGGCTTGTGAAGCAGTATCGCGAGACAGACGCCAAGCCCGGGCAGCACTCCCTCCTCAGTCAGACCAATGCGTACGCTTGCCCCGAGAGCGACTCCTTCGCTGACCGCATGCAGGCCAAGGCCCAAGGCAATCCCGACCAGCCTGGGGCCCTTGCCCCGCGGATACTCGTGTACGCTGGACTCGTCGCTGAAATCGTGCTGATGGAATTGGAATACGCGCAGCAAGATAACCATGGCGATCATCCCCGCCACGACCCACAGCATTGCAGTGTTTACTGCCCCAGGCTCGGGAATCCGCTCGAGGCTGTGGGGGAGGAGGTGGAACAGCGCGATCCCCAGGATAAAGCCGGCGACCAGGCTCATCACGAGCTGGGTGCGCATGTGTGTCATCGCGCCGTATTCGGATAGCCGCCCGCCGATCACCGACGCGGCGAACACAGCCCCCGAATAGGTGGCCAATAGCACCGGCGGGGAGGCGTCCACTGCTCCGGGGAACTAGAAAAACAGCGCGAGCAGCACGCTGCGGGCCGCCACTCCGCCCGCAATGGAACCCGCCGCACCGATCGTTCTCGAGGCGGTTCCCCTGTAAGCCATGGTCAACGTCTGGCCCGCTACCGTGAACAGGACTGCGGTGCGGTCGGCGCGCGTTTGCGCGCTTCTGTCGGTGGCAACTGGAAAATGGGTCCCTCTCATGGCGGTCTCTGCGGGGCGACTGTCTCCAGCTCAGACCAGCAGCCGGAAAGGTGCCTCCAGGTATTCTCGCACCTCTACGAGGTACTCGGCAGCGGGCGCGCCGTCGAGGACACGGTGGTCCCACGTGAGGGACAGGCGCAGGAACTTGCGCTGCACCGGCGTATCGCCTTGCCATGCGACGCCGTCATAGATGCGCCCGACCCCTAGAATGCCGGATTGCGGCGTGTTCAGGATCGGGGTGAACGTGTCGACGCCGTACATGCCGAGGGAGGTGACGGTGAACGTCCCGCCGCTCATGTCGTCGAGGCCGAGCCGACCGCTTCTGGCCCGTTCGGCCAGCTCGCGGGATTCGCCCGCAATGGTCTTCAGGTCCTTGGCATGGGCATCGCGAATGACGGGCACGACCAGCCCTTCCTCAAGGGCCACGGCCATGCCCATGTGCACCGCGTCGTGGTGCAGGATCACGTCGTCGGCGAGGGTCGCATGCATGCGCGGGTGCCTTGTCAGCGCCTTGGCTGCCGCCAGCATGATGATGTCGGTGTAGCTTGGACGAACCCCGTCTGATTCCCATTCGGCGACGAGCTGGGTTCTGAGCTTCACGGCGTCTTCCATGTCGACTTCCATCTCCATGGTGAGCTGCGCCGTGTCGCGAAGGCTCGCAAACATGCGTTCCGCGATAGTGCGCCGCATGCCACTCATTGGTTCCTGGGCGGGAGCGGCCTCGGCGGCGCGTTCGACATCATCCAGCGTGATGCGTCCGCCGGGGCCTGTACCTTCCACTGCATCGATATCGACCCCCAGTTCGCCGGCCAGTCTGCGGGCCGCGGGCGATGACGGCCGTCGGCGCCTGGGCGCTTCCTGCGCTTCGGCCTTGGCCTTGGCGGCCTGGGCGGTCACGTCGCCTTCGGTGATGCGGCCTCGCGGACCCGTGCCTTCGACGTCGGCCAGGTCCACATCGAGTTCCGCCGCCAGCCGCCGCGCGGCCGGGGAGGCCGCGGGGCGTCGGCCAGCCGGGCGTTTCGGCGCAGGCGCGGCTGCCGCCGGAGCAGGCGCTTTCTTTTCTTCGGCCGGCTCTTCGCCGGGCAATGGGGTGGGAGTTGGCAGGACATCAGGGATAGTCTCGTCGGGTGCGAACACAAAGCCGATGACGTCGCCGGGTCCGAGTTCCGTGCCTGCGGGCACAAGGTGCTTGACGGTACCGGTGGCTTCCGCATCCACATCCATGTTCACCTTTTCGGTTTCGAGGCGATAGAGCATTTCGCCCTTCTGCACCTGGTCGCCGTCGGCGATAAACCACTCTTCGACACTGCCCTCGGTCATGGTCATACCGACCTTGAGCAATCGGACTTCAACCGGCATGACGAACTCCCTCTGCGGTTGGAAAAAGCATGGCGCCGTCGCGGGCCGCCACTTCCAGTGTGGACTTGATATCGATGACGCGGGGACCGTCGCGGCGCGCGGTGAGCGTTGCGCGTTGTCCCGGCTTCATCACGCGTTCGCGCTCGCCGTCGAAGGCAAGCACGCAGGGTCCGACGACTTCCACTGTCTCGTCGAGATCGATTCGGCGCGCGGCGGCGATGGGGATGTCGTCGAACCGTCCGGGAGCGATAGGCGCTCGGACGTGCCACTGCGCCGGTCCTCCCCTCGCCGTGAACTCGACCACAAAGGCTCCATCGTCGCTGTCGGAAAGCGGCTCTATCAGGCCCGCGATGGACGTGATTCCCACGGCGGACGGGATGGCGCGGGTGAGCACGGCCGCGATCAGCCGGTCGCCGGACAAGAGCGCGCGGGCGCCGACGAAACGGTCGTCGGTCGCAACCGCGTCGATCAGGGCCATGTCGTCGGCTTCGCCCTCGATGCCGACATGGATAACCTTGACCTGCGGGGCGACATCACGCAGCGCGACTCTCCCCGACGCCACGAGAGCGGCGGCGGCGCCCGCGGCCGAGCCTTCCTGCATGCCCGGGAATACATTGTTGGTTCCCGTCGAGATCGGAACGAGCGGCGCGTCGAGCCAACCCTTGGCCAGCGCCCGGTTGGTACCGTCGCCGCCCAGTGAGATGACTGCTCCGCAGGATGCCTTCCGCATGGCCGCCGCCGCGTGGATCGTGTCCTGGGCGTTGCCATAGCGCGGGCCGGCGATCGGTGTCCCCTCAACGCCCGCGGTTGCGACCGCGCTGCGGGCGATAGCACGCAAATCGTCGAGATACAGGACGGAGGGATCGGCGTCCGCGGCCGCGATGCCCGCGAGACAGCGCGCGACCACAGCGCGTTTTTCCTGGTTGTCGAACACCGACGCGCCAGCGGCGACGCGGCGGATGTCCTTGCCGGAGTCGGGATTCGCCGCGAGGCCGACAAGGCAGGTCATGCGGGCAACATCAAAGCCCGAGCAACTCGGTTGCCGAGGCAACTATCTTGTCGGCGTTGGGTACGAAGCTCTGTTCCAGGGAGGGGCTGAAAGGCACCGGCGAGAATGGGGCGCCGACTCGGCCAACGGGCGCGTCGAGATGGTCGAATGCCAGTTCCTGCACCTGCGCGGCAATCTCGCCGCCCATGCCGCCGAAACGCACCGCCTCGTGGACGACCATGGCGTTGTGGGTCTTCTCCACGGAAGCGACCAGCGTATCCGTGTCCATGGGCTGCAGGGATCGCAGGTCGATCACCTCGGTGTCGACTCCCTGTTCCGCCAGGGTCTCCGCGGCACTCATGGATTCGTGAACCATCCGGCTGTAGCTGATAATGGTGAAGTCGGTGCCCGGCCGCACGACGTTGGCCTCGCCGATGGGTACGGTGTACGCCCCTTCCGGCACCTCGCCGGTCAGCGCCAGGGATGCCTTGTTCATGACCACGAAAACAGGATTGTCATCGCGCGATGCGGCGATCAACAGGCCCTTGGCGTCGTACGGCGTCGACGGCATCACGACCTTGAGTCCGGGGATGTGGCAGATCCACGACTCGAGGCATTGCGAGTGCTGGGCCGCCATCGAGTTCCTGGCGCCGCACATGGTGGTGATCGTGATCGGCAGCGTCGCGCGGCCGCCGAACATGTAGCGCATCTTCGCCATCTGGTTCGTGACCTCGTCCATGCACTCGCCGAGGAAGTCCATGAACATGATGTCGACGATCGGGCGCAGGCCGGCGGCCGCAGCGCCGACGCCCAAGCCGATGATGCCTTCCTCGCTGATGGGCGTGTTGACGATCCGGTCGGGGCCGAACTCGTCGAGCAGCCCCCTGTAGATGCCGAACACGCTGCCGGCGCCGGCGACATCCTCGCCGGCGATGAACGCGTCGGGTTCTTCGTTAAGGATGGTCTCCGCCGCCTCCTTGACGGCGAGGACGTAGCTCAGTTCTCGTTTTCCGTTTTCTGTTTCGGCCATCGTGTTTCTCGCTTATGCGTATACGTCGTCGAGGAGGGCGTCGGGGTCGGGCATCGGGCTCGCCTTGGCGAACTCGACTGCGGCTTCCACTTCGCTGGCGATTTCGTTGTGCACTTCCTTCGCCGCTTCGGCGGACAGGACGCCCTGTTCCGCGAGCCGCGCCTCGTACATCTCGATCGGATCCCGTTTCATCCACTCGGCGAGTTCCTCGTCCGTGCGGTACGTGCGGCCCATGCCGCGCCTGCCGACATGGTCATAGAACCGGTAGGTCTTGCACTCCAGCAGCGTAGGACCGTCGCCGGCCCTGGCGCGCTCGACCGCCGCGCCCGCCGCCTCGTACACGGCCATGACATCCATGCCGTCGACGATGACGCCGGGCATGCCATACCCCGGGGCGCGGTCAGCGACGTCGGCGATGGCCTGGTGGTCGCGTTGTGGCGTGTATTCACCGAATCCGTTGTTCTCGCAGACGAACAGCACCGGCAGTTTGTAGAGCGCGGCCATGTTGGCGGCTTCGTGGAAAGCGCCTTCGTTGCTCGCGCCGTCGCCGAAAAACGTGGCGGCGACGTTGCCGTTCTTCTTGTACTTGTTGGCGAAGCCGGCGCCCATGGCGATGGGCGGTCCGCCGCCGACGATGCCGTTGGCGCCGAGCATCCCGATTTCGAGGTTGGAGACATGCATGCTGCCTCCCTTGCCCTTGCAGTAGCCGTCAACGCGCCCGAACAGCTCCGCGAACATCCTGTCGAACTCGCCGCCCTTGGCGATAAGGTGGCCGTGGCCACGATGCGTGCTGGTGATCTGGTCTTCGTCCGTCAGGTGCGCCATGACGCCCACGGCAACCGCTTCTTCGCCGACATAGAGGTGAAGGGCGCCGGGAATGAAACCGTTCTCCGCCATTCGGCCCGCCTCGTTCTCGAAGTGCCGGATCCGCACCATGCGCCGATGGATGTCGAGCAATACTTCGTCGGTAGGTTGTGTAGTCACGCTTCCCCCTTTGTCAATCGCGCGCTATTTTGCGTGAATCACGGTCAGATAGGTAGTGTGGTGGGGGCGCAACGCCGCGCATCCTCACTTTCGGCCGGTTCTGATCGTATCGAGGAGTATCTTCTTCGCTCTATCGATGTTCCTGACCGATTCTTTCACGTCGAGCAGGCCGTCTTTGCCGAACTTGAGCCAGCCTTGCCACTCGGATACGCACATGGGCTTGGTCTTGGTGGCGTTCAACCTTCGTGGCTTGTGATGGAAGCGCATCGTGTAAGTCGCATCCTGTCGTTCGATGAGAGCTTTTCCGAACTTTCCGGGGTTACCCGATTGCCGTAGTACGGCACAGGCGGGCAGCCAGTGTCATAATCGGCCTGTGCAACCCGTTCAACAAGAGAAGGACCCACTCGCGTGGCGAAGGTCGCGGCGTCTCCTGCCGCTTTCTCGCTTCGACTTCCCCCGAGCGCACGTTCGGGGCGCTTTTGACGCTGATTTGATCGGCGCACTCGTATTGCCGCGGACCGCTGGAAGCGCGATGCGCATGGCGCCCGCCGAGATTGGCGCGGCGCTACGCGGCAAGACCATACCCCCCGAGTTGCGCGGCTACTTCAAGGAACTGTTCGAACAATTCGGCGTGCTTGAGTTGAAGCTGTTTCACCTCGGGAGTGCGGTAACCCTGTACGAGATGGCATCTGCGATGATTCAGTGCGGCGTCACGCGTCCCCAGGTTGTCGAGTGGATGAACTGCCACGTGGCTGACCATGCGCCTCCAGCACGAAACCATCGTACTCACTGGCTCGAATCCGAAGGGCGAAGGCTTTAGCTGACGGGCCAGAGCGCGTGTCCCGCATTTCACACCTTGTCTTGCCAGAACATCTTGCCGAGAGCCTCAGGTGGTATGCCGGACTGCTGGATAGCTACTTGCCTCGCTCGGCCTACGCGATGGGAGGCGGGAGCGTTCTCGCGGCCCGCTGGCATCATCGCCTGAGCACTGATATCGACCTGTTCATCGACGCTTCCACCTACTCGGAACTTGAGAAGTCAGACGCCTTGGATGACCTTTCCGGGCAGTTGGTCCTTCTGAGTGAGCAGGATCAGATTCACAACCTGGCGCTGTACCCGAACGGTCATCTTTTCGTAGGTCCGTTCGGCCCGGTGTCCCTGTTCAGCACGTTGAGGCGCACGGCCTGTCCCATATCCGTCGAATCTGAACCCTCTACTGGCGTTCTCATGGAGGCGACGCCGGAAATCCTGTTCCGCAAGATCAGGGGCAGGATGATTCAGGACATAAGCTACGTTGCGCGAGACCTCTACGATGTCGTAGTGGCGCAACTCATTGACGAAACTGCATTAAGTGCCGCGTTCGATGAGTTGACGACGCTCGAGCGACGCTCTCTCGTCTACGACGTGGAGCAGGGAAGTATAGATGTGGGCGACCTTGATCGCATCATCGATCCTCGCTTCACGCGGCTCACAACGGACTTTTCGCTATTCCGGCAACTCGCATCGGACATACTGAGCCAGCGGATCGGAGAGGATTCTCACGGAATAATTCAGGAGTTGCGAGATCAGAATCGATCAGGACTCTAGACATCGCCAGCCTGCGGCGGAACATCAGAGCTCGTTCGGCGCCACGGCCCGACCGGTGGCCGCGGACAGATGCACCGCTTCCACCTTGCGCATGTACAGAAGTCCTTCCTCGAAGTCCGGGCGAACAGGCCGTGCTTCCGGGGGTGCCCCGTCGCGGGCGGACCGTACGGCGCCGATGAAATCGGACTCCACCGACCACGCGGTCCGCTTCTCCTCGGGCACGTCCACCGGCTGCAGCGCCTCCCCGGGCCGGGCCCATTCCAGGGTCTGCTGGAAGTCGTAGCGAAAAGTTCCTTCGGTTCCTCGCACGATGATCGATGACGCTCTCCCGGAACTGTCGACGGATACCCCCGAGTGGTGTTCGACGATGAGTGCCCCGCTTGCCAGCGTGCCGCTGATCGCCACCACCTGGGGAACGTCGATGGCCACCGACTGTCCGGATTCGTCGGTCTTTTGGGCAATGGGCGTCGACAGGTGCGCGTTCAGACTCTCATACGGTCCCACCAGCCCGTTCAGCATCTCGGCAAATATGCCCATGGACATGATCTGGTAGCCGCTGTAGTCGGTGCGCTCGCGCCAATGCACGGAAGAGCGGTCGAGGTTCGCGCCGCTGACGACGGACAGTTCCACCGAGGTGATCTGGCCCATGTCGGATCGCACCAGGTCGCGGATGTACTGCTCCAGTTGAAAGGGGACCGGACAGATCATGTTCACGAGATCGGGATGCGCCCCGGCGACCGCGAGCATCTCCTTGGCTTCGGCCACGTTCATGCACATCCGCGCCTGGCAGAAGCAGTGCTTGCCCGCCTCGAGCGCCGCGATCGACAGTTCCCGGTGCATGTAGGGCCAGGTGCCGATGAAGATGATGTCCAGGTCGTCTCGGGCAACGACCCGCTGCCAGTCCGTGTCGACTTCGGGAATGCCGAAGTCCGCCGCCACGCGCTCGGAGCTTTCCGTGCTCCGGTTGCACACGACGACCACCTCGACGCCGTCGAGGGCCGCCAGTCCGGGCAGGTGCCTGCTGCGGCAGATGCCGCCGGCGCCGATGAAGCCAATGCGAAGCGTATCCGTGCTCATGGTGCGGTTTCCCTGTTCTTGTGCGTTGTCCGACGCGACCGGCTCCGGACTGCGCCAGCTCCAGTCAGGCCGCGCTGCGCGTCCGCGCGATCTTCGTTGCTTCGGAACCCCTGGCGGTCTCGGCCGGGCCGGGATTGTCGAAAGTTAACACGCCGTCCTCCAGAGGGTGGCGGTACACGATTTTCCTGTCCTCGAGATAGTTCTGCGTATTCCGCCAGGGATCGCGGTCTCCCTGCCGGGGAAAGAGGTGCATCGACCGGGCCATGTAGCCCGGCATGAAATCGACGATCCATGGGCGTCGCTCCATGGTCCGGTCCTCCTCCCGCAAGCGTGGCGTGCATTGACGCATGCCTGTCTCCGTCATGCGATTGAGCACGCGGCAGACATACTCGCTGGTCAGATCCGCCCGCAGGGTCCAGGAAGCGTTGACGTAGCCGAAGACGTTGGCGAAATTGGGCACGTCCGCGTACATCATGCCCTTGTAGCAGAGGGTGTCCGAGAACCGGACCGTTTCGCCATCGACGCTGATCTCGATGCCGCCCATCACCTCGAGGTTCAAGCCGGTCGCGGTCACCAGGATGTCGGCCTGGATGGCCTGTCCAGATGAGAGCCGCACGCAATCGCTGTCGAAGCCGGCGATGGTGTCGGTCACGACTTCGGCCTTGCCGCTACTGATGGCCCTGAAGAGATCGCCGTCCGGTATGAGGCAGAGGCGCTGGTCCCAGGGGTTGTAGGTTGGCGTGAAGTGCTTGTCCACGTATTCGTCACCGAGTTGCTTGCGTGCGGCGTTCAGGAGCAAACGCTTGATCTTCTCTGGCTTGACGCGCGTGGTGCGGTAGAGGTAGCGCTGCATCAGCACGTTCTTCCAGCGGGTGATGGCATAGGCGAGCTTTTCCGGCAGCAGTCGGCGCAACCGGTTGGCGATGGCGTCGCGCGCCGGCAGGGAGATCACGTAGGTGGGGGAGCGCTGGATCATGGTGACGCGGGCCGCCTTTTCCGCCATTGCCGGCACGAGCGTCATGGCGGTCGCGCCACTGCCGATGACCGCCACGCGCTTGCCGGCGTAGTCGAGATTCTCCGGCCAGGCCTGGGGATGGATCACGGGGCCACCGAACCGCTCGATGCCTGGGAATTCGGGCGTATAGCCACCCGCATAGCTGTAGTAGCCGCTGCACATGAACAGGAAGTCGCAGGTGAAGCGGACGCCTTCGCCGTCCCCCGGTCGCTCCGCCTCGACGGTCCAGCGAGATTCGCCGGTGGACCATGTCGCGCGCGTGACGTGATGCCGGAACCGGACATGCGGCGTGACATCGTGCTCGGTCACGGTTGCTTCCAGGTAGGAGAGGATGGACTCTCCGTCAGCGATCGACTTTTCGCTTTTCCATGGCTTGAAGCTGAAGCCGAAGGTGTGCATGTCACTGTCGGAGCGAATGCCCGGATAGCGGAACAGATCCCAGGTTCCGCCGATGGCGTCGCGTCCTTCGAGAATGGCGAATGTCCGGTCGGGACACTTTGTGCGCAGGTGACACGCCGCGCCGATGCCGGAAACCCCGGCGCCCACGATGATCACGTCGAAATGTTCCATGCTGGACGGGCTTTTGTGGTTGCGCCGCCGCTATGGTAGCCATAAGGTGATGTGGAAGCGATGGGACGGAGGGCAATGATGCTCAGTAAGCTCGGATGGACGTTGGTGGGTGTGGTCCTGCTGGCAGGATCGTCGATGGCTGACGAGATGCAGCCTGTGGCGACAGCGCAGTTCATTAGTCCGGAAGGCGAAGGTATCGGCGAGGCCAGGCTCTGGCAGGGACCTCACGGAGTGCTGATCCATGTGGACCTTGCCGGCCTTTCGCCAGGAAAACACGCAATTCACCTGCATGCGGTGGGGGCTTGTGAACCGGACTTCGGAGCGTCGAAGGGGCATATCAACATTTGGGGTGCAAAGCATGGTCTGCTCAACCCGGAAGGGCCGGACAACGGCGATCTGCCGAACATTTACGCGGGCGACGCGGGAACCGTGCAGGCGGAACTCTATACGACAGCCGTATATGTCGACGCCGCGATCGACGGGGCGGCCCCGCTACTGGATGAGGACGGGTCCGCGCTGGTGGTTCACGCCAAGGGCGATGACCACGTGACCCAGCCGATCGGGGGCGCGGGCGGACGCGTGGGTTGCGGCGTAATAGTCCCCGTGATGTAGCGGGCGCCCGCTACATCCGACGCGCCCACTCGCGGCGCAGCATGGAGAAGTGGACGTAGTCGATCCACTGTTCGCCTTCGAGCCGGACTTCGCGGGCGCGTCCTTCCTCGGCGAATCCGACGACACGAAAGAACCGCAGGGCCGGCAGGTTGCTGCCGAGAACGCCGGCCCACACGCGATGGGTGTCGGTTTCACGGAAAGCGAACGCCAACGCCATGGCCACGGCGCGTTTGGCGTATCCCCGTCGGTGGTGCGCCGGGTCGATCACGATGCCGAGTTCGGCAGACGTGTCGTGGTCCCAGTCCGCTTCAATGGCCACATGGCCGACAGGACCACCGCGCGCTTCGATGATGAAGTTGTAGCGGGACCGCAGCACGCGGCGGAATTCGGCCGTCGGTTCGAGCGCGCTGCCATGCCAGGCGGCGAGCGCGGGATCGCGCAACCAGTTCTTGTACAGTGGGCCGTCGGCGCGTTGTATCGGCCGCAGCGCTACCGCGTCCAGGCCGTCAGGAGAATCGTTTGGGATCGCCGATCACCCCGGCGTCGCGGAGCTGCGCAAGCGCCTCCGCGTCCAGACCCAGCTCCGATCTCAGCACCTCGTCGGTATGTTCGCCGAGTCGCGGCGGCGCCTTGATCTTGAACTCGGAATCCGACAGGCGCGGCGCGAAGCCGAGCATGGGGACCTTGCCATGGATCGGCAGTTCCATTTCATGGATGAACCCCCGCGCCTTCAGGTGCCTGTCATGGTGCAGGTCGGCGGTGTCGAGGCAGGCGGAGCAGGGCACGCCGGCGTCGCCGATGGTTTCCATGGCTTCGTACTTCGTGTGCTCCCGCGTCCAGGCGCTGATCTCCTCGTACAGCGCATCGCCGTGCTCCACCCGCGTGGCAGTGGTCTCAAACCGGGGATCGATGAGCAGGTCGCCGCGATCGATGGCCGCGCACAGGGCGTCCCAGTGGTCCTGGTTGACGGGCATCAGGTAGATGTAGTCGTTGGGACCGAAGGGTTTGCACGCGTAGATGTTGACCGGAGGCCTGCCGCCGTAGTTTCCGCGGCGGGGCGCGGCCTGGGTGCCCCATTCGGATGCCATGAAGGTGCGGGTGCGCGTGTAGTACATCATCGCTTCCTGCATGGAGAGTTCGACGAGTTGGCCCTTGCCCGTGCGCGAGCGCTGGATATACGCCGCCAGCACCGCCATCGCTGTCTGTACTCCGGTGCCCGAGTCTCCCGTGGTCGAACCCGGCCGCATCGGCGGGCCATCGGACTCGCCGGTGATGGAGAACGCCCCGGCGGCGGCCTGCGCCACCATGTCCATGCAGCGGAAGTGCGCGTAGGGACCCGAGCCGCCAAAGCCCTTGATGCGCGTGTAGATCAACCCGGGATTGGCGGCGGAGAGCGTCTCGTAGTCCACGCCGAGGCGCTCGGTCACGCCGGGACCGTAGTTCTCGACGAAGACGTCGAACCTGGGCACCAGGCGCATGAACAGGTCGTGCCCCTCGTCGGTGCGAAGATCGAGCGCCAGGCTGCGCTTGTTCGCGTTCCAGGCGCAGTAGTAGGGCGTGTAGTCCTCGTATTCCGTCATGCGGCCAACGCCTCGGCCGGGATCGCCGTATGCGGGGGCTTCGACCTTGACCACGTCGGCGCCGAGCCAGGCCAGCGCCTGGGTGCACGACGTACCGGCCTCGTACTGGGTCATGTCGAGAATCCTGATGCCGTCGAGGGCTGGCATGGGCGTCTCCTGTGTCGGGCTGACCTTCGGGTGAACAAGGCGGCAATCATAGCTTTGCGGCGGGCACCTTGGCGACTCGCGGCGTGGCGGCATATAGTCTGCGCTGCCACCGAGCGATGAGGACCGAACATGGTTGAGCAAATCCCCGGCGCCAAGATGATGTACCTCATCAGGCGCAGGCCGGAGACGTCCAGGGAAGAGTTGGTCGCGCACTGGTTCGCCAGCCACATGCCGAACGTGATCCAGCGCACGAAGGACCAGGAGCGGCGGGGACAACCCCACCCGAGACGCTACTTCGCGACACTGTACGACGCGGACGCGAATGGCCAGCATCCCTGGGACGGCGTCGCGCAGCTATGGTGGGACCGGCCGGCGCCGATGCCGGACGAGCCCCACGGGACCACGCCGACAGACACGTTCCAGCAGAAGGTGGAGCCATACATGCCGTGGGCGACGCGCGAGTACGTGGTGATCGACGGTTCCGAGCACCTGAGCAACGCACCGCTGACGCTGAACGCGCCGTATCCCATGACCCGCTCCGGATTCTTCAAGATGACCTATCTGGTAGCGGTCAAGCCGGACACCGACTACGACGCGCTGTTCGCGCATTGGCTCGACGTACATGCCCCGAATGTGCAACAGGCGGTGGAGCGGGGCGGCGGATTCCGCTACGTGGTGAGCCATAGCCTCGATCCCGAGAACGCTCCCTATGCCGGAATGGCGGAACTCTACTTCCATGACCATGCCGGTTGGGCAGGTTATCGCGAGCACATCCAGCCGGACGGCATGGAAGCGTGGATCGACCGAGAACGCCTGGAAGTGCTCCGCGCAGGCACCGAGATGGTCGGCGTCCCCTGACGGTATCGGGGTGCAACTTGAAGAGTCGACTGCGTCGATTTGCATAACATAGGGGCGATCGACGGACGGAGGACAGGATGTTTGATTTGAGCGGCAAGGTGGCGCTGGTAACGGGCGGCAACGGGGGCATCGGCCTGGGATTTGCCGAAGGGTTGGCCGAGCACGGCGCTGGCGTCTGCATCTGGGGAACCAACGAAGAGAAGAACGCGGCGGCGCAAGCCAAGCTCGAAAGCTATGGCGGCAAGGTGGCCGCGCTGCGCTGCGACGTGAGCGACGAGAAGCAGGTCGAGGACGCCTTCGCGCGAACCGTCGAGATTTTCAGACACGTGGACTCATGCTTCGCCAATGCCGGCGTGGGTGGCGGCGGGGCGAACTTCGACGCCATGACGCCCGAAGAGTGGCATCGGGTGTTCAAGGTGAACATGGACGGCGTGATGTTCACGTTCCGGGAAGCGGTCAAGCACATGAAGCAGAGCGGAAGGGGCGGTTCGCTGGTTGTGACGAGCAGCGGGACAGCGCGCTTCGGCGCACGCGGCAGCGAGCACTATTCGGCGACCAAGGCGGGCGTCATCGCCCTGATTCAATCGCTTGCCATCGGCCAGGCGCGCTATGGCATTCGCGCCAACGCCATCATCCCGGGCTGGATCGAGACTGCGATGACGGAACGGGCGTTCCAGACGGAAGTGTTCCAGACGCGGGTGATGAAGCGAATTCCGCAACGGCGATGGGGTCAACCGGCGGACTTTCGTGGCATAGCCGTGTATTTCGCCAGCGACGAGAGCGCGTACCACACGGGCGATACCGTCGCCATCGACGGCGGCGTATCGCACTTCTGAAGATCAGGCGGTCGACTTCCCCCGACGAATCCTCAAGGGAATGACGCAGGGCGTACTGGACTGGTAGTCGCGGTACTCGGGGTACTTGCCAAGCGAGATCGACTCGGTCAGCCGAATGGAGCCGACGAAGAGCAGCGTCAGCAGGACGAAGCCGAGTCCGGTCCAGTGCAGCCACTGCCCCGATGCGCCTGCGCCGAAGAGATAGAACACCCACCAGGTGGCTATTTCGCAGAAGTAGTTGGGGTGGCGGCAGTAGCCGAACAGGCCGGTCGTAATGAATGGCTGCTTGATCTCTTCGCCAGCTTCCGCCCGTCGCTTCTTGTCCTGCTGAAACGCCCAGACCTGTTCGTCCGCGATGGCCTCGCCAAGGAAGAGGACGACGAAGAGCGTCGCCGCAACGCCGTCGATCCAGGTGAGCGGAGCGTCCGGCCACAGCCACGCCTGGTGCACGGGCGAGGTGAAGAGCCAGATGAGGAGCATCTGCCCGAAGGAGTTGAACGTGAGGTTGAGCACCTGAAACCTGACGGGGCCGACCCTTTCGCGCACCACCGCCCACCGGTAGTCTTCGCCGCCTTTGCGGAAACCGCCCTTGCGCGCGAAATTGAATGTGAGTCGTGCCCCCCACAGCACGACCAGGACCGTCATCAGGTTGAGCCGCGCAGAGTCGAAGCCCGCTTCGGCTGCCACCAGCAGGCAGTAGACCGGAGGGCACAGCGGCCAAAGGCGATCGATCCAGGAATATTCGCGGCTGATCACCGAGAAAAGCCACGTGAGCGCGGCGAGGATCAGGCAAAGGTCGAGTGCCGTGCCGAAAGGCGTGCCGGTCAGGGCGTGATCGAAGAAGTTCATGCCAGGGACAGTCTATACCCTGCGGATTCCGTGGCGCCGTATCCCGCGTCGAATGAGCACCTTGTGCGGTAGCATGGAAACAGCGGACGCGGATCGACGCGTCCGGCGTCAGGCGAAGCGAAGACAAGGAGAAAACCATGGCCGACAACCTGCAAGCCGCATACGAAACGTTGACCGCGCGCATCGGCGAATCGACGCCGCACTCGGACTGGTTCGAGATAGACCAGCAACGCGTCAATGATTTCGCCGACGTGACGATGGATCACCAGTGGATCCACGTCGATGTCGAACGTGCGAAGGCGGGGCCGTTCGGCGCCCCGATCGCCCACGGCCACCTCACGCTATCGATTATGGGTCATTTGCCGCGCCCCGCGAGTGCCGCCGGGGCCCGGAGGATCGACGGCCAGAAAATGGCGATCAACTACGGCTTCAACAGGGTGCGATTCCCGGCACCGGTGCCGGTGGGCGCGCGTGTGCGGACGCAGAGCACGCTCAAGACCGTCGAGATCAAGGGCGGCATGATCGAGGTGATGAACGAGGTGGTGATGGAGGTCGAGGGGCAGGAAAAACCGTGCTGCGTGGCGGAAAGCCTTGCCCGTTTCGTCTTCTGAAGGGGGCCCTTACATCCAGCGATGTCTTGAGACCCGCCGTTCGCCCAGGGCGCGGTGGGCGGCAATGTACTCGGGGCGACGGAAGAGGAGTATGAGAGCCAATCCCGCGACGAAACCGCCGATGTGCGCCCAGAAGGCGACGCCGCCGCTTTGTCCGATCGCCGGCAGTCCGCTGACGATCTGGACCAGGAACCAGTAGCCGAGCATGAATACCGCGGGAACCGCGATGGTGGTCGCGTAGAAGCCGAGGAAAACGAACGTGTGCACGTGGGCGCGGGGATAGAGCAGGGCGTACGCACCCATGACGCCGCCGATGGCGCCGGATGCGCCGACCATCGGCACCGGGCTTGAAGGATCTGTGGCGATCTGGGCGAACGCTGCGGCGAGACCGCAAAGAACGTAGAACACGACGAAGCGAAACGGCCCCATCGCGTCTTCGACGTTGTCGCCGAAGACCCACAGGAACCACATGTTGCCGAGGATGTGGAACCAGCCGCCGTGCATGAACATCGACGTGACGAGCGTGAACGGATTGGCGGCCCCGTCGAGCACGCAGGCCTGGGTCTCGGAGACGCGTATGGTGTCGCCCGGGAAGACGTGGCCGAAGAGGTCGCCCGGGATGAGGGCGTAGTAGCAGAGGCTCTCCCCGAGCGACGGGTTGGTCCCGAATCCTTGCAACAGCATCCAGCAGCAGGCGTTCGCCGAGATGAGGACCATCGTCGCCACGGGTTTGCGTGTGGTGGGATTCTCGTCGCGCAGCGGGAACATGGATACAGCGGAACACGGTGCGGTCTGGTTGGCAAGTTCCCTTCCGTGTGCAGGCCCGATGCCTGATACAATGTCGCGAGACCCAAGGGGTGGCCCCGAGCCTGAGACGCGGATGCGATCCGCGGACCCTTTGAACCTGATCCGGACAATACCGGCGGAGGGATAGGGCGTTCCTGATCGAAGCATCTCCCTCCCGCCAAGAGGAGGACGAGATGACGAGACTCACCATCATGCTGACCCTTGCGCTGGCCTATTCGGGCTTGCCCGCGCTCGGTCAGGAGACGGGAAATGAGCGCTCGGAAGACGCGCTAGAGATCGAGGAAATCGTCGTGACCGCGACGTTCCGGGGCGACGAGTTGTACCAGGTGCCATCGAGCATCGGCGTCGTTCCCGCGGAAGCCATCGCGCGGCGAGGGGCGACGCATCTCGAAGAGATCCTGAACATGATCCCGAACCTGAACTATGCGAAGGGCTCGTCACGGTCGCGCTTTCTGCAGATTCGCGGTATCGGCGAGCGGGGGCAGTTCAGCGAGCCGCTGAACGCGTCGGTCGGGCTGATCGTGGACGGCGTCGACCTTTCGGGGATCGGCACCGTGGCGATGCTGTTCGATGTCGAGCAGGTCGAAGTGCTTCGGGGACCCCAGGGCACGCGCTACGGAGCCAATGCCCTCGCCGGGCTGGTGAACGTGGTGACGCGGGCGCCGACCGACACGCCCGCAGGAGAGATGGAGCTGTTCGCGGGCAACTACGGCGCCCTCGGGGCGGGCGCGGTGCTCTCAGGCCCGCTTTCCGACAATGCGCGCGGCAGGTTGGCGGCGCGCGTCGACGTGGCTGACGGGTTCATCGAAAACGACCACCTCGGTGTCGACGACACCGACAGCACGGACGAGAAGCTGATTCGGGGCAGGCTGTCCTGGGATGCGGGAGAGTCCGCAACGTTCGATGTCGCCGCCGGCTATATCGATGCCGACAATGGCTATGACGCGTTCTCGCTGGACAACATTCGCACCACGCTGACCGACGAACCGGGCCGCGACCGGCAGGAAACGCTGTATGGCTCCGCGGGTGCCAAGTGGCACGACAATCCGGCCTTTACCGTCGAGGCGCATGTGGCTGCGGCGGCATCGGACATCGCGTACGGATATGACGCCGACTGGGTATATGTCGGGTTCCATCCCTGGGGCTACTCGGGCACGGACGAATACTTGCGCGACCGGAACACCGTGACTGCGGAACTGCGCCTCGTCTCCAAGGACGCGGGACAACTGTTCGGGGGCGCGACGGCATGGACCGCGGGTGCCTACGCGTTGCGCCAGGACGTGGCCCTGACCAGGCAGTCGACCTTCATAGACTCCGACTTCGCCAGCGATTACGGCATCGACCGGTTTGCGGCGTTTGGCCAAACGGAAACCGCGCTGGACGACCGTTCGACCCTCACGGTTGGACTTCGCCTGGAGCGTCACACGGCGTCCTATGACGACAGCGCTGGCGTCAGCTCCGCCCCCGAAGACAGCCTCGTCGGTGGCCGCGTTGCCTATGACCGGCTGCTGGGGCCGGGGGTCGTCGGCTACGGCTCGATTTCACGCGGCTACAAGGCGGGCGGATTCAACATCGACGGCACGCTGCCGGCGGACCTCAGGGAGTACGACCCGGAAGTCCTGTGGAACTTCGAGGCGGGGCTCAAGGCGCGCACGGCGGATGGACGCGTGAGTTTGCGCGGCTCGGTCTTCCACATGCAGCGCGATGACGTGCAGATCGACAGCTCCATCGTGATCTTCCAGGATGACGGCAGCACGGAGTTCATAGACTTCGTCGGCAACGCGGCCCAGGGCACCAACAGCGGTGCCGAGATCGACGTGGAGTTCACGCCTACGGATGCGCTGGCGCTGTTCGCTCGCGTCGGTCTTCTACGGTCCGAATACGAGGACTACATCAACGGGGAGGGGATGGACCTCGGGGGACGCCGGCAGGCGCATGCGCCCGGCTACCAGTTCAGCGTCGGTGCCGATTTCGCGTTCGGCGAAGGGTACTTCGTGCAGGTAGAGATGGACGGTCGCGACGAGTTCTACTTTTCGGACAGCCACAGCGAGAAGTCCGAACCCTACACGCTGTTGAACGCGAGCGCCGGCTACCGGGGCCGCGACTGGTCGGTCACCGCATGGGCGCGCAATCTCGCCGACGAGGATTACTTCGTGCGCGGTTTCTTCTTCGGCAACGACCCGCGCGACGGCTATACGGACCGCGGCTTCACGCAACTCGGGGAACCGCGAAGGGTCGGCATCACGGCGAGCCGTTCCTGGTAGGAGGACGCACGCCCAAACCCCGCCCCCGGGGCGACCCGCGTGACGTTACTCACCTCTCCCGACGGCGCGTGGCGACATCCGGCCGGCGGCGGGACTCGCGGCAACGGCGCGGTCGAACCACTCGCTCGCGGATGCGCTGTTGTACGCCCGCATCGTTGCCTTGACTCTCGCTGCCGCGCCCGCCGGATAGGATGACAGCTCCGCCGCCAGGTCCTGGCTCGTGCGCAGCACATCCTCGTCCGGTACACATGCGTAGGCGACGCCGATCGTTTCAAGTTCGGGTCCCATGAATCTGCGGCCGGTCAGGGCAAGTTTCGCGGTTATCGACTCCGGGTGGCGCAGCCGCAGCCACGCAATGTTGAAAGGGGCACTCAATCCCTGCCGCGCCTCTCCGACCTGCAGGAACGCGGTTTCTCCCGCGACGAGAAGGTCTGATGCCAGCGCAAGCGCCGCGCCGCCGTTGATGCCGTAGCGTTCGAGGGCGGCAATGACGGGCTTGCGGCAGTCGTACAGTGCGGTGTGCAACGCGCGCCAGATGACATTGAATTTCTCCAGCCACTCGGGTGGCGGATCGGCGTTGAAGGCCTTGATGTCGAGCCCGGAACAGAACGCGCCCTCGGCCCCTCGAAGCAGGATGGCGCCCACCGCATCGTCGGTGTCCAGCGCGCGCAGTTCCGCCGCCAGCGCCATGGCCAGGTCGCCGTCGATCGCGTTGCGCCGCTCGGGCCGGTTCAGGACCAGCTCGGCCCAGCCGTCGTGGGTGATCGTCTCTACAGGCGCCATTCGTTTCGTTCCTTGCCTTCTTTGCGTCGGCAGCTCCGGGCAGTCGATCCGGACCGCCGCTATGTTACCGTTCCCGGGGAAGGTTCCCACGCATCTTGCACACCTCGGTCACGAACAGCAGAATCCGCTGGCCGGCGGCCTTCCCGTAACGATGGAGCAGATCATTCATGGCGAACGAACTCGTCTTTTATACCAATCCCATGTCGCGGGGGCGCGTCGTGCGCTGGATGCTGGAGGAGGTCGGATCCCCGTATCGCACGGAGATCGTCGGGTTCGGCGCCGAGATGAAATCGGCCGACTACCTGGCGGTGAATCCGATGGGCAAGGTCCCGGCGATTCGCCACGGCGATGTCGTCGTCACCGAGACGGCGGCAATATGCGCCTACCTCGCGGACGCATTTCCGGATGCGGGGCTGGCGCCGCCGACCGATGCGCGCGGCGCGTACTACCGGTGGCTTTTCTTCACGGCGGGACCGCTCGAGGCGGCCACGACGGATCGGATGCTGCGGGCCGCACCCACGCCGGAACAGGAGCCGATGGTGGGCTATGGCAGCGTGGAAACCGTGGTCGCCGCGCTCGAGCACGCGTTGGCGGACGGCGACTACATCACGGGCGAGCGCTTTTCCGCTGCCGATGTCTATGTCGGTTCTCACATCCAGTGGGGCATGGACATGACCGGGATGCTCGAAGGAAGACCGGTTTTCGTCGACTACTGGGAACGGCTCCGCAATCGGGAGGCCTACCTCAGGGCACAGGAGATCGACGACGCGATTAGCAGCGACGCCTGACGGACAGGCGGTCGGTTACCACCTGTAGCGGACTCGCGCCTGGAAGTGACGCGGCAGCTCCGGCAGGACGACCACGCCTCCGAAAAGATTCGGGAAGTTCGATCGGAAATACAGTTCGTCCGTGAGGTTCTTGGCGGTTGCGCTGAATATCCAGTTTTCGGCCTCGAACACGGCGCCCACATTGAGGAGTGTGTAGCCCGGGAGCGTCACCGAGTTGGAGAAGCCGGAGTGCACGGGGTCCGCGTTGACGGCGCTGGCGCTTACGGCGAACCCGTTGCCGAAGTCGTAGGTGCCGGTGAGCGCCCAGATGTCTTCCGGTATGCCGGCGCGGCGGGCCCCGCGCGCGCCGGGACGAATCACGGATCCCCCCAGCGCGCCGCCGTAGAAGGCTTCGGGCGCCACGCCGGGAATGTCGTCCGCGCCGACGAAGCTGAAACGGGCACCCATCTCCCTGGTATTGAGATTGACCACCTCGATGTTCGAATAGCCGAGGGTCAGCACGAGTTTCTCGTTGACCACCCACCGGGCCTCGAGTTCGGCGCCCCGCGTATCGGTGGCCTGGTTGGTGACGGTGGACTGGGCTGAAAAGTCGGTGCGTTCCTGCTGGTACGCGGCGAGCGAGAAATACAGCGAGTCGTTGAGGACGCTTCCCTTGAGCCCCAGTTCCCGCAGTTCGGAAACGTCGAAGGCGGTGCCGGCCGCGATGTTTGCGGTAGTGATCTCGGACCCTTGGCCCGCGATCACGGTGGACTGGGTGGAGACGGTGGCGTAGGGCCGCAACCCCAGGGGGCTCGCGTAGCTCAGGCTCAGCGTGCAGGAGAAGCCGTCCACCTCGTCGGCCGCCTGCGCCTGAATGCAGTCGCCGGGCGGCAGGCAAAAGTTGTTGGAACTTGGCAGCAGCAGCTTGTCGACGGGTTGCCGACTTTCCATGTCGACGGCGTCATAGCGCGCGCCGACAAGCAGGCTCACGCCGTTGCTCCAGTCCGTATTGGCCAGAACGGCGAATCCGAGGTCGAGGTAGTCACCGATGTAGTACTCGGTGTAATCGTCGTCGATCCGGGTCGACAGCAGCCGGGAGTCGAGCGGTCCGCCAGGTTGAGTGAGGTCGCGCCGGTCGAAATACTCGTTGGTGTAGTCGTCCGCGTGGTCGAAGTCCGTATAGCGGAGCGATGGGGATAGCTGTATTGAAGTCTCGCTGCCGCCGACCCGAAAGTCGTTGGATACCACCAGTTTTTCTTCCACGACCCAGGTGTGGTGGAACTGGGAGAACCCGTAGGCGGACTCCGCCAGCGTGTCGGCCGTTTCGAAGAACAACTGGTTCGTCCACTGCCAACCGTTCCGAGCGAAGACGATGGCGTCGAAATAGAGCGTAAGCACCTGGCTGTCGAGGAGGTCGTCGGGGCCGACCAGGACCTGGTTGGCCTTGAGTTGCGCGGTACCGGAGTTCTCAAGGCGCAGTAGATCGGGGCGGCACCCGAACACGATCGTATCCCCGATCGTGCAGGTCCCGGGAAAGGGGCCGGGGTATTGCAGAGCGCTGCCATCTCCGGGGGTGAGGCCTGCTGCAAACGGGTTCAGGTCGGTAAAGCCATCCTTATCGATATCGAACTCCTGGTGCGAGATGTGCCCGTCGCCATCGGCATCCAGCGGTAGGGCCTCTCCCGTGACGTACGTGCCATGGTCGATGAGGTCCTGCGTCAGCCGGTTCCAGCCGCCGACCTGGTTGCCGAGGTGGTCGTGGTACATGCCGCCGAACTCGATGTGCATGTTCTCGCCGAGATCGGTGTCGAACGATGCCTGCAGCAACGTCTGACGCGTGCCCGTGTTGCGGTAGTAGCTGTCCGAGTCTTCGACTTCGGCGTAGAAGTAGTAGCCGAAGTAGCGACCTCCCAACGGATCAGCGCCGCCGACCTCGGCGCTCAGGATGCGCTTGTCCCAACTTCCCACGTCGACTCCAACGGCACTGGTTCTGCCGGCGATGAACTCGCCCGTTTCCTCGATCCTGGCGGATTTCGGATTGAAGTTGAGATAGCCGCCGATCTTGGCCGGTCCGTAGATCGGCGATGGCGGACCGCGCACGATGTCGACGCGGTCCGACGCGCCGATGGGGGTCGGATAGTTGCCGGGATTGTCGAGCCGGCGGACCCCTCGAAAGTAGGTCTCCCCCGGGGTGCCCCGGATGTCGAGGGATCCGGCGACGCCGAAAAAGGACTGCGTGAAGGTCCCGGGGGCCAGCGCGATCAACTCGTCGATGTCGCGCATGTTGAAACGGTCCATCATTTCCGCGCTGACGCTGGAAACGGACCGGGGCGTCTCCAGCAGCGACTTGGCGAAGCCGAAGACGGTCTTCACGGCGTCTCCCGGCAGGCTGCCGAGGTCGCCGACCACCACGATTTCTTCTATGGCACCCGGCGTATCCGGGTCTCCATCCGTTTCCGTTTCGTCGTCCGCGATAGCCCAGGGTGCCGCGAGGATCAGGATCGCCGATGCCCACATGGCCTTGCCCGGCTTCGTGTCAGAACAGTCGTTTCTCGTACTCAACATTGGGCGCTCAGCTCGTTGCCCAGGTTTCTTCACTTGCGCTTTGGACCGCGCGCCGTCGATCATCGGGGCTGCGACCTCATCGACGGAACTGGAGAGAATGCCGCAACTGTATCTGATTCGGCACGGTCAGTCGGCGAACAATGCGCTCGTGGGAGAGAGTCCGCGGACTGCGGATCCCAGCCTGACAGACATTGGCACCACGCAGGCCGGAACGGTGGCCGCGCATCTCATACACGACGTGGACAAGACGGATGCGCGGGATGGGATTGCCGCCGAAGGCTGTTACGGAATCGGCAGGCTCTATTGCAGCCCGATGCTGCGCGCGCTTCAGACCGCAAGCCCTATCGGCGAGACGTTGGATGTTGCACCCGAAGTCTGGGTAGATATCCACGAAGCCGGGGGTGTCTGGCTCGACCACGGGGACGGGCGGGTAGGCCACGGGGGGTTGACCCGGTCGGAGATGGAATCACAGTTCGCAGGCTTCAGCATTCCGGACGGCGTGACCGAAACAGGTTGGTGGAACGGTGCGTTCGAAACCCGGGAGCAACTCGTCGCAAGGGCGGGGCGGGTGGCGGACGAGATCCGGGACATGCTGTCGGGGCCGGAGGAACGCGTCGCCCTGGTCAGCCACGGCACCTTCCTTAGCGTGCTGGTGCAACATCTCCTGTTTGGCAGGCACTTGCCTGGTAGCCGCTTCAGCAGCCACAACACCGGAATCAGCCGCCTGGATTTCAGCGATGGGCGCTGCATGGTCCGATATCTCAACCGGGTGGAGCACCTGTCAGCGGATCTGGTGACCTGAGAGCGGCGAGCCGGCAATAGCTGGAAGGGGCTTCAGCCGTCGTTCCCGCCGGGACCGGGCGTCTCGTCCGCATTGCGTGCGTGCTGTCCCAGGAAGGGTAATCGGGCGTCGAAACCCGCGACGGCGGTCTGGATGGTCGCGATGCCCACTTCCACGGAACGTAACCGGTCGTCGAGTCTGTTGACGCGGTCGTCAAGTCTGTTGACACGGTCATCGAGCCTGTTGATGTCATTACTCAGATTCGCGCTCACCTTCTCGATGTCGGTGCGCAGATCCTGGCGGAGTTGATCGATCTCGCTGCCAAGGCGCGCGTGCGCTGTCTGCATCATCGTGCCGAGCATGAGCGCGACGGTAATCGTCGTGGTCAGCATTGCGATGGTCCTACCGTCGAGCCACGTTGGAATGGTCTGTTTCTCCTTGCTCTGGGTCATGGCGAAGGGTACGGACTCGAGAACGTAACTCTATCTCGCCCGGATGTGGGTTGCCATGAGTCATCGTCCCTTCTGGTTGTGCGTTTTTTCTCCATCGTTCGATGTCGCCAATAGTGCGGCGCAAGTCTTGTCAGCTTTTTCCCAGGCTGGAAAGCGTCGCGGCGGGTGTGATCGCTTCGGGGTCGATCGCCAGATGCAGCAGAGCCGGTGCACTGGCTGCCCTTGCTCGTGTGAAAGCCGCGGGAAAATCCTCATCCTGCTCGACCCGTTCGCCATACGCGCCGCAGGCGCGCGCCAGCGCCGCGAAGTCGGGATTGGCAAGGGACGTGGCGTGAACGCGTCCGGGAAACGCGCGCTCCTGGTGCATCCGGATGGTCCCGTACATGCCGTTGTCGGCGACCAGCACGATGACGTGGGCGCCCTGTTGCGCGGCGGTGGCAAGCTCCTGGCCGGTCATCTGGAAGCAGCCGTCGCCGGCGAAGCACACCACCGTGCGTTCCGGATGGCGCAGCTTGGCGGCGATGGCGGCGGGTAGCCCGTAGCCCATCGAGCCGGAGGTGGACGCGACCTGCGTACCGAACCGCCGGAAACGGTGAAAGCGGTGAATCCAGCCGGAGTAGTTGCCGGCGCCGTTGGTTAACACCAGGTCCGGATCGTCGATTTCGCGCAGCGTGGCCATGACATGACCCATCGTCAGTTTGCCGGGCGACAGATGCGGCAGCTTCGACCAGTCGAGATAGGCCGCATGCAGTGAATCGACGTAGGCGGAACGCTCCCCGCGCGCCGCGGTGGCAGCGAGAAACGCTGCAGGTCGGGCATGAATGGCGAGTTCGGCCCGGTGGACGCGGTGCAGTTCCCGCCGGTCGGGATGGACGTGGACCACGGGCGTATGCGCCAGAGGGAGGGCGTACGACTGGCTCGGAATCTCCGAGAACCGGGTCCCGAGCAGCACGAGCAGATCGGTCTCCTCCACGGCGCGGCGCAGCGCGGGATTGAGCCCGATGCCGATGTCGCCCGCGTAGTGGGAATGTTCGTGGTCGAATAGCTGCTGGCGTCGGAATACGCATGCTACCGGCACGCCGGCGGTCTCGGCGAAGACGGCGAGCGCCGCAGCGTCGCGAGCGCGCCAGACCGAACCTCCAACGACCACCAGCGGTTGTCTCGCCGCTTGCAGACGCGCGTCGAATTCGCGCATCAGCGCGTCATCGGGCGGTGCTTCCGGGATTTGCACGCAACCGGGGCTGGGCGCAGCACAGGGATCTCCGAGCATGTCTTCCGGCAGCGCGATGACGGCGGGACCGGGTCGATCGGCCAGGGCGATGCAAAAGGCGCTCTCGACTTCGGCCGGCAATGTCTCGGCGTCTTCGACCTCGACGACGGACTTCGCCACGCCGCCGAAGAACGCTGCGAAGTCCAGCTCCTGGAAGGCATCGCGCCCCTTCGCGGCCCGCGCCACCTGACCGGCGAAAAGAACGAGGGGCGTGGAATCCTGTTGCGCGACATGCACGCCGGAACTGGCATTGGTTGCCCCGGGCCCGCGAGTGACGAACACGATACCGGGACGGCCGGTCAGCTTGCCGTCCGCCTCGGCCATCATGGCGGCAGCTCCCTCGTGTCGAGCGACGACCGTCTCGATGGACGAGTCCCGCAGGGCGTCGAGCACGTCGAGATAGCTCTCGCCCGGAACGCAGAACACGCGGTCCACCCCCTGCCTTTCGAGTGTCTCGACCAGCGCCCTGGCTGCGGTTCGCGTCACGGTTTGGCCATTCGTTTCATGCGCCGGTATGGTACAAGCTGGCGAGCGCGCGACACGAGGTGACCGGTCCCGGCTCCATGCCTCATCGACCCTGGCCGTCGTTGCGGCCCGTTGCCACCCCGGTTGCTATACTCGCGATGCCCACTTGAGCTGGGTAGGTTGGAGCCCGCATTGAGCGTTGCGATCACGGACAGATTGAAGACACTCCCGGCTGGTGGAAGAGACGTTCAGTCCGGGTGCGCGGTGATGCGTTAAGCGGCGCACGATGGGCAGGCGTACCGGATTTCTGATAGCGGGAGCGATAGTCGCGGGGGCCGTCGTCCTTGCCACGTTCCTGGTATCGCTCGCGCCGGAACCCGAACATCGGGAGGCGCCGTCCCGGATTCCGTTCGTCGAGACCGCGATCATCAACCCGGGCTCCGGTGCCATCCCCGTGCGCGGCGCCGGAATCGTGCGGCCGTCCGCGGAGATCGACCTCGCTCCGCAAGTAGGGGGGCGTGTCGTATGGGTCGCGCCGGAATTTCGTAGCGGCCGGCGGGTCGCTGCGGGCCAGGTCTTGTTTCGCATCGACGAGGCTGACTACCAGTACCGCGTGCGCGAATCGGAAGCTGCGCTTGCCGCCCGTCGAGTCGCCATGCTCGAAGCCGAGGAGGATGCTGCTATTGCCCGCGACGAGTACGCGCGCTTTTCCGCTCGGCGCTCCGATGCTTCGGACACTCCCAATCCCCTGACCCTGCGGCAACCGCAGTTGGAGGCCGCGCGCGCGGCACTGCAGCGTGAAGAAGCGAGGCTGTCCCAAGCCAAACTTGATCTGTCGCGTACCCGCGTCAAGTCGCCGTTCGACGGGATCGTTCGGGAAGAGCGGGTTGATCCCGGACAAATCGTGACAGCCGATCAGGCCATAGGGAAGCTCTTCTCCACGGATGCTGTTGAGGTGGTCGTTCCCCTGTCGGACGCGGATGTGGCGTTGATTCCCGGGCTGTGGGCCGAAGGTGCGGAGCGGGCATTGGCCCGCGTATTCGCTGATTTTGGCGATGTCAGAAAGTCCTGGACGGGCTTCGTCGACCGGGCAGAGGCATCACTCGACAGGGAAACGCGGACGATCCAGGTGATCGTTCAAGTACCGGATCCATTCGGTACGGCCAGCTCCAGGGCGAGCCTCGACGCCCAGCCGCCGCTGCTTGTGGGCAAGTTTGCAGAAGTGGATATCGAGGGACTGGCGCCGGAGAGGTACTTCAGGATTCGTCGTGCCGCGCTACAGCCGGGCAACGAGGTCTGGTCCGTGGGCCACAACGGGATCGTACGGATCGTCTCCGTGCGCGTCCTGCAGCGCCTGGACGATGAGATCTTCGTAACCGGAGCGCTTGATCCTGCCGAGTCGGCGATTGTGGGCGGTATCCGTTTCGCGACCAACGGCATGGAGGTACGCGTCTCGGACGGCCAGGTATCGCAAACGGCGACCCCGTCACCGACTCCATGAACGGCGATGCCGTCGACCACGGTGAGCCTGCTGGCCCGATTGCGTTCATGGCGAGCAATCGCGTTGCCGCCAATCTCCTCATGTTGGGCATCCTCGCGGCAGGCATCGTGTCGCTGACCGGTCTCGAACGGGAGGCTTGGCCGACCGTGCCCTTCAACATGATCGAAGTCACCGTCGCGTATCCGGGTGCGGCACCGGACGAGGTCGAGGAGTCGATCGTCGCAAAGATCGAGGAGGAAGTGCGCGGCCTGGAGGACGTGAAGTCGGTCAAGTCGGTGGCGGCGCCGGGGGCGGCATCCGTCCGGGTCGAGTTGAAGACGGACACGGACATCAGTGGAGCGATGGACGAAGTCAAGGCCGCCGTAGGCCGCATCCAGTCTTTCCCCGGTGCCGCCGAGCGCCCGGTGTTCCGCGAGATGAGCAACCGCCAGAGCATGATCCGTCTCATCGTGCATGGGGACATCTCCGAGCGGGCACTGAAGGAATTGGCGTACCAGGTCGAAGAGGAACTGGCATCGCTACCCAGCGTGTCCCACGTTGAGACGACGGGAACGAGGCACTACGAGATCTCCATCGATGTTCCGCTCGTGCACCTGCGGGCGCTTGGTCTCACTTTGGCGGACGTCGCGCAGGCGGTGAAGGGCGCCTCGCTTGACCTCTCCGCGGGCAGCCTTGATACGAGGGAAGCCCAGGTGCGCATCCGCACCGTTGGCCAGCGCTACGTTCAGCAGGACTTTGAGGATATCGTTCTGGTGGCCCGAGATGACGGCACGGCGATTCGCCTTGGTGACGTCGCCGACGTCCGCGACGGCTTTCAGGATGTGGACCTGATCGTTCGCCACGAGGGCAATCCCGCGATCTTCGTCGAGGTGTCGCGCGCGGATGGCGAGCAGGTGATGGATGTCGCGGAGGCCGTGCACGATCACCTCGCCAACGTGATCGTGCCGTCGCTGCCGGGTGGCGTGGGCATCACCATCTGGAACGACGACTCGCAGAGCTATTCGGAACGCCTCGATCTCCTGGTCAAGAACGGTCTCCTGGGGCTGCTGCTGGTGACTGTCGCGTTGGCCCTGTTCCTGGAGATTCGGCTCGCCTTCTGGGTAGTGGTCGGGCTGCTGACCGCCGGCATAGGCGCGCTGGCCGTGATGCTCGTATTCGACCTCGCGATCAATACGATCTCGCTGTTTTCCTTCGTGCTTGCGATCGGCATCATCGTCGACGACGCCATCGTCGTGGCGGAGCACATTCACCAGGAACGCATGCGGGGGACTGCCGGCACCGTCGCGGCGATCCGCGGCGCCCGTCGGATCAGGGGACCGTTGACGTTTGCGGTTCTCACGTCGGTCGTGGCGTTCGTTCCACTACTCTTCATACCGGGCGGCATCGGCGAGATATGGACGGCTCTCCCGGTCATCATCATCGGCATGCTGCTGATTTCCCTGGTTGAATCGCTGTTCATTCTGCCGAGGCATCTGTCACACCTCCACGGTCCCGACTGGGAACCGACGGGTCGGATCGATCGCTTCTTTGCGGGGACACAGGCCGGCGTCGATCGCGCGCTGGCGCGGTTCCTGAACGGACCGCTCAATCGCGCCTTGCGTTTTGCCACGCATCAACCTGCCATCGTCGTGGCGGGCGCGGTGGGACTCTTCGTCTTCAGCGTCTCGCTGGTGCCGGCTGGTATTGTTGCCACGACCTTCGCCGACGTGGTGGAGGGCGACTTCGTCACGGCAACCCTTGAAATGGCGGACGGGACTACGGCAGAACGCACGCACGAAGTCGCGATGGGGCTGGAGGAGGCCGGGCAACGGGTCATCGAAAGGCTGTCGCGCGAGCAGAACGAAGGCTCGCCCCTCCTGGTCGGGGCCACGGTGACCGTCGGCCAGGAGCCGCGCGTGGAGGGGGGCGGACTCAACCCGGCACCTACACTGAACCCCCGGGCCAACATTGCAACCGTCGAGTTCAAGCTCGTGAGCGCCCAGGAACGGGACATCTCAACGATCGCCGTCATGCAGGCCTGGCGCGACGAGGTCGGCATCCTGCCGTACGCGCGCGGCATCTCCTTCAGTGGCGAGGTCATCGACCTTGGCAGCCCGGTGGAGGCGGTGCTGTCGCATCCGGATCCTGAACGCCTCAACGAGATCGCCGACGCCGTGGTCGAAGGCCTTCGCACGGTAGAAGGCGTCTTCGACATCAGGTCGGATCACTCCCCGGGGATCAGGGAACTGCAACTGGAGCTACGACCGGAAGCCAGGACCCTCGGCGTCACGTTGGATGCCCTGGCCCGCCAGGCGCGGGATGCCTTCTTCGGCGCCGAGGCCCTGAGGATACAGCGCGGATCCGAGGAAGTGCGCGTGTATGCGCGCCTGCCCGAGGGTGAACGGAATGCGATCACCGATGTGGAGTCGTACGTGGTTCGGACGCCGACCGGCGCAGAGGTGCCCCTTGGACACGTGGCAACGCTGCACATGGGCACTTCGCCGCCGTCGGTACGACGCAAGGATGGCCAGCGCGTGGTCACCGTAACGGCCGACATCGACGAGAAGCGGATTTCCAGCGGTGAAGCCAATGCCGAACTCAGGGACAACATCCTTGCGAGATTCACCGCGGCCGACCCGGAACTGACCTATTCGTTCGGAGGCGAACAGCAGCAGCAAATCGAGTCCCTCGATGCACTTTACCGGGGTTTCGTGCTCGCCATGCTGCTTATCTTTGCTCTGCTTGCGACGGCGCTCTCTTCCTACGGCAAGCCATTCATCGTCATGGCCATCATTCCGTTCGGCGTCATTGGACTGGTCCTGGGCCACCTGGTGCTGGGCGTGGCCATAAGCGCGGCGTCTTTCCTCGGTTTCTTCGGACTCGCTGGTGTGGTTGTCAACGACTCGCTGGTGATGATCGATTTTATAGAGCAACGCCTGAAGGAGGGGGTATCGCCCAGGGAGGCGATCATCGAAGGCGCCATGGGGCGGTTCCGACCGATTTTCCTGACCTCCGTGACCACGTTCCTCGGTTTCACGCCGCTGATCCTGGAGCGGGCGATCCAGGCACAGTTCCTCGTGCCTTTCGCTGCTTCCCTCGGTGTCGGCATCATGATAACGACGGCAATATTGATGCTGCTCGTGCCGGCGCTCATGGCTGTCTACCTGCGTGTCAACTCGTCGCGCGTGGTGCAGGCCACGCCGGCGTCCGTGTAAGGATCTCCCGGGAGATCCCGAGAACTTGATCCTGGCGGACTCCCTGATGACCGACGCGATCTATCGTCAGGAGGAGGTCGCGATGGGGTTGCGTATGCGCTTGACCCGGAACTTGAACTTCTTGTCGGGGCTGAACTTCGGCAGTGGAGAGATTTTCAGCTTGTAGTCGGCCGGCACCATTTCCAGTTCCAGGTGATGGGCCACCAACAGCAGGTCGGCGACCATCATCAACTCGGTGAAGCGCTGTCCCAGGCATGTGTGCGTGCCGACGCCGAACGGGTGATACGCGCCGCGCTTGCGGTGCTCGTTGCGCGGTGGCAGGTAGCGGTCGATATCAAACTTTTCCGGATCCTCGAAGTTCTCCGCCATGTAATGGGCCGCCGGATACGCCACCATGACGGTGGTTCTCGCGGGCACCAGTTTCCCGTCCACCTCGAAGGCGTTCGCCGCCGTCCGGTTGTGTACCGGGATCACGGGATGCAGGCGCAGGTTCTCCATGACGAAACGGTGGGTGACGTCGATGGCTTGCATGTCCAGGTCTGCGGCGTTCGGATCCCCGTTGGCGAACAACGCATCGGCTTCCGCGGCGATGCGCTCGTACAGGTCCGGGTTGGACATCAACTCGTAGAGCGCGAAACTCATGGCGCTGCCGACATAGTGTCCGGCGATGATGGGCGCGATGAACGCGAACTCGAGGTCCGTTTCGGGCAGGAACTGGGGGTCGGCAGAGTGCACGTCCATCAGGTCGTCGACGAGGTCCCTGCGCTTGCCTTCCCGTTGCGCCGGTGAATGCCCGGCATGGATTTCGGCATAAAGCGCAAGCACCGCCGCGTGCGCCCGCCGCATGGCGGGCGTGCGAAGGGCGATTTCGGGCAGCAATCTCATGACGTAAACGAGCAGTGCGCGGAACTCGAACTCGAGCAGGCCGTCGAGAATCTCGATCGGCGGATCGATGCTCGTGCTGAGCCATGAAATCTGCCGGCCGATCCATCGCTGACAGGTCATCTCGCCGGGCAACACTTCGCCGACTTCCCATCGCCGAAAATCATCCCGCCCAAGCGTAATGAGTTCCTCTAGCCGGTCCTCCACGACGGCGCGGGAGTTCCCGGCACGGGCAGCCTTTCGCATTCGGTAGTGATCGGCGCCATCCATGCTGGCGATCGAGCGAGCGGTGCCCCAGGCAGTCTGGAAGTCCTCGAGATAGTCTCGCGTTCGCAGGTAGAGACGTCCCTTGCGCCCGATCCAATGGTTCATTTCGGCACCGGCGAGGACGACGAACGACTTGCCGGGAAACCTGAGCGTAAAGGCGGGCCCGAGCTGCTCTGCCTTCTCGGCGAAGAACTTGGGCAAGTTCTTGGCGCGAAACGACGGCGACCGCAGGCAGTCCCACAGTCCCACCGACGGCAACGCTCGCCTGCCCCCGACACGCAGGGTGGCAGGCGGCGAATATGAACTCCCAACCGCCGCCAGCACCGCCCGGCCGAAGAGATCCAGGCCCGCAATCAGTTCGATGCGCTCTTCGGCTTCCTCGTGCTCCTCCGGTGTCAGCAGCGCCTTGAAACCTTCGCAGGCCCGCACCAGTCCGATCACGGTCACGTCGTGGGGGTCCGGAATCTCGTCGTCGAACAGGGTGCGCATGACTCGACTGCGGATTTCTTCGCCGGGTGCGCCGTCGACCAGGGGATAGCGGCCAGACCGCGCAACCCTGCCCGAAAGCGACCAGAACCCCGCCGTGTCGTGCTCGAGGATGTCGCGACGCACGAGTCGGTCGAAGACCATTTCGTTGATGTCGTCGGCATGGGCAGCCAGCCGTTCAATCCAGTACCGTGCACTGTGGGCTGTCTCCTCTTCGACGATCATCGCGAGGGTGGGGTCGAGCAGTTCGTCTCCCGTCGGCGTCGGGTCGATCAACTGCAGGGTCTGAAGGTCGGTGTCGATACGACCCTTGAACGACAGGTCCAGCAGGACGGCGCCTACGAGGGCGCACGACATGCGCCATTCCGGGATGGGAGCGACGAAGCCGGTGTCATCCTTCAGAAGCAGGAGGATGAGCTCCTCGGCGATGGTCATCTCGCGCGCTTCGGCAAGCACTGCGCCTCCTTCGATCATGATTGGTGACGGCGCCCACGGCACCCACCCTCGCGCACAGAAGCTGGTCCGCGAGTCGTCGTCACCTCACTGTTCGCCAAGGCCTACTATACGGCGAAAGCCCGGTCTGTTCTTGGGCTTTTGCGGAAAGGGCAGAGTGCCACTGATGTTCGAGTGTCCCGCGGCCGGTTAGCAGATCCGTGTCACGGCACCGACATCCAGGCGCCTCCCGCGGCGCGGTGCAGGGCGAGTCGCGCGTATCCCAGTTCGCGTTCCCCGGCGGCGCGGGCGGACTTCGCGCTCAGCAGCATCTGCGATGCGCCCAGGAAGACCCCGTAGTCGTCGAGCCCGGATGCATACCTGTCCTGCCTCAGGTCGGCTTCGGCCTGGGCCGCTTCCTGCAACGAGACCAGGATGTCGACACGGCGACGGCTGGCTTCGAGGCCGGCGATTGCGCTCTGCACTTCATGGACCGCCGTCAGGACGGAGCGCCCGAATCCGGCGACCGCCTCGTCGAGGCTGGCCTCGGCAAGCTCGACATTGCCGCGCAGCCGTCCGCGCTGCAGCACCGGCGCAAGCAGGTTTGCGCTCAGATTGCGGAACCACTGATCCGGATCGAACCAGTCGTCGGACTCCGAACTTTGCAGGCCGATCGAACCGGATAGCGACAACGCCGGCAACAGTTCCGCCCGGCGCGAGCCTACGGCGTATCGAGCCGCTTCGACCCTTTGTCGCGCCGCCCTGACATCGGGCCTCTGCACCAGGAGACCAGCCGGTAAGCCTGTTGGGGCTGGCCCGAGCGAGGCGGCCGTGGTCAGCACGTCCGGAAGCATGCCGGCGATTTCCTCGCGGTAACCTCCCACCAGCACCCAGAGTCGCGCCTCGGCATTGGCCAGCAACGCTTCGATCCGAGGCAGTTCCGCCTCGGCGTCACCCAGTCGCCGCTGCAAGGCGTAGACATCCCGGGTATCGGCCAGCCCGCCGTCGTAGCGGGTCTCCATCAGCCATTCCCACTCCTTCAGGAGTTCGACGATCTGTCCCGCCAGCGACCGCTGTTGCCTGAGATCGACAACCTCGAAATATGTCCCGATGGTGTCCGCGAGGACCCGGATGCGAGCCGTGTGCCAATCCGCCTCCGCCGCCAGGCTCTCCGCGCCCGCGGCGCGGGCCGAGTTGCGGGCGCGAAGCCAGAAATCTGCCTCGTAGGCGAATTCCGATGCGACGGAGTAGGTGGTGAGTTCGAGACGGTCCGGAAGGGCGAATCCAAACGCCCCGAACACGTCGGGGCCCAATCCGAGTTCTTCCAGTTGGGCGCCGAGTCCGGCGCTTGTCGGCACACGGGCCTCGTTCGGGCCAACCGCTGCCTGCATGGCGGGCAATCGCGCGGAGCGGGCCATTCGCGCCCTGGCTCGCGCCCGGTCGACCCGGGCAACGGCTTCCTCAAGGTCGAAATTCGAACCGAGCGCGGCTTCTGCGATCCGGTTCAGGACAGGGTCGTCGAAGGCTTTCCACCAGGCGACCTGCGCAGCGGCCGTTTGTTGGTGGCCGGTCAGATCGTCTTCGAACTCCGAGACCTGTTCGGGAACGCTTGGATCCGGCGCCAGGGTACAGGCCACAAGCGCCATTGACAGCAATAGCACTGGCGCTTGCCGCAAAACACGCTGGTCACAGTATCGATTCGGCAATCTTCAATACGACCGGGGCAACCCCAGTACGTGCTCCGTCACGTAGTTCAGCACCATCTCCTGTGAAATCGGCGCAAGGCGTTGCAGGCGCGCTTCCCGCCAATACCGTTCCACATGGAACTCCTTGGCGTAACCGAAACCGCCGTGGGTCTGTACGGCCTGGTCTGCAGCCTGGAAGCAGGCATCGGCGGCGAGCCACTTCGCCATGTTGGCTTCCGCGCCGCACGGCTCGCCCCGGTCCATGAGCCACGACGCCTTGCGGATCATCAGTTCGGCGGCATCGAGACGCATCCTGGCTTCGCCGAGAGGGAACGACACGCCCTGGTTCATGCCGATCGGCCGGTTGAAAACAACGCGGTCGTTGGCGTAGTCGACTGCACGCCGCATCGCGGCGCGGCCTATCCCCAAGGATTCGGCAGCAACCAGAATGCGTTCGGCGTTCAGGCCGTCGAGCAGGTACCGGAAACCCATGCCTTCCTCGCCGACGCGATCGGTGACGGGCACCGGCAGGTCATCGTATACGACCTCACAGGTGGCGATGGCGTTTCGGCCGACCTTTTCGATCGGCGAGATGCTGACTTCGGGACGCTGCAGTTCGGCGAGCAGCAAGGTCATGCCCTGCGTGCGTTTTTCGACCTTCTCGCGCGCTTGCGTGCGCACAAGCAGCAGCACGCGCTGGGCATCGAGCGCCTTGGTGGTCCACACCTTGCGTCCCCGGACGACATAGTGGTCGCCATCGCGGCGCGCGGTGGTGGTAATGGACGTCGTGTCGGTGCCCGCGTCGGGTTCGGTCACGCCGAACGAGATGTGAAGGTCGCCTTTCGCGACCTTCGGCAGGTACTTCTGCTTCATCTCCTCCGAGCCGTGGCGGACCACCGGGTGCATGCCGAAGATCGAAAGATGCACGGCGCTCGCGCCGTTCATCGCGGCACCCGAGGCGCACACCTCCTCCAGCACGATGGACGCCTCGGTGATGCCCCGGCCGCTGCCGCCGTATTTTTCCGGGATGGCGATCCCGATCCAGCCGTCCGCCGCCATCGCGTTGTAGAAGTCCCAAGGAAAGCGGTGCTCCCGGTCGCACGCGGCCCAGTATTCGTCCGGGAAGTTCGCGCACAACCGGCCGATCGCATCGCGGATGAGCTGGTGTTCGCCGTTCGATTCAAAGTTCATGGGCGAGAGGTTAGCATGGCCTCAAGGAGGATCACTTGATGCCGGGAAAGTACTTCGAGGAGCTCGAGGTCGGGCGCGCTTTCGAGCACGAGCCGGGGCGCACCGTCACCGAGACCGACAACCTGCTCTTTACCGCGCTGACCCTGAACACGCAGCCGCTTCACCTTGACGCCGAATTCGCCAGGGACACCCTGCACGGCCAGATTCTCGTCAACAGCATCTTCACCCTGGGGCTGGTCGTCGGCCTTTCGGTGGGCGATACCACGCTGGGCACCACGATTGGGAACCTCGGATTCGAGAAGACCACGTTTCCGAACCCGGTGTTCATCGGCGACACGATCCGGGTCACATCCAGGGTCGTCGACCGTCGCGAAAGCCGCTCGAAACCCGACCGCGGCATCGTCACCTTCGAGCACGTCGGAACGAACCAGCGGGGCGAAGTCGTCTGCTCCTGCCTGCGCGGCGCCATGATGATGCGGCAGCCACAATCGACTTGAAATGAGCTGTTAGTGGTGCAAGGACATGGAGTATTTCATTGGGGGATTATATAGGGTAGTACCCAAACGCCAACCCGTTTGATAGAATAGTACCCAAGCTATTCGAGGACTCAAACGGATGACACAACAGGCTCCCGGCAAGGCTCACCGCAAGGGAATCACCCTAGCCGAACTGTTCCGCATCTTCCCTGATGACGCCACCGCCGAGACGTGGTTCGCAGAGCAGCGATGGGGCGACACGCCAGCTTGCCCGCACTGCGGATCGCTCAACGTTCAGTGCGGCGCGGCCCATCCGACGATGCCCTATCGGTGCCGAGAGAAGGCTTGCCGGAAGCGGTTCAGCGTCAAGACCGGGACCGCCATGCAAGCCTCCAATCTCGGCTACCAGACCTGGGCGATAGCGATCTACCTCGTCACTACGTCGCTCAAAGGCGTGTCCAGCATGAAGCTGCACCGCGATCTCGGCGTGACGCAAAAGACCGCATGGCATCTGGCGCACCGCATCCGCATGACGTTCGAAACCGACCGCGATCTTCCATCGTCCGGTCCCGTCGAAGTAGACGAGGCCTACTTCGGCGGGAAAGAACGCAACAAGCACGAAAAGGACAAGCTCAACGCTGGCCGGGGGACGGTCGGCAAGACCGCCGTTGTCGGAGCGAAGGATCGGGGATCGAATCTCGTCCGGGCCGAAGTCGTAGGGGATACGAAGAAGGCCACACTGCTCGACTTCCTAGACCGCACCGTGGGGCTGGACGCGCGGATTTACAGCGACGAAGCGGCGGCTTACGAGGACATTCTTGACCATGAGAGCGTCCGTCACGGCATCGGCGAGTACGTCCGCGGCCCTGTCCATATCCAAGGCATCGAGTCCTTTTGGTCGATGCTCAAACGCGCCCACAAGGGCACGTATCACAAGTTCTCTCCGAAGCACCTACAGCGGTACGTCAGAGAGTTTTCCGGGCGCCACAACATTCGAGAGGCAGATACGCTGGAACAAATGGGTTCGGTCGTACTCGGGCTCGTAGGAAAGCGGCTAAGATACTGCCAACTCATCGCCCCTACGGGCAGGGCATCGGGAGCGCGCGCACAATGACCAAAAGTGAACAGGGTAAGTGCCTCATCGAACTCATTGACAGGCGCAAGGAACTTGAGCGCGAAATCGCACTCCTGAACGCCAAGGCCGAAAATCACTACCGCGCAATGCTGTTGGTGGCCGAATACCTCAAGCCAGTGACGCGACACTCCGAGCCGGAATTCGGAGAGTCCCATCCCATGATCTCGAACAACAACTATCCGACGCTGGATGAAGTGAACTCTTTGATTTCCGAGATCGGCGACAAGAAAAACGAACTATTCAACGTGGTTGAACGGCCCGTTGTCCAATGAGAAGGTGAGGGTGAAGTTGCCGGATCCGTGAAGCGGTTGGTTGTGCGGATGTTCTGCTGCGAAGAGCGGGATGTTGGGTGCGCCGGCGCCGCTGGTCAAGAGGTGCCGGAGTTTGAGCGGAGCGGCGGTCAAGGGCGGACAGGAGGCCGGACCGCGGTCGGTGTTTTGCGGCACCGGTGGGGAAGAGTCGGGAGTCGGGTTTGGCGAACTGTCTTGGGGCGTCCTGTCCGGCGCAGCGGACCCTTGACGGCCGCGCAGCGACCCACGCTGTGGGCGGGGATGGCGGCCGCCGGCGTTGGATGGGACTCGAGCGGTCGGTCGGCCCGCGCCGGCCATGGCGGGCACGTTCGCGGTCGCCATCCCTGCCCGAGCGGCGAGCGAACTGTTCCCGGGCGGGGGCGTCATCCGGCGGCGCGGTCGGGCGCCGTGCCGGCGCGTATGCGCAGGAACAGCTCGCGACGCTCGGCTTGGACGCGGCGGACGGCCTGGAGGTCGGTCTCGGCGGTGGCCGCGGCGTCGAGGAGCGCGAAGCCGAGGCCGGGCTTGAGGAACCGCCCGGCGTCGGCGAGCGATCGGAACCGGGCGTAGGGCGTCATGACGTCGCGCGCGAGGTACTTGCGCCGGACCCGGCCGTTGCCGTCGCGGTTCTCGGTGGCGAACAGGCATGGCCGGTGGAAGTTGAGGAACGGGGACAGCGTGCCCTGGGCGAAGCGGTTGACCTCGGGCGCGAAGCGTTGCGGGATGTGGTCGTGGCCGAACCACCTGCGCACCACGTTGGCGTTCTTGCCCTCGACCAGCGCGTTGTCGTTCGAGCGCCGGGCGCGGGACTTGGTGAACCGCTCGACGCGCAGCTTGTCGAGCAGCCCGGCGACGCGGTGGTTGATGTACTCGCTGCCGTTGTCGGCGTGGAAGCCGAGGATGGGGAACGGGAAGGACAGCAGCAGGCCCTCGAGCAGCGGCAGCAGGAAGCGCTCGGAGATGCCGGCGACGGCGCCGACGAACTCGTACTGGGTGACCTCGTCGACGAGGTTGATCAGGTACAGGCCCTTGACCCCGTCGCGGTCGCCCTGGTGGACGGTGTCCACGCGCACGAAGCCGGGCCGGCCCTCGGGCCGCGGCGCCTGCCGCAGGCCGATCGCCGCGGTCGCCGGCCGCGTCTTCGTCCACAGCGTGCGCCTGGCGCGATAGGTCGCGGAGTGGCGCAGGTTGTAGACGTGGCCGTTGGAGATCGTCGCCAGCCGCGCGAAGCGGGCGTCCCCGAACACCTCGAACTGGCGCCGCAGGATCTCGCGCGTGGCCAGCCCCGACATCTGTCCGAAGGCCTCGTCGATCTCCGCCAGCAGCCGGATGTCCGCCGCCGCGTACTTGCGCGCGAAGGGCCGGCCGCGGTTGCCGCCGCGCCGGTCCCGGATCGTGCCGGTGTCCCGCCACTGCCGCACCAGGCGCTCCGTCTGCTTGCGCGAGATGCCGGTCGCGGCGACCAGGAACCGCAGAACCACCCCCTTGTCCCGCTTGCCGAGCCGCCGGTAGCCGAAGCGCTCCAGCGTGTCCCGGACGAAGCCGTAGGCATCGGCCCGGTCCCTCGGTTGGAAAACCACAGCCTCGTTGCCTTCCACAAAGGCACGAAGCTGCTCGATGGTGCGTAGCCGCCGCGTCTGAATGTCCACGATCATCCCCGAATGATGCGCGGAACTCCCGTTTCACCCTCACTTCGCGTTGGAATCGGACCTTCGCTTCACCCTCACTTCGCGTTGGACAAGGCTAACGGTTGAAGCGCGCGGGAGTTTGACGGATCATCGCCCCGTGACGATCCACGGCCCATCGGCGTCCGGGATGTCTTCATCGTCACACGTTGCCTCGTAGGTTCCCGAGTCGGCATCCTCGAATTCTAGGGTGAACCAGCAGCTGGCGCCGTAGTTTCCGTCCGCATCGTAGTAGTTGAGGGTGAGCGATCCTTTGAACTCGGGTGACGCCTGTTCGTATTCCCACTCTCCTTTCAGCGTTCCTTCGCCGGGAGAGAAGTGGGTGAAGGTCGATCCGAACGCGCTGAGGCTTCCTGCGAATAGCACAGTCGCTTTGAAGTAGATGTAGTCGGCCGAGTCCCCGCAACCATCGAAGCACAGCCTTTTGCTCTTCACGAGTTGGTAGAAATCGTAGTCTGTCGCCGGGGCCGCCATCACGGTCGACTGCAAGCTCATTTCTCGCAGACCCCAATCGCGGGTCATCGCCATGTAGGTCCAGCTTCCCGCCTCGTTTTTGGTCCGGTAGTAGCGCAACGGGCGAGTGTAGGTTTTTCCCTTCCTGACTGACATGGCGCAAAGCAGATTTCCGTTGGCGCGCTTCGGGGTCATCGCCGCTTGGTTCCGCTCAAGCGTCCACACCTTGGAGAAATCGGCGTCCGACGAGATATTGGCCCACTCGTCGTAACGGGCGCAGTGCTCGGCGACTTCGCATTCGGCGGATTCGCAGGTGATGAGCGCCTGGACAGGCATTGCCGCCGTGGATCGCGGCAGTTCGTAGACTTTGGCAAGCGCGTGGCCGCAGAGGGCGAGCGAAAGCCATACTGCGAGCGCAGTAGTCTTGTGACGCATGGGGGAGTCTCCTTTCTGGTTCACCTTCTCCCGACGCGCCAACCACGGGCGCCGGGCCGTAGCAAACCGCCATGCGATTCATGGATGTTCCCGCTTATTCGCCGAGGCTGGGTAGCTACTCCCGGCCCGAACTTAATGCGGCTGTTGTATTCGCGGGCGACCCGACAAGGGATCGCATCAGCGGTTTGCTGACTGGGAGCGTAGCACGAATACTGCGGCAGTCTGTTCGCGGCTGGAGTATGCTCGTTGTGGCCTAGGGAGGAAGGAAAACTGACCGTGAGTCGGACCAGGCCGAAGAAGCCGCAAATAGTCGAAGTCGAACCCTCGACCTACTCCCCGACGAAGGCGGAACTTGAAGAAGTTTTCCGAATTGACGCCACACCAGAACGGTTGGCGAAGTCCCTGTTGCGCCCCGTCGAGATACGGGAAAAGCCTAGGAAGTAGCCGATGGCAAGCCGCAGAGTCACGCTCAACGTCAACCTTGACGAAAGCGCCACCCAGATCGTTGAAACCGTAGCCGCGATGCTAGGCGCGCAAAACGAGGAATCCAACATGGATGGAATCGTGTCCAATGCGATCCGCATCGCCTACGGCGACAAGGTTCAAGAACTCGTCAAAGACGCGAAGCCGCGAAGGCCGAGTCAGGTTCCGACAGGCGGCTTTCGCCAGTAAAAGTTGCCCCTGAGTCGGAGGGGAGAATCCGCCTCGTTTGGGTACTACCCTATATAATCCCCTTTCATTGATCTGTTCTCACCGCAGACCTATAAGGCATTCTCCGAATCAGATAGGACTGTTGGAAGGCAGACCACTAGCCAGCGCCTGTACGTATCTTTCGTACGAAGCGATCTCCCATCTATCTTCTCTGAGACTTTTGGAACATATGGCGGACGATGTCGTTGACGAGTTTGTCGAGGCGGCAGAGTCCTAAATGATCAGGCCGACTTAGGCCCACTCCTACTGGCACAGCGGGTTGTTTCGACTCGTCGTGGACACTAGCCGCTCAGTATCTCCTCCAGGGCGTAGAGCGTCTTCTGGGGTATGCGTTCAGCCGGGTAGTAGCGCGTTACGATGTCCATCGCGGCGGCGTAGTTGGTGACATTCAGATATCGCAACAGGTATCGAATGTCGGCCTCGTCGTGGAACTCCGGTCCAAGCCGCATCCCCAGGCATTTCATTGCCAACAAGTATTCGGGGCTGGCCGTCATCACCGAGAGATTCGACAGTTCAAGATACGGCTGATAGTCACCCTGCTGACTGAGATAGCCCTTGACTGCGTCGTTGAGCCAGTCCCGCGGGCATTGCTCCTCGTCGGCGATGCGCTCTGCGGCTCTGCGAATCACGGCGGCGGGACGAAAGAAGGCGTCGAGATCCTGGGTGCTCTGTCTTGCCTCGTGTACGAGACACATGACGGCGCCACCGACCAGGTAAACCTCTCCGGTGACATCGGCTTCCGCAAGTTTCTCGTTCAGGAGTTCAAGCAGGCGGTGGATGTCGGCGTGATTGAGCGCCATCAGACCCTGGCGCCAAGAGTGCTGTCGACGAAGAGGTTTCGGCGGCGGAAGGGTGGGGGTGATGACGTCAGCAGGTGCAGCCTCAGCGAGTCCAGCCGCGACGCGAACCAGGGAGTGGTCAGCGGCGGTACGTCTCTTGGCCACTCCGGTACCGGCACATGCTTGATTGCGCAGGCGTACTCCACCATCGCTGCAAGGTAGTTCGACGTCCATGTATCCAGGCGCAAGAGGTCTGCAGACTGCACGGCGACCTCCAGTTTGGTCGCGCTGCATCGATGAAGAAAGTCATGCATCTCGGCGAGCGTCAGCGATCGCGCGAATGGATCGGACTTCAGCCGGTTTATCAGTCGCTGGAATTCGTCCGATGGCGCGGGTAGCAATCTGCTCAATACCCACTTGGATACGTCTTCTCTCGCACGCGCCGCCTGCGCCTTGATTCGTTCCTTCTGCGCTGCGCTTACCCGTAGCTGCAGTTGTTCGGTCTTGGCCATACAACAATCTTAGAGATGGGCCCCGCCAGCGTCTATACAGCGTAATGACAAATTTGCAATGTCTGCCGCGAATGCTCAGGGCGCAGACTTCGTCAGGCTCAGCCGGGTTCGGTTGGGGATGCTGTTGACTAATTCGATGCGATCACGGACTGTGCCGCACACCCATCGTTGAGCGAATACCCATGACAGGCCTGCGTCGTTCGATACATTTCGTGCCCGGCGGCAACGAGCGGATGCTCGTCAAGTCGCTTGGCACCAACGCGGACGCCTTGATCTTCGACCTGGAGGATGCGGTCACGCCGGCCCGCAAGGACGAGGTGCGGGGCATCGTCGCGTCGTGGCTTGCCGGATCCGACTTCGGCAGCAAGGAGAAGACGGTGCGAATGAATCCCCTGGATACGCCCTGGGGCCGCGCCGATCTCGAAGCCACCATGGTCTCCCCGCCGGACGCATACGTCGTCCCGAAACCGGAGACGCTGGAGGGTCTGAACGCCATCGACGCCGAGTTGTCGCGGCTGGAGCGGCTGCACGGTCATCCCGACCGGGGTGTCGGGCTTATCCTGATCGCGGAGACGCCGCTGGGCGCGCTCAACAACCCGACCTTCCCGAAGTGTCCCCGCGTCGAGGGGATGACCTGGGGCGGGGAGGACATGTCCGCGGTGCTCGGCGTGCCGGGCAACCGCGATGCGGAGGGCAACTATCTATCCGTCTACCAGCACACGCGCGTCGTAACCCTGCTTAGCGCGGCCGCTGGAGGTGTGCAACCCATCGATGCGGTGTACGTCGACTTCCGCGACATCGATGGCCTTCGGGAGGAATGCGAGGAGGGGGCGCGGCTCGGTTTCACGGGCAAGCTATCCATCCATCCGGACCAGATCGACGTGATCAACGACGCTTTCACGCCCGCGCCCGAGCAGGTCGCCGAGGCGAAGGCACTCATCGAAGCGTTCGACGAAGCCCAGGCCGAAGGCCGCATGGCGTTTACCTTCAATGGCCAGATGGTCGATATGCCACACCTCAGCCGCGCCCGGGCGCTGCTGGAGCGGGCGCGGCTAGTCGAAGAGAACGCCCCTTAGTGTCGTGTCACGCGGGCGGAGGGCTTACATGCCCCGTACGGTGTTGTCCGTAGGGGCGTCGGAAGCGTCCCGCAGAAAATCCCGGAGCTGTCGGTCGTGCCGTCGCGTCGCGCCTTTGTCGTGTATGTACGGTTCCCAGCGGGCGGGACGCGAGGCTTCCGGCACGTCCCCTACTACCGTCACGCGCTGGATGATGCGTTCCCCGTCGAAGTCGTCCAGCACGAAATGCTGCGTGCAGCGGTTGTCCCAGATGGCGACTGTCCCCGCGGTCCATTGATAGCGCACCGTGAACCGTGGACTCGACACCCACCGCGTGAGGTGGCCGAGGAGCAATTCGCTCTCCTCGTGGCTCATCTCGACGATGCGGCGCGTGAAGTGCTCGTTGACGAAGAGCGACTTCCTGCGGGTAACGGGGTGCAGGCGCACCACCGGGTGCATCGCCATCACGTCGGCCCGGTTGTGGGGATGGGCGTCGTGCAGGGCGGTCAGGCCGTCGCACAGGTCGCGTAGCGGCGCCGAAAGCTCGTCGTACGCCTTGTACATGTTGGCCCACATCGTGTCGCCGCCCACGTCGGGGCAGGTCACGACCCTGAGTATGGAAAGGATGGAAGGTTCCGGCTGGAACGTCAGATCGCTGTGCCACTCGTCGGCCACGCCCCCTCGGCTTCCCACGAGTTCCAGTATCTCGGGGTACGGGGTGCGGTTCCTGACGTTGGGATGCCCCTCGATATGCCCGAAGTGCCTGCCGAACTCGATGTGCTCCTCCGCCGTCAGGTGTTGCCCGGGGAAGAACAGAACGAGATGCTCGTGGAGCAGTTCGAATATTCCTTCCACCTCGGCGGCGCCGGCTTGGGCAAGCGATATGCCGCGCACCTCCGCGCCAAGGCTCGGCGAGACTTTCGATACGTCGTATGGATCGCGCTGAAGTCTGGTTGCCATCCGGGTCCGCCTTCTGGATGCCTCTGGATGGTTGCAAGGCTACTCGGGTGCTTGCGATTAGACCAGTAATAGGGCCATCACGGAGGTTCACACATGCGGACCGGTCGCAGGATGGCATAATCCCGACGGACGGGACGGAGGATCGGAGCATGTTGAAAAGGCTGGTTCTTGCGGTAGTCACCATCGGCTGTCTGGCAGCGCACGGTGCGGGGATCCAGGCCGAGCACGTCGTTACCCACGTTGACGGCGACCACGTGAGGGTCGAAGTCGGCCGGTGGATACAGGACCAGGAAGGGCGGACCCGGCACGATATCGACGACTGGACCCGGATCGTCGACCCGATCGAGGGCGTCGAGTGGGGTGCGAACTCGAAGCGCGGCAGATACAGCGAAGCGCGGAGAAGGGTCCCCACTCCGCCGATGGGCTCTCCACTGATCGATTTGCCGGGATCGTTGACTGGTCCGAACGTCCAGGAAATCTCTCGGACCGACCTGGGCACCGGAGAGATCAATGGTGTGGAATGCCGGGGGACCCTGGTGGAGATCGTCGTGTCCGGCGGTGGCTTTACAAAGCGCATCGAACTGGAAGCGTGCATGACCGAAGCGTTCATCTTCCCGTTCAACATGGCGTTTACCATCCGTTCAGACGGTGCCGAGCAGAGAACCGAGTTGCGCAACATCGTCGAATTGACGGACACCCAGATGGAGGGGACGTTCAGGCCGGATGACGACTGGAAGGAATCGCGCTTTTTTCAGGTTGTGCGCACCAACGTGGGCTGGAGCGGCATATGGCCGTTTACGAAGCCGGGAGCCAAGGTGACCGGCACCGTCCTGCCGTGGCCCAAACCCCGGGAACTGGATTGGTAGCGCCGGCGTGCCGGTTACGAGGTCAAGCATCTGATGGCGGAAGTTGCCACTTACGAACTCATCGATCACGTGGCCGTGGTCACGATGGACGACGGCAAGGCCAACGTGTTTGGCCCCGACATGATCGCCGCGCTGAACGGCCACCTGGACCGCGCCGCCGACGAGGCCAAGGTGGTCCTGCTGAGCGGTCGGCCCGGTCTTTTCTCGGGCGGTTTCGACCTGCGCGTGATCCGCGGCGACGACCAGGAGGTCTGGCGCGACATGACGCGCGGCGGCGCACGCCTGCTCATGCGCCTCTACGGCCTCCCTCAGCCTCTCGTGATCGCGTCCACGGGGCACGCGGTGGCCCTGGGCGCGTTATGCCTGCTGACCGGGGACTACCGTGTCGGCGCCGACGGGGACTTTCGCATCGGGTTGAACGAGACGGCGATCGGACTGGCTTTGCCGCCGTTCGCCGTGATGCTTGCCGATGAGCGGCTTTCCCGGCGCCACCTGGCACGAGCGAGCCTCGGCGCGACGATTTTCTCACCGGCAGAAGCCAAGGATGCGGGTTTCCTGGACGAAGTGGTTGCGCCGCAGGACCTGCGGGAGTCAGCGCTCGATGTCGCTCGGCAAATGGTGGATCTTGACGGTTCGGCCTTTGCCGGAACGAAAAGGGGGTTGCGCGGCGCTTCCATCGCCAGGGTTCTTGAGGGTCTTGAGCGTTAGCGTCGCTGGCTGGCCGAACCGGTTACGTCTCTCGAAACGCTCGCTTGTAGACGAGGACTGAAATCCACGTCGCGGCGAATGGACAGATCACGATCCCCAGGACGCTTATTGCAGAATCTGCGCGCGAATCTGTCAGGCCCAATAAGTGAACGAGTCCAACAAACGGAATCGCCACGAGAATGAGGGCGCCTGGCCACACAAAGCCCAGAATGCCAAGGATGGCGAGAACCTTCCGTCCGTCCATGGTCCGAGTCTAACCGAGACTGCCTTTGGTGTAGACGCGCTTGCGCGCTCCCCGCTCGCGCAGGATGTTGCCGAGAATCGCGCCCGCGTCGACTTCGAGCGCGGGGTTGCCGAGGATGCCCGCCACGCGGCCATAGTCCAGGAAATACCGCGAACCGTCCCTCGTGCGTCGCAGGAATCCGCAGTCCACCATGCGCCGCCGGAGCGTCACATGATCGATGGCGCCCCGCACGGAGGCCAGCCAATCCGTGAGGACCTCGTTGACCTCCCGCTCGGCATACGGCCGCCGCCGGACCAGCGCCATGGCGGCGATTGCCAACAGGATGTCGCGGTGCTCCGGACGCTTGGGAAACCCTTGCAGGGCGCCGGTATGGAGCAGTCGGTGCAGTAGCCCCTCGACGTCCCGACGTGTTGCCGGTGCAACCGTTTCGGGCGATTCGACTCCTGGACCCGCCATTGACGACCTCTTGGTCAAACCCCCGGCCCCGGACGATTGGGGGTGCCGTCGTGGAATCGGGAGAACCGGAATCGCGTCAGGTCGTGCCCCGGGGATTCGCCGAGCACGAGCGACGCCATGACCCTGCCGGCACCGGGTCCGATGCCGAAGCCATGGCCGCTGAATCCCGTGGCGACGAACAGCCCGGGACGGTCGTCCACCTCGTCCATGACCGGGACGATGTCCGGGGTCATGTCGATCATGCCCGCCCACGACTCTACGAGAGGAATCCCTTCGAGGGCGGGCAGCCGTTTTCGGATGGCCTCGTCGAGTTTACGCAGGGCGCGGTCCGAAGGCGGCGGGTTCAGGACGCGGTCGCGTTCGAAAGGACTTTCCTTGTCGTCGCGCCAGGTGCGGGCCGTCATGCGGCCGAGCACTCCGTCGAACTGCAATTGGAGGTTGCCCGTGTTGGCCTTCAGGATGTGCAGGAACCTTGAGAAGTAGCGGAATGAGTCGAGCCCGACAAAGTGATCGTTGGTCCCGGCTGCGGAGACGGTGTAGCCCCCGTCCTGGCGGCGGCGAAACCCGAAACCCGGTGCCGAAGCATTGCCGTCGTAGAAGTCCGGTGCCGGTGCCGTTCGCGCCACCGTTGCCCGGAACGTGAGTTGCGGCAGGTCAAGCCCGACGTGCCGCAACAGCAGCGAACTCCAGGCGCCTGCTGCACAGACCACGGCTTGGGTGCGTACCGGGCCACGTTCGGTGACGACGCCGGAAACCGCGCCTGCCTGGAACTCGATGCCGCGCGCGGCACAGTTCTCGATGATCCGTCCGCCGGCGCGTCGCACGGCCCGCGCCAGGGCCGGAACGGCGACAAAGGGCTCGGCGCGCGCATCGCTTGGCGTGTGGAGGCCGCCGACATAGCGTCCCGGAAGCCCCGGGATCAGCGCATCCACCTCGCTGGCGGTGAGGAGCCGGGTGTCCAGTTGATGCTGCCGGGCGATCTCGAGCCATTCTTCGTGTTTCGCCAACTGGCTTTCCGTATCGGCGAGGTAGGCGACGCCGCGCTGGGCGAAGCCGATGTCTTCGCCGATCTCTTCCGCCAGCCCGGCCCAGATGCCCTGGCTCTCGATAACGAGGGGCAACTCGTCGGCGTCCCGCGCCTGTTTGCGGATCCAACCCCAGTTGCGGCTGGACTGCTCTCCCGCGACGCGGCCTTTCTCGAGCACGAGCACGTCGACGCCGCGTTTTGCCAGGAACCAGGCGGTGGAAATGCCCGCCACGCCGGCACCGATGACAACAACACCCGCGCTTCCAGGCAGGTCGTCCTGGAAGGTGATGGGGCTTTGGTCGCTAAGGACCATGCTGGGTATTCCTGTTCGCGCCGGCGGGGACGCGCCGTGATCAGAAAAAAGCGAAGAGGCGCATCTCCACGCTGTGCCTCGGCGCCGGTGTCGGGCCGGCATCCGGAAGCTCGATCGCGGTGTGCAAGGTGTATCGCGCCCGTCCGTCGGTCGCCGAGTCGTAGACCTTGAAGAATACCGCCTCGTCGGGTTCCAGGTACGGGTAGTAGAAGAACCGGTGACGCGGGCTATGGCGGGCGCGCCAGATCTCCCCCACGCGTCCCGGCGCCGGCCTGGGCGCAGGAATGAAGTCCGCTTCGTCGACCGTGCGCGCGTCGGCCACGGCGATCGGGTCGGACTCGATCCGGCGGCCGATGGGCCGCCACGCCTGCACGATGGCGAACCGTCGCTGGAGCAGCGTATCGGCCTCGTCGGGCAACAGGTCCCGGACCCGCTTCCTGGCGGACCAGTGCGTATAGTCGTTGTGCACGCCACGTGCCGGACCCTTGAGCCCTTTCGTCTGGCGCACTTGTGCGTCACCGTGACGCACCGTGTGGTCGAAGATGTGGATGCGCGTTGCCCCTGTGCATCGCTTGGCGATCTTCTCCATGGCCGGGTAGTAGATGCGCCTGACGCAGTCGTCATCCAGGAAGTCGATTGCCGGGAGTTGATCGCGCTGCACCTCGAAGCCGTGTACGTCCAGCTTCAGCGGCTCGTGCCATGCGCGCGCGTTCAGGACCGACACCTCGTGCCTGGCGGTGCCGCTGCCGAAATTCCGTCCTTGCGAATCCGGGGCCGCGATTTCGTAGTAGTGCTTGTCGCCCTCGTCGGTGGCATATGCCAGGGAAGTTCGGACGGCGGTCTGATCGAGTGTGGGGGCGGGTTCAGCCATCGCGGGACTCTGTGTGCCGGGGTCGAAGGACCATTATAGGAAATTCCGGGTTCATGGCGCGCAGGCGCCACGGTGCCAAGAGCCCTCAGCCGGGGGAGCGTCCCCAACCGCTGACGCGCAAGGAAGTGCCGGCACTTTCCCCGCCGCCGGAGGCGTGCTTCCATGTAAGTCTTGGGCTCGCTCCCAGGTGGTGCCGTAGTGGTCGCTCTCGGGTTGAAAGCATGGCGATACGGTCGCTGGTTTATTCGCCAGCTCGCGCGCCAGTTCCGCGACGACGGTTGCACGATTGCCGCCGCCGCGTTGACCTTCACGACGATGATCGCCGTCGTGCCCTTCTTCGCGGTCGTCTACCGGGTCCTGTCGCTGCTGCCCGAGTTCGCCGGCGTGGGCGACACCATCACCAGCTTCATTTTCGAGACTTTCCTGCCCGGTTCCAGCGATGTCGTTCTCGACAAGGTGCGGGAGTTCTCCGCCAAGGCGAACGAACTCACGCTGGTCGGGGCTGCAACTGCTGCACAAGGCGCATCTCGGCGGAGATTCGGTGACGGATGCCGAAATCCTCCAGGCCGTGCCCATGACATGCATCGAACGCGCCCGGATCTTCGACGTGCTGCACGCGGGCCGCTGGCTCCGTTCCACGGAGAGCAGGGCCTGGGTACTGGGTCGCGGCCTGGAGAGCGTGACCCTTTGGGATGTCTTCCTCGAGCTTCCCGACGGCATCTCTGCGGACGGGCTGGGAGGCGAAACGGCTGTCGAGTCGCGCTTTCGGGCATTCCTTGCCGAGGGCGCCATCCACCTGGACGTGAGCCTTGCCGAACTGACCGGCAGCGAAACGTCCACCAAGGTCCAACGAGATTGAACGGGCGCAAGGTGTTAGTGTCCGCATTCCGGGGTGCCTTGGGGACAATCACCCGTTGAATCGCCGGAAGCCCGACGACGTGCCTCCGTCGTGCGGCTGCATCCAGTAGAGCGCGCAGGAGAGATCCATGGACCGACTGAACTCCTACATCGACTCGATCAACGCCTTTGTCTGGGGGCCGCCGATGCTCGGCATGCTCGGCGTCACCGGCCTGCTGTTGACGCTCGGACTGGTGTTCATGCCGTGGCGCAAGATCATCTACGGTTTCCGGCTACTGTTCGACAGGTCCGATCCGTCCGGTGCCGGGGAGGTCAAGCCGTTCAATGCGCTGATGACGGCTCTCTCGGCGACCGTGGGCACGGGGAACATTGCAGGCGTGGCGACGGCGATCGCGCTCGGCGGCCCCGGCGCGATCTTCTACATGTGGCTGATCGCGCTGTTCGGGATGGCCACCAAGTACGCCGAAGCCGTGTGTGCGGTCACCTACCGCGAGGTGGACAAGGCCGGCAAGCATGTCGGCGGACCGATGTACTACCTTCGCAACGGCGTCGGCGAATTCGCGCCTGAACTCGGCAAGTGGCTCGGTCTGGCATTCGCCGTTTTCGGCGCGGTGGCGGCATTCGGCATCGGCAACGCGGTGCAGGTCAACTCGATGGCGGCCGCCCTGACGGACAGTTTCTCGGTACCCGCCTGGGTCACGGGCCTGGTCGTGGCCGCCCTGGTGGGCGTCGTCATCATCGGCGGCATCCGGCGCATCGGCGAAGTGGCGGGCAGACTGGTGCCCGCGATGGTGGTGCTCTACGTTGGCGCCGCCCTCGTCATCATTCTGATCAATATCGTCGACGTGCCCGCGGCGTTCGGGTTGATCTTCACGCACGCGTTCACGCCGGCCGCGGCCACGGGCGGTTTCGCGGGCGCGGCGGTAGCCGCCGCGATTCGTTTCGGCGTCGCCAGGGGCGTCTTCTCCAACGAGTCGGGCCTGGGTTCCGCCGCCATCGCGCATGCGGCGGCGCAGACCAACAGCCCGGTTCGCCAGGGCATCATCGCCATGCTCGGCACGTTCATCGACACCATCCTGGTGTGCACGATGACCGCCCTCGTCATTCTGACTTCCGGCGCATGGACCATGATGGGCGCGGACGGCGGCGGCCTGACCGGCGCGGTTCTCACGTCGACGGGCTTCCAGAGCTCCATTCCCGGAGGCAAGTACATCGTCACGGTTGCGCTGGCGGTCTTCGCGTTCACAACGATTCTCGGCTGGTCGTACTACGGCGAGCGTTGCTGGCAGTACCTGTTCCGGGAGAAAAGCCTCTGGATCTACCGGATTCTCTGGGTGCTGGCAGCGCTGGCGTTCGCCAATGTGAAGGTGGATTTCGTGTGGAACCTCTCCGATACGCTCAACGGGCTGATGGCGGTTCCCAATCTCATAGGACTGCTGCTGCTGGCGCCCATGGTGTTCAAGGTGACCCGGGAGTATTTCGAGACGGTCGACAGACCGGGGTAGCACGGCGTTCCCTGCCCACTTGGAACAGGTGGCTGAACTCCCACGGTGACGACCGCTCTTGTGATCCTGGCCACGGTGTTGGCCACGGCGGTGCTTTCGGGCGTTATCGGCATGGCCGGTGGCGTGCTCCTGATGGCGGTGCTGGTCACCCTGCTGCCGGTGGCCAGCGCCATGATCCTCCACGGCGCCGTGCAGGCGACTTCCAACGGCGCGCGTTTCCTTTTCCTGCGGGAGCACGTGATGTGGGGGATTCTGCCGTTCTATGGGGTGGGGGCCTTGGTCGCCGTACTGCTGTTCGTCTGGGTGGCGTTCGTCCCCGACCCGGCCCTCGTGTTGATTTTGGTCGGATCCTTTCCCTGGGTGGCCCGGCTGGTCCCGACGCTCAGGGGACTCGACGTGCGCCGGCCATTGACAGGAGCGGCGTGCGGCGCCACGGTCACGGCCGCGCAGTTGCTTGCCGGCGCCTCGGGTCCGTTGCTCGACGCGTTCTACCTGCGTACCGATGTCGACCGGCGCAGCATCGTCGCGACCAAGGCGATGACGCAGGCGGCGGGCCACGTGGTCAAGATCGGCTACTACGCCTGGGTGTCCACCGCTGTTCTCGACCAGTTCTCCGACGCGGGTATATCGGTCTGGCTCGTTGTCGCGGCTGTCCTGCTGGCGGTGTTGGGTGCCAGGATCGGTACGCGGCTGCTCGAGAAGTTTGATGACCGGCAGTTCAGGCGCGTGACGGGGTGGGCGATCCTCGGCCTGGGCGCGCTGTGCATCGTCAAGGGTGTGCGCGACCTGTTCCTGGCTTGATGGGCAAATGCGGCCTGACTAGTATCGGGCCATGATGCGTTTCCGGTTTGTCTCTCGGACCTTCGGCCTGGCGGCGGTCAGTCTCGCGTTGGTTGCTTGCTATCCCAAGAAAATCGATATTGGCGATGCAACGACCGCCGTGGAACTCGCTCCGTCGCTGGATGGGCTGCGTGATGCGGCACCCGAACACCACGGGCGCCTGGGAGACGGCACTTTCGACTCCCTGTCGCTGCTCGAGCAATGGGACTTCACGGCGGAGCTTCGCGAACTTGCGATGGAACGACATGAGGTTGCTCGGGCGGAGTACCGGGCGGACCGAAAACGGGTGTATGCCGAGATCCTTGACTGGGTCGATACCATGCCACCGGAGGAGGCGGAAGAGATGCTGGAAAGCGGGCGCGAGCACATGTTGCGAAAGCTAAAGTCCGAGAGTGACGTGCTGCGTGTGGAGAATTGGATTCCGGGTTTCGCGCCTCAAGTGTTTCCTGAGGATGCCCTTCAATGACGACGCAGCCAACGGCGTGAGTTGTCAGGGGTCCAGAAAGGATGTCGTGCGAATCGTCGTATTCGGAGCAATTTGCTTCGCGCTCACCGCGTGCGGTTTCGGGAGTATCGGCGACGCGAAGACGGGTGCTGAACTTGCACCATCCGTCGAACCGCTACGTGACGTGGCGCCGGAACACTACCGCCGCCTGGCCGACGGTACATTCGATTCCCTTTCGTTGGTGGAGCAGCGGGAGTTCGTGTTGGAGGTAGAGGAACTCGTCTGGCAACGACGTGTTGCCGAGAGTGCGTGGTTCTACGCGGCAGCACGACAGTCGATCATGGAGTTCCAGGATTCCATCGAGACCATGCCGCCCGATGTCGCTGAACAGCATCTCGCGGTCTGGCGCCAGAGGCTCCTGGTGATGCTGAAGAGTGCGGACGGTGCTCTGCGCTGATCGGTCGCCTATCAGCGTCCCACCGAACTTCTCGTCGACCCGGGCCTACCTGGAGCGGCTGGACGACCTTGAGTACTGGTGGCCACATGCGCTTCGCGTGTTGGAGCGGCACGGATTTCCGGAGGATACGGACGGCCCGGCGGTTGGAAGAGGGGGGACCTTTCCGACACTGATCTGCGGCGATGTCGTGATCAAGTTCTTCGGACACCTGCCTTTTTGGCGACGGGCACATGACGCCGAACTCTCGGCGATCCGTTGCATTGCCCGCGACCCGGACGTTCTGGCTCCGAACCTCCTGTTCAAAGGACAGCTAGTCGAGGGCTCGGCGACACCGTGGCCGTATCTCCTCATGACGCGGGTTATCGGACAGCCCTGGATTGAGGCGGGGATGTCTGCGGACGAGAAGTCCGCGGTCGCTGCGGATCTTGGCCGGCAGGTGCTCCGCATATCTGCCTTGGCGGCAACTTCCAATATCGCCACGCCAGCGACCTGGCACGGCCCGAGCCTTGTCGAAGCGGCACGGCAGACAGTGCTGCCACCACGCCTGATCGCGCAGGTCGCCGACTACGTCGCTGGGACGGACGAGGAGGACGCGGTGTTCGTCCATGGCGACCTGATGTTTCGTCACGTCTACGTGGCGCACGGACGGCTTGCCGGCATCATCGACTGGGGAGACGCCGTGGTGACGGATCGGCACTATGAACTGGCGCAGATCCAGCTCAACCTCTTCGATGGCGACAAGACGCTATTGCGGACATTCTTGGACCACAGCAACTGGCCCGTGGAGCCAACTTTCCCCCGGCGTGCGCTGACCCGGGCTTTTCATCGGCAGGCCGTGGGATTGGCCCAGCACCGAACGATGGATGTATTCCACAAGCTCCCCCGGCTGCTGCCGCTCGAAGACATCGCGACCCTGGATGAACTGGCCGAAGCTGTTTTCGGTCTCTAACGGTACCGAGTGACCCACAGCCGCAGCGTTCGGCCTCGCCTGTTGCATGCGGGGGGTTCCCCCTCGCGCTCCCCGCTGGAGGCTCTCGGCCGGGCCCCGCTCGTCGACCATGGAAGGGTGGAAACAACATCAGCCATGAGTCTATTTTGGAGGTTTATCCGAATTGGTTTAGCTATTTCGGAATGCACTCCAAATGAGTTTGTATGTGCGGGAGTTGTCTCTCAATCTCCCGAGTGGGCATCCGCGTTTCTTTGGGGGCCTCGCAAGGTGGGTAAGTCGACGCTTCTGACGAAGCGATTTCCCGGCTCGGCGCGCTTCGATCTGCTCGACACACGCATCTTGATCCAGTTCACGCGCGAACCCTGGATCTTCGCTGAGCAGGTGCTGGCGCTGCCGGAAGACCAGCGTCACAGACCCATCATCGTCGACGAGGCGCAGAAGGTGCCGGCGATCCTGGACGAGAGCCAGCGGCTGATCGAAAACGAGGGTCTATCCTTCGTGCTCTGCGGTTCAAGCGCCCGAAAACTGAAGCGAGGGGGCGGCAACCTCCTGGGAGGCAGGGCCTGGCGCTTCCATCTGCACCCCCTCATCTGGCGGGAATTGCCAGACTTCGACCTTTTGCGCGCACTTAGTCGAGGCCTCGTGCCGGCCCACTACAACAGCACCCAGGAACTGCTGGCCTACCGCAGCTATCGCGAAACCGATTTCCCGATCCGGTATTGGCGGACCAAGTCGGGCCTCGAAGTCGACTTTGTCCTCGGTCCGGCGGGTGATGTCGCAGTCGAGGTCAAGGGTGCTCGCGTTCGCCGCGAAGACCTGAGAGGCATAAGGGCGTTCGTCGAAGAACACCAACCCGCCCACGCGGTAGTCGTGTGTGGGGAGGCGGCGGCTCGACGGCTCGGCCCGGTGGAAGTTCTGCCTTGGAAGGTCTTCCTCGAGCGGCTCTGGGACGGCGCGCTGATCTGAAGGGAGTTCCCAACGGGCCAACTGGTGCAATTTGCTCCGCGCTCAGCGCGTGCGGACGGGAGTATCGGCGATGCGAAGACGGGTGCTGAACTCGCGCCAGCCGTCGAACCGCTACGGGACGTGGCGCCGGAACACTACCGTCGCCTATCAGTTGCCTCGGACCTGCCTCATCAGACGATCGACGTCCGAGCGGGTCTGACCAGGGCTTGACGGATCAGAACGGCGAGTTCTTCCAACGTCGTATCCGGCGTGATCATTTGTCAGCAATCGACATCGGTTTGGTCGTGCGACGGGGGCGTTGCCTTTGTCGAGAATGCCTTTGCACTTCGTTTCGGGGTAGCAACTCGATCTCTTCCCGCAGGAAGGCACGTAGATTTCTCGCCGTGGGGCTTCGTTCGTTGAACTGGAATACGCGAGCTCGGCCGACCATGCGGCTGACCAGAACGCCGTTTGCCTCCAGCCGGATGAGTTGGTCCCGCACCACGCTGACGGCCAGGTCGTAGTTGGTCGCAATCCGGTTGGCATGGCCTTCGCCGTAGGCTGCGACAAACAACAGTGTCCACGCTGCGGTGCGATTACCCAATGCAGCTTCAAGAACAGGATTCATGACGCACCTTAATTGAAGGGAAACCAGTTAATACTAACGGTAAAACCTTCTCTAAATTGAACGTTCGGAAGGAGAAGGACGATCCCGCTTTCCCGTCGCAACTGAATCGCCCACAGAAGCAGTCGTCAGCCACTCACTCTCCTTCCGACAACATCCGTTGGACTCGCGGATTGAGGGTGCTGACGAGTCTGTCCAGACGGTCCCGCATCCACGCGACGGCTTCGTCGAATTCTTGCGGATTATTCGTAGGGAATGGTAGTGAAGTCTTCCGCTGAAACCCGATTCGGGGACGGTCACTACTGTTCGTCCAGACGAACAGGTCATCGCCTGCTTCAAGCCGCAATTCGTCGATGGAGTCTTGCAAATGCTGATGGATACGGCTCTCACGCAACTGTCCCTTCCTGCATCCGAGATAGCAGCCCACATGGGACAGGCGTCTATACAGGTATGCCCCGAAGAACATGCCCCGACCACCCAACGCCGTGTTGCTCACTCCAAGCAGGACGGACGACCCTTTGGTGACCGTCGGCTCCTCGACCGTGACGTCCGAAAAACGAAAGTCCTTGACCACGTTTGACCAGAATCGCCGGTTCTCCTGCTCCATATCGGAAAGGATGTCCTCTTCTTCCTCTTCCTCCGGAGGAGCGATTGGCGCGCCACTCTCGATCACGATTCGTTCGACGATTCTGGTGCGGGCAAGAACGCGAGGCTGCACCAGAATCCCGTTGTCGACGTCCCGGTACAGGGCCGCTTCGACCAAGGCAAGCTGGAAGTGCAACCCGGAATGCTGTTGGACGAAGTCGACGATTTTTCCGACGCCTTCGCGGATGCCGTCACCGATGATGAGCAGGAGGAACTCGCCTCGCCTTAGGTAACGCTCCACGTTGTCCACGAATGCTGCTTCGTCGGTGTTGGGCGAGGTTTCACGCACCAGTTCGTATAGCACGTTGCCCCGTTTGCCGAGCCGCCTCGAGACTTGGCGTTGCAGGTCCTCATAGCCCCATCGGGTGAGCTCCTGTGTGTAGTCCAGAATCTGACCGACTACCTCTCGGCGCGCCTGCGGATTCCTCCAGAGTTTGAATTCCGCCAAGGTGAGTCGCCCGTTGGCATTTGCGTACAGGGCATCAATATTGCCAGCGGGTGTCGACAACTCCTTGCACACGGCGACGGAATGGCCGTACGCCGCGTCGATCGCCTGTATTGGCAGACTTTGGGGATGCAGGAACAGGAGGTCGCGCAGTTGAGACTCATTGACACCGCCACCCGCCGCTGACGTGCCAAGTGGGATTCGCTTGAGAGTCTGGGGTTGGGAGGAACCGATGGGATCGAGGCGAACCAGGTCTCCGTATATGCCGTCGAGTGCGTCCAAAAGGGCGAATCTCCAATGGGTCCTGGATCGTTCCGATGGTAGCAACCGTCGGAACATTGGAACACACGCCCGCAATGGCCGACGGAGACCGGCTGCACAGTAACCGGGCGGGCTATGACTACCGTGCCATCAAGACAATGACCCGGTTGGGGTGTTCCGACGAGGGATGGTGAAGGATGACATCCTGGCGGCCGTTGCCGTCGAGGTCGGCGAGCCGGACGTTTCGATCGCCGGCGGCGGGCATGTCGACGGAGACCTTGATCGGCGGAGCCGCAAACGGGTCTCGTCCCGAGGTGGCGAGGAACACCGACAGTCTGTTCCACCGATCGCCGATCAAGAGATCCATCTGACCGTCGCCGCTGACATCGCCGAGCAGGACGGCGGGGAACAATGGCCCGCGTCGCGAAAGCGGCCTGAACGCGCTCGCAACGCGTCGAGCCGAGTCGGGCTGGTCCGGGTATGTTCGGTCGCGCAGTCGGAATAGAGCCAGATCGATGGAGACCGCGTTTCCGGCAATCGCTCGGAGCATGCCTCCGGTGCGCGTGTCGACCCCGCTCAATGCGGCGTCGATGTCCCCGTCTCCGTCGAAATCGAGAAAGCGGTGAGATGCGTAGCCCCACGGTTCCCCGCCCGCTGACCGGGCTGGCGCGTCGATGGTGGTGTCGTGGGATGGCGAGAAGATCGTTCGGCCCGGTGCTGGCCGGCCAAAGTGGACCTCGAACCGACCGAGGAACCGCAGCGGACTCCGACCCGACAGCGTCAGGGTGATGAGGTCCGCTACGCCGTCGGAGTCCAGGTCGCGGAATCCCTTGAGCACCTTGTGTTCGTTACGTCGGCCCAGTCCAAGCACCATTGAAGCGGGATTTGCGTCTCCTATCTGAAACGCGAGCGCGTAGGCGCCGTCGAAGTCGAACGGGACGTCAATCTCGAACGCGTCCGGAGTGGTGTGGAATCCGCCGGTTTCATTCTGGTAATGGATATCGAACCGATTCCCGTTCCAGAAGGCGAGGTCGCTCTTTCCGTCGCGGTCGTAGTCCAGTTCGTGCATCCGCTCCAGGTACCAGGGCATGTTCTCCGGCGTGATGCCGGTCCCGCGGTACGTGCGCCGGTCTCCGTATGCCCTTGCTTCGAGGAACGGCTCGGCGGGTCCGAGTTTGACAGGCGATGAGACGGCGCCGCCGGGTAACTGGGTGGCTACCCAGAACCCGTCGGTATCTGGCACGACGAGATCGTCGAGGCCGTCGCGGTTCACGTCGTGGGTGATATCGATTTGCGGTATCCCGCCGCCTTCGGGCGGGCGGTAGGGCGTGGGAAGTGCCGCAAGCGGATGCTCCGTACCGCTTTCGGAGTCGAACCAATCGACGCGTCCGTGGCGATACGCGACCAGGCGGTCGTGGCCCGCGCCGCGCATTACATCGACGAAACGGATGCCGGAGTCGAGCGGCGCGTCGAGTACCCGGGACCATGCGTCTCCGTCGAACCCATATAGCCGTACGCGTTGTTCGCCGTTCACATTCGTGTCAACCATAGCGAGGTGCGCGCCGGTACCAAGGTTGCCCGTGAGGACCGTCTGGTGATCGGCGGTGCCGGTCTCGATCTCGTGGATGGTGAACAACCCGGAGTCTGGCGGTGCCGCCGACCCGGTCGTGTGGGCGAGCGCCAGTGTTCCAACGCACAACAGCCCAGATACGAAAGGTCTCTTCATGGAGAGGCCTGGGTTATGAGAGGTCCCGGCAGACGATACCGAATACCGGGGACGAAGGCTCTCCCGGTTTTGCCCGTGCCGATCCACTTGAGGAAAATGGCTATCGCCGACGCGAAGCACCCTGGGAGGACTCGACATGGCCTACATCGATGGTTTCGCGATTCCGGTTCCGATCGCACACAAACAGCAGTTCATCGGACACGCCACCAATACGGACAGCATGTTCAGGGAACTCGGCGCCACTCGACGGCAAGCGGATGATCTTCGGCGGGTTTGTGCCGGTCGTGGAGCTTGACAGCGGCAGGAAGCGTACCTGGAGCGAGTCGATGGCGTCGAGACTTGTAACTGTATTCGGAGGATCGGGATTCCTCGGGCGGGAGATCGTGAAGCGCCTGGCGGCGGTTGACTACGAGGTGCGGGTGGGCGTACGCAATCCCGACCGCGCGTCGTTCCTGCGGCGGCTTGTTCCTGGCGGCAAGATCGACCTGGTGCATGCCGATGTATCGGACTTGGCGACGGTTACGCGGGCGGTGGAGGGCGCGGCTGCGGTGGTCAATACGGTTGGCCACTACGTCGAGCGACCGGGCGCGACCTTCCACGGGATCCACGCTGAGGGTGCCCGGCACGTTGCCCGCGAGGCGAAGCAGGGGGGTGTCGAGCGGCTGATCCACATCTCGGGATTAGGGGCGGTAGCAGACTCGGGCTCCCCGTACATCCAGTCCCGCGGCGTCGGAGAGCGCCTCGTGGAGGAGGCGTTTGACGGCGCGACGATATTGCGTCCCAGCGCGATATTCGGTCCCGGGGATGCATTGCTGAACAAGCTTGCCGGCATCGTGCGGCAAAGCCCGTTTCTGCCGCTGTTCGGGGACGGGCGAACGAGACTGCAACCGGTATTCGTGGAAGACGTCGCCGAAGCCTGCGTAAGAGCCCTGGCCGACTCTTCCACCACCGGTCGGGTTTATGAGCTCGGAGGCCCCCAGGTCTTCGAATACAGGGAATTGGTCCAGCTTCTGCTTGAGCGGATGGGCCGGCGAAGGATCGTGGTCCCGGTTCCGTTCGGGGTGTGGGAGATCATCGCGAGCGTGATGGCATGGCATCCCAATCCGCCACTGACCCGCGACCAGGTGAGGCTCTTGAAAAGTGACAATGTCGTGGCGGAGCGGGCATTGAAACTGGAGGACCTGGACGTCGTCCCGTCGCGGCTGAAAGACGTGCTGCTCGCCTGTATCGGTGTACGGCATGAGACCGGCACAGTGGGCGGGGACGGGCCCGGCAATCGGTAAGGCCAGGGCGTATGACTATACTCGGCAACCGCGACGAAAAACGGGAAGAGGGGAAGCCAACAGTGGACTTCGCTGTTGAAACACGGGGATTGACCCGACGCTTCGGGGGCCTGCGGGCGGTCGATTCGCTTGACCTCCGGGTGAAGGCGGGTTCGCTGTACGGGTTTCTGGGCCGCAACGGCGCCGGCAAATCCACCACCATCAAGATGCTCACGGGCATCCTCGCACCCACGGCGGGCAAGATGTTCCTGCTGGGGACGGACCTTTCGGACGACGGTGCTGCGCTGGCCGTTCGGCGCCGAACAGGAGTAGTGCCGGAGGATATGGCGCTGTTCGAGTTGCTGACCGGCCGCGAATACCTGACATTCGTTGGACGGATGTACCTCCTGAGAGAGGAGCTCCTGGCGCCGCGAATCGAAGAACTGCTCTCGGTGCTTGAGTTGGGCGCAGGGCACTCGCAGCTCGTGCTGGAGTACTCCCACGGGATGCGCAAGAAGCTGGCTCTCGCTGCGGCACTCCTGCCGGATCCAGACCTCCTGTTCCTCGACGAACCGTTCGAGGGCGTCGATGCGGTTGGATCACGGATCATGCGGGACATTCTGCGCAGCCATGTGGCGCGGGGTTCGACAGTGTTCGTGACCTCGCATGTGCTGGATGTCGTGGAACGGCTCTGCACCGACGTGGGGATCATCCACAATGGGCGCCTGGTGTTCGAAGGTCCGCTGGCATCGATGGGCGGCAAGTCGCTGGAGGACGTATTCCTCGAGCTTGTCGGATCCACGGAAGAGACAAGATCGGGGTTGAGTTGGCTGACCGAAAACGACCGTTGACCGAGTACCGGAAACCTGATCGCACGACGAGCGATCTGCCTTGCTGCGGGGGCGTGCGGGCCGGGCTGCGGACGGCGCCGACAGGCGATGGTCGTAGGGCACTTTCGTGAGCGGCGAGGCGAGGGTCTGGGCAACACATTTGCGCACCATTGTCTCGCTGTGCTGGTGCCTCGGGCAACGGCGCTGGGAGCGGCAGGGTGCGCTCAACCGGGACCTGGCATATCTCGCGGCTTTCCTTGCGGTCCTGGCGGGGTGCCTGTCGTTCGTGCTCGCGCTGGCGCTCGGATGGGCTTACCTACCACAGGCGGACGACGACGCGGCGCTGCTTGCGTGGGCGGGGCTCATCACCGCCTTCGTGTTCGTTCGCCTGTTTGGCGTGTTTGGGAGCCTGCAGCAAGGCGAGGGACTGCCGCTCGACAATCTGCTGCACCTGCCTTTCTCGCTGCACCAGGTGTTCCTGCTGAACTTCGTGTTTTCGCAACTGACGCTGACCAACGTCATCTTCGTTCCCGCATTCCTCGGCCTTGCAATCGCATGCACGGTGGCGCTCGACGCTCGCAATTTCGTTCTCATTCCCGCATCTCTGGCACTGGTCGTCTGTGTGGCGGCCGTCATGTACCAGGTGCAGGAATGGATGACGTCCGCGATGGCGACCAGGCGACGTCGCGTCCTGATCGGCTCCCTGGTGTGTACGGTGCTGATGGCCGCGATGCAGGCGTCCTACATCCTGTACCTGACCCAGCGGTCCGAGTCGGAGCCGGAGCTGACTGAAGCGAATGTCAGTGCTTCAGAGTCGGGATCCGAGGACGTTCCCCTTGGAGAAGCCGGTCAGGCGATCGGACAAGTGCCGGCGTTGTCGAGCCATTGGCTGGTGCGCGGTTGGGTGACGCCCGCCGCGTCGGATGGGCGCGGTTTCTTCCCCTGGTTGCCGGTGGTCGGGATGGCGGTCCTCCTCGCAATGGCGACCTTGAGCCTCCGGAGGGGATACAGGGGAACCCTTGCCCGGTACCGGGACGGTCAGACCGCGAACTCGCGTACACGAATTGCGGCGGAGCAACAGGGCAGGCGCATCCCGCCAAGGGCGCGCGCCTCGCCCACGGTGGCGATTGCCACCATCACGATCAAGCATTGGTTGCGCTCCGTGCGCGGATTGATAGATGGGCTGCCTGCATTGGCGCTGCTGGTCCTGTTCGGGTTCATTTGGCTGCGAAGTTCCGAAGAGACCGATCCGTACACGCTGCCAGTGACGGTGATCGCGCTCATGTCGATGTTTTGCGCCCCGATCGAACTGGCCCGCAACCTGTTTGGCTACGATGGCCGTGGATTCCGCGTATATCGGTTCGCGGGCGTGCCCGTCAGAACACTGCTTCTGGGGAAGTACCTGGCGTTGCTGCCCCTATTCACCCTGCTGGCCGGAGCCGTGTTGACCTTTTCAGCGGTTTTCGGGTCGATGCTGCCGACACACATTCTCGGGACGGTCCTGCAGGGAGGGATCGTTTTTCTGGCTTGCTGCGGAATAGGCGGCGCGTTCTCGATGAGTTCGCCGCACTCGGTGTCCCCCACGTCGACGGCCAATCGAGTTGGTTGTGCCACTGCCTTCCTGTTGACATTGGCGAGATTGGCGGTGACCGCGTTGTTGGTATTGATCGCTTGGCCCGCAGTCCTCGCGGAACAGAGATTCGCTGGCGACGGCCATGCGTTTCCCCTGTACCTGATCGTATCGATTGTCGAGTTCGGATTGGCGGTCGTTGCCTTCCACGTGTTGCTCAGCCGGCAGGCGAGCATGTTTGAAGCGCGGGCCGATCACATCCTGGAAGCGGTTACCCTAACAGAGTGACTACAGAGTCGGCCGAACATGCGACACTGAAGGGACCGCGAGCCAGCACAGCCGGAGAAAGAACACGTGAGCGCCCCGTTCCTTGACCAGTTGAATCTCGTCGTCAGCGACATGACGCAGTCAATCGAGTTCTACCGTGCGATTGGCCTGGAGATTCCCGATTCGACCGTCTGGAGTACCGAAACCGGTGCGCACCACGTCGTCATGAAGATGCCGGACGGGTTTGAACTGGCGCTCGACAGCCATGCGCTGGCGGAGGACTACAACGCAGGCTGGCGTCCCTTCAAAGGCGAGGGCAATCGATCCGTCATGAGCTTCCGGTACGCAGATGCCGATGAAGTGGACAGGGTCTTCGAACATGTCGTTGCCCTGGGTCATGGCGCTTCCCAATCGCCGTACTACACGTTCTGGGGCTCTCGGTACGCCATTGTCGTCGACCCGGACGGCAATCACGTCGGGTTGATGAGCCCGCCGGACAGGGCACATAGGGGTTCGCCGCCCAAGATCTGACGCGGGTGACGCAACGCGTGAGGAAACCCCGCGGTAGAGGTTGCTACGTCTCAACATTTCCCCGCGGCGTGACTCAGGTGTTACCTCAATTTGGGCAGGACCTCGCGCGCAAGGCAATCGCGAACCTCGGCCAGCTCGGTACGATCGGCTCCGCGCGAGCCGTGCATCATGCAGACCCGGCCGAGGGGTACCTGATCGAGCATTGCGCCGAGCCGGTCCACGACCTGCCGCGGGGTGCCAACGACGCCAAAGCGGTCGATGAAGTCGCCGTCGACCTGTCGCAGATGCGCCGCGCGAACATCGCCGTGGAGCGACAGTTGGTAGTGCTCGCCGACATTTCGCACGACACCGCGGTCAGCGCTTGAGACTTCGTCGAGTGGGGCGCCGCGCATGCTTGAGAAGTGCGCCATGGTGCCGATGCTGCCGCGGATGACCCGGCGCGCGACGGTGACGTCGGAGTGTGCCGCCACGTTCAGGTAGGCGCCCGTTGCGAGCGTCGCCGGATCCAGCCCGGCCGCTTCCCGTGCAACCCGTGCGCGGTCGATGTTGCGTTGCATGCGCTCGGCGTCCGCACCGACAGCGACGGTGATGCAGTCGGCTACGCGTCCCGCAATCTCGCAGACGCGAGGCCCCGTGGCGGCGATATCGACCGGCGGTTTGGGAATCCCTTGGATCCACTTGAGATGTGCGGCATGGTCGTTCTGCACGACCGCCTCGCCACGGAGATAGCCCTGCACCTTGGCGACGTAGTCTTCCAGCACGCCAACCGGTGCGGGACCGAGTCCAAGGTGGCCGAGGGAGGAGTCGCCGCGGCCGATGCCGAGGATCGCACGGCCATTGGATTCCACCTGCACGGACAGGATCGCGGCCGCGGTAACCGCGGCATTGCGCGTCAGTGGATTGGTGACGCCCGTGCCGAGACCGATCCGCTCGGTCGCAACCGAGGCGATGGCCAGCGATTGGTAGACATCGCCGTTGTGATGCTGGCTGTCGGTGAAGAGCAGCCCGTCCCAACCCGCGTCCTCGTAGCGCTTGGCGATACGCCCGGCACGGCCCGGAGCGGCAAAGTTCGTCACCCAGAATTCAGTCTTCATGCGCATCCAGCCTCAATCGCTTCATGGACCATGATAAGGAACGGCTGTCGCGATTTGGCGGCCCGGGTGAAAGTGAATCGATCCCGTCAGCGTTTTCGTATCAGCCACCCGATCGCCTTGAAGTGGCGTCCGTTCAGGATGGCCACGAACGCGTGCGCCAGGGCGAAGCTGAACTTTCCGCCGGAGAAGAGGACCAGCGATCGCACGGGGGTGTCGTCGGCCATGCGTTCGATCATCTTCCGCGTGGCGGTGTCGCTGCCACCCATGCGCTCGGCGAACCGGGCCTTGAAACGCTTGGCCACCATTCGGCCCAGCCAGGTCGTCTCGAGTTCGGAAAGCGTGGAGTTGAGATGGAACGGGCGTAATCCCTCCGGCGGCGGCACCGGTCCGCGGAGCATGGCGGCGAAAACCGCGTCGTCCACTCTCAGCAGTCCGTCCTCGAACGACGGCCGATCCTCCGCGTACGAGTCGGATGGTTCAGATCCGCGTCCTGGTGACTTCACGACAAGATGCTCCCGCAGGCGAATGTCCCGGCTCGACGCGCCGACGCGGATTTCGTACTCGCCGGGCACCGTTTTCCAGTCTCGCGCATCAACGTCGTAGAAGGCGAACGCGTTGCCGTCCAGTTCGATGCTGAGGGTACGGCTTTCGCCGGCTTTGAGCGCGACCTTGCGGAACCCGCGCAGTTCGTGTTCCGGTCGGACGGGGCACGAGCCATCGACAGCGTGGACGTACACCTGGACGACCTCGGCGCCGTCGACATCGCCGGTATTGGCCAGCGTCAGTTGAACCAGGCAGGGCTGTCCTTCGTCCTGGGTGATGCGGAGGTCTTCGTAGTCGAAGCGCGTGTAACTGAGCCCGTGTCCGAACGGAAACAGCACGGGCCGGTGGAAGCTGTCGAAGTAGCGATAGCCGACGTGGAGCCCCTCGCGGTACTGCACCTGGCGATTCACGCCGGGGAACCATTGGTCCGAGGGGACATCGCTCTGGTGCAGGGGAAACGTTTCTGCCAGCTTGCCGCACGGCGTGCGTCGTCCGAACAGGAGGTCGGCGACCGCAGGGCCACTCGCCTGGCCTCCCAAGTACGCTTCGAGAATCGCCTTGGGTGAGTCGATCCAGGGCATCTCAACCGGCGCGCCGTTGGCAAGCACGACCACCGTGTTGGGATTTGCCTCGCAGACGGCCTCAATCAGGCGGTCGTGCTGTTCTGGCAGCCGCATGTGAGGCCGGTCGAAACCCTCGGACTCATACACCGAGGGAAGTCCCGCGAATACCACGGCGGTGTCCGCTGCCGCGGCGGCCGCGCGGGCCTCGTCGATGAGTGCCTCATCGGGTTCGCTCTGTTCCGGATCGTAGCCTGGGACGTAGACGAGGGATGAGGCAGCATCCTGGCCGATGATGTCCTGCATGGCGTCGAGGGCGCACTCGAGCTGCGTCGGCGTTACGCGCGAACTGCCTGTGCCCTGGTAGCGCGGCTCCCTCGCGAAAGCGCCAATCACCGCGACGCGCGCATCGCTCCGCAGGGGGAGCAAGTTGTCGTCGTTCTTGAGAAGCACGGCCCCCTCGGCCGCGGCGCGGTGGGCGAGGGCATGGTGGTCGGATGCAGCCGCAGATGCCGGCGCCGACTGCTCCTGGCACTTCAACACCAGTTCAACGACGCGCGCGACGCTCCGGTCCAATACGCGCTCCGACAGGTCTCCACGGCGAACGGCCGCGATGATGCGGCGGTCGTTGACGCCGCCGCTGGCCGGCATTTCCAGGTCGCCACCTGCCTTGATGCTGCGAACCCGGTCATTGGTGGCGCCCCAGTCCGTCATGACCAGGCCCTGGAAGCCCCATTCGTCGCGCAGAACACGATTCAACAGCCAGTCGTTCTCGCTGCAGTAGTCGCCGTTGAGGCGGTTGTAGGCGCTCATCACGGTCCACGGCCGTGACTGCTTGACGGCGATTTCGAAACCGCGCAGGTGGATTTCCCGCAGCGTGCGCTCGTCCGTGATCACATCGACCACCATGCGCCGGTGTTCCTGGTCGTTGGCTGCGAAGTGCTTCACGCACGCGCCGACGCCCCGGGACTGGATGCCCTCGATCAGGGCGGCGGCAAGCAGGCCGGACAGCAGCGGATCCTCCGAAAAATACTCGAAGTTCCGACCGCAAAGTGGATGTCGCTTGATGTTCATCCCGGGACCAAGCAGCACGTCGACATCCGCCGCCCGGGACTCTGCTCCGAGCGCCACGCCGATTTCCCGCAGCAGGTCGACATCCCACGAGCTTGCGAGCGCCGAGGCGGTCGGAAAGCAGGTTGCGGGCAGGTTGCGCGCCAGACCCGAGTGCGTTCCGGTGGCGGCCTTGCGCACGCCGTGCGGACCGTCGGTAAGCATGATCGAGGGCAGGCCAAGACGGTCGATGGCTCTCAGGCGCCATACGTCGGCACCGGAGCACAAGTTGGCTTTCTCCTCCAGCGTCATCCTGGCGACTATTGCCTCGGTCTTCATCCGGGTCATCGGACGCCGCGCCGTTCTTCGAGCGTTGCGCGGATTTCCCTCGCTTTGCTCTCGCTGATGCCGTAAGTCGCGATCAGCGCCATGGCCAGTAACGATGTCCCGAACGGTACCGCGACGTCAAAGACGCGCATGAGGAATAGCGTGCGTTCGGACTGTGCGCCGCCCAGACCGACGTCGAAGCCGGTGGCGTTCAGCAGGAAGCCGCCTGCGGCGAGTGCCGCGGCCATGCCGAGCTTGACGACCCACCAGAAGATCGATCCGTACATGCCCTCGCGGCGTTCCCCGGTCCTGAGTTCGTCCTGGTCGCACACGTCCGCGATCATGGCGCCCATCAGGGTGAACAGGCTGCCGAGACCGAACGCCATGAGCGGGGCCGGCAGCAGCAGCAGCCAGGGGTTGGCCGGGTCGTAACAGAACCACTTGAGGCCGTATCCAACGGTCGAAATGCCGACGCAGACAAAGAACGCGTGGCGCTTGCCGATATGGGTGCCGAGCAACGTGGTCAGTACGATGACGCCGAAGGTGGCGACGGCGCCCAACGCGCCGACATAGCCGATCCAGATTGCAGCGGCATCCCGGTCGCCGGCAAAGACGTAGAAGATGATCACGTACGCCTGGAACGCAGCAATCAGTTGGAAACCGTTGAAGACCAGGAACGTCGCCCCGCAGAGTTTGAGGAAGTCGATGGACCCGAGGGTCTTGCCGAAGCCGACGACGAAATCGGTGACGGCCTTTACGGCGACAGCCAACGCCTCAGTGGCCGCTTCCCCGCGCTGGGCCGTCGGATGGGCAGGTTTGCCGAGGGTGTGGCGCTCCCTCAGGAATATTGCGGGCAGTACGCCGAAGCCGGCGCAGGCCACGGCAAGCACGATGGCGAGCGCCGCGGCGCCACCGCGCATGTCGCCGAACGTCGGCAGTTCCATGAACAAGAGGAACCAAGGCGCGACCAGCCATGCCCCCTGGGCGATGAAGTTCTGTACGCCCATGAGCCGGGTACGCTCGTTGTAGTCCGGCGTCAGTTCGTAGCCGAGTGCGACCCAGGGCGTGGCGAATACCGTGTAGGCGAGATAGAAGACAAAGGACCCGATGAGAAAGTAGTTGAAATAGAAAGTCTCGCTGCGGCCTTCGGGAAGTTGCCAGAGCAGCGCGAGGATCACGGGCGCGGCAATGGCACCGCAGAAGATGTAGGGGCGGCGGCGTCCCCAGCGGGATCGGGTATGGTCGGAGATGTGGCCCATGATGGGGTCGCTGACGGCATCCGTCAGGCGAGGTATGGCGGCAAGCAGGCCGACCAGGGCAGGGTTCATGCCGTAGCCCAGGTTGAGCGCGATCATCATGCCGCCGCTGCCGGCGGCCAACAGGTTGTTGGCCAGCCCGCCGGCGCCGTATGCCCCCATCTTCAGGATGGGGATGCGGTCTTCGGGCGCGGTCTGTATGCGTGTGTGCGGTTCGCTCACCGCCGTTTCCCGTACACCAGGAACGGGATGTTCGCGTGGGCCGCGTGGCCGTGGCCATCGTAGACCATCACGAACAGTCGATACTGGCCGGGAGAATCGGGCGCCATCAAGGTGACGTCGGCTTGCGAAGGTTCGCCGGCGAACAGGCCTTCGAGGTCCGCGATCGTTGCCTCGAAATCGCCGCCGACCACCGTTTCGGTGCTCTCCGGCTTGATGCTCCATTGAAAGACCAGGGCATCGCCATCCGGGTCGGCGGCATCGACCTTGGCCGTGTAACGTTTGCCGGCGGCCAGACGGACACTGTCGGCCGCCGGTCGCCGAGCGAGTCGCATCGATCGAATTGCGGGTGCCTGGTTCGCGGGAACGCGACCTGTCCAGACGGCCTGCAGGACATCGACCGCCGCCGTGGACTCGCCGGCTTCCGTGAAGAGGCTGAACCAGGTGTGTGTCCGCTCCTGCTTCTGGCCCCAGAGGAACGCGTAGGAGCCGAGACACGGGCCGAGAAACGGTGCGATGAGCGTGCGGTAACTTTCCAGGTAGTGGCGTCCCTTTTCCGTGCTGGTCTGCTCGATGGGCGCTCCCCAGCGGGTCTTTCCAACCTCCCAGTGGCCGAGGGGCCCCCATTCCGTGATCATGAACGGTCCCTCGCGCAGGTACGCGACGGCCTTCGGCATCAACGCCAGCGCCCCGTACGCCTGCAGGCTGATGAAGTCGAGGTCGGGCGCCCGTTCGCGGACGAGTTCGACCGTCTCCCTGTCCAGAGCGGAAATCGTGGTCGTCGTCGGGTGGTTCGGGTCGAGCGCGTGGATCATCCGCGAAAGCTCGTTGACCTCGTTGTAGACCCGTGGATTGGTGTGCTGCATGTCGAGTTCGTTGCCGATGATCCAGGCGAGGAGGGCGGGGTGGTCCTTGTAGCGCCGCACCGCGTTCTCGACGTTCTCCCGCTGCTCGGCAATGCTGTCCGCGTCGTCGTAATCGAAGCCGAAACGTTCCGCCGCGACAGGCAGGCCCATCGAGACCGTCAGTCCGTGTCGGTGCGCCTCGTCAAGCGTCGCCCGGGCTTCTTCCACGCCCCAGGTGCGGATGGAGTTGCCGCCGCGCGCGGCGACCGTGGCGAGGTCTATATCGGCCGCGCCCGCGCCCTTGACGAGATAGGGCTTGCCTTCGCGCACGAGCGTGTAGCCGCCCTCGAAAGCGGCGACTTGGACGCGAACGGCACCCGCGTCGCCGAAGGCGCCAAGCATGGTGAAGAGGAGGGCAAGGGTTCCGAGCCGGCTTGGGTGGCTCATGTCTCGAGATTCCCGGGATCGGCTGGCTTCGCCATGGATGCGCGGGTGACAAGGTCGCACTGGAAAGTTTCCTGTCGGGGCGATTCACCCGCGAGACCCGCGATGAGCAGTTCCGTCGCCCTGGAGGCGATCGCCGAGATCGGCTGTCGTACCGTCGTCAGGGCCGGCCAGGTGTGTGTTGCGGTGGGGGAGTCGTCGAATCCGGCAACGGAGAGCGTGCCTGGCACGCTAACGCCCTGTTCGTGGGCCGCAACCACGACGCCCGCCGCGGTATCGTCGTTGCAGGCGATGATGGCCGTGGGATGGTCCGGGAGTTGCCACAGGGCGCGGAATCCGCGCTTGCCGGAGTCGAAGTCGAACCGGCCGTCGACGATCAGGTCCCTGTCGATGTCCACGGCATGCTCACGAAGACAGTCCAGGTGCCCCGCGAGACGCCGGTCGCTGGCGCCGTGCCTGGCGTCGCCTCTGACCCATCCGATGCGGCGATGCCCGAGGGAGACGACGTGTTCGGTCAGTGTGCGACCCGCCTCGACATCGTCCGGGTTGACCGAGATGCGATCGGGATTCGTCTCCTTGGGGGAGATGAGCGCAAAAGCGATGCCGCTGTCGACAAGCAGTGAAATGATGTCCGGCCGGTCCGCGATCGGTGCCGTGAGCAGCAGGCCGTCGACGCGGGTCTGCCGTGCGAACTGGCGAACCAGGGCGGGCGTCACATCCTCGTTGCACGGGCGCAGCATGAGGGCGTGGCCGGTGGTCTCGCACGCGGCATGGGCGCCTTCGAGGATCTTCTGGATGTAGCTGAACTCGTGCGGGTTTTCGTAGAGCAGTCCGATGGAAAAGGTGCGCCGGCCCGCGAGGCCGCGCGCCGCCGGATGCGGTTCGTAGTCGAGCTCGGCGACGGCGTTCATTACGCGTTCCCGGGTCGCCGGGCGGACGTTCGGTTCGTTGTTGACGACCCGCGAGACCGTCTTGATCGAGACGCCGGCGCGTTCCGCGACTTCGCGGATGGTCGCTCCGCGGGGGCTAGCCTGCATCTCTCGGCCGGTGATTTGCTGAGTCACTAAATGTCATGGTTTTCAATTAGATGTGACTGCTTGTCCGAAAACAACCAAAGTCCACGCGACTTCAACCCGGGGCGGAGGCAAGCCGGTCGCTGTCGCGCCGGGCCAGCCTTGTCCGGGCATCGCGCCAAGCTGGTTCTGCCGGCCGGATATCGCTACAGATCGCCCAGCCGATAGCTTGCCCGGACACCCGCCAGTCGCGGGCGCGTGAAGAACCGCGTGTTGTCGAACTGGGTGATGATCTGCGCGGCCTCGTGCACTTCGTCGGTGACGTTGCTTATGAACCCTTCCACGCGCAGGCGTCCGTTGTTGTGCGAGAAGCCGACGCCGGCATCGACGGACACGAACGCCTTCACCTCGTCGTTCAGGCGCAGGCGCGGATTGTTCGGGTTGAGGAAATCGATGCTGTTGAAGATCGTGCGGTACTGGTCGTCGCGCCAGCCGATCGAGATCACGTAATCGACGATGCCCCACTCGGTGCCGAAGGCCTGGGAGATCGAACCGTTGAGCTGGTACTTGGGGGTGTGCGGGAGCCGCCGCCCATCGATGGACCGGAACACGGCCTCGTCGGGCGCGACGTCCGCCTGAAAGCGGAAGTCCTGGATGGGCAGGGCCTCCTGGATGCTTGCCTCCAGCCACAGCGCCGTCCAGTTGAAGTTGAAACCTCTTGGCAACTGGAATCCGCCATCGAGCTGGATGCCGTAGATCTGGGAGTCGGCGGCGTTGTAGCTGAACGACACGACCAGCGATCCGGCCCCGGTCTCCTCGGGATCCACCAGCGTTGCTCCGCCGACCGTGAAGTCGAGCGCCTGCTCGACGGACAGGAGCGACGTGAACACCTGGTCGGTGTAGTCGTAGTAGAACGCGGATGCGTTGAACCGGGTCGGGATGGCGCCGAGCTCGAAATCGTTCTTCCATCCCGCCTCGTAGACGACGACCTGCTCCTCGTCGTAGGTGGGTGCCACGGGGAGTCCGGTTTCGCCGCTGAAGGTGTCGTTGAAACCCCCGGACTTGTGTCCGGTGGAGACCATGGCATAGCCGAGCGCGCCGTCGAAGTCCTGTTCGACGCGTACGCGCCAGTCCATGAAGTTGTTCTGCATCTCGCCGAACTGGGGCGTGATGGAGGTGTTCGGGTTGATGATCGCGACGAAACTGAAGAGGCCGTCGGGCGGGCAGTAGAAGTCGTCCTGGTTCTGCGTGTCGACGCAGGGGACCTTGTCTTCCTGCGCGGCACCGCCGCCATAGGTTCCGTTTGCGAAAACGGCCTGGACGTTGTCCCGGGCGCCGAACTGGGCGATGCCGTCGTAGTAGAAGGCGAGGTACTCCTCGTCGGACACGGTGCCGTCGCCGTCGGTATCCGGGTCAAAGATGGTGCGATCGCGGGCAGCGAACCGGAAACCCTCGGTGCCGACCCGCACGCCGCCGCAGCAGGAGAAGTTGCGTCCACCGAGGGCGAAGGCGTAGCGGGCATTGACGCCGATGCGGGATTTCTCTTCCTCGGTGAAGCGCAGGCCTACCGTGAGGCGCGTGATGTCCGTGAGATGGTAGGTCACGTCGCTGTAGACCGACGTGGAGCTCGAATCCGTGTTCGGCTGGTTGAACTCGATGCCCTGGAAGAACAGGCCGCGGTCCCCTGCGGAGCCCAGGAACGTGTACTGGTCCTCATTGAACCAGAACAGTCCGGCGGTCCATGTCCACGGCCCCGTGTCGCCGAAGAACCGCAGTTCCTGGATGTCCGAGACGCTGTCGGTGACGAATTGGAAGCGGGACCAGTTGTCGTACACCTCATCCACCGGCTGCAGCGTATCGGCCACCCCGCGCCAGTCGGGCGATAGCGGAGTCGCCGCGTCATAGTCGTAAAGCAGGTCGCGGCGGCCGCCCGTGTACTCGAGCGTCCCCCAGTCGAAGTCGTAGGTGACCTCGAGCTTCGCGCCCCAGTGCGTGGTGTCGAGTATCGGTGCGAAGGCCCGCGCATAGACGTCCCTGGGATCCTCGATGTCCTCCGGATGCACGTCGTTGCCGAGCGGGTTGGCATAGTTGGTACCGGTCCAGCCGGTTCCCTGTTCGTGCACGCTGTCGAAGGCGAGGAGAACGCTCAGCCGGTCTGTCGCGTCGTAAAGAAGCTGCAGTCGGTAACCCACGTTGTCTGCCGCCTCCGCCGTGTCGAGGTTCAGGGGACCGACATCGTTGTAGTAGGAGGAGTGTTCGAGGGAGTAGCCCGCGAATCGTACGGCGGCGTTCTCGCCGAGAGGCAGGTTGACCACTCCGCGCAAGACCTGCTGCTCGTAGTCGCCCATCTCCCACTCGACCGCCACTTCGGTGCGGCCGAGCCCCGGTCGCCAGGGAATGATGTTGACGGAACCGGCGGTGGCGTTGCGTCCGCGCAGGGTGCCCTGGGGACCGACGTTGACTTCCACCCGGCCGATATCGAAGAACGCGGAGCCGATGCCGGCCGTGCGGGGCAGGTAGACGCCGTCCAGGTGCGTGGCCGCCGCCGGGTCGCCGAGTTCCGTGTTGTTGGAGGATCCGACCCCCCGGATCCAGACCTCGACGTTGCCGCCCTTGTTGCCTATTTCGAGGCCGGGCGCCAGTTCGCTCAGGTCCGTCAGGTCCTGGGCGCCCTGCATCTTGAGATCGTCGCCCTGGAAGCTGTAGGCGGTCACGCCCAGGTCCTGCAGGTTCTGCTCGCGACGCTCGACGGTGACGACGAGTTCCTCGTCATAGGTGCCCGGCTGGGGTTCGGTGTCGTCGGTCTCCTCTTCGGCGGCAGCCGCGAACGGCGCGAAGGCCAGTGTCGCAAGAACCGTCGCCCAGACGGGCAATGCCCGATGAACTGCTATCTGCATTGTGTTTCGCTCCATCTCGTCACCCCGCCGCTATTGCGCCTGTAACAGGCGAATGTTGTCGATTCGCGCCACGGCGCCGTCAGCGTTCCCCCAATCGGGGAAGAACATCACCAGTTTGAGATCCGAAAGATCCAGGCCGGCCAACTCGACTCCGAGGTCGAAGCTGTAACTTTGCCAATCGGCGCCCGGCATGGGATTGCCGCCTGCCGTCAACAGGACTTCGACCGCGCTCGCCGCGCCGCTGCTTTCCAGCTTGAGCCGCCACTGCGAACCCTCCGGCGGCGGCGATACCTCCTTGAAGTCGAACTCCAGCATGCCGCCCGCGGTGGCGCTTGCGTCCAGTCCGGCCGTTGCCTGAATGCCGGTCACGGTAGCTCCTGCGCCGAACGACAGTTCGATCACGTTGCCGTGGTCCTCGTCGTCTTCGACCTCTGCGAACGTCGCGGCGCCGCAGCAGTCCCACAGGAACCAGCCCTCGGCCAGCGCGTCCACGTAGAGGTCGATGGACGCCACTTCGGGTACGAATCGGACGTTGTCGATTCTCCCCACCGCGCCATCGGCGTTCGCCCAGTCGGGGAAGATCATCACCAGTTTCACGTCGCTGAGATCCAGCCCCGCGAGGTCTCCGCTCAGCGTGAAGCGGTAGCGCTGCCACTCGGAACCGGGCTCGGGGTTGCCGCCGTGGGTCAGCACCACCTCGACCGCTGTCGCGGCATTGCTGCTCTCTAGTTTCAACCGCCAGACGGAGCCTTCCGGTGGCGGCGACACTTCCTTGAAGTCGAACTCCAGGGTGCCCGAGGCGAGCGCGCTGACATCGACGCCTTCGGTCGCCTGGAATCCGGTGACCGTGCCCGTCGCGCCGAACGACAGTTCGACCACGCTGCCGTGTTCGGCGTCGTCCTCGACTTCGCCGAAGGTGGCGCCGCCGCAGCAGTCCCACAGGAACCAGCCGTCGGCAACGCTGTCGCCGTACAGTTGGACGGCCGCGGTACCACCGGGGCCGCCTCCGCTTGGCCCTTCGCCCGGCAGCCACTGCACGTTGTCGAGTTCGAACGTTTGTTCAACGCTCTGCTCCGTCGGGAATATGACGATGCCGGTATTGACCGTGGCGAGGTTGAGGCCGCCGCCCAGCAACTGTGCCACTGGCACTTCCACGGTCTCCCATTCACCGTCTCCGACCTTGCCGATGCGCTGGTCGCCGCTGGTGCACGGGAAGATGCAGTCGATCTTCATGGTCATGCCGGCCTCGTTGTCGCCGTAGTCGTTCACCTTGATGTCGAAACTCACCGCGCCGGGCGCGTAGGCGCCCAGGTCCACGCCCATGCTGGACTGGATGAACCACACGCCGAACGCCTCGCTGTCGGAGAAGCTCACTTCGAGGATATTGCCCCGGGTGGCATCCCCGATTTCCTTCCATTGCACCTTGTTGGCGGGATTGGTGCCGTCCGAGTAATTGGCCCAGTTGCTGCCCGAGTCGGCGGCGCCGATGCCGACGTCCCAGATCGGGTCGACGGCATCGATGTAGACAGGTTGCGGATCGTTGGCCGATGGCGGGGGTGGCGCGGGGGGCATGATGCCGCAGTCGCCATCACCGACGTGGCCGCAGATGATCCGGATGTTGTCGACCCGCACGTGTGCGTGGCTCGTGGGTTCCAGCACGAACAGGCTCAGTACCTGGTCGAGATCGACGGGGCCGCCCCCGAAATGTCCGGGGTTGTGGGCGATGTCGCTGATTTGCACGGTGACCGTGGTCCACTCGTCCGTGGCCAGCGTCGAGACCGGCAGGTCGACAAAGCCGAGATCCGGGAAGCCGCTGTCGAGCTTGACCTGCAAACTGCTTGCCTCGTCGGTCTCGTCGCCGAAGATGTAAAGGTCGAACTGCACTTCGCCCGCGTAGTCGGCCCCATCGGACGCGCTGCCCATGCCGAAGAGCGTCTGTCTCGCGAGGTTCGACGGGAATATGGAAAAGTTGCCGCCGCCGGTGGTGTTGACATCGATTACCATGCCGCGGTCGCCGCCGCCATCGATTTCCGAAAGCGCTAGCGCGCCTCCCGCGTCATACACGCCGAAGTCGAGCGCCACGGTGTCTTCGGAGTTCGGGAACGTGAGAGGCCCTACCGCGTCGACGTAGAGGTCGTAGACAGCCCGGTAGACACTTTCTCCCAGCGGCGGAATCACGGAGGGATCGGTGTAGTCCGTGAAGCCGTCACAACCTGTACCGTTTTCGGAATCGATGGTGCACTCGTAGACGCGCACGTAGTCGACGCGCAGTTCCGCCGGCAGGGCGTCGGGCGTTGGCGCTCCGGGCAGGTTCCCTCCCACCGCGAGATTGAGCAGAAGGTGGAACGGTTGGTCGAAGGGTGCCGCATCCGAGCCCTGGACATGGGCATTCGTGGCGGCGTCCAGGTAGTAGTTCCAGTAGGTGGAGTTCCTGACGGTGTAGTAGTGCGTCCCGTCCACGAACCAGCGGACCTCCTGTTGGTCCCATTCGAGCGCGTAGATGTGGAAGCCGTCCGCCGGATCCACTTCCATGTGCTTCTGGTACTTGAAGGTATTGAGCGGCCAGGCCATGCCGTAGTGAATGGCGGCCTGGTTGAAGGGGCTCGGGTCGCGCGAGAAGACTTCCATGATGTCGATCTCGCCACCCGCCGCCCAGGTGCCGTAGGCGGAATCGGTGGGCAACATCCAGAACGCCGACCACATCCCCTGGCCGCCTGCCGCGTGAATGTTCGCCTCGATGCGTCCGTACTTGATATCCAGCTTGCCGTCCGTGTTGATACGCCCGGACGTGTATTGGCGGCCGTCCACTTCCTCCTGCCGCGCCGTGATGATGAGGTTGCCGTCAGCGACGGAGACGTTGGCGGCCTGGTAGCTTTGCAACTCGTTGTTGCCCCAGCCGGGGATGCCCTCGGCGGTACCGTCCCCTGTCTGGATATTCCACTTGGAGGCGTCCAGCGCGCTGCCGGAGAATTCGTCCGACCACACGAGGTTCCAACCCTTGGGGGTCAGGGGGACGGTAGGCTGGTTGCCGCCCTCCGCCAGATCGTCATTGCCGCCAGTGCAGCCGACGAGCACGACCGCCGCCACCAACACCCGGACACATGCGCGGAAATAACCCGCCACCGCGCCGTGTTGACTCTCTGTACGTTGGTGGTGCTTGGCCCGGATGGAAACCATGACCGTGTTCCCCCTCGAACATCGATGAAGGGTCCACGGTATGCCTAAAATGACAACGTTGTCAATGCCGTCGAAAGAATGGTCTGAGGATCCGAATCCGAACCCGGGTTCAAGCGCTGTGAAAGGCTCGTCGAAGCAAGGGAGGCAGGCGGGCGGTGGCCGGGTCAGAACGCTCCGTGGCGAAGTGGAGCGGGCCGAGGACGCATTGGGGGTGTGCTAACCCGGCGGGGCCAGCCCTTACGACCAATCTATGTCCTGTCTCGAGGCGTTGTTCCCACGCCTGTGGGCCCACACTCTCGCGTTCTCGTCCCACGGATGGGCCGCGAGCCACTTCTCGTCCATCGCCGCGCCGAGTCCGGGCCCCGGCGGCAGGCCAAAATAACCGTCCTTCTGGACGGGGAAGTCACCGACGACCGCCTCTGGCAGCCAGGCATGGATGCCTCCCTCCTGAATGACGAAGTTGGGGGTGCAGGCGTCGACGTGCAGCGCCGCGAGCGTGGAGAGCGGGCCATAACAGTTGTGGGGCTGGAAGCCCACGTAGTAGGCCTCGGCCATGGCCGCGATCTTCTTCGTTTCCAGGATCCCGCCTGCATACATGATGTCGGGCTGGATGAGGTCCACGGCGTGCAGCGGCAGGAGTTCGGCGAAGTCGAATTTGGTCAGCAGCCTTTCGCCGGTCGAGATCGGGATGTTGACCTTGTCCGACACTTTCTTCAGCGCGTGGAGGTTCTGGGGAGGCACCGGCTCTTCGAAATAGAATGGCCTGAACTCTTCCATCCTGTTGCCGACACGGACGGCATCGGATGGCGCGAGGCGGCCATGCACTTCCACGAACAGTTCCACGTCGTCGCCCACCGCTTCGCGCACCGCCTTCAGCTTTTCGATCGCGAGATCCTCGGACGCCCGGTCGATGAAGATGCCGCGGTGATCGAACGGATCGCCCTTCAGGGCTGTCAGGCCCTTTTCGACGTGGTTCATCGCGTTCTCGACGGATGCCTCGGGCGTAGGGCCGTCCCAGCGTCCATAGGTCCAGATCCGATCCCGCACCTTGCCGCCGAGCAGTTCGTACACGGGCGCTCCCAGTAGCTGACCCTTGATGTCCCATAGCGCGATTTCGATACCGCTGATGGCCGTCATCTGTACGACGCCCCCGCGGACGTGAAAATGGTGGTAGAGCGTCTGCCAGTGCTTCTCGATCTCGCCGGGATCCTTGCCCACGAGTTCCCTGCCGAACTCCTCCACCATCGTGGCTACGGCGAGCGGGCCGGAAGTCGCCTCGCTCCATCCGGTGATACCCGCATCCGTCTCAATGCGGACGAACACGAAATTCCGGGTAACGGCCGGTGAAAAGGGCACCCCGGCGGGAATCGCCTTGACGGAAGTTACTTTCATGGAATCAGCGCCTCCATGAGCGCAAGCGAATGGGGGTGGTTGTTCCATGAACGACGAGCGGGGCCGGGCCAGGAGCCTTCAGCCGGGGAGCGCGAGGGGGATACCCCTCGTACAAAGAGGCGAAGCCGCAGGCGCCGGCTGTGGGGCACTTTCATGGCGATCAGCCGGGGATCAGGTCAGTCGACCTGGACCTCAAGTCTTCCAGTGCGGTGCCGGCGAGCTCCTGCCATTTCTCTGGTAGTTCGCTGCCGGCCTTCGCCCGCGCGAGGTAGTCCGGAAAACGCTGTGCAAGCTCCCCCAACGTCCAGTCGAACGGATTCGGATCGTCGATGGCCTCCCGGGGCTCGTCCAGGTAGGAAAAACCCAGGTGGTAGTGCGGGTGGTTCCGGAAGCAGTCGAACCGCAGGATTTCCTGTTCTTTGCCCTCGACTGGGCCGAACACGTGAATGGTCAGCCCCTCGTCGACGCTGAATTGACGATAGGCCATTGCCAACTTGTATGGCCCCACGGCGTTCTCCACCGCGTTCGACAGGTCCGGGGGGCTGAAACGTGTCTGCATCTTTCTCTCCTGGCCTTCGTTTTGTGACGATCAAAAGACTATTGATGAGAAGATACACGAATCATGGCAACCCGGCTCCGAAACACTGCTTCGACGTCCGGTCGCGTTTCAGGGCGTCGGCTGCTCGCTCCCGTCCTGCTCCTGCTGGCATCCCCCGGTCTTGCCGAACAACCGCTTTATCAGCACGGCATCTCCCTGCTGCATGACCTCAAGTACCCGGTGGACTTTGAACATTTCGACTACGTGAACCCGTCCGCGCCCAAAGGCGGAACCCTGAACCTCTCCACGACCTGGGCGATCCGCAACTTCTCGGGCGCCTGGGGCACCGGGGTCTCGAATGCCGCGGGGGTCGAGAGAACCATGGACCGCTTGTTCACCAGGTCGGCGGATGAGCCCTCGGCCCTGTACGGGTGGCTGGCGGACGGCGTTGCGCTCTCGGCGGACGGCCGGTCGCTCTTCATCCGGTTGCATGAGAAGGCCCGGTGGCGCGATGGGGTGCCGATAACCGCGAGCGACATACGGTTCTCGTACGACGTGATGGGTGCTACATCGCTGGCCGGAAAGACGTACCTGAAGTCCTGGGTCGACTCGTTCGAGATCATCAATGAACGGGAACTGGTGATCCGCCACAAGGATGTCTTCACCCAGTCGAACCTGTTGGCGTTGACCTCGTTTCCCGTGCGTCCGGCGCACTACTACGCCGACCGTGACCCGGGGGAAACGACTCTTGACCCGCCGCTTGTCAGCGGTCCGTACCGGATCGCCGGGTTCGACCGCAACCATGTGATCTACGAGCGCGTGGAGGACTACTGGGGCCGTGACCTCCCCATCAACCGGGGCCGCTACAACTTCCAGACGATCCGCTATGAGGTCTACCGCGATGCCACCGTCGCGCGGGAAGCCTTCCGCAAGGGCCTGTTCGACCTCTTCATGGAAAACGACATCCGGTATTGGGTCGACGCATACGACGTACCGGCCGTGGAAGCGGGGCGGATACGCAGGGATACCCGCAGCATCAGGAGGTACATCGGCCGGGCGCAAGCGCTGGTATTCAACCTTCGCCGCGAAGTCCTGCGTGACGCGAGGGTCCGGGAAGCGTTGACCCTCGCGTTCGACTTCGAATGGCAGAATCGAGTGTTCCACCGCAACTCGCAGCGCCGGGCGCTGAGCTACTTTGCGGGCTCGTCTTTTGCAGCCAGGGGATTGCCTTCGGCCTCGGAGAGTGCGCTATTGGCGCCCCACCGCGACCAGCTTCCCGGTCGCGTGTTCACACAGTCGTTCGAATTGCCGCGCTCCACCGGATGGGGTCCACATCGGGATGCGCTGCAACGTGCGCGGCGCCTGTTCGCCGACGCCGGCTGGACTGTCGTGGACGGCCGGCTCCGGGACGCCAGCGGACAGCCTTTCGAGCTTGAGCTGGCAACGCAGTGGGCGTGGGCCAAACGGCTGCTGCTTCCCTATATTGAATCGCTTCGGGTGCTCGGCGTCGACGCCAGCTTTCGTTTGCTCGAAAACGTCATTGCAGTCAAGTACAAGAGACAGCGTCGGTTCGACGTGTTCCTGATCGGCCACGACCTGGTGAATCCGCCGATGGGACAATTGCACACCTATTTCGGTTCCGAGGGCGCCGGCCGCGAACTGGGCGGCAACCTGGCGGGGATTCGGGACCCGGTCGTCGACACGCTGATCGAAATCGCCCAGGGCGCTCCGGACATCGAGACTGCGACGATCGCCTGCCGGGCACTGGACCGGGTACTGACGTGGAGCTTCTATCATGTTCCCCTGAACACGACCGAGGATGAACGCATCCTGTACTGGGACAAGTTCGGCCGTCCCGATGAGTCTGCGGCCGAGTACGAGTACCTTCTGGACGGTCTGGCCCGCGTCATCGATATCTGGTGGGTCGAAGACGCGAAGGTCGAATCGCTCAAGGCCGAAGGACGGCGATGAGGAGTGGGAACGCCGCGGCGTCCGCCTTCGTCAGAAGAGGGTTGCGGACACCTCGTCGAGCCTTTCGAGCGCGGCTGCTTCGAGCGTCCAGCCGACCGCCCCGAGGTTGTCGTCGAGGTGCGCCACCGTATCGCCGCCGGTGATGGCCACCGTGAGTTCCGGGTGTGACAGCGCCCATGCCAGGGCCACCTGGGCGGGCGTCTTGCCCAGTTCGTCCGCGAGCTCGATGACGGCCGCTATGGCCTTGCCCCTGTCTCCCGCCACGTTGCGGCGATACTCCTCGAGGCGCGTTGCCCAGTGCGTACCCTGGGGCGGATCCATGTCGGGCGAATAGAGACCGCTCAGGAGGCCGGTGCCCAGCGGGCTGAACGCCATCGCGCCGAGTCCTTCTTCCCGGATGATGGGGAACATCTCCCGCTCCATCTGCCGATAGATCAGGCTGTACCTGTGCTGCACGATCGCGAACGGAGTCGCATTGATCCGATCCGCGATCCACAGCGCCTTGCAGACCTGCCATGCCTGGAAGTTGCAGCACCCGACGTAGCGGACTTTCCCGGACCGGACAAGGTCGTCCAGCGCCCGAACGGTCTCTTCCTGCGGAGTGGTGGGGTCGAAGCGGTGAATGAGGTAAAAGTCGATGTGGTCGGTGCCGATGTTCTTCAGGGAGCGTTCCGCTTCCCGAATGATGTGGTACCGGGACGCGCCGTGGTCGTTCGGGCCAGGTCCGATGACCTGCTCGACCTTGGACGTGATGAGGACATCGTCCCGCTTGCCCTTCAGCGCCTTGCCCAGGATGGCCTCCGACATCCTCACGTTGGCCCGGTCGTCCATCAGCCCGTAGATATTGGCGCAGTCGATGAGGTTGATGCCGTTCGCGATCGCGTGCTCGACCATGCGCTGGGCTTCGGCCGCGTCGTTCTGCCCCCGCAGACCCAGCCCGACCGCCAGGCGACTGACTCGTACGCCTGATTTCCCAAAGTTTATATATTCCATGGAGTTACTATTCCAACTTATAGTTGTTTAGGATCTTTAGTGTCAGGCGTCCTCGAGCACCAGTTCGGTGAGCTCGCGGGCGGGTGCCCGCATCATCGCCAGACCCTCTTCCGCGGTTTCCGTCGTATTGAAGAAGTACTCGATCCGGTTCCCGTCGGGATCCCGAAAGTACACGCTCTTCGTCATCCCGTGGTCGGTGAGGTGGTCGATCGGGGCACCGCAGCATTTGAGGCGGCGATGCACCTCCTTCAGTTCGTCCATGTTCTCGATCTGCACCGCGATGTGATTCAGGCCGAGGTCTCCGGCCGGCGTGGCATCTTCGCCGGCCTGGAACAGCGCCAGGTCATGATGGATTTTCCCGCACGTCAGAAAGGTGCCGTTGCCGCGCTTCAGGGAGACCTGAAAGCCCAGTACCTCCGTGTAGAACTTCTCCGAAACCGCGAGGTCCCTGACGTTGAGGACGACGTGCCCGATACGTTTGGGTTGGACCATGGAATCTCTCCTGCAGCAGCGCGCGACTTGATCACTCGCCATCATATCTCGCCGTGGCGCGGGGTTCGACAGGATGCGGGCCGTGACGTTGACGGCCAAGTGTATTAGGTGTATTAATTCTATTAGTACACCTGCGACAGGCTGACCAAGCGGATGTTCGTGCTAAATCCCTCGTCGGGCGTGCCGATCTACCGGCAGATCGTCCAGCAGGCCCGGTATGCCATCGCAAGCGGCCGGGTGCGGCCGGGGGACCGGCTGCCATCCGTACGCACGATTGCGACGCAACTTGGCATCAACCCCATGACGGTGTCCAAGGCCTACGCGATGCTTGAGCAGACGGGGGTGGTTGTGCGCCAGCCCGGCATCGGGATGGTCGTGTCGGATGCGGGTATAGACGCCGCGGATGCCATCGACGGCGACCTGCGAGCGTTGGTGCAGACGGCGAAACAGCTTGGCGTGTTGCGCAAGGAACTCATCGCACGAATCGACAGAATCTGGGAGGAAGAGTGGACCGATCGACCGATTCGGCTGCCCCGCTCGCGTTGACGGGAGTTTCCGCCGGCTACGGGCGTGGCGGAGTGGATCGCGTTCTGGCGGACTTGGACCTGGAATTGGCGCCAGGGACGATCACTGGCCTGTTGGGACGCAACGGCAGCGGCAAGACGACGCTGATGCGTGTCGCCATCGGCTTGATGCGGGCGCGCAGCGGAACCGCGAAGCTGTTCGGCACCGACTCCTGGGATGCGCCAGCGGAGGTTCGCAAGCGGATTGGGTACGTGCCGCAACTCTTTTCGGGCTTCGGCTGGATGAACGTGGATACCTGTCTCGCAATGATCGGAGGGCATTACGACTCCTGGGATCACACGCTCGTCGACGCCCTCAAGCGGGACTGGCGATTGGAGAATCGGAGGATCGACAAGCTCTCGCCCGGCGATCAGCAAAAGGTTGCCATCATGCTCGCCGTCGGGCACAAGCCGGACCTTCTGCTTTTGGACGAGCCTGCCGCGAGCCTCGACCCCTCCGCTCGACGTGACTTTCTGAAGGCGTTGGTGGAACTGAACGCCGACGTCGGCCAGACGGTCCTGCTGTCGAGCCATATCACGAGCGACATCGAACGTGTTGCCTCCCACATCGCGATCCTGCACGACGGGCGCATCGCGTGTTGCGAAACCCTTGATGAGATCAGGGAGCGGGTCGGCTTGGTGACGTTGTCGGAACCACCGACGGCCCGGCATGGGATCCTCGCTTCCCATGGGAACCGCTATTGGGTCTGGGATCCCGGTGAGCACGAGTTCGCTCAGGACATACGCGTGGACAAGGTTGTGCTCGAAGACCTGTTCGTGGGGATCACGTCTCAGTGAATTCCTCCCCGGATGCTGTCCCGCCAAGAGGTCGCGCTGCAAATGGCGTCCTCGGCACGTGGACAGCTATTCTGAGACCGACCGTCTGGGTATTGAGAGCATTCCGCCCTGACGTATGGGCAGCCCTCGTCGTGATGATGATCTGGTTGTTTATGGCGGTCCCGTATCCCTTCTTCGCTGCCAGCAACGCGATGCTGGTACTTACGGTAGGGAGTCTTGGCTATCTTGTAGGCAGTCGTGCGGGTCAACTGGGTGTCTGGTCAGGCGGCATCCTCGTTCCCCGGTATACGCGGTCGTTGTTTGCCCTGTGCGTCTTGGGTGTGGTGCTGCCTACGCTACTAGCGGGACTGGCTTGTTTGTGGCTCGGCAACCCTTTGCCAGCGGTGGCTCCGGCCATGTTGGTTGGCGCCGCCACGACGCGTTATGCGATTCGCCGCGGGCTTGATCCATCGGCAATCATGATCTGGTGGCTGATCCTCCTTTTCGTAGTGGGCATCTCTGCCGGGGCACGATCACACTTCATCCAGGCCGCATCGGTACTCTCCAATGTCTGGGTACAACTCGCATGTGCGGCCGCCGCCGGATTGATTGCTCCCGGCCTGTGCCGTGAGTTGGTCCGGCCGACGGCCCGTATCGAAGCCGTTGTTCTGTCGTCTGGCGGGCTCGGAGAGTTCTCTCTGAGAGATCTGCGTCTGGGCTCCTCGATCGCTGCTGGCCAGCTCGGAGCGATTGTTCTCATTTGGTACTTCATTCCCAAGACTGCGGGACAGATCTTCCCGTCTCTCTGGTTCGTGTCGCTTGCCGCGGTACTGTTCTCCTGGTGGGAAACGACGGTCCACACCCAACTGTCAAGGGACTGGGTCCTCGGTGTGGCGCGTGACCGCACGGATCTGGGACGTCGAACAGCGGCTCGCGCCGTCTGGATGTCCCTCCCATGGCTCGTCCTCGGAACCGCGTGGTCGGGAATCCACGCCCTGGTGACCGATGGGGAGGAGGCGTTCTTTCTCAAAGAAGTGCTGCTGGCTCACATCGCGGCGCTCCTGTTCGCCACATCACTTTGTCATCTGACCCGCCGGTTGCCCCCTTCCTTTTCCTGTCGGTGGGGCGTCTTTTTGTTGTTGATGATGGTATTGGGCGGTGGATGCGGGTACTTCGCGTCCCAGGACTACGATGCGGGTGACAACGCCGTGCTGCTCCTGGTATTGATCGGCGCGGCGGTATTGACGGTGTTGCTGGGTGGTCGCGCCCTGGCGCAGGCCGAGCTCACGGAAGTCTCTACCATCCCGGGTTGGCGCAAGCGAAAACGCTAGCTCTCGCGCTGGATCTGAGGAGATTGCGTGGTTCGGCCACTGAGTCGCCGTCGGGTCAATCGAACAGGAGTCCGCCGTTCACGTCCACGATCTCGCCGGTGACGAAGCCGGCGAGCGGGTGGGTCAGGAATGTCACCACGTGGGCGAACTCCTCGGCCTCGCAGAACCTCCCGACCGGGATCTGCGCCAGGACTTCCTGCCGCTCGGCCTCCGTCAACTGTTCCATCACCATGGGCGTCCTGACGTAGGCGGGGGCGATGCCGTTGGCCGTCACGCCGTCGCCGGCCACCTCCCGCGCCAGCGAGAACGTCAATGCCGCGAGTGCGCCCTTCGACACGCTGTAGGCGGTGCCGGCGGTCAGGCCGCCGTTCTTCCCCGCCAGCGAGCAGGTGTTGACGATCCGGCCCCACTTGCGTTCGCGCATACCCGGCAACACGGCCTGCGACAGGTACAGCGCGGCGTCGAGGTTCACCGCCAGCACGTTGCGCCACTCCGCCGGCGTGGTGGTGGCCGACTTGTTGTTGGACAGGATGCCGGCGTTGTTCACCAGGATGTCCACCGGCCCGACCTCGTCGAGAATCCGCCGGGCTTCGGCGGCAATCTCGTCGGCGTCGCGCAGGTCGATCTTCGCGCCGACCGCGTTCTCGCCGAGTTCGGCGGCAAGCTCGTCGAGTCTGCCCTGGTCGATGTCCACCATGACGACCCTCGCGCCGCAGCCGATCAGGGCGCGAGTCGTCGCAAGGCCGAGCACGCCCGCCGCTCCCGTGACGATGGCCGTGTGGCCTTGATGAATCAGTTCCGTCATGCGGACCTTGTGCGGACAGAAGGCTGCGCTAGACGAGCATCCGGCCGCGCACGATGCCAAGCAGTTCGTAGTAGCCGTCGATGAACTGGTTGAGCGTGTGGATCGACGGGCCGAAGCTGGCGAACTCGTCCGGTGTCATGCCATCGGGCTCGTAGGCGCGCCGGAAGTCCTCGATCTGGTTCAGCGCATCGAGGTGGGAAGCGTCGACCGGTTCGTGCAGGGACGGTCGCACATCGACTTCGGCTGCATCGAATTCCTTCCAGTTCTGATAGGGAATCGTCTGCAGCACGTTCGGCCCGATGGTTTCGGACCACTGCATGCTATTCCGAAAGGCGGCCCCCAGCAGCGTGGCCTGGAAGCCGGCGTCGTCGAAAATCCGGGCGGCCTGCTTGAACACCGCGATGCCCGCCCACTCGAGCGCTTCCGGGTCGATATCGATGCCCTCGGCATCGCGAACGCGCTTCAGGTGATCATCCATCCGGCCCCGCATGACGGTGACGTACGGATGGATCGATCCGGGTTCCCGTGCGTCCTTCAGACCACGCTCGATCGCTTCTGCCGACGCCACGGCCTGCGGCACGGAAAACGACACCGTCACGTTCACGGCCACCCCCCGCCGGGTGAGTTCCTCCACGGCCAGGAGGCCGGCCGCGGTGCACGGAATCTTGATCGCGACGTTCTCCGCCACCGACGCCAGGGAGAGGCCATGCTCGACCATGCGCTCGGCGTCCGGATACAGCGTGGGATTGACCTGCAGGCACAGGTAACCTGCGGCACCCGCCGTCCTGTTGTGTACCGGCTTCAATATCCCGGCCGCGATCTCCCCTATCTGGGCGATCAGCTTCCAGGCGATTTCGATCTCGGTGTCGGTCGGATTGCGGGCGATGAGCGCATCCACTTCGGGTAGCCACCGGTCTGGATCGCTCTTGACCACGGTTCCGACGATCACCGGATTCGATGTTGCGCCGACCGCACCGTGCTCTACCGCATCGGCAAGCTCGCCCGGATCGCAGGAATCGTTCCACCAATGCGCGTCGAGCGCGCCCATGCGCGTCATGTTGCCGACCGCCGTGATCGTCATCTGGCTCATGTCTGTCTCTCCACCTCGCGTCTCGATTCTACATCCAACCACGAATCCTGTCGGCTTGCCGCAGCGGCGCACGTATGATTGCCGGATTGCGGGACGGTCGTTATCTCGGAGAACTCCAAAGCCATGAACCGGGAGCGAAAGATGGGCGATCCCGATCGCCGTAGATTCCTGAAGACGACACTGGCCATCGGCGCCGCGGCGGGATTGAACGCGCTGGCCACGCCAACCAACGGCGGCAATGGTCCGAGGCCCGCTGGTCGCCGTTCCGTCATGGACCTTGTCACGCCACCGCTCGATTCGGTTCGCGTCGGCCTGATCGGCGTCGGTGAACGGGGCGTGGGGTTCGTGGACCATTTCTGCAACGTCAAAGGTGCCCGGGTGACGGCCATTTGCGATATGGACAAACTGGCCCTCGATCGCGCCGCCGCGATCATCTGCAAGTCAGGCGACGCGGCGCCGGCGCTCTTCACCGGCGACGACTACGCCTATCGCCGGCTGCTCGAAAGGAGCGATGTCGATATCGCGGTGATATCGACCCCCTGGCGGTGGCACGCGGTCATGGCCGTCGAAGCGATGGAGAGGGGGAAACATGCCTTCGTCGAGGTGCCGGCGGTCACGACAGTGGAAGAAGCATGGCAGCTTGTCGACACCTCGGAGCGCACGCGGATGCACTGCATGATGCTGGAGAACGTCTGCTACGGGCGCGATGAACTGATGGTCCTCAACATGGTGCGCCAGGGCGTCTTCGGGGAACTCCTGCACGGCGAAGGGGCGTACATCCACGAACTGCGCTGGCAGATGAAGGAGATCGACCGCAAGACCGGGTCCTGGCGCACGCCCTGGCAAGCGCGGCGCGACGGCAATCTCTACCCCACCCACGGCCTCGGCCCCATAGCCCAGTACATGGGGATCAACCGGGGCGACCGGTTCGACTACATGACTTCGATGAGTTCGCCGGCCATCGGCCGCGCGGCCTATGCCCGGCGCGAGTTTCCCGCGGAGCATCCCCGCAATCGGCTCGATTACATCGCCGGCGACATCAACACGAGTCTGATCAAGACCCGCAGGGGACGCACGATCATGGTGCAGTACGACACGACCACGCCGCGTCCCTATTCGCGCCACAACCTGATCCAGGGCACCAACGGCGTATTCGCCGGGTTTCCGAATCGCATCGCGCTCGAGCACGGCGGCAGCGGCACGTTCCACGAGTGGGACTACGACATGACCAGGTGGCGCGCCAGGTACGAGCATCCGCTGTGGGTGCAAATGGGCCGGGAAGCCGAGAAGCAGGGCGGTCACGGCGGCATGGACTACCTCATGTGCTGGCGGATCGTTCACTGCCTGAGAGACGGCGAGCCGCTGGACCAGAACGTCTACGATGCCGCCGCATGGTCCGTTATCAGTCCGATCAGCGCCGAATCGGTGGCGGATCGTGGCAACAGCAAGCCGATACCCGATTTCACCCGTGGCGCCTGGCAGGCGGCCGCGCCGCTCCCGGTAGCGGGTGGAACGGCCTGACCGATGGTCGCGTCGAGTGATGCCCTGCCGCCGTACGACACGCTATTCACGGGGGGCACCCTGATCGACGGCACCGGACGCACCGCGTTCCGGTCCGATCTCGCGATCAAGGGGGATCGAATCGCCGCGATCGGCGAGCTGCGCGGCACTCAGGCGGCCGAGGAGATCGACATTCGGGGCAAATGCCTGGCACCGGGATTCATCGACACGCATACGCACGATGACCAGGCATGCATGTCGGTCGGCTCCATGGCGCCGAAGCTCAGCCAGGGCGTGACCACCGTCGTGGTGGGCAACTGCGGCGTGAGCCTTGCGCCGCTGGACCACCCTCCGTTGGTCCCCGAACCGATCAACCTGCTGGGCGAGCCGCAGGACTTCAGGTACCGGGACTTTGGGTCGTATTTCGATGCGGTCGATGCGGCGCGGCCAAGCACCAACGTCATCGCCCTCGTCGGTCACAGTTCGCTCCGGGTCGCGGCGATGCGGGATCTCGAGCGACCGGCAACGCGGTCGGAGCTGGACACCATGCTCGGCATACTGGAGGACGCCATGCGGGCGGGTGCGGGCGGACTTTCGTCGGGGGTCTTCTATCCGTTGGGTCGTCCCGCCGACAGCAGCGAAGTCATTCCGCTCGTCGGCAAGGCGGGCGAACATGGCGGCATCTACGCCTCGCATATACGCGACGAACATGACGGCGTGCTCGACTCCATGCAGGAAGCGTTCGAGGCAGCCCGGGTCGGTGGCGCGGACCTGGTCGTATTCGATCCCCTGACTGTCGCGGACAGGGCCACGTACGAGAGCCCGGAAGAAGCTGCCGCGGGCATCGATCATGTCTTCGTCAACGGACAACGCAGTTGGGGTGGCGATGAAGGGAGCCTGGCGGGCCACGGCCGTCTGCTTCGCCGGGGTGACGTTGAATCGAGCTAACTGATAACCAATAGCCCGTCAGGTTTCCGGCTGCGTTGCGAGATTTGCGAGCATGTCTCGATACAGTTGACGCTCACTCCACCGCTGGCGCCACGCGGTGCCTGTCAGCGCAAGGCACACGCCCGCAAGGGAAGCCAGCGCAAGGCCGATACCCATACTGAAGTCGTCTATGTGCTCGTGGCCCCACACACTGCCGGCCCCGATGGACATCCCGATGATGCTCGACTGCAATGCGCCGATCGTATTGCGGGACCTGTCGGGCAATTCGCGTATCCCGGAAAGCTGATCGAACAGTACGCTCGCTGCGCAGCCCGCCAGCAGGAAGGCGATAACGGCAGCCACAACTACCAGGGGAACGTCGCCCATCCAAGCGAAGACTACGAACCCACTGGCGGCGGACATGTACTCCATGGAAATGGACCTGACGCGGGATGTCTTTTTCTGTTTGCTTCCCTCGCGATCTTGCATCGCCGTCGTCGTTCAGTAGCTCGAGTTATCTGTCTGGCCCACGCACCCTGGGCCATGCTGCCGATCAGTCCTGGGGATGCTCGCCGTAGTAGAAGCGCAACCGCCAGCCCGTCAGGCTGCCCGTGTCATCGGCGGCGATATCGGCCACGTGTACGGACCACTCGCCGTTGGGGTTCTCGCCATAAAACGCATTGCTCAGCAGGCGCCAGTCGTGCATTCCCGGGAAGCCTTCCAGCACCGAATTCAGGGGCGGGTTGACGACGTTGGCCGTGCCCGCGGGCGAGCGCAGGGTGACGCCGAGGTCGAAGGCGTTCGTGTGTTCCACCGCGATCTCGAGAACCACCGTCTCGATGTTGGCGGTGTCGGGGAGGCCGGCGACCTCCACCGCGGCGCTGGCCCCGGCCCCGTCGCGGTCCGGGATGGGTAGCGGCGATTCGGCTCCCGCGCCGGCATCGAACCACTCCGATTCGACGAAGTGCCCGAGGTTGTCGGCGTTGTAGCCGGTCGCCATTGCTACGGCCGCGTCGACATCCACCGCGCCGAACCCGTACCAGTTGTGGAAGTCGTACCCGGCGGTATTGGTCATCCAGGCGTGCTGCGCGACGTACGGAACGCCTTCGAAGGCGGCGCGAACTTCCGCGATATCGGGGTCGATCTTGCGCGCGGTGGCCGCGAGGATGTGCTTCACGTCGCGCCAGGTGAGTTCCGGGTTCACGCCCAGCAGAATGGCAATGGCGCCGGCGATGGCGGGCGCGGCCGAGGACGTGCCCCCGAAAGCGCTGACGTAGTCTCCGTCGCGATTCAGCGGATGTGCGCTCGTCAGGCGGTTGCCGGGAAACTGGTTGAATCCCGCAAGCGCACCGGCCTGGTCTGTGGTGATCATGGCCGGAGACTCGATACCGTTCTCGCCGGACGGACCGACTACCCACAGGTTCGCACCGGCGCTGGAGTAGGAGGACTTGACATCGTCGGCGTTGAATCCCCCGACCGTGATCAGCCATGGCAGATTCTGGTCCGGATCGGCATTGCTCCCGACGCAGCCCAGTTCTCGGCTGAATGGATGGTCCGGGTCGCAGACACCGAACGCGTTGCCCGCCGCCTTCACGTATAGCGCGCCGCGGCCCGAGCGAAGCTGCTCGGTGCCCATGGTGAACAACCGGACGTACTCCTCCTGCGAGTTCTCTGACGGGGCGAAATAGCCGAAGCTCATGTTGAAGATGTCCACGCTGGCGGAATCGGGCGCGCTCTCGCTCGCCCCGAGACTGAGCAGCATTGCCGTTTCTGGCGAGGCTTCCGGATCGCCGTCGATGCTTGCCGCTTCGATCGGGTTGAATCCCACCAGTGTGACTTCGGGTGCCACGCCGCGCCCGCCGAAGCCGTTGTTGGCGACGGCTGCGGCGATTCCGGCCACGCTGGTGCCGTGGTCGCCGAGCGTGCTGAAGTTGAACGGGTCGGTCAGCCCCGCGCCGGGATTGGCTGCGAAGCTGAAATTGAACGATCCCCCCGCTGCGGTGTTGGCGACCAGGTCCGGATGGCAGATCTCGAGCCCCGAGTCGACCACCGCGAGCTTGACGCCGGCGCCGTTGGTGCCGCTGTTCAGCGCCGTCGCCATGCGGAGATCTGCACCGATGGTACCGGCGCGATCGGAGAACGCCGCCTGCCCGGTGTTGCGCAGGTGCCATTGCTCGGCGAACAGCGGGTCTCCGCCACCGGAGGAGGGCGTTCGATCAGGTGCTTCGCACCGCACGGTCACCCGACCGCCGGCATTGGTCGCGAAGCCGTTCAGGAACACGTCCTGGCGTCCGTCGTCGAAGCCGTCCAACGACGGCGGCTCTCCGAGGTAGGCCCGAATGAAATAGTGTCCGTTGGGCGCCAGTTCCGCGAGCGGTAGCTGGAACTGGCGCAGGCCGCCCAGAAAGAGATCGAAGGGACTGTCGGGAGGCGTGATTTCGTGCGTGCCGATGGTGTGCACATCGGTCTCGAAGAAGAGGTCCGTTGACCACTCCGCCACCAGCGTCACGGGCTCGGAGGCGTCGAAGGGAAGCAGTGGCACGACAACCAGGACGATGGCGTCCGGGGTTGCGGCGTACGCGAGCGGCAGCAACCCGGCGACGTCCTCTTCTTCTGGCGGCGGCGTCTTGTCAACGGTTGGGGATTCGCCGTCGACGACTGTGAGCGTGACGGACGACGGGTTGCCCAACCGCGCGCGGCCTGTGAACGCCGCGATGCTGGCCTCGATGGTCTCGTCTCCTTCCTCGTCGAAGTCCCGGTAGACGTCGATCTCCACGGTGCCGGAGGTGGCGTTCGGCGGGATCGTGAGACTGGCGCCCTCGACTTCGTAGTCGCGGCCCTCGTCGGCGGTTCCGGCGAAGTTCACCCGCACCCCTATGGACCCGCGGGCCGGCGCATCGAGATTCACTCTTAGCCGCACCTTCGGATTGGAAGCCTCCTCGACGCTCGCGCCTTCGTCGACGGCCAGCGTCAGCGTCGCCGGGGGCGGAGGGGGAGGGGGTTCGTCGGCGCCGCCTCCGCAACCACTCGTACCAAGCAGGTACAGTGCCGGGAACATTGCGACTGCGGTCCTCGCAAGGGCACCGGGAAGCCGAAACGCTTTCATGGTACGAGTCTTCATCGCCACTCGATCCGGGGACCCCGCAGCCGCACGGCCGCTTCGGGCTGTCCGGGAAGTTCCCGAATGCGCGCAACGGCATCGGCCGGGTGGAGGTCGTCCGGCAGGTCGACAATGGCGAAGCCTAGCGAACGGAGGATCGTGACGCCGGTCGCGCCAACTTCCGCCGCGATAGCGTCCAGGTTCGGGCCTGTGTCCAGCTCGACCCGCACGCTGGGCAGCAATGACGCGAAGGCGCGCTTGTCGGGATCGAAGGCAATCCAGGATCGAGGGCCATCTTTGGGCGTGGCGGCGGTGAAGGTCTCACCTTCGAACGCTACGACGTGAATCCGCCGGGAGTCAGCTTCGAACGACTGCGCGACGACGAAGGCACCGGACGCAGCTTCCATGGCGCCCCCGGCACCCGCGCGCGAGGGCAGCACGACGAGATCCCGACCTTCCGCTTCGACGACAGCGAGCCCGTCCGCCATAAACGATCGATTGATCGGCTCCTGGGCCGCCGAGGGCATCGCTGTCGCAAGCGCCATCAGCAACGCCGCCGCGAGGGAACGGGAGACAGTGGACTCGGCGGCATGCATAAGGGAGGCCATGTCCGAACTATAACCGGTAAAGTGCCGGAAGCATCGTCTCGCAGGCGTCTTTTAGCTCCTGTTCAGCCTGGGACCGCTTTGCGAGGTCGCTGGCGGATTCGACCGGGCGCGCGACTGTTTGGCACTGGGGCCGGATTCAGTCCAAGCCGGCACAGGCCTCGTATGGTTCGAGGACGCCGAGGCGGAACCCATGCCGGAAACGATCCGCGACTTGGAGTGGCGTTCAGTCCGGCAGGAGATTGAAGGCGCGGTCAGGGCGATGGGCTGACATGATGTGTTGATCTTCCCCTCGCACGGAACAAGTGCCTCCGGGGAGCGCCAGCGACCGGCGGCACTTGGTCCATGCGCGACGAGCGGGGCCGGGCCACAGGCGAAGCCGAAGGCGTCGGCTGTGGGGCACTCTCAATGGGGTGGGTTGGGACGCGGATGGCCAACCAGGGTTGAGTCACATTGAGTAGGGCAGGCGGAATCGCCGTCAGGCCGATCAGGGGCCTGTATGCAGACCAGGGACTTCCTCGTCAATCACGGTAACCGCAACCGTGACCGGGACACTCTCCGGCGGATAGCAGAAGTCAGCGTCGCACACCTGAATCCGCAATTGGCCCGATACGTCAAGCTCTCCGGGACCGGCATCTTCTTCGACCCTCAGGCGAGCTTGTATCACGGCGCCATCCTCAAACACCGGCAGTGGGTCTTCGGAGTACCACTCGATCACCTCGGTGGGTTGCGGGTAATTCACCTGTTCCCACAGTACGCCGTCAACCGAATCGGGGAAAAACGTCGTGGGAATCAACGCGGAATCCTTCGGCGAGTCCGAGTTTGCGTGCGTGCCGGGAACCAGGTCCAACTCAATCTCCATGAGGGCCTGCGTCCCGGCCGGCAACTCCCTGGGATTGACAGATGCGATGACGCTGGCAAGAGCGGGTTCTTCATTTTCCGCTCGCCCGGGATCCGGTACAGCAACGTTCGAAACGAGCCGGTCCGCCGCGCTCTTTTCGGGCAACAGCGACTCGATCTGGAGTTCCAGTGTTCTGACTTTCGTGCCCGAGATCGGGGGGAGTCTGAGAACCTTGCGTCCCTCCACATCCAGGAGGAAATTCGTCGGCATGCCGCGGGCCTGGAACTCCGCCTCCGCAAACTCCATATCGCTTCGAAGCTGGATGAAATCGAATCCATTGCCCGTCGCGTAAGGCAGGACGAACTGGTCTTCTTCCGGGTGTACGTTGAGCGCAAGGATCTCGAACCCCTTGGGGCCGTACTTTTCCAGGACCTTCTGCAGATCGGGATTTTCGCCCCGGCAAGGCCCGCAGAACGGGTACCAGAAGTTCAGGAGCACGACCTTGCCCCTGAAATCCGACAGTGACACCCGCTCGCCGTTGTCGTACCGCTCAAAGGAGTAGTCCTCGATCTGCTCCGCGTCCTCTTCCAGCGCGTCCCTGATCTCGGCCCGTATCGTCTTCTCATCCTTTCCGAGTTTCCCGGCGTAGTGGAGCGTCGCCGCCCGCACCCTGTCCGTCGGTTCCTTCGCCGCCAGCCGAAGCAGATACGCATAGGCTTCGTCGGTCTGCCCGGCCCCGTCCAGCGCCCTGGCCGTGGTCTCATGGAATACATTGGCGCTGACATAACGTGGAATCGTCGTGTCCCGCAGCAACTCCACGGCCTGCTGATAGTGCCCGTCGTCGATCAGTTCGCTGCCTTTCATCACGTTCTGCTGAAACGTCAGCCGGTCGTTCCAGATTCCTGCGCTCCAGCCATCCGGTTCTTCGGCTGTCGCCGCAACCATCTGCTCGGCAATGGCGAGGGCCTTTTCCGGCCGCGACTCGGAGTACAGGTCCGCCAGCAGGGTCATTCCGGACGCGGACCAGCCAAACTCATCGGGGGGGTAGGCCGTGCGCAGCCGCTCATACAGGGAGACCTGACTGTCTCGGTCCTCCGTGCGGTACGCAAGCCAGTAAAGCGCCTGTGCGCCGCGCTCGCTCTCGGGAAATCGCTCGGCCACTTCGAGGGACTTCTTTCGCCCCAACACCGGGTTGGACCGGTTCAGTCTTACCGCGTAATAGAACGCCTTGTCAGGACTGTCCGGCGCTGTCTCAGCCGCTTTTTTCAGCAGTTCCAGTTCCCGCTCCTTGTCTCCGCTCACATCGGCGATGAGCGCCAGGGTGCTGTAGCCATCGGCAAGACCCGGGTCCAGGGCGATCGCCTCGTCCGTGTACTGTCTGACCTTGTCATAGTCCCGATACATGTAAAGCTGGCCGAGCGCCCACTTGTACGCTGCGACTTGGGGCGAACCCTCGGACCACTCCTCGTAGAGGGCGAGCAGATTCTCGAAAGACTCTTCCGCGGCGGCTTTCATTGCCGCCTTGCGTTCGCCTTCATCCAGTTCGGCGCCGATTTCCGATCTGCCCAGGTCCTGAGACGCCCTGATGAAATGCTGATGCGCCTTGGTGTTGTTCGGGTCGAGTTCGATGGCGGCCCGGAAATGCGTGACGGCATCCGCGAGGTTTCGCTCCCGATACGCCCGCTCACCCTCGTCGTAGCTGACCTTGGACGCGGCAGCGGCGTTACTGGACGGCCCGTCACCGCCGACTTCCTGCGCCCAGGGCATCGCAGCAAGACAACCGCTCGCAATGATGAGACTGGCCAAAACGGCTTTCCTGGTGAGCATTTGAGCACCTCGATTGAATTGTGCGGCTATCTTTTGTCCGGTAGTCGTATTCCGGAGTCCTTCTCGTACGCAGAGACGAATTTCTGCGCGCGCGACCTTGGCCCGTTCGTCATCCTTGTCGATGTAGGGCGGTACGACCCCCTGCTGGGTCAGGATCGCGAACCTTGCCGGGTTTCGGTCAAGCGCCTCCTGCGGGATCCTGCCGATGAAGTCCTCCGTCGCGCGAAGCAGGGACCGCACCATGAGAAGATGCACGCTGACTCGTAGCCCCGGGGCCACGCGATGGTACGCGCCGTGCCAGGTGTTGCCGTGAAAGACAATGAGGGACCCTGCCTCCGCTTCGACAGCGACGGCCTGGTCGTTGCCGCCCTCGCCAATCGAGGTTTCGCCGGTGACCGGGTTGCGGCACCACTTGTGGCTACCCGGCACGAATACGGTGCTTCCATTGTCCCGGTTGAAATCCGTCAGCGCGTATATGCCCTTGCACAGCAAGGCCTGCGTTGGCAGCGGTGATGGGAGCCGTGTGTCGGTATGTAGTCGGAACCGAGTGTTGCCGGGCCCTTTCATACTGGCACCGAGCGAAGACAGCACCACATCGTAACCGCACAGGTGCGTCGCGAGGGCAAGCAACACCGGGTTCATCAGCGATTCCTCGAACACGGGATCCTCGAGCAGCAACGCCTTCATCGCGTCGCCGACGGGCGAGCCGCGTCGGAATTCCGTTTCGCCGCGCTCGAGATCCGGCCGTTCGCCGTTACGCTGCTCGGCGATATCGAGACATGCCTCGAGCATCCGCTCCGCGAGGCGATTCGGATTTGCGATCTCGGGCGGGACGACCGTGTAGCCGTGGGTATCCAGATCCTCGATATGGCGCTGCAAGCCGAGATCACTGATCTCCTTCCCAAGGCTGTCAAGTCCGACCTCGGACGTGTATGCGGCTTCCGCCATGGTGAACTCCTCCGTGCAGTTCTTCCGAGTTTACGCATGGCCAACGGCGGCTACAAAGCGGAAATCGGTGACTGTTGCCCAAGAACAGCGATTCGAATTGCGGGTTTGGACGCGTTAGATTCGGGGAGCAGGTTCCACGGGCTGCGCGCCACAAGAATGATCCGATGCCCATGGTCGACATCGGCACGCCGATCAATCCGATGTTCGCGGGCTGCCACGCGACTGACGGCAGGACGCACGACACGCACTGCGTCGTCTACCGCGGACCCGACGCGGAGCACCGCGGACGCGAGATCTGCGTCAGTTCGAACGAGGATCATGTCGAGGTGGTGGATGTCACCGACAAATCCGCCCCGATGACGCTCTCGACATCGACCTACCCGAATATGGAGTATGTGCATCAGGGCTGGTTGACGGAGGACCATGCGTTTCTGGAGCGTGTATCCGTATCTGCCATCCGGCACCGTTATCGTCAGCGACATCAGCAACGGCCTGTTCGTTCTCACGTTGGAGGAATGACGACGCGGCGCGATCTTCGCCGCCGGGAACCTCCCTGCTGCTTCAGGTGGAGGGCTCACATAGCTGGCGGGCGAGGGCGCCGTAGTCGTCGGCCGAGACGTCGAACGAGTCCGTTGGTCCCTCGGCGCCAGGTTCCCACAGCTTTGGCTTCACGTAAGCGGTCTTGAGTCCGGCGCGTTGCGCGGCCAGCAGATCCCCGGGATGCACGGCGACCATCATGACTTCCTCGGGCGCCGCACCAAGCAGGCGTGCAGCTTTCGTGTAGACAGCGGCGTCGGGCTTGTAGGCGCCGAGGAACTCGCAGGACAGGTAGGCGTCCCAGTCGATCCCCGCGTGGCGTGAACTGTCCACGACGATGGAGAGGCTCAGGACGGTGAGTATCGACACGAGGTAGTGCTCGCGAAGTTTCCCGAGGGCGTCGGGCACGTCATCCCAGACACCCATGCGGTGCCACGCGCGATTGAGTTCGTCGCGGTCCGCCTCGGTCAGTTCCAGTTGCGGATAGGCGTCGGCCAACTCGTCGAGGACGGCTCGATGGAGTTGGTCCGCGTTCTGCCACGGCAGTTCGCCGCTGCGGACCCGGGCCAGTTCCTCGAACATGCGCCGCCGCCAGGTCATCGCGAACGCCGCATCGTCCACCGTCGCGCCACGCGCATTGGCCACTGCCCGCACGGCCCGGCGGGTTGCCGTCTGCCAGTCGAAGATGCTGCCGCCGACGTCGAACGTCAGGGCCTTGATCCCGTTTCTCATGCTGCTACCCGCTTGTGGTCATCATGGTTGGCTGAGCGCCTGCCGTCTTCCTCTCTGGAACGCCTTGTCACCGCGCGCCTTTCCCTTTCCCGCCTTGTCGCGTCTGGGGCGCTTTCCGGAATTTCTTTCTGAACGAGCCCACGGCCGGCTGGTCGAGCGCCTCGCGGCCACGTTGGTTGAATGCGGCCTTGTAGGGAAAGTCGTCGCCTACGACACGCCCTGGGGAATCCCCGGTCAGGGAATGACCCACTCGCAACCGGGGGTGTTTTCGGGCCGGTCTTCCCAGCATTCCAGCAGCGCTTCCCAATCTTCCGACAGACTGCCGGGGTCCTTTGGGGGCATGTGCTTGGGAAGAACACCGTGGTAGGACCCAAGTTCATCAGCAAGGAGCTCAACCTGTGGGCGATGCGCCTGGCCTTCTATCTACGGCTCCGCGGTCCGAGTGGTGGCCAGACTTCTCTCTCTGCACTCTCAGCCACTCCGACACCTGGTCCCACGGCTTGACGCCGCACCGCTCGGCCCACGCATCGAAGATCGCGCCGAGTTCTGCGACGACCTCCGGGTGCTGCTCCGCCAGGTCCTCTGTTTCCGTGCGATTCGCGACGATGTCGTAGAGTTCCCAGTCGCCGGGATACTTGCACACCAGTTTCCAACGTCCCCGGCGTACCGCCTTGTTGCCCTCGTGTTCCCAGATCAGCGCCTCCTTGTGGTTGGGTTGATCGTGGAAGATCGGCGCGAGGCTCGTCCCCTCCAGGGGCAGGATGTCGTTGCCGTTGTGTCGCGTCGGGTAGTCGGCGCCGGCCACGTCGAGGCAGGTCGCCATGATGTCGGTGAGTTGACCCGGCTCGTGCCGCAGGGCGCCATGGTCGTGGATCACCGACGGCCAGTGCGCGATCAGCGGCGTGGCGATGCCGCCCTCGTGAACCCAGTGCTTGTATTCCCGGAACGGCGTGTTCGACAGGTTGGCCCACGGGACGCCGTAGCTCTGGTAGGTGTGCTCGGGTCCGGGCATGACGGTGGGATCGTTGCCCCGCATAACGGGTCTGCCGTCTCGCGTATGGGTTCTGCCCGCGGGGTAGGTGGATGGAATCGGTTGGACTTCCGCGGCGAATTCCTCGGCGCAGGCGCCGTTGTCGGCGAGGAACATAATCAGCGTGTTGTCGATTCGGCCCGTTTCCTCGAGCGCGGCGACGATGCGGCCGATGCCCTGGTCCATCCGGTCCACCTGCGCGGCGTACACTTCCATGCGGCGCTGTTGCCACGCCTTGTGCGGCGTCTCGTCCCACGGCGGCTGCGTCGGATCCCGGTCCGTCATCGGCCAGGACACGTCGAGAATGCCCATGGCGCGCATGCGCTCGAGGCGCTCTTGGCGGAGACTGTCCCAGCCCGCCCCGAATCGACCCTCGTACCGGCGGATGTCGTCTTCGTGGGCATGCAACGGCCAGTGCGGCGCGCTGTAGGCGGTGTAGAGGAAGAACGGGGCGTCGACATCGGAGGCGGCGTGTTCCCGGATGTAGTTGGCCGCCTCGTCGCTGATCGCGTCGGTGAGGAAGAAATCCTCGGGCAAACTCGTCAGGTCGACAGCGTCGTTGTCCCGGGTCAATGTGCTCGGCTGCCAGTAGTTGGCGGCACCTCCAAGGATGCCGAAATAGCGGTCGAAGCCGCGTTGGCACGGCCAACTGTACTTGGGGCCGTCGGGCCCCTGGTCGTGGCTGACGTGCCACTTGCCGCTCATGTAGGTGGCGTAGCCCGCCAGCTTCAATGCCTCGGCGATGGTGACACAGGTGTCGCTGAGGGACCCGCGGTATCCGTCCTCGTCGAGCTGTGCGGTCATCCAGCCGATGCCGACCTGGTGCGGATGCAGCCCGGTGAGGATCGACGCCCGGGTGGGACAGCAGCGCGCGGTGTTGTAGAACTGGGTGAGGCGGACACCGTTCGCGGCGAGCCGGTCGAGGTTCGGGGTCTGCACCTCGCCGCCGTAGCAGCCGATATCGGAATAGCCCATGTCGTCGTTCATGATGAGCAGGATGTTCGGTGCGTTCGTTTTCATGGGACTCCTTGGTCTACTTGCCGTAGGGGGACTGGCGCCAATAACGCCATGGTACAGACTGAATCGACGCGAAAGGCGATTCAAGCCTTTTGGAAGAACCACATGAGATTGTCGTTCCGTACGGTTGGCTGTTCAAGACGGCAGGTATCGCACGTCACGGAACTCAAGGCCATAGCGCGGTTGCGATGATCGGACCTAAACGTTATAACGTATCCGTTTCGCGTCAGAAAACGACAACGGGCTACTCCTATGGATATGGACCTCCTCAACAGCCAAGCGAGTCGGGTGGATTCCGCCAGCGCCCGCCTGAATGTGTTCGCGGTCGGACTCTCGACGCTGTGCCTGCTCCACTGTATCGCCCTGCCCATACTCGTAACGGTGTTGCCGGTGGCTGCCCAGGCCGCCGAGAACGAGTTCCTGCATCGGATCCTGGTGCTTCTTGCGGTTCCCGTGAGCCTCCGGGTGGTCTGGAAGGCACTTCCCGGGGACGGAAACAGGCTCTTCGTCGTCGCGGCATTGGGGGGCCTCGGGCTCCTGCTGCTGGCGGCGTTCGTGGAGGCGGTGTCGCGATACGAGCAGCCGATCACCGTTGCCGGCGGCGTGCTCCTGGCCTCTGCGCATCTTTGGCATTGGATGAGGCGGTGTGGTAGGAATGGTATCCACGGTCTCCCGGCTGAGCCCAATGAGCCTTGATTGTCGGCACCGGGAGTGAACAGCGGACATTCGGGGGTGCTTCGAATTGGCTAAACGGTCGGCGAGAACGGCACCCCTGACGGCGAGATGGCGGAAGCTCGCCGAAGGACGCTGCGCGGAAAAGGGCGAGCGGCTGACGCCGGCCCGATTGGCGGCCTACGCGGAAATGCTGGCTTGCGGTCGCCCGCTTTCCGCCTACGAACTCATCGCATTGCTGGAGCGGCGCCAGGAACGCAAGATCGCGCCGCTGACCGTCTACCGGCACCTGGACTTCCTCATGCGAACCGGCCTTGTCCACCGGCTGCAATCCGCGCAGACCTACTTGCCGTGTGACCACCCCGACCATGCCCACGAGAGCCAGTTCCTGCTCTGTTCCTCGTGTGGGCACGTGGACGAGGTGGAATCGAGAGGGGTGGAGAAGTTGCTGTCCGAGATCGCGGACGAGCACGGATTCCAGCCGGACAACACGGTTGTCGAGATCAAGGGGTTGTGCGGCGCCTGCGCGGTCGACGAGCCAAGCTGAATGCGCACCATGCGGTCCGTCGCCTGACTGGGCGATGTTCTGCACCAGGAAACTGCTGCGGGCAATCTTCTCCGCGGAGTCCGGATGCCGCGCCTCAACTTCCTTGAAATAGGCGACCACGCGCGCGGTCTGCTCTTCCGTGATGCGTCCGTATTGAAGACGGCTGCCGAATCGCCAGAAATGGATCCCGGATTCGGTGTCGAAGTCCGCAACGGTCTCCGGCATGGTAAGCAGGAGATCCAGGATATCGAGCAACTCCCCGGCGTTCACGGAACATCGGCGCATGGTCCGGGTGTTCTTGCGTGAGTTGATCGAGGTATGCGTAGGTTTTCCCGGTCTGCTCTTCGGTGAGTTCCGGCATGGCCACGCGGCGAACGAAGCTGTGCAGGTAGATGGGCGCTTCCCGCTCGAAGTCGGCCAGCGTTTCCTCGGCCTCCATGCGTTCCCTCAGCGTGGCCAGCAGGGCGTCGAAATCCTCGTCGGTAAGCGATTCGCCCTCGTAAGCGTCCATGGGAGCGAACCAGAGTTTCTGCGCCGCGACGGGCAGCACCAGGCCGGACGGTGCTTCCACATTGGAGACTGGGACGGCCGCCGGGCCGGCAGAGGCGCCCACGCCGCAATCGCGAAACCGACTCCAAAGGCCAGTATCGCGACAACTATTGATCCGCGCCGCTGCATCGATTGTCTCCTGTGTTGGAACGCCGCTACGCGCGATGAAGCGCGCAGCGGCGTGTTCGGCTCGGTCGGAGCGCCCCCGCGCCGACCCGGGGACGACTACGGCAGCCTTCCCCCGAAACTCCCTACCAGGCAAGCTCCATCACGAAATCGACGAAGGCGATGCGGCGGCGAAAATCAATGTGCGCGGAGTCCACGCCGTAGTAGCCGTCGAAGAAGGGGAATTCCGCGTCGAGGACATTCTGCACTCCGGCCGTAACGCGCCAGGGGGACTGGGGACGCGCGTAGGTTCCCTGCACGTCGACCGTCATGTAGCCGTCCACATCGGTGCGGGCTACACCGGTATTGATGTTCTCGTAGGAGCCCGCGCGGTTGATCGTCAGGTTGGCGCCCCAGGATCCGAGCGACCAGTCCAGGTATGCGCTGCCCTTGAGGTCGACAGGGCCCTGGTTCGTGCCTTCCTGTTGCACGGGATCGACCCCCGGCCCCGAGACTGTTTCCAGTTTCAGCGTATTGGTCCCGAGAACGCCTGCCGCGAACTCTCCCATAACCGTGTCGAAGGTATACCGCACATCGAAGTCCAGCGCCTCACTGGTCCTTGCGGACAGGTTGATGCTCTGCAGGGACAGGTAGGTCAGGACTCCGTTTGCATCGCGCCTGATCTGGTCGGGAAACTGTTCCCAGTTCTCGAAGGCATACACCGGCGGCCAGCCAAAGGCGCCACTCAGGCTCCCGATCACCCCGTCGAACTCGGTCTTGCTATAGGTCGCGGAGAGATACAGCCCCGGGATTCCAGCGGGATTGAACTCGAAGCCAACCGTGGTGGTCTCGGATGTCTGCGGCTGCAGGTCGGGGTTTCCACCCAGGACGGTGAGTGGAAATACCGACGCGAACGGTCCGCCATTCTCAATGGGGTTGAGTGGGTCGAGAAAACGGAAGAACGTGTATTCGTTCTTGGGCGAGAACAACTCGGGCAGTGTCGCGGCGAGGAAAGCCTGGCCCCATGTGGCGCGAAGCTTGAGGTTCTCCACCGGGTAGTAGACCACGCCGAGTTTTGTTACGAAGTCATCGAACGTGCGATTGCTGGCGGGTTCCAGAATGCCCTCGAACGGTCCTTCGATCTCGTATTTGTCATAGCGGCCTGCCGCATACAGACTCAGTCCATGGATGCCGGGGCGTGAGTTCGCATCGCCGACAACCGGTGCCGAAAGTTCGAAAAACCAGGCGGAGTTTTCCGATTCCGGAACGATTTCCGGTGAATCCGGAACCCTGAAGGTAAACGGATTCAACAGGAAGGAATCGAAGTCGAGCGTATCGGTCCGGGATTCGGCGCCCACGGCCAGTTCGACGGGCCCGCCGGCAAGTTCAAGAAGCGAGCCGGACAAGCTCAGGCCAACGACATCCTGAACACCCTCCCGTGCTCCCCGCGTGGCGTACTCCGAGAACTCGCTCAGCGTGGCGCGCTGCACAGTGCCGTCGCCGAACGGATTGATCGCTTCCGCCGGATCGCTGCTGGCAAGCGCTGCCTGGAATGCGGCGCCCCTGTAGTTGAAAGAGCCCGGATAGCCGCCGTACGGATTGTCTTTCCCGTAGTTGGCGGAGAAGACGGCCGTCCAACCCTCGAGTGGCGTTTCCCATGTCACGGAAGTGCTCACGTTCACGCGGTCGAGGTCAGTCGTCCTCGCAAAGCCCGCGAGTTTTCCATCGGCGATTTCACGCTCGAACCTGTAGGCCATATAGACGGTTTCACCAAAGGGGTTGTAGTAGTTGCTTGCCGGGACGGGACCGCTGAACGACGCGCCCACCGCCTCCAGAACGGAATCCTGCCGCGCGTAGGATCCGGACAGGCTCACCGTCAGGCTCTCGCCGATCTCCTGCGTCACGCTCAGGTACGCGGACAAGTGTTCCGAATAGGGGATCGCCTCGCCGTTCGCGGTGGCCGAAAGACCCTTTTGCAGGAGATTGAAGTTCCCGGACTGGGTCGCGACCTCCTCGTTGGACACCCAGATGACGTCATCCGGACTGAAGTTGGTGCCGTCGCCAGGAGGCAGGATCCCGTAGGTGGTGTTCGGCGGTGCGTTCGAGGGGAGTCCGAACCTCAGGATGTTGCCGGGTTGCCCGAACGTATTGGGGTACAGTCTGCCGCCCTGCTCGCGGTAATCCCCGTCCGTGTCGAGTCCCGCGTCGCGCGCATATACCGGATCGTCCTCTCGGTAGCTGGCGGACGCTGTCACGTTGCCGCTGTTCCAGGAGAACCCGAAGGTCTGCTCGACGACCCTCCGGTGTCCGCCGGAACTGCTGTCCTCGTAGCGTACCGACGTTTCCGATCCCCGGTAGTCCTTCTTCATGATGAAGTTGACCACCCCTCCCACGGCATCGGAGCCATACACGGCGCTGGCGCCGTCCGTCATCACTTCCACCCGCTCGATCGCACTGAAGGGGAGCGTTGAAACGTCCGTAAAGGTGCCGTTCTCGGAGGGCGAAGCCGCCAGGCGCCTGCCGTTTACCAGGACCAGCGTAGACCCTTCTCCCAGGCCGCGGAGATTGATCGTGACCGAGCCGATCTGGAACCGCGGCGACCGGCCATCGTAACTGCCGCCGTTGGTGATCGTGGAAAAGTTCTGCGGCAGGTAGCGAACGATATCCTCGACACTCGTCAGCCCTCGGGCTTCGATGTCGGCGGAGGTGATTACGGTTATCGGGGAGGCCTCGGGCCCGGAAGGCAATCGGCTGCCGGTCACGGTCATGACCTCCAGATTCAGGTCCCCGTCTTCGTTTTGCTGCTCTTCATCGCCGTCCGCGTCCTGTGCGACTGCCGTCAGCGGCGCAATGAAAAGGAATATGAATGCCGCCACCCAGCGGCGATGGATCGTCTTGCGCATGGTCTCTCCTTGACATGCTTTGGTGGCCCGCCTGCGCGGGGGATTGGCTGCAGCGGGGCAGGGCCGTATCGCGCCTATCCCGGCTCTCCAAAATCCGGCGTTGCATTCTACCCCTCTATCGCATGAGGGGGCGGGAGGCACCTCTTCTCCGGCTCCCAACTTTCCCCCAAATTGGGTATCTGCCCATTGGCTTGGCCCGTAGCTGTATTCCCGAGTCCTTCTTGGATTGCCTGGAATGGGCGGGGCAGGCGATTCAGATCCTTCGGTATTGTGGTAAGGGAGGGATTATTCGCCGCGTCCGGTGGCTCACCGCTTCAGGGGCCGCTCGCCGACTGTGCACGCGCTGCTGCGCCTGGACCGCGACAATCGGGCACCCCTCGAGTTCGATGCCGAGCAGGGCGGCTGGGGCACGGTCGACAACATCTGGAAGGCGTCCTGATCCAGCGTCGTGCACGCATCACCCATGGCATCACCGTCCCTGTCATTCGGATCAACGTTGGGACTGGCGGGACAGTTGTCCAAGCCATCCGGCACGCCATCGCCGTCTCGGTCGATTCCCATGCGCACACCCGAGCCGGGAGGCGCGCAGGTATACGTTAGCGGGCCTTCTTGCGTGGCGAGCGCACGCACCCCGGCTTCCGTCGATACCGCACCCAGATCGTCCTTGAAGCTACCGTCGGAGAGCCGTACCCATCCCCGCGCCTGACCGTCGACAACGCCTTTGACGACCAGATCGCAATCGGTGACGGTGCCACCGAGAATGAACGATTCGAACGGTGCCGAAGCGCGCTGCAGCAACAGGTCGATGCGCGGGTTGGCGAATGCGCCGTTGGTCGCATCCAGCGTGACCTGCTGTCCGACGATCGGCGCGAGGTCGGTGTCGAACTCCATGAGGTAGTCGACCAGGCCTTGCCGCACCGTATCCCCGGGGATGCCGACATCCATTCCGTCGCTGAAGTCGCAGCCGAACCAACTGCCCAACGTACCGCCATAGGGGCCTCTGTCCGGTAGCCCGAGGTCGGCGCAGGTCGTGTCGCCATCGTCGAATACGGCCCCTTGTAGAAAGTTGAACAACTTGTCGGTGGCGCCGTCGTGCAGGAAGCCGAAACCGCGAACCTGATCCCCCTGGTGGGCATCGGTGGTGGAAGGCAGGAAGAACTCGCGGTTTGGCAGCCCGAACATGCCTACCTTCTGGTAGAGGTTGCGAAAGTGCGGGACCTTCAGGATCAGCACTTCGCCGCCGTGCGCTGCACTGCCGTCGGTGCCGAAAAACCCTCGGGCGGGATCGTGGGAATGACAGGCTTCGCAGTTGCGGCCGTCCGGTTCCGGGCCGTTCAGGTTGTTTGGGAGGTCGAAACCCGGTCCGGCGCCGTCGGAACGCCGTGGTCCGCTGAAGAATGCGTCTCCGAGCCGGGCCGACGGGCTGTGGCGGTTGTCGAGCGGCTTGATCGGATTCGGCGGCATTTGAACGGCCAGCATGAAGTCGGCGAATGCGTCCATGTCCTCTTCGAGTTGGACGACCTCCGCCGGCTTGTCGAACCGGCTGGCGTCGGTGAGTTCCACGTCCAGGCCGAGCAGGCTCTCGAAAGCAACGATGAAATTCTTGAACGAAAGCTTCTCATCGAGAGCTTGCTCGTCGTCGGTCCCGAAATAGCCGTTGGCCCGGTCCCCCCGCCAGTGCATGTGGCCATGCGTGGACATGCCGCGCATGGTCTGTGTGGCCATCGGACCCTTCATCGAGGCGAAGGCAAGCTGGTCGCCGTTGCCGTTGACCCAGGGAACCAGCTCGCACCCCGGGTAGTGGCCGAAATAGTCACAGTTCAGGAAAAAGTCGGAAAACGTGGGGAAGGGTTGGGGGTTGACCGAGTTGGCCGCATCGGGATTGCCCAGGTTCCAGCTCAGATGGTCCGTGTCGCCGAAGACATGGCAGCTCGCACAGGACGCCTCGCCGTTCGACGAGGTCGTGTTGGCGTCGTAGAGCATCCGCCGTTCGCCAAGCAGGAAAGGGGGTTCCGGATTGTGGAGATGAACCGTCTGCAACAGGGTGCCGGTTGCCGGATCGACGACTTTCAGGCCACGGTCGATATGCGCGTAAACAAACAGCAGCCCTTCCTCGCCGTTACGCGACTCATCGAGCAGCAGCCCGGCGGGGCCGCCCGTCACCGGCAGGTAGTCGGCGTTTGCAACGGTCGGATCGAACTCCGCGTCGATGCCGTCCCACAGCGCGTCGCTTTCGAGATCGGCGGTGGCGAACACGCCGATCCGGTCCGAACCCAGGGCGGCGACATGGAGCGTGGCACCATCGGCGCTCACCTGCAGTTCAAGTGGGGTGGACAGACTGTGCCGGCGCATGTCGGCGGGGGCCTTCAGCTCCGAATAGTCGATGTGGCGGTTCAGGTGCCGCCGCTTGACCGAGCCGGTGGCGGGATCGATGACGGTGATCTGCGTCCGCGCGATATTGCCCTGAACGGTGGATTCTCCGCGAACGCCGGGACCCTCGAAGCGAATGTGGTTCTGGGCATCGGTGTTGGCGACATAAATGCGGCCGTTGACCGGGTTGACTGCCATGTTGAACAGCGTCGTGCCGACATGGGGAAAGCTGTCTGTCTCCTCCAGTGTGATCGAGTCGATGGCAAACACGTCCTTGTCCGGCAGAAAGAAGCGGATGCCGTTCGAGTAGTTCAATCCGCGGGAGTCCCGCCACTCGCCGGATGGCCCGTGCCACTTGACGATCATCGCGGTGAACGGCGCAGGCTCACCGTCTGCGCCGGTGCTCGGCAACGGGCGCCCCATGGGCAGGGTCTTGTCCGCCGGCCCGTTGGGAGATGCGGTGGCAAGCCCGGCGGGCATCTGTCCGGCGATGCAGCGTTGATCGCCGCGCCGAGGTGCCCAGGTGGCACCGACGAAGTAGCCTCGGGGCGTGTCCTCGAATCCCCGGCACATCACGGCCTCGTGAATCACGCTGGTCTGGTTTCCCGAGTGGAAGACGGCCGCGTAGACGGTATTGCCATCGGGGCTCACGGCGAGCGCGCGGGGGGTATCGCCGAACAGTTCGATGATCCTGAGCGGCGTGCCGCCCACGCCCGGGCCGGGCTGTCCGGCGTCGAATACCCAGACGTCGGCCCGGCCGATCCCTGCCGTGTGCAGTTGGGGGTCTCCCGCGCCGGGAACGTCGGCGAGGGAAGGATGGGTTCGGTGCTGACCGCGGTGCGCGGTCGTGATGAAGGCCCGGCCCTGGGCGAAGACGATGTCGCGCGGTTCATCGCCGACGAGGAGTGTGCGCGCCACGAACGGGACGCCGGGTTCCGCCACCTCGGTCTCTGCCAGCGCCGACGTGTTCACGATGCTGACCGAGTCCGAGAGATGGTTGACGACCCAGGCTTCGGAAGCGTTATGGACGGCGACGGCGACCGGTTCCATGCCCACGGGGATGGAGGCCGCGTGGGTGAGGGTGCCCGCATCGCTCACCGTGAAGACCTCGAGCCGGTTGTCGGGGGTGTTGACGGCGTAGAGCAGACGCCCGTCGGGCGATAGCGCCATGGGGCGCACCGGACCCGACTCGAAAGCGATGAAGTCGGCCGCCTGCGCGTTCGAGAGGTAGAATGCGCACGCCAGCGCAAGGGCGACCATCAGGCGCTGAGTGTTGGTCGGGCCGACGGACTGTGAAGTGCCGCCGAAATGTTGAGGCGGGGGCTTCGATGGTCGTGCCCGGGCAGTCATAGGTTTCCTGCTTGCCAGTCTTGTGAGACAATAGTGTCTCAAATACGGAGTTCGTGGGTCAATGGATACCCAGCGGAGGGAAGTCAGTTGAGCTTGACGCGGCCAGGGCGGCAGCGGGATGGTTACGCCGGATGTCCTGCCGAGTCGATCAAAATCGGGGCAGACCGCAGGGGCGTGATCATATCCCTTGGCGCTGCGCGATCCAGATCGGTGAAGACTGAGGTATGAGCGCACGAAAACACGTTATTCGCCCAGCGACCCTGGAAGCGATCGTCGAAGCCGCGATTCGCGTTCTGAACGCCAACGCCGGTGCGACGATGAGCGAGATCGCCGTCCAGGCGGGTGTCGGTCGGGCGACGCTGCACCGGCACTTCCGTACCTGGGGCGACCTTGTCAGCACCATCGGCATCCGCTGCATCGAGGAAATGAACGCGGCTGTCCGGGCGGAAACAACGGCAGGACAGCCCGCCGTTGATCGTCTGCGAGCCATGTTTCGAGCGGTTGTCCCGCTCGGCGACCGATACAACTTCCTCGGTACCGACTACACGGACGACCCGACGGTGCGCGAGGGCTACAGGATGCAAATGCAATGGGTCGAGACGTTGGTGGAAGACCTCAAGGAACAGGGAGATGTGGCCCGGGACGTGCCGTCGCGCTGGGTAGCCGCGCAGATCGATCAACTCGTCTGGACCGCGTGGAACGCCGTTGCGCAAGGCTACCTCAATGCCGAGGAGGCGACGGATCTGGCGGTGCGCACGATGATGGACGGGCTGGGCTAAGGCTCGTTGAATGGCATCTCGGCTGTGCGCGGCGCTGGCGCCTGGCGTCTTGGATCCCGATCGTGCCGGTAGATCCCGCGGACTGTCGCCTCTCGTTCCTGACCTCGTCCTGAGTGCCAGGACTGGCAGTCATCGCTGGTACACGATTCCGAGCACGGCGAACAGGATCCACGTCGATACGATGATCCAGTACGTCACGGGCTGGTGTCGCCGGGTGATGCGCTGTACAAAAAGGCTCTCGCCGGTGCGGATGTCGTACAGGGCCCACGCCACCAGGAGGATCGAGAAAACCCAAAGCTGATCCAAAACCGCGGCACACCAGATCGCCGCCAGCGCGGCCCACGTGGGCCATGGCCGGAACCGGCTTTGCGAAGGGGTGCCAACTGGTTCCATGGGATTAGATCAGTCTCGAGCCGGGAGCGACTCGACTTCGTTGAGCCGCCAGTTCGTTTGCATGCCTGACTCGTGATGCAGGTGGTTGATTCCGCCAGCGACAAGTCCCCTTGGTCCTGTTGCGTTCATCGGCGTGCAGGGCAATCTCTCGTATTACACCGCCGCTATGATACATAAACGTCTCACGGGCATGAAATCGCTCTTGCGATTCAGATCGTAACGGAGTTGCCTTGACTGGCGGGAGAAGCCTAGCTGCTCGTCTGTCATCGGCGAGAGCCGTAGACCGGCGGCCGATTACCCGGGGTGATGTGGGGCTTTGACGGCGGCCAGTACACGACGCCCCTGGACGGTGCGTAAACCGCCGGAGTCTGCCACCGATTCCATGTGAAGGCTGCCAGCCAAACCGGAGCAAGCTGCCACTCCGCTGGAGCATGTCGACACGGGGTTTGCATTGATACTCGGAACGAGAGTGCCGCCCGTCGACTTCGACTGGTGTTTCATGGTTGAGAACGACGCACCAATCGAGCAATATGCATGCCTCGGACTTCAGCAACCAAAGTAGCTGGCATGACAGCATTTGCAGTAACCCCAGTCACACCCACGATCGGCGCTGAAATCAGCAATATTGATCTCAGGAAGACATTGTCGGAAGACACGATGAAAGACCTGGAACAGGCACTCTTACAATGGAAAGTCCTGTTCTTCAGAGACCAGGATATTGACATTGATGATCAGAAACGCCTTGGATCCTGGTTTGGCGAACTCGATACGCATCCCACTACCCCGAAAGACAGCAAGAACCCGGTAGCACTTCGCATCGAGGAAGACGAGGAAAGACGCGCGCACAATAACCTCTGGCATTCCGATGTGTGTTTTAAAATGGAGCCGCCGCTCGGTTCCATTCTTCGAGCCAGAGAAGTACCCCCCGTGGGAGGTGATACGCTGTGGGCTAACATGGAGGCAGCCTACTCTGGACTCGGCGACGACATTAAGGAACGCATTGATGGTGCCCGCGCAGTAAATGCCTGGCCGCCGACGTGGATTGATTTGGCCATGAGAAAAGAAGGAGTGACAGATCGCAAGGAGTTCCGTCGTGAGTACCCCGATCCCGAGCACCCAGTTGTACGTACTCACCCTCAGACCGGTAACAAATGTCTCTACGTGAATATTGCCTTTACCCGAAAAATTGTGGGTATGGAGAAACCCGAGAGCGATGAGCTGCTAGCTTTGTTGTACCGACAGGCTGCGATTCCTGAATACCAGTGCCGATTGGGATGGCAGAAAAACACCATCGCTTTCTGGGACAATCGCTGCACACAGCACTATGCTGTCGCAGATTTTTATCCCCACCGTCGTGTTGTCGAGCGTATTACCATCAGGGGCGATCGACCAATCTAGTCTTCGCAACTTGTGTTATAAAGGTAGACAAGTATTGTTTGGGGCCTCGACCACGCGGTATTTTGTGAATCTGAACGTACGGATGTTAACCGACCACGATGACGCTCGGCATGGGTGGAACGAGCAAGTATGAATCTCCACAATCCACTCACTATTCCACTACCTGACGAAGTGACGTTGCTACCTACCAGTCGTTTCATAAAGCGACACCAGGGAAATATTGCCTACCTGAAACACCTGCACGATCACTCCGGCGAATTCATGCTCGAGGCTTTCGCATCCCGGCACTATTCTCCCGGCAAACTGCTGGAGCGAATCTGGGATGGCGAGTATGCGGGTAAATGGCTTGATGCCGCGACACAGGCTGCGCTAAATGTCGGTGATCAGGACCTCATGACGATGGTTGATGAATTTGCCCGCAAATTACGCAGTTATCAACAACCAGATGGTTTTATGGGCGAGCCGCTGCCCAGCAATCGCGACCTGAATGACTGGGAACTTGGATGGAATGTATGGGTTCAGTGGACCTGCCTGATCGGTCTGCTGACGCACTACGAACTGCGGCACGAACGCAAGTCTCTGGAATGTGCAACACGTATCGGGGGCTGGATCCTTCAAACCTACGACCCCATCGACCACGACCACGCAGATTTTCTTGCTCAGGGTCGAGGTTTCACCAATGTGGCCATTATCAATCAGATGATGCGTCTGTATAGGCACACCGGAAAAAAAGAACTATGTGGATTCGTGGAAAGTGTAGTTCAGTATTTCGAACCTCTGCGGAATATGAAGAAGACGGGACAACCGCATATCGTTCACCCCTACATGCTGGGCGCTGCCCTCACAGGCATGGTGGATTTGGCGGTAGCCCGGAACGATCAGAAGTCATTCGATGTTCTGCTTGGTATCTGGCGAGAGCTGGTCAACCTGCACGAGTTCCCCACGGGTTCTCTGGGCGAGAATGAGAACCTGTACGAGGGCCCCCTTAACGATAACCCCGATGGAAAACTACAAGAAACCTGCGCGACAACTGAGTGGATTTTTCTTACTCAAAGGCTGTACGAGATAACTGGCCGCGCGGAATTCGCGGAAGCCTTGGAGAGAACCACCTATAACGCGTTACTGAGCGCCCAATCTGATGACGGCATGAAGTGGTGCTACTACACGCCCCTGCGTTATTCAAAGCACTTCTTCCACGGTCCGACCAGGTGCTGTTTCTGGTCCGGCCCGCGGGGGATCGCTCGAATACCATCCATGATCTATGCATCTCGTAACAATGAGCTTTTCATCAATTTCTTTGACTCAAGTTCTGCGATTCTTGATACCCCCAATGGGACCGTTACGATCAAACAGGAAAGCAAGTTCCCGGGTGAAGGCATCACGGTAATTTCGTTGACTACACCACCAGACTGGACCGGTGTGCTCCACATCCGAGTGCCGAAATGGGGCGAGGACTTTACGATCAAGCTGGATCGAAATGATCTAACACCCACTTTGAGGAATGGCTACGCATCGTTAGAGATCGACGGATCCAGCGAGTACGTTATTGAAGTCAATTTCAGTATCCCACTCACTACAGCGCTTCTTTCCGAGAACAACTATGCGTTAAAGAGAGGCCCTGAAATACTCTCAATCGATGTGCGCGACAACAACGATACCTGGGTTGGCAAGAGCGACCTGATTTCAATTCCAGACGAGATTTCTCTACAACCCATAGATCAGATAGATCCGTGGCCGGGATTCCGAAAGACGCCGGAAAGGAGAAGATATGGTATTGATCTTAAGGACCGGCGAACCACAGAAGGTATGAAGTTTGTTTTTACACCCTATGCGGACGCTGGCAACGATGGCGCAGCATTCCGCACAGTGTTTCCACTGGACCAATCAGAATAGCCGACGTCAAGAGCGGTGCTCGCAGGCAAGGTCTTAGGCAATGGCGATCAAGCCGATATCGGTCCGTTCGGTGCTGTCGGGGGGATGCCGGCGAGCTTGCCGGCTACCACACCCAGGTGCCCGCTGTGGGTGCTTAGGAGGGTGGGACGGGCGCCGTTGACACTGGGCGACCGCGTGGGCATGTTGCGCGGCTCCGCTGCTGCTACCGATTGAGAACCGACCAGCGATGCACCTCCATGGGTACTACTTCAGTGTCGCATTAGGTGTTCCCCAGGAAGCGCGACATGATGCTGAAATGTCCCGTCACTGCCGGACTGCCGCCGCCCGTTTCGGACGCGTAAGGCCTCTCGACCGGCGTGCCGAAGACACTGCGAGCGATGCCAACAACGGCTCATCGGCGCCGAGGTTCGAGGCTGACGATGATCACGCCTGATTTCTCATCCGACTGCCAGCGCACCGTCAATTCCACCGGGGCAATAGTGGAATAGCTGTCCTTCCCCCCTCATGACACCCCCCAAGATACCCCACAGGTGTTGCAACGCAGCCTCAGATGCAAGCCAACTGCTAACATCGGCTCCACGCAAGGAATCTAAGCTCGCCGTGACCGCGTAAGAGCGTGTTTGAGAACCATCGCATGCTGCAGAACATCAACCAGACCCCGGAACAAATCGCCCGAGATGGCATCGATAAACGCCTTCGGGCGGCAGGCTGGCACGTACAGAACAAGGACGCCATCGAATTCAACGCCGGCCTTGGCATCGCGGTGCGCGAATACCAGACCGACATCGGGCCCGCCGACTATGTGCTCTTCGCCGACAGGCAGGCCGTCGGCGTCGTCGAGGCCAAACCGGACAGTTGGGGGGCCAGGCTCACCACCGTCGAAGGGCAGTCGGAGGGTTACGCCGACGCGACGCTCAAGTGGGTCTCGAACGCGACGCCGCTGCCCTTTCTCTACGAAAGCACGGGGGAGATCACGCGGTTCACGAACAGGCGCGACCCCAATCCGCGCTCGCGCGAAGTCTTCAACTTCCACCAGCCGGAGACGTTTCAGGAATGGACGCGCGCCCAACGGTCGTTTCGGTCGGGCATCGCCGCGCTCCCGGCGCTGAACCCCGCCGGCCTGCGCGAGTGTCAGGTCAAGGCGATCACCAATCTTGAAGTCTCGCTGCAAGAGGACAGGCCGCGCGCACTCGTCCAGATGGCCACAGGTTCCGGCAAGACCTTCACGGCCATCACGCAGGTCTACCGGCTGCTCAAGCATGCCGGTGCCGGGCGCGTTCTCTTTCTCGTCGACACGCGCAACCTGGGCGAGCAGGCCGAGCAGGAGTTCATGGCGTTCCTTCCCAACGACGACAACCGCAAGTTCACCGAGCTGTACAACGTCCAGCGCCTGAAGTCGCCGGCGATTGCCGGCGATGTGCAGGTCGTCATCTCCACGATCCAGCGCATGTACGCCACGCTCAAGGGAGAGGAACTCCCGGAGGGCGCGGAAGATGAACATCCGGAGGAACGGAGGTCGTACCGCAGGGAACCGCTGCCGGTCGTGTACAACGCCGCGCTCCCGCCCGAGTACTTCGACGTGGTCATCATCGATGAGTGCCACCGCTCGATCTACAACCTGTGGCGCCAGGTCATTGAGTACTTCGATGCCTTCCTGATCGGCCTCACCGCCACGCCGGACAACCGCACCTACGGATTCTTCCAGAAGAACGTCGTCAGCGAATACACGCACGAAGAGGCCGTGGCGGACAAGGTCAACGTCGGCAACGAGATCTACCTGATCGACACGCAGATCACGCAAAGTGGCGAGACCATCAAAGCCGAACAACTCGTGGAGAAGCGGGAGCGGCAGACCCGCGCACGCCGCTGGGAAGTCCAGGACGAGCCAACGGTCTACACGTCCGCCCAGCTCGACCGCTCGGTTGTGAACCCCGACCAGATACGCACCGTCATCCGCGCCTTCCACGACAACTGGCGGCAGATATTTCCCGGTCGCGAGGAGCTTCCCAAGACCCTGATATTCGCCAAGACCGACAGCCATGCCGACGACATCATCCAGACCGTCCGGCAGGAGTTTGGCGAAGGCAACGAGTTCTGCCGCAAGATCACCAACGGGGCCAGGAGTCCGAAGTCCACCCTCGCATCCTTCCGCAACGAGTATTCCCCGCGCATCGCCGTCACCGTGGACATGATCGCCACCGGCACTGACGTGAGGCCGCTCGAATGCCTGCTGTTCATGCGCGACGTCAAGTCCCGAAACTACTTCGAGCAGATGAAGGGCCGCGGCACCCGCGTTCTCATGCCGGACGACCTCCGAAAGGTCACCCCGTCCGCTCCGGCCAAGACCCATTACGTCATCGTCGATGCCGTGGGCGTCACCAAGTCGATAAAGACCGACAGCCAGCCGCTCGACACGAAGCCATCCGTCCCGTTCAAGGACCTTGCCATGGGACTGATGATGGGCGACCGGTCCGAAGAGACGGTGAGTTCGCTGGCCGGGCGCCTTTCGCGCCTCGACCACATGCTCGGAACGGAGGACCAGGCGAGGATTGAGCAAGCTGCCGGCAAGTCCCTCTCAGCCATTGTCGGCGACCTGTTCGACGCCATCGACCCCGACAAGGTCGAGGCCGATGCCATTGCCGCGGGCCACCCCGAACCCGACGAGACGGCCATGCAAGCGGCGCGCGACGAGCGGGTCAGGCGGGCGGCCAACGTGTTCACCGGTCCGGTCATCAACCTGATGGACACGATTCGCCGCGACACCGAACAGACCATCGACCACGACAACCTGGACGAGCTTGTGCGCGCCGAATGGGCCGGCGACGTGGCCGCGAACGCCAACAAAATCGCGCAGGACTTCGAAGACTACCTGAAGGAAAACCGCGACGAGATCGAGGCGCTCACGATCTACTTCAGCCAGCCCGCGCGCCGTGCTGAGGTTACCTACGCGATGATCAAGGACGTCGTGGCGAAGCTCAGGGACGACCAGCCGCGTCTGGCCCCGCTCACCGTCTGGCGCGCCTATGCGCATCTTGACGACTACAAGGGTGAGAACCCGGTTAACGAACTGACGGCGCTTGTCGCCCTCATCCGGCGTGTTTGCGGTTTGGATGACACGTTGACTCGCCATTCCGACCGGGTCAGACGGAACTTCCGGGACTGGATCCTGAATCGTCACGCCGGGGCGGGGGAGAAGTTCTCCGATGAGCAGATGGACTGGCTCCGCATGGTCCGGGACCACCTTGCGACTTCGTTGACCATCGAGCGTAACGATCTGGAGATGGCACCCTTTGACGCGCATGGCGGGCTGGGGCGGATGTACGTGCTTTTCGGCGACCGGATGGATGAGGTCATGTCGGAGATGAATGAGGCGCTCGCGGCATGACAGCGTTGCCTAGAGGATGGTCCAAGGCTGAGATTTCGGAGCTTGTGGAGACCCAACAAAACGGAAAGCCATTTCAACAAGGCTGGAGCCCACGATGTGAGAGTCGCCCCGCGGCCAAGGGCGAATGGGGCGTCTTGAAAACTACCGCGATTCAACACGGAGAATTTTGGTCACACGAAAACAAAGCGCTGCCTACGAATCTGACGCCCCGACCGCAAATCGAGATCAAACCAGGGGACATCCTCATAACCTGCGCCGGGCCGAGAAGCCGCTGCGGAGTGGCGTGCATCGTAGAGGGGAACCACCCAAGGCTCATGATGTCGGGGAAGATGTACCGGCTTCGCGCGCATCCTGAAGTGCTTGATCCACAGTTTCTCTCGTGCTTCATCAGAATGAGCGATACGCAGATACGTATCGATGCGATGAAGACAGGTATTAACGATAGCGGACTAAACCTAACGCATTCGCGATTTGGGAAGTTGCCAGTCATTGTGCCACCCCTCAACGAACAAAAACGTATCGTAGAGAAGATCGAGATGCTGTTCGATGAGATCGACAGGGGAGTCGAGAGCCTTCGGGCTGCGAAAAACGCCGTTGACCTCTATCGTCAATCGCTACTCAAATCCGCCTTTGAAGGTCGGCTGACAGCCGAGTGGCGGGCGGAGAACCAAGACAAGCTAGAAAGTCCAGACACTCTCCTACCACGCATTCAAGAGGCACGCGAAGAGTGTTACCAAGCGACGCTCCATGACTGGAACCAAGCACTCGCAAAATGGTGTGCGGAAGGCGGGGAAGGCAAGAAGCCCGCCAAGCCGAGGAGGCCGCGCGCCATACCCGTTAAGCCAATCGACAGTGGCAACTTCGGCTGGACGACCGTGCCCCTAGGTTTGACCATCGTTGATCCAATCTATGGCACTTCAAAGAAGTGCGACTATGACGCTGGCACGACGGGTGTGCTCCGGATCCCGAATATCGGGTCGGGCCGGATCGATCCAACTGATCTAAAGTCCGCCGATTTCGACGAGACAGAATCTGGGAAGTACTCCTTGAGGGCAGGAGATGTCCTGACCGTCCGCTCGAATGGGAGCCTTTCTATCGTCGGGAAACCTGCGCTAGTTGAACGGCAGCACACTGACTACTTTTTTGCCGGCTACCTGATTCGTCTGCGACCGATTGCCAAATCCCTAGTCCCCAAATACTTGGTCTTTTTGATGATGGAACCCAATGTACGTGCGCAGATAGAGGCCAAGGCCAAATCCACTAGTGGCGTCAATAACATCAGCGCAAAGGAGTTGCAGGAACTCAATGTACCAATCTGCTCCCCCCCAGAGCAGCGCGAAATCGTCCAGATTCTCGATGATCGTTTTGAGGCTGCGGACATGCTAGATGCAGAAATCGACACCGCGCTCGCCCGGGCCGAAGCACTCCGGCAATCCATCCTCAAGAGAGCATTCTCGGGTCAACTCGTCCCCCAGGATCCGGCCGACGAACCAGCGCAGGCGTTGATTGCCCGAATCCGCGCCAGCCGAGACCAACATTCAACCGCGAATCCCGAAAGGCCGACGCATGGGCGGGCAAGCACCGCCCTTCCACCATGACAGTCGCTCTGCCCATAAACATCGACAACCTCCTGCGGCGGCGCACCATCGAGAGCGAACGCGTCGAGTACAAGGCTGGGTGGAATCCGGAGAGCGTCCTCCACACGCTCGGCGCGTTTGCCAACGATTTCCACAATCTCGGCGGCGGCTATGTCGTGCTGGGCGTGGAGGAACGGAATGGCCGTCCCGTATTGCCGCCGAAGGGGTTGGTCCCTGATGCCATCGACGGCATACAGAAGGAACTGCTCAACCTGGGCAACTCTGCGATCCAGCCCCCGTACCATCCGTTGACGGCAGTCCACGAAATCGAAGGCAAGACGATCCTCGTGCTGTACGCCCCCGGCGGCGAAACGCGGCCGTACCGGACGAGAGCCAGCCTCTCGGCGGACAGCCGCGAATGGGCCTACTACATTCGCAAGCACAGCAGCACGGTAAGGGCGCGCGGCGAGGACGAGCGCGAGTTACTCGGATTGGCCGCAACTGTGCCGTTCGATGACCGCTACCACCAGAACGCCTCGCTCGACGATCTTTCCTTCCGGCTGATTCAGCAGTATCTGCAGGATGTTGGCAGCGATCTCCTGCTGGAGGTGGCCGATCTGTCGATGGAGGTTCTGGGACGACGCATGAACATCGTCGGCGGACCCTCGGAAGCCCTGTTTCCCAAGAACGTTGGCCTCCTGTTCTTTAACGATCGCCCGCACGAGTTCTTCCCGGCGACGCAGATCGATGTGGTCTGGTTTCCTGACGGCCCAGGCGGCGACTATTTCGAGGAGAAGGAGTTTCGCGGGCCGCTGGCGGCGATCCTGCGCGATGCAGTGAGCTACATCGAACGAAGCTTCCTAAAGGAGGCGGTCTTGAAGCACCCCGACAGGCCCGAAGCCGACCGGTTCTGGAACTTCCCCGTAGCCGCTATCGAAGAGGCGCTTGGCAACGCCATCTACCACCGCTCCTACGAGGAGCGCGAACCGGTGGAGGTGAGGATCACGCGGGAGGAGTTGCTGGTGCTGAGCTATCCCGGCGCGGACCGCTCCATCCGGATGGAAGACCTGCAACAAGGCAAGGCGGTGAGCCGCCGCTACCGCAACCGGCGGATCGGTGAGTTCCTGAAAGAACTGGACTTGGCGGAAGGCCGCTCAACCGGCGTGCCGAAGATCCTAAGGGCAATGCGCAACAACGGATCACCGGCACCAAGCTTCGAGACTGACGACGACCGCACCTGGTTTCGTGTCCGGCTGCCGGTGCATCCGTCATTTCCAGCGGGCGTAGGCGATGCGAGCGGCGAACAAGATACCCCACAAGATAACCCATTGGAAAATAAGGGAATAGCTGTCGTTTCTCCTCATGACACCCCCCAAGACACCCCACAAGATGCCCTACAAGTTACGGAACGTGTCGGGCGCTTGGTCGGCGCGATCCAACACGAAATGAGCCGCGCCGAATTGCAGGCAGCGCTGAAGCTGCGCGACCGACGCAGCTTCATCGACACCTATCTGAAGCCCGCACTCGAAGCGGGCCTCATTGAAATGACATTGCCGGACACGCCCACGAGCGGGAACCAGCGGTACCGTCGCACGCCCGCCGGAGAGGCGCTGGCTCGCCAACTCGAGGAATCCGGCACATGAACTCTAACTCCATCGTCTCGAAGGTCTGGAGCTTCTGTACCACGCTGCGCGACAACGGCGTCGGCTATGGCGACTACCTCAAGTGCAGTTGACTTACCTGATCTTCCTCAAGATGGCTCGCAACAAGGCCGATTACCTTGCCGCCATTCAGACAGGCTTGACCGACTATGAACTCATGAAGGGCTTGGTCAGGCGAGTGTTACGCGACACGGGAAGGAACGTAGATGATTGATCCTTTCTTCGATCTCCCGCACTGGTTTCCCCGTCTCGATCGCCGTCGAACTGGCCACGCTACGAATCGTCTGCCGCGTCGCCTTCGCCTTGTCGCGCAGGTGAGGATTGGTCGCGGAGAGCGTCTTGCATTTCATGTCGCCATTTTAGCCGACGAGGTTTCGTCCCCACAACGACGGGGCGAGGCACAACGGGGCGAGGCAGTGAGCTGCCGCTACCGCAGCCGGCAGGAGAACCACTTCAGTCCCGCCCTCAAGGAAATGACCTTGCCCGACAAGCCCGCGAGCAGGAATCAGCGGTACCGTCGCACACCTGCCGGAGAAGCGCTCGCTCGCCAACCTACGGAATCCAGCAAATGAACTCTGCCTCCATCGTCTCGAAGGTCTGGAGCTTCTGCACCACGCTGCGCGACGACGGTGTCGGCTACGGCGACTACCTCGAGCAGTTGACCTACCTGATCTTCCTCAAGATGGCTGACGAATACGCCAAGCCGCCCTACAGCCCTGACATCGGCATCCCCAAGGGTTATGACTGGGCGAGCCTGACGAGCCGGCGTGGCGCGGAGCTTGAGGCGCACTACGTCACGCTTCTGCGCAGGCTCGGCGACCAGCGGGGCATGCTGGGTCAGATCTTCACCAAGGCGCAGAACAAGATCACCGACCCGGCCAAGCTCTTCCGCCTGATCGCCATGGTGGACGGCACCGATTGGGTGGTGCTGGGCGCGGATGTGAAGGGCGACATCTACGAGGGGCTGCTGGAACGGAACGCCGAGGACACGAGATCCGGCGCGGGCCAGTACTTCACGCCCCGTGCCCTAATCCGCGCGATGGTGGCGTGCGTGCGCCCCGAACCCGATAGGACCATCGCCGACCCCGCCTGCGGGACGGGCGGGTTCTTCCTCGCCGCCCACGCGTTCCTTGCGGACCCGGAGAACCATGCGCTCGACAGAGATCAGAAGGCGTTCCTCAAGAACGCCACCTTCCACGGCAACGAGATCGTCGCCGGCACGCGCCGGCTCTGCCTGATGAACATGCTCCTCCACGGGATAGGAGAAATGACCGGCGAGACGGCGATAGCACCGACCGACGCGCTGATCTCGCCGCCATCGGAGACGTTTGACTATGTCCTCGCCAATCCGCCCTTCGGCAAGAAGAGCTCGATGAGTTTCACCAATGCCAGCGGCGAGCAGGAAACCGACGATCTCACCTACAACCGGCAGGACTTTTGGGCGACCACATCGAACAAGCAGCTCAATTTCGTCCAGCACATCCGGACCATGCTGAAGACCACTGGTCGCGCGGCGGTCGTCGTGCCGGACAACGTGCTGTTCGAGGGCGGCGCGGGCGAGACGATCCGGCAGAAACTGCTCCAGACCACCGACCTGCACACGATCCTGCGTCTGCCGACGGGCATCTTCTACGCCCAGGGAGTAAAGGCAAACGTCATCTTTTTCGATAACCGCCCCGCCAGTCCTGATCCGCAGACGTCGAAGGTCTGGTTCTACGACTACCGCACCAACGTGCACCACACGCTCAAGCAGAAGCCGCTGACCTACGCCCACCTTGAGGACTTCGTTGCTTGCTACAGGCCGGAGAACCGCCGCGCGCGGGAGGAAACCTGGAGCGAAGACACGCCGGATGGACGGTGGCGCGCTTACTCACGCGAAGATCTCCTCAAGCGCGACAAGACCAGCTTGGATGTGTTCTGGTTGAAGGACGCATCTATGACCGATCTGGATAACTTGCCGGAGCCGGAAGTGCTCGTGCAGGAGATCACGGAGAATCTTCGTTCGGCGCTGAGTAGTTTCGAGGCGGTCAGCGAAATTTAGCATCGCTGGGTTTCCCATGAGCGTAGGCTACCGAGTGCAACTCGATTTGGTGACTGGTTTAGGGATTTGGAATCATGAAGCTCCAAGGGGACGGCGTTTTCGGTTGGGTCGAGACGGTTGCCAGTCGGGCCGAGAAGTTCATCATCGTATCTCCCTTTTTCGCTATGGATGGGGAAATCAAGACGCTGCTTGCGGCCATACCGGACCTGCGAGTCCTGATCGGTGATGAGTTCTCGACAAATAATCCAGTTCCCCTTAGAGAGCTTTCGGAACTTGACTCTACTGATGTCAGATGCATCTATCGACGCGCCCTAAAGAAACGGTTGCACGCAAAGGTCTTCTTCGCTGAGGAGAAATCGGGACGATGCTTAGCGCTAGTCGGATCGGCGAACTTCACCGTAAGCGGGTTGACCAGTAACGAGGAACAGGCTGTTTCCTTGGATTCCGACTGCGAGACCGACCAGCCGATCCTTGAACAAATCGAACACTGGATTGACGAGTTGGACAAGTGCGGGAGAGAGATCGACTGGGAACAGGCCAGGAAAGAGTATGAAGAAGCGCCTAGTCCCAGTTTCTCGAGCGATGATTTCGATGCCTACCTGCAGGATCAGGCCCGGAACTACTGGGTGTTGAAGACGACGGAGGGAAGCGAAGGACCTTCTCGCTGGCCAGAGTTCGTTCGGGAGGGCGTGGTTTCGATCGGATGGAACGACATCGTCGAAATCATGGCCGATGAGTACGCGATGGGACCGAACAAGTACGCTGTTGAGGATCTAAACGCCGCCGCCAGTGCTTTGGAATACGGCGGTTCCGCAGGACATGCGGCGAGAATGCTCCACTGCTTTTCGCGAGAATTCTCGTTAGGGGATAGAGTCATCTTGTGTAGAGGGTATACAGCCAACCAAAGGGCCGATGTTCATCTGTATGGTCTGGCCGTTGTGGATGGCGAAGTCGTCGATGACCAAAGCAGGGATTGGTGGCGGCTGAAGCGGCGAGCTGTGTTTCGGCGCAAGGACATTGAAATACCCAAGGATGTGTTTGCAGATGCCCTTGGAAAAGGAAGTCTACTTCACACGATTCATAGGATATCGGGAGACGGGTACGAGGAATTCTGCCGCCAGATTCGAGAAATGTGATATTGGCTCATCGGTCACTTGCAGCGTTGCGCCGGGTGAGGCTGTGACTGATTGCGATGCGGGTGGACGAACGTGACGTCTTGCTGTCAATGGCAATCAAAAACTGCACATTCTTGGCAATTGCAAATCGCACAGATGAGGGATTGGCGGAAGGAGCGACGCGGTTGACTCTGTTGGTCGGACCAACGGTGAAGGAGCGTCGCACGGGACCGATACGACGCTTATCGCATCAAACCTTCGGCAAATGATCGTAGGGTAAGCTGCTCAACCTCATCGCCATCACCTCAAATATTGCCTGAGCCAGGATGGGACACACGCTGTTGCCGATCATCCTGAACGAGTGCCAGATTGTCGGATGGAAGCGAAAACCATCTGGGAATCCTTGCAACCTCGCCGCTTCCCTAACGGTGATCACGCGTGGTAGATCCGGATGGATGGGCCTTACGGATTGATAGGATCCACGATCCGGCCCTGTTCCGGCCCGCAGGGTGGGGCACTGCCCTGACCACTTCAACCTATGGTGTCGGCCGATGGGGTCCATTTCTCCCTGCTGAACCTTCCGAAAGCGATCAACAACGCGCCTCGAGTGAGTGGTACGGCGATGCCCCGAGAATAGCTGATCCTTCGCATGCATCCGCCGGGCGTACTCGTGGCACCGCCCCCTGCGCGTGATCTTCCAAAAATCGAATCCGTCGCGATCCTCGCAGCGCACTGCACCGACCAAGTCGGAAATCGCATCCTTCACGGTTGCCGCTGGACAACGCAAATCGTCGAAATCTTCGTTCGAGAGTGGATCGCCGCATTCCTTATGGATTCCTATCACGAACAGGCGCGACCGACTCGTAGCCGCCCCGAACTCGGCTGCATTCAGAGTTGTCGGTCCGAATATCGAGTACTCATCGCTAACTAGGCTCAAGCCATCATCCAAGACACCTCGCGCGTCCGAGTATCCGAGACCTCTGACGTTCTCCATCACGAAGAAGGCCGGACTCACGTCCCGAACGATCCTGAAGTAATCTCGCAACAAATCACGACGTGGGTCGGAGACGATCCGCTTCCCGATCGCGCTGAAGCCTTGGCAGGGAGGGCCGCCCACGATCCCGTCCGGGCGCCCTCCCGCCGCTGCGCGAACCGCATCCCCACAGACCGTCGACAAATCTTGACCGATCACGCGTGTACCAGCGAAGTTTGCAGAAAACGAAGACGTCAATACGGGATCGTTGTCGAAGGCCGCAACCACACGGAACCCCGCCTCCCGAGCCCCCAACGAAAGCCCTCCGGCCCCAGCGAACAAATCGACTATCCGTCGTTGACAGGATTCAGTCATGTTTATAGGGCGGGGACAGTAGATTGGCCCCTCGATCTTGCAAGCGCCACTACGTCACGATCTCGGCAAACGAAGGATACTCACGATAGTACCGCTCGTACACGCGAATCTGCTCTTCCTCAAGATCGAATCCCAACGCTTGGACCACGCCTCGCGTGAGTCCCGCCGGGTCCGGCAATCTAGATTGCAGCGCCATTGCCTCTCGGATTGTCAAATGGGGCGCAGTAATCGCCGCAGGCGGCCGACACCGCCAGTCCGTCGCCTTAATCCTACTTTCGGCTAGCCGCCGATTTGCTTCGGATGGAAGCACGCCGCCTGCCGTCACCATCGGTGCAGTGTCCCTATAGATGATCTGGAACGCTGGCACGAATCCTCCAGGCCGCCGTGCCTCTGATGCGATGGCCTTCATGAAGTTGACGGCCAGATCCGCCAACGTGCGCTGCATTCGGTGTTCCTTGCATTGGTTCTTGGAGAGGCCCTCGGGCACAACGCCTTCAAACAGTTCCTTCAACCTATCCGGTCTTTCGTTGGCTGCACCATATTTCGTTTCGGCCGCGTTAAAGGTTGCGAGCACGATTGAGTTTTCTGGCGCACTCTCCACGATCAGACGCATGTCGTCGCTTGCATCCTCGTCGAAAGACCTGTCGTAGTCCAACCAAATCACCCATGGCCGGGCATTTACGCCAGCATCTTCACACAAACGAGGAAGCACTTCGGACGAGGATCCTCGACGAACGTCTACGGTGGCGAAAGGTGAGTTAAATCGGGCACGGAGGTAACCGATATCGTCCTGCTCGATAGAGATCATGTCGTTGATCGACAGAATCTTGTGTGCCATGACGAAGTCGACGAACCAAATCGAACCGAGCCCGACGTATACGGGCTCTTTGAGGTCCAAGCGACTCTGAAGCAAGCGAATGCCGCCGAACACAATCTGCCGCTGTATGCTCTTGCTCGGACGGAGACCGAAATTGACGGTGTCGAAAGATGCCATCTACTCGTCCCCGACCAGATCGTCGTACGTATAGTCGAATGACTTCATGCCTACTTCCCTGTATGGCATCGTGATTCTTCCGAGAGCTTCGGCAAGCTTCTTCATCCTAGACACTGGTACGGAGTAGTTGACGTTAGCCACGCGTGTTCGTGGCGCGCGGACGAGTCTGGGCAATACGGCCTCCGCCCGGCTCTCTACGTCCCTGATCGCTACCGCCTTCGCTTTCTGTTCCTTCTCCTTCGCCCGTTCCAGCGCTTGCTTCCTCATGTTTGTGTATGACGTCCATTGCTTCGTTAGCTCTCTCATCCGTGGACGCGCGCGTAGGAATATCTCCGATGTCACCTCGACGCTCCGCTTCGTAGTGGTCAACGGTAACGCGCTCGCGTTGGACGCGGAAAAGAAAACCATACCGAGGAACCCTGAGTACTGCGGGTGCCAAGTGGGCCAGTCTGGTAGTCCCCAACCCGAAACGCTCGACTTGTCGCCCGCGAGGACGATCCTCCCGTTGCAGGCCACGTACCAGCCGTATCGATCATACTCCCTCTCCCTCATGTCCTCCGGCTCCGTACCCTCGGGAGGTGGTGCCGCCATCCCGCCAACGATTTCGACCGTAACTGGTTCGCCTCCTTTTCTGTCCGAATAGCTAACGCGCATGGGAACGAATTCTTCACTCTGTAGGAATTCGATTCGAGCTCCGGCAATATCTTTCCCGTTGACACTTACGTTCAAACCACGCTCGAGGTGAAGGGCGTAGTCCCTGGCGATGGTGCGCTCCAAACGGTCAATGAACGCTGGGTTGTCGAACGAAGCAGCGGCTCCTGGCGTGAGATTCTTGACTTCGACCACAACTCCGTTCTCCCGCTGTGGCTGGGAGTCGTCGATGTCGAAATCCCAGGGAGGGTCGTCGCTCTCCATCCACCTGAGTACGTCTATGGGAACCGTGAACCCCATTCTTGACCCGTCCTCGTCTTCGACAGTGCTGCTAATCCGGATCTTGCGTCCGATCTTGAATACGGCGCGTTTCATGCCAATGCCGTATACGCCGATGCTGTAGTCCTCGAGTTGGGCATCGGGGCGCCGTCCGAAGCTGAAGGCGTGGTTGACCGCGTCGTCCAGCGTCATCCCGCCGCAGTTGTCGATGATGCGGAACTCGGTTGTCGACGTATCGATTGATATCGAGAACGTCGACAAATCGGTGTCGTCGTCAAGGCCTAAATGGTGGCTGCCCGAAGCCCGCCAAGCGCTGTCAACGCTGTTGTCGATTAGGTCGAGTATGCTGTCCTCGAGTGTGATGTCTCTCGTGATCATATCGACGAAGAAGTGCTTCGTTGGATCTGCGCTAGCTTTCAATTGGCCATCGTCGTCCATTGAGTATCTCCTCGAAGCCCTCGAAGGGCAGTGTACATGCAGACGCTCTCGCGTCCTTACTCTTCACGCCGCGGTTCCGACCGGCGGCACCCTTCCTTTGATCCACGCACTTGGCCTGTGAGTGCACTCACAGTTCAGGAACTCCCTCAACTCCCGGAGGTCGAGGTCCTTGGCATCTTGCGGCTGCACCACCACAGTCAGGGCTTCGGCGAGCTTGCCCTCAGACGCGGCTGCAACGAACGACCTCACAATAATTCGTATTGCCTCCATGCGAGTTAGGGGAAGCCTACTCAGGCCCGTGCCCAAAACCGGACATTCGATATCCTCCTGGGTTCCTCTAGACCTGATTTCTTCCCACATCATCGATAGTGCGTCCTGATATTCGTTTAGGTCCGATTCGGCAACTTTGTTCGCATTCAGTCTGCTGATTGCTACCAAGTAGCCAGTGCGATCGCCTCCAGTAACTCTGGCCACCGTTCCCAGCCGAAATTCCGACATCTTGCCGAAAGGTTTTGTGGCATTCGTATGCTGTCGTAATGGTTTTGTGCCCTTCAGCGCTGCTTCGATTCCAATGTCGAGGTCGCCAACAGCCGATCCGAAGTAACGCACAGTGAACTGACCCTGCACGCTTCTTCTGGATATCGCCCCATGCTCAATTGAGGTGTCGAACGTTGCATTGCTTCCGACGACTACCGCCCCGCGATATCGCCTCCAAAATATGTTGCCGATCTGGATCTGGACCCTCGTATCAGTGTTCGAGATCCTCGCGCCTATTGGCCGAAGCGCGCGACCCACGCCGACAGACAAGCCGGTGGCAAAGAACACCCACCAACTTGATCTCAGCCAATCGACCCACGAACTCTCGGCAAAAAAGTAGTCTACGATTTGGACACATACCCAGAGAATGCCGAACGAACTCATGATTGACACCAGAGTGGTGACGCCGAGAGTAGACAACCATACTCGAATCATCGGGCCTAGTTCGCGATGCCAAGTCGCCGATAAATGTCATCCTGATAAAAGTATGCGCCGCTCTCTCCTTCCTTACTGAGCGACTCGAACTGATCAGGCCAATTCGTGATAGCGTGCTGGATGATGCCCGGCCGGAAGCTGACGTAAATCACGAGTTCATCCCGGATCACGGGCGGGCACAGCTCAACATCCTGCGATCTGAGTCCATTCAGGTTGACTCCAACGATAGGTATTCCCAAATCCAGAGCCTGTTCAAGCTCCCATCGGACAAACTTGAACAGGTAGCGCGTTCTCTGGCCTATTAACGATACTACGACCTTGGCGTTGTTCAGACGTTCACGCAGCCGCCGTTTGATCGTCTGCTCCTGGCTTGAGTCCCTCGCCGTATTCAAATCGTGAGCATCATAGAAGTTGAACTGGAAACGGTCGTTTGCCTTCCATGCAGTCATCAACCGGTAGTAATGAATGTCGTTGTCTCCATCAAACGACACGAATGTCTTGTTCCTATATGCCACTGATTAACTCTCCTAATAGTTTTCTGGTTCCGTCACGACCACGACCTCGCAACGGGTGTTCGCCCAGGTTGTAGTGGTAGACGAATGTACCATTTACATCAGGTGCCTTTTGTTATTGGCGGAGAGGGAGGGATTCGAACCCTCGATGAGCTATTAACCCATACACACTTTCCAGGCGTGCTCCTTAAGCCGCTCGGACACCTCTCCGGTGGCAACTGGAGGCGACCCGACCAGCCACACCCCGGCACCCGAGTCCGCTGCTGCCGCTGCTCCCTTCCGGGCCTGACGGGGTTCACAACTTGTCGTCGCGAGGGGACCGGAGGGGTCACCATCGTTGCGGGGCGTATCGTAGCCAGCGCGCGGGGAGGGTGGCAAGTGACCGGGCGCATCCGTGACGGTCGGATCCAGAGTGACGGCAGTTCATACCGGCACGCACATTCGCGTACGCTAAGGAATCCTCAAGCACCCAAGGATCGGCACGCATGCCATCAACATCGACAGGCCCCACGGCGCGCATCGCCGAGCGCGCCGTCAACACGCGTTTCGAAGATCTCTCCCCCGAGGCGATCACTGTCACCAAGCAGTGCCTGATGGATTTCATCGGAGTCGCGCTGGCCGGGATGGACGAACCGCTGGCGCGCATCCTCCTGGAAGAGGTGGAAGAGCAGGGTGGGCATCCGCAGGCGTCGGTGTTTCGCGCTGGCAGGAAGGCCAGTCTCAGCCAGGCAGCACTCGTGAACGGTACCGCAGGACACGCCCTCGACTATGACGACGTCAACAGCGGGTGCAACGGCCACCCTACGGCACCCGTCGCACCCGCTGTGTTGGCGCTTGCGGAACACAGGGGGTCGTCCGGGCGAGACGTGATCCGGGCGCTCGCGTCCGGCATCGACGCGGAATGCCTGGTCGTCAGTTACACGGGCCGTTCGCCTTACGCCCGCGGGTGGCATGCGACGGGCACCGTCGGCTGCTTCGGCGCGACTGCGGCGTCGGCCCAGCTTCTCGGGCTCGATGCGGACACTACGGCGCACGCCTTCGGCATCGCGGGGACGCAGGCGGCTGGTCTGAAGGCGGTGTTCGGCACCATGACCAAGCCGCTGCATGCCGGGCATTCGGCGGCGACGGGTCTCACGGCGGCGAGCCTCGCGAAGCGTGGTTACTCCAGCCGGCCCAACATCCTGGAGGCAGCCCAGGGATTCGGCGCGACGCAGAGCGATACCATGTCCATGGAGCGGTTCGAGCGCGACATCGAGGCGGTGGATTCGTTCGTGCCCGACACGAACTACAAGTATCACGCCGCCGGGTACCTGGTGCACTCGGCCATTGAGGCGGCAAAGGCGCTGCAGGCCGAGCACGGTTTTGGGACCGATGACGTAGAGAGCATCGAGATCAAGGTGGACAGCGGGCACTTCACTACGGTGAATATCCCGTCACCCAGCACCGGGCTCGAGGCGAAGTTCAGCCTGCGCTTTGCAGTGGCCATGGCGCTGCACGGCGTCGATACCGCCCGCATCGAGAGTTTCAACGACGACATCGTCAAGGATCCCGCCCTGATCGAGACGCGCGACAAGGCGCATGTCGTCGCGTTCGACGAGCCGGCGGCGGACACGCGAGTCACCATCACGACCACGGATGGGCGCGTGGTGTCGCTCGACGTGAACGTGGCCATTCCGGAGCGTGATTTGGACCTGCAATGGCGGAAGCTCGAAGCGAAGTTCCACTCTCTGGTCGATCCGCTGCTGGGACTGGATACCGCAGACCAACTCGTTGCCTGGTGTCGCGACCTGGAGAATCGTGACGACTTGAGCAGGTTCTGGGATCTGCTCCGGGGGTAGCGCGGTCAGGACGTGGCGGCTGCCGCCGTCTCGGGCGTAGCCATCGTTCAGGGGCTCTCTCGAAACTCCTTGAAGCGTTGCTCGGTACCTCCCGCACAGCCAGACCCCGCTCACCATTCGATCCCAAACCGAGCTTTCATCGCGGTTGTCCGAGCCCAATTCGCACCCGGCAACCGCTCCACGAGGTTCACGAAAACGCGTTGGAACGACTCCGCCTGCGCGCTTTCGGTCATTGCCTCCGCCCAGGCGGCGGGCAACAGCGGACGTACGTCCTGCCGGAGCCTACCTTGCGCCAACTTTGCGAACATGCGCTCCTGCGCCTGTGCACGCGAAATGGACCCACCGGACAGTTCCAGGTAGCGCCTGAACAGCTCAACGACCCGATCCAGGTCGAGACACTCGAACACCTCCAGTCCGTGCGCCAAATCGAGCAGGTCGCGACCCTTGTCGCGCTGCAACAGCGCCCTCATCTTCGTTGCCAGCATCTCCTCCGGTGTGAAAGTGGGAACCGCGGCTTCACCCGTGAACCATGGATTCGCAACTGCAAGACGCCTCGCCGCGGGCGCGTCGAATGCTTCAATCTCTCGCGTGTTGATCTCGACCTTCAAACGAATCGGCACCCCGCTGCCGTCCTCGGATTCCGCGCGAAATCGGAGTCTTGGCGCGACCGGGCTCTGGCCGAACCGCGCTCGCCCGAGCCAAGGCTCAAGCACAGCCCGCAACCCATCCAGGATTGGACCGATCGGTCCCGGCGAGGTGCGCACCAGGTCGATGTCCTCCGAGTAACGCAACGGCGTCGGGAAGTGCAGCTTGTTCAGTGCCGTTCCGCCGCGAAATCGCAACGCACCGCGCAGCATGTCGTCGCCGAACACCTCAACCAGCGCCCGGCTAACGATCAGATCCTGCTCCACTTGCCGCGGATCCGTCCAAGGGACCACATTGCCCCACGCGACGATGTTCTGTGCCGGAATCAAACGTCAGGTTCCGGCAGTCGGCGAACTACCACGCGCCACTTGGCATCGCGCATTACGGGATCCACCGCAAAGTCCGGGTCGGCTTCCCGTCGGTCCAATTCTGTCCAACGCACCGTGCCCCTCGAGCGCAACCGGCTCAACATTGGGCCCGTCAACTCGTCGTCCCCGCTAATCTGGTCCAGGAGACAACCAAGCCTTTGCGCAACCGGCCGCTCCACGCCCTTAGATAGCAACGCGAGCTGATCCGGTTGTATCTCCGGCACAAGTTCGGCTACCACCGTCGCGACACTGTCGAGCCCGCCCGACGCCTGCGGATAGCGGAACAGGTCCAGAGCAGTCAGCGCAGCCGACGAGATCTTCATCGTGCCGGTGTCGGTCTTCCTGTCCTCAATTCCCGGCAGAGCGCTTCCCATATCGCTGCGAAAATAGAAGACGATAAAATTGCGGCCTGCGCGGATTGCCGGAAGCCGTTTGCCGCAAACCACCTGGAACTCCATTACGGCCTGGTGCGTCGCGCCGTGCAGCTCGGCAGCCTTCAGCAACCCGACGTAGTAGCCCTCATCCTCCCGGTCCATCAGGGCCTCGATGTACCAGGCGGGCGGCGGCCCGCCCCACGCGGCGTACTGCGGCGGGACTATGACGTAGAATCCCTGGCGCGGTCTCAACAGTTTGCCGGCGCGTTGCAACCGCTCGGCGGCGTCAAGGAATGACCGGTGCCCGACGCCGAGCGCCCGTTCCGCCTCTACAGCGTCAAACACCGTCCGCCCTTCGGAGAGCAACCGGTCCACGTAGCCAGCTAATACTTGCCGATGCCGATTCATGTCTCATTATCCGCTTTTAACGCGGAAATATGAACACGTTTTGGCGTCCAGCCGGTCGATGGATGCCAACACAGAGCCTTGCTCCGGGCGTCATCGCCCCTGCGATTCCCTTTACGCAACACTGTAGATTCAACTCAACGCCCCTGTCGTGGCCATGGCGCTGCATGGCGTCGACACGGCGCGTATGGAGAGTTTCAACGACGATGTCGTGTCAAGGACCCCGCCTTGATCGGGACGCGCGACAAGGCCCATGTTGTCGCGTTTGACGGGCCGGCGGCGGACACGCGGGTCACCATCACGACCAGGGATGGGCGGGTGGTGCCGCTGGACGTGAACGTGGCCATTCCGGAGCGCGACCGGTTCCCCGGTGCCCCGTATCGTGGTTGATCACAATCGAGTTGCGGGTCGAAGGATTCGATCCACCAAGGGTGAAGGTGGGACGCGCGGTTGTCGGCCCCGCCCCTACTCCTCAAACAGTCCCTTGCGCCACCCCCGCAGGAATCCCCGCGGATTAGGTTCGATCGTGATCACGAAGGAAAGGGTTGCCGTCAGGTCGTCTTCGTCGGTGGCGATCACTGTCACGGTAGCCGTGCCTCCCTCGCCATGCGCGTTCGGCAGTAGAACCAGGTTCGTGCCGTCCACGCGCACCGCGACCAACTCCGGGTCGCTGGATTCCACCACGTAGGTCAGCGTCTCGCCCTCGGAACCGGTGAACAGGGTAGTCAAGTCGACCTCTACCGCATCGCCGTCGGCGAGCAGCTCGAGCGTCGGCGGGGTGTCCGTCGCCCGCAGGGGTTTCTTGAACAGGACCAGCGGCGGGCCGGCCGCGGTAGCGATGCCCCGGAAACAGGGATGGCGGTCGGCGCCGCACAGTGTTGTCGGAATTGGAGGCGCCGCTTCCAGGGTCACCCGCACGGCACCTTCCTCAACCTGTGTCACCGTGATTGGAGCAGCCTCCGTCGCGCCTGGCAGGATGGCCACGGAGTCCGCTGACAGTTCGCCGTTGCTCGCCGAAACGCTCCCGCGCATCGTGAACGGCGCGCCCTTGGCGACGCTTGCAACGACCGTCGCGGGGCCAGGGGCCTCCACGGCAGCGTCGGTGCGGGCCAACTCGAGGGTCAGAACGAAAGGCGCTCCGGGATTGTCGTGCAACTGCAACTCCGTCAGGCCTGCGACGCGGTTGAAGAAGCCGTCGCCGAGCGCTGCGAGACGGTTGCCGTGCAGCCGCAGAGTCACCAGGTTCGTTAGTCCTGAAAGCATGCCGGGAGGCAACGTCTGCAGACGGTTGCCGCTGATATCGAGGTTGCGCAAGCTTGGCAGATAGTCGAGGTCGCTGGGTTGCAGCGCGTCGATTCCCATGTCGGCGAGAGTGAGAGATCTTCGCCTGTTCAGGTCGACCGTGGATACCGCCGAACAGGCCGCGGTCCGACGCAGTGCATCGCGTACTTCGGGCGTGCGGTCGCATACCCCCTCGTTGATCGTCACCGTCGCGGTTGCCGCGCCCAGCGCGATATCGTTCCGGTGCTGGGCGGGGACCACGATTGCGACGGTGAACACTTCCCGTGCGGGTTCGATGTCGCTGTCGTCCCGGATCGTTATCTCGATGTCCGCATCGGTCTGGCCTGCCGGGATGGCGATCGTGCCGCCGGTGCCGTGATAGTCCGTTGCGTCCGCGTCCCGGGTGTTCGGATTGCTGTCCGTGCCGAAGACGTATCCGAGGGAGGTGGCGGCGGTCATCGAACGGCTCAGTCGGACGGTCAGGCGCGTCGTTCCCCCCTCCGGTGCCGAGGCGGAGGTGGCCGTGAAGAATGCCACGCGGCCCACCATCGCGCGGAAGCTCTGCGAGGCGGTCAGTCCACCGTTGTCGCGGGCCGTCACCGTCACGGAAGCGCCTCCCCTGGCGACGCCGCGAACGGTCAGGACGCTGCCCTGAACCGTGGCCGTCACGGTGCCCGTGTTGTCGGACACGGCGCTGAACGTCATCGCGTTGCCTTCGGGATCCCGGAAGTGGTTGGACAGGTTGATCCGCGCGCTGCCGCCGACTGAGAGGAATTGCATGGCGATTGCGGTAGTGGTCTCGGGGGGCTCGTTCGCGGCGGCGAGCGGCGTGCCGCTCTCGACGGAGGAGGGCGTCCCGTCGCCGTTTTCGTTGCTGGTGGCGATGACGCGAACGGAGTACTGGACTCCGGGGATGAGGTTCGGGATCGTGACCTGCGAGCCGGTTACGACGCGTTGCCGGGCGCTACCGAAGTTCTGGCCGCCCGATCTCCATTGCACCTTGTAGCTATCGGCGCCGGCGACTGAATTCCACGACACGTTCAGTACCCCGGTGCCAGGCGTGACCGAAACGCCGGTCACCTGGCCTGGCGGCTGGCTCGTGGTGTCGAGAACGAACGAGAGCGTCGCCATGTGCGCGTTCGTGAACGGGGCCACTCCCCTGAGTCTGGTGATGGTTCCCTGCGGATTGGTATTGGGGTTGCTCAGCGAGAACGTGTCGCCGTCCTCGGTGCCGGCATCGTAGGGATACAGGTTGATATCGACCCTCGCTTGCCAGTTCCCTTGCCCGTCGAGCAGCGACCGTCCCGAGATGCCGACAAACCAGTCCGGACTCGGGCCGATCATCGACGAAAGGGTGATCAGGGGGTGGTCTTCGGGGACGTTGATACTGAAAGTGGCGGTACCCGTTCCGCCGAAAGAGACACCTTGCTGGATGACCGCGTGATGGTGAGGACTGGCTTGGATCTCGGCGCGGAGGGTGCTGGTTCCCCCTATCTCCGCCATTGACTCGACGCCCGGCGTGGCCGTGCCGCCGACACTCCAGAACGAGACGCTGCTGTTGTGGATCGCGCCGATCAGGGTGGTGAAATGCGCGCTGCCGGGCAGGTCGCCGGTTGGGGTCGTGCTTGCGTCAGTCCAGTTGCCGGTAAAGGTGACGTTGTAAGTTGCAGTGTCGACGTTTTGCGCCGATGCCGGGCCGGCAATGCAGATTGCCATGATTGCCGGGAGCGTCCAGACCAGCCTGCGCCAGCCTGTCGCCGGAACGGAACCGTGTCGATGTCGAATCATCAAGCTTCGAGGACTTCCCGCGGCGTCGTGTAGTCGAGGAAAATGTGCTCGCTGACCCACTCCGGGGAGTCGTGTCGCGGCAGCGTCAACGCCGGCGTGCCCTTGCAACTGATGCGGTAGAGCAGGCGGGCGTCGTCCAGCGACTGGATGTTGTCCTTGGACGGCGGCGCGACGTGCAGGGTCATGAAGAGATCCCACAGGGTGACGTCGCCGGGCGTGTGGGCGTGGTCGTAGCGGAACTCGGGCTGGAGTACATGGGACTCGAGTTCCTCGAGAAACTCGCGGGACGCTTCCGCGGACATGCCGTCGACCTCGAGCGGTATCTGGGTCGGAGGCCGGGGGCACCACAGCGGACTGTGCAGCGACCTGATGCCGGAACGCGGGTTGGTGAGAACCAGCGGCACGAGGGCGGCTTCGTCGTTCCGGTTATAGGAATGCCGACGCACCCTGATCCGCGAGAGACGCGCCTGCTCGGCGTCGGGCAGGGCTGCGAATGCTGCGGCCGTATCGGCGAAGGAGGTCTCGCCGTTCAGCGGCAGCGACCTGCGCAGCCGCAGCAAACCGGGATCGGAATCTTCGAAATAGCGATCCGTCTGAGAATCGTCGGGGCCGGGAACCCATTCGGGAACCCATGTGCCGCCCGGCGCGTCGCGCGCGACCGGCGCCTTGTGGACCAGGAACATGGATACGTGCAGCGGTATCGCATGGTGCTCGATATCCGTGTGCCACGTGGTCGCCGGGATCAGCTTCGGTCCGGCGTCGCGTTCCTCGTCGCTGAGGTCCCGGACGTTGGTGACGACGAACACGGCTGGAGAGTCGGCGCCCGGCAGGCAGCGCAGCTCTCCGGGAAAGGCGGCGTTCACCCGTGTAGAGGGTCGTTCCTCGAGCGGCAGCAGTTCGGGCTTGTAGTACCGCGTCTTGCCGAGGCGCTGGAAGTTGCTCGGATGCGGCAGCGGCGCGCCCCAGTGGTTGGCGAAACGCTCGAAGTGGGCCGCGGAAAAGGTGTCCAGGTCCTGTCCCGCGAGGGTCATGATGCGGTGATGGGCCAGTGCATCGAGGAGAGCGTCGACCTGCTCGGCTTCCAGCGCCTCGCTGAGATCGATTCCGCTGATCCTGATCCCGGCGCCGCTGGCCGCCAGGGGGCTTTCGCAGCGGACTTGCCCGCCAAACGCCTTTTGCAGTCGCGTTTCGATCGCTTTACCCATGCAGCCGCTACCCTATCTCTACGCGCTGGCCCGTGCGCGCGGATTCGTGCACCGCATCGATGAGACGCATGGTCCCCACGGACATTTCGTCCGGCAGGAGCGTCGGCTCGCCTGTCGACAAGGCGTTCACCAAGTCGAGGAGTTCCGCGCGGTAGGGATTCTGTCCTTGCACTTGGATTGTCTCCTCCTGGGGATCGCGATAGTCGGCGTTGGCCCATGTGTAGGTCGACGATTCGTCTCTCGGCCATGACCAGGCCGTGCGCGGGATCCAGATGGTGCCTTCTGTGCCGACTACCTCGCAGCTCCCCCGGCGGGGCCAGCCGAAACTGGTGTCGAACTGCCCGATCACTCCGTTCTCGAAATGCAGCGTTCCCAGGAGGGTGTGCCAGATCTCGGCGTCCGCATCGAAATTCCCGTTGGCAGACACCCACAGGGGATCCTCGCCGACCAGGTAACGGATGCTGCTGAGGCAATAGCAGCCGAGATCCATGGCCGCTCCGCCGCCGAGTTCGCCGCGCCGGCGCCAGTTGGTCGGATTCGAGGAGCCGGACGAGAAGCTGGCCCGGATACAGCGAAGTTCGCCGACCGCGCCGTTGTCGAGACGCTCCTTCACCGCGTGCGTCTGCGGGTGATACAGATGCATGAACCCTTCCACCAGGATCACGCCGGCGGACCTGGCGGCCTGGAACATCCGCTCCGCCTCGTCGGCGCTGAGCGCGATCGGCTTTTCGCAAAAGATGCCGCGAACCCCGCCGTTCACCCCGTCCAGCACGTTCTCCATGTGGGAGGCGGGCCAGGAGCCGACGATCAGGATGTCGGGCTGCTGCTCCGCCAGCATTTTCTCCGCATCGGAATAGGTGTTCTCGATGCCGAAGAGTTCGGCGAAATTGGCGAGCGACTCCGCGTGGGCATCGCAGGCCGCGACCGGTTCGATCTCGGGGATGTCTGCCCATAGGGGTGCCAGGGTGCCCCTCGCGTGGCCGCCGCAGCCGATGATCGCCAGCTTCAACTTGTCAGTCATTTTGTCCCTCCCTCTGGCGCAGATAACCAAATCGGGCGGCTGAGGTCCAGCACTGGCAGCAGTCGGGACTTCGACAGGTTTCTGGGATTGCCTGCTGCCGGGTAACCATCCGATGCAGTTCTTCGACTACAGCGCGCGCAGCGCCGGTAGTACTTCCTGTGCGAGCGCTCCGCGTGTCCCGAAAGCACGCCCACCGGCAAAATAGATGTGGCTCAAGCCCAGCTTCACGATGGGCGTGAGGCGCTCGACAACCTCTTCCACGGTTCCGGTGACGGCGAACCAGTCGATGAAGTCCTGATCGATGATCCTTGCGTGGGGCGCTTCGCCCTGCGAGTGATGCGCGGTGTCGTATTCGGTTTGAAGGCGTGACGTGACGCGGCGCATGATCTCGGGTTGGCGGGCGAAATCGGTTCCGGCGCCGGCGCTGAAGTGCGCGAATGTCGCGACCCCGCCGCGGATGGATTCGCGAACCTGTTCCCTGTCCGTGCCGACGGCGACGTTGATGTATGCGCCGATGGGAATGCTGTCGGCATCGCGTCCGGCGGCTTGCGCGGCCCGGCGCACGGTATCGATGCCCCAGGACAGGCGATCGAGATCGGCACCCACCGCCAGCGTCACGCGATCTGCAAGACTCGCTGCCAGCGCGAGGGATCTGGGTCCCGATCCCACCATGTCCACGGGCACTTTTTCCACTTCGACGAGGTCGAGCCAGCGCAGGCGGCTGGGGAAGCCGTTCTGGTCGACCACGCCACCAGAGAGGTATCCCTGCAGGTCCCGAATGTAGGCTCCATATTCTTTCGGGGACGCGATGTTCCGACCGATATGCAGAACGGCGCTATCGCCCCGACCAATGCCGAGGATCGCCCGGCCACCGCTTTCCGCCTGCACGCTCATGATGCTCGTGGCGGTCACTGCGGCATGGCGCGTAATCGGATTGGTCACGCCGGTGCCGAGCATGATGGAGGAGGTCGCCTTCGCGCAGAGAGCGAGCTGCGAGTAGACGTCTCCCCGGAGGTTCTGGCTGTCCGTCAGCAGGAAGATGTCGAAGCCGTTTCGCTCCGCGGCCTCTGCTGCCGGGACCGCGATCCCGGGTGTCGCGAGACCCATGGCGGCGAACTGGGTGGAACCGGAACGTGGTGTTGCCATGGCTTTGTGTTCCTCGACTTCCCGAGACAACCCTCCGCACTACCTGAGCCGTTCGGGAAAGTCGTCCGTGAGCCCCGTTTCGCGCACGTCGAGCGACTGGATGCCCATCTTCAATGCCGGCGAATCCGCCTTCAGGCGAAAGTCCTCGTTGTCCCAGTCCTCGAGCAGGGGATCCGCATAGATGCTGTTCTCGGCATAGCCGAGCGCGCGGAGCTTTTCCAGTACCTCGGCCGACTCCTCGGAGACGCCCTCGACGAAATAGACGTTGCCGTCGATGGTGGTGCTCTCCATTCCACCGAGGTGTTCCCAGATGTCCATGTCCTGGATCAGGCGTCCGGCCAGCGAGTAGAACATCCCGTCGTAGCGGTATCCCCGCCGCGGTTCCTTCATATCCCCGGTGGACAGCATGACATTTCCAGTGATCCTCGAGCCGTTGATGGGCCGCTGGCCGATCCAGATGTAGCAACCCGGGTAGACATCGCAGATCACGTTGTTCTCCACGTACGTCTCGTGCCTGTGGATGATCCCGCAGGAGTTCGTCTTGTAGATGACGTTCTCCGCGATCGTCGTCTTGCGCTGAAAGTCGTCGATGCGGATCGCGCCGGCGATGCGCGGGTTGAAGATGTGGTGGACGTAGTTGCGCCGGATGACGTTGTTCTCTCCCGCGCCCGAGATGTTGATCGAGGCCCCGTCTATGAATACCTGGTTTGCGCGCGAGACATCGTTGTATTCGACGACGTTGTCCCTCGTATGCAGGTACTGCGTGACCAGCGGCCAGTCGATGACGCCCCGCACCTTCGAGTCCCGCGCGTCCTGCTGCACCGCCTCGGGATCCTCGATCTCGTGCCAGCGGATGCACGGCGCGCATTCCCGCATCTTGAGGACGTTGTAGGCCTCTTCCGGGATGAAGAACTGGGGCCGCACGCCGCACAGGCAGATCGCCTTGCGGGGCATGTTGTGAATGGAGTTATGGGTGATCATGTTCTCCGCGCTCTGGTGCACGATGATCCCGTGGGAATGCCAGAAGATCTCCCCGAGGTGGTGGAGATGGTTGTTCGCGATCACGTTGTTCTTGTTGACATCCTTGGTGCCCGGACCGTAGCCGAGCAGGAGGATGCCCGAGCAGCCGAGGTGGCTTAGCTCGTTGCGGGTGACGACGATTCTCTGGCAATGGAGATCCAGCCGGATGGCTTCGCCGCCGCTGTTGAAGAACCTGCAGTTCTCGATCCGGCAGTCTTCGGCACCCCGCAGGCGCAGCAGCCCGTGGCCCTGGTCGATCATCGCCCAGTCGTGCTGGATCGACATGTAGTCGTCCGAGACGACGTACCGGTCGCCCTGGGTGAAGGCGAGGCCGTCGAACACGATGCCCCGGACGGGGGTGTCCGTCGGACCTTCGACGTCGATGTCTCCCTCGACACGGACCAGTTCCATCAGGGAGGGTGCGAAGATCTCGTCGCCGGGCTTCTCTCCCAGGGGCCAGAGATAGAGTTTTCCTTCTCTCGAATTGAGCACCCACTCCCCCGGATGGGTCAGGCCCTCGGGCACGTTTTCGATCGCCGCAATAGTCTCGCCTCGGTCGATGCCGCCACCCATCGCCTTCAGCACGTAGCCACTTTGGGCCGCGGTCTTGGCCAGGTGCCATTCCTCGTCGATGAATTCCAGCGGCAGGATCGCCATGGCGTATCCGAATCGGATAATGAGTTCGATGTCCTCCAGGTTGTCCCAGTTTCGCAATGCGCCGTCGGGAAAGCCGACATACCGGAGGGGATCGAGCGCCCCCTCGTAGTCCGACATGTCGCCCTGGCCGAGCTTGAATTCCCCCGGCGGCGGCACTGTGCGTCTCAGGCGCACGGTCGTCGGGTTGAAGCCGTTGGTCTGCGCGCGGGAGAGTCGCCGGTCTCCATCGTAGAGGGTGCGGAAAGCTCCGAGATCCGCCGGCACGTCGGCCACCCAGACGTGGGGCCGTGACATGTGCGAGAGACCCTCGGGGATATCCCGTTCCAGCTCCCGCCATCCCTCGATCCTGACGCCGGAGGAGAAGATGGGCTCCTCGCCGGGGTAGGCGGCATAGGTGATCGTCTGGCCGGCTCCCGCAGAGTCTTCCAGGCCGAGAACGACGGTCTCCGTCAGGTAATACCGGCCGCCCCGAATACTGACGACGATGTCGTCTTTGTTATCGCCGTGCTTCAGATCCCGCACGGCGTCGCGCGCTCTCGCGAGCGTCGCGAACGGACCGTCCGTCCCGTCCGCGTTCGGGCTATCGAGTGTACCGGTCCAGCCATCGTCGCCGTCCGTTGCAACGTAGAAATCGGCGTTTTGTCCTGCTTGCGCGTTCATTTGGTCCTCCTCCAATGGCTCAATCATCGCCAATGGCCAGCGGTGGTTCAACGCCCCGCGTCGAATCGATCCGCGCTCCGACCTATACTCGAACGCGAACAGGGAGGGAAAAGCACATGAGCGAACTTTCAGTTGCCGTGCTCACCGGAGGGCACAGGCACCACGTCTTGCAGTTCATCGATTTCTTCACGAGTCTCGACGGCGTCGACGCCTACGTGTTCAACATCAAGGATTGGCTCACGCCCTCGGGGCTCGATGACCGGCGCTACTTTGCAGGTACGCAGGATGTCCACCATGCGGTGCGCGACGGCTTCGACGTCACGGTGTTCTACACGATGACGCAACAGGGGCCGGACGAAGAGGAAAGGGCCTGCGTCGAACGGTTGATCGAGAACGGCCAGTCCATTTTCGTCCTGCACCACGCGGTGCTGCATTGGCGATACGACGACCGCTGGGGGCAGATCATGGGGCTCGGGGGCCCGCGGTGGGTGCAGGACATCGACTGCGGCGGGCCGGTGAACGGCGTCTGGTTCGGAACCGTTCCGGTCAAGGTCAATACCGATCACCCGCTTTCGGCCGGCCTGGCCGATTTCGAGATCGAGGACGAGACCTACGCGGTCCGCGACTGCGAAGACGACTGCGACGTGCTGCTGACGACGGACCGGCCCAATTCCATGCGGACGATCGCATGGACGCGCATGGAGGGCAATTCCCGGATCTTCTGCCTGCAGCTCGGGCACGACCCCCAGACCTGGAGCCATCCCGCGTTTCGCGCAGTGGTCCAGAACGGGCTGCAGTGGTGCGGGGGCCGTCATTTGGAGAGCGCATGACGCCGCCTTTCGACAAGGAATTGACGATCCATGTTTCCGACTCATCGTTGATGCACCTGCTGCTCGCTGGCATGGAGTCCTACAAGGTTCGCCATTGGGGTACGTCAGTTACTGCCAATAGAGGGCCGGCGGAAACGGCGGGTTTGCTATGGGGCTATACGGTGCATCGGGACAACATGGATCACGTTATCGTCGAGCACGTATCGACCGATACCTTTGCCAAGGGAACATCCTCCGAAGTTGGGTTGAGCGAGGAGGTGATGTGCGTCAAGCGAAGCGTCATCGAGGAACGTTGGCCGTACTTGTCTCTCATCGGAGATTTCCACACCCATCCCTACAAGAATTACACTGAGGTCGAGGAAGCGAAGGGATGGGAGGCATCGCAAGGCGACCGAGATTGGTACGAGAAGTATCGCACTCCTGATGATTGGCCCGGACGGATTGCGCTTATTCTCGCGATTGGCGAACTCGCCCGATACCACGAGAGGAGCCACTGGGAACCAGAGATCATCGAGGACAATACCCTCCGCTGGCAACAACTCGAACGGTTCAGGTTCTGGCTTTCCGCCTACGCTGTAGACGAGTGCGAAGGCAATCGTTTCGTCGTATCCCCCAACGCCCGCTCCGATGGTCCACAACGACCTCACGTCTACGTGGACGTGCCTAACGTCAGTGGCACGAATGCTTGGTTCTCGTATTAGCGATACTGCCTTGCAACGGTTCTTGGTGTCGGTGAGGCAGGGCGGAACGACCCAAGCACTCCATCGCATATGGGTTGGGCCACATCAAGTCGTATTTGACTGGGAGATCCCTCCACGTCTGGGATCTGTGGTTCATATGCCGATGCGAGGTTCACTCTCCGGAATGGTGATCGCTTGAGATTCCCTGTTTCGGCGTACCCGCATGTGAGCGATTTGCTGCCATCAACTCATTGATTTGACTGTATTCCAGGTGGGTTGGTCGCCTACGCTGAGACAGCCAACGGCGTGCTAAGATTCGCAAATTGGCTCGGTGACTCGGACTCCAAGACCAATGGTGGAAATGCCGCACCGGATAGAGGTGTATCAGGAGCTGGAGATCTCTTTCGACGCTGCGTCGCGCGACGATGTGTGCGCGGCGCTGGAACGGCGGGTACTCCGCACCGCTTGGCACCGCGCCACGCATGTCGAAATGCGCATCGAGGAGGACTACGACTCCGGCGCTGCAGGGGTGATCGCATTCGAACGCGAAGCGAACGGAGATGCCCCCCAGGACGGCGCGATGTCGCGGTGCAGGAGCAGGCTGCTTCGCTCTCCCTCCTAGACATCGCCGAGTTGGGGTCGGCCCTCGAGGTGCGGGTGGCGGACCAAGTCCGCCACGAGTATGCCGACCGCGTCGCAGAAGTCGAAGAGGAAACAACTCGGGGTCTGTCAAGATTCCGGAGGCAAATTCACAAGATTGACGAACTCGTCGCGCTACATGGGGCCGAGGGAAAGGTAGCCATTGACCATTGGGACGCACACCCCGAACGGTGCCGTCAGGCGGCGGACCGCTGGATGCAGATCGCCAGGTCGGCGTCGCCGTCGTCGGATGTCGTTGGTCGGGCGTACGCGCGCGTAATGAAGGCGTCTCGGCCCGCGCGGCGTGGCGGCGGTGAAATTAAGGACTGCGTGGTCCTCGAGACGTACTTGGCGTACGTGAGAGAGGTGCGCGAGAGCTCGGCCCGAACAGTGGTGTTCGTGTCGTCGAATACGAGGGATTTCGCGAACGAGCGTGGAAACGACGTTGCGGACGAGATCCGCGATGAGTTTCTCGAGCTGAACCTGAAGTACGCGCCGAACATGCGCATGGCCCGACGATTGCTCGGTCTGTTGCCATCTACTGTCTGAGAGGAGTTCTCGGAGGGAACCCGACGAGCAGGCAACAGCGACGCATACGCGCTCGCGCTCTCAGGTGAAGGCTCGTGCCCCGTGCCGAGAGGCCAAGACTACGGCATGGCGCGCTCAGGTTTCGGCGGTTTCGGTTTCGAAATCGCGCACGATGCGCTTCAACTTTGGATCACCGGAGGCTCGCTTGGATCAGGAGGCTTGGGACTCGCGTACCAACACTTTGTCGATGAAAAACGCCGCCATCTCCCGCATCGCGTATTGCTGGAGAGGGTGGAAGTACCAGGCGGGGTCGAGGTTCCGTCGGTAGTCAAGGCGCAAAGAGACATCCGTCCGGTTTGGTCCTATCGGCGTTATCGTCACCTCAGAGCCGAGCTGTGAGAGATAACTCGAGAAGAAAGTCGTGTCGTGGACCACGCGGGCACGGAGCCGGTTCGGCTGGAAGTCGACTATCTCAAGGTGAAGCTCGCCTTCATGGGTGTTGGTCACGAACCACCGGTCGTATCGCGTGTACATGCGGTGAATGGATCCCGGTTCAAGCGACTCGGCATCGACCTGGTAGGGCATCGGGAAGATCGAGAGGACCCAGTTGCGTTCCTGGTTCAGTTCCATCGGGCGCAGGAGGTTGCGCATGATCTCTTCTGGAGTCAGGTGGGCGACTCGTGATGCCTGGACATGGACAACCCGCTCGGCGCTGAGCGCCTCGGTCGTGCCTTCGAGGGAGGAACCGAGGACGATGATCGGCACGATCAACCCGAGCATCCTGGTTCCCTTGTTTTTGCGTGTCCCTGCCCAACCCACGGCAAAAGCGATCGACACGATCAGGAAGTAGATTGGAAAAAGGTAGAGCACGCATACGAAACCCTCGAACAGGACGACGGAACTGGCCAGGAGCACGATCAGCGCGGTCAGCGAGCGGTCGAGGTAGATTCGCCACCACCGCTCGTCGGGCTTCGCTGGCCGTATGACAACGATGGCGAGGGCGCCAAGGTAGGGAAGGCCAACGTACAGCAGGGCTGAGGAATCGAGGTTGTGTCGCACGAGGAGGTGAACGGTAACCGAACCGATGCCGATCAGAAGCAGGATGGCGAGCCATTTGACCCGGCGCTCGCCGTAGCGGGCCCGCAGGCGGTGGACGAGCGATTGCAGTTTCACGCGTGCGCGGCGCGGGCCTGCGCGCACTGCAGGTCGAGGGTCCGTCGCGCCTGCGGCGTGACCGGCGTAACGCCTGTCCGAGGCGGAAGCGCATCGGCTACCTGCACGTTCCAGGCAAGTCCGAACTTTTTCAACAGTTCGACGAAGCGGAACCCCGGATCGGTCTGCCCCGGGTAGATGCCGTGCCGCGCGGAAGCGGGGAATGCATGGTGGTTGTTGTGCCAGCATTCACCCATCGACGGTATCGCCGCCCAGGTCACGTTGTAGGCCTGGATCACCCCTTCGTCGACCAGCCAGTCCTGTGTCCCGCGCGTGTGGCACAGGTATCCGACGTACCAGTGGGAGTGAACCCCAACCGCGATTCGCACGACGATGCCCCAGACCAGCCAGGGAAGACCGCCGAGCAGGAACAGCGCGATGGCGAGCGGAATCTGCTGGACCATCCACGTTCGCTGCAGAAACTGGTAGAAGCGGTCATTCGCGGCATCGCCCGGATCGAAGCCCGGTGGATCGTCGAGCGCAAGGCGGCAATGCAGGTTCCACCAGCCATCGCGTAGCAGGCCGTGGCCGTGCCGAAGGTACGCATGGCAATCGGGCTGCCGCTGGGCCCAGTCGCGAAAGTCATGCGTGCGCATCATCCAGTACGGACCCTGCATGCCGAAAAGAACGCCAATCCAGACGAGCGTTCGCTCCAGCCATTTCGGACACTCGAACGTGCGGTGTATGAGAAGGCGATGAAAGCCGACCGAGTGGCCTGCGCACATGATGATGGCCAGGATCAGGAGAAACACGGCGAACGCTCCCCACGTGAACGTCATCGGACCCAGCACCAATGCCCCCGCCAGCATGCTTCCGTTCCAGAGCGACCGGGCGGGGTCCCACTTCACGCGGCCCGCGACTGCGTTCGTGCGGCTCGAGAAAACCAGTGAATTGACCTTGTAGACATCCTGGACGCGGGCACTGACGGGTCTGGTGGCGGCCGTGTCCGCAGTGGCGCGGGCGGCGGCCTCAGCGGTCATCGCGGTTCGGCTGCAAGCCGTGCTTCTTCAGATACCCTCGGAACTGGTGGTAGGTCAGCCCCAGTAGCTCGGCGGCCTTGCGCTGGTTGTGCCGGGCCTGGTCCATGGCCGTCTCTACGCGTTCGGTCTCGAACTCTCGCACGGCCTGCTTCAGATCCAGCGGCAGGACGGGCGGTGCCACAGCGCTCGGTTCCGACTGCTCGTTGCGGGGACGGTAGGGCGAATCGAAGGGGTCGAGCACGATTTCCTTGACCTTGACGTCCGCGCCGGTGCGGTAGACGGCGCGTTCGACGACGTTCTTGAGTTCGCGCAGGTTGCCCGGCCAGTGGTGGGCCGTCATCTGCCGGAGCGCCGCGTCGGTGAAGCCGGGAAAGTACTCGCGGCCGAGTTCGGAGGCCATGTTGATGGCGAAGTACTCGGCGAGCAGCGGGATGTCATCGCCGCGTTCGCGCAGCGGAGGCAGCGTGACGACGTCGAAGGCGAGCCGGTCGAGCAGGTCGCGGCGGAACTTGCCGGCGTCCGCGAGTTGCGGGAGGTCGGCGTTCGTGGCGGCGATGAGGCGGACATCGACGCGCAGCGTGCGGCTGCCGCCGAGCCGCTCGAATTCGCCGTACTCGATGACGCGCAGGATCTTCTCCTGCACGAGTCCCGATGTGGTCGCGACCTCGTCGAGGAACAGGGTGCCTTCGTTGGCACGCTCGAAGCGACCCATGTGCTGCCGCGCGGCGCCCGTGAAAGCCCCCGCTTCATGCCCGAACAGTTCGCTTTCGAGCAACGAATCGGATATCGCCGCGCAGTTCATTTTCAGGAACTCGGCGTCCCACCGGTTCGACAGGTAATGCAGCCGCGCGGCGACGAGTTCCTTGCCGGTGCCGCGTTCGCCGACGATCAGCACTGGCTTGTCCAGCGGTGCCACGGCGGAGACGTCGTCCAGCGCCTGGAGGAAGGCCTGGGACTCTCCGACTAGTCTGTCAGGCTCGGTGGGCATGGGCGCATTTAACCAATAGTTAGCAAATTCAGCCATAGAAATTGAACGCGTCCCTCCAAGTGAGATATTCGTTTCGTTAAAAAACAATGGGTTGAGTGAATTTCTCGAATTGGCACGGAATGTGATTTGCAAAGTGCCAGGAGACGCCACCCACACCGAAAGGAGGCAACACTGATGGGCATATTCTCTCGCGCGACCGAAATCGTTAACTCCAATATCAACGCATTGCTCGACAAGGCGGAAGACCCGGAGAAGATGGTTCGGCTCATCATCCAGGAAATGGAGGAGACGCTGGTCGAGGTGCGCACCACTTCGGCGCGGGCAATCGCAGAACGGAAGACGCTTTCGCGCCGGCAGGAGTCCCTCGACAAGGACGCCGCCGAATGGGAGCGCAAGGCGGAGCTCGCGATCCGCAAGGGGCGCGACGATCTCGCCCGGGGCGCGCTGGCGGAACGGGCCAGGGCCGAAGCTGCCGCCGAGGCGCTGGCGAAGGAGTCTGCCACCCTGGACGAAACCCTGGCCAAGCTGAATGATGACATGGAGACGCTGCAGGCGAAGCTGAAGGATGCCAAGGCGCGCCAGAACGCCATCGTCATGCGCGGCAAGGCGGCGCGGAGCCGGCTCGGCATCCGGCGCCAACTGTCGGATCACAGCGTGGACGATGCGATGCTGCGTTTCGAACAGTATGAGAGCAGAATCGACGATCTCGAAGGCCAGGTCGAGTCCTACGACATGGGCCAGAAGACCTTGGCTGCGGAGATCGACGCGCTGGAGGGCGACGAGGAGGTCGATGCCGAACTGCGCCGTATGAAGGAGCGCGTGGAGCAGGGCGAACAGGCGCGCGATGCCAACTGAGAATCGGGCCCTTTGAGGAGAAGCGCGGGTGTACGTATTTGATGGCATGGTGTACAGCATGTGGGACGTTCTAGGAATTCTGCTCGTCCCCGTGATCCTGTTCATGGTGGTCGTCGCGCCGATCTGGCTCGTGATGCACTACCGGAGCAAGCGTCGTGCCCAGGCGGCGCTGTCAGGCGAGGAACGCGCCGAGTTGGAACGGTTGACGGACCTTGCGGACCGGATGGGCGAACGCATCGAGACCCTCGAGGCGATACTGGACGCCGAGACTCCGGGTTGGCGCAGACGCGACCCGGCGTCGTGACGGGAGGCTGCAGATGAGCCGTACCGGGAGCGGCGATTCCCCCGACAACAAGCGGAGTATCAAGGACGCCACGAGGAACCTTGAGCGGGCCGTGGAGGAACTGGCCTCGGCGGCCACCGAGGAAGTTTCCGGTCGCGCCGCCAGGCTGCTCGACGACGCCGCGGCGCGTATCCGCGGCGAGACGGGCGGCGACGATGCGGACAGGCGCGAAGCCGAAGCCGCCGACAAGGCCGAACGTGGCGGCGGACGGCGCGAACGCCGTTCGAGGCGGATCCACTACCACGACTACGAGGACTATCTGCGGCGTTCAAGCGGTCTCTACCTCGATCGGGAAAATCGCAAGATCGTCGGCGTATGCGCGGGCGTAGCGCGGTATTTCGGCATCGAAGCGTGGGTCGCCCGTTGCGTTGCGCTGACCGGGCTGTTGTTCCTGCCGAGCATCGTGTTCCCCGCCTACTGGGTTGCCTTCTTCGTCATGGGCCATCGTCCGTCCGCCCGATCGGGCGACGCCCGGAGGCGTACCCGGACACGTGGTTCCCTGGGAAGAAAACACGCTGAGAAAGTGCGCGGGCGCGCGGACGAGAGAAGGCGCGCGGCGCGAAGCGGCCGCCGGAACTCCGGCAGGAAAGCCGATCATCGTTCCCCGGCACCGGAGTTCGGTGCGAAGTTCTCGCCAAGACGGAGCCTGCGCGCGGCGCGGGCCGATTTCGCCGAAGTCGAACTCCGGCTGCGGCGCATGGAGGCGTTCGTCACCTCGGATCGATATGCGCTCGAGCGCGGCTTCGCGGAGATCGGCGCCAATGCGTCGTCGGGGTCTTCATCCGCAACAGGCAAGGAATAAGGAACAGTAATTCAAATGGATGTCTTCGTATTCGTCATACTGATCACGATCATCGGTGGTTCGATTCACCTGGCGAAGATCTGGATTCGCCGCAACGCATCCGGAAATGCGGCCAGGACCGATACCCTCGAAGACGAGGTGCACGCGCTGCGCGAGCGCGTCGAGACGCTGGAGCGCATCGTCACCGACGACAAGTACACTCTTGATCGGGAGATCGAAAGGCTCGACGACGATTGAGGAGGCGGGCGTCTCAGACCCGCATCAGGTCGGGGACATCCGTAAAGACCCCGCAAACCCCTTGTTCCTTTAGCTCAGTCGCGCGCAGCCGGTCGTTCACCGTGAACACAAGCACGCGAAACCCCGCATCGCGCAGCCGACCGATGCGCCTGGGCGTCGCGATGTCGTTCCGGATGTTGACAGACCACGCTTCGACTGCCCGCGCCGCTCCGACCATGTCACGATAGGGGACCCTGAACACCGGCGCGCACATTGCGTCCGGCCGCGCGTGTCGAAAGGCCCTGAGCCGCTTGAGATCGCGGCTCGATACGAGCGTGTTGGCGCGGTCGTATGACAGGGCTGCCACCAGCCCCTCGGTCCCCGGTCCCTTGAGTTCGATATTGATGCCCACGTTTTCGGGCAATGCCTCCAGCACTTCCTCGAGCAGAGGGATCGCTTCCCCGTCGCCGGCGTCCAGCTTCCTGAGTTCCTCGATGCTGTAGGCGGAAACCGGACCGCGGCCGTTGGTCGTCCGATCCACCGTAGGATCGTGCATCACGGCGAGCCGGGAGTTCACGGCCTGCACGTCAAGTTCCACCGCGTCGACGCCGCAGTCGAAGGCGCGCCGAAACGACTTCATCGTGTTTTCGGGCGCGAGCCCCGCGGCGCCCCGGTGACCGATGATGAGGAAGTTGCCGTCGAAGCTCATGGCCGTCCGAACCCGTGGAATTTCGTCCGATGACAGAGCCATTTTGTCCCCGGCGGGGCTACAATGCGAACGCCGATGAGTTACCAAGTTCTCGCTCGCAAGTATCGACCCCGCAAGTTGCAGGATGTCGTCGGCCAGGACCACGCCGTCCGCGCCCTCGTCAACGCCCTCGACGGCGACCGGTTGCACCATGCCTACCTGTTCACCGGCACGCGCGGAGTCGGCAAGACGACGATCGCCCGCGCGTTTGCGAACTGTCTGAACTGCGAAGCCGGCGTCAGTTCCGAGCCCTGCGGCACCTGCGGTTCCTGTGTCGAGATCGTCGAGGGACGGTTCGTGGACCTGATCGAGGTGGATGCGGCGTCACGGACGCGGGTGGACGACACCCGCGAACTGCTTGAGAACGTGCAGTATCTTCCGGCCCGGGGACGCTACAAGGTGTATCTCATCGACGAGGTGCACATGCTTTCCGCGTCCAGTTTCAACGCCCTGTTGAAGACCCTGGAAGAGCCGCCGTCGCACGTGAAGTTCCTGCTGGCCACGACGGATCCAAAAAAGGTCCCGATCACCGTGCTGTCGCGGTGCCTGCAGTTCAACCTGAAGAACATCCTGCCGGAACGCATTGCCGCCTATCTTGCGGCCATTCTTGAAGAGGAAGCGGTCGAATTCGAGCCGGACGCGCTCGACATCATCGCCGACGCCGCGCGGGGCAGCATGCGGGACGCGCTTTCGGTCGTGGACCAGGCCATCTCGTTCGGCGGCGGCAGGTTGGGGACCGAGGATGTGGCGACCCTGCTCGGCACGGTGCGGCGCGACGAGGTGTCCGCGCTGCTCGGCGCGCTCGCGGATTCAGACCGGCGGCGCCTGCTGCATTGCGCCGATGAACTTGCGGAGCGCAACGCGGATTTCGCGGATGTGCTCGCGGGGATGCAGCGCGCCCTGCACGACATCGCCATGGCACAGACGGTGGGAGGCGAGGTCGCCGCGTCCGTGGCGCCTTTCGTCGAACAGATGTCGCCCGAGGACGTGCAGTTGTTCTACGAGATTGCGCTGCGCGGCAGTCGGGACCTGCAGTTCGCCCCGGACCCCCGCGTCGGTTTCGAGATGACGCTCATCCGCATGCTGGTGTTCGCGCCGGAAACGGTTCGTTCCGGCGGGAAACGCGCGGTGGCAAGAGCCGGGGAAGTCACAGACCCACCCGCTGCTACGGCGCGACAGGCACAACCGGAGCTACGGCAGGAGGCTCTCCGGGAGGCCCGCCGGGAGGTTCGCCAGGAAGTACGCCGGAAGGCACCGCAAGAGAAACCCGAAGAGGCGCCCGCGGACCCGCCGGCCGACAAGCCCGCAGGCGAGACGCCAGCGGCGGACCTGTTTGCGCTGATCGAGCGGATGCGGCCTTCGGGCATCACGCGGATGGTATTCGACAACTGCCAACTCGCTTCGCGAGCGGAAGATCATTGGAAGCTGGTGCTGGCCGAGGGGCACGACCTCCTGTTGCGCGACAATACCCGCGCATCGGTTCAGGAGGTGGTGTCCGAGTACATGGGCCGGGAAGTTCGCGTCGACATCGAGATCGGCAAGCCGGACCAGGAGACTCCCGCGGAACGTCGAAGTCGGCTTCAAGCGGCGCGCCAGCGCGAGGCGGAGGAGGCGGTCGAGTCCGACGAAACGGTGCAGTCGCTGCTGCAGCTCTTCGACGGCAGGATCGGATCCGTGCAACCCCTGCATGACCGGGAATACCGCAGCCCATGAGTGCCCCACAGCCGTCGCCTCCGGCGCCGCCATTTTTCTTGCGAGGGGTTTCCCCTCGCGCTCCCCGGCTGAAGGCTCCGACCCGGCCCAGCGCGTCGACCATGCAACAATCGCTTCCGTCGCTACGCTCTTTGGAGGCAATTGTTCCATGAAGGATTTTGGCGACTTGATGAAGCAGGCGCGCGACATGCAGGCGCGTCTCGAACGCGCGCAGGAGGATCTCGCCAACGCGGAGGTGGTGGGAGAGAGCGGCGGCGGGTTGGTCAAGGTCACGCTCACGGGCCGTTTCGAGGCGCGAAAGGTGGAGATAGACCCTAGCTTGACCGGAGAGGACAGGGGACTGCTCGAGGATCTTGTAGCGGCGGCGGTGACCGACGCGGCGCAACGGGTGGAACGCATGCAGAAGGAGAAGATGTCGGCTTTCACCAAGGGCCTCGGACTCCCGTTCGGTCTCAATCTCCAGTCTTGATTCGCATCAGCCCCCTGATCGATCGCCTGATCGACGCGTTTCAGATGCTCCCCGGCGTGGGTCCCAAGTGGGCCACGCGTATGACCCTTTATGTATTGCAGCACAACAGGGAGGGCGGCGACGCACTTGCAAGGTCGCTCAGTGCCGCGGTGGCTGAAGTCAAGCGTTGCCGGGACTGCCGCACGCTTTGCGAGACGGAACTGTGCGCCGCGTGTGCCAATCCGAAGCGGGACGTGGGCACGCTTTGCGTCGTCGAGTCGCCGGCGGATGTCATCGCCATCGAGCAGGCGGGCGGCTACAGCGGACGCTACTTCGTCCTGCACGGCAGGCTTTCGCCCATCGAGGGCGTCGGTCCCTCGGAACTCGGACTGGTCGACTTCGCCGAGCGCGTCCGCGAGCGCGGGATCGGCGAGGTCATTCTCGCGACGAATCCGACCGTGGAGGGGGAAGCGACGGCGCACTATATTGTCGAGGCATTGTCGGGCATGGAAGTGCGCGTGACGCGCATCGCGCATGGCGTGCCGCTCGGAGGCGAACTGGAATACATTGACGGCGGCACCATCGCCCACGCGCTGCACGGCCGGCGCGCCATCGACTAGCTGTTGCGCCTGGACTCCGTGACCAATCCCCTCATCGAAACGGACGACGACCCGCGCTGGGATCTCGGTCCCTGCGGCGACGTCGTCGGCGTCGACACCGAATTCATGCGCACGCGGACCTTCTATCCGATTCCCGCTCTCTACCAGCTCGGCGGCGCGGACGGCGTCCGGCTGATCGATGCCCAGGCACAACAGGGTTTCGCGCCGCTTCGTGAGCTCCTGACGGACGCGGCCCGCACGAAAGTGATGCACGCCTGCTCCGAAGACATGGAGATGATCGACCACCATCTCGGCCTTCGGCCCGCGGCTGTCGTGGACACCCAGGTCGCGCACGCATTCCTCGGCGCGGAGATCTCGAAGAGCTATGCCGCGACGGTCGAGGCCTACCTGGGACTCGCCGTCTCGAAGCGGGAGACGCGCTCGGACTGGTTGGCCAGGCCCCTTTCCGGTCGGCAGCTAGCCTACGCGAAGGAGGATGCGGCGCACCTGGCGACGCTCTGGTCGCACATGCGCGAACGCCTCGTGGCGCTCGGCCGGCTGTCCTGGTTCGAAGACGAAATGGCGATGATGCTGGCGCGTCCCGCACCGGAGCCGCGGGACTATTACCGGGGCATGAAGGGCGCGGGGCGCCTGCGGCCCGCGAACCTCTCGGTGTTGCGGACGCTCGCCACCTGGCGCGAACACGAAGCGAGACGGCGGGATGTGCCCCGGGCGTACGTCGTGCGCGACGAGGATCTCGTGGCCGTGGCCGAGGCCGCTCCGGTTTCGCGCGACACTCTGCTGGGGCATCTGTCCCGCGGAGCCAGGCGCCGTTATGCCAAGGCGATGCTGTCGGCCTGCGCCAAGGGCTGGAAGGAATATGAAAGTGCGCCGCCGGCGCCGCTGCCCCGGCCGCTTTCGAGGGGGGAGCGGGCGGTGGCGAAACGCATGCGCGACTGCGTTCGCGCGGTCGCGGACAGGCTTGGCCTGGCACCCGAACTGCTGGGGCGAAAGCGCCTGATCGAGGCCTGTGTTCGGCGGTTCCTGGAGAAGGGCGATTTGCCCGAGGGGTTGCTCGGCTGGCGTACGCCGCTGCTCGGCGAACGGTTCCTCGAACTGCTCCGCGCAACCAGGGGCTGAGCCGGTGCCGTCGGGTGGGTTGCGCATTCCGGCAACGAGCGGCTACCGTTGCGGTATCGCGTCGACTTGTTGAGAGTGGTGGCGCTTCGCGTATGAAACAGCGGCCGTTCTGGGAGACCAAGACCCTCGCGGAGATGTCCGACGAGGAGTGGGAGTCCCTTTGCGACGGCTGCGCGCGCTGCTGCACGCTGAAGCTCGACGACGAGGAAGGCCACGTGTTCTTCACCAGTGTCGTGTGCTGGCTGCTCGACCAGGAAGCCTGCCGTTGCAAGCACTACCCGGACCGGCACAAGCTGGTGGCGGATTGCGTCGAGATGGATGCGGGCAATGTCGGCAAACTGAACTTCCTGCCGACTTCCTGCGCCTATCGCCGCATCGCTGAGGGGCGGGGACTCGCCTGGTGGCATCCGCTGGTGTCCGGTTCGCCGGAAACCGTCCACGAGGCGGGAATCAGCGTACGCGGCAAGGTCGTTTCGGAGTTGGCGGTGCATCCGGACGACCTGGAGTCCCATGTCGTTCGCTGGGTGGAAGCGTGAGCGGATCCTGGATCGCCTGGGCGGTCGCTGCCCTCGCTGCAGTGGGGGCCGCAGCCGGCCTGCACATGGCGCTTCGCCCGTATCGCCTGGCGGCGCGGATCCCCTACCTGTTGCCGCTGCTGGTCAGCGTGTGGGCGCTCCTGCCCTGGCGCATCGCGGCGAATTCCGAGTATTTCGCGCCGGCTTTCATCGTCCTGCTGTTCCGGGGACTGTTCGAGCCCGACGGGGAACCCGCCTCCGTGGCCGCCGGATTGCTGGTGGCTACGACCATCGTCCTGGTGCTCTACTTCGTCGTCGCCGGCGTTGTGTTCGCGTGGAGGAGAAGGCCCTCGGCCAACCGGCCCTGATCTCCCCGAACTCCACCGCCTGACGTGCTTGGAAGCGTTCTATGGGTTAGAGTACGCCGCTTCGCCTGTCGATGGCGGAGCGCAATCGCTTCCGCCCGCATGCCCGCCGCCTTATTTGGAACAGGACCCTGAATGATCTTCGAGAGCACCGAAACGTATATCGCAACGGACGAACTCTCAATGGCCGTGACCGCGGCCGTGGAACTCCAACGACCGCTGTTGATCAAGGGCGAACCCGGAACGGGAAAGACGCTGCTCGCGGAGGAGGTTGCCCATACCCTCGGACTGCCGTTGATCGAGTGGCACATCAAGTCGCAGACAAAGGCGCTGCAGGGGCTCTACGAGTACGACGCCGTATCCCGGCTTCGCGATTCCCAACTCGGCGACGACCGCGTCGGGGACATCCGCAACTACATCAAGAAGGGCAAGCTGTGGGAGGCGTTCGAGTCGGATGAGCGGGTGGTTCTCCTGATCGACGAGATCGACAAGGCGGACATCGAGTTCCCCAACGACCTGTTGCAGGAACTCGACCGCATGGAGTTCTTCGTCTACGAACTGAACCAGACGGTGACAGCGAGACACCGGCCCATCGTCATGATCACGTCGAACAACGAGAAGGAGTTGCCCGACGCCTTCCTGCGGCGCTGCTTCTTCCACTACATCGACTTCCCCGACCGGGAGACGATGCAGGACATCGTCGGTGTGCATTTCCCTTCGATCAAGCAGGACCTGGTCAAGGAAGCCATGGACATCTTCTTCGATGTGCGCAAGGTGCCGGGGCTGAAGAAGAAGCCGTCGACGTCGGAGCTCATCGACTGGTTGAAGCTCCTGATGGCGGACGACATACCGGACGAGATACTGACCAACCGCGATCCGAGCCAGGCCATCCCGCCCCTGTACGGTGCCCTGGTCAAAAACGAACAGGACGTGCATCTGCTTGAGCGGCTCGCGTTCATGAACCGGCGGGACAGCCGCGGCTGACGGAAACTGATCCAGAACTGACCGAAGACGAAGCCTCCAGGTGCTGATCAACTTCTTCCTCTCGCTGCGCAAGTACAACGTTCCGGTCACGATTCGCGAACTGCTCGACCTGATCAATGCGCTGAGTCATCGGCTGGTATACGCGGACATCGACGACTTCTACCTCGTGAGCCGCGCTTGCCTGGTCAAGGACGAGAAGCACTACGACAAGTTCGACCGTGCCTTCGGCGCGTACTTCAAGGGCCTGGATGACCTGTCCGGACTACTGGCGACCCTCATTCCCGACGAATGGCTGCGGCGCGAATTCGAGAAGGCGCTGACGCCGGAGGAACTCGCCAAGATCAATTCTCTCGGCGGGCTGGAGAAGCTCATCGAGGCGTTCCGCAAAGCCAAGGAGGAAGCCGAAAAGCGCGCCCGGGAAGGCGAGCAGGGCGACGACGGCGAGGAAGAGAACGACCGGCCCGGAAATGGACCCGGGGGCATGGGCAGGGGCAAGAAGAAACGGGCCAGGAAGGCCTGGGATCAGCGCCAGTACCGGAACCTCGACGATTCCGTCGAGATCGGCACGCGCAATATCAAGATGGCGCTGCGGCGCCTGCGCAAGTTCGCGCGCTCGGGCAAGGAGGACGAACTGGACATGGACGGCACGATCCGGTCCACGGCCCACAACGGCGGCCTCCTCGACATCCGCATGCGGCCGGAGCGCAGAAACAGCGTCAAGGTGCTGTTGCTGCTCGATATTGGCGGGTCGATGGACGCGCACGTCAGGGTCTGCGAGGAACTCTTCTCGGCGACGCGCACCGAACTCAAGCACATGGAGAGCTACTACTTCCACAACTTCATCTACGAGTCCGTGTGGAAGGACAACAGCCGCCGCATGAGCGAACGGATTCCGACGTGGGAGATCTTCAACAAGTACCATCGCGACTACAAGGTCGTTTTTGTCGGCGATGCCACCATGGCGCCGTATGAGATCACCCACGCCGGCGGCAGCGTCGAACACTGGAACGAAGAGCCGGGCGTCGTCTGGATGGGCCGGTTTCTCGACAACTATGACAGGATGGTGTGGATCAATCCGACCCCGCAGGAAACCTGGGAGTATTCGACTTCCGTCGGCATGACCCGCGATCTCCTGGACGGCCAGATGTATCCGCTAACCATTCGCGGCCTCGAAGAGGGCATGGCCTACCTCTCGAAATAGCGCCCGAAGGCCGCGCCGCGAGACGCATGATCGAATGACGCCATTCGATTCCGACGAAATCCTGATCCGAGACGCGTACGCGCTGCGGCGGGCCGCGAAAGGGAAGGGGAGACTCTCGAACCGCCAGCGCGCTCGCCTTGCGTCCTCGAAGGCGGCGTATGCCCGGCGAGATGCGTCGGTGCCCCAAATCGACTTCCCCAGTGAACTGCCCATCTCGAAACACATCGACGAGATCGTCGGGCTGCTCGGCGCGCACCAGGTCGTCATCGTCGCGGGCGAAACCGGTTCGGGCAAGACCACGCAGTTGCCCAAGGCGTGTCTCAGCGCCGGCCTGGGTCGGCGCGGGATGATCGGCCACACCCAGCCGCGGCGGCTGCCCGCCCGCGCGGTTGCGGAACGCATCGCCAGCGAACTCAAGACGCCGTTCGGCGGCGTGGTGGGATTCGCGGTGCGCTTCTCGGAGCGGTTCACCGACGACACGCTGATCAAGGTGATGACGGACGGGCTGCTTTTGACCGAGATCCGAACCGACCGCAACCTCCTGAACTACGAAGTGCTGATCATCGACGAAGCCCACGAGCGCAGTCTCAACGTGGACTTCCTGATCGGCTACGCGAAAAGGCTGTTGCGGCGGCGGCCCGACCTCAAGCTCATCGTCACCTCGGCGACGATCGACGTCGAGGCGTTCCGCGCGCATTTCGATGGTGCTCCAGTGGTGTCTGTGGGCGGTAGGGGGTATCCCGTGGAGGTGCTCTATCGGGAGCAGGAGGAGGGCTTCGAGCCCGCGCTGCAGGAATGCCTGGCCGAGATCGGGCGCGGCCCTGCGTCCGGTCCGAGGGACATACTCGTTTTCCTGCCGGGGGAGCGGGACATCTTCGATACATCGCGGTGGCTGAAGCGACAGTACGGCGACCGCTACGACGTGCTGCCTTTGTACGCGCGCCTGCCAGCCCGCGAGCAGCGCCGCGTATTCGCTCCAGGTCGCAGGCAACGGGTGGTGCTGGCGACGAACGTGGCGGAAACGAGCCTCACCGTGCCGAACATCGGCTATGTCGTCGATTCGGGCGTTGCGCGGATCAGCCGCTACAGCCATCGCTCGAAGATACAGCGGCTGCCCATCGAGCCCATATCCCAGGCCAGCGCCGAACAGCGCAAGGGCCGTTGCGGCCGCATCGCTCCGGGAACCTGCCACCGACTCTACTCGGAGGCAGATTTCGATAGCAGGCCGCAGTACACGGACCCGGAGTTGCAACGGACCAATCTCGCCTCGGTCGTACTGCAGATGCGGGCACTAGGTCTCGGCAGGACGGAGGACTTTCCGTTCATCGATCCGCCGGACCCTCGCGTAGTCAGGGACGCCGAACTCAGCCTGGACGAATTGGGCGCGCTCGACGGCGAACGCCTGACGCAGATCGGCCGAACCATGGCGCGGCTGCCGGTGGACCCGCGCCTGGCGCGCATGCTGGTGGCTGCGAATCGGCTGCGATGCGTCAAGGAGATGCTCATCATCGTCTCCGTGCTTTCGATCCAGGACCCGCGCGTGCGACCGCCGGACAAACGGGAGGCGGCGGATCAGGTACATCGGGCGCATGCCGACAAGAAGTCGGACTTCCTCGCGTTCGTGAATCTCTGGAACGCGCTGGAGAGCGCGCGGCGGGACATGACGAGGAGTGCCTTCCGCCGCATGCTGGAAAAGAGCTTCCTTTCTCCATCCCGGGTGGGCGAGTGGCGGGCGGTACACCGTCAACTGCTGCTTGGCGCGAAACGGCAGGGAATGCGCGTCAACGCCCGCGACGCGGACTACGCCAGCGTGCATCGCGCGCTGCTTGCCGGTTCGCTGAGCTTTATCGGCATGCGCGATGTCGATGCGGGAGTGTACCGGGGCGCCAGGAATCTCAAGTTCCGCATCTTCCCCGGATCTGCCCTGTCGAAGAGCGGTGCGCGGTGGATCGCCGCCGCCGAGATCGCCGAGACGCAACGGACATACGCGCGTTGCGTCGCGGCCGTGGAGCCGTCGTGGATCGAACAGGCGTCCGCCAGCGTTCTGAAGCGTACCTTCTCCGATCCGCATTGGGACGATGCGCGCGGCGAGGTGACCGCGTTCGAGCGAGTGACCGTGTACGGCCTGCCGGTGGTGGAGCGCCGCCAGGTCAGCTATGCACGGATCGATCCGAAACTGACCCACGAGGTCTTCGTCCGCGATGCGCTGCTCGGATCGAAGAGTACCGTGTCGGCTCCGTTCCTCGACCGCAACCGGGCAACCGCGCGCAAGATCGTTGAATTGCAGGCCAAGTCCCGGCGCGCGGACCTGCTGGCGACGGATCGGGCGCAGGCGGCTTTTTACCTGGAGCGATTGCCGGAGGATGTGCTGAGCGCCAGAACGCTCGCCGCATGGCTGCGACGGGCGGCACCGGCTGCCGTCGCCCGCCTGCACATGACCGAAGCGGACTTGCTGGCGAGAACCGATTTCGGAGTCTCGGACGCGGATTTCCCGCCATCGCTCGTCATGGATGGGCTCGAACTGCCCTTGAAATACCGTTTCGCTCCCGGCGAAGCGGACGATGGCGTGTCGGTGCAGGTGGGCCTCGGGGCGTTGCCGCACCTAGACAGGAGCGACCTCGACTGGCTCGTGCCCGGGTTTTTCGAGCAGAAATGCGAGGCGCTCCTGAGGTCCCTGCCGAAATCCGCCCGCCGCCAGTTGCTGCCCATGGGCGACAAGGCGCGACGGATCGCGGCTCGCCTGTCGGACCCGGAGCGGTATCGCGGAGAAGACCTGCGCACGGCGCTCGCCCGGTCCCTCGCGACAGGGTTTGGCCTTCGCCTGGAAGCGGCGGATTTGCGCGGCCACAGGATTAGCCCTTTTCTGCGCATGAACGTGCAGGTGCTGGACGCGGATGGCCGCCTGATCGATCAGGACCGCGATGTGGGCGCGCTCAAGGACCGGCTTCTGCCCAGGGTCGAGCGGCGTACGGACACCGATATCAGGAAGCGCTTCGAGTCGCGGGGTCTGCGCTGCTTCCCGTCCGCCGGCGTGCCGGAAACCCTGGTTGTGGAGGACGGTGACCACCCCGCGGTCGTATATCCCGCGTTGCGCGATGACGGCGACCGCGTGGATCTCGTCATGCTTGCGCATCGATCGACCCAGGCGCTGACGAACAGGCGCGGTTATAGCCGGCTTGCGCTGCTGGCGGACCCCGGGACAAACCGCTACCTGCGCCGGCAAGTAGCGGCGGAGACGACCATGGCGCTCCAGTATGCGGTTCTCGGCACGAAGGAAATGTTGGCGGACGAAATACTCCTGGCGTCTGCCTGGAGTTGTTTTTTCGTCGGCGCGCCGGGCGAGGCGGTGTCGCTTCCTCAAGCACCATCGGCGTTCGATGCGCTGCTCGCGGCAGGCCGAACGCGTCTGACCCCTGTCTTCACCTCGGTACTCGAAGGTAGTCGCGATGTCCTGGACCGGCGTTTTGCGGCGGCGAACAGGATCGCTGTACTCGATTCGCCCGCGTTCGCTCAGAGCCGCGATGACATGGCTGCGCATCTTGAACGCCTGGTGCCCCCCGACTTTCCGAATCGGGTTTCGCTGCAAGGGTTAGCGGACCTGTCGCGGTACCTGCGGGCGTTGGCGCACAGGGCGGAGAATCTTCCCGGCCGCGTTGCGAAGGATCGGGAGAACCTGGCCGAGGCATCACGCTGGGAAACGCGGCTGGCGTCCGTTTCCGGTGCCTTGCCCGGCGACCCGGAGGTCGTGAAGCTCAGAGAGCTTGTGGAGGAATACCGCGTGGCGCTGTTCAGCCAACGCATCGGCACAAGGATCAGGGTGTCGCCCGAGCGGCTGGCGCGCGCATTGGAACCGCTGGAATCAAAAGTCCGGCTACGCTGACGCCATGAAATCCGTCGCCCTGACGGGCGCCGTGTTTCACCCCCGCCCAGGCCCCTCTGTTTCGCCCATCCCACCCGTCCCGCATCGCGCGCCTTGATCGGCACTACGTGCCGTTCTACGGCGCACACTGCTAGCCGTCTATAAAAATCTCTACGCCGGTTCTCCACACTGTGAAAAAACTGTGCATACCCTCTTGACCCGTTTCCATACTATGTGAATAGAATCGAAGCCGAACGCCAGGATATTTCCGCGTTCGAGTGGTGGTTGCGTACCCTTAACGATGCGTGATCGGAACCAAATTTTGGAAGGAACGAATCGATGGACTACAAGGTTAAGCCGATTACTGTTGCAGTTGGCGCGGTCCTGACCGCAGGTCTGGCCGGCGCGGCATTTGCTGACACGGAAGAGGATCCATTCGCCCTCGAAGCGGCTGGGGACGGCTACGACCTTCTCGCTGGCGATGACAGCGGCGAAGGCGAGTGCGGTGAAGGCAAGTGCGGTGAAGGCAAGTGCGGTGAAGAAGGCGGCGACGACGGCGGCGAAGGCGACGGCGACGGCGACGACGAAGAAGCCGAAGAAGAAGCCGAAGAGTAAGTTACTCCGGTGATATCCGAAGTGCCGGGCGCATTCCTGATGCGCCCGGTGCTTCCTTTTCTGCAGTCATGAATTATCCCGTGCGGGGCGTTGGGCTCGGCTTGCGGCGGGGTATGTTCTCCCGCTTGGCCGAGCACGCGGCGGAATTGGATGCCGCCGTCGACTTCATGGAGGTCGCGCCAGAGAACTGGATCGGCGTGGGAGGCCGATTCGGTCGATTGTTTCGCGGCTACGCGGAGCGTTTTCCGCTGGTCTGTCATGGCCTGTCCCTTTCTCTCGGTTCTCCCGCGCCTCTCGATGTAGACCTGCTACGAAACATCAAGTTATTTCTCGACGAATTCGACGTGCGCTGCTATACGGAGCACCTGAGTTACTGCAGCGACGACGGCCATCTCTACGACCTCATGCCGATCCCGTTCACGAGCGAAGCCGTGGAATACGTGGCTGGGCGGATCCGGCGAACGCAGGAGATACTCGAACGGCGCATCGCGGTCGAGCACGTCTCGTACTATGCCGCGCCGGGACAGGAGATGAGCGAGTTGGAGTTCGTCGGGGCGGTGATCGACCGCGCGGACTGCGACCTCCTCCTCGACGTCAACAACATCTACGTCAACAGCATCAATTTCGGCTATGACCCGGACGAATTCCTGGACGGGCTGCCCGGGGAACGGGCGGTGTATATCCACATCGCCGGACATAGCACTTTTGATGCGAGGGGTGCCCCCTCGCGCTCCCCGGCTGAAGGCTCTCCTCTTGCGAGGGGTGCCCCCTCGCGCTCCCCGGCTGAAGGCTCTCCTCTTGCGAGGGGTGCCCCCTCGCGCTCCCCCGCTGAAGGCTCTCCAGAAGACCTGCGTATCGACACCCACGGCGCGGCCGTGATCGAACCGGTCTGGAATCTGCTCGATCGCGCGTACGCCAACTTCGGGGTGATCCCCACGCTGCTTGAGCGGGACTTCAATTTCCCGCCCATGTCCGAGCTACTTTCCGAGGTCGAGCGGATCCGGTCGATTCAGGACGCCGCGCGTTCGAAGGCTTCCGCGGCCGCGACGGGCGTTTAGAACATGCGCGGCCGCAATCTGCCGGGATTTCGCGCCCTGCAGTACGACTTCGCGGCGCATATCCGTCATCCGGATCGAAATCCACCGCCCGCGGGCGTTCCGTCTCGGCGCATGGACGTGTACGCGGGCCTCGTATACCAGAACATCGACAACTTCCTTGCGAGGACGTTTCGCATGGTCCGTCGCCTCTCGAACGATGCGCACTGGGACGCGATGGTGCGCGACTTCATCCATCGCCACGTCTCGGGTTCGCCGTATTTCCGGCAGATACCGGAGGAGTTTCTCGTCTACCTCGAGACCGAACGCGACGTGCCCGAGGATCCGCCGTTTCTGCTGGAACTGTGTCACTTCGAGTGGGTGGCGTTCGCGCTGGACCTGTCGGACGCGGAGCCGTTCGGCGAGCCGTCGGATGCAACCGTCGATGCCTCCGTCCTCGATCTTCCCCTCGCGCTTTCGCCGGTGGCCAGGCCGCTGCGCTATCGATTCCCGGTGGATCGCATAGGACCGGACGTCCAGCCGGCGGTGCCGCCGGAAGAAGCGACCTGGCTCATCGGATACCGGGATGAGGCGGAGCGGGTGAGGTTCATGTCTTCGAACGAAGTCACGATACGCCTGCTGCAGATTCTCGGCGAGACCCCGTCGGCCCGCGAGGCGCTCAAGCGGGTCGCCGCGGAACTCGGGCGCGATACGGAGCAGATCATCGAGTTCGGCGCGGGCATTGTCGAACAGCTACTTGCGCTGGGGATCGTCGGAACGCGCGGCAAGGACTCCGCGGCAGGTCCGCCCGACTCGGGCATGAACCCGGACTGAAGCGATTGTTCGATCCATCTTGTCGTAGGCGTCCGAAAGGAGTAGGGTGCGCGCCCTATCGCCACCACGGGCGGAAATCCAATGTCCATCGTGGTGATGGATGACGATGACGCGATAGCCGCATCGTTGGTCCAGCGCCTGACTGAACTCGGTTACGACTCGACCCGCGCCCACGCGGATCAGATGGCGGTTCTAGATGCCGCCGACATGTTCGTCCTGGGTTTTCGCGACTCCGCTTCCCTCGCCGCGCTGGCCCGGCCCCTGGCGCGGAAAATGGAGCGCGTTCCGGCGGTACTCGTCGCCTTGTCGCCGCCGTCGGCCGCGGACCTGACCATGGCCATGGCGCTCGGGTTTACCGACGTGCTGCCGTGGCCGGCGCGGGCGGGCACGATCGCCGAGGTTGTCGGGAGGAACATTCACCGTTCGCGGGTGCGTCGCGCCAACGACCCCTCCCTGTTCCAGCAGGTAAGCGACCTCGAGCAGGACCAGCGGGCGGGACGCTACATCCAGATGGGGATGCTGCCGCCGAATCCCGTCGCGATAGACCAGTATCGGCTGCGACACCGCATTCAGCCGTCCCTGCTGTTGTCCGGGGACTTCGTCGACTACTTCCGGATCACCGACGACCATTTCGTCTTCTACATCGCCGACGTCTCAGGTCATGGCGCATCGTCCGCGTTCGTCACCGTGATCCTGAAGAATTTCTCCCGCCGTCTCAGGCGCGAATACCGTCCCAGCATGCTTCGCGCGCCGGGCGAGATTCTCGTCGCCCTGAATCGGGAGATTCTCGACAATCGCATCGACAAGCATGTGGCCATGTTCATCGGCGTCGTCAACCTGAGAACCAATGAGCTGTGCTACGCCAACGGCGGGCACCTGCTGCACGCCATTCATGTCCGGGACGGTGAGACTCGATTGCTTGAACTGGCGGGCAAGCCGGTCGGACTGTTCGACCAGGTCGAATACGTATCGGCATCAGCCGATCTGGAGGAGGGCGATAACCTCGTGATGCTGTCGGATGGCATCCTCGAGGTCATGCCGGAAACCGGCTACAAGAACAAGGAGTCGCGTTTGCGGCGCGGGGCGGTGGAGTGCGAGGCGGACATGGACCGGTTCTGGTCCGCGATTGGCATCGATGCGACGGTCGCGGGACCCGATGACGTGACCTGCCTCATGGTCGGCTGCGAAGGGTAACGGCATGAGCGACCAGCAGACTGCCCGCACGTTGGCGGAACGCCCGTCCACGGCGCCCAGGACGCCCGGCCGAATCCTCGTCGCGGACCAGGACGGCATGTACCTGATCAAGTTTGTCGGCGATGTGCGCGTGAACCTGTGCGCGGCCGTGGACGACTTCCTCTCGGAAATGTTCCGGGACGAGGACTTCAAGTCGGTGCTGGTCGACCTGACGGCCACGGAGGGGATCGACAGCACATCGCTAGGCATTCTCGCCAAGCTGTCCATCCAGGCTTCGAACCTGTATGGGTTCACGCCGACCCTCGTGTCGACGAATTCGGACGTCACGCGCATATTGCTGACCGTGGGTTTCGACGACGTGTTTCACATCGTGGAGAAGCCGCTCGTGGAGGAGACGCAGATCGCCGAACTGCCACACGCGGAAAGCTCCGTCGAGGACCTGCGCCGACGGGTTCTGGATGCGCACAGGGCGCTGATGGGATTGAACGAGTCGAACCGGGAGAGGTTCCGGGACCTCGTCGCCACGCTGGAGGCGGTTGAGCCGGCGGACCGGAAGTAGCCGGGCAGCGATTTTCTCCGCCGCGCCGGCATTATTCACTCACGCGTCACGCGCGCTTTCTCGCGGCCAACTTGGTCGCAATGAAGTCCTCGTGGCTGAGATAGAGAAGGTCCGCGATCCTGCGTATCGCGTGCTCCTCGTAGTGATGGCGCTCGCCGCTGAAGCGAGTCAGGCGCCACAGTTCGGTAAGCAGCGCGGTCTTTTCTTCCAGGGACAGTGCGTCGTTCAGGGTGCGTGTGAACGGGAACAGGCCGGTGCTCGCATCGTGGTCGGCCCTGGCCCGACGAATCAGCGCCTCTATCGCGCTGTCTTCCATGTGATACAGCGACTTGAGAGTATGCCGCATGGCGTCGAGTTCGGCGGCTTCTATCTCGTGGTCCGCCCAAGCCACCTCCAGAAGCAGCATTGCGGCGGCCTCCGCAACCGATACCGCTTCGTCGGGTACGCTCGCCGCGTCCGTCTGTTGCCGGACAAGCTGTCTCAGCTTCTCAAACACGCCCTGGGTCCCTGTTGTTGGCCGGAATCCGGGCATTCCCCATCTTTTTCCGTCTTTCCCTCCATTTTTCCTTCATTTTGATTTTCCTTGCGTTTATGATGCGCGGACTTGGCCGAAAGCTAAGCATGCCTACCGGACAAACCAAATAATGCTAAGTCAAAAAACCATTCGCGCCCCCGTGTACGCCATTGGTGTCGGTGTGCACTCGGGCAGAAACGTGCGCATGACGCTTCGCCCTGCCGATGCCGATACCGGGGTCCGTTTCATTCGCGCCGATATCAGGAATTCCCGTCCCGTCCGTGCCCTGGTACAGAATGTATCGGACACGACACTTTCCACCAGCATTATCCAGGACGGTGTGCAGGTGGCGACGGTGGAACACCTGATGTCGGGCCTATGGGGCCTCGGAATCGACAATCTCCTGGTCGAACTTTCCGGTGAGGAAGTGCCGATCATGGATGGAAGCGCCGCGCCGTTTGTCAACCTGATCCGGAGCGTTGGCATCCAGGAATTGCCCGCCGCCAAGAAAGTGCTGCGGATCACCCGCAAGATCGAGGTGTCCCAGGGAGAGGCTTGGGCGTCTCTGGCGCCGTACGGCGGGTTCAAGGCGGCCTATACTTTCGTCAAGGACCATCCGGTCTACAAGCGGTACCCGAAGTACGCGGAACTCGACTTCGCGAGCAACTCGTACATCAACGATGTCAGCCGCGCCCGATCGTTTGGCGAAGTTGAAGAACTGGAGCAGGCGCAGGCCATCAACCGGTGCCTCGGTTCGAGCCTGGAAAACGCGGTAGGTATCGACGGCAACGGCGTCATGAACGCGGGTGGCCTTCGCTACGAGGACGAATTCGTCAAGCACAAGCTGCTTGACGCCATCGGCGACCTCTACCTGCTCGGCAGGCCGGTGATCGGTTCTTTCGAGGGCTACATGTCGGGTCATGCGTTGAACAACAAGCTGGCCCGCGCGCTCCTGCGCGTCGACGACGCGTGGGAACTGGTGACGGGCGACGAAGCGGAGGCCATGGACGACGTCGTGGCTGCGAACATCGTCTGAACGCCCCCTGAGCGCCGTCCCCTGAACGCATCGTCCGTTCTGGGGGCAGCTTCCCTTACCGACCTCTTGGCCGCGTGATGCTGGCCATAGCCGGTCGGGCGTTCCCCTATAATGTCGGCCGATTCCGCTGTCCGTGTTCCGGATGACTGTTCGCACCCGCGTCGCGCCTTCCCCCACCGGCGACCCCCATGTCGGTACCGCCTACGTGGCGCTCTTCAACTGGGTTTTCGCTCGCCAGCACGGCGGCCAGTTCATCCTGCGCATCGAGGATACCGACCGGGAGCGGTCCGACGCCGCATCGGAGTCCATGATCATCGACGCGCTGCGATGGGCGGGCATCGAGTGGGACGAAGGTCCAGACCGGGGAGGGCCGTGCGGTCCGTACAGGCAAAGCGAGCGCGTGGACCTTTATCGCCGCCACGCGCAACGTCTCGTGGACGAGGGAACGGCGTTCTACTGCTTCTGCGGACCTGATCGCCTCGATACGTTGCGGCGCGCGCAGCGCGAACGTGGCGAGACATCCCGCTACGACGGCCTGTGCGCCGGTCTGGATCCCGCTGTCGCCGCCGCGCGCGTGAAGGCGGGAGAGCCGCACGTGGTGCGCATGCGCGTGCCCTCCGAAGGCGCGTGTCGTTTCGAGGACCGGCTGCGCGGCACGATCGAGATTCCCTGGTCCCAGGTCGACATGCAGGTCCTGCTGAAGAGCGACGGATTCCCCACCTATCACCTGGCCGTCGTGGTTGACGACCACCTGATGGGCATCACCCATGTCCTGCGCGGGGACGACTGGATCAACTCGATGCCGAAGCACGTGCTCCTGTATCGTCATTTCGGCTGGGACATGCCCGAGCACGCGCACCTGCCACTCCTGCGCAACCCGGACAGGAGCAAGCTGTCCAAGCGCAAGAATCCCACCAGCCTGCATTACTACCGCGATGTCGGCTATTTGCCCGAAGCGCTCCTGAACTACCTCGGCCTGATGGGGTGGTCGATGCCGGACGAGCGCGAGGTGTTCAGCGTCGACGAGATGATCGCGGAGTTCGACCTGGACCGTGTCTCCACGGGCGGCCCCGTGTTCGACCTGGAAAAGCTCAATTGGCTGAACGGCCAGTACATCCGCAACCTGTCAACCGCCGAATTCGCGGACCGCATCGGACAGTGGGCGCTGAACCGCGACCGACTCGAGCGCCTCGTGCCCATGATCCAGTCCCGCACCGAGCGCTTCATCGACCTTGCTCCCCAGGTGGACTACCTGCTGGGCGAACGCCGGGCGCTATCGGCGGACCTGTTCCAGCACAGGACATTGACGGAGGAGGACTGCAAGCGCGTCCTGCACCACACCCTGGCGATGATGACGACAATGCGGGCCTGGGAAGGGGGCGAACTGATGCGCGAGTGCAGGGCGCTGTCCGGGAAGATGGACCTCAAGCTGCGCGACTTCCTGTTCCCGCTGTTCGTCGCGGTCTCCGGCCGCACGACGGCACTGCCGCTGTTAGACTCCATGGCGTTTCTCGGCCCCGACCTGACCCGCACCCGGCTGCGCTCCGCAATAGCCGCGCTCGGCGGGATATCGAAGAAAGCCGGGAGGCGACTGGACAAGGAGTTCGCGGCCCTTTCGAACGCGCAAGACTGAAGAATCCGCGGATCGATAATGATCGGTTCGACCGCCCGGGCCGCGAATCTGCCCCAAGGCGAGTTGACCATGGGTTAAGTGTGCAAATCATCCACACTGTGGACCATTTGCATGGAAGCGCGTTGCGAAAACGCCAAAGATCTGTGTTCGCGCCGGCGGCTTGGTGCGTGAGCCACTGCTCGCCGGGCAGGGCGTTGGAATATGCCAGGAAATTGACACGGCGAATGGGGCGCATATCATCGCGCGCCTGACATCGCGTGAACGCGCGACGTTTCCTGGGGCCATAGCTCAGCTGGGAGAGCGCCACAATGGCATTGTGGAGGTCGCCGGTTCGATCCCGGCTGGCTCCACCAACTTACGTTCCCGTTACACGGGTTCGCGCCCAAATGCTGCATCGAATAAGCGCACCGGATTGGTCGGTCGGATTCGCGCATCACCACGAAATCGATTTCGCGGCGGTCGGTGTCGCGAATGAACCTGAGTTCCATCCGGTAGCCCTCGGTGTCCTCCAGGAGGTGGCAGTACTTCAGGAGATGGCAGGCTACGAGGTTCTCGAATCGCTCGCCCGTTCCCGGTGTCTGCGACCAGTCCCAAATTACTCATGAGTAAAATAGAGTTGACATGAAAAAACGCGGGTTGGTTTCAGAGCATCGTTCCCCTGACATTCCGACGTCAGTGCCCTGAACGGGGCACCTTCGCCACGATTCGCGCCAGCCAGTCGGCGTCCAGATGGCCTGCCCGCCGCGCCCATCGTTCCCTTGCGATGCGTTCGGCCTCGGTCCGCGCGCCAGCACGGAGCGCCGCAGAGATCGCCAGGTCGATGAAGACGTCGCGTTGCGCGTGACTTCCACCAAGGCGTTCGAGTTCAGACATGGCTTCGACCATGCGTCCCAGGGTGATGTCGTACTGACACCGCCCGTAGGCGGAGATGGCCTCGCAGACGAGCGCCACGACAGGGCCCGACGACTGCTTCCCGTCATCGAGCAGGCTTGCGATGCCTCGCTCGAGGCTGGACAGGGTGTCGTTGTCTCCCGCCGCAGCGTAGGCCATGGCCAGGTGGGCGTTGACGAAAGGCACACCCGGCTCGGGAAAGTGCTTTCGCGCGAATGCGGCGAGCTGCTGGCTTTCGCTGTTGTCCAGAAGATGCCCTGCGATTGAGGCTCGCGTAAGGAAGGATGCGGCGTCTATGGTGGTGAACATGGGTAACGCGCGCGAGGCCGCCGGACCGACGCTGTTTCGATAGATATCGATGGCGCGCTCGCCGTCGCCGCGTTGCAGGGCGAAGAGCGCTCGGTGCCATGAGAGATGTCCGTGCAGCACGGCGTAGCGATCATAGTTTGGCAGCCAGGCATCTATCAGCGCTTCCCCCTCGGCCGGCGCGCCCTCTTCGTAGTACGCATGGATGCGGCCATGCACGGCGTTTGCGTTTCTGGGATTGAGCTCCATTGCCCGATCAAGCATGGGAATGCCCTTGTTGACGTCGCCGATTTCGACCAGGCCCCAGCCGTACGCCGCGAGAAACCACCAGTCGTCGCCCCAGGCGTGGGCCACGCTTTCGAGCAGGGTCGCCTGCTGGGCGTGAAAATCATTGAAGCCCCCGAAACCGAGGAGTCCGTAGACGCCGAGCGCGAAGGACAGGGGTACGGCATCGCGTGGATGAACGGCGGCGTGTTCGCGAACGGCCCGCAGCGCCCTCGTGGATTCACCATGCAGCGCGAAACAGACGATGTCCGCGTGCCGGCGCTCACGTGCTGACAGGGCTGCCGCCAGGTCGCGGCCCAGCGCCGCGGACCGACGTGCTTCCGGCATGTCGCCGACTGTCGCCAGGGACCGTGCCCTGGCGCAGTGCCCGAGCGCGAAATTGGGATCCAGCGTCAGCGCTTCGTCGATGATAGGGCCGCTGCCGGGCTGCAATGAGAACAGGCGGTCGACGGCTACGTCGTAGAGTTCGGCCGCGCGCGCCGAGTCCGTCGTCATGGGCTGGCCGAAGCGGTCTTTCTGCATGGGCCGTCACGCCGCTGGCGCGTGAAGTTGACGCTCCCGTTCCCTACCCGGCGACGGATATGGCCTCGAAGGCTCCGGCGCGCAATGCTTCGACCAATTCCCTCTCCGAGGTCACTGGATTCGGAAAGCGTGTCGCACAGCGACCGATCTGGCTGACGATGTGCGCGTCGCTGCCGCCGATGCCGAGATAGTTGAAACGGTCTGCCATGCGACGGGAGATGTCATCCTCGTCGCCACGGCTGCCGCCGTTCCTGGTCTCCACGATGCGCACGCCCTTCGGGGGACCGAGCGTCTCGACATGCGCGCTCATGCCGACGCGTTTGCGCCCCGGGTGGCATGGCACCGCCACCGCTTCGTGGCGGTTGCAGGCGGTGACGACATCGTCAAGGGACAGTGCCACGGACGTGAAATCGAATTCCAGGGTCAGGGGCTCGGTGACGCCGAAAACGAGCACGTGTCCGTATTCCGTTTCGACTTCGCTGCCTTTCAGGATGATCAGGCCGAACTGCTCAGCGAGGCCGGAATAGTCGGATTCGAAGTCGAACTGGCGGTGTTCGGTGAGCACGAACCCGTCGATGCCGATGTTCCGCGAACGGATCCATTGGCAATAGTTGCGAACCTTGGCGCGGCCATCGTCCGACTTTACGGAATGTGCGTGGAGGTCGAGTATCACGATGAGCCGGCTCCGTCAGACCTGACGCGCGCCCATTCGTCGTCCAGCCGCGCCCGCATCGCGGCCTCCGTGCCCGAGTTGTTCACCACGATGTCGGCCAGGGCGGCGCGGTCCTCGTTCGATAACTGGGCGTCTATGCGCGCCTGCACGGCCGATTCGTCCAGGCCGTCGCGCTCCATGCACCGCTGCACCGCGACATCGCGGTCGACCGCAACGACCCAGGTCTCGTTGACGGCATCCTGCCAGCCGGCTTCGAACAACACCGCCGCCTCCAGCACGACGATCGCGCCGGCATCTCTCTCGTGGACAGTGGCGATTTCGCGGTCGGCGAGACGGCGAATCTCGGGCCAGACAATGTCGGTGAGTCGTTTCATCGCGGCGGGGTCTCCGAACACCTTGCCGCCGAGAGCCCTTCGGTCGAGTTGACCGTCAGCGCCGCGGACGTCCTCCCCGAAAGCCGCCAGCACGGCCTTGTATGCGTCGGTATCCGGCTCATAGGCGCGGTGGCCGAGCGCGTCGGCGTCGACCACGTGCGCGCCGAGGGATGCGAGGTGGCGGGCGGCGGTGGACTTCCCCGAAGCGATGCCCCCGGTCAAGCCGATGACCAAGCCGGACTCCGACAAAAGAAGCCATCTTAGCGGTTACAATGGCCGAGTGAAACGACCCGGGATCGTCTTCGTCCACTCGGACGGCCGCCGGCAGGCGCTCGCTGCAAACATCGGGGACTCCATCATGGACTGCGCGCTCGACAACGGAGTGCCGGGGATCGAGGCGCAGTGCGGCGGCGCGTGCCTGTGTTCGACGTGCCACTGCTACGTCGAAGCGCCCTGGCTCGGCAGGCTGCCCCCGATGATCGATGACGAGCAGGCGCTGCTGGGCTACCTTGAGGACGGACGCGACAACAGCCGCCTGTCGTGCCAGCTATTCATGACGGCGGACCTGGACGGCATCGTCGTGCATATCCCGGAGAGACAATGGCGAGGTCAATGATCGCGATGCGGCCCGATGGGGACACGGCCCCGGCAGGGGACGCGACTTCCAGCATGGAAACTCGAAGAAAAGACCGCGCTGAAGACGCGGCGGCGCGGCCCACGTTTCGAGAGCAACTCGAAACCTCCTGGGAACGTTCCGGCGGTTTCCTCTGCGTGGGACTCGATCCCGATCTTGCCCGCGTACGCGAACTTCTGCCGGACAGCGAGCGTCCCATCCTCGACTTCTGCCGCGCCATCGTCGACGTCACGGCGGACCTCGCATGCGCGTTCAAACCGCAGATCGCGTTCTTTTCGGCGTGCGGGGCGGAGCAGGACCTCGAAGCACTGGTGGCGTACATCCACGCGGCGCATCCGGGAATCCCGGTGCTCCTCGATGCCAAGCGCGGCGACATCGGGTCGAGCGCCGAGCAGTACGCGAGGGAGGCGTTCGAGCGCTACGATGCCGACGCCGTGACGGTGAACCCCTACCTCGGATGGGAGGGCATCGAGCCATACCGCCGCCATGCCGGCCGCGGCGTGGCACTGGTCTGCCGTACCAGCAACCCGGACAGCGGCTGGCTGCAGGAATATCCGCCGGAAGACCCGATGTTCCTGCGCATAGCCCGCGCCGCCCGGGAACGCGACGAAGGCGACCTGATGCTTGTGGTGGGCGCGCCCTATCCCGACCAGTTGGCGGCGGTGCGTGAAGTGGCGGGCGACCTGCCCCTGCTGGTACCGGGGGTCGGTGCCCAGGGCGGCGACCCGGCGGCGGTTCGACGCTGCGTGTCATCGGATGGGCGGGGCCTGGTGGTGAGCGCTTCCCGCAGCATCATCTACGCTGGCGGGCGGCATGACTTCCCCGGCGTGGCGCGCGCGAGTGCGGAGCGGCTGTACGACGTGCTTCGCCTGCCGTGACATTCACAGTGGGACCGTCCGGGCAGAGGGAGGATTGACGATGGCTGAGCGGACTGCATTCGCGTGGGACGATCCGTTCCTGCTCGACGATCAACTCTCCGCCGAAGAGCGGATGATCCGCGATGCGTCGCGGGACTTCGCGCAAGACCGACTGATGCCGAGAGTGTTGGAAGCCAATCGGCACGAGCGCTTCGACCGGGAGATCATGAACGAAATGGGCGCGGCGGGGTTCCTCGGCGCAACCCTGCCGGAGAAATACGGCTGCGCGGGAACGTCCTATACGTCCTATGGTCTCGTGGCGCGCGAGATAGAACGGGTCGACAGCGGCTATCGCTCCGCCATGAGCGTGCAGTCGTCCCTGGTCATGTACCCGATCTTCGCCTACGGCACGGAGTCGCAGCGGGAGCGGTTCCTGCCCGGACTCGCCACCGGCGAACTGGTGGGGTGCTTCGGCCTGACGGAGCCGGATCATGGATCCGATCCGGCGAGCATGATCACCCGAGCCGTCAGGGACGGCGACGACTATGTCCTGAACGGCGCCAAGATGTGGATCACGAATTCGCCGATCGCGGATGTGGCCGTCGTCTGGGCCAAGCTCGAAGGAGTTATCCGCGGATTCCTCGTGGAACGCGGCATGGAGGGTTTTTCCACGCCGACCATCAAGGGCAAGATGAGTTTGCGCGCATCGGTCACGGGCCAGATCGTGCTCGACGGGGTGCGCGTGCCGGGCGAGAACCTGCTGCCCGGCGCGAAGGGCCTGGGCGGTCCTTTCGGCTGCCTGAATCGGGCGCGCTTCGGCATCGCCTGGGGCTCGATGGGCGCGGCGGAGTTCTGCTGGCACGCCGCCCGGCGCTACACGCTTGACCGCAAGCAGTTCGGCCGGCCGCTCGCGGCGAACCAGCTCATTCAGAAGAAGCTCGCCGACATGCAGACGGAAATCTCGCTCGGCCTGCAGGGCTGCCTGCGCATCGGTCGGCTGCTCGACGAGGAACGCCTGCCCGTCGAGACCATCTCGCTGATGAAGCGCAACAACTGCGGCAAGGCCCTCGATGTGGCCCGCATGGCGCGGGACATGCACGGCGGAAACGGGATCTCGGACGAATTCCACGTGATCCGCCACGTCATGAACCTTGAGACGGTCAATACCTACGAGGGGACGCACGATGTCCATGCGCTGATCCTGGGACGGGCGCAGACCGGCTTGCAGGCGTTTACCGGCGCCTGAGGGCAGACATTCCCAATCGCCGCCGTCAGCGAGGACGGTGACGGTGATATCAAACCGCTATTGGATAGTGGAATTCTGATGAAAAAGGAGGGCGATGTTCGATGCCCGCCTTTCTTCGGCAGTCCCGCTTCAATATCGTCTAGTGCCGAATACCAGTAGGGGATGGGAGATGATTCGGACACTCATCGTGGACGATCACGAGTTGTTCTGCTTCGGACTGAGCCGCGCTCTTGCCGATGTCGGCATTGTCGACGTTGTTGGCCGTGCGGACAGCGGCGAACGTGCAATAGAACTCAGCCGGGAATTGCTGCCTCACGTCGTATTGATGGACATCGTCATGCCGGGAATAGGCGGCCTCGAAGCGACCCGGCGCATCATCCGCCTGGAAAAGGACATCAACGTCGTCATGGTCACCGGATGCCGCGACGAACCCTATCCCTCCCAATCCCTGAAAGCCGGCGCCTGCGGCTACGTGACCAAGAGTTCGAGCCTCGAAGAACTGGTGACGGCGACTCGCAGGGCGTTCGCCGGCCAGCGGTTCGTAAGTCGAGATGTCGCGCAGAAGCTCGCGTTGCGCACGCTCGACAATGAAGAGCTGTGTCCCTTCGAGCAACTGTCGAGCAGGGAAATGCAGATCACGCTGATGGTGATCAACTGTCATCGCGTGCACGAAATCTCGCATAACCTGCATCTGAGTCCGAAGACCGTCAACAGTTACCGGTACCGGATCTTCGAGAAGCTGAAGGTATCGAGCGACGTGGAATTGGCCTTGCTCGCGGTCAAACACGGGATGATTCATCCGTCGTTACCGCTCTCACCGAGTACACCGCCATCGGAGGAAGAGGACGAACAACTGATCGAGCCGAGCGGCCCGGTGCGCGCACAGCGCACGGAGGACGAGGCAACGGAGCCGATCGACGTGCCGCTCGCGAATCTGTCGGGATGAAGGCGTCCCGTCGAATCGGGATCCCGAATTGACGTCAGGGCACCGCTGTCGCCGCTTGGCGTGCGGCGTTGCTCCCGGGTGGAACGTCGCCGTATAGTTCGGGGATGGCCGTAACCGGACGGTTCGACCCGGAAACCTTTCTGGCGTCCCTCACGAAGAAGCCCGGCGTCTATCGCATGCTCGACGCCGATGGCCGGGCGCTCTATGTCGGCAAGGCGCGCAATCTCCGGGCGCGCGTAACGAGTTACTTCCGCGCTTCGGGACTTTCCGCGAAAACCATGGCGCTCGTTTCCAGGATCGACGACGTACAGGTCACCGTCACCCAGAGCGAAACCGAGGCGTTGCTGCTCGAGCAGAGCCTGGTCAAGGAGGAGCGGCCCCCATACAACGTCGTCCTGCGGGATGACAAGTCGTATCCCTATATCTGCCTGACCGATCACGCCGAGTTCCCGAGGCTGACATTCCACCGGGGCGCGAAGCGGCGGGATACGCGCTATTTCGGACCGTTTCCGAGCGCCTACGCCGTGCGCGACAGCCTCAACATCCTGCAGAAGCTGTTTCAACTCCGCTCGTGCGACGATGGGTTCTTCCGCAACCGGTCGCGCCCATGCCTGCAATACCAGATCAAGCGTTGCAGCGGTCCCTGCGTGGGCCTGATCGAGCCGGCCCAGTATGCCGAGGACGTGCGCCTGGCGGTGCTGTTTCTGGAAGGTTCCAGCCAGTCCGTGCTGGACGAACTCAAACGCAAGATGGACGCCGCCGCTGCCAGGCTGGAGTTTGAGCGGGCGGCCAAGTATCGCGACCAGGTCTCTCACCTGCGGCGGGTGCAGGAGAGCCAGTACGTGCACGGTGCCACGGGCGATGCCGACATATTCGCGATCGCCGTCGAAGGAGGTTTCGCCTGCGTGCAGGGACTTTTTGTTCGCGACGGGCGGGTCCTGGGTCAACGCACCTGGTTCCCGAAGAACGAGTTGGATATGGAACCGGGCGATCTGTTGTCGGCGTTCCTGTCGCAGTACTTCTTCGGCGGCGCGGAGCGCGAAGTCCCGAAGAGCGTGATCGCGTCGGCGCCACTCGAAGACCGCGACGTCCTGGAGGACGCGCTGTCCGCGCGCGCGGGCCGTAAGGTTGAGCTTTCGACCCGGGTACGCGGTCAACGCGCGCGCTGGCTCGACATGGCGAAGGAGAACGCGTCGCTCTCGCTCGGCGCCTACCTTGCGGATCGGAGGAACGTGTTCGCCCGCTTCGTCGACTTGCAGGAAGCCCTTGGCATGGAAGACCTGCCGCAGCGGCTCGAGTGCTTCGACATCAGCCACACCGGCGGGGACGAGACCGTGGCTTCATGCGTCGTATTCGACACGAACGGTCCGCTGAAGTCGGACTACCGTCGCTTCAACATAGAAGGTGTCGCGCCCGGCGACGACTTCGCGGCCATGGAACAGGCGCTGAGGCGGCGCTATAGGCGCAGTGCCGGACGAAGAAACACGAAGGGAAGCGTTGCGCGAGAGCAGGGCGAAGCGGTGTTTCCCGATGTGCTCATCATCGACGGCGGTATCGGCCAACTTAACCGCGCCGTCGAGGTGATGAAGGAACTGCAGATCGAGGACGCGCGTCTGCTTGCCATCGCCAAGGGCCGATCGCGCAAGCCCGGTCTCGAGCGCGTGCTGGCGGCGGGGGAGGGAGACCTGGCGCTGCCGCCGAGCGGCGGCGCGTTTCATTTGCTGCGCCACATCCGCGACGAGGCGCATCGTTTCGCAATCACGGGGCATCGCGGCCGCCGGCAGAAACGCCAGCGCCGATCCGAACTGGATGGCATTCCGGGCGTGGGAGCGAAGCGCAAGCGCGAACTTCTCGCGCATTTCGGCTCGGTCGCCTCCGTCAAGGGAGCCAGCGCGGAAGAGATTGCCAAGGTGCCGGGCATCAGTCGGCGTCTCGCGGAGAATGTCTACGCCGCCCTGCACGTGGGTTAGCCTGTTTCGCGCCTGACGCGGTAGCACCGAACATGGGATTGGGCCGGACCGACTCCCTGCTTTCGGTCTGACGAATATCGCAACCCGAAGTGCGGATTCCCCGTGATCAACTCGCGCGTTTGACGCACCTGCCCGGTAGAATGTAGTTCATGGACGTTAATCTGCCGAACATCGTGACGGGCGCGCGCATTGCCCTCATTCCAATCTTCGCGCTGGTCTACGTGCTTGTGGACACGATGTACTGGCTGGCGGCCGTGCTATTCGCCTTGGCCGCGATGACAGACTGGCTGGACGGCTATCTTGCCCGGCGCCTGAACCAGACGACACCATTTGGTGCGTTCCTGGACCCGGTGGCGGACAAACTCATCGTCGTCACCGCGCTCGTATTGCTGATCGGCAGCCATGCCAACCTCTGGCTCACGATTCCGGGCGTCATCATCATAGGCAGGGAGATCGTGGTGTCGGCCCTGCGCGAATGGATGTCGGAAGTGAACCGCCGCGGGTTCGTTGCCGTTTCCTGGATCGGCAGGCTCAAGACCGCGCTGCAGATGTTCTCGATCATCGTCCTGCTCGCCAATCCGCCGGCGTTGGAACGCCCCTGGGTCATAGTCGGCTACGTTTTGCTATACGCCGCCGCGCTGATGACGCTCTGGTCGATGGTGGCCTACCTGCGTGCGGCGTGGCCGACCCTGCTCGACGGCTTGAAACACGACGCAACGACCTGACCGCGACGACTAGGCTGCGTGGTAGTATCGCCGCCCGCGACGCCCCACGGCTGGATGGCAGAGTGGTTATGCAGCGGACTGCAAATCCGTCTACGTCGGTTCGATTCCGTCTCCAGCCTCCAAACCCCTGTATTTTTCCGTTCCTATATTTCCTCAAATAGTTCCATAAGTTTTTGATCTTAATGGTAAATAGTGTCCAAGCGCTCTTGACGAGTGCTCGTGGGATTTCGTAGCCGAGCATGCCGAAGCAAAGGCGGCACTACCGCGCTCTACCATACTCTGATGTGGCGGCGGCGCTGGACGCCGTTGACGCGGGGCGGGCATCTCTCACGGTGAAGTCCTGCTTGCGATTCGTGGTGCTCACCGCTTGCCGATCGGGAGAGGCGCGTGGGGCGACTTGGGATGAGATCGACCTGGACGCCGCGACCTGGACGATCCCGGCCGAGCGCACGAAGGCAGAGAAGCCGCATCGTGTGCCGCTGTCGCCCGAGGCGCTTGCGGTGCTGCGGAATGTGGGACCATTGGAGGCCGGATCGAGCCTGATCTTCCCGTCGCCGCAACGGGCGGGCAGAGCAATGAGCGACATGACGCTGACCAAGGCTTTGCGCAATGTTGGATTGGCTCACCGGGCGACCGTGCATGGATTCAGGACATCGTTCAGAACATGGGCGAGCGAGCGGACAAATGCGGAGCACGCGGTGATGGAGCTGTGCCTGTCACATACGGTCGGTAGCGCGGTCGAGCAAGCCTACGCGCGGTCGGACCTCTTCGATAAGCGGCGCTTGCTGATGGATCGGTGGGCCAAGTACCTGAGTGGCGAATCGAAAGCCAAGGTTGTTGTCCTGCATAGGTAGACGGTTGGCGCGGCTTGTTGTGGGACGTAATCGTGGGTGAGCGGTCCGGAATATCGTTGCGGTGTCCGGAACGCTCATCGCGCGCGGCTGCGGTCATCGGCGAGGGTGGCTGGACGCGGGTCGATCTGGACGAGGCTGCCGAGCTTGGACACCCGTCGCGGGATTACCCGAGCGTGCCATCGGACCGCGTTGTTCAGGTTGGCCAGAAGGGGCTGTAGCGAATGACGGGACGCACCACCTACAGCGGATGGTCGGAGGTCCGGTCCGCCGCGCCAACAGCCGCGGAGGCGGCACCGGGCGAGGAGGGACCCGAAGACAGCGTGTCGAGGGTCGAGAAGCTATTGGAATACGACGACCGGGCATCGCCGGACTACGCAATGGCCCGGTTCGCTGCGGAGTCGGTCGCGGCGATGGTTTCCGGGGCGACGCCGGAAGAGCACGAGGCGCTGATGGACGCAAGGTTGGCGGAAGCCCTGCTGGTCCGGGACGCCATCGACGAACTGGCCGGGCTCGATGCGCGAGTCCGGGACGAGGTGGCCACGGCGGCAAGCGCATTCCGCGAAGCGCGCTTCAACGACGCGGACTCCGCCTTGGCGGCGGCAGAAGACCCCTGCGCGAAAGCGGCGAGTCGGGCTCGCATTAGATCCGCGCGCGCGGAGGCGGCGCTTGTGCGGGGAGATGCTGCGGCTGCGGCGGCGCACTACGTGGCGGCGGCGGATATCCTGGCGGCGGCGGAGCACGGTCCCGAAAGCCGGGAGGAGACGATGCTGTTCCGCAGTCGCGCCGTGGGGCGCCTGATTCGCCACGCCGACATGTTCGGCGGCGACGGGGACTGGATCGGCGATGCCATGGAACTCTGCGGCGCGAACATCCGGTGCCGCGATACGCATGTGTGGAATCAGGGGGCGCGCCAGATGGACGCGGGATCGGCGCAGCTGTCGGCCGGACGGCTGAAGCCGGCGCCCGAGGCACTCGACCTGTTCCTGGGCGCGGAGTACTCGTTTCGCATCGCGTCGTGGCATTTCGACAAGGGCGGGTTTCCGGCAGATTGGGCCGCGGCACAGAATGCCCGCGGCCTGGCGAAGGCCCATTTCTGCTTTCGGCACGAGGAGGCGATGGGCAAACTGCCACCGGAGGGAAGCTGGACGGGAGCGGAGGACTGCTATCGGTCGGCGATGGATGTTCAGGTGGACGCCAGGCCGGTGCAGTGGGCCAGAACCCGTATCAACCTCGGTTACCTGCTGGTCTATCGCGGTCGCGCCGAAAGAGGCGACGCCGGGGAGAGGTGGCTGCGCTTAGCAGCTGAACATTGCCGCGGCGCACAGGAAGCGTTGAGGCCGGATGTCGAAACGGACGTGTGGGTAGATGCGCAGCAGATCATCGCGGAGGCATTGCTCGAGCTTGCGGAGGCGGTGCGTCCGGAAGACGCGACCAATCACCTGTTGCAGGCCATGGTGGAGTTGACAACGGCCAGGGATGTACTGGCTGGCGAGGAACTGCCGTTTGAGAAGGCCGGCGTCGACAGGTTGATGGAACGCCTGGAGCGCCAAACGGAACGGTTGGGCGGAGCATAGAGGCCAATTTGGTCGGCGGCTGTCCGCGTCGAGGGCGGCCCGTCACTACCGGTCGTTGTCCCAGGAAGTCGCAACTGCCTCGACGGGCAGTGCCGCACTTCGGTGCGGGCTCCGGATGTCCTGACGGACACCGGGTCGCCCATCACAACTAAACTTTTCTGGTCCGTCCTGGCCGCGATTGCGGCCGGGACGCGACCGACGCGGCCAAGTCGTGCCGATCTTCGAACCTTGCTACGCAATGCGCGACCCGAACTGGAGGCTGCTGCAACCGCGCAGGCGAACCGGCGCCGGCTCGCACGCAACGCGGCGCGACCGGCCCTGGCATCTTTGTGCCCAGAATTTCTCCCTAAATTCGCTAAAAATGACTCGATCGTAGCGCAAATTTCGCGCATGAATTCGTATGCTTGGAGCCGACGACGTCGGCAGCACAGAAGAATGAGAACACCGCCCCGCGCCCCCCGGGAACGAAATGCCCGACCGATGCGAGCATGGCCGCTCCGCCGCCGGCAGGCCGGCGGCCGGCGCAATGCGGCGCGAGCCGCGGTGCGGCTGTTCCATCATTCGATGCTCGTCGCGGTCATGTTCGCGACATCCGCGCCGGTCCGCGCGGCCGACGTTGATCGCGCGGGAGAGACGGGCCCGGACGCGCGCCCGGCGACCTCGGCGAACCCGTCTCCCGTCGCGCCCTTGATATCCATTTCCGGCGGGTCGGTCACGGAAGGCGGCAAGCTCGAGTACGTCGTCGCCCTGAGCGCGGCGAGCGACAGCGAGGTGACGGTCAGCTATACGGTCGAGACGAAACAAAGCACTGCGGCAGTGAACCGTGACTACACCTACCTGCCCGGTTCGATCACCTTCGAGCCCGGGGACAGGAAGAAGACCATTCAGGTCCAGACGTATGACGATCGGGAGTCCGAATTCGAAGAGTATGTGACCGTCTCATTGAGCGAACCGACGGGTGCCGGATTCTGGGTAGGAAGAAATGCCAATAGTTACAGGTTCTGTGCGGGTGACTGGGGAACTTGCGTACCCGAGGCCTGCTGCGTTTGCGGATGGATACTGGACAACGAGCCGCCCGCGGTCAGCGTTTCCGACGCGAGCGGTCTCGAGTCGGCGGGCAGCCTGAGCTTTCGGCTCAATCTGAACAAGGGGCCCGGGAGCGCCGCGTCGGTGAAATTCTCGACGAAGGACGGGACGGCGAAATCGGGCGAGGACTACACGGCCGCGAGCAAGACGGTCGAGTTCGGCGCCGGGGAGACGAGCAAGACCGTCGTGGTCCCGATCGCCTTGGACGACAACGCCGAAGGGAATGAGACGTTCACGGTGCACCTGTCGGAGGCGATGGGCCTGATCATTTATGACGGGGAGGGAACGGGAACGATCATGGACGACGATCCGCCTGCGGTCCGCGTTTCCGACGCGAGCGGTCTCGAGTCGGCGGGCAGCCTGAGCTTTCGGCTCGACCTGAGCAGGAGCCATGTGAGCGCCGTGTCGGTGAAATTCTCGACGAAGGACGGAACGGCGAAGTCGGGCGAGGACTACACGGCCACCAGCGAGACGGTCGAGTTCGCCGCCGGGGAAACGAGCAAGACCGTCGCGGTGCCGCTCGTCTCCGACGACGAGGCCGAGCCGGACAAGACGTTCACCGTGCACCTGTCGGAGGCGGCGGGCCTGGCCGTTCTCGACGGGGAGGGGACGGGGACGATCGTGGACGACGACGCCCTGCCGACCGTCTCGATTTTGGACGCGCGGGCCCGCGAGTCGGCCGGCAAGCTGGAGTTCGCCCTCGCGCTCAACAAGTCGGTCCAGGGCGCGGTATCGGTGGATTTTTCGACCTCTGACGGAACGGCCGTCGCGGGCGAGGACTACACGGGCACGACCGAGACGGTGGAGTTCGGCGCCGGGCAAACGAGGCGCACCGTCGCGGTGCCGGTCGCCGACGACGACATCGTCGAAATGGACGAGACATTGAAGGCGAGCCTGTCGAATCCGACGGGCGCGACCATTCTCGACGGCGAGGCGACGGGGACGATCGAGAGCGACGATTTGCCGCTGCTGACCGTGCGGGGTTCGTCGGCGCCCGAGGGCGAAATGCTCGAATACGCCCTGACCCTCGATGCGCCTATTTCGCAAAGCGTGAGCGTCTCCTGCCGGTCGCGGTACAACCCGTTTCCGGCTCTGCAGAACCCGCGCGCGTACCGGCTTGCCAGGGCCGGCGAGGATTACGTTGAGCACAACGGGGAAGTCATCGTTTTCGCCCCCGGGGAGACGCGGAAGACGTTCGGGGTCCGGACGCTCGACGACCAGACCGACGAGCCCGAGGAGGCCGTGATCGGCGACTGCTGGAACGCGAAGAACGCCGTGTTCGCGACCCTGCCCGGCAGCGCGGCCTGCCCGTGGAGGACGTGCGGCGCGCGCGGCTGCGCCGATTGTTCGACGATCACGGACAACGACCCGGACGCGGAGATCAGCCTGTCCGACATCTCGGTGTCGGAGTCGGCCGGTGTGGCGACCGTCTCTGGCAAGCTGAGCGTGAGATCGGAGCGCCTTATCCTGGTGAACTGGGGAACCCGGTCGGGAACGGCGGAAGTCGGCAAGGACTTCGAGCGGAGGGGCTCCCACAAGAGCTTCAGCCCCTGGTGGAATGATGGATTGCACGGGGTCTCCTTCCAGGTGCCGATCATCGACGACGACCTGGTGGAGCCGGACGAGACGTTCACCGTCTGGGTGACCGGCCGCGACGGGGTGTCGATCGCCGACGGCGAGGCGACGGTGACCATCGTGGACAACGACGAGGCGCCGAAGGCGATCGTCCTGGCGGCGTCCCCGAAGCGCGTCTCGGAGGGCGGCGGGGCGACCGAGATCGAGGTGACGGCGACGCTCGACGGGGGAACGCGGTCGGAGGCGACGGAGGTGACGGTGAGCGTGTCGGGCGGCGGCGACCCGGGCGCGGTGGACTTCGCGGCGGTGGAGGACTTCGCGATCACCATCGCGGCGGGCGAGAGCGGCGGGACCGGGAGTTTCACGCTGACGCCGGAGGACGACAACGTGGACGAGACCGACGAGACGCTCGCCGTGGACGGCAGCTCCGACCTCGACGTGACGGGAGACGCGGTCGTGCTGGAGGACGACGACGAGGGCCCGTCGAGGATCGTGCTGTCGGCGGAGCCCCGGACGGTTTCGGAGGGCGCGGGGGAGACGTTCGTGGAGGTGACGGCGAGGCTGGACGGAGCCGCCCGGACGACGGCGACGGAGGTGACGGTGTCGGCGTCGGGCGGCGGCGACCCGGGCGCGGTGGACTTCGCGCCGGTGCCGGACTTCGAGATCGTCATCGGCGCGGGGGCGACGGTGGCCGGCGCGACATTCGCGCTGACGCCTGTGGACGACGACGTGGAGGAGACCGACGAGACGCTGTCCCTGAGCGGCGAGTCGGACCTTCCGGTGACGCCGACGTCGGTGACGATCACCGACGACGACGTGGCGGCGCGCGAGATCCTGCTGTCGGCGAGTCCTCCGCTGGTGTCGGAGGGCGCCGGTCCTACGCCGGTGACGGTGACGGCGTCGCTGAGCGGCGCGGCGCGCCAGGTCGGGACAACGGTGACCGTTTCGGTGTCGGGCAGCGGCGACGCGGGCGCGGTGGATTTCGCCGCCGTCCCGGATTTCGAGATCGTGATACCCGCGAACGCTCCGAGCGGCGCGGGGGCGTTCACGCTGGCGCCGGAGGACGACGCGGCGGCGGAGGCGGACGAGCGGCTGGGGATAGCGGGCAGGTCGGACCTTCCGGTGAGGCCGACATCGGTGAGGCTGGCGGACGACGACAAGGCGTCGACGCGCATCCTGCTGTCGGCGAGGCCTTCGCGGGTGTCGGAGGGCGACGGCCCGACGCCGGTGGAGGTGACCGCGAGGCTGGACGGAAGCGCCCGGACTGCGGCGACGAACGTGACCGTTTCGGTTTCGGGAAGCGGGGACCCGGGCGCGGTGGACTTCGCCCCGGTGCCGGACTTCGAGATCGTGATACCCGCGAACGCCCCGAGCGGCACGGGGGCGTTCACGCTGGCGCCGGAGGACGACGCTGTGGCGGAGGCGGACGAGCGGCTGGGGATAGCGGGCAGGTCCGACCTTCCGGTGACGTCGACATCGGTGACGCTGGCGGACGACGACGAGGACAACGACAACGACGACGAGGACAACGACAACGACGATGAGCCGAGGCGCATCCTGCTGTCGGCGTCTCCGGAGCGGGTGTCGGAAGGCGACGGCCCGACCCGGGTGGAGGTGACGGCGGCGCTGGACGGCGCCCGGCGCCAGGAGGCGACAACCGTGGCGGTGTCGGTGTCGGGCAGCGGCGATCCCGGCGCGGCGGACTTCGCCCCGGTTCCGGACTTCGGGATCGTGATTGCGGCGGGCGAGCCGAGCGGGACGGCGACTTTCGCGCTGGTGCCGGAGGACGACCTGGTCGTCGAGGCGGACGAGACGCTGACGGTGTCGGGGGCGTCGGACCTGCCGGTGGCGCCGGCGACGGTGGAGCTGCTGGACGACGACGAGGCGCCGGCCCGGTGGCTGTCGATCGCGGACGCCGGGGCGGCGGAGGGCGCGGGGGAAATGGAGTTCGCGGTGACGCTGGACGGCCCGGCCGCGTCGGGCGTGGCGGTGGATTACGCGACGGCGGACCCGGCGGGGTCGATGGGTCCGGCGGCGGAGGCGGGCGTCGACTACAAGCCGGCGACGGGCACGCTGGAGTTCGCGCCCGGGGAGGTGTCGAAGACGATCCGTGTGCCGGTGATAGACGACGCGCTGGACGAGCCGGACGAGGAGTTCGCGGTCGCGCTGTCCGCCCCGCGAGGCGCGGCGCTGGGCCGGGGATCGGCGTTCGGGACGATCCGGGACGACGACGAGACTCCGACGCTGTCGGTCGCGGACGCGTCGGGAGTCGAGGATGCCGGGGCTCTGGAGTTCGCGGCGACGCTGAGCGCGCCGAGCCTGGTCGAGGTGACGGTGGATTACGCGACGGCGGATCCGGCGGGGCCGATGGGCGCGGTCGCGGCGGCGGGCGTCGACTACAAGCCGGCGACGGGCACGCTGGAGTTCGCGCCCGGGGAGGTGTCGAAGACGATCCGGGTGGCGATTCTCGACGACGCCCTTGACGAGCCGGACGAGGAGTTCGCGGTCGCGCTGTCCGGCCCGCGAGGCGCGGCGCTGGACCGGGGGTCGGCGTCGGGGACGATCCGGGACGACGACGAGACGCCGTCGCTGTCGGTGGCGGACGCGTCGGGCGGCGAGGATGCCGGCGAACTGGAGTTCGCGGTGGCGCTGAGCGCGCCGAGCGGCATCGGGGTGTCGGCGTCGTACGCGACGTCGGACGGCACGGCGCAGGCGGGCGTCGACTACGAGGCTGCGTCGGGCGCGCTGGAGTTCGCGCCGGGGGAGGTGTCGAAGACGATCCGGGTGGCGGTGATCGACGACGACCTGCACGAGGCGGACGAGGAGACGTTCGGAGTTTCGCTGTCGGCGCTGGCCAACGCTTCGGCGGCGGACGTTTCGGCTACGGGCACGATCCTGGACGACGACCTCGCGCCGCCGGCCCTGTCGGGGCGCCTGCCGGCGGCGCTGCTGTGCGTGGGCGGGGCGCTCTACGAGCTGGACCTGGCGGAGTATTTCGCCGGCGAGGAGCTGCGGTTCTCGGCGGTCTCCGCGGCGCCGGAGGTGGCGTCGGCGACGCTGGACGGAAGCCGCCTGTCGATCGTGCCGGGCATCGAGGGCGAGACGTCGGTGGCGGTGTCGGCGGCGAACGGGTCGGGCTCCGCGGGCGGCGCGGTCGAGGTGCGGGTGGCGGCGGACCCGGCGGAGCTCGAGGCGCTGGAGTCGGCGCTGGCGTCGATCGGCCGGGGCATCCTGGCCGGCGTGTCCGAGTCGGTGCGCGCCCGCTTCGACCCGGCGGCGCTCCCCGGCGGCGGTCGCGACGATCCGCCGGCCGCCGGCGTCGCGCGGAACCCGCCGATGCCCGGCGTCGGGCTCCCCGGACGGGACCGGGGAGGCTGGTTCGGCGCGGAGGCCGTCGCGAACGGCTGGCCCGGCGCCGACGGCGGGCTCGCCGCCGCGGGCCTGCCCCGCCGCCGCGGCATGGAGCCGTTCTCGTTCTCGCTGGACTCGGCGGGCGCGGACGGCCCGGCGTGGTCGGTGTGGGGACGCGGCGAGGCGCAGCGCTTCGGGTCGGCGCCGGGGTCGAGCTGGCACGACGGCGCGCTGGAGTCGGCGCATGTGGGCGCGGAGTGGCGCACGGGCGCGTGGCTGGCGGGGGTGTCGGCGTCGCGGAGCGCGGCGTCGGCGGACTACCGTTTCGAGCGCTCGGTCGAGGCGTGCGGCGGCGGCTCGGGCAGCGGCGAGATCGAGGCGGACGTGTCGGGCGTGCATCCGTACGCGGGCCGGCGGGTCGGCGCGGGCTGGGTGTGGGCGACGCTGGGCCGGGGCGGGGGCGAGTTCCGCATGCGGCGCTGCGAGGGCGGCGAGTGGAGCGCGTCGGACCTGTCGATGCGGCTGGCGGCGGCGGGCGGGCGGCATCCGTTCGCGCGGCGGGAGTCGACGGAGCTGTCGGTGGTGGAGGAGGTCGGCGTCGTGGAGCTGGAGACGGGCGGCGACGCGGGCCTTCTCGCGCGCGCGGGGCGGGCGAAGCTGGGGCTGGAGGCCTCCGGGGTGGCGGAGCCGGGCTGCGAGTGTCCGCTGACGACGTTCGTGCGGGCGTTCGCCCTGGGCGACTGGGGCGACGGCGCGACGGGCGCGGGGCTGGAAGTGTCGGCGGGCGTGCGGTTCAGGCACATCCCGCTGCGGTTCGGCGTGGACGCGGGGGTGCGGGCGCTGGCGGCGGCGGAGGACGCGCGGGAGCGGAGCGCGAACGTGGCGCTGTCGCTGCTGCCGAGGGCGGACGGCACGGGCTGGCGGGGTTCGCTGGCGTGGCGGCGGGGCTCGGCGGCGCCGGTCCTCGGCGTGGCGGGCGGGATCGCGCCGTGGGCCGCGCCGGGCGGGGTTCCGCAGGCCGCGCGGCGGGACTGGACGTCGCGGAGCCGCCTCGGCTACGGCATCGCGGGCGCGCGGGGCGTGGCGACGCCGTTCGTCGAGCTCGACGCGGCGCGCTCCGGGCGCGGCGCGCGCGTCGGGGCGCGCCACGAGTTCGGCGGCCCCGCGGGGCGGCTGGTCGTGGAGTGGGGCGTCGAGCGGGGCGGGCTTCCGGGAGGCGGCCGGATCCTCCTCGAGGCCGTCGGCCGGTTCTGAACTCCAAGCGGTCGGCCGCACCCCCGCGGGAGCCGCGAGCCACCGGTCGGGATGGCCGTGGTGGCGGCGGGGAGCAACCGGGTAGTTCGTCCGTTGCTGCATTAGCCCCCCTGCTCCGCTCGAGCAGATCGCTACGCCGGTAGGCCGCCTCGACCCGGTCACCGTTGGTGTGCGCCAGTGCGAGTTCGCCGACCTCGCTGGGCGCAGTGGGAAGGGCAGCGGTTGCGTTCGCACCATGGTCGCCTTTTCGAACGAGGCGACTGCGGCGCTCAGGCGGTGGTGGGGCGGCAGTCGGTCCGCTGCTCCAGAGGGTGGGCAGGGAGCCGTGAAAGCTGGGTCTCCGGGGTCGTAGGCCGTGCATATCGGCATCGTCTCGCGCCTACGCGTAGGTCGCTATGGCGTGGGTACGTTTGTGGGTAAAGCCCACGTTTAATAAACGTTAAAATTATAAAAATCGTTCAGTTACAGGAACTATCTGATTCCGTCTCCAGCCTCCAGGCCCCTTGCTTGCGGGATGCCGCGGACCGGCAAGCGGCGGACCAGGGCCTCGTATCGACCGCGAAGCGCGAACCGCGCCGTTCGGGCTCTACAGCACGCCGGGAATCAATGCCGCCCTTCGCTTGGGGAAGTCATCGAAGTTCTCCCGGTACCAGTGGCGTCGCCATACCGCCCGGGGCACCAGGTTGGCGATCGTCCAGAGCGCGAACGCGAGGCCTGGCAGCGACCACGTCAACAGCGCGAAGCCGATCCACTCGATGATCTCGCCGGTGAGGTTCGGGCAACAGGCGAAGTTGAAGGCGCCTCCGGAGGGAATCACGCGGTTGTCCCCGGCTTTCGCACGCAGGCCCAGCATCCGATAGTCGGCCCAGACGTTCAGTGCGGCACCCGCGATGAACAGGCCGACGCCCACGACGAAGCGGGGATCCGTCAGCCATTGCCCGGAATAGTTCGCGGCGTAGCCCATGAACCAGCCCAACAGCCCGCCGTTGACCAGGTTGAAGCCAATGGAGGAGGTGCACATCGACAGCGACACGGTGACGTCGCGCCTTGGCACCAGCCAACACCATATCAGGCTGCGGTGAACGTAATGCGCTAGCCAGAGGCCGAGCACGACGTTGCCGACCAGATGGAGGTTGCCGCTCGCCAGGTAGATCGCGGGAAACGTCACGAGGGCCGGCAGTTCGAACAGGAACCATGCCCACCGGGCGTTCATTCCGCGTCCGCCGCCGCTCTGTTGCAACCGTCCTACCGGGTCCCATCCCGCAAGTCCCGCCGCCAGGATTGGCAAGGCCCCGAGGGCCCAAATGCCGGCGACGATGGTCAGCAGTGATGACGAATGAAGCATGGTTCACATCCTGCGTGGCGAGAAACTACTCACTGGTGAGGTTTCATGCCGTGAGAAAGACGGCTTGCTCTCAAAACCCAACGGTGTGGATTGCTCGAAGGGTTCGCCTTTTCGGTCCCGCGCAATGAGCGCCGGGCCATGGTCAAACCAGATCGAAAACGATGGAGATTCCCGCTTATTCGCAAGGCTCGGGGAGCGACCCAGCCGGGCTACGTTGTTGTATTCGGCGGGCAACCCGGCATCCGGGTTTCCGAACCCGATGGCGCGGAGTGTGAGCAACCCGGACCAGCAAACCTGCCGCCCCCATCGGCCACCCATTCTACCTGAGCGATCTGAGTTTCAGCCTTCGGGCGTTTCGACCATTTTGGTCGCGTATACGATGGCGCTGCGGATGTACATTTCGCTATCGGTGAAGACGACCACGTAGATTCTCTCTTTGGCCGGTTCGAGGTACGTGCATGCGCGCTGATCGCTTTCCCTCCAATGGGCGAATGACATCAGGATCACGTCCGCCGCCGCGAACTCCTCGTCCAGGGCGATGCCTTCCGCGTGAATCTCCTCTCACCGCTCGATGAGAGCCGCGCGATCCTCCCCTTCTGACGCGGCGCTTTCGTAGGAAATGACGATCAGCATCGCCGCCAGCAGCCTGCGCATGGTCCGCTCCCCCCTGCTTGCCCCCAATATTGGGGGGATACCTTGCACGGCGAGACGCTGGGATGTCAACGGCTTGCGCTAAAGTCAACGGTTCTATTACCCGCCGGGCACGATGGATGGGGGCTATCGACGGCCGGTTAACCCCGTTCGGTCCTCCCCTGCGTTGTTAGCGTAGACGCCTGCCCTGCCGAGCGGTGATCGGAGTGTCGGATTGAGCCATCGTGCGGAGATGGCGGGCCGATGGAGTAGGGGGGACTGCATGTCCAGGTACGCCAGGCGCTACGAGGAAGAAGGCGCGAAAATCAACCTGACGCCGATGTTGGACGTCGTCTTCATGATGCTCATCTTTTTTGTGGTGACGGCCGCCTTCGTGAAGGAAGTCGGCTTGGAGGTCAATCAGCCGGAGGACAACAAGGCCGCGGCGGAACAAGGGGATCACAAGATCGTCGTTCGCATCACGAGCCGAGACCGGATACTCATGGCGCGGCGCGATGTCGACTGGCGTTCGGTCCGCGCCAATATCGAACGCCTGCACGCCGAATACCCCGAAGCTCCGGTGATCATTCAGCCGCATCCCGACTCGCGCACGGAAACCATGGTGCACGTGATGGACTCGGCGCGGAAGGTCGGCGTATCAAACGTCTCATTGGCTGCGGATAGCTGACGGATCCAGAATGCGGGCAGCGAGGTCACGCCTGCTAGCCTCGAGCGACGGTGGCCAGTTGTATGAACGGTCGGTCTTGCCTTCCGGTTCGGTCGGCTCGACGAAGTCGAGCCACGCCATCCGGCCGTCGCCGCCCGTGCGGAAGGTCCGCTGCTCGCCGATACCCGGTGCGGGGTTGGCGCTGTACTCCGTGTAGTCGGGCCCTTTGACCTCGCGCCCGCTGGACCCCGCATCCAGGCGGATTGCGAACGACGTGTCTCCCCACTCAGATCCCGCTGCCACCTTCACTTGTGGGCGAGGCAAAGCTATCGGGTCGAGTCGGTCACTTGACCAAGCGCGTCAGCAATGCGTGCGTTCGGGCGAATGAACCCCGGCTGTCTTCGCCGGCGGGGTATACGCTGGCGATGACTTCCGTGGCGCCGGCGTCGAAGTACGCGCCGAGTGTCTCGGTCACCTGGTATTCGTTGCCGACGACGGCTATCTCACCGGCCTGGCCCAGCCCTTCCGCGTCGAGTTGCCGGCGGTAGTTCGGCAGGTTGCCGTAGCCGCCGAAAATCTGCACCGCGCGCGCCGTGGCCTGCTCGCGGTCGTCGTGTACGCAGACCGGCAACCCGACGACGATTCGCGGATCGGGGCGGCCTGCGGCCTCTGCGGCTTCCCTGATCCGGGGTGACGTGTGGTTGGCGATCGTGTTCCTGCCCACCATCCAGGTCACCGTGCCGTCGGCCACTTCGCCGGCGGCTTTCAGCATCAGGGGGGCGAGGGCGGAAACCACGATAGGAAACGGCGCCGCGTCGGGACAGGCGAACCCGGTCTTGATGCGATACAGGCTGCCGTCGAAGTCGACCGCTCCCTCGGCGGTCAGCGACCTGAGGATCGTCACGTATTCGCGGATGTGCCGCGCCGGGCTTGCGTACTGCAATCCGAGCGATTCGATTCCAGGCGCGTGCGATGGCCCGACGCCCAGAACGAGACGACCGCCGGTGAGCGCGTTGACGGTGGCGGCTTGCTGGGCAAGGGCGTTCGGATGCCGCGGATACGTCGGCACGACGGCGGTGCCGAGTTCTATGGTGCTGGTCTGCTGACCGGCGAGGGCGATCATGGTCAGTGCGTCGAAGGTTCCCACCTGGGGCATCCAGTAGCTGTGGAAGCCGGCACTTTCGAAACGCGCGACCTCGTCGACGAGACTGGTGAGCGCCGCATTGCGTCGGACGTTGCCGCCGTAGATCCCGATCCTCATGTCTTTTGCGCCTCCCTGGGCCGAGCGGTAGATCGATAGGTGCAGTTTTTACCAACACGCGCCGTCGATTGCCATCACATCAAGCGGACACCGCTGCGGTATGATGCAATCCGGCCCTCGCGCCGTTGCGTCAGGCCGCCGCTAATCCCACACGAGACCCATGAGCCGATCCTCGGGCGACGACATCACGATCACGCTAGGAATCGAGGAGGAGTTCTTCCTGGTCGATCCCGATTCCGGCGATTTGCTGTCGGACCCGGACCCGCGCATCTTTGAAGCGGGCGCTTCCCACGCCGGCCCGCAAAAGGTCGTGCACGAGTTCCTGCGGTCGCAGATCGAGACCAACACCGAAGTGTGCGACTCGGTGACGTCGTTGCGAAAGGCGCTCAGGGCGACGCGGCGGCTGGTCGTCGAAGCGGCGCGAAGCCACGGCGCGGACGTCATGGCGGCGTCCACGCATCCGTTCGCCGCCTGGCAATCGCAACTGCCGACCGCGAGCCAGCGATACGAGGAGTTCGCGGTCACGTTTCAGGACACGGTGCGGCGTCTTGTGGTCAACGGCATGCACGTGCATGCCGGATTCGGCGATCCGGACAGCCGAATCCGCATCATGACGGCGTTGCGGCGCTACCTGCCGCTGCTCAATGCGCTTTCCGGTTCTTCGCCGTTTTATGACTCCCGCGAATCCGGATTCAAGTGTGGGCGGCTGAACCTGTTCGAGGCGATGCCCCGCACGAGTATTCCAGGGCCGCTGTATTCCCGCGCCGACTACGATGCGCTGGTCGACGAGTACCGGCGCATGGACTTCATCAGCGATGGCAGCGAGATCTGGTGGGACATCCGTCCTTCGCGCGCTTATCCCACCGTGGAACTGAGAATCTGCGATGTCTGTCCACGCACCGAGGACGCGTTGTGCATCGCGGCCATGTACGCCTGCCTGATTCGGATGCTGCTGCGCCTCGACCGGTCCGATGCGCTGCCGCCGGAGCCGCCCACGGAAATCATCGCGGAAAACAAGTGGCTTGCGCAGCGATACGGCATGTTGGCCTTTCTTGGCGATACGCGCCGCGGCGGCCGGGTCGATATCGCCGATGAGATCGAAGCGCTGGTCGAATTGCTGACGGACGACGCCCGCGCGCTCGGCTGCGAAACCGAGCTTCGTCACAGCCTCGACATCGTGCGGGACGGCGCGAGCGCGGATGAGCAGATCGACCTGTACCGCCTGCGCCGCCTGGAAGGCGACAGCGAGCGGGAAGCGCTGCGTGCCGTCGTGGACCTGGTGACACGGCAGACCGGGGCCAGCCTGGACGACTGAGGCGCAACGCGCCTCCGCGCCGGTGGAAGACCGGTGCGCGAAAGAAAGGACTTCCGTCGGGCAACGGTTCGGTTGCCGTTTTTCGCGGTCCCGCCCTTAAGCCAGTTTTCCAGCGGTGTCGGCGGCCTCCGACTGGCTTTCGCTTGCGGGCGTGTGCAACCAGCGCGCGTGTTTCGGTGCACGCTTGGTCCGCGTCCACTCGTCCAGCATGGCTTCGGCAACGGCGTGGGCGCGTGCCCGATCTTCGTCACTTCCCTTGTTGGCTGCGATCTCCAGTCGGTGGCCATTGGGGTCGAAGAAATAGATCGAGTCGAAGATGCCGTGGTCGACGGGACCGATGACATCCAGGCCCGCGCCGATGGCGCGTTGCCTGGCTTCCGCGAGGGCGTCCGCGTCACTTACCTCGAATGCGATGTGCTGCACCCAGGCCGGCGTATTGGGGTCGTTGCCCATGGGCGGGGCGTTCGGCAACTCGAAAAAGGCGAGCACGTTGCCCATCCCGGCATCGAGAAAGACGTGCATGTACGGGTCCGGGGCCCCCGTGGAAGGCACCGTGTCCTCGGCGAAGGCGAGCTGAAATTCCATTCCCAGCACGTCGCGGTAGAAATCGACCGTCTCCCTGGCGTCGTTGCACCGGTATGCGACGTGGTGGATGCGCTTCAGGTTCATGCGGACTTCCCGGCGGCATATGTATCGGTCGCCTGGGGCGGCGCGTCCGTTCGACGAAGCTGGTCCCGCTCTATGGCCTCGAACAGCGCCTGAAAGTTGCCTTCGCCGAAACCGTCGTCGCGCTTGCGCTGGATGAATTCGAAGAACGTCGGGCCAATCAGGTCGGCCGAGAATATCTGTAGCAGCAGCCTGGGTTCGCCTATCGTCGAGCCGTCCAGCAGGATGCCGCGCCGCGCCAGTTCGGCCACGGGTTGGCCGTGACCCGGCAAGCGATCGTCCAGCGCCTCGTAGTAGGTGGAGGGGGGCGGGTCCATGAACGGCAGTCCGCGTGCGCGGAGACGGTCGCAGGTCGCTGCCAGGTCGTCGCAAGCGAAGGCGATATGCTGGATGCCTTCGCCCCTGTGGCGAACCAGGAATTCCTCTATCTGGCCGCTCCGGGAGGACTTCGCAAGCGCGACCGCCTCCTCGTTCAGGGGTATGCGGATCTTGTCGTCGGGCGCCGTCATGGCCCGGGACACCAGCCCTGTCTCCTGCCCCTGGATTTCGAATCGACGTATCTCGCGGAAGTTGAAGAGTTTCTCGTAGTAGGTGGCCCAATGGTCCATGCGGCCGCGGTAGACGTTGTGCGTGAGGTGGTCGATTGCCTTGAGTCCAACGCCGCGAGGGATTCGGTCGGCCCCGGGCAGGAATGAGAAGTCGATATCGTAGATGCTCTTCCCGTCTTGCCAACGGTCTATGAGGTACAGGGCCGCGCCGCCGATTCCCCGGATTCCCGGCAGGCGCAGTTCCATCGGGCCGCAGGGGTTGTCGACCGGTTCGGCACCGAGCCGGAGTGCGCGCGCATAGGCGTGGCGGGCGTCTCGAACGCGAAACGCGAGGCCGCAGGCGCAGGGGCCGTGTTCCTGCGCGAAATACCACGCCGCGCTCTTCGGCTCGTAGTTGACGACGAAGTTGATGTCTTCCTGGCGCCACAACGCGACCGACTTCGACCGGTGCACGGCGATTCTCTCGAACCCGAGCAATTCGAAGACCGGCTCCAGCACCCCGGCTTCGGGAGCGGAGAACTCGACGAACTCGAACCCGTCGACGCCCATGGGGTTTTCGACCCTCGCGGCTTGGCGAGGTGCTTTTACAGCTACATCCGCGTTTGCGCTCATGGTGTCGATCGTAGAAGACTTTTGGGGCAGGTATTCTTCTATTTTCGTCTATCTTGGAGGATTGCTGGGTGTATTATTGCTGTGAACACTTGTTAACCGAGGATTTCTTTCAATGCCGTTGGATCGTATAGAGAGACATATCCTGGCCGAACTGCAGCGGCACGGCCGCCTGCCGAACGTGGAGTTGGCGGACCGGATCGGCCTGTCGGAGTCGCCCTGCTTCAGGCGGGTGAAGAACCTTGAGCGCGACGGCGTGATCCAGGGCTATGCGGCAAGGCTGGATCAGCGCGCGCTGGGACTGACGGTGACGGCCTACGTCCATCTCACCCTCGAGAAAGGACTGGAGCAGCGCACGGAATTCCATCGGCGCGTGCAGGACGAGCCCCATATCGTCGAATGCCATGCCATGAGCGGCATGCACGACTACCTGATGAAAGTCGTCGCGCGCGACATGGACCACTTTTCGGAACTGGTCATGCGCAGCATCCTGAGCTATCCGGGCGTATCCAACCTGGAGTCGAGCTTCAGCCTCGCCGAGATCAAGCAGTCGGGACCGCTACCCGCGTAGCGCATGGCGGGCTGGCTTTGACGTGCGGTATCGCAGTAGGCTTTGCTGGCCCGGCGTCCCCGTGCGGAATCCGGGTTCACCCTTTTGAGACGAGCGAGAAACCATGACTGAGCGCAAACACACCGTAATGGTCCAGGCGCAGGCCGGCCCCACGTACGATGGCGCCGAGCCGCAGTTTTCACTTGAGCGTGAGGCGCTCGATCCTATCGGCGCCGAGATCGTCGAAGTGCCGGCCCGGAGCGACGATGAGTTCATCGAGGCCGCCAGGGACGAAGCCGACGCCCTGATCGCCCGCGGGCGCTACCTCAATCGCAACATCATCGCGAGCCTGAACAAGTGCGTGGTCATCGGCCTCGGCAGCGTCGGGGCGGACCCCGTCGACGTGGATGCGGCGACCGACCACGACATCGTGGTGACCAACGTTCCCGATGTCTTCATCGACGAGGTTGCCGATCACACGATGATGCTGTTGCTCGCCGCGCATCGCCGGTTGCTGCTCATGCACCAGATGACCAAAGACGGCCGCTGGAGAGAAGGGCGGCCTTACCACGACGACATCCCGAGAGTCTGGGGTTGCACGATCGGCCTGATCTCCTTTGGCAATGTCGCGAAGGCCGTTGCCAGGCGCTGTCATGTGTTCGGATTGCGCGTCATCGCCTTCGATCCTTTCGTCGGGGAGTTGGAGATGACGGAGGCCAACGTGGAGCCGGTGACCAGCCTGTTCGAACTCCTCGAACGCTCCGACTTCGTGTCCATGCACGCGCCGCACAACGCCGAAACCGACAAGATGCTCTCGGACGAGCACTTCGCCCGCATGAAGAACTCCGCGCTCTTCATCAATAACGGCCGCGGCAAGACGGTGGACGAGGAAGCGCTGATCCGCGCCCTCGAGTCGAAGGAGATCGCCGGGGCGGGGCTCGACGTGTTCGACCAGGAGCCGGTGTCGACGAACAACCCCCTGCTGCAGATGGACAACGTGACCTGTACGCCCCACATGGCGTCGGCTTCGGCCCGCATGGGCCCGGAGACGCGCCGCCGCCTCGGCAGGGAACTGGCCACGGTGCTCCAGGGCCTCTGGCCCCGCAGCGCGGTGAATCCCTCGGTGCTGCCGCGGACCAAGCTGCGGCGCTGGCAGCCGTATCCGCAGGCGAGGGGACCGAACCGCTAATCTGACAACCCCGCGGTCCGGCGGGGCTTCAGCGCGACTCTGCTCGCCCGCGTTTGCGCGGATATTGCATTGCTGTCGGTATATACAGTATTTTGTCGGCATGCCTGAATGGCCGGCAATCGTGGCGCACGCGGACATGGACGCGTTCTATGCGGCCGTGGAGCAGATGGACGATCCGTGTCTGCGGGGCCGGCCGGTACTCGTGGGCCCGAAAAGCGCTCGCGGCGTCGTGCTGACGGCAAGCTACGAAGCGCGCCGGCACGGCGTGGGCAGTGCCATGCCGATGGCTCAGGCGATGCGCCGCTGTCCCGAGGCTGTCATCGTCGAACCGCGCTTTGCGCGCTACCGGGAACTCTCGGCAGAGACGATGCGTGTCCTGGGCGACTTCTCGCCGCGGGTCGAGGCGCTATCCCTGGATGAAGCGTTCCTCGACATGTCCGGGGCCGAAGCGATATTCGGCGGGCCGCGACAGATGGGCCGCCGGATCAAGCAGGCGGTTTTCGAGGCCACCGGGCTCAGGATATCCGTCGGTTTGTCGGCGACCAAGTACGTTGCCAAGGTCGCCAGCGCCCATGACAAGCCGGATGGGCTTACCGTGGTGCCGCCGGACCGGGCCCGGGCGTGGCTGGCGCCGCTGCCGGTCACGAAGCTGTGGGGCGTGGGAAGAAAGACTGCGCCGCGGCTACAGGGGCTGGGCTACAAGGTCATAGGAGATATCGCGGAGACGGATGTTCGCCTGCTGCTGCAGCAGTTCGGTAACGGAGCGGGTCGTCTTCACGACCTGGCCCATGCACGCGATCCCCGCCCGGTCCTGCGTACCAGGGTGGCGAAGAGTATCGGCTCGGATCGGACCCTGCGCGCGGACATATCCCTGCGGGAGGACATCGAAGTGCACCTGCGGCGGGCGGCGGAGCGCATCGCGCGGCGGGTTCGATCGAAGGGGTACGTTGCCGGCGGCGTGCGCGTCCGGCTCAAGACAAGCCGCTTCGAGATGCTGTCGCGTCAGAAGTCACTCGAAAGACCGGTCGATCTCGCTTCCGAGTTCTTCACCCTGGGCAGGCGGTTGCTCGACGAATTCGATCACCCGGGCCCGTTTAGACTCGTGGGGATGGCGGCGTTCGATCTCGACTGGCGTAGCCGGCCGAGGCAGCTTGACCTGTTCGAGGATGTCTCACGGCGCAACCTGGAGACGACCGTCGATCGCCTGGTGGAGCGCTTTGGCCGGGATGCGGTGATGCGGGCGCGGGACCTGGGTCATCCTGGAACAGTGGGAGACGGGGTCAACATGGACTTCCTGGAAAGCGAAGCCGCCGCCACGTCCGCACCGTGATTATTGCGTATCCCCGCGCTGCCTAATTCCGGATCGCGCGGGATGCGGGCCGGCCGGTTACGCCACCGACCATATCCCGACCGTCGCGGCTCGGCGGTTTGGTCGGCTTGAGGCGCGCGGCGAAGTTGAACGGCTCGGTATCGATCTCCGCAAGCTGGATCTCCCCGTTCAGCACCGCGTCTTTCCAGACCTCCTGTTCAGGGTGACGTTCCTGAAACTGTGGCATGACTTTTTTAGCGAAAAGTTCAAGACTTGCACATATATCCTCATGTGAATTCTTGCCTGCCTGGTTGAGCAGGATGACCTGATCGACGTGGGCGTTCTCGAGTTCCCGAAGGCGCTCGGTGATGGTGTCGGGAGAACCGATCAGTTCACTCCCCGAGCGTTTCTGTCCCGCCGGCGTCTGCTTCCATTCCTGGTAGCGCTCCCAGAAATTGACGGCGCCGGGTTCGAAGGGTCCTTCCTTGTTATAGAGCTGCAGGGCGAATTGGAAGAACGTCCAGCCGTCCGCCTTTTCCCATGCCTCGTCGTCGGTCTCGGCGCACATGAAGCCGGAAACGACAGCGATGTTGGGGTTCTCCTGGTACTCGCACAGTTTTTCCCGGTCGTGCACATAGGTGTTGTAGTAGGCGTGCACCCAGGCGTTGGCGGCGTCGAGACTGACGAACTTGAAGCACAGGCAGCCCATGCCCCGGTGCGCGGCGTAGCGGATGGTGTCGAGTTGAGAGCAGGCGACCCAGAGCGGCGGGTGGGGTTTCTGCAGCGGCTTCGGTACCACCGCGCGGTGCGGGAAATGGAAGAACTCGCCCTCGTATTCCCAGCCGTGGTTCCAGAACATCGGCAGCGTGCAACGCACGGCGTCTTCCCAGACAAGGCGCTTGTCGCGAAAGCGCAGGTTGAAGGGATGCAGTTCGGTGACGGACGCGCCTTCGCCGAGTCCGAGTTCGACGCGGCCGTCCGAAATGAGGTCCAGGGTCGCGACTCTTTCGGCTACGCGGGCGGGATGGTTGGTCGTGAGCTGCACGATGCCGTGGCCCAGCCGGATGTTGCGCGTGCGCTGGCTGGCGGCGGCGAGAAACACCTCCGGAGCGGAAGAATGCGAGTACTCCTCGAGGAAGTGATGCTCGACTTCCCAGGCGTAGTCGAAGCCCAGCCGATCCGCCAGTTCGATCTGTTTCAGGGAGTCCTTGAACAGCCGATGCTCGCTGTCCTCCCGCCAGTCCCGCGGCAACTGGTGTTCGTAGAAGATGCCGAATTTCAAGCGCATTTCTCCGCTGAGCGAGCCGTCATGTTGGCAGTCCGCCGCCCCGACTGCAACGCCATCGCCATTGCGGGGCTGTGTATAACTGACGCAAGGCATTGTGCGGATTAAATTATTTGTGTGCTAGTCTCGCCCGTCCGTTGGGGGAAAGGACCGGCGGCCAGCTCATCTGGCTTGTGGCCGCCGCTCGTTGATGCAAGTGATCCTTGCTCGCCGCGCTTGTTGCGGACGGGGGATTGGACAGTGATTTGCTGCGGACAGTGCGCTCACGGCGCCAGGAAGACAGGAGCCACCCGCAGGGGATTTCCCCGCGGGATGGCGGCTGTGCTTTTGCTTACGCTGGCCGGTTTTGGTGCCGAGACTGCGTGGGCGCAGACCGCGACCTTCACTTCGAGTGCCGGCACGGACAATACCTATAAGGTGGGCGATCACATTGAAGTTGATGTCACCTTCACCAGTGTTGTCTATGTCCAGGAAGACGAAGACAGCGGCGAACTGGAACTGATCCTCAATATCGGTCAGCACAACCGCAGGGCTACGTTCATCGATGGCAGCGGCAGCAGCGACTTCAAGTTGCACTTCCGCTACACGGTGAAATATGGCGACTACGATGAAGATGGTATCAGCATCGCAAGCGGTTCTGATTCCCTGGTAGGTGGCATCATTGTGGATGGCTCCAGCGCCATCGTGACCCGCAATTTCGCTGCTGTGGGTGCCGATGAGATGCACACGGTGGACGGCATCAGTCCCAAGCCGACCGGTTTGGAAATCACTTCCGAACCGAAGATGGACACCGACAACAAGTACGGTCTAGGCGAACCCATTGAGGTCGACATTACATTCGACGAAGTGGTGCATGTGGACGAGACGGTCTCGGAGTTGGTGCTCATCCTCTCCATCGGCCAGCACTCGCGCCGGGCAGCGTTCGTCGACGGCAGCGGTAGCGACGACAAGAAGTTGCATTTTCGCTACACGGTGCAGCGCGGCGATTTGGATGAAGACGGTATCAGCATCGGTGCTGGCCCCGGTTCCCTGCAAGGCGGCAGTGTCCAGGACTTTGCTGGGAACCCCGTGGTGCGCACGTTCGATGGTCTGGAAGCGGACGAGGACCACAAGGTGGACGGCGTCAATCCAGTGCTGGAGGCCATCGACATCGTCGTGCCTACGCCCCACGACGGCATTTACAGTCTGAACGAAGAGATCAGGGTTACGATCGACTTCGGCGAGCCAGTGCATGTCACCGATGTAGAGGACAACCTGGAACTCATCCTTTCCATTGGCCAACACTCGCGCTCGGCGAAGTTGGCCGACGGCAGCGGCACTAACATCCTGACGTTCAGCTACGTCGTACAGGCGGACGACAAGGACGACGACGGCATCACGATCGGTCCCACGGCCCTGCGGGGAGGCGTTATCCAGGACGGCGCGGGTAACCTCGCAGACCGCACCTTCGCGGGCGTAGCGCCCGAAATGCAACACCGGGTAGATGGGGTCACCCCTTCGCTGAAGGAGGTTCGGGTCGCTTCGCGTCCCTTAGCCCTCCAGACCTATGGCCTGAACGAGGAAATCAGGGTCGAAGTCGACTTCGACGAGGAGGTGCATGTAGACGAGTCAGAAGGAGAGCTGGTTTTGGTACTTGCCATTGGCCAGCATTCCCGTGAAGCGACGTTCATCGACGGCAGCGGTAGCGACACGCTCTTGTTCAGCTACGAGGTGCAATCGGACGACGAGGACAGCGACGGTATCAGCGTTGGCCCACGCGCCCTGCGTGGTGCCGCTATTCAGGACAAGGCGGGAAACCTCGTGGATCGCACGTTCGCTGGCCTGATGGCCAACGAACAGCACAAGGTGGACGGCAGGATCATCTCGCGCGCCCCGATCCTCATTGTTTCGACCCCGGCGGCAAGCGGCACCTATGGCCTGAACGAGGAGATCAGGGTGCGCGTGTACTTTGGCGAGACGGTGAACGTCACGGGCACCGTCACGCTTGTCCTTTCCATCGGCCTGAATGAACGTGCGGCGACTTTGATCGGCGGCAACGGGACCGACACGTTGATTTTCAGTTACGTGGTGCAGTCGGACGACGAGGACGAAGACGGGATCAGCATCGGCAACGACGCCCTCGAGGGGGGCACGATCACGAATGGTGCCGGCACTGAGGTGGACCGCGCCATTACCAGCCTGGACCCGGATAGCGGCCACAGGGTCGACGGCATCAGCCCGGCGTTGTCCGGCGTCGAGATCGTCTCGAGGCCGGATTCGGGCAATTACTACGTGCTGAACGAAGAAATCCGGGTGGCGGTCCAGTTCGGCGAGGTCGTGCACGTGACGGATCCCGAGCAAGCTCCGACAATGCTCCTCTCCATCGGAGAGAACCTTCGCCCGGCGACGCTCGCAGGGGGCAGCGGCACCGACACGCTCACGTTCCGCTACGTCGTGCAGTCGGATGACTACGACGACGACGGCATCAGCATCGGTGCCAATGCCCTTGAGGGGGGCGGCATCGAGGATGCGGCGGGGAATCCGGTCGAGCGCACCTTCGCGGGCCTTCCGGCTGCCAGCGGCCACCGCGTGGACGGTGTCGTTCCGGTGCTGAATGAGGTGCGTATACAGTCGCCTCCTGGACACGACCGATTCTATGGCGTGAACGAGGCGATCACGATCAAGCTCGACTTTGGCGAGGAGGTGCATGTCAAGGGAGTGGTGACAGTCGACATCACCATTGGCGAGCACACCCGCCAGGCGACCTTCGTCAGCGGCAGTGGGACTGACACGCTGACTTTCCGATACGTGGTGCAGGCCGACGACTACGACGACGACGGCATCAGCATTCCCCCCGACTGCTTGAACGGCACAGTGAGGGACGCGGCGGGGAACAACGTGGACGCCAACTACCGCGGCCGGCCGCCCGACAACAACCACAAGGTGGACGGCGCGAACACCGCCCGGCTGCTGGTCTCGATCATTGCGCCGGACGGTCACGACGGGATATACGCCCTGAACGAAGAGATCCGCGTAGAGGTTGTCTTCCCCGAGGAGGTGCATGTCACCGGAACCCCGACGCTGACCCTCGCCATCGGCGAAAACTCGCGCACGGCGACGCTGACGGACGGCAGCGGGACGGACACGCTGACGTTCCGCTACGTGGTGCAGTCCGACGACCAGGACAACGACGGCATCAGCATCGGTCCGAACGCCCTGGTGGGGGGTGTCATCCAGAACACGGATGGAAACGAGGTGGCCCGCCCGTTCGGGGGCCTGACGGCCGACAGCGACCATCGGGTCGACGGCGTCCGCCCGTCGCTGACCGGGGTCCTGATCGTCGAGCCTGAGGGTCACGGCGGGATGTACGGCCTGAACGACGAGATCCGGGTGAAGATCGACTTCGGAGAAGAGATACACGTCACGGGGCAGGTGACGCTGGTGATTTCGATCGGCGAATACCTGCGTGTCGCAACCCTGGTGGGGGGCAGTGGGACGGACAAGCTGACGTTCAGCTACGTCGTGCAGTCGGGGGATTCCGACGACGACGGCATCAGCATCGGTCCGAACGCCTTGCAGGGGACGGGTATCGAGGATGTGGCGGGCAACTCGGTAGTGCTGGGGTTTGACGGCCTGTCGGCCGATGACGGCCACAGGGTGGATGGTGTCAGCCCGTCTCTGACACGGGTCTGGATCGTCCCGCCCGAGGGTCACGACGGGACATACATCCGGGACGATGCGATCACGGTGAATGCCCTGTTCGGCGAGGAGGTGCACGTCACGAGCGGCGAAGCGGGGCTGGCGGTCATGCTCTCCATCGGCCAGAACCTGCGCGAGGCAGCCTTCGTTGAAGGCAGCGGCACCGATACGCTGACGTTCCGCTACGTGGTGCAGGCCGGCGATTCGGACGAAGACGGCATCAGCATTGGGCCCAACGCGCTGCAGGGGGGGACGATCGAGGATGCCGCCGGCAACGCCGTCGTGCGCACCTTCAATGGATTGCCCGCGGACGTTCGGTACAAGGTGAAGGCCATCGCGGCTGTCGTAGCGAGAGTCGATGAGGTGGTGTTCAAATCCAGCGCGGGATCGAACGATACCTACACGACGGATGACGATATCCTGCTAGATGTCGTATTCAATGTGCCCGTATACGTCACCGGAGAGGCCCCGGTCCTCGAACTCTCGATCGGTTCGGTATCCAGGGATGCGGTCTTCCAGGAGGGAAGCGGCACCCGGATATTGAAGTTCCTGTACACCGTGGAACTTGGCGATACCGACGATGACGGCATCAGCATCGGCCCCAACGCCCTGATCGGGACGGTCGAGGACGAGGGCGGGAACGCGGTGAACCTGACCCTTCCCGCCCTGGAAGCGCAGTCCATGCACAAGGTCAGCGCCGAACTGATGCTCTACCCGCTTTCGCTCACGCTGCTGGTGGGGCAATCTGAGATCATCGACCTGTCGAACGTGCTTGGGGACCTGGAGGTCGACTACGCCGGTCGATTCGAAGCGACTTCCGATGACTCCGGCATTGCGACAGCAGCGATGTCTGGCCGCATGTTGACGATTGCTTCGGTAGCGGAAGGGGCTGCGACGATTACCGCCAAGGCCGTGGACGCAGCGATCTACCTGATTTTCGGCGTCACGGTGGCGACCAGCCCGGAGGAGAAGGCGGTGCTGGAAGGTGCGTTGGCGGCGGTGGGCCGGGGCGTGATCGCGAGCGCTGCGAGCACCATCGGCGCGCGGCTGGAATCGAGCGATAGCGATTCGCCGGACGTTTGGGGCGGGCGAGGCCTGGCACCCGGGTCCGAAGTCGCCCCGCCGCAGTGGACCGCGTTCGACCGTATCGACCAACTGGCAAATCCGTTCGACGATGGGCCTTGGGGCAGCGACGATCCGTACTTGGACAGATCCATGGGCCACACGCTGGGGCAGTGGCTTCGGGGCGCACGCTTCGAGATGCCTTTCGGTGGATTCGGCAACCCGATCAACTCCTGGTCCGTGTGGGGCGCGGGAGATTGGCACGCGTTCGAGGGCGAACCGGAAAGCGGCCTGTATAACGGCTCGCTGACTTCCATATACCTCGGCGTCGACGCCAAGGGCAATGGATGGATCAGCGGCGCGGCCTTCTCCCATGCCATAGCCGACGCTTCCTACGAGTTCGGCGGCGACCACGGTGGCGAGGGCCGCCTCGAGACGGAGCTGAACGTGATCCATCCCTACGTCCAGTGGGCGTTCCGCGAGCGCGGCAAGATGTGGGCGATCCTTGGACTCGGTGCGGGCGAGGCGACCGCGGAACGCGAGGGCCAGGAGGCTTCCAAGGCAACCAGCGACCTTTCGATGCTCATGGGTCTGGGCGGAATCCGCTATGCCTTTGGGCCGATCATCGGATTCGACTTCGCGGTCCGGGGCGATGCCGGATTCGCCCGGCTCGAGACGGACGAGGGCCCGCGGGCGATAGAGGGGATGATGGTGAACGTGCAGCGACTGCGCATGGGTGTGGAGGCCTCGCTGCCGATGGCGTTTGTGGGTGTTCCGGTGTCCCCGTTCATCGACGTGGCCGGCCGTTACGACGGCGGAGACGGCGCGACCGGCGGTGGTGTGGAACTGGCGGGCGGCTTCCGCTACCGGGGTCCGATGGTCGGCGTCGAGGTGAAGGGCCGCGCCCTCGCCATGCACACCGACGACAGTTACTCGGAGGAGGGCGTGAAGGCGACGCTGATCGTTGGTCCCGATGGAAGACGGGGTTTCCGACTGACGCTCGCGCCGAGATGGGGCGGGACTGCGGAGGCCATGGACATCTTCAATTCTCGAGGCCATCCGTTCGCCGGCGCGCTTCGCCGCGATGGTCGCGGCTGGGGCCTCGGCACCCGCGTCAGTTACGGCTTCGACATGCGCCGCCGGCCGGGCACGATCATGCCGTACTGGGAGCTGGACCTGTCGCGCGATACCTATCGCCGCGCCCGCTTGGGCGTGAGCTATGAATTGGCGAGTGCCTTCATGGGACTGCCGCACCGGTTGGAGATTTCCGGCGAAAGCACGGAAAGCGACCAGCACGGCAGCATCATGCGGTTCCTGCTATCAGGTCAGGCGCACTTCTAGCGCGCGCCCGGTATGCCGGGAAAGCCCGGGTTAGCTTCCCTGTAGCACTTCCAGCACCTTCTGCGGGTGGTCGGCCGCTCTTGGGACGCGGCGCCAGTGGCGTACGACCTTGCCATCGGGATCGATCAATACGGTCGAGCGGATGACGCCCATGACCTTCCTGCCGTACATCATTTTTTCGCCGTAAGCCCCGTAAATCCCCATCATTTCCCGGTCCGGATCGCTCAGGAGCGTGAACGGCAGTTGGTACTTGTCGACGAACTTCCTGTGCGATGCCGCCCCGTCGGGCGACACGCCGAAAACGACGGCCCCCGTGTCCTCGATCTCGCCCCACAGATCGCGGAAGCCGCAGGCTTCCTTCGTGCACCCCGGTGTGTCGTCCTTCGGATAGAAGTAGACAACGACGTGTTTGCCCCTCTGGTCTTTCAACGCCACCTCGTTGCCATCGGTGTCCTGCAGGGTGAATTCGGGTGCCGCCTTGCCTTCCTCGATCGCCATGTTTCGCTCCGTTAGTGTTCTGAACGCCATTGTGCAGACGCGTGCCGCGCAATCAAGCGTAGTGCGCGAATGCGACGGGATGCGGTCTGATCTCGCTATCCGTAGCTCACGCCCATGCCGGCGCGGGCGTCGTTGTTGACGCCGTACGGCGCGATCGGATAGCGGAGTCCGTTGCGGGACAGGTGATCGAGTCCATCGATGACCTTGGGGAGATAGCCGGGCGGAATCGCCATCAGCAGTTCGTCCTCCATCACGCCGCCGTAGCGCCGTTCGGCGAAGCACGGAATGGAGAGGCTCGGCTCGCCGGTCCTGAGCGCACGTCCCCAGGAGTCGGCGCAGGCGGACTCGCCGACGCAGCCCCAGTCCAGCTTGTTGAAGCCCGTCCATTGCAGGCCGTTGATGAAGAGGATCATCTGGGCCGGCGTGGCGTAAATCAGGGCGATGTCCGGCGGGTCCAGGCGGCCGTTCGCCAGTGGGCTCACCGCCATGGCCTGGTACCTGCCGTAGTCGACGACGTCCATGGAGTGCTGGTGCCGGCTCGAGTCCTCGATGGTCTCGAACCATACGCCGGCCATGTGCTCGCCGGAGAGCCACTCTTCGTTTCTTGGATGCAGCCCAATGACGGTGGAGCACTGGGCGCCGACCAGGTCGTCGGCGGTGATCCCCACGGTCCAGCCGTTGCGGCACGCCTGGCCGACGATCTGGTCGGTCGTGTGTATCGCCGTCGGTCGACGGATGCGCGGAACCGCCTCCATCTCGGCGACGGTCTCGTATAGCTTCATGCCGATCGGCGTCGTGCGCAGCCGCAGGAAACGGTTGAGGCCATCCACCAGCGCGGACCAGTCATGGATAGTTCTGTCGGATGCGATCGTTGTGCTCATCGGTGGCGTTCCTCATGGGGTCCCTGTGGCGTCAAGTGTACGGCGGTGGGCGGGGTCGGGACACCGTCGGGCTTGACGGCTGAGGCGGCGAAACCTATGGTCGAATGATCGGAAGGAGGGCACACCCCATGGCCGAATACCATCTCGCCAGTTCGTTTACCTGACCCTGGGTACAGCGCGCCGTGATTGTCCTGCGCGCCAAGAACGTCGACTTTGAAGTCACTTACATCAACCTGCGCGACAAGCCGGATTGGTTCCTCGAGCTATCGCCGCACGGAAAAGTCCCGATGTTGCAGGTGGACGGGCGGCCCCTGTTCGAGTCGAACGCGATCGCCGAATACCTGGACGAGGAGATTCCGCCGCGATTGCATCCGGAAGACGGCTTCCTGCGCGCGAGGCACCGGGCATGGAACGACTTCGTCCCCATCTTTGCCTCGGGCCTGGGCGGAGTTTCCGTGGCGGACCTTGAGAAGCGGAAGAAAGCGCTCGAGGTCGCCAGGCAGCATGTCGGCAAGCTGGAACAGGCGATCTCCGAGGAGCGCGGCAACGGAGGGCCGTTTTTCAGCGGTCCCGACCTCTGTCTCGTGGACGCGGCCTATGCGCCGTTCCTGATGCGCTTCAGCATGGTTGAGCCCCTGATCGAAACCGGCCTGATGGCGGACTTCCCGCTCGTCTCGGCGTGGACGGATGCACTGGTGGGCGATCCCCGGGTGCGCGATTCGGTGCCGGATCAGTTTCACGATCTCTACATGGAGACGATCTCGAAGCGGCTCGCCGCCGCGGCGTAAGGATTAGCGATGGCTGTGGAAAAACTGACTGACGGAGCGCTGCAGTCCGCGCTCGCCGGACTCGAAGGCTGGGCGCTGGACGATGCCGGCAACGGCATCGAGAAGACGTATCAGTTCGGCGATTTCAACGCGGCCTTCGGCTTCATGGGCCGGGCGGCGTTGAAGGCCGAACAGATGAATCACCATCCGGAATGGTTCAACGTCTGGAATCGGGTCGAGGTGCGTCTGTCCACGCACGATGCCGGGGGTGTCACGTCCCTCGACATTGCGCTGGCCGAATTCATGGACGGCATCGCCTGACGGTGCGCCGCGACGGCGGTCGCGGCGGCAAGAATATCGAAGGAGGGCGCTACGTCCCTTCGGACCAGGGCCTGTCCGTGGCCTCGTGGGGCCAAAGGAACTCGAAACCGGCTTTCTCCGCGGGCCGCTTGTCGAGGTCCTCGCGATCGCCGATGTGGTAGTAAACCTCGGCTTCGAAGTCGGCCTTGACGTCCTCGAGCATGTGTTTTGACACGGTGAAGTCGACCTCGATGCCGTGCCGTTCCCACATGGCGCGCTGGGCACTGATGGGTCGGTCCGAACAGCTTCCGACGAGGAATCCGTGGCCTTTCACCTCGCGGACGAAGTCCATGGTCAGGACTCCGGGCGGGTCGCCTTCTTCCAGCGTCCCGTCAATGTCGAAGCTGATCAAAATCATCCTGTTGTTTCCTTTTGTCAATAGTCTGGCGTGGCGCTCCAGCACGTGAAGTTGCCGCCCGTGGGCATCGGCCCGCCGGACACGCCGATCACCGGCTCGACGCCCGTCACCTGGCGCTCCCCGGCGCGCCGCTGGATCTGCTGGATGCAATCCGTGTGCATCCAGAACCGGCTGCGGCCGCTGCCGATGTTGCCGCCGCTCGGCGACACCGGGTTGGGTCCGCTGATGCTGATATCCGTCTGGTAGAAGTCGAGCGCCTCTCCGGGCTGGACGCCCCGGTAGCGGATTCCCTCCATGTGGAACTGGTGGAACTGCGGGAAGCCGTCGTACAGGTTCTCGAATGAGACATCGTCCACGGTGATGCCCGCCGCTTCCAGCAGCTTGCGCCCGCTGGAGGCGCACTCGGCCTCCACTTCATCCAGCGTGGGGATGAAACTTCGCGCCTGGCCCCGGCTGGATGCGTGACCCAGTATGTAGACCGGATTCTGCTTCAGGTGCCGGGCGCGCTCGGCGGTGGTGAAGAGGTACGCCGCGGAACACATGATGGGTATGTCGTTGTCGAACAGGTTCGCGGGCTTGGCGATCCAACGCGCCGCCTTGTAGTCCTCGGGCGTGATCTCCTCCGGCCGGTGCTGCGCCCAGTAGCCCTCGGGAAACTTGAGACCGTTGCGCCGTGAGTTCGAGATGAACGCCGCCATCATGTCGTGGTTCTTGCCGTACTTGCGGCAGTACTCGGCGAACTGGATCGCCGTGCCGTAGCAGGCGGGGGCACCCCACACGGAACGCAAGGCGGGCGTTCCCGGTATCGCGTCATCGGCGTTGGGGCCGGTCTGGTAGTAGCGTCCCGGGAGGTTGTGCCAGGCCTTCAGAACGAGGCAGGTGTGCGCGCGTCCCTCGCCGATCGCCTGGGCGGCGACCACGATGGCGTTCGACATGCAGCCCGGGCCGTACATCGTGAACCTGTTGCCCGTGAGTTCGGGCATGTTCTTGAGGATCCACTCGGCGCTCAGTTGGGTAATGCCGTCCAGCGGCGCATCCGTGGTGTTGTAGGCGTTGATCACGTCCCAGGGCAGCTCCTGCCCGCGAGGCCAGAATGCGCCGGTGGTCGTTTTTTCATCCATCACGAGTCCATCGATGTCCCCGGGATCGACACCCGCGTCTTCGATCGCTCGTCGCAATGCAATGAGGCTGATGGCCCCGAGGGACGTGTCCGCCTCGCCGTCCCAGCGCCGGGATGTCGGACCGTGTCCGATGCCGATCGCCGCGACTTTCCCGCGGTGTTCCCAAACCCCGAGTCCCTCGCGGGACCGGTACATCGACTGGGGTGCGTTTTCGGTGCTCATGGATTCTCTCCTGCCACCGGCCGCCCGGAAGCTGTCTGACCGGTGGCCATGGCTTCTTGGTGCCGGTTCCTCGTATCAATAGTCCGGAGTGGCGCTCCAGACCGTGAAGTTGCCGCCCGTCGGCATCGGCCCGCCGGACACGCCGACCACAGGCTCGACGCCGGTCACCTGGCGCTCCCCGGCGCGGCGCTGGATCTGCTGCATGCAGTCCGTGTGCATCCAGAACCGGCTGCGGCCGCTGCCGATGTTGCCGCCGCTCGGCGACACCGGGTTGGGGCCGCTAATGCTGATGTCCGTCTGGTAGAAGTCGAGTGCCTCTCCCGGCTGGACGCCGCGGTAGCGGATGCCCTCCATGTGGAACTGGTGGAACTGCGGAAAGCCGTCGTACAGGTTCTCGAACGAGAGGTCGTCCGCGGTGATTCCGGCGGATTCCAGGATCTTGCGCCCGGTGCTGGCGCACTCCGCCTCCACCTCGTCCAGCGTGGGAACGAAGCTGCGCGCCTGGCCGCGGCTCGACGCGTGGCCGAGGATGTAGACCGGCTTTTGCTTCAGGTGCCGGGCGCGCTCGGCGGTGGTGAAGAGGTACGCCGCGGAACACATGATCGGTATGTCATTGTCGAACAGGTTCGCCGGCTTGGCGATCCAGCGCGCGGCCTTGTAGTCCTCCGGCGTGATTTCCTCCGGCCGGTGCTGTGACCAGTAGCCCTCTGGAAACTTGAGCCCGTTGCGCCTCGAGTTCGAGATGAATGGCGCCATCATGTCGTGGTTCTTGCCGTACTTGCGGCAGTACTCGGCGAACTGGATGGCCGTGCCATAGCAGGCCGGGGCGCCCCACAGCGAACGCATCGCGGGGGTTCCCGGTATGGCGTCGTCGGCGTTGGGGCCGGTCTGGTAGTAGCGGCCCGGCAGGTTGTGCCAGGCCTTGAGAACGAGGCAGGTGTGCGCACGCCCCTCGCCGATCGCCTGGGCGGCGACCACGATGGCGTTCGACATGCAGACCCTGCCGTACATCGTGAAATGGACGCCCGTCAGTTCGGGCATGTTCCTGAGGATCCACTCGGCGCTCAACTGGGTGATGCCGTCGAGCGGCGCGTCGGTCCGGTTGTAGGCGTTGATCACGTCCCAGGGCAGTTCCTGTCCGGCGGGCCAGAAAGCGCCGGTGGTCGTGAGTTCGTCCATCACCAGCCCGTCGATGTCCTCCGGGTTCACCCCGGCGTCTTCGATGGCCTTTCGCAGCGCGAGGAGGCTGATGGCGCCGACCGACGTATCCGCCTTGCCGTCCCAGCGCCGGGATGTCGGACCATGACCGATGCCGACGGCCGCGACTTCGCCGCGGTGTTCCCACACACCCAGGCCCTCGCGGGCCCGGTACATTGATTGCGGTGCGTTCTCGGTGGCCATCAGCTATCTGCGACCACGCGCCACTCCGGGACCTTCTGCCCGTTGGCCGCAGTCTCGAACACCAGTTCCACGGCGGCGCCGACCGGCACTTCGTCCACCGGCGTGCCGGGCAGATGGGAGTACATCTGGATGCCGGGATCGTCGTCGAGGTTGATCACGGCGCAGTTGAAGGGCTGGTCTTCCTGCAGCAACCGGATGGGACAGTCGTGGACGACGCCATAATGGTATATGCGCCCCCGGCCGCTCATCTGTTTCCACTCGAGCGCCGTGTCCGATCCGCACTTCGAGCACGCTGGCGCGGGCGGATGCTGCAGCCGATCGCAGTTCTCGCAACACTGGATGACCAGACGCTCCTCGTTGGCAGCTTCCCAAAACGGCCGCGTCAAGTCGTCGGGAATAACACCCTGTTTCATCCCCACCCCATTTTCTTACGCACAAACAATGCATTGAATGCGAGAAGCGCGGGCAGGTCAACCACTCCACCCAACCACAGAGATTAATGAGTCTGTTTCAGAGTAGCAGTGTTCGCGACGCTCCGGCTCCCTGAGTGGAGCCCCGAGCGTCGCGTATGGTCGAGGCTAAGGATTCAGTGGAGCTGGTTCCGCTCGTGCCGCTCGTGCCGCAACGCGAGCACGCGATGAAATACCGCGAACATGGTAGAGAACAATAGCCAGAACGCCGCAATCACATAGAGTTGCCCGCCGCTCAACGCCAATAGCGCCAAGGCGCACACGGCGCCCCAGGTGATATTCTGGCGTGACTTCGGTTCCCTCCATAATCCTCGCACTTGTTGCAGCAACATCGTCACCGGGTGTTCCTCGTTACTCTGGATGCAAGAGAAGGTCGGCCGCCGCCGAGTTCATCGGCGAGGCGATTCGCCTTCCGCAATAGCGTCAATGCCTGTTAGAAGACGTGGCGCGGCTGCGCATCGATGACCACCCAGGGTTCGGTGGTCGCCTCCGGCCGGCCCATCACCTCGCGGACCAGGTCGATATTCGCCGATAACTGCTCGACGGCCTGGTAGACATGCGCCGGCGTGATCTCCTCGTCGGCGGCTGTGTGGAATCCCATGGTCGTCAAGGCGAACATCGCCACAATGCTCCGGCTCTTCACGGTCATCCTCCGCGACCACGGTAGCCTCATCATATCGTGGAATCTGTTGACGGGAACGCCGACTTGGGCAAACCTCATCGGCACACGGAGTTGCGGAGCCAGCCAGATGATAGAGCGACAAGTCGAGATCGAGACCCCGGACGGCAGCATGACGACCTTCGAGTATCACCCGGAGGAGGGCGGTCCCTACCCGATCGTGCTCTACCTCATGGATGCACCGAGTATCCGGCCTGCCTTGAGGGACATGGCGTCAAGGCTCGCGAGCGCCGGCTACTACGTGTTGCTGCCCTTCCTCTTCTACCGGGTGACCCCGTACCACGAACTGGAGCCGGACGAAGACAGGCGTGCCCTCATGCAGAGCGTCACGCGTCACGGGATTATCCCGGATGCCGAAGCGATGCTCGAGTTCGCCTCGCACAACGACAAGGCGGACTCCGACGGCAAGATCGGCGCCGTCGGTTTCTGCATGAGCGGACCCCTGGTCATGGCGCTGGCGCAAACCTGGCCGGACAAGGTTGCCGCCATCGCGTCCCTGCACGGCGCCTGGGTCGTCACCCACGAGGACGACTCGCCACACCGGCAGATCGACCAGATCAAGGCCGAAGTCTATTTCGGATGGGCGGACGAGGATCCCACGGCGACCGTAGACGACATGAAGGTCATGGACCGCGCCATGTCCGAGGCGGGGATCAACTATCGAATCGACTTCATGGAAGGCGCCATGCATGGTTTTGCGCCTCCCGGAGGCGAGCGCTACCACCGTGCGGCGGCCGAGAAGCACTGGGAACGGGTGCATGCCATGTTTCGACGCAATCTCGGGTGAATCGGTAGACGGCGGAAGAACCGGCGCATGCGTCTAAAGTCAGGCATGGCGGCGCTCGCGGCGATTTCGGCTATCACGGTCTGCGGCAGTGAGATTCCCGTCGCGGAAGCCGAATCCGTCGGCATGTCCACCGAGCGGCTGCAGCGGATCGACACGGCGATGCAGCGGCACATCGATGCCGGCAAGATCCAGGGCGCGGTAACCGCCCTGGCCCGCAGGGGCAAGGTGGTTCACTTCAAGGCCCACGGGCTGATGGACGTCGAGGCCGAACGCCCGATGTCCCGGGACGCGATCTTCATCATGATGTCGTCCACGAAAGCCGTTCTCGGCGTCGCGGCGATGATGATGATCGAGGAGGGACTCATTCGACCGAGCGATCCGGTGGGGAAGTACATTCCCGAGTTGGCCGACATGCAGGTGGCGGTACTGAAGGATCCCGCCGACGAGGACATCAGTCCGCTCAAGGTCGACGGCCGGAACCCGCCGGCGCATCGGCTCGTTCCCGCGAAGCGGCCGATTACGATCCATCACCTGTTGACACACACCTCCGGGCTCATGAGCGGCGGCTTGGGAGCAGCCGTGTCCGGGCGGGGCAAGGAAGCGCGCGGAACGCTGGCGAGGTACATTCCCACGCTTCGCGAGGTGCCCCTGGACTTCCAGCCCGGGTCTCGCAGGGCCTACAGCGGCACCACCGGACTTGATGTCGTCGCCCGCATTATCGAGATCGTCTCCGGCGAGCCGTTCAACGAGTTCGTGCAGACCCGGATATTCGATCCCCTGGAAATGCACGACACGCACTATGACCTGCCGCCGTCGAAGGCATCGCGCCGGGTCGCCATCCGGGGCAGCGACATGTCGGGCTGGTTCGGTGAGACCACCTATTTCTCGGGTTCCTTTGGCCTGTTGAGCACGGCGAGGGACTATCTCCATTTCCAGCAGATGCTTACCAACGGCGGCGAACTCTTCGGTCGTCGCCTGCTCAGCCCGCGTACCGTCACGATGATGGCCAGCGACCATGTGAGCCATCTATACCGCCCCGGTAGGAAGGGGGGTCGCGGGAGAGGCGCAGGCTATACCGTCGGCGTCGTACTCGACCCGATTGCGGCGGACAGCCGGCGCAGCGCCGGGGCTTTCGGCTCGGGCGGCGCGTTCGGCACCGTGTCCTGGTCCGACCCGGCCGAGGAAATCGCCGGCGTCATCATGCTGCAGCAACCCTACGGACCCGCGATCTACGACTTCGAAAACGCCGTGCGGCAAGCCATCATCGATTGAAGTTCAGGCGCCTCCTTTCGGTGCTGCATGCATTTCTTCCGGCGCGACTTGTTCGAGCATCGTTTCTGTTGACGCCACGCGCTCGCTCCCCTACGATTTTCTGTGTTCAGCGTCTCCCGGATTAATACAACGGTTGGAGCGTGAACTAGACCGAGGGTCCCGCCAGGGACCCTCGTACCCAACTTCTACGGTCCAATAGGAATAGCCCATGCGCACGGCTGCCTTCGTTGACGCCGGCTATCTCTACTCAGCCGGCTCCAAGCTCCTTTCGGGCAACGCTCTTCCACGCAACGCGGTCCAACTCGATCTCAGCGCGGCACTCGACGCGTTGCGGCAAGGCCGAGCGACCATCACAATACGCGTCGGGGATGTAGCTCGATCTCTGAAACTGCAGCACAATACTCCCAATATCGTTAACGCCCTCGGGGGCAGGAAGTTCGAGGCAATCGCCGGTGTGACCGTCACCGACAGAACTGGACCGAAGCAAGGCGCGAATACAACGTTCACCTATGCAATCGATGTCTCGCCGCCCGCGACCAGCGATTCCTGAGGCCGCCGCATGGGCACCGCTGCCGAACTGGAATGATGGGAAGCAGCACACCGAGACGACCAAACAGGGTCAGAACAATAGCCAATTGGCCCGCGTAGGCAATTCGGCCGAGATGGCGGTGTGCGTCGAGAAAGTGTTCGTCGTCAGCTCGGACATGCGCTTGCGCAGGCAAGACTGGTATGAGGCGCTGCGATCTAGGCTCTCATACCACTCCGCGGTTGGAGAGGCGTGCAAGCTCTTCACGCGAGAGCCCGAGTTCCTCTCCAAGAATCTCCTCGTTGTGCTCCCCGACAAGCGGGGCGCGTCGCGAGATACGCCAGGGCGATCCGTTGAAAATGGCGCCGCCGCCGGGGTAGACGAAGGTGCGGTCGAGTTCCGGATGCTCCACCTCGGTCCAGAACCCCCGGTCTTCGAGATGCCCGTCGTCGAGTAGCTCGTCGGGTGCGCGCACGGCGCCCCAGGGGAATCCGCGCTCCTGGGCCTCGTGGTAGACCTCGTCCGCGGTGCGGTTCGCGATGAAGTTGGCGAGCACTTCCTCGATGATGTGATGCGCGTTTTCCGCGATGACTTCGGAATCACGGTAGCGCTCGTCCATCAGGTCACCGGCCAAGCCATGGGGATCGAACCATTCAGCCAGGGTTCGCACGTATGCGGGGTTTAGGCGGCCACCCCCTGTGAGCGCATTGACGTACTTTCCGTCTTTCGTCTTGTACTGTGTTCTTGGCGTCGGGTTGGCGGCATGGTGGCGCCCCGTCTGCCGGATGACCACCTCGTCGCGATAGATGTAGGAGGCGACGGCGCTCTCCGTGGACAGCGCGCAGGCGTCGTGCACAGATGCATCGATGTACTGGCCTTCGCCGGTAGCCGTGCGATGCACCAGGGCGGCCATGATCGCGATGTAGGCGTAATGGGCGCCTGTGTGCCAGGCATTGCCGCCTCCGGGCGCAATGGGCGGAGCATCCGGAACATCGCTTTCGTCATAGCCGCTGGAGGCCATCTGGCCGCCCGCCGCCATGTGCAGCAGGTCGCTCGACTGGTAGTCGCGCCACGGCCCGGACTGGCCGAAGGGCGTCAGGGAACACATGACCAGCCCGGGGTTGGCGGCGCTCAGCGTTTCGTAACCGAGGTCCAGCGACGCCAGGTGACCGGGCGCGAAAGTCTCCAGGACGATGTCCGCCGTCGATGTCAGGCGCAGGAACAGGATCCGGCCTTCGGCCGACTCCAGGTCGAGCGTGACGCCGCGCTTCGAAGTGTTGTAGTGCCAGAACGAAAGACTGCGGTTCGGATCCGGAATGTCGTCCAGAAACGGTCCCACGGAGCGGGTGGTCTCTCCGCCGGGCGGTTCGATCTTGATGACGTCTGCGCCGAGGTCCGCCATCAGCTTGCCGCAGAACTCGCCTTTCTCGTCGGCGAGTTCCAGCGCGCGCAGACCCGATAGTGGCCCGGTCATGCCAGGAAGTCCTCCATGTACGGATAACGCGCGCGGTCGACGGGCCAGAAGGTGCCGTCCTCGTAGCCGCTGACGAGATCCTCGTGGGGAAGGCCCAGGAGGTTTTCGAATACTTGCCGGTTGTGCTGTCCGATCAGAGGGCCGGGCAGGTGGTTGGCGGCTGGTGTGACACTGAGCTTGAAGGGGGCGTTTTGCAGTTTCTTCGACCCCAGTTCGGGATGCTCGAGAGCCCGGTACATGTCCCGGTGACGAAGCTGTGGATCGTGCTCCACGCGGTCCTCCGAACTCTGCACCGGCATGGCGCGTACGCCGGCGTCCTGGCACTGCCCCGTCAGGTCGTACTTGTCTAGAGTCGATGTCCACGCCTCGATTTCGCGGTCTATCGTTTCCTGGTGGCGAAGACGGCCCTCCAGGTCGGTATATTCGGTGGCATTGGCCCAGGCCGGTGCGCCCATCACTTGCACCAGGCGCTGCCATTCCTCGTCCGAGAAGCAGGCGATGACGCACCAGTCGTTGTAGCCGCCGGGGTGCGTCCGGTACGCGTTGTGCGGTGCCGCCTGCGGGCCGCGATAGTTGTCCAGCAGCGGGGTGCCGGGCCAGTGGGTGGAGTTGCCCGGAGGGAAACCATCGCGGCGCGACGGCCGGCCGTTCACCGTGTGATCGAGGATCGCCGGGCCGTTCAACGTGATTCCGGTGATCATCTGGGACAGGTCGATGTGCTGCCCCTCGCCGGTGACGTTGCGGTGGTAGATGCCGGTCAAGACGCCCATGGCACCGTACAGGCCACCCGTATCGTCGAGGTACGACCACCCCCAGCCGGCGGGTGGTTTGTTCGGCAGCCCCGAGAGGAAGGTCAGACCCGAGATCGCCTGCGCCACCGGTCCGAAGGTCTTGTAGTGGTGGTGGCGCCCGGTATGCCCGAACCCGGACATGGACACATAGACGATGCCGGGCCTTAGCTCGCAAAGCTCCTCGTAACCCAGGCCCCAGCTCCTCAACACCCGGGAACTGAAATTCTCGATGACCGCATCCGAGACCGATACGAGGCGCCTGATGAGGTCCATGCCCCTGGGCGACCGGACATTCAGCGTGACGCTCAGCTTGTTGCAGTTCGTATCGTTGAAGTTGCCGCCCGTATTGAATTCCTGCTCAACGCCCCGGGGCGTTGTGTTCCCGCCGGACTGTCTTCCACGCTCGTTCTCGGGCCACTCGACCTTGATGACTTCCGCGCCCAGGGCACCGAGCCAACGCGTCGCCCACGGGCCCGCCCGAACCCAGGTAAAGTCCAGTACCCGAATCCCCTGCAGTGCGCGTGGTAGTGCGGGCAGGGCCATGGTTCCTCCGTCATGCGGGATATGGCGGTCATGTTACTTTTTCTCCTTGCCCGAACAAGGACGGACAAGGGATGACAGCAACACCATTCAAGATAGAAATCCCGGAAGCGGCGCTGACCGATCTGCGCGAGCGCCTGAAGCGCACGCGGTGGCCGACGGATCTGATGCCGGAAGCTGGCTGGACCTACGGCACGAATAACGCCTACCTGAAAGAGCTTTGTGCCTACTGGGCCGACGGCTTCGACTGGCGGGCACAGGAGGCCGCCCTGAACCGGCACGACCACTTTCTGCGCGAAGTCGACGGTTTCCGGCTGCACTACATTCATGCGCGGGGGCAAGGCCCGGACCCGTTCCCGCTCGTGTTCACCCACGGCTGGCCCAGCACGTTCTACGACTTCGACAAGCTCATCGAACCGCTGGCCGACCCGGGCGCACATGGCGGCAACCCCGCCGATGCCTTCGACGTCATCGTGCCTTCCATGCCGGGTTACGCGTTCTCCGAACGCCCCACGGTGACCGGTTACGGCCCGGCGCGCATCGCCGAGCTATGGGACCGGCTGATGACGGATATGGGCCATGCGCGCTACGGGGCGCATGGAGGCGACTGGGGCGGGCTCGTCACCGGCCTGATCGGCTGGAAGTACCCGCAGCGGGCGGTGGGCATTCACCGCCTGGTGGGCGGCATCCCCCGTCTGGAACCGAAACCGGGGGAGACCGCCGAGGAGCGCCGGATCCGGCTTGCGGACGGCGGCGGCTATGGGCATATCCAGAGCACGAGACCGCAGACGCTGGCGTATGGGTTGACGGACTCTCCGGCCGGTCTGGCGGGCTGGATCGTCGAGAAGTGGCATGCATGGAGCGACTGCGGCGGAGACATCGAATCGCGCTTCACGAAGGACGAGTTGCTGACCACGATCTCGCTTTACTGGTTCACCGAGACCATCTACAGCAGCACCTGCCTGTACCACGAGAACGCGCACAACAGCGTCAATCGCATCGGCGGCCGGATCGAAGTTCCGAGCGGCTATGCGGTCTGCCGTTGGCTCAGGCAGACGCGGGACGAGCTTGCGCAGGAATCCAACCTCGTGCACTGGACCGAGTTCGACCGCGGCGCGCACTTTTCGGCGTTCGAGGAACCGGAGTTGCTCGCGGAGGATATCCGCAAGTTCTTCCGGCCCCTGCGCTGATCGCGTCGACCCGGCGTTGATGGAACCGAAACGGCTCGGTTTGGCCGCTTTCCTCGCGGCCCTGATTTCCTCCTCGGTAGTGGCGGAGGACATCGTGATCACAGACGTCGACGTGATCTCGATGCTCGATCCCGGCGTGCAGGAAAGCCGGAACGTCACCGTTCGCGGAGGCAAGATCGTCGCAATCGGTCAGGCTGCCGTGCCCCGCGGCGCGCGGGTCATCGACGGTACTGGCCGTTTCCTGATTCCCGGTCTCGTCGAGATGCACGCGCACGTGCCCGTCGAAAACCCTGACCGCGACGACGCGCTGTTCCTGTGGGTCGCCAACGGCGTGACCATGGCGCGCGGAATGGTTGGCCATCCGACCCACCTGGCCTTGCGGGAGGATCTGCTGGCACACCGTACCCTCGGCCCGCGGCTCGTCACGTCGGGCCCGCCGTTTTCCGGTCAGGGGTCGAGTATCGCCGACGTCGAGGCGCTGGTGCGGGAGCAAAAGGCCGCCGGCTATGACTTCCTGAAGATTCTCGGGGGACTCTCGGCGGACCGGTTTGTAGCGCTTGCCGCCGAGGCGCGCCGGGTGGGGATGACGTTCGAGGGGCACGTGACGGCCTCGGTGGGGCTGCGGGGAAGTCTCGAAGCCGGACAGATCATCATCGACCACCTCGACGGTTACATGCAGGTCATCACGCCGGATGCGAAGTCGTATCCGGTGGGATTCGGGGCGTGGTTCGGCGCGGCGCTCGCGCCCCACGCCGATCCCGACCTGCTCGGGCATGCGGTCGCGATGACAAAGGCGTCAGGAGCCGGCGTGGTGCCCACCGAGACGCTGCTCGAGAACAGTTTCCATGCCTACCGTTGGGAAGAGATGGCCCAACGCCCGCAGTTCAAGTACCTTCCGAGGCATATGCGCACCAGCTACATCGGGTACATGCAGGGCATGGCGCCCGGTACCAGCGCCGCGAAGGCCACCGAATACCTGAACGTCCGCAAGATGCTGATCAAGGCATTGCACGACGGCGGGGTCCCGGTACTGCTCGGTTCCGACGCGCCGCAGATGTTCAATGTGCCAGGGTTTTCGATCCATCGGGAACTCGCCTCGATGGTGGCGGCCGGGCTGACGCCGTTCGAGGCGCTGGCAACCGGAACGACGGCGCCCGCCGACTTCTACGGCACGTCCGATTGGGGTGCGGTCGAGGTCGGACGCGATGCCGACCTGGTATTGCTCAATGCCAACCCACTGGAAGACATCGCCAACACGCAGCGCATCGAAGGCGTCATGGTTCGGGGAAGGTGGCTGGGCCGCGCGGAGATCGATGCCGGATTGAGCGACATCGTGGAGCGGTACCGATAGCCAGCAACGGCCCAGTCGCCTCCGTCGCCGTTGTCAGAGTCCTGTGATGGGAACGAGTATCCGTTCAACGCGGTGGCGTCGAAGCTGGTGGTGCAGGCCCCGGCGACCGCCCCCTAACGCTCCGATCCCTCGACCGGGGCGACGGTTTCGGTTTCGCGGAGGAGATCCCTCGCACCGCGTCCGACGAGTACCGTTGCCGTCGGTGCCTGGAAAAAACTGAATCCCTCCCGGTTTCGCCATTGCACGGGCCCGCCCAGCTTGCAACCGGCGCCGAGGGTGACGTCGTGAATCCTGCTGACCATGGCTTCGTACTCCGGCGTGCCCTGGGCGTGTCCCGAGAAACTGAACAGATCCGTTGCGGCGGTGAAGATGACGTCGACGCCGGGAACGGCGGCGATCTTCTCGACATTCTCCACGCCGGCAGGGGATTCGATCATGCCGACGATCATGACGTTGTCGTTCGCGGTACGGCGGTAATCGCTGCCCCACAACTCGCCGTATTGCCCGCCCCCGAGGCTGCGCGCACCGACAGGGGGATACTTGGCGAACCGCACGGCCGCTTCGACTTTTTCAGGCTCGACCACCATCGGCACGATGACACCGAGCGCACCGATGTCCGTTGCTTTCTGTACGTCGCCTTCGGTGGCGTCGGGCACGCGGATGAACGGTATGGCGGGCAGGTCCCGGCCCGCCCAGATCATGCGCGCGACCTCCTGGTAGGTCAGCGGGCTGTGCTGCATCTCGATCCACAGGAAGTCGAAACCGGAACGCGCCATGGCCCGGTATATCTCGGGGTCGGGCGTATCGATGGTGCCGCCGATGACCTGTTCGCCGTTGGCGAGTTTCTGCTTGACGGTGTTATACATGGCGTGCCCTTGCGTTAAGGAAGATATCGGGCGGGAAAGACCCGCGAGCGATGGTATGCGATGCCGAAGAGTAAGGCGACACACTGCTTTCCTCGGCCAGGATTCCGCGGACGATCCGACCTGAAACGGACAAATGTCACAGAGAACGATAACCCTGTTCACCGATGTCGAGGATGTGACGCTCGTCGAGTCCTTTCGCGAGTTGCTGGCGCCCCATCCGGTGCAGGCGGTCCCCACGCTGGAGGCAGCGGCTCGCACGGCGTCGGATCTGCTGATTCTGCATCTGCCGGGGCGCAACGTCGAAGAACGCGTGGTCGCGGAGGCGCTGGTCGACGATTTGAAGCGACAGAAAATCCTCGCCGTCGGATCCACCGGCGCGAGAGTGTTCGGTGAACTGGATCTTCAGATCGAGGCGGGGTTCGTTATTCCGGAATGGTGCCCCAGGATTCGTGTCGAGGCGAGCGAACTCCTGGGCAAAACCGGACTTGGCAGTTTCGAAGCGATCGCGGGTCCTGTGTGCGGGGAGCACTGTTTCATCGGCGTCTCCCGGGACCTTGCGCCTTTTGTCGAAGTCATCGCCGCGTGCGAAAGGGATTGGCCGAGAACTTGCGCAGCGGTGCTCCGTAAGGGCACTTTCACCTATGCCGCCATTGCGGGGCGGCCGGATCAATGGTCATCCGGGTACCGGTCGCTGTTCCGGCGGACCGCCCACGCCCTGGCGGCGTCGGCCTTCGAAGCGCCGCGGTTCGAAATGCCCACGACACCGTCCGGGGTAGTCCACATGCGTCTGCCCCCACCGCCCGACGAAGGCGCCTTTCGCCACTTCTACTTCAAGCTCCGCCAGCCTACGAGTTTCACGGCTACCCTCAAGCATACGGGCACGGCTGTGGCACAGATCGTGTTCTACGGAGAGAAGGATCGGCTTTACGCCAGCGTCAAGCAGGCGGAGAAGGGTGAGCCGCTGACGATCACCGCGAATATCAGCCGCCAGGCGATCGAGAAGAACGCGGAGCGCTACTGGGTTCTCGGTGTGGGGAATTACGACCGGGAAAACACGGCGGACATGACCCTGTCGATTCACTACGACATGGATGGGGACAATGCACCTGCCCTCCAGCCGCTTCCGTCGGATGCCACGAGTTTCTCGCCGCCCATCTGCATGCGCTGGCCGATTCAAACGCGCGCGGAGAGACGACCGCCCGCGAACGGCTTGCCCGGCACGTCAAGGTCGACGCCGGCAGCGCGACGACAGGCGACCTGCAGTACGCGGTGGCGCGCGAGTTCGGTTTCGAGAACTGGGATCACCTCCAGGCACATGTGTCCCCTTCGCCGGACTGGTGGTCGCGTCCGAACATCCGGGACCGCTATATCGGGCAGGAGGATACGCGGGCGGCCGCGCTGCTCCGCGGGCAGGCGAGCGAGGCGGATCTGTACCACGTCACTTGACGCGCCAGCGGATCACGCCCGCCAGGTTCGAGAAGTCGTCCCGCCACACGCGCCGGGTCTCGGGTCCCAGCGGCGCCCAGGTTTCGTCGAGCGCGAGTTGTTCAAACATCGCACCGTCACGCATGACGGCGATCCATTGCGATGGTGCGCTCACCGGGTCGTTCTCGGCGTCTACTTTCTCGAGTCGACCGACCCTGGCAGTATGTCCCAGTTCACTGACGATACCGGCCACCACCGGCTGAAGATCGAGCAGTCGGTTGGATGTGTGCAGCAGTAGCACGCCGTCGTCATCGAGTTTGCGCATGTAGAGCGATACCGCTTCCAGCGTCAGCAGGTGTATGGGGATCGCGTCGGAAGAGAATGCGTCGATGACCAGGAGATCGAAGCTCCCGTCAGGCTCCGGTCCAAGGGTGAGGCGGGCGTCGCCCAGCACGATGTCAGGTGACGGATCGTATGTCGGCAGGATATCGAAGTAGCCGCTGGTTGCCGCGAGGCGTGCGACCACGGGGTCGATCTCGAAGTACCGCCACGCGTCATCGGGGCGCCGGTAGTAGGCGAGGGCGCCCGTCCCGAGTCCCACCTGCCCGACACGTTGTTTCTTCGTCCGTGCCTGTGTCGCGGCGATGATATCGGCCACGGGGCTGGCGGGGGTGTAGTAGTTGGTCGGCTGGACCGACCCGTCGCCGCGCATCCACTGGCCCCCATGGTTGGTGGTGCCGTGGACCAGGCTGCGCGTCGGTGGATCCGCCTTTTCGACGATCTTGTACACGCCGAAAAAACTGCGTTCGCTCCAGACCGTCTCGCCGTCGGCCCAGGGCTTCTGGCCGGCGATCAATAGCGCGGCGAGACACAGCGCGAACCCCAAGGGGCGAACCTGGCGCGCAAGCACAAACACGGCGAAGACGCCCAGCGCGCCAGCGAAGACGATGAAGGGCAGCGGCAACTCCGCCCATTCGGTGAACGACCTGCCGCCGAGGATCACGACCAGAATGAGGATGGCCAGAACGATGTCACCGTTGTGCCAGAAAGCCCCCCGGCCCAGCGGCGTGGCGTTCCCGTGCTCTGTTTCCCTTTTCGGCAGCAGGGCCGCTGCCAGCACCAGGCTCAGCGGATACTCGAGGACGGAATCGAATATCACCGGCGCGACGAGTGCGACGACAAGACCCCCGATCAGTCCGCCCAACGAAACGAAGAGATAGAACTCGGTCAACGCTTCGGCCGGGGGGCGGCGCTTGGCCAGGGCGCCATGACAGGCGGTCGCGATGAAGAAGAACGCGATGAGGTGCAGCGGCAGGAAGATGCTCGCGGGCTCCCGCCAGGGAAACAGGGCGGCCAGGATGACCAGCCCGAACGCCATGCCGCGCACTGCCAGCCACGACGGGATGAGCGGGTGGCGTGCGAAGGCATTGACGAAACTCAGCAGGTAGAGCGTAAGGGGCACGACCCACAGGAGCGGTGCCGAGGCGATATCGGTACTGATGTGGCCTGTCACGCCGAGCAGGAGGGACGAGGGGACCGCGCTGTACGCCAGCCAACCTGCCCTGCGACGCCAGGATGGTCGCGGAGCGTCACCCGCTGACGCGGCTACGGCAACTCGGTGCCACACGTTTGAGCCGCACCCGATGATGCAAGCGGCCAGGATGGCGAAGCCGGCGGTCCACGCGAGTGATTGGTCTCGTGTTCCGATCAGCGGTTCGATGACGAACGGAAAGGCGAGCAGCACGGCAACGCTGCCGAGATTGCTGGCGGCGTAAAGAAAATAAGGATCGGATGCATGCGGGTGTCCCGTGCGGGAAAACCAGCGTTGAATGAGGGGCGCGGTGGTGGCGACAGCGAAGAACGGCGCGCCGATGGAGACGGCGAGCAGGCCGAGGAGCCAGATCGCGGGCGGCGCACCGGGATCCGGAAGCCAACCTTCAGCGACACCGATCGGCATCGCCACGGCTACCGCACCGAGCAGGCAGAAGTGCACGAGGCATTGGCTGCGAGGCCCGAGGTGGCGGGTCAACAGGTGCGCGTAGCCGTAGCCGCACAGCAGCGCTGCCTGGAAGAAGACCATGGCCGTGTTCCAGACGGACGGTGAACCGCCGAGCAGGGGCAGGACCATCTTCGTGAATAGCGGCTGCATCCAGAACAGCAGTGCAGCCCCGGCGAACATGGTCGCGGCAAAGAGCCACAGTTGCGCATGCCGGGCAGCGCCGGTCCGATCACTCATGTCGGCTGTTACGTGGTCGACGCGCTGGGCCGGGCCACAGGGGGCACTCACGTGCGGCATCGCGCAAAAGACGGAGCACTACAAGAGCATCTCGCCGACGAGCGCGAGCGCGAAGCCGAGGACCGCGCCGAGAGGAGGCGCCCAGTGACGCTCCAGCCTGGCCTGGGGGGCGATGTCCTGGAACGTGAGGTAGAGAATGCCGCCCGAGGCGAACAGCATGATGGAACCGAGCACGGCGTCCTGATCGGCGAGCCAGAACCAGCCGGCGACGCCGCAGACGGGACCGAGCAGCGCGAGGGCCAGCATCAGACCCAGGGCTTTCGGGCGGCCGAACTGTCCTGAGCCGAGTTCGCGCCAGGCATTGAATCCCTCGGGCAGGTTCTGCAGGCCAATGAGGAACGCGAGGAGAACCGCGCCCTCTGCGTTGGCCGCGAACATGCCGCCGAGGGCCAGCGACTCGGGCAGGAAATCGGCTGCCATGGCGCTGAACTGGGGAGCGGATTGGTGTCGCTTCGCCTGGATGCGGTCGAGTGCCATGAAGGCCGCGCCACCCGCCATGAGCAGGACGATGGCCGGCAGCGCGTGGGGCAGACGTTCGATGCCCTCCGGCACGAGCACCAACGCGACGGCACCCACCAGCACGCCGGCGCCGAAGGCGATGACGAAGTGGCGCAACTCCTCCTCGAGCCACCGGGGACGGATGTGCTCGATGTGCGCAAGTCCGGCGCCGAACGGTATGCAGGCGCCGGCCAGCGTCGTCCAGAGCAGCAATTCGATGAAACGATCCATACAGTTCAGAGATAGTCTTGCTGTGCCTCACGAAGTCTTTCGATCTGTCGATGTGGTCTCGACATTGGCGCAGTTGGCAACATCTCGACCTGCTACGCAACAACTATCTGGGTGAGGTCGCCGCCAGTTCCTCCCTGATCGCCTCCTCGGTGGTGAATGGCGTGTCGCGGTTGACCGGGCGAGAGTGATTTTGCTGTCATAGCCTCGTCACGCGCAGATGCCGTGCGGGGTTGGGGCGGGCAGAATCCGCCCATTCGATCGACCGACGGCCGGACTCGTAGAAGCGTTTCTTGAGGGACCACACCATGCCGATGATTCTCAACGAAGAGCAGAACATGCTCAAAGACACGGCGAAGGAGTTCTGTACCGAGAGGGCGCCGATCAGTCAACTCAGAAAGCTGCGTGACGATGCCGACGGCAACGGCTTCGATCGCGACGTATGGGCATCCATGGCGGAACTCGGTTGGGCCGCGATACCTTTTCCGGAGCAGTTCGGCGGACTCGACTTCGGCTACAAGGGATTGGGGGTCGTCACCGAAGAGACCGGGCGCACATTGGCGGCGAGCCCGTTGTTCGCCAGCGTGTGGGTTTGTGGCACCGCGCTGAACGTCGGCGGCAGCGACGCGCAGAAGTCGGCATTGTTGCCGCGGGTCGCCTCCGGGGAACTGCTGCTGGCGCTGGCACTGGAAGAATCGCATCGCCACGATCCCTATGGCATTGCGATGGCTGCGACGCCTTCCGGCGAAGGCTACACATTGACCGGGTCGAAAACGTTTGTCCTCGACGGACACGTCGCCGATCGGCTCATCGTCGCCGCGCGCACGTCTGGCGAGCGTGGCGAGCGGGACGGCATCACGCTGTTTGTCGTCGACGCCGATGCCGATGGCGTCGATATCACGCGGACGACGATGGTGGATAGCCGCAACGCCTCGAACATCGGGTTCAAGGATGTGGCGGCCAGTGCCGATGACGTAGTCGGCGAGGTGGGGACCGGTGCCGACGTGCTAGATCCGACGCTGGACATCGCGCGGATCGGCATCGCGGCGGAGATGCTGGGTTCGACGCAGGAGTGTTTCGACCGAACCGTCGCATATCTCAAGGAGCGAGAGCAGTTCGGGGTGCCGATCGGTTCGTTCCAGGCGCTCAAGCATCGCGCGGCGAACATGTTCTGCGAAATCGAGCTATCCAAGTCCGTGGTGCTCGAGGCGTTGACTGCGCTCGACGAGAAGCGCGAGGCGACGGAAGTGGCGAAACTCGCGAGCCTGGCAAAAGCGAAGGTGGGGGAGACCTTCCACACCGTCTCGCGGGAGGGCATCCAGATGCACGGCGGCATCGGCATGACCGACGAGTTCGACATCGGATTCTTCATCAAGCGGTCGGCTGTTACCGAGCAGACCTTCGGGGACGTTAACTTCCACCGCAATCGATACGGCGAGCTGGAAGGGTACTGAGGCATGCGTACAGGCAGGTGTACCTGCGCTGTTTCAGTAGGTTACGGGCTATTTATAAACTGATTTGTTGAGGTATTGAAACCTAGGAGCCTGCCGGCGGGCACCGGTCTCCTATCGCCAGCCAGCCCTGTCGAAAGTTCTGACCGCCGACGCCTGGTTCGCGCCCAGTACCGTGGCATTGACTTCATCCTCCTTGAATTCGCCGAGTTGCGTGATCGGCCCCGACGCCTCGCCATTGATCGGATATTCGTTGTTTCCTTCGGCGAAGAGCCGCTGGGCGAAGTCGCTGGTGAGGTATTCGAGAAAGCTGACCGCGTTGGCGCGGTTCGGGGCATGACGCGCGACTCCTGCGCCGCTGATGTTGACGTGTGTGCCGCGGTCTTCCTGGTTTGGGAACAGCACGCCGATGCCTTTGACCACCGCTTTGTCCGCGGGGTCCTCGGAAGCCAGGAATCGGCCGATGTAGTACGTGTTGGCGATACTCACGCCGCATTCGCCGGCAGCCACGGCACGCAACTGGGCCCGGTCGTTGCCCTGGGGTGGGCGATGAAAGTTGGCCACGACGCCACTGGCCCACTGCTCAGCAGCTTCTTCGCCATGGTGCTCGATCAACGAACCGAGCAGGGACAGGTTGTAGATGTTGCCCGAAGAGCGCATGCAGACCCTGTCGCGAAGCCGCTCGTCGGCGAGACTCTCGTAGCGGGCTATGCCGTCCGGCAAGCCCTCGGACTTGTTGTAGACGATTACGCGAGCGCGCTTCGACAGTCCGAACCACAAGCCGCCGGGGTCGCGCAGATGCGCCGGCACGCGCGCCCTGAGAATCTTCGAATCGACGCGCTGGAAAACGCCTTTCTCGGCGGCCCGCCAGATCCGGCCAGCATCCACCGTGATGAGCATGTCCGCCGGACTGAATTCGCCCTCGTTGACGATCCGTTCGATGAGGCCGTCACTGCTACCCTCGATGAGATTGACCTCTATGCCGGTTTCCGCCGTGAAGCGTTCGTACAACTCGAGGTCCGTGTCGTAGTGACGGGCGGAATACACGTTGACCACGCCCTTCGCTGAATCGACGGTTTCGGCCATCGCGCTGCAAGAGCAGGCGGCAAGGAGTGGAAGGAGGAAGCGCGTGAACACGGACATGTTGAGAGTTGTTCGCATTTAGGAGTAATTCCTGATTGTATTGCATAGACCGTTGTACAGGAACCACCTAGTGCGGATAGTCGGAGTGTCTTGCCGTCCGGGTCGCGAGTCGGGGGCCGTCAATTGTCCCGAGACGCGTAGACAAAGGTTCCGCGCGGATCGAATTTCGCGATCACGAGGTCGCCGATTGCGATGCCAGCCAGATCCTCGAGACTCGCGCGCAGGGTCTGCCCCGCCGACCTGACAACAACGAGGTATCGGTCTCCGAGGAAGCGTATGTCCTCGACCTGACCGTTCGAGACCGGTCGCTCCACAACCCGTTCGAGCGTGACGGCGTTCGGCCGTATAAGAACATCCACGGGCTCGCCCGGTTCCGTCCCCTCGCGAGCGGCGGGCAGACGTCCGAAAGCGGTCGTCACACCGTCTGCATCGACCGAGCCATCGATGTGTTGTGCCTGCCCCAACAGTCCCGCAACGGTGCGGTTCGCGGGGCGTTTCCAGACAGCGTCCGGTGTTTCGACCTGCACGATGCGTCCACCGTCCATAACCGCGACGCGGTCGGCCAGTTCAAGCGCTTCGTCCGGATCGTGGGTAACGACCAGGGCAATGCTGCCGGATTCGCGTAGTACCCGTCGCGCGTCCTCGCGCAACGAGCGTCGCAACGTCGCGTCGACATTGGTGAACGGCTCGTCAAGCAGCATGACACGCGGTGCGGGGGCCAGTGCCCGGGCCAGTGCAACGCGCTGTTGTTGTCCTCCCGACAGCGTGTCCGGGTAGCGCTCGTAGAACTCGCGCAAGCCCACCTTGTCGAGATTCGACCGCGCAACGATCCGGCGTTGGTCGCGATCGAGTTCATGCAGGCCAAAGGTGACGTTTTCCAGCGCCGTCTTGTGCGGGAACAGCACGTGCTCCTGGAACACGAAACCGATCGGGCGAAGCTCCGGGGCGGGGTCCGTTCCGGGTCGGCTCAATACCTCGCCGTCGAGCCAGATCTCGCCGGCCTGGATTCGTTCGAGACCCGCCGCCACGCGCAGCAACGTGCTCTTGCCGCTGCCGGAAACCCCGAGCAGGCAGGTAATCTCGCCCGCTTCGGCAGTAAACGTGATCCCATCGAGGATCTCGTCCTTGCCGTAGCGGTGGCTTACGCGCCGGAACTCCAGGCCCATGGCGCAGGCAGTATACGCACTCCGCGGAGTGTGGAAGGGCAGGTGGCGTCGACGCGGCAACCAGGCTTGTCCGACCTTGTGCAACTGGCATGACCTGTTGAGTCGCGCCACAATCTCGGCGCTTTACCTTACGCACGGCGACGGATGAATCGAACGTGGATCATCGGCTCGTGGCTGATCACCTTGTTGGTCGGCGCACCCATCGTGGTGGTGCTTTGGGCGTTGTGGGCCCAGCCGAGCGCCAACTGGCCGCATCTGCGCGAGACCGTGCTCGCCGGCTACATCGTGAACACCGCAGTGCTCGCCGTTGGTGTCGGAACCTTGAGCGCGATCATGGGGATTGCCTGCGCATGGACCGTCGCGACGCGCGACTTTCCCGGCAAGAGGTTCCTGTCGTGGGCCCTCGTGCTGCCACTTGCGACACCCGCGTATGTCGTGGCCTACGTCTACACCGATCTGCTCGAGTTCGCCGGACCGGTGCAGACCGCATTGCGGGCCGTGACCGGACTGCAGGGAGGCGAATACAGTTTCCCTTCCATCCGCTCACTCGGGGGCGCAGTGTTGATGCTGAGTTTCGTGCTGTATCCGTACGTCTATCTGCTGGCTCGAACAAACTTCGAGACCCAGGCGGCCTCGCTCGTCGACGCCGCGCGCGCCCTTGGCGCAGGTCCCACGCGTGCGTTCTTCACCGTCGCCTTGCCCGCGTCCCGGCCGGTCGTGGCCGGGGGTGTAGCGCTGACGGTGATGGAAGCCGTGGCCGATTACGGCGTCGTCGAGTATTTCGGCGTCTCGACTTTCACGACGGGCATTCTCAGAACGTGGTTCGCGCTCGGGGACCGGGGAGCCGCGCTGCAGCTTGCCGGTTGGCTATTCCTGGCGGTCGCGGTGCTTGTTGTCGCCGAACAGGCAGCGCGGCGCGGCGGGCACGGCAATCCCGTAGCCCGTACCGCGGCCCCGGTTCCGAAGCGACTCACTGGCTTTCGGGCGGCCCTTGCCACTGTTGGCTGCGCGTTGCCATTGCTGCTCGGCCTCGTGGTGCCAATGATCGTCCTGGCCCGCTATGCGCTGCTCGTTGGTGACCCGCTCTGGGGACGTGGCTTCGGCGACTTTGCCGGTGCCAGTTTCGGTGTCGCGGGCGTGACTGCGGTACTCGCCACACTGCTTGCGCTTTGGCTGGTGTACAGCGCGCGCCTCGACCCGAGGCCCTTGAACCGATTCGCCGTGCGTTTCGCGACTCTTGGCTATGCCTTGCCCGGCGCTGTCATCGCCGTGGGCGTTCTCGTGCCCGTTGCCATGATCGACAAGTCCCTTGCCCGGTTCCTGAATGCCCAGTTCGATCTCGGCGTGGGGCTGCTCCTGACCGGTACGGCGGCGGCGTTGATCTTTGCTTATCTCGTGCGGTTTCTCACGGTTGCCCATAACGCCTGCCACGGCGGGCTGGAAAAGGTGAACAGGCGCCTGGACGACGCCGCGCGCAACCTGGGCGCGCGGCCCCGCAAAGTGCTTCGCGAGATTCACCTGCCGCTCATGCGCGGCGCGGTCATGAGCGGCGCTTTGCTGGTCTTCATTGACGTGACGAAAGAACTTCCCGCAACCTTGATCCTGCGTCCATTCAACTTCGAAACCCTTGCAACGCGCGTCTATCGGCTGGCTTCCGACGAACGCCTGGCCGAAGCGTCCACCGCCGCGCTTGCCATCGTGGCGCTGGGCCTGTTGCCGGCGCTCCTGCTCGGTATCTCCGCTTGGCGCCAGCGCGGGCCGCTCCGGTAAGATGTCCCGATGATCGGCAATCATCCCGACGCAATCGAGGCGCACCTCGCCGCGCTCGATTTCGATAACCGCTTCGCCACCGAACTCCCGGCCGACCGGGAACCGGCCAATTTTCGCCGGCAGGTGCCAGGGGCCTGTTACTCGCGGGTCGCACCTACGCGGGTGACGAGGCCGAAGTTGATCGGATGGTCGCCAGAGGCGGCCGCACTGGTCGATCTTCCACCGGATCCGGGGGATGGCGAGGCGCTTGCCGAAATATTCGCGGGAAACCGGTTACTGCCAGGCATGCTGCCGATCGCCACGTGCTACGGCGGTCACCAGTTCGGTACCTGGGCTGGCCAACTGGGCGACGGCCGCGCGATCAATCTGGGCGAAGTCGTCAACAGGCGCGGTGAGCGCTGGACACTGCAACTCAAGGGCGCGGGGCCGACGCCCTATTCGCGGAGTGCCGACGGCCTCGCGGTGCTTCGATCCTCGCTTCGCGAATTCCTGTGCAGCGAGGCGATGTTCCATCTCGGCGTGCCGACGACGCGCGCGCTATCGCTCGTCCTGACCGGCGAAGAGGTGATGCGCGACATCCTCTATGACGGGCACCCCGCGCCCGAGCCCGGCGCCGTGGTGTGCCGCGTCGCCCGGTCGTTCACCCGTTTCGGCCACTTCGAGATCCTCGCGGCAAGGCAAGAGGTCGAACTGTTGCGGCAGTTGCTCGACTTCACCATTGCCACGGATTTTCCGCACATCCGCCACCTGGACCCCAAGGCCCGGTATCTGGAATGGTTCGATGAGGTGACGGCTTCCACCGCCGACATGATCGTGCATTGGATGCGCGTCGGTTTCGTCCACGGCGTGATGAATACGGACAACATGTCGGTACTCGGCCTCACCATCGACTATGGCCCCTATGGCTGGCTGGAGGACTACGATCCCAACTGGACGCCGAATACCACCGACGCGGCCACGCGACGCTACTGCTTCGGCCAGCAGCCCGCGATGGCCCAATGGAACCTGTTGCAACTGGCGAACGCCATCTATCCCCTGGTCGGCGAGGAAGAGCCGCTGAACGCGGTGCTGGGCGAATTCGCGAAGCGCTACAGCGAAGGGGCGCGGGCAATGACCGCCTCGAAACTTGGCCTGGCTCGCTTCATGCCGGAACACGACGAGAAGCTGTGCGCCGAGCTTTTCGAACTGCTCGGCGCCGCCGAGACCGACGTGACACTGTTCTACCGCAACCTGGCGAAGATCGATCCGCGGAATCCGGACGCTGGTCCCCTGGACGAGGCGTACTACCAGCCGGCGCAGCTCGACGGACCCCACCGGGAACGTCTGACGGCGTGGCTCGCGGCTTGGTCGCGGCGAGTGCAACTCGACGGTAGACCGGATGCGGAAAGGGTCGAACAGATGAACCGCGTCAATCCGCGCTTCGTGTTGCGCAACTACCTCGCTCAACTGGCCATCGACAAGGCTGAAGCGGGCGACTATTCGATGGTCGGCGAACTGCTCTCGGTGTTGCGAAAGCCCTACGCGGATCAGCCCGGGAAGGACGCGTTCGCCGCGAAGCGCCCGGACTGGGCGCGCCACCGCCCCGGCTGCTCGATGCTGTCCTGCAGTTCGTGAGGACGACTAGCGGACAGGGCCACGGCACAAGGTGTGCTGTCTTCGGCTGTCATTGATACGACCTAGGACTTCCTGACATCACCGAGGTCGCCAGAACGGGCACCAGAGCCTGGAATGGCTTGCCAAATCCTCCCGGAGCCGGTTCGCGTGTTGAAGTCACTCAAGATGACAGGGTTTCGCGCCTTCGAGTCTTACGCACTCGATTCCCTTTCCCCCCAGAATTGGTCTTTCCCGTCACCGAGGAAGGATTGCTTCTCGATGACCTTCGCCGACGGTGGATAGCCCGTTCATCTGCTCGTTTTCTTTCCCTGACGTCAATGGACCCGCCCTTTCTTGCCGAAGCGTGGAACGCTCTCGTCACCGACGGCCGCGAGCACGACGTTGTAGAAGACATGAAACTGCTCATGCCCGACATACACTCCATTCATTTCTTGACGCGTGATCGAATGCCAAGGGGGGGAGGAATCGTTGTCGGCATGCGCGGAGGTGGTTCCAGATACCCCTTGGGAACCTTCGGCGATGGCATACGCCGGTTGCTGCTACTCCGTTTGGCCCTGGCGAACGCTGATGGGTTCGTCCTCGTTGACGAAGTCGACACCGGCCTGCACTGGACTGTGATGGCTGGTATGTGGCGCCTAGTCGTCGAGGTCGCCCGCAAATCCCGTTTGCAGTTATTTGCGACCACACATAGTCACGACTGCATCCTCGGCCTCGCTTCGATGATTAAGTCCTATCCGGAACTTGCCAACGACGTCTCCATCCAGAAGATAGACACGTCACTCCCACAAGCCGTGAGTGTCCAAGGGGCGGACATCCCGGCTGCTCTCGAGAGCGGCATCGACTTCCGCTAGGTTTCTTGATGCCACAACGATCAAGCCTTTTTGTTGAAGGCACGGACGACAAACACGCCATCAGGCACCTATTGCTGCGCCACGGCGTCGAATGTCCGTTTGCCGATGAGGTTGTTCCGGACACGCTTCCCGCCGTAGTCCCCGAAATCAAACCTGCAGGGGCGTAGATGCTTGGAATGAGGTGGGCGACCCCACCCTTCGAGCGCCGGGTGCTCGTGCTTCGCACCCAGCCCTGTCTGTCAATTCCCCGAATCGGTCCTTATGCGTGAGGGATCGGCAGGAGCCCCTGGAGGCTGTGGTTGGCTGTTCACGGCCGGTAAAATGGAACAACGTCGCTAGAGAATGGCGGTAACCGGCAGCGATCGTGCCGTGGATGAAGTGATACGCCGGGACACGGGTGAAGCCCCAGGCCACGACCGTGGGTCACTTGCCGGTGCTCTACCAGATGCTCTTCAGGACATTGAGGTGGACGTTGCGTAGCGCTGCACCGTCGCCGTTGGCATGTGCCGAAAGGGCGTCGATGTAGGCGTCCGGGAGAAAGCAGAAGCTCGCGCTGGCTATGCCGCCGTCGAGGAACATCTCTACGGAGGTCAGGTCGATCAGCAGGCGAACGGACGGTGCGGCGGATGGCATCGGGATGCGGCGCTCCTGGAAGTGAAGGGCATTTCCCTCGAACACCAGCGGCACGCCGCGTATCCATAGGGTGACTTTCTGCGCCGGGCCGGGGTCGAGATCGAATGCCAGGTCGAACAGCCGCCCTCCGCGACTGATCGACGCGGCCTCGCGGTCGCTCAGCGCGATTCGACCTGTCACCTGGCTGGACTCGACCAGGGCGTCGATTTCGCGCACGGGCCACCTCGCGAGGCACGGTCCCTCTGCCGTTTGCGCGAGCGACAGGCTGACGGGAAACGACATCTGCTGATTGAAGGGCATCTCCGGGTATCTCCCCCCGCGCATCCATGAAATCTGGACGCGGCGGCCATCGGGCATGTCGCTGTAGGTCTGGGCCGCATAGCCGTTGGGGCCCAGCTCGCAATCCAGGGCTGGCATCTCGGGCACAAACCGTCGGCCGTCGAACGCGCCGATCCGGTAGCGGCCGCCGGCGGCCCAGAAGATCCAGTGCTCTTCGCCCCCGAGCGACAGCGGAAACAGGTCCGGGCACTCCGTGTTGCCCTCGATCTCGACCCGGTCTGTTTCGCGCCACTTCAACCCGTCGGGAGACGAGAACAGGGCGTACTCGTTCGCGTCGAGGTATAGCGCCATGACGAACTGGCCGGTCTCGTCGTGGAGAAAAACCTTCGGATCGCGGTTGCCGCCAACGATGTGTTCGATCACGGGGTTGCCTGCGTACCTAATCCACGTTCGCCCTCGGTCGGTGCTGTAAGCCAGGCTTTGGGTGAACGGGCACGGGGGATTCACGTACGCGCCGGCCGAGGTGTAGTAGGCGAGCAGGGCGGCTTGTCCGAGTCCGGTACGGTTGTCCCAGTCCACCAGCGCCGAGCCGGAGAAGATGGTGCCGAGTTCGTCGGGATGGAGGGCGTGATCGAGTTGGTGCCAGTGCACGAGATCGGGGCTGACGGCGTGTCCCCAGGTCATGTTTCCCCACGTGGTGTGATCGGGATTGTGTTGGAAGAACAGGTGATACTCGCCGTCGAAGTGGACGAGACCGTTCGGGTCGTTGGCCCAGTTGGTCTGTGGTGAGAAGTGGAACTGCGGGCGGTGCGTCTCGCGATACATGCGCTGGTGACCTGGTTCAGATCACGAGGCGGGTGGCGTAGGCGATCGAGCCCGCCGTGAGTCTGCGTCGCCTCTGGAACAGCGAGGCGGCTTCCGCCGGCGGCTCGCGCGAAGCCTGCCAGGAGTTCAGGCCGTCGTACCAGGTCAGGAGCAGCATATGGCCGCGAACCTCCGAAAGGTCATGTTGACGGAACAACGCCTGCGCCTCCGCCTGGTAGTCGTCGGGGCTCTCGAAGGTCCGCCACGCCTGGTCGGAAAGCGAGGCGATCTCCTCGACATCGGCGTGCGCGACGTCGAGGAAGCGGAACACGTACAGGCCCTCGCGCGCCAGCGGTTTCGTGCTCGTGGGGCGCGCGGTGGGCTTCAGCATCAACGCCTCGACATGGTCCACGTCCAGGCCGCGGGCGGTTTCGATCGAAGCGTTTACGGTGTCGTCATCGCCCAAGGTTACGGCGATCAACTCGTTCGATCCCACGCCGAAGAGACCGTGGAATGCGCCCCATATCTCCCCGGACGAGAGATGACTCGTCAGCGATGCGTGCAAGGGTTGCCAGCCGCCCTGGCGGGCGGTGAGACGGAGGAAGGCAAACGTGTCGGACATGGCCGGTTCCATCGCGGGTGAATGTGAAATCGTAGCAGGTTGATCGATCTCGCGATGTCCTCCCAATCCCCTGATAAGGGTGCTCCGAGAGGATTTTGCGGTGGATGATCGTTTTTCTGGCGGTGAAGCGGGGACTTCGGGGCAATTGAAGGCGTGAAGAGCGCGCGGGAACGTTCCGGGAAGGGGCTCGGCGGCCCTCGCGACACCCGTTTCAAGCGGTCGGGCGAGCGCGTCCCCGCCGGGGCGGCGTTCGCCGATCTGTCGACGCGTCAGGCCGCGGCGGGCGGGGCGCGGGCCTCCAGGACGATCATGGCCCGGTACAGCCAGTCCAGACGGAAGTTCGTCTTTGCGAAGCGCAGACACACCCGGCGCGCCGTGCGCACCATGTGCGCCGTGGCGCGCATCACGTATCGAATGACCGGACGGATGCCGTGCCGGCGCGCGCTCTTCGGCAGCGCCCCGTACTGCACCGCGCGCAGCAACACCTGCGCGATCTGGCCCAGCGCGTAGAACGCCTGGTTCGCGCGGTAGCCCCGGCACGGCGGGTGGTGCAGGTCCATGTCCCGCAGCGGACCCTTGAAGGCGTTCTCCTGCCCTTGCTTGCCCCGGTGCCGCAGCACCAGCTCCTTGAGCGGCAGGTCGTCGCGCGACACCAGCATCACCGCGCGCCGCGGAACCAGTAGCATCTGCCCGTTCTCCGTCCGCCGCCGCACCACCACGTAGTGCTGCTCCGCGTCCCAGCCGCGCGGGCGATGCGTCGCGAAGATCGCCTCCTCCTCCATGCCGAGGTCCGTCCACGCGGCGTCGGGAAGCCCCTCGATCTGCTCCAGAACCGGCGCGCGCCAGACGTCGTTCGTCACGCTGATCGAGTAGTCCCAGCCGCGCGCCGCGCACAGCCGAACCAGCTCGCCCTTGTAGTACGCGTTGTCCGCCCGCAGCCACACCGGCGTCCCCGCCGGCACCGTCCCCGCCGTCCACTCCAGCAGCTTGCGCCAGTTCAGCGTCACCCGGCCGCCGCCCGGCTGCAGCTGGCCCGCCGTCCACAGCCCGCCCGCGAACGCCGCGTGCAGCCAGTAGCCCCGCTCGCCGTCGTAGTTCTTGCGCGTCCGCTCGAACAGCGCGCCGTCCACCTCGATGCCGGTCGCGTCGATGAACACCGGCACGTGGCCCCGCGTCGCAAGCTCGTGCTCCACGATCGCCGGCGCCACCCGCTCCGCGAACCGGACCGCCGCCCGCCACAGTCCCTTCACGTCCGCCGTCCCGACCCGCGACAGCCATTCCCCCGCCCGGCGCGCCTCCGGCACCTCCCGCAGCCCCAGCAGAACCCGCGCCACGCCGTCCGCCCGCAGCGCGTCCAGGTCCGACAGCGCCCCGTGCCCCCGGCACAGCGACGCGATCATCGCCCACAGCGTCTCCGCGTCCGATGCGCCACGGTCCCGGACCTTCACCGACACCGCCTCCTCCAACAACTCGAACAGCCCGAACTCGCGCGCCGTCCGCGCCAGGATCGACGCCCCGCCGAACCCCGTCAGGTCCAGGTCCGTGAACTCGAACTCCACCTTCGGCGGCCGGATCTTGCGCTTCTTCAAAACTTCACCCGTCAAGTGAATCGCCGAAAAACCTATTTTCTCACGCAAGCCCTGTCCCCGCCGACCTTTCCGGCGAATGCGTCAGATCGTTATCAGGGAATCAAGGGCGATGTCCGAGTCCGCGCATGAACGGCGGGTCAGCGTGATACCCTCCCGCGCGCCTGGATGTAGGGAGGATGTGATGAACGGCGCGGAGAGTCTTGTGCGCACGCTGGCGGCGCACGACGTGGCCGTGTGCTTTGCCAATCCCGGCACTTCGGAGATGCACCTGGTACAGGCCATCGACGAGACCGGCGCGATGCGCAGCGTGCTGTGCCTGTTCGAGGGCGTCTGCACGGGTGCCGCCGACGGCTACGCGCGGATGACCGGAAAGCCCGCCATGACATTGCTTCACCTCGGCGCGGGACTCGGTAACGGGATCGCGAACCTGCACAACTGCCGCCGCGGCGGCGCGCCGTTGCTCAACGTCGTCGGGGATCACGCGATCCACCATGTCGCCTACGATGCGCCCCTGACCGCGGACATCGAGGCGGTGGCGAAACCCGTCTCGGCGTGGATCAGGACTGCCCGCACCGCGGAGGGTCTGGGTCTGGACGCTGTCGACGCGGTACGCGCGGCGCGTTCGCCCAATCCGCAGCCGAAGGGCGGCATCGCCACCCTGATCGTCCCTGCGGACTGCGCCTGGGGCGAAGGGCGCGCGGTAGATCGGAACGCCGCGTTCGAGGCATCCGTCGGGCGGCCGGCGGTGGGCTCGGAGGTTATCGAGTCCGTCGCTGGACAGCTCGACGAAGATACGATGATCCTGATCGACGGGAACGGACTCACCGAGGACGGTATCCGCCAGGCGGGCCGCATCGCGGCGGCGCGGGGCACGAAGCTCTTCACGCCGACATTCCCCGCGCGAGTAGAGGCGGGTCCGGAACTGCCCCTGGTGCATCGTTTGCCGTACTTCCCGGAGCAGGTCATGGAAGCGCTCAAGCCGGTGACCAGGCTGGTGCTTGCCGGGGGCCAGTCACCGGTGAGCTTCTTTGCCTATCAGAACCTGCCGAGCGATCTCGTCCCCGACCACTGCGAGGTGATCCATCTCGCACACCGCCACGAGGATGTCGGGAAGGCGCTGGCCGATGTTGCCGATGCGTTGGACGCGCCGACCATGCCGGGTCCGGCGGGCGAGCCCCCGGACAAGCCCTCGGGACGGCTTTCCAGGGGCAACATCGCCGCGTTATTGGCGGCATGTGCGCCGCAAGGCAGCATCGTGGCATCGGATTCGGGCGGCGGCGGTGCGGCCTTCCCGCTGATGCAGAGGTGCGTGCAACATAGCTGGCTGAACCTGACCGGGGGGTCCATAGGCGACGGCGGGCCGGTGGCGGTTGGCGCGGCTGTGGCCTGTCCGGAGCGGCCCGTGTTCGCGCTCATCGGAGACGGCGGCGCAATGTATACGAACCAGTTCCTGTGGACGGCGGCCCGAGAGGGGCTGAATATCGTGACGGTGATCTACTCCAACCGTCAGTACAACATCCTGGAGGTGGAGTACCGGCGAATGGGTGTGAACGACATTGGCGCGACGGCCGCGAGCATGTTTGACCTGTCCAACCCGGAAATCGACTGGGTGCGGCTTGCCGAGTCCCAGGGTGTCCCCGGTTCCCGTGCGGCTACCTGCGAGGAGTTCGATGCGGCCCTGGGGCGAGCGCTGGCCGAGGGTGGCCCCTATTTGATCGAAGCTGTTCTTTAGGCCGGGACGGCGCCTCGGATCAGTGCATCTGGACGCCGCCGGCGACGTTCAGGGCGATGCCGGTCACATTCGGTGCCGTGGCAAGGAAGACGGCGGCCTGGCCCATGTCTTCCGCAGTTTGCGGGCGGCCCAGCGGAATAGCTTCGCTCATGCGCTCCTCGAACGCCTCGGCGCCACCACGATTCGCCATGAGGTGATCAAACCACATCGCGGTGCCCACCATGCCCGGGCAAAGCGCGTTGACGCGGATACCGTCGGAAGCGAGTTCCAGGGCGAAGGACTGCGTGACGCCGATCACCGCGAACTTGGACCCGGCGTATGCGGCGAGGCCTGGCGCGCCCCTCTTGCCGGACACGGACGAGGTGTTCACGATTGCGGCGTCGGAAGATGCCCTTAGAGCCGCCACGGCGGCGCGGGTCATCAGGAAGATGCCCTTGACGTTGACGGCGAATATCCGGTCCCACTGGGCTTCGCTGAACGTGTCGATCGGGCCGCTGTCGATGAGACCGGCATTGTTGACCAGAATATCGAGTCCACCGAACGCCTCGACAGTCGCGGCCACGGCGGACGCGCAGGAATCGGCCTGTGTGACGTCCACGGGCGTGCATCGCACGTCGCCGAGAGAGGACAGTTCCTCCACGGTGGCGGCCATTTCCGTGGATGAAGCGAGCCGGTAGTTCCATTTCCCGCCCGGCTGCGCGGGAGTTTCCAGGTCGGCAATCATCACCCGATGTCCGGCGTCGAGGAAACCCCTGGCTATACCCTTGCCGATGCCGCGTGCGCCGCCCGTGACAAGCACGGTTCGTTGATCCGTCATTGAAAGCCCCGGCGAGAAGATGAGGCGGTGAATTATAGGGGGGCGGGCCTTGCCCACAAGCGCGCCGGCCGAGCCTTCGATTGAACAGGTTCCGGCTTCGCCGTTACACTGATGTGCGACGAGCGGGGCCGGGCCAGGAGCCTTCAGCCGGGAGCGCGAGGGGGTACCCCTCGCATGCAACAGGCGAAGCCTTCAGCCCGGGGGCGCGAGGGGGCACTCGTTCGCTACTCCGAAAACGATTTCACAGGAACTACGCATATGGCAATTCAAGAAGGCGGCAAAATACCCGAGGCGACGTTGCACGCGATTCGCGATGGAGCTCCGTCCACGGTCAGCACGAGCGAACTTTTCAGCGGCAAGAAAGTGGTGCTGTTCGCCGTGCCCGGCGCATTTACGCCGACCTGTTCCGAGCAGCATCTCCCCGGTTTCGTCGCGAACGCGGACGCCATCAAGGACAAAGGCGTGGATAGCATCGTTTGCGTTGCCGTGAACGATCCGTTCGTCATGGACGCGTGGGGTCGGGACCGGCAGGCGGGCGACATCACGCTGGTCGGCGACGGCAATGGCGACTTCACCAAGGCGCTGGGCCTCGAAATGGACGGCAGGGGATTCGGTCTCGGGACGCGTTCCCAGCGCTATGCGATGATCGTGGAGGACGGCACGGTGACCAAGTTGGCGGTCGAAGGTCCCGGACAGTTCGACGTAAGCAGGGCGGAAGCCATTCTCGAAGCCCTGTAGCTTGCAGGGAAGTACGCCTCTGGCGACGGGGCGAATACGAGCACTTCCTTACGCGTCAGCGGTCGGGGAAGCTCCCCCGGCTGAAGGCTCCCGGCGCTCCAACCGGCTCGCGAAAGGGCCGTTGCGCGCATCGGAACCGCGACTATTGCACCCGCTTTGCGTTTTCCGGGTTGCGCGCCAACGCGTCGTCCTGGATGCAGTGCCACTCGCCGGAGTCTCCATCCTCCTGGCAGAACCAGTCGGTCTCGTCGTCAGGCGAGGCAGCCGCCGGTTCCCTGGCGGCAGAACCTGAGCGGCACCCAGTCATGGCCACGGCAGAAAAAAGCGCCAGCATCAGGGTGACTTTGACAAGGGTGGTCGGCATGGTGGGCTACTTTGCCGCTCCCTGCTGCATCTGTCAAAGCGTAGCCGGTTGTTTGCGCCACATCGCTGGCCCGCGCGCCTTTCCGAGCGCCGAACCATGAGCGAGATCGCCGGGCCAGCACCCCGCGAGGAGTCCTCCCCGAGCGAGCGGAGCACGTTATCGCTGCGCGAGCTCGGCCGCCTGGTGTTGCGCACCTGGCCGTATATGCGGCCGCAGCTTCCGCATCTCGTGGCCTGGGTCGTGGCGCGCTATGTCCTGGAACTGGTTTTCCTGGTCGCGACCCTGCTCGCATTTGACCTGTTCAACAACAAGATTCTGCTCGGCGAGAAGCTGCAGCCTGAGCAGGCGGTGCTGTTGCGGTTGGACGAGAGCTATGTCCGCGCACCCGATAGCCTTGGCGTCGGCGCGGCGGAGGAACCTGCGTCCCGCGACGATGCAATGTTCGAGGATGTGGATGGCGAGGAGTGGGAAGCGGAAGCGTCGCTCGATCCGGCGGTGACGATGAACGCCGAACAGCGGCGCGTGGTTCGAAATCGGCTGGGCGCGGTATTCGCCATCGCGATGATCATGGGCTTTCTGCTCATACCGACGATCGACTATTACCGCACCTGGATATTGCAGCGCGTGAATCAGTACCTGCGGATAACGATGATGGAGCGGGTCGAACACCTGTCGTTGCGATACCACAGCCACGCCCGCACGGGTGATGCCATATATCGCATCTACCAGGACAGCGCGATGATCACCAGCGTCATAGAGCGCATCCTGCTGGAGCCGGTGGTCGCGATGGCCCTGGTGACATTCAGTTTTTTCGTCATCTGGCTGTTCAGTCCGGTCCTCGGCGGCATGTACCTTGCGGGGATGGTGCCGATCCTTTGGCTGGTGGCCTGGTTTACACCCCGGTTGCAGATGCGGTCACGTCGGGCACGAAGGACCAACAGCGCGCTCACGTCGAGGATCCAGGAGGCATTCGCCGCGATCCGCATCGTCAAGGCGAACCGCGCGGAGCGCGTCATGGGTGCGCGTTTCGACGAAGACTCCCGGGTCGCGCTGGATGCCGCTTACCACCTGCGCGTGGAGTTTATCCTGATGCGGGCACTGATCGTCGTCATTGCCGGCACCATGCTTGTCGGCTCGCAGTACCTGATGGCTGGCTGGACGATCGCGGAGTCGCCGACCTTCCTTGCGGGCGCCGTGGCGCTGGTGGGGTTTTCGGTCTGGAACCTCGGGGCCTTTGAAGCGGCAGGCAGCCGCATGGGAGAGTTCGCCGAGAGTGGCGGTGAGCTGATCGGCATGTGGGGCGTGATCCAGGACCTGGGGATCGGCCTCGACCGCGCCTTTTTCCTGCTCGACCTGAAGCCGGACATCGTCGACGCGGAAGACGCCGTGCCGATGCCCACGCCGATCCGCGAGATCCTGTTCGAGCGCGTGGCGTTCGGCTACGACCCGGCGCAGCCTGTGCTCAAGGGCATCGATCTCAAGGCGGAGTCGGGCACCATTACCGCCATCGTCGGCGGCACCGGTTCGGGCAAGTCCACCCTGATGTCGCTGCTGTTGCGGCTCTACGACCCCGATGCAGGGACGATCCGCATCAATGGCGTGCCGCTCGCCGAGATACGGATCGAAAGCCTGCGCGCGGGGGTGGCCATCGCGCTGCAGCAGAACACGCTCTTCGCCACGACGGTGGCGGACAACATCGCCTATGCGAAGGCGGATGCGAGCCGCCGTGCGATCGAGTCCGCGGCGAGGGTTGCCTGCGCGGACGCGTTCATCCGCGAGATGGCGCAGGGTTACGATACGGAACTGGGCGAACGCGGCGGAAAGTTGTCCACCGGCCAGCGCCAGCGACTGTCCATCGCCCGGGCCATCGTGCGGGATACGCCGATTCTTATCCTCGACGAACCCACCGCGTCGCTGGATGCGGAGACGGAACACGCGGTGCTTGAGAACCTGTCGGAGTGGGGGCGTGAGCGGATCGTGTTTCTCATCACGCATCGCCTGTCCACGATCCGCAATGCCGATCAGATCGCCTTTCTCGAAGACGGGGAGATCCGTGAACTCGGCGACCACGCGTCGTTGATGTCGATCCCCGATGGCCGCTACAGGCGCTACGTCAATGCGGAAGTCGAAATCGATGCGCCGGAGGTGCCGGAATGAGCGACGCCGCCGTGCCGGAGACGTCGAGTGCCCGTTTCGACGACCGCCTGGACACCCAGACGCGCATCACCAACCTGGAAATGGTGGGGATCCTGTGGCGATCGCTGAAACTTGTCGCTGCGGCGCGCGCTTTGTTCCTGAGCAAGATCGGCCTCGGCTTCATTGCCCTGATCCCGGGCCTGTACCTGTCGTGGCTCTGGAAGATCGTCATCGACCAGGTCCTGCTGCAACAGCCGTTCGATCAGACGGAAGTGCCTTTCCCGCCGCACCTCGCGCCCTTTGTCGATGCCATTGCGGACCTGTCTCCCATGGGGATCATGGCGGCGGTCACCGGCCTTCTCTTCGCGTTTGTCATCTTCTTTGGCCGTAACGAGACAGCGGCACGCTTTTCCGAGGGCGAGGACAGCGCGACACAATCCGAGAACGCCATAAGCCAGGGCAATAGCAGAACCTCCGGCATCTTCGGCGTCGTCGAGACACTGGTGCACGTTCGCATTTCGCAGCGGTTGACGAACCGCTTGCGCACCGACCTGTTTCGGCGCATGGGGCGCCTGCCGATGACGGTGCTCGACGACCATCGGATCGGAGACGCCGTGTATCGCGTCATGTACGACGCGCCGATGCTGCCCCGGATGTGTTACCAGGCCACGCTGGAGCCGCTCTTTTCGCTCGTGGGCGCGGCGATTTCGCTGTACATGATCAGTTATTCCTATGGCGATGTGGCGCCGGAACTGGTCTGGGCGGCGTATGCGCTGATCCCCGCGTGCCTCTGCATTACCGTGCCGTTCTCGGGGGTCACGCGACGCGTGCAGCAGGCGAGCCGCGCGGCGGGTTCCGCGACGACCAACGCCCTGGAAGAGAGCCTGGGCAACGTCTCCGCCGTGCAAAGCCTGGGCGGCATGGCGCGCGAGAAGGAACGGATCGATGCGCGGAGCAGCGAGTCGTTCCGGCGCTACCGTTTCGTCAAGCTGGTCGAACTCATCGTCGGCTTCGCGAGCCTCGGAGCGCTGATCGCCTTCGGCTTCTGGATCTATGTCTTCATCACGGACCAGATCATCGACGGCGTCCTGACGCCCGGCGACTGGGGCGTGCTGTTCGGCCTCGGACTCCAACTGGGGTTCACCGCCCTCGCGGTGGGCACATTCTGGATCCAACTGCAGGGCGACGCCGCGGCCGTCAGGCGGGTGTTCTTTTTCCTGGACCAGCCGACTGAGAACCTCGGCAGCGATGCGTCCCGTCTGGAGTCCTTCGCGGGCACCGTGCGGATAGAGGGCGTCGACTTCGCGTATCCGGATGGACGGCAAGCGCTCAAGGACATTGATCTGGAACTGAGGCGGGGGGAACTGGTCGCCATAGTCGGGCCTACGGGGGCGGGGAAGACCAGTCTCGCCTACCTGATTCCGGGGTTCATTCGGCCGGACGCCGGCCGCGTGCTGTTCGACGGTCGAGACATCGAAGAGGTCGATGTGGATTCGCTGCGCGACCAGGTGTCCTACGTGTTCCAGGAACACATGTTGATGTCGGAGTCCATCCGCGACAATCTCCTGATGGTCCAGCCGGAAGCGACCGAGGCGGACATGCTTGGAGCGCTTGCAACTGCGGGCGCGCTGGAGTTCGTGCGCGCGCTGCCTCACGGCCTGGATACCGGGCTCGGCCGGTCAGGTGATACGTTGTCCGTGGGCCAGAAGCAGCGGCTCTGCATCGCGCGGGGCCTGATCCGGAACACGCCCATCCTGATCCTCGACGAGCCGACCGCCGCACTCGACCCGCAAACGGAAAATGCCCTGGTACAGGCTTTGCGGGATGCGAGCAGGGGCCGGCTCGTCATCGTCATCGCGCACCGCCTCTCCACCGTCCGAAAGGCGGACCGTATCGTCTTTCTCGAGGAAGGCGAGATCAAGGGCATTGGAAGCCACGAAGCGCTGATGGCGGATCCCGCCAGCCGCTATCGCAGATTTGTCGAGTTGCAGGGAGGCAGGTAATGGATCGTTCGTCAGGCCACCTGGCCGGGAGCCCTGGTTGCTGCGGATTCGCCCGGTACGCGATACCCGTTGCCATCGCGGGGCTCATGTGGGGATGCGCCAGCGCTCCCGTGGCGACCAGTCCGGACACGCCGCCCCGCGAGGCGGCAGCGATGCTCACGATCAAAGATGCGGCCGCAAGGTCAGCGCGGGTTGGGAGCGTCGCCTACGTTCTGGAGTTCGAACTCGACGGCGAAGCCGACGAGTACACGGGCCGGGTCACGACGACCTTCGAACTCGCCGCTGCGCGGGACAACCTGGCGGTCGACTTTGTCGGCGGCACGATCGCAGGCGTCCGGGTCAACGGGTCGCCGGTCGATGCCCCTTACAACGGCTACTTCCTGACGCTGCCGGCAAGTTCGCTGCACAACGGCTCGAATACGGTGGAGATCGCGTTCTCGCATCCCTACAGCAACGACGGCGACGGCCTGTACCGGTTTCGCGATCCGGTGGACGGCCGGGACTATCTCTACACGAACTTCGAACCGTACAACGCCAACCGGTTGTTTCCGTGCTTCGACCAACCCGACCTGAAAGCCACGTTCGCGACGCAGGTGACAGTGCCGGCGGACTGGCAGGTCATCTCGGTCGTCACCGAGTCAGGTATCTCTGACCTCGGCGATCGCCGGACCTGGACATTCCCGCCTTCGGATCGGATCAGCACGTACATCTATGCCTTGCACGCCGGCCATTACCGGTCCTGGGAGTCGATGGCGGGCGAAATCCCCCTGCGGCTCTTCGCGCGGGCGTCCGTTGCGGAGTTCGTCTATCCGGAGCATTGGTTCGCTCCAACCCGGCAGGGCTTCGATTTCTTTGAGAACTACTTCGAGATCGACTATCCGTTCGGCAAGTACGACCAGGTCATCGTGCCGCACTTCAATGCGGGCGCCATGGAGAATCTGGGTGCCGTCACGTTCAGCGAGCGTTTTCTGCGGCGCGGGTCGGTCACCCGACAGGCACGGCGGTCGCTCGCCAGCGTGATCCTGCACGAGATGGCGCACATGTGGTTCGGGAATCTTGTCACGATGCAGTGGTGGAACGGGCTGTGGCTGAATGAATCGTTCGCCACCTTCATGGCGACGCTGGCGCTGGTGGAAGCCACCGAATTCAAGGAGGGCTGGCTCGGTGCCTACCTGAGCACCGTGCGTGCCTACCGGGCGGACGAGCGCGACACCACGCACCCCATCGAACTTCCGACTCCGAACACGGATGCGGCCTTTGCGAACTTCGACGCCATCACCTACAACAAGGGATCGGCCACCCTGACCCAGCTCAATCACCTGGTGGGACCGGAGACGTTTCGGCGCGGCGTGAGCGCCTACCTCAAGGCGCATGCATACGGGAACACGACCATCGACGACTTCCTGGTCGCGGTCGCGACGGCGGCAGACCGTGAACTCGATGGCTGGGCGGTCGACTGGCTGCACGAGGCAGGGGCCAACAGGGTGGTCGTCGACTTCAACTGCGAAGACGGAAGGATCGCCGACATGGTCATCGTGCAGACCGCTCCGACCGACTGGCCCACCCTGCGCACGCACCGCACACAACTCGGCCTCTACGACTTCGAGGCGGATGAAGTTGCGATCCGGCTCGTGCCGGTAACCTACGCCGGCGCGCGGACCCCGGTCCGTGAGGTGGAGGGCGAAGTCTGTCCGGATTTCGTCTATGCGAACCATGTCGACTGGGACTATGCGCGGGTCGATTTGGATCGCAAGGCGCTGACGGCCCTCAGCGACCATGTCGGGGCATTCGCCGATCCGCTGACCCGGCTGATGCTCTGGCAGGGAATCTACGACATGGTCCTGCACCAGCGGCTCTCACCGGTCGAGTTCATCGATATTGCCCTTGCCAACGTGGACTCAGAGGAAGTCGACGACGTTGCCCGGGAGGTGCTCGACGGATTGCAGGGTTCGTGGTCCTATCTCAAGCGGCTGGTGAAGGATCCGAATCTGCTGGACCGGAGCGGGGCGCGAATCGAGGGCTACCTGTGGCGGGCGTTCGTCGACAGTGAACCCGGCAGCGACCGCCAGCTCATGCTGTTCGACCATTACATGGCGGCGGCAACGAGCGAACGGAGCCTCGGCCGGGTTGCGGGCCTGCTTGGCGGCGACGAACTTCCCGCGGGCTTCGTCTTCGATCAGGACCGCCGTTGGGACGCTGTCCAGTTGCTGAGCGGTTTCGCTCACCCGGACACCGCCGATGCGCTTGCGGCGGAGCGCGAGCGGGACCCGTCCGACGAGGGTCGACGGCGGGCTATGGCAGTGGAAGCGGCTCGCCCGGATCCCGAGAATCATCGGCGGCTCGTGGCGTTGCTCCTCGACCCCGTCCCGGAACTGACCGTAGCCGCCGCGTGGGCCCATGCGAGGGGCCTGTTCCCGGACAACCAGCATGAACTGCAGCTCGGGATCGTGGGAGAGGTGCTGGATGGCCTCCAGGGCGTGAGCACCCGCCTGGATCCCGGCTACTTCAGTCCGATCACTTACGGACTGCTCGGGACAATCTGTGACCGAAACTATCTCGACATGCTGGAACGGGCATTGGTCCAAGCGGACACGTTTCATCCGTCCCTCAAGAAACGATTGCTGAACCTGCGCTTCGACGTCACACGTTGTCTCGCGATCGGTGAGACACTCGCAGGGTCTCCCTGATCTGCCCGCAAGCGGTGACGGATGCACCGTGTCGCGCGTCCGTGGAACTGGCTTCGTGGACCAGGAAAGCCCGTTTGCCGACGCCGCCGGTTTGCGTTGGTGCCGGCGATTGGTCAGAATGCGCCGAATTTTTGGGGACCCGTGTCATGTTGGCGACGCTCGAACAATTCGAACGCGTGCCTCGCATCCTCCGGCTGAATGTGGCCGGACAGCCGGTCGATTGGATGAACTGGCGGGAAGCCGTGTGCCTTTACGCCAGGGAACTGGTGGTCTGGACCCTGGGCGATGCCATCCTGCGCCTGCGCGGCGGACACTCGCGCGCCGATGGGACACAGTCGAAACTGGATGTGCACAGCATCGTCGCGTGCCGGGGCCGCATCGTGACCTCGTCGCGCAGCGTCCCACCCCTGACGAACTCGGCACTTTTCCGGCGCGACCGCAACACCTGTCTGTATTGCGGTGGCGATTTCGTCGATTTCGAGCTGACCCGGGATCACGTCGTGCCCCGCGCACGGGGTGGCGGGGACCGCTGGGACAACTGTGTCTCCGCCTGCAAGCGGTGCAACCACTTCAAGGGCAGCCGTCTTCCGCACGAGTGCGGCATGGAACTGATCGCGCTGCCCTATGTCCCGAATTTCGCCGAATACCTGGCGCTCACGAACGAGGGCAGGATTCTCGGTGATCAGATGGATCTGCTGAGGACCCAGTTCGGCAAGGACAGCCGCCTGCTTGCAGCATAGTCCGCGGGAGGGTGTCCCCTCGTGCGGCTGCCTCGCGTCGGCCGGGACGAGGATTCCTTAGCGAGTCCCGTGATCTGCCAGTATGCGTGCCATGCACGAGGTCACGCGCTTGCCCGTGGCGATGTCGAGGAACTCGTTGGGCCCGTGCGCGTTGGAACCGGGGCCCAGGACCCCGGTGACGACGAACTGCACTTCGGGATATCTGTCTCCCAGCATCTTCATGAACGGGATGGTGCCGCCGGTGCCCATGGTCAGGGCCGGCTGGCCGAAGAATTCCTGCGAAGCGTTCTCTGCCGACTGCCTGAGCCAGGTGGCGGTGGGCGGTGCGTGCCAACCCGTGTGAGGAGGGTCCAGTTCGAACCGGACTTCCGCGCCGGGCGGCGGATCGCGTTCCAGCAGCCCCTTGATGCGCTCCGCTGCGGCTTCCGCGTCGAGGCTCGGCGGCAGGCGAAATACCAGCTTGGCGGCGGTGAGCGGGCGCAGCGTGTTGCCGGCGTCGCTGATTCCCGGGGCACCCCCGAGGCCGACGACGCCGAGGCTCGGTCCCCAGGTATTGGTGACGACCAGTTCCGCCAGCGGCGTGTCCGGGCGTGAGTCCGCTACCCAGGGGAAGCGCTCGGTCACGTTGGGTCCCAGGGTCCGGGCAACCTGCGCGGCCTGTTGGCGAACCTGTTCGGGGATTTCGACTTCGAGGTTCGGAATGGCGCCGGTCCGCGCGTCCTCGACGCGTTCGATCACTTGCCGCAACAGGCGGAAACTCGACGGTACGATACCGCCCGCGGCGCCGGAGTGGACACCTTCCGTCAAGACGCTGACCGTCAAGGTGCCGGACAGCATGCCGCGCAGCGAGGTCGTCACCCACAGGCGGTCGTAGTCGCCGCATTCGGCGTCCAGGCAGATGACGAGATCCGGCGTGCCGATCCGGTCGCTCAACGCCTCCATGTAGAAGGGCAGGTCGAAGCTGCCGCTCTCCTCGCAGCCTTCGATGAGAACGATGGAGCGGGCGTGGGGCAACCCCTGACGCTGGACGGACGCGATCGCGGTGAGACTCGCGAATACCGCGTAGCCGTCGTCGGCGCCGCCACGTCCGTAGAGTCGGCCGTCGCGAATCACGGGCGTCCAGGGATCAAGTCCTTCATCCCACCCGGTGAACTCCGGTTGCTTGTCGTAGTGCCCGTACCACAGCACATTGCCGGGCGCATTGCCGGCGATGTCGACAACCAGCGTGGGTGTGCGACCCGGCAAGGTCACGACCTCGATCTCGGCACCCTGGACGGGGAACGACTCGACCCACTTTCGCAACTGGTCGACGGCCTCGACCATGTGGCCGCGGCTCTCCCAGTCCGGGTCGAACGCGGGCGACTTGTTGGGGATGCGCACGTAGTCTTCGAGCGCCGGAACGATCTCTTCGTCCCAGACCGAATCGACGTATTCTCGCGTATCCCTGTTGTTCACGGTTGGCTCACCGGCAGTTCCTGCTCACAAACGCAGTGTACATCCGGCCAGGACCCGCCGGCCGGGGTTTCGATAGCCGAAGACATCTTCGTAGTCGGCATCGAAGGCGTTTTCCAATTGCACGTAGACGCGGGCGCGCGGCGATACCCGGAAATCCAGGCCGCCGTGTACGAGGCGGTAGGAATCCAGCGTACGCCGAATCGCGGGAAACGCGGAGAAATCGTTGTCGTACTGCTCGCCGACGGCGGCCACGCCGACGTTGAACTGCATGGACGGCGTTATGGTGCCGATCACGTCCACGCGGCCCTGGTGGCGCGGCCGGCGAATCTCGGCATCGTCGGCTTCGAGGGAGTCGACATAGGTGTAGTGAGCCGAGATCTCCAGAGGACCGAGCGTATCGACGTAGCCGATTTCGGCACCCCGCCTGCGGCTCTTTTCCTCGCGGTTGCCGGCGGTGAAACCTCCGCGCGCCGGATCGAAAACGAATCCGTTGATTTCGTCCGTCAACCTGTTGTCGAAAAAGGTGAGGGAGAAACGTCCGGTGGAGTATCCGGCCTCGTATTCGACGGACTGTTCCGGCTTGAGGTCGGGATTTCCGATGAACGTGTCCGGCGAATGGCCGAAACGTTCCGTGAAGGTCGGGTTCTTTGTGCCGGTGCCGACATTGGCGAGCAGCCGGCCGGGCCCCACCGCGCGCGCGATACCGAGATGGTACGCCGTCGAGTCGTCGAACTGGTCGTTTGCGTCGAAGCGTGCCGACAGCGATACAAGCGTATGCCGGGCGCGGTACTGGTATTCGGCGGCGATACTGGCCGTTCGGGTGTCCTGCCGCTGGTTCGGATCGCCAAACGGGGTGGCTTCTCCGCGTTGGGTGAACCGTTGCCGCTCGAGTTCGGCGGTGGCGTTCAGGCGATGTGCATCGCCAAGCGCGAAGTTGTTGCTGAAAGCGATGGCCGTCTTCTCGCCGGAGGTCTCCGTTCGGCTCCGCGTCTCGACGTTCACATCAGCGGTACGGGCGCTGGTGACGGTCAGGCGCGGCGCCCAGGGTCCGATTCCCGCGTGGCTCGCTTCAGCCTTGGCGTAGCGGCGATCCGACTCGGTGTGGTTGTCGCCGTCGGCGGGAATGTACGCCGGGAAGGGGGTTGGATCGTATTCCACTTCCGCGTCCACGTTTCGAAATACGGTGCCCACCGTCCACGATCCCAGGTTTCGGGCGACGTTCGCATGTAGCGTGGTGGCGCGATAGCCATCCTTCTCGTCGCCCGTCCTCGCAAGGTTGTTGCCGTCGGTGGCGAAGTGGCTGGCACTGAAGGCGGCGTGTCCGGCCGCGCTGGAACGCGATGCGGTGATGCTCGCGTCCCGTGTCGCCATGCTTCCCCCCGCGGCATCGATCGTCACCGCGTCCTCCCCGGGGGTCGTGTCGATATACAGCAATCCGGCGAGGGCATCGCTTCCCCAGACGGCACTCTGGGGGCCGTTCATGATCTCGACGCGTTTCGCGCCGGTCAGGTCCAGGTGACCGAAGTTGTACTCGCCGCCCAGGGCCACGTTGTTCATCTCGATGCCGTCCAGCATGACGAGGACGTGGTTGGCCTCGGCGCCACGAACGCGGGCCTGGGTCAGACCGCCGCGGTTACCGGCCAGGCTGAGGGCGACGCCGGGTGCCGCCCGCAGGATCTCGCCCGCGTGGTGCGCGCGCCGCGCATCGATTTCGGATTCGGTCAGGATCGTCGGCTGCTGCGTGGTCGCGCCGAGGCGGCTTGCGTAGACGACGATGGTTTCGAGTTCAGCCGCCAGCGCGGGCCATGGCAGCGCGACGGCAATCAGGAGGACAAGTTTTTTCACGGCGTTGTTCCCAATCAAGTCCGCGCACCCCGCGCGGCGTTAATCTCGGAATCTGGCCGGTCTCCGGACTCATGAGGCGGCTTGACGCCCTGTCGCCGTAGCCTTCCCATCTCGCGACAGTGGCTTGAAACGGCGGCGTTCGATGGCCCGGACGCTTCGCCCGGTCAACGAAAACCTCGAATTACCGTTGCGGGGGCAGTGCCGGATTTGTACCGGCTTCCCGTACACCAGATTCGGGACCGCCAGTATAGGGGAAGGACGGCATTCGAGCCGTATCCTTGAGGCGCTACCGCGTGACTTTCCAGCGGGTTCCGGATGCAGTGTCTTCAAGTTCGATGCCGTTGGCGGCCAACTCGTCCCTGATCGCATCGGCGCTTCCGAAGTCCCGCACGCCGCGCGCGGCGGTGCGCTTCTCGATCATCGCCTCGACCCAGTCGGGATCCACCTCCGCCGCCTCCTGGAACCAGGCGCTTGCGGGCGTCCCCAGGATGCCGAGCAGCCAACCGCCGGCGAGAAGCTGGTCGCGCAATATCTCTGCGTTCGCCGGATCGCTCGACCTGTGAATGTCCCCGGCGATGGCGTGCATCGCCGCCAGTGCCTGTGGCGTGTTGAGGTCGTTCCTGAGTGCCGCCAGTACGGGCTCGGGAAAATCCTCGACGGTCGCATCCCGAAAGCGGCCCGATGTGGCCATGGCGTCGCCCGGCGCATCCGCCACAGCCTGGTACAGGGTGTCCAGGCTGGCGCGGGCCTGGAGGATCAGGTCGTCTGACCACTCCAGGCTGCCGCGGTAGTGCCCGGAGAGCAGCGCATAGCGCAACACCTCGCCCGGATGTTTGTCGCGCAACTCCCGGATGGTGGCGATATTGCCGAGGCTCTTCGACATCTTCTCGTCGCCCATGCGTAGCAGGCCGTTGTGCATCCAATAGCGCACGTAGACCTCGCCGTCCTCCACGCAGGTCCCCTGGGCAAGTTCGTTTTCGTGATGCGGGAACGTCAGGTCGCTGCCGCCGCCGTGGATGTCGATGCTCGGCCCGAGGTGCTTGCGAATCATCGCGGAGCATTCGATATGCCAGCCGGGGCGGCCGCGTCCCCAGGGGCTGTCCCAGCCGGGCAATTCGTCGCTCGAGGGCTTCCAGAGCACGAAGTCCTTGGCATCCCGCTTGTAGGGGGCGACTTCCACGCGCGCACCCTCGAGGATGTTCTCGAGGGACTGTTTCGACAGGCTTCCGTAGTTCGGGTCCGATGGCACGTGAAACAGGACGTGTCCGTCTGCTTCGTAGGCGTGGCCGCGGTCGATCAGGGCCTCGATCATTTCGACGATCTCGTGGATGTGCTCCGTCGCGCGGGGCTCGACATCGGGTTCGAGTATTCCGAGGGAGGCGATGTCAGTGCGGTACTCGTGCGCGAAACGGTCGGCCAGGGCACGGATCGGCTCGCCGCCGGCTAGAGCAGCCGCATTGATCTTGTCATCGATGTCCGTGATGTTGCGGACGTAGGTGACGTGCGCGAAGTAAAGCCTGAGCACTCGCGCCAGCACATCGAACGCGACCGCGGGCAGCGCGTTGCCGATATGTGCGAGGTTGTAGACGGTGGGGCCGCAGACGTACATCGACACCGTGTCGGGTATGCGCGGTTCGAAACGCCGCTTGGTGCCGGTCAGCGTGTCGTGAATATAGATGTCCATGGGAGAGTCCGCAGCGAAACGAGGTGCGGGCACGCGCCCGCGGGGAAGCCTCAACTAGAGAGTTGGGCCGGACAAGCGCAATGTGCGGTGGGATGAAACATCGAGAACATTATCCCGCATTGCGCTGTTGCACGCACCACACAAGGAGGAGCAACGAAGTCCAGGGGGCAAAAAGACCCGCAGATACCCGTAGATTTGGGTGTGACGGAGCACTAGTAGTCGAGACGGTATGCATCCCCGTCGCGTACGATCTTGCCTGCGGTGGGACCCGAGAAGTGGGTGCCGATGATGAGCACGGGCCGGTCGGCGTAGCGCTCGACGAACGCCTTGCGCGTTGCGGCGCTCTCAACCGGATCCAGGCACGCCGTACAGGACCATTCGGGATGCGCCAACTGGCAGGGGTGATGCATCAGGTCGCCGGTGATGATCGCTTCCTCGCCGCGTGACGCGATATGTACGCTGACGTGTCCCGGCGTGTGTCCCGGCGTGGGAAGCAGGTCGACTTCGGCATTGAGGCGATGGTCGGTGGAAACCAGGTCGGCGAGATCCGCATCGAAGATCGGCTGCACGGAATCATCGATGATGTCGACATACCGGCCGGCCCGTTCCCGGTCGCGCCAATGGTTCCACTCGTCCTCGGCGAACAGGTAGCGCGCATTGCCGAACGTCGGCTGCCAGCGATCCTCGACGAGACGCGTGTTCCATCCGACGTGGTCGACATGCATGTGGGTGCAGAGCACGGTTTCGACCCCGTCCACGGAAAAACCCGCGTCGGAGAAATCGCGCAGGAAATCGGACTGCATCATGTTCCAGCGCGGGTAGCCGCGGGGTTTTTCGTTGCCGATACACGTGTCGACAACAATGGTCTGGTCGGGACACCGGATGACGAGGCTGTGGAACGAAAGAACGAGCTTGCGCTCCGTGTTCACGAAGGGCTTGAGCCAGGGCAGGGTGTCAACCAGGTCGGCCGGCGCCTGGGGCAGTATGTTGTTGCCTATGGTGGCCGAAGTGAGTTCCACCACACGGGTGACCGTGACGTCCCCGATCCGCCAACGCAGGAAGTCTTGCATAGTCATCACCTCACTGTTGGGGACTTTAGCAGGTAAGTCCCGGAACGGAGATCGAACAAAAGCCCCGACAGTCCAGAGCCTTCGCGCATTGCGGGTCTCGATTGCGAGCAGGCAGGAGGGCACACCTCATGCCGGCAACAATTCGATTCTCGGTATCGAAACAGCTTGGCCTTGGCCAATACTTCGGGACACTCATGCCTCCATGCGATGGATTAGCGAAAGTACGGATCGTGCGCGGCTCATTGCCACGTAGTGAGCCGCTGATCTTTCGGCCACAGACGGGTCGGGAAGGTCCACAACAATGACAGCATCGTTTTCCAGGCCCTTGAACTCATCGATTTTGGCGAACCCGACCTTGTCGCGCGGCATGGCTCGCATGGAAAACTCATCCAACCGTCGGATTCGACGAGATACGTCAGGCGGAAGGTCGGAGATGGACGACTCCCCCATTTCGAACGGCGAGAGAACCGTCAATGAACCGGGCGCGAGTTGACCTTGATCCACGAGTTTCGCAATCTCCAATGCGACCAAAGCGGCGGACTCACGTCTGTCGGACGCCGTGTTCACGCGAACGCTCGGTCCTGCCCCAGCGCCCTTGACTCCGAGGTCGGCATCCAATGCGTCTTGTATCCACTTCAGGATGACTCGTGTGTTGCGACAGTTCGTGCGCAACGGTACTCGGACGGGGTCAGAGGCGAACAGGCAGTCCCTTGCCTGCGTGTCGCGAGCTGGAAACAGCGATTGGTTCTGGTCTTGGAACCAGGACCATCGGCCAGCACGAAGTCCCCCATCAAGCACACGATCCAAAATCTGCACGGAGTTGATATCCAACAGGTCCTGACCTTCATCAACAATCACTGCGTCGAAGTGCGTCAAGCCGGCTCGGCGGCAGTCCAAAAGCAGACTTTCTATCAGTGAGACGGTGATTCCGGGCACGGAGAGCCTCGATGCCAGGAAGTGTTTGAGCCAAGGGGATCGGCATACAAGGGCGACATGCATGCCAGCGTCCGCCCAGTGCCGCGCGAGTCGCTCGGCAACGAATGTCTTTCCGGTCCCTGCACCGCCGGCGCAGATCACGCGAGGATTCGCCTCTGCGACGTCAACCATTCGCATTTGATCTTCGGTGAATTGCTCGATGCGCCGTCGCGACTCTTCGACTTGCCAGGCCAGTGTTGGAGCGGAACTTTTCGCATCTGACCGCAGCAAGTTCTGCAAGCGGCGAACGGACTCTTCGTCCGGTCGCCTGATCGCGCCGTCTCGACGTTGCCAATAGTCGAAGAGTTCTCGCAGCCAAACCTCGATGGCGCGACTGCGCCGGGCGTCGGCGACCATCGCTTCGTCCCATTCGATTCCCTGTCCGCGCCATTCGCAATCGGGGAACACGACTCCGTAGCCCACAGTGAACTGGTCGCAAAAGTCTCCCGGGAGTTGAGCGCGGATGCTCTGCATCAGACCCTGTAGCGCGGTTTCGGCTTGACGAAACGGACTCTCGGCGGATTCGGCGAGCCTGCCGTTGCGGTCGAGGTACTGCCAGACACCATCACGGCAGGAGACGCGCCCACCCTTGACCTCGATAACGTATAGACCTTCCTTTGAGCAGATGGCGAAGTCGATCTCCGGAAAGCGTTTGTAGGGATGCCGTGTTGGCTTCAGTGAGTGATATGCGAAGCAGTCATCGTCCGGGGCATTGCGCAACCGGTCGAATACTCGTTTCTCCGCTTGGCTACGCGTCTCGTAGGGGAACGGCGGAACCATGCGCATTGAAGTCAGCCCCGTAGCTGTTTTCGGACCTTTGCCTCGATGCTGGGTTCGAGGCGTGATCTGGCTAGATAATCAAGGAACTTCGCGACATCGATTTTCGCGGTTACTCTCGGCTCGCCTGGCATGTCGATGTGCGCCGAGCCGCCACTGACAGAAAGGCTATATTCGCCGCGTCCGAGGCTGATCCGCGTGTCTATGCAGTTCCACTTCTGTGAACGTGCAAGATCGAGCGCAGCCGACTGCTCCATGCGTCGCCAATGGGAACCGTTGCCGAACAACTCGCGTAGGGAACTAACCCGGGCCGGTGCATCGCCCAGATCGATTTCTGTACGTGCGATTCGATGGGCCATGCACGCCATACGGTGCGAGACGGCGTCGGAAAGCCCCGAGATGGCACGTAGTGGAAGGGGAAGACGCTGCCACCCATCCCGCGCTCCAAACAGGATGGCGGCCATCACCCAGTCTAGCTCGCGCAGTGCGTCGTGGCTGAAGTCGAGGAGGTCCGAGCAGTCGCGACGCAAGAAAAACAGGATCATGGCGCGGGCCATGGGCGTTGGATGCCGTTCGAACAGCGTACTGACCGTGGTGTTTGCAAGCCCGGTCAAGGAGGAGAGTGTGTCGCAGAGCGCCCGTGCGCCGGATTGCACTCGCGAGTCCAGCCCTGCTGCTGTGTCGGAGAGGAAATCCAACATCATGTCCTCGACGTTTCCAGTGCAGCCGCGCTCCCGCCAATCCAGTAGACGCTCGATGGAACCCCAGAACAGCTTTTTCTGCGTCTCATCCCGGATGTCATCCGGATCTTCTCCGAAGTCCCCCGCCAAGAAAGGGGGGAGCGTGCCGCTTTCCATCCATTCTGGAATGCCAGCCAGGATTGGGTCCGGGATCGGCACGGGGTATGCATCGTCCGGCTCGAAAGCACGCCGACAACTGTCAACTGCGACCTCGCCCCGGTTGCCGACATGCAGCAGCATCGCCAGCACGCCCCCGGCGGCGAGCGGCGTTTGCAGTGCGGTGTCACGTTCCGCCGGTCCCTGTGCCGGTGGCCAGGGGATCTCCGACGCCTTGTCGAACAAGGTTTTGTTCGATCTGCCCTTGAAATCCTTGATCGGTACGTTGCCGAAGTCCTGGGCGTCTGTTTCGCAAAACCGTTTATCGTCGCGTGACAGGTAGACAATGGACTTGACTCTGGGACTGGGCAACGGTGCCGGAAGGAGAATGATCCGCTCGGAGCCGTCGAGTTGCTCCGGGAAACGTAACCGGCGTATGGATTCTTCTCGGTATACGGCCACTTCTCCCGAAAGGCCGGATAACTCGATTTCGATGAGGACGGGTTTCAGGTGTTCGGCTTCTGTCGTCGAATAGTCGATTGCTCGTCGGGACACCTTGTCCACGAACAGGGGAATCCAACCGGGGAAACAACACAGGGTGTCCTGGTAGTACTTGCCCCCGAACCCGATCGGCGGAAATATGAGCCCCGCCGAGAGCATGTAAAAGAGATTCAGGTGGTTGGTAACGAGTAGACCCGAGTCGGGCGCCTTCCTGGCCGGAGCGGGTCCGTCCACCGGTCCGAAGAGATCGTCGATTGCCATCACAATTCAGTGCGTCGAAGCACTCCCGAGTCCATCGGCAGGATGGCCTCGATGCGTCGGTCGCCATTCTTCTTCATGAACATGAACACGCGTTCCCGCGCCCTGGCGACCATGACGTAGAACAGGCGCTTGGCGACATCGGGATCCTGCGGTCTGTGGTAGTGCTCATCGATATCGGCGAGGATCACGGTATCGAACTCCAGTCCCTTGCAGGCTTGCGCATTGATTACGAGGATGCCGCCCTTGTCGAAGGCTATGTCGGTTCGGCTCTCGGCGAAGTAGGTTTCTACCGGAGGTCGCGAGTTGTCCAACTCGAGTTCCACTGACCGAAGCATCTTGAAGTACCGCTCACGGACACGGTTATTCGGCGTGATTACCCCGATCAACTGTCGTGGATCCCTGTCGGCCAGCCGCAAGATGCCCTTGGCAACCCTATCCGTGTCATCCGGCGCGTAGGTATAGAGTATGGGGACTGCGCCGGACCCTGGTGTCGGGAGATCTGGCGGAGGGCTCGCCGGGTCTCCGGTGTAGAAGGTCCTCGCCAACTTCGCGGTCTGATACCGGTTGCGGTAGTTGTGATGCAACTCGATGACGTGTTGCGTCTCTATCGCGAGGCGCTCCTGGATTTCCCTTCTACTGCTGTTCGCTTCCTTGATTTGCTGATTCTGATCGGCCACCACAAAGAAACGCTCGAAGCCGAGGCTGACAAGACTGCTGTAGAACTCGCGCGGCATGTCCTGGCCTTCGTCGATGACGAGAAAAGGATGATCCGCGTTCGATTCGACGGGCAGTGCCTGGATGATCTCCTCAACGCCGCTCCAATCGATACCACTAAACCCGTTCGGCTGCGGTGGTAGCAGCGGGATCGGTTGTCCCGCGAACTGCTGGAACATCTCCCGAAACCAGCCGTCCCAAGTGCTGCTCTCGAAGCCGTCGCCGAATAGCTGACCGCTCGCAGCATTGAGAATGTGGTTGAACACAAGGAACAGGTAATTGTCATCTTCCCGTGCGTGGCGCCGGGCGCGAAGCAGAGCGAGGATGGACTTGCCCGTTCCGGGACCGCCGATGATCAGGTGCTGGCCTTCCTTGGGCAAGGCGCGGGCCGCCTCCTGTTGCTTGCTGAGGTCCTGAATGCCCGGCAACTCGAACTTGCGCTTTGTCATCGGGTGTACTTCAGTCAGCCTCTACCATGTCGTGCAAAGCCGGGAAATCGGCATCGCACTTGACGAAGGTGCGGTCGAGCAGGACGTTCTCGTACATGCAACTCGTCTCCGGCACCAGTGCGCAGGCGTGGCAGGCGGCGCGGTTCAGCAGTCCTGGACCATGCCCCTCCTGTTCGGAACAGACCGGATCGAGCGAGCACCATTCCGCGGCCTCGTGCGCCGCCGTGAGCAAGCGCAGGAAACGCTCGGGAGCGGCCAGTTCCATGAGGCCGCCCAAGGAGCCTTCTTCGTCGGCGACCGCGACGTAGATCAGTATGCCGGCCATGGGCTTGGCGCCGGCCGCGCAATAGATGCGTTCCTTCAGCGAGGCGGCGGGGTAGCCAGCCGTGGCCTCGATCTGTCGAATCATCAGGTGCGCCAGCGTGTGGCACAGGAGAAAACGCGGCGAGACGTCGACTTCGGCGCGAATCGGAGCGGCGGGATAGCGCTGTTCGAACGCAAGCGTGCGTTCGTGCACAACGGGATCAATTTCCCAGCGCCGCAACAACGTCTCGTCCAAGGTAAAGAACAGGCCCTCGCCGTAGAGTTCAATGGCGGGATGCCAGTCGCACTCTCCGGTGATGTCCGGCGGCGTCACTGTCTCCCCGCTGGCGCGGCGAAATCCCGTCAATACCAAGATCTCCTTCAGTTTGTTGACGGCGATCAGGCGGCCGATCGTGCTCGCGGCACGGCTGGCGGGGCCTTCGTCCAAAGTTCGCTTGAGTCTCTCCCAGGCTACCGTACGGTGATCCGTGACGAAGTCCTCTTCTTCCCTCAAGTTGGGAATCGGTTCGGTCAGTGCCAGATATTCGCCGGCCATCAGGTCCTGCCCGGTGATGGCTGTATCGTAGAGGGGGTACCCCCTGTCGATCTCTGCCATGGCGTCCTCGACATCGCCGGGGTTGCAGTTGTAGTCGGCGGCGATCCGTTGGATAGCGGACTTGCGCGCCAACACGGATCTGGCGTTCCGCAGGGCTCGTTGATCTCTGGAGTTGCCATAGAGCCGGTCCACCACGGTGCCGCGGAGAATCCGGGACTCCGGGGGGATGACGAGCGCCGTCCGGTTGTCGGGGGAGTGTACGCGGACATCGTTGATCTCCAGCAGCCAGGCGGGTTCTTCCGGTGGCTCGGCGGGCGGCTCCCGGATCCAGGGCTGCTGCCAGGTGTGGCTGCCAAAGGACCACCGCGACTCCAGGCTTCCGGACGAACCGCATCGGGTGCAGCGAATTCGGCGACCGACTGCGTCCTCGACTAGCTGCAAATGGGGTTTCTCCCAATCGGCACGACACTGGCGCTGTTCGGCATTCCGCGCATCCCTGTGGGCCAGGTCGTGCCACGGGGCATCCGCGAGATAGCCGCGCTCATGGACCAAGACCCAAGGCGACTGTTCCAGCCTTCCGTCGCAATCCCGGGTCTTCTCGGCACACCGTAGATCCTCCATCTTCGCGCGATCGTCCCTGCGCCACGGCAGGTAGTGCAACAAGCCGCACTTCCGGCAATGCATCCAGGAGGGGAACCGCAGCGCCGGGATCCCTCCCAACACGTTCCCGTCCTGCTCCAGCTTGACCGGCGGCTTGCATAGCACCTGACTGATGCCGAGGGCACTGCGCACCTGGTCCACATAGCGGATTTCCCTGTCGCGCACATCCTGTCCGTGCCGGTTCCATTGGCGGATATCCGGTACCACGACGAGACTGTCGTTCCAGCGCACAATGGCGCCCACCGAGCAGTGGCGCAGCAAATGCGACAGACGAACAGGCAGGAACTCTTCAGACATTCAGCTTGAGTACTCCTTCGTTCTCCACATTGCGCATCGACTGCAAAGTGGGCCATAACCCTCGACGAGCGTCGCCGCGATCGTAGAGCAGTCGCCCCGCGTTCCGTTCGCGCGCTGGCGTTTGATAATGGAGGGCGACTTTATGCATCTCGCAACGACGTGCTTCGTCATGCCATTCGGCGACGAGACGGTCGATATGCGATTCGGTCTCTGCCTGTTTGCCATTGAAGGCGCGCCCGCACCGTCGCTTGAGTTTGTCGATCACGGCCTGGACTTCGGGCGACTCCTTATCGAATCTCCGGGCGGACTTGTTTGAGTGCAACGCGTCGACAGAGTTTCGCAAGGCGATGACAAGCGCGGCGTGCAATGCGCGCGTACGGACTTGATAGGTCAGCGGCGTCACGCTGCCCGGTTCGACGAAGCGATAGAACGAGTCGTGGTAGGGCCGAAAGCTCTCGTAGTGAGAGAGGCTCCGTGCCTGGTGGCGGTAGTAGTTGGCGACGATCAGGCCCGGCACGTCGGCGCGACCTACCCGACTCGTGGCCTGGATGTACTCGGCGGTGGTGAGCGGTTGGCCGTTGACCACCATCAAGGCGAGCCGCGCCACGTCAAGGCCCACGGAAACCATGTTGGTCGCCAGCACGGCATCCAGGCTGTCGCCGTGCTCCGCGGGCTGAGTCAACCGATGAAATGTCTCAGCGTTCTTCTCAGCGGTTTGCCTGCTGGTGAGTTGTTCGATCCTGGGATTCTGGAAACGGTCGGTATTGCCGTTCCATCGACTACGTTCTTCGGGCTGGTCGCCTGTGGACCGCTGCGTTTCGACGATCTCACCGAACAGCGTCCGGCTGAAATCCCTCACATCGGTCAGGAAGGCGGTGTGGCTGTTGCCGACCCCGCGCAGACTGCCGTGATACAACACCTGGGTCCACCAGGCATCGATCAGCGCCTGACTGTCCGTATCGTCCGGGAACAAGGCGAGCGGTGCCGCCAGCAATGCTGCCGCGAGCGGCGCCAGACAATGCTGTTGATCGAGCAATGGGGCGAAATAGCCGACGTAGCAGCGTCCGGGACGCGTCGTGTCCGTATGTGCGAAGTACGAATCGTCGCAGGACAGCCCGGGCGGCGGAAACACGGCCAGTTCTCTCGCGTACAGCCGTCGCGCCTGCTCCTTCGCCATGCGGATGGTGGCAGTGGAGGCGATGTATTTCGGACGCACGCCGCGCTGGTCAAGCAACGTGTCGAAACCCGCCTCGTACAGGCCGGCGACCGAACCCAGCGGACCGGTCACGAGATGTAGTTCGTCCTGAATCACCAGTTCCGGGGGACGCATTCGACCACCGGGCCCGGCACCGAAGAACGCGCTGGCCCGTTCTTCCCATGCGACGCGGGCGAACTTGTCGATGGTGGCGATCAACAGCGAAGGCGGGTTTTTGTAGAGGGCATCGTCCACTACGTTGCAGGGCAGCGGGTGCGAGTTCTTTCCGAATTCGCATTCGGCACTGACACAATGGAATTGGAAGTCGTCCGGCGTTGCGACGTAGCCGCGTACGGCGTCAAACGGCGTATCGCACCATGGGCACGTTTGTAACACGAGAGCATGACGCGCTATCGCCGAGCCTTCTGCGATTTCGCGTGCCCATTGCGCGGCTTCCTCCAGGCGGTTGGGACTGGCGCTGCGGCCGACCCACATGCCGACACGGATGGGTTCGTCACCCAGTCGGTTCGGATCGTCCCTGCGGATCAGTTCCAAAGCACAAATCATGCGCGCCGCACGTTCGAACTGCTGTCGGGTCAACAGGCGAAGGGTGTATCGCATGAACGCTGCGGTTCCGCCGCCCGAGGCGGGATACTTCAGCCGCCGCCAGACGATCAGAAACGCGATCAGGCCGAGATACGCCTCGGTCTTGCCGCCACCGGTGGGGAACCAGATCAGGTCAAGGACATCTCGAAATTCGTCCTCTTCGCGAACGGCGGATTGCATGACGGTAAGCAGGAAGGCCAACTGGAATGGTCGCCACCGGGGTTCCGTTTCGGTTTCCTCGTCCTGAGCGGGTTTTGCGCGACGCATCTGCTCGCGCATCGCCTGGTTCGCCAGACGGAAGGACTCTGCCGCCAGCGGGTCCGCTCGAAGCAACTCAACGCTTTCCCGCATTCGCTCCAATGCCTTCCTCATTCGCCCGCAGATGCGTGCGCCCGCAGCCTTCTCCTTCTCGCTCGCCAGCATCGCCGCATCGCGTTGCCGCTCGACGACCCAGTCGCCGTAGCCGGCGACGAATCGTAGAAGCGCGTCGGGTTTCGTCGCCTCCGCCAGGCGACGGAACTCGAGGACTTCCTGGTAGTCGTTGTCATCGGACAATTCGTTGGTCGTGATCGGTACGTCCACGCAGGGCATGAATTCGGATCGGATGCGCGGTACTCCGTTTGCCGGAACATGCCAATCCACCGCGGCGCCATGACCGACCGCGTAGATATGCCTGTCGCGGTATTGGAGTTCGAGTTCCTGTTCCTCTTCCATCAGCAGGCTCGGATCTACGCGCGGGTATTCCACGAGCTGGCCACTATCAACGACACATTCGATGCGCGCTTCGAACAGAGACTTGCCGACGCGTTCAACCTGCCTCCGGGATGGCGCGACGGTAGCATCAAGCTCCTGGTGATTTACCAGGGTAACGGTAACTATGGTCCCGGCCCGATGCGGTCGTGCCCGAACATCGATGCCGGCTCGATCCTTCCAAATGGGCTGGTCTCTCGTTTCGGACCCGGACCAGACCACAGTTTTTTCGTCGAGAGAAACTCTTCGGTATCGTCTCGCCCGGAACTGACCGATTTCGTCCCGATCATCCGTGGTGTCATAGGTCGCGGCGGACGCGGTGATCGAGAGGCTCACCTCGCCGCGCACGTAAAAGGAAAACCCCACCGACGAGGGCGGCACATACCGCCCCTTTCGCGCCGGTTGTGCGATCAACTCGTTTTCGCCATCTTCGCTTTCGAGGGTTTCTTCCTCTTGGCCGTCAAACAGTGCCGAATCCATGTCTTCCAGCGTGTCTGCGGACGCGGGGTCGATGCCGGATTCGCCGGGTTCGATGGGGTAGAGCACACCGGTCGGGTACCTATCGAGCGGAGATGCCCCCAGCTCGCCCTCGCCGGCGGGACCGATGAGTTGTTGGCGCAGCCAGTCGACAAGTTTCGCTCTGCCTTTGACGTAAAACACTGCTCCCCTGTGGATCTGACTGGTTGAGCAAAGAGTTTACCGCTTATCTGGATGTGACCATTTCTGCCTGTCAAAAGCAGCCATTAGAGACTAAAAAGCATTGTAAAAAATCATAAACCCCGATTAAAGTACGTGTAAATACAGCTTTGGATGCTCTCTCGTCCGATGCAGAAGATTCTAAAACGTCACGAAATCAATTATCTGCAAGAGTGGGCGGGCCATCGCGTTCACAAGCCGCTGGTGATACGTGGTGCCAGGCAGGTTGGGAAGTCTACGTTGGTGCGAGAGTTTGCCCGGTTGGCGGACATGTCCTTCGCGGAGGTGAATTTCGAACGCGACCCCGAGCTGCGTGAAGCCTTTGCCGTGAGAGATCCAGTGCGGATTCTCTCCACCTTGGCCCTGCTTACCGGGATACCTGTCACGCCTGCCGGCACTCTGCTGTTCCTGGACGAGATCCAGGCGGCACCGGAAGCACTGGTGGCACTGCGCTACTTTCATGAGGAGATGCCGGAGTTACATGTCGTAGCGGCGGGTTCGCTGATGGAATTCGCTCTTGCGGATGCGCGGTTCTCCATGCCGGTGGGACGCGTGGAGTATCTCCATCTGGGTCCGATGGAGTTTGAGGATTTCGTGGAGGCCCTGGGGCATTCGCAGCTCGTCGCATATCTCCGCGACTCCTCCCTTTCGGATATTCTGGATGGCACTCTCCCGCCAACCGTGCATCGGAGATTGCTCGACCTGCTTCGGCAATATTGGATCGTGGGCGGTCTCCCGGAAACGGTCTCGGCGTACGTCGAGGCGGACGGGAGCGCGGGCGGCGAATTCGCGCGGGTCGGCCGCATTCAGCAGAGCGTTGTCGCTGCCTATCGGGATGACTTCAACAAGTACAGTCACGGCCGCCTGAGAGACCGGATACACATGGTGTTCGACCGGCTGCCAGCCATGGTGGGACGCAAGTTCAAATACGTGCAGGTCAGCCGAGATCATCGAGCTGCCGAATTGGCCGATGCATTGAGGCATCTGTGCATGGCGGGCGTGGCGAGCAAGATTCACCACACTTCTGCAAACGGAATTCCCCTGGCGGCGGAGGCCAACGAGCGCTATTTCAAATGCTTGTACATGGATGTCGGTCTCATGTGCGCGGCTTTGCGCCTCGATGTCCTCGACCTGGGCAAGGAGGACCTGACGCTTATCAACGACGGCGCGCTTGCCGAACAGTTCGTGGGCCAGCACTTGCTGTTCAGTGGCCCACGTTATGAGGCGCCTTCACTGTACTACTGGGCTCGGGAGGCCAGGAGCGCCGCTGCCGAGATCGACTACCTGCTGACGGTGGGACAGCGGATAGTGCCCGTTGAGATCAAGACTGGAACGACGGGTTCGCTCCGCTCCCTGCACCAGTTTCTGCAAGAGAAACGGCGAGACTTCGGCCTTCGTTTCAACTCGGACGTGCCGAGCCTGCTGCGGGATTCAAGAAAACTGTCCACCGGGACGTGGGTCGACTATTCCCTGTTGTCGCTGCCTCTCTACATGGCCGGTCAAGCGCCGCGGCTGGTCAGTGAATTCGAATCGCAGTGACCAGATTGCGGGAAGATGCTCTGTCTTCAGTCGAGGCCCTCGTAGACCGCCTGTTCGAAAGCGAGGTAGAGGGGCAGGGACTGTTCGTCCGCGAATGGCAGCACCTGGGTCATGTAGGCGCCTCCGATGCCTTTCGCCGGGTCGATCCAGAAGTAGCAGTTGGCGAGGCCGGCCCAGCCGAGACTCCCCGCCGTGCGGCCCGTTGGCGCATCTTCGGTGTTGATCATGAAGCTGAAGCCCCAGGTTTTCGGCATGCCGGGAAAGAAATCGGCGTCGTTCGAATACGGCGGGATGACAGTCTTGAGCGGCGCGACGCGGCACGCTCCCATCTGGTTCTGGCACATTGCATCCACCGTTTCGGGTGCCAGGACCTGTTCGCCGTTGGCGCGACCGCGGTTGAGCATCATCCGGATGAAGCAGAGGTAGTCTTCGATCGTGCCGTACAGGCCGGCGCCTCCCAACTCGACCTCCGGCTCCTGGGGCAGTTCGAGGTCCATCTGGGGCACCAGCGAGCCGTCTTCCACGCGTTGATGGATCTTCGCCAGCCGGGATCGCATCTCCTCGGTAATGCGGAATGCCGTGTCGCGCATGCCGAGGGGCTGGAGCAGGTGATCGCGAAAATACTCCCCCAGCCGTTGTCCACTCACCGCTTCGACCATCTGGCCGACCCAATCCATGTTGATGCCGTATTCCCAGCGGTCACCGGGATCGAACAGCAGTGGCGTGCCGAGCGCCGCATTCTGGCAACTGATGATCCCCGGGGTGCCGGTGGCTGTCTGGTAGGCGATGATCGAGGCGTTCCAGATCTCGTAGGAGAATCCCGCGGTGTGCGTCAGGAGGTGTCGCAACGTCATGGCTCGCCTCGGGGCACGCGTACGCGGCGTGCCGTCCTCTGCGAAGCCTTCGAGGACTTGGACGTCGCCGAGGGCGGGGACCACTTTCGCCGCTGGGGCGTCGAGATCAAGCTGGCCCCGCTCGACAAGCTGCATGGCGGCCGCACCGGCGAGTGCCTTCGTCATCGATGCCAGCCAGCCTACCGTGTCGGGAGTCATCTCGTCGCCGCCGCCCAACACGCGCTCGCCGAATCCGCCGAGATAGATACTTCCCTGCCGGTTGGTGGCACCGGCAACGACGCCGGGCACCGAACCATCGGCGGTGGCTTTACGCAGAAGCGCGTCGGCAGTCTGAGAGATGGACATCGCGATACTCCCGATACGATGGTCGGTAGCCCGGATTGTGTCGGTTGCCGGTCGGCGGTGCAATGCCGGGGGTTAGCGGTCCAGAGATCTCAAATGAAGAGGTGAACGCGGCGGATGCGTTGCGTCCAGGGCATGCTTCATTCCATGGCAGCTTCCGTGCGACGTTCAGCGATGAACTGATCGACGACGTTCGACCTTGTAGTCCGTCTACGCCGCGCTATTGCCCGCACCCGCTCCAGCGCGGCATCGACTGCGTGAACCCTCACGGGTCTGTCCTGGAGTTTCATCTGGACTCTCCGATTTTTCTTTACGGTACAGGAAAACGCCTCGCGCACAAGCAACGGTTGGCCCGTATGTACTCGCCGCCTTCTGCCGGGTATCGTCGCCCTGTGGATCTGCGTCGTGTCGCCGTTGTTGTCTGGCTGCTGAGCTGGTTTGGCCTGTACGTCTCGTACATCCTGTCCGTGCAGCAGGACCACATCCCAGGCTGCATTCCGCACCTTTCGGGCTGTACGAGTGTCAGCTCCTCCGGACGCCACGGCGCCGGGTTCTTCCTGTTCAAGGCCACCATGCTGCCTGCGGCGGCCTTCCTCATGGTCTACTGGGTGCTGTGCGGCCATTGGCTGCGCTGCTGCGGCGAGACATCCCTGCGGTGGCGTTGGACCGTGGTCTGGGTTGGACTGGTCGGCGCGGCCTTTCTCGTGCTCTACACGACCTTTCTCGGCTCCGAAGGGGACATTTACCGGACGCTTCGCCGCTACGGGACGGTGATGTTCTTCGGTATGACCTACCTCGGACAGTTGCTGCTCGCGTACCGGGCCCAGGCCGCCTTTGGCGACACGCCGCTCGTGCGCGCGAAGGTGTGGCTATGCCTGGCCGTGCTGATCGAGGGATTGGTGCTCGTCGCGCTCACCAACCTGATCGAGGACGACGACTGGCTGGAGAACCTGACCGAGTGGCATGTCAGTTCCGCGATTTCCTTCTATCCGTTCCTGACCTGGCTGATGTGGCGGAAGACGGGGTTCACCCTGGAGTTCTCGCTGAAACCTCCAGCGAGGGGCTAGACGGCCTTGGCGGGGATCAGTCCCAGGTTGTTGCCTTCGAGAATCTTCTCGGCGCGATAGCTGGATCTCACGAGGGGTCCGGCCGCGACCTCCGTGAAGCCGCGGGTGAGGCCCTGTTCCCGGTACCCGGCAAACTCATCGGGATGCACCCACCGTTCGACGGGGAGATGGTTTGCGGTGGGGCGCAGGTACTGTCCCAGGGTCAGCACATCGACACCGGCATCGCGCAGGTCGTCCATGGCCTGTCCGATCTCGTCGTCCGCCTCGCCAAGGCCCAGCATCAGGCTGGACTTGGTCAGAACCGTGGGCCGGGAGACCTTGGCGTGGCGCAGGACATCGAGGGTCTGCGCGTATCCGGCGCGGATGTCGCGCACCGGGTGGGTCAGGCGTTCCACCGTCTCCAGATTCTGCGCGAAGACATCGACACCGCTCGCAACCACCGTGTCGACCGCCGCATGATCACCGCCGAAGTCCGGCGTCAACGCCTCAACGCCGACACCGGGGTTGCAGCGCTTGATGGCGCGTACGCATGCGGCGTAGTGACCGGCCCCGCCGTCGGCTAGGTCGTCCCGGTCCACCGAGGTGAGCACGACGTACCTGAGTCCCATCAGGCGGACGGACTCCGCCGCGTGTCGCGGTTCTTCCGGATCGAGACGGCCATTGGGGTTGCCGGTGTCGACGGCGCAGAATCGGCAGGCACGGGTACACACCGATCCCATCAGCATGAGTGTCGCCGTACCGCGACTCCAGCACTCGCCGATGTTCGGGCAATGGGACTCTTGGCAGACGGTGTTCAGGCGGTGTTCTTCGACGGTCCGGCGAACTTCGTGAAAGCCCGGTCCGCCGCCGAGTCGCACCCGCAACCAGGGCGGTTTCGGCCCCGTCGGCGAACGCGCCGCCGGATTGGCCGTGATGCCGTCCTTGATCGCGCGGATGCCATCGGCATTGCGAAATTTGTCGCCGCTCTTGGTCACACGCCGATTGTAATTCGTTTTGGCTGGCGAGCTAGCGCCTGCGTTGTTCCTGGCGCAGCCGCTCGCGGACCCGCATCAGCACTTTGCCGTAGGTGTTCAGACCCCGGGTGTCCCGGCCGCAGCCCCAGTAGTAGTCGTACTGGCTGGTCTCCATTATGTGGCGCTCACCGGTGCCGAGGAGGGCGGCCGCCGCGTCCTCCGAAGTGCGGCACTTGCGGTAGACGCCGCGTGTCATGTAGGTCTCCTGGAGCCTGTTCCAGTCCTCGCGGATGCGCCGCCTGTTGCGCCTCGCGAGCCGCCGGGCCGCGTTGGGGCTGTCTGCCCCGCAGATGGCCTTGCGCAAATCGGCGTCCGTGAACTTCATGGCCTGGAAGTAGTGCGCGACGGACGGCCAGGCGTCGCCGTCGAGTTCGAATCCGTGCCGGGACCAGGCGGCTAGCGGGTCGGCCGCGTCTTCCATGGACACCAGCACGGTGTCCTGGTCGATGGGTTGGAAGGGCACCGGTGCTATCTCCGATGTCAGAAAGCGGCGCTGTTGGGTACCCGGGGGAACGGGATGGCGTCGCGAATGTTCTCCATCCCGGTGGCGTACAGCAGCAGCCTTTCAAGCCCCAGTCCGAACCCCGCGTGGGGGACCGTGCCGTAACGCCTGAGGTCGCGGTACCACCAGAGATCCTCGGCGAGGGATGCATCCATGCGTTCGTCAAGCACGTCGATCCGTTCTTCACGCTGACTTCCGCCGATGATCTCGCCGACGCCCGGAAGCAGCACGTCCATCGCTGCAACGGTCTTATTGTCCTCATTAAGACGCATATAGAAGGCTTTGATTTCCTTAGGGTAATCTACGACTGTGACTGGGCCGTTCACATGCTGCTCGGTGAGATAGCGCTCATGCTCGGATTGCAGGTCGCGACCCCACTCGACGGGAAACTCAAAGGACTCGCCCGATGCCTGGAGAATGTCGATCGCCTCCGTGTAGGTCAGACATTCGAACGGGGCGTCGATGACGCGCTGCAGCCGGTCGATGACACCGGCATCGATACGCTCGGCGAAGAAAGCCATGTCCTCCGCGCACCGTTCGAGCACATCGGCAAGCACGACCTTGAGGAGATCTGAAGCGAGTCCGGCATTGTCTTCGAGATTGGCGAACGCGATCTCGGGCTCCACCATCCAGAACTCCGCCAGGTGCCGCGCCGTATGCGAGTTCTCTGCCCGGAACGTCGGACCGAAGGTGTAGACCTTGCTCATGGCCAGGCAATAGGACTCCACGTTCAGTTGACCGGAGACGGTGAGGAACGTCTCGCGGCCGAAGAAGTCGTCGCCGTAGCCGCCCGGGGGACGGTTCGCGATGTCGAGGGTACTGACGCGGAACAGATCGCCGGCCCCTTCGCAATCGCTCGCCGTGATGATGGGCGTGTTGACCCAGAAGAAACCACGCGCGTCGAAGTACCGGTGTATCGCCTGCGAGAGGGCATTGCGTACCCTGGCCATCGCGCCGAAAGTGTTGGTACGCGGGCGCAGGTGGGCGACGGAGCGCAGGTATTCGAAGGTGTGGCGCTTCTTGGCGATGGGGTAGGAGTCGGGCTCGGAGACCCAACCGGCGATGCGGACCGCGTCCGCCTGGATTTCGCGGCTCTGCCCCCGACCCTGGGAGGCGACGACCGTGCCCTTGACTTCGACCGCGCATCCGGCGGTGAGCGCGGTGATCTCGTCGTAGTTGGCGAGATTTTGGTCTGCGACTACCTGGATCGCGTCGAAACACGAACCGTCATGGACGTGGACGAAGGAAAAGCCACCCCTTGACGTCCGCCGGGATCGCACCCAGCCAGCGATGGTTACCGCATCGCCGAGGGCGATCTGTTCGTGAATAACGGCTTCAACCGGCGTATGTTGCAACCGGGGCTCGCATGCCGGGACGACGCGACGATTATAGGTTCCCGCTGGCGGACCGGACAACAAGAGGGCGGCAGGAGCCTTCAGCCGGGGGAGCGTCCCCGACCGCTGACGCGTAAGGAAGTGCGGGCGTTTTCCGGGTTGCCGGAGGCGTACTGCCATGCAAGAAGGGAAGCGTGAAACGACCGATGACGCCACATCATCTCATCGCCGTTGCGGTGGCATTGGCCATCGTGGGGTTCGGCTTCCTGCTGTGGAATGCGCTCATGCTCGAGGCGCCCGAAGCGCCGGTCTTCGCGCCTGTTCCCAAGGAAAGCGCACCCGCGCCCGCGCCTGCGGTCGTCGGGGAAGAGGCGGCACCGTCCGATGATTCCGACTGCGAAACGGTACCGGCGCCCGAACTGCCGCTGCTCGGGGACAGCGATGAGTTTGTCCGGGCGCAGATGGACGATTGCCTCGCCGCGGTGTTCCCCGATGACGGCGTAATCGATATCCTCCGGCGCGCGACGGCGGTGCTGGAGAACGCAGCGCGCGGCGAACTGTCGAGGGCCGGCGGCGCTCTCTTCAAGCGTCCCGCCGGGGCATTCAGGATAGAAACGCGCGGAGACCGGCACTACATCGACGATGCGAGCTTCGGTCGCTTCGACCCGGTTGTGGATGCGCTGACGTGCGTGTCGCCAGAACGTTCCGCGTCGCTCGTGCGGTTGTTCCGTCCGCTGCTGGCGCAGTCGCTGCAAGAGCTGGGCCTTCCCGATGCGGATGTCGACGTGGTGGTCGACGAGGCGCTAAGGGAGATTCTCGCGGTGCCGCTACCACTGTTGCCGATAGAGGTCGTGCGGACAGACAGGGGATACGCCTACGCCCATGCGAAGCTGGAAGCCGCTTCTCCCCTGAGCAAACAGCTCGTTCGGCTGGGCCCCGACAATCTCGTCAGGCTGCAACGCCATGTGGGTGAGGTGCGGGCCGAACTCCGGCGGCCGGAACCCGCTTGCGTCGATTGACCCGCCGCCGCTGATTGCCAGAGTTCCTGGCGATGGCTAGACTGTACGACTGTACGGTCAAGGGCGAGCGCATGAACCAGGTGGGTGCAGAAGAAGCCAGGCAGAAGTTGCCCGAACTGATTGATCGGGCGGAACGCGATGGAACGGTGACCATCGTCAGCAAGCGAGGAGTGCCGAGGGCAGCGATTGTCCCGATATCACACGTTGCAGGATCCGACGGGCCGAAGTTCACTTCCCTGCGAGGGTCGGCGGGAGGCTGCTATGGCGATGTCTCCAAGTACATCGACGAACTGCGTCGCGAGTGGTGATCGTGGAGATAAGCGACCTGCCGCGTCGGGGCCGCATCCTTGTGGACAGCGCCCCGATAATCTACTACCTCGAAGATCATCCCGTGTTCGGGCCGCGCTATGCGGATCTGTTCGCACGGGCAGCGTCGGGGGACTACCAATTGGTGATTTCGACGGTCACCCTGGTGGAGATCCTGACCGGTCCGTTGCGGGAAGGCGATGAACAGCTCGCAGACGATTACCGGCAGGCATTGACGCGACCGCCAACCTGGCTGGTCGCGGACCTTACGGTCGCCATTGCCAACCGGGCCGCGCGCATCAGAAGCCAGACCAGGCTGCGTTTGCCTGACGCCGTGATCCTCGCCACGGCCTTGGAGATGTCTTGCATCGCCCTCGTGAGTCACGACCGGGATTTTCGCGCGCTTGATCAATCGACGGAGCGCATTGCCATCTATTACTGATAGCTCCGCATTTTTGCTTGGGCGCCGACACGCACCGGAGCAGCCCTACTCGGTCGGCGTCGGGTTCTGCTCCCAACGTGCGACGTAGCGCGAGAGGTCGATGTCCTTGCGAAACGGGGCGCGGGCGGCCCTCCACTCCGCGTCCTGTTGGACGTACTGTTTTTCCTGCCGCAGGTAGCGCGCGACGGCCTGTCGAAAGCTGGCATCCCGGATCCAGTGGACCGAGTAGGTGGCTCGGGGAAGGTAGCCCCGGGCGACCTTGTGCGGCCCCTGCGCGCCGGCTTCCACGCGTTGCAGACCGTGTGCGATGGCGAAGTCGATGGCCTGGTAGTAGCAGATTTCGAAGTGCAGGAAGCGATGGTCCTCCAAGCAACCCCAGTTGCGTCCGAACAGCGCGTGGGAGCCGATGAAGTTCAGCGCCCCGGCGATGTAGCGGCCGCGCCTGCGGGCCATGATCAGCAGCGTTCGCTCCGGCATCGTTTCGTTCACCAGGCTGAAGAACCGCCGGTTGAGATACGGTGTGCCCCACTTGCGGTTGGCGGTATCCATGTAGAAGTCGTAGAAGCAGTCCCAGTGGTGTTCGGTGAGGTCGCTGCCGGTGAGCCAATCCACCTCTATCTCGTCCTGGACCGCCTCGCGACGCTCGCGGCGGATGTTCTTGCGCTTTTTCGATGCCAGCTCCGAAAGGAAGTCGTCGAACGTGTCGAAACCGGCATTCGACCAGTGGTATTGCGTATCCACCCGTTGCAGCAGCCCGAGCTTCGCGGCGCGCTCCCATTGCGATTTCGGCATGAAGGTGTAGTGCAGGGAACTGACCCCGATGCGGTCGGCGACCTGCACGCTTGCCGCCAGGAGCTGTTCCTCGACGAGTCCGGCGCCGTTGCCGTCGGCCGGAAGCAGGCGAGGGCCCGTGGCGGGCGTGAAGGGGATGCTCGACTGCAGCTTCGGGTAGTACTCGCCGCCGGCGCGGTACCAGGCCTCGGCCCAGCCACCGTCGAACACGTACTCGCCGCGGGAGTGCGACTTCAGGTACATCGGCGCAACGCCAATGGTTCTGTCGCCTTCCTGGAGTACGAGGTGAAACGGTTGCCAGCCGGTCTTCGGCGACGCGCTGCCGCTTGCCTCCAGCGCATGCAGGAATCGGTGGTCGAGAAACGGGTTGTATTCGTCGCCCGCATTCGCGCATCGGTTCCAGGCCTCGCCCGAAATGCCGGTGATGTCGTTGCAGATGCTGGCAGTTCGTTCGCTCACTTGCGCCATTCTAACGGACGCCCCGCTCGTCGCCCCACTCGTCGTCCATGGACCGCTGGGTCGGGAGCCTTGATAAGATGACCGCATGGACAAGAAAGACCTTCTTTCGCAGCTCTCGATCGATCGGGATTCGGATGAGTCATCGTCGTCCGGTCGGCCGCTCAAGTGGCTCTTGCTGATCGCGGTTGTTGCAGGCGCGGGTTTCATCGCGTTCACGGCGGTTCTGCCCATCGAGGCTTCGGCGGTGACGGTTCGGACCGCGGTGGCCGAGAACCTGGCGGCGGTGCCGCCGGGCGACAGCGTGCTGGATGCGACCGGGTACGTGGTGGCGCGTCGCCAGGCGACGGTCAGCTCGAAGACCACCGGCAAGGTCGTGGAAGTCATGGTGGAGGAGGGCATGCACGTCGAGAAGGGACAGCTTCTGGCACAACTCGACGACAGCATTACGCGGGCGCAGCTCGAACTGTCGGAGTCTCAGCTTCGCGCCTCGGGCGCGAGCCTCGACGAAATGAAGGTGCAGCTCAAGCAGGCGCGGCTGGACCTGGAGCGGACCTCCGGTCTCGCGGAGCGCAAGCTCGCGAGCCAGGCGGACCTGGATCGCGACACGCTCACCGTCGAGGGACTGGTGGCGAGGCTGTCCCGCGTCGAACAGGAGTTGAACGTTGCGGAGCGCCACGCGGATGTGCAACGGCAGATGCTGGCTGACATGCAGATCCGCGCGCCCTTCGCGGGTGTCGTCGTCGCCAAGGCGGCGCAGCCCGGCGAAATGATCTCGCCGGTGTCCGCCGGGGGAGGTTTCACGCGCACGGGCATTTGCACCATCGTCGACATGGACTCCCTTGAGGTGGAAGTCGATGTCAACGAGGCGTATATCAATCGCGTATTCCCAGGCCAACCGGCGACCGTCGCGCTGAACGCCTATCCCGATGTGCAGATCCCCGCCTCGGTGATCGCGATCATCCCGACCGCGGATCGCAACAAGGCGACGGTGCGGGTGCGCATCCGCATCCTTGAACGGGATGATCGGGTGCTGCCGGACATGGGGGTCAAGGTGCGCTTTCTCGACGATACGCCGCCGCCGCCCGTCGCCGCCACAGGCGTCCTGGTGCCCGCCGATGCGGTTGCCGATGCCGGAAGCGAGCCCTACGTCTGGGTCGTGAGCGAGGATCGCGTAAACCGGCGTCCGGTCGTCGTCGCCGAGTCCCACGGCGCGCGGCTGCGCGTTGTCTCCGGACTGAGAAGCGGCGAGCGCGTTGTTTCCTTTGCGGGGGATGCCTCCGTAGACCTGGACCTGTCCGACGGGGACCGCGTGGAGATCGTGAATTGATTGACCGGGCGCTCGAGATCGGCCACTTCAGCCGCGGCTGAAGGGCGGTGGTCCGCCGGCGCGGGACCGGCAGTCTGCGAGAACCAATGCAAACGGGCGAAAGTCTGATATAAAGCGCCGCGCGAAGCGTCATTGCCACGAGAAATCGAAAGGTCTGGAGAGCCGTGCCATGCCCATCGTCAGTCTGAAGGAAGTTGCAAAGTCCTACAGGAAAGGCCGCGAGTCCATCGACGTGCTCGACGGCATCGACCTGGACATAGAGGAGGGCGATTTCCTCGCGCTCATGGGCCCTTCGGGGTCGGGCAAGACGACGCTCCTGAACCTCATCGGCGGCCTGGATAATCCGACCGTGGGATCCGTTGTTGTCGGGGGACTGGCCCTCGGCGACCTCTCTGCGCGGGCCCTGGCCAGGTGGCGCTCGCGAAATATCGGTTTCGTCTTCCAGTTCTACAACCTGCTTCCCGTGCTGAACGCCCGTCGAAACGTTGAATTACCGCTCCTGCTCACGAGGCTGTCCGGTTCTCAGCGCAGGAAGAACGCGGAAACGGCGCTCGAAATCGTGGGTCTCGCCGACCGCGCCCTGCACAAGCCGGGAGAACTGTCCGGCGGCCAGCAACAGCGCGTGGCCATAGCCCGGGCCATCGTCGCGGACCCGGCACTTCTCGTCTGCGACGAACCCACCGGCGATCTCGACAGGGAGACGGCGGAGGAGATCCTCGACCTGCTCGGCATCCTCAATCGAGAGCATGGCAAGACCGTGATCATGGTGACCCACGATCCGAAAGCGGCGGACCATGCCAGCCACATTCTGCACCTCGACAAGGGGCAACTGGTAAAGCAGGCCGCATGAACGTCATAGGCCTCGTCTGGTCGAACCTGGGGCGCAAGGGCGTCCGCACGGCGCTGACGCTGATGTCTCTGCTCGTCGCATTCGTGCTGTTCACGTATCTGCGGGCCGTCGCCGTTGCGTTTTCATCGGGGGGTTTCGGCGAAGCTGGCGTCGACCGGCTGGTGGTCTCGCCGAAGTACTCCATCATCGATCCTCTCCCCATCAATCACATGCAGCGGATCGTGACCGTCCCCGGCGTTGCCGATGTGACGCATGCGGACTGGTTCGGCGGCATTTACCAGGAGCCGCGCAACTTCTTTCCGAAGTACCCGGTCGACCCGGAAGGGTACTTCGCGCTGTATAGCGAACTGGTCATCGCCCCGGAGCAGTTCGCGGCGTTCCGCAATACGCGTACCGGCGCGGTGGTTTCCGCGGGACTCGCGGAACGTTTCGGGTGGAGCCTGGGAGACCGCATCCCCATCGAGGGAGACATCTATCCCAAGCGCGACGGCAGCCGCCTCTGGGAGTTCGACCTGGTCGGCATCTACCGGGGCCAGCCGGATGACCCCGATCCGGGAGTGTTCCTGTTCCAGTACGACTATTTCGACGAGGCGCGGCAGTTCGGTCAGGGGGGTGTCGGCTGGTTCATCGTGCGCGTGAACGACCCGGAGCAGGCCGCGGAAATCGCGAGCGGGATCGACGCCATGTTCGAGAACTCCATCAACGCGACGCGCACCGCGACGGAAGACGACTCCCAGCGGGAGTTCGCCAAGCAGTTCGGCAACATTGGACTCATAACGACGGGAATCCTCGGCGCAGTGTTCTTCACCATCCTGTTGCTGACCGCCAACACCATGGCCCAGGCGCTGCGCGAACGCATTCCCGAACTGGCGGTGCTGAAGACCTTCGGCTTTACCGACGGGACTGTCGGATCGCTGGTGTTGGCCGAGGCGATACTGTTGTGCGTCGCAGGCGGTTCCCTGGGCATCGGTTTGGCGTTCGGGACGCAGGGCGCTATGAGCGTTTACCTCGAGCCGGTCATCGGCCCGATCAATATCACGTGGCCGATCGTCGCGCAGGGGCTTGCCCTCGCAGCGGGGCTGGGCGCGATTGTCGGCAGCGTGCCCGCGTTCACCGCGTGGCACTTGACCATCGTGGACGCCCTCCGGGAGCGCCAGGCGTGATCCGCCAGATCTTCCAGATCACGCTGCTGAGCCTACGCAATCTGCCGTCGCGCCTCGGCAGTTCCTCGGTCATCGTCGTCGGCATCGGCGGCGTGGTCGGCGTACTCGTGGCGATACTGGCGATGGCCAAGGGTTTCGAGGCATCCATGTCCCGTGCCGGACAGCCCGACCGGGCGATCGTGATGCGGGGCGGATCCACGAGCGAACTGTCAAGCGGCATGGGCCCGAGCGAGATGGCCGTGGTCGGATCCTGGTCGGAGGTAACGGCGGCCAGCGGCGAACTTTACCTCGTGGCCGACGTGCCGAAACGCTCCAATCAATCGCTGGCCAACCTGGCGATACGTGGCGTGCAACAGGCCGCGTTCCAGATCCGTCCGGAGATCTCCATCGTCGAAGGCCGTTCATTCGAGACCGGCAAGACGGAGATGATCGCCGGCCGTGGCGCTGTCGCCGAGTTCGAGGGGGTGGAAACGGGATCGACAATCGAACTCCGGAACTCCACCTGGACCATCGTCGGCATGTTCGAAGCGGACGGGTCCGTGTACGAATCCGAGGTCTGGGCGGACCTTGCGACCGCGCAGTCCATATTCCGGAGGGAAGGTGGCGTGAGTTCCATGCGCGTCCGGCTGGCATCGCCGGACGTGGCGGGCGTGCTGTCGCAGCGGATGGAAGACGATCCGCGTCTCGACCTGACGCTCACCGGCGAGGACGAGTATTTCAGGAACCAGTCGCAGCAACTGACCACGCTGATCGAGACCTTCGGATACGGAGTGGCCGCCATCATGGCTATTGGGGCCATATTCGCGGCGCTCAACACGATGTACTCGGCGGTTTCGATGCGCACGGTGGAAATCGCAACCCTGCGGGCGCTCGGTTTCGGCGGTACGCCGGTGGTGGCGTCCGTGGTCATCGAGGCGCTTCTGCTTGCGATTCTCGGCGGCGTGATCGGGGCAACGGTGGCGTATTTCGGCTTCAACGGCTGGACCGTCTCGACCCTGGGAGGGTCCTTTTCGCAAGTCGCTTTCGACTTTGCCGTCACGCCCGAACTGCTCGTCTTCGGAATCCTGTGGGCCGTGGGACTGGGCCTGGTCGGCGGACTTTTCCCGGCCATGCGCGCGGCGTACCTGCCGATCACGACAGCGCTGCGGGGAGAATGACCGACGCGCTACTGCGTCGTCAGGGCTTCCATAACGTCGTCCAGAACCTCCTCGGCAAGCGCGCGCATCTCGTCATCCGTACGGTCCTGGATGGGATGGCGGACGAAACAGCGTTTGGCATCCATGCCGAGGGCATTCGCCTGGGCGGCGGCGGCCTGCGCGAATTCGCTTGAGGCTATCGAGACAGAGGGCACGCCCTGAATCTCGAACCATACCGTGTCATGCAAACTGCACGTGGTACAGGAGCCTCAGTCGGCGAGCGCCTCGATGACGAAGTCGTTGTTTTCCTTGATCTCCTGCCGCAGGACCCGCGGTGCGGGCTTCGTGAAGGTCGGTTTCGCGTAGCGGTTGACCGCGATGTCGGGGAGGCGTTCACGCAGCAGTTCTTCCAGCCGGTCGAGCAGCACGTTGCCGCGCGGCTTCGAAATGTCGAGCAGGGCGAGGGTGCCGGTGATCTCCGCGGGTCGTTGAGAGACGGTGCGCGCGACTGGTACGCGCTCGTCGGTGGGATCCATGATGGTCGTCATCGGCAAGCTCCTCGAACTCAATGCGGCGGATTATAGCGATGTGATCGCGCTGCGATGCCGGCTTCAGTTTTCCTCGATTTTCCGTGACACGGGCACGGATCCCCGCGGTCCACTTGCCCAGCCGTGGAAGAAGGCGGAGAACTTGCCCGCCTCGGACCCGGCGACGACGAGGTGAATGTTGTCGCCCGACGCGAACTTCGGGGCGGGGCTGTCAAGCTTGTCGGCCGGCATGCCCGCGGCCAGCGCCGGATCGAGACCGGCACCGCTGACCGCGTCGGCGACGAGCTCGCGAAGCGGCCTGGATGTGACCTCCTGAATCCGGTTGCGGACGTCGGACTTCGTGTAGCTCTCCGTGACCAGCGTGTCGATGTGTTCCGGGCACACGACGAGGATGCAATCTCCCATGTTGTGTGCTCGCGTGTTTTGCGCGGATTCCATGGATAGGGCGAAAGTACCGGCGAGCTGGTGCGCGGTGCGCGAGGTCTGGTCGACGATCAGGCTCGGGCCGCCGGTCATGGCGAACAGGGTCACGACGGAGTCCCCGGCATCGAAACCGCGTTCGACGTGCAACGGTGGCCAGGGGCTGCGCTCTTCCCACTCCGCGAAACACATGGAGTATTTCATCGGGTTGCCAAGCGTGGAACGTTCGGTGCCGCCCGGTCGGGCACCGCCGATATTGCGTAGGACGAGCCGAATGGCGCGTCCGATGGTCGAGTTAGCGCGGTTGCCCTGACCGAGAGCGGACAGGCCCATGTTCATGCCGATGCGATGGCGAATGGGCCCATTGACGATCATGACCGGCGAGGCGCCCATGGTCGTCGCCATGACGCCGTGGACGTTGAACGTGCCCGTGCAGGCGGCTTCGACCGCCGCGATGATCACCGGCAGGTATTCGGGCCTGCACCCGGCGAGGACCGCATTGACGGCGATTTTCTCGACCGTCGCGGGGGCCATGTTGGGCGGAATGGTGGCGACGCGGGATTGCGGGTCCCGGGTGGTCCCTTCGAGCATTCGCAGAACCCGTTCCGGCGTTGGAGGAACGACGGGCAGTCCGTCCGAGAACCCCTGGTCGAACATGAACTCGTGCACGTCGTCATCCGGCGCGATCTCGATCCGCCGGGCGCGCAGTGGACTGTTCTCGGATGCGGCCCGAAGGCGCTCGCCGATGATCGGATCCTGGGTCAGCGAACCGCATCCCGGACGCCAGTCAGGATAGGCGTCCCAATCCACGGTCGCGGCCTCCGCATGACGTTCGAAGAAGGCGCGCCACTCGTTCTTGTCGAAGCCGACCAGGCGATCTGCTTCGACGCCCTCTTGGTCCGCCGCGATAACCAGGGGGACGGTCTCGACGCCGTAGGCGAACGAGACCGCGAGGGCGGAGTCGTCAAGCAACGGCGCGCTCGGCGCGTGTCGTCGGGCCAGCAACTCGTTGCCCTCTGCGGTCTGGCCGGCGATCAGAACATCTTGGCCCGATTCCCGGTACAGGACATCGAGTAGCGGCATGACCAGGTTGCAGGTCGGACAGTCTTCCTTGACGAAGCATATGATCGACTTCGTTTCGCGCGGAAAGGCGTGGGTCTCGCCGTCGAGATCCCGTAGCGAAAAGGCTGGCAGCAGCGCGGGCATCAGTGCACTTCGGCCTGATCCCCCCAAGCCCTCCGCAGACGTTCGAAATCGAATCCTTTTTCCTGCGACGCCTTGATGATGACCGCCTCCCGGCGCGCGATGAGCGCGGCCGCTTCCGGAACGTCCCTTGCAACGTCTGCGGGAATCACCACCGCGCCATGCTGGTCGGCGTGCAGCAGGTCTCCGTCGCTGACACGCATTCCGGCGACATTGACAGGGGTGCCGAAACCCACGATGTGGACGAAGGCGTGGGAAGGTCCGACGCGGTCGGCCAACATCTGAAAACCCTCGGCGATGTCGGGCAGATCGCGCACGCTGCCGTCGGTGATGAGTCCGATGCAGCCGAGGCCGCAATGGATGTTGCTGTTCACTTCGCCCCAGAAGGAGCCGTATCCCCGCGATTCCCCGTCGAGGTCCTGGATCACGATGATCGCCGGCTTGGGACCGTCGTCGATGTACGAGTAATAGCCCTCCCGCAGCGCTCGCATTTCGCTGTCGGAAATGTCAGACGGATGCATGGCGCGGATGACCGCGGTGCGTGCATAGCCGACCGTGGACCCCAGTTCCGGGCGGGTGCATACCAGTGGTTCCACCGTGTAGCCATAGCCCCGACGATCCGGCGCGACCAACTCCAGCGCATTGCAGACCGTCGGCGTGTCCAGCGCCCGCAAGGCGTCGAGCAATCCCGCATCGAGCTTCGACATGTCGATTCCTTCCCACGTGGAACAAGGTCCTATGGTATTCGGGGGCGTGGAGCATTGAAAATCCGTCGATGCCAGCAAGGGCCGCGTGCAACATATAATCCCGCGGTCAGGCGCGAGCGAGAAAAGGTTCTTGAGGCATGCCACTGGTGCACGACGACTTGGGGCGACATTCGTAATGTCGTTCCTGGCCGCCGTGGCAGTAGCCTATCTCGCGGTCTGTGGATTGTTGTGGGCAAACCAGGACAACCTCCTTTTCTACCCCCGGGCGTTGAACGATCCTCCCGATAATCCCGCAGCCGTCTCCGTAGAAGTCGAACGCTCCGATGCCGTACTGCGGGGCTGGGTGGTCAATGGTGAACAGGCCGGCCCGCTCATCGTCTATTTCGGGGGGAACGCCGAAGAGGTCTCGGTGAACATCGACGACTTCGCGGGCCGGCATGCGACGACAGTCCTTTTCAACTACAGGGGCTATGGGGAGAGTACCGGCAGACCCTCGGAACGCCACCTTGTGCAAGATGCCGTGGCCGTCGCCAAGTGGGCGAAGGCACAGTATCCGGGTCGGCCCCTGGTCCTGTTCGGCTCAAGCCTTGGCACGGGCGTTGCTGCGCTTGCCGCCGCACGCGTGAAACCCGATGCCGCGATACTCGTGAGTCCATACCGCAGCATGGGGAACCTCGCCCGGAAGTACTTTCGGATCTTCCCGGTGCGCTGGATGTTGCGGCACCCGTTCCGGGCCGAATCCGTGGCGGCGGCGATGCCGCCCACGCTCGTTATCGCATCGCCGAACGACGGGATCATCCCGTTTGCGGAGAGCGAGGCCATGGTGCAGGCAATGAGAGAGGTGGAGGACGGACCCCCCGTCCAGTTTGGCACCGTCAACGTTCCCCACGGCGCGTTTCCGTTGCACCCGAAGTTCTGGAACCTGATCGACGACTACCTGGCGGAACTATCGCGGTCGTGAATTCGGCAACGGCCGCGTTGCGGAGTCATAGCCAGAATCGTTCGGTCTTTAGCCAGGACCGTACTGGTATCAGTTCGCCGGATATCGCGTCCGATGCGGGTGACGCCAGGAACAGCGCAAGGTTGGCGACGTCTTCCGGATTGGGTGGCAGGTCAAGCCGGGGTTTCGGGTTGCCCTCGTCGTCGACGGACGAAGGAATGATGCCGTAGCCCTTCAACTCTTCCGTTGCGATGAGGCCGGGCAATATGCAGTTGACGTTGATGTTGTGCGTCGCCCACCTGCAGGCGAGGTTGTTGGTCAGGCTGAGGACGCCGGCCTTGGCGGCGGAATAGTGGAGCTGGCCCGGGTTGCCTTTGCTGCCGGCGGTGGACGAGACGTTGATGATCTTGCCGCCTTGCTGCGCGATCATTTGCCTGCCGGCGGCGAGACATACGAGGAAGCAGCCCGTGAGGTTCAGTTCCACGATGTGCCGCCACTCGTCGAGAGGCGTGTCTTCCGGCGCGTGGCCTCGGCCCCAGCGTCCGGCGTTGTTGACGACCACGTCCACTGCGCCGTACGCGTCGACGGTCCGGGCGACCATGGCATCCACCTGCTCCGCATCCGTGATGTCGACAGGAACCGCCAGGGCACTCTGACCGCTGGCCTCGATCTCGGCCGCGACCTCCCCGATATTCTCGGCGTTGCGGCTGGCTACCACCACGTTCGCGCCGGCCGCCGCGTAGGCCATGGCCATGGGTTTGCCGAGACCTCCGGCACCGCCGGTGACGATGGCCGTCTTTCCGTCAAGTCTGAAATCTGACACGGACTGCTCCTTGCTGATGCCGGATGAAACGCGTACCGAGACGTGGGTGGTCGTGCGGGAATGCCGGGTTGTTACTCGCGTTTGCGGACGTACAGGACCAGCTCGTGGTCCACCAGCTCGTAGCCGTGCGCTTCGACGATCTCCCGTTGCAAGGTCTCGATGTCCTCGTTCACGAACTCGGTCACGGTCCCGCTCTCGACATCGACCATATGGTCGTGATGGGCCTCGTCCGCGAGTTCGTATACGGCATGGCCGTCGTCGAAATTGTGCCGTTCGACGATGCCCGCGGCCTGGAACTGGGTCAATACGCGGTAGACCGTTGCGAGCCCGACCGAGTCGTCGGTCTCAAGCAGGTGCCTGTAGACATCCTCGGCGCTCATGTGGTGCGGCTCGGCGCTCTCCAGGACCTGCAGGACCTTGAGCCGCGGCAGGGTGACCTTGAGACCGGCCTTCTTCAGATTCTGTTGCGACATGACAGCCAACGGTGACCTGCCAGCCAAGGTACTATCCGTACCCGCAATCGTCCAGTCTTTGCTTTCGCGATGACGCGATACAATGGTTGTCGCCAGAACCCGCGAACAGGGGAGAAAGTGCCGGATTTCAAAGAAGGGGGAACAGACGCGTGAGCTTGGTCGAGGTCCGTGATCTGCATGTGAATTTCGGCGAAGTCGAGGCCGTGCGCGGCGTCTCCTTCGACATCGAATCCGGCGAGACCGTCGCCCTGGTCGGGGAGTCCGGTTCCGGCAAGTCCGTAACGGCCCTGTCGATCCTGCAGTTGCTGCCGTACCCGTTGGCCAGCCATCCCAAGGGCAGCATTCTCGTCAATGGCGAAGAGATGATCGGTGCCAACAAGACGCGATTGCTCGATGTCCGCGGCGGGATGGTGAGCATGGTCTTCCAGGAACCGATGACCTCCCTGAACCCGCTGCACAACATCGCCAAGCAGGTGGGCGAGTCACTGATGCTGCACAAGCGCCTGAACCGCAACGAGGCCCGTGAGCGCACGCTGGAACTCCTTCAACGCGTAGGGCTGCAGGAAGCGGAAAGCCGTCTGGGAGCCTATCCGCACGAGCTTTCCGGCGGTCAGCGGCAGCGCGTCATGATCGCGATGGCGCTCGCGAACGAGCCGAAACTCCTGATCGCGGACGAGCCGACGACGGCGCTCGACGTGACGATCCAGGCCCAGATACTCAGGCTCCTGAAGGAACTGCAGCGCGAACTCGGCATGGCGATGCTGTTGATCACGCATGACCTCGGTATCGTTCGAAACATGGCCGACCGGGTGTGCGTCATGACCGAAGGCGAAATCGTGGAAACCGGTCTATCGGAACGCGTGTTCACCGCGCCGAGACACAGCTATACACAACACCTTCTGGCGGCGGAACCAAAGGGAGATCCCGCGCGCGACGACACGACAGCACCAGTCGTGGCGTCGGCGGAGAGCCTGACCGTGAAGTACGCCATGGGCAAGAGCTGGCTGGGCGGCGGCCGCTATTTCACGGCCGTGAAGGACGTGGACGTCACCGTTCGAGCGGGCCAGACGGTGGGGGTCGTCGGCGAATCCGGCTCGGGCAAGACGACACTGGGCCTGGCGATGTTGCGGCTCCTCGCGGCGGAGGGTGACCTGCGCTTCGATGGCCAGGATATCGGCGCAATAAAACGCCGGGACCTGGTTGGGCTGCGTAAGAACATGCAGATAGTGTTCCAGGATCCGTACGGCTCGCTTTCTCCGCGGATGACGGCGCAGCAGATCATCGATGAGGGTCTGCGCGTGCACAATCCGGAGGTCTCGAAGGACGAGCGCCGTGAGCGCGTCCGCGAAGTCATGGTCGAGGTCGGCCTCGATCCGGACCAGATGGAACGCTATCCGCATGAGTTCTCCGGTGGCCAGCGGCAACGCATCTCCATCGCGCGCGCAATGGTATTGAAGCCACGTTTCGTGGTGCTCGACGAGCCCACGTCGGCGCTAGACATGTCCGTGCAGGCGCAGATCGTGGACCTGCTGCGTGACCTGCAGAAGGCGCACAACCTGGGATACCTGTTCGTCAGCCACGATCTCAAGGTCGTGCGCGCACTCGCCAACTGGCTCATAGTCATGCGCGATGGTGCGATCGTGGAGCAGGGGCCCGCGAACGAGGTCTTTGACCGGCCGAGAGATCCCTATTCCCGCGCGTTGTTCGCCGCGGCGCTCGACATGGCTACCGACGAGGAAGCCCTGAGACAGTGACACCCACAGGTGCCGGCGAGGGTCGCGATCCCCGCGAAGCATCGCTGGCACGTCCGATATCACAAGACGAGGAAGTCACGTTCCTGGGCCATCCCCGGGGACTTTTCGTGCTGTTCTTCGCCGAGATGTGGGAGCGGTTCAGCTACTACGGCATGCGCGCCCTGCTGGTCCTCTACCTGGCGCATCACTTCCTGTTCGACGATCGATTCTCGAGCGGCCTCGTGGCGACTTACGGTTCGATGGTGTACCTCATGCCCATCATCGGCGGCTTCATCGCCGATCGATACCTCGGTTTCCGCAAGGCCGTGGTTGCGGGAGCGGTCCTGCTCTGTTTCGGGCACGGGTTGATGGCGTTCGAAGGCACGCCGGCACGCCTGATCGAAGGCGGCGTGGTGAGGGACGACTTCGCGGTTGGAGTCCTGTATCTCGCCCTGGCGTGCATCATCGTGGGCGTGGGATTTCTCAAACCCGCCATATCGAACATCGTCGGTCAGCTATATGCGCCTGACGACGCTCGGCGTGACCAGGGTTTCACCATTTTCTACATGGGGATCAACCTGGGCGCGCTCTCCGCCATGCTGCTGTGTGGATGGCTCGGCCAGCGCTATGGCTGGGGCTACGGATTCGGTCTTGCGGGCATCGGAATGCTGGCCGGGCTCGCGACCTTCATGGGCGGTCAACACTGGTTCAGAGGCGCGGGCGAGCCTCCGGCGCCTTCCGTTCTGCGCGAACGTCTGGCCGGCATCACGCGGGAACACGCGATCTATCTCGGCGCCATCGTCGCAATCGGGGCGACCTGGTGGCTGCTGCAGCATCGCGAGATTGTCGGAAGCCTGCTCGCCATCGTCTCTGCCGCAGCCGTTGTCGGCATCGTGCTGTACTCGGTGATGCGATGCAGCCGGGTAGAGCGGGACAGGATGTTCGCCGTACTGTTCCTGACCCTGGTGTCCGTCGTTTTCTGGACGCTGTTCGAGCAGGCGGGAACCAGCATGACCTTTTTCACGGAACGCAATGTCCACACCGGGCTATTGGGCGTGGAGATGCAGGCGTCGCAGATGGGTTTCCTGAATCCCGCGTTCGTGATCCTCCTGGCGCCGCTGTTCTCGATCGCCTGGCGGGAACTGGCTCGTCGCGGAATGGAGCCGTCGACGCCGATGAAGTTCGGACTCGGCGTCGTCCAGGCGGGGTTAGGGTTCCTGGTTCTCGTTTACGGCGCCGGGCATGCCGATTCGGCGGGACAGGTGGCGGTTGCCTGGCTCGTGCTGGCATACCTGCTGCACACGACCGGTGAGCTCTGTCTCTCGCCCGTGGGGTTGTCCATGGTCACGCGGCTGTCGGTTGCGAAGGTGCTCGGGCTGATGATGGGTGTCTGGTTCCTGTCAAGCGCCGCAGCGAGCTATCTTGCCGGACTGATCGCCGGCAGGGCTGCCGTGGAGCGGGCACCCGGCGCCGAGGTGGATGCGCTGGCATCCCTGCCCACCTACGTCACCGCATTCGAGATGATCGGCTATGCGGGCGTTGCCATCGGTGCCGTAGTCATGCTGGTAACGCCTCTCGTCAAGCGGCTGATGCACGAGTGAGGCTTTCTCCCGCCTTCAGAGCGCGGACAACGTCACAAACACCGCAAGCAGGAAGCCGGGTATCAGCATAATGGCGTAAGTCATTGTAAGAAAAACCCATTTCACCGTCGTAAGTACCGGTCCATCGCCGTAGTAGCGCAACAGGGCCGTGAACTGATACGCGGCGAGGACGAGAATCAGGATCAGGGCCAGTAGGTCGCCGACCCTGGCTTCGGGGAGAAGCGCCATCAGCGTGAACAGGGCGAACGTGACCACGTGCACATGGATGCTGAAGACAAGGTGTTCGACGTAAAAGCGGCGTTTTCTCCGGTAGAAGATCGCAAGCAGGAGTGCAAAGACGGGCAGCATGAAAAACATGGAAATCGGCAGGTTGTTCTCCAGGCGTTCCGCCGCGAGCTGCGGTGTGTGCAGCCAGTCCACGCCCTGGGAGACGTAGAACTTCTCCACATCGTTGAGATTGTCCTGACGCTGGTTTGCCCAGCGTGCCAGCAGGTAGGCGAATGCCCTGGCCCCCGAATTGCTCTCGCGGGAGAGAACCTCATCCAGCTTCTCACGCCGTTGGGGAGACAGCGCCACCTGCAACGCCGCCAGATCGGTGGTCTCAGCCGCCTTTTGCGAATCGAAACTCACGACTCCGGATTCTTCCCCTTTCGGCTCGGGCTTCGTCGACACCGACAGGACGAAGAAGAACAGCAGGCTGAAGAACAGGTAGAGCCGTATCGGCGAGGAGTAATTCGCGCGCCGATTGCGTGAGAATTCGGCCGACAACTCGCCGGGTCGAAGTACCAGGAGCTTGAGCGTGCGGAACATCCGGGAATCCATCTCGAACGTTTCGCGCAGCAGTTCCCACACCAGCGAAGGCAGCGAGCGCATGTAGTCCCGATCGCTCTGCCCGCAATGGGGGCAGAAACGGAGAGAGCGCTCGTTGCCGCAGTTCGTGCAGTTCATCGGCGGCGGCAGTGGCCTAACGATGCTACGTGGAGGACGGCTCGGTGTTGTCCGCGAGCAGATTCCTGATCGAGTCCATGATGTTCATCGGCAACGGAAAGACGATGGTGGAGGATTTCTCGCCTGCGATCTCGGTCAGCGTCTGCAGGTACCGGAGCTGCATGGAATTCGACTGGCTGGCAAGTCTCTCGGCCGCGTCGACCAGTCGCGCGGCGGCCTCGTACTCGCCGTCGGCATGGATGATCTTCGCGCGGCGTTCGCGTTCCGCTTCGGCCTGCTTGGCGATCGCGCGGATCATGCTCTCGTCGATGTCGACGTGTTTGATCTCGACGTTGGCGACCTTTATGCCCCACTGGTCCGTCTGTTGATCGAGAATGGCCTGGACGTCCGCGTTGAGCCGCTCCCGCTCCGCCAGGAGTTCGTCGAGTTCGTGTTGCCCCAGTACGGAACGCAGGGTCGTCTGGGCGAGCTGTCCCGTCGCCTCCATGTAGTCCTCGACATTGATGATGGCGTTCTGCGAATCGATGACGCGGAAATAGAGCACCGCATTGACCTTGACCGACACGTTGTCGCGCGTGATCAGGTCCTGGGACGGAATATCCATCACGATCGTGCGCAGATCGACCCGGACCATCTGCTGCAGCACGGGAATGATGATGATCAGGCCCGGACCCTTTACGCGATAGAAGCGGCCGAGCATGAAGACGACGCCGCGTTCGTATTCCCGCAGCACCCGGAACGCGCTCGCCAGGAGCGCCACCAGGATGCCGATGATGACTAGTACAAAAATCTGCGTCATGCGTGACTCCTTGAATCGTTAATCCGTGTCGTCGCCCGTCCGTACGACATCCAGTTTGACACCGTCCACCGCAGCTACTCTAACGCGCGTGCCCTTTTCCAGGCGCTCTCGACTGTGCGCTTGCCAGATTTCGCCCGCCGCGCGGACCCTGCCGTCGCGCTCGAAGTCGTCGATCACCTCGCCTTCGGCGCCAACCATGGCTTCCGCCCCGGACACGACAGAGGTGGTTCTCGCGCGCACGGCGGCGCCGATGGTGAAGAGGACCAGGGCCGCGCTCGCGGTTGAGATACCGGCGATGATCGGTACGGATACCTGGTAGCCGGGGAGGTCGGTATCCATGAGGATGATGGAACCGATGACGAAAGCGGCGACCCCGCCGACTCCGAGTACGCCAAAGCTCGGCGTAAAGGCCTCTGCGACCATCAGCCCGATGCCGACCACGATGAGCGCGAGTCCGGCGTAGTTGATCGGCAACATCTGCAGCGCGTACGCGCCCACCAGGAGGCAGATCACTCCGACGACGCCACCCACGCCCATGCCGGGGTTGTAGAACTCGAGTATGAGTCCGTAGATACCGATCATCAGCAGGATGTAGGCCACGGTCGGATCGGTAATGACGCTGAGAAGTTCGTAGCGCCAGTCGGTCTCGACACGATGGACTTGGCTCGCGGCAGTCTCGAGAGTCACCGAGCGGCCGTCCACGTCTACCGTCATGCCGTCGATCTGCGCCAGGAGATCGTCGATGTCGTCTGCCACCAGGTCTATGACCCCGAGTTCCAACGCTTCGCTGGCGGGGAGATTGGACGCTTCCCGAACCGTTTTCTCGGCCCATTCGACATTGCGTCCACGCAACTCTGCGATGCTGCGGATGTAGGCGACGGCGTCGTTCACGACCTTGCGCTCCATTGCCGTGCCAGGCGGCGAGACTTCCTCGTTCTCCGCTTCCCCGTCCGCTGGCGACTCTTCGTCTTTGGGCTCGGTCGGCTGGGGGAAGGGCAGCGGACTGCCTCCTCCTCCGATACTGACGGGCGTGGATGATCCGATGTTGGTCGCGGGCGCCATGGCCGCGACATGGCTGGCGTACATGATGTACGTCCCGGCGCTTGCGGCCCGGGCGCCGTTCGGGGAGACATACGTGGCCACGGGCGTGTCGGAACCGAGCAGGGCCTTGATCATGTCCCGCATCGACTTGTCGAGGCCTCCGGGGGTGTCCAGGCGCAGGACGAGCAGGTCGACCTCCGCTTCTCCCGCGTCATCGAGCGTGCGTATGAAATGGTCCGCCGACGCCGGCCCGATCGCGCCATCGATATCGAGCAACCATACCTTGGCGGCGTCCGCCTGCTGCGCCAGGCAGATGGCGAGAAATGCTGCGGCGAGGCGATTAACCATGTCGCACCTCGACTTCCGGGCTAGTCGTTATACAGGGACGAGGGAACGTATGCCAGCGACACCGGATCGTCGCTTCACCATCCCGCTGTCCTTGAATCTCTGACGCTCCCCGGGAACATTTGTTCCACGGGCGGGCGGTCCTAGCCGGCCGGGATCTTGAGGCCGCGCTCGGCCAACCAGCCGGCGTTGAAGAGCCGCGACCGGTACTTGCTGCCGTCGTCGCAGAGCATCGTCACGACGACATGGCCGGGGCCAAGCTCACGGGCGACCTTGACGGCCCCGCAGAGATTGATGCCGGTGCTGGAACCGAGGAACCACCCGCTGCGGCGCAACTGCGAATAGACCATGTCGATCATTTCCTGGTCGGATACCTGCGTCGCCCAGTCGACCTTCGCGCAGGCAAGGTTGTCGGTCACTCGAGAACTGCCGATGCCCTCGGTGATCGAAGGCCCCTGGCTCATCACCGTTTCGCCCGATGTGACGTAGTTGTACAGGGCACTTCCCATGCAGTCGGAAAGCACCGTTTGCACATCGGCATTGCGCTCCTTCAGGTATTGCGAGACGCCGGCCAGGGTGCCGCCGGTTCCGACCGAGCAGACGAAGGCGTCCACCTTGCCATCGGTCTGCCGCCAGATTTCCGGCCCGGTCGACTCGTAGTGGGCCAGGGTGTTCGCCGTGTTGTCGAACTGGTTGGCCCAGACGGCGTTATCGAGCGTTGCGGCGTATCGCCCCGCCTGCTTCTGGTAGTTCGCCTCGTTGGCGTAGGGTACGGTGTTGACCACCCGGACTTCGGCGCCGAGGGTGCGAAGGATGTCGACCTTTTCCGGAGACTGGTTGTCCGGCATGTAGATCACGCACCCGTAGCCGCGCGCATTGCAGATGTGTGCGATGCCGATGCCGGTATTGCCCGCCGTACCTTCGACCACGGTGCCGCCCGGTTGGAGCGCACCACTCTTCTCGTACTCGCGGATGATCCACCAGGCGGCGCGGTCCTTGACCGACCCGCCGGGACTCATGAACTCCGCCTTGCCGAGGATTTCGCATCCCGTGTCCTCCGACAGGTCTCCCAGGCGGATGAGCGGGGTGTTGCCAATCGCTTCAATGAAGCCGTTGCGGGTGTCCATTCCGTGTCCATCGGCGAAGAAACAAAATGTTAACCCGGAACTCGCTCGCCACGTGCCCGCCGACAGGCGAACCGTCGCGAAGGTTTCCGTTTGCATATCCTTGGCTTCCGCGTAAACCTTAGGGAAACCCCTGCAAGGCCCCGGGAGGGCAAACGTGGATCACAAGTTCGCCGCGCGGCCGGAGACTATCGGCCTCGACCCGCAAAAGCTCACGGACCTCACGCAGCGCGTGCGCCAGGAGGTCGACGAGGGATTGTTGCCGTCGGCGCAGATCGCCGTCGCGAGGGAAGGGCGCATTGGCCTGTTCGAGACGTTCGGCGAAGCGGACAACGACACGATGTACTGCGTCTTTTCGTCCACCAAGGCCGTGATGTCAGCGGCGGCCTGGCTGCTGATCGCCGAGGGCCAGCTCGATGTGACCGAACGCGTTGCGGCGATCGTTCCGGAGTTCGCCACCAACGGCAAGGAGATCGTGACGGTGGAGCAGTTGTTCCTGCACAGCGCCGGGTTCCCCAGCGCACCGTTCCGACCGCTGGAGTGGGACGATCGTGAGGCGCGCCTGGCACGGTTCTCGCGTTGGCGCCTCAATTGGCCGCCGGGTTCGCGTTTCGAGTATCACCCCACGTCGAGCATGTGGGTGATAGCCGAGATCGTGGAACGGCGCACCGGAAAGGACTTCCGGGATTTCATTCGCGAGCGGGTCATCGAGCCCCTGGAGTTGACGGACCTCTATGTCGGGCTGCCGGTCGAGGAGAACCATCGCGTGTCCGAACTGATGCATGTGGGTGACGGGTTGACGAGTGAGGACTATGCCCGGCTGGGCGTGCCGGAGCCGCCCGTCACGGAAGTGACCGAAGAGGCGATCCTGACGTTCAACCGCCCGGAGTTCCGTGCTGTCGGGGTTCCGGGCGGCGGCGGTTTCGCAACGGCGGCGGGCCTGGCGCTGTTCTACCAGGGATTGCTGCACGGTGGCGCGCTTGGCGGACCTGTGGTCTGGACCGGGGAGACGCTCGCCATGGGGCTCGAGGTGCGTAGCGGCGATCTCGTGGACCCGCTGTACGGCAGGCTTGTCAATCGGGCGCTCGGCGTGGTGGTATCGGGAGGCGCGGATCGCAACTTCCGCGGCTTCGGACACCGGAACTCGCCCTCGGCCTTCGGCCACGGCGGCGCTGGTGGTCAGATCGCCTGGGCCGACCCGGCCACCGGCATCTCCATCGGCTATTGCACCAACGGTCACGACCGCAATCCGTTGCGGCTGGGGCGTCGGGGCGTGGCCATCTCGAATCGCGCGGCGGTTTGCCTGGCGGGCTGATTTGGACCGGTTGCCGAAAACACCCGTCGCGACACTGGACGATCGGAGTGTCGAGGAGTTCTCGGCGTTCCTGAAGCTGTTGCTGCGACGCGCGGGCGAGGAGGTCCTGCCTTACTTCCGGCGCCGCATACCGATTCAGGACAAGCTTGATGGACAGCCGGGCTTCGACCCGGTCACCGTCGCGGACCGCAAAGCGGAGCAGGTCATGCGAGCGGCCATTCGGGCGCACTATCCCGGGCACGGGATCTACGGCGAGGAGTTTGGTTTTGAACCGGGCGCCGCGGGCCTGACCTGGGTCCTGGACCCGATCGACGGGACGCGGAGTTTCGTCGCGGGGATGTTGCATTGGGGCGTGGTGGCGGCGCTGTACGACGGCGAGAAGACGCTGCTCGGCGGGATGTACCAGCCCGTCCTGGACGAACTCTTCACCGGTGACGGTCAGGTTGCACGGTGTGAGAGTGGTGGGTCCGAGCGCAAGCTGTCGGTCCGCGGTTGTGCGGGTCTTGAGCACGCCGTGGTGTGCTGCACGCACCCGGACATGTTCAAGGGGACATCGGAGTTACGGGCGTTTCGCGCGGTGGAAGAACGCGCGCGGCTGTCGCGCTATGGCGGCGATTGCTACCTGTATTGCCTGCTCGCGATGGGATGCATCGATCTGTGCGTGGAGGCCTCGCTCAAGCCGTACGACATCCAGGGTTTGATTCCCGTGGTGCGGGGCGCTGGCGGCGTCATCACCACCTGGGGCGGCGGCGCGCCGGAGGATGGGGGTCGCATCGTCGCCGCGGGCGATCCGCAGGTGCACGCCCAGGCCCTGGAACTGTTGGCAGGATGAACCGGGCCGCATGAACGACGACGATCCTTTCCGCTGGATCTGCCTGCACTCGCACGCCTCGCCCCAGCCGATCAACGAGGCGGCGCTGGTCCTGACGGCGATGGGGATCGACAACTACGTCGAAATGGAAGCCGGTGAGTGGTGCCTTTTCATCCGGCAGGGACACTTGCACGCGGCGGTGGACCAGCTTGAGCGCTACCGCGCGGAGAATCTCCCACCCAGGACCAGGATTCCCCCGATCATCACTTTCGACAGCGGATGGGCAGGGGTACTTGGCTATCTGCTGGTCATCTGGTCGGTGCCCGGTCTGGCTTCGTGGGGGCTGCTCGGCGGGAACTGGCAGAACGCGGGGCTCATGCAGGCCGGTCTCGTGGCGCAGGGCGAGTGGTGGCGGGCGGTCACCGCGCTTACGCTGCATGCCAGTTTTGCGCACATCGTTGCGAACTCGCTGTTCGGTGCGGTGTTCGGGTTGATGGCCGGCCGCTATCTCGGATCCGGTCTCGCCTGGCTGCTGATACTCATGGGCGGCGTCCTGGGCAACCTGCTCAATGCCTGGGCGCGGCCCGACGAGTTTCGTTCACTTGGGGCCTCCACGGCGACCTTTGCCGCGGTGGGCCTCATCTCGGCGTTCGTGTGGCGTCGCGGCTACTTTCGTGGGCGCGGTCTGCGGCGTGGGCTCGCGCCGGTCTTCGCCGGAGTCGCCCTGCTCGTCTTCACGGGGCTCGGAGGGGCGAGTACCGATATCTTCGCCCATGTCGCCGGTTTTGCATGTGGCGCGGGCCTGGGCTACGTCGTAGCGGGTTTCGACATCCGGCGCTTGGGACACAGCGGACAGTACCTCTCGGGCGCCGCCGCCCTGCTCCTGGTGTTCATCGCGTGGTCGCTGGCGGACACCATGTGACTTCCCGCCGGCGCGTCGCTACTGGGTAGGGGAATGGGGCGTCGGCACGATGCGCTGCACATGCACACCCCCGGATTCGATCATGCCTGCGATGCGGGGCCCGATCTCGTTCTTCCACGTGTCACTGTCGTACACCGCGCCGTACAGGCGTTCGCGCTCCGCCTCCGATTCGAAACGGCGCATCCAGACAAACACCGTCTCGTCCTCCTCGCCGCGGAAGATGCCCGTGATGATCATCCCGCAGGCGACCTGGAACGGGAGGATTTCCTCTTCCATGATCTTGACCCAGGCGTCCATCTTGCCCGGGACGATCTTGTACTGTCGAAGTTCATAAAACACGCTTAAGCTCCTTGTTTTGAAGGCCTCCTTCGGGGGGCCCGGATCAGTATTCGTACTGCTCGTAGAATCCCATGCTTCGCGCGACGTCAACGGCGCGGCGGTAGGCGACGATGGTGTAGACCTTTTCGTCCTGCAGTCTCTCCAGTTCCGATTCCTGTCTTCCGAGTTCCCGGTACCTGTCCTTCACCCTGTCGCCCGACCGCTTGCCGTCCTCGGTCGACGCGTCTTCATCCTCGGAAGACTCCAGGTCGGCGATCTCCTGCTTCAGGTCCTCGATGTGTTCCCTCGTCGACTGAATCTGGTAGTCGACGTGGTGAACGGCCTCGATTGTCCTGCGCACGGTGATTCCGGCGTTGTACCCATCGAGGAAATAGGGTTCCAGCCCCATTGGACAGACGCCTCGATAGCCGGTCCCGATACGGCCTTCCTGGTAGCCGCGATCGGAGGTGCAATAGAACGTGAGCCCGCGTTCGCGTCCCTCCCTGTAAGCCGCGTCGTCCGGAATGACCCCGTACTGCGCGCACGCGTCGTAGTACTTCGACAGGTGCGCCAGCGGTCTGCCGTCGCTCCCGTCCCGCTCGCCGACGGCATGCCAGTCGGCGACAAGGCACTCGGACTCCGACATCACGGCGCAGCCGCAGAGGAGCGAAACCGCGCCCAGCGCGGCAGACGAACGCAACCGTGATGCGCTTCCCATTACGGTGGCTCGTTTCCGTTCGATTCTGATGGTTCGGTTTCGTCGGACATGATCCGCTGCGCCTTCAGGCCCTGCGCCTCGAGGAGGGCGACGATACCCCGGGGACCGGGCAGGTGTCCCGCGCCGACGAGCACGAACCAGTTGCCCGGCTTCCCGATCAGGTCCTTGATTCCCGCCGCCATCGTCACGTTTCGTTCGTAGATGAGCGTCTCCAGTAGCGCACGATCCGCGTCCGACCCGGCCGTGAACTGTTCGAAGAGCCGCAACATCTCGGCATCATCGCCGAGGAACCAGGCGCGGACCAGTTGCGCGATCACCGGCTCGACCTCTGCCATGTCCTTAACGGTGTTCACGAGCATTTCAACCTGGTCGGACATCGGCACACCGCCGAGCAGCGCAAACTGCTGCTCTACGGATTCGAGCTCGTGAACTGCCCGGTCGCCGCGACGGAGGAGGAAATGCGCGTCCACGCCGTAGTTCGGCAGGTACCCGAACTCCCACAGGCGTGCAATAGAGAGCTGCGAGGCCAGAAAGAGGGGCTTGATCCGTGCGACCTGGGCGATGTCCATGCCGAGTTGGCTCAGCACCTCGGTCAGGCGGTCGAGTTGTTCGGCGTCCAGGCTCGCGTCGATCTGAGTGCCGCGCGGGAGCAGTGCGAACTTCGCGAATGCCTGCATGACCCTGGCGGGATCCATGTCCACGATGTCGGCCTCCACGACGATGTGATCCGCTTGGTCGAATGCCCTTTCCATCGGCTGCGGCAGGGGATGCAGCGCCTCCTTCAGCACATGTACGGAACCCACGAGGTCGACGCGCGACTCGCCGCCCTGGTAACGCCACATGAAGAGCGGATGGGCAGCCTCGGACCCCGCCTTGATGTCTACGGAACTGGAGGGGGTGGCGTCATTCAGCCGAAAAATCTCGCAGGGGCGGTCCGAGCCCTTTGCCTCGCGTTCACTGTCGCATCCGTCGAGCGCGGCCCGGACCGCAGCGGCGGTGGCGGCGTGTCCACCCGTGTTGAAGGCGACCGGATTGTCAGAGAACGACACGGCCATGGCCTTGCTTCCCTGGAGTTCAGGGTATTCGCGAAGTGCATCTTCCAGCGTGTCGGGCGTGGCCTGCGACGCCGCAACCATGCATGCCAGGCAGGCGTGCCCCCGCATGCGTCGTACAAACTTGATAAAGTTCATGGGTTAAGCCTATATCTCTTTGAAATTATGTTCTTTTTAGATGTTGTTTTGCTGGTGAAACAGCGCACCCGCGTTGCCGTGGAAATGCCAGAGAATGAGGCTCACTCTTCCGCCACGGGTCTCTCGCCGGCGGCGATGATGGTGTTCTCGATGTCTTCAAGCATGCTGACGAGATTCGCTTCGCTGGTGCCGCGCATCACCAGCGTCGTGCCGTAGCGCTCGCTACGGTAGAACGGATAGCTGCCGAGTTCGACATCGGGATAGCGCGCCTGGATTTCGGTCAAAGCCGAGGCGATCTGGCTCTCGCCAAGGTACGCGGTGACCGATTTCGACCGAACGACATCGCCGCCTTCAATCTCGTCGCCGACCGTGGACAACATGGCCTGCATGACGGATGGAATGCCGGCCATGACAAAGACATTCTCCATCCGGAATCCCTGCGGTCCACCGGTGGGGTTGTCGATGAGGGCGGCGCCTTCCGGGATGCGCGCCATGCGCATGCGGTTTTCCATGACCTCGGCCGGAGCGGGGCGTTGGCTAATGCGCCCGGCGATTTCGGCGTTGACAACGAGCGAGACGCCGAATGCCTTCGCGATGCAATCCGCCGTGATGTCGTCGTGCGTGGGACCGATACCGCCGGTGGTGAACACATAGTCGAACCGTGCGCGCGCGTCGTTGACGGTGTCGACGATCACTTCCTCCACGTCGGGGATGACACGGGCTTCCGTGACCCGCACACCCCACGCGTTGAGCCGCTGGGCGATGTGCGCCAGGTTGGTATCCTGTGTGCGGCCCGAGAGGATCTCGTTGCCGATGATGACGACGCTTGCGGTGATGACTCGATTGGTCATGGCTGCCGGGTCCCTGAATTGACTACCGGCCGCCGAACTGCGGCGTTCTCTTTTCGGCAAAGGCACGACGGCCTTCCTTGTAGTCGTCGGAGTCGAAGCATGCGCTCACGAGACGGCGCACGTTGTCGAGGTCTTCCTCCACACCGCCTCGCTCCCAGGCGTTGATCGCCGCCTTGGCGGCCTTCACGGTCAACGGCGCGTTCCGGGCTATCCTGACGGCGTATTCGGTGACGGTATCGACGATCGTGTCGCGGTCTTCGATGAAGTTGATCAATCCGATTCGGAGCGACTCTTCCGCGTCAAGGAATCGCGCGGACAGGAGGATATCCCTGGCGGAGGTCGGACCGACGACACGCGACAGCTTGGCCAGGCCTTCGTAGCCGTAGCCGAGCCCGAGCTTGGCCGCTGGTATGCCGAAAAGCGAGTCCGGAGTCGCGAAGCGCACGTCGGCATTCAATGCGGCGGCCAGTCCGCCGCCGATGCAGTAGCCCTCGATGCAGGCGATCAAGGGCTTCGACAGCGAGGCCAACGCCCGACTGCCGCGCGCCGAGGCGGCACCGTACGTGGCCATCTGCTTCGCGTTGGAGCGTTTGCTGTCGAACTCGCTGATGTCCGCGCCGGACACGAACGCCTTGCCGCCGGCACCGCGCATGACGACGACGCGAATGGCGGAGTCCTGTTCGAATTTCTCCACGATGTCGCCGATGGCTTGCCACATTTCAAGGGAAACGGCATTCCTGCGCGCGGGATTGTTGTAGACCATCCAGCCGATACCGTCCCGCGCCCAGGCGCGCATTTTGTCTGTACCGAGTTCGAGTTCCATTTTCGACAGGCTCCCTAGCCCGAAGCACGATGGGTCATGTGGCTCTATCGCCGAGCCAGTTTCTTCCGCTTGCCTTCCACGTAGTCGATCAGCACGTATTCCCCAAGCCTTTCCGGCGACGTATAGAACACCCGGCCGCCGTTGATGCGCGCAATCTGGTCCATGAATTCCTTCAGATAGTAGCTCGAATCCAGCATGAAGGTGTTGATCGCGATGCCCTTGCGCGTGCATCGCCGAACGGCGCCGTAAGTGGCCCGGTAGGTTTCCGGGGTCGGTGGGTAGGAGAAGTAGTGGCGGCCGTTCGGCAACAGGTGGGCAGTCGGCTCACCGTCGGAGATCATGATGATCTGTTTGCTGCCGGCATCGTGTTTCGATAGCAGGCTTTCCGCCAGCAGCATGGCGTGTTGCATGTTCGTGCCCAGCACGTACTCGTCCCATTGCAGCAGCGGAAGGTCGTGGGCCTTCAGTTCACGCGCATAGGCGGCGAAACCGATGATGTAGAAGTTGTCGCGGGGATATTGGGAGGTGATGAGGTTGTGCAATGCCAGGGCCACTTTTTTCGCCGCCTGAAATGCGCCTCTGAGGGCCATGGACCAGGATTGATCCACCAGCATGGCCGTGGCCGTCGAGGTCCGAAGTTCCGACCGGTAGACCTCGAAATCTTCGGGTTTCAGGCGCACCGGCGTCGACGGTCCCTCGCGGTCGATGGCGTTGCGGATGGTGCGCGGCATGTGCAGGTGGAACGGGTCGCCGTATTCGTATGCCTTGGTCTGTTCCAGGCGATCGCCGAAACGCCCTTCTTCCGGTAGCGCGTGGCTGCCGAGACGTTGACGCCGCAGGCGCGCGTAGATCTCGCCGAGGGCCTTCTGGCCAATCATGCGCGCACCCCGGGGGGTGAGTTCCCAACGGTCGCCGTCGCGGATGTACCCCGCGTCGCGCAGCGCCTTCAGGAGTTCCTTGAGATTGTCGAGGGAGTCGGCGGATTCATCGTCCAGCAGCGTGCGAAGGGCGTCCTGGTCGATGCGTTCCACATCGCCGCTCCGCTCCGCCTCACGCACCTGTTCGATGAGCTGGTCCAGGTCCCGCATTTCGCCCATGAGCCGCATCGCGGCCTCGAGGTCGAGTTCCTCTCCGCCGGCGAATACGTAACGTTTGCCTTCGGGATTGAGGAAGTCCATTTCCTGCGCCAGCTTGAGCATCTCGGCCTCGAGCTCGGGGTCGCCGAAACGATCGGTCATCAGTGACTGCAATTGCTCGCGCTGTTGCGGCGACAGCGAGGAGAGCATGGACTGCGCCGCCGCCATCTGCCGCCGCATCTGGTCCAGCAATTCGTCCAGCGACCCGGGAGGATTGTCACCGAACATGTCGCCGAACTTGCGCATGAAGTCGTCGAAACGCGGATCCTGGTCGGTGATCTTGCGCGCCAGCATTTCGTTCAGCGCCTTGATCATGTCCTTCATGCGCTTGATGTCTTCGCCGGACATCTGGTTGACCATTCGCTCGATGTCGTTGAAGAACGTCCGCGTCATCGCCTTGCGCAACTGGTTGAGCAGTTCCAGGAACTTGCGCTGGGCATCCGGATTCAGGAACTCGTAGTCCTCGAGCGTCTTCATTTTGCCCCCCGCATCGTCCGGGAGGTCGTCAAGCGCTTCCTGGTTGCGCTCGGCAATTTCCTTCAGGACGCGGTCCGCATATTCGTCGTCGTCCCTGTCCACCCACTCGTCGATGGTGTCCTGCTCCATTTCGATGACGCGCGAAAGCTGCTGCTCGATGTCTCGCATCACGCTGGACAGGTCGAACTGTTCAAGCCGTTCGCGCCTGCGATCCCGCAATTTGCGCATGATGTCGCGCAGACCCCGCACCGGGTGGTCGCCCCGCATGCCGCGAGACATGAGGTTGCGCAATGCCCAGCGGAGGTCGCCGTACTCCGTGAGATCGTCGGCGATGGCCGCCAGCACGTCGTCGGCCGAAATGTCGAGCGCCTGTGTCCCGTCCCACCGGGAATAGCGAAAACGTGTCGCGAAGTGCCGCAAGCGCGCCTAGCCCGATGGCCGCCGGGCGGCGGGGTCTGGTTGACCCGATGCAAGCTGCCGGTAGCGGTCAGGTCTCATGGGGGGCTACCCGGTGAAGACGGCCTGGCCACGGAGGCCCTGCTTGTTCAGCAATTCGTGCAGGTGCAGGCCTTCGAGGATGAACTCGATGGCCGCAGCTACCTGGCCCGGGCCGGTCTCTCCCGCCAGTTCGGCGACGGCCTCCCGCAAGCCATCCACCCGGCCCAGCATGTCGATGTACTTCTCGATGGCGGTCGCTTCTCCCGTCTCGATCGAAAGGCCCTCGTTGAACGCCATGGCAACGGTCTCGAGCTTGTCCGTATCGACATGCCGGTCGTAGACGGTTTTCACCGCGGCATTGATGATGCGCTGCAGGATCTTGTCCTCCTGGCCTTCCTCCATCGCTTCGAACTCGACCTTGCCCTGCAATGACGGGGCGATGAACAACAGGTCGGAAATACGCGGAACGACCTCGGGTTCGCCAAGCCGCAATGCCCGCCGGAACGCGTTGGCGAGTAGCGACTCGTAGTTGGAAATCGACATCCGCACGGACACGCCGGAGCGCTGATTGATATCCGGCGACCGTCTGGCCAGGTGTGTCACTTCCGCGACGATATCGCGCATGTAGGGCGGCACATGGATTTCCCGGCCCATCATGTCGAACCGGGACGCTTCCTGCTCCATGATGGCGATTTCGTGTTTCACGGACTCCGGATAGTGCGTGCGGATCTGGGCACCGTAACGATCCTTCAGCGGCGTGATGATGCGCCCGCGGTTCGTGTAGTCCTCCGGATTCGCCGTGGCCACGAGAAACACATCCAGGGCGAGCCGCACCTTGTGGCCGCGAATCTGGATGTCCCGCTCTTCCATGACGTTGAGCAGGCCAACCTGTATCCGCTCGGTGAGATCCGGCAATTCGTTGATGGCGAAGATGCCGCGGTTCATGCGCGGCACGAGGCCGAAGTGTATGGTCAGCGCGTCGGAGAGGTATCGGCCCTCGGCTACCTTGATGGGATCGACCTCGCCGATCAGGTCCGCGATGGTGATGTCCGGCGTCGCGAGTTTCTCGCCATAGCGCTCGTCGCGATGCAGCCATCGAATCGGCGCGTCCTCTCCGTGTTCCCTGATGAGGGCTTTGCCGGCCTCGGTGACCGGACATTCCGGGTTCTCGGGAATCTCGGTGCCGTCGAGGATGGGCGTGTACTCGTCGAGCAGGCTGGTCAGGGCGCGCAGGATGCGCGACTTCGCCTGGCCGCGCTCGCCGAGGAGAATCAGGTCCTGGCCACTCAGGATGGCGTTTTGAATCTCCGGGATGACGGTGTCGTCATAGCCGACGATGCCCGGAAACAGGGATTCGCCGTTTGCGAGCTTCGCGATCAGGTTCCGGCGAAGTTCGGTCTTGACGGAATGCACCGGGAAGTTGGCGGCCCGGAGTTCGCCGAGAGTGGCAGGCTTCGGATCCATTGCTTCCTCCCCTCCATCACGCCAGGCTCTTGTCCCGCCGCCGCCACACGGGCGGGTGACGGATGCGGTTGGCCCGGTTCACGCCATGGAGAAAGTGTGTCAGCTACGCCGGGGGATCGCAACGGGCCGTGGCGTCATGGGCCGTGGCGTCATGCGGGTCGAGTGCAGGCGCGCCATGTGACACACTTGAGTACCTGGTCCGTGCGTCGTCGTTCTTCACAAGATTGAAGTCGGGTCGCGGACCTTTTGAAAGATCGACCGTGTCTTAAGGGAGGTTCCCCGTGCTCGATACTCGCGTCGCCCAATCCGCCATCGACCATGCGATCGCTCTCGGCGCCGACTTTGCCGAGGTGTTCGTGGAGCGCAATCACGTCAACAACCTCACCACGCTGTCGAACCAGGTCCGGGACATCGCCTCCGGTATCGACTTCGGTGTCGGCGTGCGCGTGGTGTACGGCAGCAAGGTGCTCTACGGCTATACGAACCGCACCGAAGTGGACGAGCTGAAGCGCATCGTCTCGGAACTCGCGGCGAAGGACCGCCGCGACCCGACCGTCACGACGCAAGCGTTCGACTTTCGAACCGCCGGCGATATACACGGCGCGCGGCGAATCCTGACGCGGGACGCCGAGGTTGGCGACAAGGTTGCCTACCTGTTGGCCGCGGACCGGGCCGCCCGTGCCTCGAGCAACCTGATCTCGCAGACCCAGGGCGCCTGCGGCCAGCGCGAGCAGGCGGTCGAGATCTTCAACAGCGAGGGGCTGCACATCCGCGATACGCGGCACTACATCCGCACGACCCTCCGCGTGGTTGCATCCAACGGCACGGAGCAGGCTACCGGCATGAAGAACGACGGCGGGCTGCAGGGCTGGGAGATCGTCGAGACGCTGGATCCCGCGCAGTGCGGCGCGGAAGCGGCACGACAGGCCCTCGTGAACCTGTCGGCCAGGCCGTGTCCGTCAGGACGGATGCCGGTGGTGATCGGCAATGGCTTCGGAGGGGTGATCTTTCACGAAGCCTGCGGGCACCTCCTCGAGACCACGTCCGTCGCGAAGAAGGCGTCCGTGTTCCACGACAAGCTTGATGAGACCATCGCGAACCCGGTGGTGAACGCCGTGGACGACGGAACGCTGGTGCGGGAGTGGGGCTCGATCAATATCGACGACGAGGGGATGCCCACCGAGCGCACCCAACTCATCAAGGACGGCAAGCTCGTCAATTTCCTCGCGGATCGCGTTGGCGCCGCGCAGACGGGGCTCCCCCGCACCGGATCCGGACGCCGGCAGAGTTACCAGTTCGCGCCGGCCTCGCGGATGCGCAATACCTTTATCGAACCGGGTGCCGACAGCTTCGACGACATGATCGCGTCCATCGAGCGCGGCATTTACGCGTCGCACATGGGCGGCGGCTCGGTGCAACCCGGAACGGGCGAGTTCAACTTCGCGGTCACCGAGGGATACTTCGTGGAGGACGGGAAGATTCGCCACCCGGTCAAGGCGGCGACCCTGATCAGCACCGGTCCCGACGTATTGAAACGCATCTCGATGGTCGGCGGTGATTTTGCCCTGGCGACCGGGATGTGCGGCTCCATTTCGGGGCTGGTGCCCACAACGGTGGGTCAGGCGACCCTGAAGGTGGACGACATCCTGGTCGGAGGCAACGCCTGATGGCCGCGGCCACCGTCGAAGCCGTCGCGCAGCGAGTCCTCGACAGGGTCATCGAGTCCGGCGCCGCGGCAGACCTTGTCGTAAACGCCGAATCGTCTCTCTCGCTGACGGCGCATGCCGGCGAACTCGAAGAGCACAAGGTCACGTCGACCCGTGTCTTCGGTGTGCGAATCGTCAAGGACGACCGGGCCGGCATCGCCTATAGCGAAGCAGCGGACCCCGTCGCGCTCGAATCCATGGTGGAACAGGCGTTGGTCAATGCCTCCTTTGCCCGCGTCGATCCGGCCGAGGGCATTGCCACCGGAAATACGGCGCTCACGACGGACGATGCCATGCTGTGTCCGGCGGATGCCACCCCGGTGGAGGCCAAGATTGACGCCGCACTCTATCTCGAGCGCGAACTCACCTCCCGCGACCAGGTCCGCAACGTGCCATACAACGGCGTTGCCGACGTGACCCGGGAGCGCTACGTCTTCGCCACCACGGGTCGGACCGCATACAGCAGGAGCCGCGTGTGCAGCGCCTTTGCCTATGCGCTGTTGAGCGACGGCGACAGGGATGCCCTCGAAGGTGTGCAATGCCATGCGCGCCGGTTCAGCGAGATCGACACCGAGTGGATCGTTGACGAAACCTACGAGCGATGTCTCGCGTTGCTCCATGGCGAGGCCATACCGAGTCGACACTACGACGTCCTGTTCGACGTCGAGCATCAGGCGGACCTGTTTGCCGTGTTCAGCGACATGTATTCCGCAAAAACCGCACGCGATGGCATCAATCCAATGCGGGACAAGTTGGGCGAGCGCATCGCGGTTGACGGGCTCACCATCCGCGATGCCCCCACGAACGAGGACGGCCTCGGCTATGCGCTGTTCGACGACGAGGGCCTGCCGACCGCGTCCAACACCCTCATCGACGGCGGCGTGCTGCAGACCCTGTTGCACAACAGTGCGACCGCGACGCACTTCGGCGTATCCAATACCAGCAACGCCGCGCGATCGCCGCGATCAGCCCTCGGCGTCGGCCTGCACCAGCTCGAGGTCGCGCCCGGCGATGTCGACGAGCGGTCGCTCACCGATGGCGAGTACCTGGAAATCGTCGATCTCGCCGGCTTGCACTCGGGCGGGAACCCGGTCTCGGGCGACTTCAGCTTCGGCGCCGCCGGGTTCCTGTGCCGCGACGGCGAACGTATCCACCCGGTGCGCAATATCACCGTGGCGGGGAATTTCTACGAGATGCTCGACAGGATCGCCGCCATCGGCGACGTCCAGCATTGGAACCCGGAGCGCTCGGCGTTGATGGCGCGTATACGTTTCGCCGACGTAGCGATTTCCGGTTAGGCGCCGCGCGGCCGCCAAGCGGGTTTAGCCACGCCCGGTGCTGCGCTTCAGCCCGATGCCGGCGCCTCTGGAGATTGCAGCCCGGTCGGCGCCGCAGCTTCACCGGTCTCGGTTTCCGGCGCCTCTTCGCCCGCATCGGACCCGGACAAGTCGTCACTCGCCGCTGGCGGAGCGCCGCTGTCTGCCGCGCCGCAGGACCAACCGAAACCTCTCAGCTTGTCCACGAACTCGTCGAACCTTGCCTCACAATAGCCGGCTTCACGCTCGGCACGCCAAAGGGTCTGGTTGTCCACGCCCTCGGACGGTTTCGAATAGCGAATCTCGCATGGAACGGCCTCGCCGGGATTCTGATAGCGCAGTTCGACCGTTCTTTCCATCGACGTCATGGCGCAGGAAACTGTCTTCGCCGAGGCGAGTTCAGCGCCGAGCACGATCAAGCTGCAGGTTGCCAGGACCAACTTCCGCCTCATAACAACGCTCCTACTCATGCTAGTCGCGGGTGATTGTGCCACACGTCGCCGCGGGCGCAGCACCCTCGGACCCTGCGCCGGTCCCGAAACTGGCCTGATCGTCTGTTAGGATGCCGATATGCGTATCGCGACGTGGAACGTGAACGGTCTGCGCGCGCGCCTGGACTTCATCCGTATCTGGCTGGAGCAGCGCCAGCCGGACATCGTGGGTTTGCAGGAGATCAAGGCCGAAGCGGACGACTTTCCGCACACGGCCTTCGAGGACTTGGGGTACAAGGCGGTCCTGCACGGACAGAAGGGCTGGAACGGGGTCGCCGTGCTTTCCCGCCTGCCCATCGAAGACAGCTTTCGCGGTCTGCCGGGCCAGGAGGAGATGGGAGCGCGGCTGGTGGGCGCCCGCATTGCGGACCTGACTTTCGTCACCGTCTATTGCCCGAACGGCAAGTCCCTGGATCACGAAGACTTCGGCAGGAAACTTGCGTGGCTGGACGATCTTGCGGACTTCTGGTCGGCAAATGGGGTGGACAAGGGCATCCTGTGCGGAGATTTCAACGTCGTGCCACAGCCGCTCGACGGCTGGCGCGGGGACGCCGCGGACGGGCAGATTTTCCACACGCCCGAAGAGAGGAGGCGGTTCGACGCGCTGTTGGGCGCCGGCCTGTCCGATCTGTTTCGTGAAACGAACCCGGATACCAGCGCGTTTTCCTGGTGGGACTACCGGGGCGGCGCATTCCGGTTCGGACAGGGTCTGCGGATCGATTTCCTGCTGGCTACGCCGCCGCTGCTGGCCCGAGTTTCCCAGGTCGAGATAGACCGGGACTTTCGCAAGAAGAAGGAAGGCCTGACAGCGTCCGATCATGCGCCGGTGATCGCGGATTTCGACTGGGGGTAGCGCCATGAAGTCGGTGGCGGCTTCGCCCGCACCTTGTTTCACCCCCTGCCGCGCACTAAGCTAGGCTCCATGAGCACACTAAATGAAGTAGTTGGCCTCCTGGAATCCGGAGATTGGCAGACGGCGCATCGTCTCGTTCAGAAAGACTCCTCGCCGCAGGGCTGTTGGGCGCACGGGATCGCGCACATCATGGAAGGCGACATGCGCAATGCCGGGCATTGGTATGGGCGCGCCGAAAGAGAGTTGCCCGAAGCCTCCGCCGTCGATGACGAGATCCGGTTGCTGAAGCAACAACTGGCGTCCGGCTAACCGTTCTTCGGAGCGGGGCCGCGGGTCCGCTGGTCCCAGGTGCCGGCCCGGGTCTTTTCGTCCAGGTATTCCCGGACGGCATCGGCTTTGCCGCGAAAAACGATGCGTTCCGCCTTGTTGCTGATCTGGTAGTCGTATAGCGGGTCGTAATACCAGTCGAGCAGCATGCCGATCCACGCGCGATGCGTGTCAGCGTCGCCGCTTTCGAAGGCCTGGCGCATCCGGGCGCGGACCTGCGCGTGGCGATCGCCGCCGAGGCGGCGTCGTATATTGTCGACCGAGGTCTCAAGCGCCTCCCGCAGATGTTCCGGATCGTCGGCTTCGACGACGTATTCCCGGTAGATGTTGTCGATCCGCGCAGTCTGGTCCGACTCGACCAGGGCGATCGGTGACGCCTGCATGCCGCGGTAGATTGCTTCGGGAATTGCCAGGCGGCCAATCGTTCGGCTTTCGTCTTCGACGACGGTAGGCGTGGAATGTCGCCGCAGAAGCTCGACCGCCAGGGCGTTTTCGAAACTGATGGGTGTGGGTTGTGGCGTGCCGCGTTTGCCGAAAGCGGAACCACGATGATTCGCAAGGGCCTCCAGATCGACGCTGCCGGGCACCTGGTTCACCAGTTGGGTCTTGCCGACACCCGTGCGGCCCCCGACCACGAGCCATTCGCGCTGATCGTCGAACGTGTCGATGCAGAACCGCCTCAGCGACCTGTAGCCACCGCGGATGCATGGCACATGCCGGCCGGTTTCCGCGAGCCACCGTTGCACCGTGGCGGACCGCAACCCGCCGCGCCAGCAGTACAGCATGGCGTCGGGATGCGCGTCGATCACGTCCTGCCAAGCCGCCAGCCGCGCGGCTTTGACGTCTCCGGTGACCAGGGTGTTGCCGAGACTGATCGCCGCATCGCGTCCCCCGTATTTGTACCGAACGCCGATCTTTTCGCGCTCGGCATCGGTCAGGAGCGGCAGGCTGACCGAGGTCGGGAAGGCGCCGCGCCGGAACTCCGCCGGCGAGCGCAGATCGATGAGCGGCCCGCCGGGGGCAAGCGCGGCGGCGTAATCCGAAACCGACCGCACGACACAATTCTCCGGGCTACGGAATGACTTCGGTAATCGTGCGCCCGGCTTCGAATGCCTGGAGGTGTTCGCGCAGGATTTGGATCGTTTCGCCGTCGATCTCCTGTGCGTTCGCTTCATCCAGCGCTTCGCGCTGCAACTCGACGGCACGCTCGAAGTCGCCGTTGGCGGCATAGGCGGCCGCCCAGGTGTCGATATACGCAGGTACGCCGCGCGCGTTCACATTCTCGGTCATGACGTGATCCATGATCTTCAAGGCGTAGCGTTCGTCGCGAAGCCGTTCGAGATTCGATACCGTGAGCGTCCATGCCACGTCGTTGACGACCCTGGCATGCTCGGGCGACACGGCTACGGCCTGCTTGAACCAGGATCGGGCCTTCCGGTAGTTGCGCCTGACATGGACTCCCTTCGCAAACAGGTTGCCGAGCTGGACCCTCGCGTCCGCACAATGTACGTGAAGGTCTTCGCAAGGCCTGCCGTTGTTGGCTAGCCCTGTGAGCCATCGATAGGCCTGGTCGGTAAAGGCCCTGTCGATGTCCTCGCGCATAAGGAATCGCGCGTAGTCGATCTTGGCGGTCGCATTGTCGAGGGACGCGGCGCGCAGGTAGTACTCCTCGCTCCTGTCGTAGTCCGGTTGGGCGGGTATCTGCGAGGCCTCGAACCATCCGGCCAGGAAAAGGCAGGCCGCCGAATTGTCGAGATCGGCGGCCTGTTCCAGCAGTTCCAGTCCACGGTCGCGAAGTTCGCTGCCGTACACGCCCCAGGCGTATAGCCTTCCCAACTCGAACATCGCCTCATCGGAACCCATATCGATTCCAAGCTCGTAGTTGCGGATGACTTCAAGTCGTGCGGCCTCCCGCTCCGGCCCCGGCGGGACGTCCAGGGACTTCGACCAGTAAACGCGCGCAAGCATCAGGTGCGCGATCAGGTTGCCGTTCCTGCTCGCCATCGTGAGCAACCCCGTCGCTTCGTCGAGCCTGTCCTGGTCCATCCTGAGCGAGCCGAGAAACGTCTGGGCCGCCGAATCATTGCTGCGCGCAAGTGACAGGATGACGCGGACGGGGTGAAAGTCCTCCTCGTCCGTCTCTCGAAGCCATCCGGCGTAGGCGGCGTCGAGATCGAAATAGACGTTCTCGATACCGCCCCGGGCAGTCTTTGCGGCGACCTTCAGGAGGAGGGGGGTCGTGTCCGTGGGAAGGTACATCGAGCCAACCCGGGTGCGGCCAGTCGCGAGCAGGTAAGCGTCCGGCTCGGCCGGTGATATCACGGGCAGCGGCGAATCCAGCGTTCCCTCGGCCACATCATCGACGCTGGCGCGAATCCTGTTCGTCCAGTCACGGTGTTTGGCGGCCGCGTCTTCGCGTTCCAGGTAGGAGTAGAAAGTCGCCAGGGCATGGTGGCCGGCAAGGCTTCCGGGATATTGGTCGACAATCGCGGAGCCAAGTGGACCCAACCGCAGGGGTTCTTCCTCCAGGAGGTGGACAGCCTGGGTCTCGAGACTGGAGATGTTCTGCAGCCGTTCGGAAAAGTCCGGAGCGGCCACGAAAGCGGCTCGCAGCGTTGCCGCGTCTACGTCCTCGCCGGCCTTGATCGCGGCTGCCAGCTCGTCGTAGGTCGCGGCCGTGTTCGTGGCACAACCGGCGCACAACATCCAGATGGCAACAAACGCAGTGACGCCGTGCCAAGGTGTGCGGCGTTGTTGCTTCCGCGGGCTTGCGGCAGGTGTCGTCGGGGCTCGATCCATGGTGTAGGCATCACGTGGCGGGCGTAAGTGTATCGCATCCTCATGAAAGCTCGGACTGTCGCGGGCCGGAGTCGGATGAGTGCGATGTTGCGCCGGGTTGTCCGCGACGAAACCAGGCTCTGCAGGGATTTTTTTCCGAACGCGCGGGCATTGAATGCCCGCGCATCTTGAACGGGATGAAGGCGATCTCGATAATACGCGTTTCCACACACCTCAATGGGCCCAAAACGGTGGCATTACCAAGTCTCGACGACTACTTCCCCGACTGGAAAGAACGCGAAGCATTGGCCGAAGCGATGATTCCCATCATCGGGCGTCTCTACCGCAACAACGTCGTGACTTACTGTTACGGCAGGGCGCTCTACAACCAGAGCGTCACCCAGTTGATGTCCGCGCACCGATACGTGCGCCAGGTCGAGCACAACGAACTATCGGAGTTCGAGAGCTATCCGGTACTGGAGGCATTGTCGAACCTCGACCTGGGGCCTTCCCACATCGATGTGGGGAAACTCACCGTCCGCTTCATGGAGGAATCCGGGTCGAACGGTGCGACGCCCACATCGTTCGTCGAACGGGAATGCGCCGAGATCATCGGACGCCACGTGCCGCCACTCGAACGGCCCCAGGACATTGTCCTGTACGGCTTCGGCCGGATCGGACGTCTCCTGGCGCGGCTCCTGATAGAAAAGACCGGCGGCGGGGACCAACTGCGCCTGAGAGCGATAGTCGTGCGCAAGGGCGCGTCCGACGACCTGTCAAAAAGGGCCAATCTCCTGCGCCGCGATTCGGTCCACGGCGGTTTCAAGGGCACCATTCGGGTGGACGAAGAGAATAGCTGCATCATCGCAAACGGCAACGTCGTCCGCGTGATCTACTCGGACCACCCGGGCACGGTGGACTACGAACAGTTTGGCATCACCAATGCGATCGTGATCGACAACACCGGCGTATGGCGTGACCAGGCCGGACTGAGTCAACACCTGAAGGCGAGGGGGGTCGGGCGCGTCGTTCTCACCGCGCCCGGGAAGGGCACCATCAAGGACATCGTTTCCGGCGTCAACTCGCACCTGGTGAGCGCGAACGACCGCATCCTGGCCGCCGCGTCCTGCACGACCAATGCGATCGTGCCCGTGATGAAGGCGATGAACGATGAATTCAGTGTCGTGCGCGGCCACATGGAGACGGTGCATGCCTACACGAACGACCAGAATCTGATCGACAACTTCCATCCCAAGGATCGCCGCGGCCGCGGCGCGCCGCTCAACATGGTGATCACGGAGACGGGCGCCTCGGATGCGGTCGCCAAACTACTGCCGGAACTCGAGGGCAAGCTGAGCGGGAATGCCATCCGCGTACCGACGCCCAACGTTTCACTGGCGATCCTGAACCTCACCCTGGCCCGGCGGACCAGTGTTTCCGAGGTCAACGAGTACCTTCGCCGCACCGCGCTCCACTCCGCCCTGCAACGCCAGATCGAGTATGTGGACACGTCGGAGATCGTGTCGTCCGACTTCGTGGGGCGTCGCTATGCGTGCACCGTCGATGGCAACAAGACCATCGTCAACGGGGACGGGACGGTGCTATATGTCTGGTACGACAACGAAATGGGCTACGCCGCCCAGGTCGTGCGCGTCGTACAGAAGTGGGCCGGCATCAGCTATCCCCTCATTCCGGGAGACGTCAGCAAGACCGGTTACGGTTGACGTTCAGAGCGCATCGCGCGTTGGTATGGCACACTCGCTCCTTCAAGGGAACCAGTGTCTCAGGGGTGCCACCGACCGGGGACGGTCTTACCGCACGCCGTAAACGACTTGTCCGGAACGGAATCCTCGACGGACGCGAACGATGGCCACGCTAGCGACAGACCGCCTGAACATCCGGCCGTTCGAGATGGCGGATGCGGAGGCGCTGCACGCGTTCTGGTCGAACGTGGACGTTCGCCGCTACCTGTGGGACGGAATCATCCTCCCGATAGAGACCGTGCGCGGGATCATTCGACAGAGCATCGCCGATTTCGAATCACACGGTTTCGGATTCTTCTCGCTGGACCTCAAGGTGACGGAGCCGAAGATCGTCGGCTTCTGCGGCTTTCGCCGTTTCGAGGACGGCGAGCAGATCGAGATGCTGTTCGGCATCCTTCCCGATTACTGGGGCGAAGGTTTCGTGACGGAGGCTGCGAGGGAGGTATTGCGGCATGGCTTCGAGGAAGCCGGAATCACGCGCGTCATCGCGGCCACCGACACGCCGAACCAGCGTTCCGTTCGCCTCCTGATGCGCCTCGGCATGTCTTTCCAGGGCCGACGGGAGTGGCATGGACTGGACACGGTCTTCTACGAATTGACGGCGGCGGGGTTCCAGGCGCAATGATGCACATAGGGATCCTGGGCCTCGATTTCCACCTCGCTGGATGTCGTTCCCTGAAGGAGAAGCGAAGCCGCCTGCAGCGCCTGCGCGACAGGCTGGGGCGCTCGACGAACCTGGCGGTTTGCGAAAGCGATTACCAGGACGTGCTGCACCGTGCGCGGTGGTCGGTTGTCGCGGTGGCATCGAGCCAGCGCGTGGTGGAGCGGTCGCTCAGCGACGTCGAACGCTGGGTACAGGAAGGCATGGACGCCACGCTGGTGGATGTTGAAAGGGAGATCTTTGCCGCGTGACTGCTCGAGGGCTGCGGCCGTGACCGTGCTGATCGTCGCCGCCGGAGTGATGCTGCTCGCGGCATTCCTGATCCGGGGGGCGCGGGCGAACCGGCGCGAATGGCTGAGCACGCTCTCCCTGCCCGGCACCTGGGTGCTGCGGAATGCCGAATCTCTCAGCGTCCTGTCGTTCGGAGGCGACCTGGGAGAAGGCCGCTATACCTGGCGGGAGGACGGCGGCGAGGAGGAGGGCGAGTGGAGACTGCGCGGCCACACCTTGAGATTGACGCCTGAAGGTGGCGAATCAGTGGATTACGAGCTGCGTGCGTTTGGCGACGACTCCATCGGTATCGATGGACCCGGCCACCAGCGTTGCGTCTACCTGCGGCGACGCGACAACGTGGTGCCGCTCAAGGCCAAATCGTGAACGGTTGCGCATGAACGGTTGCGCATGAAATCCGCGTTGCAAGACCTGGTATCCAGCGGCCAGCGGCTCATCGAAAGGGTCTCGGATCTGCTACCCGCGTCGGAACCCGTCGACTGGTCGATGACTTCGGCTGCGGTCTGGCGCAGCAAGGACCGGTTCGTCCGCCTGGATGACCTGGACGGCATCCAGCTCGACGACCTGCTCGAGATAGATCTCCAGAAGGAGCGCATCGAGACCAATACCGCGCAGTTCATCGCCGGGTACCCGGCGAACAACGCGCTGTTGTGGGGAGCGCGGGGAACGGGCAAGTCGTCCCTGATTCACGCGTTGCTGAACCGCTACCGCGATGAGGGACTGCGCCTGGTGGAGGTGGACAAGCGCGCCCTCGGGGACATCGCCACGATCGTCCGCGAACTGCGCCACGAACCCTACCGGTTCATTATCGTCTGCGACGACCTGTCGTTCGAGCGCGACGATCCTTCCTACAAGGAGCTCAAGAGCGCGCTGGAGGGTTCCGTCTTCCGGCAAAGCGAAAACGTCCTGATCTATGCCACCTCAAACCGCCGCCACCTGATTACCGAGTTCATGTCGGACAACCTCGGTGCCCGTCATCACGAGGGCGAACTGCACGAGGATGAGGCGGTGGAGGAGAAGATCTCGTTGTCGGACCGGTTCGGCCTCTGGCTATCGTTCCATCCGTTCAGGCAGGACGAGTACCTGGAGGTGGTGCGCCATTGGCTTGAGCGCCTGGCGCGCGAACATGGCGCCCCGTTCGCCTGGAGCGACGATGTGCGCAAGGCGGCGTTGCAATGGGCCCTCGGCCGCGGCACGCGAAACGGTCGGATGGCCTACTACTTCGCCCGCCACTGGATCGGCAAGTCGTTGCTGGAGGAGGGGGCAAGCAGCGGAGGATAGCATCAGGCGGATTCGTCGAGTCGCAGGCCCCTTCGCGCTTCCTCCGACGCGCTGATTCTGTCCTCCAGCTCCTGAGCGTATTCGCTGTCGCCGACGGCATCCGCCAACGGGGCCAGCGCCCGCATCACGGCCAGCCTGTCGTCCCTGTCCGCCACGCGGCCGACTCTGAGAGCGGTCGCGGGATCGCTGGCGTGCTCAAGTCCCTCGATGATCTCGACTTCCTGCTCGACGCTGAGGTTGCCGTGGGCCAGGGCTTCGGCCGCGAGTTCCGGCGGCAGCGCGTTGCCGACGCGCAGGGCCATCAGGACAAGGTGTTGCAGACCGAGCCGGTTGGGATCGGCGGTGATCCTGTCGGCGAGCTTGGAGACGATTTCCTTGGCCTGGTCGTTCTCGCCGCGCGAATGCAACTGCCAGGCCACGACGAACGCGGACTCGAGCACGTCGGCGCGGTCGAGGTCGGGGTCGTCCAGCCAGGAAACCATCGCGTCGGCGGCGGCGGTCATCCAGGCTACGTCGCCCGGCCAATGGTGTTCGGCCTCGACCGGGAACGGCCGCTCGCGGCGCAGGATCAGGTTGTGGAGCGGAGCGCTACCGGAGTAGAGGTTCAGTTGCCGAAGGCCATAGAGTTGCGCAAGTGTCTGGAGCGCATTTATAAGCTCATACCGCTCTCGCTGTTGCGATTCTGGTAGCGCGTCAACCGAGTCCACTCCATGCCCTTTTGATCGAAAAACGGCCCGCAGCAGTTCGATTGCGTTCGCCGTGTCTCCGGCCATGGCATTCAGCCGCACAAGTTCGACCGCCTTGGCCCCTTCCCAGGTCCCCAGCGGCATTTTCGTTGTTGTGGCGGTTTCGGAGAACCGCACCGCTTCGGCGAGCGCCTCCTGTGGCGTGTAGACGTGGGCAAGGACCCGTAGCAGGAAGACATCGAAGTAGGCCGCGTAGGCATCGTGCCGGTCAGCGCGCCGCGCCGCCACAAGAATGCTCTCCACCGTGTCGCGCGCAGCGTCTGGTGGCAGCGTTTCGGTGACTTCCAGAGCAAGCTCGGAGAGGTCCATGAGAGCCCCGGCGGAGCCGCCTCCGATCATGATGATCCCCCCACCCCGGCCCGTGAACTCACCGTGCCGAGCGAGCTTGGCGGTCAACAGCCGATAGTGCTCGGACGCCTCGTCGAAGGCCCCCGCCTTGGCGTGAAGCCTCGCCATGGCGAGGACCTGCAGCGCGGTCGGATCCTCGACCCGGTTCGCCCGCTCCTGGAAGGCGTCGTGCTCCGACTCGTCAAGGTCTTCCGACTGCTGGTGACGCAAGAGCATCCAGACGGTGAAGTCGTGATCGCCGAGTTCGACCATACGTGGTGCCAGCGCCTCGGCCAGCCCGTCCCCGGCATATGCCTCGCCGAGCAGCCGGTAAAAGCGATGCTGGTGACGCCGCTGTTCGTCGGGCAGCGAGCGCAGGTACAGGTCGAACTCCCGAGCGCTATGGGGCCTTGTCGCGATGCTCTCGAACAGGGTCTTCGGATCTGTCTCGTCACCATCCTCGAGCAGGGTGTCGAGCCGGAAAGCACGGCTCGGCCCGGGGAAGTAGCGGAACGTTTCCCGGGGGTTGGGAACCAGCGGCAACGACAGGAGGTTATTGATCATGTAATCGGCCCTGGGTCCGAAGGCGCGTTCCTCGTCTGGCGCCAGGGCGCCGCGCCAGATGGTCCGCAGCGCTTTGCGCGCCTCGTGGTCCCGCGGGTCGGCGTCGGAGGCCGCCAGTTCGCGCAGGGTGTCGACACTGCGGTCGACCTGCGGAGACAGGTAGCTCCAGGTGGGTTCCAGGGCGCCGCGGTAGATCGCACGGAAAAGTCGGGCGCTTGAGTTGGAGTCGAAGCCCCGCGCAGCCCGCACCTTCTCGAGAAGATCCTCGACGACAGACGCTTCGCGCAGGTCGGGGCCGCCGTCCGACACCAGCGCGAGCGCCGCGTCGTATCGCTCCCGATAGGTCAGCAGGTAGTACAGCGCGGCGCGCAGCATCTCGTCGTCGGGGTCGCCCTCGTAGCATGCGTAAAGAGCCTTCTCCGCCGCGCTCCACTGCGCCAGTTCGAGATGCGCTACGACCAGTTCCCGCAGATACCGGTCGTCGTCCGGATAGCGCTCGATGAGAATGGGCAACAGTTCCACGAGGCGTTCCGTCTTCTCGCGCGGCGATTGGGCGCCGTAATACCGGTTCGAGAACTCGAACCGGTAGACGATGCGCACTGTCTCGGCGTCGTGTTCCGTATCGCCGCGCAGGACCGAATTCAGGATGCGTGCCCTGACCGGCGCGTACTTCTCATCCGTGCCGGACAACGCACCCCAATATCGAACGCCGGCGCGCTCCAGTTCGAGCATCTTCGAGAAGGCTTCTTCGTCGCTGCCCTCCAGGAGGCCCCTCATGGTGGCGGCGATATCGATGGTCATCTGTGCCATGCGTTGGGCTTGACCCGCGAGTTCGTAAAGCACGCCGCGGTTCGCGGGATGCGCCTCGGGCACGAGCAATACCTGGAAGATCGCGGATTGGGTGTGCTCGCTCCTGAGGTCCAGCTTGGCGAGATAGTCGGTGGCCGCATCCGCCAGGGCATCGCGTTGGGACGCGGACAACTCCAGCTTCAGCAGATCGTGGGCCATGGGCACGAAGGTGGGGGATCCGAACTGACCGCGCCGCTGGCGGGCCGCCGTTGCTGCCAAATGGCGTAGCTGATCATCGACCGACGCCTTCGCCTTGAGGTACTTCCACACGCCGTCGCCGGAGGAAAAGAAGAAGAAGCCGGTATCTTCCTGCGTGGCGGGGTCAGCAAGAATGGCGAACAGTTCCTCGACGGTGACGACTTCGCGACCCAGGTCTGACTCGATCTCCAGCACCAGGTCGGCATCGGCCCGGATCAGTTCAAGGAAGGACTTGGGGTTGTCCTTCAGCGTCGCTGCGATTGCCGCGACCAGCCGCTTGAAGTTGCTCGCGTCGAGTAACGACCGCGCGTAGGCGAGCCCCTCCCGGTAGTTCCCCTCGCTGATCCGATCCCGGAACAGCTCCAGCAGATCCTCGTCGTCCCCCGCGAGCCGGGCAAGGCGCACGGCGGTTTCGAAGTCGTCGTTGCGCTTCGCGTTCTCCATGTGGCGGCGAAGGAGCGGTTCGTTTGCTCGGGCGACGTCCTCAGGTTCGGCGGCAAAGCGCTCCGCCAGGGAGTCGTCGAGGTATTCGTCGAGGCTCGTGTCGGCAGCGCGTTCGGCTACGCGGCGCGCGAATTGCGTGATGCGATCAAGCCGGGTGAATTCGTCCAGGTCTAAACCTTGGGAAGCCGAATCTTCCGGGGAATCGACTGCGGTGTCCTCTGGGACTTCGGCGAGCGCGACCGAAAGCTCGGTATCGAACATCGCCTTGATGGCATCGAAGCGGGTCTGTGCAACGCCGGGATCGTCCGGCCAGGTCGTGAAGAGTCCCTGGGCGAGATACTCGAAGTAGGTGCGGTAGTCTCGCGTGACACTCGTGTCGGGCCCCAGCCCCAACATTGCGAAGGGCGAAGCGTTCGCGCCGGGCCGTTCCTCCACGCGTTTCGTCGCAAGCCCGCGCAGGACATTGTCGATGGCGCGGAAATACAGTGCGTTGGCCACTTCCTCCTGCCCTTGGGTTTCCCGCAGCATCGCCGTCCTGGCGAGAAGCGCCAGGTTGTCACGGCTCACGTTCAGCGCGCGCGTGTACCAGTTGAGGGACTCGTCCGGGTACCCGGCGTCGAGAAACAGGTCCGCCTTGGTCTGGTCGACATTGATCAGGCCGGTGATGTCATTGATCAGGTCGAATGCCTGCACCGCCGCCTGGACCGCCTCTTCCTCCAGCAGGACCTTGCCGAGATTGATGAACACCTCCGGCGGAAGTTCCTGCCGCAACCCGATCAGGCGCCGGCCGTGGGTGAGCTGCCTTTCGGGATCGCCGGCGCCCGTGGAGAACCCGGCGAAACCGGCTTCCGCCGTCGCAAGCGTGACCAGTTCGCGCAGCACCGAGGGACGCCGCACGCCCGCCTCGGACAGCGAGTTTTCGACGGCGCGGAATTCCGCGTCCCTGTCGCCGACTTCCTGGGCGATATCTCCGAGAAGCTGGTAGAGATAGAACTTGTCGTTGTGGCCGGCGATACGTTCCAGGATGATCCGCTGGCTCCAGCGGAATGTCCGGCGCATCGCCGGCGTCAGTTCCTCTGTGAACGTACGCGCACCGATCATGTTGATGATGCCGTCGATCGCGACCACGAATTCGGCGTCGTCGCCGGCGTGCTCGGCCGCGTACTGGAGGATCGCCACCGCTTCGTCGCGCCGGTTTGAAGACTTCATCAGGTCGGCCATCAACAGCAGGTTGTCGCTGTTCTCGGGGTGCAGGACCAGCGCGCGGCGATAGCTCGCGATGGCGTCCCGGTTGAAACCGCCCATGGAGTAGATGCCCGCCTCGAACTCGCCGCTGACGCCTTCCTCGTCGAGTTCGCGCAGACGGGCGAGCCAGCGCTGGATCTCGCTGAAACGTTCGTCGGAATCCTCCGCGAGGTCGAAGGCCAACATGTTCAGCACGATGTTCTGGATGTGCTCGATCTCGTTCTCGGAATCCGCTGTCACGAGTTCGCGCAGCACTTCGTCGTATGCCGAGTAGTCGGCGAGCATCATGTGGACCTTGCCGAGCTGGCGCAGGCGTTCGGCCTCGCTGGCGTCGCTGTAACGTGCGTACTCCTCGATGACTTCGGTGGCGGAGAGCTGATCGCCGACTTCGGTGTAGATCCGCACCAGGAGGCCAACCTCGTTGCGGTCCGCCTGCTTGAGGATGAGTTTCTCCTCCAGCTCCACCACGATGTCGCCCAGGGTGTTCAGTTCCGTCGCAAGGAGCAGGAACTGGCTTTCCGCGAGGCTGCGGCGGGCCGCGCTCTCGACGCTCACCCAGAGTTCGCGCCAGGCCTGCATGGCGTCTTCCTTGCGGTCGGCGACGCTGTAGAGCCAGGCGAGCCGCATGCGCTCGTCGTAGCCGAGTTCGCCTTCGCGGTCCCGCAACCGCTCGAGGATGCGGATCGATGCGTCGGGCCTGTTGAGACGTTCGTACGCATCGGCCAGGTCCCGAATGCCCGTGGTGCCATCGCCCAGCGCGGCTTCCAGGCGTTCGATCGCGGCGACTGCCTGCTCGGTTTCTCCCCGGCGCAACCGCAGGTCGAAGAGGAACAAGAGTGCCTGGGGAATCTCGCCGGACGACGCGATCTGCGCTTCGATCATGTCCACCGCTTCCTCGACGAAGCCCATCTGCACCATCGCCTCGCCCGCTTCGACGAGTATCTCGATACGGTCGCGGTTGCTGGCAGCCAGCCGATGCCACACGGCGAGCGCGTCCTCGGGCCGGGCCATGTTGAGGTGGTGGGATGCCAGACCGGCGAACCACGCCACGACATCGGGTTCCCTTGCCATCAGCCTCTCGTACTCGGCAACCATGTCGTCGGTTCGCCCGGCGGCCTCGTAGAGCTTGATCAGGCGGCTCCGCGCCTCCACGTCGACGCGCGTGCCGTCGGCGGCCTCGTAGAACGCGATAGCCTCGTCGTAGTTCTCGGTTTCGATGAGGATGTCCACGCGTGCCTGGACGAGCATGGGGTCCGGTTCTCCATTGTCGGCGGTTTGCGCCGCGAGATGGGCGAGCAGTTCGTCGAGGGCATCGGCCTTGCGATACGACTCGGCAAGCAACGCCAGCGCATACAGGGCATCGGTCCGCACCTGTGTCGCGCCGTAGGCGGTCCAGGACGCTTGCTGGGCGCGTTTGAAGTCGCCGGCGTCGATCGCCCACTGGGCAACGCGAACGTGCTGCCGAAACAGATTGCCGGATGCCTCGCCGGGATCATAGAGAGCGAGCGCCTGGTCGGGATGTCCGAGCAGCGCCAGGGTGATGGCCGCACGGTTGCGGAACGCGGCGTCGCCCTGATCGGCCAAGTCCACCAGCGCGTCGATGTTGCGATTGCTGGCCTCGGCCATCGTCAGGCGGATGCGAATGAACTCCTTCTCCGTCGCGCTGCCGGTGTGTTCGGCGGCCTTGCGGTACCACTCGGTCGCCTCCCCGGGATTGCCGGTCGCGTCGAGAAGGCGAGCCTTGAGCAGAAGGGCATCCGGGGTCTCCCGCAGCGCCAAAGCGCTGTCGACGGCGCCCAGGGCCTGCTCCTGGCTACCGTGGCGCCAATGGACGTGAGCGATCGTCAGGTGATGGTTGGCCCGCTCCAGCGCAGTCTTGTCCGGATTGTCGGCGAACAGGCTGATGCGCCTGACGGTGAGGTCGATGTTGTCGTCCTCGAGGATGGTCTCCTCGTAGAGCGCATCGACCTTCTGGAGATCGACGCGGCCCGATTCGGCATTGGATTTCACCACTTCGGCCAGAGGGCTGGCGGCGTGGGCCGGGCCGGCGAGCAGCCCATACGCCAGCATGATCGAGGCGATGTACCGGAAATGGCTCACAATCGCACCTCCCGGGGCCAGCGGCGGTAAAGCAGTTCGCCGAGATAGGCGGCCAGCGCCAGCAGCAGCATGAACGGCCATAGCCGGGTCACGATAAAGGACAGTTCACCCTGGTTCCCTGCGAGCCACTCGCCGACGGGCCCCGACGGTGGAGTGCCGCCGACGCTTGCCAGGTGGACGCCGCCGGTGCGTTCAGCCAGACGCTCGAGGTCCAGAGCCATTGCCGGGTCGACCTGCGTTTCGTTGGAGATGTCGGAAGCGGCTGCCAGAGCGATGCGCTGCACCCGTTGGTCGGCGCGAGCCAGGCTCGTTGTCACCTCTACCCGTGCCGATTCCCCTGGCGGGAGGCCAATCTCCGCTTCGAACAGCCCGGGTGCATTCTCCTTGAAGTCGATGGCATCGGATACCAGGGAAGCGCCCTGCGCATCCACGAGTTCCGCGCGGGGGACAAGCCCGGAATCATGACTCGTTCGCTCGGCCGTCAACTCGAGCCGGTGATGGCGTCGCTTGAGGGCAAGGCGGAACGGCGGATTGTCTGCGGCCGTCCGGGCAAGCAACCGGCCCAGGAAGGAGCCGTAGTCCGGCCACTCCCGCCAGCGTTCCGTTCCTTCGCCAACCGGTTCGGTCATGAGCGCCGTTACGCGTCCCAGGCCGAAGTGCCAACTGGCGAGGACGGGATCCTGGCCCGTGCTTTCCTCGAGCAGGGTCTCGGCGCCGTCGCGTGGTTCCACCTCGGCGTATCCCAGCAACGCGGGGACCCCGAGGTCCGCGCCGCCCCACCAGCCGGGTCCGCCGAGCGCCGTCAGCTCGAAGAGACCCCGCTTGTAGCGCGGCGGCTTGCGGGTGGAAGGTTGCTTCAGGATAAGTTCGACGAGGCTGAACTGATCGCCCACAGAATAGAAGCGTCCCTGGCCCCAGTTGGCGATGTCGGACATGATGAGGTTGTGCCCGCCCTGTCCCGCGAGGATCGTCGAGACGTTGATGTTGTCCCTGGAGATGCGCCGTATCATGCGCTCGTAGTTGCTGTCCTCCACCCCGGCGTCGGTGATCAGCAGGATGTGCTTGTAGCGCGTGTTGACGTTCTTCAGGCCGTAGTAGGCCTCCTGGATTGCGGGGTAGAGGATCGTGCCTCCAATGGCCTTCATGCGGCCGATGGCGCGGTCGATCTCGATCTTGTTGGATGCCGGCTGCATCGGCACGGCCCAGTGCTTCGCGCCGTAGAATTCAACGATGCCTATTCGGTCGTGGGGTTGCAGGCGGCGCACGGCGATGCGGGCGACCTGCTTGGCGAGTTCGATGCGCGATCCGGCCATCGAGCCGGACGTGTCGATGATGATGGCGAGACCGACGCTCGGATCGATCTTCTCTTCTTCGCCGGTGATCTCGACGGGCAGCACGTCGGCGACGGGCGTGCCGTGGTAGCCGCCGTCCGCGAAAGCCGCTCCGCCGCCGCTCGCAAGGACCCCAACCCCGTGGTCCTGAACGGCCGTGATGAGGCGGCGTTGGGATTCCACGTCGAAAAGGCGCGCGGGCGTGTCGTCGAGCATCACGACGTCGTAGCCGGTGAAGTCGAACCCGTCGCCGATCCCGTCGGGCGGCATGTCGGTCAGATCGAACCCGATACCGAGCAGGGATTGCAGCCGCTCCATGGCCCCGCTGTGCCGATCGCCGACGTAGAGGACACGCAGGGGATCCTGGACCGCGACCACACCGCGCAGCAGGTTGTTGGAAAGATTGGCGTCCGCTTCGGGGGACGCGCGGAGTTCGGCGGTGACGTCGAGGAATCCGGCACTCTCGGCCTCGAATTCGATCTCCACCGGACAGCGGAGTTCGCAGTCGAATGCCCCCGTGCGCCCGAGCGCATCGCCGCCACCGGTGAGGAGGACTTCAAATCCCCGCCCTTTCCCGACGACGTCGACCGTGACGCGCACGGATTCGCCCGGCCGCGCGGTGGTTGATCGAAGATTGACAAGGAACGGATCGTCGTGGGGCCGAAGCTGCACCGTGTGCACGGGAATCCCGCGCTCCAGTACCTGGGCGAGGGAACGTCCCCAGTGTCGATCGGTGCTGCGTGCGTCGGAGATCAGCATGATGGAACCGCTCAGTCCGGCGGGTATCGACTGGGCGGCGAGTTCCAGCGCGTCTCCCAGGGATGACCCGCCGTCCTTGGCCGACGAGACACCAGTGGCGGGCGCGCGCATCCATTCGATATCCGCGTCCAGTGCGACCTGTTCCTCGCCTCCCACCTGCACGAGCGTCGCGCTTTGACCCGCCCCGAGGCGAGCCAGCAGGTCACCGGCCACGTCGACGGCGGCGTCGCGTTCGGCCGGCGGCAGGCTCGATGATTGATCGAGGACGATTGCATGGTGCTGTTCCACGGCACTGCGGACCAGTACCGGCTGCATCAACGCCAGAATGGCTAGGGCAAGTACCAGGGTGCGGATGACGCCGTGCATGACCCTCGGCCGGGATGGCAGGAACCACACCAGCGGCACCGCCAGAAAAAGCAGCGCCATGAACGGTTGCAGGAACGACAGCGACATCTTAAGGCATCATCCCGCGCTGGTAGAGGTACCACTCGGCGCCGAGCAGGAGGAGGGCCGCGAGGATCAGCCAAGTGACGATTCCGGTGTCGGCGAAACCGCTGCCGGCCTGGGAAATCGCGAGCCGGGTGCCGGTAGTCCGCTCGGTCACGGAGTCGCTCAACAGGGCTATCACCGCCTCGCCGCTGCCCGACGTGACTGGCCCGGCGGTGCCCAGCACGTAATCCGCACCGAGGGCATCCAGGGAAGGATCCGCGGCGGTTGCGGGAGACCAGACCCTGGCGGACGGCAGGGGTCTGCCCGCAGCAAGGTACGGGTGCCACGCGGGTTCGTCCGCCAGCCACCTGGCGGCGCGGGAGATGAAGAGCGGGAAACTCCGCGAGCCGGTGAAGTTGTAATGGGCGAGGAGTTCACTCCAAACCGAAATGCCCGGCAAGTCCGCATGTCGGAGTTGTACCCCCACCGGGCGTTGTGCCTCGGCCGCGATGCCCGCGGCGTCGATCTGGTCGAGTCCAAGGGCTGCGATGCTCGACCTTAGCGCGAGTTCCGCGGTGTCGTCCCCGGTGTAGGCGATCTCGAACGCCGTTTCCTGGTTCGCAACGGGCACGAACTCGAGGGCGGGAAGATCGCCGGACGTTTCCGCGCCTTGCTGGCGGATCGCGATGGATGGGTCCTCGGCAACCACTTCGAGTCCGGGGTCGGCATCGATGGCATGTCGTACGGCAGGGTCCAGGTCCCCCGCGAGGGCAACCCGTATCGCCCGGCGGACTGGCAGGGTAAGCCGGGCAACGTCGTCTAGCGCCAGTTCGTCGCCTGTTTCGAGTCCGACTTCCACGGAACTTCCGTCGGCGGGGAGATCTCTCGCTACCGCCAGATCGTCGTCGAGCCATTCCAGGCGGTCATCGTCCAGCGGCTGCCCGTTCACCCGCACCACGACGGCGTCGGCCGGAGGCGCTTCCGGCGTGCCGCCAATCCGCAGCAGAAGGTCCAGCCGGTCCCAGCGTCCCGATGCGGCGGGATTCACGCCGAGCGCTGCCACGCCGAGATTCGGCCCGCTTTCCGGATAGTCGATGGCACGGCTTACGCGTGTTCCCGCCGGGAGGGCCTCGAGGACGGCCGGGTCCGCGGGCGCACGGCCATAAACGACGAATTCCAGCGACTCCGGTGCCACGCCCGGTAACGAGATGAGACGCAACTGCTCGTTGAGCGCGGAAGGCGCGGCCTCCGGCGAGAGGGACGCCAGGCGGTGGTCGAGCAGCAATCGGTCCTCGCCCGCCTTCAGCAGCTTGATGTTGCGCGCCCCGCCCCAGATCACTTCCCGGCCCGCATCGGGCAGGCCTGCGAGGTCCGACTTCAGCTTGTCCACGGCCTGCTCGAACTCGTCGTCGGCGGCGCTGTGGGCGGATCCGTCGAGGAACAGTACGCGGTAGGCCGTGGTGCGGTCGTCGTGGGCTTCGGGTCCGGCAAAGGCGAGCCAGAGGAGCGTGCATATGGCCAGAACGAGAAGGTAGGCGAGGGGATGGCGAAATACGCCCCGGAGCACCCGGACAGGCGCATCCCGGGCCGCCGCCCGCCAGAACAGCGTGGTCGGGACCGCCACCTCGACGTGGCGGATGCGCAATAGCTGCAGGAGGAAGAGGAGGGCGGCGATCCCGGCGATCCCACCCAGGACGCCGAGCAACGGCAGGTTGGCGAAGGTCATACCACGAGGCTCCCGGTCTCGAACAGCACGCCCAGTTGGTCGAGTACTTCCTCGTCGACATCGATTCGCACCAGGCCCGCGTCGTAGTCGGACGCGAAACGGGTCAGGCGTTCGTTGAACTCGCGATACGACTCGCGGTACCGAGCGAGGGTCGCCGGAGTGACGGTGAGGTCCACGGCATCGCCGGACTCACAGTCGAGCAGCCGGATATCGCCGTGCAGGTCCGGGTGCAGCGTGGGGTCGGCGTCGGTCTTCTTGACGAGTTGTACAAGAAGCAGGCGATGGCGGCACAGCGCAAGCGCCTGCGCGATCTCGTCAGCGCCGGCCGGATCGAAGAAATCCGAGATGACCACCAGCAGGCCCCGACGCAGGCGATGCCCGGCCAGTTCGCCAAGAGACCCCGTGAGGTCGGTGCGGTCACGCTCGTCGAGGGCCGCCAGGCGCTCCGCAAAGGACACCAGCCGGTGTTTGCCCGAGGCTGCTCGCGCGTCGATGTTCAGTACGCCGGAGAACGAAAACAGGCCGACGCTGTCATGCTGTCCGAGCGCGATGGAGGCGAGCGCCAGGGCCGTCCGGAGCCCGGCGCCGATCCGTGGCGGCTGTTCCATGTACATGCTGCTCGACCGGTCCACGAGCAGGTATAGGGGCAGGTCTCGGCGTTCCTCGAAGACCCGGACAAAGAGGCGTCCCAGGCGCCGGTAGATGTTCCAGTCGATGGCACGCAGGTCGTCGCCCGGCACGTACGACTTGAAGTCCGCGAACTCCAGTCCGAAGCCCCGGTCGCGGGAGGCCTGCTCCGCCGTCCGTCCGTCCCGCGCGACCCTGCGCGCGTGCAGGCTGAAAGGCTGCAACGCCGCGAGGAAGTCGGGGTCGAACAGCTCTTCGAACGTGGGGGCGCTCGCCACGGCGTTTCCTGGGCCTTGTTCGTTCCGCCGGCGTCAGGCGGCGACCGCGTGGGGCGGGTTTACCGACTTCAGCACGTCTTCCACGAGTTCATCGGCAGAGACGTTGTTCGCCTGGGCGCGGAAGTTGAGCAGGATCCGGTGCCGCAGGACCGGCAAAGCCACGGCGCGGATGTCGTCGGCGCTGACCGCAAAGCGGTCGTCGAGCAGCGCCTGGACCTTTCCGGCGAGGATGAGACCCTGCACGCCACGGGGGCTTGATCCAAGGGACGCACACTCGGCCACGCTCGAAGGCGCAAGCGCATTGTCGGGCTGCGTGGCGACGACCAGCCGGATCGCGAAGGTCCGCGCCGCTTCCGGCTCGGCCACTGCGCGAACGGTTTCGCGGAGGTTCCTGATCTCGTCGCCGTCGGTGACCGGTTGGATGTCGACTTCGTCGGCACCTGTCGTTCGGTCGAGTATGGCGTGGTATTCGCTCTCGGCGGGGTAGCCCACGATGAGCTTGAACAGGAAGCGGTCCAGTTGGGCTTCCGGCAGCGGGTACGTGCCTTCCTGCTCGACCGGGTTCTGTGTCGCCATGACGCAGTACGGTTCCTCGAGGTGGATGGTGCGCCGGCCGACGGTGACCTGTTTCTCCTGCATGGCTTCGAGCAGGGCGGACTGGGTTTTCGGTGTCGCCCGGTTGATCTCGTCCGCCAGGATCAGGTTGGCGATGAGCGGTCCCTGCTGGAAGGTGAGTTCGTGTCCGCCGCCAGCGGTTTCGGTGAGGACCATCGTGCCCTGGATGTCCGCCGGCATCATGTCGGGCGTGAACTGGATACGGGAGAAGGCAAGGCTCACGGCTTCGCTCAAGGACCGGACCAGCAGGGTCTTTCCGAGTCCCGGCACTCCCTCGAGCAGCACGTGGCCGCCGGCCATCATCGAAGTGAGCACACCGTCCACGACGTGCTCCTGGCCGACCATCATCTTGCCTACTTCTGTCTTGACCCTGGCGAATACGGTCCTGAAATCCGCGGCGCGTTCCCGCGCTTCGTCTGCTGTCGTCATGTTGCCTCTTTCAGTTCGTGGTGTTTGGTGTGGAATCGGGATTGGCGAGGTCGCGAGCACGTTCGGCAAGGAAGTAGTCGCGCACCGTTTCCTGCATCCAGGGCGCCAGTGCCATGTGCGGCACGTAGCCAATGGAATCCTCGCGCTGGCCGCGGTCGGCCGCGTTGGCGGCGACCGAGGTCTTGGGTTCGGGATCGGCGCGTTCGCGCTCGACCTTGATGCGTCCGGGATTGGATTTGCCGCGAAGGTGGTCGGGCATCGGCACGCCGAGCAGCATGGCGGCTACGCCACGCGTCTTCTTCAGGCCGCTCGGCCCGCCCCGGCCGTTGGCCAGCTCGTTCTCCTGGTCGCTCAAGCCCGACGGGCTGAGAGAGCGGTCGACGGCCGCCTTGCGGTTGTTCAGCATGGGCTTGCTCGCCGACGCGGACTTCTGTTCCTCGTCCTCTTCTTCGTCGGCGTCGTCGGTGGCATCGCCCTCGTCCTCGTCGTTGCGCGCCTTGTCGTCCGCGGCGGCCTGGTCGGAAGCGGAAGTCCGGCTGCCAGAACTACGCCCCGTGCCACCGCCCACGCCTTTCGATGACTCGGGCTGTTCTTCCTTCGTCTCCTCGGGACGGCTCTTGTTTTCGCGCTTCGGTTTGGCCGGTTGTTCGCGGGACGGTTCCTTTTTCGTCGACCCTTCGCCGGACGCGCCCGCCGCCGCCTTTCCGGCCTGACGGGCCAGCGAGGCGGCCTTGCTGCTCTTCGCGGAAGACGAACGCGCATCGCCGGTGCCCGACTGGGAGCGGGCCGCACGCTCGGACTCACCCTCCGGTTGCGCTTCGCTCAAGCCCGTGGCGAGTTGGCTGTCGAGGCTGCGCCGGGAGGATTCCTTGGGCAGGGGAGGTTCGGTGTCATCTTCCGCGGGGGTCTCCATGTTCGTTTCGAGCCGGGCGGGTGACTCATCCGCCAATGCAACGACCGTGCTGCCGGAGACGGGCGGGAGTTCGCCCAGCAGGACCGCACCGGCCAGGACGAGTACGGCAACGGCGCCAAGCGGCCAACGACGGGCACGCAAGTCGGGCGGTGGTGTGCGTACCGCGGGCATTTCCGCATTGAGTGCCCGGCGAGCGAACGGCGCTGCATCCTCGACTGCGGCTTGCTCGAACGGACCTGCGGGTCCGCGTGACAGGAACTCGTCCGCCGCCTGCAGGCGTCCCTTGAAGTCCAGGAGCATATCGAACAGGGCAAGACACACGCGACGGTCGGTCTTCTCTCGCAGGACGATGACGAGCGCGTATACGGCGACGATGATGATCGGAGCGATGAGCGCGAGCAACACGGTGGGTAAGGTGGCCAATGGCCAGAGGGAGGGGCCTGCCATTCCGGCGAGGTTGCCGATCAGTGCGAGACATGGAACGACGAGTGCTGCGGAGAAGAGGTGGATGACGGCCTTGGCCATCGCTTCCTTCGCGGCCCATGCGCGCAATTGCCGTCGTCCGCGGAATACGATCTTTTCGAGGTCTGCCTCGATTCCCGTTGATCCCGTATCCCGATCAGCCACCCGAAGACTCCTTGGCCAGCAACGGATCGTCCGGATCGAGCAACGGGCGTATCCGTTCAAGACCTTCGAAGGCGCTTTCCTTGATAGTTGGCGGCGTCTGCGGCGGCGCCAGGTCCGACGCCGCGCGCTGGTAGCTGGAATAGGCGCGACGATGGCGGCCCAGGGCCTCGTAGGCGCGGCCGAGTTCGTGGCGTACCACGCCGTCGAGGCGGGGGTCGCCATAGAATGCCGCCGAAAGGAATGTCTTCCAGGCATCGTGGGCCCTGCCGGCATGCAGGTAGCGGTCACCAAGCATGAGCTGGATGTTCTGGCGCAGCGACGGTCGGTCGGAGCGGCCGATGTAGACGAGGGCTTCCTCGCACAGGGCGATCACCAATGCCGAGCGCTCGTCCTTCAGGTCCGAGTTGAACAGGGGGAACGCAAAGCCTGAGACGTAGTGCGTCCTGCGCGGCTCGGGCGTCACCGACAGACCGATCTCGACCGCTTTCATCTGATCCTCGTCGGGGCGCCCCGCACGCAGGCCGATGTCGAAGATCAGCCCGGCGGCCTCCTCGACATTGCGGTCTTCCGGCCACCGGTCGGTATACGCGAACAACGCGGGGATGTCTTCCGCCGCTGCGGCGGCATAGAAGGCCGCATCCGCTGCCGAGTGGTTGCTGTCCTTCTGCGGCGTCAATGCCAGATAGCCTGCGGTCGGGTTGATCTCCAGGCGGTACGCGGACCACAGGCCGAGTCCGGAGCGCAGCAACCAGTCCGAGGCGAGCCCCTCTGGCAGTGCGTCGAACGGCTGCGGGAACAGCGCCACCATGCCGGACAGGCCAAGAGCGGGCGGCGAACCGAAGGCGATGCCCTCCACGTTCCCGGCCGGCTTGCCGAGCCGCTCGGCAATCTCCTGGTTGAGATAGGTGTGGTAACCGGCGGTGCCGAACTGCATCGAGGCGCTCTTGCCACCGTCGTAGGAGACGGGCACGTGAACCTGGTTGTCCACCACGCGCACGCCCTCGATGACGGCGGCGAAGTTCTGCGGCGCCTCCTGCGCGTCCGCATCGGCGGCGGGTTTGAGCGTCAGTTGTTGCGCGTCGAAGTCGAGGCCGAGGGCGAATGGCTGGAGCACGGGCCAACCGACGATGGCCGAGACGTCGACGTTTTCCAGTTCGGTCGAGTAGCGCGCGGTGAACTCGTCAAGAAACGGTCCGCCCGCCACGCTGATGACTTCCCTTGGCACTTCCAGCCGGAACCCGTCGGCAATCACCTTGAGGGTCTGCTCGCTGTCGCCGTACGCCACTGATCGGAGTACATTCTGGTGCAATGCGAATGCCTCCGGCGCGGCGTAGTCAACGACCAGGTGCGTTTCCTTCTGGAACGCCTCGGTCTGCAGGATCGCACGGACAAGAACACGGTCACCGAGGAAACGTGCCTCGACCTGTCCCCCGGCAGTTTGCCCGCTGGCGCCACATGTATACGCGCCGATACTCGTGGCCAACAGGCAGCAGACCATCGTGCGGGTGCGTTGTGTTCGCGATGGACTCACCGTGTTGTCTTGCTCAATGCTGCCTGTCCTTCGTTCAGGGCAGGATCGCAATGTGATTGCCGAAGCTTACGGCAACCTGAACAAGTGGTTCATTCGGGCAGAAGCTCAGCCAGCTTTCGTTCCAGGGACTCGCCCCGCAGGTGCCGCGCGACCCGCCGGCCGTCGCTCGCGATCAGGAAGCTGGCCGGAATGCCCCTCACGCGGTACAGCTTCGCGATCGTGCTGTCGAAGGCTTCACCGTCGCAGACGTTCAGCCAGGGGATGTCGTAATCGTCGACGGAGGCAGTCTTCCAGGCCTCGGGATCCTCGTCGAGGTTAACCGACAGTATCTCGAAGCCCTTGTCGCGGAAATTGGCGTAGGCGGATTTCAGGTGGGGAATCTCCGCGATGCAGGGTCCGCACCAGGAAGCCCAGAACTCGACCAGCGTGTACCGGTTTTCCTTCAGGACATCCTCCAGGCGAACCTCCTCGCCGTCGAGAGTCAGTGCCGCGAAGTACTTCATGGCCCTGGCGATTTCTTCAGCCCTGTGGGTCCGTAGGGCATCCATAACGTCGACGGCCCGGTAGTCGGCGACGCCGCCGCGCAGTTCTTCGAAGGCCGCATTCTGCTCGTCGTCGTCGCCCTCGAGCCAGGCCGCCTGCAGGGCAAGCAGGCGAGCCGTCGGGTCGTCATGACCCAGGTAGATTTGCCTGAGACGTTCGTCGGTCTCCAGTTCCGACTCGCTGGCCGCCGATCCGGGAAAGATCAGCCCGTTGTAGTTGCCCCCGGTGAACCGCAGAGTGCCGTCGCGGACATCGGTTGCAACCTGGAACCTGCCGGCCGGCTCGACGACGCCGCGCACGGCAGCGTCCGCTTCCTCCTCTACAAGCAGTCTGACCTCGACCACGAACGGATCTTCGATGTCGGCGCGCACGGTGGCCGCGCCGTTCTCGACGAACGCGAGGTCCAGCACTTCGAAGTCGCCGTCGCTGCGCGGGTCGGCATAACCGAACTCGAGCAACTCGCCCTCGTATTCGTCCATGCCGGCCGCCGTGATGGTGGTCTCGGCGGCATGGCAAAGACTGCCTAGGCCCAGAAATGCGCTCAACAGCACGGTGCCCGCTATCTTCATGATGTCTCCTGTCGCATCGGTATGGCCATCGACTCCTCCCAGCGAGCAAGCGTTGCCAGGGTCAGCACGGTGCGTCCCGGCACGGGGATTCGTCCATCACTTCCTCATGCTCTGCGTTACCGGGGTTTCTGATGATCCTGCTGAGCCATGCTACTCAAATGGAAACGGACGAGTCGACTGATACCTCAACGTCCACGGTTCCGCCCGACGTTCCGTGATCATGCGCGGCCAAGTGACAAAGGTGCCGGCGGAAGGAGGGCGGGCTGGGCTCTCGGTGACAAGATGAGCAACATGACGGAGCAGGCGTGGGCACGCTCGGACCTGTGCGAGAAGCGTCGGGCGTCGATAAAATCCTGGGCAGTGATGTGACGACGTCTGGCACTGAAATACCATTTGGGAAGGGACGAATGATGTACAAGTACGAGATCATCCTCTATTGGAGCAACGAGGATGCGGCCTTTATCGCCGAGGTGCCGGAGCTACCGGGTTGCATGGCCCACGGCGACAGCCAAGCGGACGCGCTCAAGAGCGTCAACGAGGCAATTCAGCTCTGGATAGACACCGCGCTGGAGTTCGGCGATGCGATACCCGAGCCCAAAGGCGAGCGTCTGATGTACGCATGAAGGGTGGCGCCGGATACAGGCCGATTGACCGATGAGATTCCGACTCGAATCGGGTTCCGGTCGTCGTTCCGCGACTGGGCTGCCGAGTGCACGCCGTTCGCGCGCGAGGTGATGGAGGCGGCTCTGGCGCACCGGGTTCCCGACGCCGTCGAGGCAGCGTACTTTCGCAGCGACCTGCTCGACAAGCGGCGCGAGTTGATGGACCGCTGGGCCGATTACGTTGCGTGAGTTACTCAAGCAAGGTACCCCGTCTCCCACCACCCTGAGCCAGTCGTATGCCATCGTCGGCGTGCCGACTGATCAGCAGTGCATTACAATATCGTGCACGACTCGACTTGACTAGGTAACCACCATGGCCAACCACCTCGTTCAGCCGGGCATCGACAAGGAGATCAAGGAAGAGGCCGCTACCGTGCTGGCCGCCATGGGCCTGACCGTCTCCGCTTGAGCGCGACGCCGCGATGCTCCTACGCATGTACACCCGCACAACGGCAGGTTCGCGCCTCACCTTGGAGGACGCGCTCGATTCCCCGCTATCGCTTCTGGACTTAACGCGTTCAGCGCCTCGTTCTCGCGCGCCAGCCGCGCCGCCTTCGGCAAGAGCCGCGGCGCCCACGGGCTGCGACATTATTCCGGACGCCGGATTATTCCGGATTCGTGCCGGGAGGCGGCGGACCACGGGCACTTCGATCCATTGTTTCCGTAATAATCAGAGACCGTTCAGGAAGGCCAACAGGTGGTCGTCGGGCCGGTAGCGTGCCGGTCGGATGTCCGAAGGCGACGTCTTGGCCATCGCCCGCTCCTTGACATCCGTCTTCTCCATGTTGCTGGCGACATTGCCAGCAGGAGAAGACCGGATTATTCCGGAAACTCAACAACTACCCGTGATTCATGCTGCTGAAATCCCGGGAGTTTTGCCGAAAGACGGATGCCACTTCGGAATAATCTGGCCTCCCGAATAATGGCGCTTATTCCGAAATCGGAATAAGCGCCATGCGTACGGCAGGAGCGGATGCGGGAGCTCGTCCGGCACACCGAGCACCGGCTGGCGCTGGCCATCGTCTCCGAGGAGATGGGGCACCTCAGGCCGGACGTAACCCGAATATCTGAGGTAGCCACGAGCCTTCCACGAAGCCGCCGCGTCGCGCGTAGTGACGCGAGCGGAGCAATACGTTCAGGCGCCGCCGGCATGGACCCCGACAGGGTAGAAGGCCAATACCGATGGTCCGTTCGGACCCCCGCCACTCCGTCACCCACGACACTCGCGCCCATCGCGGCAGGAGCGCCTTCGGGGTGCGATTCCATGACCGCCGCGCCGCTTGCCAGCGATACGCTGATACGCTGGACTAATATTACGTTATACACATGAAAATGCGCGTCTCTCACATGAAACGTTTATGAATGTATATTGAAAGGGTGCGCGCCCTGTGGCAATGTCACCGCCTGTCTGGATCGGCCATCACTCGTGCGGCAATCCGATCTCATGCGGTGGAGCCTGACCGCGACCCAGGCGCCCGCCGGATTCGGCAAGACGACCCTCGTGGCGGCGGCCTGCAGGCGGCGACGGGACAACGGCGACGTCGTGGCGTGGCTGACGCTCGACGAAGGCGACAACCACCCATCACGCGATCGCCAAGGCGCTGGCGCGCAACGGCAAGATCATCGAGGCGATGCGCCATGCCACGGAAGCGCGAGATCCCAGGCTGATCGGGACAATACTCGACGTCGGGGCCAATGCGCCAACCAAGCCTCCGATGAGACCGGCCAACGAAAGTTCGCTTTTGCGATGGGCGGTGCGAAGTTTCCTGGCCGCCTCCCTTTCACGTTCTTCCTACGCCCCGCGCGACCAGACGCCGACAAGCCCCTTCTCCGTCAGCACCAGAAAATGGTCCGGCTCGGGGTTGGCGCGCGCGTCGGCGACCACCTCCTCGACGGTCGGCAGGCGCGCGATGAGGCCGGCCTCCGTGTCCACCGATTCGTCGCCCATGGGTCGACTCAACTTCACAACCGTAATCGCCCTCCGGATCTCTGTGCCGGAGTCAGATGGGATTCGCGCGCCTCCGGCGATGTCGGCGATATCTGGCCGATAGGCCAGCGGCCCCCGGCTTAAGGCTCCTGCCGGACTGTCAATGTCAGACGAAAATTGGACGGACTAAGGGAGATGACGCGGCGACCTTGCCCGGAGTTGAGCAAGGAGTCTGGCGCAGCGGCTCGCACCGCTTGCGCATGCCTGGCCGCCGCCGGAATCGCATGGGTTTCGTTTGGCTCCAACATCCCCTCTGGCAGCCCCTCCAACAGCCCCAACGACAGTCCCTCCGGCAGCCCCGGCGACACCGAGGCCCAGCCGAGCGACGGCCAACTGTGGCAGACGGTAAAGCGCCGCTGGTGGCAGGAGTTGCCGGATACGCCATCCGCGCCGACCGTCGAACCGGCTCCCCCCGAGAGCCTCCTGGTCACCTGGGAGGCGCCGGACAGCACCACCGACATCACGGCATACCATGTCGAATTCCGGGCTCACGACCCATCCGGGTCCACGGTCCGGAATCCCGTCGGCAGCGAAACCGGGACCACTGACACCATCATAACCATCGACACCACCGTCACCATCGACGGGCTGATGCCGTCCATGCTCTATCATGTTCGGGTCCGGGCCGTGAACGACGCCGGCCCGGGGGACTGGTCGGTGGCGGGCATGGGCATGACCGACAACGCTGCGCCCGTGTTCCTGGAAGGCGATGCGACAACGCGGACGCTGCCGGAGAACTCGCCCGGCGCATACGAGATCGGAGCGCCGGTCGCAGCCTCCGACGCCGACGGCGACACCCTGACCTACGCTCTCGGCGGCGCCGACGCCCAGGCCTTCGCCATCGACGCCTCCACCGGTCAGCTTGCAACCCGCCCGGACTACAGCTACGACCACGAGGCCAACCCCTCTCACGAACTGGCCGTGACGGCGACCGACGGTCGGGGCAACCAGGCGGAGATCGCCCTCACTGTCCACGTCGCCGACGTGCTCGAACCGCCCCTTCCGCCCGATCCGCCGACCGTCGCGCCCACGGGTACCGACGCGCTGGCGGTGTCCTGGACCGCGCCCCCGAACGCCGGCCGCCCGGACATCACGCGGTACAACCTGCGCTACAGAGGGTCCAGCGGGCCATTCACGCTCTGGCACGAAACACCGACGCGTACCCGCGCGCAGATCACAGGTCTGCGTGAGGATCGCTACGAGGTGCAGGTGCGCGGCGTAAACGATGAGGGGGACGGCGCGTGGTCGGCTTCCGGACACGGAACCATCAACCGGCCCCCAAACCTGGTGGTGAACACGGTCAGGGTAGACGATGCCAATCCGGACCCGGGTGAGACGTTCACGCTGTCGGCAACCGTGACCAATGCGGGAGCGGGCGAGTCGCCGGCGACCACTCTGCGCTACTACCGGTCAACGGACGCCACGATCACGCGGTCGGACGCGCAGGTCGGCACGGACGCGGTGAGCGCGTTGTCCGCATCGGGAACGAGTGCTGCGTCCATCTCCCTGTCGGCGCCGGCCGGGGCGGGGACGTATTACTACGGGGCGTGCGTGGACGCCGTGGCGGACGAGTCGAACACGGCCGACAACTGTTCGTCAGCCGTACGGGTCGACGTGGCGACGCCCAACCGGCCCCCAAACCTGGTGGTGAACACGGTCAGGGTAGACGATGCCAATCCGGACCCGGGTGAGACGTTCACGCTGTCGGCAACCGTGACCAATGCGGGAGCGGGCGAGTCGCCGGCGACAACGCTGCGCTACTACCGGTCAACGGACGCCACGATCACGCGGTCGGACGCGCAGGTCGGCACGGACGCGGTGGGCGCGTTGTCCGCATCGGGAACGAGTGCTGCGTCCATCTCCCTGTCTGCGCCGGCCGGGGCGGGGACGTATTACTACGGGGCGTGCGTGGACGCCGTGGCGGCCGAGTCGAACACGGCCGACAACTGTTCGTCAGCCGTACGGGTCGACGTTGCGACGCCCAACCGACCCCCAAACCTGGTCGTGAACACGGTCAGGGTAGACGATGCCAATCCGGACCCGGGTGAGACGTTCACGCTGTCGGCAACCGTGGCCAACACGGGAGCGGGCGAGTCGCCGGCGACAACGCTGCGCTACTACCGGTCAACGGACGCCACGATCACGCGGTCGGACGCGCAGGTCGGCACGGACGCGGTGGGCGCGTTGTCCGCATCGGGAACGAGTGCTGCGTCCATCTCCCTGTCTGCGCCGGCCGGGGCGGGGACGTATTACTACGGGGCGTGCGTGGACGCCGTGGCGGCCGAGTCGAACACGGCCGACAACTGTTCGTCAGCCGTACGGGTCGACGTGGCGACGCCCAACCGACCCCCAAACCTGGTCGTGAACACGCTCACGGTAGACGACGCGAATCTCGACCCCGGCGAGACGTTCACGCTGTCGGCAACCGTGGCCAACACGGGAGCGGGCGAGTCGCCGGCGACAACGCTGCGCTACTACCGGTCAACGGACGCCACGATCACGCGGTCGGACGCGCAGGTCGGCGCGGACGCGGTGGGCGCGTTGTCCGCATCGGGAACGAGTGCTGCGTCCATCTCCCTGTCTGCGCTGGCCGGGGCGGGGACGTATTACTACGGGGCGTGCGTGGACGCCGTGGCGGACGAGTCGGACACGGCCGACAACTGTTCGTCATCAGTACGGGTCGACGTGGCGACGGCACCGCCAGTGTTCCTCGAAGGCAGGGCGACGACGCGGACGCTGCCGGAGAACTCGCCGGGCGCACACGAGATCGGAGCGCCGGTCGCGGCGACCGACGCCAACGGCGACACCTTGACCTACGGTCTCGGCGGCACCGACGCCCGGGCCTTCTCCGTCAACGCCTCCACCGGTCAGCTCGCAACCCGCTCGAACCACAGCTACGACCACGAGGCCGACCCTTCTCACCAACTGGCCGTGACGGCGAACGACGGTCGGGGCAACCAGGCGGAGATCGCCGTCACCGTCCACGTTTCCGACGTGCTCGAACCGCCCCTTCGGCCCGATGCGCCGGCCGTCGCGTCGAACAACGTCGACACGCTGGCGGTGTTCTGGACCGCGCCCCCGAACGCCGGCCGCCCGGACATCACGGGGTATAACCTGCGCTACAAAGGGTCCGGCGGGTCATTCACGCTCTGGTCCGGAACACCGTCGGGCACCCGCGCGGAGATCACGGGTCTCCAGGCGGACAGCTACGAGGTGCAGGTGCGCGGCGTGAACGACGAGGGGAACGGCGCGTGGTCGGCTTCCGGACACGCGACCATCGTCGCCAAACCCACCCCGAACCTGGTGGTGAACGCGGTCACGATAACCGATGCGAATCTGGACCACGGCGAGACGTTCAGGATGTCGGCATCCGTGAAAAACGTCGGAAAGAGCGGCTCGCAGACGACGATGCTGCGCTACTACCGGTCGACGGACGCCACGATCTCGCGGTCGGACGCGCAGGTCGCCGCCGAAGTGATGTTTCCGTTGCCCCCATCGCGGACCTTGACGAATTTCCACACCCTGTCGGCGTCCCGGATGGGGACGCACTACTACGGGGCGTGCGTGGACGCCGTGGCGGACGAGTCGGACACGTCCGACAACTGTTCGTCGTCGGTACGGGTCGACGTGGTGCGATCGACGGCGCCCGACCCCGGTTTCGACATCGACATCGTGTTCGTCGACCCGGTGCCTTCGAGCGCGATCAGGGGCGCGGTCAACGACGCCGCCGCCGTTTGGGAGGGAGCCATCACCAGTGACCTTGCGGACATGGACTTCTCCGGCAATCCGAGAAACGACGCCTGCACCGACGGAGAGTTCGCGGGGTTCGTCGACGATCTGCTGGTCTATGTCTACTTCGTCGACATGGACGGCTCGGGCGGAGCGACGGCGGCGGCGAACTACTGCACGGCGCGCACGGCGACGGGCACACCCGCGATCGGGTTCATCAGGCTCGACTCCAGCGACGTGAGATACCTCGGCACGACCACCGTGAAGAACATCGCAGTGCACGAACTCGCGCATGTCCTGGGCTTCGGAACACGGTGGACCGTGCGGAACCCCTCCCGCGGCGTGGGCCAGCCGCCACCCGACACACACTGGCCGGGGGCCAACGCCGTCGCCGCGTTCGATGCGGCGGGCGGAACGAAATACCAGGGAGGCAAGGTCCCGGTGGAGAACGAGCATGGCGGGTCCGCGTCCCTGAACGGCCACTGGCGGCTGTCGGTCATGCCCGGAGAAATGATGACCTACAACCTCGACGGCACCGCCCTCAGCGCCATCACGATCCAGGCCATGGCGGACCTCGGCTACACCGTGAACGCCGGCGCGGCGGACTCGTACAGCATCTCCAGCACCGTTAAGCGCTTTCCTTCGGTGACCGCCGCGCACGGGTTTCCGTTGCGGTGCCAGATCGACCCGTTGCCCGTGGAGTACGTCCCCGAGGCGTCGGCGGCATCTCCCTAGTCCCGGGGGCTCTAATCGGCTGGACCGAGCGGCGTGTCGATATCAGACGAAAGTCGTGCACTTTGGGCATCGCGCCCGCGCCGCTCGGAGACGAGGGGTCATCATTCCGCACACGATGCGCCGCGCCTCCCGGTTGTCCGCCGCGACCTTTCGCGCGTCGGCGAGTTTTGGTGCCGGCGTCGGACCCGACACCCCAGGACGCGGGCATGGCGGTGTCACCCCGGCGCGCAAGCGCCACGCCGAGCTGGAACAGCGTCGACGCCAAAGCGCTGCACACCGCCGGAACGCGGCTCGTGAGACCCAGGTTCCGGTGCACGTCGCCGGCGCGGATGGTCACGGTTCGCTCCTGCGCCAGCCTCGCTGGCTCCACGTACTGGTCGAGTGCGTACCGCCGAATCCACTCTGCCAGGGACGCCTCAGGCAAAGCCAGCGTCCTCTCGCCGGGGGAGGGCGCCTCGCCGGAGCCCTTCGACGGCCGATCTTCGACCTCGGCGCCGACTGCGCCGCTGTCCTTTCCGCCGTCGCGGCCCGGACCCGCCTGCCGTTCCGCCGCGCGACGCCGGCCGCGCACGAGCTTCGACACCGGCGTGTCGAGCTCCTCGCCGGCCAGCAGACCGCCCCAGAACGACTCGCCCAGGTGCCACGCCGTGCGCGGCGCGCCGTCCACCGGCACCAGCAGTCCGTGGCGCATCAGCGCCGCAACCGCGGCCGCGAACGACGCGTTCGTCTTGATGCGCGCCAGGACCATCAGCCCGGCGCGCGTCTCCCAGCACACGAACGCCCTGGTCACGCAGAACATCGCCACCGCCGACAGCAGCGACGCCTCGAGGGCGGTCAGCTCCAGCGACGCCGCCAGCTCCAGGCACCGGTTCCAGCGGAGCTCGTGCGCGATCTCCCGGTCCCGGATCTCCGAAAGCCGACGCGCGCAGGCCGCCTCCCGGCGCTTGCCCTTGCTGCCGCTGCCGCGCTTCGGCTTCGGCCGATCGAGTCCTTGGACCAGTTTCCGCGTCCGTTCCCATGTCTGGCGTCCCCTAGGGGAGTCGAACCCCTGTTACTGGGATGAAAACCCAGTGTCCTAGGCCTCTAGACGAAGGGGACGCGCGGAGGCGCGAATTCTAAGACCCGAGCAAGACGGTTTCAACACGAAGCTGCGCAGTCTACAGTGCGCGGTCTGTCTTGGGGGGAGGGCGCGTGCGGCCCCTGCATCTGTACTTCGCCGGTACTGCGAGTTGGTTCGTCAACCACGGCATCCAGGGCGTCATGTTCGCCTGGCTCGTCACCATCGTGCTGCGGGAGTCTCCGCAGATGGTGGGTGTCGCGCAGATGGCCATGCTGATGCCGGCGCTGCTCTTCATGCTCGTGGGCGGCAGCCTGGCGGACCGCTATGGCGGGCGTCGCGTGGCGGTGCTGGCACAGGCGTTCTCCGTTGTGCCCGTGCTGGGTCTGCTGGTGGTGCTCGCCGCCGGGCAATTGAGCTTCGGCACCATGATCGGTTTTGCGCTGATGATGGGGCTCGCGCAGGCATTCGTGACGCCCGCGCGGGACGGGTTGCTGAACCAGGTTGCCGAAGGCAGGATCCAACACACCGTCGTCCGCGTCACCATGATCCAGTTCAGCGCGATGCTGATCGCGTTTTTCATCGTGGGACAGACGGACCTGACGGGGCCCGTCCCGGTGATCTCGGTCCAGGCGGTGGTGCTCATCCTCGGCGTGCTTGCGTTGCGGCGCATCCCCGTTGCTGCGCCCGCTCCGCGGCGGTCCGATGCCGGCTTGTGGCGCGATCTGTCCGGTTCGGTCGCCACGGGGCTACTGACAGTGATGCGGTCCGCGCCCATGCGCATGGTCGCAGTCCAGAACGTTGCGATAGGCATGTTCTTCATGGGTTCCTACATCGTGACGATCCCGGTGGCGGTGCGGGACATATACGGCGGGTCGGCGGCGGATCTGGCCATGCTCAACGCGGCCAACGCGTTCGGGCTCGCATTGACGTCGTTTCTGCTCACGCGGTTGGGACACATACGCCGCCCCCGACGGGCGCTGCTGCTGGGGCAGGCACTGGGTGCGGTGGCGTTGGGTGCGGCAGGACTCGGTTTCGAGTTTCCCGTGTTCGCAGCCCTGATCTTCCTGTGGGGCGGCTGCGGCGGCATCGCCATGAGCATGGCGCGGACGATCATGCAGGAGCAGGCGCCCTACGACCAGCGTGGCCGCGTCATGGCGTTTTTCTCGTTCTCCCTGATGGGCGCCGGGCCGTTCGGCGCCCTGCTGGCGGGCGCAATGGCAGAGTGGTGGGGGCCGGGCAACGCCTTGATCGCGGCCACGTGCGGCATGCTCGCGGTCCTCGGCATCCTCGCGCTGGCCTCGCGGGGATCGGCCGAGGACAGGTCCTACGTGCGCTGAGAAAAGGGCCTGGGAAGCACACCCGGATGGTCGAAGCACCGTGCAATTACGGTATTATTTCGCGCGCTGGCAATCGGGCAGGAAAACCATGACAGAACAACAAGAAATCAGCCGTCGCAAGTTCATTTCGACAACCACGAAAGCGGTCGCCACCATTCCCGTGGTTTCCTTGATTGGGGCGCGAGCATTCGGCGAAGAGGCCGCCGCCGGGGTGCCAAAGCTCGATGAGAGCAACCCGACCGCCGTTGCCCTCGGCTACAAGCACGATGCGAACGATGTCGATGTCGACCGCTTTGCCAAGCGGGCTACGGAGGAAGGCAAGACGCAGTTCTGCGACAACTGCCTGCACTACAAGCCGTCAGACGAAGAGGGCTGGGGGCCCTGCGCGATTTTCCCGGGGTTCAACGTGGCCGCGAAAGGCTGGTGCAACGTGTGGGTTAAAGTCGCGACCTAGTGCTCCGTCACACCCAAATCTACGGGTATCTGCGGGTCTTTTTGCCCCCTGGACTTCGTTGCTCCTCCTTGTGTGGTGCCTGCCACACCGCGTCGTCGCGCCTCGCCAGGAACCAAAAATCCCTCGCAGCTACACGCGCATATTTGGGCGTGACGGAATACTAGTGCCGAGTCCAGACGCTGCGCCCAGCCTGGACTTAACCCCCAGGCTAATGGGACGGTGGCGGTAACGGCTGCGGCGCGACTTCTCCACCGAGGTAGACGATGCGTGTCGCCCACGTATAGTCCGATTCGTAGGCCATCAGGCTCACCAGTACCAGCAACGCCGCTGGCGGGAGCAGTATCGCCGTGATGAGTGCGACTCGCTCCCAGCGCATGTGCATGAAGATGGCGACGATGAAACCCGCCTTCAGCATCATGAAGATGATGATGAGCGACCAGCGCAGATAGCCCTGGTACCCGGCGTAGTCCACCATGTAGGACGCCGCGCTGAAAACGAACAGCAGTCCCCAGATCCAGAAGTAGATGGAGATAGGATGTTGTTGACCGGTGTCTGCCATTGCCTTACCAGAGATAGAAAAACGCGAAGATAAATACCCATACGAGATCGACGAAGTGCCAATAGAGCCCCGTGATCTCGACGATGTCGTAACCCTGTTCCTCGTAGCGGCCGCGCCATACGCGCCAGGCGACGATGAAAAGGTACACAACCCCGGCGGACACGTGCAGGCCGTGGAACCCGGTGATCATGAAGAAGCAGGAACCGAACTGGGCCGCCCCCATGGGATTGCCCCAGGGCCGCACTCCTTCGTCGAGGATGAGTTTCGTCCACTCGAACATCTGCATGCCGACGAACATCATCCCGAACACCGCCGTCACGCACATCAACAGCGCAGCCGCGACACGTTTGCGGCGATAGCCCATGTTCACGGCCATGGCCATGGTGCCGCTCGACGAGATGAGGATGAACGTCATGATCGCGATCAGCAGCAACGGCACGGGCACGCCGAAGGCTTCGAGCGCGAAGACTTCGCTTGGATTGGGCCAGGCCTCGGCGCTCGTCATGCGCACGGTCATGTAGGACGTGAGGAAACACGTGAAGATGAAGGTGTCCGACAGGAGGAAGATCCACATCATGGCCTTGCCCCACGGCACGCCCCTGAAGACGGCGACGTCAGCCGACCAGTCTTCGACCAGTTGCAGCCCTTGCGTGCTGGTTGCTTCGGCCATTCGGTTCCTATGCTCCTCTGTTACCGGACTCTCCGGTGGGTACTGTTCTTGTTAGGGACTACGCCTGTGGCAGCGGTCTGCTCAGGAGCGCCCCCCGGCCACGGCTTCCACCGGTTCCGACTGCGGAATGAAGTCGTCCTTGGCGCCGGGTACGCTGTAGTCGTAGGCCCAGCGATACACCGTGGGTAGTCTCGACTCCCAGTTGCCATGCCTCGGCGGGGTCTCCGGCGTCTGCCACTCGAGGGTCGTCGCCTTCCACGGATTGGGCCCGGAATCCCTGCCCCTGTAGTAGCTGTAGACCAGGTTCCAGATGAACAGTATCTGTGCCACGCCGACGATGAGGGCGGCGATGGTGATGCCCTGGTTCAGCAACAGGACGCTTTCGTCGATGATCGCCATCTCGCCGTTGGCGAAGTAGCGCCTCGGCACGCCCACGAAACCCAGGTAGTGCATCGGGTAGTAGATGGCATACGTTCCGAGGAACGTGATCCAGAAGTGCAGTTGTCCGATCCTGTCATCCAGCATCTTGCCGGTCATCTTCGGATACCAGTGATAGATCGCCCCAAAGATAACCAGAATCGGCGATACGCCCATGACCATGTGGAAATGCGCGACGACGAAATACGTATCCGATAGCGGGACGTCGACGATGACGTTGCCGAGGAACAGTCCGGTCAATCCGCCGACGACGAAGGTGATGACGAAGGCGATGGAAAACAGCATCGGCACCGTCATGTGGATGTTGGCGCGCAGCAGCGTCAAGGTCCAGTTGTAGACCTTGATGGCGGTGGGCACCGCAATGATCAGCGTCGTGGTCGCGAAGAAGAACCCGAAGTAGGGATGCATGCCGCTGACGTACATGTGGTGCGCCCAGACGATGAAGCTCAACACGCCGATGGCGACGATGGCCCAGACCATCATGCGGTAGCCGAATATGTTCTTGCGCGCATGCGTGCTGATGAGGTCCGAGACGATGCCGAAGGCGGGGAGGGCGACGATATAGACTTCGGGATGGCCGAAGAACCAGAACAGGTGCTGGAACAGCAGCGGGCTGCCGCCGCTATAGTCGAGTTGCTCTCCCAGTGAAGAAATGGCCGGCATGAAGAAGCTCGTGCCGATGGTCTTGTCCAGGATCATCATGACGGCGCTGACGAACAGCGCGGGGAATGCCAGCAGACCGAGAACCGTGGCCATGAAGATGCCCCAGATGGACAGCGGCATGCGCATCAGCGACATGCCCCGGGTGCGCGCCTGCAGTATCGTCGTCACGTAGTTCAGGCCGCCCATGGTGAAGGCGACGATGAACACCGCCAGCGAAATCAGCATGGTGAGGATGCCCCAGTCGACGCCGGGTGTGCCGGGCAGGATCGCCTGCGGCGGATATAGCGTCCACCCCGCCCCGGTCGGACCCCCCGGCACAAAATAGCTCGCCAGCAGAATCAGAACGGACGCGAAGTAGACGTGGTAGCTGATCATGTTGACGAACGGGAACACCATGTCACGCGCGCCGCACATGAGTGGGACCAGGTAGTTTCCGAATCCGCCGAGCAGCAGGGCCGTCAACAGGTATATCACCATGATCATCCCGTGCATGGTGATGAACTGGTAGTAGGCCTCGGGATCGATGAAATCGAACGAATCCGGGAATCCGAGCTGCAGGCGCATCATGCCGGACAGGACCAGCGCCACAAGTCCCACGCCTATGGCTGTTATCCCATACTGGATGGCGATGACCTTGTGGTCCTGGCTGAACCAGTACCTGGTAAGCCAGCTATGCGGATGGTGAACGTCGAGCGCTTCCTGATAGGGGATTTGTGCCTCAACCGCCATCGGTCTCTCCTCGATCGGGGATCGTGTTGTGCATGGCTGTCTGCGTCATGCGTGTACTCATCGTGTTGATATAGGCAACGACATCGTTGATCGCCTCGTCATCGCCCAACTGCTTGGACATGAGGCCCATCTGCTTGCCCAGGTTGTCCACCTGATGGCTCCCTCGAATGCCTGCGCGGAAATTCTGCAACTGGCGAACCAGGTACCAGTCGTTCATGCCGGCGATCCGGGGGGCGAAGGTTCCGTGGCTGCCTCCGCCGTCGGAACCGTGGCATACCGTGCAGCCGCTATACAGGCTGGCACCCCGGTCGACATCCCCGTCAATCGTCACGGGGGCCGGATCGTCCGGAAGGGAACCGATATACGCGATGACGTTCTCGATCGTCGCGTCGTCAAACAGGGTCGCCACCATCGGCGCCATCTCCCTGCCGTAGGTGTCCTCTTCGTGGACGCCCCTCAATCCATGCTTGTAGGCCAGAATCTGGTGACGCAGGTACCAGGCGTCCTGACCCGACAGCTTGGGAGCGTTCAACGCCACCAGGCCTTCGCCCGCCGGGCCGTGGCAGGCGGCACAGACCGCATAGGTTGCCTGGCCCGCGACCGGATCGCCCTCCGGACGCGCCGAGATCTGGGCAAACGTCTGCCGGCCCGCAAGCCAGGCGTCGTAGTCTTCCTGCGTATCGACTTTGACAGTGCCGCGCATGGTGTGGTGGCCGATGCCGCACAGCTCGGCGCACAGCACTTCATAGGTGCCGACGCGCGTCGGCGTGAACCACATGTAGGTGATCATGCCGGGGACCGCGTCCATCTTGGCGCGGAACTCCGGGACGTAGAAGTCATGCAGGACGTCTTTCGATCGGAGCAGGACCTTGACGGGACGATCCACCGGCAGGTGCAGGGCGTCTCGCTCGATCAGGACGTCATCCTGACCATTCGGGTCTTCGGGGTCCAGACCGAAAGGGTTCTCCACGCTGATCAGCGTCGCGTCCACAGCGCCGAGGAGGCCGTCTTCGCCGGGTAGCCGGTAGCTCCACGACCACTGTTGTCCGACGATCTCGACCTCCCGCGCCTGGGGCGGCACGTTGACATAGTCGTCCCAGACGAGGAGCCCCGGCGCCAGCATGCCGACGACGCCGATGGTCGTGACGATGGTGAGAATCCACTCGAGCCGCTTGTTTTCGGGCTCGTATACGGCGGTCTGGCCTTCGCGACGGCGGTACTTCCAGGTCGTGTAGACCATGAACAGGCCGATCAGGACGAACGCCACGCCGCAGATCCAGAAGGTCACGAACACGGCGAAGTCGATCCCGCCCCAGTTGGATGCGATTTCGGTGAACCACCAAGGGCTCAGGAAGTTGAATACCAACGACCCGATGACGATGATGAACAGCATGATCGCGACGATCATGGCGTGCTAGTCCCCCGCCCCGGCTGCGTCGCTCGTGGCAATTTCTCTGCGTTCAACCTCACGGTCTGGGTCGTCCTCCCTCATGTGCCGACACCGGCTCTTCGGTATCGAATTCAGTCTAGATCAGGCCGAAATCTTCGCCTTGGCCCGTTCCAGGTCTCTTTGTCCGGATCCGCGCTGGGTGTGCCTCTCAAGCCTTTTGGCATCGATGACCAATGTGGCGGCAGCGTTCCGACGCCGTAGATTATCGCAGAATCGTTGGCGGGACCGCTAGCGGTCGATGGCGCGAATCGAACACGGCGCAGGCGCGACGTCCCGCCTCGGGCTGCGGATGGACGTTGATCCCAATGATCTCAAGGGCTTCCGCCAGGGCGCGCCGGCGACTTCAGTCGTGTGGACGACGGGCGAAGACATGGGGCACCGGGAGGCGCCGGCCAAAGCGGCGCAACCAACGGGGCGCAGCCGAATGCACGGGCCACAGCGCGCTCCGGGCGACCGCCAGGCGACCCATGGTTGAAGCCGGAGAGTCCGCGATGCCGGTCGCGCCGAAGGATTCGGCCCCGCTGCACACGGACTAGACACCGATGTCTAATCGTAAATCGCGACAATTCTGCGCGTTGTCTCTCTTCGCTGGTGTATCGCAATCTCCCCCATATCCATCCCGCACGAGCTTCCACGTACAAGGCATTGAATTTGTATATGTCTATCCGTGTAGCAGGGTTATTGCGGTGATCACCATCCCGATAGTGGAGATGGACAGTCGTGTGGACCGCGAATCAGACCCGCCAAAGTCTGTTTGTTTTCACTTTACTTTTTTGGAATCATACGCCGCCTTAATGGAGTAGTGAGGGTGCTATGGACTTTAAGGACTACGCAGCGGAAGAACGAAAGCGGCTGGTAGCGGAACGGGATGTAATCGAGCGCAAGCTGAATGCGCTCGACAATGCCATCCGTGCGTACGAAGACTCGGTGGCACCGGCCCGGGCGGCGGCCCCGAAGGCCGCGCCAGCGACGCCAGCGACGCCAGCGGCGCCAGCGAGAAAGACGAGAAGGCGTCGTCGGTCCTCGCGCCGCAACGAGATCGTTCGCATTATCGGCGCCAGCGGCGGCGATGGCATCGGCCGCGCAGGCATCATCACGGCGCTCAATGTAAAGGGCAACAAGTCGGCGGAGCAATCCGTCAGCAATACCCTGTCGGCCCTGAAAAAGGCCGGCGAAGTCCGTCACGCGGACGGCAAGTACTTCGGAAGCTGATTAGGCGGCGACTTCATTCGCCGCGGGCGTGTCGGACTGGCCGTGAGCAATGCGGGCTTTGTCCGGGGAGCGCCCTTCATGCCACAATACCGTTTCGAGCGGGAATAGCTCAGTGGTAGAGCACAACCTTGCCAAGGTTGGGGTCGCGGGTTCAAGTCCCGTTTCCCGCTCCACATTCGTCGACCGGGCTGCTTGAACATTACCCCGGTTAGGGTGTCAAATCCGGCACCCAACTTTCCCAGAGAGAACCGAACATGAAACGGATCGGACCCGAGAGAGTCGCCGTGGCTGCGGCTATGGTAGCGCTTTTCGGCCTGCTCGGCGGCTGCGCCGCAGTGCCGGCCCAGATGGAAGAACCAGTCGCCGTAGCAGAACCGACGCTGGTCACGACGGTGGAGGGGATCACCGAATACCGACTCGACAACGGACTCAGAGTCCTGCTGTTCCCGGACCAGAGCAAGCAGCAGATCACCGTCAACATCACCTACCTCGTGGGCTCGCGCCACGAGGGCTACGGCGAGACGGGCATGGCGCACCTGCTGGAGCACCTGGTATTCAAGGGAACGCCGAATCACCCCGATATTCCCGCGGAACTGACCGAGCGCGGAGCTTTCCCCAATGGCACGACATGGTTTGACCGGACCAACTACTTCGAGACTTTTCCGGCCACCGACGACAATCTCGAGTGGGCGCTCGACCTCGAGGCGGACCGCATGATCAATTCCTTCATCGCCGCCGAGGACCTCGAATCGGAGATGACGGTCGTCCGCAACGAGTGGGAGAGCGGCGAGAACAGTCCGTCCGGCGTGTTGCAAAAACGCGTCATGTCCGCGGCGTACGACTGGCACAACTACGGCAATTCCACCATCGGCGCGAGGGCGGATATCGAGCAGGTTCCCATCGACCGGCTGCAGGCCTTCTACCGGAAGTACTACCAGCCGGACAATGCCATCCTCGTCGTGGCCGGCCGTTTCGATCCTGAGCGCGCCATGGCCCTTGTCGTCGAGAAGTTCGGCGGCATTCCACGACCGGAAAGGACAGGCGCCAACCAGCTTTTTCCGACCTACACGGCGGAACCGGCGCAGGATGGCGAGCGCAGTGTGACGCTGCGGCGGGTAGGGGATGTGCAACTTGTTATGGCCGCGTATCACATCCCGCCGGGATCGCATGAGGATTTCGCCGCGTTGGACATCATGACGCACATCATCAGCAACCAGCCCGCGGGCCGGTTGTACAAGGCGCTCGTCGAGCCGGGCCTGGCTGCCGGCGCGTCGGCCTATGCCCTGCAGCTCAATGAGCCCGGCATACTCCTGACGATGGCGCAGGTGAGAGAGGAGGATTCGCTCGAGACAGCCGCCGAGGCCATGTTCACGGCCGTGCACGAGATGACGGAATCGCCGCCCACCGCGGAAGAAGTCGATCGTGCCAAGACCGACTACCTGTCGTCCATCGAACTCGCCTTCAACAACCCCCAAGGGATCGGCCGCCAGTTGAGCGAATGGGCCTCCATGGGTGACTGGCGGCTGCTGTTCCTGCACCGGGACCGTCTGGAGCAGGTGACGCCCGAAGACGTGCACAGGGTCGCCCAGGCATATCTGAAGCAGTCAAACCGCACAGTGGGGTACTACTATCCCGTCGACGAGACGCCGGGCAGGGCGGAGGTACCGGCGCCGCCGGATGTGGCTGCCCTGGTGGACGGGTACGTGGGCCGCGCGGCGATCGCGGAGGGTGAAGCCTTCGATCCGACACCCGCGAACATCGAGGCGCGAACCCGGAAACTCGTCCTGTCCAACGGGCTCCAGGTGGCGCTCCTGCCGAAGGAGAATCGCGGCGATGCCGTGAGCGTGAGTTTCCAGTTTCGTCATGGCAACGAAGCCGGGCTCATGGGGAAGGCGACCGTTTCGGGGCTGGCGGGCGCCATGCTGATGCGGGGCACCAAGCACCGTTCCCGCCAGGAGATCCAGGACGAACTGGATCGACTGAAGGTCCAGGGCGGCGCATCGGGCGGTCTCACGAGGGCCTCGGGAGGATTTTCGACCGTGCGGGAGAGCCTGCCGGACGCCCTCAGGCTGACTGCGGAAATCCTGCAGGAGCCGGCATTCGACAGCGGGGAATTCGCGCTTATCGTGGAAGAGAGTTTGGCTGGAATCGAAGCACAGCGGTCCGAACCACAGGCGCTTGCCCAACTGGCGCTCGGCCGGCACCTGGACGACTACCCCGCGGAACATCCGTTCTACGTACCGACATTCGACGAACAGATCGCGCAGTTGGAGTCGGCGACGCTGGAGCAGGCACGCGACTTCTGGGGTTCGTTCTACGGCACGCAAAGCGGCGCGCTATCGATCGTCGGGGACTTCGATCCGGACGAGATCGTCCCGCTGCTGGACGAACTCTTCGGTGACTGGACGGCGAACGAGGAGTATGTCCGCATGCCCCGCCCGTACAGGGATGTCGAGACCGTGTCCGAGGTCATCGAAACGCCGGACAAGGCCAATGCCCTGATGTTGGCGGTGACGCTCATGCCCATGCGCGACGACCATCCGGACTATCCCGCGCTCGTGCTTGGCAATTACATGCTGGGTGGCGGATTCCTGAGTTCCAGGCTCGCCGTCCGGATTCGCCAGAACGAGGGGCTGTCCTATGGCGTGGGATCGCAACTTGGCGCTTCCGCTCTCGATGAGCGGGCGACCTTCTCCGGGTACGCGATCTTCGCGCCGGAGAACGGCGACAAGGTGCTTGCGGCATTCCGCGAAGAACTGGCCAAGGCGCTGGAGGCCGGCTTCACCCCCGAAGAGGTGGAAGCCGCCAGGCGAGGCTACCTCGACGGCGCCCAGAACGGCCGGTCCAGCGACGGTGGCGTGGCAGGGGCGCTCGTGGGTAATCTGATCGTCGGAAGGACAATGGAGTTCGTCGAGGCGCACGAGGCGGCGATCGCGGCGCTGTCACCGGAGGATGTCCTGGCAGCGATGCGGCGGCACATCGATCCGGCGCGGGTATCGATATTCCGCGCTGGAGACTTTGCCAACAAGGCGGATCAATAACCCGCGTTCAGTGATTCGGCGCGGCGACCGAGGATCGTCCTGAAAGTCAGGTTAATCCGTTCCTCGGTCAGCCGCGGCCGTTTCGGCAAGCGATGCACCCAGTTGCGTTGCATGCCCGCGCCCATCTCGAGGTAGCTGCCGCTCGGCAGGTTCAGGGTCAGCCGGTTCCGGGCAGGCGCATGGATGGATGCCGGGACAGCGGCGTGGTCGGCCCTGTGCCGCAGTTGGAACGGTCTCTCCGATCCGAAGCTGACGGAACCGATGACGGGGTCCCGGCCGAGTTCCGGTTCGTCGTCGCTGTGCCAGGAAACGCTGTCTTGCCCATCCCGGTAGTAATTGAGCATTACGCTGTTGAAGCTTGAGGTCGCGACCGCCTCGATCCGGGACTTGATCCGCAGCAGGGTCGGTGTCCAGCCGACGGCTTCCAGCGACAACCCCGAATACCTATAGCGCGCGCCCGGGTCCCCGTACCAGGCGGTCAACCGCGGCAGGGGGCATGATCTCCCGAACATCGTGATGCGCTCGGACTTCCAGTCGACTTCCCGCTTCAGGTCATCGAGAAACCGCTCGCTCTCGCTGGCAGAAAAGAGATGCGGATACAAGCGCAGGTTGCCTTCAACGACAGAAAACTCACGAAACTCGGTCATCGTGGCGAGCGGGCGCTCACGGGGGATAGTTGGGATCCTGGCGCGCCGCGTTTCGCCGCCGCCCAAACCCGGCGTGTGACTTGATCCGCGCTTTCCTGCAGTGCAAACGTGCAGTGCAAAGGCCTACGGTCCTATCCAACCTCCACCATTTCGAAATCGCTCTTCGGCGTCCCGCATTCGGGACAGATCCAGTCTTCCGGAACATCCTCCCAGGCCGTGCCCGGAGCGATGTTGTCTTCGGGCTCGCCCTCGGCTTCGTTGTAGATGTACCCGCAGGTCATGCATTGCCAGAGTTTCACAGTTCGATCGTCTCCTTGATCTGTCGTACGCGAACGGCCGGCGCCGCGCGTGACGTTGGTTTCGATGGACCGGTGTTCGACGCCGGACGCGACCCGTTCATGAATTCAGGGCCACCACCAGCACGACCGCCAGCACCGCCCCGATCAGGACGACCAGCACGACTCCTCCGTCGGACATCGACTCCGTGGCGTCGTCGGTCTTGGGCGCGCTACGCCGCGCGCGCACGAAGACATAGACCAGGGCGAGGAGTATCAGCGCCGGGATAACGAATTGCACGATGTAGCGCATTGCCATGTCCGGTCCATCCCGTGATCGTCATGTGCGGCCCGACAATGTGATGCCGTCGCACCGCGCCATTATCGACGTGCATTTCGGCGGCATCAAGGCGTCTATGGAGCCGCTGCTCTCTGCCTCGACTTGCCGGAACCTGCTGCACGGAGGATGATTCGCCTGGGCAATCGAAATGGCAGGAAAGCGAATGGCGGCTCTGGACGGATTGCGTGTTCTCGACATGACGCAGTGGGAGGCGGGAACGTCCTGCACGCAGTGTCTGGCCTGGCTTGGGGCCGACGTGGTGAAGGTGGAGCAACCGGAGGTCGGCGATCCCGGACGGGGCAGACCAACCGGAGCGACGCGGGACGCCGTGTACTTCGTCAACTGGAACAGCAACAAGCGCAGCGTCACCGTCGATCTGAGTATCCCCGAGGGGCGCGAGTTGCTGCTGTCGATGCTGCCGCGCTATGACGTCTTCGTGGAGAACTACGGTCCCGGGGTCGTCGAAAAGCTGGACATCGGCTACGACGTCATGCGCGCGGTCAAGCCGGAGATCATCTATGCCCGCATCAAGGGATTCGGCACGAGCGGACCCTACGGCGGGTACAAGAGCATGGACATGGTGGCGCAGGCGACGGGAGGCGCGTTCTCGATCACCGGCGACCCCGATGGCCCGCCGATGCGTCCCGGTCCCACCATCGGCGATGCCGGCACGGGCGTCCAGGCGGCCCTCGCCATCGTCGCCGCATGGGCGCAAAAGCTGCGCACGGGGGAAGGCCAGTTGGTCGAACTGTCCATGCAGGAGGCGGTCACCTATTACCTGCGCACCGCGACGGGAGGCACGCTGTTCGGCACCCAGTCGACGACGCGTTCCCGGAGCGGCCGGAATCCGTTCATGCGCCTGTACCCGAGCGCACCGGGTGGCCCCAACGACTACGTGTTCCTGATGGCGGCCAATCCGCGCATGCAGAAGGCCACCTGCGACGTCATCGGCAAGGACCTGTTGTCGGACCCGCGTTTCGCCAGGTCCGCGGACAGGGGAAAGAACAGCGCGGCCATGTCCGAGGAAATTGCCGAGTGGACCCGGCAACGGACCAAGCGCGAGGCGATGGAGGCCTGGGGCGAAGCGGGCGTCTGCGCGGGCTCCGTCTACGCGCTGGACGAACTGTATACGGACCCGCATCTCCTGGAGCGGGGTTTCGTGCACGAAATCCACCATGCGCACTACGGCGACATCAAGCTCCTGGGGTGGCCCGCGAAGATGTCGAAGAGCAAGGTCGCGATATCGCCCGCGCCGCTGCTCGGTCAGCACACGGACGAGGTGCTTCGGGAGGATCTCGGCTTCGACGACGCGGGCATCGCCCGGCTGCGCGCGGCGGGGGCGATCGGCAGCGAGGTGAACGACAGTCCGGCAATCAGCGAAGTGGCAGGCTAGCTGGGCTCCCTGGGCTCCCTGAAATGCCGGGACCGCTCGACGGCATTCGCGTCATCGACTTCACGACCATGGTCGCGGGGCCTTATGCGACGATGATCCTTGCCGACCAGGGCGCGGACGTGATCAAGGTCGAAGCGCCGCTGGCGAGCGATCACGCGCGTCGCGCGGGATACGGGGCGAGGCACTTCACCGCCGCCTTCGTCAACAACAACCGCAACAAGCGCTCGCTGTCGGTTGATGCGAAGCGTCCTTCCGGGCGCGATGCGATATTGCGGCTGGCGCAAACAGCGGACGTGTTTCTGCAGAATTTTCGGCCCGGCGTCATGGCACGGCTTGGGCTCGACGAGCCGGATCTGCGGAAATCGAACCCGGACATCGTTTACGTCTCCATCAGCGGCTGGGGCGAGAACGGACCCCTGGCGCACAAACCCGTTTATGACCCGATCATCCAGGCGCTATCGGGCCTCGCCACCGTGCAGGCCGGATCCGACACCGAGCGTCCACGCCTCATTCGGACGATTCTCCCGGACAAGCTCACGGGAATGACCGCGGCGCAGGCGGTGTCGAGCGCGTTGCTCGCCCGCGAACGCACGGGCAAGGGCCAGCATGTGCGGCTGTCGATGCTCGACGCCATCATCGCCTTCATGTGGGCGTCCGACATGGGCGGTCTGACCTTTGTCGGCAAGGAGGTCAGCGTGCAGCGGGCGGCCACGTTCATCGACCTGATCTACGAGACCCGCACCGACTACATCAGCGTGTCGGTGATGACTAACCAGCAATGGGAGGGATTCTGCCGCGCGGTCGGTCGGCCCGAGTGGCTTCGCGATGCGCGCTTCGAGACACCCGCCGGTCGCGACCGCCACGCCAACGAGCGGCTCGAACTCATGCAGTCGGCGCTGATCGAGCGAAGCGCCGAAGACTGGCTCGACATACTCGACACGGCAGGGGTGCCGTGTGCCCCGGTACTCAAACGCGCCGAGGTCGTGGATCATCCGCAGGTGCGGGCGAGCGGCATCGTCATCGAAACGGATCATCCACACGCGGGGCGACTGCGCCAGGCGCGCAATGCCGCGCGGTTCGAAGGCACGCCCACCGAGGTGAATCGCGGTGCGCCACACCTGGGCGAGCATACGCTCGAGGTGCTGGGAGAACTCGACTATTCCGATGCCGAGATCGCCGAGCTTCTGGATTCGGGTACTGTCAGCACACCGGGTGATCCGGCCACGAATCCGGGCTAAGATCGACCGATCCGAAAGGGGGTTCCGCAGTATGGCTCTGCAACAGAAACTACGTATACCAACGGCTACCGAAACGCTTCCGGGACGCGATAGCGCGATGCCGATCCCCGCGGGGCACTTCGTCAACGGCAATCCCCTGAGCCCGCCGTTTCCCGACGGGATGCAACGCTTGCTGGTCGGGATGGGGTGTTTCTGGGGTGCCGAGAGAATGTTCTGGCAGACACCGGGAGTCCACGTCACGGCTGTGGGATACGCGGCGGGCACCACGCCAAACCCTTACTACGAGGAAGTCTGTTCAGGCCTGACCGGTCATAACGAGGTGGTGCTGGCGGTGTTCGATCCGAACGCCGTGACTTACGCCGAGTTGCTGAAGGTCTTCTGGGAGGGCCACGATCCGACCCAGGGAATGCGCCAGGGCAACGACCTGGGCACGCAGTACCGGTCCGGCCTCTATGTGTTCGACGCGGAGCAGGCGCGGCTCGCGGAACGCTCTCGCGACGCGTACCAGCAGGCTCTGGTCACCGCCGGTTTCGGGCAGATCACCACGGAGATCCAACCGGCCCCCGTCTTCTACTACGCCGAGCACTATCACCAGCAGTACCTGGCCAAGGTGCCGCACGGCTATTGCGGGCTCGGTGGCACGGGTGTTTCCTGCGACGTGCAGCCACTGGTGACGTTGGAAGCAGGTTTCGGCGACTGATCGACCGCGCGTTGATGCAGCCGGTGGAGCCGACACGCTTTGCGTGAATCACGTCCCGTGGGAGATCGAATCGGCATCGGCATCGACTTCGGCACGTCGAACTCCGCCGCCGCGGTATACGACGGGCATTCCCTGCGCCTCGTTCGGCTGGAAGAAGATTCCGCCATCCTGCCGTCGGCAACCTACATCGACAGGGCCCTGCGCACGCGGACCGGGCGTCGCGCCATCAAACGCTATATCGAGGACAACGTCGGACGCACCGTCGAGCTCATACCGGAGGTGATCGGCGAGGCGTCACTGGCGTTGAGTGGGGATTCGGGAAGCCGAGAGGGGCCGCAGGTCCTGACGCGCAAGATCTACGGCCAACCGGTCAAGGATAGCGGTCTGCGCGGGCGCCTGTTTCGCGGCACGAAGCGCCTGCTTGGCCGGGATGACGTGCGCCGCTTGATGGTCTTCGATCACCCGTTTCGGCTTGTCGCCCTGATTACGCCGATCCTGCTGCGCATCCGAAGTGCCTTGCATGATCTCGGTGCGGCGCAGCCGCGCGACGGCTGCATGGGGCATCCGGTCAACTTTGAGGGTCGCGCCGCCCACCGCAACACGTTGGCGCTGGCTCGCCTCGGCGAGGCGTACGGGCATGCGGGCTTCGACGAGACCCGGTTTTTCCCTGAACCCGTGGCGGCGGCCGTCGGATACCTGCATGCACAGCCGGGCACCACTGGAACACGCATCCTCACCGTCGACTTCGGGGGCGGCACGCTGGATCTATGTGTGCTGGAGAGAACCGGCCGGGGTATGGAATTTCGGACGGTGACCACGCATGGCATCGCGCTGGGTGGCGACCGGATCGATCAGCGTATCTTCAGCAAGCTCCTGTTCCCCCTGCTCGGCAAGGGTGAGCGGTGGAAGCGCAGGGGAGCGGAGCGGGTCATCGAAACGCCGTTTCCCTTCGAGCGCTACGAGGAACTGCTCCTCAACTGGGCCGTGACCTACATGTTGAGTCAGAACCGGTACACCACGCCGGTGCTCGACTGTATCGCGCAGGATGGTCCGGCCCGTTTCAAGTTTCGGCGCTTGCGGGATCTCATCCAGCAGAACTATGGCTACCGTGTATTCCAGGCGATCCGGGCGCTCAAGGCTGAATTGTCCGCCGAGGAAGAGGCCGTGCTCGACATTCCCGAAATCGACGTGGAACTGCGCGTCACGCGCGCCGTGTTCGAGGCGCTCATCGCCGACCTGCTGGAGGAGTTCGAGCGGGCGGTGGACGACACCCTCGCACGGGTAAAGCTACCGCCCGAGGAGATCGACATCGTCCTGCGCACCGGTGGCTCCTCGCTGATTCCCGCCGTGCGCCGGATCCTGGACCGGAGATTCCCCGGTCGCGTGGTGGAGCATGATCCCTTCACCGGCGTGGCGTCGGGCCTCGCCATTGCCCACTACTACGACCTGGCCTCCTGACGGCTGGATTTGTCCGTAGGGTTAATCCCGGCGGCTGTAGCCCGGGTCTAACACTTCGAACAACGTCTCGATCATTCGGTACGTCAGGCCCCAGACGAAGTGCCCACCCGGCACGCGGTAGCCGCTGAATGGCGTCTGGACTCCGCCGATCGGACGGTTTTCGCTGCCATGGCTGCGGCCGCCGTGCATCGGCGCGAGCGGCGACCACACGACGGCGTCCACTTCGTCGCTGAGGTCGAAAGACGGGTCGCCGCGCAGGAAGAAGACGAACGGAGAGACCAGCATGTCGAACGCGCGCCGCGAAGGGCGCTGCTGCGATAGTTCCCCGATCATGTTCGCGCGGTCGACGGCCAGCCCGATCTCCTCCTCGGTCTCTCGCAGGGCGGCCGCGGCGAGGTCGATGTCCTGCGGCTCACGGTGACCGCCGGGAAAGGCCATGTCGCCGGACCACGGGTCTCCTTCGTGTTCCGCGCGCTTGATCAACAGGACGTCCGTGTCGCCCGCGCGTTCGCGCAGGACGATCGCCACCGCCGCCTGGAGCGTCTCGCGCGTGGGGGCGAAGCGCGTCGGCTCGTGCAAGGCGAGCCGTGCCTTGATGTCGGTCATGGGAAGCACTCGGCTATGATACGCGCCCGATGTCCCTCAGATCTTCCGCCAACCGGTGTTTCGTGTGCGGTCCGGGCAATCCCTGGGGCCTGCGCGTCGGGTTTCGCCTGGAGGGCGAAGTATGTCGCGCTGAGTTCACGCCGAATAACCAGTGCGTCGGTTATGAAGGCGTGACGCACGGCGGCATACTCTTCAGCCTGCTGGACGACGTCATGGCCAATTGGGTCTTCCTCCAGGGTGAGCGCTGTTCAACGGCGAAGGCGGACATTCGCTATCGCCAGCCGCTCCCCGTGGGGGTGAGGATCGATCTCGAAGGCCGTTTGCTGCGGCGCCGGGGTCGGGTTGCGATGCTTGAGGGCAGAGCCATCCGGCAAGATAACGGAGTTGTCGTTGCCGAAGCCGCCGGGAGTTTCGTCGTGGAGGACTGGACGGGCGGCGGCGGCGAGGAAGTCTGAATCGCAGGCGATCGTTCTACGCGGAGCCCCGTTCGGCGCCGGTACCGGCACGACCCAGCAGTAGTTCTTCGGCTTCCTCGAAAGCGTCGCCCACGAAGCGCATGAATTCCCGAATGCGCGCCGACGAGCGCAGGTCCGGGTGCGCCAACAGCCAAATCTCCCGGGCCACGACGGGGCGGGGCGGTTCGACGCGAACGAGCCCGGAATCCGGATCGCCCAGCAGACACGGCAGCGGACCCAGACCGATGCCGGTGCGCAGGGCAGCGAGTTGCATGGACACATTGGTGCAGCGTGTCCGAACCGGCGCGCTCTCGAATGCATCGCGGTGGAAGTCGAGGCGAAATGCTGACAAATCGACCCATCCGACGGTGCCGTTGTCGTGCTCCCCGGCGATGGCCGGCGTCCCATACACGGCAAAGGCCAACTCGCCGACACGCCGGCCGATCAGGTGTTGGGGCGGATCATCGGTGATCATGAGGGCGCAGTCCGCCTCGCCGAGACCAATATTGGGAGGCGTGGATGGATCGACCAATTCGATTTGCATTCCGGCGTGCGTGCGGGACAGCGATGCGATGGCCGGCAATGCGACGGGCGCCAGGGTAATGGGAACGGATGCCGTGATGCGGCCGGCCAAACTCTGGTCGCTGCCCGCCACACGGCGACGCAAATCCGCAATCTGTTCGGCGATGGCGTCCACCCCTTCCAGTGCGCTTCGGCCGGCGTCCGTAATCTGCAGGCCTCCGGGATTGCGGTGGAACAGTTTCGCGTCGAGCTGCCGTTCGAGCTGGTCGAGCCGACGCGTCACGGTAGAAGCATGCACGTCCAGCGCGCTTGCGGCACGGCGCACCGTTCGAGCACGGGCGAGCACCTGGAACATGCGGAGATCGTCCCAATGAAGATCGGCCATCGTCGCCAAGTGGCCCTGTGTGCCCTTGTGGAGAGCCTGAAGTATCGCCCTGGTACTTGTATATATGCAACACAGTGTTGCAAAAGTGATGCTTGCAGCCAACGTTACCTTAGGTAACAATCGTCAACAGTTTCGTTCCCTCCCCCTCGTAGGCTGCGTAGAAACCTCCCCGGTTTCTCCAGCCTACACTTATTCTCCATTTCGCCCGCCGGATTCCGGCACCTCCTCGAGCGTACGGCGCAGAAACTCGAAGGCAAGCGCCCACATGTAGGCCCTCTGGGCATTGTCTGCGGCGCCGGCGTGCCCACCCTCGATGTTCTCGTAATAGAGCACCGAGTGACCCTGGCCGGTCATCTTTGCCGCCATCTTTCGCGCGTGACCGGGATGAACGCGGTCGTCGCGGGTGGACGTCGTCACCAACAGGGGCGGGTACCGCGTGTCGGGGTCGACATTGTGGTACGGCGAGAAGGACCTGATGAATGCCCATTCCTCGGGTTCGTCGGGGTCGCCGTACTCGGCCATCCAACTCGCGCCCGCAAGCAGTTCGTGATAGCGGCGCATGTCGAGCAGCGGGACCTGCGCCACCACAGCACCGAACAGGTCCGGGCGCATCGTCAGCATGTTGCCGACCAGCAGCCCACCGTTGCTGCCCCCCATCACGCCCAGTTGGGAGGGCGTGGTGACTGCCCGGCGAACCAGGTCTTCCGCGACCGCGATGAAGTCCTCGTACGCCCTGGGACGGTTCTCTTTCAGTGCGGCCTGGTGCCAGGCTGGACCGAACTCGCCGCCGCCGCGTATGTTGGCGACGACGTAGACGCCGCCCTTTTCGAGCCACAGGGCGCCCACGCCAGCCGAGTATTCGGGCGTCATCGAGATTTCGAAGCCGCCGTAGCCGTAAAGCAGGGTCGGACGCGGGCCCTTGGCTTCCGGGTTCCGCACCAGGAAATAGGGAACTCTCGTGCCATCCGCAGAGGTTGCCCACTGCTGGGTGACCGACAAGCCGCGCGAGTCAAACATCGCCGGCATGCGCTTCAGGGATGTGCTCGATCCGCCGATGGTGCCGAGGGAGAGGGCGGCCGGCGTGATGTAGTCCGCGCTGTCGATGAAGTAGCGGTCATCCTCGTGGGGGTCTACCGCGCGCACGCTCAGGGTCTGCATCCCCCGGGGTTCCGTCAGGTCTCTTCGCGTCCAGCCGCCGGCGGTAGTCGTCGCCACGTAGACCCGATTGCGGACGTTTTCCATCACGTTGACGAGAACGTGGTTTCTGGTCGGGCTGTACTGGGCGAGGGAACCGGCGGGGCTCGGGTCGTACAAGATTTCGAACTTGCGCTCGCCATCCAGGAAACGCTCGAAATCCGACACGATCAGAGTCCCGGCGGCATATGTCCGACCGCCGGTGGTCCAGTCACTGTCCAGCGATACGAAGAGATGGTCCCGGTGGACCCTCCCCGTCGCGTCCGAGGGTATGTCGACGGTCTGCAACTTGCCTTCCCGGCGAATGAACAGCTCGGTGTTGTAGAAATCGATCCCGCGATAGACGAATTCCGTCTCGTACCCCGGCACGAGCGTGGTGTATGCGCCCACCAGGACATCCGTCCGCTTGCCCTCGAAGATGACTTTCGCGTCCGGGAGCGCCTCGCCCCGTCGCAACAGCTTGACCAGACGGGGATAGCCGGAGTCGGTCATCGTGTCGGGGCCGAAGTCCCTCGCGACTAAAAGGCTGTCCTTCCCGGCCCAGGAGAACGACCCCTTGGATTCGGGCAAATGAAAGCCGCCCGCCACGAACGACCTGGTGGAAAGATCGAACTCGCGTACCACGACGGCGTCCGCGCCGCCTCGGGACAGCGCGACCAGACAGCGGTCGTAGGTCGGGACAAGGAACCTCGCGCCCGAGAATACCCAGTTCTCGTTCTCTTCCCGCGCCAGGGCGTCGACATCCAGAACGGTTTCCCATGCCGGTTCGCGTTTGCGGTATTCGTCCAGCGTAGTCCGGCGCCAGATGCCCCGGGGGTGTTCCGCGTCCTGCCAGAAGTTGTAGTAGTACGGCCCCGACTTCGAGATGTAGGGGATCCGGTCGACGGAATCGAAAATTTCCCGTAAACGCCGCTCCGACGCGGAGAATGACTTCCCCCGGGCCAGTGCATCCCGCGCATCCCGGTTGCGCTCCAGGACCCACGACATGGCCCTGTCGCCATCGATGTCCTCGAGCCAGAGATAGGGGTCGTCTTCGTTCGCTTGCGTCATTGCGATGTATCCGAACAGGAGAAGTGCGGCGATACGCCTGGTACTTGCCATCAGTTAACCGACTCTCATCAACGGTCGTTCGAACCCCTGATGAAATGGAACAGGAGCAGCAGCAACACGGCGCCGACGGTCGCCAGCACGAGGCTGATCAGGTCGAAGCCCGTGACCGCACCGATGCCCAGTTGCGTTCCTATGAAGCCGCCCACCACCGCGCCGACGATGCCGATGACGATGGTGGCGATAATCCCTCCCACTCCCTTCGTCGGTGTGAAGACCCTTGCCAATGCGCCAACCACCAACCCGAACAGGATCCAGCTCAGAATACCCATGGCACTTCGCGAAGACGTTATTCAGGCCACGATACTACGTCTGGGGCGTTGATTGCGCGTGCGACGAAATCCGGTTCCTGCATGGGGATAAAGTGGGTCAGGTCCGGCCGGTATACGTCGCGTCCACACCGGAACGATGTGGCGAGTTGATCCCAGGTGGGCGAACGCGAGAAGTCCATCCGGGCTGGCGCCGCATTGCGGGGTGGGGCGCGGATAACCAGCACGTCGTGCGGCAAAGCGCGGACTTCGGAATAGATGTCCGTCCCGCCGCTGCCCATGTAGATGGCCGACTCGACAGCGGGCGGACAGGCTAGCGTGACGCCACCATCCGATCCGGGGAGCACGCCATGACGACAGTAGTCGCGAAGCACGTCGGCACGCCAGAGCGCAAACGGCGGGCGGTCCATCAGCCGGTTGTGAAACTCCGTCCAGGACCCGAAGTGGGCCCTGCGCCGTGCGACCGGATGGGCCTCCGCGGATGCGAACGGCGGCTTGCGATGCCAGTCCCTGTACTCTTCGGGCGCAAGGATGACGGGATCCACCAGTACCAGGCGTTCGAATCGCTCGACGCGGTTGTACGCGGCCTGAACCATGGCGTGACCACCCATGGAATGGCCGACACCGACTATGCGCGACAGCTCAAGCTGATCGATGAACGCGGTGAGGTCGGCACCGAACACGCGCCAGTCGTACGGCCCGGCCTTTCCGCTGCGCCCGTGGCCGCGCTGGTCGAGTGCGATCGCCCGGTAGCTCGAACCGAGGGCTGTCGCCACCGCATCCCAGCAGCGGGCATGGAATCCCGTTGCGTGCGCCATCACTACCGGCTGGCCAGAAGGATCGCCCCACTCGAACCACGCGATCTCGATGTCGCGCAGGTGAATACGGTGCTCGCGAGGTTCGTTCAATCTCGGTCCCGTCAGAGGATGGTCTCGGGCGGGGGATTATCCACGCTAGTGCTGGAACTTGGGGAGTCCTGGGTGACGTGCCCGGGGTTCGGCTAGAATTGGCGGCGTGACCGCGCAAACTACCAGGCACCAGATCGTCTCTTCCGATTCCGAGTCGCTGATCCGCGTCAATCGGTCGGACGAGCCCCTGGGATTTCTCGACAAGTCAGCTTGCCACGATGGCGATGGCGTGCTGCACCGCGCGTTCTCGGTGTTCGTACTGAACGCAGCCGGAGACCTCCTGCTCCAGCAGCGGCAACAGAGCAAACGGTTGTGGCCGGGATACTGGTCGAATAGCTGTTGCTCGCACCCTCGCGCGGGCGAGCAGATGGAGGAGGCCGTCGCGCGCCGGCTTGAGCAGGAACTCGGCATCCAGGCAGCGGTCGAGTTCGTCTTCAAGTTCGAGTACCGCGCCGTGTTCAAGGACATCGGTACCGAGCACGAACTCTGTTGGGTCTACGTGGGACAGACCGAAACGGCGCCCGTGGTCAACACATCGGAAATCGCCGCCTGGCGCTGGATTGCCCCGGCCGACCTCGATGCCGCGCTGCAGGAGTATCCGGAGAGCTATACGCCCTGGCTGAAGATGGAGTGGAAGCGCCTGAGGGCGACCAACGCCATCTAGCGGCAAGGCCGGCTGGACTGACCGATTTTTTCTCCGCGGGCGTCTCGCGGGCGGCTATTATGCGCATCGCTACATCTGTGAGGAGAATTCCGTGAGCGAACTTGTGCAGAGCCTGGCGCGGGCAATCAGGGAGCGGACCACGTTCCCGCCCTTGCCCGAGAACCTGACGTTGGAGGACGCCTACGCCATGCAGGCGAAGCTCGTTCAGGCGGTATCGGGAGGCGACATCGCAGGATACAAGGCGGGCCTCACGGCGCCGGCCGGCCAGGCGCAGTTCGGCATCGACCATCCGCTCATCGGCGTACTGTACAGCTCGGGACGCATGCAATCGGGAGCGACCATCTCCAGCGGCCCCGGGGTCATGCTCGAGTGCGAGATCGGGGTTGTGATCGACGCGGAAGGCAATGCCAGCACCGCGGGACCCGTGATCGAGGTTCCACGCGCGGCCTGGGCCAGCCAGGCGGATGCCACCGGCATCAACATGGCCGCGTCGAATATCGCGGCCTACCGGTTCATTACCGGCGAACAGGGACCGCTACGCGACGACTATGACGACCTCGGCGTAACCCTTACCCGCGACGGCGAGACCGTAACCCAGGCGCCGCTCAACGAGGCCCTCGGCGGACCGCTGCCCGCACTGCAGTGGATGACATCGCTGGCCCGTGAACTTGGTCGGCCACTGCGGGATGGCATGTTGATGATCACGGGTGCAGTCGGCGGCATCCAGCCGGCGCAACCGGGAGAATATGTGGCCGATTACGGAGTGCTCGGCAAGATCACTTTTACCGTGACGTAGCGGCGGCGCTTGCCCGAGACGGCCGACTGACATGCCGACGGTCAGCCCGCCAGACCTCCTCCGGCACGCGGAGTGCCTCCACGATCCGGCGGAGGTGGACTTCGCCATCGATCAACTGGCGGTGCGGATGGCACTTGACCTGCAGGATGCACGACCCATCCTCGTCTGCGTAATGAACGGCGGTCTGCGTTTCACGGCGGCGTTGATGCGGCGCTTCGCGTTCCCGCTGGAACTCGACTACGTGCATGCGATTCGTTATCGGGGCGGCACGCAAGTGGCCGGAAGAGTGCAGGTGCCCCGCGGCGGTGAACTCGAATTGCGTGTCGACATGGCCCGGGATGTCGTGGACCGCGTCGTAGTGCTGGCGGACGACGTGCTCGATGGGGGAACGACGCTCTCGCGCATCGCCGCGCGGGTTGCCCGAGCCGGCGCCGCGGTGGTCCATACGGCAGTACTTGTCAACAAGCAGGTTCCGGGAAGGACGTTCGCAGCCGACTACGTGGCCCTCGATGCGCCCGACCGCTACCTGGTCGGCTGGGGCATGGACTGCGGCGGCTGGTTTCGGAATCTCGACGGCATCTACGCGCTTCCCGACGAGATGGGGTTGGCGCCGTGAAGCTTGGAATTATCGGCGGCACGGGCATCCAGCGACTGGCAGAGGTCGCTTCGGACTGGCGGCCCGCCATCGACTCGGCCACGACTCCCTATGGCCCAGCCTCAGCGATTCCCGAAGTTGCGTCGAACGACTCGGGAGAGATCCTCCTTCTGTCGCGCCACGGCAAACCTCCGGGACTAGCCCCGCACCTTGTCAACTACCGCGCGAACATGTGGCTGATGAAAGAACTCGGTATGGACGCGGTCGTTGCCACCTACGCCGTCGGCGCCATCGCGGCGAACGTTCACAACGCCGATCTCCTGATCCCGCACCAACTCATCGACTACACCTGGGGCAGGGAGCACACCTACGTCGAGCCCGGTGCGATCCGTCACGTCGACTTCACCGATCCCTTCGATGGTGGTATCCGGAGCCGCCTGATCTCGGCCGGGGAGGCATGCGGTCTCGCGGGCCGGATACACAAAAACGGCGTATACGGGTGCGCCCAGGGGCCAAGACTCGAGACCGCCGCCGAGATCGACCGCATGGAGCGCGATGGCTGCACGGTCGTCGGGATGACCGCGATGCCGGAGGCCGGGTTGGCCAGGGAGTTGGACATCCCCTATGCGGGCGTATGTCTCGTGGTCAATGCCGCGGCGGGGCGGGGAGACGGACCCATCATCGGTCCCCGGTTCGATACCGCCGTACAACAGGCCGCTGTCGACCTCGAGCGTCTTCTGGGCGCCTTCCTGTCACCGAACTCCTGAGCGCCGCTTCACAACGCGAGGTCCGGTCCGGCATGGCTGCCGGTTCAGCGAGCAGCAGGTGAGGAAGTACATCTGGCGCACCCGCAGGGACTCGAACCCCGAACCCCCAGGTTCGAAGCCTGGTGCTCTATCCAGTTGAGCTACGGGTGCGCGAGGGCGCGATTATACGCGGGGCGGGGCGCCTTCCGGAGGGCATGCGCGGCTTCGTGGCATACTTTTGGGCCGTATTCATTTGGGAGCAGCACGTGGGTGAACAACCGCTTGCCGGTGTGACGGTCCTCGACTTCGGCCAAATCTACAACGGCCCCTATGCCGGCTACCTGCTGGCGATGGCCGGCGCACGGGTCATCAAGGTCGAATCCCCCCTGGGAGAGGGATTGCGCGGTGCAACGGGTTCGGAGAGCTTTCCGTTCACCATGCTGAACGGGCTGAAGGAAACGATCACCATCAACCTGAAGTCCGAAGCCGGCCGTGAGCTGGTCGTTGGCCTGGCCAAGCAGGCGGACGTGCTGCTTGAGAACTTCCGTCCGGGCACCATGGACAAGTTCGGTGTCGGCGCCGAGGCGCTGCTGAAAGAGAACCCGCGGCTCGTCTATGCCGCTTCGACGGGATACGGAAGCAGCGGCCCGCATCGTGACTACCTCGCCATGGACATCACCGTGCAGGCCATGAGCGGCGTCGTCAGCATCACCGGCAACGATGGCGAACCGCCGCTGAAATCCGGGCCCGCGCTATGCGACATGCTGGGCGGCATACACCTCTACGCCACCATCGTGTCCGCGCTCTATCGCCGGGAGCAGACCGGTAAGGGCGCCGTCATCGACGTGGCGATGCAGGATGCCGTGTTGCCGACGCTGGCCTCGGCGCTGGGCGCCTACTATCGCTTCGGTGCCACCAACCCGCCCCGCACGGGCAATCGACACCAGGCACTCGGCGTTGCGCCGTACAACCTCTACCCGTGTTCCGACGGCCATGTCGCGATCATCTGTGTGCGCGACGGACACTGGCGCAAGCTCACCGACCTCATGGGCCGTGCGGAACTCCTGGACGACCCCAGGTTCGGGGACAAGGCAACGCGCGCCGAGCACATGGAAGAAACGGATGCCGCCGTCGAGGCGTGGACGTCCAGCCTGACGAAGGACGAGGTTTTCCGGCTATGCCAATCAGGCGGAGTGCCCTGCGCCCCCGTGCAGTCGCTGGACGACGTCGTGAACGACCCGCACCTGCACGCGCGTGGTGCATTGCACAGGGCCACCCATCCGGTGTTCGGCGATGTCGTGGTGCCGACGACGGCCCTCAGGATACGGGACGTCGAACCGCCGACGCCGCAATTTCCGCGCAAACTCGGTCAGGACAACGTGGCCATCTATGGCGAGTTCCTCGGCCACAGCGAACAGGAGGTGGAGGCATTGAAGGAGCAGGGCGCCATCTGACGCAAATCCTCCGCTCACCTGCCAACTACTAATGAAGTACTAATTTGAAATGGATTAGTACTTAATTTACATTTGCGCGAACGAATTTTCGGGCCCGTATCACGATGCGAATGCCTGCCATCCCTCCGCCCGTGGAGGAACTTCTACGCTCTCCGGGGCGAGACATCGGACGGATACTGTCTTCCGACGCGCCAACCCAACCGAATGACAAATACCTTCACTGGTCGAACCTGAGATACCGCAAGCCGCCCGAAGGGCTTTCCAGCGAGGACTGGTGGCTTGCCATCAAGCTGGCCAGACTGTCGGCCCGACACGTGCTCCCGCTGGTGGACAAGTACGGACAGCCTTTCGCATTCACGGACTCCGCCTATTTGAACCGCATGCTCCACCGAGTCGACCGAGATGCGGGTGGCCGGATCGAACTGCCCGCCGACCTGGTGAACATCGATTCTCGGGATCGGTACCTGGTCAATTCGCTGATCGAGGAGGCCATCACGTCGAGCCAATTGGAAGGCGCGGCGACGACTCGCCGGGTCGCGAAAGAAATGTTGCGGTCGGGGCGTTCCCCCCGCGACATGAGCGAGCAGATGATCGTCAACAACTACAACGGGATGGAGTTTCTCCGTAGCCAGACCGAAGCGGATCTGTCCCTGCCCCTGCTGCTGGAACTCCATCGTATTCTTACCGAAGACACGTTGGCACCGGATGAGGTCGGAAGGGTCCGGCGTGCTTCGGAAAATGTGGTCGTCGTCGATCAGCGGGATGGCACGGTTGTGCACGAGCCGCCAGATGCACGCACGCTCGACGCGCGCCTTGAGCGGCTATTCGCGTTCGCCAACGCACGGGACGAGGAACGTTTCGTACATCCCGTTGTGCGCGCTGTGTTGCTGCACTTCATGATCGGCTACGAGCACCCGTTCGTCGACGGCAACGGTCGCATCGCGCGTGCGCTCTTCTATTGGGCGATGGCCAGATCGGGATACTGGATGACGGAATTTCTCTCGATCTCCTCGATCCTTCGCAGGGCGCCCGCGCAGTACGTGCGCGCCTACGTCTTTTCGGAGATTGATGACAACGACGCCACCTACTTTCTCGACTACAACCTGCGGGTGGTCCTGCGCTCGATACGCCAACTGCATGACTACCTCGCGCGCAAGGCCGGGGAAATGCGCGACATCCAACGGCTGCTTGAAGGATCAAGCCTCGCGTCGATGTTGAACTATCGCCAGCGGGCGCTTTTGGCACACCTGTTCAGGCACCCCGACTCTGCATGTACGATCGCGAGTCACCGCCGGTCCCACAACGTCACCTACCAGACTGCGCGAACGGATCTCCTCAAGCTGGCTGATCTGGGCCTGGTGGTCGCCGCCAAGCAGGGGCGCGCGTTCGTATACACGGACACCGGCGAACTCGAGGCAAGGTTAGGCCGGTTGGCGGAATCAGACGCTTAGGCAACAGCAGCGACGCCCCAACGATCCGACAGCGGTCACGCAAAGAAACGCCCTGCCTGGACGAGGAGCCCTCAGCCGGGGGGGGGCTTCCCCGACCGCTGACGCGTAAGGAAGTGCCAAGCATTTCCTCCGTCGCCGGAAACGTACTTTCATGGAACAAACGTTGCCGGGAGCGTCAGCGACCGGGAGCGATTGTTCCATGGGCGACGAGCGGGGCCGGGCCACAGGCGAAGCCGAAGGCGCCGGCTGTGGGGCACTTCCATGCAAGCCTCAGGCGAGTTGAAACGTTGTCGCCACCAGCGAGTGGGGCGGCAGTTCTACGATCGCGTGATCCCTGGTCGACCAGCCCTCGAAGGGCTTCGCCACCACCGTGTCGGGCGCTTCGAACGTATTCTCGGCGTCGAGGGAGAGCGCGTGGACGATCTCGCTCGTGCCGACACGCAGAATCTCGCTGCCGCCGACTTCGACCGCGAGAGGCATCGGCTCGGAGGTATGCCGGTTCATCGCGAACAGATTCAGGGAGTTGCCGTCCAGCGTGGCTGCGGCATCGAGGTATGACACATCGCCGTATCGGGTCTGGTAGCGCGGCCCATAGATCCGTGCCGACAGGGCGGTGCCTCCCTTGCGGTCCGAAAACAGCTTGAAGGCGTAGAAGATCGACTGCTTCAGCAGCGAATCGCCATCGGTCAGCAACGGCCCGATGACGTTCACGAGTTGCGCAAGGTTGGCAATCTTCACGCTGTCCGCGTGACGCAGGAAGCTCATCAGGAACGCCCCGACGACGAGGGCGTCTTCGAGGTTGTAGCGCTCTTCGAGAAGATGCGGAGCGAACCTGCCGCCGCCGTGGGTGTGGTTGGTGCCCCGGGATCGATACCAGACATTCCACTCGTCGAAACAGAGAAAGGCACGATGGCGGCTGTTGTGCCGCGCCTGGACGTATTGGCAGCAGGCGTTCACGGCCTCGATCTGCTGGTCGATGCTGCGGCCGATGGCCAGGTAGTTGGGACTGTCGCCATCCTGATTGCCCACATAGCGATGCAGGCTGACGTAGTCGGCCGCCGTGCCCAGTTCCTCGAGTACGGTGCGGTCCCAGTCGAGCCACGTCGGCATGCGCGGACCCGACGAGCCGCACGCGACCGTCTCGATGGTCCGGTCGCAGGCCTTCATCATCCTGGCGGCCTGCCGGGCGCGCAACGCGTATTCCCTGGCGGGCACATGGCCGAGCTGCCAGGGGCCATCCATCTCGTTGCCGAGACACCACACGGGTACGTCGTGGGGCGCTTGCGAGCCGCTGGCGGCTCGCATGTCCGCGAACAGCGTGCCCGTCGGCGCGTTGCAGTACTCGACCCAATCGCGCGCTTCCTCCGGGGTGCCGGTGCCGAGATTGACGGCAAGCATCGGAGTCCACTCCAGTTTCCGGCACAGCCGGATGAACTCGTCGGTTCCGAACTGGTTCGTCTCGATGCTCTGCCAGGCGAGTTCGCGCACCGTCGGTCGCGACGCCCTGTCCCCGACACCGTCGCGCCAGCGATATCCGGAGACGAAGTTTCCTCCGGGGTAACGCACTATCGTCATGGATAGTTCGCGGAGTGCCTCGATCACGTCGGTACGGAAACCGTCTTCGTCCGCATGGGCGGACTCCGGATCGTAAACCCCCTCGTAAACCGAGCGGCCGAGGTGTTCCAGGAAGCCCCCGTAAAGCAGCGGGCTCACGGCGCCTACCGCGAATCTGGGGTCAAGCGTTATGCGCGTGACATCCATCGTCGAACAGTCCATTCCTTAAGACTCAATCAGACCAAGAGTGATACCCTGAACGAGTTAAAGCAAATCCAAAGTGCCATGAGCGACACGGCAACAACCTTCGACAGCGTGGAGGACGCCATCGAGGCCGTGGAGGCTGGCGAACTCGTCGTCGTGGTGGACGACGACGATCGCGAGAACGAAGGCGACCTCATCATGGCAGCGTCGAAAGCGACCCCGGAGCGCGTCGCGTTCATGATTCGGCACACGAGTGGAATCCTCTGCGCGCCCCTGACGGTGGATAACGCGAAGCGTCTGCACCTGGAACCCATGGTGGCGCGCAACGACGCGCCGCTGTCCACCGCATTCACCGTGAGCGTGGACTACAGGCATGGGCTGTCGACCGGAATCTCGGCGGAGGAGCGTGCCAATTCCGCGCTGGCGCTAGCGAACACCAACGCCGGGGCCGACGACTTCGTCCGCCCCGGTCACATCTTTCCATTGATCGGCCGCGTCGGCGGTGTCCTCGTGCGATCGGGTCACACGGAGGCGGCCATCGACCTGGCGACCGCTGCGGGATGCCCGCCCGTGGGCCTGCTGGCCGAGATCGTGAACGACGATGGTTCGGTCAAGCGCCTGGACGAATTGCAGACTTTCGCCCGCGAGTATGGCCTGAAGATCGTATCCATCGCCGATCTCATCGCCTTCAGGCAGCGGCGCGAGGTGCTGATCGAGTTGACCCGCGAGTTCCGCGTGCAGACCCCCATCGGCTGGGCCCGGGCCTATGCCTACCGGACGAAATTCGAGGATGCGGAACACCTGGCCCTCGTGTTCGGGCACTTGGAACCGGGGGCCAGCGTACCGGTTCGCATACACCGGGAGAGGCTGGTGGAGGACATATTCGGGCCGCAGTCCAACCACGACACGAGCCTGCTGGAACTCTCGCTCCGGCGTATCGACGACCTGGGCGGAGGCGTGATGATCTACCTGCGCAGTGGTTTCGTCGGCGTGCCGCTCGGCAGCCTGGATGACGCGGCGGCATCGACGCGGGAAAACGAGCGCAAGGCCGAATGGCTCGAAGTCGGTGTCGGCGCACAGATCCTGAACAATCTGGGCCTCACCAACATTCGCATCCTTGCCGCGCGCGAGATCGACTATGTGGGGCTGGAGGGATTCGGGTTGCGCGTAGACGGTACGGAACTGCTCGTGGATGCCGTTGGTGGTACCGATGCCTGACGTCCCGGTGGTCGGCGTCACCCTTGGCGATCCAGCGGGTATCGGTCCGGAAGTGCTGGCCAAGTCGCTGGGCGCGCTTGACCGAAGCGTAGCGCGAGTGGCGCTCTACGGCGTCGGCTGGTCGATCGACCTCGGCGCACGTTTCGCGGGAACTCCCCTGAACTACGCGCGCTACACGGACGTGCGGCACATCGACTGGAAGGCCGATACCTGGCCGTTGGTCGACATCGGGATAGAACAACCCGAGGACTTCGAGATGGGGCGGGTATCCGCCGCATGTGGCGAGGTCGCGGTCAGGGCCGTGGAGACCGCGGCGCACGATGCCCTCGCCGGCCGTATCGCGGCTATGATGACCTGCCCGATCCACAAGGAAGCGATCCACCAGGCGGGCTATGTCGATGACATCGGGCACCAGGAAATCCTTGCGCGGGTGGCGAGCGTGGATCAGACCGCGACGATGCTCATGACGCCGGGTTTGAAAGTGATCCATCTGTCGACGCACAAGTCGTTGATCGAGGCTGCCCGGTACGTCGTCCGCGGCAACGTTCTCGCGAAGCTGCAACTGGCGGACGCGTCACTCTCGGCCTGGGGCCTGGAAGCGCCCAAGATCGCCGTTGCCGCGCTGAATCCACACGGAGGGGAGGGCGGCCTCCTCGGGCGTGAAGAGATCGAGGAGATTCAACCGGCGGTAGCGGATGCGGTGGCGGCCGGCATCAGGGCGGTGGGACCGCTGCCGGCGGACTCGGTCTTCAATCGCGCCATCGGCGGGGAGTTCGACGCGGTGCTTGCGCTCTACCACGATCAGGGACACATCGCGGTCAAGGTGCACGATTTTCACCAGAGCGTCACGGCGACCCTCGGCATTCCGTTCGTGCGCACTTCGGTCGATCACGGCACGGCCTTCGACATTGCCGGAAGAGGCGTCGCCGACGCCACCGGGGCGGCCGCGGCACTGGACGCGGCGGTGGTCCTGGCGTCTGGCAATCTATCGCGGGACTAGGCACACTGCGGACCAAGACGCCCAGGCGTTGCGCCGGGCAGGGTCCTTGAAGGAGATGCCATGAAGGCTGCGGTATTTCGTGAAATCAACACCCCGATGGAAGTCGAGGAAGTGACCGTCGACAACCCGGGACCGAACGAAGTCCTGCTGCGTACCGCGGCGGCCGGCGTGTGCCACTCCGACATGCATTTTTATAACGGCACCTATCCCGGCCACCGGCCGATGATTCTCGGCCACGAGTCGGCGGGCGTCGTCGAAGCCGTCGGCTCGAACGTAACCTACGTCAAGCCGGGAGACCACGTCATCACCTGCCTGTCCGTATTCTGTGGCCATTGCGAGTACTGCCTTACCGGACACCTGTCGCTTTGCCAGGCGCCCGAAGTGCAGCGGGGATCCGACGAGCGGCCGAGGTTGTCCCAGAATGGCGACGGCATCGTCCAGTTCGCGAATCTCAGTTCCTTTGCCGAGAACATGCTTGTACACGAGCATGCGCTCGCAAAGATCCGCGAAGACATGCCGCTTGATCGCGCGGCGCTGATCGGGTGCGGGGTCACGACGGGGGTTGGAGCGGTGATTCATACGGCCGGCGTCGAACCCGGGGCAACCGTCGCGGTCATCGGCTGTGGCGGTGTCGGCCTGTCCTGCATCAACGGCGCCGAGATCGCGGGCGCGGCACGAATCATCGCGGTGGACACCGTGGCGTCGAAACTTGAACTGGCGCGCAAGTTCGGGGCAACGGACGGTGTGGACGCAACCGAGGGCGATGTGGTCCAGCAGATCCGCGACCTGACCGGTGGCGGTGTCCACTACTCCTTCGAGGCCATCGGCAACAAGGTAACCGCGCAACAGGCGTTCAGGATGCTCCGGCCGGGCGGCACGGCAACCGTCATCGGCATGATTCCCCCCGGCGACATGGTGGAGATCCACGGGCCGGATTTCCTCCGCGAGAAGAAGATCCAGGGCTCCTCGATGGGTTCCAACCGGTTCCGCGTGGACATGCCGCGATTCGTTGACTTCTACCTGCAGGGCAAGCTTCACCTCGACGACATGGTGTCCGGCCGGATCAAGCTCGAGGACGTGACAGACGCGCTGGTGGCGCTCGAAACCGGAGAAGTGGCGCGCCAGGTCATCATGTTCGAGAACTAGACGGCCTTGATTCACGGCTGCCGGGCGGTCTCGATGGTTGTGGCATAACCGGAGCGAGAAACGTGAGGCGTGTTCACGGAGTGCTCGTCCAAATGGCCTGAACGATGCAACGCGCAAGCCCGGGTTGCCGGATCGCGGTGGATGTCGGGGGCACGTTCACGGACGTGGTCCTGGAGAGCGGTGACAGACACTACGCGGCGAAGGTGCTCACCACGTATGCCGACCCCGTAGAGGCGGTGATGGAGGGGCTGGAACAGGTCATGTCCCTCGCCGAAAGGCCGCCGGCCGACGCCCGGATCATCCTCCACGGAACCACGCTGGCGACGAACGCGCTGATTCAGCGCACCGGGGCCGTCACCGCGCTGATCACGACGGAAGGTCACCGCGATGCGGTCGAGATGGCCTACGAGAATCGCTTCGAACAGTACGACATCGATATCGACCGGCCGCAGCCGTTGACGCCGCGCAAGCTGCGTTTCGCGGTGACCGAGCGCCTGAACGCCCGGGGCGAGGTCCTGGTGCCCCTCGACGAGTCTTCCGTGGAGGCGCTCGTGCCGGTGTTGGCGGACCACGGCGTGACGAGCGTTGCGGTCGGACTGCTGCACGCCTATGCGAATCCCGCCCACGAGCAGCGCATCGCAGAGATACTCCAGGACCGTTTACCCGACGCGTCCATCACGCTCGCCTCCGAGGTGTGTCCCGAGATACGCGAGTTCGAGCGGCTGTCCACCGCCTGTGCCAACGCCTACGTGAAACCCCTCATGTCGAATTACCTGAATCGATTCGCCTCGGAACTCGAGGCGCGCGGATTCGACTGTCCATTCCTCCTGATGACCTCCGGCGGAGGACTCACGGATGTCGCCACCGCCGCGCGTTTCCCGATCCGCCTCGTCGAGTCCGGCCCGGCGGGTGGCGCCATTCTCGCCAGCCGGATTGCTGCGGAGCGAAACCTGGATCGCGTGTTCTCATTTGACATGGGGGGCACGACAGCAAAGATCTGCCTCATCGACGATCGCGCACCGCAGTTGTCGCGCGCCTTCGAGGTGGATCGCAGCTATCGTTTCAAGAAGGGCAGCGGACTGCCGGTCCGTATTCCCGTGATCGAGATGGTGGAGATCGGCGCCGGCGGGGGTTCCATCGCCTTGGTGGACAAACTCGGACGCATCCGGGTCGGACCCGAAAGCGCCGGATCCGAACCGGGCCCGGCCTGTTATGGACGCGGCGGTCGAAACGCGACGGTCACGGACGCCGATGCCGTCATGGGACGGCTCGAAGCGCGGCGATTCGGCGGAGGCGCCATGACGCTGGATGTCGCTGCGGCCCGCACGGCGGTGGACGAACGGGTGGGGGCGATGCTTGACCTGGACTGCATGACCGCGGCCTTCGGTATCGGCGAGGTGGTGGATGAAAACATGGCGGCCGCCGCGCGTTCGCATGCCGCGGAGTGGGGCAAGCCGCTCGCTGACAGGACTCTCGTCGCATATGGGGGCGCCGCACCCCAGCACGCGGCACAGATCGCCTCGAAGCTCGATCTCGACGAAGTGATCGTGCCGGTGGGTGCGGGCGTCGGGTCCGCCATCGGCATGCTGGCGGCGCCGGTGGCCTTTGAGGTGGTACGCAGTCGATACATGCTGCTGTCCGAGTTCGACGCGTCCCTGGTCGAGGAGGTCAACGCGGACATGCGGGCCGAAGCGCAGCGCGTGGTGGGATCCGCCACCTCGGCGCCACTTGCCGAGACCCGCCGCGCCTACATGCGGTATGTCGGCCAGGGCTACGAGATAGCGGTGACGTTGCCCGAGGCCATGCATGGTGCCGAGAACCTGCGCGAAGCCTTTGAGGCGGCTTACCGGCAACTGTACGGCCGGATCATTCCCGGTCTCGATATCGAAGTGATGAGTTGGACCTTGGCCCTGAGTTCCGGGGCGCCCGAGTTTGGTTTCGCCGGCATGAACGACGGGGAGACAGACGCTTCGATCGCGCGGCAGGGACCGATGTACGACCCCGTGCTGAACGCGGAGGTCGCCACGCCGTGCTTCGCGCGCGAGACCCTGTCACCCGGTACCGTGATCCATGGCCCCGCCTTAATTGTCGAGGCGCAGACCACGACCGTCGTCACCTCAACGTTCACCGCCACTGTCTCTCCCCGAGGTGACATCATCATGCGGAGGGAGGGAGGATGAAGGAAAAGACCGGTCTCGACGCAATCCGAACGCAGCTCGCCTGGAACCGCCTGCTGGCCATCGTCGAAGAGCAGGCGCAAACGGTGATGCGCACGGCATTCTCCACCGTCGTGCGGGAGGCCGGAGATCTCTCGGCGGGCGTGTTCGGCACGGACGGATCCATGCTCGCCCAGGCGGTCACCGGCACGCCCGGACACGTCAATGCAATGGCTTCGTCCGTAGGGAACTTCCTCGCCCGCCATCCATTGGGGTCCCTCGCACCCGGAGACGTGCTGCTGACCAACGATCCGTGGCTCGCGACGGGACACCTGAACGATTTCACGGTCGTGACGCCGGTGTTCCGGGAGGACCATCCGGTCGCGCTATTTGCCAGCACCAGTCATATCGCCGATGTCGGCGGCCGCGGTTTCGGACCGGATGCCAACCAGGTGTTCGAGGAGGGGATCAACATTCCCATCGGGCACCTGTTCCGCAGAGGCGAACTGAACCAGACCCTGATGGACATCATCCGCGCCAACGTGCGTGACCCGGTCGTGGCGGAAGGCGACCTGTATTCGCTGACGGCGAGCAATGCGATGGGCGGCGAACAGTTGCTGAAGATGATGGTGGATTTCGATCTCGACTCCATCGACGCGGTCGGAGCGCGGATCGTCGCAGCCTCGGAACAGGCGATGCGAAAGGAGATCAGCGCGTTGCCGAGCGGCACGTACCGGCACGGGATGGATGTGGACGGCTACGACGAACCGGTCCACATTGCCTGCGCTCTGACTGTCGACGACGACACGATTCGCGTCGACTTCGACGGCACCTCCGGGCCGTCCCGATACGGTATCAACGTGCCGCTGACCTACACGGAAGCCTACGCCTCGTTCGGGGTCCGCTGCGTGGTCGGCAATGACGTGCCCAACAACGCCGGATCGCTACGCGGGGTGCGCGTGACCGCGCCGACCGGATGCATACTGAATGCGCGTCGCCCGGCGGCGGTATCGGCGCGCCACGCCTTGGGACAGATGTTGCCGGACGTCATCCTCGGCTGCCTGGAGCAGATACTGCCCGACGCCGTTCCGGCCGAAGGTGCTTCCTGTATCTGGAACCCGGTGCTGCTTTCCTCCTACGAGGCGGGCGCCGGCGACAATGCGGGCGGCGGCGATTTCGTGACCAACCCGATATTCAACGGCGGCACTGGAGCGCGGCCGGGTAAGGACGGCTTGTCCACCACCGCGTTTCCTTCCGGGGTCCGGACGACGCCCACCGAGGTCAACGAAGTGACGGCCCCGGTGCTGATCTGGCGCAAGGAATACCTGGTCGACTCGGGCGGTCCGGGCGAGTTGCGGGGCGGCCTCGGACAGGTGATAGAGATCGCCCATGCGCGGGGCGCGGCTTTCGAAGTCTCGAAGATGTTCGACCGCATCCGGCATCCGGCGCGCGGACGCCGGGGCGGGCGGCCGGGGCGGGCGGGCCGCGTATACATAAAGCAGGGCGCGGAACTGAAGGGCAAGGGCAAGGAGACAGTACCCGCGGGAACCACGCTCGTGATGGAAACACCGGGAGGAGGGGGCATGGGCGATCCGGAATCGCGGGATCCCGCGGCGGTGCGCACTGATCTGGAAGCGGGGCTGGTTTCCCGGGCCGCCGCGAAGGAGTCGTACGGCTACGGCAACGCTGACTGATCGCGGGATACCCCCAAACTTGACAGGTCCGGAGCAAGGCGGCATGTTTGCATGCTTCGTGCAAACCCCGCGCCGTCACTCGTCAGCCAGCGGGCAAGGATTGCCAATGATCGAATACAAGGCGTCTCGGACGCCGGCGTTACCCTCGAGCCCGATGCCGCTGCCCGCGCCCGCGCGCGCGCGGCAGGTGCGGGGGAAACCCGGCACCTTGCTTCGGAGTGCGTCCGCGAGGACATGGCGCCGCGCGTGCGCGGCCGGGGTTGTTCTGTTCTGCGCGGTCGGACCGATTGGCGAGGCCTGGGCAGCGGGCCCGGGTATCGACATCCCAATGCGTCGCGATCAGCCGACGACAGTCCGTGTCGTGCCCGCTTCGGCCTGGGCGGACATCGAGTCCGGAGCCGCGACAGTGCTGGGCGAGATCGAGGTTTTGCGGGCGGAACTCGGTATCGGCGACGCTCCACCGGAGCCCGAGTTCCACGAGGACCGCCGGCCTTCGCACGTGTACGTCAAGGCGATGGAAGTGATGGCCAAGGTGACCATGTTCCAGCGCCGGTTAGGCGTGCCTGTCGGTTCGGTGCGCGACATGCCGTTGTCGGAACCCTCGCCCGCCGAGGTGCTGGCGGCGGTCACCGACATTCTCGACGGAATTCGCGCGATCAAGCGGCAGATGGCTATCGAGACGGAGGTCGGTGATGCAGTCGTATCCGCGATCCCGACGCTGTCCGGGGCATACAAGAAGCTTGCGGACGCGTCTGTCCTCCTGGATGGCCTGGTGGGGTATTCACTGAGCCGCAGCGATGTCTTTCGCAACGCGACGACCGTGATCGAGGAGTTGAACCTCATTGCCACGAAACTCCAGGTTGTCCTGGATACCGAAATGCCAGCCGTCGAAGGCCGCAAGCGGTCTATCGATGTCGCCCAGCAGATGCTCCGGGCAGTCTACAAAGCGGTTTCCCTGCAGGCCCGGCTGGGCATGGAACCGTCGGCCGTGCCCACCTTGACAATGGTGCGCGTAACCCCCACGGAGACGTTTGACATGATTGGCCTGCTATGGGCGGAGACGGCTCGGATAAAGTGGCACCTGGGCGTGAATGTTCCAAGCTTCCGCGGTCAACGACCGTCGCAGAAGGACGCAACGGACCTGTTCGGGCAGACGCTGCTGATCATCAGGAATCTGGACCAAATTTCGGCCGGTGCCGGGACCTAGCGCTCCTGGGATGTCCGGCACGGGCAAGCACGTTCCGGCAATCTCGGCCCTGACCTTCGGGAGATACGAATGACACCCGGCAATATCATGCGGACCGCAGCGGTGGTCGCACTCTCCATGGGCGCGACATCGGCGTTCGGACAGACCCTGGATAGCGGCGACACGGCGTGGGTTACCACAGCCAGCGTCCTGGTTCTGTTCATGACTATCCCGGGCCTTGCGCTGCTCTACGGCGGTCTCGTGAGGGCGGATAGCGTACTTTCGGTTTTGCTCCAGTGCCTTGCAATTGCCTGCGTGGTCAGCGTTCTTTGGATTGTCGCGGGTTACAGCCTGGCCTTTGGTAGCGGCGATTCGCAGTTCATTGGCAACATGAGCCGGTTCCTCTACCAGGGATTGGGGGAAAACGTCTTCGTCGGAACTGTTCCCGAGCCGATCTTCGCAACCTTTCAACTGACCTTCGCGATTATCGCGCCAGCCCTGATCGTCGGTGCGTTCGTCGAGCGAATCCGTTTCTCCGCGGTACTGCTGTTCGTGGCTGCCTGGTCGTTGCTGGTCTACGCGCCCATCGCCTACTGGGTTTGGGGTGGCGGCTGGCTCGGGCAGATGGGCCTGCTGGACTACGCCGGTGGCACCGTGGTGCATGTGACGGCAGGGACTGCCGCCCTCGTCGCCGCGCTGGTGCTCGGACCGCGCCAGGGTTTCCCCGACTCGACCAAACCTCCCAACAGCACGGTGCTTGCCGTGGTTGGCGGAGCGATGCTCTGGGTCGGCTGGTACGGCTTCAACGGCGGCAGCGCGCTCGCGGCCAACGGCGATGGCACGATGGCCATTGTGGCGACACAAGCCTCCGCTTCGGTCGGCGCGCTAGTCTGGATGGGGATGGAGTGGATGCGCGATGGCAAGCCCACGGCGGTCGGCGCGGTCCTGGGCCTGATTGCCGGCCTCGCAATCGTCACACCCGCGTCAGGATTCGTCGGCCCGGGCGGTGCCCTGGTCATGGGCGTCATCGGGGGCTTCGCGTGTTTCGTGGCGACGGGATTCATGAAGCGCACGCTGAAGATCGACGACTCGCTGGACGTGTTTCCGATCCATGCGGTTGGCGGCGGGTTGGGGACGATACTCGCCGGCGTTTTCGCGAGCGATTCGCTCGGCATGTTCGCGGGCCAGCACAACATAGTGGTCGCCGACCAGGTGAGCGTCCAGATGATCGGCGTCCTTGCCGTGGCAAGCTACACCGCCGCGGTGACCTGGGTGGTGCTGAAGGTGGTGGGCCTTATCGTGACACCCCGCGTGTCGGCCGAGGACGAGGCGCAAGGGCTCGACGCGGTATTGCACGGGGAGCGCGGCTACGTGATGTCGGATGACACCCCGCAGGTCGAACAACGGACCACGTCCGGGTGATGGAACCACGCGGGTAGGGTGTCGTCTACATGAATCCAAGGTCGACCATTGGGGTCATTGTGCTCGCATGCTGCGTGTTGGGGAGCGGTACAGCGCATGCGGACTATTCCGTTTACGCGGTTGTGGACGGCACCGGGTCCCCGCTTCCCGAGTCCATCGGCGCCATCGAGGCGAGATACCTCCTCGAACTGGACTGGAACTACCGGGGCGGGCACTCGATGATCGACGTTCAGGCGCTTGAAGACGTTCACGCGGACGGGGCGAGTGCATTCGGCGTTTCAGTCGTCGGCATCGGCGAGGTGATCGCCGAGGCGCTGCGCCGGACCGGCCGATTCACGGCGCATGTCACCGCCCCGGGGACGGACAACGACGCAGACCGGCCGGGACAGAACTCGGCGGACATGCATGTCCTTCACGTCGCGCTCGCCGACTTCGCCGTGACGGTTGCCGAGACGATATCCAATCCACGTGCGGTACGCTCTCGCGAGCGGCCGGCGGATGGCGGGCGCGTCGCGCTTGATCTGCGTCTGCTCGACGCGTCGGGACGGGTTGTGCTCGCGCGTCAGTTCACGGCCACCATCAAGGCACCGCGGCCCGCGGTATCGGGATTCGGCGACGTGGGCGGATTGAGCAGCGATATCTGGACCGGGTCTATCGGCCAGGCAATGCTGGCGGCGGTCAACCGGGGCACATTCGAGATCGTAAAGGCCGTCGGCCCGCTGCCATTGTCGGGCCGCGTCGTGAGGGCTGAGGGCGACCGTGTGTGGATCAATCTCGGCAGGGGGTCCGTGTCCGTTGGCGACGTGCTCGAGGTGACTTCGACCCTTGAAAGCCTCGTCGATCCCGAAACAGGTCTGGACCTGGGCGCCCTGGAGGAGACGGTCGGCACCGTGCGAGTTTCGCAGGTCGAGGAGAGATACAGTATCGCCGAAACGCAGTCGATGTCGGCGCCGCCCAACCGGGGAGACTCCGTGCGGTCGAACCAGCCTTCTCCCGAGTTCGTGTTCGCGCCGGAGTGGCAACCTCCCGCACCCTAGCCCGGCCCGCCGATCCGGCGCCGTCGCTGGAATTGTTGAGCCGCTGGGGCTCCCGACATTGGAGCCCAGGGGCGGCAAATCTGCGTTGGTGCCCGGGGCCGGAATCGAACCGGCACTGGAGTTGCCCCCGAGGGATTTTCTTACCAGCTACGGCTTTCGCCGCGCCGCCGCGCGCGAAAGCAAGCAGCGGTTTGTGGTCTGGACTTTCTCTTCGTCCTATCGCCGGGGCGACGTAGACGAGGGCCGTCAAGTCTCTACGCTTTCCGGCCACGGCTTGCGCCGCGGCGCGGCTTAGTTCGGGATTGCCACCGCCTCTACACGCTGAGGTTTCCCCGAATTTGACCCTATTCACATCGGGCGTTTCCGACCCGCGTGCTCAAAATTTCAAGTCCCTTGTGTCTACCTGTTCCACCACCCGGGCAGACTGGAGAGAATATCGCCGGCGATGTCTGTTTGCACCTTGGGGACAGGCGTTCTTTCTGCAAGGCCCATGCAGACATGTATTGAGTGCAGCTTTAGAAGGATTAAACAACCTTTTGAATATAAGAATATTTTCGGACTTGTACGCGACCTCATCGACAGGTGTGGCAAGCGTGCGTTCGTCTGTTTGCGGGACATGTTTTCGACCTTGAAGTATGATTGCCGAGGCTGCGTAGAAGGTTGATCGAGGCATGTCCGAATACGAAGCGACGGCTCTCATGCCGATCACGCGGCGTATGAAAATCATCGTCTACGGCACCGTTGCCTCGGGGACGACGACACTTGAACGCCGCGATCCCGACGATGTCGGCAGTGACACGGCGACGCCGGAACCCGGCACGACCGTCCTGACGGAAACCGCCGAACCCAAGCTGAAACGCCCGCCGATGTTCAAGGTTATCCTGTTGAACGACGACTACACGCCCATGGAGTTTGTCACGCACGTGCTCGAGATTTTCTTCGGCATGGACCACGAAAAGGCCTGGCGGGTTATGATGACGGTGCATACCACCGGCAGCGCGCCCGTGGGCATCTACCCGCGGGACATTGCCGAAACGAAGTCTGAGCAGGTCAACCAATATGCCCAAGAGAACGAGTACCCCCTCCTATCCACCGTCGAAATGACTGACTAGCCATGCTTAGCAAAGACATGAACGCGACCATCGCCGAGGCGCTTCAGAACGCGAAGGCGAAACGCCACGAGTTTTTGACCGTGGAGCACCTGCTCCTCGCACTCCTCAACAACGCCGCGGCGAACGACGTGCTGGTGAAGGTGGGCGCCGATCTCGATCGACTGCGATCCTCGCTGAACGAGCATATCGACAAGACGACGCCTCTGTTTTCCGCCGGGGACCGCAAGCAGGATCCGGAAATGACCCTGGGTTTCTCACGGGTTCTTCGCCGCGCGATATTCCACGTGCAGTCCAGCGGCCGCAAGGAGATGACCGGCGCCAACGCCCTGGTCGCGATCTTCAACGAGCAGGAATCGCCTGCCGTCTACCTGCTGAAGCAGCAGAACATCGAGCGCATCGATGTAGTCAACTACATCGCCCATGGCATAGCCAAGGGCGAGGAGGGCGAAAACAACGAACATCCCGGCGCCGAGGGGGGAGCAGCCGCCGAGGGCAAGCCACAGAGCGCGCTCGAGACCTTTACCAGCAACCTGAACGACCTTGCCCGCGCGGGCGCGATCGATCCACTGGTGGGCCGGGAAGACGAACTGGAGCGCGTCATCCAGATCCTCTGCCGTCGCCGCAAGAACAATCCACTTCTGGTCGGCGAGTCGGGTGTCGGCAAGACCGCTATCGCGGAAGGCCTGGCGAAGCGCATCGTGGACTCGGACGTGCCGGAGGTGGTCGGAGACAGCATCGTACACGCGCTGGACCTCGGCGCTCTTCTGGCCGGCACCAAGTACCGGGGTGACTTCGAAAAACGCTTCAAGATGCTCCTGAACGAACTCAAGAAGGAGCCGCGCGCCATTCTCTTCATCGATGAAATCCACACCATCATTGGCGCGGGGGCGACATCGGGCGGCGTCATGGACGGATCGAACATGTTGAAGCCGCTCCTGGCTTCCGGCGATGTTCGATGCATGGGATCGACCACCTACCAGGAGTATCGAGGCATATTCGACAAGGATCGCGCGCTTTCCCGACGGTTCCAGAAGATCGACATCGTCGAGCCGGACGTCGATGACACCTACAAGATCCTCAAGGGCCTGAAGGCGCGTTTCGAGGACCACTACGAACTGCGCTATACGGATCGCGCCCTGCGCGCCGCCGCCGAACTGGCCGCGCGCTACATCACGGACCGGTTCATGCCGGACAAGGCCATCGACGTCATCGACGAGGCCGGGGCGGCGCAACGCATCCTGTCGCCGACCAAGCGCAAGAAGTCCATCGGCCCCGGCGACGTGGAGCAGGTGGTCGCCAAGATCGCGCGCATTCCTTCGACCCAGGTGACGGTGTCAGACAAGGAGGCGCTCAAGGGTCTCGAAGAGAAGCTGAAGATGGTGGTGTTCGGGCAGGACGAGGCGATCGAGATGCTCGGATCGGCGATCAAGCTGTCCCGCGCGGGGCTCAAGGTCGAAGAGAAACCGATAGGCAGCTTCCTGTTCGCGGGCCCGACGGGCGTCGGCAAGACGGAGGTCTGCCGCCAGCTTGCCATCATCATGGGCGTCGAACTGTTGCGTTTCGACATGTCGGAGTACATGGAACGGCATACCGTCTCGCGGCTGATCGGCGCGCCGCCGGGCTACGTCGGGTTCGACCAGGGCGGGTTATTGACCGAGGCGGTCACCAAGCATCCGCACAGCGTGATCCTGCTGGACGAGATCGAAAAGGCCCACCCCGAAGTGTTCAACCTCCTGTTGCAGGTCATGGACCACGGCACGCTGACCGACAACAACGGGCGCCAGGCGGACTTCCGCAACACGGTGCTCATCATGACGACGAACGCCGGGGCTCGTGAGACTTCGCGCGCCTCCATCGGCTTTGTCGAGCAGGATCACTCGACGGATGCGATGGAGGTGATCAAGCGGATGTTCGCCCCCGAGTTCCGGAACCGGTTGGACGCCATCATGCAGTTCAATGCGCTGCCGATCGAGGTCATCAAGACGGTGGTCGACAAGTTTCTGGTGGAACTGCAGACGCAGCTCGACGGCAAAAAAGTGCAACTGGACGTTGACGACGCCGCTCGAGACTGGATCGCGCGCGAAGGCTACGACGAAAAGATGGGCGCCCGACCCATGCAGCGCCTCATACAGGAAAAGATCAAGCGGCAGCTTGCGGATGACATCCTGTTCGGGGAACTGGAACGCGGCGGGGTGGTCCGGGTAACCGTTGAGGACGGCGATCTCGTCGTCGAAGCAAAGGCACCGGAAAAGCACCCTGCCTGAGATCGGTTCTAACGCTCGCGAAAAGTGATGCGGCCCTTTGAGAGATCGTAGGGAGTGAGTTCCACTTTCACCGTATCGCCCGTGAGTATGCGGATGTAGTTCTTGCGCATCTTGCCCGAGATGTGGGCGGTCACCACGTGACCATTCTCCAGTTCCACGCGGAACATGGTGTTCGGCAAGGTATCGATGACCTTGCCCTGCATCTCTATCTGTTCTTCTTTTGCCATCTGCCCTGCGTTCGGCGACCGCTGAACGGTCACGGTGGAGCGTCCCGCGACGGAACTGAGCCGCGAAGGGGACACGGCCAATTTTGCACGATGTGACCGATCAAGTCATCCCGCGTCATGGCGGAGTGGTGGCATTTACCGTTGCGCCGCGTCCGTGGAGACGTCGAAACGCCAGGCGTGATGCCGCGTCGGGTTGCGCCGATTCCGTGCCATCCGGTCGAGGAACTCGACGCGGGGCATCGGCAATGCGCCGAGCGACTTCAGGTGGTCGTTGACGATCTGGCAGTCGATCAGTTCGAATTCCCAGGCGGCAAGCTGTCGCGACAGGTGGGCCAGGGCAACCTTCGATGCGTCGGGCCGCCGCGAGAACATGGATTCGCCGAAAAACATGCGCCCCAGGGAGACCCCGTACAGGCCCCCGACAAGATCGCCGTCGAGCCATGTTTCCACGGAGTGGGCGAAACCCATTTCCGACAGACGCACGTATGCGTCGCGCATCGCGGGCGTGATCCAGGTGCCGCCTCCCTTGCGGGGCGCGGCGCAGCTCTCCACGACCGCTGGGAACGCGGTGTCCATGGTCACCGTGTAGTCGCCTCGCCGGAGCCGTTTCGCCAGGCTCCGCGAAATCTTCATGCCGGTGGGCGCAAGTACGGCGCGCGGGTCGGGGGACCACCACAGAACGGGCCCCCGGTCGTCGTCGAACCACGGGAAGATGCCGTGCCCATAGGCATTGAGCAGAAGTTGGGGTGACAGGTCGCCGCCTATCGCCACCAGGCCTTCCGGACCCGCGTATCTCGGATCGGGAAACGCCGGCTCGGCGTCGGCGGCGGCGGAGTCGCCGGAGGACGTCATAGCCCGTCGATGTACTTCTCGGCGTCCAGGGCCGCCATGCATCCGAACCCCGCCGAGGTGATGGCCTGGCGGTAGACGTGGTCGGCAACGTCGCCAGCCGCGAACACGCCCGGCACGCTCGTTGCGGTGGCGTTGCCATCGGCACCGCCCGCAACCACGATGTAGCCGTCCGTCATGTCGAGCTGGCCATCGAACAACGCGGTGTTCGGCGTGTGTCCGATGGCGATGAACACGCCGGTGACGGGAACCTCGCGGGTCGCGCCGTTAGCCACACTCTGCACTTCCATTGCCGTCACGCCCGCGTCATCCCCGCGTACTTCCGCGAGCGTATGACTCCACAGGAACTGGACATTCGGCCGTTCGAACAGGCGTTCCTGCAATACCTTGTCGGCCCGCAGGGTATCGCGGCGGTGTACGACGACAACGCTGCTCGCGATATTGGACAGGTAGAGTGCTTCTTCCGCCGCCGTGTTGCCGCCGCCGATGACCGCTACGTCCTGCCCGCGGAAGAAGAACCCGTCGCAGGTCGCGCAGGCGCTGACTCCACGCCCCAGGAATGCTTCCTCGCTCGGCAATCCCAGGTACTTCGCCGATGCGCCGGTGGCAATGATCAGCGCGTCGCACTGGTATTCGTCCCGATCGCCAACCAGCCCCAGGGGCCGTGTCCCCAGGTCGACCGCGTTGATGTGGTCGTCGACAACCCGGGTTCCGAACTTCTCGACATGGCGTTTCATGCGCTCCATCAGTTCCGGACCCTGGAGACCGTCCGCATCCCCGGGCCAGTTATCGACGTCCGTCGTTGTGGTGAGCTGGCCGCCGACTTCAACCCCCGTGATGAGTACCGGGGCAAGGTTTGCCCTGGTCGCGTAGAGCGCGGCCGTATACCCCGCGGGGCCCGACCCGAGCACTATGAGCCTGTGTCGATTCATCGGCCCGAGCGCGTCGCGGCAGCTTCAAGGAGGTCGACGTACGGCCCGGCCCTGGCGTGGCGGGACAGATAGTGCGCCATGCTCTCGCCATCGCCGTTCTTCGCCGTCACATCGCGGCCCGCGTCCACGTACAGGTCGAGGAACCGGGCGAAGTCGCCGGCGCGCATGCTCCGGTAGGCGAAGAGCAGGACATGGAAATCCGGGTCGCCGGGAAGGTCCGGAGGAGTCCTGTAAAGGAAACTCGACACTCGCTCGTCATCCCACACCTCGTCGACCACCTTCTCTTTGTCGCGCTTCATTGTCGTCAGGCGTGTACCGGTCTCGAAAGAGCGAACGATGATACTCCAGGCGAACGGCGGGGTTGCCGGGTCGGTCACTCGCCTGCGGCGGCGTCGCGGGTCGAGGCCTTCATGTGCCGCACATCGGTCCCTTCGATCAGGTAGACCGTGTGTTCGCAGATATTCTTGGCGTGATCGCCGATGCGTTCCAACGCCCGGGCGGCCCATATGGTGTTGAGGGCCTGCTTGACACTTTCGGCGTGTGTGTACAGGCCCCGGGAAAGAGAGCCGTCGATGGCCGAGAACATCCTGTCGACCTCCGCGTCAGCGACAATGACCGACCGAGCCGCCTCGAGGTCCAGTCGCGCAAAGGCCTCCAGGGTATCGGCGACCATCCTGATGACCGCTTCCTGCATCTGCTGCAGGTTCGCATATTGATCGGCCGGCAGGGGCAGGTGGGAGATCTCCGCCGCCATCCTCGCGATCTTCTCGGCCTCGTCGCCCATCCGTTCCAGATCGATGCACCCCTTCATGATGGTGATCAGAAGACGCAGGTCGCTTGCGGTCGGCTGCCGGCGCGCAATGATGTGGATGCAACGTTCGTCGAGAACGCGTTCGAGCTGGTTGATTTCCGCTTCGCCCTCGCGCACGGTCTCCGCGGCTTCGGCATCGTGGGTGACGAATGCGCGGGTAGCCGTCTGGACCTGTCTTTCTGCGCGGCCGCCCATGTCCATGAAGCCGAGACGCACGGATTCGAGTTCGCTGTCGTACTGTCCCGAGATGTGTCGGTTCATTTGCGTACCACCATGGAACGACTGCTCCAGCGAGCGTATGCGAACCGGCGCGGTTGTTCCATTGTCGAGGAGCGGGGCCGCAGGCGGCGACTCATCAATCAACCGTAGCGGCCGGTGATGTAGTCCTCCGTCTGCTGTTGCGAGGGATTCGTGAATATCGAATCGGTGTCGTCGTACTCGATCAGTTCGCCGAGATAGAGGAAAGCGGTGTAGTCCGAGATGCGGGCCGCCTGCTGCATGTTGTGGGTGACGATGACGATCGTGTAGTCGTTCTTCAGTTGGTCGATCAGTTCCTCGATCTTGAGCGTGGAGATCGGATCAAGCGCGGAGGCGGGTTCGTCGAGCAGGAGTACCTGCGGCTCGACGGCGATGGTGCGGGCGATGACCAGTCGCTGCTGTTGGCCGCTCGACAGTTCCAGCGCCGAGTCCTTCAGACGGTCGCTCACCTCATCCCAGAGCGCGGCGCTCCTCAACCCCCATTCGACGCGGTCGTCGATCTCCGAGGGTGTCATGCCACGCTGTAGCCGCAGGCCGTACGCCACGTTCTCGTAGATCGACTTGGGAAAAGGATTTGGACGCTGGAACACCATGCCGACAAGCCGTCTGAGCTGCGCCACATCGACGGAAGCATCATGGATATTCTCTCCGTTCAATGATATCTCGCCGGTCACCCTGGCTTCGTCGATGAGGTCGTTCATGCGGTTGAAGCACCGGATCAGGGTCGACTTGCCACAGCCCGAGGGTCCTATGAAAGCCGTCACGCGGTTCCTGGGTATCGTCAGGGAAATATCCTTGAGCGCCTGCTTGTCGCCATAGAACAGCGACACTCCCATGACGTCGAAACAGGTCTGCTCGTGAACCGCGTTCCCCCCGGGCGCAGGTGCTTCCGGCGCGCTCCGGCTCGCGTCCACAAGATCCACGACGCGGCCGTCGTAGGCGGGCCAGTCGTGTCGATTCTGTTCCGGCATTCGCCTTTAGGCCTCAGCCACCCGGTAACGTCTTTCCAACCGGCTTCTGAGCGTGATTGCCGCCAGGTTCAGGACGATGACGATGACGATCAGCAGCAGCGCGGTCGCGTAGACCAGGGGTCGCGCGGCTTCCACGTTTGGACTCTGGAAGCCTACGTCATAGATGTGGAATCCGAGGTGCATGAATTTCCGCTCAAGGTGGACAAAGGGCGGATTCAGGTCAACGGGCAACGCCGGCGCAAGTTTGACCACGCCCACCAGCATCAGCGGCGCAACTTCGCCCGCGGCCCGCGCCACCGCGAGGATTATACCGGTGAGTATCGACGGGCTCGCCACCGGAAGTACGAGGCGGAAGAGCGTTTCGGCTTTCGTGGCACCGAGGGCCAGGCTGCCTTCCCGGATCGACCGGGGTATGCGTGTCAGCCCCTCTTCAGTGGATACGATCACCACGGGCATCGTCAGCAGCGCAAGCGTAAGGGAAGCCCAGAACAGGCCCGGCGTTCCGAACGTCGGTGCCGGCTGCGCCTCCGGAAAGAACAGGTCGTCGATCGAGCCGCCGATGAAATAGACAAAGAAACCGAGGCCGAACACGCCGTAGACGATGCTCGGAACGCCGGCGAGATTGTTCACGGCAATCCGGATCAACCTCACCAGCATGCCTTGGCGGGCGTATTCGTGGAGGTATATGGCGGCCATGACACCGAGTGGCGATACGATCACCGCCATCAGGATGACCATCATGACCGTGCCGAAGATGGCCGGGAAGATGCCGCCCTCCGTGTTGGCCTCGCGTGGCTCGCCAGTGAGGAAAACGGCCAGGCTGCGAGCATAGTGGAGGAGTTTTTCGCCCACCGTCATCGCATTTGGCCGCCAGACGCGTATGACGTCGCTCAAGGGTTGCCTGATGCTCCGGCCATCCATGATGACGACCTCGACCGCATCCCGGCGCATGGCTTCCCACAGGGTCCTGAGCCGCGTTTCCGCCGCGTCGTACGTGGCCATCAAGTGGTCTTTCCGTTCCTCGATATCTGACGTCTCGGACACTCCCTGAAGCGCCCGTGAACGTTCTTCGAGGCGCAGACGTTCGAGTCTGTAGTTGACCCGGTCGATCGTCGTTGCCTGCGTTGTGGCAATCTCGTCACGCAGTTCGGTGACACGCGCTAGGCGCGACCGCAGTTCCTCCCAGGCCTCTGTCCCGCTCGCGACGAGCATGCCGTCCTCGTAGACAGCGGAAACGCGACCGTACGCATTGCCCCATTCCGTGCGCTCGAACACGGCGACATCGAGCGGGAAACTCCGGGCGACGACACGCTGGGCCGGCACCCACCGGAAGTCCGGGCCGTTGAGGCGGCGGTTGCCGGTCTTCAACAGCCAACGTTCAATCGGCTCGGAACCTGGTTGGCCGGCCTGTTCGAAACTGGCGGGGTCGGTGTGCTCGATGTCGACGATCTCGCCGATCCATGCCGTGCCGTCGTCCACCTGCAGTACGGCCACATCGGCGGGCCAGAAGTGGGCCAGCCCGCGAGTGGCGATAAGGCCCAGCAAGCCCGCCACCGCGGCGATGCCGACACCGACGGCCATGGCGTTGAGCCAGATCCACGGCGCGCCGGATGTCCACCAACCTTGTCGCGGAGAATACCGGCCCGTGCTTGCTTCGCCTCGGCGGCCGGTTCGCTCGCCCCCGGCACCTGTCGTCTTCGTCAACATCTGCGTCACAGGTTGCCGTACCGGGCCCTGAGGCGCTGTCGAACGAGTTCGGCGGCGGTGTTGAAACAGAAGGTAAGCAGAAACAGCACCAAGGCGGCGAGGAACAGGAGGCGGTAGTGGCTGCTGTCCACTTCGGATTCCGGGAGTTCGACGGCGATGTTGGCGGCGAACGTACGCATGCCCTGGAAGATGTTGAGATCCATCAACGGCGTATTGCCCGTGGCCATGAGCACGATCATGGTCTCGCCGACGGCACGCCCGAACCCGATCATCAGCGCGGAGAATATTCCCGGGCTTGCGGTCAGGATCACGACGCGCGTCAGGGTCTGCCAATGTGTCGCGCCGAGCGCGAGGGAAGCGGTGGTCAAATGGCGCGGCACACCATGAATCGCGTCCTCGGAAATCGCGAAGATGACCGGAATGACAGCCAGTCCCATGGCTATCCCGACCACCAGCGCATTGCGCTGGTCATATTCCAGTCCGAGCGTGGCAAGGAACCAGGCCTGCGCGTCCCCGCCGAACAACAGGCGTTCGAGTCCGTTGTCGTGTGCGACAACCACCCATGTGGTCAGGACCAGCATCGGTATGCTGAGCGCGGCAAACCACCCGTCGAATGGCTGCGTCACCCGGTTGGGCAACAGGTGCCAGAGCCACGCGAACACCAGCATGCAGACGGGTGCCGCAACGAAGAGCGACAACACCGCCGAGAGGTGCTGTTCCACCAGCGGGGCGAACCAGAGTCCCGCCAGGAATCCCAGGATCACCGTCGGCATCGCCGCCATGATCTCTATGCCGGGCTTGACCCAGCGCCGCATCCGCGGTGCCATGAAATACCCGGTGTAGACAGCCCCCATCACAGCGATAGGCATCGCGAAGACCATTGCGTAGAAAGCGGCCTTCAACGTTCCGAACAGCAGGGGGGAAAACGAGAATTTCGGTTCGAAGTCGTTGTCCGCGGAAGAACTCTGCCAGCTATGCACCGGTTCTGGATAACCCTCGTACCAGACCTTGTGCCACAACGCCGACCAGGAGATCTCGGGATGGTGATTGATGACGGCGAAGCGATGCAGTTCGCCAGCCGGCATTGCGAGCAGGATACGATCCGAACGCGGCGAGAACGCGGCCGCCGCCGGTGTTGCAAGTCCGGTCGAAAACGAAGCCAGGTATCGTGCCGAAGTCGAATGCAGGAGATGCATTTCGCCGCGCGCATCCAGCGCCATCACGCCCTTGCGGCGAGGTTCGGCCACGAGGGCGGCAATCGCGTCGCCGAATTCGAAGTCGCGGGCGGGAACCAGACCGGTGCCTCCGGGACCGCGGCGGAGCATCCACTGGGTCACCCGTCCGCCATCGTCCGCCGCCATCAGTGAGTAGCGACCGAGCAGTGGCGTCATGGCGGACAGTTCGGCACCATCGCGGACCAGGGATCCGGAATACGCCTCGACGGCCGAGTCCACGATCGAAATGTCGTAGACCGCCACGGCGCCGCTCGAATCCGTAGCGTAGAGCCAGTTTCCCCGAGGCCCGAAATCGACACGGTCGAAGCTGCGCTCGGGACGCAGCTCGAGCGTGCGCGGCGAAGCCAGCCCGTCGTCGGGTTGCTCGAAATGCCAGATACGAATGTTGCCCGAGGCATCCACGCCTGCGGCTTTCAGCATTGACTCCCCGAGGTAGAAGTCGAATCGTCTTCCAGGGCCGTGGATCGCCTGTGCGGCCGGAATCGTGGTCAAAGGCAGTGGTTCGCCACCGAACAGGTGGTCCACCCGATCCTCGATATAGCCGATGTCGCTGTCAAAGCGCCTGCGAAACCAGATACGGACCAACGTGGCCGTTCCGTCCTCCGCAACCAGCGCGTAGGTATCGTTGCGCGGGAACACGGGCCGAACCGCGGAGAGCGGATAGGGCGTCAGCCGTTGTGAACTCCGGAGCGCGCCGGTGTCCGGATCCACGAAGGAAATCATTCCATCTGCGTCGATCGCGTATACCGACTCGAGGCCGTCGTTGCTGCCGGTGGCCAGAACCCTGTTCCCGGGAAGGCGCAACGCATCGAGTTCGCTGATTTGCGCCGGACCAAAAATCGGCGCAGCGACCATGAGCAGGTAGAAGAAGATGAGCGTAATCGCCGCGATGATCGCGCCACCGCCGAGACCGACCACGCGCGCTGTCAGCCGGTCGATGGCTCGCCGCCGCCAGGTCATTCCCTGGATCATTGGTTCTCCGCGCGGAAGTGCGCCAGTTCGCTTGCGGCCTGGCGGGGGGACAACGGGATATACCCGTCCTTTTGCACGATCATCTGCCCCTCGCGCGACAGCACGAACCTGAGAAACTCCATTTCCAGCGGTGGCAGGGGAGAATCGGGGCGCCTGTTTACGTAAATGAACAGGAAACGCGTGAGCGGATAGGATCGATCCTTGGTGTTGCCCGCCGTGGCCTCGAACGCTTCCGTGTTTCCGCTTCTCGCAAGGGGCACGGCGCGGACTCCCGAAGTTCGGTAGCCGATGCCGGAATAGCCGATGCCGTTGAGCGAAGAAGTCACGGCCTGAACCACGGATGCGGAGCCCGGCTGTTCGTTGACGGTATTCTTGAAATCACCCGAACAGAGCGCATTCTGCTTGAAATAGCCATAGGTGCCGGATACGGAGTTTCGACCGTATAGCTGCATCGGCCGCGTGGTCCAGGCACCCGTCAGGCCGGCATCCCCCCACGTTCGAATGTCCTCTGCGCTACCACAGCGGCGGGATACGGAGAACACCGCGTCGACGTCGGGCAGCGACATGAACCTGATCGGGTTGTCCTTGTGGACGTATACGGCCAGCGCGTCGACGGCAACCCGGACCGCCGTGGGCTTGTAGCCGCGCCGCGTCTCGAATGCCCCGATCTCCCTGTCCTTCATCAGGCGGCTCATGGGACCGAGATTCGACGTGCCTTCCGTCAATGCGATCGGCGCGGTGGATGAACCCGGTGCCTGGACCTGGATGTTGACGTTTGGATAGTGCCGCTTGAAAGCCTCCGTCCAGAAGGTCATGAGGTTGGCCAGGGTGTCGGACCCGGTACTGGACAGATTGCCCGAGATGCCGCTGACGCGCTCGTACACCGGCAGGGCTTCGACGGCGGATGCATTCGCCGCAAACAACATCAGGGCGCCAAACGCCGGCGGGATTCGCTTCATGAAACCGATCGTTCGATTCGGGGAACTTCGGCTTCGCCGACCGTGTCTGGAAACTCGCAGAAGAACAGGCTGCCCTTGCCCGGTTCGCTCTCGACCCGCAGCACAGAACCGTGGCGGCGAAGCACATGCTTGACGATCGCCAGGCCCAGTCCCGTGCCGCCGCGCACCCTGGACTGGGAGAGATCGATCCGATAGAAGCGTTCAGTGAGCCTTGTCAGGTGTTCCGGCGCGATGCCCACACCCTCATCCCGCACTTCAAAGCGCGGACCGTCCGGGCCGTCGAACCAATGCACATCTATCGCACCACCCTCGGGACTATAGCGGACGGCATTCGTGATCAGGTTTGCGAAAGCGCTGTGCAGTTCCCCGGGCACCCCCCTGATACGCAGGTCCTTGTCCGACCGCAGCGTCAGTTTGTGCCGCCCGCCGGACAACCCGCGCGCGTCGGTGGCGATGGCCTGCAGCATCTGGGATACGTCGACGTATTCGATATCGGACTCGTTGGGCGCACCCCCGGATTCGAGCGTCGTGAGCGTCAACAGGTCGTCGACGAGCGCCTGCATCCGCCGCACGGGACTGGCCAGCCTGGGCAGGATGGTTTTCAGCGTGTTGTAGTCGGCGTCGGCCGACTGCTCGAGATAGCCGACGATCACCGTCAGGGGAGTGCGCAGTTCGTGCGATACGTTGGCGACGAAATCCTGGCGCATGGTCAACGCGCGGTTCAGTTCGGTGATATCGCGCACGACGATCAGCGTCCGATCGGCGTCGATGACGATTCGGCGCAGTTCAAGCCGGCGCGTGTTATCGCCTGGCGCGGCGATTTCGACGATCTCGCTGTCGTCGTCACCGCGCAGCAGTGCGCCGGCCGAGGGATCGCGCACGAGCGAGCGAATGTTCTGACCCCGGTCATGCGGCGACAGGCCCAAATGTCCGCCCGCAGCCTGGTTGAAATCCTCTATTTCGCCGGATTGCCGGACCATAACCCAGCCGTCCGGAACCGCTTCCGCGGTGCGCTGCAGTGCCCGTAGCGACCGGAGCAACCTGCGGCTCCGATCCCTGCCGGATCGGATGCTGTGATGCAGGCGATACGCCGCGATGCGCCATCCGCGATCCGGCGTGCCCGGGCGCGTTAGCGGATGCTCCGACCAGCGGACGAATTGACGGTACTGCAGGGCGAAGTACAGGCACGCGGCGGCGAGTCCCAGGACCAGGCCCCAGGCGATGCTATCGGTTACCCATGCCACCGCTGCGGCGGCCGCAACCAAAACCAGCAGACGCACTCGGCCGTTAATCGCCACCAACTCCCGGGTCTGAATGCTCGGCGCCGAACCTGTAGCCGACGCCCCGAACCGTCTCGATGCATCCATTGGCCCCAAACGGCGCCAGGGCCTTTCTCAGGCGCAGGATGTGCACGTCCACGGTACGTTCCTCGACGAAGACGTTTCGCCCCCAGACGCGGTCCAGAAGCTGTGCGCGGTCGAAGGCGCGCCCAGGCCAGCGCATGAGTTGTTCCAGCAGGCGAAACTCCAACGGCCCAAGTGGGACGCGGGTCCCGCCGACCGTCACGCGATGCGCGCGCGTATCCACTTCGATAGGGCCCGCGACAACCATGCCGTCGACCGGATTTCCGGCCCGGCGCAAAAGCGACTTCACGCGGGCGATCAACTCCTTCGGCGAGAAGGGCTTGACCACGTAGTCATCGATGCCGGCGTCGAAGCCCATCAGCTTGTCGGACTCCTCCCCGCGTGCGGTCAGCATGATCAGCGGCAGTTCCGCGGTCACGGCATCGCGGCGCAGGCGCCGCACCAGGTCGACGCCGCTCATTCCCGGCAGTCGCCAGTCGATGATGAGGAGTTTCGGCGGCCGTCCCTGCAGTCGCTCGAGCGCTGTCTCGGCGCTGTCGGTCTCGATCACGTCGAAGCCGGCTCTGACAAGCGAAAACGAGAGCATTTCCCGTATTTCCGGCTCATCCTCGACGAGCAGAATGGTATCGGCGGCCATGCGCTCCTCTGCTGCACGCTACCGGCCAGTCGGGCGGTCTCGAGTGTCAGGCGAAGGTAAGTATGAAGCAATCTGACAACGAAATATGACAAAAAGATGAATTGCGGGGGCCGGCTTCCAAAGGGCAGGCCATTTCTTCCGCGAAGCCGATGAATACGGACGAACCTGGCCGAATCCGTGACCACGAAAACCCGGTTGACCCCGAAAGGTCCTTTTGCGCGTTACACAATTGACCGCAGTTGGTTGATGACAGGGGGTGGCGTGTTGCGATCGTCGTGTCCATATCGTCCTTGACATGCTATCGGGCTTTCGTGATGCTTCGACCGCACCCGTGCGTGGCGACGCAGACGTTTACCCTCCTTGGGATCAAGGGCGACTGTGGCGTCGAGAGGGTCGAGGGAGACTGTCGAGGGGAGAACGTTAGGCGCCGAATCCGACGCATCGGACGCGGTGTCGGGCACTACATCAACCGGACATCGCGTAGGAAAAGGAATGAAGAGACACTGTATTCTGAGATGCGCCGCGGTTTTGGCAACCGTACTCGGCTGTGCCGTCGGCGTACCTGCCGGCGGCGCGACGCTCGACGACATTTTTGCCGTTGCCGATCGCATCAACGCACAGGCGCGCACTTCGCAGGGCAAGATCGATGCCCTGACGGAAGAGACCCGCGACCTGTATACCGACTACAAGGTCGTGCTGAACGAGATCGATGGTCTTCGCGTCTACAACCGGCAACTGGAAAGGACTATCGCCGACCAGAATCGGGACTTGGCGGATCTCTCCGACGCCATCGACCGGGTCACGGTCATCGAACGCCAGATCACCCCGTTGATGCTGCGCATGATCGATGGCCTCGAGCAGTTCGTGGAGCTTGACTTGCCGTTCCTGCTGACTGAACGGCGCAACCGGGTCGAGCGGCTTCGAACCATCATGGATCGGGCCGACGTGGCGGTCTCGGAGAAGTTCTCCCAGGTCCTGCAGGCGTATCAGATCGAGAACGAATACGGCCGCACGATGGAGGCCTACGGAGACACGATCAACGTCGATGGCACGAACTATATCGTTGATGTACTGAAGATGGGCCGTGTCTCCCTGGTGTATCAGACCAGTGACGGCGAACAGACGGGAATGTGGAACGATACGGAAAGACGCTGGGAGGCGTTGGGTGACGAGTACACCGCCCCGGTACGAAACGGCATTCGCATGGCCCGCCAGCAACTCGCTCCCGGGCTATTGACCCTGCCCGTCATCAACGCGCCGGAGGCCCGATAATGAACGCGAAACTTCCCATGTCCGGGGCGTTGTGCCTCGTGGTGATGTGTGCAATCGGCGCCGCGGCCCAGGAGGAAACGGCTGGGGTTGAACCGGCACTCGAATTGGTTCCGGCCGATACCCTCGGGGAACTGCTGGACAACGTGGAACAGAGACGGGTCGTGGAAAACCGCGAACACGTCCGCCGGGAACAGGAGTTCCTGCAGCGCAAGAACGAACAGCAGCGCATGCTCGACAATGCCCGCGCCGAACGCCGGCGCGAGGAGCAACGCAGCGAACGCCTCGAAACCAAATACGAGGAAAACGAAATCCTGATCGGTGAGCGGCAGGTGCAGCTCGACAAGCGCCTCGGATCGTTGCGTGAGCTGTTCGGCGTACTGCAACAGGTGGCCGGGGACGTGCGTGGACAGTTCGAGGGATCTGTCATCAGCATCGAATACCCGAATCGCGGCGATTGGCTCGGCGAGTTCGCCGCGAAGATGGGAACGGCGACACAGCTCGCGACCATTAACGAGATGGAGAATCTCTGGTTCGAGATGCAGCGCGAAATGACCGAGTCCGGCAAGATCACGCGGTTCAATGCGACGGTCAACATGCTCAACGGCGAACGTGTCGAGTCGGAAGTCATTCGCGTCGGCGCCTTCAACGTCGTGTCGGACGGCAAGTACATCAACTACGACGTCAACTCCGGTGAACTCGTGCAGCTCGCGCGTCAACCCTCGGCGCGATTTTCCAATACCGCAGAAGATCTCTCCGATGCCGATCCCGGCGAAGTGGTCGCCTTCGCCATCGACCCGTCCCGAGGGTCGATGCTGAGCCTCCTGATTCAGGCGGCTACTGTGGGCGAGCGGGTTGGTTCGCCGTTCGGAGGCATCGCCAAGGGCGAATGCTGGCTTCCGTTCTGCGACGGACAGGGCGGCTATGTCGGTTCGGTCATCATCCTGGGCGGCCTGCTCGGCGTACTGCTCGCGCTGGAACGCCTCGTGACGCTCTTCCTCGTGCGCGGCAAGGTCAACCAGCAGAAACGATCGGAGACGATCAGCAACGACAACGCGCTTGGACGGCTGCTGAACATCTACGAAGAGAACAAGAACATCGACGTGGACACCCTTGACTTGAAGTTGGCGGAGGGGATCCTGAACGAAACCCCCAGATTGACGCGCAACATCACGCTGATCCAGGTGATATCCGTGGTCGCCCCGCTGCTGGGGCTGCTGGGTACCGTGATCGGGATGATCCTGACGTTCCAGGCCATCACGCTGTTCGGCACCGGCGATCCGAAGACCATGGCGGGCGGCATCTCCACCGCGTTGATGACCACCGTCCTCGGTTTGTGCGTCGCAATCCCGACGGTATTGCTGCACTCGATCGTGAACACGGTCAGCAAGTCGATCATCCACATACTGGATGAGGAGGCCGCCGGCCTGATCGCGGAGCGCGCGGAGGCGGCTGGCCGCCCGCTGGGATAGAGAGGTAAACCGTGATCGGTGACGCGTATCTGGCGATCGTCGCCTACATCGAGCAGGGCGGCAATGTCCTGTACCTGATCGCTATCGTGACGTTCCTGATGTGGACGCTGCTGATAGAGCGGTTCTGGTATTTCCAGACCGAGCACAAGCGGATCATCCGCGACGCTTCGGATGAGTGGGAAGGGCGATCGGAGCGGCGTTCCTGGAGCGCGCACGAAATCCGGGCCGCCATTATTTCCGAGGCCTCGGCCCGCATCACGGGATCGCTGCCGATCATCCAGACCTGCGTGGCCCTGTGTCCTTTATTGGGTCTGCTCGGGACGGTCACCGGCATGATCACCGTGTTCGATGCCATGGCAACGCAAGGGGGCAACGCGCGTTCGATGGCCGCCGGAGTCTCGATGGCCACCATTCCGACGATGTCCGGGATGATCGCATCCCTGTCCGGCCTCATGGCGAGCACCGTGGTCCGGAGAAAGATCGAATACGAAATCGAGACCTTTGAGCAGCAGTTGACGATGGACCACTAAACGTCGCAGGCAGGATAGACAAGAGGAATACCCGGTGCGGAAGATTCGAACCCACTCGCGATCCGACGACGAATCGGACCTGAACCTGACGCCGATGCTGGATGTCGTGTTCATCATGCTGATCTTTTTTATCGTCACCGCGACGTTCATCAAACAGGCCGGCATCGACGTCTTCCGTCCCGACGCCCTGACAGCCCTGCAAAAGCCCACCGTAAGCGTGCTGGTAGCCATCAGCGAGTCGGGTGAAATCTGGATCGACAAGAAACAGGTGGACCCGACTGCGGTGGCCGCCCACATCGAACGCCTGCACATCGAGAATCCCAAGGGAGGCCTGGTCATCCAGGCTGACCGCAACGCCAAATACGAGGCGCTGAAGGCCGTATTGGATGCGGCGCGCGCGGTGAACCTGAACGAAGTGGCGATAGCGACGGAGAATTAGCAAGCCATGGCGGGAGAGGCGTGGTGAAGATTACGAAGGAGAACACCGCATGATCACACGATATGCCATCGGCGTGACTGCCGGGCTGGTTGTCACGTTTTTCCTGTTCCTGCTCATGCAGGCCCTGATCAAGAGCGACAGGAGTCCATTTTCGGACGCGGACCAGGGCCGAATCCTGGACTTCGTGCGGCTACAGGAGGATCAGGAACTGATCACCAAGAAGCGGAAGCCGAAGCCACCGCCGCCGCCCGACGAACCGCCGCCCGATATGCCCAAACCCGACTTCGATTCCTCTATCAGCCAGGGCGTGGAGATTGGGTCGGTGGACGTTCAGGTGGATCACAATCTGTCCGGCACCGGCGATTTCACGGCCGACGGCGAATACCTGCCAATAGTCAAGGTGGCGCCGATCTACCCCCGGCGGGCGCAGACCCGTGGCATTGAGGGTTACGTATTGCTCGAGTTCGTCGTCATGACCAGCGGCGCCGTGCGTGATCCCGTGGTGATAGACGCCAAGCCGCCCGGCATCTTCGATCGCGCCGCGATTCAGGCCGCGCTGAAGTTCAAGTACAAGCCGAAGGTGGTCAATGGTGAAGCGGTGGAGGTCGCGGGTGTGCGCAACCTCATCAAGTTCGAGCTCGAAGACGGATAGGGGGCGCCGATGCATTTCAACAATGTCTCCAGAACACTCCTCGCGGGATTTCTGCTGGCCTGGTTGCCGGCGCCGGCCGATCTCTTCGGTGTTTCCGGCAGCTCCGGCAGTTTTGGTCTGGGCAGCGACGTGGCTTTCGCCGCCGAAGAGAAAAGAAAACCGACGCGGCGAGTGCCGACGATGAGCGAATCGACCTACAAGAAGCTGGCCGAGGCACAGGAGTTCATCGATGCGGAGGACTATCCGGGTGCCCTGAATTCCCTGAACGGCATGCTCAATCGCTCGCGGCGCTATAACGGCAACGAACTCGGCGCTATACACAACATGATGGCGTTCGTGCACTACAACATGGAGCGCTACGATCTGGCCATCACGGCGTACGAACAGGTGCTGGCGCAGGGCGACCAGATCACCGAGGGACTGGAGACGCAGGTCATATACAGCCTGGCGCAGCTCCATTACACCGAACAGAACTACAACGACGCATTGCGCTACATGCGGCTATGGCTCTCCCAGGCGGACAACCCAAGTCCCGAGCCACATATCTTCATGGCGCAGGTCTACTACCAGATGGACGACTACCCGAATGCGATCGTGCAGGTCGAAAAGGCAATACAGATCGCGCAGGATCGGGGTACGGAAGTCAAGGAAACCTGGTGGGGATTGCTGAAGTATCTTTACTTCGAACAGGACAACTGGGCAAAGGTGATCGATATCCTGGAGATTCTCGTGCGGGATTTCTCGAAACGCGATTACTGGGTACAGCTTGCCCAAGTGTACGGCCAGGAAGGGTACGAAGACAAACAGATGTATACCTACGAGGCGGCCCATGCATTGGGATACCTCGAACGCGAGCCCGATATGCGCAACTATGCCGGTCTGCTGATGCAGAACGAGGTCCCTTACCGGGCATCGAAATGGCTGCAGGAGGCCGTCGACGAGGGCATCGTGGAAGACACCTCGAAGAATCTCCAGTCACTCGGCCAGGCGTATCAATTGGCACAGGACGTGGATGATGCAATTGCTATCTTCGAGAAGGCGGCCACCAAGTCCGACGACGGCGACATATTTGCCCGCCTGGCCAACCTGTACCTGGAAAAGGACGACTACCCGAAGTGCAACGAGGCGGCCGAGAAGGCGCTCGAAAAGGGCGGCTTGAGAAAAGCCTACAGCACGCAGGTCATTCACGGGATGTGCCTGTTCAACCGCGATCGCCTGACACAGGCGCGGGGAGTATTCATCCGGGCCCGATCAAACGCGCGCAAGGCCAACGACAGATCCATGGAAAGGGTCTGCTCGCGTTGGGTCGAACACATCGATAACGAGAAGAAACGCAGGGATATCCTTGCGGCGGCGAACTAGCGCCGCCTTCTCCCTTTGACCGCGCCGCGCGCTCGAAGGTGTTCACCGGGATCGTTCAGGGACGATGCAAGGTCGCCGAGGCGTGCCGTAACGGTGCGCTGACCACACTCTCGGTCGATCTTGATCGGCTGGCCGAGGACTTGGAGACCGGCGCGTCGGTTGCATTGAACGGCGTCTGCACCACGGTCGTATGCGCGCGCGGGACGATCGCGGCCTTCCACCTGGTCGAGGAGACCACGTCGCTCACGAATCTTGGCCACGTTGCGGCCGGACATTACGTGAACGTCGAACGTTCCTACAAGGTCGGCGATGAGGTGGGCGGGCACGTCTTGTCTGGCCACATCGCATGCACCGTGCCCATTGCCGACATGGAAACTGCCGAAGGGCGTGCATCGCTGTCCGTGTCGGTGCCGGACAGATGGTCCCGCTACATGATGGAAAAGGGGTTTATCGCGCTCGACGGGGCAAGCCTCACTATTGCCGACTTGAATCGCGATGCGGGCATCGCAACAGTGAAGCTCATTCCCGAGACCCTCGTCCGCGCCGGGTTTGAAGACCGCAGGGCAGGGGATCGCCTGAACCTGGAAGTGGATTTCCGCACGCAGGCCGTCGTCGACACCGTCCGCGAACTGCTGCGCGACAAGACACTGCTGCGGGAGATCACGGACTGACCCGGCCGGGTACCGTAGGGACGCCACCGTCCCGTCAGTGCTGCTTTACGACTCCCTCGTTCAGCGACCCGGACCGAAAGCCCGCAAGGTCAAGCGCCACGAACCTGTAGCCGCAGGCCTTCAGCCTCTCGACGAGAACATCGCGCCGCGCCAGGGCCTTCTCGAACTCCGCCGCAACAAGCTCCAGGCGAGCCACGTCGCCGTGGTGGCGGACGCGGAACTGGGAGAATCCCAGGGCAAGCAGTGCGCTCTCGGCGCGTTCGATCTGCCGCAACAGGCCCGCGTCGATGGCGGTGCCGTACGGTACGCGGCTGGACAGGCATGCGGACTGCGGTTTCTGGGCATTCTCAAGACCGAGGGACTCGGCGAGCCTCCTGATATCGGCCTTGTCGAAGCCAGTCTCTGCCAGGGGTGATCGAACGCCATGCTCCTTCGCAGCGATAAGCCCCGGCCGATGATCGCCGAGATCGTCAAGGTTCGTGCCGTTGAAGATCGCCTCGAATCCCTCACTGCCGGCGATCTGCGCCAATTGCGTATACAGCGATGTCTTGCAGTAGAAGCACCGGTTCGTGGGGTTCGCGCGATAGTTGGGGTCGTCGAGTTCGTCGGTCACGATGACGCGGTGCGGCATGTCCCAGCGTTCCGCGAGTTCCCTCGATAGCGCAAGATCGTCGCGCTTCAGGCTCTTCGAGCCGGATGTCACGGCCAACGACCTGGAACCGAGCGTCTGGGCCGTAACGTACGCCACGAGCGACGAATCGACACCGCCGGAATACGCCACCACGGCGGAATCGAAACCGCCGATGAATGACTTCAGCGCCGCATACTTGTCATCCAGGGTCACCATGCGCGCATTTTAACCCGGATGGCGAGCCGCGATGGTCAGAGTCGATTGATCTGGCTTGCGAGGAAGCCCGCGCCAAATCCATTATCGATATTGACCACGCAGACACCGGATGCGCAACTGTTCAGCATGCCGAGCAGTGCGGCGACGCCGCCGAACGACGCGCCATAGCCAACACTCGTCGGTACGGCGATGACAGGCTTGTCGACGAGACCTCCCACCACGCTCGGCAGCGCGCCCTCCATACCCGCCACGACGATCAGCACCCTCGCTTCCCGCAACGCGGGCAGACGCGCCAGGAGGCGGTGCAACCCCGCAACGCCGACATCGCTGATTCGTGTCACCGGCGTATCGTAGAACTCGCACGTGACCGCGGCTTCTTCGGCAACCGGGGCGTCGGAAGTTCCCGCCGTCACCACCGCGACTGTCGTCGCCGCCGGCGGACGACTCGAGGTCTTGCAGGTGACCGCCCGGGCGGTTGGATGGTATCGGGCCTCACCCAGTTTGCCCTCGAGGGCCGCGAACTTGTCAGCGTGGACGCGCGTGACGAGGACATCTTCACCGCGGGCACGCAGTGCCTCAAAGGCGGTCAGGATCTGGTCCGGCGTCTTGTGTTCGCCGTAGATGACCTCCGCCGCCCCCGTGCGATGGCGGCGATCGTGATCGATGGTCACGTCTCCTGCGGCTTCGAAGTACGAAGCATCGATGCGCTGCAGGGCGTCGGTGTGCGAAAGGTCTCCCGCCCGATACGCATCGAGGATGCCGGTGAGGCTTTTCAGTCGTTCATCCATGCAGCGATCTCCTTGTCGACCGCGTCCTTCAGTGTCAGGTAGCTCTCACCCCGCGAGCGGGCGAGGGCGAGGATGTCCTCGTGTTCGGACTTCCAGCGCTTGCGCCCATCGGGCAGGTCGACAACCTTGACCCGCACCTTGCCGAACGAGGTCTCGACGTTCACTGTGCGCCGCGGCAGCATCCACTTCCTCACTTCGTGAAAACGCACGCCGATGGTCGTGGAATCACCCGTCAATCGCTCCACGACCGCTTCAAGGCGGTCCGGCGGCGCCAGCACGGAGACGCGGTGTCCCGGCCGGGATTTCTTCATCAGCGCCGGAGTCACCACCACATCCCTCGCGCCCGCCGCGAACAGGTTTTCCATCAGCGGCTGAAACGCTTCGGCTCGCATGTCGTCGATAGTGCAATCTATCTCGACATTCGTTTCGACCTCGTAGGCCGATGCCGTGCCGCCCCTGTCGGTCCCGAGAGCGACGCGCAGCACGTTTGGAAGGCTGAAGTCCTTGTGCCCGATCCCGTAGCCGATCCGTTCCGCAACGAAGTGATCCGGTTCGGCGAACGTATCCACCGCGCACTTGAGAATCGTCGCTCCGGTGGGGGTGGTGGCTTCGCCATCCACGCCGCCGTAGCGGCACGGAACGCCCCGCAGCAGCAACGCCGTGGCGGGGGCCGGCACGGGCATCCGCCCATGCTCGCAAAGTACGGTGCCGCCGCCGACTTCGACCGGCCGCGACCGCACCGATTCGACGCCCAGGTAGTCGAGACCGAGCGCGGCGGAGACGATATCGACGATGGCATCCGTCGCGCCGACCTCGTGGAAGTGGACCTCTTCCAGGTCGATTCCGTGCACATCGGATTCGGCTTCTGCGAGCGCCCGGAACATGCCGACCGCGCGTCTTTCTATGGCGGGCCCGTATCCGGCGCTTTCGATGATCTCGACAATCTGCGCGAGATGGCGATGGGGTCTGGGCGCATCGTCGCGTAGAACGACCGTGGCCCTGGAGCCCTGGATACCCATCTTTGCCGCAGGTTCGACTTCCAGCCTGAATTCGGATTTGAGGGAGAGTTTTGCCAGTTCGCCCCGCAGGTAGTCAACGGGGACCCCGATGTCGACCATGGCACCAATGTGCATGTCGCCGGAAATCCCACTGAAGCAGTCGTAGAGGAGGGTTTTCGCCATGCGGAGATGTTAACCCACGGACATGCCGCGGGCGTGGCAAGCTCGGCAGTGGTAGCCTTCCGCGTTCGGCCTGCGCGGTGCGGCGCCAGGCTCTCGGCAAGCGGACCTTCCATTCGTTGGGGACTCAATTGACTTTTGACTACGATCTTTTCGTGATCGGTGCCGGATCCGGCGGCACGCGCGCGGCACGCATGTCGGCCGCGTTGGGCGCCAGGGTCGCTATCGCCGAGGAGCGGCACCTGGGCGGGACATGCGTGAATGTCGGTTGCATACCGAAAAAGCTGTTCGTATACGGATCTCACTTCGCGGAGGATTTTGAAGATGGCGCCGCGTACGGCTGGACAACATCCGGAGAGACCTTCGACTGGCCGACGCTACGGGACAACAAGACGCGCGAAATCGAACGTCTGAACGGCATTTACCAAGGCCTTCTCGAAGGACCGGGCGCCGAGATCATCCGCGAGCGCGCTGCCCTGGCGGATGCGCACGCCGTGACGCTGGGGGGTGAGACGGTCACCGCGGAGAACATTCTCATCGCCACCGGCAGCCGGGCCGTGGTCCCACCGTTTCCCGGCAACGACCTCGTAATCACATCCGACGATGCCTTCTACCTGGACGCGTTTCCCGAGCGCGTAGTGATCGTCGGCGGCGGCTACATCGCCGTGGAGTTCGCCGGGATATTCAAGGGGCTTGGTGCCGACACGACCCTCCTGTACCGGGGACCGCTGTTCCTTCGCGGCTTCGACGGCGGTGTGCGCGATTTCGTCGCCACGGAGTTGCGGGAAAAGGGTGTCGCCCTGCGTTTCGACACGAACATCGACAGCGTGCGGAGAGTCGCAGGCGGCCTCGCCGTTCGCACACAAGCGGGCGATGTGCTCGAGGCCGACGTGGTCCTCTGCGCCACGGGAAGGGGACCGAATACGGACCGTCTGAACCTGGGCGCCGCAGGTGTTGAACTCGATCCGTCCGGCGGCGTGGGCGTGGATGAACGCTACCGGACCACTTCGCCGCACATACGGGCCATCGGCGACGTTATCGGCGGCTTGCAGCTAACACCCGTCGCGATCGCCGAAGGCATGTGCATCGCCTACAACCTGTTCGGCGGGGAAGACAGGGACGTCGACTACCACGGAATTCCGACTGCGGTCTTTTGCCAGCCCAACATCGGCACCGTCGGACCCACCGAAGAGGATGCCCGCAACCGTTTCCCCGCACTCCAGGTATTCGAGTCCACGTTCAAACCCTTGAAGCACACGCTGACGGGCCGCGCCGAGCGGACCATGATGAAGTTGCTGGTGGATGGCGATACCGATCGGGTGGTCGCGGCGCATATGGTCGGCCCCGAGGCGGGCGAGATCATCCAGGGCTTGAGCGTGGCCATCAAGGCGCGCGCAACCAAGGCGGATTTCGACCGGACGATCGGTATCCACCCGACCGCCGCAGAAGAGTTCGTAACCATGCGCGACGCCCGCACATGACGGATAGGGGGCACGGCTAAACCGACCGCCGGAGAACTGCCTGGCAGCGGCCGGATTCAAGCAGCGGGTGCGCGGATACATGCGCGGGCGGTGGTATAGTTGACGCCCACATACACCCGGCGGGGATTGAAATGTCATTGCGCGTCGCCTTCGACCTGGAAGAGACTGACCTCGAGTACTTTCGCTCGATTATCAGAAGAGCGGGAACGAGCGCCAGGAAGGGGTCCGAGGAAGAAATCGTTGCACACGCCGAGACCGTCATCAACGAGGTAAAGGCGGCTGACTTGCCCGCGTTTGCGGCACAGCGAATCGATCGTGTCGGAGGCCTGATCGACATGTTGCGGGATGACGAATGGAATCTCACGGGAAGCGAACGGAACAACGTCGTCACGGCGCTTGCCTATTTCGCCGAACCGAAAGATGTCATCCCGGACGATGTCCCGGTTCTCGGCTACATCGATGACGCGATCATGATCGAACTGATCATGAGGGAACTGAAACACGAGATCGAGGCGTTCGACGACTTCCGTCGCTACCAGCGGGAGGAGGCGTCGAGAAACAGGGACCCGAACCTCGGGCGGGAGGACTGGCTTGAGGCGAAACGGCGCGAGCTTCACCAGCGAATGAGACGTCGCCGTAACTCCCGTAGCCCACGATATGCCGGCCGCACGCGGGTCAGGCTGTTCTAGCCGCGTACCCTAACGGAGCGCGCAGAACTCGCAGATCGCGTACACGTGCCTCGGGTCATTCAAGGACGCGATCGATTCGAGACCCGCGACGATCGGCTGCAGCCACGCGGCGGGACGCAGCGAAAGACCAAACTCGTCGAATAGCATCCTGATGAGCTTCTCCTGCGCCGATAGCGGTCTGTCGATCGTCACGACCTTGTAATCCTCGATCCCGGCATGCTCCGCCGCCGCCTCGACGGCATCGTCGAGATGGCCCAGTCCATCGACCAGACCCAGGTCCAGCGCCTTGCGCCCGCTCCAGACGTGGCCCTGGGCGATTCCTTCCACGGCGTCGGGCGCCATGTCGCGGCCGCGCGCAACAAGATTCACGAAACGGTCGTAGGTATGTTCCACCGCGGCCTGCAACACGTTGTCCATGCGCTCGCTGACGCCGCCGAAAGGGTCAAGTGCACCGGAAAGGGAAGTGGTGCCCACGCCGTCCCGCGCGATGCCGATGGATGCCAGGCTATCCTCGAAAGTGGGCAGGAGGGCGAATACGCCTATGGAACCGGTAATGGTGGTCGGCGTAGCCCATATCTCGTCGGCCGTTGCCGAGATCCAATAGCCGCCCGAGGCCGCAACCCCGCCCATGGACACCACCACCGGCTTGCCTATCGCCTGCACCAGCTCCAGCTCCTGGCGGATAATCTCCGAGGCGAATGCGCTACCCCCCGGTGAGTTCACGCGCAGCACCAGCGCCTTGACGTCGTCGTTTTCGCGCGCCTGGCGAATAAGCCTGGAAGTCGATTCGGATCCGACGATTCCGCGCGGTTGATCACCCGCCAGAATCATGCCGTCTACGGCGATCACCGCCACCTTGGGGCCGCGCGATGGAAATTCGGGGCCGCGCACCGCCCGCAGATAGCTGCCGACATTCGTCCGCAGGAACTTTCCGCCGTCACCTGTTCCGACTCTTTCCGCGAGCCGGTCCTGGAACGCATCGTGCGTCAGCAGTTCGTCGACGAGTCCGTATTCGAGTGCGGCCCTTGCGGCATCGCCGTTCATTTCCCGAAGCAGGACATCGTACTCGTCCGCATAGTGCTGCAACGCCTGCGGGTCCAGATCCCGGTTCTGCGCTACCCGGTCGACATAGCTCTGCCACAGGTCGTCGACGAGTCCCTGGTTCGCCTTCTTCGCATCGGCGGACATGTCAGAACGGGTATAGGGTTCAACCGCTGATTTATAAGAGCCAATACGATAGACATGCACGTTGACCTTGAGCTTTTCCAGCATGCCGCCGTAGAAGTCCTGGTATGCGCCGAAACCCGTCAATACGAGTTCGCCGAAAGGATGCATGTACACCTCGTCCGCGAAGCTCGCGAGGTAGTATCGGGCCTGCGTGAAGAAATCGCTCGCGGCCACCACGGTCTTGTCCGCGTTGCGGAATTCTTCGATGGCCTCGCCGATCGCTTCCAGGTGTGCGGCGCTTGCGGAGTCGAGGTTGGTGAGATCCAGCGTCAGCATCTCGATCCGCTCGTCCGAGGCGGCCTTCCTGATCGCTTCGATAATGTCCGCCGCCCTTGTCTCATTCGGCGCCGGGGACAGTGACGGCGGAAATCGAAAAGCCGGGTGGGAGGGCTGTTCCACGAGCGTTCCCTTCGGGGCCACGACGAGGGCCGCGCCATTCGGTATCTTTGCGGGTTCCGGTGCGGACAGGATCACGGCAACGAACGCCAGCACCAGCAGCACGATGAGGGTGTTGGCCAACGCGGCCCGAAGGAACGCGAAGGTGCGGGAAATGGCTGCGAAGCACTTTCGCAGGATCTGACCAAGCGACATGTGGGCACCGGATGGTATAAGGGGCGTCGATTGTCCCACACGCATTGCGCGCGTGCGCAACCTGCGTGGCGTTCCCCAACAGGAGCACTGGGCGACACGGAAACGGATGCATCGAACGATGGAAGGCAGATGAGTCTCTGGCGATGGCCGGAGGTTTGCCGGGCCGTGGGCGCGCCGCCCACCGAGGGTCCGGACATCAGCGGCGTAAGCATCGATTCACGCACCGTTGCCCGAGGCGACCTGTTTATCGCCTTGCCTGGAGATCCAGGACCCCGTTTTTTCGTCAGTCAGCGCTCGGACCGCGACGGTCACGACTACGCCCCGGCCGCTTTCGATGCCGGCGCCGCCGGCGCCCTCCTGCAGCGGGAAGTGTGCGCCAGCGGTCCATGCATGTTGGTACCAGATACCATCGAGGCATTGTGGAGGCTTGGGCGGGTCGCCCGGCAAAGGCTGGCCGGCCGAGTTGTGGCCGTGACGGGTAGCAGCGGAAAGACCACGGTCAAGACCTTCATCTCGTCCGCCCTCGATGCCTTTTCCACGGGTGGCAGCCTGAACAACCACCTGGGCGTGCCGCTGTCCCTGGCGCGTACGCCGCCGAACAGCAGGCTTGCCGTGTACGAGATCGGGACCAGCCACCCGGGGGAGATCGCGCCGCTGGCGCGAATGGCGGCACCGGATGTCGCGGTTGTCCTCAACGTCCAGCCGGCCCATATCGAGTACTTCGACGACATCGATGCGCTGGCGCGCGAGAAACTCTCCATTTCGGAGGGTTTGCAACCCGGGGGCACTCTGGTCTGTCTCGACACGCTGGACCGCAGCGGGTTGGAGCCGGCCACGGCGGTGATCACTTTTGGCCGCGGGAAGAACGCCGACGCGCGCTTGATCAGTTCGTCCGGTGGCATTGCCGTAGTGGAGACGCCGTCGGGCCGAATCAAGGCTAGGATTCCAGGTGGAGGCGAGCACCGCGCAATGGCCCTGACCGCCACCGCCGCCGTCATCGCGGCCCTGAACGGAAACCCGGCATCCATTGAACGCATAGGGCTTGAGGCCATACCGGCCGGTAGGGGAAACCACGTTCGTATCGGATCCGTGACGCTGATCGACGATAGCTACAACGCGAATCCCGGAAGCATGACCGCAGCGTTGCACACGCTTGCGGCCGAACCGGGAAGGACGGTGGCGGTGTTGGGCGAAATGCTCGAACTCGGTGCCGATTCGGATCGCCACCACGCGGCGTTGGCCGATGCCTGTCGCGGGATCGACCAGGTGGTCTGCGTCGGCAGCGCGATGCAAGCGCTGTACGACAGGTTGCCCGAGGAGCAACGATTTGCCTTCTATCCTTCTCCCGACGACATCGATATCGACGTGATCGCGGCGGCGCTCCAACCGGGAGATCAGGTCCTGATCAAGGGCTCAAACCGGGTGTTCTGGGCGCGCGACTTTGTCAGCACGCTTGGCCGCCGAATCGAAGACCGATTCAGCACTCCTGGGGTTGCGGGCCGGCCCGATTGACAGGGCCTTACGGAAGATGCCGCAGTCCCCGCTGGCGGTTCGCGAACCGCATATGGGTGCCGGCGATGGGCGCATGGGGTAGTATGGCCGACTGCTCTCGGAACCCCGCCAGGTTCCGTGGCATTGGTGGTAGCGGCACGCGTCGCATGGAACTCGTGAATGATCGTTGACAGCCACGGGCGCAGGTTCAGGAATTTGCGCGTCAGCCTGACGGCGGCGTGCAACTACGCCTGCACGTACTGCGTCGCCGACGGCAAGCGCCTCCAGCCCGCGAGCCGGGAACTGTCGGCCGAGGCGTTGGTCAAGGCCGTGCGGCTGATGATCCGGGCGGCGGGCATCGAGAAACTCCGTATCACCGGCGGCGAACCGCTGTTGTCTTCGAAGTTCGACGACTTTCTTCCAGCGGTCATGGCGCTACCCCTGTCCGACGTCGCCGTCACGACCAACGGACAGTTCCTCGTGCGCAGGCAGGACATCATTCGCAAGGCCGGCCTCAAGCGGGTCAACATCAGCCTGGACACCCTCGACCCCACGCGCTTTCGGCTGATTGCACGTTCCGGCGACCTCGAGACGGTGCTGGCCGGCATCGATGCGATGATCGGGCTGGGCCTCAGGGTGAAAATTAACATGGTCCCCATGCGCACCGCCAACGCGGACCAGATCCTGCCGATGCTGGAGTTCTGCCTCGACCGGGGAATAGAGCTCCGCTACATCGAACTCATGAACATGGGACACCTGAAGTACAACGCCGCCTACCAGCGCGACTTCATCGGCATGGACGAACTGCTCAACACCATCGGGTCCCGTTTTACGTTCGCCCGGACCGATGCCCCCTACGACTCCACCTCCGTGCGTTTCAACGTGCCCGGATACGGCAACTTCGGCATCATCGCCAACGAGAGCGAACCGTTTTGCAGTTCCTGCACGCGGCTTCGGCTGTCGTCCAACGGGCGCCTCTACGGATGCCTTTCCAACACCAATCACCACGACATCAACGACTTGCTCGAAGCTCCGGAGCACGAGGCGCTGGTCCGCCTGCAGGGTGTTCTCATGAAGGCCATCGAGGACAAGCAGACGGCCTTCACCGGAGAAGTGACGGTGATGAAGTTCATCGGCGGCTGACACGGGCCTTCTGCCCCACGGCTATCGATTCGAGTCGGCCACTCGCATGGGAAGCGGCACCGGTACAATTTCCTGATGGAGGATCGGTTCGACACCCTGCTGAAAGCCGCCAGCGACAGGAATCTCCCGCCCGTCGACCAGTGGCAACCGCAGCGCGTTGGAGACATCGACATCCACATCAAGGCGGATGGCCGCTGGTTCCACGAAGGGACCGAAATCAAGCGACAGCCCCTGGTCGACCTGTTCGCAACGGTCCTGCGCCGCGACCCCGATGGCTTTTGCCTCGTCACCCCCGCGGAAAAACTCCGCATACGGGTCGATGACGCGCCGTTCGTGGCGATCGACATGGAATCCGCCGGCGAAGGGCGGCGACGCCGGGTCATCCTGACCACCAACGTGGGCGATCACGTCCTGGTCGACGCGGACCATCCCATCACCGTGCTCGACAACCGGGGCGAGCCCCGCCCCTACGTGGAGGTTCGCGCCGGCCTGCGGGCCCTGATCGCCCGCAGCGTCTTCTATCGCCTGGTGGACCTGGGAGAGGTTCGCAACGGCGCCCTCGAAGTGTGGAGTTCCGGGATACCGTTCGTTCTCGGTGACGTCTGACGCGCACCGTTCGGGGAGGACCCGGACAGGTCGGCGCGTCTACATGTTGGGGTAGTTCGGTCCCCCGGCGCCTTCGGGCACGACCCAGTTGATGTTCTGGGCGGGGTCCTTGATGTCGCAGGTCTTGCAGTGCACGCAGTTCTGGGCGTTGATCTGGAATCGCGGATCGCCGTCCTGTTCGATCACCTCGTACACACCCGCCGGGCAGTACCGCTGCGCGGGCTCGTCATACCTGGGCAGGTTTTCGCGGATCGGGATGTCCGGATCGGCGAGGGTCAGGTGGCACGGCTGATCCTCTTCGTGGTTCGTGTTCGAGAGGAACACCGAAGAGAGCTTGTCGAACGACAGGACGCCATCCGGCCTGGGGTACTCGATGCGTTTGGCTGCCGCGGCGGGGCGCAGGCTGGCATGGTCGGGCGTGTCTTCGTGCAGGGTGAACGGCATGCGTCCGCGCGCGATCGTCTGATCGAACCACGCGTAAGCCGCCCCGGGCAAGGTGCCCAGCCGATGCACGGCGGGCCCGACATTGCGGGAGGACTGCAGTTCCTCGTAGAGCCAAGAGTCGCGGAAGCGCGCGTCGAAATCGGCGACCTCTGCCGCGGCAGGTTCCTGCGACAGGGCGGCGAACACCGCTTCAGCCGCGATCATCCCCGACTTCATGGCCGTGTGGGAGCCCTTCACCTTGAGTTGATTGAGAAAACCGGCGTCGTCGCCGATCAGCATTCCGCCGGGAAAGGTCGTCTTCGGCATGGCCTGAATGCCGCCCTTGATCACGGCGCGCGCACCGTAGGACACGCGCGTCCCTCCATCGAGGAAACCGGCGATCAACGGATGGTGCTTGAAGCGCTGGAACTCGTCATAGGGACTCAGGTGCGGATTGCTGTACGCCAGGTCCACGATCAATCCAACGGCGATCTGGTTGTCTTCCATGTGATACAGGAAGGATCCGCCTCCCGTGCCGCGACTGGTATGCCCGAGGGGCCAGCCGAGGGTGTGTATCACCTTGCCCGGGACGTGCTTTGCTGGATCCGCGTCCCACAGTTCCTTCAGGCCGATCCCGTAATGCTGCGTACCGCTCGCGAGCCCGAACCTCGCGATGAGTTCCTTGCCGAGATGACCGCGGCAGCCTTCGGCGAAGAGCGTGTGCTTCGCACGCAGCGCGTAGCCCGGTTCAAAGGTCCCCTTCGGCTCGCCGGATGCGTCGACGCCCATGTCCCCGGTCAGGACGCCCACGACGCGATCCTCCTCGTAGATCACCTGGGCGGCGGCGAAGCCGGGGAAGATGTTCACCTCCATCGCCTCCGCCTGTTCGCCGAGCCAACGGCAAAGGTTGCCGAGGCTGAGGGCATACTTGCCTTCGTTGTGCAGCCCTTTCGGGATGAACGCCCCGGGCACCCTGATGTGGCGCTTGCCACTGGGCAGGTAGTAGATCGTATCCTCGGTGACCGGATTGGTGAGCGGCGCGCCGAGTTCGGACCAGTCCGGCATCAGCTCGTTCAATGCGGTCGGCTCGAAAATCGCGCCGGACAGGATGTGTGCGCCGATTTCGGAGCCCTTTTCAACCAGGCAGATCGAGAGTTCGCGACCGGCTTCCCGCGAGAGTTGCGCCAGGCGGATGGCGGCCGACAGGCCCGCGGGCCCGCCGCCGACGATCACGACGTCGAATTCCATGGATTCGTGTTGGACTTCAGCCACAACGCCTCCGATGCCCGGTTTGCAGCACGTCCTTGCGCGGCCCGCAGCACTGGTCGCCAGGTTTCCCGCAGAGCGAGAAGGCGAACCAAGGCGGCGTCAACGCCAGGGACGCACGGCGATTGTAGCGCACGGACGGGAGTTCTAGAGCGGCGAACGACATCGCCATGTGCGCTTGTGGCGGCATCCGAAAAAAGGCGAAAATAGCCGGTCGCAGCCGTTGATGCGGATTTGGATACCAACCGGTAACACACCGCATCGTACGGTCGAGGCGAAGTACATTTCCCCGGACACCTGGCCATTCTGGGACACCCCAGCGGAAGAAGATCACATGAAGGTACTGGTTCCCGTAAAACGCGTCGTCGACGCGAACGTCAAGGTGCGCATCAAGCCGGACGGCAGCGGCATCGACCTGACCAACGTCAAGATGGCGGTCAACCCGTTCTGCGAGATCGCCATCGAAGAGGCGGTCAGGCTGAAGGAAGCCGATGTAGCCACGGAGGTCATCGCGGTTTCCATCGGCGGCAGCGCTTGCCAGGAACAGCTCCGGACCTGCCTCGCCCTCGGCGCCGACCGCGCGATCCTGGTGGAAACCGACGCCGAGGCGCAGCCGTTGGCCGTCGCGAAGATCCTGAAGGCCGTGTACGACCGCGAGCAGCCGGGAATCGTGATATTCGGCAAGCAGAGCATCGACGGCGACAACGGCCAGACCGGACAGATGTTCGCCGCCCTGACGGGTCTCCCGCAGGGCACGTTCGCGTCGGAACTCACCGTGTCGGACGGCGAGGCGGAGGTGGTGCGCGAAGTGGACGGCGGATTGCAGACCGTCCGGCTGTCGCTGCCGGTCGTGGTGACCACCGACCTGCGGCTCAACGAACCCCGCTACGCATCGCTTCCCAACATCATGAAAGCGCGCAGAAAACCCCTCGATACCACCACGCCCGAGGAACTCGGCGTCGATGCGGCGCCCCGCTTCGAAGTGCTGAGCGTCGAGCCGCCGCCGGGACGGAGCGCGGGAGTCAAGGTGGAGAGCGTCGAGGAACTGGTGGACAAACTCAGAAACGAAGCGAAGGTGATCGAATGAGCGTACTGGTCGTCGCGGAGCACGACAACAGCGTGCTTCGACCCGTCACCCTGAACGTACTGGCCGCGGCAAAGGCAATCGGCGGCGACATCGATGTCCTCGTCGCTGGCAGCCAATGCGCGGGCGCGGCGCAAAGCGCTGCGGCAGTCGGCGGCGTATCGCGCGTGCTGTGCGCCGACGCCCCCGCCTACGCGCATCAGTTGGCCGAAAACCTGGCGCCGCTCATCGTCGAGGTCGGCGCCTCCTGCGAGCACATCCTGGCCGCGCACACGACGACGGGCAAGAACTTCCTCCCCCGCGTGGCGGCGCTGCTCGATGTCGCGATGATCTCGGACATCATCGGCGTCGATTCCCCCGACACCTTCAAACGGCCGATCTACGCCGGCAACGGCATCGCCACCGTCAAGTCCAACGACGCCAAGAAAATCGTCTCGGTGCGCGGAACGGGGTTTGATCCCGTGCCGGGGGAGGGCGGTTCGGCTTCGGTCGAGACCCTGGGAAGCGTTCACGATCCGGGCATTTCGGACTTCATCAGGGACGAACTCGCCAAGTCGGAACGTCCGGAACTGACGGCGGCCCGCGTCGTCATTTCAGGTGGCCGGGGCATGCAGAGCGGTGAGAACTTCACGCTGCTCGAGGCCGTGGCCGACAAGCTGGGGGCGGCGGTGGGCGCGTCCCGCGCGGCTGTCGACGCCGGGTTCGTGCCGAACGACATGCAGGTCGGTCAGACCGGCAAGATCGTCGCCCCGGAACTCTACGTCGCCGTCGGCATCTCCGGCGCTATCCAGCACCTCGCCGGCATGAAGGACTCCAAGGTCATCGTCGCCATCAACAAGGACGAGGACGCCCCGATCTTCCAGGTCGCCGACTACGGCCTGGTGGCCGATCTCTTCAAGGCCGTGCCGGAACTCGAAGACGTCCTATAGGTCTTGAACGGTCACCCGCAGGATTGACCGGCGGGCCTGTCCGTGCGCCAGGCGGCCTTGGCACTTCCGCATGAGCATCCCTGATTTGGGGAATCCCGATCAGCATGGCGATGTCCACCTCCTGACGTAGCAATCCCCAACAAGGCTGCGGCGAACAGATGCCAGCAACCCACTAAACGCACGTTCCGTCCTCCGGCGACAAATCGGAGCAGAGCTCCGCAAACAACGCCGGGCTTACGGCCTCGTCCGCCTTGCGGACCACGACGAGCGTGTCGATGGGTTCCTGACCACCCATCGAGCGATGCGTACGGGCGTCCGCCACCTCGGACACGCCGCCGCCAATTCCTGTCGCCGGCGCGCCGACGCGGGCCGAAAATCCCAACCCGAGTATGTCGAGGTTTTCCCTGTTTCGACGCTCGGGCCCTTCGCAGAATGCCCGCCGATCCCCGGTTCCGCGCGGTGCGGGCCGGACGAACGGACGGAGCAAGACACCTTGGCAAGCAAGATTTTCAGAACAGGCAGGATCGCCCGCCTCGCGGGCCTCGCGATCGCGGTCATCGCGATGGCGCTCGCGACAGCGTCGTGGGCAAGCATCACGTCGAGCGAGAACCCGTCGACCGACGGCAGCTACACGATCTCGTGGACCGGAGTCGCCAACGCACACAGATATCAGCTATACGAGGACCGAACCCTCGTCTATGACCACACGGGGACCTCGTGGACCGCCAGCGGAAAGGCGGCGGGGGACTACGAGTACACCGTCGGCTACTGCGAGTACATCTTCGACGAGGAGATGTGCTTCGGGTCGGGCTACACCGCGCTGACGGTGACGGTCTCGCCGACCCCGGCACCAACCCCGGCGCCCACGGTGAGCGCGTCGTTCGACGAGAGCTCCATCACGCGTGGCGAGAGCGTGGAGCTGACCTGGTCGTCGAAAAACGCCAGCGCGTGCAGCGGCTCGCCGTCGATCGGCTCGACGGACACGTCCGGGACGAAGGAATACACGCCCGCGAGCGCGGGCAAGTTCAGCGTGACGGTGACGTGCACAGGCGCGGGCGGCAGCGGCAGCGCCACCGCCGGGGCGACGGTCATCGAGCCGCGGCCGACGGTGACCGCGTCGTTCGGCGAGAGTTCGATCATCCGCGGCGAGAGCGTGACGTTGACCTGGTCGTCGAAAAACGCCAGTGCGTGCAGCGGCTCGCCGTCGATCGGCTCGACGAACAGGTCCGGGACGAAGAAATACACGCCGGCGAACGCGGGCAAGTTCAGCGTGACGGTGACGTGCACAGGCGCGGGCGGCAGCCGCAAAGCCACCGCCGAGGTGACGGTCATCGAGCCGCGGCCGACGGTGACCGCGTCGTTCGGCGAGAGTTCGATCATCCGCGGCGAGAGCGTGACGTTGACCTGGTCGTCGAGCAACGCCGGCGCGTGCAGCGGCGAGCCGTCGATCGGCTCGACGGACACGTCCGGGACGAAGGAATACACGCCGGCGAGCGCGGGCAAGTTCAGCGTGACGGTGACGTGCACTGGCGAGGGCGGTGAGGACAGCGCCACCGCCAGCGTGCCCGTCGTTCCGCCACCGGTGGAGGTGAGCGCGTGGTTCGACGAGAGTTCGATCACGCGGGGCGACGATGTCACGCTGAACTGGTCGTCGAACAACGCCAGCGCATGCAGCGGGTCGCGGTCGATCGGCTCGACGGCGACGTCCGGGACGAAGGAATACACGCCGGCAAGCGCGGGCACGTTCAGCGTGACGGTGACGTGCACCGGCGAGGGCGCCAGCGATAGCGACACGGCCAGCGTGACGGTGAACGAACCGCCGCCGACGGTGGACGCCTGGTTCAGCCCGGGTTCCATCACGCTCGGCAACAGCACCACGCTGAGCTGGTCGTCGACGAACGCGATCTCGTGCGGCGGGTCGCGGTCGATCGGCTCGACGGCGACGTCGGGGAGGAAGTCCTTCACGCCGTCGAACACCGGCACATTCAGCGTGACGGTGACCTGCGCGGGGGCGGGCGGCAGGGACAGCGACACCGCCAGCGCGACCGTCAATCCGCCTCCCGCGCCGACGCTGACGGCGCCGCCGACGGACGCGGACGGCAGCTACGCGGTGTCCTGGACGAGCGTGCCCGGGGTGACGAGCTACCAACTGGAGGAGAGGTCGGGAACCGGAAATTTCCGCAATGTACACACGGGGAGCGGCACCTCGAAGAACATCACGGGCAGAACGCCGAAGATATACACGTACCGGGTTCGAGCGTGCGTGGGATCGAGCAAATGCGGCCGCTGGTCGTCGACCAGGACGACGAAGGTGCCACCCGGAACGCCGACCCTGACCGTTCCGGGAACCGACGCGGACGGCAGCTACACCGTGAGCTGGACGAGCCCATCCGGCGCGACGACCTACAAGCTCCAGGAGAAGTCCGAAACCGGGAACTTCGGCGACATCTACGGCGGAAGCGGTACATCCACAGACATCACGGGCAAGACCGACGGCACGTACAGCTATCGGGCGCGGGCCTGCGCGGGGACCGGCAACTGCGGTGCCTGGTCGTCCACGAAGTCAGTGGCGGTGTCGATCAACAGGGCGCCGGTAGCAGTGGACGATACGGCGCGGACGCCGTTCCTCACGGCGGTCGAAATCGCCGTTCTGGCAAACGACACGGACGCCGAGGCCGACGACCTTGTCGTGACCGCAGTGACCGCGCCCGCAAGCGGGACCGTGGCCATCACCTCCGACGACGACGACAACGACACGCGGGTCACTTACACCCCGCGGAGCGGCCATCCCGGATCCGACACGTTCGACTACACGGTCTCCGACGGCACCGCGACAGACACCGGCACCGTATCGGTGACGGTGGACCTCGTGACGGTGACGCCGAACCCGAGCACCACCGGCAGCTACACCCTGTCCTGGGACGGATCACCGCTGCTTGCCGACAGGTACCGGGTCCTTGAGAGCGCCGGCGGCGGCACGCCCGCCTTCAGCTACCACCTGGGGACCAGCGCCGAGTACAGCGGCAAGATATCGGGCAACTACTACTACACGGTGGAGGCCTGCGAAACGCCGCTCGGACAGCTCGAGGAATGCGCGGAGCTGGGCCACGCCACGGCCACCGTGGCGCTGCCGCCGGCGGCGCCGACACTGACCGTTCCGGCGACCGACCCGGACGGCACGTACACGGCGACCTGGACCGAGCCGGCAAGGGCGACATCGTACAAGCTGGAAGAGAAACCCGACGGCGGATCGTTCTCCAACGTCTATACCGGAGAAAACAGATCGTACGAGATCACGGGAAAGCCCCCGGGAATCTACATGTACCAGGTCCAGGCGTGCGCGGTATCCGACAACTGCGGCGACTGGTCATCGACGGAGACAACGAAAGTGCCGCCGGGAGTTCCCGCGCTGACGGTTCCGGCGACCGACCCCGACGGCGACTACACGGTGACCTGGACGGCCCCTTCGGGCGCGACGGGCTACGAACTGCAGGAAAAGGTCGGCACAGGCGACTGGTCGAAGTCGAAGAGCTTGACGGCGACGACGAAGAGCTACACCGACCAGACGCCGGCCATCTACATGTACCGGGTTCGAGCCTGCGCCGGGTCGGACAACTGCGGCGAGTGGTCGTCGACCGAGACAACGAAGGTGCCGCCCGGGGCGCCGGCGCTGACGGTTCCGGCGACGGATTCCGATGGTAGCTACGCGGTGACCTGGACGGCCCCTTCGGGCGCGACGAACTACGAACTGCAGGAGAAAGTCGGAACGGACGCCTGGTCGGAGTCGGAGACCCTGAAAACGACATCGAGGGACTACACCGACAAGACCGACGGCACGTTCAGCTACCAAGTGCGGGCCTGCGCCGGGACGGGCAACTGCGGGGACTGGTCCCCCACGGAGTCGGTGGAGGTGTCGATCAACAGTGTGCCCGTGGCGGTGGACGACACGGGACGGACGGCGTTCGAGACGGCGAAAGTGATCGATGTTCTCGGAAACGACACGGACCCGGACGGCGACGACCTGACGGTGACGGCGGTGACGACCCCGACGAACGGCGCGGCGGCGATCACCGCGGACGCGGACGGTGACAACACGCTGGTCACGTACACACCGAATAGCGGCTACTCCGGCGCCGACACTTTCGATTACACGGTTTCCGACGGTACCGACACCGACACTGGCACCGTGAGCGTGGCGGTGAACGCCCCACCGGTAGCGGTGGAGGACACGGCGCAAACGGCGTTCGAAACGGCGATTGTGATCGAGGTCCTCGCCAACGACAGCGACGCCGACAGCGACGACCTGACCGTGACGGCGGTCACCACGCCGGCGAACGGCGCGACGGCGATCACCGCGGACGTCGACGGCGACAACACGCGGGTCACGTACACCCCCCAGCGCATGTATTCCGGCACGGACACGTTCCGCTACACGGTGTCCGACGGCATCGACACGGCCAGCGCCACCGTGAGCGTGACGGTGAACACGCCGCCGACCGTGGTGGACGACACGGCGCGGACCGCCTTCGAAACGGCGATTGTGATCGAGGTCCTCGCCAACGACAGTGACGGGGACGGCGATGACCTGACGGTGTCGGCGGTGACCACGCCGACAAACGGCACGGCGGCGATCACGGCGGACGCCGACGGCGACAACACGCGGGTCACGTACACCCCGCAGAGCATCTACTCCGGCACGGACACGTTCGACTACACGGTTTCCGACGGCACGGACACCGGCACCGGCACCGTTTCGGTGACGGTGGACGCCCCGACGACCGTGACTGCGTCGTTCGACCAGAGTTCCATCACCCTGGGCGAAAGCGTCACGCTGACCTGGTCGTCGACCAATACCAGCCAATGCAGCGGGACGCCCTCCATTGATTCGGTGGCGACCTCGGGGACGAAAACGTACACGCCCACGATCACCGGCAGTTTCAGCGTCACGGTGACCTGCACGGGAGCAGGCGGCAGCGACGAGGACACCGCCAGCGTGACTGTGACACAGGCCCCGACGACCAACAATCCGCCGGTGGCAGTGAACGATAGCGCCGAGACGCCTTTCGGCACACCGGTCGAAATTGCAGTCCTTGCCAACGACACGGACGCCGACGGCGACGACCTGACGGTGACGGCCGTGACCACGCCGGCAAACGGCGCTGCGACGATCACCAGCGACGCGGACGGCAACAACACGCTGGTCACCTACACACCCCATAGCGGGCACCCGGGCACCGATACGTTCGACTACACGGTCTCCGACGGCGCGGACACCGACACCGCTACCGTTTCGGTGACGGTGGGCTTCGTGAAGGTGACGCCGAACCCCAGCACCACGGGCAACTACACGCTGTCGTGGCAGGGCTTGCTGCAGGCCGACAGCTACCGGGTCTCGGAGAGCGTACGCGGCGGCGAGTCCTTGTGGAGCGACCACACGACGACCAGCGTGGAATACACCGGAAAGGCCGCAGGCGAATACAACTACCTCGTGATGACCTGCGACTCGCGGACGGGGGACGAGATCTGCGAAGAATACGGCCAGGCGACGGCCAGGGTGATCCTGCCGATAACCCCCGGCAATCTCCCCTACAGGTCCGGAGTGACCAAGGGCGGCGACGCCTACGTCAACGTACCGATCGCGCCGGTGCCGGGAGTCAACGGGCTCGCGCCGCGTCTGTCGATCGACTACAGCGGCGGCCGCGAGCGGCACCGGTCGGACCAGGAGCTGCCGGCGGACATGATCGGCTACGGCTGGCGCATCGGCGGATTCTCGACTATCCGCCGCTGCGTGAAGGGGAGCGACGACAGCGACGGCATCTCGTTCGATGACACGGACGCGCTGTGCCTGGATGGCGAACCCCTGACGAAGATCAGCGACCCGGAGGCGGAGGAACCCGAGTACCGCACGGCAAGGGAGAGCTTCGCGAAGGTTGTATTGAAGGAAAGCACGTCGGGCGACTGGTTCGAGGTGCATTTGCCGGACGGCACGGTGCGCCAGTACGGCAACACCGCCGACAGCCAGCTATGGAAGCCGGCGCGCGAGGCGAGCGGCACCGATCCCGCCGAGCCGGCGGCACCGTTCCTGTGGTCGATCAACAGGCAGACGGACGCCTTCGGCAACGTCATGAAGTACAAGTACTACAAGGACGACACCAACCTGGCGCGGCACCCGAGGAAAATCATCTACGGCGCCGCGGAAGACGCGACGATCGAGTTCGTCTACAAGCCGCGGGACGACCTTGACTCGACACAGGTGGGCAGCTTCTTCCTCCACCAGCCGCAACGGCTGACCTACATCCATCTGCGACTAGGCGGCACGCTGGTGCGCGACTACCGGCTGGCATACAAGAGAACCAGCGCCGGCCAGGTGCGCCTGAACGAATTGCAGACGTGCGGGTACCAGCCAAAGGGCGCGTTCGACTGCCTGTCGCCGCTGCAGATCGGCTGGACGGATGCGGCCGGCGGCACCTGGGTCAGCGCATTGACGGACCCCATGGGAGTCGCGACGACGTTCACGATCGCGATGCTAAGGGAGACTGCCGCGCACGACTTCGTGCTGGGTACGAACGACACGCCTTTCGGCGCCACGAGCCTTCCGGCCAACACGCGGGCGTTGCCGGCGAAGAATGGCGACGTCAAGCCTGTGGTGACCAGCGTGACGCGCAGCGACGGTATCGGCGGTACGCGCCAGACCAGCTACGCGTACCTCGGCCGCGGCGTCGAGAACACGCGCAACTGGGGATTCCTGGGATTCCACGCGATCCGCGAGACGGACGAGGCGTCGGGCATCGTGACCTACACGCAATACCGCCTCGACTACCCGTACTTCGGCCGCCCCGCGCAGGTGGTGCGGTACAAAGGCAAGTACGTGAAACCCACGAGCGCCAGGAAAGCCAAGACGCCGCTGTCGAAGCGCGCGATGCGCTACGCGGAAATGTCGGTGCCGCACACACCGTCGACCGTGACGACGACGCTGCCGTACGCGCAGGAGACGATGGAGTGGCTCTACGAGGGCACTTCCACCCTCGGCGTTGTGCAGACCACCGAGACGCTGACGCTGACGCTGCCTTCCAAATTCGTGACTCAGGTCGTGCGCGAGACGCGCACGGGGCACGCGGCGACCGGCGACGGCGACGGCAGCTCGGAATGGGGCGCCGGCCAGTCGCACACGGTGACCGGCGTCCAGCGGACGACGCAGCAGACGCTGTCGTTCGACAACAGCGAAAGCGACTGGGTGCTGGGCTTCGTCGACGACGTCAGCGTAAAGCACTATCGCGGCGACACCCGCGGCACGAGCGTCAAGCTGGACTGGACCGAGACGGTGAACCGCACGCAGATCGCGGGCACGCTCGCGCCGGACGTGGTGAAGCGTTTCCCGGGCCTCAAGCTCCAGCACAAGACCGACTACGGCTACGACCCGCAGGGCAATCGCAAGACGGCCTCGGAGACCGAAGGAGTGCCGGCGTCGAACGCCGGAGGGCAATCGTCGCAGACGGCGGATGACTCGGCGCGGACCTGGGAGGTGCGGGAATTTAGCGCGAGCCGCTTCCCGACATCCTGGAAGAACCCCCTGAATCACACCGAGTACGCGACGCACCACGTGGGCCTCGGCGTGCCGGCGACGACAACGGACGCCAACAACCGGCGCACCTCGTACGCCTACGACGGCCTCGGCCGCGAGACCTCGCGCACGCGCCATTGGGACAGCGTGACGACGACCAACGACGACGGCACGAAGACGACGGAGGACGTGAAGACGACGACCACCTACGCGTCGTGCGACGACGCCAACACATGCGGCGCGGTGGAGGCGACGGTCGCCGGCTGCGGCACCCGCTACTCGGTGGCCCCGGTGATGAAGGTGACGACATCGGCGCCGGACATGCCGGACTCCACCGCCTACCTGGACATGTTCGGGCGCGCCATCCGCACGTCCGTCGAGGGCTTCGGCGGCGTGGCCCGACGGGTGGACGTGTTCTACGACGCGCGTGGACGGACCGCGTGCGAGAGCGAGCCCTACCACGTCGGCGACCCGGCGCGCTACACGCGCTACGCGTACGACATCCGCGACCGGCTGACGGGCGCGACCCGGCCGGACGGCGGCGCGACGGGGGTGGAGTACGCCGCGGCGTCGAACCGGGTCACGGCGACGGTCACGGAGACCGTGATGGCCGCGAACGGGAGGGAGGAGCGGGCATCGCGCAAGACGAAGCGCACGCACAACGTGCTCGGCGAGCTGGTGTCGACCATCGAGGGGGCGGCCGAGGCCGCGTCGGAGCAGGTCACGACGAGCTACGTCTACGACGGCGCCGGGCGGCTCGAGACCGTGACGACCGGCGAGCAGACGACGACGTTCGCCTACGACGCCGCCGGCAACCGCGAGAGCGTCGCGAACCCGAACCTGGGCGCGACCCTGACCGCGGGCGACGCCATGGTGAGCGTCAAGTTCAAGTACAACGGCCACGGCGAGCTGACCGAGCGCGAGGACGCGCGCGGCGCCACCCACTACGGCTACGACAAGCTGGGGCGGCGCACATGCGCGGCGGACCGCGGCGGCACGGCGACCTGGGAGTACGACCCGGCCAACGGCACGGGGCTGCTCAAGCGCCGCAGCTACGACCGGGACACGGTCCTGACGGAGGCCGACAACTGCGCGTTCGGCAGCGACTTCGCGGAGACGTACACCTACAACACGGACGCTCGGCTGACGCAGGTGCGGACGGTGATCGTCGACGACCAGAGCCCCGCCGCGCCGACGACGCTGACGCGCAGCCACGCGTACGACGACTACGGACGGCTCTCGTCGACGACCTACCCGTCGGCGGTGAGGGTCGACCACCAGTACAACGACCGCGGATACCCGTGGAAGCTGAAGCACGGCGACACGGAGCTCGTGAAGGTGACGGCGCAGACCGCCTACGGCCAGCCGAAGGCGGAGAGCTACGGCAACGGCGTGCGGACGAGCCGGTCTTACGACAACTTGGGGCGGCTGTCCGACATCGACACGATTCGGCGCGGGGCGACCATCCAGGACAACACCTACGCCTGGCTCAGCGACGGCTCGCTGCAGAGGCGCACGGCCCGCGCGGGGAGCGGGGTCGGGCGCGAGCACTTCGCCTACGACCATCTGAACCGGCTGAAGAACGCGAGGACCGATTTCCCGGGCTCGTCGACGCCGAGCCGGACGCTGGCGTTCGACTACGACCGGCACGGCAACCTCACAATCAAGACCGGCGACGTCACGGGCTACGACTACGACCCGGACCTGGAGACGAACCGGCTGAAGGGGGCGACAATCGGCAACGTGGCGCGCGAGTTCCCGCACGACACGAGCGGCCACATCGAGCGCTACGCCTGCAACGATCCGGACGAAAACGACGAGCACGACCCGTGCGCCGGCGTGGACGACACGTTCATCGAGTGGAACGCGCGCGGGCTGGCGGAGAAGGTGACCGTGGGCGAGAGCAAGACCGACACCACGCCGACGGCGCGCGACAGCTTCCGTTACGGCCCGGACGGGGCGCGCTACTTCAAGAAGAGCGAGTGGGCGGTCACCTCCGGCGCCACGACGACCATGAAGACGTCGCGCAAGTACTACGCGGGCGCGTACGAGAAGACGGTGACGGTCGGCGGCGACACGGTGGAGCGGGTCCGCATCGGCGACTCGGTGGTGCACGTGAAGACGACCCCCGCGAGCATGATGGCGACGGCGACATCCGCGTTCGAGTACGTGCACCGGGACCACCTGGGCTCGGTGGAGGCGGTGACGGACGCATCCGGCAACAAGCTGGTGGTGCTGGGCCACGACCCGTACGGGGAGCGGCGCAAGCCGGACTGGACGGGGCAGCTCACCGAGGCGGAGATCGAAGCCCTGCTTGGCGCCCACGGCGAGCGCGTGTCGCGGGGATTCACGCGGCACGAGCACCTCGACCGCACCGGACTGATCCACATGAACGGGCGCATGTACGACCCGCGCCTGGGGCGGTTCCTGAGCCCGGACCCGATCGTCGGCGATCCCACCTCCAGCCGGTCCTGGAACCTATACAGCTACGCCAGAAACAATCCCTTGAGCTACGTCGATCCGACCGGGCAGACGGCGCAACCGATAGAGGAGATTGTCGTGACTGGGTGCTGGCGGTGCTGGTCTGAATGGTGGTGGCCTGAACGGTGGTGGGTGGATCACTTGTCCCGCTGGCGTTCATCGTCGTGGAGCCACTCGCCCATCGATCCGTGGGACTTCGGGCCGGGCTACGGCCTTGCCGAGAGATTACGGGCCGAAGGAAAACAGACGCTCCAGGACGTGCACGATAGCGTGGCGAACCAGCCAATGGACCCCGATTGGGCCCGGTCCGACCTAGTCGCGTTGTTCTCTGCGGGGAGAATCTACGACGATGACAGCGGCGGGCTGCTGAAAGACATGGAAGGGATAGAATACAATCCACAAGATGGGTTCGCGGCGGCGCTTTACAAGATTGGCGGCCATTACTACCTGGTGTTCCGGGGTACGCAAGGAGGAAGTCTGCGCAACTGGTGGGCGAACCTCCGCCAAGCGTTGGGATTTCGCTCCTCGCAATACGACCAGGCCGTCGAATTGGCCAAGGCCGTATACAAAAAGTTGGGGGGCAATGTGACCTTTGTCGGCCATTCGCTCGGCGGCGGCTTGGCGTCAGCAGCGGCGTTTGCCACCGGCGGCCGGGCCATCACGTTCAATGCAGCGGGCCTGCACTCGCGCTACCGCACGGGCGTACCTGGCGAGATCCGCGCACACTACATCCGGGGCGATCCGCTGAGTGTGTTGCAGGACCGCATTCCGTTCCTGCCGGAGGCTGCGGGGGCACGCATCGAGCACAGCTTTCCGTATTCGGGGCTGGGACGGCACTCCTACAGAGCCTTTCCGAGTTGGTAGACGGAATGCGGCAGGCGAGATACATGCGGCGTACAATGGCGCAGTTGGCCGTGGCCGGCGCGCTGGGAATCGAAATGAGCACGGGTTGCGCGGTCCAGCCGGGAGGCGCGGATTACTTCACGACGCCGGAGACGGTGGCGGCGGCCAAGGCGATCCGCCGAGGCAATGCGAAAGGCCTGGAAAGGATGATCGCCGATGGCCTCGACGTGAATGCGCGGGGACGCGAGGGGATGGACCTGCTGAAGTGGTCCCTCGGCTCGTTCTGCCTCGAATGCTTCGAGACGCTTTTGGAGCACGGAGCCGACATCGAACGGCCCCCGGCCGGGGAGTACACGGGAAAGATCGAACAGTTGTTCCTGATGCCCGTTATGCATTTGGCGGCAAAATTGAACGACCCCGCGTACCTGGCCGCGCTGTTGCGACACGGGGGCGATCCGAATGCACTCAACGTGTACGGCGCCAGGACGATCATCCACGAAGCGATAATGCTCTCTCGGTTGGACAATGTCCGGTTGCTGGTCGAGGCGGGCGCCGACATCAACGCGCGGGCGCGAAGCTCCATGATGACACCAGTGCATATGGCGGTGACGGTCAATAAATACGAAATCGCGTACTACCTGCTGGAGCAGGGCGCCGATCCGACGCTGGAGGACGCATTGGACTACTCGGTGGCCGATACTATCGGACTATTCAAGAACCGCGGCGTCAACAGCGAGATGCACGATTGGTACCTTAAGGTTGTTGATCATCTGGGGCTAGACCGGGACGAAGTGACGCTGCCGTGAGGCCCGGGAGCGTGTGCTCCGGGCCCACTGAGGACCCCGTTGGCTGACGGGGGGCCGAAGGCGCACTGGCCAACTAGGACACACGCCAAAGTCGTCGCAAGCATCATCGCGGCTAGACGGAGGCCGGCACTTCGCCTTGCACGGCGAGGAAGAAGTGGACTCGTCGCGAGGTTGTCTCCCGAATGGGCCCACACGATGAGTCCGTCGCCAAGACGGCGACCAACTGTACCTGAAGCGACCGAGCTGCATATGTAAGCCCGTTACCGGGTATCACTGCTTGAATCCCAGCTTGATTCTTGCGGCAGGTTGGATGCTGTCCCTGTTCGGCTAAACCGCGTCTGCTTCCCCTTCGCTCGCCTTTCGGCTCGCGCCATCTGCTCCGCTTCGTTTCACCCCATCAGGACGGCGGCGCGACAACGGTCGACGTGAAGACGACCACAACCTACGCCTCGTGCGCCACCAACACCAGCGACGCGGTGGAAGCCACGGTCGCCAACTGCGGCACCCGCTACTCGGTGCCCCCATGATGAAGGTGACGACATCGGCGCCGGACATGCCGGACTCCACCGCCTACCTGGACATGTTCGGGCGCGCCATCCGCACGTCCGTCGAGGGCTTCGGCGGCGTGGCCCGACGGGTGGACGTGTTCTACGACGCGCGTGGACGGACCGCGTGCGAGAGCGAGCCCTACCACGTCGGCGACCCGGCGCGCTACACGCGCTACGCGTACGACATCCGCGACCGGCTGACGGGCGCGACCCGGCCGGACGGCGGCGCGACGGGGGTGGAGTACGCCGCGGCGTCGAACCGGGTCACGGCGACGGTCACGGAGACCGTGATGGCCGCGAACGGGAGGGAGGAGCGGGCGTCGCGCAAGACGAAGCGCACGCACAACGTGCTCGGCGAGCTGGTGTCGACCATCGAGGGGGCGGCCGAGGCCGCGTCGGAGCAGGTCACGACGAGCTACGTCTACGACGGCGCCGGGCGGCTCGAGACCGTGACGACCGGCGAGCAGACGACGACGTTCGCCTACGACGACGCCGGCAACCGGAAAAGCGTCACGAACCCGAACCTGGGCGCGACCCTGACAGCGGGCGACCGCACGGTGAGCGTCAAGTTCAAGTACAACGGCCACGGCGAGCTGACCGAGCGCGAGGACGCGCGCGGCGCCACCCACTACGGCTACGACAGGCTGGGGCGGCGCACATGCGCGGCGGACCGCGGCGGCACGGCGACCTGGGAGTACGACCCGGCCAACGGCACGGGGCTGCTCAAGCGCCGCAGCTACGACCGGGACACGGTCCTGACGGAGGCCGACAACTGCGCGTTCGGCAGCGACTTCGCGGAGACGTACACCTACAACACGGACGCTCGGCTGACGCAGGTGCGGACGGTGATCGTCGACGACCAGAGCCCCGTCGCGACCACGACGCTGACGCGCAGCCACGCGTACGACGACTACGGGCGGCTTGCGTCGACGACCTACCCGTCGGCGGTGAGGGTCGACCACCAGTACAACGACCGCGGATACCCGTGGAAGCTGAAGCACGGCGACACGGCGCTGGCGGAGGTGAAGGCGCAGACCGCCTACGGCCAGCCGAAGGCCGAGAGCTACGGCAACGGCGTGCGGACGAGCCGGTCTTACGACAACTTGGGGCGGCTGTCCGACATCGACACGATTCGGCGCGGGGCGACCATCCAGGACAACACCTACGCCTGGCTCAGCGACGGCTCGCTGCAGAGGCGCACGGCCCGCGCGGGGAGCGGGGTCAGGCGCGAGCACTTCGCCTACGACCATCTGAACCGGCTGAAGGAGGCGAGGACCGATTTCCCGGGCTCGTCGACGCCGAGCCGGACGCTGGCGTTCGACTACGACCGGCACGGCAACCTCACAATCAAGACCGGCGACGTGACGGGCTACGACTACGACCCGGACCTGGAGACGAACCGGCTGAAGGGGGCGACGATCGGCAACGTGGCGCGCGAGTTCGCGCACGACACGAGCGGGCACATCGAGCGGTACGCCTGCAACGACCCGGACGAAGACGACGAGCACGACCCGTGCGACGGCGTGGACGACACGTTCATCGAGTGGAACGCGCGCGGGCTGGCGGAGAAGGTGACCGTGGGCGAGAGCAAGACCGACACCACGCCGACGGCGCGCGACAGCTTCCGTTACGGCCCGGACGGGGCGCGCTACTTCAAGAAGAGCGAGTGGAAGGAGCAGACCACCACGGGCGGCATGACGACCAACGTCTCGAAGACGTCGCGCAAGTACTACGCGGGCGCGTACGAGAAGACGGTGACGGTGGGCGGCGACACGGTGGAGCGGATCCGCATCGGCGACTCCGTGGTGCACGTGAAGACGACCCCCGCGAGCATGATGGCGACGGCGACATCCGCGTTCGAGTACGTGCACCGTGACCACCTGGGCTCGGTGGAGGCGGTCACCGACCAAGCCGGCAACAAGCTGGTGGTGCTGGGCCACGACCCGTACGGGGAGCGGCGCAAGCCGGACTGGACGGGGCAGCTCACCAAGGCGGAGATCGAAGCCCTGCTTGGCGCCCACGGCGAGCGCGTGTCGCGGGGATTCACGCGGCACGAGCACCTCGACCGCACCGGCCTGATCCACATGAACGGGCGCATGTACGACCCGCGCCTGGGACGGTTCCTGAGCCCCGACCCGATCGTCGGGGACGTTACTTCCAGCCAGTCGTGGAACCTCTACAGCTACGTCGGCAACAACCCGCTGAGCTACGTCGACCCGACCGGGCTCGTCCAGGCGGGGCCGGCGTGCCCGGCCGGGAGTCCGATTTACTGCATGGCCGGAGGAGGCGCCGGCTCGGTCGGCGGCGCGGGCACGCGGACCGTCACGGTGACCACCACGATGACCGTGCACGGCGTCATGTCGGTCCCCTACCTCTACGCGGTGCCTGTCTGGACAAGGGTCGGGGGCTCCGCGTGGCCCGGAGGCAACGACTACGTCTACGACCTGACCTACGACTATTTCTGGGGCGTGGACTACCAGCCGTTCTCGTACACCTACAACGTCACCCACACGGTCGTGCTCCCGGACGAGTCGGTCGCCGACGAGCCGGCGGATCTTGGCGGATTGGGGATCGCGGCGGCCGATGTCGGCGCGTCGATTCTCATACCGGGCTACGACCTGCTGCGCTGCAACATCGATGGCGATTGCGAGTGGACCGACTGGGTTCTCGGTATCGGGGAGATCGTAGTGTCGGCGACCGGCGTCGGATACGGCGTCCGCGTGGCCGCAAGAGCTGGTATTAAGGGTGGTGCGAAGGCTGCGGCGAAGGTCGCGGACTCGGCTGGTGCTGCCACGCAGCCCAACCGAATCTACTCGGCACGAGAATTGGCGCGGAGAGCAAACGAACCCGGGCCGTTCCACAACTTTCCCGAGTCCTTCAATCGTGAGATATTTGGGAAGGGAACTCGCACCACTACTCGGAACGCGTATACCCAAGCTCGCCAAGGCCTAAGCAACGATTTAGTCAAATATCGTCTGCCGGGAACGGTGAACGGTCGAGATGGAGTGTTCGAGATATTCACGCGGCCATCAACGTCCGGAAATACAGAGGTCATCGTGCACCGCTTTTTCCGGCCTGACTCATAGGAGGTGACATGATGATGATCGAGACGACCTTCAAATCAAACTACCGTCTTAAGGCGGGCGGTGACATGGAATCAGGTGGGGATGTGTATTACTTTCCCGGATCCTCTCTTGAAACTGGGAAGGACGGAGTCGTTGTGGAGGTGTTCAATACACAGGGAGAGAATTGGATTGGAGTTTTTGCGTTTGGCATGATCTCCCCTAAAGGCGTAACGGGGATATATCAGATGCCCGATGAGGGGCGCTTCTGTGTGGTTTCGAAAGGTACAGCATATGTTGTTAGTACGAGTGATCCTAAGGACTGGGAAGAAGTGCCCTTACTTCCCATTTTGGACGTTCGCTGCTCCGAACCTCATAAGCTATTAATTTTATCTAACTATACCGAGCTTTGCGCCTATGGACGTCAGGGCATGCAATGGACGACGAAACGACTTTCTTGGCATGATCTTCGAATCAAAGACGTAAGCGAAATCGAAGTGGTGGCCGAGTACTGGGATATCCTCGACGAAACTGTCAGAGAGGTCCGCGTGGACTTAAGAGACGGGAGTTCAACCGGAGGAGCAAGGATCGTCTAACTGTATTGAAATTCCTTCGCTTGTTTCCGAGGCAGCGATCAGTCGAACGCCACTACTTTGCCGCTTACTGCGGCGATGTTGGGTGCACTCGTGTGTTACATCGCAGCGATGTTCGTGCCGATAGCTTATTTTCCCATTCCGACACCCAGCAAATTGAAGCGGGGGGGCGGCTGTTGTTGCTGTTGAAGGGCGGCGTGCCGGCGAGCCTGCTGGTCGCCGCATGCACCGTCTTGCGACGGCGTGGACGACACGTTCATCGAGTGGAACGCGCGCGGGCTGGCGGAGAAGGTGACGGTGGGCGAGAGCAAGACCGACGCCACGCCGACGGCGCGGGACAGCTTCCGTTACGGCCCGGACGGGGCGCGCTACTACAAGAAGAGCGAGTGGGCCGTCACCTCGGGCGCCACCACGACCATGAAGACGTCGCGCAAGTACTACGCGGGCGCGTACGAGAAGACGGTGACGGTGGGCGGCGACACGGTGGAGCGGGTCCGCATCGGCGGCTCGGTGGTGCACGTGAAGACGACCCCAGCGGGCATGATGGCGACCGGGTCGTCGGTGTTCGAGTACGTGCACCGTGACCACCTGGGCTCGGTGGAGGCGGTCACCGACCAAGCCGGCAACAAGCTGGTCGTTCTCGGCCACGACCCGTACGGGGAGCGGCGCAAGCCGGACTGGACGGGGCAGCTCACCAAGGCGGAGATCGAGGCCCTGCTGGCCGCCCACGGCGAGCGCGTGTCGCGGGGATTCACGCGGCACGAGCACCTGGACCGCACCGGCCTGATCCACATGAACGGGCGCATGTACGACCCGCGCCTGGGCCGGTTCCTGAGCCCGGACCCGATCGTCGGGGACGTTACCTCCAGCCAGTCGTGGAACCTCTACAGCTACGTCACAAACAACCCCTTGAGCTACGTCGACCCGACCGGGCTGTACCCGGAGTGCGATTGGGCGTGCCGCGCAGACATGGATGCGTGGTGGGACTGGTGGGACTTTCTGAATAGCTGGTGGGACATCCCCTATCCCGAAGGGGACTACTACGACAGCCCGGGAAACTCGCGGGACCCCGCCCGCATCCGCGCTGCGGCGGTACAGACGCTCAAGGCCACGGACCAGTCGGTTGCCGATGAGCCGGCGGACTCGGGGGAGATCGTTGTCAAGATAGGAACGCCTTGGGTAAGTCCGCCGGATTCCGATGCCAAAACCAAAACGACTAGAGGGAAACCGTACACGCCCTACAAGGACGTTCACGTTGACGCCAAGACGAGGCGTGAGATACTCGATGTCGTGAAGCATCCCGTGTTCGCCGACCTCGCCAAGGATATCTTTGATGACAGCATTGACAGGAACCCGAAAAGAGAAACGGGAGCTCTCCGCGTACAAGAGAAGGACGGGACATACTGGATCCACAGCGTAGGCACGCCGGACCCGGATGTGGCCAATAGAATGCATCTCGATCCTGTGGATGAGGCCTTGGGGAGGCACGTCTTCGACTGGCATCCACATCCGGGGGGCAATCGGAAGCCGTCCCCAGCTGACCTGAGGACGAGCTACCGTACGGGTGTTCCCGGAGTGATCAAGTACGGGTCCAAACCAAGTTCGCGGACCATCTATCAGGGTGGCTGCAAGTGGAGAGCCAAATGCAATTAGCCGGTAGACATGTCAATCGATGCTTGATTGGCAGGTTCGTCGCCTCAATCTCTCTCCTGGGTATCGGAGTCGGCGGAGTGGCGGATGAGACCATCTGCTGTTCTATCGACTCCGGACTGGCTATCGTGAAGTACGAGTCGTCCCCGAAGCCGGGGTGGACATGGGTGGACATCGAACTGCCCCAAGCCGTCGACTGGACCGAGCCAGATCAAGTGGACGAGTTGCGCGACGACGGATCCGGCGAGTCATCGTGTGTGAAGGTACATTACGAGCCCGTGCCACGGTGGCCTCAGCGGATACCCCGCTCCGAAGTGTTCGGTTTCATTGGGGCGGATCTCAGGATAGAGCCCGAAAGCGGCAACAGCGGAGGTCTCGGGCTTTTTCTGCCCACCATTCCAATGTCGGGTAACCACTACATTGTCGACGACACTGGCAGTGTCTACTTTGGGAGCTGGTCGGGAAAGGTCCATAAGAGGTTCCATTTAGCGAATCATCAGGGGTATGCGATCAAAATGAGAGCGACCTACCTGCTAGAGGGTGACTACCACGCCGGGGGATGCGTGAGTACTCTGGAATTTGAGATTCGACCGCCTGCCGCAGATGCTGGGCACCGAAATCCTGAGGGTGAACTCGCATCTCCACAATCCTGACACGGGACTCTACATTGCCTTGAAACTGATTAGGTAAGTACGCGCGGGAAAAGGCAGGCGAATCGATTCAAGAGTCGCAACGACTAACCTTCCTTGCTTTCAGTGATCGAATGGCGTCTTTAGCAGTCCGTGAACAAGATCCTGACCTAATCTTTGCAGGCTTACTTGCGCTTGGAGTTGATGCGTGGAGATACGACTGGCGTAAGAATGCGGTCATACTCTCCCTTCACTATGACGCGGCGTTAAAAATGAGTATTGATCCCGATGTTGTTTTCGGTCAAGCAGCCGAGTTATTGGCGGATAACGTAGGTGCGGCATTTCGATCATTTCTCCTCAGGTCGGATCAAGACAAGTCGCTTAAAGCGATGGGATATAGAGAAGGAACGGACAATGATGGGTTCCGGTATATACGGACCTGGTAGCCATGTAGCGTTATTGGGGTCGTCGCCCGAAAATCGGCGCAGCTCATCACGCCACGAGCGCCGGCATATCGCGTTCATGCCGCAACGCTGCATCCTCGCTACTACCCGGAAGATGGGCAGATGGTTAGCCTGCATATTGCATGAGTGACCGGATTTGGCCGTGGTGCGGCCGATGGCGGGTCGGATGCTCCCGGTCGTGTGAGCAGTGTCGCTGGAACGCGGCGTTTTCGTGCGTTTGGGGACGGGTTTTGGTCGATTGCGACGCGCCGGACGCATTGAAGGCGAGCGAAGACCCGACCCGCAAGGAGTCGCCCGCGAACTGCGGCATCGGAACGGCTTAGTCGGGCTTGAGACGGGCCGCCGCCAGCAGGAACAGCTCCGGATGCGGGCAGCTGCTGGAGAGCAGCAGCCGGACGCGCCGCGTGTTGCGCAGGACGACGGCGCCGATCCGCAGCAGCTTCAGGCGCAGGGTGCCGCATTGGGCGCGCGCCAGCGCGGTGCCGCGCAGCGCCGTCCGGCGGATCGTCTCCAGCAGCGCGTAGGCCAGGCTCGACAGCAGCAGGCGGAACTGGTTGGCCCACCACTTGTGGCAGCTGGTGCGGTCGGCGAACAGGTCCAGCTGCTGCTCCTTGATGCGGTTCTCCATGTCGCCGCGGGCGCAGTAGACGCGCTCGTAGAGGTGTCGCGGATCGTCCTCGAGGTTGGTCACCACGAAGCGCGGGTTGCCGCCGCGGGCGCCGTGCTCGGCCTTTGCGATCACGCGCCGGGCGGCGTCCCAGGCGCGCGCGCCGTAGCGCATCTGGCCGAACAGCCTCTGCTTCTCGCCCGTCGCCCGATAGCGATCCTCCGCCAGGGCCCGCAGCGCGGACGATCGCGCCAGCAGGCGCGGGTTCTTCGCCACGCCGATGACGTAGCCGACGCCGTGGCGGTCGAACCAGCGCAGCATGCGCCAGCGGCAGAAGCCGGAGTCGCCGCGCACCATGATCTCGACCTCCGGCCACGCCCGCCGCAGCCGCTTGATCAGCAGCGCCAGCACCGCCCAGCTGTGCTTCGCCCCGTCGATCTTGCTCGGCCGTAGATAGCTCACCAGCAGCCGCTCCCCGCAGAACACGTACAGCGGCAGGAAGCTGTCAGTACCGGACTAATACTCCCCAAAAGCGCCGAAGCAAAAACCCCCACTTGGGATTGCCGGCGTCGCGAATGATGGCGTTCGATGTGCCTGGATCACCAGGAAGCATCGGCATGATCAAGTTGAGGGAGATCGTCATGATCCACGAACTGAAGCGGCAGGGACTCGGCATTTCGGCCATCGCTAGGCGCACGGGTCTGGACCGCAAGACCGTGCGCAAGTATCTGGACCGGGGCTGGCGGAGAAGGTGACGGTGGGCGAGAGCAAGACCGACACCACGCCGACGGCGCGGGACAGCTTCCATTACGGCCCGGACGGGGCGCGCTACTTCAAGAAGAGCGAGTGGGCGGTCACCTCCGGCGACACGACGACCATGAAGACGTCTCGCAAGTACTACGCGGGCGCGTACGAGAAGACGGTGACGGTGGGCGGCGACACGGTGGAGCGGGTCCGCATCGGCGACTCGGTGGTGCACGTGAAGACGACCCCGGCGGGCATGATGGCGAGGGGGTCGTCGGTGTTCGAGTACGTGCACCGGGACCACCTGGGCTCGGTGGAGGCGGTCACCGACCAAGCCGGCAACGAACTGGTGGTGCTGGGCCACGACCCGTACGGGGAGCGGCGCAAGCCGGACTGGACGGGGCAGTTGACCAGGGCGGAGATCGAAGCCCTGCTTGGCGCCCACGGCGAGCGCGTGTCGCGGGGATTCACCCGGCACGAGCACCTGGACCGCACCGGCCTGATCCACATGAACGGGCGCATGTACGACCCGCGCCTGGGACGGTTCCTGAGCCCCGACCCGATCGTCGGGGACGTTACTTCCAGCCGGTCGTGGAACCTCTACAGCTACGTCGGCAACAACCCGCTGAGCTACGTCGACCCGACGGGGCTGATTCAGGAAGGATGGTGCGACGGCATCACGTGCCTGCACTTTGGCGACGGCGGCGCGGGCGGCGGCTCGACCACGCGGACCACGACGGTGACCACGACGGAGACCGTGCACGGCGTCATGGCGGTCCCTTATCGCTACGCGGTGCCGGTCTGGACAAGAGTCGGGGGGTCGGCGTGGCCCGGGGGCAACGATTACGTCTACGACCTGACCTACGACTACTTCTGGGGCGTGGACTACCAGCCGTACTCCCACACCTACAACGTCACCCGCACGGTCGCGCTCGAGGACCAGTCGCCCGCCGACGAGCCGGCGGACTCGGGATGGGCGGCGTCGGCCGGAGTCTGGATATACGACTTCGTCATCGGCGACGCCATCGAGACCGCCGACAAGACCGTGGACGCCGCCGCCAGCGGCGACTGGGGCGGTGCGGCGGTCGGCGCGATCAACCTGACGTGCGAGGTCGCCAAGGCGTGCAAGGCCGTGGTCAAGGCTGCCAAGTCGGTTCGAAAGCTGGTAAATTCGCTGAAGAAGGAGCGCCACCACGCGGATCCGAAGTTCCTCGGCGGCGACCCGAAGCAGCCGCTGACGAAGATGCGGGCGAGGACGCACCGGCAGCTCCACAAGGACCTGAACGACTTCCTGCGCCAGCGCACGGATGCGGCCGGTCGCCACATGCGCCCGCAACGAGGGAACAGCGGCGCAAAAATCCAGCAGAACTTCGACCGCAGCGAAAGGCTTGAAGCGCTGCGCGATTTCTACCGCGGTCCCGGGGCGAAGTACAAGGACGCGGCGCGGGACTTCTTTGAGCAGCATCCTGACCTCTAGGGGAGGGACACTGGTGGACGACATCATCGGATACGACCTGTGTGCCGTGGACGGCGACGGTTACTACTTCGAGGACGCGCCGGCGTCGGTCTTCTGCTCGGGGTGCGGCAGTTGCGTGGACGACAGCTACGTTCCGATCTCGCTGCGGCTCCGCAGGCCCGTCTACGACGCCTGCTACACGTACGACGGCCACCTCATCGTCAGCCAGAAGTTCAGGGACTTCCACGACCGCCACGGCTGCGGACCGTCCGAGTTCCGGCTGGTCAACCGGAGGAGGCGCTGGTACATGTTCAGGCCGACGCGGGTGCTGGAGTTCGACGCGGAGCGAAGGGGCACGCGGTTCTTGAGATACTGCGACGTGTGCGGCCAGCACGAGTCGGTGGTGGGTGCCAACCCGGTGTTCCTCCGCAACGTGCGCGGGCTGATCGGCGACGGCTTCTACCGCACCGACTTGGAGTTCGGCAGCGGCCGCGAGAAACACCCGCTGGCGATCATGGGCCTCGCCACGTACCGGCTGCTCCTGAAGGAGAAGCTGAGGGGCGTCGAATTGGAACCGATCCGGATGTGAGATCAGCGGCTGCGGGCAGGGCGCCAAGTCCGGTTCGCAGTCGAAGGCCGACTCGGACACACGCCACAGCCTGTCCCACGCGTCATCCTTGCTAGGGCGGATGACGGGCGTAGCCCGCCCGGACGGCGGCGAGACGGAGGTCAAGTACACTGCGGCGTCGAACAAGGTGACGGCGACGGTCACCGAGACGGTGAAGGCGTCGGACGGGACGACAACGAAAGCGACGCGGAAGACGGAGCGCACGCACAACGTGCTCGGCGAGCTGGTGTCGACCATCGAGGGGGCGGCCGAGGCCGCGTCGGAGCAGGTCACGACGAGCTACGTCTACGACGGCGCCGGGCGGCTCGAGACCGTGACGACCGGCGAGCAGACGACGACGTTCGCCTACGACGACGCCGGCAACCGGAAAAGCGTCACGAACCCGAACCTGGGCGCGACCCTGACAGCGGGCGACCGCACGGTGAGCGTCAAGTTCAAGTACAACGGCCACGGCGAGCTGACCGAGCGCGAGGACGCGCGCGGCGCCACCCACTACGGCTACGACAAGCTGGGGCGGCGCACATGCGCGGCGGACCGCGGCGGCACGGCGACCTGGGAGTACGACCCGGCCAACGGCACGGGGCTGCTCAAGCGCCGCAGCTACGACCGGGACACGGTCCTGACGGAGGCCGACAACTGCGCGTTCGGCAGCGACTTCGCGGAGACGTACACCTACAACACGGACGCTCGGCTGACGCAGGTGCGGACGGTGATCGTGGACGACCAGAGCCCCGCGCGACCACGACGCTGACGCGCAGCCACGCGTACGACGACTACGGACGGCTTGCGTCGACGACCTACCCGTCGGCGGTGAGGGTCGACCACCAGTACAACGACCGCGGATACCCGTGGAAGCTGAAGCACGGCGACACGGCGCTGGCGGAGGTGACGGCGCAGACCGCCCACGGCCAGCCGAAGGCCGAGAGCTACGGCAACGGCGTGCGGACGAGCCGGTCTTACGACAACTTGGGGCGGCTGTCCGACATCGACACGATTCGGCGCGGGGCGACCATCCAGGACAACACCTACGCCTGGCTCAGCGACGGCTCGCTGCAGAGGCGCACGGCCCGCGCGGGGAGCGGGGTGAGGCGCGAGCACTTCGCCTACGACCATCTGAACCGGCTGAAGAACGCGAGGACCGATTTCCCGGGCTCGTCGACGCCGAGCCGGACGCTGGCGTTCGACTACGACCGGCACGGCAACCTCACAATCAAGACCGGCGACGTGACGGGCTACGACTACGACCCGGACCTGGAGACGAACCGGCTGAAGGGGGCGACGATCGGCAACGTGGCGCGCGAGTTCCCGCACGACACGAGCGGGCACATCGAGCGGTACGCCTGCAACGACCCGGACGAAGACGACGAGGTCGACCCGTGCGACGGCGTGGACGACACGTTCATCGAGTGGAACGCGCGCGGGCTGGCGGAGAAGGTGACGGTGGGCGAGAGCAAGACCGACGCCACGCCGACGGCGCGGGACAGCTTCCGTTACGGCCCGGACGGGGCGCGCTACTTCAAGAAGAGCGAGTGGGCCGTCACCTCGGGCGCCACCACGACCATGAAGACGTCGCGCAAGTACTACGCGGGCGCGTACGAGAAGACGGTGACGGTCGGCGGCGACACGGTGGAGCGGGTCCGCATCGGCGACTCGGTGGTGCACGTGAAGACGACCCCCGCGAGCATGATGGCGACCGGGTCGTCGGTGTTCGAGTACGTGCACCGGGACCACCTGGGCTCGGTGGAGGCGGTGACGGACGCATCCGGCAACAAGCTGGTGGTGCTGGGCCACGACCCGTACGGGGAGCGGCGCAAAGCCGGACTGGACGGGGCAGCTCACCGAGGCGGAGATCGAAGCCCTGCTGGCCGCCCACGGCGAGCGGGTGTCGCGGGGATTCACGCGGCACGAGCACCTCGACCGCACCGGACTGATCCACATGAACGGGCGCATGTACGACCCCGCCTCGGAAGGTTTCTGAGCCCGGATCCGATCGTCGGGGACGTTACTTCCAGCCAGTCGTGGAACCTCTACAGCTACGTCGGCAACAACCCGCTTCGGACGACGGCACCGAACGCGGAGGATCCTACCGATTCGGCGGTGCCGCCGGCGTTCAAGTACCTGTACCGCGACCAGACTAGGCTCTGTGGAGGTGGTGACGGATGAGCCGGCGAGGAGTTGGCGGTGCTCGGCCACGACCCGTATCAGGCATGATCGTTCTGGTCTTTCTCGCTATCATCCCCGTCGCAGCAGAGTCCGGGCGGTCCACGCTATCTCGCCCAGGATGTTCGCATCGTCAGGAAGGGCCACCGGCTCCCACGCGGGATGATCGCTCACCAGCAGACGCTTGCCCGTCTCGTCCTCACCGGCGCGCTTGACTACCACGCCGTCGCCGGTCAGGAACACGAATATCCGTCCCTTCCTCCACCGCCTCCGGCCGAAGTCGACCAGGATCGAACAGCCGTCCAGTAGCGTTGGCTCCATCGACTCGCCCCGCACTGCAATCACAAGGCATTGTGTCGGGTCGAGAGCGTGGCGATCCAGCCACGCGCGCTGGAAGGCGAGATACCCCCTGACCGGGGCTTCGTCGAGATTGACCGCGCCGCCGCCCGCCGCCACGTCTGCCTCACGAATTTCGATGTGTCGCGCACCAGGCAGGTCGACGACGTTGTCTTGGACCTCCCGATGAGCCAGAGCCTCGTCGCTGGGACCTGGCTGCGGGATTTCACGGGCCTGATTCCAGCGGGTGGCCAGTTCGGCCTGTCGCTCAGCCAACTCATCCAGCAGTTCCGCCATTTCCCGCAGGTGCGCGCCCACGTCGTGCTCGCTTCGAGATTCGATCTCCGCGATCGCCTCGGCCAGCGTGGTGCCAGCCGGCAACCCCAACGCGTCAGTTAGCTCCACCGGAGCAAGCAATCCCGGCGGGGAATCCGGAACGGAGGCATCCTGATCGGGATGCGCAATGTGACGACTCGCGACCCTGATCGATATCCCGAGCACTTCCAGGATCTTGGCGACTCGGTCGTAGGACGGCATTCTTCCGCGCCTGATATCCCTGATCAGATCTTCCCTTCCGCAGGCGAGCAGAGAGGCCCTTCGAGCGGAGATACCGGTATCGTTTAGTGCGCTTTCAATGACCCGCTGGATGTCTTCGATGGTTTTCATATAAGGGATTTTGCCCTTATTTTTCCAAATCGGAATCCAGCCAAAGTAAGCCAACGAACACCAGACCACGGCAATCCAACCCGAAAACGGACTGGCAGAACGGGAACACGCGATGATTGCTGCCGCCCCGAGGCAACGGGCGGGCGGTCCTACGTCGGCGTTCTCCTCGCGGTATACCAATGCACCGCCTGGGCGCCGACATGCACCCGGTCCGCCACGTCCAGCACCATGGCAAATAGCGCCATGCGCAGCAGCACGCCGTTGTCCGTCTGGCGAAAGATCGCGAGGTTGGGGTTCGCATCGAGGTCTTCGTCGAGTTCACGCGCCTGCCTGCGGGAGTCCCGGGGCATCGGGTGCATGATCACGGTGTTGGGCTCGCAGTGCTCCGTGTAGACCTCCTGGTTCAACCGGAACAGGCCCCGGTATCGGCGCGCGGCTTCCAGGGACGGAAAGCGCTCCTCCTGGGTGCGGGTGACATAGACGATGTCGACATGGCTGATGCCGGCCTCCATGTCGTGGATCACGTTGACGCCGTGCCCCCGGACTCGCAGCGCGTCCACCAGGTCGTCGGCCAGTTCGAGGCCGGGCGGTGACACCAACTGGAACGTGATGGAGCGAAACATCCCAAGGACCTTGCACAGGGAGTGTACGGCGCGACCGTATTTCAGATCGCCCACCAGGGCGATGCGCAGTTCGTCGATGCCGCGCCCCTGTTCGCGCATCTCCTTGGCTATCGTGTAGAGATCCAGGAGGGCCTGACTGGGATGCTCGTTCGGACCGTCGCCACCATTGATGACCGGCACCCGTGATGCTTCGGCGAACTCGTTGACCGAACCCGCGCGCGGGTGGCGCATGACGATGACGTCGCTGTAACCCGACAGTACGCGCGCCGTGTCGTGCAGGGACTCGCCCTTGGCCAGGGAAAGGGCCTTGACTTCCGTGGTCTCGCGCACCTCCCCGCCGAGCAGGTTGAAGGCGCAGCCGAAGGAGATTCGGGTGCGCGTGCTGGGCTCGAAGAACATGCTGGAGAGGATCGCGCCTTCCAGGACCCGCGTGATCCGCGTGCGTCGCGCGTAGGGCTCCATCTCGTCCGCGACCTCGAACAGGCGTTCGATATCGATCCGCTCGAACTGATCGACGGAGAGTATGTGCTGGCCGACGAAGTCCAAGGGCCCCCCTTGGAGCGGGAATCATACGTCCTGGAGCGGCGACTTTCACCAGCGGTTCAGACGTCGGGCGCGGCTTCGGTCCGCCGTACTTCCCGGTTTCGCTTGACTGGACGCGGTTGCTAGACTCGACGCCGACGCGACGGAGTCCGGAAGATGTCCCGATACACGCCTTGTCACCGGTCCAGGGCCTGAGCCGATGAGTGCCGAGCGATGGGCCGCTATTGCCGCGGCGGGCGCCCAGGCCGAGCGCGAGGCGGTGCAGGCGCGGCTCTCGGAAGTCCCGTTCTCCTATGCCCAGAATCGCCGCGTGCTGGAACGCGCCGTGCGCCTGGTGGAAGGATGCAGGGCGCGGGCGGACGAACGCTCCGTGCTCGACGTGTTCCTCTCCGAGTTCGGTCTGCGCAACGAGGAGGGCATCGCGCTGATGTGCATCAGCGAGGCGCTCTTGAGGATTCCCGACGAAGACACGGCCGAGGCGCTGATCGCGGAGAAGATCGCGACGGCGAACTGGGCGGACCATGTCGGACAGTCGGATTCCCTGTTCCTCAACGCCTCGGTTTGGGCGCTGATGCTGACCGGCAACGTCATCGGTCTCGGCACCGAGATCACCGCCGACGTCCGGGGCTGGGTCAACCAGTTGGCGGGCCGCGTAGGGGAGTCCGTGGCGCGCGCGGCCATGTCCCAGGCCGTGCGTATCCTGGGCGCCGAGTTCGTCCAGGGCCGGACCATCGAGGAAGCGCTGGCCAGGGAGAAGTCCCACGGCGGACTGTCGTCGTTCGACATGCTGGGGGAGGGCGCACGCACATACCCGGACGCGGCGCGCTACACGGAGTCGTACCTGCACGCGATTCGGGCCATAGGCAACGCGTATCCGCAGGCGACGCCGAGGGAAGCGTCCGGGGTCTCCATCAAGCTGTCGGCACTGCATCCGCGCTTCGAACCGCTGCAGGAAAAGCGGGTGCTGGATGAACTTGGCGGCACGTTGCTCGATCTTGCCCGCGAGGCGGCTGCCCGAGGCCTGCACTTTGCCATCGATGCCGAAGAGGCCGAGCGGCTGGAACTGTCCCTCCTGTTGCTGGAGCGCCTGGCAAGATCACCGGAGCTCCAGTCCTGGGACGGGCTCGGAATCGCGGTACAGGCGTATTCGAAACGGGCGCCCGCCGTCATCGACTGGCTGGAAGGTCTCGGCCGACCGATCATGGTGCGGCTGGTCAAGGGGGCGTACTGGGACTTCGAGATCAAGCGGGCCCAGGTCGAAGGGCTATCCGGCTACCCGGTGTACACGCGCAAGCCGAGCACAGATCTGGCCTACATCGCCTGCGCGGCGCGCCTGCTCCGCTCCCGGCACCTGTTTCCCCAGTTCGCGACCCACAACGCGCACACCCTGGCCGCGGTCATGGAACTGGCCTCGAATTCGGGGGCGGCGTACGAGTTCCAGCGCCTGCACGGTATGGGCGTACTCCTCTACGGCGAGGCAAGACGCCAGTTTGATGACCTGCCGCCGGTGCGCGTATACGCCCCGGTCGGTCCCCACAAGGACCTGCTCGCCTATCTCGTGCGCCGGCTGCTGGAGAACGGCGCCAACTCGTCTTTCGTCAATCGTTTCCTCGACGAGGAGGTGGCGCCCCGGGAACTCGTGCGGGATCCGGTCAGCGTGGTGGCGGAATATGGCGGCGAATCGCATCCGGACATACCCCTGCCGCGGGACCTCTTCGGCGAGACGCGAGAGAATTCAGCCGGGCTCGACCTCGGCGACCGCCGCGAGGTCGGGGCACTGGTCGCCGCAGCAAGGGACGCCGAGGTCACTGCAAGTGCCCCACAGCCGCAGCCTTCGGCTTCGCCTGTGGCCCGGCCCCGCTCGTCGACCATGGAACAATCGCGCCGGGTCGCTGGCGCTCCCCGGACACGTTTGTTCCATGGAAGTGTCGAGACCAACGACAGCGTGGCAGACCTCGTCGCGCGTGCTGCCAGTGCCTTCAGGGCATGGGAGGCAACGCCGGCGGCCGAGCGACGCGCGCGGCTCGACAGGATCGCGGACCTGATCGAGGACAACCGCGCCCGCTTTGTTGCCCTGCTTGCGCGGGAAGCGGGAAAGACGTTGCGGGATGCGATATCGGAGGTCCGGGAAGCGGCCGACTTCTGCCGCTATTACGGCCGGGAATGCGAAGGCATCTTTGGCGCCGGGACACTTCTCGACGGGGCCACGGGAGAAACCAACACCCTGACGTTACATGGCCGCGGCGTATTCGCGTGCATCTCACCGTGGAATTTCCCGCTTGCCATATTCACCGGCCAGGTGGCGGCGGCGCTTGCGGCCGGCAACACCGTCATCGCCAAGCCCGCCCCGCAGACGCCAGCCATCGCGGCGATGGTGACCGCATTGATGCACAAGGCCGGCATACCCCGGGACGCCGTCTGCCTGGCGCCGGGCGACGACCAGGTCGGCGCTGAGATCGTGGCGAACGATGCTGTCGCCGGCGTCGCCTTTACCGGGTCGACTTCCGCCGCAAAGGAAATTCAACGCGCCCTCGCGGCCAGGGAGGGTCCCATCGTGCCCTTCATCGCGGAAACCGGCGGTCAGAACGCCATGGTCGTGGATTCCACGGCGCTGCTCGAGCAGGTAGTGGACGACGTGGTCGCATCGGCTTTCCGTTCCGCCGGGCAGCGATGCTCGTCGCTGCGCGTCCTGTACGCCCAGGAAGAGATCGCCGACCGCCTGCTCGCAATGATCGCCGAGGCCATGCAGACCCTCGTCATTGGAGACCCTGCCGACCCGAAAACCGACATCGGGCCGGTCATCGACGAAGCCGCGCTCGCGCGCCTGGAAGCGCACATCGACGCCCACAGGGAACGCCTGGTGTACCAATGCGAGCTTCCGCGCGGACTCGAGGGCTGGTACATCGGGCCGGCACTGATCGAGATCCCCTCGATCGGGCATCTCGATGCCGAGCACTTCGGGCCGATCCTGCATGTGGCGCGATTTGCCGCCGGCCGCCTCGAAAAAGCCCTGGCGGATATCCAGGCGGTCGGATTCGGCCTGACGCTCGGGATCCACTCACGCATTCACCAGCGCGCCGAGGCGGTCATGGCGACGGTCAAGGCGGGCAACAGCTACGTCAATCGGGACATGATCGGCGCCGTTCCAGGCGTCCAGCCGTTTGGCGGCGAACGACTGTCCGGAACCGGGCCGAAAGCGGGCGGACCGTACTACCTGCCTCGATTCGGCGTGGAACGGACGGTCACCCGGAATACGGCGGCCATCGGCGGCAACGCAGAACTCCTGCGGCTGTCTTCCTGATGAGAGCTATCCACACCCGCATCCCCTAGACCTCGCCGCAGATTCAGAGAGTCGGCGCTATTCCTTCAGGAATCGGACCCTGCCGGCGTAATCCCGCTTGCCGACCTGCACGCCTTTCATGCGCAGCAGGTCGTAGGCGGTCGTGGCGTGAAAGTTGAAGTTCATCAACGAAAAGGACAGCAGGAAGTCCGCGCCACGGTACGGCAGGCTGAAACCGCCGGCCCTGAACTCAACCCGGTTTTCCGCCAAGGCGTTTATGTCGTCGGACGAGTACGCGCCGATCGCATCCCGCGTCACGGAAACCAGTTGCTGAAGAGCGCCGTAGTCCTGGTCGGTGTCCGAAGGCGGCGGGCTGAAGGTTCCCGCTTCCACGGCGCGGATCGCACCCAGCGAATGATGCGTCATGGCGACGACCTGGTACCGAAGCGGATGCATGTCCTCGATCAGTCGCATCCCGACGATATCGTCCAGGTCGATGTCATTCTCTTCGCAATGGGTTCGGCCTTTTTCCAGGACCCGTTCGGCACCGCCGAGGATCTGGAGAAAGGTCAGGGCGGTGGCATCGTAGAGCGTGATGGACATGGGGGCCTTCCTGTTACTGCGTGTCTCTTGGGAAAGGGTAGGAAAAGTATCGCACAGGGCGGGTGGCCAGGGAGAATTGGCGGACGGTCAGCGCGCGTCGCTGGGGGCCGTTGGAACAACCTTCCGGGCATGGATACCGATCACCATGACAGTAGTCGCGAGCACGAGGTGGAAGCTGGTCGGTATCGGCGATGCGAACCACTTGATGTCCGCCATCACGGTTAATCCAAGAACCAGCCGGATCGCCATAACGCCAAAATAGACGGCGCCCAGGGCGATCACCGGTCCGGCCATGCGCGGGGACATGACCCTGCGACCGGCCGCCACGCGCCGGTACACCCAGGCGATCAGCACGAGAATCCCGACCTGCGCGGCGAACAGCGCCGGGTAGGGGAGGTTGCTCCCCTGCCATCTTTCCAGCGGTGGAAGAAACTCCACCGGCGCGACGACCTGGATGAACTGACCCGCGACACGTCCCAGGAAAACGACTCCGAGAATCAGGATGGCGAGAGCGAACCGGCGGCTCACGCATGCTCCAGGGGGGTCAGATCCTCGCTGCGGACGGCGAGTCCCAGCCCGGGTTCCTGCGAAACGTCATCGACCTCCAGTCGGCCGGCGTCGCCGAAGGTCAGGGAAGGCGATGTCAGATCGCGTTGCAGCAGCCATGTGCCGAACGCGCCTTCGGCGGCGACGAGGTTCGGGCCGACGGAACGCATGACCGGCAACGCGGCCCTGGTGAGGATGCTGGTTTCGCCGACCTGGCAACCGACGATCGTGTCGATGCCCAGTCCGGCGGCGCGTCTCGCGACATCGATCGATCGCAGGATGCCGCCCATCTTGGAGACTCGCAGGTTGACGATCCAGCGTGCCGGGTCCGCCAGCATTTCGAGTTGCCCGGCGCGAAGCAGGCTCTCATCGAGTATGACACGCATGGCCGAGGCCTCGGCCACCGCGCGAAAACCCTTTAAGTTCCCAACGCCGAGCGGCTCCTCGATCGCGAATGGCTCTCCCGGCAGGCCCGCAAGGTGCTGGATGCAATCTCGCGCCGAAGTCCACAGGTTGTTGGCATCCAGCCGGACGGAGGAGGATGTCCCGGTGAGGGCGCGCAACTTTCGCCTGTCTTGCGCCGGATGACCCGACAGCTTCACCTTGAAGTCGCGAAAACCGCGCCTGCGATAGCGGCGAAGCTGCCAACGATAAGCAGGGTAGGGCGCGTCACCGAGCACGCCCGAGTACCGTAAGGTCCCTTGGAGCCTCGGCAGTCCGACGAGTTCTTCGACGGATTGGCGGGAAGCGCGTCCAAGGAGATCGAGCGTGGCGATTTCCATGGCGCAGAACGCTGCCGGGTTGCGGTCGATGGCGTCACCGTTCGCACGTATCCACGCAATCAGGCTGGCGAGGTCGTCCACCTCGGCAACGAACGAATCGGCATGGGCGCGAATGAACGCCAATCCTCCGGGCACGGTTTCGCCGGTGACGTAGTGCCTGGGACATCCCTCGCCATAGCCCACGTTGCCATCGTCGCCGTGGGCGGCGACGATCAGGTTCTCAGCGCGCCCGCGGCTCGCCGAGGCGTGCCGGAACACCACCTTGAAGGGCACCGGAAAAGCAAAGACGGACAGCCGGCTGATTCTCATCGCCCGTTCACCCCGGGCGGCTGCACGCATCGAAGTCGAAGCCGCACTCTCCCGCGTACTGGAGGTGCAGATACTTGAATTGCGCGTCGCGCTGCCCCTCCGCCACACGGCGTGCCCGATACACTTCGCCGGTCCCGCGCGCGAGCCACGCGACGCGCATCGGCTTGAGGCGCGCGCTGGCGCGCTTGCCCTGGTACTCGATATTGGCGGCCTTAAGCTTCGTCTCGACCAGCCCGGCGAGGCCGGCATCCGACGCGCCTTCCTCCCGTGTCTCGACGTAGAGCGTGTATGTGGCGGTCTCCGGATCCGCCAAAGCGATGAAGAAGGTCGTCTCGATGCCCCGCTCCTCGAGAGCCGAACATACAGCGCCCAATACCTGCGACTCGTGCACCTTTTCCCCGGTGATGCTGGTGACGCCCTTGCCCTTCTGCACGAAGGCAAGCGTCGGTGTGTCATGCATCCACCCCGTGACGCGCACGATATCGTTCATGTCGTACCGGTAGAGACCATCGGCCGTCGTCACGATCACGTAGTAGTCCTCGCCTTCCTCGAGATCCGCAAGGCCGACTGCATCGGTCGAACCGCTGGTTTCCCAGCGATCTCGCGGCACGAACTCGAAGATCGTCTGATCGAGCGTCGGCAGGCAGGCGTTGCGTTCGGGATCGACGTTGACGGTGCCGTGGACCTCGCTCGCAACGTAGCCCAACTCTATGATTCCGCAGTCGGCGGGAAGCATGGGCTTGATGGCCCGGATGGCCACGCCGCAGCTACCGCCGGTCCACGTAACGACCCCGGCGAGATTCGGCCATATGTCCGAATAGGTGAGCCTGCCGGTGGCATCAAGCACAGCCCGCAGCCGGGCCGCCTGATCCGGATGACGTCCAGGTGTTGCGTTGGAGCGAACGCCATGGGGCAGATGCCCGTCCGCCACCATGCGCAGGACATCGTCCGGGCGCTGGTTGACGATGTCGAGCAGACGAACCAGCGTCGAGGAGTTCGGTATCGCGGCACACGTGACCCGGGGCTCGGCGACGCCGAACACCGCCATCGCGAGATACCGCTGCTCGTAGTCCTCGATGGCGGACAGTTCCGCCGGCAACACGTAACGTGCGCGCAGAAGTCTCGGCTGCTTCTCGTATAGCAGGCCGGATGCGGAGCCGAACGGCGTACCGCCCGCCATGTGACCTTCCACCGCGGCGCCGGACACGGCGAACACCTTGCCGCCGAACAGCCCCGGCCATCGCGAGAACGCGTAGGCACCGAGCTGCTGGTTCCGCCGGATCCGCGTGAGGCCCGCCTCCGTCACCGGGATGTTCTTCGGTGCCGCGACGGTGCCGCTCGTGCGGTTGTAATAGACGGGGCGATCCGCCGTTAGCCTCGGCTCGCCGGTGGCCTCCTGCGCTTCGATATCTTCGCGCAGGTCCTCGTAGGTCTGCACCGGGACCGCGTGGCGGAAGTCGGAAAGGCTGCGCACCGCGGCAAACCCGTGGCGCTTCCCGAAAGCGGTGCCGGCGCCGTCCGCCACTATGCGCTCGAGCACCTGCTGCTGCGTTTGCCCGGGTGATTTCGTGGCGGCGATGCGTCGCGCATACCTGCGGCGATGCCGGACGGACAGACCCGTCCTGGCGAGCAGATGGCCCATCCGCGGAGACATCAGCGCTTGTCCAGACCCGGTACGAACGGGGTCTTCATCTGGGCGAGAAATCCGGTCGGGTAGGTCCGGTTGACGAGCCCGAGTCGCCCCACCACCCGATCGGCAGGCAGGAATCGGGTACCGAACAGGAGGTCCCAGACGATCAGGTTGTTGCCGAAGTTTGTGTCCGACTCTTCGCTGAACTCCGAGTGATGCCAGCGGTGCAGCTCGGGACCGCTGACGATGTAGTTGAGCGGTCCCAGGCGCACGTCGCAGTTCGAGTGCTGAAAGAATCCGTTGATCGCGTAGAAGACGAAATAGGCGGCAAGTACTTCGGTCGAAACGCCCACAAGCGCGAACGGCAGGGTGTCGACCGCAAACTGGACGGCCTTCTCCAGGGGATGGAACCGGCCGACATTCAACCAGTACAGGCGATGCGGCGAGTGGTGAACGGCGTGGTAACGCCACATGAACTCGTAGGCGTGAAACGCGCGGTGCAGCCAGTAGCGGAAGAAGTCGGCGGCGGCCAGCATCAGGGCCGCCTGGACGGCCACCGGCCACGCGTGGGGCCACAGTCCCGCCACGGTGAAACCGCCGTCGCGCAACTGTTCCGCGAGGAAGATCACCAGGGTGATGGAAAGGAGGTAGGGCAACGCCACCTGCACGAAGAGCATGAAGAGCATGTCGACTCCGATCTCCCCCAGGGCGGGCCTCCACTCGGCCCGGCACGGCCACTTCCACTCGTGAAGGGTAACGAGCGCAGCGCCGGCCAGCACGGCAATATAGGCCGAGGGGGTGACATGCAGGTCCTGCGCCGCCAGCACGGCGTACAGGCCCAGACCGAAGGCGATCACCGCCGGGTAGGACGCGACGACGATCACTCTGGCCACAACGGTAGGACCGGCCATATTCACCCTTCCCATACTCCCACATGCGGGGCGACGGAGCCTCTATCTGCGCCGGAAGAATAGCGCGCCGTTGCGCGGGCGCGCCAACGGTGTACGCCGCGTCGGGAAGGACTTCCTAGAACGTCGCCCGCACGCCCGCCGCCACGGAGCGATCCTTGTTCGGGCGCGCGCCGTACGGATGCCGGCCGAGAATGCCCGTCGAGCGGGTCAGGTTCTCGACCCGGGCGAACAGGCTCACGCGCGTGTTCAGCCGCCACGACGCGGCGGCATCCACTGTCAGGGCCGCATCCGTTTTTTCAAGCTCGCCGCAGGATGCGCGTACGCACACTTCGTCGACATAGTGCAAGGCGATGTTGGCCTCGGTCCGTCCGCGCAAAACGCCGAGCACGGCGTGCGCCTGTTGCCTGGGAAGGTATGGTAGCGGGTCGCCGCGCCGCACGTCGCCGAAGAAGTCCGTATCCGCCACGTCCGAGTCGAACCTGGCATCCATGTGTGTAAAGGTCAGCGTCAACGGCAACTGGAACCCGGTTCCGGTCGAAAGATCGGTACTGAACGACGCTTCTACGCCGCGTACCGTCGCCGCATCGCCATTGAAGGCGGCCCCGATCTCGCAGTCCGCTCCGGAGGAGGCCGTGCATTCACCAAGAAGGTTGTCGTAGTCGCTGAAGAAAGCGGTCAGCTCGCCGCTCCACCGTTGGCCGTATATCCGCGCGCCGGCCTCGTAGTTGAACGCGGTCTCTTCCTCGACGCCGGGCGCATTGCTGGGAGCGGTGAATCCCTTGTGCGCGCCAATGAACAACTGCGCGGTTTCGCTCGCATCAAAGCTCGCGCCAAACCCGGGCAACACCACCCGGGTGGAGTTCTCGCGGCGGTCACGCAGGTTGTCGGCAGAGCGCGCGGCGGGGTCGGCTGTGCGTCCGGAACGTGTTTCGTAGCGCGTTCGCTGCTGTTCGATGTCCTCATAGCGCAATCCGACCGAGACCGACCAGCGGTCGATGGCGACGCGGTCATGCACGAACACCGAAACGGCGCGGGCTTCCTGGATGCGGTTGCCGGCGTTGCCAAGCAGACCCGCGTCGTCCAGCACGAGAGCGCCGTTGCGCTGGCTATAGGCACTGTTGCGCTGCAATCGATCCTCTTCGTCGGCGTGCAGCCGGACCCCGATGTCGATCGCATGCTCGTTATCGCCCAAAGCGGCGTTCCACGCCAGTCCCAGTTGCAGGCCGCGCGAGAAGTATTCCCGGGCATTCGAGCGTATCTGGATGCCTCCGGCGGGCGTGTCGGCGGTTCCGTGCAGAATCGCCAGCAACCCGGCGCTGTCGATTCCTGCCAGTGTCGTACCCATGTTGGCCGCCCGAATCACGTTCGACCAACTTGTGCGCGACAGCGTCTGCGCGTCTTCGCTGCCGTCGAAATCGATGCCTTCGGTCTTGAACCAGTTGCGCGCATGGGTGTTGTTGTACGCAACCGCGGAGAACTCCGCCGAACTGTCGATGGCGTAGGTATACCGGAAGATCATCTGCTCATGATCGGTCTCGATCTCGTCCAGCGCCGACACCCCGTAGCGCCGGAATGGATCGCGCGCGAAGTCCGCATCGGTCAATCCCAGGTAGCTCTGGTCGGAGACCTGGTCGGCGAACTGCAGCTTCACGTCGAACCTGTGGGGGGCGCCGGGCGGCGCGAAGCGCGCTTTCAGGGTGTAGTCGGAAAGCACGAGACCACTATTGCCACCGCGATCGATGGTCTGGTATCCGTCGGACACCCACTGGTGGGTCTCGACCAGGAACCCGAGCCCCGCCTCGGTCGATCCGCCGTAGGTCGCATGCAGCCGCCACGTGCCGTGCTGGCCCGCCTCGGCGATGACCGATCCCGTCATTTCCGCCGGTACGGGCGTCGAGACAAGGTTCAGCGCACCGCCGATCGTATAGGGTCCCTGGGTAATGGCGGCGGGTCCCTTGAGGACTTCCAGGGAGTGCATCCGCCCCGCGGTGGGAAAGTAGTAGGCCGATGGCGCGGAGTAGGGCGCGGGCGCGATCAGCACGTTGTCTTCGAGCAATGTGATGCGGCCGCTACGTTCGCTCGCTACGCCCCGGATGCTGATGTTCGGCCGCAGACCGAAGCCGTCTTCCACCTGGATGGAGACTCCGGGAACCTGGCGGGCCATGCGTTGAATGTCGGTATAGGCGAATCGCTCCAGATCCTCCGGTCCTACGACATGGGCCGCACCGGGCATCTTTCTGGCATCCTCGCGGGTGCCCACTATGGTGACTTCTTCGAGGACCGGGTCGGCTTCCTCCGCAAAGGTCCGCGGTTCCATCGAGGCGATGAGCAGGGGGGCCGCCCACGCGATATGCATGGCGCGCGTAGCCCGCCGGCCGCAGTTTGAATCCATGAGCGTCTTTTTTTGGGAAAGGCAAACGCTAACGTAAATGAGAATTATTCGCCACAGGTTTTGTCCTTTGGTTGTCTTGTCAGCTACAACCTCGGAACATACCGGCCGGTAGGTCATCAAAGGACAGGCAATGCCCGACGACACCAGGCACAAGAACGACATGTACGGCGCTGCGGGTCCGCACGGCCACGACGAGGACAACCCCGCCGTGCCCGCTGCCACGGTGGTACTGCTGCGCGATACCGACGACGGGCCGGAGGTATTGATGCTGCGAAAGAACTCGCGTATCGCCTTCGGTGGAATGTGGGTCTTTCCGGGCGGTCGCATCGATCCGGAGGATTACCCGGAGGAGGGCGACGGGGAGTCGCACGAATACAGGCACACCGGCGCTCGCAATGCGGCGGCGCGCGAAGCGCGGGAGGAGGCGGGGCTCGACCTGGATCCAAACGACTTCGTCTGGTTTTCCCATTGGACGCCGCCTCCGGACGTGCCCGCGCGGTTCGCCACCTGGTTCTTCGCCGCTCGCGGACAGGCGCAGACGGTTAGCGTGGATGGCGGCGAGATAGAGGCACACCGGTGGATTCGGCCGGCGGAGGCTTTGGCGAAACACACGGCCGGCGAGATCGACCTGGTCGCGCCCACCTGGGTCACCCTATATCAATTGTCGCGACATGCGCCCGTTGCGGCACTCCTCGAGAGGCTCCGGGCTGGCCCGGCCCGCACCTACGTGACAAGAATCGGCCGGGGCAGGGATGGAGTGAGGATCGCGATGTGGCGGGGAGACGCCGGATACGACGACTGGAATCCCGACATCGAGGGCGAGCGCCACCGGCTGACGATGCCGGCGGGAGCGTTCAGGTTCGAACACAGCCTCGTGGAGTATTAGTGGCTTGAATCAAACAGTTATCCTGCAGTCGCAGTATCATCCCCGGATCGCTCCCTAAAGCCGTGGGTCAAGCCATGCAGGAACCGCACGAACTCTCCAGGCGCCTGCCGTTCGCATTTGCCAGGCGATTCGGGGTTGCCATGACGGATGGTGCCGGCTCGAACGGTCACCTGACCCTCGTGTGCAGGGAAATGCCCACGTTGACGACCCTGGCCGAGGTCAGGCGGTTCGCCGGCAGCGGGTTCGCCGTGCGCACCGTTTCCGAAGGCGAATTCGAGCGCCTCCTCGCCGAGGTCTACGCGAGGGACGCGTCGGAAGCCAAGCAGATGGTCGAGGATCTCGGCGACGACATGGACCTGGCGCGCCTGGCCGAATCCGTGCCCGAAGTCGGCGACCTGCTGGAGCAGGAGGACGACGCGCCGATCATCCGCCTCATCAATGCGCTTCTCGCGGAAGCGATCCGGGAGGACGCCTCGGACGTGCACATCGAGACGTTCGAACGAGACCTCTCGGTGCGTTTTCGCGTCGATGGCGTCATGCGCGAGATCGTGCGGCCGAAACGGGCGCTGGCGCCGCTCCTGGTGTCGCGCATCAAGGTGATGGCAAAACTCGACATAGCCGAAAAGCGCATTCCACAGGACGGCAGGATTCCGTTGCGCATCGGCGGGCGCGAGGTGGATGTCCGTGTCTCGACATTGCCCTCGGCGAACGGGGAGCGGGTCGTCCTGCGCATCCTGGACAAACAGGCCGAACGGTTGACCCTGCCGTATCTCGGCATGCGCCGGGAGGTGCTCGGGTTGCTTCGCGAAGTCGTTCATCGGCCGCACGGCATCTTTCTCGTGACCGGACCGACCGGTTCCGGAAAGACCACGACCCTGTACGCGTCGTTGACCGAACTCAGCACCCGCACCATGAATATCCTCACGATCGAGGATCCGATCGAGTACAACCTGACCGGGATAGGGCAGACGCAGGTGAACGAAAGGGCGGGCATGACCTTCGCCAGGGGCCTGCGCGCGATCCTGCGCCAGGATCCGGATATCGTCATGGTCGGGGAAGTGCGCGACCTGGAAACCGCGGAGATCGCGATTCAGGCGAGCCTCACGGGACACCTGGTGATGTCGACGCTGCACACGAATACGGCGGTCGGCGCCGTGGTCCGGCTGGTGGACCAGGGAGTCGAGCCGTTCCTGGTGGCATCCAGCCTTGCAGGAGTACTGGCGCAGCGACTGGTTCGCGTATTGTGCAACCAGTGCAAGGAACCCGTCGCGCCCAACGCGTTCGAGAGGCGCTTCCTGGAAGCCGACGACTCGACGACCATCTACCGCGCGCGGGGATGCGATGCCTGCGGACATAGCGGCTACCGGGGACGTACCGGCATCTACGAACTGATCGTTGTCGATGACGCCATGCGCGAACTGATCCATGACCGCGCATCGGAGCAGACATTGTCCCGCCATGCGCGCGAGCGCTTTCCAGGCATTCGGGAGGATGGCCGCGCGAAAGTCCGCCAGGGAACGACGACGGTGGAGGAGGTGATGCGGGCGACTCTGGACGACGACGGGTCGTAGCGGGCGTCGATCATGGCCGCGTTCGAATACGTCGCCCTTGACTCCCGGGGGCGGAGAAAGAAGGGCGTCCGGGAGGGCGACAGCCGCCGGCAGGTGCGCCAGGCTTTGCGCGATGCGGGTCTCACGCCGCTTGCCGTCGACATGGCGGAAGAGCGTGCCCGCGGTTCTCGCTCGATATTTCCGCGCGGCATGTCCGCGCTCGACCAAGCCCTGTTCACGCGCCAGATGGCAACGATGATCTCCGCCGGCCTCCCTGTGGAGGAAGCGCTCGACGGCGTCGCCGGCCAGATCGAGAAGCGCCGCGCCAGGGCCATGATCATGACCGTGCGCACAAGGGTGCGGGAAGGCCATACGCTGGCTGCGGCGCTCGGCGAGTTTCCGTCCACGTTCTCCGGCATGTACCGGTCCACGGTCGCAGCGGGGGAGCAGTCCGGACACCTCGATGCCGTGCTGGACAACCTCGCGGACTACACCGAGTCGAGTTTCGAGTCGCGCCGGAACGTGGAGATGGCGCTGTTCTATCCCGTCGTCCTGCTCGTCTTCGCCGTACTGATCGTCGGCGCCCTGTTGATCTACATCGTCCCCGACATCGTCCAGGTATTCGAAGACACCGGCGGCGAGCTACCGTTGCTGACAAGGTTCATGATCGCCTTGAGCGAGTTCCTGCGGAGCAGCCTCTGGATGCTCGTGATTGGCGTCGCGGCGGCCTGGTACGGAATTCGGCGGTTGCTGGCGAGGCCGGCGATCCGCCTGCAATGGGATCGCCGGAAACTCTCCCTGCCGCTGCTCGGGAGGATCGCCCGCGGCGGCAACGCGAGCCGCTACGCCAATACGCTTTCCATCCTGACATCTAGCGGGGTTCCGCTGGTCGAGGCCATGCGCATCGCTGCGGAAGTCGTTTCCAACCAGTGGCTGAAGCAGGGCTTGAACGATGCCGTTCGCCAGGTGAGCGAAGGATCGAGCCTGCGCGTGGCACTGGAATCGTGTGGCCACTTTCCGCCCATGTTCCTGCACATGGTGGCGAGCGGCGAGGCGAGCGGTGAACTGGACACCATGCTGCGCAAGGTGGCCCGGTTTCAGCAGAGCGAAATCGAACGCCTGACGACCGCCTTGGTACGGGTGTTCGAGCCGACGATGATGGTTATCATGGGGCTTGTCGTCGTCATGATCGTGTTGGCTATCCTGCTTCCCATCCTCAATATCCATGAACTCGTGGCCTAGCCGATGAAACCGAGCCGAAGACCGTGTTCCCGTAGAAGCCTCGGCTTCACCCTGATGGAGATCATGCTCGTCGTGGCGGTCATTGGCATCCTCGTCGCGCTGTTTGTCCCCAACCTCGTCGGCCGCAGCGACCAGGCGCGCCGCACGGCGGCGGAGAGCGATCTTCGCGGCATCGCCGCAACCCTGGATCTGTATCGCCTCGACAACGCCCATTACCCCTCCACGGACCAGGGGCTCGAGGCGTTGGTGAGCAAGCCTGGCGGCCTGCCGGAGCCGAGGAACTACAACCCGGGTGGATACGCCCGCAAAGTTCCCGCCGACCCCTGGCAAAACCCCTATGTCTACATCAACGCGCGTGAGACATTCGAACTCTATTCGCTGGGCGCCGACGGCAAGGAGGGCGGCGAAGGGACGGCGGCCGACATCCACTATCGCGACCTTTGACGAATCGTTGGCGCGGTCCCGTGACACCCCGGTACTCTCGACCGTTCGCCGGGTTCACGTTCGTCGAGATATTCGTCGTGATGGCGATCATCGGCATTCTTGCCGGCGCGGTCGTTCTCCATTCGATCGGGGCCGACCGTAATCGCATCGTTGTGACCGAAGCTGAACGGATCGCGGCGTTGGTCGAGCTCGCGCGCGTCGAGGCATTGACCCGCAACGAGTCCTGGGGGCTGTTCGTGAAGCGCTCGCGTTACGGATTCAAGGTCTATAGCGCGCTCGACGGGACGTGGAGAATCGCTTCCAAACACACATTTCGAGTACGCGAGGCGCCGCCCGATGTCGAGTTCTCGCTTGCCGTGGAAGGGTTGTCGGACACTTCGACGGATGCGTTGCTCGGGCAATCCGAGGCGCCCGGCGCGAACGATGACGACGACAGCGACGCAGACCTCCCCGAGGTGCTGATCCTCGCCAGCGGCGAGCAGACACCGTTCGTCATCGGCGTCAGCGCGGCGGGTTCACCTTCGTGGCTGGTGACGTCCGATGGCATTTCCCGCACCCGCGCGTCTCCCGCCGCGCAGTCGGACGAGCGGACCTGATGACCGGACGCGGCTTCACGCTCATTGAATTGATGGTCGCGCTGGCGGTCGTGGCCATCGTCGCCACCGCCGTGCTCGTGCAGGGAGGCGAAACGGCCGCGCAGACCTACTCCATGGAGCGCCGCGCGCTTGCGCGGTGGGCGTTGGAAAACGAAATCGAACGCGCGCGCTTGGGTCAGATCGTGGAGCCCGGACCGTTGGCCATCGGGACAGATCGCCGCCGCGTCAGTCTCGGCGCCCGGGAATGGCTCGTCGTGGAAGATACCTTCGAGACAAGTCACCCATGGCTCAGGCGGGTCGAATACTCGGTGTTCGCGGTGGAAGATGGGCGCGAAGTGGGGCCGGTGGACACGCTGACGGCGTTCATCGGGCAGCACTGACGTGCGCCGCCCAGGATTCACGCTGATCGAAGTGCTGGTCGCCCTGGCGGTATTCGCCGTCATTGGCGTCATGTCGAACCGGCTATTGACGCAGGTCATTGACCTGGGAGAACTCACCGAGGCGCGCGGCGAGCGTCTGGTCGAGGTACAGCGCGCGGTCGAGATCGTGCGGAGGGACGTTCAGCAACTGGCGTATCGGGGCGTGCGGGATGAACTCGGCGAGTCCCAACCGGGTTTCGAGATCAACGAGTTCGGTGTCATGCAATTGACCCGGAGGGGCTGGGCAAATCCCTTGGGACGGCATCGTTCCGAGTTGCAGCGAGTGGCCTATGCCAGCGTCGAAAACGCGCTGTTTCGGCTCTATTGGCCGGTGCTCGACCGAGCCCGGGAAAGTCCTCCAGTTCGCCAGTTGCTGCTGCACGACGTCACCGACCTGGAAATGCTCGCGGTCGATGCCGAAGGCGTCGAACACAGGTTCTGGCCACCCGAAGACGACGCCAGGGGAAACCGTCTCACCGCCGTCGTCATACGCATGACGCTGTCGCCCTACGGAAGTGTCGAACGGCTGTGGACCGTCCCCTCGACGATGGGTGAGCGTGTCGTTCTGGATGCTGGACGCGACTTCGATGAAGATTGAAGTATACGTACCAATTGATTGATATATATGATTAATACACTCAACAACAGCCGATCACACCTCATCGGTGCTCCGCATCGACAGGGTGTCTCCGGCGTGGCGTTGGTCAGCGTATTGCTTGTGGTCGCGCTCGCCAGCGCGTTCGCATCGCAGACGATCTCCCGCCACGCGCTTACCGTGGCCCACGCCCGGCAGGTCTTTGACGGAGCGCAGGCGCGTGAGTACGCACTGGGGGCCGAGGCGTTCGCCCGTCAACTGCTGTTCGAGGACTGGACGGCCGACAACACGATGGACACGCTCGTCGAAACGTGGGCCGTACCGGTCCAGCCGTTCGACATTGAAGGCGGGACAATCGAACTCGCGATCGTCGATCTCGAACGTCGGTTCAATGTGAATGCGGTCACTTCGCCCCAGCACCTGGAACGGCTCAAACGCTTGATGGCCCAACTCGAACTCGACCCGAATCTCGCGGATGCGTGGCTAGACTGGATCGACCACGACGAGTTCGTCCACGGATTCGGCGGCGAGGACGAAGACTACATGCTCATGGATCCGGCGTACCGCGCCGCCAACCGCGCCGCCGGCAGCGCGAGCGAGATGATGGCGGTGAAGGGATTCACGAGGGGCGCCTATGAACGCATCCTGCCTTACGTGGCGCTGCTCCCGGTCAACG